>NZ_QOLA01000009.1 GCF_003324565.1 Streptomyces sp. SDr-06 | reverse complement strand
GATCTTGGCCGCGGGCGCCCCGCGCGGCCAGGTCGCCGGCGGCCAGGGCCCGCGCGCGGCCCTGCCGCCCCGCAACGGCGGCCCGCAGCAGGGTCAGCCCCCGCAGCAGCAGGGCCAGCAGTCGGCGTTCGGCAGCGGCCCGGCCGCTCCCCGCCGCGGCGACCGTCCGATCACCCCGCCGCCCGGCGCCCCGCGCGCCGAGCTGCCCGGCGGCAACCCGCAGGCGCAGCAGCCCGCCCGGCCGCAGGCCGCGAGCTGGGGCGCCGACCCGTCCGCGGCCTCGGCCCTGGACGCGCCGCGCGGCCACGAGGAGCCGGAGCAGCACACCGGCCAGTACCCGCGTCCCGCGCTGGACGACCGCCAGGGCCCCGGCGCGACCGCCGAGTTCGCCCGGCCGGACTTCGACGGGCCGCCGCCCGGCAGCCAGCAGGACCAGGCCTCGGGCACCGGCACGTTCGTACGGCCCGACGTGTTCGGCGCCCCGGCCGCCCAGGACCCCGCGGGGACCGGCCAGTTCGAGCGGCCGGGCGGGTACAACGGGTACGGCGACCAGTCCGCCAACACCGGGCAGTACGCGCGTCCCGAGCAGGACCTGTCCACCACGGGCTCGTTCGCGCGCCCGGACCAGGACCCGTCCGCCACCGGCCAGTTCGCCCGGCCCGGCCAGGACACCGGCTCCTACCCGCGCCCCGCCGACGACCGCCAGAACCCGGCGGCGACCTCCGAGTTCGCCCGCCCGGACTTCAACGCGCCGCGGCCGCCCGCGCCGCAGCCGGTCCAGCCGCAGCAGTACCAGCAGCAGGCGCCCCAGCAGGGCCAGGACTTCGGTCAGGGCGCCCCGCGCCCGCGCCGGGACGGCAACGACTTCGCCGGCCAGCGCCGCCCGGCCGCGAGCCTGCCCGCGCAGCCGCAGCACGAGGCGCTGCCGCCGGCCGGTGCCGGTGACGGGCGCACCCCGCTGTTCGACACGCTGGAGACCAACTGGTTCCAGCAGCAGGGCCAGCAGGGCGGCCAGCCCCAGCAGCCCGCGACTCAGACGCCCCAGGCTCCGCAGCCGCAGGGTCTGGGCGGCGCGCCGCAGCAGCCGGCGCCCGAGCGCCGCCCGGTCCGCGGGACCGGCGGTGCGAACGGCTCCGGCGCCGCGGACGCGGGCACCAACGGCAGCGGCGCCTGGCGCAGCTCGCCCAACGACGATCTGGTCCGCCAGGCCGAGCGAGCCCGCAAGCCCGCCGCCGGTGGCGTGACCACGTCCGGTCTTCCCAAGCGGGTCCCGCGCGCCAACCTGGTGCCGGGCACCGCACAGCAGCAGAACCACCAGGCAGGACCCCAGGTCTCCCGGGCGCCCGACGACGTGCGCGGCCGGCTGACCAATCTCCGCCGGGGCATCCAGCAGGGCCGGCAGGCCGGCAACGGCTCCACCGGCAGCTTCCACGTGGACCCCACTCACCAGCAGGAGCGTTAGTTGAGTCCGATGAGCCAGGCGGCACAGAACCTGAACTGGTTGATCACCAACTTTGTGGACAACACCCCCGGGGTGTCCCACACGGTGGTGGTCTCCGCCGACGGCCTGCTCCTCGCCATGTCCGAAGGCTTCCCGCGCGACCGCGCCGACCAGCTGGCCGCCGTGGCGTCGGGGCTGACCTCGCTGACCGCGGGGGCCTCCCGGATCTTCGAGGGCGGCAGCGTCGCCCAGACCGTGGTGGAGATGGAGCGCGGCTTCCTCTTCCTGATGTCCGTCTCCGACGGTTCCTCCCTGGCCGTGCTCGCGCACCCGGAGTGCGACATCGGCCTGGTGGGCTACGAGATGGCCCTCCTGGTCGACCGCGCCGGCAGCGTCCTGACGCCGGACCTGCGCGCCGAGCTCCAGGGCAGCCTGCTCCACTGACCGCAAACCCCCCGGCCGAGCCGCTCGCGAGGCCGGGGGTCGGGAGCCACCAGCGCCGCCCCCTCCGGCGCGGACCGGCCCCCGCACGTTGCAGATATCCGTCCCGGCCGCACGACTCCCCCCACCGGCCCTGCCCGACGGCTCGCAGATGGCTTGCTGTCCCCGCCCGGAGGAACCAATGACCCCGCCACCCGCCTCACACGATTCGTACGGCGCGCTGCACGATGCGGCGTACGACGGTGAAGGCGACCAGCCGCTGGTCCGTCCGTACGCCATGACCGGCGGCCGGACCAGGCCGCGCTACCAGCTCGCCATCGAGGCGCTGGTCAGCACCACCGCAGACCCGGCGCACCTTGCCACGCTTCTTCCCGAGCACCAGCGGATCTGCCACCTCTGCCGTGAGGTCAAGTCGGTGGCGGAGGTCTCCGCGCTGCTCCAGATGCCGCTCGGTGTCGCCCGGATCCTCGTCGCCGACCTGGCGGAGGCCGGCATGGTGGCGATCCACCAGCCGGGCAATGGAGAGACCGGCGGCACGCCGGACGTAACGCTGCTCGAGAGGGTGCTCAGTGGACTTCGGAAGCTCTAGCGGCGGCGCCGCCCGCTCCACTACTTCCGCGAAGATCGTGGTGGCGGGCGGTTTCGGCGTGGGCAAGACCACGTTCGTCGGCGCGGTCTCGGAGATCAACCCGCTGCGCACCGAAGCCGTGATGACGTCCGCGAGCGCGGGCATCGACGACCTGACCCACACCGGGGACAAGACGACCACCACGGTCGCCATGGACTTCGGCCGCATCACCCTCGACCAGGACCTGATCCTGTACCTGTTCGGCACCCCCGGCCAGGACCGCTTCTGGTTCATGTGGGACGACCTCGTACGCGGCGCCATCGGCGCCGTCGTCCTCGTCGACACCCGCCGCCTCGCCGACTGCTTCCCCGCCGTCGACTACTTCGAGAACAGCGGCCTCCCCTTCGTCATCGCCCTCAACGGCTTCGACGGACACCAGCCCTACACCCCCGACGAAGTACGCGAAGCCCTCCAGATCGGACCCGACACCCCGATCATCGTCACCGACGCCCGCCACCGCGCCGACGCCAAGAGCGCCCTCATCACCCTCGTCGAACACGCCCTCATGGCCCGACTCAAGTAGGCGGTGCCATACGGCAGTTGTCGTAGGCGAAACGGGGGCGGACTGTGTCCTTTGACACGATCCGCCCCTGTGTTCATAACGTTTCGACAGAGAATTCTCGTGTCACCGCAACCCGCCGCGTTCATCCGGTGTCGCTGCGCTCACATCAGCCCCGCCATTTGGCGGGGCTCGCTCTTTATGCCCGTTTTATCTGAGGCTTTGGCCACTCGGAACCGCAGATTCCAGACGTTTGGATGGCGGCCGTCCCACGTGCTGGAATTCGACGAACTCCCGAGTAGTACGGCCCCGAGAAGTACGGCTCTGAAACACACAGCGGCACGCCCCACGGGTGCCGGCTCCGAGAGGTTGTTGGTCGAGTGAAGCGAAGCAGGACGAGCTCCGCGACGCAGCAGGCGCGGGGCAACTTCACCCCGCCGCAGCGCACGGCGGTGGCACAGCCCGCGCCCCAGACCTCTGCCCCGGATCCCGGCAAGGACACCCCGGGCAGCAGCAGCCGTTTCTCCCCGCGCAACTGGCGCGTGGCCACCCGGCTGAACGCGATCCTCCTCATCCCCGTGCTCGTCGGCCTCGTCATGGGCGGCTTCGAGGTGAAGGGGTCCATAGCCACCTGGCGCGACGCCCGCAACGCGGAGAAGGTCGCGAACATCGTGCGCGCCGCCTCCGACTACGGCCAGGCGCTTCTCAACGAGCGTGACCTCACCGCTCAGCCGCTGCTCCAGAACAAGCGCGACAGCGACGACGTCAGCAAGGCGTACGCGACCTCGGACGCGGCCCGCGCCAAGTTCGACGACGCCGTCAAGGGCATGCCGGACACCCCGAGCCTCAAGCGCCGCCTGGCCAAGGTCCGCGACGCCGAGAAGACCCTCGACGACCTGCGCAAGACCGCGTACGCCAAGGGCGTCGAGGCCAAGAACCCGGTGCTGACCGAAGAGGGCTACACCGCGATCCCGCACTACCTGAGCACGTTCTCCAACGAGCTCGGCCTGGGCACCGGCAACATCACCAGCTACGGCCGCATGGTGTACGCGGTCGACCTCGCCAAGTCCGCGGAGTCGCTCCAGCGCTCCATCGGCCTGCACCTCCTGCTGCGGCCGAGCGACGACCCCAAGACCTTCCAGATGCAGGTCAAGGCGTTCAACTCGTACAACTACCTGGAGTTCATCGCCCTCGGCGAGTTCGACGCCGGTGGTACGGACGCCGACAGCCAGCACCTCAAGGAGGTCATGGCCACCAAGGCGGCGAAGGTCGCCCAGGACTTCCCGGGAGCCAAGCAGCAGGCCGACAACGGCCCGCACATCGGTGCCGCCCCGGCCGCCGACGGCTCGATCTACAACGGCATGGCCGCCGCGATCGGCGAGGGCCAGACCGCCAAGCAGCTCAAGGCCCAGGGCATCACGCCCGAGTCCTGGATGGCCGCGTCCACCTCGAAGTTCGAGGGCTACAGCGAGGTCGAGGACGAGCTCGTGGGCCGGGCCGTGACCGAGGCCGGCCAGATCGCCGACGACGCCAAGACCACCGCGTACATCAACGGTGCGATCGTCGTGGTCGCCCTGCTCGCCGCCTTCATCCTGGCCGGCATGGTGGCCCGCCAGATGAGCCGCTCGATGCGCCGACTGCGCAACGCCGCCTTCGACGTGGCCGAGCAGCGCCTGCCGATGCTCGTCGACCAGCTCTCGCGCACCGAGCCGGGCCGGGTCGACACCCGCGTCGAGCCGATCCCGATCGACTCCACGGACGAGATCGGCGAGGTCGCCCGCGCCTTCGACCAGGTGCACCGCGAGGCCGTCCGCCTCGCCGCCGAGCAGGCCCTCCTGCGAGGAAACGTCAACGCGATCTTCACCAACCTCTCGCGCCGCAACCAGTCCCTGATCGAGGGCCAGCTGACCCTCATCACCGACCTGGAGAACAACGAGGCCGACCCGGACCAGCTGGAGAGCCTCTTCAAGCTGGACCACCTCGCGACCCGTATGCGCCGCAACGGCGAGAACCTGCTGGTCCTCGCGGGCGAGGAGCCGGGCCGCCGCTGGGACCAGCCGGTCCCGCTGGTCGACGTGCTGCGCGCCGCCTCCTCCGAGGTGGAGTCGTACGAGCGCATCGAGCTGTCCGGCGTCCCGGAGGCCGAGATCCACGGCCGTGCCGTGACCGACCTCGTGCACCTGCTCGCCGAGCTCCTGGAGAACGCCACCACGTTCTCCTCCCCGCAGACCAAGGTCCGCGTCACCGCGACCCGTCTCCCCGACGGCCGCGTCATGATCGAGATCCACGACAAGGGCATCGGCCTGACCGCCGAGGACTTCGCGGACATCAACCACCGCCTGGCCAACCCGCCGACCGTGGACGCCGCCGTCTCCCAGCGCATGGGCCTGTTCGTGGTCGGCCGGCTGTCCGACCGGCACGGCATCCGGGTCCAGCTGCGCCCCTCGGGCGAGCAGGCCGGCACCACGTCCCTGGTCATGCTCCCGGACCCGATCACCCATGGTGGCGGTGGCGAGAGCGCCCCGCTGGGCGACGACTTCACGGTGTCCTCGATCATCCCCGAGCAGCACCAGCAGCAGGCGTACGAGTCCGCTCCCGCCCCGATGCGGACGGCGGCCGAGCTCGGCTTCGACGACTCGCGGTACGAGAGCGCCGATCAGTCCGACCCGCGCGAACTCGACCCGGTGAACCGGTCGTTGATGCGCGAGGAGCGCCGCGCGGCCCTGGAGGCCCAGGCGCAGGGCGGCGAACGCCCGCTGTTCCGGGACGAGTTGGAGCCCCAGCAGTCCCCGGCGTACGACGGCTCGTACGAGGGCCCGCAGCAGTACGCGACGCAGGACCAGTCCTACGAGGGCTCCTACGAGCCTCAGCAAGCGGGCGGCGGCTACGACGGCTCGTACCAGAACCAGCAGTACGCCCCCGAGCACACCGGTGCCTACGCGCAGGACTCCTACGCGCCCCAGAACGGCTACCAGGAGTCCGGCTATGCGGAAGGCTCCTACGGGGGCCCCGCGGCCGACCAGGGCCCTTACGAGGCCCCGTACGCCGCCCAGGCGCCGCAAGGCGATTGGCAGCAGGAGAACGCCTACCAGGAGCCGTACGCGGCCCCCTTCCAGCCGGAAGCGGAATCCGTCGAGGAGTCCCGGGGCGTTCCCGAGGGCACCGCGGACCGCGTAGGCTTCGACCGTCCGGGCCCCACCCCGACCAACGGTCACGGGCTGACCGGCGCGGGTCTGCCGCGGCGCGGCAGCCAGCAGAGCCGGCCGGCCGAGCCCGAGCAGGAGCAGGGGCAGCAGGCCGCGACTCCGGACGGACCGGCAGGCGACTGGCGCTCGACCAACGACGAGCGCTGGACGCGGGCCGAGAAGCTCCGTGAGCCCAAGGCCGGCGGGGTCACTCCCTCCGGTCTCCCCCGGCGGGTGCCCAAGGCCAATCTGGTCGAGGGCGCGGCCGAGCAGACTCCGCAGGGCGGCCCCCAGGTCTCCCGCGCTCCGGAGGACGTGCGCGGCAGGTTGAGCAACCTGCGCCGCGGTGTCCAGCAGGGCCGTAACGCGGGGTCGGACACAAGTAACACCTACAACCAGGAGCGTTAGTGTGAGCCCGATGAGCCAGGCGGCGCAGAATCTGAACTGGTTGATCACCAACTTCGTGGACAACACCCCCGGGGTGTCCCACACGGTGGTGGTCTCCGCCGACGGACTCCTGCTGGCGATGTCCGAAGGCTTCCCCCGGGACCGGGCCGATCAGCTGGCGGCCGTGGCCTCCGGTCTGACGTCCCTCACCGCGGGTGCCTCCCGGATCTTCGAAGGCGGTGCCGTCAACCAGACGGTGGTGGAGATGGAGCGCGGCTTCCTCTTCATCATGTCGGTCTCCGACGGTTCCTCCCTCGCCGTCCTCGCGCACCCGGAGGCCGACATCGGTCTGGTGGGTTACGAGATGGCCCTGCTCGTGGACCGTGCCGGGAGCGTGCTGACTCCCGACCTGCGCGCGGAACTTCAGGGAAGCCTTCTTAACTAGTTACCGATCAGTTCTCAATCAGCAGACAGGCCGTGCGTTTCTCGCCACCGCCCCATAAGGTGCGGTGGCGCGGCCCCAATGGGACGGGCACCGGTAGTCGGAGGAGGAAACGTGACAACACCCCCAGGCGGTCACCCTTACAGCGGTGGACAGCAGTCTCCGGGTGAGCACGGGCAGAACCGCTTCAACTTCCCCTCCACGCCGACCAGACACGGTCAGGGACAGGGCGGCCAGTACCAGGGGCCCTACCAGCAGCCGAACCGTCAGCCGAGCCCGTACGACCAGCCGCCGCAGCCCCGGATCGAACCGGTGCAGCCGAGGCAGACCCCCCAGCCTTCCCCGGCGGGCGGCGCGCACAATCCCCTTGTGCGGCCGTACGCCATGACCGGCGGCCGCACCCGGCCGCGCTACCAGCTCGCCATCGAGGCGCTGGTGCACACCACGGCGGAACCGGCAAGGCTGCAAGGGCAGTTGCCCGAGCACCAGCGGATCTGCCACCTGTGCCGCGAGATCAAGTCGGTCGCAGAGATCTCGGCACTCCTCTCCATCCCCCTCGGCGTTGCCCGGATCCTCGTCGCCGACCTGGCGGAGGCCGGACTTGTCGCCATCCACCAGCCCGGCGGCGACGAGTCCGCCGGCGGACAGCCAGACGTGACACTGCTCGAAAGGGTGCTCAGTGGACTTCGCAAGCTCTAGCGGCGGTGCTGCCCGCTCCACTACTTCCGCGAAGATCGTGGTGGCGGGCGGTTTCGGCGTGGGCAAGACCACGTTCGTCGGCGCGGTCTCGGAGATCAACCCGCTGCGTACGGAAGCCGTGATGACCTCGGCGTCGGCAGGCATCGACGACCTCACGCACACGGGTGACAAGACCACGACGACCGTGGCGATGGACTTCGGCCGCATCACCCTCGACCAGGACCTGATCCTGTACCTGTTCGGCACCCCCGGCCAGGACCGCTTCTGGTTCATGTGGGACGACCTCGTACGCGGCGCCATCGGCGCCGTCGTCCTCGTCGACACCCGCCGCCTCGCCGACTGCTTCCCCGCCGTCGACTACTTCGAGAACAGCGGCCTCCCCTTCGTCATCGCCCTCAACGGCTTCGACGGACACCAGCCCTACACCCCCGACGAAGTACGCGAAGCCCTCCAGATCGGACCCGACACCCCGATCATCGTCACCGACGCCCGCCACCGCGCCGACGCCAAGAGCGCCCTCATCACCCTCGTCGAACACGCCCTCATGGCCCGACTCCGGTAGTACGGCGACAGACGAGAAGGCCCCGCCTTCCCGCCAGGGAACCCGGGGCCTTCGTCGCTTGCCCGGGAGCGCGGGGCGGACGGCCCCCTGCGGCCCCGACCGAACACCGGCGCATTCGAGCCAGGTCCGCTCAGCCCAGCAACTCGCCCAGCTTCAGGGCGAATGGGGCTGGATGCGTCACCACTCCCACGTGCCCGCCGGGGAACTCCGCGAGCTCGGTCCCGTACCGCTCGGCGAGCTTCGCGGCCGGACGGTACAGCCGCAATCCGTGCGACGCCCACCCCGCCGCGGGCACCAACTTGCCCGCCTGCGCGTCGAGTCGGGCCAGGTCGGGCACATGGCCGCTGAACGGGCCGAGGATCCGCCCCAGGAAGAACGCCGCGTTGCCGGCCACCCGCCCGAACGTCTCGGCCATGCGCGGCGAGAGCCCGGAGAAGTCCGGCTTGTCGCCCCGCTCCTCGCCGCACCCCGCGCCCATTTCGGCCATCGCCGCCGCGACGCCCGCGCGGTGGAAGGTCGCGACGACCGAGGCGAAGAAGGCGTGCTGCTCGGCCGCGTCGGGCAGCAGGTCGACCAGCACCGGCTCGTGCGCGACCACCCGCGCGAGGCGTTCCGGGTGCCGGGTGAGCAGTTCCACCGCGACGATGGCACCCGAGCTGGTGCCGAAGACGTGGGCGGGCGCGCCGTCGGGCGCGACGTGGGCGAGCAGCCGGTACGCGTCGTCGGCCTGCTCCTCGACGCGCTGGTCCACCTCCGGCCCGTCCAGCGGGCTGCGGGAGTGGCCGCGCGGGTCGTACGTCACCACGGTGAAGCGGTCGGCGAGCGCGTCGGCGACCGGTTCGAAGATCCCGGCGTCGCCGCCGCCACCGGGGATGAGCAGCAGTACGGGCCCGGATCCGCGCACCTCGTGGCGCAGGGTCGCGCCGGGCACCTTCAGGGTGCCGACCGCCGGTTCAGTCATCGTTCTTCTCCTCGCTCCGGGGCCAGTGCTCCAGCGCGATGTGCAGCGCCTCGACGCCGCGCTCCCACGACCTCCGCACCTCGCGGGGATGGCCGAATCCGCCCTCCGCCTCCAGGCTGACGTAGCCGTGGAAGGTGCTGCGCAGCAGGCGCACGGCATCGGTGAGGTCGGGTTCGGTGAGGCCGTAGGCGCGGAGCATGCCGTACGTCGTGTCCGCGGTGCGCGCCATGACGGTCGAGCCGACCAGGAGCTCGGGGTCGACCCGGAACTGGGTGGCGGCGTACCGGCCGGGGTGGGCCAGCGCGTAGGCGCGGTAGGCGTCGGCGAAGGCGACCAGGGCGTCCTTGCCGGCCCGGCCCGCGACGGCCGCGGCGATGGAGTCGATGAACTCCCCCGCCGTGTACAGCGCCACCCGCTGGCGCAGCTCGCGGAGGTTCTTGACGTGCGAGTACAGGCTCGCGTCCTTGACCCCGAAGCGCCGGGCGAGCGCGGACAGCGTGATGCCCTCGAACCCGGCTTCGTCCGCCAGCTCGGCGGCCGCCACGGTGAGCCGCTCGACCGTCAGCCCCGCTCGGGCCATCCCCATTACCTCCGCGCCAGAACCTAGCCCCTCTAGGTTTACGCCTAATATACATAGGCCCAGCGGCCCTGAACAGCGAAGAGCCCCCGCCGGGAGGGGCGGGGGCTCTTCGCGAGGCGGTCCTGGGCGGGGTCAGCCCTGCCAGGAGTGGGGGGCGCGGAAGCCGGGGGTGCGCTCCAGGCGGCGCCAGCCCGCGGTGGAGCGGCCGCGCTTGGGGGCGGGGGCGGGCTGGGCGGCGGCCCGGGCGAGCAGGACCGCGGTGATCGCGGCCAGCTCCTCGGGGGCGGCGTCGCCCTTCTCCACGCGGAGCAGGGACTCGGACGAGGTGGAATTCGGAGTGCTCAAGTTCGTCTCCTCTTACTGAGGCGGGTTGCCGTGCTTGCGGGACGGCAGATCGGCGTGCTTGGTCCTGAGCATCGCCAGGGAGGCGATCAGGACGGACCGGGTCTCGGCGGGGTCGATGACGTCGTCGACCAGGCCCCGCTCGGCGGCGTAGTACGGGTGCATCAGCTCGGCCTTGTACTCCTTGACCATCCGGGCCCGCATCGCCTCCGGGTCCTCGGCGTCCGCGATCTGACGACGGAAGATGACGTTCGCGGCGCCCTCGGCACCCATCACCGCGATCTCGTTGGTGGGCCAGGCGTAGGTGAGGTCGGCGCCGATGGACTGGGAGTCCATGACGATGTAGGCGCCGCCGTAGGCCTTGCGCAGGATCAGCGAGATCCGCGGCACCGTCGCGTTGCAGTACGCGTACAAGAGCTTCGCGCCGTGCCGGATGATCCCACCGTGCTCCTGGGCCACGCCCGGCAGGAACCCGGGCACGTCCAACAGGGTGATGATCGGGATGTTGAACGCGTCGCACATCTGGACGAACCGGGCCGCCTTCTCCGACGCCTCGATGTCCAGCACCCCCGCCAGCGACTGCGGCTGGTTCGCCACTATGCCGACGACTTGGCCGTCCAGGCGGGCCAGCGCGCAGATGATGTTCCGCGCCCACCGCTCGTGGACCTCCAGGAAGTCCCCGTCGTCGACGAGCTCCTCGATCACCTTGTGCATGTCGTAGGGGCGGTTGCCGTCCGCCGGAACGAGATCGAGCAGGGTCTCGGAGCGGCGGTCGGCCGGGTCGTCGCTCGGGTGGACCGGCGGGTTCTCCCGGTTGTTCGACGGCAGCAGGGAGATCAGGTAGCGGACCTCCGCGAGGCAGGTCTCCTCGTCGTCGTACGCGAAGTGCGCGACACCCGAGGTCTCGGCGTGCACGTCCGCGCCGCCGAGCCCGTTCTGCGTGATCTCCTCGCCGGTCACCGCGCGGACCACGTCCGGACCCGTGATGAACATTTGCGACGTCTCGCGGACCATGAAGACGAAGTCCGTCAGGGCCGGGCTGTAGGCGGCGCCGCCCGCGCACGGGCCCAGCATCACCGAGATCTGCGGGATCACCCCGGACGCCCTGGTGTTGCGCTGGAAGATGCCCCCGTATCCGGCGAGCGCCGAGACGCCCTCCTGGATGCGGGCGCCCGCGCCGTCGTTCAGCGAGACCAGCGGGGCACCCGCCGCGATGGCCATGTCCATGATCTTGTGGATCTTCGTGGCGTGCGCCTCACCCAGCGCACCCCCGAAGATCCGGAAGTCGTGCGCGTACACGAAGACCGTGCGGCCCTCCACCGTGCCCCACCCGGTGATCACGCCGTCTGTGTACGGCTTCTTCGCCTCCAGACCGAAACCCACCGCCCGGTGCCGCCGCAACTGCTCCACCTCGTGGAACGAGTCCGCGTCGAGCAGCAGGTCGATCCGCTCGCGCGCGGTCAGCTTGCCCTTCGCGTGCTGCGCCTCGGTCGCACGCTCACTCGGTCCACGACGCGCTTCCGCACGCAGGGCAAGAAGTTCTGCCACGCGTCCACGCGTATCGCTCGGCTCACCCGGGGTCTCGTCCACAACGGTCATGTATCGACCCTACGAAAGCGACCAAGGATTTCCTCCGTCGACTCTGCACAGTCTCGGGACCGCTTTCCTAGTGAGGGCTGACAGTAGAACTGCACCAACAGCCCGACTCGACAGCTCAGAGGGCCCGAGATCTGTGGGGTCTCGACAACGACCGCGGGAGAGGGCCGTCGGCCGGGTGCCAGCGTTCTGTCAGCCCCGCGTCAGCCGAGGACCAGTTCCGTACGCACCGTGCGGCAGGCGGTGCCCGGCGAGAAGCGCAGTCGCAGCGAGCGGCCGGTGGCGAGGACCTCCACTCCCGGGTCCCGCGAGGCCACCGAGCGTACCGGCCGGTCCCAGGTCACCTCGACCGGAGCGCCAGTGCGCTCGGGGGCGGCCAGCGCCAGGGTCGCCGTGTGCCGTGCGGTGCGGACCAGGACGCTCGCCGGGCCGTCGGCGCTCAGGCCGTCCACCGCGCCCGCCGTCCAGAAGTTGGCGGCGAGGAGTCCGGCACGGGGAACCGAAATGGCGTGCAGAGAGGCCGAGTTGGCTCGGATGCGCACCTTGTCGCGGTCGGCGGCGCGGACCGCGGTCTCCAGCTGCCTGGCCCCGGGGAGCAGGACGTAGGCGTACGAGGCGTCGGCGGGGTCGGTGCCGTGGTCGAACCAGAGGGTGAGGTAGCGGCGGGTGACCGGGTCGGCGGTGCCGCCGGTGTTGATGGCCTTCCAGGTGCCGGTGCGCTCCTCGCGCAGCGCCCGCACGCGGGCGCCGCCGGGGAAGACGTAGCCGCCGTGGCCGGCGAGGTGCGCCCAGCGGGCCCGCGGGAAGGTGTCGTGCCGGCCGAGGGTGGCGGGCAGGCGGCGGCCGTCGACGGTGAGGGCGTTGGTGCCGGTGGCGCCGAGGTTGCGCTGGTCGACGACCGTCTCGACGGATACGTGGTCCGCGGCGGTGATCCCGGCGCCCAGGCACACGATCTCGTCGCCCACGAAGAACCACGACTTGCGGGCGGAGAGGGTGGAGGAAAGCCCCTTGAGGTGCTGGCCGACGGCGGCGTACGTACCGTCGCTCGCGCCGCCCACCCAGGTCACGGCGGGTCTGGCCGCGCCCCATGCCCCGCCTTCGCCGTCGGCGAGCGGCTTGCGCGCGACCGTGGTGCCGGGCATGCGGTACGGGTCGGCGGTGGGCCAGAAACCGTCGCTGTACTGGTCGCCCGCGAAGCCGTCGCCCCACCAGGCGAGCATTCCGGAGCCGGTGTGCCAGCCGTGCAGGTTCTCGCCGTTGCCGTTCTCGTAGTACGCGATCCGGCTGGAGGACATGCTCAGGGAGGCGGCGAAGCGGGTGCCGCGGTGCACCGCGCGGTCCATGGCGGGGAACAGGTGCGGCCCGGTGGGGGCGGGAGCGGCGGCGGGCGCGGCGTCCACGGCGGCCCGCAGCAGGGCGAGGTTGGCGACGGAGAGCCGCTGGTCGGTGAGGACCGGGGTGGTCTGGGCGCGGTCCACCCAGCCCTTGATCAGCGCGCGCCAGCGGTCGCGTTCGGCGGCGGACGCCCCGAGGGCGAGCATGGCGATGTGGGCCATGATCGTGCGGCCCATGAGCTGGTCGTCGGTGGTCTGGCGGGAGACGGCACGGCCGTTGACGCAGTCCATCATCAGGCCGTCGTGGATGAAGGGCGCGTAGGCGCGTTCCACGGAGTCGAGGATGATCTGCCGGTTCGGGTCGGTGACCGCCCAGCTGGAGCCGGCGAGCAGCGCGAAGAGCCGGGACAGGCCGTCGATCTGGACCTCGCCGTAGGAGCCGGTGTACGCGATCCAGGTGTGCTGGACGAACGATCCGTCGGCGTACAGGCCGTCGCCGGAGGTGACGTACGGGAAGACGGGCGACAGCGCGTCGCGGGCCAGCGCGATCTTCGCGGCGTTCCTGCCGAGCACCCCGCGCGTGGCGAGCACCCGGCAGAGGTCGGTGCGGTTGGCGCCGGTGGAGGTGCCGCTGTAGACGGCGACCGCGCTGTCCGGTACGAAGTGGTCGATCGCGGCGGCGCAGTGGCCGAGCTGTTCCGCGGTGAGGGTGTCGTGGGCGATGACGGCGGTGTCGAGGAGGAGGCGGGGGCTGCCGATCTGCCAGTCCCACCAGTTGCCGAAGGGCTTGGTGGTCTCGTTGTAGATCTGGCTGTGGAGGTGGTCGAGCCCCCGGCCCACCGCGGCGATCAGGGTGCTGTCGCCGGTGGAGCCGGTGCCGGGCTGCGCCCAGGCCTGCGCCATGGTGTTGAGCCGGCCGTAACTGGCGCTCATGTTCGCCGAGCCGGTGGCGGGGCTGGTCAGTGGCTGGTCCGGCCAGAGCGAGCCGGCCGTGGGGGCCATGGTGGCGAGGGCGGCGCGGGCCGACGTGCCGAGCGCGGCCAGCTTGGTGGCATAGGGCTCGGCGCTCGCGTCGAACCCTGAGCCGAGCGTGAGCTCGCGCCACCTGAGCCGCAGGGTGTCGAACTCGTCGGCGGCCGAGGCGAGTTGGGACGCTCCGGCCGGTGCGGTGTCCAGCGTGAGGCCGAGCGCGACGGCGGCGGCGCCGGTGCCGGACGCGGCGAGGAAGGTGCGGCGTGAACTGCCCTGGGCGGATGGCATGGTGGCGGGACCTCCGGAGCGCATGCGAAGAAGGAGGGGCACGGGTGGGCGCGGGGCCCGGGACGAGCGAGGCGCGATTGAGCGGTTTCTCTCATGACATCGAAAGAACGCGCAATACTCCGCACATTCCTCACGGAAATTGATCGTTCGCGCAGAATCGTGCACGAACGATCCAACGGGGGTTACGCTCCAGGTCAGCGGTTGACGACGCCCGGCGGGAGCCGGTGGGGAGGGGCGGGCCCACGTGCACGCGCAGGACAGGCACCAGGCGATACTGCGGAGGCTGCGCGAGCGCGGCTCGCTCCGAGTGACCGACTTCGCCGAGGAGTTGAAGGTCTCCGCGGTGACCGTGCGCCGCGACGTGGAGGCGCTCGCCGAACGCGGTCTGGTGGCCCGGGTGCATGGCGGCGCGCTGCTTCCCGAGACGGCACCGGCCGCCGCCCCCGCGCCCCGGCCGACCGGTGCGCCGCCCGCCCCCGGTCTGGTCTTCGGCCTCGTCGTGCCCGCGGCGGACTACTACTACCCCGAGGTCATCAAGGGTGCCAGGGAGGCGGCCGCCGCCCGCGGCATCCGGCTCGTGCTCGGCATCTCGCAGTACCGCCCCGAGGAAGAGCGGGCCCAGGTGGGCCAGCTGCTCGGCCACGGGATCGACGGACTGCTCATCGCGCCCTGCGGCCCGGCCGGCGACCAGGACTGGCTGGCGGCGCTCGGCGTGCCGTTCGCCCTGGTGGAGCGGCGTTTCGGGGACGACGTGCCGGGCGCGGAGCGGGTGGTGACCGACCACGCCCACGGCGCCCGGCTCGCCGTCCGCCACCTCGCCCGCTCCGGCCGCGAGCGGATCGGGCTGCTGCTGCGCGCGGACAGCCCGCACGGCGCGCTGGTCGAGGAGGGCTACCTCGGCGGGCTCGCCTCGCTCGGCCTGCCCGCGCCGGAGTCACTGCGCTTCACCATCACGGCGCCGGAGGCGGACGCGGAGCGCCGGGACGCCCAACTCGACGCCTTCACCGGGGCGGTGGGGGCGGGGCTCCTGGATGCGGTCCTGGTCCACAACGACCACGACGCGATCGTGCTGCTCCCCCGGCTGCGGGCCCGCGGCCTGTCCGTGCCGGGCGACCTCGCGATCGTGGCGTACGACGACGAGGTCGCGGCGCTGGCCGACATCCCGCTCACCGCGGTGGCGCCGCCGAAGCGGGCGGTGGGGGTGGCGGCGGTGGACCTCCTGGCCCTGCGCGTCGCCGATCCCGGGCGACCCCGGCACCACCTCTCCATCCTGCCGGAACTGAAGCTCCGCGCCTCGACGCCCTGACGAACGGGGCTGGTCACAGCTGCTCGGGCTAAGCCCAGCTCAGTTCCTGCCCTTGCGGGTCTACGCGTAGCCGCATGCGTTCGACAGCGGGCTGCCCGCTCTTCCGCCATCGCTCGACTTCTGTAGTGATCTTGTCCCAGAGACGCTCGGGACCACCCTGCCGTACGTGCCAGCGTCCGCCGTCGTCGTACGTAGCAGCCCATGACCCACTGTCCACGTCGATGACCACATGCTCGTCTCTTCCGTTGCGGGGCATGGTGAAGCGCTGTGCTCGGGGAGCGGCGAACTGGGCCACGAAGCGGGCTGCCCAGTTGTCCAGCGCGTCACCCGCAAGGGTTGTGGGCTCGGGTTCGCCCTCGTCGAGATCGGGCAGCAACCCGAGCGGCGGGGGCGTATGTGGGCGCGCCAGCATGAACGAGACGTGCCCGCCGAGTACGGGACCGCTTGCTGTTCCGTCGTCGGCCACGGTGAGGCGCACAAGTTCACTGGCGTTCATCCAACCAGCGACGGTCACCAGGATTTCCCCGCCGGGCCGTGTCTGCGAGATCCATGCCTGTGGCACGGTGCGCACAGCGCATGTGGCAATCACCCGGTCGTACGGAGCCCCGCGTGGGACTCCGGCGAGTCCGTCCCCCACGACCAGTGTCGGCCCATAGCCGAGTCCTGCCAGAGCCACCCCCGCGCGGGACGATACGTCGCGGTCCACCTCAATGGAGGTCACGTACTCGTCGCCGAGTAGGTGGGTCAGCAGGGCTGTTGAGTAGCCCGTCCCGGTGCCGATCTCCAGTGTGCGCAGCCCAGGCGCGACGTTGAGGTCCTCCAGCATGCGCACGACCAGGCTCGGGAGCGTGGACGACGACGTTGGGAGGTGCCGAATGCGGCCCTCGACTTCGCGCGGGACGATGGAGCCGGCGACTTGGGTAACCAGCGTGTCGTCTTCGTAGAGGCGGGGCAGCCGCTCGGGTGCCTCTGTGAGGAACGCGGGCCGGTACCACCCGCCGTCTTCGTACTCGAACCAGCCTCCCGAGAGGAACGCCTCACGCGGGACCGCCATGACCGCGGCTTCTGTCTGCGGGGTTCGGATCGTTCCGGATTCGGTGAGCTGTCGGGCGAGATCCGCCCGCAGTGCTTCGGATGACACAGTGTCGCTCACGTGCGTACTCCGTTCTCCAACAGGTCAGCGACGGCCGACGCGATCGGCAATCCGGCCGCCGCTTCCAGCCAGCCCCATTGCCCGTTCGGGTTGCACTCCAAGAACCACCACACGTCATCAGCGGTCACGGCGAAGTCAAAGGCGCCGTAGGACAGGCCGAAGCGTACGAGGAACCGGTGCAGTGCTGCATCGATAGCGTTTGGACAGGTAATGGGTTCATACGTCAGATTGCGGTACGCGGAACGCCAGTCCACGACCCCCGGGGGCGCAAGGATCTTGGCGCAGAACATCTGATCCCCGACGACCACGACCCGCACGTCTGCAACCTTCGCCACCTGGGCTTGAAAAAGGTGCGCGCAGTGGCCCACGGAGCCGTCAAGCTCGCCCGGTTCGACCGGCGCCGCCCAGATGCCCGCCGGCTCGTCGCCGACGAAGTATGCCGACGCGTGCAGCGGCTTGTAGATCGTCGGTTGTTCGGCCGCGAAGCTCTTCGCTTCCGCCGGGTCGCTGGTGATCAGTGTCCGGGGCACGGTGAGCCCGAGGGTTGCGGCGGTGGCGAGCTGTGCGGGCTTGTACTCCGCGCGGGCAATGGCTTGTGGATGACTCAGGTACAGACAGCCGGGCAGCGCTCCGAGTACCCCGCCGAGTCCTCGCCGGTTCTCCCGCGCCCCGAAGCACGCTGCTTGCTCGTCGGCGGTCGGCTCGTACGGGCTTGGGCGCCGGTGGTACAAGGCGCGGACATTGCCCAAGTCGATCGTGCGGCCTGCGTACGTCAGTGTTCCGCCCCATCCCTGGGGACCAAGGTGGGCGGCGAGAACAACGGACTCGGGGAAGTCCTTGCCGGGGTCGAGTCGGAGGACGGGCACCCGCCGCCGGTTCAGCTCTGTGATGACCGCATCGGCGGTCGGGTCTTCGTACTCGGTTGATACCAGTACCGGGCGCCCGTCCATGGTCCTCCCTCAGTCCTGCTGTGCGTCGTGACCGGAGTCGGAGTCGACCTTTCCGTCCTTACCTACCTGTGTCGGCGGGTAGGTGTTGACCGATGTCCCGTGCTTGCCGAGTTCGGCGGGCACCATCTGTCCGTCTTCCCCGACCCAACGACCCGTTTGGGTCTCCGGGCGAATCCCCGCGTACGTCCACGGGCTGGGGGCTCCGTTGGCGAGCGGAGCCATGCGGCGCATGCCCCACGGCGTCACTGCGGTCTGCTCGGTGTTCTGGTGCAAGGTGCCTCCTTAGTTGGGCGGACGATGCACTTGCGGTCCGCTCCCTGACCGGGAGTGAAGTGGTCCCGCCCCTGCCGAGTCCGAGCCACCGCGGGGGGCGATGGATGGGTTCCCTGGCAGGGGCGGAGTCAGGAGAACAACGGTTCCCCAGCCGGTCCTGGAGGCCGGGGCCCCGCTGCTGTTACCGCCTCCCCGCCCGATCGCAGGCCCGGCAAGTGGTGTTGCGGACGTCCACGGGTCGACTCCGTTCCCCGCTGATCTCTCCTGCCTCTACGCAACCGCACGACCACGCACGGCGGTACCGTTGGCGCAGCGCGACGGTTTTAAAGCGTTTAAAGCGCCTACGAGCGCGGGGAGTTGGCGACGATGGTGAACAAGCCAAACGATCACCTGCAACGCCTGCTCGTCGAGAGCGGCTGGACGCTTAGCCAGTGCGCTCGCGCCGTGAACCTGGTCGGGAGCGAGAACGGCACACCCCTGCGCTACAACGCGTCCGCGGTGCACCACTGGCTAGGCGGCACCGCCCCGAGGAAGCCAGTGCGAAGGTTCATCGTTGAAGCGTTCTCGCGACGCCTGGAACGCCCGGTAACCCATGCCGAGGCAGGGTTCCGCAGCCATCCCGATCACTCGAAACAGCATCCGAATACGGTGGAAGGGCTGATCGAGCTAGGGAAGGAAGACATGGACCCGTCACGGCGAAGCGTGCTCGGTGCTGGTCTCTTCTCGGTGGCGCTGACCATCCCCGGATGGCCAGACGTGGTAAGTCGCGCCGAAGCCGTTCAGACGGGGCGAACGACCCGTATCGGCATGAACGATGTGGACATGGTTATTGCCATGACAGAGCGCGTGTCCGACCTGGACGACGAGTTCGGGGGGCGTTACGCCCGTCCAATGGCCGCAGCGTTCTTGGTCAACGTGGTGACCCCTGCCCTACGCGCTGAGGGCCCCGAGGCCGTACAGAACGCCATGCGGTCCGCAGCGTCGGACTTGTGTTACCTCACGGGCTACATGGCCGTGGACGAAGGGTTCCACGGCTTGGCCCAGGGCTACTACCTCAAAGCCCTTGAGCTGGCCGGCGCCGCGAATGATCACCTCACGTACTGCACGACGCTACGCGGAATGAGCGTTCAAGCTGTCGACCTGGGCCACGGGCAGACGGCTATGCGACTCGCAGACTCCGCTGCGGCTGCGTCCCCCGAGGCAGGACCGCGAATGCGCGCGTTCCTTGCGGGGCAGCAAGCGCACGCCGCAGCGCAGATCGGGGACCGCCACCGAGCCCTGTCGTACGTGCGTGAAGCAGAAGCAGCCATGGATAAGGCAGAGTCGCGCGCCACTACGTTCGCCTCGTACAACCCTTCGTCGCTGACCTACCACGTAGGACAGGTGCGGTATGAGTTGGGCGACGTGAAGGGCTCCATTGCGGCTCTTGCGGAGTCCGACAAGCTTCGACACCACACGTTCCGGCGCAATCGCGTCCGCTACCTCTCCATGATGGCCGAAAGGCAGTTGGAACTCGGGCACCTAGAAGCAGCGTGCGACACGTGGGAACAGGTGGTGGACATCTATCCGCATGTCGAGTCAGGACAGTGCGACCAGCGCATTGCAACCCTCCTCGAACGTGTCCGCCCCTTCACGAAGAACCAAGCAGCGCGCGGCTTGTACGAGCGCGCAACACTCGTGGCCCCAGCCCGGTTCACCGCCTAGCAAACAGGGCCCCGCCAACTCTCCCGCTTCGGAGGGGCGGGGCTCTGCTGTCAGGCAGCGAGTCCGCAGGACAGGAAGACCGCGCGGGCCCAGCTCTGGCGTGCGGTCGGCAACGTAGACGCCTCACCCGTTGCGTCCGGGCACGGCGTGCACGCCCAGCGCACCCCGGGATGGGGCCCCGCGGGGCGGGGTCAGCGGTGGGCTTGCCAGTGGGTTTCGGCGCGCAGCGCCGCCGCGATCCGGGGATCGCGAACGGACGGCGTCGGATCGGTGACCCGGACCGTCAGGTCGTGGGTACCCCGCCCAAGCCCCAACCCCCGAACCGGCACAGCCGTCCACCCCGCGTACCGCCGCAACTCCCGCCCGTCCAGATACCACCGCACCGTCAGCTGCCGAGCACCGACCAGCCGCGGCACGGACACCCGCGCGGTGTCGTACGGCCGCAGCGTACGAGCCGTGGAAACGGCGGGCGTCGCGATCGACGCGTGCCGGTAGAAGCCCGCGATCATCGCCTCCACCCCCGGCAGGTTGAACGGCTTGCCCAGGATGCGCATGATCGAGCCGTCGGTGGGCCGGTTGAGCCCGGTGACGTAGTAGCCGCCGCCCTCGTACGCCCCGACCGTGCCCCCGTCCGGCGAGGTCTCGCCGAGCCAGCGGTACCACTTGGTGCGGTCGGCGGCCATCTCGTCGGCCGTCAGGATCGAGATGTTGGCCTGGTCGGCCTCGGGCCCCGCGTAGTGCTCGTAGCCCGGGGTGCCCGGATAGGAGTACTCGTCGGCCAGCTTGCCGAGCGAGTGCCCGGTCTCGTGGATGGCGACCTGGCCGGACTTGGCGTTCTGGGCGGACGCGGTGGATATGCCCTCGTAACCCAGCGTCTTGGACGGCTCGTTGTAACCGGCCCCGCCGTACTTGGCGCTGTTGGCGAGGACGATGACGAGGTCGGCCTGGGGCGCCTTCGCCACGTACGCGTCGACCTTGTTCTGGTCGACGCAGAGCAGCCGCTCGATGCCCTCGCACCAGAAGGAGGAGCCGAGCGCGGTGTTCTTCACGTCGCCCCGCCCGGGGTCGCCGGAGACGCCGCTCTGCGCGGAGACCGCGTCCACGGTCCAGACGTTGAAGAGGTTCTGGTAGGTCGTGTACGGCTCGACGCCGGTGATCTCGCCCCACTTCTCCTTGGCGTCGGCGTGGAACTGGTCCAGCTGGTCGGCGGTGTAGCCGTCGCCCACCACGACGATGTCCAGGCGGTCCGCGGTGGAGCCGTTGTCGATCACCTTGGTGACCTGGCCGTCGGCGGCGGACGCGGACGCCGAGAGGTGCGGCGCGGGCCCGCCCCGCCCGGTCACGGGTACGAGGGTGTGGCCGGAGCCCGCGGGTGTCTGCCCCGCGCCGGACTCCGGGCCGGGTATCTCGACCTGGACCCGCGGGGGCGGCGGCGCCGGGTCGGCAGCGGCACCGGGCGCCGCGGTGAGCGCGGCCGCGACGGCGGTGGCGAGCGCGGCGGTCACGATGCCTCTGCGCAGGGGTGAGCGCATGAAGTCCTCTCCCTGTAACGGAAGTTAAGCAGTCGGGTAAATGTGTTGAACGGCCTGCTTAAATTAGGGGGCGCACGGGGCGTGCGCAATGCCCTGGGCCCAAGGGGACGCCATGGACGAACCTGCCGTGATCGGTCGCCGAGTTCAGCGACTCCGCGCTCAACTCGGCCTGACCCAGCGCCAGTTGGCGGAACCGGCGTACACCCCCGCCTATGTCTCGACGCTGGAGTCCGGCAAGGTCCGCCCGTCCGACGCGGCGCTTCGCCATCTCGCGGAGCGCCTCGGCACGACGTACGAGGAGCTGGCCACCGGGCGCCCGGCACGGCTCGTCACCGAGCTGCGGCTCGGCCTGACAGACGCCCAGCGGGCGCTCGCGACCGGCGAGGCCGACGAGGCGGCGGTCCACTACCGACGGCTCCTCACCGAGGCCGAGCTGCACCATCTCGACGAGGAGCGCGCCGAGGCACTGCTCGGCCTCGGCGAGTGCGCCCTGGAGACCGGTGAACTGGAGGACGCGGTACGGCACTTCGAGGCGAGCGAGCGGATCCTGGCCGCCGAGCCGCTGCCCCGCCGGGCGCGGGCGGTCCGGGGCCGCGCGGTCGCCCACATCCTGGCGGGCGAGCTGCGCTACGCCTGCTACCTGCTCGAATCGACCATCGACGAGCTGGGCTCCAGCGGGCTCGGCGACCCCGAGGCGCTCGTGCTCCTGTACGCCGCGGTCATCGGCCCGTATCTCGACATGGGCGCCCAGGCCCGCGCGGCGCGCGCCGCCGAGCTCGCGCTCGCGCTGGCCCCGCAGGTCTCGGACCCGGCCCTGGTCGCCGGGATGCACCGCCAGGTCGCCAGGACCTTCCTGGCCGAGGGGCGGCTCGCCGACGCGGACGCCTCGCTCGCCAAGGCCCAGTCGATCTACCGCCAGCTGCGGCTGCGCACCGACCTCGCGCACTGCCACTGGATGCGCGGCTACGTCTACGCCCAGGACGGCGAACTCGCGCTGGCCGAGAGGGAGTTGCGTACCGCGCGGGACATGCTGGCGGCCAAGCGGGCCGCGCTGTTCACCGCGCAGGTGGAGGTGGAGCTGGCGGACGTGCTGCGGCGCCGAGGGCGACACGAGGAGGCGATGGCCCTCCTGACGCCGCTCACCGAGCTCGGCGACCAGCACGGCGCGGTGCACGCGGGCGGCGCGCACCGGCTGCTCGGCCTGATCCGCGAGGAGCGGGGCGAGACCGGGGCCGCGGAGGAGCACTACGTCACCGCGCTGCGGCTCCTGGAGCACAGCGGGGCGAGCGGCGACCTGGCCGACCTGTGCCTGCTGCTCGGCGACCTCCTGCGGCGCGGCGGGCGGACCGAAGCGGCCCTGGACGCCTATCGCACCGGCCTCGGCCACCGTGCCGCCCCGGGCACGACGACCCTGGGCCCGGCCCCGCTGCCACCCCGCGCCTGAGGCCGGCCGCGGGTCCGGCGGGGCTCTCGCCGGGGCCGGGGAAGCGACCGGCGTCGAAGTAGTTGAAAACCGAACGGAATAGGTCTACCGTGAATCTCGTTGAACATTAAACCGCTTCGGCGCACGGCCGGAGCGCGTCCCCCAAGGAGCAGGTCATGGGTCTCTTCGGCCGCAAGAACACCGTCACCGCCACCGCGCCCGCCGCCGTCGAGGTCGACCCGGCGCTGGCCGCCCTCAGCGGCACGTACACGATCGACCCGGCGCACAGCAGCATCGGCTTCACCGTCCGGCACGCCATGGTCACCAACGTGCGCGGCTCGTTCGCCGAGCACGAGGGCACCCTGACCCTCGACGGCGCGAACCCGGCCGCCTCCGCCGCGACCATCGACGTCAAGATCGCCAGCGTCGACACCGGCATCGCCGACCGCGACGCCCACCTGCGCGGCCCCGACTTCTTCGACGCCGAGCGGTTCCCGGCCATGACCTTCCGCTCGACCGAGGCCCTGGCGCTGGGCGGCGACAAGTACCGGATGATCGGCGATCTGACGATCAAGGACGTCACCCGGCCGCTCGCCATCGACCTGGAGTTCAACGGCACGGCCACCGACCCCTACGGCAACCAGCGCGTCGGCTTCGAGGGCGGCGCCGAGATCCTGCGCTCGGACTGGGGCCTGACCTGGAACGCCGCGCTGGAGACCGGCGGCGTCATGGTCAGCGACAAGGTGAAGCTCACCTTCGACATCTCCGCGATCAAGGCGGCCTGACCTTGGCGGGTACCGGCGCCGCAAAATGCGTTGCCGGACCGGCCCCGGTGCACGAGGCTGCCCGTATGTCCGAGAACGCGGCCACCGGCCGATCCTCCGTCGGCGCCCTCTTCACCCAGGGACGTCTGAACGCGATCCCCCGCAGGACCGCCCGGCGTGAGCAGCTGCTCGCCCATCTCTCCGAGACGCTCTTCGACCGGGAGCGGGACTACAGCGAGCGCGAGGTGAACGACGCGCTGCTCACCGTGCACGACGACTTCCCGGCGCTGCGCCGCTTCCTGGTGACCGGCGGCCACCTCGCCCGCACCCGGGACGGCGGCAGCTACCGCCGCGCGAGGTAGCCGGCGAAGGACACGAGCGCGAGGGCGACCAGGCCGAGCACCACGGCCGCGGTCGCCTTCTCGCGCAGGGTGTACGGAGGGACCCGCGGCAGCGTGGGAAACGCGGCGTAGGGCGACGGCACCGGCGGCGCGACCGGGGTGCGGCCGAGCGCCCGGCGGCGGGCCGCGCGCAGCGCTCCGTACAGCAGCGGGAACAGGGACGGTCCCAGCAGCGCGGGCAGCGCCGCAGCCACCGGCAGGTGCAGGGCGGCCACGGCGAGCAGCCAGCCCGCGAACCACAGCCAGCAGGCCGACCCGGCCGTCAGCGGCGCCCGTACCAGGAGCCGCAGCGGGGCCCGCGCGGGACGGGCGAGCGCGGTGAGGGTCTCGGCGAGGACGGCGGTCCGGTCGTCGGCGGGGTGCGCCTGGGCCTGGGCGCAGGCCTGCTGGGCCGCGCCGGCCGGATGTCCCACGACGGCCAGCACGAGACGCGCGTCGTGGCGCTGCACCCTCGCCGAAGGCGCCGACTGCCCTGATTCCGCGGCGGGTTCGGGTCCGAAGGCGGCCGCGTGGGCCGCCAGCAGCACCGGGTCGTCGGGGAAGGTGGCGAGGCCCTCGCGGAAGACGGCCTCGGCGCGCTCGGTGTGCTCCTCGCCGCCGTCGGCGGCGTGCGCGCGGCCGAGCAGCGCGTAGAGGCGGGGGTCCGGCCCGTCCGCGTACAGCGCGGCCCGCGCGGCCTTGCGGGCCTCGCTGGTGCGGCCCGCCCGCAGCAATGCCTCCGCGTCGGCGCAGACCGCCATGACGTCTTCGTGCCCGGCTTGCAATGTGTCCCCAAAACCCTGGATGTGCGGCTCGCAACTATCACCCGCTGGAACGGGGCGGGTCAACAGCCGATCGGCAGGTCAGCCGGGGTCACCAGTCGCCGCCGCCGAAACCGCCGCCGTCACCGCCGCCCCCGTCGCCCCAGCCGCCGCCGAAGTCGGAGGAGTTGAAGTCGGCGCCCGACACGTCGCCACCGTCGAAGCCGGAGCCCGCGTCGTAGGAACCGGCACCGTAGTCGGCCGCGTACGCCGGGGTCGACAGCATCGAGCCGAGCATCGTGCCCACCAGCAGGCCGGGCAGCATGCCGCCGCCGAAGTAGCCGCCCGCCCAGGGGCCGTAGGCCGGGCCCGCGTCGTAGTACGGGCGGCGGCCCTGGTCGGTGTCGACCTCGCGGACCATCGGGTCCTGGCCGTCCCGCAGCCGGGTGGCGTCCGCCTGGCACACCGGGACCTGGCGCGGCGCGCCGCCGGCCGGGGTCCAGGTGGCGTCCTCGACGGAGGGTCCGTGGCGCGGGTCGAAGAAGCAGGGGGCGCGGCGCTCGGGCAGCGGTCTGTGCTCGCGGCGGGCGGCGAGCGTGGCGAGCGAGAACCGGCCGTCCTCCAGGGCCTGGGTCACCGCCGTCACATCGGCGGGCCGCTCGGCCTTCGCCATCAGCGACTTGGAGGTCTCGTACGCGTCGAGCGCGCGCTCGTAGTCGGCGCGCATCGCGTCGTCGGCGCCGGCCTCGGCCGGGTGGAAGTCGAGCCGGTCGAGCTCCTCGCCGAAGGCGGTGATGTCCTCGTCGACGACGACCTGGAGGCGCTGGAGCGCGGCCCGCTCCTCCTCGGCCTTCTTCCTGCGGTTGCGCCGGACCAGGGCGTAGGCACCCGCGCCGCCCGCCACGACCACCGCGCCCACGCCGACGAGCGCGCCGGTGTTCACGCCGCCGCCGGAGCCGGAGCCGCCACCCCACGAGGCCGGGGCGTGGCCCTTCATCTGCGGGAGCGCCCCGTCGACGAACGCGTTGAGCTGGGTCGCCGCGTCGCCGCCGGTGCCGGGGGCGCGCACGGCGCTGTTCAGGTTCTGCACGGCCTGCCTGGACATGACCTTGCTGTCGGCGCCGGAGGTGAAGGCGTCACCGAGCCGGATCGCGTACAGGCCGGTGACTCCGGTGTCCGTGCGCAGGTTCCGCAGGATCGAGTCCTTGGGGAACGCGGTGCTGTTGGGGAGCACGGCCACGAACAGCGGCTTGTCGGCGTCCTTGATCTTCTTGGCCAGGGCGTCCGCCTGGGCCGGGCTGAGCTGGTTCGCGGCCCCGGGATCCACGTAGACCGGGCTCTTCTTGAGCTGGTCGGCCACGTCGGACGCGCCGGTGGCCGCCATGGCGGGGCCCGCCGTGACCAGCGCGGCGAGCGCTACGGCGGAGAGTGCGGTCAAAACCCTGAGCCTCATGGTCCCGACGCTACCCGAGGCCGCTCGGAAACGGACATACGGGGTGGAGCGCTCGGGGTGCCGCGTCTTTGCCGCGGACGGGGCCCGGGGGAGCGCGGAGCCCGCTCCCCCGGCGCGCGGTCAGCGCTGCGGCTGGGTTCCGGCCCGGAGCAGACCGTAGGTGTAGGCGTCCTGGAGGGCCTCCCAGGAGGCGGCGATGACGTTGGGGCCGGCGCCGACCGTCGTCCACTCGCCCGTGCCGTCCGTGGTGGTGATCAGGACGCGGGTGGTGGAGGCGGTGCCGTGCTTGCCCTCCAGGGTGCGGACCTTGTAGTCCACCAGCTCGAACTTGGCGACCTGCGGGTAGAACCGCTCCAGGCCCTGGAGCAGCGCGGAGTCCATCGCGTTGACCGGGCCGTTGCCCTCGGCGGTGACGATGATGCGCTCGCCGCCGACCCAGAACTTCACGGTGGCGCCGTTGGCGTGGGTGCCGTCCTTGAGCGTCTCGATGATCGCCTGGTACGACTCGATGCGGAAGTAGTCGCGCGGGCCGCCCTCGACCTCGTCGCGCAGCAGCAGTTCGAAGGAGGCGTCGGCGGCCTCGTAGGTGTAGCCCTGGAGTTCGCGGGCCTTGACCCGCTCCACGACCCGGGCGACGACCTCGCGGTCGGTGCCGAGGTCGACGCCGAGTTCCTTGCCCTTGAGCTCGATGGAGGCGCGCCCGGCCATGTCGGAGACCAGCATCCGGATGTGGTTGCCGACCAGGCCCGGGTCGATGTGCTGGTAGAGATCGGGGTCGACCTTGATCGCGGAGGCGTGCAGGCCCGCCTTGTGGGCGAAGGCGGAGACGCCGACGTAGGGCTGGTGCGTGGAGGGCGCGAGGTTGACCACCTCGGCGATGGCGTGCGAGATCCGGGTCATCTCGGCGAGCGCGCCCTTGGGCAGCACGGACTTGCCGTACTTGAGCTCCAGGGCGGCGACCACGGGGAACAGGTTGGCGTTGCCGACGCGCTCGCCGTAGCCGTTGGCGGTGCACTGGACGTGGGTGGCGCCCGCGTCGACCGCGGCCAGCGTGTTGGCGACCGCGCACCCCGTGTCGTCCTGGGCGTGGATGCCCAGCCGGGCGCCGGTGTCGGCGAGCACGGTGGCGACGACGGCCTGGATCTGGGCGGGGAGCATGCCGCCGTTGGTGTCGCACAGGATGACGACGTCGGCGCCGGACTCACTGGCGGCGCGCACGACGGCCTTGGCGTACTCCGGGTTCGCCTTGTACCCGTCGAAGAAGTGCTCACAGTCCACGAAGACCCGGCGGCCCTGCTCACGCAGGTGGGTGACGGTGTCGCGGACCATCTCCAGGTTCTCGTCCAAGGTGGTGCGCAGCGCCAGCTCGACATGCCGGTCGTGTGCCTTGGCGACCAGCGTGATCACCGGGGCGCCCGATGCCAGCAGGGCCCGCACCTGCGGGTCCTCGGCAGCCCGGCCACCCGCACGGCGAGTCGCACCAAAGGCCACGAGCTGGGCATTGCGGAAGCTGATCTCCTGACGGGCCCGCGCGAAGAACTCCGTGTCACGCGGATTGGCACCGGGCCAGCCACCCTCGATGAAGCCCACCCCGAACTCGTCCAGATGCCGGGCGATCGTCAGCTTGTCCGCGACGGTGAGGTTGATGCCCTCACGCTGCGCACCGTCGCGCAGCGTCGTGTCGAAGACATGGAAGCTGTCGTCGACCGGGAGGCCGGCGAGCAGACTCTCCTCGGCGGCTTCGTTCGCCTCGTTGCTCGTCATGCTGATCTGACTCCTGTCGGGTGAGTGGCTCCGAACTCATGGCTCCACTTGCCCCCGTCGCCGCGCTCCTCGCCCCGGCCCGGGTGGGGCCGGTAAACGAAAAGACCCCTCGCGGGTGCGAGAGGTCTGCGCGCGGGTCTGGGGCACGATGAGGGCTGCCGCGGGTGGTGCCACGGTTCAGCGATCACTGCGGACCGGCGCGCTGCTGTCCATAATCATGTCGGAAGCGAGCACGCTGGCAGTCTGCCACATGGGTCCAGGACCCGGAGGTGGGGTCTCACCATCCGGGCGCCTCCCGCGACCTGCACTATTTCGAGGCGACCGGCTGGGCCCGCTCCGCCGGGGGCGCGTCCTTGACCCGGTTGAGATCGATGTCGCGCGTCTCGCGCATGGTCACGTACACGACCAGCGACACCGCGGCGCAGCCCGCCACGTACCAGTAGAAGCCGGACTCGATGCCCGCCTGCTTGAACCAGAGCGCCACGTACTCGGCCGTCCCGCCGAACAGGGCGTTGGCGATGGCGTACGGCAGCGCGACGCCGAGGGCGCGGATGCCGGTGGGGAAGAGCTCGGCCTTCACACAGGCGTTGATCGAGGTGTAGCCGGTGACCACGACCAGGGCGAGCAGGGCCAGGCCGAAGGCCGGCCAGAAGGTGCCCGCGTGCTTGAGCATCGTCATGATCGGCACGGTCAGGAAGGTGGAGCCGACCGCGAAGGTGATCAGGAGCGGGCGGCGCCCGATCCGGTCGGACAGCGCGCCCGCCGCCGGTTGCAGGCACATGAACACGAACAGCGCGCAGAAGCTGACGAGCGAGGCGGTCGACTTGTCCATGCCCGCGCTCTTGGACAGGAACTTCGTCAGGTATGTCGTGTACGTGTAGTACGCCACCGTGCCGCCCATGGTGAGCGCCATGACCAGGAGCGCCTCGCGCTTGTGCGCCCACAGCGCCTTCAGGGTGCCCCGGTCCTCGTCCCGGGCCGCGCCGGATTCCTCGTACACCTCGGTCTCCAGCATGGAGCGGCGCAGGTAGAAGACGACGGCCGCGCCGAGCGCGCCCACGATGAAGGGGACGCGCCAGCCCCAGCTGTGCAGGGCCGCGTCCGAGAGGTTGCGCTGCATGACGATCTGGAGGCCGAGGCCGAGGAGCTGGCCCGCGGTCATCGACACGTACTGGAAGCTGGAGGCGAAGCCGCGCTTCTTCGGGTCGGACGCCTCGGTGAGGTAGGTGGCACTGGCCGCGTACTCACCGCCGACGGAGAGCCCTTGCAGGAGCCGGGCCACCAGGAGAACGGCCACTCCCCCGTATCCGGCGACCGCGTACGTGGGGGCGACGGCGATCAGGATCGCGGAGGCGGACATCAGGGTGACGGTCAGGGTGAGGGCCGCCTTGCGGCCCCTGCGGTCACCGATCCGGCCGAGCAGCCAGCCGCCGACCGGCCGCATGAAGAAGCCGACCGCGAAGATCCCCATGGTGTTCATGAGGTTGGCGGTCTCGTTGCCCTTCGGGAAGAACGCGTCCGCGAAGTACACGGCGAACGTGGCGTACACGAACCAGTCGAACCACTCGACCATGTTGCCGGCCGAACCGACCCAGATCTTCTTCCAGTGCTCTCGTCCCATGGACGCTCACGTTGGCGCAGGCCCGCGCGGCCGACAAGGCGTGCGGGCGCAACGATCGGGCCTACTTACGTGCGTTGCGTTCCCCGCATGAGCGACTCGTCCACGAACTCCCTCACGTGATCGAGGACTTGGGCCCGTCCGGTACCGGGCAGACCGACCGCCACATGCACGCTGAAGCCGTCGAGCAGGGCGCGCAGCCGGGTCGCGAAGCGGTCGGCGTCCACCGGGCGGAACTCGCCGCGCGAGACGCCCTCGGCGACTATCGCGACCAGGTCGCGGTGCCAGGCGCCCTCGATGGCGGCCTGCCGGGCGCGGGCGGTGACATCGGCGTTCTGCGAGCGGTTCCAGACCTCGAGCCACAGGATCCAGTGCGGGTCGCGGGGCCCGTCGGGGACGTAGAGGTCGGTGTAGGCGTCCAGGCGCTCGCGGACGGTGCCGGGCCGGGCGAGCAGCGCGCGCCGCTCGTCCCCGAGCCGCCCCTCGCTCCACTCCAGGGTCTGGAGCAGCAGCTCGTCCTTGGAGCGGAAGTAGTAGAGCAGATGCCCGCTGGACATCCCGACCTCCCGCCCGAGCCCGGCCATGGTGAGCCCGTCGAGCCCGCGCTCGGCGATGGTGCCCATGGCGGCGACGAGCACCTCCTCGCGGGGCGGGGCGGTGTTACGGCGGCGGGATGCGTTCACCCGTATGTTCTACCTGATCCCCCGCCCCGGCCGGGCCACGCGGCCCGTGGTCACCAGGAGATGGCGAGCCCGCGCGGCCGACCGCGTCATACCCTCGGCTGCTGCTGTGTGATGCAGTGGATTCCGCCGCCGCCCGCGAAGATCGTGCGGGCGTCGACCAGGGTCACCGTGCGGTCGGGGAACAGGCGGCGGAAGATGCCCGCGGCGTTCTCGTCGCGCGGGTCGTCGAAGGCGCACAGGACCACGCCGCCGTTGCACAGGTAGTGGTTGATGTAGGAGTAGTCCACCCAGCCCTCCTCGTCCGCGACCACCGTCGGCGCGGGGATCTCCACGACGTCGAGGGAGCGGCCGCGGGCGTCGGTCTGGGAGCGGAGCAGGGCCACGTTCTCCTTGCAGAGCTCGTGGTCGGGGTGGGCCGGGTCGGGCTGGGTGTGGGCGACCACGACGCCGGGCCGGGCGAAGGCGGCCACGATGTCGACGTGGCCGAGCGTGCCGTAGCCGTGCGGCGGGTAGTCGGCGGTCAGGCCGCGCCGCAACCAGATGGCCTTGCGGGTGCCGAGCATGGCGTGGATCTCGGTCTCGACCTCCTCCCGCGTCCAGTCGGGGTTGCGCTCGGGTCCGAGCTGGACGGTCTCGGTGAGCAGCACCGTGCCCTCGCCGTCCACGTGGATCGCGCCGCCCTCGTTGACCAGGCGCGAGGTGTACGTGCGCGCCCCGGCCAGGTCCGAGACGTGCGCGCCGATCTTCGCGTCGTGCTCCCAGGTCGCCCAGTCCTGCGCGCCCCAGCCGTTGAACGTCCAGTCCACGGCGGCCAGTTGGCCCGTGCCGTCGGTGAGGAAGGTGGGGCCGATGTCCCGCATCCAGGCGTCGTCGAGTTCGCGCTCGACGAGCTCGATGTCGGGGCCGAGCAGCGCGCGGGCCCCTTCGGCCTGGCCGGGTCCGACCACCATGGTGACCGGTTCGAAGCGGCGTACCGCGCGGGCGACCGCGGCCCAGGCGGCGCGGGACCGGGCGAGCTCGGTCTCGTTCGGGAAGGTGACGTTGGGGCCCGGCCAGGCCATCCAGGTCCGCTCGTGCGGGGCCCACTCGGCGGGCATGCGGAAGCCGTCGGCGGCAGCAGACATCAGGGTGGTCCTTACAGGAAGTAGAGGCGGTTGAGGGAGACGGAGTCGGCCGGTTCGGAGCGCAGCGGGTCCCCGTCGAGGGTGACGAGCCCGGTGCGGCCGTCCACGCCGACGGATCCGGTACGGGAGTTGAGCAGGAGGTCGGCCGGGCCGATGCCCCGGGTGCCGCGCACGGCGACCCGGCGGCGGCGGGTGGGCAACTGGTCGCCGCCCTGGTCGAGGGCGGCCTTCGCCACGAAGGCGACGGACAGCTCGGCCGGGGTGGCGCCGTGGGCGCCGAACAGCGGGCCGAGCACGAGGGGTTCACAGGTGTCGGTGGCCGCGTTGGGGTCGCCCGTGACGCCCCAGGCGGGGAAGCCGGACTTGAGGACCATCTGCGGCTTGGCGCCGAAGTAGGCGGGCCGCCACAGCACGATGTCGGCCATCTTGCCGACCTCGATGGAGCCGATCTCGTGCGAGAGCCCGTGCGCGATGGCCGGGTTGATGGTCAGCTTCGCCATGTAGCGCAGGACGCGCGCGTTGTCGTCGCCGGGTCCGTCGCCCTCCAGCGGGCCGAGTTCGGCCTTCATCTTCCCGGCCATCGCGAAGGTGCGGCGTACGGTCTCGCCCGCGCGGCCCATGCCCTGCGCGTCGGAGGAGGTGATGCCGATGGCGCCCAGGTCGTGCAGCACGTCCTCGGCGCCCATGGTCCCGGCCCGGATGCGGTCGCGGGCCATCGCCGCGTCGCCCGGCAGATCGGTCTTGAGGTCGTGGACCGAGACGATCATGCCGTAGTGCTCGGCGACCGCGTCCCGGCCGAAGGGCAGCGTGGGGTTGGTGGAGGAGCCGATGACGTTCGGGACGCCCGCCATCTTCAGGACGTTGGGTACGTGGCCGCCGCCGCAGCCCTCGATGTGGAAGGCGTGGATGGTGCGGCCTTCGAGCACCTTGAGGGTGTCCTCGACGGTGAGGCACTCGTTCAGTCCGTCGCTGTGCAGGGCGACCTGGACGTCGTGCTCCTCGGCGACGCGCAGCGCCGTGTCCAGCGCCCGGGTGTGCGCGCCCATGTCCTCGTGGACCTTGAACCCGCACGCCCCGCCCTCGGCGAGCGCCTCCACCAGGGGCGCCCCGTCGGAGGACGAACCCCGGCCCAGGAAACCGATGTTGACCGGCCAGGCGTCGAACGCGGCGAACGCGTTGCGCAGCGCCCAGGGCGAGTTGACGCCGACACCCCACACCGGGCCGAACTCCTGGCCGATGATCGTGGTGACGCCGGAGGCGAGCGAGGCCTCCATGATGCGCGGCGACAGCAGGTGGACGTGGGTGTCGACGGCTCCGGCGGTGGCGATCAGCCCCTCACCGGAGACGATCGAGGTGCCGGTGCCCACGACCACGTCCACGCCGTCGAGGGTGTCGGGGTTCCCGGCCCGCCCGATGGAGCAGATCCGCCCTTCGCGGATGCCGATGGACACCTTGCGGATGCCCTGCACCGCGTCGATCACGACGACGTTGCTGATGACGACGTCGCAGGTCTCGCGGACCGCGGCCGCCTTCAGGTGCAGCCCGTCGCGGGCCGTCTTGCCGAAGCCCGCCAGGAACTCGTCACCGGGCCGCTGGGCGTCGGACTCCACCCGCACGGTGAGGCCGGAGTCCCCGAGCCGGACGCGGTCACCGGCGCGCGGGCCGTGCACCGAGGCGTACTCGTACGGGTCCATCACTTCTCTCCCTCGCTCGGGCCGGCTCCCAGGTATCCGCAGGCGGCGGCCCTGCGCAGGGCCTCCTCGCGCGCGCCGGGCGCATCCAGCGGGCCGTCGACGAGGCCCGCGAAGCCGATCGCGATCCGGTCGCCGCCGAGGGGGACGAGGCCGACCTCCGCGCTCTCGCCCGGCCCGAACCGCACCGAGGACCCGGCGGGCACGCACAGCCGCATGCCGTAGGCGGCGGCACGGTCGAAGGCGAGCCGCGGGTTGGCCTCGAAGAAGTGGAAGTGCGAGGTGACCGAGACCGGCACGGTGGCGGTGTTGGTCACGGTGAGCCGCACCGCGGGGGCGGCCTCCTCGTAGCCCTCGCCGGGCAGCAGCGCGCCGGGCGCCTCGGGGCCCGCCGTGCCGCCGATCGGGTCGGAGACCACCGCGAGCCGGGAGCCGTCGTCGAAGACGGCCTCCACATGCACCTCGGTGACCACGTCGGCCACGCCGGGCAGCACGTCGTCGGGGCCGAGCACGGCGCGGGCCGCCGCGACGGCCTCGGCGAGCCGCCTGCCGTCGCGGGCCGCCTCGCAGACGGTGTCCGCGATCAGCGCGGTCGCCTCGGGCACGTTCAGCCGGAGCCCGCGGGCCCTGCGGGCCCGGGCCAGTTCCGCGGCGCCGAACAGCAGCAGCCGGTCACGCTCCGTCGGGGTCAGTCGCACGCCACCACACCTCCTGTTTGAACGTCACTCTAACCAGAGATTTCAAAGACGGGAAGCATTGACGGCATGGCTTGGCATGGGTCACATTGAGCGCCACTCAAACCCCCCGAGAGTGAGAGGCACCCGCATGCCCATAGAACAGCGCGGAGTCGACACGATCCCGGAAGCGGAACGCACCAGCGGGCCGCGCGATCTCGTCTCCATCCTGCTCGGCTCCAACCTCTGCCTCGGCGTGATCGTCTTCGGCTGGCTGCCGGTCTCCTTCGGCCTCGGCTGGTGGGCCTCGGTCGGCGCGATCGTGGCGGGCACGGCGGTCGGCACTGTCCTGACGGCGCCGCTCGCCCTCGTCTCGCTGCGCACGGCGACCAACCTGTCCACGTCGTCGGGCGCCCAATTCGGCGTGCGCGGACGGCTGGTGGGCTCGGTCGTGGGCCTGCTGCTCTCCCTCGGCTACACCGCGCTGACCGTGTGGATCGGCGGGGACGCGATGACGGGCGTCCTGCACCGCCTGTTCGGCCTGCCGACCGGCGGTGTCTCGTACTCGATCGTGTACGCCGTACTCGCCGGGGCCACCGTCGTGGGCGCGGTCTACGGCTACCGGGTGCTGCTGCGTCTCTCGCGCGTCCTGGCCGTGGTCATGACGGCGCTGCTCGCCCTCGGAGTCGCCGCGTACGCCCCGCACTTCACCACCGCGGCGCTGCCCGGCGCGGGCGGCTATCTGCTCGGCTCGTTCTGGCCGACCTGGCTGCTCGCGCTCGTCGCGGCCGGACTGAGCGGCCCGATCGCCTTCATCACGCTGCTCGGCGACTACACGCGCTACATCTCACCGGCCCGGCACCGCCCGCGCCGCGTCCTGCACGCCACCTGGCTCGGCCTGACCGCGGGCCTGCTGGTCCCCCAGCTCTTCGGCACGTTCACGGCGTACGCGGCCCGGGCGGCCACCGACTACGCGGGCCCGCTGGTCGCCGCGGCCCCCGGCTGGTACCTGGTGCCGCTGCTGCTCGCGGCCTCCACGGGCTCTGTGGGCAACGCGGGCCTGATGCTGTACTCGATGGGGCTCGACCTGGACGCCATCCTGCCCCGGGCCTCGCGCACCCAGGCCACGTTCGCGGTGGCCGCCGTCGCGACGGTGTGCGTCTTCGCGGGCCACTTCGCCTGGGACGCGCAGGCCGCGATGACCTCGTTCGTCCTGCTGCTCACGGCGATCGGCACCCCCTGGGCGGTGATCACCCTGATCGGCTTCGTGCGCTGTCGCGGCGTGTACGACGCCGACGCCCTCCAGGTCTTCAACCGCCGCTCGCGGGGCGGCGTCTACTGGTACCGAGCGGGCTGGAACCCGCGCGCCGTAAGCTCCTGGGCGCTCGGCGCGGGCGTGGGCCTGCTCGCCGTCTCCCTGCCCAACTACCAGGGGCCGCTGCTCCGTTGGACCGGCGGGGTCGATTGCAGCTTCCTGCTGTCGGGCGTGGTGGGAGGCCTGGCGTACGCCGCCCTGACGGCGCGGCCCCGGGCAACCGAAAGGGCCGCCCAGGACACGGAGTCCGAGGCGGCCCTGGTGGAGAGCTGAGCATCGCGCGGGGCCAACGCCCTTGGGGCGCGGGAAACCGCGGGGGTGCCGGGGGCGGGCCCGAGAAACCTAGCCCAGCGGGTGCATCCAGCCGTGCGGGTCCGGGGCGACCCCGGTCTGCAGGTCGAGCAGCGCCTTGCGGAGCTTCATCGTGACCTCGCCCGGCTCACCGTCACCCTGCGTCCAGTTGGCGCGGGCCGACTTCACCGAGCCGACCGGGGTGATCACCGCGGCGGTGCCGCAGGCGAAGACCTCGGTGAGCGTGCCGTTCTCGTTGTCGCGCTTCCAGTCGTCCGTGGAGATACGGCCCTCGACGGCCTCGTACCCGAGGTCACGGGCGATCTTCAGGAGGGAGTCGCGGGTGATGCCGGGCAGGAGCGAGCCGGTCAGCTCGGGGGTGACGATCTTGTCGCCGTACACGAAGTACAGGTTCATGCCCCCCATTTCCTCGATCCAGCGGTGCTCCACGGCGTCCAGCCAGACGACCTGGTCGCAGCCGTGCTGGGCGGCCTCGGCCTGGGCGACCAGGGAGGCCGCGTAGTTGCCGCCGGTCTTGGCCGCGCCGGTGCCGCCCTTGACGGCGCGGACGTACTCCTCGGACAGCCACACCGAGACGGGCTTCACGCCGCCCGGGAAGTAGGCACCGGCCGGGGAGGCGATCACGATGAACAGGTACTCGTTCGCCGGGCGCACCCCGAGGCCGACCTCGGTCGCGATCATGAAGGGGCGCAGGTAGAGGGAGGCCTCGCCGGTGGCCGGGACCCACGCCTTGTCCTGCTGGACCAGGGCGTCGCAGGCCGCGATGAACAGGTCGGCCGGCAGCTCGGGCATCGCGATGCGGCGGGCCGAGTTCTGGAAGCGCTCGGCGTTGGCCTCGGGCCGGAAGGTGGCGACCGTGCCGTCGGGCTGGCGGTAGGCCTTGAGGCCCTCGAAGATCGTCTGCGCGTAGTGCAGCGTCATGTTGGCCGGGTCCATGGACAGCGGGGCGTACGGCACGAGCTGGGCGTCGTGCCAGCCGCGGCCCTCGGTCCAGCGGACCGTCACCATGTTGTCGGTGAAGTGGCGGCCGAAACCGGGGCTGGCCAGGATCGCCTCGCGCTCCGCGTCGGACAGCGGGTGCGAGGTGGGCTTGAGCTCGATCGTGGGCGTCGTCATGAGTGCTGTGTCCTTCACCGGTGGATAGTGACGGACCGCGCTCACGCCGCTGCCTGTGCCTGGACGTCCGAGCTGCTCCGCATGCCGCGGCCCACGTTCGATTATCGCTCTTGGTGGGGCCTTGGACATAACGGCGTGATGTGCGGTCCGGGGTTGATGGTGTCACCCGGTGGCCGCATGCGAAAAGCCGCCGGGGTCAAAAGCGAACCCGGCGGCTGTTACGTGAGGGAGCCGCGGGGTCAGCCGGCTACCCGTACGGCGAGCGCGTCGCCGATCTCGTCCGTGCTGCGGACCGTGTCGCCGCGGGCAGCGAGGTCCTCGGAGACGGCGGCCTCGATGCGGGCGGCCTCGGCCTCGTACCCGAGGTGGCGCAGGAGCAGCGCGACGGAGAGGACGGTGGCCGTGGGGTCGGCCTTGCCCTGCCCCGCGATGTCCGGCGCGGAGCCGTGCACCGGCTCGAACATCGACGGGAACTCGCCGCTCGGGTTGATGTTGCCGGAGGCCGCGACGCCGATGCCGCCGGAGACGGCCGCGGCGAGGTCGGTGATGATGTCGCCGAAGAGGTTGTCGGTGACGATCACGTCGAACCGCGCGGGGTCGGTGACGAGGAAGATCGTCGCCGCGTCCACGTGCAGGTAGTCGGTGGTGACCTCGGGGAACTCCTCGGCCACCTGGCTGAAGATGTTGGTCCACAGGTGTCCCGCGTAGGTGAGGACGTTGTTCTTGTGGACCAGCGTCAGCTTCTTGCGCGGGCGGGCCTGGGCGCGGGCGAAGGCGTCCCTGACCACGCGCTCGACACCGAAGGCGGTGTTGACCGAGACCTCGGTGGCGACCTCGTGCGGCGTGCCGGTGCGGATCGAGCCGCCGTTGCCGGTGTACGGGCCCTCGGTGCCCTCCCGCACGACGACGAAGTCGATCTCGGGCTGACCGGCGAGCGGGGTGGCGACGCCGGGGAGCAGCCTGCTGGGCCGGAGGTTGACGTGGTGGTCGAAGAGGAAGCGGAGCTTCAGCAGGAAGCCGCGCTCCAGGACGCCGGACGGGACCGAGGGGTCGCCGATCGCGCCGAGCAGGATCGCGTCGTGCTGCTTGAGGGCCTCGACGTCGGCGTCGGTGAGCGTCTCACCGGTGGCGTGGTAGCGCCGCGCGCCGAAGTCGAACTCCTTGGTCTCCAGCTTCACATCCTGCGGGAGGACGGCGCTGAGGACCTTGAGGCCCTGGGCCACGACCTCCTGGCCGATGCCGTCACCGGGGATCACTGCGAGATTGATGCTGCGAGAACTTGCCGACATGGGGGAACCCTACTCGCCGTCCCAGCCATTGACACCCGATGTCCATGATGTGGACGGACGTCTTCTCTTCGGGGCGTCGTGTGGCCAGTTGTACGCCTCGCGTTCACCGTTCCGTGAGAATCGCGTCGACTCGAAGGAGGACGTTTTCGCCATGGACATCCCGAGATTCGGCATCCCCGACCGGCTCGCCGAGCGCATGAGCATGGCCGAGCAGCACGAGTACCTGCGCGCCAAACTGACCCGGCGCGGAGTGCTGCGCACCACCGCGGCCACCGCCGCGGTCGCCGGCGCCGGTGTCGCCACGGCCGGGGCGGCCTCGCCCGCGTTCGCGGCGCCGACCGCCCTCACCGCCAACTCCCGCACCAGGGTGGACGGTTCGCTGGCCGCGCCGTTCGGCCGCCACCTCGCGTACGGGGCCGACCCCAAGACGCAGATGCGCGTCTCGTGGCAGGTCCCCTTCGCGGTGCGCAAGCCGTACATCCGCGTCGGCACGAGCCCGTGGTCGCTGAGCCGGCGGATCGACGCGGAGGTGCGCCACCTGACGACGCCCGCGCTGAACGGCGGGAAGATCGCGGCGGCCGAGCAGTTCTACGTGCACGCGGGCCTGGACCGGCTGCGGCCGGGTCAGACGTACTACTACGGGGTCGGCCACGACGGCTTCGACCCGGCGGACCGCCGCAACCTGGGCACGCTCGGCACCTTCACCACGGCTCCCGCGCACCCCGAGAACTTCACCTTCACGGCCTTCGGCGACCAGGGCGTCAGCTACCACGCGCTGGGCAACGACCAGGTGATCCTGGGCCAGAACCCGGCCTTCCACCTGCACGCGGGCGACATCTGCTACGCCGACCCGTCGGGCTCGGGCCAGTCCTCCGACCAGTACGACGCGCGCACCTGGGACCAGTTCCTGGCGCAGACCGAGTCGGTGGCCAAGACCGTGCCGTGGATGGTGACGACCGGCAACCACGACATGGAGGCCTGGTACTCGCCGCAGGGCTACGGCGGCCAGAACGCCCGCTGGTCGCTGCCGTCCAACGGACCCGACCCGGTGAACCAGCCCGGCGTCTACTCCTTCGTGCACGGCAACGTCGGCGTGGTGGCCCTCGACGCGAACGACGTCTCGTACGAGATCCCGGCCAACTTCGGCATCAGCGGCGGCGGTCAGACCCGGTGGCTGGACCGGCGCCTGGGTGAACTGCGCGCCCATCACGCCGTCGACTTCATCGTGGTCTTCTTCCACCACTGCGCGTTCTCGACGACCAGCTCGCACGCCTCGGAGGGCGGTGTGCGCGACGCGTGGGTGCCGCTGTTCGAGAAGCACCAGGTGGACCTGGTGATCAACGGACACAACCATGTGTACGAGCGCACCGACGCCATCAAGGGCAACAAGGTCGGCCGCAAGGTCGCGATCGGTGAGCGCACCGACCCGACCCGGGACGGCATCGTGTACGTCACGGCCGGTGCGGCGGGCCGTTCGCTGTACAGCTTCCCGGTGCCCGACTCGTACGAGGGCCATGTCGCGGACCGCGACAGCGTGGACACCTATCACTGGGCCAAGGGCGGCGCGAAGGTCACCGAGACCGTGGAGTGGTCCCGGGTCCGTTACACCAACTACTCGTTCCTCGCGGTGGAGGTCGAGACCGGCCACCGCCCGAGGATGAAGGTCAGCGCGCTCGCCGAGACGGGTGAGCGCGTCGACCACTTCGAGATCCAGCGCGGACGCTGATCACCGGCTCAGTGCCCGGTGGCGCCGCCGTTGTCCCTGCGGTCCAGCGCACGCTGGAGGGCGGCGGCGGCGTTCTTGCGGTCGGACTCGCTGCTGCGCGAAGAGTGACGGACTCGGCGGACGGGCTGCTTGACCATGGGGATTCGACTCCTCTGCTGAGAGGTCCGGGGCAGGCCCCGGCGGATGCAGTGAGGTGCCGGAAGGGGCGGGGAGCGCTGCCGCAGGGGTTGCCTGCCTGAGGGCATCGCGCTCACGACCGCCGTTCGCTGGATCTGCGAGTCGTTCGGCTCCTACAAAGCTAAGCCTTGCGCTGGAGTCTGTCTCCACAATTACTCGGACTCCCTACTATCTGAGACGGACACCCTCTCGACGCGATGCGCGGGGGCGGCTACGCGAGCCGGGTACGCACGGCGTCGCCGGCGTCGCGGTGCAGCCGCAGCGCGCCCAGCGCGGGGATCAGGCACACGGCGCCGAGCAGGCAGAACGCCACCGCGTAGGCGGCCGAAGGGGTGTCGGTGAGGCCGCTGCCCAGGCGCAGCGCGAGGGTCGCGACGGCCACCCCGAGCCCGGCCGCGAGTTGGTTGGCGGTCGCCGACAGCGCGTTGGCGTCGCGCAGCCGCTCGGGGGCCATCTCGCTGAAGGCGATGGTCGAGTAGCAGGTCAGGCCGAGCGAGCGGGCGGCCCCGCCGAGCAGGACGAGGGCGGCGGTCACGGCGACGGGGGTGGCGTCGGTGAGCAGGGCGCAGCCGGCGACGGCGACGGCGAGGCCGGTGGTGGAGACGAGGAGCAGCGGGCGGAACCCGAAGCGGTTGAGGAGGCCGGTGGTCGCGGGCTTGATCCCGATGTTGCCGACGAAGACGAAGAGCACCACCGCACCGGACTTCACCGCGCTCCACCCGAACACCTCCTGGAAGAGCAGCGGCAGCAGGAAGGGCATGGCGCCGACCACCATCCAGAAGAGCGAGCCGCCGGTCACGGCGGCCCGGAACGACGCCACGTCGAGGGTGCGCAGGTTGACCAGCGGGTGCGCGGTGCGCAGCAGATGGCGCCCGGCCGCGCCGAGCGCGAGGACGGCGAGCGCGGCGACGGCGGCGACCGGCGGCCAGGCGCTGTCGGTGTCGGCGACCAGATGGGTGGCCCAGGCGAGGGCGGCGAGCCCGGTGCAGCCGAGCAGCACGCCGGGGACGTCCAGGGGCGGCGGGGTGGCGGTCGGCCCGGCCACCACCAGGCGCCGGGCGACCAGGTACGCGGCCGCGCCGATCGGAAGGTTGACCAGGAACATCCAGTGCCAACTGGCGTACGTGGTCAGCACTCCCCCGAGCAGCGGGGCGACGACGGGGGCGAGCAGCCCGGGCCAGACGATGTAGGCCATGACCTTCGGCAGGTCCGTCTTGGCTGCGCCGGCCAGCACCAGGAGCCGGCCGACCGGGACCATCATCGCGCCGCCCGCACCTTGCAGTACGCGCATGGCTATGAGGAGGCCGAGGCTGCCGCTGGCCGCGCAGCCCGCCGAGGCGAGGGTGAACACCGCGATGGCGGTGAGGAAGATCCGCCGCGCGCCGTAGCGGGCGGTGAGCCAGCCGCTGAGCGGTATGAGCACGGCGAGGGTCAGCAGATAGGCGGTGATCACCAGGCCCACGGAGGCGGGCGTGGTGTGGAGGGAGGCGGCCATCTGCGGGGTGGCGGTGGCCACGATGGTGCCGTCGAGCATCTCCATGAAGAAGCAGCCGGCGACGAGGAGGGCGGTGGCGCGCTGTCGGGTTTCGAGCATGGGGTCCAGCGTGGCCGCACTCATTGCTGCACACAAGGTCCGTTTTATCAACCGAGGCGTGCATCCCATGCATGAGTCGGCGATAATCGGGCCATGCCACAGCTGCCGGACATGAATCTGCTGCCCTCGCTCGACGCCCTGCTGCGAGCCGGGAGCGTGGCGGGGGCCGCCGCCGAGATGCGGATCTCGCCGTCCGCGATGAGCCGGACCCTGGGGCGGCTGCGCCGGGTGGTGGGCGACGACCTGCTCGTGCCGTCGGGGCGCGGCCTGACGCTGACGCCGCGCGCCCGGGAGCTCCAGCCGCGCGTCGAGGCGGCGCTCGCGGCGGCGCTGGCCGCCCTGCGCCCGCCGCCCGAGCTCGAACTCGCCACCCTGCGAAGGGAGTTCACCATCCGGGCCAATGACAGCATGGCGGTGATCTTCGGGGCGCCGCTGACCGAGCGGGTGATGCGCGAGGCGCCCGGGGTGCGGCTGCGGATGCTGCCCGAGGGCGACGAGGACCCGAGCGATCTGCGGGACCGGATCGACCTGGAGGTCGGCCAGATGGGCGACCTGCCGCACGACGTCCGCAGCAGTCCGCTGGCCGAGTACCGCTACGCGGCGGTGGTGCGCGCCGACGGGCCGTACGCCGCCGAGCGGTTGACCCCCGAGCGGTTCGCCGCGCTCCCGCACATCACGGTCACCCGGCGCGGCCGGGTGCGCAGCGTGGTCGACGAGCGCTTGGCCGAACTCGGCCTGACCCGGGACGTGCTGGCGACCGCTCCGACCTACTCGGCGGCCTGCTTCCTCGCCCTCCGCTCGGACGCGCTGGCGCTGGTGCCGTCGCATTTCGCGGTCGAGGCGGCCCGGGCGATGCCGCTCGCGGTCCTCGACATCCCCCTCGACCTGCCGGCCAACCCCTTCGTGCAGGCCTGGCACATCCGAGTGGACGCGGACCCGGCGCACCGGTGGCTGCGGGGCGCGGTCGCGGAGACCGTGACGGGGATCAACGCGGCAGACCGGCCGGGTGCTGCGCCGTCGGCGGGGCCGGGATCGGGGCCCGGCTCGCCGGGCGGGGGACGGCCGACTGCGGGCGCAGCGCCCGCAGTTCCCTGATCAGTCCGCGGACGGCGACGGAACCGGCGAGTTCGGGCGTGGTCACATAGCCGACGGAGCGCGTCGGGCGCTCCGGTCCGAGATCGGTGATCTCGACCGAGAGCGGCGCTCCGATCAGCGAGAGCTCCGGCATGATGGCCATCCCGAAACCACTGCTCACCATCGAGAGCACCGCTCCGTCGTCCTCGGCCCGCACCGTCGCGGCCGGGATCCACTCCTGCTCGGACCACCAACGGCGGGTGTACGACGTGCAGTTCTCGTCCCAGTCGACCAGCGGAAGCGAGCGCGGCGCGGCATGCCCCGCCGGGTGGACCAGCGCGTACCCCTCCTCCAGGAGTACGTCGCCGACCAGCCCGGGCGGGACGGGCGAGGTGGTGCCGATCGTCGCGATGCCGAGGTCGGCGCGCCCCGCCGCGACCTCCCCGGCCGTGCCCGCGCCGATCTCCCGCACCAGGCGCACCTCCGGCACGATCCCGGGGTGGCGGACGGTGAGCCGTTCCAGGGCCGCGGGCAGCAACCGCAGGGCGGCGCTGCGGAAGGCGGCGATCCGCAGCGGCCCCTCGACGGTGTCGTCGGCCGGGTCGGGAGCGGCGCCGCGTGCCTCCGCCGCCAGGGTGTCGAGCAGCCGCAGCACCCGGCGCGCGTGGGCGACCGCGCGAGCTCCGGCCGGGGTAGGCGTCGCGCCCCGGCGGCCGCGCTCGAACAGCACCGCGCCTATCTTGGCCTCGCTGGAGCGCACCGAGTGCGAGACCGCGGACTGGGCCATGCCGAGTTTCTGCGCGGCGGCGGAGAAGCCGCGCTCGCGCTCCACGGCCACCAGGACGCGCAGTTCGTGCGGGGCGAGGTCGCTGGGCATCGGGGCTCCCACCTGTAGGCATGAGGAGAATTGATGGTTCGGACGGTGCCATCGACGCAACCCCCTGCCACCGGTGCGCATTCCCTCCTAACGTCCTGGCCCATGACGACCTCGATCACCGTTCAGCAGACCGCCCGCCCCGTCGGGCGCCCGGTCCCGGCCGACTTCGCTCTGGTCCGGGCCCAGGTGCCGGACCCGGCCCCCGGCACCGCCCTCGTGGAGAACCTCTACCTCTCCGTGGACCCGTACCACCGCGAGGTGATGGACGCGGGCCCCCTGCACACGCCGCTTGAGGGCCGCGCGCTCGGCCGGGTGCTCGCCTCGCGCGATCCGGGCCTCGCGGAGGGCGATCTGGTCTTCCACCGGCAGGGCTGGCGCACCCACGCGCTGGTCACCCTGGGCGCCGACGGGGTGCGGAAGATCACGGCGTACGACGGCGTCCCGCTCTCCGCGCACCTCGGCATCCTCGGCGGCACCGGGCTCACCGCCTATGTGGCGCTCACCCGGACGCTGCGCCTCCAGCCCGGCGAGGACCTGTTCGTCACGGCGGCGGCCGGGGGCGTCGGCACGGCGGCCGGACGCATCGCGCGGCTGCTCGGGGCGGGCCGGATCATCGGCAGCGCGGGATCGCCGCGCAAGGTCGAGTACCTTACGGAGGACGTCGGTTACGACGCCGCCTTCGACTACCACGACGGCCCGGTCGGCGAGCTGCTGGCCCGGGCGGCCCCGGACGGCGTCGACGCGGTCGTCGAGAACGTGGGCGGCGCCCATCTGGAGGGCGCGATCTCGGGCCTGCGCGCCCACGGCCGGATCGCCTGGGTGGGCGCGGTCGCCCAGTACGACACCCTCGCCGCGCCGCCCGCCGCGCCCCGCAATCTCTACGAGGTGATCAGCAGGAGCCTGCGCCTGGAGGGCGTGCTGGTCCGCAACCACCGTGAGGTACAAGGCGAGTTGGAGGAGTTCCTGGTCCCGCATCTGCGATCGGGGCGGGTGCGTTCGGACGAGACGGTGGTGGACGGGTTCGAGGGGATCGTGGACGGGTTCATCGGGGTGCTGGGTGGAGCCAACACGGGGAAGCTCCTGGTGCGCGTGGCCGACTGAACGCCCGCCCGCCGCGCGCGACGGGCCCCGGGGGTGGCGACATGGCCACCTAGATTGCATTCCTACCTAGGTGGTGGTGGAATACACGCATGGCCGCAGACCGCAGATCCAGCTGGCTCAAGGGCGTCCTCGACCTCCTCGTCCTGTCCTGCCTCACCGACGGTGAGAGCTACGGGTACGAGATCTCCAAGGCGCTCACCGCCGCCGGCCTGGGAGACATCAAGGGCGGGACGCTCTATCCCGTGCTCAACCGCCTCGAAGAGGCGGGCCTCGCCGTGGGCGAGTTCCGGGCCGCCGAGCGCGGGCCGGGCCGCCGTTACTACCGGCTGACCGACGACGGCCGCCGGGCCCTGGCCGAACAGGGCGCGTCCTGGCGGGAGTTCCACGCGGCCGTCACCACCATGCTCACCGGCACAGTTCCAGGGGGACCAGAGTGAACACCGACTACTTCGCCGAGCTCGGCCGACTGCTCGCGGCGCGCGGCATGCCGGAGCGGGAGGTGTCGGCGACGGTCGCCGACCTGACCGGCTACCTCGCGGAGTCCGGATCGGCCGACGCCCGCGAGGAGTTCGGGGCGCCGGACGTCTTCGCGGACCGGCTCACCCAGGAGCGCACCGCCGAGCCGCCGGGGGCGGGGGCCGAGACCTGGAAGTGGACCGCCGACATCTACTCCGACCGGCTCCTCCTCAACCAGTACGGGGCCGAGGGCTGGGAGGTCGAGTCGATCGACTTCGTCGGCCGCTTCGTGTGCCGCCGGCCGGACGCCGCGATGCGCTGGGAGTACCGCCGCGAGACCGCGCACGGCGTGCAGGAGCGCGAGGCGTTGGTCGCCGAGCTGGAACCGGACGGCTGGGAGCCGTGCGGCCGCTGGCTCCACATGACGTACCTCAAGCGCCCGGCCGCCGCGAGCGCGGGCCCGGCCGCCGAACTGGCCGCGACCCCGGCGAGGCCTGGTCGGCACCTGTTCTTCAGCGCCAAGTACCGAGGTCTGCTGGCCGTGTTCGCCATCTCGACGGCGCTGCTGGCGGCCGGCTTCGGCTCCGGTCTGGTCGACCCGTCCCGGCCCGGCTTCTGCCTCGGGATGCTGGGCGCGGTCCCCGTGGGGTCGCTGCTCGGCTGGTACGGGGTCAAGCGGGACATCGCCCGGGGCGTCGAGAGCCGCTGAGGGGTCGGGGCGGCCGGTCCGGATTCTCCCCGCACCTATCATGCCGCCCCTTTTCGGACCTTAAGAATCCCTGCCGTTGACGCAGAGTTCATAAATCTCTCCCTGTAGAGGTCTAGCTTCATACCTTTGGCTGCCGCCACTCTTGCGCTCGATGTGCCGCTGGGGCACAGGGGACCGAAGAGGCGGGCGGATGACACCGATCAGTCGAAGAGGATTCGTGGCGCTCGGCGCGGGTGTGGCAGCCGGAGCCGTGCTGCCCCCGGGGGCGGCCCGGGCCGCCGGTCCGGCGGTCACGAGCACGACGGCCGCCTCGGCGACCGGCACCATCAAGGACGTCAAGCACGTCGTGATCCTGATGCAGGAGAACCGCAGCTTCGACCACTACTTCGGCCGCCTCAAGGGCGTCCGGGGCTTCGGTGACCGCAGCGGCATCCTGCTCCCGGGCGGGCAGCCCGTCTTCAATCAGCCCAACGGCACGGGCCGCCAGTACCCCTGGAAGCTGAGCGCCACCCCGGCGGCGGGCGGCGCCGACGGCGAGACCCTCGCCCAGTGCAACGGCGACCTGCCGCACAGCTGGACCTCGCAGCACGCGGCGTGGAACAGGGGCCGCATGGACAGCTGGGTCTCCGGCGTCGGCAACGTGCGCTCGCTGGGCTACCTCGAACGCGGCGACATCCCGTTCCACTACGCGCTCGCCGACAACTACACCATCTGCGACGCCTACTTCAGCTCCACGCTCAGCGCGACCGGCCCCAACCGCACCTACCTGTGGAGCGGCAAGGTCGACGGCACCAGCTACGACGGCGGCGACGAGTCGGGCCTGACCTGGGAGACGTACGCCGAGGCCCTCCAGCGGGCCGGGGTCAGCTGGAAGGTCTACCAGAACGCCAACGACAACTACGGCGACAACGGCCTGGCCTACTTCGCGAAGTTCGCCGCCGCCGGGCCCGGCGACCCGCTGCACGACCGCGGCATGGGTTCCGTCCCGGCGGTCAAGGGCTCCACCCCCGACGACATCGCCGCCGCCATCAAGGCGGACGCGCTGGGCGGGACGCTCCCCCAGGTCTCCTGGGTGGTCGCCAACCAGGCCTTCTCCGAGCACCCCTACGCGCCGCCCGGCGACGGCGCGCACTTCGTCGACCTGGTCTACCGGGCGCTCGCCGCGGCGCCCGACGTCTTCGACTCGACCGTCCTGTTCCTCAACTACGACGAGAACGACGGCTTCTTCGACCACGTGCCCCCGCCCTCGCCGCCCGCGGGGACGGCGGGCGAATTCCTGAGCGGGGTCCCGTACGGGCTCGGCTTCCGGGTGCCGATGCTGGTCATGTCGCCCTGGACGCGCGGAGGCTGGGTGTCCTCCGAGGTCTTCGACCACACCTCCGTGCTGCGCTTCCTGGAGACGTGGACGGCGGCCCTCGGCATCCCGGCGGCCTGCCCGAACATCAGCGCCTGGCGCCGCAAGGTGACCGGCGACCTGACGGGCGTCTTCGACTTCGCCTCACCGGTGTACGGCATGCCCTCCGGGCTGCCCGCGACCTCGGTCATCGGCATCGGCACCTGCGGCCCGCTGCCCAACCCCGCGCCCCAGACCAACGCGCTGCCCGCGCAGGAGTCCGGCACCCGCCCGGCCCGCGCGCTGCCCTACCAGCCGAACGGCAACCTCGACCGGTTCGAGTTCCAGGCCGGTGGACAGATCCTGGCCTGGTTCGGCATGGCCAACCAGGGCGCCCCCGCCACCAGCGCCGCGCACTTCTCGCTCCACCCCAACGCCTACCGCGACACCACGCCCTGGCAGTACACGGTCGACCCGGGCGGCACCGCCACCGACTTCTTCCAGATCGGTACGGGCGCGGGCGCGGGCAAGTACGACTTCACCATGGTCGGCCCCAACCGCTTCCAGCGCCGCTTCATCGGGGACGCCACGAAGGCGGGCAAGTCCGTCGAGGTGGCGGCGCGCTACGCGGTCGAGTCCGGCACGGGCCAGCTGGCGGTGTGGTTCAAGATGACCAACTCCTCGGCGGCGTCCGTCAAGTTCACCATCACCTCGAACCACTACCGCGGCGACGGCCCCTGGACGTACACGGTCCCGGCGGGCGGCTCGACGGAGGACTTCTTCAACGCGGTGGCGTACCAGAAGGGCTGGTACGACTTCACCATCACGGCCGACTGCGACGCGTCCTGGTCGCGCCGGTACACGGGGCACCTGGAGACGGGGGCGGCATCGGTCAGCGGCTGACAGCGATCAACGACTGACCGTCATTGATGGACTGACAGATCCTGAGGGCCCGCAGCTTACGTCCGGCCCGGGACGCGGGCGTGCTGTAGGCGGCCGCCGCTACAGCACGTCCCCGTCGCGCCAGTCGAAGGTCAAGGGCGCGGTGGCGGGCGGGGCTTGTCCCCACACATAGGTGGTGCCCTCCTCCTCGGGGAGCCGCACCACCCCGGCGGGCCCGAGCACCTCGATCCGTCCGTCCCACAGCCGCCAGCCGCGGGCCCGGTACAGCGGGGCGCCCGTTTCGCTCGCCGCCAGCGCGCCGAAGGCGTACGCGCCCTCGATCATCCGCTCCAGCGACGCCATGACGAGGCCGCCGAGCCCGTGGCGCCGCAGGTCCGCGCGGACGGCGACGCCTTCCACGTACCCGATGCGGTACGAACGCCCGTCATGCAGCACCCGCCGCATGACGACGCTGCCGTGCGCGACGAGTTCGCCGCCCCGGTGGACGAGGGCGTGCATCCCGCCGAGGCCGTGGTCCCAGTCCTCGTCGCTGAAGTCCCCGTCGAAGGCGGCGTCGAGAAGGCCCCGGATCCCGGCCAGCCCGGCGGGGCCCAACCCACTGGTGTGCACGGTGCGCTGCCTCACATCCATGCCCCCATCCTTCCAGGCGCTCGCCTCGACGCCGTTCATGGCGGTTTTCAAGTCACCGACCGAATCAGCCACTTGGGCCACGGCCCACGGGGCGCGAGACTCGGGGCATGTCCTCACCTACCGAACAGCACTGGACCCCCGTGCACGGCGAGCCCTACCGGCCCGTTCCCTATCGGCCGGTCCGGATGGCGAGTGCCGAGACCCTGGCGCGGGCCGCCGAGTTGCGCGCGCGCATGGACGAGCGCCGTACCGTGCGGCGCTTCTCGCCCGACCCCGTGCCCGAGCAGGCCGTCCGGGACGCGGTGGCCTGCGCCGCGACCGCGCCGTCCGGGGCGCACCAGCAGCCGTGGACGTTCGTCCTGGTCAAGGACGCGGACGTACGGCGCCGGATTCGCGAGGCGGCCGAGGAGGAGGAGCGGATCTCCTACGACGGGCGGCTCGGCGAGGAGTGGCTGGCGGCGCTGCGGCCGATCGGCACCGACGCGGTGAAGACCCACCTGACCGACGCCCCCGTGCTGCTCGTGGTCTTCCAGCAGCGGTACTGGCTGGCCGGGGACGGCACCAAGCACAAGCACTACTACGTCGACGAGTCCGTGGGCATCGCGGTGGGTCTGCTGCTGTCCGCCCTCCACCAGAGCGGCCTCGCGGCGCTCGTGCACACGCCGAGCCCGATGCGCTTCCTGTCCGAGGTCCTGGAGCGGCCCGCGAACGAGAAGGCGTTCGCCGTGATCCCGGTCGGCTACCCCGCCGACGACTGCGAGGTCCCCGACCTGGTCCGCAAGTCGCTCGACCAGGTCCTGATCGAGGTCTGAGCCCCGGGCTGCCCGGCGGAATGGAAACCGCCCCCGTCCTCGGTTGGGGGACCAAGGACGGGGGCGGGGTTCGGGTGCGACTACGGGTCAGCCCATGTGGGGGTAGGTGTAGTCGGTCGGCGGGACCAGCGTCTCCTTGATGGCGCGGGTCAGCGTCCAGCGCATCAGGTTCTGCGGGGCGCCCGCCTTGTCGTTGGTGCCGGACGCGCGGCCGCCGCCGAAGGGCTGCTGGCCGACGACGGCGCCGGTCGACTTGTCGTTGATGTAGAAGTTGCCCGCGGCGTAGCGGAGCTTCTCCATCGTGTGGGCGGCCGCGGCGCGGTCGTTGGAGATGACGGCGCCGGTCAGCGCGTAGTCGGAGGCCGACTCCATCTGCTCCAGCATCGCGTCGTACTGGTCGTCCTCGTAGACGTGGATCGCCAGGATCGGGCCGAAGTACTCGGTCGTGAAGACCTCGTTCGCCGGGTCGGTGCACTCGATGACGGTCGGGCGCACGAAGTAGCCCACCGAGTCGTCGTAGGTGCCGCCCGCGACGATCGTGCAGGAGGCGTCGGCCTTCGCACGGTCGATCGCGGCCTTGTTCTTGGCGAAGGAGCGCTCGTCGATGACCGCGCCGATGAAGTTCGACAGGTCGGTGACGTCGCCCATGGAGATGCCCTCGACCTCGGCCGCGAACTCCTCCTTGAAGCCGTCGTTCCAGATGGAGGCCGGGATGTACGCACGCGAGGACGCGGAGCACTTCTGGCCCTGGAACTCGAAGGAGCCACGGGTCAGCGCGGTCTTCAGGACGGCGCGGTCGGCGCTCGGGTGCGCGACCACGAAGTCCTTGCCGCCGGTCTCGCCGACCAGACGCGGGTAGGTGCGGTACTTCTCGATGTTCGTGCCGACGGTCTTCCACAGGTGCTGGAAGGTCTTGGTCGAACCGGTGAAGTGGATGCCCGCCAGGTCGCGGTGGTTCAGGGCGACCTCGGAGACGGCCAGGCCGTCCCCGGTGACGAGGTTGATGACGCCCTTGGGCAGGCCCGCCTCCTCCAGGAGCCGCATGAGCAGCACGGCGGCGTGCGTCTGCGTCGGGGACGGCTTCCACACCACGACGTTGCCCATCAGGGCCGGGGCGGTCGGCAGGTTGCCCGCGATGGCGGTGAAGTTGAACGGCGTGATCGCGTAGACGAAGCCCTCCAGCGGGCGGTGGTCCATGCGGTTCCACACGCCCGGGGAGTTCGCCGGGGGCTGCTCGGCGAGCAGGTTGCGGGCGTAGTGGACGTTGAAGCGCCAGAAGTCGACGAGCTCGCACGGGGTGTCGATCTCGGCCTGCTGGGCGGTCTTCGACTGGCCGAGCATCGTGGAGGCGGCCAGCGTCTCGCGCCAGGGGCCCGCGAGCAGCTCGGCGGCGCGCAGGATGATCGCGGCACGGTCGTCGAAGGACATCGCGCGCCAGGCCGGGGCGGCGGCGAGCGCGGCGTCGATCGCGTCCTGGGCGTCCTGCTCGGTGGCGTTGGCGTAGGTGCCGATGACGGCGCGGTGGTTGTGCGGCTGCACGACGTCGAAGCGCTCGCCGCCGCCCATCCGCTTCTCACCGTTGATGGTCATCGGCAGGTCGACGGGGTTCTCCGCCAGTTCCTTGAGCTTGGCTTCCAGACGGGCGCGCTCCGGGGAACCAGGGGCGTAGCCGTGCACCGGCTCGTTGACCGGGGCGGGGACCTGGGTCACAGCGTCCATGATTCCTTGACTCCTTTGTGAGGGGTGTTCGGTTGAACGGAGGCTCTGGGCCTGTCCGAAAATCTAGTTCTTGGTGATCATCGAGCGGACGAAGAACAGCAGGTTGGCCGGCTTCTCCGCGAGGCGCCGCATGAAGTAGCCGTACCAGTCGGTGCCGTACGCGGTGTAGACGCGCATCCGGTGGCCCTCGGCGGCGAGCCGGAGGTGCTCCTCGCCGCGGATCCCGTACAGCATCTGGAACTCGTACTCGTCCAGCTTGCGCCCGGCGCGCCGGGCGAGCTCCTGCCCGATGGCTATCAGGCGCGGGTCGTGGGACCCGATCATCGGGTAGCCCTCGCCCTCCATCAGGATCCTCAGGATCCGGACGTACGCCTTGTCGATCTCGCGCTTGTCCTGGTACGCGACCTCGGCGGGCTCCTTGTAGGCGCCCTTCACGATACGCACCCGGCTGCCGTTCGCGGCGAGGCGGCGGGCGTCGGCCTCGGTGCGGAACAGGTAGGCCTGGATGACGCAGCCGGTCTGCGGGAAGTCCTTCCGCAGCTCCTCGTGGATGGCGAACATCGAGTCGAGGGTGGTGTGGTCCTCGGCGTCCAGGGTGACCGTGGTGCCGATCGCGGCGGCGGCCTCGACGACCGGGCGCACGTTGGCGAGGGCCAGCTCGTGGCCGCCCTCCAGCGCCTGCCCGAACATGGAGAGCTTCACCGACATCTCGGCCTTGGTGCCGTGGCCGAGCTCCTTGAGGCGCTCGATGAGCTCCAGGTAGGCGTCGCGGGCGTGGGCGGCCTGCTCGGGGGTGGTGATGTCCTCGCCCACCACGTCCAGGGTCAGCTCCAGGCCCTTGCCGACGGTCTCCTCGACGATCGGCACGACCTGGTCGACGGTCTCACCGGGGATGAACCGGTTCACCACGGGCTTGGTCACCGGGGCGGCCGAAACAAGCTTGCGCATCTTGACGCTGCGCGAAGCGGCGAGGATCACGGGACCCAGCACGGGGCACCTCCACGGAAAGAACTAGACGAGGGCCGTGACCTGGGCCGCGAGGACGATGGACGTCTTTCGGGCGAACCGGTAACGGCACGGAGAACCACCGTGAAACCTAAGGATCTCCCCGATCCTCTGCCATCGACAGCTGTCACGCATCCGTGGCCCAGATCTCATACACATGTCTGAAGCGCCTCCCTGGATGAGCGAGAATGGCCGGTGTGAAGGGCGACTACCAGGATCTGGTCGATGAAATCTCGGCGCTGCTCGGCGCCCCGGCGACGCTGGAGAACCGGGACTTCGGGCTCATCGCCTTCGGCGCCCACGACTCCGACGACGACACGGCCATGGACCCGGTGCGCACCCGCTCGATCCTGACCCGCAAGTCGACGCCCGCCGTCCGGGCCTGGTTCGAGGGCTTCGGCATCACCCGCGCCACCGGCCCGGTCCGCATCCCGGCCGCGCCCGACGCGGGGGTCTTCCGTGGCCGGATCTGTCTTCCGGTACGCCACCGGGGCGTCGCCCTCGGATACGTCTGGCTGCTCGACGCCGAGCCCGGCCCGGCCGAGGACAAGCTCGCCGCGGCGATGGAGGTGGCCGCCAGGATCGGGGGGCTGCTCGCGGACGAGGCGCAGGCCGGCGCCGACCTCTCGCGCGAGTTCCGGGCGGCGCTGACCGCCGGGGGCGGCTGGCAGCGCGACACCGCGACCGCCGCGTTGCAGACGGCGCTCGGCCCCGACGCGGAGGGACTGCACGCGCTGGTGTGCGTCGCCCCCTGGCCCGCGAAGGACGCCCCCTCGGCCCGTACGGTGCCGGGCGCGGCGGCGGTGTGCACGGTGCCGTGGGGCCCGGCCGACTCCGGCGCCGAGGGGCTCGCCGCCCTGGTGCGGCTGCGTTCGGCGGAGGCGCTCGCACCGGCCAGGACCGCGGCGGAGCGGCTGCGCGGGGACGCCGGGAGCGGTGCGGCCGCCGGGGTGGCGGTGGCCCGCCGCGGTCTCGGCGACCTCGCCCTGGCCCTGCGGGAGGCGACCGCCGCCGTCCGTGCGGCACTTGCCGAGCCCCGGCTCGGCCCGGTCGCCCAGTGGTCGGACATCGGCCCGTACCGCCTGCTGACCGCCCTGCCGTCGGGGCGTGGTCAAGACCCGTGCGTACGGGCCCTGTTGGTCCCGGCCCACACCGAACTCGCCCGCACCGCCGAGGTGTTCCTCGACCACGCGGGCCAGGCGGGACGCGCGGCGGCGGCCCTCGGCGTGCACCGCCAGACGCTCTACTACCGGCTGTCCCGGGTGGAGCACCTCACCGGCCTCGACCTGGACCGGGGCGAGGACCGGCTGCTGCTGCACATGGCTCTCAAGGCCGCGCGCCTGTGACGGTCAACTCCCGGGTCGGCAGAGGGCTTTGACCGGCCAACCCCGCACCCTTGAGACCCGCCGCCGCAGGGCCCTGTCCCGCTGCCATGCCGACCCGGGCCGAACCGCGGGACCTCACCCCTCAGCCCCGCTCCCCGTCGCTGTCCAGCCCCATGACGATCTTCAGACCCTCCGTCAGGTCCTGCGCCGAGGGCGCGGTCTCCGGGTCGACCATCCACTGCACCATCACTCCGGCCAGCAGCGCCTGGTAGAAGGTTCCGGCGAGCCGGGCCCGCTCCGGGTCGGCCTCCTCGTCGATGCCGAGGAAGCCCTCGGCGAGGCCCTTGCGCCCCTCCAACTGCGGCCCCGCGAGCGCCTTCTGGAGCTCGGGGTCGCTGTCGATGCGGGAGACGATCTCCATCTGGAGCTTCCAGACCGGGCGGCTCTGCTCGTAGGAGTCGATGACCTGGGCCCAGCCCCGCTCGAAGCGTTCCAGCGGGGGGAGCTCCTCGCGCGCGCCGTCGCCCTGCCGCGCCTCGGCGACCGCGTCGCCCCACTCCTCGGTCAGCTTCAGGAAGGCCAGGTTGAGCAGGGCCTCCTTGGAGCCGTAGTGGTAGCCGATGGAGGCCAGATTGGTGCCGGACTCGGCGACGATGTCGCGCGCGGTGGTGCGGGCGTAGCCCTTCTCCAGCAGGCAGCGCTTGGCGCCTTCGAGCAGATCCTCACGGTGTCCCATGACAGCAGCGTACCCGGCATGCAGACATCCGTCTAAGACAAGCGTCTACGGATGTCCGCGGGCCGGGTACGGGAGCCGCGGGACCTCGGGGGCTCGGCCCCGGGGTCAGTCGGTCAGGTTGACCGAGCGGGCCGAGTTGGCGCCGATCTCCTCGGCGACCTCGGTCAGCACGTTCTGCGGGATGGTGTCGTCCACGGTCAGCACGGCGAGCGCCTCGCCGCCCTCCTCCGCGCGGGAGACCTGCATCCCGGCGATGTTGAGCCCGGCCTCGCCGAGGACCCGGCCCACCGCGCCGACCACGCCGGGGCGGTCCTCGTAACGCAGCACGATCATGTGGTCCGCGAGCGCCAGGTCCACGTCGAACTCACCGATCGCGACGACCTTCTGGAGGTGCTTGGGACCGGCCAGGGTGCCCGAGACCGAGACCTCCTCGCCGCCCGACAGGGTGCCGCGCACGGTCACCACGTTGCGGTGGTTGGGCGACTCGCTCGACGTGGTGAGGCGGACCTCGACGCCGCGCTCCTGCGCGAAGAGCGGCGCGTTGACGTAGGACACCGTCTCGTCCACCACGTCCTCGAACACGCCCTTGAGCGCGCTGAGTTCGAGCACCTTGACGTCGTGCTGGGTGAGCTCGCCGTACACCTCGACGTCGAGGCGGACCGCGACCTCGCCCGCGAGCGCCGTGAAGATCCGGCCCAGGCGCTCGGCGAGCGGCAGGCCCGGCTTGACGTCCTCGGCGATCACGCCGCCCTGGACGTTGACCGCGTCCGGCACCAGCTCGCCCGCGAGCGCGAGGCGCACGGACTTGGCGACGGCGATGCCCGCCTTCTCCTGGGCCTCGTCGGTGGAGGCGCCCAGGTGCGGGGTGCAGACGACCTGGTCGAGCTCGAAGAGCGGGGAGTCCGTGCAGGGCTCCTTCGCGTACACGTCCAGACCGGCGCCCGCGACGCGGCCCTCCTTGAGGGCGGAGTACAGCGCGGCCTCGTCCACGATGCCGCCGCGCGCCGCGTTCACGATCCGCACGTGCGGCTGCACCTTGTGCAGCGCCTCGTCGCCGATCAGGCCGAGCGTCTCGGGGGTCTTGGGCAGATGCACGGTGATGAAGTCGGAGACTTCGAGCAGCTCGTCGAGGGAGAGGAGCTTGACGCCCATCTGGGCGGCGCGCGCGGGCTGCACATAGGGGTCGTACGCGACGATCTTCATGCCGAAGGCCGACATGCGCTGCGCGACCAGGACACCGATGCGGCCGAGGCCGACGACGCCGAGGGTCTTCTCGCTGAGCTCGACGCCGGTGTACTTGTTCCGCTTCCACTCGCCGTTCTTGAGCGCGGTGTTGGCCTGCGGGATGTTGCGCGCGGTGGCGACCAGGAGACCGCAGGCGAGCTCGGCCGCGGTGACGATGTTGGAGGTCGGGGCGTTCACGACCATCACGCCGGCCTTGGTGGCGGCGGACACGTCGACGTTGTCGAGGCCGACTCCCGCGCGGGCGACGACCCTCAGCTTCCTCGCGGCGGCGATGGCCTCGGCGTCGACCTTGGTGGCCGAGCGGATCAGGATCGCGTCGACATCGGCGATGGCGGGCAGCAGTTCCGCGCGGTCGGCTCCGTTGCAGTGCCGGATCTCGAAGTCCGGCCCCAGGGCGTCGACGGTGGCGGGCGACAGCTCTTCAGCGATGAGTACGACAGGTTTCGAGCTCACGTGGGTCCTCACTGAATCCTTTGCGGACGGCCGTCCCGACGGCCGCAGGCGGTGGAGGGGCAGCGGCGCCGGGGAATTTCGGGGCGTGCCGGCAATTCCTCGGGGTCGCTGTGCCGCGTGGAAGACGCACGACGCTGTGGGCCTGACGCGTTTGTGTTGCTGAGCAGTGTAGTGCTGCTCCCCCCATGGTTTTCCGCCACGAAGGCAGGATCACCCGATGGGGGTTGGACGTGGTGTCCATGGTCGCGCAGGGGTCGGCGGGGCCGGACACGAAGAGCGTGCCCGGCCCCGCCGACGTACGGCTTACGCCTCGTCGTTCTGCACCCAGCTCATGAGCTTGCGCAGCTCCTTGCCGGTGGTCTCCAGGAGGTGCTCGGAGTCCTGCGTCTTGTACTCGTTGTACTTCTTCAGGCCGCCGTGGTACTCGTCCATCCAGTTCTTGGCGAACGTGCCGTCCTGGATCTCGGCGAGGACCTTCTTCATCTCGGCCTTGGTGTCGGCGGTGATGATGCGCGGACCGGTGACGTAGTCGCCCCACTCCGCGGTCTCCGAGATCGACCAGCGCATCTTCTCCAGACCGCCCTCGTACATGAGGTCCACGATCAGCTTCAGCTCGTGCAGGCACTCGAAGTACGCGATCTCCGGCTGGTAACCGGCCTCGGTCAGCGTCTCGAAGCCCGCCTTGACCAGCGCCGCGGTACCACCGCACAGCACGGCCTGCTCACCGAACAGGTCGGTCTCGGTCTCCTCGGTGAACGTCGTCTTGATGACGCCGGCCCGGGTGCCGCCGATGCCCTTGGCGTACGAGAGCGCCAGCGCCAGGCCGTTGCCCTGCGGGTCCTGCTCGACGGCCACGATGCACGGAACGCCGCGGCCCTCCTCGTACTGACGGCGCACCAGGTGACCGGGGCCCTTGGGCGCGACCATCGCGACGGTCACGTTGGCCGGGGGCTTGATGAAGCCGAAGCGGATGTTCAGGCCGTGGCCGAAGAAGAGCGCGTCGCCGTCCTTCAGGTTGTCCTTGATGGACTCCTCGTAGACCTGGGCCTGGATCGGGTCCGGGACCAGGATCATGATGACGTCGGCCTCGGCCGCGGCCTCGGACGGCGTCACCACGCGCAGGCCCTGCTCCTCGGCCTTCGCCTTGGACTTGGAGCCCTCGTGCAGACCGACGCGGACGTCGACACCCGAGTCACGGAGCGACAGCGCGTGGGCGTGGCCCTGGCTGCCGTAACCGATCACCGCGACCTTGCGGCCCTGGATGATGGACAGGTCGGCATCGTCGTCGTAGAACAGCTCGGCCACTGGGATATCTCCTTGGTGTGCTGGTGTTGCGTCCACCGTATCGGTGGGGGTGAGTGAGGAATGGGTGAGTCTCGCGATACGGGCGGGTCAGGCCCGGGTCGGCGAGGGCTCAGGCGCTGCGGTCCAGGGCGCGCAGCGAGCGGTCCGTGATGGACCGGGCGCCGCGCCCTATGGCGATCGTGCCGGACTGGACGAGCTCCTTGATGCCGAACTGCTCCAGCATCTTCAGCATGGCCTCCAGCTTGTCGGCGCCGCCGGTGGCCTCGATGGTCACGGCCTCGGGCGAGACGTCCACGGTCTTGGCGCGGAACAGCTGGACGATCTCGACGATCTGGGAGCGCGTTTCGTTGTCGGCACGCACCTTCACCAGGACGAGCTCGCGCTGGATCGCAGCGCTGGGCTCGAGTTCGACGATCTTCAGGACGTTGACGAGCTTGTTGAGCTGCTTGGTCACCTGCTCCAGGGGCAGGTCCTCGACATTGACCACGATGGTGATGCGGGAGATGTCGGGGTGCTCGGTGACACCGACCGCGAGCGAGTCGATGTTGAAGCCGCGGCGGGAGAACAGGGCGGCGATCCGGGCGAGGATGCCGGGGGTGTTCTCGACCAGGACCGAGAGCGTGTGCTTGGTGGACATGAGCCTCTTACCTCTTCCTACAGCTCTCAGTCGTCTTCGTTGTCGCCGAAGTCGGGGCGGACGCCGCGGGCGGCCATGACCTCGTCGTTGGAGGTGCCGGCGGCGACCATCGGCCACACCTGCGCGTCCTCGTGGACGATGAAGTCGATCACGACCGGACGGTCGTTGATCGAGTTCGCCTCCTCGATGACCTTGTCCAGGTCCTCGGGACGCTCACAGCGGATCGCGTAGCAGCCCATCGCCTCGGACAGCTTGACGAAGTCCGGGACACGGGTGCCGCCGCTCGGCTTGCCCTCGGCGGCGACGCCGTCCTCCGGACCGGAGTGCAGCACCGTGTTGGAGTAGCGCTGGTTGTAGAACAGGGTCTGCCACTGGCGGACCATCCCGAGCGCACCGTTGTTGATGATGGCGACCTTGATCGGGATGTTGTTCAGCGCGCAGGTGGTCAGTTCCTGGTTGGTCATCTGGAAGCAGCCGTCGCCGTCGATCGCCCAGACCATCCGGTCCGGCTGACCGGCCTTGGCGCCCATCGCGGCCGGGACCGCGTAGCCCATGGTCCCGGCGCCGCCCGAGTTCAGCCAGGTGGCGGGCAGTTCGTAGTTCACGAAGTGCGCGGCCCACATCTGGTGCTGGCCGACCCCGGCCGCGTAGATGGTGTCCGGGTCCGCCAGCTCACCGATGCGCTGGATGACCCGCTGCGGCGACAGCGTGCCGTCGTTCGGCTCGTCGTAGCCCAGCGGGTACGTCTCGCGCCACCGGTTGAGGTCCTTCCACCAGGCGCTGTAGTCGCCCTTGTGGCCCTCGGAGTACTCGGCCTGGACGGCCTGGACCAGGTCGGCGATGACCTCGCGGGCGTCACCCACGATCGGGACGTCGACCTCGCGGTTCTTGCCGATCTCGGCCGGGTCGATGTCCGCGTGGATGACCTTGGCGAATGGCGCGAAGCTGTCCAGCTTGCCGGTGACGCGGTCGTCGAAGCGGGTGCCGAGCGCGATGAGCAGGTCCGACTTCTGCAGCGCGGTGACGGCGGTGACCGCACCGTGCATGCCGGGCATTCCCACGTGCAGCGGGTGGCTGTCGGGGAAGGCGCCGAGCGCCATCAGGGTGGTGGTGACGGGCGCTCCGGTGAGCTCCGCGAGGACCTTCAGCTCGGCGGTCGCGCCGGACTTCAGGACGCCGCCGCCGACGTACAGGACCGGGCGCTTGGCCGCCACGATCAGCTTGGCGGCCTCGCGGATCTGCTTGGCGTGCGGCTTGGTGACCGGCCGGTAGCCCGGCAGGTCGGTCTGCGGCGGCCAGGCGAAGGTGGTCTGCGCCTGGAGGGCGTCCTTGGCGATGTCGACCAGGACCGGGCCCGGACGGCCCGTCGAGGCGATGTGGAACGCCTCGGCGATGGTCCGCGGGATGTCCTCCGCCTTGGTGACCAGGAAGTTGTGCTTGGTGATCGGCATCGTGATGCCGACGATGTCCGCCTCCTGGAAGGCGTCCGTACCGATCGCCTTGGAGGAGACCTGACCGGTGATCGCGACCAGCGGCACCGAATCCATGTGCGCGTCCGCGATCGGCGTCACCAGGTTGGTGGCGCCCGGCCCCGACGTCGCCATGCACACCCCGACCTTGCCGGTGGCCTGGGCATACCCCGTGGCCGCGTGCCCCGCGCCCTGCTCGTGCCGCACCAGCACGTGACGGACCCGGGTGGAGTCCATCATCGGGTCGTACGCCGGCAGGATGGCGCCGCCCGGAATCCCGAACACGACCTCCGCCCCGACTTCCTCGAGAGAACGGATGAGGGACTTCGCGCCCGTGACGTGCTCAACGGTCGCGGACTGGTGTCCGCCGTTACGGGGCCGCGGCTGCGGATGGTGGGCCCCGGTGGCCTGCTCGGTCATCGGCATTCTCTTCTCGAAGCTGAGGGTTTTTGCGGGGGTTTGGTCGAGATCGCTGTGGTGCTTGAGGGGTGCCAGTGCAACAAAAAACCCCTCGTGCCGTGAGGCAAGCGAGGGGAGCGCGTCGGGTGCGGTCTGCGGAGCCTGCATGGGGCTCCGCTTCAGCCGACGCGCTTTCCAAGTACGAGAATTCGGGTGCGCATGGCATTGACCCTCCCCCCGGCGCGCAGGTGGTGTCAAGTAGGTGGGACGGGCGTCTCATTATTTGAGCCGAGCAGCGGTCCCCTTCGGCCACTGAGCACGGGGAGCGCGGCCCCGCCAGGCACCGGGTACTCGCCCCGCAGCAGCGCCCTGCGCAGCCGGTACTCGTCCAGCGGCCCGGAGAACGCCATGCCCTGCCCGTGCGTGCACCCCATGGCGCGCAGCGCCAGGACCTGCTCCGGCACGTCCACCCCGTCGGCCACCGACTGCATGCCGAGATCGCAGGCGATCCGGAGCAGCCCCGCGGTGATCTTGTGCAGACGGGCCGACTCGACGACGCCCTCGACCAGGCCTCTGTCCAGTTTCAGTACGTCGATGGGGAGCCGGCGCAGGGCGTTGATCGCCGCGTAGCCGCTGCCGAAGCCGTCGAGCGCGATCCGTACGCCGAGCCTGCGCAGGCCGACCAGGCGCCGCTCCAGCTCGTCGAAGGAGATCCTGGGGTCGCTGTCGGCGAGCTCGATGATCAGGGCGCCGGAGGGCAGTCCGTGCCTGGTCAGGAGGGCTTCCACGGAGCCGAGCGGCATCGACTTGTCGAGCAGCCGCCGGGCCGGGAGGCGGATCGAGACGGGTGCGTCGTGGCCCGCCCGCATGCGGTCGGCGGCCTGCTCGACGGCCTCTTCGAGCAGCCAGCGGCTCAGCTCCGCGGCACGCTCGCTCTCGTCGGCGACCCGCAGGAATTCGGCCGGGGTGAACAGGATGCCCTGGGCTGATCTCCACCGGGCCTGGGCGGCCACCGCGGAGACCTCGCCGGTGGTGAGGTCGACGACGGGCTCGTGCAGCACCGCGAACTCGCCCTCGTTCAGCGCCGTGCGCAGCCGGGCCGCGAGCTCGGTCTTGCGGACGACCTCGGCCTGCATCTGAGGGGCGTACAGCTCGACCCGGTTCTTGCCGCCCTTCTTGGCCCGGTACATCGCGAGGTCGGCGTTGCGCAGCAGCTCGCCCGCGGTGACGCCGGGCTCGGCGAAGGCCACGCCGATGGAGGCGGCGACCCGGACATCGTTGCCGTCGATCTGGTAGGGCTGCGACAGGGTGAGGCGCAGTCTGTCGGCGATCTCCCTGACGTGGTACTCGCGGGCCGCGCGGTCGCGGGTGCCGTCGCCCAGGATCAGCGCGGCGAACTCGTCGCCGCCGAGCCGGGCCGCGGTGTCGCCGGCCCGTACCGACTCCTGGAGCCTGCGGGCGGCCTGGATGAGCAGTTCGTCGCCCGCCTGGTGGCCGATGGTGTCGTTGACCTGCTTGAAGCCGTCGAGGTCGATGAAGAGCACGGCCGTGCCGGGGTCGGAGTTGCGCCGCCCGCCGAGCGCCTTGCGCACCCGCTTGGTGAACAGGGCGCGGTTGGGCAGGTCGGTGAGCGGGTCGTGTTCGGCGTTGTGCTCCAACTGCGCCTGGAGGCGCACCCGTTCGGTGACGTCGCGGCTGTTGAGAATGAGCCCGCCCTGGTGGCGGTTGACGGTGGACTCCACGTTGAGCCACTCGCCGGTCCCCGACTTGAAGCGGCACTCGATCCGCGTCGTGGGCTCCTCGGCGGGCGGCGCCGCCAGAAACCGGCGCACCTCGTGCACCACCCGGCCCAGGTCCTCGGGGTGGATGAGCGAGGCGAGCTCGGAGCCCACCAGCTCCTCCGCGTCCCGCCCGTAGACGCCGGCCGCGGCCGGGCTCACGTACCGCAGCATCCCGGTGGGCGCGGCGATCATGATGACGTCGCTGGAGCCCTGCACCAGGGAGCGGAAGTGGTTCTCCTTCTGGGCCAGTTCGTGGGTGAGCGCGATGTTGTCGAGCAGCATGATCCCCTGGCGGACGACCAGGGCGAGCACCACGGTGCAGCCGGTGAAGACGACCATGCGGTCGACCCGGTGGCCCTCGATGACGTTGTAGAGGATGCCCAGGGTGCACACGGCGGCCGCGAGGTACGGCGTGAGCGCGGCCAGCGAGCTGGCGAGCGGCCGCGTCACCGGCAGGGCGTGCGAGCGGCCGCGGCCGGGGGCAGGGCGGGCGGCCGGCGGGGCGGCCGCCGGCGGGCGGGGCGGTGCGGCGGGAGACCGGCGGGCCCCCCAGGGGGCGTACGCGAGCAGCAGGGATCCGGCGAACCAGCCGGCGTCCAGGAGCTGGCCCGAGCGGTAGTGCTCGCGCAGCAGCGGCGAGGTGAACAGGGCGTCGCACAGCACGGTGAGGGCGAGCGCCGCGATCGCGGTGTTCACCGCGGACCGGTTGGCCGACGAGCGCCGGAAGTGCAGCGCGAGCACCATGCTGACCAGCACGATGTCGAGCAGCGGATAGGCGAGCGTGAGGGTGGCGTGCGCGACGCCCTCGCCCTCCCCCTCGTGGGCCGTGCGCGCGAGGGCCAGGCTCCAGGACAGGGTGAGCAGCGAGCCGCCGATGAGCCAGGAGTCGAGGGCCAGGCAGACCCAACCGGCCCTGGTGACGGGGCGCTTGGCGAGGACGAGCAGGCCCACGATGGCGGGCGGCGCGAAGCAGAGGAAGAAGAAGTCGGCGGGCGAGGGGGTGGGCACGCCGCGCCGGAGCACGACCTCGTACCAGCCCCAGACTCCGTTGCCGCAGGCGGCCATGGCGGAGGAGAAGGAGAACAGCAGCCAGGCGGGCCGAAAGCTGTTCTCGCTCTCGGTGGCCCCGCTCCGGGCGTACCGGAAGCAGGAGACCGAGGCGACCACCGCCGCGCCGGAGAGGCCGAAGTCACCCATGACAAGAGCGAGTTGCTCGGAACCCCAGCCGAGGAATGCGCCGGTGGCATATCCGGCGCAGATCAGCGCGAGCACCAGCTGGGACACCATGCCGGCTCCGCCCCCCGTGGTCATGGGCGGCCGCGTCAGGATCGCTCCGGGCGCGCTCACCGGACCGCTCCCCGCCACCGGGCCGGCCGCGGGACCCCTCCCGGCCGGCGCCGGGAGCCGGTATCGCCGCGCCGGGAGCCGTGCTCCTGGGCGCGGTTGGTCGTTGTGCCGTTTATCGCCTCGGCGCTCGCCGCTCCACCGCGGCGCATCATTGCGCGATGCGCGCGGGGTTGCCGCAGGCGGCTCCACCGCGTCGGATCGTTCGTCCATTGGCCGTGCATCGCCCGTCGCCCCCCTCGCAGTGATCGCTCCCCCGCGCCGTAGACGCACGGCGCCGGCCCCCGGTCGGGACGATACACCAGTCTCGTCACTCAGGGACATAGCCCTTATACGCTCAGTGACAGCCTGGAGTCATGTGGGCACCGGGTGCACCCGAACCGCTGCGGAGCGTTACTGATCCGTCGTCAGAACCACGTTGGCGAGCGGCTCTTGGGCCGCGAAGCGGGTGAGCTGAGCGGCCAGCAGCCGCTTGGCGCGGGGCAGGAAAGCGGAGCTGGAGCCGCCCACGTGCGGGCTGATGAGGACATTGGGCGCCTGCCACAGCGGGTGCCCCACGGGCAGCGGCTCGGGGTCCGTGACATCCAGTGCCGCATGCAGGCGCCCGGACTCCACCTCGGCGAGCAGCGCCTTCGTGTCGACCACCGGGCCGCGCGCCACGTTCACCAGGAGCGCCCCGTCCCTGAGCCGGGCCAGGAACTCGGCGTCCACCAGGCCCTTCGTGCTCTCGGTGAGCGGCGTGGAGACGATGACGACGTCCGCCTCCGGGAGCAGAGCGGGCAAATCGGTCCATGCGTGCACTTCGCCGCGCTCCGTTGTACGCCAGGAGCGCGCGACGCGCGCCACCCGCGCGCACTCGAAGGGGGCGAGCCGGTCCTCGATGGCGGCGCCGATCGACCCGTACCCGACGATCAGGACCGACTTGTCGGCCAGGGCCGGATAGAACCCCGAGCGCCACTCCTGCCGCTCCTGTCCCTGGACGAAGCCGGGGATCCCGCGCAGCGAGGCGAGGACGAGCGTCAGGGCGAGCTCGGCGGTGGACGCCTCGTGCACCCCGCGGGCGTTGCACAGCCGCACGCCCGGCGGCAGCAGCCCGATGCCGGGCTGTACGTGGTCGATCCCGGCGGTCAGCGTCTGCACGACGCGCAGGCCCGTCATGGCGGCGAGCGGGCGGACCGCGATCTCGGAGGGCTTCATGTACGGGACCACGTAGACGGCGCAGTCGGCCGGGTCGGCCGGGTAGTCGGGGCCGCCGTCCCAGAACCGGTAGGCGAGAGAGGCGGGAAGACCCGGGATCTCGGCCGGGTCGAAGGGGAGCCACACGTCTGCAGTCATGGTCAGGAGGCTATGCGAAGCGTGTCCGGGGCCAGAGGTTAGTTTGGGGAGCGACGAGGGAGGGATCCGGCCAGGTGGAGCGCAGGACAATCGGGGCGGGGGCCCTGCGGGCGGGTGCGATAGGACTCGGCTGCATGCCGATGAGCTGGGGCTACAGCCGCTCGCAGCAGGACCTGGAGCGCTCGCTGCGAGCCGTGCACGCCGCCCTCGACAGCGGCTCGAACCTGCTGGACACCGCCGACATGTACGGCCCGTTCACCAACGAGCTGCTGATCGGTCGGGTGCTGAAGGAGCGCCGGGACGAGGCGTTCGTCACCACCAAGTGCGGGCTGCTCGTGGGCGTCGACCAGCACGTGGTCGCCAACGGCCGCCCGGGATACGTGCGCCGGGCCTGCGACGCCTCGCTCCGCCGGCTCGGGACCGATGTCATCGACCTCTATCTGCTGCACCGCGCCGACCCCGAGGTCCCCGTCGAGGAGACCTGGGGCGCGATGGCGGAGCTGGTGACGGCCGGGAAGGTGCGGGCACTCGGCCTGAGCGCGATGGGCGCGCGGGCGGTGCGCCGGGCGGCGCCGGGGGCCCGGGTGCACGGGCTGGACGTCGGCCGGTACGACCAGACGGTGGGGCTGCTCGACCGCGTGCAGCAGGTGTTCCCGGTGAGCGCCGTGCAGGCGGAGCTGTCCCTCTGGTCGCGGGAGGCGCTGGACGCGCTGCTGCCGTGGTGCGCGGTCCGGGGCGTGGGCCTGCTCGCCGCGATGCCGCTGGGCAACGGGTTCCTGACGGGCACGCTCACCCCGGGGCAGGGCTTCGAGCCGGACGACATCCGGGCCCGCCACCCCCGCTTCACCGCGGAGATGATGGCGGCGAACCAGCCCCTGGTCGTGGGCCTGCGCCGGGTGGGCGCGCGGCACGGGGCGACCCCGGGGCAGGTGGCGCTGGCCTGGCTGCTGCGGCTGGGGCAGCAGGTGATCCCCGTGCCGGGGGCCAAGCGGGAGGAGTGGGTGCGGGAGAACGCCCGCGCGGCGGAGCTGTCCCTGACCGCGCGTGACCTGGCGGAACTGGCCGCGCTGCCGCCCGCCCGGGACTGAGCGCCGGCGCCCTCGGAAGCGGACGGGCGTGCCCCGGCCTGCGAAGGAGCATCCCGCGGCGCGGAGTTGGAGCGGGCGGTCGGCGGTCAAGGGGGCGCTGCCCGCAGAATGAACCCAGCGCATCGACCCCCGTCGAAGGGAACCAGAACCGTGCGACGAACCACCGCGGCCACCGCCCTGGCCACAGCCGCGCTCGTGCTCGCGGCGGGCTGCTCCTCGCCGGGCGCGCAGCCGCGGGGCCAGGGCGCGCCCTCCGCGACCGGGGCCTCCTCGTCCGCCACACCCGGCGCCCAACTCCCGCCCGCCAAGGGCTCGGTGAAGGTGGCCAGGACCGTCGCCACGGACCTGAAGTCGCCCTGGGGCATCGCTCCGCTTCCCGAGGGCGGGCTCCTGATCGGCTCCCGTGACGACGGCTCGGTCGTGCTCGTCGACGCCGCGAGCGGCAGGAGGACGAACGTGGGCAGCGTGCCCGGCGTCGCCCACCAGGGCGAGGGCGGCCTGCTCGGCCTGGCCCTGTCGCCCTCGTACGCCTCGGACCATCTGCTCTACGCGTACTTCACCACCGAGTCCGACAACCGCATCGCCCGGATGATCTACGATCCCCAGCGGCCGGAGGGCCAGCAGCTCGGGGCGCCGGACACCATCCTTCGCGGCATCCCCAAGGGCAACAACCACAACGGCGGCCGGATCGCGTTCGGGCCGGACCGGATGCTCTACGCGGGGACCGGCGAGACCGGCGACCGGGGGCTCGCCCAGGACAAGAAGTCGCTCGGCGGGAAGATCCTGCGGATGACACCGGACGGGCAGCCCGCGTACGGCAATCCGGAGCCGGACTCGCTCGTCTACTCCTTTGGGCACCGCAATGTGCAGGGGCTCGCCTGGGACGTCGAGAACCGGCTGTGGGCCTCGGAGTTCGGCCAGGACACCTGGGACGAGCTCAACCTCATCGAGCCGGGCAGGAACTACGGCTGGCCCGTGGTGGAGGGCCGGGGGGACAAGCCCGGGTACGTCGATCCCGTCGCCCAGTGGAAGCCGTCGGAGGCCTCGCCCAGCGGGATCGCGTTCGCGGGCGGGTGTGTGTGGATCGCCTCGCTCAGGGGCGAGCGGCTGTGGCGCGTCCCGCTCGACGCCACCAAGCCGCTCGCCGCTCCCGAGGCCTTCCTGACCGGGCAGTACGGACGGCTGCGCACCGTCGTGGCGGCCGGGACCGCGGGCAAGCTGTGGCTGCTCACCAACAACACCGACTCGCGCGGCAAGCCGAAGCCCGGCGACGACCGCGTCCTGGAGCTGGACGTCACCTAGCGGTCACGAGGCGGGACGGGCCACCGCCTCGCCCGGGAACAGGTTGATGCGGTGGGCCAGCGCGGCCGCCTCGCCCCGGCCCGAAACCCCCAGCTTGGCCAGGATGTTGGAGACGTGCACGCTCGCCGTCTTCGGGGAGATGTAGAGCTCCTCGGCGATCTGGCGGTTGCTGTGGCCCGCCGCGACCAGGCGGAGGACGTCCCGTTCGCGGCTGGTGAGCCCGAGCGCCTCCGCCGGGTCGACCGGGTCCTCGGGCGCGACGGGGTCCGGCCCGGTCAGCGGCAGGCGGGCCCGGCGGGCCAGCAGCTCCAGCTGTTCGCGCAGAGGGCGGGCGCCCAGGCGTACGGACTCGGCGTGGGCCTGGCGAAGCAGCGAGGCGACCCGCCCCCGGTCGCCGCCCTCGGCGAGGAGGGCCGCGGCCCAGCGGTGGCAGACCACGGCCAGCTCATGCGGGCGTTCGAGGGGCCTGAGCGCGTGGGCGGCCGCTTCCCAGCGGGCCGCCGCGTCGCGGTCCTCCGCCCGGGCCAGTTCGGCGGCGACGACGAGGGCGAACGCCTCGCACACGGCGACGCCGGTCGGGAGCCGCTTGGCCGCGGCGCGGATGAGGTCGAGGGCGGCGGCCCGGCCCGGCTCCGCCGCGGGCAGGCCCCGTACGTCGGCCTCCATCGCGGCGGCGGAGGCGAGCAGCGGCCAGGCGTAGCGCTGGGTGCCGGGCGGGAAGCCGGGCTCCACGGCGCGGGCCAGCTCGGCGCGGGCCTCCTCGATGCGGCCCTGGGCGGCCGCGATGCCGAAGGCGACGCGGGCCAGCGGGATGGCGTGCTGGGCCATCGGGTCGTACTTGCCGAAGGCGCCGTGGGCGTCGGCGAGAGAGGCGGCGGCGAGCTCCAACTCGCCCCGGAGCAGCGCGAGATTGGCGCGCCGCATGAGGACGTTGCCAAGCGGTTTGGTGCTCACGGCGGTGCGCTGGACCCGCTCGATGCAGTCGACGGTCTCCTCCCAGCGCCCGAGGTGGAAGAGGGATTCTGCCCGGTTGGCCTGTACCCAGGCCTCGTTGTCGAGCAGCCCGTACTTCTGGGCGAGGCGAACCCCGGCGTCCGCCAGGAGCACCGCGTCCGCCGAGCGGCCGATGGCCTCCAGGCTGGAGCAGAGGTTCACATGGCCGCGGCCCGCCTCGCCGACCAGGCCCAGTTCGAGCGAGCGGTCGATCACCGCGCGCATGGTGGCCAGGCCGTCCTCGACCGAGCCGGAGTCGACCATGAGGCTGCCGAGGGTGAGCCGTACGTTGAGCTCGATCTCCTCGGTGCGCACCAACCGGGCGTAGGCGACGGCCTGTTCGGCCTCGGCCAGGGACTCGGGGCCCGGCCTGTGCAGCATGCTCCAGTTGGCCGCGGTGGCCATGACCTCGGCGTGCACGGGCGACGGCGGCAGCCCGCGCACCAGGTCCTGGGCGGTGGTGATCTCCTCCCAGCCGTCGCCGCGCCCCAGGTTCTGCACCAGGCGGGAGCGCTGGATCCAGAACCAGGCGGCGCGCAGCGGGTCGGTCCCGGAGGAGGACCGGTCGTTCTCGGCGATGAGCCGCAGGGCCCGCTTGGCCAGCTTCAGGGCGCGTTCGCGTTCGCCGCAGTAGCGGGCGGCCTCGACGGCCTCGGCGAGCAGGTCGAGGTAGCGCAGCGGCGCCGCGCTCTCGGGGGCGCGGCCGCAGGCCGGGTAGGAGCCCGCGTGGTCCAGCGGCCGCAGTCCGTCGCGCACCTCCTCGGGTACGGAGTCCCACAGCTCCATCGCCCGGGACAGGAGGGTGAGCTGCTCGGAGTAGGCGTGCCGGCGGCGGGCCTCGACGGCGGCCCGCAGCACGACGGGCAGCGCCTTGGCCGCGTCGTGCGCGTGGTACCAGTAGGTGGCGAGCCGGGTGGTCTGCTCGTCGGGCCGGACCAGCGCGGGATCGGCCTCCAGCGCTTCGGCGTAGCGGCGGTTCAGGCGCGAGCACTCGCCGGGCAGCAGGTCGTCGCTGACGGCCTCGCGGACCAGGGAGTGGCGGAAGCGGTAGCCGTCGCCGTCCGCCGCGGGCAGCAGGATGTTCGCGCCGACGGCGGCCCGCAGCGCCTCGATGAGCTTGTCCTCGGGGAGCCGGGCGACGGCGGCGAGCAGGGGGTACTCGACGGTGGAGCCGCCCTCGGCGGCGATCCGCACCACCCGCTGGGCGTCCTCGGGCAGGCTCTCGACGCGGACGAGCAGGAGGTCGCGCAACGAGTCGCTGAGGTCGGGGCAGGTGCCGTCGGAGTCGCGGCCGACGACGAGCTCCTCCACGAAGAAGGCGTTGCCGTCGGAGCGCTCGAATATCTCGTCCACCAGACGCTGTTCGGGCTCGGCCGCGAGGATTCCGGTGAGCTGGTGCTGGACCTCGGACCGGGTGAAGCGGGGCAGTTCGATGCGCCGCACGCTGCGCAGCCGGTCGAGCTCGGCGAGCAGCGGGCGCAGCGGGTGGCGGCGGTGGATGTCGTCGGCGCGGTAGGTGGCCACGACGACGAGCCGGCCGCGCCGCAGGGTGCGGAAGAGGTAGGAGAGCAGGTGGCGGGTGGAGGCGTCCGCCCAGTGCAGGTCTTCGAGGACGAGGACGACCGTGCGCTCGGCGGCGATCCGCTCCAGCATCCGGACGGTCAGCTCGAAGAGGCGCGCGGTGCCGTCCTCGCGCGCGACGGGGCTGCCGGGCTGGGCAAGCTCGGGCAGGAGGAGGGCGAGCTCCTGCTCCTGGCCGTCGGCGGCGGCCGCGAGCTCGTCGGGCAGTTGGCGGCGCAGGGCGCGCAGCGCGGCCGAGAAGGGGGCGAACGGCAGCCCGTCGGCGCCGACCTCGACGCAGCCGCCGATGGCGATCACGGCGCCGGCCGCGCGGGCCGCGTCGGTGAACTCCTCGACGAGCCGGCTCTTGCCGACGCCCGCCTCGCCGCCCACGAGCAGCGCCTGCGGCTCTCCCCCGGGCTCCGCGGTGGACGCGGCGCGGGCGAGTGCTTCGTTCAATGCCCGCAACTCGGCGGCGCGGCCGACGAACACGGGGCTGACTGACCTGGTCTCCACGGTGCCGAGCATCGCACAGGCGTCCGGCGACGCGGGACCGGACGGTCCGTCCCCGGCTGGGGAGGCGGCCCCGGAGGAGGTCGGGGCCACGGCCGGGGACGGCGTCCGATCGGTGGGAGCGGAGTGGATCGGAGGGGTTGTCATCGCGGACGGCCGGATCTCAGGCGGCCCGGACGAACCGGCTGCGCGGTGAACTCACCTGCCCCTCCGCTCCGTTGTCGCCACTGCGGCGGCCGAAGCGGCGCGCTGCGCGGCGGGCCTGGCCCACCAGGCGCTCGTGGTCGGCGCGGCGCAGCAGCTCGGCCTCGTGGGTCTTGTGCATCTCGTAGTCGAACATCTCGTACTCCTGGAATCGATGGGGTTGAGGTGGCCGCTCGGCCCCGGTGGTGTTCCGGGTTCCTTGCGATGTCTCAACTCTCGTCTCCCAGGGGCCTCTCCCACATCGGGCGAGTGCCGCATCTGTGGGGAGGTGCTGCCTTAGGCGGCCCGGATACCGGACGTGAGCCGCCTAAGGCAGGGGGGCGGGCGCCTTAGGAGCGCCCCGGGGGGCCTCAGCCCTTGGTGCTGGGCAGCGCCGCGAACAGGTCGAGGTACATGCCCGCGGAGATCAGCAGGCCGATCACGCCGAGGACGACTCCGGCCAGCGCGACGGCCTTGACCCACACCGGCTGCTCGGCGCGGCCCGGCGTGCCGAAGGCGGGCCGGGCGAGCACGACGGCGCCGACGATCAGGGCGAGCAGCGCGAAGACGCCGTTGACCAGGGCGGTGGTGTGCCAGGAGTTGCCGTAGATCTCCTGGATCTGCTGGGCCGCGGTCGCGCTCTGGGAGGTCTTGATCTGTCCGACGAGGGTGGCCCGCTCGGAGAGCGTCTTGCCCATCCAGGTGCCGCTGAGCGACACCGCGCCCAGGGCCGCGGCGACGACGGCGCCGGCGCCGGCGCCGAAGCCCGCGCGGGCGGAGGTCTCGTCCTCGGCGAGCTCGTCGTCCTCGGCGTCCTCGGCGTCCTCGGCGAGACCGTCTTCGGACCCGGCGTCCCGCGGGTCCCCGGCCTCGGGGGTCTTGGGGGTGTCCGTCGCTCCGGCGGCCCCGGGGTCCGGTTCCGCGGCCGCTCCCCCGGTGGCGGACGTGGCCTCGGTCTCGGTCTCGGCGGCCTTCTCGTTCTCGGCGTCGGTCTTGGTCGTGGCGGGGGTGGCGTTCATGCCGGGCACGCTAGGTGCCGTTTCTGAGAGCCCGCTGAGAGCTTCCTTAACGGCCCCGCCCGCGCCCGGCACCGATCGTTCCCCGCGCCGGGCGTGTCGCGTTCAGCGCCCCGCTCGCGCCGCCCGCCAGTCGTCGGCGAGCACCGACCAGACCTCGCTGTCGTGGCGCACCCCGCGGTAGAGGTAGCTCTCCCTGAGCACCCCGTCCCTGACCATGCCGAGCCGCCTGGCCACGTTGATGCTCGCCGTGTTCCCGGCCGAGGCCACCCACTCGACGCGGTGCATGCCCCGCACGTCGACGGCCCAGTCGATCAGCAGCGTGACCGCCCGGGTGACCAGGCCGCGGCCGACCGCCGCCTCCTCCAGCCAGCAGCCGACCTCACAGGTGCCCCGCGCCGCGTCGAAGGTCCGGAACAGCACCCCGCCGACGAGGGTGTCCTCGCGCCAGATGCCGTACAGGCGCCCGGTGTCCGCGGCGCCCTTGTCGGCGTACCCCTGGAGGTAGGCGCGGGCGGAGGCCAGGTCGGTGGCGTGGTCGGGCAGCGCGATGTGGGTGCCGATGAAGGCCCGGCTCCGGTCGATGTGGGCGAGGAACTCCGCGGCCTGCCACGGCTCCAGGGGGCGCAGTTCGGCCCCGTCGTCGCCCAGGGGCACAGCGAACATCGCGGCTCCTCCACCTTCGTACGCCTTGGTCATCACGGCACGAGCTGCCCGGCCGGTTCGGTCTCGGGCTGCTCCGGGATCTTCGCACGGCGGCCTTCGGGCGCTTCGATGCTGATCCGCGGAAGCCGCCGCTCCAGCCAGCCGGGCAGCCACCAGTTGGCGCCGCCGAGCAGGTGCATGAGGGCGGGCACGAGCAGGGTGCGCAGGACGAACGCGTCGAGGGCGACGGCCGCCGCGAGCGCGATGCCGAACATGGCGATCACGCGGTCGCCGCTGAGCACGAAGGCCCCGAAGACCGAAATCATGATCACGGCGGCCGAGTTGATGACCCGGCTGGTCTCGGCGAGGCCGACCCGGACCGCCCGCCGGTTGTCGCCGGTCTCCAGCCACTCCTCGTACATGCGGCTGACCAGGAACACCTGGTAGTCCATGGACAGGCCGAAGAGCACCGAGACCATGATCACGGGCAGGAACGGCTCGATGGGCCCGGAGCGGCCGAGCCCCATGAGCTCGCTGCCCCAGCCCCACTGGAAGACCGCGACGACGATGCCGAACGCGGAGGCCACCGCCGCCACGTTCATCACGGCCGCCTTGAGCGGGATCCCGACCGAGCGGAAGGCGAGCAGCAGCAGGACGCAGCCGAGGGCGATCACCACGCCGACGAACAGCGGGAGTTTGCCGACGATGATCGCCGCGAAGTCGTCGTAGCCGGCCGTCACGCCGCCCACGTACGCCTGGAGCGAGCTGCCCCGCTCGGCCGCCGGGAGCACCTCGTGGCGCAGCCGGTCGACGAGTTCGCTGGTGCGCTGCGACTGCGGGGCCGAGTCCGGCACGACGGTCAGGACGGCGGTGCTGCCGCTGCCGTTGTACGTCACCGGGCTCACCGAGGCGACGCCCCCGGCGGCGCGCAGCACGTCGGGCAGCCGGTCCATCGCGAGCCGGTCGCCGGGGCCCGCCAGTTCGGCGACCACGGTGAGCGGCCCGTTCACGCCGGGCCCGAAGCCGTCGGCGAGGAGGTCGTAGGCCTGGCGCGTGGTCGACTTCGCGGGGTTGTTGCCCTGGTCGGAGGTGCCGAGGTGGAGGGAGAGCGCGGGCAGGGCGAGCACCAGCATCACCACGGCGGCGACCGCTCCGAGCAGCTTGGGGTGGCGCTCCACGAAGGCGGCCCAGCGGGCGGCGAACCCGGGCGGCGGCTCGGGCCGCGGCCCCTGTTCGGCGAGTTGGCGCCGTTCGCGGCGGCTGAGCGCCCGCGTCCCGATGAACGAGAGCAGCGCGGGCAGCAGCGTGACGGACGCGGCCACGGTCAGGACGACGGTGAGGGAGGCGGCGACGGCGACGCCGTTGAGGAAGCCGAGGCGCAGGGTCAGCATGCCGAGCAGGGCGATGCACACGGTGGCGCCCGCGAAGACGACGGCCCGGCCGGTGGTGGCGACGGCGGTGCGGGCCGCCTCCTCGACGCTCAGGCCCCGGCGCAGCCCGCGCCGGTGCCTGGTCACGATGAACAGGGCGTAGTCGATGCCGACGCCGAGCCCGATGAGCATGCCGAGCATGGGCGCGAAGTCGGCGACCGTCATGACGTGGCCGAGCAGTCCGATGCCCGCGTACGCGGTGCCGACGCCGATGAGCGCGGTGGCGATCGGCAGCAGGCTGGCGGCGAACGAGCCGAAGGCGAGGAACAGCACGACGGCCGCGACGACCACGCCGACGACCTCGGACAGGTGCGCGGACGGCGCCTCGGTCAGCCCGACCGCGCTGCCGCCGAGTTCGACGTCGAGGGAGGCGGACGCGGCGGCCCTGGCCGTGTCGACGACCGCCTCGGCCCGCGCCTTGGGGAGGTCGTCGGCCTGTGCGTCGAAGGTGACCGTCGCATAGGCGGTGCGGCCGTCGGCGCTGATCCGCGCCGCCCCGTCGGGCCCGTACGGGCCGGTCACGGAGGCCACGCCGGGGAGCTTCGCGATCTGCCCGAGCGTCGCCTGCATCGTCTTCCGTACGCCGCTGTCGCGGACCGAGCCGGTCGCGGTGTGCCAGACGACGGTGTCGGTGTCGCCGCCCCGGCCGTGGAAGCCCGCGTCGAGCAGGGCGCTCGCGTGGCCGGACTCGGTGCCGGGGACCTCGTAGTCGTTGGAGTAGGCCGAACCCGCGACGGCCGCGGCGGCGGTTGTGGCGCCGAGCGCGAGGAGCCAGAGCAGTACGGCGACGAGGCGGTGCCTGACACACCAGCGCGCGAGGGCGGCCAACAGAGTGCTCCCGGTTGATTGTGTTGCTCTTTGACCGGGAACAGCCCGCAAAGAACGGCGGCGCGCAGGATGCGCGTCAGCCACTCTGGCAGTCAATAGAGATCGTTTGCCCGTTTCGTGGCCTTACTCACAGGGTCCGTCCCCCAGGTGGGGGCCAAGGGCCCGGGCTCAGCGCCGAAGGGCCTCCGCCGGTTCGATGCGGGCGGCGCGCAGCGCGGGGTAGGCACCGGCGAGCAGCCCGGTGAGGGTGCCGATCAGCGGGGCGGGCAGGGTGGTCCAGGGGTCGAGGATGGCGGTCCAGTGGTGGGCGAGGGCCACCCAGAGCGTGACAAGGATGCTGACGGCGGTGCCGAGCAGACCGCCGAGGGTGCCGAGCGCCGCGGACTCGGTGAGGAACTGGGCGGCGATGTGCCGGGGCCGGGCGCCCAGCGAGCGGCGCAGGCCGATCTCCCCGGTGCGTTCCAGGACGGAGACGAGCGTGGTGTTGGCGATGCCGACGGTGCCGATCACCAGGGTGATGCCCGCGAGCAGCAGGAACAGCGAGTCGAGGCTGCCGGTGACGCTGTCCTGGAGCGCGTGGGGCGTGGGTGGCGGCACGGCCTGGAGGTGGTCGGGCCGGTCGGGCCGCAGCGCGAGCGGGGCCTGCCGCGCGATCAGGGGGGCGGCGCCGACCCGGGTCTCGATGAGCATGGTGGCGGCGTAGTCGGGCGCGGGGTCGCCGTAGTCGGCGCGGGCCGTGCGGTCCGGGATGATCACCGAGAGCAGCAGGTTGGGCAGGCGCTCGACGTCCCGCAGGATGCCGACGACGGTGTACGGGGTGCCGTTGACGAAGACGGCGGGCTGGGCGGCGAGGTTGCTGATGCCGAGGTGGCGGGCGACGGCCGAGCCGATGACGGCGACGTGCATGCGCCGGGCGGCGTGGAAGGTGTTGTAGAGCGTGCCGCCGCCGAGGGTGGGGCCGACGGCCCGCAGGAGGCCGGGGCTGGCCGCGTACACCGTGAGCCCCTCGGCGCCCGCGGCCGCCGAGGTGGCGGGTCCTGAGCGGGTGGAGACGGCGGGCGGGGTCTTGAAGACCTGCCAGTACGTTCCGGCGTGGACGGCGCCGCGCAGCCGCTCGATCCGCTGGTCGGCGTCGTCGGGGAAGTCGTAGCGGGTGGCGGTGGCCGCCTGTTGATCGGGGTCGGGCGCGCCGACGTCCTTGACGGTGACCTGGGTGGCGGCGAGCACCGTGAAGTCCGAGCTGATCTGGCCCCGGGCGGTGGCCGTGAGCCCCAGGATCGCCACGAACGCGCCGACGCCGAGCAGGGTGCCGAGCACGGTCAGGGCGGTGCGGGCGGGGCGTTGCAGGATGCCCGCGACGGATTCCGCCGCGAGGTCCCTGAGGACGAGCCGGGTGCGGGGAAGGTCCGGGTGGCGCGGGCGCCGCGCGCGTCGCCTCATACCGGGCCCCACTGCGCCGACGCGGCGCTGTCCTCGGTGAGTTCGCCGTCGCGGATGGTGAGGGTGCGGCGGGCGCGGGCGGCGACGGCGGGGTCGTGGGTGATGACGACCAGCGTGATGCCGCCGCCGTTGAGGGCGTCGAGCGTGTTCATGACCCGCCCGGCGGAGGCGGAGTCCAGGTTGCCGGTGGGCTCGTCGCACAGCAGCAGGCTGGGCCGGTTGACCAGCGCGCGGGCGATGGCCACGCGCTGGCGTTCCCCGCCGGACATCGCCGAGGGCAGCGCGTCGAGCCGGTGCCCGAGCCCGACGGCGAGCAGCGCGTCCACCGCTTCGGCCCGCCGCCGGGCGCGCGGGGTGCCGAGGTAGACCTGGGCGAGCATGACGTTCTCGGTGGCGGTGCGGTAGGGCAGCAGATGGAAGGCCTGGAAGACCAGACCGATGCGGTGCCCGCGCAGGGCGGTGCGCTCGGCCTCGGGCAGGCCGCCGGTGTCGATGCCGTCGAGGCGGTAGTGGCCGCCGGTCGGCCGGTCGACGAGGCCCACGACGTTGAGCAGCGTCGACTTCCCCGACCCCGACGGCCCGACCACGGCGATGTACTCGGCGCGCCGCACCGTGAGGTCGGTGGGCCGCAGCGCGTGCACGGGCGGCGGCCCGGGGTAGGTGCGCGCGGCGCCCGCCAGCTCGATGACGGCGGGCACCCGGACGGTGTCGGCGGGCCCCGGCCCGGCCTCCCCCGCGGCCTCCACGACGGGGCCCGCCGCGCCCCGCGGGCGCCTGAGCGCCCTCACTGGCCCACGACCACGGCGTCCCCGGCCGCGAGCCGGTAACCGGGGGCCGCGGTGACCGCCACATAGCCGTCGGCGTCCATGCCCGCGGTGACCGGAATGCGCTGCTGTGCGCCCGAGGCGGCCCGTACGGACACCGAGGTGTTGCCGTCGGCGCCCGCGCTGACGGCGGTGGCCGGGACGACCAGGACCGGGCCGTCGCTGGACGCCGCGGTCACGGTGACCCGCACATCGAGACCGAGCCAGGGCGCGGGAAGTTCGGTGGCCGGGGTGACGGTCAGCGGGTAGCCGGCGCGTGCCTGCGGGCCGGAGCCGCCACCGTCCTGCCCGCCGCCGGACGCGCCGTTCTGTCCTGCGGAGCCCGAACCCGAGCCGCGCTGGCCGGAGTTGGGAGTACCGGTGGTGTACGCGCCGATCACGGTGATGGCGCCCTTGGCCTCCTGGCCGAGCACCTCGGCGGACAGCTGGACCTTCATGCCTTCGCGCAGGGACGTCTTCTGGTCCTGGGTGAGGACGGTGGTCACCACCGGGCGCCCCGAGTCGATGGTGAGCAGCGGCGCGGTGACGGCCGAGCCCACGCCCGCGTTGACGGCCGAGAGGCGGGCGGGGAAGGCGGGCACGAACGTGAACTCGGCGAGCGGGAGCATCACCCCGGTGTGCGCCACGAGGTCGTCGAGCGCCTTCCGCGCGGTCGCCAAGTCCTGCTCGGCATAACCGAGTTGGGTGGCGGTGGCGGAGATCGCGGCGGCCCCCTTGGCGCCGTCGCGGGCGGTGCGGGCCGCGGTGACGGCCCGCTGCGCGGTGGTGACGGCCTGGCGCGCCCCGGCGAGCGCCTGCTGGTCGGACGCGCCGTGCGGGCCGCCGGTGTCGGGCGGGTCGTAGCCCCGGTCGGCGTACAGCGCGGCGACGGCCGCCTTGGTCGCCGCGCCGAAGGTGCCCGCCGGGTCGCCGTCCGCGTACCCGAGGCGGCGCAGCGCGTCCTGGAGTTCGCCCACGTCCTTGCCGGTGTCGCCCGGCTTGAGGTCCCGGTAGGCGGGGACCGGGCCGGACAGGGCGATGACGGGCCGCCCGGAGACCTCCACCAGGACATCGCCCGGCGCCACGGCACTCCCGGCCTTCTTGCGGATGCCGGTCAGGAGCAGCGCCCCGGCCGCCGCCCCCTGGGACTGCCCCTGGACGGGTGTGAAGGTGACGCTGCCGCCCGCGGTGACGGTGCCGCGCAGGATGACCGACTTGGTGAGGACGCGCTGCTGCACGGCGGCGGTGAGCACGGTGGGCTCGGGGGCCCTGCGCCCGGCCGCGTCCTGGGCGGGGGAACGCACGAAGACGGAGGCCACGAGCCCGCCGATGGACAGCAGCGCCGCGCCCGCGGTGACGACCAGCAGAACCCGCTGACGCCGGATCAAGGACGAGACCTGCAACGGGATTTCCGGCTCCACGGGCTGCGCCGGAAGGTCCCGACGGGCATCCGTCCCGGGCGCTCCGGAGTCCAGGGCAATCGGAATACCCGATTCGGGCCTGGAGCTGTCTGCCATTCGGTCCGCCTGCCAGGTAGCCGCCCGGTCCGATCGCGGGATCGGGCGCCAGCCTTATGTCCCGGCCGGTCCGCGTCAAGAGGGGAATTCCGGGACGCTTGACGCACAGTGTGGCCGAATCACTGCCCGTGTGAACGGACCGCGCAGGAGAGGCACCGGAGAACACGATCTTTACCAACGCTTTTCAACAGGACTTCCCCGGCCTGGAATTGGTTGGTCCGGACCGGCCGTTCACACACGTTGTCACGGAATTCCGGCCAGGATGGCACCTCATCAGGCTTCTCTGGCGTTCCTTCCATCCCATGGAGCCAGGGAGTCCGCAATCTCTCCATTGACCGGACAGAACGGCACCACTTACGGTTCTCCTGCCCTGGGAGACTCCCGGGACTCAGCGGTCTCCGGCCGGAACCGTGCACCAAGAGAGCACGAAAGCTCGGCCTCACGTCATTTCCCAGGAAGCTGAAGGAGATTCGCTGTGAGATCCAGATACGCGTTGGCCGTGGCCGGTGTCACCGTGGCCGCGTTGGCCGGTCTCGCCACGCCCGCCTCGGCCGCCCCGGCCGCCGCCTCGGCCCACCTCGGCCCGGCCGCCACCGTCATCGGCATCGAGTTCGTCGACGCGAACTACCAGGGCGCCACGTACACCGTCACGGGCGGCACCTGCACCGCGACCACCTCGGACGTCGACTACTACATCAACTCCATGCCGAGCGGCTGGAACGACGTCATCTCGTCGTTCCGCAGCTACGCCAACTGCTACACCAAGCTGTATGAGAACAGCAACCGCTGGGGCTCGACCTACGGCTTCGTCGGCGACTCCAGCTACGTCGGGGACGCGATGAACGACCGGGCCAGCTCCATCGAGTGGAGCTGACCGGATCCCACTCGGCTGCCGCCGCGGACCAGGGCACGGTCCGCGGCGGCAGTCGGCCGGCGAACCGGCGGCTCCCCACCCCTCACCGTGCGGGCAGGAAGTGCGAAAGGCGGCCATGACAGCGCGAGTTGCACGAGGAGGGAGCCCGGGTGCGGGAGCCCTCAGGATATCGGGCCCACTGGCCGCCCTGACCGGCGCCGTGGCCCTGCTGGCCGCGGCGGGCTGTTCGGGCTCCTCACAGCAGCCCGCCCAGCCGAAGACCGACGCCGTTCCGAGGATCACCGAAGCCTCCCAGATCAAGCCGCTGCCGCTGGACGCGTACACCCTCAATCAGCAGCAGTACCTGGACACGCTCAACGCCCAGCGCGTTCTCGCCCGGCGTTGCATGACGCAGTACGGAATCGACTGGCACGGCAGCGACGTGGTCGACCCCGCGCCCGTCGGGCAGAAACTCGACACGCTGTTCCTGATCATCGACGAGAACCGCGCCTCCCGGTACGGGTACCACTCGCCCGACGATCATTCGAAGAACGGCGGGAAATCCTCGGCGGGAAACGACCCGACCCCGGTCGAGAAGTCGGTCTTCACCGGCACCTACAAAGGGCCCCAGATCAATGGGCATTCCGTCCCCAAAGGCGGGTGCAGCGCCGTGGTGGAGGCGGAGCTGACCAAAGGCGGCGCCCCCGGAGTGGGGATCTTCGACGCGGCGAACGTCATGCTCGGCCCCTATCAGCAGTCGAAATCGGACAGCCGGGTCCTGGACGCGTTCAGCGCCTGGAGCACCTGCATGAAAGACAAGGGATACACCTACAAAACCCCCGACGACGCGGTCAACGACCCCGCCTGGAGGGCCCCGCAGCCGACGTCCACGGAGATCGCGACCGCCCGCGCGGACGTCGCCTGCAAACAGCGGACCAATGTCGTCGGCACGTGGTGGGCGGTGCTCACGGCGTACGAGAACAAGTACATCGACGAGCACGCCGAGGACCTCACCAAGGTGAAGCGGCAGGTCGACGCCACGCTGCGCAACTCGGCCACGATCCTGGCGACGGGGAGCTGACACAGCGTCAAGCACCGTGCATTCAGGCCTGGTTCGCCGCATGGTTCTCGCCCTCGCGACGCTCGTCGCGCCGGCGGGACTCGCGGGCTGCCACGACGACGCGTCGCCGCAGCCCGCCACGACCACCCAGGGCGCCTCCCCCGGCCGAGCCGGGGCCCGGTCAGCCGGAGACGCTCGGGCGGCCGTTCTCGATGTGGCCCATCAGGCGCCTGCGGAACGCGCCGCCACCGTCCGCGGTCACTTCGAGGTCGTACCAGCCGTGCGCGTCCGCGGCGGAGTGCACCACGGTGCGGCTGCGTCCGGGCTTGACCGTGACGCTGCGCTTCCAGTCCCGCAGGTCGGCCTCGTCGGCGTAGCCGAGCGGCCGGACGACGAAGGTGACGGGGGCGCTGCCGCGGTTGCGGAGCGTCAGATGGACGTCGCGGTCGTGGTGGTCGAGATAGGTGGTCACCTCGGCCGCGTCCACGCCCGCGGCCCCCTCGAACTCCCGCCGGAACCCGTTCGGCCCGATGACGGTGAACCGGTAGGCGCCGTTCGCCCCACCGGTCAGGGGCACGCTCCACTGCGCCTTGCCCCGGACGTCCTTGTGCTGCGGCGCGGCGAACTCCTTGGCGTACGGATAGAGCGCGAAATGGACGCTGGCCTGACCGTTGTTGCTGAGCTGCACCTGGAGCGCGCCGTCGGTGACCCGCGCATGGGCGTCCGGCTGGTACGGAAGCGGCCGGGCGGGCCGGGTGCCCTCTTCCTGTACGGGCATGTGCTGCTGGGCGGGCGGCACGGGACGCCAGCGTCCGCTCAGCGGCGGAATGGGGCCCGGGTGGGCCACGGCGGGCTGGGGCCTGCCCCGCTTGAAGTCGAAGGCGGAGGTCAGATCGCCGGTGACGGTGCGCCGCCAGGCGCTGATGTTGGGCTCGCGCACCCCGGTCCACCGCTCCAGGAAGCGGATCACCGAGGTGTGGTCGAAGACCTCGGAGCAGACGTACCCGCCGACGCTCCACGGCGAGACGACGAGCAGCGGCACCCGCGCGCCGAGCCCGGTGGGCTTGCCCTCCCACTGCTCCTCGGCCACCTCGGGCGGGGCGACGGGCGGCGGGACGTGGTCGAAGAAGCCGTCGTTCTCGTCGTAGTTGATGAGGACGACGGTGTGCCGCCAGACGTCGGGGTGCTTGCCGAGCTCGTCGAGGACCTTGTAGACGATGGTGGCGCTGTGCACCGGCGAGGACACGCTCGGGTGCTCGGAGTCGAGCGCGGAGGGCACCAGGTAGGAGACCTCGGGCAGGGTCCCGGCGGCGACGTCCTTGCCGAAGGCCTCGGCGAGCGTGCCGGTCGGCACCCGCCTCAACCCCCGCTCGAACAGGCTGCGTTCGGCCTTGGTGAGGGTGGCCACGCCCTGGTCGAGCAGGCCGAGGAGCCGCTGGCGCTCGGCGTCGTTCGGGGCGTCGCGCACCACGGAGTAGAAGGACTCCATGAACGTGTGCCCACCGGTCCTGGCGAGCGCCTTGCGGGCGATCGCCTTGAAGGTGGTGAAGAACTCGATCTGGTTGTCGGTGAAGTTCTCCCACTCGGTGTACGTCTTCCAGCTGCGTCCGGCCTTCTCCAGCCGCTCGGCGTAGGTGCCCCAGCCGTACCCGGGGTGGGTGCCCTCGTCGTACGCGTCGTTGCCGACGGCCCGCTTCCCGTTCGCCTCGTACCCCGTCTTGCCGCTCCACAGGTGGTTGCGGTTCGGGCTGGTGGAGCTGTGGATCGAGGAGTGGTAGGCGTCGCAGACGGTGAAGGTGTCGGCGAGCTCGTAGTGCAGCGGGATGTCCTGGCGGTCGTAGTAGGCCATCGTCGCCGAGGTCTTGGCGGACACCCAGTTGTCCATCCAGCCGCCGTTCCAGGCCTGGGCGCCGCCGCTCCAGGAGTGGTCGAGGGCGCCTATGTACTGGAGGTCCTTGTGCTGGGCGGCGGCCGCGCCGCGCACGGGGAAGGGCAGCACGGTGGTGCCGAGCGGGCCGGGCTGCTCGAACACGGGCTTGCCGCCGGGGAGTTGGAGGGCGTTGCGGTCCCCGAAACCGCGCACCCCGCGCAGGCTGCCGAAGTAGTGGTCGAAGGACCGGTTCTCCTGCATCAGGATCACGACATGCTTGACCGCGCCCAGCCCACCGGCGGGAGGGCCCGCGGCCATCGCCGTCTGCAGCGAGGGCGGCAGCAGCGACCCGGCGGCCGCCACGCCGAGTGCGCCGCCGCCGAGCGCGAACAGGCGTCGCCGTGAGATGTCCGTGATCAAGAGGTCCTCCCGAGCCGTGCGTGTGAGGTGCTACGCGGGGAACGGTAGTGACCCCGGGTGTCCGTCAGAAGGCCCCGCCCCGGCCCCGGGGTGAACGTCCAAGCCCCCACCCCCAAAAGTCCAACCCCCTCGCTTGCGGGGGCGCTTGGCATCCAGCCCCGCTCCCCTGCGGGGGCGCTTGTCATCCCGGCCCGCCTCCCCTGCCGGGGGCGCTTGGCGTCTCGGCTGGGGGCCCGTGCGGATGCCCTCGGCTGCGGGCCCGTGCGGATGCCTTCGGCTGCGGGCCGTGCGTGGCTGGTCGCGCAGTTCCCCGCGCCCCTTCACCCCCTTCGATCTGCGGACCGTGCCCGCTTCTCGCGCAGTTCCCCGCGCCCCTAGGCAGTACGGTGCTGGCCAGCAGGGGCAACCTCAGCCCGTCATGGGGGTCCCCCCTGGCCCTTAAGGCCTTGGGGGAGATTGAGGACGAGCGCCCTTTAGGCGCGAACGGGGGTCTGGGGGCGGAGCCCCCAGGGGGTTGCAGGGCGCGGCATGCGGAAGGGGCGGCTCCCGCCGGGCGAATCGCCGGCGGGAACCGCCCCTCGGGGCGGAGGGACTAGCCCTCGACGCCCAGCCGCTCCAGGATCAGCGACTTGACGCGCGCCGCGTCAGCCTGACCCCGCGTGGTCTTCATGACCGCCCCGACCAGCGCCCCGACGGCCGCGACCTTGCCACCCCGGATCTTGTCCGCGATGGCCGCGTTGGAGGCGATCGCCTCGTCCACGGCCGCTCCCAGCGCACCCTCGTCGGAGACGACCTTCAGGCCGCGCTTCTCGACGACCGCGTCCGGGTCGCCCTCGCCCGCGAGGACACCCTCGATGACCTGGCGCGCCAGCTTGTCGTTGAGGTCACCCGCGGCGACGAGCGCCGCGACCCGGGCGACCTGCGCCGGGGTGACGGGCAGCTCGTCGAGCGCGACGCCCTGCTCGTTGGCGTTGCGGGCCAGCTCACCCATCCACCACTTGCGGGCGGCCGCCGCGTCCGCACCGGCCTCGATCGTCGCGACGATCGGGTCGACGGCGCCGGCGTTGAGCATCGACTGCATGTCGTGCTCGGTGACGCCCCACTCCTCGCGAAGGCGGTTGCGCCGCACCCGGGGCATCTCCGGGAGGGCGGCCCGCAGCTCCTCGACCCACGCGCGCGCGGGAGCCACCGGCACCAGGTCCGGCTCGGGGAAGTAGCGGTAGTCCTCGGCGTTGTCCTTGATGCGGCCCGAGGTGGTGGAGCCGTCGTCCTCGTGGAAGTGCCGGGTCTCCTGCACGATCGTGCCGCCCGAGGACAGCACGGCCGCGTGGCGCTGGATCTCGAAGCGGGCGGCCCGCTCGACCGAACGCAGCGAGTTGACGTTCTTGGTCTCCGAACGCGTGCCGAACTTCTCGACGCCGTGCGGACGCAGCGACAGGTTCACGTCGCAGCGCATCTGGCCCTTGTCCATCCGGGCCTCGGAGACGCCGAGCGCCTTGATGACCTCGCGCAGCTCGGCCACGTACGCCTTGGCGACCTCGGGGGCGCGCTCGCCCGCTCCCTCGATCGGCTTGGTGACGATCTCGATGAGCGGGATGCCCGCGCGGTTGTAGTCGAGGAGCGAGTGCGAGGCGCCGTGGATGCGGCCCGTCGCGCCACCGACGTGGGTGGACTTGCCGGTGTCCTCCTCCATGTGGGCGCGCTCGATCTCCACGCGGAAGATCTCGCCGTCCTCCAGCTGGACGTCCAGATAGCCGTTGAAGGCGATCGGCTCGTCGTACTGCGAGGTCTGGAAGTTCTTCGGCATGTCCGGATAGAAGTAGTTCTTCCGGGCGAAGCGGCACCACTCGGCGATCTCGCAGTTCAGCGCGAGGCCGATCTTGACGGCCGACTCGACGCCGATCGCGTTGACGACCGGCAGCGAGCCGGGCAGACCGAGGCAGGTGGGGCAGGTCTGCGAGTTGGGCGCGGCGCCCAGCTCGGTGGAACAGCCGCAGAACATCTTGGTCTTGGTGCCGAGTTCGACATGGACCTCCAGGCCCATGACGGGGTCGTACGACGCGAGGGCGTCCTCGTACGAGACCAGATCAGTAACGGTCACGGTGAAAAACTTCCCTCTCAGCCCAACAGGACGTCGTCGTCCCCGATGCGCTTGAGCTCGCGCAGCAGGATGGCGACACCGGTGGCGATGGCGGCGGCGGAGACGACGGCGTCGAGCAGCTTCAGCGTGTCGTGCTCGGTGCGGGCCTTCTTGGCCTGCTTGACCACGCTGATCGCGCCGAACGCGGTGGTGCCGATGGACAGGTACGTACCGGCCTTGGACTTCTTGAATCCCTTGGCCTTGGTCAGTGCACTCACAGCGACGGAGCCTCCTCAAGCAGCGGGTGACCCCACTTTTCCACGAAGGCGGCCTCGACAGCGGCTCCCACCTTGTACAGGCGGTCGTCCTTCATGGCGGGGGCGATGATCTGCAGCCCGACCGGCAGGCCGTCCTCCGGCGCGAGGCCGCAGGGCAGCGACATGGCGGCGTTGCCCGCCATGTTGGTCGGGATGGTGCACAGGTCCGCGAGGTACATCGCCATCGGGTCGTCGGCACGCTCGCCGATCGGGAAGGCGGTGGTGGGCGTGGTCGGCGAGACGATCACGTCGACCTGCTCGAAGGCCTTCTCGAAGTCGCGCGTGATGAGGGTGCGGACCTTCTGGGCCGAGCCGTAGTACGCGTCGTAGTAGCCGGAGCTCAGCGCGTACGTACCGAGGATGATGCGGCGCTTGACCTCGTCGCCGAAGCCCGCCTCGCGGGTCAGCGCGGTGACGTCCTCGGCGGACTTCGTGCCGTCGTCGCCGACCCGCAGCCCGTAGCGCATGGCGTCGAAGCGGGCCAGGTTGGAGGAGCACTCCGACGGCGCGATCAGGTAGTACGCGGAGAGCGCCAGGTCGAAGGACGGGCAGTCCAGCTCGACGATCTCGGCACCGAGCGACTTGAGCAGCTCGACCGACTCGTTGAAGCGCTGGACGACACCGGCCTGGTAGCCCTCGCCCGCGAACTGCTTGACGACGCCGACGCGCATGCCCGAGACGCTGCCGTTGCGGGCGGCCTCGACGACCGGCGGGACCGGCGCGTCGATGGACGTCGAGTCGAGCGGGTCGTGCCCGGCGATGACTTCGTGCAGGAGCGCCGCGTCCAGGACCGTACGGGCGCAGGGTCCGCCCTGGTCGAGGGAGGACGAGAAGGCGACCATGCCGTAGCGGGAGACGGCGCCGTAGGTCGGCTTGACGCCGACGGTGCCGGTGACGGCGGCGGGCTGGCGGATGGAGCCGCCGGTGTCCGTGCCGATGGCGAGCGGGGCCTCGTAGGAGGCGAGGGCCGCGCTCGAACCGCCGCCGGAGCCGCCCGGGATGCGGGTGAGGTCCCACGGGTTGCCCGTCGGGCCGTACGCGCTGTTCTCGGTGGAGGACCCCATGGCGAACTCGTCCATGTTGGTCTTGCCGAGGATGACGACGTCGGCGTCCTTGAGGCGCTTGGTGAGCGTCGCGTCGTACGGCGGGATCCAGCCTTCGAGGATCTTCGAGCCGACGGTGGTCGGGATGCCCTCGGTGGTGAAGATGTCCTTCAGCGCCAGGGGCACACCGGCCAGCGGGCCGAGCTTCTCGCCGGCCGCGCGCTTGGCGTCGACGGCGCGGGCCTGCGCGAGCGCGCCCTCGCGGTCGACGTGCAGGAAGGCGTGGACCTTCTCGTCCACGGCCTCGATGCGGGCCAGGTGGGCCTCGGTGACCTCGACGGCCGTGAGCTCGCCGGACGCGATCTTCGAGGCGATCTCGGCGGCGGTGAGCTTGATGATGTCCGTCATGTGATTAGTCCTCCCCCAGGATCTGCGGCACCTTGAAACGCTGCTGCTCCTGGGCCGGGGCGCCGGAGAGCGCCTGCGCGGGGGTGAGCGACGGACGGACCTCGTCCGCGCGCATGACGTTGGTCAGCGGCAGCGGGTGGGAGGTCGGGGGTACGTCTTGGTCGGCGACCTCGGAGACGCGGGCGACCGCGCCGATGATGTCGTCGAGCTGACCGGCGAAGTGATCGAGCTCTTCGCCCTTCAGCTCCAGACGTGCCAGCCGGGCGAGGTGGGCGACCTCCTCGCGCGTAATGCCAGGCATGCAGCGATCCTCAGGGGTGAGTGTGTGTGGTGTGGGCCCAATCCTATGGGGCGCACCGCCCTCACCACGAAACGGATATCCCCCTCACCCTCGGTCACCGGCCCGTCATGGGGGTCCCCTGGCCCCCAAGCCCTGGGGAAGCTTGAGGACGAGGGCCGTTCGGGCCCGGACGTCGTGAGCTGCCCCGCCGCTTCCGGGTGCGGACCGTGTGTGGCCGATCGCGCAGTTCCCCGCGCCCCTGACGACCCGGCGCCGGGCGCACCGACAACCCGAGGACGAAGGCCGTTCAGGCCCGGACGGGGCCTTGGGCGGCAGCCTCAGCAGCCCCGCCGCTTCCGGGTGCGGACCGTCCATGGCCGATCGCGCGTTCCCCGCGCCCCTGCCGGTACCGGTGCCGGGCACCTTTTCCTGCCGCCGGAGGGTTTCGGGAAGGGGTGGGGTGGGGCCTCCCGGGGTCTGGGGCGGAGCCCCAGCGGCCCTGGGTAGGGCACCCGGCATGCCAAGCCGCCCGGCGCCGCCCGCTGCGGAGCCGCGCATGGGGGCCCGGCCGGTTACTGGACCGGCTGGCCCGAGGTGCGGCCCGCCTCCGCCTCCGCCCGCGCCGCCGCGGCCGCGGCTATCTCCGCAGGCCGATGCCACCCGGAGTCCCCCCGCGCGAGCAGCCACGCCGTCGCCTCGGCAGGCGGCATCGCCGCGGCCACCAGCCACCCCTGCACGGCGTCGCACCCCAGGTCCCGAAGCCGCTCCCACGTCTCGTCGTCCTCGACACCCTCCGCGACCACCAGCAGGCCCAGCGAATGGGCGAGATCGACGGTGCAGCGGACGATCTCGGCGTCCTCGTTGTCGATGGCCAGCCGCGCCACGAACGACCGGTCGATCTTCAACTCGCTGACCGGCAGCCGCCGCAGGTGCACCAGCGACGAGTACCCCGTACCGAAGTCGTCGAGGGACATCTTCACGCCGTGGCCGGTCAGCCCGGCCAGTGTGTCGGCGGCCCGCTGGGGGTCCTCCAGCAGGACGTGTTCCGTTATCTCCAGCTGGAGCGCGCCGGCCGGCACCCCGTGCCGGGCGAGCCGGGCGGCGACGGCCCCGGCGAAACCGGGGGTGTGCACGTCGCGCGGGGACACGTTGACGGCGACCGGGACCTTCAGGCCCTGGGCCCGCCACCGCGCCACCTGGGCGAGGGCAGTCTCCAGGACGTACTCGGTGAGGTGCGGCATCAGCCCGCTGGACTCGGCGATGGCGATGAACTCGTCCGGCGAGACCCGCCCGCGCTCCGGGTGCACCCAGCGCACCAGCGCCTCAAGTCCCGCCACCTGGCCGTCGAACTGGACCTTCGGCTGATAGTGCAGCTCCACGTCGCCCGCGTCGAGCGCGCGCCGCAGATCGCCCAACAGGCCCAGCCGGTCCGGGGTGTTGGAGTCCCGCTTGGACTCGTAGACCTCCACGCCCGTACGGTCCCGCTTGGCCTGGTACATCGCGACGTCGGCCCGACGCAGCAGGCCTTCGGCGTCCAGCGCGTGGTCGGGGAAGAGAGCGACGCCCGCGCTGGCCTCCAGGACCAGCGTGAGCCCGTCCAGGTCGAGCGGCGAGGACAGCTCGGCGACCAGGCCCCGGGCTATCCGCATGGCGCTCGTCGCGGAGTCGCAGACCGGCAGCAGCACGGCGAACTCGTCGCCGCCGAGCCGGGCCGCCTCCGCGCCGCGCGGCAGAGCGGTCTTGAGCCGTTCGGCTATCTGGAGGAGGAGGCGGTCTCCGGCGAGGTGGCCGAGGGTGTCGTTGACCGAACGGAAGCGGTCGAGGTCGATCAGGACGAGCGCGGCGCGGTTGCCGCTGTTCTCCGCCTCCTCCAGGGCCGACCAGGTGCGCTCCAGGAGCCACTGGCGGTTGGGGAGGCCGGTGAGCGGGTCGCGCAGCTGCTCCTCGGCGCGGGCCCGGGCGATCCACAGCGTCGAGTCGAGGGCGACGAGCGGCACCGCGAACAGCGGGAGCAGGACGGGCACCGACATGGCCACCACACAGATCAGCGGCGCGATGCCGAGCAGCGCGACCGCCACGAGACCCTGTCTGACCAGGGCCGTCCGGGCGACCGTGGGCAGCCCTCCGCCGCGGGGCGCGAGCGCGTACCAGAGCAGCATCCTGGTGAGCAGCAGATAGGTGCCGGCGGCCAGGACGATCTCGGGGACGGTGGTGATGCCCCACTGGCTGGGCCACCACGGATGGGCCACGCCCGGCACGACGTCGAAGGCGGCCATGACCAGGCCCGCGGCGCCTATCCCCAGGACGTCCACCGCGCCGTGCAGCACGCCCTGCCGCCAGCGGTTGCGCCGCGCGGCGCCGACCAGGACGACCACGGCCAGGCTGACCAGCGCGGCCGGCAGCCAGCCGTAGAGGAGCAGCACGGCGATGGTGAGGGCGGCGCCGGAGCCGGTGCCGCCCCACCAGCGCTCACGGCCGAGCGCGACGAGATGGCCGACGATGATGCCAGTGAGGACCGCGACGGACCAGCCCGTGGTCCCGCCGGGGAACAGGGCGTCGCCCGCCTGGACGGCCCGGTAGAAGCCGGTGGCGAGGACCACGCCCGCGAGGCCGGTGACGACGGCCGTCAGCCTGGACGAAAAGCCCGTGAACCCGCGCAGCCTCACGGCCGGGGCGGTGCTCTCGGTCGGTTTCATTCCCGTCCCTCTCACAGCCGGCGGTGCACGTGCACGCGATGGCCCCGATGTCATGCCACCACGACTGGTGTTCCACCCCAACCGCTCCACGAGCAGGGGCCATCAGCCGTGCACGACAGGCGCACATCTCAACAGTAGGCCGCAGAAGGCTCTGTCGGGCAGCGGTCTACAGCTCTTGCCCGAATGCGACCCAGCCACCCACATCGGTCTGCTATGCGCCGAACGGGTGACTCCGCGCAGCCTCCAGGCCCCCTGTTACTACCCTTGTTTGTGTCTCATTCCCCCTCCGGGGCGGTCGGCATCGCGGCTTCTCTCGCGGCGTCGGGCCCTTGTTCCAGCAGGACGGCGAATCCGTCCTCGTCGAGAACCGGAACCTTCAGCTGCATCGCCTTGTCGTATTTGGAACCGGGGCTGTCGCCGACGACAACGAAGGATGTCTTCTTGGAAACGGAACCGGTGACCTTGGCGCCGCGGCTCTGGAGGGCTTCTTTCGCGCCATCTCTGGTGTGCCGCTCAAGAGTTCCGGTCACGACGACGGTGAGCCCCTCCAGCGGGCGCGGCCCCTCGTCCGCGCCGGTGCTCTCGTCCTCCATGCGGACGCCGGCGGCCTTCCACTTGCGCAGGATCTCCTGGTGCCACTCCTCGGCGAACCACTGCTTGAGGGAGGCGGCGATGATCCCGCCCACGCCCTCCACGGCGGCGAGTTCCTCCTCGGTGGCCTGCTGGATGCGGTCGATGGAGCGGAATGCGCGGGCCAGGGCCTCGGCGGCGACCGGGCCGACGTGCCGGATGGAGAGCCCGGTGAGGATGCGGGCGAGCGGGCGCTCCTTGGCCGCGGCGATGTTCTCCAGCATCGACACGGCGTTCTTGCGCGGCTCGCCGTTCATGTTGGCGAAGACCAGGGCGATCTTCTCCTCGCCGGTCTTGGGGTCGCGCTTGGGCAGCCCGCTGTCCTGATCGAGGACGTACGCCTTGATGGGCAGGAGCTGATCCATCGTGAGGTCGAAGAGGCCGCCCTCGTCGAGCAGCGGCGGGGTGGCCGGCTCAAGGGGTTTGGTGAGCGCGGCCGCCGCCACGTATCCGAAGTTCTCGATGTCGAGGCTCTTGCGTCCCGCCAGGTAGAACAGCCGCTCCCTCAACTGGGCCGGGCAGGACCGGGCGTTGGGGCAGCGCAGGTCGATGTCGCCCTCCTTCATCGGACGCAGCGCGGTCCCGCACTCCGGGCACTCCGCGGGCATCTCGAAGGGGTACTCGCTGCCGTCCCGCAGGTCGGCGACGGGGCCGAGGATCTCCGGGATGACGTCGCCCGCCTTGCGCAGCACCACCGTGTCGCCGATGAGGACGCCCTTGGCCTTCACCACGTCCTGGTTGTGGAGGGTGGCGAACTCGACCTCGGACCCGGCTACGGTGACCGGCTCGACCTGTGCGTAGGGGGTGACGCGGCCCGTGCGGCCCACGCCCACGCGGATGTTGACGAGTTTGGTGTTGACCTCCTCGGGGGCGTACTTCCAGGCGATGGCCCAGCGGGGGGCGCGCGCGGTGGAGCCGAGACGGCCCTGGAGCGGGATCTCGTCGAGCTTGACGACGACGCCGTCGATCTCGTGCTCCACCACCGAGTGACGGTTCTCGCCCATGTACGTGATGAACTGCCGCACGTCGTCGAGGGAGTCGACCACCTTGTTGTGCTCGGCGGTCGGCAGGCCCCATTCGCGCAGCAGGCCGTACGCCTGTGAGAGCCGGTCGATGTCGAAGCCCTCGCGGGCGCCGATGCCGTGCACCACCATGTGCAGCGGCCTGGTCGCGGTGACCTTGGGGTCCTTCTGGCGCAGCGAACCCGCCGCCGCGTTGCGCGGGTTGGCGAACGGCTTGTCGCCCGCTTCGACCAGGCGCGCGTTGAGGCCCTCGAAGGCCTCCATCGGGAAGTAGACCTCGCCCCGGATCTCGACCAGCGCGGGGATGCGGTCGCCCTTGAGACGGTCCGGGATGTCGGCGATGGTGCGGACGTTGGGTGTGATGTCCTCGCCGGTGCGGCCGTCGCCGCGGGTGGCGGCGCGGGTCAGCCTGCCGTGCTCGTACGTCAGGTTCACGGCCAGGCCGTCGACCTTCAGCTCGCACAGGAAGTGGTACTCGGCGGTGCCCACGTCCTTGGCGACGCGCTCGGCCCAGGCCGCCAGTTCCTCGTCGTCGAAGGCGTTGTCCAGGGACAGCATCCGCTCGCGGTGCTGGACCGAGGCGAAGTCCGTCTCGTAGGCGCCCGCGACCTTCTGCGTCGGCGAGTCGGGCGTGCGCAGCTCGGGGTACTCGTCCTCCAGTGCCTCCAGCGAGCGGAGCAGCTTGTCGAAGTCGCCGTCGCTGATGACCGGTTGGTCCCTCACGTAGTACCGGAAGCGGTGCTCCTCGATCTGCTCGGCGAGGAGCGCGTGCTTCTCCCGTGCCTCGGCGGGCACCGCTGCGTTCTGTTCGCCAGCCACCGTCATGTCCTCCCGTTTCCCGTCTTCCCCGTCACTCAGGGTTGTCCGCGAGCGATCTCGCCGCCCGGACGCAGTGGGCGAGCGCGGCCCGCGCGTAGGCGGGGGACGCACCGGCCATGCCGCATGTTGGGGTGATCACGACGGACTCGCCCAGAGTCCCCGGATTCAGCCCCAACCTGCGCCACAGCGTCCTGACACCCATGACGCTACCGGCAGGGTCTGACAATGGGCCGTCGGTGGCGGGCACCACTCCGGCGAACAGCTTGACGCCGCTCTCGGCGGCTTCGCCGATCTGCTCGTCATCACGCTCGGTGAGCAGAGAGAAATCGAACGACACCCCGGCGGCCCCGGCCCGCCGCAGCAGGGCGAACGGAACGTCGGGGGCGCAGGAGTGGACGACGACGGGGCCGTCGTGCACGGCGACGACGTCCCGCAGGGCGCCCTCCACGATCTGCCGGTCGACGGCCCGGTGGGTGCGGTATCCGCTGGCGGTCCGGATCTGCCCGCGCAGCACGGCGGTGAGGGAGGGCTCGTCGAGCTGGAGCACGATGTGGGCGCCGGGCACCCGGCGGCGCACCTCGGCGAGGTGGTCGCGCAGGCCCTCGGCGAGCGATCCGGCGAGGTCGCGGCAGGCGCCGGGGTCGCCGAGCGAGAGCTCGCCGCCCCGCAGCTCCAGGGCGGCGGCCAGCGTCCACGGCCCGACGGCCTGCACCTTCAGCGGGCCGGTGTAGCCCTGGGTGAACTCCTCCAGGGCGTCGAGGTCCTCGCCGAGCCAGGACCGGGCCCGGCGGGTGTCCCGGCCGGGCCGGTCGCTGACGCGCCAGCCGCTGGGCTCCACATGTCCGTACATCTCGACAAGGAGCCCGATGGTCCGCCCGATCATGTCGGCGCCGGGGCCGCGCGCGGGCAGCTCCGCGAGGTGCGGGAAGTCGCCGCTCGCCCCCTCGGCGCCGATCAGCGATCCGGTGACGGTCTTGGCGGTCTCCCGCGCGTCGCCGCCCGGCATCGAACCGACCCCGGTGGCGGGCCCCCAGGGGAAATTGCTCTGTTCGCTCACCCCGGAAGCGTACGCAACCGGGCGCGGGGCCCGTTCGGCGCTACTTGCCGGGGCGCACGGTGAGGTCGTTGACCTCGGCGTCGGCCGGCAGGTCGATGGCCATGACGATGGTGGTGGCCACCGACTCGGGGTCGATGAACCTCGCCGGGTTGTACTCCTTGCCCTCCTGCGAGTGCACCTTGGCCTGCATGGGGCTGGCGGTGCGGCCCGGGTAGACCGAGGTCACGCGCACGCCATGGGCGTGCTCCTCGTGGCGCAGCGAGTCGGCGAGCGCCTTGAGGCCGTGCTTGGAGGCGGCGTACGCGCCCCATTCGGCGTGGGCGGCCAGGCCGGCGCCGGAGTTCACGAAGACCACGTGGCCGCGCGAGGCGCGGAGTTGGGGCAGCAGGTGGCGGGTGATCTCGGCGGGCGCGATCAGGTTGACGTTGAGCTGCTGGTGCCAGGTCTTGGGGCGCAGCTCGCCGACCGGGCCGAGGTCGACGATGCCCGCGATGTGCAGCAGCGAGTCGAGCTGGTCCGGCATGGGCTGCTTGTCGAAGGCCCAGGACAGGCGGTCGGGGTCGGCGAGGTCGCCGACGAGGGTGCGGGCGCCCGGGTACCGTCCGGCGAGTTCCTTGGCGCGGCCCGAGTCGCGCGCGAGCAGGATGAGCTCGTCGCCGCGCTCGTGCAGGCGGCGCGCGACGGCCGCGCCGATGCCGGATCCGGCGCCGGTGATCAGGTGAGTAGCCATACCGGCCATGCTCGCACTACCGGACCACTACTGGACGCCGAGGGACTCCTCCAGGTAGGCGAGGGCCGCGACGCCGTCCTCGGCGAAGAAGACCAGGTCGGTGAGGGGGACGGGCAGGAAGCCCTCGTCTTCCATGCGGCGGAACTGCTCCTTGAGGCCGTCGTAGAAGCCCGCGGTGTTCAGCAGGACGACCGGCTTGGTGGTCCTGCCGTGCTTCTTGAGCTCCAGGATCTCGGTCGCCTCGTCCAGGGTGCCGGTCCCGCCCACCATGATCACGACGGCGTCGGACTTGGCGAGCAGCAGCGCCTTGCGCTCGGCGAGGTCCTTGGCGACGACCATCTCGTCGGCGTTCTGCCGCGCCTTGGCCGCCAGGAAGTCGACCGAGACGCCCACGAGCCTGCCGCCCGCCTGCTGCACGCCGTCGGCGACCACCTTCATGAGGCCGCTCTCGGAGCCGCCCCACACCAGGGTGTGACCGCCCTTGCCGAGAAGTTCGGCGAACTCGCGGGCGGGACGCGTGTAGCGCTCGTCGAGGTCGGCGGCGGAGAGGAAGACGCAGATGTTCATGCGGCAACGATACGAGGCGGGGGCGGGGAAGAAGCGCGGCCCGCGAAACGCTGCACCTCGTATGACGACACGGCAGACAGGACACAGCATCACCATCGAGCGGGGCAGCGAGCATGTGCGGGTCGTGCACGGCGGGCAGGTGCTCGCCGAGAGCCGCCGTCCGCTGCTGCTGCGCGAGACCGGGCTCCCCGTCCGCTACTACCTTCCGCCCGAGGACGTCCGCACGGACCTGCTGACCCCGTCCCGGACCCAGACGTAGTGCCCGTTCAAGGGCACGGCCTCCTACTGGTCACTGCCGGACGCGCCCGACCTCGTCTGGTACTACCCGGACCCGAAGCCGGACGTGGCCGAGATCAAGGACCACCTCTGCTTCTACGAGGTGGAGACCGTCACCGAGTAGCTCGGCCGGGCTCAGACCCGCGCGGCGACCTGGAAAGTGCGCCGGTAGGCGACCGGCGAGACGCCGAGCACGGAACGCATGTGCTGGCGCAGCGAGTTGGCGGTGCCGAACCCGGCCCGGTGGGCGACCAGGTCCACCGGCAGGTCGCTGGACTCCAGGAGCTGGCGGGCCACTTCCAGGCGCTGGGCGGTGAGCCAGGTGCCCGGCGTCATGCCCGCCTCCTCGCGGAAGCGGCGGGTGAAGGTGCGCAGGCTCATCCGCGCGTGGGCGGCCATCTCCCCCAGTGAGAGCGGCTCCTGGAGGCGCTCCAGCGCCCAGGCGCGGGTGGCCGCGGTGCTGGCCACGGTCGGCTCGGGGACCGGGCGTTCGATGTACTGGGCCTGGCCGCCGTCGCGATACGGCGGGACGACGCAGTGCCGGGCGGCCCGGTTGGCGACCGCGCTGCCGTGGTCGCGGCGCACGAGGTGCAGGCACAGGTCGATGCCGGCGGCGGCGCCCGCCGAGGTCAGCACGTCCCCGTCGTCGACGAACAGGACGCCCGGGTCCACCTCGATACCCGGGAAGGTGCGCGCGAAGGCGGCCGCGTCGCACCAGTGCGTGGTGGCGGGCCGCCCGTCCAGCAGCCCGGCGGCGGCCAGGACGTAGGACGCCGTGCAGATGGAGACCATGCGGGTGCCGGGCCGGATCCGCGCGAAGGCGCGGGCGAGCGGCTCGGGCAGCGGGCCGCCCTCGGCCATCGCGCCGAGGGTGTGGGTCGGCGGGATCACCACGGTGTCGGCCGCGGCGAGCGCCTCGGGGCCGTGCTCGACGGCGACCGAGAATCCGGCCTCGGTCCGCACCGGCCGCCCGTCGACGGTGCAGACGGTCACCTCGTACAGCTTCTCGCCGCCCGGCCCCCGGGCGCTGTCGAAGATCCGGGACGGGATGCCCAGCTCGAAGGAGACGACTCCATCGAGGGCGAGCACCGCCACCTGGTGCGTTCTCTGTCGTACGGCCATGGCCAGATCCTGTCACATCCTGGCCAAACGGCCAGCACCACAGGAGGAACACGGAGGGCAGTCTGGTGCTTCCACCAGCGGAAACACCCTGAAAAGGATCAGACATGTCCCAGACGATGCGCGCCATCAGCCCCCTTCGATGGGGCGGCCCCGAAGTGCTCGCCGAGATCGAGACCGAGCGGCCCGAACCGGGTCCCGCCGAGATCCTGGTGCGGGTGCACGCGGCAGGCGTCAACCCCGCCGACTGGAAGGTCCGCGCGAGCGGCGGTCTCGCGGTGATGGGCACGCCGCCGATCCTCGGCTGGGACGTCTCCGGCACGGTCGAGGCGGTGGGCTTCGGCGTCACCCTGTACCGGCCCGGCGACGAGGTGTTCGGCATGCCGCGCTTCCCGCACCAGGCGGGCGCGTACGCGGAGTACGTCACCGCCCCGGCCCGGCACTTCGCGCGCAAGCCCGCCGGGATCGACCACATCCAGGCGGCGGCGCTGCCGCTGGCCTCCCTCACCGCGTACCAGTCGCTCGTCGAGACGGCTCGACTGGCCGCCGGGCAGCGGGTGTTGATCCACGCCGCGGCCGGTGGCGTCGGCCACCTCGCGGTGCAGATCGCCAAGGCGCACGGCGCGTACGTCATCGGCACGGCGAGCGCCGCCAAGCACGACTTCGTGCGCGGTCTGGGCGCGGACGAGGTGATCGACTACACCGCGGTCGACTTCACCGGGGCGGTGCGGGACGTGGACGTCGTCCTCGACCCCATCGGCGGCGCCTACGGCAGCCGCTCCCTGAAGGTGCTGCACCGTGGCGGCGTCCTGGTCTCGATCGCGTCCGCGGACGAGGACGGGCTGCTCGACGAGGCCGCCGACCTGGGCGTCCGGGCGGGCTTCACCCTGGTGGAGGCGGACTACGCGGGGATGCTGGCCATCGCGGCGCTGGTCGAGGAGGGCCGACTGCGGGCCGAGATCGACACGGTGTTCGACCTCGCGGACGCGGCCGAGGCACACGAGTACGGCGAGCGCGGCCGCACCCGGGGCAAGATCGTCCTGCGGGTCGCTCAGGCGCGGCCCTCCGTGTGAGGCGCGCTTCCGAGGCGGGAGCCCGCTGGGACCCCCGCCTCGACGCGAGTGCCTCTAGACGCTCGCGGCGGCCCGCTCGGTCGTCGCGATCGTCGCCGAGCCCACCACGCGCGTGCCGTCGTACAGGACGATCGCCTGGCCGGGGGCGACACCGCGGACCGGCTCGGCGAAGCGCACCCGCAGCTCGCCGTCGATCAGCTCGGCAGTGACCTCGGTCTCGCCGCCGTGGGCGCGCAGCTGCGCGGTGTATGTGCCGGGCCTCTCGGGGGCGGTGCCGCACCAGCGGGGCTTGATCGCGCCGAGGGCGGTGACGTCGAGGGCCTCTACGGGCCCGACGGTGACCGTGTTGTTCACCGGGGAGATGTCGAGGACATAGCGGGGCTTGCCGTCGGCGGCCGGGTGGCCGATGCGCAGGCCCTTGCGCTGGCCGATGGTGAAGCCGAAGGCGCCCTCGTGGCTGCCGATCTTCGTGCCGGACTCGTCGACGATGTCGCCCTCGGCCTTGCCGAGGCGCTGGGCGAGGAAGCCCTGGGTGTCGCCGTCGGCGATGAAGCAGATGTCGTGGCTGTCGGGCTTCTTGGCGACCGCCAGGCCCCGGCGCTCGGCCTCGGCGCGGATCTCGTCCTTGGTGGTGAGCGTGTCGCCGAGCGGGAACATCGCGTGGGCGAGCTGGCGCTCGTCGAGCACGCCGAGGACGTACGACTGGTCCTTGGCCATGTCGGAGGCGCGGTGCAGCTCGCGGGTGCCGTCCTCCGTGAGGACGACGGTCGCGTAGTGGCCGGTGCACACGGCGTCGAAGCCGAGCGCGAGCGCCTTGTCGAGCAGCGCCGCGAACTTGATCTTCTCGTTGCAGCGCAGGCACGGGTTGGGCGTACGGCCCGCCTCGTACTCGGCGACGAAGTCCTCCACGACGTCCTCGCGGAAGCGTTCCGCCAGGTCCCAGACGTAGAAGGGGATGCCGATGACGTCCGCGGCGCGGCGCGCGTCCCGGGAGTCCTCGATGGTGCAGCAGCCGCGGGCCCCGGTGCGGAAGGACTGCGGGTTCGCGGAGAGCGCGAGATGCACGCCCGTGACGTCGTGCCCCGCCTCGGCGGCCCGGGCGGCGGCGACGGCGGAGTCCACACCGCCGGACATGGCGGCGAGGACGCGCAGGGGACGCGGGGAGGTCATCGGCGAGGGCTGCGGCGGAGTCTGAGTCATAGCACTCGTAAGGGTACGTGGGATCGGGAACCGGGGGCGCGGGAGTATCCGTTGTGCCTGTCGAAGGGGTCCGATCCAGGATTCCACGGAGCCCGCGGGGAGCGGTACGGGAAGCGACGGGGGCGGGGCGTATGGCGACCAGCCGCAGGGGGCTGCTGATCGGGGGCGCCGTGGTGGTGGTCGGCACCATCGGCTATCTGAAGGCCCCGCAGGCGCGGCCGCACAAGCCGCGCAAGGCCGGAGAGCTGGACTACGCGGGCGCCCAGTGGGTGGCGGCGGACCCGGCGAACTGGCGGATGGCGGACCGGCCGGACGACTACCCGGTGGACCGGGTGGTGATCCATGTCGTGCAGGGCAGCTTCGACAGCGCCCTGAAAACGTTCCAGGACCCGGAGAACAAGGCGGCCGCCCACTACGTGGTGCGCAAGGACGGGCACCTGGCGCAGACCGTGCGGGAGCTGGACGTCGCCTTCCACGCGGGCAACCGGAAGTACAACGAGCGCAGCGTCGGCATAGAGCACGAGGGGTACGTCGAGGAGGCGTCGTCCTTCACGGACGCCATGTACGCGTCGTCGGCGCGGCTGACGGCCACGATATGCGCCCGCTATCGCATACCCGTCGACCGTACGCACATCATCGGGCACGTCGAGGTGCCGGGCACCGACCACACCGATCCGGGGCCGTACTGGGACTGGGCGCGCTATCTCCGGCTGGTCGGCGCGGCCCGCCCGGCCTGAGCGGCTGGGGCCGGCCCGGGGTTTTCGGGGTCAGACGAGCCCCGCGGTGCGGGCCCGCTCGACGGCGGGGCCGATGGCGTCCGCGACCGCCTGGACATCGGCCTCGGTGGAGGTGTGGCCCAGCGAGAAGCGCAGGGTGCCGCGGGCCAGGTCGGGGTCGGTGCCGGTGGCGAGCAGGACGTGGCTGGGCTGGGCGACGCCCGCGGTGCAGGCGGAGCCGGTGGAGCATTCGATGCCCTGCGCGTCGAGCAGCAGCAGGAGGGAGTCGCCTTCACAGCCGGGGAAGGTGAAGTGCGCGTTGGCGGGCAGGCGGCCCGCCGGGTCCGGGTCACCGCCGAGGATCGCGTCGGGCACGGCCTTGAGCACGGCCTCCACGAGCCGGTCGCGCAACCCGCCGACGTCCCGGACGAACGCGCCGCGCCGTTCGGCGGCGAGCCGTCCGGCGACCGCGAAGGAGGCGATGGCGGGGACGTCGAGGGTGCCGGAGCGCACGTGCCGCTCCTGGCCGCCGCCGTGCAGCACGGGGACGGGGGTGTACTCGCGGCCCAGAAGCAGGGCTCCGATGCCGTACGGGCCGCCCACCTTGTGACCGGAGACGGTCATGGCGGCGAGCCCGGAGGCGGCGAAGTCCACGTCGAGCTGGCCGAAGGCCTGGACGGCGTCGGCGTGCAGCGGCACGTCGAACTCCCGGGCCACCGCGGCCAGTTCGGCGACCGGCATGATGGTGCCGATCTCGTTGTTGGCCCACATGACGGTGGCCAGGGCGACGTCGTCGGGGTCGCGCCCGATGGCGTCGCGCAGGGCCTCGGGGCTCACCCTGCCGTAGGGGTCGACGGGCAGGTACTCGACGGTGGCGCCCTCGTGCTCGGCGAGCCAGTCCACCGCGTCGAGCACGGCGTGGTGCTCGACGGGGCTGGCCAGGACGCGGGTCCGGCGCGGATCGGCGTCCCGGCGGGCCCAGTACAGGCCCTTGACGGCGAGGTTGTCGGCCTCGGTGCCGCCGGCCGTGAAGACGACCTCGCTGGGACGGGCGCCGAGCGCTTCGGCGAGTTCCTCGCGGGCCTCCTCGGCGGTGCGGCGGGCCCGCCGCCCGGCGGCGTGCAGCGAGGACGCGTTGCCGGTGGCGGTCAGCTGGGCGGTCATCGCCCGGACCGCCTCCGGAAGCATCGGGGTGGTCGCGGCGTGGTCGAGGTAAGCCATGGTGGGCCCGATTCTACGAGCCGCGCCGGGCGGGCCGTGCCGCAGTTCCGGCCGAGGGCCGGGCGGGGTTTCAGCCGCCGAGGCCCCAGGAGACGGTGTGGTCCGCCATGACGAGGGCCACAAGGACCACGAGGTCGGCCACGCCCAGGGCGAGTCCGAGGAAGGCGCGGCCGCGGCGCTTGGTCCCGTACAGGAGGGAGAGCGAGGACAGCACGATGGCGATCGGGCCGAGGACGACGTTCATCACGAGCAGCCCGAGCAGGCCGAGGACGAAGGCCGCGATGGCCATCCCGTCGGCGTCACGGGATGGGGGTCCCCCCTGCTCCTTCAGAGCGTGGGGGCGGGTGCGGCGTCGGATCGCGGTGAGTTCCATGGTCAGCCCTTTCGGTGCGAGAGGCGTTCGCGGGCGGCGAAGACGAGCAGCCAGACGCCGATGACACCGGCGACGGCCAGGGTGACCGGGAGCGGGAGGTGCGCCGCTGAGCCCAGCACGACCCCCAGCAGGAGGAGGGCTGCGACGAGGAAAAGCATGGGATCCCTTTCTGTGTGCGGCGGAACGGGCGATGCATCCCGCCTGGGTCAACCAGCCTTGGGAGTACGACTGTTCACTGACTGATGAGTCTAGTCTTCCCAACTTCGGCGAACACATGTTTACTGAGTGGTATGAGCCACACTCTCGGAATCCGGCAGGCCCAGAAGCAGAAGACCCGCCAGGCCCTCATGGACTCGGCGCTCCAGCTCCTGGAGCACCAGAGCCTGAGCAGCCTCGGGCTTCGCGAGGTCACCCGGGCCGTGGGGGTCGCGCCGGCCGCGTTCTACCGGCACTTCAAGGACACCGCCGACCTCGGCGTCGCGCTGGTCGAGCAGGCGCTGGGCAGCCTGCACGACACGATCCGCGCGGCCATCGTCACCACCGGGTCGAGCGACGAGCGCATCGACCGGGCGGTCGCGCTCATCGCCGCCCATGTGCGCACGCACCCCGCGCACGTCCGCTTCATCGCCCGCGAACGGCACGGCGGGGTCGCCCCGGTCCGCGAGGCGATCGGCGTACAACTGCGCCGCTTCGCCGACGAGGTGGCCGAGGCGCTGGGCGCCGACCCGCAGTCGACGGGCTGGTCCCGGGAGGACCTGCGCATGCTGGCCGGGGTGTACGTCGACCACATGGTGATGACGGCGTCCGCCCTGCTGGAGGGCGAGGAGGCCCCGGTCCTCGCCACGGCCCGCGCCCAACTCCGCCTGGTGACGCTGGGCCGCCGCCACTGGCTGGACTAGAGGGTCCCTGCGGGACGGGGACTGAGGAGTGCGCCGGACGTGCGGCGCTCCCGCCCGCTCCCTGTCTACGAGGCGTAGAGGCGGCTGATCTCCGACGCCGCTTCGGCGAGGACGTCGCGGGCCGCGCGGGGCTGAAGGATCTCCACGTGGGCGCCGAAGCTCAGGAACTGGCGGACGGCGCGGAGTTCGCTCACCGCGAGTTCCACGGCGGTCCACTCCCCCGCTGCCTCCGCCCGCGGCGCGGCGGTGAGCTGTGCCCCGTGCAGGCGGACGAAGAGGTCGAGCCGGTCGTTGCGCACCCTGGCCTTGACCAGTACGTCCGCCGGACGACGCTCGACCTCGCGGCGCAACCGCTCCCACACGTCGGCGAGTTCGACGCCGGGCCGACGGCGCACCGGCTCGTCGGTGAGCCGGGCGGAGCGGACCCGCTCGGCGCGGAACAGCCGGGGCGCGGCCCGGTGATCGGCGACGAGGTACCAGACCCCGGCCTTCACGACGAGCCCGTACGGGTCGACGGTGTACGTGTTCGGTCGGGCGGCGCCGCTGTGCCGGTAGCTCAACCGGAGTCGGCGGTCGGCGAAGACGGCGGTGTTGAGGACGTCCAGGTCGACGGCGGGGGCGGCCGTGCGCATCCAGCGTTCCGGGTCGACCAGGATGCGGCGGCTGGTCAACTCGGCGGCGGGCCGGTGCGGTTCGGGCAGCGCGGCCATGACCTTGCGCAGGGCTGAGCCGAGCGCGTCGTCGAGACCGAGGGCGGTGTGCGCGCCCTGCGCCGCGAGCACGAACAGGGCGCGGGACTCGTCGGCGGTGAGCCCCGTGACGTCCGTGCGGTATCCGTCGAGCAGGGCGATGCCGCCGTGCCGGCCGCGCTCGGTGTAGACCGGCACGCCGGATGCCGAGAGCGCCTCGACGTCGCGGTAGATGGTCCGCACGGACACGTCGAGCCGCTCGGCGAGGTCGGTGGCGGGGACGAGGCCGCGGGTCTGGAGCAGGAGGAGGATGGAGAGCAGCCGATCGGATTTCACGGCCTCAGAATCCCCCACGCCGCGCCTGGGCAGGCGCCCGCCCGCCTGCGCGGCACTTGGTCGGCTTTGCCTTCGGCTGCGGGCCACACGTGGCTGATCGCGCAGTTCCCCGCGCCCCTTGGGCGGGATGCGGTGCGCCGGGGTCAGGGGCGGGGGGCGCGGGCCAGTTGGCGGGACTGGGCCACCAGGCGGTCCGCCGAGTCCCAGACCTCCGCGTCCTCCTCCAGGAACCCCCCGGCCAGGTTCCGCGTGGTGATGGACACCCGCAGCGGCCCCGGTGCCGGGCGGCAGCGGATGTGGGTGGTGAGCTCGACCGTCGGGGTCCAGCCCTTCAGGCCCAGCTCGAAGGAGGTCGGCGGCAGGGCGTCGACGGTGAGCAGCAGCGAGATGGGGTCCGCGTCGCGCCCGTCCGCGAGCCCGAACCACGCCCGCATCTCGCCCTTCCCGGAGGGCGCGCCCACCGCCCAGCCGAGCGTGGTCGGGTCGAGCTTGAGCATCAGCCGGTCGGTGATCGCCGAACTGCCGGGGATCGGGGGCCGGCTGCCGTCGGGGGCATCCGTCGCGCCGATGCAGTGCGAGAGGGGCGGGATCGCGGGCGGCAGGGCGGTGGTGCGCACCTCGTCGGTGAGCGCGTCGAGGTCCCCGTACGAGGCGAGGACCCGGATGCGTTCGACCTCCGCGCCGTGTTCGTCGTACTGGAAGAGCGAGGCCTGCCCGGTGGAGAGGGTGCGGCCGGTGCGCACGACCTGGGTGCGGATGACCGCAGGCCCGGGCACGGACGGCGTGAGGTAGTGCGCGGAGACGGTGAACGGGTCCGGGTGCGGCAGCGCGTCGCCGAGCGCCCGCCCGAGCAGCGCGAGCAGATAGCCGCCGTTGACGGCGTGGATGATGGTCCAGCCCGCCGAGAGCTCCGCGTCGTAGACCCCCGCTTCCCGCCGGGTGACCGCGGTGTCGCGGTCGAACTCGCTGTCCCCGATCGCGGCGGGGAGTACCTGTGACGATGCCTGTGCCATGCGCAGCACCGTACACCGATAAATTACTGAGCGGTAGCTTTTTGTTATGCCCTCGTCGGACCCGCTCCCGGCCGCCCCCTCATACCTCCTCCAGCGTCGAACTCCGCCGGTTCCACGCCCGCGGCGCCCGCCAGTGGTACTTCAGCGCGGCGATGCGCAGCAGGAACGCGGTGATCACGGCGAGCCCACTGGTCCCCGCGTTGAGCAGGTCGAAGCGGATGAACAGCACGATCATGGTGGCTCCGACGATCGCGGGCACCGCGTACAGGTCGCGGTCCCAACGCAGCAGCGAGGGAACCTCGTTGGCGAGGACGTCGCGCAGCACGCCGCCGCCCACCGCCGTCGCGAGCCCCAGCGCCGCCGAGGAGGTGAGCCCCAGCCCGTAGTCGTACGCCTTCGTCGTGCCCGTGACGCAGAACAGGCCGAGCCCCGCCGCGTCGAAGACGTTGACCGCGGTCTGGGTGCGCTCGACCTCGGGGTGGAGGAAGAAGACGAGGACGGCGGCGAGCAGCGGGGTCACGAAGTACCCGAGGTCGGAGAAGGCAGCCGGCGGGACCGCCCCGATGATGAGGTCGCGGAACAGCCCTCCGCCCAGCGCGGTGACCTCGGCGAGCACCGCGATGCCGAACACGTCGAAGTTCTTGCGCACGGCGAGCAGGGCGCCGGAGATCGCGAAGACGAAGATTCCGACGAGGTCCAGCGCATGCTGGACGGAGGGACTGAACAGTTCGTGAAGCACCCCGCATTTTTACTCATCGCGGGGTGCCCCTCGGCACAGGCCGGGCTCAGAGCGCGGGCTTGCCCGTGTCGTAGATCCACTTCTGGAACAGGCCGTCGAGCGACTGGCCCGAGACCTTCTCGGCGAGCTGGATGAAGTCCTCGGTGTCGGCGTTGTGGTAGCGGTGCGCCTTCGTCCAGGCCGGGAGCAGCTTGAAGAAGGCCTGGTCACCGATGCGCTCGCGCAGCACCTGGAGCATCATCGCGCCGCGCTGGTAGACCGCTGAGGCGAACATCGTGTCGCGCTGCGGGTCGGCCACCTCGATCTTCCAGAAGTCGGCGGAGGCCGGGATCGAGTTGTACCTGTTGAGGAAGGACGTGTGGGCGGTCGCGGTCCCGCGGTGCTCGGCCCACAGCCACTGGGCGTAGGTCGCGAAGCCCTCGTTGAGCCAGATGTCGTTCCAGTGCGCGACCGAGACGGAGTCGCCGAACCACTGGTGCGCGAGTTCGTGCACGATGGTCGTCTCATTGCGTACGGCCGAATAGCTCGGCTTGGTCTGCGTCTCCAGGGAGAACCCGGCCTGCGGCATGTCGTCGACGACCGCGCCGGTCTCCTCGAAGGGGTAGGGGCCGAAGAGCTTGGACCAGTAGTCGGTGGCCTCGGCGGTCACCGCGTACACGTCGACCGTGTTCTGGTTGGCCAGGGCCGGGTCGATGGCCACGTAGATGGGGGTGCCCGCGGGCGTCCGGCCCGTCTTCACGTCGAACTTTCCTATGGACGCGGTGGCGAGGTAGGTCGCCATCGGCTTGGACTCGCGCCAGTGGAAGTACGATCGGCCGCCGCTGTCATGGGAGTCCACGAGGCGGCCGTTGGACACCCCGGTGAGGCCCTTGGGCGCGTCGATGCGGATGTCGTACGTCGCCTTGTCGGAGGGATGGTCGCTGGACGGGAACCAGGTGGAGGCGGCGTTGGGTTCGCAGGCGACGAACACGCCGTCCTTGGTCTTCATCCAGCCGTAGTCGGACCCGAAGACGATGGGCCCGCTCAGCGGCTGGGGCACTCCGCCGTAGACGACCGTGACCTGGAACTCCTCGCCCCTGCGCAGCCGGTGGCGCGGGGTGATCACGATCTCGTCGCCGGTTCTGCGGAAGTCGGCGGGCCTGCCGTTCACCCGGATCGAGTCGACGGTGAGCTTCTGGAGGTCCAGGTCGAAGCTGGAGAGGTTCTGGGTGGCCCGGGCCGTGAGGGTGGTGCGCCCGTCCAGGCGCCCGGAATCGGGGTTGTAGCTGACGCCGAGGTCGTAATGGAGGGCGTCGAAGCCGCCGTTGCCCAGATTGGGGAAGTACGGATCGCCGATGCCCGGGGCCCCGGGCGAGGCCGCGGGCGCGGCGGCGATGGTGAACCCGGCGGCCACCGCGGTGGTGAGGGCGAGCAGCCGGGAGGTACGACGTGCCGAACGGGAGAGTGCCATGAGTCTGCCCTTCGAACGCATGCCGTTGGTACGGACACGCAGACTCTGCACTCTCCCGCTTCGGCATGAACATGACTTTGCCGAACTGTCATGCCCTACTTGTCGGTTGACTCCTGAACGGTGTCGTCCGGTCCGGTTTCTCCGGCCTTGCCGTCCCTACCGGCCTTCGCGGGCTTCTCGGGCTTCTCGCCCTTCGGCGCGGAGGGCGTCGCGGGGGCGCTCTCCGAGGTCGCGTCGGGCGCCTCCCCGGACTCAGACGTCTCGGAGGTCCCGTCCACTTCGGCGGCCTCGGTCGACTCCGCCGCATCCGTGGTTGCAGACGCCTCGGCCGCCTCAGGTACCTCGGTCGTCACCGACGCCTCGGAGACCTCAGCCACCTCGGTCGGCTCGGCCGACTCCGTCGGCTCCGCCTCGCCGATCGTCACGAGGTCGATCGACTCCCTGGCCTCCGGCAGGACCGTCTCGCCCGGGGCCTGGTCCGGCGCGTTCTCCGGGTGGTGGCAGGCCACCCGCTGGCCGGGCTTCAGCTCCACGAGCACCGGCTCCTGCGTCTTGCAGATCTCCGTCGCCTTCCAGCACCGGGTGTGGAACCGGCAGCCGCTGGGCGGCGAGATCGGCGAGGGGACGTCGCCCTTCAGCAGGATCCGCTCGCTCTTCATGCCGCGCCGCTTGGGGTCGGGCACCGGCACCGCCGACATCAGCGCCTTGGTGTACGGGTGCATCGGCGCCGCGTACAGCGACTTGCGGTCGGCCAACTCCACGATCTTGCCCAGGTACATGACCGCGATCCGGTCCGAGACGTGCCGGATCACCGACAGGTCGTGGGCGATGATCACGTAGGTGAGGCCGAGCTCCTGCTGGAGGTCGTCGAGGAGGTTGACCACCTGTGCCTGGATCGACACGTCGAGCGCCGAGACCGGCTCGTCCGCCACGACCAGCTTCGGGTTGAGCGCGAGCGCGCGGGCGATGCCGATGCGCTGGCGCTGGCCGCCGGAGAACTCGTGCGGATAGCGGTTGTAGTGCTCGGGGTTGAGGCCCACGACCTCCAGGAGGCGCTGGACCTCCTTCTTGATCCCGCCCTCCGGGTTGACGCCCTGCAGCTTGAAGGGGGCGGAGATGATGCCGCCGACCGTGTGCCGCGGGTTCAGCGAGGAGTACGGGTCCTGGAAGATCATCTGGACGTCGCGGCGCATCGGCCGCATGCCGCGCACACCGAGGTGGGTGATGTCCCGGCCCTCGAACTCGACCGTGCCGCCGGTCGGTTCGAGCAGCCGGGTGATGAGGCGGCCCATCGTCGACTTGCCGCAGCCGGACTCGCCGACCACGCCGAGCGTCTCGCCGGAGCGCACGTCGAAGTCGATGCCGTCGACGGCCTTGACCGAGCCGGTCTGCCGCTTCAGCACACCGCTGCGGATCGGGAAGTGCTTCTGCAGACCGGTGACCTTGAGCAGGACCTCGCCGGGGGCCGCGTCCTTGGTGGTCGTGACCGCTCCCTTGCTCTGCGCGGGAATCGTCACGTCGTTGTCCGTCACGCCTTTGTCCTCGCTCACAGCTTGGGCGCAATCTCTTCGGTCCAGATGCGCTCCCGCTCGTCCGGCGTCATGTGGCAGGCGGTCCAGTGACCGCTGCCGCCGTCGGCCAGCTCGGGGCGTACGGTCCGGGTGATGTTGTCCTTGGGCACGTCCGCGTACGGGCAGCGCGGGTTGAAGGCGCAGCCGGACGGGATGTTGATCAGGGACGGCGGGGAGCCCTTCACCGGGATGAGGCGCTCGGTCTCCTCCCGGTCGATGCGCGGCATCGAGCCGAGCAGACCCCAGGTGTAGGGGTGGCGGGGCTCGTAGAAGACCTTCTCGGCGGGCCCGCGCTCCACGCACCGGCCGCCGTACATCACCAGGATGTCGTCGGCGAGCTCGGCGACGACGCCCAGGTCGTGGGTGATGATGATGACCGCGGAGCCGAACTCCTTCTGCAGGTCCCGGATCAGGTCGAGGATCTGCGCCTGCACGGTGACGTCCAGGGCGGTGGTCGGCTCGTCCGCGATCAGCAGGTCGGGGTTGTTCACCAGCGACATCGCGATCATCGCGCGCTGGCGCATGCCGCCCGAGAACTCGTGCGGGTAGGAGTCCACGCGCTTGTCGGGCTGGGGGATGCCGACCCGGTCGAGCATCTCGATCGCCCGGGTGCGGGCGGCCTTCTTGTCGACGTCGTGGTGGACCCGGTACGCCTCGATGATCTGCTTGCCGATGGTGAAGTACGGGTGCAGCGCGGACAGCGGGTCCTGGAAGATCATCGCCATGTCGCGGCCGCGCAGCTTGCGCACCTCGTCGGGGTCGGCGGAGAGCAACTCCTTGCCGTTCAGCCAGATCTCGCCGGAGATCTGCGCCTTGCGCTTGCCGTACTGGCCGGCCGTGTGCAGGCCCATGATGCCCATCGAGGTGACGGACTTCCCGGAGCCCGACTCCCCCACGATCCCGAGGGTCTTGCCCTTCTCCAGCGAGAAGCTGAGCCCGTCGACGGACTTGACCAGGCCGTCGTCGGTCGGGAAGTGGACCTTCAGGTCGCGCACGTCGAGGAACGCGTCCGAGGGCCGCTCCGCCGCGACCGGCTCGCCGACCGCGGCTCCGGTCTTGTTCAGGTCGGTCATGCGAGCCTCACTCGGGGGTCGATCACGGCGTACAGGAGGTCCACGACGAGGTTCGCGAAGATCACCGCCGCCGAGGTGATCAGCGTGACGCCGAGGATCACCGGAAGGTCGCGCTCACCGATCGCGCGCAGCACGGCCTGGCCCAGGCCCGGGATGCTGTAGGTGGTCTCGGTGAGGATCGCGCCGCCGATGAGGGCGCCGATGTCCATGCCGAGCACCGTGAGGATCGGCGCCATGGTGGAGCGCATGGCGTGCTTGCCGATGACGGTGGATTCGCTCAGGCCCTTGGCCCGGGCGGTTCTGACGTAGTCCTCGCCCATCACTTCGAGCATGGTCGCTCTGGTGAGGCGGGCGTACATCGCCGCCTGGAGGAAGGCGAGCGTGATCCAGGGCAGGATCAGACCGCTGAACCAGCCGCCCGGCGAGTCGCTGAAGGACACGTACTGTCCGTCGATCCAGTGCAGGCCGTAGGTGAAGATCGCCAGCGAGAGCAGACCGGTGAAGTAGATCGGCAGCGAGACGCCGGCCAGGGCCACGGTCATGGAGAACCGGTCCCACAGCGAGCCGCGCTTGAGGGCGGACACCACGCCGGTGAGCACACCGAAGACGACCCACAGGATGGCCGCGCCGATGACCAGCGACAGCGTGACCGGGAAGCGCTCCTTGAGCACCGGCCAGATGGCCTGCTCGTTGCGGAACGAGTAGCCGAAGCACGGCGCGTCGCAGTGGATCGTGGAGCCGCCGCCGGTGTAGTCGCGGCCGGCCAGGATGCCCTTCACGAAGTCGAAGAGCTGCACGAAGATCGGGTCGCCGAGACCCAGCTTCTCGCGGACCGCTTCGAGCGCGGCGGAGTCGGACTGCTTGCCGACGTACATCGTGGCCGGGTCGACGCCCGTCCACTTGGGGATCAGGAAGAAGATGCCGAACGTCACCAGCATGACGATCAGCAGCATCACGATGGCGGCGAACAGCCGCCTGATGAGATATGCGAGCACTGCTCTCGGCCCGGCGGCGGGCCGGGGGCACCGGATTGCGGTACCCCCGACCCGTCACACGACGGCCTTCACCTGCCCTTCGTGCCTAGCGGCGGGTGCGCCGGCGGAGCGATTGGACGACGGTCACTTCTCGACGCCGAGCGAGGCGTAGTCGTAGAAACCGTTGTTGTTGGTCGTCGTGTAGACGTTGGTGAGCCGGGAGCTGCGCCACTTGACGTTCTTCTCGAAGACGAACGGCAGGTAGACGGCGTGCTCGGAGACCTTCTGGTTGATCTGCTTGTAGATACCGGCCGCCTCTTCGGGGGTGCCGGCCGCGATGGCCTGGTCGAAGAGGGTGTCGATCGCCGGGTCCTTCAGCATCGAGTAGTTGTTGTTGCCGTTGGGCAGGATGAACTTGGAGTCGACCAGCGGGAGCAGGAAGCCCTGGCCGGACGCGAAGTCCGGGCCCCAGCCCATGATGATGATTCCGTAGTTCTTCTTCTTGACGACCTCGGGGTTGCCGATGATGCCGGTCGTCTGCGAGCCGTCGTACTGGTCGATGTCGGCCTTGATGTTGACCTTGGCCAGCGCGGCCTGCATCGACTGGGCGGTGGCGACCTCGGCCGGCTTGTTGTTGCGGACCGCGATGGTGGTCGAGAAGCCGCCGGGCTTGCCGCAGAGGCCGAGCTCTTCCTTGGCCTTGGCGATGTTCTGCGCGCCGTCGTTCTGAGTCACGCCGTACGGGTCGAACTTCGGGTCCGAACCGCTGATGATGGGCGGCAGCATGTTGGTGGCGATGTCACCACCGGCCTGCGGGCCACCGCGGGCGGTCTGCAGCGACTTGTGGTCGGAACCGTAGATGACGGCCTTGCGGCAGTGCTCGTTGTCCATCGGCGCGACCGTCTGCGGGAAGACCGCGTAACGGATGTAGCCGGTGTCCGGGTTGTCGACGTTGCCCTTGTACTGCTGGAGCGCCTTGGTGCGGCCGGCCGGGCTGAGGCCGGTGCCGTTGAGGTCGACGTCGTAGTCACCGTTGATGAGACGGCTGTCCATGTCGTCGGCGCTGGTCAGCAGGGTGAGGCTGATCTTGTCCGGCAGGGCCTTGCGGACGTCGTCCGTCTTCTGGTCCCAGTTCTCGTTGCGGACGAGGACCATCGACTTGTTGGGCTCGTAGGACTGCCACTTGTACGGGCCGAGCGAGAAGGGCTTCAGGCCGTACTTGGACTGGGTGTCCTTGTCCTGGCGGACCGGGCTGCCCGAGGGCATGGCCAGCATCTGCTGGAAGTCGACGTTGGGCGCCGGCAGCTTGAAGACGATGGTCTTGTCGTCCGGCGTCTCGATCGCCTTCAGGCCCAGCTTGTCGGGAGAGGTGTCCTTGTAGGGACCCTTGTACTCGCCGGTCGGGTCGAGGACGTCCTTCAGGTAGACGGGGCCGCCGGAGATGACGTCCTGCGCCCAGATGCGCTCGATGCCGTACTTGACGTCCTTGGAGGTGACGGGCTTGCCGTCCTCCCACTTGACGCCGTCCTTCAGGTGGTACGTGTACGTCTTCTTGTCGGCCGAGACGTCCGCGAGACCCGTCGCGATGTCCGGGACGAGCGTCTCGCTCTCCTTGCCCGGGGCGGGCTTGTAGGTGATCAGCGTGCGCGTGTAGTAGCGCGCGTAGTCCCACATGAAGCCGTAGTAACCGCGCTGCGGGTCCCAGGAGTCGGCGTCCTGGGTGCCGACGAACTTGAGCTCCCCGCCCTTCTTCGTCGACGCGTTCGCGAGCTTGCTGTTGGCCGCGTTGAAGCCGGGGGCCTTGCCGCCCTTGCCGTCGCTGCTGCCGCCTCCGCCGCAGGCCGCGGTGGACAGCAGAGCCGCAACGACGATGGCCGCGCCGGCGGCCGTCTTTCGCCTTGATGAACCTAGGGTTGTCACGATCTCGCTTCCTCCGTAGTGGGCGTCTTGGGTGTCGCGGCCCGTGCGGTGCGCCGGGCCGGAGTCTTCGAATTCCCGCATCAGCGGGTGCCCTTCGGGTCGAAGGCGTCGCGGACGCCGTCGCCGAAGAGGTTGAACGCCATCACGGTGATGAAGATCGCCAGACCCGGGATGATCATGAACATCGGATCGGACTGGTAGGTCGCGATAGCCGTCGACAGCATCTGCCCCCAGGAGGCCGTGGGCGGCTTGACGCCCGCCCCCAGGAAGCTGAGCGCCGCCTCGGTGAGGATGTTCGTCGGGATCATCAGCGTCATGTAGACGGTGATCGGCGCGATCAGGTTGGGCAGCAGTTCCTTGAACAGGATGTAGCCGCGGCCCGCGCCGAGGCTGCGCGCCGCCTCGACGTACTCGCGCTCGCGCAGTGACAGCGTCTGACCGCGCACGATGCGCCCGACGTACGGCCATCCGAAGAAGCCGATGACCAGGATCATCACGAGCAGCCGGACCCCGGTGCCGCTGAGCCCGAAGAGCTGGGTGGGCACCACGGAGATCAGCGCGATGATGAAGAGCAGCTGCGGGAAGGAGAGCAGCATGTCCATCACGCGGCTGATGATGGCGTCGAGCCAGCCGCCGAAGTAGCCGGCGATCACGCCGAGCACGGTGCCGACGAGCACCGCGAAGACCGCCGCGAGGAAGCCGACGAGCAGCGAGATGCGCGCGCCGTAGACGATCCGGCTGAACACGTCGCGGCCGTTGACCGGCTCAACTCCCAGCAGGAAGTGCGAGTTGATGCCACCCCAGCTGCCGATCGGCGTGGAGAGCAGCGGGTCGATCTGGTCCTCGTGGAAGTCGTCCGGCGGGTGGCCGAACGCGTCGACGATCAACGGCGCGAAGATCGCGACGAGGACCAGGAACACGACAACGATGCCACCGGTGAGGGCGAGCTTGTCCTTCTTCAGCCGGTTCCAGGCGATACGGCCCAGCGACCGCCCCTCGACCGCTCTGGTCTCGCCGCTGGGCGTGACACTGATGTCCGCGGTCGGGTCCGCGTCGGCGGGTGTGTCGTGCAATGGTGCCGTCATCGTGGCAAGGACCCCTCTCAACCGGCGGTGACCGGCCCGCACTTGCCGCTGTAGCGGCGCGTTCCCATCAGCAGTGCGAGCGGAGGGCGACACCGGGCAGCGGGTCGAGCTGCTCGCACAAGGGCCCGAACGGCCCTGCATGCCGGGAGTCTTCAATGGCCTCGCGATCACCCGCCAGACCTGGCGGCGAATGTATGCGTAAACGTGATGCGGAGAGAGGGTTTCCGTTATCCGGACGCCTGTGAACCAGGGGCGGACATGGGGAAGTTGGGGCGCAAGTGACGCGGGGCCCTATTGCGGTCTTCGCCCCACCAGAACGGACATTCCCCTTACGCGCTGGGGAAGTTGACGGGTTCTGTCCCGGTTGGTGCGCTGTGCCGGGAGGGAATCAGTACGGGCGCGGGGCGGCCGGCGGGTAGCCGTACCCGGCCGTACCGGGCGCCGGGGCGGCGTGCGCCTCGCGGTCGTAGAACGGACGGGCGCCGGCTTTGAGCCACATGGCGACCGGGTCGTACTCGTCCGACATCGCGACCGTGGACACCGCGAGCCCGTCCGGCACCGCGGCGATGGACTGCTGCATCATCGCCCGCACCGCGTCGACCGACCGCGGGCCGGTGTCGTAGAGGTCGAGCCCGATCGCGAGATACGGGGTGCCGAGCGCGGGCTGCACCCAGGCCCGGCGCAGCGAACGCACCGCGGGGGTGCGGTGCGCGTTCTGCGCGAGCAGGGCGTAGAACTGCGGGATCTCCACGGACGGTTCGGACAGGCGCAGCGGCCCCGCGGGCATCCGGTCGAGGCCGGTGGCGATCCGGCGCAGATCGGTCCACGGGATGCCGACACCGCCGCCGGGGGCGTGCGGATTGAGCCAGATCCCGTACCGGTCGGGGTAGAGGGCGCGGGCCACGTCCAGGGCGCCCGCCACTTCGTGCGCCCGGTTCCAGCCGCTGGCGGCGAGCTCCTGGGCGGAGGTCACACAGGGCGCGTAGGCGGCGCCGTCGACCTCCATGTTTCCGTACTGGGCGTCCGGGGAGCCGGGCCGGCCGTTCCACAGCAGCATCCAGACCTGGCCGGTGGCCGGGTCCGCGAGCGCGTGCAGCAGCGCCTCGTACACGTCGTAGCGCCCGGGCGTCACCTGGCGCAGCATGTGCTCGACCTGCCCGGCCGCCGCGGTGCCTGACGCGCTCACCCTGGGTCCCGCCCCTCTTCGATCCACCGTGCCGACGCCTGCGCCGCCCCGCAGCCCCGGGCACACGCGTGCGGCTGCGGGGGTGCAAGGGTCATGAAACCAGGTTAAGCCGCCGCACAGACACCGCCATGACCCGGCGGGACCTGCCGCGAGGGACCCGGCGGGGTTGCTACTGGGCCCGCGCGTAGAAGGGTCGCACCCGCTCGCGCATCCAGGTCGCGACCGGATCCTGGGTCACGTCGAGCAGGACCAGGTTGACGGGCCAGCCGACCGGGACCCGGCCCAGCGCCCGGCCCAGCGCCTCCATGGGGGCGTTGCGGCCCGCCCCGTCCCAGGTGGAGAACTCCACGGCGATGAAGAGCGTGGGCGACTCGCCCTCGATGGAGGCGAGCGCGCGGCGGGCGCTGAGCACCACGCCGGTCGCCTCGAACTCCTCGGAGGCGGCCGCCAGGAAGTCGACGGGATCCTCCTGCCAGTCCGGCTCGAAGAGACGTACCCGGGCACCGGACGCGGGTCCGTCGAGCGCGGTACGCCCCGTACGGCACAGCTCGGCCACGGCGGGCGGAGGCAGGGGCATCCCGACCGCGCCCTCCGGGTTGACCACGATGCCCAGCTGCGGCGGCAGGCCGCGGGCGAACTCGACGGCGGGGGCCACGGCGAACGACATGTGGGAGCCGACGCACTGCAGGAACTGCTGCTCGGAGCTGTACACCGGGACGTAGGGGGCGCCCCCGAGCTCCATGGTCGGCAGGTCGAGGTCGGCGCTGTCCTGGCTGCCGCCGTTGGGCAGCGGCACCCACACGGCGTTGCGGCCGAGCACCTCTATCAGCCTGGGGCCCGCGTCGGGGTGGCCGAGCGCGGCCGACAGGGCCTCCTCCAGCTCGTTGCCCGGCCAGCCTCCGCCGCCGTGCGGATGCGCGAACGCCTGCTCCGGAAAGTTCATGTGCCGTCCTTCTCCCCCGACTGCTGTCGTGCCCCACGACCCTAGCGCCGCACCCGCGGCCCAGGGAAAGGCGCCGGAAAAGCCCCGGCGCGCGACGGGCCGCTACTCGGCGAAGCCGATCCGGCGCAGCACGTCGGCCGACGCCCGGTCGAGCAGGACCGCCGAGGCGCAGCCGGTCGGCAGCCGCCCGGCCTCCACCTGGGCTATGAGCCGACGGGCGGCGCCGCGGTGCCGGGCGAAGGCGTACTTCGACACCCAGCGGCCCCGGCTGGCCTGGCCCTCCAGGGCGGTGCCGGGCGGCACGTCGAGCACGACGAGCCGCAGCGCGCGTCCCCTGCGCCGCGCGCCGCGCCCCAGCCAGTGCCGCACCCACGCCTGGGTGCCGCAGTCGTGCACGACGAGGCTGTCGCCGGAGCGCAGCGCCCACCAGGTCCTGGCGAAGTGCGCGGTCCGGGTCAGCGGGCGGTACAGGGCGTACGGAACGCCGGGCAGCCGGCGCTGCCAGGCGCGGCGGGTGTCCTGCGAGTCGATCCGGCGGTCCGTGACGGTGCGGCGCATCAGCGTCGTCTTGCCGCTGCCCGGCAGGCCCGACACCACCACGACGTCGCCCGCGTCGAACAGCAGCTCCGGCGGAGTGCTCCCGGGACGGCCGCGCAGGTCGCGCACCGCCTCGGACATCAGCGGCCTGGTGCGCCGCGCGGGCGCCCCGCGGCCCGGCCCCGGTGGCGCGGCCGTCTCCCGCACCTGGCTCGTGTTGTGTCCAACCGTCATGGCACTCCCCCCTGTTCGGGTCCCGCGACCTCTGCCCATGAAGTGTAAAGAGACGGTAATGGGTCCCAACCGATTTGCCGCTTCCGGGATGCGTGCAATGATGTGCGCGCCAACTGCATACCGGCCGTTCGAATCCGCGCGGGAGAGTCCTCAGCAGCTGTGAGCTGGGGCGCCGAAGGAGCAAGTCCCTCCCTTGAATCTCTCAGGCCCCGTACCGCGCGGACGAGGCAGATCTGAAAAGCGGGCCGTCCCCTGCCGGGCGTCCCCACCCAAGGTGCAAGCCGAGCCGCGCAGCGCGCGCCGGTGAACCTCTCAGGTTCCGATGACAGATGGGGAGGATGTCCTCGACCGTCATGCCCCGGGACCTTGGAGCCACATCCATGAGCAACGCCCCCCGCCTCACCGCCCTCGATGCCCTGCATCGTTCGCTGGGCGCCACGATGACCGACTTCGCGGGCTGGGACATGCCGCTGCGGTACGGGAGCGAGCGCGACGAGCACAACGCCGTCCGCACCCGCGCCGGGCTCTTCGACCTGTCCCACATGGGCGAGATCACGGTCACCGGCCCCGAGGCCATGAAGGCGCTGAACCACGCGCTCGTCGGCAACATCGCCACCATCGGCCCCGGCCGCGCCCGGTACACGATGATCTGCCAGGAGGACGGCGGGATCCTGGACGACCTGATCGTCTACCGCCTGGGCGAGCCCGAGACCCCCGAGTACCTGGTGGTCGCCAACGCGGGCAACGCGCAGATCGTGCTCGACGCGCTCACCGAGCGCGCCGCCGGGTTCGACGCCGAGGTCCGCGACGACCGCGACGCCTACGCGCTGATCGCCGTCCAGGGCCCCGAGTCCCCCGGCATCCTGAAGTCCGTCACGGACGCCGACCTGGACGGCCTCAAGTACTACGCGGGGCTGCCCGGCACGGTCGCCGGCGTCCCCGCCCTCATCGCCCGCACCGGCTACACCGGCGAGGACGGCTTCGAGCTGTTCGTGGCGCCGGAGCACGCCGAGCAGCTGTGGCGCGCGCTGACCGAGGCCGGTCAGGACGCGGGCCTGGTGCCCTGCGGCCTGTCCTGCCGCGACACGCTGCGCCTGGAGGCGGGCATGCCGCTGTACGGGCACGAGCTGACCACCGCGCTCACCCCGTTCGACGCCGGTCTCGGCCGGGTCGTGAAGTTCGAGAAGGACGGCGACTTCGTGGGCCGTGCGGCGCTGGAGGCCGCCGCCGAGAAGGCGGCCGCGAACCCGCCGCGCAAGCTGGTCGGGCTGATCGCCGAGGGCCGCCGGGTGCCGCGCGCCGGGTTCTCCGTGGTCGCGGACGGCGCGGTCGTGGGCGAGGTCACCTCCGGCGCCCCGTCCCCGACGCTGGGCAGGCCGATCGCCATCGCGTACGTGGACGCCGCGCACGCCGCGCCGGGCACCCCCGGGGTCGGCATCGACATCCGCGGCACGCACGAGGCCTACGAGGTCGTCGCGCTTCCCTTCTACAAGCGCGAGAAGTGACCTTCCCGTCCCCCTCGCACCACCCCTCTCGTCCCACTGTGCGAGACACACGGCGAGACCCCGTCAGCAGCACTCCCCCGCGTACAGGAGAATCCAGGTCATGAGCAACCCGCAGCAGCTGCGCTACAGCAAGGAGCACGAGTGGCTGTCGGCCGCCGAGGACGGTGTGTCGACGGTCGGCATCACGGAGCACGCGGCCAACGCGCTCGGTGACGTCGTGTACGTACAGCTTCCGGAGGTGGGTGACACGGTGACCGCGGGCGAGACCTGCGGCGAACTGGAGTCCACCAAGTCGGTCAGCGACCTGTACTCCCCGGTCACCGGCGAGGTCGTCGCCGCCAACCAGGACGTCGTGGACGACCCTTCTCTCGTCAACTCGGCCCCGTTCGAGGGCGGTTGGCTGTTCAAGGTGAAGGTCACGGACGAGCCGGGCGACCTGCTCTCCGCCGACGAGTACACCGACTTCGCCAGCTGACCTAGAGACCACAGGGATACAGGGATCGTCTGATGTCGCTTCTGAACCAGCCCCTCCACGAGCTGGACCCGGACGTCGCCGCCGCCGTCGACGCCGAGCTCCACCGTCAGCAGTCCACCCTCGAGATGATCGCCTCGGAGAACTTCGCTCCGGTCGCGGTCATGGAGGCCCAGGGCTCGGTCCTCACCAACAAGTACGCCGAGGGCTACCCGGGCCGCCGCTACTACGGCGGCTGCGAGCACGTCGACGTGGTCGAGCAGATCGCGATCGACCGCATCAAGGCGCTCTTCGGCGCCGAGGCCGCCAACGTGCAGCCGCACTCGGGCGCCCAGGCGAACGCGGCCGCGATGTTCGCGCTGCTCAAGCCGGGCGACACGATCATGGGTCTGAACCTGGCCCACGGCGGTCACCTGACCCACGGCATGAAGATCAACTTCTCCGGCAAGCTCTACAACGTGGTCCCGTACCACGTCGACGAGACCGGCGAGGTCGACATGGCCGAGGTCGAGCGCCTGGCCAAGGAGTCCAAGCCGCAGCTGATCGTGGCCGGCTGGTCCGCCTACCCGCGGCAGCTCGACTTCGCCGCGTTCCGCCGGATCGCGGACGAGGTCGGCGCCTACCTGATGGTCGACATGGCCCACTTCGCGGGCCTGGTCGCCGCGGGTCTGCACCCCAACCCGGTGCCGCACGCCCACGTCGTGACCACCACCACGCACAAGACCCTCGGCGGCCCGCGCGGCGGTGTCATCCTGTCGACGCAGGAGCTCGCCAAGAAGATCAACTCGGCGGTCTTCCCCGGTCAGCAGGGCGGCCCCCTGGAGCACGTGATCGCGGCCAAGGCGGTCTCGTTCAAGGTCGCGGCCTCGCCGGAGTTCAAGGAGCGCCAGCAGCGCACCCTGGACGGCGCCCGGATCCTGGCCGAGCGCCTGGTCCAGGACGACGTGAAGGCCGTCGGCGTCGACGTCCTGACCGGCGGCACCGACGTGCACCTGGTCCTGGTGGACCTGCGCAACTCGGAGCTCGACGGCCAGCAGGCGGAGGACCGCCTCCACGAGGTCGGCATCACGGTCAACCGCAACGCCATCCCGAACGACCCGCGGCCGCCGATGGTCACCTCGGGCCTGCGGATCGGCACCCCGGCGCTCGCCACCCGCGGCTTCGGCGACGACGACTTCCGCGAGGTCGCCGACATCATCGCCGAGACCCTGAAGCCGGACTTCGACAAGGACGCCCTGGCCGCCCGGGTGTCCGCTCTGGCCGCCAAGCACCCGCTGTACCCCGGCCTGAAGTAGTTTCGTACGCTTTAGTTCTCGGTTCATTCCGTACGAAGCCCCGGGGCACCGCGCACACTGGGAAGTGAGCGCGGTGCCCCATCCCATGCTGTGCCGGCTTTGCTCTGCACCACCCCGGCAGACAACGGCGTCTACCAGACCCCCCAAGGAGTCCCCGTGGCCATCTCGGTCTTCGACCTGTTCTCGATCGGCATCGGCCCGTCCAGCTCCCACACCGTCGGTCCGATGCGGGCGGCCCGGATGTTCGCGGCCCGGCTGAAGAACGAGGGCCTGATCGCGCACACCGCGCGGATACGCGCGGAGCTGTACGGCTCGCTCGGCGCCACCGGCCACGGCCACGGCACGCCGAAGGCGGTGCTGCTCGGCCTGGAGGGCGCCTCCCCGCGCACGGTCGACGTGGAGACCGCCGACGACCGGGTGGAGCAGATCAAGGACGCGGGGCGGCTCAACGTGCTGGGCATGCACGAGATCGACTTCGCCTACGACGACGACCTCGTCCTGCACCGCCGCAAGGCGCTGCCCTACCACGCCAACGGCATGACGGTCTTCGCCTACGACCTCGACGGCGCGCTGATCCTGGAGAAGACGTACTACTCGGTGGGTGGCGGCTTCGTCGTCGACGAGGACGCGGTGGCGGGCGACAACCCGATCGTGCCGGACGACACCGTACTCAAGCACCCCTTCCGCACCGGCGACGAGCTGCTTCGGCTGGCCCGGGACACCGGTCTGTCGATCTCCGCGCTGATGCTGGAGAACGAGAAGGCCTGGCGCACCGAGGACGAGATCCGCTCCGGGCTGCTCGACATCTGGCGGGTCATGCAGGCCTGTGTCTCGCGCGGCATGTCCCGCGAGGGCATCCTGCCCGGCGGCCTCAAGGTCCGCCGCCGCGCCGCCACCACCGCCCGCCAGCTGCGCGCGGAGGGCAATCCCGAGGCGCACGCCATGGAGTGGGCGACGCTGTACGCGATGGCCGTCAACGAGGAGAACGCGGCGGGCGGCCGGGTCGTGACCGCCCCCACCAACGGCGCGGCGGGCATCATCCCGGCGGTGCTGCACTACTACACGAACTTCGTGCCCGGCGCGGACGAGGACGGCATCGTGCGCTTCCTGCTCTCGGCGGGTGCGATCGGCATGCTGTTCAAGGAGAACGCCTCGATCTCCGGCGCCGAGGTCGGCTGCCAGGGCGAGGTCGGCTCCGCCTGCTCGATGGCGGCGGGCGCGCTCGCCGAGGTGCTCGGCGGCACCCCGGAGCAGGTGGAGAACGCGGCCGAGATCGGCATGGAGCACAACCTGGGTCTGACCTGCGACCCGGTCGGCGGTCTGGTCCAGATCCCGTGCATCGAGCGCAACGGCATGGCCGCCGTGAAGGCCGTCACCGCCGCCAAGATGGCGATGCGCGGTGACGGCAGCCACAAGGTGTCCCTGGACAAGGTCATCAAGACGATGAAGGAGACGGGGGCCGACATGAGCGTCAAGTACAAGGAGACCGCCCGCGGCGGCCTCGCCGTCAACATCATCGAGTGCTGAGCACCGCTCAGAAGCTGTGCGCCGCGGGGCGCTCCCTGGGCGCCGCCGCGAGCGCCTCGGTGACCTCCGCGACGCCGCCGCGCAGCCCGTAGACGGGGGTGGCGGGCTGCTGGCGCCAGGAGTCGTCGATGCCGCCCGCGTCCACGGTGTCGAAGCCCAGCTCGTCGACGAGCTCGCGGACCAGCTGCTTGGCCGCCGCGTCGTCGCCCGCCACCGGCACCGCGATCCGCTCGGGGTCGCCCTTGGGGCGCGGGCGCTCCAGCAGGTCCTGCGCGTAGGTGCCGTTGAAGACCTTGATCACCGGGTGGCCGATGTGCTGCTCGGTCCAGCGGCTCTCGGGCAGGCCCTCCTCGATCGCGTCGATCCGGCCGTCGCGCTCCTTGGGGTAGTAGTTCCCGGTGTCGATGACGGCGAGGCCGTCGGCCGCGCCGTCGAGGAAGCCCTTGGGCAGGTCGGGTACGTGCTTGAGCGGGATGGTGACCACGACGACCTGCGCGCCGTCGGCCGCCTCGGCGACGGTGACCGGCGTGGCGCCGGTCTCCTCGGCGAGGGCGGAAAGCGTGTGCGGGCCGCGGGAGTTGGCGACCGATACGTCGTGGCCGAGCGCGGTGAGGCGGCGGGTGAGGTTGCCGCCGATGTTGCCCGCGCCGATGATGCCGATCTTCATGAGCTGGCCTTCCGGAGTTGGTGCGTTGGCACGCTCCGGCAACCGGCGGGCCCGGGGTGTTATTCCGGCCCGGCCCCGGTGGCGTGTCCGCGCGAGCGGGCGTACGCCACCGGGCCGATCGGGGTCACTTGTTCAGCGAGGCCCAGAACTCCTCGAAGGAGAGCTTGCCGTCGCCGTTGGCGTCCTTGGCCTTGATGATGGCCTGGGCCACCGTCTCGGTGACGTGGAAGTCGCCCAGCTGCGCCATGACCGCCTTGTACTCGCTCGCGGTGACGCGTCCGTCGCCGTCGATGTCGAGCTTCGCGAACGCCTTGCGCGCCTCTTCGATGTCCGCCACTGGGTCCACCCCTTTGTTGGTGCTACTGCTTGGTGCGTTTCTGACGCGGGTCAGATTAGCTGCCGACGCGGGCGCACGGTGCGGCGGCCAGGGGTTGGAGGGCGGCGTCCGCGCCGGGGGCGGACATCGCCGATCATGGAGTCGAGTGGCCGGTTTCCTCCGGGTGGAGACCCCGGGCCGCTCGGCGCACTGCATCAGGAACACAGGAACACAGGAACACGGGAAGAACGGAAACGGGGACATGGCGCATCGCACGGCCGGGGGGCTCGGCGACATCCTGGCGGCCGCCGCACGGGGACAGTTCCCGCCGGCAAACGGCGGGACGACGGTGGTGGCACAGCCGGGTCACCGGGACGCGGGCGTGCTCGCGTTCACCGCGCACTCGGTGATCTTCCTGGACGAGGACGAGGAGTGGCTCAGGGCCGCCCTGGCGCGGACGGACGCCGACCCCCTGGGCGCCTCGATGAACCCGGGGTTCCTGGCCGCGCTGATGGCCCGCACGGGCCGCTCGATGAACTGCGTCGACCTCCTGACCTGCGCGACCGCGCTGCCGGGCGAGCCCGACGTGGCGCTGACCGAGATCGAGGACCCGGAGCATCCCCGGGTCGCCCGGGCCCTGAAGTTCCGCGACGACGTGCGGGTGTGGGCGGCGGACGGCGGCGTCCTGATCCTCGGCCGGGGAGTCGCGGGCCGCTGGGAGGTCGCGGTCGAGCTGGACGCGTCCGCACGCGGCCGGGGCCTGGGTGTCCAACTGGCCACCGCTGCCCGGCACTTGGTGCCTGACCAGGTGCTGTGGGCGCAGCAGTCGCCGGGGAACGCGCGCAGCGTGCGCACCTTCCAGGCCGCGGGCTTCCGGCCGGTCGGCTCGGAGGCGCTGCTGATCGCGCACTGATAACGGGTCCGGACCCGAGCCCCTGGGACCCTGACTGTTAGAAACACGGAAAGAACGGTTTTCCGCCGCACGAAGAGGAGTTCGCGCCAACTTCATCCTGCCGCTTCCTCACGCTCCGCCACTGCCGGATAACTTCTTGCTGTCGCCGCCACACCGGGAGCACAGGGCACCCAGGGACTAGCGGCGCTGGGGCGTTTACAGCTGTGACCATCACAACTGAAGCATTCACCGTGCAGCCCTTCACGCGAAGTTGCCACCACATATGGGACGAGGGCGCTCACGTCCTCATCGGTGTGAGTCCGGGAAACAGCTACTTCAACGCCGGCCGCATCACCGAACTCGTCCGCTGGGCTTCCGCACGGTTCTCCCGCATCGACATCGTGTACGCCGACCTCCACGTGGCCGAGCTGTTCAGCGCGCTCGGCTACGAGGAGGACCACGCGGCACGCCGCGCCTCGAAGGAACTCAAGGCGGTACGCCGCAGAATCCTGCGCGGCGTCGAGGAGGCCGGGCCGGTTGTCCCGGCCGGGGTGCACGGCCTCTCGGAATTCGCCGGGAACCCGGTGTACGCGCTACTGCACCGCAGGGTGCGGCACTTCCTCGCGACCGACCCGGTCTTCCGCGCGGGCTGCGAGGGCATGGCCGCGCACTTCCTCTCCACGAAGGTCGGCGAACCGGCGGCGGACGCGCGCCAGCTCGCCGCCTGCCTCGACTACATCGCCGCGGAACTCCCCTTCTTCCTGGACACCCCGGGCATTCTCGGCGTCCCCTCCTCGGTCTCGGCCTACCACGCGCCGATCCCGCTGACCGAGCTCCTCTACGCGAAGGGCGGCGGACTGCGCGCCTCCCGCAATCAGGCCTACGCCGTGGTGCGCCCGGAAGGAATCGCCGCATGACTCCCGAGCCCGTACTCGACTTCCCGCTCTCGCGCCGCGCGGACGTGCTGCCCGAGGAGTGCGCCTGGCTGCGCGAGAAGCAGCCGGTGGCCCGGGTGCGCACGCTCACCGGCGACCACGCCTGGCTGGTGAGCAGCCACGCGCTGGCCAAACAGGTCCTGGAGGACGCCCGGTTCAGCCTCAAGGACACCGCTGGCGCCGGGGTCCCCCGCCAGTACGCGCTGACGATCCCGCCCGAGGTCGTCAACAACATGGGCAACATCAACAGTGCGGGCCTTCGCTCCGCCGTGATGAAGTCCCTCAGCCCCCGCGCGGACGGCCTCGCCGATCAACTGCGTACGCGTGCGGGCGAGTTCGTGGAGGCGCTGCTCGCCGAGGGGCCGCCGGCCGATCTCCGGGCGGGGTTCGCCGACCCCTTCTCGGCGGCGCTGCACTGCCGGGTCATCGGGGTGCCGTTCGCCGACTGGCGCCGGCTCATGTCGGGCCTCGACACCGCCTTCATGACGAGCGCGCACACCTTCGAGGGCGCGGGGCTCAACTGGTACAAGGACCTCGGCTACATGGTGGAGCGCCTGAACGCGCCCGACGTGCCGGCGGACAGCCTGCTCGGCCGGCTCGGGGCGCTGCGCGAGGACAGCGAGTCCGCCCATCTGACCGACGAGATGCTGGCCACGGTGGCGGTCTCGATGTTCGGCGCGGGGGCGGTCTCCACCTCCTCGTTCCTGGTGCTCGCGGTCCTCGCGCTGCTCCAGCACCCGGAGCTCATCGGCTACCTGCGCGAGCATCCGGAGCGCATGGGCCGGGCCGTGGACGAGCTGCTGCGCTGGAACCTGTCGATCGGCGACGGGCTGCCGCGGCTCGCCCTGGAGGACGTACGGCTGGGCGACGTGCTCGTCGCGAAGGGCGAGCTGGTGCTCGTCCTGGTGGAGGGCGCCAACTTCGACCCGGCGGTCTTCACCGACCCCGAGCGCCTCGACCTCGACCGGGAGCACAACCCGCACCTGTCGTTCGGTGCCGGGCGGCACTTCTGCCCGGCCACCGGGCTCGCCCGACTGCACGCCGAGACGGCCCTGTCGGTCCTGGCGGACCGGATGCCGGGGCTGCGCCTGGCGGTCCCGGCCGAACAGCTGGTCTGGCGCACGGGGTTCATCAAGCGCCTGCCGGAGCGGCTGCCGGTGCTGTGGTGACGCCGAGGTGCCCCGGGGCCGATGGCCTGCGGGGCACCTCGGCCGCTCAGCGGAAGATGCCGGTGTGGCCGAGCGAGTACCGGCCCGGCTGCGGGTAGACGGCGAGTCCGTGCGGGCCCGAGCCGACCGGGATGCGGGCCAGCTCCTTGCCGGTGGCGGTGTCGATGGCGTACACCTCGGAGTTGTAGCGGCCGGACAGCCAGAGCACCTTGCCGTCGGCGGAGACGCCGCCCATGTCGGGGCTGCCGCCGTCGGGCAGCTCCCACTTCTTGGTCAGCTTGTTCTGGGTGAAGTCGAAGATGGAGATGGTGCCCTCGCCGCGGTTGGAGATGTACATCTCCTTGGAGTCGCGGCTGATGTAGAGGCCGTGGCAGCCCTTGCCGGTGGGCAGCAGGGTCGGCTTGCTGAACCTGTCGCCGTCCAGGACCCACATGCCGTGCGCCATCATGTCCGCGATGTAGAAGGTCTTGCCGTCCGGGGACATCTTCACGTCCTGCGGCATCGCCCCGTCGAAGGGGATCTTCTGCTGGCCGACGACCTGCATCTTCTCGGTGTCGACCTTGAGCAGCTCACCGGAGAACTCGCAGGAGACGATGAAGTAGCGGCCGTCCATGGAGAAGTCGGCGTGGTTGACGCCCGCGCAGGTCACCGGCACCGTCTTGACCCGGTTCATGGTGACCGGGTCGCGGAAGACGAGCTCGCGGTCCATCGAGGCCATCACGATGGCGTACTTGCCGTTCGGGGTGAAGTAGAGGTTGTACGGGTCCGAGACCTGGACGGTGCGCCCGGTCTTGCCGGTCGCCGGGTCGATGGCGGTGAGCGAGTCGCCGAGGTCGTTGTTGACCCAGAGCGTCTTCATGTCCCAGGACGGCACGACGTGCTGCGGCTGGTGGCCGACCGGGATGGTCTCGATGACCTTGTAGGTGGCCGGGTCGATCACGGAGACCGTGTTGGAGTTGGTGTTGGGCACGTAGACGCGCGGCAGGAAGTTCTTGACCGCGGGCTGGAGGGCGTTCGGCCGGTCGGCCGCGTAGGCGTCCTTGGGGTCGAGGACGGGCGGCATCCCGGGCAGGCCCTGCGGCACGGCCTTCTTCGCGGCGGCGGGCGGCGGGGCGGCCTTGGTGCCGAGTGCCTCGTCCTCCTTCTTGTGCTCGGCGCCCGATCCGCAGCCGGCAAGGGCCGCGAGCAGGGCAGCCGCGAGCAGGACGGTGGTCCTCTTCGTTACGGTCGGCATCAGATCAACAGCTCCGTGGTCGTGACCGCGCGCAGTCGGCGGCGTTCCAGTTCGGCGAGTAGGGCGGGCAGCGCGGCGACCGTGTCCGCATAGCCGAAGTGCAGGCTCACCACCGATCCGTTGCGGATCTGCCCGGTGACGTTGCGGGTCACGGCCGAGGCGCCGGGCGAGGTGAAGTCGAGGGAGTCGACGTCGTAGGACAGGACGTGCGGGTACCCCGCGCGCCGGGCCAGTCTCTGCACGAGCGGCGTCGCGTCCTGGGCGCGGGAGGGCCTGAACCAGGTCCCGATGGAGCCGGTGAGCCGGCGCAGCCGGTCCGCGCAGCCGGTGATCTCGGCGTACGCCTCCGACTCGTCCAGGGCGGAGATGTCGATGTGGTTCTGGGTGTGGTTGCCGAGCTCGTGGCCGCCGTCCAGGATGCGGCGGGCCATGGCGGGCTGCTCGTCGAGCCAGCTGCCGACGGCGAGGACGGTGACCCGGGCACCGGCCTTCTCGGCTTCGGTGAGCAGGGACGTGGCGATCTTCGGGTCGCCCTGGCCGTGGAAGGTGAGCGCGACCTGGGGCCGGGCCCGGGGTCCGCTGCTGATCTGGACCGGCTGCCCGGGGAAGGACCGGGGGGCCGGTGCTGGGCGGGGTGTGTGGGGGCGGGCGGGGGCAGCGGCCGCCGCGGAGGCGGACGACGACGGTGTCGGGGAGTCGGACGGCTGCTCGCCGGCCTTGTCATCCGAACAGCCTGCCGTGAACGCCCCCGCGATGGCCGCGCCCGCCCCGGCCCGCAGGGCGCTGCGGCGGTCGACCGCACGGGGTGATGGATTCAACACATGGACATTTAAGTACTCCGGAGGGCGCTAGGTAACGATTGACCCATTTCAGGACCCCTGCGGGTCGCGGCCCCACCGGGCGCCCGAAAAGGCGATCGGATCGCCTATTCACTCAGCCGCGTCGATATTTATTCATGCTTTGAAAGGTGCGTGCTCTAGCTCACCTACGATTCACAGCTAAACTGTAATACTTCATCCCGCTATGTCCGACTAAGGACTTTTGATGATGGGCCGCCCATCTGTCATAGTCGGAGTCACGACCCCCATTGACCCGGGCCAGGTCGTCTTCAGTCGCCGTGGATCACACCCCCCCAGACCCACGGCGCCCCACAGAAGCCCCCGCGGCGCCGCACCCGGCAGCCAGGGGGCTTCTGTGATGCACGGGGTGCTCAGCGATCGGCGACCCGCATCTCGAACCAGGTGGTCTTGCCGCGCGGCAGCAGATCCACGCCCCAGCGGTCGGAGAGCTTGTCGACCAGGAACAGGCCGCGGCCGCTGATGTCGAGCTCGTGCACCGGCATCAGACAGGGCAGCCCGCGCGACGGATCGCGGACCTCGATGCGGATCCAGCCCCGGCGGCGCAGCATGCGCAAACCGAAGACGCGGGCCCCGGTGTGCCGGACCGCGTTGCCGACCAGCTCGGAGACGAGGAGCACGGCGTGCTCGGCGAGCGTCGGCGAGAGCGCCCACTGGCGCAGCACGACGGACTGGGTGATCCGGCGCGCGGTGGCGGCGGACTCCGGACGCGAGGGCAGCCGCACCTCCTCCTCCGTCGGATTACCGAACAACTCCAGCGCCTTCAGCGCCAGTTCGTCGTCGGCGGACGGCATCCACCGTGCCGCGGTCGCACTCACGCGCTGCGCCGGTTGTTCCACACCCTCCAACCCCGCCATGCCACCATCATGGCGGCCCGGGGCGGCCTCCGGGGCCGTTCCCCAGGAATCAGGACTCCGGAACCTGACGTTCCGGAGTCCTGATTTGGCATATGACGGGGGCAGTCGATGATGCATCGCACCCGTCCCGACCTGCAATGACGTGCTGCGTTTGCTTGATCACCAAGCGTTCCGAAAGGGTTCTGCTTAAGGTCGGCTTAAGCCTGTGCTAATCCCCCCACAGGGTGTACACACGGCCCTCACATGTACAGCGCACCGTTGACCCCGCCTCAACTCCGCTGCCGTCAGAGGAACTTGGCCTTCCCGGGGCCCTCCTCCACGAAGCTGCGCATGCCGCGCTCGCGGTCCTCGGTGGCGAACAGACCCGCGAACCAGTTGCGTTCGACGGCGAGCCCCGTGTCGATGTCGGTCTCCAGACCGGCGTCGATGGACTCCTTGGCGGCACGCAGCGCGATGGCCGGGCCCTGCGCGAGCCGCGCGGCCCAGGCCACGGCCCGCTCGTACACCTCGGCCGCCGGCACCACCTGGTCGACCAGGCCGATGGCGAGCGCCTCGTCCGCCTTCACCTGGCGGCCCGTGAAGATGAGGTCCTTGGCCTTGGACGGGCCCACGAGCCGTGCCAGCCGCTGGGTGCCGCCGGCGCCCGGGATGAGGCCGAGCAGGATCTCGGGCTGGCCCAGCTTGGCGTTGTCACCCGCGATGCGGAAGTCGGCGCAGAGCGCCAACTCGCAGCCGCCGCCCAGCGCGTAGCCGGTGACGGCCGCCACGACCGGCTTGGGGATCTTGGCGACGGCGGTGAAGGAGTCCTGCAGCGCCCGGCCGCGTACGACCATCGCCGCGTGGTCCATGGCCTGCATCTCCTTGATGTCCGCGCCCGCCGCGAACAGCTTCTCCCCGCCGTACAGGACCACGGCCCGCACGTCCGTGCGCCGGGCCGCCTCCTCGGCCAGCTCGCGCAGCCGGTCCTGGGTCGCGACGTCGAGGGCGTTCATCGGGGGGCGGTCCAGGCGGATGGTGCCGACGCCTTCGGAAACTTCGAGGTTCACAGTCATGAAGGCAGGTTAACGGTCACTAACGACAACGGACCCGGTGCTGTCGCTCACAGCCCGGGTCCGTCGGTCGGTCTCGTACGAGGAGTTACTTGGTCCACTCCGACCAGGAGAGGTTCCAGCCGTTGAGGCCGTTGTCGGGCTGGATGACCTTGTCCTTGGAGTTCTTCACGACGACCACGTCACCGATGAGTGAGTTGTTGTAGAACCAGGCCGCCGGCGTGGACGGGTCGCCCGCGCCGCGCGCGTCGCGCAGACCGACGCAGCCGTGGCTGGTGTTGGCCGAGCCGAACACCGACGGGTCGCCCCAGTAGTTGCCGTGGATGAAGGTGCCCGAGCTGGACAGGCGCATCGCGTGCGGCACGTCCTTGATGTCGTACTCGCCGCCGAAGCCGACCGTGGCCCCGTTCATCCGGGTCACCTCGTACTTCTCGCTGATGACCATCTGCCCGTTGTACGTGGTGTTCGCCGGGGAGCCCGCGCTGATCGGGATGGTCTTCAGGGGCTTGCCGTCGCGCTCCACCTTCATGGTGTGGGCGCTCGCGTCGACGGTGGAGACCTGGGAGCGGCCGATGGTGAAGTGGATGGTGCGGGTCTGCTTGCCGTAGACACCGGGGCGGCCCTCGACGCCGTCGAGGTTGAACTTGACGGTGACCTTGGTGCCGGGAGCCCAGTACTGCTCGGGCCGGAAGTCGAGGCGGTCGTTGCCGAACCAGTGGCCCTCGACCGGGACGGACGGCTCGGCCGTCACGGTGATCGCCTTCTTCACCGCGTCCGGGTTGGTGATCCCGCGGCTGAAGTTGATGGAGACCGGCATGCCCACGCCGACGGTCTCGCCGTCCTCGGGCACGTACTGGCCGATGAAGGTGTTGGTCGGCACGAGGGTGGTGAAGGTGGTGTCCTTGGCGGACTCGCGGCCCTTGGCGTCCTTGGCGACCGCGTGGACCTTGTACTGCGTCGCGGAGGCGAGGTGCTGGTCCGGGGCCCAGCCGAGGCCGTCCGCGGATATCTTGCCCGCGACCGCGTTGCCCTTGCTGTCGGCCACGGTGACGGCGGACAGCTTGCCCTTGTCGGCGGATATCTTCAGCGCGCCGTTCGTGGCCACGTCCTTGGCGTTGTCCGCCGGCAGGATGGTGACGACGGCTTCGGAGGCCTTGGTGTCCTCGCCGCCGCCGCTGCCCGCCTTGGCCTTGGAGCTGGAGCCGTCGCCCCCGCCGCACGCGGTGACCAGCAGCAGCATCGCGCCGAACAGCAGGGCCAGCAGTGCGCCGCCCCGGCTCCCGCGCCGCCCGGCCCCGGCCGAAGCCCCCGAAATTGGCTGCCCGTTCAAGACTTTTTCTCCCCTCGCACGGCGTGGCCCCGCCACCGCCCGCACTCACTCACCCCCGCGCACGTCCTCGCGCACGCACGGCGCTAGATAATCACACCGGAAGGGCCCCGATCTCCCCTCCCATGTCACCGTTCAGTCCCAACTTGTCCGGGAACCCTCAGGTAAAACACAGGAACCGTTCCCGGTTCGTTAACCGGGAACGGTCAGGGGCCGTGCGTTCGAGGGGTGAGCCCGAATCAGGAGATCGCGGAGCCCGCCTTCCACTTCGCCCAGTCCAGGTTCCAGCCACTGAGCCCGTTGTCGGGCGCGACCTGACGGTCGTGGGAGTTGACGACCTCGACCACGTCGCCGATGAGGGTGCGGTCGAAGAACCAGCCCGCCGGGGTGTCCGAGCTGCCGCCCTTCACATCCCGCAGACCGACACACCCATGGCTGGTGTTGGAGTTGCCGAAGGTGCTGGAGGGGGCCCAGTAGTTGCCGTGCAGGAAGGTGCCGGTGTTGGTCAGCCGGATGGCGTGCGGAACGTCCGGGATGTCGTACTCCCCTCCGAAGCCGACGGTCTGGCTGTTCATCCGCGTCACGTCGTACATCTCGGTGACGACCATCTTCCCGTTGTACGTGGTGTTCTTCGGCGAGCCCGCCGAGATCGGCAGCGTGGACACCAGCTCGCCGCCCCGCCGCACCTCCATGGTGTGCGCCTCCGCGTCCACGAGGGACTCCTGGGCGCGCCCCACGGTGAAGCCCACCGTCTTGTCCTGGATGCCGTACACGCCGGGGGCCGCGACCACGTCGCGCAGATGCATGTCGACGGTGACCTTGGTGCCGGGCGCCCAGTACTTCTCGGGCCGGAAGTCGAGCCGGTCCTTGCCGAACCAGTGGCCCCGCACGTCCACCGGGGGCTGCGAGGTGATCCTGATGGCGCGCTCGACGGCCGCCCGGTCCTTGATCGCCTGGTTGAAGTTGAACGAGACGATCATGCCGACGCCCACCGTCGAACGGTTCTCCGGCTTGAAGTAGCCGATGAACCGGTGCTCGGGCACATACGTGGTGAAGGTCGTGTGGCGGGCCTGGCGCCTGCCGTGGCCGTCCAGGGCGACGGTGTCCACCGTGTACAGCGCGGCCAGTTGCAGCGAGCCCGCGCTCGGTGTCCAGGTGAGCCCGTCCGCGGAGATCCTGCCCGGCACCTCCTCGGGCTGGGCGTCCTCCGTCTTCATCATCCTGACCCGCTCAAGGCGCCCGCCCGGCACCCGCACCTCCACCTTCCCGTCCGCCTTGACCCCCTTGGCCCCGTCGTCCGGAGTCACCAGGATGGCCTCCTTCGGCGTCAACGGCTTGCCCCCGATGTCGCCGATGTCCAGGGTGCCGCCCGAGCACCCGGTCAGCGCGGTCACCAGGACCGCCGTCAGTCCTGCCCATGCCAGGGCGGCGGCCGCGCCCGCCCCTGCCCGCTTCAGTACGTCTCTCACGCCCCGCCCAACGACCGGGCCCCGCCCAGGGAAACGTGAGTACGAGGGCTGTTGCGGGAAGAACAGGTGCAGGGACACGCATGGGGAGCCGCGGCCGGGACGCCGCGCGCTGCCCTGCGCCGAGCCGCGGGAGGCCGTCAGGTGTCGAGCGCAGCCGAGCAGGAGGCAGTGCGGGGTGCCGCGGGGCGCGCGCCCGGCCCGCGGGGGCACCGCGAGGTGAACGGCCACCGGGGCGAACCGGGGGCCCTGCGCCCCCCTGTCTGGCCGGGCGCGCCCACCCCGCTGGGCGCCCGCTTCCGGGTCGGCCCGGACGGCGTCGCGGGCACCAACTTCGCGCTGTGGGCGGGCGGCGCCGAATCGGTCGAGCTCTGCCTCTTCGACGCGGCGGGCACCGAGACCCGGCTCGCGCTCACCGAACTGACCCACGAGATCTGGCACGGCTTCGTGCCGGGAGTGCACCCCGGGCAGCGCTACGGATTTAGGGTGCACGGGCGCTGGGACCCGTGGACGGGCGCCCGCTGGAACCCGGCGAAGCTGCTCCTCGACCCGTACGCGCGGGCCGTGGACGGGGACTTCGCGCTGCCGCCCGAGGTGTACGGGCACGTGCGGGACTGGCCGCAGCAGCAGGTCGCCGACACCGTCCGCGACGACCGGGACTCGGCGCCGCACGTCCCCAAGGGCGTGGTGGTGCAGGACGACGACGACTGGTCGGACGACCGGCGCCCGAAGACGCCCTGGTCCGACTCGGTCATCTACGAGCTGCACGTACGCGGCTTCACCCGGCTGCACCCGGAGATCCCCGAGCGGCTGCGCGGCACCTACGCGGGGCTCGCGCATCCGGCGGCCGTGGACCATCTGGTGCGGCTCGGCGTGACGGCCGTCGAGCTGCTCCCCGTCCACCAGTTCGCGCACGAGGACCACCTGCTGCGGCGCGGGCTGCGGAACTACTGGGGCTACAACTCGATCGGCTACTTCGCCCCGCACGCCGCCTATTCCGCGTCCGGGACGGCCGGACAGCAGGTCGGCGAGTTCAAGCGGATGGTGCGGGCGCTGCACGCGGCCGGCATCGAGGTCATCCTCGACGTGGTGTACAACCACACCGCCGAGGCCGGGGAGCTGGGGCCGACGCTGTCCCTGCGCGGCATCGACAACCGCGGCTACTACCGCCTCCAGTCCGACGCGCGCCGCTACGCCGACTACACGGGCTGCGGAAACACCCTTCATGTGGTCCAGCCCCATGTGCTGCGCCTCATCACGGACTCGCTGCGCTACTGGGTGACCGAGATGGGGGTGGACGGCTTCCGGTTCGACCTGGCGGCGGCGCTGGCCCGCTCGATGCACGACGTGGACATGCTGTCGCCCTTTCTCGCCGTGATCGCCCAGGACCCGGTGCTGCGCCGCGTGAAACTGATCGCGGAACCGTGGGACGTGGGCAACGGCGGCTACCAGGTGGGCTCCTTCCCGCCGCTGTGGACCGAGTGGAACGACCGCTACCGCGACGCCGTACGGGACTTCTGGCGGGGCGCGCTGCCGGACGTGCGCGACCTCGGCTACCGGCTCTCGGGCTCCAGCGACCTGTACGCCTGGGGCGGCCGGCGCCCGTACGCCTCCATCAACTTCGTGACCGCGCACGACGGTTTCACCCTGCGGGACCTGGTGTCGTACGAGCGCAAGCACAACGAGGCGAACGGGGAGGGCAACCGGGACGGCACCCAGGACAACCGGGCCTGGAACTGCGGGGTGGAGGGCGAGACCGACGACCCGCGGATCAACGCGCTGCGCCGCCGCCAGCTGCGGAACCTGCTCACCACCCTGCTGGTGTCGACCGGGGTGCCGATGCTGGTCGCGGGCGACGAGATGGGCCGCACGCAGGGCGGCAACAACAACGCCTACTGCCAGGACGGCGAGGTGAGCTGGGTCGACTGGTCGCTCCTGGAGAAGCCAGGACCGCGCGGGCTGCTCGAACTGGCCACCCGGCTCGTGGAGTTGAGACACCGCCATCCGGTGCTGCGCCGCCGCGCCTTCTTCTCCGGCCGGGCGCAGGGCGCGGACGGGCTGCGGGACCTGGCCTGGTTCACGGCGCGGGGCGAGGAGATGACGGAGCAGGACTGGTACGCGCCGACCGCGACGCTGGGCCTCTATCTGTCCGGCCGCGACATCCCGGGCCGCGACGCGCGGGGCGCCCCGGTGACCGACGACAGCTTCCTGATCCTGCTGCACTCGGCGGACCGCCCGGCGAGCTGCGTGCTGCCGGGGCCGCCGTGGGCCGCGTCCTACGAGCTGGTCGTGGACACCTCGGAGGAGGAACAGGCGACGGCGCCGGGGCGGGAGCACCGCGGCGGCGAGACCGTGACGCTTCCGGCCCGGTCGGTGCTGGTGCTGAAGGTGGCGGGGTAGGCGCGGGCCCGGTCGGGACGGGACGGCATGGCAGCAGGGAGCGGCCCGGGTGGACGGCGGGTGGAGGCGGGGCGGCGAAAGCTCCACCTCGCGGTCCACCCCCGGGCCGATCCGCTCCACCCGCCCCGGCTGCGATCGTCGAACGTGCCGGAGCCATCGGCGCGCGACGAAGGAGTGGTGCGGCATGAGCGGCGACCTCGGTCTGGCGATCCAGATCACCCTCTACGCCTGGCTGGCCTGTGAACTCATTCTTCAGGTCCGCCAGTTGACCAACAGCGCGCCCACCGAGCGCACCGAGTGGCGCAGCCTGCTGGTCCTGGTGGCGGCGGCCGTCGCGATCTCGTGGGCGGTCCACCCGGTGGCCCGCGCGACGCCGGCGCTCGACTACTCGACGTCCTCGGCCGCCGCACGGCTCGTGGTGCTGCTCGTCGCGTGGGCCGGGGCAGGCCTGCGGCTGTGGGCCATCGTCACCCTGGGCCGCTTCTTCCGCGGCACGGTCCATGTCCAGCAGGACCACCGCGTGGTGCGGTCGGGTCCCTACCGCTGGGTGCGCCATCCCGCGTACAGCGGCATCGCGCTGGCGGGTCTCGCGCTCGGGGTGACCCTGGACAACGCGGCCGCGCTCCTCGTGCTCGCGGCGGGCGGCGCGCTGGCGCTCGGCTACCGCATCCGCGTCGAGGAGAAGCTCCTGTCGGAGGCGCTGGGCACCGCCTACCGGGAGTACGCGGCCGGGACCCGAAGGCTGATACCCGGACTCTGGTGAGAACGGCGCGAGGGGCGGCGGCTAGCCGAGGATCTTGCGGTCGTACGCCACCGCCACGGCGGCCGCGCGGTCCTTGACGCCCAACTTGCCGTAGATGTGCGTCAGATGGGTCTTCACCGTGGCCTCGCTGATGAACAGGGCCCGGGCGATCTCCCGGTTGGAGGTGCCCTTGGAGACCAGTTCCAGGACCTCGCGCTCACGGCCCGAGAGCGGCTCACCGGCGGGGACCGCGGGCGTGCGCACCGCCGTGACCAGCCGGGAGGCGACGGCCGGGGAGAGCACGGTGCGGCCCGCGGCGGCGGCGCGCACCGCGGTGAACAACTCCTCGCGCGGCGCGTCCTTGAGGAGGTAGCCGGTGGCGCCCGCCTCGATCGCGGGGAGGGTGTCCGAGTCGGTGTCGTACGTGGTGAGCACGAGGACCTTGGAGCGCAGCCCGCGCCGGGTGAGTTCGGCGATGGCCGCCACTCCCCCGCCGCCGGGCATCCGCAGGTCCATCAGGACGACGTCCGGGTCGAGCCGCTGGGCGAGGTCGACGCCCTCGACTCCGTCGGCGGCCTCGCCGAGGACCTCGAAGCCGTCGGCCGAGGCGAACATGCCGCGCAGACCGTCCCGCACTACGGGGTGGTCGTCGCAGATCAGGAGGGTGATGGTGGCGTCAGTGCTCATGGGGGACCAACGGTACGCGGGCGGAGACCGCGGTGCCATGGCCGGGCTCCGATTCCACGGTGACGCTGCCCGCGATGCGTTCGGCGCGGGCGCGCATGCCGTCGAGGCCGAAGCCCCCGGCGCCGGTGCGGGCCGGGAGGCCCAGCGGGTCGAAGCCCCGGCCGTCGTCGCGGACGTCGAGGGAGACCTCGTCGCCCATGAAGGAGAGCGTGACGCCGACGCGGGAGGCGTGGGCGTGGCGGCCCGCGTTGGCGAGGGCCTCCTGGGCGATGCGGAGCAGCGTGGCCTCGATCTCGTCGTGGAGCTGCACGGCGGTGCCGGTCACCAGGAAGTCGGCGCGGACGCCGTGCCGGGCGCCCCACTCGGCGACGGTCTTCTTCAACGCCTCGTGCAGCGGGTCGTGTTCGAGGTCGAGGGGGCTGAGGTTCTGCACCGAGCGGCGGGCCTCGCCGAGGCTGTGCCGGGCCAGCGCCTGGGCGCTGGAGAGGTGTTCGCGTACGAGGTCGGGGTCGGTGCTGCTCGTGACCACCTGGAGCTGGGCGATGATCCCGGCCAGGCCCTGGGCGATGGTGTCGTGGATCTCGGCGGCGAGCCGGCGGCGCTCGTCGGCGACGCCCGCCTCGCGCGCCTGGAGCAGGAGTTGGGCGTGCAGGGCGGCGTTCTCGTCGAGGGCCTGCTGGAGCCGCGCGTTGGTGAGCTCCAGTTCGGTGATGGTCGCGGTCTGCACCCGGGCCCGCTCGTCCTCCTGGGCGGCGAGATGGCTGAACACGGTGAGGAGGACGACGTTGACGGCGAGCACCGCGCCGAACACCACCCACCCCGTGGGTCCCTTCGGCGGCAGCCCGCCGGACTGGGAGCCGGCCATGGTGACCGCGGTCATGAACAGGCCGATCTTCAGCACCCGCCGGCGCAGCAGCGCCTGGGCGCCGAAGTAACCGCAGACGGCGTAGAACGCGAAGAACGGGTTGAGCCAGGTCAGCGCGAAGGCGAGACCCCAGCGCGAGAAGTAGTAGACGGCCCCCGCGGTGCTCGGGCCCGGCCGGGAGCGGCGCAACCGGCCCCAGCAGAGCTGGAGCAGCAGGGCGCCGCCGACCAGGGCGGCGGCGGCCCAGCGGTCGGCGGTGCTCATGATCAGGTCCGCGGTGACGGCGGAGGCGAGGCAGCCGATGAGGAGGAGTCCATAGGGGCCCCAGTGGTGGAACGTCTCCCACCGTTCCTCCACCGGATCCCGCTTCGCCGTGCTCGCCCCGTCGCTCATGGCCCCAGTCTCGTCCACGCGCGGTCCGGCATCGGGACCGGCCCAGGAGGACACGGCTGTCATTCCCACCGGAACCAGCGGGTGGCGGCCGCCGAGAGGAGCACGGTCCACAGGGCGAGGACACCGAGGTGGTCCCAGCCGGGCCAGCCGCCGGCCGCGGCCTCGTTGAGGGCCTGGGCGGCCGCGCCGAAGGGCAGCAGCTCGACGATGCGGCCCAGGGTGTCGGGCATCGCCTGGACGGGCAGCCACACACCCGCGCTGAACATCATCGGGAAGAACACCGCGGAGCCGATGGCGTTGGCGACCTTCGAGGTGCGGGAGAGGGCGGAGACCAGGGCGCCGAGGGCGAGCGCGCTCAGCACGGCGAGCAGCAGGGCGAAGGCGTATCCGAAGAGCTGGTGCGGCAGCGCCACATGGAAGGCGAGGCGGCCCAGCGCGATGGACAGGGCGGCCGAGATCACGGCGGCCACTCCGTGCAGCCCCATCTGGGCGCCGAGCAGGGCGGAGGGGCGGACGGGGGTGGCCGACATGCGGCGCAGGATGCCGCGCTCGCGGTATCCGGTGATGACCGGCGGCATGGCCTGGAGGCCCGCCATGATCATGGAGAGGAGCACGGCGACGGGGACATAGGCGTCGACGAAGCGGATGCCGCCGAGCGCCTTGTCGGGGTCGCGGAAGCCGGGGATCGAGCCGAGGACGACCAGCAGGACGGTCGGGAACACCATGATCCAGAACAGTCCGGCGGGCTCGCGGCGGAACAGCTTGGCCTCCGTCCTCAGTACGGCGACGGCGGCCGGACGGGAGGTGCGGGTGGCGCGGGCGGGGCGCTGCGAGGTGAGGGTGGTGGTCATGCCGAGGCCTCCGTCAGGTCCAGGAACGCGTCGTCCAAGGTGGCCTCGGAGACGCGGAGTTGGTGGGCGGTGATGTGATGCCGGGCGAGCAGGGTGATCACGGCGTTGACGGTCTCGTCGGTGCCGTGGATGGTCACCCGGCCGTGCTTCTCCTCCACGGCGGCGGCCTGCGGCAGCGCGTCCAGGGCGAGGCCGTCGAGCGGTGCCGAGGGGGTGAAGGAGATGACGGTCGAGCCGGCCGCCCGCCGGATCAGTCCGGAGGGGGTGTCCAGGGCGGCGATCCGCCCCTTGTCGATGACGGCGACCCGGTCGCAGAGGCGCTGGGCCTCCTCCATGAAGTGCGTGACGAGCAGGACGGTGACACCGCCGCGGCGTACGTCCTCGATCAGCTCCCAGGTGTCGCGCCGGGCCCGCGGGTCGAGGCCGGTGGTGAGTTCGTCGAGCACCACGACGCGGGGGTTGCCGATGAGGGCGAGCGCGATGAACAGGCGCTGCTTCTGGCCGCCGGACAGCTTGGCGAAGCGGGTGTTCAGCTTCTCCGCGAGGCCGAGGCGGTCGGCGAGCGGACGCCAGTCGGCCGGGTTCGGGTAGAAGGCGGCGTACAGTTCGAGCGCCTCGCGCACGGTGAGCTTGGGCTGGAGTTCGCTCTCCTGGAGCTGGGCGCCGAGGATGCGGGTCACCTCGTCGTGGTCGGCGACGGGGTCGTGGCCGGCCACCCGGATCGTCCCGGCGTCCGGGACCCGCAGCCCCTCGATGCACTCGACGGTGGTGGTCTTGCCGGCGCCGTTGGGCCCGAGGATCCCGAAGATCTCCCCCTCCTCGACGGCGAAGCTGACGCCGTCGACGGCGGGCCTGCGGCCGTATGTCTTGCGCACTGAGTTGACCTCGATGATGGGCATGGATTGAGAATCCCGTCCGGCGGGGGTCCGCCACATCGCCCATCGCGCTCGACCCCGGATCAACCGATCGGTTGATGGGCGGTACGACCCCTGCGCGCTGCGACCAGGGCGGGATCCTCTTCGCCCGGCTCCCGGGCGTGCTCTCTCGCCCCCACCGGGGCCCGACCGGTCCTAGGACCAGCGGACCAGCGGGACCCGTCCGAAACTCACTGGGCACTGTCAGTGCCCGTCCGTAGGCTCGGCCCTGATGTCCGAAACAGATGCAGCTACCAAGGACCAGTCGGCCACGCGCTCGCTCCTGAGGCTCTGGCCGTATGTACGCCCCGTACGAACTCGCCTGTTCAGCGCGGCCGGTGTGGCGATCGTCGCCTCCTGCCTCGGTCTGGTGATCCCGCTCGTACTGAAGTGGATCGTGGACGGCCCGGTCGCCGACCGCGACCCGGGCGGGGTGTGGCTCGGCGCGCTGTACCTGCTGCTGCTCGGGCTGGCGGAGGCGGCGCTCTTCGGGTTCCGGCGGTGGCTCGTGGCGCGCCCGCTCGCGAGCGTCGAGGCGGACATGCGGGCCGATCTGTACCGGCATGTGCAGCGGCTTCCGGTGGCGTTCCACGACCGCTGGGCCTCGGGCCAGCTCCTGTCGCGCGGCACCACGGATCTCATGCTGCTGCGGATGTTCCTGGCGTTCCCGCTGACCTTCCTCGTCGTCAACGGGGTGACGATCCTGGCCGGGTTCGCCATCCTGCTGTCGCAGCAGTGGAGCCTCGGGCTGGTGCTGCTCGTGCCGGTGATCCCGCTGGTGGTCCTGTGCTCGCTCTTCGAGACCCGCTACTCGCTGGTCGCCCGCCAGGCGCAGGACCAGGTGGGCGATCTGACGACCGTCGTCGAGGAGAGCGTGCTCGGCATCCGGATCATCAAGGGGTTCGGTCAGCACCGCAGCCAGGCGCTGGCCTTCCGCGAACTCTCCGGGCGGCTGCGCGGCACCGAGCTCGCCAAGGCGCGGCTGCTCGCCGGGCTCTGGGGCCTGATCACCACGATCCCCGAACTCGCCATCGGCGCGGCGCTCGTGCTCGGCACGGTGCAGGTGGCCGACGGGGACCTCTCGGCCGGCACGCTGGTGGCGTTCCTTTCCACGGCGCTTGCCCTGCGGTGGCCGGTGGAGTCGATCGGGTTCCTGCTCGCGATGAGCCAGGAGTCCGCGACGGCGACGGCGCGGTTCTTCGAGGTCATGGACGCGGAGGAGGAAGTGGAGGCGCCGGGTGCCTCCACGGGCCACCCCTCGGGGGCGCTGCCCCCGGGCCACCCCCAGGGGGCCGCGCCCCTGGACGCCGCTCGGGGCTCCGCCCCGGTCCCCGGCGAGGGCCACGCCCTCGGGACCGCTCCCGCGAGCACGTCGTCCGCGAACCGCGCACCGGGGGCGCTGCCCCCGGACCCCCGCTCCTCGAACGCCGGAGGGGCTGAAGTGGCCCCCCAGCCCACCGGGGCCGACATCGCACCCGCCGACGCCCGAGACGGTGAGGCGGCAGCCCCCGTCGCGCCACACCGCGCCGCAGGCGCTGAACCGGCCGACGCCCGAGAGGCTGACCGGCTCGGGGCGGCAGGGGTCCTAGAGGCTGACGCGGTCTCCGGGATCGCGGCAACAGGCGTCCAGAGGGACGGGGGTGTTACGTCTCCTGATGAGCTCGCGGGTCGCAGGGGGCTCGTGGCGGAGGGGGGCTCCGGGGATCGGGGTGGGATTCGGTTCGAGGGGGTGGTCTTTCGGTATCCCGATGCGGGGGACGGGGGCCCGCCCGTGCTCGCGGGGGTCGATCTGCACATTCGGGCCGGGGAGACGATGGCTCTGGTCGGCGGGACCGGGTCCGGGAAGACCACGCTCACCGCGCTCGTACCGCGGCTGCACGAGCTGAGCGGGGGCCGGATCACCCTGGACGGGGAGGACATCGCGGCGATGTCCCGGGACCGGCTGCGCGGTCTCGTCTCGGTCGCGTTCGAGGAGCCCACCCTGTTCTCGGCCTCCGTCGGGGACAACGTGCTGATGGGCGGCGGGAGTTCGGCCGATCTGGAGCGGGCGCTCGACATCGCGCAGGCCCAGTTCGTACGGCAGTTGCCGCAGGGCGTGGACACCCAGGTCGGTGAGCAGGGGCTGAGTCTGTCGGGCGGGCAGCGGCAGCGGCTCGCGCTGGCGCGGGCGGTGGTGGGGCAGCCGAGGTTCCTGATCCTCGACGACCCGCTGTCGGCCCTGGACGTCCACACGGAGGCGCTGGTCGAGGCGGCGCTGCGGCGGGTGCTGCGGGAGACCACCGCGCTGGTCGTGGCGCACCGCCCGTCCACGGTGATGCTCGCCGACCGGGTGGCACTCCTGTCGGACGGCAGGATCGCGGCCGTCGGCACACACCAGGAACTGCTGCGCGACAACGCCGAGTACGCCTGGCTGATGTCGGGCGCGGGCGAGCACGACCACGAGGGCGACCAGGGCGACGGGGAGGACGGGCGATGACCACGACGGTCGGGGCCGAGCAGGCCACCAGCGAAGAGGAGCTGCCGCCCGGCGGCGCGGGCCGTGACGGCGACCCCTTCGACCGGGACGAACTGCCCGCTCCCCCGGGCGCGACCGGCGCGCTGCTCAGGTCACTGCTGCGGCCGCTGCGCCGCCGCGTGGTGATCGCGACGCTCATGCTCGTGGTGCAGCAGGCCGCCGCACAGGCGGGGCCGCTGCTCGTCGCGTACGCCATCGACCGGGGTGTCCCGGCGTTCCGCGCGCACGACTACGGGCCGCTGATCGCCATCGGCGCGGGATACCTGCTGTGCGCGCTGGCCTCCGGGTTCTTCCAGTACGCGTTCGTCCGGACCTCCGCGCGGGTCAACCAGGACGTGCTGCTCGACCTGCGCGGGCGGATCTTCCGGCACGCCCAGGCGCTGAGCGTGGACTTCCACGAGCGGTACACCTCGGGCCGGTTGATCTCGCGCTCCACCACGGACGTCGAGTCGCTGCGGGAGCTGCTCAGTGAGGGGCTGCAGGAACTGATCGGGGTGATCCTCTCCTCGGTCTACATCTGCGCGATGCTGCTCTGGCTCGACTGGGGCATCGGCGCGCTCGCCGTCGCCTCCTATGTGCCGCTGCACTTCCTGATCCGGCTCTACCAGCGCCGGGCGGGAGCGGTGTACGCGGCGCGGTCCACGGCGATCGCGGCGGTGATCGTCAAGTTCGCCGAGACCCTGAACGGCATCCGGCCGGTGCGGGCGTTCCGGCGGGAGCGGGCCAACGACGCCGAGTTCCAGGAGCTGAACCGCAGGCACGAGCGCAAGAACGGCGACGCGCTCCTGGAGATGGCCCGCTATGTGGTGGGCTCCCGGCTGGTCGCCAACACGGCCGTCGCCGCCATGGTGCTGTGGGGCGCCACCCGGGTCGCGGACGGCGACCTGGAGCTGGGCGTGCTCGCGGCCGCGGTGCTGTACCTGCGCCGCCTGTACGACCCCATCGACCGGCTCGGCATGTTCCTCAACTCCTACCAGTCGGCCGCCGCGTCCCTGGAGAAGGTCGCCGGGCTGCTCGCCCAGACCCCGTCCGTGCCGGAGCCGGTCCGGCCGTCCGAGCTGCCTGGGCGCGCGGGTGAACTCCCGGGCCGCCGCGTCGACTTCGAGCAGGTCGGCTTCGGCTACCGGACCGGCGGCGAGGTGCTGCCGCGGTTCGACCTGACCATCCCGGCGGGCCAGACCGTGGCCGTGGTCGGCTCGACGGGCGCGGGCAAGTCCACCCTCGCCAAGCTCCTGGCCCGCTTCTACGATCCGACCGAGGGCCGCGTCCTGCTGGACGGGACGGATCTGCGCGAGCTGTCCGTACGGGACCTGCGGCGCGGGGTCGTCATGGTCACCCAGGAGGCGTTCCTGTTCTCCGGCACGGTCGCGGAGAACATCGCGATCGGCCGGCCGGACGCCACCCGGGAGGAGATCGAGCAGGCCGCGAAGGCGATCGGCGCGCACGACTTCATCGCGGGTCTGCCCGACGGCTACGACACGGACGTACGCAAGCGGGGCGGCCGCATCTCGGCGGGGCAGCGCCAACTCGTCGCCTTCGCGCGGGCGTTGCTCGCCGACCCGGCGGTCCTGATCCTCGACGAGGCGACCAGCTCTCTGGACATCCCGGGCGAGCGGGCGGTGCAGCGCGCCATGCACACGGTCCTCCACGGCCGTACGGCGGTGGTGATCGCCCACCGGCTGTCCACGGTCGAGGTCGCGGACCGGGTCCTGGTCATGGAGCGGGGCCGCATCGTCGAGGACGGCTCTCCCGCCGACCTGATCGCGGGCACGGGCCGCTTCGCGGGCCTGCACCGCGCCTGGCGCGACAGCCTGGCCTGAGCGGCGCCGGAGACGTTGCACGGGACCGGCGGCGCTCGGGGGCTGCCGGTCCCGCGCCTAGTCGCCGGGCGGGCCGTCGTGCAGGATGCGCTGGAACAGGCGGTGGTCGCGCCACTGCCCGTTGATGTGCAGATAGCGCGGCGCCACCCCGATGGACTCGAAGCCGCTCTTCGCCAGGACGCGCTGCGAGGCGGTGTTGTCGAGCAACGTGCCGGCCTCGACGCGGTGCAGGCCGAACAGGTCGCTGGCCGCTGCGCAGACCCGCGTCACCCCGGCTCCGGCCAGGCCCCGTCCGCGCCGGTCGGCTGCCACCCAGTAGCCCAGACTGGCGCTGCGGAACGGGCCGAGCACCAGCCCGGAGAGCGTGATGGTGCCCACGACGGCGCCGTCGTCCTCGAACACCCAGGGCACCCCGCGCCCTTCCGCGAACTCCTTGAGCCGCTCGGCGATGCGCTCGGCCTGCCCCCCGACGGTGAAGAAGTCGTCCGGCCGGCGGGGCTCCCAGGGCGCCAGGTACTCCCGGTTCGCCAGATAGGCGCGGTGCAGGGCCTCGGCGTCGTCGGGGGACACCAGCCTCAACACGACGCCACCGGGCAGCACTTCACGGGGAGGGATCATCCGCGGACTGTAACGCGCGGGCGCACGCCGCCACGAGGTCCCGGCGCCTTTGGTCCGCTCCCGCTCGTCCGCGGCGAGGCGCGCGCCCACCCCGACCTGCGACTTTCCCCCACCTGCCGCGCCGGGCCCGGGGAGGGGTTCGTAGGATCGGGGCGTGGCAACGGGGACGGAAACCAACTGGGCGGCGCCGACCGAGACGGAGTGGCTGCTCCACACGGCCGGGCTGCGCGGTGACGTGGAGGCGCAGCTGCGCGTCCTCGCCCGCGAGGAGCTGTACATCGGCGCACCGAAGACCCAGGTCGACGCGCGGCCCGACCTGGTGCACTGGCCCTCCTACCGGGACCCGTCGGGCTGGCTGTGCAAGCCGGTGCTGACCCGGGGGATGCTCCCGCAGTGGCATCCGGACTGGGTGTTCCACGACGTGTCCCTGAAGTGGGCCGCCGACTTCGGCTGGCGCGAGCCGAACCAGCTGCTCGCGGTCAACCCGGGCACCCCGGCCCAGCTCTTCCTGCCCGCATCGCCCGAGCACCGTGCCGTCTGGCGCCGCGTCCACGAGGAGGCCGAGCGCCCGGGCGTCCGGCTGACCGCGCTGCGGCACGGCGCGCTGCACGGCCCGCTCGCCTACGGCCTGGCCTGCGGCGCGCATCTGGCGGTCGTGAACGACGTGCCGTGGAACGAGGTCGGCACCGTCCACCAGGGCTACGCCCGCCAGCTCGCGTCGCTGCGCGCGTCCTGGGGCATCACCGAACCCGCGGGATTCAAGCGGCAGTTGGACGCCCTTCTGGACGCGCGCAACAGCCCGCCGGAACCCGACTTCGTCCTCGGGGTGCGCGAGGAGCTGCGGTCCGGGCTCGGCGAGCCGCCACCGGCCGAGCTGTGGCGCGAGACGGCCGCCGGGCACGCCCAGGACATCGGGATCGACCAGGGCTCCGTCAAGGAGATCGAGGCGCTGGTGCGGCGCATCATCCGGTACGAGGCCCGGTTCCGCGCCGACGGGCTGCTCGCTCCGGACGGCCGGGTCCTCACCACGGTCGCCTACGACTACGGGCGGGCGGTGAACCTGGCGCGCTGGGGCCTCGAAGCGCGCTTCTGCACCCCGCACGAGGCGGAGCAGGCGATCGTCTACGCGGGCGCCCTCAGCAAGTCGGCCTACCGGTCCTGGGAGGACTTCTCGGCGGCGTACGCCCTCGGCCGGGTGCTGCGCTTCGACGAGGAGTCGTACGGGCGCTACTACCAGCAGAACGTCGAGGCGCACCGGGTCCTCACCGAGCACGAGGGCAGCCCCTGGCGGAACATCCCCTGGCGCTGAGCCCTCGGACTCAGGCGCCCACCGTTCCGTCGACGCCCTCGCGCAGCAGGTCGGCGTGGCCGTTGTGGCGGGCGTACTCGTGGATCATGTGCAGCATCACCATGCGCAGCGACACGTCCTCGCCCCAGCGCGGCTGGTGACCCGCGAGGTCGAGGGACTCGGCTTCGCGCTCGATCCGCCGGGAGTGCTCGACCTCGGCCTCCCAGGCCGCGAACGCCTCGGCCCCGGTGGCCTCGCTCACGTCGTACGCCGCCTGGAAGTCGATCTTGTCCGACCAGACCATCGGGATGTCCTGGTCCTCGAACACCCTGCGGAACCAGGTCCGTTCGACCTCGGCCATGTGCCGCACGAGCCCGAGCAGCGTGAGCGTGGAGGGCGGCATGGACCTTCGCCGCAGCTCCTCGTCGCCGAGCCCCGCGCACTTCATGGCCAGCGTGGCGCGGTGGTAGTCGAGAAAGGCCCGCACCATCTCCCGCTCGCTGCCGAAGTGGGGCGGCCCGGTACGAAGGTCGGTCATGGCGGTACTCCTCGCGACGTTCTGATCAGACGCCCGACAGTACCCCCCGGCCCAACCCCCTCAGGGGCGCGGGCAACCATCCGTCCAACCCCCCAAGGGGCGCGGGGAACTGCGCGAAAGCCCCGGTCCGCCCCGCATCAACAACCCCCGGAGGGCCCCCTCACCTCCCCGAGGGAGCAGAACCCCGCCGACCCCTGAGCAGCGTCAGGGAGAGAACGGCCGCCCCACCCATGAGCCCCACCGCCCCGAACGCCGCGAAGTCCAGCCCCCGGGTGAAGGCGGAGAACGCCGTCGACAGGTCGCGCCCGTGCACGCTCGCCAGCGCCCCGCCCAGCGTCTCGCGGGCCGCGGTCGGCGCATCGGTCATGCCGTGCCGGTAGACCGCCGCGCCCACCGAGCCGAGGATCGCCATGCCCAGGGCCCCGCCCAGCTCCTGGCCCGATTCCAGGACCGCGGCCGCCGATCCTGCCCGCTCGGGCGGGGCCGCGCCCAGGGCGAGCTCGTTGGCGAGGGCCATCGCCGCGACGAGGCCCGAGGAGTAGACGGCGCAGGCGGTGAGGGTGAACCAGAGCGGCGAGTCGGTGTGGACCTGGGTCAGCGCGAGGAAGCCGCAGCCGGACACGGCGAAGCCGCCCGCCATGACGCTCCCCCGGTCGAAGCGCCGCGCGAGGACGGCCCCGGTGGGGGCGCCCACGAACGCGCCGCTCGCGGGCACCAGGCTCCACAGCGCCGCCTGGAACGGGCTCTTGCCCAGCACGGACTGGAGGTACTGCGTGAGGAACACCGCCATCCCGATGGTCGCCGCGATGGCGAAGATGTTGGCGAGCACGGCCCCGCCATAGGTGCGTCGGCGCAGCAGCTCCAGGTCGACCAGGGGGTGGGCGATCCTGGACTGCCGCCGGACGAAGACGGACAGCAGGACGAGCCCGGCCACGACGGACAGGACCGGCACCAACGCCATGCCGTCCCGGGCGAGTTGCTTGATCCCCTGGATCACGGGGAGCAGCCCGGCCGGCGAGAGCACGGCGCTCGGCCAGTCGAAGCGGCCGGGGGCCCGTCGGCGCACCTCGGGCAGCAGCAGCGGGGCCAGGATCAGCAGGAGGAGCATCGCGGGCAGGTTGATGAGGAACACCGAGCCCCACCAGAAGTGTTCGAGCAGGGCCCCGCTGACGACGGGGCCGAAGGAGATGCCCGCGGTCATGACGGCGGTCCAGGCGGTGACCGCCTGCGCGCGCTGCTTCTCGTCGTGGAAGAGGTTGCGGATCAGGGCCAGCGTGGAGGGCATGAGCGCGGCGCCGCCGACGCCGAGCAACGCCCGTACCGCGATCAGGAGTTGGGGCGAGCCGGCGTAGGCCGCCGCGCACGAGGCCAGGCCGAAGACGGCCGCCCCGGCGATCACGAGGCGGCGGCGCCCGATCCGGTCGCCGAGCGCGCCCATGGTGATGAGGAGCCCGGCGAGCACGAAGCCGTACATGTCGAGGATCCACAGCTGCTCGGTGGAGCTGGGCGCCAGGTCCTCGCTGATGAACGGGATGGCGAAGTAGAGGACGGAGACGTCCATCGAGACGAGCAGGAGCGGCAGCATGAGGACGGCGAGCGCGGTCCATTCCCGGCGCCCGGCGCGCGGCGGGGCGGGGTCCGTGCGGCCCGCGAGGGGGCCGGTGGTGGTGTCCATGGCGGTAGCGAAACAGCGTCGGGCGTACGCTGCCACCGGCGGGCTAGTGCACCTCGTCAACTCCCCTGTTTGCAGGGGTGGGACACCGTCGGGCGCACTAGTACACTGCCCGCCGTGACCGAGCAGCCGCCCTACCTCACCATCGCCGCCGGGATCCGCCGCCGCATCGCCTCGGGGGAGCTCGCGCCGGGCGACCGGGTGCCGTCCACGCGGGCCATCGTGCGCGAGTCGGGGGTGGCGATGGCGACCGCGACCAAGGCGCTGGCCGCCCTCGCGCGGGAGGGCCTGGTGCGGGCGGTGCCGGGGGTGGGCACGGTGGTCGCCGAGGCCGGTCCCCCGCACACGGCGGGCGGTGCGGCCGCGTTGAGCCGGGAGACCGTCGTGGCCGCCGCGGTCCGCATCGCGGACACCGAGGGCCCGGCCGGGGTCTCGATGCGGAGGATCGCGGGCGACCTCGGCACCTCCACGATGGCGCTCTACCGGCACGTGCCGAACAAGGGCGAACTCGTACGCCTCATGACGGACGTGGGGTTCGGCGAGATGGACCTCGGGCGCCCGACCGGTGACTGGCGGGCCCAACTGACGCACGCGGCACGGCTGCTGTGGGCCGCGTACCGCAGGCACCCGTGGATGGCGCGGGCCATGGCGTCCTTCATCCGGCCGGACCCGATGCCGGAGGCGATGCGGTACACCGAGTGGGTGCTGCGGGCGCTGCGCGGCACGAGCCTGGACGTGCACCAGGTCATGCACGCCCACCTGGTGCTGATCGCGTTCCTCCAGGGTCTCGGCGTGGCCATGGAGTTGGAGGGCGACGCCCTCCGGGACACCGGGGTCTCCAGCGACGAGTGGATGGACCGCAACGGGCGTCGGTTTGCGGCCATCGTGTCGAGCGGCGCCTACCCCGTCCTGAGCACCATCTTCGAACACGAGCCGTTCACACTCGACTTGGACTCGCTCTTCGGTTTCGGGCTCGAACGACTTCTGGACGGGCTCGCCGTCATCATTGCCGAAACGTCCGGTTAACGAACGGCGTCCTTCGGTCAACGGACGTGTTTCGGCCAACTTTTTGACGCGCTCCTGACACCAGTTCTCATCTGCTGGCACTCTCTCCCCGTTCCACGCACACAGTTTTCCCGCAGCACGCTCAGGTGCCGCACCCGCTCCGCTTTGCTCTGCCCGGCCGACCCCACCCAGTCGGCCGGAACCCCCTCGCAGAAGGAGTTCGCGTGAGATCCACGCACCGTCGTCGTGCCACCGCCACCGGCGCCCTGATCGCCGCAGCCGCCATGATCAGTGTCGGCGTCCAGGCAGGTAGCGCCAGCGCACGCCCCGACGACTCCGCGGCCACCGCGGCCCTCAAGGCCCAGGCGGTACGCAACCCGGGCGCCCTGCCCGCGAGTCTCAGCCCCTCCCAGCGCGCCGAGCTCATACGCCAGGCGAACGCCACCACCGCGGCCACCGCCAAGGAACTCGGCCTCGGCGCGCAGGAGAAGCTCGTCGTCCACGATGTGTCCAAGGACCAGGACGGCACCACGCACACCCGCTACGAGCGCACGTACGAGGGTCTGCCCGTGCTCGGCGGCGACCTGATGGTCGACACCGTGGCCGGCAAGACGAAGAACGTCGCCAAGGCCAACAGCGCCCAGCTGAAGGGCGTCTCCACCGCGGCCCCCGCCAACGCCCCGGCCACCGCCGAGGGCCAGGCGCTCAAGGCCGCCAAGGCCGCGGGTTCCAAGGCGGACAAGGCGGACAGCGCCCGCAAGGTCATCTGGATGGTCAAGGGCGCTCCGACCCTCGCGTACGAGACGATCGTGGGCGGCGTCCAGGACGACGGCACCCCGAACAAGCTGCACGTCATCACGGACGCCCGGACGGGCGCCAAGCTGCACCAGTGGCAGGGCATCGAGACCGGTGTCGGCAACACCCACTACAGCGGACAGGTCAGCCTCAACTCGACGCAGTCCGGGTCGAGTTACACCCTGACGGACAGCCCGCGCGGCGGCCACAAGACGTACAACCTGAACCACGGCACGTCCGGCACCGGCTCGCTGTTCACGCAGAACAACGACACCTGGGGCGACGGCACCAACTCCAACGCCGCGACCGCCGGCGCGGACGCCGCCTACGGCGCCGGGGTGACCTGGGACTTCTACAAGAACGTCTTCGGCCGCAGCGGCATCCGCGGCGACGGCGTCGGCGCGTACTCCCGCGTCCACTACGGCAACGCGTATGTGAACGCGTTCTGGGACGACAGCTGCTTCTGCATGACGTACGGCGACGGCGCGGGCAACAACGACCCGCTGACCTCGCTCGACGTGGCGGGCCACGAGATGTCGCACGGCGTCACGGCGGCCACCGCGGGCCTCAACTACGCCGACGAGTCGGGCGGCCTCAACGAGGCCACCTCCGACATCATGGGCACCTCCGTGGAGTTCTACGCGAACAACCCCTCGGACCCGGGTGACTACCTCATCGGCGAGAAGATCAACATCAACGGTGACGGCACCCCGCTGCGCTACATGGACAAGCCGAGCAAGGACGGCGGCTCCGCGGACAGCTGGTACTCCGGCGTCGGCAACCTCGACGTCCACTACTCCTCGGGCCCGGCGAACCACTGGTTCTACCTGGCCTCCGAGGGCAGCGGCGCCAAGGTCATCAACGGCGTGAGCTACGACTCGCCGACCTCCGACGGCCTGCCCGTGACCGCCATCGGCCGCGACAAGGCCCAGCTGATCTGGTACAAGGCGCTCACCACCAAGTTCAACTCCAGCACGGACTACGCGGGTGCCCGCGCGGGCACCATCGCCGCGGCGACCGAGCTGTACGGGGCGAACAGCGCCGAGGTCACCAACGTCACCAACGCCTGGGCGGCCATCAACGTCGGCGCCCGCGCCGGCGGCGGCAACCCCGGTGGCAAGGTGTTCGAGAGCACGGCCCGGGTGGCCATCCCGGACTACCCGGGCGCCGCGGTCACCGACCCGGTCACCGTCTCGGGCATCACCGGCAACGCGCCGTCCGCCCTCCAGGTCGGGGTCAAGATCACCCACACCTACATCGGTGACCTCCAGATCGACCTCGTGGCCCCGAACGGCACCTCGTTCCGGCTGAAGAACTCCTCTTCGGACTCCACGCAGAACCTGGACAAGACGTACACCGTGAACGCCTCCAGCGTCCCGGCGAACGGCACCTGGAAGCTCAAGGTCCAGGACAAGGCCCAGTACGACGTCGGCACCATCACCGACTTCAAGCTGTCCTTCTGAGCCACCCGCCTTCCACGGACCCGGACCCGCGCACGCCGTGAGGTCCCCCTGGAAGCTCACCTTCTGACCAGGCGGCTGGCCGGAAAGTGAAGGTGCCCGGAGCCCATGAGGCTCCGGGCACCGCCCATGTCCGCGGCCGTACGCGCCGTCCGGCCGCGCCCCGGGCTCAGCGCATGAGCACGCCCGCGCCCTCCCCCGTCGCCTCGGTCGGGCCCGCCACCAGGCCCAGCTCCGCGTACGTCGCCAGATGGCGGTGGGCCGGCAGCACCCGGACGGTGTAGCCGAACGGTCCCGTGCGGTCGAGCGCGAGCGGCCCCTCGTACATCCAGCGGCCCTCCAGATCGGGGCCGCCCGCCGGTTTCAGCGGGAAGGTCGCCGCGTCCGCGATGGCGTCGGCCGCGTCCACCCGGCCGGCCACCGCCTGCACCTCGACGTCGTCGGGCCCGAGGTCGCCGAGCGCGACCCGCACCCGCAGCGCGAGCGTGGAGCCGAGCTCGGCGGTGCCGTTGGGCGCCGCGGCCGCGGGCGCCAGCGCCTCGACATGGTCGACGGCGACTTTCGGCCAGGCACCGCGCACCCGCGCCTTCCAGTGCGCCAGCTCCCCCGCCGTGACCGGGTCGAGGGCCCGGTGCGCCGCGGCGGCGGGCGCGTACAGCCGGGTCACATACTCCCGCACCATCCGTCCCGCGAGCACCTTCGGCCCCAGGGTGGTGAGGGTCTGGCGGACCATCTCGATCCAGCGGTCCGGCAGCCCGGTGGGGCCCCGGTCGTAGAAACGCGGCGCGACCCGGTCCTCGATGAGGTCGTACAGCGCGTTGGCCTCCAGCTCGTCGCGGCGGTCCTCGTCGGTCGCGGCGCCGTCGGCGGTGGGGATGGCCCAGCCGAAGTCGGGCTCGAACCACTCGTCCCACCAGCCGTCCAGGACCGAGAGGTTGAGGCAGCCGTTGAGGGCCGCCTTCATGCCGCTGGTACCGCAGGCCTCCAGCGGGCGCAGCGGGTTGTTGAGCCACACGTCGCAGCCCGGATAGAGCTTCTGCGCCATGGCCATGCCGTAGTCGGGCAGGAACACGATCCGGTGGCGCACCCGCGGATCGTCGGCGAACTTCACCAGCTCCCGCACCAGCCGCTTGCCGCCGTCGTCGGCGGGGTGCGCCTTGCCCGCGACGACGATCTGCACCGGCCGGGTCGGATGCAGCAGCAGCTCCATCAGCCGGTCCCGGTCGCGCAGCATCAGCGTGAGCCGCTTGTAGGAGGGCACCCGCCGGGCGAAGCCGATGGTGAGGATGTCCGGGTTCAACACCCCGTCGATCCAGCCGAGTTCGGCCGTTCCGGCGCCGCGCTGGCGCCACGAGGCGCGCAGCCGCTCGCGGGCCTCGGTGACCAGTTGCTCGCGCAGCTCCCGGCGCAGCTCCCAGATCTCGGCGTCCGGGATGTCGGCGACCGCGTCCCAGCGGTCCGAGCCGCCCACGGTCAGCGCGTCCTCGGTACGGCCCGGGCCGATCTGCCGGGCGCCGAGCCGGAAGACCTCGGGCGCGACCCAGGTCGGGGCGTGCACGCCGTTGGTGACGGAGGTGATGGGCACCTCCTGGGCGTCGAACCCCGGCCACAGGCCCGCGAACATCTCCCGGCTGACCGCGCCGTGCAGGGTGGAGACGCCGTTGGCCCGCTGGGCGAGCCGCAGCCCCATCACGGCCATGTTGAAGAGGTTCGGCTCGCCGCCGGGGTAGGTCTCCATGCCGAGCTGGAGGATCTTCTCGACGGGCACCCCGGGCAGCTCGCCGTCGTCGCCGAGGTGGCGGGCGATCAGCTCGCGGTCGAAGCGGTCGATTCCGGCCGGCACCGGGGTGTGGGTGGTGAACACGGTTCCGGCGCGCACGGCTTCGAGCGCGGCGTCGAATTCCAGTCCCTCGCCCGCGAGTTCGCGGATCCTTTCGAGTCCGAGGAAGCCGGCGTGGCCCTCGTTGGTGTGGAACACCTCGGGGGCCGGGTGGCCGGTGAGGCGGCAGTACGCGCGTACCGCCCGTACGCCGCCGATGCCGAGCAGCATCTCCTGGAGCAGCCGGTGCTCGCTGCCGCCGCCGTACAGCCGGTCGGTGACGTCGCGCTCGCCGGGGGCGTTCTCCTCGACGTCCGAGTCGAGCATGAGCAGGGGGACCCGGCCGACCCGGGCCTGCCAGACGGTGGCGTGCAGGGCCCGGCCGCCGGGCAGCGCGAGCGAGACCCTGACCGGGGTGCCGTCCTCCTCCCGCAGGAGCGAGACGGGCAGCTCATTGGGGTCGAGCAGCGGGTAGTGCTCCTGCTGCCAGCCGTCCCGCGACAGGGACTGGCGGAAGTAGCCGTGCCGGTAGAGGAGGCCGACCCCGATGAGCGGTACGCCGAGGTCGCTGGCGGATTTGAGATGGTCCCCGGCGAGGATGCCGAGGCCGCCGGAGTACTGCGGCAGGGCCGCGGTGATGCCGAACTCCGGCGAGAAGTAGCCGATGGCGGACGGGAGTTCACCGCTCTGCTCCTGGTACCAGCGGCGGCCGTGCAGATAGTCGTCGAGGTCGTCGGCGGCGGCGGTGAGTCTGCGCAGGAAGCGGCGGTCCTGGGCGAGCGAGTCGAGCCGGGCGGCGCTGACGGCGCCGAGCAGTCGCACGGGGTCCTCACCCGCCGCCCGCCAGCCCTCGGGATCCACGGCCTGGAAGAGTTCTCGGGTCTCCGTGTGCCAGGACCAGCGCAGATTGCGCGCGAGGTCGCTCAGCGGCCGGAGGGCGTCGGGCAGGACAGGGCGCACGGTGAATCGACGGATTGCCTTCACGCTTCCACCTTCGCAGGGGAGATACGTACCGGGGTGGGCACACCGCGATGTGCGCCCCTCCTTCACTCCCGAAGGTAGTGCCGACGCGCCCCGTCAACCACAGCGCCTCGCGGCGCCGCCCGCGGATTCCGCTTCCGGGCCCGGCGCGCGTCCTGACGCCGCCTCACCTGACCTACGGGTAGGCAAAGTTTGCGCCGCTGTCCACGAAAGGCGCGGCTGTTTCCTTGTCTGAACCGTTACGCGCAGGTAGTTAACAAGCTGCCGGAATGCCCACCCGTACACCGTGGAAGGCTCACTCGGTAACGCAGTCCCGCAGTCCCTCCCGCACGCCATTCGAGTGAACGCGGACAGGAGCGGCCATGCCCGCAGCCGGTCAGCCGTCAACGGAGCAGTTAAAAAGGACAGATTCCCGCAAACGCGGCAAACCCTACCAATCACCCGCAGGTGAGCCCGTGAACCCGAACCCGTCAATCGGCCGCATCCCCGTGCTCGACGTACGACCCGCCGTCGAGTGCGGCACCCGGCCCGCCAAGGCGGTGGCCGGCGAGAGCTTCCAGGTCACCGCCACCGTCTTCCGCGAGGGCCACGACGCCGTCGCGGCCAATGTCGTGCTGCGCGACCCGGGAGGCCGGGCCGGACCCTTCACCCCGATGCGCGAGCTCGCCCCCGGCACCGACCGCTGGGGCGCCGAGGTCACCCCGGACGCCGAGGGCAGATGGACCTACACCGTGGAGGCCTGGGGCGACCCGGTCGCCACCTGGCTCCACCACGCCCACATCAAGATCCCGGCCGGCATCGACACCGAGCTGGTCCTGGCCGAGGGCGCCGCGCTGTACGAGCGGGCCGCGGCCGGGGTGCCCAAGGCCAAGGGGCGGCGCGAGGCGGTGCTGGCCGTGGCGGACGCCCTGCGGGACACGGGCCGCGCCCCCGCGGAGCGGCTCGCCGCGGCCCACGCCCCGGAGGCGGAGGCCGCCCTCGCGGACCACCCGTTGCGCGAGCTCGTCACGGCCTCGCCCCCGATGCCCCTGCTCGTCGAGCGCGAGCGCGCCCTGTTCGGCTCCTGGTACGAGATGTTCCCGCGCTCGGAGGGCGCCGTCCTCAAGAAGCGCGGCAAGCCGGTCTCCGGCACCTTCCGCACCGCGGCCGAACGGCTCCCCGCCATCGCCGCGATGGGCTTCGACGTGGTCTATCTGCCCCCCATCCATCCCATTGGCACCACGTACCGCAAGGGCCCCAACAACAGCCTGAAGGCGGGGCGTTGGGATGTCGGGGTGCCCTGGGCGATCGGCTCGCCCGACGGCGGGCACGACGCCGTCCACCCCGACCTCGGCACCCTCGACGACTTCGACGACTTCGTGGCCGCCGCCCGCGAGCTGCGCCTGGAGGTCGCGCTCGACTTCGCCCTCCAGTGCTCCCCGGACCACCCCTGGGTCGACAAGCACCCCGAGTGGTTCCACCACCGGGCCGACGGCACGATCGCGTACGCCGAGAACCCGCCCAAGAAGTACCAGGACATCTACCCGATCGCCTTCGACCGGGACATGCCCGGCCTGATCGAGGAGACGGTGCGGCTGCTGCGGTTCTGGATGGGGCACGGCGTACGGATCTTCCGCGTCGACAACCCCCACACCAAGCCGGTCGTCTTCTGGGAAAGGGTCATCGCCGAGATCAACGGCACCGACCCGGACGTGATCTTCCTGGCCGAGGCCTTCACCCGGCCCGCGATGATGCAGACCCTGGCAAAGATCGGCTTCCAGCAGTCGTACACCTACTTCACCTGGCGCAACACCCGGCACGAGCTCACCGAGTACGTCACCGAACTGGCGGGCGAGTCCGCGCCGTACATGCGGCCCAATTTCTTCGTGAACACCCCCGACATCCTGCACGCCTACCTCCAGGAGGGCGGCCGTCCCGCCTTCGAGGTGCGGGCGGTGCTCGCCGCCACGCTCTCCCCGTCGTGGGGTGTCTACGCCGGATACGAACTGTGCGAGAACACCCCGGCCAAGCCAGGCAGCGAGGAGTACCTGGACTCGGAGAAGTACCAACTGCGGCCCCGCGACTGGGAGTCGGCCGAGCGCGAGGGCCGCTCGATCGCCCCGCTGATCACCGCGCTCAACCGCATCAGGCGCCGCCATCCGGCGCTGCGGCAGCTGCGCTCGGTCCACTTCCACGACACCGGGAACGACGCGCTGATCGCCTACAGCAAACGGGCGGGGTCGAACACCATTGTGGTGGTCGCCAACCTCGACCCCCACCACACCCAGGAGGCAACGGTCTCGTTGGACATGCCGGCACTCGGCCTCGCGTGGGACGAGTCCGTCCCGGTGCGCGACGAGCTCACCGGTGAGACCTACCACTGGGGCAGGGCCAATTACGTGCGTCTGGAGCCGGGCCGAGCGCCCGCGCACATCCTGGTCCTGCGACCGTCCCCGCCGATCGGAGGGTCACCCACACCATGATCGTCAACGAGCCCGTCCACGACACCTTCGAGGACACCCCCGCCAAGGATCGCGACCCCGAGTGGTTCAAGCGCGCGGTGTTCTACGAGGTGCTCGTGCGGTCCTTCCAGGACAGCAACGGCGATGGCGTAGGGGATCTCAAGGGCATCACCGCCAAGCTGGACTATCTGCAATGGCTGGGTGTCGACTGCCTCTGGCTGCCGCCGTTCTTCAAATCCCCGCTGCGGGACGGCGGCTACGACGTCTCGGACTACACCGCCGTCCTGCCCGAGTTCGGCGACCTCGCCGACTTCGTGGAGTTCGTGGACGCCGCCCACCAGCGCGGCATGCGCGTGATCATCGACTTCGTGATGAACCACACCAGCGACCAGCACGAGTGGTTCCAGGAGTCGCGCAAGGACCCGCAGGGTCCCTACGGCGACTACTACGTCTGGGCCGACGACGACAAGCAGTTCCAGGACGCCCGGATCATCTTCGTCGACACCGAGACCTCCAACTGGACCTTCGACCCGGTCCGCAAGCAGTACTACTGGCACCGCTTCTTCTCCCACCAGCCCGACCTCAACTACGAGAACCCGGCCGTGCAGGAGGAGATCGTCTCCGCGCTGCGCTTCTGGCTCGACCTGGGCATCGACGGCTTCCGCCTCGACGCGGTGCCCTATCTGTACCAGGAGGAGGGAACCAACTGCGAAAACCTTCCGGCAACGCATGAGTTCCTCAAGCGGGTGCGCGCCGAGATCGACGCCAGCTACCCGGACACGGTGCTGCTCGCCGAGGCCAACCAGTGGCCCGAGGACGTCGTCGACTACTTCGGCGACTACGCGAAGGGCGGCGACGAGTGCCACATGGCGTTCCACTTCCCGGTGATGCCGCGCATCTTCATGGCGGTGCGGCGCGAGTCGCGCTACCCCGTATCCGAAATCCTCGCCAAGACCCCGGCCATCCCGCGCAACGCCCAGTGGGGCATCTTCCTGCGCAACCACGACGAGCTCACCCTCGAAATGGTCACGGACGAAGAGCGCGACTACATGTACGCCGAGTACGCCAAGGATCCCCGGATGCGGGCCAACATCGGCATCCGGCGCCGGCTCGCCCCGCTGCTCGACAACGACCGCAACCAGATCGAGCTGTTCACCGCGCTGCTGCTCTCGCTGCCCGGCTCGCCGATCCTCTACTACGGCGACGAGATCGGGATGGGCGACAACATCTGGCTCGGCGACCGCGACGCGGTGCGGACGCCGATGCAGTGGACCCCGGACCGCAACGCGGGCTTCTCCTCCTGCGACCCGGGCCGGCTCTACCTGCCCACGATCATGGACCCGGTCTACGGCTACCAGGTGACCAACGTCGAGGCGGCCATGGCCTCGCCGTCCTCGCTGCTCCACTGGACCCGGCGGATGATCGAGATCCGCAAGCAGAACCCCGCCTTCGGGCTCGGCTCGTACACCGAGCTGATGTCGTCGAACCCGGCCGTCCTCGCGTTCCTGCGCGAGCGCCGGGACGACCTGGTGCTGTGCGTGCACAACTTCTCGCGCTTCCCGCAGCCCACCGAGCTGGACCTGAGGGCGTTCAACGGGATGCATCCGGTCGAGCTGATCGGCGGGGTGCGCTTCCCGGCGATCGGCGAATGGCCGTATCTGCTCACCCTGGCCGGCCACGGCTTCTACTGGTTCCGGTTGCGGAAGGACCCCGCCACCGCCTGACCCGCCGCCCGGGGCGAGGCGGTTTCGGCCGCTTCGCCCGGGGCACTCTGAACCCCGAACCCCGCGCGCCGCCGGACAGCTTCTGTTGCAATCCGGGACACTCTGCGCAACTCGATGTGTGCCCGGGGAAAGGATGCGCCGCCATGCCCAAGGCCGCACCGCCCCGTACCACCGGCCTTCCCCTCACCCGGCTGCTGACCTCGCTCGCCCCGCTCCTGCACGAATGGCTGCCCCGGCAGCGCTGGTTCGCGGGCAAGGGCCGTCCCGTCACGGACTTCGCGCTGCTCACCGCGACCGAGCTGCTGCCCGGCTTCCTGCACCTGCTTGTCCGCACCGAACACGCACCGCCGCCGGTCCCCGCCGAGGCCGCGGCGGCGCCCGCCGACTGCTACCAGCTCCTGCTCGGGGTGCGCGACCAGCTGCCGCCCCGGCTCGCCCCCGCCCTGATCGGCCGCGCGCACCACGGCCCGCTGGCCGGGCGCACGGTCTACGACGCCCTCCAGGACCCGCAGTCCGCGGCGCTGCTCCTGGAGCGGCTGCGCACCCCCGGCTCGGTGGGCCCGCTGAGCTTCGAGCACGCCCCGGACGTGCGGGTCCCGCCGGGCCTGGCACCGCGGCTACTGGGGGTGGAACAGTCCAACTCCTCGCTGGTGTACGGGGATTCGTACATCCTGAAGGTGTTCCGCCGGGTGCAGCCGGGTGTCAATCCGGATCTGGAACTGCCGTGGGCGCTGGCCCGCCAGGGCTGCGACCGGGTGCCCGCCCCGGCCGCCTGGTTCCGCACCTCCGAGCCCCAGGACGCGACCCTCGGCGTGCTCCAGCCGTTCCTGCGCGGCGCCGAGGACGGCTGGACCCTGGCGCTCGCCTCGCTCGCCGAGAAACGCCCCTTCACGGAGGAGGCGTACGAACTCGGGCGGGCCACCGCCGAGGTGCACCTCGCCCTCGCGGAGGCCTTCGCGCCGATCACCCTCGGCCGCCCGCAGACGGCGCTGATCGCGGCCGCGATGACCGAGCGCCTGGACTCCACCGCCCAGGCGGTGCCCGCCCTCGCACCTCATGTGCCGGGCCTGCGCGCGGCGTTCGAGGCGGTCGCGGCCCTCGATTCGGCGGGCACGGCGCAGCGCGTGCACGGCGATCTCCACCTGGGCCAGGCCCTGCGGCCCGCCGACGGCCCCTGGTCGGTGATCGACTTCGAGGGCGAGCCGGCCCGCCCGCTCGCCGAGCGCCGCCGCCCCCAGCCCCCCGTCCGCGACGTCGCGGGCATGCTGCGCTCCTTCGACTACGCGTCGTGCTCCGCGCGCCCGCCCGACCCGCACTGGGCCACCGACTGCCGGGACGCGTACTGCGCGGGCTACGCGGCGCGGTCGGGCTCCGACCCCCGCGAGTCGCCCGAGCTGCTGCGCGCGTACGAGACCGACAAGGCGGTGTACGAGGTGCTCTACGAGGCCCGGCACCGCCCCGACTGGCTGCCCGTGCCCATGGCGGCGATCCGCCGCCTGGCCGGGTCCTGAACTCACCCGTGCACGACCTCACTTGAGGAGGCCCACCCCGTGACCCCGCGCCCCGCCCGCAACTCCTCCGAACCCGCCCCCCGCGCCGCCAAGGCCGCGGCGCCGGCGGAGAAGCCCGCCAAGGCGCCGCCCGCGCCGCGCCGGGCGGCGAGTCGTGGCGTACGCCCCGCGCCCGCCCTCGCCGCCGCGGACCGGGCCCGCCTGCTCGCCGGCGGCCACCACGATCCGCACGCCCTGCTCGGCGCGCATCCGGTGCGCGGCGGGGTGGCGTTCCGGGCGCTGCGCCCGTACGCGCAGGCCGTGACCGTGCTCGGCAAGGGCCTGCGGGCCGAGCTGCACGACGACGGCGACGGCCTGTTCTCCGGGGTGCTGCCGCTGCGCGAGATCCCGGACTACACCCTCCTGGTCACCTACGAGGACACCGAGATCGAGGTGCAGGACCCGTACCGCTTCCTGCCGTCGCTCGGCGACCTCGACCTGCATCTGATCGGCGAGGGGCGGCACGAGGAGCTGTGGACGGCGCTCGGCGCCCGCCCGATGGCCCACCAGGGCGTGACGGGGACCCGGTTCACGGTGTGGGCGCCGAACGCCCAGGGCGTCCGGGTCACCGGCGACTTCTGCTACTGGGACGGCACCGCCCACCCCATGCGCTCGCTCGGCTCGACCGGCGTGTGGGAGCTGTTCCTGCCCGGCCTGGGCGACGGGGCACTGTACAAGTTCGACATCATGCGCCCCGACGGGAGCCACACCCTGCGGGCCGACCCGATGGCCCGGCGCACGGAGGTGCCGCCCGCCAACGCCTCGATCGTCACCGAGTCGCACCACGTCTGGCGGGACCAGGACTGGATGGCCCGCAGGACCGCCCGGCCGGTGCACGAGGCCCCGTTCTCGGTCTACGAGGTCCATCTGGCGTCCTGGCGACCGCGCCTGACGTACCGTCAACTCGCCGACCAGCTGCCGACCTACGTCAAGGACCTGGGCTTCACGCACGTCGAGTTCCTGCCGGTGGCGGAGCATCCCTTCGGCGGGTCCTGGGGCTACCAGGTGACGGGCTTCTACGCCCCGACGGCCCGGATGGGGACGCCCGACGACTTCCGCCACCTGGTGGACGCGCTGCACGAGGCGGGCATCGGCGTGATCGTGGACTGGGTGCCGGCCCACTTCCCCAAGGACGACTGGGCGCTCGCGCGGTTCGACGGGCGCACCCTGTACGAGCACGAGGACCCGGCGCGCGCCGAGCACCCCGACTGGGGCACGCTCGAATTCGACTACGGCCGCAAGGAGGTCCGCAACTTCCTGGTGGCCAACGCGACGTACTGGTGCGAGGAGTTCCACGTCGACGGCCTCCGGGTCGACGCGGTGGCCTCCATGCTCTACCTGGACTACTCGCGCGAGGACGGCGAGTGGAGCCCCAACGAGCACGGCGGCCGCGAGAACCTGGACGCGGTGGCCTTCCTCCAGGAGATGAACGCGACGGTCTACCGGCGCTGCCCCGGCGTGGTGACCATCGCCGAGGAGTCGACGGCGTGGGACGGCGTGACCCGCCCCACCGACCACGGCGGCCTGGGCTTCGGCCTGAAGTGGAACATGGGCTGGATGCACGACTCGCTGGGCTACGTCCAGCACGAGCCGGTGCACCGCAAGTACCACCACAGCGAGATGACGTTCTCGATGGTGTACGCCTACAGCGAGAACTACGTGCTGCCGATCTCGCACGACGAGGTGGTCCACGGCAAGCGGGCCCTCGTCTCGAAGATGCCCGGCGACTGGTGGCAGCAGCGCGCCACCCACCGCGCCTACCTGGGCTTCATGTGGTCCCACCCCGGCAAGCAACTCCTCTTCATGGGGCAGGAGTTCGCGCAGGGAGCGGAGTGGTCGGAGGGCCACGGCCCGGACTGGTGGCTGCTCGACCCGTCCTACAGCGCCGAGTCGGACCACCGGGGCGTACGCGATCTGGTCCGCGACCTGAACCGGGTGTACGAGGCGCAGCCCGCCCTGTGGCAGCGCGACACGGATCCGGCGGGCTTCGCCTGGGTGGCGGGCGACGCGGCGGAGGACAACGTGTTCGCCTTCGTCCGCCGTGACGCGGAGGGCGCGCCGCTGCTCTCGGTCTCCAACTTCTCTCCGGTGGTCCGGTCGGAGTACCGCCTGGGCGTGCCCGAGGTGCCCGGGGCGTGGCAGGAGATCCTGAACACGGACGAGTCCCGCTACGGCGGCGGAGGCGTGGGCAACCCCGATCCCCTGAAGCCGGAGCCGACCCCCTCCCACGGCCACCCGGTGTCGCTCTCCCTCACGCTGCCGCCGCTGGCCACGGTGTGGTTCCGGCCGGTGTGAGGGCTCGACAGGCATCAGCGGCCGGGGCGGCCCTCACGGGGTGATCCACGGACAGCCGAAGGCCCGCCCTCGACAAGGGGGCGGGCCACGGCGGCGCGCTCAGGGGGTCAGCCCCTGCTGAAGCGCAGCGTCCGCAGTTCGAAGGGGCGCAGGGCCACCTCCACCAGGCCCTCCGTCGGCTCCGGCTCCCCCAGCGGGCGTTCCAGCAGGTCGGTCGGTGTGAAGGAGACCGTCGCGAAGCCGAGCATCAGCCGGGCCCGCGCCCGTCCGCCGCACGCCTCGTGGAAGCGGACCACGACGTCCCCGCTCCCGTCGTCCGCCAGCTTCACCGCGGTCACCACCACGGCGTCGTTGTCGACCGCCACCAGGGGCTCGACGGGGCCCGCGCCCGGCACGGTCCGCTCGGGCAGGTTCACCCCGTACCCCTCCCGCACCGCGTCGCCGATCGTCGCGCCCGGCACCAGCGCGTGGCGGAACCGGTGCAGGCCCTGGTCGGTCTCGGGGTCGGGGAAGCGCGGGGCGCGCAGCAGGGAGACCCGCAGGGTGGTGGTCGTGCCCGCGTCCTCGGGGCGCACCGTGCGCGTCACGTCGTGGCCGTACGTCGAGTCGGTCACCAGGGCCACGCCCCAGCCCGGCTCCTCCAGGTGCACGAAGCGGTGGTTGCAGGCCTCGAACTTGGCCGCCTCCCAGCTCGTGTTGGTGTGCGCCGCCCGGTAGAAGTGGCCGAACTGGGTCTCCGACGCGTACCGCTCCGCGTGCACGTCCAGCGGGAAGGCCAGCTTCAGGAACTTCTCCGTCTCGTGCCAGTCCACCTCCGTGCGGATGTCCAGGCGCGAGGAGTCCGGCGCCAGCGTCAGGACCTGGGTCACGCGGGACGACCCGAACGAGCGGACCACCCGTACCGACGCGTCCTCCCCCGGCGCCACCTCGTCCGCCTCGACCAGGTCCGTCACCGTGTTGCGGTAGAACGCGTCCACGTCCCACGCGTCCCACATGTTCGGGAAGTCGGGGTGCAGCTGGAGCAGGTTGGCCGGGCGGCCCGGCACGATCGCCTCCCGGCCCGCCGCGATGTCGTACGCCGAGACCACCAGGCCCCGCCCGTCGATCTCGACCCTCAGCAGTCCGTTGGAGAGCACGAAGCCGCCGTCCGGCCGGGCCGACAGCTCTGGCCGGGCCGCCCCCGCGGGTGCCGCCGCACCTCCAGCGGCCACCCCGTGCCGGGTGTGCGGGGTCGCGTTGAAGACCAGCGGCTGCGTCCCCTCCCCCGCCAGCGCGCGCTGGGCCTTCTCGACGAGGCCCGTCAGCTCCGCCGCGACCGCCGCGTACGTCTTCTCCGCCTCCCGGTGCACCCACGCGATCGACGAGCCGGGCAGGATGTCATGGAACTGGTGCAGCAGCACCGTCTTCCAGATGCGGTCCAGGTCGGCGTACGGGTAGGCGAACCCGGCCACCCGCACCGCGGCCGTCGCCGACCACAACTCGGCCTCGCGCAGCAGGTGTTCGCTCCTGCGGTTGCCCTGCTTCGTCCTGGCCTGGCTGGTCAGCGTCGCCCGGTGCAGTTCGAGGTACAGCTCCCCCACCCACACCGGCGGGTTCGCGTACTCCCGCTGTGCCTGGGCGAAGAACTCCGCCGGGGTCTCCCAGACCACCCGCGCGCTGCCCTCCAGGTCCTTGAGCCGGGCCGCCTTCGCGATCATCTCGCGGGTGGTGCCGCCGCCTCCGTCACCCCAGCCGGTCGGCGCCAGCGAGTGCCGGGCGACCCCCTTGTCCTTGAAGTTGCGGGCCGCGTGGGCGATCTCGCTGCCCTTCATGGCGCAGTTGTAGGTGTCGACGGGCGGGAAGTGCGTGAAGATCCGGGTGCCGTCGATGCCCTCCCACTGGAAGGTGTGGTGCGGGAACGTGTTGGTCTGGGACCAGGAGATCTTCTGGGTGAGCAGCCACTTCGACCCGGCCGCCTTGATGATCTGCGGGAGCCCGGCCGCGAAGCCGAAGGTGTCGGGCAGCCACGCCTCGTCGTTCTCCACGCCGAACTCGTCGATGAAGAAGCGCTTCCCGTGCACGAACTGCCGGGCCATCGCCTCCGAGCCCGGCATGTTGGTGTCGGCCTCCACCCACATGCCACCGGCCGGGACGAACCGGCCGTCGGCCACCGCCTTGACGACCTTCGCCCACACCTCGGGCCGGTACTCCTTGATCCACGCCCACTGCTGGGCCTGGGACATCGCGAAGACGAACTCGGGCTCGTCGTCCAGGAGCGCCGTCATGTTGGACGTCGTACGCGCCACCTTGCGCACCGTCTCGCGCAGCGGCCACAGCCACGCCGAGTCGATGTGGGCGTGGCCCACCGCGCTGATCCGGTGCGCCGACGGTTCGGCGGGCGAGGACAGGACCTCCGTCAGCTCCGAACGGGCGGCCTCGGCGGTGCCGTTGATGTCCTGGAGGTCGAGCGCGTCGAGGGACCGGTCGACCGCCCGGAGGATGTCCCAGCGGCGGCCCGATGCGACCGGCAGCTCCGCCATCAGCTCGCCGAGCACCTCCAGGTCGATGACCAGGCGCCACACCGTCTCGTCGAAGACGGCGAGGTCCATGCGGGCCAGCTTGTACAGCGGGTCGCGGTGCGAGGTCTCGATGTCGCCGAGCCGCGTCGGCACGAAGGGGTGGTAGTCGAGCAGGACCGGGTTGGAGGCGGCCTCGATGTGCAGGCGGACCTCTTCGCCGCCGTCGACCGGGGCTCCGACGCGCACCCACTGGTTGCGCGGGTTGAGCCCCTTCACCGGGGTGCCGTCGGGCCGGTAGACCAGGCCCTCGCACTGGAAGCCGGGCATGTTCTCGTCGAAGCCGAGGTCGAGGATCGCCTCCACCGACTTCCCGGCCCACTCCTCGGGCACGGTCCCGGTCACCCGGAACCAGCTCGTACCCCAGGGCGGGCCCCACGGATCGCCGACCGCGATCGGCGTCACCGGGGCGGCCAGGCCCTCCTCCACCGGTACTGGCTCACCCGGCGCGTTCCAGACGGCCACCTCGAGCGGCACCGACTCCGGGTACACGGCGGGACGGACGCGCTCGTCCAGAACGCGCTTGAGGCGGGCTTCGACCAGGCCGCGGTCGTCATGCATGAGGGGTGCTCCGTTTCGGGGTGGGGTGGGTCGGGCCGGTGCGGGCGGGCCCGGGCTACCAGGGGTGCGCGGCCGGGGCCGGGCCGGACGCGGTGTAGAGCTCGCCGACCGCCCGCACCTCGAAGCGGGCCGCCTTCTCGCCCCGCTCGGGTACCGGGCCGGGCACGTAGTACGCGCTCTGGCAGGTGCCGCCGAGGAAGCGCCGGGTGTCGTCGGGCAGCACCCGGTGCAGCTCGTAGTGGCGTACGGGTCCGGGCGCGGGACGCCAGGTGAAGCGCATGCCGTCCGAGCCTGCCACGACCTTCAACCCGCTGGGGGCGGACGGCACTTCGGCTCGGTCGTACACGGCCAGCGCGCCCAGGCGGTAGTTGAGCGCGCCGGGCGCCGTCAGGCGCAGGCCGATCGCGCGGGCGGTGCCGGACGGGCCGGTCAGGGGCAGCTTGGTGGTGGCCCAGGCGGCGCCCGCCTTCAGCGTGCCCGCGGGCAGGTAGCGGTACGGCTGGGGAGCGCCGGGACCGGCGGGTTCGGCGGTGGCGACGGCCAGCTCCACGGTGACGTCGGCATCGGCGCGGTGGGTGAGTTCGACGACGGTACGCGCGCACAGCGGCAGCCGCGTCGCGTACAGGTCGAGGGCGACCGGCGCGCCGGGCGCGCCGGAGACCAGGAGGCTGCTGCCGCCGCGCCAGGCGTCCGCGAAGTCGAAGGCCACGACGGGGTGTTGCCCGGCGGTCCGGGTGATCCAGCGGCGGGACGGCAGGCGGTCCTGGAGGCCGAGGTGGTTCCACGCCGTGGACGAGGTCACCCGGCCCGCCTCGTACCAGCGCAGGCCGTGTCCGGTGTTGAAGGTGGTGGCGAAGGGCAGCGTGCTCACCGTGGAGCGGTCGGCGACGGCCACGGCCGGGGCGCGCCAGGACGCGTCGGTGTCGGGCCGCGACGGGTCGAGGGAGGGGCCGGTCCAGAAGCGGTCGTCGGCGGCGTGGAAGTCGCCGGGCGTGCGGTTCGCGGGCAGGTGGCCCAGGGTCCACTCGGGCCGGTAGAAGCCGTACGAGGTGACGTGCGGTTTCCCGCCGGGGACGATGGCGTCCCAGTCCACCGGGGTGTCCCAGCCGTTGGACTCGACGTCCACCCCGGCCCACAACGCGTAGCGGTCGCGGCCCAGTTCCCGCGCTGTGCTGCCGGAGGAGGCCAGGGTCCCGGGCGACCAGCGGAAGTCGAGGAACATGGTGTCGGCGGCCTCGAAGAACGCCCGGTTCTGGCTGTTCAGGGCGCCCTGCCAGCTCACCGAGCCGTTCACGGTCATCGAGTCGTACCAGGTGACGCGCTGCCCCTTGGCCGCGCCGAGCGCCTTGAGCTCCTTGACGAAGCCGAGCATGGCGGTGGCGAGCGCGGTGTTGCCGCCGCCGGTCTCGGCGTTGATGAACCAGCCGTCGAAGCCGTACGCGGCGGCGACCGCGACGAGCTGGGCGGCCAGCGGGTAGCGGCCCGAGGCGTCCTTCTGGACGAGGTCGCGGGTCCACTGGAGCTGGCCGCCGTACGCGGCCGGCGGCAGGAAGACGTTGCCGAGCACGGGGACCCCGTGCCGGTGGGCGGCGTCCACGATCGGCGCGTTCGGCGCGAGGATAAGCCCCTCGCCGGACGAGCCGCCCCAGAAGACCAGCTCGTCGATGTACGCCCAGTGCGTGAGGGCGTAGTAGTCGGCGGTGGGGGCGCCCTGCGACGGGTTGGACGCGGTGGGGCCGAACGAGACGAGCGACTGGATACGGGCCTGGTCCGCGCGGGCGGACGCGTTCGCGGCGACGGGGGTGAAGCGCGCGGCCAGCGGCACGGAGGCCGCGTTGAACGCCAGGTCGGCGTCGCTTGCCGCGCGCCAGGCCTTCAGGCTGCGCCAGGTGATGCCGGGGCCGGGACTGCCGGAGGGCAGCGAGTCCGGGTACCAGTAGGAGGCGTAGGGCTGAACCGCCTTGGGCCGTACGGGAGTCGAGGCGAGGGCGGGCAGCGCCGGGGTGAGGGCGGCCGCCGCGCCGGCGAGGACCACGGCGCGTCGGGTGGGGTGGTGGTTCACGGGGTGCCTCCTGGCGGGAGCGTTACCGGACCTGGTCGGGGGTGACGATGTCGGTGATGCCGCGGGCGGCGAGGTGTGCCGTGTCGTCGGCGCGGGGCGCGAGGACGGTGGTGGGGCGGGCGCCGTCCGCGGTCAGCCGGAAGAACGCCTCGAAGACGGGGCCGCCGGGGGCGCACGCGGAACGGGCGGCGGGGTCGTCCGGCACGACGAGGGCGGTGGTGCGGGGCGCTGGGGCGTGGGCGCCCTCCCGGAGCGCGGCGGCGGCGCGGGCGAGCACCCGGGCGGTGTCCTTGGGGCGCCGGTCGTTGGTCAACAGGCCGAGCCCGTATTCGAGTTCGGGGAAGTCGGCCAGGTCGCGCGAGACGTCGTGGGAGCACCACCAGGTGATGCCCCACAGGTCGGGGCAGTCCAGGGCGTTCTCGACCGTCGCCCCGGTGAAGGCGGCGGCGTGCGCGGGCGGCACCAGCGGGGCCGGGGCGCCGACCTCCTGGAGCCAGACCGGGCGGTGCGGGTCGGCGGCCCAGGCCTTGGACAGTTCGATGAGATAGGCGGCGTGGTGCTCGGTGGCCACCGACCGGCGGCCGTGGCGTTGCGCGGTGCCGTTGAAGACCCAGGAGTGGACGGCGGTGACGGCGCCGCGCCGGGCCGCCTGGGCCGGGGTGAAGGGCATGTCGTCCTGGTACCAGCACGCGTCGTACTCGGCGTGCAGATGCAGCCTGCCGGGCGCGCCCTCCTCGCAGGCCGCCAGCATCCGCTCCAGCCACCGGTCGACCTCGGCCTCGGTGGCCCGGTCGGGGTCGGGGTGGGGGCCCGCGGAGAACTGGTTGACCTCGTTGCCCAGCGTCATGCCGATGAAGTTGGGCCGGTCGGCGAGGGCGGCGGCCAGGGTGCGCAGATAGGCGGCCTGCCCGTCGAGCACCTCGGGGTCGGTGAACAGGTTGCGGCGGTGCCAGGTGCGGGTCCAGGCGGGCAGGAAGTCGAAGCTCGACAGGTGTCCCTGGAGGCCGTCGACGTTGACGTCGAGCCCGCGTTCGGCGGCGGCGTCCGCGACGTCGACCAGCTGCTCGACCGCGCGGGGCCTGATCAGGGCCCGGTTGGGCTGGAAGTAGGGCCAGAGCGGGAAGACCCGTATGTGGTCGAGGCCGAGTGCGGCGATCGAGTCGAGGTCGGCCCGCACCGCGTCCGGGTCGTAGTCGAGCCAGTGGTGGAACCAGCCTTGGCTGGGCGTGTAGTTGACGCCGAAGCGCGGGGCTGCCATGGGATGAGCTCCAAGGTAGTTCTGCGACGGGGGAGTTGACGTCGGCCGGTTGAATTCGGGCTATCCCTTGATCGCGCCCTCGCCGACCCCGCGGAAGAAGAACCGCTGGAGGCAGGCGAACATCACGATCAGCGGGGCGACGGCGATGATGGTGCCCGCCGCGACCACGCGCTGGTTGTTGGAGAACGTGCCGTGCAGGAAGTTCAGGCCGACGGTGAGCGTGAAGTGGTCGGAGTCGGACAGCACGATCAGGGGCCACAGGAAGTCGTCCCAGGCGCCCATGAAGGAGAAGATCGCGACGACCGCGAGGGTGCCCTTCACGGCGGGCAGCGCGATGCGCGTGAAGCGCTGCCACACGTTGGCGCCGTCCACGATGGCCGCCTCCTCGATCTCGTACGGGATGGTGGCGAAGGCGTTGCGCATCAGGAGCACGTTCATCGCGCCGATGCAGCCGGGCAGCACCACGGCGACCAGGGTGTTGTTGAGCTCCAGCGTGCGCATCGTGGCGAACTGGGCCAGCATGATCGCTTCCATCGGCACCAGCAGGGCGAGCACGAAGACGAGCCCCGCGACGGCGCGGCCCCTGAAGCGGAGCCGGGCGAGCGCGTATCCGGCCATCGCGGCGCCGACGACGTTGGTCGCCACGTTGCTGACCGCGACCTTCAGGGAGTTCAGGATGAAGTCCCAGACCGGGATGATGTCCGCGACGCCCCGGTAGTTGGCGAAGGTGGGGTGCTCGGGCAGCAGCCGGGGAGGCGAGGTGTAGATGTCCTCGGTGGTGCCCTTGAGCGAGGTGGACAGCTGCCACAGGAACGGGCCGATCATGATCAGCAGGACGGCCGTGAGGGTCACGTACCGCAGGGCGGTGCGCCAGCGGGGTGCGCGGCCGCGGCGGGGCCGGGCGGGGGTACGGGTGTCGGCGACGGCGGCCATCAGTCCTTGTCCTTCCGGTCGGCCCGCAGTACGAGGAGCATCAGGACCAGGGTCAGCAGGAACAGCACGATCGACAGGGCCGAGGCGTAGCCGGTGCGGCCCTGGAGGCCGGTGCCAGCCCGCTGGATGAGCATGACGAGCGTGGTGTCGGCTCCGCCGGGTCCGCCGGTCGGCCCGGCGATCATGAAGACCTCGCTGAAGACCTTGAAGGCGGAGACCGCGGAGAGCGCGCCGACCAGGACCATCGTGGAGCGCACGGACGGCATGGTGATGGAGACGAAGCGGCGGACGGGCCCGGCGCCGTCGACCTCGGCGGCCTCGTGCAGTTCCCTGGGCACGTTCGCGAGCGCCGCCAGGTAAATGATCATGTAGTAGCCGAGGCCCTTCCACACGGTCAGGGCCATCGAGCTGAGCAGCAGCAGCCACTGGTCGGACAGGAACGGCACCGGGTCGACGCCCACCATGCGCAGCACGCCGTTGATGAAGCCGCGGTCGTCCAGCATCCACACCCACATCAGCGCGACGACCACCACGGAGGCGACGACGGGCGTGTAGTAGGCGGACCGGAAGAAGGCGATGCCGGGGATGTGCCGCTGCACCAGGAGGGCGAGCAGCAGCGGCAGGAAGACCAGGCAGGGCACGACCAGGACCACGTACAGGGCGCTGTTGCGCAGGGCGACCCAGAACTGGTCGTCGTGCAGGAGCGCGGTGAAGTTGTCGAAGCCGACGAAGCTGCCGGTGGTCAGGGTGCGGGCGTCGGTGAACGACTTCCACACCGTGGCGAGGAACGGGTAGAGGTTGAAGGCGAGGGTGACCAGGAGGGCGGGGGCCAGGAAGAGCCAGGGGCTGAGGGCCCGGTGCGTACGGGCGGCGGCGCGGCCCGCGCGCCGGCCCGGGGCGGCGGTGCGCGGGCGGCTCGCGGCCCCCTTCGCGGCGACGGCCGGGGTGGAGGTGCTCATGTCTCGTTCCGCCGGGTCACTTCTGCTGAAGCAGCTTGGTCATCTGGCTCGCCGCGCTGTCCAGTGCCTCCTTCGGGGACGCCTTGCCCTGGAGGCACTTGGCGATCTCGTTGCGCAGGATCGTCTTCATCTCGTCGCTGAACAGCACCGGCGTGTAGTTGACGGCGGTCGGCAGCATCTTGGCCGAGGCGACCCGGATCCTGCCCTCCTCGGTGCCGTCGGCCTTGGTCCAGTACTCCTTGTCGAGGGAGCCCTTGGTGCTGGGGAAGACGGCGACCTTGTGGCCGAAGTCCTCCTGGTTCTTCTGGTCGGTGACGAAGTGCGCGAAGGCGAGGGCGGTCGCGGCGTTCTTGCTCTGCGAGTTGACCGACAGACCCTGGAGGTACATGTTCTGCTTGCCGGTGTTGGTCGGTACGTCGGTGATGCCGAGGCTGTTGTAGAGCGACGGGGCGTTCTTCTTGAAGGTGTCCAGGTCGTGGGCGCTGCCCGGGTTCATGGCGACCTCCTGCTGGAGGAACTTCTGCCCGGCCGTCTCGGCGGTGAGGGTCAGCGCCTGCTTGTGCAGCCCGCCCTCCTTGAACATCGTCTGGTACTTCGTCAGGAACTCGACGCCCTTGGCGTCGTTGAGGGTGAACTTCGTGCCGTCCTTGCTCATGATCTCGACGCCGTAGCGACCGAAGTCCTCGACGGTCGGCGGCTGGGCGAGGGTCGCCCTGCCCTTGGCGGCCAACCGCGTGGCGTCCGCGAAGAGTTCGTCGAAGGTCTTGGGCGCCTTCTCCGGGTCGAGCCCGGCGTCCTTGAACATCGACTTGTTGTAGAAGAGCGGGCCGGTGTTCAGGTACCAGGGGAAGGCGTACGAGCCGTCGAGTCCCGGCATGTCGAAGCCCTGCCAGGCGCCGTCCAGGTACTCGGGCTTGAACCTGGCGGCGACCTTGTCCTTGTCCAGGTTGAGCAGGGTGCCCGCCTTGGCGAGCGGATAGGCGAGGTCCGGGGAGAGGTTCACGACATCGGGGAGGGTGCCCGCGGTGGCGTCGGCGCTGAGCTTGTCGGCGTAGTTGTCGGCGGGCTGGTCGACCCACTTCACCTTGGCGCCGGGGTTCGCCTTCTCGAAGTCCTTGATGACGCCTTCGAAGTAGTCCTTGAAGTTGGCACGGAGGTTCCAGGTCTGGAACTTGATCTCGCCCTCGATCTTGCCGTCGGTGGACGAACCCGCACCGCCTCCGCCGCCCCCGCACGCGGTGAGCAGGGTGAGCGAGAGGGCCGCGCCGAGCCCGACGGCCGTCCGGATCGCGACACTGCGATGAATGGACATGAGTGGCTGACTCCTTCGCCTCGTCCCGATGACGTTGCCGCACACCATGCAGCGCACATTTATTGGCCGTCAATACCGAATAAACCCACGTAATAACTAAACACGCAGGTCAGTGGCGCTAAAAAGGACTAAAGTCCCGAAAATTCCCCGGTCGCTAACGCGGTTTAGTAGTGGATCACTAAACCGCGTTACCATCTGCGCATGAGCGAGATCGAGAGCGATGCGCCGCCACCGCGCCGTCCGACCATGAAAGACGTGGCCAGAGAGGCCGGGGTGTCCACGAGCGCGGTCTCCTTCGCGCTCAACAACCGCCCCGGCGTGTCCGATTCGACCCGCCGCCGGGTCATACGCGTCGCGGATCGGCTCGGCTGGCGGCCCAGCTCCGCGGCGCGGGCTCTCTCCGGCGAGAACGCGGGCGCGATCGGCATGGTGCTGGCCCGCCCCGCGGACAGCCTGGGCGGGGAGTCGTTCTTCCTCCAGCTCGTCTCGGGCATCCAGGCGAGCCTCGCCCCGCGCGACCAGGCACTGGTGTTCCAGATGGTCGACGACGTCCAGGCGGAGTGCGAGCTGTACCGGCGCTGGTGGGCGCAGCGGCGGGTCGACGGGGTGATCGTGGTCGACCCCCGGGTCTCGGACCCGCGCCCCGAGACCCTCGCGGTGCTCGGCCTGCCCGCCGTGATCATCGGCGGCATGGAGGCGCCGGGCAACCCGGGCGCGCCCCAACTCCCGCGCCAGGCACGCCTTTCCAACATCTGGGCCGACGACTCGGGCGCGATGGACTTGATCGTCCGCCACCTGTACGGGCTCGGCCACCGCCGCATCGGTCACATCGCCGGTACGCCGGGCTTCGCCCACACGGCGCGCCGGATCGCCTCACTGCGGGCGGCGGCGCGGCGCCTCGGCCTGGAGCACGCGGTCTCGGTGACGACGGACTTCACGGACCGCCAGGGCGCCAAGGCGGCCCGCCGCCTGTTCTCTGCGCCCACCCCGCCCACGGCCCTCATCTGCGACAACGAGGTCATGGCGGTGGCGGCGGTCAGCGTGGCCGCCGAGCGGGGGCTGCTCATTCCGCGGGACGTGTCGGTGGTGTCCTGGGAGGACTCCGTCATCTGCCACACGCTGCATCCCCAACTGACCGCGCTGGTACGCAAGGCGGACGAGTTCGGCCACCGGGCGGCGGCCCAACTCCTCGACCTCCTGGACGGCGGCGCCCCCCGTCAGCTGCAGGACCCCCTCCCCCGCCTCCAGCCCCGCGAGAGCACGGCGCCGCCGCCGGGGGCGTGAGAGGGAGGAACGGGGCGGAGAGGACTCAGCCCGTCAAACCCCGCAGCGCCTCCGGCAGTGCGCCCGAATACAGCACCCCCAGCCGCTGCGTCGCCCGGGTCAGCGCGACGTACAGGTCGCTCACCCCGTACTCCCCCGGCTCGACCACCAGCACCGCGTCGAACTCCAGGCCCTTCGCCTGACGCGGGTCGAGCAGCACGACCTCACGGGTCAGGTCGGGCGTCGCGCCGGACTCCGCGTCGGGCAGGGCCGCGAGGAGCGGGGCGTGCAGGGGGCCCGGGGCGATCACCGCGAGGCGGCCGGCGCCCCGCCAGGCCGTCACGGAGTCCGCCACCGCCGGGGCGAGGGCGGCGGCGTCGACCCGCCGGGCCCAGGGCCGCACCCCGGTGGACCGCACCGAGCTGGGCGGCACGAAGGACGGGTCGGCGGCCCGGCACACCTCGGCCGCGACCTCCATGATCTCGGCCGGGGTGCGGTAGTTGACGCCGAGGCGTACGTGGTCCCAGCTGTCGGGTGCCACGTACGGCGCGAGGATCCGCTCCCAGGAGCCGACGCCCGCCGCGTCCGCGGTCTGCGCGGGGTCGCCGACCAGCGTCATCGAACGGGTCGGGCAGCGCCGCATGAGCAGCCGCCAGGCCATCGCCGAGAGCTCCTGCGCCTCGTCGACGATGATGTGGCCGAACGCCCAGGTCCGGTCCGCCGCCGCCCGCTCGGCGGCGCTGCGGTGGTCGGCCTCCTCGTGCCGCTCGGCCATCCGCTCGGCGTCGATGATGTTGTGCGCGGCGAGCACCTCGGACTCCTCGTCCTCGAACTCGTACGACTCGGAGCCGGCCGAGAGGTCGAGCACTCCCTGCGCGTAGGCGATCCGCTCCTGGCGTTCGGACTCGGCGGCGGCCCGGGCCGCGCTGTCGTCCTCGCCGAGCAGCTCGGCCGCCTCGTCGAGCAGCGGCACGTCGCCGGGCGTCCACGCGCCGCCCTCGCGCCGGATCAACTTGGCCTCCGCGTCCGGGAGATGGGTGGGCTCGGCCAGGAAGTCCGCCACGAACCCCTCGGGCGTCAGGGTCGGCCAGAGCTCCTCGATCGCCGCGTGCACCTCGCGGCTGGTGGCGATCTCCTTGCCCAGCTGGGCGGCGTCGTCGGGCCCCAGCAGGTTGGGCCCGCCGAAGGGGTCGGCGCCGATGCGCTCCACGAGCTGCGCGGTGAGGGCGTCGATGATGTGGAAGGCGAAGTGCGGCCGGGCCAGGTTGTGCGGGAGTCCGCTCTCGCGCGCCCGCCACCGGGCGTCCTCCGCCATCGCCCGGTCGAGCTGGAGCGTGCCGTACCCGTCGTGCGGCACCTCGACGGCCCGCTCGGGCACGGTCTGGCGGTCGCGCAGGACCGCCGCGAGCACCTCGGCCATGGCCGCGCGGCCCTTGACCTCGGCCGCCTCGGGGGTGTCGGTGCCGGTCGCGTGCACGCCGGGGAACAGCTCGGACAGGGTCGACAGAAGCACCCCGGTCTCACCCAGCGAGGGCAGCACGTCGCCGATGTAGCCGAGGAACGCCGGGTTGGGCCCGACGACGAGCACGGCGCGCCGGGCGAGCAACTCCCGGTATTCGTAGAGGAGATACGCCGCCCGGTGCAGCGCGACGACGGTCTTGCCGGTGCCGGGTCCGCCCTCGACGACGAGCACCCCGCGGTGCGGGGCCCGGATGATGCGGTCCTGCTCGGCCTGGATGGTCTGGACGATGTCGTGCATCCGGCCGGTGCGGGCGGCGTCGAGCGCGGCGAGCAGCACCTCGTCGGCGTTGGCACCCTCGTGCCCGGTGCGCTCGGCGTCCGTCAGGTCCAGGAGCTCGTCGTGGAGCGCGATGACGGTGCGGCCCTCGGTGGTGATGTGCCGCCTGCGCCGCAATCCCATCGGTGAATGACCGGTGGCGAGATAGAACGGCCGGGCGACTTCCGCCCGCCAGTCGATCACCACGGGGGTGCGTTCCCGGTCATTCCTGCGGATTCCGATGCGCCCGACATGATGCGTCGTGCCGTCCCGGAAATCCAGCCTCCCGAAGCACAGCCCGTTCTCGCCCGCGTTGAGCGCACCGAGCAGCCCGGACTGCTCGGCGACCATCACATCCCGCTCAAGACGGGCCTGAAGACCGGTGCCCACCTGCGACAACGCCGACCGCACCGAGGCCTCGGCCTGATCACGCAGCTCGTCGAGGCGGGTGTAGAGGTCGGTGATGAATTGCTGTTCCTTCCGAAATTCCTCGGTTGACAATTCCACTCCTGACGCGATACAGTGCTTCCATAAGGCTTCTTCGTGACTTCGATACGCGAAGACATGAAACACTCAATATACGCAAGGAAATGCCCCGGATGTCAATTCATCCGGGGCATTTTTCTGTGCGCGGGCCGGGTGGGCTCGCGCCGGGCCGCCGCCTCAGATCACGTCTTCGAGCTCCTGCGACAAGCGCCGCTTGGGGCGCGCGCCCACCATCATCTTCACCGGCTCGCCGTCCACGAACACCATGAGGGTGGGCATCGACAGCACGCCGTACCTCGCGGTCGTCTCCGGGTTCGTGTCCACGTCCACGGCCACGATCTTCAGCCGGTCCGCCTCCTCGGCCGCCAGCGCGCTCAGCACGGGCGCGATCTGCCGGGCCTGGTGGAGTTCACGGCCGACTGGTGCCCGCCGTGGACCCGTCCGTTCGTGGAGTGCCTGCGGGCGGGCCACCCGGCCGTCCGGTAACCGTTCTCCGTGCGTCGCGCGGCCAGCAGGCCGCGCGACTCGTAGTACCGAAGCGTGCGGGTGGTCGTGCCCGCCCGGGCCGCGAGTTCGCCGATGCGCATGACGAGGACCGTAATCCTTGACGCCGACGTCAGGGCAAGGGGCGGCGCGGCGCGTTGTTCAGCCCCGGGCCGGTGGCAGCAGCGGCTTCCCCTCGCGGCCGCCCACGGGCGAGGAGAGCACGATCGACGTGGTGGTGCGGCCGAGCGCCGAGGTCTGCTCCAGGATCTCCTCCAGGTGGATCGTGTCGGCGACGGCCACCTTGATGATCCAGCAGTCCTCGCCCACCACGTGGTGCACCTCGGTGATCTCCGGGCGCTCCATCAGCTCCAGGGTCCTGGGGTGCTTGAGGTTGTAGCCGCCGTGCGGGCTGACCCGGATGAAGGCCTGGATGCCGTAGCCGAGCCGGGCCGGATCGACCCGCGCCGCGTACCCGGTGATCGCCCCGCTGCTCTCCAGGCGCCGCAGCCGTTCGGTCACGGCGGCCGGGCTCAGCCGGACCCGCCGGCCCAGCTCGCTGAGCTTGATCCGGCCCTCCCGCTGGACGACGTCGAGGAGCTGCCGGTCGACCTGATCGAAGCCCCCTGACGAATCGTTGGCGGTGGCGCGCGAATGCCGTGGTTCTTTTGGTACTGCGGCGAGATCTCCCATGTTTCCCCCTTCAGTCCGCGGGCCGTCAACGTAACACTGGTACCCGAGAAACCGCAGGTGGGAAGGGAATTGAGGACATGCGCGAGGTGCTGGTCATCGGAGGGAACCGCTACTTCGGCAAGCGGCTCATCGCACGGCTGCTCGCCGCCGGTGACCGGGTGACCGTGCTGAACCGCGGCTCGTCGCCGCCACCGCCGGGCGTGGTCCAGCTGATCGCCGACCGCGACGACGAGACGTCTCTCGCGGCGGCGCTCGGCGACCGGACCTTCGACGTGGTGGTCGACCAGGTCTGCTACACCCCGCGCCAGGCGGCCATCGCCCGCCGCGTCTTCACCGGCCGCACCGCGCGCTACGTCATGACGTCGACGGTCGAGGTGTACGAGTACGAGGACTCGGCCGAGCCGCTCGGCGAGCACGTCCTCGACCCGCGCTCCGTCATCGTCACGCCCGATCTCCCCTGGCGGGACCCGGAGTTCGTCGCACTGCACTACGGCGAGGGCAAGCGCCAAACGGAGGCGGTGTTCGCCGCCGCCCCGGCCTTCCCGTACGTCGCGGTGCGGGTGGCCCATGTCCTCGGCGGCACCGACGACTTCACCGGGCGGCTCACCCACTACGCGGACCGCCTGCGGGCGGGCGAGCCGGTCGCGGTGGCCGTGCCCAACCGTCCGGCGACGTACATCGACGTCGAGGAGATCGCCGCGTTCCTGTTCTGGGTGACCCGGCAGGACTTCACGGGGCCGGTGAACGCGGCGTCGCACGGGCCGCTGACCACCGAGGACATCGTGGCGGCGGTCGCAAACGCGCTGGGCGGCGACCACCCCCCGGTGCGCTACCAGCCGGTGGAGGTCGGGGCGGTCTCGCCCTTCTCCTTCGCCCGCTCCTACGGGATGGACACCTCCCTCGCCGCCTCGCTCGGCTTCACCTTTTCCCACACCGACGACTGGCTGGCGCGCGCCGTGGCCGAGACGACAGGAGCCGACTGACGTGCGAACGAGGACACTTGGGCCGTACGAGGTCGGAGCGATCGGCTACGGGGCGATGCCGCTGTCGATCGAGGGGCGTCCGGACGAGGCGCGGGGCGTCGCCACGCTGCACGCCGCGCTCGACGCGGGGGTCACGCTCATCGACACCGCCGACTCCTACTACGCGCCTGGCGGAGAGCCGGGCCACAACGAGCTGCTCGTCGCCCGCGCCCTCGCCTCGTACGGCGGCGCCACCGATCACGTCCTGGTCGCCACGAAGGGCGGCCGGGGCCGCACCGACGACGGCGGCTGGACGGTGAACGGCGACCCGGGCCATCTGCGGCGGGCGGCCGAGGCGTCCCTGAAGCGGCTCGGCGTCGAGGCGATCGGCCTCTACCAGCTGCACAAGCCGGATCCTGACGTCCCGCTCGCCGAATCCCTGGGCGTGCTGCGGGAGTTGGCGCAGGAGGGCAAGATCCGCGCGGTCGGCGTCTCGAACACGGACGCCGGGCAGATCCACGAGGCGCGGCGCGTGCTGGGCGACCTCCTGGTCTCCGTGCAGAACCGCTACTCGCCCGCCGTACGCGACGGCGAGCCCGAGCTGCGGCTCTGTGCCGAGCTCGGGCTCGCCCATCTGCCCTGGAGTCCGCTGGGCGGGATCTCGCGCAGCGCGCTCGACGGGCCCGGCGGCCCCGCACCCCGGTCCGCGTTCCACACGGTGGCCGCGGCCCGGGGCGTCAGCCCTCAACAGGTGGCCCTCGCCTGGCTGTTGACGCTGTCGCCGACGCTGATCCCGATCCCTGGGGCCAGCCGCCCCGAGTCGATACGGGACTCGGCGGCCGCGGCCGATCTCGTACTGACCGGGGAGGAACTGGCCCTGCTGCCCTGAGCGGTCAGACCGGGAGGGACGCGCGCTCCGACTCCTTGCCAGCCGGCTCCTGCCCCGCCTCGCCCTTGCCGCGGCGCGGCAGGAGGACGGCGACCAGGACGGTGCCCACACCGAGGATCACCGCGCCGATGAGGCTGGTGTGGGCGACCGCGTCGGAGAAGGCGGAGCCGACCGCGTGGCTCATCTGCGAGGCGCCCGCGCCGAGCTGCTCGGCCTGGGCCTTGAGCTGGGCCGCCTGCTGGGGGGAGCCCGCGTGCAGCGCCTGCGCGCCGAGCTGCTTGGCCTGCTCGCCGATGCCCTGGGCGACGGCGTATCCGGCGCCGACCGAGTCCTGTGCGGTGGCGAGCGCCGAGGCGGGCAGCTTGGAGCCCGCGGTCGCGTCCGCGAGGTGCGAGGAGTACGAGTTCGCGAGCACCGAGCCGAGGATGGCGATGCCGAGCGAGCCGCCGAGTTCGAGGGAGGTGTCGTTGACGGCGCCGCCGACGCCCAGCTCGGCCTCCGGGAAGGCGCCCATGATGGCGTCGGTGCAGGGCGAGAGGGCGAGTCCGATGGCCACGCCGAGGATGATCAGCGGGGCGAGGAAGTCGCCGTAGCCGGAGCCGGAGTCGACCCGGGTGAGCAGGGCGAGCGCGACGGTCCCGGCGACCATGCCGGCCGTGACCGTGACCTTCATGCCGAGCCGCGGGGTCAGGAACCCGGTGAGCGCGGAGCCCACGAAGACCGCGCCGGCCAGCGGCAGCATGCGGACGCCGGTCTCCAGCGGGGTGTAGCCGAGCACGAACTGGAGGTGCTGGGTGAGGTAGTAGAAGGCGCCGAAGACGGCGAGGAAGAACAGCGCGACGGCGAGCAGCGAACCGGAGAACATGCGGTGCGCGAAGCGGCGTACGTCCAGGACGGGCCGCGGGTGGCGCAGCTCCCACAGCACGAAGACCACGAGGCCGAGCCCGGCCACGACGGCGGCGGAGATCGCCTTGGCGTCCCAGCCGAAGTGCGGGCCCTGGATGATCATGTAGACCAGCGCGCCCACCGAGACCACGGAGAGCAGCCCGCCGACGTAGTCGATCCGGTCGTGGTGGGCGGCCTTGGACGGCGGTACGAGGACGAACGCTCCGACGACCGCGAGCAGCGCGATCGGCACGTTGATGAGGAACGTCGAGGCCCAGCCGTGGTTCTCCAGGAGCGCCCCGGCGACCAGCGGGCCCGCGGCGATGGCGATGCCCGCGGTGGCGGTCCACAGCAGGATCGCCTTGGCGCGCTCGGCGCGCGGGAACGTCGAGGCGAGCAGCGACAGGGTCGCGGGCATGATCAGCGCGGCGCCGACGCCCATGACGGCGCGCGAGGCTATGACCCCCGTCGAGCTGTCGACGAGCGAGCCCACCACGGACGCGCCCGCGAAGACCAGCAGGCCGAGCACGAGCGCGCCGCGGCGGCTGTACTTGTCGCCGATCGCGCCGAGCAGCAGCATCAGCGCGGCGTACGGGACGGTGTAGCCGTCGATGACCCACTGGAGGTCGGAGCTGCTGAGCCCGAGGTCCTTGGTCATGTCGGGAGCGGCCACGGTGAGGGCGGTGTTCGCCATCACGATGATCAGCAGACTGAGGCAGAGCACGAGCAGAGCCCACCAGCGCCTGCGGTAGGGCCTCTCCATCGTGTCGACGGGCTGGTTGATGACGAGACCCACGACGTCTCACCCTTTCTGTGCCTTGCTGCGGCTTCCTCGCCCGGAGGTCTGCTGCCTCCGGCCCCTGGTCGTCGGGGAAAGATCTACTTGCACATCGCTGTGCAAATACACACTGCTGTGCAATTTACGCCGCTGCACGGCGCTGTGCAAAATGGGGCTGTGACTGCTACCCCTGCCGCCCCCTCGGGGGGCCGCGCCGACGCGAACCGCCGCCGCATCATGGAGGTGGCCTTCGCCGAGCTGGTCCGCGACCCGGACGCGTCGATGGACCAGATCGCCCGCGCCGCGGGCGTCGTCAGGCGCACGGTGTACGGGCATTTCCCGAGCCGGGACGCGCTGATCGCGGCACTGGTGGACGAGGCGGCGGAGACGGTCGCCGACGCGCACCGCGAGGGGCGCGAGGGTGTCACCGACCCGGCCGAGGCCCTGGCCCGGGCCACCCTCGCGGTGTGGGAGATCGCCGACCGCTACCGCCTCCTGGTCGCCCTGGCCCAGCGCAGCGTCACCATGGCGGGCATCAAGCAGCGCCTCGCCCCGGTCCGCAAGGAGTGCGTGGACCTGCTCCAACTCGGCCTGCGCACGGGGGTGTTCACCTCCCCCCTGCCGCCCGCGGCGCTCGCCTACGTGCACGAGCAGGCCCTGTTCGGCCTGATGGAGGCCGTCAACGAGGGAGCCCTGTCCGCGTCGGCCGCGGGCCCCTCGGCGGCGACCACCCTCCTGCTCTCGGCGGGGGTCCCGGCGGACCGCACGGCCGAGGTGGTGGCGGCGGCCCTGCTCCGCTGACCGCGCCCGCGGATCCGCCCCAACGCCCGCCCGGCGCGAGGGGGGTTGAAGGGTTCCTCTAGCAAGCCGATAGAACGCGTTTATCCCGTGGGACGAGAGTGACGGGACGTCAATCGTCCCCCTCCCCCACGGAGTTGCAGGATGCGCCGTCGTACCGCCCTGAGCATGTCCGCGACCGCGGCCCTCGCGTTCGCCGCCCTCGCCACCGCCCCGGCCCAGGCCGCCCCGGCCGACAAGGCGCAGGTGCTGGCCTCGTTCACCCAGACCGGCGCGAGCAGCTCGAACGCCTTCCAGGCCGCCCGCACCGACCCGTCCCGCTGGTCCGCGTCCGGCTTCGACTGGTCGACGGACTACTGCTCAAAATCCCCCGACAACCCCTTCGGCTTCCCGTTCAAGCTGTCGTGCGCCCGCCACGACTTCGGCTACCGCAACTACAAGGCGGCGGGCCAGTTCCCCGCCAACAAGGCCCGCGTGGACAGCGCCCTGTACGAGGACCTCAAGCGCGTCTGCTCCGCGTACGGCGGCGTGAAGAAGACCTCGTGCGATGCGACGGCATGGACGTACTACCAGGCGGTGAGGAACCTGGGCGGCTGACGCGCGGCACGCGACCGGCCCCCCGGGCTCGCCCCCGCCCGGGCAGGGGCGGCAGCATGGCCTCCGTGACGCACGTACCGCATGACGAGTCCGAGCACGAGCGCGACCCCGCGCACCGGCCGCTGCCCGCCTGGCTGCGGGTCACCCGGGGGGAGTCGCGGTGGGCCTCCACGGGGGCCGTCCTCACCGCGGTCGCCCTGCAGTGGCTGCTGCCCGAGCGGCTCTCGATCCACCCCGAGTGGCTGCTGCCCGCTTTGGAGATCGCGCTCGTGGTCGCGCTGATCGCCGCCAACCCGGTACGCATCGAGCGGGCCTCCCGGCTCTACCGGCCGGCCGGGCTCGTGCTGATCGCCTGCATCAGCGCCGCCAACGGCTGGTCGGCGGTGCGGCTCGTGATCGGGCTGGTCCGGGGCGAGGAAGGCGCCGATGCCGCGGCCCTGCTGGTGACGGGCGGCGGCATCTGGCTGACCAACGTGATCGTCTTCGCGCTCTGGTACTGGGAGTGGGACCGGGGCGGGCCCCTCGCCCGGATGCGGGCGACGCGGGCCTACCCCGACTTCCTCTTCCCGCAGATGCAGAGCCCCGAGCTGGCCCCGCCCCACTGGGAGCCGGCCTTCCCGGACTACCTGTACCTGTCGTTCACCAACGCCACCGCGTTCAGCCCGACGGACGTCATGCCGCTGAACCGGTGGGCGAAGATGCTGATGATGCTCCAGTCCGCGGTGTCGCTGCTGACCGTGGTGCTGGTCGTCGCGCGGGCGGTCAACATCCTCAAGTAGCGACGGGGGACGGCGACTTCTCCTCCTCGCGCCGGTCATGGACGTCGGTCTCCACGGCCGTCAGCATCCGCTCGTCGAAGGGGAGGCGGCCCGCCAGGACCTCGGCGACCCGGGCCTTGTCGATCTCCTTCGTCCAGGTGCCGACGAGCACGCAGGCCACCGCGTTGCCCGCGAAGTTGGTCAGCGCCCGCGCCTCGCTCATGAAGCGGTCGATGCCCACGATCAGGCCGACGCCGTCCACCAGCTCGGGGCGGTGCGACTGGAGCCCGCCCGCGAGGGTGGCCAGGCCCGCACCGGTGACGCCCGCCGCGCCCTTCGAGGCGATGATCATGAAGAGGAGCAGCGAGATCTGCTCGCCCGCGCCCAGCGGCTTGCCCATCGCGTTGGCGATGAAGAGCGAGGACATCGTCAGGTAGATCGCGGTGCCGTCCAGGTTGAACGAGTACCCCGTCGGCACCGTGATGCCGGCCACCGAGCGGCTCACGCCCAGGTGCTCCATCTTGGCGATGAGCCGCGGCAGCGCCGACTCGGAGGAGGACGTGGACAGGATCAGCAGGAACTCCCTGGCCAGGTACTTCAGGAGGCTGAAGATGTTCACGCCGGTCACCAGCCGCAGGATCGCGCCGAGGACGAGGAACACGAAGAGGGCGCAGGTGACGTAGAAGCCGATCATGATGACGGCGAGGGCCTTCAGGGCGTCCACCCCGGTCTCGCCGACCACGCCCGCGATCGCGCCGAACGCGCCGATCGGAGCCACCCACATCACCATCGCCAGCATCCGGAAGACGAGCCGCTGGATGTGCTCGACGCCGCGCAGCACCGGCTGCCCCGCCGAGCCGAGCGCCTGGAGGGCGAAGCCCGCGAGCAGGGCGATCAGGAGGGTCTGGAGCACCTGGCCCTCGGTGAAGGCGGACACCATGGTCTTCGGGATGATCCCGAGCAGGAAGTCGGCCGTCGACTCGCCGGCGCCCGCCGCCTGCTTGGCGCCCGCGTGCCGCGCCGCCTCGGTCAGGTGGAGGCCGGAGCCGGGCTCCAGGACGTTGCCGACCAGCAGGCCGATGCCGAGCGCCACCGTCGACATGAGCAGGAAGTAGCCGAGCGCGAGGCCGCCCACGGCGCCGACCTTGGCCGCCTTGCGCACGGAGCCGACGCCCAGCACGATCGTGCAGAAGATGATGGGCGAGATCATCATCTTGATCAGGTTCACGAACCCGGTGCCGATCGGCTTCAGCTCGACGGCGACCCCCGGCGCCGCGAAGCCCACGATGATGCCGAGCACCACCGCGCCGATCACGGCCAGGTAGAGGTAATGAGTGCGTTCCCGGCGGGCGGCTGGCTCTGCCACGGGGGTTCCTCCTAGATAGCGGCTGCGGCTGCGGTTCGGCCATGTCCCGATGACCGATGCAGCGATCCCCGCGACTATCCAGCAGACTGTGACGCCGGTCACCCTTACGTGCATTTCGTTCATGCAGATCCAGCCAGCACACTTACCGGATGCGTCTCCCCGGGCCCCGCTCCCTCGCCGGCCAGCTCTTCGCCATGCAGGTGGTGCTGGTGGCCGCGGTCGTGGCCGGGTGCGCGCTCTTCGCGTACGTCACCGACCGGCACCAGGCCGAGGAGACCGCGCGGCGCCAGGCCATCGCGACCGCCACGTCGGTGGCCGCGTCGCCCGCGGTGGTGGCCGCCGCCCGCACCCCGGACCCCACGGCCGCGCTCCAGCCGTACACCGAGACGCTGCGCACCACGACCGGCGTCGACTTCGTCGTCGTCATGGCGCCGGACGGCACCCGCTGGACGCATCCGGTGCCGGGCGAGATCGGGCGGAAGTACCTCGGCGACACGGCCCCGGCGCTGCGCGGGAAGACGTTCGCCGAGACGCACATGGGCGTGCTCGGGCCCTCCGTGCGGGTCGTGGCCCCCGTGCGCGACCCGAATGATCATGGCCGGATCATCGCGCTCGTGAGCGCGGGCATCACCGTCGACAGGATCAGCGAGCAGGTGCGCGAGCAGGTGGTGGCGCTGGCCGGGACGGCGGGCGGTGCGCTCGCCCTCGGCGGGCTCGGCACCTACGTGATCAACGCGCGCCTTCGCCGCCACACCCACGGCATGAACGCCACCGAGCTGAGCCGCATGCACGACTACCACCAGGCCACCCTGCATGCCGTGCGCGAGGGGCTCCTGATGCTCGACGGGGAGCGGCGGATCGCGCTGATCAACGACGCCGGGCGCGCGCTGCTCGGCCTCGGCGAGGACGCGGTGGGCCGCCCGGTGGCCGGGCTCGGCCTGCCCCCCTCGCTCGCCGCGGCGCTGCGCGACAGCGAGCCCCGGGTGGACGAGGTCCACATGACGGCCGACCGGATCGTGGTCCTGAACACGCGGCCGGTCTCCTCCGGCGGACGCCACGGCACCGTGGTGACCCTGCGCGACCACACCGAACTCCAGGCGCTGTCGGGCGAGTTGGACTCCGAGCGCGGTTTCACCCAGGCCCTGCGGGCGCAGGCGCACGAGGCCGCGAACCGGCTGCACACGGTCGTCTCGCTCATCGAGCTGGGGCGCGTGGAGGACGCCGTCGAGTTCGCGACGGCCGAGCTGGAGCTGGCCCAGGCGCTCACCGACCAGGTGGTCACGGCCGTCGGCGAGCCGGTGCTCGCCGCACTGCTGCTCGGCAAGGCGGCGCAGGCCAACGAACACGGCGTGGAGCTGGTCCTCACCGAGGGCAGCGCGATCGGCGACGGCCTGCTCCCGGCCACGCTGCCCGCCCGCGATCTGGTGACCGTCCTCGGCAACCTGCTGGACAACGCTGTGGACGCGGCGCAGGGCAGCGCGGCCGCCGAGGTCACCGTTACGCTCACCACCGAGGACGGGCAGCTCGTGGTGCGGGTCGCGGACAGCGGGCCCGGCATCGACCCGGCCGCCGCCGAGGCCGTGTTCGAGCGGGGCTGGTCGACCAAGAGCCCGGGGCGCGGCCTCGGCCTGGCCCTGGTGCGGCTCACCACCGCCCGGCACGGCGGCACCATCGCACTGGACCGGGGTCCTTACGGAGGCGCCGAGTTCACGGTGCGGCTGCCCCTACAGCAGGGAGTACGCGCATGATCAGGGTGCTGGTCGTGGAGGACGACCCGGTCGCCGCCGAGGCGCACCGGCTCTATGTCGGACGGGTGCCCGGCTTCACCGCCGTCGCGGTGGCGCACTCGCGCGCCGAGGCCCTGCGCGCCCTGGAGCGGACCGAGGTGGACCTGCTCCTTCTCGATCTGTACCTGCCGGACGGGCACGGCCTCCAGCTCGTCCGCTCGCTGCGGGCGGCCGGGCACAGCGCCGACGTCGTGGCGGTGACCTCGGCGCGGGATCTGACGATGGTGCGCGAGGGCGTCTCGCTCGGCGTCGTGCAGTACGTACTGAAGCCCTTCACCTTCCCCACGCTGCGCGACCGGCTCGTGCGGTACGCCGAGTTCCGGGCGACGGACGGGGAGGCGAGCGGGCAGGAGGAGGTCGACCGGGCGCTCGCCGCGCTGCGCGCCCCGCAGCCCTCCGCTCTCCCCAAGGGGCTGAGCGCCCCCACCCTGCAAGCGGTCACACGGACGCTGCGCGAGGCGCCGGAGGGGGTGACGGCGGCCGAGGCCGGCCTGGCGGTCGGCATCTCGCGGATCACCGCACGCCGCTATCTGGAGCACCTGGTCACCACCGGGCGTGCCGAGCGCACCCCGCAGTACGGCCAGATCGGCCGCCCCGAGCTGCAGTACCGGTGGCTCAACTCCCCGCGCCGCCCCGGCGGTTGACAAGGTTGTCAGGCGGGGGCCGACGCGGGGTTGACCTTGCCAACGGGCGCCCTTACGTTCACCGGGCAGCCAAGTGCGGCCGTGGCCATGGCCGCACGCCCGGCCCGAGGAGGTCGTGCCCGTGCGCCCCACCGCCCCCGCAGCAGACTCCGTGTCCCGAACCCGACCGGCGAGGCGGGGACACCGGCTCCCCCTGATCCTCGCCGCCGCCCTCGCCGCAGGAACGCTCGCCGGTTGCGGCGGGGGCTCCGGCGGCGACGCGAACACCGTGCGGATCGCCTACAACCGCTCCACCGACAACAAGATCCGCTTCAAGGACGCGTTCCTGGAGGACGTGAAGAAGCAGTTCGAGCGGGAGCACCCCGGCAAGAAGGTGAAGCTGGTGCCGATCCAGGCCGCCGACAACGACTACGCGGCCAAGGTCCAGCAGATGATGCGCTCCCCGAAGACCGCGCCGGACCTGGTGTACGAGGACACGTTCCGCATCAACTCCGACATCGGGGCGGGCTATCTGCGCCCGCTCGACGACCACCTGGCCAGGTGGGACCAGTGGGGCCAGTTCGTCGACACGGCGAAGGCGGCGGCGCGGGCCGAGGACGGCCGGACGTACGGGGTGCCGGACGGCACGGACACCCGGGGCCTGTGGTTCAACAAGGAGGTCTTCGCGAAGGCGGGCCTGCCCGCGAACTGGCAGCCGAGGAACTGGGCGGAGCTCCTGGACGCCGCGCGCGCCGTGAAGCGGAAGGTCCCGGGCGTCATCCCGCTCAACGTCTACACGGGCAAGGCGGCCGGCGAGGCGGCGGCCATGCAGGGCTTCGAGATGCTGCTCTACGGCACCGGCGAGAACCCGCTGTACGACCCCGCCGCGAAGAAGTGGGTGTCCGGCTCGCAGGGCTTCAAGGACGCCCTCGACTTCGTACGGACGGTGTACGCCGAGAAGCTCGGCCCGGACCCCTCCGACGCCCTGGACCCCAACGTGGGCACCCACCTGGCCACGGACTGGATGCCGAACGGCAAGCTGGCGATCGCCCTGGACGGCTCCTGGCTCGGCCAGAACTGGATCAACAAGGGCCCCAAGGAGTGGCCGGCCTGGTCGACCGTGCTCGGCCAGGCCCCGATGCCGACCAAGGACGGGCAGGCGCCCGGCAAGGTCTCCATGTCGGGCGGCTGGACCTGGGCCATCCCGGCCAAGGCGGGCAACCCGGATCTCGCCTTCGCCTTCGTCGAGGCGCTGCAGACGAAGGAGAACGCGGTGAAGTGGGACGTGGCCGACGCCCAGATCGCGGTCCGCAAGGACGTGGCCGCCGATCCGACCTATCTGCACTCCATGCCGGGCATCACCTTCTTCACGGGCCTGGTCCCGTTCACCCACTACCGCCCCGCCCTGCCGGTCTATCCCCAGGTGTCGACCGCGATCGGCGAGGCGATGGAGTCGGTGACGACGGGCGGCTCGGCGGCCTCGGCCGCCAAGGCGTACGACGACCAGCTCAAGTCGATCGCCCAGGGCGCGAGTTGAGCGCGTTCGCGGCGCCGACGGGCAGGCGGCGCACCCGGGTGGCGCGCTGGCTGCCGATCGCGCCCGCCACCCTGCTCCTGCTGCTCTTCCTGGCCGGGCCCATCGGCTACTGCGTGTACATCGCGTTCACCGACATGCAGCTGACCGGCTCCTCGTCGGTCGACTTCGTCGGGTTCGCGAACTTCCGGCGGGCCTTCGCCGACCCGGCCTTCCGCAACGCGGTCTGGCTCACCCTCGTCTTCACCGTGCTGTCCTCGCTGGTCGGCCAGAACACCCTGGGCCTGGCGCTCGCCGCGCTGATGCGGCGGGCCTCGCGCCCGGTGCGGACGGTGACGGGCGCCCTGGTGATCACGGCCTGGGTGCTGCCGGAGATCGTGGCCGCCTTCCTGCTGTACGCCTTCTTCCGCCGCGAGGGCACCCTGAACGCGATCCTCGGCTGGCTCCATCTGCCCACCCAGAACTGGCTGTTCACGCTGCCCATCCTCGCGGTGTCGTTCGCGAACGTGTGGCGCGGCACCGCGTTCTCCCTGCTGATCTACTCGGCCGCGCTCGCCGAGATCCCCCGGGACATCGAGGAGGCCGCGGAGGTCGACGGGGCGGGCGGGGCGCGCCGGTTCTGGCACATCACGCTGCCGATGATCCGCCGCTCGATCGGCACCAACCTCATGCTCAACACCCTCCAGACGCTGTCCGTCTTCGGGCTGATCTGGGCGATGACCCGGGGCGGCCCGGGCGACCGGAGCCAGACGCTGCCCGTGTTCATGTACGACCAGGCGTTCCTGAAGAGCCTGATCGGCTACGGCACGGCGGTCGCCCTGCTGCTGCTCCTGGTGGGCTCCCTGTTCTCGATCGTCTATCTGCGGCTCCTGAAGGTGGAGGTGTGAGGGCCGCCGCGCCCCGCCGGGTGCGCCGCCGCACCCGGCAGCGGCTCGTGGCCGACGCGGCGCTGCTCGCGGTGGCGGCGGCCTTCGCGGTGCCGCTCCTGTGGCTACTGCTCGCCTCCCTCGACACCGGGGCCGATCTGCGGGTACGGCTGCCCGCCTCGGCCACCGCGGAGAACTTCTCGGCGGTGCTGACCCCCGACATCACCTTCACCCCGATGCTCAACAGCCTGCTGCTGTGCGGGAGTTCGACGCTGGTCACGGTGGTCTGCGCGGTCCTCGCGGCATACCCGCTGTCCCGCTACCGCTCCCGCCTGGCCCGCCCGTACCTGCTGACGATCCTGTTCACGACGTGCCTGCCCATCACGGCGGTCATGGTGCCGGTGTACGCGCTCTTCGTGCGGGTCGACCTCATCGACACGATGTACGGCACCTCGCTGTTCCTGGCCGCCTCCCAACTCCCGTTCGCCATCTGGCTGATGAAGAACTTCATGGACGGGGTGCCGGTCGGCCTGGAGGAGGCCGCGTGGACGGACGGGGCCTCCACGCGACAGGCCCTGGTGCGGGTGGTGCTGCCGCTGATGGGCCCCGGGGTGACCGTCGTGACGATCTACACCTTCATCATGCTGTGGGGGAACTTCTTCGTCCCCTTCATGCTGCTGCTCTCCCCCGACCGGCTCCCGGCCTCGGTCTCGATCTTCACGTTCTTCGGGAACTACGGGTCGGTGGTCTACGGCCAGCTCGCCGCGTTCTCGATCCTGTACTCGACGCCGGTGCTCCTGCTGTACGTCCTGATCGCCCGGCGGCTCGGAGGAGGTTTCGCCCTGTCCGGCGCGGTGAAGGGTTAGCGTCGGCGAGCACACGCTTACCCAACCCTTAGGTAACCCGGACGCTCGCAAAACCGTACTTTCCTCCAATTCACCTTCTTTGGTGGAACACACCGTAGGCAGATGTCACTTACCGTCCTACGGTGTGCGCGTGCACCCCACCCCACCCTTCAACGCCCTCGCGGCCCGCCGACTGCGAGAGGCCCTGGGCATGGCCCCCGGCCACGTCGCCTACGGCATGCGCGCCCAGTACGGCCTGCTGGTGTCGCCGGACACCGTGATGGCGTGGGAGCGGGGGCTCGCCGCACCCGAGGCACGGGAGCTGACCGCGCTCGCGGGCGTCCTGTGGTGTTCCCCCGGCGACCTCATGGCGGCCGCCTCCACCCTGCGCGAGCACCGTCTCGCACGCGGTCTGAGCGTCGAGGACATGGCTCGCCGGGTCGGGCTCGACACCCGGGCGTACCGGGCCATGGAGGACGCGGGGCGCTGGCGCGGCAACGAGCGCCAGTCGGCGGCGCTCGCCGACCTGCTCCAGCTGCCGCTGCGCGACTACGTGACGGCCACCGGCCAGAACGAGGACCTCGCGGAGCTGCTGCGCGGCGCGGTGACCACGCGCTGGCAGGCGTACGTGAAGCCGACGGCGAAGCTGCTTCCGCTGTCCAAGCAGCATGTGGAGGGGGTGCTCGACCAGTTGCACACGGAGTACCAGTCGCACATGGTCGCCACGCTGAACTGGGGGGCGGACAACAACACGGGGGACGCGGGGCGCGACTTCCTCGACCGCATCGTGGACCGGTTCTGGGAACTGGCCCACGGCTGACCCGATCCGCTGGGCGCCAGGTCCCCTATAGGGGCGCGGGGACCTTGGGCCTCCGGGATTGAGGACCCAGGTCCCCCGCCCGAGCGGGCTCAGAAGACCGACTCGGCCTCGTACATCCGGTTGTCCGGCACCGTCTTGAGCGTGGTCACCGCGTGCGCGAGCGGGGCCATCACGATGTCCGTGCCGCGCAGCGCCGTCATGTTGCCGAAGTCGCCCCGGTGCACGGCCTCCACGGCGTGCCAGCCGAAGCGGGTCGCGAGCACGCGGTCGTACGCGGTCGGCACGCCGCCGCGCTGGACGTGGCCGAGGATGACCGGGCGGGCCTCCTTGCCCAGGCGCCGCTCCAGCTCGACGGCGAGCCGGTTGCCGATGCCGGCGAAGCGCTCGTGGCCGTACTGGTCGATGGCGCCCTTCTCGTACGGCATCGAGCCCTCGGCGGGGTGCGCGCCCTCGGCGACGCAGACGACCGCGAACTTCTTCCCGCGCGAGAAGCGCTCCTCGACCATCTTGACCAGGTCGTCGACCTGGAAGGGCCGCTCGGGCAGGCAGATGCCGTGGGCGCCGCCGGCCATCCCGGACTCCAGGGCGATCCAGCCCGCGTGCCGCCCCATGACCTCGACGACCATGACGCGCTGGTGGGATTCGGCGGTGGTCTTCAGGCGGTCGATGGCCTCGGTCGCCACCCCCACGGCGGTGTCGAAGCCGAAGGTGCGGTCGGTGGCGGAGATGTCGTTGTCGATCGTCTTGGGCACGCCGACCACGGGCATGCCCGCGTCGGACAGCATGCGGGCCGCGGTAAGCGTGCCTTCGCCGCCGATGGGGATCAGCGCGTCGAGGCCGTAGCGCCTCGCCAACTCGGCGCAGTTCTCGGAGGCTTCGCGCAGCCGGTCGCGCTCCAGGCGGGCGGAGCCGAGGATGGTGCCGCCGCGGGCCAGGATGCCGCTCACCGCGTTGAGGTCGAGCGGACGGAAGTGGCCGTCGAGCAGGCCCTTGAACCCGTCCTCGAACCCGATGACTTCGTCACCGTGGCCGACCACGGCTCGGTGCACGACCGACCGGATCACTGCGTTCAGGCCGGGACAGTCGCCGCCTGCCGTGAGTACTCCGATGCGCATCGTGCTCTGTCTCCTGCTTCGCCGGTCCTGGGAGGTCACGCCCGTATCCCCCGTAACGTGAGCAATTCAGATTGTCCCACGCACCCTGGGGCACCCGCCCATCGTGCTACTCCGACCATGATGGGCGAAGGGTCTTCCGACCCTGCCGCCGGGCCTTTCGTCCGGCGGGCGTCCTATCCATCCGCAGAGGTATTGTCAAGGGGGCAAGACCGCCCTATATGGACAATTTCCTGCGACGCAGAACAGGAGAGCACGCGTGACGCGCAGCGTGTACGTGACCGGGATCGACCGGGGAGACGGCCGCCAGGTCATCGAGCTGGGAGTCATGGAGCTCCTGACCCGTCAGGTGGACCGGGTGGGCGTCTTCCGCCCCCTGGTGCACGACGGACCGGACCGGCTGTTCGACCTGCTCCGCGCCCGCTACCGACTGGCCCAGGACGCGGCCACGGTGTACGGGATGGACTACCACGAGGCGTCCGCGCTCCAGGCGGAGCAGGGTACCGACGAACTCGTCTCCCGGCTCGTCGACAGATTCCACCAGGTGGCCCGCGACTACGAGGTCGTGCTGGTGCTCGGCACCGACTTCGCCGACACCCAGCTCCCCGACGAGCTGGCGCTCAACGCCCGGCTGGCGAACGAGTTCGGCGCCTCGGTGATACCGGTGGTCGGCGGCAAGGGCCAGACCGCCGAGTCCGTACGGGCCGAGGCGCGCAACGCCCACCGGGCCTACGACGGGCTCGGCTGCGACGTGCTCGCCATGGTGGTCAACCGGGTCGCCCCGGCCGACCGGCACGACATCGAGGAGCGGCTCGCGGCCCGGCTGCCGGTGCCCTGCTACGTGCTGCCGGACGAGCCCGCGCTCTCCGCGCCCACCGTCGCCCAGATCGCCGCGGCCCTCGACGGCACGGTGCTGCTCGGCGACGACGCCGGGCTCGCGCGCGACGCCCTCGACTTCGTCTTCGGCGGCGCCATGCTGCCGAACTTCCTGAACGCCCTGACCCCGGGCTGCCTGGTCGTGACGCCTGGGGACCGCGCCGATCTGGTGGTGGGCTCGCTGGCCGCGCACAGCGCCGGCACCCCGCCCATCGCGGGCGTCCTGCTCACCCTCGACGAGCGGCCCGGCGAGGCGATCCTCACCCTCGCCGACCGCCTCGCCCCCGGCACCCCGGTGGTCGCGGTCAGCCACGGCTCCTTCCCCACCGCGCAGGAACTCTTCGCCCTGGAAGGGAAGTTGAACGCGGCCACTCCCCGCAAGGCGGAGACCGCCCTCGGCCTCTTCGAGCGCCATGTGGACACCGCCGACCTGCTGCGCCGCCTCTCCGTGGCCCGCAGCGGCCGGGTCACCCCGATGATGTTCGAGCACGAGCTCCTGGAGCAGGCCCGCTCCGACCGCCGCCGCGTCGTGCTGCCCGAGGGCACCGAGGACCGGGTGCTGCGCGCGGCCGACGTGCTGCTGCGCCGCGACGTGTGCGAGCTGACGCTGCTCGGCGACGTGGAGGCGATCCGCAAGAAGGCCGCCGATCTCGGCATCGACGTCGTCAAGTGCCAGATCATCGACCCGGCCACCTCCGAGCTGCGCCAGCGCTTCGCCGAGCGCTACGCCCAGCTGCGCGCCCACAAGGGCGTCACCGTGGAGCTGGCGTACGACGTGGTGGCGGACGTGAACTACTTCGGCACGCTGATGGTCCAGGAGGGCCTGGCCGACGGCATGGTGTCCGGCTCGGTGCACTCCACCGCCGCCACCATCCGCCCCGCCTTCGAGATCATCAAGACCAAGCCGGAGGCCTCGATCGTCTCCTCGGTCTTCTTCATGTGCCTGGCCGACAAGGTCCTGGTGTACGGCGACTGCGCGGTCAACCCGGACCCGGACGCCGAGCAGCTCGCGGACATCGCGGTGCAGGCGGCCGCCACCGCCCACCGGTTCGGCGTGGACCCGCGGATCGCGATGCTGTCGTACTCGACCGGCACCTCGGGCTCGGGCGCGGACGTCGACAAGGTGCGCGAGGCCACCAAGCTGGTGCGCGAGGCGCGCCCCGACCTGAAGATCGAGGGCCCGATCCAGTACGACGCCGCCGTGGAGCCGTCGGTCGCCGCGACCAAGCTGCCGGATTCGAAGGTGGCCGGGCAGGCCACCGTGCTGATCTTCCCGGACCTCAACACCGGCAACAACACCTACAAGGCCGTGCAGCGCTCGGCCGGAGCCGTGGCCGTGGGCCCGGTGCTCCAGGGTCTGCGCAAGCCGGTCAACGACCTGTCGCGCGGCGCCCTCGTGCAGGACATCGTCAACACCGTCGCCATCACGGCCATCCAGGCCCAGGCGCAGGAGCAGGAGGCCTCCGCATGACCACCGCCAGCCAGGGCACCCGCGTCCTCGTCCTCAACTCCGGGTCCTCGTCGGTGAAGTACCAGCTCCTCGACATGCGGGACGCCTCGCGCCTGGCCGTGGGCCTGGTCGAGCGGATCGGCGAGCAGACCTCGCGGCTCAAGCACACCCCGCTGGCCACCGGCGGCGCGGCGCGCGAGCAGAACGGCCCGATCGCGGACCACGGGGCCGCGCTCAAGGCGGTCGCCGAGGAGCTCAGGGCCGACGGCCTCGGCCTGGACTCACCGGAGTTGGCGGCCATCGGCCACCGGGTGGTGCACGGCGGCCTCAAGTTCAGCGCGCCGACCGTGATCACCGAGGAGGTGCTCGCGGAGATCGAGCGCCTGGTGCCGGTCGCCCCGCTGCACAACCCGGCGAACATCACCGGCATCCGCACCGCCCAGGCGCTGCGCCCCGACCTGCCGCAGGTCGCCGTCTTCGACACGGCCTTCCACACCACGATGCCGGAGTCCGCGGCCCGGTACGCGATCGACGTGGAGACGGCCGACGCGCACCGCATCCGCCGCTACGGCTTCCACGGCACCTCGCACGCGTACGTGTCGCGCGAGACGGCGCGGCTGCTCGGCAAGGCGCCCGAGGACGTCAATGTGATCGTGCTGCACCTGGGCAACGGCGCCTCGGCGTCCGCGGTCCGGGCCGGACGGTGCGTCGACACCTCGATGGGGCTCACCCCGCTCGAAGGCCTGGTCATGGGCACCCGCTCCGGGGACATCGACCCGGCGGTCACCTTCCACCTCAAGCGGGTCGCCGGAATGTCGGCGGACGACATCGACGTGCTGCTCAACAAGAAGAGCGGTCTGGTGGGCCTGTGCGGCGACAATGACATGCGCGAGATCCGCCGCCGCTGCGACGAGGGCGACGAGAAGGCACAACTCGCCTTCGACATCTACATTCACCGGCTGAAGAAGTACATAGGCGCCTATTACGCCGTGCTCGGCAAGGTCGACGCGGTCGCGTTCACGGCGGGCGTGGGCGAGAACGCCGCCCCGGTCCGCGAGGCCGCGATCGCCGGTCTTGAGGAGCTGGGCCTGGCGGTGGACGGCGAGCTCAACGCCGTACGGTCCGACAGCGCGCGGTTGATCTCCCCGGAGTACGCCCGGGTCGCGGTGGCCGTGGTGCCGACGGACGAGGAGCTGGAAATTGCCCAGCAGACGTATGCGCTGGTGGCGCCGGAGCTGAATTCCTGACCGGATTTCCGGTTTGCCTGGTCGACACCTGAGCGTCATCCCGCCCATTTGTACATTCCACCAGACGGAATATTCCGTAGCGAAACAAACCGATAGGATCCGCCTTATGCGCCGTTCCAAAATCGTCTGCACACTGGGCCCCGCCGTCGACTCTCACGAGCAGCTCGTCGCTCTGATCGAGGCCGGCATGAGCGTGGCCCGCTTCAACTTCAGCCACGGCTCCCAGGCCGAGCACCAGGCCCGTTACGACCGGGTCCGCAAGGCCGCCGAGGAGACGGGCCGCGCGGTGGGCGTGCTCGCCGACCTCCAGGGCCCGAAGATCCGCCTCGCGAAGTTCGCCGAGGGGCCGGTCGAGCTGGTGCGCGGTGACGAGTTCACCATCACCGCGGAGGACGTCCCCGGCGACAAGTCGATCTGCGGCACCACCTACAAGGGCCTCCCGGGCGACGTCGCCAAGGGCGACCCGATCCTGATCAACGACGGCAACGTCGAGCTCAAGGTCATCTCCGTCGACGGCCCCCGGGTGAAGACCATCGTCATCGAGGGCGGTGTCATCTCCGACCACAAGGGCATCAACCTGCCCGGCGCGGCGGTCAACGTCCCGGCGCTGTCCGAGAAGGACATCGAGGACCTGCGCTTCGCCCTGCGGATGGGCTGCGACCTGGTCGCGCTCTCCTTCGTCCGCGACGCCGACGACGTCAAGGACGTCCACAAGGTCATGGACGAGGTCGGCCGCCGCGTGCCGGTCATCGCCAAGGTCGAGAAGCCGCAGGCCGTCGCCAACATGGAGGGCGTCGTCGCCGCCTTCGACGGCGTGATGGTGGCCCGTGGCGACCTCGCGGTGGAGTACCCCCTGGAGAAGGTCCCGATGGTGCAGAAGCGCCTCGTGGAGCTCTGCCGCCGCAACGCCAAGCCGGTGATCGTCGCGACCCAGATGATGGAGTCGATGATCACCAACTCGCGGCCGACGCGCGCCGAGGCGTCCGACGTCGCCAACGCGATCCTGGACGGCGCGGACGCGGTCATGCTGTCCGCCGAGTCCTCGGTGGGCGCGTACCCGATCGAGACGGTCAAGACGATGTCGAAGATCGTCGAGGCGGCCGAGGAGGAGCTCCTCTCCAAGGGACTCCAGCCGCTGGTTCCGGGCAAGAAGCCGCGTACGCAGGGCGGTTCGGTCGCCCGCGCCGCCTGCGAGATCGCGGACTTCCTCAACGGCAAGGCGCTGGTGGCGTTCACCAAGTCCGGTGACACGGCGCGCCGCCTGTCCCGCTACCGCACCTGCCAGCCGATCCTCGCGTTCACCACGGACCCGGGCACCCGCAACCAGCTCGCGCTGAGCTGGGGCGTGGAGACCCACGTCGTTCCGCACGTGGACTCAACCGACGCGATGGTCGACCTGGTCGACGCCGAGCTGCTCAAGCTCAACCGCTACAACGAGGGCGACCTCATGGTCATCACCGCCGGTTCGCCCCCCGGCATCCCCGGCACCACCAACATGGTCCGGGTGCACCACCTCGGCGGCGGCGAGCAGGAGTAGCCGTCGGCCGCACACCTGTGGAGGGCGGCTTCCCGTCGCGTACGGGAGCCGCCCTCCGGCGTGCCCGGGGCCGGTCCGCGGGGGCCCGGGACCGGACGGGATGACGCTCTTGTCCGTTCCATGAACAAGGCGTGGCAAATTCCACGGGCGGAGGAGTCAATTCCGTAACACCTCCTGAGGTACGTTCACGTGCATGCGTCTTCCCATATCGCCGCAGGTCCGGCACGCACTCGTGGCACTCACCGCCACCGCGGTCACCGCGGGCGCCGCCGTCGGTCCCGCGGCGGCGAGCGGGCACCCCGCGAAGCCGCCCAGGTCGGCGACGCCCGGAGCGCCCGGTGGCGAGGCGAAGAGGCAGCCGCCGGCGAACATGTCGCAGGCGGGCGGGGCCCAGTTGGGCCAGCCAGGTGATCAAGTGGGCGCGGGCGCACCGGCGTTGCCCCCCGGCCTCTCGGCCCTGTCCTGGGTGGTGGCGGACGCCGACACGGGCCAGGTGCTCGGGGCGAAGAACGCGCACTGGCCGCTGCCCCCGGCCAGCACCCTGAAGATGCTCTTCGCGGACACCGTGCTGCCCGCGGTGCCGCACGACGCGAGCCGCAAGGTCAGCGACGAGGACCTCAAGGGCATGGGCGACGGCAGCAGCGCGGTGGGCATCGTGCCCGGCCAGACGTACGGGGCACCGGACCTGTGGCGCGGCGTGTTCCTTCGCTCGGGCAACGACGCGGTGCATGTGCTCTCGGTGATGAACGGCGGCGTCGAGAAGACCGTGGCCGACATGCAGAAGAAGGCCGAGGGCCTCGGCGCCAAGGACACCCATGTGCTGAGCCCGGACGGCTACGACGCGCCGGGCCAGGTGTCGTCCGCGTACGACCTGGCGCTGTTCCTGCGGTCGGGCCTGAAGAACAAGGACTTCAAGGACTACTGCGGCACGGCCTCCGCCGACTTCCCCGGCGGCCCCAACACCAAGGGCAAGCCGTTCGGGATCTCCAACACCAACCGCATGCTCTCCGGGATCGACGGGGTGGCCAAGTACCCCGGTCTGATCGGCGGCAAGAACGGTTACACCAGCAACGCGGGCAACACCCTGGCCGAGGCCGCCCAGCGCGACGGCCACACCCTCGTGGTGACGGTGATGAACCCGCAGGAGAACAAGCACGACAAGGTGTACACCGAGATGCGCCAGCTCCTGGACTGGGGCTTCTCGGCGGTCGGCAGGACCAAGCCGGTCGGCACCCTCGACCCGGCCTCGCCGGCCGCCGACCCGGGCCGCAGCGGGGTCGAGCCCGGGACGGCGGCGGATTCGTCCGACTCCGGCATGGGCACGCTCGGCTGGGCGGGCATCGGCGCCGCGGTGGTCGTCGTGGGCGGCGCGGGCTTCCTGGTGCTGAGCCGCCGCCGGAAGACGAAGCCCCGGAGCGACGCGGTGGGCTGAGCACGAGGGACTCACCCCACAAGAGGTGACACAACCGTGGCCCGCACTCCCCGAGGGGATGCGGGCCACGGCTGAACTGCGGCTCCCGGATGGGTATGTGGGGTTACGTCGTCGGGTTGCCGTTCGTGACGTAGTTGTGGAGGCCGGGGACGGTCAGGGTGCCGCCGAACTGGCCCGCCTGGCGGACGGTCACGTTGGTGAAGAAGGCGAACGGCACGTTCAGCGGGGGCGGGGTGGCCGGGCTGAAGGTGATCGGGATGAGGCCGAAGAGGTTGCCCTTCAGCTCCTCCGTGTACATCGTCACCGTGCCGTTGCGGATCGTCGAGGTGGAGCCGGAGCGCGCCACGACGTGCGCGGTGGTGGGCGTGCCGCCCACGGACGGCCCGTACACCTGCTGGTCCAGATCCTTGATGTCCACGGACGAGGCCGTGAACTTGAGGACCTTCTTCGTCGTGTCGCCCGCCTTGACCTCGACGATGCCCTCGTAGTTCAGACCGCTCAGGGTCAGCATCGAACTCTTGAGGATCCAGGGCTGGCTGGGCAGCGTCGGTATACCGCTGTCCTGCTTGGCCGCGGCGAGCGCCTTCGGGTCGGCGGTCGGGCACGGGAAGGCGGGCTTGGCACCGTCGGGGATGGCGGTGTCCTTCTTCGGGTCCAACCCCTTTGCCGCGTCCGGGAGTTCGGCGACCTTCTGGCCCGCCTCGTCGGCGGCCTTCTTGATCGCGTCCGTCGTGCTGTCGAGCGGCTTGCCCTCGGTGGCGGCGGGCTTGGAGGGCTTCGTCGACGGCTTGGGCGCGGCCGTGCTCGCGGTGGGCTTCGGCGCGGGGGGCGTCGACGCGGTGGCGGTGGGCGTCGGGCTCGGCGTGTCGTGGATGCCGAACAGGCCCTTGAGCGCGTCACCCAGACCCAGCGGGTCCAGCGGGTTGGTCGTCTTGGCGGGCGGCGGGCTCGCGGGCTGCTGCGCCGGGGTGTCGGCCGCGGACGGCTTGGCCGCGGGCTGGGCCGGCTTCAGGAGCTTGTCGACGGTGTCCCCGGCCGACCCCGTGGCCGTCGGTGTGGGCGTCTTCGTCTTCGGCGCCGTCTTGTCGTCCGCCTTCGACGACGCCGACGGGCTCGGCGACGCCTTGCCCGACGCGCTGCTGGACGGGCTCGGCGAACCCGATGGGCTGTCCGAGCGGGTCACGCAGGGGCCGGGAGCGAACGGGATGTCCGTCTTCTCGTCGGCCATCGCGAGCTTCGGCGTGAGGCTCATGCCGACCAGGACGGCCGTGGGCATCGCGGCGAGAGCCATCGCCTTGCCCGCGGGCATGTGCCACTTGGTCAGCAGTGACTTCCTCGGGGCCGCGTGGCGCGGCCCTCTTCTTTCCCGCGGGTCGCCGCCTCCGGTCGAGTCCAGCTGCGTCTCGTCACCCCGCACTGTTCCTCCCGCCGTTGGCGTCAACTGTCGTGTCGGTTGCGGCGGTTCCGGGCAGCCCTTCACGCGGGCCGGGCACGGTCTGGTCGCCCACCGGGCCCACGGGGTCCCCGGTCGTCGGACCGGCGGCCGGCGCGCCCCCGCGCTTCGCCTTGCTGGGCACCCAGGCCACGGCGAGCGCGCCGCCGAGCATGGACAGCAGGAAGCCGACGACGAAGCCGCCGATGTTGGCCACGGGCAGGGAGATCAGCGCGAGCAGGATGGCCGCGACACCCGCGAACGTCCGCACCACGCTGTGGAACCACATCGTCAGACCGAGCGTGACCAGCAGGACGCCGATGATCAGCGACCCGGCCCCGGCGGTCGTGGACATGGCCAGCGTGATGTTGCCGAGGTGCATGTTGGCGTACGGGAAGTACGCGATGGGCACGCCGCCGGCCATCGTGAACAGGCCCGCCCAGAACGGTCGACTGCCCCGCCAGGCCCGGAAACGAAGCCGCCAGTACTGGAAGTCGCGGGAACCCGTGGTCTCGGCGCTCATGGAAAACAGCTCCCTGGAACCGCTGTTGCTGTGAAAAAGGAGTGGGTCCCGGCGGCCGGGGAGTGCGTGAGGCACCCCCGGCCGTCAGGCGGGGTGCTTAGTAGCACTCCTTGCTGCCCTGGTAGAGCCGCAGACTCAGACCGCTGAGCTTGAAGGTGCCGGCGGTCGTCGCCCACGCCTTCTGCTTGACACCCGTCAGCGTCGCGACCTCCGCGCGCTGGGCGAAGCCGTAGGGGTTCACCTGGGGCTTCGCGTTCGGCTGGATGCCCGTCTTGTTGGACGGGTCACCGGCGGCCACACCGATGTCGATGTTCTTGAACTCGGCGTCGGTGTCGAGCTCGGCGACATCGAGGTAGAGGTTCGTCGCCTCGACGGGCTTGTCAGCCTGCGTACCGGCGTTCAGCTGCAGCGTGATGCTGCCGAAGAACGGCACGTCCGGGGTGACGACCGACTGGCACATGTTGCTGATCGTCGCGTCGCTGAAGCCGGACACCACGACGGGGTGCGCGGCGTCCTTGCCCTTCAGGTCCTTGCCGGTCGCGATCGATCCGTACTGGATCAGGTTGTGACCGACGAGCTTGTCGGCCCGGACCTTGAACTCCTGGCCGGACACGCTGAACGAGGCGGCGAGCGCACCCTGCGCCAGGCCGACGCCTATCGCGGCCGTGGCGGCCACGCTCGGCACCATGACCAGCGCGAACCGCTTCCATCTGGTCCCGCCACGTACTTGGGACTCCATGACTTTCCTCCTTCTCGGACGTACATCTCCGGGACGGACCCTCAAGGGCTGTCACGGGATGGGAGAAGTGCTACGTCCTCGGGAAGGGGAGCGCACGGGAGGTCGACCGCGTACGACTCGCGCACCTCGTCCGACACCGGCGATCACCCCCGAGCGACAACCACTGGCCACGCGTTCGCGCAACCTGCTGGACAGGCCCTGCCGGAGAGCAGAGACCCCCCTGTCCACGGCCGATGCCACTGCCACCGGCCGGCCCGGTGGGGACCCAATGGGCGGCAGCACCGAGTGGCTGTCGGGCTGGTGCGTTATTGGACCGAGCGTGGCCGATCGTGGTGCATTCCGGGCCGGGGCACAAGGGGTGTCGTTACTAGCCAGTAACGGCCTGATAACCGAAGCGCGACCTGCCGGCATCGAGCGGGCACGCAGGGTGCCGCCGAGTGACCGGACAGAAGGGGAAATCGCCGCTGAAATGCGGACGTAAGAAGCGGCTCAACTTACTGCAAGTAACAGCGGCCGCGTTTACCAAGTTTTGGCAAAGCGCGGCCGCCTCTTGTCTCTCTGTCGCCAAATCGTCCGTCGCGCACCGTGCTCGGCACTCATTCGGTGACAGCTCGGTGAACGCCCGAAGGCGTCCACGGGGTGGGTCAGAAGAGCACCCTCGCCAGCGCCGTTCGCGCCGCCGTGACGCGCGGGTCGTCCCCGCCGATCACCTCGAAGAGCTCAAGGAGCCGGACCCGGGCGGCGTCGCGGTCGTCACCGAACGTGCGCCTCACCGTCTCGACGAGCCGGCCGAAGGCGTCCTCCACGTGACCGCCGACCAGATCGAGGTCGGCCGCCGCGATCTGCGCCGCCACGTCGGCGGGCTTCTCGGCGGCGTCCTTGCGGACCTGCTGGGGGTCGAGCGACTGCACCCGCTGGAGCAGTTCGGCCTGGGCGAGGCCGAGCTTGGCCTCGGGGTGACCCGGGTCGTCGCTCAGCACATTCCGGTACGCCTGGACCGCGCCGGCCAGATCGCCCGAGTCGAGGGCGACCACGGCGGCTTCGAGCAGTGCGTCGTACGGGCCGACCGGGGCCTGCGCCTGGGCGGCCGGGGCCGCGGCGTTCGGGTCGACCGCGATGCCGGTCAGGCCGAAGCGCTCCTCGGCGACCTGCACCAGCTGGTCCAGGGTCTCGCGGATCTGCGTCTCCGGGGCCGCGCCCTGGAAGAGCGGCAGCGCCTGGCCGGCGACCACCGCGAAGACGGCCGGGATGCCCTGGATCCCGAACTGCTGCATCAGCATCTGGTTGGCGTCGACGTCGATCTTGGCCAGGAGGAAACGGCCGTTGTACTCGACGGCGAGACGTTCGAGCAAGGGGCCGAGCTGCTTGCAGGGCTCGCACCACTCGGCCCAGAAGTCGATGACGACCGGCACCTCGGCGGAGCGGGTCAGGACATCACGTTCGAAGGAGGCCTCGTCGACATCGATGACGAGGGCGGACGGCGCGACCGCCGGGACCCCGCCCTGGCGGGCCGCTTCGGCGCGCGCCTGCTCCGCCTTGCTCTTGGCCTCACCGGCCGCCTTCACCGCGGCGAGGTCGACGACGCCGCTCATGGACATGTTCCTAGGCTGCATGCGTACATCCTCCCCCTTCCGCGACGGTGCGTGGTGATCCGGTGGCAGGATCCGGGCCCACCCGCCGCCTCCCGCCGGATTGCGAGACATCGGGTGAACACGGACCGGCCGTGGTGTTTCCTGGTGGCACCCGGGTCCCCACCCCGGTGCCGGTGACATGTGGTTGTCGCGGAAGGCCGCTCAAGGCTTTCGCTACGAGCCGTAGCGTAACTGGTGCGGCCCCGGCGCACAGGGTGATCTCGCGCACACCGCACGCCCCCTGGCGCGATTGCTACCGGCCGGTATGGTCGCCGTCATGCCTTCTTCATCCCGAGCCGCGAGACCGTCCTGTGCGGGTCGTACGGGTCGGCCCCGCAGCGCCGAGGCCGATGCCGCGATCCTGCTGGCGACCCGGGAGGCGCTGGTCGACCTGGGCTGGTCGAAGCTGACGATGGGGGACGTGGCGACCCGGGCCGGGGTCGCCAAGACGACGCTCTACCGCCGCTGGGCGGGCAAGAACGAACTCGTCGTGGACGCGGTCGCCGTCCTCTTCGACGAACTCGAACTCCCGGATCTGGGCAGCCTGGTGGCCGACGTGGAGGGCGTGGTCCTCCAGTTCGGGGCGCTCCTGGAGCGCCCCGAGACGAAGAACGCGCTCATGGCGGTGGTGGCCGAATCCACCCGGGACGACGCCCTGCGCGGGCGCATCAGGTCGGCCATCGTCGACCGCCAGAAGCGGCTGGTTCTGGTCGGCCGCGAACGCGCCCAGGCCCGGGGCGAACTCCCCTACGAGCCCGACCCGACGGTCTCCGCCCGCCACACCGACCTCATCTTCGACGTGGTGGCCGGCGCGGTGGTGCACCGGGCACTGGTCAGCGCGGAACCCGTGGACGAGGAGTGGGCCCGCGACTTCACCCTCCTTATCTGCTCAGGACTGGCCGCGACGGCCTGACGACGGGGTCCTCGGACGGCGGGATCCTCACACCTGATACCGCCCCGGCGCGAACAGTGACAGGTTTTCCTCGACCCAGCGCGAGGTCTGCTTCAGGCCTTCCTCCAGGCTCACTTCCGGCTGCCAGCCCGCCCAGGTGCGGGCCCGCGTGTTGTCGGAAAGGAGGCGCTCCACCTCGCTGCCCGAGGGCCGCAGGCGGGCCGGGTCGACCACCACGGAGGCCTCGCGGCCCGACGCGGCGATGAGGGCCTTCGCGAGGTCGCCGATCGCGATCTCGCGGCCCGTGCCCAGGTTCACGACCTCGCCGAGCGCACGGTCGCACTCGGCGACCGCGAGGAAGCCCCGGGCGGTGTCGGTCACGTACGTGAAGTCGCGCGTCGGGGTCAGGGAGCCGAGCTTGATCTCCCGTACGCCCGCGTGCAGTTGGGCCAGGATGGTGGGGATCACGGCGCGGGCGGACTGGCGCGGGCCGTAGGTGTTGAAGGGGCGCACCACCGTCACCGGGAGTTCGAAGGCGTGCCAGTGCGAGAGCGCCATCATGTCCGCGCCGATCTTGGACGCGGAGTACGGCGACTGCGGCTGGAGCGGGTGCCGCTCGCTGATCGGCGCGGTGAGCGCGGTGCCGTACACCTCGCTGGTGGAGGTGTGGACGAGGCGGCGGACCGCGTGGCGGCGGCAGGCCTCGGCGATGTTCTCGGTGCCGACGACGTTCGTCTGCACGTAGGCGCCCGGGGAGTCGTAGCTGTACGGGATGCCGATGAGGGCCGCGAGGTGGAAGACCGTGTCGCAGCCTGCGACCGCGTCCGAGACGCGACCCGCGTCGCGGACGTCCCCGGCGACCATCTCCACCTGGGGGTGGCCGATGAGGTGGGCGAGGAAGCCCTTCTCGGCGTACGGCTTGTAGTGCACGAACGCCCGCACGTTCGCCCCGCGTTCGACGAGCAGGTCGACCAGCGTCGAGCCGATGAAGCCCTCGGCGCCGGTGACGAGGACGGTGCGGTCGTGCCACGTGTTCACAGTGCTCATGCTGCGTACTCCCTGGTGTACGAGGTGGGGTAGGAGGCGAGTTCGAGGACCTTGGCCGCCAGCAGGTCGGCGGCGCGGGCGTGGTTGCCGGGGTCGGCGGCGCAGCTCATCGCGGCGAGCCGGGCCGGGTCGGCGAGCAGCGGCTCGATGAGCCCCGCGAGCCGGAACGCGGTGGTCTCGGCGTCCGGCACGAGCAGCCCCGCGCCCGCGTCCGAGAGGACCCGCGCGTTGTGGGTCTGGTGGTCGCCGGGCGCGTGCGGATAGGGCACGAGGACGGCGGGCACGCCGGTGGCGGCGAGTTCGGCAACGGTCGCGGACCCGGCCCGGCACACCACCAGGTCGGCGGCGGCGTACGCCAGGTCCATCCGGTCGAGGTAGGGGACCGCCCGCGCACCGGGCAGGCCCGCCAACTGGAGTTCGGTGTCGCCCAGTCGGGCCGGTCCCGTCTTGATCAGGAGGTGGACGTCGGTCCGGTCCCGCCAGCGATGGGCGAGGCCGATCGCCGCCGCGGTGAGCCGGGCCGCGCCCAGGCTGCCGCCGTTGACGAGGACGAGGCGCGCCCCGGGCGGCACGCCGAGCGCGCGCCGGGCCCCGGCGCGCATCGTGGGGCGGTCGAGCGCGGCCAGTGAGGCGGCGATCGGCATGCCGGTGGTGACCGCGTCCTGGCCGCCCGACAGATGGGCGCGGCTGCGGTCGAAGGCGACCGCGATGTTCGGGGTGAGCCGGGCGGCGAACTGGTTGGCGCGGCCCGGCACGGCGTTGGACTCGTGGATGAGGCTCGGCAGCCCGGCCATCCTCGCGCCGACGATCACGGGCGCGCTCGGGTAGCCGCCCATGCCGACCGCGACCTGGGCGCCCTGCACCTTGAGGATCGCCCGGCACTGCGCGCCCGACTTCAGCAGGGCTGCGGGCAGGAGGTACCGCTTGGCGCCGAGCGAGGGGTCGAAGGGGGTCATGTCGACGGTGTGCAGGAGGTGCCCGGCGCCGGGTATGAGCTCGCCCTCCAGGCCCCGGGTCGTGCCGACGAAGGAGATCACCGCGTCGGGAACGGCCCGCCGCAGCGCCTCGGCGAGCGCGAGCCCGGGGTAGATGTGCCCGCCGGTACCGCCCGCTCCGATCACTACTGACAATGGTGTGCGCATGGCACCGAGGTTCACGGGGCGCCTTAAGAGGGTTCTAAGAGCCGTGTTTGGCAGGCTTTGACCATGAGCACCACGCGCGCGGTCAGAATCCTCGTCGTCGACGACGAGCCGGAGGTACGGGCGGCCGTCGAGGACGGCCTCGCGGTGGAGGGGTACGAGGTCCGGGGCGCCCCCGACGGGCTCGCGGCGCTCTCCGAGGTGGCGGCCTGGCGGCCGGACGCGATCGTCCTGGACGTGATGATGCCGGTCCTCGACGGCCTCGGGGTGTGCCGCCAGCTGCGCGCGATGGGCGACCGCACCCCCGTCCTGGTCCTGACCGCGCTCGACGCGGTGAGCGAGCGGGTGGACGGCCTGGAGGCGGGCGCGGACGACTATCTGGTCAAGCCCTTCGCCCTGGACGAACTCGTCGCCCGGGTGAGGGCGTTGCTGCGCCGGGCGGCACCCGACCCGGCCGAGCCGCAGGAGCTGCGGTACGCGGACCTCGTCGTCGACCCGGTGGCGCACACCGCGCGCCGCGGCGAGCGCCCGATCGACTTCACGCGCACCGAGTTCGCCCTGCTGGAACTCCTGCTGCGCAACCCGGGGCAGGTGCTGCCGAGGGAACTGATCCACGAGCTGGTCTGGGGCCGTGACTTCGGCCCGGACTCCAACTCCCTCGCGGTGTACGTGGGTTACCTGCGCAGGAAGCTGGAGGCGGCGGGCGAGTCCCGGCTCGTCCACACGGTGCACGGCGTCGGCTACCGGCTGGACGCCTCGTGAGCTCCCGGCGCCGCCTCGGGGCCCGCTGGCGCCGCCACCGCCCGCTGCGCACCCGGCTCGCGACGGCCGCCTCGGCAGCCGTCGCGCTCGTCGCGGTCGGCGTGTGCACGGCCGCCTTCTTCGTCCTGCGCTTCGAGCTGTACCACCAGCTCGACCTGAACCTGGCCCAGTCGGCGACCCTGGCCATCCAGCAGAACCGGGGCGCGGCCCCGGGGGTGCTCGCCGGGGAGTGCCGCTATCTGGCGGCGCCCGCCTGCGCGCAGGTCGTGCCCGCGGATCCGGCGGACGATCCCGCCAAGCCCTATCTGCTGCCGGTGAGCCCGCCCGTGCGCCAGGTCGCCACCGGCGAGCGCAGACCGTACGCGACCAACATCACGCTGCCCGACGGCGAGCCCGCCCGCATGTTCACCACCCCCTTCGGCGGCTCGAAGTCCCTTCAGGTGGCGCTGCGTTCGGACACCGCACGCAAGGGGGTCAGTCAGGCGGCGTGGCTGATGAGCGGGGTCGGGGCGGCCGGGGTGCTGCTCGCCGCGGCCCTCGGGTACGGGGTGTCGCGCACGGGGCTCGCCCCCGTGGCCCGGCTCACCGCGACGGCCGAGCACATCGCTGCCACCCGCGACCCGAGCCACCGCATCGAGCTTCCGCCGGGCCCGCCCGACAAGGAGGACGAGGTGACCCGGCTCGCGGCCTCGTTCAACACGATGCTGGGCGAGCTGGAGCAGTCGGTGACGGCCCAGCGCCGCCTGGTCGCCGACGCCTCGCACGAGCTGCGCACCCCGCTGACGGCGCTGCGCACCAACGCCGAGCTGCTCGCCCGCGCCGACCGCCTGACCAAGACCCAGCGCGACCGGGCGTCGGCGGCGCTCGGGCGCCAGATCCGCGAGGTGTCCGTCCTGGTCAACGACCTCATCGACCTGGCCAGGGACGAGGAGCCGACCCCGCTCCTGGAGGAGGTGCGCCTCGCCCCGCTGCTCGCGCACACGGTGGACACGGCCCGCGCGCACTGGCCCGCGACCCCGTTCCGGCTGGACCTGGCCGACGCGTCGGCCACCCTGCCCGGCGTGCCGGGGCGGCTGGCCCGCCTGATCTCCAACCTCCTGGACAACGCCGCCAAGTTCAGCCCGCCGGGCGCCCCGGTCGACGTCGCGCTGCTGGCGGGCGAGTTGACGGTACGGGACCACGGGCCCGGCATCTCCACGGCCGACCTCCCGCACGTCTTCGACCGCTTCTACCGGGCCGAGCAGGCCCGCGCCCTGCCCGGCTCGGGTCTCGGTCTGGCGATGGCCCGCCAGATCGCCCGCGCCCACGGAGCCGAGCTGACGGCACATCAGGCGCCGGGCGGAGGGGCCCTGTTCCGGCTCACCCTCCCGGCCGGAACGGGGCCGGAGCGGGCGAGCAGAATGGGCTGACCTGCCCTGCGACCGAAAGTCCGCCATGCGCCCCGTCCCCACCTGCGTACTCAGCAGCTTCGAAGAGCCCCGCGCCCAGGACGGCCACGCCCTCGACGCCTATGTGCAGATCGGCTCCCTCACCAAGCCGCTCACCGGCACGATCCTGGTCCGGCTGGCCGCCGCCGGGGTGCTCCGGCCGGACGCGCCGGTCGAGGAGTTCCTGCCCGTGCCCTCCGGCACCGGGATCACCCTGCGCCACCTCGCCGAGCACACCTCGGGCCTCCCCCGCCTCCCGCCGGGCCTTGGCGGGCGGGACCCGTACGCCTCCTTCGACGCGGGCGCCCTGAACACGGTGCTGCGCGGGCTCGACGTGATCGCGGTCAGGGCCCCGGGCACGCAGGAGGAGTACTCCAACCTGGGCTACGCCGTCCTGGGCGCCGCGCTCTCGTCCGCCGCGGGCCTGCCCTACGAGGAGCTCCTGGAGCGGTACGTCCTCGCGCCCCTGGGCATCGACGAGGTGGCCGTGCGTCCGCCCGCGGAGCTGCGGCTGACCGGGCACGGACCGTTCGGGCGGCCGCGCAGGCCCTGGACGATGGACGGCGCGATCCTGCCCGCCGGCGGCCTGTGGGCGACCCCGCGCGCGGCCGCCCGCCTGGTGACCGCGCTGCTCGTGGAGCTGAGGCTCGGCGAGCCCGCGCCGTCCTGGCAGACGAGCGGCCGGTTGCGCTGGCACAACGGGGCCACCCGCGACGCCTCGGTGTTCGCCGCCGTACGGCACGACGGCGCCTGGGTCCTGGTGCACCGCCTCACCGGCGACTCCGACGGGACCGACCTGATGGGCGTGGAACTGCTGAGCGCCGCCCCGGAACACACCAACGGCCGCCCCCGCGAAGGAAGTTGACGCGGAAGCGGCCGTGGTGCGGTACGCGGATCAGAAGCCGGGCGGCTCCGTGTAGGTGCCCCACTCGTCGCGCAGGACGCCGCAGATCTCACCCAGGGTCGCCTCCGCGCGGACCGCGTCCAGCATCGGGGCGATCATGTTCGAGCCGTCGCGGGCCGCGGCCAGCATCGCGTCGAGCGCGCCGCGCACCGCGGCGTCGTCCCGGCGCGACTTGCGATCGGCGAGCGCCCGTACCTGCTCGCGCTCCACCTCGTGGCTGACCCGCAGGATCTCCAGGTCACCGGTGACGGAGCCGTGGTGGCAGTTGACGCCGACGACCCGCTTGTCGCCCTTCTCCAGGGACTGCTGGTAGCGGAAGGCGGACTCGGCGATCTCGCCGGTGAACCAGCCGTCCTCGATGCCGCGCAGGATGCCGGAGGTGATCGGGCCGATCGGGTGCCGGCCGTCGGGGTGCGCCCGGGTGCCGCGCTCCTTGATCTGGTCGAAGATCTTCTCGGCGTCGGCCTCGATGCGGTCGGTGAGCTGCTCGACGTACCAGGAGCCGCCGAGCGGGTCGGCCACGTTGGCGACGCCGGTCTCCTCCATCAGCACCTGCTGGGTGCGCAGCGCGATCTCGGCGGCCTGCTCGCTCGGCAGCGCGAGGGTCTCGTCGAGGGCGTTGGTGTGCAGCGAGTTGGTCCCGCCGAGCACGGCCGCCAGGGCTTCCACGGCGGTCCGTACGACGTTGTTGTACGGCTGCTGCGCGGTCAGCGAGACCCCGGCGGTCTGGGTGTGGAACCGCAGCCACTGCGCCTTGTCGGACTGCGCGCCGTACACCTCCTTCATCCAGCGGGCCCAGATGCGGCGCGCGGCGCGGAACTTGGCGATCTCCTCGAAGAAGTCGACGTGCGCGTCGAAGAAGAAGGAGAGGCCGGGGGCGAAGACGTCGACGTCCAGGCCCCGGCTCAGGCCCAGCTCGACGTAGCCGAACCCGTCGGCCAGGGTGTACGCCAGCTCCTGCGCGGCCGTCGCCCCGGCCTCGCGGATGTGGTAGCCGGAGACCGAGAGCGGCTTGTACGCGGGGATGCCCTTGGCGCAGTGCTCCATCAGGTCGCCGATGAGGCGCAGATGGGGCTCGGGCTGGAAGAGCCACTCCTTCTGCGCGATGTACTCCTTGAAGATGTCGGTCTGGAGCGTGCCGTTGAGGACGCCGGGGTCGACGCCCTGGCGCTCCGCGGCGACCAGGTACATGCAGAAGACGGGGACGGCGGGCCCGCTGATCGTCATGGAGGTGGTGACGTCCCCGAGCGGGATGTCCTGGAACAGCACCTCCATGTCGGCGGCCGAGTCGATGGCGACACCGCAGTGGCCGACCTCGCCGAGCGAGCGGGGGTCGTCGGAGTCGCGCCCCATGAGCGTCGGCATGTCGAACGCGACGCTCAGCCCGCCGCCGCCGGCGGCCAGGATCATCTTGTAGCGCTCGTTGGTCTGCTCGGCGTTGCCGAACCCGGCGAACTGCCGGATGGTCCAGGTGCGGCCGCGGTAGCCGGTCGGGTAGAGGCCGCGGGTGAACGGGTACTCGCCGGGCCACCCGATCCGCTCGAACCCGTCGTAGGTATCGCCGGGCCGGGGCCCGTACGCGGGGTCGACGGGGTCCCCGGAGAGCGTGGTGAAGTCCGCGTCGCGCTTGCGGGCCTTGTCGTAACGGGCCTGCCAGCGACGGCGGCCTTCTTCGATGGCGTCAGCGTCCATGGTTCGAATTTACTTGGACGTCCTAGTAAATGTCGATGGCCGACCGCCACGCATTGCTCGCGTGGCGGTTCGGGCTGGGCGCCGTCAGGCCTTGGCGCCGGCCGGGACCTCGTCCGCGACCTTGGACTCCAGCTCCTTGGAGACCTTGCGCTCGACGAAGAAGGCGGCGGTGGGGATCGTGCCGGCGATCAGCACCCACAGCTGCTTGCCGACCGGCCACTTCGCCTTGGAGCCCAGGTCGAAGGCGAAGACGAGGTAGATCACATACAGCCAGCCGTGGGCGATGCCGATGACCTTCGTGAAGTCCGCGGCGCCGTTCATGTCGAGGATGTACTTGGCGATGACGCCCAGGGTCAGCAGGACCAGCAGGACGCCGGTGACGTACGCCATCACCCGGTAGCGGGTCAGCACGCTCTTTTTCATGCCGCCGAGCCTAACCGGACATGCCGGGCGATCTTCGCCCGGGTACACCTCCCCGCCCCGCCCCTTCCCGAGACCTTCCGGGGGTATTCGTGGGGCTGCGGACCGTGCGTGGCCGCTCGCGCAGTTCCCCGCGCCCCTCCAGCGGCTCAGTCCTCGAAGTCGTGGGCCGCTACGCGCAGGGGGCGCAGCATCGCGAAGATTTCTCCGCACTCCTCCGCGTCGTAGACGCCGAGCCCGAAGTCCATCGCCATCAGGTCGCGCGTGGCCTGCTCCACCACCTCGCGCCCCTTGTCCGTGATGGACGCCAGCGTGCCGCGGCCGTCGTTCGGGTTGGGGCGCTTGTCGACGAGGCCCGACTTGACGAGGCGGTCCACCGTGTTGGTGACCGAGGTCGGGTGGACCATCAGACGCTCGCCGATCTTCGACATCGGCAGCTCGCCCGCCTTGGAGAAGGTCAGCAGGACGAGTGCCTCGTAGCGCGCGAAGGTCAGCCCGTACGGCTTCACCACCGCGTCGACCTCCGCGAGCAGGATCTGGTGCGCCCGCATGATCGAGGTGATCGCCCCCATCGAGGGCACGGGTCCCCATCGCTGCTGCCAGAGTTCGTCGGCTCGGGCGATGGGATCGAAGGGAAGGCTGAGCGGCTTGGGCACCCGTCGACCTTACCCACTGGTCACATGCCGGTCAGCCCTGTCTCGCACTTCGGTACCCGGCGCCCGCGGCCCCGCGCCGCGCGCCGTCCGGCATGGCGCTCCCTCACCCAGCGTGACCGATATGACACCATTGCCCGGTCCTGTGTAGGTACGCGAAGCCCCAGGGGGCTGGATGTTCCGGTACCGAATCCTCCTCGCCGCCGCCCTGCTCACCGCCGTCGCCGGCTGCTCGTCCGGCGCCGAGCCGGAGGCGGCCTCGGTGGCGCGGGCCCGTTCGCAGGCCGAGGCCGCGCCCGCGCCGGCCCCCGGCTCCCCGTTCTGGGTGGACCCCGAGAGCGACGCCGTCCGGCAGATCAGGATCTGGCAGGGGCAGGGCCGGAGCGCCGACGCGCAGGTGCTGCGGCGGATCGCCGACCGGCCGGTCGCGACCTGGCCGTCCGGGGACGACCCGCGGCCCGGCATCCGCAAGGCCGTCGAGGGCGCCGCCAAGGAGAAGCGGACCGCGCTGTTCGTGGCGTACAACATTCCGCACCGGGACTGCGGCAAGTACTCGGCGGGCGGCGCGAGGGGGGTCGAGGACTACCGCGCCTGGTACACGATGTTCGCCGAGGCCATCGGCGACGCCCCGGCGGTCGTCGTCCTGGAGCCGGACGCGGTCGCGCACATGGTCGACGGGTGTACGACGCCCGACCATCACGCCGAGCGCTATCAGCTCCTCGACGAGGCCGTCGAGCATCTGAAGAGGCTGCCCCACACCAAGGTCTACCTCGACGCCGGGAATCCTTCGTGGATCCCCGATCCCCAGAGCCTCATCGAGCCGCTGCGCCGGGCCGGGGTCGACAAGGCCGACGGGTTCGCGCTGAACGTCTCCAACTTCCAGACGGACGCGGCGGTACGGGCGTACGGGGCGAAGGTGTCGCAGGGCCTCGACGGCAAGCACTTCGTCATGGACACCAGCCGCAACGGCGAGGGCCCGCTGCGCGACGACCGCGACCAGGCCTGGTGCAATCCCCCGGGCCGCTCGCTCGGCACCCCGCCGTCGGTCCGCACCGGCGATCCGCTCGTCGACGCGTTCCTGTGGATCAAGCGGCCCGGCGACTCGGACGGGCCCTGCCGCGGGGGCCCGTCCGCCGGCACCTGGTGGCCGGAGTACGCGCTCGGGCTGGCCCGGCGCGCCCGGTACTGACCCGGGTCAGTCCACCCGGAGCCACTTCGCCTCGGACGGAGTGCCCTCCTGGTCGCTCACGAAGACCATGTACCAGCCGGGGGGCACCAGCGCCCGGTCCTTCGGGACGGTGAGTGTGACCGAGTTCCCGTCCTTGGCCAGGCCCAGCTCGACCGAGCGCTGCTCCACGTCCGTCGTGTGGGTCACCGCGCTCGGGCGCAGCAGGCGGGCCTTGACGACGCGCTCGGGGTGGTCCGTCTTGAAGGTCGCCCGGCCGTCGGCCGCCACGGCCTCGGGGCCGTCGCCGAGCGCGGGGCGCTTGTCCTTGTCCCGGTAGAGGTAGGGCGGGGTGTAGACCTCCATGCGCTGCTCGAACTTGCCGGGCTTGGTGTTGTTCCGGTCGCCGAAGAGCGAGTCGGAGCCGAAGGTGGCGACCCGGCCGTCGGGCAGCAGCAGCGCCTCGGAGTGGTAGTTGCGGCCGATGGTGGGGTCCGCGGCCTCGCGGAAGGCGTTCGCCCTGGGGTCGTAGAACTGGGCCTTGAGGATGTTGGAGCCGCCCCGGCCCCGGTAGTCCGAGGAGCCTCCGCTGGTGAAGACGGAGTCGTCCGGCATGATCACGCTGTTCAGGTAGCGCGTTCCCTGCGGGAGTTCGGGTCCCGACTGGAAGACGGGGCTGGCCTGCTTCAGGTCCACCACGGCGGTGCGCGGCGTCGCCTTCTTGGACTCGCCGACCCCGCCGCCGCCGAGCAGCATGAACCGCTGGTCCTGGGCGGGCGGCAGCAGGAGGGAGCTGGCCGTCTCCACCTGGTCGGCGGCGTTGAGGCCGCCGATCTTGGTGAAGGTGTTCTTCTCCACGTCCCACAGCCCCGGCTCACGGCCCTTGTCGGCGGGCCCGTATCCGGCGTTGGCGCCCGAGTAGAAGAGCTTGCCGCCCTTGGTCAGGAACAGCGAGGGGTAGGTCGGGAAGTAGCGGGTGGGGCCCTTGGACCACTGCTTGGTCTTCGGGTCGTAGATCTCGTTGTCCCCCTGGAGGATGGCGCCCACGTCGTCGAGCCCGGAGACCGCGAGCACCCGGCCGTCCTGGAGCGTGGTGAGCGTGGGGTACCAGCGGGCCTCCTTCATCGGGGTGACGGGGACGTACTTCTCGGCCTTCGGGTCGAACTCGTACGCCGCCCGGATCCCCTGGTAGTCCTGCTTGTCCAGGGTGATCTTCTCGGCGAGGCCGTAGACGTTGTCGGCGTCCTTGCCGGTCAGGCCCTCGACCTCGTACTGGGCCTGGTCTGTGGCGACCGACTGGGGGCCCTCGGCGACCGCCTCGACGAAGACCCGCGCCTCGGCGGCGGTGGTCTTGGTCTGCCAGGGCTTCATCTGCCCGCTGGCGTAGTACGAGATCTGGAACTCGCGCTTCGCCTTGGGCACCGTGACGTCGAACTTCGAGACGTACTCCACGCCCGAGGGCGAGCGGAACCTGGTGCCCTTCTTGAGGGTGACGGCCTTGTTGGGGTCCTCGTTCTTGACCCGCATGCCGCCGCCGGCCCGCTTCACCTCGCCGTCCAGGACCTCGTAGCGGGCCGTGCCGCCCGCCACCAGGAGCTTGCCGTCCGGGAGTTGGGCATGGCCGCCGCAGAAGAAGTCCTCGGGGGTGGGGATCTTCTTGAAGGAGTTGTCCTTCGGGTTCCACAGGACGGTGTCGAAGGTGCCCGCGTCGAAGTGGTCCTGCTTGTTGCCGGAGCCCGCGATGATCAGCACCTTGCCGGTGTGCAGCAGCGCCGCGTGGATCGCGTTGGTGCGGTACTCCTTGGGGATGTCGACGCCGTGCCAGGCGCCGTAGCGCGCCATGTACTCGGGCTGGGCTATCTCGTAGGCGTGGTACTGCTCGGTGGCGAAGGAGAGGGCGGCGGGGGCGTTGAGCCCCGCGAGGACCACGATGGCGCCGCCGCCGAACAGGGTCTTCTTCGTCCGCTTCGAGGGCCGGTAGGCCATGGCTCAGTTCCCTCCTGTCGTCGTGGCGATGGCGGGTTCCGCCTCGCCCGCGGCCTTCTGCTGCTGGGGGGCGCCCTTCGCGGCGCCGCGGGCCGCCGCGCGCTCGCGCACCGTCGTCCAGGCCCAGATCACGGCCGGGGCCAGCGCGATGCACAGCGCGAGCAGGGCCCAGGTGCGCATGGCGGCGTGGGTGTGGCGGTAGTGGACGGAGGCGATCAGCGAGGCGGTCAGGACGGCGGCCCAGAACAGGTGGATGCGGAAGGTCCACAGCCGGTCCGGGCTGGTCTGGCCGCCCTTGGGGGTGACCACGAACCGGCCCCGGGTGCGCAGCACCGCCGAGCCGAGCGACTTGAGGTAGATGGGCGCCGAGATCGCCGACATGCCCATTCCGGCGAGCCCGCCCGAGCCCTCGGGTTCGTGCGGCGAGACGTTGTGCCGCCGGTTCCACAGGTACAGGCCGATCTGGAGGGCGGCCGCGTCGCTGTAGAGCATCAGCCAGACCGAGGCGGTGACCTCGGTGCCGGATGCGCCGAACCAGAGGAAGAGGACGCAACTGAGCATGCCCAGAAGCCAGTTGACGGCCGTCATGGGGTAGTAGACGAGCATCAGGGTGTACGAGAGCAGCCGGCCGGGCGGCATGGTGAACGGCGCCTTCCAGTACTGCTTGAACAGCGTCTCGTAGGTGCCGCGCGACCAGCGCATCTGCTGGGTGAAGAAGTCGGTCCAGGAGGCCGGGCCCTCGCCGACGGCCAGCACGTCCGGGGTGTACACGGAGCGCCAGTGGCGGCCGGTCCGCGGGTTCTTGTGCCGGTGCAGTTCGAAGCCGGTGGCCATGTCCTCGGTGATCGAGTCGTACAGGCCGCCGATCTGCCGCAGCGCGGCGATCCGGACGATGTTGTTGGTGCCGACGAACATGGGGGCCCGGTAGCGGTTGCCGGCCCGCTGGATCAGCGCGTGGAAGAGGAACTGCTGGGATTCCGCGGCCTTGGTGACCGGCGAGGTGTAGTTCCCGTACACCTGCGGTCCGACGACGAAGGCGACGTCGGGGTCGCGGAAGTAACCCATCATCCGCTCCAGGAAGTTGGGGAGCGGGGCGTGGTCGGTGTCGACGGAGGCGAAGAAGTCGTAACCGCCGCCGTGCATCGCGATCCAGGCGTTGTAGTTGCCGTGTTTGGTGCGGGCCCGGTGGGCGCCCTTCTTGCGGTTCCACTCCGGGACGCCCTTGCGGGAGAAGTGGCGCACCCCCAGTTCGGCGCAGAGCGCCTTGACCCGCTCGTCGTCGCCCTCGTCCAGGAGCCACACGTCCAGCGGTCCGGTGTGGGTGAGCCGGACGGCCGCCTCCAGGGTGCCGCGCACCATGGATATGGGTTCCTTGCCCGGCACGTACGTGGTGAGGAAGGCGACCCGGGTGCCCTCCTCGGGGGTGACCGGGACGGGGTCGCGGGCGACCATCGTGGCGTGGGCGATGGAGGCGACGTTGGCGACCATGAAGAGCTCGATCAGGCCGATCGACACCAGCATCGCCACGTCGAGGTCCACGAGCCAGCGGTCGCCCCCCTCGCGCTCGACCCAGTGGGTGGGCCAGACGAGGTAGACGAGCAGCAGGCCGGTGAGTATCGGCGCCAGGGTCATCAGCAGGACGGCGCGTATGCGGTGCGGCTCCTGGGAGAGGAGGCTCCGGTACTGCACCCGGTAGGGCGAGGCGCCCGGCTCCGTGAGCGGTCCGGCCAGTCGGCTGTGGGTCTCGTAGTCGTAGCCCTCCGGGCGCACAGTGCCCTCCAGCTGATCGTCGAGCAGGGTCTTCGAACTGGGTTGATATCCCCACAAAAGTGGAGAATGCCCGGCGTGTCGACTGGAGTACTCCGAGTGAGCGGTTCTACGGTGGACCGCCTTTTCACGGGTGCGGGGGCCGCTGGACGCGTGAGAGCCCCCGGCCTGGGCGGCCGGGGGCTCTCACGACGGTGCGGGCGGAGCCCGGTTACTCCGCGGCCAGGTGGCGCTCCACCGTCTCGACCTTGGAGGTCAGGCCGTCGGTGACGCCCGGGCGGATGTCCGCCTTCAGGACGAGCGAGACCCGGTTGGAGCGGGCCTCGACGGCGGCGACGGCGCGCTTGACGACGTCCATCACCTCGTCCCACTCACCCTCGATGGAGGTGAACATGGCGTCGGTGCGGTTGGGCAGGCCGGACTCGCGGACCACGCGGACCGCGTCGGCCACGTACTCCCCCACGTCCTCGCCGACCCCCAGCGGGCTGACCGAGAAGGCGACGATCATGCGTTGACCACGCCTTCCTTGCGGGCCCGCGTGGCGATCACGGCGTCGTCCAGCTCGCGCCGGAGCTTGCGCTCGGCGAAGAAGCCGCCGAACGGCAGCACGGCGAGCACGAAGTAGAGCGCGGCCCTCTTCACCGGCCACTTGGTGCGGTTCCAGGCGTCCAGCCAGAAGAGCACGTACAGCGTGAACAGGATGCCGTGAACCATGCCCATGACCATGACCCCGTCGAACGAGGTGGTGCGCTTGAGCACGGAGCAGACCAGCAGGATCGGGAACGAGATGGCCTCGGGGAGCGAGATCAGTCGGAGTCGATGCAGGGCCGAGGCGGTCTTGATGTCCACGTGTGGGGCACCTTCGCTGGGAGGGAGCGGGCGGCAGTGATCGTTCGGCCGCGATCTTGTGAAAGCGTGCACAAACGTTCCCCATTCTGACATCGCGCCCTCGCCCCTGTCGGGGCGGGTCCCCCGCCCGCTAACGTCGGCCCGTGGCAATGTTCCGACTCCAGGGCAGCAAGGTGCTCGCCGTCGACATGACGGGCGACGCCGTGAAAGCGAAGAACGGCTCGATGGTCGCCTACGACGGCCAGATGGCCTTCAAGAAGATGACCGGCGGCGGTGAGGGTCTGCGCGGCATGGTGACCCGCCGCCTCACCGGCGAACAGATGACGGTGATGGAGGTGAAGGGGCACGGCACGTGCTACTTCGCCGACCGCGCCAGCGAGATCAACCTCGTGAACCTCCAGGGCGACAAGCTCTTCGTCGAGGCGAGCAATCTGCTCGCCACCGACGCCGGGCTGCGCACCGGCACCACCTTCACCGGTCTGCGCGGCGCGAGCCAGGGCAACGGCCTGTTCACCACGACGATCGAGGGCCACGGACAGGCCGCGATCATGTCGGACGGACCGGCCGTGGTGCTGCGGGTCAGCTCGCAGTACCCGTTGTCCGTGGACCCCGGGGCGTACATCGCGCACCAGGGCAACCTCCAGCAGCGCTTCCAGTCCGGGGTGACCTTCCGCACCTTCCTCGGCGAGGGCTCCGGCGAGGCCTTCCAGATCCGGTTCGAGGGCGAGGGCCTGGTGTACGTGCAGCCCAGCGAGCGCAACACGATCGGCGGGGACATCTGATGCCCTTCCGCGAGATCAACTCGAAGATGGTCGAGGCGACGGTGCTGCCCGGCCAGCGGATGTTCAGCCAGCGCGGCGCGATGCTCGCCTACAAGGGCGAGGTGTCCTTCACGCCCAACATCCAGGGCGGCCAGGGCGGCCTGATGTCGATGATCGGCCGCCGGGTCGCGGGCGAGGCGACACCGTTGATGACCGTGGAAGGCAGCGGGACCGTGATGTTCGGCCACGGCGGCCACCACATCCAGGTCATCAACCTCCAGGGCGACACCCTGTACGTGGAGGCCGACCGGCTGCTCGCCTTCGACGGCACCCTCCAGCAGGGCACGATGTTCATGGGCTCGCAGGGCGGCGTCATGGGCATGGTGCGCGGCCAGGTGACCGGCCAGGGCCTGTTCACCACGACCCTCAAGGGACACGGCGCGGTGGCGGTGATGGCCCACGGCGGCGTGATCGAGCTGCCGATCACCCCGCAGCGCCCGGTCCACGTCGACCCGCAGGCCTACGTGGCCCACCACGGCGACGTACGCAACAAGCTCTCGACCGCGCTGGGCTGGCGCGACATGGTGGGCCGGGGCTCCGGCGAGGCCTTCCAGCTCGAACTGTCCGGCCAGGGCGCGGTGTACGTGCAGGCCTCGGAGGAGAAGCTGTGACCGCCCCGGTGATCTTCGATCCCTACTCGCTGCCGACCGACGACAACGTCAACAAGTACACCTTCTGCGTGGAGCTCAAATCGAGCCAGTGGTTCCTGCAGAAGGGCAAGATGATCGCCTACTACGGGCAGATCGAGTTCAACGGCATCGGCCACGGCCGGCTCGACCGGCTGCTGCGCACGAGCTTCCACTCCCCGCTGCACGCCAGCGACTGGGTGGTGGCGGACGGCAGCGGCAAGATGCTGCTCGCCGACCGCGCCTTCGACGTGAACAGCTACGACCTCGACGACGGCGACCTGACCATCCGGTCCGGCAACCTGCTCGCCTACCAGCCCTCGCTCGCGCTCAAGCAGTCGATCGTGCCGGGCTTCTTGACGCTGATCGGCACGGGCAAGTTCGTGGCCGCCTCCAACGGGCCCGTGGTCTTCATGGAGCCGCCGATCCGCGTGGACCCGCAGGCGCTCGTCGGATGGGCGGACTGCCCCTCGCCCTGCCACCACTACGACCACGGCTACATGACCGGCGTCCTGGGCGGAATCCGGTCACTGACCGGACTCGGCGGCACCTCCGGCGAGGAGCACCAGTTCGAGTTCGTGGGAGCCGGTACGGTGCTGCTCCAGTCCACCGAGGTGCTCATGGCGGAGCAGGCGACCGGGCGGGTCGACGCCGAGCCCGGAGTGCCGGGCGGCGGGCCGGGCGGGCACGGCCAGGGGAGCGGATCACCGCGCCTTCCCGGCCAGCTGGGGGACCTCCAGCGTCGCTTCGGCCTGTGAGCGGTAGTCTGCGGAGTGTGACGTCGAACGCCTGAGCCCCTCGGGGCCCGGCGGCCGCGCGGGGATGGCGCGACCGCATCGCGTGCCGGGCGTCACACTCCTACACTTGGTTCAGAATTCAACTTCTTAGGTAGAATCCACATATGGAGACCGAGACGGCCACGAACTGGCTGAGCGACGACGAGCAGTGCGCCTGGCGCACCTATCTGGACGTCAACCGGATGCTGACGTACCAGATGGAGAAGGATCTACAGCCGTTCGGCCTGACGAACAACGACTACGAGATCCTGGTGAACCTCTCGGAGTCGGCCGACAAGCGGATGCGGATGAGCGACCTAGCGGCCGCCACCCTCCAGTCCAAGAGCCGTCTCTCGCACCAGATCACCCGCATGGAGAACGCGGGCCTGGTCCGGCGCGAGAACTGCGAGTCGGACCGGCGCGGGCTCTTCGCCGTCCTCACCGAGCACGGCACGGAGACCATGGAGAAGGTCGCCCCCCACCATGTGGCCTCCGTGCGGCGCCACTTCATCGACCTGCTGTCGTCCGAGGCGCTCGCGGATCTACGCGAGTCACTCACCCCGGTCGCGGAGCACCTGCGCGGCCACCGCGGCAAGATCTGACACCCGGTCGGAGCCGACCGGGCCCTAGGCCCCGGTCAGCCCGGCCACCAGCTCGTCGGCCGCCGCGTACGGGTCGAGCTCGCCGTCGACGATGCGCTGGGCCAGCGTGTCCAGGCGGCGGTCGCCGTGCAGCGAGCCGATGCGCTCGCGCAGGGCGGTGACCGCGATGGTCTCCACCTCACGGGCCGCGCGGGCCCGGCGCCGCTCGGCGAGGACGCCGTGCTCGGCCATCCACGCGTGGTGCTTCTCCAGGGCCTCCACGACCTCGTCGATGCCCTCGCCGCGCGCCGCCACCGTCTTGACGATGGGCGGGCGCCAGTCCCCCGGGCCGCGCGACTCGCCCAGGCCCAGCATGTGGTTGAGCTCGCGGGCCGTGGCGTCGGCGCCGTCCCGGTCGGCCTTGTTGACCACGTACAGGTCGCCGATCTCCAGGATTCCGGCCTTCGCCGCCTGGATGCCGTCGCCCATGCCGGGCGCGAGCAGCACCACGCTGGTGTCGGCCTGCGAGGCGATCTCGACCTCGGACTGACCGACGCCCACCGTCTCCACGAGGATCACCTCGCAGCCCGCCGCGTCCAGCACCCGAATGGCCTGTGGCGCCGCCCAGGCCAGACCGCCCAGGTGGCCCCGGGTCGCCATCGAGCGGATGTAGACGCCCGGGTCGGAGGCGTGCTCGGACATCCGGACCCGGTCGCCGAGCAGGGCCCCGCCGGAGAACGGCGAGGACGGGTCGACGGCCAGGACGCCGACCCGCTTCCCGGCCCTGCGGTAGGCCGTGACCAGCGCCGAGGTGGACGTCGACTTGCCGACACCCGGCGAGCCCGTCAAGCCCACGACGTACGCGTTGCCCGCGAGCGGGGCCAGCGCCGCCATGACCTCGCGCAGCTGCGGGGACGCCCCCTCGACCAGCGAGATCAGCCGGGCGACGGCCCTGGGCCGGCCTTCCCGGGCCTGGGCCACCAGTTCGGGGACGTCCACCATTGCCGCTCCGTTCAGTCGCGTACGCACCGCAGGGATCAGGGAGTTACTTGCCCGGGGTCACTTGCCCGGAACGCGCACGATCAGCGCGTCGCCCTGGCCGCCGCCGCCGCACAGGGCCGCCGCGCCCACGCCGCCGCCGCGGCGCTTCAGTTCGAGGGCGAGGTGCAGCACCACGCGGGCGCCGGACATGCCGATGGGGTGGCCCAGGGCAATGGCGCCACCGTTGACATTCACCTTTTCCGGGGAGACGCCGAGGTCCTTCATTGACTGCACGGCGACCGCCGCGAAGGCCTCGTTGATCTCGATCAGGTCGAGGTCCTCGACCGTGATGCCCTCCTTGCCGACCGCGTGGCGGATGGCGTTCGAGGGCTGCGACTGGAGCGAGTTGTCCGGGCCCGCCACGTTGCCGTGGGCGCCGATCTCGGCGATCCACTCCAGGCCCAGCTCCTCGGCCTTGGCCTTGGACATCACGACGACCGCGGCCGCGCCGTCCGAGATCTGCGAGGAGGTGCCGGCCGTGATCGTGCCGTCCTTGGCGAAGGCGGGGCGCAGCTTCGCGAGGGACTCGACGGTGGTGTCCGCGCGCACGCCCTCGTCCTTGGCGAACAGGACCGGGTCGCCCTTGCGCTGCGGGATCTCGACCGGGGTGATCTCGGCCTCGAAGATGCCGTTCTTCTGGGCGGCGGCGGCCCGCTGGTGCGAGGCGGCCGCGATCTCGTCCTGCTCGGGGCGGGCGATGCCCAGGCGACTGTTGTGCTTCTCGGTCGACTCACCCATGGGAATGTTCTCGAAGGAGTCGGTCAGACCGTCGTACGCCATCGCGTCGAGCATCTCGATCGCGCCGTACTTGAAGCCCTCGCGGGACTTGGGCAGCAGGTGCGGGGCGTTGGTCATCGACTCCTGGCCGCCGGCCACCACGATGTCGAACTCACCGGCGCGGATCAGCTGGTCGGCGAGCGCGATCGCGTCCAGACCCGACAGACACACCTTGTTGATGGTGAGCGCGGGGACGTTCATCGGGATGCCGGCCTTGACGGCCGCCTGGCGCGCGGGGATCTGCCCGGCCCCGGCCTGGAGCACCTGGCCCATGATCACGTACTGCACCTGGTCGCCGCCGATGCCGGCCCGGTCCAGGGCCGCCTTGATGGCGAACCCGCCCAGGTCGGCGCCGGAGAAGGACTTGAGGGAGCCGAGCAGTCGGCCCATGGGCGTACGGGCGCCCGCGACGATCACTGAGGTGGTACCGGTCGTTCCAGACATGAGGCACGGCCCCTAGGGAGGTGAGGTGAACGAGGGTTTACTTCGAATGTACTGAGCGGTACTGCCCACGTCACCGGGCAGCCGGTGTGATCGCGCGCACGTTGCGTAACCACCCCTGCGGGCGCTGCACTGGACCCATGCTGACGCGAATCGACCACATCGGGATCGCCTGTTTCGACCTCGACAAGACTGTCGAGTTCTACCGTGCGACGTACGGCTTCACCGTGTTCCACACCGAGGTCAACGAGGAACAGGGCGTGCGCGAGGCCATGCTCAAGATCAACGAGACCTCCGACGGCGGGGCCTCCTACCTCCAGCTCCTGGAGCCCACACGCGAGGACTCTGCCGTCGGCAAGTGGCTGGCCAAGAACGGCGAGGGCGTCCACCACATCGCCTTCGGCACCGGCGACGTCACCGCCGACTCCGAGGCCATCCGCGACAAGGGCGTCCGGGTCCTCTACGACCAGCCGCGGACCGGTTCGATGGGCTCGCAGATCACCTTCCTGCACCCCAAGGACTGCCACGGCGTGCTCACCGAACTCGTCACTTCCGCACCGGAAGGCACCACCGCCCACTGAGCCCACACAGTGGAGGCCGGACCTCCGGATACTCGGCCCGGTACAGTGGGCGGTTCCGGGCCGGGGTCGGGTCGGGGCCTGGGACCCACGCCCCTGTTTTGATCTGACACCATTCACCGGGGGCCCGTCCGCTGTACTCGCGGTCGGACGGCGCTCGTACGGGCAGAGTTCGCGACCAGGGGACGGATGGGACCGCGCAGTGCGGGGCTACGAACGCCAGGAGAGCCAGAGCCACCGGCCTGACGACCACCTCTCGCGGTTCGAGGCCGAGATGGAGCGGCTGAAGACCGAGCGGGAGAAGGCCGTTCAGCACGCCGAGGATCTCGGCTACCAGGTCGAAGTGCTGCGCGCCAAGCTCCACGAGGCGCGCCGCAATCTCGCGACCCGTCCCGCCTACGACGCCGCGAACGTCGGCTACCAGGCCGAACAGCTGCTCCGCAACGCCCAGATGCAGGCCGAGCAGCTGCGTACGGACGCCGAGCGCGAACTGCGCGACGCCCGCGCCCAGACCCAGCGCATCCTCCAGGAGCACGCCGAGCACCAGGCGCGCCTCCAGGCCGAGCTGCACGCCGAGGCCGTCAATCGCCGTCAGCGCCTCGACCAGGAGCTGGCCGAGCGCCGGGCCACCGTCGAATCGCACGTCAACGAGAACGTGGCGTGGGCCGAACAGCTGCGTGCCCGCACCGAGTCGCAGGCCCGGCGCCTGCTCGAGGAGTCCCGCGCCGAGGCCGAGCAGGCCCTGGCCGCGGCCCGCGCGGAGGCCACCCGCATCGCCGAGGAGGCCCGCCAACGGCTGGGCGCCGAGGCCGAGTCGGCCCGCGCCGAGGCCGAGGCGACGCTGCTGCGCGCACGCAAGGACGCCGAGCGGCTCCTGAACGCCGCGTCCACGCAGGCCCAGGAGGCCACCTCCCACGCCGAGCAGCTGCGCACGACCACCACCGCCGAGTCGGACCAGGCGCGCCAGCAGGCCGCCGAGTTGAGCCGGGCCGCCGAGCAGCGGATGCAGGAGGCGGAGGCCGCGCTGCGCGAGGCGCGCGCCGAGGCCGAACGGGCCGTCACCGAGGCCAGGGAGGCCGCGGCCAAGCAGCTCGCGAGCGCCGAGTCGGCCAACGAGCAGCGCACCAGGACCGCCAAGACCGAGATCGCCCGGCTGGTCGCGGAGGCCACCAAGGAGTCCGAGACCCTCAAGGCCGAGGCCGAGCAGACGCTTCAGGACGCCAAGGCAGAGGCCGAGCGGCTGCGCGCGGAGGCCGCGGAGGCGGCCCGCACGAGCGCCGCCGAGGACGCCGCGGCCCAGCTCGCCAAGGCCGCGCGCACGGCCGAGGAGGTGCTCACCAAGGCGTCCGAGGACGCCCGGGAGACCACCCGCAAGGCCTCCGAGGAGGCCGAGCGGATCCGGCGCGAGGCGGAGGCCGAGGCGGAGCGGCTGCGCGGCGAGGCCGCCGAGCAGGCCGACGAGCTCAAGGGCGCGGCCAAGGACGACACCAAGGAGTACCGGGCCAAGACGGTCGAACTCCAGGAGGAGGCCCGCCGGCTGCGCGGCGAGGCCGAGCAGTTGCGCGCCGAGGCGGTCGCCGAGGGCGAGCGCATCCGCGGCGAGGCGCGCCGCGAGGCCGTCCAGCAGATCGAGGAGGCGGCGCGGACCGCCGAGGAACTCCTGGCCAAGGCGAAGGCGGACGCCGACGAGCTGCGCACGACCGCGGGCAACGAGTCCGAGCGGGTTCGGGGCGAGGCGGTCGAGCGGGCCGGCACGCTGCGCAAGCAGGCCGAGGAGACCCTGGAGCGCACCCGGGCCGAGGCCGAGCGGCTACGCGCCGAGGCCGAGGAGCAGGCCGAGCAGACCTCGACGGCCGCCGAGCAGGCGGCCGCCCGCCTGCGTGAGGAGACCGAGCGGGCGATAGCGGCCCGCCAGGCCGAGGCCGCCGAGGAACTGACCCGGCTGCACACCGAGGCCGAGCAGCGGCACGCCGCCGCCGAGCAGGCCCTCGCCGACGCCCGTGCCGAGGGCGAGCGGATCCGGCGCGAGGCCGCCGAGGAGAGCGAGCGGGTCCGCACCGAGGCCGCCGAGCGCATCCGTACGCTCCAGGCCCAGGCCGAGCAGGAGGCCGAGCGGCTGCGCACCGAGGCCGCCGCCGACGCGTCGACGACCCGTGCCGAGGCGGAGAGCGCGGCGGTACGGCTGCGCACCGAGGCGTCCGCGGAGGCCGAGCGGCTCAAGTCCGAGGCGCAGGAGACCGCCGACCGGATGCGCGCGGAGGCCGCGGCCGCCGCCGAGCGGGTCGCCGCCGAGGCCGCCGAGGCGCTCGCCGCCGCCCAGGAGGAGTCCGCCCGGCGCCGTCGCGAGGCCGAGGAGACCCTCAACTCGGCGCGTACCGAAGCCGATTCGGAGCGCGCCCAGGCCCGCGAGCAGAGCGAGGAGCTGCTCGCCTCCGCCCGCAAGCGGGTCGAGGAGGCGCAGGCCGAGGCGCAGCGGCTCGGCGAGGAGGCCGACCGGCGCGCCACCGAGCTGGTGTCGACGGCCGAGCAGACCGCCAAGGACGTACGCGAGTCGGTGGCCGGGCTCCGCGAGGAGGCCGAGGAGGAGATCGCGGGTCTGCGCAGCGCGGCCGAGCACGCCGCGGAGCGCACCACGACCGAGGCGCAGGAGGAGGCGGACCGGGTCCGCGCCGACGCGCACGCCGAGCGCGAGCGGGCCGGTGAGGACGCGAGCCGGATCCGCGCCCGCGCCCAGGAGGAGTCCGAGGCCGCCAAGGCGCTGGCCGAGCGCACCGTCGCGGACGCCATGGCCGAGGCGGAGAAGGCCCGTTCGGACGCCTCCGAGTACGCGCAGCGCATGCGCACCGAGGCCTCGGACGCGCTCGCCTCGTCCGAGCAGGACGCCGCCCGCACCCGGGCCGAGGCCCGCGAGGACGCCAACCGGATCCGCTCCGACGCCGCGAGCCAGGCCGACCGGCTGGTCACCGAGGCGACGGCGGAGGCCGAGCGGCTGGCCGCCGAGTCGACCGCCGAGGCGGAGCGCCTGGTCACCGAGGCCCAGCAGGTGCGGGTGGAGGGGCAGGCCGAGGCCGACGCGCTGCGCGCCGAGGCGCGCGAGGAGGCCGACCGGGTCACCTCCGCCGCCCTGGCCGAGGCCGAGCAGGTCACGACGGCCGCCCGCGAGCAGGCCGAGCGGGTCACCAGCAAGGCCCAGGCGGACGCCGAGCGCACCACCAACGAGGCCAACGCCTATGCGGAGTTGGTCACCACCGAGGCGCGCGCGGACGCGGGCTCCACGCTGGGCGCGGCCAACGCCGAGGCCGAGCAGACCATAAACGACGCCCGCGCCGAGGCCGAGCGGCTGCTCGACGAGGCGCGCGCGGCCGCCGACAAGCGGCGCGCGGACGCGGCCGCCCAGGCCGACCAGCTCATCACGGAGGCGAGCGGCGAGGCCGAGCGGCTGCGCGCCGAGGCCGCCGACACGGTGGGCTCCGCCCAGCAGGCCGCCGAGCGGATCCGGGCGGAGGCCGAGAAGAACAAGGCCCGCGCCGAAGAGGCCGCCGAGAAGACGCGTACCGAGGCCCGCGAGGAGGCCGACCGGCTGCTCGACGAGGCCCGCACCGCGGCCGCCAAGCGGCGCGCGGACGCGGCCGAGCAGGCCGACCAGCTCATCAACAAGGCCCAGGAGGAGGCGCTGCGCGCCGCGACCGAGGCCGAGGAGCAGGCCGACACGATGGTCGGCGCGGCCCGCAAGGAGGCCGAGCGGATCGTCGCCGAGTCGACGGTCGAGGGCAACTCGCTGGTGGAGAAGGCCCGTACGGACGCCGACGAGCTGCTCGCCGGGGCGCGCGCGGACGCCACCGCCATAAGGGAACGCACCGAGGAGGTGCGCGCCCGTACCGAGGCGGAGATCGAGGAGCTGCACGACCGGGCCCGCCGCGAGAGCGCCGAGCAGATGAAGACGGCGGGCGAGCGCGTCGACAAGCTGGTGAAGGCGGCCACCGAGCAGGCGGCGGAGGCCGAGGCCAAGGCCAAGGAGCTGGTGTCGGACGCCAACTCGGAGGCGGGCAAGGTCCGCATCGCCGCCGTCAAGAAGGCGGAGGCGCTGCTCAAGGAGGCCGAGACCAAGAAGGCCGAGCTGATCCGCGAGGCCACCGCACTGCGCGACGAGGCGGCCGCCGAGGCGCGCCGGACGGTCGAGGAGGGCAAGCGTGAACTGGACGTACTGGTCCGGCGGCGCGCGGACATCAATGCCGAGATCTCCCGTGTCCAGGACGTACTTGAGGCGTTGGAGTCATTCGAGGCGCCGGCCACGGGCGGCAAGTCCGGGTCCGGCGGCGGTTCCTCCGCAGGTGTCAAGGCTGGTGCCGCGGCCGGGGCAACACGTTCGAGTGGCAAGTCGTCCGACGGCTAGCCACTCAAAAGGCTGGACATTCTCCAGATCAAACGGGCATCCGCTCGATGACAAGCCGCTTGGGCCCCTAGGATTCCCCCTATCACCTCACCGGTCTCATTCGACAGGAACCCCATGAGCGACACTTCCTCCCCCTTCGGCTTCGAGCTCGTGCGGCGTGGTTACGACCGCGGTCAGGTGGATGACCGCATTACCAAGCTCGTCGCCGACCGTGACAGTGCTCTGGCACGGATCACTTCTCTGGAAAAGCGCATCGAGGAGCTCCACCTCGAAACGCAGAACGCCCAGGCCCAGGTGAACGACGCGGAGCCGTCGTACGCGGGTCTGGGTGCGCGTGTCGAAAAGATCCTGCGGCTCGCCGAGGAAGAGGCGAAGGACCTGCGCGAGGAGGCCCGCCGGGCCGCCGAACAGCACCGCGAGCTGGCCGAGTCGGCCGCCCAGCAGGTCCGCAACGATGCCGAATCGTTCGCCTCGGAGCGCAAGGCGAAGGCCGAGGACGAAGGCGTACGGATCGTCGAGAAGGCGAAGGGTGACGCCTCTCAGCTCCGTTCCGAGGCGCAGAAGGACGCGCAGTCCAAGCGCGAGGAGGCGGACGCCCTCTTCGAGGAGACCCGCGCCAAGGCCGCCCAGGCCGCCGCGGACTTCGAGACGAACCTCGCCAAGCGCCGCGAGCAGTCCGAGCGCGACCTGGCGTCGCGTCAGGCCAAGGCCGAGAAGCGCCTCGCGGAGATCGAGCACCGCGCCGAGCAGCTCCGCCTGGAGGCCGAGAAGCTGCGCACGGACGCGGAGCGCCGTGCGCGCCAGACGGTGGAGACGGCGCAGCGCCAGGCCGAGGACATCGTGGCGGACGCCAACGCCAAGGCGGACCGGATCCGTTCGGAATCCGAGCGCGAGCTGGCGGCGCTCACCAACCGCCGCGACTCGATCAACGCGCAGCTCACCAACGTCCGCGAGATGCTGGCGACGCTGACCGGTGCGGCCGTGGCCGCCGCCGGTTCCCCGGTCGACGACGAGCCCGTCTCGCGCGGCGTCCCGGCGCAGCAGTCCCGCTAGTCGTCGCAGCCCTTCCCCCGTGGGCTGCGACCGGCACCACGAAGCCCCCTGCCACTCCGGTGGCGGGGGGCTTCTCGCGCATCTAGCGTAGCCGCATGATCGAGCTACAGGGGCTCACCAAGCGCTATGGCACCAAGGTCGCCGTCGACCAGCTGTCCTTCCAGGTCAGACCCGGTGTGGTGACCGGCTTCCTGGGGCCCAACGGGGCCGGCAAGTCGACGACCATGCGCATGCTGCTCGATCTGGACAACCCGACCAGCGGCACCGTACGCATCGACGGCAAGCACTACCGCGAACTGGCCGAGCCGCTGAAGTACATCGGGGCGCTGCTCGACGCCAAGGCCATGCACGGCGGCCGTACCGCCTACAACAACCTGCTGTGTCTCGCCGAGTCCAACCGGATCCCGGCTTCCCGGGTCTCGGAGGTCCTGGACACGGTGGGGCTGACGGCGGTGGCGAAGAAGAAGGCGAAGGGCTTCTCGCTGGGTATGGGGCAGCGGCTCGGAATCGCGGCGGCGCTGCTCGGCGACCCCGAGATCCTGATGTTCGACGAACCCGTCAATGGTCTGGACCCCGAGGGAATTCACTGGATCCGCAATCTCATGAAGCAGCTCGCGGGTGAAGGACGAACGATCTTCGTTTCGTCTCACCTGATGAGCGAAATGGCGCTCACCGCGGATCACTTGATCGTTATCGGGCAGGGCCGACTGCTCGCCGATACATCGATGGCCGATTTCATCCGCGAGAACTCCCGGAGTTTCGTCCGGCTGCGCTCACCGCAGTGGGAGCGCCTCCTGGACGTGCTCCAGCAGGCCGGCGTCCGCTTCGTCCAGACCGGCGACGGAGCCATCGAGGTCGACAACGGCCGGATCGACATGCTGGGCGAACTCGCCGCCCAGCACCAGCTCGTACTGCACGAGCTCTCCGGCCAGCAGGCCTCCCTCGAAGAGGCCTTCATGCAGATGACGGCGGGTTCGGTGGAGTACCACGCGCACGGCGCCACCACCCCGGGCGCACCGCCCGCACCCGACTGGGGCGGCGGCCGCAAACGACCGGGCTGGGGTCCGCGCGATCCGGGCAAGGAGGTCTGAGCGATGGCATCGGTACCCGCGGTCCTCAAGTCCGAGTGGACCAAGATCCGTACGGTCTCCTCCACGACCTGGACGCTGGCCTGCGCTCTGATCGTCACGGTCGCGATCGGCGCGGCCCTGTGCGCGTTGATGAAGTCGCAGTTCGACGAACTCAAGCCGGCCGAGAGGCTGACCTTCGACCCGACGTTCATCAGCTTCTCCGGGATGATCCTGGGCCAGCTGGCGATGGTCGTCTTCGGAGTCCTGGTGGTGGGCACCGAGTACAGCTCGGGCATGATCCGCTCCTCGCTCGCCGCCGTGCCGCAGCGCGCCACCTTCCTGTTCTCCAAGCTCACCGTCGCGACCCTGCTCGCGCTGGTCGTGGGCATGGTGACCAGCTTCCTGTCCTTCTTCATCGGCCAGGCGCTGCTCGGCCCGCACCGCACCACCATCGGCGCGCCCAACGTGCTGCGCGCGGTCGTCGGCGCCGGGCTCTACATGGCGCTGATCGCGCTGTTCTCGATGGGCGTCGCCACGATGCTGCGCAGCTCGATGCTCTCGCTCGGCATCCTGATGCCGTTCTTCTTCCTGATCTCGCAGATCCTCTCGGCCGTACCCGGCGCCAAGGACGTGGCCCGCTACTTCCCCGACCGGGCCGGCTCGCAGATCATGCAGGTGGTCCCGGACGCCATGAACAGCGATCCGGCGCCGTACGGGCCCTGGGGCGGTCTGGGCATCATGGTGCTGTGGGTGGTCGCGGCGCTGGCGGGCGGATATCTCGTCCTGCACAAGCGGGACGCCTGACCGTAGCGAACCGGACACGACGACTTCGCCGGAACCGTCAAGGCCTGGATAAGCTCCTCACTCATACGGGGGCATGCCGGCCGTACGCCGGACACCGCCCCGACGACCCGAAACCGTCGATGGGGCTGGAGAATGATCGAGGCAGTCGGCCTGACGAAGCGCTACGGCGCCAAGACGGCCGTGCACAACCTTTCCTTTCAGGTGCGACCGGGCGCGGTCACCGGTTTCCTGGGGCCCAACGGCTCCGGCAAGTCCACGACGATGCGCATGATCCTCGGCCTGGACCAGCCCACCGCCGGGCACGTCACCATCGGCGGCCACCCCTTCCGCAGCCTCCCCAACGCCCCGCGCCAGGTCGGCGCCCTGCTCGACGCGAAGGCCGTGCACGGGGGCCGCAGCGCCCGCAACCACCTGCTCTCGCTCGCCCAGCTCTCGGGCATCCCGGCCCGCCGGGTGGACGAAGTGCTCGGCGTGGTCGGCCTCCAGGAGGTCGCGGGGCGGCGCTCCAAGGGGTTCTCGCTCGGCATGGGCCAGCGGCTCGGCATCGCGGCCGCGCTGCTCGGCGACCCGCAGGTGCTGCTCTTCGACGAGCCGGTCAACGGCCTCGACCCCGAGGGCATCCTGTGGGTGCGCAACCTGATGAAGCAGCTCGCCGCCGAGGGCCGCACCGTGTTCGTGTCCTCGCACCTGATGAGCGAGATGGCGCTGACCGCCGACCACCTCATCGTGATCGGCCGCGGCCAGCTGCTCGCGGACATGCGGATCGCCGACTTCATCTCGCACAACTCCGCCGACTTCGCCCGGGTGCGGACGCCAGCCACCGAGCCAGCGCAGCGCGAGAAGCTGAGCGCCGCGCTGACCGAGGCGGGCGGCCAGGTGCTGCCCGAGCCGGACGGCGCGCTGCGCGTGACGGGCCTCGCCCTGCCCCGCATCAGCGACGTGGCCCACGAGGCGGACGTACGGCTGTGGGAGCTCTCCCCGCACCAGGCCTCCCTGGAGGAGGCGTACATGCGGATGACGCAGGGGGCCGTCGACTACCGCTCGACGACCGACCAGAAGGCGGGCCTCCAGCCCGCCGTGCCGCCCGGGTACGCGCCGCCGCCGGTGATCCCCGAGGTGCCGCAGCAGGGCTGGTACGCCCCGCCGCCGCCCGGCCAGAACCCGTATGCGGCCGCGCCCCCGCAGGCCCCGGCCCCGTACGCCCCGCAGCCGCCCGCCGCTCCCCCGGTTCCGCAGGCCCCGGCCGCGCCTGCCGCCCCGACCACGCCCGAGGACGCCCGATGACCACCCCCTACCAGCAGCAGCCGCCCCTCCCGCAGGCGCCGGGCGGTCCGCTCGGCACCTACACCTCGCCGATCGCGGTGCGGCGGGCCACCTTCGCCGACGCGCTCGCCTCCGAGTGGACCAAGATCCGGTCGGTGCGTTCCACCATGTGGACGCTGGGTGTGCTGGTCGTGCTCCTGCTCGGCCTCGGGCTGCTCGCTGGCTTCGTGGTGCGCTCCAGCGACGCGCACATGGGCGACCAGTCGGTCCTGGTGCTCGGCTTCTACGGGGTGCTGCTCGGCATGATCTGCGTGATCACGCTCGGCGTGCTGACCATCGCGTCTGAGTACGGCACCGGCATGATCCGTACGACCCTGACGGCCTGCCCGAGCCGGGCGCGGATCCTGGCCGCCAAGTCGGTCGTCTTCTTCCTGCTCTCGTTCGTCATCGTGACGGCCATGACGGCGCTGGTCGCGGCCATCCAGACGGCGATGGTGCCGAGCGCGGCGACGCCGAGCGGCGGCGAGTGGCTGCGGGCCACCGTCGGGGTCGGCCTCTACGTCGCGATGCTCGGGCTGCTCTCGCTCGCGGTGGGCGCGCTCATCCGGCACTCCGCGGGCTCGATCACGATCATGATCGGCTTGGTGCTGCTGCCGCTGGTGCTGGCCCTGTTCATGTTCACCGAGTCACTGCGCGACGTGCGCGACTTCCTCATGGAGTACTCGATCCCGAGCCAGCTGAGCGCCCTGTACGGAGCCTCGGTCTCCAACTCCGGGCCCAGCGGCTGGGACCCGCTGTGGATCATCACCGGGATCACCGCCGTGGCCCTCGGCGGCGCGTTCCTCTCGCTCAACTCCCGGGACGTGTGAGGGCGTTCAGTACCGCGGCGCGTTCCTGGACCGCTGCACCCTCGTGGTGCGGCGGTCCTTCGCGTTCCAGCACGCCTTGTGCCAGTGCCGGCGCTCGTCGACGCCCCCGTACTCGGGCCAGGCCACCAAGTGCGGGGCGCCGGAGGGGATCTCCTGGTCGCACCCGGGGCAGCGGTACCGCTTGCCGGCGGCACTGGCCCCCGCCACATGCCGGACCGACCACTCCTCGCCCTGCCAGGACTCGGTGCCCTGCAGACCGAAGCGGTCGCCGCCCTCCGTCCGGTGCTCGGACTCGGTCGGCTTCTCGCCGCCCTTGGGGCGGTTGCGGCGCGGGGACACGTAGACACCTCACGGGGCGGGGCGGACGTTTCTCTCCAGCCTAGGCCCCCGCCGTCCGGGTACCCGCCCGGGTAGGGCGTGCCAGAGTCACCCTTTAGAGGGACTCTTAGCGGACAATCGCAAGAAGTTGGCGCCTGGCCGTGCCTTTGGCACTTGTCAGACGTTCTTGCCAGTAAGAGGGGGAGAGCCGCGTCGGCCGCAAGGAGGCAGAAGGCGATGCGTGTGGGCACTTTTGTACTGGCAGCCCAGTTTCCGGGCCAGGGGCAGGGAGAAACGCTCCATCGTGCGGTCAGGTCCGCCGAGGTGGCCGAGGAAGCCGGGCTGGACTCGGTGTGGCTGGCCGAACACCACTTCGTACCGTACGGCGTGTGCCCGTCCGCGGTGACGCTGGCCGCGTTGTTGCTCGGGCGTACGCGGCGGATCGGAGTCGGCACCGCGGTCACCGTGCTGCCGACCGCGCACCCGGTGGCGGTCGGCGAACAGGCCGCGCTGCTGCACCTCGCTTCCGGCGGGCGGTTCACGCTCGGCGTCGGGCGGGGCGGACCCTGGGTCGACCTGGAGGTGTTCGGCTCCGGACTGAAGGCGTACGAGCAGGGCTTCCCGGAAGCCCTGGACCTGCTCCTGCGCTGGCTGCGCGAACCCCGCGTGGCCGGTCAGGGGGAACGATTCGCCTTCCGGGAGGTCGCCGTCGTGCCGCGGCCCGACGAGATCCTGGGCGGCGGGCCCGAGGACGCCTGTCCCGAGGTCGTCGTGGCCTGCACCTCGCCGGGCAGCGTCAAGCTGGCCGCGGCGCGCGGGCTGCCGATGCTGCTCGGGATGCACTGCGGCGACGAGGAGAAGGCCGAGATGGTCGGGCTGTGGCGCCGCGAGGCGCTCGCGGCGGGCCACCCGCCGGAGAGGGTCGCGGCCGCGGGCCATGTGTCGGCCGGGGTCGCCCAGATCGCCGACCGCCGGGCCGGCGCCGCGGAGACCCTGCTGAAGTCGATGCCGGGCTGGCTGAAGCAGGGCCTCGAAGCCCATGTGACGGTCGACGGCCGCCATCGCGCGATGCGGGACCCGGTGGCGTACACCGAGCTGCTCTGCGGCCTGCACCCGGTGGGCACCCCGCGCCTGGCCGCGGACCGGCTGGCGGCCACGTCCGAGCGCACCGGCATCACCCGCTTCGCCCTCCTGGTCGAGGGCTCGGGCGACCTGGCCGCGACGGAGGAGAACGTACGCAGGCTGGGCACGGAGGTACTGCCGCTGCTGACGTAGGAAACCCGGCGGACGGGAACGAGCCCCCCGGTGCGCGAGGAGCGGGGCCCGGGGCCGAGCCCGTGCGGGCGCGTACAAGGCCGGAAATCCCTCTGGACACGGCGGACCGGGCAGGGCGGAGGGGCCGGGGCGGAACCCCGTGAAAAGGGGGGCCCGGTGAGTCGGGCCCCCCAAGGTGCCGCCGCCTCGCGTCAGTTGCACCTCCCGCGACACGGCGCGACGGCGAAGACGTCAGCAGTCCCGAAGCTCCGGAGACTGGTTGAGCAGCTGACCCCTGATCGAGGTGAAGCGGGCGAGCCGCTCATCGGATGAGGAGTCCAGAGGGAACACCGCGACACGGTGGCAGTTCTGGAACGCCAGGCGGACACCGAAGTGCCGCTGGAGAGCACCGCGGATGGCGTCACTCGCAAGGGCCCGCAGCAGCTGGCCGCGTGCCTGCTCGTCCGGCGGTGGCGTCTGGTTGTCGGCGAACTCTCCGCCGTCGACCTTCAGCTGGGCCACCAGAGAGCTGATCATCTCCCACGCGTAGGGCAGGGAGGTCCGGACGCAGTCGACGAAGGCGGCTTCGTCGACCTCGCCTCGCTCGGCCTGTTCGAGTAGGGCCGGTGAGACGTCGAGCGACATGGTTTCTCCTCTCGCGACCCCGGGGAGCGGGGCCTTACGGGCAGGGAAAGGGAGCATGACGGCCGTCTCTCCCGACAACGCAGCGTGCGCGGCCGACAACCTCCCGCTTCCACGGTAGGCGCGATGTCCGGCCCGTGGCAGGTACTTGGCACGTAACCGGCCAATAACGAACAGTGCACTCCAGGGCGAATCGCGTTCGGCGGGGGGATTCGAGTAGCGTTGCCCACCATGCGTCTCGTCATCGCCCGCTGCTCCGTCGACTACGCGGGCCGGCTCACCGCCCACCTTCCGTCCGCCCCCCGTCTCATCCTGGTGAAGGCGGACGGCAGCGTCTCCATTCACGCTGACGACCGGGCCTACAAGCCCCTCAACTGGATGTCCCCGCCGTGCACCCTCAAGGAGGGCTCGGGGGACGATGAGGGCGTCTGGACCGTCATCAACAAGGCGGGCGAGAAGCTCATCATCACGATGGAGGAGGTCATCCACGACTCCTCGCACGAACTCGGCGTAGACCCTGGCCTGATCAAGGACGGCGTGGAAGCGCACCTCCAGGAGCTGCTCGCCGATCGGATCGAGACGCTGGGCGACGGTTACACCCTGATCCGCCGCGAATACCCCACGGCCATCGGCCCGGTGGACATCCTGTGCCGCGACGGCGACGGCAGGACGGTCGCGATCGAGATCAAGCGCCGCGGCGAGATCGACGGTGTCGAGCAGCTGACCCGCTATCTGGAGCTGCTCAACCGCGACCCGCACCTCGCCCCGGTCCAGGGCGTCTTCGCGGCCCAGGAGATCAAGCCCCAGGCCCGCGTGCTCGCCACCGACCGCGGCATCGGCTGCGTGGTGCTCGACTACGACGCCCTGCGCGGCATCGAGGACGACAAGCTCCGCCTGTTCTGACCGGCGGCCGTAGCGGTACGTACGAGAAGGGGCCCGCAGAGTGCTGCGGGCCCCTTCTCGTGCTGTACGGGGTCTTACGCGGGCCCGGCGGCGACCGGGGGTTTCGTCGAGGTCACCGGGGCGCTCCTGCTGGGGTTCGACGTCGTGGGCGGCTTGGAGCCGGCCGGCGCGCTGGACGTCGGGGTCTTGGAGGCCGGGCCCGAAGGTGGCGGCGGCTTGGTGGAGGGCGGGGGCGGGCCGCTGCCCCCGCTGCTCGCCGGGGACGACGGCGTGGTCGGCGTCGAGGGAGTCGCGGTCGAGGGGCTCGGCTTCGTCGGCGGCGTGGGCGGTGTCGGGTGCGACGGCTTGCCCGGGTTGGAGGGCTTGCCCGACGGGGACGACTTCGTCGGGCCCGTGGTCGGCCCGGTGGTCGGGTGGCCCGTGGCGCTCGGACTGCCGCTGTCGCCCGGGACCGGCTGCCCGGAGGCGCCGGGCCTGCCGGACGCGGACCTGCTCGGGGTCGAGCCGCCGCCCTTGTGGCCGCCCGGCTTGCCGCTGCTGCCGGGGTTGTTGGGGTCGGCGTCCAGGCCGCCGCTGCCGTCGTCCTCGTTGGCCGACTGCTGCTGCTTGACGTGGTCGCCCTGGCCGTCGCCGTTGTGGTTGGAGGTCGCGCCGAGGGTGACCACCGTGCCGAGCACGGCGGCGAGCAGCGCGCCGGCGCCGGCCGCGACGAGGTTGCGCCGGGCGCCCCCGAACAGCGCGCGCCGCGCCTTGGGCATGGCGCCGCCCACCGGGGTGTCCCGCCGGGTGATCAACGTGGGCCCGGCGTCCGGGAGTTGGGCCGTCACGGCGACTGCGGGAACGCCCCCGGGCGGCGACTGGGACTCCTCGTAGCGGGCCGCGGGCACTTCCTCCCCGGAGGGGGTGCGTCCGCCCGGCAGGAGGCCGCCGGAGCGGTCCTCGACCAGCGCGAGGGCGCGGCGTCCGGCGACGGTGCCGCGCTTGTCGGCGAGCGCGCCGCGCAGCCCGATGGAGGCCTCCAGCTCGGCGCGGGCCCGGTCCAGGCCGCCGTTGCAGAGGGCGAGCACCCCCAACTCGTGGTGGAAGTACGCCTCTTCGGCCACCTCGCCGGTCAGCCGGGCCGCCTCGGAGCCCACCCGCAGCGTCCGCTCCCAGGCGCCCCAGTGCAGCCCCGCGGCGAAGACGGGCGCCGCGGTGCGGGCCAGCTTCACCGCGGTCGCGGGGTGTTCGGTCGCCGCGTCGCCGGGCACGAGCGCGCTCATCGAGGCGAGCACCGCGTCGGCCTCGGCGACGGCCCGCTCGGGGGTGACCGAGGGGTGGCCGGTCCACCAGGTGTAGTGCTGGGCGGCGGTGTGGGCCCGCTCGGCGGCGTCGGTGGCGTACCCGGCGCTCTCCAGCTGGGTCAGGACGCCCGCGGCCAGGCGGTAGCGGGAGCCGACCGGGGACAGCAGCCCGCTGTCGAGGAGTTCACCGAGGGCGGCGTCGGCGTGGGTGTCGCCGATCAGCGCGGGCAGGTGCGCCTGGTGCGGCACCTCGCCGCCGAGCGCGACGGCGAACCGCAGGGTGGCCCGGGCGGACTCGCTCAGCCGGGAGGCGAGCAGGGCCGCGGGGGCCGCGCCCTCGCCGAGCGTGGGCAGCGGTATCTCGCGGCCCTCGCCCGAGAACACCGAGGCCTCGGCGGGCTCGTCCAGCGGAAAGCCGTACGGATCAAGGGAGTTGGGCTCCCCGCGCAGGTGGTCGCGCTGGCGCAGCAGGGCGCCCGCCTGGACGAAGCGCAGGGGCAGGCCCTCGGACTCGAACCAGAGGTCGCCGGCCCAGTTGGCCTCCTCGTCGGTCAGCGCCCGGTCGACCGCCTGCTCCAGGAGTTCGAGCGAGGCGCTGCGGCCGAGGCCGGACAGGAAGACCTCTTCGACGTGCGACTCGGAGTGCGGGGCCTGGACGTCGGGGGTGGCGGCGAGCAGATAGGCGCACTCGGGCGTGGCCATGAGCAGTTCTTCGAGGGTGGCCCCGCCGAATTCGAGATCGTCGAGCACCACGACGGCGCCGATCTCGTGGACCCGCTCCAGGAGCGTGGCCCGATCGGGCCGGTGCAGCGGCGTGTGGAAGACCGTGGCGTACAGCTCGTGCAGGAGCTCGGTGGGGGTGCGGCGGTGGCCCGACAGGCGTACGACGCCGTCGGGTGCGAGCTCGGCGCAGTCACCGGCGACCGCGTCGAGCAGGGCGCTGCGCCCGGACCCCGCGGGGCCGGTGAGCCGCACGGAGCGGCCGCGGCCGAGGAGGCGCACCAGCCGGGCGCGCTCCTCCTGCCGCTCCAGGAGGGCGGGGGTGGACGCCATCAGGCCGGGTGGCAGCGGCGGCCGGGCGGCTCTCTCGTTCTCGGCCCGCTCGGCGGGGCCGCGCCGCACCGCGCGACCGGGTATCTCTCCCGGCGGGCAGTTCTCGATCTCGCTGCCGTCGACCGGATTGACCGTCAGCAGGAAGTCGCCCGCGACGAGCTGGACGGTGCGGGCGAGTCCGGCCGCGCGCTGTCCGAAGTCGGGTGTGCCGGGCTCCCTGTCGCGCGAGGGGCGCTGCGGTCCGGCGCCCGGTTCCGCGTGTGCGCCCGCAACGCCGACCGTGTCGTCGGCATGGTTGAACTCTTCCGGTCCCCGGCTCATCGGGTCCATGGTGAAAGCCCCCCAGATGCGTGGTGCGTAAGGAATGCCCCTCCCGGCCCTTACGCACTTCGCTCTTCGCTGTCGCTTCTGGTCCGGTGCCCGCCTGTGGGTTCGTCGATCGGCGGGAAGCCGAACCCTAGACCTCCGGACAGTATCTACGAACAGGCGGGGTGCCGCCCCGCCCAAGACGTCACAGTCTCGTGAGGATTGCGCGCGGAGTCCGATTCCCGCACTCCTGTCACAACACCTCCCGGGCTTCTACACGCGGGGCAGGGCCTCCGCCGCGATGCCGCCCTCGATCGCGAGGATGCGGTGCAGCCGGGTGGCGACCAGGAGCCGCTGCATCTGGGGCGGCACGCCGCGCAGCACGAGGCGCCGGCCGCACCGCCCGGCCCGGCGGTGGGCCCCCATGATGACGCCGAGTCCGGTGGCGTCCCACGAGTCCAGTTCGGTGAGGTCGAGCACGAGGTCCCCGGCCCCGTCGTCGACCGCCGAGTGCAGGGCCGTACGGGCGTCCGCCGCGCTGCGGACGTCGAGGCGGCCCCCGACGACCAGCTCGACGTGGTCGCCCCTGATGTGCATATGCGCTCCCGAGAGTGCTCTGGCTTTCGACAACCGACTCAACAACTGACTGCCCCACGGCCACAGAAGTTGCCGCCCGTGAGCGAACCGATACCTAATTCACCCCTTGGAGTGAGGCTTCGGGCTGCCGGCGGCTCAGTGCTTGTAGAAGCCCTGCCCGCTCTTGCGGCCGATGTCACCCGCGTCCACCATCCGGCGCATCAGCTCCGGCGGGGCGAACTTCTCGTCCTGGGACTCCGTGTAGATGTTGCTGGTGGCGTGCAGCAGGATGTCGACGCCGGTGAGGTCGGCGGTGGCGAGCGGGCCCATCGCGTGACCGAAGCCCAGCTTGCAGGCGAGGTCGATGTCCTCGGCGGTGGCCACGCCCGACTCGTACAGCTTGGCCGCCTCGACGACGAGCGCCGAGATGAGGCGGGTGGTGACGAAGCCGGCCACGTCGCGGTTGACCACGATGCAGGTCTTGCCGACCGACTCGGCGAACTCCCGCGCGGTGGCGAGGGTTTCGTCGCTGGTCTTGTAGCCGCGCACCAGCTCGCACAGCTGCATCATCGGGACCGGCGAGAAGAAGTGGACGCCGACGACCCGCTCGGGGTTCTCGGTGGCCGCCGCGATCTTGGTGATCGGGATGGCGGAGGTGTTGGAGGCGAGCACGGTGTCCGCGCGCACGATCTTGTCGAGCGTGCGGAAGATCTCGTGCTTGACCTCCAGCTTCTCGAAGACGGCCTCGACGACGATGTCGGCGTCGGCGACCGCGTCCAGATCGGTCGTCGTGGTGATGCGGGCGAGCGCGGTCTCGGCGTCCTCGGCGGCCAGCCTGCCCTTGCTCACGAACCGGTCGTACGAGGCCTTGATGCCGTCGGTGCCCCGGGTGAGGGCCTCGTCGGTGACGTCGCGCAGGACGACGTCCCAGCCCGCCTGGGCCGAGACCTGCGCGATACCGGACCCCATGAGTCCGGCTCCGATGACGGCGAGCTTCCTGGCCACGACACTTCCCTCCAACAGGTTTCCACCCAAGCCTTCTTGGCGGAGGCTATCGGCCGGGCGGCCTTCTGGGAGCGCTTAGAGATGCGCGTCACGCCCACCCGTCTCCCGACCGCCGCCCCTTTACGAGGCTCTTCGAGCCGCCGGCGCCTCTTTTCATGACGGACATCACACGGACGGCGTGAGGTGGGTCTCAGCGGGCGCCTCGTACGGCGTAGTTGAGCACCTTGTCCCCCAGGAGACCCTCCATCTCGTCGATCAGGACGAGGACCTCGCGGGAGACCACCGCGGGGTCGCGGCCGGCCATCATCGCGCGGTCGATGGCGGACATCGCGGTCTGGTGGAGCCAGTTGATCTGCCCGGCGACGAGGGAGGGCAGCGGCTCCTCGGGGGGTGCGCCGACCTCCTCGCGCAGGGTCGCGTCGAGGCTCTCCAGGACCTCCTGGCCCACCGCCCACAGCCGGGCCTTCAGGGCGGGTGAGCCGTGGATGACGGTCATGAACCGGCTGTAGCCCTCCATCAGGCCGACCCGGGGCGAGACCGACTCGACCTCCGCGCGCAGCTCCCGCAGCACCGCCTCGGCGGCCGACTCCCCCTCGTCGCGGCCGCGCACCCAGCGCGAGAGCCGGTCGACGACGCCCCTGCTGCGGTCGAGGAACAGGTCCTCCTTGGCCGGGAAGTAGTTGTAGACGGTGTTCACCGAGACGTCGGCCACCTCGGCGATCTCGGCGATCGTCACCGCCTCGAAGCCGCGCTCCATGAAGAGCCCGGTCGCCAGGTCCGAGATCCGCTGCCTGGTCTCGCGCTTCTTCCGCTCCCTGAGCCCTTCTGCCATGGCGCCAGCCTAGGCGATGCTCTGCACTCCCTTAAAATTTGGAGCCATTGCAAAATTTAAGAGACTCTGTTTTTCTGGGGTCATGGCAATCATCAGCACGGCCGGGCTCACCCGGACCTTCCTGAGCAAGAACGGCCCGGTCGAGGCGGTGCGCGGCATCGACCTGACGGTGCGGGCCGGCGAGATCCTCGGCTTCCTCGGCCCCAACGGCGCGGGCAAGACCACCACGCTGCGGATGCTCACCACCCTGCTCCCGCCGACCGGCGGCGCGGCGACCGTGGCGGGCCACGACCTGCTGCGGGAACCGGCCGCGGTACGGCGGGCCTGCGGTTACGTCGCCCAGTCCGGCGGCGTCGACCCCAACGTCTCCGTACGCGAGGAGCTGGTCACCCAGGGCCGCCTCTACCGGCTCACCAAGGCCCAAGCCTCCCTGCGCGCAAGGGAGTTGGCGAACGAGCTCGGCCTCGGCGAGCTCCTGGAACGCAGGACGGCCACGCTCTCCGGAGGCCAGCGGCGGCGGCTCGACATCGCGATGGGCCTGATGCACCGGCCCGCGGTGCTCTTCCTGGACGAGCCGACCACCGGCCTCGACCCGGGCAGCCGGGCCGACCTGTGGGACCTGGTGCGCCGGATCCGCGCCGACCACGGCACCACCGTCCTGCTCACCACCCACTACCTCGACGAGGCCGACGCCCTCGCCGACCGCCTCGTGATCGTCGACCGGGGCGTGATCGCGGCCGAGGGCACCCCCGCCGACCTCAAGACCCGGTACGCGGGCGGTCCGGACGCCTCGCTCCAGGACGCCTTCCTCGCCATCACCGGGCGCGGCGCCGCGCCGCGGGAAACCGCCCCCGTAGCCGTCTAGGACTCCCCCATGACCATCTCACCGCTGCTCTCCGACACCGCGCTGATCTTCGGCAGGTACGCCCGCCAGACGCTGCGCTCGAAGTTCCAGATCCTCTTCGGCGTCCTGATGCCGCTGCTCTACCTGCTCTTCTTCGGTCCGCTCCTGACCGGCATGCCGCTCGGCTCGCACGGCAGCTCCTGGCAGGTCCTGGTGCCGGGCCTGCTGCTCCAACTCGCCCTGTTCGGGGCCTCGTTCGCGGGCTTCTCGATCATCATCGAGAACGGCTGGGGCGTCGTGGAGCGCATGCGCGTCACCCCCGTCTCCCGCCTGGCCCTGCTGCTCGGCCGGGTCCTGCGGGACGCCGCACTGTTCGTCTTCCAGGCCGTGCTGCTCGTGCTCGCCGCGCTGGTGATGGGTCTGCGCGCGCCGCTCGCGGGGGTCCTGATCGGCTTCGCCTTCGTGGCGCTCCTGACCCTGTCGCTGGCCTCCCTCTCGTACGCGCTCGCCATGAAGGTGCGCACCCCGCAGGCATTCGGCCCGGCGGTCAACACCATGACCATGCCGTCGATGCTGCTGTCCGGGCTGATGCTGCCCATGACACTCGCGCCGGGCTGGCTGAACGTGCTGTCCCACTTCATGCCGTTCCGCTATCTGGTGGACGCGGTGCGGTCGGCGTATCTCGGGGCCTACACCACCTCGACCATGCTGTACGGGGGCCTGGTGGCGGTCGGTTTCGCGGTGCTCGCCGTGACGGTGGGCACACGCGTCTTCCGCACGGCCGGAGCGTAACTACTCTGGCCGCATGGTCAATCTGACGCGCATCTACACCCGCACCGGCGACCAGGGCACGACCGCCCTCGGCGACATGAGCCGGACCGCCAAGACCGATCTGCGGATCTCGGCGTACGCCGACGCCAACGAGGCCAATGCCGTGATCGGTACGGCCATCGCGCTCGGGCAGCTGTCCGAGGAGGTCGTGAAGGTGCTGGTCCGGGTCCAGAACGACCTGTTCGACGTGGGCGCGGACCTCGCCACGCCGGTCGTCGAGAACCCGGAGTACCCGCCGCTGCGGGTCGAGCAGTCCTACGTCGACAAGCTGGAGGCGGACTGCGACCGCTTCCTGGAGGAGCTCGACAAGCTCCGCAGCTTCATCCTGCCGGGCGGCACACCCGGCGCGGCCCTGCTCCACCAGGCGTGCACGGTGGTGCGGCGGGCGGAGCGCTCCACGTGGGCGGCGCTGGAGGTGCACGCGGACGTCATGAACCCCCTGACGGCCACGTACCTCAACCGCCTCTCCGACCTCCTGTTCATCCTGGCCCGAACGGCCAACAAGGAGGTGGGGGATGTGTTGTGGGTGCCTGGGGGTGAGAGGTAGGTCTCGGGGGGGCTGGGGCGGAGCCCCAGGGCGCCTGCGGACCGTGCGTGGCTGATCGCGCAGTTCCCCGCGCCCCTGGCGGTACTGGTGCGGCCCAGTGCTGGCACCCTCAGCCCGTCCGGCGATTGAGGACGAGCGCCGTTCAGGCGCGACACGGGGTCTGGGGCGGAGCCCCAGGAGCGGCTGCGGACCGTGCGGGGTTGCTCGCGCGGTTCCCCGCGCCCCTGGCAGGGTCGGTGCCGGCCAGCATGGGCATCTTCAGCCTGTCCGGCTGCGCTTCTTCGGGAACAGCGTGTAGCTCAGCGCGATGATCACATTGATGCCGATCACCCACACCATCCGCTGCTGCCACATCCGCAGCGACCCGGTCCCGCCGTCCCCGCCGACGTACCAGATCGCGGCCTGGAGCAGGGCGATCGCGAGCACCGCCGCGACGGTGAAGCGGCCCGCCATCCTCCACTCGTACGCGGTCCTCGCACCGCCCTCCTTCGGCGCCCCGGCGGGCTTCGGGCCGCCCGCGAAGCGGTAGGCGACCCAGGCGTCGGCGCGGGTCACCAGGTAGTGGCCCATCCCGGCCGAGAAGCCGAGGTAGACGGCGGCCAGGCCGTGCTTCCAGTCCGGCTGGGCGCCGTTCTTCAGATCGACGACGGTCACCACGAGCAGCACCACCTCCAGGAGCGGCTCGCACAGCAGCACCGCCACGCTCGTCCGGCGCATCCCGGCGAGATAGCGCAGGGCGAGACCCGCGGCCAGCACGACCCAGAACCCGACTTCACAGGCGATGATCAGCGTGACGATCACGGTGGTCTCCTCTCCGACTTCTCAAGGCTCGCCCGCGCCCGGCGCCCCTTCGTCGTCGCCGGTGACGAATCGGGACTGCATCCTTCGATGTAGTGCCACCTCGGCCCGGGCGGGGAGGACCGCGCCGCGACGGGCGTGTTGGATGGGGGCGTGACCCTGTTCTGCCGACCGCACCGCGACGACGTCCTGATCGCCGTCGCCGGGCTGCTCGGCGGCCTCGTCCTGTGGGCCGTCGGGCTGCACACCCAGGGCGACCGCCCACTGTGCGACACCTGGGTGCTGGTGCCGCTGGTCTTGATGGCGGGCCTCGAACCGCTGCGCCGCACCGCCCCGCAGACCGCGCTGGTCGCGGGGACCTGCGTGCTGCTGATGGACCAGTTCACGCCGGGCAGCCTGGCGACCGTCGTGATGTTCACCGACCTCGTGTACGCGGCCGTCCTGTACGGCTCGCCGGCCGCCGCGCGCCGCATCCCGGTCACCACCGGACTGATCACGGTCGGCGCGACCATCGGGTTCTACGCCTGGTTCCAGCAGCCGGAGGCGCTGCTCATCGGCGTGGTGACCGGGCTGATCTCGTTCGCGCCCGCGACCACCGGCGCCCTGGTGCGCAACCATCGCGACGCCGCCGAGAGCGCCCGGCTGCGGGCCGAACAGACCGCGCTGCTCGCCGAGATGGACCGCAACCAGGCCGTCGTCGCCGAGCGCGCCCGGATGGCCCGCGAACTGCACGACATGGTCGCCAACCACCTCTCGGCGATCGCGATCCACTCCACGGCGGCGCTCTCGCTCGACGATCCCGCCACCACGCGCCAGGCGCTCTCGGTGATCCGCGAGAACAGCGTGGACGGGCTCGCCGAGATGCGCCGGCTCATCGGGCTGCTCCGCGACACCGGCGGACGCGACGAACCCGCCGCCGCGCCCACCCTGGCCGGACTCGACGCGCTCGTCGCCCAGGCCCGCACCAACGGGGCCGACAGCGGACTCGGCTTCGTGCTGGACGACCGCCGCGCCGAGGAGGGTCCGCTGCCCGCGCCGGTGGAGCTCGCCGCGTACCGGATCGTCCAGGAGTCCCTCACCAACGCCCTCAAACACGCGGCGCCGGGCACCGTCGAGGTGGCGCTCGCCCGCGTGGACGGGCTGCTCACGGTGTGCGTCACCAGCCCCTACGGTGAGCGGCCCGGGCCGCGCGCGCCGGGCTCCGGGGCCGGGCTCGTGGGGATGCGCGAGCGGACCGAACTGCTCGACGGGACCTTCACCGCGGGCCCCCGAACGGCGCCGGACGGCACCAGCGTCTGGCAGGTGCGGGCCCAACTGCCCGCAGAGGAAAGGATGTTGAGCACATGACGATCCGGGTGCTGGTCGCGGAGGACCAGTCGGCGGTGCGGGCCGGCCTGGTCCTGATCCTCTCCAGCGCCCCGGACATCGAGGTGGTGGGCGAGGCCGCGGACGGCGAGCAGGCGGTCGCGATGGCCCGGGAGCTGCGCCCCGACCTGGTCCTGATGGACGTCCAGATGCCCAGGCTGGACGGTGTCGCGGCGACCGCCGTGGTGACCGGCGAGCGGCTCGCCGACGTGCTGGTCCTGACCACCTTCGACCTGGACGAGTACGTCTTCGGGGCGCTGCGCGCGGGCGCGGCGGGCTTCCTGCTGAAGAACGCGGACGCCAAGGACCTCATCGAGGCGGTGCGGACGGTCGCGCGGGGCGAGGGCCTGATCGCCCCGGCCGTCACCCGCCGCCTGATCGCCGAGTTCGCCTCGGCCCCGGTCCCCGTCGCCCCCCGGCGCCCGGCGGCGCTCGACACCTTGACCCGGCGCGAGGGCGAGGTGCTGTCCTGCCTCGGCCGGGGCCTGTCCAACGCGGAGATCGCGCTGCGCCTCGACATGGCGGAAGCCACCGTGAAGACCCACGTCAGCCGGTTGCTGGGAAAGCTGGAGCTGCGCAGCCGGGCCCAAGCGGCCGTGCTGGCGCAGGAGTTGGGGCTCCAGTAAACCCCGTCGGCGGAGGTCTGGACCTCTTGACGGTTGGTCCAGACCTTTCTACGCTCACCGCACACTGCTGGTGGGCGCGCCATCCCTGAGGCACCCAGGCGCACCCACCGGACGGAGCAGGGTCCCACCCCCACCACCGTCGCACCACTCGGGAGCAGCCTTGAGAACCGCACGTCATCTCCGTACGCGCTTCAGATCAAGAGCCGCAGCGGCCCTGACCGCACTCGCCCTCCCCCTGGCCGCACTCGTGGGTCTGGCCTCCCCCGCCGCAGCCGCCACCTCCGCGACCGCCACCTACGCCAAGTCCTCGGACTGGGGCACGGGATTCGGGGCCGGCTGGACCATCAAGAACACCGGCACCACCACGCTGAGTTCCTGGACCGTGGAGTGGGACTACCCCTCCGGTACGTCCGTGACCTCGGCCTGGGACGCGGACGTCACCAACTCCGGAACCCACTGGACCGCCAAGAACAAGTCGTACAACGGCACCCTCGCACCCGGCGCCAGCATGAGCTTCGGCTTCAACGGCGCGGGGTCGGGCTCGCCCTCGGGCTGCAAGCTCAACGGCGGCTCCTGTGACGGCGGTTCGACGCCGGGCGACAACCCGCCGTCCGCCCCCGGCACTCCGACCGCGAGCAACGTCACCGACACCGGGGTGACGCTGTCCTGGTCGGCCGCGACCGACGACAAGGGCGTCAAGAACTACGACGTCTACCGGGGCTCGGCGAAGATCGCCACGGTCACCGGCACGACGTACACCGACTCCGGTCTGACGGCCGGGACCACCTACACCTACAGCGTGACCGCGCGCGACACCGCCGACCAGACGGGCCCCTCGTCCGGCTCGGTCACCGTCACCACCACCGGCGGGGGCGGCCCCGGTCCCGGCCCCGGCGGCGACAAGGTGCGGCTCGGCTACTTCACCGACTGGGGCATCTACCAGCGCAACTACCAGGTGAAGAACGTCGTGACCTCCGGATCGGCGAGCAAGCTGACCCACATCAACTACGCGTTCGGCAACGTCACCAACGGCCAGTGCGCCATCGGTGACGCCTACGCCGACTACCAGAAGACGTACGACGCGTCCTCCAGCGTCGACGGCACCGCCGACACCTGGGACCAGCCGGTCGCGGGCAACATCAACCAGCTGCGCGAGCTCAAGAAGAAGTACCCCGCCATCAAGATCCTCTGGTCCTTCGGCGGCTGGACCTGGTCCGGCGGCTTCGGCGCGGCGGCGGCGAACCCCGCGGCCTTCGCCGACTCCTGCTACTCGCTGGTCAAGGACCCGCGCTGGGCCGATGTCTTCGACGGCATCGACATCGACTGGGAGTACCCCAACGCCTGCGGGCTCTCCTGCGACACCAGCGGGCCCGCGGCCCTCAAGAACCTGCTGGCCGCGCTGCGTTCGAAGTTCGGCGGCTCGGCGCTGGTCACGGCCGCCGTGACGGCCGACGGCTCGGCGGGCGGCAAGATGGACGCGGCCGACTACGGGGGCGCGGCGCAGTACGTCGACTGGTACAACGTGATGACGTACGACTTCTTCGGCGCCTGGGCGGCGCAGGGCCCCACGGCCCCGCACTCCCCGCTCACCTCCTACAACGGCATCCCCATCGCGGGCTTCAACACGGACGCGGCGATCCAGAAGTACCTCGGCAAGGGCGTCCCGGCGAGCAAGCTCAACCTGGGCATCGGCTTCTACGGCCGCGGCTGGACGGGCGTCACCCAGGACGCGCCCGGCGGCACGGCGACGGGGCCCGCGCCCGGCACCTACGAGCAGGGCATCGAGGACTACAAGGTCCTCAAGTCCAGCTGCCCCGTGACCGGCACGATCGCGGGCACGGCGTACGCCCACTGCGGCTCCAACTGGTGGAGCTACGACACGCCGTCGACGATCACCGGCAAGATGACGTACGTGAAGAACCAGGGGCTTCGGGGTGCGTTCTTCTGGGAGTTCAGCGGTGACACGTCCAACGGGGAGCTGATCTCGGCGATGGCCGGCGGCCTGAGCTGACCCCGTCCCCCCGGGGAGCGGGCCCGTCCCCCGCCCCCGGGGCCTCCCGGCCCCACCGTTGGCCGCGGACCGTACGTGGCTCGTCGCGCAGTTCCCCGCGCCCCTTGACCCTCTTGATCCTGCGGACCGTGCATGGCTGATCGCGCAGTTCCCCGCGCCCCTTAAATGCTCGGTGCTGGCTGGCATAGGCATCTTCAGCGCGTCATGGGGGTCCCCCTGGCCCTTAAGGCCTTGGGGGAGATTGAGGACGAGCGCCCTTGAGGCGCGAAACGGGGTCTGGGGCGGAGCCCCAGGGGCCTAAGCCACGTTGACGCGCTGGCCCGGCGGGGCGGCCTCGAGCCACGCCAGGAAGCCCGTGAGCGCGTCCTCGCTCATCGCCAGCTCAAGCCGCGTACCCCGATGCGTACACCCCAGAATGATCGCGTCGGAGAGGAGCGCGAGTTCCTCCTCGCCCTCGGGGAGGCGACGGGACACCACGTCGATGGCGGACCGCTCAAGCACCCGCCGCGGCCGAGGCGCGTACGAGAAGACGCGGAACCACTCGATCCGGTCGCCGTTGTAGCGGGCCACCCCGTACACCCAGCCCTTGCCGCTGGTGTCCGGCGTCTCCGGAAGGCCCCAGCGCAGACTGCAGTCGAAGGTCCCGCCCGAGCGCTGGATCAGCCGCCGGCGCAGACCGAAGACGAAGAGTCCCACCAGTACCAGCGCGACGACCAGACCACACACAAGCAGAGCGAGAGTCATCTACACCGACCTCCTCGCTCAACCAGTAATCCAGCAACGGAAAAATCTGCCTGCATCGCCTCAGCCGCGACCGGCTCCGGGAAATTCCGGACCGAGCCGCGGCTGAGGGAAAACTCCGGCGGGGTGCTAGCGCACCGCCACCGCACGCAGTCGTACATCGGCGCGCCGCTCGGCGGCGGCGTCCGACGCGGACTTCGCGCTCTCCAGCGCACGCTCGGCACGCTGGACATCGATCTCGTCCGCCAGCTCGGCGATCTCCGCCAGCAGCGACAGCTTGTTGTCGGCGAAGGAGATGAATCCACCGTGCACCGCCGCGACGACGGTGCCGCCCTCGCTCGTACGGATCATCACCGGGCCCGACTCCAGCACACCAAGGAGCGGCTGGTGACCGGGCATGACGCCGATGTCGCCGGACGTGGTGCGCGCGACGACCAGGGTGGCCTCGCCGGACCAGACACTGCGGTCCGCGGCGACGAGCTCGACGTGCAGCTCAGTAGCCATGGTTGGCTCCTCGGGTCACCACCCGGCGGTTCGGCCGGGTGTTGGGACAATTCTAGTCAGTTCTCAAGAGGCGATACGCGGAGGGGCGGGACGCACCCACCCCTCCGCGCGGTCGGGCACGTCAGGAGACGCCCAGCTCCTTGGCGTTGGCCTTGAGGTCCTCGAGGCCACCGCACATGAAGAACGCCTGCTCGGGGAAGTGGTCGTACTCGCCGTCGCAGATCTGGTTGAACGCCGTGATCGACTCGTCCAGCGGAACGTCCGAACCGTCGACGCCGGTGAACTGCTTGGCGACGTGCGTGTTCTGCGACAGGAAGCGCTCCACGCGGCGGGCGCGGTGCACGACCAACTTGTCCTCTTCGCCGAGCTCGTCGATGCCGAGGATGGCGATGATGTCCTGGAGGTCCTTGTACTTCTGCAGGATCGTCTTGACGCGCATGGCGGCGTCGTAGTGCTCCTGCGCGATGTAGCGCGGGTCCAGGATCCGGGACGTGGAGTCCAGTGGGTCCACGGCCGGGTAGATGCCCTTCTCGGAGATCGGACGGGAGAGAACCGTCGTTGCGTCGAGGTGGGCGAAGGTGGTGGCCGGGGCCGGGTCGGTCAGGTCGTCCGCGGGGACGTAGATCGCCTGCATCGAGGTGATCGAGTGACCACGGGTCGAGGTGATGCGCTCCTGGAGGAGACCCATCTCGTCGGCCAGGTTCGGCTGGTAGCCCACCGCGGAGGGCATGCGGCCGAGCAGGGTCGACACCTCGGAACCCGCCTGGGTGTACCGGAAGATGTTGTCGATGAAGAAGAGGACGTCCTGCTTCTGGACGTCACGGAAGTACTCCGCCATCGTCAGACCGGCCAGGGCGACCCGAAGACGCGTGCCCGGCGGCTCGTCCATCTGACCGAAGACCAGGGCGGTCTTGTCGATGACGCCCGAGTCCTGCATCTCCTCGATGAGGTCGTTGCCCTCACGGGTGCGCTCACCGACACCGGCGAACACCGACACACCGTCGTGGTTGTTGGCCACGCGGTAGATCATTTCCTGAATGAGGACGGTCTTGCCGACACCGGCACCACCGAACAGGCCGATCTTTCCACCCTTGACGTACGGGGTGAGAAGGTCGATGACCTTGACGCCGGTCTCGAACATCTCGGTCTTGGACTCGAGCTGGTCGAAGTTCGGGGCCTTGCGGTGGATCGCCCAGCGCTCGCCGATGTTGGCGTTCTCCTCGGGCTTGTTCAGCACCTCGCCGAGGGTGTTGAACACCTTGCCCTTGGTGAAGTCGCCGACCGGCACCGTGATGCCGTCGCCCGTGTCGGTCACCGGGGCCTGGCGGACCAGACCGTCGGTGGGCTGCATCGAGATCGCGCGGACGATGCCGTCACCCAGGTGCTGGGCGACTTCGAGCGTCAGCGTCTTGAGCTTGCCGTCCTCGGCCGGGTCGGCCACCTGGACGTGCAGCGCGTTGTAGATGTCCGGCATCGCGTCGACGGGGAACTCCACGTCGACGACCGGGCCGATGACCCGGGCGACGCGGCCCGTGGCAACGGCCGTCTCAACAGTGGTCGTCATTACTTGTCACTCCCCGCGGTCGCGTCGGCCAGCGCACTGGAGCCACCGACGATCTCGCTGATTTCCTGGGTGATTTCGGCCTGGCGGGCCGCGTTGGCAAGCCGGGAGAGGCTCTTGATGAGCTCTCCGGCGTTGTCGGTCGCCGACTTCATCGCGCGGCGGCGGGCGGCGTGCTCGGAAGCAGCCGACTGAAGCAGCGCGTTGTAGATGCGGCTTTCGACGTAGCGCGGCAGCAGGGCGTCGAGGACGTCCTCCGCCGACGGCTCGAAGTCGAAGAGCGGAAGGATCTGGTCCTTCGCGCCCGTCTCTTCCTGAGCCTTCTCGAGCGACAGCGGCAGCATCCGGTCGTCGACCGGCGTCTGCGTCATCATCGACACGAACTCCGTGAAGACGATGTGCAGTTCGTCCGCACCGCCCTCGGCCGTCTCCGTCTGGATGGCCTCGATCAGCGGCGCGGCCACCCGCTTGGCATCCGCGTACGTGGGGCTGTCGGTGAAGCCCGTCCACGAATCCGAGACCTTGCGCTCACGGAATCCGTAGTAGGCGACACCCTTGCGGCCGACGATGTACGTGTCGACCTCCTTGCCCTCGCCGCGCAGCCGCTCCGAGAGCCTCTCCGCGGCCTTGATGGCGTTGGAGGAGTAGCCGCCGGCCAGACCGCGGTCGCTCGTGATGAGCAGGACCGCGGCGCGGGTCGGGGCCTCGGCCTCGGTGGTGAGCGGGTGCTTGGTGGTGGAGCCGGTCGCCACCGCGGTCACCGCACGGGTGAGCTCGGTCGCGTACGGCGTGGAGGCCGCCACCTGGCGCTGCGCCTTGACGATGCGCGAGGCGGCGATCATCTCCATCGCCTTGGTGATCTTCTTGGTCGCGGTGACGGATCGGATGCGACGCTTGTAGACCCGGAGCTGCGCTCCCATGAGTCAGGTCCCTTCCGTCGTCGTCACTTGCTGGTGCTGACCGGCGCGTCGTCGCCCAGGAGCTTGCCGTCCGAGGTCTCGAACTGCCGCTTGAAGTTGGCGATGGCGTCGGCCACGGACTGCAGGGTGTCGTCCGACATCTTCGCGCCCTCGGCGATCGAGGTGAGGAGCTCCTTGCGCTCGCGGCGCAGGTACTCCAGCAGCTCGGCCTCGAAGCGGCGGATGTCCTCGACCGGGACGTCGTCCATCTTGCCGGTGGTGCCGGCCCAGATGGAGACGACCTGCTCCTCGACCGGGAACGGCGAGTACTGCGGCTGCTTCAGCAGCTCGACCATGCGCTTGCCGCGCTCGAGGGAAGCCTTGGAAGCGGCGTCCAGGTCGGAACCGAAGGCGGCGAACGCCTCCAGCTCGCGGTACTGGGCGAGGTCGACACGCAGTCGGCCGGACACCTGGCGCATGGCCTTGTGCTGCGCGGAACCACCGACTCGGGAGACGGAGATACCGACGTTCAGCGCGGGGCGCTGACCGGCGTTGAACAGGTCCGACTCCAGGAAGCACTGGCCGTCGGTGATGGAGATGACGTTGGTCGGGATGAACGCCGACACGTCGTTCGCCTTGGTCTCGACGATCGGCAGACCCGTCATCGAACCGGCGCCCATGTCGTCCGACAGCTTCGCGCAGCGCTCGAGCAGACGCGAGTGCAGGTAGAAGACGTCGCCCGGGTAGGCCTCGCGGCCCGGCGGACGGCGCAGCAGCAGCGACACGGCGCGGTAGGCGTCGGCCTGCTTCGACAGGTCGTCGAAGATGATGAGGACGTGCTTGCCGTCGTACATCCAGTGCTGGCCGATGGCCGAACCGGTGTACGGGGCGAGGTACTTGAAGCCGGCCGGGTCGGACGCGGGCGCGGCGACGATCGTCGTGTACTCCAGCGCGCCGGCCTCTTCCAGGGCGCCACGCACGGAGGCGATGGTCGAGCCCTTCTGGCCGATGGCGACGTAGATGCAGCGGACCTGCTTCTTCGGGTCGCCCGAGCGCCAGTTGTCGCGCTGGTTGATGATCGTGTCGACGGCCAGAGCGGTCTTGCCGGTCTGACGGTCACCAATGATCAGCTGACGCTGGCCACGGCCGATCGGCACCATCGCGTCGACGGCCTTGTAACCGGTCGCCATCGGCTCGTGCACCGACTTACGGACCATGACGCCCGGAGCCTGCAGCTCCAGGGCGCGGCGGCCGTCGGTCTCGATCTCGCCGAGGCCGTCGATCGGGTTGCCGAGCGGGTCGACGACGCGGCCGAGGTAGCCCTCGCCGACGCCGACCGAGAGCACCTCACCGGTGCGCTGCACCGGCTGGCCCTCTTCGATTCCGCTGAACTCGCCGAGGACGATCGCACCGATCTCGCGCTCCTCGAGGTTGAGGGCGAGACCAAGGGTTCCGTCCTCGAACCGCAGCAGCTCGTTCGCCATGGCCGAGGGAAGACCCTCGACCTTCGCGATGCCGTCGCCGGCAACGCTGACCGTACCGACCTCCTCGCGCGAGGCCGCGTCCGGCTGGTACGACTGGACAAAGGTCTCCAGCGCGTCCCGGATCTCCTCCGGCCGGATCGTGAGCTCCGCCATCTGGGTTCCCTGCTCTCCTTGTTGGGCCCGAAGTTTCTAAGGGGGTCTGGGGGCCGACCCCCAGGAATCTTCTGCAATTTCTGCACGGCCCAACCGGGCCGCTGGTGTTGCTAATTCAGTTGGTGTGCCGACCGCTCGGTCAGCGCGCCAGCCGCCGGTTCGCCTCTTCGAGACGGTCCGCGATGGTGCCTTCGATGACCTCGTCGCCGACGCGCACCGAGATCCCGCCGAGGACCTCGGGGTCCACGTCGAGGTTCAGGTGCATCTGACGGCCGTAGATCTTCGCCAGGGCCGCACCGAGGCGCGACTTCTGGAGGTCGGTCAGCGGGACCGCCGAGGTGACGACGGCGACCATCCGGTCCCGGCGGTGCGCGGCCAGCTTGGAGAGGGACTCGAGTCCCGCTTCCAGGCTACGTCCACGCGGCCGGGTCACAAGACGGCCGACCAGACGCTCGGTGACCGGGTTCGCCCTGCCGCCGAGCAGGCTGCGCAGCAGCTCGACCTTGGCCGCGACCGTGGCGGTGCGGCTGGTGAGCGCGGCGCGCAGCTCGGTGCTGGAGGTGACGATGCGGCCGAACCGGAACAGCTCGTCCTCGACGTCGTCCAGCGCGCCCGACTGCTGCGCGGCGGTGAGGTCGGCGGTGCTCGCCAGTTCCTCGAGCGAGTCCACCAGGTCACGCGACTGCGACCAGCGGGAGCGGACCATGCCGCCCACCAGGTCGGCGGTCTCGCCGCCCACCTGGCCGCCGAACAGACGCGCGGCCAGCTCGGCCCTGGCCTCGCCGGCCTGCGCCGGGTCGGTCAGGACCCGACGCAGCGAGACCTCGCGGTCGAGCAGCGTGGTGACGGCGGCCAGCTCGTCGCCGAGCTTCGCCGCGTCGACGGACGTGTTGTCCATCAGCGCGTCGAGACGCTCACGTGCGGCGGCCAGTGCCTCGCGGCTCGCGCCGTTCATCGGACGGCCTCGGCCTTCTCCTCGAGCTCGCCGAGGAAACGGTCGATGGTGCGGCTCTGGCGGGCGTGGTCCTCGAGGGACTCGCCGACCAGCTTGCCGGCCAGGTCGGTCGCCAGCTTGCCCACGTCCTGACGGAGCGAGTGCGCGGCGGCCTTGCGGTCGGCCTCGATCTGGGCGTGGCCGGCAGCGATGATCTCCTCACGCTGCCGCTGGCCTTCCGCCCTCATCTCCTGGATGAGCGCGGTGCCCTGCTCGGTCGCCTCCTGGCGCAGGCGGGCAGCCTCGTGGCGGGCCTCGGCGAGCTGCGCCTTGTACTGCTCAAGGACGCTCTGGGCCTCGGTCTGAGCGGCCTCGGCCTTCTCCATCCCGCCTTCGATGGCCTCGCGACGCTCGTCCAGAACCTTGTTGATGTTCGGGAGGAGCTTCTTGGCGAGGAAGCCGAAGACGATGACGAAGGCGATGAGGCCGATGACGAGCTCAGGCCACGGCGGAACGAGGGGGTTTTCCTTGCCCTCGGCCGCCAGCTGAACCATGGTGAGGTTCACATCAGTGCCTTTCGTCGGTCGGTCTTGTCGTGGTTCGTCTTAGTAGACGAACGGCATGACGAGGCCGATCAGGGCCAGCGCCTCACAGAACGCGAAACCGAGGATCTGGTTGGCGCGGATCAGGCCGGCCGCTTCGGGCTGACGGGCGAGAGCCTGCGTGCCGTTACCGAAGATGATGCCGACGCCGACGCCGGGGCCGATCGCGGCGAGGCCGTAACCGATGGAGCTGAGCGAGCCGGTGACGCCATCGGAGGCAGCGAGGATCTGGGACATGCCAGTTCTTCCTTCTCTTTCACGGACCGGTGGGGGTTGGCCACCGGACGACTGGGGGTATGGAGGGTGCGGGGCGGTCAGTGGTGCTCGGCGACGGCGCCCTGGATGAAGCTGCACGCCAGGAGCACGAACACGTATGCCTGCACGGCCTGGATGAAGAGTTCGAAGCCGGTCATCACGATGACCATCACGAACGAGACGCCGGAGTACGCGATGCCGATGCCGTTGAGCATGTACCAGCTGGCGATCGTGAACAGGAGCAGCAGGGTGTGACCGGCGAACATGTTCGCGAAGAGTCGCACCGCGTGCGTGAAGGGGCGGACCAGCACGTTCGAGAAGAACTCGATGACCATGACCATCGGCAGAACCGCGCCGAGCGACTTGTCATAGCCGGTGAGGTTCTTGAAGCCACCGACGAAGCCGTGCCGCTTGAAGGTGAGGCTCATCCAGACGACGTAGACGATCCCTGCGAGGACCGCGGGGTACGCGATGATCGACGTCACCGGGAACTGGGCGACGGGGATGATGGACCAGAGGTTCATCATCCAGACGAAGAAGAACAGCGAGACCATGAGGGGAACCCACTTCTCGCCCTCCTTCTTGCCGATCGTCTCGTAGACGATGCCGCGGCGCACGAAGTCGTAGCCGGCCTCGGCGACCATCTGGAACTTGCCGGGGACTACCTTCGGCTTGCGGAAGGCGGCCCAGAAGAAGCCGACGATGACGACCGAGCCCAGCAGGGCCAGCAGCATCGGCTTGTTGAAGTACAGGCCGTTGGTGTCGCCCCAGAGCGGCTCGAAGAGGAACGAGTGCAGGCCGGGACCCTCGAAGCCACAGCCGTTCGACTGGAAGATGTGGCAGCTCGGATCGAAGGCGAGCACCTGCGTCGGGTCAGCACTCACCGCGGGCTCCTTCAGCGTGGCGCATAGGTACGGCAACCTCGTTGTGTCGGCGCGGCGCGCAGCCGCGGTTCGGCACTGGACTGGTGTTACGGATGATGGGGCGGCGGTCGGGCATCAAGCCTCGCGATCGAGCAGGCGTCAGCTCAGATGCCCGCGCCCGCAGTGCCGCAGTTGGCACCGGACGATAGCAGGGTCCTGAACTCGCGTTTATTCCGGCCCTACCGTTCACGACGACGGCCCCGTCTTTTCGGGCTTGTTGCCCTCAGCGGTATCCGGTTCGACGTAAAGGATCTTCGCCTTCATGTGCGCACGCGCCTGCGCGCCGATCCACACGAGGGTCAGCGCGACGAGGGTCGCGGCGAAGCACTTGGGGTTGAACAGCGTCGTGTTCTTGAAGACCGCGACGAAGATGAACAGCAGGAGCAACTGCGCCGTGTACAGCATCAGCCCCATGGCCTGGAACAGATGCGGAAGCGATTTGGCAGTGCGTTCCAGGACGACGAGTCCGATGCCCATGAAGAGGACCACGACCAGCGTCGCGACGATGGCGCCCACCGCTCCCTTGCCGCCCGCGACCACACCGCTGACCACGGCGGCAACAGCGCCCGCGGCAGCGGTGGGTAGGGCGGTCTGGAGAAGAGTGCGTGCGTCGTTGGACGGCATGGCGGCAGCTCCGCTTGCTGGTGGGGGCAAAGTGGTGTCGTCATGGACGAGCGTAAGCCCGGGCCGAGTTGGTCCCTCGGGCCAACGGACCGTCGCACTACGGTCCTTCGGCTCTGGCGCCGGGTCTCGTGAACCGTATCACAAACTATTTGATGAGGTCTTTACCATGGAAGTGTGCTGCCCATCACACTTGAGAGTGGTCCTGCGCGTTTGTGCGCAACGGGCGGCGAGATGTCTGGTATTGGGCGTCGGCGCGGCAATTCGTCAGCGTGACGCACCGGTCTTCCGCCGGTCGGGGAAACGCGAACGGGGGCCGATCGCGGTCGCCCCGTTGACGCCGGAGACCCCGGCGGCCACAGGAGTGCGCTCGCCGCGCACCCCGTCCTCCTCGGCCGGCGCGAGCGAGTGCACGGCCTCCGGCTCGCCCCGTGCGTGCCGGTAGCGCGGCGGCACGAACCGCTCGGCCCACTGCGGGGTGCGCGGCGCGAACCGCGGCAGCAGCAGCAGGACGAGCCCGACCGCGCTGAGCGCGACGATCATCAGCACGATCCACATCGACGCCGAGTGCACCGAGTAGGCGACCGCGCCGAAGGCGATGAGCGCCGACCAGAAGTACATGATCAGCACCGCCCGGCTGTGCGAGTGCCCGATCTCCAGGAGCCGGTGGTGCAGGTGGCCCCGGTCCGCGGCGAACGGCGACTGCCCGTTCCAGGTCCTGCGGACGATGGCGAGCACCAGGTCGGCCATCGGGATCGCGATGATCGACAGCGGCATGAGCAGCGGGATGAAGACCGGCAGCATCGCGTGGGTGGCATCGCGGGTGCCGCCGAAGTTGAGCTTCATCGCGTCGGGGTCCACCTGGCCCGTGATGGAGATGGCGCCGGCCGCGAGCACCAGGCCGATCAGCATCGAGCCCGAGTCGCCCATGAAGATCCGGGCCGGGTGCATGTTGTGCGGCAGGAAGCCCACGCACATGCCCATGAGGATGGCGGCGAACAGGGTGGCGGGGGCCGCCGCCTCGATCCCGTAGCCGTACCAGAGCCGGTAGGCGTACATGAAGAACGCCGCCGAGGCGATGCACACCATGCCGGCGGCCAGGCCGTCGAGGCCGTCCACGAAGTTCACCGCGTTGATGGTGATCACGACGAGCGCGACCGTGAGCAGGGTGCCCTGCCAGGAGGTCAGCGAGACCGAGCCGATGCCGGGGATGGGCAGCCACAGGATCGTCAGACCCTGCATGACCATCACGCCCGCGGCGATCATCTGGCCGCCGAGCTTGACCAGCGCGTCGATCTCGAACTTGTCGTCCAGGACGCCGATAAGCCAGATCAGCGCGGCGCCGGAGAGCAGGGCGCGCGGTTCGTTGGACTGGCTGAAGACGGCGTTGAGGCCGTCGAGGTGGTCGGCGACGAGCAGGCCCGCGCACAGGCCGCCGAACATGGCGATGCCACCGAGCCTCGGCGTCGGTTCCCGGTGCACGTCACGCGCGCGGATCTCCGGCATCGCACCGACGGCGATGGCGAACTTCCGCACCGGCCCGGTGAGCAGATAGGTCACCGCGGCCGTGACGCAGAGCGTCAGCAGGTATTCACGCACGGGCTGCCCCAGAGGTATCGCTGGCCATCTCAGCCCCACACCCTAGCTTCGCGCGCATGTGGTTGAGGACATCCGGATCCGGCAGATGGTTGCAGACACCTCCGTGAAGCGGGGATAAGCCCCGCTTTCTTCCGGTATGCGAACCCTGTGAGAAGGCCCCGGACCACCGGATCAGGACCCTCTTACGGAGGGGGAAACCTTTCCGCCAGTTCCCGTACCCCCGCACGCGCCTTGGGATCCTCTCGCATCGCCATCGCGAACAGCACCGCGATTCTGGCCATTTCCGCCTCTCCCATCCCCTGGGTGGTGACGGCGGCGGTGCCGAGCCGGATGCCGCGGGCGTCCACGTGCGGCAGGGCGCAGCTGTCCAGGACGAGCCCGGCGCCCGCCAGCCGTCCGCGCGCGGTACGGCCGTCGACGCCGAACGGCGCCGGGTCGGCGAGCACCAGATGGGTGTCGGTGCCTCCGGTGACCACCCCGAACCCCTCGGCCAGCAGCCCCTCGGCGAGGATGCGCGCGTTGGCGACCACCTGATGGGCGTACGCCGTGAAGCCCGGAGTGGACGCCTCGCCGAAGGCGACGGCCTTGGCGGCGATCGTGTGCATCTGGGCGCCGCCCTGCGTGAAGGGGAAGACCGCGCGGTCGATGCGGGCGGCCAGCTCGCCGCCGCACAGGATCAGCCCGCCGCGCGGCCCGCGCAGCACCTTGTGGGTGGTGGCGCACACGACGTCGGCGTACGGCACCGGGCTCGGCGCCGCTCCCCCGGCGATCAGGCCCATGGGGTGGGCGGCGTCCGCGATGAGGTAGGCGCCCACGTCGTCGGCGATCTCGCGGAAGGCCCGGTAGTCCGGATGGCGCGGATAGGCGATCGATCCGCACACGATCGCCTTGGGCCGGTGCTCCACCGCCAGGTCCCAGACCTCGCCGTAGTCGATGAGCCCGGTGCCCGGCTCGACGCCGTACCCGACGAAGTCGAACCACCGCCCCGAGAAGTTGGCGGGCGAGCCGTGCGTGAGGTGTCCGCCGAACGGGAGCCCCATCGCCAGAACGGTGTCTCCCGGCTTCAGGAGCGCCGCGTAGGCCGCCAGGATCGCCGAAGTACCCGAATGCGTCTGTACGTTGGCGTGGGCGGCCCCGAAGAGGGCCTTGGCGCGGTCGACGGCGATGCGCTCGGCCACGTCGACGACCTCGCAGCCACCGTGGTGGCGGGCGCCCGGGTATCCCTCGGCGTACTTGTTGCCCAGCTGGGAGCCCAGGGCCGCGCGCACGGCGGGCGAGGTGAAGTTCTCGGCGGCGATCAACTGCAGCGAGGAGGCCTGGCGCTCGGCCTCGCCGAGCAGCACGCCGGCCATTTCGGGGTCCTGCCGCCTGACGGCGTCGAGCCCCGCGAGTTCGGTGCCAACTGCGGAGGTGACGGACATGCACCCAGCGTAGGTCCCGGCCGCCCCGCGCGCCCGGCGTGCCGGGGGCCGGGCAGCGGCGGGGTGCTTCAGTGGTGGGTGGGTACACCGGTCAGGGCGGTGACGACCGGGTCCAGGGCCTGGTTGATCTCGTCGCCGATGGAGCGGAAGAACGTGATCGGGGCGCCGTAGGGGTCGTTGACCTCGTCGGCCTCGGCGCTCGGGGCGAGCAGCCAGCCGCGCAGCGCGGCCGCGGCCCGTACCAGGGCCCTCGCCCGCTCCACCATGCCCTCCTGGAGCGGATCGGGCAGCGTGGCGGGGTCTATGGCCCGTACGAGGCGGGTGAACTCCTTCAGGGTGAAGGTGCGCAGACCCGCCGAGTGGCCCATCGAGATGACCTGGGCGCGGTGGTCGCGGGTGGCGGTCAGCACCAGGTCGGCGGTGATGACGTGCTCGTCGAGCAGCTCGCGCCCGGTGAAGCCGGTGGCGTCCGCGCCGAAGTCGGCCAGGACGGCGGCGGCGTTGGCCTCCATCGGGGCGCCCTCGTGCCCCCAGGTACCCGCGCTCTCCACGATGAGGCCGCCCGTGAACGGGTCCCCGAGCCGGTCGCTCAGGGCATGGCGGGTCAGCCGCTCGGTGATCGGCGAGCGGCAGACGTTGCCGGTGCTGACGTGGAGGATGCGGAACGAGTTCACCGCGGGGTGAACCGTGCCTATGCCACGCCCCTCAGGGGCGGTCAATTGGCCACCTCGAGGTCGGGTACCACCTTGCGCAGCTCGTCCGCGTCGAGGGCGCCCGCGCGCAGCAGCACCGGGACCTTTCCGGTGACGTCGACGATCGACGACGGAACGATGCCCGGGGTGGGGCCGCCGTCCAGGTACACCGAGACGGAGTCGCCCAGCATGCCCTGCGCGGCGTCGCAGTCCTCGGGCGAGGGGTGGCCGGTGAGGTTGGCGGAGGACACGGCCATCGGGCCGACCTCGGTGAGCAGCTCGATGGCGACCGGGTGCAGCGGCATCCGGATCGCGACGGTGCCCCGGGTGTCGCCGAGGTCCCACTGGAGCGACGGCTGGTGGCGCGCGACCAGGGTGAGGGCGCCCGGCCAGAACGCGTCGACGAGCTCCCAGGCCTGCTCGGTGAAGTCGGTGACCAGGCCGTGCAGGGTGTTCGGCGAGCCGATGAGCACGGGGGTGGGCATGTTGCGGCCGCGGCCCTTGGCGTCGAGCAGATCGGTGACGGCCTGCGAGCTGAACGCGTCCGCGCCGATGCCGTACACGGTGTCCGTGGGCAGCACGACGAGTTCGCCGCGGCGTACGGCGGAGGCGGCTTCGCGCAGACCGGTCGCGCGGTCGGTAGCGTCGTTGCAGTCGTATCGCCGAGCCATCAGCGGGCCTCCTCGTACACGTACACGGTCTGGATGATGCGGCGGGTCACGGTGTGGCCTTGCGGGCCGTGGCGAAGCGGGGGCGGTTGTTCAGGTCGGGGTGGTCGGCCGCGTCCGCCCAGCCGGCCTCCTCGTTGAAGATCCACGGCACCTGGCCGCCCTGGGTGTCGGCGTGCTCGATGACGACGAGCCCGCCGGGCCGCAGGAGGCGGTGCGCGGTGCGCTCGATGCCCCGGATGGTGTCGAGCCCGTCCTCACCGGAGAACAGCGCCAGCTCGGGATCGTGGTCGCGGGCCTCGGGGGCGACGTACTCCCACTCGGTGAGCGGGATGTACGGCGGGTTGGAGATGACCAGGTCGACCTGACCGTCGAGCTCGGGCAGCGCGGTGAGCGCGTCGCCCTGGTGGAGAACGACGCGGGACCCCTCGACGTTCTTCCGCGTCCACTCCAGTGCGTCCTCGGACAGCTCCACGGCGTGCACGCGCGAGCGCGGCACCTCCTGCGCCATGGCGAGCGCGATGGCGCCCGAGCCGGTGCACAGGTCCACGATCAGCGGCTCGACGACGTCCATCGCGCGCACGGCGTCTATGGCCCACCCGACCACCGACTCGGTCTCCGGACGTGGCACGAACACCCCCGGCCCGACCTGGAGTTCGAGGTAGCGGAAGAAGGCGCGGCCGGTGATGTGCTGGAGCGGCTCGCGGGCCTCGCGGCGGGCGATGGCCTCCCAGTAGCGGGCGTCGAAGTCGGCGTCCTTGACGTGGTGCAGCTCTCCCCGCTTGACGCCGTGGATGTGCGCGGCGAGCTCCTCCGCGTCGAAGCGCGGAGAGGGCACGCCGGCGTCGGCCAGCCGCTGGGTGGCCTGGGCCACCTCGGCAAGCAGCACGCTTCGGGGGCCTGGGGGTCGCCCCCCAGAGTTTTGCTGCACGCTGGTCCTCCGGCAGTCGTACGGGGGTGGGAATTACTGGGCGGCCGCGAGCTTGGCCGCGGAGTCCGCGTCGACGCAGGCCTGGATCATCGCGTCCAGGTCGCCGTCGAGGACCTGGTCCAAGTTGTACGCCTTGAAGCCGACCCGGTGGTCCGAGATGCGGTTTTCCGGGAAGTTGTACGTCCGGATCTTCTCGGAGCGGTCGACGGTGCGCACCTGGCTGCGGCGGGCGTCGGCGGCCTCCTGCTCGGCGGCCTCCTGGGCGGCAGCGAGCAGCCGCGAGCGCAGGATGCGCATGGCCTGCTCCTTGTTCTGGAGCTGGCTCTTCTCGTTCTGGCAGGAGGCGACCACGCCGGTCGGGATGTGCGTGATGCGCACGGCGGAGTCGGTCGTGTTGACGGACTGGCCGCCGGGGCCCGAGGAGCGGTACACGTCGATGCGGAGGTCGTTCATGTTGATCTCGACGTCGACCTCCTCGGCCTCGGGCGTGACGAGCACGCCGGCGGCGGAGGTGTGGATGCGGCCCTGCGACTCGGTGGCCGGCACACGCTGCACGCGGTGCACGCCGCCCTCGTACTTCAGGCGCGCCCAGACGCCCTGGCCGGGCTCGGTCGCGCCGTTGCCGCCCTTGGTCTTCACGGCGACCTGGACGTCCTTGTAGCCGCCCTGGTCGGACTCGGTGGAGTCGATGATCTCGGTCTTCCAGCCGACCCGCTCGGCGTAGCGCAGGTACATGCGCAGGAGGTCGCCGGCGAACAGGGCCGACTCGTCGCCGCCCGCGCCCGCCTTGATCTCCAGGAGCACGTCCTTGTCGTCGCTCGGGTCGCGCGGGACCAGGAGCAGGCGGAGCTTCTCGGTGAGCTCTTCGCGCTGCGCGGTCAGGTCCTTGACCTCGGCGGCGAAGTCGGGGTCGTCGGCCGCGAACTCGCGGGCCGTCTCGATGTCCTCGCCCGTCTGCTTCCAGGCGCGGTAGGTCCCGACGATCGGCGTCAGCTCGGCGTAGCGCTTGTTCAGCTTGCGCGCGTTGGCCTGATCGGCGTGGACCGAAGGGTCGGCGAGCTTCGTCTCGAGATCGGCGTGCTCGCCGATGAGGTCCTCGACCGCTTCGAACATCGGTGGCTCCTGGGGTTCAAACGAAGAAGTAGGGCTGGACGGCAAAGCGCCGGTCGCGGCGCCCCCGGGAAGGAGGCGCCACGGACCGGCGCAGTTGGCTCGCTACTTCTGGGCGGAGCCGGCAGCGGCCTTGCCGAAGCGGGCCTCGAAGCGGGCCACACGGCCGCCGGTGTCCATGATCTTCTGCTTGCCCGTGTAGAACGGGTGGCACTCGGAGCAGATTTCGGCGCGGATGGAACCGCCCTCGATCGTGCTACGGGTGGTGAAAGCCGCGCCACAGGTGCAGCTGACCTGGGTCTCGACGTACTCGGGGTGGATGTCGCGCTTCAAGGTGTCTCCTAGGTTCGGGAGGGCGCCGGGTCGCAGGCGCGGATTGCGCATACGTGAACCGGGGCCGACGTACCAGTCTGCCAGGACTGGCCGCATCTCCCAAAACCGGGGTGGACGCGCATCTATTCCCCGGCCGTCCGCGAGCCGCCGACGCCCGGCCGCACCCGCCCCGCACCGTCCCGCGGGCCCTACTGCGGGGCTACGTAGCCGCCCGCGGTGCCCTTGTCGCCCGCCGAGTCGGCGGTCGCGGACGCGGGGATCGGCTGGTCCTTGGCGAGGGCGTCCCAGACCTGCCGGGACTGCGCCTCCAGCGGGCTGACGCGGTTGGGGTCCCGCTTGTCGTACTGCACCGGCAGCGTGATCATCTTGACGTTCCCGGCGTCCAGGCCCTTGAGGCCGTTGGCGAAACCGATCAGCGAGTTGATCGAGCTCAGGTCCGAGTCGGTGGTGACCGCCTTGGTCGCGGCGTCGGCGAGCCCGTACAGCTTGGCCGGGTTGCTGAACACGCCCACGCTCTTGACCTGGCCGATCAGCGCCTTGATGAAGGCCTGCTGGAGCTGGATGCGGCCGAGGTCGCTGCCGTCGCCGACCACGCCGTGCCGGGTCCGTACGAGGCCGAGCGCCTGCTCGCCGTTGAGGGTGTGCCGGCCGGCCGGGAGGTCGAGGTGGCTCTTGTCGTCCTTGATCGGCTTGTTCGTGGTGACGGGCACCCCGCCGAGCTGGTCGATGAGCTTCTTGAAGCCGGTGAAGTCGACCTCGAGGTAGTGGTCCATGCGGATGCCGGACATCTGCTCGACCGTCTTGACCGCACACGCCGGGCCGCCGACCTCGTACGCCGTGTTGAACATCTGGCGCTTGGCGCCGGGGTCGGTCTTGCCGTCCGGGGTGGCGCAGGAGGGGCGGGTGATCAGGGTGTCGCGCGGGATGGAGACGACGCTGGCGGTCTTGTGGCCCTGGTAGACGTGGATGACCATCGCCGTGTCGGACCGGGCGCCGCCCTCGTCCGAGCCGTACTCCTTGTTGGCACCGGCCCGCGAGTCCGAGCCGAGGACCAGGATGTCCATCGAGCCGTTGTCGACGTTCTGCGGTCGGTCGGTGCCGAGCTGGGCGTTGATGTCGACGCCCTTGAGGTTGCCGTTGAGCTTGAAGTACACGTAACCGAGGCCGGTCCCGCCGACGAGCACCACACCGGCCGCGCTCCAGGCCGCTATCCGCACCGCGCGACGGCGCGTGCTGGGCTGCTTGCGGCGCTTGCCCGCCCCGCGTATTCGGCTGCTGCGTGTGCCCTGCTCGGTCATGGTCTCCTCAGTTCTCGGTGCTCCTCCGATTACCCCCTGCCCTGGCATACAGGCACGGATTGTCGACACTCGTCAGACGTCGAAGCACCAAGAAGGGTTGCACAGGGTTCTAAGAAGGCCATAAGAGCGCATCGGGCCCGGCCCGCAAGTCGGGGCCGGGCCCACCGCTCCCACCTGCGGATTCGCGGCGGCCACAGGATGTGTCCGCGGCCGCCGCGAGCGTGGCGCGTGTGTCGAATGCCTCAGCCGATGAGGCTGTAGCCGTTCCAGCCCCCGCCGATCTGGTAGCGGTCGCCGAAGGCGCCGCGGCCATTGCCCGGGTAGAGCCAGAGCACGCCCGCGCCGTCCCGCGCGAAGAGGTCGGCCCTGCCGTCCCCGTCCACGTCGCCGGTGGCGGCGTACGCCGGGAACGTCCAGCCCGCCGAGCCCGCGAGCGAGCGGTTGCCGAAGGCGCCGCGGCCGGTGCCCGGGTAGAGCCACAGCTTGCCGGAGGTGTCCTGGGCCAGCAGGTCGGCCTTGCCGTCGCCGGTGTAGTCGCCCTTGCCCACCAGGACCATCGAGCCCCAGCCGCCGCCGAGGGCCGAGCGGTTGCCGAAGGATCCGTCGCCGTTGCCGGGGTAGAGCCACAGCTGCCCGCCGGCGTCGACCGCCAGGAGGTCGGTCAGGGCGTCACCGTTGAGGTCGCCGGGCAGCACGATCGACTTCATCGCGCCCCAGCCGCCGCCCAGGTCCTGGTGGACGAAGGCGTTCGCGGCGGCGCTGTAGTGGTACCAGTCCAGGTGCCCGCCGGTGGTGCGCAGGACGAAGTCCTGGCGCTGGTCCCGGTCGAGGTCGGTCTGGCGGACCAGGTCGTAGCCGCGCCAGTCGCCCAGCGAGTACCGGTTGCCGATGGTGATGCCCTGCGAGTAGTACGCGAAGCCCTCACCGGTGCTGTCGTTGCGCGCGAAGAGGTCGGCGCGCCCGTCGAAGTTCAGGTCGGTGTCGTCGACGCGGGGCCCGACGAGCCCGGCGAAGGTGCTGAGCTTCGAGTAGACGCTGTACGAGCCCGCCGCCACGCAGTCCTCGCGGCCCCACGACACCACGCCCACGATGCGGTTGCCCACGACGAGCGGGCCGCCGGAGTCGCCGTTGCACGGCGAGACGGTGCCCGCGTCGGCCCCGCTCGCCGGGTTCCCCGCGCAGGCCATCTGGCCCGGCACGAAGGAGTTCTCGGGCGCCTGGTTGTAGAACGCGGCGCAGGTGGCGTCGGACTGGACCGGGATCGTCGCCTTGAGCAGCGACATCGAGACGTCCTGGCTGGTGGAGCTGGTGCGGCCCCAGCCGTACACCGTGGCCGGGGTGCCCGGCCGGTAGGCGACGCTCTCGTCGGACGCGGCCGGCTGGAGCGTCTGGTACGGCAGCGGAGCGGCCAGCGTCAGCACCGCCACGTCCCCGGTGAGGGTGCCCGTGTCGAAGGCGGGGTTCGACCACTGGCGCGCCACGTTGACGAGCCGGCCGCCGTGCACGTCGCCGTTGAGCGGGTACTGGACGGTGCCGCCCAGGACGACGCCGTTCTTGGTCCAGTCCCGGCCCGCCACGCAGTGGGCGGCGGTGAGCACCTTGCCGGGGGCCACCAGGGTGCCGCCGCAGAAGACGCCCTGGTTGGTCACCGGGTCGTTGTAGAAGAGCTGGACCATCCAGGGCGCCTCGCCGACCGCGGCGGGCGTACCGCCGATGATCTTCGGGTCCTGGCCGCCCGGCGTCTTGGAGGCGCCGGGCGCGGGGCTCGCCGTGTTCGGCGCGGTGGGCGCCGTAGGGGAAAAATGGCTGGTTGCGCTCTTGAGCCGGGCCTTCAGTTCTGCTTGGGAGGCCGGGGCCGGCGGCGCCTGGACGCCGTGTTTGCCGGGCAGCGGTGGAGCGTCGGATGCCTGGGCCGGTGCGGCCGCGAGGGCCATCGATCCCAGTGCGAGTACGGCGGTCGCCGCAGGGAGGGCATTGCGCACCCTCCGCCTGCCAGATGTCATTCGATCTCCCCATGGGTTGACCCGTAAATGCGCAGGGGAGTCCGTGCGCCAGAAACGCCAGAAAACAGAAAGCCCTGCCCGGCGGTTGCCCAGGGCAGAGCTCAGCGGCTCAGTGGCGCATCAGTAATACGTTCCCCCCACTTACGGCCCGCTGATACTACTGCGCAAAAAACGCCCCCGTCACCGAAATGACGGGGGCGCTCTCAAGTGGCCCCGGTGGAGCCGGAATTGCTAGTCGTTGCCGTTGCCCGGACCCGGAGTCGTCTTCTGGATCTGGAGCAGGAACTCGGCGTTCGACTTCGTCTGCTTCATCTTGTCGAGGAGCAGCTCGATGGCCTGCTGCTGGTCGAGCGCGTGCAGCACCCGGCGCAGCTTCCAGACAACCGCGAGCTCGTCGCTGCCGAGCAGGATCTCTTCCTTGCGGGTGCCGGACGCGTCCACGTCCACCGCCGGGAAGATGCGCTTGTCGGCGAGCTTGCGGTCGAGCTTGAGCTCCATGTTGCCGGTGCCCTTGAACTCCTCGAAGATCACCTCGTCCATGCGCGAGCCGGTCTCCACGAGCGCGGTGGCGAGGATGGTCAGCGAGCCGCCGTCCTCGATGTTGCGCGCCGCACCGAAGAAGCGCTTCGGCGGGTAGAGGGCGGTCGAGTCGACACCACCGGACAGGATGCGGCCGGAGGCCGGGGCCGCCAGGTTGTACGCACGGCCCAGACGGGTGATCGAGTCGAGCAGCACGACCACGTCGTGACCGAGCTCGACGAGACGCTTGGCGCGCTCGATGGCCAGCTCGGCGACGGTGGTGTGGTCCTCGGCGGGACGGTCGAAGGTCGAGGAGATGACCTCGCCCTTCACCGACCGCTGCATGTCGGTGACCTCTTCCGGACGCTCGTCGACCAGGACGACCATCAGGTGGCACTCGGGGTTGTTGTGGGTGATCGCGTTGGCGATCGCCTGCATGATCATGGTCTTGCCGGTCTTCGGCGGGGCCACGATCAGGCCTCGCTGGCCCTTGCCGATCGGCGACACGAGGTCGATGATCCGCGTGGTCAGCACGCCCGGGTCGGTCTCCAGACGGAGCCGGTCCTGGGGGTACAGCGGGGTCAGCTTGTTGAACTCCGGGCGGCCGCGGCCCGAGTCGGCGGCCATGCCGTTGGAGGAGTCCAGGCGCACCAGCGCGTTGAACTTCTCGCGGCGCTCGCCGTCCTTGGGCTGGCGGACGGCGCCGGTGACGTGGTCACCCTTGCGCAGCCCGTTCTTGCGGACCTGGGCGAGCGAGACGTACACGTCGTTCGGGCCCGGCAGGTAGCCGGACGTACGGATGAACGCGTAGTTGTCGAGGATGTCCAGGATGCCCGCGACGGGGATCAGGACGTCGTCGTCGGCGACCTGCGGCTCGGCGCCGAACTCGTCACGGCCACCACGGCGGCCGCGGCGGTCGCGGTAGCGTCCGCGCCGGCCACGGCGGCTGCCGTCGTCGTCGAAGTCGTCCTGCGGGCCGTTGTTCTGCTGCTGGCCCTGCTGCTGGCCGCCCTGGCGCTGCTGGCGCTGGCCGCCCTGCTGGTCGTCGCCCTTGCCTCGGCGGTCGCCACGGTCGCCGCGCTCACCACGGTCGCCCCGCTCACCGCGCTGGCGGTCCCGGCGGTCACCGCGGTCGCCCCGCTCACCGCGGTCACGGCGGTCACGGCGGCCCTCGGCGGTCTCGACGGCCTCGGCCGCCTTCGCCTCGGGCTGGGCGTCGGTCCTGACCTCGGCCTTGGCCTCCGTCTTGGTGGCGGTCTCGACGGCCGCGGCGGCGGTCTCGGGGCTGCCGGACGGGGCGGTGGCACGGCGCCGGCGACGCTCGCCCGCGGGCTGCTCGTCACCGGCCGCCTGGTCGGAGACCTTGGCGGACGGCTGGCCCGGGATGTCGATCTGCTGCTGCGCGGGCTGCTTCTCGGCGGCGGGCGCGGCGGCCTCCTCACCCGTACGGGCCTTGGAGGTGGCGCGGCGCTTCGGCTTGGCCTCGGCGTCGGCGGACGGCGCGGCGCTCTTGCCCGCGGAGCCGCCTCCGGCCTGCGCCTCCTTGATGACCTCGATCAGCTGGCTCTTGCGCATGCGCGCGGTGCCCCTGATGCCGAGGCCGGACGCGACCTGCTGCAGCTCGGCCAGGACCATGCCGTCGAGGCCGGTGCCGGAGCGGCGGCGCCGTGCGGTGGTGCCAGAGGCAGCACCTGCGGCGGGCGCGGCGTTGTCGACAGAGCTGTCGGCAGTCACGCCCATCAGATCGGTGGTGTCGCTCACGAAGGGTCCTTCCCTGGAGCGGACGTCGGCCTGTCTGGCTCGGCGACCGGTTGTGCTGTCCGGCTGCGGCCTGTGATCTTGGCGACCACGGATCGTGCCGGGGCGGTGGTCCGCCGCGTACGGCGGAGAGATAAACGTGCGTGGGTTCCGGCCCGAGGTCCCCCTACTCGGCCCCTGCTGGGAAAAGCGTGGGGTGTCGTGCCGGTTCCGGAGCGTGCTCGAAACTGCTCAGGCAGGCTGCACAGGCAGTTGGGGAGGCTCTCGGAAGAATGGCGGTCCCTGAAGGGGACACGAAGCACCGCGCCACGAAGACGACCGATGCAGACTTGAGGTTAACACTACCGGATCCAACAAACATTCCCCCTCTCGTTCACCGGCAAGCCGTGCTCCCTGCGCCCGCGGCCTAGGACCCGAGCGGCAGGACGCTCGCACCCGCGGCGTCGAGACTGAGCCGATTGGCGGCCCACCCCTCCCCCGCCAGGCGTGCGACCTTGTCGGCCGCACCGTCCTCGACCAGCGCGAGCACCGTGGGCCCCGCGCCGGAGATGACCGCGGGGACGCCGTCCGCGCGCAGCCGGTTGACCAGTGCCACGCTCTCCGGCATCGCCGGCGCGCGGTACTCCTGGTGGAGCCGGTCCTCGGTGCCCGCGAGCAGCAGCTCGGGCCGCCGGGTCAGGGCCTCCACGAGCAGGGCCGCCCGGCCGGCGTTGGCGGCGGCGTCGACGTGCGGGACGGTACGCGGCAGCAGCCCGCGGGCCGTCTCCGTCAGGACCGCCTTGCCGGGCACGAAGACCACCGGAACGATGGAATCCGCGGGGTCCATCCTGATCGCGCGGGCCGCTCCCCCGTCCATCCAGGACAGCGTGAACCCGCCGAGCAGACAGGCGGCCACGTTGTCGGGGTGTCCCTCGATCTCGGTCGCGAGCTCCAGCAGGGCCGCGTCGTCGAGCCGGGCGTCGCCGCCTATCGTCACGGCGCGCGCGGCGACGATGCCGGCGCAGATGGCGGCGGAGGACGAGCCGAGGCCGCGGCCGTGCGGGATGCGGTTGGCGCAGACGATTTCGAGGCCGCGCGGCTGCCCGCCGAGCAGGTCGAACGCGGTGCGCAAGGACCGTACGAGGAGGTGGCTCTCGTCGCGGGGCAGCGTGTCCGCGCCCTCGCCCGCGATGTCGATGCCCAGGCCGGAGTCGGCGACGCGGACGACCACGTCGTCGTAGAGCCCCAGTGACAGGCCCAGGGAGTCGAAGCCCGGGCCGAGGTTGGCACTGGTGGCGGGAACGCGCACCCGTACGGCGGCGGCGCGGAAGGCGGGACCGGCCATCGCTCTGATGACTCTCCTTGTGAGGCTGCGGCTGGAGTCTGCTGCGGGATCTTCGAAGACGTACGGAACACCCGAGGGCCACGTGGGCAACTGCACCACGGCATATGCGGCGGGGCGGGTTGGGTACAGCCTATCGAAGGAAGGTTCTGTGGCGACATAGGGCGCACAGGAGGCGCACGATGCGTGTCGCGAGCCCCCTGTGCCCCTACGTGCGGGCTTGTCCGCCTTTACGTACGCGTCCCGGCGATGCGGGACACGTACGCGACGCCGGACGTGGCGGAACTACGCCAGACCGAGGCGCTCGGCGGCCGCCGCCGCGTCCACCGGGACGGTGACGGGCTGCGGGGCGCCCGCGACGGCCCAGTCGGGGTCCTTGAGGCCGTTTCCGGTCACCGTGCACACGATCTTCTGGCCCGGGTCGACGAGACCGCGCTCGGCGGCCTTGAGCAGCCCGGCCACCGACGCGGCCGAGGCGGGCTCGACGAACACGCCCTCCTGGGAGGCGAGCAGCCGGTACGCGCGCAGGATCTCACGGTCCGTCACTTCGTCGATGAAACCGCCGGATTCGTCCCGCGCGGCCAGGGCGAACTGCCACGAGGCCGGGTTGCCGATGCGGATCGCGGTGGCGATCGTCGAGGGGTCCTTGACGACCTCCCCGCGCACGATCGGCGCCGAACCGGAGGCCTGGAAGCCCCACATGCGCGGAGTGTGCGTGGAGATCGCGTCGGCGGCGTACTCCTTGTAGCCCTTCCAGTACGCCGTGATGTTGCCGGCGTTGCCCACGGGAAGGACGTGGATGTCGGGGGCGTCGCCCAGCGCGTCCACGATCTCGAACGCGGCGGTCTTCTGACCCTCGATGCGCACCGGGTTGACCGAATTGACCAGCGCCACCGGGTAGTTGTCGGACAGCGAGCGGGCCAGCGTCAGGCAGTCGTCGAAGTTGCCGTCGACCTGAAGGATCTTGGCGCCGTGGATGAGCGCCTGGCCCATCTTGCCGAGCGCGATCTTGCCCTGCGGCACGAGCACCGCGCAGACCATCCCGGCGCGGACCGCGTAGGCGGCGGCCGAGGCCGAGGTGTTGCCGGTGGAGGCGCAGATGACCGCCTTGGCGCCCTCCTCCTTCGCCCGGGTGATCGCCATGGTCATCCCGCGGTCCTTGAAGGAACCCGTCGGGTTGGCACCCTCGACCTTGAGGTGCACCTCGCAGCCCGTGCGCTCGGAGAGCACCTGCGCGGGCACGAGCGGCGTGCCGCCCTCGCGGAGGGTGACGACCGGCGTCGAGGCGGAGACGGGGAGCCGGTCCCGGTACTCCTCGATGATTCCGCGCCATTGGTGGGTCATTGCTGATTACTCCCCTTCAACACGCATGATGCTGGCGACACCACGCACGGTGTCGAGCTTGCGCAGGGCGTCCACGGTCCCGGTGAGGGCCGCGTCGGCCGCGCGGTGGGTGACGACGACGAGGGAGGCCTCGCCGTCCTTGCCGGACTGCCGCACGGTGTCGATGGATACCCCGTGCTCGGCGAAGACCGTCGCCACCTGGGCGAGCACGCCCGGCTTGTCTGCCACGTCGAGGCTGATGTGGTAGCGGGTCACGACGTCGCCCATGGGGCTCACGGGCAGCTGCGTGTACGCCGACTCGCCCGGTCCGGTCGACCCGGCGAGCCTGTTGCGGCACACCGCGACCAGGTCCCCGAGGACGGCGGAGGCGGTCGGAGCGCCGCCCGCGCCGGGCCCGTAGAACATGAGCTGCCCGGCGGCCTCGGCCTCGACGAACACCGCGTTGTACGCCCCGCGCACGGAGGCCAGCGGATGGTCGAGCGGGATCATCGCGGGGTGGACGCGGGCGGTCACCGAGCCGCCGTCGGCCGCCCGCTCGCAGATCGCGAGCAGCTTGATGGTGCAGCCCATCTCCTTCGCCGACGCGAAGTCGGCGGCGGTGACCTCGGTCATGCCCTCGCGGTACACGTCGTCGAGGCGGACCCGGGTGTGGAAGGCGATCCCGGCGAGGATGGCGGCCTTGGCGGCGGCGTCGAAGCCCTCGACGTCGGCGGTCGGGTCGGCCTCGGCGTAACCGAGCGCGGTGGCCTCGTCGAGGGCCTCCTGGTAGCCGGCGCCCGTCGAGTCCATCTTGTCGAGGATGAAGTTGGTCGTGCCGTTGACGATGCCGAGCACCCGGTTCACCTTGTCGCCGGCGAGGGACTCGCGCAGCGGACGGATCAGCGGGATCGCGCCGGCGACCGCGGCCTCGTAGTACAGGTCCCGGCCGTGCTCCACGGCGGCGGCGTGCAGGGCCGCGCCGTCCTGGGCGAGCAGCGCCTTGTTGGCGGAGACGACGGAGGCACCGTGCTCGAAGGCGGTGGTGATCAGCGCCCGGGCGGGCTCGATGCCGCCGATGACCTCGACGACCACGTCGATGTCGCCGCGTTTGACGAGGGCGGTGGCGTCGGTGGTGACCAGGGCGGGGTCGATGCCCTCGCGCACCTTGGAGGGCCGGCGGACGGCGACCCCGGCGAGCTCCACGGGAGCGCCGATGCGCGCCGTGAGGTCGTCGGCGTGCGTCGTCATGATGCGCGCCACCTCTGAGCCGACCACTCCACAGCCCAGCAGCGCCACCTTCAGCGGACGCGTACGCATCATCCGACCTCGTTTCCTGTTCAAACCTGGAATGTGAACCAGTCTCACTCACCGGACCGGGGTTTCTGCCCTCGGTCCGGATCCTGAGACAACTATTTCATCTACCCGACGTCGAGACGCAGGAGATCTTCCTCCGTCTCGCGCCGGACGATCACCCGCGCCGATCCGTCGCGCACGGCGACGACGGGCGGGCGCAGCGCGTGGTTGTAATTGCTCGCCATGGAGCGGCAGTACGCGCCCGTGGCCGGCACGGCAATCAGATCACCCGGCGCGAGGTCCGCGGGCAGAAACGCGTCACTAACCACGATGTCACCGCTCTCGCAGTGCTTGCCGACCACCCTGACCAGCATCGGCTCGGCGTCGGAGGTCCGCGAGACGAGCGCCACCGAGTACTCGGCGTCGTAGAGCGCGGTCCGGATGTTGTCGGACATGCCGCCGTCCACGCTCACGTACGTCCGCAGCCCTTCAAGCGGCTTGATCGTGCCGACCTCGTACAGCGTGAACGCGGTCGGGCCGACGATCGCGCGGCCCGGCTCGACCGAGATGCGGGGTGCGCGGAGCCCGGCAGCGTCGCACTCGCGCGTGACGATCTCGCTGAGCGCCTTGGCGATCTCGTGCGGCTCGCGGGGGTCGTCGTCGGAGGTGTACGCGATGCCGAGCCCGCCGCCGAGGTCGATCTCGGGCAGCTCGACGCCGTGCTCGTCGCGCACCTCGGCGAGCAGCTGCACGACGCGGCGGGCGGACACCTCGAAGCCCGCCATGTCGAAGATCTGCGAGCCGATGTGCGAGTGGATGCCGGTCAGTTCGAGCCCGTCGAGCTTGAGGGCGCGCCGCACGGCCTCGGCGGCCTGGCCGCCGGCCAGCGCGATGCCGAACTTCTGGTCCTCGTGCGCGGTGGCGATGAATTCGTGCGTGTGGGCCTCGACGCCGACGGTGACGCGGATGAAGGCCTTCTGCACCTTCCCGAGCTCCCGGGCGATGTGGGCGACGCGCACGATCTCCTGGAAGGAGTCGAGCACGATCCGCCCGACCCCGGCCTCGACGGCCCGCCGGATCTCCGCCTCGCTCTTGTTGTTGCCGTGGAAGGCGATGCGCTCGGCGGGCATGCCCGCGTCGAGGGCGGTGGCGAGCTCGGTGCCGGAGCAGACGTCGAGGTTGAGCCCCTCCTCGTGCAGCCAGCGCACGACGGCCCGCGACAGGAACGCCTTGCCCGCGTAGAACACGTCGGCGTCCCGGCCGAAGGCGTCGGCCCAGGCCCGGCAGCGGGCGCGGAAGTCGGCCTCGTCGAGGAAGTAGGCGGGCGTGCCGAACTCCTCGGCAAGCCGCGACACTTCGATGCCGCCGACGGCGACCTCGCCGTCCTCGGTGCGGGTGACGGTCCGCGACCAGACCTTCTGGTCAAGGGAGTTGAGGTCGGCGGGGGGCGCGGAATAGTGCCCTTCGGTCAGCACGTCGGCGTGGCGGGGACCGGCGGGGTGCGCGGATCGGCTCATGTTCTCTACGTCTCTTCTCTTACACGTCTGCGGTCATGTGCGCGCACGACGGGGCAGGTCCGCGCATGTCACAGAAATTCGGGGGCGTCGACGCCGAGCAGGGACAGGCCGCCGGCCAGCACCGTTCCGGCGGCCTCGGCGAGGGCGAGCCGGTGACGGTGGGCGGCCGAGGGTTTCTCGTCACCGAGCGGCAGCACCGCGGGCTGGAAGCGGAGCAGTTCGTCGGCCACGGCTTCGAGCTGCCGCGCCAGCCGGTCGGGCGCCTGGTGCCGGGCTGCGCTTTCGAGGACTCCCGGGTGGTCCCCGAGCAGCCCGAGCAGGGCCTTCCCCTCGGCAACGGGCCCGGCCTCGGACCGGAAGCCCAGTTCGAGGGCGTTGCGCGTGAGGGCACGACTGCGGGAGTACGCGTACCGCACCCGGAACAGGGAGTTCGTCTCCCGCTGGGCGAGCAGTTCCGCGACGTCGGTACGGGGCCGGTCGTGCCGGGCGGCGCGGAGCATGGCCCAGCGGGCGGCGCCGTCCCCGACGAGCTCGGCGAGCCGCGGCTCGGGGCAGGCGACCACCGAGAGCACCTGCCCTCCTCGGCCGGCGGGCAGGACCCGGGCCACGGCACCCTGCGCCCGAAGCAGCCGCACGACCACGTCGGTGACGACCCGGGCCCGCTCCTCGGCAGCCTCCGCGAAGTCGTACGCCTGCCCGAGAAGCGCTTCGCCGTGTCCGTACGACGTGGCCTCGGCCAGGATCCGCGGGACGATCTCGTGGCGGGCACCGCGATCGAGAGTGATGTTGAGGAACCCCGGCCCGCTGATCTCGACGAGCGCGATCCCGGGCTGCTCGGCGATCCGCCGCCGCAGCACCTCGGCCACCTCGCGGGGCGGCAGCCCGGCCGCGGCGGCGAGCTTGAGGGCGACACCGCTGGCGTAGTCGCCACCGCCCCCGGGCCGGGGCCGCTCGACCTTGACGTTCTCGGGCACGACGCCACCGACGGCTCCCAGGGCACCCTCGTCGATCGCGCTGCGCACGACGCGCACGACGGTACGGGAGAGCTCTGCGGGGGTCACGGGACCAGCGTATGGGAGAAGGGGGGTTCCTCCGCGAACCGGTTTCGCCATACGGGCAGGGCCGCTGCGCGGGGCCGCCGGCCAGGGGGTCAGCCCCGGGTGCTCCCGGCCCGCCCGGGCTCCCTGCTGCCGTCGGCGGACGGCGGAGCCTCCCGATGCAGCAACTGCCGTACGACACGGACCAGTTCGGCGGGCTCGAACGGCTTCGCCAGGAAGGCGTCGACCCCGGCAGCGAGCCCGGTCTCCACCTCGTACTGGGTGCACGCACTGATGATCGCGACGGGCAGCCGGTTCGTCCGCGGATCCGAACGCAGCCGCGCGGCGGTCCGCAGGCCGTCGAGCCGGGGCATCACCACGTCGAGCGTGACCACATCGGGCCTGACCCGGTGCACGACCTCCAGGCATTCGGCACCATCGGCCGCGGTCACGACCTCGAAGCCCTCCAGCTCGAGGTTGACCCTGATCAGCTGCCGGATGACCTTGTTGTCGTCGACAACAAGAACCCGGCCGGAGACGCCTGGCACACCTTGAGGTTAGGTCCGAGGAGGGCACCGCGTCCGGGTTTTCCCCACTTCCACCCCGCCCGGGGGACCCGGCCCGAGGCAGGGACGGAAATACCTGTTCACAGCCACCCCGAGAGAGCTGGTAGGGTTCTACCCGTCGCCGCCGAACGCGGCGGACGCCCCCGTAGCTCAGGGGATAGAGCAACGGCCTCCGGAGCCGTGTGCGCAGGTTCGAATCCTGCCGGGGGCACCTTGAAGAAGGTGCCGAAAGACCCCGCCATCAGCGAAGTTGCTGAGGTCGGGGTCTTTTTTCTTTGTACGGATCATCCTGGTCCTGGTGCAGAGGCGCTGTGCTCCGCCGGGTGGCCAACTCCCGGGCCCGGCCAGCCTGGAGGGGCTTGCCCGGGTGAGCCTGCCTGGACCGCGCCGTGGGGCACCGCGGCAGCCCGAGAGAGTCACCGGAGCCGAAGGCCTGCTCTCCCTGCACGACCCGCCTGCAGGCGTCGGAGGCGGCCTCCGCGGCTTGTACAGCGCCTCTTGCGGCGTCCGTGGCGAAAGCGGTAGCTCCAACTGCCCTGGACGCCTCCGAGGAGGCGTGGGACACCTGTGCTCCTGGGTACTGAGCACGATCGCTGTGCGGAGAAACCCAGACGAACGCGAAAAAGCCCCGCACCGTGACCTGTGTTCCTACAGATCTGGTGCGGGGCTTTCCCCACAATTTGTTCGGCGGCGTCCTACTCTCCCACAGGGTCCCCCCTGCAGTACCATCGGCGCTGAAAGGCTTAGCTTCCGGGTTCGGAATGTAACCGGGCGTTTCCCTAACG
>NZ_QOLA01000008.1 GCF_003324565.1 Streptomyces sp. SDr-06 | reverse complement strand
CAGGACTTTTCAAAGGAACCTCGATCCACCGAAGTGGACGGGGTTGTCAATCTGGCGTTGACTTTTGGCACGCTGTTGAGTTCTCAAGGAACGGACGCTTCCTTCGTACTCACCCTCACGGGCTTTCTCCGGGCGCTTCCCTTCGGCATTTCGTGTTTCCAGCTTAGCAGACCCAATTTCTTGTTTCCGCCACCCGCTGGAGCGGGCATTTCGCTTTCCGACCTTATCGGCTTTCCGGCGATTCAGACTCTAGCAAGTCTTTTCCGTCTTCCTGACCACCGTCTCCGCAGCATGCAGAGTCAGAAATCCAGGTTAGGATCGGGACTTGGTAGGCGCCGCCGACCGCCGAATCACAGTGTTGTGATGGGGTCAGGCAGGAGTACGACAGTACAGGCCGCCGGGAGTTGAGGCAAATCGTTTCCGGTGTGCACCTAGGTCCGCCAACCGTCACCTGTCGTGCGGAACTGGGACTTCTTATGACTTACCCTTCTGAACAGTACGCCGTCCAGGACAGGTAGTGACGGCGACACTTGAAGCTCCGCCCCTGGGAGGCTCCCCATGACTAGCGTGACGTCCCCACTTGCCGGACAGGCCATCGGGCTCGCTGCAGTGCCCGACCCCGTCTTCTCCGGCGCGATGGTGGGCCCCGGTACCGCTATTGATCCCGTACGTGAGCCGTCGGCGGCCGTGGCGCCCGTGGACGGCGTCGTTGTGTCCCTGCACCCGCACGCCTTCGTCGTCGTCGACGACGAGGGCCACGGTGTGCTGACGCACCTCGGAATCGACACCGTTCAGCTCAACGGCGAGGGCTTCGAGCTCCTCGTCAACAAGGGCGACACCGTGACGCGCGGCCAGGAGGTCGTGCGCTGGGACCCGGCCGCCGTCGAGGCCGCCGGCAAGTCCCCCATTTGTCCCATCGTGGCTCTCGAGGCCACCACTGACTCCCTCGCCGGTGTCGTCGACAGCGGTGACGTCAAGGCCGGCGACGCGCTGTTCAGCTGGCAGTGACGCCCGCGCCGCCGCGACGGCGCGCTGGACGGACCACAACGGCGGCGGCCGAGACCGCCGCGACTATCGGAGACGGGTGAGATGGAGACAACGCTGCGAGGCGTCGGCGTGAGCCACGGTGTGGCGATCGGCGAGGTACGGCACATGGGCACGGCGGTCCTGGAACCGCCTGCCAAGCAGATTCCGGCGTCGGAGCACGAGCGCGAACAGGGGCGCGCTCGCCAGGCGGTGGAAGCTGTGGCGGCCGACCTGATGGCGCGTGGCAATCTGGCCGGCGGTGAGGCGCAGGCCGTGCTCGAGGCCCAGGCGATGATCGCCCAGGACCCGGAGCTGATGTCCGACGTCGACCGGCGCATCGTCGTCGGCAGCACCGCCGAGCGCGCCGTGTACGACGCGTTCTCGCACTACCGCGAGCTGCTCGCGGGTGCCGGTGAGTACATGGCGGGACGCGTCGCCGACCTCGACGACGTGCGGAACCGGATCGTGGCGCGTCTGCTCGGCGTGCCGATGCCGGGTGTGCCGGACAGCGACGAGCCGTACGTGCTCATCGCGCGGGACCTCGCGCCCGCCGACACGGCGCTGCTCGACCCGGCGCTGGTGCTCGGCTTCGTGACCGAGGAGGGCGGGCCGACCAGCCACAGCGCCATCCTGGCGCGGGCGCTCGGTGTTCCCGCGATCGTGGCCCTGCCGGGCGCCGGTGAGCTGGCCGAGGGCACGCTCGTCGCCGTGGACGGCAGCACGGGCGAGATCTTCGTGGACCCGAGTGCGGAGAAGCAGGCCGAGCTCGAGCGGGCCGCCGCCGAGCGCAGGGCGGCGCTGTCCGCCTCGTCCGGTCCCGGCGCCACGTCGGACGGCCACAAGGTTCCGCTGCTGGCCAACGTCGGCGGTCCCGCCGACGTTCCGGCCGCCGTGGAGGCGGGCGCCGAGGGCGTCGGTCTGTTCCGTACCGAGTTCCTCTTCCTCGACGACTCCGCCAAGGCGCCGTCGGAGGAGAAGCAGGTCGAGGCGTACCGCAAGGTTCTGGAGGCGTTCCCCGAGGGGCGCGTCGTGGTGCGGGTGCTGGACGCGGGCGCCGACAAGCCGCTCGACTTCCTGACCCCGGCCGACGAGCCGAACCCGGCGCTCGGCGTGCGCGGTCTGCGCTCGCTGCTGGACCACCCCGAGGTGCTGCGCACGCAGTTGACCGCGCTGGCCAAGGCCGCCGCGGGTCTGCCCGTGTACCTGGAGGTCATGGCGCCGATGGTGGCCGACCGTACGGACGCGAAGGCCTTCGCCGACGCGTGCCGGGAGGCCGGGCTGCAGGCGAAGTTCGGCGCGATGGTGGAGATTCCCTCCGCCGCGCTGCGGGCCCGCTCGATCCTGCAGGAGGTCGAGTTCCTGTCGCTGGGCACCAACGACCTCGCGCAGTACGCCTTCGCCGCCGACCGGCAGGTGGGCGCGGTGTCCCGGCTCCAGGACCCGTGGCAGCCCGCGCTGCTCGACCTGATCTCGCTGTCCGCCGAGGCCGCCAAGGCCGAGGGCAAGAGCTGTGGTGTGTGTGGCGAGGCTGCCTCCGATCCACTGCTGGCCTGTGTCCTGACCGGTCTGGGTGTCACCAGCCTCTCGATGGGTGCGGCGTCCATTCCTTATGTGCGGGCGACGCTGGCGAAGTACACGCTGGCCCAGTGCGAGCGCGCGGCGTCCGCGGCGCGTGCCGCCGACACCGCGGAGGACGCGCGCAAGGCCGCTCAGGCGGTGCTGTCCGGAGAGTGACCGGATGGTCGTGAGACCAGTGTGAGAGGGGCTTCCCGTCGCGGTGCGGCGGGGAGCCCCTCTCTCTTTGTCCTTGCTCTCCTGTCCGGGCTCTCCTGTCCGGTCTCCGGCCCCTCGTCGCTTCAGTGGTGGGAGTCGGGCTGGTCGACGGGGAATCCGGGGCGGTACTCCGCGTCGGGTTCCGGCGCGAGGGGGTCGCCGGTCTCGGCGTCGGTGCAGTACGCGCTGAAGACCTCGCCCGCGGTCAGCGGGTCGAGCCTGCCCTGGTGCAGGCGCCAGCCGTGCAGTCGGTCGGGGGCTCCCGATTCAGTCGTACGGAGTACCAGTCCACCCGCGCTGTGCCGGGCGATGCCGGATGCCAGGACGGTCACGAACTCCGCCGCGTCGGTCTCGTCGAGCCGTACGGGGTCGAATCCCGTCCGCTGCGCGTGCAGGACGGCGATGAGCTGTTGCTCCTGGGCGGGGATGCTGCACACCAGGTGGTGGGTGCCCGGGCCCGCTGCTTCCAGCAGGTTCAGCAGCAGGTGCGAGGCGCTGTCGAAGGCTGCCCGGCCGATGTCCTGACCGCATTCGGCGCACTCCCCCGCCTCGGCCAGAAGCAACGTCGCGTACTCCCAAGTGGCCTTGCGGACCGCCTTGTTGATGAGCTGCGGGACCAGGCTGTCGATGGGCTGGCCCGCGTACGCCACGCAGGCGCCGCCCGCGGCCAGTTCGGCCGTGAAGCGGGTGCGGCTGTCCGCGCTGTCCGGGTCCAGGCCTCTGGACGCGCAGAACTCGGTGAACTCGTCCGGGTCGAAGAGCGCGACCGTGGTGTGCGCGCCCTGGGCGGCCAGGGCGCGCAGGAGTCCTTCGACCTGACGGAGGTAGGCCGTGTGGTCGTCGAAGACGAAGGATCGGTATCTCGTCATGGCCGTGAAGTCGTGCGCGTCGGCGATCAGGCCGACGGTGCTCGGCATTTCACGGCGGAGTGTGCGGCGGATGGCCCTGATGTGATTGGCGTGCGCCATGTTTCCCCCTGAGCACGGTGTCGATCAATGCTCACTCACCGTAACCGAAGGCACTGACAGCGCTGTCCGCCGCGGGCGGGGTTGGACGAGGCGGTGCTGGACCAGGCACGTTCCGGCGATGACGGTGCCGAAGGTGAGCCAGCCGGCCGGTCCGGTCGCGATGGCCGCGGTGACGGCGAGGGGGCCGACGCTGCGCTGGACCGACTGGGCCAGGCCGTGCACTCCGAGATAGGCGCCCTGCGCCGCGTCCGGGGCGAGGGCGATCGAGAGCTCCCAGGAGATGGTCGCGTGGATGATCTCGGCCAGCGTGAAGGCCGCCGTCGCGATCAGGAGGCAGGCGGCGGCGAGCGCGGCGCCGTGCGCCGCGGAGGCAGCGATGGCCACGCCCGCCAGCGCGAAGATCGCGGAGAGCGGGAGCAGGAGTCGCCGGGCCGCCGCGGTGGTGGCGCCGAAGCGGGCGAGGGGCACCTGGAGGGCGACCACCATCACGTTGTTGAGCACCATGAGCAGCGGGACGAGGCCGTGCGGGGCGTCGGTGGCGTGGACGGTCCAGAGCGGGAGGCCGACCTTGAACACCGCGTCGTCCAGGAAGAGGACGGTTTCGGTGGCCACGAAGGCCAGATAGCGGCGGTCGCGCCAGGGGGTGGCCGGATGCGGCCGGGCCGCGGGGTCGCCGGATCTGGCGACGGTGCGGGAGGGGGCCGATGGTTCGGCGCACAGCGCGGTGATGAGGGCGGAGCCGACGAACGAGAGGGCGTTGCCCGCCAGGAGCCACTGGTAGGCGGAGACCGAGCCGATGGCCAGGGCGCCCGCAGCGGCGAGGCCGCCCACGGCCCAGCCCGCGTTGGCGATGGTGCGACTGACGGCCTGGTAGCGGACGCGGCCGGGGCCGGCGATGCGGGCCGCGTACAGCTTGGTGAGGACGTTGGCCGAGCGGTCGCCGAAGCTTCCCACGGAGGCGATCAGGAGCAGGAGGGCGAAGTTGTCGGTGGTCAGGAGCGCGAACGCGGCGACGGCGCGCAGGGTTTGGAGGCCGACGAGGAGGCGGGTGAGGGGCAGTCGGTCGGCGATGCGGCCGCCGATGGGTGCGCCGGCGATGCCGACGGCGCCGGAGGCGGCGACCAGGGTACCGATCTGGGCGAGCGAGAGCCCGGCCACGTAGGTGAAGTAGAGGACGGAGACGGCTTCCCACAGGCCGCTTCCGGTCCGGTCGACGAAGGCGACCGACAGCATCCGGCGGCCGTCGAGGCCTCCCGGGACGCGTTCCCACAGCGCTGCCCTCCGGCGGCTCCAGTTCATTGCTCCCCCTTGACCGATGTTATGTATTGGTACAGAATTACTTACGTGGCAGCACAATATTCGATCTCTGGTACGACAGCCAAGGGGATTGCCGCGTCCGTCGAGCGCGCGGTCGCCGACGGGGGCCTGGGCCCCGGGGACGCGCTCCCTCCGGTGCGCAGGCTGGCCGAGGAGCTCGCGGTGAGCCCCGGCACGGTCGCCACCGCCTACAAGGAGCTGCGCGGGCGCGGTGTCGTCGTCACACGCGGACGCGGGGGCACCGTGGTGGCCGCGGCGCCCGCCGTCGCTTCCCGCAGGCCGCCCAAGGTCCCCGAGGGGCTGCGGGATCTGGCGGGCGGGCACCCGGACCCGGCCTTCCTGCCGGATCTGCCGGGTCTCCTCGCGCCGTCCACGGGCCCTCGCTCCCACCGGTCCACACCCCGGCTGCCTCAGCTGGAGGAGCGCGTGCGGGCCTGGTTCGCGGGAGACGGGGTGCCCTCCGAGTACGTGACGTTCGCCCACGGCGCGCTCGACTGCGTCGCACGGCTGCTGGCCACGGAGCTGCGGCCGGGGGACGCGGTGGCCATGGAGGACCCCGGGTATCACCATCTGCTCGACCTGCTCCACGCCATGGGGCTGCGCACGGTCGCGGTCGCCGTGGACGACGAGGGCATGCGGCCCCAGGCGCTGCGCGAGGCACTGCGCGGCGGCGCGCGGGCCGTCGTGTGCAGCCCCCGGGCGCAGAACCCGTACGGGGGCCGGTTCTCCCGAAAGCGCCGCGACGAGCTGGTCGAGATGCTGCGGACGGCGCCCGAGGTGCTGGTGATCGAGAACGACCACGCCGCCGAGATCGCCGGTGCGGAGCTCAACTCCCTTACACAGGGCGGGCTTTCGCGGTGGGCCCACGTGCGCACGGTCACCAAGTACCTGGGCACCGACCTGCGGTGGGCGGCCGCCGCGTGCGACCCGGTGACGCTGGCGCGGCACGACGGACGGCTGCTGCTCACCTCGGGGTGGGTGAGTCATCTGTTGCAGGCGGCGGTGCTGAGCCTGCTGGACGATCCGTCGGCCCAGCTCCTGGTGACGCGCGCGGAGGCCACTTACGGGGAGCGGCGCGCGGCTCTCGTCGACGAGCTGGCCCGGCGCGGGATCACGGCGCACGGGGCGAGCGGGATGAACGTGTGGGTGCCGGTGCGCGACGAGTCGGCCGTCGTCAACGGGCTGCGTACGCGCGGCTGGTGGGTGGCCGCTGGGGCCCGCTTCCGCATCGCCGCCGCGCCCGGCGTACGCATCACCGTGGCCGGTCTGGACAGCTCGGAGGCCGGGCGGCTGGCCTCGGACTTCGCCGCCGCGCTGGGCGAGTCCGAGGCCACCTACGGCGGGTGAGGCGGGCCGGTCAGCCCCGCTTGCGGGCGATGTCCTCGTAGAAGCGCAGCAGGTCCAGGTTGTCGACGGAGCCGGGGTTGACGGCCTTGTCGAGGGCCGTGCCCTGCAGCAGGCGCTTGACGGGCACCTCGATGCGCTTGCCGGTGAGGGTGTGCGGGACGCCCGGCGCCTCGATGATCTCGTCCGGCACGTGGCGGGGCGAGAGCTGTTCGCGGATCGCCTGCTTGATCTTCGTACGGAGCGCCTCGTCCAGGACCGCGCCCTCGGCGAGGTGGACGAACAGCGGCATCCAGTAGCCGCCGTCCGGTTCTTCCAGGCCGATGACCAGGGACTCGCGGATCTCCGGAAGGCGTTCGACGACCTCGTAGATGTCGGCCGAACCCATGCGCACGCCCTGGCGGTTGAGGGTCGAGTCGGAGCGGCCGTGGATGATCACCGAGCCGTGGTCGGTGAGGGTGATCCAGTCGCCGTGGCGCCATACGCCCGGGAACATGTCGAAGTAGCTGTCGCGGTAGCGGCTGCCGTCCGGGTCGTTCCAGAAGCGGATCGGCATCGACGGCATGGGGTTGGTGACGACCAGTTCGCCGACCTCCCCGATGACCGGCGCGCCCTGGGCGTCCCAGGCCTGGAGGTCGGTGCCGAGGCAGGGTGCCTGGAGCTCGCCGATGTGCACCGGGAGGGTCGGGACCGCTCCCGCGAAGCAGGAGCAGACGTCGGTGCCTCCGCTGACCGAGGCGATCCACAGATCCTCGCGCACCTCGTCGTGGAGCCAGCGGAACCCGTCGGGCGGCAGCGGCGAGCCGGTGGTCGCCACGCAGGTGACGCGGGACAGGTCGAAGTCGCGGCCCGGGTGCACGCCGGCCTTGCGGCAGGCCATGACGTACGCGGCCGACGTGCCGAACAGGGTGGCGCCGGTGCGCTCCGCCACGCCCCACTGCGCGCCCGTGTCGGGGTACCCGGGGCTGCCGTCGTACAGCACGACGGTGGTGCCGGTGAGCAAACCGGAGACGAGGAAGTTCCACATCATCCAGCCGGTGGAGGTGTACCAGAAGAAGCGGTCCCCGGGGCCGAGGTCGCAGTGCAGTCCGAGCTGCTTGAAGTGTTCCAGGAGGATGCCGCCCTGGGACTGCACGATGGCCTTGGGCAGGCCCGTGGTGCCGGAGGAGTAGAGCACCCACAGGGGATGGTCGAAGGGCACCTGCTCGAAGACCGGCTCCTGGTCGCCCGCGGTGAGGGCGGACCATTCGAGGGCGCCTTCGGGGGCGGGCGTGCCGAGCAGGGGGATGTGGACGACGGCGCGCAGGGTGGGCAGTTCGCGGCGCAGTTCCGCGACGACGTCCGTGCGGTCGTGCCGCTTGCCGCCGTAGCGGTAGCCGTCGACGGTGAACAGGACGACGGGCTCGACCTGCTGGAAGCGGTCGAGCACGCTGCGGGCGCCGAAGTCGGGCGCGCACGAGGTCCATACGGCGCCGACGGCGGCGGCCGCGAGCAGCGCGGTGACCGCCTGCGGAACGTTGGGCAGATAGCCGCTCACGCGGTCGCCGGGGCGCACCCCGAGAGCGCGCAACTCGGCGGCCAGCGAGCCGACTTGGCGGCGCAGTTCCGACCAGCTGATCCCGACCGGTTCCTGGCTCTCGTCGACGTGGAGCAGCGCCGGGTCCCCGGCCCGTGCCGGGTCCTCGGCGGTGCGCAGCGCGTGTTCCGCGTAGTTCACGGTGGCCCCCGGGAACCACTGGGCGCCGGGCATCGTTCGATCGGCGAGGACGGCTTCGTACGGGGAGGAGAAGCGGATGTCGAACCACGCGGCGACGGCCTGCCAGAAGGTGTCGAGCTCGGTGACCGACCAGCGGTGCAGAGCCGGGTACCCGCCCTCGGCCGGTGCCCCGTAGCGGTCGGCCGCCCAGGCCTGGAAGCGGGTGATCCGCGCACCGGCGATGCGGTCGGAGTCCGGCTGCCACAGGGGCGCGGGCTGCGGAGCGGGGTTCGCTGCTGAGGTCATGGGTCGGCTCCCGGGCTGTAACGCGTGGTGTGCGTGTGTCCCGCGCACACGCGAGGGGGTGTGCGCGTGAGGCGGCTGACAGGGACGATGCCATGTGATCGTCTTCCGCACCAGGGTCCCCCACCCATAGTCGGATGCCGGGGCATGTGGTGCCGCCACGGGTGAACGGCAGTTGAACGAACCGCGCACAGGGCCGTCCGGGTGGCAGGCTGAGCTGCATGAACGGCGATGACCTGGTGCGCTCGGTGAAGGCGGTCGGTTCGGTGCGGGGGCTGCGGGCGATGCGCTCGGCCGTGCGGCGGCGCCGGGCGGACGCACGGGACCTGCCCGCGCGGGGGCCGGAGCGGGCCCGGGTGCCGGGAGTGGTGACCGGGGCCGAGCCGAGTGCGGGCGGCGGTGTGCTGCGGTTCGCGCGCTCCGAGCTCATGGTGCGGGTCGCGGCGGGCGGCGCGGTGTTCTGGGGCTGGGACGGGGCCGGGCCCGAGCCGTCCTACGCGCTGGGCGGCCGCGTGCCCGAGCCGGATCCCCGGGCGGTCCTCGAACCGGACAAGGACGGGGGCTGGCGGGTCGTGTCCGAGCGGCTGACCGTGGTCATCTCCCGCCACGGCGCGGTGGACGTGTGCACACCGGGCGGGGTGGTGCTGCGACGCGAGCTGCCGCCGCGCTGGTGGGAGCCGGTCGGGGGCGGCCCGGCCCGCTGGTCGCAGCGGTCCGAAGTGGCCGCGGACGCGCGGTTCTTCGGGCTCGGCGGGCGGGCCGCGGGGCCCCGGCTGCGGGACGGCGTCTACCGGCTGTGGAACACCGACCCCGGCGGCGCCTTCGTGCCCGGCGACGACCCGCTGTACATCACCATGCCCGTGCAATTGGTGGTCGCGGACGCGGGGACCCACCTCGCGTTCTACGACAGCACCTGGGACGGCCGGGTGGTGCTGCGCGAGGGCGAGGAGGGCGCCGGGTCGGGGCACGACCGGCCGGGCGGCAGCGAGCTGCGCATGGACGGGGGGCCGCTGCGCTGCTGGGTGGTGGCGGGCACCCCGGCCCGGGTGCTCCAGGGGTGGACGGCGCTCACCGGCGCGCCCGCCGTGCCGCCGTCCTGGGCGCTGGGCCCGCAGCACGCCCGCTGGGGTTTCGGCAGCGACCGGGAGGTGCGGCGGATCGCGGCCGGGTACGCCGAGCGCGGTCTGCCCCTGTCGGCGCTGCACCTGGACATCGACCACTACGACGCCCACCAGGTCTTCACGGTCGACCCGGAGGCCTTTCCCGACCTGCCGCGCCTGGCCAAGGACCTGGCGGACGGCGGCGTACGCCTGGTCTCGATCGTCGACCCCGCGGTCAGGGCGGACCCGGACAATCCGGTCTACGCGAGCGGGCTCGCCGCCGGCGCCTTCGTCAAGGACGCCCGGGGGCACGAGGTGCGCGGCGAGGTGTGGCCCGGCGAGTGCGCCTACCCGGACTTCACCGATCCCCGGGTCCGCGCCTGGTGGGGCGGGCTCTACCAGGAGCGGCTCGACCAGGGGTTCGCCGGGGTGTGGCACGACATGAACGAACCGGTGTCGTTCGCGCCCTTCGGCGATCCGACACTGCCCAGATCCGCACGGCACGACCTCGACGGCCACGGCGGCGACCACCGCGAGGCCCACAACGTGTACGGCCTCACCATGGCCCGCGCCGGATACGAGGGGCTGCGCAGGCTGCGCCCGCACGAGCGGCCGTTCCTGTTCTCGCGCTCCGGCTGGGCCGGGATGCAGCGCTACGGCGGCACCTGGTCCGGCGATGTGGCGAGCGGCTGGCCCGGCCTGCGCGCCTCGCTCTCCCTGGTGCTCGGCCTCGGCCTGTGCGGCGTGCCGTACTCGGGGCCGGACGTGGGCGGCTTCACCGGCAGCCCCTCGCCCGAGCTGTATCTGCGCTGGTTCCAGCTGGGCGCCTGGCTGCCCCTGTTCCGTACCCACTCGGCCAAGTGGGCGGGGCGGCGCGAGCCCTGGGAGTTCGGCCCCAAGGTGCTGGAGAGCGCGCGGGCCGCGCTGGCCGAACGGGAGCGGCTGCACCCGTACTTCGTGACCCTGGCCCACTGGGCGCGGCTGACGGGTGCGCCCTATGTGCGGCCGCTGTGGTGGGGCGCGCCGGCCGACCGGGCGCTGCGCGACTGCGAGGACTCCTTCCTGCTCGGCGACGCGCTCCTGGTGGCCCCGGTCCTGGAGCCGGGTGCCGACCGGCGGGCGGTGCGGCTGCCGCGCGGGCGCTGGTACGACACCACGACCGGCGAGGCGCACGACGGCCCGGGCCAGGTCCTGCTGAACGCGCCCCTGTCCCGGATCCCGGTGCTCGCGCGGGCGGGCTCGGTGATTCCGGTGCGGGGCGACGGGGGCGGCATCGAGCTGGAGGTGTGGGCGCCGGCCGCCGGGCGTACCGGGGGCGGGATCGTGGTCAGGGACACCGGGGACGGCTGGGAGCCGGCGGAGGTCGAGCGGTTCTCGACCCGGGTCGCCCACGGCCGGGTGGTCGTGGAGCGGGCCGACGGCGGGGCCGGCGGCGAGGTAGGCCACCCGGTGCGGGTGCGGGGCGCGGTCCGCTGAGCGCTCCCGCGCCGGGGCCGGGGCCCTTCGGCAGGAGGGCGCCTCGCGTGACGCTTCACCGGCTCCTCGCGACCGCGCTCAGCGGTACTCCCCCGCGAACCACCGGCGTACCGCCCGGGTGTGCAGCGGGAAGGCCAACTCGGCCGGTTCCCGCAGCAGTTCCCAGCCGTCGGTCTCGTCGGTCGGCCGTGAGGGCGGCAGCGCCTCGGCCGGGCAGGTGGGCAACAGGCCGAAGACCAGCAGGTGTTCGGGGGAGCTGAGGGCGTCCGCGAGGCGGACCGCGACGGCCGGGGCCTCGATGCCGGTCTCCTCCCTGAGTTCGCGGACGACCGCGTCCTGCCAGCTCTCGCCGTGGTCGATGAACCCGCCGGGCAGTGCGCGGCGGCCCCGCCGCGGCTCGATGGTGCGGGTGATCACGACGAGGGCGGTGCCGCGCGCGTCGGTGACGGGCAGGAGCGCGACGGCGACGGGCAGCGGATTGCGGTACGCCACCGCGCCGCAGGCCGCGCAGGCACGCGGCCAGGCGCTGTCCGCCGGGTACGGTGCTCCGCACGCGCCGCAGTGGGAGTCCTTGAGGGGCTGCTTCGGGGTGGCGGTCACGCGCGGACTGTAGCCGACGGCCGCGGCCCCGGGCAGGGCCGCCCCGAGCGCCGACCACCCTTTCCCGACGCCCGGTTGACCTGATAGAGGGTGTGCGCATGACACGACGTACGGAACGACGAGACCCCACCTTCCGGCGGACCCCGATGAGGGCGCTGCGCGGGCTGGTCGCCGCCGCCGCGGCGCTGCTCAGCGTCACGGCCCTCTCCCCCGCCGCGCACGCCGCGCCGGAGCCGAAGGCGCCCAGGGCGTTCGTGGCGCTGAGCTCGGTCGACCCGACGATCATCCAGGAGATGCGCTACATCACGCCGCACGACTTCGTGGGCGAGCCCATCGACGGGTACCGGCAGCCGCTGTGCATCCTGACCCGGCCGGCCGCCGAGGCGCTGCACCGGGCGCAGCTGAGGCTGCTGCGGCAGGGCTACTCCCTGAAGGTGTACGACTGCTACCGGCCGCAGCGTGCCGTCGACCACTTCGTGCGCTGGGCCAAGGACCTGGACGACGAGCGGATGAAGGCGGAGTTCTATCCGCGCGTCGACAAGTCGAGGCTGTTCGCGGACGGGTACATCGCCGAGAAGTCCGGGCACAGCCGGGGCAGCACGATGGACCTGACGATCGTGAAGCTGCCCGCCCTCCCCACCCGCCCCTACCGCCCCGGGCAGCCGCTCGTGCCCTGCTACGCCCCGAAGAAGGAGCGGTTCCCCGACAACTCCGTCGACATGGGGACCGGTTTCGACTGCTTCGACACCCTGGCGCACACCGACGACCCGCGCGTCCAGGGCGCACAGCGGGCGAACCGGCAGTTCCTCAAGAGCACCCTGGAGGCGCAGGGCTTCGTCAACCTGCCCGAGGAGTGGTGGCACTTCACGTACCAGCCGGAGCCGTTCCCCGACACCTACTTCGACTTCCCCGTGGCCCGGCGCTCGGTGGCCGGACACTGAGCCGGTCCGCGGCTCCGGTTCGCCGCGGCGAGACCGGGAGCCGGCCGGTCCCGGCCGGCAGGAGCACGGCCGGGCCGCGTTCCGGTTGAGGGTCGAGCGGGTGTCCGGAGCCACCCCCGTCGGTCCCGGGCACCCGCTCTGCCTTCTCGGACGCGAAGCAGGCGTATCCGGTTCTCCGAAGAACGATTAGGTTCTGGCCCATGACACAGCCGACGTTCGCTTCGTACGAGGAGTTCTGGCCCTACTACGTGGCCATGCACTCCCGGGCCGCCACCCGGTGGGTCCACCTCACCGGCACCCTCACGGGGCTCGCGATCAGCGCCTGCGGACTCGCCCGCGGGCGCAAGCGGTACGCACTGGCCCTGCCGCTCATCGGGTACGGGACCGCCTGGCCGGCCCACTGGTTCATCGAGAGGAACAACCCGGCCACCTTCGGACACCCCGCCTGGTCGCTGCGCGGCGACCGGCAGATGATCCGGATGATGCTGGCCGGACGCGACCACGAGCTCGGTGAGATCGCCGCCAAGTGGCTCGCCGAGCACCGCTGAGCCCGGACCCGGCGACCGGCCCTCCCCAACTCCCGGCAGCCGTGGCACACTTCTGACACTCCGTCAGAAGTAAGTGCCGGGAGGGGACTTGAGCGACGCACGCACACGCACGCCTGTGGTCATGGGCTGGTTCACGGACAGCGAGGGACCGGACTTCCGGCTGCTCGGCACCCGCTGCACCGCCTGCGCCTGTGTCTTCTTCCCGCGCGACGACTCCTTCTGCCGCAATCCCGGGTGCGCGGGCGGCGAACTGGAGGAGGTGCCCCTCTCCCCGCGCGGCCGTGTCTGGTCGTACACCGACGGCCGCTACCGCCCGCCCGCTCCCTATGTGTCCGACCCCCACACGGCGTGGGAGCCCACCACACTCGTCGCGGTCGAGCTGGCGGCCGAGCGGATGGTGGTGCTCGGCCAGGCCGCACCCGGGGTACGCACCGCCGATCTCGCGGTGGGCATGGAGGTCGAGGTGGTGCCCGGAGTCCTGAACGAGGACGCGGAGACCACCTGGACCACCTGGCACTGGCGGCCCGTGGAGGTGGCCCGATGACCGACGACATCGCGGTCCTGGGGGCCGGCATGCACCCGTGGGGCAAGTGGGGCCGGAGTTTCGTCGAGTACGGGACCGTCGCGGCCCGCGCCGCGCTCGCCGACGCCGGGGTGGACTGGAGGGACGTGCACGCCGTGGTCGGCGCGGACACCGTGCGCGGCGGCTACCCGGGCCATGTGGCGGGCGCGACCTTCGCGCGGGCGCTCGGCTGGCAGGGCGCACGGGTGACCAGCGTGTACGCGGCCTGCGCCTCCGGCGCGCAGGCGATCAACGCGGCCCGGGCGCAGATTCTGGCCGGGATGGCGGACGTGGTGCTCGTGGTGGGCGCCGACGCCGCGCCGAAGGGGTTCTTCGCGCCGCCCGGGGGCGAGCGGCCCGACGATCCGGACTGGCTGCGGTTCCGGGTGCTCGGCGCCACCAACCCGGCCTACTTCGGCCTCTTCGCCCGCCGCCGCATGGCCCTGCACGGCGACACCGTCGAGGACTTCGCGCGGGTCAAGGTGAAGAACGCGGCGGCGGGCGCGCTCAACCCCAACGCCCGCTACCGCAAGGCCGTCAGCGCCGAGGAGGTCGCCGCGTCCGCCGTCGTCGCGGACCCGCTGCGCCTGCTCGACATCTGCGCCACCTCGGACGGAGCCGCCGCCCTCGTCCTGACCAGCATGGACTTCGCCCGCCGCCACGGCGCCCCCGACCCGGTGCGGATCCGCGCGGTCTCGACGGTCACCCCCACCTATCCGAGGACGGTCCTCGACCTGCCCGACATCGCGACCGACTCGGCGGCCGCCGTCGAGCCCTCGCCGCACTCCTTCCGGGCGTCCATCGCGCGGGCCGCCTACGAGGAGGCGGGCATCGGGCCCGAGGACCTGTCACTGGCCGAGGTCTACGACCTGTCCACCGCCCTGGAGCTGGAGTGGTACGAGGACCTCGGGCTGTGCGGCACCGCGGAGGGGGCCAAGCTCGTACGGGAGGGAGCGACCGCGCTCGGGGGGCGGATCCCGGTCAACGCCAGCGGCGGACTGGCGTCGTTCGGAGAGGCCGTGCCCGCCCAGGCCATCGCCCAGGTCTGCGAGCTCACCTGGCAGCTGAGGGGCACCGCGGGCGCGCGTCAGGTTCCCGGGGCCCGGGTCGCCATCACCGCGAACCAGGGCCTGTTCGGACACGGCTCCTCGGTGGTGGCGGTGCGCTGAGCCGACGCGCCCGACCACCCGGCCGGGTACCGGGCATCCGGAACGCACCCGCCCGCACTCGACACCCGTCGGCCCAACAGGCCGTGCGGTCGGCGACCTTGACGGCCCATCACGGCCGGTGAACACTTCCCGTTGTCTCTCGGCGTCACCGTATTCCGGCTCCCGGCCGCGTGGCAGGCGCGCGGTTCCCCGGCGCCGCCCTCACGGCCGATTCCGCCGGGGAGGCATGCTCGAAGCGACGCCGGCCGGCGTCCGGGTTCCCCCGCGGCCGGTCTCGCCGCCATGGGAAACGCGCACCGTGCACGGAGACCGGGGCAAGCCCCGGGCGAGGGCCAAGGAGCCGCCATGAGCAACGGGGACATATTCGTCGGGGAAGTCATAGGCACAGCGATCCTGGTCCTGTTCGGGGCCGGGGTCTGCGCCGCCGTCACACTCAAGCACTCCAAGGCCAGGGCGGCCGGGTGGGTCGTCATCGCCTTCGGCTGGGGCTTCGGCGTGCTCGCCGGGGCCTACACGGCGGGACCGCTCTCGGGCGGTCAGCTCAACCCGGCCGTCACCATCGGCATCGCGATCGACACCGGCAGCTGGGGCAAGGTGTGGGTCTACCTCTGCGGCGAGCTGGTGGGGGCCATGCTCGGCGCCGTACTCGCCTACCTCACCTACTTCGCGCAGTTCCAGGCCAACGCCGACCAGGACGAAGCGCTGGAGACGCTCGGCATCTTCTCCACCATCCCGGAGCTCAGGAACCCGGTCGCCAACCTGGTCACGGAGATCATCGCGACCGTCGGGCTCGTCCTGCCGGTCCTCTCCTTCGGCAACACCAAGGGGCTCGGCGAATCCGGAGTCACGGTGCTCGTCGTGGCCCTGCTCGTGGTCGGCATCGGGCTCTCGCTGGGCGGTCCCACGGGGTACGCCATCAACCCGGCACGCGACCTCGGGCCGCGCATCGTGCACGCCCTGCTGCCGATCCCCAACAAGGGCACGTCCGACTGGAGTTACGCCTGGATCCCGGTGGTCGGCCCACTGATCGGCGGGGCCCTGGGCGGCCTCATCCACCACGCAGCCTTCTGACCCGCAGCCTTGAGAACGAGGGGTAGCCATGACGGACAGGTTCGTCGCCGCGATCGACCAGGGGACCACCTCCAGCCGCTGCATCATCTTCAACCAGGACGGGGCGATCGTCGCCGTCGACCAGCGCGAACACCGGCAGATCTTCCCCAAGCCCGGCTGGGTGGAGCACGACGCCGCCGAGATCTGGTCCAAGGTGCAGGCCGTCGTCGCGGGCGCGCTCGCCCGGGCCGGGCTGCGCGCCGAACAACTCAGCGCGCTCGGCATCACCAACCAGCGCGAGACGACCGTCCTTTGGGACCGGGCGACGGGCAAACCCGTGCACAACGCGATCGTCTGGCAGGACACCCGGACCTCCGGGCTCTGTCACGAACTGGGCGGCAGCGACGGCCAGGACCGCTTCCGCGAGGCCACCGGACTGCCGCTGGCGAGCTACTTCTCCGGCCCCAAGGCCGCCTGGCTGCTCGACAACGTCCCCGGCCTGCGGGCCCGCGCCGAACGCGGCGAGATCGCCTTCGGCACCATCGACTCCTGGCTGATCTGGAACCTGACCGGCGGCACCTCCGGCGGCGTCCACGTCACCGACGTCACCAACGCCTCGCGGACGTTGCTGATGAACCTGGAGACCCTGCAATGGGACCAGGAGATCCTCACGGCGATGAACCTGCCCCGGGCCATGCTGCCCGAGATCAGGTCATCGGCCGAGGTGTACGGCACGGCCGTGGGCCACGTCGCGGGCGTACCGGTCGCCTCCGCGCTCGGCGACCAGCAGGCGGCGGTATTCGGACAGGCCTGCTACGACACGGGGACCGCGAAGAACACGTACGGGACGGGCAGCTTCCTGCTCCTCAACACCGGTGCCCGGCCCGTGCCGTCCAAGAGCGGGCTCATCACCACCGTCGGGTACAAGATCGGCGAACAGGCGCCCGTCTACTGCCTGGAGGGCTCGATCGCGATCACCGGAGCCCTGGTGCAGTGGTTCCGGGACCAGCTCGGCATCATCCACAGCGCGGACGAGATCGAATCCCTGGCGGCGAGCGTCGACGACAACGGCGGGGCCTACATCGTGCCCGCCTTCTCCGGACTCTTCGCGCCCTACTGGCGCTCCGATGCGCGGGGGGTCGTCACGGGGCTGACCCGGTACGTCACCAAGGCGCACCTGGCCCGCGCGGTCCTGGAGGCGACGAGCTGGCAGACCCGCGAGGTCGTCGACGCCATGTTCCAGGACTCGGGTGTGCAGATCACCAGCCTGAAGGTGGACGGCGGGATGACCGTCAACAACCTGCTGATGCAGCACCAGGCGGACGTCCTCGGGGTCCCCGTGATCCGGCCCAAGGTGTCCGAGACGACCTGTCTGGGGGCGGCGTACGCGGCCGGGCTCGCCACCGGTGTGTGGTCGGACCTCGACGAACTGCGCGCGCACTGGCAGCGCGATGTGGAATGGTCTCCGCGTATGGAGGCCCCGGTCCGTGAGCGCGAGTACGCCAACTGGCGCAAGGCGGTGGAGCGCAGCCTCGGCTGGCACGAGGAGAGCGGCGAGTAGGCCCCCGTGGACGCGCGGCCCGTACCCCGGTCGGTGGGGGTACGGGCCGCGCATCGGTCCGGCTCCGTCACGTGGTGGCGGGCTGGCGGGACTTGGCCGACATCGCCATGGCGTGCTCGACCACCCCGACCAGGATCTCCTTGACGGACTCGCGGACCCGCGCGTCGCACATGAGGAGCGGCACCTCGGGGTCGAGGTCGAGCGCGGCGCGCACCGTGTCGGCAGGGTAACGGGTGGCGTCGTCGAAGCAGTTGACGGCGACGGTGAACGGGATGCCGCGCCGCTCGAAGTAGTCGATGCCGGCGAAGCAGTCCTCCAGGCGGCGGGTGTCGGCCAGGACGACCGCGCCGAGCGCGCCCTGGGCGAGCTCGTCCCACAGGAACCAGAACCGGTCCTGGCCCGGCGTGCCGAAGAGGTAGAGCACCAGGTCCTCGCGGAGCGTGATGCGCCCGAAGTCCATGGCCACCGTGGTGGTGCTCTTGGCCTCCACCCCGGCGAGGTCGTCGACCGGCCGGCCGGCCTCGCTGAGGCGTTCCTCGGTGCGCAGGGGGCGGATCTCGCTCACCGCGCCGACCAGGGTGGTCTTGCCGACGCCGAAGCCGCCGGCGACGAGGATCTTGAGCGTCACCGGATCGACGTGCCGCTTCCTGCGGCTAGAGCGCCCGAAGGCCATTGATCACCTCGCGGAGAAGGGACTCGTCCGGCAGCTCGGCCGGCGGAACGGGTCGGGTTACGTGCACCAGGGCGTCGGCGACGAGATCGCCGACCAGGACCCGGACCACCCCGACGGGGAGGTCGAGCCCGGCCGCGAGCTCGGCGATCGACTGCGGGGTCTCGCCGCAGCGTTCGACGATCTCCACGTGTTCCGGGGAGAGCGTCTGGTCCCGGCCGGGGTCGTCGGCGGCCGGTTCCGGGACGACCACGGCGATGAGGTCGAGGCGGTGCTGGCCCGCGCTGGTGGTGCGGCCGCGCGTCATCGCGTACGGACGCACCACCGGGCCCGCGTCGTCGTCGAACCAGTGGTGCGGCCGCCCCGGGGCTGCCGCCGCCGACCGGGCCCGCGGCTGGTCCTGGGCCCGCTGGTCTGCGTCACTCATCGCGTCCCCCGCTCATGACGTCCCCCACTCACCCTCCGGTGTGCAGGCCGGTCCGTGGTGCGGTGGTCAGATGGGCGCCGACCCGCTTGACCATCAGCGTCATCTCGTAGGCCACCTGTCCGACGTCGGAGTCGGCGTCGGACAGGACGGCCAGACAGCTGCCGTCGCCGGCCGCCGTCACGAAGAGGAAGGCGTCGTCGAGTTCGACGACGGTCTGGCGGACCTTGCCCGCCTCGAAGTGCCGGCCCACGCCCTTGGCGAGGCTGTGGAAGCCGGAGGCGACGGCGGCCAGGTGCTCGCCGTCCTCGCGCGTGAGGTCGCGGGAGGTTCCGGTGGCGAGGCCGTCGCTGGAGAGCACCAGGGCCTTGCGGATGGAGCCGACGCGGTCGACGAGCTCGTCGAGGAGCCAGTTGAGTTCGCCGGTACCGTTCCCTGCGGCGTTGCGTGCTGCGGCTGAGCCTTGTGGCGCGGTCATCGACCGTCCCCCTCCAGTGTGGTTCGTCGTGCGGTGTCGCCTCGGACTGCGGGCGGTCCCTCCGCGGCGTCCGATGCCGCGTTCTGCCGGCGGCCGCGCTGCCAGCCGCGCTGCAGCGCGGCCATGCGGTCGCGCACCTCGTCGGCGTCACGCTCGGGCTCGGACCCGTCGTCGGATTCGGGCGCGGCGTGCCGGCCGTCGGGGGCGTCCTTGAGCTGGGGGGCGAGGCTCGCCTGGCGGACCCGGCGGGGCAGCCCGCCGAGCGGTGCCTCCGGCTCGGACACCGGGGCCTCGGGGAGGCTGCCCCAGGACGGTGCGGAGCTCGGCGCGCCCGGCAGGTCGGCGGGGTTGGCGGGCGGCGCCGCGGGCGGCTCGGTCAGGCCCGCGGGCCTCACGGGGGTCAGCCCCGAGGGCTGCGGCGCGGGCCGGAGGGGCTGCGGGCTCCGGGGTGTCGAGGGTCGCGGCGGCTGCGGCGGGCGCCGTTCGGGCAGCCGGTTCCCGAAGGCGCGGCCCTGCTGGGGGTCCAGGTCGGGTTCGGGCGCGGGATGCCCGCGCCCGGGGCCGTCCACGCGGCGGCCGTTGTCGCTGACCAGGGTGGGCACCCGATGGCGGCGCGGCAGCGGGACCGGGCCCTGCTCCTCGCCCTCGTCCGCGGCCTGCTGGTGCTGCTGGCGGTCGTCGGCGGCCTCGGGGGCCCGGCGGGCCGAGCGCAGGAGTCCGCCGCGCGGGGCTTCGATCTCGTCGAGGCCCGCGGGCGCTTCGAGCACGGAGGGCGCGTCGAGCCCCAACGGGTCGAGCGGCGGCTCCAGTTCGACGGGGCCGTCCAGGACCGGCTGGCCGGGAATGCCGACGGGCAGCGGGGACAGCGCGCGGCGCTGTGCGTCCGGTGCGCGCGTGCCGTCGCCCTTGGCGGCCTTGCGGTCGAGCCGGAACCCGGTGCCCTCGGTGTCGGGCGCGTCGGTGAGCAGCGTCGCCGGGATGAACACGACGGCGGTGGTGCCTCCGTACGGGGACGGCTGGAGCGAGACGCGTACGTTCTGGCGCTGGGCCAGCCGGCTGACCACGAACAGGCCGAGGCGGTCGGTGTCGGAGAGCTCGAACTCGGGGGTCTCGGCGAGCCGCAGGTTCGCGTCGAGCAGCATCTCGGGAGCCATGCCGAGGCCGCGGTCGTGGATCTCCAGGGTGAAGCCGTTGGCGACCCGCTCGCCGTGGACCTGGACGGCGGTGTGCGGGGGCGAGAACACCGTGGCGTTCTCCAGGAGTTCGGCGATGAGGTGGGTGAGGTCGGCGACGGCCGGGCCGCCCACGCCGAGCCGGGGCAGCCTGCGCACCTCGATGCGCTCGTAGTCCTCGACCTCGGCGACCGCGGCCCGTACGACGTCCATGAGCTGGACCGGCTTGCGCCACTGGCGGGAGGGGGCCGCGCCGGAGAGGATCACCAGGCCCTCGGCGTGCCGGCGCATGCGGGTGGTGAGGTGGTCGAGGCGGAAGAGGTCGGCGAGTTCGTCGGTGTCCTCGGTGCGCCGCTCCATGGTGTCCAGGAGCGTCAACTGGCGGTGCAGCAGCACCTGGTTGCGGCGGGCGAGGTTGACGAACACCTCGGAGACGCCGCGCCGCATGTCGGCCTGTTTGACGGCGGCCTCGACGGCGGCGCGTTGCAGGGTGTTGAGGGCCTGGCCGACCTGGCCGACCTCGTCGCGTTCGTAGTCGAGGCGGGGCGCCTCGGTCTCCACGTCGACCTGTTCGCCGGCGGCGAGGCGGCGCATGACGCTCGGCAGCCGGACCCCGGAGACCTCGTGGGCCTCCTTGCGGAGGCGGGTGAGGTCGCGGATCAGCTCGCGGCCGATGCGTACGGACATGAACAGGGAGATCAGCAGGGCGAGGAAGCCGAGGACACCGGCCAGGCCTGCCTTGATCAGCACGTTGAAGGCGACCGGTTCGACCCGGTCCTGGTAGCGGTTGCCCGCCTCGGTGTCCATCTGCGCGAGATGGTCGAGCACGGGGGTCGCGGCCTGCTGCCAGCGGGTGGCGTCGATGTGCCGGGGGTCCTTGGCCGGACCCGCGTCGATGATGGCGGCCTCGGCGGTGCGCAGCGCCTCGGTGTCGGGGCCGCGCCAGTACTGCTCGAAGACATCGCGTTCGGTGGCGGGCAGGGTCTCCAGGTTGGTCTCGTACAGGAGCCGCCGGTTGGCCACCAGGTCGGATATGCGGCGCAGTTCGGGGGCGGTGGTCTTCGGGGTGATCAGGGAGGAGGCGACGAGGGCGTCCTCGCGGGAGAGCATCTCGCGGGCCCGGGTGATGCCGACCAGCGCCCGGCCCTGCTTGTCCATCTCCACGTTCTCCAGGGCGTGGAGATTCATGAGGAAGCTGTAGCAGGGGTCGACGAGGCGGTTGTAGACCTCCAGCGCCTGCGGCCGGTCGACGGTGCCCTGTTCAATGGACTGCCGCAGCGCGGTCACCGTGTCGAAGCCGTCGAGCACGTCCTTCAGGCGGGCCTTCGCCACGGGCTGGAGGTCGCCGCGGACGTCCGGGTCCTGGGCGGCGGCGCGGATCCTGGCCATCGCGGTGTCGGTGGCCGAGCGGCGGCTGCGCAGCGCCGTCAGGGCGTCCGAGGGGCGTTCGTCGGCGAGGTAGACCAGGGTCTGGCGGCGCTCCTGCTGGATGACGCGGACGGTGTCCTCGATCGGGTAGCCGACCTTCTTGACGATGTTCGCCACGTCCATCAGCTCGCCGGCCTGCCGGCCGGTGAGATAGGTGGAGAACCCCCACAGAGCGGTGAGGGAGACGAGCGGCACGAGCAGCAACGCCACGATCTTCCTGCGGATGGACTTCCCGCGAAAGCGCATGGCCTCCCCCAGATCAACCGTCAGCAAACGGCGTGAGCCTACTACTGACACACAGACAACTCGAAGGAACGTCCGGACGATTTTCGGCCGCCGTCACGCGCGGTGATCATGAGTTGTCCTGGTATTCCGGGAGATGGCAATGCCGCCCGCGACGGGGCACACGCGTCATGGCGGCTTTTCGCCCACCACGGCAGATGGCTGGAATTATGCGTTCCGGGCAAATCCCGGGAATCTTCGGGGAGTTCGGTTCGTCTGTCTGTGCGGGATGTCTGTTACGTGCGTTCTGTTTGCACGGCCGGCGGGCTCAGCGGGTAGGGGGTAGCACGGAGCCGGGCCCCGGCGGGACGTCAGTCGCGGCAGGATGAGGCATCGAGGCACCGAGGGTGGGGAGGAAGGAACGCATGAGTGTGGAGCAGCAACCGTTGTGGGTGGAAGAGCCTGCCGTGCGGCCGCGGCTGCCCGACCCGGTCCGCACCGCCGCCGTGCGCGCCGTCATCATCGTCGCGGCGACCCTGATGCAGGCGGTGGTCGCCTTCCTCTGCACCCTGGCCGGCTCGTGGCTCGCCTTCCCGATGGTGATGAGCAGCGTCGGCAGCACCGTCCTCGCCACGTGGGGCGTCCTGGACGTGTGGGTGACCCGCCAGGTGTGGAACCAGCGCAACGGCGTCGTGTCGATGCCCAGCAGCACCGCGCGCAAGCTGCGCAAGGAGCGGCGCCGGGCCCGGCGGGCGGCCCGCACGGCCGAGCGTGCCGCGCGAATACGGTCCGCGGACGGCTCGCGCGGGCGGCTCTCCCGCGCCTGAGCCGCCCGGCGGCTTCCACCGTGGCCCGCTCAACGGCCAGGTCAGGCGGGCTTCTTGTACATGCGCGTCGCGGTGATCTCGCCGTGCACGGTCTCGCCCGCGGTGTCCTGCTGGGGCAGACCGGGCCGCAGGTGCTCCTCGACGCTGATGTACTTCAGGCCCGCCCGCAGGTCCGCGTCGTTGCGCAGCCGGATCACCAGGGGGAACTCGGCGAGCGCGGTCGTGTCGAACAGGCCCGTGGTGTAGAGGAGTTGGACACCGAGCGCGTCGGAGACGGCCCGCTGGAGTTCCAGGAGGTACGTCGCGTTGGCGCGGCCGATCGGGTTGTCGAGGAAGAGCGTCCCCGCGTGCCGGTGCTTGTCCCGGCCGCGGTCGTTGCTGCGCAGGGCCGCCATCGTGCAGTAGAGCGCGATGGCGGCGGTGAGCAGCTGGCCGCCGGAGAACACGTCGCCCATCTGCCCGACCGGGACGCGCTCGGCGCGCAGCACCGCGTCCGGCTTGAGGATCTCCACCGAGATGCCGCGCGGTTCGAGCGCCGCCTGCACCCCGCGCAGCAGCAGGGACATGCCGTCCCGGCGCAGGTCGGAGTTCTTCCTGACGGCGGCCCGGGTGGCCTCGTCGATGACCTCGCCGAGCCGTTCGGTGAGGGTGGCCTGGTCGGGCTCGTCGAACCGGATCCGCAGGAACTCCTGCCCGGACCACTCGCCGAGGCCCTCGGGAAGCTGGGACAGGCGCTGCGCGGAGCGGAGCGTGGTGAGCGCCGACTCCACCAGGCCGCGCAGCCGGTCGACGATGGAGTCGCGGTTGCGCTCCAGCTGCTCCAGCTCGTCGGTCAGGACGCGCAGCCGGGGTTCGAAGGCGGCGGCCCACGCCGCGGCGTGCTCGGGCAGGGCGGCTGCGGGCAGTTCGCGGATCTGCTGGCGGGCCGGGGTGCGGACCTGCTCGTAGCGGGTGGCGTTGGCGTGGCGCACCAGGATGTCGGAGGCCTCGCGCACCGCGGAGTCGGCCGCCGACAGGTCGCCGGAGCAGCCGCGCAGGGAGCGGCGCGCCTCGGCGGCGGACTGCCGGGCCTCCTCCAGGCTGCCCGGGTAGGGCTCGGGGGCGCTCTCGTCCTCCGGCGTCTGCCCGTTGTCCCGCAGCAGGTCGCGCAGCAGCGCCGCCGTCTCGTCGAAGCCGCCCGCCGCGTCCTCGGCCGCGCGGTGCGCGCTGAGCAGTTCGGCGTGGGCGGCGCGGGAGGTCTCCAACTCGTCGGTGCGCGTGGCCAGTTCGGCCGTCGCGGTGCGCAACAGCGCCTGCGCCTGCTCGACGTCGGCGGGCACCAGGTCCTCGGGCAGCTCGGTGTGCGTCTCGCCGTCGGCGGGCGCGAGCCGTTCGGCCTCGCCGCGCAGCCGGCCGAGCTGCTCGCTCGCGGCGGACGCGCGGGTCTCCAGCATCTGGACGAGCGACTCGGCGCGGGCGGCGGCCGCCTGGCGAGAGGGGCCGTCGGCGCCGTCGGTGCCTTCGAGGAGGGTGGCGGCGCGGGTGCGCACCTTGTTGGTGAGGCGGTCGAGTTCCGCCAGGGCGGCGCTTTCGTCGCTCTCGGCACGGGCCTGCTCGGCGCGCAGGTCGGCGCCCACGCCGACCTTCTCGTACAGCTGGGAGGCGGCTCGGTAGGCCTCGCGCAGGGTGGGCAGCGCGGCGCGCGGAGCCTGTGTGTCCGGCTCCGGCAGCGATTCGGGGGCGCCCGCGATCTCGGCGCGCTCGGCACGCAGCGCGCGGGAGGTGCGATGGGCGTCGTCGGCGGTGCGCTGGGCGGCGCGGCGGTCCTCGTCGGCGGCCTTGGCGCGCTCCAGGAACGACTGGGCGCGGGCCTCCGACTCGGCCGCCTCGTCGGCGAGTTCGCGGAGCTTGAGCTGCCAGGCGGCCCGCTCGCGCAGCCGGTGGGCGAGTCCGGCGAGCGCGTCGGCGGCGCGGCGGGCGCGCTGGGCGGCCTCCTGCCGTTCGTCGCGTACCCGCGCGGTGTCGGCGGCCGCCTCGTCCGCCTCGGTCCGCGCGGCACGGGCCTCGGTCAGCTCCCGCGCGGCCTCCCCGGCCGCCTCACGGGCGGCGTGGGCGGCGGTGGCGAGCTCGGCGAGCATGCCGGGCGGGCAGTCGGCGCGCCAGGATCCGATGCGGGCGGCGAGCGAGCGGTCCCCGGAAAGGCGGGCGGCCAGCGAGCGGATCTCCTCGTCGCGTGCGGTGGCGCGGGCGCGCAGCGCCTGGCGTTCCTCGTCGGCGGCGTGCTCGTCGTGCATGGCCGGGTTCGGCGGGACCAGGAAGATCCCCGAGTCGGTGCCGCTGTCCGGGGCCGGGACGGGCGCGAGCAGTGCGGCGGTGGTGCCGACGGCCACCGCCGAGCGCGGCAGCAGGGCGGCGCCCGCGAGCGCCTCGCGGGCCCGGGCGTGCGAGGCGGGGTCGGTGATGACGACGCCGTCGACGAGCTCGGGGCGGGTGGCGAGCACGGCGGCGTGGTCGGCGGGGGCCACGGCCTGGGCGAGGTAGCGCCAGCCGGGCAGCGCCGGGATGCCGTGCTCGCCGAGGTACTCGACGGTGGCCAGCACGTCGGGGCTGGGCGGCAGGAGGCCGCCGTCGCCGAGCGCGCCGAGGATGCGCGAGTCGTCGGCGGCGGCCGTGCGCAGTTCGAAGAGCTGGCGCTCGGCGGCGGCGACGCTCTGGTCGAGCAGGGCGCGCAGCTCGTCGGCGGCGCGGTCCAGCTCCTCGGCGGTGAGCGGGCTGCGGGGCCCCTCGCCGTCGGCCCTGCGCGGCTCGGGCACACCGGTCGCGGACCGCGCGGCGGGCAGGCTGAGCAGTTCGGCCAGGCGTTCTTCCGCGGCGATCGCCTCGGCGGCCCGGCGCTCGGCGTCGTGGGCGTGCTCCGCGGCGCGCGCGGCGTCCTCGGCGCGGGCCGCTGCCAGCTCGGCGCGGGCCTCGACGGAGGCCGCCTCGCGAGCCCGGTCGGAGGCGGTGCGCGCGGCCTCGCGGGCCGCGTCCCAGGCGGCCACCGCGGACTTCTCGGCGTCGCTCGCGGCGAGCGCGGCGCGGGCCGGGTCGGCGTCCGGCGCGCTGTCGTCGAGCCAGCCGGCGCGCACGGCCTCGGTGGTCTCCTGCTCGACCTCGGCGAGGCGCTGGCGCAGGTGCCCGGCCTCACTGCGGGCCCGCTGGGCCTCGGTGGCGGCGGCGGTGGCGTCGCGGTGAGCGGCCTCGCCCGCTTCCTGGAGCGCGGCGGAGCGCTCCTCCTCCTCGGCCGCGACCCGCTCGCCGTCCTCGGCGGCCGCGTGCAGGGCCCGTACGAGATCGGCGGCCGCCTGGGCGCGGGCCGCGAGGGCGGGGGCCGCGTCGCGCTCGGCCTCCTGGATGGCGGCGGCGACGCGGGCCGAGCGGTCGGCCGCGGCGCGGTGGCGCAGCACGGCCTCGGCGGCCTGCCAGGCGGAGTGCAGCGTCCGGGCGTCGGCCAGTTCGCGGCGCTGCGCGGTGGCGGCCTTCTCGGCCACGGCGAGCGCCAACGAGGCGTGCCGGTAGGCGAGTTCGGAGGCGATCAGGGAGCTGCGGCCGCGCGCCTGCTCGGCGAGGGTGACGTGGTGGGCGGCGGCGGTGACCTGCTGGGCGAGGTCGGTGGCGCGGCCGCGCTCGTCGGCGGCGCGGGCGGAGAGCCGACGGGCGAGGGTGCGGGTGCGCCGTTCGGCCCCGGCGTGGATCTCGCGGGCCCGGGTGCGGGTCTCGGCGGCTTCGACGATCCGGCCGAGGAGGTCGACGGAGCCCGCGGTGAAGTCGCGTTCGGCGGTGAGTTCGGCGCGGCGTCCGAGCTTGTTGCCGAAGCCGCTCACCAGGTCGGCGAGCCCGTCGGTGTCCCGGGTGTCGGTGACGGCGCGCAGCAGCAGATCGGTGAAGTCGGAGTCCTTCTTGACCGCGAAGAGGCCCGCCGCCTCGCCCTCGTCGGCGTTCATCTCCCGCTGGTAGCGGAAGAGTTCGGGGTCGAGGCCCAGCTCGCCGAGGTGCTCGTTCCAGCGGTCGTGGATCTCCTCCCAGTAGACCTCCAGGTGCGGGTAGGCCTTGGTCGCCTCGGTGAGGGCGTCGCGGAAGCCCTTCATGGTGCGGCGGCGGCCCTGGGCGCCCGAGGCGCCTTCGGCGGACGGGCGCATCGCGCTGGACTCGGCGACCGGCAGCGAGTCCAGGCTGAGCCCCGGTCCGGGCCGGAAGGAGTACCAGGCTTCGGCGAACTTGCGCGGGTCGTTGGAGACCTGACGGCCGCGCCATTCGCTGACCTTGCCCACCACGACGAGCTCGCCGGTCAGGGTGTGCTGCCACTCCAGGGCGACGTGCCCGCAGTCGTCGGCGAGCAGGAACTTGCGCAGCACGCCGGAGCTCGCGCCGCCCAGGGTGTTGCGGTGGCCGGGCAGCATCACCGAGAAGATCAGCTTGAGCAGGACGGACTTGCCGCCGCCGTTCTCCAGGAAGAGCACGCCCGCGGGGGCCGGGCGGCGCGGCGGGCCGACCGGCTCGTCCTCGAAGAACTCGGCCTGCGTGGGGGCCGGGTTGGGCACGGGCGCGCCGACGCCGCGCAGGTCAAGCACGGTGTCGGCGTAGCGCGCACCGGCGGGCCCGATGGAGTAGAGGCGGACCCGGGACAGCTCGTACATGTCGGCGGACTCTCGTGGTGGTGGGGGGCGGGAGGCGGGGTCAGGAGTGGAACGGCAGCCCGGCGTCGGCCGCCAGTTCCAGGTCGTCGGCGTCGGTCGGCGGCAGCAGGGTGGCGCCGCCGTCGGTGACCGCCACCACACCGAGCTCGATCAGCTCGGACAGCGCGGCGCTGCCCGCCATGTCGCGGACCTGCAACTGGTAGCGGGCGGTGGTGCGGTAGGCGCCGCCCGCGTCGTCGCCGGTGCGCTGCAGGAAGCCGGACTCCGTGAGGAAGGCGACGGCCTTGGCGACGATGCCGGTGGTCGAACCGGCGAGGCGGCGCGCGTCCTTGGTCGCTCCGGTGGAGCTGCGCCGGGCGTAGATCCGCCAGGCGGCCTCCAGGCCCGGGGCGCCGGTCTCGGGGTCGGTGTTCTCGCCGGTCTCCTCGGCCCGCTCCTCCAGGCGGCGGCAGGCCTGCCGCACGAACGCGTCCACGCCGTTGACCGTGATCCGCCCGATGTAGCCGTCGTCGGCGAGGTCCTCGGGGCGGGGGAACGCCATCGCGGCGACGGCGAGATGGGCCAGGCCGTGCAGGAACCGGTCGGCCGAGTCGGGGGCGGCGGCGCGCCGCGCGTAGTCGCCCATCCGGACGGCGAAGACCGAGTCCTCGGCGGCCGTCACCGCCATACCGGCGCGGGGCGAGACCTCCAGAACGATCAGGCCGAGTCCCGCGGCGACCGCGTCCGCCAGGCGGGCGAACGCCGGGTCCTCGCGGTGGCGCCGGAGCAGCTCCGCGTACTCGGCGTCGCGGGCCGGGAGCAGCTTGGGCTGGAGGCCGAAGGCGACCAGTCGCGCGGCGTCGGCGGCGTCGGCGGGGGTGATCCGGCCTTCGCCGCCGGTGCCGGGTGCGGCGGGCGCCGGCTCGGCGTCGTCGCCGAACGCGGGCTCGGGGTGGTGGTCGGTCACGGGGTTGTCTCCTTGGTACGTACGGTGTCGGGCGCGGCGGGGCGGACGCCTGCGACGGGCTGTTCCCCCGCCCCGCCCCTCCCCGAGACCCTCCGGCTGCCGGACCGTGGAGGGCTGGCCGCGCGGTTCCCCGCGCCCCTGGCGGCCCGGACGGGCAACTCGGCCCGTCGGGCGATTGAGGACGAGCGCCCTTCAGGCGCGAACGGGGTCCGGGGCGGCGCCCCGGGGTCGGGGGCCGCCCACCGTGGGGACTTCACGCCGCCTCCGTCCGGCCCGCGGCCATTCCTGCCGCGTCCAGCAGCGCCATGCCCACGATCAGGTCCGCCCCGCCGAACTCGGGATCGTCCAGCTGGGTGCCGTCGTCCACGGCGAACAGCAGACGCTCCTCGCCCTGGCGGTAGGCGGTGCCGACCGGCGGGCTGGCGGCGTGGACCGCCAACAGGGCGACCAGGTACGGCAGTTCGGGGTCCAGGCGGCGGGCCTCGGCGAGCAGGCCGGAGAGGCGGCGCGGCGCGTCGTGCTCCAGGTCGAGCAGGTCCATGGCGGCGGCGAGCTGTTCTTCGCTGAACCGGCTGTCGTCCGGGGTGGCGATCAGGTCGGGCTCGGGCATCTCGGCGCCCAGGTGCTCGCGCTCCATGGGGGGCGTCAGCAGTATGTCCACCAGGTCGCCGACCCGTACGGACACCGGGGTGCGCAGGCCGGTGCCGCGCGCGAAGAAGGCGTCGGTGACGCTGATCGCCTGCTCGACCGGGAGCGGAAGCACGGGGGCGACCAGCTGGCCGTAGAGGTCGAGGCCGGAGCGGGCGGCGGGACGGGCGAAGGCCTGGCGGTCCTGCTCGGCGCGGAACAGCGGCCCGGCCTCCAGGAGGCGGGACTGGAGCTGGGTGTGGCGGCGGATGCAGTCCTTGACGATGTCGACGAGCTCGGCGGCGCGGCGCTTGTGCTCCGGGTCCTCCGCCTCGTCGCGCGCCTTGCGGATGTTGGTCAGGATCGCGTTCTCGTGCCGGTAGCGGTCGGCGACGTGGTCGAGGGCCTCGGCGATCATGTCCGGCACCGCGTTGAGCCAGTCGACCGCCCGCACGTTGCGCCGCGTCGCCTCCAGGGTGCGCCGGAGCGTCTCGGCGTACTGCACGGTGCGGTAGCGGGCCTGTTCGGCGGCGAGCTGGGCGTCGGCGAGGCGGCCGCGGCTGATCAGCACCTCCAGCTTGACCTCGGCGGCGATCTGGGCGCTGGTGACGTCCGTGTCGAGGGCGCCGACCAGGACGTTGACCGCCTCGTCGGTGGTGCGCAGGTAGACGGCTCCGCCGTACCCGGGGACCTCTTCGAGGAGCTTGAAGTCGTAGTCCCTGCGGACGTAGACGCCGTCCGGGTTGAACGTGCCGTACACCGCGCGGAAGCCGCGGTCCACGCTGCCCACGTTGATCAGGTTCTCCAGGACCCAGCGGGCCACCCGCTCGTGCTCGGCGGCGGGCCGCGACGGGGCCTGGGCGGCCACCCGCGGGACGAGCCGGGCCACGATCTGCTCGTGGTCGGCGCCCGTGTCGAAGTCCATGTTCAGCGTGACGAGGTCGATGGAGGCCAGCGCCACCTCGGCCATCGCGTACACCGAGTACTCCCCCGCGAGGTTGGCCTTGCGCACGTCGAGGTCGTGCAGCGGCGCGGTGCACGCCAGGGCGCGCAGCCGCCGCGCGAGCCCCTCGTCGGCGGCCGGCCCCGGTGCGGGGCGCGCCGCCGCGCTGAGCTGGGGCGGAACGGGTTCCGTCGAGGCAGGCGAAGTCACGGTGGACAGATTAGGTCCTCGCACTGACAACGGTCGAAACGGCGCAGAACCGCCCGCCGTCCGGGGCCCGGCGCGCGTCCTAGGCGAGGGCGCCCTGGACCAGTTTCCCGTACGCCTCGACGAGCTGGGCACGCGAGTCGTCGAGGTATCCGGCGAGCAGCCGCCCGGCGCCGGTCCGCTCCCCCGCCCGCAGCGCTTCGAGGATCTGCCGGTTGCGCACGAGGTAGGGCTGGTGGAGCCGGCGCGGATCGTCCACCACGTGGAAGGCCAGGCGGAGTTCGGCCAGGACGCCACGCATGAGTTCGTCGGTGCGGGCGCTGCCGGCGAGGGCCACGAGTTCGCGGTGGAAGTGGATGTTGGCGGTGGAGACGCCCTGCCAGTCGCCCTCCTCGGCCGCGCTCTCGCCTCCCGAGACGGCGGCGTCGAGCCCGTCGAGGCGGTAGGGCGGCTCGCCGAGTCCCTGGACGACGGCGCACTCCACGAGGCGCCGGGTGCGGTAGATGTCGGCCACGTCCTCGACGGCGAGGACCCGGACGAAGACCCCGCGGTTGAGTTCGTGGACCAGCAGCCGTTCGTGGGTGAGCAGCCGGAACGCCTCGCGCAGGGTGTTGCGCGAGACGCCGAGGGCCTTGCCGATGGCGTCCTCGGCGAGGCGCTCCCCCGGCGGGAAGAAGCCCTCCGCGATCCGGGTGCGCAGGATGTCCGCGACCCGTTCCGCCGTGCTGGTGCGGCCCAGCAGGGCGCGGTCCTCGGCAAGTCCGCCGAGCCCGGAGTCCGTTGTGGCCACAGCGCCCTCTCTCCCCCGCCGGCCGCTCCCGCCGACGCGTCCGCCCATCGTAGAAGCATCGCGAGGACGCGAGGAAGCGGGAATCCCTCGACATGACCCTTGTCGGATCGTTCAACAATCCCCTACGTTGAGGGCACCGCACCCCGGGAACCCGGCCCCGCGCCGCTCCCCGGACCCGCTCCCGCACAGTCTCGGCAGCCCTCTCATCCCCTCCTGCGAGGTGCACATGAGCACGACCCAGGCACAGCCGCAGCACGGTCAACACCCGCACGCCGACGGCCCGTTCGGATGGCTGCGCGCCCTCGGCCCCGGTGGCCGCCGGGCCTTCGGGGGCGCCTTCGGCGGCTACGCCCTCGACTCGTACGACTTCTTCACGCTCCCGCTCACGATGGTCGCGATCTCGGCGTACTTCGGGCTCGACACCGGACAGACGGGGCTGCTGACCACCGTGACCCTGGTGGTCTCGGCCGTCGGCGGCGCCTTCGCCGGGGTGGTCGCCGACCGCATCGGCCGGGTCAGGGCGCTGATGATCACCGTCGGCACCTACGCCGTCTTCACGGTGCTCTGCGGCTTCGCGCCCAACTACGAGACGCTGCTGGTCTTCCGCGCCCTCCAGGGGCTCGGCTTCGGCGGCGAGTGGGCGGTCGGCGCGATCCTGGTCGCCGAGTACGCTTCGGCCCGGCACCGCGGCCGCACCCTGGGCGCCGTGCAGAGCGCGTGGGCGGCCGGCTGGGCGCTCGCCGTCGTCGTGTACACCCTGGTGTTCCAGTACGTGGACGCGGACACCGCCTGGCGCGTGGTGTTCTGGACCGGCGCGCTCCCGGCCCTGCTGCTCGTCTATGTGCGGCGCAACGTGAGCGACGCACCGCAGGCCACCGAGCAGCGGCTCGCCACGGCCCGCACCACCAGCGGCGGCGCCACCTTCGCGGCCATCTTCCGCGACCCGCTGCTGCGCACGACGCTGTTCGCGGTGCTGCTCTCCGCCGGCGTGCAGGGCGGCTACTACACGCTCGCCACCTGGGTGCCGACCTTCCTGAAGAGCGAACGCCACCTCACGGTGGTCGGTACCGGCGGCTATCTGGCGTTCCTGATCTCCGGCGCCTTCATCGGCTATCTGACCGGCGGCTACCTCACCGACCGGCTGGGCCGGAAGAAGAACATCGCCCTGTTCGCGGTCCTCTCGGCCGTGTGCATCCTCCTCTACACACACCTTCCGTCCGGCGCGAACACCCTTCTCCTGGTGCTCGGCTTCCCGCTCGGCTTCTGCATGTCGGCGATCTTCAGCGGGTTCGGCTCGTTCCTCAGCGAGCTCTACCCGACCGCCGTGCGGGGCACCGGCCAGGGGTTCACGTACAACACCGGGCGAGCGGTGGGCGCGTTCTTCCCCACCCTGGTCGGCTACCTCGCCGACAGCTGGGGTGTCGGCGGCGCCCTGGTCTTCGGCGCGGTCGGCTACGCCCTCGCCGTCCTCGCCCTGCTCGGACTGCCCGAGACCCGCGGCCGGGAGCTGCTGTGAACGCCGCGGGACCGGCCTCGCCGAGGTCCCCCGGTGACGCCCGCGCCCGCTTCCGCGCCGGCGCCGACGTGCCGACCGCGGGCTGGGCGCCCGGCCACACCCAGGTCAACCTGATCTCCGTACCGTCCGACTGGGCCGAGGACGTACGGCTGTTCTGCGAGCGCAATCCGCAGCCCTGCCCGGTCCTCGACATCACGGAGCCCGGCTCCTGGCGGACCCGGCTCGCCCCGGGCGCCGACCTGCGCTCGGACCTGCCGCGCTACCGGGTGTGGGAGGACGGCCGACTGCTCGCCGAGCCGGCCGACGCCGGGGACTTCTGGCGGGACGACCTGGTGACGTTCCTCATCGGATGCAGCTTCACCTTCGAGTCCCAACTGGCCGCCGAGGGAGTCCCGTTGCGCCACGTCGAGCAGGGCCGCAACGTCTCGATGTATGTGACGAACCGCCCGTGCCGGCCCGCCGGACGGCTCAGCGGACCGCTCGTGGTGTCGATGCGGCCGATCCCGGCGCCCCTGGTGAGCACGGCCTGCCGGGTGACGCGGGCGATGCCCCTGGTCCACGGGGCACCCGTGCACTCCGGGAATCCGGCGGCCCTCGGCATCGCGGACCTGTCCCGGCCCGACTTCGGGGACCCGGTGGCCGCCGCGCCCGGCGACGTGCCGGTGTTCTGGGCCTGCGGGGTGACCCCGCAGGCCGCGGTGAGGGCGTCCCGGCCGCCGTTCGCGCTCACCCACGCGCCGGGCCGGATGCTCATCACCGACGTCCGCGACGATCATTACCGGACCGGCTGAGCGAGCCGGTCGCACCCGGCCGTGCCCGAGCGTCCCGGGCGCGGCCGGGGCAGACTGCACCCAGGACCACGCACCGCGACGAAGAGGAGATCCCGCATCCATGACCCGGTCCGCGACGACGTCGATCGACCTCAATGCCGACCTCGGCGAGGGCTTCGGCCACTGGCGGCTGACCGACGACGAACAACTTCTGTCCGTCGTCACCAGCGCCAATGTGGCCTGCGGCTTCCACGCCGGCGACCCGGCCATCATGCGGCGGGTCTGCGCCCTGGCCGCGGAGCGCGGCGTACACATCGGCGCCCAGGTCTCCTACCGCGATTTGGCGGGCTTCGGGCGCCGCTCCATGGACGTGCCCCGGGCCGAGCTGGCCGCCGAAGTCGCCTACCAGATCGGCGCGTTGGAGGTCTTCGCCCGGGCCGCGGGCAGCCGGGTGGCGTACGTCAAACCGCACGGCGCGCTCTACAACCGCGTCGTGCACGACGAGGAGCAGGCGCAAGCCGTCGTCGAGGGGGTGCTCCTGGCGGGAGCGGGGCTCCCGGTCCTCGGGCTTCCCGGGTCGCGGCTGCTCGCGGCGGCCGAGCGAGCCGGTCTTCCGGTCGTCACCGAGGCGTTCGCCGACCGCGCCTACACCGCGCAGGGCACGCTGGTGCCGCGCGGCCGGGACGGCGCGGTGGTCAGCGACCCGGACGCCGTGGTGGCCCGGGCCGTCGCCATGGCCCTGCACGGCACGGTCGTGGCCGAGTCCGGCGAGCCGGTGCCGGTCGGCGCGAGCTCGCTGTGCGTGCACGGCGACACCCCGGGGGCGGTCGGCCTGGCCCGCCGGGTGCGGGCGGCCCTGGAGGCGGCGGGGCTGCGGGTGGCGGCGTTCTCGTGAGCGGCCCGCGCACCCTGCCGGTGGGCGAACACGCCCTGCTGGTCGAGCTCGACAGCGCGGAGGCGACCGGCGCGCTGCACGCCGAGCTGCTGCGCCGCCGCGCCACCGGAACCCTCCCCCCGCTGCGCGAGATCGTGCCCGCGGCCCGCACCGTCCTGCTCGACGGCGTGGCCGATCCCGCTGCCCTCGCCGCCCAGTTGACGACCTGGCACATCCCTCCCCTGGAAGCGGACGTCCGGGAGACGGTCGAGATCCCCGTCCGCTACGACGGCCCCGACCTCGCCGACGTCGCGGCTCTGTGGCAGGTCTCGGAGCAGGAGGCGGTCCGCGTCCACTCCGCGGCCGAGTTCCGGGTCGCCTTCTGCGGGTTCGCGCCCGGCTTCGCCTACCTCACCGGACTCGGCGAGCGGTACGCCGTGCCACGCCGGGCCACCCCGCGCACCGCGGTCCCGGCCGGTTCGGTGGCCCTCGCGGGCCCGTACACCGGCGTCTATCCGCGCTCCTCGCCCGGCGGCTGGCAGCTGATCGGCAGCACCGACGCCGCGCTGTGGGATCCGCACCGCGAACCCGCGGCCCTGCTCACCCCGGGCACCCGGGTCCGCTTCGTCCCCCGGGTGGCGCGATGAGCGACCGGGCCCTGTCCGTGGTGCGGGCGGGCGCGCTCACCTTGGTCCAGGACGAGGGCAGGCACGGGCACGCGCACCTGGGGGTGCCGCGCTCGGGCGCGCTCGACCTGCCCGCCGCCCGCCTCGCCAACCGCCTGGTCGGCAACGCGGTGGGGGCGGCCGTGCTCGAGACGACCCTCAACGGGTGTGCGGTACGCCCCCGTCGCGCGGTCACCGTGGCGGTGACCGGAGCCCCCTGCCCGGTCACGCTCGACGGCCGCCCGGTGGCGTGGGGCGCCCCGGTGCGGGTGCCCCCGGGCGCCGTCGTCGAGGTGGGCGCGGCCACCCGCGGGGTGCGTTCGTACCTGGCGTTCGCCGGGGGCGTCGCCGTCGAGCCGGTCCTTGGCAGCCGCTCCACCGATCTCCTGTCGGGCCTCGGCCCGCCGCTCCTGCGGGACGGCGCGGTCCTTCCGCTGGGCCGCCCGGCAGACACGTGTCCGCGGGTGGACGAGGCTCCCGCGCCCGGCGTGCCGGAGGAACTCGTGCTGCGGGTACGCCCCGGGCCGCGCGCCGACTGGTTCACGGCGGACGCGCTCGCCGTCCTGGCGGGCGGCCGCTACCGGGTCTCCTCGGCGAGCAACCGCATCGGGCTGCGCACCGAGGGACCCGCGCTGCGGCGCGCCCGGAAGGGTGAACTCCCCAGCGAGGGAATGGTGTTGGGCGCGGTCCAGGTGCCGCCGGACGGGCGACCGGTCATCTTCCTGGCCGACCACCCGACGACCGGCGGCTACCCGGTGATCGGCGTGGTCCCCGAGCCCGATCTGGCGGCCGCGGCGCAGGCCGCGCCCGGCACGCCCCTGAGGTTCGCGCCGGTGGGCAGGCCCTGACCCCCGGGCCGACTAGGCGAGACCGCCGACAGCGCGGCGGCCAGGGCTTCGGCCGCGTGCAGGTCGAGGCGGGCCGTATGGCGCAGTTCCTCACCCGCCAGGCGGAGCAGTTGGGGCAGGAGGTCGGTGGAGCGGCGGCCCAGCCACGCGGTGCCGGAGGTGGCCAGCCAGTACAGCGAGGCGGCGGCGCCCGGCGGCGGCCGTTCCGGTTCTGCCGGTGGCGGCTCGCCCGGCGCGAGCCCGCGCTCGGCCAGCAGCGCGTGGCAGCGGGCCGCGATCAGCCGGTGCCCGCGCTCCCCCGGGTGCAGCCGGTCCGCGCTCCACAGGGTGCGGTCCTCGACCCAGGCGGGGTCGGCCAGATGCAGATGGACCGCCCCGTACCGCGACGACAGGCTGTGCACCACGGTGTTGACGGCCCGCTGGCGCCTGGCGAGCGGCCGGGCCAGCGGACCGGGCAGCCCGAGCATGGCGCCCGGGTCGGGCAGACAGGCGGTGAGCAGCACCGTTCCCGCCGAGGCGAGGCCCTCGTACACCGTGTCCAGGCGTACCGCGACGTGCTGGATGTCGAAGGAGCGGCGCAGGGTGTCGTTGACGCCGACGACGACCGAGGCGAGGTGCGGCGCGAACTCCCTTGCCAGAGGGGCCTGTTGTTCCAGCACGTCAAGGATGAGCGCGCCGCTGGCCGCGAAGTTGCGGAACTCCCAGCCCGGCTGGTGACCGGCGAGCAGCGACGCCCAGCCGCGCCATCCGCCGGAGACCGGATCGCCGACGCCCTCGGTGAGCGAGTCCCCGAGGGCCGCGAACCGCAGCTCCCGCCGGGGTGGCGGGACGGGCCCGGCGGCGAGGGCGAGGGCGGTCACGCGATCGCCCCCGGCGCCCTGCGTGCCGGGCCGGATCCGGCCCGGCGCGGCACCGGTGCCTCGTGCGCGGCCAGGAAGGCCGCCACCGAGGCGTCCCAGCCGAACAGTTCGGCCCGCGCCCGCGCGGCCGCCCGCCGCGCCCGCTCGGGCCTGCCCAGCAACTCCCTTACGGCGTGGGCGATGTCCTCGCCGCTGTCCCGGGCCGCGAGCCCCGCGTCGGCGACCACCTCGGGCAGGGCGGACGACGCGCTGCACACGACGGGGGTCCCGCAGGCCAGGGCCTCAAGGGCGGAGAGGCCGAACGTTTCGGCGGGGCCCGGCGCGAGGCAGATGTCGGCCGCCGCCTGGAGGTCGGCCAGCGCTTCGCGGTCGGCGACGTGGCCCAGGAACTCGACCGGCAGCCGTTCCGCGGCCGCCCGGCGCGCGAGGCTCCCCGCCAGCGGGCCGTCCCCCGCGACCACGAGCGCCGCCCGCACCCCGGCGTGCCGCAGCGCCGCCAGCGCGTCCAGCGCGAGACCGGGCCGCTTCTCGACCGAGAGCCGGGAGCACATCAGGAGCAGCACCCGGGCGCCGCGCGCGTGCCGGGCCCGCAGCACCGTGGAGCGGCGCCCCGGCCGGCACCGCGCCGGGTCGACCCCGAGCGGGGCCCGGACCACGTTGCGCGCGCCGATGCGTACGAACTCGCGCTCGGCCCACTCGGTGGTGCACACGACGCGCGAGAACGCCCAGCCCGTACGCCGGTTGAGCCGGTCGGCGGCGCCGCGGGCGACGGCTTCGGGCAGCCCCCAGGTGCGCAGCACCCCGTCGGCCGTCTCGTGCGACACCATCACGGAGGGCACCCGGGCCCGGCGCGCCCACTCGCCCGTCCAGCGCAGGGTGGTGCGGTCGGACACCTCGATGCGGTCGGGCGCGAGCTCGTCGAGGACGTGGCGGACCCGGCGCCGGTCCGCGAGCACCCGGTAGCCGCCGGTGCCCGGCAGCAGCACACCCGGCAGGGTGATCACCCGCCCCTGCTCGGTGTGTTCGTCCCGCGCCCGCCCGCCCGGCACGATCAGGACGGGCTCGTGCCCGGCCTCCCGGTAGCCGCGGCCGAGTTCGCGCAGCGCGGTGCGCAGCCCGCCGGACGCGGGCGTGACGAAGTTGGCGAGCCGCACGATCCGCAGGCCGCTCATGCCGCCACCGCCGCGCGCGCCCCGAGGACATCGGCGTAGTGGCCAAGGAGCAGATCGCCGACGGCGGCCCAGGTGCGCTCCCGCACGGCGGCCCGCCCGGCGCGTCCATGGGCGGCCCGCAGCCGGGGGTCGGCGAGTTGGAGCACGGCGTCGCGGAGGGCCCCGGAGTCTCCCGGGGGCACCAGGAGGCCCGTGCCGCCGTGGCGTACGAGGTCGAGCGGGCCGCCCGCGGCGGGCGCCACCACCGGCACCCCGCTCGCCATGGCCTCCTGCACGGTCTGGCAGAACGTCTCGTAGGGCCCGGTGTGCGCGAAGACGTCCAACGAGGCGAAGATCCGGGCGAGTTCACCGCCGGTGCGCCGGCCGAGGAAGACGGCGCCGGGCAGGGCCCCGCGCAGGGCGGCGGCGCTGGGGCCGTCCCCGGTGACGACCACGCGTACGCCGTCGAGCGCGCAGACGTCCGCGAGGAGCTCCACGTGCTTCTCGGGGGCGAGCCGGCCGACGTAGCCGACGATCAGTTCGCCGCGCGGTGCGAGTTCGCGACGCCATGCCTCGTCGCGCAGTTCGGGGCCAAAGCGGTCGGTGTCGACGCCGCGCGGCCACAGCCGTACCCGTGGGACGCCGTGTTCCACCAGGTCGCGCAGGGCCGCGGCGGAGGGGGCGAGGGTGCGGTCGGCGGCCGAGTGCACGGCGCGCAGCCGACGCCAGGCGGTGCCTTCTCCGGCGCCCATGTAGGTGCGCGCGTACCCGGCCAGATCGGTCTGGTAGACGGCGACGGCGGGGACGCCGAGACGGCTGGCGGCGGCCATGCCGCGTACGCCGAGGACGAAGGGGCTCGCCAGGTGGACGAGGTCGGCCCGGTGCGCGGCGATCGCGGCGGCGACCCGGCGAGTGGGCAGCGCGAGGCGGACCTCTCGGTAGCCGGGCAGCGGCAGCGAGGGCACCCGGACGACCGGGCAGGGCGCGTCAGAGCCCTCCCCCGTGGCCGTGGCCGGGGCTATGACGAGCGGTTGGTGACCGCGGACGGCCAGATGCCGTGCGGTCTGCAGGGCGCAGTGCGCCACTCCGTTGACGTCGGGCGGGAAGGATTCGGTGACGATGACGACACGCATACCCGTGTTGTCGTCGCGCCGGGAGTGGCCCGGCCGACTTGGATCTTTCCGCCCGGGGAACGTCCCATGAGCGTTGCCCCATCGGGCTCCGGCCGTGGATCACACGGCTCCGCCCGTGGGGGCCGTGAGTCACACGGCCGTGGGGTCCGGGCCGAGCCGGTCGTGAATGACGCTCTGCACCTCGGCCTCCTCGGCCGGGTCGGCCGCGAGCCTGCGCAGTCGCTCGGCCACGCGGGCGTCGACGAGCTCGGCGTACTGTGCGGCCACTTCCCGCGTGGTCTCCTCGCAGTCCCACAGGCATTCGACGGCGAAACCGGTGGCGAAGGAGGGGTCCGTGGCGGCCAGCGCGCGGGCGGCGCGGCCGCGCAGCTGGGAGGAGGCGGTCTCGCGGTAGACGTGCCGCAGCACCGGGGCGGCGCAGCAGATGCCGAGCCGGCCGGCCCCGTCGACGAGCGCCCTCAGCAGCGGGGCGTCGGGGCCTTCGGAGCGTACGGTCTCGCGGAGCGCGCCCAGCACCAGCTTCTCGTCGCCGGCCTCGCCCCGCGAGGCGAGCACGGCGGCGGCGCGGGCGCCGAGTTCGTCGGGGCGCTGGATCCAGCGGCGGGCCCGGTCGACGGCTTCGGGGCCGCACATCCGCTCGAAGGCGTGGACAGCCGCCTCGGCGACGCCGGGCGAACCGGTGGAGACGGCGCGTTCGATCAGGTCGAGCACGCGGGCGTCGCGTGACTCGGCGAGATAGTGCAGGGCGGCGCCGCGGGCCCCGTCGGTGCCCGAGCGGGCCGCCTCCAGGATGGTGTCGCGGTCCTCGGGTCCGGCGACCGCGCCGAGGCACCGGGCCGCGGGCAGGTGCAGGACCGCCCCGCGTTCCAGGCCTTCGTCAGCCCAGTCGAAGACGGCCTGGACGCTCCAGCCGGGGCGGGGCCCGGACGGCCGCATCTGCCGTTGCCAGCGGTCGAAGGAGCCGCTCTCCTGGGCGGCCCGCACCCGGGCGCCCACGCTCTCGCGCGGGTCCTCGGCCCACAGCCGCCAGGGCCGCGGTTCGTAGGCGTCCCGCACGGTGGCCGCGAGCTCCGCGTCACCCTGCGCGGTGGCGGGGAAGCGGTCGAGGACCGGCACGGCGAGGGCGCGCAGATGCGCGTCGTCGTCACGCAGCGCGAGCTCGTCCAGCGCCCAGGCCCAGTTGGAGCCGGCCGCGGCGTAGCGGCGGAGCAGCGCGAGCGCGTCGTTCCTGCCGTACGAGGCGAGGTGGCCGAGCACCGCGAGGGCGAGCCCGGTCCTGGAGTCCTCGGTGTCGAGGATGTCCTCGGCGCCGAAGAGGTGCCGCTCGATCTGGTCGAGCCCGCCGTCGAGGTCCAGGAAGAGGCGCGCGTAGTACAAGGAGCGGTTCTCGACCTGCCAGTCGTGGCGTGGGTCGCTCAGTACGCAGTGGTTGAGGGCCGCCAGGGCCTCGTCGCGCGGGGCGGCCAGCGCGTGCAGGGTGCCGTCGCCGCGGCCCCGCTGCAGCAGGCCGAGCAGCGTGCCGCTCGGCGCTATGACTGGATCGAACATGGAAATAGCCTCACATCAAGCTGTCGACGCAACCGGGATTCGTGCCTTGCCCTAGGCCGCGCAGCAACATGAGGGGTCGCCCGCCGTCTTCTGCTTGGTGTAGACCATCTTCCTGCCTCTCGTCGCGGTCCCCGATGTAGGGACCCTGCCCCCGATGTAGGGGTTCGACGTCATGATGACCCAGCCATTTCGCCATCGCGACCACATTTACGGCGCCCCTCTCCGCGGGCTCTTCGGTGGATCCCCCGTAAACGCTTGGTGGACGCTCAGTTGGCCCCGAACAGGGCCAGCAGCTCCGCCTTGCCGAACATCCGGGCGGTGTCGACCGCCGACGGCGTCCCGGCGGAAGGATCGGCTCCGCCGGCCAGGAGGGCCTTGATCACGGCTTCCTCGCCCTTGAAGACGGCGCCGGCGAGCGGGGTCTGGCCGCGGTCGTTGGCACGGTCGGCGTCGGCGCCCCGGGCCAACAGGGTGCTCACCGCGTCGGCGTGGCCGTGGTAGGCGGCCAGCATCACGAGCGAGTCGCCGCGGTCGTTGGTCAGGTTCGCGGGCGCCCCGGCGTCGACGTAGGCGGCGAGCGCCTCGGCGTCGCCCCGGCGGGCCGCGTCGAAGACCTTGGCCGCCAGCTCGACCACCTCGGGATCGAGTTCCTCGCTCATCGAAAACTCCTTAGGCGCAACGGAACGAACCCGCACGGCGACGGAGCCGTACGAGTGAATCGACAGGGTACTGCCCGACGGGCGACATGACGTGGCCGATCGGCGGCAAAGATCACCGCGAGTGACGGTTTCGCGTCCCGGTGGCCGCACAGTGTCCCGCTCCGACCCGCTTGTCATATCCGCCACTCCAGTGAAATTGCCGGAGTTTCACCCATTCGCACCTTTTATCGCATAGATACTTCCTGTGAGCCTGGAAGAACTCATGGTGACCGTCCCCATCGACCAGGAGAACCCAAATGATCCTGTCCATCTCAGGTGTGGTGCTGCTCGGAATCATCTGCTTCCTCTTCTTCAAGAAAGACGGACTCAAGGCTTCGCACGCGCTCGTGTGCTCGCTCTTCGGCTTCTATCTCGCGGGCACCGCCATCGCCCCGAGCATCACCGCCGGAGGTGCGAGCCTCGCCAGCCTGCTGGGCGGGATCAAGTTCTGACCTCCCGCCGCCCTCCGTACGACGGCAGACCGAGCCGCGGCACCAGCGCGGACCCGACTCCAGGAGAACGATGTGGCCCGGCGACCACTCCCCCGCATTCTGAGCAGCAGCAGCGCACCCATCGTTCGCAGCCGCGAGATCGCGCGCACGGCCGCCGACAGCGCCACCGACGTTCTCCATCCGCTCATCACGATCAGCCGCGGCCTGCGGCTGATCGCCGCCGCCCTGCGCGGCAGATGGGCCGCCACCCCCAAGGAACGGCGTGGTCCCGCGCTGTTCCTGACGGCGGCCATCGTCCTGGTCGTCGCGCTCATCCCGTACGGGCCGCTTCTCGCCCTGATCACGGTGATGGGCGCGGCCGCCTGGAAGGGCCGCGAGAAACCGGTCGTCAAGACCGGCCCGGACGAGGCGGAACTCGCCCGGCTCCAGGCCCTCTACGAGGCACTCGTGCCCTACTTCTCCGTCCCCGAGGACCCGGCCCCGCTCTTCTCCCACGGAGGTGAGTGGGACAAGGCCTTCGGCGAGTACGCGTTCGACGACAGCGGCCGCCTCACCCGGCTCCAGGTGCGCTACCCCGCCTACTTCACGGACGGCGAGCCCGCCTCGCGCGCCCGCATCGAACAGCTCCTGCACACCAAGTCGGGGCGCGGCCGCGAATACCACTTCGCCTGGGACGAGGAGGGGAACCAGCTCGTCATGAGCGTCCTGGACGCGCTGCCCACCTCGATCGCCGCCCAGCGCTTCGTGACCTCGCCCGGCGAGACCGTCCTCGGCTTCACGGACGCCGACGCCGTGCAGCGGACCATGCCGGTGACCACCGGCGGGGCGAGCCACGACGCCCCTCCCGTGGTCTGGCGCACGGGGCCCCGCTCCACCGAACCCCACCTCCTGGTCGTCGGCCAGCCCGGCACGGGCACCACGACCCTGCTCCGCTCGATCGCGCTCCAGGCGCTCCAGCACGGCGACCTGCTGATCGTCGAGGGCAGCGGAACCGGCGAGTACGCCTGTCTGACGGGCCGCTCGGGCGTCCTGGCCGTCGAGTGCGGCCTCGCCGGAGCCCTCGCCACCCTGGAGTGGGCCTCGCACGAGACCGAGCGCCGTCTCATCGCCGCCAACCGCGCCCGCCAGGCGGGCCGCCCCGCGCCCGAGGACACCAAGCGGCCGCTGTGGATCCTGCTCGACCGTCCCAGCGTCCTCGCGGACCTGGCCGCTGCCGACGGCCGCACCGACCCGCAGCACCTGCTCCAGGTCCCGCTGCGGCACGGCCGGGCCGCCGGGGTCACGGTCGTCGTCGCCGAGCAGTTCGACACCCTGGACGACCTGTCCGAGCCCGTACGCAGCCACACCCGGGCCCGCGTGGTCCTCGGCCCGGTCTCGCCCGGCCAGGTCGAATCGGTCCTGGGCGTCCCTCCGCACACCACCCCCACCCCGGACGTGCCCCCGGGCCGCGGCTACGCCCGCCTCGGCACGGGACCGGTGCTGCGCCTCCAGGTCCCGGCGACCCCGGACCCGTACGACGACGCGACGGCCGAGGCCCATCGCCAGGCGGTCCTCGACCTCCTCCCGGCCCGCGAGGGCCCGGTGGTGGCGACACCGGTGGAGGCGGTCGTGGCGGACACCGTTCCCGTGGAGGCGGCACCCGTCGAAGCGGCGCCCGTGCGGGCGGTCCCGGCCGAGGGCTGAGGGGCGGGCACGGGCCGGGACGTCAGCGGTGGGCGCCCCCGTCCCTCACGCCACGAAGGTGCGCGGCGGCTCCGCGCCCCCGGATCCGCCGCCCGTCTCCACCAGGCGGGCCGCCGCGGCCAGGCGTACGGCCGCCTCGTCCGCGACCGGGCCGCCCACCGTGAACGGCAAGCGCACATAGCCCTCGAAGGCGCCGTCGACCCCGAAGCGGGGACCGGAGGGCACCCGAACGCCGACCCGTTCGCCGACCTCGGCCAGGCGGGAGCCCGACAGGCCCCCGGTGCGGACCCACAGCGTGAGTCCGCCGCGCGGCACATGGAACTCCCAGTCGGGCAGTTCGCGCCGCACCGCCGTCACCAGGGCGTCGCGGTTCTCGCGGGCCTGGGTGCGGCGCAACTCGACCGCCTGCTCCCAACCGCCCGTGGCCATGAGCCAGTTGACGGCGAGCTGCTCAAGGACCGGGGTGCCCAGATCGGCGTAGGCGCGGGCGGCGACCAGGGAGCGGATGATGTCGGGGGCGGCCCGCACCCAGCCGATGCGCATGCCCGCCCAGAACGCCTTGCTCGCCGAGCCGACCGTGAGCACGGTGGCTCCGGCCGGGTCGAAGGTGCAGACGGGGCGCGGCATGTCGAGGTCCTCGTCCAGCCACAGCTCGGTCATCGTCTCGTCCACGACGAGCACCGTGCCGGCCGAGCGGGCCGCGTCCACGAGCCGGCGGCGCTGGTCCTCGTCGGCAAGCGCCCCGGTGGGGTTGTGGAAGTCGGCGACGACGTACGCGAGCCGGGGCGCGGCGTCCCTGAGCACCTGGCGCCAGCGCGGCAGGTCCCAGCCGGTCAGCCCCTCGGCCATGGCGATCGGCACGAGCCGGGCGCCCGCTTCGCGCATGAGCTGGAGGATGTTGGCGTAGGAAGGTGACTCGACGGCGATGCGCTCGCCGCGTCCGGCGAACAGATGACAGATGGCGTCGATCGCCCCCATCGCACCGGTGGTCACCATGATCTGCTCGGGCATCGTCGGAATGCCGCGGGCGGTGTAGCGGTCGGCCAGCATCTGGCGCAGCGCGGGCAGGCCCGCCGGATAGTCTCCGTGGGTGTGGGCGTACGGCGGAAGCTCTTCGAGCGCGCCCTGGACGCCCCGGGTCAGCCAGGGCTCGGGGGCGGGCAGGGCCGCGCAGCCCAGGTCGATCATCGAGCCGAGCGACTCGGGCGGGAGCGGTTCGAGCCCCCGGCCGGGCAGCGGGTGCCCGGCGGGCACGGCGGTCCAGCTGCCCGCGCCGCGCCGCGATTCGAGGAAACCCTCGGCACGCAGCGCCTCGTAGGCGGCGGCGACCGTCGTACGGCTCACCGAGAGGGCGGCGGCCAGTTCGCGCTCGGCGGGCAGCCGGGCGGCGGCGGGGACGCGGCCTTCGAGGACGAGCAGCCGGATCCCGTCGGCCAGCGCCCGGTAGGCGGGCGGCTTGCGCAGCCCGGCGCCGACCGGGCGGGGCTGCTGTGCTGTGAGCTGACGGGCGAGCTGAGCAGGCCCGATCGCCGAGGTCCACTGCGCCATGAAGTCAGTCCACCTTCCCGGAATTGGCCATGGTTGGGGTCCATTTCCCTGCCACACAGTGTCATGAGTCAGTCCACTACCACCACCCAGGGGGGACCACCGTGTCCACGCACCTCACGCGGAGACTGCTCCAGCTGTACGTCGGTCTCGCTCTGTACGGCGTCAGTTCGGGACTGCTCGTCCGCGCCGGGCTCGGCCTCGAACCCTGGGGTGTGCTGCACCAGGGCCTCGCGGGGCACACCGGTCTCTCCATAGGCGTCGTGTCGATCATCGTCGGGGCGGCGGTGCTGCTGCTGTGGATCCCGCTGCGCCAGCGCCCGGGGCTCGGCACCGTGTCCAACGTCTTCGCGATCGGCGTCTTCATGGACGGGACGCTCGCCGTCGTGCCCGATGTGCACGGCCTGCTCGCCCAGGTCCCGCTGACGGCCGCCGGGATCGTCTGCAACGGCGCCGCGACCGGCCTGTACATCTCGGCCCGCTTCGGCCCGGGCCCGCGCGACGGCCTGATGACGGGCCTGCACCGGGCGACGGGCCGCTCGATCCGGCTCGTGCGCACGTCGCTCGAGGTGGCCGTGGTGGCGACCGGATTCCTGCTCGGCGGCTCGCTCGGCGTCGGCACGGTGCTGTACGCGCTCGCGATCGGGCCGCTGGCCCAGTTCTTCCTGCGCGTCTTCGCGATCCCCGAAGCGCCCCGGGCCCCGCAACCGGGCGCGTCCCCCGCCCCCGCGTTCGAGGTCACCTCCCCGGCACCCGCACGCGGCACGGCCGTCGCGGAGGCGACACCGTAGCGCGCGATACTTCCCCGGTGACTCGCGTACGCCACCCCTATCTGGACCACCCGTCGCCGATCCCGTTCGCCCACCGCGGCGGGGCGGCGGACGGCATCGAGAACACCGCGGCCGCCTTCGAGCGGGCCGCGAAGGCGGGCTACCGGTACTTCGAGACCGATGTGCACACCACGGCCGACGGGCGCCTGGTCGCCTTCCACGACGCGACGCTCGACCGCGTCACCGATGCCCGGGGAAGGATCGCCGAGCTGCCCTGGGCCGAGGTCCGGCGGGCCCGGGTGGCCGGGCGGGAGCCGCTGCCGCTGTTCGAGGAGCTCCTGGAGGCCTTCCCCGGCGCCCGCTGGAACGTCGACCTCAAGGCCGAGTCGGCGCTCGTCCCGCTGATCGATCTGATCCGCCGCACCGGCGCATGGGACCGGGTCTGCGTCGGCTCCTTCTCGGAGGCCCGGGTCGCCAGGGCCCACCGGCTCGCGGGCCCGCGCCTGGCGACGTCGTACGGCGTGCGCGGTGTCGCCGCGCTGCGACTGCGCTCCTACGGGCTCGCGGTGCCGCTGCGCGCGGGCGCCGTCAGCGCCCAGGTGCCCGAGCGCCAGAGCGGCATCCCGGTCGTGGACCGCCGCTTCGTGCAGACCGCGCACGCCCTTGGCCTGCAGGTCCACGTCTGGACGATCAACGATCCCGCTCGGATGACGGCCCTGCTCGACCTCGGCGTGGATGGCATCATGACCGATCATCTGGAGACGCTGCGCACGGTACTGACCGACCGGGGGGCCTGGAACTGACCCGGCGGCCACCGCTCGCGTACGGGGCACGAGCGAGGGGGCGCGCGATGGGCGCTGAGACCACGGACCTGGCGGACCGCACCGATCAGCCGGTGGGGGCGGCCGACCGCGCGCGGGAGCAACGGGGCTGGTACTTCTACGACTTCGCCTGCTCGGTGTACTCGACGAGTGTGCTCACGGTCTTTTTGGGCCCGTACCTGACCGCTCTGGCGAAATCGGCGGCGGACTCGGACGGTTTCGTGCACCCCCTGGGCATCGCGGTGCGGGCGGGCTCGCTGTTCGCGTACGCCGTGTCCGCGTCGGTGATCCTGGCGGTGGTCCTCATGCCGATCGTGGGCGCCGCCGCCGACCGCGGCGGCCGCAAGAAGCCGCTCCTCGCGGCCGCCGCCTACACGGGCGCGACCGCGACGGCCGGGATGTTCTTCCTGGACGGCCACCGCTATCTGCTGGGCGCGGCGCTCCTGATCGTCGCGAACGCGTCCCTGTCGGTGTCGATGGTCCTCTACAACGCGTATCTGCCGCAGATCGCGGGCCCCGAGGAACGCGACCGGGTGTCCTCGCGCGGCTGGGCCTTCGGCTACACCTCGGGCGCCGGCGTGCTCGTCCTCAACCTGGTGCTCTACGCGGGGCACGACCGCTTCGGGGTGTCCGAGTCGACGGCGGTACGGATCTGCCTGGCCTCGGCGGGCATCTGGTGGGGCGCCTTCACGCTGGTCCCGCTGAAACGGCTGCGCGACCGCCGGGTGGCCCCGGCGCCGGCTGCCGCGGGGAAGGTGGGGGCGGGCTGGCGGCAGCTGATCGCGACGCTGCGGGACATGCGGGCCCGCCCGCTGACCCTGGCCTTCCTCCTCGCGTACCTCATCTACAACGACGGTGTGCAGACGGTGATCTCGCAGGCCTCGGTCTACGGGTCCGAGGAGCTCGGGCTCGACCAGGACACCCTCATCGTGGCCGTGCTCCTCGTGCAGGTGCTCGCGGTGGGGGGCGCGCTCGGGATGGGGCGCCTGGCCCGGACGTACGGCGCGAAGCGGACGATCCTGGGCTCCCTCGCCGTCTGGACGGTGATCCTCGCGGCCGGTTTCTTCCTGCCCGCCCATGAGCCGGCGCTCTTCTTCGTCCTGGCGGGAGCCATCGGGACGGTGCTCGGCGGCAGCCAGGCCCTGTCGAGGTCGCTCTTCTCACACCTGGTCCCGAGCGGCAAGGAGGCCGAATACTTCTCGGCCTACGAGATGAGCGACCGGGGACTGAGCTGGCTGGGGCCATTGGTGTTCGGTCTCGCGTATCAGCTGACCGGGAGCTACCGGGATGCGATCATCTCGCTCGTGGTCTTCTTCGCGGCCGGGTTCGTGCTGCTCGCACGGGTTCCCGTGCGGGCCGCCGTGGCGGCCGCGGGAAACCCTGTTCCGGCGCGGATTTAGACGTCGAAGTGAAAGGCCGGTAGTGTACGCCTTTGGCCTGCCAGGCGGACCGTTACTGCGTGCTCGAGTAGGGAAGACGCTGGGTGACATCTGCTGTCAGATGTGACAAACCGGTCACTGGTGGGTACAACAAGGGGCGGCACGACGGCGACGCATGACCCAGAACGGGAATCTTTACCGCCGACCGGACGTTGACCGGATGACGACGACAGTGACACCTGTCCTGTGGGCGACAAGCCCGGGAGGCACGATTCATGAGTGAGCGAGCTCTTCGCGGCACGCGCCTCGTGGTGACCAGCTACGAGACCGACCGCGGCATCGATCTGGCCCCGCGCCAGGCCGTGGAGTACGCATGCGAGAAGGGACATCGCTTTGAGATGCCCTTCTCGGTGGAGGCGGAGATCCCGCCGGAGTGGGAGTGCAAGGTCTGCGGGGCCCCCGCACTCCTGGTGGACGGCGACGGTCCTGAGGAGAAGAAGGGCAAGCCCGCGCGTACGCACTGGGACATGCTCATGGAGCGGCGCACCCGCGAGGAGCTGGAGGAGGTTCTGGCCGAGAGGCTGGAGGTCCTTCGTTCCGGCACCATGAACATTGCCGTGCATCCGCGCGACAGCCGCAAGTCCGCCTGATCGCACAGTTCGGCGATACAGCGCACAAAGCTGAGGGCCGGTCACACCAGATGGTGTGACCGGCCCTCAGCTTTGTGCCGGAACCACAACCGGTCCCGGTCAGGGTGTCAGCGGTGGGCGCGGACCCAGGTCCTCGCGCGGGGCGTCGTCCCGGACGACCTCGCCGGGCACGACCTTGCCGTCCGGGTAGTGGATGCGGGCCTGCTGGAAGGCGTCGCCGAAGCTGCCCGGAGCGGCGGTCCGCATCCGCTCGCGCAGCGAGCGCTCGGCGCGCCGGGCCACGAACTTCCGTACCGGCGGCACCAGGCAGAGCAGCCCCAGGGCGTCCGAGACGAAGCCGGGGATGATCAGCAGCAGACCGCCCAGCATCGTGAGCGCGTTGCCCTCGCCGCCCGGCCCGGCAGCCTGCGGGGCGGCCCCGGACTGCTCCTGCTGGAACGTCCGGGTGAGGTTGCGGAAGGCGCGGCGCCCGGCCCGCTTGATGACGTAACTGCCGAGCAGCAGGCCGCCGATGAGCAGCAGCAGGACCGTGAGGCCGCTGGTCGCTCCGGCCACCACGGTGAGCAGCCAGATCTCCAGGACCAGCCAGGCGGCGATCCCCAGAGGGACGAAGGTGCGGGCGCGCGAGCGCTTGGGAGCTTCGGTGGGAGGCGGAGTGCCGGTCGTCATGCTCCCAGTGTGCCTGGGAGCCGATCCGGACGGCGTAAGGAGCGGATCAGTACGCCCTGGTCACGAAGGCTTGCGGCCCAGGAGTTTGTTGGCGCGCGAGCCGACGCCCCAGGCCGTGACCCGCCAGAGCGCCTCGACCAGGATGTCGTTGCTCATCTTCGAGTCGCCGCGTTCGCGCTCGACGAACGTGATGGGTACCTCGACCACATGGAAGCCGGCGCCGACCGCGCGGCGGGCCAGGTCGACCTGGAAGCAGTAGCCGGCGGAGGCGACCTCGTCGAGGCCGAGGCCTTCGAGGGTCTCGCGGCGGAAGGCCCGGTAGCCGCCGGTGACGTCGCGGATCGGGACGCCGAGGAGCAGCCGGGAGTAGGTGGAGCCGCCGCGCGAGATGAACTCGCGGTACTTGGGCCAGTTCACGATCCGGCCGCCGGGCACCCAACGGGAGCCGAGCACCAGGTCGGCGCCCTTGAGGGCGGTGAGCAGCCGGGGCAGTTCCTCGGGCTGGTGGGAGCCGTCGGCGTCCATCTCGACGAGCACGCCGTAGTCGTGCTCGATGCCCCAGCGGAAGCCCGCCAGGTAGGCCGCGCCGAGGCCTTCCTTGCCCTTGCGGTGCAGCACGTGCACCTGGTCGTCCTCGGCCGCGATCTCGTCGGCGAACTTGCCCGTGCCGTCAGGGCTGTTGTCGTCGGCGACCAGAATGTGGGCCTCGGGGACCGCCGCTCTGACGCGGGCGACGATCGGCTTGATGTTCTCCGCCTCGTTGTAGGTCGGAATGATCACCAAGGCTTTGCCCAGCGGGCCGTACCGCCTCTGACCGCCGTCGTTCACTGCTGCCCCTTATTGTCCGTACGCAGAGGTCCACCATAGCGAGCGGTCGTGATCAGGCCGCACCGCGAGGGTGCGTGGTGTCGGATGCGCCCGGATGGCGGCGGGGATCCGCCGGAATGCCGGAAGTGGGGAACGTGTCGGTACCGGGGCCCGGCGCCCTTCGGGCCGACCTGGGACCCGCTGGCTGCGGGTCGACCGAGAGCCGTTGTCTACTGAGCGACCGGGCCCCACCCGGGTCGCACCGTCCCCGGGGCCCGCAGGGGCAGGGGGGACACCCTCACGGCTGAAACCTTCCCTCGCCCCCGAGGCGCGGGCGCTGAACCTGGCTCCCAGTGACGGGGTGCCGGTGCGGCACCCCGCCCCATGACCCAGCGGCGTTCGACGACTGCGTGGAGGTTTTAACCGGTCGGACGTCCTGTGGTGGACTCGGCCGAACCTACCGGCCCCTGGGCGCTTTCTGTCAACAGCGGTGTGAGCTGCGACGTTTTTTCAAATCACCAGGCCAGTGCCGAAGATCCGCAGGTCGTGGCGATGCCGTGACGGCCGTCCGCCAACGGTACGAATTGTCCCTATGTCACTCGTTCGGCCGCTCGAATACCGTTTGTCCGAACACCACGGTGCGCAGACAGACCGGCAGGGCCGCGCCCGGCGTGAGGTCGGGCAGGCCCGGGGTGCCCGAGCGCGGGTCGGTGGACCAGCGGGCCACCCGGTCGTCCGGGGCCTGGACCACCAGTTCTTCGGCGCGCCAGATGGCGTAGTCGGCCGGAGCCCCGGGCACCAGGGTGCCCGCGTCGTCCCGGCCGAGGGCTCGCCAGCCGCCCCGGGTGTGGGCGGTGAAGGCGGCCCGGGCCGAGATCCGGTGCTCGGCGGTGCGGTGGAAGGCGGCCGCGCGCACCGTCCCCCACGGGTCGAGCGGGGTCACCGGCGAGTCGGAGCCGAAGGCGAGCGGCACCCCGGCCCGCAGCAGGGCCGCGTACGGGTTGAGGGTGCGGGCCCGCTCGACGCCGAGCCGCTCGGCGTACATGCCTTCCTCGCCGCCCCACACCGCGTCGAACGCGGGCTGCACGGAGGCCGTGAGGCCGAGCTCGGCGAAGGCGGCGATCGTGGCGGGGGTGAGCATCTCGGCGTGCTCGACGCGGTGCCGGGCGGCCCTGATCCGGGCGAGGCCCACCTGCTCGGCGGCGGCCCGGACTCCCTCGACGACGGCGGTGACGGCGGCGTCACCGATCGCGTGGAAGCCCGCCTGGATTCCCGCCTCGGTACAGGCAGCCACATGGGCGGCGATGCCGGCCACGTCCAGGTGGCCGGTCCCGGTGTGCGGGGCGTCCGCGTACGGGGCGTGCAGGCAGGCGGTGTGGGAGCCGAGCGAGCCGTCCACGAAGAGGTCTCCGGCCGCGCCCACCGCACCGAGTTCGCGGATGCGATCGGCGTCCTTGGCCCCGGTGACGCGCTCGGCCCAGTAGCCGAACACCCGCGGCCCGGCCTCCTCGCGCGACAGCCTCAGCAGCGAGGTGAAGTCGTCCTCGTCGGAGATCTCGGGGCCGCCGCACTCGTGGACGCTGCCGATGCCCAGGGAGGCGGCGTGCCGCAGGGCCGCGCGCTGCGCCTCGGTGCGCTGGCGCGGGGTGACCGCGCCGTGCGCGGCGGCCCGCACCGCGTGGTGCGCGGCACCGGTGAGCGGCTCGCCGTCCCGGTATCCGGCCAGGTCACGGACGCCGGGGACGAGGTCGAGCAGGGCGGTGGTGACGACGGCCGAGTGGACGTCGACGCGGGGCAGGTAGAGCGGGCGCCCGCCGGTGGCGGCGTCGAGTTCGGCGCGCGAGGGGTGGCGCCGCTCGGGCCAGCGGGCGGCGTCCCAGCCGTGACCGAGCAGCACCCGGTCCTCGGGGCGGGCGGCGGCGTGGGCGCGTACGGCGTCGAGGGCCTCGGCCAGGGTGCGGGCCGGGGTCAGGTCGAGGCCGGTCAGGGCCAGGCCGGTGGCGGTGGTGTGCACATGTGCGTCGGTGAACGCCGGGGTGACCAGGGCGCCTTCGAGGTCGACGACCTCGTCCACCCCGCCCGCGAAGGCGTCCGCGGCGCCTTCCGAGCCGACCCAGGCCACGTGTCCGCGCTCGACGACCATCGCGGTGGCGAAGGGGTCGGCGGGGCTGTGCACGTCGCCCCCGCGCAGCAGGACGGTGCGGTGGGCGGTCTCTTCGGGTGCGGAACTCGCGGAACTCATGGAGACAGCCTAAAGACGCGGCGGCCACGCCCCGTACGGGGTGGGCCGGATGCGCGGCGGCCGCGCCCGTCGGGCGTGGACGGGCGCGCGGCCGCCCCGCCGGGACGGCTCAGATGTGCGGCGGCCGCGCCTCGTACGGGGTGGACAGGACGACGGTGGTACGGGTCGAGACGCCGGCCAGGGTGCGGATGCGGGTCAGCAGGTGCTCCAGCTCCAGCGGGGTCGCCACCCGCACCTTGAGGATGTAGTTCTCGTCCCCGGCCACGCTGTGGCAGGCCTCCAGCTCCGGCACGCCCGCCAGCCGCTCCGCGATGTCGTCGGGGGCGCTGGGGTCGAAGGGTTTGACCGAGATGAACGCGGTCAGCGGCAGGCCCACCGCCTCGGGGTCCACGACAGCGGCGTAGCCGCGGATGACACCGCGCTGTTCGAGACGGCGTACCCGCTGGTGCACCGCCGAGGTGGACAGGCCGGTGGCCTTGCCCAGGTCGGTGTAGCTCATCCGCCCGTCCTTGACGAGCAGATCCACAATCTGACGGTCCAGCTCCTCCATGGCGATCAACCTATTGCCCCGGGTCGCTTCCGGCACAGTCGGGCGGCGCCCGAATCGGCACCTGCGGGCGGCATGTGACGAACGCCACAGGTTTGCGGACGGCTCGGCGGGGGCCTCGTGGTTATCGCCACGGCCTGGCGGGAAGTGCTTGCTTTGGTCGCGGCCGCGGCGCAATGCCGGCCCACCCGAGGGGGAGTGTCCCAATGCAGAATCCCAAGCGCACCGGACGTACGGAACGTGAACGTACCGAACCGGACCCTGTCGATATCGCCGAGCTCGTCGACGAGGACGACTCGCTCGACGCGTACGACACCTTCGAGATGTACCGGGTGGTCTGCCCGGACTGCGCCCAGCCGATCGCGCTGCTCGCCGACGAGGACGAGCTGCCCGAGCACGCCCTGTGCCCCAGCCCGTGGAACCCGTTCGTCCTGACCGTGTGCGCCGGGACCGGGCGTCCCGCGGCGGAGGCGAAGGCGGCGGACGAGTCGCTCGACGTCCAGGAGCAGGACACCGCGCTGCTGCTCACGCTCCCGCAGGGGCTGGACTGGCGCACCCAGCCGTTCTCGCACGTCGGGGGACCGGGCTCGCGCCCGCTGCGCGTGCCGCAGATGCGCCGCGCCGCCTGAGCGCGCGACAGGCTCCGCGGGCCGGACGCCACAGGGGGGCGTCCGGCCGACGAGCGCTCAACTCCAGTACGTACCCTGCACCATGGCCTCAAGACTGGCCCGGTGCATGATCAGCGCGTCCGGGTCCGCGGGCGGCTCGACCTCGCCGAAGTGCAGCTGCCGGTAGGCGATCCGGAGCATGACCACGGCGTGCCGCAGCGCCGCGTACAGGGTGTGGAACTCCATGTCGCGCGGGGTGTGGCCGGTGAGTTCGGCGTAGCGTCGCTCGATGTCCTCGCGGCGCAGGAAGCCGGGGAGACCCGGCTGGCCGAAGGCCACCGTCAGGTCCTGGAAGAAGCGGTGCAGATAGACGGTCCAGCCGAGGTCGAGTTCGCGCGGGCCGCAGGCGGCCATCTCCCAGTCGAGGACGGCCGCCGGGTCGAAGCCGTCGTAGACGATGTTGCCGATGCGCGCGTCTCCCCAGGTGAGGACCGAGGGCCCCTCGTCCGCGGGCCAGTGCGCGTCGAGCCAGTCGAAGGCCGCCTCAATGAGGGGTGAGCGCGGAACTCCCTCAACCACCCAGCGGTAGTAGCCCCGTTGGGCCTCCACGTGCCGACGCAGCGCGGAGTCCCGGGGGTTCGCGTCCGGCAGCAGGAACTCAGCTTCCCCTGGCGGGAATTGACTGTGCAGGCGCGCGAGCACGGACACGGTGCCCTCCTGGAGGCGGGCGCGCTCGGCGTCGGTGGCGGCGTGCAGCCAGTTGCCCTCGTAGGTGTAGGGCATGACGTCCGGCGGGACGCGTCCCTCGGCCCGGTCCATCACGAAGAACGGCGCGCCGAGCGGCTCGGGGTCCTCTTCCAGCCAGCGCACCCGCGGCACGGGAACGTCGGTGTGCTCGGCGACCAGGCGCATGACGCGGTACTGACGGCCCATGTCGTACACGGGGAAGACGGTGTACGCGGCCGGGTCGGCGGCGAGCCGCAGGGCGCAGGCGCGGACGGGGGTGTCGGGGTGCTCGATGTCGAAGAGGAGGGTCTCGCTGGACATGCCGTTGGAGGACGGCACCCGGATGTCACCGACGCGTGCGCCGGGCAGCCGGGCGTCCAGCCAGGCGGTGAGGCGGCGTCCGACGTCCTCGGGGTCGCGGGTGGAGGTGCGGGGACGGGGCGCGGTGGCCATGGGCGTGCTCCTTCACGGAGGGCCTCAGGGGGCTACGGAGGTGTAGTCGGCGAAGCCGCTGGGGTCGTGGCGGCCGAAGCTGCCGTGCTCGAAGATCCCGTATCCGGTCCGCCCGTCGAGGGTGAAGCGGGCGGCATGGTCGGTGACTCCGTACGCGGCCATCGGGTGGGCGGCCGGGTCGGACAGGTCGTAGACCTGCCGGTCGGTCCAGCCGCGGCCCTGCCAGGTGCCGTGCTGCCAGCCGTCGGCGGGCGGGTAGCCGGCGCCGACCGCCAGCGGCGAGGAGGCGAGGACCTCGACGCCGAGCTCGAGGGGTTTGCGGGCCTTGTCGGTGAGGTGGATGACCGCGCGTTCGGGGTGGCGGGTGCCGGGGCGGTAGGTGATGTCGGCCTGGGGCCAGCCGAGTTGGGCATCGGGGTGACCGTCGCGCACCAGTACCGCCTCGTTCAGGGTGCGGTAGCCGTCGGCGTCCTCCTGGGCGACGACCATCACGAACCGGTCGTCGAACCGGGCCGGGACCCAGAGCCAGTGGAAGCCCTCGGGCCGGTACTCGTCGCCGCGCCCGGCGTCCTCGCCGGGGATCGGCCGCACTCCCCAGCTGCGGTCGCGCGTCCCGGTCCACTCCCCCGCCGTCACGGCCGTCTCCTCGCCACCGACGCGGATCACGCCCTCGCACCGGCCCGCCTGCACGAACCGCCGCCCCTCCAGCGTGAGCCGGTCCCCCCGGCGCTGCACGTGATGGGGTTCCCACAGCGCGGGGAAGTCGGCGTTCCAGACGATGTCGTACGAGAGTGAACCCGGGTCGCCCGGATCGGGAGCGCAGTGCAGGCCGAGGCGGCGCAGCGGGACGTCAACGGTGATCCGCAGGGGACCGACGGCGAGGTTCATACGGTCGTCCGTGAGGGCGTCGGAGGCACGGACGGCGTGCAGCAGGTCGCCCACGCGGAGGGTGGCGTAGGCGTCGATCACCCCGGTGTTGGGGTAGACGCCGAGGCCCGCGATGAGCAGGGCGCGGCCGTGGTGGTCGAAGACGTGGAAGATGCAGCGGTCGTAGGCGTTGCGGTCGCCGGTCACGACGTGCTTCATCGAGAGCGGGGCCTGGTGGATGGGGTACTCGTCGAGAGGGACGGGGCGGTCCTGGGGCGGCATGGGCAACCTCCGGCGTGAACGGCAGACCTGACGGTACGTCAGCTCCCCTCGCCTCGCCATACCCCGAACGGCACCCGCCCCCTCCCCCGGGGGGAGTTGCCCACCCACCCGTGACGGGGGTTGGATGGTTCCCACCCCCCGGGGGGAGTTCCCCACCCACCCACCCGTGACGGGGATTGGATTGTCCCGCTCCTGGGGCTCCGCCCCAGACCCCGCGGGGACTCCGTCCCCTGCACCCCTCCCGGCGGCCCTGCCCCCCGTTTCGCGCCCGAGACGCGCTCCCAGCCACCCCCACAGGGCGGCCAGGGACACCAACACCCCCAGGGGCGCGAGGAACTGCGCGAACAGCCGCCGACGGCCGAAAGCCGACAACACACCGAGCCCGGGGGCCGCACAACCACACCCCCTCCAAGCCACACCCCCCAGGGGCGCGAGGAACTGCGCGAGCAACCCCACACAGCCGAAAGCCGACAACACACCGGACCCGGGTCGGCACAACCACACCCCCACACCAACCCCCTCAGGGGCGCGGGGAACTGCGCGAACAACCCCGCACGGCCGAAAGCCGACGACACACCGGGCCCAGGGGCCACACCGCCACGTACCTGCACCCCAACGGGCCAAGAGGCACGGGAACCGCGTGGAGCCACCTCAGGGTTCGGAGCGCGAACAGGCCGCAGGGAGGCGGGAGTTAACGCGAGGGGGGCCTGAGTCACCCGAGGCGGGCGACCCGCAGCGGTGCCAGGCGAAGGGGGCTGGAGGCGCGAAGGGCGGCGCCTGGGGCGGGCAGGGTTCGGACGTAGGGCCGAATCCCCCCGGGGGTGACCCCCGCGCGGCGGGTCGCGTTGGCCAAGCTATGAGTTTGCTCTATTCGACCGCACCCGGCCGAGGACGGCGCCGACTCGCGCCGCCCACCCCCGCCTCCACCACAGAAGAATCGGTTCTGCACCACGCTGACGCGCCCATCTACCAGGCCCTGCTCCACCATTGGGCCAGTAGTGGGCGGACCCTCCCGGGCCACCGGGACCAGGAGTGGGCCCGGCTCGCGGCGGCCCCGGTGTGGCCGGGGCGCGGCGCGGCAGGGGTCAGCGGGTCTCCGGACCAGCGAGGTGGCGGGCGATGACCATGCGCTGGATCTGGTTGGTGCCCTCGACGATCTGAAGGACCTTCGCCTCGCGCATGAATCGCTCGACGGGGAAGTCGGCCGTGTAGCCGTAACCCCCCAGAACCTGGACGGCGTCCGTGGTCACCTTCATCGCGGCGTCCGTGCAGAACAGCTTGGCCATCGCGGCCTGGCGGGAGAAGGGGCGGCCCGCGTCGCGGAGCCGGGCGGCGGCCAGGTACAGCGCGCGGCCCGCCTCGATCTGGGTCGCCATGTCGGCGAGCATGAAGCGCAGGCCCTGGAAGTCGGCGATGGGACGGCCGAACTGCTCGCGACCGGTGGCGTACGCGAGGGCCTCGTCGAGGGCGGCCTGGGCGACGCCGATCGCGCAGGCCGCGATGCCGAGGCGCCCCGAGTCGAGCGCGGAGAGCGCGATCGCGAAGCCCTGGCCCTCCTCGCCGACGCGGCGGGCGTCGGGGACGCGTACGCCGTCGAAGTGGAGCTGGGCGGTGGGCGAGCCCTTCATGCCCATCTTCTTCTCGGGCGCGGCCGCGCTCAGCCCCTCGGCGTCGCCCGGGACGAGGAAGGCCGTGATGCCCCGGGCGCCTTCGCCGCCGGTGCGGGCCAGCACGGTGTAGAAGTCGGCGATCCCGCCATGGGTGATCCAGGCCTTGGTGCCGGTGATGATCCAGTCGGCCCCGTCCCGCACGGCCTTGGTGCGCAGCGAGGCGGCGTCGGATCCCGAGGAGGGCTCGGAGAGGCAGTACGCGCCGAGCAGACCGCCGCCGAGCATGGCGGGCAGGTGCTCGGACTGCTGCTCCTTGGTGCCGTAGCCCGCCAGCGCGTGGCAGGCGAGCGAGTGGACGCTCACGCCGAGGCCGACCGTGAGGCGGGCCGAGGCGAGCTCTTCGAGCACCTGGAGGTAGACCTCGTAGGGCTGGTCGCCGCCGCCGAACTCGGAGTCGTACGGGAGCCCGAGAAGGCCGGATTCGGAGAGCAGGGTGAAGATCTCGCGCGGGAAGTGCCCGGCGTCCTCCTGCTCGGCGGCCCGAGGCGCGATCTCCCGCTGGACGATGTCGCGCACCAGCGCGACAAGGTCCCGGGCCTCTTCGGTGGGCAGCTGTCGTTCCACCGGCTGTGGGGCACGGTCGGGCATGGCGGCGCTCTCCTCCCTGTCGGGCGCTTCGACGGACGCACGCGCAGGGTGTGGCGGCGCCGCCGGTGACTCTGCTCTACGGCCGTTACCTTCCCCTCCGGGTCACGGAAGTAGCAGGCGGGCGGCCGTGGCGCTGTGAGTATGCCCGATCGGACGCGTCGCGTCACTGGCCCCAAGATCACGATTTCCACCGGGCTCCCGGCGGCAGCGCGCGCCGGAATCCAGCGCCGCGGAAGCGGGCGCACCATTGACCGCACTGGTCTAGTCCTTCTAGCGTTCCCTTCAGCGACTTTGTGCGTTCATGTCAAAGCAGTCGTGCCCGGCCCCACTCTCCCCTTCCCCACGAGGAGATCACGATGCTCGGACCCCGTTCCGCCCGCCTCAGAGCGCTGACCGCCGCCGCGTGTACCGGCGCGCTCGGCGTCGCCCTGCTCGCCGGCGCGGGCAGCGCCACCGCTTCCCCCGACCGGACCCCCGAGGCCCCGCGCGCCGCGGCGGCGGGCTCCAAGGTCGTCGGGTACTTCACCGACTGGGGCGTCTACCAGCGCAACTACCACGTGAAGAACATCGAGACCTCGGGCTCGGCCGCCCGGCTGACCCACATCAACTACGCGTTCGGGAACGTCACCGGCGGCAAGTGCGCCGTCGGCGACGCCTACGCCGACTACCAGAAGACGTACGACGCGTCCTCCAGCGTCGACGGCACCGCCGACAAGTGGGACCAGCCGGTGGCCGGCAGCATCAACCAGCTGCGCGAGCTCAAGAAGAAGCACCCCGGGCTCAAGGTCCTCTGGTCGTTCGGCGGTTGGACCTGGTCGGGCGGGTTCGGCGAGGCCGCGAAGAACCCGGCCGCGTTCGCCGACTCCTGCTACTCGCTGGTCAAGGACCCGCGCTGGGCGGACGTCTTCGACGGCATCGACATCGACTGGGAGTACCCCAACGCCTGCGGGCTCACCTGCGACACCAGCGGGCGCGAGGCCTTCAAGAACCTGCTGGCGGCGCTGCGTTCGAAGTTCGGCCGCTCCGGCCTGGTCACCGCCGCCATCACCGCCGACGCCTCGGCGAAGGGCAAGATGGACGCCACCGACTACGCGGGCGCGGCCCAGTACGTCGACTGGTACAACCCGATGACGTACGACTTCTTCGGCGCCTGGGCGGCCAAGGGCCCGACCGCCCCGCACTCACCGCTGACCTCCTACAGCCAGATCCCCACCCAGGGCTTCGACACCGACGCGGCCATCAGCAAGCTCAAGGGCCTCGGCATCCCGCCGGGCAAGCTCCTGCTCGGCATCGGGTTCTACGGGCGCGGCTGGACGGGCGTGACGCAGAAGGCGCCGGGCGGCACCGCGACGGGGCCCGCGGCGGGCACCTACGAGCAGGGCATCGACGACTACAAGGTGCTCAGGTCCAAGTGCCCCGCCAACGGCACCGTCGCGGGGACGGCCTACGCGTACTGCGGCAACAACTGGTGGAGCTATGACACCCCGGCCACCATCGCCGGGAAGATGACCTACAAGAACAGCCACGGCCTCGGCGGCACCTTCTTCTGGGAGCTGAGCGGCGACACGAGCAACGGCGAGCTGATCAAGTCGATCCACTAGCACGGCACTTGGGCCAGGGGCGGTCGGCGGTCGCCGGCCGCCCCTGCGGCATGCCCCGGCCTAGGCGGACGGCTCCGGGGCCGGACAGGACGGGTCGAACTCCTCGATGGTGTCCAGCGTGTGGCGCAGCATCCGCACCAGCAGCTCGCGCACCGTGTCGCGCGGCGGCTCCAGGGATCCCAGCCAGTCGAGCGTGACGCTCTCCACGGTGCCCAGCCAGCCGACCAGGGCGAGCCGGGCCAGGGCGGGTATCGCGCGACGGCCGTAGGCGCCCTCGGCGATGGTCGCTATCAACTCCTCGCGCACCGCGTCCCGGATGGCCTGCACCTGGGTGTCGAAGCCGACACCGCCGCTGACGATCGTCCGGTAGGCCGCCTGATGGTGCTCGGCGTACCGGAGGTAGCCGTCGATGGTGCGGTGGACCCGTTCGGCGCGGGGCAGGTCGGTGTCGCTCGCGGCGCGCGACACCAGGTCCGCCACGGAGTCCTCGACTATGGCCAGGTAGTAGCCCCGTTTGGACTTGAAGTAGTAGTAGATCAACCCCTTGGCGACCCCGGCGTGCTGGGCGATGTCGTCCATCGACAGGGCGTCGTAGGAGGTGTCGGCGAACAACTTCCGGCCGGTTGCGATGAGTTCGGAGCGACGGACCTGGGATTTTACGGTCGTTCCGCGCTGTTGACTATTATTCAAATTCGGCCCTACTCTCCAACTGCCACAGGATGCCCGCAGTATGGCAGACCTGCATTCGCACTCCCCCTGCACCGGCTTTCGCGGGTTCGACGGATCGTACGGGAGGATCAAGTGAGCGCAGCCAAGCGGCCGTTGGCCGAAGGCAGAACCGCCTGGAAGAAGACCGCGGTCGTCGCCCTGCCGGCGATCGTCGCCGTAGGGATCATGGCCAATGTGATGGCCGAGGGCGCGCTGGCCGCGTCCTTCGCGGTCTCCGGCACCAGCTTCCAGGTCGCGTCGGGGAAGCTGACCAGCTCGGGGCTCTCCTCGTACGTGCAGACCGACAAGTCGGTGGACGGGAAGGGCCACCCGGTGGCGCTGCTCGGCATCGGTGACGCCCGGCTCAGCGACATCTGCCAGTCCGCCGAGGTGGCCACCCCGGTCGGCACCGTGGTGTTCAAGCTGACGGCAGGCGGCGACGCGGGCGAGGTGACGGCCAGCAACCTGGTCATCGACGGCGAGGACCTGGTCGGCGACGCGCAATTCGGCACCGCCCAGATCGGCCGGGACGCCTCGACGCTCGACGCCGTCAAGCGAGTTCAGGGCGAGGCGGGCAAGTTCGGGCTGCAGGCCGGGAACATCGAGGTGGCCGGCGTGAAGTCGCACGCCTGGTCGGCGACCGGCGGCAACTTCCGGCTGAAGGGGATGAAGGTCGATGTGAGCATCGGCGGCAAGAAGTGCTTCTGAGACGCCTGGGGCTGCTCAGGCCGCCGCGCGCCGGCTGGACCGCGCCGGCTCCGCGACCGTCCGTGCGGGTGCAGGGCGATCCGCGGGCGAGCGAGCGCTTCCGGCCGGGGGCCGCGGCCCCCGGCCACACTGTCGGTCCACTCGCCGGGCCCGTTGCCGGCGCGCGGACCGGCCAGGGCGCGGGGCCCCGCGCCAGTGAGGGGACGGGGCCCCGCGCCGGCGAACCAAGGGCCGCCTCATGGGGCGGGCCGGCCCCCGGTGAGGGCCCGCGACCCGTCCGGTTCCCGGCCCTCGACGAGCGGCTTGTGCTGCCCGAGGCCCGGCGCGCGTTCCGGGGCTGGCGGCGCACGCGGCCGTTCTGGGCGGGGCTCTACCTCGTCCTCGGCGGTCTCGAACTGCTCGTGGTGCCGCTGTCCCCGCTGACCATTCTGGTCAGCCTCGGGCTCGGCGGGATCGCGGCGATCGGCATCGGACTCGCCCTCGTCGCGGCCGGGCTCTTCCTCTGGTTCCTGCCGCACACCCGGCAGTACGTGTCCGTCAACGCCCTGATCCTGTCGGTGCTCTCCTTCGCCGCCACCAACCTCGGCGGCTTCCTGGTGGGGATGGCCCTGGGCATCACGGGCAGCGCGATGGGCTTCGGCTGGACACCGAGGGAGGAGGAGCGGCGGGTGCCCCGGGTGCGCACCCAGCGCCCCCTGGCCGCGGCGCTTCCGGTCGCCCTGCTGCTCACGCTCGGCGGGCACCGGGTCGAGCAGGCGCCCCGGCCGGGGGCGGTGACCGCCCCGGCGGTGCCGCCGACCGTCACCACCACCCGGTTCTCGCCCGACGGCTTCCTGCTCGCGGGGGTGACCACCGTGCCCTCCGCACACGGCCCCCTCAAGGTCATGATCCTGCGGATGGCCTCGGCCTCGCTCACCGACTACCGCCTCCACACGCGCGACGGCCACGACGAACTCGCCCTGGCTGCAAGCTCGTTGGACCTCAAGGGAAATGTGACGCTCTACCTCACCAAGTTCAGCGGCTGCCTCGAAGGGCTGCTCTGCCTCACCTTCGATCCCAACACCCTGCCGGTGCCGCCGGTCGTCCCGCCGTTCGTCTTCATGACCGCCGTGACGGCCGAGCAGGCCCTGGTCACCTCGGACTCGATCGTCGCGAACGGACTGACGCTGGGGGCATCGTGATCCAGATCCAGGCCGCCCTCTTCTGGGCGTACGCGACCGGAGCGGTCCTCGCCGTCTCGGCGGCCCGCCAGCTCCAGTGGTGGCAGCGCTCGGTGCACGAGGAAGGGATGCGCACCCGCAGCCGCGCCGCCAACCCGTACCTCCTGCTGACCGTGCTGTTCGCGGCCGTGCTCCTGGTGCCCACCGGACTGTTCATGATGTGGCAGAACCCGTCGTGGGCGACCATGCAGGTGGCCCGGGACCACCATGGGATCTGGGCCGGGTTCGTGCTCTGCTACGCGGGCGGCACCGTGGTGGCCGCGCTGCTCGGCTTCCTCGTGGCGCAGTGGCTCGTGCTCGTGGGCGCGGGCTACTGGGCCTATCTGCAGAGCGTGGGCGGGCACTTCCTGCTGTTCGGGATGCTCGTGCACGGCTGGGACGGCACCGGCTACCGCCGCCTGCTCACCACCAGCCAGGCGGCGCTGCGGGAGTGGCCGAAGGACAGCGTGGTCAACGACCTGCTGCGCTTCCTCACGTCCGGCACGTTCCTCGCGCTGCTGATCCTCGGGGCCGCGGTGATCGGCACCCTGCTGATCACCGAGATCGGCTGGCTGATGGAGGGCTGGGAACTGCCGGGCGCGGACGAGGACCGCAAGGTGGCCCGGGTGCTCGCGGTGGCGATCGCGGCGGCCGGGGTCTACGGGCTGCCGTTCATCGGCGCCGTCGCCGCGAGCCTGCTCGTGCGCCTGGCGGGGTGGCCGGTGGGACTCGTCGTCTTCGCCGCGGCGGCGGGCGCCGTCCTGCTGGCCCGGCGCTCACCGGTGCGGCTGCTCTACGGTCTGGTCGGCATCCCGGAACGGCACTGGAAGGCCGACCTCGACCTGGCACCGGCGTCCTAGTTACAGCAGGCCGGACTGCGTGACCAGCATCGCCAGGACCACCACGAGGGTCCAGCCGAGGACGTGCTCCAGGATCTGGGGGCCGGTGTCCTTGGGGCCGCCGGTACGGGCGCGGAGCTCGGCCAGCGCGCGGGGGTCGTCGACGGTGGTGGCAGGCAGGGTCATGGGAACTCACTCGGTCGTGTGGCGGTGCGCGGTCCCCCCGGTGACCTGTCCACAGTGCCAGCGGACCGCGCCCTGGGGGTAGAGACGTTCGTCACTGCCCCGGGGCGCCGGGGGCCGCTCAGTGGATGCCGACCGCCGCGAGGGCCTTGCGCTGCCTGGCCGTCGGGTACGCGGGCCAGTACAGGTAGCAGACGCCCCCTGTGCCCGAGACCACTTTGCCCGAGGCGTTGTGGCGCTTGGTCCGCAGCCAGATGTTCTCGAACTCGCGGCGCCGGTAGACGCGGCGCACGGCCGCGTCGTCGGGGGCCGCCGGGTCGTGGGCGATCACGTCGCCGCCGTCGGTGAAGCCGGTCACCGTCATCAGGTGCCCCGAGGTGCCGTAGCCCGCGCCGGTCAGCTCGGAGGCCAGGAAGGACTGGGACGTGATGGCCGGGATGCCCGCGCGGACCAGCGTCTCCACGTCGTTCAGCGACCGCAGCCGGGTCACGACCGCGCTCATGTCCCGGTACGTGGCGGCGTACGCGGCGTTGAAGGGCCAGTTGCCGCAGCCCGCGTACTGGTAGTCGTAGGTCCTCCGGGCGGCCTGGCACACCTGCGGGTCCGCGTAGGACGGGTCGACCCAGGCGAGGTCGGCCGGGCTCGGCCGCCGCCCCCAGTGCTCGATGATCATCTGCGAGGAGGTGGGGCTGCACCAGGCCTCGCCGCCGTTGTCGTACTGCGGGTACTGCCCCTTGTGGATCTCCTGCGAGTAGCTCGGCACGTCCAGCTCGCCCGCGAACCCGGGGGTCGAGGCGTCCACCGTGAAGCGGTCCGGGATGTCGGAGGCCATCGCGCCGACCCGCCACACCGTCGGTGTGAGCCCGCTGCCCGGAAGCCGGTAGAGCGTGACCCGCAGCTGGTAGGAGGCCAGGCGCAGGCCCCCGGCCGGGGCGTCGATGGCGAAGGTGTCCGTCGAGATCGAGCTCCTGCCGTCACCCTGGCCGTCCACGGAGGTCCGCCGGATGTCGGTGTCGCCGTCGCCCGCCGTCCAGCGGCCCATGACGTACGCCGGCGTGGCGGTGCCGTCCGTGTAGGTGCCGAGCAGTTCGACCTGGAGCCAGGTGCCGGCCGGGGTATGGGCGTTCCAGTGGGCGACGGCCTCGGTCGCGGGGACCTCGCTCCGGTGGACCGGGGAGGTCCAGCTCGCGTACTCCCAGGTGGCCGTCTTGTTGGTGTGCGGGTCGGTGTACGAGGTGGTTCCGGCCGGGCGGCCGATGACGATGCCGGGGCGGCGGCCCCCCTCGGTGCGCACGCCGTCCGCGGTGCCGGAACGCCACTGGGCGTGCGAGGTCCAGGCCTGGTTGTCCACGAGCTGCTGTCCCTGCTTGGGTCGGGCCGCGCCGCCGGAGGCGGTCGCGGGCCTCCCGGACGCGGACGCGGGTCCTGCGGATCCGGCCACGGCGGCGCCCGCGGCGAGGGCGACGGCCGCGGCGAGGACGGTTCTGCGCGGGGTGGGGCTGGTCACGGTGAAGACCCCCAGTCGGGTGCGGGTGGGGCGGCGAGTGCACGACAGCGGGCCAACTATCGCGGGTCGAGGGCCCTTTCGGCCAGTGAATCGGCACGCGTCCCGCCCCCAATATTGGTCTCGACCACTGGCGTGACCTGGGCGTGAGCCGAAGACGAGGAGACCCGGGGGCCCGTGCGGTGGGCCGGGCACGCCCTCGCGCCGCGCTCCCGGACGCCGGGGTACCGTCGACGTCCCCCGTTCCCTCCCGGGCGCGCGGGCCGCCGCCACCCCCACCGCACCACCAGGCAGGACGCATGGACAGCACACCGCCCCCGGACACCGCCGTGGCCGAACTGGCAGCCCTGACAAGGAGGTTGCCCCCCTCCTGCGGGCCGGTGCGGCTGGTCGCGGTGGACGGGCACGCGGGCTCCGGCAAGTCCACCTTCGCGGACCGCCTCGCGCGGGCGCTGGGCGGGGCGCCGGTGCTGCACCTGGACGATCTGGCCACGCACGAGGAGTTCTTCGGCTGGACGGACCGCCTCCGCCGACAGCTGCTCGACCCTCTCGCGCGCGGCGAGAGGGCCCGGTACGAGCCGTACGACTGGAATCTGCGCCGCTTCGGAGCCGCGCGCTCCGTGGAACCCGCACCCGTGATCCTGATCGAGGGCGTCGGCGCCGGGCGCCGGGAGCTGCGCTCTTGCCTGGCGCTGCTCGTCTGGATGGAGCTGGACGCCGAGGCCTCCTGGGCGCGGGGCCGGAGCCGCGACGGAATCGGACTCTCCGGTTTCTGGGACGACTGGACGGCGGCGGAGATGTGTCATTTCGCCGAGGATCCGTCGAGACCCTTCGCCGACGCCCTGGTGCGCCAGGTGCGGGAGGGATACGAGTGGCTCCCGGGACCCGATTCGACACCCAGCGAAGCCCGTCCGCTCACGCACCGTGACGACCTCACCCCACCGCACTGAAGAGTCGCAAAACAGCCCCCGCAGTGCCTCAACTCCGCTTGACCCAGGGGCCATACAGGTCTTACGTTCTCAATGTGCGGCTTTCCGAAGCCGCCGCGGACGCGAAGCCCCCGGTTGTTCCCCCGTGATCGGGGGCTTCGTTCTGCCCTTTCCCCCTCAACGAGCCCGTCACGCAGGGCATTTCGCTCACCCTGGGTCACCACCGGAGCTCCCTCCGCGCCCCCTTCGGCAGCGGGCCTTCCCGCAGGTACGATGCACAACGGTGCGGTCAACTCCCGCCAATTCCCTGCTGTGAATTGGCGGTTCAGCACGGGGCACGGCGGTGGGGGACGTGATGGACTTCGGCACTACGGGCGCGCACGCCCCGGCCGAGCTCGCCTGGCTGCGCGGTGTGGACGCCTACACCATGGGCGCGTATCCGCAGGCCGAGGAGGAGTTCCGCACGGCGGTGCGGCTCGACCCCTCGATGGCGGACGGCTGGCTCGGACTGCACGCCCTGCGCGTGGACACGACGACCGCGCTGCTGCGCATGTACCGGCACCGCGAACGCTTCGGCGAACAGCGGGCGGGCCATCGCAGGACCCTCAACTCCTGGTACTGGCTCGGCTGGTGGGTCCAGCCGGTCCTGGAGAGCCCGCGCGACCTGCTGCTCGCCCACGCCTCGCACTGGCTGGACGGCCGCCATGTGCCGGAACTGGACCGGGCGTTGGCCGGGCTGCCTCCCGTCGACACCGATCCGCAGGTGCGTTTCCTGCACGCCTGCCGGGCCTATCTCGTCAAGGACTGGGAGCAACTGGTCCGCCACACCGAGCCGTTGGTCGACGACCCGCTGCTCGGCATCGAGGCGGGTCTCTTCGGCGGGATGGCCCGGGTGCGCCTGGAGATGTTCGGCCAGGCCGAGCCGCTGCTGTCGGCCGCGCTGATGCGCTGCCGCAGCGAACAGCCGCAGCGCAAGGAGCTGCGCTACTGGCTGGCCCGCGCCCACGAGGGCACCGGCCGCTCGGCCGCGGCCCTCCCGCTGTACCGGGCGGTGCACCGCGTCGACCCTGCGTTCATGGACACCTCGGCGCGGCTGACCGCGATCACCGAGAACGACGGGTACGACGGCTCCGCCGACCCCCCCGACCTCGCCGCGGTCGCCCTGTCCGGCTTCGGCGACACGGTGGAGGCCGAGGCCGAGTCCGTGCTCGGCCTGGATCAGCCCGAGGGCCGCGAGCTCCGGCTCGGCGGCGAACCCCAGGCGCCGCTCGCCGGCCCGCCGGGCGGGGCGCGCGACGGCGTACGGGCCAAGCCTGGCATCCCCTCGCAGCCCGCGCCCCCGCAGTTCCCGGCCGGGCCCACCGATCCCGTCCTGCTCGCCGAGGCGCTCGCCGAGCTGGAGCGGATGGTGGGCCTCGAACCGGTCAAGCGTCAGGTCAAGGCGCTGTCCGCGCAGCTCAACATGGCTCGGCTCAGGGCCAGTCAGGGACTGCCGGTCCAGCCGCCGAAACGTCACTTTGTCTTCTCCGGCCCCTCCGGCACCGGCAAGACCACCGTGGCCCGCATCCTGGGCCGCGTCTTCTACGCACTCGGACTGCTCGGCGGCGACCACCTGGTGGAGGCCCAACGCGCGGACCTGGTGGGCGAGTTCCTCGGCCAGACCGCCGTCAAGGCCAACGAGCTGATCGACTCGGCGCTGGGCGGCGTCCTCTTCGTCGACGAGGCCTACTCGCTCTCCAACTCCGGCTACAGCAAGGGCGACGCGTACGGCGACGAGGCGCTCCAGGTGCTCCTCAAGCGCGCCGAGGACAACCGGGACCACCTGGTGGTGATCCTGGCCGGCTACCCCGAGGGCATGGACCGCCTGCTCGCCACCAACCCGGGCCTGTCCTCCCGCTTCACCACCCGCGTCGACTTCCCCTCCTACCGGCCCCTCGAACTCACCTCGATCGGCGAGGTGCTGGCCGGGGAGAACGGGGACGCGTGGGACGAGGAGGCGCTGGAGGAGCTGCGCTCGATCAGCGGGCACGTCGTCGACCAGGGCTGGATCGACGAGCTCGGCAACGGCCGCTTCCTGCGCACCCTGTACGAGAAGAGCTGCGCCTACCGGGACCTGAGGCTGTCGATGTATCCCGCCACGCCCACCCGCGACGACCTCTCCACCCTGCGCCTGCCCGATCTGATGCAGGCGTACGGAGAGGTCCTGTCGGGTCGCGGCCCCACCCGCCGCGACCCGCAGGATCCGCTCTAGCGGCTAGCCGGCCAGCGCCTGCTGCGCCTGTTCGCCGCGGGGCTCGGCGAGCCGGGCGAGCGCGGTGGGCTCCTCGCGGTGCGCGGGGTCGCGGACCTCGCCCACCAGCTTCTCCAGGACGTCCTCCAGGGCCACCAGGCCGAGCACCCGGCCGGAACCGTCCGCGACCTGGGCCAGGTGCGTCGCGGCGCGGCGCATCACGGTCAGGGCGTCGTCCAGGGGCAGTTCGGCCCGCAGGGTGGCGAGCGGGCGCCACAGCTGCTGCGGCACCGCACGCTCCCGGTCCTCCACGTCCAGGACGTCCTTGACGTGCAGGAAGCCCATGAAGGCGCCGCCTTCCGCGCACACCGGGAAGCGGGAGTAGCCGGTGCGTACCGTCAGCTCCTCCAGTTCCCTGGGCGTCACCGAGCAGTCGACCGTGACCAGCGAGGCCCGGTCGAGCAGGACGTCGGTGACGGGGCGGCTGCCCAGTTCCAGGGCGTCCTCCAGGCGTTCCTGGGCCTCCGGCTCCAGGAGTCCGGCCTGCCCGGAGTCCTCCACGAGGCGGCCGAGCTGGACGCTGGTGAAGACGGCCTCCACCTCGTCCTTCGGCTCGACCCGGAACAGTCTCAGGATCAGCCGCGCGCAGGCGCCGAGCGCGACGGTCACCGGCTTGCAGACCCGGGCGAAGGCGACCAGGCCCGGGCTGAACCAGAGCGCGGTCTTCTCGGGCGCCGCCATCGCCAGGTTCTTGGGGACCATCTCGCCGATCACGAGGTGGAGCGAGACCACCAGGGCGAGCGCGATGACATAGCCCAGCGGGTGGACGAGCCCCTCGGGGATCCGGACCGCCTGGAACACGGGCTCCAGGAGCCGGGCCACGGTCGGCTCGGCGACCGCGCCGAGCGTCAACGAGCATACGGTGATGCCGAATTGGGCGGCGGCCATCATCTGCGGCAGGTTCTCCAGGCCGTGCAGCACCTGGCGGGCCCGCGAGGACGCGGCGGCCAGCGGTTCGATCTGGCTGCGGCGCACGGACACCAGCGCGAACTCGGCGCCGACGAAGAAACCGTTGGCGAGCACGAGCAGCAGCGCGAACAGGAGTTGGAGCAGGCTCATCGGACCGCCTCCGCCACCGGCGCGTCCGCCGCCCGCACGAAGCGGACCCGCTCCGCGCGGTACCGCTCCACCCGGCGGACCTGGATGCGCCAACCCGGCAGCTCGACCCGGTCACCGGGGACCGGGATGCGGCCGAGCAGGTCGGCGACGAGGCCGGCGACCGTCTCGTACGGCCCCTCGGGGGCCTCCAGGCCTATCCGGCCGAGCGAGAGGACCCGGCAGCTGCCGTCGGCCTCCCAGGCGGGACGGCCGTCCTCGCCCGCCACGACGGCGAGCTCGGGCCGGGCGGCGTCCGCGCCGTCGTGCTCGTCGCGGACCTCGCCGACCAGTTCCTCGACGATGTCCTCGAGGGTGACCACGCCGGCCGTGCCGCCGTACTCGTCGACGACGACGGCTATCGGCTGCTCGCTGCGCAGCCGCTCCAGGAGCTGCTGCACGGGCAGCGTCTCCGGGACCAGCAGCGGCGGCACCGCGATCAGGCCGACCGCGGTGCGCAGCCGCTCCGGCGGCCGGACCGCGAGCGCGTCCTTGAGGTGGACCATGCCCACGACCTCGTCGATCCGCTCCCGGTAGACCGGGAAGCGGGAGAGGCCGGTGGCACGGGTGAGGTTGAGGACGTCGGCCGCGGTCGCGGTGGTCTGCAGGGCGCTGACCTTGACGCGCGGGGTCATCACGTTCTCGGCCGTGAGGTGGCCGAGCGAGAGGGTCCGTACGAAGAGGTCGGCGGTGTCCTGCTCCAGGGCTCCGGCCCGCGCCGAGTGCCTGACCAGGGAGACCAGTTCACCGGGGGTGCGGGCGGAGGCCAGTTCGTCGGCGGGCTCGACGCCGAGGGCCCGCACCAGGCGGTTGGCGACGGTGTTGAGCAGGGCGATGACCGGCCGGAAGAGCCGCGAGAAGCGGTCCTGCGGCCCGGCCACGAAGCGGGCCACCTGGAGCGGCTTGGACACCGCCCAGTTCTTCGGCACGAGTTCGCCGACCACCATCTGCACGGCGGCCGCGAGCAGCATGCCGAGGACGACGCTGATGCCGGAGACCGCGCCGGCCGGCAGGCCGGTGGCGCCGATGGGTCCGTCGAGCAGGTCGGCGAGCGCGGGCTCGGCGAGCATGCCGACGACGAGCGAGGTGATGGTGATGCCGAGCTGGGTGCCGGACAGCTGGAAGGACAGCTCGCCGAGGGCGCGCACCACGGTGCCGGCTCTGCGGTCACCGTCGGCCGCGGCCCGCTCGGCGTCCGGCCGGTCGACGGTGACCAGGCCGAACTCGGCCGCCACGAAGAAGCCGTTGGCGAGGATCAGGAGGAAGGCCGCGAAGAGCAGCCCAAGCGTGATGGTCATGCCGCCGCCTCCTGGGAGGGGGCGGCGCAGGTACTACCGGACGGTCCGTCCATTGCTGGAGGGAGTCACTCCTCGGGTCGCAGGTGCCCCGCGGCCGATGGTGCAGGCCCGTGTGCGGGGCGGGGCGCGCTCGGCGCCGCCGACATCAGGGTAATCAAGATGGTGCCAGGTGGGGCAGGGGGCTCAGCCGTCGCCGCCGGGCGCGCCGGAGGAATCGGCCCCGGTGCCGTGGGTCTCGGCGAGCGCGCGCAGCGCCTTGGCGTCGCGGATGGCGCGGGCCTTGCCGATGCCGGGCTGGATGCCGAGCACGGGGAGGCTGGTGCCGTCGCTGAGGTCGAGGAAGACCCAGGGGTCGCCCGGACGGAGGTTCACCCGGAGGATCTCCGCCCAGGCGAGGCGGCGCCGTGCGGTGAGGTTGACGACCGTGACCCCCGTGTCGTCGGCGACCACCTTGGGCCGGCTGAGCAGCACGAGCACCCCGGCGAACAGGGCGGCCATGAGGATGAAGCTGCCCCGCTCGCCCCCGCTCAGCGTCTCCAGGAGCAGCGACATGGCCGTCATGGCGACGAACATGGCGGCGGCGCTGGTCAGCAGGACGGCCCGGGTGCGGGTCGGCCTGAACGTGACCGGCAGGACGGGGGGCCGGGGGGCGGGGGCGGACACGGTGTCGTTCGCTTTCGTCGCTGTCGTGCGGCCGGCCGTCAGAGGCGGCAGGCGTGGATGGCCGTGGTGAGGATCGCCCGGGCACCCAGCTCGTACAGGTCGTCCATGACCCGCTGGGAGTCCTTGGCGGGGACCATCGAGCGGACCGCGACCCAGCCCTCGTTGTGCAGCGGGGAGATGGTCGGCGACTCCAGGCCGGGGGTGAGCGCGACGGCCCGCTCCAGGTGCTCGGCGCGGCAGTCGTAGTCCATCATCACGTAGCTGCGGGCCACCAGGACGCCCTGGAGGCGGCGCAGGAACTGCTCGACCTTCAGCTGCGTGGCGCCGTCCGTGCCGGCGCCGGTGCGCCGGATGACGGCCGCCTCGGACTTCATGATCGGCTCGCCGAAGACCTCCAGGCCCGCGTTGCGCAGCGAGGTGCCGGTCTCCACGACGTCGGCGATGGCCTGGGCGACGCCCAGCTCGATCGCCGTCTCCACCGCGCCGTCGAGGTGCACCACGGAGGCGTCGACGCCGGCCTCGGCCAGGTGCTTGGCGACGATGCCCTCGTAGGACGTGGCGATCGTCCTGCCCGCCAGGTCCTGAACGGACGTGACGGTGCCGGGCTTGGCGGCGAAGCGGAAGGTGGAGCGGGCGAAGCCGAGCGGCAGGATGACCTCGGCCTCCGCGCCGGAGTCGATCAGCAGGTCCTCGCCGGTGATGCCGATGTCGAGCTTGCCGGCGGACACGTAGATCGCGATGTCCTTGGGGCGCAGGTAGAAGAACTCGACCTCGTTGACGGGGTCGACGGTGACGAGCTCCTTGGACTCCTTGCGCATCCGGTAGCCGGCCTCATGGAGCATCGCCGACGCAGGTCCGGACAGTGAACCCTTGTTGGGGACGGCGATGCGCAGCATGAGGTCAGCTTCCTTGTGTGGACGGAGTCGTACGGCGTTGCCCGCACGGGTGTGCCGGGCTCGGGGTGCTTACAGGTGGGCGTAGACGTCGTCGAGGGAGATCCCGCGCGCGACCATCATCACCTGGACGTGGTACAGCAGCTGGGAGATCTCCTCGGCGGTCGCTTCCTTGCCCTCGTACTCGGCGGCCATCCAGACTTCGGCGGCCTCCTCGACGACCTTCTTGCCGATGGCATGGACGCCCTTGTCCACCAGCTCGGCGGTGCGGGAGGTGGTGGGGTCGCCGCTGGCGGCCTTGAGCTGGAGCTCGGTGAAGAGCTCTTCGAAGCTCTTGGTGGGTTTGTTCGCCATGATGCTTCTTAGGGTAAGGGGTGGGTTCCGGTCGCTCAGCGCCAGGGTTCGCTGACCGTGCGCAGCGTGGCCGCGGTGGCCACGGCGGCGGTGACCGCTTCGTGCCCCTTGTCCTCGTTCGACCCTTCGAGGCCGGCCCGGTCCAGGGCCTGTTCCTCGGTGTCGCAGGTCAGCACGCCGAATCCGACGGGTACGCCGGTGTCGACGCTGACCTGGGTGAGACCGTTGGTGACACCTTGACACACGTACTCGAAGTGCGGGGTACCGCCCCTGATCACAACGCCGAGCGCGACGACGGCATCGTAGCCGCGGCCCGCGAGGACCTTGGCCACGACCGGCAGTTCGAAGCTGCCCGGGACGCGCAGCAGCGTCGGCTCGTCGATGCCGAGTTCGTGCAGGGCGCGCAGGGCGCCGTCGACGAGTCCGTCCATCACCTTCTCGTGCCACTGTGCCGCGACCACGGCGACACGGAGGTCTCCGCAGTTGCGTACGGACAGTTCGGGTGCGCCCTTGCCACTCACGTGCTCTCCTCAGGTGTTGCGGTGTGCTTACTGGCTTACTGGTTGCCGCAGGCCGACGCCGAAGCGGCGTCGAGCCACGGAAGGTCGTGCCCCATGCGGTCCCGCTTGGTGCGCAGGTAGCTGAGGTTGTGCTCGCCCGCCTTGACCGGCATGGGCTCGCGCCCGGAGACCGTCAGGCCGTGCCGTACCAGCGCGGTGATCTTGTCGGGGTTGTTGGTCATGAGCCGCAGGCTGCGCACGCCGAGGTCGGCGAGGATCTGGGCGCCGGCCGCGTAGTCGCGGGCGTCGGCGGGCAGGCCGAGCTCCAGGTTGGCGTCGAGGGTGTCGCGGCCGCGCTCCTGGAGTTCGTAGGCGCGCAGCTTGGACAGCAGGCCGATGCCGCGGCCCTCGTGGCCGCGCAGGTAGACCACGACGCCGCGGCCGGCCTCCGTGATGCGTTCCATGGACGCCTGGAGCTGGGGGCCGCAGTCGCAGCGCAGCGAGGAGAAGATGTCGCCGGTCAGGCACTCGGAGTGGACCCGGACCAGGACGTCCTCGCCGTCGCCGATATCGCCGTGGACCAGGGCGACGTGCTCGACGCCGTCCACGGTGGAGCGGTAGCCGAAGGCGGTGAACTCCCCTGCCGCGGTGGGCAGTTGGACCTCGGCCTCGCGGCGCACGGTCGGCTCCGCGGAGCGCCGGTAGGTGATCAGGTCCTCGATGGAGATGATCGTCAGACCGTGCTTGCGGGCGAACGGGACGAGTTCGGGCAGGCGCAGCATGACGCCGTCCTCGCCCGCGATCTCGACGATGGCACCGGCCGGGGCGAGCCCGGCGAGCCGGGCGAGGTCGACCGCGGCCTCGGTGTGGCCGTTGCGCACAAGGACGCCGCCGGGCTTGGCGCGCAGCGGGAAGACGTGGCCGGGGCGGACGAAGTCACCGGAGCCGGAGTGGCCGTCGGCGAGCAGACGCAGCGTGGTGGCCCGGTCGGCGGCCGAGATGCCGGTGCTCACGCCGTGCGCGGCGCTCGCGTCCACCGAGACGGTGAACGCGGTCTTCATCGACTCGGTGTTGTGGTCGACCATCTGCGGCAGGTCGAGCCGGTCGAGGTCCTCGCCCTCCATGGGCGCGCAGATCAGGCCGCGGCACTCGCTCATCATGAACGCCACGATCTCGGGGGTGGCCTTCTCGGCGGCGATGACGAGGTCGCCCTCGTTCTCGCGGTCCTCGTCGTCGACGACCACCACCGGCCGGCCGGCCGCGATGTCGCGGATGGCCTGCTCGACGGGGTCGAGGGCGAGGTCCTCGCGGTTGTCGGTGGAGTACCAGGTGGGCGCGTGCGTGGTCATGCCGTCGCTCCTTCCAGGACGGGCTTGACGCTCGTGCGCGAGCGCAGCCACCAGTCGCGCAGGCCCCACAGGACGAGCGCGCCGTAAATGACGTAGACGAAGCCGGAGAAGGCGTAGCCGTTGGCGAAGTTGAGGGGCACGCCGACGACGTCGACGAGCAGCCAGGCGAACCAGAACTCGACCATGCCGCGGGCCTGGGCGTACATCGCGACGACGGTGCCCACGAAGACATAGGCGTCGGGCCACGGGTCCCACGACAGGGCCGGGTAGGCGGTGAACAGGCTCGCGACGGCGACCGTGCCGACGGCGGCGCCGGCGAGCAGGAGGGCCCGCTCGCGCCACGTGGCGAACCGTACGGCGATGGTGCCGTCCTGCGCCTGCCGCCTGCCCCGGCTCCAGGCGAACCAGCCGCCGGCGGCCACGACCATCACGACGACCTGCTTGCCCGCGCTGCCGGAGAGGTGCCCGGCGGCGAAGGCCACGAAGAGGATGAGGCCCGAGACGAACTGGGCGGGCCAGGTCCATATGGACCGGCGCCAGCCGAGCGCGAGGGCGATCAGGCCGATCGTGTTGCCGATCATGTCCGACCACTTGATGTGCTGCCCGAGGACCGTGAAGGCCTCGCCGTTCAGCCAGTTCACTGCGCTCACTTGTCGTTCCCCCCGTGGCTGGCGCCGAGCAGTCGCTCGACGTACTTCGCGATGACGTCGACCTCGAGGTTGACCGGGTCGCCGGGCTGCTTGATGCCGAGCGTGGTCAGCGCGAGGGTGGTCGGGATGAGGCTGATGGTGAAGTGGTCGGAGGCGGCGTCCACGACCGTGAGGCTGACGCCGTCGACGGTGATGGAGCCCTTCTCGACCACGTAGCGGGAGAGGTCCGCGGGAAGGGCGATCTTGACGATCTCCCAGTTCTCCGAGGGCGTGCGCGCGAGCACCGTGCCGGTGCCGTCGACATGGCCCTGCACGATGTGCCCGCCGAGGCGGCCGCCGACGGCCATGGGCCGCTCCAGGTTGACCCGGGAGCCGACCTCCAGGGCGCCGAGGCTGGAGCGCTTCAGGGTCTCCTCCATCACGTCGGCGGTGAACTCGCCGTCGCCGAACTCCACGACCGTCAGACACACGCCGTTGACGGCGATCGAGTCGCCGTGGCCTGCGCCCTCGGTGACGACGGGGCCGCGCAGACGGAAGCGGGAGGCGTCACCGAGGTTCTCGATGGCGGTGACCTCGCCCAGCTCTTCGACGATTCCGGTGAACACGTTCAGCGCTCCTTGGCGAGAGGGGTGGCGGTGATGCGCAGATCGGGGCCGACGCGCACGGTCTCGGTGATGTCGAGCCGCAACGCTTCGGCGATGGTGGAGATTCCTGCTCCGGCGAGCGCGGTGGGGCCGGCGCCGAGCAGGGCGGGTGCGAGGTAGCCGACGACCCGGTCGACGGCGCCCGCGGCGACGAAGGCCCCGGCGAGCGTGGGGCCGCCCTCCAGGAGTACGGAGCGCACCCCGCGGGTGTGCAGGGCGGCGAGCAGCGCCGCGATGTCCAGACCGGTGGCGGTGCGCGCGATGCGCAGGACCGTGTCCGGGGGCAGGTGGGACGCGTCGGCGTCGGCGGCGACCGCGATCAGGGTGGGCGCCGCGTCGTCGAGGATGCGGGCGCCGGGCCGCACCGCGGTGGCGCCGGTGTCCACGGCCACGCGCAGGGGCTGGGTCGCCCCGTCGATGCCGCGGACCGCGAGGTGGGGGTCGTCGGTGCGGGCGGTGCCCGAGCCCACGACCACGGCGTCGCACTCGGCGCGCAGCCGGTGGACGTCCGCGCGGGACTCGGCGGAGGTGATCCAGCGGCTGGTGCCGTCCTCGGCGGCGGTGCGCCCGTCGAGCGTCGCCGCGTACTTCCAGGTGACGTGGGGGCGGCCGAGGCGGACGGAGGTGAGCCAGGCGGTGTTGACCGCCTCCGCCTCGTCTTCGAGGACCCCCTGCTCGACCTGGACGCCGGCCGCGCGCAGGGTGTCGGCGCCGCCGGTGGCCTGGGGGTTCGGGTCGCCCACCGCGTACAGGACGCGGCTGACGCCGGCGGTGATGAGCGCCTGGGCGCAAGGACCGGTTCGGCCGGTGTGGTTGCAGGGCTCCAGCGTGACGTACGCCGTGCCTCCGCGAGCGGACCCGCCCGCGGCCTCCAGGGCGTGGACCTCGGCGTGCGGGCCGCCGGCCCGCTGGTGGAAGCCCTCGCCGACGACCGTGCCCGAGGCGTCGGTGATGACGCACCCGACGACCGGGTTGGGGCTGGTGGAGCCGAGTCCGCGTGCGGCGAGCTCAATGGCTCGGCGCATGGCGGCCGCGTCGGCTGTGGTGGCCACCGGGTCCTCCTGCCTCTTCGGGCACGGACTCCGGGGCCTGTCGATGACGACAGAGAGCGGGAAACAGACCATCGCGCACAGCTCACGCCACGGCCGAAAGAGACCGGTGCCTTGATGGGCGACCGGTAACAGACGGCCGGCGCGACCGTGGAACGGTCCGCCCGCCGCGCACTGCCTCCCATCCGGACTTTCACCGTCGGTCCAGGAATTTCACCTGGTCAACCGGCCGCTGGATGCGGACGGGTCGCGGACTATTACCGCCGGTTCGGAATTACACCGACCCCGGAGTGCGCTGCTGCTGGTACAGGGCCAGTGTGCCACGCCTGATCGAAGGCCATGCGAGTGAGTTGCTGTGGCCTGGCTCACAGGATGGCCGGATTCGAGGGGCACTCCAGCGCGGCCCGGCCGCGGCACAGGGCCCAGGCGTTCCCTTTGGTCCATACCTATTGACGCACTGGTCTAGTCCTTTTAATCTCTGCGTCACCTCCGAGGAGAGGCCCGCCGGTGTGCGCACGCCGGGGCCGCGCACGACCACCGCCCTGTTCGTTGTGTTCCGCCCCTACCTCCCAGGAGGAACCCGCTCGTGCTGTCCCCCACCCGCAGACGGGCCGCGCTGCTCACGACCGCCACCGCGGTCGCCGGGCTGCTGTTCGGCTCGCTGTCCACCGGCGTCTCGCAGGCCGCCGTCGACAACGAGGCCTGTCGTCCCGACGGCCTGTACAAGACTCCGGGCGCCGACGTCCCGTACTGCTCGGTGTACGACACCGACGGCCGGGAGAAGATGGGCGCCGACCACCAGCGCCGCGTCATCGGCTACTTCACCGGCTGGCGCACCGGCCAGGACGGGACACCCGCCTACCTGGCCCCGGACATCCCGTGGGACAAGGTCACCCACGTCAACTACGCCTTCGCGCACGTCGGCGCGGACAACAGGATCTCCGTCGGCTCGGACGGCGAGAAGAACGCCGCCACCGGCATGACCTGGCCCGGCGTCGCGGGCGCCGAGATGGACCCCTCGCTCCCCTACAAGGGCCATTTCAATCTGCTCAACAAGTTCAAGAAGCAGCACCCCGACGTGAAGACGCTGATCTCCGTGGGCGGTTGGGCCGAGACCGGCGGCTACTTCGGTGACGACGGCAAGCGGGTCGGCTCCGGCGGCTTCTACTCCATGGCCACCAACGCGGACGGCTCGGTCAACCAGGCGGGCGTCGACACGTTCGCCGACTCGGCGGTCGCCTTCATCAAGAAGTACGGCTTCAACGGCGTCGACATCGACTACGAGTACCCGACGACGATGAAGGACGCGGGCAACCCGCTCGACCTGACGATCTCCAACGCCCGCAGGGCCGGTCTGGTCAAGGGCTACGCCGCGCTCATGAAGTCGCTGCGCGAAAGGCTCGACCGCGCGGGGGCGGCCGACGGAAAACACTATCTGCTGTCCGTTGCCGCACCGTCGTCCGGCTATCTGCTGCGCGGCATGGAGACCTTCCAGGTCCAGCAGTACCTGGACTACGTCAACATCATGTCCTACGACCTGCACGGCGCCTGGAACAGCTACGTCGGCCCGAACGCCTCGCTCTTCGACGACGGCAAGGACGCGGAACTCGCGGCCGCGGGCGTCTACTCCACCTCCCAGTACGGCGGGATCGGCTATCTGAACGCCGACTGGGCCTACCACTACTTCCGCGGCTCGATGCCGGCCGGGCGCATCAACATGGGCCTGCCGTACTACACGCGCGGATTCCAGAACGTGCAGGGCGGCACCAACGGGCTGTGGGGCAAGGCGCCCTCGACCACCTGCCCGGCCGGGTCCGGGCTCACCACCTGCGGTGACGGCGCCGTCGGCATCGACAACCTCTGGCACGACCTGGACGCCAACGGCAAGGAGGCCCCGGCGGGCTCCAACCCGATGTGGCACGCCAAGAACCTGGAGAAGGGGATCGTCGGCGACTACGTCACCCGGTACGGCCTGTCCGCCTCCACCAAGCTGACCGGCAGCTATGTGCGCAACTACGACTCCACGCTGGTGGCGCCCTGGCTCTGGAACGACCAGAAGAAGGTCTTCCTGTCCACCGAGGACGAGCAGTCCGTCGGCGCCAAGGCCGACTACGTCGTGGACAAGGGCATCGGCGGCACCATGGTCTGGGAACTGGCCGGCGACTACGGGTGGAACGCGGCCAAGGGCCAGTACGAGCAGGGCTCGACCCTCACGAGCGCGATGTACGACAAGTTCAAGTCGGCCACCCCGTACGGCAACAAGCGCTCCACGATCGGCCTGCCCGCCCAGGCGCTGAACATCGGTGTGGACTTCGGGCAGTTCCCGCTCGGCGACTCCAACTACCCCATCAGCCCCAAGGTGACGCTCACCAACAACACCACGGCGACGCTGCCCGGCGGTACGGAGTTCCAGTTCGACTACGGCACCTCGGCCCCGGCCAACGCCAAGGACCAGTCCGGCTTCGGCACCACGATCGTGCGCAGCGACCACACCGCGGCGAACAACATCGACGGCCTCAAGGGCGACTACAACCGCGTCTCGCTGAAGCTGCCCGGCTGGCAGTCGCTGGCGCCGGGCGCCTCGGTCACCCTCGACTTCGTCTACTACCTGCCGGTTTCCACCCCTTCGAACTGGACGGTGACCTTCGGTGGCAAGACCTACGCGCTGGCCGGGGACCACACCCGGGGCGCGACCGTGAGCGACCCGGGCACGTCCTCGCCCTCCCCCGCTCCGACCCCGACCGCCTCGGGTCCGGGCAGCCCCTCGCCGTCGCCCACTTCCTCCGGCGGCACCTGCGCCGCGCCTTCCTGGTCGGCCGGGTCCGAGTACGGCGGCGGCACGACCGTCTCGTACAAGTCGCACACGTGGAAGTCCAAATGGTGGACGAAGGGCGAGGAACCGGGTACTACCGGTGACTGGGGAGTCTGGCAGGACCTCGGCGCCTGCTGATCCGGCTCCCCGCCCCTTGCGCCCGGCGGCGGTCTCCCGGCCCTTGGCCGCCGTCGGGCTCCGAAGACCTGAGGCACCGTCACTTCCGGCGGTGCCTCAGGTCTTCGGCGCGAAGAGGTCGTCCTGAGCCGCGTCCCGCGCGGTCAGCAGGGCACCGCTCAGGACCGCGCCGTCGCCCAGCGCGCTCGGCCTGACCTCGGTGGTGAGCGGGGTCAGAGCGGCGAGCGCGCGCTGCACGCGGGCGGCGAGCAACTCCCCGCCCGCGTACCCGAGTTCGCCGCCGAGCACGAGCAGTCCCGGGTCGAGGACCGCGACCACACCCGCCGCCCCGATCGCGATCCGCTGGGCCAGCGCGTCGAGGAAGGGCCCCTCCGCCTCCCGGACAGCCTCCTCCGCGCCGCCGGGTCTGCCGTGCCGGGCGGCGAGGCGGGCCACCGCGCCCGCGTGGACCAGCTCGTGGAAGCCGCCCTCGCAGCCCCTCGCGGACGGCAGGCCGCCGGTGCCGGGCACCGGCATGAACCCGATCTCGCCCGCACCGCCCGAGGCGCCCCTGCGCAGCTTCCCGTCCAGGACGACGGAGGCGCCGACGCCCTGCCCGAGCCACAGCAGCACGAAGGTGTCCTGCCCGCGGGCCGCCCCGAGCCGCTGCTCGGCCACGGCCGCCAGGTTGGTCTCGTTCTCGACGAGCACGGCGGCGGGCAGCCGCTGGGCGAGCACACGGACGAGTTCGCGGTGCCAGGCGGGCAGCCCGCTGGTGTCGCGCAGTTCGCCGCTCGCCGGGTCGATGAGACCGGGGGCCCCGATCCCCACGCTGTGCAGCCGCTCCGCGCCCGCCTCCTTCGCGGTGCGCTCCAGGAGGGCCACGGCCTGCTCGACGGCGGGGCCCGTCCCGGCCTCCGGCGTGATGGGCAGCGTCGCCTCGGCCAGGGTCCGCCCCAGCAGATCGGCGACCACGAGCGAGACGCTGTGGGTGCGGACGTCCAGGGCCGCGAGATGGGCCCGGTCGGCGACGATCGCGTAGAGCCGGGCGTTGGGGCCGCGCCGCTCGGCGCCCGACTCCCCCACCACATGGACCAGGCCGGAGCCCTGGAGCCGTTCGACGAGGTCGGCGACGGTGGGGCGGGAGAGGCCGGTGAGGTTCTTCAACTGGCCTGCCGTCAACGGGCCCTCGTCCTGCAGCAGGCGCAGGGCGAGCCGGTCGTTGATGGCCCGGGCGGTGCTCGGGGATGCGGGCATGCCGGGAATCCTTCCAGATGACCGAAAGTCGGTTGCCGCCCGTTCTATTTATCAGGCAGGGTTCCTGATAGTTTACGGCGCGGCGGCGGGAGGGCCGCCGCCGCGAGGGAGGGATCCGGCCGATGGCAGCCGAACGTGCTCTGGACCACAGGCGGTTGAGGCGTGCGCGGCTCGCGGTCGCCGCCGTCTTCTGCGTGCACGGCGCGGTGACCGGCAACTTCGCCACCCGGGTCCCCTGGATCCAGGAGCACGCGGGGGTCTCGGCGGGACAGCTCGGCCTCGCCCTCGCCTTCCCGGCGATCGGCTCGTCCCTGCTGATGCCGCTGTCCGGCGCCGTCACGCACCGGTTCGGGGCGCGCCACGCGCTGCGCGGACTGCTCGCCCTGTGGACGCTGGCCCTCGCGCTGCCCGCGCTCGCCCCGAACGTCTACACGCTGTGCGCCGCCCTCTTCGTGTACGGGGCGACCTCCGGGATGGCCGACGTGGCGATGAACGCGCTGGGCGTGGAGACCGAGAACCGGCTCGGCCGTTCGATCATGTCCGGCCTGCACGGCATGTGGAGCGTGGGGGCGCTGATCGGCTCGGCGGCCGGGACGCTCGCCGCCCACCTCGGCGCCGACGCCCGGCTGCACCACATGGCGGCCGCCGCCGTGCTGACCCTGCTCGGCCTCGTCGCCTGCCAGGGCGTGCTCGACCTGCGCAGCACCCCCGACGAGGCGCCGCCCCGGTTCACGCTGCCGCCCAGGTCGGCACTGATCATCGGCATGGTGGCGTTCTGCGCGGTGTTCGCCGAGGGAGCGAGCCTGGACTGGTCGGCGGTCTATCTGCGCGACGCGCTGGACGCCTCCGCCGGGACGGCCGCCGCCTGCACCACCGCGTTCACGCTGACCATGGCGGTGGCCCGGCTCGCGGGCGACAAGGGGGTGGACCGTTTCGGCGCCGTGCGCACGGTGCGCGGCGGAGGCGTCCTCGCGGTCCTGGGCGGCCTGCTGGTGGTGGCCGCGCCGGGCCCCGCGGTGGCGATGGCCGGGTTCGGCCTGCTGGGCCTCGGCGTGGCGGTGGTGGTGCCGCTCGCGTTCGCCGCGGCGGGACGCAGCGGGCCCAACCCGAGCCAGGCCATCGCGGGCGTCGCGACCATCACGTACACCTCGGGCCTGGTCGCGCCGTCCGCGATCGGCGGCATCGCGAACCTGACCTCCCTGGTCGTGTCGTTCGGCCTGGTGACCGTGCTCGCGCTCGGCCTGGTGGCCGGGGCGCGGGTGCTGCGGACGAGCGTCCGTGCACCTCTCTCGTCCACCGCGGCGGACGCGGCACCGGCCCACCGGGGCTGAGCGCGCCGCGCCGCCCAGGTCGGCCCGCATGGGGTCGAGCCGTCGGCCGCGGGGCGCAGGGCTTGGGGCGGCGCCCTGGAGAGCGGGGACGGCCGCCCGTGCGTACGGGCCCTCGGCGGCGGGCGGCAGATGGCGCACCGCCTTGAACGGGCTCTGCCCGGCGGGCCCTTGACAGGCCCACAGGTTGACGCCGCCCCACCTGCCATCCGATCACATGGATACATGCCGTTCACGAACGAGACCATGGGAGCCGAGGACCCTCTGTTCCGGCCGACCACGCCCCGGGCGTGAATTCACGGATGGGACCTTCGTCCCGACACTTCCGGTGCGTGGCCCCGTTGATCCGGCATTAACATTTGGCCTGATCTTTTCGAATTCCTGACCCCGACGGACGAACTGGAGCGACCATGCGCCTCGGCGTGCGCTGGACCTTGCACGGCGACGGGCGGACCCCCGCTCCGGGAGCCGTCGTACGCCCCGACGAGCGGCTCTCCTGGCCCCGCACGATCGGCCTCGGCGCCCAGCACGTGGTCGCCATGTTCGGCGCCTCGTTCGTCGCCCCCGTCCTGATGGGCCTCGACCCCAACCTCGCGATCATGATGTCCGGCATCGCGACGGTCATCTTCCTGCTCGCCACCAAGGGGCGCGTGCCCAGCTACCTCGGCTGCTCGCTCTCCTTCGTCGGCGTGGCCGCGGCGATCCGGGCCACCGGCGGCACCAGCGCCACGGTGACCGGTGCGGTCTTCGTCGTCGGCGTGGTGCTGTTCTTCGCGGGCCTCGCCGTGCAGCGGTTCGGCGCGCGGATCATCCACGCCGCGATGCCGCCCATCGTCACGGGCGCCGTCGTCATGCTGATCGGCTTCAACCTGGCGCCGGTGACCGCCTCCACCTACTGGCCCCAGGACCAGTGGACGGCGCTCATGGTCATGCTCTTCACCGGTCTGGCCGTGGTGTGCCTGCGCGGCTTCTGGTCCCGGATCGCGATCTTCCTCGGGCTGATCTTCGGATACGCCGTCTCCTGGCTCCTCGACCGGGTCTTCGGGAAGATCCACTCGGTGCACGGCGGCCCGACGGCGGTGGACCACTGGCGCCTGGACCTCTCGGGCGTCGGAAAGGCCGACTGGATCGGACTGCCCAGCTTCCACGCGCCGAGCTTCGAGTGGTCCGCGATCCTCGTCGCGCTGCCCGTCGTCATCGCCCTGATCGCCGAGAACGCCGGGCACGTCAAGGCCGTCGGCGAGATGACCGGCGCCGACCTCGACGACAAGCTGGGCACCGCGATCGCCGCCGACGGAGCCGCCTCCATGCTCTCGACCGCCGTGGGCGGCCCGCCGAACACCACGTACTCCGAGAACATCGGCGTCATGGCCGCCACCCGCGTCTACTCGACCGCCGCCTACTGGGCCGCCGCCGGATTCGCGCTGCTCTTCGGCGTGTGCCCCAAGTTCGGCGCGGTCGTCGCGGCGATCCCGGGCGGGGTCCTCGGCGGCATCACCGTCATCCTGTACGGCATGATCGGCCTGCTCGGCGCCCAGATCTGGATCAACGCCAAGGTCGATCTGCGCAACCCGCTGAACCTGGTGCCGGCCGCCGCGGGCATCATCATCGGCATCGGCAACGTGACCCTGAAGTTCACCGAGAACTTCCAGCTCAGCGGAATCGCGCTGGGCACGATCGTGGTCATCACCGGCTACCACGTGCTGCGCGCCCTCGCCCCGGCCCACCTCAAGGAGCAGGAGCCCCTGCTCGACTCGGGCACCTCCTCGTACGAGAAGGAACAGGCCTAGCCCACGGGGGCGTGGGGCCCGGCACCCATCGGGGGCCGGGCCCCACGCCGTTCATCCGTTCCGGTCAAGCCCCCGTACGGCGGTGCTCGGCGCGGCGGCGGGCTGGGACGCTGCCCCCATGACGCAGACCGGATGGACCGAGACCGGACACCGTGCGCACCTCCACCGCTTCGCCACCCCGCTGGATCCCGTGGTGCGGCGCATGCGCGCCCTGCGGGCGGACCTGCCGGCCCGGGACGGCATCGCGGTGTTCAACCGCGTCTACCTGACGGTCACCGAGGAGATCTCCCGGATCGTCGCGCACGGCGGCTTCGCCGACGCCCGGGCCGCGGCCACCCTCGACCTGCTCTTCGCCGAGCGCTACCTCACGGCGGTGGAGGCCACCTCGGCCGGCGGCCGCGCGCCGCACTGCTGGCGGCCGCTGTTCCAGTACCGGCGCCATCCGGGCGTGCGCCCGCTGCAGTTCGCGCTGGCCGGGATCAACGCGCACATCGGGCACGACCTCACCCTCGCCGTGGTGGACACCTGCCGCGCGCTCGGCTGTGAACCGGCCGCCCTGGAACGGGACTTCGACCGGGTCGGCGACACGCTCACCCTGCTGGAGGAGCGGATCCGCGAGGAACTCATGCCCGGCCCCGACCTCTTCGAGGTGGCCGACCCCATGACCCACCTGCTGGCGTCCTGGAGCCTGGACCGGGCGCGGGACGCCTCCTGGTCCGCGGCGAAGGTCCTGTGGCAGTTGCGGGAACTTCCGGCCCTGGCCCAGGAGTTCACTGATCGGTTGGACGCGGGCGTGGGTCTGGTGACCCGCTGCCTGCTCACACCGCTTTCGGTTCCCGACTGAGGAGCGACCATGGCGATCCGGCTCGGACTCGGCCTTCCGCAGATGAGACAGTACGACATCGGCCGCGACGTGCCCGCGGTGGCGCGGGCCGCCGAGGAGATCGGCTACGAGAGCCTGTGGGTCTTCGAGCGCGTGCTGTTCCCAGAACCCGCGACCCAGGGGCTGTACGGCGTGCCGGGCCTGCCCTGGCCGGACATCTACCGCTCGGTGGCCGACCCGCTGGTCACGCTGACCCTGGCGGCGGCCGCGACCGGACGGGCCCGGCTCGGCACCAGCGTCCTCGTCGCCCCGTTGCACATCCCCTTCCAGCTGGCCCGCTCGCTCGCCTCGCTGGACGCGGCGAGCGGCGGCCGGGTGGTGGCCGGTCTCGGCACGGGCTGGTCGCACGACGAGTACGCGGCGGCGGGCGTGGCCCCCTTCGCCCAGCGCGGCAAGGTCCTCGACGAGCTGCTCGACGTGTGCGCCGCGGTGTGGGGCCCCGATCCGGTGGCCTACCAGGGCGAGTTGACCACGATCGCCCCGTCCGTGGTCGGCCCCAAACCGGCCCGTCCGATCCCGGTCTACCTTCCGGCGATGAGCCCCAGATCGGCGCGGCGCCTGGTGGACCGGGCGGACGGCTGGCTGCCCGCCGCCCAGGGCGCGGACCAGCTCGCCGAGGAGTGGACCAGGCTCAGAGACCTCGCCGAGGAGCGCGGCAGGACGAGGCCCATCGAGGTCTGCGTCCGCGTGAACGCGCGGTACACGCCGAAGCCGTACGAGGGCGCGGACCGCCCCCCGTTCACGGGCAGCGCCCCCCAACTGGTGGAGGACCTGGCCGCCCACGCCCTGGACGGCGTGGGCGAGTTCCTGCTCGATCTCCAGGGCTCGGCGAGGAACGCGGAGGAGCTGAAGGACGTGGCGGCGGAGGTGTACGAGCTGACGCGGGCGGCGGGGTTGTAGCCGGGAGGCGTGGCCCGGCCCGCCGTCCTGTCCGGCGCGACCCGCCGGGCGCGTCGGGCGATGGAGGACTTGCGTCCTCCTCGGGAAGCTCGACCGGCGCGATCGAGTCGTACAGGTCGCCCGGCCCGGGGTTGGCGGCGTCGGTCGTCCCGCCGAAGTGGTGCATGACGCCCCACACCGCGTTCAGCGCGGTCTGCACGGCGCCCTCCGCCCAGCCGGCCGTCCAGGAGATGTCGTCGCCTGCGAGGAAGATGCCCCGCTTGTCCTCCGGCAGCGCCTCCTGCATGAAGTGGGTGAACAGGCGCCGCTGGTAGCGGTAGTGGCCCGGCAGGTTCGCCTTGAACGCGCCCATGAAGTACGGCTCGTTCTCCCAGGACACGGTCACCGGGTTGCCGATGATGTGCCCCCGGATGTCGACCTTGGGGTAGATCTCGCCGAGCGACTTGAGCATGACCTCCATGCGCTCGCTCGCCGACAGCGGCAGCCACTTCAGGCTGTCGTCGCACCAGGTGTAGGAGAGGCAGATGACGGCGGGCTTGTCCGGGCCGTTGTCCAGCAGGTACGTGCCGCGCGTCATGCGATCGGTGAGCGTCATCGACATGACGTCCCGACCCGTCTCCTCGTCCTTGTCCAGCCAGAACGGCCGGTCCACCGGCACGAACAGCTTCGAGGACTCCATGTAGTGGGTGCGCTCGATCGCCGTCCAGTGGTCGATCGGGAAGAGCGAGTCGTCGCAGGCGATCTTGGAGAGCAGCATCCAGGACTGCGCCGTGAAGATCGCCGCGCGGTAGGTGCGGATGGCACCGTCGGCGTCCGTCACCGTGATGCGGTTGCCCGCGGTGCGGTGCAGCCGGGTCACGGCGGGCTTCGGCGCGCCCTCGTGCAGCGAGGAGAGCGAGGTGCCGGGCGCCCAGTGCACGAGCTTGACCGGCTCGCGCTCCCACAGGCGCAGCGGCAGCTGCTGGGAGCCGCCGACGATGCCGCGGTGGTGGTCGTCCGCCTCGGTGTAGACGACGCGCAGGATCTCCAGGATGGAGTTCGGGAAGTCGGTGTCCCAGCCACCGGTGCCGAAGCCGACCTGGCCGAAGATCTCGCGGTGCCGGAAGGACTTGAAGGCCTCCGACTCGCAGAGGAAGCCGTAGAAGGTCTGGTTGTCGAGCTTCTCGACGAGCTTGGCCCAGATCTCGCGGATGCGCGGGATGTCGCGCTCGCGGATGGCCTGGTTCATGTCGGAGAAGTCGGCGCCCTCTTCGAGGCAGGCGTTCCAGGCGTCCATGACCTCGCGGTACACCGGCGGCAGCTCGTCGACCGAGGTGGCGTAGTGGGACTCGCCCTTGAGGTCGACGACCGTCGAGGGGGTGTCCGGCGCGAGCGGGTTGGGGAACGGCTTGGTCTCCAGGCCCACCAGGTCGATGTAGTGCTGGAGCGCGGTGGAGCACGGGGGGAACCGCATGGCGCCCATCTCGGCGGTGAGCTCGGGGTCGCAGCCCGGGAAGCCGACGGTGCGCAGCCGGCCGCCGATCTGGTCGGCCTCGTACACGACGGGCTTGAGGCCCATCTTCATCAGCTCGTACGCGGCGACGATGCCGGAGAGGCCGCCGCCTATGACCGCGACCTCCGCGCCGTGCTCGGTCGCGGGTATCTGACCGAGCCCCGCCGGGTGCGCGAGGTAGTCGTCGTACGCGTAGGGGAAGTCCGGCCCGAACATCGTGACGGGCGGCTGCTCGTCGATGTGCTGGACGGCGGTGGGCACCGTGGACGTCATGGGGTACGGACTCCTTGCACAGTACGGAAGGTGAGGGGCTCGGGGCCTCGGGACCCGGGGCTCGGGGATCAGAGCCCGGGGCTCAGGACACAGGGCTCGAAGACTCGGGGGCCAGGGCTCAGACCAGGGAGGCGTAGAGGCCGGGGCGGCGGTCGCGCAGGTACGGGTTGTTCGCGCGCGAGGCGGCCAGGAACTCGGGGTCGACATCGCCCACGACCAGCTCGGTGCCCCGCCCGGCGCGGGCCCGGGCGGCGCCGTCGGGCCCGGCCAGGCAGCTCAGGCCGACGAACTCGAACTCGCCCTCGGGCCCGGTCCGGTTGACGTACGCGACGTACAGCTGGTTCTCGAAGGCGCGGACCGGGACGACGGACTCGGCGACGAACTGGAAGGGGTGCATCTGGGCGGTGGGCACCAGGAGCAGGTCGGTGCCGGCCAGCGCGTGCGCCCGCACGTTCTCCGGGAACTCCACGTCGTAGCAGATCATCATGCCGAGGCGGAGGCCGTTCAGCTCGGCCTGGACGACCGTGCGGTCGCCCGGCGTGAAGGCCTCCTGCTCGAAGCAGCCGAACAGGTGCGTCTTGCGGTAGTTGGCGAGCCGCTCGCCGTCCGGGCCGATCAGCTGCGCGGCGTTGTAGACGTGCTCGCCGTCGCGCTCGGGGTAGCCGTAGACGACGGCCAGGCCGTGGCGTACGGCGAGGTCGGCGATGGCTCGCGCGGAGGGGCCGTCGGCGGCCTCGGCGAGCTTGGCCACGTCGTCCCCGATGGCGTATCCGGTGAGGAACAGCTCGGGGCAGACGATCAGTCCGGCGCCGGTCGCGGCCGCCCGCCCGGCCGCCTCGTCCAGCGTCTTCAGGTTCGCGGCGACGTCCGAGAGACGGCCGGAGCTCTGGAGCAGGGCGGTGCGCAACGGCGGCATGGGCAGTCCTCGGCAGGGGCACGGGTGCGGGGTGGGGTCGGATAGACGGTACGTTCCGGCGCTCGGCCGGAACAAGGCGCCACCGTTGCGCACATCGGCATGATTCGTTGCGCATGATCGGCGATCTGTGGCGATTCGTTGCGCGCCGTTGACGCCGCCCTTACGCCTCAGGTCCGACACCCGGCTCCCCCGCTCGGGGGAACCGGCCCACCCCGGGGAGCGATGTACCGGGCGGCCGCGGACGGAAGGCTGGTCACACGCCCGGAACGGCCGGGCCGACCGCCTCACGACCGCATGGAAGGTCTGCCATGTCCCGCATCGCGTTCTCCCCCGCCCGCACCAGGCTGCCGGCGCTGGCCGCGGCCCTGCTCATCGCCGCCGGAGCCACCGGAGCGGCGGCCGCCGCCGGAAACGGCCAGGAGGGCGGGGCGGGCCACCGGCCGCGCGAGGCCGCGGCGCTGACCGGCACCGCGAAGCTGTACCGGCCGGCCGGGGACGACATCACGTTCTCGTTCGACGCCCACCTGGCGGCCAAGGACACCATGGATCCGGAGGCGGCGTACGGCACGTTCTCCTTCCGGCACGTCTTCCCCGACGGGACGTCCGGCTGGGCGAAGGCGAAGGTGGACTGCCTGGTGACCGGCGGCAAGGTCGCGGTGGTCACGGGCGTGGTGACCGACTCGGACACGCCGTTCAAGGGCAAGCGGGTCGGCGTGACCGTGCACGACCAGGGCACGCACGACCGGCTCGGCTACAGCTGGGTCGGCAGGGACGCCGGCAATCAGCAGCTGCCGAAGTGCGTGAGTTCGGCGCCCTTCGAGAAGGTGAAGGAGGGCTCCGGCGACTTCACGGTGCTGCCGTGGCAGCCGATCTACGAGCAGCCCAAGGGCTAGGCGGCCCCGGGAGCCGCGGGCGGTGGACGGCGGGAGCCGCCGGTGACGTCCGCCGAGCGGCGCCGACCGGCCCGGGGAGGCCGCGCCGCGGGGCAGGGGGCTAGGCGGGCGACCCGGAGGTGTACCGCCGCAGCAGCGGCGACAGCACCAGCACGGACTTGGTGCGCTCCACGTAGGGCTCGCCCGCGATCCGCTCCAGGACCCGCTCGAAGTGCCGCATGTCGGAGGCGAAGACCTGGACGATCGCGTCCGCCTCGCCGGTGACGGTGGAGGCGGACGCGACCTCGGGGTACCGCTCGAGCCCGCGCTTGATCGCGTCGGGCGAGGTGTTGCGACGGCAGTAGATCTCGATGAACCCCTCGGTCTCCCAGCCGAGGGCCGCCGGGTCCACCCGCACGGTGAAGCCGGTGATGGCGCCCTCGGCCCGCAGCCGGTCCACGCGCCGTTTGACGGCGGGCGCGGACAGACCGATCAGCGAGCCGATGTCGGCGTAGGAGCGCCGGGCGTCTTCGGCGAGCGCGTGGACGATGCGTTCATCGAGGTCATTCAGTCGCACTGCGGGTGGATCACTTCTGTGAGGCGGTGGCCAGCCTGGAACGGCGGTAGCCGTATCCGAAGTAGATCACGAGACCGGCGGCCATCCAGTATCCGAAGTACTCCCAGGTGACTGCGGACAGGTTCCACATGAGGTAGCCGCAGCTGAGGAAGCCGAGGATCGGGACGACCCAGCCGAGCGGCACGCGGAAGGTGCGGGGCATCTCGGGGCGGGTCTTGCGCAGGATGACGACGGCCACGTTGACCAGAGCGAAGGCGAAGAGCGTGCCGATGCTGGTGGCGTCGGCGAGGTTGCCCAACGGCACCGCCGCGGCGAGCACGCCGCAGAACAGCGACACGGCGACGGTGTTGGCGACCGGGGTTCCGCTGCGCGGGCTGACCTTGGCGAACACCTTGGGGACGAGGCCGTCGCGGGACATCGCGAAGAGGATGCGGGTCTGGCCGTAGAGCACGGTCAGGACGACGCTGGCGATGGCGATCACGGCGCAGGCCGCGAGCAGCGTGGCCCAGAAGGAGTGCCCGGTGACGTCCTTCATGATTCCGGCGAGCGCCGCCTCGGAGCCCTCGAACTGCTTCCAGGGCCGGGCGCCGACGGCGACGAACGCCACCAGGACGTACAGCGCGGTGACGATGACCAGCGAGAGCATGATCGCGCGGGGCAGGTCGCGCTTGGGGTTCTTGGCCTCTTCACCGGCGGTGGAGGCGGCGTCGAAGCCGATGTAGGAGAAGAACAGCGTGGAGGCGGCCCCGCTCACACCGGCGGTGCCCATCGGCATGAAGTTCGCGTAGTTGCCCGACTTGAAGCCCATGAAGCCGATCACGCAGAACAGCACCAGGGCGGCGATCTTGACGCCGACCATGATGGTGTTGGCGCGGGCCGACTCGCGGGCGCCGCCGAGCAGCAGGCCCATCGCGAGGACCACGACGATCAGCGCGGGCAGGTTGAATATCCCGCCGTCGCCGGGCGGTGCGGACAGCGCGTCGGGGATGGTGACGCCGATGGTGCCGTCCAGGAACTCATTGAGGTACTGCCCCCAGCCGACGGCGACCGCCGCCACCGAGACGCCGTACTCCAGGATCAGGCACCAGCCGCAGATCCAGGCGATGAGTTCGCCGAGCGTTGCGTAAGCGTATGAATACGAGGAGCCCGCGACCGGGATGGAGCCCGCGAGCTCCGCGTAGGAGAGCGCGGAGAAGAGCGCCGTGAGACCGGCGAGCACGAAGGAGATCGTGACGGCGGGCCCGGCCTTGGGGACGGCCTCGCCGAGCACCACGAAGATTCCGGTGCCGAGCGTCGCACCGATGCTGATCATGGTCAGCTGCCACATGCCGAGCGACCGCTTCAGGGAGCCGCCCTCGCCCTGGCCACCCTCCGCGACCAGCGTCTCCACCGGCTTGCGCCGCATCAGACCGCGACCGGGGCGCGGGCCCCCGGCGGCGGGGGCATCGGTCGAGGGTGGCGCTGCGCCGTGATCCAACACTGAGGTGGCTCCTTATCGCTGCCATTGAGGTGGCCGGTGACCGCGGCGTACCGACCCGCCCGCTCAAGGGGACATTTCGGGCAGCATGGAGCCTTCCCGTGGCCGGTTCCGCCGAGCAGGCGGTCCCCGCCACTCCACGTACGGCGAGAACCTTATGGGGTTCCGCTTCCCGGTCGTAATGCAGCAACCTTGCGCATCGGCGGCTGATCATTGCGCGCAAGTGCGACGGATGGGTGTTTGTTGCACATCAACGTTCGATCCGTGCGTACGTCCTGCTCACAGCCCTGTTCACGGCCTTCGTCAGTGGTCCTGGTCACGGGGCCGCCTTGACTCTTCGTCAGGCCTGTTGCAGGGTCGCCCCCCATGGAGCTGGACGTGCCGTACGAGAGCGCCGGGCAGAGGGTCACGGGCTGGCTTGATCCGGGCCCCTTTCTGCGCGGAGTGGCCTGGCTGGACGCCGAGGGGCGGCCGGTGCGGGCGGACCCGGACGACGCGATGCGGCTGCCGTGGGACACCGGCGAGCGGGCCAATCTGCCCATCGGGACGCGGGTCGAGTTCACCGCGCGGGGCGCCTCGGCGGTGCGGATCCGCTACCGCGCCCGGGTGCCGGGTCCGGGGGACGCGCTGGGCGAGCTGGCCCACACGTTCGCCCTGTGGGAGGGCGACCACCTGGTCCGCGAGACGGCCGCCGAACCGGCCGAGGAGGGATTCGTCACCCTCCAACTCCCCCGCTCCGAGGGGCCGTTCACCGTCCACCCGCCCGAGAGCCGGTCACCGGTGGTGCTCGGCCTGCGGGCGGTCGGCGGCACGATCTCCCCCGCCCCGCGCGGCCCGAGATGGCTCGTGCACGGCGACTCCATCACCGAGGGCTGGTGGTCGACCCGGCCGGCACACGCCTGGCCGGCCGTCGCCGGCCGCGCCCTTGGCCTGGACACGGTGAACCTCGGCTACGCGGGCGGCGGTCGCGGTGAACTCCCCACCGCCGAGCAGCTGGCCCGGCTGCCCGGCGACGTGATCACCCTCGCCTTCGGCACCAACTGCTGGTCGCGGATACCGTTTTCGGCCACCCTGATGCACGAGACGACCCTGGCCTTCGTCCGGCTCGTACGCCGCGGACACCCGGCCACCCCGCTGCTGGTCGTCTCCCCACTGCTGCGCCCGGAGGCGGAATCCACCCCCAACGCGCTCGGCGCGACCCTGGCTGAGCTGCGCGGGGCGATGGAGGACGCGACGCGCGCGCTGGCCGGGGCGGGCGACACCGCGCTCCAACTCCTGCCCGGACGCGACCTGTTGAGCGCGGAGCACCTCATGGACGGGCTGCACCCCACCGACGAGGGCCATGCGCGGCTCGGGGCGGCGGTGGCACGGGCGCTGGGCCCGCACGTGCCAAAGCCCCCGCGAGCGGACTCGCGGGGGCTCCGGGACTCACAGCGGTGAGCGGCTAGCTCCAGCTGGCGTGCAGCGGCTTGCCCTCGGCGTAGCCGGCCGCGGACTGGATGCCGACGACGGCCTTCTCCTCGAACTCGGCGAGCGAGGAGGCACCGGCGTAGGTGCAGGAGGAGCGGACGCCCGCGATGATCGAGTCGATCAGGTCCTCGACGCCCGGACGGGTCGGGTCGAGGAACATGCGCGAGGTGGAGATGCCCTCCTCGAACAGGGCCTTGCGGGCCCGGTCGTAGGCGGACTCGTCGCTCGTGCGGTTCTTGACCGCGCGGGCGGAGGCCATGCCGAAGGACTCCTTGTAGAGGTGGCCCTCGGCGGAGGTGTGGAGGTCGCCCGGGGACTCGTAGGTCCCGGCGAACCAGGAGCCGATCATGACGTTGGACGCACCGGCGGCGAGCGCCATGGCGACGTCGCGCGGGTGGCGCACTCCGCCGTCGGCCCACACGTGCTTGCCGAACTTCTTGGCCTCGGCGGCGCACTCCAGGACGGCGGAGAACTGCGGCCGGCCGACGCCCGTCATCATCCGGGTGGTGCACATGGCGCCGGGGCCCACACCCACCTTGATGATGTCCGCGCCGGCCTCGATGAGGTCGCGCACGCCCTCGGCGGCCACGATGTTGCCCGCGACGATCGGGACCCGGGGGTCGAGGCCGCGCACGGCCTTGATCGCGGCGATCATCGACTCCTGGTGGCCGTGGGCGGTGTCCACCACGATGGTGTCCGCGCCGGCGTCCAGGAGCTGCTTGGCCTTGCCCGCCACGTCGCCGTTGATGCCGACGGCGGCGGCGATGCGCAGCTTGCCGTTGGCGTCGGTGGCCGGCGTGTACAGGGTCGCGCGCAGGGCGCCCTTGCGGGTCAGGATGCCGGCGAGGCGGCCGTCCTTGTCCACGGCGGGGGCGTAGCGGCGGTTGGCGTTGTCGAGCCGGTTGAAGGCCTCGCGCGGGTCGATGTCCGCGTCGAGCAGGAGCAGGTCCTTGGCCATGACCTCGGACAGCTGGGTGAAGCGGTCCACGCCGGTCAGGTCCTGGTCGGTGACGACACCGATCGGCTTCTGGTCGGCGTCGACGACGACGCCCGCGTTGTGGGCCCGCTTGGGCAGCAGGGCCAGCGCGTCGGCGACGGTCTGGGTCGGGGCCAGGACGATGGGGGTGTCGAGCACGAGGTGACGCGTCTTGACCCAGGTGATGACGTCGGTGACGACCTCGATCGGAATGTCCTGGGGGATCACGACGATGCCGCCACGGCGGGCCACGGTCTCGGCCATGCGGCGGCCGGCGATCGCGGTCATGTTGGCGACGACGAGCGGGATGGTGGTGCCCGTGCCGTCGGGAGAGGCCAGGTCGACGCCCTGGCGGGAGCCCACCGCGGAGCGGCTCGGCACCATGAACACATCGTCGTACGTCAGGTCGTACGGCGGCTTGATGTCGTTGAGGAAACGCACGTGCTGAACATCCCAGTCGTTCGAGGTGGCCCCAGGCATTTCAGCCAGGGGAAAAGCACGTAGTTCATTGTCCCATGTTCGTATGATTGCGCTGCCCGGGCCGATCGTCCAGGGCCGGGGCACCGGGCCTAGTGCGATCCTCCGAGCGCGAGGTGCACGGCCAGGGTTCCGTGGGGCCCCGACCCGGCCGAGGCGTCCAGTACCGCCTGGGCGGTCGCCCACTCCTCCGGCCGCCGGGCGGCGTACTCCTGCCAGTGGGTGACGACCAGGAGGCGTCCGGGATCGGCCGGGCCCCAGTCGGGGTCGCCCAGCGAGTCGGCGAGGGCGTCCCAGTTCCGGCCGAACCACTCGGGCAGCCGGAGCGCGGTGGCCGCGCGGTCCATGAACGCGGCCTTGCCGGTGACCCCGTCGAGGTCGAGGACGTCGACCAGCCACCCCGCGGCCCGTACGGAGTCGAACGGTTCGGCCGTCATCGCAGCACCGCCTTGAACGTCTTGTAGTGATCGCCGGTGTAGTAGAACTCGCCACCCTGCCCGGTGACGAGGCGCCGTGCGCCGCGGTCGCGGGAGTTCGGGGTGTCGACGGTGTACTCGTGGTAGTAGCCGCGCTTCTGCTGCGGCAGGACCTTCTCGAAGTTGCCGAACACCACGCCGTCCTTGCTGTACGGGAACGGGCCGCCCTTGTCGATGAGCGTGAGGGTCTTCTGCGCCTCGGGCGGCAGCTGGGCGGCCGGGACGGTGGCCATCCCCTTGGCCCAGGCGGGTGTGGAGGCGGCCACGGAGGGCTTGGCGCCCGCCGGTTTCGCGCTGTCCTTGCCCCCGCAGCCGACGAGCAGCACGGCCAGGCACGCGAGCACCGAGGCGAGGGCGATCCGGGCAAACCTGTTGATCATGTGCCGATGGTCCCATCCGGCGGCGCCGCGAGCGAATGCGTACTCCGTCATGTGCGGGTCAGGATGGACGCATGCTGCTCGCCGACGTGGCCGGGACCTCGGCCGAGATCGCCGCCACCGCCTCGCGGTCCCAGAAGGCCGCGCTGCTCGCGCGGCTGTTCTCGGCCACCGAACCCGACGAGGCGCCGCTGGTGGTGACCTATCTCGCGGGGCGGCTGCCCCAGCGGCGCACCGGGCTCGGCTGGAACACGCTCAAGGACCGCCCGCCGCCCGCCGCCACGCCGACGCTCACCGTCAGGGACGTCGACGAGGCGCTCGACCGGATCTCGGCGGTGACCGGCAAGGGCGCACAGGGCGAGCGCAGACGGCTGGCCGGGGAGCTGATGGCGGCGGCCACCGAAGGGGAGCAGCGGTTCCTGCTCTCGCTGATCACCGGCGAGGTGCGCCAGGGCGCCCTCGACGCGGCCGCCGTCGAGGGCCTCGCGGCGGCGGCCGGCGCTCCGGCCGCGGACGTGCGGCGCGCGGTGATGCTGGGCGGCTCGCTGGGCACGGTGGCCCGGGCGCTGCTCGCCGGCGGCCCGGCCGCGCTCGCCGCCTTCCGGCTCGATGTGGGGCGACCCGTGCTGCCCATGCTCGCGCACAGCGCGAAGGACGTCGCCGAGGCGCTCGACCGGCTCGGCCCGTGCGCGGTGGAGGAGAAGCTCGACGGCATCCGCGCCCAGGTCCACAAGGACGGCGAGACGGTACGGGTCTTCACCCGCACCCTCGACGAGATCACCGAGCGGCTGCCCGAAGTGGTGTCCGCCGCACGGGAGTTGACGGCCAATCAGGCGGTGCTCGACGGCGAGGTGATCGCGCTGGGCGACGACGGGCGGCCCCGCTCGTTCCAGGACATCGCCGGACGCGTCGGCTCCCGGCTCGACGTCGCGGGCGCCCGCGACCGGCTGCCGCTCTCCCCCGTCTTCTTCGACCTGCTGTCGGTGGACGGCCGCGACCTGCTCGACCTGACGGTACGCGAGCGGCACGCCGAGCTGGCCCGCATCGCGCCCGAGCCCCGCCGCGTACGGCGGTACGTGGTGGAGGACCCCGCCGATCCCGAACAGCGGCGCGCCGCCGAGGAGTTCGCGGCCGCGACGCTGGAGCGCGGGCACGAGGGCGTGGTCCTCAAGGCGCTCGGTTCGGCGTACGCGGCGGGGCGGCGCGGCTCGTCGTGGCTGAAGGTCAAACCGGTGCACACCGTGGACCTGGTCGTCCTCGCGGCCGAGTGGGGGCACGGCCGGCGCACCGGCACGCTCTCCAACCTGCATCTGGGGGCGCGCCGCGACGACGGCACGTTCGCCATGCTCGGCAAGACGTTCAAGGGCCTCACGGACGCACTGCTGGCCTGGCAGACCGAGCGGCTGCGGGAGTTGGCGGTGGCCGAGGAGCCCTGGGGGGTGCGGGTGCGGCCGGAACTCGTCGTCGAAGTGGCCTTCGACGGCGTACAGAGATCGTCAAGGTACCCGGAGGGGGTGACACTGCGGTTCGCGCGGGTAGTGCGCTACCGCGAGGACAAGAGGGCCTCGGAGGCGGACACGGTCGCGACGGTCATCGCTCTCCCCGGTTCTCGGCTTCGCTCGGACAGGGGGAGCCCCCGTCGCGACGGAAAGGAATGAACCGGTGGAGCAGGGTCACAACGGGGTACAGCGGGAGCACGCACAGAGGCGGGGGCGGGAGGCGGGGCTCGCGGCCGCCAGGCTGACCGCCGAGGGGGTGCGGGCGGTCGCGCTGACCTGGGTGGACGTGGCGGGCCTGACCCGCGTCAAGGTCGTACCGACCGCGCGGCTCGCCCAGGTCGCCGCCCACGGGGTGGGCATGTCCCCGGTCTTCGACGTGTACCTGGTGGACGACTCGGTCACCAGCAGCCCCCACATCGGCGGCCCCGACGGTGACCTGCGCCTCGTCCCCGACCTCAACCGGCTCACCGTGCTCGCCGCCCAGCCCGGCTGGGCCTGGGCGCCGGTCGACCGCTTCGAGCAGTCGGGGCGGCCCTACGACGCCTGCCAGAGGCAGTTCGCGCGCCGGATGACGGAGCGGGCCGCCGAGCGCGGCATCGAGCTGCGCATGGGCTTCGAGACGGAGTGGATCGTGGACCCGCCGCTCGCGGGCCCGGCCTACGGGATGGCCCGGGTCGTCGAGCGCTCCGCGTACGTGGGCGACGTGCTCGGCGCGCTGGAGGCGCAGGGCGTCGAGGTCCTGCAGATCCACCCGGAGTACACCCCGGGCCAGTTCGAGGTGTCGGTGGCCCCGGCCGACCCGGTGGGCGCGGCCGACCTCGCGGTGCTGGTCCGCGAGACGATCCGGGCGGTCTCGCTCCAGCACGGCCTCACCCCCTGGTTCGGGCCGGTCGCCGACCCGGAGGGCGTGGGCAACGGCGGCCATGTCCACCTCAGCCTCTGGCAGGACGGCCGCAACCTGTGCCGGGGCGGCGAGGGCCCGGCCGGGATGAGCGCGACCAGCGAGAGCTTCCTCGCCGGCGTCCTCGACGCGCTGCCCGCGCTGCTCGCCATCGGCGCGCCGACCCCCGCGAGCTACCTGCGGCTGACGCCGTCCAGCTGGGCCGGCGCCTTCCAGTGCTGGGGTCTGGAGAACCGCGAGGCGGCGCTGCGGTTCGTCGCCGGGCCGCCCGGCGCCGAGGACGCGGCCAACGCCGAGGTCAAGTCCTTCGACCCGGCGGCCAACCCCTATCTCGTGACCGGCGCCCTGATCGCCGCCGGGCTCGCCGGGATCGACGCGGGCCTGCGGCTGCCGGAGCCGGTGGCGGGCGACCCCGTCAACACCGACGGCGCCCGGCGGCTGCCCACCTCGCTGCCCGAGGCGCTCGGCCACTTCACCAAGTCGGCGGCGCTGCGCGAGGCGCTCGGCGACCGGCTCTTCGAGGCGATCGTCGCGGTGCGCCAGGCCGAGACGAAGCTGTTCGACGGCCGTACGCCGCAGGAGATCGCCGAGGCCACCCGCGGGAGGTACTGAGTGCTGCCGCTCGTCGACCACCATTGTCACGGCGTGCTGCGCTCCGACCCCGACGACGCCGCCTTCGAGGCGTTCCTGACCGAGTCCGACGCCCCGGCCGCGGACGGCACCAGCTTCTTCGACACCCAGCTCGGGTTCGCGGTGCGCCGCTGGTGCCCGCCGCTGCTCGGTCTTGAGCCGCACTGCCCGCCGGAACGCTATCTGGCCCGCCGTCGCGAACTGGGCGCCATGGAGGCCAACCGGCTGCTCCTGGGCGCGAGCGGCATCGGCACGTTCCTGGTCGACACCGGGCTGCCGGGCGATCTGACGACCCCGGCCGAACTGGCCGAGCTGAGCGGGGCGAGCGCGCGCGAGATCGTACGGCTGGAACAGCTCGCCGAGCGCACCGCCGAGGGGGTGAGAGATCCGGACAACTTCCTGGCCGCCCTCGCCGCGGCGATCGGCGCCGCCGCCCGCGGCGCGGCCGGCTTCAAGTCGGTGGCCGGATACCGCTACGGCCTGGATCTCGCGCCCGAGCCGCCGAGACCGGCCGAGCTCCGCGCGGCCACCGCCGACTGGCTGACCGCCGGGGCCGGGCGGATCACCTCGCCCGTGCTGCTGCGCCATCTGCTGTGGTCGGCGGCGGACACGGGGCTGCCGCTCCAGCTGCACACCGGGTTCGGCGACCCCGACCTCAGGCTGCACCGCTGCGACCCGCTGCTGCTCACCGACTTCATCCGGGCCGTGCGCCCGACGGGCTGCCGGGTGATCCTGCTGCACGGCTATCCCTACCAGCGGGGCGCGGGCTATCTGGCGCAGGTGTATCCGCAAGTGTACGCCGACGTGGGGCTGTCGCTCACGCACACCGGGGCCCGGGCCGGGGCGGTGCTCGCCGAGTTCCTGGAACTGGCCCCGTTCGGCAAGCTGCTGTTCTCGACGGACGCGTACGGCCTCGCGGAGCTGTACGTCGTGGGGGCGCGGCTCTACCGGGAGGCGCTGGACCGGCTCCTGAACGGCTGGACCGGGTCCGGGGCCTGGTCGGCCGCCGATGCGGAGCGGGTGGCCGCGCTGGTGTCGGCGGGCAACGCGGAGCGCGTCTACGGCACGTGACGCGGTGGTACCGGGGGCGCTCGCCCCCGGTACCTCAGATCCCGTCCGGGTCCGCGCGGTCCAGCGCGGGGCGCGGCTTGGGGCCGGTCTCGTTCAGGAGGAAGTCGGCCGCGGCGGTGTCCGTGACCAGGCTGGTCACCAGGCCGGAGCGCAGCACCGCGTCGATCGCGGCGGCCTTGCGCTGGCCGCCGGCGATCGCCACGACCTCCGGGATGCGCCGCAGCCGGTCGGCCTCCACCGTGATGCAGCGCTCCCCCAGGTCGCGGCCGACCCGGCGGCCCTCCGCGTCGAAGAGGTGCGCGGACATCTCGGCGGCGACACCGAGCGAGGCGTAGTGCGCCCGCTCCTCGTCGGTCAGCATGTCGTGGACGGTGGAGATGCCGGGCTCCCACGAGCCGATGGACACCGCGGCGACCGTGACCTTGTCGAAGTACTCGAAGGCGCGGGCGATCCCGGTCTGGTTGCGCAGCGCGGCGGCGGTGGCCGGGTCGGGCAGCAGCATCGGGGCGTAGATGGGGTGGGCCTCGCCGCCGGAGACCTGCGCGGCGCGGCGGACCGCCTCGACGGAGCCGCGCTCGGCGGTGCCCGCGTCGTACACCCCGGTCAGCTGGACGACCGTGCAGGGCAGCAGCCGGTCGAGGGCGGCGGCCATGTGGATCGTGGAGCGGCCCCAGGCCAGGCCCAGCACGTCGCCCTCGCTGACGAGCTCGCCGAGCAGGTCGGCGGCGACCTCACCGAGGTTCTCCGGGTCGGGAGAGGTCTCCTCGCCCTCGGCCGGGGACTCGACGACCACGGCGTGCCGCAGACCGTAGCGGGCGCGCAGGGCGTCGGATCGCTCCGCGTCCAGTTCGGCGGGGACGCGGATCTCGATCCGCACGAGGTCGCGCTCCAGCGCGGTCTCCAGGACCCGGGCCACCTTGAAGCGGCTCACGCCGAACTCCTCGGCGATCTGGATCTTGGACTTCCCCTCCAGGTAGAAGCGGCGGGCCATCGCCGCCGCCTGCACCAGCTCCGCGGGTCCCATCCGCAGGGCTGACCGACCCGCCGACATTGCAGACACCGCGATCTCCTCACTGCTGTTCACAAACTGCTGTTCACGCACCGGACTCGCTGTTCATCCTGTCAGATCCAACGGTCCTTGATCAGCCCCGAGGGGCTCCGTTCACTCAGTGGCGGTTCAGTGTGCGCATGCCCAGGGTGCGAGCGCCGTCGCCTGTTCAGCCAGGGAGCGCAGGCCCCGCACCGCTTCGGCCGGATCCTGGGCCCCGTAGACGGCCGAACCGGCGACGAACACGTCGGCCCCGGCCTCGGCGCAGCGCTCGATCGTCGAGGCCGAGACGCCGCCGTCGACCTGGAGCCAGAGTTCAAGTCCGTGTTTGCCGATCAGCTCCCGGGTCCGGCGGATCTTGGGCAGCATGATGTCGAGGAAGGACTGGCCCCCGAAGCCGGGCTCGACCGTCATGATCAGCAACATGTCGAGCTCGGGGAGCAGGTCCTCGTACGGCTCGATCGGCGTCGCGGGCTTCAGCGCCATCGAGGCGCGGGCGCCCTTGGCGCGGATCTCCCGGGCCAGCCGCACGGGGGCGGCGGCCGCCTCCACGTGGAAGGTGACCGATCCGGCCCCCGCCTCGACGTACTGCGGGGCCCAGCGGTCCGGGTCCTCGATCATCAGGTGGCAGTCCAGCGGGGTGTTCGTCGCCCGGCTGAGGGATTCCACGACGGGCACCCCCAGCGTCAGGTTCGGCACGAAGTGGTTGTCCATGACATCGACGTGGAGCCAGTCGGCGCCTTCGACGGCCTGTGCCTCGTCGGCCAGCCTGGCGAAGTCCGCGGAAAGGATGCTGGGGTTGATCTGAGCCATGCCCCAAGCCTGCCATGCCCTGGGCAACTTGCCTGCCATGGTGCCGGTCGAAGCCTGTCCGGATCCGGGCGGCACGGGCGATCCTGCCGGTTCGACCGGGTTGTGCAGGCGATCGTGCGCCCGGCGACGGGCGCGGCCGGTGCCCCTCCCGCACCACGGCGACCCAACCGTTACGCGCCCAACTCCGTTACCAGGGCGCCGAGTTGGGGCGCACGGTCCGTCACTCCTCAGCCCGTGCGGCGCAGCAGCGCGAGGTACATGGCGTCCGTGCCATGCAGATGCGGCCACAGCTGGACGTCCGGGCCCTCGCCCAGGCCCGCGACGCCGGGCATCAGCGGGCGCACGTCGATCCACTCGGCCTCGACGGGCTCGGCGCCGCCGCGCCCCTTGAGGACGTCCTCGACGACGATCCGCGTCTCGGCCAGGTGCGGCGAGCAGGTGGCGTACCCGACGACGCCGCCGATCCGCACCGCCGACAGGGCCTCGCGCAGCAGCGAGCGCTGGAGCGGTGCGAAGCCGTCCAGGTCCTCGGGACGGCGGCGCCAGCGGGCCTCCGGACGGCGGCGCAGCGCGCCGAGGCCCGAGCAGGGGACGTCGACCAGGACGCGGTCGAAGGACTGGGGCAGCCACGGCGGGCGGGTGCCGTCGGCCGCGATGACCTGGTACGGGCCCGGGTTGCCGGCCAGCGCGCGCTCCACCAGGCGGGCCCGGTGCGGCTGCTTCTCGGAGGCGAGCAGGGTGGCGCCGCGGCCCGCGGCCAGCGCGGCGAGCAGGGCGGCCTTGCCGCCGGGACCGGCACAGCCGTCCAGCCAGCGCTCGTCGCGACCCTCGACGGGGGCGTTCGCGAGGGCGGCGGCCACGAGCTGGCTGCCCTCGTCCTGCACGCCGGCCCGGCCCTCGCGCACCGCCTCCAGGGCGCCGGGCTCGCCGCCCTCGGCCATCCGCACCGCGTACGGCGACCAGCGGCCGGGCAGACCGCCCTCCTCGCCGAGCGCGTCGAGGAGTTCGTCGGTGGTGGAGCGCCCGGGGCGGGCGACCAGGGTCACCTCGGGGCGCTCGTTGTCGGCCTCCAGGAGGTCCTCGATGCCGGCCCGGCCGCCGCCGAGGGCGTCCCAGAGCGCGGAGACGACCCAGCGCGGATGCGAGTGCACGACCGCGAGGTGGTCCTCGGCGTCGTCCTCGTAGGAGGGCGCGACCTTCTCCAGCCAGCCGTCCAGGTCGTCGGCCGAGATCTTGCGCAGCACGGCGTTGACGAACTTGGCCCGCCCGTCGCCGAGCACCACGCGCGCCAGCTCCACGCTCGCGGAGACCGCGGCGTGCGTCGGGATCCGGGTCCCGAGCAGCTGGTGTGCGCCGAGCGCGAGCACGTCGAGCACTGGCGGGTCGACCTCGCGCAGCGGCCGGTCGATGCAGGCCGCGATGATCGCGTCGTACGTGCCCTGGCGGCGCAGGGTGCCGTAGACGAGCTCGGTGGCGAGCGCCGCGTCCCGGGCGTCGAAGGTGCCGCCCTCGCGCGCCTTGCGGAGCAGCGGGGGCAGCACGAGGTTGGCGTAGGCGTCGCGCTCGTCGACGGCCCGCAGCGCCTCGAAGGCGAGGATGCGGACGGGGTCCTTCTTGGGCCGGCGGTACGGCTTGCCGCCCTTGCCCGCGCTGGGGTTCGGGCTGCGACGTGGCGAATCGTTCACGTGAAAGGTGCTCCGCGGATCAGATGGGGCGAACCCCCTCAGCGTACGTCCGCCCCGCCCAGACGCTCACCCGGGGCGATCCGGACGCCGCGGGCCCAGTCCGCGCCGCGCATCGGCTTCTTGCCCTGGGGCTGGACCCAGAGCAGCTCCACGGCGTGCGATCCGGTGCCCACGTACACGTTGTTCTTGGCGACCGAGAGCTCGCCGGGCGCCAAGTCGGTGCGGTCGGTGACCAGCGCCGCCTGGATGAGCTTGAGGCGTTCGCCGCGGAAGACGGTCCAGGCGCCGGGCGCGGGGGTGCAGCCGCGCACCACCCGGTCGACGCGCAGCGCCGGGGCCGCCCAGTCGACGAGCGCCATCTCGACGGTGATCTTCGGGGCGAGCGAGATGCCGTCGGCGGGCTGCGGAACGGCCTTCAGGGTGCCGTCCTCGATGCCGTCCATGGTGGCGGCGAGCAGCCCGGCGCCCGCGAACGCGAGCCGGGTGAGCAGGTCGCCGCTGGTGTCCGTGGGGCGGACCTCCTCGGTGACCGTGCCGTAGACCGGGCCCGAGTCGAGGCCCTCCTCGATGAGGAAGGTGGCGGCGCCGGTGATCTCGTCACCCGCCATGACGGCGTGCTGCACGGGCGCGGCCCCGCGCCAGGCGGGCAGCAGCGAGAAGTGCAGATTGACCCAGCCGTGGGCCGGGATGTCGAGGGCGACCTTGGGCAGCAGCGCCCCGTACGCGACGACGGGGCAGCAGTCCGGCGCGATCTCGCGCAGCCGGGCCAGGAACTGCTCGTCCCGCGGCTTGGCGGGCTTGAGCACCTCGATGCCGGCCTCCTCGGCACGCTCGGCCACCGGGCTCGCCACCAGCCTGCGCCCGCGCCCGGCGGGCGCGTCGGGCCGGGTGACGACCGCGGCGACCTCGTGCCGGCCGGAGGCGATCAAGGCGTCCAGGGCGGGAACGGCGACCTCGGGGGTGCCTGCGAAGACGAGCTTCACTGGGGGTTACCTCGCTTTGTCGAGAGCGGCGTCCCAGTCTATGGGCCCTTGGGCGGCGGGCGTACGCGCCGGTGCGCCGTGCTGTGCGGGCGGCCCGGCGGAGCCGTACGGCAGGGGCGTACGGGGACTTGCGCGCCCTGTGCATATGCCCATACGCCCCCGCAGCGTGACCACAACAGGAGGTGGCGCGTTGGTCAAGAGAGATTGACCGATCCGGGCCGCCCGCGCGGCCCGCACCTTTTCAGCACCCGCGGCACGTCAACACAGCAACAGAAACATGCAGCACCAGCACCGTCTTCACCCTCCCCTTTCATCGCCGGTTCGAGAGGCTTGCTCATGGCCGACCACGCAACCCACGACGCCCAAGCGCGGGCCAGCCTGCACCTGTTGGTACGGGACATCGAGCGGGTCCGCCGGCAGGTGGACGCACTGCGCACCCTCACCGCGCAGTTGGGCAACGTCTACCGCCCGCGCCGCTCCGGCCCTTCCACGGGCTTCGTCGTGTACGGCCGCGCCCCGGCCCCGACCGTACGGCTCGCCCAGGAGCTGCGGGACAGCGTCGAGACGCTGGTGACCGCGGCCGTCGACTTCGACCGCTCCCTCGGCTTCTCCTGGGACGCGGTGGGTTCGGCGCTCGGCGTCACCAAGCAGGCGGTGCACCGCCGTTACGGATCGCGCCGGGCGACCGCCCAGGGCGCCGGCCAGGGCGACGCCGAGCGTCCGGCCGAGGCGACGGCGACCCGCACCCTGCCGCCGCTGCCCCCCATGCCCGCGGTCCCCGCCGCCCGCTCGATGCCCCCGCAGCCGACGGCGAGCAGCCAGTCCCTGCGCGAGGACATCCGCACCAGCGCCTTCCCCGGCCCCCGCAACGGCTGACCCGCTCCGCCCCTTCGTGCCCTCGCGTCCCCACGGATCGCGGGGGCACACCCTTGTCCGGGCGTCAGCCGATGTCCGGCGGGTCGATCCTGATCCGCACCGGGTCCCCGCCGCCGCGGGCCAGCCGACCGGCCTGCGCGGCCTTGAGGGCGGCGGCAAGCGCCGCTCCCCTGCCCGGCGGCACCCGCACCAGCGCCCGCTCCCACCGCTCCCCCACCGGCGGGTCGCCGGGGCGGCGCGGCCGTCCGGGATCGGCGACCGGCAGCGGCACCGGCCCCAATACCTGGGCCTCGGGCGGCAGTTGGGCCGCGGCGAGGAAGGTCTCGACGGCCTCGGCACGCCCGATGACCTCGGCCATCCGGGAGACCGGCGGGAAGTTGAGCTCGGCCCGCTCGGCGAGCTCGCGCAGGGCGTGCCCGACCGGGTCCCAGCGGACCAGCGCCTGCACCGGACGCAGCGTGGGCTCGGCGACCACGACCACGGTGCCGCCCTCCTCCTGACCGCGCACCAGCGAGGCGGCCGAGATCCAGCGCCGCAGCGCCTCCTCGCCCGCCCGGATGTCGGGCCGGCTGAGCATCGCCCAGCCGTCCAGGAGCAGCGCCGCCGCGTACCCGCCCTCGGCGACCGGCTCGGCGCCCGGCGTGGACACCACGAGCGCGGGCTGCCCCGGCACGCTGTCCAGGACGTGGTCGCGCCCCGAGGTGCGCACGGGCACGGCGGGAAAGGCGCGCCCGAGCTCCTCGGCGGTCCGCCGGGCGCCGACGATCTGGGCACGCAGCCGGTGCGCGCCGCACTGCCCGCAGTGCCAGTCGGCCTCCGCCGTCCCGCACCAGGCGCACCTCAGCTCCCGCTCGTCCGGCGCCTCCAGCGGGCCGGCGCACCGCCTGCACCGGGCCGGCTCACGGCAGCGGGCGCAGGCCAGCCGGGGCGCGTAGCCACGCCGGGGCACCTGCACCAGGACCGGGCCGCTCTTCAGCCCCTCGCGCACGGCCTGCCAGGCCAGGCTCGGCAGCCGGGCCGCCCGCGCGGCCTCGTCGCGCGCCAGCTCCCCGTCCCCGACGGTGCGCACCAGCGGGGCGGCGGCCCGGGCCACCGCCCGGTCGGCGACCAGGGGGGCGGCCCATCCGCTCTGCACCAGCTGCGCGGCCTCCACCGTGCAGCTCGTACTCCCGAGCAGGAAGCCGCACTTGTCGTGCGCGGCCCGCAGTTCGAGCACCTCCCGCACATGCGGGAAGGGCGCGTTGTCGTCGCTGTGACTGGAGTCGCCGTCCTCCCACACCACGACGAGCCCCGGGTCCTCGACCGGCGCGAACATGGCCGCGCGGGTGCCGACCACGGCCCGCACCGCGCCGCGCCGCACCGCGAGCCACTGCCGGTAGCGCCGCTCCGGCCCGGACTCGGCGGTCAGCAGCGCGTGCCGCCCCTCGCCGAGCAGCGCGGTCAGCGCCGCGTCCACCCGGCCCGCGGCGCGCCCGTCCGGCACGACCACGAGGGCACCCCGGCCGGAGGCGAGCGTCGCCCCGACCGCCCGCGCGATCTCCTCCGCCCAGAGCGGCCCGGGCAGCGCCGTCCACACCGCGCGGGGCGCGCCGCCACTGGCCAACGCACGGAGGAACGCGGGCCCTTGCTGATACCGCTCCCAGCTCCCGGCGGCGGGCTCGGCCGGTGGCGGGGGCGGCTCGGGCGACGGCTTCGCCTCGGCCCTGGCGTTCCGGGGCGGGACTGCCAGTTGCAGCACGTCGGCGAGGCTGCCCGCGTACCGGTCGGCCACGGCGCGGGCGAGCGACAGCATCTCCGCGCTGAGCACCCGCTCCGGCGAGACGACGCCGGCCAGCGCGGCCAGCGGGCCCGCGTAGTCGGAGTCGGCCCGCCGCTCGACGACGAACCCGTCGATCAGCCCGCCGCCCTCCCGGCGCCCGTCCCGCACGTTGCGCGTCCCGGCCCCGAAGCGCACCCGCACCCGCACCCCCGGCTGCGCGTCGGCGTCGAGCTCCTCGGGCACGGCGTAGTCGAAGTACTGGTCGAGGTGCAGCACCCCCTTGTTCACCACGACCCGGGCGACCGGCAGCTCCTTGGCGAGCGCCGCCCCCCGCCAGGTCCGCGGCTTGGCCCGGGGCACCTTGGCCTTGCGGACCGTCTCCCGAATGAGCGCAAGCTGCTCCGGCCCATCCCCCTGGGCGCCCCCACCGCGTTCGTTCTCGCTGCTCACAGCCAAATTCCTACCAGACCGGACTGACAACGACGGTGGCCGGACGGCCCCCGCACGCACACGAGGGCCCCGGACCGCGCTCGGTCCGGGGCCCTCGTGGGGTGCCGCTTCGGCTAGAGGCCGGCGGCCCTGCGCAGGGCGTCCACGCGGTCCGTGCGCTCCCAGGTGAAGTCGGGGAGCTCGCGGCCGAAGTGGCCGTACGCCGCGGTCTGGGCGTAGATCGGGCGGAGCAGGTCGAGGTCGCGGATGATCGCGGCCGGGCGGAGGTCGAAGACCTCGGTGATCGCCGTCTCGATCTTCTCGTTGTCGACCGTGTTGGTGCCGAACGTCTCGACGAACAGACCCACCGGCTCGGCCTTGCCGATCGCGTACGCGACCTGGACCTCGCAGCGGGCGGCGAGGCCGGCGGCCACGACGTTCTTGGCGACCCAGCGCATGGCGTACGCGGCCGAGCGGTCCACCTTCGACGGGTCCTTGCCCGAGAAGGCGCCGCCGCCGTGGCGGGCCATGCCGCCGTAGGTGTCGATGATGATCTTGCGGCCGGTCAGACCCGCGTCGCCCATCGGGCCGCCGATCTCGAAGCGGCCGGTCGGGTTCACCAGGAGGCGGTAGCCCTCGGTGTCCAGCTTGATGCCGTCCTCGACGAGCTGGCCCAGGACGTGCTCGACGACGAACTCGCGGATGTCGGGGGCGAGCAGCGACTCCAGGTCGATGTCGCTGGCGTGCTGCGTGGAGACGACGACCGTGTCGAGGCGGACGGCCTTGTCGCCGTCGTACTCGATGGTGACCTGGGTCTTGCCGTCGGGGCGCAGGTAGGGGATGGTGCCGTTCTTGCGCACCTCGGTCAGGCGCCGCGAGAGGCGGTGCGCGAGGTGGATGGGGAGCGGCATCAGCTCGGGCGTCTCGTCCGTGGCGTAGCCGAACATCAGGCCCTGGTCGCCGGCGCCCTGCTTGTCGAGCTCGTCCTCATCGCCTTCGACCCGCGTCTCGTAGGCGGTGTCGACACCCTGGGCGATGTCCGGGGACTGGGCGCCGATGGACACCGAGACGCCGCAGGAGGCTCCGTCGAAGCCCTTCTTCGACGAGTCGTAGCCGATTTCCAGGATCTTGTCGCGCACGAGCTGGGCGATCGGCGCGTACGCCTTGGTCGTGACCTCTCCGGCCACGTGCACCAGGCCCGTGGTGATGAGGGTCTCCACGGCGACGCGGGAGGTCGGGTCCTCGCGCAGGAGCGCGTCGAGGATCGTGTCGCTGATCTGGTCAGCGATCTTGTCGGGGTGACCCTCGGTCACAGACTCCGAGGTGAAGAGACGACGGGACACAACGCTCCCTGGGGTTGCAGCGGCTGCTGGCTGATCATGGTAGGTCGCGCCGGGAGCTGCGCCCGGCTGCGTTCCGAGACCAGTTTATCGGTCGGTTCTGTTCGATGGACCACGTGTCTCGATCCGTGGAGTCCACGGATCTCCGGATCCGGCCGCACCGGTGTCCGGGACGGCGCCCCGTCCGGCCCGGGATCACGGCGCGGTACGCGGTCCCACGGGGTCACGCGGGTTCGGCGGATGCGGCGCCCGTTTGTCCGAAACGGCTGCCCACCAGGTCCCACACCGTATCGGCGAGGGCTTCCTTGGGACCGTACGGGACCGGCGTCTCGGAGCCGTCGGCCCCCAGCACGACGGCCTCGTTCTCCTCGGAGCCGAACGTCTTGCGCTCGCCGACCTCGTTGACGACGAGCAGGTCGCACCCCTTGCGCTCCAGCTTGAGGCGGCCGTTGGCGAGGACGTCGTCCGTCTCGGCGGCGAAGCCCACGACCAGCTGCTCCGGGGTGGCCCGGTGTGCCGAGATCTCGGCGAGGATGTCCGGATTGCGCACGAGGGTGAGCGGCGCGGGCTCCTCTCCGTCCTTCTTCTTGATCTTCCCCGCGGCGTACGTTTCCGGCCGGAAGTCGGCCACGGCGGCCGCCATGACCACGGCGTCGGCGTCCGCCGCGGCCTTCAGGACGGCCTCCCTCAGCTGGACGGCGGTGCCGACGCGGACCACGTCGGCGCCCGCCGGGTCACCGAGCCCGGTGTTGGCCTCGATCAGGGTGACCCTGGCCCCCCTGGCGACGGCGGTCCGCGCGAGGGCGTACCCCTGCTTGCCGGAGGAGCGGTTGCCGAGATAGCGGACGGGGTCGAGGGGCTCGCGCGTGCCGCCCGCGCTGATCACCACGTGCCGCCCGGCCAGATCCCGCTCGGCACTCCCCCGCGCGAGCACCCGACGGCACACCTCGAAGAGCTCGCCGGGGTCGGGCAGCCGCCCCTTGCCGGTGTCGACGCCGGTGAGGCGGCCGACGGCGGGCTCGACGACGACCGCGCCGCGGCGGCGCAGGGTCGCCACGTTCTCCTGGGTGGCGGGGTGCTCCCACATCTCGGTGTGCATCGCGGGCGCGAAGACGACCGGGCACCGGGCGGTGAGCAGGGTGTTGGTCAGCAGGTCGTCGGCCAGCCCGTGGGCGGCCTTGGCCAGCATGTCGGCGGTGGCGGGCGCCACGATCACCAGGTCGGCGTCCTGCCCGATCCGCACGTGCGGCACCTCGTGCACGTCCGACCAGACCTCGGTCGAGACGGGGTGGCCCGAGAGCGCCGACCAGGTGGCGGCCCCGACGAAGTGGAGCGCCGAGGCGGTCGGCACCACCCGGACGTCGTGCCCCGACTCGGTCAGCCGGCGCAGCAGCTCGCACGCCTTGTAGGCGGCGATGCCGCCGCTGACCCCCAGAACGACCTTCGGCTTGGCCATCGGAAAACTCGCCTCTCCCCGCGCGCCTGATGCGTGTACGTACCCATGACACACCACAGGCCCGGCAGTCGCGCTGCCGGGCCTGTGGTGGAACGTTCTGTGCCTACTGGGCGGGGCCCTCGATGGCCTCGGAGGTCAGCAGACCCGCGTTGATCTCGCGGAGCGCGATCGAGAGCGGCTTCTCGTGGACGTGGGTGTCCACCAGCGGGCCGACGTACTCGAGCAGGCCCTCACCGAGCTGCGAGTAGTACGCGTTGATCTGGCGCGCACGCTTGGCCGCGTAGATGACCAGGCTGTACTTCGAGTCGGTGGCCTCGAGGAGCTCATCAATCGGAGGGTTGATGATGCCCTCGGGCGCGGTAATGGAAGAGGACACTCTCTGCCTTCCGATGGGGATCGAAGATGTGAGTCGAACGGTGTGAGCCGAATCGGCGTCAGATGAATGACGTCACACGACTCGATCAAACAACTCGCATCAAGGCTAGCAGCTCACGGGCCACGTCCTCGACCGAGGTGTTGACCAGGGTGGTGTCGAACTCGGCCTCGGCGGCCAGCTCGACCTTCGCGGCGGCCAGCCGGCGCTCGATGACCTCGGGCGCCTCGGTGCCCCGGCCGGTGAGCCGGCGGACCAGCTCGTCCCAGCTCGGCGGCGCGAGGAAGACGAGCTGGGCCTCGGGCATCGAGCCGCGTACGAGCCGGGCGCCCTGGAGGTCGATCTCCAGGAGGACGGGCTCGCCCGCTTCGAGGCGCTCCAGCACGGCGTTGCGCGGGGTGCCGTAGCGGTTGCCCGCGAACTCGGCCCACTCGAGCAGTTCGCCGTTGGCGACGAGCTTGTCGAACTCCTCGTCGTCCACGAAGAAGTACTGCACGCCGTGGCGCTCGCCGGGGCGCGGCTTGCGGGTCGTCGCCGACACCGAGAGCCAGACCTCGGGGTGGACCTTGCGCATATGAGCGACGACCGTGCTCTTGCCGACCCCGGAGGGGCCGGAGAGCACGGTCAGCCGCGGACGTGCGTCCGGGGGTACGGGGGTGGTCCCCCGGGGTGTTGCTGCCATGCGGCGATTATTCCAGCTTCTCGGGTATGCCCGAGACGTCAGGCCCCGGAGCCGCCGAACTCGCGCTCAAGGGACGCGATCTGGTTGGAGCCGAGCCCCCGCACGCGGCGGCTCTCGGAGATGCCGAGCCGCTCCATGATCTGCTTGGCACGGACCTTGCCCACGCCGGGCAGGGACTCAAGGAGGGCGGAGACCTTCATCTTCCCGATGACGTCGTTCTCCTGGCCCGACTTGATGACCTCGTGGAGCGAGGCGCCGGAGTGCTTGAGTCGATTCTTGACCTCGGCCCGCTCCCGGCGAGCCGCGGCGGCCTTTTCGAGCGCGGCTGCGCGCTGTTCAGGGGTAAGGGGCGGAAGAGCCACGCCTACGTCACCTCGGATGTCGAACTGTCGGATACGGACCGGTGAGGAACCTAATCGCCCCACACCAGGCGAGCAACGAACAACGCACTCGCGCACGTGCTCGTCTGCTCTCGTCGGAGACTAGCGGCCAAGGCCGCTCCAGTCAGCGAGAACAGACGAAAAGTCCTGGTCAGCCTCAGCCGACCGGGACTTTTCGGACAAAACACCCTGGTTTTGAGTAAGGAAATTGTCAACGTTCCGTGTGCGCGTGCCCCACGGCCTCCACCGACGGGCCGTTTCCCGTTCCGCGGACCGGTCCCGGGCCGTCCCGGCACGTCCGGGAAGCGCGGCGCCCCGGTGCGACGCATGTCACACCGGGGCGCCGCCCCCGATCACCCCTGCGGGATCGCGGCGCGGACCTCGTCGGCGTAGCGCTCGGCCGCCTCGCGCAGGGCGCTCACGTCCGGGCCGTGGCGCAGGACGCCGCGGCTGACGCTCGGGACCACGTTGCGCACGGCGGAGCCGAAGACGCCGGGAAGGTCGGCCGGGGTCGCGCCCTGGGCGCCGATGCCGGGGGCGAGCAGCGGGCCGTTGATGTCGAGGTCGACCCCGGCGTCGCCGAGGGTCGCGCCGACCACGGCGCCCACCGAGCCCAGCGGTGCCGCGTCCGCGTTCTCGGCCGCCATGTGGTCCAGCATCAGCTGGGCCAGCGGCCGGCCGTCGGCCGCCGTCGAGCGCTGGACCTCGGCGCCCTCCGGGTTGGAGGTCAGGGCCAGCACGAAGACGCCCGAGCCGGACTTGGCCGCGAGGTCGAGCGCCGGGCGCAGCGAGCCGAAGCCGAGGTAGGGCGAGACGGTCACGGCGTCCGAGAACAGCGGGGACGCCGGGTCCAGATAGGTGGCCGCGTACGCCGCCATCGTGGAGCCGATGTCGCCTCGCTTGGCGTCCATGAGGACCAGCGTGCCGGCCGCCCGGGCCTCCTCCACCGCCTTCTCCAGGACGGCGACGCCGCGCGAGCCGAACCGCTCGAAGAACGCGGACTGCGGCTTGAGGACCGCGACCCGGTCGGCCAGGGCCTCCACCGTGGTGCGGGTGAAGCGCTCAAGACCCGCGATGTCGTCGTTCAGTCCCCAGTCCGCGAGCAGGGACGCGTGCGGGTCGATGCCCACGCACAGGGGGCCGCGGGTGTCCATCGCCTCGCGCAGTCGGGTACCGAAGGGGATCATGCGGCGGCCTTCTTCCGGGTCTCGGCGCCGACGGCCTCGGCGAGCGTCGCGTACGGGGAGGTGGCGAGCCGGGCGGCGAGGCCCTTGTGGATCGCGCGGCCCCAGAAGGGGCCTTCGTAGATGAAGGCGCTGTAGCCCTGGACCAGGGTGGCGCCGGCCAGGATGCGCTGCCAGGCGTCCTCGGCGTTCTCGATGCCGCCGACCCCGATCAGGACGAGCCGGTCGCCGACGCGGGCGTACAGGCGGCTCAGCACCTCCAGGGAGCGCTCCTTGAGCGGGGCGCCGGACAGGCCGCCGGTCTCCTTGACGAGGTCCGCGGGGGACCTGAGGCCGAGACCCTCCCGGGCGATCGTCGTGTTCGTGGCGATGATGCCGTCCAGGCCGAGCTCCACGGCGAGGTCGGCGACCGCGTCGATGTCCGCGTCGGCGAGGTCGGGCGCGATCTTGACGAGGAGCGGCACGCGGCGGCCGGGGACGCTGCGGTCGGCGGCCTCGCGGACCGCGGTCAGCAGCGGGCGCAGCGACTCGGTGGCCTGGAGGTTGCGCAGGCCCGGCGTGTTCGGTGAGGAGACGTTCACCACGAGGTAGTCGGCGTGGGCGGCCAGGCGCTCGGTCGACTTCACGTAGTCGGCGGCGGCCTCGGCCTCGGGGACCACCTTGGTCTTGCCGATGTTGACACCGACCGTCGTGCGGAACACGGCCTTGCGGGCCGCCAGGCGCTCGGCCACCGTCGCGGAGCCCTCGTTGTTGAAGCCCATGCGGTTGATCAGCGCGCGGTCCGGCACGAGCCGGAACAGGCGCTTCTTCGGGTTGCCCGGCTGGGGCTCGCCGGTGACCGTGCCGATCTCGATGTGGTCGAAGCCGAGCATCGACATGCCGTCGATCGCGACCGCGTTCTTGTCGAAGCCGGCCGCGAGGCCGAACGGGCCGTGCATGCGCAGGCCGAGCGCCTCGGTGCGCAGCTCCCGGTAGCGGGGCGCGAGGAACGCGGCGACGAAGGTGCGCAGGACGGGGACGCGGGCCGCGAGGCGGATCCAGCGGAAGGCCAGGTGGTGGGCCTGCTCGGGGTCCATCCGCTTGAAGACCAGGTTGAAGAAGAGCTTGTACATGTTCGGTGTCCTCAGGGGCTCATGAAGAGGGAGGCTCATGAAGAGGGGGACACCGTTTCCGGTGTCCCCCTCGTCGCCGTCTGCTAGTCGCGGGCCGCGGTCAGGTGTTCCGCGTGTTCCTGGAGGGAACGCACGCCCACGTCACCGTGGTTGAGGGCGTCGATGCCCTGGACGGCCGCGGCGAGCGCCTGGACGGTGGTCAGACACGGCACGGAGCGGGCCACCGCCGCCGTGCGGATCTCGTAGCCGTCGAGGCGGCCCCCGGTGCCGTACGGGGTGTTGACGATGAGGTCGACCTCGCCGTCGTGGATCAGCTGAACGATCGTCTTCTCGCCGTTCGGGCCCTCGCCCTCGCTCAGCTTGCGCACGACCGTGGCGTTGATGCCGTTGCGGCGCAGCACCTCGGCGGTGCCGGAGGTGGCGAGCAACTCGAAGCCGTGGGCGACCAGTTCGCGCGCCGGGAAGATCATGGTGCGCTTGTCCCGGTTGGCGACCGAGATGAACGCGCGGCCCTTGGTCGGCAGCGGACCGTAGGCGCCCGCCTGCGACTTGGCGTACGCGGTGCCGAACACCGAGTCGATGCCCATGACTTCGCCGGTGGAGCGCATCTCCGGGCCGAGCACCGTGTCGACGCCGCGCCCGTGGACGTCGCGGAAGCGGCTCCACGGCATCACGGCCTCCTTGACGGAGATCGGCGCGTCCAGCGGCAGGGTGCCGCCGTCGCCCTCCCGGGGCAGCATGCCCTCGGCGCGCAGCTCGGCGACGGTGGCGCCCAGCGAGATGCGGGCCGCGGCCTTGGCGAGCGGCACCGCGGTCGCCTTCGAGGTGAAGGGGACGGTGCGCGAGGCGCGCGGGTTGGCCTCCAGGACGTAGAGGATGTCACCCGCCATGGCGAACTGGATGTTGATCAGTCCGCGGACGCCGACGCCCTTGGCGATGGCCTCCGTCGAGGCGCGCAGCCGCTTGATGTCGAAGCCGCCGAGGGTGATCGGGGGCAGCGCGCACGCCGAGTCGCCGGAGTGGATGCCGGCCTCCTCGATGTGCTCCATGACGCCGCCGAGGTAGAGCTCCGTGCCGTCGTAGAGGGCGTCCACGTCGATCTCGATGGCGTCGTCCAGGAAGCGGTCGACCAGCACCGGGCGGGTGGGGCTGATCTCGGTGGACTCGGCGATGTACGAGGCCAGCCGCTCCTCGTCGTACACGATCTCCATGCCGCGGCCGCCGAGCACGTACGACGGGCGTACCAGGACGGGGTAGCCGATCTCGTCGGCGATGGCCTTGGCGCCCGCGAAGGTGGTGGCGGTGCCGTGCTTGGGCGCGGGCAGGCCGGCCTCGGCGAGGACGCGGCCGAAGGCGCCGCGGTCCTCGGCGGCGTGGATGGCCTCGGGCGAGGTGCCCACCACCGGGACGCCGTTGTCCTTGAGCGCCTGGGACAGACCCAGCGGGGTCTGGCCGCCGAGCTGGACGACGACGCCCGCGACGGGCCCGGCCAGCGTCTCGGCGTGGACGATCTCCAGGACGTCCTCCAGGGTGAGCGGCTCGAAGTAGAGCCGGTCGGAGGTGTCGTAGTCGGTGGAGACCGTCTCCGGGTTGCAGTTGACCATCACGGTCTCGTAGCCCGCGTCGCTCAGCGCGAAGGAGGCGTGGACGCAGGAGTAGTCGAACTCGATGCCCTGGCCGATGCGGTTGGGGCCCGAACCCAGGATGATCACGGCGGGCTTGGTGCGCGGCGCGACCTCGCTCTCCTCGTCGTACGAGGAGTAGAAGTACGGGGTCTTGGCGGCGAACTCGGCGGCGCAGGTGTCGACCGTCTTGTAGACCGGGCGTACCCCGAGGGCGTGGCGGACCTCGCGGACCACGTCCTCGCGCAGGCCGCGGATCCCGGCGATCTGGGCGTCGGAGAAGCCGTGCCGCTTGGCCTCGGCGAGCAGCTCGGGGCCGAGCTTGTCGGCGGCGGCCAGCTCGTCGGCGATCTCCTTGATGAGGAAGAGCTGGTCGACGAACCAGGGGTCGATCTTCGTGGACTCGAAGACCTCCTCCTGGGTGGCGCCCGCGCGGATCGCGTACATGACGGTGTTGATGCGCCCGTCGGTCGGCCGCTTGGCCTCCTCGAGGAGCACGTCCTTGTCGCCGACCGGGCCCGTGAAGTCGAACTGCGAGCCCTTCTTCTCCAGGGAGCGCAGCGCCTTCTGGAGGGCCTCGGTGAAGTTGCGGCCGATCGCCATGGCCTCGCCCACCGACTTCATGGTGGTGGTGAGGGTGGAGTCGGCGGAGGGGAACTTCTCGAAGGCGAAGCGCGGGGCCTTCACGACGACGTAGTCGAGGGTCGGCTCGAAGGAGGCCGGCGTCTTCTCGGTGATGTCGTTGGGGACCTCGTCCAGCGTGTAGCCGATGGCCAGCTTGGCGGCGATCTTCGCGATCGGGAAGCCGGTGGCCTTCGAGGCGAGCGCGGAGGACCGCGAGACGCGCGGGTTCATCTCGATGACGATGACGCGGCCGTCGTCCGGGTTGATCGCGAACTGGATGTTGCAGCCGCCGGTGTCGACGCCGACCTCGCGGATGATCGCGATGCCGATGTCGCGCAGGCGCTGGTACTCGCGGTCGGTGAGCGTCATCGAGGGCGCGACGGTGATCGAGTCACCGGTGTGCACGCCCATCGGATCGAAGTTCTCGATGGAGCAGACGACCACGACGTTGTCGTTCTTGTCGCGCATCAGCTCCAGCTCGTACTCCTTCCAGCCGAGGATGGACTCCTCCAGGAGCACCTCGGTGGTCGGCGAGAGCGTGAGGCCCTGGCCCGCGATGCGGCGCAGCTCCTCCTCGTCGTGCGCGAAGCCGGAGCCGGCGCCGCCCATGGTGAAGGAGGGGCGCACGACGACCGGGTAGCCGCCGAGCTCCTCGACGCCCGCCAGGACGTCCTCCATGGAGTGGCAGATGACCGAGCGGGCGGACTCGCCGTAGCCGATCTTCGCCTTGACGGCCTCGACGACGCCCTTGAACAGGTCGCGGTCCTCGCCCTTGTTGATGGCCTCGACGTTGGCGCCGATCAGCTCGACGCCGTACTTCTCCAGGACGCCCTGCTCGTGCATGGAGATCGCGGTGTTGAGCGCGGTCTGGCCGCCGAGGGTGGGCAGGAGGGCGTCGGGGCGCTCCTTGGCGATGATCTTCTCGACGAACTCGGGGGTGATCGGCTCGACGTAGGTGGCGTCGGCGATCTCCGGGTCGGTCATGATCGTGGCCGGGTTGGAGTTGACCAGGATGACCCTGAGGCCCTCGGCCTTGAGGATGCGGCAGGCCTGGGTGCCGGAGTAGTCGAACTCGGCGGCCTGGCCGATGACGATCGGTCCGGAGCCGATGACCAGGACGGACTGGATGTCGGTGCGCTTAGGCACGCTCGGCCTCCATCAAAGATACGAAGCGGTCGAAGAGGTACGCGGCGTCGTGCGGGCCCGCGGCCGCCTCGGGGTGGTACTGGACGCTGAAGGCCGGCTGGTCGAGCAGCTGGAGGCCCTCGACGACCTGGTCGTTCAGGCAGACGTGGGAGACCTCGGCGCGCCCGTAGGGAGTGTCCGAGACCTTGTCGAGCGGCGCGTCCACGGCGAAGCCGTGGTTGTGCGCGGTGACCTCGACCTTGCCCGTGGTGCGGTCCTGCACCGGCTGGTTGATGCCGCGGTGGCCGTACTTCAGCTTGTACGTGCCGAAGCCGAGCGCGCGGCCGAGGATCTGGTTGCCGAAGCAGATGCCGAACAGCGGCGTCCGGCGCTCCAGGACCGCCCGCATCACGGCGACGGGGCCGTCGGCGGTGGCCGGGTCGCCCGGGCCGTTGGAGAAGAACACGCCGTCGGGGTTGACGGCGTACACGTCCTCGGCGGTGGCGGTCGCGGGCAGCACGTGCACCTCGATGCCGCGCTCGGCCATGCGGTGCGGGGTCATGCCCTTGATGCCGAGGTCGACGGCGGCGACGGTGAAGCGCTTCTCACCGATCGCGGGGACGACGTAGGTCTCCTTGGTGGCGACCTCGGCGGAGAGGTTCGCGCCGGCCATCTGGGGCGCTTCCTTCACGCGGGCGAGCAGCGCGGCGTCCTCGGCGACCGCGTCGCCGGAGAAGATGCCGACGCGCATGGCACCGCGCTCGCGCAGGTGGCGGGTGAGCGCGCGGGTGTCGATGCCCGAGATGCCGACGACGCCCTGCTGGACCAGCTCGTCGTCCAGGGAGCGGCGCGAGCGCCAGTTGGAGGGGGTGCGGGCGGGGTCGCGCACGACGTAGCCGGCCACCCAGATGCGCCCGGACTCGGGGTCCTCGTCGTTCACGCCGGTGTTGCCGACGTGCGGGGCGGTCATCACGACGACCTGGCGGTGGTACGACGGGTCGGTCAGGGTCTCCTGGTAGCCGGTCATGCCGGTGGAGAACACGGCCTCGCCGAAGGTCTCCCCCACGGCCCCGTAGGCGCGGCCGCGGAAGATCCGGCCGTCCTCCAGGACGAGTACGGCGGGAGCTTGGGCGGCTCCCCGGGTGGAGGTCGTCATCGTGCGGCGCCTTCCGTCGTGGTGGTGTGGATGATCATGGAGTTGATGGCTTCGACCCAGGCCGCGTGCTGCTCGGCGCGGTCGGAGCGGAAGCCCGAGTCGATGAGCCTGTCGCCGTGGCTCCAGGTGACGACGAGCAGGCCGCCCTCGGTGAGGACCTTGCCCGCGATGCCCTTGTCGAGCCGGGCCTCGCGCAGTTGGGCGGCCGGGACGAAGAAGTCGTTCGCGCCGGGGCGTACGACGTCGAGGCCCGCGTCCGTCAGGGTGAGCTCGGCCTTGCTGCGCACGCCCAGGCCGTGCGCCACGATGCGGTCGAGCCACTGCCCGGCGGTGGTGGAGCCGTGGTAGCGGCCGCTCAGCCTCAGTTTCGCCTCGCCCGGCGCCTCGGGCATCCCCGGCAGCGGCGGCTCGCCGCCTTCGCCGGGTGCGGCGGTGGGAGACGGGCGGGTGGGGAGGTCCGGCAGGTCGGCCTGGAGGCGGCCGCGCCACTGCCAGCCCTGGCGCATCAGCCAGTAGACGAGCGCCACGAAGAGCGCGAGACCGACGAGCCAGCCGATCCGTCCGCCCCAGTTGGTCACCTCGGCGGACTTCTCCTCGGCGGCCAGATTGATCAGTGATGCGTACGTCACGCCAGCTTCCCGTCCACGACCGTTGCCCGGCCCCGCAGGAAGGTGTGCGTGATGCGCCCGGGCAGCTCGCGGCCCTCGTAGGGGGTGTTGCGGCTGCGGGAGGCGAAGCCCGCGGGGTTCACCTCACCACGGTATGCCGGATCGACCAGGGTCAGGTTGGCGGGTTCGCCTGCCGAGACGGGGCGGCCGTGGCCCGTGGCCTGCCCGATCCGGGCGGGCTTGTGCGACATGCGGTCGGCGACGCCGGCCCAGTCGAGCAGTCCGGTCTCGACCATCGTGTGCTGGACGACGGAGAGCGCGGTCTCCAGGCCGACCATGCCCATGGCGGCCGCGGCCCACTCGCAGTCCTTGTCCTCGTGCGGGTGCGGGGCGTGGTCGGTGGCGACGATGTCGATCGTGCCGTCGGCCAGCGCCTCGCGCAGGGCGAGCACGTCCTTCTCGGTGCGCAGCGGCGGGTTGACCTTGTAGACCGGGTTGTAGGAGCGGACCAGCTCGTCGGTGAGGAGCAGGTGGTGCGGGGTGACCTCGGCGGTCACGTCGATGCCGCGGGACTTGGCCCAGCGGACGATCTCGACGGAGCCGGCGGTCGAGAGGTGGCAGATGTGCACGCGGGAGCCGACGTGCTCGGCGAGCAGCACGTCGCGGGCGATGATCGACTCCTCGGCGACGGCGGGCCAGCCGCCGAGGCCGAGCTCGGCCGAGACGACGCCCTCGTTCATCTGGGCGCCCTCGGTCAGCCGGGGCTCCTGGGCGTGCTGGGCGACGACGCCGCCGAAGGCCTTCACGTACTCCAGGGCGCGGCGCATGATCACGGCGTCGTCGACGCACTTGCCGTCGTCGGAGAAGACGGTGACGCCGGCCGCCGAGTCGTGCATGGCGCCGAGCTCGGAGAGCTGCTTGCCCTCCAGGCCCACGGTGACGGCGCCGATGGGCTGCACGTCGCAGTAGCCGGACTCCTTGCCGAGCCGCCAGACCTGCTCGACGACGCCCGCCGTGTCGGCGACGGGGAAGGTGTTGGCCATGGCGAAGACGGAGGTGTAACCGCCGCGTGCGGCCGCCTGGGTGCCGGTGAGAACGGTCTCGGAGTCCTCACGGCCGGGCTCGCGCAGGTGGGTGTGCAGGTCGACCAGGCCCGGCAGCAGGATCTGGCCCTCGGCGTCGACCACGGTCGCGCCCTCGGCGTCCAGAGCGGTGCCGACGGCGGCGACGGTCTCGCCGTCGATCAGGACGTCCTGGACCTCGCCGCCGAGGACCTTCGCACCACGGATAAGGATCTTGCTCATGGTTACTTGTTCTCCGAATCGGTGGGACGGGCGTGGCTGACGGCGGGCTCGTTGCCCCCGAGCAGCAGGTACAGGACCGCCATGCGGGTGTGGACGCCGTTGGCGACCTGCTCGACGACCGTGCAGCGGTCGGAGTCGGCGACCTCGGCGGTGATCTCCATGCCGCGCACCATCGGGCCGGGGTGCATGACGATGCCGTGCTCCGGCATCTTCTTCATGCGCTCGCCGTCGAGCCCGTAGCGCCGCGAGTACTCGCGCTCGGTCGGGAAGAAGGCGGCGTTCATGCGTTCGCGCTGCACACGCAGCATCATCACCGCGTCGGACTTCGGCAGCACGGCGTCGAGGTCGTACGACACGTCGCAGGTCCAGTGCTCGACGCCGACGGGCAGCAGCGTCGGCGGGGCCACCAGGGTGACCTCCGCGCCGAGCGTGTGCAGCAGGTCGACGTTGGAGCGGGCCACCCGGCTGTGCAGCACGTCGCCCACGAGGGTGATGCGCTTGCCGGCCAGGTCCTGGCCGAGCGCGTCCTTGCCGACCAGGCGGCGGCGCATGGTGAACGCGTCGAGCAGCGCCTGGGTGGGGTGCTGGTGGGTGCCGTCGCCGGCGTTGATGACGGGGGCGTCGATCCAGCCGGAGGTGGCCAGGCGGTAGGGGGCGCCGGAGGCGCTGTGCCGGATGACCACGGCGTCGACGCCCATGGCCTCCAGGGTCTGCGCGGTGTCCTTGAGGGACTCGCCCTTGGAGACCGAGGAGCCCTTGGCGGCGAAGTTGATGACGTCGGCCGACAGGCGCTTCTCGGCGGCCTCGAACGAGATCCGGGTGCGGGTCGAGTCCTCGAAGAAGAGGTTGCAGATCGTGCGGCCGCGCAGGGCGGGGAGCTTCTTTATCGGCCGGTCGGAGACGCGGGCCATCTCCTCGGCGGTGTCGAGGATGAGGACGGCGTCGTCGCGGGTGAGGTCGGCGGCCGAGATGAGGTGACGCATCATCTGGGGGTTCTCCAGGTGTGGTGGAGGTTGGGGCGTGCGGGCGCGCAGAAGCAGGCCGTACGGGTCCGAGCGGTCCCTACGGAGGGGTGGGTGCCTACTGCTCGCCGGCCGGGGCGGTCTGCTTGACACCGAGCAGCACGGCGTCGCGGCCGTCCTCCTCGGCGAGCTGGACCTTGACCGTCTCCCGCAGCGACGTGGGGAGGTTCTTGCCGACGTAGTCGGCGCGGATCGGAAGTTCGCGGTGGCCGCGGTCGACGAGGACCGCGAGCTGGACGGCGCGGGGGCGGCCGATGTCGCCGAGCGCGTCGAGGGCGGCGCGGATGGTGCGGCCGGAGAAGAGGACGTCGTCGACGAGCACGACCAGGCGGCCGTCGACCCCGTCGCCGGGGATCTCGGTGCGCCCGAGTGCCCGGGCGGGCTTCAGACGCAGGTCGTCGCGGTACATGGTGATGTCGAGCGAGCCGACCGGGGTCTTGCGCCCGGTGATCTCCTCCAGCTTCACGGCGAGCCGCTCGGCGAGGTGGACGCCGCGGGTCGGGATGCCGAGGAGCACCACGTCGTCGGCGCCCTTGGCGCGCTCGACGATCTCGTGGGCGATACGGGTCAGGACGCGGGCGATGTCGGGGCCCTCGAGAACGGGCCGCGCCGCATCGGAGTGCGCCGGATCCTGCTGGTTCTGCGGGTGCTGCGTGTCCATATGAAACGGACCTCCTTCTCCGCCTCACGGGACGGACCTTAAAGGACGTCGGAATTGCGTCACCAACGGTACCAGGGGCCGGGAGCCGCCCGGCACCGGGCCGTCACCCGAACGGGTGAGTGCGCCCGACGGATCGCCGTGACCTGGAGGGCCGGGCCCACGCGGAGCCTGTCACTCCTCCGGGGCGCGGGTGTGGACCATTCGGCTTGACGCGGCCAAGTAACGCTGCGTAACCTCACAGTGAGTTACAGCCGCGCGGCGGAGCCGCACGTTGTCACAGCGTCCGGGGAGCTATATGTCCAGCGAATACGCAAAACAGCTCGGGGCCAAGCTCCGCGCCATCCGCACCCAGCAGGGCCTCTCCCTCCACGGCGTGGAGGAGAAGTCCCAGGGCCGCTGGAAGGCCGTCGTGGTCGGGTCGTACGAGCGTGGCGACCGCGCCGTGACCGTACAGCGCCTTGCCGAGCTGGCGGACTTCTACGGCGTTCCGGTGCAGGAGCTGCTGCCGGGCACCACGCCGGGCGGGGCCGCCGAGCCGCCGCCGAAGCTGGTCCTCGACCTTGAGCGCCTCGCGCACGTCCCGCCGGAGAAGGCGGGCCCGCTGCAGCGCTACGCGGCGACCATCCAGTCGCAGCGGGGTGACTACAACGGCAAGGTCCTCTCGATCCGCCAGGACGACCTGCGCACCCTTGCCGTCATCTACGACCAGTCGCCCTCGGTGCTGACCGAGCAGCTGATCAGCTGGGGCGTCCTGGACGCGGACGCGCGCCGCGCGGTCGCCCACGAAGAGGGCTGACGCCCCTTCAGCAGAAACGTGCCGTCGGGCCCGGTGGGAGCACTCGCTCCCACCGGGCCCGACGGCTTTCGCGCATCCCCGCACGGCTGTCGGCACCACGGCGAAGGGCCCGCAGCACGGTGCGTGCTGCGGGCCCTTCGTAGGCCTTGTCCCGAACCGGAGGCTAGTCGCGGCGCAGGCTCGGCTTGAGGTCCTTGAAACGGGCGAGCATCCCGTTCACGAAGGCCGGGGAGTCGTCCGTGGAGAACTCCTTCGCCAACTGGACGGCCTCGTCGATGACGACCGCGTCGGGCGTCTCGTCCTCCCAGACCAGCTCGTACGTGCCGAGCCGCAGGATGTTCCGGTCGACGACCGGCATGCGGTCGAGCGTCCAGTCCACCGCGTACGTCGAGATCAGGTCGTCGATGCGGTCCACGTGGTCCGCGTACCCCTCGACGAGCTGCATCGTGTACTCGGCGACCGGCGGCTGACGGTCGTCGGACCGCGAGTGCCGCACCCAGTCCGCGAGGACCGTCTGCACGGACTCGCCGCGCTGGTCGGCCTCGAAGAGGATCTGGAAGGCGCGCTTGCGGGCCTTGTTCCGGGCAGCCACGGTTAGCTGTTCACCCGGCCGAGGTAGTCGCTGGTGCGGGTGTCGACCTTGATCTTCTCACCGGTGGTGATGAAGAGCGGGACCTGGATCTGGTGGCCGGTCTCCAGGGTGGCGGGCTTGGTGCCACCGGTGGAGCGGTCACCCTGGACGCCGGGCTCGGTCTCCTGCACGACCAGCTCGACGGCGGCCGGCAGCTCGACGTAGAGCACCTCGCCCTCGTGCTGGGCGACCGAGGCGGTGAAGCCCTCGATCAGGAAGTTGGCGGCGTCGCCGACGGCCTTGCGGTCGACCATGAGCTGGTCGTAGGTCTGCATGTCCATGAAGACGAAGTACTCGCCGTCCATGTACGAGAACTGCATGTCGCGGCGGTCGATGGTGGCCGTCTCGACCTTCACACCGGCGTTGAAGGTCTTGTCGACGACCTTGCCGGAGAGCACGTTCTTGAGCTTGGTGCGCACGAAGGCCGGGCCCTTGCCGGGCTTGACGTGCTGGAACTCGACGACGGACCAGAGCTGGCCTCCGTCGAGCTTGAGCACCAGGCCGTTCTTGAGGTCGTTCGTGGAAGCCACGGTTGCGGAATCTCCTGGACTGAAAGCTGGTGGACGACCGAGGGTACGCGCCCGGGGCACGTACGCGTGCTAGAGCGCTAGCAGCTCCTTGGTCGTGATGGTGAGTAGCTCGGGGCCGCCGTCCGCCTCGGGGCGTACGACGAGCGTGTCATCGATCCGGACGCCGCCCCGGCCCGGGAGGTGGACCCCCGGTTCGACGGTGACCGGCACGCAAGCGTCCAGTTTACCCATGGCTCCAGGTGCGAGCTGCGGCTCCTCGTCGATTTCGATCCCGACGCCATGTCCGGTGAGCGGTCCGAAGGCTTCCGCGTGGCCCGCCGCGTCCAGTACCTGACGGGCCGCGCGGTCCACCGCGCGGTATTCGGCACCCGGCACGAGGGCCTCCCGCCCGGCCCGCTGGGCTGCGAAAACAGCGTCGTACAGCTCGATCTGCCAGTCGGCGGGAGTGGTGCCGATCACGAAGGTGCGGCCGATCTCGCACCGGTATCCGCGGTAGGTGGCGCCCAGGCAGACCGAGAGGAAGTCGCCCTCCTCGACCCGTCGGTCCGCCGGGCGGTGGCCGGCCCGCCCGGAGTTGGGGCCGGTGCCGACCGACGTCATGAACGCGGGGCCGTCGGCGCCGTGGTCCACCAGGCGGCGCTCCAGTTCGAGGGCGAGGTGGCGCTCGGTGCGGCCGACCAGGATCGACTCCAGGAGCTCGCCCAGGGCCTGGTCGGTGATCTCGGCGGCGATGCGCAGACAGGCGATCTCCTCCTCGTCCTTGACCAGGCGGCGCTGCTCGACGGCGCCGCCGAGGTCGCTCAGGAGCAGCCGGGGCGCCACCGAGCCGAGCGCGCGGTGGCGGGCCACCGACAGGTGGTGCTCCTCCACGGCCAGCGAGTCGGCCCCGCTCGCCTGGGCGAGGTCGGCGGCCGCGACGGCGGGGTCGCCGCCGGGGGCGGGCAGCACGATGAGCCGCAACTGCTCGTCGAGGTGCCCCTCGATGAGGTCGCCCGACGGCGTGCGCGGGCACAGCAGTACGTCCTCGGCCGGGCCGATGAGGAGGACCGCGCCGGGCGGGGCGCCGCCCGACAGGTAGCGGACATTGGCCGGGCGGGAGACCAGGGCGGCTGCGCTGCCTGCGGCCGCGCAGCGGTCCCGCAGCCAGCCGCGGCGCGCCGCGAACACCTCTGACATGCCCCGAGCGTATGAGCGGGGCGCCGGGTCGGCCGTTTCAGCGCGTCCGACCGGGGCTACCAGCTCGGCGGGCTCGCGATGGTTCTGGCCAGGACGTCGTCCAGGAGGCGGGCCGTGGTGGGGACGTCGTACTGCGAGTTGTCGATGATCGGCAGGCCCGAGCCGTACCAGCCGGCCATGCGGCCGTGGATGCCCGCGACCTCCTCGTCGGACAGGCGGCGGTTGCCGCTGCGCTCCGCGTTGCGCTCCAGGACCACTTCGAGGCCCGGCAGCAGCACCACCGGCAGCAGCCCCGGGCCCACGTGCCGCTTCCAGCCGCCGAGGCCCACGACCGGCCGGTCGGGGAAGACCGCGTCGTCGAGGATGCAGGAGATGCCGTTGGCCAGGAAGTTGCGCGCCGCGAAGCCGCAGGTGCGGCGGGCGAGGCGGTACTGGGCCTCGGAGTGGTCGTTCCAGCCCGACTGGGGGTCGGCGAAGCCCGAGCACACCCACTCGCGTACGTCGTCGAGGCTGATGTGCGCGGTGGGCACCCGGCGGTGCTGCGCCCAGTACCGCGCCACGGTCGTCTTGCCCGCTCCGGCGGGGCCGATGAGCAGCACCGCGAGGGTGGTGGCGCCGGTCCCCTCGATCGCCTGCGGTATCGGTACCGGCCCGCCGGGCGGCAGCGCCACGTGCCCGGTGGTGTCGCGGGACGGCGGCCGCGCCGAGGCGTGCTGCGGCGCGGGACCGTGCCAGCCCTGGCCGGGCGGCTGCGGGGCCCCGGGCTGGTGGGGCGTTTGCGCCGGGGGCGTCCGCGGGTGGGCCGGGAGCTGCGCGTGTGGATGCCCGGAGCCGGGCTGCGGGCCGGGCTGGTAGGGCGGGGCACCCGCGGGGGGTCCGGGCGCGGGCGCGGTGGGCCGCAGCGGAGCCGTCCCCTCCGACTCGATGTGCTGGGCCCAGTCGTGCGGGGGCTGCCCCGGGGTGTGGGGCGGCGGCAGTGGAGCCCCCCCTGCGTGCTGCATCCGGTGCCACTCCGTCTCGTACAGGCAACTGGCGCTGGTCGGGCGCCCGTCGGTGTGGGACGGCCCGGTGCAGAACCGTACCTCTCCCGGCCGCCACAGTGTGAACGGCCGGGGAGCGGCAGGCGTGCCCGTCAGCCGCGTTCGCCGGCCACTTCGTCGGCGAGCGCGCGCAGCGCCAGGCGGTAGGAGCCGATGCCGAAGCCCGCGACGGTGCCGGTGGCGACGGGTGCGATCACCGAGGTGTGGCGGAACTCCTCACGGGCGTACGGGTTCGAGATGTGGACCTCGATGAGCGGCGCGGTGCGCTGGGCCGCCGCGTCGCGCATCCCGTACGAGTAGTGGGTGAAGGCGCCCGGGTTGATGACGACCGGAATGCGACCGTCCGCCGCCTCGTGGAGCCAGCGGATGAGCTCACCCTCGTCGTTGGTCTCGCGGACCGAGACCTCGAAGCCGAGCTCCTTGCCGAGCGCCTCGCAGACCTCGACGAGGCCCGCGTAGGTGGTGGCGCCGTAGACGTCGGGCTCGCGGGAGCCGAGGCGGCCGAGGTTGGGGCCGTTGAGGACGAACACCCGCCGGGTCATGCGGAGACCTCGCCGTAGGCGGCCAGGAGCACCGACGGGTCCGGGCCCTCCAGGACGGACGGCTTGGCGAGGCCGTCCAGGACGATGAAGCGCAGCAGGTTGCCGCGGGCCTTCTTGTCCAGCTTCATGTTCTCCAGGAGCTTGGGCCACTGGTCACCGCGGTAGGTCAGCGGCAGGCCGACCGACTTCAGGATCGCGCTGTGCCGGTCGGCGGTCGCGTCGTCCAACCGGCCCGCCAGACGGCCGAGTTCGGCCGCGAAGACCATGCCGACCGAGACCGCCGCGCCGTGCCGCCACTTGTAGCGCTCGTTCTTCTCGATCGCGTGGGCGAGGGTGTGGCCGTAGTTGAGGATCTCGCGCCGACCCGCTTCCTTCAGGTCGCCCGAGACCACTTCGGCCTTGACGCGGATGGAGCGCTCGATGAGCTCGGCGGTGTGCGGGCCCTGGGGGGTGCGCGCGCCGGCCGGGTCGGCCTCGACGAGGTCGAGGATGACGGGGTCGGCGATGAAGCCGGCCTTGATGACCTCGGCCATGCCCGACACGTAGTCGTTGACCGGCAGCGAGTCGAGGGCCGCCAGGTCGCACAGGACGCCGACGGGCGGGTGGAAGGAGCCCACCAGGTTCTTGCCCTCGGCGGTGTTGATGCCGGTCTTGCCGCCGACGGCCGCGTCCACCATGCCGAGCACGGTGGTCGGCACCGAGATCCAGCGCACCCCGCGCAGCCAGGTGGCCGCCACGAAGCCCGCGAGGTCGGTGGTGGCGCCGCCGCCCACGCCGACGACGACGTCGGTGCGGGTGAAGCCGGACTGCCCGAGCGCCTTCCAGCAGTAGGCGGCGACCTCGGCGGTCTTGGCCTCCTCGGCGTTCGGGACCTGGATGGCGATGGCCTCGTAGCCCTCGGCCGCGAGGTCCTCGCGGATCGCGTCGCCGGTGCCCGCCAGGGCCTCCGGGTGGATGATCGCGATCCGCCTGGCCCGGTCGCCGATCAGTCCGGCCAGTTCGCCCAGCAGGTTGCGGCCGACGAGCACGTCGTACGGGTCCGTCCCGGCGGTGCCGCCGACCTGGATCCGGGTGGGTGCCTGCTCCGTCATGCGTCCTTCAACTCCAGTGCGTCGAGGACCGCCTGGGCGACCTCTTCGGGGGTGCGCTCGTCGGTCGCGACGACCGCACGGGCGACTTCGGTGTACAGATGGCGCCGCGCGTCCATCAGTTCGCGCCACTGCCGGCGCGGGTTGACCGCGAGCAGCGGGCGGGCGGTGTTCAGGCCGACGCGCTTGACCGCCTCCTCCACGTCCATCGAGAGATAGACGACGGGGTGCGGCGCGAGCAGCGCGCGCGTCGCGGGGTCGAGGATCGCGCCGCCGCCGAGCGCGAGCACGCCCGTGTGCTCGGCGAGCGCGGCACGCACCGCGTCCCGCTCCAGGGCGCGGAAGTGCGGCTCGCCGTCCTCGATGAAGATGTCGGAGATCGGGCGGCCCTCGGCGGCCACGATGTCGGCGTCGGTGTCCCGGTAGGGCGCGCCGAGCCGCTCGGCGAGCAGCGCGCCCACGGTGGACTTGCCCGAGCCCATCGGGCCGACGAGGACGACCAGCGGTCCCTCGCTCACCGGATCTGCAGGTTGTCGAGGTACGACCGCACGTTGCGGCGGGTCTCGGGCACGCTGTCGCCGCCGAACTTCTCGGCGACCGCGTCCGCGAGGACGAGCGCGACCATGGCCTCGGCGACGATGCCGGCGGCCGGCACGGCGCACACGTCGGAGCGCTGGTGGTGGGCCTTGGCGGCCTCCCCCGTGGCGACGTCGATGGTGGCGAGCGCGCGGGGCACGGTCGCGATCGGCTTCATCGCGGCGCGTACGCGCAGCAGTTCACCGGTGGTCAGGCCGCCCTCGGTGCCGCCGGAGCGGCCGGAGGTGCGCCTGACGCCGTCGGCGGTGTTCACGATCTCGTCGTGCGCCTGCGAGCCGGGCACCCGGGCCAGGTCGAAGCCGTCGCCGACCTCGACGCCCTTGATGGCCTGGATGCCCATGAGGGCGGCGGCGAGCCGGGCGTCCAGACGACGGTCCCAGTGCACGTGCGAACCGAGGCCGACGGGCACGCCGTAGGCGAGCACCTCGACGACCCCGCCCAGGGTGTCGCCGTCCTTGTGGGCCTGGTCGATCTCGGCGACCATCGCCTTCGACGCGTCCGCGTCGAGGCAGCGGACGGGGTCCGCGTCGAGCTTCTCCACGTCGGCCGGGGTCGGGTGGACGCCGTACGGAGCCTTGGCGGCGGCCAGCTCCACGACGTGCGAGACGATCTCGATGCCGGCCGTCTCCTTGAGGTAGGAGCGGGCCACCGCGCCGAGCGCGACGCGGGCCGCGGTCTCCCGGGCGCTGGCGCGCTCCAGGATCGGCCGGGCCTCGTCGAAGCCGTACTTCTGCATGCCGGCGAGGTCGGCGTGGCCGGGCCTCGGGCGGGTCAGCGGGGCGTTGCGGGCCGACTCGGCCAGGATCTCGGGGTCGACCGGGTCGGCCGACATGACCTGCTCCCACTTGGGCCACTCGGTGTTGCCGACCATGATCGCGACCGGCGAGCCCATCGAGAGGCCGTGCCGCACGCCGCCGAGGAAGGTCACCTCGTCGCGCTCGAACTTCATGCGGGCGCCGCGGCCATAGCCGAGCCGCCGCCGGGCCAGGTGGTCGGCCACCATCTCCGTGGTGATCGGCACGCCGGCGGGAAGGCCCTCCAGCGTCGCCACAAGTGCGGGTCCGTGGGACTCCCCGGCGGTCAGCCAGCGCAACCTGCTCAACGGTGCTCCTCATGTGCGCGCCTGGAACTGCGACGGCGCGACCGGGTGCGCGGCCCTGGCCCGCCACCCCTGATCCTCCCATGGCCGGAGCGATGAACCGGCCGGAGGTCCACCAGGCGGACTCGAGAACCGCTCCAGAAACCCGGTTACCGGGCGGCCAGCGCCGCCTCGCCCGCCTTGCGCATGGCGTCGAGCGGGGCCGCCGCGCAGCCCGTCATCTGCTCCACCTGGAGCACCGCCTGGTGCACCAGCAGGTCGAGCCCGCCGACCACCGCTCCCCCGCGCCCCGACCAGGCGGCCGCGAGCGCGGTCGGCCAGGGGTCGTACAGCACGTCGAAGAGGGTGCCCACGCGCTCGGGGACGGCCGCGGCCAGCGCGTCGGTGGCGCCGGCCGGGGTGGTGGCCACGACGAGCGGCGCTTCGAAGGCCTCCGCCGCCCGCGACCAGTCGAGGGTGCGGACGTCGACGCCGAGCCGCTCGCCCCAGCCGCGCATCTCCCGGGCCCGCTCCTCGCTGCGTACGTACGCCGTGACGGGGCCGGTGCAGACCCGGGCGAGCGCGGCCAGTGCCGAGGAGGCGGTGGCGCCCGCGCCGAGGACGGCCGCGGACCCGACCCGGGTCACTCCGCGCTCCTGGAGGGCCGCGGTCATCCCCGGGATGTCGGTGTTGTCGCCGAGGCGGCGGTTGTCGTCGGTGAAGACGACGGTGTTGACCGCCTCGACGGAGGCCGCGGTGGCGCTCACCGCGTCGAGCAGCGGGATGACCGCCCGCTTGAGCGGCATCGTGAGCGAGAGGCCCGCCCAGGATCCGTCGAGCCCCGCGAAGAACCCGGAAAGACCGGCCTCGTCGACCTCGAACCGTTCGTAGGACCAGTGGTCGAGGCCGAGTTCGGCATACGCGGCCCGGTGCAGCACCGGAGACAGCGAGTGTGCGATGGGCGACCCGAGAACGGCCGCCCGCCGCGCGCCCTCACTGGCCGGACTGGGCATTGAACTCTTCCTTCAGCTTGTTGAACTCGGCCAGGTTCTTGGCGAACTCGGTCTTGTGCTTGCCGTCGGTGGCCACGAAGTACATCCAGCCCTCGTTCGTCGGGTCCAGCGCGGCGGCCAGCGCCTCGGTGCCGGGGTTGCCGATGGGGCCGGGGGTCAGGCCCTTCCACTTGTACGTGTTGTACGGGTCCTGGTTGGTGTTGATCTCCGCAAGACCGATCTTGATGTCGCTCTTGTTCATCAGGTAGTTGTACGTCGAGTCGAACTGGAGCTTCTGGTTGGTCTGGGTGTTGTCCGGCTTGAGCCGGTTGTAGACGACCTCGGACATCTTGCGGAAGTCGTCCGTCGTCTTGCCCTCGGCCTGCACGAGGCTGGCGACGGTGATGAGCTGCCAGGGCCCGTCCAGGTGGAGCTTCTTGGCCTCGGCGGCCAGGTCCTGCTTGCCGTACTCGGAAGTGGCGCGGTTGACCATCTTCTTCAGCACGTCCTCGGGCTTCATGCCCTTGGCGACCGGGTAGCTCGCCGGGTAGAGGAACCCTTCCAGCGGGTCCTTGACGTTCTTGTGGCCCTTGGCCCAGTCCGGCAGACCCATGCTGTCGGCGTTCTTGAGCGCGATCTCCTTGGTCGTGCCGGGCGACAGGCCGAGGCGTTCGTCGATCTTGCCGTAGACCCAGGAATTGCGTGTGCCTTCGGGAACGATGAGGGCGTTGCGGCTGCTCGGGTTGAGCATCAGCTTGACCGCGTTGGCCGCGGACATGCCCTTCTTCATCGTGTAGGCGCCGGCCTGGATCGTCTTGCCCTTGGGGTCGTCGTTCTGGGCCTGGACGAAGGCGTCGATGCTCTTGACGACACCGGCCTCCTTGAGGATCTGGCCGATCTCGGAGCCGCCCGCACCGGTCGGGATCTCGACCGTGACGGTGTCGCTGGTGCCCTCGCCCACGTAGTCGGGGGCCGCGCCGAACTTCTTCTGGTAGAACTCGTAGCCCACGTAGCCGATCCCGCCGGCTCCGACGGCGAAGATCACGGCGAGGACCAGACAGGCCCGCCCGCTCTTGCCCTTCTTCTTGGTCTTGCCGCGCCGCTCGCGGCCGCCGCCGTCCCCGGTCGCGCGGCGGGACTCGCCCGGCTCGTCGTCTTCGCGTTCGCTTTCGTCAACGCCGGTGAAGAACGGGTGGCGCTCCTCCTGCGGCTCGGCGTCCCACTCGTGCCCCTGCTCCGGCACCTCGGGCGCGGCGGGCGCCTGGCGCTGGCCGGGCGGCTGCGGCGGCGGATACGCCTCGGGGGTGCCGTAGAGATCGTGGCCCTCGCCGGCATAGCCGTTGTTGTACGGATCGGGCTGCTGGCCCGCGTACGGCATGGCCGCCTGCTCGCCCGTGCTGTCCCAACCGCCCTGGTACTGCTGGGGCTGGGCCGCGTACTGGTCCGCGTACTGCTGCTGCGGATAGCCCTGCTGGGGGTGTTCGACGTAGCCCTGCTGCGACGGCTGCGCGGCGTAGTGCGGCTGCGGGGCGTACGGATCCTGCGGCTGCTGGGAGTAGTACGGCTGCTGGTAGTGCTGCTGCGACTGCTGCCCGCCGTCGTACGGAGCCTGACCGGAGGCAGCCTGCTGCGCTCGCCACCCCTGATCCCCGTAGAGGGGATCCTCTGGGTGCCACGGTTCGGAGCCTGCGCCCCGGCCATACTCAGTCATCGGTCCCCTAGAGCCGTGAGGCATCCGGACGGTCCGCCTCTTTTGCTGTGCGGCGACTGTTCGAATGCCTCCGCATCGGCCGGAACGTTACCGTATCGCGATCAGATAACCACTTCGACGCCTTCGCCCGGAGCGTTACCTGACACCCGTTCGGCCTCAAGCGCGTTCTGAAGGATGATCACGGCGGCGGCCTGATCGATGACGGAACGTCCCTTCTTGGACTTCACGCCCGAGGCGCGCAGCCCCTGGCTCGCGGTGACCGTGGTCATCCGTTCGTCGACGAGCCGCACCCCGATCGGGGCGATGCCGCGCGCCAACTCCTGGGCGAACACACGGACTTTGGCCGCCGCCGGGCCCTCGCCCCCGTTCAGGGAGCGGGGCAGTCCGACGACCACCTCGATCGGTTCGTACTCCTCGACGAGCTGCCGCAACCGCCGGTGGGCGGCCGGGACGTCGCGTCCCGGCACGGTCTCCACCGGCGTGGCGAGCACCCCGTCGGGGTCGCACGAGGCGACCCCGATCCGGGCGTCTCCGACATCGATCGCGAGTCGGCGTCCTCGTCGCATCAGGCGGTCTCGGCGACCTGGCGCTCGACGGCGTCGATGGCGTCGCCGATCGCCTCCGGGTTCTGACCGCCGCCCTGGGCGACGTCGGGCTTGCCGCCCCCGCCGCCGCCGAGCGTCTTGGCGGCGGTGCGGACCAGCTCACCGGCCTTGAGACCGCGCTCGCGGGCGGCCTCGTTGGTGGCGATGACGGTCACCGGGCGGCCGTTGGCCGTGGTGAACAGGGCCACGACCGCCGGGCGGTCGCCGGGGATCCGGCCGCGCACGTCCAGGACCAGCTTGCGCAGGTCGTCGGCCGACGTGCCGTCCGGCACCTGACCGGTGACCAGGGCCGTGCCGCGCACGTCCTTGGCGGACTCGACCAGACCCGCGGCGGCCTGCAGCACCTTCTCGGCGCGGAACTTCTCGATCTCCTTCTCGGCGTCCTTCAGCTTGCCGAGCATGCTGGAGATCTTCTCCGGAAGCTCCTCCGGACGCCCCTTGACCAGCTCCTGAAGCTGGGCGACGACCGTGTGCTCACGGGCCAGGAAGTTGTACGCGTCGACGCCGACCAGGGCCTCGATGCGGCGCACGCCGGAGCCGATGGACGACTCGCCGAGCAGCTTCACCAGGCCCAGCTGGGCGGTGTTGTGCACGTGCGTACCGCCGCACAGCTCCTTGGAGAAGTCGCCGATGGTGACGACGCGGACCCGCTCGCCGTACTTCTCGCCGAACTCGGCGATGGCGCCCTGCTTCTTGGCCTCGTCGATCGACATGACCTCGGCCTGCACGTCGAGCTCGCGCGACAGCACCTCGTTGATCTTCTGCTCGACATCGGTGAGGACCGTGCCGGGAACGGCGGCGGGTGAGCCGAAGTCGAAGCGGAAGCGGCCCGGCGAGTTCTCGGAGCCGGCCTGGGCGGCCGTCGGGCCGAGCGCGTCGCGCAGCGCCTGGTGGGTGAGGTGGGTGGCGGAGTGGGCGCGGGCGATGGCGCGCCGGCGCTTGGTGTCGATGGCGGCGTACGCGGACGCGCCGACCGTGACCTCGCCGACCTGGACGACGCCCTTGTGCACGTGGACGCCGGGGACCGGCTTCTGCACGTCGCGGACCTCGATGACCGCGCCGCTGTCGAGCTTGATCCGGCCCTGGTCGGCGAGCTGGCCGCCGCCCTCGGCGTAGAAGGGGGTGCGGTCGAGGACGACCTCGACCTCGTCGCCCTCGGTGGCGGCGGGCGAGGGCACGCCGTCGACGAGCAGGCCGACGATCGTCGACTCGTTCTCGGTGGACCCGTAGCCGGTGAAGTCGGTCTCGCCGGAGGCGTCGGCCACCTCGCGGTAGGCGGACAGGTCGGCGTGGCCGGTCTTCTTGGCCCTGGCGTCCGCCTTGGCCTGGTCGCGCTGCTGCTTCATGAGGCGGCGGAAGCCGTCCTCGTCCACCGAGAGGCCCTGCTCGGCGGCCATCTCCAGGGTCAGGTCGATCGGGAAGCCCCACGTGTCGTGGAGCAGGAACGCCTTGTCGCCGGCCAGGACCGTGCCACCGGTGGCCTTGGTCTCGGTGATGGCGGTGTCCAGGATGTTGGTGCCCCCGCGCAGCGCCTTGAGGAAGGCGGCCTCCTCGGCCAGCGCGACGGTCTCGATGCGCTTGCGGTCGGTGACCAGCTCCGGGTACTGCTGGCCCATCGTCTTGATGACGACGTCGATCAGCTCCTGGACGACCGGGCCGGTGGCGCCCATGAGGCGCATGTTGCGGATGGCGCGGCGCATGATGCGGCGCAGCACATAGCCGCGCCCCTCGTTGCCCGGGGTCACACCGTCGCCGATGAGCATCACCGAGGTGCGGATGTGGTCGGCGACGACGCGCATCGAGACGTCCGACTCGTGCTTGTCGCCGTAGCGCACACCGGTCAGCTCGGTGGCCTTGTCCATGACGACGCGCAGGGTGTCGGTCTCGTACATGTTCTGCACGCCCTGCAGGATCATCGCGAGGCGTTCGAGACCCAGACCGGTGTCGATGTTCTTGGAGGGCAGGTCGCCGAGGATCGGGAAGTCCTCCTTGTTCTCCCCGGCGCCGCGCTCGTACTGCATGAAGACCAGGTTCCAGATCTCCACGTACCGCTCGTCGTTGACGGCGGGGCCGCCCTCGACACCGAACTCGGGGCCGCGGTCGTAGTTGATCTCGGAGCAGGGGCCGCACGGTCCGGGCACGCCCATGGACCAGAAGTTGTCCTTCTTGCCCAGGCGCTGGATGCGCTCGGCGGGCACGCCGATCACGTCGCGCCAGATCGTCTCGGCCTCGTCGTCGTCGAGGTAGACGGTGATCCAGAGCTTCTCGGGTTCGAGGCCGTAGCCGCCGTCCGCCACGGAGCTGGTGAGCAGCTCCCAGGCGTACTTGATGGCGCCTTCCTTGAAGTAGTCCCCGAAGGAGAAGTTGCCGCACATCTGGAAGAAGGTGCCGTGCCGGGTGGTCTTGCCGACCTCTTCGATGTCGGGCGTGCGCACGCACTTCTGCACGCTGGTGGCGCGCGGCGCGGGCGGCTTGGTCTCACCCAGGAAGTACGGCTTGAAGGGGACCATGCCCGCGTTGACGAGCAGCAGAGTCGGGTCGTCCGCGATGAGCGACGCCGAAGGGACGACGGTGTGCCCGCGCTCCTCGAAGAAGCTCAGCCAGCGGCGGCGAATCTCGGCCGACTCCATCAGTGGTCCTCATTCCGGTTGTACGAATGCTTGGGGTACTGCTGTTGTGTGGTCTCGATGGCGACGAGGCGGCGCTGCGCGGGAAGTTCGCGCACCTCGCCCTCGCCGATGCCCAGGACGTCGTTGAGTTCGGCTTCGCGCTGGGCCATGCCGGACTTGATGTCGAGGGCGAAGTCCTTGAGCCGGTGGCCGGCCTCGACCGCCTTGTCGGCGGTGCGCGCGGCCAGGCTCTCCGGGGTCAGCTGTTTCAGCTTCCGGTTGACCTTGGTGGTGGCCCAGACTCCGGCGGCCGCGCCCGCGGTGAACCAGAACGTACGGCGGAACATCGCAGCGTCAGCCCTTTCGCTTGGAGCGCCGCGCGGACGGCACGGTCCGCCCGACGATCACGTTACGTCGGCCCTCCCGAGCGGGCGCGTCGGCGGGGACGGCGCCCTTGCGGCCGATCGCCCGGCGCACTCCGTAGCCGAAGGCGGCCACCTTCACCAGCGGGCCTCCGAAGGTGGAGGCGACGGTGGTGGAGAGCGCGGACGCGTTGGAGGTGACCTCCTGGACGTCGGAGGCGATCGCGTCGACCCGGTCCAGCTGGGTCTGCGCGGAGCGCACCGCGCTGGAGGCGTCCGCGAGCAGCGGGACCGCCTGGTCGGTGACGTCCGCGACCAGTCTGGTCGTCGCCTTCAGCGTCTGGGCCAGCCTCACGAGAACGACCGCGAGGAAGGACACCAGGATCGCCCAGAAGACAGCCACCAGGATCCCGGCCACCTCTCCACCGGACACTTGCACCGCTCCCCGCAACCCGTCGGAACCGAAACCTCGACAACCTCGACAACCTCGAAAAAGGTGTCCTCCGAGCCTATCGCGCCGGGGATGGCTTCCCGCACCGCGTTCCGGGCCGCCACAAGCGGAGTTGCGCAACCCGATTGTACGCAGTGCATGCCCTTGAGTACGCTGCGTGTTCCATGCGCTCCCATCTGCCCGCAGAGTTGAACCGTTTCATCGGGCGAGACCGAGAACTGGACCGCCTGGGCCGACTGCTCAGCGAGGGACGCATGGTCACCGTGACCGGCGTCGGAGGCGTCGGCAAGACCCGCTTCGCCCTGCGCGCCGCCGCCACCGCGGTGGAGCAGGAACGGTACTGCGACGGTGTCCGACTGGTCGAGCTGTCCGCGCTGACGGATCCCGGCCTGCTCGACCACGCGGTCGTCGAGGCGCTCGGCCTGACCGACCACACCGCGAGACCCCCGCGCCGACTGCTGCTCGACCACCTCGGGGAGCGCCGGGTCCTGCTGGTGGTCGACGGGTTCGAGCAGCTGGTGGACGCCTGCGCCGGACTCTTACGGGAGCTGCTGCGCGGCTGCCCCGGCCTGAGCGTGCTCGCCGCGGGGCGGCTGCCGCTCAGGATCGACGGCGAGCGGGTGTTCCCGCTTGCGCCGTTGAACGACGAGGACGCGCTGCGGCTCTTCACGGAGCGCGGCGCCGACGCCCGGGGCGGCGAGCGTTTGGCCGAGGAGCACGAGGAGGCGGCCGCCGAGCTGTGCCGCCGCCTGGACGGGATTCCGCTGGCCCTGGAGCTGGCGGCGGGCCGGCTCGGCACCCTCTCGGTGGAGCAGTTGCTGTACCGGCTCGACGACCGGTTCCGCCTTCTCACCGGTGGCGGGCGGGCGGCGCTGCCGCGCCACCAGACGCTGCGCACGACCATCGGCTGGAGCCATGAGCTGTGCACACCGGCCCAGCGGCTGCTGTGGGCGCGGCTCTCGGTGTTCGCCGGCTCCTTCGACCTGGAGGCCGTCGAGTACATCTGCGTGGGCCCCGATCTGCCGCAGGACGAGGTCCTCGACGTCCTCGGCGAACTGATCGACCAGTCCCTCGTGGTGCGCGACGACGGCCCCTGCGGGGTCCGCTACCGGCTCCTTGACACGGTCCGCGCGTACGGCGCCGAGTGGCTGACGGGGACGGGGGACGCGGACCGGCTGCACCGGCGCCACCGCGACTGGTACCTGGGGCTCGCCACCTGGTGCGAACTGGACTGGTTCAGCCCCCGCCAGGCCGAGGTGGCCGTCCGTGTGGAGAGCGAACTGGCCAATCTGCGCGCCGCGATGGAGTTCTCGCTCGGCTGCCCCGAGGACACGCACCTGGCCCAGCACCTGGCGGGAACGCTCTGGTTCTACTGGGCCGGCTGCGGGCGCCTGGCGGAGGGGCGGCACTGGCTGGCCCAGGTCCTGGACGTCGAGAGCGAGCACGACCGTTCACGCCTCAAGGCGCTGTGGGTGCTCGGCTATGTCGCCGTTCTCCAGGGCGACGCGGTGGCGGCGATCGCGGCGCTCCAGGAGTGCCGCGAGGAGGCCGAGTCGCTGGGCGACGCGGTGGCCGCGGCCTACGCGGTGCACCGCACCGGCTGCCTGGCCCTGGTCACCGACGACATGCCGCGCGCCGAGGAGCTGCTGCGCACGGCGCTGCGCGGGTACGACGAGGTCGGCGAGCTCAACTGCAACGTGCTGATGGGGCAGGTCGAGATGGCGATGGCGGTGGGCTTCCGGGGCCGGCTCGACGAGGCGGTCTCGGTCTGCGAGCAGGTGGTGCGGGTCTGCGAGGACCACGGCGAGCGCTGGGCCCGCGCCTACGCGCTGTACGTCCTGGCGTACGCGGCCTGGCACGGCGGCGACCCGGACCGCGCGCGCGGCCTGCTGCGGGAGACCCTCGCGGTCAGCCACGCCTTCCACGATCTGGTGGGCACGGTGCTCACCCTGGAGATGCTGGCGCTCGTCGAGGTGGACACCGGGGATCCGGCGGAGGCGGCCGTGCTCCAGGGAGCGGCCGAGCGGATCTGGCCGTCGGTGGGGCTGCCGCTGTTCGGCTCGGCCTACTTCTACGCCGCGCACGTGCTCTGCGAGGAGCGGACCCGCGCGCGGCTCGGCGACGTGGCCTACGAGGAGCACCGGCGCGGCGGCACCCGGCTGGACACGGCGGCCGCGGTGGCGCGAGCGCTGGGCCACGAGGGCGGCGGCGTACGGGAGTTGACGGCCGCGGTCGAGGGGCAGCCGCACGAGGGGCCCGGACACACGGAAGCCCGCCGCCTCCCGCTCCATGCGGAGCGGGGCGACGGCGGGCTGAAGCGCTGAGGCTCCGGTGCTACGCCTGGATCAGCGGGCGTAGTACTCGACGACGAGCTGCTCGTCGCAGATGACCGGGATTTCCTTGCGGTTCGGGTCGCGGTCCAGGCGGAAGGCCAGGGCCTTCAGGTTCACCTGGAGGTAGCGCGGGGTCTCGCCCTCGCCGGCGTAGCCACCCTCGCGGGCGACCTGGAAGGGGACCTTCTCGCGGCTGCGCTCGCGGACCGTCACGACGTCGTCGGGACGGACGCGGAACGACGGCTTGTCGACCTTGCCACCGTTGACCTGGATGTGACCGTGCACGACCATCTGGCGGGCCTGGTAGATGGTGCGGGCGATGCCCGAACGCAGGACCAGGGCGTCGAGGCGACGCTCGAGCTCGACGACCAGCGCCTCGCCCGTCTTGCCCTCGGCCTTCTTGGCGCGGTCGTAGGCACGCGCCATCTGGCGCTCGCTGATGTCGTACTGGGCGCGCAGACGCTGCTTCTCGAGCAGACGGACCTTGTAGTCCGAGTTCTGCTTGCGGCCACGGCCGTGCTCGCCCGGCGGGTAGGGGCGGGCCTCGAAGTACTTGACGGCCTTCGGCGTCAGCGCGATGCCGAGCGCACGAGACTTCTTGACCTTGGGACGCGACTGGTTAGGCACGTTCTCCAAACCTCCATGGTTGGGTTAGGTTAGGCTCACCTTACTCAAGGAGATCGCATGTCGCGTCCGGGGAACACCAGTCACATCACGGACAGCACGAAGAAGGTCGGCCAGACGCCGCTTGCGCGGGAGGCCGACTCCACCGGCCCCCAGTCGAAGCATGGGGCCGGGCACGTGACGGAGGTCCGATCAGATCGTGGTCAGCCGCGTCCCAGCGGACTTGAAATCGCGCGGATGCCGTCAGCAGCCGAGCGCACACGAACTCTCGTACATAGTACCTGCTCGGCGGTGCTGCTCGTACCCGGCCCCGTGGGGGGCCCACCCGGAGCAGCTGATGGCCGACGTCCGCAGTGTCGGCCCCGGCGGCGACCTCTTCCTGGTCCTGCCCACCGGATCCCCGGCCGTACGGGCCGCCACCCACGCGCAGGACGACGGCGTCCGGGCGGTGCTGGAGCTCACGGATGTGGCACCGGTGTCCGTCCCCCACCGTATCCGGGGCCGCGCCTGGGTCTCCGGCCGGCTGACCCAGGTGCCCGGCCAGGCGGGCCCCGGCCACACGACGCTCCGCCTCGACGTCGGCGACGTGTACCTGGACGACCTCTGGGGCGCCGCCGCGGTGGACGTCGAGGAGTTCGCGAAGGCGGCGCCCGATCCGCTCGTACGGCACGAGACCGAGCTCCTCCAGCACCTCGCCTCCGCCCACGGCCAGCAGCTCGGCCTGCTGTGCGGGCTCGTGGGGCGGGAGGGCGTGGCAAGCGTCACCCCGCTGGCGCTCGACCGCTTCGGACTGCGGGTGCGCTTCGGCCGGACCGACGGCCACACCTTCGACGCGCGCTTCGACTTCCCCGAGCCGGTGGACGACCTCGCGGCCCTGCGCCGGGCGATGCACCGGCTCTTCGAGGCGGCGGCCGACTAGGGCGCGCTACTCCGGGGCCCGGCCCAGACGCTCGCGCACCTTCTCCACCACGTCCGCGTACCGCGCCTCGGCCCCGTAGCGGGTCGGCTCGTAGTAGCGCCGGTCCGCCACCGCGTCCGGGGCGTACTGCTGGGAGGCGATCGCGCCCGGCACGTCGTGCGGGTAGACATAGCCCTGCGCGTGGCCCAGTTTGGCCGCGCCCTTGTAGTGGCCGTCCCGCAGGTGCGGCGGGACGGGGCCCGCCAGGCCCTTGCGCACGTCCTCCATCGCGGCGGCGATGGCCGTCGTCGCCGAGTTGGACTTCGGGGCGAGCGCCAGCGCGATCGTGGCGTGGCTCAGGGTCAGGGCGGCCTCGGGGAAGCCGATCAGGGCCACCGCCTGAGCCGCGGCCACCGCCGTGGGCAGCGCCGTCGGGTCGGCCAGGCCGATGTCCTCGCTCGCGGAGATGATCAGGCGCCGGGCGATGAAGCGCGGATCCTCGCCCGCCTCGATCATCCGGGCCAGATAGTGCAGGGCCGCGTCCACGTCCGAACCGCGGATCGACTTGATCAGCGCGCTCGCCACGTCGTAGTGCTGGTCGCCGCCCTTGTCGTACTTCACGGCCGCCCGGTCGACCGTCTCCTCCAGCGTCTGGAGCGTGATCTCCCGCTCCGACTTGGCGAGCGCCGAACCGGCCCCCGCCTCCAGGGCGGTGAGCGCCCGCCGGGCGTCGCCGCCCGCGATGCGCAGCAGGTGCGCCTCGGCGTCCGCGGGCAGCGTGACCGCTCCGCCCAGGCCCCGCTCCTCCGTGAGCGCCCGCTGGACCAGGGCTCGCAGGTCGTCGTCCGTGAGCGGTTCGAGGGTGAGCAGCAGGGAGCGCGAGAGCAGCGGGGAGATCACCGAGAAGTACGGGTTCTCCGTCGTCGCCGCGATCAGGGTCACCCAGCGGTTCTCGACCGCCGGGAGCAGGGAGTCCTGCTGGGCCTTGGAGAAGCGGTGGATCTCGTCGAGGAAGAGGACGGTCTCCTTGCCGAAGCCGCCGATGGCGCGGCGCGCGCCGTCGATGACCGCGCGCACCTCCTTCACCCCGGCGGTGATCGCCGAGAGCTCGACGAACCGCTTGTTGGTGGCCTTGGACACCACGTACGCGAGCGTCGTCTTGCCGGTGCCCGGCGGGCCCCACAGGATCACCGAGGACGGGCCGGCCGGCCCGCCGGCGCCCTCCCCCACCAGGCGCCGCAGCGGCGAGCCCTGCTTGAGGAGGTGCTGCTGGCCGACCACCTCGTCGAGGACGCGCGGGCGCATCCGTACGGCCAGAGGGCTGCCCGCAGGGTCTTTCTCCTGGCGGTCCTCTGCGGCTGCGGTGAACAGGTCGGGTTCCACGCTCACGACCCTATGTCACCCCACTGACAACGCCCTCCGGCCTGGGAGAACGCCGGTCAGCTGGTCCAGAAGTCCCACCAGCGGGTCAGGATCAGCATGCCGATGATCCCCACGTGCAGCACCGGCAGCACCCAGGTGAACTCGGACAGGAAGTTCTTCGCCCAGCGCGGCGCGGGCAGCAGGCCCTTGCGGAGGTTGAACGACGTCACGTACCAGAACATGAAGATCGTGGCGACCCAGGCCAGGCAGCACCACAGGCACAGCGAGTTGATCCGGTACAGCGACTCGAACTGGAGCCAGCTGACGAACCCGACGCCGAACAGGGTGCCCGCGTTGAAGGTCAGCCAGTACCAGCGGCGGAAGCGGCCGCCCGCCAGGATGCTCATGCCGACGCAGACGACGATGCCGTACGCGACCAGACCCAGCATGGGGTTCGGGAAGCCGAAGGCCGCCGCTTGGTCGCTCTTCATGATGTTGCCGCAGGACACGACCGGGTTGAGGCTGCAGCCCGGCACGAAGTTCGGGTTCTCGAGCAGCTTGAACTTGTCGAGCGTGATGACCCAGGCCGCCACGAGACCGGCCACGCCGGTGATCACGAGGAGCCAGGCGAAGGCGCGGCTGCCGCCGATCGCCCCCTCGCCGCTCACCTCGCGATGGCCGGAGTCGGAGGAGACGTCGTCAAGTGTTGTGGTCATAGCGCCGGTCCGTCATCCCGTCATCGTGGTTGCCTGTGCTGCCGCCGCCTCATTCTGCCGCACCGGACCCGCTGTTCACCGTTCGATGGGCATAAGGAGACCCGCACGGGGGTCCCTGAGGGGCCGCCTCCGCGGGACGCTCTTGCCATGACAGAACTGGCGGTTGATGTGCGCGGACTTCGCAAGCGGTACGGCGAGGTCACGGCGGTCGGCATCGCGATCAGCAGCCTGCCCCCGTCGGGCAAGAGCGCGAGCTCGGCGCCTGGTGCGCCGGAGGGCTGGTCCTGTGTCTGCTGACCTTCAGGTGGAAGGGCCGCCGCGACGGCTGAGGCGTGTCGCGGGCCGGCTCCGCACGCGGCCGCGGGGGGCTGATCCTCCCGTCCCTCCCCTCGCGCGCCGCGGGAGGAGAGGGACGGAACCGGCTCAGGCCAGGCGGGCGCGCACCGTTTCCAGGACGGCGTCCAGCGGAATGGGCGTCTGCTCCCCGGACTCCATGTCCTTCAGCTGGACCACGCCCTCCGCGAGGTCGCGCTCGCCCGCGACGAGGGTGAAGCGGGCGCCGGAACGGTTCGCGTTCTTCATGGCGCCCTTCAGTCCCTTGCCGCCGAAGCTGAAGTCGGCCGAGATGCCCGCCCGGCGCAGCTCGGTGACCTTGGTGAAGAGCACGCGCCGCGCCTCCTCGCCCAGCGGGACCGCGAACACGCTGGTCGTGGAGGGGAGTTCGAGGGTCACACCCTCGGCCTCCAGGGCCAGCACCGTGCGGTCGACGCCGAGCGCCCAGCCCACCGACGGCAGCGCGGGGCCGCCGATCATCTCGGAGAGGCCGTCGTAGCGACCGCCGCCGCCGACCGCGGACTGCGAGCCCAGACCGTCGTGGACGAACTCGAAGGTCGTGCGCGTGTAGTAGTCGAGGCCGCGCACCAGCTTCTCGTCGTCCTCGAAGGCGACGCCCGCCGCGGTGATCAGGGCGCGCACCTCCTCGTGGTACGCCTTGCACGCGTCGCACAGGTAGTCACGCAGCACCGGAGCGCCGACCAGCTGCTTCTGCACGTCCGGACGCTTGTCGTCGAGCACCCGCAGCGGGTTGATCCCGGCGCGGCGGACGGTGTCCGCGTCGAGGTCGAGGCCGCCCAGGAACGCCTGGAGGGCCTCCCGGTACACCGGGCGGCACTCCTTGTCGCCGAGCGAGTTCAGCAGGATGCGGAAGTCGCGCAGGCCGAGGGAGCGGTAGGCCTGGTCCGCCAGGATGATCATCTCGGCGTCGAGCGCCGGGTCCTCCGCGCCGATCGCCTCGGCACCGACCTGCGAGAAGTGCCGGTAGCGGCCCTTCTGCGGGCGCTCGTAGCGGTAGTACGAGCCCGAGTACCAGAGCTTGACCGGGAGGTTGCCCGCCTTGTGCAGGTTGGCCTCGAGCGCCGCGCGCAGCACGGACGCGGTGCCCTCGGGGCGGAGGGCGAGCCGGTCGCCGCCCTTGGTCTCGAAGGCGTACATCTCCTTGGTGACGATGTCGGTGGACTCGCCGACACCGCGTGCGAACAGCTCGACGTTCTCGAAGCCGGGCGTCTCGATGTAGCCGTAGCCGGAGTTCCGCAGCGGCGCGGCGATCGCCTCGCGCACCGCGAGGAACGTGGCCGAGTCCGGCGGGAGCAGGTCGTAGGTGCCCTTGGGGGCCTGGAAGGTACTCATGGTGAGGCTTCTCGTCACATTCCTCGTCGGGGAGAGGCGATGCCCTCTCCCTGGCCGGCGGCCACCTGCCGCAGATACGGGTTGGTGGCGCGCTCCTGGCCGATGGTCGTCTGGGAGCCGTGGCCGGACAGCACCACGGTCGAGTCGTCGAGCGGCAGGCACACGCGGCCCAGCGACTCGAGGAGCTCGGCGTGGCTGCCGCCGGGCAGGTCGGTGCGTCCGACGGAGCCGGCGAAGAGCAGGTCGCCCGAGAACAGGATCGGAGGAATGTCCTCCGCCTCGGGCAGCCCGAACGTCACCGACCCCTTGGTATGGCCGGGCGCGTGCGACACGGTGAGCTCCATCCCGGCCAGCGCCAGCTTGGCGCCGTCGGTGAGCTCCTTGACGTCGTCCGGCTCCCCCACCGTGAGCTCGCCCAGGAGCTGGGCCCCGAAGGCCCGGCCGAGGGCCTTCTCCGGGTCGCTCATCATGTAGCGGTCGTCGGGGTGGATCCAGGCGGGTACGTCGTGGGCTCCGCAGACCGGGACGACCGAGGCGCAGTGGTCGATGTGGCCGTGGGTGAGGACGACGGCGACGGGCTTGAGCCGATGCTTCTTCAGCGTTTCCTCGACGCCCTGGGTGGCCTGGTGGCCGGGGTCGATGATCACGCATTCCTCGCCTGCGGCGGGGGCGACCAGGTAGCAGTTGGTCCCCCAGGCCCCGGCGGGGAACCCGGCAATCAGCACGATCGTCCTCGATTTCTTGCGCGGCGGGTGATGACGGCTGTTCAGAGCCTACCGGCGCTGCTCCGGTCACAGCGAACCCATATACGGTACGGGGCACAGTCAGCCCGTACTCACGTACCCGCACAAGGAGACGACCGGTGGTCAGCAGCGAACAGCGTCGGCGCCAGCTCGCGCGCGAGAAGTTCGAGCGGCAGCAGCAGCGCCGGGAAGCGGCACGGCGCAGGGCCAGGCGCCGCAACACGATCATCGCGGCGGCCCTCGCGGTGGTCGTCGCGGCGGGCGGCGCCGCCTTCGCCACGGGCGCCTTCTCCGACGACGGCAAGAAGGCGGACGCCGCCGCGCCCTCCGACAGCCCGGCGCCGACCCCGAGCGGGTCGCCCGAGCCGAAGATGGCCGTCGACGCCAAGGCCAAGTACGACCTGGCGCTGAAGACGAACGCCGGCGACATCAAGATCGCGATGGACGCGGCGAAGACTCCGCACACGGTGAACTCGTTCAAGTCCCTCGCCGACAAGGGCTACTTCAACAACACCAAGTGCCACCGTCTGACCACGCAGGGCATCTACGTGCTCCAGTGCGGCGACCCGAAGGGCACCGGTTCGGGCGGTCCCGGCTACACGATCCCCGACGAGAACCTGACCGGGCTCGGCAAGGCGGGCACGGACGGCACCGTGACCTACCCCGCGGGCACGGTCGCCATGGCCAATACCGGCCAACCGCACAGCGGCGGCAGCCAGTTCTTCCTGGTCTACAAGGACAGCAAGCTTCCGCCCACCTACACCCCGTTCGGCACGATGGACGCGGCCGGCCTGAAGGCCGTCGAGGACGTCGCCAAGGAGGGTGTCGAGGGCGGCGCGGGCGACGGAGCGCCCAAGAAGGCCGTCACCATCGAGACGGCCGCCGTCACCAAAGAGTGACGCCCCCGGTCGCCCGGCACCGAGCGTGAACCGCTGAATTCGGCCGCGCTGAGTGCGGACAGCCGGGCGGCCGGTCGCCTAGATTGGCGTTGTGCAGCGCGGGCTCGTACGCGCTGTGGAGGGCGGGCGAGACCCGCCGGGAAACTGTGGACGATGCCCCGGGGGACGAACCCCCCGCGCAGGCATCATGTGGAGGAGGCGCTGTGAGCAGCGACCCGTGGGGCCGCGTCGACGAGACGGGCACCGTGTATGTGCGTACAGCCGAGGGCGAAGTGGTCGTCGGATCGTGGCAGGCGGGCTCTCCCGAGGAGGCCCTGGCCTACTTCGAGCGCAAGTACGAGGGCCTGGTTGTCGAGATCGGCCTCCTCGAACGGCGGGTGAAGACCACCGACCTGTCGGCGAAGGACGCCCAGACCGCGATCGACCACCTGCGGTCGCAGGTGGACGAGCATCACGCGGTCGGTGACCTCGACGCGTTGCGGGGGCGCCTCGACAAGCTCGTCCAGACCGTCGAGTCGCGCCGCGAGGAGCGCAAGGTCCAGAAGGCCAAGCAGACCGACGAGGCCAAGCACGCCAAGGAGGCGCTGGTCGCCGAGGCCGAGGAGCTGGCGCAGAGCGAGCAGTGGCGCTCGGCGGGCGAGCGGCTGCGGGCCCTGGTGGACACCTGGAAGGGGCTGCCGCGCCTGGACCGCAAGTCCGACGACGAGCTGTGGCACCGCTTCTCGCACGCCCGCTCGGCGTTCTCCAAGCGCCGCAAGGCGCACTTCGCGTCGCTGGACGCCCAGCGCGAGGACGCCCGCAAGGTCAAGGAGAAGCTGGTCGTCGAGGCCGAGGCCCTGTCCGGCTCCACGGACTGGGGGACGACGGCCGCGCGCTACCGCGACCTGATGGCGGAGTGGAAGGCGGCGGGCCGCGCCCAGCGCGAGGCCGAGGACGAGCTGTGGAACCGCTTCCGCGGCGCCCAGGACGTCTTCTTCGCGGCGCGCAGCGAGGTGTTCGCGGAGCGCGACGCCGAGCAGACCGAGAACCTGAAGCTCAAGGAGGAGCTGGCCGTCGAGGCCGAGAAGATCCTCCCGGTGACCGACCTGAAGGCAGCCCGCGCCGCGTTCCGCTCGGTCAACGAGCGCTGGGAGGCCGTCGGCCACGTACCCCGGGACGCGCGTCCCAAGGTCGAGGGCCGGATGCACGCCGTGGAGCGGGCGATCCAGGAGGCCGAGGAGGCCGAGTGGCGCCGCACCAACCCGGAGGCTCGGGCGCGTGCCGCGGGTCTCACGGGGCAGCTCCAGGACGCCGTCGACAAGCTGCAGAAGCAGATCGACGCGGCCCGCGCGGCCGGCAACGACGCCAAGGCGGACAAGCTGGCCCGCGAGCTGGAAGGCCGCCAGGCGCTGCTCGACCAGGCGCTGAAGGGACTTGAGGAGTTCGGCGGCTGAGCCACTGACCGCCGCCGCACGGCGAAGCCCCCGGAACCCCTCGGTTCCGGGGGCTTCGCCGTGTGTGCCTACGGCCGGCGCGCCGAGGTCACGCGGTACACGTCGTACACGCCCTCGACTCCCCTGACCGCCTTCAGCACGTGGCCGAGGTGCTTGGGGTCGCCCATCTCGAAGGTGAAGCGCGAGGTGGCGACGCGGTCGCGGGAGGTCTGCACGGCGGCGGACAGGATGTTGACGTGCTGGTCGGACAGGACGCGGGTGACGTCCGACAGGAGGCGCGAGCGGTCCAGGGCCTCGACCTGGATGGCGACCAGGAAGACCGAGGACTGGGTCGGGGCCCACTCCACTTCGAGGATGCGCTCGGGCTGCTGGGACAGCGAGTCCACGTTGACGCAGTCCGCCCGGTGCACCGAGACGCCGCTGCCCCGGGTGACGAAGCCGATGATCGGGTCGCCGGGAACGGGCGTACAACAGCGGGCGAGCTTGACCCACACGTCGTCGACGCCCTTGACGACCACGCCCGGGTCGGCGTTCTTGCGGCGCTTGCTGCGGCCGCGCGAGGGCGGCGCCGACTCGGCGATGTCCTCGTTGGCGGCCTCCTCGCCGCCGAGCGCCTGCACCAGCTTCTGCACGACGCCCTGGGCCGCCACATGGCCCTCGCCGATCGCCGCGTACAGCGAGGAGATGTCGGGGTAGCGCATCTCGTGGGCGAGGGTGACGAGCGAGTCGCCGGTCAGGATGCGCTGGATCGGCAGGTTCTGCTTGCGCATGGCGCGCGCGATGGCGTCCTTGCCCTGCTCGATGGCCTCGTCGCGGCGCTCCTTGGAGAACCAGGCGCGGATCTTGTTGCGGGCGCGGGGCGACTTGACGAAGCCCAGCCAGTCCCGCGAGGGGCCCGCGCCGGCCGCCTTGGAGGTGAAGACCTCCACCAGGTCGCCGTTGTCCAGGGTCGATTCGAGCGGCACGAGCCGCCCGTTGACGCGTGCGCCTATGGTGCGGTGGCCGACCTCGGTGTGGACGGCGTACGAGAAGTCGACCGGGGTCGAGCCCGCCGGGAGCGCGATGACGTCGCCCTTGGGCGTGAAGACGAAGACCTCGTTGCGCGAGAGGTCGAAGCGCAGCGACTCCAGGAACTCGCTGGGGTCCTCGGTCTCCTTCTGCCAGTCGAGCAGCTGGCGCAGCCACGCCATGTCGTTGAGGTGGTCGTCCTTGCCGGTCTTGCGCGGCACGTCGGTGCGCACCTTGGAGGCGCCGGCGACGGCCTCCTGCTTGTACTTCCAGTGCGCCGCGATGCCGTACTCCGCGCGGCGGTGCATGTCGAACGTGCGGATCTGGAGCTCGACGGGCTTGCCGTTGGGGCCGATCACCGTCGTGTGCAGCGACTGGTACATGTTGAACTTGGGCATCGCGATGTAGTCCTTGAACCGGCCGGGGACCGGATTCCATCGCGCGTGGACCGTGCCGAGCGCCGCGTAGCAGTCGCGGACCGTGTCGACCAGGACCCGGATGCCCACCAGGTCGTAGATCTCCGCGAAGTCACGGCCGCGGACGATCATCTTCTGGTAGACGCTGTAGTAGTGCTTGGGGCGGCCGGTGACGGTCGCCTTGATGCGGGCCGCGCGCAGGTCGGACTGGACCTCGTCGGTCACTATGGCGAGGTACTCGTCGCGCTTGGGGGCGCGCTCGGCGACCAGGCGCACGATCTCGTCGTACATCTTGGGGTAGAGGATCGCGAAGGCGAGGTCCTCCAGCTCCCACTTGATCGTGTTCATGCCCAGGCGGTGGGCGAGCGGCGCGTAGATCTCCAGGGTCTCGCGCGCCTTCTTCTCCTGCTTCTCGCGCTTGAGGTACCGCATGGTGCGCATGTTGTGCAGGCGGTCGGCGAGCTTGATGACCAGGACGCGGGGGTCCTTGGCCATGGCGACGACCATCTTGCGCACGGTCTCGGCCTGCGCGGCGTCGCCGAACTGCACCCGGTCGAGCTTGGTGACGCCGTCGACGAGCAGCGCCACCTGGTCGCCGAAGTCGCGGCGCAGGGTGTCCAGGCCGTACTCGGTGTCCTCGACGGTGTCGTGCAGCAGGCCCGCCATCAAGGTGGCCGGGTCCATGCCCAGCTCGGCGAGGATCGTGGTCACCGCGAGGGGGTGCGTGATGTACGGGTCGCCGCTCTTGCGCTTCTGGCCGCGGTGCCAGCGCTCGGCGACCTGGTAGGCGCGCTCGACCTGGCGCAGCGTCGCCGTCTCGATCTTGGGATCGTTGCTGCGCACTATCCGCAGGAGCGGTTCGAGCACCGGGTTGTACGCGGACGAACGCTGCACGCCCAGCCGGGCGAGGCGGGCGCGCACCCGGTTGGAGGAGCCGCCGGAGCGCGACACGGAACCGGCCGGGACCACCGGCTTCGCGACCGGGGCCGGCGCCGGAGCGGGCCGCTCGGCCGGGGCCTTGGCACCCTCGGGCGCCGCGGGCTCCGGCTTCGCCGCGGGCTCGGAGGGCGTGGCCGGAGCCGCCGCGGCCGGTGTGGCCTGCTGCTCGGGCTGCGCGGCGGAGAGTGGCTGGGCCTCGTCTGGCAAAAGCGCTCCTCTGGGGGTCCCCCCGGACGGGGTCTGGGGGAGGGTCCGGGTCCCCCGGTCAGGCCCGGAAGCACCCATGGTATCGAGCCAACGGCCTTCGCTCGCCCTCGGCCGGTGTGACGGCTCTGCCAGGAGAAACGCCAGAGGCGGGCACCGGATTCCTCCGGTGCCCGCCTCGGCGGTGTTCTGCCGCCGCTCAGACCGTGATCAGGGCGTCCAGCGGGGCGCCGCGCAGGGCGGTCTCCAGCCGTGCCCGGCCGCCCAGGAAGCCGAGCTCCATCAGGACCGCGACGCCGGCGACCTCGGCGCCGGCCCGGCGGATCAGTTCGAGGGAGGCCTCGGCGGTGCCGCCGGTGGCCAGCACGTCGTCGATGACCATGACGCGGTCGCCCGCGCTGAGGTCCTCGGCGTGCACCTCGATCTCCGCGGTGCCGTACTCCAGCTCGTACGCCTGCCTGAGCGTGGCTCCGGGGAGCTTGCCCGCCTTGCGTACGGGGATGAACCCGATCCCCGCGCGGACCGAGACGGGGGCCGCCAGGATGAAGCCGCGCGCCTCCAGGCCGACGATCTTCGTCGCGCCGTGCTGGACGCACAGGGCGGCGAGCGCGTCGGTGAGGGCCGTGAACGCCTCCGGGTCCGCGAGCAGCGGGGTGATGTCCTTGAACATCACACCCGGCTTCGGATAGTCCGGCACGTCACGGATGCGGCTGAGCAACAGCCCCGCGGTCTCGGTGGGGACGCTGGTCATCGGCGCTTCCCCCGGTTGTTGCGGCTCGGCTGACGGCGCTGGCCGACGACCGCGCCGGCCGTCTCCGCGTCGTCCTCGTCGTCGAGCGGCGTCGCGTCCTCGGGACCCTCCGCGCTCTCGCCCTTGGCGGCGGCCGCCGCACGCTTGGCGAGCACCCGCTTCTTGAGGGCCTTCATCTCCGGCATGGACTCCTTCAGGTCGGCGACCAGCGGAGTGGCGATGAAGATCGAGGAGTAGGCACCGGCCGCGAGGCCGACGAACAGGGAGAGCGAGATGTCGTTCAGCATGCCGGCGCCGAGGACGCCGCCACCGATGAACAGCAGGCCCGCGACCGGCAGCAGCGCCACGACGGTGGTGTTGATGGAGCGGACCAGGGTGCCGTTGAGGCTCTTGTTCGCCATCTCGCTGTAGGTGACCCGGGTCTGCTTGGTGATCCCCTTCTGGCCCTCCTTGAGTCCGTCGAAGACGACGACGGTGTCGTAGAGGGAGTAGCCGAGGATCGTCAGCAGACCGATCACGGTGCCCGGGGTGACCTCGAAGCCGACCAGCGCGTAGATGCCGACCGTGATGGTGAGGTCGTGGATCAGGGCGACCAGGGCCGCGAGCGCCATGCGCCACTCGAACGCGATGGCCAGGTAGACCACCACCAGGACCATGAAGATGATCAGGCCCGTCCAGGCCTTGTTGGCGATCGTCTCGCCCCAGCTGGGGCCGACCAGATCGGCGTTGATGTCGTTCGCGTCGACCTTGAGGTCCTTCGCGAGGTCCTTCTTGATCTGGTCCGACTTGGCCGTGTCGACCCCGCCGATGGTGATGCGGATCGTGCCGTCGCCGAGCTTCTGGGCGATCGCGTCGTGGCCGGACGCGGCGTGCGCCGCGTCCTCGGCCTGGGAGGCGGAGAAGGAGGTCTTCGGGGTGGTGAAGACCGCGCCGCCCTGGAATTCGATGCCCATCGTCAGACCCCGCACCGCCAGGCCGACGATGGCCGTGATGGTGATCAGGATCGAGATGCCGTACCAGATCTTCCGCTTGCCGACGAAGTCGTATCCGACCTCACCGCGGTACAGCTTGGCGCCGAGAGTGCCGAGCTTCGACATCTCACGCCTCCTTCGGGTTGTCGACGGGGGCGGAGGTGGTGCGGCGCGCGCGGCGCAGCGGCGGCTTGGCGCCGAGCCGCTTCGGGTCCAGACCGGACCACGGGTGGCCGCTCGCGAAGAACTTCGTGCGCGCGAGGATGGTCATCACCGGCTTGGTGAACAGGAACACCACGACCACGTCGAGCAGCGTGGTCAGACCCAGCGTGAACGCGAAGCCCTGGACCTTGCCGACGGTCACGATGAACAGCACCGCGGCGGCGAGGAAGGACACGAAGTCGGAGACCAGGATGGTGCGCCGGGCGCGCGGCCAGGCCCGCTCGACGGCGGGGCGCAGCGTGCGGCCCTCGCGGATCTCGTCGCGGATGCGTTCGAAGTACACGATGAACGAGTCCGCGGTGATGCCGATGGCGACGATCGCACCGCAGACGGCGGGCAGGTTCAGCGCGAAGCCGATGCCCGGGCCGAGCAGCGCCATGATCGTGTAGGTCAGGATCGCCGAGACGACGAGGCTGAGGATGGCGATGAGCGCGAGGCCGCGGTAGTAGGCCACCAGGTAGATGATGACCAGGCCGAGACCGATGGCACCGGCGATCAGGCCCGCGTGCAGTTGGTCGGCGCCGAGGGCCGCGGTCACCGTGGTGACGCTCTGCTCCTGGAAGGTGAGCGGGAGCGCACCGTAGGAGAGCACGTTCGCCAGGTCCTGGGCGGTCTGCTGGGTGAAGTTGCCGGAGATCTCGGCGGAGCCGCTGAGCGTGGAGCTCACGGTGGGGGCCGAGACGACCTGGTTGTCCAGCGCGATCGCGAAGCGGTTGTTCGGGTACTGCTGCTGCGAGAGCTTGCCGGTGATCGACGCGAACTTCTTCGAGCCGCCGCCGGTGAAGTCCATCTGAACGATCCACTGACCGTTCTGCTGGTTGATCACGGCCTGCGCCTTGGAGACGTCCGTGCCGTCGACCTCGGCCGGGCCGAGGATGAACTTCTCCTGGCCGTTCTGGTCGCAGGCCACCGTCGGCTCGGAGGACTTGGCGCCCTCGCCCGCCTTGGAGCGGGCGGCCTTGGTGGAGCAGTCGAGCGCCGCGAACTGGGCCTGGAGCTTGGCCACGGCCGCCGAGTCACCGGCGGGCGCCGACGGGTTCGGCGCGGGGGTGTTCGGCTTGCTCGCGCCGGGCGTGGGCGAACCGGAGGCCTTCAGGGCGTCGGAGACGGCGCGGCCCTGGGGCGAGCTGCTGGAGCTGGGCTTGCCCGCGTCCGGCGTGCCCTTGCCGGAGGCGCTGGGAGCGCCCGAGGGGGTGGGCTTGCCGCTCGGCTTGCCGCTCGGCTTGCCGCTGGTCGAGGCGCTCGGGGAAGCGCTCGGGGTGGGAGCCGCGGTCGGCTGCGCGGTCAGGACCGGCCGGAAGTACAGCTTGGCGGTCTGGCCGACCTGCTGGCGGGCCTGCTCGGAGTTCGTGCCCTTGGGGATGTTGACAATGATGTTGTCGCTGCCCTGGGTCTGAACCTCGGCCTCGCTCACACCAAGACCGTTGACACGCCGCTCCATGATGGAGACCGCCGTGTCCATGTTGGCCTTGTTGATCGCCGACTCCTGGCCAGGCTCGGGCTTGGCCTTGAGCGTGATGCTCGTACCGCCCGCGAGGTCGATGCCCAGCCTCGGGGTGGTGTTGTGGGAAAGGAACATCCCACCGGTGAGCGCGACCATGGCGATGAGGATGAAGGCCAGGGCGCGGCCCGGCTTGCTCTGTCCCCCCGCCGCCGGCCTTCGGCCCTTGTTCGGTGCTGCCACCTTGTCGTTTCTCCCTGTCCAACCGCCCTGCGCCGGGTATGCGCGTGGGCGGCCACGAAGTGTTGTGGGGACGTCCCCCGCGGAAGTCGGCGCGCTCCGGGGACCGCCCGCGCCGGTCGGGCGCCGTGCGGTCCCGGTGCGTGACTACTTCGCGTCGGCCCCGCCGTCGGCCTTGCCGTCCTTGCCGTCCTTGGGCTCGGCGGCGTCCTCCGCCTCGTCCTTCTTGCCCAGGTCGATCTTGGCGTCCTTGCCGTCCTTGGTGTCGACAGCCTCGGCCGCGGCGGCCTCGGTCAGCGACGAGGCGTCGTCCGGCACCGCCGGGAGCTCCTCCTCGGTGTCGCCGTGCACGATGCGGTTGTACTCCGCGTCGTCCAGGACCGCGCCGATGGCGTTCTTCGCGTAGACGGCGTGGACGCCGGGCGCCACCTCCAGAAGCACGGTCTCGTCACCGACTTCCTTGACGGTCGCGTACATGCCCCCGATCGTGCGGACACCGGTGCCGGGCTGCATCTCATTGCGCATGGCCGCGGCCGCTTGCTGCTTCTTCTTCGCCGACCGCGTCATCAGGAACATGGCCCCGATGAGCACGATGAAGGGGAGGAGGGTCACGAGACTCACGGGGGGAACTTCCTTCGCACGACCGCGATCGATCGCGGCCTGATCTTCGGGGGTGGGTACGCCGGCCTGGAAGGGCGGCATCGGCGGAGTCTAAGCGAGTCCGCACAGATGGAACAACGCCCAGCATCCCACCGGGGTTCCTCCGGGTGCGACCCTCCGCGCCGTCACGCCCCGAAGAGCCCCTGTTGTCCGCTTCCTGGCGCGCCGCCGCCCTGCTGCGGCGGTACGAGCCCGAGGTGGGCCCAGGCCGCGGGCGTCGCCACCCGGCCGCGCGGGGTGCGGGCGAGCAGGCCCTCGCGGACCAGGAAGGGCTCGGCCACCTCCTCCACCGTCTCGCGCTCCTCCCCCACCGCGACCGCCAGCGTGGACAGGCCCACCGGGCCCCCGCCGAACAGCTTCAGGAGGGCCTGGAGCACGGCCCGGTCCAGGCGGTCCAGACCGCGGGCGTCGACCTCGTACACCCCGAGGGCCACCGAGGCGATCTCGGGAGTGATGACGCCGTCGGCCTTGACCTGGGCGTAGTCGCGGACGCGGCGCAGCAGCCGGTTGGCGATGCGCGGGGTGCCGCGGGAGCGGCCCGCGATCTCGGCGGCGCCGCCGGAGTCGATCTCCACGTCGAGCAGGCGGGCCGAGCGGTGGATGACCCGCTCCAGCTCGGACGGTTCGTAGAACTCCATGTGCCCGGTGAAGCCGAAGCGGTCGCGCAGCGGGGGCGGCAGCAGACCGGCCCGGGTGGTGGCGCCCACCAGGGTGAAGGGCGGCAGCTCCAGCGGGATGGCGGTGGCGCCGGGGCCCTTGCCGACGATGACGTCGACGCGGAAGTCCTCCATCGCCATGTAGAGCATCTCCTCGGCCGGGCGCGACATCCGGTGGATCTCGTCGAGGAAGAGGACCTCGCCCTCCTGGAGGGAGGAGAGGATCGCGGCGAGGTCGCCGGCGTGCTGGATGGCGGGGCCGCTGGTGATGCGGATGGGGGCGCCCATCTCGGCCGCGATGATCATCGACAGGGTGGTCTTGCCGAGGCCGGGGGCGCCGGAGAGCAGCACGTGGTCGGCGGTGGCGCCGCGGGCGCGGGCCGCCCGCAGGACCAGGTCGAGCTGTTCGCGGACCTTCTCCTGGCCGACGAACTCCTCCAGGTCCTTGGGGCGCAGGGCCGCCTCGACGGCGGTGTCCTCGCCGTCGGCGTCGGCCCCGACCAGGCGGTCCCCGGCCGTCGCGGACAGATCCGCCGTGTCGGAGCTGTCTTCCCAGTTCATGACGTGTGCCTCGGATCGTGGTCGCGATGGGTGGTGCGGGTGCGGGCTCAGCGGGCACGGTTGAGGGTCTGCAGGGCGGCCTTGAGGAGGGCGCCGATGTTCGGCTGCTGGGCGGCCTCGGCCTGCGGCGCCACCGCGGCGACCGCCTCGTCGGCCTCGCGGGTCGCGTACCCGAGCCCGATCAGGGCCGCGTGCAGCTGGTCGCGCCAGCCCGAGGTGACCGGGGCGCCGACGGCCGGGGCGGTGCCGACGGGCGCGCCGAGCCGGTCCTTCAGCTCGATGAGGAGCTTCTGGGCCCCCTTCTTGCCGATGCCGGGCACCGCCGTGAGCGCCTTCTCGTCACCGCTGGCGAAGGCGCGGCGCAGCACGTCCGGGGTGTGCACGGAGAGCACCGCCTGGGCGAGCCGGGGGCCGACGCCGTTGGCGGTCTGGAGCAGCTCGAAGACCTGCTTCTCGTCGTCGTCGGCGAAGCCGTACAGGGTGAGCGAGTCCTCCCGGACGACCAGGGAGGTGGCGAGCTTGGCGTGCTGGCCGACGCGCAGTTCGGCCAGGGTGTTGGGCGTGCACTGGAGGGCCATGCCGACGCCGCCGACCTCGATCACCGCGGTGTCGGGAGCGAGGGCGGCGACCGGGCCGCTGACGAAGGCGATCATCGGGTGACCTTCCGGACGGAGTGCTGGGCGTGGGCCTGTTGGAGCCGGTTGAGCGCGGGGGCGCGCCAGATGTGGCAGATGGCGAGGGCGAGCGCGTCGGCCGCGTCGGCCGGCCTGGGCGGCGCGGCGAGCCGGAGCAACCGGGTCACCATGGCGCCGACCTGCGCCTTGTCGGCCCGGCCGCTGCCGGTGACGGCGGCCTTGACCTCGCTGGGTGTGTGCAGGGCCACGGGGATGCCGCGCCGGGAGGCGCACAGCATGGCGACCGCGCTCGCCTGGGCGGTGCCCATCACGGTGCGCACGTTGTGCTGGCTGAACACCCGCTCCACGGCGACGCATTCGGGCCGGTGCGCGTCGAGCCACTCCTCGATGCCGCGCTCGATGGCGACGAGGCGGTGGCCCAACTCGGCGTCCGCCGGGGTCCGTACGACACCGACGCCGAGCATCGTCAGGGGCCGCCCCGCGACCCCCTCGACGACACCCACGCCGCACCGCGTCAGACCGGGGTCCACCCCAAGTACGCGCACGGCCCCTCCCCTCGGTGATCTTTGACTTCCCGCCAGGCTATCCGCTGCCACTGACAACGGCGGCGGGCCGATGGGACGTGTCCCATCGGCCCGCCGAAACCGCTCGGAGCGCGGCAGCGCTACGCGTCGACCTTCTCCATGACCTCGTCGGAGACGTCGAAGTTGGCGAAGACGTTCTGCACGTCGTCGCTGTCCTCCAGCGCGTCGATCAGCTTGAAGATCTTCCGGGCGCCCTCTTCGTCCAGCTCGACCTGCATGGTCGGGACGAAGTTGGAGTCGGCCGAGTCGTAGTCGATGCCGGCCTCCTGGAGCGCGGTGCGGACCGCGACCAGGTCGGTCGCCTCGGAGATGATCTCGAAGGACTCACCGAGGTCGTTGACTTCCTCCGCACCCGCGTCCAGAACGGCGTCCAGGACGTCGTCCTCGGAGAGCTCGCCCTTGGGCAGGACGATGACGCCCTTGCGGTTGAAGAGGTACGAAACCGAGCCCGGGTCGGCCATGTTGCCGCCGTTGCGGGTCATCGCGACACGTACGTCGGAGGCGGCACGGTTGCGGTTGTCGGTGAGGCACTCGATGAGCACCGCGACACCGTTCGGGCCGTAACCCTCGTACATGATCGTCTCGTAGTCGGCACCGCCCGCCTCGAGACCGGCACCGCGCTTGAGCGCGGAGTCGATGTTCTTGTTGGGCACCGACTGCTTCTTGGCCTTCTGCACGGCGTCGAAGAGCGTCGGGTTGCCGTCGATGTCGGCGCCGCCGGTGCGGGCCGCGACCTCGATGTTCTTGATCAGCTTCGCGAAGAGCTTGCCGCGCTTGGCATCGATCACGGCCTTCTTGTGCTTCGTCGTAGCCCATTTAGAGTGGCCGGACATCTGCCTGTCTCCTTCGCGTAACCCATTCTGCGTCGTTCGGCAGAGATCCTACCGGGACCCGGCCCACCCGTCGCCCGGCCCTCTCGGAGTGCCGGGCGGACGTTCCTCAAGCGGCGGCGCGCACCATGTCGACGAACAGCGCGTGCATGCGGTGGTCGCCGGTCAGCTCGGGGTGGAACGAGGTCGCCAGCGCGTTCCGCTGGCGGACGGCGACGATGTGGCCGCCGTGCTCGGCGAGCACCTCGGCCTCGGCGCCCACGGACTCGACCCAGGGGGCGCGGATGAAGACGCCCTCCACCGGGCCGACGCCCGTGACGTCCACGGTCGCCTCGAACGACTCGTTCTGGCGGCCGAAGGCGTTGCGGCGGACGATCATCTCGATGCCGCCGATGGTCTCCTGACCCGAACGCGGGTCGAGGATCTTCTCGGCGAGCATGATCAGCCCGGCGCAGGTGCCGTACACGGGCATGCCCGCGCGGACCCGCTCGCGCAGCGGCTCCAGCATGCCGAAGAGCGCGGCGAGCTTGGAGATGGTGGTGGACTCGCCGCCGGGGATGACCAGGCCGTCCACCTCGGCGAGTTCCTCGGGGCGCCGCACCGGCCTGGCCACGGCGTCCGCCGCGGCCAGGGCGATGAGGTGCTCCCGTACGTCGCCCTGGAGGGCCAGGACACCGATCACAGGGGTGTTCATGGGTGACTACCAGCCGCGGTTGGCGTAGCGCTCGGTCTCGGGCAGGGTGTCGCAGTTGATGCCGACCATGGCCTCGCCCAGGTTGCGGGAGGCGTCCGCGATGATCTTCGGGTCGTCGAAGAAGGTGGTGGCCTTCACGATGGCGGCGGCGCGCTTGGCCGGGTCGCCCGACTTGAAGATGCCCGAGCCGACGAAGACGCCCTCGGCGCCGAGCTGGCGCATCAGCGCGGCGTCGGCGGGGGTGGCCACGCCACCGGCCGAGAACAGCACCACGGGGAGCTTGCCGAGCTCGGCGACCTCCTTGACCAGCTCGTACGGGGCGCGCAGCTCCTTGGCGGCGGCGTACAGCTCGTTGTTGTCGAAGCCGCGCAGCTTGGCGATCTCGTTCTTGATCTGGCGCAGGTGGCGGACGGCCTCGACGACGTTGCCGGTGCCGGCCTCGCCCTTGGAGCGGATCATGGCCGCGCCCTCGGCGATGCGGCGCAGGGCCTCGCCCAGGTTGGTGGCGCCGCACACGAACGGCGTGGTGAAGGCGAACTTGTCGCTGTGGTTGACCTCGTCGGCCGGGGTGAGGACCTCGGACTCGTCGATGTAATCGACGCCGAGGGACTGCAGGACCTGGGCCTCGACGAAGTGGCCGATGCGGGACTTGGCCATCACGGGGATGGAGACCGCGCCGATGATCTCCTCGATCATGTTCGGGTCGGACATCCGGGCCACGCCGCCGTCCTTGCGGATGTCGGCCGGAACCCGCTCCAGGGCCATGACGGCGACGGCGCCCGCGTCCTCGGCGATCTTCGCCTGCTCGGCGTTGACCACGTCCATGATCACGCCGCCCTTGAGCTGCTCGGCCATGCCGCGCTTGACGCGCGCGGTGCCGATGGCGGGGCTGTCGGACTGGGGGGTGCTGGAAGGCGTGCTGGACACGGAGCGACCTCACTGGGTGAAGAAGGGATTCTGCTGTCCCCGAGAGAACCCTGGTGGACCAGTCCACATCAAGGGCCAATGCGTACCCGGTGGATCGTTTTCGCCGCTCGGTGCGTCCCCCTCGGCCCGGGGCGTCAGCTGCCCGGGCGGTCGGCGAGGGCGGTCGGAGGCTCGTCGTCCATCTCGAAGGCGAGCGGGAACGGCGCGTGGCCCGCGAGCCGGAACCAGCGCACCGTGCGGTGCGTGCGCAGCGCCCGCGCGGCCCGGACGGCGTCGTTGTGGAAGCGCCGTGCCATCGGCACCCTGCGCACCGCCTGGGCCAGTTCCTCGGCGGCCTCCACGCCGCCCGGCGCCTCCCGTACGGCGTCGACCTGCGCGGGCTCCCCGAAGACCGCCCGCAGCGCCTGGCTGAGCTCGCTCTCGGCGACCTCCCGGTGCTCCTCCTCCGCCTGGCGCGCCGCGTGCGCGGCCTCGTACAGGACGATCGAGGCGGCCGGGTCGAGCACTCCGCTGGTCGCCAGTTCCTGGGTGACCGAGGCGCGGCGCAGCAGTTGGGCGTCCAGGGCCGCCCGGGCGGCGTCGATGCGGGCGTGCAGCCGGTCGAGCCGGCCGGCGGTCCAGCTGAGATAGAGGCCGATCGCGACGAGGGCGACGACGATCCAGATGAGGGTTGCGGTCACGGGCCGCAAGGCTACCGGGGCGCCGGGCGGCGCCGTCGCGGCCGTTCGCGGCGGCCCGCTTCCGGACGGCCGGAAACCGCGCGGAAGACCGGGGCCCCCTCACCGCACGCGGTCGAGGGACAGGGGCAACGGGCCGTGGACGCGGGCCGGTTGAGAAGGGCAAGGGGCCGTGCCGGGCCGGGCACGCTGCCCCTGCCGTACGGGTACGTGGGGCATGCCACCGGGACGGTGCCGATCCTGCACCCCTCGCACCGACCGCGGCGCTTGGGCGCGTCCGGCACGACGGGGCCGCCCTGAGGGGCCGGATTCAGTCCCGGGCCAGCCCGAACCGCGCCCGGAACCCGGTGCGTTCGTCCGTCGCCACCGCGGCGGCCCCGTGCGTCACCGTCTCGTACACCGCGAGGATGTCCGCACCGACGGTCGCCCAGTCGAAGCGCCGCACATGGGCCGAGCCGCGTTCGCTCAGGCCCGCGCGGCGGGCCGGGTCGGCGAGCAGGCGGACCGCGGCGGCGGCCAGCGCGTCGGCATCCTCGTTGGCGAAGAGGTCGCCCGCCGCGCCCTGGTCCAGCACCTGCGCGAACGCGTCCAGGTCGCTGGCCAGCACCGCGGCCCCCGCCGACAGCGCCTCGACCAGGATGATCCCGAAGCTCTCGCCGCCGGTGTTGGGGGCGACGTACACGTCGACGCTGCGCAGCAGCCGCGCCTTGTCCTCGTCGCTCACCATGCCCAGGAACTCGACCCGCGAGCGCATCCCGGGCGGCAGCGACGCCACCGCCTCCTCCTCGTCCCCACGGCCCGCGACCAGCAGCCGCGTCTCGGGGCGCTCGGCGAGGATCGCGGGGAGCGCCTTCATCAGGACCGGCAGGCCCTTGCGGGGCTCGTCGATGCGGCCGATGAAGCCGAGGGTCTGGCCCTGCCACTCCTTCTTCGGCTCGGCCTGCGCGAAGAAGTCGACGTCGACGCCGTTGGGGATCACCACGGCGTCGCCGCCGAGGTGCTCCACCAGCGTGCGCCGCGCGTACTCGCTGACCGCGATCCGCGCACTGATCTTCTCCAGCGCGGGCTGGAGGATCGGGTACGCCGCGATCATCGCGCGCGAGCGGGGGTTGGAGGTGTGGAAGGTCGCCACGATGGGCCCCTGCGCCGCCCAGCAGGAGAGCAGGCCGAGCGAGGGCGAGGCCGGCTCGTGGATGTGGATCACGTCGAAGGTGCCGTCGTGCAGCCAGCGCCGCACGCGCGCGGCCGACAGGAACCCGAAGTTGAGCCGCGCCACCGAGCCGTTGTACGGGACCGGGACGGCCCGGCCCGCCGAGACGACGTACGGCGGCAGCGGGGTCTCGTCGTCGGCGGGGGCGAGCACCGACACCTCGTGGCCGAGGCGGATCAGATGTTCCGCCAGGTCGCGGATGTGGAACTGGACGCCGCCGGGGACGTCCCACGAGTACGGGCAGACGATGCCGATCTTCACGGCCGTCGCTCCTCCAGGTCCGCGAGCCACAGGCGTTGCAGCATGTGCCAGTCCTCGGGGTGGTCGGCGATTCCGGTGGCGAAGGCGTCCGCCAGCGCCTGGGTCATCGAGGCCGTTTTGGACGCCCGGTCACCTGTCTCGGGCACCTCGACGGGCGGGTGCACCCGGCCCTTCATGACCGGTGACGCGTCGTACCAGAGCGTCACCGGGAGCAGCAGCGCGCCGGTCTGCTGGGCCAGCATCGCCGGTCCGGCGGGCATCCGGGTGGCCTCGCCGAAGAACTTGACCTCGACGCCGGACGCCGACAGGTCGCGGTCGGCCACCAGGCAGACCAGGCCGCCCGCGCGCAGCCGCCGGGCCAGCGTGCCGAAGGCGGAGCCGCCGGTGTGCGGCAGGACCTCCATGCCGAGGCCCTCGCGGTAGGCGACGAAGCGGTCGTACAGCGTCTCGGGCTTGAGCCGCTCGGCGACCGTGGTGAAGGGCGTCTCCAGCTTGGTGGTGACCCAGGCGCCCGCGAGGTCGTAGTTGCCCATGTGGGGCAGGGCCAGGACGACGCCGCGCCCGGTGGCCAGGCCCTCCGTCAGATGGTGGAGGTCCTGCGGCACGAAGCCGTTCCTCATCCGCTCCTTGCTCCACGCGGGCAGCCGGAAGGACTCCATCCAGTACCGCATGTAGGAGCGCATTCCGGCCCGGGAGAGCTCCGCGAGCCGGTCCGGGGTGGCGTCCGGGACGACCCGCGCCAGGTTGGACTCCAGGCGCAGCACGCTCTTGCCGCGCCGCTTCCACACCTGGTCCGCGATGCGCCGGCCGAGCCCGTTCGCGACGGGTTCCGGAAGCTTCTTGACGGTGGACCAGCCAAGGCCGTACAGCGCGTCGGTCAGCCGGTCCTTCATGCGCCCGCCTCGCCCGCGGCCCGCGCGTCGGCCTCGGCGGACTCCCGGCGGACCGTCACCACCCGCTGGATCAGGGTGATCAGGCTGCCGACCGCGACGATCCACAGCGCGATCGGGAGCAGGACCTGGATGCCGGGCACACCGAAGGCGTGCAGTCCGGCCAGGCCCGCGGCGACCAGCGAGATGACGAGCCGCTCGGCGCGCTCGACGAGGCCGTTGACCGCGACGGGCAGCCCGATCGCCTCGCCGCGCGCCTTGGTGTACGAGACCACCTGGCCACTGGCCAGGCAGAAGATGGCCACCGCGCAGAGAACGTTGTCGTCGCCCCGCCCGGCGTACCAGAGGGCGAAGCCGCCGAAGATCGCGCCGTCGGCGACGCGGTCCAGCGTCGAGTCGAGGAAGGCGCCCCAGCGGCTGGAGATCCCGGCCTGGCGGGCCATGTTGCCGTCGACCAGGTCGGAGAAGACGAACAGGGTGATGACGATGGTGCCCCAGAAGAACTCTCCACGGGGGAAGAAGACCAGCGCTCCCGCCATCACTCCGGCCGTACCGATGAGGGTCACGGCGTCGGGGCTCACCCCGCGGCGGAGCAGAAACGCGGCGAACGGCGTGAGGACACGCGTGAAGAATGCACGCGCGTACTTGTTCAGCATGGCCTTCCCGAGGGGTCGGTGTGGCCGCGCGGCCCCTGCTGGCCACCGGCCGACCCATCGTAGCCACGACTGCGGGGCCGCACCGCCGGGCACCCGCCGGGTGACCATCGGGCCACGGTCCGCGTGCGGTCGCGTACGACGTATGGACGCACCGTGACCGGAGTGGAAAGCTCGAATTACCGCGGGCGTCGCAGATGCCGCCTCGGCACGCGGAGTCCGCGTGTCCGCGCCCCCCTCACCACCTCACCGCGCACGAAACCGGGAGGAACGGACATGGGCGACAAGGCGAACGCACACCCCGGGGCCGCCGGCAGGGCCACAGCGGCCGACCACCCCTCATCCGTACGGAACGTGGTGCTGGTCGGCCACAGCGGATCCGGGAAGACCACTCTGGTGGAAGCGCTCGCGCTGGCGGCGGGGGCCGTCAACCGCGCGGGCCGGGTCGAGGACGGCGGGACCGTCTCCGACTACGACGAGATCGAGCACCGGCAGCAGCGCTCCGTACAGCTGTCGCTGGTTCCGGTCGAATGGGGTGGTTTCAAGATCAATATCTTGGACACCCCGGGATACGCCGACTTCGTCGGGGAACTCAGGGCCGGTCTGCGGGCAGCGGACGCGGCCCTTTTCGTCGTCTCGGCCGCGGACGGCGTGGACGGCTCGACCCGGATGGTCTGGGACGAGTGCGCGGCCGTCGGGATGCCGCGGGCGATCGTGGTCACGCACCTGGAGGCGGCCCGCGCCGACTTCGAGGCGATGACCGCCATCTGCGCGGAGGCCTTCGGCGGCGACGACCCCGACGCGGTGCTCCCGCTGTACCTGCCGGTGCACGGCACCGCCGGCCCGGACGGGCACGCGCCGGTGACCGGCCTGATCGGGCTGCTCTCGCAGCGGGTCTTCGACTACGAGTCCGGCGAGCGCAAGGAGACCCAGCCCGACACGGACCAGCTCCCGCTGATCGAGGAGGCCCGCAACCGGCTCATCGAGGGGATCATCGCCGAGAGCGAGGACGAGACCCTCATGGACCGCTACCTCGGCGGCGAGGACATCGATTTCAAGACGTTGGTCGCCGACCTGGAGCGCGCGGTGGCGCGCGGCACCTTCCATCCGGTGCTGGCCGCGGCCCCGGCCGCCGAGGGCGCCAAGCAGGGCCTCGGCACGATCGAGCTGCTCGAACTCGTCACGGGCGGCTTCCCCTCCCCCCTGGAGCGGACCGCGCCGGACATCACGACCCCCCAGGGCGCTCCCCGCCCGGCCCCGGCCTGCGCCGTCGAGGGTCCACTGGTGGCCGAGGTGATCAAGACCTCGTCCGACCCGTACGTGGGCCGGATCAGCCTGGTGCGGGTCTTCTCCGGCACCCTGCGGCCCGACGAGACGGTGCACGTCTCCGGCCACGGCATGGCCGACCGCGGCCACGAGGACCACGACGTCGACGAGCGCATCGGCGCCCTGTCCTCGCCGTTCGGCAAGCAGCAGCGCACGCTGACGAAGTGCGTCGCGGGCGACCTCGCGTGCGTGGCGAAGCTGTCCAGGGCGGAGACCGGCGACACGCTGTCCGCCAAGGACGACCCGCTCCTGATGACTCCCTGGGACATGCCCGACCCGCTCCTCCCGCTGGCCATCGAGGCACACAGCAAGGCCGACGAGGACAAGCTGTCGCAAGGACTCGCGCGGCTGGTGGCCGAGGACCCGACGATGCGCCTGGAACAGAACCCGCACACCCACCAGCTGGTGCTGTGGTGCCTGGGCGAGGCCCACAAGGAGGTCGCCCTGGAGCGGCTGCGCAGCAGGTACGGCGTCCAGGTCGACGTCGTGCCGCACAAGGTGTCGCTGCGCGAGACGTTCGGCGCGAAGGCGGCCGGGCGCGGCCGGCACGTCAAGCAGTCCGGCGGCCACGGCCAGTTCGCGATCTGCGAGATCGACGTGGAGCCGCTGCCCGCGGGCAGCGGCGTCGAGTTCGTGGACAAGGTGGTCGGCGGCTCGGTCCCGCGCCAGTTCATCCCCTCCGTCGAGAAGGGCGTACGGGCCCAGGCGGCGAAGGGCGTGGCGGCCGGGTACCCGCTCGTGGACGTGCGCATCACGCTCCTGGACGGCAAGGCCCACTCGGTGGACTCCTCCGACGCCGCGTTCCAGACCGCGGGCGCGCTCGCGCTGCGCGAGGCCGCCGCCGAGGCCCGCATCCATCTGCTCGAACCGGTCGCCGAGGTCCAGGTCCTGGTCTCCGACGACTACGTGGGCCCGGTCATGAGCGACCTGTCCGGGCGCCGCGGCCGGGTGGTCGGCACCGAACAGGCAGGCCCGGGCCGCACCCTGGTGCGCGCCGAGATCCCGGAGATCGAGATCGGCCGGTACGCCCTCGACCTGAGGTCCCTCTCGCACGGCACCGGACGGTTCAGCCGCAGCTACGCGCGGCACGAGCCGATGCCGCCCCAGCTCGCCGACAAAATTCGCGAACAGGCCGAAGAAGGACGGTAGTTGACAAGTCATCAGAAAGCCGTCCGCCACAATTGCCTTGCGGTGGGCGGCATTCCGATGTCCCCTGACGGGCAGGCTGTGACCCCGATACCCTGTGGTCCCAGCTCAGCAGGTGTGCGGGGTGCGGTGGCCGGGAACAGGCCGCGGAGCGACGGTATGCGGCGATGGGGGCGGCAGTGACGACGGAAGAGCCATTCTTCGACTTCTTGCCCAGGCCGCAGGTGCCGCTCCAGGGCTCCGCGGGCCAGACGGCGGCGACCCAGGCACTGGCCTCGGCCGCGTACCGGGACAGCCCGGTCGAGGACATACTCAAGGCCAACGGCGAATGGCACGAGTCCGAGGTGAAGAAGGGCAAGCTGTCCCTCTTCGAACCCAACCTCGGCGAGGCGTTCTCGCGCGCCGTGCAGTCCCGGATGCTCGGTGCCACCCGCAAGGGCATCATCCAGTCCTTCGGCATCGAGCCGCAGACCGTGGTCGAGCACTGCCTCGCCGCGATCCGCATCCGCAAGGAGCGCGACACCCGGCTCACCCTGGTCATGGTGGTCTTCGGGCTCCTGTTCCTGCCCGGGCTGCTCATCTGGCTCGGCCTGTTCCAGCTGCGCCGCACCCTGGCCGGGGCCAAGGACCGGCGGGCCGGGGCGATCGGCACCATCCTGCTCGCGGCGGCCGGGATCCTGGCCGTGATCTTCCTGATCAAGCTGCCGTTCCAGGGCGTACTCGCCCTCTATCTGCGCGCGATGATCGTGGCCCCGATCATCGGCTGGTACTGGGCGAAGCTCATCTGCGAGAAGACCGCACGCGACCTGCGCTCCCGCTGGGACAGCCTGCTCGGCGGCGGCGGCCTCGGCGCCAAGATCCCCGAGGCGGTCCCCAAGAGCTCGGCGGCGGGCGCCGCAGAGCAACTGCGCCAGTCCCTGGTCAAGCTGGCCGCCGAGGACCAGAGCAACATCGTCTTCTACGCCGGGCCCAAGGGAATACTGGGCATGGGCACCCGGTGGGGCAGCTGGCAGCTCGCCGAGGAACTGGAGCCCAAGGAAGCGGGCAAGGAGATCCACGGCTTCCGCAGCTGGGACGTCATAAAGGCGATCCAGGACCGGCTGCGCCTGCTGGAGCGCGGCCCGCTGCACACCGGCGGCTTCCCCACCCCGTCCATCAGGAACTGGGTGGTCTCGCCCATCGGCGAGGGCGCCAAGGAGGTGTCACGTCCCAGCGGCCAGGACATCGACAACTTCCAGGTGCGCCAGCACGAGATACAGCGGATCTGCAACGAGCAGCAGTTCTCCAGCGGCAACCGGCACTACCTCGGCGTCCAGTTCACGCTCTGGGACGGCCAGTTGGTCATCACCATGATGGTCACCGTCACCGTGCTGCACGAGACGCTGCGGATCGAGGTGACCGGGCACGCGCTCGGTCCGGTGCACGCGCTGTTCACCACCAAGCCCTCGCCCAAGACCAAGGAGGTCGACAAGACCTTCCGGTTCTGGGAGAAGAAGACGGTCGCGCTCCCTCTGGTCGACGCCACCGAGGTGGTGCGCCTGGCCGCGCGGGCTCCGCTGACCTGGTACCCGCCGCTGCTCGACTACCTGGGCGGCAAGATAGCGCTGCCCGAGCCGTTCGGGCTGCGGCACGCCTGGGCCGACAAGCCCTGGCGCCACCGCTTCATGGCCGACGACGCGATGCGGGCCGCCACGCCCGTCCTGCGGGTGGTGCACTCCGCGGCCATGAAGGTGCTCGACGAGCACGGAGTGAACACCGACCGCTTCACCAACCGCTCGATGATCCTCAGCGGCATGGTCCAGGACGCGGCGCCGCGGAAGGCGGACCTGTACGACGCGTGAGGACTAGTCCTCGGGCCAGGCGTCGGCCAGCATCTTGCGGGTGTCCGCGAGGAGTTGGGGCAGCACCTTGGTGTGGCCGACGACCGGCATGAAGTTGGTGTCGCCGCCCCAGCGGGGCACGATGTGCTGGTGCAGATGGGCGGCGATCCCGGCACCGGCCACCGTGCCCTGGTTCATCCCGATGTTGAACCCGTGCGCCCCGGAAGCGGCGCGCAGCGCGGTCATCGCCCGCTTGGTGAGCTCGGCGAGTTCGAGCGTCTCGGCCGCGTCCAGCTCGGTGTAGTCGGCGACGTGCCGGTAGGGCACGACCATGAGGTGGCCGCCGTTGTACGGGTAGAGGTTGAGCACCGCGTACACGTGCTCGCCGCGCTTGATGATCAGCCCGTCCTCGTCCGACTTCGCCGGAATCGAGCAGAACGGACATCCGTCGCCGGACTCCGGTCCCGTCGGCTTGTTCTCGCCCTGGATGTAGGCCATCCGGTGGGGCGTCCACAGGCGCTGGAACGCGTCCTGCGTCCCCACTCCGATCTGCTGCTCCGGCTCAGTCGTCATGGTGTGCAGCATATGACTTCGGCCGTCCGCGGCGTCGGCGGGGTGGCCGGGACGGGACGCGCGAAGGCCCCCGGGAAGCGGGGCTTCCCGGGGGCCCGACGCGTACGGAGGGACTCAGATCTGGGTCCGCTCGGCCACGATCTTCTCGATCTTCGCGATGGCCTCGTCGCGCGGGATGCCGTTCTCCTGCGAGCCGTCGCGGTAGCGGAAGGAGACGGTGCCCGCGTTCATGTCCTCGTCACCGACGATGACCATGAACGGGACCTTCTGCTTCTGCTGGTTGCGGATCTTCTTCTGCATCCGGTCCGAGGAGGCGTCCACCTCGACCCGCAGCCCCTTCTTCCGCGCCTCGGCGGCGAACTCCTGGAGGTAGGGGACGTGGGCGTCGCCGATCGGGATGCCGACCGCCTGGACCGGCGCCAGCCACGCCGGGAAGGCGCCCGCGTAGTGCTCCAGGAGCACCGCGAAGAAGCGCTCGATCGAACCGAACAGGGCACGGTGGATCATGACCGGCTGCTGCTTGGTGCCGTCGGTCGAGGTGTACTCCAGGCCGAACCGCTCGGGCTGGTTGAAGTCGACCTGGATGGTCGACATCTGCCAGGACCGCCCGATCGCGTCCTTGGCCTGCACCGAGATCTTCGGACCGTAGAACGCCGCGCCACCCGGGTCCGGGACCAGCGGAAGGCCCTGCTTCTCGGCCGCCTGCCGCAGCGCGTCGGTGGCCTCCTCCCAGGCCTCGTCGGAGCCGATGAACTTGTCCGACTCGGGGTCGCGGGTGGACAGCTCCAGCTCGAAGTCGTCCAGGCCGTAGTCGCGCAGCAGGTCGAGCACGAAGGTCAGGAGCGAGTCGAGCTCCTGGGGCATCTGCTCCTTGGTGCAGTAGATGTGCGAGTCGTCCTGGGTGAAGCCGCGCGCACGGGTCAGGCCGTGCACCACACCGGACTTCTCGTACCGGTACACCGTGCCGAATTCGAAGAGCCGCAGCGGCAGTTCACGGTAGGAGCGGCCGCGCGCCTTGAAGATCAGGTTGTGCATGGGGCAGTTCATCGCCTTGAGGCGGTAGTTCTGCCCGTCGAACTCCACCGGCGGGAACATGCCCTCGCCGTAGTGCGGCAGGTGCCCCGAGGTGACGAAGAGCTCTTCCTTGGAGATGTGCGGGGTGTTCACGAACTCGTAGTCCGCGTCCTCGTGCTTCTTGCGCGAGTACGCCTCCATCTCCCGCCGGACGATGCCGCCCTTGGGGTGGAAGACCGCGAGGCCGGAGCCCAGCTCCTCCGGGATGGAGAACAGGTCGAGCTCGGCGCCGAGCTTGCGGTGGTCGCGCTTCTCGGCCTCGGCGAGGAAGTCGAGGTGCGCCTTGAGCTCGTCCTTGGTCGGCCAGGCGGTGCCGTAGATGCGCTGCAGCATCGGGTTCTTCTCGCTGCCGCGCCAGTAGGCGCCGCCCGAACGCATCAGCTTGAACGCCGGGATGTTCCGGGTGGTCGGCAGGTGCGGACCGCGGCACAGGTCCTTCCAGCACAGCTCGCCGGTCTTGGCGTCGAGGTTGTCGTAGATGGTCAGCTCGCCGGAGCCGACCTCCGCGTCCGCTCCGTCGGCGGCCTGCGCGGCATTGCCCTTCAGCCCGATGAGCTCCAGCTTGTACGGCTCGTCGGCCAGCTCGACGCGGGCGGCCTCATCGGTGGTGACGCGGCGCGAGAAGCGCTGGCCGCGCTTCTGGATCTCCTGCATCTTCTTCTCGATGGCCTTGAGGTCCTCGGGCGTGAACGGCTTCTCGACGTCGAAGTCGTAGTAGAAGCCGTCCCGGACCGGCGGGCCGATGCCCAGCTTGGCCTCGGGGTGGAGCTCCTGGACGGCCTGGGCCATGACGTGCGCGGTGGAGTGGCGCAGGATGTTGAGGCCGTCCTCGGAGGAGATCTCGACGGGCTCGACCTCCTCGCCGTCCTTCACCTCGTACGCGAGGTCCTTGAGTTCGCCGGCCACGCGGGCCGCGACGATGGTGCGCTCACCGGCGAAGAGCTCGGCGGCCGTAGTGCCCGTCGTCACCACGCGCTCTTCCCGCTCGGAATCGCGTTGGATGATCACACGGACGTCTGACACCGGACTTCTCCTGCCGTAGGGGGGCGCGCAGCGCGTGTCGCGTACGCGAGACGATCCTACCGAGCCGGTGGGGTGGGCCGCGAAACGGATATCGGGCCGCTCAGCCAGCCGTCCCGTCCGGTTCGGCTCCGCAGGCCTCCTCGAAGAAGTCCAGGTTCTCCTGGAGCGACTTCATCAGGCGGTCCCGCTCGGCGTCGTCCACCTGCACCGGCGTCACCTCCCGCGCCTGCGACAGCCGGCGGAACCCTCCCCTGCTCTCCAGCCGCCCCACGACCCGGATCGGCAGCCCGACCAGATGCGCGTGCCCCGCGATGCGGTACGCCTCCTCGTCCAGCTCCATGCGCACGTGCGGCACCTCGGCCCCGGCCAGCACCCGCAGCCGTACGACGCCGCAGCCGCGCGGCCCCGAGCGGCGCAGCCGCACCACGGCGCCGGTGATCCGCACCGGCAGGGACGGCTCGTCGCCCAGGTAGCGGGCGCCGGCCGCGCGCAGCGCCGGCAGGTCGCCGGGCGAGAAGCCGACGGGCTCGGGGCGGGCCGCGCACCCGGCGGGCACCCCGGCGGCCGGGGCCCATTCGAGGCCGACCCGCACCCCTTCGGTGCCGCGCACCAGCGCGACCACGGACTCGGTGAGCTCGCGGCTCACCCCCGCCCGCACGGCCGCGTCGAAGGCCTCCATGCCGCCGGTGGTGCGCTGGTAGTCGACCGCGTCCCGGACCGCGTTGAGCGCCGCGTAGAGGTGGACGACGGCCGGCCGGCCGGACTCCACCGGCACGAACGCGGTGAGCCCGCCACCCGGGCCCGGCTCCACCAGGACCCCCTCCAGCGAGGCGAGGGCCTGCCGGTGGTGGCGCGCCCCGTGGTACCCGGCGGGCCCGCGCACCGCCAGCGCGCCCGCGAGCAGCATCCGGTGGGCGGCGCCGCGCAGGTGTTCCTGCTCGCTCCAGGAGGCGGCGCCGGCCGGCCCCTCGGGCACCTCGCGCCGCCACCGCACCTCGTCACTGGGCACCGCGAGCGAGACGAGCACCTCGCGCGCGGAGGGCGCGGCGCTGTGGGCGAGCGCGGTCAGCGCCTCACCGAGCAGGTCCTCGCTGTCGGGAAAGGCGCGGCTCTCCGGGACCAGCAGGCTCGTGCCGGCGCCGATCGTCCCGGGCGGAGTCCAGCGCGTGTAGCGCCCCGCCGCTCCCCCGCGCCGCCGCCACCCGTGCCGGTGGAGCAGCGCCCCGAGCACCGCCGGATCGGCCTGGCCGGGAACCGGCAGCGTCCCGCCGGTGTCATCGTCCAACCAGCGCATCAGGGTCTCCCTCCCGCCCCGACCCGCGTCATGATCTCGCAGAGCGCGCGGTCGTCGAAGATCCGCGAGGTCGGTATTCGCACCGTGGTCCTGCGCCGGCCGGTCACCGGGTGCCCGGCCAGATTGGTCCAGTAGCAGCAGTGCCGCAGCGCCAGGCGGTCGTGGCCCGCGCGCAGCCACTCGTCCCGGCTCCTCGGCACCAGCATCACGACCAGGATCTTGTGCACCGACACGGGTGTGCGGGCCAGCTTCACCAGGTGGTCGTTGTCCAGCGTGAAGGAGAAGGCCCCGCCCGGCGGATGCGGCGGAATCTGGTACGTGCACTTGAGCTGCACCTTGATCGTCACTTCGTCGTCGACCGTGTGGCCGGGAGCGCTGTGGCTCACGTGCCAGTCGATCCCGTTGTCCGGAAAGGGCTGCGACAGCGAACACCCCGCTGCCGCCGCCACCGCGTGCAGGTAGCCCACCTGAAGGGTCTCCATGCAGGCGGTGGTGGCGAGCGAGCCGCGCAGCGGTGCGATCCGCTCGGGCAGCAGACCGTGCCCGGGCGCGGCCGGATCGGGCTGCGCGAGCGCCATGGCTGTCGTATGCCTTCCGGAACTGTGCCGACTTTCCTCGTGACGGCCCGTCAAACCCCAGTCCCGTCACCAGTGTTGTCTCCGCACTCGGCGCCCCGCAAACGGCGTATGTCGCAAACGGCCCGGGTATCACGGAATCGGGCAGGGGATGCACGCCATCTGCCAGGAGTGCGCGAGGAGTTGAGTAGACATGACGTGCTGGTACGAGGGTCCCCTGGCGGCGTTCGACACGGAGACCACCGGGGTGGACGTCGAGGGGGACCGGATAGTTTCGGCCGCGGTGGTGGTCCAGGACGGTCCGGGCGCCCGGCCGCGGTCGACGCGCTGGCTGGTCAATCCGGGCATATCCGTCCCGGAGGGCGCCACCGCCGTCCACGGTCTGACCGATGAGCACCTCCGGCTGAACGGGCGCTGGCCGGCGCCGGTGATGGACGAGATCGCGAAGGCGCTGGCCGAGCAGTGCGCGGCGGGCCGCCCGCTGGTCATCATGAACGCGCCGTTCGACCTGACGCTGCTGGACCGGGAGTTGAAGCGCCACCGCGCCGCGGGCCTGGCCCACTACCTCGGGCAGAACCCGCTGCGGGTGCTGGACCCGCGGGTCCTGGACAAGCACCTGGACCGCTACCGCAAGGGCCGCCGCACCCTCACCGACCTGTGCGAGCACTACGGCGTGACGCTGGAGGGCGCCCACGACGCGGCCGCCGACGCGCTGGCCGCCCTGGAGGTCGTACGGGCCGTGGGGCGCAGGTTCGCGGGGCGTCTGGAGCGGCTCACGCCCACCGAGTTGCACACGCTCCAGGCGACCTGGCACGCGGCCCAGGCGCGCGGCCTGCAGGCGTGGTTCGCCCGGCAGGGCACCCCGGAGCTGGTGGACACGGCGTGGCCCCTGCGCCCCGAACTCCCGGCGGCGGCCTGAGCGTTGCCGACGGCTTCGACACGGCACCGACAGCAAGAAGGCCGGTCCGTCAATGACGGACCGGCCTTTCCCGGTGGGCGATACTGGGTTCGAACCAGTGACCTCTTCGGTGTGAACGAAGCGCTCTCCCACTGAGCTAATCGCCCGGGAACGCACTGAACAATACAGGCCCCGGCGCCCACCTTTCAAACCGCCTTCAGATGACGGGCCAGACCGCGCCTCCCGGACCTCATCATCAGCGCGTGGTTGGCCCGGAACATCGGGCGGCCGGGCACCGCGAGCCATCGCATCAGCGGCTTGCGCACCTCAACCTCCTGCTCGTACACGGCCCGCGTGCCACGGCCGTGCGCGGCCAGCGTCCAGCGCGCCCATCCTTCGAGATCGCCGCTCAGCGCGACTTCGAGCACCAGGGCCCGAGGATCGCGCCGCCGTTCGCGGCCGGTCACGAACAGGTCGTACGGGACGAGCGAGCGGAGCCGGCTCGTGGCGGTGTGCTCGTCGACGGAGGTGACCTCGCGGACCTCGCGCCACCAGCGGGGGTACTCCTCGGCGCGCTCCAGGACCGCGTACACGGCGGCGGGCGACCGGGGCAGCTCCCAGACGCTGCGGAAGCGGTAGCGGCACCAGTCCATGCCGCCAGTGTGCTGGCACGGGGCGCCGTCGCGGGGCCTGGGGGCCGCCGGAACGCCGAAGGCCCCGGAGATCGAGATGATCTCCGGGGCCTTCGGTCCGGGTGGGCGATACTGGGTTCGAACCAGTGACCTCTTCGGTGTGAACGAAGCGCTCTCCCACTGAGCTAATCGCCCGGGCGCACCGCAAACATTACCGCATGTCAGCGGGGCCTTTGACCAGGCCGGGTCACTCGTCGACCCGCCACGGCGCCACGAGGCCGAACTGCCACGCGTAGCCGCCGACGAGCACGGCGACGACGGCCAGAGCGATCACGGTCAAAGCGATGTTGCGGCGCCGCACCCTGGGGTCGAGCGCCCTGTGCGCGGCCTCGGTGACCTTCCGCCGTGTCCAGCGGAGCACGAGCTGGGCCCATACGAATTCGGTCGCCCAGATCGCCATGCCGCCGAAGATCACCAGCCAGCCGGGGCCCGGCAGCGGCAGCATCACCACTCCTGCGGCCACGACGGCGAGCCCCACCACGAAAACACCGACCTGCCAGCTCAGATGCAGCGGCCTGGACGCCTTGACGAAGGCCGGCGCACGCGAGCCGAGACCCGCCGCGGGCCGTTCGTCACTCCCCGTATCCATGCGCCCCAACCTACCGGACCGGTGTCTCGAAACGGGTTCACCGAAATGGACCTATAACCCAAAGTAATAGTCGGCCGTACGAGCTACGTGAACGCCCGCAAAACGGTCAGAGGGGTTTACAACGGCACCGTAGGTGGCATGTCGATTTCGCCGACGTGCGAATCCCCGAGCGCACACTGAGCGAAAGGCCCTGGCGCTTATGAACACCACGGTCAGCTGCGAGCTGCACCTGCGCCTCGTTGTGTCGAGCGAGTCCTCACTGCCTGTACCCGCGGGCCTGCGGTATGACACGGCCGATCCCTATGCCGTGCACGCCACCTTCCACACCGGAGCCGAGGAGACCGTCGAGTGGGTCTTCGCCCGCGACCTCCTCGCCGAGGGCCTGCACCGGCCCACCGGAACCGGCGACGTCAGAGTCTGGCCGTCACGCAGTCACGGCCAGGGTGTCGTCTGTATCGCCCTGAGCTCGCCGGAAGGAGAAGCCCTGCTCGAAGCCCCGGCGCGGGCCCTGGAGTCGTTCCTGAAACGGACCGACGCCGCGGTGCCGCCCGGCACCGAGCATCGTCACTTCGATCTCGACACGGAACTCTCGCACATCCTGGCCGAGAACAACTGAGGCCAGGAAGAGAGCCGCACGGCGCCGTCCGACTCGGGGCGACGGCGCCGCGCGGACAACCACATAACGGCAGTCATCGGCGCCGTCCCCCACGAAAGCCGTCGTGGGGGACGGCGCCGGTGCGCCGCGGGGGCGAGCCGCTAGAGTCGGCCAGCATCGACGGGCGCCCGCCCGCGGCAGGCCAGGGAGCGAATCGTGCTGATCCCTCACGACACCAGGATCGCCCTCGACATGGTGGTCGATCTGGTGAACACGGCACCGGAAAGCGAGGCGACCGACCGCCTCGCGGACGTGGACGCGCTGTACCGCTTCGTGCAGGACCACAGCGTGAGCGGGGTGGAGCGGCTCTCCACCGGTGACCTCCTGGGTGTCCAGGGGGTGCGCGGCCGGTTCGCCGAGATCTTCGCGGCGCCCGACGCCCGCACCGCCGCCGAGCTCGTCAACCAGCTGGTCGCCGCCGCGGGCACCACCCCCCAGCTGACCGACCACGACGGCTACGACTGGCACGTGCACTACTTCGCGCCCGGCGCCTCGGTGGCCGACCACCTGGCCGCGGACGGCGGCATGGCCCTGGCCTTCATCGTCGTCACCGGCGAGCAGGAACGCCTTCGCAGATGCGAGGCGCCGGACTGCGGGCGGGCCTTCGTGGACCTCTCCCGCAACCGCTCCCGCCGCTACTGCGACAGCCGCACCTGCGGGAACCGGCTGCACGTGGCGGCGTACCGGGCCCGGCGCAAGGAAGCCGCGGGCTGAACGCGCGCAGGGCGCTCACAGCAGGAAGAGATCGTGCACGGCCGCCATGAGCAAGAGGCAGCCGATCACCCCCAGGAAAATCATCAGGGGTGGCTGGGAGAGCGCGAAGAGACAGCCCCGCGCCTGCGGATCGGGCGCGTCCGGCTTGTCGGTCGGTGCAGGGGTGGAGCCCTGGGAAGTGTCCAGCATCTCGGGGCGATGATGACCCAGCCGGACCGCATGGGTATACCAACACTCCCATAAGCAGCGGGAGTTCACCCAATCTTGTAGCGTGCGGCGCGACTCCCGCGCGGGGTGCCCGCGCCCCCGCGCGCCCGTGGCCGCGGCCTCAGATGCCGTGCTTCTTCAGGATGGCCTCGATGTCGCTGAAGTCCTCGCCCGCGGCGGGCCCGGCCTTGGCCGCGGGCCGGGCGGCGGGCGTACGGCCCGCACCGAGTGAGGGCGCGGACGCGGTGGGTGCCACCGCCTCGCGCTGGGCGGCGGCCGCGGCCCTGCGTTCCTTGCGGGTGCCGCCGCGGCGCCGCTCGACGGCCCGCGTCGTCATGAACAGCAGCCAGGCGACCCCGAGCAGCCCGAAACCGAGCCACACGCTGGGCTTGAAGACGATGCCGGACACCCACTGCACGACGCCCGTCATGACAAGGCCCACGGGGACCAGCGCGTAGGCGGCGACGCGCGCGGCCGTGAGGAAGCGCCTGCGGTACGCCGTGACGGCGGCGATGCCCAGTCCGGCCGCGGAAACGGCGGAGCAGACGGTCTCGGCAAGCATCCGGTTCCTCCAGGCCTGGGGGGTATGGCTTCTTCCATCCTGCACCGGAACCCGCCGCGCGGGCCATGCCCGGCCACGACCTCAGGGAGATCTCCGGGGCGGCCTCCTCCCCAGGTCCCGGTAGCTGGGAGACTGGACCCCATGAGCGACACCACCCCCGGCAGCGCCGCCTCCCCCGTCGTCCTCGACGTGTGGTGCGAGCTGCAGTGCCCCGACTGCCACAGCGCCCTCGACGACATCCGCGCCCTGCGCGCCCGCTACGGCGACCGTCTCGACATCCGGCTGCGGCACTTCCCGCTGGAGAAGCACAAGCACGCCTTCGCCGCCGCCCAGGCCGCCGAGGAGGCCTTCGAGCAGGGTCAGGGCTGGCCGTACGTGGAGGCCGTGCTCGGCCGCACCGAGCGGCTCGCCGAGCGGGGCGAGTCCGTCCTGGTGGAGACGGCGGCCGAACTCGCCCTGGACACCGAGGAGTTCGAGACCGCCCTCATCGACGGGCGGCACATGCTGATCGTCGACGCCGACCAGGCCGAGGGCAAGGCGATCGGCGTGAGCGGCACACCGACGTACGTCATCGGCGACGAGCGCCTCGACGGCGGCAGGAGCCAGGAGGGGCTGCGCGCCCGCATCGAGGAGATCGCGGACCGGCTGCTGGCCGCCTAGCTCACAGCAGGTGCTTGTAGAGGTGGTACTGGGTGACCCGGTGGCCCATCGACTCGTACAGGCGAAGCGCCGGGGTGTTGCCCGTGACGACGTGCAGCCCCAGCGTGTCCATCCCGTCGGCGAGCGCGGCGCCTTCGGCGAGCAGCATGAGTGAGCGGCCGTGGCCCCGGCCGCGGTGCTCCTCGGCGACCTGGACGTCGAAGACGTACGAGCCCTCCCCGGGCGCCGCGAGCCGGGCCACCCACACGCTGCCGACCACGCTCCCCCGGTCCTCCAGGACCAGGAGGCGGGTCCCGGCGGTGGCGACGCCGTCCGGCAGCAGGGCGTGGTGCTCCGTCGCCGACTTGGCCCGGGCCGCCTCCTCGGGCACGCCCTGCTCGATCCAGCTGCGCGCGTAGCTCTCCACCGCCGCGGCGCGCCACCGCTCGAACTCGTCCTCGCTCATGGGCCGGCCGCTCACCCCGGCGGGCAGCTCCGGTGCGGTGGCGGGGAGCCGCTTGACCATGTTCCGGCTGCGCTCCTGGTAGCCGAGGGCTGCGGCCATCCGCAGCGCCGCCTCCGCGTCGGCGGGGAGCGAGAGGCGGACCTGGCCGCAGCCCCAGCCGCGCAGCACCTCCTCGGCGGCGAGCGCGGCCACGGTGCCGCGCCCGCGGCCCCGGTCGGCCTCGTCGATCCCGAGCTCCTCGATGCGGCCCACGGCGGGGCCGAACGAGGCGTCGGTGGCGATCCGGATCCGTCCGACGCGTCGGCTGTTCACACACACGTCGTACGTTCGCGACTTGGCGCCGTCGGCGCCCTGCTGGAGCGGCTCGGTCGGCCGAATGGTGGTGGTCATCAAGGCCGTTGTACCGGTCGCGGGGCCACCCGTCACCAGCATTACGGGTCGAGATCCGATCCGGCCCGCTCGTCGAAGATCCGCATGGCCTTCGTGGTGACCGGGCCGGGCGCCGTGCTCAACTGCCGCCCGTCGACCCGGTGCACGGCCTGGACGTCGCGCAGCGTGGAGGTCAGGAAGATCTCCTCGGCGCTCTCCAGGACGTCCAGGGGAAGGACCGTCTCGTGGGCGCCGGTCCACTCGATCGCCAGTGCGCGGGTGATCCCGCCCAGGCAGCCGGAGGCGAGCGGCGGGGTGTGCAGCCGGCCGTCGACGACCACGAAGACGTTGGAGCCGGTGCCCTCGCAGAGCTGCCCCGCGGTGTTCGCGAAGAGGGCCTCCGAGGCACCCGCCGCGTGCGCCCGGGCCAGGGCGACGACGTTCTCCGCGTACGACGTGGTCTTCAGGCCGGCCACGGCGCTGTGCTCGTTGCGGGTCCACGGGACGGTGATCACCGCGGTGGTGTCGGGCCTGCGGGCGCTCTCGCCGAGCGCGACGACCAGGGTGGGCCCGGCGTCCCCCCGGTCGGAGCCGAGCGGCGAGAGGCCGCCGGTGTAGGTGATCCGCAGCCGGCCGAGCGCCACGGGGTTCGCGGCCAGGACGGCCGCGCAGGCGCGCCGCACCTCGTCGAGGTCGGGGTCGGGCAGCCCGAGCCCGCGGGCCGAGCGGGTCAGCCGGTCGAGGTGGCGGGTGAGCGCGAAGGTGCTTCCGGCGGTCGCCTTCACCGTCTCGAAGACTCCGTCGCCCACGGTGAGCCCGTGGTCGAGGACGGACACCTGCGCGGCATCGGCGTCCCGCAGTGCGCCATTGACCCAGATCTGCATTTACGCGGTCCTTCCACTGTGCCCGCTGTGGGCATGTTCGCCCGACGCTACCGCCAGGAGACGCGAGGCCTTCAGCTCGGTCTCCGCCCACTCCCGCTCGGGGTCGGAGCCCCAGGTGATCCCCGCTCCGGTGCCGAAGCGCAGCACACCGCGCGCCCGGTCCACCCAGAAGGTCCGTATGCCGACAGCGAGCTCGGCGGTGCCCCGGTCGGCGTCGACCCAGCCGATGCCGCCGCAGTAGGGGCCGCGCGGCGCGGTCTCCAGGGCCTCGATGATCCGCAGGGCGCTGGACTTCGGCGCCCCGGTGACGGAGCCCGGCGGGAAGGTGGCCGCGAGCAGGTCCCGCCACCCGGCGCCCTCACGCAGTTCGCCGCGCACCGTCGAGACGAGGTGGACGAGGCCGGGGTGCGCCTCGACCGCGCACAGCTCGGGCACGCTCACCGAGCCGGTGGCGCAGACCCGCCCCATGTCGTTGCGGACGAGGTCGACGATCATCACGTTCTCGGCGTGGTCCTTCTCCAGGAGATCGGCCGCGGTCCGCCCGGTCCCCTTGATGGGCCCGGACTCCACGGTGCGCCCCGTGCGGCGCAGGAAGAGCTCGGGCGAGGCGGTGGCGATCCCCACCCCGTGCGCGGGCAGCCGAATCGTTCCTGCGTAGGGCGCCGGGTTGCCGCGGGCGAGCAGCGCGGTCAGCGCGTCCACGTCGGCCGCGGCGGGGTCGGGCAGCGGCGCGGTCAGCACCCGGCAGAGGTTCGCCTGGTAGACCTCGCCGGCCGCGATGTACTCCCGGATGCGGCGCACCCCGGCCGTGTACGCGGCGCGGTCGAGGGAGGACGTCCAGTCGTGGGCGGCCGGGCCGCGCCAGGCGCCGGGCACGGGCTCGGGGACCGGCGCGGTGCGGACGTCCGCGAAGCGGGCGCAGACGAGGCGGCCCTCGAAGTCGGCGGAGACGGCCCAGAAGCCGGTGGAGTCGAGGGCCTCGGGGTCGCTGGTGACATCACGCAGGTCCGAGGCGACGAGCCGGCCGAAGCGGGCCAGAGGAGCGAGGTCGTGCACGGTTGCGAGTCTAGAGCCGGTGCAGGTGGGGTGCCCCTGAGTGACCTGGAGGCGAACACCCGGCCGCACCCCGGCAGGGGTCCGGACCAGGCGCAACGCAGCACGCTGCACAAACGCGTTTTTGTACTGGCCCCGGAATCCGCTAGAGTTCAACACGTCGCCGGGACGCGCAAGCGAAACGGAAACGACAAGCGGACGTGGCTCAGTTGGTAGAGCATCACCTTGCCAAGGTGAGGGTCGCGAGTTCGAATCTCGTCGTCCGCTCGATGTGGGGGATCTTCCCGACCCCTCATATGCACTCCTGGTGGAGTGGCCGAGAGGCGAGGCAACGGCCTGCAAAGCCGTCTACACGGGTTCAAATCCCGTCTCCACCTCCAAGCGCGATTAGCTCAGCGGGAGAGCGCTTCCCTGACACGGAAGAGGTCACTGGTTCAATCCCAGTATCGCGCACGCAGTAACACGAAGTAACCGGTCCCGTAGGGTGTGGGACCGTCCCGCGCGATTAGCTCAGCGGGAGAGCGCTTCCCTGACACGGAAGAGGTCACTGGTTCAATCCCAGTATCGCGCACGCAGTAACACGAAGTAACCGGTCCGGTAAGGTGTGGGACCGTCCCGCGCGATTAGCTCAGCGGGAGAGCGCTTCCCTGACACGGAAGAGGTCACTGGTTCAATCCCAGTATCGCGCACCACCCGAAACCCCCGGCCTTCTCGAAGGCCGGGGGTTCCGTCGTTCCGTACGGGCAGACCGCGCGCGCCCGGAGCTCTGGCTCCGGCAGGGGTGCACCTGCCTCGCCGGGGCCGAACGGCCGCGTCCGGACGGCCAGTTGCGACCCGGGGCCAAAAAGGCGTTGCCCGATCGGCTCCCCAGCCGATCGGGCAACGCCTTTTACTGCCGTCCGCCGCACCCCCGTCCCCACGGGGCTGTAATGGCCGGATGTCCCCGACCCGGTCCGCTCTACCGGGTCCGGGGCGCCGCTCAGCGCCCCAGCATCACGCCCACGGACGACGCCTGTGTGACCACCGCGTCCCAGCCGCCGAAGACGACTACGAGCAGGGCCGCCAGAGGGAGGACCATGGCCGTCGCCACCAAGGGGTGGCGCGGGCCGGAAGGGCGGGCACCGAACGCGGCGCCGTAGGCCCTGCGTCCCCGCGTGCGGATGATCGTCCGCGCGGCCGTGTCCGCCATGGTCCTCTCCTGTTCGCTCATGGAACCGGTCGACAGCGGCGGGTGTCTGACCTCGGGGGACGAGTGCACCACCCGCCGCTTGTCTTCAACAGTAGGGATCCGCGCGGCGGCGGACGTCATGCCCTCGTACCTATCTGCTGGCCTCCCAGGGGATGAGCCGTCACCCCCTCGCCTACTCCCCTGGGTGGAGACCGGCCCCCTACGCCTTGGGGTCTTCCCGGAGGGGTCGACTCTGGGCACGGGCCTCCGTCTCCCCCGCGTCCTCCCTGGGGACGGGCTGCTCCACCAGGGCGAGCACCCGGGTGGCCATGAAGCGGGCCGTGCGCACGACGGTGCCGCTGCGCGTGACTTCGCTCACTTCCACCACCCCGCGACGGACCGCCGTTTCCACCCTGCGCCCCGCCCTGCTGGCCACCACTTCGTACGTCCGCGTCGTGTCCCCCGCGTCCACCACTATCTCCACGCGGTCACCCTTCATAGATCCAAACCCCCTTCTGCGACGGACCGTTGAGATCTCGCACGGGTCAGCGGCCCTGGATCCACGGGCTGCTGACCACTCTTCAAGTTTCCCACCCGGCACTGACAATCGGCCGGGCCGCGAGGGCGCGGCCTATGAGCACACCGGGCGACGGGTACGTAAGCTGTGCCACGTCAACAGGACTGGCAGCGGGGATGAAAATGGCGATGATGCGGCTCCGGCGCGAGGACCCGCGTGTCGTCGGCTCGTTCAGGCTCCACCGGCGGCTCGGCGCGGGCGGCATGGGGGTCGTGTACCTCGGCTCCGACCGGCGTGGGCAGCGGGTGGCGCTGAAGGTGATCCGGCCCGACCTCGCCGAGGACCAGGAGTTCCGGTCCCGGTTCGCGCGCGAGGTCTCGGCCGCGCGGCGCATCCGGGGTGGTTGCACGGCCCGGCTGGTCGCCGCCGACCTGGAGGCCGAGCGGCCCTGGTTCGCGACCCAGTACGTGCCCGGCCCCTCGCTGCACGACAAGGTCGCCGAGGAGGGTCCGCTGGCGGCCGCCGACACCGCCGCCATCGGGGCCGCGCTGTCCGAGGGGCTCGTGGCGGTGCACGAGGCGGGGGTCGTCCACCGGGACCTCAAGCCGTCCAACATCCTGCTGTCCCCGAAGGGGCCCAGGATCATCGACTTCGGGATCGCCTGGGCCACCGGCGCCTCGACGCTCACGCACGTCGGCACCGCCGTCGGCTCCCCCGGCTTCCTCGCCCCCGAGCAGGTGCGCGGCGCCGCCGTCACCCCGGCCACCGACGTCTTCTCGCTCGGCGCCACGCTGGCGTACGCCGCGATGGGCGACTCGCCCTTCGGGCACGGCAGTTCCGAGGTGATGCTCTACCGCGTGGTGCACGAGGAGGCACAGCTGCGCGGGGTCCCGGACGCGCTGGCGCCGCTCGTGCGGGCGTGCCTCGCGAAGGACCCGGAGGAGAGGCCCAGCACGCTCCAGCTGTCGATGCGGCTCAAGGAGATCGCCGCCCGGGAGGCCCAGGGCGGTCTGCACGGGCAGGGCGCGGACGTACGGCCGCCGGCCCAGCGCGAGCGCGTCGAGGTCGAGCGGCCCACGGGGCGGCTCGACGACCGCACCCAGCGGTACACGGAGGCGGGGCGGGGTACCGGTTCCTCCCCGGGGCCCCGGTCCGGGGCCCGTACGGGTCCGGGCTCGGCGCCGCGCACGGGGGGTTCGCGTCCCGGCGGGTCGCGCGGCACCCCCTCCCGTTCCGGCGGGCGTCCGGGCACGCGGCCCGGGGCGCGCACCCTGGGCGGGCTGCGGCCCGCCAACCCCCGGCTGCTGCGGCAGCGGCTCACCGTGTTCGTGCTGGTCACGCTGATCGTTCTGCTGGGGATCGCCGCGGTCAAGCAGTTCTGAGGGCCCTGCCGGGAGCCTGTTTCCGGTGGGACTCGCCACGGCTGGTCGCGCCCGCGCGGCGGAGCCGCACGAGGTCACCGCCCCGCGCTCCCCGGGCCAGGGGCGCGGGGCCGGGCTTCAGGTGGTCGGGCGGCCCGTGGCCACCGCGTAGAAGGCGACCGCCGCCGCCGCGCCCACGTTCAGCGAGTCGACGCCGTGGGCCATCGGGATGCGCACCCATTCGTCGGCGGCGACCAGTGCCTGGGTGGAGAGGCCGTCGCCCTCCGCGCCCAGCATGAGGGCCACCTTGTCGAGTCTGTGCGGGGCGGCCTCCTCGATGCTGGAGGCCTTCTCGTCAGGGGTGAGGGCCAGCAACCGGTAGCCCGCCTCGCGGACCGTCTCCAGGCCCTTGGGCCAGGACTCCAGGCGGGCGTACGGGACCGAGAAGACCGCGCCCATGGAGACCTTCACCGAGCGGCGGTACAGCGGGTCGGCGCAGTCCGGGGAGAGCAGGACCGCGTCCATGCCGAGGGCGGCCGCGCTGCGGAAGATCGCGCCGATGTTGGTGTGGTCGTTGACCGCCTCCATGACCACCACCCGGCGGGCGGTGGTGAGGAGTTCCTCGGCGGCCGGGAGCGGCTTGCGCTGCATGGAGGCGAGCGCCCCGCGGTGCACGTGGTAGCCGGTGACACGTTCGGCGAGGTCCGGGCTGACCGCGTACACGGGCGCCGGGAGCTCGTCGATGACGTCCCGCATGACGTCGACCCACTTGGCCGAAAGGAGCATCGAGCGCATCTCGTACCCGGCGTCCTTGGCCCGTCTGATGACCTTCTCGCCCTCGGCGATGAAGAGGCCCTCGGCGGGTTCGCGGCGGCGCCGCAGTTCCACGTCGGTCAGGCCGGTGTAGTCGCGCAGGCGGGGGTCGTCGGGGTCCTCGACGGTGATGAGATCGGCCACAGGGTGATACTGCCTTGTCGTGGGTGTGGTGCCAACGGCTGGGACGGAGATCCGTTACCGGTGGTTACGGGCGGGAGTTCACGGCGACGACGTCGCCGATGACGATGACGGCCGGGGGCTTCACTTCCTCGGCGCGGGCGGCCTCGCCGACGCTCCCCAGCGTCGCGTCCACGCGGCGCTGGGCCGCGGTGGTGCCTTCCTGGACGAGTGCGACCGGCGTCGCCGGGTCCTTGCCGTGCGTGACGAGGGCCTCGGCGATGGCGCCGATCTTGTCGACGCCCATCAGGATCACCAGGGTGCCGCGCAGCCGCGCCAGCGACTCCCAGTCGACCAGGGAGCGCGGGTCGTCCGGCGCCACATGGCCGCTGACCACGGTGAACTCATGGGCCACGCCCCGGTGCGTGACCGGGATGCCGACCGCGCCCGGCACCGAGATGGAGCTGGAGATGCCCGGCACCACCGTGCAGGTGACCCCGGCGTCGGCGAGCGCCTGGAGTTCCTCCATGCCGCGCCCGAACACATACGGGTCACCGCCCTTGAGCCGGACCACCGCCTTGCCCGCCTTGGCGTGCTCGATCAGCGCGTTGTTGATGGCCTCCTGCGCCATGAAGCGGCCGTACGGGATCTTCGCGGCGTCGATGACCTCGACGTGCGGGGGGAGTTCGTCCAGGAGGTCGCGGGGGCCGAGCCGGTCGGCGATGACCACGTCCGCCTCGGCGAGCAGCCTGCGGCCGCGCACGGTGATCAGGTCGGGGTCGCCGGGCCCGCCGCCGACCAGCGCGACCCCCGGGGCGCGGGTGCGCTGCTGCGGAGCCACGAGGGTGCCGTCGCGCAGGCCCTCCACGATCGCGTCGCGGATCGCCGCGGAGCGGCGCGGGTCGGGGGTGTCGGTGGTGAGGACGGCGACCGTGACGCCCTCGGAGCGGCCGGTGGCCGGGGTCCAGGCGGTGGCGGCGGTCGCGTCGTCGGAGCGGACGCACCAGACGCGGGAGCGCTCGGCCTCGGCGGAGATGCGCGCGTTGGCCTCGGTGTCGGCCGTGGCGACCAGGGCGTACCAGGCGTCCGCGAGGTCGCCGTCCTGGAAGCGGCGGCGCTCCCAGCGGATCTCGCCCGCGTCCGCCATCGCCTCGACGGAAGGAGTGGCGCTCGGGGAGACCAGGGTGACGTCCGCCCCGGCGGCGATCAGAGCCGGCAGGCGGCGCTGGGCGACCTGGCCGCCGCCGACGACGACGACGCGGCGGCCGGTGAGGCGGAGGCCTACGGGGTACGCGGGGTGTTCGACCATGGCGGCGGTGCTCCTCGGGCGGAGTGGCGTGCGGTGAGCCGCTGCGGCGGTGAAGCGGCTGGTGGGAGGGGGTACGCGGTCCCGCGGACAGCCTAAGGGGCGCGCGGGTGCTGTGGCACGAGCGGGGGCCGGGGTCGCTGACCCCGGCCCCCGCTCGTGCGTACGGGCTACTTCTCGGTGACGCCCGCCGAGTCGAACGTCGCGACCTCGTGCATCGCGCGGGCCGCGCTCTGCACCACCGGCAGGGCGAGCAGGGCGCCGGTGCCCTCGCCGAGGCGGAGGTCCAGGTCGACCAGCGGACGCAGCCCCAGCTTGTTCAGCGCCGCCACGTGACCGGGCTCGGCGCTGCGGTGGCCCGCGATGCAGGCGGAGAGCACCTCGGGGGCGATCGCGCGGGCGACCAGGGCGGCCGCTCCCGTGCTGACGCCGTCGAGGATCACCGGCGTACGCAAGGAGGCGCCGCCGAGCAGGAAGCCGACCAGGGCCGCGTGCTCCAGGCCGCCGACCGCGGCGAGGACGCCGATGGGGTCGGCCGGGTCCGGCTGGTGCAGTTCGAGGGCGCGGCGCACGACGTCGACCTTGCGGGCGTGCGTCTCGTCGTTGATGCCGGTGCCGCGGCCGGTGACCTCGGCCGGGTCGACGCCCGTGTAGAGGGAGATGAGCGCGGCCGACACCGTGGTGTTGGCGATGCCCATCTCGCCCGTCAGGAGCGCCTTGTTGCCCGCCGCCACCAGGTCGCGGGCGGTCTCGATGCCCACCTCGATGGCCGCGACGGCCTCCTCGCGGGTCATCGCGGGGCCGGTCGTCATGTCACCGGTGCCCGCGCGCACCTTGCGGGGCAACAGGCCCGGAGTGGCCGGGAGTTCGGAGGCGACGCCCACGTCGATGACGCAGACCTCGGCGCCCACCTGGTTGGCGAACGCGTTGCAGACCGCCCCGCCGCCGAGGAAGTTGGCGACCATCTGGCCGGTGACTTCCTGGGGCCAGGGGGTGACGCCCTGGGCGTGCACCCCGTGGTCACCGGCGAAGATCGCCACCGCGGCGGGCTCCGGGATCGGCGGCGGGCACTTGCGGGACAGACCGGACAGCTGCGCGGAGATGATCTCCAGCATGCCGAGCGCGCCCGCGGGCTTGGTCATCCGCTTCTGGCGCTCCCAGGCCTCGCCGAGCGCCTTGGCGTCCAGCGGGCGGATGCCCGCGACGGTCTCCTCCAGGAGGTCGTGCGGGTCCTCGCCGGGCAGCGCGCGGCGGCCGTACGTCTCCTCGTGGACGACCCAGGACAGGGGGCGGCGCTTGGACCAGCCCGCCTGCATCAGCTCCGGCTCCTCCGGGAACTCGTCGACGTAGCCGACACAGAGGTAGGCGACGACTTCGAGGTGTTCGGGCAGGCCGAGGGCGCGCACCATCTCGCGCTCGTCGAAGAAGGAGACCCAGCCGACGCCGAGGCCCTCGGCGCGGGCGGCGAGCCACAGGTTCTCGACGGCGAGCGCCGAGGAGTAGGGCGCCATCTGCGGCTGGGTGTAGCGGCCGAGGGTGTGCCGGCCGCCGCGGGTCGGGTCCGCGGTGACCACGATGTTGACCGGGGTTTCGAGGATGGCCTCGATCTTCAGTTCCTTGAACTGCTTGGCCCGGCCCTTGGGCAGCGACTTGGCGTAGGCCTCGCGCTGGCGCTGGGCGAGTTCGTGCATGGTGCGACGGGTCTCGGCGGACCGGATGACCACGAAGTCCCAGGGCTGCGAATGGCCGACGGAGGGCGCGGTGTGGGCCGCCTCCAGGACGCGCAGCAGCACCTCGTGCGGGATGGGGTCGCCGCGGAAGCCGTTGCGGATGTCGCGGCGCTCGCGCATGACGCGCAGGACGGCCTCGCGCTCGGCGTCGTCGTAGGCGGGGGCGGCGGGCGCCTGCTCGGGCGCCTCGATGACCTCGGCGAGCTCCTCGGCCGCGGCGGACGCCTCGGGCCCGGCCGCGGGTTCCGGGGCGGTGGGCCGCTGCGCGGCGATCACTTCGAGGGGCTCCTCGGCCACGGGCGCCTCGTCGTCCTGCGCGGTCCGCGGCGCCTCCTCGGTGACCGGGGCCTCGGCGGCGACGTGCTGCTCCTGCTGCGGTACGAGCACGGGCTCGGCCGCCTGGACCGGCTCGGCCACCGGCGCTGCGGAGGCGGGCTCCGCGACGTCCGCCCGCGGCGCGGCCTGCTCCTCGGGAGCGGGCTGCGGTACGGGAACGGCGACATGCGTGGTCGCCTGGCCGGGCGCCGCGACGGCCGGGCCGTCCTCGGGCGCGGCGGCCTGGGCGGGCACCGGCTCCGGGGCCGCCGGCTGGGCGGGCGCCGCCTCGGCGACGGGCTCGGCCACGACCGGCTCGGCCGCCACGGGCTCGGCGGCCACCGGTTCGACGACCGGACCGGCGGGCTCGGCCTGTGCGACCGGCTCCGCCTGGGCCACCTGAGGGGCGGGCTGGGCGGCGGGGGCCACGGGCTCTGCGGCGGCCGGAGCGACGGGCTCGGGTGCCGGGGCCAGCGGTTCGGCGGCCTGCTGCGGCACGTCCTGCGCCCGGGGCGCTTGCGGAACGGACGCCTCCGGCACGGATGCGGGCTGCGCGGGTGCGGCCTGGGCGGGTGCGGGCGCGAGGTGGGGGCCGGTCGGCACCGAGCCCTCGACCGGCACGAACTGGCCCACCGGCTGCGGCGGTCCGGCCTGCTGCTGGGCGTGCGGCGCCGCCTGCTGGGCGACGAGCTGGTCCACGAGCAGGGCGGGCCGCTCCGGCCGCGCCGCGGGCACGGCCGACTGTTCGGCGGCCTGGGGCTGAGCGGCCGGAACGGACGCCTGGACCGCGAACTCCTCCGGGACGACCGTTTCTGCAGGGGGCATGGGTGTGTTGAGGGACGCGTGGGGCGCTGTGCGCTGCTGAGGCGTCCATGCCATGCCGGGCTGGGGCGGAAGCTCGCCGAGGTGGGGAGCGGGCTGCTGCGCCGCGGGCTCCTCACGCGGCACGTCCAGGTACTCCGGCCCGGTGGTCGGCGGACCCTGGGTGCGCGTCGGCATCGGGTTCGCGGGGGTTCCGGCAGGGCCGCGGTCGGCGAGGGAACGGACGACTCCGGCGGAGGCGTCCGGCACCTGCGGGCCGAGGTGGAGCGGGCGGCGGGGCGGCGGACCGGCCGGCGCCGAGGACGCCTGCGGGGCCCGTACGCCACCGAGCTCGACGGAGCCGGTGTCGCGGCCGCCGGTCTCGTGCGCGCCCGGCTCGACCGGGCCGGGAGCCGGAGGCACCTGGGCCGCGGCGGGGGCGGGCGCCGACTGCGGGTCGATCCAGGCGCCCTGGGCGCCCGGCATCAGGAGCAGATCGTCGTCGTCCGCGCCGTTCTCGGAGGGGTCGAGGAAGGTGTAGGCGCCGGGAGCGGGGACGCCCGGCTGTTCCACCATGCCTGCGTTCTCCGGCAGTCCCTCGCCCGGGACCTGGCCGGTGTCAGTCATGCGTACCCCTCGCCCATCTGTAGTGCTCCTTCGGCCTGCGCCCGGGGCCGCACACGCTGGACGCGTGAGGCACCGTCGCTCAGAACGTGTGCGCCGCGCGGTGCGAACGGCCCGCAGGCATCAACGACACCATGCATTGTCGCGGGCCTTCGCCGCCGTGGCGGTCAGTCTCGGCCACGGACCGTGTGGGCTGCGCCACGTTGCGCGTCCCCCGGATGTGCCGTACCGCGAAGGGTGCCAAAGCGGTCCCCTTTTCCGGCCCTTGGCGAGCGGAGCGCCGAACGGCCGGGAGCGGTACAACGATCGGCCAGCCTACCCCCCGCGACGCGCCGGAAGAGTCACAGGGATCTTTCTTTCCGCCTTCCGGAGAGCAGGAAGGCGACCGAGCGTTCGCGCTCCGACCAGGCGCTCGTGTCGAGGTCGACCGATTGGATGAGCGCGCACTCGACCTCGTATCCGCCGGCGCTCAGCGCGGCGCCCACGGCCTCCGCCTCGTCCCGGGTGGCCGCGTGCGTCACGATGCGCTCCGGCCTGCGGTCGGCGCACGCCTCCACGACGGCGGCGCCGCCGCCCCCGACCCGTACGACGTCGGGCTCGGGCAGCGACTCCAGTACGTGCGGGGCCCTGCCGCGGACGACCTGGACCTGGACCCCGAAGCGGCGGGCGGCGGTTTCGGTGCGCGAACAGGCGTCCGCGCTGTGGTCGACGGCGATGACCGCGGCGCCGAACCGGGCCGCCTCGGTGGACAGGGCGCCGCTGCCGCAGCCGATGTCCCAGACCAGGTCGCCGACGCGCGGCCCGAGCCGGGCGAGCTGGGCGGCGCGCAGCTCGGTGGACTCCCCCGGGCCGAGCCCGGCGCCGTACTCGCGGGCGGGCAGCGCCCAGCCGCGCGGCGCGGACGGGTAGCCGGGCGCGGGCCCGGCGAGCCAGCCGTCGCCCTCGGTCGCTCCGCCGCCGCCGAGGACGATGACGACGTTGGGGTCGCGCCAGGCGTGGTCGGCGGCGTTCTCGGAGGTGAGGACGGTGACCTGTTCGCGGTCGCTGCCGAGTTCCTCGCAGATGACGAAGGTGCGGTGGACGCCTTCGAGGAGCAGCGCGAGTTCGGCGGGCCCGGCGCCGGGCGAGGTCAGGACGGCGACCTTGGGGTGGGCGCGGCAGACGTTGACGGCGCGGCGCAGGGTGCGGGGGTGGGCGACGACGATCTGGGCGTCGTCCCACGGCATCCCGGCCTGTGCGAAGGCGGCCGCGACGGCGGAGACGGCGGGCACGACCTCGACCTCCAGGCCGTGCTCGGGCGCCCTGAGGGTGCGTACGACGCCGAAGAAGCCGGGGTCGCCGTCGGCGAGGACGACCGCGCTGCCGCGGTGTCCGGCGATGCGGCGGGCCGCCAGGCTCACGCTGCCGAGCCGGATGCGCTCGGCGCCCGCCGGTACTTCGGGGAGGGCGAGGTGGTGGGCGGCGCCGGCCACCAGGGTGGCCGCGGAGAGGGCGGAGGTGGCCGCGGGGGTGAGGGGCGAGCCGTCCCAGCCGATCACCGTGACGCGGTCGGCCATCTTCGTCAGTCTCCAGGTTTCGTCGCAGGTCGGGGCGGTCCGGTCCAGGCGCCGGGCCCACCAGTGAGGGTAGCCCCGCACCGTCGGTGCGGCCGGTGGCCGGCGATCAGTTCCAGTCGGTGAAGGAGGCGTATCCGGCGTCCGCGAGCTGGTCGGCGACGCCTTCGAGGTCCTCCGGGAGCAGGCTCCACACGATGAGGTCGGTGCGGATGTCCGTCCAGCCGCCGACACCGTCGTCGGGCCGGGTGCGCGCTATCCAGGCGTTGCGCAGCACTCCCTCGCTGATGCAGCCGATCTTCTGCGCGACCTGCTGGGAGGCGGTGTTGTCGGCCGCGGTGCGCAGTTCCAGGCGCTCGAACCGCTGGTCCCGGAACAGCCATTGGGCGGCGGCGAGCACGGCCTCGGTGGCGTAGCCCTCGCCGCGCGCCCAGGGCGCGACGACGTAGCCGACCTCGGTGGCCAGGGTGCGCCAGTTGGTGTTCTGGAGGTGGACGATGCCGACGAGGCGCTGGGTGAGGAACTCGGTGACCGCCAGAACGATTCCTCGGCCCTCGGTGCGCTCACGGGGGGCGAGGTGGCGGACCCAGTCCTCGGCGTCGCGGGTCGTGTAGGGGTGGGGCACCGAGGTCCAGGCGACGACCTGCTCGTCGTTCATCATCTCGATCAGCGCGGGGATGTCGGCGTCCTCGAAGGGGCGCAGCACCAGGCGGTCCGTGCTGATGGAGATGTCCGGGAACACCGGAAGGGGGGTAGTCATGTGCCGCTCCATGCCGTGGACCGCCGTGAGGGGCCGCGAAGGCCCGAAGACCCCGTGGCCCGTCAACCTATAAGGACCGTAAAGGCACAGCATGCAGCATCGGGCGCCCGGCGCGCATGGCCGGGTGGCCGTCGCGACGAAGGTCCCGGACACCTGTCGGGGTGTCCGGGACCTTCGTCCTGCCGTGCCGCGAGGGCTACTTGGCGGCGCCGAACGCGGGGACGACCGAGCCCGCGTACTTGTCGGCGATGAACTTCTTGACCTCGTCGGAGTTCAGGAGCTTGGCGAGCTTCTGAACGCGCGGGTCGCTCTCGTTGCCCTGCTTGACGGCGAGGAAGTTGGCGTACGGGTTGCCGTCCGCCTTCTCCAGGGCGAGGGCGTCCTTGGCCGGCTTCAGGTTGGCCTCGATGGCGTAGTTGCCGTTGATGACCGCGGCGTCCACGTCGTTGAGGGCGCGCGGCAGCGTCGCCGCCTCCAGCTCCTTGAACTTCAGGCCCTTGCTGTCCTTGATGTCGGAGAGCTTGGCGCCGGCGCCCGCGCCGTCCTTCAGCGTGATCAGGCCGTTGGAGGCGAGGAGTTGGAGGGCGCGGCCCTCGTTGGTGGTGTCGTTGGGGACGGCGACCGTCTGGCCGGAGGCGATCTCCTTCAGCGACTTGACCTTGTGGGAGTAGAGGCCGAGCGGTTCGAGCTCCACGTTGACGACGGGCACGATGTGGGTGCCGTTCTTCTTGTTGAAGTCGTCCAGGTAGGGCTTGTGCTGGAAGAAGTTGGCGTCGACCTGGCCCTGCTCGGTGGCGGTGTTGGGCAGGACGTAGTCGGTGAACTCCTTCACCTCCAGCTTGAGTCCGGCCTTGGCCGCCAGGTTGTCCTTGACGAACTTGAGGATGTCGGCGTGCGGCGTCGGCGACGCGGCGACGACCAGCGCCTTGGACGGGTCGGCCTTGGCCCCGTCCGCCTTGGCGGCCGGCTTCGGGTCGGAGGAGGAGCCGCACGCGGTGAGGCCGACGGCGAGCGCGGCGGTGGCGAGGGCGGCAGCGGTGATCTTGGTGTTCTTACGCACGAAAAGTGCCTCTTTCCGGTGGTGCGGTGTGACGCCCGGACAAGGAGTTCGGGCCGTTGTGAGGGAGGTTCAGGAGGTCCGGCCGCGGCGGGCGAGCAGGCGCACCACGCCGTCGCCGAGCAGCTGGATCACGGTGACGATCACGATCAGTACGGCCACCGTGATGAGCATGAAGTTGGTCTCGAAGCGCTGGTAGCCATAGGTGATGGCGACCGAGCCGAGACCGCCGCCGCCGACCGCGCCGGCCAGCGCGGAGTAGCTGACCAGGGTGATCACGGTGGTGGTGATCGCGGAGACGAGGGAGGGCAGCGCCTGCGGGAGCAGCACCTTCCACACGATGGTGGGGATGCCGCCGCCCATGGACTGGACGGCCTCGACGAGCCCGTGGTCGACCTCGCGGACCGCGGTCTCCACGAGCCGCGCGAAGAACGGGATGGCGCCGATGGAGAGCGGCACGATCATGGCGCTGGGGCCGATGAAGGTGCCGACGGCCCAGGTGGTGAAGGGGATCAGGGCGATCAGCAGGATGATGAAGGGCAGCGAGCGGCCGATGTTCACGATCACGCCGATGACCTTGTTCACCGGACGGTTCTGGAGCAGCCCGCCCTTGTCGGTGAGCACCAGCAGCACACCGAGCGGCAGCCCGAGCCCGATGGTGACGACGGTCGCCCACAGCACCATGTAGAAGCTGTCGTACGTTCCCTGCGACAGCAGCGGCTGCATTTCCGACCAGCTCACTTGGCACCTTCCTCGACCAGGTCGAGCACCTGGCTGTCGTCCACCACGTCCACCTGGAGGCCCTGCTCGCGCAGGAAGCCGACCGGGACGACGTTCTCCTCGTAGCCGCCGGGCAGTTCGATCCGCATCCGGCCGATCTGCTTGCCGGCGACGGTGTCCATGGCGGCACCGAGGATGGAGATGTCGATGTTGTACGTCCGCGACAGCTGGGAGATGACCGGCTGGGTGGCGGCCTCGCCGTGGAAGGTGACGTCGATGACGGTGCGCTCGGGGCCGGTGGCCTCGCCGGTCACCGGGAACAGTTCGGCGGCGAGCTCGGAGCCGGGGGTGGCGAGGAGTTCGCTGACGGTGCCGGACTCGACGACCCGTCCCTTCTTCATCAGCGCGGCCGAGTCGCAGATCGTCTTGACGACGTCCATCTCGTGCGTGATGAGCAGGACCGTGAGGCCGAGCTGCTGGTTGAGGTCGCGAAGGAGCTGGAGGATCGAGCGCGTCGTCTCGGGGTCGAGGGCGCTGGTCGCCTCGTCGGAGAGCAGCACCTTGGGGTCGCCGGCCAGCGCGCGGGCGATGCCGACGCGCTGCTTCTGGCCGCCGGAGAGCTGGGCCGGGTAGGCCTTGGCCTTGTCGGCGAGGCCGACCAGGTCGAGCAGTTCGAGGGCCTTGCGGGAGCGCTCCTTGCCGGAGACGCCGAGGATCTCCAGGGGCAGCTCGATGTTGTCCTGCACGGTGCGCGAGGACAGCAGGTTGAAGTGCTGGAAGACCATGCCGATCCGGGAGCGGGCCCGGCGCAGGTCCTTGCCGGCCCGGCGGCCGCGGCCGGCCAGCGCGGTGAGGTCGACGCCGTCGACGGTCACCGTTCCGGAGGTGGGGCGCTCCAGGAGGTTGACGCAGCGGATGAGGGAGGATTTGCCGGCGCCGCTCTGGCCGATGACGCCGTACACCTCGCCCTCGCGGACGTGCAGGTCGACGCCGTCGAGCGCGGTGATATCTCGTCCGCGCGACTGGTAGACCTTGGTCAGGCCCGTTGTGGTGATCACAGGATTTCCGTCACTGTCGAGTGCGCGGCGCGGGGTATGCCGGGCACGGGGCAAACGTGTTCGGGGCGCGGCTCGGCCTCATCGGTGGATACCGGGGGCACGGTGTGCGCGGGGCAGGCCGAATCCGTGGATGGTGTACGGAATCGGGCGCGGCCGACGGGTCTCGCTTCGGGGCGCGAGGCTCTGGCGGGGGCCCTCAGAAGGCGCACATTCGACACATACAACGAGCACCGGGCGTCGTCATCGCCTCGGTCGCAAGGGTGCGGCTGCTCGTCGTGGTCATGTCGCAAGTAAAGCAGAACCGGTCAGGAACGGATCAGGGATGTCCGAATACCGGACATCCCTGGACCACCCTGCGGACGGACCCACTCCGCCGAGGAGGTCTCCGCGCCACCGGCCGTGACCTGCGCCGACACGGCCGACCGGCCCTTCGCCACCACGTCGGCCACGCGCGCGTCCACCCGGTGCGCTGTGGTCAAGGCCACGGTCGCCATGCCCGCCGCGCGGCCCCCGGCGAGCACCGCCGGAGCGTCCTCGACACCGCATGGGAGGAGACGGGCGTTCCGGCGTGGTCGGACCGGAGGGCTTCGGCACGCGCCTTCGAGCCTTCCGACCCCACGGGCGGGGGTGGGGGTCGGCGCATCGGGTCTTTCGGCCCGTAATACCCTCGACCCCATGCTCGACGCCCTGACGGTCGCGGTCTCCGCCGCGGCCCTCGCCCTCGCAGCCTGGTGCGGATTCGCCGCCTACCGGGACCAGCCCACCAAGGACTGGCACTTCATCGGCATGGCCGTGGTCACCGTCCTCGCGCTGGCCCAGCTGGTGGTCGGGCTCGTCCAGCTCGGACGGGGCGAGCGGCCCGAACAGGGCGTCGCGATCTTCGTCGCGTATCTGGCCGGAGCGTTCGCGGCCGTCCCGGCGGCGGGCTTCCTCTCGCTCTCCGAGCGGACCAAGTGGGGTTCGGTGACGGTCTCGGCCGGCGCCGTCGTGCTCGCCGTGCTCGAAGTCCGTCTCTACGACATCTGGGGAGGCTGACCGTGACCGAGTCCGCCACTGACACCACGCCCGCCGGGAAGCTCGGCTCCGGGCCCGGCCGGGTGCTCGTCTGGTTCTACGGGGTGTTCACCGTGGCCGCGGCGTCCCGCTCGGTCGTCCAGATGATCCTGGACTTCGGCAAGGCCCCGCTGGCGTACGTCCTGTCCGCGATCGCGGCCTGCGTGTACGGCTTCATCACGTACTCGCTGGTGCGCGGCGGCGAGAAGGCCCGCCGGGCAGCGCTGGTGTGCTGCGCGGCGGAGCTCCTCTTCGTCCTGGTCGTCGGCACCTGGACGCTGGCGGACGCCTCCGCCTTCCCCGACGCCACGGTGTGGTCGGACTACGGGATGGGCTACCTCTTCATCCCGGTGATCCTGCCGGTCCTCGGCATGCTGTGGCTGCGCCGGGCCAAGCGCTAGCCGTCACGCGCTCGCCGCGAACTCCTGGGGCGCCGCGTCCTTTTCGAGGGTGATCATGGAGAGCCGCGTACTGACCGCCTCGGTGGCCACGGCCGCGTAGCCGTGCCTGCGGTACAGGCGCAGGTTGGACTCGCTGCGGTGGCCGGTGAGGAGTTGGAAGCGCTTGGCGGCGAGCTCCGCCGCGAAGTGGGCCTCGATGGCGTTCAGAAGCCGGCCGCCCAGGCCGTGCCCCTGCATCCGGGGGTGGACGATGAGCCTGCCGATGCGGCCGGTGCCGGACGCGTCCACACTCCCCCGCACCGACGCGACCACCTCGTCACCGAGCTTGGCCACCAGGGCGTACCCCGCGGAGAGTTCGGCCCGCAGCTCCTCCAGGCTCTGCGTCAGGGGTTCGATCGAGTAGTCGCCGTAGAGCTCGGCCTCACTCTGGTAGCACAGGTACTGCAGCTTCAGTATCTGCTCGGCATCCTGTGCGCCGGCCGCAGAGATGGTCACGCTCATGCCCATGTGTGCATGCCTCTCGCTCAACTGGTCCCCTGGTTGTCTACCGCTCCTTTCCCCCTCGTTCAGGAGCTGCAACCTCCGCCGCCAGCATTCTGCGCAGGCATCCCAGGCAACGGGAACGCATCGGCCCCAGACTGCCCTGTGAGATATCCAACTCCCCTGCGATTTCCCGGTAGGTGGGGTCCTTCGGCGAGAGCAGCGCGGCGAGCAGGCGGGGGCAGTTGCCGGGGGTGCGGCCGATCGCCGCGTGCAGGACGCGGCGCCGCTCGGCGGTGATGGCGGCGAGTTCGGGCCCGGGGTCCGGATCGGCGGCGGGCGCGCTGGCGTACGGCCGTTCATGGCGCCGCAGCCGTCGGGCGCGGCGCGCCTCGGCCCGCACGGCGGTGCGCACCCAGTGCACGGGGTCCGCCGGGTGCTGTTCCAACAGCCTGAGCCAGACGGCCTGTTCGAGATCGGCGGCGTCGACCCCGGTGCCGGGCGCCTCCGCGGCGGCCTCGGCGGCGAGGAGCGGGCTGAGCTCTGTGACGAGATCCATGCCGGGCGGGACGCGCCCGCCGCGGAAGCCGGTTTCCGCGGCGGACACTTCTCACTCGTACGGGGCGAGCGGCCGCCCGTCAGCGCCCGCGGAAGTCGGCCGCGGCCAGCAGCGCGGTGTCCGCGTTGTCCGAGAACACCGCGTCGATACCGGTCGCGAAGTACGTCCGGTACGCGCCGAACGCGTCCCCGTAGGCGTTGGGGTCGGTGCCGCGCCGGAAGTCGGCGGGCAGGAAGCTGTTCTCGTTGCGCATCGTGTACGGGTGCAGGATCAGCCCCTGCGCGTGGGCGTCGCGCACCAGCGTGGTGGGCCGGGTGAGCCTGCCGGACGCGTCCTTCGGAATGATCAGGTCGAGGGTGGGCCCGATGCCCTGGGCGTACGAGGCGATCCACCGCAGGCCCGCGGGCCTGACCAGGTCGTCCACGGTGCGCGGATCGCCGCTCACCACGAAGTCCCAGGGCTTGGTGCCCGCGCTGGAGAGCAGCACCACCGCGGGCGTGTCGACCAGCCGCGCCAGCCGCTGGATGCTGCTGGGCTCGAACGATTCGAGGAACTGCGGGGAGTCGGCGCGGTGGCGCCCGTAGCGGCGCAGGAGCTGGGCGACCCGGTCCTCCAGGGGCAGGCCGATGCCGCGGAAGTAGGTGGGGTGCTTGGTCTCGGAGTGCAGCCAGATCCGGCGGCCGAGGCGGCGGCCCTGCTCCTGCGCCCAGCGCAGCACCTCCTCGAAGGTGGGCACGTCCCAGCGGCCGTCGTACAGCGTGTTGTGCTGCCGGTTGCCCGGAATGCGCTCCTTGGCGCGCAGGGTCTTCAGCTCGGCGAGCGTGAAGTCCTCGGTGAACCAGCCCGTGATGGCGGCCCCGTCGACGGTCTTGGTCGTTCTGCGGGAGGCGAACTCGGGGTGGTCGGAGACGTTCGTCGTGGCCGAGATGTCGTTCTCGTGGCGGCATACCAGGTGCCCGTCCTTGGTGGGCACGAGGTCCTGCTCGATGACATGGGCGCCGAGGTCGAGGGCGTGCTGGTAGGAGCCCAGGGTGTGCTCGGGCCGGTAACCGGCGGTGCCGCGGTGTCCTATGACGTACGGGACGGGCAGGTCGCGGTAGGCGGCCCGGCCCCCGCCGTGCCGCTGCGCGGCCGAGGCCGGCGCGCCCGCGAGCCCGGTGGCCGACGCGGCGAGCACGGCCGCGCCCGCCGCCCCCAGCACGCTGCGCCGTCCGGGCCTGATCCGCTCACCCTCAGTCATGAACACTCCTCGGTCATCCGGTTCCACCGGCGATGTACACATGTCCCGCACCTGTCAACGCGGGAGACGAGCGTAGGCGGACCGACGTGAAAAGGGGGATGCTTTGGGGGTACGCGAGGACGAAGGCGGGTCGAATCCGGCGCGAACAGATGTCAACAGCGCGTATCCACTTCGTGAACCCGATGTGCGATCAGCGGTGACCCGCGAGTATCGTCCTCACCTGCACAGACACCCAACTCCATCCAGACGACTCCGGAGGGCCCGTTGTCCCGCTTCGCGCTCATCAAGGCAGTGCTCGGACCGATCATGCGCCTGATGTTCCGCCCACAGGTGGAAGGCGCCGAGAACATCCCGGGCACCGGTCCAGTCATCCTCGCCGGCAACCACGTGACGTTCATCGACTCGATCGTGCTGCCCATCGTGTGCGACCGGCAGGTCTCCTTCATCGGCAAGGACGAGTACGTCACCGGCAAGGGGCTCAAGGGCCGCCTGATGGCCTGGTTCTTCACCGGCGTCGGCATGATCCCGGTCGACCGGGACGGCGCCAACGGCGGGGTGGCCGCGCTGATGACCGGCCGCCGCGTCCTGGAGAACGGCCAGATGTTCGGCATCTACCCGGAGGGCACCCGCTCCCCCGACGGCCGCCTGTACCGGGGCCGCACGGGTGTCGCGCGGCTCACTCTGATGACGGGCGCGCCGGTCGTGCCGTTCGCGATGGTCGGCACGGACAAGCTCCAGCCGGGCGGTGCGGGGATGCCGCGCCCCGGCAAGGTCACGGTCCGGTTCGGCGAGCCGATGGAGTTCTCCCGCTACGAGGGCATGGACCGCGACCGGTACGTGCTGCGGGCCGTCACGGACTCGGTGATGGCCGAGGTCATGCGGCTGTCCGGGCAGGAGTACGTGGACATGTACGCCACGAAGGCCAAGGCGGCCTAGCCGCCCGCCCCGCTTTCCCCTGCGGGGGGCCTGGAGCGGTTCTGCCAGCGGCTCCACCCCGTGCGGGGCTGGGTCTGCCGGGGAGCTTGGCCCCAACTCCCTGCGGGGTCGGGCGCGTTGGGGCCCGGCTTCTATCCCTGCGGGCCGTGGCCGGTTCCTCGCGCCGTTCCCCGCGCCCCTGGCGGGGTTTGGACCCCAGCCCCCCGCCAAGGCGGGCCCGTTGAAGTCCGGCTCCTGCTCCTGCGGGCCGTGGCCGGTTCCTCGCGCAGTTCCCCGCGCCCCTCGCGGGGTTTGGACCCCAGCCCCCCGCCAAGGCGGGCCCGTTGAAGTCCGGCTCCTGCTCCTGCGGGCCGTGGCCGGTTCCTCGCGCAGTTCCCCGCGCCCCTGGCGGGGTTTGGCCCGGCCCGACTCCCCTGCGAGGGGACGGGGGTTGGCCCCAGGCCCCCTTGAGGGGGCGGGGCTCAGGGGTGTTCCAGGCCTTCGGCCAGTTTTTGGCCGCGTAGGAGGAACCACGCCGCGATCGCCGTCGCGAACAGGACCACCGAGCCGACCGCCGCCGCCGTCTGGAAGCCCTCCGTGAAGGTGTGCCGCGCCGCGGCGAGCAGGGCGTCCGCCTGGCCGGGCGGGAGTTTCGCGGCCGCCTCCACCGCACCGCCCAGCGAGTCGTGGGCCTCGGCCGCGAGGTCGGCGGGGACGCCCGCCGGGACGGTGAAACCCCGGTAGATGCCGGTCACCACCGAGCCGAGCAGCGCGATGCCGAGGGCCGCGCCCAGTTCGTACGCGGTCTCGGAGACCGCCGACGCCGCTCCCGCCTGCTCCTTGGGGACACTGGAGAGGATCACGTCCGCCGTCACCGTGAAGGCGAGGCCCGCGCCGAGTCCGCCCACGAACAGGGCGATGCCGAGGGAGACGATCCGGGTGTCCGCGCCGAGCGCCACGCAGGCGGCCAGCGCGAGACCCACCGCCCCGAGGCCGCCCGCGACGGCGCTGCGCACCGAGGCCCGGCGGGCGATCGTGCCGGCCGCGAGCCCCGCGCCCACCGCGCCGACGGCGGCCGGCAGTTCGATCAGCCCGGCCTCCAACGGCGAGCGTTCCTGAACCAGTTGGAGGAACTGGGAGAGGAAGAAGACCAGGCCCGACAGGCCGAGGATGGTCAGCAGGTCCGCGAGCACGGCCCCGGAGAAGCCCCGGTGGTGGAAGAGGCGGATGTCCAGGAGCGGCGAGGCGAGGGTGCGCTGGCGGCGTACGAACCAGACCAGCGCCGCGATGCCGAGCACCCCCGCCGCCAGGATGTCCCAGCGGAACCCGTTGACCGCGGCCTCCTTCACGGCGTACACGACCGCGACCATGCCGACCAGCGAGAGCCCGACGCTGACGAGGTCCCAGGGGCCCGGGTTCGGGTCGCGCGACTCGGGGAGCAGCTTGACGCCGACCAGGACCAGGACGGCCATGACGGGCAGGTTGATGAGGAAGACCGAGCCCCACCAGAAGTTCTCCAGGAGGAACCCGCCGACGACCGGGCCGACCGCCGCGCCCGCGGAGGCGGCGGCGCCCCAGATGCCGACGGCGAGGCTGCGCTCACGGGGGTCGTGGAAGATGTTGCGGATCAGGGCGAGCGTGGACGGCATCAGGGTGGCGCCCGCGATGCCGAGCAGCGCCCGGGCCACGATCATCATCTCGGGGCTGGAGGCGTACGCGTTCAGCACGGACACCGCGCCGAACGCCACGGCCCCCATAAGCAGCAGCTTCTTGCGGCCGATGCGGTCGCCGAGGCTGCCCATCGAGACGAGCAGTCCGGCGATGATGAACGAGTAGACGTCGCCGATCCAGAGCAGCTGGGTGCCGGACGGCTTCAGGTCCTCGCTGAGGAAGGGCGTGGCGAGGCCGAGCACCGTGGCGTCGACGGCCACGAGCAGCACGGCGAGGACGAGGACCGCGAGCGCGAGCCAGCGGCCCATCCGGCCGACGGCGTGGTGCTCCCGCGGTTCGGTTGCGGTCACTTCTCCACGCTCCGCCGTACGCCGCCGAGCAGCAACTCGGCGATCATGTACTGGAAGTCCTTGGCGGCGACCCGGCCGTCCTGCACGGCCCAGGCACCGGCGCCGACCAGCCCGTACAGGGCCTCGGTGAGCCAGGCGGGGGTGAGGTCGATGCGGAACTCGCCGCGGTCCTGGCCGCGCCGGAAGAGCGCGGAGACCCGGGCGTCGATGCGGGCCCAGCCCGCGTTCATCTCCTCGCCCTCGAAGAGCTGGTTCTCGGTGACGAGGAAGGCGAGCAGGCCCGCGACCGGTTCCACCTCGGCGACCATCCGGCGCAGTGCGTCCGAGGCGTCGCCCTCGTCGAGCCGGGCCGCGTCCAGGGCGCTCTCCAGCTCCCGGATGCCGAGCTCCTCCAGCGCCCTGACGAGGGCCTCCCGTCCGGCGAAGTGCCGGTGCAGGGTGGCCCGGCCGATGCCCGCGGCGCGGGCGACCTCGTCCATGGTGGCGGTGGCCTTGCGGGTGAGGAGGGCGGCGGCGGTGCGGAGCACCTGGTCTCGGTCCACGGTCATGAGACAACCATAGCCCCGATGAGACACCAACGTCTCATCGGGGCCAGGGGGGTGATCTCCTCCGCCGGGGCTACTTCTTGGCGTTCGCCCAGGCGTGCTGGACCGCCAAGTCGGCCTTGACCTCGGCCAGTTGGACGGCCACGGCCGAGGGGGCGGTGCCGCCGCGGCCGTCACGGGCGGCGAGCGCGCCCGCCACGTTGAGGACCGTACGGACCTCGGGCTTCAGGTGCTGGGAGATCTTCGCGAACTGCTCGTCGGTGAGCTGGTCCAGCTCGATGCCGTGCGCCTCGCACTCCTTGACGCATTCCCCCGCGACCTCGTGCGCGACCCGGAACGGCACCCCCTGCTTGACCAGCCACTCGGCGATGTCGGTGGCCAGCGAGAAGCCGGCCGGGGCGAGCTCCTCCATCCGCTCGCGGTTGACGGTGAGCGTGGCCATCATCCCGGTGAAGGCGGGCAGCAGCACCTCCAGTTGGTCGCAGGAGTCGAAGACCGGCTCCTTGTCCTCCTGGAGGTCCCGGTTGTAGGCGAGCGGCAGCGCCTTCAGGGTCGCCATCAGGCCGGTGAGGTTGCCGATGAGGCGGCCGGACTTGCCCCGCGCCAGCTCCGCGATGTCCGGGTTCTTCTTCTGCGGCATGATCGAGGAGCCGGTCGAGAAGGCGTCGTGCAGGGTCACGAAGGAGAACTCCTTCGTGTTCCAGATGATGATCTCCTCCGCCATCCGCGAGAGGTTCACGCCGATCATCGCGGTGATGAAGGCGAACTCCGCGACGAAGTCCCGCGAGGCGGTGCCGTCGATGGAGTTGCCCACCGAGCCGCCCTCGAAGCCGAGGTCGGCGGCGACCGCCTCGGGGTCGAGCCCGAGCGACGAGCCCGCCAGCGCACCCGAGCCGTACGGCGAGACGGCGGTCCGCTCGTCCCACTGGCGCAGCCGCTCGGCGTCCCGGGACAGCGACTGGACGTGGGCCAGCATGTGGTGGGCGAAGAGGACCGGCTGGGCGTGCTGAAGGTGGGTGCGGCCGGGCATGGCGACGTCCGCGTGCGCCTCGGCGAGGCCGACCAGGGCGTCCTGGAGCTCGGCGATCAGGCCGCCGATGATCCGGGCATGGTCGCGCAGGTACATACGGAAGAGCGTGGCGACCTGGTCGTTGCGGGACCGGCCGGCCCGGAGCTTGCCGCCGAGGTCGGGACCGAGGCGCTCCAGGAGGCCGCGTTCCAGAGCGGAGTGGACGTCCTCGTCGGCGACGGTGCCGGTGAACGAGCCGTCGGCGACATGGCCTTCGAGCAGGTCCAGGCCCGCGATCATCCGCTGGAGCTCGTCGGCGGTGAGCAGGCCCGCCTTGTGCAGGACGCGGGCGTGGGCACGGGAGCCCGCGAGGTCGTACGGCGCGAGCCGCCAGTCGAAGTGGACCGACGCGGACAGGTTCGCCAGCGCCTCGGCGGGGCCGTCGGCGAACCGGGCGCCCCAGAGCCGGACGTCACCGTTGTTGCTGCTCACAGCTCAAGCTCCTCAGAAGGGATGGATGTGCCACCGCCTCCCCGCCGCGGAGGAGCGGGGAGGCGGCCGTATAACGAGTCGTGCGGACGCGAGGTCGTGGCCGGGCAGGGCCGGGGGTGGGGGACCCCCGGCCGGTACGGACGGACCGCGGACCGAGGATTCCGACGAAGCATTCAACGCTAGGCATAACTATGCGATGGCCCGTATGTTTTGTCAATGGACTGCGGGCCCGGCTCCCCTCCCGTACGGAGCAATCGGCGCCGCTTCGGGCGGCCGGGCGGGGCGGCGGCGCATACGGTCCGGAGCATGCGCATCGCCGCCCTGGTCCTCGCGTCCCTGCTGGTCCCGCTCGCCTCGCCGCCGCACCCCGCGCCGCTGCCCGAACGGATGGCCCGCACCGGTGGCGGCAGTCAGCTGCTCACCGCCGAGGCGCCCGCCACCGGTGCCACCACGGGCAGGCTCACCTGGTGGGACCGGCACGGCGGACGCTGGGTCGCGGTGGGCTCGGCGCCGGCCAGGTTCGGCGCGAAGGGCCTGGTCGAGGGGAAAGCGCGCGTCCAGGGCACCGACACGACGCCGACCGGCCTGTTCCCGCTGCCGTACGCCTTCGGGGTGGCGCCCGCGCCGCCCGGCACGCGCTATCCCTACCGGCACGCCACGGACCGGTCCTGGTGGTGCCAGGACAACGAGTCCCGCGCCTACAACCGCTGGGTGGAGGGCCTGCCGCGGGACTGCCGGGCGAGCGAGTCGGAACATCTGACGGCGTACGCGGACCAGTACGCCCGGGCCCTGGTCGTCGGCTTCAACTACCGGCGCCCGGTGCGCGGCCGGGGCGCCGGGATCTTCCTGCACGTCAACGGGCGCGGTGCGACGGCCGGTTGCGTCTCGGTGCCGGCCGACGCGATGGCCGAGGTGCTGGCCTGGGCGGACCCGGCCCGGCGCCCGCACATCGCGATCGGCACGGAGCACGGGCCGACCGCGATCACGCGCTACTGAACCCGCCTGTCATGAGCGGGGGTCGATGCTTCAGCGGTGGTCGTTCTGGGCCAGCCGCAGCAGATGGTCGGCCAGCGCCTGTCCGCCCGACGGGTCGCGGCTGATCAGCATGAGGGTGTCGTCCCCCGCGATCGTGCCGAGGATGTCGTGCAGTTCGGCCTGGTCGATGGCGGAGGCGAGGAACTGCGCGGCGCCCGGCGGGGTGCGCAGGACCACCAGGTTGGCGGAGGCCTCGGCGGAGATCAGCAGTTCGGCCGAGAGCCTGCGCATCCGCTCCTCCTTCGCCGACTCGCCCAGCGGCGCCTTCGGCGTGCGGAAGCCGCCCTCGCTGGGCACCGCGTAGATCAGCTCGCCGCCGGTGTTGCGGATCTTCACCGCGCCGAGCTCGTCGAGGTCGCGGGAGAGCGTCGCCTGGGTGACGCTCAGCCCGTCGTCCGCGAGCAGCTTGGCGAGCTGGCTCTGGGACCGCACCGGCTGCCGGTTGAGGATGTCCACGATCCGGCGGTGGCGGGCGGTGCGGGTCTGCGGTACGGCGGGGCCGCCCGGCTCGAAGTCCTGCGCCTCGTCGGTCATCGTCGTCTCATTCTCCGGATCGTCCGTCCCCGCCTGCTGCGTCGAGAATGCCGGGCAGGGCCCGGAGGAACGCGTCCGCCTCCGCGTCACCGATGATGAGCGGCGGCATGAGCCGTACGACATCGGGAGCGGGCGCGTTGACCAGGAAGCCGGCATCCTGAGCCGCCTGCTGCACCCGGGGTGCGAGGGGCTCGTTGAGCACGATACCCAGCAGCAGCCCCGCACCACGGACATGGGAGACCAACGGGTGCTCCAGCGCCTCGATTCCGTCCCGCAGCTTCTCACCGGTCCGCTTGACCTGGTCGAGCGCTCCGTCGGCGGACAGCGTGTCGATGACCGCGAGTCCGGCGGCGCAGGCGACCGGGTTCCCGCCGAAGGTCGTGCCGTGCATGCCGGGCTTCAGCAGCCCGGCCGCCGCACCGAAGGCGACGGTCGCGCCCAGCGGAAGCCCGCCGCCGAGCCCCTTGGCCAGGGTCACGATGTCCGGGTCGACGCCCGCGTGCCGCTGGTACTCGAACCAGGCGCCGGTCCGGCCGATGCCGGTCTGCACCTCGTCGAGGACGAGCAGCGTTCCGGTGGCGCGGGTGATCTCGCGGGCCGCCTCCAGGTAGCCGGCCGGCGGCACGACGACCCCGTTCTCGCCCTGGATGGGTTCGACGATCACCAGGGCGGTCTCCTCGGTCACCGCCGCCCGCAGCGCCTCGGCGTCCCCGTACGGCACGTGCGTGACGTCGCCCGGCAGCGGCCGGAACGGCTCCTGCTTGCCCGGCTGGCCGGTGAGCGCGAGCGCGCCCATCGTGCGGCCGTGGAATCCGCCCGTGGTGGCGACCATGTGGGTGCGCCCGGTGAGCCGCCCGATCTTGAAGGCGCCCTCGTTGGCCTCGGCGCCGGAATTGCAGAAGAAGACGCGTCCGGGCCGGCCGAAGAGCTGGATGAGGCGCTCGGCGAGCGCCACCGGGGGCTCCGCCACGAACAGGTTCGAGACGTGGCCGAGCGAGGCGATCTGCTGGGTGACCGCCCGCACCACCGCCGGGTGGGCGTGGCCGAGCGCGTTGACCGCGATGCCGCCCACGAAGTCGGCGTACGCGACGCCGTCCGCGTCCCACACCGTCGCGCCCGCGCCGCGTACGAGCGAGAGTTTCGGCGTGCCGTAGTTGTCCGCCATGACGTGCTGCCAGCGCTCCGTGAGCTCCTGGTTGGTCACCGCACTCCCCCTTGTCCGTCCGGTGCGCCCGGTGCGTCGGGCACGACCATCGTGCCGATGCCCTCGTCGGTGAAGATCTCCAGCAGGATCGAGTGCTGGACCCGTCCGTCGATCACGCGCGCGGTGTTGACCCCGTTGCGCACCGCGAACAGGCAGCCCTCCATCTTGGGCACCATGCCGCTGGAGAGCTCGGGCAGCAGCTTCTCCAGCTGACTTGCCGTCAGTTTGCTGATGACGTCGTCGCTGTTGGGCCAGTCCTCGTACAGGCCCTCGACATCGGTCAGGACCATCAGGGTCTCGGCGCCCAGCGCAGCCGCAAGTGCCGCAGCCGCCGTATCAGCATTGACGTTGTAGACATGTCCGTCGTCCTGGGAGCGGGCGATCGAGGAGATGACCGGGATGCGGCCGTCGTCCAGGAGCGCCTGGATGGCGCCCGGGTCGATCGCGGTGATCTGGCCGACCCGGCCGATGTCGACCAGTTCGCCGTCGATCTCCGGTCGGTGCTGGGTGGCCGTGATGGTGTGGGCGTCCTCGCCGGTCATGCCGACGGCGAGCGGCCCGTGCTGGTTGAGCAGCCCGACGAGCTCGCGCTGCACCTGCCCGGCGAGCACCATGCGGACCACGTCCATGGCCTCGGGCGTGGTGACCCGAAGACCTGCCTTGAACTCGCTGACCAGGCCGTGCTTGTCGAGCTGCTTGCTGATCTGCGGTCCGCCGCCGTGCACGACCACGGGCTTGAGGCCGGACTGCCGCAGGAACACCACGTCCTGCGCGAAGGCGGCCTTGAGCTCCTCGTCGACCATGGCGTTGCCGCCGAACTTGATGACGACGGTCTTGCCGTGGTGCCGGGTCAGCCAGGGCAGCGCCTCGATGAGGGTCTGGGCCTTGGGCAGTGCGGTGTGTTTGCGCGCGCTCATGAGCTGTACGCGCTGTTCTCGTGGACATAGTCGGCGGTGAGGTCGTTGGCCCAGATGACGACGGGCTCGACGGCGCCGGCGGCGAGGTCGACGGTGATCCGCACCTCGCGGTAGCGCATGTCGACGAGGTCGCGGTCGTCCCCGACGGAGCCGTTCTTGCAGACCCACACGTCGTTGATGGCGACGTTGAGCCGGTCCGGGTCGAAGGCCGCCTTCGTGGTGCCGATGGCGGAGAGCACCCGGCCCCAGTTGGGGTCCTCGCCGTGGATGGCGCACTTGAGGAGGTTGTTGCGGGCGATGGACCGTCCGACCTCGACGGCGTCGTCCTCGCTCGCCGCGTTGATCACCTCGATGCGGATGTCCTTGGAGGCGCCCTCGGCGTCCCCGATGAGCTGGCGGGCCAGATCGTCGCAGACGCTCCGCACCGCCTCGGCGAACTCCTCGTATCCCGGGGCGATTCCAGAGGCGCCGGAGGCGAGCAGGAGCACGGTGTCGTTGGTGGACATGCAGCCGTCGGAGTCGACCCGGTCGAAGGTCTGCCGCGTGGCGCCGCGCAGCGCCTTGTCGAGCGTGGCCGCGTCGAGGTCGGCGTCAGTGGTGAGCACGACCAGCATGGTGGCGAGCCCGGGCGCGAGCATGCCCGCGCCCTTGGCCATGCCGCCCACGGTCCAGCCGTCCTGGGTGACGACGCTCGTCTTGTGCACGGTGTCGGTGGTCTTGATGGCGATGGCGGCCTTCTCGCCGCCGTGCGCGGAGAGCTCGGCGGCGGCCCGCTCGATGCCCGGCAGGAGCTTGTCCATCGGGAGCGGCACGCCGATGAGCCCGGTGGACGCCACGGCGACCTCGCCCGCGCTGTGCCCGTCGAGCACCTCGGCCACCTTCTCGGCCGTGGCGTGGGTGTCCTGGAATCCCTTGGGTCCCGTACAGGCGTTGGCGCCACCGGAGTTGAGGACGACCGCCGTGACCTCGCCGCCCTTGAGCACCTGCTCGGACCACAGGACCGGGGCGGCCTTGACGCGGTTGGAGGTGAAGACGCCCGCGGCGGCTCGGCGCGGCCCGGTGTTGACCACGAGGGCCAGGTCCGGGTTGCCGTTCTGCTTGATCCCGGCGGCGATGCCCGCCGCCGTGAACCCCTTGGCTGCCGTCACGCTCACGGCGCAACTCCCATCGTGGAAAGGCCCGTCGACTCGTCGAGTCCGAGGGCGATGTTCATGCTCTGCACCGCGCCGCCGGCGGTGCCCTTCGTCAGGTTGTCGATGGCGCTGATCGCGACGACCCGCCCGGCGCTCTCGTCGTACGCCACTTGCACGTGCGCGGAGTTCGACCCGTACACGGAGGCGGTGGCGGGCCACTGCCCCGCCGGGAGCAGGTGCACGAACGGCTCGTCCGCGAAGGCCTTCTCGTAGGCGGCCCGTACGGACTCGGCGCCGACGCCGTCCTTCGCCTTCGCGGAACAGGTGGCGAGGATGCCGCGGGACATGGGGGCGAGGGTGGGCGTGAAGGAGACGGTGACGTCCTCGCCCGCCACGGCACTCAGGTTCTGGATCATCTCGGGGGTGTGCCGGTGCCCGCCGCCGACGCCGTACGGGGACATCGAGCCCATCACCTCGCTGCCCAGGAGGTGCGGCTTGAGCGCCTTGCCCGCGCCGGAGGTGCCGGTGGCGGCGACGATCACGGCGTCGCTCTCCACGAGACCGCTCTGGTACGCCGGGAAGAGCGCGAGGGAGACGGCGGTCGGGTAGCAGCCCGGCACGGCGATCCGCCGCGTGGACTCCAACGCGGCCCGCGCTCCCGGCAGTTCGGGCAGCCCGTACGGCCAGGACCCGGCGTGCGCCGAGCCGTAGAACTTCTCCCAGTCGGCCGCCGACCGGAGCCGGAAGTCGGCCCCCATGTCGACCACCAGGACGTCCGGCCCGAGCCGCTCGGCCACCGCGGCCGACTGGCCGTGCGGCAGCGCCAGGAAGACGACGTCGTGCCCGGCGAGCACCTCGGGAGTGGTGGGCTCCAGGGTGCGCCCGGCCAGCGGAACGAGATGCGGCTGGAGCGAACCGAGCAGCTGCCCGGCGTTGGAGTTCGCGGTCAGCGCCCCGATCTCGACCCCGGGGTGCCCGAGCAGCAGACGGAGCAGCTCCCCGCCCGCATACCCACTGGCCCCTGCCACTGCCGCACGTACCGCCGCCATCGAATCCTCCTCGGTGATGGCATGACTATACGCAGGGATGCAGTTTTATGCAAAGAGTTGCCGGGGGTGCGGAGGGGCGTCACGCCCGCGGCCGCCGCTGAGTGCGGTGATCACCGCGTCCACCTCGGCGGCGCCGGAGACGGCCTCCCCCAGGAGGCGGCTCCAGGCGCCCTGGAGGTGCCCCAGGTTCTCGGCGGCCTTCGGCGTCGGATGCAGACCCACACGCCGGGCGTCGCCGGGGTCGGAAGCCCGGCGCACCAGCCCCTTCCGCTCCAGCTGGCGCAGGGCCCGACTGGCGTCGCTGGAGAGCGGGCGGGCCGGTGCATAGGATCGCCGACATGGCACTGCGACCCGTGTCGGTGAGCATCAAGGCCCTGGATCACGCGGTGGTCGGCGGGTTCTGGGCCCGAGCGCTGGGCTGGACCGCGTACGGCGTCGGTGCGTTCACCCGGGTCGGACCCGGCGATGGCCCGCTCCGGCCGGGCCGGGGCGTTCTCGGCATCGACGTGGTTCCCGATCCAGAACCGAAGGCAGCGACGAAGAACCGCGTCCACCTCGATCTCGCCACCGTCTCCGCGGCCCATCAGGCGGAACTGGTCGCGCGCCTGAAGGCTCTGGGCGCGACTCCCGCCTCCATCGGCCAGGGCGACGTGCCGTGGACGGTCCTCGCCGACCCGGAGGGCAACGAGTTCTGCGTGCTGGAGCCCCGGGAGGTGTACCGGGACACCGGGCCCATCGCCGCGGTGGTGGTCGACTGCGTGGACCCGCGGGCCATGGCCCGGTTCTGGGGCGGTGCCACCGACTGGACGGTGCGCGAAGTCGCCGACGACCAAGCGGCGTTGCGCTCCGCCCCGGGCGTCGGTCCGTTCCTCGAGTTCCTGCGCCGTCCGGACGGCGAGGCCGTGCCGGACCGCGTCCACCTCGACCTGCTGCCGCACCCCGGCGACGACAGGGCGGCGGAGGTGGCCCGGCTGCGGGCCCTCGGCGCCACCGACCTAGACCTCGGCGGGGGCGACGCCCCGGTGACCTGGCTGGCCGATCCGGAGGGCCACACGTTCCGCGTCCTCACGCCACCCCAAGGCTAACCGTTAGCCATTCGCAGCAGCTTCAGGTTCGCAGCTGCTAGCATCCCGGCATGACCGAGTCGCCCGGCCGCCGCGAGCGCAAGAAGGCCGCCACCCGCCAGAACATCGCCGACGCCGCCCTACGGCTCTTTCTGGAACGCGGGTACGACGCGGTGGGCATCCGCGACGTGGCCGCCGAGGCCGACGTCGCCGTCACCACGCTCTTCTCCCACTTCGCCTCGAAAGAGGCCCTCGTGTTCGAGCAGGACGCGAACTTCGAGCAGGGCCTCGTCCAGGCGGTCACCGGCCGGGCACCCCACGAGCCGCTCATCCCGGCGCTCCGCCGTGAGATCCACGCCCAGGTGCGCCACTGCACGGCGGAGGGCGCCGCGCCGATCTGGCGCATGATCGACCAGTCGTCCGCGCTGCGGGAGTACGAGGAGTCCATGCGGCTGCGCCACGCGGAGTCGCTGGCCGCGGCCATCGCCGCCGCCCCCGGCCTGCCGTACACCGCGATGGCCTGCCGGGCCCTCGCGCGCTTCGTGATCGACGCCTACGCGCTGGCCCGCGAGGCGGCCGATCCGCAGGCCGCGGTGGACGAGGTCTTCCGGATGATCGAGGCGGCCTGGGAGGCCGCGAGCCCCGAAACGGCGGGCTCGCCCGACGCGATGTGAGAGCGGGCCGCGCCGGTCACGTGGCCCGGCCACCGCGACGCCCCGGGCGCCCGGCGGATGTCGTACCGTTCCGGGCAACCGATCCGGGAGGGGCACTCGTGGGTGAGAACAAGCGGCTGATGCTGGCGGGCGAGTGGTACCTCCCGGACGACCCCGAACTGCGCGCCGACACCGAGCGCCGCGTCGGGCTGTGCGCCGCCTACAACGCGGCCACCACGGCCCCGCCCGCCGACCGGCACCGGATCCTCAGCGACCTTCTGGGATCGGTCGGGGACTCGGTACGCGTCCGGGCGCCGTTCCAGTGCGACTTCGGCTACAACATCAGCATCGGCGCCGGTACGTTCGTGAACTTCGGCGGTGTCTTCCTCGACACCGGACCGATCACCGTGGGCCGCGACGTGCAGATCGGCCCGAACGTCCAACTCCTCACCCCCACCCACGCGTTGGACGCCGAGCGCCGGCGGGCGGGCTGGGAGAAGGCGCTGCCGGTGACGATCGGCGACAACGTGTGGCTGGGCGGCGGGGTGATCGTCTGCCCCGGCGTGACGATCGGCGCGAACACCGTGGTGGGCGCGGGCTCCGTCGTCATCAGGGACCTGCCGCCGAACGTGCTCGCGGTCGGAAACCCGGCCCGGATCGTGCGCGAGCTGAGCTGATCCCCGGCCGATCCCAAGGGGTTGGCGCCTATTGCACGCCGAGCGCCATCCACTTGTCCGTGGTCTCCAGCGTGCGGAAACCGATCTTCTCGTAGACCCCGTGGGCGTCCGCCGTGGCCAGCAGGATCCTGCGCAGCCCGGCCGGCTCCAGGTGGTCGCGCACAGCGGTCACCAGCGCCGTGCCGAGGCCCTTGCCGCGCGCCGCGGGAGCGACGTACACGTCGCAGAGCCAGGCGAAGGTGGCGTGGTCGGTGACGATCCGCGCGTAGGCGACCTGTTCCCCCGAATCCGCCTCGTACACGCCGAAGTTGAGGGAGCCCGCGATGGCGGCGTCCTGCTTGTCGCGGCTGCGGCCGAGCGCCCAGTAGGCGTCCGTCGAGAGCCAGTGGTGGACGCGGGCCGCGTCGAGGCGGCCCGGGTCAGTGGAGATCACGTACTCACGGAAGATCACATCGCTCATGCCGGGAGCCTCCCAGGGCGCGGGCCGGTTGTCAGTGGCGGGTGCCACGCCGGCCCCATGAGAGCGACATCAGCGCGGTCGACCTTTCAGGCGGGTCGGCCCAGCACCCCGTCCAGGGCGGTGCGCAGCCTGCGTACCGCCTCGGAGATCTCCGCGCGGCCCGCCACGCCCGCGAAGCCCAGGCGGATGTGGCCGGCCGGGGGTTCGGCGCTGAAGTAGGGGCGGCCGGGGGCCACGGCGACACCGGCGCGCAGCGCGGCGGACACGACGGCGCTCTCGGGCGCGCCGTCGGGCAGCCGGAGCCAGAGGTGGTAGCCGCCGGAGGGGATGTGGGGCAGGGCGAGTTCGGGGAGGTGGTGCAGGACGGCGGCGGCCAGGGTCTCCCTGCGGGCGGTCAACTCGGCGGACACGGCGCGCAGATGGCGCCCCCAGGCCGGGGAGCCGACGAGTTCGAGGGCGGTCTCCTGGAGGGGGCGGGGCACGAAGAAGGAGTCGACGACCTGGATGGCGCGCAGGCGTTCCAGGACGGGACCGCGGGCGGCGAGCGCACCGACCCGCAGGCTCGGCGAGGTCGCCTTGGTGAGGGAGGAGACGTGGACGACCACGCCGTCCGGGTCGTCGGCGGCGAGCGGGGCGGGCAGCGGGCCGGCGTCCTGGTGGGCGAGGCGCCGGGCGAAGTCGTCCTCGACGACGAACGCGCCGAACGCGTGGGCGATGCCGACCACTTCGCGGCCGCGGTCCGGGGGCAGGAGGGCTCCGGTCGGGTTCTGGAAGAGGGGCTGGCAGACGAGGACGCGGGCGCCGGTGGCGTCGAAGGCACGGGAGAGGAGTTCGGGGCGGATGCCGTCGGGGCCTACGGGGACGGGCACGGGGCGCAGCCCGGCGGCCCGGGCGATGGCGAGCAGACCGGGATAGGTGGGCGACTCGACGAGGACGGGGGCGCCGGGGGTGGCGAGCGCGCGCAGCGTGGTGGTCAGCGCGGTCTGGCCGCCCGCGGTGACCAGGACGTCCGCGGCGGTGACGGTGCCGCCGATCTCGCGGGCGAACCACTCCCGCAGCTCGGTGAGGCCGTCGACGGGCGGGCGGCTCCAGACACCGGGTCGCCGGCCGGCCCGTCCGAGGGCGGCGGCCATCGCCCGCTCGGGACGGAGCCCGGGGTCGAGGTAGCCGCCACTGAGGTCGATGACGCCGGTCTGCGGGACGGTGAGGGTGGCCAGGACGCCGGTGGCGTCCACCGCGCGCGGGGCGGCCTCGGTGGCGCCGTCCGCGCTGAGCGCGACCTCCTGCCAGGAGGTGTCGCCGGTACGCGCGGTGAGCGTGCGCGGCTCGGCGCGGTAGGCGCCCGCGCCGGGGCGGGTGACAACAAGCCCCTCGGCGACGAGCTGGGCGAGCGCGCGCGAGACCGTCACCGGGGAGACCCGGTAGCGCTCGACCAGCGCCCGGCTCGACGGCAGCTTTCCACCAACCGAGTAGCGGTCGAGCTCGCTCCGCAGGGATTTCGCCAGTTCCACCACACTGCTACGCTCATGCATGACAGCACAGAATAGCGCTACTACTCCGACGACGATAGCGGTCGGCGTGGACGGCGGCTCCGGTTCCGTCCTGCCGCGCGGGGCGCTGCTCGCCGGGCTCGGCGTGGTCTCCTTCTCCCTCACCTTCCCCGGCACCGTCTGGGGCCTGGACAGCTTCGGGCCCTGGTCCCTGGTGGCGCTGCGGATAGTCCTCTCCGCGCTGATCGCGGGGGCGCTGCTGCTCGGGCAGCGGGTGCCGTTCCCAGACCGGGCGCACTGGCCGGGCCTCGCGGTCGTCGCGGGCGGCTCGCTCATCGGCTTCCCCCTGCTCACCACGATCGCTCTCCAGACCTCGACGACCTCGCACGCGGCCGTGGTGATCGGACTGCTGCCGCTGGCCACCGCCGCGCTCGGCGCGCTGCGCACCCGGCGTCGGCCGTCCCGGGCGTTCTGGGCGGCGGCGCTGGCCGGGGCGGCCGTGGTGGTCGCGTTCACGGTGCAGCAGAGCGGCGGGGCGCTGTCCGCGGGGGACGTCTACCTGTTCGCCGCGCTGCTCGTCTGCGCGGCCGCGTACGTCGAGGGCGGCCGGCTCGCCTCGGTCATGCCGGGCCGGCACGTGGTCGGCTGGGCCCTGGTGCTGTGCCTGCCGCTCGCCCTGGCCGGGGCCGCGGTGGCGCTCGCGTACGAGCCCTGGCGGCTCACCGCGCACGGCGTCGCGGGGCTGGTGTGGCTGGCCGCGGGGTCCAACTTCTTCGGCCTCTACGTCTGGTACCGCGGCCTCGCCGCGGTCGGCGTGCCACGCGCCAGCCAGCTCCAGCTGGCGCAGCCGCTGCTCACACTGTTCTGGTCGGTGCTGCTGCTCGGCGAGCACCTTTCCCCGGCCGCCCCGCTCGCCGCGGCGGGCGTCCTGGTGTGCATCGCGGTGACCCAGCGGGCCCGGTCCTGAGGCCCGCTGGGTCCGCTCCCGGGCAGCGCCAACTCGCGCCCGCCGTCCTAGACTGGCGGCATGCGAGCAAGCGTGGGCGACACACTCCTTGTGCACGGCAGGACCGTCGGCCAGCAGGACCGCCGGGCCGAGGTCATCGAGGTTCTGGGCCCCCAGGGCACGCCCCCCTTCCGGGTCCGATTCGACGACGGCCACGAAACCCTGATGTCACCGGGCCCCGACACGGTGGTGCGGCACCTCTCCGAGGAAGCGTAGGCCGCGGGGTCTCAGCGGCTCCGCCCCCGGTAGTGGTCGGCGACGACCCGGGCCATGGCCCCGACGCGGTCCTCGGTGACCTCCTTCGCGGCGAAGAAGCAGTGGCCGCGGACGGAGGCGTAGCGCTGGGCCAGCGTCAGATGGCGGGACAGTTCCGCCGGGTCCTGCCAGGCGGCGGGCTGCGCCGGATCGCCCGCCTTGTACAGCGCCTCGCCGATGTACAGGTCGACGCCGGTGTCCCGGGCCACCTCGTCCCACCAGGGCACCAGGACCGCGTAGTCCGCGGCGCGGAAGCCGATGTTCCAGTACAGCTGCGGGCAGACGTAGTCGATCCAGCCCGCACGCACCCACCGGCGGGTGTCGGCGTGCAGGTCGTCGTAGGTCTGGACACCGGCCGTGGTCGCCGAGCCGCGCTCGTCGCTCGACGCGTTGCGCCACACACCGAAGGGGCTGATGCCGAACCGGATGCGGCGGTCGATCCGCTTGATCCGGGCGGCCGTCTCGCGCACCAGCAGATCGATGTTGTGGCGCCGCCAGGCATCGCGGTCCGGGAAGCCTGATCCGTACCGCGCGTACGCCGCGTCGTCGTCGAAGCTCTGGCCCGCCACCGGATACGGGTAGAAGTAGTCGTCCCAGTGGACGCCGTCGATGTCGTAGCTGCGCACCGCGTCCAGCATGGCGTCCTCGACGAACCGGCGGACCTCGGGCAGGCCCGGGTTGTAGTAGAGCTTTCCGCCGTACGGCACGGCCCAGTCGGGGTGTCGGCGTGCGGGGTGGGTCGGGACCAGGCGCGTGAGGTCGGTGTGGTTGGCGATCCGGTACGGGTTGAACCAGGCGTGCAGTTCCAGGCCCCGCTCGTGCGCCTCGTGGACGGCGGTGCCCAGCGGATCCCAGCCGGGGTCCGCGCCCTGCGTCCCGGTGAGCCACTCGGACCAGGGCTCGTACCGGGACGGCCAGAGCGCGTCGGCGGTCGGGCGGACCTGGAGGACCACCGCGTTCAGCCGCCGCTCGACCGCCTTGTCCAGGTGGGCGATGAGCTCGGCGCGCTGGGCGCCCGCGGACAGGCCCGGCCGGGAGGGCCAGTCCCGGTTGGCCACGGTGGCCACCCACACCCCGCGGAAGTCCCGCCGCCGGTGTCCGCCCGCCACCTCCCGCACCGCCCGCTCCAGCGCCCCGCCCCGGTCCGCGGCGGCCGCGCCGCCCGCCGTGATCAGCCCGCTCAGGGCTCCGGCCGTGCCCGCCACGAAGCCCCGCCGCGTGATTCGCCCCACGTCACACCCCTCGCTCCGGTCCCGTTGCCCCAGGTGTACCGGACAGCATGCCCGCCCCGGCCCCCCATGCACGCGCGCGTCCGGAGTAACGTCAGGGGCCGAAGGCGGGCGCCGGAATCACACGGGGGACCTGCCGGGGACTGCAGTAGAGCGAAAGGCACGATGTGACCGACATCGAACGCGTCGGAATTGTGGGCTGTGGCCAGATGGGCGCGGGCATCGCGGAGGTGTGTGCCCGCAGCGGTCTGGACGTCAAGGTCGCCGAGACCACCGGCGAGGCCCTGGAGATCGGCCGCACCCGGCTGCACAACTCCCTCTCGAAGGCCGCCGAGCGCGGCAAGATCACCGAAGAGGAGCGCGACGCGACGCTCGGCCGCCTCAGCTTCACCACCGACCTGGGCGAGTTCGCCGACCGCGATCTCGTGATCGAGGCCGTGGTGGAGAACGAGCAGGTCAAGACCGAGATCTTCCAGGTACTCGACCAGGTGGTGACCCGCCCGGACGCGATCTTGGCCTCCAACACCTCCTCCATCCCGCTGGTGAAGCTCGCGGTCGCCACCTCGCGCCCCGACCAGGTCATCGGCATCCACTTCTTCAACCCGGCGCCGGTGCAGAAGCTCGTCGAGCTCATTCCCGCGCTCACCACCTCCGAGGGCACCATCAGCCGGGCCCAGGTGCTGGTCGAGAAGGTGCTGGGCAAGCACGCCATCCGCGCCCAGGACCGCTCCGGGTTCGTGGTCAACGCGCTGCTCATCCCGTACCTGCTCTCCGCGATCCGGATGTTCGAGTCGGGCATCGCCAGCCGCGAGGACATCGACAACGGCATGGAGCTGGGCTGCGCCCATCCGATGGGCCCGCTGAAGCTCTCCGACCTCATCGGCCTGGACACGGTCGCCTCGGTCGCGGACTCGATGTACGACGAGTTCAAGGAGCCCCTGTACGCCGCTCCCCCGCTGCTCCAGCGGATGGTCGACGCGGGACGCCTCGGCCGGAAGACCGGGTCCGGTTTCTACTCGTACGCCTGAGTAAAGCGGCGTACTTCTGTATACGCGGGTAAACGTCTGAAAGGCATGAGCCGGGCTCGTCCCGCGCACACCGGGTGTGCGGAACGAGCCCGCATATGCCCATCGCACACGCTCCCGTCCCTGGGCCGCGGCGAGTTGACTCTGAGCCAGCACCTCCCTGGCACGTCCGGAACAGGACTAAGGAGCCACACCGTGTCCACCCACTCGGGACATTCGACCACCGTCGACGAACTGGCGGAGTTACGCCGCCGCCTGGAAGTCGGCATGGCCCATCTGGACGGGCAGCTCGCGCTGCTCGCCCAGCGGGGCGAGCAGACCGAGCGCGAACTGACCGACGCGGTGGGGCGGGTCGCGGCCCTGGAACACCTCAGGTGGCCGCTCCCCGCCCTCACCGTGCTGACCGCCGTCGGCGCACTCTCGTTCGCCGTGTGGCAGGCCCTCGGCCACTAGCCCGCGCGGCGGCTAGCCGTCGCCCAGCCGCAGATGGTGCAGGAGTAGGAGTCCGGCCGCCATGTTGGCGGCCGGGACCTCCCCTCGGGCGACCATGTCGGGCACCAGCTTGAGGGGTATCCACTCGCGCCGGGACGACTCGAAGTCGTCCTCGGGGTGGCCGATGTATTCGGCCGACTCGGACCAGAACAGATGGTGCCGGGCGTCGATGAGCCCGTTGGCGGGCTCGACGGTCAGCAGGGGTTTGAGCGGTCCCGGCCGCCAGCCGGTCTCCTCCTCCATTTCACGGGCGGCGGCGGCCTCGATGTCCTCGCCGTCCTCGACGACACCGGCGGCCAGTTCCCAGCCCCAGCTGTCGGTGATGAAGCGGTGCCGCCACAACAGCAGCACCTCGTTGGCGGCGTTGACCGCCGTCGCGACGGCGACCGGCCGCAGCCGGATCAGGAAGTGGTCCAGGTGCCGACCGTCCGGAAGCTCTACGTCCGCGAGGTTGACCCGAAACCAGCGATTCTCATACACAGTTTGTTCGCTCAGGTTCGTCCACTGCACGTTTCTGCCACCTTCCGACAAGTAGATGGCAATATCGCAGCAGGCTGACGGTTACAGGGGAACGCGAAGTGCCCCGTCGATCAGCTCGGCGGCTTCGTCGGCGCCGGCGCAACCGCTCTCGACCAGGTGCTCGCGCACCAGGCGCAGCCGGTCCCGCAATCGCTGCGACTCCATCCCCCGGGCCCGCTCCGCCATTTCGACCGCGGTAGCCACGGCCCGGTCCGCGTCGCCCTGTCGCAGCTCGATCTGCGCGAGCATCGCAAGGCGGTGCACCCTGCCCCTGTCGTGGGAGGGTTCGTCGGCCGCCAGCGCCGCCTGTTCGCGCGCGGCCGTCAGATCGCCGAGGCTGAGCAGGGCCTCGGCCACCTGGACGTTGACCAGGCCCGGCTGGACGTAACCGGTCTCGGCCGGTTCCTGGCCGGGCCTGATCCGCCCGGCCGCCGACTCGGCGCTCCTGATCGAGGACAGCGCGCTGTGCCCGTCGCCCAGATGCGCGTACGCCTTGGCCTGCATGGCGTGCAGATCGGCCGCGAGCGCGGGGCTCAGCCGGCCGCCCGCCGCCCGCAGCGCCGCCTCGGCGAAGGCGACCGACTGGCGGTAGTCCCGCATGAACAGCGACTGGTTGACCAGGAGCGCGATGACATAGGCCCCAAGTCCCCTGTCCCCGCTGGCCTTCGCCAGCCGCAGCGCCTGGTGGAAGTAGCGCTGGGCGAGCCCCTGGGCGTTGGAGTCGTACGCGCAGATCCCCGCGATGGCCACCAACCCGCCGGTGGCGCGGTGCAGTTGGCGCCCGGTGGCGTCGGTGTAGCCGCCGCGCAGCAAGGGCGCGGTCTCGGCGTTGAGGAAGCCGACGATGCGCGAGCGGGTCGCGATGCCGCCCGCCTTGCGGTACATCAGCTCGTAGTGCTCGCGCGCCGAGCGCAGCATCTCGATGTCGGACTCGCCCACCGCGGTCTGCCCGTTGCGGGAGACGTCGGTGTCCTCCGGCGGGTTCTCCCACTCCCATACGGGCATGACGGCCGGGGTGCCGGTGACGGCGGGGGCGTCGAGTATGTGCGTGCGCTGCTGTTCGTCCGAGCGCCACAGGGCGGTGGCCCGCTCGACGAAACCGGCGAGCGGCGAGCCGTGCGCGGCGACCGGTTCGCCGGGCACCCCGAGGCCGATGTCGTCGAGGGTGACCCGGCGCCGCAGCCGGCCCGCGAGCACCTCGCAGATCAGGTCGGGCACCTGGCCCCGCGGCCGCTGGCCCTTCAACCACCGGGCGACCGCCGTGTGTTCGTATCTGAGTGCGAGGCCTCTGGCCCGACCCGCCTGGTTCACCCGGGCGGCCAGCCCGGCGTGCGAGATCCCCGCCTCGTCCACCAGGGCGTCGAGCAGGGTATTGGGCTGCATGGGGCCCTCCGTTGGCTCGGTGCGGTCAGCGTAGACGAGCCGGGTTCACACGGGGTGTGAAGCGAGTACCCGCATTTATGCGCCGCGCTCTCTGCCCACGGCGGCCCGCAGTCGCTTGACTTTGATGTGCCTCTCCTCGAGGCGACCGGGCCGCCGGCTCCCCCTCGTACAGTGCGGCGGCCCGCTCCCGGCGCCGTCCGCCCTGTCCGCGCTGCCCGGCACTCCCGGCAGGGCGACGGCGCCCCACCTCAGCGGTGAACACCGGCCGCCTCGCCGCTGGTCTGCTGGGCGGGCACCCGGACCCGGTCGTTGCGCAGCACCAGGAGGGCCACATCGTCCGAGAGCCGCCCCCGGGTGTGGTGCAGGACCGCGCGCCGCACTCGGTCGACGACATCGGCCGGCGCCACCGGCGAGCCGCGGGACGCGTCCGCGAGCGCCTCGCGCAGCGCGAAGAACCGCCCGGCGCCGTCCCGGGCGTCCTCGGCGCCGTCGGTGTGCAGGCAGAGCGCCTCGCCGGGGAGCAGCCGGGTGCAGTGCAGCGGGGTCAGCTCGGCGGGGAGCGCGAAGGGCCCGAGCGGCGGCAGCGGGTCGCCGGGCGCGAGCTGCTCGGCGCCGCGGCAGAGCCGATAGGGCCACGGGTGGCCGCAGTTGAGGGCGTAGACCTCGCCGTCCGGCCGGATCTCCAGGAGCAGTACGGTGACGAACTCCTCGGCGAGCGGGCTGTCCGGCTCGCCCCCGCCGGAGGCCGGGTGCTCGGCGCGGCAGCGCTCCCGCAGATGCCGCGCCAGCGCCCGGTCCAGCCTCCTGAGCAGACCGTCCAGTCGGGGCTCGTCGTGGGCGGCCTCGCGGAAGCTGCCGAGGACCGCGGCCACCGCGCCGATCGCGGCGAGCCCGTGGCCGCGCACGTCCCCCATGACGACCCGCACCCCGTGCGGGGTCGACATCGCCTCGTACAGATCGCCGCCGATCGAGGCGCCGCGGCTCACCGAGAGCTGTCCCGCGGCGAGCGCGATCCCGTCGAGCCGCGGGGGCAGGGGTCTCAGCAGCACCCGCTGGGCGACCTCGGCGATGTGCCGGATGCGCCGCAACTCCCGTTCGGCCGTGACCCGTACGCCGTTGGCCAGCCACACCACGGCGACCAGGAAGGCGAGGCAGGTGGCGACCCGCAGCCCCATCCCGTCCTCGCCGGCCAGCGGGCAGCCCAGCTGCCAGGCGACCACCAGGACGAGCCAGCAGGACGGCAGGACGAGGGCGAAGGCCCGGCGGGAGCGGAGTGCGACCGCGCAGGCCGAGGTCCATCCCGGTGTACGGATCATGCCGTCGGCCCCCCTAGGCCACTGCGCGCTGTAGTGCACCGGACCGCAGGCTCCGGAAGCCGCACCGGCCCGCACGGCCGGACCGATTCTTTCGATCGTCCGCGTCCTTTTGCGCAGATCGACCGGACTTCTCACCCGAACGAGTGAGGCGTCAACGGCTCGTTCCCAGACGGCGAAAGGGGCGCACCGGGAACCCCGGTGCGCCCCTCTCGTTCCGTTCTCGCGCGGGCTAGGCCCCGCGCAGCACCGCGCCCGTCTCCTCGGCGGCACGGGCCACCGCGGCGTCGCGGGCGGCCGAGGCCTCCTCGACCGTCAGGGTGCGGTCGGCGGCGCGGAACCGCAGCGCGTACGCCAGCGACTTCTTGCCCGCGCCGACCTGCTCGCCGCTGTAGACGTCGAACAGCCGGATGGACTCCAGGAGTTCACCGGCGCCGACCCGCAGCGCGGCCTCCACCGAGGCGGCCGGGACACCGGAGTCGACGACGAGCGCCACGTCCTGGGTGGCCACCGGGAAGGTGGAGATGCTCGGCGCCTGGACCACGCCGTCCCCGGCCCGTTCCAGGGCGTCGAGGTCGAGCTCCATCGCGCAGCTGCGGGCGGGCAGCCCGAACGCCTTGACGACGCGCGGGTGCAGCTCGCCCGCGTGCCCGACGAGGGTCTTCCCGTCCTGGCCGGTCACGTACAGCTCGGCGCAGCGGCCCGGGTGCCAGGGGCCGTACTGGCCCTGCTCCACGGTGAGTTCGAGCCCCGCCTCGCGCGCCACGGTGCGCGCGGCCTCGATCGCGTCCGCCCAGTCGGCCGGGCGGCCCTTGCCCCACCAGCCGGCCTGCTCGCGCGCACCGGACAGGACGGCGCCCACGTGGCGCGGCTGCACGGGCAGCACGGCGTCGAGGGCGGCGATCTCCTCGTCGGTGGGACGGCGGTCGACGGGCAGCCGGACGGCGACGCCCGGGGTGCTCGACGGGTGGAAGACCAGACCCGTCTCGAAGAGCGCCAGGTCGTGGCTGCCGCGGCCGTCGTTGCGGCGCAGCGTGGCGAGGAGGCCCGGGAGCAGCGTGGTGCGCAGCGCCGGCTCCTCGTCGCTGAGCGGGTTGACCAGCTTCACGACCTCGCGGTTCGCGTCGTCGGCGTCCAGACCCAGCTGGTCGAAGACGGACTCGGCGACGAACGGGTAGCTCGGCGCCTCGGTGAACCCGGCTCCGGCGAGCGCCCGGCCGACCCTGCGGTGCAGGCGCTGACGCTCCGTCAGACCCCGTCCGGCGGGCGGCTTGGGCAGCGTGGAGGGCAGGTTGGCATAGCCCTCCAGGCGGATGACCTCTTCGGCCAGGTCGTTCGGCTCGGTGAGGTCGGGACGCCAGGACGGCACGGTCACGACGAGCTCGTCCTGCCCGTACGCGTCGCAGCCGACCTCCTGGAGGCGGCGCACGACGGTCTCGCGGCCGTACTCGACGCCCGCGACGCGGTCCGGGTGGTCCGCGCGCATCGAGATGGTGCGCGGCGCGGACGGCGAGACGATCTCGGTGACGCCGGCCTCGGCGGTGCCGCCCGCGAGCAGCACCAGCAGGTCGACGGTGCGCTGGGCGGCGGCGGACGCCGCCTGCGGGTCGACGCCGCGCTCGAAGCGCCTGGACGCCTCGGAGGACAGCTTGTGGCGGCGCGCGGTGCGGGCGATGGAGACCGCGTCGAAGTGCGCGGCCTCGATGACGACCTCGGTGGTGCCCTTGACCTCGCCGGTCTCGGGGTCCGTGACGGAGTCGGCGATCTCGGTGTTGGCTCCGCCCATCACCCCGGCCAGGCCGATGGGGCCACGGTTGTCGGTGATGACGAGGTCGGCGGCGTCCAGCTTGCGCTTCGTGCCGTCGAGCGTGGTGAGGAGCTCGCCCGGCTCGGCGCGGCGCACGCCGATGGGGCCGTCGACCAGGGCGCGGTCGTAGGCGTGCAGCGGCTGGCCGAGCTCGATCATCACGTAGTTGGTGATGTCGACGGCGAGCGAGATCGGGCGCATCCCGGCCTTCTGCAGCCGGCGCTGCAGCCAGATCGGCGAACGGGCCTCGGGGTCCAGGCCGGTGACGGTGCGCGCCGTGAAGCGGTCGCAGCCGATCGGGTCGGCGATCTTGACCTGGTAGCCGTACGAGTTGGGCCCGGGCACGTCCAGGAGCGCCGGGTCGCGCAGCGGCAGGCCGTAGGCGATGGCGGTCTCGCGGGCGACGCCGCGCATCGACAGGCAGTCGCCGCGGTTGGCGGTGACCGCGATGTCGAGGACCTCGTCGACGAGTTCGAGCAGCGCGATCGCGTCGGTGCCGACCTCGTGCTCCGGCGGGAGCACGATGATGCCGCCCGTGGTGTCCGGGCCCATGCCGAGCTCGTCGCTGGAGCAGATCATGCCGTGCGAGGTCCTGCCGTACGTCTTGCGCGCGGCGATCGCGAAGTCGCCGGGCAGCACGGCGCCGGGGAGCACCACGACCACCTTGTCGCCGACCGCGAAGTTGCGGGCGCCGCAGACGATCTCCTGGGGCTCGCCGGTGCCGTTGGCCTGGCCGACGTCGACGGTGCAGAAGCGGATGGGCTTCTTGAACCCCTCCAGCTCCTCGATGGTGAGGACCTTGCCGACGACGAGCGGGCCCTTGAGCCCGGCGCCGAGCTGCTCGACGGTCTCGACCTCGAGGCCGGCGTCGACGAGCCTGGCCTGCACGTCGCGGCCGGTCTCGGTGGCGGGGAGGTCGACGTACTCCCGCAGCCAGGAAAGCGGGACCCGCATCAGATCTCCATCCCGAACGGCCGGGTGAACCGGACGTCACCCTCGACCATGTCTCGCATGTCTTCAACGTTGTGGCGGAACATCAGCATGCGTTCGATGCCGAAGCCGAAGGCGAATCCGCTGTACTTCTCGGGGTCCACGCCGCAGGCGGTGAGCACCTTCGGGTTGACCATGCCGCAGCCGCCGAGCTCGATCCAGCCCTCGCTGGAGCAGGTGCGGCAGGGCCGGTCCGGGTTGCCGACGGACTCGCCCCGGCAGACGTAGCAGACCATGTCCATCTCGGCGGACGGCTCGGTGAACGGGAAGAAGTTCGGCCGCAGCCGGGTCTCGATGCCCTCGCCGAACAGCGCCTTGACCATGTGGTCCAGGGTGCCCTTCAGATCGGCCATGGTCAGGCCCTCGTCCACGGCGAGCAGCTCGACCTGGCGGAAGACCGGGCTGTGCGTGGCGTCCAGCTCGTCGGTGCGGTACACCCGGCCGGGGCAGATCACGTACAGCGGGGGCTCGCGGTCGAGCATCGAGCGGATCTGCACGGGCGAGGTGTGGGTGCGCAGCACGACGCCGGAGCTGGCGGCGCCCTCGGCGCCCTGCACGAAGAACGTGTCGTGCTCGGAGCGGGCCGGGTGGTCCGGGCCGATGTTGAGCGCGTCGAAGGTGAACCACTCGGCCTCGGCCTCGGGGCCCTCGGCGACCTCGTAGCCCATGGCCACGAAGACGTCCTCGATGCGCTCCGAGAGCGTGGTCAGCGGGTGGCGGGCGCCGGCCGGCACGCGGTCGTGGGGCAGCGTGACGTCCACCGCCTCCTCGACCAGGACCCGGGCGTCCCGCTCGTCCTCCAGCTCGGCCTGGCGGGCGGCCAGGGCCCTGTTCACGGCGCCGCGGGCCATGCCCACGAGCTTTCCGGCCGCGGCCTTGGCCTGCGGCGGCAGCGCGCCGATCTCGCGGTTGGCGAGCGAGAGGGGCGAGGTGCCTCCGGTGTGCGCGGTCTTCGCCTGGGCGAGCGCGTCGAGGTCGCCCGCGGCGGCGAAGGCGGCGAGCGCCTCGTCCCGCATGCGCTCGATCTCTTCCGGTTTCAGCGCCTCGACCTCGACAGGGTCGTACGACTTATTGGGTGCCGACATCTCTTCCCGTGCTTCCGATTGTCTTGGCTGGGGGTCCCCGCGACCGCGAAGCGATACCGCGATAGCGCGCGGACACAAACGCGCCAAAGGTCGAGTCTAACGGGGTGGGGGAATGCGGTTGCGCCCGTGGGCGGCTCGGGGGGCGATCTACTGGAGATACGCCGGAGCGCCGACGGGCAGGATAAATCGGAACTGCGCGCCGCCGCCGGGACCGCGTCCGACCGTGATGGTGCCGCCGTGCGCCTCGACGATGCCCTTGACGATGTACAGGCCGAGCCCGGTACCGCCGCGCTTGCTCCCCCGCCAGAAGCGGGTGAAGACACGGCCCATCGACTCCTCGGGGATGCCGGGGCCTTCGTCGCTCACGGTGACCGCCGTTCCCTTCTCGTCGTGCTCGTCGATGCGGACGGGTGCTGGTGCCACCTCGATGGTGACGGTTCCCTCGCCGTGGCGCACCGCGTTTTCCAGCAGGTTGCCCAGGACTTGGTCGATCTTGTCCGGATCCGCCCACAGATCGGGCAGGGGCCGCTGGATGCGGACCAGGAAGCGGTCCGGGGACTGCCCGGAGGCGACGTGGGCCTGGAGGTGGCGGCCGACGGCGGCCGGGATGTCGACGGGCTGGCGGCGCACTTCGAGACGGCCCGAGTCGATGCGCGAGATGTCGAGGAGTTCGGCGATGAGCCGCGTGACGCGGTTGGCGTCGGCGTCGACGGTCTCCAGCATGAGCCGCTTCTGGTCGTCGGTGAAGCGCTCCCACTTGGCGAGCAGCGTCGCGGTGAAGCCCTTCACGGAGGTCAGCGGCGAGCGCAGCTCGTGCGCGACGGTGGCGATGAGCTCGGCGTGCGAGCGCTCGGTACGCCGCCGGGCCTCGGTGGAGCGCAGGCTGACCACGACCCGGCGCACGGGCCCGGTCGGGTGCTCGCGCACGTACCGCGCGGAGACCAGCACCTCGCGTCCGCCGGGCAGCAGCAGATTGCGTTCGGGCTGGCCGACGCGGATGGCGAGGCCGCCGTACGGGTCGGTGAGCTGCCACCAGCGGCGGCCCTTGAGGTCCTCAAGGGGCAGCGCCCGCTCCAGCGGAAAGCCGAGTGCCTCGTGCTTGGCCACCGCCGTGATCCGTACGGCGGCGGCGTTGAAGCAGATCACCTGTCCCTTGTCGTCGGCGACCACGATGCCGTCGGGCAGGTCGTCGGGGTCGAAGCCGAGGACGTCAGGACGGCCGGACGGACACAGCGCGGTGCTGTTGCCGATGCTGCTCATGCCGACAGCCATCCCCGTATCCCACCTCTCCGAAGCGCTGAGTGGGCCCCCGAGCCCGCAACACTACTAGTACGAGGTGACGGAACGGCACCCTCCGGCAGCACGCTGCGCACGAGCGGAGGCGTAGAGGCACACGGCCGCGGCGGTGGCGAGGTTGAGGCTTTCGGCCTTGCCGTGGATGGGCACGCGCACCACGGCGTCCGCGAGTGCGCGGGTCTCGTCGGGCAGCCCCCAAGCCTCGTTGCCGAAGATCCACGCGGTGGGCCCGCCCATGGTCCCCGCGTCAAGCTCCGCGTCGAGGTCGTCCTCGCCCGCTCCGTCGGCCGCCAGGATGCGTACGCCCGCGTCCCGCAGGCCCTGGACGGCCTGCTCGACGGGGACGCCCACCGCGACCGGCAGGTGGAAGAGCGAACCGACCGACGCCCGCACCGACTTGGGGTTGTAGAGGTCGACGGAGGCGTCGGTGAGGACGACCGCGTCGGCGCCCGCGGCGTCCGCGCAGCGCAGTACGGTGCCGGCGTTCCCGGGGTCGCGGACGTGCGCGAGCACGGCGACCAGCTGGGGCTTCGCCCGGAGGATCTCCTCGAACGGGGAGTCCAGGAAGCGGCAGACCCCGACCAGGCCCTGCGGCGTGACGGTCTGGGAGACCTCGGCCAGCACCTCGTCGTCGGCGTAGTGGACGCGGGCTCCGGCGTCGAGGGCGGCGGCCACGATGTCGGCGTAGCGCTCGGCGGCCTCGACGGTGGTGAACAGCTCGATCAGGGTGGGCTCGCCGTCGCTGCGGTGCTCGACGGCCTCGCGCACGGCCTGGGGCCCCTCGGCGATGAACCGGCGTTCCTTGCCCCGGAAGTTGCGCCGGGCGAGCCGGCGGGCGGCGGCGACGCGCGGAGAACGCGGGGAGATCAGCTCGGGGGTGCCCATGGGTCGGCGGCTCTCATTTCGTACGGGGTGCGGATGTCGCGGCCGGGAAGCGGCGAGGGGGGAACGCAGCGGACCCGCAGGCGGAAGGCCTGCGGGTCCGGGCAATGCCAGCAAAGGGCGCCTGATCAGGCGGCGGCCTTCGGGGCGTTGACGTCGCTCGGGAGGGCCTTCTGGGCCACCTCGACGAGCGCGGCGAACGCGTTGGCGTCGTTGACCGCGAGCTCGGCCAGGATCTTGCGGTCCACCTCGATGTTGGCGGCCTTCAGACCCTGGATGAGGCGGTTGTACGTCATGCCGTTCTGGCGGGCAGCGGCGTTGATGCGCTGGATCCACAGCTGACGGAAGTCGCCCTTGCGCTTCTTGCGGTCGTTGTAGTTGTAGACCAGCGAGTGGGTGACCTGCTCCTTGGCCTTGCGGTACAGGCGCGAACGCTGACCGCGGTAGCCGGAGGCCGCCTCGAGAATTGCCCGGCGCTTCTTGTGGGCGTTGACTGCCCGCTTGACGCGTGCCACTTGTTAACTCCTTGTAGCGGGGCCGTGGTTGGACTCACACGGCCCGAAATCGAATAGGTCCCGGTCTCGACGTTCCGCCTCCGGGGACCGGAGGCGGAGGAACGTCACTTGCCGAGAAGCTTCTTGATCTTCTTGGCGTCGCCCGGGGCCATCTCGGCGTTGCCGGTGAGGCGACGCGTCAGCTTGGACGACTTGTGCTCGAGCAGGTGGCGCTTGCCGGCGCGCTCACGGAGCACCTTGCCGGAGCCGGTGATCTTGAAGCGCTTGCTGGCACCGCTGTGCGACTTGTTCTTCGGCATAGCGCCGTTATCTCCTCGTCAGTGGCGCTCCCAGCCGGTCCGGGGACCGGCGCTCGGGAGCGTCATATGTATCGGTTGATATCCGGAACGGGCTGTCCCGGAATCAGGCCTCGGCGGGTTCCTCGGCCGGCGCTGCCTCGGCGACGGGCGCCTCGGCGACGGTCTCGTCCTGAGCGGACTCCTCCGTCTGAGCCGACTGACCCTGGCGCTCCGCCTTGCGGGCCGCCTGGGCCTCACGGGCTTCGGCCATCGCCTCGGTCTTCTTCTTGTGCGGACCGAGAACCATGATCATGTTTCGGCCGTCCTGCTTCGGGCTGGACTCGACGAAGCCGAGCTCCTCCACGTCCGAAGCGAGGCGCTGGAGCAGCCGGTAGCCGAGTTCCGGCCGGGACTGCTCGCGACCACGGAACATGATCGTGATCTTGACCTTGTCGCCCTGCTTGAGGAACCGGACGACGTGACCCTTCTTGGTGTCATAGTCGTGCGGGTCGATCTTCGGCCGGAGCTTCATCTCCTTGATGACCGTGTGCGCCTGGTTCTTGCGCGCCTCACGGGCCTTCATGGCCGACTCGTACTTGAACTTCCCGTAGTCCATGAGCTTGCACACGGGCGGACGGGCGGTCGCCGCGACCTCGACCAGGTCGAGGTCGTACTCCTGGGCGAGCTCCAGGGCCTTGGCAAGCGGAACGATTCCGACCTGCTCGCCGCTGGGGCCGACAAGTCGCACCTCGGGAACGCGAATCCGGTCGTTGATGCGGGGCTCGGCGCTGATGGATCCTCCTCGGTAGCACCACACGACTGTCTGGCAGACAGCCGCGTACGTCACTGTTGACGTGACCAACCGCCACGAGGCACAAAAAATGCCCCGGACGGACACAGGCGGGGCTCCAAGAAAACCGGAACACCGCCGCGGTCTACCGCGGGGCGCACATCGGGCGGCTCCATCGTCCGTACGGAACGATGGTGGCCACCTGACCGGATGACCCGCCGCCCCTGAGGATGGCCGGGTGGGAGATCGGAGCCTCCACTTGTGGGCCGGGCACACGTGCCTGGCCGGTCGTTACACAAGGTTAGCAGCATCCGGACAGAGGGGCTAATCGAAGGCGCGGGAAGAGGCGCGGCGGACACCGCATATCGTGTGGGCATGAGTGAGACGCCCCCCCTTGAGCCCGCAGACTTCGACACCATGGCCCGCGACATCGCGGAGGTCCCGGCGGTCGAGGTGATCGTGACGGTCGCCGTGAACCTGATGAGCGCCGCCGCCGTGAAGCTCGGGCTGACCGAGGAGGGCGACCAGTACAAGGACCTCGACGAGGCCCGCAAGCTGGTGCACGCCCTGGCCGGCCTGCTCGACGCCGGGGCCACCGAGATCTCGTCCTTCCACGCCGCGCCGCTGCGCGACGGCCTCAAGTCGCTCCAGCTGGCCTTCCGCGAGGCGTCGATCGTGCCGGACGAGCCGGGCCAGGGCCCGGGCGAGAAGTACACGGGCGCCGTCTTCGGCTGAGCCCCGCCACCGACCGAACGGCCGAGCCGCTCCTCCCCCTCAGCGGGTGAAGAGCGGCTCGTTCGGCTGTGGGGCCCCGGACGGCAGCACGGCGAGGTCGAGGCCGCGTACGAGGCGGGCCCGCAGGGTCTCGTCCGCGGCGATCAGCTCGGCCACCTCGCGGGCCGCGTCGGCGGGCACCACCCCGTCGGCGAGGACCAGGGCGAGCGTCCCGTCGGCCCGGCCGGGGCCGAGGTGGGCCCGCAGCACCGAGGGAACGGCGGCCACCGCCGCGCGCACCGCCTCGGTCACCGACGGGTCCGCGAGCGGGTCGGCGCTCGCGCGTCCCTCCGCGAGGGCCAGCAGCGCCGCGCCCTTCAGCTCGTAGGCGACCGGGCCCGCGAGGTCGATGACCACCGTGTCCGCCTTCTCGTGCACCGCGGCGGCGAGGGCCTGGTGCAGCGGTACGGCGACCGGCCGGGCCGCCGGGTCCCAGAGGGCGAGCGCCTCGGTGGAGGTGAACGCGGGCAGCGCCGTGCGGTCGCCCGCCTTGAGGGTGGGGACGGCCATGTCGCTGGTCTTCTCGCGCTTGAGGCCGTTCCCGTCGATCTCGCTCTCGCCGAGCATCGCGACCACGGGGACGAGCAGCCGGGCCGTGCTCAGCGCGGCGAGCACGCGCGGTTCGGCCGATCTGTCCTTCGCCCAGGCGGCCAGCGCCTCGGTCAGTTCGGGGGCGGCCGTGCCGTCGTCGTCGGAGAAGCCGGAATCCGGAATGTTCTTGAGCGCCACGTCACGAGCCTATCCGGGCCTTCCCGCGGTCTTGCCGCGGGCCGGGTGAGGAGCGCGCTCAGCGCCAGTCGGGCGGGGTCCTGACGCGGGTGGAGCGCCAGAGCGCCACGCCGGTGGCGAGGAGCAGGACGCCGCCGCCCGCGGCGAGGGGGGCCAGCCAGTTCGCCGGGTCGTCGGAGGCGACGGGGGCGTCGGGGCCGCCGCCGAAGTAGGTACTGCCGTACGCCGCGGACTCCGAGCGCAGGCCCCCGGGCTTGAGAGCGGCGGCGGCGGTGAGGGCCGCGGCCGGGTCGATCATGCCGTAGCCCCGCGCGTCGTCGCGGCCGCCCTCGGGGACGTCGCGCGCGGTGCTCGCGAGCACCTTCTTGATCTGCGCCGGGGTGAGACCGGGGTTCGCGGACCGGATGAGGGCGACGGCGCCCGAGACGAACGCGGAGGCGGCGCTGGTGCCCCAGCCCTCGTAGTACTTGCGGTCCGGGTCCGCTATGACGACATCCACCCCGGGGGCGCTGACGGTGGCGTACCAGCGGCGGGTCGAGAAGGAGGCGTGGGTGCCGTTCTTGTCGACCGCGGCCACCGCGATGACGCCGGGGTAGGCGGCCGGGTAGGAGATGTGGTCGCCCTGGTCGCCGCCGTTGCCCGCGGAGGCCACGACGGCGGCGCCCTTGCCGAGCGCGTACTGGATGGCCGCGTCCTCGGCGGGTTCGGGGTGGGCGGAGGCGCTGTCGTCGCCGAGCGAGAGGTTGATGACGTCGGCGCCGTTGTCGGCGGCCCAGCGGATGCCCGCGGCCAGTGCGCCGCCCTTCGTCTCGCGGGCCTGCTTGCGGGCCGGGTCGGTGGACTCCAGGATGACCCGCACCGGAAGGATCTTGGCTTCGGGCGCGATGCCGAGCACCCCGGACTGGTCTCCGGCGCCGTGGCCGTGGCCCGCGATGATGCCGGCCATGGCGGTGCCGTGCCGGGCCCAGTCACGGCTGCCCTGGCCGGCCCCGAAGCCGATGAGGTCGTCGCCGGGCAGCACCTGCCCGGCGAGGTCGGGGTGGCTGCCGTCGACGCCGGTGTCCAGGACGGCGACCGTGATGCCCTTGCCCTTGGTCGTACGCCACGCCTGCTGGGTGTGCATCGCGCCCAGCTCCCACTGGCGGTCGCGGATGCCGTCGGCGTGGGCCGGGGCGGCGGACAGGAGCAGGGTGAGCGCCGCGGCCGCCGCGAGGGCCCCGGCGCTGCGCGGCCGGCGCCGCGGCCGGGTCACGGGCGGCTCGTTCACGAGTGGCTGGGTCATGGGGCGGGCTCCGGGCTCGCGGCGGCCCTCTTGCGCAGGCCGCGTTCGACGTTGTCGGCGATGCCCTTGGCGTCGTGGCCCAGGCCCGCCTCGGCCACCGGCCCGCTCGCCCCGTCGGCCGTGGCCTGTTCGGCGGGCTGGGGGGTGGCGACCGGGCGGCCGTCGGCGAAGCCGGAGACCGCGGTGACGATGACGGGCGCGTCGGTGAGGACCCGCACCGTCCAGCTCGCGCGCTGCCGGTCGCCGAACCCGGCGGCCTCGGTGCCCTTGACCGGGTAGGTGCGCGGCAGCAGATCGGGGCGGTCGGCGAGCTTCTCGCTGGAGAACCGGTTCGCCAGGGCGCTCATCGCGGCGGGTTCGGCCTGGGTGAAGACCAGCCCGACGGTGGTCACGCTGCTGGCGGTCGCGTCCGTGTAGGTGGCGCGCACCATGCGGGCGCAGCCGACGGGTTCGAGGACCTTGAGGAGCAGCGGGTCGAGGGCGCCGGCGCAGTCGCCGTCCGGGGCGACCCCGATGCGGGTCCATTCGCGGTCGGCGCCGCCGGGGCCCGCGCCGGTGCCCCGGATGGTGCGCGGGAAGAGGGTGTCGACCGGCACGCTGTGCCACAGGCCGCGGGCGGCGGTGTAGTTGCCGCCGGTGGCGGGACCGCCGGAGCCGTCGCCCAGCCAGGTGCCCGCGGCGGCTCCGCCGATGAGCCCGGCGCCCAGGACCACGCAGGCGGCGGCCGCGGCCACCACGCCGGGTCGCCGCGCGGGCACCGGCCGCAGCGGGCCGGGCTCGTCGGACAGCGGTTCCGGGGGGAGCAGCGGCTTGGGCGGGGCGGCCGGCAGCGGGGGTATCGCGGGGGGCGGCGGCGCGGGCGAAGCTCTGGGCGGTATGGGGGTGTTCGGGAGGACCGGGCCCGGGTCGATGAGGTCGAGCGCGGAGCGCAGGCGGCTCGCGGGCCCCTCGGGGGCGGGCGCCGGTGCGGGGCTCTCGCCGGACTCGGGTTCCTCGGCGGGCGGCGGCAGTTGGGGAGTGCCCGGGGGTCGTGCGTCGGTGGTCATCCGCCCCCCTCGTGCCCCTCGTGCCGTTCCGTTCAGCCCGCTACCGCGTGGCGTCACTCTACGGGTTGATCCTGTGCGGGCGCAGACCGGGCGGCGGCCCTCCACATCCGCACCGGCTCTCCCCTACCTTGTGGTAACCGCTTCTGGCAGGCTTCCGCCATGACACCCCGCGCCGCTGACCGCGCCCGGTACGACCGGGCGACCGCTCATCTCGACGCGCCCGTCGCGATCGTCGACCTGGGGGCGTTCGACGCCAACGCGGACGACCTCGTGCACCGGGCGGCCGGCAAGCCGATCCGGGTCGCCAGCAAGTCGGTGCGGTGCCGCGCCCTGCTCGAGCGGGTGCTCGCCCGGCCCGGATTCGCGGGGATCATGTCGTTCACGCTCGCCGAGTCGGTGTGGCTGGCGCGCGCCGGTTTCGAGGACGTCCTGCTGGCCTACCCGTCCGCGGACCGGGCCTCCTTCGCCGAGCTGACCTCGGATCCCAAGCTCGCCCGCGCGGTGACCGTGATGGTGGACGACCCGGCGCAGCTCGACCTCGTGGACCGGGCGCGCGAGGACGACGGCCTGGAGGTACGGGTCTGCCTGGAGCTCGACACCTCGCTCCAGCTGTTCGGCGGCCGGGTGCGCGTGGGCGCCCGCCGCTCCCCGCTGCGCACCCCGGCCCAACTCGCCGAGCTGGCCCGCTCGGTGGCCCGGCGGCCCGGCTTCCGGCTGGTCGGGCTGATGGCGTACGAGGGCCATGTGGCGGGGGTCGGCGACGCGGTGGCCGGCCGCCCCGTGCGCTCGCGCGCGATCCGGCTGATGCAGGCCACGGCCCGCAAGGAGCTGGCGGCGCGGCGGGCCGAGGTGGTGCGGGCCGTGCGGGCGGTCGTGCCGGATCTGGAGTTCGTCAACGGCGGGGGCACGGGCAGCGTGCAGCACACGGCGGCCGAGGCGGCGGTGACCGAGATCGCCGCGGGGTCGGGACTGTACGTGCCGCGGCTCTTCGACAACTACACGTCGTTCAGCGGACGTCCGGCGGCGCTGTTCGCCCAGCCGGTGGTGCGCCGGCCGGGCGTGGGGGTCGTGACGGTGCTCGGCGGCGGCTACCCGGCCTCGGGCGCGCCCGGCGCGGACCGCCTGCCGGTGCCGTATCTGCCGGAGGGGCTGCACTACGACCCGCAGGAGGGTGCGGGCGAGGTGCAGACGCCGCTGCTCGGCTCCCCCGCGGACGATCTGCTGATCGGCGACAAGGTGTGGTTCCGCCACGCGAAGGCGGGTGAACTGTGCGAGCGCTTCGACGCGTTGTACCTCGTCGAGGGCGACCGGGTGGCGGCGACCGTGCCGACGTACCGGGGCGAGGGCCGCACCTTCCTGTAGCTCACCGGGACGGCGGGGCCAGGCTGCTGCCGACTCCGCCGTTCAGGGCGCCGCCGATGGGCGCGATGCCGCGCGTGATGGTGTCCATGAGGGCGAGCGGCGGACCGGCCGCGCCCGCGTCGAAGGCGAACCGCGCGATGACCATCGCCTCGCTGCCGACGGTCGAGGGGAAGGCGAGCGACTCGACGTAGCCGCCGGGCCCCGCACCCGTCTTCACCTCCCAGCGCACCAGGTAGCCGGTGCGACCGTTGACCACCACGGGGCCGGCCCTCATCTCCCGGTGCGAGGTGATGCCGTTGTAGGGGCGGGCGCCGCCGCGGTTGTGGTCGTAGGCGTCGTTGGCCGCGTCGGTGATGTCGTTCCTGGCGATGGCCTCGGCGGTCTTGAGGTCGGTCATGGTGGCCGTCGACGTGGTGACCTTGCCGTGGTGGCAGTACCCGAAGTCGCCGGGGCAGTCGTAGGTGTCCTTGGTGGCCATCGTGACGAGGCCGGTCGCCAGGTCGTCGGTCTTCTCCCAGCCGTCCGGGATCGGCAGCGTGATGCCGTTGAGCTGGTCGACGAGGGTGTGCGGGTCGGGCGCCGGAGGTGAACTCGCCTTCAGTGAGGGCGGGTTGACGGGAGCCGCGGCTCCCGGGCTCGTGCTCGTCGCGGGCGGGCCGTCGGCGCCGCGGCCGAGGTAGGCGACCGCGGCGACGATCGCGGCCACCAGGAGCACGGCGAGGGCCACCAGCGGGCCGCGCCGCCGCGCGGGCGGCGCGACGACCACGGCGACCGGCTGCGGCCCGATGACCTGGCCGCCCGGCGCCCTGATGTGGGCGGTCCAGGCGACGCCGTCCCACCAGCGTTCGGTGCCGGGCGCGCCCGGGTCCGGGTACCAGCCGGGCGGCGTCGTCATGCTCATGCACCCACCCTAGGACGGGGTTTCAGCCCCCGTACACGGTGTCCCACTGATCCGGGACGACGCTGCCGTCGGCGCGCCGCACGGGGGCCGGGGTGCCGTCGTGGTCGGTGTAGCCGGTGCTCGCGCAGGGGTAGGGCGCGGCCTTGTGGCCCTTCGGCTCGATGAACATCGGGTTCACGATCCAGCGGCCGTCGCTGTCGTCGTAGGCCCGGCACATCAGCTCGTTCTTGTTGCGGTTCAGGACCAGCCGCAGGCCGGTCGCGTCCCGCAGGAAGGACACGTCGGTGTCGGAGTCGCCGGCGGCGAACACCTGTCGCCTGGCGGCCGGCTGGACCTTCTCGGCCGCGGCGCCGCGCACCCCGAGGATCTCCTGGTTGATCCAGCAGCGCTTGCCGTCGATGTAGGTGATCACCGAGTCGTCGCCGTCCTTCGCCGACCCGCAGCCCTTGAGGTGTGAGGTGATGCGGCCGTGCTCGGTGGTGGAGCGGATGCCGATGGCGTGGTCGGGGTCGACGCCCGCGCCGCGCGCCCACACGTCGACGACCGGCTCGGGCGAGGCCGAGGTGATCCAGACGTCGAAGCCCGCCTTCTTCAGCGTACGGATCAGGTCGCGCTGCTGGTCGTAGTAGCGCACCCAGGCCGTCGCCCTGGTGTTGCTGCCGACGGTCTGCACGGCGTCGGCGGGCGCGTTCAGGTTCTCGGTGCGGGCCGCCGACGCGAAGGCCTTGACCTGGGCCGGGGTCCAGCCGTGCAGGAGCTGGGCGAGCCAGGCGTACGAGGGCTCGATGGTGCGGCGGTCGTACCCGGCGAACGCGGCGGCGCCCTTGCCGGTCTTCCCCTCGCCGTAGACCGCGAGGATCTCGTCGGCGCAGGGGGTGTCGGTGGCAGTCGGGAGGGTCCTGGAACTGCCGGCCGGGCAGGCGGCGGCGAGGGACTTCGCCGCGTCGTCGGTCAGATAGCGGCTGGTGGTGTGCCAGTCGCCGTGCACCGGGCGCTGGATCCTGGAGTTGCGCAGCAGCCAGTACATCGTGGCGTCGCCGACGTCGTTCTTGACGACGGTGTTGTCCCAGTCGAAGACGGCGACCGGCTTCTTGCCGTGGCCCGCGCCCGATCCGCACGTTCCGTAGCGGTCGATCAGCTCCTGGAGCCGGGCCTTGTTGTCCCCGTACCACCCCTGGGAGATGGTCAGTTGGGGGCAGTGGGGCGTCCGTGCCTCGGCGGGCTGGGCGGCGACGAGACCGGCCGCGGCGATGGAGAGGGCCGCGGCGAGGACCGGCAGCCGGCGGGCGGCGGGGGGCGTGGACACGCTGGAGGACTCCTGTCGTCGGGAAGATCATCGCGGACGTTAGACAGCACAGCCGGGCGTCGTGCGACGCCCGGCTGCCGGGTGGGTGGCCCCGAGGTGAACAACGGGGGCTGGCGTGTCTAGAGCGGGGTGACGTACGCGCCGGAGATGCCGCCGTCGACCAGGAAGTCGGTGGCGTTGATGAAGGAGGAGTCGTCGCTGGCGAGGAAGGCGACCGCGGCGGCGATCTCGTCGGCCTCCGCGAACCGGCCCGCCGGGATGTGCACCAGGCGGCGCGCGGCGCGCTCCGGGTCCTTGGCGAACAGCTCCTGGAGCAGCGGGGTGTTGACCGGCCCCGGGCACAGCGCGTTGACCCGGATGCCCTCGCGGGCGAACTGCACGCCGAGTTCGCGCGACATGGCGAGCACGCCGCCCTTGGAGGCGGTGTACGAGATCTGCGAGGTGGCGGCGCCCATGATGGCCACGAACGAGGCGGTGTTGATGATGGAGCCCCGGCCCTGGCGCTGCATGTACGGGAGCGCCGCCTTGCAGCACAGGTAGACGGAGGTGAGGTTGACCTCCTGGACCCGGCGCCAGGCGTCGAGTCCGGTGGTGAGGATGGAGTCGTCGTCGGGCGGCGAGATGCCCGCGTTGTTGAACGCGATGTCGACGCTGCCGTAGGTGTCGAAGGCCGTCCTGAAGAGCACTTCGACCTGCTCCTGGTCGGTGACGTCGACCTGGACGAAGGTGCCGCCGACCGCTTCGGCGGCGGCCTTTCCGGCGCTCTCGTCGACGTCGCCGCACACCACGTTCGCGCCCTCGGCGGCGAGCCGCCTGGCGGTGGCGAGGCCGATGCCGCTGCCGGCCCCGGTGATGACGGCGGTGCGGCCGACCAGGCGGCGGCAGATGATGTCGTCGGTCATGTGTGCTCAGGCCTCCGTGCTGATGAAGACGTTCTTGGTTTCGGTGAAAGCGGTGAGGGCGTCGGGGCCGAGTTCCCGGCCGAGGCCGGACTGCCGGTAGCCGCCGAAGGGGGTCGCATAGCGCACGCTGGAATGGGAGTTGACCGACAGGTTGCCCGCCGCGACGGACCGCGATACGCGCAGCGCGCGTCCCACGTCACGGGTCCAGATCGACCCGGACAGGCCGTACTCGGTGGCGTTGGCGAGCCGTACCGCGTCCGCCTCGTCCTCGAAGGGCAGCACGACGGCGACCGGCCCGAAGATCTCCTCGACGGCGGCGGGCGCGTCCGCGTCCAGGCCGGTCAGGACGGTCGGCGGGAACCAGAAGCCAGGGCCTTCGGGGGCGCTGCCCCGGATGCCGGGCGCGTCGCCGGCGACGTACGACCGGACGCGCTCCAGCTGGACGCGTGAGATCAGCGGGCCCATCTGGGTCTTGTCGTCGGCCGGGTCGCCGACGACGATCTCCTGGATCGCGGGGCCGAGCAGCTCCATGAAGCGGTCGTAGGCGGTGCGCTGGACCAGGATGCGGGTGCGGGCGCAGCAGTCCTGGCCGGAGTTGTCCAGGAAGGACATGGGGGTGCTCAGCGCGGCGGCCTCGATGTCGGCGTCGGCGAAGACGATGTTGGGGCTCTTGCCGCCGAGTTCGAGGGTGACCCGCTTCACGCGGTCGGCGCACTTGGCCATGATCTGCTTGCCGACGCGGGTCGAGCCGGTGAACACGATCTTCGCGACGCCGGGGTGCTCGACGAGGGCGGCGCCCGCGACACCGCCCGCGCCCGGGAGCACCTGGAAGAGGCCCTCGGGAAGCCCCGCCTCCAGGGCGAGTTCGGCCAGGCGAAGCGCGGTGAGCGGGGTCGTCTCGGCGGGCTTGAGGATCACCGCGTTGCCCGCCGCGAGCGCGGGGGCAGTGCCCCAGGCGGCGATCGGCATCGGGAAGTTCCAGGGGGCGATGACGCCGATGACGCCGAGCGGTTCGAGCAGCGTGATGTCGAGACCGCCCGCGACCGGGATCTGACGACCGTTCAGACGCTCCACTCCCCCGGCCGCGTAGTCGAGCAGATCGCGCACGTTGCCCGCCTCCCAGCGGGCGTTGCCGATGGTGTGGCCGGCCTCGCGGACCTCCAGCCGGGCCAGTTCCTCGACGTGATCGTCGACGACGGCCGCGAAGCGGCGCAGGAGGCGGGCCCGGTCGGCGGGGGCGGCCGCGGCCCAGCCGCGCTGGGCGGCGCGGGCCCGCAGGACGGCCGCGTCGATGTCGGCGGCGGTGGCCCCGGGAAGGCTCGCGATCACCTCCTCGGTGGCCGGGTTGAGGACCTGGAGCTCGTCAGCGGTGGACACGTCGTTCCTCACAGGCGTTCGAAGGAGCGGCGGAGCTCCCAGTCGGTCACCGCGGCGTCGAACGCGTCGAGTTCGACCCGCGCCATGTTGCGGTAGTGCGCCACGACCTCGTCCCCGAAGGCGGCCTTGGCGATGGGGCTGTTCTCCCACAGTTCGGCGGCCTCGCGCAGGGTGGTGGGCACGTGCGCGTAGTCGCCGACGTAGGCGTTGGAGGTGCAGGCCTCGGGGAGTTCGAGCTCGTTCTCGATGCCGTAGAGACCGGCCGCGACGAGCCCGGCGACGGCCAGGTGCGGGTTGACGTCGCCGCCCGGCAGACGGTTCTCGAAGCGGGTCGAGGCGCCGTGGCCGACGACGCGGAGCGCGCAGGTGCGGTTGTCGTGGCCCCAGGCGACGGCGGTGGGCGCGAAGGAACCCGGCTGGAAGCGCTTGTAGGAGTTGATGTTCGGCGCGTACAGGAGGGAGAAGTCGCGCAGCGCGGCGAGCTGTCCGGCCAGGAAGTGGCGCATCACGGGCGACATGGGGTCGGGGCCTTCGCCCGCCATCACGTTGCGGCCGTCCTCGTCGGTGAGCGAGAGGTGGATGTGACAGGAATTGCCCTCGCGCTGGTCGTACTTGGCCATGAAGGTGAGCGAGACGCCCTCCTGGGCCGCGATCTCCTTGGCGCCCGTCTTGTAGATGGCGTGCTGGTCGCAGGTGACCAGGGCCTCGTCGTAGCGGAAGACGATCTCGTGCTGGCCGGGGTTGCACTCGCCCTTGGCGGACTCGACGGTCAGACCGGCCGCCTGCATCTCGTTGCGGATGCGGCGCAACAGCGGCTCGATGCGGCCGGTGCCGAGCACCGAGTAGTCGATGTTGTACTGGTTGGCCGGGGTGAGGCCCTGGTATCCGGCGTCCCAGGCCTGCTCGTAGCTGTCCCGGAACACGATGAACTCGAGTTCGGTGCCGACCTGCGCGGTGTAGCCGAGCTCGGCCAGGCGCTCCAGCTGGCGGCGCAGGATCTGGCGGGGGGCCGCGACCACGGGCGAGCCGTCGTTCCAGCCGAGGTCGGCGATCAGCATCGCGGTGCCCTCGTTCCACGGGACGCGGCGCAGCGTCGCGGGGTCGGCGTGCATGGCGAAGTCGCCGTAGCCGCGCTCCCAGGACGACATCGCGTAGCCGTCGACGGTGTTCATCTCGGTGTCGACGGCGAGCAGGTAGTTGCAGCCTTCGGTGCCGTGCGCCAGGACCTCGTCGAGGAAGAACCCGGCCGCGAAGCGCTTGCCCTGCAACCGCCCTTGCATATCAGGGAAGGCGAGGACGACAGTGTCGATCTCACCGCCCGCGACGAGGGCGCGCAGCTCCTCGATCGAGAGCGGGGGTGTGCGGTCTGCCACGGGAAGCTCCTCCTTGGGTCAGCCGAGAGCCATAAGGTATGGGGTAAGACCATTGATTGGGAAGGGGGATCCGCGACGTGGCGAAGAAGATCGACTCGGCGGACCGCACGGAGGGCCGGACGCCCGACACGCTCGTCCCCGTACTGCGGACCGTACGGGCCGGGAACGGCTTCGAGGAAGCGCTGGAGCAGATTCTCCAGCTGCTGCGCCTGGGGCTGGTGCCGCCGGGCGAACGGCTGCCCTCCGAGCGGGAGTTGGCCGAGCGGATGGGGATCAGCCGGGTCACCCTGCGCGAGGTGCTCAAGGTGCTCCAGGAGCAGGGCCTGGTGGAGAGCCGGCGCGGCCGCTACGGCGGCACCTTCGTGCTGCCCCGGGCCGCCGAGGGCGGCGAGGACGAGCTGCGCCGGCGCGTCGCCTCGGTCGACGTGGAGGACATCCTGCGCTTCCGCGAGGTGCTCGAGGTCGGCGCGGCGGGGCTGTGCGCCGCGCACGGGCTGACCGAGGAGGGCGCCGGGCGGCTGCGGGCCGCGCTCACCGCGACGCACGACGCCGAGCTCACCGACTACCGCCGCCAGGACACCCTGCTCCACCTCACGCTCGCCGAACTGTCCGGATCGCCCACGCTCACCGCCCAGTACGCGGCGGTGCGGGCCACCGTCAACGACCTCCTGGACTGCATCCCGCTCCTGGTCCGCAACCTGGAGCACTCCCAGCACCAGCACACCGCGCTCGTCGAGGCGGTGCTCGACGGCGACGCGGACGGGGCGCGCGAGGTGATGCGGGAGCACTGCGGGGGCACCGCGGCCCTGCTGCGCGGCTTCCTGACCTGACCGGGCCGCACCGGACCCGCGCCGCCCGGGGCCCGCTCGGGCCCACCCGGCCGCGCGTTCACCGCCGAAGTCCGTAACCGCGGTTTTACGTACACCCCTTGCGCTTCCCCCTGCCCTCCAGCAAAGGTATGCACCCGAACCATTGACCTGATCTTCCTTGACGATCATCTGGAGCGGCTCATGGCCGAGGACACCGACCTGCGCACCGCACCATCCGCGCCCGCCAACGGCGCCCAAGACGCCCAGGACGCCCAGGACGACTACCTGCACCGGCGCACCCTGCGGCGCGGCAGCGCCGGCTGGCTGCTGCTCACCGGGCTCGGCGTCGCCTATGTGGTCTCCGGCGACTTCTCCGGCTGGAACATCGGCCTGTCCAAGGGCGGGTTCGGCGGCCTGGCCATCGCCACCGTCCTGATGGGCGTCATGTACGCCTGTCTGGTGTTCTCGCTGGCCGAGCTCTCGGCCATCCTGCCCACGGCGGGCGGCGGCTACGGCTTCGCGCGCCGGGCGCTCGGCACCTGGGGCGGATTCCTGACCGGCACCGCGATCCTCATCGAGTACATCCTGGCACCCGCCGCGATCTCGCTGTTCATCGGCGACTACGTCGAATCGCTCGGCCTGTTCGGGCTCACCTCGGGCTGGCCCGTCTACCTCGCCTGCTTCGCGATCTTCATCGGGATCCATCTGTGGGGCGTCGGCGAGGCGCTGCGCTTCAGCCTCGTGGTCACCGCCGTCGCCGTGGCCGCCCTGCTGGTCTTCGCCGTCGGCGCCTTCACCGATTTCGACGCGTCCCGCCTCAACGACATCCCGGTGGACACCTCGGCGTTCGGCGCCAATTCCTGGCTGCCGTTCGGGGTGCTCGGCATCTGGGCCGCGTTCCCGTTCGGCATGTGGTTCTTCCTCGGCGTCGAAGGGGTGCCGCTGGCGGCGGAGGAGGCCAAGGACCCGGTGCGGTCCATGCCGCGCGCGCTCGCGATCTCCCTGTCGATCCTCGTGCTGCTCGCCGTGGTCACCTTCGCGGCCGCGACCGGCGCGCACGGCTCCGCCGCGATCAAGGACGCGGGCAACCCGCTGGTCGTGGCGCTCCAGGGCGACGGCGGCCCGACCGCGCTGAGCCGCTTCGTCAACTACGCGGGGCTCGCGGGCCTGGTGGCGTCCTTCTTCTCGCTGATCTTCGCGGGTTCGCGCCAGCTCTTCGCCCTGTCGAGGGCCGGCTACCTGCCCCGCTTCCTGTCCCTGACCAGCCGCCGCAAGTCGCCCTACCTCGGCCTGCTGATCCCCGGCGCGCTCGGTTTCACGCTGGCGGCCTGGAGCGGCAACGGCGGCCGGATGCTGAACGTCGCGGTCTTCGGCGCCACCATCTCCTACGCCCTGATGGCGCTCTCGCACCTGGTCCTGCGCCGCCGTGAACCGGGCCTGGAGCGGCCGTACCGCACCCCCGGCGGGGTCCTGACCTCGTCGGCCGCCTTCGTGCTCGCCCTGTTCGCGCTGGTCGCGACGTTCCTGGTGGACAAGGACGCGGCGTTCATCGCGCTCGGCGTCTACGCGATCGCGCTCGCCTACTTCGCCTTCTACAGTCGCCACCGTCTGGTCGCCCACGCGCCCGAGGAGGAGTTCGCCGCCCTGGCCGCGGCCGAGGCGGAACTCGCCCGGGACTGACTCACTCAACGAATGGAGACCACCGCCGTGCCCAAGCCGCTCATCGGCATCAGTACGTATCTGGAGCCCGCCCGGTGGGGCGTGTGGGACCTGCCCGCGGCCCTGCTGCCCGCGGGATATCCCCGGCTGGTGCGGGCGTCCGGCGGACTCGCCGCGATGCTGCCGCCCGACGACGACCCGGCGGCCGCGGCCGCGGTGGTGGCGCGCCTGGACGGCCTGGTCATCGCGGGCGGGGCCGATGTGGAGCCGGCCCGGTACGGGGCCGAGCCGTCGCCCCGTACCGGTCCCCCCGCCCGCGAGCGGGACGCCTGGGAACTCGCCCTGATCGACGCGGCGCTCGCCTCCGGCACCCCGCTGCTCGGCATCTGCCGCGGGCTCCAGCTCCTGAACGTCGCGCTCGGCGGCACCCTGGTCCAGCACCTGGAGGGACACACGGGCGGGCGGGGCGAGTTCGGCAGCCACACCGTCAAGCCGGTGCCGGGCACGCTCTACGCCTCGCTGGTCCCCGAGGCCGCGGACGTGCCCACCTACCACCACCAGTGCGTGGACCGGCTCGGCGCCGGTCTCGTGGCCTCGGCCCACGCGGCGGACGGCACCGTCGAGGCGGCCGAGCTGCCCGGCGCCGGCTGGGTCCTGGGCGTCCAGTGGCATCCGGAGACGGGCCGTGACACCCGGGTGACCGAGGGGCTGGTGCGGGCCGCGGCCGGTCGCTGAAGGCCCAGCTCAGCGCCGCCGTGACGGCCTCGGACCCGGTGCGGGCCGGGGCCGTACGACACGCCCGGGAACCCTCACCCTTCCGAGGGGGTGACGATTCGGCGATCATCCGGGTATCTTCCTCTCGCCGCCCCTCACAAGGCGGGTTCTCCGAGACTCCTCGCCTTCACCTGGCCGCTCGTTCCTCTTCGCGCTCTCGTTCCTTCCCTGGCCATTTCACGGACACATCCTGACCATGTGTTCCTCCGTGTCCCCCGCTCTCCCCGCCCACCGGTGGGGAAGCTCCACCGCGCCCCGAAGGACCTGAAGGCCCCGTGCCCGCACCCGTCATCCTGTCGGGCCGTTCCGTACGGCTCGAACCGCTCGCCGCGTCCCACGCCCCGGCCCTGGCCGCCGCGGCGGCCGCCGACCGGACCTCGTACGCCTTCACGCCCGTGCCGCACGGACTCGAAGCGGCGCACCTCTACGTCCAGAGCGCACTGGCCGACCAGGAGGCCGGGCGCAGCCTGGCGTTCGCGACCGTACGGGCCGCGGACGGTCTGGTGGTGGGCTCGACCCGGTTCTGCGAACTCGACTACTGGGACGGTCCCGTGGTGTGGCCGCCCGCGCCGCGCGGCCCGCTCTGCGGCGGCGCCGACGCGATCCCGGACGCGGCCGAGATCGGCGGCACCTGGCTCTCCGCGCACGCCCAGGGCACCGGCATCAACACCGAGGCCAAGCTCCTGATGTTCCAGCACGCCTTCGACGTCTGGCGGGTGCGCCGGATCTCGCTGCGCGCCGACGCCCGCAACACCCGCTCGCGAGCCGCGATCGAGCGGCTCGGGGCGGTGTGCGAGGGGGTGCGCCGGGTCCACACCCGGGGCCTGGACGGGCTCGTGCGGGGCACGGCGTTCTACTCGGTCCTCGACGAGGAGTGGCCCGTGGTGCGCCACACCATCGAGCAGCGCCTGGAGCGTGCCCGCGAGGGCGCCGACGCCCGCCGCCTGGTGCCCGCCTGACGGTGCCTCAGGTGGGCCGGGCCAGCGAGAGCAGGTCGCGGGCGGGACCGGCGGGCAGCGGGCCCCGGCGCCACACCGCGCGCAGATCGCGCCGCAGCCGCACGCCCTCGACCGGGATCTGCACCAGACGCCGGGCCGCCAGCTCCTCGCCGAGCGCGAGTTCGCTGAGCACCGAGGGCCCGGCCCCGCTGAGGACGGCCGCCTTCACCGCGGTGGTGGAGGCGAGTTCGATCAGGGGCTGGGCGAGCCCGCCGTGGGCGGCGAGGGCCGCGTCCAGGACCTGGCGGGTGCCCGAGCCCTGTTCGCGCAGGATCAGCGGGGTCGCGGCCAGTTCGGCGGGCGGCAGCGGCCGGCGCCTGCGGGCCCAGGGGTGCGCGGGGGCCGTCACCACGACGAGCCGGTCGTGGCCGATGACCGCCCCGTCCAGGCCCGTGGGCACCCCGAGCCCCTCGACGAACCCGAGGTCGGCCTCGTCCGAGAGCAGCCGCTCGGCGACCACGGCCGAGTTCCCGGCGCTGAGCGACACGGCGGTGCCGGGGCGTTCCGCGCGCAGCGCGATCAGCCAGCCCGGCAGCAGGTACTCGGCGATGGTCATGCTCGCGGCGACCCGCAGACGCGAGTCCCGGCGGCCCCGCAGCGCCTGCGCGCCCGCGTCGAACGCCTCGGCGGCCTCCACGACCCGGCGCGCCCAGTCCGTCACCAGGACGCCCTCGGCGGTGAGCCGGGAGCCGCGCGGTGAGCGGTCCACGAGGGTGACGCCGAGCAGGCGCTCCATCGAGCGGACGCGACTGCTCGCGGCGGGCTGGGTGATGCCGAGGTCGCGGGCCGCCCGCCCGAGGCTGCCGTGCCGGGCGACGGCGAGCAGCAGCTCCATCGCCCCCAGGTCCGGGACCCGGTGGGCGAGCGGGGGCGTGTCCTCGGGACCGTTCGTGCTCATAAACCCAGCTTATGGCCCCATAGCTCCAGGGGGCGTGGCGGGGGCCCGGCACCCGGACGAACCTGGACTCATGGCCACCGTCGCGCAACCGCGCTCCCGCACCCAACCCACCGTCGTCACCCTGCGTCGCCGTCCCGCGCTGCGCCACCTCGGACCGAACTGGTACGCCGCGGTCATGGGCACCGCGATCATCGCCAACGCGGGCGCGGGCCTGCCGTTCCACGTCCCCGGCCTCCCGGTCGTCTGGGCGCTGTCGCTGGCCCTGCTCGTCGTCCTGCTCGTGGCCCGCGCCGGACACTGGCTGCACCACCGCGACCAGGCCCGCGCGCATCTGCTCGACCCGGCCGTGGCGCCGTTCTACGGGTGCCTGTCGATGGCGTTCCTGGCCGTCGGCATCGGTTCCCTCTCCGTCGGCGCCGACCTGATCGGCGAGTCCGCAGCGGTGCCGCTGGCCTGGGCGCTCTACGGCGTGGGCACCCTGATCGGGCTCGTCGCCGCGGTGGCCGTCCCCTATCTGATGGTGGTGCGGCACGAGGTGGCCCCCGGCAGCGCCTCGCCGGTCTGGCTGCTGCCCGTCGTCGCCCCCATGGTCTCGGCGACCCTGGGCCCGCTGCTCGTCCCCCACCTGCCCGCCGGCCAGGCCCGCGAGGCGCTGCTCCTCGGCTCGTACGCGATGTTCGGCATGAGCCTGCTCGCCACCCTGGTCATCCTGCCCGTGGTGTTCTCGCGCCTGGTCCACCAGGGCGCGCTGCCCCTCCTTCTGACCCCCACCCTGTTCCTGGTGCTCGGCCCGCTCGGCCAGTCCACCACCGCCGTGAACAAGCTGGCCGATGTCGCCCCCGGCGCGATCGGCGCCACCTACGCGCACGGCATGAGCGCCTTCGCCGTCCTGTACGGGGTGCCGGTGATGGGCTTCGCCCTGATGTGGCTGGCGCTCGCGGTGGCCATGGCCGTGCGCGCGGCCCGGCGCGGCATGGGCTTCGCGATGACCTGGTGGGCCTTCACCTTCCCCGTCGGCACCTGCGTCACCGGCGCCGAGGGCCTCGCCCGCCACACCGGTCTGCACGCCTTCGACTGGCTGTCGGTCGCGCTGTACGCCCTGCTGGTGGCGGCCTGGCTGGCGGCCGGGTTCCACACCGTGCGGGGCCTCGTCACCGGCAGGCTGCTCGCGGCCCCCGGCAGGAAGTAGCCCCCGCGCGGATCACCGACCGGTCCCGAGCGCCGCGCCGAGCACGGCCGGCGCCCGGACCAGCGACGGGCCGTACCAGGTGAGGTGGCGGCCGTCGACGAGGGCGGCGGGCAGCGCGGGGAAGGCCTCGGGGCCGTCGTCGGGCGTGAAGCGGTAGGGCTCGTCGGGCAGCACCACGAGGTCGGCCCCCGCCGCGTTCAGCTCGTCGACGCCGACGCGGGGGTAGCGCTCGGCGTGGTCGGCGTAGACGTTGTGCACGCCGAGCCGGGCAAGGAGGTCGCCCGCGAAGGTGTCCCGGCCGAGCACCATCCAGGGGCGCCGCCAGACCGGCACGACGGCCGTCCGCCGGTGCCCCGGGCGCACCCCGGCCCAGGCCCGCTCGGCCGCCTCCAGCCAGTCGGGCCGGGCCAGACCGCAGCCGTCGACGAGGACCCGCTCCAGTTCGGTGAAGGCCTCCGGGAGCGAGCGGACCTCGGTGACCAGGACGTCGAGTCCGGCGGCGCCGAGGGCCGCCAGGTCCACGGCCCGGTTCTCCTCCTCGTTGGCGACCACCAGGTCCGGGGCGAGCGCGACGATCCGCTCGACGTCCGGGTTCTTGGTGCCGCCCACGCGGACGGCGTCCAGCCCGGCCGGACGGGTGCACCACTCGGTCGCGCCCACCAGGAGCCCGGGGGCACTGACCGCGACCGCTTCCGTCAGCGACGGGACGAGGGAGACCACCCTCATCAGTGGCGGGTCTCCTCGATGGCCTCGATGTGGTCGGCGACCGCGACGACCAGGATGCGGGTGCCGGGCAGCGCCGCCCGCCAGCGGTGGCGCACGCCGCCGGACAGGCACAGCGTGTCGCCCCGCTCCAGGCGGTAGGCGCGGCCCTCGGCCTCGACCTCGGCCGCCCCGTCGGCCACGTACATCAACTCGTCGTTGCGGTGCTGGAATTCGCGCCCGGTGTCCTGCTCGCCGGTGAACTCCATGGCGTGCAGCTGGTGGTGGCCGCGCAGCAGCGGCCGTACCCCGGGGACCTCCCCCTCGGGCGCGGAGCGGACGACGTCGACGGTGCGGCCGCAGTCGGCCGCGTCGTACAGCTCGCCGACCGTGGTGTTCAGGGCGTCCGCCACCCGCTGGAGCGAGCGGGCGCTGGGGCGGGCGCGCTCGTTCTCGACCTGGCTGAGGAACGGCACCGACAGACCGCTGCGCTCGGCGACCACGGCGAGGGTGAGGCCGAGGCTGCGGCGCAGGCGCCGTACCGCCACCCCGACCCGAAGAGTTTCCTTGTCGTCCATCTCCCGGGCTCCCTCCCAGTCACTCGGTCCGCGGTCGCACCGGTTGCGTTCACGTCACCCTACGCAGCTTCGGGCCCGGACGGGACCGTCACGCCAAGATCGCCAAGGGTCGGACGCGGGATCAGGCCGGATCACGACGCTCCGCAGCCGTGGCCGGAGAGCCGGCCACGGCTGCGGAAAGGGGAGGCGGGAGGGGCTTTCCCGCGGGAGTGACTACGACGAGACCGGGGTCCACTTGTCGGCCAGGCCCGGGTTCTCCTTCAGCCAGGCGCGCACGGCGTCCTGCTCCTTGCCCTTGCCGGTGGACTGGATCTTGGCCTCAAGACTGGTGAGCTGCTTCTCGTCCATGTGGAAGTTCTTTAGCCACGCGCCGACCTTGGCGTTGTCGGAGGCGAAGCCCTTGCGCGCCAGGGTGTGCACCCCGTCGCCCTTGCCCCAGACGCCCTTGGGGTCCTTGAGCTTCTTCAGGTCGTAGGTGTTGTACGCCCAGTGCGGCGACCAGAGCGGCACCACGATGGGCTCCTTCTTGGCGTACGCCCGCTTCAGCTCGGCCAGCATGCCGGGCGTGGAGCCGTCGACGACCTTGTACTCGCCGTCCAGGCCGTACTCCTTGAGGATCTTGTCCTTCAGGATCCCGGCCTCACCGGCGCTGGGCTCGATGCCGACGATGCGGTTCTGGAACTCGGAGCCCTTGCCCTTGAGGTCGTCCAGGGTGTTGACGTCCTTGACGTAGGACGGCACCGAGAGCTCCAGGGAGGTGGGCCCGTACCAGGAGCCCATGTCCTCCAGCTTGTCCTTGTACTTGGCCCAGTACTGGGCGTGGGTGGTGGGCAGCCAGGAGTCGGTCTCGAAGTCGATCTGGCCGCCGGCCATGCCGGTGTAGAGCGCGCCGGCCTCGTACTGGCGGGCGTCGACGGTGAAGCCGCGGCGCTCGAGGAGTTCCTTCCACAGGAAGGTGGAGGCGACGCCCTCGTCCCACGGGATGTAGCCGAGGGAGATCTTCTTGCCCTTGCCCACGTCCTTGGCGCCGGTGGCGGAGGCCTCGCCGGAGGTGCCGAACATGCTCGTGCCGCCCGCGACGAGGGCCAGGACGACCACGCCGACGAGGGCGACGGCGGGCTGCGGCCGGTAGTTCCAGATCCGCAGACCGCCGGTGGCGGCCTTCGCCTTGGCGAGCGCGCGCCGGCCGAGCGGCGAGACCTGGCGGCTGAGCGCGCCGGTCATGCGGTCCAGGTACATGGCGAGGACCACGATGGAGATGCCCGCCTCGAAGCCGAGGCCGATGTCGACGTTGCCGATCGCCCGGTACACGGCACCGCCGAGGCCGCCGCCTCCGGCCATGCCCGCGATGACGACCATGGACAGGCTGAGCATGATGACCTGGTTGATGCCCGCCATGATGGTGGGCAGCGCCAGCGGCAGCTGCACCCGCAGCAGGGTGTTGCGGGGCGTGGTGCCGAACGCCTCGGCCGCCTCGACGAGTTCGCCGTCGACCTGGCGGATGCCGAGTTCGGTCATGCGCACGCCCGGCGGCAGCGAGAAGACGATGGTGGCGATGATGCCGGGGACCACGCCCACGCCGAAGAAGATGATGCCGGGGATGAGGTAGACCATCGCCGGCATGGTCTGCATGAAGTCGAGGACGGGCCGCAGGACCGCGCTGACCGTCTTGGAGCGCGCGGCCCAGATGCCGAGCGGGATCGCGACGACCAGCGTCACGATCGCCGCGACGAGCACGAGCGAGAGCGTCGACATCGTGTCGTCCCACAGCTGGATCGACTCGATGAGGGCGAACCCGGAGAAGGCCAGGACGCCCGCGAGGAGCCCGCGCAGCCACCAGGCGACCACGGCGAGGATGCCCGCGAAGAGCAGCGGCTGCGGCGCGTCGAGCACCGCGTTGATGCCGTCGTACATGCCGTTGACGACATGGGTGATGGCGTCGAAGAGCCAGGAGAGGTGGCTCTGGAGGAAGTTCACGGCGCTGTCGACCCAGTCGCCGAGGTGGAGCCTAGGCATGCGTGGCCACCTCCTTCATCGAGCAGTCGGCCGGGCCCTGCTTGTCGTCCCCCAGGAAGGCTATGAGCCGCTCCTGCGGCACGACGCCGAGCACCGCGCCGTCGGCGTCCTTGACGGCGACCGGGTGCGGGACCCGGGCGGCCACCGTGCACACGTCGGCGACGGGGGTCTCGGGCAGCACGGTCTCGCAGTCGCACTCGCCCGCGTCGGGGCGGTGCGGGGCGGTCATGACGGACAGCGCCGTGAGCACCCGGGAGCGGTCGACGTCCTGGATGAACGACGCCACGTAGTCGTTGGCCGGGGTGAGCAGGATGTCCTCGGCGGTGCCGAGCTGGACGATCCGCCCGTCGCGCATCACGGCGATCTTGTCGCCGAGCCGCATGGCCTCGTTGAGGTCGTGCGTGATGAAGACGATGGTCTTCTTGAGGCGCTTCTGGAGCTCCAGGAGCTGGTCCTGCATGTCGCGCCGGATCAGCGGGTCGAGCGCGCTGAAGGACTCGTCCATCAGGAGCAGGTCGGCGTCGGTGGCCAGGGCGCGGGCGAGGCCCACGCGCTGCTGCATGCCGCCGGAGAGCTCGTCGGGCCAGGAGTCGCCCCAGCCGCCCAGACCGGTCAGCTCCAGGGCCTCGGCGGCCCGCTCGTGGCGCTCGGCCCGGGGAACGCCCTGGACTTCGAGCCCATACGCCGCGTTCTCCAGGACGCTGCGGTGCGGGAACAGCGCGAAGTGCTGGAACACCATGCTGATCTTGGTGGAGCGGACCGTGCGCAGCTCGCGTGCGGGCAGGCTGGTCAGGTCCTGGCCGTCGAAGAGGACGCGGCCCGAAGTGGGCTCCAGGAGCCCGTTGAGCATGCGCAGCAGGGTCGACTTGCCGGATCCGGAGAGGCCCATCACGACGAAGATCTGGCCGGGGTCCACCGTGAACGAGGCGTCGATCACCGCCGCGGTCGTCCCGTCGGCCCGCAGCTCTTCGCGGTCGGCGCCGCCTTCGAGCCTGCGCACGGCTTCCTCGGGTCGTCTGCCGAACACCTTGTAGAGCTGCTCGGCTTGCAGCCTGGACACATACACCTCACGGGTCGAACTGAGAACGGCCCGCATCCCCCGCGGGCGGGCCGTGGAGCGGCGCGGATTCGGTCCGCAGCCCGAGAAATGGTTGAAATCCATACTTGGGTCCGCTCCGGCGTCGCGCCTGCCCCCCTTCGGCGGGGGCAAACGCAACCGTGATCCAGTTCACTTGTTCACGAGGACCGCACGCTCCGGCGCGGGGTGCCCGCGGGCTTCGGCGCGAGGTGGGTGTCAGTGGGGTGCGGCATCATCGGGGTGTGACGCGACGCCTGATGCTCCTCGACACCTCGTCCCTCTACTACCGCGCCTACTTCGGGGTGCCCGACACGGTCAGGGCTCCGGACGGCACGCCGGTCAACGCCGTGCGCGGCCTGCTCGACTTCATCTCCCGCCTGGTCCACGACCACCGCCCGGACGACCTCGTGGCCTGCATGGACGCGGACTGGCGGCCGCAGTGGCGGGTCGATCTGATCCCCTCCTACAAGGCGCACCGGGTGGCCGAGGAGACCCCGGCCGGGCAGCCCGACGAGGAGGAGACGCCGGACACCCTGGCCCCGCAGGTGCCGGTGATCGACGACGTCCTGGACGCGCTGGGCATCGCGCGCGTCGGCGTCGCGGGCTACGAGGCGGACGACGTCATCGGCACCCTGTCCGGCCTCGCGTCCGGCCCGGTCGACATCGTCACGGGCGACCGCGACCTCTTCCAGCTGGTCGACGACGCGCGCGGGGTGCGCGTGCTCTACCCGCGCAAGGGCGTGGGCGACTGCGACCTGGTCGACGACAAGGCGATCCGCGCGAAGTACGGGGTGCGGCCCGACCAGTACGCCGACTTCGCCGCCCTGCGCGGCGACACCAGCGACGGCCTGCCGGGCGTGAAGGGCATCGGCGAGAAGACCGCGGCCCAGCTGATCAACGAGTACGGCGACCTGGCGGGAGTGCGCGCGGCCGCCGCCGACCGCTTCTCGAAGCTGACCCCGGCCAAGCGCCGGGGAATCCTGGAGGCGGCCGACTACCTGGACGTCGCGCCGAAGGTGGTGCGGGTCGCGATGGACGTGGCCCTGCCGTCGTTCGACGCGACGCTCCCCGGCGAGCCGCGCGATCCGGCCACCCTCGAAGAGTTGGTGGCCCGGTGGGGGCTGGCCGGCGCGACGGGGCGGCTGCTCTCCACCCTCCGCAATTGAGGTGCCCTTCAGCGGTCCAGGTGCTAACTTAGGTAATCCTAACTAATAATGGATCAGGTTGTACCAGAGGAGCGCACCGTGGCAGAACGCCCGTCTCGCAAGGCACCGAAGATCAACGAGGCGCGGGTGGTCCGCACCGAGCGCATCACCCCGCACATGGTGCGCCTCGTGCTCGGCGGCGAGTCACTGACCGGATTCCGGGTCGGCGAGTACACCGATCACTACATCAAGCTGCTGTTCCCGGCCGCGGGCGTGACCTACCCGGAGCCCTTCGACATGGAGCGGATCCGCGCCGAGTTCCCGCGCGAGCAGTGGCCGAGCACGCGCGCCTACACCGTGCGCGACTGGGATGAGGCGCTCGGCGAGCTGACCGTCGACTTCGTGGTCCACGGCGACGAGGGCCTCGCGGGCCCGTGGGCCGCCGGGGTCCAGGTGGGCGAGACGGTGCGCTTCCTCGGACCCGGCGGCGGGTACGCCCCGGACCCGGCGGCCGACTGGCATCTGCTCGCCGGCGACGAGAGCGCGCTGCCCGCGATCGCGGCGGCCGTGGAGCGCATGCCGGCGGGCGCTGTGGTGCACGCCTTCGTCGAGGTGGCGGGCCCCGAGGAGGAGCAGAAGATCGACGCCCCCGACGGCGTCACGGTGACGTGGCTGCACCGGGGCGATGCCGCGGTGGGCTCCCGACTGGTGGACGCCGTCAAGGACTTGGAGTTCCCCGCCGGTGACGTGCACGCCTTCGTGCACGGCGAGGCGGGCTTCGTGAAGGAACTGCGCCGCCTGCTGCGCGTCGAGCGGAACGTGCCGCGCGAGCGGCTCTCCATCTCGGGCTACTGGCGTCTCGGCCAGGACGACGACGGCTGGCGCGCGATGAAGCGGGACTGGAACGAGCAGGTGGAGCGCGAGCAGGAGGCCCCCGCGGCCTGAGCCACGCCCTCCCCTGCCCCGACTCCGCGAAAACCCCCGGCGGTTGCCCCGCCGGGGGTTTCCCTGTTTCTCGGCGTACCTCGGCGTTCCTCGGCGTTCCTCGGCCCGACGACCCGGCACGAGCGGGCCGTACGGCCGAACCGACTCCCGGTACGCGCGGGACGTACGGCTAGACCGACTTCTGGTACGAGCGGAAGGTGCGGGTCGACAGCCAGACGGCGGCGATCGCGAGGGCGAGGAGCGCGCCGCCCCGGCCAAGGACGAGACCCCAGTCGGGGTCGGCCGACATGGCCGAACGTCCCGCCACCATGGCCCAGTTGAGCGGGTTGAAGTCGGCGATGTGCCGCATCCAGGCGGGCATCTGGGAGGGGGCCATGAAGGCCGAGGACAGGAAGGTCAGCGGCAGCAGCAGGAAGGTGTTGATGCCGATGATCGACTCGCGTTGGCGCACCAGCATGCCGAGCGCGTTGGAGAAGGCGCCGAAGACGGTGCCGAGCAGGATCGCGGCGACGGCGAGGATGACCAGGCCGCCGAAGCCGCCCGGGTAATGGGCCCCGCCGAGCTTGCCGAGCAGCAGGATGATCACCGTCTGGACGGTGATGCTGATGCCGTTCTGGACGACGTTGGCGTTCATCAGGGCGCCGCGGCTGACGGGGGTGGTGAGGAAGCGGTTGAGCGTGCCGCGCTCGATCTCCTCCAGGGTGCCCATGCCCGCCCACATGCTGGAGCCGAGTGCGCTCATCACCACGATGCCGGGGACCAGGTAGTCGAGGTAGGAGGTGGTGCCGAAACCGCCGAGCTCGACGACCTTCTTGAAGAGGTTGCCGAAGAGGAACAGCCAGATCACCGGCTGGACCAGGGTGATCAGGAGATAGGCGGGCTGCCGGAAGATCGCCATCAGCTGACGCTGCGTCATGTACCAGGTCTGCGCGAGGGCGTTGGAGCGCAGGGGCGCGGGGGCGGCGGTCGGGGTGCTCATCGGGATCCTCCCGCGGTGGCGAGGGCGGGGGCGGCGGCTTCCGCTTCGGCCTCGGAGTAGCGGCGTCCGGCGTGCCGGAGGTAGACGTCGTCGAGGGAGGGGCGGGCCACGGTCGCGGCGGCGACGGAGGCTCCGGCCCGTTCCAGCGCGGCGAGCAGCACGGGCACGGCGGCCGCGCCGTCGTCGGCGCGGGCGCTGACCCGGCGGCCGTCGAGCAGCACCTCGTGCACGCCGGGCAGGCCGGAGAGCGCGTCGCGCAGCGGGGAGCGTTCGGTGACGGCCTCGCGCAGCTCCACGTGGACGGCGTCGCCGCGCAGTTCGCCCTTGAGTTCGTCGGGGGTGCCCTCGACGACGACCCGGCCGCGGTCCACGATCGCGATCCGCTCGGCGAGCCGGTCGGCCTCTTCGAGGTAGTGGGTGGTGAGCACGATGGTCAGCCCCTCGTCACCGGCGAGCCGGGAGATCTCCTCCCACATCGCGGTGCGGGCCTCGGGGTCGAGCCCGGTGGTCGGCTCGTCGAGGAACAGAACCTCGGGCCGGTGCACCAGGCCGAGCGCCACGTCGAGGCGGCGCTGCATGCCGCCCGAGTAGCCCTTGACGATGCGCTTGGCGGCGCCCGCGAGGTCGAACCGGTCGAGCAGTTCGTCGACGCGCCGGTTGAGCGCGGCGCCCGTCAGCCCGTACAGACGGCCCTGCAACTGGAGGTTCTCCCGGCCGGTGGCGACGGGGTCGGCGCCGGACTTCTGCGCCACCACCCCGATCGCGCGGCGGACCCGGTCGGGGTTGCGCAGGACATCGTGCCCGGCGACGGTCGCGGTGCCGCTGTCGGGGCGGGCGAGGGTGGTGAGGATCTTCACGGTGGTGGACTTGCCGGCGCCGTTGGGGCCGAGCAGCCCGAAGACCGTGCCGGATTCGACGGTGACGGCCATGCCGTTGAGGGCGGTGACGTCGCCGGGGTACGTCTTGATCAGGTTGTGCGCCTCTACTGCGGGCGCCCGGGTGCTCATGACGGGGCTCTCCTGTGGTGAGCGGGGTGGTCGGTATGACGGACCGATCCGCGTGGGGAGCGCCGGGCTATCCTTGGCGTGCCGCACCTTCGATCGCCTGGCCTGCTCCGCGCGGGTCGGGTCCGGGGTCGTGACCCCGGTGCGGGCTGCTGCAACAGCTCGTGCCGGGGTCGGTTTTTATCTGGGGTCCGCCCTAGGGAGTGGCTCCGGGGCGACCGCGTGAGTGATCCTGTCCCTCCAACTCGCGCCACTCTTCCGGGACTTCACCGGTGGCGTGCCAGGCGCGCCAGCCCTCGACGCCGCCGAGCGTGCCGTCGGCCACCTCCTTGAGGAAGCCGCGCACCCACTCCACCTCGGCATCGACCATGTGGAGCTGGTACTCGGTCTCCACCAGGAAGACCCGGGGCAGCGTCTCGGACAGCTTCCGCAGGGCCCCTCGGAGCCCGGCGGCCTGCACCTCCAGCGTATTGACCCGCTGTTCGAGCAGCGCGGTGACCTCGTCGGGCGGGAGCACTCCCATGAGGGAGAGCGCCGTCTCGAAGATCGGGAACTCGTGCACGGGCACGGACACGATCTCCGCCATCCAGTCGAGCATCTCCTCGCGGCCCGCAGGGGTGAGGGCGTAGAGGGTGCGCTCGGGGCGGTTGCCCTGCCGCTGGACGTCGGCGACCTCGACGAAGCCGTGCTTTTCGAGGTTCTGGACGACGGTGTAGAGCGAGCCGTAATTGATCTTGATGCTGTACTCCTTGCCACGCTGGCGCAGAGTCTGAGCGATCTCGTACGGATGCATCGACGACTGCTCGGCGAGCAGCACCATCACGGCCAGCGCCAGGGGGTTGCGAAGCTTGCGCCGCCCACCTGCCATCACCATCACCTCGCTCACGAATACTCGTAGCCGAACATATCGCGACCGCCGAAACGCGTCAAGCGTACCCGCGATATATCGCGAGTCCCAGCGAGGCGGTGGCTGAACGGCCCGGCGCCGGGCAGGCGAGGCGGTCGAGGCCGCCCGCCCGGCGGCCCCGGAAAGCGTTCGCGGCGCCGCGAGGCCACCGGCTAGCGTCACGGCATGAGCTTCGACGACGCTGCCGACCGGGACCGCATCGAGGAGAACGGGCCCCTACGTCGGGCGGACCGCGTGGCGGGGGCCGTGGTCGGCTCGGCGGTGGGAGACGCGCTGGGCGCACCTTTCGAGTTCGGGCTGCCCGGCGTGTACTCCGCGCGGTTCCCCGACGGCGTCGGCACGATGTGCGGGGGCGGCGGCTGGGACCCGGGAGAGGCCACCGACGACACGCAGATGGCCGTCCTCGTCGCCGACTCCCTCCTGGAATGCGGCGGGCTGGAACCTGCCGACATCTTCCGCCGGTTCCAGCACTGGGCGGTCTCCGATCCCAAGGACATCGGCCTCCAGACCGAGGACGTCCTGACGAGCGGCGAGCCCTGGGACAGCGCGGCCGCACTCCACTTCCAGATCAACCGCCGCGCGGCGGGCAACGGTTCGCTGATGCGGGCCACCACGTCCGCCGTGTACTTCGCGGGCGCCGGACGGGAAGCGACGATGGCCGCCGCCCGCCGCATCGCCGCGCTCACCCACGGAGACCGGGCCGCCTGGGAAGGCACGGCGATCTATCACGACCTGATACGGGTCGCGCTGGACGGCGCCGATCCGCTGACCGCCGTTCCACAGGCGCTCGCCGCCGTCCCCGCCGACCACCGCGCCCGCTGGTCGGCGGTCCTGGCACCCGACTGGCACCCGGACATGGCGACGGAGTTCAACGGCGCGGTCTGGCCCTGCCTCGGCTCGGCCCTCTGGGCGCTGCGCACGACGGACTCGTTCGAGCGGGCGCTCGGCGCCGCGATCGACCTGGGCGGCGACACCGACACGGTGGCGGCGGTGACAGGCGGTTTGGCCGGTGCCCGCTACGGCCTGCCGTCCGTCCCGTCCCACTGGACGGCCCCCTTGCACGTCCCCATGCCGGGTTCCGGCGGCCGGGTGCTGAGGCTCGCCGAACTGATCACGCTGGCGAGGGAGTTGGGGTCGGGCGAGCCGACGGCCGACGTACCTTCGGGGGCGGGGCCGCGGCGGGGTTCCGAGGGCCGGGCACCCGCGACCGGTGACTGAGCGGGCCTACGGTCGGGCCCGGGGCGGGTGATGTGCCGGGGGCGGAGCAACTCAGGGCGCGCCGGCGATCCGCAGCGCCGCGTCGGCCGTGGCCGCGGCGAAGACGGAAACCTCGCGCCCCGGCGCCGAACGGTGGATCAGGATGACGCCCTCGATCAGGCCGAAGACGAGATCCGTACGCAGTGCCAGCGCATCCGCGTCCAGCCCCGCGCACGCCCGCGTCCCGGCCAGCAGCTCGCCGTACGCCGCCTTCAGCTCGGCACGATTGTGGTGGAACACCGCGAAGCGCTCGGCCCGCACCTCGGGGAGCAGATAGAGCGCGCCCAGGTTGTACGGGCCGCCGCACAGCAGCTGAACGTCGGATCGGCACAGCTCGCGCAGCCGGTCCTCGGCACCGCGCGAGACATCGTCGAGGAGACGCCGCGCCAGCTCCAGGGAGGGGGTGACCGTCGACTCCAGGAGCTCGGCCAGCAGATCCTCCTTGCCGGAGAAGTAGTGGTACATCGTGGACTGCCGCAGCCCCACCCGGTCCGCCACGGCCCGGGTGGTGGTCGCCGCGTACCCGTGCAGCGTGAACAACTCGGCCGCCGCGCACAGCAGTTCATCCCGCGCGGCCAGCCCACTGTCCGGCCGCTGCGCAGCCCGCGGCCGCCCGCCCCTTCGCCCCGTCGTGACACTCATGAACCAGATCGTCGCACACGCCCCCGAGAGGGCCGGGGCACGCCGTTGTCCACAGGCCCGGCCCGACGCACGGTCTCCGTTCCGACTCGCCTCGTCCGCGGGGCAGATGGACCTGGAGCCCGGCCCCCGTCGCCGCACACGCAGTGGCCCCCGCCGGAATCCCCGGCGGGGGCCACTGCCAACTGCGCGCGCGGGACCGTACGGTCCGGGCCGGTCAGCCGACCGAGCTGTACGCCACCACACCCCGCAGCAGCGCGTCGACCGCCTTGCGGGCGTTCTTGGCGACCGTGCTGTTCTCACGCGGCGCGGCCGCCGCGATCTGGCCGAGGACGTCGATGACCTGCTTGCACCAGCGGACGAAGTCACCGGCGGGCATGTCGGCCTCGCGCAGCACCTCGTCCAGGCCCTTGTCGGAGGCCCACTGGTAGGCGGCCCAGGCGAAGCCGAGGTCGGGCTCGCGCTGGCCCACGCCCTCCGCCTGGTTGATCTTGTGGTCCTCCTCCAGGGCGTCGAGGCGGCCCCAGATCCGTACCATCTCGCCGAGCGCCGCCTTGGCCTTGCCGGAGGGCGTCTTGGGCGCGACGGCGTCGTCGGACTGGCGCGCCTCGTACACCAACGCCGAGACGCAGGCGGCGAGTTCGGCCGGGTTCAGGCCTTCCCAGACGCCCGCGCGCAGGCATTCGCTGGCCAGCAGGTCGAGCTCGCCGTACAGGCGGGCCAGGCGCTTGCCGTGTTCGGTGACCTCGTCGTCGCGCAGGTAGTCGAGCTCGGTGAGCAGGGCCACGATGCGGTCGAAGGTGCGCGCGATGGTGTTGGTGCGCCCCTCGATGCGCCGCTCCAGCTGCTTGGTGTCGCGCTGGAGGCGGTAGTAGCGCTCGGCCCAGCGGGCGTGGTCCTCGCGCTCGTCGCAGCCGTGGCAGGGGTGGGCGCGCAGGGCGGTGCGCAGCCTGGTGATCTCGCGGTCGTCGGCCGCCTCCGAGCGGGCCCTGCGGTGCCGCTCGGGGACGATGTGCCCGGCCTTGGTGCGCAGCGCGGACGCCAGGTCGCGGCGGGACTGGGGCGAGCGCGCGTTGAACGACTTCGGGACGCGCATCCGCTCCAGGGCTTCCACCGGCACGGGGAAGTCGATCGAGGCGAGCCGCTTGACCTGTCGTTCGGCGGTCAGCACGAGCGGGCGGGGCCCGTCGTGCTGCTCGAAGCCGCGATGGCCGTTGGTGCGGCCCGCGGGGATACCGGGGTCGAGCACGAGGGCGAGGCCCGCGAACTTTCCGGTCGGCACATGGATGATGTCGCCCGGCTTGAGCTTCTCCAGGGAGGCCGCGGCGGCCGCCCGGCGCTGGGCCGCGCCGTGTTTGGCGAGCTCGGTCTCGCGGTCCTTGAGGTCGCGCCGCATCCGCGCGTACTCCTCGAAGTCCCCGAGGTGGCAGTGCATACCCTCCCGGTATCCTTCCAGGCCCTCCTCGTTGCGCTGGACCTGTCGCGAGATGCCGACGACGGACTTGTCGGCCTGGAACTGCGCGAAGGAGGTTTCGAGGAGCTCGCGCGAGCGGTGCCTGCCGAACTGCTGGACCAGGTTGACGGCCATGTTGTACGACGGCTTGAAGCTGGAGCGCAGCGGGTAGGTGCGGGTGCCGGCCAGGCCGGCGAGTGCGCCCGGGTCCATGCCGCGCTGCCACAGGACGACGGCGTGCCCCTCGACGTCGATGCCGCGGCGCCCGGCCCGCCCGGTGAGCTGGGTGTACTCGCCGGGGGTGATGTCGGCGTGCTGCTCGCCGTTCCACTTGACGAGCTTCTCAAGGACCACCGACCGTGCGGGCATGTTGATGCCGAGGGCGAGGGTCTCGGTGGCGAAGACGGCCTTCACGAGGCCGCGTACGAAGAGCTCTTCGACGACCTCCTTGAAGGTGGGCAGCATGCCCGCGTGGTGGGCGGCGATGCCGCGCTCCAGGCCTTCGAGCCACTCGTAGTAGCCGAGGACGTGCAGGTCCTCGCCGGGGATGGAGGCGGTGCGCTCCTCGACGATCTCGCGGACCTTCTGGCGCGCTTCCTCGTCGTTGAGCCTGAGGCCCGCGTACATGCACTGCTGGACGGCCGCCTCGCAGGCGGCGCGGCTGAAGATGAAGGTGATGGCCGGCAACAGGCCTTCGGCGTCGAGCCGTTCGATGACTTCGGGGCGGCCGGGCGTCCAGATCCTGGAGCGTGAGCGGCGCTCGCGCTCGCGGTCGGCCTCGCGGACCATCTTGCCGCGGCGCCGGTCGCGCGGGTTGTACGTCTTCTGGTTCTCCATCCGCGCCATGCGCAGCAGGTCGGGGTTGACCTCGCGGCGGGCGACGCCGCGGCCGCCGTGGTCGGACTCCTCCTCGAAGAGGTCGTACATCTTGCGCCCGGCCATGACGTGCTGCCACAGGGGCACGGGGCGGTGCTCGGAGACGATCACTTCGGTGTCGCCGCGGACGGTGTCCAGCCAGTCGCCGAACTCCTCCGCGTTGGAGACGGTCGCCGAGAGCGAGACCAGGGTCACGGATTCCGGGAGGTGGATGATCACCTCTTCCCATACGGCGCCGCGGAAGCGGTCGGAGAGGTAGTGCACCTCGTCCATCACCACGTATCCGAGGCCGAGGAGTGCCTGGGAGCCCGCGTACAGCATGTTGCGGAGCACTTCGGTGGTCATGACGACCACGGGTGCGTCGGCGTTGACGCTGTTGTCGCCGGTCAGCAGGCCCACCTTGTCGGCGCCGTAGCGTCGTGCGAGGTCGGCGTACTTCTGGTTGGACAGCGCCTTGATGGGCGTGGTGTAGAAGCATTTGCGGCCCTGGGCCAGGGCCAGGTGCACGGCGAACTCGCCGACGATGGTCTTTCCGGAGCCGGTGGGGGCCGCGACGAGCACGCCCTTTCCGGCTTCGAGGGCCTGGCAGGCCTCGATCTGGAAGGGGTCCAGGTCGAAGTCGTACAGGTCGCGGAAGGGTGCGAGCGCGGTGGCCTGCTCGACGGCGCGGAGCCGGGCAGCTGCGTACGCTTCGGCTGGTGAGAGGTCCTCTGTCATCTTGTCTTCGAGCCTACCCGCCGCCTCTGACAGAGGTCGCGATCTTTATTGGAGGCCGGGACTGACGGCCTTCCGGCCGGACGCCGGTACGGGAGCCAATACCCGCACGGCGGCGGGCACACACTCCGCGGTGAGCGGGAGCGGACCGAGCGGTTCCCCGTCGGCGTATCCGGTGATGCCGTCCGCGGCGAGCGTGATCGAGGCGACACGGTGCGTGGTCACCCGGGGGTGGTCGAGGTGGGTGCCCCGGTAGACCTTCGGGAAGACCTTGACGAGGGTGGCGCGGGAGCAGGCGCCGACGACGGTGACGTCGAACAGGCCGTCGGCGGGGTCGGCCCGGGCGCAGATGCGCATGCCTCCTCCGTAGGAGGAGGTGTTCCCGACCGCGACGAGGGTCGCCTCGATCTCGCGGGTCTCTCCGCCGTCGAGGGTGATCTTGTACGGGGTGGGCGTGAAGGCGGCGAGTTCGGCGAGCATCGCGAGGTCGTACTTGAAGCGGCCGCCGGGCCAACGCATGCGGTTGCCGCGGTCGTTGACCTTGGAGTCGAAGCCGGAGGCGAGGACGGTGGCGAACCAGCGGTCGCCGGCCCGGCCCAGGTCGACGTCCCTGACGTGCGCGCCCTTGAGGGCGTGTGCGGCGAACTGTCCGGCGCGGGCCGGGTCGCCCATCGGCAGGCCGAGGGCGCGGGCGAAGTCGTTGCCGGTGCCCGCGGCGACGACGCCGAGCGGGGTCCTGGTACCGGCGACGGCCTGGAGGGCGAGGTTGACCATGCCGTCGCCGCCGACGGTGACGAGTGCCCCCGTGCCGCCCTCGACGGCCTCACGGGCGCGGCGCAGCGCGTCGTCGGCGTTCTCCCCGAGGACGGTGCGGACGGAGTACCCGGCGGCCCGCAACGCGGAAGCGGCCGGCTGCGCGGCGTGCGCGCCCCGGCCGCGTCCCGCGGTGGGATTGACGAAGAGGGTGATCTCGCTGGTCACCCGCCGGACCCTACAAGCTCCGGCGATCCCGTCAAGGTCAGGTGATGTCGTCGTACCCGTTGAGCTTGCTGGAGCGTCCGCCGTCGGACTGCTCGGGCAGGCCGGGCGACGCGCTCACGGGCTCGATCGCTCCGACGTCCTCGGGGGTGAGGTCGAGCTCGGAGGCCTCGTCGTCGGCGGGCCCGGCCTCGGCGCGCTGCTTGCGGCGCTTGTCGTTCATCAGGGCGATGCCGACCGCGACGAAGTAGAGGGCCACGATCGGGGCGGCGAGCGAGAGCATCGACACGGGGTCGACGGTCGGCGTCGCGAAGGCCGCGAAGATGGTGACACCCATGATCATCCCGCGCCACCAGCCCAGCATCCGGCGGCCGGTGAGGATGCCGCTGAAGTTGAGCATGACGAGGAACAGCGGCAGCTCGAAGGAGAGGCCGAAGACGATGATCATGCGGGTGACGAGGTCGATGAGCTCGTTCAGCGGCAGGAGGTTGGCCACCCCCGCGGGGGTGAAGTCCAGAAGCACCCGGGCCGCCGCCGGCAGCACGTTGTACGAGAACCAGCCGCCCGCCACGAACAGGGGGAAGCCCGCCGCGACGAAGCTCAGCGAGTAGCGCTTCTCGTGCTTGTGCAGGCCGGGCGAGACGAACGCCCACAGCTGGTAGAGCCAGACCGGGCTGGCCGCAACCACGCCCGCCACCATCGACACCTTGATCATCAGCGTGAACGGCCCCATGAGGCCGGACATGGTGATGTTGCCGCAGACCTCCGAGGCACCGTCCTTCTTGGTGAGCTCGTTGAACGGCACCGTGCAGTTGACGGCTTCCTTGATCGGCCGCGTGATCAGTTCGGCGATGTCCTTGTAGTAGAACGCCGCCACGATGGCGCAGACCAGGATCGCCAACACCGACTTCGCGAGCCGGTTGCGCAGCTCGCGAAGGTGGTCCGAGAGCGGCATCCGGCCCTCGGGGTCCCTCTGTTGTTTGCGGGCAGACTTGAGCAACCCACGTCCTCATCTCGTGCGGCAGGTCACTTTGGTCACAGAGGTGAACAGCGCCTGCTTCGGCCCGGTGTCAGCGCTGCGTCGTGTCCGTCGGCTCGTTCACCGGGCGGGCGCTGCTCACGTCGCCGGGCGCGGACTGGATCGTGCGCTGGGCCGGGGGCTGCTCGCCCGGGGTGGCCGGCTCGGCCGGTGCGGGCTGCTGGCCCTCCGACTTCATGGCCTTGGCCTCGCTCTTGAGGATGCGGGCCGACTTGCCGAGCGACCGCGCCATGTCCGGGAGCTTCTTCGCGCCGAACAGCAGGACGACGACGATGAGGATGAGAATGATCTCGGGGGCGCCGAGCCTTCCGAACATAAGCGTTTACCTTCTCACCGAGGCTGCAGGATAGGGGGCTGCTGGAGGGCAGCGGACTGGTGTCCGACCGCCTTACGTGCAGCGATCGTAACGCGCGGGGGTGAACGCTGGGCAATCCCCGTGCGTACTCCCGTTTGCGGACCGGGCCTCGCTACCTGGCCCGCGTTGTGCAGCGTACCGCCCCGAATCGGGCGACATCAGAGCGCACCGGTCATCTCAGCGTTTCCCCGGCGCCCGCGAGGTCGACCGCGGCGCGTTCCAGGTCCTCGGCGGCACGGTTGATCTTCCGTGTGGTGTCGGCCACTTGGCGGCCGAGCCGCTGCGCCTCGACGAAGACCTTGATGGCGAGGACGCCGAGCACGGCGATCCCGAGGAACCCGAGGGCGATGGCGGTCATCGGCCAGAACATGGATGCGGACCCTAGACGGTGGAGTGGAGGCGCAGCGTACGGACGCCGCCGCCGGTGAGGAGTTCGATGATGCGCTCCCCGGCGGGCTTGCGGACGGCCGAGCCGCACTCGGGGCAGGTGAAGGAGTAGAACGTGGTGCGGCGGCTGGCGCCGATGGCCAGCCGGAGCGCGGGTGCGCCGAGCTCGAAGCGGGCGCGGCACTCGGGGCAGGCCGCCTTGAAGAGGACCGGGATCACCGGACGGGAAATACCGGGCAATACCGACATGTTCCGCATATCTCCTCAGCTCTGGTGGTCGAGCACGGGCGGTTCCTCGTATCCGGCCAGCGCCTCGCGGGCGGCGCGCCGGGCGCTCTCGGCGAGGTCGTCCGGCGAGACGATCCGGCCGTCCTGGCCCAGGCGCAGCGCCAGGCGCCGCAGCGACGCCGGGTCGGGGGTGCGCAGCGTGATCCGCAGCCCGCCGTCGGGAAGCTCCTCGGCGCTGTCGTGCGGGTAGTACTCGGCGACCCAGCGGCCGCCGGGGCTGACCTCGACGACGACCTCGGGGTCCTCGGCCGAGGGCTGGACGAGCCCTTCGGACAGGTCGCGCAGTTCGAGCTCGGGCGGGGCGGAGGCCTCGTCCAGCAGGCGGATCTCGGCGACCCGGTCGAGGCGGAAGGTGCGCCGCGCCTCGGAGAGGCGGCACCACGCCTCCATATAGGTGTGACCGACGGCGAAGAGCCGGATCGGGTCGACCTCGCGCTCGGTGAGCTCGTCGCGCGCGGGCGAGTAGTACTTCACCCACAGCCGGCGCCGCTCGGAGATCGCGCGGTCCACCTCGGCGAAGACGCCGCCCTCGGACTCGAAGGTGACCGAGAGGCGGGAGCTGGCGCCGGCGGCCTCGCCGGCCGCGGCCTCCAGCTTGGCGGTGGCGCGCAGCAGCGCCTGCCGGTCGCCCTCGCGCAGGCCGGGCAGCGTGGAGACGGCCCGGGCCGCGACGAGCAGCGCGGTCGCCTCGTCGGCGGCGAGCCTGAGCGGCGCCGCGACGTCGTCGGGGTTGTGCCACCAGATGCGGTCGCCGTCGGTGTCGATGTCCAGGAGGTCGCCGCCGCGGAAGCTCGTGCCGCACATGGGCAGCACGTCCAGGTCGGAGATGAGTTCGTCCTCGGTGATGCCGAAGGCGCGGGCGACATCCGCGACATGGGCGCCGGGGCGCTCGCGCAGATAGGTCACCAGCGACAGCATCCGCCGCGTCTGGTCGATGGCGTTCGCAGCCATGGTCGTTCGGTCCCCCTCAGCCCTTGGCCACGGCGCGCAGCCGGTCCATCACGTCGGCCCGCAGGTCGGCGGGCTCCAGCACGACCACGTCCGGGCCGAACTCCACGAGGTGGGCGTCCAGCCCGTGCCCGTACGGAATCTCCAACTCGTCCCAGCCGTCGCCGAGTTCCCTCGTCGAGGTGGCCCGCGAGCGCAGCGGGTAGCCGGCCCCGGCGCGCAGCCGGATCCTGGCCGAGCGGGTCGCGGTCTCCCCCGCCCAGGTCTCGACGGTCTCGCGCACGGTGACGACGTCGGGCACCGGGGCGGTGAAGGCGCCCGCGCGGGAGCGGACCCGGCCACAGATGCGGCTGAGGCGGAACACCCGCTCGGCACCCCGGTCGCGGTCCCAGCCGGCCAGGTACCAGTGGCCGCGCCAGCACTCCAGGCCCCAGGGCTCGACGTGCCGGGTCTCGGGGCGCACGGCGGTGACCTTGCGGTAGTCGAAGACGACCGGGCGCCGGTCGCGGCAGGCCAGCATCAACGGCTCGAAGGCCGCCTCGTGGACCGGGATGCGCGGTTCGATCGCGCTGTGCTCATACGGATTGTCGGCCTCCGGCATGCCCGCGGCGCGCAGCTTCTGGAGGGCCCCGCTGGCCGCGCCCGCGAGCCGGGCCTGCTGCCACACGCGGGCGGCGAGGCCGAGGGCGGCGGCCTCCTCGGCGTCGAGCTGGACCGGCGGCAGGCGGTTGCTGTCGCGGCGGGCGAGGTAGCCGGTCTCGCCGTCGAGGTTCTCGACGGTCTCGATGACCAGGCCGAGCTCCCGCAGGTCGTCCTTGTCCCGCTCGAACATCCGGTTGAAGGAGTCGTCGGACCCCGCTTCGAGATAGGCCTCGATGGACTCGCGCAGCTCCCGCTTGCTGAGTGCGCGCCGTGTCCCGAGCAGACACAGCGCCAGGTTCATCAGCCGCTCGGCCTTGGCAATCGCCATCGATGCCCTACGCCCTCTCTCGTTGTGCGCTACGACCGTTGACCGTACCGCTCCGGGCTCCCCGGGCAAAAGCCGAGGGCCCATGCCGACTGGCATGGGCCCTCGCTCTGATCAGGTCCGATCGCTCAGGACTGATCGAGGTGTGTCTCAGACGGCGACCAGGTCGCAGACGAAGATCAGCGTCTCGCCCGGGGCGATGGCGCTGCCGGCGCCGCGGTCGCCGTAGGCGAGGTGGGCCGGGATGGTCAGCCGGCGGCGGCCGCCGACCTTCATGCCCTGGATGCCCTGGTCCCAGCCGGAGATGACCTGGCCGGCGCCGAGCTTGAACTGCAGCGGGGTGCCGCGGTTCCAGGAGGCGTCGAACTCCTCGCCGGTGGAGAAGGCCACGCCCACGTAGTGGACCTTGACCATGTCGCCGGCCTTGGCGACGGCGCCGTCGCCCTCCCAGATCTCCTTGATCTCCAGGTCCGCCGGCGGCTGACCCTCGGGGAAGTCGATCTCGGGCTTGTCGATGCTCACGTAATGCTCCTACTTATCGCTATGGGCAACCGGGACAGTCTTACATTGCTCCGACGATGTCCACGACGAAGACCAGCGTCGAGTTCGCGGGGATGTCCGCGCCCTGGGCCTTGTCCTTGTAGCCCTGCTCCGGCGGGATGACCAGCAGGACACGGCTGCCGACCTTCTTGCCGACCAGACCCTTGTCCCAGCCCTCGATGACCTGGCCCTGGCCGATCACCGTCGAGAACGGGGCGCCGGTCTTCCACGACGTGTCGAACAGCTTCGCCTGGGGCAGGCCCTCGTTGGGCTTCCAGGTGGCGCCGCTGTACTGCATGTAGACGGTCTGGCCGCTCTTGACCTCGGCGCCCTTGCCCTCGACGAGGACCTGGTCGACGAGCTTCTTCGGCGGGTCGTTCTTCGGGACGCTGATCGTGGCGGCCTCGTCCTTGTCCGCCTTGATCTGCGGCAGGTCGGACGGGATGGCCGACTGGGTGCCCTCGACCTTCTTCGGCATCACGCTGTCGATGTCGAGCACGAAGACCAGGTTGTCGGTGCCCGACACGCCGAGCTCCTGCTTGCCCGCGGCGCCGAACGCGGCGGCCGGCGGGGCGACGACCAGGACGCGGGCGCCCACCTTCTGGCCGAGCACCGCCTCGCTGAACGCCGGGATGTAGGTCTGCGAGCCCGCCGGGATGACCTGCGGCACACCGCCCTGATCGTACGAACCGGCGAGGTCCTTGCCGCTCTTCCAGATCTTCCCGGTGTACTTCGTGACGGCGAGGTCGTCCTTCTTGACCTCCTGGCCGGTGCCCGCGGTCAGGGTCTTGACGACGAACTTCCCGCTCGGGTCGCCCTTGGGGATGGTGATCGTGGGCTTCTTGCCCGCGTCGCCCGCGACGGTGGGCATCGGCGAGGCGTCGGACACCGGCTTGGGGGCGGGGGCCTGCGACGCCGAGTCGGTGGGCGAAGCGGACGCGTCCTTCTTCTTCGCCGCGTCGTCACCTCCTCCGCAGGCCGCGGTGAGCATCAGGGCCGGCACGATGAGCGCGGCAGCAAGTCGGCGTCGCACAGTGGTCCTCGGGGTAGCTGGAACGGTCGGAGCGGCCACTCTACGGCCCCGCTCCCGTCCCACAAGGGTCCGGCATGCCCGGGGGCCCCGTACGCGACAGCGCGCGGGGCCCCCGGTCACAACCGCTCGTGGCGGCTCACATTCCGGCGATCAGCTTCTCCACCCGGTCGTCCACCGACCGGAACGGGTCCTTGCACAACACGGTGCGCTGCGCCTGGTCGTTGAGCTTCAGGTGCACCCAGTCGACGGTGAAGTCCCGGCGCTGCTCCTGGGCGCGGCGGATGAAGTCGCCGCGCAGCCGGGCCCTGGTGGTCTGCGGGGGCACCGACTTGCCCTCGAAGATCTTCAGGTCGTTGCAGATCCTGGCCGCCTGGCCCTTGCGCTCCAGGAGGTAGTACAGGCCCCGCCGGCGGTGGATGTCGTGGTAGGCGAGGTCTATCTGCGCGACCCGGGGGTGCGACATGGTCATGTTGTTCTTGGCCCGGTACCGCTCGATGAGCTTGTACTTCATGACCCAGTCGATCTCGGTGCCGATCCGGTCGAGGTCCTCGGCCTCGATCGCGTCCAGGGTGCGTCCCCACAGTTCGAGGACCTGGTCGACGGTGCCGGTGCGGATGCCGCGCCGCTCCACGAAGTCGACGGCCTTCTCGTAGTACTCGCGCTGGACTTCGAGGGCGGACGCCTCGCGCCCGCTGGCCAGGCGCACCTTGCGCTGGCCCGTGATGTCGTGGGAGACCTCGCGGATGGCCCGGATCGGGTTCTCCAGGGTGAGGTCGCGCATGACCGTGCCGGCCTCGATCATGCGCAGCACGAGGTCGGTGGCGCCGACCTTCAGGAGCATGGTCGTCTCGGACATGTTGGAATCGCCGACGATGACGTGCAGGCGCCGGTAGCGCTCGGCGTCGGCGTGCGGCTCGTCGCGGGTGTTGATGATCGGACGCGAGCGGGTGGTGGCGGAGCTGACGCCCTCCCAGATGTGCTCGGCGCGCTGGCTGACGCAGTAGACGGCGCCGCGCGGGGTCTGCAGCACCTTGCCGGCGCCGCAGATCAGCTGGCGGGTGACGAGGAAGGGGATGAGGATGTCCGCGAGCCGCGAGAACTCCCCGTGCCGGGCGACGAGATAGTTCTCGTGGCAGCCGTAGGAGTTTCCCGCCGAGTCGGTGTTGTTCTTGAAGAGATAGACGTCGCCCGCGATTCCCTCCTCGTGCAGGCGGCGTTCGGCGTCGACGAGCAGGCCTTCGAGAATGCGCTCACCGGCTTTGTCGTGGGTGACCAGTTCGGTCACGTTGTCGCATTCGGGAGTTGCGTATTCCGGATGCGATCCCACGTCGAGGTAGAGGCGGGCGCCGTTCCGCAGAAAGACGTTGCTGCTGCGGCCCCATGACACAACACGGCGGAAGAGGTAGCGCGCCACTTCGTCAGGAGACAGTCGGCGCTGTCCCCTGAACGTGCACGTGACGCCGTACTCGTTCTCCAGCCCGAAAATGCGGCGGTCCATGAGTGAACATTACGCCTGATGGCCTGAGCTGAAACCGGGTTCGACGGCACGGTTTCGATCATTTTCGTCAACTCCGGCGACATCAGGCCGACCCCTGGGAGCTGCCAGGACGCGCTGGGTGGCGAGGAGTACGACGAGGGCCGCGAGGCCGCCGCCGCCCGCGACCGCGAAACTGGCTCCGGTTCCGCCGAGTTCGACCGCCGGGCCCGCGGCCGCGGTGCCGAGCGCGGTGCCGACGCCGAAGGCAGTCACGAGCCAGGAGAACGCCTCGGTGACCGTGCCGCGCGGCGCGTGCCGGTCGACGACGATGAACGCGCAGGCGATGGACGGCGCGAGGAAGAGGCCGGAGACCACGGTGAGGGCGGCCATCGCGGGGACGCCGGGCGCGAGGGCCAGCGGCAGATAGCCGACGGCCAGCAGGGCCACGAGGACCCGCAGGCGCTTCTCGGGCGCGCCGCTCCACTGGCGGGCGCCGTAGAGGAGTCCGCCGAGCAGAGCGCCAAGCCCGTTGGCGGCCATCAGCCAGCCGTAGATCTGGTCGCTGCCGTGGTCGTCGCCGTAGGCGGACGCGGCCACGATGATGGCGCCGAGCGCCAGGCCGACGAAGAAGAACGAGCCGAGCAGCGCGAGGAGCCCGGGCGAGCGCAGGGCGCCCAGCCAGTGCGCCTCGCGGGGGGCCGAACGCCAGGCCCTGGACGGTTCGGACAGGACGACGCTCAGTGCGCCGAGCACGCCGAGCGCGTTGATCAGGAGCAGCGCGGTGGCGGGCGACCAGAGCGCGATGGACACGGTGACGAGCAGCGGGCCGACCGTGAACATCACCTCCTGGGCTATCGCGTCCATGGCGTAGGCGGTGTGCACCTGCTCCTCGCGGCCCAGGACGCTGGGCCACAGGGCTCGCAGCCCGCCCTCCAGGGGCGGTGTGGCGAGCCCGGCCACGAGGACCGCCGCGTAGGCGAGGGCCGCCGGCTCGATGCCGACGACAGCGAGCAGCGCCATGCCGAGGGCGGACAGGACCGAGGCGGGGAGCATCACGCGCGGCTGCCCGTACAGGTCGACGGCCCGGCCGAGCAGCGGCTGGCCCACGGCCGTGGCCACCCCGTACACGGCGGTGAGACCGCCCGCGAGCGCGTAGCCGCCGCCCTGGGAGCGGACGAAGAAGACCACCGCGATCGCGGCGGTCGCGTTGGGCAGCCGGCCGGTGAGGGTCCCCGCGAGCAGCCGCGCGGCATGCCGGGTCCGAAGGATCTCCGCGTATCCCGCCGCCATGACCACTCCCTCAGTGTTACGTATAACGTCCGGCGTCATACGTACCATGTGGCGAGTCCGCGGGTCCACCCCGCGCCCGCCGACCAGCCGCCCTGGAGGACCTGTGACCAGCCCGGAGAGCCCGGAGTCCACGCCGGTCGCGGCCCGTACGGGAGTGCGCGCGGCCCGCGCCGCGATGTCCGGGCGGCCTGCCGGGTCCCGGCCCACCAGCCGGGACGTGGCGGGCGCGGCGGGTGTCTCGCAGGCCACCGTCTCGCTGGTCCTCGGCGACAAGTGGCGGGGGCGGGTCTCGGAGCGGACGGCGGAGCTGGTCCGCTCGGCCGCGCGGGAGCTGGGCTACCGGCCGAACCTGGCCGCGCGCAGCCTGCGCCTCGGCCGCACCCGCACGGCACTCCTGGTGGTGCCCGCCATGACCAGTGAGTTCTTCGCCCAGGTCTACGCGGGCGCGGCCCGGGTCGCGGCCGAGCACGGCTTCGGCGTGGTGCTCTACCCCTCCCCCGAGGGCATCGGCCCGGCCCGGGACCCCTTCGACTCCGCGCGCACCGCCCTCGACGGCGTGATCGCCTCCTCGATGGCGGCGGACGCGCTCGCCTCGATCCGCGGCAGCGACCTGCCGCTGGTGATGCTCGACAGCGACCCCGGGGACCCTGGGCCCGTCGCCCACGTCAACCTCGACATCGCGGACGGCGTACGGCGCCTGACGGAGCATCTGCTCGGGCTCGGCCACCGCCGCTTCGCGCACATCGCGGCCGACGTGGACTCCTGGACGTTCGTCGTGCGCGCCCGGGCGCTCCAGGACGCGCTCGCCGGGGTGCCGGACGCCCGGCTGGTCACGGCCCGGGCGGCGCTCGGCGTGGACTGGGGCCGACGGGCCGCGGAGCAGGTCCTGCGCGGCCCCGGTCCCCGGCCGACGGCGCTGGTGTGCGACGACGACTTCCTCGCGGCGGGCGCCTGCAAGGCCGCCCGCCGGCTCGGGCTGCGCGTCCCGGACGACGTGTCCGTCACGGGTTTCGACGGTCTCACCCTCGCCAACGCCCTGGAGCCGGAGCTGACCACGCTGGCGCTGCCCGCCGAGCAGGTCGGGGCGCGCGGCATGGCGGCGCTGCTCGCCGTCCTGGAGGGCCGGGAGCCCGACACCGGGGACCTGCCCGTCGCCCTGGCCGTGCGGGGATCAACGGCCGCGCCCCGGCCCGCCTGAGGCGGAACCGGGGCGCGTGCGCGACGGCGGGGACTACTCGTCCTCCGTCTCCTCCAGGTCGGACGGGGCCTCGGTGGGCTCGGTCTTGGCCACATCGGCCTGGAGCAGCCGGGAGAGCTGCCGGCCGACGATGCGCTTGAACTTCCGCTGCTGGGGCCGCGTCCGGTCCAGGACCGCGACCTCCAGGCGCTCGGCGGGGATCTCCCGGTCGGCGCCGTTGGCCTGGCTCGACAGGGCCTGCACGGCCAGCTTCAGCGCCTCGGCGAGCGACATGCCGTCCTGGTGGCGCTGGTCCAGGAAGGTGCTGATCTGCTCGGAGTTGCCGCCGACCGCGACCGAGCCGTGCTCGTCCACGATCGAGCCGTCGTGCGGCAGCCGGTAGATCTGGTCCTCTTCGGGGGTGCTGCCGACCTCGGCGACGACCAGCTCCACCTCGTACGGCTTCTCGCCGACGCTGGAGAAGATGGTGCCGAGGGTCTGGGCGTAGACGTTGGCCAGCCCACGGGCCGTCACGTCGTCGCGGTCGTAGGTGTATCCGCGCAGATCGGCGTAACGGACGCCGCCGATACGGAGGTTCTCGTACTCGTTGTACTTGCCGGCGGCCGCGAAGCCGATCCGGTCGTAGATCTCGCTGAACTTGTGCAGCGCGCGGGACGGGTTCTCACCGACGAACACGATGCCGTCGGCGTACTGGATCACGACCAGGCTGCGGCCGCGGGCGATGCCCTTGCGGGCGTACTCCGCACGGTCGGCCATGGCCTGCTGGGGTGAGACATAGAACGGGGTCGACACCGGCTAACCGTCCCTTTCTGTCAGTGGCGGGGTCATCTCGGGGCCTGCGGGGGCCTCAGAGGAGGGAGGCCCGGGGGCCGTCGGGCTGCTCCAGCCGCCGTGCCAGGACGGAGCGGGCGAGCTCGGAGGACTCCGCCTCGGTGAGCCTGCGGAACCCGTCCTCGGTGATGACGGTGACGATCGGGAAGATCCGGCGCGCCATGTCGGGGCCGCCGGTCGCCGAGTCGTCGTCGGCCGCGTCGTAGAGCGCCTGGATGACGAGGGTGGTCGTCTCCTGCTCCGTCAGGTCGTCGCGGTAGAGCTTCTTCATGGAGCCCCGGGCGAAGATGGAGCCGGAGCCGGTGGCGGCGAAGCCGTGCTCCTCGGAGCGGCCGCCGGTGACGTCGTAGGAGAAGATCCGGCCCTTGTCGCGGTCCACGTCGTAGCCCGCGAAGAGCGGGACCACGGCGAGGCCCTGCATGGCCATGCCGAGATTGCCGCGGATCATGGTGGAGAGCCGGTTGGCCTTGCCCTCCAGGGAGAGCGTGGCGCCTTCGACCTTCTCGAAGTGCTCCAGCTCCAGCTGGAAGAGCTTGACCATCTCGACGGCGAGACCGGCGGTGCCGGCGATGCCGACCGCCGAGTACTCGTCGGCCGGGAAGACCTTCTCGATGTCGCGCTGGGCGATCATGTTGCCCATCGTGGCCCGCCGGTCGCCGGCCAGGACGACCCCGCCGGGGAACGTCGCCGCGACGATCGTCGTGCCGTGCGGGGCTTCGAGCGCGCCCTGCACGGGCGGCAGGACGCGCTTGCCGGGCAGCATCTCCGGCGAGTGTTCGGACAGGAAGTCCATGAACGAGGAGGAGCCAGGCGTCAGGAAGGCAGCTGGTAGACGCCCCGTGCCACGAGTGTTGGCTTCCACGAGTTTCCTTCCAAGTAGGCGGCAGCCCGACGGACGGTGCCGGGGATCTCCCCCAACAGGCCGATGGCCGAATTGCAGTTGAAGCACAGTACGCCTGGGACCCTACCCGGCGTGTGGCAATGATCCACATGAACGGCCAGGCAGGACAGGCCAATTACGCGATGAGCCCCGTGGGGCCCGGGGGGAACGTGGTGGGAAGCCCGCGACCCCGGCCGGGCTTCCCACGACGCACCCCCATGTTCACATGCGTGAACTACTGTCCACCCTTTTGAACGAATGACCGCACGAAGTCCTCGGCGTTCTCCTCGAGCACATCGTCGATCTCGTCCAGGACGGAGTCCACGTCGTCGGAGAGCTTCTCCTGCCGCTCCTTGAGGTCCTCGGAAGCCTGCGCGTCCTGCGCCTGCTCCTCGACCTCCTCGGTGGAGCGCGTCGCCTTCTGCTGGCCGCCGCCGGTGTCCTTGGTCGCCATCTACCTCACCCCGCTCGGTTCGATGTCCTTGATCAGACCCTACAAGCAGGGTCTGACATCGGCCCCGCACTTGGTGGAACGTGCGGGGCCTACCTCTGTGTTTCCCACACCCGCGGTCTTTCAGCCGCCGGAGAGCACCCGCACCAGATCTTCGGCCGTGCGGCACCGGTCGAGCAGCGCCTTCACGTGATTACGCGTTCCGCGTAGGGGTTCCAGGGTTGGCACCCGCTGCAGCGAGTCACGGCCGGGCAGATCGAAGATCACCGAGTCCCAGGAGGCCGCCGCGACGTCGTCCGCGTACTGCTCCAGGCAGCGGCCGCGGAAGTACGCCCTGGTGTCCTCGGGGGGCTTCGTCTGCGCCCGCAGGACGCCGGGATCGTCCAGGAGCCGCTTCATCTTGCCGCGGGCCACCAGACGGTTGTACAGGCCCTTCTCGGGCCGTACGTCGGCGTACTGGAGGTCCACCAGGTGCAGCCGGGCCGCGTCCCAGTCCAGCCCGTCCCGGCGCCGGTAGCCCTCCATGAGCTCGCGCTTGGCGATCCAGTCGAGCTCGCCCGACAGGCTCATCGGGTCGTTCTCCAGGCGGTTCAGGACGTCCTCCCAGCGGACCAGGACGTCCTTGGTCTGCTCGTCGGCGTCCGCCCCGAACCGCTCCTCGACGTACTTGCGGGCCAGCTCGAAGTACTCCATCTGCAACTGGACGGCCGTCAGCGTGCGGCCACTGCGCAGCGTGACCAGATGCCGCAGGGTGGGGTCGTGCGAGACCTGGTGGAGGGTGCGGACCGGCTGGTCCACGGCCAGGTCGACGTTGATGAACCCTTCCTCGATCATGGAGAGGACCAGGGAGGTCGTGCCCAGCTTGAGGTAGGTCGAGATCTCCGACAGGTTCGCGTCGCCGATGATCACGTGCAGGCGGCGGTACTTCTCGGCGTCCGCGTGCGGCTCGTCACGGGTGTTGATGATCGGCCGCTTGAGGGTCGTCTCCAGGCCGACCTCGACCTCGAAGTAGTCGGCGCGCTGGCTGATCTGGAAGCCGTGCTCGTGGCCGTCCTGGCCGATGCCGACGCGTCCGGCGCCGGTGATGACCTGGCGCGACACGAAGAACGGCGTCAGGTGGCGCACGATGTCCGAGAACGCGGTCTCCCGCTTCATCAGGTAGTTCTCGTGGGTGCCGTAGGAGGCGCCCTTGTTGTCGGTGTTGTTCTTGTACAGGTGGATCGGCTGGGCGCCGGGCAGCTGGGCCGCGCGCTCGGCCGCCTCGGCCATGATGCGCTCGCCGGCCTTGTCCCACAGGACGGCGTCGCGCGGGTTGGTGACCTCGGGTGAGCTGTACTCGGGGTGTGCGTGGTCGACGTACAACCGGGCCCCGTTGGTCAGGATGACGTTGGCGAGGCCGATGTCCTCGTCGGTGAGCTGGCTTGAGTCGGCGGCCTCGCGGGCGAGGTCGAAGCCGCGGGCGTCCCGCAGCGGGTTCTCCTCCTCGAAGTCCCAGCGGGCGCGGCGCGCCCGGTGCATCGCCGCCGCGTAGGCGTTGACGATCTGGGACGAGGTGAGCATGGCATTGGCGTTGGGGTGGCCGGGGACGGAGATCCCGTACTCCGTCTCGATGCCCATTACTCGCCGTACGGTCATGCGGCCCTCCTTGCCCGGCGGCGCTCCCCCGCGGGAGCGGCGCTCAAGTACCGCTGGTTCTCCGGTGCGTGTGCGGTGCCCGTCCCCGCACTGCGCGACTCGGCGGTACCGAAGAGCCTAGAACGCCTTTGCGCTGGTGGGGAGATCAATTCCGTCATTGCTCTTGCTGTGCTCGTGGCCTGTTCATGGCCTGAAAAGCAGTCGGCTGCGGATGCCCGCCCGGGCACCCGCAGCCGGCCTGCCTTTTACAGGTACTGACCGGTGTTGGCCACCGTGTCGATGGAGCGTCCGGTGTCCGCGCCCTGCTTTCCGGTGACAAGGGTGCGGATGAATACGATCCGCTCGCCCTTCTTTCCGGAAATCCGGGCCCAGTCGTCCGGGTTGGTGGTGTTCGGCAGGTCCTCGTTCTCCTTGAACTCGTCCACGCAGGCCTGGAGGAGGTGGGAGATGCGAAGGCCCTTCTGGTTCTGGTCGAGGAAGGCCTTGATGGCCATCTTCTTGGCCCGGTCCACGATGTTCTGGATCATGGCGCCGGAGTTGAAGTCCTTGAAGTACAGGACTTCCTTGTCGCCGTTGGCGTACGTGACTTCCAGGAAGCGGTTCTCCTCGGACTCCGCGTACATCTGCTCCACCACGGACTGGATCATCGCGTGGGTGGTGCCCTCGGCGTCCCCGCCGTGCTCGGCGAGGTCGTCGGCGTGCAGCGGCAGCGACGACCTGAGGTACTTGGCGAAGATGTCCTTCGCCGCCTCCGCGTCCGGACGCTCGATCTTGATCTTCACATCGAGCCGGCCGGGCCGCAGGATCGCGGGGTCGATCATGTCCTCGCGGTTGGAGGCGCCGATGACGATGACGTTCTCAAGACCCTCCACGCCGTCGATCTCGGCGAGCAGCTGCGGGACGATGGTGTTCTCCACGTCCGAGCTGACACCGGATCCACGGGTGCGGAAGAGGGATTCCATCTCGTCGAAGAAGACGATGACGGGCGTGCCCTCGCTCGCCTTCTCCCGCGCACGCTGGAAGACGAGGCGGATGTGCCGCTCGGTCTCGCCGACGTACTTGTTGAGGAGCTCGGGGCCCTTGATGTTGAGGAAGTAGGACTTCCCCGCGGGCTGGCCGGTCACCTCGGCGACCTTCTTGGCGAGGGAGTTGGCGACCGCCTTCGCGATCAGCGTCTTGCCGCATCCGGGCGGGCCGTAGAGCAGGATGCCCTTCGGCGGCCGCAGTTCGTGCTCCTTGAAGAGGTCGGGGTAGAGGTAGGGGAGTTCGACCGCGTCGCGGATCAGCTCGATCTGGTTGCCCAGACCGCCGATCTTGTCGTAGTCGACGTCCGGAACCTCTTCGAGGACGAGTTCCTCGACCTCGCTCTTCGGCACCACTTCGTACACGTAGCCGGACCTGGGTTCCAGCAGGAGCGCATCGCCGGGGCGGATGGTGATGTCCAGGAGCGGCTCGGCGAGCCTCACCACCCGTTCCTCGTCGGTGTGCCCGATCACCAGGGCGCGCTCGCCGTCCTCGAGGATCTCCTTGAGGGTGACGATGTCCCCGGCGCGCTCGAACTCCATGGCCTCGACCACGTTGAGCGCTTCGTTGAGCATGACTTCCTGGCCGCGCCGCAGTTCGTCGGGTTCGACGCTGGGGCTGACGTTCACCCGGAGCTTGCGGCCCCCGGTGAAGATGTCGACGGTGCCGTCCTCGTTGGACTGCAGGAAGACGCCGAAGCCGGCCGGCGGCTGCGCGAGCCGGTCGACCTCCTCCTTGAGGGCCACGATCTGGTCGCGGGCCTCGCGGAGCGTGTTGGCGAGCCGCTCGTTCTGTGCGGACACGCCCGCCAGGCTGGTCTGCAGCTCGACGATCCGCTCTTCGAGAATCCTCGTATGACGCGGAGAGTCGGCGAGCTTGCGTCGCAGGACGGCGATTTCCTGCTCTAGATAGGCAACCTGGCCGGCTGGGTCCTCAGACCCCCGCCCGGGCCGGATGCCGCGGTTGATGTCGTCGTCGTGGGCTGCCACGGTCCTCACCTCCTCCAAGGGGAGCTGGACGCTTCCTGACCCTACCTGGGCTGGTGGTGATTGAAACCCCTAGATCACAAAGACTCTGAGGTGTGTCTGATCTTCACCCTTGCGCTCTCCCTCACGCCAGGGGAATACCCACCCATCAACATCGGAAAGCGGGCGGTTGTTATCGTCGATGGGTCAACACCCGTCAGGGCTGGCATCGATTGATTCACTCGCGCAGGAACGGCAGGCACATGAACGAGGCTCTCGAAGTCTGGATCGACCAGGACCTGTGCACCGGCGACGGCATCTGCGTCCAGTACGCCCCCGAAGTCTTCGAGCTGGACATCGACGGGCTTGCGTATGTGAAGAGTTCCGAGGACGAGTTGCTCCAGTCGCCCGGGGCCACCACACCCGTCCCGCTGCCGCTGCTCCAGGACGTCGTGGACTCCGCGAAGGAGTGCCCGGGTGACTGCATTCACGTACGTCGGGTTTCGGACAGCGTCGAGGTGTACGGCCCCGACGCGCAGTGAGCGGAAGGTGACGGGGCGCTGTCCGGCGCCGGCTCAGACGCCCATCGGGGCGGCGCCGGACGAGCGGACGAACTTCCCGCCCTGCCAGCGCCACTTGACCTCCTGGCGCACGTCCGGCGCGTAGCGCGGGACGTCGTCGGACGAGTAGCCGAGCAGGGTCGCCGCCACGGCGCCGCTCCGCACGGCGACCTCGGTGACGGTCTGCTTCTCCTTCGGGTCCACCAGCGTCGCCACCACGCGCGGCGGTGCTCCCTCGGTCACCGGCCGCGTCAGGACGTAGACGCCGCTGGGCGGGGTGCCGCCGCCGGCCTTGCAGTGCACGACCGCCACCGTCTCCGGGACTCCGTCGCCGTCGAGGTCGCCGGTGGCACGCTTCTCCACCACCGAGCCCATCGGCCCGCACCGCAGGGGGAACGCGACCGCGCCCGGATCGGGGGCCGCGGCCGTCGTGACAGGGGCGCCGCCGCGCTCGCCGGGGCTCTGCGTGGCCTTGGCCGCGTCCGGTTGCAGGAAGCCCGCGAGCGCGACCACCGCGGCCATCGCGGTCGCCGTGGCGATCCAGTGCACGGGGCGGGCGTGGGTGTGCGCGAGCTCAGGGACGGCGGCAGTCAGCACGCGGGAGGTCTCCTGTGAAGGGCGGTGCGAGTGGGGGTGGCCAGCATCGTGCCACACGTCACAGGTGGGCGGAATACCGGGGCAACAGGCTCAACGTAAAGGCGCCGCCGCCGAGTTCCCGGGTCGGTCCGGGAACTCGGCGGCGGCGCCGGTTCGTTGTACGGGGCCCAGCTTCGGGGACTGGTCAGTCCTTGTTGGGGCCCTCGTAGTCGTCGCCGTACGCGCCCTTGGCGGGGCGACGGCGGCGCATCGGGGGTTCCACGCCGTCCGCGAGGCGGCGGGCGGTCACCAGGAAGCCGGTGTGGCCGATCATCCGGTGGTCCGGGCGCACGGCCAGGCCCTCGACGTGCCAGTTGCGGATCATCGACTCCCAGGGCTGCGGCTCGGCGAAGCAGCCGATCTCCCGGATGGACTCGACGGTGCGCGAGAGCTGGGTGGTGGTGGCCACGTAGCAGCACAGGATGCCGCCGGGGACGAGCGCCTTGGAGACGGCGTCCAGGCACTCCCAGGGGGCGAGCATGTCCAGGATCACGCGGTCCACGTCGGTGTCCGACAGGTTGTCCTGGAGGTCGCCGACGGTGAGCTGCCAGGCGGGGTGCGGTCCGCCGAAGTAGCGCTCCACGTTCTGCGTGGCGATCTCGGCGAAGTCCTCGCGGCGCTCGTAGGAGTGCAGCATCCCGTGGTCGCCGATGGCGCGCAGCAGGAAGGCGCTCAGCGAGCCCGAGCCGACCCCCGCCTCGACGACGCGGGCGCCGGCGAAGATGTCGGCGAAGGCCAGGATCTGCCCCGCGTCCTTGGGGTAGACCACGGCGGCGCCGCGGGGCATGGACAGGACGAAGTCGGGGAGCAGGGGGCGCAGCGCGAGGTAGGCGACGTTTCCCGTGGTACGGACAACACTGCCCTCGGGAGCACCGATCAGCTCGTCGTGCGGGAAGGAACCCTTGTGGGTGTGGAAATTCTTCCCGGCTTCGAGCGTGAAGGTGTAGTGGCGTCCCTTGGGGTCGGTGAGCTGGACCTGGTCCCCGACCTTGAAGGGCCCGCGACGGCGGGCGGCACCGGTCGGTTCGGACATACGACCAGAGTACCGGCCGTACGAGGCCGCGAACGCCACGGCGGCCGCGCTCCGGTGGCAAGGCCGGTGGGCGGCGGGCCGCCGGACGCCGTCAGGCGCCGGGCCGTGCCATGGCCGCGACGAACGCCCTCTCCACGTCGGCCGCGGACAGCACTCCGTAGATCTCCCCGGTCTCCTCGACGACCAGGTACTCGGTCGCGGGGGTGGCCCGGAGGAGGTCGAGGAGCGGCTCGCCGGCGAGTTCGGCCGGCACCCGCATGCCGTCGGTGAGGTCCTGGGCGAGGCCGCTGACGGCGACCCAGGGGCGGCGGTGTTCGGGGACGCCGACGATGGCCGCCTCGCGGACCAGGGCGGTCGGGTCGCCGTGCCCGTCGACGACGACCAGGGCGCGGGCGCCGGCCTCGTTGGCGCGGCGCAGCGCCTCGGAGAGCGGGGTGGTGGACTCGACGGGGACGGCGCGCCGGGTGAGGGTTCGGGCACGCAGCTCGGGAAGGTGCTCGCGCAGCCGGGCCATGCGCAGGCTGTTGCCCGCGCCGGTCCAGATGATCGCGGCGAGGATGGCGGCGAGCAGCGCGTCGGTGACGGTGTCCATGCCGCTGACCTCGTCGGGCGAGTTCCCGAGCACGCCGGTCTGGGTCAGCATCGGCAGGCCGATGAGGACGGTGACGGCGAGGGCGCGGCCGACCCAGGCGGCGGCCACGGTGCCGCTCATGGGCTTGCCGGTGATCTTCCAGACGACGGCGCGGAGCATGCGGCCGCCGTCGAGCGGGAGGCCGGGCAGCAGGTTGAAGCCGGCGACGATGAGGTTGGAGATCATCAGGCCGGCCAGCAGGACGCCGGGCACGGTGCCCGGTTCGACGGCCTTCATGCCCAGGTAGAAGACGCCGGACAGGACCAGGGAGAGCAGCGGGCCGACGAAGGCCAGGACGAATTCGCGGCCCGGCGTCTCGGTCTCCTTCTCGATCTCGGAGACGCCGCCGAAGAACTGGAGCTGGATGCGGCGCACCGGCAGTCTGAAGCGGAGGGCCGCCACCGTGTGGGCGAGTTCGTGGACCAGGACGGAGGCGTAGAAGGCCACCGCGAAGAAGAGGGACACGAGGTAGCGGGCGGCACCGAGTTCGGGCAGCACCCGGTCCAGCTGGCCGCCGAAGACCCAGGTGATCAGGGCGGCGACCAGGAACCAGCTGGGGGCGACATAGACGGGCACTCCGAAGGGGCGGCCCATCAGGAGCCCGCCGCCGGGGCCGGGCCGGGGCTGCTTCCCGTTGCCGCCACCGGCGGCGGGGGTGTCGCCCTCCGCGCCGGACCGCGGCCGCCCGCGCTTGCCGCTCTCGCCGCTGTCTTCCACGGGTTCCCTTCGTCGGTACGATGCCTGCTCCGGGGAATGTGCCCCCGGTGCCCCGGCCGGACTCTCCTCGTCCGCCGAATGTTCGCTGCATGGCGCGATGTCACGATCATGCAGGGTGAGGGCGCCTGTCGTCGATGGTATTCCGCTCGCTGTCAGTGGCGGGTCGTAGGGTCTGTGTCATGAGTACGAGCACCGGTGGGGCCGCGGCCGCACAACAGCCGACGTCGCTGTCGCCGTCGCGGGCGAACGACTTCATGCAGTGCCCTCTGCTGTACCGGTTCCGGGTGATCGACAGACTGCCGGAGAAGCCGAGCGAGGCGGCCACGCGCGGCACCCTGGTGCACGCGGTCCTGGAGCGGCTCTTCGACGACCCGGCCGTCGAGCGCACCGCGCCGCGCGCCAAGTCGATGATCCCGGGGCAGTGGGACCGGCTGCTCGAGTCGAAGCCGGAGCTGACCGAGCTGTTCGCCGAGGACACCGAGGGCGAGCGGCTCGCCCGGTGGCTGGGCGAGGCCGAGCGGCTGGTGGAGCGCTGGTTCTCGCTGGAGGATCCGACACGGCTGGAGCCGGTGGAGCGGGAGTTCTTCGTCGAGACGGAGCTGGCGTCGGGGCTGCGGCTGCGCGGGGTGATCGACCGGGTCGACGTGGCACCCACCGGCGAGGTGCGGATCGTCGACTACAAGACGGGCAAGGCCCCGCGGCCGGAATACGCCGAGAGCGCGCTGTTCCAGATGAAGTTCTACGCCCTGGTCGTGTGGCGGCTGAAGCAGGTCGTGCCGCGCAGGCTCCAGCTGGTGTACCTGGGCAGCGGCGACGTGCTGACGTACGACCCGGTCGAGGCGGACCTGGTGCAGGTGGAGCGGAAGCTGCTCGCGCTGTGGGAGGCGATCCGGCTCGCCACCGAGACGGGCGACTGGCGGCCACGGCCCACGAAGCTGTGCGGCTGGTGCGACCATCAGGCGGTCTGTCCCGAATTCGGCGGGACTCCCCCGGTATACCCGCTGTCCATCACCCCGGCCCCGGAGTCGGCAGGCTGAGTCCCGGTGGTGACCGACGGCCGGGGGCGCTCCCACGGCGGCGGCCGCCCCGGCCCGCGCCCGGCCGCACCCACCACCGGTGAGCAGGGCAGAATGGGCCCGGTCCAGCAATCCTGATGAGGAGTACCCGTGGCGATCCGCGTCCTACTGGTCGACGACCAGCCGCTGCTGCGCACCGGTTTCCGGATGATCCTGGAGGCCGAGCAGGACATCGCGGTGGTCGGCGAGGCCGGTGACGGTCTCCAGGCCCTCGATCAGGTGCGGGCGCTCCAGCCCGACGTGGTCCTGATGGACATCCGGATGCCCCGGATGGACGGGGTCGAGGCGACCCGGCAGATCAGCGGGCCGGGCAAGGACGGCCCGGCGAAGGTGCTCGTCCTGACCACCTTCGACCTCGACGAGTACGTGGTGGAGGCGCTCAAGGCGGGGGCCAGCGGCTTCCTTCTGAAGGACGCGCCCGCCCATGAGCTGGTCCAGGCGATCCGGGTGGTCGCGGCCGGCGAGGCGATGCTGGCGCCGTCGATCACGCGCCGCCTCCTCGACAAGTACGCCGACCACCTGCCGTCCGGCGAGGAGCCCGTCCCGGACACGCTGCACACGCTGACCGACCGCGAGGTCGAGGTCCTGAAGCTGGTGGCGCGCGGTCTTTCCAACGCGGAGATCGCGGCGGATCTGTTCGTCAGCGAGACGACGGTCAAGACGCACGTGGGGCACGTGCTGACGAAGCTCGGGCTGCGCGACCGGGTGCAGGCGGCGGTGTACGCGTACGAGAGCGGGCTGGTCCGGCCGGGCGCCCAGTAGGGCGGGGTGGCTCCCTGAGGCACCGGGGGCTCCGTTCCTCGACCCGGGCTCCTCAAGGGCCGGAGGGGCTTCGTCTGTGCGTCCAGTGCGTGCCGTGCGTGGCTGGTCGCGCAGTTCTCCGCGTCCCGGGTGGGGCCGACGGCACCCGCCCTCGCGGCCACGCGGCAGAGCCGCACATGATCACAGCCCGTGCCCCTGGCGGGGCCGGTGTCGACTCGGCCGGCCGCCAGGGGTCACTCGGCTCAGCCCTTCTTGATCTCCCAGAAACGGAAGACCGTGGACGCGTCCAGGGTCCACTCCAGGCCGGTGATGCCGGTCCGCGCGACCGCGTACTGCTTGCCCTGCCACAGCGGCAGGACCGGGAGTTCGTCGGCCACGATGTCCTGGAGCCTGCCGAAGTCGGCCTCGGTGGCCGAGCGGTCGGCGGTGGCCGAGGTCGCCGGCAGGATCTCGTCGGTGATCTGCTTGTTCGTGTAGCTGTTGGACAGCACGTTGCCCTTGCCGAAGAACGGCAGGGTGAAGTTGTCCGGGTCCGGGTAGTCCGGCACCCAGCCCTTCACGTAGACGCCGTACTTCCCGGCCTCGATGTCCTTCTCGTACTGCTTGAACTCGACCGACTTCACGTCCGCGTCGAACAGTCCGCTCGCGTTGAGCTGGCCCGCGAGGGCCTTCAACTCGTCGTCGGTGGACGGGCCGTAGCGGCTGGGGGTGGACCACAGCGTCAGCTTCACCTTGCCGGTGATGCCCGCCGAGTGCAGCGCCGCCTTCGCCTTGGCGGGCTGGGGGGTGCCGCCGTACTGGTCGAACAGGGCGGTGCTGTGGGCGGTGATGCCGCTCGGTATGACCGAGTACAGCGGGCTCGCGGTGGACGAGTAGACGTCGCGCACCAGGGCCTCGCGGTCGACGAGATAGGCGATGGCCTTGCGCACCCCGATCTTGCCCGCGACCGGGTCCTTCATGTTGAAGACCAGGTCCTGGACCTCGGCGCTGGTGCCCTCGATGACGTCGACGCCCTTCTTCCCGGCGGTTGCCGAACTCTGCAGGGCCGCGGTGTCCTTCGCGGTGAGGCCTCGGTAGGCGAGGTCGATGTCGCCCTTGTTCAGGGCGGCGGCCAGGCCCTTCTGGTCGCCCTGGAAGAGCTTGAGGGTCAGGCCGGAGTTCTTGGCCTTGACCGTGCCCTCGTAGGAGGAGTTGACCGAGAAGACGGCCTGCTTCTCACCGAAGGAGTCCAGCTTGTAGACGCCGGAGCCGATCGCCTTGCCGTCGGTGCGGAGCTTGTCGGCCGGGTACTCCGCGTGGTCGACGATCGAGCCCGCACCGGAGGCGATCTTGCTGGGGAAGGTGGCGTCCGGGACCTTGAGGTGGAAGACGACCGTCTTCGGGTCCGGGGTGTCGACCTTGCCCAGGGTGGCGAGCATCGGCGCCGGACCATTGGGGTCGTTGATCTTCAGCACGCGCTCGAAGGAGTACTTGACGTCCTGCGAGGTGAGCTTGTCGCCGTTGCTGAAGGTGAGGCCCGGCCGCAGCGTGCAGCGGTAGACGGTGGAGCCGCCCTTGTCGAAGCCGCACGCCTCGGCGGCCTCGGGCTGCGGCGTCGAGCTTCCCTTGGGGAAGCTGAGCAGGGACTGGAAGACGTTGTTGAACAGCAGCCACGAGCCCGGGTCGTAGCCGGAGGCGGGGTCGGTGGCCAGGATGTCGTCGGACATCCCCATGACCACCGAACCGCCGCCGGACGCGGCGCCGCCGCTCTGCTGGGTACCGCAGCCGCTCAGGAGACCGGCCGCGACGCCCGCCGCGAGAGGGGCCGTCAGCCATCGGTTCCGGATGTTCACGTGCACGTGCCTCACAGTCCTGCTTACGGAATTACTGGCCGGCACGGAAGTGATCGCGGCCGGGTCGTGCGTTACTTCTTGCCTCGCGCCAGCTCCCAGAGCTGGAGGTCGGACGAGGAGTTGATGGCCCACTCGGTGCCGGTGATGTCGCTGCGGGCGGCGACGTACTGCTTGCCCTGCCACAGCGGGATGACCGGGACGTCGTTGGCGACGATGTCCTGGATCTGCTCGAACGACTTGGCCGCCTGGTTGCGGTCGGCCGCCACGCGCGAGGCCGGGATCAGCTGGTCGCGGATGTCACCGTTGGCGTACGGGGTGTTGAGGAAGTTGTCCTTGCCGAAGAACGGCGCGACGAAGTTGTCCGGGTCCGGGAAGTCGGGGAACCAGCCGAGGCCGTAGACCGCGTACTCGCCCTTCTTCTGGGCCGGGCGGAACTTCGACCACTCGGTGCCCTGGACGGTGGTGTTGAACAGGCCGGTCGCGTTCAGCTGCGCCGACAGGTTCTTGAACTCGTCCTCGGTGATCGAACCGTAGTGGTCCTTGGTGTAGTTGAGGGTGAGCTTGACGGGCGTCTGGACGTTCGCGCTCTTCAGGATGGACTGCGCCTTGGCCTTGCTGGCCTCGCCGTACTTGTTGAAGAACGAGTTGGTGTGCCCGGCGATCGAGGTCGGGATCAGCGAGTACAGCGGCTCGGCCGTCTGCCCGTACACCTTGCTCACCAGCGAACCGCGGTCGATGGACTGGGCCAGCGCCTGGCGCACGGCCTTGTTCTTCACCGACGGGTCGTCCGTGTTGAAGCCCAGGTAGCGGATCTCCAGACCCGGCATCTCGACGAGGTTGACGTCCTTGCTGGGGCTGACTTGCATCTGCTGGATCTGCCCCGGCGTCATGGCGCGGGTCATCATGTCGATCTCGCCCTTGGCCAGGGCGGTGCCCATGGCCTCGGCGGTCGGGAAGGAGCGCAGCTCCACCTTGTCGTTGGCAAGCTTCACGTCACCCTTGTAGTTCGGGTTCTTGGTGAAGGTGAACTTGACCGCCTGCTCGCCCTTGGTCTCGGCCGTCATCTTGTACGGACCGGAGCCGTCCATCTCGAAGCCGTCGCGCAGCTTCTTCGGCTGGTACTTGTCCTTCTGCACGATGCCCGCGGCGGGAGTGGCGAGCTTGTACGGGAAGGTGGCGTCCGGCGTCTTCAGGTGGAAGACGATCTCGGCGTCGCCCTTGGTCTCCATGGTGTCGATGTTGTCGAGGAGACCGGAGGGGCCGTTGTCGTCCTTGATGGCGAGCACGCGCTGGATGGAGTACTTGACGTCCTCCGCGGTCACCTTGGTGCCGTCGGAGAACTCGAGGCCGCTGCGCAGCGTGCAGCGGTAGCTCTCGTTCTCCTTGTCGGTGAAGTTGCAGGAGGAGGCCGCGTCGGGGACGGGCAGGCCGCCGCCGCGCGGAACGCGGACCAGCGACTGCGTGGTCTGCCGCATCACGTTCCAGATGCCCGTCTCATAGGCATGTGCCGGATCGAAGGGGGCAGGGGCGTCCTTGGTCGCCACGAACTGGTCCGTGGTGCCCACGACGATGGTCTTGCCGCCGTCTCCTCCGCTCTCCGATCCGCCGCAGGCGGCGAGTACGGGAGCGAGCAGGCCCACTACGGCCGGCAGCACCAAAGTCTTGCGGTTCATCCTGGACGATCTCCCTTGTCCGGCACTTTGGGGTACAGCTGTGTACGGGACACTCCACCGCGTCCGCCCGTTCGGGGCGGGGCGATCGGGCCGGGTATGTGCGATCGGACCTGCGCTCCCGTTCGCTGGGTGGGCGGCGGGGCAGATGAGGGTGCGGCGAAGTTCTCGGATGAGATTAGTGCGCGCCGTGCGAAAAGCTGGAACTGGCTCTGGTGCACCGGGAATCAAACCGTCCGCCTCAATACCGGCGTACCGATATCGGGGTACCGGAATGATTCGTACACCGGATCACCAAACGGGACACAAGGGTGCCCTCAAGGGGTCCGCAGGGGCCCTGAGGAGCTCCTGTCGACCCCCTGTCGGGTGACGAACGTCACCACCGGGCCCCCTTTGACAGGGTGTGAATTCGCTGTGCGGGGGGTCACGGAAAATGAACGCGCGGCTGCGATGAGTTTCCTTCGCATTCAACGGCCCACGCTCGGTGCCCGAGTCAGTTCACCGGCGTGATCAGGGTGCGCAGAAAGGCCAGGTCGACCTGTTCGAGGGAGTCGACCACAACCCGGCCCTCGGCCTCCGCGATGGGCGCCACGGACGGCACCGCGACCACGCGGCAGCCCGCCGCCTCGGCCGCCGCGACGCCGGTCGCGGTGTCCTCCACGACCGCGCACCGGCCGGGCTCCGCGCCCAGCCCGCGGGCCGCGAGCAGGTACGGGTCGGGGTGCGGCTTGGTGCGGGCCACCTCGTCGCCCGCGACGGTCAGCGCGAAGTTGGCCGGGCCGAGCGAGCGTACGACCTTGTCGATGATGCGGCGGTGCGAGGCGGAGACCAGGGCGGTGGGAATGTTGTGGGTGGCGAGCTCGCGGAGCAGCCGGGCGGCCCCGGGCATCAGCGGCACGCCACGGGTGATCCGCTCCTCGAAGCGCTCGTTGAGCAGTACGGTCAGCTCGGCCAGGGTGATGGCGGCGCCGGTCGCCTCGATGAGGAAGCCCGCGCTGCGCGTCATCGGACCGCCGACGACCACGTCCCGCCACGAGTCCTCCAGCGTGTGCCCGAGGTCCGCGAAGACCTCCCGCTCGGCGTCCCACCAGAAGCCCTCGGTGTCGACCAGGGTGCCGTCCATGTCGAGGAGGACGGCCTGGAGGGCGGAGCGGTCGACCGTGGGCGCCTGCCCCGCTCGAACGGGGCCGAGGGTCTGGGGCTGGGTGACGGCTGCGGGGACCGTACTGGTCATCGGCACACCTCCTGGAGGGACGAGAAGGCCGGTCGCTCTTCCCAGCTGGGAAGAGCGACCGGCCTCTACTGGGCGACCAGTGTACGTCCGGCCCGCTGGACGCGCGTTGAGTTTTCCGCCGCGCGAGGTCAGCGGGCGTTGAAGTACTTGGCCTCGGGGTGGTGGATGACGATGGCGTCGGTGGACTGCTCGGGGTGGAGCTGGAACTCCTCGGAGAGGTGCACGCCGATCCGCTCCGGTTCGAGCAGCTCGGCGATCTTCGCCCGGTCCTCCAGGTCGGGGCAGGCGCCGTAGCCGAGCGAGAAACGCGCGCCGCGGTACTTCAGCGCGAACATGTCCTCGACGTCGGAGGGGTCCTCACCGGCGAAGCCGAGCTCGGAGCGGACCCGGGCGTGCCAGTACTCGGCGAGCGCTTCGGCCAACTGGACGGACAGGCCGTGCAGTTCGAGGTAGTCGCGGTAGGAGTTGGCCTCGAAGAGCTCGGCCGTGGCCTCACCGATCTTCGAGCCGACGGTGACCACCTGGAGGCCGACCACGTCCACCTCGCCGGAGTCCTCCGGGCGGAAGAAGTCCGCCAGGCACAGCCGGCGCCCGCGATGCTGGCGCGGGAAGGTGAACCGGGTGCGCTCCGAGCCGTCCTCGCCGAGGATGATCAAGTCGTCGCCCTTGGAGACACAGGGGAAGTAGCCGTGCACGACGGCCGCTTCCAGCAGGTTGCGGGTGTGCAGCCGCTCCAGCCAGCCGCGCAGCCGCGGCCTGCCCTCGGTCTCGACGAGCTCCTCATAGCTCGGGCCGCCCGCGCGGGCCTGCTTCAGCCCCCACTGGCCTTTGAAGAGGGCGTCTTCGTCGAGCCAGGTGGCGTATTCCTTGAGGCCGATGCCCTTGATGACGCGGGTGCCCCAGAAGGGTGGGGTCGGGATCGGGTTGTCGGTGGCCACGTCGG
>NZ_QOLA01000007.1 GCF_003324565.1 Streptomyces sp. SDr-06 | reverse complement strand
CCGCCGTCAGCCCCTCCAGCGCATCGTCCTTGACCACATCGTCCTCGGCCACCCGCAACAGCTTCGCCGACCGCAGCACCTCATTGACCGTCCGCGTCACCGACCGCTCGAACCCGCTCACATGCGTGCCGCCCTTGGGCGTCGCGATGATGTTGACGAACGACCTGAGCGTGGTGTCGTACCCCGTCCCCCAGCGCAGCGCGATGTCCACCCCCAGCTCCCGGGTGACCTCGGTCGGCGTCATGTGCCCGCGCTCGTCCAGGACCGGCACCGTCTCCTTGAACGTCCCCGACCCCGACAGCCGCAGCACATCATTGACCGCCTTGTCCTGCGCCAGATAGTCGCAGAACTCACTGATCCCCCCGTCGAAACGGAACGTCTCCTCACTCTTGCCCTCTCCCTCCAGACCCCGCTCGTCCCGCACCACGATCGTCAGACCCGGCACCAGAAAAGCCGTCTGCCGCGCCCGCTGATACAGCGTCTCCAGCGACAGCTTCGCGTCCTTGAGGAAAATCTGGCGATCGGCCCAGAACCTCACCCGGGTCCCTGTCCGGGCCACGGGCGTCCTGGCGGTCCGGCGCAGCCCCGAGGCCGGTGTGAACACGTTGCCGGTGAAGGTGCCGGGGGTGCCGCGGCGGAAGCTGATCGCGTGGGTGTGACCATGGCGGTCCACCTCCATGTCGAGGCGGGCCGACAGCGCGTTCACCACGGAGGCGCCCACCCCGTGCAGACCACCGGACGCCGCATAGGAGCCGCCGCCGAACTTTCCGCCGGCGTGCAGCCTGGTGTAGGCGACTTCGACTCCGGACAGACCGGTGCGCGGTTCGATGTCGACCGGAATGCCGCGGCCCCGGTCGGTGACCTCGATGGACTCGTCGGCGTGCAGGATGACTTCGATCCGGTCCCCGTGACCTGCCAGGGCCTCGTCGACGGAGTTGTCGATGATCTCCCAGAGACAGTGCATCAGGCCGCGGCTGTCCGTGGACCCGATGTACATCCCCGGCCGTTTGCGCACGGCCTCCAGGCCCTCCAGGACCATGAGATGGCGGGCGGTGTAGTTCTCGGTGCCGTCGTGGCGGGGTGACGCTCTCACTCGCATGACTCCTGGAGGAAAAAGGGACCGCCGCGGCGGCTCGGTGGAAGTGGAAGGGGACTGCGTACGGCGTCAGATGTCGAGGAAACGGACGTCCTTGGCGTTGCGCTGGATGAAGGAGCGCCGGGCTTCGACGTCCTCGCCCATGAGCACGGAGAAGAGATCGTCGGCGAGGGCCGCGTCATCGAGGGTGACCTGGCCCAGGACCCGGTGGTCCATGTCCATGGTGGTGACGCGCAGCTCCTCCGCGTTCATCTCGCCCAGGCCCTTGAACCGCTGGATCGAGTCCTCCTTGACCCGCTTGCCGGCCTCGCGTCCGGCTGTCACCAGCACGTCGCGCTCGCGGTCGGAGTAGGCGTACTCGACGTCGTCACGGCTCCACTTGATCTTGTAGAGGGGAGGGCGGGACAGGTAGACGTGGCCTCCCTCGATGAGGGGGCGCATGAAACGGAACAGGAACGTCAGCAGCAGGGTGCTGATGTGCTGGCCGTCGACATCGGCGTCCGCCATCAGAATGATCTTGTGATAGCGGAGCTTCTCGATGTCGAACTCCTCGTGCACACCGGTCCCGAACCCGGAGATGAGCGCCTGGATCTCGGTGTTCTGGAGGATCTTGTCCATCCGGGCCTTCTCGACGTTCAGGATCTTGCCGCGGATGGGCAGGATGGCCTGGAACTCTGGGTCGCGGCCGGACTTGGCGCTGCCCCCGGCGGAGTCCCCCTCGACGATGAAGATTTCGCACCGGGCGGGGTCGTTGGACTGGCAGTCGGACAGCTTGCCGGGCAGTGACGCCGACTCCAGCAGCCCCTTGCGGCGAGTCAGGTCACGCGCCTTGCGGGCCGCGACACGCGCGGTCGCAGCGGAGATGGCCTTGCGTACGATGTCGGCCGCCTCGACCGGATGCCGGTCGAACCAGTCCGACAGATGCTCGTGCACCAGGCGCTGCACGAAGGTCTTGGCCTCCGTGTTGCCGAGCTTGGTCTTCGTCTGGCCCTCGAACTGCGGCTCACTCATCTTCACCGAGATGATCGCCGTCAGACCTTCGCGGATGTCCTCGCCGGACAGGTTGTCGTCCTTCTCCCGCAGCAGCCGCTTCTCGCGCCCGTAGCGGTTGACGATCGTGGTGAGAGCGGTCCGGAATCCCTCCTCGTGGGTTCCGCCGTCATGGGTGTGGATCGCGTTCGCGTAGGAGTACACGCTCTCGCTGTACTGACCGTTCCACTGCAGGGCGATCTCCGCCGACAGCAGCCGCCCGGCGTCCTCGGCCTCGATGTCGATGACGGTGGGGTGCACGGGCTCGCCCTTGCGCGCGTTGAGGTACGCCACGAAGTCGACGATGCCGCCGTCGTAGCGGTATTCGACTGCCCTGGGTGCCGGGCTCTCCTCAACGGCCGCCCCGGCCGGGCCCGTTGGCACGGCCGTCCGCTCATCGACCAGGGTCAGGGTCAGGCCCTTGTTCAGGAACGCCATCTCCTGGAAACGCCGCGCCAGCGTCTCGAAGGAGTAGTCGGTCGTCTCGAAGATGTCGCCGTCCGCCCAGAACGTGATCGACGTGCCGGTCCGCGAGGACTCCTCGTGCCGGACCAGCGGGCCGCTCGGCACCCCGTGCTCATAGCCCTGGCTCCACCGATGGCCATCCGCGCGCACCTCTGCCGTCAGCCTCGTCGACAGGGCGTTGACCACCGACAGGCCCACCCCGTGCAGACCGCCCGAGACGGCGTACCCCCCGCCCCCGAACTTGCCGCCCGCGTGCAGCACGGTCAGGACGACCTCGATCGCGGGCCGCCCTGTCGCGGGGTGCAGGCCGACCGGGATGCCACGGCCGTTGTCGACGACCCGCACACCGCCGTCGGCCAGGATCGTTACCTCGATCCGGTCCGCGATGCCGGCCAGGGCCTCGTCGACGGAGTTGTCCACGATCTCCTGCACCATGTGGTGCAGGCCCCGCTCACCGGTCGAGCCGATGTACATGCCCGGACGCCTGCGGACCGCGTCCAAGCCTTCCAAGACCGTGATGGCGTGTGCGTCGTAGGAACCAGAGGACTGCTCGCCCCGAACGGGATCGAGGGTTTCGACGCTGACCGGAACACCGGATTCACTCAAGGCGACGCTCGCTTTCGGGCACGACAAACACCGCTGCCGCATACGCGCACGGCAGCGACGGGTCACTGACGGGTTGAGGAGCCACAGACGGACAACCGCATGCCCGCCTGCCAAGCCAGGCCCCGGACCACGCACACGACCGGGACGCACTCGAACTCTACCCAAGGATGAAACGAGGACCGAGGCAGGAAGAACTCTGGGGCGCCTCCTGACGCCCGATCTCCCATCGCCTCGAATCCCCCCACCTTGATCCGCCCAATCGGCCCCAGGTGGCCCTCATGTCCGTCCTGGGGGCATCTCAGGAGCGGGCTCGACCGACAATTTTTCAACCTCGCGCACGGTGGTGCCCGATGCCCGTTTCCTGGACTTGAGGGGGCCGCCGGCGCAGTCGGCAGGGTCCCTCCAAGGGGGCAGGCCCCGGGATTTGCCGGACGCCCGCCTCGCCCACGGTCTAGCGTGCCGACGTACCGCGATTCCCGCCGCGGTCACCTGAGGAGGAATCCCGTGCCATCGCCCTGTGACCCGAAGCACGCCCCCGCCGGTGATGTGGGGGGAGCGCTCATGGTGATCGACTCCCGGCTCAAACAGGTCCGCGAGGGCAAGGAGGGGACCGACCCCGACCAACAGGCGCTGATCAACCAGTACATGGCCTCTCTGGGCCCCCGGGGCGCCGATGACCTGGTGGACGGCGCGTGCACGCTCATCTACATGTTCATGCAGTGGCTACGGGCGGCGTACGAGGACCACGGCAAGGACGTCATCGAGTACGTGGTGCCCAACATCGTGGCCGCGCTGCGCATGATGCCCAAGAGCGCCCGATCCGAAGTCATTCCCACCATGGCGGGCCTGCTCGTCGCCGCGGGCACCGGCCTGAGCCCCAACCTGTGGCGCAAACAGTACGGAGACTGGACCAAGGAGGAACTGACTCCCCTCGAAGCCACCGCCTTCCTGCTCGCGGAGCACATCAACCGCCTCACCGACGACCCGGACTTCGCCACCCGACTGATCTCCGATGCGCTGTCCCGGGCCGAAGCGGACTGAACCTCGCCCCCTCCCCGACTACCGCGCGACGGCCCCGTCCCGGCCAGTGGGGAGCGGCGGGCAGACCGGTGCGGGGCTCAGCCCAAGGCCGGAGCCCCGCGTGGCGTTCTGACGGGAGCGGTATCCCTGCTGCGCATGGGCCACGCAGCGTCAGTCGGCCGACAGGGCCTGCAGGAGGTCGCCGACCTTGGGGTCGGGCAGGGCGCGGACGACATCGGCCTGCGCGACGATGCCGACGAGGGTGTGCCCGTCGATGACGGGCAGCCGACGCACCTTGTGCTCGGCCATGGTGCGCAGGATCTCGTCGGCGTCGTCGTCGGCTCCGATGGTGACGGCCTCACCCTGCGCGAGGTCGCCCGCCTTGACCGAGGCCGGGTCCTTGCCCGCCCCCAGGACCTTCACCACGATGTCCCGGTCCGTGAGCATGCCCTTGAGCCGCTCGTCCGTGCCACAGATCGGCAGGGCTCCGACCCCGAGCTCGGTCATCTTCTTCGCGGCATCCAGCACCGTCTCCTGGGCGCCGACGCACTGGGCACCCGCCGTCATGATTTCGCGAGCCTTCGTCATCGGGCAGCACTCCTCCGTTCTCACCTGCGGATACGGTCCGGCCGCCGGTGCGGCTGAACCCGGGCACTGGACGGGTGCCCCTTGCCCTGTCCGCATAACGGCATCCCCCGCGCGTCCATCCGTCGGCCCCGTCTCGTCCGGCCCAACTCGACGCGCGGGCCGTTAGCGGCCTCGGCCGTCGGGAACCCGTTGCGGTGGCCGGCCGGAGAGACCGGCACGCGCAGAAAAGGGGAGCCATGGGCCACGGCGGAGATGTCATCAACGAACTGAGCACGGATCACCAGGAGGTCCACGAGTTCTTCGCGCGGATCGAAGAAGCCCCTCCGGCCGGCAGCGAGCGCAAGCAGCTGGCCGACCAGCTGACCATCGAGCTCGTCCGGCACTCGGTGGCCGAAGAGGAACACCTGTACCCCGCGGTGCGCCAGTACCTGCCGGGCGGTGACGCGCTGGCCGACAAAGAGATCGCCGACCACGGACGGGTGGAAGAGCTCCTGAAGACCCTGGAGGGGCTCAGCCCCGACGACCCGGACTTCGCCCATGTCATCGTCAAGCTCCGCACCGAGGTGGAAGCTCACATCAAGGAAGAGGAGACCGTCCTCTTCGCCCGGCTGCGCACCGTCTGCGACCCGAGCGACCTGGAAGAGCTGGGGGACAAGGTCCGCACCGCGAAGAAGCTCGCCCCGACCCGCCCCCACCCCGGCACCCCCAGCACTCCCCCCGCCAGCAAACTTCTGGCGCCGGGTGTCGGCCTGGTCGACCGCGCCCGCGACTTCGTCACCGGCCGCGGCAAGTAGCCACTTCCCACCCCTGATCCATGGGCGGATCCGCCCCGACACCGGACCGCGGGCGCACGTCACGCGGCGGCCGCGGCCCCGTGCGCAGGGGGACGGCGGTCGCGGCCTCCGGGGTGGCGGTGGCGCCAGAACCAGAACACCGCGCAGGACAGCAGGGACCACCCGGCCAGCACGAGGAACGGGAAGACGTGCTGAGCGTCCGCGAAGTACACGGCGGTGTGCTGGGCGTTCACTGACGCACCCGGCGGCAGCCAGCGCCCGACGTGGCCGAGCACCGAGGGCAGCAACGGCCAGGACACCGCGCCGCCGGACGAGGGATTGCCGAGCAGGACCATGAGCCCCCACGTGGGCAGCATCGCCCACCGCCCGATCAGGGTGTTGAACATGGTGAACACCATCCCGGACGTGAACATCGTGAAAGCGAGGATCAGCCAGGACTCGAAGAACGGCAGGCTCACCGCGCCGAGCCCCCAGTCGACCACGGCGGCGATGGTGAACCCGCCGAGCAGCGAGTAGGCCACCGTGAACGCGATCCGCTCCAGAGGATTCAGACTCCGCGCGTGCACGCTGAGCTGAATGGAGCCGACGAAGCCCAGCACCACGGCGGCCAGCGAGATGTAGAACAGAGCGAGGCCACGCGGATCACCCCGCTGCAGCGGTTTGACGTCCGTGATCGTCACCGGCACGCCGATCGCCTTGGCTACCTGGGGCGCGGTCTGCGTGAGCACCTGCGCCACGGAGGCACCGGCCGCGCCCGCCACTTCCATGCGTACCCCGTCGGGGCGCACGTCGAGGACCGCGAAGACGGTCTGCTCCTCCATGGCCCGCCGGGCCGCGCGCTCGTTCTCGTACGGCCGCAGTGCGAGGGAGGTGTGGAGGGCCTTGTCCATTCCCGCCACGAACTTCTTCGCCTCGGCCGAATCGGGCGCCGCGACCAGAGCGGTGGGAATGTGCCGCGGCGTCGGATTGGCCATGGCATACGTGTATGACCCCGCGAACAGACCGGCGGCAGCGGCCAGGATGAAGACCAGCACGACCGCCGGCAGGAACGGGGAGTCCCGGAAATCGGCCCACGCCCCGGCCACTCCGCGCTTCCTGGCGTGCGCGCCGTGCCCTCCGGACGCACCGCCGTGCGGTGTGCTGACGTCATCGTCTTCCAGGGACATGTGCGGCTACTCCGTGGCTTGGGACGTTTTTCGTGTGTCTTCCCCGTGCGGCACGACCACCTCAGGACCTTCGGCCACGCGCACAGGGCCATTGGTCCCGGAAGAGGGGACAGATTTCCGATACATAAATCATTGCCCGGATATGCCCGACTGTCGCAGCCCCCACCACCGGACACCGGCCGAGGCCGGTCCTGGTGAGCGGAAGAAACTCCTGGGCAGGCGCGGTCGGCGCCCCCTCCGGCGTCGTGGAGCGGCTACCGGAAAGTGGCCGCGCGTACCGCTGCACGGCGTACGCCGACGGCTGCCGGTGGCCACACCGCTCGGGCACCGGCCCCTCTTCGCAGGCCGCGACCGCCACGCCACGATCCCGTCTCCCGGTCCAGCCGCGGGCGCCACCGCAGCGGGCACGTCAGTGGCGTGCGGCACGGTCGGGCAGCGACTCCGGGGCGTGCGCCGGTTCCGGCGCGGCCAGGGTGTGGCTGATCTTGGGAAGTGCGTACGGGTGCTGTTCCTGCAGCCAGCCGATCAGCTTCTCCCGTACGACGCAGCGCACGGTCCACAGGTCGTCGGCGTCCCGGGCCGTGGCCAGGGCCCGGACCTGGATCGTGCTGGGGGTGGTGTCCGTGACCACGAGGTTCCAGGCTCGTCCGTCCCACGCGTCGCAGTTCTTCAGGACCCGGTGCAGTTCCTGGCGCAGCAGGGTGACCGGCGTGGCATGGTCCAGGTGGAGGTAGACGGTGCCGGTCATCTGGGCGCCGCCCCGGGACCAGTTCTGGAAGGGACGGTTGGTGAAGTACGACACCGGCATGGTGATCCGGCGCTCGTCCCACGTCCTGACCACCAGATAGGTCAGCGTTATCTCTTCCACCGTCCCCCACTCGCCCTCGACCACCACGGTGTCGCCGAGCCGGACCATGTCGCCGAAGGCGATCTGCAGTCCCGCGAAGAGGTTGCCGAGCGTGGACTGCGCGGCGATACCGGCCACCGCCGCGATCACTCCCGCCGAGGCGAGCACCGAGGTGCCCAGCGTCTGCATCGCCCGGAACTGCATCAGCATGACGGCGCCCGTGACCGCCGCCACGACGGCGATCACCACTCGCTGGATGAGCGTGACCTGCGTCTGCACCCTGCGCACACGGGCCGCGTCGTGCGACACCGACGCGTAGTGCGCATATCCGGACTCGACGATCGCGCCTGCGATGCGCACGATCAGCCAGCCCACGGAAGCGATCAACAACAGGGTCAGGGCTCGATCGATACCGGCGTGATGCCCCCGGCCCACCCCCGCGGTCTGGTAGCTGCTCAGCAACAGGGCTGTGCAGGCGGCCACTTGCAAAGGCACGCGACAGCGGCGCAAGCGTGGCCACAGGAGGACCGCCGGATGCCGGGAGGCGATCTGGCGCAGCGCGAAATCTGCCGCCCACCCCACAGCGAAGGTAGCGAGGATGACGCTTCCGGACACCAACAGTGGACGCAACACGATCTCCATGCACACCTCTCCTTCCTCAGCGTGCGCCGACGGACGCCGGAGCGACGGCCGACTCTCGCTGAACTGCCGTACACATGCGCAGCCTTCGGACCTCCCCTGCTCCCCGCGCAACGGTTCATGCCGCTGTTCGGCGGGGCGCGGGCGCCTCCCGTGCGCGGGAGCGATCAAATGGAGAGACCGCTTCGCCGGGGAACCCCGTCCGGAATATGTGCCTCAGTCCCCTCTCGCACCCAGCTCCTCGGTCCCGTGCTCGTCCTCGGGTTCCCGCTCGCCTTCCGCCTGCGAGGGCGTGGTGCATTCCGTTTCCCTGTGCCGCTCTTCGCTGTCGTCCCGGCGCTCGCCTTCCGCCTGGGACGGGGTCGTCTCCTGCATGGTCGGCTCCTTTCGCCGTCGTACCCGTACGGGGACAGCCACGCAGCGCGCCTGCGGGGTGCGCCCGGAAGGCGCATACCCGTCATACGTCGCTCCAGACCCAGCAGAGCCAAGACATCGCCCCCTCTGCCCGGGAGTGCCGCGGAGCCCTTCGTCCGGGTTTGGGCGGAAGAGGTCGCGGTCACACGGCGAGGCGACGCCGTGGCCCCGTGCTCACGTCGCCTGCCGCGCCACGGCAGGGGCCACTCCTCCCCTCCGCACGGAAACCTGAGCGCGGACGTGAGCATGAAAACAGACCCGTCACCGAGCTCTGTGCGGCTCGTGCCGTACGGGCCCGGGCAGTTGACGGAACGTGCGGCAAGCCGCGACGGCACCGCTGCCGCGGCACCGGCCCGCGCCGCCCTGTGCGCGACTTCCCGACGCGAGGCGATCTCCTCACCCGGTCGGCGCATCGATCCGGAGGGGCCGTCCACGAGCGCGTCGCTCCGGCGCCAGCCGCTCGGCCGTCCCGCCTCGCGGTGGGCTGGGTTTCGCCGTGGACTGGGGCTTGTGGGCTGCCGACCGCTTGTGGACGTCGGGTGCCCGCCGGGGCCGACCGGAGAGTTGGCCCTGACCCCTATCAGCCAGGAGTTGTGCCATGCCCCGAGGTTCCAGTCCCAAGCGCGAGCGCCAGTACGAGCACATCAAGGAGAGCGCCGAGGAGCGCGGCGCCTCGACCAAACGGGCCAAGGAGCTCGCGTCTCGTACGGTCAACAAGGAGCGTGCGCGCTCGGGCGAATCGAAATCCGCGAGCAGGACGTCCACGCAGGACAGGAAGTCCGCGTCCCAGCGGGGCGGGCAACGCTCTCACAGCGGCTCGACGGGACCGACCAAGGACCAGCTCTACGAGGAGGCCAAGAAGCGCAACATCGACGGACGCTCGTCGATGAACAAGCAGGAACTGCGCAAGGCCCTCGGCCGCTGACCTCGCGCCGGTCACGCCCGCATGCGGCACTGCCGCCGCCCCATCGCGGGAACCGTCGGGGTCGCCGAGCCCCGTAGCCACGGGTGGGCGTCCTCGGCGCCCGGGGCGGGGCGCCGTGGGCAACCGGCCCCGGCGCAGCCACGAACCGGTGCCTTTCGCAGCCCGGCGGCCAAGCCGGTGGGCGGACCCCGCACCCAGTCACCGGGCGACGCCGGAAGAGCGCGCTCCCAGGAGGGGTCCAGACCCTCCCGGCACGCCCGCTCCCCCATTGAGCGGCGCCCATCACCAAGTGCGGTTTCCGGTGCGAACCCGAAGGGCAGTCGGCCACCATGGACCACTCGAAGGCCCCTGTACTCGAAGCGCTGTCCGCGTATCACGAAAGCGGGCAGACGCCGTTCACGCCGCCCGGCCACAAGCAGGGCCGGGGCGCGGACCCCCGTGTGCGGGCCGTCCTCGGTGAGGCGGTGTTCCGCTCGGACGTCCTGGCCACCTCCGGCCTGGACGACCGGCGGTCGTCCCACGGCGTCCTGGAGGAGGCCCAGGCGCTGATGGCCGACGCGGTCGGCGCACAGCACACGTTCTTCTCGACGTGCGGCAGTTCGTTGTCGGTCAAGTCGGCGATGCTGTCGGTCGCGGGCCCCCACGAGAAGCTGCTGTTGGGCAGGGACGCCCACAAGTCGGTCGTCTCCGGCCTGATCCTCTCCGGCATCGAGCCGGTGTGGGTGGAGCCGCAATGGGACGCCGAGCGCCACCTGGCGCACCCGCCGTCGGCGCAGGCGTTCGCCGAGGCGTTCGAGCAGCACCCGGACGCCCGCGGTGCCCTGGTGACGAGCCCCACCCCTTACGGCACGTGTTCCGACCTCGCCGCGATCGCCGAGGTGTGCCACGCGGCGGGAAGGCCCGTCATCGTGGACGAGGCGTGGGGAGCCCACCTTCCCTTCCATTCCGATCTGCCCACCTGGGCCATGGACGCGGGCGCGGATGTCTGCGTGACCTCGGTCCACAAGATGGGATCAGGGCTGGAGCAGGGCTCGGTGTTCCACCTCCAGGGCGACCTGGTCAAGCCGGAAGTGCTGAAGAGCCGTGAGGATCTGCTCGGCACCACCAGCCCGTCCGTGCTTCTCTATGCCGCCCTGGACGGCTGGCGCCGGCAGATGGTCGAACACGGCAAGGCGCTGTACGACCGTGCTCTGGCACTCGCCGAGGATGTCCGCACACGCATCGCCTCGATCGACGGCTTGCACGTACACGGCAGGGACGACTTCTGCGGCCCCGGTCTGGCCGCTGACCTCGACCCGATGCAGATCATCATCGACATCACCGCTCTGGGCACGACCGGGTACCGGGCCGCCGACTGGATCCGCGAGCACCATCAGATCAATCTGCATCTCTCCGATCACCGCCGCATCAGCGCCCAGCTCACGCACGCCGACGACGAGGACAGCGCGGCCGCGCTCATCGCCGCGCTGCGCGACGTGGCCGCACACGCCGCGGACCTGCGTCCCGCCCCGCACGTCGAAGTCCCGCCTCCGGACCGGTTGCGCCTGGAGCAGGCCGCGCTGCCCCGCGACGCGTTCTTCAGCAGTACCGAACAGATCCCGGTGGACCGTGCGCCGGGGCGGATCAGCGCCGAGATGCTGACCCCGTACCCGCCGGGGATCCCCGCGGTGATGCCCGGAGAACGGCTCACCTCCGACGTCCTGCGGTACCTGCGCAGCGGCGTCGAGGCAGGCATGGTCGTGCCGGACGCCGTGGACACCGAGGTCCACACCGTCCGCGTCGTCGCCGAGGACTAGAACGGCCCGCCGACCGAGGGTGCTCGCGTACGGCCGCACGGCCCGGCGTTTCGGGGCAACGGGCTCGGGAACCCGGCTCGCGCACCGTCGGCGGTCGGCCGTCCGGCGGTGTGGTCAGCCGAGCCAGGCGGACCCGGTATCCCCCGTTGCAGAGAGAGGATGACGCGCCGTGATCACGCGTACGGTCGAGAACAGGCCTCTGAAAGTGGCTGAAACCGGTTGGGCGAAAGCCCGGCACACCCGGGGCAAGGGCATACGCACCTGTCTTCCACCCGTCGCGGAGAGCGACTCCGCGCCCTGCCCGAACGGCCGTCCCGACGAGAACCTCGTACGCGGCGAGGACTGACCACCCCCGGCCGCCATCCAACGCCACGCGCCTACGATGCCGCGCCCTGGCCGCCGTCCCCCGCGATGCCTGAACGTGCGCCCCGGTCCTGGCACTTGGACCGGACGCCGGAGCCCGGGCAGGGCGTACTCCGGGGGCAGCAGCGACGGGAAGGTAGGCGACGGTGCCACACAACAGGGCGCCCTCCTCGGCCGCCCGGGCGCAGCCGTCCAGGAGGCCGGGGCCCAGCACGCAGTCCACATCGAGGGAAACCAACAGGTCGGCACCCGCGGCGGGGGCGCGCGGCCCCGCGTTGCGGGCAGCCCGGGATGCGGTGGGCGCGGCCCGCCGCACGGTCCCGGGCACGCATCCGGCGCCCCCACCACGCCGCTGCGATCAGAAGGGCGACGATCACCACTCCCACCAGCAGAGGCACCACCCCGATGACGAACCCGTGCATCAATGCCAACGGTGCGTTGTAGCGGGAGGCGGCCCACGGGGCGCGGTCCGACACGTCGAGGGGCCCTGGTGCCATATGACACCAGGGCCCCGAAGGAACTGCTACACCATCGGTCGGCCGTCCTACTGCGCCGACCTTCTGTTTCCGCGAGTCCGCCCTGAACAGCGGCGGGACCGCGGGGATCGCGGATGCGTGACCGGAGACCACCTCACTATCGATGTCCTGCGGTACCCGGGTCGATACCTGCTGACCCGGGCGATCCTGATGGCGCCCAACTCCTCCGTTCTTCCCTCTGAATCAATCACTTTCCCAACGGAACTGCGTACTGCTGGTACTGCCGATACCGCGAACCGCACCAACCGAATGCCCACCGCCCACTGCGGTACGCCCCGTGGCGGCCCCTCGACTCTGCGGGCCACCCGGTCCGGTCGTCAGCCCCGTCGCCGTCCTGCAACCACTCTGGCTTCGGAACTCCACCACCGCACCGTGCTGCGAACGCGGCTCCTGCTGCCCGGCAGTTCGTCTCTGCCGGGCCTTGTCCGACCTCGATTACAAGAGAAACCATAGTGACGTCATGACCCAATGTCTACCGCAGCCACGATAGATTTTCTCGCGTTCGACGGGGAGGCAGTCGGCTGGACGCAAGCCCGGAATGGCGGTCGGACGTCAGTACGGCGTTCCGTTGGCGAAGTCGGTGGCGAACGGCGCTTCGATACCGTTGAGGACGTCGGGGCTGTTGACGATCAGGCCGAGCTCGCGGTTGTTGTTGAGCGAGTTGTCCGAGAAGTTCTCCGAACCGGCGAAGACCTTGGCCGTCGGGGTGCCGTAGTCGGCGACGATCGCCTTGGCATGGATGTAGAGACCGGTGGTGGAGGAGAAGGTGACGACCGCGCCACCGGCCTGCGTCACCTGGTCGAAGTAGCTGCCGTAACTGTCGGGGTTCATGCCGACCACCCGGACGGCGACGCTGCGGTTCTCGGCCGCCACCACGGCGTCGACGAGCGCTGAGTCACCGAACTCCAGCTGCTCCAGATCCAGGGAGTGCTGAGCGCCGTTGATCAGATCCAGCAGGCGCGCCTGCGAGTCGGTGGGCGACCAGACAAGGTGGTCGCCGTCCGAGGGAGTGATCGAGCTGTGGGCGTAATCCGCACTGAACGTCCGCTCTATGGCGGCGACATCGGCGGCGTCGGTGTCGAAGACCGCGTAGTCCCGGCTGCTCGCGTAGTACGTCGAGTCCAGGTTTCCCGTGAGGATGAGCGATTGGGCGCCATCCACGGTGATGGTCTTCTGGTGGGTGTAGACGTAGTCGGGCGACGAGTACACCACCCCGACGCCCGCGGACTGGAGGGCTCGGTAGGCCGCTCCGTTCACCGACGTGTGCTGGGCGTCGAGGATGACGCGGACCCGCACTCCGGCCTTCTTGCGGCTCACCAGGGCGTTGACAGCACTGGTGTCGCGCAGTTCGTACATGGTGAGGTCCACCGACTTGGTGGCCGAGTCGATGAAGTCGTACACCGCGGTGTGGCCCTGGTCGGGGAAGACCAGAGGGTTGGCGGCAGACGCGGCCTGGGCGGCGCCCGGGGCGGCCAAGGCGGTTGTCGAGGACAGCAGCAGGGCGCCGGCCAAGAGGGCGGCGCGGGCGGGATGGGACAGCGGCATGCCGAACTCCGTCTGTGTGCACCGTAGTTGATGGTCCGTGGCGTGTGCAGGACCTCATGGTGCGACCGCCGCGGTTTACGCGGGTGGACAGCGGAGGTTAATTTTTGGCATAGCCACGACAATGCTTTCTCGATGCCGCACCGGGACTTCCGCGCGCTTCCCGGAACATGCCGCGGGGCGGGGGCGCCGCACCGACGCCGCCCACTGACGAAGCGCCGGGGGCACCGGAACCGCGAAAGGGCGGCCGCGCGCAGGAAGGCGCCCACCGGGTGGGCGCCCTTCAACGCGGGCGGCCGTCCACCCGTACATCGCGAGGCGCCCCCGGCGGCAGCCGCTCACCACGCCGACCGCCGCCGTGCCCCACAAGCGTGGGACACGGCGGCGGTCGGTGAAAGCCAGCCGTGGGGCGTCCGGGTCAGGCCGACTCGGGTGCCGTCGCGTTGATGACGGCGAACACCCCGCCCTGCGGGTCCTGCACGACGGCCATCCGGCCCGCCATCATGTCGAACGGCGCCTGGAGGATGTTGCCACCGGCCCTGACCAACGCGTCGACCGTACTGTCGGTGTCATCGACCGAGAAGTAGGTCAGCCAGTGCGAGGGCGTGCCCGGCGGGAGGCCGTCAATTCCGGAGAGCGCCTGCATGCCGCCCACCGTCCTGCCCTCCGCGCTCAGCGCGAGGTATCCGCCCCCACCCTCCAGCGGAGCGGCGGTGAGGCCCAGCGTCTTGGAGTAGAAGGACGCGGCGATATCCGTGTCCGCGGTGTTGAGTTCGCTCCAGATGAACGCGCCAGGCTCGTTCACGATGCCGGCGCCGCGGAAGTCCATGGCCTGCCAGAGGCCGAAGACGGCCCCGGTCGGGTCGCTCATGACGGCCATTCTGCCGAGCGTCATCACGTCCATGCCCGGCACCATCACCTGGCCGCCATTGCCGGCGCACTTCTTCTCCGTCGCCGCCAGGTCGGCGGTCGCGAGATACGTGGTCCACACGGTCGGCGGCATCGGGTCCGGCTTGCTGCCGTCGGGATTCATCGCGGCCATGATCCCGGCGACCGGTTGGCCCTTCAACGTACAGACCGCGTAACCCCCGGTCTCGGGCGGTCCGACCTCGCCCTGCCAGCCGAAGAGATCGCGGTAGAAATCGAGGGCCGCTTCCTGGTCGGGAACCATCAGGTCGACCCAGCAAGGGGTCCCAGGTACGTACGGACCGGTGACAGTGGGCATGAGCGGCCTCCATGGACTGATGGCGCGGGTCCCGGTGCGGCGTGCGAACAAGCTCGGCCCGTGATCCATCCCTGGTGTGGGGTCAAAGCCAGTCAAGCACTGGTCCGAGTCGAGTGCACCACGACGGACCCGGGCTCGCGGCAGCGCGTCCGACGGTGGCCGTGCGCCTCCCTGACCCCGGCGTCCCCGGGTGCCGGGGCCCGGACCAGCGTCCGCGCCCGCTCGCACGGGAAAGGCGCCGCCCTCCGAGCAGGAAGAGGCCCGAGTCCGATCCACTCCGCTTCAGCTGAACGACCGTCGATAGGCGTGGGGGCTGACTCCCGTGGTGCGTTTGAAGCGGTCCCGGAAGGCGGTCGGTGAGCCGAAGCCGACCTGGGTGCCGATGCGCTCTACGGAGTGCTGAGTGGTTTCGAGGAGGTGCTGGGCCTGTCGGATCCGGGCCCGATGGAGCCACTGAAGCGGGGTCGTTCCGGTCTGTTCGCGGAAGTGGCGTATCAGCGTCCGGGTACTGGTTCCGGCTCGGGCGGCGATGTCGGCGAGCGTGAGCTCGGAACCCAGGTTGTCCTGCAACCAGTTGAGCACGGGTTCGAGGAGGGAGCCCCGCGGTGTGGGCGCGTGGTCGCGGAGGATGAACTGCGCCTGCCCGCCCTCGCGTTCCAGCGGCATGACGGACATCCGGGCGGAGTCGGCGGCGACGGCCGAACCGTAGTCGCTGCGGATCATGTGCAGACACAGGTCCAAGCCGGCGGCAGCACCCGCGGAGGTGAGGAACTGACCGTTGTCGACGTACAGGACGCCCGGATCGACCGTGATGTCCGGATGGGTGGCGGCCAGCATGTCGGCCGCGATCCAGTGCGTGGTGGCACGCATGCCGTCCAGGAGCCCCGTGGCGGCCAGGGCGAAGGTGCCCACGCAGACGGAGGCGATGCGCGTGCCGGACTCCGCCGCCCTGCGCAGCGCCTCGCGGACAGGCGGGGCGAGCGGGTCCGTGGGGGTGCTGATGCCGGGCACGATGATCGTGTCCGCGCCGTCGAGCCCCTCCAGACCCCAGGGGGCCCGCAGGGTGAATACCCCCGTGTCGATCTCCGGCTTCTCCGCGCACACGCGGATCTGGTATCCGGGGCGCCCGTCCGGCAGCCGGGTACGGGAGAAGACTTCGATCGGGGTCGACAGGTCGAACGGGATCACCCCGTCCAACGCCAGAACGGCGACAGTGTGCATGGCCAGAAGATACCTCCCCACCATGCGCGCGGCCCGGCCCAAGGAGCTCTCACATCGCTGTCCCTCGAGGTCAAAGGCCTGCGAACGGACATGGCACTATCCCGTTGAAGCCTGTCATTAATGCCACTGGGGCGAGGAACGCCGAGCGCCTAGCGTCAAGGGCGAGCCCGGCGGGGACCGGGCCGCTCGCACGCGGAGGAACTCTTCATGTACGCCCAGATCGTCCTCTTCGACGGCTTCGATCCGCTCGACGCCGTCGCCCCCTACGAGGTCCTGCACGCCGGTGGTATCGCCTCCGGCGGCACGGTGAGCGTGGAGCTCGTCTCCGCCGAGGGGCCGCGCGACGTGGTCAGCAGCACCGGGGGCCTCGTACTGCGCGCCACGGGCACGCTCGACCCCGCGCGCAGGGGGCTGATCCTCGTCCCCGGCGCCGCGGGCCGCGTCGGGGAATCCGGGGAGGTCCCCGACCCCGGGACCGACGCCACGCAAGGACAACAGGACGCGTCCATCCCGGAGTTGTTGGGCCGCACCCTCTCCACCGGGCTGCCCGCGCTGCTGAAGGCCGCGCTGGACAACCCCGAGGTGACGGTCGCGACGGTGTGCGGCGGCTCGCTCGTACTGGCCATGGCCGGACTGCTGGAAGGCCGCAACGCCACCACCCATCATCTGGGCAGGGACTTGCTGGAGGCCACCGGTGTCCACGCGGTGAACGCCCGCGTCGTCGATGACGGCGACCTCGTCACCGGCGCCGGTGTCACCTCGGGACTGGACCTGGCCCTGTATCTGCTGGAGCGCGAAGTGGGGCCGCGGATCGCCCACACCGTCGAGGAGCTGTTCGCCCATGAACGCCGCGGCACCGTCTGGCGCGCGCAGGGCCCGGTGCCCGCCGCCTTCTGACCCCGCACCGCTCCCCCGCTCTCTTCCCTCGCACCACTACGTCAGGAGTCGGCACCACCATGCTCGTCGAAGGCACTTGGGATCTGTCCGTGTCCACCCCCATCGGCAAGATCGCAGCCGTCATCGAACTCGGCCGCCTCGACGGCGCGCTGACCGGAGCCGCCCGCGGCATGGGAGAGGAAGTCCCTCTCGCGGATGTGGCCCTCGAAGGCGACCTCCTCACCTGGAAGCAGACCGTCACCCAACCCGTGCGCCTGAATCTCGTGTTCGCCGTCACGGTCACCGGAGACACCTTGACCGGCACCTCCCGGGCCGGACGGCTCCCCGCGTCCAAGGTCACGGGCGAGCGTCGGGCGGTACCAGCGGTCGGGGAGCGCTGACGTGACGAAGCTCTTCCTCTCCCTGCACGTCCTGGCCGCTGTTCTGGCCATCGGACCGGTGACCGTCGCCGCGAGTCTGTTTCCCGCCGTGCTACGGCGCGCGGACGGCGATCCGAACGATTCTGAGGCGCTCTCGACGTTGCAGATACTGCACCGTATCTGCCGTGTCTACGCGGTGGTGGGGCTGGCGGTTCCCGTGCTCGGATTCGCCACGGCGAGCAGCCTCGGTGTCCTCGGCAGCGGCTGGCTCATCGCCTCCATCGTGCTGACGGCCGCGGCGGCGGCGATTTTGGCGCTGCTGATCCTGCCCGCCCAGGACAGCGTTGTCTCCGCGGCCCGGACACCCGCGTCCGGCCGGGGCCTCACCGCTGGTCGGCCTTCCGCCAGACGCCTTGCCCTGTGGGCGGGCCTCTTCAATCTGCTGTGGGCGACGGTCACCGTCCTCATGGTCGTCCGCCCCGGTTCCACCACAGGAGCGTGACCGTGCGTCCTCGCCCGCTGCGCATCGCGGCCCAAGTCGAACTCGTCTCACTGATCGTCCTGTTGACCAACCTGTTCACCGCGCACCTCAAGCCGGTCTCCTCGCTGGCGGGCCCCCTCCACGGCTGCGCCTACCTGTTCGTGATGGCCGCCACCTGGCGCGTCGAGCACGCGCCCGTGTCCGCCAAGGCCATGGCCGTCATTCCCGGCATCGGCGGCCTCCTCGCCCTCGGCCGGCTGTCCCGCACCGAGGCGGTCGACCGGCACGGCGAGGACGTCGAACCGTCGACATAACGCTCCCCGTCGGTACCGGAGTTTCCGCTTCGGCGCTCGCGGACCTCGCCGAGGCCTAAACGGCCCCTTCCGGAACCGGACCCCGGGTTTCCGGCTGAGCCGGGCCACCGGCCGGGGCGACGGCACGCAGCGCCGCCTCGACGCGGCGGTTGCTCGTCATCGTCGCCGTGACGGCGGTCATGGTGAGGAGGAGGACGGCGGCGACGTAGAGCGGGGTGCGGACGTCGTAAGCGGAGGCCAGCCAGCCGCCGAGGAACGCGCCGAACGGGGCGGCGCACATGGCGAGCATGCGGGAGGTGGAAGCGACCCGGCCCATCAGTTCGGCGGGAACGATCGCCTGCCGGAGGGAGGGCCCCAGCACCATCGTTGCGCCCATGCCCGCTCCGCACACGGCGAGCGCGACGCCGGCCGCGTACGGATTCGGCGCGGCGGCAAGGCCCAGGATGGCGAGGCCCTCGACGGCGGCCGTACAGGTCAGTGCCGTGCCGGTGCCGAGGCGGCGGCCGAGGAATGAGGCGATGCCCGCGCCGAGCAGCCCTCCCGTGGCCTCCGCCATGAGGAGCAGGCCGAAGCCGAAGGTGTCGATGCCGAGGCGATCGTGCGCGAAAAGGGCCAGGACGGTCTCCACGGCGAGGAAGGCGACGTTCCCGACCGCCGGACGCAACGCGAGCCCGAGCAGCAACCGATCCTGGAAAACGTACGAGGCACCGGCCCGCGCCTGGCGCAGCAGCGAGTCGCGGGCCTGCGGCACGGGCCGGGACGTCGCGGGCAGCGACCGCACGAGCAGCGCGGAGAGCGCGAACGACACCGCGTCGGCGAACAGCGGAAACGCCCACCCGAGCGCGAGCAGCGCACTGCCCGCAGGCGGCCCCGCGAAGCCGGACGCGGCCGTCTGGCTGCCGCGCAGGCGGGAGTTGGCGCGTTCCAGGAGTGCCCGGTCATGGCCGAGCAGATCCGGCAGATAAGCCGTCGCGGCCGTGTCGAAGAGGAGTTGGCCGAGGCCGAGAAGGAAGGCGACGGCCGCGAGGAGGGGAATGCTCAGCGCATCGAGCGCGGCCGCCGCCGTCGGTATGGCGAGCAGCACCGCACGCGCCGCGTCCGTGACCCACATCGTGCGCCGCCGGTCCCAGCGGTCCACCAGCGCACCGCCGAGCACCCCGAAGAGCAGCCACGGCAGTGTTCCGACGGCCGTGACGACGGCGAGCGCCATCGGGTCCCGCGTCAGCGTCAGCGCGAGCAGCGGCAGCGCGGCGTGCGTCACCCCGTCACCGAGCGAGGACACCGTCTGTGCAGTCCACAGTCGCCCGAACCCGGCCGGCAACTTGCGCGAATCCTGGGTCACTTGGCGTTCCCTTCAGCCTGCCGGCGCGCTGCCGGGTGGAACAGCGCGAAGACGAGCGACGCGTCCGGCAGCGACGGGTCGGACAGCTCCCGGTACTCCTCCGCCAGTGCGTGGAGCCGCGCCGCGAGCTCCGTGAACTGCTCCTGGGTGAGCCTCAGGTGCGCCATCCGTACGTGGCGCTCGCTTTCCGCCGGGGCGGCTTCCAGGTCCGCCACCGCGTGCCGCATCAGGACATCCGGTCCGCCTTCGCCCGGGTCCGGCAGCACGATGGCCCGCGCGGCCATGGCGTAGTACCGCTCGGTGACACCCCGGACCTTCCGCGTCCGTACCACCTTCACCAGCCCGGCCCGTTCGAGCAGCCGTACGTGATAGCTGGAACTGCCCTTCGCGAGGCCCACCCGCTCAGCGATCTGCGTAATCGTCGCGGGCTCGAAGCGGAGGACGGCCATGATCCGGTGCCGCGTGAGATTGGAAACGGCGCGTAGCTGCTCGTCCGTGGTGACGTGGAACGCCTCGGGAAGATCATCGGTTGACATGACCCCAATGGTCAACACTTCTTGACCATTTGGCAAGGGTGTTTCTTCGGGAGGGCGCGAGATCGCGCAGTGGGGGGCTGCGGACGAGCGGCATCCGCATCGAGGAGTCCACCGGAACACGGGAGTTGAGGAAGCCCGGCGGGTCGTCCGGCAGGGCATCGAGCGCGATCGCGGGCGCACGCGAAGCCCGGGCCGTGTCCCACGCCGCAGACAACTGCCGCGTCCCGTTTCGCCGTTCCAGGACACTCACGTTCCCCCAGGCCACCGGCGTCCGGCGCGTTCCAGCGTCCCGAGTTCGACCCTCACGGTGGCGTCCGGAGTGGATCTCCCCGCATGCTGGGATCTTCAAGGCCCCCTCCACCGGCGGCAGCTGGGCCCTGAGCCCGGGCGCACGCGGGGCCCGCGTCAAGCACGCGGCAGACCGCAGGCGGTGGGGCGGCCCATCCGTCCGCCCCAGGACACCGACATCGAGGAGTACGTTCTTGACCACTCAGCTTCGACAGGGCGTCCGCCCGCGCCTGTTATGGGCGCTGATGGCAGCGCTGTGCGGGATCATCGGCGCGAGCGCGCTCGGGACGACGCCGGCCGCGGCGGCCGATCAGCGCCACGCGATCTACGCCATCGCCCACCGCGTCGACACCCTCGACGGTGTGGACGCCGCACTCAGCCATGGCGCGAACGGCATCGAGATCGATGTGTGCGCCTGGTGGAATCCGAACGAATGGCGCGCCTATCACGACTGCTCATCGGCCGGTGACAACCGGTACGGTCCCAGCTTCGACAGCATGATCGACCGCATCGTCTCCAACGCCAATGCCGGGCGTCGGCTCGCCCTGGTCTGGCTGGACATCAAGGACCCGAACTACTGCGGGGAAGCCCCCAACCGGGCATGCAGCGTCGCCGGACTGCGGGACAAGGCCCAGCGCCTGACAGCCGCCGGGATCCAGGTGCTCTACGGCTTCTACGAGTACCACGGCGGCAGCACCCCGGACGTGGGCGGCCGGGGGTGGCAGAGCCTCGAAGGCAGGCTCGGCCCGCTGGAAGGCATCACGACAACCGGCACCCGTGACCAGGCCCAGAACGCGTTCAACCGGTCCGGCTCCGGGTTCCCGGCAGGTCACCGGGCGATGGACTACGGCGACACCGACATCACCAACGGGTTCGGCAACTGCACCGAAGCCACCTGGAACACCTGCGCCGAACTCAAGAAGGGGGCCGCGGACCGTGGCGCCGGAACGCTCGCGGCCACGTTCTCCTGGACGACCACCTACAACGATCCCTGGTACGTCGACAAGCTTCTGGGCGACGCGCGTGTCGACGGGATCATCGCGGGCTACGGCGCCTTCACCGGTGTGCGTGAGTACGACACCAGCTGGCAGTGTGCCAACGCCATCAATCTCGTCCGCGACTGGGTGAACAAGCACAGCTCCACCCATCGCATGGCCACCAGCTCCGACCGCCTCTTCAGGTAGCGGACCATCAGGGCCGGGCCCCTACGGACCGGCCCCCATGAGCTCCGCCGGGCCGTCGGCGGCATGTCGGCCGACGGCCCTCCGTGCGTGAGCTCGCGACGCCGGCCCAGACCGCCCCGCCCCGCGCCGATGGACGCCGCGCCGGACGCGCACGCGGTGCGCGCCTCGCACGGCCCGCACCGGCACCCGCCGCACCGCTCTACCAGTCGCCGGTGAAGCCGCCTCCCGAGTCCCCGCCGAAGTCGCCCCCCGATCCCCCGCCGAAACTGGCGGAGAAGTCACCGGCGTTGAAGTCGGAGCCACTGAACTCGCCACCACCGGGGAGGCTTTCGGATCCCAGGGAGCCGGACTCGGCGAAGGCACTCGGCGCGCTGATCAGGCTGCCGAGCGCCGTCCCGACGAGCAGGCCACCGAGCAGGCCGGCCGCGCCGCCGAAGTAACCACCGGCCCATGGGGCGTACGCCGGGCCGGCGTTCCAGTACGGCTGGGGTCCCTCGTCGGTGGGGACCATGCGGGTCTCGGGGTCCTGCCCCCTTCCCACGCGTGCCGCGTCGTCGGCGCAGGCGGGGACCGCACGCGGGGTGCCGCCGACGGGCGCCCACTGGACATCGGCCACCGACGGGCCGTGCCGCGGGTCGAAGAAGCACGGCACCCGGCGTTCGGGCAGGGGTTCACCCTTGCGCCTGGCGGCGAGGGTGGCCAGCGCGAAGCGGCCGTCGGCCAGCGTCTCGGTCACCGGCTGGACGTCCTGAGGTGACCGGGCCGCCGCCATCTGCCCCTTCGCCCTGTCGTACGCGTCGAGGGCGTGCTCGTAGTCCGTGCGCATCGCGTCGGTCGCGCCGGGTTCGGACGGCGTGAACGCGAGCCGGTCGAGTTCTTCCCCGTACGCGGTGATGTCCTCGTCCACGACGGCGCGCAGCGCGTCCAGTTCGGCGCGCTCGGCTTCCTCGCGCTTCTTGCGCGACCGCCTCAGCACGGCGTAACCGGCGCCCGCGCCCACGACGAGCACGCCGCCCACGACCACCCACAAGGTGGTCGCCGATCCGTCTTCGTGTGCGCCCGCCCAGGAGCTGGGCGCCTTGCCCTTGGCCTGACTGAGGGCCTGGTCGACGAAGCTGTTCAACTCCGAGGCGGCGTCGTGGGCTCCGTCCCGCATGACCGCGCCCACCAGGTTCTCGACGGCGTTCCTGGGCATGACCTGCCGGTCGGCGCCGGCGTTGAAGCCGTCACCGAGGCGGATCGCGTAGACGCCGGTGAGACCGGTGAGCGAGCGCACGTCCTTCAGGACGGTGGCCTGGGGGAATTCGGGGCCCTGCGGAAGGACCGCGACAAACACCGGCTTGCCCGCATCCTTGATCTTCTTCGCGAGCGCATCCGCGTCGGACTTCGGCAACTGGCTCTCGACCCGCGGATCGACGTACACGGGACCCTTCTTCAGCGCGTCGGCCACCGCGCCGGTGCCGCTCGCCGCGTGTGCGGGTGAGGGAACCAGAACGGCGGCGAACGCGAACAGCAATCCGGCCAGAGCTGTCGCCAGCTTCGGTCCTGCGGCCCGCGGGTGGGTGGACATGGAGGGCGTCCCTTCGGGTTCCTCGGGAAGGTGGTGCTCATACACAGACGTACGAGGTCGGACACCTGTCCCTGCGGTGCGATCAAAGAAGGAGGAGACCTTCTGCCTCCACCTGACAGTTTTATAGTTGCGCAATATAGCAACTCTCTGAGCGGATAACGCCTCGCCTCTCTCGTCGCTCCGGCCAAGGGATCCGCACCCAACAGACGACTCAAGGCCCCCCGCCCCGGACACCCCAAGTCTTGGATTGCGCAAGCATGCAACTAAGATGCCGGGCGAGGACTCACGCTCCCTTCCCGCCGGGGGCCCTCACGCGACGGCAGCACCGAGGATCACGAACGGCCTGAACGGGGGCACTCCATGCGCTATCTGGTACGCGACCGGATGCTGGCATTCCACGAGGAAGCCTGGGTGGAGACCGAGCACCGGGACAAGCTGTTCAAGGTCAATCGCAAACTGCTGCGCCTGCGGACCACGTTCGACTTCGTGGACCACCAGGGCAACCAGGTCGCCACCATCGTCAAGAAGGCCCTGACGCTGCATCACACCATCCTGATCAAGCAGGACGGCGAAGCGGTCGGCGTGATCAGCAAGCGGGCGTTCCGGCTGTTCGGGGACCGCTTCAAGATCCGCTTGAAGGACGGCCGACGCCTGCGCATCACGGGCAACCTCTGGGACCGCGAGTTCGACATCCAGCACGACGGCACCACTCTGGGCCACATCTCCCGCCGCTGGTTCACCATCCGCGACGCCTACGCCGTCGACGTGATGAGCGAGCGCGACGCGACGCTGCTGATCATCCTGGCCGTGTGTGTGGACCACATCATGGAGGATCGCAAGGGCGAACGCCTCACCAACATCTGACGCACCACCATGTGACGCGCGCCCCTTCGACGGCGCCGAACCGGGGGAGAACAACCACACCATGATGGGCCATTCCCATGCCGTCAGCGGCGCGCTGCTCTTCGCGGGCGCCGCGCCCTACCTGCCGCCGATGGTGCTCCACACCCATCTGGCGCCGCAGGAGATTCTCATGGGCACCGTGCTGTGCGCGGGTGCCGCTCTGCTGCCCGATCTCGACCATCACGACGGGACGATCGCCAACTTCCTCGGCCCGGTCTCCCGCCTGCTCTGCCGCTTCGTCGCCTGGATCTCGGGAGGCCACCGCCACGCCACCCACTCCCTGTTCTTCATCGCCGCGATGGTGCTCGGCAGTTGGGCCGGGATCACCTACTGGGGGCGGCCGTTCACCCTCGGCGTCACCTTCTTCCTGCTGGCCCTGGCCGTGCGAGCGCTCAACCTGTGCCCACCCGGTCACGGCTTCCACGCCTGGGGCACCATCGTGGCCATGGCCGCCCTGGGCACGGCGGCCATCGCCAAGTTCATCCCCTCCACGCCCGGTTGGCTCCCCTACGCCATCGGTCTGGGCTGCCTGGCCCACCTGCTCGGGGACTCCATCACCAAACGGGGCGCCCCGTGGCTGTGGCCGCTCAAGACCCGCTACGAGATCGTGCTGATCAAGCGCAGCGGGAACAAGGTGGAGACCGAGATACTCACTCCCCTGATGGGCATCGCCACCATCGTGCTGCTGTGGCTCACCGTCCTCGCGCCCAACCCCCTGAGCTGAACAACCGGACCATGGCCGCGGCCGCCTTCCGCCCGCTTCCGTGCGCCATCCACGGCCGAGCAGGCCGTGGCGGGCCGCCGCGCCGTATCCGCCGGGGCTGACACGGCGCCCCCGCGATGGAGCGGTGGCAGGGGTATGGCCCCGTCCCCGCGTGAACGCCGCGACAACGGGGCCGTACCCGGGCTGACGCGCAGCCGTCAGTGGAAGTCGCCGAACATGCCCTCCTTGTGGAAGCCGTCCACGTTGGCGTCCACCACGCCGTCCGAGCCGCCGACCATGCTGAAGTTGCCGACCAGCCCGCTGCTGGAGAACCCGTGGTCGTCGTCGTGGTCGTGCGCGAAGGCGGTGCCGGAAGCACCCAGCAGGGCGGTGGCGGCCAGAGCGGTGGCGGCCAGAGCGGTACCAATACGCATGGAATTCCTTCCCTCACGATGAACATGCAGACGCCAGAAGATCCCCTCCTGGGGCGGCGCCCAGATACGCGAAGGCCAGACTCCACCCGGATGGCGGGCCGTACTCACCACCTCGCAGGAACCGGAAGGCCGATGAGCACCGGACCGGGCGAGGTCCGGGGCCGTCCGCGCAGCGGGTTTCCGCACGAGTTCGACATCGTCGTGGCGCCGCGATCCGCCGCGCACCCCGGGCCGGTCCGGGTCAGTGGGCGGTTCCGTCGTCCTCGGAGGCGGTTGCGCCGGTCACGTCTGCCGAGAGGGACGGTTCTGCCCACGGGGCTTCGAGTGCGGTGCGCAGTGCGTCGACGTTGTGCCTGCCGAGCCGCCGGGCCAGCTCCTCTTCGAGCCGTTCGAGGATGGCGGTGGCCTGCCGGTGGGCCCGCTCGCCCTCCGCGGTACGCAGGATCAGCCGCCGCCGCGCGGAGCTGGGGTCCGGGACCTGCGTGAGGAGGCCGGCGGCGGCCAGCGCGTGTACGGCCTGGTGGGCGGTCTGCCGGGTGACGCCCATGCGGCGGGCCAGCTCGGACACCGTGGCGCCGTCCTCGTCCAGCACGGCGAAGAGGTGGGTCTGGGCCGGAGAAACCGGCTGGGCACCCGCCGCTTCCATGGCCGCGGCCAGCCCTTCCTCGAACCAGCGCCGGGCATCGGCGAAGAGCCGGGGAAGGCTCTGACGGGTGTTGTGCATCTGATCCCCTCGATCTCGACCGGCCGCACCGCGACGGTCGGAGTGGCTGCCTCGCCGGGTTGCCCGCGGCCGCTCCTTAATGTCAGGCTACCTGACATTCATGCTGGCAGTCGATCGAGGAGCTTCCGTGACCATCGAGTACGCCACCCGCCACCGCCGCACCTCGCGCATTCCCCCCGAGCCGGGCACGCCGTACTTCATCGAGAAGGGTGAGGGCGACCGCGCCCATCTGTTCGGCGACCTGATCACCATCTACGCCGGCGGAGAGCAGACGGAGAACACCTTCAACTTCTTCACCGTCGAAGGCCCCAAGGGGGACCTCATCCCGGCCCACCTCCACCCCGACACGCACGAGGTCTTCTACGTGACCCAGGGCGCGGTCCGGCTGTTCGTCGAGGACACCGAGGGCCACCAGCAGGAGAAGCTGCTGACGCCCGGCGACTTCGGCTTCGTGCCCAAGAACTGCACCCACGCCTACCGCATGGAGCGCCATCACAGCCAGGTCGTCGGCGTGGCCGCAGGACCCGGCGGCACCTTCGAGCGGTTCTTCGAGAACCTCGGTCGGCCGACCGATCAGCACGGCCTGCCGCACCGGCCCGCGGTCCCCACCCCGGAGGCCTTCGCGAGCGTCCCGGGCCAGTACGACGTGCGATTCCTGCCCGACCACCAGTGGCGAACCCAGTAACGGCCGCCCTCACCACGGCCCCTCAGCCACCGACGCATCGGTGAATCCCCGGGCGCGTGGGGAGGCCCGCGCTACCGGATCGGGCTTCGGGGCCCGCGTGCCGGAGGAGCCGTCTCCTCACTCCCACCCGGCACGCGGCACCTGCCGCCCGCAAGGAGCATGAGCACCACTCCGAGGAGGGCCAGGACATCGGCCGGCAGCTGGGGCAGGAACGGCAACTGCTGCACCAACGGGACGTAGGTGCACAACAGCGCGACGACTCGCCGGACCACACGAGCCCACCGGCCCCGGGAACATGCGGAATGCCCCGTCCTGGTTCCCGCGACACGGCCGCGCACACCGTTCATTCCTGACATTCGAGCATCCCCTTTCCGCGACCCCGCACGGTGCCCCACCTGCCCTGACCAGCGCTTCGCACCGCGATGTTCCTTCAGGGGACCAGAGGCGTCCGGCGCCTGGGCAGGGCTCGCAGGGGGGCTCATATATCGCGGAGGCCGCTCACGCCAACTCCCGCTGGCTATCCTGGCGTTCAGACACAGCCGACCAAGGACGGTGGCGGACGTGGCGGGCGTGACGACAACGGCGAAGGCACCCAAGCGTCAGCGGAACACCCGGCTGGAGAGCCTGATCATCACATCAGGGATAAGTCACAAACGGCTCGCACACCGGCTGAATCAGATCTGCCTTTCGCAGGGACTTGTCAGCGACTACACGCACACCTCCGTGGCGAACTGGTGCCGCCGAGGCGTACGCCCACGCTGGCCCGTGCCCCGACACATATGCGCCGTGCTCTCCGAATCCTTGGGCAGGCCGGTCAGCCTGGAAGAAATCGGCATGGAATGGTCGGGACGGCTCGACCAGGATTCAGGCCTCCGCTTCCCCAGAGACCAGCAGGACGCGCTCACCGAAGCCACGTCGTATTGGAGCACCTTGAACCGCCGGGACTTTCTCACCTCCTCGCCTTTCGTCGCCTCGGCGTTCTCCGAGCCGGTGACGCGGTGGCTGGTCAGTCCGACCGAACCACTGACCGCCTCCTCGGGTCGCCTCACGATCGGGCGGTCGCACATCGAGGAGTTGCACGCGGCAGCCGACGCGGCCCGCCTGTGGGACTCCCGGTTCGGAGGAGCAGCCTGGAAGTCCCAGTCGCTCACCACCTACCTCTACGAGCGGGTCACACCCCTGCTCAGTGGCCGCTTCACCGAACGCGACGGACGTGAACTGTTCTCCGTCACCAGCGAGATGGCAAGGCTCGCCGGGTGGACGGCATTCGACGCCGGAAAGCACCAGACGGCACAGCGTCACTACATCCAGGCCCTGCGCCTGGCCAAGGCCGGCGGCAATGTGCACCTGGGCTCGTACATCCTCACCACCATGGCCATGCAGGCATTGATGCGGGGGTTCACCTCCGAGGCGATCGACATGGCTCAGGGCGCGTACGAGCGTGTTCCGTCCGCGGATCCTCGGGTGTTGGGATTCGCCAAACTGATCGAGGCGCGGGCCCACGCGAGGGAGGGAAACGGCCGGACGGCGTCGGAGTGCCTGTCCCTGGCCGAACGCCTCCAGGACCGCGGCATGACGGAAGGCAATGGGGAGCGTCCGTGGATCGACTTCTTCACCCGGCAACGGATCATTACCGACGCAGCCGAGATCTTCCGTGATCTGAAGCTTCCCCGGGCAACGTTCACCTGGCACGCCCTGGGGGAAATGCCCGGTGACGCCTATGCGCGGTCGCGCGGAATCCGCCTGTCCGTACTCGCGACCGCCCACGCGCAGTCCGGCGAACTCGACCACGGCCTGCGGCTGGGCAAGGAGTCCCTGCGGCTGTTCTCGCGACTGCGGAGCGTACGCGGAGTCGACTACCTCAAGATCTTCACCGCATCGCTCAAACCCTGGCAGCAGGAGAAGCAAGTGATGACCTACATCGACGAAGTACGGGAACTGGGCAGGTCGTTGGCGCTCGCCTGACCTGGCCCGACGTGCGGAGACGATGACCAGCGATCCGACAGGAGACCGGCATCATGGATCGTCGCACACTGCTTTCGGGAGCCGGCGGCTCCGTGGTCGCTTCAGCTCTGGGCAACGCGCCTGACGCGACCTCAGGTTCAGCACGTCGGGTGGGTCGCGGCGAAGTGGCGGCCCTGCGGCGGGCCGCGGAGGCCATCCGTCACGGCGACTCTCGCCACGGGGGCGGAAGCGCACAAGCGAGGCTCGCTGTCCAGCTGCTCGACGCCTGGGCACTGCCGCTGTTCAACCGACCCCTCACGTCGCAGAGCGAGGCCGAACTGTGCTCCCTCAGTGCCGAGTTGGCGCGGCTCGCGGGCTGGGCCGCCCTCGACGTCGGCCGGCACGGAACCGCCTTCTACCACTTCGACCGCGCGTTGAACTGGTCCCGTCAGGCGGACGACGCCGACCTCAGCTGCTACATACTCGCGACGATGGCCTTACTGGCCACCCTCCGCGATTGCCCCTCCACCGCCCTCGACATGACCCAGGGCTCTGTCGAGGCGGGCGGAAGCCGCGTGAACGCCCGCGTCCTCGCCTTCACCCGACTCGTCGAGGCCCGCGCCCACGCACGGGCCGCCGACCCCCGCTCCGCCTCCACCGCACTCGCCGCCTCCGAACGCCTCCTTGAACGCGCATCACGACAGGACGAGGCTCCGGAGTGGATCGATTTCCTCACCCGCCCGCGTCTGGCATCCGACGCGGCCGAGGTGTACCGCGATCTCCGCAACCCCCGGGCGTGCCTCGCGTGGAACCAGCAGGCCACCGCCATGGCCCCGGACACGTTCACCCGTTCGGTGGGGATGCGGCAAGCCGTCGTCGCCACCGCCCATCTGCAGAACGGCAACCTGGACGCGAGCCTGGCGGCGGGACATCGCGCGATCGACATTCTCCGGCTCGTCGACTCGAACCGCGCACGCGGCTACGTACGCGCTCTGCTCCTCGCCCTTCGGCCCCACTCCGACGCGCGCCCCGCCCGCGCCTTCCTCACCCGCGCACGCGAGGGCCTCGGCCTGACGGTCTGAGGGGGGTCTCGGCACTAAAACGCCCAGCACAAGCCGATGCCGACAAAGCGAGTTGCTGCCGAGCCGTCGACGTCCCCTAGTCTCTCGCCATGAGCCGACCCCCGAGCCTCGCACTGCCGTCGGGCACCCGCGCCCACAGCATGGAAACCAGCCGAGGTTCCTTCGCCGCGCTGGACTGCACCCCACCCGACGACGTGCCCCACAGGGGCACCGTGCTCATGCTGCCCGGCTTCATCGGCAGCAAGGAAGACTTCCTGCCTCTGCTGGCACCGCTGGCCGCGGCGGGCATGCGTGCCATCGCCGTCGACGGACGCGGTCAGCACGAGAGTCCGGGGGCGCGGAGCCGGAAAGCCTATGAACAGTCCGAACTGGCCGCCGATGTAGCGGCGTTGGGGGAGGCGATCTCCCACGTCACCACTCCGGTTCCCCTGCACCTCCTGGGACACTCCATGGGCGGACACATCGCGCGCGCGGCCGTACTGGACACCGCACTCCCCTGCCCATGGGCCTCGCTCACCCTGATGAGTTCCGGCCCCGCCGCGGTTCAGCCCGCACAACGCAAACGGATCGAACTCCTCCTCCAGCTGCTACCGGTTCTCGAAAAGGAGCAGCTGTGGCAGGAGATGCAGAAACTCGAGACGAGGGAACCCCCCACCGACGACGTCGCGGATTTCCTGCGTCAGCGCTGGCTCAACACCGACCCAGATCAACTGATGGCGGCGGGACGTCAACTCATCGCGGAGCCGGACCGGGTGAACGAGCTCGCTCACCTGTCCCTGCCCCTGCTGGTCGTCTGCGGCCAGGAGGACTACGCGTGGCCCGTCCCTTGGCAGCTCGACATGGCCACGCGCCTCCGCGCCCACCACGCCGTGATCTCCGGCAGCTCACACTCGCCCAACGTGGACAACCCCGCCGCCACCGCCCAAGCCCTGATCCGCTTCTGGCAGCGGACATACCGCACCCCAGCCCAGCCTTCAGGCGGCACGAGCCGTCAAAACCTGCTGTCATCCCGCCCGTGACGACTACGAGGCGTCGAACCGTACGGGGTACCCCGCCGCCGCTCGACACCGCCCAACGGCCTTGGCGGGCAAGGACGCTGGTGCCGCCGAGCAAGAGACGCACCCAGGGGATGCCGGGTGTGTCGCTGACGCGGACCAGCCAGAACACGTCGGAGCCTGAGACCATGACCGATCCAACCCAGCACCCGTCCTTCCTCCAGGACCCCTACCCCACGCTCGCCGCTCTGCGATCCGGGTGCCCCGTGCATCCCCTGTCGATAGGCGCCGGGCAGCCGCCCAGCTACCTGGTCACCGGCTACGCGGAAGCACGCGAGGCCCTCGGCGAGGCCCGGCTCTCCAAGGACACGGCCGCCTTCTTCGCCGACCGGGAGTCCCTGCGCCGCCTGCACCCGGCGGTCGCCCACACCATGCTGGCCAGTGACCCTCCCCAGCACACCCGGTTGCGCAAGCTGGTGACGAAAGCCTTCACCACCGGGGCCGTCGCGAGGATGCGCCCCTTCATCGCCCGCGTCACCGACGAGCTGCTGGACCGATGGCCCGAGGGGGAGCAGGTCGACCTCGTCGCCACCCTCGCGGTCCCGCTGCCCGTCATCGTGATCTGCGAGCTGCTCGGCGTACCGCAGGACGAACGCCCGGCCGTCCAGCGCTGGTCCGGTGAACTGTTCGCCGCAGGAGACCCGGACCTCATCGACGCGGCCTCGCACGCCCTGGCCGAGCACATGACCGGCCTGATCGAAGCCAAGCTCGCACGGCCGGGCGGCTCCCTGCTCGACCGCCTCATCTCGGCCCGCGACGGCGACGACCGTCTCAGCGAGGACGAACTGCTCTCCCTCGCGGTACTCCTGCTGGTCGCCGGCCACGAAACCACGACCAATTTCATCGGCAACGCGATGGTGGCACTGCTCCGCCACCCCGACGAGCTGGATCACCTGCGCCGCAACGTGGACGACGTCCCCGCTGCCCTGGATGAACTGCTGCGGTTCGATTCCCCCGTGAGCACGGCGACCTTCCGATTCGCCACGGAGACCTTCACCCTGGGCGGCACCGAGATCCCGGAGGGCGCCCCGGTGCTCGTGGCCCTGGGAGCGGCCAACCGCGACCCCGAGCGCTTCCCCTCCCCCGACCACCTCGCATGGAACCGGGACGCCGCGGCCCACCTCAGCTTCGGCCACGGCATCCACCGTTGCGTCGGCGCCCCGTTGGCCAAGGCCGAAGCCGAAATCGCCCTGCGAGCGATTCTGACCCGCTTTCCCGCAATCCGCCTCGCCGTACCACCCGACCAACTCGCCCGGCGACGCACTCGGCTTCTCCGCGGTCTGACGGCCCTCCCCGTCGTGGCGCACGCGGCCGGATGAGGCTCGGGCAGGCGATGGGACGACAGCGGCGCGGGGTCGCCTCCGCCGCATGCTTGATGCGCCGAGCGATGAGTTTTGACGGCGGATCGGGTCTCCCCTGGCATGACCCGAAACATCACGGGCGACTCGCCCTTCCCCGGCGGCGCGGACACCCGGATCCAAGCCCAGATCGCGGGAGCGCCTGTCGACAACGACCCCGCCGTGCCGTGCCCCCGACGTGTTGGGGTGCTCCGATGACCACCGTCAACGCCAACGGGATCGACTTGGGCATCGAGTCGTTCGGTCACGAGGACGCGCCGCTCGTCCTGCTCGTGGGCGGGACGACGATGCTCTCCTGGCCCGACGCGCTGTGCCGGGGCCTCGCCGCCGGCGGGCGCCGTGTGGTGCGCTACGACCTGCGCGACAGCGGGGAGTCGACAACTACGTATCCGGAGGCGCCCGCCTACACCCTGCACGACCTCGCCGCCGACGCGGCGGCCCTGGTGGACGCGCTCGGCGGCGGGCCCGCGCACCTGGCGGGGATCGGCGTCGGCGGGATGGTCGCCCAGGTGGCCGTGCTCGACCATCCAGGCGCGTTCTCGGCCCTCACCCTGGTCGGCACCCGACCGGTCGCCCCTGGCCCGACCGACGATGACCTTCCCGATCACGACCAGGCGACGATGGGCCGCCTGTTCGCGCATCCCATGCCCGATTGGGCCGATCGCGAGGCGGTCGCGGAGTTCGCCGCGGCCGGCGCGGACGTTCTCGGCAACGACCCCGCCGCCGCGCGCGCCGTCGCCGCACGCATCTGGGACCGTACGCCCGGCACCGCGCCCGCCGTCCATATGGCCAACCAGATCGGCCTGGTGTTCTCCAGGCTCGACTGCACACCGCGCTGGCGCGAGCGCCTGGCCGAGATCGACATCCCCACGCTCGTCGTCCACGGCCTCCGCGACCCGTTCTTCCCGCTGGGCAACGGCGAGGCCATCGCGCGCGCGATCCCCGGAGCGGCCCTCCTCGTCCTCAAGGAAGCCGCCACCGCGATCCCCGATACGGCGGTGGGCGAGGTCACCGAGGCGATGCTCACGCTCGGACAGGGGGTGGCGGGCGCCGAGCGGCCACGCGCCGGCGGAACGGATTGATGGCGTCGGCCGAGGGGCCCGAGTACGGCCGGCACGCACCTTCGACGCCCGAACGGGCCGTGTCCTGCTGCCTGTTCGGGCGGCCGGAGTCGGCCCCGACGAGTCCGCCCGGAGGCCTACGAGCCGTCGGGGCGCCTGCTGTCGTGCTGGGCGAGCACGGAGAGCAGGTCGGCGACGGTGGCCTTGTCGGCCGGATGGCGCAGGGGGTTGTCGGGAGCCACGCGGTAGATGTTGGAGCGGCCTTCGCGGGTATGCGTGAGGTAACCGCCGTGCTCCAGGTCGGAGATGATGTTCTGCACGGACCGTTCCGTCAGTCGGCAGTGCGCCGCGATGTCGCGTATGCGCACCGTGCTGTCCTCCGCGATGGTCGCCAACACACGGGCATGGTTGGTGAGAAAGGTCCAGCCACTGTGCGCCTCAGGTACTCCCGCCATCCGTCCACCATAGGCACTTTGATTCACGCAATCAAAAGGATGAAGCAGGTTTCCTGTAAGGCTTGACGTATGAGGATGCGCCGGAGGACATTGGGAGGGTCCGCAACCAGGTGGAGCCCTCGGGGAGCCTTCCGTGAAAGAGCTCAACGCCCTGCCGCGCCTGCGCCACCGTGCGCTGCCGCAGGGCAGAACGGTCAGCATCCGGGGCGCGGGCCGGGAGGTGGCGAGACTGCTCGCGATGACCCGTACGCGGCCTCTGCTCACCCCCACCCAGGTCTGCCCCGGCGGGTGGCGAGCCCGATCCGTGGGGCGACCGGCGTGAATGAGCCCAGGCCCGCCGAGGACACCGACGCATTGCACCGCGAAGTCGAGCAGCTGCGCCGGGCCTTGGAGACCCGGCCCGTCATCGACCTCGCCCGCGGCGCACTGATGGCCTCCTTCCAGCTCAGCAGCCAGGACGCCTGGAACGTACTCGTCACGGTGTCCCAGCACTCCAACAGCAAACTGCGGCACGTGGCCGAGAAGGTGCTCGACTCCATCAACGGCGACCCCCTCCCCCGGCCGCTCCAGCAGCAACTGGCCTCAGCCCTCGGCGCGTTCCGCACCGAACCCTCCACCCCGCCCGACAAACTCAGCACGCCGCCCACTCGTCCGGACATCCGCCAGACCGCCACCGAGTAACAGCGGCCGCCCCGATCCGGAGAAGCACCCAGTGCCATCGGCAGGCAGGTGCGCCTGGCCGGTCAGCGGGCTGGGAGAGCTCCACCAATTGGCCCCCTCGGCGCTCGGTGCCGGGCCCGGCACCGACCCGCCCCGCGTTGCTCGACAACCCTTGCGGGCGGGGCGGAAGCCGTTCGCGGGGCGGGACAGGACGGGCGGGAACCGCTTACCGACGGTGAGCGCCCGACGTGCGCGCCCCCGGTGCCGCTGATTTCCTGAATGCGCCCCGCTCTCCGCGACCATGGAGGACTCATGAGCAGCACAAGTGAACTCGGGGTGCGCCGCCTGCAGCAGATGCGCGCCCAGGTCAGCGAACTCCGCCATGCCGCGGACCGCACGCTCGACCCCGAGCTACGGCGTCGTCTCGAGGCGAAGATCCACCGCCTGCAGGAGCAGTGCGGCCAGGACCGCAGCACGGACACCGCGCATCCTGAACCGGCCTGACGCCGCTCCACGAAGGACCGACAGAGCAGCTCGGCGGCATCGCCGCCGAGCTGCGGCGCACCGCCGACCCGCCTGCCACCATCCCTGGCGGACCACGGCGCACATGCCGACCGGCACCGACCCCGATGTGCTCGTCGGTTCGCCAGACCCAGCGGATGTGACGCAGCCGGCCGGCCGCCGCCACGTACGAGTACTCGCAGATCCCGCACGCCCCAGCTCCGCCCCGCTCCATCGACTCCAGGTGGTGGAGCCGCAGGTGGCTGATCCATGGAGCAACCAGGCCGCCCATTGGCCCAGGTCATCCATCCGATGACAAGGTGTTTGTCATCCATTGGATGACGTGCTACAACGGTGTCGTGAAGCGCATTGGCAGGTACTGCCCGAACCTTCTGGAGGTGTTTCGTGATGTTGATGCGCACCGACCCGTTCCGTGAACTCGACCGCCTCGCCCAGCAGCTGACCGGGAGCGGCACGTGGTCGCGACCGTCCGCGATGGCGATGGACGCCTACCGCGAGGGCGACGAGTACGTGGTGGCCTTCGACCTTCCCGGCGTCAGCGCGGAGTCGATCGACATCGACGTCGAGCGGAACATGCTGACCGTCAAGGCCGAGCGCAGGCCCGTGGCGAAGGGCGACGACGTGCAGATGGAACTCTCCGAGCGGCCGCTCGGCGTCTTCTCCCGCCAGCTCGTCCTCGCCGACACCCTGGACACCGAGCGCATCAAGGCGGACTACGACGCCGGGGTGCTGACCCTGCGCATCCCGATCGCCGAGCGCGCCAAGCCCCGCAAGGTCTCCGTCAGCGGGACGTCCTCCCGCAAGGAGATCTCCGGCTGAACCAGCGGCGCGGGCAGGCCGGTGGCGGCGCGGGACGGGCTCCGATCTCCCCCTCTCCCCCGTCCTGCGCCCCACACCACGGGAGGCGGTGGCTGAGATGACCCTGCGATGGGAAGCGTTCCTCGATCACGTGCGGGAACGCGGCGAGTACGGCAGTGTCCACGAAGCAGAACGCGCGGCCCGTGTCGTTCTCGCCCTGCTCGGCGCCCACTTGGTCGGCGGTGTGCGGGCGGAACTGGCCGCGCGTCTGCCGGAAGCGTTCGCCCTGATCCTCCTCAACCCCCTGCAAAGCGCGGAACCGCTCCCGCCCGAGCGGTTCGTGCGAGCCACGGCTGCCTGGATCGAGGGCGCGACCGAAGCCACTGCGGCCTGGGACGTCAGCGCGGTCCTGAGCACCGTGGCCGACGCGGCAGGCGACCACCTCATGCAGCAGATCCTGCTTCAACTGCCTGTCGGCTACGACCTGTTGTTCGGCCGCCCCCAGCCCATCTGACCGCCCGCCCGCACCCCCGTGAGCGGGCGGACCGGGGCAGTCCTGGTGCGAGCGTGCGGGAGCCCGTCGGGGTCATCGGCGGGCCAGAGGCGTACGGCCGTACCACCCGCCGCGAGAGCGAGCACACCGAGAGCGATGACGGCTGCCTGGAGTCCGGCTTCGGCCCCGAGCCACCCGGCCAGGGGGTACGTGAGCAGCCAGCAGCTGTGGGAGAGGGAGAACTGGGCGGCAAAGGCAGCAGTGCGCTGCTCGGGCGTGGTGGAGTGGCGGATGAGACGGCCGGCGGGGGTGAGCACCATCGAGCAACCGGCGCCGAACGCGGCCCACATGATCAGAAGCGTCGGCCAGCGCCAGCTTCCGCTGCACGCGGGTGTGATCAGGACGAGTCCGGCGAACACGGTCGTGAGCAGCAGAGCGCCGCGCAGCATCACGGCCCGGTCCGAAGCCCTGTCCAGCAGCCGGGGCACCAGCAGGGCGACGAGCATGGAGCCCGCTCCGTACGCGCCGAGCGCGAAGGGGACTTGCGCGGCGGTGCGGCCGAGGTGGTCGCGTACGTAGACGACGCTGTTGACGGTGACCATCGCGCCGGCCGCGGCCACGGCGACGTTGAGGACCAGCAGGGCCCGCAGGCGCGGGCTGTCGAAGAAGAGCCGGGTGCCGGCCGTCGCCCTCGCATACGCGCTGCCCGTACGGGGCGCGGCGGGCGCAGGGCCGGGCAGAACGGCCGAGACGACCAGGGCGGCCGAGGCGAGGAAGCCGAGCACGGTCCCGGTGAACAGCCAGTTGTACGTGACGACGGTGAGCAGGGCTGCGGCGAGAGCCGGGCTGAACAGGCTCTCCAGGTCGTAGGCAAGCCGGGACATCGACAGTGCTTGCGTGTAGTCCCGCTCCTGGGGCAGGACGTCGGGGATGACGGCCTGGAAGGACGGGGTGAAGGCGGCCGAGGCGGACTGGAGCAGAAACACCAGGACGTACACCTGCCACACCTGGCTCACGAACGGCAGGAAGAGCGTGACGGCGGCCCGGGTGAGGTCGGCGCCGACCATGAGCGCCCGGCGCGGGAGGCGGTCGGCCACGGCGCTGATCGCGGGAGCGATCAGAACGTAGGCCGCCATCTTGATCGCCAGCGCGGTGCCGAGCACCGCCCCGGCACCGGCGCCCGCGATGTCGTACGCGAGCAGCCCGAGCGCGACGGTGGCCAGTCCCGTCCCGATCAGGGAGACGACCTGGGCGACGAACAGATGTCGGTAGGTGCGGTTGCGCAGAACGGAGAGCATCCGGCGGGTCCCTCGGCCAGAGGCGGACAGGGCTTGGACGCACTCACTATAGGCACATGTGCGCAGCTGCGCACATGAACAGAGAAGTTCCCTCGCCAGTCACCGCGCGGCCGCCGCAGGGGTGGGGCCTAGGCTGTCCCCATGCCTGAGCGCGACTCCGTCCTACCTGCACCCGGCGCGCATCTGCGTGCCCCTGACAGTGCGCGGCTGGCCGAGGCGACCGGCGTCTTCGCGCTGCTTTCAGACGCCACCCGGCTGCATCTGCTGTGGCTGCTCGCGCAGGGGGAATCAGATGTGAGCTCGCTCGCCGAGCGGTGCGAGGCGTCGCGCACCGCGGTCAGCCAGCATCTGGCGAAGCTGCGGCTCGCCGGGCTGGTGGAGACCCGCCGCGAGGGGCGCCACATCGTCTACCGACTGACCGACGGCCATCTGCGCCGCCTGGTCCTCGAAGCGCTCAGTCACGCCGACCACCGCGTGAGCGGGCAGGCCACCCACGACTGATCGGTCCGCCACGGGACGGCACGCGCCCGCGCCATGGCGAGCGGTCCCCCATGCGCCGCGCCGCCCTCGCGGGGATGAGCCCCTCCCCCGCCGACGGTCCCACCACCACGGCCGCCCCTACGACAGTCCCGGTCAGGTATCCGGTAGGCAGGACCGCCAGGCCTCCGGGCCGCCGTTTCTCGGGGGCTCGCCCTTCAGCAGACCGGCAGAGGGTCTGTCTCGCTGGAGATGTCGGTGTCCTTCATCCAGCCCCAGGCACCGTTGTCCGCCTGGGTCCACTCCCACCGGTAGGGGTGCGGACCGCCGACATACCCGCCGTCGTCCGAACGGCAGGTGAACCAGGACGGGTTGCTGTACATGGTGCCCACGTACTGGGCCTGTCCATTGTTGTTGATGTAGACACCGGCGCCGGAAGCGTTGTTGCACCACCAGTGGCTCGACGCGTACCAGCAACCTCCCGCCTCGATACGCGTCCCGGACCGCCCGGAGTCGGTTCCGGGCCGCAGCGCCGTGCTGACCACGGGGCCGTCGGCCGCAGGCGGGACGGCCGTGGAGATCGTCGCGACTTGAGCACCCGTGCCGGTGGGTGTGGATGCAGAGCTGGTAGCAGTGCCCGTCAGGGCGAATGCGGCACAGGCTCCGGCCAACGCCGCGATGGACCGTTTACGTAACATGCTGAACTCCCGTCATCGGATCAGGGCGCAGCTCCGGCAGTGCGAGGGCGCCTGCCTGGATACGGCGAGCATGGCAGCCGGCCCAGAGGCCGGGTCAGGAAGCATCAGGCCAATGTCGCTCCGGCCGAGAGCAGGCGAATCGGTCCAGCCATCGCGGACACCCGGATTCCCGGCAGGCATGCTGGAAGCGCAGGCCGTGGCGGCCTCGCCGCGCCGGTGAGGATGATGAGGTCATGGATCACGTCATCGAACTCGATTCGGCCGCCGCCGAGATCACCGCACGTCTTCCGGCCTGGAGCGCGGCAGGCCTCACCCCCCTCCCGGTCACCTGGCGGGACGGACACGCCCCGTGGCCCCAGCGCCTGGAGACGGACCGGGCACTCGTCGCCGATCCGGATTCGGTCGGCATACATGTCAAGGGCGCCGATGGGTGGGCCGAGCTACAGATCGTCCTGTACCGGGGTGGCTGGGCAGATCTCAACGCGCTGAAGGACAACGAGGTCATCGCCGACTGCCCCTCCATCGCCACCCCGGCGGAGTTCGGCCGCTACCTCGACTCCGCAGTCGCGCGCTTCCTTGAACCCAGGCTGCCGCCGACAGCATGAGCGGCTGGGCGTCGCCATGCGCAGCACGAAACAGCCGAGGCGCATGGGCGCCCTCGATGGCGTGGGGACGCGGGACTACGGCCAGGTGTCGCGACCGTACTTGACGATCGCGTTGAGGTCCGGGCCACCGGCCACGATGTTGTTGTCCTCGCTGCCGATGCCGAGCGGTCCTGAGATCTCCTCGTAGCCGCTGACCGTGCCGATCGCGTACGGTCCGTCGCCCCAGGTCCCGAAGAAGGGGCCTCCCGAGTCACCGCCGGTGTCGTCGCCGTGGTGCTCCAGTTCCTGCGCGTCGCCGTCCTCGTCGTCGTCGATGACGTGGATGGCGGCCTGGAAGCTGGGACGTTCGGAGATGACGGCGCTCGGGTAGCCCACCAGCGTCCAGTAGTTGCCGCCTTGCCAGCCGTCTTCGTATGCCTTGGTACCGAGCGAGCCGAGCCAACTGCCGAGGGGATCGGCGGGGCGCATGACAGCCATGTCGTGGGCGCTCACATCGTGGCCCGCATACCCGTGAGCGTCCGTGACCCAGGACTGGCCGCCGCTGCCGGCCACGGAGCCTCCGTCGTAGTAACCCGCGACGAACTGCGCCGCCCAGTTGGACGCACCCCATGGCACCATGTGGGCGGCTGTCAGCACTGTGCGGTTGCCCACGAGAGCGGCCGTACCGTAGGAGTCCCAGTTCGCCTGACTCGCGTCGCTCCAGACGAACAGCCGTCCGATGCATGCCCAGGGGTACCCGGAGGGGTAGTACGTCTGCCTCGCCGTGTACTCGCCGTACACGTGGCCGCTGTCGGTCGGGACGATGACGGTGCGGCCGTTGATCCGGCGCAGCCGGGTCTCGGGTACCCCGGTCAAGCGGGGATAGTGCAGTTGTGGTTGCCACAGAGGCCGGTGGGGCCGGGGTGGCGCGTCCGGCGGCGCCAATGAGCCGGGCTCGTGCAGCCGGGTCTCGTTCACCGTGCGGCCGTGGAAGGAACCTTCGGGCAGGACGAGGGTGGGGCCGCCTTCCTGCTGCAGAGACTGCCACTCGGGGACCGTCACGGTTACGCGGGCGGACGTCAGGCCCGCCCTTGCTTCTCCGGAGAGGTTCTCGGTGGCGGGGATGTCCGCACGCCGGGCCAGCTCATCCAGGGTGAGCGGTGGGTCCTGCCGGGTGTAGCGATCGTTCATGACGTGTGCCTCCTCGTCGGCCGGAGGCGCGCGGACGCGGAGGCTCTCGGCGCCTGCGCCGTCCTCCTCTCTCCATGGTGGACCCGGCCCAGCAGGGGGCCCACCGGTGGCCGCAGCAGCAGCCGATCACAGCGGGCGTGGCTCCGTGCCGCTCCACCGCCCCCCACACATGGGGAACGCGCGGCTGCCCGGCACACCTCGTGGTGGACCGGGCGTACACGGCGGCGGTGCCCGAACGCACCTCCATTTGTCGGGGAACGGTAACGGCTTCCGAGGGGGTGCAACGGGCGAGGCTGGGTGGCCCATCTGCCTGATCAGCGAACCGCGTTGGGTGTGTTCGCCAAGCGGAGGACCACCGCGTGAGCGCGGTGGTCCACGGGAAGGAAAGTCCATGACCAGGACGAAGAGGACCGTCACGAAAACACAGGGTCGCCGGGCGGCCGTCATCGGCGCGCTGGGGCTGGCCGCGGTGACGCTGGCCGCGGCGCCGGCGTTCGCCAAGGGGAGCGTCGACATCTCCGCGCAGCGTACGGCCCACGTGGGAGAGACCTACAAGGTCACGGGCCGTGGCAACGACGACGCGGCGCCCTATCTCCGGATATGCCTGGAGGCCCGCGGCGGCCAGAAGGGCTGGCAGCAGATCTCCTGCGGTCACGTGGTCACCGCCGGCACCGACGCCCAGGACGTCGCGCACATCAAGGCCGCCCATCACGGCATCGTGGAATACCGCGCGGTGGTCTACGGGCTGACCGGTCCGACCGACCGCCACCCCGTCCGCGAACGCACCTCCGGCCTCGCCACCGTCAGCGTCCGCTGAACCAGGTTTCACCATACGGGAGTTGAGGTCGGCTGGTCCTGGCCTGACGTGACGGTCGGGTGTGCGGGCCCGAGCCCCAGCGGTCCGTGCTCCGGGGACCGGCCGCCCGTTCAGCCTCGTAGGCGCACAGTCTCAGGGGCCTCGCCACAGCGGGCCCCTGAGCCGTTCCGCCCCCCGCCGAGAGCCCCTCGCTGCGCTGGGGCCGCCCGAACTCCGGGGCCGATTCCGTCACGGGCTACGGAGCTTGACGGCCAGGAAGTGGGGCTGCTGGTGGGTCTTCTCGTACCGGCGTAGATCGATGGGCTCGGCCTGAGGGGTGGCGCGCGGCTCCGTCAGTTCTTCCAGCACGAATCCCGCGCCGAGCAGCTCCCCCAGGAACTGCTCCAGCGTCATCCGCCAGTAACTGAGAGCGAATTCACCGCCGAAGGGAAGCCGCACCCGCTCGGCGGCGAAGTAGGAGCCCCCGAAATAGGTCCAGTCACTGGTCGGGTGAGTGGTGGAGACGAGCAGGGTCCCGCCCGGCCGCAGCACGCGACGCAACTCGGCCAGGAGTTGGGCCCGTTGGTCGATGTGGTGATAGACGAGGGCCATCAGGGCCAGGTCGAAGGACTGGTCCGACAGGAAGGATAGCGGCTCCTCCAGGTCGTGCCGGTGCAGGACCGCGCGGTCGCCGAGCCGCTCCCGGGCGGCTCGCAGCAAGGATTCGCTCCCCTCGACGCCGACCACCCGTCCCGCCCCCATCCGCAGGAGTTCGGCCGCGTAGTGTCCGGCCCCGCATCCGAGATCCAGAACCCGCGAGCCACTGACGTCACCAGCGAGCTTGAGCATCGCCGGGCGATCGGTGTGGGCGTTGTAGACGCTGGTCGTGGCCTGAAGTGCGAACTGCCTGCCCATTTCGCCGTGATAAGCGGTCTCGGCTGTCATCGAGGCATTCTCGCAAGAGCCGCATCCGCGTGACCACGCCGCTCCCCCGGTTTTGCGACGCGGACTGCGGCGGGAGTCGGCCGTAGGCCCTGCCGCCTGCTCCTCCTTGAGGAACACGGGGCCCTGCTGCGACGAAACACCGCGCTCAGGGCGGTGCCGCGGTGGGCGGGCGCGCCGTCAATTCACGTCTGTGGCATGGGAGTACCTTCGCCTGCACCCACCGTCCCGCACCTGCTACCTCGGAGCGCACTCGCCCTGTTCGACGTCACCTGCCGCGTCGCGTACGCACCGCGTCCGTGTACAACTCCGTCGTGAGGTCATCGCCGTCGATCCCCAGATCCGCGAGGACGGTTCGGACATCTTCCAAGGCCGCGTGCATGTCAGCCTCGTCCACGATGGTCTCCACCTCGAGGAACGTGCCGTCGAGCTCAGGAACGCGAACGAGCGTGGCGAGCATCCGGCGGCCATAGGCCTCGAAGTCGTAATTGCGGCACCGCTTCTCGAACGCGATGACCGGCACGTAGCCGAGCCCGCGGAGCATCGCGTGTACGGCCCCCGCGTCACTGACCCGGGTTTCGTGCTCCGGCTTGGATCCGGACGCCGCGTCGGCTCTGGCCCCCTTGAACGTCAGCAGTGTGCGCGACTCCTCCGCACCGTGGACGGTACGCACTCGCAGCTCTTCGTCCCTGGCGTCCAGGCCGCCCGCGGTATCGTCGTAGTACGTGTCCTGATACACCTCGGCTCGTCCAGTGGCCCGCTCATCCAGCCGTTTGAGCACTGCCTCGGGGGTGTGGACGCGTGCTTTCAGCTCTGCCTCGATCACCAGCGATCCCCTTTCCTACACCGTGCGTTCGGCTCCGTCGACGATCGCCTCAACCATCCGCCGGAAGCCTCGGTACAGCGGGCCGTGCGGCGTCTCCATCACCTTGTAGCACGCCGACTCGTGCCCCTCCCAGCCCACGTCAAAGGCACCCACGAACATGGTGGAGTCCGTCCGAATGACTCGCCAGGTGGGGAGCGCCCCGTATCGGTAGACCTGTACGTCGCACGTGTCGGCGAGTTCACGCAGCCGCGCCTCGGCCAAGCGCACCCCGCGTGCCAGGGACTCGGCCGACTCGCCGATCTCGGCTGCCCGGTGCGCGAGCGCGGGCGATTCGGGGTCGAGGAGTAGCAGGCGGACGCGTAAACCGTGGCCGCCGTGTTCGCGCGGCAGGCAGGCGCGGAGAAGCGAGTCGTTCAGGCCGAGCAGACCCAGGCCCCGCACGGCGAGCACGTCCAGTTCCTTCGCGGCGCGGGCCTGTTGCTGGATCTCGTCGCGGGCCGACGCCTGCGAGGAGTAGACGCGTACGACCTCCGGGAACACGGCAAGGTCGAACGCCGCCCCGCCGGACCGCTTCTCTCGACTGGCGGCGAGACCGAGGAGGTGGCGTGCGTCGTCGGGCATATCGAGACCGTCGGCGATCCGTTCGTACACATCGAGCCGGGATACCTCACGGCGGCCGTTGATGATCTCGTTGACACGGCCTTGCGCCATGTCGACGGCCGTGCCGATCTTCGCCTGACTGGCGCCGGAGTACTGCTGCACGCATCGGAAGACGGCGCCCATATCACGGCGACGCAGCGCCTGGCGCAGCTCGGCCGTCTCCCAGGCCCAGCCGGGAAGTTCGACCACCGCGCGCAGCCTCGACACGGTCCTGTCCTCCATCCGCGGATGGGATACCAATCCATCCCACGGTGAGATTACCGCTCGGGTATCGCGCCACCTCCTGTCCCGCAAAGATCCTTGGCCTCCGAAGCAGCGATGACGGAGGCAACCATGAACAGCCCTGACACCCCTTCTACCGAACTCCTGGCCGAGGCCGAGCAGGAGGCGATCGGCAGCTGGCTCGCGGGCAGCCTGAACAGACCCCACAACGCCCGCCAGGAGTGGCAGGAAAGCCACGTCGCGGTCCTCGCTCTCGGGCGCCGCTTCTCGGCCGTCCGCCTGACGGAAAAGCTGGTGTACGCCGTGGCCGCCGCCGAAGGCACGACCGCGACCACCTTCCTGCGCACCCTCAACGGGCCCGTCATCCACGACCCGTACGGCCACCGGTACTACGCCCTGGTGCCCTCCTCACCCGGATCGGATCTGGGCCCGTACGCGAAGCACCTGGGCCTCGGCCACTACGTGGGTGTCCCGCGTGTCGGCGATTGCGAACCCGGCGGGAGCCACGCCAGCTACTGGGCCGTCCCCATGCGGGCCCCCGGCGACCTGTGCGACCCGGCCCGATTGGTGAGGCTGATCGAGACCGGCACCGCAGCGCTCAGGTACGGAGACGAGACGTGACGCAGACCCGGACCAGCACGGCCTACGTGACTCCCGAATGCCGCGAGGCCCGCAAACTCAGCTGGGACAAGGGGCACGTGCACTGTCCCGGCCCGCTCGAAGTACGGCAGACGCTGGGCACAGTCGCCGTCGAAGTGCTCCAGTGCGCCTGCTCCTGCCACACCCGCATGCCCGGAGCCCCCGCATGACCACGCCGCGGGCACCGGGCCAACCGCTCCTGTCCCGGGTCGTCATCACCGATGAGGACCACCGCGTCCTCTTGGTCCACACCGCGGGCAGCCATCCCCAATGGGGTCTGCCCGGCGGACTCGTCGAGCTCAGCGCCAGGGTGCTGGCCTCTTCCGTGTGTTGCCGCGCCGCGGGCGGGCTCTCTGCTGTCTGACCGGAGTCAGTCGAGGAGGAGGGGGTTGGGGAGGTGGGCCGCGGGGTGCATGCGCAGCAGGGTGTGGAGGACGCCTGCCAGGCCTGACATGAGGCTGGGCGAGAACGCTTCCCGGGCCAGGCCACCGACCGGGCCGCGTTGTTCGAGGCCGGTGAGGATCTCGCCGTCGAGTGCGGTGGGGTCGCCGGACCCGACGGACGTCAGGAACTCCCACAGCCCCAGGTCGCCGTGGCACAGGGTGTGACTCCATCCGAAGCCCTCCGCCGCGCAGGCGCGGGCGGCCCGGTGGACCATGTCGAGGTGGGCGGGGTCGCCGGTGCGGCGGTGCAGATCCAGCATGCCGATGCCGACGCCCGCACTGCCGTGGCACCAGCTGGTGAAGTAGTCCTCTTCCGCGCCGATGCGGGCGTCGAGCCAGTTGCCGTCGTCGGGCCGGTAGAGGGACTCCTGGTAGGCGAAGGCACGCTCGGCCAGCCCCCTCCAGTCGCGGCGCTCAGAGGCGGTGCCCGCGTCCGTGAGGGCGAGCCGGGTCAGTGCCCAGCCGATGCCGGTGGCTCCGTGGGCGAAACCGCCGATGCCCTCCGGGTTGAGGCGGGTCGGCCACCGGGCGCCCGTCGCGTCGGTCACGGCAAGCGCGGCCAGCCGTCGGCCGATGTGCGCGGCGGCTCCCAGCCAGCGGTCCTGCCCGGTCGCGGCGGCCAGGTTGAGCAGCGGGACGACTGCCCCGGCCGCGCCGTTGAGGAGGTCCACCTCGACGTCTTCCTCGATCAGCGGCCCCGCCGTGAGCAGCCGGGCCCGCTCGGCGGCCCGCTTCAGCAGCCAGTCCTCACCCACCACCCGGTGCAGCGCGAGCCATGTCCACACCTGCGAGGCGGCGCCGCTGAACGCCCCGGCCGACGGCGTCGGAGTCAGGTCCTCCGTGCTGATGAGGACCCGCAGCGCCCCCTCGAACGTCTCGCGCACGCCCGGCACTTCATCGGCCCGCCCGGCCCGTACCTCGGACACGTACTCGGCCAGCGTGAGCGCCACACCGCCCTGCCCCGTGTAGAGGTCGGCGGGCAGCACCCTGATCGACCATCCGGCGGGGGTGAAGACGGGGCTGATCCAGGTGACCGTGCCGTCCTCGCCGCCTACCGCCCCGTCGCACAGCCGCCGCACCATCTGTGCGGCGAGGGCACGTCGGCGGCGTTCGCGGTCGCGGGCGTGGGGGTCGCGGGCGGCGGCCTGTATCCGTTCGGGAAGCGAGCGTTCGTTGAGGTAGGCGCCCACCAGGGCGTCCTGGATCACCGACTCCTCCAGGGCCAGATCGGCGGTGCGCCAGTCCTCGACCGTGGCGCGCACGGACGAGGCGTCCACGGTGAAGCCGAACATCGGAACATCCCCGACCAGCAGGTCACCGATCTCGCCGTCGATGGCCGCGCGGTCGGTGGGCGCACCGGGCAGCACGTCGGCGTTGCGCCGCAGGATGTCCCGGGTCCGCTCGACCGCCGCCGCCTCGTCGTGCAGCGAGGCCGGGTGCCACAGCATCCGGCCGATGTCGACGTACGCCTGCGTCGGCCGCAGGATCCGCCGGGCCCGGACACCTTCGAAACGGCGCAGCAGCCGGTACGGGTCGGTGCCGGGCCGGCGCAGATGCGCGGTCATGTCCTGGAACCCGGCCAGGATCCGGTCCCAGTACGTGCTCAGGACCGGCGTGGCGGCCGGGTGGTTCCCCGCCACCGGCATGGCCACCAGGTCCACCTCGAAGCGAGCCGCGGCGGTGCCGCCGTCGGCGATCACCGGGTGCGGGATCAGGGGCTGTTGACCGGGCAGGGCGCCGATTCCGGAGATGTCGACGCCGCCGAGCGCGAAGCTGGTGCCGCGTACGGGCAGCAGTCCGGTGCGGAGCACGGTGCGGCGGATCGCGGCGGCCGCCACGTCCACCGCCCCGCCCCGGCCGCTGGGCGGGAACGGCGCCGGGGCGTCGAAGAGGGTCTCGGCGTCCACGATCACCGGCACGGGCCCCGCGGCGATCATGTTCTCGGCGTGCATGTCGGTGCCGCCGGTGAAGCGGAGCACGGCCAGCCAGTGGCCGATGTTGCGGTAGAACACGGCGAGTTCGCGCTCGTCCGCGCAGTAGCGGTGGCGGATGAACTCGGCCCAGCCGTAGCCGTCGCGGGCCAGGGTCCTGGGCACCCGGATGCGCTCGTCCGGCGCCGGGGCGCCGGGAAGCTCCGCGAACAGGTCGTCCAAGAGCGCGCCCAGCGCCACGTCGGCCTCCGACGGCCGGGGCTTGTACATCACGCTCCCGCCGGCGAAGTCGACCCGGCTGACCGTCAGCCCGCCCCGGTGCCTGTCGCCCGCCCCGAACTCGACGGCCCGTACCTCGCCCGCGGGTGCGCCCAGGAGAGCGTCCAGCAGCTCGCGGTCCGCGGCCAGCCGCTCCGCGAAGCTCGCGGCGGCCGCCACCGAGAGCCGTGCCGCCGACGCGACCCGTGGGCCCACGCTCGGATAGCGGTCGGCCAGCCGGTCGAGATAGCCCTCCTTGCCGGCCTGCTCGATGTACGCGTCCCAGGTCGCCGCACCGGCCCCGGACGCGGGGTCCGCGCCCCCCTCGGCCAGGCGCAGTGCGTGCAGTTCGATCAGGAACAGGCGGGACAGCTTCGCGTGCAATGACTGGAGCAGCGCCGTGTGCCCGGCCTCCAGCAGTACGTCCCGCTCCGCTCGCCCGAGCGGTCCCACCGCGGCCAGCCGCCGGGCCAGTTCGTCGCGCCACGGTCGGGCGATGGCCCGGACCGGCTGGGCGAAGTGTGCCGGTTCGTCGGACGTTCCCGGCTTCGAAGCGCTCACCATCAACTACTCCTGTTCCACCGCGAGTTCGCGCCACTGGCGGCGCACGTGAGGAGCCCTGGAGGCGGGCGGTCGGCCAAGCAGCGGGCCCTTCGTGGCACATGCGTTGCCACGAAGGGCCCTCAGGTGCTTGCGACGGTCAGCAGCACCAGCTCCCGTGCGACCCGCTCGGGCTGGAACAGAAGCCGTAGAGGGAGTCGCTCGGGTCGGTGAGCGCTGCCTCGGCGGCGGCGCCGCCGACGTAGAGCGGACCGGCGGGGTTGAGCTGGCCGCACGCGCTTTCGGCACCCGACAGCCACGCGTCGAGCACGGCGCTTGCAGGAACACTGGTCTGCGGCATCAACGACCTCCGAACAGAGGAATCGGGACGGATCGCCCAGCCCCGAGTATGGCCATGTCCGAACACCTGTCAGACGAACAAATCCAGCCAAAGGCAGTCGGACGCAGATGCACACCACATCTACCCGCTGCTGTCGTATCCGGAGGCGCTACGTCGCCTCGTCGCGCAGTCCGGCCTGGTAGCGGCCCGGCGTCTGGCCGACGACGTCGGCGAACGCGTCGATGAAGCTGGAGGGGTTGGACCAGCCGCATTCCATCGCTGTGTCGGTGACGGACAGCCCTTGGGTGAGGTGGGCCAGGGCATGGTGGATGCGCAGGGTGGTGCGCCAGCGGTGGAAGCTCATGCCCAGCTCGGTGTGGAACAGGCGGCTCAGGGTGCGTTCGCTCGCTCCCGCCAGGCGCCCCAGCTCGGCCAGCGTCGCGGCCCGGCCCGGATCGGCGTGCAGCAGGTCGGTCACCGCGCGGAGCCTGTCGTCACCGGGCTCGGGCAGATGCAGCGGCTGCTCGGGGGTGTCGCGAAGCTCGTCGATCACCACCGCGAGCAGCCGCTCATGGGCGCCGGGGCGGGTTTCCGGCCGGTCGGTCAGCACCAGGACGGCCTCGCGCAGCAGCGGGCTGACCGCGAACACGCACGGCCGCTGCGCGAGTTCACCGCACAGCTCGACCGGGACCGCGAGCACGCGGGCGTCGGTCCTGCCGTAGAACCGGTGGGAGTGGGCGAACCCGGGCGGCGTCCATGTCAGCCGGTTGGCGGGCGCGACCCAGGTCCCGAGTTCGGTCGTGGTCGCCAGAGTGCCGGCCGCCGCGTACACCAGCTGGCCCTGGACGTGCGAGTGCGGGTCGAGCCGGTAGCCGTGCGGCAGCCACCCCGCCCCGCTGAGGGGCATGTCCCGTACCTCGGACGAATCCTGGGTGGCCCGGCGGTGTTTCGGCATCGGAGGTGAGCCTATCGGCGGGCCGATGGTGTTCCGTGGAAGCGAGAGCGGTGACATACGCGGCCAACCTCCTTGTCTGGCGGCTCTGTTGAGCCTCGTGCGTCACGCGGCCGGGTTGTCTGCTTCCAGGGGTTCCAGGGGTTCCAGGGGTTCCAGGGGTTCCAGGGGTTCCAGGGGTTCCAGCAGGCTCTCCAGGTTCTTCAGGGCGATGCGCTTGCGGAACTCCCCTTCGTAGGAAGGGTCACCGGCGTCGTGCATCGCCTCGGTCATCCAGACCGCCGAGGCCTGCTTTCGCCAGGTATGGTCCAGGCACGTCCGCGAGTACCTGTCGAGCAGGGCGGAATCATGCTCTTCCACCCAATGGATCACCGCGCGCGCGAACACGTCGGCGTCGTGGAGCGCCAGGCTCATGCCCTGTGCGCTCATCGGCGAGATGATGTGCGCCGCGTCCCCCAGGAGGTAGAGCCTTCCATGGCTCATGGGGCTGAAGACGACACCCTGCAGTGGCACGATCTGCTTGCTCGTGATCGGCCCCTTGCACGGCGCGTATGCGCCGAAGCGGGCTCCCAGTTCGCTCCAGATGCGGTCGTCCGGCCACTGACCGACCGTGTCGGTGAGCGGGCACTGCAGGTAGAGGCGGCTCGCGTTCGGCCCACGGGTGATCTGCGCGGCGAAACCGCGCGAGTGCACCGCCATCACGGCGGGCGGGTCCACGGGAGCCGCGGTCATGGCGGCGAGCCAGGCGTACCCGAACGCATGGGTCGAGCTGGTGAGGACATCGGTGGGGACAGCTGTCCTGCTGACGCCGTGGAAGCCGTCGCCGCCGGCGACGAAGTCACAGCTGAGGGTCCTGGTCGTGCCGTCGTCGCGCCGGTAGCGGACCAGAGGGTTCCCGGTGTCGACGTCGTGCAGCGAGACGTCCTCGGCGCCGAAGCGCAGATCGCCGCCGTCGCGCAGGAACACCTTGATGAGGTTGCGGACGAGGACCTGCTGAGGGCAGTACGCCCCGTCGTCGCCGTCCCCGCCGTCGGCGACGCCCACCTTCCACCGCCGCTCCTCCCCCTCGATCAGCAGCGGAACGGTCCCGCCGGAGTCGCTGTGGCCGTGGCCTTCGACGACTTCGGCCAGGCCCCACTCACGCAGGCGGCGCACCCCGCCGGCGTCGAGCGACCCGGCCCGCTGCCGCTGCTCGACGTGTTCGCGGCTGTGTTTCTCCAGGACGACGCAGCCGACGCCCTTGCGCAGGAGGAAATTGCCGAGCGCCAGCCCGGCGACGCCTCCTCCGACGATGACGACGCTGGTGTCCTTACCGTTGGTGGTCATGTGTGGTGAGCTCCTCGCAGAAGGCCGAGTCACACCCGCAGGGCGAACGGCGATGCCGTCCCTGCGTGATGCCGCGTACTGACACCACTGTGGAACCCGCCGCGCCCGCACCCAACCGGTGAAGGGACACCTGATACCGGAAACCCGCCAAACCCCGTGGAAGATGGAAGCCAGTGCGCGAGGCCCCTCACCCGGCAGCCCATCCACCTCCGCAGGTGCTACCCCGCCTCACCGATCCGGCGTGTGCTCCTCGGCATGGCGAGCCAGGCCTTCCGCCATGCCCTGCATGAATTTCTGGAGGTAGCGCGGCATGATCCAGCGCAGCAGCAGGCTCGTCTCGTACTCGCCGTACCAGTGGATGACCGTGCCCGAGCCGGGGGTCGGCTCCAGCTCCACACGCGCGTGATAGTTGCGCATCGACGGATTGAACGCGTCTTCGTAGGCCAGGAGACGGCGCTCGACCTTCTCGGTCAGCCGCTCCCCAGTGACCGTGCGCCCCGTCCGGAAGGCCCGGACGGCGCCGACGCCGTCGTCACCGCCGGGGTCGAGGTCGGTCGACCGCTCCGTGTCCAGACTGTCCACCCTGGACCACAGCGGCCAGCTCGCGGCGTCGACCAGCAGCTTCCAGACGGTGTCGGGCGAGGCCTTGGTGGTCACGGTGACGTCGTACCTGTGCATGGCGAGGGGCTCCTTCGGCTCGTAGGACCTCTGTGAGTGGATGCGGTGTGGGCCGCGACGGTCAAGAGGGTGTGTGAGGCAGTCGTCAGGGTCGGCGGCCCCTCAGTTTCGGCAGGTCCCTCGCGATCAGGCACGAAAGCTTGCGGTAATGGCAAGGTGGGCCTCATGGACCCGAAGACGCCCAGGACGGACGAGGACGTACTCGACGGTGTGGGGCCACGGCTTCGTGCGCTCCGGCGTGACCGCGGCATCACCCTCGCCGACATCGCGGCGACGACCGGCGTCTCGGAGAGCACGCTGTCCCGGCTGGAGAGTGGACAGCGCCGCCCCACCCTGGAGTTGCTGCTGCCGCTGGCCCGCATCTACGACGTACCGCTGGACGACCTCGTCGGCGCCCCGCGCACCGGCGACCCGCGGATCCACCTCAAGCCGATCAAGCGGTTCGGCATGACGTTCGTGCCGCTGTCCCGCCGGCCGGGCGGGGCGCACGCGTTCAAGATGATCATCCCCGCCCGGCCGAAACCGCTCGAACCGACCCCCCAGACCCACGAAGGCTTCGAGTGGCTGTATGTGCTCAGCGGTCGCCTGCGGCTGGTGATCGGCGAGCGGGACCTGACGCTGCCGCCGGGTGAGGCCGCCGAGTTCGACACCTCCCTGCCGCACTGGCTGGGCAGTGCCGACGGCGGCGCGGTGGAACTGCTCATCCTGTTCGGCCTGCAAGGGGTGCGGGCACACGTGCGCACCTCCGGCCCCGCATCCACTGCCTGAGGCTGTTGCGCGACCCCCGGCCGGTGCTGCGCACGGTGGATGATCCGCCGCCGCCTACCGCACGGGTTTACCCCCTGACGCTCTGGGTGGAGCCGACGCTCCTCCGGCGGCACGATGTGTCCCGCCCGGCTCCGCCCCTAGCCTCCTGTGCTGAGCACACCACCCGCGATGAGACAGGGAGAGCACCGTGCGCAAACTCAGGATCGTCTCGTTGGCAGCAACTGCCGTACTGATCGGAACCGGCGCGGCCACCCTGGGGCCCGCCGCCCAGGCATCGGCGTCGCCCAAGTGCCATGTGTGGGAGCAGAACACCACCCGGTTCTCCGGCTGGTGTGACGGCCGGGGCCCCGCCAGCTACCGCGCGACCATCACCTGCCGACACGGCGGAGAGCACCAGGGACAGTGGCACTGGCTGGGAGACCGCCGGGGCTCGACGGCATGGTGCGAGAAGAACGACCGCGTCGCCAGCAAGTGGCAGTTCATCAGTGGTTGATCGTCCTGTGAGGGTCGGGCTGCCCTCGGTGACCGTTCAAAGGGCCACCGAGGGCAGCCCACACTACTCCGCCACGCGGGGCGGCAGCCCTTGGGTGATCCGGTCGAACAGGTCCCTCAGCGGCTCCCCGAGAGCCTGCCCGAACTCCGTGAGTCCGTAGGTGACTTGAGGGGGCGTCGTCGGCTCCACCTCCCGTCGGACCAGGCCGTCCTTGACCAGGGCGCGCAGGGTCTGGGAGAGCATCTTCTCGCTGATGCCATGGATGCTCTCGCGCAGCTCGTAGAACCGAAGGTCGTTGCTCCGCAAGGCGATCAGCACCCAGATGCCCCACCTGCTGGTCACGTGGTCGACCACGTCACGGGCAGGGCAGTCAGTGTGAAACACCTCATACCGCCGGTCGGTCCCGGCCTGTGTCACCTGCACGCCTTCCGCCATGTCCGGAGCTTACCTCTGGGTATGTTCTTACGAAAAGTAAGCCCGGCTCCTAGCGTCAACGACCTCAGCACACAACGGATTTGGAGCTGGACATGATCGTGGTGACCGGGGCTACCGGGAATGTGGGCAGGCCTTTGACGCAGGCCCTGGCCGACGCGGGCGAGCAGGTGACGGCGGTGTCACGGCACAGAGCGGCGGTGCCGGACGGGGTCCGGCACGTGTCGGCCGATCTGACCGATCCCGCGAGTCTCGCCCCCGTGCTGGACGGGGCGAAGGCGTTGTTCCTCCTGCTCTCCGGCGACCTGCACGCTCCCGAAGCGAGGCCGACCGACATCATCGACCTGGCCGCCGCCAGCGGAGTCCGCCGCATCGTCCTGCTGTCTTCGCAGGGCGTGGCGACCAGGCCGCTCGGCCCGTCACGGGTCGCGATGCGCGCGCTGGAGGACGCGTTGCGGGAGTCGGGGCTGGACTGGGCTGTCGTGCGACCGGGCGGGTTCGCCTCCAACGCCTTTGCCTGGGCCGAGTCCGTCCGCACACACAGGACGGTCGCCGCGCCCTTCGGTGATGTGGGAGTGCCGGTCGTCGATCCGGCCGACATCGCCGAAGTGGCGGCGGCCTGCCTGCTGGACGACCGGCACACCGGCGGAGTCTTCGAGCTCACCGGCCCCGAGGTGATCACACCCCGGCAGCAGGCGGAGACCATTGCCGCCGCCCTCGGCACGCCGGTGCGGTTCCACGAACTCACCCGCGCCCAAGCCAAGGCGGCGATGACCCAGTTCCTGCCGGCCGAGCTCGCCGACGACACCCTCACCATCCTCGGCGACCCCACCCCCGCCGAACTGCGCATCAGCCCGGACGTGGAACGAGTCCTCGGCCGCGCCCCTCGCCCCTTCGACAGCTGGCTCACGCGCAACATCGCCGCCTTCCGCTGAGCCTCCAGCTCATCCGGGGCCCAAGGGCGACCCCGCGGACGACTCCGACGACACCCAACCACTGAGCGTACGAAAGCGATTCGCCTCGGTGCGACCGACGTAACACTGCCACTATGCACGGCGGGTTCGTGCGGCGAGCCAGCCCGCCATGGCGCGGACGCCCAGGCCGATCGCCCGCTCGTCCGGGGTGAAGTCAGGGAAGTGCGGATAGGAGGTCGTGACCGGGGCCCCGGGGGTGCGGACCCCGAGGAATGTGTACGTACCGGGGATGCGGTTCAGGTAGAGCGCGAAGTCCTCACCGCTGAAGGGAATCGCCGCCTGCATCTCGGTCACGGCGTCCCTGCCGAGCGTGCGGCGCAGATGGCCGGCGAGGGCGTCGCCGTCGCCCTTGGGGCAGACCATGGCGGGGAACGGGTCGGCCGGGAAGGTGGCCTCGGCCCCCTCGTACCGCCCGGCCAGGCGCCGGATGTTCTCCCGCACCTCCTGGTAGCGGTCCGGCGGCCAGCAACGACTCGACACGTTCACCTTGGCCCCATCAGTCCGCGCCTGAGCGGTCACGAAGCGGGTCAACGGGCCGCCCGGAGTCTGCAGCTCCGCCACCAGCCGCGCCAGCTCGACCTCGCCCGTCGGCGGCGTCACCGTGGCAAGGGCACTGATTTGGGTGGCGAGCCGCTGCGCGGCCGCGGCGGCGTCGGAACCGGACAGAGTCACCCCCGCATGGTCCTGTCCGGGCAGACCGTAGCCCGACGTCACCGCGAACTGCCCCACCGGGAACGGTCCGCAGTGCAGGGCGTGGATTTCCTGGGCTCCGGTGTGCTCCAGGAACCCGGCGTCCAGCACCTTCTGCGCGCCCGCCAGCGACTCCTCGGCCGGCTGGAAGAGGAACACCACCGTGCCACTCAGCCGTCGGCGCATCCGGGCCAGGACCCGCGCTACGCCCACGGCCACCGTCGTGTGGATGTCGTGACCGCAGACATGAGCGGTGGCGGTCCCGCCCCCGATGATGCTCTGCGGGGGCACCGCGTCCATGTCGGCCCGGTAGGCGACCGTCCGGCCCGGCAGCGAACCGCGCAGAACGCCGATCACACCGTTGCCGCCCACCCCCGTGGTGACGCTCAGCCCCGCGTCCTGGAGGTGGCGGGCCACCAGTGCCGCCGTGCGGTACTCCTGCCCCGGCGCTTCGGGGTGGCTGTGGATGTCCCGCCGCAACGCGATCAACTCGCGATCCAGACGAGCCATGGCGGAGTGTGCCTCGCCCGGTGCGGCCGGCCGCCCCTTCCCCTCGGCGAAGGCCGTTCCTCCACAGAGGACCCCCGCGCCGGCCGCAACCACCCCACCCAGAACCACCCGCCGTGCGAGTCCCTGCTCCATCGGTCGCTCCACCGTCTTCCCCTGCTCCCCTGCCGTCGTGATGTGACGCCTCAAGCCTGGCGCCGCAACGCCCAGCCGCCCAACCGGCCCGCCCCCCGCTTCGGGGTACGGAAAACCCCCGGTCCGCGGCCCCCTCCCCTGCGGGCGCGACGGCGTGACTACGATCGTCAGCCAAAACACGACCACACAGGGGGGAACAGAAAATGTTCGCAGTCGTCTACCGGTGGCGCCTCCAACAGGGCAAGGAACAGCAGTTCATCGAGGGGTGGCACCGGATGACCGCGGCGATCCACCGTCAGTGCGGAAGCTACGGCTCGCGGTTGCACCGGGCCGACGACGGCACGTGGCTCGCCTACGCACGCTGGCCGACCCCTGAGGCCCGCGAACAGTGCGCGCTGCCCGACCCCGAGGCGGCGGCGATGATGAGCGACGCCATCGCGGAACGCTTCCCCGAGGCCCGGCTGCACATCGTCGACGACCTGCTCGCGGAACCGGCCACCTGACCCGACGCGGTCCGACACGGCGGCTCCCCGCCGCGCCGCCCGTACTCAAGCCCAGGACGCCCCAGCGAGCCCGTCCCGCCCACAACTCCATTTCAGCCAAAGGGATTTGCCGCCCACATACACGCCGGTCATGTGCAACGTGTGGGGCCCATGCTTCATCTAGCTGCATGGCACGGCGCATCGGGCGCCCTGCCGGCGGAGGAAGGATCGCCCCTGCCCAAAGGGGGCCATCCTTGGGAAGGAAGTCCATGACCAGGATCTCAACGGCCCTCCCCGTCTGGGCCCCCTGCGCGGGCCACGCGACCTTCGCCTGGCCGACTCAGGACACTGGCACGCAGCACGAAGGAGTGTGTTTCTTGACTGCCCGACTTCGAAAGAGCGCCGGTCTGCGGGGGCTACTGGCGCTCACCACGGCTCTGTGCGCAATCATCGGCGTCACCGCGCTGGGTACGGCGCCTGCGACAGCGGCCGATCAGCGCCACGCGATCTACGCCATCGCCCACCGCGTCGACACCCTCGACGGTGTGGACGCCGCACTCAAGCACGGCGCGAACGCCATCGAGATCGACGTCTGTTCCTGGTGGAATCCGAACGAATGGCGCGCCTATCACGACTGCTCATCGGCCGGTGACAACCGGCGCGGTCCCAGCTTCGACAGCATGATCGACCGCATCGTCTCCAACGCCAAGGCAGGACGCCGACTGGCCCTGGTCTGGCTGGACATCAAGGACCCGAACTACTGCGGGGAAGCCCCCAACCGGGCATGCAGCGTCGCCGGACTGCGGGACAAGGCCCAACGCCTCACAGCCGCCGGGATCCAGGTGCTCTACGGCTTCTACGAGTACCACGGCGGCAGCACCCCGGACGTGGGCGGCCGGGGGTGGCAGAGCCTCGAAGGCAGGCTCGGCCCGCTGGAAGGCATCACCACGACCGGCACGCGTGACCAGGTCATGGGCGCCTTCAACCGGTCCGGTTCCGGGTTCCCGGCGAGCCACCGGGCGATGGACTACGGCGACACCGACATCACCAACGGGTTCGGCAACTGCACGGAGCCCAGCCAGAAGACGTGCGCGGAGCTGAAGAAGGGCGCGGGAGAACGGTCCGCCAGACGTCTCGCGGCAACGTTGTCGTGGACGACGACGTACAACGACCCGTGGTACGTGGACAAGCTTCTGGGCGACGCGCGTGTCGACGGGATCATCGCGGGCTACGGCGCCTTCACCGGTGTGCGTGAGTACGACGACAACTGGAAGTGCGCCAACGCCATCAAGCTGGTCCGCGACTGGGTGAGCGCGCACGGCTCCACCCATCGCATGGCCACCAGCTCGGACCGCCTCTTCAAGTAGCGCCCGCGGTCCTGCCGAGACGGCCCTGCCGCCCTGGTGGTGCCAAGGGCTCCCGAGGGGGGCGATGGGGGCTTGCCCGCAACGGGCGGGCAAGCCCTGCTGGTGCCAAGCGATGGCGCCGGCCGGACGCCGTCGCCCGTCCGTCAGACGGCGGCGACCGGCCCTTCCGTCGCCTTGACGTGCTGCATCGCGGTCAGCTTGCGGACGAAGACGATCGCGAGAAGCGCGGCCGACATGCTCAGCGCGTCGGCCAGCATCATGACGTCGGCGGCGCGTTGAAGGCTCTGAGCGGTCTCGGCGTTCTTGGACATGGTCGAGGCAAGCCGCCCGACCACCAGGTTGGCCACCCACAGGGTCCACCACGCCGTGATCGGCCACCGCGACACGGTGCGCCACGAACCGTCCGCGGCGGTCTGCGCGCTGGCCGTCCAGATCTCGCGGGCAACCTGGGAAGGGATCCACAGGTTGCCGACGGGGATGAACCACCCGCCGATCGTCCAGCCCTTGCCCCGGGTGCACACATCACCCGCGAACACGTCGGCATTCGAACGGACACGGTAGAACCAGATGATGAAGACAACCGCTGTCGCGATCAGGATGATCCACTGAAGGGACCCGGCCAGCTGACAGAGGCGATCGGCGCGGTCGATCTCGCCCTCGTCGCGGGAGAGCAGGTCTCCGCTCACCCCATGTGTGACGGCATCGGTGTATACGGCGAAAGCATCGATGGCGGCGGCCACGGCGAGGAGCACGCTGGTGGCGGTGGCCAGTCCGCGCGGTGAGCGCAGCACCGGTCCGGACGATGGCATGACGGCAGGCTGAGGCAGCATGGATGGGACCCCCCGAGGAAATGTGCAGACGGCCCACGTGAGTGGGCGCCGGAGCAACGTATGCCATGTGGTCTGGCCAGGCGAAACGGATATCTCGTACGCCCTGTGCGCCGCGATCATGTCACCGGTCTGTGACAGGGGTGTCGTAGAGAGGCGACATCCCTGTCCCCTTGGCTCAGGGCCCCTTCATAGTGATCGAACAAGCACTCGTGAGCCGTCAGCGGCTCAGCTTCGACCAAGCGATACCAAGGGGTTTTCATGTCCGGCAACCGTCGCAAGGCCTTCCTCGTCTCCGCAGCCCTCCTCAGCGGCACGATGCTGATGACGGCGTGCCAGAACGGCGACGCGGACGCCACGCAAAGCCCTTCGAGCGGCACCCCGGCCCCCAGCACGGCCGCCCCGTCGGGCTCTTCGGGATCGGGCGGCGCCCAGAGCGGTGGCAAGAACACCGGCGGGCAGGGCTCGACCGCAGGAACCGGCTCCGGCGGGAACAGCAAGGCTGCCAAGTGCCGCACCTCCGAGCTGGAGTTCACGGCCAAGGACCGCACCATCAGTGGCGACGCCAACGGCACCGTCGTGGTCGAGCTGAAGAACCACGGCGGTCACGCCTGCGCCATATCCGGCTACGCCGGTGTCGACCTCAAGACCAACGCGGGCACTGTGTCCGCCAAGCGCACCGGGGAACCGGCCCCCGCGACCACCCTCAAGGTCGGGCAGTCGATCGACTTCGGCATCACCTACCCCATCAACAAGACCGGCGGGTCCGGCGTGCGCATCACCGGACTGCTGGTCACCCCGCCGAGCGAAACCAAGACCGTCACCCTCACCTGGCCCGGCGGCGCCACGCTGCCCGCGGAGGACGGCAGCTCGCCGGTGAAGGTCGGCCCGATCGGCAGCGCCGGCCAGGGCGGCGGCAACTGAGCCGAACTCCGAGCTCGCAGCGTGGAGTTGCTCCACATCAGAATTCCGCCCGGCCTCAGTGTCACTCCTGAGCCGGGCGGTTTGGCTTGGGCCGGGCGACCGACCGGCACCCGCCACAAGCACATGGACGCCCCCAGATAGCCTACGGCGCGGGGATTACGGTGACAGGCGATGTCACCCCTCCCCCGACCCACTGACAAACGCCCCAGCACAGCCCGCTTCACCCCATCAAGGAGACCGATCCCGTGACCACCGGCATCGTCGCGCGTGAGAGCTACTACGAGCGGACGGGCGAGCACACCTACAAACCCACGGCTCACGCGGGTGGTGCATGGCAGAGCGATGAGCAGCACTTCAGCCCGCTCTCGGGGCTTGTCGTCCACGTGATGGAACGCCATCTCGCCCAGCGCCCCGAGCCCTTGACGCTCGCAAGGATCAGCTACGACATCCTTGGCCGCGTCGCCCTCGACGAGTGCGAGATCACCGTCGAGACCGTGCGCCCGGGCCGCACCATCGAACTCGTCGAAGCGACCGTGATCATCGCAGGGCGCCCGGTGGTCCGCGCCCGGGCCTGGCTGCTGGCGTCCCTGGACACCACGTCGGTCGCCGACAGCCCCCACGAGCGGATCCCCGCCCCCGAACAGCTCGCTCCCTGGGCGATGGGCGAGGAGTGGGACGGGGGCTACGTCTCCTCCATCGACGTCCGCCGGACTGCGCCGGCCCGCAAGGGCCGCGCGACTGCCTGGGTGTCCTCGCTCGTCGACCTGATCGCGGGCGAGCCGAGCAGCACCCTCGCCTCGTACATCGCTCTCGTCGACACCGCCAATGGGATCGCCGTGCAACAGGACCCCACGGCGTGGATGTTCCCCAACCTCGACCTGACGATCCACCTGCACCGCCAGCCGCGCGGCCCGTGGACCGGGCTGGACACCACGGCCACCTTCGGCCCGACGGGGCAGGGGCTCACCAGTAGCGTCCTGCACGACATCGACGGCCCCGTCGGCCACGCCGAACAGATCCTCACCGTGCGCCCCCTGTAGGCGAGTTCATTCACGTCGCCGGTTCAGGGCCCGGTGCGCCCCACGGCGGGGACGCCCGTGCCCTGGGCGGCCAGCCAGCTCGCCCCGCCGCTCGGGCCCTGTGCGTAGACCGCGAGGCACGCATGAGTAGGCGTACTCAGGCGCGCCCCCAGAAGGTCTGGCACGGTGCGGTCCATGAGACAGGTACTCGTCACAGCAGCAGCCCGTCTGCCGCGACCCTGGTCCAGCAGGACGTCCCTCGGCACGGATGTGGCCGCCGGTCTTCTGCTGTCCATGATCGAGATCGCGGTCGGCCTGGGGAGGGCCCTTTCCGAGGGCATGGACGTCTGGGCCGCCCAGGGCGATCGGACCCGGATCGACGCGTCGCACCTGGCCGACATCGCCTGGCTCGAGTACTTCCTTGGCGCCATCGTGCTGCTTGTCGTCATCGCGGCGCTCTCCCGCGCCCCCTGGACCGTCGTCCTGCAAATCTTGGCCGCCGCGTTGGTGGCCGTACTTCTCGCCCTGACGCAGCACGACTACGACAAGTCCCACCCCGGGCCGCCGCCGGCGCCCAACCCCCACTACACCCCCTGCTACAGCGGCAGCGGCCGTTGCTCCTGACGCGCGCGGCGCGTGCGGTGCCGGGAAGGGGGTGATGGGCGCGGCACGGGAGTGTGTGGCTGACGCCATGCCCGACGGACCCGCCTATCGGGTGGCGAGGCGCTCCAGCAGGGCTGCGCTCCGTGCGAGCAACGCCCGCTCCTCATCGGTGAGTTCGGCCTCGATGGCCTGCGCGAGCCATCCGACCCTGCGGCCGCGCTCCGCGTCGAGCGCGGCGCGGCCCGCGTCGGACAGCTCGACCAGCGACTTGCGGCCGTCCGTGGGATGGGCCCGGCGTGTGATGAGGTCCTGTTCCATGAGCAGCCCCACCGCCCGGGCCATCGACTGCGGGCGCACGCGCTGATCAGCGGCGAGGTCGCTGGTGGTCATGGCGCCGTTGCGGTCCAGCGCGCCGAGCACGGCGACCTGGCCCAGCGGGATGCGGTCCTCGTGCTGGACGCGGCGGGTGAGCTTGCCCATGGCGGTGCGCAGTTCAGCGGCGATGGCGGCGGCTTCCGAGATGGGCATAGGGCACTTTACCCCGCTGGTCAGCCTTGCTGCGCGGCTGACCTGCACAGCAACGCTGTACAGCAAAACTGCACAGCATTGCTGTATGGTTTTTCCTGTCGGGCTCAGCGCCAGCGCTGTCGCAGCCGGGGCCCGGGCACATGACAACGGGAAGGACCTCCCATGTCCGCAATGCCAGTCGAGACCCTCGACACCACCATCGAGACCGTCGCCGCCCGCCGGATCATCGACAGCCGGGGCAACCCCACGGTCGAGGTCGATGTCGTCCTGGCGGACGGTTCCCTGGGGCGCGCGGCCGTCCCCTCCGGCGCCTCGACCGGAGCCCGGGAGGCCGTGGAACTGCGTGACGGAGACTCCGCGCGCTGGCACGGCAAGGGTGTCGACCGTGCGGTCGACCACGTCAACGGGGAGATCGCGGCGTCCGTACGCGGCAGGGACGCGGTGGACCAAGCGGGGCTCGACGCCGCACTGGCCTCCCTCGACGGCACCGCCACGAAGTCCCGGCTCGGCGCCAACGCGATCCTCGGTGTCTCCCTCGCCACCGCAAAGGCCACCGCGGCAGCCCACCGCCAGCCCCTCTACCGCTACCTCGGCGGCGCCGACGCCCACCTCCTGCCGCTGCCGATGATGAACATCGTGAACGGCGGCGCCCACGCCGACAATCCGCTGGATTTCCAGGAGTTCATGATCGCGCCCGTGGGCGCGGACACCTTCGCCGAAGCCGTCCGCATGGGCAGCGAGGTCTTCCACACCCTGCGCCGCGACCTGCTGGCCGCCGGGCACTCCACGGGCGTCGGCGACGAGGGCGGCTTCGCGCCCGCTCTGCGCACCGCCGAGGAGGCCCTCGACTTCGTGATGGCCGCCATCGAGCGCACCGGCTACCGCCCCGGCGCGGACATCGGCCTGGTCATGGACCCGGCGTCGTCGGAGTTCTTCCGCGACGGACTGTACGACTACACGGGCGAGGGTGTGCGCCGTACCCCTTCCGAGCACGCCGACTACCTGGTCAAGCTCATCGATGCCTACCCCGTCGTCTCCATCGAGGATCCGATGGCGGAGAACGACCTCGACGGCTGGCGCGAGCTGACCGCCCGCGTGGGCGACCGCTGCCAGCTCACCGGCGACGACGTGTTCTGCACCAACGAGACGCTGCTGCGGGAAGGCATCCGTACCGGCGTCGGCAATTCGGTCCTGATCAAGGTCAATCAGATCGGGACCCTGACCGAGGCACTGACCGCCGTGGCCACCGCCCACCAGGCGGGCTGGACGGCTGTCATGTCGCACCGCTCGGGCGAGACGGAGGACACCACCATCGCGGATCTGGCCGTGGCGACCGGCTGCGGTCAGATCAAGACCGGCTCGCTCTCCCGCTCCGACCGCACGGCCAAGTACAACCAACTGATCAGGATCGAGGAGGAGTTGGGCGACGCGGCACGCTTCGCGGGCGCAGCCGTACTGCGCCGGGCGTGAACAGAAGGAGGGGCCGGCCACCCTGCGGGCCCCCGGGTCGACCGGGGGCCCGCTCGCGGGCGCGATCCTTCGCGACGGCGCGATGCCCGTTCTTCAGCAGCGCAGGCCCCCGCCCTCTCCTACGGCCGTGACCTCTTCGCGGCGGCCCAGCTCACCCTTCCCGTGGTCACGGGGCCGCGGTTGCGGCAGCGAGCTGCTCACCCCGGCGGCGCGACCGCTTGCCGTACAGGGTGGTCCACACGACGAGGATGCCGAGGACGCCGTAGATCATGAACGGGCTGAGGTACACCATGACGTCCGTACTCAGCGCGTACACGAGTCCGACCCGGGCCACGGCCTCCAGGCAGTAGGCGACACCCCAGACCGCGGTCATGGTGGTGATGGTCCTGCGGAAGCCCTCGTACTGCCACAGGCCGTTCCACCACGCGGTGCTCTCGGCGGTGCCGTCGGTCGCGAACTTGCGGCCGAAGTAGAACATCAGCGGGCGCGGGGCCAGCAGTGTCGCCAGGCACAGGAGCCCGAACAGCCCCGTCACGGCGGAGTCCTTGACCAGCAGGGCCCGTGCCGAGTGCGCGCCCACGAGCGACACCACGGCCGTGATCACCAGAAACACCAGGGTGACGATGGCGAACTCGTCCAGCCGGCGGCGCCATGCGAGATGGAAGACACTGTCGAGCACCGGCCAGGCGCCCCCGGCCAGGAGCGCGGTGAACTCGCTCCAGCCGTGGTCGTGGAGCGCGTTGTACGTGAGGATCGGAGCGACCACGTTGAGACCGATGGTGAGGACCCATCCGAGAGCCGCGGCGCCCCCGGACCGGGCCGGCGGGCCAGGACGCTCCTGCGGGCCGGGCGCCCCGGCGTCCGACGCGCTCTCGGCGCCCTGCGTGGTGGTGTGGTGAGCGGGCACGGTTCCCCCTGAAGGTGCCTGGAAAGCGCGGGCTGCGCGCACGTAAGGCAGGCCCGCAGTACGGGACTTCGGACCCGGCACCGAATGATCACCGACCCTGGCCGGAATGGCTAATTCCGACCTTGCCCCGTGCTGGAAAACGACATCCTTGGAAGCTCACGCCCCGCTTTGTCCACCCCTCCCCCTCGGCAGAGGAGGAGGAGCGCACGTCCCCGGATGCGGATCCGGGCAGTCGTCACGGCACTCGGGGTTCAGTTCAGAACTGCAGCGGGTCCAGCCGCGTCTTGTTGTCCTCGCTCAGGGACAGACGGTTCGCGATGGTCGGCGCGAAATCCCCGTCCGAGAAGCCCAGGTCGAGTTCGTATCCGAACTTCCATGTGTCGTCGCCGTGCGGCTGGATGTTCAGCCGCAGGTGACCTGCCTGCAGTGCGTCCCAGGTGAAACCCGCCCGCACCTTCAAGGTGATCGGGCGGGTCGTACCGTCGCCGAACTGCCCGAAGAATCCCGTCGCCGAGGCGGCCACCTTGTTGTTGCGGTCCAGGACCTGGATGGACAGCAGCGTGTCACTGTCCTTGTTGTCGTCGAGGGTGAAGAACGTGATCGACGCGTCGGTCAGCGTCGCCCCCGGAGCCGCCAGGCGGCCGTGGGCCGACGCAGCGTGGTGGGACGAGGCGACCGGCGAAGACCTGTCGGCGGCGTGCGCCGCCCCGGCCGATCCGAACACGACGGCGAGAACGACGGCGGCCGAGGCGGCGGCCCTCCCCGTGAATGTGCTGGTCCTCATTGCACTCCCCTTTGCAAACGGCGCGAGACATAGTGGTCGGGTGAGAGCCCCGTCTCGCTCTTGGGTTCTCCGACGTCAGGAGGGTCGAACACCGACAGGCCCGTCCCCGCGGGCCCTTGCTGATCGATGGAACCCAGTATGTTGAGCCGTCACGCACCGTGGATCCGTAGTTCTGACAGGGAAAACACGCGGCCTGTGAACTGTGAAAAGGGGCCGCGGCCGCCCTCTTGCGGCCACGGCACCGCCATGTTCGGGCTTCCGACCGGTAGTTCTGCGGATCCGTTCACGGAAGTGCGACCCAGGACCTGGCACCTCGCTCGCCCTCCGCGCCCGGACACCAGGAGCTGAAGCCCGCCCTACGGGACAGGCTTCAGCTGCCGGATCAGTGCACGGCGCGACGAGACGCCCAGTTTTCGGTAGACGTTGCCCAGGTGGTAGTCCACCGTGCGTATGGACAGCAGCACTTCGGCGGCGATCTCTCTGCTCGTGCGGCCCTGTGCCGCCGCCCAGGCGATGCGCCACTCCTGTGGCGTGAGCACCCCCAGATCAGGCCGGTCGGCCTTCGGCACGGCGCGCAGGCCGAGCAGCGTCAGTTCGTGGCGGGCCTGCTCCGCCCACAGCGTGGCCTCGGCCGACTCAAAGACCTCCAGCGCCGCCGCGAGCGGCTGGTGGGCGTCCTGGCGACGTCTGGACCGGCGCAGCCACTGGCCTTGGCACAGCAGCGTTCTGGCCCGCTCCAACGGTTCATCGACGTCGCGGTGTGCCTCGAGCGCCGCGGTGAACAACGATCCGGCTGCGGTGCCACGCGCCAGCAGCGCGCGGCACCGCAGCGCCGCGGCCCGTCGGCCACGGCGGCCCGTCGCGGCGACGGCGGCGTCCAGCCGGTCCAGAACGCCCCGCGCCTCCGCGGTCAGCCCGGCCCGCACCAGAGCCTCGGCCAGGTCGGCGATGACGGGCACGACAGCGGGTTCGACGACGGCGCGCAGCACCGTGTCCGCCCGGCGCAGCTCGGGGACGGCGTCGGCGATCCGGCCGCCCGCCAGCGCCACGAGGCCCAGCGCGTACCGGACCCGTGCCTCGGTCTCCAGGTCGTCCGGGCACAGCCGCATCGCCTCCTCGGCATGGGCCGCGCAGTCCTCGGCACGGCCGAGAACGGCGGTGACCATGGCGAGCGTCGCGCGGGAGGCCGCGATGGTGGTCGGCTGCGCCATCGCGTCGGCGAGCCCGGCGCACTCCAGCGCGTCGGAGTACGCCGTGAGGGGGCGGCCGACGCGGACCTCCACCTGGGCGCGACGGCGCAGACCGTAGCCGAGCAACGCGATGTCGCCGACGGCTCGGGCCGCGGCCACGTCATGTTCGATCATGCGGCGTGCCAGGTCGTAGTCCTCGATGTACATCAGGACCTCGGCCAGTTCCGCGCACGCCCCGTTCGGCACGTGCCGCTCGCAGACCGCGACACACGCACGCGCCAGCTCCGCGCCGGCCGGCTGCCCGGCGAGCACCTGCGCCAGCGCCAGGCGCACCGCCCCTTTGGGGAAGACGGGGTTGGGCCGGCCGTCCGGGGCGGTCAGCGCCATCACCTTCGTACAGACGTCGAGCGTTGCCGCGACGTGCCACCGGGCCAGCGGGGCGTTCATGGCCAGACTGAGCATCCGGCCGGCCGCCAGCCTGTCCTCCGGTCCGGCCCCGGCCGCCTCCGCGACGAGCGCGTCGAAGATGTCGCCGGTCCGCCCGCGCAGGACCGCGTGGTAAGCGCGGTCGCCCAACACCTCGATGCGCGCGCTGACGTCGTCCCCCGCCAGGGCCTCCGCCTGGTCGAGCAGTTCCTCGGAATGGTCGAGCGCGCCCGCGGCGGACCAGATCGTCGCGGCCGCGCAGATTCTCCTGGCCCGCAGGACGGGCTCCCCGGTCAGCTCGGCGGCCCGTTCCAGGGCGGCGGCCTGCGCGACGATCCCGCCGTGCCGCCGGGCGCGGTCGGCGGTGGCCGCCAACGCGGCCGCGACCTGTTCGTCCGGCCCGACCGTCGCGCAGGCGAGGTGCCAGGCCCTGCGGTCCGCGTCCTTCGGTGATGTGCACGCTCCGGCCAACGCGGCGTGTGCCTGCCACCGTTCACCCGGGCCGGCTCCCGAGTAGACGGCCGACCTGATCAGCGGATGGCGGAACGTCACCGCACGGCCGGTGATCTGCACCAGGCCGCTGACGGTGCCCTCGTCCAGTGCCGCGAGCCGCAGGTCGAGCGCTTCGAGGGCCCGCGCCACCACCTCCAGGTCCGCGCTGCCCGCCGCCGCGCACACCAGCAGAGCCTGTCTCTGCCGGGCCGACATCGTCACCAGCGACGCCGCGAAGGCACGTTGCAGCAGCTTCGTCGTCGGCAGCGGCTCGACCAGCTCGCTGAGGCTCTCCGCGGACTCCAGGGACAACACCCGCGGCAGTTCCAGGAGGGCGAGCGGATTGCCCATGGTCAGCGCGGCCAGCCGGGCACCGACCAGTATCGGCACGTTTCCGCCGCGGGCCAGCAGTTGCAGACTGGCCTCCTCGTTCAGTCCCTCCAGGCGCAGCGTCTCGATGCCGGGCGCGTCGAACGCGGGGACCTCCCGGGTCGCGAACACGATCAACACCGAATCCGCGAGCAGTCGTCGGGCGGTGAACAACAAAGCGGCCGCCGACGCGTCGTCGATCCAGTGCGCGTCGTCGATCAGACACAACAGCGGCCGGCGCGCGGCGGCCGCGGTGAGCAGGGCGAGCGTCGCCGCGTAGACGGCGTGCCGGCCGCCGGCCACCGGTGGCGCGGCACCGTCGTCCGGCGGCACGAGGTCCGTCAGCACGTCGGCGTACCGGGCCGGTAGTTCCCGCGCCACGTCGAGCAGCGGCCCGACCAGCTCGCTCAGCGACGCGAGGGCCAGCTCCGACTCGAATTCGACCCCGGCCGCCCGCACGACGGTGCACCCCTGCGCGTGCTCGGCGAGGTGATCCAGCAACGCCGTCTTGCCGATGCCCGGCTCACCGCGCACCACGATGCTGCGCCCTCGGCCCCCACGCGCCTCGTCCAGCAGGAAGGCCAACCGCGCACGTTCCGTGTCCCGTCCGACGATCCGCATGTGCCCCCAGACAACTGCCCCCGCTGGGACACATGCTAGGGACGAGCCGCCCATGGATACCCGTCGCATTCACGCCCCTCCAGAGAGCGCTGTCCCGGCCCGGGCACCGCACCCCGGGTTGTCGCTCCAGCACCCGATTGGACAGGGTGCCGATCTCACCAACACCATGGGTCCGCAAGATCGCGGCTGTACGGGGGCAACCGCTCAGGACTCGAAGGTGCCCTCCGCACGGCCGCTCGTCCCCCAATTGGCCCGGAAAGGCTTCACCTTGAGCTTCGGCGACCCCAACAACCCCTACGGCCAGCAGCACGCACAGCCTGGACATCCCGGTCAGCCCCCGCAGGGCGTGCCGCCGCAGTACGGCTATCCGCAGCAGCCCTACGGGATGCCCCCGGCCCCGGGAATGGGCGGCATACCCGGAGGCGGGATGCCGCCCCTCGCGCACTGGGGCCAGCGGGTCGGGGCGCACCTGCTCGACGGGCTGATCATCCTTGGCCCCATGTACGCACTGGGACTCATCGACCTGGCCAACAGCGACGACCCGGCGACCGCGGGCCCGGGGCCCCTGTTCGTCGTCGGCCTCCTCTACGCCGCGGCCATGGCCTTCTTCCAGCTGTACAAGGAGGGCAAGACCGGCCAGACCATCGGCAAGAAGGTCCTCGGCATCAGTGTGCGCCGCGAGGCCGACGGCGGCACGCTCGGATTCGGCATGGCGTTGGTCCGCAAACTCGCGCACTTCCTCGACAGCATCCCCTGCTACCTCGGCTGGCTGTGGCCGGTATGGGACGACAAGAACCAGACCTTCGCCGACAAGGTGTGCAGCACGGTCGTCGTCAAGGTCGGCAAAGGCTGACGCAGTCCGCACCGATCGGATCAGCGGGGACAGCCGACGGCGGAGTGCCGAAAGCCCGTCGGGGCGCTGAGCGATCGGGCGCCCGTCAGGCGGCGTCGGGCAGGTCGGCGAGGTAGGGCGGGGCGGGCTCGTACTGGATGTACTGGCGTACGGCGCGGGCGTGGTCACGGCCGTGGAGGCGGCCGATCAGCCAGAGCGCCATGTCGATACCGGCCGAGACGCCCTGGCTGGAGACCAGGTTGCCGTCGACGACGTACCGCGCGTCGCGGACCACGGTGACATCGCCCCGGGCCTCCAGAGCGTCCTCGAACTGGTAGTGGGTCGCGACCCTGCGGCCCCGGGCCAGGCCCGCCTCGTGCAGGAGCAGGGCCCCCGTGCACACGCTGGTGGTCCAGGCGACGTCGGCCGCGGTGGTACGGATCCAGTCGGTGAGCACGGGGTTGGACACCTCGCGGCGGGTCCCGTTGCCGCCCGGGACCAGCAGGACATCCAACGGCGGGTGGTCGTCGAAGGTGTGGTCCGGCAGGACGCGCATGCCCTTGTTGCAGCGGACGGCGTGGGTACGTTCGGCGATGAGTACCGCCGTGTCGGCGCCGTCGCGCAGCATCGAGGAGGCGGTGAACACCTCCCACGGCCCGGCGAAGTCCAGCTCCTCCGCTCCGTCGAAGATCAGCAGCCCGTAGGTGGTCACATGTGCTCCTTGGTGGATCGAAAGCGGTCCCGGTAGTCGGACGGTGCGACACCGAGGTGACGGTGAAATGTGCGGCGCAGGGTCTCGGCGGTGCCGAACCCATACCGATGCGCGATGGTCTCGACGGGGTGGGTGCTCTCGGCGAGCGCCCGTTTGGCGGCCTCGACGCGGACGGCTTCGACGTATGCCGCCGGCGGGACGCCGAGTTCGGCCGTGAACCGGCGCTGGAGGTGGCGGGGGCCGAGACCGGCGTGCGTGGCGAGATCGGCGATGCCGTGCCGGGCGCCGGGGTCCGCGTGAATGGCCGCGACCACGGCACGCAGGGGATCGCTGGCGGGTTGCGAGGACCACAGAGCCACACTGAACTGCGACTGGCTGCCCGGGCGGCGCAGAAACATCACCATCTCCTGCGCGACGGAGTGGGCGACCTCCCGCCCCAGGTCGTCCTCCACCAAGGCGAGTGCGAGGTCCATCCCCGCCGTCACCCCGGCCGACGTCCACACCCGCCCGTCCCTGAGGAAGATCGGATCGCAGTCGACGGCCACGTCGGGATGCTCCCGGACGAGCTGCTCCTCCCGCGCCCAGTGCGTGGTCACCCGGCGCCCGTGCAGCAGTCCGGCGGCAGCCAGCAGGAACACCCCGCTGCACACCGACGTGACGCGGCGGGCGCCGGATCCGGCGGTGGCCAGCCAGTCGGTCAGCGCCGGGTCCTGCCGGGCACGGTCGACTCCGGCGCCCCCGGCCACCACCAGGGTGTCGACCCCCGCCGGGTCCAGATCGTCCACACCGCAGGACGCGTGCACCGGCACACCACTGCTGGACCGCACCGGTCCCGGCAGCGGCGCCATGATCTGGCAGGAGTACGCGCCGGAGAGCCGATCGGCGTGGTGGAACACCTCATGCGGACCGAAGAGGTCCAGTGGCTGGAACCCCTCGAAGACGACGAAGACGATGCGGCGCTGCTTCACCCTCCACCCTGTGGGCCATCCTCGGTGGCGTCAACGACCTGCACCCCACACTTCGCGCCATGCCCGCAGTCCGGGCACGCGGGACGAAGCGACGCCGTCGGCCGCCGCACCCACCCCCCTGCGCGTTCCCGGCACACCCCGCCGTGTTTACGATCAAGGTGCGGCCGGGACATGGGCGAGGCAGCGTCCCGACGCATGGGAAAACACCGGAGAACTTGAAATGCCGTACCCCGCCGGGCAGTTGCGGGGATCGGCACGGAGCAAGGAGCACGGCATGGACAAGCGGCACGAGCCGGGGCGACGGACGGTACTGGGAGCCGCGGCCCTGGGCGCCGGAGCGGCCGTACTGGCCGGAACGGGACAGGCGAACGCGGCCGGAACGGGCTCGGCGGACCGGCAGGCACCCGCCGGGCGGCCCGCGAAGCTGCCCGTGCCGTTCGTCGTCGGCCACCGCGGGGCCAGCGGCTACCGTCCGGAGCACACCTTCGGCTCCTACCAACTCGCCCTCGACATGGGGGCGGACGTCATCGAGGCCGGTGACCTCGTTCCCACCAAGGACGGGCACCTGGTCTGTCGGCACGAGCCCGACATCTCGGCCACCACCGATGTCGCCGACCACCACGAGTTCGCGGGCCGCAAGACCACCAAGACCGTGGACGGCAAGAAGATCACCGGGTGGTTCACCGAGGACTTCACGCTCGCCGAACTCAAGACGCTGCGCGCCAAGGAGCGCATCCCCGACGTCCGCCAGCACAACACCCTGTACAACGGCCGCTGGGAGGTGCCCACCTTCGAGGAGGTCCTCCAGTGGGCAGAGCGCGAGGGTCGCCGCCGTGGCCGCCCCGTATGGATCTACCCCGAGACCAAGCACCCCACGTACTTCCGCAAGCTGGGCCTGGGGATCGAGGAGCCGCTCGCCAAGCTGCTGCGCCGCTACGGCCGGCACACCGCGCACGCCCCGAACATCCTGCAGTCCTTCGAGCCCAGCAGCCTTCAGCGGCTCAGCGCACTGGGCGTGAAGTGCCCGAAGGTCGTCCTGCTCGACGAGCCGTCCGTGCGGCCCGCCGACTTCGTCGCGTCCGGCGACCCGCGCACCACCGCCGACCTCCTCAAGCCCGAGGGGCTCAAGTGGATCGCCGGCTTCGCCCAGGGCATCGGCCCCTGGTTGCCGCAGATCATCGCGCAGGACGACCAGGGCAAACTCGGCAAGCCCACCGCTCTCGTCCGTGAAGCGCACGCCGCGGGCCTGTTCCTCACCCCGTACACCGTGCGGAACGAGAACAGCTTCCTGCCGCTGGACTTCCGGGTCGGCGAGAAGCCGGGCGACTACGGCAACGCGCTCGCGTACTTCAAGGCGCTCTTCGCCACGGGCATCGACGGTTTGTTCTCCGACGACCCCGACACCGCCCTGCTGGCCGCCGAGGAGTTCCGCCGCCGCTGAGCCGTGGCGGACGGCACGCTCCTCGGGCCATCAGTCGCTGCTCGTCACCTGGACCCAGCGGCCACCAGCTTCGCGGTGATGGGTTCGAGCTCGGTGACCAGCTCGTCGAGCTCGGCGGAAGACAGTGCCTCGTACGGCGGGGCCGCGAGCTCGTCGGTCAGGGCCTCGATGCGTCGCTTGGTCTCACGGCCGGCGTCGGTGAACCGGCCCTCGGCGTCGACGAGCCCGCGCTCACGCAGGCCGTCCATGACCGCGGCCAGCCGTTCCTTCGGCAGGTGGTGGATGCGCCCGAAGGACTCCGGCGGGTGGATGCCCATCTCCAGCGCGGAGAGCACGTGGGCCTCCGTGCCGCCGATGCGCGCAGCGACGAGGGCGGCGACGTGCCCGTCGCCCCGGTGCTCGCGCAGCATGGTCGCCGAATGCCACAGCCGGGCGACCGGATCGCTCGGCACCGCGAGGGTGCGCATCCCGGCATACATGACCCGTCCTTCCAGCGGTGCGCTCGTCGCGGCCTTGGTGGTCAGGTCGGCGGCCCGCACCAGGCCCGGGGAGTCGGCCAGTTCGTCCCCGAGGATCCGCCGTACGGAGGCCGCGCTGCCCCGCTGCCGCGCGGCGACGGACGCCTCGGGCGGGATCGTCTCCCACGCGCTCGGGATGTGCCGCGCGGCTTCGCCATCGGCGAAGCTGTAGAAGGCCGCGTGCACGACCTGCGCCGGCACCCGCCCCAGGGGCGCGGCGCGGCTGGCGAAGTAACCGTCCCAGTAGGTGCGGTGGCCGAGTGCGGCGAGTTCCTGGTTGCACTCGTCGGCGAAGAAGGTGACCAGGCAGATCGGTTCCAGGAGCTCGAACATGCGGCGGGCGCTGTGTGTCATGGCCTCCATCATGCCTGCTGGACTCCCGGCCCTGCGGGACCGCGTCGGGCCCCCAAGTGCTCGGCGCCCCCGCTGAGTCTCATGCTCGTCGCCCACCATCGACCGACATCGCGATCCCGGTGATGTAGGACGCGGCGTCCGAACAGAGCCAGACCGCTGCCGCCGCGGCCTCCGCCGCCGTGGCCAGCCGGCCAAGGGGCGTGATCGCCTCCTGCCGCGCGACCATGTCGGTGCCGGCTGCCACCTGCTCGAACCCGGGCGTGCGGGTCGGGCCGGGGCAGACGGCGTTGACCCGGATGTTGTCCGGGGCGTAGTCGACCGCGGCGACCTTGGTGAGTCCGACGACTCCGTGCTTGGCGGCCACATAGGCGGGGGCGGTCGGGATGGCGTACAGGCCGCCGTTGGAAGCGATGTTGACGATCGCACCGCCTCGGCGCTCCCGCAGCAGGGGCAGTTCGTACTTCATGCACAGGAAGGTGCCGGTCAGATTGACGCGGGCCACGCGCTCGAACTCGTCCACACTCAGCTGGTCGAGCCTGCGGTGGTGCGAAGCCATGCCCGCGTTGTTCACGGCGTAATCGAGACCACCGTACGACGCTACGGTGCGCTCGACGGCCGACTGGACGGAGCGTGCGTCGGCGATGTCCACCGTGACCGCCAGGGCTTCCCCGCCGTCCTTCCTGATCATCTCGGCAGTCTCGGCCGCCTTGCTCGCGTCGATGTCGAGCACGGCCACAGCGGCACCGCTCCGCGCGAACTCCCGTGCCGCCGCACGACCGATCCCGCTGCCGGCACCGGTGACCAGTGCCACCTTTCGGCCCCTGTCGCTCATGCCAGCGGCTCGTGGTTCGCCCAGGCCACCTGGTACGGGTGCCGCGACTGCCAGCGGTCGATGACCTCATGCAGGCCGGGTGCGGTGAACGCCTTCACCAGCGCCCCGGTGTCCGCCACGGCTGCCTGCACGATCACGTTGGCCACCAGCGCGGGAATGGCCTCCTCGCCGGGGACGGGAATGTGGCGCCGGGCCACGATCGACTGTACGTAACCGCTGTCAAGCATGACCCGTTCGATGTCCGCGAGATATTGATCGAGCTCGGTTTCGGGCAGGGGCTGATCGAAGGAGACGATCATCGTGTGGTTGATCATGCTTCGATTCTTGACGCCCTGCCCTGCCGGAGTCCAAGACCTGTTCGGCACCCGGCGATAACCTCCAGGAATGATTGACCTGGAGACCCGTGAGCTGGAGTACTTCATCACACTCGCCGAGGAGCTGCACTTCGGCCGGGCCGCCGTCCGGCTCTCGATCGCCCAGCCCGCACTGTCCAAGGCCATCCGCCGGATCGAGGCCCGGCTCCGCGTTCCGCTCTTCGTCCGCTCCAGTCGGCGTGTCGAACTCACCCCGGCCGGGGAGGCGTTGCAGGAGCACGGCCGCCACGCGCTCAACGCGGTCAGCGCCGCCGTCCGGCACGCCCAGCGTGCGGGCGACACCCGGACCCACCTCCGGCTCGTACTCAAACCCGGCGGGGACGCGGGCCTGCTGTCCGCGATTCTGGCCGAGTACGCACATCAGCCGGACGCCCGTCAGGTGGACATCCTGTTCAGCGGCCCCGCCGACCGAACCGACTTCCTCCTGGACGGGCGGGCCGATGTCGGCCTGCTCTACGCACCGTTCGACGACCTCGGCGGCCTGGCCCACGACGTGCTCCACAGCGAGGACCGCGTGGCCGTCGTCCCGTCCGGGCACCGGCTGGCCGCGCACACTGCGATCCGCATGACCGATCTGGAAGGCGAGACGCTGCCGCGCTGGAAGGGCGTGCCGGGCGGCGACGGTACCGGTCCCGAGGTCGCCGACGTGGTCCAGCTGCTCCAGATGATCGGGGTGAACCGCATGATCGGGGTGCTGCCCCGCTCGCTGGTGGCTCCGGTCCCCGACGGCCTGGTCTGCGTCCCGGTGACCGACGCGCCGCCGAGCCGTCTGGTGCTCGCCCGCAACGCCCAGGACGACCGGCCACTGGTCGCCTCGTTCGTGACCGCCGCACTCAGAGCACGACGCCTCCCGCACGCGCGGAGCGGCCGCCCTTGACCGCGCGCCCCGCACAGCGGCCCCCGGCCTGACTCAGCCCTCCGAGGTCGCCCCCGTCGCGACCGGAACACGGATGCGCTGGCCGAGGAAGAAGGCCGCGCGGTCGAGCGCCTCGCCCGCCTCGTCGAGGACTCCGACGAACGCCTGGAAGACATGCGGTACATCGGCCGTCACGTCCAGTACGACGTCCACTCCGGCGGCCCGGGCACGGGCGGCCATGCGGGTGGAGTCGTCGAGAAGCATCTCGTTGGTGCCCACTTGAAGGAGCATCGGTGGCAGGCCGGTCAGGTCGCCAAGGACCGCGGGGCTGAGAAGGGGGTGGCGCGGGTCGTGCCCGGCCAGGTACATCGGCGTCGTGCGCTCCAGGGACTCACGGGTGAAGAGCGGGTCGACGCCTGCTCTGGTTTCCATGCTCTCACCGCTGCGCGTGGCGTCGAGCCCGGGAGAGAACGCCAGGATCGCGGCGGGCATCGGGAGCCCCTCGTCACGAGCGGCGAGACAGGCGGTCAACGCCAGGCCGCCACCGGCGGAGTCACCCGCGAGCGCGATCGCGGCGGGGTCTTCACCGCTGTCGAGCAGCGCGCGGTAGGCGCTGAGGGTGTCCTCGATCGCCGCGGGGAAGGGGTGCTCCGGGGCCAGCCGGTAGTCGAGGGAGAGCGCGCGGAACCCGGTCCTGGCGACCAGGTTGCCCGTCAGCGACAGCGCGGTCTCCGGCGAGCCGACCACGAAGGATCCGCCGTGGAAGTACAGGATCGTGCCCGCGCGTTGGCCGTCGACCGGCTCGACGAGCAGGGCGGACCGGTCTCCGAGCGTGGTGGCGGTGGTGCGGATCCCGTCCGGGACGGCCATCTCCGCCATCAGAGACCGGAAGCCTGCCCGGAGCTCCTCGAGCGAAGAGCCGCTGGGCCGGGGCTGCCGCAGCGTCTCGTCGACCCGCGCGCGCTGTTCCTTGCTCATCTTGCGACTCCTTGAAGTAGATGCCGCTACACTATATGCCATGGCAAGTACTTCTCCGGGCGGCGCGGTGGACATCGCGAGCCTCTTCTCCGATCTGGTCCGCTGCGAGACACGGCTCTACAACGCCCTCAACGAACGCCTCAGCGAGCAACACGGTCTCTCCATGGCGCACTTCGAGTTCCTGCGCCGCCTCCGCGAGCGCCCCGGCTCCCGTGTGGCGGACCTGGCCGCCGAGTTCGCCATCGGGATCGGAGCCGCGAGCAAGGGCGTCGACCGCCTGGAGAAGCAGGGCTGGGTCGTTCGGCAACCGAACCCCTCGGACCGCCGCTCCTCCTTGCTGACCCTGACCGACGAAGCGGCGGCGCTGGTCGACACGGCCGACCACACCTTCACCGAGCGGCTCACCGAGCTGATCGAGGACACCCTCGACGGGCCCACGATGTCGACCCTCGCACAGACCTTCTCCGCACTGCGCGCCGCACTGGAACGCGACCGGATCGGCATCCCGACGGGCTGAGTCGAGCCGCCGCAAGGGTTCTTCTCCACCACGGCGGACAAGAACCAGTACGGTGCGTTCGAGCGGTGTCAAACCCGCCCAGGCGTCCCGGCGGGCGCCGCCGGACACCGTCGTATCGCGTGGCGGCCGCACGAGGCGAAAGAGGAAGCGTGGAGAGGGACAGCGTGCAGGATCTGCCCGAGTCGGCGACGGAGCCCGACGGTTCCGTGGTTGTCCGTGTACTGAGTTACAACATCCGCTCCATGCGCGACGACGTGCCCGCACTCGCCCGGGTGATCAGGGCCTGCCGCCCCGACGTCGTCTGCATTCAGGAGGCGCCACGGTTCTTCCGCTGGCGCAAGGCCGCCGCCCGCCTCGCCCGCACCTCCGAACTCGTGTACGTCTCGGGCGGCGCCACCGCCTCGGGCCCGATGATCCTCTGCTCGCTCCGTGCCCACGTGGAACGCACCGAGGACATCCTGCTGCCCCGTACGCCCGGCCTGCACCAGCGCGGATTCGCGACCGCCGTGTTGCGGTTCGGCCGGGCGCGCCTGGGAGTCCTCAGCTGCCACCTGAGCATCAAGGATGAGGAGCGTTACGAGCAGGGGCACCTGCTCCTGGAGCAGCTGTCCGCCCTGAACACCCACCACGCGGTCGCCGCGGGCGACCTCAACGACCGCCCCGACGGTCGCACTTTCGGCTTGCTGGCGGACGCCCTGCAGGACGGCTGGGCGACGAAGCCGTGGGGACGTGAGCACACCACCCGGCTGGGCGACCCCTTGCAGCGGATCGACGCCATCTTCGCGACACAGGGGGTGGAGGTGCTGGGATGCGGCGTACCGATGGGCCTCGCCGGAATCTCGGAGCGCGATCTCCGAGCGGCCACCGATCACCTGCCGGTCCTCGCCGCGCTGCGGGTGCCCGCTACGTAGAAGAGTCCGCTTCCGGGCGGACGGCTACAGGGAGGCCACAGCGGCTATCTGACGTTTCGGCCCCAACCCGCCGCCCATACGCGCCTGTTCAGTGGCGGTGCGTATGGCGGTGGCGGTTGCCGGGATGCGGGCGGTGCCACGCCAGCGCGAGAGCGAGGAGGGCGGGCACGAGGATGAGAGTTGTGAACACCATAGGGATACGAGTGCCCCTCTTCTCACGGTCTGCACACTTTGCAACCCGCTGGGTTCTTGAATCCCCTCGACCCTCTCGCGCACGGCCCAGCGCCAGCCCGCCCCCACTCGCTTCGCGAAGAAGGCCCGCACGGGCGCTACTTCACGAACTTCCAGCTGATGCCATTGATGACACCGACGTTCAGCGACGCGAACTTGCTGAACGCGGTCTGACTGAGGTCGATGTGCGTCGCATCGCAGGACAGGCACTTGTCCCGCACCGGCACCTTGATCGCCTTGCCCTTGTAGGTCACTTGTACCGAAATCCCCCTGCACAGCGGGTCGTTGTTCGGGTTCGCCGTGGTCCACCAGGCGGGCGACACGGCGACCAGGTCCTGACTCGACGCATCGATGAGCGTGCCGCAGGCTCCGTAGCCCTTGTCGTTGTAGTACGTGGCCTTGCCGGACATCGGATGACCGATGGGTATGTCAGCGTGCGCCGTCCCGCTGCCGAAGGCGACGCCGACCACCGCGGCCGCCATGACGCCGCTCCACCGTCTGAGCCTCATGAGGAGAACCTCGTTCCCGTTGCGGCGCCCTCTCACTGAGAGCGCTCTCATGCGGCCGGAGCCTGGTCGGCACACCCACGGAGCATCAAGAGCATGGACGACGCGCGTGGCGCCAATTCGCCCCGTCCCGGAGGCATTTGAACGCCACGCATACAGGGTCTGACGAGGCATCGGGTACGACAGCGGCGCCCATCCGGACCGAAGGCGGCAGAGCCAGAAGAAGGCGCGATGCACCCGCCGAAGAGCCCCCTGCCGCCCCACACGACTCACCCGCGCCCAGCGTTGGCCGCCCACCAGATTCGCCCCGCACCCACCGAAACGAGCGTCAATTACAGATTGACACTCGCGCAATCGTCAACCTACGATTGACGCATGAGCCCACTCAATGTCAGCCTCGCTGACCTGATCGCCCGTATCGACGAGGAACTCCCCGACGCCACCGACCTGGCCCGCATCAGCGAGGCGCAGCTACGTGCCCAGACCCTTTCCGACCTCGGTGACCAGCTCGTGGGCCACTACGTCGGCAAGGCCAAGCAGGCCGGCGCGTCCTGGAGCGAGGTGGGGGACGCCATCGGGGTGTCCAGGCAGGCCGCTCAGCAGCGCCACGCTCCCGCCGCGTTCGACCGGTTCACCGAGCTGAACCGGCACAGCATCGTGCTGGCCCAGGAGGCCGCCCGCACGCACAAGCACGACTCCATCGGCACCCAGCACATCCTGCTCGGCCTGCTCGGCGAACCGCGCGGCCTGGCGTACAAGATCCTGACGGCGAAAGCCGGGTCGGAGCAGCGCATCCGGGACGCGATCGAGGAGGCGATGCCCCCGGCCGGGAAGAAGGCGCTTCGGGGCCATATCGCCTTCGGAGCGCAGAGCAAGGAGGCCATCGGCCAGGCGTCCCGCGCGTCGGCCGACCTCGGTCACGACTGGGTCGGCACGGAACACCTGCTGCTGGGCCTGATGCGCATCGAGAACAGCCCGGCCGCACAGATCCTGCGCCACCTCGGCTTCACGCCGGACGAGTTGCACGAAACGGTCAAGGCAGAAGTCGCCAACCGAGCCGCCTCAGGCGACAAGTAGCGCCGAGGCGAGACGAAGGACTGCTCCGAGGCCTCGCCCGGCCAGTGGTACGTCACGCATCCATCGGCCGGGCGGTGATGGGCCGTGGGCACCGCGCCCAGGTACTCGTCAGAAGTTGACAGTCTGGAGATAGACGCCGGGGTCGTCGACATCGTTGGTGCCGGTGATGTACATCGTCTCGCCGTCGGGGCCCACCGTCAGGCCCGATGCCCGTTCCACGTCGAAATCGGTGACCGTCTCGTCGGGCAACTGTGTGTTGGTCGCCGTGTCGTACGACAGCACCTTCGGCGCGGTCCGCTGGTCGTCCACCAGCACGTACAGCCGGGTGCCGTCCTGGCTCACCGCCGGGCTCAGCACCGGTGAGAAATCCGACCGGAAGTCGATGGTGATGAGCACGCTGTCGTGCGTGAGGTCGACCAGGGCGGCGTGACCGTCCGGCTTGCTCAGCGCGTAGAGGCGGCGGCCGTCCGGGGTGAGCGCCAGCTCGTCCACGAACCCGGTGGCCGCGATCGTACGCAGCACCGTCGGCACCGCCGTGGCCGTGTTCAAGTGGATCAGGCCCACGTCGCCGCTCACGTACACGTCCGTGCCGTTCGGCCGTACGACGATGTCGCGCGGGCTCTCACCGGGCAGGGGCACGGTCGTCGTGAACGCACCCCGCGCCGTGGAGAACACCAGCAGCCGGGACGGGCCCACACTGGGGCCGTTGTCCTCCGGACCGGTCTGGTCCAGGTAGATCGTTGCGCCGTCCGGGCTGATGGCCATGCGCGACAGTGAGCCCGGCCGGGAGCCCGCCGGCCGCGGCTGGTCAGGGATGGGAATGCTGGAGCGCAGGGTGTTGGTGGCCGTGTCGATCACGTTGAGGGTGCCCTCGGTGACCACGTAGACCAGCCTGCCGCGGGCACCGAACACCATGGGCCCGGCCCATCGCCCCGCGCCGGTGGACACCTGCGCGGTGATCTCCCCGGTCCGGGTGTCGACGACGTACAGCTTGGTGCCGGAGGCCTCGATCGCCCCGACATACGCCTTGGTACCGTCCGCGTTGACCAGCGGAGCACGTGCGTACTGGGCCCCCGGCAGGGGCGTGAGATGCTCGACCCCCGGCGTCGCGTCCGCGACGGCGACGCCCGCGCCGAGGACCATCAGCACCCCGGCAGCCACCCATGAAGCCAGCCAACTGGCTCTGGATACAAGGAACTTCACGACGCCCCTCCCCCACCGAACCCTCGCGTTCTGCGACGGCGAGGTCAGGCTACGCCGACACGCCCGATGACGGTGAGGCGCCAGAGCACGCCTCGGACGCCAACCGGCCACTCCGGAGGGGGTCGCCCGGGATGCGGGCGTCCCGCGCCTCAGACCTTGGCGAAGTCGATGTCCGCGGTGGTGACCGTGCCCGCGGTCCGTCCGGGGGCGGTGTGGTACTGCCAGTACAGGTTCGTGTGAGCGATGACCTTGTCGGGCGACGGCGCACCGAAGCGTGACAGGTCTTCGGTGGTGTGGGCGTCAGCCACAAGCGTCGCGTCGTAGCCGCGCACGATCGCGCCGTGGAGCGTGGCGCGGATGCACGCGTCGGTCTGCGCGCCCGCGACCACCAGCCGGCCGACGGAGCGGGCGGCCAGCACCGACTCCAAATCGGTCTCTTCGAAGGAGTCGCCGTACGACTTCTCCACCAGCGCGTCGGTCTCGTGCCGCACGAGTTCGGCGACGTACTGCCAGCTCTCGCTGCCCCTGACAAGGTCGTCGCTGTGGTGCTGCACCCATACGACGTCGACATCGGCGGCCCGTGCCTTGTCGACGAGGGTGGCGATGTTGGCCACGATCGTGTCCCGGTCGTGTGCCTCCGCCACCACGCCGTTCTGCACGTCGACGATGAGCAGGGCGGTGTTCGGTCGGTTGTCGAGCGTGGTCATTGCCGCGTCCTCCCCTGTGGGTCCCGATCCCCGGGTCCCATCCGGTCATGTCTCAGCCTCGGCGGACCTGCGATTCCCACGACGGACTGAGGGAGCCCGCGTGCGAGGTGCGAAGGGCCGTGTGCGAGCCTTTCACGGAGCTCGGCCTTCGCACAATCGTTCTGATTGATGGTGCCCTGATGAGCGGTCCCGGCGTCGTCTGCGCCGCGCCGCCCGCCTGGCCCGCTGGACGTATTCGCCCACGAGGATCCAGATCACGTAGCCGACCATCCAGGCTGCTGCCAGCCCCAGCAGGACCGGTCCCAGAAACAGCGGCAGCATCGCCACACGCATGTCGTCACCTCCTGACGATCAGGTCCGCCGGGCCGCCCGTGCGACCGCGCACCCCCGGGAACCTTGGGCCCGGCGTGGCTCGTCCCCGTCATTGGCCAGTGTGGTCCGCCCCGTTCGGGACCGGTCCCGAACACCCGCTGGTTGAATCGCTGTCCGGTCGCACGGCCCGTCCCGGGCGCCGTGCGGCCGGGACGACAAGCAACGGCGGAGGAGCGCATGGACGAGGCAGTGCCGGGCCCCTGGCAGGCGGGGGTCGTGGTCCAGGGCACGTACCAGGTGTCCGGGGTGCTGGGCCGGGGTGGGATGGGGGTGGTGCACCGGGTCCGGCATCTGGGCTGGGGCATCGACCTGGCCGTCAAGAGCCCTCTGCCGGATCTCGTCCGACACCCCGCCCGGCGCGAGCGATTCGTCGCGGAGGCCGAGACGTGGGTGTCACTCGGTCTGCATCCGCATGTGTGCGGCTGCCACTACGTACGCACCATCGGCGGCGTCCCGCGCCTGTTCTCGGAGTACCTTCCCGGGGGCAGCCTGCGAGACCGCATCGTCGACCGGACCCTGTACACGGGCGATGCGACGGTCGGGGCGACGGCCCGAGTCATCGACGTGGCCGTCCAGATGGCCTGGGGCCTGGCTCACGCCCACGCCCGGGGCGTGGCACACCTGGACGTCAAACCCGCCAACGTGCTGCTGGACAGCGACGGCACCGTCAAGATCAGCGACTTCGGCCTGGCCCGCGCCGGCATCGTCCCGCACACCTCCGAGGCCCCGAGCGCCGCCCCGTCCCCGGACGGCCGCACCCTCACCGGGCCTGCCGGAATGACCCCCGCCTACGCCTCCCCGGAGCAGGCGGCAGGACGCCGTGTGGGCCGCCGCAGCGACATCTACAGCTACGCGGTCTCGGTGCTCGAGATGTTCCTCGGCGACGTGGTCTGGGCCGTCGGGCCCGTCGCGGGAGAGACCCTGCGCTTGCTTCCGGCCGGGCCCGTCGGGCGGGGCCTTCCCGCGCTGCCGCCGTCGGTCGCCGTGCTGCTGGCTCGCTGCCTGCGGCCCGACCCCGCCGATCGGCCCGCCTCGATGAGGGAGGTGGCTGCCGAACTGGCCGGTACTTACGAGGAGTTGACCGGCTCTCCCTATCCCCGGGCCGAACCGCGCCCGGCCGATGTGCGAGCCGACGAGCTGAACAACCGGGCGCTGTCCCTGCTCGACCTCGGCCGTGCGACGGAGGCCGATGCCGCGTTCGACGCCGCCGCCGAGGCCGATCCCCGGCACGTGGTGACCCTCTACAACCGGGGCCTGCGCCGTTGGCGACGCGCCGAGATCACCGATGAGGACGTCGTCCGCGGCCTTGAGGCCGACCCGGCGCACACGGACGACGCCGGCGTCCGGCGCCTGCTCGCGCACGTGCACCGGGAGCGCGGCGACGGGGCGTCGGCCGACGCGCTGCACGAACCCGGCCCCACCGCTCCCCGGCCGACCGCCGAGCCGGTGGCTCAACTCGACTGGCGCGCCTCCCTCGCGCTCACCGCGCCCGTACGCCTGGCCGCCGCCCACGACACGGCGCTGACCGGCGGCGAAGGCGGCACGGCCCGGCTGTGGGACCTCACCACCGGCCGCTGTCAGCGCACCCTGACCGTCGGCCGCCATCCGGTGATCGCCGTCGACCTCGACCATCGGACCTGCGCCCTCCTCAGCGGCGACACCGTCCACGTCCTCGATGCCGACACCGGGCGAGAAAGGTACGCATGGACGGTGCGTCCGCCGACGCGGGCCGGCGCACCGCACGTGCCCCTGCTCGACCATCACGCGGTGCGTGTCGCCGCCGACGGCGCCGTCTGCCTGTACGCGGCGGACGGCACGGTCGAGCTGTGGAGCGCCGCCATCGGCCACACCGTGCTCCACCGCGCGGGGTGGGGCCGGGGCGCCGCCATCGGGCTGACCCCCGGCGGCCGGTTCGCGGTCTTCGCCGACCACGATCGGCTCCGGCTGTGGGACACCACGACGGGTGAGAGCCACGAGACTCAACCGTGCGCCGAACCCATGGCTCCCGGGTTGTTGGTGCTCGCCGCCGACGGACGTTCCGCCGTGACGGGCGGCCACTTCGTCGGCACGCTCCGGCTGTGGAACCTCACCACCGGCCGCTGCGTACGCACGCTCCGCGGCCACAGAGGCGGTGTCCTGGCCCTCGCCCTCAGCCGGGACGGCCATCATCTGCTCAGCTCCGGCACCGACGGCACCGTTCGGTTGTGGGACCTCGCCACCGGCCGCTGTCTGCGCACCACCGCGCCGCTGCCGGACGGCCACTACGCCGTCGACCTGCACCTGAGCGGCGAGATCCGGCACACCCTGGCCCGGGGTGAGCCGTGGCGCGCCCTTCTGCTGGGCAGCGACGGCGCGCTCCGGCGCCTCACGCTTCCGCCCGGCACCCCTGCGCCCCTCCGCCTCAGCCGGCCCCGTCCCGCCGTCGAACTCACCCGTGCTGACGCTCATGTGACGGAACAGCTGAAGCTGGCCGACGACGCTCTGTCCGGCGGGCGCCACCGAGCGGCCCTCGCGCTGCTGACCAAGGTCCGCGCCACCCCCGGCTACGAACGCGCACCGGGCCCCCTCGCCGCCTGGCGCACCCTTGCCCGCCACGCCCCGCGGACCGCGCTGCGCGCCGCGTGGCCCGGCATCACACCCTCCACCGGGCAGGTCCAGTCGGCCGCTCTGTCCGCCGATGGCACGGTCGCCGCCGTCTGCCACCCCAACGGGAACGTCGACGTCCTCGACGCAGCGACCGGCAGCCGCCGGGGCCGAATCCCCGTCAGCCCGCGCACCGGCGAGCCCGTCCGCCTGGCCCTCGACGCGGCGGGCGACCGGTTGCTGACCGCCGAACGCGGCCGCATCAGCCTCTGGTCCCTCCCGGACGGCGCCCGCCTGCGCGCCTTCGACACCGGCGCCCGGCACACCGACTCGCTCCGGTTTTCTCCCGACAGCGGCCACGCCCTCATAGGCGCGGGCGGTTACCAGACCGAACTGTGGGACCTGCGCACCGGTACCCTCGTCCGCACCCTCAAACAGCGCGCCGAATCCGTCGCCTGGCACGGCCCGCGCGTGCTGGTCGCCACCGCCGACAACCTCCTCCACCACGTCGCCGTCACCGACCTCGCCACCGGCGAACCGGCGCTTCGTCTCGAAGCACCCCGCCCCCCGGGCCGGGAGACCCCACCGACGGGTGACGGCCCGTTCTTCATGCTGCTGCGCGACCTCACCCATCCCCCGCTCGAATGGCGCGGCGTGGCCCTGAGCGGCGACGGCCGTCAGGTCCTGACCAGCGACGCCAACGGCGAGCTGCGGCTGTGGAACGTGGCCGACGGCGCCCTCGTCCGCGCCTTCCCCCCGGCTCGCGGACACAGCCCCGCCCTGCCCCTCCTGACCGGCGACGGCCGGTTCGCCCTGTCCACCGGCCGCGACTTCACCATCCGCCTGTGGGACGCGTCAACCGGCCGCCATCTGGCCCGGATCGGGCACCACAGGCAGCCCATCGAAGGCCTGGCGCTCGCCCGCGACGGCCGCCGCGCACTGTCGTGGTCGCACGTCGACGGAGTACGGGTGTGGGAGCTGGACTGGGAGCTCGCCCCGCCTCCTGACACGGAGTGGGACGAGGCCGCCACCCCGTACATCGACGGGTTCCGCGCCCGCCATACCGGCCTGTGCCCGGATGCCGGCCTCGACGCGCTCATGGACCTTCTCCGCGACACCGGACACGGCTGGTTGCACCGCGACGCCGTCCGCGCCCGCCTGGAGGCACCCGGTGCGTGACCGGCAGTCAGCTGTGCACCGGCTCGTCGCCGAGCAGCCTCAGGTCGGCCGGGGAGAGGGTCGCCGCGCGCAGCAGGGCGACGATCAGGTTGTGGTTGAGTGTGCCGCCGACCGGGTCGCCCACGCCGTCGTCGCGCCGGATGCCCGCGACAGGAGGGTGGGCGCGCGCCAGCCGGGCGCGGACACCGCCGACGATGTGCTCGGCCACCTTCGGCGTCCAGGCCCGCTCCGGCGCCACCGCGTTCAGCTCCGCCGCGACCTGCTTCCACGACACCGGTTGGGGGTAGCGCTCCTGGCGCAGGTAGCGCTGCGCGAGCGCGACGAGGACTACGCGTTCGACCTCGGTGAGCCCGTACACGTCCGACATCTCGGTGCTCCGCAGTGGCCCCCGGTCCGGCTCTGCGCCGGTCCCGCCCACGACCCGGATCTCCAGCAGGTGGCCCGGCCGTCCGGGAGCGCCGACCGTCACGGGCGTGTACCCGGCGCCGAGCGGCATCTCGTGCCCGGACAGCAGCATCGCCTCGTCCGGCAACCGCAGCGGCAAGCGGCCCTCGTTCCGCAGCCACCACTCCGTACCGGTGCACATCAGCGTCCCCTGGAGTCTGCTGACCCGGCGGTCACCCGCTCCGACCAGCACGTCCACCGCGCCACCGTCCCGCCCGAAGCGAACCCTGAAGTCCCCTGCGGGCGCGGCGCACCCGCCCTCCTCCGATCGCACGACGATCGTGCCGGGTGCCGCCGACGGCAGACCGTCCAGCAGGCTGCCCACCTCAGCGGGCAACGCGTGCAGTCCCCGTTTCGCCTCCGTCACGCCGCTCTCCTCCCTCACCGTTCCCGCGCCACCCGGACCGTCACCGCCGACGACGCCCGCGACCGGCCCACCGGTTCCCCCGGACGACATCCTCACCGTCGAGCCCCGGTTCCGCCGCACGCGGTCGAGCCGTCGCTCGCGCCGAACTACCCGCACGTCAGCCTCACTTGGGCCTCCGCGGACGCCCCCGGGGCGCCCTCGTCTGCCAGACTTGCCCACCATGGTGAACAGCGGACTGTGGGTCGGCATCCTCACCGCGCTGACCGCACTCGGAGCCAGTTCCATCACCGCACGGGCGACCCTTCGCGCGGCCCAGGCCCAAGTGGCCACCACCGCGAAGGCGGAGGCCCTGCGCGAGCAGCGCGAGCGACGCCGCTCGGCGTACCGGGAGCTGATGAGCTGCGCGCACGCGTTCAACACCGTCACCTGGCAGATCGACGACGTCGACGCGGCGCATGGCCGCGAGAGCAAGGAGCGGCTGCTGACGCGGATGTGCGAGCGAATCGGCCCGGCCATCGGGGACATGAACCGGGCGATGCACGAGGTCCGGCTGGACGGGCCCGCCGAGGTGTCCGACGCGGCGGATCACGTACGCAACACGGCCCGGTGGGTGCAGCGGTCGCTCCGGGCTCTCGTCGGTGACCAGAGCGTCGAGCGGCGGGACGCCTACGACGCCGCGTACCGGGATTTCCGGGCCGCGTACGTCACCTTCATCGGCCTGGCGCGCGAGGCGCTGGAGGTCGAGAACACATAGCCCCGCCCTCGCCCCCCGGCGAAGCCTCTGCCCCCACGACATGCGAGCCCAACAGACAGGACCAGGAGGGAACATGCGCGACGATCAAGTGGCCAGGTGCCGGTGCGGCCATCTCTGGACGGTCCACCTGGAGGGCCACTGCGACGGCGAGGAAGGCCACGACCCGTGCGCGTGCCGGGGCTTCTACCCCGACGACTGGCGGCCCAACACCACCAACACCTGCCGTGGATGCGGACATGGCAGGTCACAGCACTCCGGACCCCGCTGTACCGCCGTCGTCGGCCAGGACACGGTGACCCGACGACACTTCGGCATCGAAGGCGACACGTGGACCACCCAGCACCCCATCAACGTCACCTGCTCCTGCCAGAGGTTTTGGTGAGCGCGGGACTCGCCCGCGGCGGCGATCCCCCGGAAAGGGGAACCCTTCACACCACGTGATCAACTCGCGCCGGAACCGCCGTAGAGGTGTGCCCGGAATGCATCAGTCGTTCGGCCTCGTGCTGCGGCCGGGACCAGCGGTCGGTGCAGGATGTGCTGCCGCCCGCAGGGCCCTGTGTCCGTGGGTGGGACGCACATCCGGTGATGCGGACGCGGCATCGCCGTCAACCGAGCCACATGAGGGGACTGGTGTGAAATGAAGAGCCGACTTCGCCACAGACCGAGCCGTTCGGCCGCCGCGGTGTTCCGCGGCAGGATTGCCGCGATGGTGGGGGCGGTGGCCCTGCTCGCGGCGGTCTTCACCGGCACGACGGCCACCGGCACGGCCACGGCGGCCGGCAACGGGGCACGGATCGCCGCGGTGGGCGGCTGGACCTGCCCGGGGGCGGCCGTGCCGCCCGGATACGTCATCACCATGTTCAACCGCAGCGGCTGCAACGGCGCGGGTTCATGGTTGCAGCAGCCCGTACGTGACGGGATATGGACCTGTTCGGGATCCCCGATCGTGTCCGGGTACGTCATCACCGACTACGACCGCAACGGCTGCAGTGGAATCGGCGCCTGGTTCCACCGGCTTGTCCGCAACGGCATCTGGACCTGCCCCTACTCCCCCATTCCGGCGGGCTACCGCAGCACCACGTACGACGCGCGTGGGTGCAGCGGTCTCGGCGCGTGGCTGACCATCCGCGCCTGACACCCTCTCGACGGGCCGGGGGCGCCGCCCGAGGGAGGCGCCCGCGGTATCCCTCTCCGGTCGTTTCCGGACGAACTTCGGGCGTCCGGAGCGCCGATCGGCCGCTACGGAACGTACAGCCGGGCGGGACAGGGCCGGAGGAGTTCCTGGCCGCTCACGCCGTGGGCGTCGCGGCCGTGTCCGACGGCGGATGTGCACGGGATGTGAGGTCGCAGACGACGCCGAAGTGGTCGGAGGGCCACAGCGGTCCGCGAGCCGTGTGGCGAGGCGTGGTGAACGCCAACTCGGCGTGTTTTGCCCGCAGTCCGGCCGTGAAGACGTAGTCGATGCGCCGCGCCGGTTCGCGGGCCTTGCGTGCGTGCCTGTTGGCGGGCGTGTATGTGTGGCCCGGGCCGTGGCCGGCCCACCCCCACGCGTCGTCCATCCGGTCGGCCAGCCACCGGAGTTCGTCGGTGTCGGGGGCGGCGTTGAGGTCGGCCAGGAGCACGACATCGCGCCCGGCCTGCCCGGCCACGAGTTCAGCGAGGCAGCGCACCTGGTGTTGCCGGATGCGGGAGTGTTCCCATTCCCAGGTCAGGTGGGTGACGAACACGGTCAGCGAGCCCACCTCGGCACACAGAACCGACCGGGGCTCTACCCCCGGCGTCGGCAGCGGGACCACCTCGTACCGTGCCACGGGCGCCCGGCTGAGCAACGCGTTGCCCTGGGCGGCACGGTGACGCGCCGAGCGTGCCGCCGCGTAGGTCACGTGGTACCCCAGGCCGTCGGCGATCCGCTCCGCCTGGCACCGTGCCCCTCTGCGCCACACCTCCTGCAGGCCGACGACATCGGGGGCGAGCCGTACGAGCTCGGCCCTGACCAGAGGCAGCCGACGGCGCCAGGCCGAGCCCCGGCCCCAGATGTTGAGCGTTGCCGCGCGCACCATGTCCACGCCCCCACCGTACGCATCGGTCACGGTGTCGGTGGCCGGCCACACCCCCAAGGCGTGGCCGGCCACCGCCCGCAGGCTGTCAGGTCCAGAGCTGGTAGATGTTCCCGTCGTTGCACTCGTGCATGTAGACCCTGCTGTTGTCGCTGTCCAGGCACTCGCCGGTGGCCACGTTCTGCAACTTCCAGCCGTTGCCCGTGTTGATCTCGTGCCAGCGCTGATAGTCGTTGCGGCCGCTGCTGCAGGCCTCCACGTAGGCGTCGTGGTCGGTGTAGCCGGCGAGACAGGAGCCCGGCACCTCCGCGAGGCGCTCGACCCAGACGTCGCCCCCGACGTTGACGTCGTGCCACTTCGAGGCTGCGAACCAGCAGGGGTAGAGGCCCACGTTGTTCCAGCCGTAGTGCTGGTCCCACATGCCGCTCAGGCAGCCCCCGCCGCTCTTGTGATGCCACTGCACATCGCTGTCGGCGTGTGCGGCGGCGCTCGTCCCCAGGACGAGCAGCGGAGCGGCGACCATCGTCCCGATCGCCTGAGCAAGGCGCTTACCACGCATAAGTGACCCCCTGTGTAGGTTGATTCGCCGCCGTCGGGCGGCGTTTCCGCGTCCTGCGATTCGACAGCGCCGAGAGTTTTCGGCCGGACCTCGCGGCCCGGCCTCGCCGGACACTTGCGGGGCCCGGTCCGGATCGCACCGGCTCCCCTCGGCGCTCCACGCAACCGTAGGCACCGGAACCCGCCCGAGGGGCGTCCCGAGCGGCCCGGGACGCGTCCCGTCGGCGTCCCGCCCTCCTGCCTGCGGCCCTGACCGGCGATCCCGCCGAATCCGGGACGTCCCTCAACTCACCCACCGGTACTCGGCCTTCTCGCATCGCGGCCGTCGGTGTCGCGGGCGGCGGCGGTCCGGCCCGGCCAGCGCGCGATGCCGCACCGGATCCGCTTCGCCCCACGAGCGGTCATCGGCGAGAACCGGACGAACAGCAGCCAGGCTCCCAGCCCCGCTTGGAGATGTTGATCGAAAAACGCTACGCTGCTTTTGGTTGCCTGTAGCAACCAAGTCGAGGGCGAGGCGGCCCCGCTGGACCGTGCGCCACCCCAGGAGGAATGCAGCATGTCAACCGGCACCCCGGCCTTCCGCACGTATGTCGAGGAGAATCTGGCCGCATTAGAGCGCGACCCGGGCCGCGAAGTCCTTTCACACCAGGAGCGTTGGGTCACCGCGGGCGAGTTCCGTGATCTCGTCCACCGGATGGCGCGGGCGCTGCGGGCCGAGGGCGTCGGCCGCGGGGACACCGTCACCCTGCTGTGCGGGAACCTGCCCGAGACGATCGTCGCGCGCTACGCCGCCAACCTGATCGGCTGCCGGGTCAACCACCTGTACAACAAGCTCTCCGCCGAGTCGCAGGCCGCCATCGTCCGCGATGTCGAGACGCGGGCCCTGATCGTCGACCCCGCCTACGCGCAACGGGCCGTAGAGATCACCGAGTCGGCCCCGGTGCCGACCGTCCTCGTGCTCGGCCCCGCCAAGGTGGGCACGGACCTGCTGGAGCTGGCGGCCGAGCAGTCCGCCGAGCCTCTGCGGAGCGGTGCGCGGCCGGAGGACGTGTGCACCATTCGCCACACGGGCGGCACCACCGGCCACCCCAAGGGCATCTGCACCACCTTCGCGCAGGTGCGGCCCTTTCGGGCGATGACGGCCGCCCCCGAAGGGGAACCGCCCCGGCTGCTGGTGTGCACCACGCTCGCGCACGCGGCCGGAATGCTCACCGACGCCGTACTTCACGACGGCGGCCGTGTCGTCCTGCTCGACGACTTCGACCCCGCCGAGGTCCTCCGCACCATCGAGCGGCAGCGCATCAGCCACCTCTTCCTTCTGCCGCCGCTGCTCTACCAGTTGATGGACCACCCGGACTCAGCCACCCGCGACACCACCTCGCTCCGCAGCATCGCCTACGGGGGCTGCCAGTCCTCGCCCGCCCGCATAGCGGACGCCATACGGCGCTTCGGCCCGGTCCTGCTCCAGTTCTACGGACAGAACGAGGCGGGCGGAATCAGTGTGCTGCCGCCCGAGGACCATGATCCGCGGCGGCCCGACCGGCTGCGCTCGGCCGGAAAGGTACTGCCCGGGGTCGAAGTGGCGATCCGCGACGAGACCGGCCGCGACCTGCCGACGGGCGAACACGGCGAGATCTGCGTGCGCTCCGCCTCGCTCATGAAGGGGTACTGGAAGCAGCCCGGGCTGACCGCCGAGGTGCTGCGCGACGGCTGGCTGCACACCGGCGACATCGGGTTCCTCGACAGCGAGGGCTATCTGACGGTCGTCGACCGGCTCAAGGACATGATCGTGGTGGTCGGCGGTCACGTGTACACGACCGAGCTGGAGGACCTGCTCAACTCCCACCCCGAGGTCCAGCAGAGCGCCGTGTTCGGTGTCCGTGACGCCGACCGCATGGAGCGGGTGCACGCGGCCGTGGTCACCGTGCCGGGCAGCGGCATCGACGCACGGCAGCTGCGTGACCTGGTCCGCGAGGAACGCGGCGCGATGTACGAGCCGGCCGCCATCACCTTCGTCGAGGCCCTGCCCCTGACCGACGCGGGCAAGCCGGACAAGAAGCGGCTGCGGCAGCGGGCCGAGGGCGCACTCGAAGCCGTCTGACGGGCCAGCGACGCGCCGGGGGCCGACTCGGGCTTCCCGGCCCCCGGTCAGCGCGCCGCGCCCCGCGTCACGCCCGTGCCCGTGCCGGACGTCGCAGCAGGTAGACCCCCGCGCCGCAGGCCAGGACCGCCATGCACCCGATGAACACCAGCCCCGCCCCTTCCAGGCCGAGCGGTTCGACCAGTACGCCCACGCCGATCACCGGGATCGAGATACCCGCGTACGCCACCACGAACAGGGCGGAGATCACCGCCGCGCGGCGGTCCGCCGGAGCTGCCTCGGCGACCGCCGAGAGGGCCGCGCGAAACGCCAGACCCTGCCCGCCCCCGCCGACCAGCGCGCTCAACACCATCAGCGGCAGCAACTCCCAGCGGAGCGCGGCCGCCAGCAGCGCCAGGCCGGCCAGCAGGGCGGCGCAGCCCAGCGGCAACGACCGTGCGAGGCCGACCCGGCCGACGGCCAACTGGCCGCCAGTCGAGGCGAAGAAGGCGAGCGCCACGACCAACCCGATCAGGGCGTGGTCATGCACGTCCAGGGACTGTGCCAGGAAGGCGGGGGCCACCGAGGTGAACACCCCGAACAGCGCGAACCCCACGAACGACGCGATCCCGGCCGGCACGAACACCGTACGCACCCGCGCGGGCAGGCCCGGACGCTGCGGCCGTGCGCTGCGCAACGGCCGGGGCTCGCGTACCGTCTCCGGAAGTCGCCACAGGACGGCGGCCGAGCCGGCCACCAGCGCCAGGTGCACGACGAACGGCAAGGTCAGCGGCCAGGCTGTGTACTGCGCGAGGAGGCCGGCGACCAGCGGGCCGCAGCCGAGTCCGCCCATGTTGGCCGCCGTCGCCACGAACGTGGCGCGGGAGGCGCCGCCGCGGGGTGCGAGGTCCATGACGTACGCCGTGGCCGCCCCGGTGAACAGCCCGACGGACGGCCCCGACAGCAGCCGTCCCGCATAGAGCCAGCCCAGCCCGGTCGCGCAGAGGAAGCAGACCGCGCTCACCGCGGCGAAGGCCAGACCGCCCAGCAGCACGGGTCGCCTGCCCACCGTGTCCGACACGTTGCCCACCAGCAGGAGCGCACCGATGACACCGAAGGCATACGCCGCGTACACGACGGTCACGGTCAGCTCGGAGAAGCCGAATTTCTCCTGGTAGAGGCCGTAGAGCGGAGTCGGCAGCGTGGTGCCGGCCATGCACACGGCGAACACCGCCCCGGCGAGCAGACACTGCCGCCATCCTCCTCGGAGATCACCGTCCATCCCCCGACGGTAACTCCGCCGTCCACACCCGCCCGGCCCGGCGCGACCGGCGCGCCGGGCGGGTGCGGATCCGCGCGGCCGACGGGTCAGCGAACGGTCACGCTGAAGACGGGTGAGGCGGTGTTCCCACTCACGATGCGCAGGTCGTTCTTGCCCTTGATGCCGAGCTTCACGCCCAGCGAGTACGTGCCCTTGGCGTTGAGCGTGGTCACGGCGGGCAGGCTGACCCACTTGGCGCCCTGCTTCTGCTGCAGGACCAGCTTGCTGCCCGCTTTCAGGCCGGTCGCGCTTCCGGTGACCCGGAAGAGCTGCCATGCCTGCACCGAGGTCGCCGACGGCTTCGCCGTGACACTGGCCTTGACGGCGGCGGCGCTCGAAGGCGCGGGCGTGGCCGCCGAGGCGACCGTCCCCATCAGACCGACGGACACGGCGCTGATGACGCCCACGGCGGCGATGCGCAGGGAGTAACGCTTGATGACGGTCATGAATGTGCCTCTCATCCACACGGGACCGACTCGCGGTCAGCCGAGTCGGTGCCACTTGCACGCTTCTTGCCTGACAAGAAGGCTCCCGTCCCCGACGCGTTGCCCCGCCCGTGTCACCGTCCTGCAACAGCCGCGACTCCGTTCCGAGTTGCGTGCCCGGCCGTGAGGAGGCGGTGGCCACGACGGGGAGGGTGGAGATCGAAAAGACCGGCGTTCTCCACCCTCGATTCCACCCGTGGGTCCAGGCGCCGTGAGCCTCATCGCAGCAGTCTTGAGGCATGACAACGACCGAGTGGATCACCGACATCGCCCTCATCCTCGTCGTCTTCCGGCAACTGCGGGAAGACCGGCTCGACCTCAAGACCTTCCTGATCCCGCTGGGGATCGTGGCCTATGTGGCGTACTCGTACCTCGACACGATCCCCACCGCGGGCAATGACCTGGTGCTGGTGGCGGCCCTGATGGGCGTCGGCGCCGCGCTGGGGATCGCCGGCGGCGTCTACACCCGGATCAGGACGCTCGACGGGCACACCCTGATCAAGGCGGGCGCGGTCTCCGCCATCTTGTGGGTGGTGGGCATGGGCGCGCGGATGGCCTTCCAGATGTGGGTCGAGCACGGCGGCGGCGCCGGTGACGTGGCCCGGTTCAGCCTCACTCACCACATCACCAGCGACCAGGCCTGGGTGGCCGCGTTCGTGCTGATGGCGGTCACCGAGGTCGCCACGCGAGTGGCGACGATCTTCATACGGAGCAGGGCCCGGTCGGTGACCCATGCCTCTCCCGTCTTCGACCGCGCGGCCTGACCGTGCGCTATGTTCTGCCCGTGTCGCCCAGCGAGAGTGCCCCGTCCCCCAGGAAGTCCGCGGCCCCCGTGACGGGGCCGCGGGCGTTTCCCGGACACGACCCGCGTACGCAGTGGGTGCTGACCCTCGCGGTCATCGTCGTCGGAATCCTGACGATCCGGCCCCTGGGCGTCACCGGGGACGGTCTGGCGGTCGCCGTCCTCTTCGTGATCAACTCTGCGGCCCTGCTGCTGCGGGGGCTGCCCGAGAACAAGCTCTCTCAGCACTGGACTCTCGCATGGCTGACCTTCGGCGTCATCGCGGCGGCCGCCCTGATGGGCGCCGCCCGTAGCGGAACCGGCTACCTGTTCGCCTTCTTCCTCGCCGGCCACCTCGGATACCGGCTCCCGGCCAAGCAGGCGCTCGTTCTCGCGGGAGCCTGCTCTCTGCTCTGCAGCGGTGTTCTGTTCTTCCGGCTCGGGCCTGGGCACCACGCGCTGCCCTGGCAGTTCGGTCTCACCACCGGCACCCCCGTCCTGGTCGGCATCGTCAACCGCAGCCGGAGCGAGGCCGTGCGGGCGGCGATCTCGGCGGCCCAGTCGGCCGAGCGCGCCGCCCGGGCGGAGGCCCAGACCGCCGTACTGACCGAACGCAGCCGGATCGCGCGGGACGTGCACGACGTGCTGGCGCACTCCCTGGCCGGAATCAACATGCAGTTGGAACTGGCCGACGCCCTGCTCGACACCGGCGACCTGGACAAGGTCCGCGAGGCCAACAACAAGGCGCACAGCCTGGTCAAGGAGAGCCTGAAGCAGGCTCAGTGGACCGTGCACGCGCTGCGTGAGGACTCGCTTCCGCTGCTGGAGAGCCTGACCGCGATGCTCGAATCGTCCGGCCATCGCGGCGTTCTGACCGTGACCGGGGCGGTTCGTGAGGTACCGGCCCAAGTGACCCAGAACCTTCTGCGGATCGCTCAGGAGGCGCTGACGAACGCCGCTCGCCACGCTCCGGGCGGAGATGTCGAGGTGGAGCTGACGTTCGCCACCGCATCGACGACACTGAGGGTCCGCAACGGCGCCGCGACGCGTGAGGTGAGCCCGGGTGTCGGCAGCGGGATGGGGCTGATCGGAATGCGCGAACGAGTCGCGTTGCTGGGTGGCAGCGTCACCGCGGGCCCCGTCACCGAGGGACCGGATCAGGGTGGTTGGCAAGTGGAGGCAGTGATCCCGCAATGAGTGAACCGACCGAGAAGCAGAGCCGGTTGAGGGTCGTCGTCGCCGACGATCAGGCCGCCGTACGGGAGCCCCTCGCCGCGGTGCTCGGACTGTCCGAGGACATCGAGGTCGTCGCGGCCGCCGCGGACGGAAGCGAGGTGCTCACGGCTGTCGCCGCGGGGCCGGTGGACGTGGTGCTGATGGACCTCAGAATGCCCGTGCTGGACGGGATGGAGACCACCCGCCGGTTGAGCGAGGAGTACCCGCAGGTGGCCGTGGTCGTGCTGACCACGTTCGCGGACGACGACTCGATCCTGGGCGCCCTCGGCGCGGGAGCCCGCGGATACCTGACCAAGAACGCGGGGCGCCAGGACATCATCCGGGCCATCCGCGCCGCTGCCGCCGGCCAGTCCGTACTCGACCGTGAGGTTCAGGACCGGCTGCTCGCCACCGTCAGGGCCAAGACGCCGACGCCCGTGCCCGGACATGCCCTGCCGGAGGACCTCACGCCCCGCGAACGCGAAGTCCTCACCCTGATCGGTCAGGGCCTGCCCAACCGTGCCATCGCCGAGAAGCTCTTCATCAGCGAGGCCACCGTCAAGACCCACATCAACAACCTGTTCGCCAAGGCGGGACTCCGCGACCGGGCCGACGCCGTACGCCGCGCCATCGAGGCGGGCCTGGCCTGACCGCCCGCCAGTCCGATGGCCCTGGGCCCTCTGCATCGCGCAGGGGGCCCTGACGTCCCGGCAGAACAGTCCGGGCGCGCCGCATAGCCCCGCCCGGTCGACCCGCCGCCCCTGAGGTACCCCACCCCCCTCCCCCTTGCCGGGGCACCTGGCCCGGCACGGGACGGCACCCCGACGCCGCCAGAGGTCCGGGCCGGGGCGCGGACGAGACGTCCGGCCCCGCTGCTGTCACGCTCGCTGCGCGAGCAGTGTGGGGCGCCGCCACCGGGGTGCTCCGGCGTGCATGACGCTTCCCCACCACGTCTACCGCCGCGCGCTGTTGGCCAGACCACAGTTCCTCTCGCCGAGGGCACGCGATCCGCCGCCGAGCGTTCGACGACGCACACCCTCTTGCCTTGGGCAGGTAATACACACCAAGCTAATCCAGTCCTTACTCGCCGTCCAGGAACCGGAGCCCTGATGGCCCACCTGCTGCCGCAACCAGGACCTCAACGCACCCTCGCCGCCTCGAACTTCGTCTACACCGTCGGCAGCGGCCTCTACCTCACCGCCGGAGTTCTCTACTTCACCCAGGATCGCCACTTCTCCGCGGCGCAAGTCGGCTTCGGACTCGGCATAGCGGGCCTCGTCTCACTCGCCGTGGGCATCGCCGTGGGCCACCTGGCCGACCGGCACGGAGCCCGGGGGGTGTATCTCGCCACCCTCGTCGCGCAGGCGCTGGCTACGGCCGCCTTCCTCCTCGTCGACGACTTCTGGCCGTTCGTCATCGCCGTCACGGTGGCAACCGGGGCGAAAGGGGCAGGGATTGCCGCGTGAAGCCCGCTCATCCGCCATCACGGCGGAGACCGTCCGCAGGCCTTCCGCGCGTACCTGCGCGCCGTGACGAACATCGGCATCTCACTGGGCGCGGTGCTGGCGGGCTGGGTCGTGCAAGTGGGCACCCACCATGCCTACCAAGTCCTCGTCCTGGGCAACGCGCTCACGTTCGTGGCCTCCGCGGCCGTCCTGCTCCTGCTGCCGCCCGTCGCCCCCGATCCCACCACCGACGGCCTTCGCTGGACCGCCTTACGGGACCGCCCCTACCTGGCGCTGACCCTCCTCGAGGGGGTCATGGCCATCCAGTTCAAGGTGCTCACGGTCGCCATCCCCCTCTGGGTGGTCGCCGCCACCTCGGCCCCGCACTGGCTCATCTCCGCCACCATGCTGCTCAACACGCTGATCGTCATCGTCTTCCAGGTCCGTGCGAGCCGCCACGTCGACAGCCCGGCGGCGGGCGCCGTCGCGTACCGCCGTGCGGGAATCGCCTTCCTGGCCGCGTGCGCGCTGATCTCACTCTCTGCGGGTACGCCGGCCTGGGTGGCGGCAACCCTCCTTCTCACAGCGGTGGTTGTGCACACGGTCGGCGAGCTGTGGCACTCCGCCGCAGGCTTCGAAGTCTCCTTCGCCCTGGCTCCCCGCCACGCCACCGGTCAGTACCTCGGCGTGTTCGGACTCGGCGCAGGCCTCGCCGAAACCGTCGGTCCCACCTTGCTCATCGCCCTGTGCATCACGTGGGGCCGACCGGGCTGGTACGTCGCGGGGGCCCTCTTCCTCCTGACGGGCCTGGCCGCCCCCCTCACCGTCCGCTGGGCGCAACGCCACCCGCAGACCAAGGGGCTTCCCAGCCATGAGACCGCGCCGGCCTCGACCGCAAGCGACCTACTGTCGCCGCCTGTTGCGCGGGGAACGCGGTAATAACTCAGCAGACCATCAGTCCCACCAGAACGACCACAGGTGGTTGCCGATCAGTGAGGCCGCATAGTCCTCGTAGGGCACGGGCGGATCCTTGATGACGCTGTCAGCGGTGGTCAGGACGTGTTCGAGAGCGAGGTGCAGGGCTTGCTCCTCGGTGCGCTGCGGGTGGGCGACCGAGACATGGACGGTGCTGCCCCACAACAGCGATGACACGCGCTCCGAACCGGTCTTCCCAACTCCTCAGCAAGGCACACAACAAGGGGATCGGAGCATCCGCATCCCACCCGAGCACTGCCGGTATGTCGGCGCTGCGAGCCGCCGCCACCAAAGCCAGGTGGCAGTGTTCCACTGGGTAGGGGTTGTCGGCCACCCAGTGCGCGAACACCCGCCGAGCCACCTCGTCCGGGTGGTCCGCGGTCTTCTCCGCGGCGGGAGCCAACCCTGGCCACTCGTCGAACGGAGCGCCAGGATCGTCCTCGAACGGCTCGATGAAGCGGGCCACCTCCGGAGGCACCGACGCTTCCATCGGCGGAGCCGCGAGCCATGCCAACTGCGCCTCGCGGTACAGGAGCCAGGCTTGCTCCAGCACGTGCTCCAGGTCCACGGCGTCGACGAGCGCCAGCGCAACAGGACTGACCCCGAGATCCGGGTAGCAAAGAACGGGACGCAATCCTGTGACCGACTGTCGCCGCTGATAGCCCGTCCACGTGGCGACAGGATCGGATATCGGGGCAGCGGAGACCCACAGCACGGAAGACTCCCTCGGCATCACCGGGTCGGTGGGAAGCCCATCAGGTAGTCGCGAAGTCATGCACCCGAGATTAGGACCCGCCTCTGACAACGCCGGTCCAGCCAGCCGCAAGGCCTGCAAGGCGGGCTCTGCCTCCGGTCCGGTGGTCGAGGTCGATTGTCAGTGGTGGGTGAGACGGTGGAGCCATCGAGTTCGGAACGAGGGGGAGTTGCCATGTCGGGTAGCCAGAACTACATCAACCACGTCGCTCTTGTGCTGGATGCCAGTTCGTCCATGTCGCACCTGAGCGGCAAGGTCGTCGAAGTCGCCGACCAGCAGATCGAGTACCTTGCCCGCCGCTCCAGGGAGCTCGACCAGGAGACCCGCGTGACGGTGTACGTCTTCGCGGACAAGGTGGAGTGCGTCATCTACGACAAGGACGTGCTGCGCATGCCGTCGTTGAAGCAGTTGTACCAGGTCGGTGGGATGACGGCGTTGCTGGCGGCCGCGCTGAAGTCGCAGGGGGAACTGGCGCAGACGGCCCAACTGTACGGAGACCACAGCTTCCTGACGTTCGTCCTGACCGACGGGCAGGAGAACGCGAGCCACCGCTGCGCGGACGCCCCGACCCAGGACCCCCGTGAGCTGGTCAAGGCCGTGTCGCAGATGATCGCGACGCAGCACGACAACTGGACGCTGGCCGTCCTCGTGCCGGACCAGATGGGTAAGCGCGAGGCCATGCAGTGCGGGTTCCCGAAGGACAACATCGCCATCTGGGACGCCACGAGCACACGGGGCCTGGAGGAAGCCGGGCAGGTCATCCAGCAGGCCACCGAGAACTTCATGATGGGCCGCGCCCAGGGCATCCGGGGATCGCGAGCAGTGTTCTCCACGGGCGCGGACGCGGTCAACAAGGACACCATCAAGGCGGCCGGTCTCACCCCCGTGGACCCGTCGGCGTACCAATTGATACCGGTGGCTCGGGACGCGGGAATCCGGGAGTGGGTCGTCGAATGCGGGCACACCTACCGCACGGGATGTGCCTTCTACCAGCTGAGCAAGCCGGAGAAGATCCAGGCACGGAAGCAGATCGCGGTGCTGGAGAAGAAAACGGACCGGGTGTACACGGGCCCCGAAGCCCGGGCCCTGCTCGGCCTGCCGGACACTGAAGCACGCGTCAAGCCGGACCACAACGACGACTTCACCATCTTCGTGCAGAGCACCAGCGTGAACCGGAAGCTCGTGGCCCACACGCGGCTCCTGCTGATGCTCTGACGCCCTGGAACCGGACGTCATCTCGCGATGCCGGTCATCCCTCGGGGCGTTCCGCCGTCACCGCGTAGTAGTCGAGGAGGCCTTCGTGGAAGGCGCGCAGGAAGTTGCGGGGCCATGTGCCGGGCTTCCACATCGTCGCCAGCCAGCGGTCCCAGCCCGGCCATACCGATGCGCCGATCGACGTCGCTCGAACCCGGGTCAGACCGGCCTCCCTAAGACGGCTGACCAATCGAGGGACGGTGTGCGCGACATCGAGGCCACGCGCGAAAGTGTCGAGCAGCTCGGCCAGTTGTGCCTCCCGGCCGCCACCGTCGCCGGGCACGAAGAAGCTCGCGACGACCGCGCGGCCGCCGGGGCGCAACACCCGTGCGGTCTCCCGGGCGAACGCCCCGAGGTCACGAAAGTGCTGAGCCGCCTCGATGCTGTACACGCAGTCGAACTCCGCGTCAGCGAACGGCATGGACTCGGCCGCGCCGCGGGTGAAGCACAGCCGGGCGGGACGGCTGCCCAGCAGCTCCGCGTTCCGCGCCTCGGCCCGCCCGAGCTGCTCGGGATGGATGTCCATACCGGTGACATGGGCGAAACCGCATTCCTCGACCGCCACGGCCGCACCGGCCCCGAGACCGCAGCCGACCTCCAGCGCCCGCGCTCCCTCGGTCGGCGCCAAGGAGGTGAGTACATGGCGGTACATCGCCTGCTGGCTGCGAATCCGGTCGCTCTCGGTCAGGGGCCGGTCCAGATCGATGTCCTGCCAGTAGCCGAAGTTGATGAACCCGCCGCCGAAGAGCGGTTGGGAACCGAGGTCGGCCGGACCGTACGCCTTCTGCACCTCGGGCGGCACCGGCGGCTGCGCCACCCCGGAAGACTCGGACATCTGCGCTCCTTCATCCCAGCCGGGCGGGATGAAGGCCCGCGCCGACCTCAACGTCCTTCGGCCTGTGGCCAGTTTGCCGGTCCGAGCAGACGTGCCGCCCCCTTTCCCGACATCGGCGACGTCACGCGTGCAGAAAGCCCTCGCCGCGGTCTTCCTCCACGGGCTGGTTCCAGGACGTGGAGCCGCTGCGGCGCGTCGCCGCGGGAGTTGTCAGGCCAGGGCCACCAGGTCCCGGTAGTCCGCGCTCCACAGGTCCTCGTACGCGTCCGGCAGCAGCAGGACCCGATCGGGACGCAGGGCGTCGATGGCCCCCTCGTCGTGGGTGACCATCACGATCGCCCCCGGGTAGGCGTCCACGGCGTCCAAGACCTCGTCCCGGGAGGCCGGGTCGAGGTTGTTGGTCGGCTCGTCCAGGAGCAGCACGTTGGCCCCGGAGTGGACCAGACCGGCCAGGGCCAGGCGGGTCTTCTCCCCGCCGGAGAGGATCCCGGCCTGTTTGTCGGCGTCGTCCCCGCCGAACAGAAACGCTCCGAGTACCCGCCGCACCTCGCCCTCGGTCAGGTGCGGGGCGGCCGCGGACAGGTTCTCCCGAACCGTGCGAGCGGGGTCGAGGGTGTCGTGCTCCTGGGCGAAGTAGCCCAGACGCAGCCCGTGTCCGTGGACCACCCGGCCGGCATCGGGCCGCTCCCGCCCGGCGAGCAGACGCAGCAGCGTGGTCTTCCCGGCGCCGTTGAACCCGAGGATCAGCAGGCGGGCGCCGCGGTCCACGGCCAGGTCCACACCGTCCAGGACCTGGTGCCCGTGGTAGGACTTGCCCAGGCTGACCGCGCCCAGCGGCATCCTTCCGCAGGCAGCCGGTTCGGGCAGCCGGATCCTGGCGACCTTCTCCGTGCGCCGGGCCGGTTCCAGTTCGGCGAGCATCCGGTCGGCTCGTCGCGCCATACTCCTGGCGGTCACCGCGGTGGCGGAGCGCGCCTTCATCCTGTCCGCCTGGGCGTGCAGGCTGGCGGCCTTGCGTTCGCCGTTGGCCCGCTCCCGTTCCCTGCGCCGCTCGTCGGCCGTCCGCTGGGTCAAGTAGGCGGCCCATCCGGTGTTGTGGAAGTCGATCGTCGCCCGGGTCGCGTCCAGATGGAACACGCGGTTGACCGTGTCGGCCAGCAGGGACGTGTCGTGGCTGATCACGACGAGGCCGCCCCGGTGTGCCTGGAGGAAGGCACGCAGCCAGGCGACCGAGTCCGCGTCCAGGTGGTTGGTGGGCTCGTCGAGGAGCAGCGTGCCGTCGTGTCCGGCGAACAGGATGCGTGCCAGCTCCACCCGGCGCTTCTGTCCGCCCGACAGCGCGCCGACCGGCTCGCCCAGCACCCGGTCCGGCAGCCCGAGCCCGGCCGCGACGCGGGCGGCTTCGGCCTCGGCGCCGTATCCGCCGCCCGCCTGGAAGGCGGATTCGGCCCGCGCGTAGGCGTCCATCGCCCGCTTCAGCGCGGCGGGCGAGCCCGCGTCGGCCATCGCCGTCCCGGCCTCGCGCAGCGCGCACAGCGCGGTGTCGAGACCCCGGGCGGACAGGATGCGATCCGTGACCGTCATGGCGGGTTCCGCGGCGCGGGAGTCCTGCGCCAGGAAACCCACCGGCCGGGTCCGCGTGATCGTTCCCGCGGTGGGACGCGTCTGTCCGGCCAGCGCGGTCATCAGGGTGGTCTTGCCCGCGCCGTTGCGGCCGACGAGGCCGATGCGGTCGCCGGGAGACACGGTGAAAGAGAGGTCGGAGAGCAGCAGGCGGGCGCCCGCGCGCAGCTCAACACCACGAACGGTAATCATGGGAAAACGCTCCGAGAAAGCAAAGGGACACACTTCTGGCGTGGAAGCGGGTCCTCAGCTAGGAAATTCGGGGCGTAGACATGGTTGCCACGCTAACGGACGCGCCTTGTGCCGCGCCTCTTCTTTTTGTGCCGGATCGTCGAGCGGGCGGCGGCCTTGCGGGCGTTGCGCACGCCCATCCCTGTCGCGGCCAGAGCTCCGCTTGTGCCGGGCCTCCCGAAAACGCGTTGTGTGCTCCTTCGGCGGCCCGTAAGGATGGTGAACCATGGGACATCTCGAAGCATCGCACCTGGAGTACTACCTGCCCGATGGGCGGGTGCTGCTCGGGGATGCCTCGTTCCGGGTGGGTGAGGGGTCGATCGCCGCCCTGGTCGGTGCCAACGGGGCAGGAAAGACCACCCTGTTGCGGCTGATCTCCGGCGAGTTGCGGCCCCATGGTGGCAGCGTCAGCTCCAGCGGGGGTGTCGGTGTCATGCATCAGTTCGTCGGCTCGGTGCGCGATGACCGCACGGTGCGTGACCTGCTGGTGTCTGTCTCACAGCCGAGGATCAGGGAAGCCGCGGCGGCCGTTGACGCGGCCGAGCACCTGATCATGACCGTGGACGACGAGGCCGCGCAGATGGAGTACGCGCAAGCGCTGAGCGATTGGGCCGAGGCGCGCGGGTACGAGGCCGAGACCGTGTGGGACATGTGCACCACGGCCGCGCTCGGGATGCCGTACGACCGGGCCCGGTTCCGCGAGGTACGGACGCTGTCGGGCGGCGAACAGAAGCGACTCGTACTCGAAGCGCTGCTGCGCGGGCCCGACGAGGTGCTGCTCCTGGACGAGCCGGACAACTACCTGGACGTGCCGGGCAAGCGCTGGCTCGAGGAGCGTCTCGCGGAGACGCGTAAGACGGTCCTGTTCATCTCCCACGACCGGGAGCTGCTGGCCCGGGCGGCGCAGCGGATCGTCGCGGTCGAGCCGGGACCGGCGGGCTCCGACGTGTGGGTGCACGGCGGGGGCTTCGGTACGTTCCACGAGGCGCGGGAGGAGCGTTTCGCACGCTTCGACGAACTGCGCCGACGCTGGGACGAGAAGCGGGCGCAGCTGAAGCGGCTGGTTCAGGACCTTCAGCAGTACGCCGCGCGCAGTGATGAAATGGCTTCGCGCTATCAGGCGGCCAAGACCCGGTTGCGGAAGTTCGAGGAGGCCGGCCCGCCGCCGGAACCCCCGCGCAAGCAGGACATCCGGATGCGTCTGCAGGGCGGCCGGACCGGCGTACGGGCCGTGGTGTGCGAGGAGTTGGAGCTCACCGGACTGATGAAGCCGTTCTCCCTCGAAGTCTTCTACGGGGAACGCGTCGCGGTGCTCGGCTCGAACGGTTCGGGAAAGTCGCACTTCCTGCGGCTGCTGGCCGGTGAGGACGTGAGGCACACGGGCCGCTGGAAGCTGGGGGCACGCGTGGTGGCGGGCCACTTCGCCCAGACCCACGCACATCCCGAACTCCTGGGGCGCACCCTGGTCGACATCCTGTGGACCGAGCACGCCAAGGACCGGGGCGGTGCGATGTCGGCCCTGCGCCGGTACGAGCTGGAACGTCAGGGCGACCAGGCCTTCGACAAGCTGTCCGGCGGTCAGCAGGCGCGCTTTCAGATCCTCCTCCTGGAGCTGGCCGGAACGACCGCCCTGCTCCTGGACGAGCCGACCGACAACCTCGACCTGGAGTCGGCGGAGGCGTTGCAGGACGGCCTGGAGGCATACGACGGCACGGTCCTGGCGGTCACCCACGACCGTTGGTTCGCCCGGTCCTTCGACCGCTATCTGGTGTTCGGCTCGGACGGTGTGGTGCGCGAGACCACGGAGCCGGTGTGGGACGAGCGCCGGGTCGTGCGGTCGCGCTGAGCCGCCGGTGACCCCCGCCGGTGAGAGGGCCGACACCCGGGGTACTCGCGGCGCATGACGAAATCGCATCTCCCACGACAAAAGCGCGGTCGATCACGGGTCGTTGGCGGCACGGGCCCCAGGGATCAGGCCGTCGGTCCCGGGCCCGAGGTGGAGCGGGCCGCGCCGGATGCTCCGACGGACCTGCCGAAGGCATCGTGGGGCGCGGTACTCAAGGGCAGTCTGCGGGAGTTCAGGGACGACGAGCTCACCGACCGGGCAGCGGGCCTCACTTACTACGGGGTGCTGTCGATGTTCCCGGCGCTGCTGGTGCTCGTGTCGTTGCTCGGCATCACCGGCAGGTCGACCACCGACAAGCTTCTGCAGAACCTGCAGCAGCTCGCGCCCGGCAAGGCCCGGGACATCATCACGGGCGCCGTGAAGCAGTTGCAGGGCGGCGTGGGGCTCGGCTCGGCGGTGGCGGGGGTGGGCCTGGTCCTTGCGGTGTGGTCGGCGTCGGGGTATGTGGCGGCCTTCATGCGGGCGGCCAACGCGGTCTACGAGATGCCGGAGGGGCGGCCGATCTGGAAGCTCCTTCCCGTCCGGGTGGGGCTGACGGTCGTCCTGATGGTCCTGGCGGCGATGAGCGCGCTGATCGTGGTCTTCACCGGCGGCCTCGCCCAGCAGGCCGGTGCCGCGCTCGGGATGGGGGACGCGGCGTTGACGGTGTGGTCGTTCGCCAAGTGGCCGGTGCTGCTGGTGCTGGTCATCGTCATGATCGCGCTCCTGTACTGGGCGAGCCCGAACGCGAAGGTGAGGGGCTTCCGGTGGATCACGCCGGGCAGCTTCCTGGCCCTGCTGATCTGGATGCTCGCCTCCGCCGCCTTCTCGTACTACGTCGCCAACTTCGCTTCGTACAACAAGATCTACGGCACCATGGCCGGGGTCATCGTCTTCCTGGTGTGGCTGTGGATCACCAATCTGGCGATCCTTCTCGGGTTGGAGTTCGACGCCGAGGTCGTACGGCAGCGGGCGATAGCGGGCGGCATGCCGCCGGAAGAGGAACCGTACACAGAGCCGCGTGACACGCGGGCGTGGGACGAGCGGGACCGGCGCCGCCTCCCGGACCTCTGACCTCTGCCCCTTCCCCAACACGGTGCCCCGACGGAGCCCTGAATCGTCCCATTGGGGGTACTCGCGTCCGGGCAGGCGGTCGGCAGCGCTGGTGCTCGCCGGCCGGTGGAGGTCGAGGAAGACGGGAGGTGGGCGTGGTGTCGAGTACGCAGTCGCAGGAAGCCGGGCCCGGCCGCGGTGCGCGCGGGGCGGGTGAGGAGCCGGTGAGCGAGCTGGTGCAGCGGGCCTCGCACCAGCTGACGGAGCTGGTGCGGGGCGAGCTGAGGCTGGCACAGGCGGAGATGGCCGAGAAGGGCAAACGCTACGGCAGGGGCGGAGGACTGTTCGGCGGCGCCGGACTCGCGGGCTTCCTGACCTTGCAGGCCCTGGTGGCAGCCGCGATCGCCGCTCTCGCGCTGCCCTTGCCGGTGTGGGCCGCCGCGCTGATCGTCGCGGCGGTGCTCGGTGGGATCGCCGGGGCCATGGCCCTGACCGGGAAGAAGCAGATCGGCCGGGCGGCGCCGCCGGTGCCCGCGCAGACGATCGGGAACGTGAAGGCCGACGTGGCCAAGATCAAAGGGAGTGCACACCGATGACCGAGCCGCACCGTGATGACCGAACCGCCGCCGGCTCCGAGGAGCTGCGCGAACAGGTGGAGCACACCCGGGAGGAACTCGGGCGAACGGTCGAGGCGTTGACGGCCAAGGCCGACGTCAAGGCCCGCGCCCAGGAGAAGGCCGCCGAGGTTCAGCAACGAGCCGCGGCCGGGGCCCAGGAGCTCAAGGCCAAGACCACCGAGATCGCCCACCAGGTGCGGGACAAGGTGCCCGACCCGGTCAAGGACAAGGCGGCCCAGGCCGCGGAGCAGGCCCGCACCAAGGCCGTCCAGGCCGGACGCGTGTGGGAGGAGAAGACCCCCGAGGAAGCACGGCGGAAGGCGGCCCTGGCCGTACAGGCGGTGGCGAACCACCGCACCGCGCTGCTGGCGGCCGGGGGCGCGGCCGCCCTGGTGTGGCTGGCCTGCCGACGCGGGAAGGGATGAGCCGATGAAGGCGTCGAAGATCGCCTACAAGCCGGTCGGGCTCGTTCTGGGAGCCGTCAGCGGCATGCTCGCCGGACTGGTGTTCCGGCAGGCGTGGAAGGGAATCGCTCACGAAGGGGACGCCCCGGACGCCACCGACGAGGACCGCACCTGGCGCGAAGTGCTGCTCGCGGCCACGTTGCAAGGCGCGATCTACGCCGCGGTCAAGGCCACCGTCGACCGGGCCGGCGCGACCGCGACCCGGCGCCTGACAGGCACCTGGCCCGGCTGACGCCGTGCCCCGCCGCGCCCCGCGAGGGACCGGCCCCGTCGGCCCGGCGTCACCGGACCCTGGCCGACGGGCCGCGGGCGGTGGTCATTCGTCGAGGGCCTCGGCCATCGCGTCGAGATCGGCGAGCAGCGCCGCGAGCCGCCCTCCCGGGACGGATTCGATCATGCGTTGTTCGATGGCGTAGACGGCCTGGCGGGCGGCGTGCAGGCGCTGCTGCCCGGCCGGTGTGAGGTGCACGGGCAGGGCGCGGCCGTGGTCGGTGGTGGCGGCCCGGGTGATGAGGCCGGCCTCCTTCAGGCCGCGCAGGACGACGTTGGCCGACTGCCGGGTGACGAAGGTGCCGCGGGCCAGGTCGGCGTTGGAGAGGCCGGGCTGCTCGTCGAGGATTTCGAGACACGAGTACTGCGGGACCGTGAGGTCGTGCGCGCGCAGGGCTTTGTCCATGGCGCCGCGCAGGGCGGCCGAGGCGCGCTTGAGGCGGTATCCGACGTGTTCCGTCACGTCCTTGGCCGGATGAGGCGGGGGAACGGGCGAACGATCTTCCATGTCAACATTTTGACATGCGGAGAACCGGCTGCCTACAGTCTCGTATGTCAAAGTCCTGACATACGAGCCCTGGAGGATCCATGCCCGCCACCGTCGAAGGCCCCGATTTCATCGCTCTGCAGGTGAAGGACGTCCCCGCCGCGGCCGCCTTCTTCGAGGAGCGCCTCGGACTGCGCCGTGCGCCCGCCTCGCCGCCCGGCGCCGTGGTGTTCGCCACCAGCCCGATCGCGTTCGCCGTGCGCGAGCCGCTTCCCGGCGTCGATCTGGACGGTGCCGCGCGTCCCGGCCTCGGTGTGGCTCTGTGGCTGCGCACCTCGGACGCGAGCGCGCTGCGCGAGCAGCTGCTGAAGTCGGACACGCGGGACGTCGGCCCGCTGCAGGACAGCCCGTTCGGCCCGATGTTCTCCTTCAGCGGCCCGGAGGGCTACCGGCTCACCGTGCACGGAGGCTGACCATGAGCACCGTCGTCCTTGCTCCCCGCGGCCCCTTCTCCCTCGCGGCCGCCGTGCGCTTCCTGAAGGGGTTCGTTCCTGCCGCCTATCAGGGAGAGTTCGATGGGCCGCTCCGGCTGGCCTTCCCCTCGGACGACGACCGCTCCACCGTCACCGCCGTCGTTCGGCAGGAGAGGACTCCTTCGGACGACGGGCCGGTGCGCGCCGACATCACCCTCCACCCGGCCGGCTCCGGCTCCGGCTCCGGTTCCGGTTCCGAGGGTTGTGCAGCCGCGCCCGCCGCCGGGACAGCGGACGCGGTTCGGGCGGCCGAGAGCGTGGCCCGCATCCTCTCGCTCGACGTCGACGGCGGCCGCTTCGCGCGGCTGGCGTCCGTCGACCCCATGGTGGCCGGGCTCCTGCGGGAGTTCCCGGGCCTGCGGCCGGTCTGCTTCAACTCCCCCTACGAGGCGGCGGCCTGGGCCGTGATCGGCCAACGGGTGCGCAAGAGCCACGCCGCCGCCGTCAAGTCGCTCCTCGGGCAGCGTCATGGCCGGCGCGTCGAGGTGGCGGGGCAGGAGCTGTACGCCTTCCCCTCCCCCGCCGCCCTGCGGACGGTCACGAGTTTCCCCGGCCTCACCGCGGTGAAGCTCAGCCGTCTGCACGCCGTGGCCGAAGCAGCCTCCGCCGGTGAACTCGACGCCGCCTCGCTGCGGGCCCGGCCCGCCGACGAAGCCCTCGCCGCGCTGCGCGAGCTCCCCGGGGTCGGGCCCTTCTCCGCCGAGCTCATCCTCATCCGAGGGGCCGGCCACCCCGACCTCTTCCCTCGCCACGAACCCCGGCTGCACGCCGCCATGGCCGATGCTTACGCCCTGGAAGGCCGGGCGGCCGACGTCCCGGCGCTGGAGGAGATCGCCGCACGCTGGCGGCCCTACCGCAGCTGGGTCTCCCTCCTGCTGCGGGCCCACGCCGCCGCGCGAGAGGCCCGCGCGCGGCACCCGGCGTAAGCGCACGACGTGACGTGCTCACCCCGGCACAGAACCTGCCTGTGCGCTCAACTACCGCTGAAGGAGCATGACTTGGCGGCGCGACCCGGCTCGCTGTGCCGGGTGCACGTCCACAGCACCAGCCCTGCGCAGCTGAACGCGGCCCCCAGCGCGCATACGGCGCCCCAGCCGGCCGCCGCGTAGAGGGAGGTCGCGGCGATGGCGCCGGTGGCGCTGCCGATCGAGTAGAAGACCATGTAGCCGCCGATGAGGCGACTGCCGGCGTCCGGGTGCAGTGCGTAGATCAGGGTCTGGTTGGTGACGTGCACGGCCTGCACCGCGAGGTCGAGAAGGACCACCCCGATGAGCAGGGCTCCCAGGGAGCTACGGGTGAAGGCCAGCGGCAGCCACGACGCGACGAGCAGCGACAGGGCGATTCCGGTGGTCCGTCCCGAGAGCCCGCGGTCGTTCAAGCGGCCCGCGACGCCGGCGGCCAGGGCCCCGACGACCCCGATCAGCCCGAGCGCCCCGATCCCGCTGTGCGACAGGAAGTACGGGGCCTGGCTGAGCGGCAGCGCGACGCTGCTCCACAGGGTGCTGAACGCGGCGAAGATCAGCAGCCCGAACAGGGCCCTCAGCCGCAGCAGCGGCTCCCGCGCGAACAAGGTGACCGTGGAGCGCAGGAGTTGTCCGTAACGCGGTGCGGGCGGCACAGCGGCACCCGGGCGCGGCAGCACTCGGTGAAGGACCAGGGCGAGCACAGCGGTGAGTAACGCGGAGGCGAGGTACACGGCGCGCCAGCCCGCGAGGTCGGCCAGGGCGCCGGACACGGTGCGGGCGAGCAGGATGCCGATGACCACGCCGCTGGTGACAAGGCCGACGACCCGCCCCCGGCCGTCCGGAGTCGCCAGCGAGGCCGCGAAGGCCACCAAGGTCTGCGTGACGACCGCGAGCAGCCCCGTCGCGGCCATGCCCGCGAGCAGCAGCACCGCCGTACGGGCGGCCGCCGTCGCGGCCAGCGCCGCCACGAGGAGCAGCAACTGGACCACGACGAGGCGTCTGCGATCGGTCACGTCGCCCAGCGGCACGAGGAAGACGAGGCCCAGCGCGTACCCCACCTGCGTGAGCGTGACCACGCTGCCGACGAGGGCCGGGCCCATGCCGAGGTCGTGGCCCATGGTCACCAGAAGTGGCTGGGAGAAGTAGACGTTGGCCACCGCCGCACCGCAGGCCACGGCGAAGAGCAGGACGACTCCACGGGACAGCGTGAAGGCGGCGCCCTCCTCGGTCCGCTCCTGAGTCCGTCCTGACACGGCCTCGCTGCTGTTCGACATCCGCACCCCTTTGGTTCCATCTTGCTACCATCCATGACGCTAGCCAGCTTGGTAGCATGTTGCAACCATGCCGGATGCGGAGCACTGAAAGGGAGAGGGACACCATGGTGACCAGGACGCGCTTCGACGACAGTGAATGTCCCGTCGCCCGGTCGGTGGACGCGATCGGCGACTGGTGGTCCCTGCTGATCGTGCGGGACGCCTTCGACGGAAGCAGGCGCTTCGGCGAGTTCCAGCGCAGTCTCGGCGTGGCCAAGAACATTCTCACCGCGCGACTGCGGAGCCTGGTGGCGGGCGGCGTCCTGGAATCCGTTCCCGCGTCGGACGGGAGCGCCTACCGCGAGTACGTACTGACCTCGAAGGGCACAGCGCTCTTCCCTGTCATCGTGGCGCTGCGCCAGTGGGGAGAGGGGAACTTCTTCACCCCCGGCGAGGCGCACTCGGAACTGGTCGACCGTCGGCACGGACGTGGTCTTCGCCCGCTGGAGGTGCTGTCCGCCGATGGCCGTCGACTGGGCCCCGAGGACACCGTCGTGCACAAGGTCCCCACCGAGTGACCCGGGCGGGGAACCTCCCGCCGAACCGTCAGGCGTGCTGCCCGTCGGCCGCGCGGAACCACCCGGCGATGTTCCCGAAGAACGCGCAGACCCACCACAGGAGCAGGGCGAGCCCGGCGAAGTACGAAGGCCACAGCAGCCAGGCCACGCCGTAGCCGGACACGGCGGTCACGAGCGGCGGCACCAGCACGTACCAGAACCGCCCGGCCCGGCGCATCACCTGTACCGCGCCCCGCCCGGTGAAAAACGCGGCCAGCGCGAATACGGCGAGCACCACAAGCCCCATGAGCCCCGTGAGCGGTGAAACCATGCCCCCGACGCTACCGACCCGGTGCGCGGGACATGACAGCGCCTCCCCCACTCCCGGATCACGGGCGGAACTCCTCGCCGTCCGGGGCGCGCCTCCTCGCGGCCAGCGCCGTGGCCGCCGCGAGGAGGACCAGAGCGGTCAGAGCCGAGCGCCACGGCGAGGCGTCGCCCTCGATGGACGGGGACACCCGGCGCTGGGGATCGTAGGCGATCGGGAGCCGCTTCCCCGCCGAGGTGACCGGACGGCGCTCGGTGATCTCGGTCGGGTATCCGCCGGGACAGCTCAGCGTGAAGTGGTACACGGTCGTCGAGATGCTGCCCTCACCGGAGGACTGCAGGACCCTGCTGGTGACCTCGCGGACGTCGCAGATGACGGTCTGGCCGCGGGCCGTTCCCTCTTCCACCGCCTCCAGGGTCAGGAACAACCCCAACGCCATCAGAAGCACCCCGAAGAATGCGCCACTGCCCTCGACGAGTACGAAGTACACGACGCAGGTGAGGACGATCAGGGCGGCTCCGCCCACCAACGCCACCGTCCCGGACGGTGGCGAGGCACTCGCGAAGCACCAACGGGCCCACGCGTACGCGGCCGCCGCAGCGGCCACGGGTACCACCGGGGCAAGCCACCGCACCTGGGCCCCCGCTCTGCATGAACACCTCGACAGCTTGGACGCCCGCCTCGCCCCGGCGGTTTCCGTACCGGTCCCCTGTCCAACTCCCGCCCCTGCGGCCCAGGTCCGGCGAGGAAGAACTGGCGGATGCCGACCGCCCGGAGGCGGCGGGTCGACACCACCTCCGGGCTTGCCTGCTTCCCCCAACCCGCCATGCTGGCGCGGCACTTGTTGTCCCGGGAGGTGACGGGATACCCGCCCCGTCACCCCGGCGACACGGCTGCGGCCTTCACTCGGTGTGCAGAACCCGGGCGATGGTCTGACGGGCCGCGGCGCGTGCCGGTATCACCGCGCCCAGCGCCGCGATCGCCACTCCGGCAAGGGCGAGCAGCGCCATGGTCCCGGGATGCCAGACGTCCAGCATCCAGTCCGCGAGGGCGATGTGGGCGCTGCTCTCGGTCAGCGGGATCACCACCTGGTAGGCCGCCACTCCCAACGGCAGCCCGAGGATTCCGCCGACCAGGCCGAGCCCTGCCATGGACACCACCAGCATCATGGTGACCTGACGCGGGGTCATGCCGATCGACTTCAGCATGCCGAGGTCACGCCGACGCTCGCGGCTGCTCAGGACCACGGTGTTGAACACCCCCATCGCGGCGACCAACGCCAGCATCACGGTCAGCGCGGAAGCGGAGCTGATCACCGTCATGGCCCCGGCGTTCACCGAGGTCTGCTCACTCGGAGAGAGCCCGGGATCGGCGGCGCGGACGGCCTTCATGTAGGCGGCGGTATCGGCGTGCGGCGCGAGCCGCACCCAGTACTGGTTGGCCTCGGTGTTCGGTGCCAGGGCGGTCAGGGTCGACCAGTCGGCCCGCATCATGTCGGCCGGGCCGGACATGACCTCGCCGACCAGGGTCACCCGCTCGGTGCGCCCGTCCGCCGCGCCCAGCGCGAACGAGTCACCCACGTGCAGACCGTGCTTGGCCAGGAACCTGCCGGAGGCCACGACCTCTCCCGGAGCCTTCATCCACCGCCCTCGGGCGAGGTCGTCCTGGAGCACCGACCGGCCCTCGCGCGCTCCCTGAATCGTCACGCCCTCGCTCTGCCCGAGCAGCCGCACATCGGCGAAGCCCACGGCCGACACGTCCGCTGCCTGCGGCAGTCCGCGCAACAGCGCCTGTGCCGACGCGTCGTCGTGGTGCGGGACGGTCTGCCCGAACCTGGCCTCACCGCGCCAGACGACGACCTGCAGTCTGCCCGAGCTCTCGACGGCGTCGCCGTACGAGACCATCGTGGTCGACAGCCCCGTCGCGAAGGTCACCGTCGCCACCCCGAGCAGGACCGCGGAGATGGTGAGCAGGGATCGTCCGGGCCGGGCGAAGGGGAGCCCGAGTCCCAGGCTCACCGAGCGCGGCAGCCGCGCTCCGGCCAGCCGGCGCTGCACCTTCAGCGCCCTGCCGCCGCTGGGAGCGCTGCCCGCGCTGATCGCCCGTGCAGCGGAGAGCCGGTGCGAACGCAGGGCCGGGATCAGCGCGGCCAGCACGACGACCGCGGGCATGCCGAGCGCCGTCACCACGTACACCCAGGAGCTGACCGACGCGGTGACGTTCACCTGGCCGAGGCTCGCGCCCTGGAAGACCTGGTGCAGCAGCGGCTTCGCGACCACTCCGCCGAGGGCTGTCCCGATCGCGGCGCCCACGGCGGCCGGGACGCAGACCATCACCAGATAGACCGCGACCACCTGGTTGGGCGTGAATCCGAGGGACTTGAGCACGCCGATGTGCCGGAAGCCGGAGACCACCGCACCACTCACCACATTGCCCACGATCAGGACGGCCACCAGCAGACCGAGGATCCCGAAGGCCATCAGGAACGGCACGAACGCGTTGGGCTGCGAGGCGACCTGCGCCTTCAGCGTCAGGTACGACTGGTGGGCGACCAGGGATCCGGACGGCAGCCCGGACGTCACCGAGGTGGTGCCGGTCGTGATCTGGCCGGACGTCGCGGCCCGGTCGAAGCGGTACAGCATCTGGTACGTCGTGGGGTGCAGGGCTTCGATCTGCTGAGGGGAGACCCAGGCCTGTGCGGTTCCGCTCACACTGGAGGCGAGGCCGACGACGGTCAGCGGTGCGAGACCGGGCAGTTGGACCCGTTTGCCGAGCGGGGAGTGCGGCCCGTTCCCCATCCCGGGCGCGTCCGGCAGCGCGAGGACGAGCTCACCGGGGCCGGTGGCCCAGTGCCCGGCGAACAGGTCGAGGCGGTCGACCGACCCCCCGGGGTCCGCCCGCCCCACCACACTCAGCGAGCCGCTGCCCATCCCCGGCATCTCCTCGGCCACACTCCGCGGCAGGTCCACCACGGCCTGCGGGAAGGGACCTGCCGCGGCCTCGACTCCCGGACGGTGCGCGGTCCGTGCCACCTGATCGGCCGAGGTCTTCGCCGCGTCGAACATGGCGACGACGTGCGCGCCCCTCGCCGCGCCGAAGAGACGGTCGAAGGGGCTGGACGCGACGTCCAGCAGCCCCAGGGCGACCACCAGGGCCATGCTGGAGACGAGGACCACCAGGGCGATGACAGAGGTCTGCAGCCGGCGCCGGCGTACCGCCGCGCGCGAGGCCCGCCACACCGCGCTCATGCCGAACGCTCCAGGGTCCGCTCGCCCGTGATCCGGCCGTCCGCCATCGTCACCAGACGACTGGCGCAGCGCGTGGCGAGGCGCTCGTCGTGCGTCACCAGCATCAAGGTCTGGCCCAGCTGGTTGAGGTCGATGAGCAGGTCCATCACCTGCTCACCCGCGTGGCTGTCCAGCGCGCCGGTCGGCTCGTCGGCGAGCAGCAGCGCGGGCCGGTTCATCAATGCCCGGGCCACCGCTACACGCTGGCGCTCGCCGCCGCTGAGGGCGGCAGGGTAGACGTTCCTGCGGTCGGCGATGCCGAGTTCGTCGAGCAGTTCGAGGGCTCTGCGCCGGGCCTGGCGGGCGGGGGTTCCGGTGAGCTGGGCGGCCAGGGCGATGTTGTCGATCGCGGGCAGGTCGTCGATCAGGTTGAAGAACTGGAAGATCATGCCGATCCGGCGGCGCCGGAAGAGCGCGAGGCCGGTCTCGTTGATGCTGCCGAGGTCTTCCCCGTGCACGCGCACCGAGCCCCCGGTGGGCCGGTCGAGGCCCGCGATCATGTTCAACAGGGTCGACTTTCCGCAGCCGGACGGCCCCATTACCGCGACCGCCTCTCCGGCGCCGATCTCCAGCGACACTCCGGCCAGCGCGGCGGTGTCGCCGTACTCCCTGCGCAGGCCGCTCACTTGGACGACGGCCTGCTCACGCACGGCCTGGCTCGTGCCCGGGGCCGTGCCCCTGATGTCTTCGGTGGTCATGACAGGGACGTTAAGCGGCGTGACGGGAGCGGTGCGTCAGCCCCCGGAGGTATTCCGCGGCGGCCGTCATCCTGGCGATGTACGGCCTGGTCCCGGGGGTGGACGCCCGCGCTTCAACGGGCCTGGCAGGATGGCGCCGTGTTCATATCGGGGACGGGCCGACTGCTGATCGCCCTTGTGACGGGGAGCCTGGCCGCGGCCGGCTGTGCCACCGTGCTGCTGGCGCGCGCCCGCCGCCGCTACCGCAAGGCCCTGGAGGACCGCGGCTGGCTGCTCGAACGCGAACGGGAGACGGCAGCCCGCACCGCGGTGGCGGCGGAACGCGCCCGCATCGCGCGCGAGTTGCACGACGTCGTCAGCCACAAGGTCAGCCTGATGGTGGTCCAGGCGAGCGCCGCACGCGAGGTGCTGACCACCCTGCCCGCCGAAGCGGAGACCGCGCTGCGGGCCGTCGAGGGCGCCGGCCGCGACGCGATGACCGAACTGCGCCATCTGCTCGGCCTGTTGGCGCCCTCTCCCGACGGCGACGACGAGAAGGAGGAGCCCGGCGACCTCTCCGCCCTCGCCCCCCAGCCCACCCTGCGCCAACTGGGCACCCTCGTCGACCGCATCGCCTTCGCCGGGCTCCCGGTCGAGGTCCGCATCTCCGGCGAACCGCGCCCGCTCGCACCGGGAATCGACGTCACCGCCTACCGGATCATCCAGGAGGCGCTCACCAACGCGCTCAAGTACGGCGACGGCGGCGGGGCGACGGTCACCGTGCGCTACGCCGATCACAGCCTGCGGGTCGAGGTCCTCAACAGCGGGCCGAGCGTGCTGTCCGCCGCCCCCACGAACCCGGCCGCCGCACCGGACGACCGCAAGCACCGCAACGACGGAGCGGGACGCGGCCTGATCGGCCTGCGTGAGCGCGTCGCCGTCTACGACGGCCAGTTCGACGCCCGGCGCCGCATCGGCGGAGGCTACCGCGTCCGCGCCCGCATCCCCCTGGAGCGCCCGTGACCGAGCCCGCCCCCGACTTCAGCGTCCCCCGGCTCGCGGAGACCGGCCTCCCCCGCGAGCCCCGCGTCCTCATCGCCGACGACGAAGAGCTCATCCGCACCGGCTTCCGCCTCATCCTCATCTCGCGCGGCATCGACGTCGTCGGCGAGGCCGCGGACGGCGTGCAGGCCGTCGCACAAGCCCAACGGCTGCGCCCGGACGTCGTCCTGATGGACATCCGCATGCCGCACCTGAACGGGCTGGACGCCGCCCAGCAGGTCCTGCGCCTGCTCCCGGACTGCCGGGTCCTCATGCTCACCACCTTCGACCTGGACAGCTACGTGTACGCGGCCCTGGCCGCCGGAGCCAGCGGGTTCCTCCTCAAGGACGTCACCGCGGCTCATCTCGCCGCATCCGTACGGCTGGTGAACACCGGCGACGCGCTGCTCGCCCCCTCCATCACCCGACGGCTGGTCGAGCGCTACGCCACCACCCGGCGCGGCGACCAGACCCCCGGCCCGGCCGGTGCCGCCGTGCCCGCCGTGCCCGCCGTGCCCGCCGTCCACCGTGACCTGGCCGCGCTGACCCCGCGTGAACTCCAGGTGCTGGCGCTGATGGGCCGCGGCCTGTCCAACACCGACCTCGCCGAAGCCCTCACCCTCAGCGAGGCCACCATCAAGACCCATGTCACCCGCATCTTCACCAAACTCTCCCTGCGCGACCGCGCCCAGGCCGTCGTCCTCGCCTACGAAACGGGCCTCGTCACCCCGGGCGGCTCGCCCTCCGGCTGACCCGGCTCCGCCTGTGAGGGCTGCGGGATGAGGTCGCGAAGGCCACCGGCCCCTCCAAGGCCGCGAACATCCACCCATGGGCCAGTAGAGATTCCTGCCCGGCGCGGTCAAGTTGGCATCGATGTCTTCCAAGAGACGGGAAAGCCTCCGTCAGCCAATTGACCGTGTCCGGTCATCGCTGCTTGGCTTCCGCCCAGCGATCGGCGCACCACGCTCAACACACCGCACCACCGTCACACGCCGTGTCACACCACGGTTGGTCACACCTTCCCGCCGGAGCCGGCCGGGAGGATGCGCGCCAAGTCTGCGCACCGGGCGGGACGTCTCACCTCGCGTCGTCCGCACGGGGGTTCAGAGCCGCGCGTACATCCCCCCTCCCGTCCAGCAACGCGCCGCTGGCATCCCGTACGACCTGGAACACCGCTCCTTTGTTGCGCCTCGCTGCCCGCATTCAGGAACGGACCGCCCGCCGACCGGCGTCACGCGATCCGTTGGAGAGAGGATCCCCCTACACATGGGTACCCCCTACATACGCGGCACGGCACGAAGAGCCCTCACTGGTCTCGCGTCGCTGTCCCTCGTCACCGGCGCCATGATCGCCGTCGCAGCACCCCAGGCAGGCGCCGCCCCCGCCCCCGCCCCGGACGCGGCGAACGGCCACGCGGTCACCAACCCGTACAGCCCCGCCTACCAGCACGCCTACCGCCACGGTGTCGTGCCGACCGCGCAGCAGAACGCCAAGATGAAGTCGTGGCAGGCCACCCACGCCTCGCCGAACGTGGCCACCGGCCCCGAGACGCTGTCCTACGGCGGCGGAATCGACGGCATCGGCGTCCAGAGCGGACACTCGAAGGTCTACCTGGTCTTCTACGGAAACCAGTGGGGCACGCAGAGCACGGACGCCAACGGGAACGCCAAGTTCTCGGGCGACTCGGCCGGAGCCGCGGGCGCCGCCCAGCAGATGTTCAAGGGCATCGGCACCGGCAACGAGCTGTGGTCCGCCGACCTGACCCAGTGGTGCGACGGCCCCAACGTGGCCGCCGGCGCGACCAGTTGCCCCTCGAACGCCAACTTCATCCCGTACCAGAGCGGTGGTGTGCTCTCCGGCGTCTGGTACGACAACGCGGCCGCCTCCCCCAGCGCCGCCTCCGGGCACCAGCTGGGCCAGGAGGCCGTCAACGCCGCCGCCCACTTCGGCAACACGTCGGCCGCCGCGAACCGCGACGCCTACTACGTGATCCTCTCGCCGCACGGCACCAACCCGGACAACTACCAGGGCCAGTACTGCGCCTGGCACGACTACAACGGTGACAGCACCCTGACCGGCGGCGCGGTCAGCTCGCCCTACGGCGACGTCGCGTTCAGCAACCAGCCGTACAACATCGACTCCGGCTCCGGCTGCGGCGTCGGCTTCGTCAACTCGCCCGGCACCCTCGACGGCTGGACCATGACGCTCGGCCACGAGTGGCACGAGATGATGTCGGACCAGAACCCGGCGGGCGGCTGGACCAACCAGACCGGCAGCTCCTACAACGGCCAGGAGAACTCCGACGAGTGCGCCTGGCTCAACCCCGGAACCGCGGGTGGCGCGGCCAACGTCACCATGGGCACCGGCACCTTCGCCGAGCAGGCCAGCTGGTCCAACGACACCAACGCCTGCGCCATCTCGCACCCCATCGTCGGGGGCGGCTCGACCGGCAACACCGTGACGGTCACCAACCCGGGCGCCCAGAGCACCACGGTCAACACCGCCGTCTCGCTGAACGTCAGCGCGTCCGACTCCGCGAGCGGACAGACCCTGACCTACTCGGCCACCGGTCTGCCGGCCGGACTGTCGATCAACTCCGCCACCGGACTGATCAGCGGCACGGTCACCACCGTCGGCACCTCGACGGTGAGCGTGACGGCCAAGGACTCCACCGGCGCCTCCGGCAGCACCTCGTTCGGCTGGACCGTCACCGCCGCCGGCGGAGGGGGCGTCACCAACGGCGGCTTCGAGAGCGGCAGCCTGTCCGGCTGGACCACGAGCGGCAGCGCCGCCGCCAGCACCTCGGCCGCACACAGCGGCAGCTACGGCGCGCTGATCGGCTCGGCCAACCCGACCAACACGTCCTCGATCGCCCAGACATTCACGGCGCCGAGCGGCAGCTCCAAGGTCTCCTTCTCGTACAACGTCACCTGCCCCGACACTGTGACGTACGACTGGGCGACGGCGACGCTCAAGGACAACACCACCGGCACGACCACCACCGTGCTGGCCAAGACCTGCACCCAGGGCGCAGGCTGGAAGCAGGCCTCCGGGTCCCTGACCGCGGGCCACAGCTACACGCTCACCCTCACCAGCAAGGACGACAACTACGCCGGTGACGCCACCTACACCTACTACGACGACGTGACCGTGTCCTGACCCCTCACAAGCGCGGGGGAGAACCGTCCGGCTCGCCCCCGCGATCGTCGGCACCCGGCGGTCACGCGGTTGGAGACCGCCGTGGCCCCTCGACCGCTTCGACTCCGCACCGCACGGGCTGTCGGTGCGGCGCTCGCCGTCACGACGGTCCTCACCGTCAACGGGTGTGCCGCGAAGGGTGGTTCGCGAACACCGGGGCCCTCGGGCGCCGCGCCGCCCGCGGCCTCCTCGCTCTCGGCCAGCACTGTGACCCTGGACGAGCACGACCGGGGCAGGGTCGTCCCGGTGCGTGCGGGCGCGCGGGTCCTGGTCCGGCTGCACAGCACGTACTGGTCCGCGCCCACCAGCTCGGACACCGGGACCCTGGCCCCCGTCGGCACAAGCCGCGGAACGCCCGCCGGGAACTGCGAACCGGGCGCGGGCTGCGGCTCGGTGGCCGCCGACTTCACCGCCCGCGGGGCGGGCACGGCGCGGATCGTGTCGCACCGCGACTCCTGCGGTGAGGCGATGCGGTGTCCGCCCGGCCAGGGCGATTACGCGGTCACGATCAAGGTCGCCTGACGCGGGTACGGCGCCGGACAGCGACGCGGCGGCCACCGCCGGGGAGGCCGCCGGACCCGGCAACGGCAAACTCTCCGCCATGTTTGGCCGATACCCCTCCAATAATGTCGCGAGCACGCCAAGCTCTCCTCCGCGCCCGGCCCATTCCCTGGCGGGCGCGGAAAGGAGAGCGCATGATGCGCCAACGGCACCGGCGGCGGCTCATGGTCTGCACCGTCGCGGCCGCCGCGTTCGGACTGGTGAGCACCCAGGCGTTCGCCACGTCCGGGGACACAAGACCCCGCCCGTGGAACGCCCGCCACCAGGCCGACATCGGCCGCCAGCACACCAAGGCGATACAGGCGGGCAAGGGACGGTCCGCCCTCACCGCCACGGAGGGCGACGGAGGCGACGAGGCGGAGAACTCCGCGGAGTCCACCGCGCAGTACACCGAGGCCCGCACCGCCCCGGGCGTGGTAGCGCCGGGCGCGTACGGAGCGGCCTGGGCCCAGCTGCAGTCGATGAAGCACACCGGCGGTGACTGGAACCACATCACGAAGAAGACGTACAACTCCGACGATCCGCGTTACCGCGACATCAACTCCAACTCCAGCGGCGGCTCCGGGAACGTGACCGGCCGGATCACCGGCATCGCGGCCGACGACCAGGGCTATGTGTACGCGGGCGGCGCCAACGGCGGCGTGTTCCGGTCCCGGACCGGCGGCGGCGACTGGCAGCCCATCGCCGACAAACTGCCTTCCCTGTCGACCGGCACCCTCGCCCTCGACGGCACGAAGCGGCTCTGGTATGCCACCGGCGAGTCCAACACCGGGGCAACCTCCTACGTGGGCACGGGGGTCTACGTACTCGCCGATCCCCAGCACGGCCAGTTCCAGCCCGGCGGCCGGGTGGGCGGGGCCGAGCTGGAGAGCACCACCATCCACGCCCTCAGGTTCGCCGGGACCACCGTGTGGGCGGCCACCAGCCGGGGTGTGTGGTCGCACTCCACCACCACACTGTCCGGCCCGTGGAAGCTGGAGTTCGCCCCCAACCCCGACTACCTGCCCGGCGGCCCGAAGGCGTCCGACCCCTCGGCCCCGTACAAGAACATCGCCAACGACATCGCGGTGGACCCGAAGGACCCGAGCAAGGTCCTGCTGGCCGTCGGCTGGCGCGGCGGTGACACCTACAACGGGCTCTACAGCGCGCAGGGCGGTACGTGGAAGCCGGTCACCGGCATCGGCGACCTGCCGACCAACAGCGACGACGTCGGCAACATGACGTTCGCGGCCTCCGCCGACGGCTCGCGCCTGTACGCCGTCGACCAGTCGCCGGCCCAGACCAACAGCAATCCCGACAGCGGCCTGAAGGGCGTCTACGTCTCCAAGTCCGGCTCCCCGCTGGGCCCCTGGACGCAGATCGCCGACTACAACAAGTTGCGCAACTCGGGTTCGGCCCTCCAGGGCGCGGGTTACATGCCGGGCATCCAGTCCTGGTACAACGAGTTCCTCCAGGTCGACCCGGCCAACGCCGACCACGTCTACCTGGGCCTGGAAGAGGTCTTCGAGACGAAGAACGGCGGCACGAGCTGGATCACCCCCGGCCCGTACTGGAACTTCCCGTTCCCCTGCTGGAGCATCGACCCCGCGAAGCAGACCGGCGACTGCTCGCAGACCACCCACTCCGACCAGCACGCCGTCGCCGTCGGCACGTACAAGGGCAAGACATATGCCTACGTCGGCAACGACGGCGGCATCTACCGGCGCCCGCTCAACGGCGCCGTCGACTCGGGCGGCCACGCCAAGGACTGGACGTCCCTGGCCGACGGCACCCTCGACACGCTCCAGTACTACTCGGTGGGCGTCGGCAAGGACCTCGCCTACGGCGGGGTCTCGGTGACCGGCGGTCTCCAGGACAACGGCCAGTCCATCCTGCGCGGCCGCGACAAGGTCATGGGCTCCAACTTCGGCGGCGACGGCGGTGACACCATCACCGACCCGAACAACGGCTGCAACTCCGCCGAGGAGTACGTGTACCTCGACATGTGGGTCACCCAGAACTGCGGTGTGAACAATGGCAGTTGGACGACCGACCCCAGCAAGGCGACCGAGTACGAGGTCGCGCCGCCGGACAAGGACCTCGGGGGCAGCGGGGCCCGCTTCATCGCGCCCATCACCTCCGACGCCAAGGACATCAACACCTGGGTGGCCGGCGGTCGCCATGTGTGGGTGCAGCACAAGGGCTTCGCGATCCGCTCGGGAGCCGAGTGGAGCAACGCCTACGACCTCGGCGCGGGCCATGTCGCCACCGCCGTGGCCTCCTCGGGCGGCACCGTGTACGTGGGATGGTGCGGGCCCTGCAACAACCAGGGCTTCTCGCGCGGGATCGCGGTCGGCAACGCCGACGGCACCGACTGGCACCAGCTGAACTTGCCGGTCGACGGCACCATCCCCAACCGCTACATCTCCGGTTTCGAGGTCGACCCGGCGAACGCCCAGCACGTGTACGTCGCCGTCAACGGCTTCTCCCGCAAGTGGACCGAGGGCCCGGGCGCCGGCGTGGGTCACGTCTTCGAGTCGACCAACGGCGGAACCACCTGGACGGACATCTCGGCGAACCTGCCGGACGTGCCCGCCAACACGGTGAAGCTGGTTCCGGGCGGCGGCCTCGCCCTCGGTACCGACCTGGCCACCTTCTACCGCCCCGCCGGGACGAGCGAGTGGAAGGTGCTCGGCGGCAACCTGCCCACCACGGCGGTCCTCCAACTGAAGCTCGGACCGGACAACAAGCTGTACGCCGCCACGCACGGCCGCGGCATCTGGGCGTTCGACACCCGACGCCTGCAGTGAGGCAACCGCACCAAGGGCGCGGCCGGTGCGGGTCCCGAGAGGGGACCCGCACCGGCCGTCCCGGGGCACGCCCCGTCACGCCGGGGCGACGGCACGGGATTCCATCGGCATTTCATCGCTGCTCTCTACCGTCGGTCGCCGACGAACGGAGAAGCCCCCGTGAAGCCCTACAGATCACTGTTCACACGACTGATCCTGCCGCTACTGGCGGGCGTGCTCACGCTTGGCATGGTCACGCCCGCCAGTGCGCAGCCGACCGCCTCGTCCGACCGCGGTGGCCCGATCACCCGCGGCGAGGTGATCTGGCGGGCCCAGTACTGGGTGGACCAACACCCTCCGTACAACCAGCAGGGCTCGGCCCCGGGCCCCGGCGGCGATTTCGACTACCGCACCGACTGCTCCGGCTATGTCTCCATGGCCTGGCATCTCAACGCCAATCCGAACACGCAGGGAATACCGTCGTTCTCGCACGAGATCGGACGGGACGAGCTGCGGGCGGGGGACGTCCTCAACTCGTTCCGCGACCATGTGCTGATCTTCCACCAGTGGGAGGACGACCAGGGCGGCTTCTCCTACTACAGCTTCGGCGGCGGCAGCAGCGGCGTCGCGCCGCCAGGACACTTCCACGCGAACATCAACAACGCCACGCTCGACGGCCACCCCAACGGCGACTACAAGGCGCTCCGCTACAACAACATCATCGAGGACTCCGGGCCCCGGCCGCACCCGTACGCCCCGGGCCGGGTGGTGGCCGGGCGGTCCGCGGACGGGCGCCTGGAGAGCTTCGCGGCCGGTGCCGACGGGGTGTACCACGCGTGGCAGACCACGGTGAACGGCGCCTGGTCGCCGTGGCGGTTCGAAGGCGGCCCGCGCAACGCGCAGTTGGCGGTGGCCTCCAACGCCGACGGCCGGCTGGAACTCTTCGCCCTGTCGGACTCCACGCTGGACCACATGTGGCAGACCGGGCCCAGCGCGGGCTGGTCCGGCTGGGAGAACTTCGGCACCGGCGGATACCGCCTCGCCGCGGGCAACAACGCGGACGGCCGCATCGAGGTGTTCGCCTCCAACGCCACCGGCGTCTTCCACCGCTGGCAGACCGCGCCCAGCGGCGGCTGGGCCACCTGGGAGGGCACCGGCGGACCGGCCAACTCCCGGCTCGCCATGGAGACCGCGCCCGACGGCCGTCTCGAAGTGTTCGCCCTGTCGGACGCGACGTTCGGGCACCTCTGGCAGACCGGTGTCAACGGCACCTGGTCGACGTGGGAGAACTTCGGCGGCGGCGGGCACGACGTGGCCGTCAGCCACAACCAGGACGGCCGGATAGAGGTCTTCGCCTCCAACGCCACCGGCGTCTTCCACCGCTGGCAGACCAGCCCGACCTCGTGGTCGGAGTGGGCGGGCACCGGGGGGATCACCAACGCCGAGCTGACGGCCTCGCCGTCGGTCGACGGACGGGTCGAGGTGTTCGCGATCAACGCCAGCACCGCGAGCCACACCTGGCAGACCAGCGCCAACGCTCCGTACGCACCGTGGGAGACCTTCGGCGGGGGCGGTAGCGACATCGGCGCGGCCAACAACGCCGACGGCCGCATCGAGGTGTTCGGCACCAGCCAGGCGGGCGTCCACCACCGCTGGCAGACCGGTTTCAACACCTGGTCCGAGTGGACCTACCTCAACGATTCCGGCCCCGCGGTCAACTAACGCCACCAGTGCGGGACTTCCGTGGCCGTCGGCACGAGCCGCCGAGGGCCACGGAAGTCGCCTGTCCCGGTGTGAAAGGGTGAGGCAGCTGGAGGTGGCCGTCCGAGCGAGAGCCGGTGCCGCCCGCCCCCGACCTGGACGAGGAGCTGTGGAATGCCCGAGAAGGTGACGCTGGCGGCGTGGCCCACACCCATGGAGCGCGCGCCGCGCCTGGCCGAGGCCATCGGGCTGCGCGCGGACGACCTGTGGATCAAGCGCGACGACCTGACCGGGCTCGGCGCTGGAGGCAACAAGGTACGCAAGCTGGAGTGGCTGGTCGCCGACGCTCTGGAGCAGGGTGCGGACACCCTGGTCACCTCCGGTGGCCCGCAGAGCAACCACGCCCGGCTCACCGCTGCCGCCGCCGCGCGCGCGGGCCTCGCCGTGGTCCTGGTCATGCCGGGCCCGGCGAGCCCGCCCCCGGTCGGCGGCAATCTGCTGCTCGACGCCCTCCTGGGTGCCCGCATCGTATGGGCCGAAGGCGCTTCCGGCGCCGCCGCGCTCACCGCGGAGGCACAGAAGGCGTGCTCCGTCCTGCGCGACCGGGGCGCCCGCCCCTACCTCGTACCGTTCGGCGGTTCCAGCCCGCTCGGTGCGCGCGGCTACCTGGAGGCGGGCCGCGAGATCCTGGCCCAGCAGCCCGACCTTCGCCACGTCGTCACCGCGCTCGGTTCCGGCGCCACCATGGCCGGACTGGTCGCCGCCCTCGGCCCGGCCCGCGTCCTGGGCGTCGACGTCGGCGCCCTGCCCGAGCCCGCCCGCACGGCCGCCGCGTTCGTCAGCGAGCTGACCGGCCGCGAACAGCCCGCGGAGGCACTGCGGGTCCGTGCCGACCAGGTCGGCGAGGCCTACGCCGTGCTGCACCAACCCGTCCTCGACGCCATCAACACCGTCGCCCGCACCGAGGGCGTGCTGCTGGACCCGGTGTACACCGGCCGCGCGGCCGCCGGACTGCTCGCCGCTGTGCGTGACGGCGACATCCGCCCAGGGGAACGCACCGTCCTGCTCCACACCGGCGGCCTCCCGGGCTTGTTCGGCCACGCCGAGACGGCACATCGCGCGGGCCAGGCGCTGCGCACGGGGCCCTGATCGCACGCCCAAGTGATGCCGTCACGGCCTTGCCGGGCCGGGGTTGTGGCCGGTCCTCGGGACCGACCACCGCCATCTGTCGCTCGCCCCGCAGGCGACGGGAACCCGACGGCCCCGGGGTCAGCGACCCGTAGCACCGTCGATCAGTTCGCGCAGGATGTCCGCGTGGCCCGCGTGGCGGCCGGTCTCCTCGATCATGTGCGTCAGGGCCCAGCGGACACTGGGGGCGGGACCCGCGGGACGCGGCCGGGGCACGGGGGCGCCCAGGTCGGCGCATCCGTCGAGGACTTCGTTCGCGCGCGCCACGGTCCGTCGGTAGCGGGCGACCACGTCGTCCACGTCGTCCCCCGCCGCGGCGTGGAACGTCGACGGCCAGTCCCTGACCTGCTCCCCGAGAAACGTCGCGCTCTCGACGAACGTCAGGTGATGGAGCAGGCCGAGGAGGTTCGTACCCGACGGCACCTTGGCGGTGCGCACCTCGGGTTCGGGCGCGCCGTCGACCTTCGCGGCGATCGACGACCGCAGGTAGTCGAGGAAGCCTCGCAGGACCTCCATCTCGCTGGTTCCGGTGCGCGGTGGCGGGCTGTCGGAACGGCGGTCGCGACGGAAGGGGGTGGGCATGAGGGGGCTCCGTTGTGGGAGAGCAGCACGGTCAGGCGGTGCGGCGGACGAGCAGGACGTGGTCGGTCACCTCGGCCGTCTGCCCGCCCGGCCCGGTCGCGAGCCGACGAGGCATGTCGGCCCGCTCGACCGTCCACATCGCCGGATCCAGATCGATGCCGGCGGCGACTTCGTGGGGCGTCGGGTGGTGCACGCCCTGGCCCTGGTTCCACGACCAGGGCGCGGTCGAACCGTGGTCGACGACCAGCAGCCGCCCGCCCACGCGCAGCGCATGGGCCGCGGCCCGCAGGACCCCTGCCCGGTCCAGGTCGAAGGGGGTGTGCAGATAGTGGGCACAGATCAGGTCGAACGCGCCCCGGGGGAAGGACTCGTGCAGGTCGCGCCGCTCGGTGAGCACGCGCCCTTCCAGGTCACGTGAACGGGCGAGCCCGGCGAGCCGCGCCACCGCGACCGCCGAGATGTCGACGGCGGTCACCCGCCAGCCCTGCCGGGCGAGCCACAGCGCGTCACCGCCCTCGCCGCACCCCAGGTCGAGCGCGTCGCCGGGCGGCATGCCCGTGACGATCTCGGCGAGACGGTGGTTGGGGCGCGGGTCGGTGGCCGCCGGCCGCCCCGCGTAGATCTCTTCCCAGTACGTGTCCGCAGCAGTGGCGCTCATCGGGACTCCTCAAGTCGGAATGTGCGCCCAGTGTCGCGAGGCCACCGCCTGGTGGCACGAAAACTTGCGGTTCCGGCAAGGTGGGGCTCGCTGCCCTAACGCAGGCGTACGCCCGCGTCCGACGACGCCGCCTCACGCCGGGAGCAGCGATGCGCACTGCCCGGCTGAGGGCCCTGCACGCCGGGCCGCAACGGCACCCGCCCTGCGGCGTCGAACGTGGCCAGGGGCGCCCGTGGACCCGGCACCGCCGGGGCCACGGACGCCAACTCGTCACCGGGGTCCGGGTGTTCGGCCGGAGCACCTGCCCGACGCCACCTCAGCCGATCAGCAGGACGATCTTCCCGCGCGCATGGCCCTGCTCGCTCAGCCGGTGGGCCTCGGCCACCTCGTCGAGCGGGAAGGTCCGCGTGTCCGGGAGGGAGAACCGGCCCGACTCGATCAATGCGCCGATCTCGGCGATCACATGAACCGCCCGCCCTGAATCCCCACGGCTGAACCTCACCCCGTGCTCCCGCGCGCCGCCGAAGTCGGCCACGGTGATGACGTGTCCGGCACCGCCGGCGAGCTCGACCAGCTCGGGCAGCACCCCGCTCCCCGCGACGTCGAGCGCCAGGTCGACGCCGCCGGGTGCCAGCGCCCGGACCCGCTCGACGAGGCCCTCACCGTAGGTCACCGGCTCGGCACCCAGGGAGCGGAGGTAGTCGTGGTTCGCAGGACCGGCGGTGCCGATCACGCGAGCACCTCGTACCACCGCGAACTGCGCCGCGGCGCTGCCGACGCTTCCGGAGGCGCCGTTGATGAGCAGGGTGTCGCCGTTCGAGACGCCGAGCTGGTCCAGCGCGCGCGTGGCCGTCTCGATCGCGGCCGGCAGTGCGGCGACATCGGCGAAGTCGAGCGAGGGCGGGATCGGCGCGTAGTGGGAGAGCACCGCCCTTTCCGCCTGGGCGGCTCCCTCCGCGCAGAAGCCGAAAACACGATCGCCCATGGCGACGTCGTCGACACCCTCGCCGAGCCCGTCGATGACGCCCGCCGCCTCGTAGCCCATGGTCTGCGGAAGCTCCCGATCCATCAGGCCCTGGCGCTTCTTCCAGTCGCTCGCGTTGACGCCCGCGGCCCGCACGGCGATCCGTACCTGGCCGGGCCCCGGACGCGGGTCGGGAAGTTCGATCATCTCCAGGACCTCCGGGCCCCCAAACCGGTGGAAACCAACTGCCTTCACCACGTACTCCGATCTCGACGACAGACGCCCCGCGGCCTGTGCATGCGACAGTCTGTATCAGTCCTCTCGCGTCATCGGATCACCCACCCGGACCGTGCCGGGTTCGAGCACCTCCAGGTACACCCCGAGGCAGGCGAGCCGACCCAGGTCCAAGACGGGTACGCGGTGTTCGCGGGCTGTCGCGCGCATGATGCGGGGGTCGGGTGGCAGCTCGTCATGGCGCAGCGTGGGGACCACACAGCGGGGCGTGGGGACGAGCACGCTGAACAGCGCCTCTCCGACCCGCAGCCGATTGCCCTGCCAGCCGTCCTCGGCGAAGGCCGGTTCGTCACCGGTGTCGACGACGACGTTGGGACGGAAGCGACGTGGATCGAAGTCCCCGTCCGGACAGACGCTCCGCAGCCGGGCCAGTGAGGACGTGGTGAGGAGGTGGACCCGGCCGAAGTCGAAGAACGTTCCCGCCGCGACCCTGCCCGTGGTGATCTCCTCGCCCGTCCCGTCCACGGACGCCGTCGCGCGCAGCGCGTCCGGTACGCCGCCTTCGTACTCGGGTACCGCGCGCTCCAGCGCACTGTCCGCCGGAGCGCTGTCCGTGAGACGGACCTGACGGCCCAACAACTTGGTGAGCTGGACGTCCAGTTCATGGTCCCCGGCCGCGAGAGCCACGCCATCGGGCAGTTCCACCTCGACGCGGCCGCCGCTCACCCGGCTGCGGCAGTCCAGCAGGCGCCCCCACTTGCGCGGATGCTTGGCACTGCCGATCGCGCCGGTCTCGTCGAGCACCGCGTGCGTGCGGTCCCCGGACAGTCCCGCGTGAGTGACCCCCACGGACTCCAGGGCCTCGCCGAGCATGGACTTCACCGGATACCGCCACAACGCCGTCACAGTCCCCATGACGATCAAGTATGGGGCCCACTCCCCTCTTTCGCGGCCGACGGGAGGACCGCATCCGGCCCGTGGCGGGAGTTCCCGCGCGGGCCCTCCCCAACCCTGTAACCCGGGCCCCTACTGGTAGGTGATGGGGGCCTCGGCCCGTCGGCGAGTGAGCCGGAGCGGGGGGACATGAGAGTGCGCCGGTCGAAACAGCCCGGGCGTGGGCCGGGTGCGCGCGGAGAGCCGGGCGCGTCCCGGCTCCGCCTGGTCGGCGACGAGGTGTACGCCGACTGGGAGGCGATCTACCGGGACAACGTGGACCGGATCTACCGCGTGATGTACGCCAAGGTGGGCAACCGCGCGGACGCCGAGGACCTCACCACCGAGGTCTTTCTCGCCGCCCTGCGGCCGCTGCGCACCTCGGCGAGCGTGCCCGAGGTCCGCGCCTACCTGCTGGCCACCGCGCGCACCGTGCTCGCCACGCACTGGCGCCGGGTGCTCGGCCTGGAGGTCACCCGCCTGCCCGAGGAGCTGCCGCAGCACGAGGCGGACGCCGAGGAGGTGCCCTCCGACGCGCCGCGCCGGGCCCGCGCCATCCTCGATGGGCTGCCCGACCGCTACCGACGCATCCTCGAACTGCGCTTCCTGGGCGCCAGTTCGCTCAAGGAGGCGGCCGCCGAACTGGGCGTGACCGTCGGCAACGCGAAGGTGCTCCAGCACCGCGCCCTGCGGCATGCCGCCGTGGTGGCGGCCCGGCTGGCGGAGAAGGAGGGCTGACCGTGGACGAAGAGGCCGAGCGGTACGTCGAGGCACTGCTGCGCTCACGGCGCCCCAAACCGTTCCGGGCGCGCCCCGAGGACGCCGAGGAACTCGCCACGGCGATCACCCTGCGGGCGGCCCGGCCCGGTGCCGGTGCCCCGAGCGAGGAGTTCGTGACCTCCCTGCGCGAACGGCTGGCCGCGGAACTGGACGAGCCGCCCGGCGCCTCGGCGGGCGGGACGCGCAGACGGTTCGTGCGGGGAGCGTCGATCGCCGCCGCGGCCGCCGCGGCCGGGGTCCTCGCCGACCACACCATGCTCCGGGACCACCCGGCCCCGTCGCCACCACAGGCGTCGACGCTCCAGCCCCAGCACGGGAGTTGGCACACCGTGGCCGCGAGTTCCGAGCTGCCGCACGGCGCGGTGCGGGCCTTCGACACCGGAACCGTGACCGGCTTCGTCACGCGGCACGACGGCAGGCTGCGCGCGGTCTCGGGAGTCTGCACCCACCAGGGCTGCCGCCTCGTACTGGACCGGCCGGCCGGACAGCTGGACTGCCCGTGCCACAACTCGGTGTTCGCGCTCTCCGGGGAGGTGGTGCGCCACCAGTTCGACCGGCCGCTGCCGCCGCTGCCCCGGATCGCCGTGCGGGAGACGGAGAACGCGGTGCAGGTGTACGTACCGGCCGCCGGCGGTGTAACCCCGCCGGCTATCCCTGAGTGAGCCCCGCGAGCAGCGGGGCCGGCAGACGGCCCGCACCGGAGGCGGGCCGGAACGAAGGCCCGCCTCACCGGCGGGCGGACGGGGGAACCGATGCGAGCAGTTGGGGTCCGGCGCAGGGTCGCGCGGCGGGGTGGTGGGTTGGCCGCCGCGGTGGCAGCACTGGCGCTGCTGGCCGCCTGCGGGGCGTCGACGGGTACCGGGAACGGGGGCACCAACATGCCCGGTATGCCCGCGTCGACGGCCCACGACGGTTCCCTCACGGCCGGGAGCGGCGGGGGCATGCCCTCCCCCGCCGCTCCCGCACCGTCCTCGACGGGCACGTCCGTCGCCATCAAGAACCTGGCGTTCACCCCGGGCACCCTCACCGTCCCGGCGGGCACCACGGTCACCTGGACCAACGCCGACGAGGAACCGCACACCGTCTCCGCCGACAACGGCGGCCCCTTCCACTCCTCGCCCCTCGACACGGGCGGGGTCTTCCGCTACACCTTCGCCAAGCCGGGGACCTACACGTACTACTGCACCATTCACCCCTTCATGCACGGCACCGTGGTGGTGCGGCCATGACCGCCCGGCTCGGACCGCACATGACGCGACGTCAACTAATGCGTCACTCCGCCTGGTTCGGCTCCGCCGTCGTGCTCAGCGTTGCGGGCGGCGAGGTGTACAGCCACCTGGCCGGGTCCGGCGGACAGTCGAAGAACGGCCCGGACACTCTGACGTTCGTCCAGCTCAGCGACAGCCATCTCGGCTTCCGCGGCACGGCCAACACCGACGTCACGGGCTCCTTCGCCCGCGCCATCGACCATGTGAACTCCCTGCCCACGCGGCCCGACTTCGTGATGCACACCGGAGACCTGACCCACCTGGCCACACCCGGCCAGTTCGACCAGGTCAAGCAGATGATGAAGGGCCTGCACAGCGGGGGCACGCACACCGTGCCCGGGGAGCACGACGCCCTCGACGACTCGGGGCAGAAATACCGCGCCGCCTTCGGAGCGGGCAGCCGGGGCGACGGCTGGTACAGCTTCGACATCAAGGGCGTGCACGTCATCGCCCTGGTCAACTCGCTCAATCTGAAGAACCTCGGCCATCTCGGCACGGAGCAGCTCGACTTCGTGCGCCAGGACGTGGCCGGACTGTCCAGTGACACCCCGATCGTGGTCTTCAGCCACATCCCGCTGTTCGCGATGTACCCGGCCTGGGGCTGGGGGACCGACGACGCCGTGCAGGCACTGTCGCATCTGCGTCGCTTCTCGTCCGTGACCTGTCTGAACGGCCATGTGCACCAGCTGTTCAGCAGGGTCGAGGGCCAGGTGACCTTCCACAGCGCCACGACCACGGCCTACCCGCTGCCCCATCCCGGCGACGGACCGGCTCCCGCTCCCGTCACGCTGCCCGCCGGGAAACTGCGCCAGGCGCTCGGCATCCGCGAGGTGCGATACCACCGGGGGGACAAGGCGCCGGCCGTGCTGGACCGCCCGCTGACCTGAGACGGGCATCCGTCGGCGCCCGGCACACCGAACGGCTCGGCCGGGGCAGCTCGTTCCCCGGCCGACCCGTCGTGTCAGTCCTCGAAGTAGGCGTCCAGCACCGCGTCCAGCTGCTCGCTCCACACCGTGAGATCCGCCCGGTCGGCGGCCGTCACATCGTGGGAGAACCACCGTTGGTTCGACGTGTACACCACGATCTCGAACCGGCGCGTCCACCGCGGCGTGCGGTACTCGACCGCGCTCACCTCGTCCCAGCGGAAGTCGGCCTCTTCGTCGGCCAGCCGCAGCCTGACTCCCCGGCGGTCGAGACGGATCGACCCCTGACGGTCGGACATCTCGCACACGGGCCCGTCCTCCGCCCCGGATTCCGCGTCCTGGGCATCGGACTCGGAGGCTTCCGCGTCCTCGACGATCCCGGTCCCGGCAGCCTCCTCGCCCTCTTCAAGGACGGCGTCCGGCTCCGGGGCCTCGGCCGCCGACGGCTCCGCCGCCGGCGGATCCACGCGCGGCGGTACCAGGCCGGGGATGTAGGCGGGGTCCGTCGCAGCACCGGCCAGGGGCATGTACTGGTGTTCTGTTCGCTGCTCCACGGGCGCAGTATGGCCGATAAGCCTGTGAGCCCGCTCGTCCCGACACCATCGGGAGCGTGCCGAGTGGCGTGGACTAGTCGGCGTCGAGCTGGTGATCGGCCCACACATAGGACTCCGGCAGCAGCTCCGCGACGGGGACGCTGCGCAGCCGGTCACCCGCACCGACGATGACCTCGAGGGCGGGAAAGTAGTCGAGAAGAACCTGGCGGCAGCGGCCGCACGGCGGGACGACCCCCCGGTCACGGTCGCCGACGGCGACCATCGTCTCCAGGTCGTAGGCGCCCTGGGCGGCTGCCGTGCCGATGACGACCAGCTCGGCGCAGGGCCCTCCGGTGAAGTGGTAAGCGTTCACCGCGGTGACGATCCGTCCGTCCCGAGAACGAGCGGCGGCCGCCATGGTGTGGTTGTCGCCCTGGCAGCGCGTACGCGCGACCTCGGCCGCGGCCCGGATGAGTTCGTGGTCGACGGGATGGGGCTGGGTGGTCATCTTCTCTGCCTTCGCGTGGGGTCAGGTGACTCTGACCGGTGTGACGGGGACTCCGCAAGCGCAATTCCCGGGCGAGAGAGGCTGCCGACCCGCCCCGCGTTCCCCTCCCTGAGGCGTGAAATGTGGCTCCCCGCGGGTTGGGTCGAGGCACGCGCTACGGCATGATGAACCGTCAGGAACGGCTAGTTACACGGGGGTTGTCATGCGTCATGCAGAACAACATGAGACCGCACGCACTCCGCCCCCGGGGCGCTCGGGGTGGATGCCGGGGGACGGTCCCCCCGTGCCCCGTTCCTGAAGCGTCGACGACTCGCACAGGGGCCCGGTCGTGGTGACCGGCACCGGACAGGAGGTCGTGTTGAACAGATCGGATCCCAGCCCGATGAACCGGCGTGGGCTGCTGGCGGCGGCGGGCGCGGCGGCCGCGAGCGGTGCGGCGGCCGGCCTGGTCGGACCCGCGGCTTCGGCGGCCGCGGCGGAGAACGACACGACGGCACCGGAAGCGACGCGGTTCGGTCCGGTGACGGTCCGGCCCGGCGACGCCCGGTACGACAGCCTGTTGCGGGGCAACAACTTCCGCTTCGTCGGGCGGCCCGACGAGATCCGGGTGGTCGGCTCGACCGACCAGGTGGTCCGGGCGGTCGCGGACGCCGTACGGTCCGGGCGCAGGGTCGCCGTCCGCAGTGGCGGCCACTGTTTCGAGAACTTCACCGCCGACCCTGGCGTGCGCATGCTCCTGGACGTGTCCCCCATGGACGCGGTGGGCTACGACGCGGCGCGCGGTGCGTTCACGGTGCAGCCGGGAGCCACGCTCGGGCACGTGTACCGGACGCTGTTCAAGGGCTGGGGAGTGACCGTTCCCGCGGGCGGCTGCCCGGAGGTGGGAGCGGGCGGTCACTTCGCGGGTGGCGGGTACGGACCGCTGTCGCGCCGGTACGGCTCGGTGGTGGACCACCTGTACGGCGTGGAGGTGGTGGTGGTCGACCGGGAGGGCACCGCTCGCGCGGTGGTGGCCACGCGGGAGCCGGACGATCCGCACCGGGATCTGTTCTGGGCGCACACCGGCGCGGGCGGCGGGAACTTCGGGGTGGTCACCCGGTACTGGCTGCGCTCCCCCGGGGCGAGCGGGAGCGACCCCTCCAAGCTGCTGCCCGCCGCACCGAGCGATCAGCTGGGCTGCCTGGTCACCTGGGCCTGGGACGACAGGATGACGCCCCAGGCGTTCACCGCGCTGCTGCGCAACTTCGGAACGTGGCACGAACGCAACAGCGCGCCCGGATCCAAGTACGCGGGGCTGTACGCGATCCTCATCCCGATGCACCGCAAGGCCCAGGGCTTCCTGATGACCGTTCAGATCGACGCGGGCATCCCCAACGCCCGGGGTCTGGTGCGGGAGTTCCTGGACGCGGTGTACGCGGACAGCGTCAAAGGCGCCGAGACCTGGCTGACGCTGCCCTGGCTGCATTCGACGACCTGGCCCGGCACCGGCGAGCCCGGCGATGTCGGCACCCGCCGCTACAAGATCAAGGCCGGTTACCTGCACCGCTCCCTCACCGACACCCAACTCGCGGCCGTACACCGCAACTTGACCAATGACACAGGCACGCCCAGCGGCGGCATGCTGCTCATCGGCTACGGCGGCGAGGTCAGGTCGGTGCCACCGGGCGCCACCGCCGTCGCCCAACGCGACGTGATCATGAAGGCCGTCTACCAGTCGATCTGGACCTACGAGGCCGACGACGCCACCCACCTCGACTGGGTCCGGAAGTTCTACCGCGATGTGTACGCCGACACGGGCGGGGTCCCGGTCCCCGGCGCGGTCAGCGACGGCTCCTACATCAACTACCCCGACACCGACCTCGCCGACCCCGAGTGGAACACCTCCGGCGTCCCGTGGCACACCCTGTACTACAAGGACAACTACCCGCGCCTCCAACGGGTCAAGGCCCGGTGGGACCCGCGCGACGTCTTCCACCACGCCCTGTCGATCCGCCCGTCCGGCTGACCACGACACCGGGGTCGAGGGGACCTGGAAGCCGACCATCATCTCAACGCAGGCCAGCTGGGTGGTTGCCGTGATCGGGCCGACCGCCGGCACGCCGTGCCGTCGTGAACGCCCCGCGGCCAGGGACGGCCGGGGCATCGGCCCAGGTCAGCCGCTAGGGTGAGGCGACAGACCCTGCAAGAGAGGCCGCGTACCCCCAGTGTCCGAGTCACGCCCGCACACCCTGTTCTCCTTCGGCACGTTGCTGGACGAGCAGGTGCAGATCGCACTCTTCGGCCGGCCCGTGCCCTGCTCTCCCGCGTCGCTGACCGGGTACGCGACGAGCCCGCTGCCCATCACCGATCCGGCCGTCATCGCCACCAGCGGCCTCGACGTGCACCTGACCCTGCGCCGCCGGCACGGCGCCGTCGTCGAGGGCGGCGTCCTGCACCTCACCGACGAGGAACTCGCCGCGGCCGACGCCTACGAGGTCGACGACTACGCCCGCCGCCGGGTGCGGCTCTCCTGCGGGACGAGCGCCTGGGCCTACCTGGACGCGAACCCGCTGCGCTCGGCGGCACGCATCGTGATCGTCGGCGACAGCATCGCGTACGGCCGCTGCGACCCGCGGGGCGGATGGGCCGCGCACCTGGCGGCGGAGCACATCGCGGAGAACGAGACGGAGCACCGGGTCTTCAACCTGGCCATCCCGGGCAGCACCCTGCTCGACGTGAGTGAGCAGACTCCCGGCGTACTGCCTCCTCGCCTGCCGGACACCGTCCTGGTGGCCGCCGGGATCAACGACTCCGCCGTGCCGGTGACGGCCCCTCAGGACGGCACCGACTCCTTGGCGAGGCTCACGGAATGCCTCGCCTCCCTGGCCGCCACCGCCCTGGCGCACAACGCCCGGCTCGTGGTCGTGGGCCCGATCTGGCTCGATGAAGCACGCACCGACGACTACGAGGGCCTGTGCTTCACGGAGGCCCGCGCACGAGCCCTGCGCGAGACGACGCGGTCATGGTGCGAGGAGAACCATGTCGACCACCTCGACCTGTGGCAGCCCCTGCACAAGCGTGCCGACCTGCTCGTCGACGGCCTGCACCCCACTCCCGAGGGACACCGGCTGATCCATGCACACATCAGCGCCCTGCGGCGCTGACCCCGGCACCCTGAGCGGGGTGGGCGCGGCGGCTATGCGCTGGCCGTGCTTGACCTTGACACGGTGACAAGCCATTCACTGGGGCCGAGGAGGTGGTCCCGATGACCATGACGAAGCAGGAAGCGGACGCGACGCGAGCCCTCCCAGGGCTGGAGCACCGCGATCCCTCGGTGCGGCTGCGGGCGGCGCTGGCGGTCGGCACGGCCACCGCCCCCCGGTTCGTCCCCACGCTCATCGAGCGGTGCGCGGTCGAGCCCGAGTTCTACGTGCGGGAAATGCTGACGTGGGCGCTCACCCGGCACCCCGCATCGACCACGCTCCCCGGGCTCGTCGGCGAACTCCGCTCGCAGCGAGCACAGGCACGAAGCCAGGCGTTGCACACCCTGTCCAAGATCGGCGACCGGCGGGCGTGGCCCGCGATCACACCCGCGCTGCTGGCCGACACCGACGAGGAGGTGGCACGGAGCGCATGGCGGGCCGCGGTCGTTCTCGTACCCGAGGATGAAGTCCCCCAGCTGGCACGGAATTTGGGGGCCCAGCTCGGGCGGGGCGGGCGCGAGACCCAGCGGAGTCTGAGCCGGGCGCTCATCGCGCTCGGCGAGGCGATCGTGCCCACCCTGCGCGCCGCGGCCGCACATCCCGACGCCCGCGTGCGTACCCACGCGATCGCCACCGAACATGTGCTGAGCGACCCGGAGGCCGGGTTCGAGTTCGCCATCGAGGAGGCGAAGCGCATCATGGCTCTCGGTGCGAGCAGCCAGGACGGGTGAGGGCAGTGTTGATCGGTGATGTGGCGCGACGGTCCGGTGTGAGCGCCCGCATGCTCAGGCATTACGACACGCTCGGCCTGGTGCGGCCCACGGGCCGTACAGAAGGTGGCTACCGGGAGTACTCCGGCGAGGACATCCGGCGCATCTTCCACATCGAGAGCCTGCGGTCGTTGGGGCTGTCGCTGCGCGAGGTCGGGTCCGCCCTGGACGACCCCGGCTTCGAGCCCGCCGAGCTCGTGGACGACCTCATTCGCCAGACGCGCGAGCGGATCGCGGGCGAGAGGGCGCTGCTCACGCGGCTCCGGCGGATCAATGCCGCGGAACCGGCCGACTGGGAGGACGTCCTCCACATCGTCGCGCTTCTGCACGCGTTGGGGTCGGAGAGCGCGGGACGGCGTCAGCGCGCGGCACTGGCCTCGGTGCAGGACGCCCCGGTGCCGGTGGAGGCCCTGGTGGACGCGGTGTTGAGCGAGGCGGACCCACACGTCGCCGGAGCCCTTCGATGGGCTCTGGCCCGCTCGGGCGGCGGGCTGCCGCTCCTGGCGGAGGGGCTCGCCTCCCCCGCGGCCGAGGTCGGCAAGCGTGCCGTCCAGTCGATCGCGGAGATCCCGGACGAGGCGGCGACCGCTCTGTTGCGAGAAGCCCTCACACACCCCGACCTCGTGGTCCGCGGGTACGCGGCACTGGCGGTCGGGGCGCGTGGCGGAGCCGAGGCGGTCCCGACGCTCATCGACATGATCGTCGGCGAGACGAACGACGTCGACGCGGCCGACGCGCTGGGGACGCTGGCGCGTGATCCAGTCTTGGCGGACGAGATCGCCACCCAGCTCATCGACCGCCTCACCCGCGACTCGCTTGATTCGGCGACCCGTCGACACCTGACACAGGCCCTCGCGGACATCCCGGGTGACACGGTGTCGCAGGCCTTGGCGGCTCTGTCGGACGACGCCGACCGCGGCGTCGCACTGACCGCGACCTACATTCTCGGGCTGCGCGAGACGCGGTAGCCCATCCGTCCCGAACGCCGTGCGGCCACCGGCCCCGCGCCCCGACGCCGCCCCTCGGGGCCTCGGAGGGCTCGCCGCGGCCCCTACCTGCCGTGGTGCGCGGCGGGGGTGCGACGATTCCGGCATGCGTGAGGTGAGTCAGCTGATCGATGTCGAGGAGCCCGCTTGGCCGGAGCTCAGGGAGACACTCGGCGCCGGGATCGTACCCGTGGCGGAACTGCTGGGCGTCGCCCGGGATACGGGGCGGCAGTTCGACGGTGCTGATCCGGGCTTTCTCGGGGCCCTCTGAACCAGGCGGCCCACGTCGTGCCGGCCTCAGCCGTCCGCTCGGTGGCTCGGCGGTGCCGGGCCCGGTGGGCGAGGGCGTCGATGATGCGGTGCCAGGCCGGTGACGCGTCGGAGATCTGGGAGGAGACCAGCGGCACCGACCGCCGCCGGACGCTGTCCTCCCCGAAGGCGCTCATCCGGTCCAGGAGGGCGACCACCTCGGGCGGCAGAACAAGCCGTTCAACGCGGCCAGTTCGGCGTTCCGGCGGCGGTGCTACGCACCGGCCGCCCGGTGGTGCCGGTCCACGATCCCCTCGACGATCCGCATCAGCCGCTCCCCGATCTGGTCGACACTTCCGTTCTGCGTACTGACCTGAGCCCCTTCGAGTACGAAGGTGATCTCGGCCGCCGCCTGTTCGGGGTCGGGCAGCCCGGCCCCGGCGCACAGGGCGACCAGCCTGCGCAGCTGGAGCGCCTTGTGCTGCTCGATCACCTGCCGTGCGGGGTGCGAACGGTCGGGCAGTTCGGCGAGGGAGTTGATGAACGGGCAGCCCCGGTGCGAGATCGTCGGGAGCCCCTCGGCGATGAAGCGGGCCAGGCCCAGGATCTGCTCCCGGGGGCGGTCGGGGTGTTCTGCCTCGACCCGGTCGAAAGCGGCCTGGTAGTCGGCCGCGACGATCCGCAGCCACTCCGCCACCAGGGCGTCCTTGGTCTCGAAGTGCCGGTAGATCGCCATCTTGGTGGTGCGGGCCCGATCGGCGATGGCCTGGACACCCACACCCTGGATGCCCTCGCTCTGGAAGAGCTCTTCCGCCGCGTCCAGGATGCGCTCACGAGGGGGCAGTTGGGCCACCCGGTCCGGCCTGCTGACGGTCGATGCCATGCCTGCTCCGTGACGTCCTGGTTCGTTGTGGGGTCCTACATCCACTGCTACGGTACCAGTCCGTCCCACGCGATACCGCTCGGTATCGTCCGGGTCTCAACGGTATCTTTTTCCTGGGAGCAGCAGTGAAAGTCGAGGAGTACGTGACCTTCGACGCGGTCGGACTGGCGCAGCTGGTGGCGCGTGGCGAGGTGAGTGCCGCCGAACTGGAAGCGGCGGCACGGGAGGCCACGCGGGCGGTCAACCCGCTGGTCAACGCCGTCGTGGAGACATGGCCGACGGATGACGGGCCCGCTCCCGGCAGCGCCCCGCTGGCCGGAGTCCCGTTCCTGATCAAGGACCTCGGCGTCTCGATGGCCGGAAGGCGGTCGGAGCTCGGCAGCCGTCTCGCCGCGGGCAACGTCGCGCCCGCCGACTCCTTCCTCATGCGGCGCCTGCGCCGCGCAGGCCTCATGACGTTCGGGCGCACCGCGACACCGGAGATGGCGTACAGCACCACGACGGAACCCGTGCTGTACGGCGCCACCCGCAACCCGTGGGACCTGGAGCGGAGCGCGGGCGGTTCCAGCGGGGGTGCGGGAGCGGCGGTCGCCGCCGGGATCGTCCCGCTCGCCCACGCCACCGACGCCGCCGGATCGATCCGCATCCCGGCCGCCTACAACGGCCTGTTCGGGCTGAAGCCGACGCGCGGCCGGGTCTCCATGGGGCCGGACCTGGACGAGATCTTCAACGGCCTCGCCGTGCAGGGCAGCGTGAGCCGCACCGTGCGTGACAGCGCGGCCTTGCTCGACGCGATCCGCGGGCCGGAACCGGGCGACCCCTACTTCGCCCCGGAGCCGCCCCGGCCGTACGCGCAGGAGGTCGCTCGCGATCCCGGCACGCTGAGGATCGGCGTTCTCGCCGAGGCGTGGGGAGGGCGCCGTACCGCCAGGCCCGTGGCCGAGGCACTCGCGCGCACGGTGCGCCTGCTCGAATCGCTCGGTCACCGGGTGGAGGAGACCACGGTCGGACTCGGCGCGGAGTGGGAGGAGTTCGTGCTGGCCAACGCCCGCCAGTGGTCGGCGAACCTCGCGGCCTCGCTCGACGCGCTGGCGGCCGCCACCGGTCGCCCGATCGACTCCTCGACCCTTGAGCCGCCCACCCTCGCCAGTTACCACTACGGGCAGCGGGTCAGCGGCCCCGAGTTCGTCACCGCTCTCGGCCTGCGCAACCGCGTCGCGCGAAGCCTGGCACGGTACTTCGATGCCTACGACCTGCTGCTCACCCCGACCCTTCCGGAGCTCCCGGTGCCTCTGGGCACGCACGGCGCGGGCGCCGAGAGGCTGGACGGACTCGGCTGGCTGCGGCGCCTGTTCGACATGTCCCCGTTCACCGCCGCGTTCAATGTGTCGGGCACCCCCGCCATGTCCGTGCCGGTGGCGGTCGACGCCGGGACGGGGCTCCCGATCGGCATGCAGTTCGCCGCGGGCTACGGCCTGGAGGGCCGCCTCTTCCGCCTGGCGGGCCAACTCGAACGCGCCCAGCCGTGGTCGGGCCGCACTCCCCCGGTGTGGGCCGGCCACACACCTGGTTCGCCCCACATGTAGTGGCGGGACCCGCCCCCCTCTGGCCGGGCCCCGCCACTCCCCTCCGTGGGGACCAGGGTTCGGGCGTCCCCCGAAGCTGTGCCCGCTCAGGCCGTCCGCGTGGTCACGACGCGGTCCCGGGACGGCTCGTGCGGTGCCCCGTCAGGGGGTCAGGGTCCACTTCTGGTTGGCCGCTCCGTTGCAGTCCCAGATGCCCAGCTGGGTCCCGTTGGCCGTGTTGAAGCCGAGGTCGTCGAGGCACTTGCCGGTGAGGACGTTCTTGAGCGAACCGTCCGGCTGGGGGATCCACTGCTCGCCCTGGGCGCCCGGCAGGCAGTCGTAGATCTCGACGTTGGTGCCGTTCTCGCTGCGTCCCCACACCACGTTCAGACACATGCCGAGCGCACGCACGGTGTGGTCCGTACCCAGGGTCCACCACTGGGCGCCGGTGCCGTTGCAGTCGTAGATCTGCACGGGGGTGGCGACGGTCGTTTTGCCACTACGGATGTCCACGCACTTGCCGCCGTAGCCGACGAGCCGCCCCTGGCTGCCGGTGATGCCGACGACGACGGCCTCGATGTGCTTGGTCGCCCAGGAGGCGCCCGTGCACCCGCCGACCGAAGTGCCGTCGCCGGTGACGACGTTGCCGACCACCTGGAACGGGACCGGCTGGCCGCTCACGAGGTAGAAGCAGCCGACCACGGCGCGCCACTGCGTGCCCGGGGCGACGCCCGAGCACGAGGCGCTGCCATAGGGCCCCTCGTAACGGGTGGTGCAGGAACCGGGGCTCTCGGCATGCGCCGTGGCGGGCAGCGCGATGGCGGCGCAGATCGCCAGCAGCGCCGTCAATAACGCGGCGGCAGTGCGTCTCATGGGTGTGCTCCTTCGTTCGGCCAAGGCTGTTCGGACGGGCTTTCCCCTCCGTCCGAAGCTTGATCGAGGGGGCCACGAAGTGTCAACTGGCGTGAAGGCATTGAGCCGTTCATTCATCTCAGCTGAGATCCGACGTTGCCCGCACCGCCCTTCGGCGGGTCGTTTACTATGCCGTTACAGAACGGAGGTGGGACGGTGTCGGAGGCCGGGGCCCAGTCATTGGCGGAGCGAATAGAGGCCCTCTTCCAGGCGGTACGCCGCCCGGACCGCTCGCCCTACAGCAACGAGGAAGTGGCCAGAGCCTGCCGCGAGTCGAGCGGAGAGACGTTTTCGGCCACCTATCTCTGGCAGTTGCGCACCGGCCGCCGCGACAACCCCACCAAGCGCCATCTGGAAGCGCTGGCCACGTTCTTCCAGGTGCCCGTCGCCTACTTCTTCGACGACGCGGAGGGCGCCCGGGTCGGCGAGGAGGTCGCCCTGCTCTCCGCCATGCGCGACGCGGGCGTACGCGATGTCGCGCTGCGCGCGGTCCACCTCTCCCCCGACGGCCTGGGGACCGTACGCGATCTGATCGATTCCATCGCCCGCCGAGAGGCCGACCGACGCAGATCAACCGGCCGATGAAATACGGCCGTTGGGGCACGACGGGCCGCGCGGCCCGGGACCGGCTGCGGCGCTGCCGCTCCATCGCGAACGCCCTGGACCTGCCCGTTCCCTTCGACGCGGCCCAGCTCATCGCCACCATGGCGGAGCAGCGGGGCAGACCGATCGAGCTCATGCCGACGCGGTGGCAGCCAGGCGTGCCGTGCGGTCTGCTCGTCAGCGCCGAGCAGGCCGACTACATCGCGTACGCGGCGGACACGGCCCCGCTGCACCGCCAGCACATCCTCGTCCACGAGCTGTCCCACCTCCTGTGCGGACACGACGGCACGCTCTCGCCGGAGCTCACCCCGCACCTCTCCGCGGGGCTGGTGCGGAGCGTGCTCGGCCGGACCGTCTACAGCGATCCACAGGAACAGGAAGCCGAGTTACTGGCCTCACTGATCCTTCAGCGCGCCGTCTGGGCCCTGCCGACCCGGCCGGCGGCCGACCCCTTCGCCGACTCCGCGCTGTGGCCGGACGGCCGTGGCTGACGTCCTTCAGTGTCTCGCCGCTCTCGCGCTGTGCGCGTTCGGCCTGTACCGGTGGGGCGGCCGCCAGAACACCGCCCAGCCGCACGTCCACCGTTTCGCTTTCTGTCTGGGCGCGGCCCTCATCGTTCTCACCCCTGCCGCGGCCCTGGCCGTCGAGGAGGTGGTCGGGCTGCCGGGCCTGCCCACGCTCGCGGGCGACCTCCTGCGCATGGCGGCGGTCGCCTGCATCGGCCTGATGACCGGCAGATCGGCCCAACGCCAGCTGATCGCGGCCGGGTTGACGCTGGTCGCGCTGGTGCTGCTGTTCTCGGCCGCCGACATCCAGCACGCTGCCGGAGAGCTCTTCGTCGACGCCCGCCACCGGCCGTACCTGGCGGCCTACAACACGGCGATCACGCTCTACCCGGCGTGGCACGCGGCGGTCCTGTGCCGGGCGGCGCTGCACAGGTCCCGGCGCGCCACGGGAGCCCTGCGCGTGGGGCTCCGACTGCTCTGCTGCGGCGCTGCCGCGGGCCTGGTGTGGACCGCCTGGGGGGTCGACGACATCCGGCTCGCCCTCCTCACCGGCCGCCAGACGGACGGCGAGGACGCCGTCTCCTCCATCCTGGGCATGCTCTGTGCGGGACTGCTCATCGCGGGCGGCAGCACCGCGGCGTGGGTCGCGCTGCGGCACTGGTGGTGGTCGTACCGCACCTACCGCGCCCTGGGGCCGCTGTGGTCCGCCCTGCACCACGCCTTCCCGGAGATCGCCCTGCTCCAGCCCCGCCGGGGCCCGGGTGAACTCGCCCCTGGCGCATTGGGGTTGGCCCTCTACCGCCGGGTCATCGAAATCCACGACGGCCTGCTGCTCCTCCGCCCCCACCTGGCGGGCCCGGAAGCGGCAGACCCCGACATCACGGCCACCACGCGGGCTGCGTCCATCCTGGCCGCCCTGGACCGGACGGCACTGGGGCAGCCCGCCCACGACCCGGACATCGGGCTTCCCTCCATCACTCCGGGCAACGGCATCGGTACGGACGCGGAAGCAGGTCAACTGGCCGCGGTCTCACGCGCGTTGGCACAGCTGACCGCGGCTGGCCGAAGCCCCGCCTCCGTGTGAGGGAGGCAGCTCGCCCGGGACCGTTGAGACGCGCCCCAGGTCCCCGGAGTGATGGCCGGGGACTTGGGGCGCGCGGCCAGGTCCGGGGAGGGCTACGGCGCCATCTCGTACGCCCCGGCCAGCGCCTCGACGCGGTCCCACACGCGGGCCGAGCGGGCCTCGTCCACGATCGGGCGCCGGACCGCGCCCAGCGCCCAGCTCTGCTGCGCCTCGGTCGCGGAGTCCTTGCCGTGCAGCTCGACGGCGTGCGCCGAGAAGTCGCGGACGAGAACGGCGAAGAGCTCGTCGAGCACGTCCTGCTCCAGGCCGGTCAGGCGCGCCTGCTCCAGGATCAGCTGCCCGTGCACGACCAGGGCGAACAGCTGGCCCACGGCGAGCAGCAGGTCGAGGTCGCGGCTCTGCTCCTCGTCCGGGGCGGCCGTGGCGACGAACTCGCAGAGCGCGTCGGCCTGTTCGCGGAAGCGGCCCACGTTGGGGACCTCCGCGTACGCGTCGAACGCGGTGCGCCAGTCGTGGAAGCGGATGGCGCCCAGGCCGCGCGCCGGTCCCTGCTCGAAGAGGAACGCGTCGTCGGCCGCGTCGAGCCGGGTCGGTACGGGGGCGTACTCGGCGGGGTTCAGCAGGTGGTTGCCCATGAACTTGAGGATCAGGGCGAGGTTGACGTGGACCGTGCCCTCCAGCTTGGGCAGACCGCGGATCTCGACGGCCGCCTGCGCGAAGTAGTTGTCCTTCTCGAAGCCCTTGGCGGCGATGACGTCCCACATCAGGTCGATGACCTTCTCGCCCTCCGTGGTCACCTTCATCTTCGTCATGGGGTTAAAGAGGAGGTAGCGGCGGTCGTCGGGCCCGGCGGAGCGGAAGTAGTCCACGGCGCGGTCGCTGAACAGCTTCATGCCGACGAGGCGCACGTACGCGTCGGTCAGCTCCCGGCGCACATGCGGGAAGGCGGTGACCGGGCGGCCGTAGAGGACGCGGTGGTGCGCGTGGGTGACCGCCTCGTACATCGCGTGCTCGCAGATGCCGATGGAGGCGGTGCAGAGGTTGAACTTGCCCACGTTGACGGTGTTGAGCGCGGCGTCGAACGCGGCGCGGCCGGTGTGCAGGACGTCCTCGGCACCGACCGGGTAGTTCTCCAGGCGGAACTCGCTGACGTACTTCGAGGAGTCCACGACGTTCTTCACCAGGTGGTACGCCTCATGGCGGCTGTCGGCGGCGAAGAAGACGTAGCCGTCGGGGCCCTCGACGTCGGTGCGGCGCCCGAAGACGGAGACGAGACCGGCGGCGTTGCCGTTGCCGATGTAGTACTTGCTGCCGGTGGCCCGGAACCCGCCGTCGCCGTTCGGCTCCAGGAGCATGTCGGTGGAGTAGATGTCCGCGCCGTGGCTCTTCTCGGACAGGCCGAAGGCGAACACCTCGCCCTGGTCGAGGAGTTCGGCCGCACGGGTGCGGGCGGCGGCGTTGTCGCTCTGCCAGACCGGACCGAGGCCCAGGATGGTCACCTGCCAGGCGTACCAGTAGTCGAGCCCGTAGAAGCCGAAGATCTCATTGAGCGCGGCGATCCGGGCGGTGTCCCAGCGCTTGTCCGCCTGGTCCGGAGCGGCGGCCGAGGCCGGGGTGAGGAAGGTCGCGAAGAGCCCTTCCTTGGCGGAGAAGGCGAGGAAGTCCGCCAGCCAGGCGCGGGAGCGGTAGTCCTCGATCAGCCGGCGCTTGCCGCGCTGCTCGAACCAGTCGACGGTGGCGCGCAGCAGCCTGCGGGTCTCGGGGTCGAAGTGGGTCGGGTCGTAGGTGTGCGGGTTGAACAGCAGCGCGTCGGCCATGGCCATTCGCCTTTCCGGCTCGGGAGGTGGGGAGGGGTGCGGGAGGTCGTCGGATGCGTGCGGGAGGAGGACGGGCAGAACCGCGCGTGCCCGCCGGCGCGGTTCAGTGCCCGGAACCGAGCCGGTGGAGGGTGGCGATCACGTCGTCGAGCCAGGCGAGGGTCATCCGCTCGTAGGCGATGCCGCCGCGCAGCACGACGTGCTGGAGCTCTCGTCCGGCGTCGGTCTCGGGGGCCTCGGGGCCCGTGAAGTCACGCCGCTCCCCCGCCAGGTAGTGCGCGAGCCGGTCGGCGTGTACCTGGCGGTGCCGCTCCACCTCGTGGAGCAGCGCGGCCGGGTCGTCGAAGGCCGCGCCGCGGATCTTCACGGCGAGTTCGTGCCGGACGCTCTCCGGTTCGATCGGCTCGTGCAGCCACTGCGAGAGCGCGGCCCGGCCGGGTGCGGAGACGGAGTACTCCTTCTTGTCCGGCCGGTTCTGCTGCGCCACCTCGCGGGCGTCGATCCAGCCGTCGTTCTCCATGCGCTTGAGGATGCGGTAGATCTGCTGGTGCGTGGCGGCCCAGAAATAGCCGATGGAGCGGTCGAAGCGCCGGGCCAGCTCGTAGCCGGAGCCCGGCTTCTCCAACAGCGAGACGAGGATCGCGTGCTCAAGCGCCATGCCCGAATCCTTCTATGCAACTCGTTGCATAGACAAGCGGAGCCGTGCAGGTGAGACGCGGCTCACCCGGAGTTCACCCGGACATGGCGGCGGGCCGGGACCGGGCCGGGCTCCGGGTTTCCCCCGGAGTCCGACCGATCCCGGCCCGCCGGCCCGTATCCGGTCGCCCGCGCTACGCCTTGCGGAGCCGGCCGACGATGCCGTCGAGGTCGCGGATGAACAGGTCAGGGCGGACGAAGTGGCCGCCGGGCACCTCGTACCACTCGTGCGGGATGCCCGCCCGGTCGAGGTAGCCGCGCCACTCCCGCTGGGTCTCCAGGACGGCGGTCTCGTTGAAGGTGTCCCAGAAGGTGGGCTCGGGACTGGTGCCCGCGACCATGAAGATCCGCTTGTTGCGGTAGCTCTCGACCCGCTCGCAGGGGTTGTCCATGCTGACCCGGTTCTGATCCCAGGGAACGCCGTAGACGGTGCCGCCGTTCAGTTCGATCGCGGCGGAGGAGGCGTTCGCCCAGTGCACGACGCCGCCCGCGATGCCGCCTGCGTTGCCGCGCAGGCTGGCCGGGCCGGAGTGGGAGCTCACCGAGGCGAAGTGGCCCCAGTACTTGGCCGCGTACTTCAGCGCGCCGAAGCCGCCCATCGAGAACCCGGAGACGGCGCGGCCCTCGTACTCGCCGTAGGTCCTGAAGTTCGCGTCGATCCAGGGGATGAGCTGGTTGATGTGGAAGCTCTCCCAGTTCCGCGGGCCGGCGAGGGAGGTGACGGGGTTGGAGTACCAGCCCGCGTGGCCGCCGTCGGGCATCACCACGATCAGCGGCTTGCCCGCCGTCCAGTCGCGGATGTGGAGGCGGTCGAAGGTGATGAAGTCCTGGTCGTTGCCGCCACCGTGCAGCAGGTACAGGACGGGGTAGGTGCGACCGCTGGTGTGGTAGTCGTCGGGGAGCAGCACGTTGACGGCGGGCTGCCAGCCGATCTCGGCGGTCTGGAAGCGGTAGTACCACATACGGGGGTCACCCTCGCCGCGGTCGACGATGCGCAGCCCGAAGCCGTCGTCGGCCGCGCTGGCCGCGGACGCCGTCGAAAGGACGGTTCCGGCACCGAGGGCGAACGCGGCGGAGGCTCCGCCGACGGCCTTCAGAACATTCCTGCGGGAGGGGCGGTGCTCGCTCAACAGAACCTCCTGGTGGTGTGCGGCTCATGGGCCGGGTGAGAGGTGGGTGCGGTCCGGGGGCGGACGGTCCGCACGGTAGTCGCGGGCCGTCGGGTCCGGTATCCGGAACGATCCGGAGTGACGAGCGGAGGCATCCGCGATGGACTGCGGAGGCGCCGATGCTCCGCCGCCGTGGCCCATTCCCCTTGCTGGGTACGGCAGTTGACTGCGGCGTTACGGGGGAGGGCCTCGGACACCCCGGAGCGGTGGGGGTCCCCGGTGGGCCGGGGCCCCTCACCGTGCGGAGGGGGCGGGAGGCCCGCAGTCGGGGACCGGCGGACGGTCCTTCGTGCGCACGGCGGGCAGCCAGGCGGTGGGGCGTGCGGAGCCCTGCGGCAACCGGACCTGGTACCAGTCGGCGGACTTCATGTCCGACTCGTCGATGATCACCATGCCGCGGCTGAAGCGGCAGTCGACGGCGAGCTCGTCGCCGTCCCACACCCGGGTCGGTACGACGTTGTCGATGGTGTAGGGGCGCGTGGGATCGATGGCAAGGCCGAGGCTGCACTGCGGTTCTCGGTCGTCGCGACCGCGGCAGCTCTGCTCGGCGTTGAACACCCGGATCCGGCCGCCGGATCCGGCCCGCGCACCCGGCCCGCCGGAGGGGCCGTCGCCCATGAGGTGCGGCCAGACCGTCGCGCCCACCGCGCACACCGCGAGGGTGACGAGCGCGGCGCGGGTCGCTCTGCGCCGGTGGGGCATCGGCCGCGGGGAGCGCCGCGCGTTGTCCGTTGCGTCGGGCGGCGCGGCGGCGATCCGCGCCAGCAGGCTCTCGGCGGTGTGCTCGGCACGTGCGGCATGCGTCGGGGCCAGGCAGTCGGCGGCCAGCGTCCGCCAGAACGGCGGCACCGCGCCGTCCAGGCGCAGCGGCGCCCGGCCGTCGGCGTACTCCTGGGCCGCGGCGCCGCGGGCCATGGGGGTGGCGCCGGGAAACGGCGAGGCGCCGGACGCGAACAGCTCGTGCAGGGTGATGCCCAGCGCCCAGATGTCGGCGCTCGGCCGGACTTCGACGCCGTGCTCGCCGAGCGGCGCCTTCCAGCGCTCGGGCGGAAGGTAGTCGAAGGTGCCCATCGGCGGCGCGTACCCGTGGGTGCCGTGGGTGCCGGTCAGCCGCGTGACGAGCCCGAAGTCGGAGAGCTTCACCGAACCGTCCGCCATGAGCAGGATGTTGTCCGGCTTGAGGTCGCCGTGCACCCATCCGCTGCGGTGCAGATGGGCGAGCCCCTCGCAGATCCCGGTGACCAGCCGGCCGGCCTCGGCCCCGGACACACCGGCGGTGAGCAGGTCGCGCAGGCTGTGTTCGGCCCGCTCCATGACCAGCACGATGGCGCCGTCCAGGGACGGGTGGTCGGGTTCGCCGAGCACCACCGTGTCCAGCAGGCGGATCAGGCTCGGGTGGGAGGACCTGCGGCCGAACTCGACCTCCCGCCGGGCGGACTCGGCGACCCTACGGGCCTGGCTCGGGGCCAGGTCGGCGGTCGGCAGCACCTTGAGCGCGACGGCTTCCCCGGCCGCCCCGGAGCCGTCCTCGCCGTCCTCGACCGCGCGCCCGGCGTAGACCGTTGCCCAGCCGCCCGTGCCGATCGGCTCGGTGACCTCCCAGCGCCCCACGCGGTACCCGCCCGGAAGGAGCTCCGTGCGGTCACTTCCCGAAGTGTCGGCCGGACCGTGCACCGTGTCCCCCTCCGGTCCTCCGGCCGCCCCCGTGCGCGCCTTCGCGCCTCATCCCGCGGCCCCCCGTTCCTGCGCCGTCGCCCCGGTCCGGGACGGCAGCAGCGCGAGGTGTTCCTCCCGTACGAGACCGAACCGCAGCACCAGACCGACGATCGCCTCGCGTTTGCCGTTGCGGCGGGCCTCCCTTCGGGGACCGGACTCGGCGGGCGCGCTGATCCGCATCTTCTCGTCGGCCAGGTAGTCGATGTGCGAGCTGACCGCACGCGCTGTGAGCCGGGCGCACGCGGGGTGCCCCTTGAGCCGCTCGACGATCTGCGGCGTGGTCGGCACCGCGACGGGCGACTCGTCCCGCAGCCGGGGCTCGCAGAGCGCGACAAGGATGAGGAAGTACAGGGCCGTCTCGTCCAGGGAGTACGCCGTGAGGGTGCGGCTCCCCCACTGGCCGCCCAGGCTGTCCGGATCCAGATAGACGTGGTCGGGGGCGAACACCTGGAAGGAGACCGTGGCGTTGCGGCGGGTGGGCAGCACGACCCGCGAGAACTCGAAGGGGATGGGCGCCCCGGCCCGCCGGGGCGGAACCCGCAGATACTCCCCCGCGCCCTCCGGGTTCTCCACCAGATAGCTCTGCGTCGCGCTGAGGTTGCTGAGCTGCCAGTGGTCGTCGGTCACCCGGATCTCCCCGGCGAGCCGGGAGATCGCCTCGTCGTCGAGGCGGAGTTCGACGGGGGTCGACGCGGAGCCCCGCCCGAACCGTGCCACCTCGCCGGGTCCCAGGCGCAGCGTCACCGCGTCGCCCGACGGCTCACCCGCCGACTCCCCCGTCGCCTGCGGCAGATAGATCACTACCCCGCTCACTGCCCCCTCCTTGCCGCGTGTCACCGTTGCTCACTCGCTTCGAACGTTACACATCCTGACCATTGGTCAACTCCTGTTATCTGGCCGAATTCCCACCCCGAGTCAGGGGCGGTCCCCTGCGCTCCGGCCCAGTTCCGGGCGGGTCTTCCGGTGACGCTGCCGCGGGGGCCACCGCCCATTTCCGGCGCAACGTCGTCCGTTCACCGCCCGTCCGACGGCTCCGGCGCCGGTCCGGAACGTTCCCGGTGCTTCGGGGGCAAGGCGCAAGGTCGCGCTCTTGTCCCGTACGGCTCCTTGAAGTTGGCTGTTCCGCAGCGCGCGGAGGCGGACGAGCGGGCCCGTCCCCACATTCGTCCCTTCGGCCATGAGGAGCCGCCATGGACATCCCCGGTCCCGACCCCCGGACGGACGGCGGGGTCGGCGCCATCGCGGCAGCGGGGGGCCTGCACCACTACCAGCGGTGGCTGCACGCCCAGTACGGCCCCGTCGTACGGTTCCAGCTGCCGGGCGCGGATACGGCCGTGTCCATCGCCGACCCCGTCCTCCTGGAGGCGACCGCTCACCTCGACCAACGCCCGGAGCGACTCTTCGACTTCCTGACCCCGCTTTTCGAGGCGGGCAACCTCCAAGTGCTGCCCGCCGACGAGCACACCCCGTGGCGGCGCCTGCTGTTGTCCGTGCTCGCCGGACGCCCCTCCCACGAGCGCCACTTCGCCCGCTTCACCGCGCTGACGACCGCGCTCGCGGACCAGTGGGCCGGGAAGGCCGGGCACGAGCCCGTGGCCCTGCAGAAGGACCTCACCGCGCTGGCCCTGCGCATGATCTGCGCGTACGCGCTGGGCGGGGACGACGCGGCACCGGACAGTGTCATCGACGCCTTCGAGGTGGTGCTCACCGAGTACCTGGGACGGCTCTACGAGGTGGCCGGCCCGGACCCCGGGGAGGAGCGCGCCGAGCGGGCGGCGGAGGCGCTCACCCATCTGCGCACGGCGGTTGACCGGATCGTCGCGGCACACCGCTCGGGCGGTGGCGCCGACCGGAGCGATCTGATCGGGGCGCTCGTGTCGGCGGGCGAGCGGCCCGCACGGATCCGCGACACGGTCATGATGTCGCTCCTCGCCGCACACCACACCACCGGCGTGGCCATCTCCTGGACCCTGCACCTGCTCGGCGACCACCCGGACGTGGCCGAGCGCGTCGCCGACGAGCTCGACGACGTACTCGGTGACCGCACGGCGCCCGCCTACGCCGACCTGCGCCGGCTGACCCAGCTGGACATGGTCCTGAAGGAGTCGATGCGGCTCCGTCCGCCGGGCCCCTACGGTGCGCGGGAGACCGACGAGGCCATCGACCTGGGCGACTACGAAATCCCGGCCGGTGCGACGGTCTTCTATCCGTTCTGGGCCATACACATGAACCCGCTCCACTGGCCCGAGCCCGAGAGGTTCCGGCCCGAGCGCTTCACCCCGCAGGAGGTGGCCAAGCGGCCGAGGCTGGCCTACGTCCCCTTCGGGTTCGGGCCGCGCGGCTGCGAGGGCGCGGCCCTGGCCACGGTCGAGGCCCAACTGGTCCTTGCCGTCCTGCTCAAGCGCTTCCGTTTCCGGCCGGTGCCCGGTCATGAGGTGACTCCCGTCGAACGGTTCGTCCTGTGGGCCGCCGACGACATCCGCATGACCGTGACCCCGCGGCGCGCCCGGTGATCCGCCCTGGGCCCCTCACCCGTCGGCCGGCGGCCCGGAGTCGTAGGTGCTGATCTCGATCAGGTTGCCGTCCGGGTCGCGCACGTAGGTGCTGGTGATCGGCCCCAGGGCGCCGGTCCGGGGTACGGGGCCTTCCTCCACGGGGACGCCCTGGGCGGCGAGAGCGGCCGAGATCGTGTGGTGCGGGGCGTCGGCCAGCAGGCACAGGTCGGCGCTGCCGGGGGTCGGGCGTGCGGCGTGCGGGAGGAGTTCGTGGCCGGCCGCGTGCAGGTTGATCTTGCTGTTGCCGAAGGCCAGGGCGCGGCGTCCGTCGCCGAAGGTGACCGCGCGCATGCCGAGGACGCGTTCGTAGAAGCCGACGCTCCGCTCGATGTCGGCCACGGTCAGGACCAGGTGGTCCAGAGAGGTGATACCGATCGCCGCCCCGGCGTCGGGCGCGTACCGGCCGAGCTGCTCGACGCAGGCGTCCCGCGCCGCTGGGGAGAGCCGGGCTTGTGCGCGGGTGAACAGCCCGTACAGGCCGGGTCCGTACCGGTCGGCGAGTTCGGTGTTGTGGGCCAGCACGTCGAGTTCGTTGGCGGCCGTGAGGTCGAGGAAGGCGCGGACGTCCGCCTCCGGCGGGGTGTGTTCACGGCCCGTGAAGCGGTCACGGAAGAGCACGGGGCCGCCGTTCGCCAGGCGCGGATACACGGCGTCCCGGTCGCAGCTGGCGTAGAGGTGGACCAGGGCTTCGGCGCGTTCGCCGATCAGGTCCGCGATGAGCGCGCGCTCGGTGGTCTCCGCGAGGGCCTGGGCGAATCCGTCGGTCCCGTACACCGCGTGGCACAGGCCCGCGGCTCGCACATCCGGGTCCGCTCCCCAGGCGTCGAGGAGGTTCGCCACCCTGATCAGGTGATCGAGGAGGGTGCCGCCGGGGTGGGCCGTCCCGCCCGCGCCCCGGGAGCGCAGGAACTCCTCCGCCGCGGGCCATGCTGTCGTGGCATCGGAGCCGTCTCGCGGAGGGCCGTCCTCGGGCGGGGCGCTCGGCCGCATCAGGCCCCCTGGGGGAACTCGCGGGCGATCTCGGCCACCAGCCGCGCCGTGGCCGGGGTCTCGACCCCGTGGGTGGCGCCCGCGCGCAGCACCGCGCCGCCGATGGCATCGAGTTCGAGCGGGCGCCCGGCCACGGCGTCGCGCTGCATCGAGGACTTCATGGCGGGCGGCGCCCCGTCGAAGAGCCTGAGCACGGCGTCGGACGTCACCGACGTGCCCGCGGCACGCGCCACGGTGGTGATCTCGTCGACCACGGTGAGGAGTTCGGGGCGCCGGTCGCCGCGCACGGTTGCGACATCGGTCCGGTGGCGCGTGGTCAGCAGGGCGAACGGGGCGAGGAAGGCGAGCTTGTCCCAGAGCATCGCGCTCTCGTCGCCGCGCAGGACCACACCGAGCCCGGCCCCGCGCAGCTCGTCCGCGAACTCCTCCAGTGGGGCGGCCAGTTCGATGTTGGCGAAGGGGCTGGTGTGGCTGATGCGGCCGGGGGCGGTACGCGTGGCCTCGACCTTGATCGTGCCGGCGACGACCTGGGCCGACGGGTAGCGCTCACGCAGTACGGCGAGATGGTCGAGCCCGTTGAGCATCGGGATCACGATCGCGCCACCGAGTACGGCGGCCGGGACGCGGTCGAGCGCCTGGTCCAGAGCGGTCTGCTTGACGGCGACGACGACGGCGTCCACCGGCTCCCGCAGCTCCGTGTCGGCGTTCACGGCCGCGGTGAAGTTCCCGTACAGCGTGCTCTCGACGTGCAGACCGTCCCGGCTCAGCGTGCCGGCGGTCTCCTCCCCGGCCAGGCAGATGACACGGTGCCCGGCACGGGCGAGCAGCGCGCCGATCAGGCCTCCGACGCCGCCCGGTCCGAGGATGGCCACCGTCAGCTTGGTTGTGGACACGTGCGCTCCTGTCGTTCGGGAAGACCTGGGCGAGGGGGCCGGCAAGCCCCATGAGGCGGGTCGGCACCCGCCGGCCGTTCTCCGCGTCCGGATCGCGTGAAACAGCCGGCGGGTTGCCGCCCTGGGCCCCGCACCGATGGTCACGTACGCCGGAAACCCAAGTCAATCCATGGGTTTGCTGGCAAATACCCAAGCGATACCTTGGGCCACCATGACTCTTGACGATCTCCGCGTCTTCACCGCGGTCTGCCGGGCGGGCTCCCTGAGCGCGGCAGCCCGCGAGCTGTCCTGTACGCAGTCCGCGGTCAGCCAGCATGTGAAGCGGCTCGAACGAGAGGTGGGCCTGAGCCTGCTCGAACGGCACACCCGCGGCGTGGTGCCGACACCGGCCGGACGCGTGCTGAACGCTGCGGTCACCGAGGGCTTGGGATGCATCGACGACGCCCTGCGCCGCATGGAGGAGACGGCACGGGCGGACGGCGGTTCGGTGCGGGTCACGACGGGGGCCACGACCGTCCGGCACTTCATGGCCGCGGCCGTGGCCGACTTCCGGCGCCGCTTTCCCCGGGCGAGCCTCGAATTCCAGACCGAAACCTCCAGTCGCGGCTGCTTCGACGCGCTCGCCGCGGGCCGTGTCGACCTCGCCTGGATCACCCTGCGGCCCACGACGCGCGCCATCGAGCAGCACCCCGTGGTCGAGCTGCCCTGGGCGCTCGCCGTCTCCTCGTCCGACCCGCTGGCCGCCAGGACGTCCCTGGCACCGGCCGATCTGCAGGATGCCCGGCTGATCGGCCTTCCGGAGAACTCGACCTCCCGCCTGCAACTCGGCTCCTGGCTGGCCGAATCCGGCATCCGGCCGGTGTTCGACACCAGCGTCACCGATTGGGACACCGCGATCCTGCTGGCCGAACTGGGCCTGGGGCACGCAGTCGTCCCGGCCCTGCCCGCCTGGACCGGCCCCGGCCACCCCAACCTGCGGCTGATCCCGATCCCCGCGCTCCCGGCGCTCACCGCGGGCTGGGCGGTGCGCCGCTGGGACGCCCTCTCCCCCCTGGCCCACGCCTTCGCCGAGATGGTCGCCCACCACTGCGGCGCGCAGACCGTCCTGGGTTAGGCGCGGCGACCCCCTGCCTGGCGAACCCGACGCCCCCTCCGTACCGGTCAGTTCCAGCCAGGTACTGGTGGGAGCGGCCACTTCGGCGGGGCGGGCAAGGGAAGGTCCCAGTGGAGCCGCGGGTCCGTGCCGCGTCCGGCGAGCCAGGAGAGCACGGCGTGGCCCGGGCCCGTAACGGTGGGCCCGTTCGCGGAGAGTACCCAGGACCGGCCGAGGTCCTCGGCGTGGATGCGGGCGAGCGGGAAGCGGCGGGCAGCGAGGGCAGAAACGGCCCCGTCGAGCTCCCAACCGACGTAATCCACAGGCCAGTTGGCGGCGGTGTAGCCGACGCTCAGGTCGACATGGTGGGTTTCGAGCTCCCGGAGGCAGCGGTGCAGGGTGAACCAGGCCGGGTGCCGCCAGCCCGCGAGCGCCGAGACCAAGGTGGCCCAGCGTTCGACGGGCAGGGACGCCGCCTCGTCGAGGAGCCGGTCCAGGCTGACGCCGAGATCGGCGACAAGCTCGGACGCGCCGCGCCCGGCGCCTTCGCGCAGCGCCCGCTCCAGCGTGGCGGCGTCGGCGCGCGGCCCGGGCTCGGTGCCGGTCCGGGCGAGGGCCAGCAGCCATCGATAGACGTCGGCACTGCGCGCGAGATGGGTGATGACATGGCCCCGGCTCCAGCCTTCCAGCGCCGAAGCCTCGCGGGCCTGGAGGTCGGTCAGCGGGGCGAGCGCCGCGACAAGACGCGCGGCCGAACCGCGTACTTGGTCCAGGAGGCGCGCTGCCCCGGCGGCGGTGATGTCGAGGGTGTCGGACACAGGCGCGTACTGTACGCGCCTCGCCTGGGACCGACCGAGGCGGGCGCCACCGTGACGCGGCCGCGCTCCGAGCCCGGCTACCACCAGTACGCGGGGTACTCAGGGGCGTTGCGCCGGATGCGCGAGGCGGCGTACTCGCCGCATACGAGCACCAGGCAAGCGCCGACGAGGCCGACCGGGGCCGATGCGCCTGGGGCGGAAGGTGGGTGCCTCTCCTTCACGCCGTGGGAGGAGCCACCTTCCGCCGCTGGGCCCTCGCACGGCCCAGGGGGCGACCTTCATGGTTCGCCGTCGCCCCCTGAACCGCCGCCTCCCGGGCCTGCTTCACCTGGCCGCGTCCTGGACTACCGGCACTCAATAGTCGTGCACCACAAGGGAGTTGGAAGCCCCGGGGCGGGGCTTTTGGGTGGGTGACCGGTCAGGACAGGATTTCGACGTACCCGTCGGTACCGTGCACGCGGATCCGCTGGCCGTCCCGAATGCGCCGGGTGGCGCCCTCCACTCCCACGACGGCCGGCAGCCCGTACTCCCGGGCGATCACCGCGCCATGGGTCATCAGCCCGCCCACCTCGGTCACCAGGCCCGCGATTCCGACGAACAGCGGCGACCAGCTCGGGTCCGTGAAGGCCGTGACCAGGATGTCGCCCGCTTCGAGATCCGCCTCCGACATGTCGAGGATGACGCGCGCCCTGCCTTCGACGGCCCCGCCCGAAACGGCCAGGCCGATCAGGGCGTCGGCCGGCGCGTCCTCCCGCCGGTACGCCCCGGTGAGGGCCTCGCCGTCCGATGTGAGCACCCGGGGCGGCGTGAGCGCCTGGTAGGACCGGAACGCGTCCCTGCGCTCCTGTACCAGCCGCTGATCCAGCCGGCCCGAGCGCACGGCCTCGTGGAACTCCTGGAACGTGAGGTAGAAGACGTCCTCCTTCTCGGCGGCCACGCCCGCGGCGACCAGGGCCTCGGCCTCCGCCAGCAGTGCCTTCTTGTAGACGAAGTAGCGGCTGATGATGCCGTACTTGGGATACTCCCGGTATCCGATGAAGGTGCGGACGCGGTCGATCATCCGCTTGGTCTCGTCGGCCTTCCGCTCGCCGTCGGGCAACGCCCGCAGGCGCGCCAGCACGTCCTGCTCCTTCTCCCACGCCGTCTGCCGCCCCTGCTCGAAGCGCCGCTCGGCGGCGCCCGGCCCGAAGTTCCTGACGTTGTCGAGGATCACGGGCACCAGGGTGGCGGGGCGCTCGCTCCACCGCGGCCTCGTGATGTCGATCTCGCCGACGCACCGCATGCCGTACCGGTGGAGGTAGCCCGTGATGGCATCGCGCGCTTGGATCCCGCCCGGGAGTCCGGCCAGCTCGTCCAGGAAATCCCCGCCCTGGACGCCCTGCAGGAACGCCACCACCTGAGGCCACGGGCGGATCGCGTCCGCGACGTCGAGCAGCGCCAGTCCCATCTCCGACGTGACGTTGTCGGGAGCGGACAGCGTGAGCGTGTCAGCCGCGTTCTTCTCGCCCAGCCACTCCTCCAGCTTGTCGTTGAGCCACCAGGTCGCCTCCATCCCGGCCATGATCACCTGCATGCTCAACGGGTCGCCGAGCACCCGCTTGTGCTCCTGGAAGGCGTCGAGCAGGAAGTCGAACAGCGCCGGTCCTGACCTGGTCCGGATCTCGCGCTCCAGGGCCGCCACGGACGCCTCGCTGCGCTCGATCAGCTCGGTGACGATGGCCGGATCGGTCTCGATCGGGGCGGCCGCGGCCGCGGCCGGCGGGCCGCCAGGGGTAACGTCCGGGCGCGACGGGACGAAGTCCTCGCGTTCGAGGACCGTCTCCAGCGCGTCCCGGACCAGCGGATCGCCCCTCCCGACGAGCTCCAGGAGGGCGGCGCGGGAGCCGGGCGCGGCCAGGCGCGCGGTGACGTCGACGAAGAGCCTGCCGCCCGCCTCGTGCATCGGTGCCATGGCCGTCAGCAGCCACACCGAGAGCCCGAGGGGCCGCATGGCGTCGGTCATCATCTGCTGATGGCCGACCGAGACGTACACGTGGTTCTCGTCGTCCCCGATGGCCGGGACGGGGAACAGCGTGGTGATCGGCCGGCTCTGGACGATCCGGAAGTCGTCGTCGACCAGACACCATTCGATGTCCTGCGGGCGGCCGAAGTGCGCTTCGATCCGTCGTCCGAGCCGCACCAGCCGCAGGGCCTGCTCGTCCGTCAGGGCCGGGTGCTCCTGCTGCCCCGGTTCGATCGCCACTTCGCGTGTTCCGCCGGTCGGCAGGGCGTGCACGGCACGCCGCTTGGCGGAGATCGTCCTGGCGACGACCTCGCCGTCCCGCACCTTGAAGACATCCGGGTTCACCAGACCGGAGACCAGGGCCTCACCGAGCCCGAAGCCCGCGTCCACGGTGGCGACCGTCCGGTTGCCCGTCACGGGGTCGGCGGTGAACAGGATTCCGGCCGCGTCCGGGAAGACCATCCGCTGCACGACCACGGCCATGTGGACCGTACGGTGATCGATGCCGTTGCGCCTGCGGTAGGTGACGGCGCGCTCGGTGAACAGCGAGGCCCAGCACCGGCTGATGTGCCGGAGGATCTCCGTCGGCCCCATCACGTTCAGGTAGGTGTCCTGCTGGCCCGCGAAGGAAGCCGTCGGCAGGTCCTCCGCGGTCGCGCTGGACCGCACGGCACACGCGGCCCCCTCACCGAGCCGGGCGAGCGCGCCGGTGATCGCCGCCACCAGGTCGTCCGGCAGGGCGATGTCCTCGATGATCCGGCGGATCTCCGCGCTCAGCGTCCGGACCGTCTCCTGATCGTCCGGGTTCGTGCGCGCCAGCTCCTCGAGCCGGTCCTCGACCGACGGCGCTTGCGCCATGACCCGGCGGAAGGCGTCGGTCGTCACGCAGAAGCCGTCCGGCACGCGAATGCCCTCGATCCGCGACAGCGCCCCGAGGTGTGCGCCCTTGCCGCCGACGACCGCGGCCTGCGACTCGTCGACGTCCCTCAGATCCACTACGTACTGCTCACTCACTGCGACACCTCCGAGGCGGCCGTGCTCCGTCGTACAGCGCCGGCGGATCGAACCACCGGCGTCCCCGCGTCCGTCGAACCCGTCGAGGGCGCCCTCATCCCCGCTGGAGCCCCCGCAGACGCGTCGGCCACCCGCTCCACCCTCCCGGACGGACCGCGCCCCCGCATCCCACCGCGTGCCGGTCCCACCGCGGGCCCGGCATCGCCGCATCCCCGGTAGGTCGTCCGCAACAACAACACACGCAAGTCGCGCCCCTCATTTCGGCCGGTTGTGGCATCGGCCGACGATTGTGCGCCCTGACCGGGGCCTTGCGGCAAGCCCCCCAACGCGCTATAAGTTGAGAGTGGCAAGGAGAGCAAGTTCTCCTTGCCTTTGTTTTTGCCCCCGGCGGGATGCCCCTGGCGGCGAACCCATCACCCCCTGCGAGCAGCGCTCTCGGCGCGTCCTCCGCGGCGATGGCAGGTCGAAGCCGCAGCCGTCGCGGCCGTTCACCGGCTCAGTGGCTCGCCCGTGCGCTCGGCGCCGGGCCGCGTCCCGGCTGCGCCGAGAGTACGTAGAGCAGTGCCAGGCTGATCAGCCAACCGGCCACCGCGGAGAACTGGTTGATCGTGAACTTGAAGGCCTGGCCCAGCAGGAGGTCCACCAAGAGGGCGGCGCGCAGGGTGCGCAGGGCGGCACCACGGTCGCGGCGCAGCAGGACCGTCCCGCGCACGGAGAGGGCCAGGGACGCCAGGGTGCAGGCGAGGGCTCCCGCGATGGCCGTCCACTGGGTCTCGTCGGCGAGGCCGCCCGTGAGGCCGTCGACCGCGATGGCGGCCAACAGGGGCGCTGACTGAAGGGTCGCGCCCCACGCGGCGACGTGGACGAGCGACCGCGTGCCGGACACCCGGGCCGCCACCCAGGCGCGGGCCCGCCGGACCAGCACGTGGTGCGGGGCGGGTCGCCCGGCAGGGCGCTCGGGCACGGCTTCGAGCACGGCCGCCAGAGCCGCGTCCAGCGCGGTGGCCGGACCGCCCGAGCCGCGCAGACGACGCAGCGCCTCATCCCTCTCCCCCGGCGTCAGACCGGTCAGGACGCCGTGCAGCGCGGTGTCCGCGGCCGCCGCCGAGCGAACGGCGCCGGTGGCGGCCTCGCCGTCCGTGCGCCCGCGCCGCGTGACCCGCCAGGTGAGGCCGGTGAGGGCGACGAACGACAGGTAGATGAGCCCTGCGGCCGGAGGGTAGAAGTAGCCGTCGACGGCGACGAGTTTGCCGACCTCGTCGATGAACAGGCCGAAGCCGATGCCACCGATCAGCGCCCCTCGCCGCCGCGAGGCGACACCCGTGAGGACGAGCATGACCAGGAGCCCGGCCAGCATCAGCAGGCCGCCCCACAGCATGTGGGCGATGTGCAGCCCACCGTGGCCCTCCCCGCCCCCGAGCTTCGGGTAGCCGGTGAGGGCCAGGTAGGCGCGGGTCACCAGCACGGTGGCGACACCGACGAGCACGAAGAGCCGCAGGTGCGCCGCGGCGCTCGCCGTACGCAGGAATCCGCGGGTCGGAGTCATTCGGGGCATGCTCCGAGCCTCGCCCATGCGTCCCATCCGATCGATGGGGCCAGCCGCCCTCCCGCCGACGGGCTGTCCCCCCAGCGCCGCCGGTGGGGCCACGTGCCCGGCGGGGTGGTGCTGCCCACCCCGCCGCTCGGCGGACGCGGCCCGGATCGCTGCCGCCGGCGCTGGGACCGCGCCGCCCCGTCCGGGATCTCGTGATCCCGGGCCGGGGCGGGCTGCCGGTCAGTGCGGGCCGTCGAGCGCGGCGGCGAACGCCCCGACCTCGTACGATCCGCCGCGCTGGTGCACGATCACGGCCAGCCGGTTGGCCGCGTTGATCAGGGCGACCAGCGCGACAAGGGCCGCGATCTGATCGTCGTCGTAGTGCTTGCGAACCAGGGCCCATGTCTCGTCGGACACGCCCTGCTGCGCATCGGCGATCCGGGTGCCCTCCTCGGCCAGGGCCAGCGCGGCCCGCTCGGCCTCGGTGAACACGGTGGACTCGCGCCACGCGGCGACCAGATGGAGCCGGACGGCGCTCTCGCCCGCGGCCGCGGCCTCCTTGGTGTGCGCGTCCACGCACCAGCCGCAGCCATTGATCTGGCTGGCGCGCAGTGACACCAACTCCCGGGTGGACTCCGGCAGCGCAGACTGGTGGATCACCATGCCGGCATTGGCGAACCGCTTGGCGAACTTCACGGCGAACTCGTTCTCGAACATGTTGAATCGGGCGTCCATGTCGTCGTCCTCACTTGCTGTGTCGTGGTGGTGCGCTGGACGAACAAGAGATGCCGGCCGTCCGCTCGCTGTGACGGGACGATGATGTGACGTAGCCCACGGATCGCCGGTGTCACAAGGCGGCAGGGCCCAGCGTCTTGTGGGCGTGGCACCGTCCGGGGCGAACAGGCAGGAGCAGCCGGTGAACAGCGAACGCAGTGAGCACCACGAGCACGCGCAGGGGACGGCCGGGGGGCTCGACGCCGCCACCGAGGTGTTCGTCGCCCAGCGCAACCTGCTGTTCACCGTCGCGTACGAGATGCTCGGCTCGGCCGCCGACGCGGAGGACGTGCTGCAGGAGACCTGGCTGCGGTGGGCGGGGGTCGACCTCGGCGCGGTGCGTGACGAGCGTGCGTACCTGATCCGGATCACCACCCGCCAGTCGTTGAGCAGGCTGCGCACGCTCGGCCGCCGCAAGGAGTCGTACGTCGGCACCTGGCTGCCCGAGCCGCTGCTCACCGCGCCCGACGTGGCCGAGGACGTCGAACTGGCCGACAGCGTGTCGATGGCGATGCTCCTGGTGATGGAGACGCTCAGTCCCACCGAGCGGGCGGTGTTCGTGCTGCGGGACGTGTTCGGCCTCGGGTATGACGAGATCGCCGAGGCCGTCGACAAGAGCCCGGCCGCGGTCCGCCAGATCGCGCACCGGGCGCGGGCCCATGTCGCGGCGCGCCGTCCGCGCGGAATCGTCTCCGCCAGGGAGACCCGGGACGCGCTCGAAGCCTTCCAACGGGCCGTGGAGACGGGCGACTTGCGGGGTCTGCTCGACATCCTCGCGCCCGACGTCGTCTTCCTGGGGGACGGTGGCGGGATCAAGCAGGCCGTCCTGCGGCCCGTCCTGGGGGCCGACAAGGTGGGCCGGCTGCTGGCCGCCGGACTGGGCAACCTCACCGCGGCGACGCTGCGGCCCGCACAGGTCAACGGCTGTCCGGCGCTGCTGCTCCGGTTCGACGACGCGATCGACACGGTCGTGGCAGTGCGCATCGACGAGGGGCTCATCACCGGCCTCTACGCCGTGCGCAATCCCGAGAAACTGTCGCGCCTGGAGAAGGAGACCCTCCTGCGGCGCTGAGCCCGCGGGTTGCGCACCCGCGCGGCGCAAGCGGAAGGAACCGGGAGCGGGGGCGCCGCGTCCCACGGGCATGGGCAGACGACGGGGGTACGTGTCGGTGGGTCTCCTGGTTCTCGTGGCAGGCCTCGCCCTGTCCGGGTGCGGCACGGATCCGCTGGTGACGCGGAGCATCAGCCGGCCCGTCACCATCCAGGGCCGAACCATCACCGCCACCACGGAAGTCGGCGGCTGTCAGTCGGCGCGGCTCACGGCCGACGAGTCCGCGAAGACCGTCTCCCTGACGCTGCGGGTGGCGACGCACCGCGAGAAGGGCGAGATGTGTCCGGCCTTCATAGCCCTGCGCCCCGTCAGCACCACCGTGCGGCAGCCGGTCGGGACGCGGGCCCTGGTCGACGCATCGAGCGGCAAGCGCCTGAACTGACCCCGGAGGAGAGGGGTTCCGCTATACCAGCGGGGGCCGCTCCGGGCCGAGCTTCCCTCCGGCGCGCAGGGCGGCGAGGACCGTGTTGACGGCGTGGGAGGACTGGTCCTCCCCGGTGGCGCGGCGGTGGTAGTTCAGGCCTCCCGGGTTCTCCATGTTGATCTCGATCACATACGGGTGGGCGAGGTCGATCCCCACGTAGTAGATGCCGTGCGCCATCAGCCGCTTTCCCAGGACGCGGACGAAGTCCTCCTCCTCCTCGGGAGTGAGCCGCAGTCCCTCGAAACGGGCCCCCACCGAGGCATTGGCGCGGTTGTCGTTGTCGCGGTGGAAGCGCAGGAATCCGGAGACCGCCGTGTCACCGGCGATGATCACGCGCTTCTCGTTGGTCCGCACATTGGGGATGTACTCCTGAACCGCGGTGTGGCGCTTGGCCATGCCGATGATGTCGCGTCCGTAACTGATGTACCGCGAGGCGGCGTTGCCCGTGGCCGAGCTCAGCAGGGCCGAGCGGTTGCGGTCCTTCTCGTTCACCACGTAGACGTCGGCGCCGCACCCCTCGTTGGTGGGCTTGATGACCCAGGAGCGCTCGCTGTCGGAGCCCACCAGGTCGTTCAGGAAGTCGAAGTCGTTCGAGACGTAGGACACCGGCAGGTTCTCGGACGGCACCACCGCGCCCAGGTTGGTCTTCGAGTTCAGGTAGAACAGCGCGGTGGCGTCGTTGACGAAGGGCACCCTCTGATTGAGGAGCCAGATCAACTGGAAGTAGTCCTTGCTCGATTCGGGATGGGTGCCCGCGAGGACCCACACGAGGTCGAAGTCCTCCGCCGACGCATAGGACTCGCTCAGCGTCGGGAAGTCGCCGCCCGCCTCGAATTCGCGCGACAGCTTGACCTGGTCGCACACGACGACGGAGTCGTGCACGCACAGCGAGTCGATGTCGCCGATGGACACCTCGTGCCCCTCGCGGTACAGGGCACTCGGAATGATCGAGTGGTTGTCGAGCTTGAACTTGTACGCCTCTGACACCAGGACGAGGATCTTGTACACCGGATTCGCCTCTCTCGTATTCACGGGGCCGGCTGTTCGTCGAGCCGTGCCATGAGCCATGCCTCGGCCTCGAGGAGCCGCCGTTCGACTTCCGCCGTGTCGGCGCCCCGCACGATGACGAAGCACAGGTGGGACGCGCTGTAGAAGGTCACGGCGTCGGGTGCGATCCGCTCGTTCACCTCGTAGTGGGTCACCCACGGGAAGGGGGGTCTGCCGGGCACGTTCACCGGGCGGCCCTGCGGCAGGATCGAGACGGACCCGTGCACCTCGGCGGGGGGCGTCGTCGCGGGCGGGTCCATGGGCAGATCGCAGGACAGCCGCAGCGAGGCGGTGTGCAGGTCCACCCCGTAGGTCGCCCGGGTCAGCGCGGGAATGCGGTCGCCGCCCACGCGTGAGGCGACCTCACAGAGCACCAGGCGGTCGCCCGGCGTGTGGAACACCTCCAGGTGGTACGCGCCGGCGGGAGGCACGTCGAAGGCGTCGAGGCAGCTGCGCAGATAGCGGGAGGAGGCGACGAACCGGTAGCCGTCGGCGATGACCGCGTCGACGTGGTACATCTGCCCGTCGACGAAGTCCTCCACCATGAGGTCCTCGCGCCACACGGTCCTGCTGAAGGCGAGGAGGTCGTCCTCGCCGCGCAGGACGGAGATGTCCCGGGAGCCGCCCTGCTTGACCGGCTTGACCACGACCGGGTAGCCGGACTCCGCGATGAAGTCGGTGAGATCGACGATCGACTCCAGGCGGGCGAAGTCGGCCGTGGGCACGGTGCGGCGCGCGACCTCCTTCATCACCACCTTGTCGCGGAACGAGAGGGCGCTGCGCGCCGACTGCCCCCGGATCCCGAGGCTTTCCCGCAGGCGCGCGGCCCGTTCCAGGTCGTACTCGTTGTCCGTGACGATGTGCGTGAACGGCTCGTCGCGGGCCAGGCGCCGGATCATGAGTTCCGCGTACGGCACGGCCTCGCAGTTCTCGACGTACTCGTAGCGCGCGAAGGACTCGGTGTTCTTCAGCTCGTGGTGGCTGAACACCTGGAGCCGGTCGACCAGTTCGGGGAGCATGGCCGCGTAGTCGAGCTGGGGTCCGTAGTTGATGACGGCCACATTGCTCATGAGCTGTCGTCCTCCGGTGTGGGGCATGGGGCGGGGTGGGGGCGGTCGGGCCGCGTCAGTGGAGGCGGCGCACGCCGGGCACGCCCCGGTGGCGCAGGTCCCACTGGTTGCGGCGCACGTAGGCGCGCTGGAGCCAGCGGTCCCGGCCGTCGTAGCGCGCGGTGAACTGCGAACGGGCGTGCAGACCCTTGCGGTTGTTGATGAGCAGGACCTGTCCCGGCCGCAGGAACACCTCGTGGGCGACCCCGCGGCAGGCACTCTGGAGCCGGTCGAGGGCCGCGCGTGCCTCGTCGTCCAGCGGGTGGACGCCGTTGGCGGCGGCCGACACCTCGGGGCAGTGCCCGGGCCCGCTGATCATCGGCACCGGGTCGGACAGCACGTCGACGCCGCCCGCCACGTCCCGTACGTAGCTGCCGGGCGCGTTCATCCGGAACCGGGGGCTGCGCAGGATCTCCAGGGTGGGGGTGTCCAGGGCCCGGCAGATGTCGCGGGCATCCGCGTAGTAGGTGGCGGCCAGGCCCTCGGGGTCGGCGCGCAGGCAGCTCAGGACGAGGAAGTCCGGGCTCGCCAGGTCGTAGCGGCCGCTCGCGTCGTGGACGATGTCGTGGTGGAAGTTGAGGAAGACGGACGAGCCCTGGTTGGTCTGGGTGGTGGCGCCGCCCCGCACGGGGACGACGTCGTGGACCAGTTGGCCGTTCTTCTCGGTGGTGAACCCGACCGGTTCGCCGAGCAGTCCGCTCAGGCCGAGCAGCACCCCTTCCGCCACGAAGGTGGCCTTGTCGGGGCTCGGCCTGCCGTCGGTGGGTGTGCCGGGGAGCCGGGTGTCGACGGGGGCGTTGCGGACGTATCCGACACCCGGGGTGTCGGGGTGCCGGCCGAAGTCCTGGATCTGCTGGAGCGTCCGGATGGGCAGCTGGGCGAAGATCTGGAGGTAGCGGGACATCGACCAGTCGATGTCGGCCACCGGGTCGGGCACGGCGGCCAGTTGGGCGCCGAGCCCGTCGCGGACGCTGTCCGGCAGGTCGATCTCGGCGAGGGTGGCGTCCTGGGCGACGGCGAGGTCGAGGGCGGTCATCTTCGTACTCCTTCCTGGAGCGGTTCAGGTGCACGGCGGCCCGGCGCCGCCGCGGGCGACGGGATCAGACCGGCAGGGCCCGCCCGGTGCGGGCGGGCAGCCGGTCGTGCAGGTTCTGGGCCAGGCGCACGGCGTCGGCCTCGTCGGGGGCGACGTGCACGGTGGCGTGGCCCCCGCTGAGGACGGTCACGGGGATGCCGACGACGCGTCCGGGCGCCAGGCCGTGGCGGCGCTCGCACGCCTCGTGGTCCACATAGCCGCCGATCACCGCCACGCCCGGGCGGTCGTCGAGGCGCAGCGCGGCCACCCCGTCCGAACGGAACGCGTCGTGGGCCCGGTCCGCTGCGGCGCCGTCGGGGTAACGCAGCACCACGGAGCGGGAGTTGAGGACCACGGCCTCGGCCGGGGCGGCCTCGGGGCCGATCACGGTGCCCGTGGTGAAGGGTGCCGTGTTGCGGCGGCAGACGATGGTGACGCCGTGCTCGCGGGCCAGTCGTACGGAGCGGTCGTGCAGCACCTTGGCGCCGTGCCGGGACATCGTGGCGGCGTCGGCGAAGGACACCTGGTCGAGCAGCCGGGTGCCGGTGACCCGGTTCGGGTCGCAGCTGTGGATGCCCGCCACGTCGGAGTGGATCTCGCAGGTGTCGGCGCCGAGGGCGACGGCCGCGGCGACCGCGGACAGGTCGGAGCTGTTCTTGCCGAGCCAGGTGGGCCGGCCGAGGTCGTCCACGGCCTGGCCGCCCGGCACGACGACCACGTCGTGTCCGGCGAACGCGGCCCGCAGCGGGGCCGGATCGACGCGGTCCAGGCGCGCCCACATGAAGGAGCCGGCGGTGGTGAACCCCGTCTGGTGCCCGGCCAGCACGGTGGCGCGCCGGCCGAGGTGGCGCAGGGCAGCCGTCAGCAGGTGGGCGCTGACCGTGTCGGCGAGGGTGAGCAGCCCCGCGGCGCACTCGTCGGCGGGGTGGGGGGCGACCGCGTGCAGCCGGCCGCGCAGCCGCTCGGTCTCGCCCGGCATGGCACTCACCACGACGGCCAGCGGACGGCCCTCGCGGCCGAGCCTCGCGGACAGCGCGTCGGCCAACTCGCCGTAGGCGGCGGGTGAGGCGAAGGTGGAACCGCCGAACTTCAGCACGGCGGGGGCGAGCGAGGTCACAGCACTCCCCTGTCGTTCAGCGCCTCGGCGATCTGGATGGCGTTCAGGGCCGCCCCGATCCGCAGGTTGTCGGCCACCACCCACAGCCACAGGCCGCGCGGGTCGTGCGGGGTGACGCGGATCCGTCCGACGTGGACGTGGTCGGCGGCCCCGGCGGTGCGCGGCGTCGGGAAGGCGCCGACGACGTCCCGGTCGTGGACGACGACCTCCGGCAACGCGACCAGCGCCGCGATCAGTTCGGCCCGGTCGACGTCGCTGTCGCACTCGATCCACACGGCTTCGGAGTGGCCGTTGACGACGGGCACCCGGACGCAGGTGGTGGTGACGTCGAGGTGCGGGATGTCCAGGATCTTGCGGGACTCCCGCAACATCTTCAGCTCCTCCAGGGTGAACCCGGTGTCGAGGAGTTCGTCGATGAAGGGGATGACGTTGAAGGCGAGCCCGGGGCTGAACTCCTCGGCGGGGACCGGCGCCTGGGGGTCTTCGAGGATGATGCGGCTGCCCTCGGCGAGCTCGGCGATCCCGGAGTGCCCGCGGCCGGAGGCGGCCTGGTAGGTGCTCACCACGACGCGCATCCGGTCCCGTCCGACGTCGCGGTCAGGTTCACGCGCATGGCAACTCCCGGCTGCTGTCCGACGCTCCCGGACCGGCGCCCGGTTCGGTGCGCCGGGCCAGGGGCGTGTGTGCTTTAAAAAGCACGCTATTGCAAGATACTGTTCATCGCATGCGCCGCGGCCGTTCCTGCATCAAGCTGCACTCCGCGGGGAAAACCAAAGAGGCCGTTCTTTTTTGCGTTGCCCCGAGCACGTCCGTACGGTATTTTGCACATGGGTCGCCGAGCGCGCCCACCTGCTCTGTGCCGGACCGCCACCCCGCACATCCGCGGGGGAACACTCCATGGGGGACCAATGAACGCAGACCTTGATCCGCGGCAAGCGCACCAGTTAGCGGAAGCGCAAGATCAGGAAGAGCTCTATCAGCTCGCCGTCAGCGTTCAGGCGCTGAGTCCGGCCCACGCCGCCGAGGCGCTCGGCTGGGACACCGACCGCGCCTCCCGCGCCCTCCAACTCCTGCTCAACGCACGGCTATTGCAGCCCGCCTCGGGCGCGCCCGACATCTTCCTGCCGGTCGCGCCGAAGGCCGCGGCCCTGCGCCGGCTCGCCCCGCTGCAACAGCAGATCGAGCGGATGGAGCGCCGTTCGGAGCAGATCCGCGACGAACTCGCCGGTTTCCACCGCGTCCTCGAGCGCGCCGTGCGCAAGGCGGACGCCTCCGACGGCTCCCGCCCCGTCGTCGGCACCAGCGCCCTGCGCGACTGGCTCCTGACCGCCGCGATGAGATGCCGCCACGAGATCCTCCTCGCCCAGTCCGGCGACGGCTGGCGGGCGGACAACATCCTGCTGGACATGACGGAACCGCTCGCCTCGCTCCTGGAGCGCGGCGTCAAGGTACGCACGATCCACCAGCACACCGCGCGCTACGACACGGCGACCCGCAGAGGAGTGGCGCACGCCGTCGACGGCGGCGGCGAGGCCCGCACCTCGAGCGGCCCCCTCTCCCAGATGGTGGTGTTCGACCGCGAGACCGCGCTGCTTCCCGGCGACGACGGAGAGAGCGCCGTGGCCGTCACCCAGCCCGGCATCGTGCAGTTCGTCACGGACGTGTTCGAGCAGACGTGGATGGCGGCGACACCCTTCGACGGCCAGCTCCGCGTGGCCCAGGCCGACGAGTTGCTCTCCGGCATGCGGCGGACCATCATCGTGCTCCTCGCCGAGGGGCAGACCGACGCGATGATCGCGCGGCGCATCGGGGTGAGCGTGCGCACCTGCCGCAACCACATCGCCAAGATCTACCAGGAGCTCGGCGCCCAGAGCCGGTTCCAGCTCGGCGTCCTCGTGGCCCGCTCCGGCCTCCTCGGCCCGACCGAGACCGAGGCCGCCCGCTCCACGCTCGTCAGAGCCTGACGCTCTCTAGGATGCACCCATGAGCAATCCCCCGCCGTCGGACGTCTCCCCCGGCACCGCAGCCCGCGACCCCGAACTGGGCTTTCCGCGCCCGGGTGAGGTGCTCCGCCGCCTGCGTACCCACAAAGAGATGTCCTTGCGTCAGGTCGCTGCCGAGTGCGGTCTCTCGGTGTCGTTCCTCGCCGCGCTGGAGCGCGGCGAGACCGACATCGCGCTGGAGCGGCTCGGCCGCCTGGCCAAGGTCTTCGGGCACGACGTGGGCTCGTTCCTGGGATTCTCGCGGGGACGTTCCATCCCCTCGGTCTTTCCCGCGAAGGACCAGGAGTCCTTCGACCGGGCCCCGGGCGTGCGCTACCGCGTGCTGCGGGTGCCCGAGCTCGGCTATCAGGTCCTCACGGCCGACTTCCAGCCGCACTCGGGTCTGCTGGAGGAGCTCCAGCACGAGGGCTCCGACCTCATCGTGATGACCGAGGGCACGGTGATCGCCCGCTACAACGGCAGCGACCACGAACTGCGGGCGGGGGACTGCGCGCAGTGGTCGGCCGGATATCCGCACAGCTTCCGCAACGACACCGACCAGCCGGCCCGGTTCGTGGCCGTGCTCTTCTCCAGCCTGTACTGACCGCACGGCAAGGCGGGCGCGCACACGCCAAGGGGGTGCCCGGCGTAAAACACCCGGCACCCCAGGAGACGTGACCGCCCGCGTCAGACGCCCGGCGCGCCACCCGTGCGATCGGCGATCAGGTCCTCTATGTCCGCGGCACAGTCACCACACCCGCTGCTCGCCTCCGTCAGATCGCGCACCGCCAGGACGTCGTGCGCGCCCCCGTCGATCGCGCTGACCACCTCGCTCTCGGTGATCCGCGCGCACAGGCACAGCAGGGTGTCCGAGGTGTCAGCCCGGGTTGCCATGGAGCACTCCTTCCGCTTCGTCGGCCGTGACCAGCCGGTGCACCATCCCGCCCGTCTGCGGGCGTTCGCGCAGGGCGGCTCTGCGGATCTTGCCGGAGGCGGTCACGGGCAGCCGGTCGATGAACTCCACGACCTTCACCCACTTCTCGCGCGGCAGCGCGCCCGCCTGGAACCGGTGGATCTCGGCCGCCGTCCGGGCGTTCGGCGCCTGGCCGCGCGCGGGAACGACGAAGGCCTTCGGCTCCCACAGCCCGACCGGGTGCGGGACCGCGATCACCGCCGCCTCCGCCACCAACTCGCTGCCCAGCAGGGACCGTTCGAGCTCCAGCGGTGGCGCCCTGTACATCCGCAACCTCCCCCAGGACGCCCACCTCCCCCCGACGCCGCGGGACGGATTTCCCAGCCGCCGCAAGTCCACCTTCATCTCGGAGCGCACCCTGCTCGGCCTGAGCGGGCTCCTCGGTGAACCGGTCGGCTTCCTCACGGAGAAGAACGGCCAGGTCGTGCACGACATCGTGCCCGTCAAGGAAGGAGCGACGACCCAGACCAACCAGGGCTCGGCCGTCTTCCTCAACTTCCACAACGACATCGTCCATGACCGCACCGGCTACTACGACATCGCCAACCCCGATTTCCTGGTGCTCATCTGCCTGCGCGCCGACCGCGCGCAGGCAGCCACCACGTACTACGCCGACGCACGCGACATCTGCCGCATGGTCGGCCCGGACGCCAACCGTGTGCTGCGCAGCCCCCTGTTCAGGATGAACGCCCCCGGCAGTTACATCCGCGACGTGGCCGGCGACGAGGACGTCCTCTCCGACCCGGCTCCGATGATCAAGGGGCCGGTCGGATTCCCCGAGATCTCCAGCGCCGCCAACGGCGTCCACGCCCTGAGCCCGGTCGCCGAGACGGCCCTGGCCCTGCTGCAGACGGCGTGCCGCGCGGTGGCCCACGAGTTCCGGCTGCGCCCCGGCCACGCGCTGCTGATCAACAACCGCAAGGGGCTGCACGCGCGCTCCCGCTTCATCGGGCACTACGACGGCCAGGACCGCTGGCTCCAGCGCACCTACGTACGCCGCAGCCAGTGGCAGATCCGCTACCGGGCGGTGCCGGGGACCCGGCGGATCCACTGACCCGGTCCCGGGCCCGGACTCCCGGACGGGCCCCCGGCAGGAGAGCCTCACGCCCCCGCCGCATGAGGGCCGGCGCGCGTCCATGCCCCGCGTCCGATGGCCTACAACCGGCCGCGCACCATGCGGATCAGGCGGTCCAGGACCTGCCCGCCGCTGACCCGCAGTCCGTCGTGCTCCCACTCGTTGGTGACCCATGTCCGCAGCCCGCGCACCGCGTCGGCGGTGGCCAGCGAGTCCGCCATGTCGACGTACATGTCGTCGTGGTACACGGCGGCGACCACCGGGACCTCGTTGGCCGCCAGAACGTCCGGGGCGTACAGATCGGGCCAGTCGGTGCGCCGCGCCAGCAGGTCCGCCACCTCCCGCAGGGGGCGCAGGGCCGGGTCGGTCTCGAACATCCACGGGTAGATCATCTCCCCCGTGAACCGCACGGGAGCATCGCCCGCCAGGGCCTTCGCGGCATCGAACTCGGGGAATTCCGGGCGTACTTGGGCGGCGGCCCAGCCGGTCGGGCCCGGGTCCACGGAGCGCTGGCCGTAGATGGACTCGTGCAGCACGGCGTAGAGCGGGCCGTCGGCGAAGGAGAGCTTCGACTGCACCCCGGCCAGGAAGGTGTCCTGCAGTTCGGGCCCGGTGCTGCCGTGCGCCCAGGCGTCCTCGACCAGATAGTGCAGGAGGTCGGAGCCGTTGCCGGCACCCAGCATCAGGCCGAGTGACTAGAACGCCTCCACGGTCAGCCTCCCGCCGCCCGGCAGTTCGGCGGGGGCCGCCAGCAGGTGCTCGGCGATCCGGCGGACCGCCTCGACGTCCTGCGGGTAGCGCGCGTAGTGGGCGGCGTTCTTGCGGGCGACGCGCGGATAGGCCGCCCGGTACACATCCGCCGCGCTGCTGCGCAGCCCCGCCAGGCCGCCGGTGACCATCGCCTCGCGCAGCCCTTCGGGGGCCAGCGACAGATAGGTGAGGGTGCAGAAGCCGCCGAAGCTCTGCCCCAGCAGACTCCACCGGCCCTGCTCGCCCAGCAGGCGGCGCCGGATCAGCTCGGCGTCGCGGACGATCGAGTCGGCGCGGAAGTGCGAGAGGTACGCGGCCTGTTCGGCCGGGCCGCCCCGCAGCGGCAGGGTCTGCCGGGTCGCCGGGGTCGACCGCCCCGTGCCGCGCTGGTCCAGGAGCAGCACCCGGTAGTCGTCCAGGGCCCGGTCCAGCCAGCTGTCCCGTCCCACCGGGCGGGCCGCCCGCCCGCCGGGGCCACCCTGGAGGAAGAGCAGCCACGGAAGGTTGTCCCGCTCCCTGCCGGCCGCGACCACCTCACGGGCGTACACCTCGGTCTGCTCGCCGCGCGGCGCGTCGTGGTCCAGCGGCACCTGGAAGAGGTGGTCGGTCAGGACGACGCCCGGCTGTCGGATCACGACGGACATGAGACTCCTTCGTCTGCGGGAGGGGCGGGGGTGGGTGCCCGTGTGCGCGCGTGGGCGGCCCGCCTCCGGGGATCTCGGCGCGGGCCGCCACGAACACGGTCGCCACCCTGCCACATGGCTCCGCGCGCCCGCCGGGACGCATCCGGGAGGGGTCCTCCCGGCTGGACCGGGGTGGGGGCCTGCGACGCACGCGTCCCTCCGTGGTGTACGAAGTGCTACGTGAACGAAGAGATCCAGCCCGCCACCGTCCGCGTGTTCATAGCACTCGCCCCGCCCGACGAGGCGAAGGACGAGCTGGCCCGCGTGCTGCCCTACGCGGCCTACCCGCGCCTGCGGTGGAACCGCATCGAGGACTGGCACATCACCCTGGCCTTCCTCGGTGAGCTTCCGGTCACGGCGGCCCCGCTGCTGCAGGAACCCCTCGCGGAGCTCGCGGCCGCGCACCGGCCTCTGCGACTGGCGCTGCGCGGCGGCGGGCACTTCGACGAGCGGGTGCTGTGGAGCGGGATCGACGGCGAGCTCGACGGACTGCACCAGCTCACCGCCGAGGTCCGCGGCGTGGTCAAGGCGTGCGGCATCGCCTTCGAGGACCGCCCGCTGCGCCCGCATCTGACGCTGGCCAGGGCCCGCCGCGACGACCTGTCCAGCGTGCTGGACCTGGCCGGGGAACTCTCGGACTTCACCGGCCGGACCTGGCAGGCCGAGCGTCTCCACCTGGTGGCGAGCAACATCGGGCGCGGCCCGGGGCCGATCCACTACCGCGACATCGCGGCATGGAGGTTCGGCGGCGGGCACTGAGCCCCCCACGGACACGTTCCGGCCGGGCGCCGGGGTCGGACGCGTCCCCTCCCAGCCTGGGTGTCGCACACCCAGGCGGCCCGCGGCATCGCCACCTAGCCTGGGGCGCATGAATGACAACGGCCTGGGGGAGTTTCTGCGGGCGCGCCGGGCGGGTGTGCGGCCGCGGGACGTCGGGATGGCGAGCCATGGGGTGCGCAGGGTCAGCGGGCTGCGCCGGGAGGAGGTCGCCGTCCTGGCCGGGGTGAACGCGGACTACTACACCCGCCTGGAACAGGGCCGCGAACGCCACCCCTCACCCCAGGTCCTGGACGCCCTCAGCCGCGCGCTGTGCCTGGACGAGGCGGCCAGGTCCCATCTGTTCCGGCTGGCCGGCGCCGCCCCCGACGCCCCTGTCGTACGCACCGCGGAGTCGGTCGGCGCGTCGCTGCGCCAACTCATGGACGGCTATCCGCACACCCCCGCGTTCGTGATCAACCGCACGCTCGATCTCCTGGCCGCCAACGCCCTGACCGATGCGCTGTACTCCCCCTTCGAGCCCGCGGACAACCTGGCGCGCATGGCCTTCCTCGACCCCGCCGCCCGGCACTTCTTCACGCGCTGGGACCGGACCGCCCAGGCCACCGTGGCCAACCTGCGCGAGGCCGCCGGCTTCGAGCCGGACAGTCCGGCACTGCGCGAGCTCGTCGGAGTCCTCAGCGAGCACAGCGATGTCTTCGCCCGCATGTGGAACTCCCATGCGGTGCGCGGCAAGACCAGCGACGCGAAACAGTTCCTCCACCCCCAGGTGGGGCCGTTGAGCCTGACCTACCACGCGTTCGACGTCCGTGACGCGCCCGGTCAGCAGCTCGTCATCTACCACGCCGAACCGGGCAGCCCGAGCGCCCACGCGCTCAGCCTCCTCGGCTCGTTGCGGGCCACGCGCGACGGACTCTCCGCCCGCCCGGTGGTGGCCGGCGACCGGCGGGGGTGAACGACCGCGCCGTCGCCGCCTCCAGCGCCGCGGCGGACCCATGGGCACCCGCGGCCGCGCCTCACAGCAGTCCGGCCCGTGCCGCCTGGATTCCCGCCTGGAAGCGGGTGCGGGCGCCCAGCACGTCCATCAGCTCGTGCACCCAGCGCTGCACGGTCCGGGGAGAGACCCCGAGGTGGCGGGCGATGCTGTCGTCGGTGAGGCCTGCCGAGAGCAGGGTCAGCAGCTCACGCCGGCGGTCACCGGCGGCGCGGCCGGGGTCGTCGGCGTCGGGGACGCGGGGCGCCCGGTCCCAGTACACCTCGAACATCGCCACCAGCGCGTCGAGGAGCGAGGAGGAACGCACGAAGAGCGCGCCGCGCAGTTCCGCGCCGCTGGAGACGGGGAGCATGGCCCACCGGTCGTCCACCACGGCCAGTTTGCAGGGCAGTTCGGGCAGCACCCGAGCCTCTTCCCCGGCCTCGACGAACTCCCTGAGCTCGGCCAGCCGGCCCGGGTCCCGCACCGCGTTCGCCTCGTAGAGCACCCGCATCCGGACTCCCCTGGCCAGCAGGGGCAGTTCGGCGCCGGGGTCGGCCCGCATGATGTGCGGCGCCTTGTCGAAGAGGAGGACGTCGCGGCGGGCGCCCGCCTGCATCCCGCGCCAGCGGTCCGCGATGGCGGCGCGTCCGGTCACCATCTCCACGAGCCCCTCGGCGGACGGCCGCCGCGCCCGCTGGTAGGTCCGCATCAGCTCGCCGACGCGCCCCCGGGCCCGGCACAGTTCCTCCTCGCGGCGCAGCAGGAGCGCCGCGACGGCCACGTCCGGCGCCACCGCCGACCACGACGGCGGTATGCCGCGCCACCTCAGGAGTCCTCGCGCGGCGAGCGAGTCGAGGAGGTCCGCCGCCTGTTCGTCGCGCAGCGCGAGCTCGGCGGCGATCCGTTCCGTGGTGCGCCCGGGTCTCGCGAGAACGTGGAGGTAGAGGCGCTCCTCCGGTTCCGGCACGCCGAGCGCCGCGAGCGGGCCGTCGGGGGCGGGTCCGGCCGGGGCGGGTGAAGTCCCGTTCATGGAGAGCGCGTTGGGGTCCATCCTGACCGCCTCTTCCTCGGTCGCGCCCGGGCGTGCGGCGCGAGCGCCTACTGTCCGCGGGCCCGCTCTGTCCACCCCCAGCCGAGCATCATGTCATGTTCCCGCCATGACAGGTTCCGGATCCCGTCCTCCCCTGGAGAGTTGGGGCCGCCCGCCCTCACCATGAGCCCGGCCCACCCGCCGCCTTCCCCCACTCCCCCATCCCGAGGAGACCGGCCCATGGGTACCCGCCCACGCCTCCCGCGGCAGTTCCGCGGAACCAACCGGACCAGATCGGCCGCCGCCTGTCTGCTGCTCGCCGCGGCCGTCGTCACGCCGCTCGGCGCCGGTACGTCCACCGCCTCCGCCTTCGGCCCGAACACCTCGCACGGCGCACAGATCAAGGACAGCGTCTGGGGCGGCTACGTCGCCCAGGGATCGTTCGGCCGCATCACCGGCTCCTGGGTGGAACCGCACGCCACCTGCACCTCCGCCAACGACCTGTTCGCCCCCTGGGTCGGCATCGACGGGTACGGCTCGCAGACGGTGGAGCAGACCGGTGTGCAGACCGACTGCTCCAGCGGCAGCCCGCGGCTCTCCGCCTGGTACGAGATGTACCCGGCGGAGCCCGTCTACTGGGACGACCCCGTCTTCGAGGGCGACAGCATGACCGGCAGCGTGGTCTCCGACGGCGGCGGCAGCTACACCCTCACTCTCACGGACAACACCCGCGGCTGGACCGAGCACACCACCCAGTACCTCGGCGCCCAGAACGTCAGCGCCGAGGCCATCATCGAATCGCCGACCCAGAGTTACCCGTCCTTCGACCGCCTCGACTTCTCCGGCATCACCATCGACGGCCAGGTCTTCGACGCCTTCAACCCGCAGCCGCTGACCAGCGGCGGCTACAGCCCGGGCCCGCTCCAGAACGGCGCCTTCTCCATGAGTCCCGGCGGCAGCTCACCGCACCGCTCGCACCCCGCGAGCCGCCCGAGCACCGTTCGCTACTGACGCCACCCCCCGGCAAGCCCGCCCCACGCGGATCACCGCGTGGGGCGTCGGCGTTCAGCGCGCGGCCCGGCGCGCCGCCCGCCCCACCCAGTCCCCTCCCGGCCCCGGCTGCTCCCGTCAGCGAGCCGGCCCTCCCGGTTGAGCCACGAGGTACGGCTGTGACCCGCCGCGCGGCGCTCCCGCACAGCCGGACACCCCGCGGGCAATCTTGTCCGAAACTCGCACCATTACAGAACGTCACACGTGTGAGATTCTCAGATCATCGGGGCATGAGCACTACCAGGGGCTTTGCCATACGGCCTCGCTTCGACCTCATCGAGAGGTCACAGAGAGTGATAAACGCCGGGCATCGGTGCGTCATTCGGGCACCGGGAACACAAGAGACAGGCAGGCGCGACGTGAGCGCTGACGAACTCGCCTTCTGGCTGCGGACTCGCACCGTGGGCGGCACCATCATCATCGAACTGCACGGTGAGCTGGACATGCTCGCCCATCGCGAACTCGGGCCGCGCATCCACGCGTTGGTCTGCCGAGGCGCCGCCGATGTGGTCCTGGATCTGCGGGCAGTGACCTTCCTCGACGCGGGAGGCATCCGCCTGCTCCTGGCCGTACGCGAACACGTGGCCTGGAGGGGCGGGGTCCTGCGCCTGATACGCGGCACGCCCCGCGTGTCCCGGATACTGACGCTCGTCCGCCTCGACGGCTCCTTCACCCTGCTCGACGCGCTTCCCCGCGCCTTGGCCGAAGGCGCCGCCCCCGAGGGAGGCAGACGGGCCGTCACGTAACGCCGCCGGGCTACCTGCTCTGGATGAACCTCACCAATCCGGCCACCAGATCGGCCCGTTCGGGCATGGCGTCGACCACCAGATACTCGTGGTCGGCGTGCGCGCCGCCACCGACCGCTCCGAGGCCGTCGAGGGTCGCCACCCCCAGCGCGGCCGTGAAGTTGCCGTCGCTCCCGCCGCCCACCGCCTTGCCCTCGATGCCGGGCATCAGCCGCCGCGCCACCGCGAAGAGCTCGACCGACGCCGACTCGGGCATGGGGGGTCGGCCGATGGACCCCTCCACCGTGACCCGCGCCTCGTCGAGATGGGGGGCGAGCGCGGCGAAGGCCGCTTCGATCCGCTCCTTCTCCTCGGCGCTCTCGACCCGGACGTCGACGACGACGGTCGCCGCCGCGGGGACGACGTTGTCGAGGGTGCCCGCGGCCGCGACGGACGGGGTGACCGTGGTGCCGATCTCGGGACGGGCCAGTGCCGCGATGTCCAGGACCTGATGAGCCGCCTCGATCAGGGCGTTGACCCCGGCCGCGGGTTCGAGGCCGGCGTGCGAGGCGCGGCCCGCGATGGAGACCTGGAAGGTGCCGCAGCCCTTGCGGCCGGTCTTCAGACCGCCTCCGTCGGCGGCCCCCTCGAAGACGAGCACCGCACCGCAGGCCAGGGCCCGTTCCTCGATGAGGGCGCGGGAGGAACGCGAGCCCACCTCTTCGTCGGCCGTCACCAGGATCTCCACGCCCGAGCGGTCCTCGAGCGCCGCCAGGCCGTGGACGGCCTGCACCAGGCCTCCCAGCATGTCGAAGACCCCGGGGCCGGTCGCGTGTCCGTCCTCGACCTTGAACGGGCGGCGCTCCAGGGTGCCCAGCGGGAACACCGTGTCGTGGTGGCCGAGGATCAGCACCTTGGGGTCGCCCCCGCCGGACCAGTGGACGTGCGGACCGGCCTCGCTCTCCACGAGGACGGCATGGCCGCCGAGGCGGTTCTCGATGACACCCGCGACCGCTTTGGCCGAGGCCGCCAGGGCGTCGAGGTCGCGCGAGGGGGACTCGACCTCGACGAGCGTCCTCAGGTCCTCGATCATCGCGTCAACACTCACCGGGTGCGTCGTCATGCCGTCAGGGTAGTGGGGCCCGGTCGGCCCCCTCCGGGCAGGGCGCGCCTGTCCGCGCCGCGCGCAGCCGGGTGCGGCCCGGTCCGGTCCGCCCTGCTGACAACCGCCGTGTCGTACACCAGGGTTGGCGGTCGGCACGCGCAACGGAGAGGCGGAAGCGATGACAGAGCGGGAAGGGCCGGTGGTCGCCACCGGACGGGGACGGGTGCGGGGCGTCGTCACACCCGCCCCGGCGGGTTTCGGCCCCGGAGGCGCGGTGGCGGCCTTCCGGGGGATTCCCTACGCGGCGTCCCCGGTGGGAGAGCTGCGCTTCGCGGCGCCCCGGGAGCATCCGGTGTGGCACGACGTACGGGATGCCGCCCATTCGGGGCCGGCGGTCCCACAGAACGCCTCGCGCCTCAACGCGGTCATGGGGCACCGGGTTCCGGACTGGGACGAGGAAGGGTGCCTGAACCTCAACGTCTGGACCCCGGCCGACGCTCTCGGCGCCGGGTCGACACCCCGGCCGGTGCTGGTCTGGATCCACGGCGGCGGGTTCTCCAGCGGCTCCGGCGGCTGGGACTGGTACGACGGCGCCCGGCTCGCGGCGCTCGGTGACCTGACGGTGGTGACCATCAACTACCGTGTCGGGCCGCTGGGTTACCTCCACCTTCCCGCCGTGGGTGCGGTCAACCTGGGCGCCCAGGACCAGGGGGCCGCGCTTCGGTGGGTGCGGGAGAACATCTCCGCGTTCGGCGGCGACCCCGGGCTCGTCACCGTCGGCGGCCAGTCGGCGGGCGCCCACTCCGCCCTCGCGCTCGCCACCGACCCGGACACCGCCGCACTCGTACGACGGGTGATCCTCCAGAGCGCTCCCCTGGGCCTCGCGCCGCAGGAGTCGGACGACGCCGCGGCGACGGCCGCCGCCTATGTGCGCCTTCTCGGCCTGGCGGGCGCCGCCGATGTGGGCAAGGCGCTGCGCGCCCTTCCGGTCGAGCAACTCCTGGAGGGTTTCGGTCAGTTGATGGCGGGCCTCACCCGGAGCCCCGGGGATGTGACGCCGGTGATGCGGCCGGTGCTCGGCGGCCCCGGCCAGCCCGGCACCTGGCAGCGGGCGCTGGCCGACGGCATGCTGGACGGCAAGGACGTACTGATCGGAACCGTCGACACCGAGATGACGGCGTTCCTGGCACTGGATCCGCGCATGAGGGCGTTCACCTTCGACGAGGCGCGGGACGCGCTGAGCCGCCTCACCACCGGTGCCCCCGCGCGCGTCGAGCCCCTTGACCGCGATGTCTCCCCCGGCCAGGCCTTCGTCGAGCGGGTCGGTGATCTGTTCTTCGGCGACGGGACGACCAAGCTCGCCGCGCATCGGGCGGCCCACGGCACCCCGGCGTACGTCTATCGCTTCACCCGCCGCCCCGACCCCGACGACCTCGGCCTCGGCTGCCCGCACTGCGCCGAACTCCCCTTCCTCTTCAACACCTTCGACGCCTACCCCGACGCCCCGATGCTGGGCGCCGTCGACGACGAGGACCGGGCACTGGGCCGCGCCTTCGGCGGAGCGCTCGCCGCGTTCACCGCCACCGGCTCCCCCAACGGCGAGGGCCTGGCCGCCTGGCACCCCTACGGCGGCGGCCCGGACCCGTGCGTCATGCGCTTCGGCCCGCGTCCGCGCTGAGTTCCGGCGCCGTCCGGTGGGACGGCGCCGGAATGGCATGCCAATAACGCCGCACGCTGGGTACCCGTCTTGGCAGACCCCCTGAAGCGACGATCCACGGCATGCAGAGGTGAGCGAAGTGACCGCATCCCAGGACCGGGCCACGCGCGAGGGCGGAGCGCCCTTGGTCGGCGTCCGGCCCCGCACCGACGTCGACCTGGCGCTGAAGTACCTGACCGCCCGGTCCGACGCGCCCGCGCAGTACGCCCTCGGCGTGGCCGCCGCCTACCGCTGGGCCATGGGCCGCGCCGCCCAGGCTCCGGTCACGGGCACGGCACCCCGGCACCAGCCGGATCTGCGGCTGCTGACCGCCGAGGTGGACGCGGCCGTCGTCCAGCTCGACGACGTCACCACCCCGGCGAGCGTGCGTGGCTTCACGCGCGGTGTGCACGACGCCCTGTCCTGGGTGTGCGGCTACAGCGACCAGCGGATCTGACGTCCCGGCCGCCGGGGCGGCTCAGGACGCGTCGGTCCGGGAGAAGACGTGCTCGTCCAGGATCAGGCCGATGGCCACGGCCACCGGAATGGCGACCAGGGCTCCGACGATGCCGAGCAGGGCTCCGCCCAGGAGCACGCCCACGACGGTGACCAGGGGATGGACGTCGACGGCGAACCGCATCACCCGCGGCACGATCAGATAGTCCTCGGCCACGCGGAAGGCGACGTAGAACCCCGCTGTCGCCAGGGCCACGGGCAGCGACATCGACAGCGCCACGAGGCTGACGACGAGACCGCCGATCGTGGTGCCGACGATCGGGATCAGGTCCATGAGCGCGATGAAGACGCCGAGCGCCGCGGGGTAGGGGACATCGGTGACCACACACCAGATGAACGTGGCGAGACCCGCGATCACCGAGGTGAGCACGTTGCCGAGCATGTAGCGCCCCACCCGGTTCAGGATCTCCTCCGTGACGTCCCGGGCGCGCGGGCGTTTGCTCGCGGCGACGAAGCGTAGGAAGAACCGCTTCAGGGAGGGCAGGAACGCCATCACGTACACCGTCACCACGATGACGACGACCGCCGAGGTCACCGCCCCGACCACCACCCGGCCCGCGCCCAGCAGACCCCCCGCGAGGCCCGCCGCGCCACCCGAGGAGAACTGCTCCTTGGCCTTGGCGAGGACGTGGTAGCGGTCCTCGAACTTGCCGAGGGTCGAGTTGTGGTCGTGGAGTTGCTTCAGCCAGCCGGGCACCGCCTTGACCAGCGCGTTGACCTCGTCCGTGACCGGGGGCACGACCAGCGCCAAAAAGCCCGCGAAGAACGCGAGCAGGACGATCAGGACCACCAGCACCGCCCAGCCGCGCCGCATCCGGTGCCGGGTGAGCCAGGCGACCACGGGCTCCAGGGCGAGCGCGACGAAGACGGACAGGAGCAGCAGCGTGAGCAGGCTGCCGACCTCGAGGACCGTCTGCACGGTCAGCCACGCCAGCGTCGCGCCCAGGCCGAGGGAGAAACCGATGGCGACCCAGGACCGGCCGCCCACCACGATCCTCGTTCTGCGCCCGCGTCTTCCGGCGGACGCCGGTCCCACGGAGGGCTTCCGGGCGGGGTCGCGGCCGAGGCCCTCAGGACCGGCGGTCGCCATCGCGGCCCTCCCGTCCGTCCGGCGCGGGTGAGGGACAGGCGAGCGACGGGTGCATCTGCCAGTACCTCTCTTCGAGGCCGGACGGGATCTCCGGGCGCCGGTCCGCTCGGCGCGGCAGAACGGCGGCAGCCGGAGCGGGCCTCTTCCAGCTCCGACCCTAGCCAGGTATCCCGCCGCAGGCCTTGTATGCGGCTCCTGACGCCCGCCATCCGGCTGATGCGGCGAGCGTCGCGCGCCCGGCGGCGGATGTGTCCCGCTGCCGGGCCGGGTGATTGACCGCGGGCCCGCCGGGTACTGGGTGGCCCGGCAGGCGCGGTTTCCAGGGACGCGCTCGAAGGCATCGGCACAGCGCGCCGCCGGGGGCGCGCGGGGCGCCGGTGCTTTCATGAGGAAGCCCATGAAATCGGGCCGAACAGCTGATTCCGGGTCGGGTGCGAGGTGATGTACAGATGGGTCGAGCGGCGGCCGTCGGCGCCGAAGTCCTCGCCTGGTGGGTGCTCCTGGCGGGCGGATGGCTCGTGCTCATCAGCACGGTCGACCCCCTGGAGTGCCTCGTCGGAGGGTCGGCCGCGCTGCTGGCGGCGATCGCCGCGTGGGCGGCGCGCCGAGCGATGAGCGGCCGGTGAACGGCTGGCTCGTCTCCGCGACCGCCCTGCTCGCCCTCGGGTTCGGCCCGGTGGTGTGGGGCGTGGCGACCGGCCCACTGGAGCGCCGCGTCCTCGCGCAGAACTTCGGCACCTCGGTGGTGTCCCTGGTCATGCTGCTGCTCAGCCAGGCCTATGCCCGGCCCGCCTACGGGGACCTCGCGCTGGTGATCGCCGTCCTCGGCCCGGCGGGCACGCTGGTGTACGCCCGGCTGCTCGCCGAGGACCTCGATGACCATCCCCCGCACGCCAACCTGCTGACGGCGGTGGTGGCCGTGGCGGCGACCGTGATCGTGGTGGCGATGTGCGTGGCCACGGGCCCCGGGCGGGCCATGGTGAAGCTCGTACTGATCGGAGTGCTGCTGGTGGCGGGCAACGTGATCGCTTCCCGGTCGCTGGCGGGCGGCTTTCCCGGGGCGGGGGCGGCGGACCGTGACTGACGCGCTCACCCTGGTCTCGCTGCTGCTCGTCGCCGCCGCGGCGACCGCCGCCGTCGCGGTGCGCGACCCGGCCCGCCAGGCCCTGGTGCTCGCGGTGCTCGGGTTCGCGCTCGCGGTGCTCTTCACGGTCTTCCAGGCACCCGACGTGGGCCTGTCGCAGCTCGCCGTCGGCTCGGCACTGACCCCACTGCTCATCCTGCTGTCCGTCCGCAAGGTACGCCGCCGCGGACAGCGCAAGGGCGGTCGACGATGAGCCGGCGGATGCGCCTGTGGGTCCTCGCCACCGGCGGGCTCGCCGTCGCCGCACTGCTCGTCGCCGGCTACCTGCGCCTGCCCCACTTCGGTGGCGCGCGCCACCCCTACGGCGACCGAGCCGTCGCAGCATCTCTCGCCCGGCACACCGCCAACGTCATCTCCTCCGTCAACTTCGACCTGCGGGCCTTCGACACGCTGGGCGAGGAGAGCATCCTGTTCGGGGCAGTGCTCGGGACCGTGATCCTGCTGCGCCAGACCCGCGACGAACGCGAGGTGCCGCCCGCCCCGGCCGAGGTCGCCCCGGCCGTACGCCGCTACGCGCAGATCATGCTGCCCGTCGCCCTGCTGTGCGGCCTGTACGTCATCGCGCACGGACAGCTCAGCCCCGGCGGCGGCTTCCAGGGCGGGGTGGTCGTGGCGACCTCGCTGCATCTGCTGTACATCGGCGCGGACTACCACGCCCTGGAACGGATCCGGCCGGTCGGCCTGTACGAGGTGGGGGACGCGGCCGGCGAGGCGGCCTATCTCGTGCTCGGCGTGGCGGGGCTGCTGACGGGATCGGCGTTCCTCGCCAACACCCTTCCTTACGGCACGTTCAACACGCTCGCGTCCGGCGGCACCGTGCCGCTGCTCAACGCGGCGGTCGGCATGGAGGTGGCCTGCGCCGTGGTCGTCCTGCTCGCCCGCTTCCTCGACCAGGCCGTCGAGATCGAGGACGCGAACGGACCGACGGAAGGGAGCACACGATGAGCGGGGGTGTGGTCCGGCCGTGATGAACTCGGTGCCGTATCTCGTCGCCGGATGGATCTTCCTGGTCGGCTGCTACGGCCTGGCCACGAGCCGTCATCTGGTGCACGCCGTGGGCTGCCTGACGGTGTGTCAGTCATCCACGTATGTCCTGCTGCTCGCGGTCGGGTACCGCGACGGCGCGACGGCCCCCGTCTTCTCCGACGTGCCGCCCGGTGCACGCCCGCTGGTGGACCCGGTCGTCCAGGCCCTCGCGCTCACCGACGTCGTGGTCGGCGCCACGGTCACCGCCCTCCTGCTCGCCCTGGTCATACAGGTCGCCAAACGGCACGGAACGGTCGACCCCGACGAACTCTTCGAGCTGCGCGGATGAACCACCTGCTGCCCCTGGTCGTGGCCGTTCCGATGCTCGGCGCCGCCGCCCTGGTCGCGGTCGGCCGCAAGCTGCCCCGCGTCGTGGCCGAGTCGGTCGGATGCGCCGTCGCGGCGGCCACGGCCGGGCTCGCGATCGTCCTGCTGCTCCACTCCTCCCCCGACGCCGTCGAATGGGTCGGCGGCTGGCGCCCCCGCGACGGTGAGGGCGTGGGCATCGTCCTGATCGGCGACGCGACCGGCACCGGCCTCGCCGCCCTGGTCTCGGTCCTGGTCGTCGCCGTTCTCGCCTACTCCTGGCACTACTTCGACGAGCCGCCGCGCCGCCACGCGGGTTCCTTCCCCGCCCTGGTGCTGCTCTTCCAGGCAGGCATGTGCGGATTCGCCCTGACCGGCGACCTGTTCAACGCCTTCGTCTTCTTCGAGCTGATGAGTGTCGTGGCGTACGCCCTGACCGGCTACCGCGTCGAGGAGGCGAAGGCCGTCCAGGGCGCGCTCACCTTCGGGGTGATCAACTCCCTGGGCGCGTACGCCTCCCTGACCGGGATCGTGCTGCTCTACGCACGCACCGGCGAGCTCGGCATGCGGCAGATCGGCAGCCACCTCGACGCCCAGGGAGGACCCGACGCGCTGGTCCTGGCCGCCTTCGCCCTCGTACTGACCGGCCTCCTGGTCAAGGCCGCCGCCCTGCCGTTCCACTTCTGGCTGCCCGACGCCCACGCGGTGGCGCCCACCCCGGTGTGCATGCTGCTGTCCGGGGTCATGGTCGAGCTCGGCCTGTACGGCACCTGGCGGGTCTACTCGACGGTGTTCGCCGGGCCGGGCGGGGTGCCGGCCCCGGACGCCGAACGCGCCCTAGTGGTGCTCGGCGTGCTGACCTCCCTGGTCGGCGCGCTGATGTGCTGGCAGCAGCGCCACATCAAACGCCTCCTGGCGTACTCGACCGTCGCGCACACCGGGCTCTTCCTGGTCGGCGTCGGCCTGCTGAAGCCGGAGGCGACGGGCGGTGTGGCCCTCTACGTCCTGGGCCACGCGGGCGTCAAGGCGGCCCTGTTCGCCTGCGCGGGAATCCTGCTCGACCGGTACGGCAGCGTGGACGAGCACGAACTGCACGGCCGGGCGCGGGAGTTGCCGGGGGTGGCCGCCCTGTTCACGGTGGGCGGCCTGGCCCTGGCCGGGTTTCCGCCGTTCGGCACGGGGCTCGGGAAGTCCCTCACCGAGGAGGCGGCGGGTGGCGGCTTCACCGTCCTGTTCGTGGCCGTCTCCGCGGTCACCGCGGGCGCCGTGCTGCGCATCGCGGCGCGGGTGTTCCTCGGGCTCGGGCCGCGCCCGCTGGGCAACCCGGGGTACGGAACCAGCGGAGGGGACGAGGAACCCGAGACCGAGGGAAAGATCGGCCGGGTGCCGGCCACCATGATCGCGGTCCCGGCCGTGCTCCTCGCCGGAGCACTGGCGGCGGGCGTGATCCCGGGCCTGGCCGCGGCGGTCGGCCGCACCTTCGACTCGACCGCTCCCCACGCGCCGCACTGGACGCTCACCGGCGTCCTGTGGGGCCTCGCGTCGGCCGCGCTGGCCGCGGGGCTCGCGGGGATGGCGGTCCGCGGCCCGGCAACCCGGGAACCCCAGGCCTGGACGGCGCCGCTGCGCCGGCTGCACTCGGGCCACATCGGCGACTACGTCGCCTGGCTCCTGGTGGGCACGGCCCTGCTCGGCGGGCTCGCCCTGCCGGGCATCCTGACCGGGTGACGGGTCGTCAACTCACCTGCCGGGCAGGCAGGTTCACGGCGTACCGGAGCGCCACTCGGCGGCCCCTCATCGCCTGCGAGGGGCCGCCGCGGCGCTGTGCGGGCTCATTCACATGGGGTCGATGCCACCGCTGTCGCCCTGCATCTTGCTCTGCTCCTGGAGACGGCGGGCCTTGTCCTTCAGCCGCTGACGCTCCGCCGGGTCGGCGGCGCGCTCCGCGGCCTGCTCCAGCTCCTCCGCCTTCTGGCGCATCTGCTGGGCACGGGCACCGAACTCGTCCGCAACGCTCATGATCACTCCTGAACTCGGGGGGATGCAGATGCCTCCAGCCAAACAGCGACCCGCGACCCCCGCATCCCGAACGGTCACGCACGGTCACCAAAAGGGGCCGATGGGGCCGGATGCCACGCGCGCCGGGTACGCCGTGTCAGGTCGGCCTCATCGGGGGTAGGCGTTTTCCATGACCACTTTCGCTGCTTCGCAGACACTCGCCGCCAGCTCGACGTCCTGGCTGTTCACCATCGTGGGCATCATCATCGTCGCCGTGCTGATCGGGGCCTTCTGGTTCGGCAGCCGTCGGGCCGCCCGCAAGCCCATGCCTCCGCAGGAGCCTCAGCCGCGCTCGGACTCCTGGCAGCCGCCCGAGGCCTCGCAGACGCCGGACGCCTCGGACCCCGACACCCGCCGGTAGCCGCTAGGACGCTGCCGGCTCACCCGCCCGACTTCTGCGAGTGGGCCGCCCGCTCGGACAGATCAGCGAGCTGGAGCGGGTGGGCCGGTGCGTCCGGCAGGACGATCCTCCGTTCCGCGTCGCCCTCGGGCGTGACGTGGAACAGCTCCCCCGGCTCCATCAGACGCCAGGCGGGGTGCTCGTCCATCCGCTCGCTCGCCACCACGACCGCGGGGGCGTCGGCGAGATCTCCGGAGTGGACGCGCATGCGCCCGGCGCTGCCGCTGTGGTCCAGGTGCCGCGCCCCGTGCGGGCCGCCCGCCTCACGCTCCAGTACGTACAGCTCGTGCGTCGCCGGATAGCGCAGGGCCCACAGTTCGTCCGGGGTGGTCAGGATCAGGTTGAGCGAGTAGACGGGCAGCTGCCCGGCGATCCAGCGGGTGGCCCGCTCGATGCCGGCGCCGATGTCGCCCCGCGCGCGGCGGACCTCCCGGGTGATCAGCGCGAAGACCCGCTCGGAATCCGTGTCCCCCGCCACCAGGGACAGGTCCTCCCCCAACTCGGCCTCCAGGGCCGCCAGATCCTCGACGACGCCGTTGTGCGCGAACAGCCGCCCGTCCTGCTGGAAGGGGTGGGTGTTGGGGGCGGTGAGACTGCCGGTCGAGGCCAGGCGGATGTGGGCGAGGAAGGTGGCCGAGCAGACCTGCCGGGCCTCCCGCGCGAACGCGCGGTCCTCGTACGCCGCGTCCGGCGCCTTGCGCACCTGGGGCGTGCCGTCGCTGTCGAAGTATCCAAGGCCCGTCCCGTCCGGGTCCCGGTGGCTCTGCGCCATGAGGCTGTCCGGCGCGTCGAGCAGCCAGAAGGTGGCCCGGCTGCGGCGCGGGGCACTGCTCAGTCCGAACAGACGGCACATGGACGCCACCTCCAGCTCGCTACGGTCCTGGCCCCCGCCCGGGCATCTTCCCCGGCGCGGCGGATGAACACCATGCGGGTACGGGCCTATCCGGTGCCGCTGAGGGTGAAGGTGGCGCCGTCGGGGTCGCCGAGGCGGACCCAGGGGCCGGTGGGCGAGGTGCCGTCGGCGAGCACGGTCGCGCCGTGGTCGAGGGCCTTCTCGGCGTGGTGATGGGGATCCTTGACCGCGAAGTGGGTGTGCCAGTGGGGCCGCAGGCTGGGGTCGGGGGCGGCCTCGACGGCGCCGGAGGTCAGGCGGGCCACGATGTGCCCGGCGTGGCGCAGCACGACCTCGTCGTGTTCGTACTGGACGTCGCAGCAGCCGGGGCGGTCGCAGGCCCAGTCGAGGACCTCGCCGTAGAAGATCGCCGCCTCGAAGGCGTTTCGGGTGTGCAGCCGGGTCCAGGCCGGTGCGGCGTCGCGCCAGGATTCCCAGTTGGAGACCAGGGGGCCCTGCCAGATCCCGAAGACGGCCCCGTCCCGGTCGGCGGCCAACGCGCCCCGCCCGGCCTGGAGCGCGACCGGTCCGACCGCGACCGTCGCGCCGCGCTCGCGGATCCGGGCCGCGGTGACATCCGCGTCCTCCACCGCGAAGTACGGCGTCCACGCCACCGCGACCTGAAAAGCCTGGGCGAGCGCCCCGATTCCGGCCACCGGAAGTCCGTCCGCCAACGCGATCCGGAACTCGTCCCCCAGCCCGGCGGGCACGAACGTCCAGCCCATCACCCGGCCGTAGAAGTCCGTCGCGGCGGTCAGGTCGCGAGCCATCAGGCTCACCCAGCACGGCGCCCCGAACACCGGGGCGCCGGAGCCGAGACGAGCCGTGGAGTCTGTCGGTGTGCGCGTCACGAAGGCCCTCGCTTCCAGGAGTTCCGACGCACCGTTCACCTTCCGACGCACCGGCCATAGACGGTCCCACTATCCCGCCGCCGACGTGTCGCCGCCTGTCAGCGACGCGGCGCCGGGCGCCCGGGCCGTACTGCCGCGGCCCCCGCGCCTCGTGTTGCGGATGCCGCCGTACGGGTCATGCTGGAGGAATCCGCGCTGTGCCCATCCGGCTACTTTTGGTAGCCCTCGCGTGGCTGCGGACGTGGAAGAGGCCGTCGAGCCGCTTCCGCCGGACAAGGGAGTCGCAGTGGTCACCATCGACAGTCCCCGGGAGTACACGCTGAGTCTGCAGGCGACACCGGCCCGCGTACCGCAGGTCCGCCGCATCGTCGCCGCACATCTGCGGCACTGGCGCCTGGAGGGAATCATCCAGCCCGTCAGCCTCGGCGTGTGCGAACTCCTCACCAATGTCCACCGCCACACCAAGGGCGACCAGAGGTGCGTCCTTGAGCTGCGCTGGGCCCGTGGACAGCTCACCGCGTCCGTCGCGGACAACGACCCCCGTCTGCCCCGCCTCCAGGGCCCCCGGCCCTTCGCCGAACGGGGCCGCGGACTCGCCCTGATCGCGCACCTCAGCGACAGCTGGGGCACCCACACCATTCCCGACGGCAAGGTCGTCTGGTTCACCCTCGCCGCCCAGCCGCAGGCGCTCCGCCCCCTGCGTCCGCTGCCCCCTACGCCCACCCTCGCCACGACGGCGACGGTGCCGCGCTTCGAGACCCGGCCGCACGTGGAGCGAGCCGACGCGCCCTGCCTCAGCGACGCCTGAGGCGGCGGGGTCCGGCCGCCGCCGCACCCGGACAAGGGCGGCGCCGGCGGCTGATGGTCCCAACCCGTCCGGCGCCTTCATTCCTTCGTACGCAAGGAATGCACTAGCCGGAATACCACGGGACGGCAGGAGAAAACCTCGTATCGGCAGGTGCGCCACGCTGGTCGCGGTCATGGGTTCACACCCGGCCGCGACAGCGGCGCAGGACCCATCCCGCCACGCCGAGCGCGCCCAGACCGGCGCCCGTGGTGAGCAGGGGATGGCGGGCCGGCGCCACCTGGTAGGAGCGGGCGTGGGCGCTGTCGTCGAAGATGCCGTGGGCTCCGTGGTCGTCGCCCGGTGCCTGGTCGAGAGGCCGCCACAGATTGCCGCGAACCGTCTCCGGCGGCAGGTCCTCGCGCTGCTGGGACGCGTAGCCGGTGCGGGCGAGGTAGCGGTCCAGGAGGGCGGGCACGAACCGGTTGGCCCAGACGGTCGCGAGCGTGGACGCGCCGACGTAGTACTGCTTGCGGCCCGGGTGGTCGGCCGCGAACAGGACGGCACGCGCGGCGACTTCGGGCTGGTAGATCGGCGGAACCGGCTGTGGATGCCCGGACAGGCGCGAGCGCACCCAGGAGAACTGGGGCGTGTTCACGGCCGGCATCTGCACCACGGTGACGCGCACCCGGCTCTTGGTGTGGAGGAGCTCGGTACGCACCGACGAGGTGAACCCGTTCACGGCGTGCTTGGCTCCGCAGTACGCCGACTGCAACGGGATGGAGCGCTCGCCGAGCGCCGAGCCGACCTGCACGATGGTGCCCCGGTCGCGGGGGACCATCCGGGCCAGCGCGGTGCGCGTGCCGTGCACGAAGCCGAGATAGGTCACCTCCGTGACGCGCCGGAACTCGTCCGCGGTGATCTCGGTGAAGGGAGCGAACACCGAGGTGAAGGCCACGTTGATCCACACGTCGATGGGTCCGAAGGCGGCCTCGGCACTGTCCGCGGCCTTCTCGACCTGATCGTGGTCGGCGACGTCGACGGGGATCGCCAGAGCGTGCCCGCCCAGCTCGTCGACCTCCGCCGCGGCCGCCTCCAGGCCCGCCTCCCCCCGGGCCAGGAGCGCGACATTGGCTCCGCGCCGGGCGAAGAGCCGGGCGGTGGCACGGCCGATGCCAGCGCTCGCTCCGGTGATGACTACGGTCTCGGGCATGGCCCTGCCTTTCGCGTGCGACGGGGGGCCGCCGCTGACGGCGGCGGTGTGGCTGCCGGGTCAGCCGGTGCGGTAGGGCTCGGCATGGGCGGTCCTCAGCGTCAGTCCATGGCCCGGCGAGCCGTCGGCGCCCGGGGTGATGTGTCCGCCCTTCGGGTCCAGGACGCCGTCGAACAGCAGCGACTCCAGCCGGACGTGGTCGTGGAACCACTCCAGGTGGCGCAGGTTGGGCGCTGCCGCCGCGGCGGCAGCGTGCGCGTGCGGGGCGCAGTGTCCGGAGATCTGCACCCCGAACGCCTGGGCGAGGGCCGCGGCGCGCAGCCACACGGTGAGCCCACCGCAGCGGGTCGCGTCCGCCTGGAGGCAGTCCACCGCGCCGGCCCTCAGCATGTGCCCGAAGTAGGCCAGCGTGTAACCGTATTCGCCGGCCGCCACGTCCACGGTGACGGCCGACCGGATCCGGGCGAGGCCTTCGAGGTCGTCCGACGAGACGGGTTCCTCGAACCACGTGACGCCGTGGCCGTCGAGACAACTCCCCATCCGCACGGCCTGTTTGACGGTGTAGGCGCCGTTGGCGTCGACGTACAGGGCGGTGCTGTCACCGATGGAGGCGCGGGCCTCGGCGACGCGCTCCCGGTCGCGCCGCTCGCTCCTCCCCCACGACTCACCGATCTTGATCTTGACGCGGGGGATGCCCTGGTCCTCGACCCAGTGCCGCAGTTGCTCGTCCTGGCGCCGGGCGTCGTAGGTGGTGAAACCGCCGCTCCCGTACACCGGCACCCTCGGGTGGGCCCGCCCGAGCAGGTGGGTCAGCGGTACGCCGAGGGCCCTGGCCTTGAGGTCCCACAGGGCGATGTCGACGGCGGAGATCGCACCCGAGACCAGGCCCGGGCGGCCGTCGTTGCGCACCGACCGGGTCATCGCCTCGTTCACGCCCGGCACGTCCCACACCAGGCGCCCCTTCACCACGGACGCCAGGTGCCCGCGGACGTAGGCCGCCGTCTCGGGCGCTCCGTAGGTGTAGCCGAGCCCCACGGCTGCGCCGGAGCGGACATGGACCACCACCAGGGTCGTCCTGTCCCACTCCAGCGTGCCGTCGGCCTCCGGGGCGTCGGTGGGCAGCGTGTACGCGGCCGCTTCGACCTCCTCGACGAGCAGATCACCGCCCGCGTGGGCACCGCCGGAGGGCACGGACGTCATCGCGCGTCGTCCCCTCCGTCCGGGTGGCGGTGACGGGTGCCCGGGAGCATCTCCTGCACCTTGGCCTTGAGGCCCTGCTTGATCATCCCGGCGCGGTCGCTGTCGCCCTTGAGGACCGACGCGGCCGCGGCCTCGATCTGGTCCAGCGAGGCGTGGGGCGGGATCGGCGGCACCGCGGGGTCGGTGCGGAAGTCGATGACGAACGGCCGGTCGGCCGCCAGCGCCTGCCGCCAGGCCCCTTCGACGTCGCCCGGCTTCTCCACGCGTACGCCGCCGAGGCCGATCGAGCGGGCGAAGTCGGCGTACGGCACGTCGGGCAGGGACTGCGAGGGCAGGAACTGGGGGGCGCCGGACATGGCGCGCATCTCCCAGGTGACCTGGTTGAGGTCCTGGTTGTTGAGCACGGCGACGACGAGCCGGGGGTCGCTCCAGTCCTGGTAGTACTTGCCCGCGGTGATCAGCTCGGCGAGCCCGTTCATCTGCATCGCCCCGTCGCCCACGATCGCGACGGCCGGGCGGTCGGGGTGAGCGAACTTGGCGCCGATCACATAGGGGACGCCGGGGCCCATGGTGGCCAGGGTGCCCGACAGCGAGCCGCGCATCGAACCGCGCATGCGCAGGTGGCGGGCGTACCAGTTGGCGGCGGAGCCCGAGTCGGCGGCCAGGATCACGTTGTCGGGCAGGAGCGCGTCGAGCGCGTGCACCACGTACTCGGGGTTGATCGGATCGGCCTCCACCGCGGCGCGCCGCTCCATCACCTCCCACCAGCGTGCGGTGTCCTTCTCGATCTTCTTGCGCCACTTGCCGTGGCCCTTGCGCCGCAGTTGCGGAAGGAGCCGCTTGAGGGTCTCGCGCGCGTCACCGACCAGATTGACCTCGAAGGGGTAGCGCAGCCCGACCATGTGCGGATCGATGTCGATCTGCACCGCGCGCGCCTGGTCGAGACCGGGCATGAACTGGGTGTAGGGGAAGCTCGATCCGATGACGAGCAGCGTGTCGCAGCCCTGCATCAGCTCGTAGCTGGGCCGCGTGCCGAGCAGGCCGATCGAGCCGGTCACGTACGGCAGGTCGTCGGGCAGCGCGTCCTTGCCGAGCAGGGCCTTGGCCACGCCCGCGCCGAGCACGTCGGCGGCCTCGCGCACCTCGGGCTGGGCGCCCCGGGCGCCCTGTCCGATGAGGATGGCCACCTTCTCCCCCGCGTTGAGCACCTCCGCGGCCCGGGCGATGTCGTCGTCGGCCGGGACCGGCGCGTAGGCGGCCATGCCGAGGCTCGAGGGCACCATCTTGAAGGCGTGCTGCGGCGGCGAGTAGTCCAGCTCCTGCACGTCGGCCGGGATGATGATCGCGGTCACCGTGCGCCGGGCACGGGCGACGCGCATCGCGCGGTCGAGGACGTTGGGCAGCTGCTCGGGCACGGTGACCATCTCGCAGTAGTCGCCGGCCACGTCCTTGTAGAGGCTCAGCAGGTCGACTTCCTGCTGGTAGGAGCCGCCCATGGCGCTGCGGTTGGTCTGGCCCACGATCGCGACGACCGGCACGTGGTCCAGCTTCGCGTCGTACAGGCCGTTGAGGAGGTGGATGGCGCCCGGGCCCGACGTGGCCGCGCACACGCCGACCCGGCCGGAGAACTTGGCGTAGCCGACGGCTTCGAAGGCGGCCATCTCCTCGTGCCGGGCCTGGATGAACCGGGGCTTGTTCTCGGCGCGCCCCCACGCGGCGAGCAGGCCGTTGATGCCGTCGCCCGGGTAGGCGAAGACGTTCTCGACCTCCCACTCGCGCAGCCGCTGGAGAACGTGGTCGGAGACTTTGAGGGACACGGGACAGCCTTTCGCTGGTGCGTTTCGCTGGATCGGGGGTGGGGGTGAACCCTTCGGTCAGCCGCGGCGCCGGCGGGTCCAGGCGTAGAGGGCGGCCGCTGCGCCGCCCAGGGCCAGGCAGGCCGCGCCGGTGGCCAGCCGCGCGTCCTTGGGCGACGGCTCGGGGCGGGCGGCGAGCTTCTCCGGATGGCTGGCGGGCAGCGGCCCGTCGAGCCCGAGCGCCAGCACCTCGGCGAGGTGCACGGCCCGGCGGCCGGTGTCGCCCTGCTCGATCTGGGTGCGGCAGCTGAACCCGTCGGCGATGACCAGGGAGCCCGGCGAGGCGTCGCGGACCGCGGGCAGGACGCCCTGCTCGCCGATCTTCATGGACAGGTCGTAATGGCCCTGCTCGAAGCCGAAGTTGCCGGCCAGGCCGCAGCAGCCCTCGTCCAGGACCTCGGCGTCCAGGCCCGTGCGGCGCATCAGTTCACGGTCGGCGTCGTCCTTGAGTACCGCGTGCTGGTGGCAGTGCGGCTGGACGACGGCCTGCCGGGAGAGCCGCGGCGGCCGCCACTCGTGCGGCGCCCGCTCGAGCAGGAACTCGGCGAGGGTCCGGGTCTGCTGAGCCAGGCGCTGTACGTCCTGGTCGTCCGGCATCAGTTCGGGCGCGTCCGCGCGGAAGACGGCGGTGCACGACGGCTCGAGGCCCACGATCGGGGTGCCCGCCTCCAGCCATGGCCGCAGCACGTCGAGGGTGCGGCGCAACACCCGCCGGGCGGTGGTGAGTTGACCGGTGGAGACCCAGGTCAGGCCGCAGCACACGGCCTGCGTGGGCACCGCCACATGGAACCCGGCGCTCTCCAGGACCCGTACCGCGGACTTGGCGACGCCGGGGTGGAAGTACGTGGAGAACGTGTCGGGCCACAGGACGACGGTGTGCGCGTCGGCCGGATCGGGCTCGGACCTGCCGCGCGCCGCCCACCAGCGCACGAACGACTCCTCGGCGAAGGCGGGTGCCTCGCGCTGGGGCGCCACGCCCGCGGCCCGTTTGCCGAGCCGGGCGATGCCGGGGGCGCGCAGGAGGGCGCGTTGGTGGCCCTGGGGGCCAGCCGGGACAGACGGGCCCACAGCGGCAGCCAGCCCAGGGAGTAGTGCGCGGCCGGGCGCAGGCGGCGCGTGTAGTGGTGGGAGAGGAACTCGGCCTTGTAGGTGGCCATGTCGACGCCGGTCGGGCAGTCGGACTTGCAGCCCTTGCAGGCCAGGCAGAGGTCGAGCGCGTCGTTGACCTCACTGGAGCGCCAGCCCCCGGTCACCGGCGAATCGGCGTGGCCGTCCAGCATCTCGAACAGCAGCCGGGCCCGGCCCCGGGTGGAGTGCTCCTCCTCCCCCGTCGCCCGGTAGGAGGGGCACATGACGCCGCCGGAGTGGGTGCGGCAGTTCCCGATGCCGACGCAGCGCAGCACCGCCCGGGTGAAGGAGCCCTCGTCGTCGGGGTAGCCGAAGTGGGTGTCGAACTCCCGCGGCCGCCAGCGGGCGCCGAGCCGCAGGTTCTCGTCCGCGCGGCAGGGGCTGACGATCTTCCCCGGGTTCATCCGGTCGTCCGGGTCGAACAGCGCCTTCAGCTCGCCGAACGCCCCCACGAGCGGCTCGCCGAACATGCGGACCAGGAGCTCACCACGGGCCTGCCCGTCGCCGTGTTCGCCCGACAGCGACCCGCCGAAGGACGCGACCAGATCGGCCGCCCGGAACAGGAACCGGCGGAAGGAGGCCACCCCCTCGGCCGTCTTCAGGCCGAAGGGGATACGCGTGTGCACGCACCCCTGGCCGAAGTGCCCGTACAGCGAGGGATGGTCGTAGCCGAATTCCTCGAACAGCTCCCTGAGGGCGCGCAGGTAGTCGCCCAGGCGCTCCGGCGGGACGGCCGAGTCCTCCCAGCCCTCCCACGTCTCGCGCTCGTCGGGCGGCCGCGCGGTCACACCGAGCCCGGCCTCGCGGGCCTTGAGGAGCTGCTGTTCGCGCGCCGGGTCGTCGGAGAACGCCACCGAGGCGTCCTTCTCCTCCCGCCCCAGCGCCCGCAGCAGGGCGTGGGCCTGACCGTCGACGTCGTCCTGGCTGTCGCCGGTGAACTGCACGAGCAGCCAGCTCTCGCCCTCCGGGAACCGGTCGAGGGATTCGAGGTAGGCGTGCTCCTCGCGCATGAGCTGCGCCATCCGCCCGTCCAGCGCCTCCAGTTGGGAAGGGGAACAGTGTTCGAGGAGGCGGGGCACGTCGTCGGCGGCGGCGCAGATGTCGGGGTAGCCGAGCACCAGCATGGCCTCGTGGGGCGGCACGGGTACGAGGTCGAGCTCCGCGTGCAGCACGGTCACGAGCGTGCCTTCGCTGCCCACCAGGGCGCGGGCCACGTCGAAGCCGTTCTCCGGGAGCAGCGAGTCGAGGTTGTAGCCGGACACCCTGCGGGGGATCTTCGGGAAGCCGCGCCTGACCTCGGCGAGATGGCGGTCGATGAGGTCGCGCAGCCCTTGGTAGAGCTCGCCCCGGCGCCCGCCCGCGGCGACGATGTCCGCGAACTCCTCGTCGGGGGTGGCGCCGACCCACATCCGTGTCCCGTCGTAGGTCAGCACCTCGAGCCGCCGTACGTTGTCGACGGTCTTGCCGTAGGCCTGGGCGGAGGCGCCGCAGGAGTTGTTTCCGATCATGCCGCCGAGCGCGCAGTGGCTGTGGGTGGAGGGCTTCGGCCCGAACTTCAGCTCGTGCGGGGCGAGTTGGCGGTTGATCTCGTCCAGTACGAGGCCCGGCTCGACCACGCAGGTGCGCCGCGCGGGGTCGACCGAGACGAGCGCGTGGCAGTGTTTGGTCCAGTCGATGACGACGGCCGTGTTGGTGCACTGGCCCGCCAGGCTGGTCCCTCCTCCCCGCGAGAGGACCGGTGCGCCGAACTCGGCGCACACCGCGACCGCCTCGGCGCCGGCGTCCACCGAGCGCGGCACGACCACTCCGATCGGGACCTGGCGGTAGTTGGATCCGTCGGTGCTGTAGGCGCCGCGGCTGCCGGCGTCGAACCGCACCTCACCGTCGACCCGCGCGCGCAACGTGCGCTCCAGCGCGGCAGTGTCCAGGCCCGCGGTGCCCGTGTCTGCCCCGCGCCCGGGCGAGGCAGCGTTGTCGGGCAGATCCATCGTTCCTCCTCGTCGGATGTCGCTCCCCGTCCGCGCTGCGCCAGTACCCCTGGGCCGGGTGCCCACACTCGTCCAGGGCTACCCGGCCCCGGGGGCTCCCGCCAGTCGGCCGTCCACCGTCCGCTCCTGCCGCTCCCGCAGGCGGGAGGGGGGCGGCGCGCCTAGGGTGACGGGTGAGGGCGCCGGTGTGCGCCGTCGAACTCGTGGCCCCGGGGCAGTTTCCCCGTCCGTTCTTCGGCCACCCGGGTGGGAGCACGGTTTCACCGCCTGTGAGGAGTCCCCATGACGGAATACGGCTATTTCCTGTCCAGCGAGGAACACACCCCCGCCGAGCTGGTGGAACAGGCCAGGATGGCGGAGCAGGCCGGATTCACCTCGCTGTGGATCTCCGACCACTACCACCCGTGGAACGACCAGCAGGGCCAGTCCCCGTTCGTCTGGTCGGTGATCGGAGCGCTGTCCCAGGCCGTCTCGCTCCCCGTGGAGACCGCGGTGACCTGCCCCACGCTGCGGATGCACCCCGCCGTGGTCGCCCAGGCCGCGGCCACCAGCGCGGTGCAGCTCGGCGGGCGCTTCCGGCTCGGCATCGGCAGCGGGGAGGCGCTGAACGAACACATCCTGGGCGACCCCTGGCCGGAGGCCGCCGTACGCCTGGAGATGCTGGAGGAAGCCGTCCGTGTGATGCGTCAGCTCTTCACCGGCGAGCAGGTCAGCCACCACGGAAAGCACTACACCGTGGAGAACGCCCGCCTCTACACCGTTCCCGACGAGCCCGTGCCCATCGACGTGTCCGCCTTCGGGCCACTGGCCGCCGAGGCCGCCGGACGGGTCGGGGACGGCTTCATCACCATGGCGCCCGACGCCTCCTCCATCGAACGGTTCCGGCGCAGCGGAGGGGGAACCAAGCCGGTGTTCGCCGGACTCAAGGTCTGCTGGGCCGCCGACGAGGAGGAAGCGGTGCGCACCGCGCACCGGCTCTGGGCCAACGAGCAGCTGCCCGGTGAGCTCGCGCAGATCCTGCCCACGCCCAACCACTTCGAGCAGGCCTCCGAGCTCGTCACGCCCGACCGCGTCCGCGCGAACGTGACCTGCGGGCCCGATCCGGACGCCCATGTGGCGGCGGTCAAGGAGTACGTGGACGCGGGCTTCGACACCGTCTACATCAACCAGATCGGCAAGGACCAGCAGGAGTTCTTCGACTTCTACCGCACCAAGGTGCTGCCGCGCCTCGGCTGAACACGACCGCCGCCCCGCCCCACCGACCGAAGGAGAGACATGACCCACCCGCACCAGCAGGACCCCGGCAGCCCGTCCGAGGCGCACCCCGACACGGCCCTCGACGAAGTGCTCAAGGAGTTCGAGGAGGCGGAGACACGCGGCACCAAGAAGCCCGACCGCGAGGACGCCCACGACGGCGAGGCGGGAGACGCCCTCACGCCGAACGAGGAAGCACAGGAAGAGACGGCGCACGACTGACCGGGGCGGGCGCCGTGGGGGCCGCCGACCCGGTCACCCGAAGGCGGCGGCCCCCTGTGTCTCGCTCTCCCCGGCCCAGGCCCCTCAGCGGCGGTCAGCGGTTCAACTGGGCGAAGATGCTGGTGTCCAGGCGGGAGAGCAGATCGGCGGCGTCGTCGTAGACGGCCAGGGCGCCGGCCTCTTCGAGGTCGGCGCGGGCGATTCCGCCGGAGAGCAGCGCGACGGCGCGTACGTCCGCCGCCCGCGCCGCCTTCATGTCCCAGACGGTGTCGCCGACGAACACCGCCTCCGCGGCCTCGGCCTCGGCCAGTTCCAGCGCCCGGCGGACCGGATCGGGGGCGGGCTTGCCCGCGGGTACGTCGTCCGCGCTGGCCACGCCCGCGATGACGTCGTCGGCGTCGATGGCGCGACGCAGCGCCTTGAGCTCCGGTCCGCCCGCCGAAGTGGCCAGCACGATGCGCCAGTTGCGGGCGGCCAGCACGTGCAGCAGCTTGCGGGCACCGTCCAGCGCGGGCAGTCGCTCGAAATAGGCCCCGTACAAGGCGGTGTGGGCGGCGCTGAGGTCGCCGTCCTGGTCGGGGTCGCGGTCCTCGCCGAGCAGGTGCGCCAGCAGATCCTCGGAGCCGAGCCCGATGGCGCGGTGGATGTCGTGCATCGCCACGTCGTGCCCCGCCTGGCGCAGGGCCTCCCACCACGTGACCACATGCAGGTGGTTGGTGTCGACGAGTGTGCCGTCGACGTCGAACAGTGCCGCACGTGCCATGGGTCCACGCCTCTCGTTCCGCCGTGCCAGGGGCCTGCCGCCCTCTGCCGATCATGCCGCCATCCGGTGCTCACGACATCTCGCGGGCCCGCGCCGACCGGTCACGCGGCGTGCCGGCGCCGGACGGCGGGCCTCTTGCGCGGGGTCCGCGCGGCCTCGCCGGACGGCAGATCCGGTACGGCCGTCAGATGGCGCTCGCCCGGTTCCGCGGCCGGATCGCCGCGGCCCAGCATGAACTCCTCGTACCGGCCGAGGGCGAGCACGGCCACCAGCATCAGGTTGGGCAGCAGAACGGCTACGAAGACCACGACGACTCCTTGCGGGATGACGTGCCTGCGGGGCCGGGTTGCCTGCCCCCGGCACCCGAAACCTTCCGGGCCGAGGCCGGACGTTCCTGTCCTCCATCGGGCGGTCCCTGGTTGCGTGTCCGCTCCGATGGCGGGTACCTGGGGGAAGCCATCGGCCGCGCGCCCGGGCGGCTTCGTCGGCGGTGCTGCCTACCGCCGAGCCGACCAGGCGGGCGCGCGCCCTTCCGGGCAGAGCCCTTCCCACCGACGTACGGAGAACACCGTGAACGACTCCTCCCCCTCCGCCACCCCGGGCAGCGGCGCCGACTCCCCGGATCTGGTGCAGGTCATGCTCGGCGAGTGCTCCGCGGCCGACGCGGACGCGGTCTTCGGGGTGCTGGCCACGTGCTTCGCCTCCGACCGCGCCGACGCCGTGCCCGGCCGGCGCGGAGGGCCGCGGCCCGACGCCTGGACCGGTAGCTTCGTCGCCGACCACGCCCCGGACCAGGTGCCCGGGGTGCTGCTGGCCGGGCCCGTCACGGCCGAGCTGCAGGGCGGGCCGGTCGCGGTGGACCGGCTGCGCCGGGCCCTGGCGGAGGCCTTCGCCGTCGAGACCGCGGGCCGCGTCGCCGGCGACCAGGAAGTCGACGTCCAGCTCAGGTTGACGACCAGCGCCTGACGGGGACCCGGCCGGGCTCGGCGGTCCACCGGGAGGAACACGGATCTACTCTTGAACCAGGAGCTGGACCCTTCGCGAGATCGGAGGACATCATGATCGTCCTCGGAATCATCCTGCTCGTCGTCGGCTACGTGGCCGGTATTTCCATCCTGTGGACCATCGGCATCATCCTGCTGGTCATCGGCGCCATCCTGTGGCTCCTGGGGTCGGTCGGGCACGCCGTGGGCGGACGGCGGCACTACTGGTAACGGGGCCGCCTGACGACCCGTCAGCCCGGGACCGTCGGAGTCCGGCCCCGGCCCCCGCACGCCCTGCGCCGGGCCGTACGCCTGTGCCACCGCCCCGGCCCCAGCCTCACAGGAGGGCGAGGACCATCAAGGCCTCGCGGCCGGGTTGCCGGGATTCATCGGGGCATGAAGCCCGCCGCGCGGGCCGGGCCCCGGGACGGCCGGAGGGCGACCGGATGCCCTCACATCCGGTCGCCCTCCAGGTCAGTGGGTCGGCCTGGTCAGAGCACCGGCACCGGGTACGTGGGGTACTCGACCCCGGACACGTGCTGGACGACGCGGATGACCTGGCAGGAGTAGCCGAACTCGTTGTCGTACCAGAGGTAGAGGATCGCGTTGTCGCCGTCGACCTTCGTCGCGCCGGCGTCGACGATCGAGGAGTGGCGCGAGCCGACGAAGTCCATCGAGACGGCGTCGGGCGCGGTGGTGAAGTCGATCTGGCGCTTGAGCGGCGAGTGCAGCGAGACGTCGCGGAGGTAGTCGAGGACCTCCTCGCGGGTGGTCTCGCGGCCCAGGCGCAGGCTGAGGATGGCGATCGAGACGTCCGGGACCGGAACACGGATCGAGCTGCCGGTGATCGGGGCCTTGAGGTCCGGCAGCGCCTTGGCGACGGCGGAGGCGGCACCGGTCTCGGTGATGACCATGTTCAGCGGCGCGGAGCGGCCGCGGCGGTCGGCCTTGTGGTAGTTGTCCAGCAGGTTCTGGTCGTTGGTGAACGAGTGGACGGTCTCCACGTGACCGCGCAGCACCCCGTACTCGTCGTCCATGGCCTTCAGCGGCGGGACGATCGCGTTGGTGGTGCACGAGGCGCAGGACAGGATCTGCTCGTCCGGCTTGATGGTGTCGTGGTTGACGCCGTGGACGATGTTGGGGACGTCGCCCTTGCCCGGAGCGGTCAGGACGACCTTGTCGATGCCGGGGCGCAGGTGCTTCGACAGCCCCTCGCGGTCGCGCCACTTGCCGGTGTTGTCGATGAGGATGGCGTCCTTGATGCCGTACGCCGTGTAGTCGACCTCGGACGGGTCGTTCGCGTAGATCACCTTGATGGTGTTGCCGTTGGCGACGATCGTGCTCGTCGCCTCGTCCACCGTGATGGTGCCCTGGAACTGGCCGTGGATGGAGTCGCGCCGCAGCAGCGAGGCGCGCTTGACGAGGTCGGCCTCGCCGCCGCCGCGCACGACGATGGCGCGAAGACGCAGGCCGTTGCCGGAGCCGGCCTTCTCGATGAGGAGGCGGGCGACGAGCCGGCCGATGCGGCCGAAGCCGTACAGGACGACGTCGCGGCCCTCACGGCGCTCGATCTTGTTCGCCCCGGTGGCGCCGACGACGGCGCCGGCGGTGAACTCCTCCACCGACAGGCCGCGGTCGTCCGCCTTGTACGTCGCGGCGAGCATGCCGATGTCGATCTGGGAGGGGCCGAGATCGAGGGTGGTCAGAGCCTGAAGGAAGGGCAGCGTCTCGGTGACCGAGAGCTCCTCGCCGGCTATCTGGCGGGCGAATCGGTGGGTCTTCAGAAGGCTGACCACCGACTTGTTCACCAAGGAGCGGCTGTGCAGCAGGACCGTGACGTCCCGCTCGCGGTGCAGCTTCCCGATGAGGGGGATCATCGACTCCGCGATCTCCTCGCGGTTCTTCCAGTTGGTGAACGAGTCGTCATTGACAGTCACAGGTTCATCTTTCGAGCTAGGCGGCGCTCATATGCTAACCCCCCTCGATTTTGATCATTCACGTGGTGTCCTCCCCCTGCCCGGCGGGGCCGGGGCCGGTCGCCGCACCCCGCTGGGGTGACGACCGGCTCCGGCCTCCTTCAGCCGATGGCCCAGTGCTGGAGCGCGGAGCCGGTGTCGGGCTGCTCGGTGACGAGCGCTCCGTCGGCCGCGGAGGCCGCCGTGAGCAGCAGCCCGCCGGCCCGGGACGCGATCGTGTAGCCGCCCTGGGGCAGGGCGGTGACCGTCCAGCGCTGGTTGGCGCCGCCGGTGCAGGCCCACTGGATCACCTTGGCCCCGGCCGCGGTGGAGCCGTCGCTGACGTCGACGCACAGCTTCGACTCGCCGTTCACGATCTGGTAGGCGCCGTCGGGCTGGCGGGTGAAGACCCAGTTCTGGTTGCCGCCCCCGTTGGGGCTCCAGGTGATGAGCTGGGTGCCCTGGGCCGTCGAGTGGCCGGGATCGTCGAAGGCCTGGCCCGAGGCCACCAGCGTGTGGGTGCCGTCGAGGGAGCCGCCGCTCGCGGAGCCGGTGGGGGTGAGGGTCAGGGTCTGCTCGGCTGCGCTGCGGGATCCGCCGACCGTGCTGCCGGTGGTGTCCGTCCAGGTGCGGGTCGGGGTGGTCTCGGCGAACCGGTCGGACCGCGCGGACAGGCCGATTACCAGGCCGCTGTAGCGGTTGACCAGACGGAAGGATCCGGTGGCGGCCACCGGCACGACGAACCACTGCTGGCCGACCGTGGCCCCGCCGGCACCAACGGCGCTCAGCGTCGGCTTCGCGCCCCAGGCGCGGCCCGCCCTGGAGGTCGCGGGCACACCCAGGAGCTGGCCGGTGGAGGCGTTGGCGATGCGGTAGGAGCCGTCGCCGTTGCCGGTGAACACCCAGGATTCCAGGGCGGATCCGGTCGCCGCGCCCGAGGTCGTCGACGATCCTCCGGCGACCTGCGCCAGCACCCGGCCCTGCGCGCTGGCGATCCGGTAGGACTTGGTGACGTCGACGGGGGGCGCGGCCGGAGCGGAGGAGCCCACCGTGACGTCCACGTACTCGCCGGAGGCGCCGCCCTGGCAGTCGATGGAGCAGTACGAGCGGAAGGTCTTGCCCACGATGGTGGAGTTGGTGCGGTTGGCGCCGTCGAGGAACCAGCGGTACCAGGAGTTGTTGGTGTAGCCGCCGGTGTCGCCGATGAGGCGCCACTTCTGGCTGGCGAGGTCGTCGGTGGCGTAGAAGCGCTGCGGCGCCGTCCCGTTCACCGCCTCGGGCTCTCCGATGTACAGCCCGAGGTAGGCGTTGTAGGTGATGTTCATGACGAACAGGGGGGATTTCGTGGGCAGTTGACCGGCCGCGATCTGCTGGCTCACGGTGCCCGCGTTGGCCGGGTCGTAGTCGCCCGCGACCGGCGTGTACCCGGTGGAGCTGGAGGCGTCGACCGGCACCATGTTGCTCTCCAGGCCGCCCACGCCCGGCTGCGACCAGTGGCCGTCGTACCACTTCTGCCAGGAGCCCCGGGCCATCTTCGAGGAGATCGGCGCCCGTGCCACATGAGCGAGGCTGTCCTGCCAGTTGCCGCCCTTCGCGACGATCCGCGAGCCGTAGTACACGTAGAAGTAGCCCGAGGCGGTGTCGACGAACAGCCGCTGGTCGCCGTCGCCGTAGGAGTACGTCTCGTGGGGGAACTGCGCGGTGTCGCCGCGCTTCGTGCTGTACGGCGAGGTGATCGCGTGGTCCTTGATGGTCCAGGTACGGCCCTGGTCCCGGGACACCGCGTAGTCGATCGCGTCGAAGTGGATGCCGTCGCCGAAGGGCGCCGGGGTGAACTCGTTGTGCACCAGCCCGTACCAGTCACCGGTGTCCGGGTCGACCCATACCCCCGACAGGTCGCAGTAGTTCTTCTGCGAGTAGCCCGCGTTGCCCACGGCGTAGGTCGCCTCCAGGCCGGTCGGGCTGTTGTTGCAGCGCCAGGTCGTGTCGTTGTTCCGGTCGTCGGGGTTGGCGGGGTTCACCGCGTCGCTGATCGCCCCCGAGCGCGTGGCGCTGTCCATGTCGGTGCCGGTGAAGAAGTCCCAGTAGCGGGGGTCCTTCGCCCCGTACAGGGCGGCGGACTGCTGGAAGTAGAACGTGCCGTCCTTGTCGACGTAGGTCGAGGCGGGGGTGTCCGTCGGGTGCGCGTACGGCACGGGGGATCCGACGCTGACGGTGTACGTCGCGCCGGGCGACGTGGCCGCCGCGGGCGGCGCGACGGCCCCGGCCAGTGCCAGCACCGCGGCGCCGACGGCGGCGACTGCTCTGAGGGTGGGGGAGGACACGGGCGCTCCTTCGGTGACGGCCCCCGCGTGCGGGAGCGGTGACGCGCTCGCCGGCGGCGTGGCCGACCGCGTGCTGGGCAGTCTGTGCACCGCGCGGCGCACCGTCCACGGACATCCGTCGACCGGCCTTGGACTTTTGTCGCGGCCGCCGCACAGGGCCCACGCAGGGTGTCCGGCCGCCGCGTGGACCTTCGGCCCCGAATATGCCGAATACATAGGCGCCCGCCACTACGGCGGGAATGCGCCACCGGAAACCCACGCCGAAGCCCGGGGATTCACGGACAGGAACCACATCCCTAAAAGGCACGGAACCAGATATTCCGGGCGGCGAGTTTCGACAGCCCTAAAGGATGAGTAAGGTGTGGGTCGCTGTCGGTGAACCTGCGGAAGAGCTCGGGCTCCGGCGGAATTCCGCATGGCTGGAATTCGTAGGGCGCAGGGTGTCGTCTGCGGGGACGGGGAGAGGATCGTGGCTGCCGGCTCGTTCGAGGGACACTACGTGTGGCATCCGGCGGCCGACGATCGCGAGCTGGCCCGCGCCTGCACGGACGTGCGGGCGGGGCGCTACCTGGGCGCCCACAACGTCCTCAAAGAGGCACGCGGGGACTTCGAGGTGCGGGCCCACCGCTCGCTAGTGCTGGCCTCGGAGGCCGCGGACTCGGACCTGGCGGAGCGCTGGATGGCCGAGGAACCCGGCCCGGAGGCGGCCCTGTTGGGCGCGCGCGTGGCGATGATCCGCGCCCTGCGCACGGCCGACGCCGGCGACCCGCGCGCGGACGCCCTGCTGCGGATAGCCCAGGCGGCCTGCGTGCGCGCGGCCCGGCTGCTGCCCCAGGACCCGACCCCGTGGGTCGCCCAGCTCGCCCTGGCCCGGATCCAGGGCCCCCGCGACCCCGCGCCCAGAGGACTGCTGACCGCGCCGCCGGGCCCGTGGCAGATGTTCGCCCATGTCCTGCGCCTCGACCCCTGGCACCGCGAGGCCCACCACCGCTTTCTGGCCTGCTTCTTCACGCGGCACGGCGGTTCGGCCAGCGCCCGCTGGGACGTGGCCTCCTTCCTCAGCCACCGGGCGCCCGCCACCTCCGCGCTGCGGCTGCTGCCGCTGGTCGCGCTCGTCGAGGACTACGACCCGAACGCGCTCCTGGCGGACCAGACCTGGCAGCAGCCGCAATGGGCGACGACCACGCTCGGCATTTATCACAACTGGTTTCCCCAGACGGCGAGTTACCGGTTCACCCCGGTCCTCGACCTGGCGTATCTGGCACATGCTCTGTACATGGCCGGGCGTGAATTCGAGGCACGTGAGGTCCTCACGGCCATGGGCCCCTACGCCTCGCGCATGCCCTGGAGCGTGTTCGGCGACCCCGGCGAACAGCTGACCAGGGCGAGGCGGTCCTGCGGGCTGCCGACTCCCGCACCGGCCTGACCACGATCGCCTCCGCCCATCCGCGCGACCTACGCGTCTTTTCACCCCCAAGGAAAGGTTGCCACTGTGTCCCAGCGCACGTCCCACACCCGTTCACCGAGCCGACCCCGGGAAACCCCCGCGGCATTCGACGACGATGCCACGCTGCACGCGATGGGATATCCGCGGAAACTCACCCGCAGATTCCACGCCTTCGACAATTTCGCCATATCCTTCACCATCATCAACATCATTTCCGGAATCTTTTCCGCATTCGGATTCGGAATGGGCGCGGGCGGTCCGCGCATTCTCGTCTTCGGCTGGATCGGTGTCTCGGTCATGGTGCTGTTCGTGGGCGCCGCGATGGGTGAAATCGCCTCCGCCTACCCGACCAGCGGCGCGCTGTACTTCTCCGCGGGCAAGCTCGCCAAGCGCCACCGCGGCGCCTGGTCCTGGTACACGGGATGGCTGAACTTCGTCGGCCAGGTCGGCGGCACCGCCGCGACCAACTACGCCGCCGCCACCTTCATCCAGGCCTTCCTCGCGATGCAGTGGCCCTCCTACGAGGCCACCCCGCAGCAGACGGTCGGCATCGCCACCGCGATCCTCCTGGTCCAGGCGCTCGCCAACACCTACACCGTCCAGCTGGTCGCCGTGGTGAACCGGATCTCCGTGTGGTGGCTCCTGATCGGCATGGTGGTGATCGTCGTCGCCCTGACCGTGAAGCCCTCCTCCCACCAGTCGCTCTCGTACGCGACGCACTTCGTCAACAGCACCGGCTTCGACAACGGGCTGTACGCTTCGATGCTCGGCCTGCTGGTCACGAGCTGGACGTTCACCGGCTTCGACGGCAGCTTCCACATGTCCGAGGAGACGGTGAAGGCCACCGTCAACACGCCCAAGGGCATCATGCGCGCGATCGTCTACTCGGCGCTCGCCGGTCTCGTCCTCATGCTCGCCCTGGTGTACGCCATCCGTGACTACGCGGGCGAGATCGGCGCGGCGGCGCCGCCGGTGCAGATCCTCGTCGACGCGCTGGGCATGGGCACCGCCAAGCTGCTCCTGCTGATCGTGATCGGCGCCATGCTGTTCTGCGGGCTGGCCAACATGACCAGCAACACCCGCCAGATCTTCGCCTTCTCGCGCGACGGGGCGATGCCGGGATCGCACTGGTGGCACTCGGTGTCGCTGCGCACCCGCACCCCCGTGAAGGCGGTATGGCTGGCCGCGGGCTGCGCGCTGGTCCTGATCGTTCCGGGCTGGTGGTCGCACACCGCCTTCACCGCCATCGTCAGCGTCAACGTCGTCGGCCTCTACCTGGCGTACGGCGTGCCCATCTTCCTGCGGCTGCGCCTGAACGACTTCGAGCCCGGCCCGTGGAACCTGGGGCGCTACGGCAGGCCGGTCGCGGCCGTCGCCGTGATCTGGATCGTGCTGAGCAGCGTCCTGTTCATGCTGCCCCAGGTCTCCCCCATCACCACCGACAACTTCAACTACGCCCCGATCGCGCTCGGTGTGGTCCTGCTCATCGCCACCGTCTGGTGGTTCGCCACCGCCCGCCGGCGCTTCCAGGGGCCGGTCAGCTACGGCAGCCCGGACGAGGTGGCGGCGATGGACCTCATCTGACCCGGCTCAGGCGTCGGGCACCCAACTGCCGTGGAAACCAAGGGGTACCCGGCCCGGCAGATGGACGCGGGCGACCGGCGCGGCGGTGAAGTCCCGGGCGTCCAGGATCACCAGGTCGCTCGCGCCGCGCTCGGGGTTGTGGACGTAGGCGAGCGCGTACCCGTCGTCCTCGGCCGCGTGGCGGTCGCCCGCCGCCCGCGGCACGAACACGGCCTCGCCCGCGGCCGCCGCCTTCGGCAGCCGGTGCACCTGGGAGGTGCCGCGCAGCAGGTCCTGCTTGATCAGGGCGCTGCTGAACGCCCGGTCCGGCGGGACACCGTCGACCGACTCGTACGCGGCGAAGAACTCGGCGGCGGCCGCCGAGTAGCCGTAGCGGTGGCGCCTGGAGACCATCGCCTCGTTGACGCGGGGGAACTCCTGGGGGCGGTCGTCGATCCGACGCTGGTGGACGCGGCCGTGCTGCAGGTCGATCGTCCAGCGGTCCAGGGCGGGCGTGCCGGTCGCGGCGGGGCCGCCCGAGCCGCGCCCGGCCACGAAGAACGGGGCCGGGTAGGTGGTGAGGTCCATGACCACCGTCGCGCCCTCGTCGTAGGCGTTGAGCGTGTGCGAGTAGTAGACGGGGTCCACCTCGAACCAGCGGACCGGGCCGCCCGCGCGCGGCATCACCCCCACCCGCGCCGTGTGATGCTCGTCCCACACATAGGGGACGATCGCGCCGTTGCGGGCCGCCTCGGCGTCGAAGGAGATGGGGATGTCGATGACCACGATGTGCCGTTCGGTGAGCCCGAAGTCGTGCACCATCGAGCCCGCGGGCATCGCGATCCTCGTCGTCCGGGTCACCCTGCCGGTGCGGTCCACGACGACGTGGCGGACGTGGTCCCACGTCGGGTAGTACGCGATGGCGTGCAGCTCGTCGGCGTGGGCGTCGTACTTGGTGTGCGCGGCGAAGGAACCGCTGTGCGTGCCACGGAAGTCGTAGGGGCGCACCGTGTTGAGCTCGCCGTCGAGCTCGTACGGCAGCGGCCCGCCCTCCTGGAGGGCGAGGATGCGGCCCTTGTACGGGACGACATGGGTGTTGCACGCGAAGTCGTCCTCGGGCGCCTTGCCCCGGTACGGCTCCCCCAGCTGCTGGGCGACGGCGGCCGAGCGGACCCAGCGGTTGCGGTACCACTCGGCGCGGCCGTCCCGGAGCCGTACGCCGTGCACCATGCCGGGGCCGATCATCCAGTGGTGGGCCCGCGGGTCCTCGATGCCGAGGGCGTTGGGGCCGTTGCGCAGATAGCGGCCGTTCAGTTCGCGCGGGAGGCGGCCGGTGACGGGCAGGCTGAACGCCGTCAGCTCCCGCGTCGCCGGCGTGAAGGCCCCTTCACTGAAGGGGCTGCCGCCCGCGGTCGCGGAAGCGGCCGGGGCCATCGCGGCGGCCCGCCCGCCCAGCAGCGCCCCGGCCCCTCCCGCCAGTGCGACCGCCGCCGTGCCCCGCAGCACGTTCCGCCGAGTGTGACCGGTCATCTCCGAGCCCCCTGCCTTCCGTTCTGGCCGTACGGATCTGTCGCTCACGATCCTGGGGCAGGGGGCGGGGGCCGGTCAGGAGGCCTGGGACCCGGAAGGGGGTGGTGCCAGGCCCCCCGTCTCCGGGTGGTCGCAACCGGCTCGCAACCATCCGCATGGTGGGGTGTGGCTGCCGGATCCGCGCGGTCGCGGCCCGCAGGGGGCCGTCGTGCGACCGGAGGAGCGAGGGAGCGATGACGCCCGCCGATCACCCGGGACCGGCCCCGACGCCCGAGGCGCCGGCGGTCGAACTCACCTCCGCCGCAGCCGAGTTGATCCGCACGCTGCGGGCGGCCCACGGCCCTTTGATGTTCCACCAGTCGGGCGGCTGCTGTGACGGCAGCGCGCCCATGTGCTATCCGGACGGCGAGTTCCGCACCGGCGGCTCGGACGTCCTGCTGGCCTCCCTCGACGTGCCGGGCGTCGGGGAGTCCGTGCCGTTCTGGATGTCGGCGAGCCAGTACGAGCTGTGGCGGCACACCCGGCTGATCGTCGACGTGGTGGAGGGCCGCGGCAGCGGGTTCTCGCTGGAGGCGCCGGAAGGGGTGCGGTTCCTCATCCGGTCCCGGCTGATCTGAACCCACCGCCGCGAGGCGCCCTCAGCCCCGGTCCCGCGGGGCCCGTGCCGGTGAGCTCTATCCAGCGTGCCGCTCCGGCCGGTTGGGCGCGGGTCAAGTGGCGAGGCGCCGCTCCAGAGGCGTGCGGAAGCTCGGTTTGATGCGGACGCCGTCGAAGAACGCGGCCAGGCGTCCGGCTTCGGCGTCGATCGCGGCGCGGGCCTCGCGGCCCAGGCCCGTGGTCGTGAGGAGTTCGGTGACGATCTCGCCGTCGGGTCGCTGTGCCCAGCCGCCCACGATGCGGCCCGACCACCACACGCTGGGGCCGATGTTGCCGTTGGTGTCGAAGAGTTCGGACGCGTGGTCGACGTCGAGGTACCAGTCGCGGTGGCGCCAGCCCATCGGGGTCGGGTCGAGCGCGGGCAGCAGCGCGGCCCAGGGTTCGGGCGCGGCGGGCGCTTCCAGCTGGGCGGGCAGGGCGTGGCCGGGGCCCTCGTCGAGCTCGACCTCGACCGCTTCGGTGCGGGCCAGCGCCTTGCGGGTGTCGGTGAGAGTCCACCCGGTCCACCACTTGACGTCCTCGGTGGTGGCCGGCCCGAAGGCGGCCAGGTACCGGGCGGCGAGCTCGGACTTGGCCTCGTCGACGGGCAGCTCGGGATGCGGCTCGGCCGCGGTCCAGCGGTACTGGCTGGAGGCCCAGGTGCCCAGCGGACGACCGCGCCGGATGCGGCTCTCGGCGGCCATCACCCCGAGGAAGCGGCTGGTGATGCGGGGCCGGGCCTCGTACGGCTTGCCCTCGGACTGCACGATCTGCGACTTCAAGTCGGGTACGTCGTCAGCCAGTTGGGCGGCCGTCGCCTCGCCGCGCCGGTCCAGGGCGGCCAGGACCGCGGCCTCGGTCGCGGCGAACCAGTGCTCGTCGAAGCCGAGCTGCTCCTGAATGACCTTGACGAGGTTCCTGCGCTCGCGGGCCGCCACGGCGCGGGCGGTCGACGCGTCCACGACGGGCGCGAGCTCACGCGGCACCACGAACATGGTGCGCCGCATGCAGAGCATCCGCACCAGCGTCCGGTCCTCGTACAGCGCGCGCTCCAGGTCCGCCACGGACGGGGTTCTCAGCCGGGCGGCCACGCTGAGGTAGACCGAGGCGGGGTCGGTGGCGTGCAGGCCGAGCACCGCCTCGGCGACCGCCTCCGGGGTGGCGGCCCGGGCTGCGGGGGCGAGCAGATGGCGGGCGCCGAGGCGGGCGCGCCGCTCCTCGGCGGTGATCTTCCGGCGGGCCTTGGTCATGGCTTGAGGCTACCGACCACACCCGCCGTCGCGTTGAGACCGTCCTGGATGGTCGTGGCCATGCTCGTACCGGCCAGGAAGAAGCCGAGCAGGGCGCAGACGATCGCGTGCGAGGGCTTGAGCCCTCCGCTGCGCAGAAAGATCACCGCGAGCACCAGCAGCAACAGCACCACCGAGATCGAAACAGCCATGACGAGCCTCCTCCGCCGCGCCGGAATTGCGGCATTCGGGCGTCAGTGTGGCGGAGGAGGCACCACGGACCGGCTCAAGACATGTCCGCCGTACGGGTGTTGACTGCCTGTGACCCCTCAGGCGTACCGCGGTCGCTGGGCCTGCATCGGGGTGCGGCTCGCCCGGCGGGGGTGCCGGGTCAGGCCGTCGGCGGGGCCGTCCAGCTGACGGTGCGGTCGCACCAGCGGTCGAGGAGCACGTGGTCGTGGCCGACGGCCAGCAGGGACGCCTTGGTCTGGCGGCGATAGTCCTCCACCGCCGCGACGAGGGCGGCCGTGGTCGAGGCGTCCAGCATGGCGGTCATCTCGTCGCAGATCAGCAGGCGCGGGCGGAGCACCAGCGCGCGGGCCAGGCAGGCGCGTTGGAGCTGGCCGTCGCTGACCTCGTGGGCGCCCCGGCTCAGGAGGTCGCCGCCGAGGCCGACCGCGTGGGCGAGTTCGTCGACCCGCTCGCGGATCTCGATGCGTCGGCCGGTCGCCTTCAGCGGCTCGGCGATCACGTCGCGCAGCCGCAGTCTCGGGTCGGCGGAGAGCCGGGGCGACTGGAAGACGACGCCGACGGTGGTGCGCAGGGCGCGCGGGGCGCGGTGGCGGTAGTCGACGACCGTGGTGCCGTCCAGGACGACCGTCCCCCTATCGGGCCGGTGCAGCAGGGCCGCGACCCGGGCCAGGGTGGATTTGCCGCAGCCGCTCGGGCCGAGCAGGCCGACCGCCTCGCCGCGGGCCACGGCCAGGCTCACGTCCCGCACGACGGGCTTGCCCCGCTCGTAGCCGGCGGTGATGTTGCTGAGCTCAAGCACGGCTGGGGTCCTCCGCGTGGGCGTGGTGGCAGGCGGCCCGGCCGTCGAACCGCGGCTGGGTGCCGCAGAGCGCGTCGGCCCGGTCGCAGCGGGGTGCGAACGCGCACCCCGCCGGAAGATCTCCGAGCTCCGGCGGCATGCCGGGGATGGGCAGGAAGGATCGTTCCGGCAGGGCATCGAGCAGACCACGAGCGTACGGGTGCAGCGGACCCGGCTCGCCGAAGAACCTGGTGGCGTCGGCGAGTTCGACGACGCGGCCCGCGTACATGACGGCGACGCGGTCCGCGATCCGGGACGCCGCCGCGAGGTCGTGCGTGATCATCAGCAGGGCGCGGCCCTCGTCGACGGTGCGGCGCAGTTCGTCGGCCGTGCGCTCGACCAGCGCCCGGTCGAGGCCGGTCGTCGGTTCGTCGGCGAGCAGTACGGGTGCGTCGCCGACGAGGGCGAGGGCGGTCGCGGCGCGCTGGGCGAGCCCGCCGGACAGTTCGTGGGGGTAGCGGTCGAGGTGGTCGGCGGGGAAGGCGGCCCGCCCGGCGGCCTCCCGTGCCGCGGCGCGCAGCTCGCCGCGCGGCACGCGCCTCAACTCCCTTACTGTCTCTTCGAGTTGGCTGCGTACGGTGCGTACGGGGGTGAGGTGGGCGGCCGGGCTCTGCGGGACGAGGCCGATGCGCCGCCCGCGCACCGTGCGGGCGAGCAGCCGCTCGTCGGCGGTGAGCAGATCGGTTCCGTCGTCGAGCAGGGCGGCGCCCTCCGCCTCGGCGTTGGCGGGCAGCAGGCCGAGCAGCGCGGAGGCGAGAACGGACTTTCCGCAGCCGCTCTCGCCGACGAGCGCCAGGCACTCCCCGGCCGCCAGGTCGAAGGAGGCCTCGGTGACGGCGGCGATGTGTCCACCGCCCCGCATCCGGAACCGCACGGTGAGGTTCCGCACCGACAGCGCGTGCGCGCTCACAGCATCAGCTCCGATCGGCGGCGCGGGCTCAGCCGTTCCCGCCAGGCTCCGGCCAGACCCGCGATGGCGAGGGTCGGGACGATCAGGAGGAGGCCCGGGAAGAGCGTGGGCCACCAGTCCCCGGCGAGCAGCGAGCCGCGCGCGCCCTGGACGAGATTGCCGAGGCTCGCCTGGTGGGCGGGCAGTCCGAGGCCGAGGAAGGACAGCGCGGACTCGTGCCACATGGCGTGCGGCACCATGAGAACCGCCGCGAGACCGGCCTGGGGCAACACCCCGGGCAGCAGATGACGTACCGTCACCCGCCATCGGGAGGCGCCGCCCGAGATCGCCGCGTCGATGTAGGGGCGCGAGCGCAGGGACAGGATGTCGGCGCGCACGATGCGGGCCGTCGACAGCCAGTGCGTCAGGGCGACCGACACCACCACCGGCCACACCCCGGGGCGGAACATCGCGACGACGAAGATGCCGAGCAGCAGATGCGGTACGGACGAGAAGGTGTCGACGAGCCGCATCAGGACCCGATCGGCCCAGCCGCCGAAGGCTCCGGCCGCCGCGCCGACCGCGGTGCCGATGAGGGTGGCGGCGAGCGCGGCGACGGCGCCCACGAGGAGCGATACGCGCAGTCCGTACACGCAGCGGAGCAGCAGGTCGCGTCCCACGTCGTCGGTGCCGAACGGGTGCGCCCAGGACGGGGGTTGGAGCCGCTGGGCGAGATCGACGGCCTGTTCGTCGAGCTGGGCGAGGGGCGGCACGAGGACGACGGCGAGCACGACGACGGCCAGGATGACGGCCGAGACGCGTATCCGCACGGTGCGGGTGGAGCGGCCGGGGCGCGCATCAGCCATCGAATCCCACCCTCGGGTCGGCGAGTCCGTACAGGAGGTCGGAGAGGAGGTTGCCGAGGAGTACGGCGGCGGTCGCGAGCACCGTGAGGGCGGCGAGCAGCGGGAAGTCGACGGAGGTCGCGGCCTGCACGGTGGCGGCGGCGATGCCCGGCCAGCTGAAGACCGTCTCGACGAGGAGCGCGCCGGTGATCAGTTCCGGGACGCGGGACCCGATCAGGGTCAGCATGGGGAGCATGCCGGAGCGCAGGGCATGACCGGCCAGGACGGTGCGTTCGGCGAGTCCGCGCGCCCGCGCACCGCGCACCGGGTCCTCCGCCAGCGCGTCGCTGACTCCTTGACGTACATACAGGAAGAACCAGGGCAGTTGGGACAGGCCGAGCACACCGGCCGGAAGCACGAGGTGGCTGACGATCTGTCCAGGGGTGAGGGTGTCGCTCGCGGTGTCGGTGAGGCCGCCGGCCGGCAGCGCGCCCAGTTTCAGGGCGAAGAACCAGATGGCGAGCAGCCCGAGCCAGAAGGCGGGGGCGGCTTCGAGGGTGTAGGCCGCGGAGCTGACGCAGCGGTCGAGCCGGCCGCCGCGGCGGCGCGCGGCGAGCACACCGAGCGCGGTGCCGAGCAGGATCGCGACGGCGAAGGCGGCGGTGGCCAAAAGGGCGGACCAGCCGATGCGTTCGGTGATGACGTCGGCGACGGGCTGGCGCAGCGTACTTGAGTCGCCGAGGTCGCCGGAGAGGGCCGAGGTCAGCCAGTCCCACCAGCGTGGCACGAGCGGCTGGTCCCCACCGAGGTTGGCGCGCAGTTGGTCCAGGTCGGCCTGCGAGGCGGTGAGTCCCGCGGTGCCCGCGTACGCCTTGACCGGGTCGAAGGGGGACGCTTCGGCGACCGCGAAGACGCCGAAGGTGACGGCGAGCAGGACGGGGACGGCGGCCAGCAGCCGCCGTCCCGTCATGCGGCCCATCGCCGCCCAGGCGAGGGGGCGGCTCACTTCTTCGGGGCCCACTTCTCGACGTTCCACCACGGGCCCGACGCGAGGCCGTGGTCGTGCGGCTCGACCTGCGTGGACAGGCCGTCCCAGCGGTCGTTGACGACGTACAGGTGGTCGATGTGGGTGAGGAAGGTGTAGCCGGGGTTCTTCATGAGCTCGCGCTGGACGGTGTCGTACGCGTTCTTGCGGGCGGCCCGGTCGCCGCTCTTGCGGGCGTCGTCGAGGGCCGTGTCGACGACGGCGTTGGCGTACGACGCCATGTTGTTGAAGCCGTCGCCCGCGAGCGAGGACTTGAGCAGGTTGTACTGGTCGAAGTCCGGGTCGCCCGGTGAGCCGCCGCCGGCCAGGACCGCGTCCTGCTTCATGCGGGGTTCGATGACCTCCCAGGTACCGGACTGGGTGGTGACGGCGATGCCCGCCTTCTTGGCGTCGGAGGCGAAGGCGAGGGCGTGGTCCTGGCGGAGCTTGTCGCCGGAGAGGTACCACAGGGGGAAGGCGGCCTTCACGCCGTCCTTGACGCGGATGCCGTCGGCGCCCGGCTTCCAGCCCGCGTCGTCCAGGATCTTCCGCGCCCCGGCCAGGTCGTGGGCGCGTTCGGTGCCCGCGGCGAACCACTCGCTGCCGGTGGGCACCGGTCCGTAGGCGGGCTTGCCCGCGCCTTCCAGGATGCGGTCGACCATGGCCTGGCGGTCGACGGCCAGGTCGAGGGCCCGGCGCACCGCCGTGTCCCCGGCGACCTTGTTGCCGGTGGGCAGGGTGACGTCGCGGTAGTCGTACGTCGTGGCCGCGTACGTCTTCTTGCCCTGGTCGCCCTTGAACGTCTTGGCGAGGTTGGGCGGCAGGATCGCGCCGTCGAGGTCGCCGACGCGCAGCCGGGTCGCGCGCACGTCGTCGTCCTTGATCACCGCCATCGTGAACTTGCGCACGGCGGGCGCGCCGCCCCAGTAGGACGGGTTCGCCGCGAAGGTGATCTTCTCGCCCTTGGACCACTTGGTGAGGGTGTAGGGGCCGGTGCCGACCGGGGCGCTGGAGAAGGCGCCGGAGTTGACGTCCTGCTGGGCCGCGACGTGTTCGGGGACGATGGGCAGGACGGTGCGCTGCGCGAACGGCGCGTAGGGGTACTTGAGCGTGAAGACCACCGTGTCGTCGCCCTTGGCCTCGACGGACTTGACCGCGTCGAGCTCACCCTTGGACGGGTTGTTGGTCTTCGGGTCGAGGATCTTCGTGTAGGTGAAGACGACGTCCTTGGCGGAGAACGGCTTGCCGTCACTGAACTTCACGCCCTGGCGCAGCTTGTAGGTGTAGGTCAGCCGGTCCGCGCTGACCTCGGGCAGCGCGATGGCGAGAGCGGGCCGCGGCTTCATGTCCGCGTCGAGGGTGAGCAGCCCGTCGAAGAGCTTGGAGTTGCCGTCCTTGCCGTAGCCGAGCAGCGGGCTGAGCGTCTCGGGTTCGTACGCGATGCCGACGACCGCGGAGTCCTTCCCCGCGCCCGCCGCCGTGGCGCCGCCCGGGTTCGAGCAGGCGGCCGTGCCGACGGCGAGCGCCCCGGCCAGTACCGCGGCGGCCGTGGCGCGTATGGAACGGGCGGTCATGCGGCCCACACCCCTTGCTGAAGATCAACTGCTATTGCGAACAAATCGCAATTAAACCCGCATGTAAAGGAGTGGTCAAAAGCGACGGCCCCGGTCCGCGCGAAGGACGCGGACCGGGGCCGTTCACGGTGAGGGCGCGGGGCAACTGCCGTGGTGCCGGACGGGTGACGCCCGGCCCCTTCTCAGGGCGCGCGCAGGTCGATCAGTTCGGCGAGGGCCGCACGGTGTTCACCGGCCGAACCGAGCGCTGTCTGCGCCGACTTGGCGCGCTTGAGGTAGAGGTGGGCCGGGTGCTCCCAGGTCATGCCGATGCCGCCGTGCAGCTGCACACACTCCTCCGCGGCGTGCACCGCGACCTTGGCGCAGTACGCCTGGGCGACGGCCACCGCGAGGGGGGCCTCGGGGCTGCCCGTGGCGAGCGCGTCGGCGGCGTTGCGCGCGGCGGCCCGCGCCGAGACGACCTCCAGCCAGAGCTGCGCCATCCGGTGCTTGAGCGCCTGGAAGGAGCCGACCGGCCGGTTGAACTGCTTGCGTTCGCGGGCGTACGTCACCGTCTCGGTCAGGCACCACTCGGCGACCCCGAGCTGTTCGGAGGCCAGCAGTCCGGCCCCGGCGAGCAGACCCCGGCGCACGGCCGCGGACGTCGCCTCCGCACCGGCCAGCGGCGTCCCGACCACGCCGTCGAGGCGCACGGCGGCCAGCGGCCGGGTCAGGTCGAGCGGGGTGAGCGCGGTCAGGGCCGCGTCGCTCGCGTCGACGGCGTACAGGCCCTCCTCGGTCGGCACCAGGAGCACGTCGGCGGTGGCCGCGTCGGCGACCGCCGTGACGGTCCCGGCGAGCGCCCCCGGCAGCCGCACCGTGTGCGGTCCGGCCGAGAACGGCACGGCGAGGGCCGCCGTGCGGTTGCCGGACGCCAACTCCCGTACCAGGCGGGCGACTTCCTCGGTCTCGGTGTCCAGCGCCAGGAGCACCTCGGTGGCGACCACCGAGCTCGTCAGGTACGGCACCGGGGCCACCGCGCGGCCGATCTCCTCCAGGACCACCGCGGCCTCGCGGTGCGAGGCGCCCTGTCCGCCGAGCTTCTCGGGCACGAGCAGCCCCGCGAGCCCCATCCCGGCTCCGAGCGAGCGCCACAGCTCCGGGTCGTACGGCGCGTCCGACTCGGCGCGGGCGAGCGCGGAGGGGGTGTCGGTGCGGTCGGCCAGCAGGGACCGCACGGCGGCCCTGAGGTCGTCCTCGGCCTCCGAGTACAGCAGGTCCGGGGCGGCCGCTTCGTCGGTCTGTGCGGTCATCGGGACAGGTCCTTCCAGGCGACGTCCTTGTCGTTGCGCGGCTCGGCGGGCAGGCCGAGGACGCGTTCGGCGACGATGTTCAGGAGCACTTCACTCGTGCCGCCCTCGATGGAGTTGCCCTTCGAGCGCAGATAGCGGTATCCGGCGTCCCGGCCGGTGAAGTCGACGAGTTCGGGACGGCGCATGGTCCAGTCCGAGTACAACAGGCCGTCCTGGCCAAGGAGTTCGACCTCCAGCCCACTGATCTCCTGGTTGAGGCGGGCGAAGGCGAGCTTCATGCCCGAGCCCTCGGGGCCGGGCTGGCCCGCGACGAGCTGCTGGCGCAGCCGCTCACCGGTGAGCCGGGCCACCTCCGCCTCCACCCACAGGGTGAGCAGGCGCTGGTGCAGGTCGTGGGTGCGCAGCTCGGGCCGTTCGCGCCAAGTCCGGGCGACGGGACCGATCATGCCGCCCTCGCGGGGGATGCGCATGCCGCCGATGGAGACCCGCTCATTCATGAGGGTGGTCTGGGCGACCTTCCAGCCCTCGCCGATCTCCCCGAGCCGGTGGGCGTCGGGGATGCGCACGCCGGTGAGGAACACCTCGTTGAACTCGGCCTCACCGGTGATCTGGCGCAGCGGCCGCACCTCGACGCCGGGGTCGGTCATGTCGCAGATGAAGTAGCTGATGCCCTGGTGCTTGGGCAGGCCGGGGTCGGTGCGGGCGATGAGGATGGCCCAGCGGGCGAGGTGGGCGCTGGAGGTCCACACCTTCTGCCCGTCGACCACCCAGTCGTCCCCGTCGCGTACGGCCCGGGTCCCGAGCGCCGCGAGGTCCGAGCCCGCGCCGGGTTCACTGAACAGCTGGCACCAGACCTCCTCGCCCACCCACAGGGGCCGCAGGAAGCGCCGTTTCTGCTCCTCGGTGCCGTACTTGAGGACGGTCGGAGCTGCCATGCCGAGGCCGATGCCGATGCGGCGGGGGTCGTTGTCGGGCGCTCCGGCGGCGGCGAGCTCGGCGTCGACGACGGCTTGCAGGGAGCGCGGCACGTCCAGACCGCCGAGGCCGACCGGGTAGTGCACCCAGGCGAGCCCCGCGTCGAAGCGGGCCTTGAGGAAGTCGAGGGGCGCGGTCGTGGCGGGCGGGTGAGAGGCGAGCAACTCGCCGGCCCGTGCGCGGAGTTCGGCTGCGTCGGTCATCGGTCGGCTCCGTCCGTCAGGACGACCACCCGGCCGGTGGTCGTGCCGTCGGCGACGCGCTGCACGGCGGCCGCGGCGTCCTTCAGCGGGACCCGCTCGCTGATGAGCGGCTTGATCGCGCCCTCGGCGGCGAGCTTGGTCAGCTGCTCGTGGCAGCGCGCGATCGACGCCGGGTCCTTCTGGGCGTACAGCCCCCAGTGCAGTCCGACGATCGAGTAGTTCTTCACCAGCGCGTGGTTGAGCGCGGGCGCCGGTACGGATCCGCTCGCGAAGCCGACGATCACGATCCGGCCCTCGAAGGCGACGCACTTGGCGGACTTCGCGTACGCGTCGCCTCCGACGGGGTCGTAGATGACATCGGCGCCGCGCCCGCCGGTGGCCTCCTTCACCCTGGCCACGAGGTCGTCGGCGCGCCGGTCGATGACCACGTCACACCCCAACTCCCGTGCCACCGCGGCCTTTTCGGGTCCGCCGACGACTCCGATGACACGGGCTCCCGCGACCTTGCCGAGTTGCACGGCCGCGCTGCCCACTCCCCCGGCGGCGGCGTGCACGAGCAGCGTCTCGCCCTCCTGGAGACGCGCCCGCCGGTGCAGTCCGAACACACCGGTCTGGTAGCCGATGTGCAGGGCCGCGGCCTCGGCGTCGTCCAGCGCGTCGGGCGCGGGCAGCAGGGCCGCCTCGTCGGCGACGACGTACTCGGCGAGGCCGCCGTGGGGCAGCGCCGGGTTGGCGATCACCCGGCGGCCGTCCTCGGTCTCGCCGCAGATCTCCACCCCCGGAGTGAAGGGCAGCGGCGGGCGGATCTGGTACTGGCCGCGGCAGAGCAGCGCGTCGGGGAAGTTGATGTTCGCGGCACGCACCCGCAGCAGCACCTGGCCCGCACCCGGCACCGGCCGGTCCACGTCTTCGAGCCGCATCACCTCGCCCGGCTCGCCGTTCTCGTGCACTCGCCATGCCTGCATTCGGGGCCTCCACACGCCGGGCGCGATACGGCTGCGTACCGCTGAGTACCTTCCACTGCTCCGAGGCATACTAAGCGGTCGCTTGCCCCAGGGGAAAGGGCTCGCCTCGGCCGGGCCCCTCCGGGCCCGAGGCCGGTGCCGCACGGCCATGGCGGTTTCGGGTGGCAGCCGGTAGAGAGACGCCATGGACGACACCGCCGCACAGCCGCCGCGTCCCGCGCACCCCGGGCTGCCCGCCCCTCCCCCGCCGGGCACCTGCGCGCTGCCGCCCGGCACGTACGAGGGAAGCGTGGTCCTGGTGACCGGCGGCGGGTCGGGGCTCGGCAAGGCGATGGCGGCCGAGTTCGCGCGGCTCGGCGCCGATCTCATGATCGTGGGCCGCTCGGCGGACCGGCTCGGGGCCGCCGCGGAGGAGCTGGCCCGGCTCGGCGGGCGGGTGGCGGTCGCGGTGTGCGACATCCGGGAGCCGGAGCGGATCGCCGAGGTCTTCGACGCGGCCGAATCCACGCTCGGCCTCCCGGCCGTCCTCGTCAACAACGCGGCCGCCAACTTCCCCTCTCCGGCCGAGGACCTGTCGCCGAACGCCTGGCGGGCGGTGCTGGACATCACCCTGACCGGCACATGGTTCATGACCCGCGAGTTCGCCCGCCGTCATCTGGCGGCCGGCACCCCCGGCTCGGTGATCAGCATCGGCGCCTCGTACGCCTGGACCGGCGGGCCCGGCCACGCCCACTCGGCCGCGGCGAAGGCGGGCGTGCGCAATCTGGTCGAGACGCTGGCCGTGGAGTGGGGCCCGTACGGGATCCAGGTCAACGGGCTGGTGCCCGGGCTGATGCCGCACCCCGACCTCCCGGAACCGGTCCGCGCGAGCCTCGACCGGGCCGCGGACGACGGCGAACTGGCCCTGCGCCAGCCCGCTCTGCGGGTGGGCGAGCCGCGCGAGCTCGGCTGGGCCGCCACCTTCCTCGCCTCCCCCTACGCCCGCTTCATCAGCGGCCACACCCTGGTGGTGGACGGCGCGAACTGGCAGCGGCGCGCCTTGGTGACACCGCCCGTGCGCAGTGTGCGCGACCAGCTGGGCCGGGGGCCGTTCGGGCAGTAGCCCGGCTCACCTCCCCTCGAAGGCCGCGGGGCGCCGGGCGGCCTTGGCGGCGTAGCCCTCGCGGGCGTCCTCGGAGGTGAGGGTGAGGGCCGCGGCCAGGGCCGTGCGGTCGAGCGCCTCGGCGAGACCCGCGTCGGCGAAGGCGTCGATCGCGCGCTTGACGGAGCGCACGGCCAGGGGCGCGTTGGCCGCGATCCCGGCCGCCACCTCACCGGCCGCCGCCCCCAACTCGCCCAGGGACACGACCTGTTGGAGCAGGCCGATGCGTTCGGCGGTCGGCGCGTCGATGCGGCGGCCGGTCAGAGCAAGCAGCTTGGCCCAGCCCGCGCCCGCGTCGCGCGCGATCCGCAGATCGCCTCCGGCGTCGACGGCCACCCCGATGCCGGTCTCCGGCAGCGCAAAGACGGCGTCGTCGGCGGCGATGCGGATGTCGGCCATCAGCGCGAGCTCGAAGCCGAAGCCGAGGCAGTACCCCTGCACCGCGGCGATCACCGGCTGCGGGAGGCGGGCGAAGGCGGCGAAGCGCTCATGGGCCCAGCGGATGCCCTCGTAGTAGCGGTGGGTGCGTTCGGCCGGGGAGCGTCCGGTGATGGCGCCGCCGGGCGCGGCGACGTCGATCCCGGCGCAGAAGGCCCGTCCCTCGGCCCGCAGCAGGACGACCTTGACCGACTCGTCGAAGCGGATACGGTCCGCCATCAGGCCGAGTTGGCGGCTGGACTCCCAGCTCCAGCCGTTCAGCTTGTCGGCCCGGCACAGGGTGAGGACGCCGATGCCGGAACGGGTGACCTCCAGCCGCATGCGCTCCTCGCCCTCGGCGACCCGCCGGTCCAGGGTGTCGATCATCACCGCGCCCCTTCCCTATGCTGACTACCCGTCAGGTCTGTCGAGACTAGGGGACTTCCGCGTGCGGCGCACCCCTGGGGCGGGTGACGGTGCGGGGCGGTGACGCTCGGGCCCGGGCTTCGTGAAGCCCTCGCTCTTCGTTGGGCCCGCGTTCACCGGTTACCCCCGCCACCTCACACCGAACACCGCGAGACTGACTGGCAGGTCCACGTCACTAGTCTCAACCGACAGCTCTGAAAGGGGCGTTCATGGCCGAGTTGACACGACGCAGACTGCTGGGATCGGCGGCCGGAGCCCTCGGTGGCGCGGCGGCGCTCAGCCTGCTGCCGCCCAGTGTGCAAAAGGCCGTCGCCGCCGGACCACCCCCAAAGGGCTCCCTGCGCGACGTCGAGCACGTCGTCATGCTGATGCAGGAGAACCGGTCGTTCGACCACTACTTCGGCACCCTCTCCGGCGTGCGCGGGTTCAACGACCCCGACGCCCTCAAGCTGCCGGGCGGGCGCTCGGTGTTCTACCAGCCCGACACGGCGAACCCGAGGGGCTACCTGCTGCCCTTCCACCTGGACACCCGCAGCACGAGCGCGCAGGCCATCCCGTCCACGAGCCACGCCTGGGCGGTCCAGCACCAGGCCTGGAACGGCGGCAGGATGGACCGGTGGCTGCCCGCGCACCGCAAGGCGGACGGCGCCAACGGGCCCTATGTCATGGGCTATTACACCCGCGAGGACATCCCGTTCCAGTTCGCGCTCGCGGAGACCTTCACGATCTGCGACAACTACTTCTCCTCCGTCTTCGGTCCCACCTGGCCGAACCGGCTGTACTGGATGACGGGCAGCATCGACCCGGGCGGCACCAAGGGCGGCCCGGTGATCAGCAACTCCGCGCCGTCGCCGTACCGCTGGACGACGTACGCCGAGCGGCTCCAGGCCGCGGGCGTCAGCTGGAAGGTCTACCAGCAGGACGACGACTACGGCTGCAACCTGCTGGAGCAGTTCAAGGCCTTCCGCGACGCCAAGCCCGGCTCACCGCTCTACGAGCGCGGAGTGCGCCCGCAGCCCGAGGGCACCTTCGAGGACGACGCACGGGCCGACCGGCTCCCGGCCGTCTCCTGGATCATGCCGACCAGCCACCAGTCCGAGCACCCCGACTACCTGCCCGCGGCGGGCGCGGACTTCGTGGCACGCAAGATCGAGGCCATCGCGTCCAACCCGAAGGTGTGGGCGAAGACCGCGTTCATCCTCAACTACGACGAGAACGACGGCCTGTTCGACCATGTGCCGCCGCCGACCCCGAAGGCGGGCACCGCCGACGAGTTCGTCGGCGGGCTGCCCATCGGCGGCGGATTCCGGGTGCCCGCCATCATCGTCTCGCCCTGGACCGTGGGCGGCTGGGTGGCCGGCGAGGCCTTCGACCACACCTCGGCGCTGCGCTTCCTGGAGCACTTCACGGGGGTCGCCGAGCCCAACATCAGCCAGTGGCGTCGCCGCACGTTCGGCGACCTGACCTCGGCCTTCCGGTTCAGCGCCACCGCACCCCGGCCGCCGAGGCTGCCGGACGACACGGCCAAGCAGCTGGAGGAGGCCAAGCGCGAGGTGGCCACCCTGCCGAAGCCGAAGCTGCCCGGCGCCGACCAGTCCTTCCCCCGGCAGGAACCAGGACAGCGCCCGCACGTATGACCCGCCCCACCGCGAGACGCCTTCCCCGCCCGGCTGCTCCCGGCCGGGCGGGGAAGGCCCGCCCCGCTCAGGCCGCGGGGCTCGCGGACGGCGACGGGGATCCCGGACGACGTTGCGGAAGCAGGGCCTTGCAGACCTGGAAGGCCTGCGCGGACTTGGGGTCCGCGGTGTTGAGGCCGCGCGGGCCGCCCGCGCCCGGCGACGCCGAGGGCAGTACGACCCCGTGGTCCTTGAGGCAGCTGGTGAAGGCCTTCATCGCCGTACCGCCGCTGCCGTTGAACCGCGGGCGCTCGCTCGCGCAGGCCTCGATGGCCTGCCGCTGCGCCGGATCGGCCGAGGCCCCGCCACCGAAACCACCGAACCCGCCGGGCCCCCGCGAGCCGTCGCCCGGCCGGCCGGAACCCCTTGGCCGCGCGCTGCCGCTGGGCCGGGGTGCCATCGTGACCCCGTGCTGGGCCAGGCACTGCCGGTAGGCGTCCCTTGCCTTGGCCCCGGCCGAGGCGGACGCGGAGGGCGACGCCTGGGCGCTGGTGCCCGCGGCCGAGGACGAGCAGGCCGCGAGCAGCAGGCCGCACGCCGCGACGGCGCCGGCGCGGAGCCCGGCCCGCACGGCGATGGCGGCCCGCGCGGTGGCGGGCCGGCGCTTGGTCCAGGTCATGTCCGGTCTCTCCTCGGTGCGGTGGTCCGACGACGGCCCCGCCGGGCGTCGGTACGCCGTCGGCGACCCATGACTGAACCGCACCCGGGTGGGCGCCTCCGGGGGAACGGCTGGGAGTTCCCTGGGCGAGAGGGCGGCCACGGGACCCCAGGGGCCCGGGTGAGCGGACGATACGCACCCGCACGTCCGCGATGCGCCGTTTGACCGGCCTTCGCGCTCCCAGGGAACTCCCAGAAAGCTCCCAGGACTTCCAAAGTGCGGGCGGCCAGGATCCGCCGTCATGAAGGTGCTCCCACGACGGCGCAGAGCCGTCCTGATCAACTCGGTGCTCGGCGTGGCCGTCCTGGCCGGCGCCGGCGGCGCCTACGCGGCGGTGACCAGCCACAGCGACTCTCCCGCGCGGGCCGACGCGAAGACGGTCACGGTCGCCAGGGGCACGGTCCTCGCCACCGTGTCCGGCTCCGGATCCCTGGCCTCGCCGAGCGACGCGGGGGTGAACTTCACCACGGGCGGCAGGCTCACCGAGGTCGACGTCAAGCCCGGCGACAAGGTCACCAAGGGCCAGGTGCTCGGCAAGGTGGACGCCACCGCGGCCAGGGAGACCCTCGCCCAGGACGAGGCGTCGCTGACGGCAGCCCAGGCCAACCTGACCAAGGTGCAAGAGGGCCAGCCGAGTTCGAGCACCGCCTCCGGTACGGGCGGCGGCTCCGCCACGCGCGGCTCCGCCAAGGTCGCACCCGCCCCGGCCGCCTCCCCGACGGTCGACCCCGCGCAGCTCGCGCAGGCCGAGGCCCAGCTCACCCAGGCCCAGAACGCGGTGGACGCGGCGCAGCGCGCGGTGGACGGCACCACCCTGACGGCCCCGGTGGCCGGGACCGTCGCGTCGGTGTCGGCCAAGCCGGGCGACACCGTCTCCGGCACCGGCGGCAACGGCGGCTCGGGCGGCGGCGCCGGCGGCTCGGGCGGCGGCGCCAACTCCACGGGAAACAGTGGCAGTTCGTCCTCGTCGACCCTCACGGGCTTCGTGGTGCTCACCAACCCGTCCGGGATGCAGGTCACCGCCAACTTCTCCGAGGCCGACGCGCTCAAGCTGCGGCCCGGCCAGGCCGCGACCGTCACGCTGAACGCGGAGCCGGGCACGGCCCTCAACGCCAAGGTCCTGTCGGTCAGTTCCCTTCCCGTCAGCAGCGGCTCCGGCTCGGGCGGGGGCGGCAACAACGGCTCGGGCAGCGCCGTGCAGTACGCGGCCACCCTCACCATCACCAGCCCCACGGCCGAGCTGCGCACGGGGCTCAGCGCGAGCATCCAGGTGGTCACGGGCGAGGCGTCGGGCGCCCTGTCGGTGCCGAGCGCCGCGGTGACCGGCACCGGCGCGGGCCGCACGGTGACCGTGGTCAAGGCCGACGGCACCACCGAGCGCACCCCGGTCACGGTGGGCCTGGAGGGCGACAGCGCCGACCAGATCCTCAGCGGGCTCAGCGAGGGCGAGAAGGTCCAGCTGCCCAGCGTGTCCGCGGCGGGCAACGGCGGCTTCCCCAGCGGCGCCTTCCCCGGCGGCTTCGGCGGCGGTGGCGGGCGGACCCGTGGCGGCGGCGCCGGGGGCGGTGGCTCCCGCGCCGGTGGCGGCGGGGGTGGCCGCGGATGACGCCGCCCCTGTGGTCGCGCGGTGCCGCCGTACTGCCCGAGACGGCGCCCGACGCGGGCCCCTGGGACCCCGCTCCGGTGATCGAGGTGCGCGCGCTGACCAAGACGTACGGGCACGGCGACGCGGCCGTGCACGCCCTCAGCGGCCCCCTCGACCCGGCGAGCGGCAGGGCCCTGGGCCTCGAACTGGCCGTCCAGCAGGGCGACTTCATGGCCGTGATGGGCAGTTCCGGCTCCGGCAAGTCGACCTTGATGAACATCCTGGGCTGCCTCGACGTGCCGACCTCCGGGCGGTATCTGCTCGACGGCATCGACGTGGGCGGCCTCGACGAGCGCCAGCTCTCGCTGGTCCGCAACCGCAAGATCGGCTTCGTCTTCCAGTCGTTCAACCTCGTGCCGCGCACGTCCGCGCTGGCCCAGGTCGAGCTGCCGCTCGCGTACGCGGGGGTGAGGCCGGCCGAGCGGCGCAGACGGGCCGAGGCGGCCCTGACCCTGGTCGGGCTGGCCGACCGGATGGACCACCGCCCCAACGAGCTCTCCGGCGGCCAGCAGCAGCGCGTGGCCGTCGCCCGCGCCCTGGTCACCGCGCCCGCGATGCTGCTCGCCGACGAGCCCACCGGCAACCTCGACAGCCGCAGCACCGCAGAGGTGCTCGCGGTCGTCGACCGCCTGAACGCGGCGGGCCGCACCGTCGTCCTGATCACCCACGAGGACGAGGTGGCCCGGCACGCCAAGCGCGTCGTCCGGCTCGTCGACGGAAGGATCGTCGAGGACGTGCGGCAGGCGCCCGTGGACGGCCCGCCGCCCGCCCTGCGCGAGGACGACTCGCTGGTCGGAGGCGGCCGGTGAACGCGTTCGAGACGCTGCGCTTCGCCTTCGGCGGGCTCGCGGCGAACAAGGTGCGCTCCGCCCTGACCATGCTCGGAGTGCTGATCGGCGTGGCCGCGGTCATCGTGCTGCTCGCCGTCGGCAACGGCTCCTCGCAGGCCGTGAAGGACTCGATCGAGAAGCTCGGCACCAACGCGCTGACGGTGTCATCGGGCGGCGGCTTCGGCGGCTCGCGCTCCTCGGGCGCCACCGTCACCAAGCCGCTCACCCTGGACGACGCGAAGGCGCTCGCCGACCCCGCGACGGCACCGCACATCGAGTCGGTCGCGCCGGAGACCACCACCTCACAGACCGCCCTGTACGAGGGCACCGCACACACCGTCGGCCAGGTCGTGGGGACCTATCCCGCCTACTTCAAGGCGTCCAACAGCAAGGTGGCCAAGGGCGACTACTTCAGCGCCGACGACGTGCTGGGCTCGCGCAAGGTGGCCGTGATCGGCTCGACCACGGCGACCGACGTGTTCGGCACCACCGACCCGGTCGGCAAGAAGATGACGCTCGGCGGCACGCCGTTCACGGTGGTCGGAGTGCTCGCCACCAAGGGCGGCACCGGGTTCCAGGACCCGGACGACGTGGTGGTCGCGCCGCTGCCGACCGTGCAGAACGCCTTCACCGGCTTCGGTTCGATCGGCCAGATCCTCGTCGAGGCCACGTCGGCCGGCGCCACCACGCCCGCGCAGAACGAGATCACGACCGTCCTGATGGGACGGCACGGCATCAAGGACCCGAACGCGCTCGACTTCCGGGTCAGCAGCCAGGCCTCCCTGCTCACCACGCAGGCGGACACCAACAGGACGTTCACGGTGCTGCTCGGCGCGGTGGCCGCGATCTCGCTGCTCGTCGGCGGGATCGGCATCACCAACATCATGCTCGTGACGGTGACCGAACGGACCCGGGAGATCGGCATCCGCAAGGCGATCGGCGCCCCCAGGGGCGTCATCCTGGGGCAGTTCCTCGCCGAGTCGACGCTTCTGTCGCTCATCGGCGGCGGTCTCGGCGTCGCGGCGGGCCTGATCGGCTCGCACTTCACCATCGTCGGCATCAAGCCGGTGGTCATCCCCGAGTCGGTCGTCGGCGCCTTCGCCATCGCGGTGGCCATCGGCCTGTTCTTCGGCGGCTATCCGGCCGGCCGCGCCGCGAGCCTGCGGCCCATCGAAGCCCTGCGGCACGAGTGAACCCCATGGACGGACAGGGAGAAGCGGACATGTTCAGCAACGCCGAGATGGTGGAGAGCGCCGTCCCGACCACGACCGGCGGCCCGGAGCACATCCTCGCCGAACCCCCGGACGCCCGGGACATCGCGGCCGAGCTCAGCGCTCCGCCCCGGCCCCGGCTGCCGTGGCTCACGCTGCTGCTGTCCGGCGCTCTCGTGGCGGGCCTCGCCTTCGCCGGGGGCGCCCTGGTGGAGAAGGGCCAGAACCAGAGCGGCAGCCCGTCCGGAGCCACCCGCGGCGGGCAGAGCGGCCAGCGGCAGGGCTTCGGCACCGGCCCGGTCGGGGCGGCCGGGCTGACCATCGGTACGGTGAAGCTCGTCGACGGCAGCACCCTCTACGTCACCGACACCCAGGGCAACGTCGTGAAGGTGACGACGGCCGGCAGCACCCAGGTAACCGAGGCCAAGAGCGGCAAGGTCTCCGACCTGCAGCCGGGCCAGACGGTGACGGTGCGCGGCAGCCAGAATGCCGCCGGGGACGTCGCGGCGACCACCGTCACCGAGGGCGGCGCGAGCGGCTTCGGCGGTGGCCGGGGCTGATCGTCCATCCACCGCCCACGCCGCCACGAGGAGGAAACCGATGGCCCCGACGGATCCGGTCGCGCCCGAGGCGAGCCTGCTCGTCGTCGACGACGAGCCCAACATCAGGGAACTGCTCTCGGCCTCGCTGCGCTTCGTCGGCTTCCGGGTCGTCTCGGCGGCCACCGGGGCCGACGCGCTGGCCGCCGTCGCCAAGGAGCGCCCGGACCTGGTGGTGCTCGATGTGATGCTGCCCGACATGACCGGTTTCGCCGTCGTGCGCCGGCTCCGCGAGGAGTCCGGCGCAGGCGCGGGACCGGACCATCTCCCGGTGCTGTTCCTCACCGCCAAGGACGGCGTCGACGACAAGATCAGCGGTCTGACGGCGGGCGGCGACGACTACGTCACCAAGCCGTTCAGCCTGGAGGAGCTGATCGCCCGGATCCGCGCGATCCTGCGCCGCACGGGCGGCCCGAGCGGCGAGGGCCGGCTGGTGGCGGGCGATCTCGAACTCGACCCGGTGGGCCATCAGGTGCTGCGCGGCGGGCGGCCCGTCTCGCTGTCGCCCACCGAGTTCAAGCTGCTCGCGTATCTGATGGCCAACGCCGACCGGGTCGTGTCCAAGCCGCAGATCCTCGACCATGTGTGGGCGTACGACTTCGGCGGCGACCTCAGCATCGTCGAGTCGTACATCTCGTACGTGCGCCGCAAGGTGGACTCCGGGGCCGACGGCGCGCCCAAGCTCATCCACACCGTACGCGGCATCGGCTATGTGCTGCGCCGCCCGCAGTCCTGAGGTGCCCACCCGATGCTGAGACACCTCCGGGGGCGGCTCGGCCGGCTGCCGCGCCGCTGCGGCGCGCTGTCGCTGCGCTCGCGCCTCGTGCTGCTCGCCATGGCCCTGGTGGCGCTCGGGCTCACCGTGAGCGACACCGTCGTGCTCAGCTCGGTGCGCGGCCAGTTGGTGCAGCGCGTCGACCAGCAGCTGAACCGGTTCGGGGACTCGGTGGCGCACCGGGTCGGCGTCGAGGGCACCCCGGGTCCCCGCGCGGGCCGCTCCGGCGGCCGGGCCTGGCTGCCCAGCCAGTACGTGATCGCGTTCGCCGCCGCCGACGGCAGGGTCACCGAACAGTTCCGCCAGCCCGTCGCTGCGGGCGACCCCCGGCCGCTGTGGCCGGTGATGGACGCGAAGGCGCTGCGGGCCCGCATGGGCAAGCCCTTCGAGGTGCCCAGCGACCACGGGGGCGGCAGCTGGCGGATGCTGATCGTGCCGGTGGACAGCGGCGACCCGGCGCTGCCCGCCGGGGTGGTGGTGGCCGCGCCGCTGGAGGAGGTCTCCTCCACGGTCGACCACCTGGCGACCTCCTTCCGGCTCATCGGCGTCGTCGTGGCGCTGCTGCTCGGCGTCGCGGGCTGGTTCGCGGTGCGGGCGGGGCTGCGCCCGCTGCGCCGCATCGAGGCCACCGCGGCCGAGATCGCCGCCGGCCGCCCGCTCTCGCACCGGATGCCGGACGCCTCTCCGCGGACCGAGGCGGGCCGGCTGACCAGCGCGCTCAACGGCATGCTGGCGCAGCTGGAGTCGGCGTTCGCCGCGCGCGCCGAGTCGGAGGAGCAGATGCGGCGCTTCGTGGCGGACGCCAGCCATGAACTGCGCACGCCGCTGGCCGGCATCCGGGGCTTCGCCGAGCTGTACCGGATGGGCGCGCTGCCCGCCGAGGCCGACGTGCGGCGCACGATGGCCCGGATCGAGAGCGAGGCGGTACGCCTGGGCGGTCTGGTCGAGGACCTGCTCACCCTGGTCCGCATGGACGAGCAGCGGCCGCTCCAGCTCGCCCCGATGGATCTGCGCACCCTGGCCGTGGACGCCCTGCACGACACGCGGGCCCTGGACCCCGCGCGCGAGGTGACCCTGACCGGGCCAGGCGGCGCGGGCGCGCCCGGCCCCGCCCCGGTGCTCGGCGACGAGGCGCGGCTGCGCCAGGTGGTCGCGAACCTCGTCGGCAACGCCGTGGCGCACACCCCGTCCGGTTCGCCGGTACGCATCGGCGTGGGCGCGGCCGGGAGCCACAACATCATCGAGGTCGCCGACTCGGGCCCCGGACTCGCCCCCGAGCAGGCGGCCCGGGTCTTCGAACGCTTCTACCGCGTGGACGCCTCGCGCAGCCGGCAGGAGGGGGGCGGCGCCGGCCTCGGCCTGGCCATCGCCTCGGCGCTGGTCCAGGCGCACCACGGCACGGTCGAGCTGGAGACCGCCCCCGGCGAGGGCGCCGTCTTCCGGGTGCTCCTGCCCGCCGCGCCCTGAGCGGGCCCGGCTCCCACTCCGGCGGACCGGCCCGAGTGCGCGCGGCGGCCAGGGCTCCTAGCGTGGGTCCATGATCCGGTTCGAGCAGGTCAGCAAGGTCTACCCGGACGGCACCCGCGCCGTCGACGACCTGTCCTTCGAGGTCGCGAAGGGCGAACTGGTCACGCTGGTGGGACCGTCCGGCTGCGGCAAGACCACCACCATGATGATGGTGAACCGGCTCATCGAGCCCACCGCCGGCCGCATCCTCGTCGAGGGCGAGGACATCGCCACGCTCGACCCGGTCAGGCTGCGCCGCCGGATCGGCTACGTCATCCAGCAGGTCGGCCTCTTCCCGCACCGCACCGTCCTCGACAACACGGCGACGGTCCCGGCGCTGGTCGGCTGGAAGCGCGCCAAGGCCCGGGCACGGGCCGCCGAACTGCTCGACCTCGTCGGCCTCGACCCGACGACGTACGGCCCGCGCTACCCGGCCCAGCTCTCCGGCGGCCAGCGCCAACGGGTGGGCGTGGCCCGGGCGTTGGCGGCGGACCCGCCGGTCCTGCTCATGGACGAGCCGTTCGGAGCGGTCGACCCGGTGGTGCGCGAACGCCTCCAGAACGAGTTCCTCGGCCTCCAGGCGACCGTACGCAAGACCGTCCTCCTGGTGACGCACGACATCGAGGAGGCCGTGCGGATGGGCGACCGCATGGCGGTGTACGGGGCCGGGCGCATCGAGCAGTTCGACACCCCGGCGTCGGTGCTCGGGGCTCCGGCCACCTCGTACGTGGCCCAATTCGTGGGCGCGGACCGGGGGTTGAAGCGCCTGTCGGTGACGCGGGTGGAGCCCGACGATCTGGAACAGCCTCCGCTCGTACGGCTCGACGAGCCCGCCGGGGCGGCCGCGGCACGGCTGCGCGGCGAGGACGCGCGGTGGGCCGTGGTGCTCAACGAGGAGGGCGAGCTGCACGGGTGGGTCGCCGTGGAGGAGCTCTCGGCGGCCGGGGCCGGGTCGGTCGGCGACCTGGCCCGGCGCATGGAGGCGTGGGTGCCGGTCGGGGCGCCGCTCAAGCAGGCGTTCAGCGAGATGCTCCAGTACGACGCGGGCTGGGTGGCCGTGGTGGACGGCGCCCGCTTCGTCGGCGTCCTGACCCCGGCGAAACTGCACGAGGCGCTGCGCCGGTCGGTGGACGCGGACGCGCTGGGGGTGGCCCGGGGCGACGTCGACTTCGACTCGGTCGCCGACGCGTAGGAGGGCGGTGGACGGCGCTCCCTCCTGCGGCCCTTCACGCGGAAATCGGGCCCCGCACGCCTCTTACCTTCCGCGGACCGGCTGGCTACCATCCGGTAGCCCTCGCACAGGGCGCCCCACACCCACCCCCGCTGGAGCCGCCATGCGCCTCGCCACCGCCGCCACCGCGCTCGCCCTGCTCACCGGCACCCTCGCCCCCGCCGCCCAAGCGGCCCCGCGGTCGGCCTCCGCGCCGATTCCGGTCGTCTTCGTGCACGGGCGCAATGCCGACCCGGGCGTCTGGGGCACCATGAAGGACCGCTTCCGGCAGGCCGGTTACCCCGACGGGGTCCTCTTCGCCTGGGGGTACGACTCCAGCCAGTCGACCAACGAGGTGCTGGCCGGCCGGTTCGCCGCGTACGTCGACTCCGTGCGCGCGCGGACCGGCGCCGCGCAGGTGGACATCGTCGCGCACAGCCAGGGCAGCCTGCCCACCCGCTGGTACGTGAAGTTCGGCGGCGGCGCCGCGGTGGTGCGGCACTGGGTCTCGCTCGGCGGGCCCAACCACGGGACGAGTCTGGCCTGGGCGTGCGCCATCTGGGACCAGGGATGCCGGGACATGACGCCGAACTCGTACGTCGAGAGCCGTCTGGCGAGCGGCGACGAGACGCCGGGCGCCACCCGGTACGCCACGTTCTGGTCGGACTGCGACGGCTTCATCCTGCCCAACAGCAGCGTGCCGCTGTCCGGCGCCGTCAACACCGACGCCGGATGCCTGGCGCACAACGACCTCCTGACCGACGCCCCCACCGCCCAGGGTGTGCTCACCTTCCTCAAGCAGTAGGCGCGTTGTGGTCAGATGAGGTGCTTGGACTTCAGGTAGTCGCGGGCCACGTCCTCGGGCAGTCGCCGCCAGCTGTCGACCTGTTCGTTCAGGGAGGCGAGGTCGGCGGTGGTGAGCACCGTGTTGAGCCGGCCGAGCGCGCCGGTCACGCCGGCGCTGCCCGCCCGTGAGCGGTTCACCACCGGCACGATGTAGTCGGCGTTCTGCAGATGCTTGTCGTCGGCCAGCAGCACCAGGCCGAAGCCGGAGAGCGTGGCGTCCGTGGTGGTGGTCAGGACCATCTGGTCCTGACCGCTCTGCACGGCCTGCTTGGCCTGGGTCGTGCCGACTCCCTTGGGGTCGACGGCCGTGACGTTGATCCCGTACGTCTTCTTCAACCCGGGCTCGCAGTAGGGACGCTGGACGCACTCGTCGCCCGCCGCGAGCCGTACCGGAAGCTTCGCCGCACCGAGGTCGCTCAGCGTCCTGAGCCGGTGCTCGCGCGCGTAGGACTGGGCGACGGCGAAGGCGTTCTGGTCCACCGCCCTGCCGGGGTCGAGGACGGTGAGCCCGCGGGGGCCGGCCAGGGCGCGCAGGGCCTTCATCGTGCGGTCCAGGTCCGGGGAGCCGACGGGCTTCGCGTCGGGGCCGTGGGTCTTGGAGTTGAGCCAGTCCGCGAAGGTCGCCGCGTACTCGGGCACCATGTCGATCTGGCCGTTCTCCAGGGCGGGTTCGTAGATCTCCCGGTTGGTGACCGAGAGGATCTTCGTGCCGTAGCCCGCCCTGCCGAGCAGCAGCGCGTACATCTGGGCGAGGAGGTCGCTCTCGGTGAATCCGGCGGTGCCGATCGTCAGGTGCTTGCTGTCGCCGGGGGGCGCGGTGACCGCTCCCTGTCGCTCCAGGCTCGGCCCGGTGGCGCAGGCGGTGACCGCCGTCAGGGCGAGGACGGCCGGGAGCAGGCGCGGCCTCATCCGAAACCGCCCCTCGCCCACCGCGGCGCCAGGCGCTGGACCGCCTCGAAGACGCCCTCCACCACGAGGGCGAAGACCGCCACGAGCACGGCGCCCGCGACGACCTGAGGGGTGGAGGCGAGGTTGAAGCCCGCGGTGATGATCCGGCCGAGCCCGCCGCCGCCCGCGAGGGCCGCGAGGGTGGCGGTTGCGACGAGCTGCACGGCGGCGATGCGGACGCCGGTGAGGATCAGCGGGAGGGCCAGGGGCAGCTCGACGCGGAGCAGGAGTTGACGTCCGGTCATGCCCATGCCCCGGGCCGCGCGCACCACGTCCCGGTCGACCTCGCGCATGCCCACGTAGGCGTTGGTGAGCAGCGGCGGCACGGCGAACAGGATGAGCGCGATGATGGTCGGCCACTCGCCGTGCTTGCCGAGCGGGGTCAGCAGGAGCAGCACGAGAACGGCGAAGGTGGGCACGGCACGGCCCACGTTCGAGATGTTGACGGCGAGCGTGCCGCCCTTGCCGAGGTGGCCGAGCACGAGGGCCACCGGCAGCGCGATGAGGCAGCTCAGGACGAGGCACAGCGCGGTCAGCCAGAGGTGTTCGCCCAGCCGGTGCCAGATGCCGTTCTCGCCCGACCAGTGGGCGGCGGAGGTGAGCCACGACCAGGCGTCGGAGAGGGTGTTCACGCGGGTTCCGCCCGCGTCCAGGGCGTCAGCAGGCGCTGGATGGCCAGCAGCACCAGATCGGCGGCCACGGCGATCACGACGCACAGCACGGACGCGGTGAGCACCTGCGCCTTGAAGTAGGTGTTCATCCCGGAGTAGATCAGGTTGCCGAGTCCGCCGTAGCCGACGATGGCGCCGACCGTCACCAGCGAGACCGCGGAGACGGTGGCGATGCGCAGACCCGCCATGGCGGCGGGCACAGCGAGCGGGAGTTCCACGGCCAGGAGCAGCCGTACCGGCCCGTAGCCCATGCCGCGGGCCGCCTGCCGGGTGTCCTCGGGTACGGCGCGCAGCCCGGCCAGGATGTTCCGTACGAGCAGCGTCAGGGAGTACAGGACCAGACCCGCGATGACAATCGAGGCGGAGAGGCCGTAGACCGGCAGCAGCAGCGAGAACATGGCGAGGGAGGGGATGGTGTAGAGGATCGTCGTCACCCCGAGCACCGGTCCCGCGGCCCAGCGCCAGCGGCGGGCCGCGACGGCCAGCGGTACGGCGACGAGCAGGCCGAGCGCGACGGAGACCGCCGTGAGGTGGAGGTGCTGGAGCACCGCGTCCCAGAGGATCTGGCGGCGGCTCGACAGATAGGCGCCACAGATCCAGTCATTGCGCGCGAGGCAGTCGTCGGGAGGCGCGGTCACCCGTTCATTGGAGCCCGCGGCCCCGGACGGCCGCGCGTCCTGGTGGTCTGTTCGGGGCACACATTGTCAGAGCGGGGCAAAAGGGAGACGCTGGGGATGGATACGGCCGGGAGTGACCGGTGCGTCGAGGGCACCCGCCCGGTCGGGGAGAGGTGAGTACCGTGCGCGTACTCCTGAAGGCCGTTCTCGACACCGAGAAGACCAACGACGTCATCCGCAACGGAACCATGCAGAAGACGATGCAGGCGGCGATGGAGGCCCTGCGTCCCGAGGCCGCCTACTTCACCGCCGAGGACGGGTGCCGCACGGCACTCATCTTCTTCGACCTGGCCGACCCGTCCCAGATCCCGAGGAACGCCGAGCCGTTCTTCATGGAGATGGGCGCCAAGGTGTCCTTCGTGCCGGTCATGAACGGGGAGGACCTGGAGAAGGGGCTCGCCGCCCTCGGCTGACGTTCGGGCGACCCGGCGGCCGGGCCACGGTCGTGGCCCGGCCCGGTGGTCTCAGAGACCGGCGTCGCAGCAGCCGTCGCGGCGCATCAGGCGGCCCACCTCCAGCCAGTTCTCGGCCTTCGCCGCGGCGTGCCGCTCGTGCGGCTCGAAGGCGTCCACCAGCTCGTCGGTCGTGTACGGCACGCCTCCCCTCAGCACCCCCGTGGTGCGCACCAGGGAGTCGAAGTCCGTGAACGGATCGCCGTCGACCAGGGTGAGATCGGCGAGCTTGCCGCGCTCGACCGTGCCGAGGTCCTTGTCGAGCCCGAACAGCCGGGCCGGCAGAACGGTCGCGGTGCGCAGCGCGGCGGCCGGGGACAGGCCGCCGCGGTGGAGGGCGCGCAGGCTCAGGTGGAGCGAGAGTCCCACGGGCACGAGGGGCTGGTCGGTGCCGAGCGCCACGAGCCCGCCCCCTTCCAGGACCCGGCGGTAGACGTCGGTCTCCGTGCGCAGGGTGGCCAGTTGGGCCGCGGTCGGCGCGACGCCCGACGCCTTCCGCACGGCCGCCGAGTCCCAGGGCGGCATGACGGTGGTGACCCGGGGGTCGTCGGCGAGCGCGGGGTCCGCGCCGAGCAGCGGCGCCGAGGTGAAGGGCGTCACGATGAGCGCGAAGTTGATCCCCCGCGCCGTGTAGATCTCGATGACGTCCTCATAGGCGTGCCCCGTCGCGCTGGTGGCGTGGCCGAACTCGGCGCGCTGCGTGGCGAGCAGATGGGTCGTCAGGTCCTGGCCCACTTCGACGCCCGGGGACAGGAGATGGCTGCCCGAGCGCACACCGAGCCGTTCGTGCGCGAACCGGGCCGCCTCCCGCATGATCCAACTCGGGGCCCGCACATAGGTCTTGACGAAGTCCCAGTCCAGGGCGGCGCCGCGCTCCAGGGACCGCTGGAGACCCGCCTCGGTGCGGTGGGCGCGGCCCATGCTGTAGGCGACCCGCGATCCGTCGAGCAGTTCCCCGGTGGTCAGCAGCCGGGGCCCGGCGAGCTGCCCGGTGGCGACGGCCTCGCGGATGCGCGCCTGCTCATAGGCGAACCCGCCGAGGGAGACGGCGGTGGTGATGCCGTACGTGAGCTGCCCGACGGTCTGGCGGCCGCCGTACGTGCTCTGCCAGGGGTGGGTGTGGGTGTCCCAGAGCCCGGGCACGACGGTGCGGTCCGAGGCGTCGACGCTGCGCAGCGCTCCGCGCTTGCGGTGGGGTTCTACGGCGGCGACGCGTCCGGCGCGCACCACGATGTCGACGTCGTCCCGCACCGTGTCGCCGGTGCCGTCCCAGAGCCGCCCGGCGTGCACCACGGTGTCGGCGGGCGCGGGCCTGCGCTGGTCGAGGGCGATCCGTACGGTGCGCGCGGCGCCGCCGTCGACGCCGATGAGCCGCAGCCGGGCGCCGGACAGGTAGAGCAGCGTCGTGGAGTCGCCGGACCAGGAGGGGTGGTCGGCGGGTTCGGTGGTGAGGGTGCGCGGCGGGCCCTGCGGGGTGCCGTCGGGGGCGACGGGCAGCAGGCACAGCGCGGATTCGACGACGACCGCCATCCAGCGGCCGTCGGGCGACCAGACGGGGCCGGAGTCGTAGCGGTCGGCGATGGAGGCGTGCGGGGCGACGGCGTGCAGCCGGTCCGCGCCGCTGGTGGTGTCGACGACCCGGATGACGTTGTAGCCCTCGCGGAAGCGCAGGTTGAGACGGTTGCGGTCGCACAGGGCCACATAGCGGCCGTCGGGCGACCAGGTCGGACGGCCGGGCAGTCCGCCCGCGCCGAGCGCGGTGAGAAGCACGCGTTCGGTCCCGCTCGCGAGGTCGCGCACGACGAGCCGGCCGGACATGTCGATCGCGGCGAGCCGCGTCCCGTCGGGTGAGAGCGCCGGGTGCACCCGGCCGCCGGTGGCCACGGCGCTCTCCTCCCCGGTGGCGAGATCGCGCCGGTAGACACCGAGCAGCCCGTCCCGGTCGTCGGCGTACAGGAGGGAGCGGCCGTCACGCGCCCAGACCGGTCCGAGCAGATAGCGGGTGGCGGCCGACTGGCGCAGGCGCTGCGGCGGCCGGGAGCCGGAGGTGTCGGCGAGCCAGAGCGAGTTGAGGGCCGCGAAGGCGATGCTCCGGCCGTCCGGCGACAGCGCGGGCAGATGGATGCCGCGCACCGGACGCACCCGCTCCTCCCCGAGGTCGTAGGACTTGACCTGGTAGCGCGGCCGGTCCACGGGCAGCACGCCCTCGAACGCGATGGTCTCCGGCCCGGCGGGCTCGTCGGGGCGCACGAGGGTGAACCGGCCGTCCAGGGTGAGGAGCAGCTCGCCGTGGGCCGTCCAGCGCGGGGGCATCGGGGCGATGTCCCCGGTGACCGGGACGGGTTTGCCGTCGACGACCAGGACGCAGGAGGCGTTGGGCGCGGCCGTGGTGCGCAGATAGGCCAGGCGGCGCCCGTCGGGCGCCAGGCAAGGCGTCATGACCTGTGCGTTCTCGGTCTCGGTGTGCTCGACGGTGACCGCGCCCGCCCCGTCGGCGGGCACGGCGGCGATGGTTCTGGCGTCCACGCCGAGCCCGAACGGCGTGGTGACGGCCTGGGCGCGGACGAACAGGATCCGCTTGCCGTCGGGCGACCAGGTGGGGTCGAAGTCCTCCCACGGGCCGTTCTGGAGCGGGCCCTCCTGTCCGGGGAGCCCGGTGAGGCGGGTCAACCGGCCGGTGCGCAGATCGAGTACGTGGATGCGGTAGGGGCTGCCCGCCACCGGGTCGCCCGCGCGCTCCGAGGCGAAGGCGACGCGGGTGCCGTCGGGCGACCACGCGGGGCCCCGGTCGTCCCACGGGCCGTCGGTGTGCTGGCGCACCTGCGAGCCGTCGGGCCGCATGGTCCAGATGTGGTAGTTGCCGCTCTTGTAGGCGCAGAACGCGATGAGTTCGCCGTCGGGCGCGTACACGGGCCGGGTGGGTTCGAGTCCGGCCGGGGTGAGGGGCTCGGCCCTGCCGCCGGCGCGGGGCACCGACCACAGGACGTCCTGCACCTCGGCGATCAGCCGGTCCCCGGCGGGCGAGAGGGTCGCCGCTCCGTTGGTGGACTGCGTGAAGTGGAGCGGGAGTCCGGTGCGCGGTGCGGCCAGGGCGGGCACGGGGCCGACGGCGGTGACGGCTCCGGCCGCGCCCGCGGCGGCGAGGAGTTGGCGGCGGGAGAGGGAGAAGGGGGTGGCGGTGTTGTCACGGTCCATGGCACAGCACGCTCGCGCACCGTGCGCCGCAGGGGCAACACCGCCATTCCCGCCACATGGGCACAACCTCCCGTGAACCCCCGCACGGAACACCGCCCTTGAGCCGCGGCTCAGCCGGTGCGCACCTCCAGGACCGTGACCGAGTACGGGGCGAACGTGGCGGTGAAGGTGGGTGCCACGCCGTTGACGGTGCCGGTGCGCGGTGCCACGGCGAGCGGGTCGGTGAGGGTGTTCGTGGCCTGGGTGCCGGGGCCCGCGAGCACGGTGACGACGGCGGACGGGGCGGTGCGGGCGACGCCGCGCAGGGTGACGGTGGTCCGCCGGGCGGTGCCTGTCGTGTTGACCACGGCGAGGTGGACGCGCCGGGTGCGCGGGTCGTGGGTGGTGACCACGTTGAGCCCCGGCAGGGCGCGCACGGCGGTCGGCAGCACGACATCGCCCCGGTGGGTGAGGAGCAGCTGCTGCGCGTAGTAGCTGGGCGAGTTGTAGCTCGTCAGCGCGTCGTAGGCGATGAGGTTGGTGGCCCAGGTGTTGTCCCGGACGTGGCTGAACAGCGGGGCATACGACTCCATGAGGACCTGGTCGGAGTTGCGGATGAGCCCGGCCAGCCAGGAGGCGTCGCCGAGCGCGGCGTTGAGGTCCGGGGTGGGCCGGCCCTCCTGGGCGGCCCATTCGCCGACGAAGACCTTCGGGCTGTCGCGGTCGCGCTGGTCGTACTTGTGGGAGCCCGCCTGGAAGGCGGCGGGCGACTGGTAGTAGTGCTCGTCGATCAGGTCGTAGGGGCGCGAGGACACCGGCGTCGTGGCGATCAGCCTGAGCGCGGGAAAGCGGGCCTTGATCGCGTCGTGGAAGGCGGCGTAGCGCTCCTCGTAGGAGCCGGACCGGTCGAATCCGTCCTCGTTGCCGATCTCGACGTACTTCAGCGGGAACGGCTTGGGGTGCCCGTCGGCCGCGCGCCGGGCGCCCCACGGGGAGGTGGCGGGTCCGGTGATGTACTCGATCTGGTCGAGGGCGTCCTGCACGAAGGGTTTCAGCGCGTCGCCGGTGACGTGGGCGCCCTGGAGGGAGTACCCGGCGTACACGCACAGCAGGGGCAGGCAGCCCAGGTCCTCGGTCATCTGGAGGTACTCGGGCAGGCCGAGGCCGTCCGTGGACCAGTAGCCCCAGGCGGAGTTGCGGTGGCCGGGGCGCTGTTCGACGGGGCCGATCGTCTTCTTCCAGTCGAAGCGGTCGGCGACGACGTTGCCTTCGAGGTAGTTGCCGCCGGGAAAGCGCAGGAACTTCGGTTGCAGGGCGGCGAGCTTCTCCATCAGGTCGACGCGCAGTCCGTTCGCCCGGCCCTTGTAGGTGGGCGGGAAGAGCGAGACCTGGCTCAGCCAGAGGGTGCCGGGCGTGGAGGCGGTCAGGGTGAGGCGCGCGTCGGCGGTGGTGGGCGCGCCGGGGGCCGTGCGCAGGGTGAGGGTGTACTTGCGCCAGGATCCGGTGAGGGGCCCGGCGGTGCCGGAGGCGTGGACGGTGCCGTCGCTGCCGGTGAGGGCGACGGTCAACGTGCCGGTGGAGTCGGCCGACTTGGCGTAGAGGCCGGCGCGGTACGCGGTGGACGGCCGCACCGGGATCCCCCAGAAGCCCTCGTTGGCGACGCCGTCGCCCGCCGCCTTCGCGGTCACGCGCAGGGACTGGGTGAGGGCATGGTTGAGCGGCTGTCCGGGGTCGACGGCCAGCACCGCGCCGCCGGTCGCGCTCCAGTGCAGCGGGGTCGCGGCGGCCATGAAGCTGCGGTTGTTGACGAGTTCGGCGTACAGGCCGCCCTCGCCGCTGTGGTTGATGTCCTCGAAGAAGATCCCGCCGAGTTCGGCGCTGAGCCGCGGGCCGGGGCGGGTGGTGTCGACGGTCAGGAGGGGCTCGGTGGAGCCGGCGGGGACGCCTGCCAGCGCCGCGGCGTCGGCCGCGGTCAGCGCGGTGTCGAAGACCTGGACGTCGTCGATGAGGCCGTGCGTCTGGTCGACGTGGGCTCCGCCGAACAGGCCCCGTCCGACGGCGGTGGCCCCGGTGGCGCGCCAGCCGCCGCTGTAGGGGACCTCGCCTTCCAGCACGCCGTTGACGTAGAGGCGCAGGACACCCGCGGCGGCGTCGTCGACGCCGAGCAGGTGGTACCAGGCGCCGGTCACGGGCGCGCAGGCCGCACCGGCGACGGCGGCCCCGCCGTTCGCGGAGGTCGCGTCCAGGGGCAGCCGGGTGAAGGCGAACACCCCGGTGTCGTCGCGGAGTTGGAGGTAGAAGCCGCTCACCGCGAGTCCGTCGACCGAGACGAAGGTCTGGTATCCGGCGACGGCGGTGAGCCGCACCCACGCGGCCACGCTGAAGCTCCCCGAGGTGTCCACCACGGCCCCCGCCGCCGACGCGCTGCCGCCCGCCGAGAGGTCGAGGGCGGCGGCGCCGGACTTCGCGGCGCCCCACCGCGCGCCCTCGGCCAGGGTCAGCGCGCGGCCGCGTCCGGAACTGTCGGCGGCGGTCGTGCCCGCCCCCTCGTCGAAGGCCCAGTGGGCGACGGGCAGGGGCAGCGCCGCCTCGGCGGCTCGCGCCGGAGCGGCCGTGAGGGCGGGGCCGACCGCACCGGCCAGCGGCAGCGCGCCGAGCGCCGATACGACCGCTCTGCGGCTGGGCCCGGGGGCCGGGGCGGGGGTGGGGTGTGTCATGCGGGTACTCCTCAACTCTCGCTGGGGGTTCGAGATTTCGGACGACGTTCTGCATTTCGACGCCGGGGAGCATTCCGCCTCCCCCGCCCCGCGTCAACACCTCCGCACCACCCCGAACCGGTTCCTGTCCGACCCATTGACACTCCCCGCCGCACGTCATTACCGTCACGCCAGAATTTCGAACGCATGACGAAATATCGAACGTCATGGACAGCAGCCCCGGGAGCAACTGCCTTGCGAATCACGGGAATCAGCACGCACGTCGTCGGGACGCCCTGGCGCAATCTCACCTACGTCCAGGTCCACACCGACGAGGGCCTGACCGGCGTCGGCGAGACCAGGATGCTCGGCCATACCGACGCCCTGATCGGCTATCTCCGCGAGGCGGAGGCCAACCACATCGCGGGATCCGACCCGTTCGCCGTCGAGGACCTGGTGCGCCGGATGAAGTACGGCGACTACGGGCGGGCCGGCGAGATCGTGATGTCGGGCATCGCCGTGGTCGAGATGGCCTGTTGGGACATCAAGGGCAAGGCCCTCGGCGTCCCGGTGTGGCAGCTGCTCGGCGGCAGGGTGACCGACCGGGTCAAGGCGTACGCGAACGGCTGGTACACCACCGAGCGCACCCCGGAGGCCTACCACAAAGCGGCCCAGGGGGTCGTCGAGCGCGGCTACCGGGCGCTGAAGATCGACCCGTTCGGCACCGGGCACTACGAGCTGGACCGTCAGCAGTCGCTGTACGCCGTCTCGTTGATCGAGGCGGTGCGGGACGCGATCGGCCCGGACACCGAGCTGATGCTGGAGATGCACGGCCGCTTCTCACCGGCCACCGCCGTGCGCCTGGCCCACGAGCTCGCGCCGTTCGACCCCGCGTGGCTGGAGGAGCCGGTGCCGCCGGAGAACCTCAAGGCGCTGGCGAAGGTCGCGGGCAAGGTCGACATCCCGCTCGCGACCGGCGAGCGCATCCACGACCGGATCGAGTTCCGCGAGCTCTTCGAGTCGCAGGCCGCCGACATCATCCAGCCGGACGTCGGCCACATCGGCGGCATCCTGGAGACCCGCAAGCTGGCCGCCACCGCCGAGACGCACTACACGCTGGTCGCACCGCACAACGTGGGCGGTTCGGTGCTCACCGCCGCCTCCCTCCAAGTGGCGGGCTGCACACCGAACTTCAAGATCCTGGAGCACTTCAACGACTTCGCGGACGCGGACATCAAGAAGGTCGTCAAGGGCGCCCCGCAGGTGGTCGACGGCTACTTCGAACTGCCGCAGACACCCGGCCTCGGCGTCGAGCTCGACGTGGACGCGGCAGCCGAATTCCCGCAGCAGCAGGCCCGGTTCGACCTGTGGGCCGAGGGCTGGGAGAAGCGCGACCCGTCCGGGGCGCGCGGATGAGCAGCCGCGCGATCGTCGTCGACGCCCCGGGCCGCCACCGCCTGGTCAACGGCGTGCGCCCCGAGCCGGGCCCGGGGGAGGTCGTGGTGCGGGTCGCCGCCGCCGGGATCTGCCTGAGCGACCGCGAGGTGTACGACGGCCGCCGCGCCCCCGGCTATGTCCGCTATCCGCTGATCCCGGGCCACGAGTGGGCCGGCACCGTCGAGGTCGCCGGGCCGGGCACCGACCCCGCGCTCGTCGGGCGCAGGACGGTCGCCGAGGGCTTCCGCATCTGCGGCACCTGCGACCGGTGCCGGTGCGGCGAGACCTCGCTGTGCACGGCCGCGTACGCCGAGACCGGGTTCACCCACCCCGGCGGCTTCGCCGACCATGTGGTGGTCCCGGCCCGGCTGTTGCACCTGCTGCCCGACGACGCGGACCTGCGGGCCGCCGCCCTCCTCGAACCGGCGGCCGTGGTGGCCGCCGCCGTACGGGCCGGCGCACCCGAGCCGGGCGAGCGGATCGCGGTCGTGGGCGGGGGCACCCTGGGCCTGCTCGCCGTGCAGTTCCTGGCGCGCCACTCCCCCGGCGAGCTGGCCGTGATCGACCCCCGCCTCGAACGGGCCGAACTGGCCCGCGCCATGGGGGCGACCGAGGCTCGACCCCCGGACCCCGACGACGGCATGCGCGGTCGCTACGACCTGGTGATCGAGACGGCGGGCGCGCCCTCGACCGCGGCCGACGCGGTCCTGCTCGCCCGGCGCGGCGGCCGGGCCGTCCTCACCGGAATGTTCGCGCCGGGCGCCACCGGCATCGACCCCGTACACCTCTCGGTGAGCCAGCTCACCGTGCGCAGTGTCTTCGGCGCCTCCTCGGCCGCGTGGTCCTTCGCCGTGCGGGCGTACGCCGCCGGGCTGATCGATCCGGCCGCGCTGATCACCCACGAGTTCCCGCTGGAGCGGTACGCCGACGCGCTCGCACTGGTCGGCGGCGACCCCAAGACCGGAAAGGTCCTGCTGCGCCCCTAGACACGGCCCCCCTCCCCTCTCCCATGGCCCCCCGTTCCAGGACTTCGTACCCCATGAGCCGAACCATGTTCGACATACCGAACATCGCGAAGGCCCGCTCACGCAAGGAATCCCGCCTGTGACCGACACATCAGACCCCTTCCGTACGCCCACGGGGCCCCGCCGCCCCGGTGAGCGGGCGCTCTCGGCGCTCGGCCTGGCCGCGCCCGCCGACAATCCCGCCGACTCCTCCCCGCACGCCTTCCCCGACGGCGGCACCTGGCGCACCGAGATCCCCTCGGTCGAAGGCCCCGAGGCGCTCGCCGTCGTCCTCAAGGAGTCCTCCCGGCTCGACGTGCCCGTGCACCGGGTCAGCCAGGGCAGCGGCGTCTGGATGCTCTCCGACGCGGAGATCACCGAGATGGCGGAGGCCTGCGCGGCCCGCGGCATCGAGCTCTGCCTGTTCACCGGGCCGCGCGGCACCTGGGACACGGGCGGCTCCACCCGTACCGCATCGGGCGGCGCGGGGCTGCGCGCCCGGGGCCACGACGCGCTCGCCGGGTGCGTCGAAGACGCCCTGCGGGCAACCGAGTTGGGGGTTCCGTGTCTGCTCGTCGCCGACGAGGGAGTGCTGTGGACCCTGCACCGGCTGCGTGAGCGGGGCCTGCTGCCCTCGGACACCACCCTCAAGGTCTCGGCGCTGATCGGCCCGGTCAACCCGGCCTCCGTCTCGGTGTACGAGCGGCTCGGCGCGGACTCCGTGAACGTGCCCTCCGACCTGACGGCCGCGCACTTCACCGAGATCCGCCGGGTGTCGGGCACCCCGCTCGACCTGTACATCGAGGCGCCGGACGACCTCGGCGGCTATGTGCGGATGTACGAGGCGGCCGAGCTGATCCGGCGCGCCGCCCCGCTGTACCTCAAGTTCGGCCTCTCCCGGGCGCCCGGCATCTACCCGTACGGCGCGCATCTGCGGGACGCCGCCCTCGACACCGCGCGCGAGCGCGTGCGCCGCGGCCGGCTCGCGCTCGACCTGCTCGCCCGGCACGGCGCCGACGGCGGCATGTCCCCGCTCGGCTCGCGCCTCCCCGGCCCCCTCAACCGCTTCTCCCTCAAGGACTGATGACCATGCGCCGCATCCGCACCACAGCTCTCGCCCTCGTCGCCGGCTCCCTCGCCCTCGCGCTCGCCGCCTGCGGCCAGAGCAGCGAGGGCGGCGGCAAGGAGACCAAGAAGGGCGGCAAGGGCTCCACCATCGGCATCGCCATGCCGACCAAGTCGTCCGAGCGGTGGATCAACGACGGCAACAACATGGTCAAGCAGTTCCAGGACCTCGGCTACAAGACCGAGCTCCAGTACGGCGAGGACAACGTCGACCAGCAGGTCGCCCAGGTCGAGAACATGATCACCAAGGGCGTGGACGTCCTGGTGATCGCCGCCATCGACGGCCGCGCCCTGAGCGACGTCCTCAAGCAGGCCGCCGACCAGCACATCAAGGTCATCGCCTACGACCGGCTCATCCTCGGCTCGCCCAACGTCGACTACTACGCCTCCTTCGACAACGAGAAGGTCGGCGTGCTCCAGGCCTCGTACATCGTCGACAAGCTCGGGCTCAAGGACGGCTCCAAGAAGGGGCCGTTCAACATCGAGCTGTTCGCCGGGTCGCCGGACGACAACAACACCCGCTACTTCTTCCAGGGCGCCCTCAAGACGCTCCAGCCCTACCTCGACAAGAAGCAGCTCGTGGTCCTCAGCGGACAGACCAACCTCAACCAGGTGACCACGCTGCGCTGGGACGGTGCGACCGCGCAGAAGCGCATGGACGACCTGCTGACCAAGGCCTACTCGTCGGCCCGCGTCGACGCCGTGCTCTCACCGTACGACGGCATCTCCATCGGCATCCTGTCCGCCCTGCGCTCCGGTGGCTACGGGACGCCCGCCAAGCCCTACCCCGTGGTGACGGGGCAGGACGCCGAGGTGGCATCGGTCAAGTCGATCATCGCGGGCAACCAGACGCAGACCGTCTACAAGGACACCCGGGCCCTCGCCAAGCAGGCCGTGCAGATGGCCGACGCCGTGCTGAACGGCAAGACCCCCCAGGTCAACGACACCAAGACCTACGACAACGAGAAGAAGGTCGTGCCGTCCTTCCTCCTCAACCCGGTCAGCGTCGACAAGACCAACTACCAGTCCGTCCTGGTGGACTCGGGCTACATCAAGGCGAGTGACCTGAAGTGAGCGCACCCGTCCAGACGGACTCCGCCGTCCTTGAGATGCGCTCCATCGTCAAGACGTTCCCGGGCGTACGGGCCCTGTCCGACGTGTCCCTCAGGGTCGCGCCGGGCGAGGTCCACGCGATCTGCGGGGAGAACGGCGCGGGCAAGTCGACCCTGATGAAGGTCCTCAGCGGCGTTCACCCGCACGGCAGTTACGAGGGCGACATCCTCTTCCAGGGGGAGCACTGCGCCTTCAAGGACATCCGGGCCAGCGAGGCACGCGGGATCGTCATCATCCACCAGGAACTCGCCCTGGTGCCCTACCTGTCGATCGCGGAGAACATCTTCCTCGGCAACGAGCACGCCACGCGCGGCATCATCAGCTGGCACGAGACGCTGCTGCACGCGGCCCGGCTCCTCAAGCGGGTCGGCCTGAGCGAGCACCCGGGGACCCGGGTCGCCGACATCGGCGTCGGCAAGCAGCAGCTGGTGGAGATCGCCAAGGCGCTGTCCAAGGAGGTGAAGCTGCTCATCCTCGACGAGCCGACGGCGGCGCTCAACGACGAGGACAGCGCCCATCTCCTGGACCTGATCCTGGAGTTGAAGCAGCAGGGCATCACCTCGATCGTGATCTCGCACAAGCTGAACGAGATCGCGGCGGTCGCCGACTCCGTCACCGTCATCCGCGACGGCCGCACCATCGAGACCCTCGACGTGCGGGACCCGGCGACGACCGAGGACCGGATCATCCGGGCCATGGTCGGCCGCGATCTCGACCACCGGTTCCCCGAACGCACCGCGTACGACGGCGACCCGGGCGCGCACCCCGCCCTGGAGGTGCGCGGCTGGACCGTGCACCACCCCATCGACCAGCAGCGCAAGGTCGTCGACGACGTGTCCGTGCAGGTGCGGCGGGGCGAGATCGTCGGCATCGCGGGCCTGATGGGCGCCGGCCGCACCGAACTCGCGATGAGCCTGTTCGGCCGCTCCTACGGGCGCAACATCAGCGGCTCGGTGTGGAAGGACGGCCGCGAGATCCGCACCAGGACCGTCCCGGAGGCGGTCGGCCACGGCATCGCCTACGTCACCGAGGACCGCAAGCAGTACGGCCTCAACCTCATCGACACCATCGCCCGCAACATCACCACGGCCGCGCTCGGCCGGGTGGCCCGGCGCGGGGTGGTCGACGAGCACGAGGAGCGCCGGGTCGCCGAGTCCTACCGCCGGTCCATGAACATCAAGGCGCCCACCGTGTTCGAACAGGTGGGGCGGCTGTCCGGCGGCAACCAGCAGAAGGTCGTACTCAGCAAGTGGATCTTCGCGGGTCCCGATGTGCTGATCCTCGACGAGCCGACCCGCGGCATCGACGTGGGTGCCAAGTACGAGATCTACACCGTCATCGACCAGCTCGCGGCCCAAGGCAAGGCCGTCGTCTTCATCTCGTCGGAGCTTCCCGAACTGCTCGGCATGTGCGACCGCATCTACACGATGGCGGCCGGCCGGCTCACCGGTGAGGTCGCGCGGGCCGAGGCGACGCAGGAAGTGCTGATGCGCCACATGACCACGAACAAGAGGTAGTCGCCATGGGTCCGGTCACCACCGACACCCCCCGGAGCGCCCCGTCGGCGCCCCGTTCCCCGCGTCCGGCACCCGCCGCGCTGCTGCTCGGCGCGGCGCGGCGCAACCTGCGCCAGTACGGCATGCTCGTCGCGCTCGGCCTGATCGTCGTGCTGTTCCAGATCTGGACCGGCGGGGTGCTGCTCAAGCCGAACAACGTCACCAATCTGGTGCTCCAGAACAGCTACATCCTGGTTCTCGCGATCGGCATGATGATCGTCATCATCGCGGGCCACATCGACCTGTCCGTCGGCTCGCTGGCGGCCTTCGTGTCGGCCGCGTGCGCCGTGATGATGGTCGAGCACCATGTGCCCTGGGTGCTCGCCCTGGCCATCGCGCTGGTCATCGGGGCGGTGGCGGGCGCCTGGCAGGGGTTCTGGATCGCGTACGTCGGCATACCGTCGTTCATCGTCACCCTGGCAGGGATGCTGCTGTTCCGCGGCGGTACCCAGATCCTGCTCGGCTCGCGCTCGCTCGGCCCGTTCCCCGACGGCTTCCAGAAGATCTCCACGGGCTATCTCCCGGCCGTCGGCCCGGACACCAACTACCACAACCTGACGGTTCTGTTGGGGCTCGTCCTGATAGCCGTCGTGCTGCTCCAGGAAGCACGCTCCCGGCGGCGCCAGCGGGCGTACGAACTCGACGTGCTGCCCCGGGGCCTGTTCATCGCGAAGTGCGTGGCGATGGTCGCGGCCGTCCTCGCCTTCACGATGACCCTGGCCAGCTACCGGGGCGTCCCGGTGGTCCTGCTCCTGCTCGCCGCGCTGCTCATCGGGCTCGGCTTCGTGATGCGCAACGCGGTCGTCGGCCGCCATGTGTACGCGCTCGGCGGCAACCAGGCGGCGGCGAAGCTGTCCGGTGTGAAGGACAAGCGGGTCACGTTCTGGGTCTTCGTCAACATGGGCGTGCTCGCGGCGCTGGCCGGCGTCGTCTTCGCCGCCCGCCTCAACGCGGGCACCCCCAACGCGGGCGTCAACTTCGAACTGGAGGCCATCGCGGCCTCCTTCATCGGAGGCGCCTCGATGAGCGGTGGCGTCGGCACGGTGTTCGGCGCCATCATCGGCGGTCTGGTGCTCGGCGTCCTCAACAACGGCATGTCCCTGGTGGGCATCGGCACGGACTACCAGCAGGTCATCAAGGGGTTCGTGCTGCTCGCCGCGGTCGGCTTCGACGTCTACAACAAGCGCAAGGTCGGTTCGTGAGTCCCTCCCCTGCCCCCTACGGTCATCCCCTCACCGAAGGAGTCGCTCCATGAACACCAGCAGACGTACGGTCCTGGCGGCGGGCGCCGCCGGCCTGGCCGCGACGACGGTGCTCGGCGCCGGCACCGCTCAGGCCGCGCCGCGCCGCTCCCCGTCCAAGAAGCACTTCGGCACCCTCGCCGACGGCACGGCGGTGGACGTGTGGACCGTCTCCAACGGCGGCACCCGGCTCCAGGTGCTGTCCTGGGGCGGTGTCGTCCACGCCCTCGACGTCCCGGACCGGCACGGCTGCTCGACCAACATCGCCCTCGGCTTCGACAACCTCGCCGACTACGTGGCGAAGAGCCCGTACTTCGGCGGCCTGATCGGAAGGTACGGCAACCGCATGGCCGCGGGGCGGTTCACGCTCGACGGCCACACCTACCAGCTTCCGCTCAACGACGGCGCCAACAGCCTGCACGGCGGAACCAAGGGCTTCGACAAGCAGATGTGGCGGGTGGAAGGGTTCACGCGCGGCTCGGACACCGGTCTCGTCCTGACCCGGGTCTCCCCCGACGGCGAGATGGGCTACCCCGGCACCCTGAAGGTCCGCGTCACCTACACCCTCACCGCGCGCGGCGCCTGGCGCATCGACTACGAGGCGACGACGGACCGGCCCACCGTCGTCAACCTGACCAGCCACACCTACTTCAACCTGTCGGGCGAGGGCAGTGGTTCCGTCTACGACCACACCCTGGAACTCGCCGCCGGCCGCTACACGCCCGTGGACGCCGGTCTCATCCCGACCGGCGAACTGGCGCGGGTGGCGGGCACACCGTTCGACTTCCGGCGCGCCAAGCCGATCGGCCGCGACATCCGCGAGGGCGACGAGCAGCTGGTCCGCGCCAAGGGCTTCGACCACAACTGGGTGCTCGACAAGGGGATTTCGGCGTCACCCGACTACGCCCTGACCCTGGCGGACCCGGCGTCGGGCCGCGTCATGCGGATGTACACGACCGAGCCGGGCCTGCAGTTCTACAGCGGCAACTTCCTCGACGGCACCCTCGTGGGCACCTCCGGCCACACCTACCGCCAGGGCGACGCCCTGTGCCTGGAGGCCCAGCACTTCCCGGACTCCCCCAACCACCCGTCGTTCCCCTCGACAGTGCTGCGCCCCGGCACGACGTACCGCACCTCCACGGTGCACGCGTTCTCGACCCGCTGAGGCACCAGCAGGCGTGCGCCCCCTGGAACCACCAGGGGGCGCAGGCGTGTTGACGCTCGGTCAGTCCCGGTAGGCGAAGCCGGGGAGCCCGCGTCCCGCGCCCGGCACGACGAGCAGGGAGCCCGCCAGCGGGTGCGGTGCCGCCTGACCCGCTCGGGCGCTCGTGATGTACAGGTCACCGAGGTCCGGGCCGCCGAAGGCGCAGGCGGTGGGCCGCCGCACGGGCAGCTCGACGACCTGGTCGAGCCTGCCGTCGGGCGCGTACCGCCGGACCGCGCCACCGTCCCACAGCGCCACCCAGACGCCCCCCTCCGCGTCCACGGTCAGCCCGTCGGGACAACCGGCACCGTCCTCGATCCGGACGAACGGCCGCCTGTCATGCGGGAGTCGGCCGTCGAAGTCGAAGACGTCGACGGTCCTGGTGGGGGTGTCGATGTAGTACATCAGCCGCCCGTCCGGGCTCCAGCCGATGCCATTGCTGACCGTCACGCCGTCGAGCACGGCGGTCGCCGTGCCGTCCGGCGCGAGGCGCGTCAGGGAGCCGCCGCCGGGCGCCTCGTCGTAGCGCATGGTCCCGGCCCACAGCGCCCCGTCGGGGGCGACGGCCGCGTCGTTGCCGCGCCGTCCGGCCACGGGCTCGCGCAGCAGCCAGCGGAAACCGCCCTCGGGACCGTACGCCCCGATGCCGTCGCGGAGGTTGACGACGAGGCCGCCCCGGGCCCGCGGCTTGGCCGCGCCGACGTGCTGTTCGGTGGCCAGGACGGTGCGGCGGCCGGTGCCCGGCGCGTAGGTGTGGATCCGCGAGGAGAGGATGTCGACCCAGATGAGCCGTCCGGCCACGGGGTCCCAGGTCGGCCCCTCGCCGAGCTCGGCCGCCTCCCGCACGGCGAGCTCGTACCTCATCGCACGCCCCGGTGGCCGAGCCGTACGGAGAGATCGCCCGCGCCCTTGCGGGCGAGTTCGGCGAGCTCGTCCTCGCGGTCGCCGTTCCACCTGATCATGGGTACGGAGATGGAGAGCGCGGCGACGACCCGCCCCGCGCCGTCCCTGACCGGCGCCGCCACACAGCTCACGTCCGGGTTGGACTCGCGGTGCTCGACGGCGATTCCCCGGGCGCGGATGTCGGCGAGGGCTGTACGCAGGGCGGCGGGGTCGGTGATGCTGTCGGGGGTCATGCCGACGAGGTCGCGCCCTTCGAGACGGGCGTCGAGCTCGGCCTCGGGCAGCGCGGCGAGCAGCATCTTGCCCACGGAGGTGCAGTGCGCGGGGAGCCTGCGGCCGGCCGCCGAGACCATGCGGACGGCGTGGGTGGAGTCGACCTTGGCGATGTAGATGACGTCGGCGTCCTCCAGGATCGCGACGTGCACGGTCTCGTCACAGGTCTCGGCGACCTCGCGGGCCACCTGCTGCCCCTCGGCCGCCAGATCCAGCTGCTCAGCGTAGCGGCTGCCGAGCTGGTAGGTGCGTACGCCCAGACGGTAGCGCCCGGGCTGTTCGGGCACCGGCGCCAGATAGGAGCGGGCGGCCAGGGTCGTGAGCAGCTCGTGGACGGTGGTGCGGGGCAGTTGGAGCCGGCGCGTGACGTCCGGCGCGGAGAGGCTGCCCTCGCTCTCCAGGAAGAGTTCGAGGACGTCCAGCGCCCTGGTCACCGCGGGAACCAGTCGGCCCATGGCTCGGCCACCCACCCTCCTTGTTCGAAACTCCGGCCAGCGACCGGAATGGCGAACACAGGCTAACCACAGGGGTGTTCGCCCGGCAATGGGCCCGCGACTACCGCCCGATCCGCACGGGCAGCCTCTTGAGGGCGTGCGACCTGAAGGAGGTGCGCCAGGCGAGCCGCTCCGCCGGGCAGCCCAGGGCCAGCCCGGGGAACCGGCGCACCAGTGTGCCCAGGGCGCTGTGCAGCTGCGTGCGGGCGAGCGCCGCGCCGAGGCAGTAGTGCATGCCCTGCCCGAGCGCGAGATGGGCGCTGTCCGCGCGGTGGATGTCGAAGCGGTCGGGTTCCGGGTAGCGCTCCGGGTCGCGATGGGCCGCGGCCAGGCAGAGCAGGACCGTGTCGCCCGCCGGGACGGGCACCCCGGCCAGCTCGACCGGCTCGGTGGGGAAGCGGCGGATGGCGCTCTGGTTGGGGTGCACGTAGCGCAGGAGTTCCTCGACGGCGCCCGGCATGAGCCCCGGGTCGGCACGCAGGGCGGCCAGCTGGTCGGGGTGGCGGAGCAGGGTGAGCGTTCCGCCGCTGATGACGTGCTGGGTGTTCTCGCTGCCGGCCATCAGGATGAGGAAGGCGAGCGAGACGAGTTCGTCCTCGCTGAGCCGGTCGCCCTCGTCGCGCGCGGCGATGAGCTCGGACAGCAGGTCGTCGCCGGGCTCGGCGCGGCGGGCGGCCACCAGGTCGAGCAGGAAGCGGTGGATGTGCCCGATCGCCGCGACCAGGTCCTGGGGGCCGGCCGGATCCATCATGGTGGTGACCCAGCCGGAGAAGGCATGCCGGTCGGGTTCGGGCACGGCGAGGATGTCTCCGATGAGCGCGACGGGCAGCGGCTGGGCGAACGCGGCGACCAGGTCCACGGTGCCGTCCGCCGTCAACTGCTTGGCCAGGGCGTCGGCCTGCCGTTCGCAGGCGTCCTCGATCCGCTGCCGCATGCCTTCGACGTAGCGCGGGGTGAAGGCCTTGGACACGAGCCGGCGCAGCCGCGGGTGGTCCTCGGGGTCGATGTTGAGGAGGTTGGCGTCCAGGGCGGGCGGCAGCGAGAACCCCTGGTAGCCGTTGCCCGCGCGGGCCTTGTTGACCGAGAGCCGGGGGTCGGTGAGCCCGGCGCGGACGTCCGCCTCGCGGAGCACCAGCCAGACGGCGGATCCGTCGGGCAGCCGGATGTGGTGGACGGGCCCTTCCTCGCGCAACCGCGCGTACGTCGCGTACGGGTCGTCGAAGTGGGCGGCGTCGAACGGCTGGGGAAGCGGCGGGTTCGCCTGAGGCTGGGTCACGAGGGGTCCTTGCGCGTTCCGGAGGGGCTACCGACCGATCCTCCCCCGCCCCCGGTCCGGGCCGTCAGGCAGGGGTGACCTCCACCGGAAGCCGCTTGATCCCGTTCACGAAGTTGGAGCGGACCCGGGGGACCTCGCCGGTCAGCCGGATGTCGGCCAGGCGGGGCAGGAGCTCCTCGAACATGATGCGGACCTCGGTGCGGGCCAGCAGGTTGCCCAGGCACAGGTGCGGGCTGCCCTTGCCGAAGGTGACGTGGTCGTTGGCGGTGCGGGTCACGTCGAAGGCGTACGGGTCGGCGAAGACCCGCTCGTCGCGGTTGCCGGAGGCGTACCACATGACGACCTTGTCGCCCTCCCTGATCCGCTTGCCGCCGAGTTCGACGTCACGGGTGGCCGTGCGGCGGAAGTGGTAGACGGGCGAGGCCCAGCGCAGGAACTCCTCCACGGCGCCCGGGAGGAGGGCCGGGTCGCGGCGCAGCCGGTCGAGCTGTTCGGGATGCTGGATCAGGGCCAGCATGGTGTGCGAGATGGCGTGCCGGGTCGTCTCGTTGCCCGCGACGACAAGCAGCAGGAAGTAGTTGTCGAAGTCCTGGGCGCTGAGCGGGATCCGGTCGCGCGGCACCTCGTTGACGAGCCGGGAGACCAGGTCGGTGCCCGGTCCGCCGCGGCGCCTTCGGGCGAGTTCGCGGCCGTAGGCGAAGACCTCCAGGGAGGCGGGCGAGCGGAACGGCAGGTCCCGGTAGCGCTCGCTCTCCGCGCTGTCGAGGAGGACGTCGGCGTAGTCGGGGTCGGTGTGGCCGATGATGCGGTTGCCCCAGTCGATGAGCCGCCGGTTGTCCTCGGGCGGGACGTCCAGGAGCCGGGCCAGGACATTGATGGGGAAGTCCGCGGAGACGTGCTCCACGAAGTCGAAGGCCGTCCTCTCCAGGGCCGCGTCCAGGGTCGTGGCGGTGAGGCCGCGCAGGAAGTCGGCGTATCCGCTGATCACCTGCTGCCCGAACTGCCGCTGGAGGAGGCCGCGCAGCGCACGGTGGCGCGCCCCGTCCGTCTCCAGGAGCGAGGCCCGCTTCTTGATCTGGTCGTCGTCGAGTTCTTCGAGGTTGACGAACCGGGCCGAGGTGAAGGTGTCGGCGTCGCGGTCGACGCGGACGATGTCCTCGTGGCGGGTCACCGCCCAGAAACCGGAGTTGGGGGCGCACTCCGGCTGCCAGTGGACGGGGTCCCGGTGGCGCAGGGTGTGGAACATGCGCCAGGGGGTGACGCCGTCGGTGAACCGGTCGAGGTCGGCCAGGTCGACCTCGTCGAGCGGCAGCGGGTCGTACGCGGCGGGGTGGGCCTCGGCCATCGGTGCTCCTTGAGCTGAGGTGCGGCGGGGCGCGGGCGGTCGGCGCGCCCCGGCGGGTCACAGGTGGTACGCGTACTCGGTGAACTCCCAGTCCGTGACGTGCTGTTGGAAGCGCTCGACCTCGTTCCGCTTGTACGCGAGGTAGGCCGCGGTGAAGTCCTCGCCGAGGATTCCCGCGAGCGCGGTGTCCGCTTCGAGGGCGTCGAGCGCGGTAGGCAGGCAGTCCGGGAGGAGTGCGGACCTGGCGGGGTCGTAGCCGTAGCCCTCCAGCGGCGGGGGCGGTTCCTCGGCGGCCTGGATGCCGAGCAGGGCCGCGGCGACGGTCGCGGCGATGAGCACATAGGGGTTGGCGCTCGCGTCGCCGAGCCGCAGTTCGAGCCGGGATCCGGCGCCGCGCTCGGGCGGGATGCGGACCATCGCGCTGCGGTTGTCCAGACCCCAGTCGATGAGCCAGGGCGCCACCGTGTCCGGCCCGAACCGCTTGTAGGAGTTGACCGTCGGATTGACCAGGGCGGCCAGCGCCGGGGCGTGGGCGAGCAGCCCCGCCACGGCGTGCCGGGCGGTGGCGGACAGGCCATGGGTGCCGGCGGGGTCGTCGAAGACGTTGCGGGAGCCCTCATCCTCACCGGACTCGTTCCCGGCTCCCCGCTCGCAGGACAGGTGGAGATGGAAACCGGAGCCGCCCGCGTCGTTGAAGGGCCTGGCCATGAACGTGGCGAGCCTGCCCTCCCTGCGGGCCAGCTCCTTGACGGCGGCCTTGAGCCGGAAGGCGCGGTCGGCGGCGCCCATCGCCCGTGAGTGCATCAGGTTGATCTCGAACTGCGCACCGTCGAATTCGTGGTTGCCGTGCGTGATCCCGATGTCGAGATCCCGCAGCAGCCGCAGGGTCCGCAGCAGGTGGTTGTCGGGGTCGGCGCGCAGCCCCGCCGTGTAGACGGCACCCCGGGCGGCGCTGTAGCGCCGCCAGCCGCCGGGCGCGCGGGGGTCCGGATCGCACAGGAAGTATTCGAGCTCGGGTCCCGCGACCGGAAACAGCCCGTGTTCCGCGCACCGCGCGAGCACCGCGCGCAGCAGGGCGCGCGGGGATTCGGGGGTGGGCGCGCCGGTCGCCGGGTCGGTGACGTCGCCCAGGCAGGAGGCGACGCCGGGCTCCCAGGGCAGCTCGACGAGGGTGTCGAGGTCCGGGCGTACGACGATGTCGGGGAGCCCCGCCTCCAGGCCGCCCGCGATCGGGACGACATCGCCCTGGGGACTGGTGTGGTAGACCGCGCGGCAGAACGAGAGGCCGTGGGCGCAGACCGCGGGCAGCTGGTCGACCAGCACGTCGCGGGCGCGGTCGGTGCCCATGAGGTCGGCGTAGGTCACCCGGACCACGTCGATTCCCTCGACGGACAGTCGCTCGGTGAACCGGGTTGCCTGGGACGGGACTTGAGCACTCACCGATGTCTCCTCGGGCTGAGCGCACGCTGTTGGTTTGACTTCAAACGGTATGGATGCCGGGCACCTCCCCGCAAGGGTGCGCACAGGAACTGCCGCTCCCCGCAAGGGCATTGACCGCCGTCCGGCACCTCTCTACATTGTTTGGTATCAAACGAGTTCGGTCACGCAGGGAGCCGGCCCATGAAGGTCGCCGTCGACATGGACAAGTGCCAGGACCACGGGCAGTGCGTCTTCGCCGCCCCGGACGTCTTCCGCCTCGACGACAACGGTCACCTCGCCTACCTCGCCGACCCCGGCGACGCCTTCCGCGCCGATGTCGAGGATGCCGCCGACGTCTGCCCGATGCAGGCCATCCGGATCGAGGCCTGAGCCCCGTGACCGCGCGCGTGGTCGTGGCCGGGGCGTCCCTGGGCGGCCTGCGCGCCGCCGAGCAGCTGCGCGCCGCGGGGTGGGCCGGACCGATCACGGTGGTCGGCGACGAGCCCCACATGCCCTACAACCGTCCCCCGCTCTCCAAACGCGTCCTCGCCGGAACCGCGCCGCTCGCCTCCCTCGCCCTCGTTCCCCGCGCGAACACCGCCGACATCGAGTGGCGCCTCGGCACCAGGGTGACCGGAGCCCGGCTGCGGGACCGCGTAGTCACCCTGGAGCGCGGCGAGGAGCTCGGCTTCGACGCCCTGGTCGTCGCGACCGGCCTGCGCTCGCGACGGATGCGCTGCCCCGGCCCGGCCGGGCCCGGCAGCGGCCGCCACACGCTGCGCACCCTCGCCGACGTGCGCCCCCTGCGGGACGCACTGACGCGGCCCGGCGCCCGGTTGGTGGTGGTCGGCGCCGGGTTCATCGGCTGCGAGGTGGCCGCGACCGCCGTCGGTCTCGGCGTCGCCGAGGTCACCGTCGTCGACGTCGAACCGCTGCCGATGCTGCGCCCGCTGGGCGAGCTCCTCGCTCGCGCGCTGCTCCGCCGCCACCAGGAGCGCGGAGTGCGCTTCGCGCTCGGTACGGGAGTCACGGCGTACGAGGGCAGGGACCGGGTGACCGGGGTCGCGCTCGGCGACGGCCGGACCCTCGCGGCCGATGTGGTCGTGGAGTGCGTCGGTTCCGTGGCCAACACCGAGTGGCTGGAGGGGAACGGGCTCGATCTGTCCGACGGCGTCCTGACCGACGACCGGTTGCGCGTGGGCGCCCTGCCGCACGTGGTGGCGGTCGGCGACCTCGCCCGCTTCCCCAACGCCCGGTACGACAACACACCACGGCGGGTCGAGCACTGGTCGATCCCGGGCGACACCGCCAAGCACGCGGCGAAGACCCTCGCCGCCCACCTCGCCTCACAGGCAGGGGAGTCGACGCCGTTCGCTCCCCTCCCGTCCTTCTGGAGCGACCAGTACGACTTCCGGCTCCAGTCGTTCGGCTCGCCCGAGCTCGGACGCGACGACGTGCGCCTGCTCGACGGCCGGGCGGACGGCGATGTCCTGGTCGGCTACCACCGGGAGGGCCGCCTCGTGGGTGTGGTGGGGCTCGGCGGCCCGGGCGCCACCGCTGCCGCCGCCCGCCACCGGCGCCGCCTGCTCGGCGAGCCCGCCCTCAGTCCAGAGGGAGCCGCCCCGTGAGCGGCGTCCGCGGCTACTTCCATCCCAAGACGGCGACCGGCGCCTCCTCGATCGTCCCCGCTCCCCCGTGGCTGTACTCGGGCGATGTCCTCACCGTCGAGTACCGCACGGACCCGGAGCGCGTACGCGAACTCCTGCCACGGCCCCTGGAGTTGGCTCCCGAGGACCCGGGCGCGGTGGCCCTCGTCTGGGCGGACTGGCAGTCGTGCTCGGCCTCGAAGCGCGAGCTGCTCGACCCGGTGCGCGCCCAGTACAAGGAGGCGTTCGCGGTGGTGCGCTGTTCGTACCGGGGGCGGATCTACTCGCGCTGCGCGCACATCTGGGTCGACAAGGACTTCGCGGTCGCCCGCGGGCTCCACCAGGGCTACCCCAAGAAGCTCGGCTCGATCCACCAGACCCGGCCGCACCCGTTCGGACCTGCGCCCCGGATCGAGGCCGGGGCCCGCTTCGGAGCCACCCTGGCGGCGGCCGACCGCAGGCTCGCCCAGGTGCTGGTGACCCTGCGCGAGCCGTCGCCGACAGCCGGGTTCGTGAACGGGCACCCGATGGCCCACCACCGCTGGCTGCCGTCCATCGAGAAGGGCAAGGGGCTCGCCCTCGACGAGCTGATCGAGTCCGGTTCCGCGTCCTTCGAGGCCGGGCAGGCGTGGCGGGGCGACGCCGAGCTCGAACTCTTCGAGTCCCCGACCGAGGAGCTGGCCCGCCTCGCGGTGCGCGAGCCGATCGCGGCGTACTACCGACAGGTCGGGGTGGTGTGGGACGGCGGCACACTCCTCGAATCCAACACCTCAGGAGCCGAGTAACTCCCCATCGCTCGCACTCAGTTGGAGGCCGGAGATGCGTGAGCACATGACCGCCGTCGCCGGAGTCGCCGTCGACACGCGGCACTGGATCGGCGGAGCCCGCGTGGGCTCCTCCGGCGTCTTCACCGACGTGTCACCGATCGACGGCCGTGCGCTCGCGGGGGTCGCGCGCGGCTCCTCCTTCGAGGCCGGCGCGGCGGTGGCCGCCGCGAAGGCCGCCTTCCCCCGCTGGGCCGCGACGCCCCCGGCCGAGCGGGCCCGCCTCCTGCGCGCCATCGCCGACGGCGTGCAGAAGCGGTCGGAGGACCTGGCCCAGGTCGAGACCCTCGACAACGGCGCGCTGCTGCGCTCCCACCGGCGCGGGGTGATGCCGAGGGTGGCGCACAACTTCCGCTTCTTCGCCGACCGGCTGCTCACCCTGGACCACCACGACTTCACGACGCGACGGGCCGGTGCAGCCTCGGGCCCCGGCCACCGCAACCACGTCTCCTGGGACCCGGCGGGGCCGTGCGTGCTGATCACGCCGTGGAACGCGCCGCTGATGCTGGCCACCTGGAAGGTCGCACCGGCGCTGGCCGCCGGGAACACGGTGGTCCTCAAACCCGCCGAGTGGGCACCGCTGACCGCCTCGCTGCTCGCCGACATCGCCGCCGACGCGGGGCTCCCGCCCGGTGTCCTCAACGTCGTCCAGGGGTACGGCGCCGAAGCCGGCGCGGCGCTGGTGGCCCACCCGGACGTGCGCCGCGTCAGCTTCACCGGCTCGGTGCCCACCGCCCGCCGCATCGCGGCGTCGGCGGCCGCGAACCTCACCCCCCTGAGTCTCGAACTGGGCGGGAAATCACCCCTGTTGGTGTTCGCGGACGCCGATCTGGACCGCGCGGTCGACCTGGCCGTGGAGCAGTACGACAACGCCGGGCAGGTGTGTCTGGCCGCCACCCGGCTGCTCGTCGAGGAGTCGGTCGCGCCCGAGTTCACCGCGCGCCTCGTGGCGCGGGCGGCGGGGCTGCGCCAGGGCGACCCGCGCCACGAGGCGACCGACGTCGGCCCGCTGATCCATCCCGTCCAGCTGGAGAAGGTCGACGGGTTCGTGCGCCGGGCCGTCGAGGGCACCGGGGCGCGGGCCCTGCTCGGCGGCGCCCCGAACGCCGAGCTCGGCGGCACCTACTACCGCCCCACGCTGCTGACGGGGGTGGCCCAGGACAGCGAGATCGTCCAGGAGGAGGTGTTCGGCCCGGTCCTCACGCTCCAGACCTTCGCGGACGAGGGCGAGGCGCTGGCCCTCGCCAACGGCACCCGCTTCGGGCTGGCCGCCTGCGTCGTGACCTCGGACGCCGAGCGGGCCCGGCGGGTGGGCGCCGCTCTCGTGGCGGGCACGGTCTGGGTGAACTGCTTCTTCGTGCGCGACCTGCGGGCCCCCTTCGGCGGCTCGCGCGCCTCGGGCGTCGGCCGCGAGGGCGGCACATGGAGCTTCGACTTCTTCTGCGACGTCAAGAACACCGTTACGGCACCGGAGGGTTGAGGGGCCATGGGCGAGATCGTCGGGGCGGGTCTGCTCGCGCACGTACCCACCATCGTGCTGCCCGAGCCGGTGCGGCGCGAGCTCAACTACGGCAGCGAGATCAGCCTCGTCACGGGTCTGCGGCAGCTGCGCGCGGACGTCTTCGAGAGCGACGGCTACGACACGGTGGTGGTCCTCGACTCGCACTGGGCGACCACCGTCGAGTTCGTCATCGCCGCGCAGAGCCGGCGGGCCGGCCTGTTCACCTCCGAGGAGCTTCCGCGCGGCATGTGCCGGATGCCCTACGACTTCGCGGGCGACCCCGAACTCGCCCGCAGGACGGCCGGGTTCGCGGCGCGCCACCAGACCTGGATCACCGCCATCGACGATCCCTGCCTGCCGGTGCACTACGCCACCGTCAACCTGTGGAAGTTCCTCGGCGAGGGGCTGCCCGACAAGCGCTGGATGTCCATCGGGGTGTGCCAGACCGGCGACTCGGAGGACCACCTGCGGCTCGGCCGGGCGCTCGCCGACGGCATCGCCGCCACCCCGGGCCGCAGGGTCCTCCTCCTCGCGTCCGGCGCCCTGTCGCACACGTTCTGGCCACTGCGCGAACTGCGCGACCACGAGGCGAGCGATCCCGTCCACATCCGCACGCCCGAGGCCCGGGCGGCCGACCTGGAGCGCATCGGCTGGTTCAAGGAGGGCCGCCACCGGACGGTGCTCGACACCCTGCCGGAATTCCGGGAGTTCAGGCCCGAGGCCGGGTTCGCGCACTACCTGATGATGGCGGGCGCCCTCGGCGGCGAGGCGTGCACGGCGCCCGGCCGCCAGTACGGGGCGTACGAGAACTCCATCGGCACCGGCCAGGTCCACCTGTGGTTCGACCGGCCCGCCGACGGCTGGACCGGCGCCGGGCCACCGGCGCCGCATGCCGTACGCCATCCGCACCGCCGCGACCGGGAGGCCTGACATGCCCGAGTACCGCCGCGTCCTGCTCGACGGCTCGCCCGTGCACACGGTGCGCGAAGGAGACGACCTCGTGGCCGGGGACGGCCGCCGGGTGAAGGCCGAGACAGCTGTCCACCTTCCCCCGGTGACCCCCTCGAAGATCATCGCGGTACACCTCAACCACCGCAGCCGGGCGGCGGAGTTCGGCGCCCCCCTCCCCGCCGCCCCCACCTACTTCCACAAGCCGGTCTCGGCTCTGAACTCCCACCGGGGCGCGGTGGTGCGCCCGGCGGGCTGCAAGTGGCTCAACTATGAGGGCGAGGTGGCCATCGTCATCGGCAGGACCGCCCGCAACATCGCGCCCAACGAGGCGGGCGCGTACATCGCGGGCTACACCGTGGGCAACGACTTCGGCCTGCACGACTTCCGGGACACCGACGCCGGGTCGATGCTGCGCGTGAAGGGCTCCGACACCCTGTGCCCGCTCGGCCCCGGACTCGTCACCCACTGGGACTTCCGCCACAAGCGCCTGCGCACCTACGTCAACGGCAAGGTGGCGCAGGACGGTTCGACCGATGAGATGCGGTGGGACATGCACTACCTGGTCGCCGACATCGCCCGCACCATCACGCTGTGCCCGGGGGACGTCCTGCTGTCGGGCACCCCGGCCCACTCCCGTCCCGTACACCCCGGTGACGTGGTCGAGGTGGAGGTCGAGGGGCTCGGGCGGCTCACGAACCACGTCGTCGCGGGCCCCGCCCCCATCCGCGCGGACGTCGGGGCCCAGCCCACCGAGTCCGAGGAGGTCCTGTCCACGGCGCTCGGCGGCGACTGGGAGTTCCGCGGCATCCGCGCCCCCCGGCGATGAGGCACCACCCCCCCTGAATGCGGGCACCGCACCGGGCATGCCACGGGGACGCCCGGCGCGGTGCGCCACCACTCCCATCCGCAGACCGAGCCCACTGGCAGGTGATCCGCGTGGACGGCAGGACGGCCGCGAGCCACCCGATCGAGCACGACTCCCCCGCCGCCGGGCGGCTCAAGCCCAACGTGCTCGGTGTGCTCGGCATCCTCTTCCTCGTCCTGTCGGCGCAGGCGCCCCTGACCGGCATCGCGGGCGCGGTCCCGCTCTCGGTGGGCCTCGGCGACGGGCCCGGTGTACCCGGCGCCTATGTGGCGGCGGGGGCGGTGATCCTGCTGTTCTCCGTCGGATTCGTCGCGATGGGCCGCCATGTCGTCGACGCCGGGGCCTTCTACACCTACATCGGCCGGGGCCTGGGCCGGACGTCCGGGGCGGGCAGCGCGGCCGTCGCGCTGTTCGCCTACTGCACCATCCAGGCCGCGATGTACGGGCTGTACGGGGCGACCGTGAGCGAGCTCGTCCAGCGCCACAGCGGACTCCATGTGCCGTGGTGGATCTGGGCGTTGGCTACCATGGCCGTGGTGCAGGTGCTGGGAGCCACGGGCATCGAGATGGGGGCCCGGGTCCTCGCCGTCTTCGTCCTCGCGGAGATCAGCGTGCTGCTCGCCTTCGGCCTGGTGACGCTGTTCGGCGGCGGCGGGCCCCAGGGGCTGGGCTTCACCCGGAGCTTCTCGCCGGGCGCGGCGCTCACGGGTGCGCCCGGGGTGGCGCTGATGTTCGCGGTGGCGTCGATGTTCGGCTTCGAGGCGACCGCGATCTACGGCGAGGAGGCGCGCGACCCGCACCGCACGGTGCCGCGGGCCACCTATCTGTCGATCGTCGTGGTCACCGCCTTCTTCGCCTTCACCTCGTGGATGGTGGTCTGCGCCTACGGCGCGTCGGCCGCCACGGCGGCCGCGGGCAAGGCGCTGGCGGGTGGTGACGGTTCGTCGTTCGTGTTCGCGCCGATCGCGGACCGGTTCGGCGGCTGGGCCGACGACGTGCTGCCGGTGCTGCTCGCCACCTCACTGTTCGCGGGCATGCTCGCCTTCCACAACTCCGCCAACCGCTATCTGTTCTCGCTCAGCAGGGAAGGTCTCCTGCCGCGTGGTCTGCGCGCCCTGAACCGGCGGCACTCGCCCTATGTCGCGGGCGGGGTGCAGTCGGCAGTGGCGGTGCTGCTCGTCCTGCCGTTCGCACTGGCCCGCAAGGACCCGGTGCTCACCCTGTTCTCGTGGTTCAGCGGGGTGGCCGTGCTCGCGATGATGCTGCTCTACTTCCTCACCTCGGTATCGGTGATCGTCTTCTTCCGGCGCGAGCGCCTGGACACCCGGCCCTGGAACACCCTGATCGCCCCCGGGCTCGGCGCGCTCGGTCTGGCCGGCGCGATCTGGCTGATCCTGGCCAACCTGACCACGCTGATCGGCGGCGACCGGGCCACCGCGACCTGGCTCGCGCTGGCCGTCCCGCTGGTCCTGGCGCTCGGTGCGACGACGGCCCGGCTGGTCCGCGGCAGAACGCCATGAACCCCGCGGCCCGCCCGCTGATCGCGATCCCGGCCCGCTTCTCGGCCTCGGCCTCGGCCCTGCGGTACGCGGCCGAGGTCAACGCCCGCGCCCTGATCGAGGCGGTGTGGCGGGCGGGCGGCGAGCCGGTCACGCTGCATCCGCACGCGCCGGGCGGCCGGGCGGATCCGGACGGGGTGCGGGCCCGGCTCGCCCGGTTCGACGGGGTTCTGCTGCCCGGCGGCGGTGACGTCGACCCGGCCCGCTACGGCGCCGCGCCCGCTGCGAGCGTCTACGACGTCGATGCCGAGCAGGACGGCTTCGATCTCGACGCCACCCATGGAGCACTGGAGTTGAACCTCCCCCTCCTCGCGGTCTGCCGCGGCCTGCACGTGGTGGATGTCGCCCTGGGCGGCGCTCTGCGCCAGGACATGGGCGGACCCGGGCGCGAGCACCGTCATGTCGTGCACCGGGTGGCCGTACGGCCCGGCACGCTCCTCGCGGGCGCCACCGGCGCGGCGCAGGTGACCGCCTCCTGCTACCACCATCAGAGCGTCGACCGCGTCGGCGCCGGGCTCTCCGTCACCGCGCGGGCCGCCGACGACACCGTGGAGGCGCTCGAACTCCCCCGCCACCGGGGCTGGTTCGTCGCCGTCCAGTGGCACCCGGAGGACACCGCGCGGGAGGACCCGGCGCAGCGGGGGCTGTTCGAGGCGTTCGTGCGCGCCGCGGCGCGCTGAGGCTCAGGCCTTGGGGCGGCGGCCGCTGCGGCGCGGGGCGGGCTCGGCGCCGCCCAGGAGCTCGCGCCGGCGTTCCTCGCCGCGCTCCTCGACCTGGAGCACGACGCGGCGCAGCCCGTCCGCGACGCTGCGGCACTCCTGATCGTCCAACTGCCCCGTGACGAAGGCCTCTTCCTCGTTGAAGCGCGGGAAGAGGCGCTGCATGAGGGCCTCCCCTTCGGCGGTGAGGCTGAGCAGCACCAGCCTGCCGTCGGTGGGGTGCCCGGCCCGCCGCACCAGGCCGCGGGCCTCCAGGGTGCGGGCGACCCCGGTGAGCGTGCCCTTGGAGATGCCCGCCTCCTCCGCGACATGCCGGGTCTCCGACTCGCCCCAGATCCACACCACCCAGAGCACGACGAACGCCGTCCAGGTCAGGTCGCTGCCGCGCAGGACCGAGTTCTCCAGGTGCTGGCGGACGGCGGAGGCCGCCCGGTAGATGTTGGCCACGACCGCCATCTGGTCGTGGCGGATCGGCACACCGCCGAGCTTGGCCCGCGCCAACTGCTCCGCTTCGGTGATGGATCGCCGGCCGGGCACGGGCCACACCCTTTCGACGCCCCGGGGGCGCGACGTGGTTCGAGGACATCGTTCGGACTCGAATTGTACGAACGCGGCGGCGGCCCGTCGCCCCTGTGCCCGACGCCGCCCGCCCGGGCCAGTGCGGCGATCAGCCGCCGCACCGCACACTCAGGGGTCGCCGTACCCCGAACCTGAGGGTCTGCCCGGGCTGCGCCGCCACTGCCGCCGTTCAACGCCGGGCCGCCGACGGCCCAGCGCCGTTCTCGTGGGTCCCGCCCCGCCGCGTTGGGGCGGACGGGTGATATCCGGCTGGTCCCACGGCGGGGCGCGGGCAGGAGGGCGCGCGGGCATGAAAAGGAGTCGGACAGAGCTCCGCTTTGTATGACAATCTTCCGAACCAGAGGAACGCACATGCCCGCCCCAGCAGCACTCCACGCCCTGCCCAGCCCGCCGCGCAAGCGGCTCGTCGCCCTCGCGGCGTTCGCCGCCGCGGGAGCCTCCCTCCTCGGCGCGCCGACCGCCCTCGCCGCCCCCGGCGACAACGGCGACATCAAGATCCACGCGTTGGGAACGGCCTTCACCGACCAGCGCAACGAACCGAAGGTCTGCGGCTTCTACCTCGACGCCTTCAACTTCGACGTCGCCCAGGGCATCACCTGGACCATCTCCCCCCAGCCCGCCAGAGCGGGCGGCGCCACCCTGTCCGGCAGCATCCAGCTCGCCACCGGCCTCGGGCACACCGCACCGCTCACCCTCCCCGACGGGCAGTACAAGCTCGTCTGGAACATCACCGGCGGCAACGGCGCGGGCAAGCAGAAGGTGTTCAAGGTCGACTGCACGCCGACCTCCGCGAGCTCCGGCGGCAGCGGCGGTACGCCGCGCGGCGGGGTTCCCGCGGGCGGCGGCGGTCTCGCCGAGACCCCGGGCGTCCCGCAGGCCGGGGCCGTGGCGGGGGTGGGGCTGGTCTCGGTCGCCGGGGTGCTCTACATCCGCCGCCTGCGCCGACGCCCCGATGGCGCAGCGTAGACGCGCCCCCACCGGCCGCCACCGGACGCGCGCCTACCGCCTGACGAGGACGGCGGCCCTGGCCGCGTCCCTGGTGGCGGGCGGCGTCTGGTGGGCGCAGGGCGACGACCAGGCCGCGCCCGCGCCGGCCGTCGCCTCCGGACCGCGGTTCGGCGCGGCGGCCCACGCGCCCGCGGGCGACAGCCGGGGTGGCGCGGCGAACCCGCGACCCGCGACACCCCCGCGGCCCCTGCCGCCGTCGCCGGCGGTCTCCCTCGCGGTGCCCCACCTCGGCATCGAGGCGCCGGTCATGGCACTGGATCTGGACGGCCAGCGGCACCTCGCCACCCCGCCGGTGGACGACCCCAAGGTGGTGGGCTGGTACCGGGGCGGGCCGTCCCCGGGGGAGTCGGGAACCGCCGTGGCCATCGGCCATCTCGACACCAAAACCGGGCCCGCCGTCTTCGCGGGCCTGCGGTCTCTGCGCCCCGGCCGGTCGGTGGAGGCCCGCCGCGCCGACGGCCGGATCGCCGTGTACACGGTGGACAGGGTCAGGACGTACGAGAAGACGCACTTCCCGGACCAGGAGGTGTACGGCGGTACGGGACGGCCGGAGCTGCGGCTCATCACCTGCGGCGGGCGGTTCCACGCGAAGACCGGGTACGAGAGCAACCTCGTCGTCTTCGCCCATCTCACGCAGGTCCGCGCGCCCGCCACCCACCGGGCGTGACCGGGCGCTCTCCCCCGGCCGCCCCAACGGGCGGCCGGAAAGCGCCCCTTGGGGGCCCGGTGACGTTCCGTGGCTATTGACACTCCTGTCAATGACATGGACATTACTAGTCGCTCATCCGGCTCCCGCGCCGCCCCGCCCGCGCGGCCGGAGGTCGCGCTCCACCCCCCACCCTCGTCACATCTCTGACGCACGGTCCTGGAGGAGCCACATGAAACGCCGCAGAACCGCCCTGGCCGCCGCCCTGTTCGCGGCCGCCGCCGGGCTCGCCGCGACGCAGAGCGCGCAGCCCGCCACCGCCCACCCCGCCCGCACCCCGGCCCCCAACGCCCCGCACCGCGGCACGGTCGCCGGGGCCCGCACGCCGGGCCACGACCCCGCGCGGGACCGTGCCGTGGCGGCGCTCAAGAAGGGCCGCGACGCCTCGTTCCGCAGGAACCAGGCCGAACCCACGCACAACTGGTGGGGCGTCTTCCCCCAGCCGGGCACCCACGACGGCATCACCGCGACCCACGCCGTCGACCCGTCCTACCGGGTGAGCGACGCCGACAACTTCACCTACGCTCCCACCACCAAGGCGCAGAACTCCTGCATGGAGGTGGTCACCGCCTACTGGAACAGCGGCAACGAGATATGGGCCTGGGACTGGTGCGGGGCGGGCGGTCCCGCCAGGACGGTCGCGGTCGACGCGGACTTCAAGGCGAAGTACACCCAGCCCGCCGGTGGCGAACTCGCCTACAGCGTCCAGCTCGTGCGCGACAGCGGGTCCGCCAACAGCTGGTCGTCCTACCTCTACAACTACCGCTCGGCGCGGTGGGAGTTGCTCTACCGCCAGTCCGGCCGGGACCAGAGCGGGCTCGACCACGGCTGGGACATGTTCGAGATATACGCGAGCGTGAACCCGTCGACCGGCGTGGGCTACTACTGCACCGAAGCCCGCGACACCGTCTTCGACAGCAGGGCCATAGAGCTGCGCCACAACGGCGTCTGGAAGCCCGCCAGTGGGTCCGACTCGCCCTGGACCGACCAGAACCCCTCCGGCCAGGACTTCCTGTGCCCGTCCCTGAACTTCGTCCAGGCGGGCGCCGACGACCACTGGACGGTACGCCAGTAGCCGCCGGCGGGCGGCCGGGCTCAGCCGAGCCGGAAGGTCGCCTCCACGGGGTAGTGGTCGCTGGGCGAGCGGGTGTCCAGCTGACCGGGGGTCCAGCCCGCCTGCGGGTCGAAGTCGGACGTGACGGCGGGCAGGGCCGAGGGGACCGGGCGGCCGGGCGCGTTCAGGTACCCGAGGTAGTCCAGGTTGTCGCGGTAGTCCTTGGGGAAGGTCTCGACGTCGGCCATGTACTGGCACCAGGCCGACACCGAGCAGTCCATGGTGGTCGGCGAGGCCCCGGCGGCCGGGGTGTTCAGCGCACCGCCCACCGCGCTCTGGGCGTTGGCGAAGTCGTTCCGCGCCTGGCCGTGCGTGTACTCGACGTTGAGGTCCCCTCCGAAGAGGACCGGGGCCGAGGAGCCCACGATGGTGTTGGTCCAGTCGCGGATCTCGCCGAGCTGGCGCAGCCGGGTGGCCTGGGTGGTGTCGGTGGCGGTGTTGGACTGGTCGGCCTGGAGGTGCGTGCCGACCACCCAGGTCTTGGTGCCGAACTTGTCGATCTGCGCGAGCGCCGCGCCCTTGTTGGCGTTGTAGTCCCAGGTCCCGGACGTGGAGTTGCTGAAGACGTGCGCGTACTGAGCGGTGATGGGGTACTTGGAGAGGATCATTGTGCCGCCGTTGATCACGAACCACGAGCTGGAGCAGTTGCCGCTCACCCCGTTCCAGCCGCCGCCCGAGCACGTCTGGCCCACGACCGGCGTGCGGTAGGGGTAGAGGTCGGCGAGCTTGGCGGATATGTCGTCGGTGGAGGCGTGGTTGAACAGCTCGTCCAGGATCACCACGTCCGCGCTGTGCTGCCGGATGATCGACTCGACGACCGGGGTGCGCTGAGCCGCCTTCTCGTTCTGCGTCGAGTCGACGATCGCGGCGCCCAGGTCGACGTTCCACGCGAAGACGGACAGCGTGGGCGCACCGTCGGCGGCGCCGGCCGCGGGCGCGAGCAGTACCGAGCCCCCGGCCAGGGCGGCCGCTGCGGTGAGGGCGGTGAAGACGGAGGCGGTGCGGGGCACGCGCATGGGGAGGCTCCTGATGGTCGCTCAGCGGTGGGGACGGCGGAACTGTAGCTACCGACGAGTACATCCGGAAGAACTGCGGCTGATCATTCCATGGCGGCCCGATGGCCCCGTGATCACCGGACGGCCGCCCACCGCGCGTGCCCTCGGGCAGCTTTTCCCCGCACGGCACTAGGAACCTCAGGGCCGCCTCGCTACCCTCCGCGCATGATTTCCACGATTGTCTGGGGTACCGGCAATGTCGGCCGTGCGGCGATACGCGCCGTCGAGGCCCATCCCGCGCTGGAACTCACGGCCGTCCTGGTCCACGACCCGGCCAAGGTCGGCCGCGACGCCGCCGAACTGGCCGGTCTCGACGGCTCGTTGGGCGTCCTCGCGACCGACGACGCCGCCGCCGTACTGGCCGCCCGCCCACGGGCCGTGGTGTACGCGGCGTCCGGCGACATCCGGCCCGACGAGGCCCTGGCCGACGTCATACGGGCCGTGGGAACGGGAGCCGTGGTGGTCACCCCCGCCCTCTACCCGCTCTACGACCACCGCGGCGCCCCGCCGGAGTTCCGCGACCCGGTGCTCGCCGCCGTCGCCGAGGGCGGCGGGTCGCTGTTCGTCTCGGGCGTCGACCCGGGCTGGGGCAACGACGTCCTGCCGCTGCTGATCAGCGGGCTCGGCACGACCGTGGACGCGATCCGCTGCCAGGAGATCTTCGACTACTCCACGTACGAGCAGGAGGAGTCGGTCCGGTACCTGGTCGGCATGGGGCAGCCCATGGACTACGAGCCCCTGATGCTCGCCCCGTCCGTCCCGACCATGGTCTGGGGCGGACAACTGCGGCTGATGGCCAGGGCGTTGGGCGTCGAGCTCGAAGAGATCCGCGAGACCATGCACCGCCGCGCACTCGACACGACGGTGCACACCCGCACGATGGGCACCTTCGAGGCGGGCACGCAGGGCGCGGTGCGGTTCGAGGTGCAGGGCATCGTCGAGGGCGAGGCCCGCCTCGTCATCGAGCACGTCACCCGCATCCACCCGTCCTGCGCCACGGACTGGCCCGCGCCGCCCGGCGGCGGTGACGGCGCGCACCGGGTCGTCATCGAGGGCCGCCCGCGCATCGAGGTCACCGTCGAGGCCAGTGACGAGGGCGAGAACCGCTCCGCGGGCGGGAACGCGACCGCGGTCGGCCGCCTGGTGAACGCCATCGACTGGCTGATGGCGGCGGAGCCCGGACTCTACGACGCGCTCGACGTCCCGCTGCGCCCGGCAGTCGGCAGACTCGGAAGGAAGCAACGATGAGGATCGACATCCCCGAGGGCCAGGAACCGATCGGGTACGTGTGGGGCGACATGGTCCCCGGCATCGGCATGGCCGCCGCGAACTTCTCCCTGTCCGTCTACGCCCATACGACGCTGGGGCTGCGCGAGTTCGAGGCCGCGCGACTGCGGATCGCCCAGATCAACGGCTGCCGGTTCTGCCTGGACTGGCGCACGGACCGGGACGGCGAGAAGGTCGAGGAGACCTTCTTGGACGCGGTCACCGACTGGCGCACCACCGACGCCTTCGACGACCGCACCCGGCTGGCCGCCGAGTACGCCGAGCGCTACGCCCTCGACCACCACGGCCTCGACGAGGAGTTCTGGGGCCGGATGACCGCGCACTACAGCCAGGTCGAGATCGTGGAGCTGAGCATGAGCATCGGTTCCTGGCTGGCGTTCGGCCGGCTCAACCACGTGCTCGGCCTCGACTCCGTGTGCGTGCTGCCCACGCACTGAAAGGGGGCCGCCCGGCGTCCCGGGCGGCCCCGCGTTCGCGCCGTCACGTGAGATCGGCGGCGATGATCTTCTCGATGTTCCGTTCGGCGAGCGCCGTGATCGTGACGAACGGATTGACACTGGTGTTGCCCGGGATGAGCGAGCCGTCGATGACGTAGAGGCCCGGATGGCCGTACAGGCGGCCGTAGTTGTCGGTCGCCTTGTTCAGGACCGCGCCGCCCAGCGGGTGGTAGGTCAGGGTGTCGTTCCAGATCTTGTAGGCACCGAACAGGTCGGTGCGGTAGATCGTGCCCTCCGTCGCGTTGATCTTGTCGAAGATCGTCTTGGCCATGTCGATGGACGCCTGCTTCCAGACGGTCTGCCAGTCCAGGTCGACGCCGCCGGTCGCGGGGTTCCAGGAGAAGGTGCCGCGGTTGGGGTTCCTGGTGATCGACAGGTAGAAGGAGGCGTACGTCTCGATGCCGGTGGGCAGCGGCGCGACCTCGGCGAAGGCACCCCCGGCGGTCCAGTTGTCGATGCCGCCGCACGGAATGGCCGCCTGGACCGTTCCGGTGGGGTCCCACAGGTAGTTGGCGCGGCCGCACATGACGTTGCCGTTGTCGCCCCAGCCCCGGCCCACCTCGCCGTTGAGCCGGGGAAGGGCGCCGGTGGCCTTCAGCTTGACCAGGAGCTTGCTGGTGCCGACGCTGCCGGCCGCGAAGAACACCTTGTCCGAGGTGACGGTCTTGGTGGCCGTGACGTCGCCGTTGGTGTTGAGCTGCTCGATGACCACCGTGTAGCCGCCGCCCGGGCCGGGGGCGACCGAGGTGACCCGGTGCAGGGGCGAGATGGTGACCCGGCCGGTCGACCTCGCCCGGGCCAGATAGGTCTTCTGCAGCGACTTCTTGCCGTAGTTGTTGCCGTACAGGATCTCGCCGGCGACGGCCGACTTGGGCACGGTGCCGACCGCCTCCTGCTTCATGTAGTCCCAGTCGTACACGTCGGGTACGAACTGGAACGGGAAACCGGAGCGCTGGGCCTGCTTGCGGCCGACGCGGGCGAACTGGTAGCAGTCCACCGTGTCGAACCAGGCGGGGTCGATGAGACCCGAGCCGAGCCCGGCGTTGGCGCGCGGGTAGTAGGTGTTGTACATCTCGTCGGGGTCGACCGACGGGAGGATGGCCCCGAAGTTCTCGCGCTTGGGCGTGACGGCCATGCCGCCGTTGACCAGCGAACCGCCGCCCACGCCGCGGCCCTGGTAGACCGTGATGCCGCTGAAGTCCTCGGCGTCCAGGATCCCCGTGTAGCGGGGGATGTCCTTGTCGATCGGGATGCCGAAGAAGTTGCTCAGCGGCTGCTTGGTCCTGGTGCGCAGCCAGTAGGAGCGGTAGTCCGGCGCCGTGGTGTTGCAGAAGATCTTGCCGTCCGAGCCCGGGGTGTCCCAGGCCATGCCCATCTCGACCATCTGCACGTCGACGCCCGCCTGGGCGAGGCGCAGGGCGGCGACCGAGCCGCCGTATCCGGTGCCGATCACGAGGGCCGGAACGTGGGCGCCGTCGCCGATCGGGGCGGCGGCCGAGGCGGTAGCCGCGTGGGCGGCGGAGCCGGGACCGAGGAGAGCGGCCGCCCCAAGAATGGAACCTGTTCCAGCGATGAATCTTCGCCGCGAGACACCCTGGGAACCCGTGGATTGCATGGTAGTGTCACTCATGTGACATTCCTCACTCTCGGTGGAATGAGAACAGGTTCTACTGGCGCTTGCGTGATAAGTCACTACATACCGATAGGTAATGTGTGGCCGATTACCGGCCCTCCTCCACGGCCAGGAGCGCCGCGCCCCCGAAGGTCTCCCCCCGGTCGAGCACCGCGGTGGCGAGCCCCGCCCTGGACATGCACGCCGTCAGCCGGGCGACCACCTCCTCCCAGCGGGCGCCCCCGCGCCGCACCGGCCGGGCGATGCCGTCGACGCCGATGAAACACGGCACGAGCCCGCACCGTCCGATGCCGCCGCCGTCGAGTACCACGATCGCCACGGCGGTGATCCGGGCGCTCGGATGGAAGGGGAAATCCGGACTCCCCGGACGCGGGTAGAACCCGTACTCACCGAACACCTCCGCCAGCTCGTGCGGAGCGGCCCGGTCCACGTCGACGCCGAGCGCACGCAGGTCGTCGGGGAAGCGGGGCATGTCGAAGACGATGTGCCCCAGCCCGTGGAACACCGGCGTCCCGTCGACGAACCGCGCTCCCTTGAACAGGTGCTGGTGGTGGCCGAGGACGAGGTCGGCGCCGGCTCCGGCCAGGAGCTCGGCGCACAGGCGCTCGTGATCGGTGAGCACCCACGGCCGGGTGTGGTCGCCCCAGTGCACGCTCACCACCACCAGATCGGCCCGTGCGCGGGCCCGCGCCACGGCCTTCTCGACCCAGGCCCAGTCGCCCTCGTCGAGGACCGACACGACCTTGGCGGGCAGCCCGGGGCACACGTGGCCGGGCAGCGGCGCGGCGTAGCTGTCCTCGGCGCGCAGCGGCGCCACCCCCGGTGCCGCCGGGCCCGCCTGGGTGTTCACGGGCAGCACCGACGTGCAGGCCACCACGGCGACCCGGATCCCGCCCACCCGCACGACGGCCGGTGCGAGCGCCTCGGCCAGCGAGGCGCCCGCGCCGACCGGCTCGACGCCCCGCGCCCTCAGGGTCGCGAGGGTGTCGTCGAGCCCGCCCCGGCCGGCGTCCATGGCGTGGTTGTTGGCCACCGACATCACGTCGAACACCGACAGCGGCGCGGCGTTCACGGTCGCCACCACGGTCGAGGCCGTCATGCCCGGCAGCGGGGGGTGCCGGTCGGTCAGTACGCCCTCGAAGTTGCCGAAGACGAGGTCGGCGGCCTCCAGGACGGGCGCCACCCCTTCCAGTGCCCGCTCCGGCCGCGCGCGGTCGACGAGCACGTCGCCGACCGCGGCGAGGGTCGTGACCGCCATCACCGCGTCCTCTCAGATCCGCGCGGCACGGTCGGCCACGGCGTTCCACAGGGTGTGGCGAGCGGCGAGGGCGCGCCGCACGGCGGCCGCGCACTCGTCCCACTTGGCCGTCTCCTCGCCGCACAGGTCGATCAGCATCTGCATGGCCATGGGGGTGTGCTGCTCCCCGTCGATGTCGATGTGCCGGACCAAGTAGTCCTTGAACGCGCCGAGTTGACGCTGGGCGCCCTCGATCCGCAGGACGCGTTCGAACATGTCGGGGATGAGGTCCTCGCGGCCGAAGGCGAAGGCGGCCGCCTGGGCGTGCACCGGCGCGGACTCGATGATGCCCCAGGTCTCCGCGACGAAGTCGGCGGCGGCCTGCGGTGCCTCGGCGAGCTTGAGCGCCTCGCGAACGGCCGTGCCCGCCGTGAGGCGTTCCAGGAAGGAGCGGATCGGCGCGGTGTCGGCGCCCGCCTCGTCCATCGCGCGCAGATAGAGCTCGAAGTGGCTCAGATAGCCGCTCCCCACCTCGTCGCTCTCCTCGGCCAGCACGATGTCGTTGATCAGGCGCCGGCTGGTCGGCGGCCCCTGCGGGACCCACGGAACGCTCACACAGGTGAGCTCGCGCTGGAGGCTCTTGAGCAGGGACATGAAGTCCCACACCGCGAACACGTGGTGCTCGAGGAACACCTGGATGCGGTCGAGGCGGTCGAGCCCGGGGTACATGGGGTGGTTCACGATCAGGGTCCGCTCGGCGGCGATCGCCGCGTTCAGCCGGGTCAGCCCGGGGTGCGTGCGGTTCCACTGGTAACGGTCGTTCGTCATGCTTCACTCCGGTGCAGCGGTCGGGACGGTGTGAGGGTGTCGAGTCGGGCGCGGATGAGGCCGAGCGCCGAGCGCCAGGTCTCCGCGTCGTCGGTCCGCAGGCCCAGCCGGGCCAGCTGTTCGTACGGCGGGGCGCTGCCGCCGGTGCGCAGGAAGGCGGTGAAGTCCCGCCCGAACGCCGCGGGATCGCGCCCGCGCAGCTCGTGCAGGCCCACCGCCGCGAGCCCGGCGTAGGCGTACGCGTAGTTGTAGAAGCGGCTTTGGAAGAGGTGGGGAACGCACATCCAGCCGAGCCGGTGCAGCCGGCCGGGCGTGAGGGCCTCGCCGTAGCACTCCCGGTGCGCCCCCTGCCACAGGTCGCCGAGCAGCCCGGCGTCCAGGACCCGGCCCGCGTCCCGCAGGGCGTACGCCGACTGTTCGAAGGAAGTGATCACGGTCTGCCGGAACACGGTCGTCACACAGCGGTCCACCCAGTGTTCGCCGGCGCGGGCCGCCTCATCGGCGTCCCCCTCGGTGGCCATCAGGTCGAGGACGGCCAGTTCGGCGAAGCAGGCGGGCACCTCGCCAAGGGCGGTCGGGGCGTCGAAGACGAGCGTGGGCTGCGCCTCGGCGGCCAGCGTGAAGGCGACCGCGTGGCCCAGCTCGTGGGCCAGGTCCAGGACGTCGGCGGGCCGGCCCTCGAAGCTGACCAGGACGAAGCAGGTCCGCTCGGAGGGGACGGGCAGGGAGAAGGTGCGCGACACCCGCCCCGCCCGGGGCACCGCGTCGACGCGGCCGGCCTCCACGACGCGCCGGGCGGTCGCGGCGAACGCCGGGGAGATCCGCGCGAACGCGGCGAGGACGGTGTCGAGGGCGGACGCGAGGTCGACGCGGGCGCCCGTGAGGAGCGGCGCCCGCTCGTCCCAGGGGGCCAGCGCACCGCCCCCGAAGAGCTGTGCCTTGTGCCCCAACCACCGCTCGGCCAGCTCGTGTTGGGCGGTGATCTCGGCGAGCATGGCGTCGACCTCCGCCGCGTCGAGGCCGTTGTCGAAGTCGCTCATCGCCCGCGGGCCGGGCAGCCCCCGCAGCGCGTCCACGGCCAGCCGGTCGGCGACCAGCGTGTCGTAGGCGAGGGCGAGGGTGGCGGCGTTCGGCTCCAGGCCGCGCACCAGCACGTCGTAGGCGGACCGCCGCACGTCACCGTCCGCGTGCGCGAGGTCGCCCCAGGCCTCGTCCAGCGGCGACTGGAGCCGGTCGTGCAGCAGCGCCCACGCCTGTACCGCGGGCTCGCGGGCGGCGAGGGCCGCCTCCCGCGCCGGTTCCAGCAGGTGCGCGCCCGCCTCCCGTACGGTGCGCAGCAGATGGCGGTAGGGGGCGAGAGCGGGGGCCAAGAGCAGATCGGCCACGCGCTCCTCGGGCAGGTTCCGCCACTCCTCCTCGAAGAACCCCACCGCCTGCTCGACGGCCTCGGCGGCGGCGTCGGACGCGAGGGCGAGCTCCGCGCCCCGCTCGCCGTACACGTCGAGCGCCTGGTGCAACGACGCGTACGCCACCAGGTGCGTCAACCCCGCGCGGGTGTGGCCGAGTTCGGCGAGCAGCCGGGCCAGGTCGCGCGGGCCGAGGCCGCCGACCCGGCCGCGCCAGCGCTCGGCGCAGCCCCGGGCCCGGGCGGCGACCGCCCGACCGGGTGGCGGCGCGGCCAGGGCGGTCAGGTCCCACTTCACGGCCGCACCCCGGGCCGGGTCGCGCGCAGCGAGAACAGCAGGGGCAGTTCGCCCTCGACCCGCTCGGGCAGCCAGTACCGGCCGTCCGCCCGCCGCTCCAGATAGGGCAGCACCGGGAACCAGACCGAGGGGAACTCGTGCAGGAAGTCGAGTCGCAGCCCGGCGTCGAGCACGCTGGTGACGATGGCACCGAGCGAGTGGGCCCAGGTGTAGCCGGACTCGGTGACGTCGTCGGCGGAGTCGGCGTAGGTGCCGCGCAGTTCGTGGGCGATCGGTTGGGCCCGGTCGAAGTACGGGTAGCGCAGCACGGGTTCCCGTGTGGCGTCGTCGAAGTCCAGGGTGTGCAGCACGGGGTGGTACTCGGCGACGTACAGGACGCCGCCGGGCGCCAGGAGACGGGCCGCCGCGCGGGCCCAGCGGGCGATGTCCGGCAGCCAGACGACCGAGCCGAACGACACGTACACGATGTCGAAGCGGCCGTCGAGCTCGGCGGGAAGTCCGTACACCTCACTGCACAGGAACTCCGCCGGGACAGCGGTCGCCCGGGCCAGTTCGCCCGCCCGGGCGATGGCCCGCGGCGAGAAGTCGACGCCGGTGACGCGGGCGCCGCGGCGCGCCCAGCTGAGGGTGTCGAGGCCGAAGTGGCACTGGAGGTGGATCAGTGAGCGTCCCGCCACCTCTCCCACCTCGTCCGCCTCGAAGGGCTGAAGGGTGCCGCGGCCCGCCAGGAAGCCCTTGACGTCGTAGTGGTCGCTCGCGACGTGGAACCCGGTCCAGCGCTCCCACAGCTCGCGGTTGCGGCCGATGCAGTGCTCCGCCTTCGCGGGCGCCAGGGTCGTGACGCGTGCCGTACGCATGGTGGCCCCTTCCCCGTTCAGGCCGCCGCGCGCGGGGCGCGGGGGTGGGCGCAGACGGGGCAGTCGGGACGGCGGCTCCACCGCTCGGACTCGCGCGGCATCCCGTCGTCGAAGAAGACCTCGAGCAGGCGGCCCTGGGACAGCGGGGGCGCGATGCCGGTGGCGAGGCGGACGACCTCGGCCAGGACGTGCGCCGTGTAGAGGGTGACCAGCGCGCCGAACGCCGACATGTCCTCGGGGAAGCGGGGCTCACGGGTGGCGTCGGCCCACTCGGTCTTCTTGGCCGCCAGGTCGGCCGAGAACCGGTCGTTCTCGGCGACGTCCGCCTTCCAGCACTCCACACAGCCGGTCACGCCGGGGATCATGGTGTAGTACGCGATGCGGCGGCTGTCCACGCCGCCGGTGATCAGGGTCGCACCGGCCCGGACGCACGCCTGGTTGATCCAGTTGACGACCTGCATCTTGGGCATGTCGACGGCGGACAGGACGAGTTCGCGGCCCTCGACGACGGCGAACGCCTCGTCGGGGCAGCCGATGTAGGTGGCCCGGGTGTCCAGCTTGACGAGCGGGTCGTAGGCGAGGATCCGCTCGGCGGCGACGTCGATCTTCGCCCGGCCGAGGTCGCTCTCGCGGTAGAGGATCTGCCGGTTGAGGTTGGACAGCTCCACGGTGTCGAAGTCCACCACGCGGATGTCGCGCACCCCGAGGCCGACGAGGTCGTACAGCATGTGGCTGCCCACCCCGCCGAGGCCGAGCAGGACGACCCGGAAGTCGCGCAGCTTGCGCTGGAGTTCGTACTTGCTGGTCGTGAGGTCGCTGTAGTTCTCCAGGAAGCCGAGGTTGCGCTTCCAGCGTTCGAGGTCGTGGTCGTCGAGGCCGGTCCGCGCCGCGCCGTCCTCCAGGAGGCCCGCCCGGTCGAACTCGGCCACGGCCGAGGCGACTTCGGCGGCGCTGATGTCGCGTCCGGCCGCGCGGAGGTCGCGGTGCACCTCGGTGACGGTCCTGGTGCCGTCGAGCAGGCCGGCGAACTGCTCGACGGCTCCGTCCGGGTCGGCCAGCTCCAGGCACTTCCCGGGCAGCTGGATGGAGAGCTGGTCGGCCACGCGGTACACGGGCAGGGTCGGTTTGATCCGTGGCTTGGGCTGGTTCTGCGGCATGGTGCCGCCCCCCGTAGTGACTCGGTCCGGTGTGGATGGGTGCGCTGTTCCTCGCTGGGGCCGGGGGCCGGGAGGTGCCCGGCCCGCCGGGGCGGGCGCGCGAAGGAATTCCGCGCGCCCGCGATCGGTGTGTCAGGTGGCCACCGCGCGGCCGGCGATGCTCGTCTTGCGGGTCTTGAAGACGATCGACATGGTCTTTCACCTCCCTGGAGTCGGTGTGCGGCTGGACAGATCCAGCGTGCGGGCCGACCGGGGGCCAGGGGTATTGGCACATACCCCAGGTACGTCCTCGCTCAGGCGAGGGCCGCGCGCACGACGGCGCTGGCCAGAGCGGCGCGCGAGGGCACACCGAGTTTGGTGAAGGCGTTGGACAGATGCATCTGGACGGTCTTCTCCGTCACCTGGAGCCGCTGCGCGATCTGACGATTCGTCAGTCCCTCGCTGACCAGCGCCGCCACCTCGCCCTCGCGGCGGGTGAGCGGCGCGAGGACGCCGGGCCGCCCGGCGTCCTGCGGCGGCCGCGCGGCGATCCTGCGCCGCTCGGTCGACGCGCTGCGGGCCAGCGTCCGGGCCCCGCAGGTCGCGAACGTGCGCTGCGCCGCGGCCAGTTCGGTCACCGCCCGGCGCCGCTCCCCGCGCGCGGCGAGCGCGCCGGCGGCCGCCAGGCGGGCCCGCCCAGCGTCGATGACCTGGCCGACCGCCGCGAGCCCGTCGTAGGCGGCCGCCGCGTTCGCGTACCCGCTCTCGGGCCGCTCGGCGGCGCGCACCTGGGCCAGGGCGAGCTCGGCGAGGCCGGTGCGTCCGGGCAGCCCGAGCGGGCGCGCCGCGGCGACGGCCCGCCCGGCCCACCGGCGGGCGGCGTCCAGGCGGCCTTCGGCGAGGGCCGCGCGGCAGAGCAGCTCGTACCAGTCGACCTTCGACCACGCGTCCACCCCCGCCAGCCGCGGACCGCCCGCCTCCTCCAGCGCCGCGCGGCAGGCCCCCGCGTCACCGGCCGCGAGCCGGGCCTCGGCGAGCGCGCGGGCCGCGACCGCGCCGAACCATCCGCCGCCCGCGGCCCCGTCCTGGCGCGCCTGCGTTCCGGCCCGCAGCGCGCCGTCGACGTCCCCGGTCGCCACCGCGGTCCGGCACACCATGGCCAGGGCCCCACCGAGTGCCTCCTGGGCCCCGCAGCGGACGGCCGTCTCCACGGCCTCCGCGGCGGCGGCCGCGGCCTCCTCCAGCCGCCCCGACGAGCGGGCGGCGAAGGACTGGGCGACGAGAAGGTGGGCCAGGGCCACCTCGCGCCCCGACCCGCGGGCGACGGACAGCGCCCGGTTCAGGTGGCGCAGCGCCGCCCAGGGCCTGCCGAGCATGGTCTCGCTCCACCCGAGCCACACCACCGTGTCGAGCCGCTCGGCCAGCTGTCCGTCGAGGAGACCGTCCACCAGGGCGGCGGCCGACGCGCAGTGCGCCTGGGCCGGGCCGATCGCCCCGGTGTGCACTCCGGTCAGCGACAGCAGCCCGTGCGCGGCGGCGGCGAGCGCGTGGTCGCCGCGCCGTTCGGCCTCCTGGAGGGCGCGCTCGGCCCGCGCGGCGCAGTCACCGGCCCGCCCTTCGGCCAAGTCGTCACCGGCCAGGGCGAATTCGAGGACTCCCCGCGCCGCCGGGTCCTGTGCCGCGGGCTCCTGGAGCGCGTGGACGAGCAGCGAGCGGGACTCGGCGCGCCGCCCGAGGGACCGCTCGACCAGGGCGCAGGTGGCGACCGCATCGGCATGGATTCCGGCCGGTACGCGGGGCAGTGCTTCGAGCACCGTGTGCAGCAGTGCGCGGCTCTCGCGGAGCCGGCCGACCGCCCCGAGCAGCCGGGCGAGGCGGAACTGGAGGCGGGCACGCTGCACCGGGGCGTCCGCCGGGAGCAGCCGCAGGGCGGTGCGCAGCCAGCGCAGCGCGCTCTCCGGCTGCCGCAGCCGCATCAGATGGGCGGCCTCGGCGAGCACCCGCACGGCCTCGCGGTCGCCGGGGCGCGCGGCGTGTTCGACGTGGCGTGCCCGGGCCGCCGGGTCGGCCTGACGGCGGGTCAGGGCCTCGGCGACGGCGGTGTGCGCGGCGACGCGCCAGCCGGGCCGGGCGCCGCGGTAGACCACGTCGCGCAGCAGCGGGTGCCGGAACGCGAAGGCGCGCGGCGCCGCGACCGGCCGTACCAGGTCCTCGGCCACGAGTTCGTCGATCGCGGCGAGGGCGGGCAGCTCGCCGAGCCCCGCCGCCCTGGCGACGAGTTCCGAGGTGAAGGACTCCCCTACCACCGCCGCGGCCCGGGCCACTTGGCGGGCGGTCGCGGAGACCCGGTCCAGTTCGGCGCCGACCTGCGCCTCGAAACGGGCCGCCACCTCCTCGCTCGCGGCCCGGGCGTGCTCACCTGTCCGGGCGCCCGCCAGGAGCCGCAGGTACAGCGGGTTTCCACCCGCTTGCAGCGTCAGCGCGCTCAGGTCCGCGCGCTCGCCGCCGAGCAGTTCGGCGGCCGCGCCGCGGCCGAGCGGGCCGAGCGCGAGGCGCTCCATCCGGACCGGCCCCGAGTACGCGTTCACCACCAGGCTGCGCAGCGGGGGCGGGCTCTGCCGGTGGCGGTGCGCGAGCGCGAACAGGACGGGGGTGTCCGGCGGCCGCCGCAGCAGGTCGTCGAGGACGGCCAGGCATGCGTCGTCGGCCCAGTGAAGGTTGTCGAGCAGGACCACCAGCCCCGTCCCCGGCGGCGCGGCGGCCTCCAGCGCCTCGCGCACGGCTTCGGCCGAACAGCCGCCGGTCAGCGCCCCGAACAGGTCGCCCGGTCCCCCGCGGCTCGTCGTCGCCGCGCCCCTCAGCACCGGCCGCCCGAGCGCGCCCGCCATCCGCTCCAGCTCGGCGAGCAGCCGGGTCTTGCCCATCCCCGGATCGCCGGTGATCTCCACCGCCTGGACCCTGCCGTCGCAGAAGCGCCGCAGCACCCCGCGCAGCACGCGACGTTCCCGTTCCCGTCCGGCCAACGGCTCAGCTGACATCGTCACTTGTGCCTTCCCCCGTCCCCACACGCCACTGTCGCGTCGCCGGGCGGCCCGGGCGACGCCCGTTCCAACACCTTGGATACGGCCGCGGGGTCGCCGGCGTTCATCCCGGCACCGGGCAAGGGGGCAGGTGTGACCGTCAGCGCGCCGGGGGTGGCACGGGCTTGCGGTTGATCGGGGTGACCGGCGTCCGGATGGCGACCGGGGTGCGGCGCGGCCCGGACCAGGGGGCGGGCACCGCGTCGATGTCCCGGGCGATCCGCATGGCCAGCGCCTCGTAGTTGACCCGCCAGCCGCGGAAGTGCGGCCAGGCCTCCTCGGGGCCTCGCTCGGCGGGATAGCCCTGCTCCTCCATCCGCGCCACCCCGAGCAGGAAGTCCTCGTAGGTGAGTTCCAGCGGGCCGTCCGGGTGGGGGTCGGGGTCGTACGGGATGCCCTGGAGGTCGGCGATGTCGCGCAGGCACACGAACCCGGCGCGCAGCGCCATCCGTACGTCGGACTGCGGCTGGGAGGGGTTGAAGGCGAGCCGGAGGGCGGCCGCGTCCATCACCGAGAGGAGGGCGATCAGCCAGTTGCGGGTCGCCTTCGGCGAGCGGAAGTGGATGAGGACCGGGTAGGTGGTGTGGCTCTCGCCCACTTCGGCGCTCCACCGCTCCCAGTTGACGAACAGTTCGCCGACGCTGTTCACCAGCTCGACCTGGGCGTACCGGGCGAGGATCTCCGGCCCCCAGGGCGGGCTGCCCGCCCGCGCCTGGAGCAGGGTGACCTCGGTCTCGCGGCGCTGATAGGCGGCGTACAGGGTGGGCAGGTAGCCGATCTGGAGGCCGATCACGATGGGGCCGGTGGCCGCCGCGCAGAAGTCGATCGCGTTCAGGGAGGCCCGGTTGCCCGCCGCGAAGCCGAGCGTGAAGAGCGAGGAGCCGGACTCGATCATCGACTCCCGCAGCCCGAGCCCGCTGACCGCCGCTTCGAGCAGCCCAAAGCCGATCATGAAGAAGAGGAGCCAGCCCATCAGGGTGATCACGATGGACAGCGGGGCGACAGGCGCCAGTACCCGGTCCTTCGCCTCGGCCCCGCCCAGCAGGTCGGCCACCCGCTGGAAGGGCCAGCGCACCGCTTGCTGGACGATGCGGGTGAAGCTGGACCGGGTCGGCCGGGGAATCACCAGGGTGCGCAGCACCGAGGAGAAGATCCCGAGCACGAGGACGGCGCCGAGCACGCCGAACACTGCTCTCACCTGGACAGGTTCCTTTCCGGTATGCCTGGCGGACCCTGATTCCCACCGGCCACAGGAAGGTTACGTCGCCCCGGAGTCAGGGCCCGGAAGGCACCCTTTCCCGTGGCTCGGCCCGGGTGTTCACAGGCCGTGGCGGCGCTCGCCCAGGACCGCCTCGCAGACCTCGCGCTCCAGCTGCGCGGAGAACGGCGCGCGGCGCGCGTCCACGGCCCGGCGGGTCTCTTCCGCGATCAGATCGGCGTTGATCGCGGCCGCCGCTCGCACTCCGGACGCGGCCGCCGCGACGACCTGGTCGGTGGGGTTGGCCACGTTCCCGGCCACCCACACCCCGGGGACCTCGGTCGCGCCGGTCGGGTCGGCGGCGATGCGGCCGCCGATGACGGAGCCGGCCAGCTCCAGATCGGTGGGCTCAAGGCCGAGGGAGGACAGCAGACCCGCCCGTGGCGTCAACATCGGTGCCACCGCCAGTGCCTGACGTGGTATCAGATGTCCGCTCGCGAGACGCAGCCCGGCGAGGCGTCCGTCGCGCGTCTCCAGTGACGTGACCTCTCCGGTCACCACGCGGACGCCCCGGGCGGCCAGCTCCTCGTACTGCCGGTCGTCCGGCTCGTCCATCGTGTGCAGGAAGAGCGTGATGTCCGCGCTCCACTGGCGCCACAGCAGGGCCTGGTGCACGGCGAGCGGTCCCGTGCCCAGAACGCCGATCGCCCGGTCGCGCACCTCCCAGCCGTGGCAGTACGGGCAGTGCAGAACGTCCGTGCCCCACAGGCCCGCGAGCCCCGGGACCTCGGGGAGTTCGTCGACCAGGCCGGTGGTGACCAGCAGTCGGCGGGCGCACAGTTCGTCGCCGTCTGCCAGGGTGACACGGAAGGCGTCGCCGTTCCGCTCGGCACCGGTCGCGCTGCCGGTCATGAACGCGCCGCCGTAGGAGCGCACTTCGGCCCGGCCGCGGGCCAGGAGTTCGCCGGGCGGCGTGCCCTCGTGGCCCAGGTAGGCGTGGACGCCGTCGGCCGGGGCGTTGCGGGGGTGGCCCGCGTCGACGACCAGGACCGAGCGCCGCGCCCGGCCCAGGGTGAGCGCGCCGCTCAGTCCGGCGGCGCCTCCCCCGATCACCACCACGTCGTGGATGTCCTGCCGGCCGCCCTCGGGAGTGCTGTTCATCGTGCGTTCCGTTCGCTCGTTCATGTGCGACACCTCCAATGCCGCGATGGTGTGCCCGGCCCCGTCCGGTTGACAAAACAACTTGCCGCTCCGGCAAATGGAGGGATGGCTCACGACGACGAACTCACCGATGTACTGACCGGCGTGGGACCCCGGCTGCGGGCGCTGCGGCGCGCACGCGGCACGACACTGGCCCAGCTCGGCGAGGCGACCGGGATCTCGCTGAGCACCCTGTCCCGCCTGGAGTCCGGGCAGCGCAAGCCGACCCTGGAGCTGCTGCTTCCGCTCGCCCGGGAGTACCGGGTGCAGCTCGACGAGCTGGTCGGGGCCCCGGCGACCGGCGATCCCCGCATCCACCCGCGGCCCTTCACCCGGTACGGCCAGACCTTCGTCCCCCTGACCCGCTACCTCGGCGGCCTGCACGCCTACAAGCAGATCGTCCCGCCCCGCCAGGAGGCCGACGGCGTGCGGCCCGAGCTCAACGTGCACGAGGGCTACGAGTGGCTGTACGTCCTGTCGGGAAGGCTGTGGCTGGCGCTCGGCGAGCACGATCTGATCCTGACGGCGGGCGAGGCGGCCGAGTTCGACACCCGCACCCCGCACGGCTTCGCCAACGCGGGCGACCGGCCCGTGGAGTTCCTCTCGCTGTACGGATCGCAGGGCGAGCGCATGCACGTACGGGCCCAGCCCGCGGGCGACTAGCGTGACGCGGAGGGGCTACGGCCGGCGGCGGGGCTTGCCGCGCTGGGCGCCGCCCTTCGGGGCGCCGGAGCCGCCGCGTGGGTTCTTCGCGCCGGGCTTGCCCGTCTTGCCGGAGGTCTTGCCGGACCCCTTGCCCGCCGCGGACTTGCGCTGGGCGCCACCCTTGTCGGCACGCTTCTGCTTGGGCTGGGGCGGCGTCGGCGTACGGCCGCGGGAGCTGTTCACCGTGCGGCCGCGGACGATGCCGATGAACTCCTCCACCAGATCGGGAGTGATCTCCTCCTCCGGCCACGACAGCGCGACGCGCGACTCGGGGACGCCGGTGATCGTCCGGTAGGTGAGGTCCTTGCGGTGGTGGAGCCGGGCCAGCGACTGCGGAACGACGAGCAGGCCCACTCCGGCCGCCACCAGCTCGATGGCGTCCTCGGTCGTGGCCGGGCGCTCCAGGGCGGGCCGCCCCGGCGGGTGCTCCCAGTCGAGGGTGTCGTCGAGGGGGTGCAGCACGATCTCGTCGGCCAGGTCCTCGGGCGACACCTCCTCGACCGCCGCGATGAGGTGGTCCTTGGGGACCACGACGACCGTCGTCTCGGTATAGAGGGGGATCGCGCTGAGCTCCGTACGGTCGATCGGCAGCCGCACGAAGCCCGCGTCCGCGCCACGGCCGCGCAGCACGCCCGGCGCCTCGGCGGCGGAGACCGTGCTGAGGGTCAGGGGGATGTCGGGCAGCCGCTCGTTCCAGATCCGCACCCACTTGCTCGGCGTCACACCCGGAACGTAGGCGAGCCGGAACGATGGGGGTTCTTCCGAGCCTGTCACCCCGCCAGGTTACCGGTCGTGGTCAGCGGTATCGCACACGCTCGCTACTCTTGACACATGACGTCGCACCAGACCACCCAGACGATGAAGCCCGCGACCGCGGCGAAGAAGCTGGGTGTGTACCTCGAGGCCACCCCCGCCGAGTTCCAGGAGGGTGTCGTCTCGCGCACCGAGCTCAACGCCCTGCAGGCCGACCCGCCCCAGTGGCTCCAGGACCTGCGGCGCACCGGCCCGCACCCCCGTCCGGTGGTCGCCGCGAAGCTCGGTGTCTCCATCGCGGGTCTCGCGCGCGGCGGGGTCACCGAGGCCCTCACCACCGAGCAGATCGACGCGCTGAAGCAGGACAACCCCGAGTGGCTCCAGAAGGAGCGCGCCACGCAGGCCGAGGTCCGCAAGGAAGCGGTCCGCATCAAGGAGAAGCAGCAGCAGGACCGGGCGAAGGCGCAGCAGGCCGAGGAGCCCCACGCCTGACCCACGCCCGGCGCGATCACACGCCGAGCGGCTGTACGAGCGCCGCTGACCACGTGCCCAGCACCTGGTCAGCGGCGCTTTCGGCGTTCGAGGCCACCGTACGCCCGACGCCCCGGCTCCGCCTGCCTCGTCCGGGGCGGCAGGACGGTCGGCGTTCCGACAGCCAAAACTGATCAGGTACAACTGGACAGTTTTGGCTGAAGAACTTACGGTGGGGGCATGGAAGACATCCCTCACGGCATCTCCGCGTCAGCCGTCCACGCGGCGCGCGACCTGCGGGTGGTGTTCAGCCGGCTGCGGCGCCGGCTCCGCGAGGTCGCGGAGACCCAGGACCTCACCCCGTCGCAGGTGTCCGCGCTGACCCTGATCGACAAGGGCGGTGCCGCGTCGGCCAGCGCCCTCGCGGCCACCGAAGGAGTGCGCCCGCAGTCGATGGCCGCCACCCTGGCGGCGCTCGACCAGCAGGGTCTGATCCAGCGCAGCCCGGACCCCGAGGACGGCCGCCGCCAGCTCATCACGTTGACCGAGGCGGGCCGCGCACGCGCCGAGGGCAACCGGCAGGCCCGGGCCGAGTGGCTCGCCCAGGCCTTCCAGGACCGTTACACCGAGAAGGAACGCGCCACCATCACCGAGGCGATGGCATTGCTGGAACGCCTCGCCCAGCCGTGAGGCGCGGAGCGGCCGGACCCGGCCGCCTGACGCGCACCTCCCCCGCCGACGGGCGCGAGGGATTCAACCGCGAGCTGATCGCCCCGATGATCCTGGGTTCGATCCTCAACCCGGTCAACTCCTCGATGATCGCGGTGGCGTTGGTGCCGATCGGGCAGGCCTTCGGGGCGCCCGCGGGACAGACGGCGTGGCTGGTCTCCGCCCTCTATCTGGCGACCGCCATAGGCCAGCCCGTCATCGGACGGCTCGTCGACAGCTACGGCCCGCGCAGGCTGTACCTCATCGGTACCGCGCTGGTCGGCGCCGCCGGCCTGCTCGGCAGCTTCGCGCCCACCCTCGGCGTACTGATCGCGACCCGCGTGCTGCTCGGCTTCGGCACCTCGGCCGCCTATCCGGCGTCGATGTCCCTGACCCGGAGCGAGGCCGACCGCACCGGCGAGAAGAGCCCGGCCGGGGTCCTGACCGCGCTCGCCGTGTCGAACCAGGTCGTCGCCGTGATCGGTCCCACCCTGGGCGGGCTCCTCATCGGCCTGGGCGGCTGGCACTGGATCTTCGCCATCAACGTGCCCCTCTCGGCCGCCTGCCTGATCCTCGGTGCCCGTCGCCTGCCGCGGGCACCCGCCGCGGAGGCAGGAGGCGCCGGGCCCGGGGCACGGATCGACCTCGCGGGCATGGTGCTGTTCGCGGCGATGCTCATCGCCACCCTGCTCTTCCTGATGGCCCCTCAGCCCGGCCACTGGCACCTGCTGTTGATCGCCGCGCTGGCGACGGGAGGCTTCGCGGTGCGGGAGTTGCGCGCCGCCCAGCCGTTCATCGACCTCCGGGTCTTCGGCGGCAACGCCCCGCTGATGGCCACCTATCTGCGCCAGGTTCTGAGCTTCGTCACCTCGTACGCCTTCCTCTACGGCTTCACGCAGTGGCTGGAGGAGGGGCGCGGGCTGTCCGCGTCGGCGGCCGGGCTCGTGCAGCTGCCGATGCCGTTGAGCGCGGTACTGATATCCGTGACGACCGGGCGCCGCCCCCAGATCCGGGGCAAGCTCGTCGTCGGCTCCCTCTGCCAACTCGCCGCCTGCGCCCTGATGTTGCTGCTGCACTCCGACAGCGCGATCTGGCTGCTGCTCGCCGTCGGTCTGGCGATGGGGGCTCCGCAGGGGCTCAACGGTCTGGCCAATCAGACCGCGCTGTACCACCAGGCCGACCCCTCCCGCATGGGCTCCGCCGCCGGGCTGCTCCGCACCTGCACCTACCTCGGCGCGATGATCGCCTCGTCGGCCGACGCCGCGTTCTTCCGGCACGGCGCCGACACGGCGGGCCTGCACGGCCTGGGCGTCTTCATGGGGGCGGGCGCCGTGCTGCTCACCGCGGTCACCCTCCTCGACCGCTCCCTGCGCCGCCCCGCTCCCGCCGGTGCGGCGCTCCCCGAAACCACCGAAAACCCCTAGGACGCGGCCCGTTCAGGGCCTGCCGACCAACCCGTACGCGAGAAAGCAGGGCACCACCATGGCTCTCACCACGCTCGACCCGCGCACCGCGCTCGTCGTCATCGACCTCCAGCGGGGCATCGTCGCCGCCCCGACCCAGCCCCACGACGCCGCCGAGGTGGTGGACCGCTCGGCCGAACTCGCCGATGCCTTCCGTTCGCACGGGCTCCCCGTCGTCCTGGTGCGCGTCACGTTCGCGGCCGACGGGTCGGACCTCGTGCCCGGCCGCACGGAAGCTGCTCACGGTCGCGGCGGCCCCCGGCCCGAGGGCTGGGACGTCATCGTCGACGAGCTGGCCGGACATCCCGGGGACATCACGGTCACCAAGCGGAACTGGGGGGCGTTCCACGGCACGGATCTCGACGTCCAGCTCCGCCGCCGCGGCATCACCCAGATCGTGCTGACCGGCGTGGCGACCAGCATCGGCGTCGAGTCGACCGCCCGCGCCGCGCACGAGCACGGCTACCACGTCACCCTGGCCACCGACGCGATGAGCGACATGGACCCCGAGGCGCACCGCAACAGCGTCGAGCGGATCTTCCCCCGCCTGGGCGAGTCCGGCACCACGGCGGAGATCATCGAACTGCTGGCCAAGACGCGCGCCAGCTGACATTTTCGTCAACTCTCCGATGTAGACGGCGAGTTGCGGATTCCTCCACGGCCCCCGAGCGGCATCGCCCGGGGGCCGGTCGCGTGGCGGCTCAGCGGTGCCGGACGCTCAGGCCGTCGAGGGTCAGGCCGACCAGGCGCTCGGCCTGGTCACGCTGCTCGGGCCGGCCCGCGGCGAGGGCGATGCCGGTGAGGGCGGCGAACAGGTCGGCCGTGGTGATGTCGGGCCGGATCGCGTCGGCGGCGCGCGCGGCGTCCATCAGCGAGGCCAGGGCGTCCTGGATCATCTCGCGGCTCCGCGTGAACGGGTGGGCGCCCGCCGCGCCGAGAGCGCGCAGGGAGTCGGCCATGCCGTGCTTGGCCGACGCGTAGTCGAGGAAGCGGCCCATCCAGGCACGCAGCGCCTCGCGGGGCGGCAGGGCGGCCAGGAGTTCGGGCGCGGCGTCGCACAGGCGGGCCAGCTCGTTGCGGTAGGCGGCCTCGATCAGGGCGTCCCGGGTGGGGAAGTTGCGGTAGAGGGTGCCGATGCCGACCCCCGCCTCCTTGGCGATCTGTTCCAGGTGGGCGTCGAGGCCCTGCTCGGCGAACTTCCGCACCGCGACGGCCAGGATCTTGTCCCGGTTGCGTTGCGCGTCGGCCCGCAGCGGCCGCTTCGAGTCGTCCCCCACGGGGCCCCCTTCTTCGTTCTCGTACATGGTCCCACCGCACGACTGTTAAGTGGAGGCCCCTCCGCTTATGCTGGAACCGGCGGCGCCTCCGCTTTCACTCTAAGGCACTCTTCGCGCTGCCCATCGCCCTTCACCAACGAACGAGGTAGGCCATGTCAGACATCAGGACCGCGCCCAGGGACATCGTGGAGAGCGTGCGCGGCAAAGTCGTCGCCATCACCGGCGCCAGCGGGGGCATCGGCGAGGCCACCGCTCTGCTGCTGGCCGCCCGGGGAGCCACCGTCGTGCTCGGCGCCCGCCGGGCGGACCGGCTCGACGCGGTCGTCGAACGGATCACCGCGGCGGGTGGCACCGCCTCCGCCGTGCCGGTCGACGTCACCCGCCGCGAGGATCTCTCGGCGCTCGTGGCCGGGGCGACGGAGCGCTACGGCAGGCTCGACGCGCTGGTCGGCAACGCGGGCCTCGGCGCCGTCTCACCCCTGGACGACCTGCGCGTCGACGACTGGGACGCCATGATCGACGTCAACATCAAGGGAGTTCTGTACGGGATCGCCGCCGCGCTGCCCGTCTTCCGCCGCCAGGGATACGGCCACTTCGTGAACGTCTCGTCGACCGCCGCCCGCCGCACGGTCCCCCACCAGGCGGTCTACTCCGCGACCAAGGCCGCCGTGCACGCCCTCTCCGAGGGGCTGCGCCAGGAAGCGGGCGACGCCCTGCGGGTCACGCTCATCACCCCGGGCTTCGTCAGGACCGACTTCGTCGACAGCGCCCCGAACCCTGACGTGCGGGCCCAACTCCTCGCCTCCCGCGACACGTTCGCCATCGAACCCGCCGCGATCGCCCGCGCCGTCGCCTACGCGATCGAGCAGCCGGACGACGTGGACGTCAGCGAGGTCGTCGTGCGCCCCACCGCCCAGAGCTGACGGCCGCGTTCGGGGCGCCGGTCACCGCACCCACGCCTCGGTGAGGGACTGCACGGCCGAGCCGTCGACGTCGGCGAGTTTGGTGGCCGTGAAGTCCCGGGCCCAGTCCGAGGTCTGGATCCGGAAGGGCGGGCTCGCGTCGGTGAGCGCGGCGATGATGGGCGCCGCGGCCTCGGCCGGGCTCTGCGCCTGGGCGAAGGACTGGGTGGTGCGTTCGATGTAGGCCCGCAGCGCGGGCGCGTACGGACCGGCCGCGTCCAGCAGGGCGGGTACGTCGATGTCCAGGCTCGCGACGAACTCGCTGGCCACGGCGCCCGGCTCCACGACGCTGACCTTGACGCCCACCGCCGCGGCCACCGGCGCGAGGGACTCCATGAAGCCCTCCACCGCGAACTTGGCCGCGCAGTACGCCTCGTTGAAGGGCTGCCCCACCACACCCCCCACGCTGGTCACGGTGACGACCCGGCCCCGCGACGCCCGCAGGTGCGGCAGGGCTGCGCGGGTCACCTCGACGACGCCGAAGTAGTTGACCTCCATCGCGGCGCGCACCGGACCCATCCCGTCCTGCTCGACGGTGCCCACGCACCCGGCGCCCGCGTTGTTCACCAGCGCGTCGAGCCGCCCGTACGCGGCGATGACCTCGCCCAGGCAGGAGACGACGGACCCCGCGTCGACGACGTCCAGGCGCTTCACGTCGACGCGGTCGATGACGCCCGCCTCGGCCGCGGCCTCGCGCAGCCGGCCCGCCTTCCCGGTGTCACGCATCGTCGCCACGACCCGCAGCCCGGCGCGGGCCGCACCGATCGCGGCGGCCAGCCCGATGCCGGAGGAGGTGCCGGTGATCAGCACAGTGCGTTCGGCGGTCATGGAGCTCTCCTCGCTTCGTGACCCGGCCCCTTGACGGGCGTACGGATCGTCATGTGCCCGACACCGGATGACCGGCCTCGATGTCCAGGCCGTCGCTCAGGCGGAACGGCTTCCAGCCGGACGACCGCGGGCCGGTCGCCTCCAGCGGGGCGAGCAGGAACCCGACGTGGTCGCCGCCGTCGGTACGCCCCTCCACACGGCCCACGAACCAGCCCGGCGCGTCGTCCAGCAGCACCGCGCCGGCCGGGCCCTCGTGCCAGGCGATGTCGGCGAACTTGTCGACCTCGTCGCCCGTCAGGCCGCCGAAGTGCGCGGCCAGCCCGTGCTGGGCCCGGCCCAGCAGGTGCACGGCCAGGACGTCGGCCGAACAGGCCACGCGGTACGTCCTGTTGGCCGTGGACAGCCACACCATGAAGCGGACGGGCTCGATGGAGCACTGCGAGGCGAACCCCACGAGACACCCGGCCCGCTGCCCACCAGCCGCCGCCGTCACGACGTACATCGGGCAGTCGAGGCCGTCGAGAAACTCCTGCATGCCACTCACACCGCTCAACCGTCCCTCCTCGTCGTCCGCGCCGCGTCCAGCCGATCACAGGAACCGGCGCGGCACGCCCCGGGTCGGCCGATCGGCCGAAACGAGCCGACCCGGCCGCCGCGGCCGATCGCACGAGTGTAGGGGCGGGGGCGGGGGGAACCCGGACGGTGCGCGGACCCGAGGTGCCGTGCACGCACGGCACCCGCCGTCCGCACCCCGCACCCATCGTCCATAGGAAGGGATTCCTTCACCATGGAGAACATCTGGGCCTACCCGGAGGCCGCCGCGTACCAGCCGGGTACCGACCTGACCGGGTACAAGGTCGAGGCGACCGACGGAAGCATCGGCAAGGTCGACAAGTACTCCGAGGAGGTCAGCTCCTCGTACATCGTGGTCGACACCGGCCCGTGGATCTTCGGCAAGCACGTCCTGCTGCCGGCCGGGGTCCTCACGCGCATCGACCCCGTCGAGAAGAAGATCTACGTCGCCTGCACCAAGGAACAGATCAAGGACTCCCCCGAGTTCGACAAGGAGAAGCACCTCGGGGACCCGGGCTACCACGAGCAGATCGGCGGCTACTACGGGCGCCCGCACATGTGACGCCCCCGTCCCCGCTGATGCCCGGCCGCCCAGCGCGGCCGGGCATCGGTCCGTCCACCCAAGCCGGGAGGAACACGCCTGCGGGAGAGCGCCGTTCAGCCGTCGGCGAGCCAACCTTCGAGTACGGCTTCCCGGGCGCGCGACCGCAGGGCACCGGGCTCCGCGGCCCGCGACCAGTCGAGCAGCGCGGCGGGCGAGGACGTGCCCCGGACGAAGCGGTCGAGCAGCGCGTGGGAGAGATCGACCTCGCGCCGGCTGTAGGCGGTCGCGGCGCCGGACAGGACGGATGCCTCGAAGCGGCCGTCCCCGGCGGTGATCACCACCGTCATCTCGGCGGGGCTGTCCGGGACCCACACGTCCAGGGCGGCCGCGGCCACCGACGCCGCGCGGCCGGCCCACCGCCCGCCCGTCGAGCGGACCGGCGCGCCGGTCACCTCCAGGGCGGCCACCTCGGACCAGGGCCACTGCCTCGGCTCGGACCCGGTGACCCGCAGGGAGCCGGCTGTCAGCAGCACGGTCGATTCGGCCGTGGCGCCGGGCGCGCCGAGGTGGACGTGCTCCGCGTCGATCCAGAAGAGACCGACCATGTGGCCGGGCTTCCGCGGACCGGTGGACGCGGGTGTCGGTGATGGTTCCACAGCAGACTCCGTGGGGTCGTGCAGACGTTTCCGACAGACCCTAGGCGATCTTTGGAAATCTCTTGACCGAAGCCGACTGGTTTCGGTCGGGCCTGGCTGCTGCCGCACCGAACGCGGCGCTCAAGCGGGACCGGCCGATTCCCGCCGGTGCCCCGCCGGGGCACCGGGCGCGGCGGCAGACGCCTGTGGCGGGCTCGGCGGCGCCTCGGTGATGTCGAGGAACACCTGGTCCGCCTGCGGCCACGCCTTCACCACGGCCGCCTTGATGCGCTCGGAGACCACCTCGACGTCCTCGCTGTCGAGCCCGGGCCGCAGGTCGACACGGGCCGCGACGAGGGCGGAGTCGAGACCGAGCCGCATCGTCAGCAGACTGGCCACCGAGTCGATCTCGGGCTGCTCGTCGAGCAACGCCCGGATGCTGTCGCGGAGTTCGGGGTCCACCGCCTCACCGATGAGCTGGTCCCGGGCCTCCTTCCCGAGCCGGTACGCCACGTACACCAGGAGCAGCCCGATGCACAGCGACGCCGAGGCCTCCCAGACCACCCGGCCGGTGACCATGTGCAGCGCCATCCCCGCCGCGGCGAGCAGCACGCCGACCACCGCCGTGCCGTCCTCCGCCACGACGGTGCGCAGCGCCGGGTCGTGGCCGATCCCGGCGCCGCGCTGACCACGCACCTGGTACAGGGCGCGCAGCAGCGAGCCGCCCTCGGCGACCAGGGCCACCCCGAGCACGGACAGCCCGGCGACGTACCCGGCGGTGGACTCCTGATGGTCCGAACGCAGTGCGTCGACACCCTGTAGGAAGGAGAAGCAGCCGCCCATCACGAAGATGCCGACGGCGGCGAGCAGGGACCAGAAGTAGCGCTCCTTGCCGTAGCCGAAGGGGTGGTGCTGGTCGGCCGGGCGACGGCTGCGGCGCAGCGCCGCGAGGAGGAAGACCTCGTTCATGCTGTCGGCCACGGAGTGCGCCGCCTCCGAAAGCAGGGCGGGCGATCCGGCCAGCACCCCGGCGCCCGCTTTGGCGGCCGCGATGAGGAGATTGGCCCCGAGCGCCACCAGCACGGTCAACCGGGTCTTGCGATCCTTGCTGTCCACGGTCACTGGTTCATGTCCCCGCGTCAGTACCGGATGTGATGCGCCATCGAATGCTGCTCCTTCGAAGAGGGAACCGGTGCGGTCCGGGACCGGTCACCGGCGGCCTTCGCGCGAGCCCGCGTAGGCGCGGCGCTTGCGCGCGGACGAGGCCTCCTCCGGATCCTCATCCTCCTCGCCGTCCGGCTCCGGCTCGTCCTCGTACTCCTCGCCGGCCTCGTCCTCGTACTCCTGGTCGGGCTCGGCCTCGTACTCCTGGTCGGGCTCGGCCTCGTACTCCTCGTCGCCCTCGTACTCCTGGTCGGGCTCCGCCTCGTACTCCTCCTCCGGCTCGGCCCCGTCCTCTTCCTCTTCCTCCGGCTCGGGCTCGCCCTCGTCCTGGGCGTCGTCCTGAGCCTCGGGCGCCTCGTCCTCCTGGGGCTCCCGCTCCTCTTCCTCCTCGGCGACGGCGTCCTCGTGGCTGACGACCACCTCGCCGTCCCTGATCTCGCCGCGCCAGCCCCCCTCGGCCTCGCCGCGCAGCGCGATGTGGCGCGCGAAGTTCTTGAGGTCGAGCCGGGCCCGGCGGCCCTGGGCGCGCCAGATGTTGCCGGTCTTCTCGAAAAGACCCTTGGGGTAGTACTCCATGACCAGCAGCACGCGCGTGAGGTTCTCGGCGAGCCGGTGGAAGGTGACGACGCCCTTGACGGTGCCCTTGGCGCCCTCGGAGGTCCAGGCGAGGCGCGCGTCCGGCACCTGCTCGGTGGTGTGCGCCTTCCAGCTGCGGCTGGACCAGAAGACCTTGACGTTCCAGTCCGACGTGGTGTCGTCGGCGACGGTCGCGCTCTTGATGCCCTTGGCGAAGGTGGCGAACGACTGGAACTGCGTCCACTGGTCGTAGGCCTCGCGCACCGGGACGCCGACGTCCACGCTCTCCATGATGACGGTCGGCTTGCGTCCGGAGCCGCCCTTCTTGCGCTTGCCGCCCAGCCCCTTGAACATCTCCTTCGCGTTGTCCTTGAGGTGCGAGGCGCCCATCTCCACGGCGGCGCGGACGGGCCCCTTGCCCTCGGCGACCTTGCGGCCGCCTTCGAGCGCCAGCTTCGCGAAGCCGGGACTGCGGCCCTCGGCGATGTCGTTGAGCTTGCCCGTGGTCTCGCCGAGCTTGTGGCCCACGCCCACGAGGAGGCGCTCTCCCTGGGCGAGCAGATAGGACTGGAGCTCCTGCTTCAGGCGGTCGGCCGCGGGGCTCTGCGTCAGCGGATTCTTCGTCTCAGCCACGGTCGTCACCTGCCTGGCCGGCGCGCCGGCTCGCCGTCTTCTTGGCCGGGGCCCGCTTGGCCGTGCGCTGCACGGACTTGGCGGTCTTCTTGGCCGTACCCGTCCTGGCCGAGGCCGACTTGGCGGATGCCCGTCCCGTCGAGCGGGACTTCGCCGACGACCCGCCCTCCCTGCTCGACGCCGAGCGTGAGGACCCGGACGACCGCGACGACTTGCCCGCGGGCTCGTCCACCTCGTCCGGCACGTCCTCGTCGTCGCGGGCGTCGCGGTCGTCGTCCTGCGCCGACCCGGATATCTCCGGCACCACGCCCGAGATGCGGTCCTGCACACCCTGCGTGCGGTCGTGCAGGCGGTCGGCCATGCCTTCGAGCTGCCGGTTGAGGAGCGCGCCCGTCGCGGCCTTGCCGACGCCGCGCAGATCCTCACGCAACTGGTCGCCGATCTCCTTGAACTGCGGGTTGTCGGCCAGTTGGGCCGCCGCGAAGTCCGCGATCGCCCGCGGACTCAGTTGCAGGCGCTTGCCCATGACCAGTGTCCCGATGCCGAAGGCGAGTTTCGCCTTCTTCGTACGCCCGAGCAGATAGCCCGCGCCCACCGCGAGCCCCAATCCCAGCCGGTTGTTCATGCCTGACCGTCCTCTTCTCGTCCGTCCCGCGAGGGAGATCTTGTGGAGGCCTCATCACACCGGGTAGCCAACAGGGCCAAAGCCAAACCCGGGCCCGGACGGAGGCGGAAGGCACGGCCCGCCGCGCCCCCGAGGCCGCTCTCGTACGCACCCCGTCCCACAGCTCGACGTCCGCGCAGGTCACAGCGCATTCCTCGTCCCAGCGTCCCAGATGCCCGGCCGCGGCTTGTGCGCTGCGCAAGGCCCCTCCGATGCTTCTGACGTGGTCATAACGCCCCGTCGTGGAAGGGGCGTTGGGCCGGGATCGGAGGGAGACAGTCATGACCCATCGACGGGACAACGGGCGCGGCCGGGCCAGGCCGATCGCGCTGGGGGCGGTGGCGCTGCTGGCCGCCGCGGCCGGGTTCGCGCCCTCCGCGCACGCGGGACCCTCGTGCGGCTCCCTGGGGTGTTCGAGGACGGTGAACGACAGCGCCTACCACGCGGTCGCCTTCCGCAACTGGTGCCGGGGAGGGGACATCACGGGCTCCTGGACCACCAAGCGGCCGACCTGCACGTCCGGCGGGGTGAAGGAGACGACCTACTATCTGGCGCCCCACGCGCACACCCCGTGGAACGTCGACTGGGACGCCTTCCAGGTCGACCCGGGCTGGTGCGTCAAGGTGCACTTCGTGAACAGCTGGGAGCCCGACTACTCCCAGACGTACGACCGGCGCGGGAAGTCCGCGGTCTGGGTGAAGGTCGGGGACAACTCGGTCGCGCACATCACCGCGCAGAGCCCGAGCCACTGCTGAGGACCGGGTCACCGGGGGCCCCGACGTCCAGTTGCGGCATCGCGGTGACGGTCAGCCGTCGGGGGGCGGCGTCGGTGCGGCCGTCCAGGTAGCGGACGGTCCGCACCTCCGGCCCGGCGGGCAGCGAGACGGTGCCCGACTCGGTCCAGCGGATGACCGCCGGGACGTGCGGCTGACCCACGGGGGTGGCCAGCGCATACCGGCACTGCCAGACGGTGCCGGGCAGCCCGGCGGACCGGCCGTGGCCGCAGGAGGCGATCCGGGCTCCCGCGAGCCACCGTTGCAGGGTGGCGACCGCGCGGGCCGCCTCGGTGGGCGGCCCGCCGGCGGCCTGGAGCACCAACGGCACCTTGGTGCCGCCCCAGTTGTAGAAGTAGGTGCGGGCGTAGCGCACGTACATGCCGATCAGATAGAAGCGGACGGCGTAGGCGACGGACTGCGCGGAGTCCAGCGGCCGGTCGGTGGCGACGCGGTAGGCGCTGCCGGTGTTCCACAGCGCCGGGTGCACCCCGGCCAGGTGGAAGGTGCGCTCGATGAGGTCGGCGAGGGCGACCAGGCTCTCCGGGGTGTCGCCGTCGTGCCGCGGGTAGAGCTTGACCCCGGCCGCGTCGCAGTCCCGGTAGCCGCCGGCCGCGGCGAAGTCGAGCAGGAACCGCTGGGACACCGCCGTCCACAGGTCGCCCATGGAGGGGCAGACCAGTGTGGCCCTGGGGTCGGCCCGGCGCACGATCTCCACGGCCCGCCGGGTCATCCGGGCCAGGGTCGCCGCGTCGCCGGTGTAGAAGTGCGGCGAGGGGGCGAACGCCCACAGCTCGTACGCCTCGACACGGCCCGCGTAGCGGGTGGCGACCGCCCGCACGAACCGGTCCCAGTCGGCCAGGTCGTCGGGCGGAGCGGTGCGCGAGCCGTCCCCGTAGGGCCCCGGCGGCGCACCGGGGGCGGCCCAGCCGGGGGTGCCGCCGAAGGTGTAGACCACGGGCAGGTGCGCTCGGCCCGCGGCGTCGACCAGCCGGTCGAGCACGGTCCAGTCGTAGCGGGCGCGGTCGGGCTCGACCAGCGACCAGCGCGTCCCGCTGTCCCACAGCCGCACCCCGCCGACCTGGAATCCGGGCATGAGCCCCGTGTTGCTGTTGACGGTCACGCCGAAGAAGGAGGAGGGCAGGGGTGCCGGGTACTGCTCCCAGGCCGGGCCCTCCACGGTCTGCGGCTGGGGCCGCCGCGAGGCGACCGGGAGGTGCAGCGGTGTCGACGAGGGCGAGAAGGCGGCGACGAGGAACAGCGCGCCGAGCACGGCCGCCCATCTGCGGCAGCGGCGCGCGGCCCGGCCGCGACGCCCCCCGCGGCTCGCCCGCCGCTCGGGATCGCCATCGGCGGCGGAGGCCCGGATCTCCTCCTCGTGGAGCGGTGGCGCGGATCGGGGCTCCGGGGCGGCTTCTCCCGCGACGGCGCGCGACCACAGGGGGTAGAGCCGGTCCACCTCGGCCCGGTCCGCGCCGCAGGCCAGCGCGATCCTCTCGACGGTCCCGAACTCGGCGGGCACCACCTTGCCCCGACAGTAGCGGTGCACCGTGGACGCGCTGGTCCAGCAGCGCTCGGCCAGTCGCGTATAGCTGAGGCCGCTGCGGTCCTTGAGCGCCGTGAGCGCCGAAGCGAGATCCGCCATACCGCCCCTTCGCCTTGACCGCTCCGCCACGGCCGAGGACGCGGCGCCCGCGCTCCGGACCCATGCCGCACACGCACCCCGCCCGAGGCCACCACCAGTCTCGACCCGCCACCGCGACGAGGACAACAGGCCCTTTCCGACGGCCCGTTGGACCGCTCCCCCGACCGTGCCCACGGCGCCCGGACGCCCGGCGGGCGCGGGCCCGCAGCCGCTGGTGGGAGCGTGTGTCCGTACGTCTACTCTGGTGCCGCCAGGCCGTGCGGTGACGGCCACCGGGGAACGGAGCATGCGGTGCCAGCGGGGGAAGAGAACGACGGAGCGCTGATCGGCAAGGTACTCGGCGGCCGCTACCGGGTGACCTCGACGATCGGCCGCGGCGGCATGGGCGTGGTCGCCCGCGCCGTGGACGAGATGCTCGACCGCGAGGTCGCCGTCAAGATCCTGCGCGCCTATACCGACGTGTCCGCGCCCGAACTGGCCGATCTGCGCGCCCGCATGCGGCGCGAGGCGCAGGCCGCCGCCCGCATCCGGCACAGCGGCGTCGTCACCGTGCACGACGTGACCGAGGAGCGGGGCCTCCCGGTCATCGTCATGGAACTCGTCGACGGGCCCTCCCTCGACGACGTGCTGACCGAGCGGGGCCCGCTGGACCCGCGCGAGGCCGCGGCGATCGGCGCGAAGCTGATGGACGCGCTCGACGCCGCGCACCGGGTCGGCGTGCTGCACCGGGACGTGAAGCCGGGCAACATCCTGCTGGAGCGCGGCGGCCGGGTCGTGCTGACCGACTTCGGCATCGCCACGATGGACGCTCCCGGCGACGACGCCATGGCCAAGCTGACCCGCAGCGGCGAGATCGTCGGCTCGCTCGACTTCCTGCCGCCGGAGCGCGCGCAGGGCCGCGAGCCCGGCCCCGCCTGCGACATCTGGTCGCTCGGCATGACCCTGTACGCGGCGGTCGAGGGGACCTCGCCGTTCCGCCGCACGTCGGTGTGGTCCACGCTGTCGGCGATCGTCACCGAGCCGCTGCCCCCGGCCGGACGGGCGGGGGCGCTCACGCCGGTGCTCGAGGCCCTGATGGCGAAGGAGCCGGAACACCGGCCGACCGCCGAACAGGCCCGCCGGATGCTCGACGACGTCGCCACGCACGGCATGGTGCACCCTGCCCCGGCCCCCGCTCCCCTGCCGTCGGCCGGATTCGGCCCGCCGCCCCCGCCGATGCCCATGGCCGAGGTGCCGTATCAGCAGCAGTTCGGCAACCCGGCGCCCGCGGTGCCGTGGCACGACGCGTCCTCCGGCTCCGGGGTGGCGGCCGATCGGGGCCGAAGGCGCGGCCGTACGGTCATCGCGGCCGCGGCCGCCGTGGTGCTCGCCGGCGGCGGGATCGCCTACGCCCTGGCGGGCGGCAACGACAAGCCCGCGGGCGGGTCCCAGGCCGCCGGACCGGGCGCCGGCACCTCCCCGGACGGCGACGGGTCGCGCGCGGCCAGCCTCGCCGGCGGCGCCACGGACACCCCGGGCGCCGCGCGGTCCGCGCATCCCGGCGACAAGCCGTCGGCCTCCTCCGCGCGGCCCGGCCCCTCGGCGCAACCGAGCAGCAGCGCGAGCGGCGCGAAGCCCTCGGCGTCGGCCAAACCCAGCCCGGTGTCGACGAGTTGCACCGGCTGGAGCCACAAGGACCCGGCCCCGGGCTCCTACGGCTACATGGCCGGGGACTACCACTTGCAGACCGGCCCCTACCAGGCCTGCCCGTCCGTCTCCCTCGCCAAGTCCGGCACGAAGCTCTGGTACCACTGCTATGTGACCAACGCCAAGGGCAACCGGTGGACGTACGTGCGCGTGGCGGGCACCGAGACGGCGGGCTGGATGTCCAACGACAACATGAACCGCCAGAAGGGGCCCTCCACGCCCTGCTGAACGGCGGCCGTTCAGGCCCTGCGGCGCAACACGGCCGAGAGGTGGTGCTGGAGGGGCTCGCCGACCGCCGCGAGGTCGTGGACGAAGGCCAGCGTGGAGTCGTCGGTCAGCTCGTAGCGGCGGCGGGTGGCGTTGACCTCCTTCGCGGTGGGGGTGAGAGCCACCTGGTCGGTGGCGAGGTCCACCGTCCTTCCGGTGGCCGTGCCGACGGCGAGTTCCGCGATGCCCGTGGGCTGGGTGATCAGGGCTTCCACCCGCCCGTCGGCCTGGAGCCGCCACCAGCCGCTCTCGCGCGCCGAGGGCCGCAGGGGCGCGCCGTCCCCGTCGAGCAGCCAGGCGCGGGCCTCGTACCGCAGGAAGGGGCGGCCGTCGTGGCTGAAGGTGACCTCCTGGGCGTACGCAAAGTCCCCGGCGAGCGTGGGATATCCGCCTTTGCCCCGGCCGTACCAGGTGCCCAGGAAGCCGGTCACGGGCGCGAGCAGCGCGTGCGGCGCGGGCGCCTCGTCGGGCCGGTGGCCATCGGGGTACGGGTACTCCGGTGCGGGGTCGAACACGGTGTGCGCTCCTGAGATCGGGGGCCTGATGCCAGAGGGAAGCCTAGGGTGTCCATCCTCCTCACGTTCCGTTCCGCCCCTGATCGCTCCTGCTCAGGGAGGGCGGGGTCGACCCGTGTGGGGGATGTCGCGCGAAGGGGCGGCCGCTATCGTCGGTGAGGCACGGGGAGGGGCTCACACATGGCGCGTGTACGGAGGATGTCCCGAGCGGCGGCGGTCTCGCTGGCCCTCGCCCTGACCGTCGCGGCGGCCGGTACGGCGTCCGCGGTCCCGGCCGGGCGCGGGGCGCCCAGGCCGCCGGACGGGGTGTGGCGCATGGACGGCTACGGCACCCTGGTGACGATCGGGAACGGAAAGCTCGCCACGTACGACACGACCCGGGTCAGCTGTCTGCCGGGCGCCGTCACGGCCGACCAGGTCGGCGCTCCGGGTCCGGCCGGTGCGACCCGTTACGGCGAAGGCTCGGTCGCGACGATGACCGTCACCCCCGACGGGCGCGGGCGCGCCGTCCTCGCGCCCGACGACGCGGCGGGCGTACGTCATCTGGAGCGGTTGTCCGCGCTGCCCGAGCGGTGCCGGCGGCCCGCCGAGGAGAGCCCGCTCGCGGTGTTCGACCGCTTCTGGGCCACCTTCGCCGAGAACTACCCCTTCTTCGCCGCCAAGGGCATCGACTGGCAGGCGGTCAGAGACCGTTACCGGCCCCTCGTCACGCCGGGCACCACCGACGCGGAACTCCAGCGGATTCTCACCGACATGATCCGTCCGCTGCACGACGCCCACACGGCACTGATCCACCAGGGCAAGACCGTCTACTTCGGGCTGCGGCCCGGAACCAGGGTGGCGACCCCGGAGCTGCGCACGCGGGCGGCCGAGGCCGTCTCCCACCAACTCGTCGCCCCGGTACGGAGCTTCGCCCAGGGAAAGCTCGTCGTCGGCGAACTCCCCGACCAGATTCGCTACTTGAGGATCGACTCCTTCGACGGGTACGTCGCCGGGGACAGCTACCAGCAGCAGGCGGCCGAACTCGACCGGGCCCTGGACGCGTTGATCCCGTCCGGCGCCACCGCGGACCGGCTGCGCGGCCTGGTGATCGACTGCCGCCTCAACGGGGGCGGCTCCGACGCCCTCGGTTTGCGGATCGCCGCACGCCTCACCGACCGCGCGTACACGGCCTACACCAAGGTGGCCCGCAACGACCCCGACGATCCGGCCCGCTACACCCGCCCGCAGCCGATCACCGTGCACCCCGCCCCGGCCCCTCGCTGGACCGGGCCCGTGGCGCTGCTGACGAGCGGCAGTTCCGTCAGCGCCGCGGAGACATTCACACAGGCGCTGATGGGCCGCACGCCCCAGGTGACCCGGATCGGCGAGAACACCCAGGGAGTCTTCTCCGACGTCCTGTTCCGCCCCCTGGCCAAGGACTGGGCGGCCGTCCTGCCCAACGAGAAGTACCTCGACCGCGCCGGGCACAGCTTCGACGGCCCCGGCATCCCGCCCCAGTCGCGCATCCCCGTCTTCACCGAGGACGACCTCACCCACAGGCGCGACCCGGCACTCACCCTGGCCCGCCGGGTCATGGCCGGGAGCGGCTGACCGACGCCGGACGCGAGGGGCGGCCCCGGCGGGACCACCACGTGCCGCACCTCACCGTGCGGGCCGCCCCTATGCGGTTCCCGGGGCGCCGGTCGAGCATCTAGGCTGCTGGTGCAGCTGGTTCGCCCCGTCCGCCAGGCGGGATGCGTCGTAAGAGGGAACCCGGTGGGAATCCGGGACTGCCCCGCAGCGGTGAGCGGGAACGACCGCCGTCATACGCACTGGGCCCGGCCGGGCCTGGGAAGCGACGGCCATTAGATGCCTCGTACGTCACGAGGCGCGCCCGCGAGTCCGAAGACCTGCCACTGCCCGTGCGCGACCGATCGCGTGCGGAGATCCCGGTGACCTCGAGGGCGGGTCGGCGTACGCACCGACGGTGGCGGCACAAGAGCCGCGCCCGCGGTCCTTCGCCCCTTCGCGCCTTCGTCCCGTCCCGGGTTCGCTCCACCGAAGAGCTCGCGAAGGAGAGACTCGTGGCAACCGAGCCCACAGCCGCGCAGGCACACGCCACCGTGTACGGCTACCCCCGCCAGGGCCCGAACCGGGAACTGAAGAAGGCCGTCGAAGGCTATTGGAAGGGCCGCGTCGAAGCCGACGAACTGCGGCGCACCGCCGCCGAACTGCGGGCGGCCACCTGGCGCACGCTCACCGAGGCAGGCGTCCACGAGGTGCCGACCGGTGACTTCTCGTACTACGACCACGTCCTCGACACCAGCGTCATGATCGGCGCCGTCCCCGAGCGCCACCGCGCCGCCGCCTCGGCCGACCGCTCCCCGGACTCCCGCTCCGCCCCGGCCGCAGAACGCGCCCTCGACGGCTACTTCGCCATGGCGCGCGGCACCCAGGACGCGGCGCCGCTGGAGATGACCAAGTGGTTCGACACGAACTACCACTATCTGGTGCCGGAGTTGGGCCCCGGCACCGTGTTCAAGGCCGACTCGTCCAAGCAGGTCGGGGAGCTCGATGAGGCCCTCGCGCTCGGGCACGCCGCACGCCCCGTGCTCGTGGGTCCGGTGACCTACCTCCTGCTGGCCAAGCCCGCTCCCGGGGTGGCCGACGACTTCCAGCCGCTGACCCTCCTGGACCGGCTGCTGCCCGTGTACGCGCGGGTGCTGGCCGATCTGCGGGCGGCGGGTGCCGCCTGGGTGCAGTTGGACGAGCCCGCTCTCGTGCAGGACCGCACCCCCGCCGAAGTGAACGCCGCCGCACGCGCCTATCGCGAGCTCGGCAGCCTCACGGACCGCCCCAAGCTCCTGGTCGCCTCCTACTTCGACCGGCTCGGCGAGGCGCTGCCGGCGCTCGCCAAGTCGCCCGTCGAGGGGCTCGCCCTGGACTTCACCGGACCTGCCGCCGCCAACCTCGCCGATCTCGCCGCGATCGGCGGCCTCCCCGGCAAGCGGCTCGTGGCGGGGGTCGTCGACGGACGCAATGTGTGGATCAACGACCTGGAGAAGTCGCTGTCCACCCTGGCCACGCTTCTCGGCCTCGCCGACCGGGTGGACGTCGCCGCCTCCTGCTCGCTGCTGCACGTCCCGCTCGACGCGGCCGCCGAACGCGGCATCGAGCCGCAGATCGGCCGCTGGCTCGCGTTCGCCCGGCAGAAGACGGCCGAAGTCGTCACCCTGGCCCGCGGACTGACCGCGGGAACAGGCGCGATCGCCGCCGAACTCGCCGCCAACCGGGCCGACTTGGCCTCCCGCGCGGCCTCTGCCGTCACCCGTGCCCCGGCGGTGCGCGCCCGGACGGCCGCCGTCACCGACGCCGACACCCACCGGGCCCATCCGTACGCACACCGGGCCGCCGCACAGCGCGCCCAGCTGCGGCTGCCGCCGCTGCCCACGACGACGATCGGCTCGTTCCCGCAGACCGGTGAGCTGCGAGGCGCCCGCGCCGACCTGCGCGCCGGACGCATCGGGACCACCACGTACGAGGAGCGCATCGAGGCCGAGATCCGCGAGGTCGTCTCCTTCCAGGAGAAGACCGGCCTCGACGTCCTGGTGCACGGCGAGCCCGAACGCAACGACATGGTGCAGTACTTCGCCGAACGGCTCACCGGCTACCTCGCCACCCAGCACGGCTGGGTCCAGTCGTACGGCACCCGCTACGTCCGCCCGCCGGTCCTGGCCGGCGACATCTCCCGGCCGGAGCCGATGACGGTCCGCTGGACGGCGTACGCCCAGTCCCTCACCGAGCGTCCCGTCAAGGGCATGCTCACGGGACCGGTCACCATGCTCGCGTGGTCCTTCGTCCGCGACGACCAGCCGCTGGCCGACACCGCCCGCCAGGTCGCCCTGGCCCTGCGTGACGAGGTCAACGAACTGGAGGACGAAGGCACTTCGGTGATCCAGGTCGATGAGCCGGCGCTGCGTGAAACCCTGCCGTTGCGGACGGCCGACCGCCCCGCCTACCTGGGCTGGGCCACCGAGGCCTTCCGCCTCACCACCAGCGGGGTGCGCCCGGACACCCAGATCCACACCCACATGTGCTACGCCGAGTTCGGGGAGATCCTCTCCGCCATCGACGACCTGGACGCGGACGTCATCAGCCTCGAAGCGGCCCGCTCCCACATGCGTGTGGCGGACGAGCTGGCCGCGGCGGGCTACCCGCGCCAGGTCGGCCCGGGCGTGTACGACATCCACTCGCCCCGCGTCCCGTCCGAGGAGGAGACCGCGCGCCTCATCACCCGGGCGCTTCGCTCCGTACCGGCCGAGCGGCTGTGGATCAATCCCGACTGCGGCCTGAAGACCCGCGACTGGGCCGAGGTCCGACCGGCCCTGGAACGCATGACGGCGGCGGCCCGCGAGGCCCGGCGCCACCTTCTCGCCCCGCACTGAAAGGCCCTGTGACGTGGACACCATCACCAGCGGCCCGGCCCACAAGGCCCCGGCCGACTCGGATGTCACGCTCGCCCACATCATGAGCGAGCACGACACCAACCTGTACGGGACCATCCACGGCGGCGTCCTCATGAAACTCATCGACGACGCCGCCGCGGCGGCCGCCGGACGCCACGCGGGCTGCCCCGCCGTGACCGTCTCGGTCGACCGGATGACCTTCCTGCTCCCCGTCCACGCGGGCGACCTGGTGAGCGTGCGCGCCTGTGTGGAGTACGCGGGCCGCACCTCGATGGACGTGGGCGTGCGGGTGAGCGCCGAGCGGTGGAACGCCTCGGGGCCCACCGCCGAAGTGGCCACCGCCCGGCTGACGTTCGTGGCGATCGGCGAGGACGGAGCGCCCCGCCGGGTACCCGGCCTGCGCCCGGTCACGACGGAGGACCACCAGCGTCATCTGCGCGCCCTGCGACGGCGGGGCGAGCGGGCCGGGGCCTCGGGCTGAGCGGGCGGCCGGGGACGAGGACAGGACCGGCGTCCCCGGCCGTCGGAGCGCGCCGCCCGCCGGGCAGGCGGGCCGTGCGGGCCCCGGCGGGCTAACGCGACGCCCGCGCCGGCAGGCTGTCCAGTTCGGCCGCGAAGAGCTGCGCGGGGTCGAACCCCATGCCGGTGAAGTGACCGGCGGCCTCGAGGGAGAGCACGCCGTGCAGCCTCGTCCAGAAGGCCAGCGCGCGCTGGAGCGCCACGGGTGAGGCGGGGTGGCCGTCCGCCCACTGGCGGTGCTCTTCGAGGTGCGCGGCGAACGGCGTCACGGGCCCGTCGGGCAGCGCGGCGAAGGCGTCGAGCAGCATCGCCATGATCTGGGAGGTGATCGCGGTGGTGTCGTCGGGCGCGTGATAGCCCGGAACGGGCGTGCCGTAGATCAGGAAGTACCGGTTGGGGTCCTCCAGGGCCCAGCCGCGCAACGCCCGGGCCAGCGTGGTGACGTCGGGGCCGGTCTTGGATTCCGCGACGGCCGCGCGGAGGGTGTCGGCGAGGCTGCGGTAGGCGTCCCGGACGAGTTCGGTGATCAGGTCGTCGCGACCGGCGAAGTACCGGTAGAGCGCCGGACCGCTCAGGCCCATCTGCTTGGCGATGGCATTCAGCGAGAGCGCGGACGCCCCCGCCGTCGCGATCTGCTCCCACGCGTGCTGCTTGATCTCCGCCCGGACCTGCGCGCGATAGCGCTCGCGCGGGGTCTCGGCGCCCTTGTCCGCCACAGGCCTGCCACCTCTCCCTACGGTCGCGGCTCCAGCCGCCCCTTTCCGTTAGAGGCTATCACGAAGGTTATTGACGGCCACCGCAGTGTGATGTTAGAACTTCTAGCGAACGGCAAGGCCTCTAAGGAACGGGCCTGACGGGCCTCTCCGGCCGTACGCCCGACCACTCGCACACCTCCTACGCAAGGGGAACGTCATGTCTGCCTCCGCCACCTCGCCCACCGGGTCGAACCGCCGCATCCGCCGCGCCGGCGGCCGTGCCGCCCTGGTCGCCGTCCCGCTCGCCGTCGCCGTGCTCGGCGCCCTGGCGACGCCCGCCGGGGCCACCCCCCACCCCGGCAAGGCGCTCACCTGCCGCGGGGAGGGCGTCGACCCGGGCGCGCAGGTCCGCTACCGGACCGAGACGGTCATCCACGCTCCGCTGAGCACCATCTGGAAGGTGCAGACCGACGTGGAGCGCTGGCCGTCCTGGCAGCCCGCGGTCAAGACCAGCGAGCGCCTCGACCACGGCCCGCTGCGGGCGGGCTCGGCCTTCCGGTGGACGACGCCGGTGCCGCCCAACCCCGCGACTCCCGCCACCAGCCTGGACATCACCTCGACCGTCCAGCAGATCAAGCGCAACTCCTGCATCCGCTGGACCGGCCCCGCGATCGGCGAAGGGCTGCACATCGACGGCGTCCACGTGTGGAACTTCATCAAGGTCAAGGACGGCGTCCTGGTGCGGACCGAGGAGACGCACACCGGCCCCCAGGTCGACGCGAACGTCCCCGCCGCCACCGAGCTCCTGGGCCAGGGCCTGGAGAAGTGGATGAGCGACCTGAAGAGCGCCGCCGAAGCGGGCGGTACACCCCGCTGAGCCACCTTGCCCCGTCCGCCACCCCGGATCCCGCTGGTGGTTCCTCCAGGACGTGACCCGCCGACCGCACGTTTTCCGTGTACCGAACCAGTCGTTTCAGGCCGCTCCCCCGGCTTCACTGGCCTGGACGCAGCAGGCCAAGGGCAGGGGGAGACATGGATCTGAACACGGTGACGGACGTGCGGGACGCACGGCTTCGTGAGCCCTGGCAGCCGGGGGACGCGTGGCTGGGCGGCGGCACATATCTGTTCTCGGAGCCCCAGCCGCAGCTGCGGCGGCTGGTGGATCTGAGCCGCATGGGGTGGGAGCCCCTGAGCGTTGGGGCGGACGGGTCCCTGGAGATCGCCGCCACCTGCACCATCGCCCAGCTGTACCGGTTCGGACGGACGCTCCCGGCGCGGGCGGCGCCGCTGTTCGAGCAGTGCTGCCGGGCGTTCCTGGCCTCGTTCAAGATCTGGAACATGGCGACCGTGGGCGGAAACCTGTGCAACGGGCTGCCCGCGGGACCCATGATCTCGCTGACCGCCGCACTCGACGGCACGTGCCTGCTCCAGTCGCAGACGGGCGCGACGCGCAGCCTGAAGGTCGTCGACTTCATCACCGGCGCGGGCCGCAAGGACCTGAACGAGGGCGAGTTGCTCCGGTCGGTCACCCTGCCCGCGCGCGCCCTCGGCTGCCGTACCGCCTTCCGGCAGGCGTCCCTGTACGGGCTCGGCCGCTCGGGCGCCCTGGTCATCGGGACGCTCGACCCCGTGGACGGGTCGCTGGCCGTGACGATCAGCGCCGCCACCGTACGGCCGTTCCGCCTCTGGTTCCCGCTCCCTCCGGACAGGGGCGAACTGCGGCGGGCCGTCGAGGCGGCGGTCCGCGAGGACGACTGGTTCGACGACATCCACGGGCTGCCCGAGTGGCGTCACCACATGGGGCAGCGCCTCGCCGAGGAAGTGCGCCACGAACTGACCCGGCTCCCCGGGGACGGTGCCTGATGAGCTTCGGCATCGAGGTCAACGACCAGCACTTCGACGCGGAGCCACGCGCCGGCCAGTGTCTGCGCACCTATCTGCGCGAGCGCGGCTGGTTCGGCGTGAAGAAGGGGTGCGACCAGGGGGACTGCGGAGCCTGCACCGTGCACGTCGACGGCGAGCCGGTCCACAGCTGTCTGTATCCGGCGGTCCGGGCGGCGGGACGCCGCGTGACGACCGTCGAGGGCCTCGCCTCCCCGGACGGTGAACTCCACCCCGTCCAGCGGAAGTTCCTCGACGCACAGGGCTTCCAGTGCGGCTTCTGCACCGCCGGGTTCCTGATGACGACGGCCGCTCTCGAAGCCGAGCGGGGCACCGAGCACGACGACGGCAAACTGGCGGACCTGCCCCGCGCGTTCAAGGGCAACATCTGCCGCTGCACCGGCTACCGCGCCATCGAGGACGCCGTACGCGGTGTACGGCACACCGAGCGCCCCGGCGCGGGCGAGGCGGTCGGCAGGAGTCTCGGCGCACCCGCGGGCCCCCAGGTGGTGACCGGCACCGCGCGCTACACCTTCGACGTCGAGGTGCCCGGGCTCCTCCACATGAAACTGCTGCGCTCCCCGCACCCGCACGCCCGGATCGTCTCCATCGACACGGCGTCCGCCCTGCGCGTGCCCGGGGTGCACGCGGTCCTCACCCACGAGGACGCGCCCACGACGCTGTACTCCTCCGCCCGCCACGAGCACCCCACCGAGGACCCCGACGACACCCGCGTCCTCGACGACACCGTCCGCCATGTCGGCCAGCGCGTCGCCGCCGTCGTCGCCGACAGCGAACAGGCCGCCGAGGAGGGCTGCCGCCGGGTGGAGGTGGTCTACGAGCAACTCCCGTACGTCATCGACCCGGAGGAGGCGATGGCGCCCGGCGCGCCGGTCATCCACGCGGGCAAGGGGCCGAAGGAGCGGATCGCCCGGGTGGAGAACAACGTGGCGGGCGAGGTGCACGGCGAGATCGGCTCGGTCGCGGACGGCTTCGTGGACGCCGCCGTGATCCACGAGGAGACCTTCCGCACCCAGCGCGTCCAGCACGCCAGCCTGGAGACGCACGGCTGTGTCGCCTACTTCGAGCCCAAGGAGGACGGCACCGGGGAACGGCTGACCGTGCGCTCCTCCACCCAGACGCCGTTCCTGACGCGCCGCGCGCTGTGCGCCCTGTTCGACCTGCCCGAGGACGAGGTCCGGGTCGTGGCCGGGCGGGTGGGCGGCGGATTCGGTGGCAAGCAGGAGATGCTGACCGAGGACATCGTCACCCTGGCGGCGCTCAGACTGCGGCGCCCGGTGAAGCTGGAGTACACCCGGGCCGAGCAGTTCTACGGAGCGACCACCCGCCACCCCTTCACCATCAGGATCAAGGCGGGCGCCCGCGCCGACGGCACCCTGACCGCGATCCGGATGCGCGTGGTCTCCAACACCGGCGCCTACGGCAACCACGGCCCCGCCGTGATGTTCCACAGCGTGGGCGAGTCGTTCGCCGTGTACCGCGCGCCGCACAAGAAGGTGGACGCGTACTCGGTCTACACCAACGTCGTTCCGGCGGGCGCCTTCCGGGGCTACGGCCTCGGGCAGGTCACCTTCGCCGTCGAGTCGGTGATGGACGAGCTGGCGCGCCGGCTCGGCATGGACCCGCTGGTCTTCCGCGAGAAGAACATCATCGGGCCCGGCGAGCACATGGCGAGCCCCATCGGCGAGGAGGAGGACCTCCACATCGCCTCGTACGGACTCGACCAGTGTCTCGCGGTGGTCCGCGAGGCCATCGCCGAGGACGACAGCGGCGCGAAGGCGCCCGACGGATGGCTGGTGGGCCAGGGGACGGCCGTGGCGATGATCGCGACCGGGCCGCCCGGCGGCCACTACGCCGACGCCCGCCTGACGCTGTTGTCCGACGGGACGTACGACATCGCGGTCGGCACGGCGGAGTTCGGCAACGGCACCACCACCGTCCACCAGCAGATCGCCGCCGGAGCCCTCAACACCACCGAGGACCGGCTCAGGGTGCGGCAGTCCGACACCGACGTCGTGCGCCACGACACCGGCGCCTTCGGCTCGGCGGGCACGGTCGTGGCCGGAAAGGCCGTGCTGCTCGCGGCGGCCTCGCTGGCCGAACGGCTGCGTACCTTCGCCGCCCGGCACACCAAGGTGGCCCGGCACCGGTGCGTGCTCGGGCCCGAGGCCGTCGACTGCGCGGGCCGGGTGCTGACGCTCAAGGAGCTGCACGAGGCGGCCCGGGCCGCGGGCGCGCAGGAGGAGCTGGCCGCCGACGGCCACTGGGGCGGCTCACCGCGCTCGGTCGCCTTCAACGCCCAGTGGTTCCGGCTCGCCGTGGACCCCGGGACCGGCGAGATACGCATCCTCCGCAGCGTCCACGCCGCCGATGCCGGAAAGGTCATGAACCCGATGCAGTGCCGCGGCCAGGTGGAGGGCGGCGTGGCCCAGGCGCTCGGCGCGACGCTCTTCGAGACGGTGCGCGTCGACGACCGCGGCGAGGTCACCACGGCCGCCTTCCGCCGCTACCGCCTGCCGCAGTACGCCGATGTGCCGCGCACCGAGGTCCACTTCATGGAGACCACCGATGCCATCGGGCCGCTCGGAGCCAAGTCGATGAGCGAGAGCCCCTTCAACCCGGTGGCCCCCGCCTTCGCCAACGCGCTGCGCGACGCCACCGGCATCCGTTTCACCGAACTGCCGGTCACCCGGGACCGCGTGTGGCTCGCCCTCGACCAACACGCCACCCGCACGCGGCCCACGCCGTGACCTGGGCGCCCCATCGCAGGCGCGGCCCGTCAGATCGCCATCGCCTCCTGGATCCAGCGGCTCACCCGGTACGGCATCCACCACGCGAGCGCGCCGACCTCCAGGACGAGGCGCTCCTCCACGAAGTCGGCGAGCACGGCCGGGGGCACCGAGGCCGTCGGGGCGCCGTAGGCGAGCGCCTCGATGACCTGCTGGTACTCCGGCTCGTCGGCGGTGAAGCGGCGCAGGTCGCCCCAGCGGCGGTCGCGGATCTGGACGAAGCCGGGGCCCTGCCGCCACAGGCACTTGCAGAGGTAGTGCCCGTCGCGCCAGCGGCGCAGGTCACCGGCTCCGTCGGCCGGGCCCTGAAGGCGCTGCGGCGGCTGGAGGTGGCTGAGGCTCTGCCAGCTGTCGTCGGGTGCGGCCGGGTCGAGCCGCAGCTTCCACTCGACCAGGACGGCCCGGGCCGTCAGGTCCCGTACGAGGCTGAGCCCGCGCACGGCGCGCTCGGCTGCGCCGGGGGCGTCGAGGCCGGTGAGGTCGACGGTCTCCGGCAGCCGGACACGGCGCACGCCCCGCTCCCACAGCCGGTCGCTCTCCTTGTCCAGGGGGCCGGTCAGTTCGATGTCGCCGAGGTGCATCCCGGGCAGGGCGCAGGCTTCGGGGTCGTAGTCGCGCCAGGCGCCGACCGTGAGCGTTCCGATGCCGGTGGTGAGGGCGGTACTCATGGGGCTTGTCCTCCTGATGCTCGGTCAGACGCGCACGGGCTCGGGCCGCGGCGCGGCGTCGATCGCGGCCTGTGCGTGCCGCATGAAGTCCAGCCGCAGCAGGTCCTCGTTGACGGCCGACGGCGCGATGTGGACGTACTGGCCGCCGTCGGTGAAGACCAGACCGAGCGCCAGCCAGGAGTCGAGCAGCCGCTGGACGTCGCTCTCCTCACGGGCGGCGCCCTTGGCGCGGGCCGCGGCCTTGCGAGTGAGGGCGGCGGCCGTGTGGGGCTGGTCGAGGAGGCGGAAGACGGCCAGCTCGAACGGGTCGGTCAGTTCTTTGGCCCGCCAGTCGAAGGCCCGCCGCCGGCTGACCAGGACGATGCGGTCGCCCAGGTCGGCGTGGGTGAGGCGGGCGCCCGCGTGGTGCTTCTTCCAGGCGGCGAGCGCGTCGTTGAGCGCGGTGACGGTGGGCTCGGTGATCCCGCGCTGCGGGGCCTCGAAGACGTAGGCGAGGTCGTAGAGCTCCGACTCGGGCAGATCGTAGGTGAAGCGGTAGTGCTCCTCGGGGCGCAGCCCGTCGAAGCCCAGCTCGGGCCGGTTGAAGTACGGGCTGAACCGCTCGATCGCGATGCGTGCGGAGAGGTCGACCGGCGGATCGAGATGTTCCAGGGCCGGTATCTGGGCGATGACGGGGTCGTAGTCCTCGGCGGTCTCGCCGGGGAAGCCGTGCAGATAGTTCCAGGCGACGGAGAGGCCGGTCTCGGCGCCGTCCCGGAGCATGCGCACGTTCTGGCAGCCGCTGACGCCCTTGTCCATCAGGTCGAGCACCCGGTTGTTGAGGCTCTCGATGCCGGGCTGTACGTAGATGAGCCCGGCATCGGCGAGCGTACGGAGCTGCCCGCGGCGCATGTTGGCCTTGATCTCGATGTGCAGCCGCAGGTCGTAGCCGCTCTCGATGATGCGGGGCAGCACGGTGGTGAGGTAGCCCATGTCGAGGATGTTGTCGACGACGTACATGTCCAGGACCCGGTGGCGCCGGGCCAGTTCCATGATCTCCTCGTAGAAGGCCTCCGGGCTCTTGGAACGGAACTGCATGAACGAGCCGTTGAGGCCGCAGAACGTGCAGTGGTGCTTCTCGCCCCACCAGCAGCCCCGGGCGCCCTCGACGACCAGCTTGGGTTCGGCCCAGTTGCGGGCCACGGACGAGGCGAGGCGTTCGAAATAGCCGCTGTAGTCGGGGGCCAGGATGGTGGCCGGCGGCAGCGGGCTGGTGGCCATGGGGTTGACGATGCTCCCGCCTTCGGCATCGCGGTGGCACAGGCCCGGCACACCCGACAGGGCGTCGCCGTGCTCGCCTTCGGCGAGGGCGGTGAGCAGCTGCGGGAAGGCGGCCTCGCCCTCGCCGCGGATCACGTGGTCCACGAACGGGAAGTTGCGGTGGACGGCCTCGCCCTGCTCGCCGTCGCAGTTGGCACCGCCCATGACGGTCACGATGTGCGGGGCGAGCCGCTTGACGTGCCTGGCCGCGGCGAGGGCGGCGGTGTTCTGCTGGAAGGTGGAGGTGAAGCCGACGACGTCGGGGGCGTACTCGACGATCCGCCGGGCGATCATCTCCACGAACTCCGGTACCTGGCGGTGCAGTTCCTGCGACATGCGCAGCCGCGACCGCCGGAGCTTGCCCTTCATCGCGTCCGCGAACTCCTGGTCCCGCCAGGTGGGGTCGTCGTACAGCGCGGAGGAGAACACCCAGTCGCCGCAGCCCATGAAATAGGAGGAGAGCGAGTAGTACTCGTAGTCCTCGGCAGTGAATTCGGTGCGCGCGGTGATCCAGTCGGTGAATTCGAGATTGGCGTGCAGGACTTCGGCGCGGGCGCCGGGCACGCGTTCGTCCACGCTGCGTTTGAGGATTCCGAGGGCGAGCGAGGGAAGGTCGATCGGGGACCAGGGCATATTGACCAGCAGGACACGCATGTCGGCTCCTCGGTGGGTGCGGAGACGTGACGGGACGGGGGCCAAGGGGCCGGGGGCGAAGGGCCGGGGCTGTGCCGGCCCGGCGGCGAACCGCCGGGCCGGCCGAGGATCAGTCCTCGTCGCCGTCCTCGGCGTTGCGGAACGGAACCGTGACCGTGATGCCGATGCCCGGCTTGCGGTTCTCCTCGTCACCCGCGAGCGGGTCGTTCTGGATGATGTCCTTCTGCATGACAGGAACTCCTCTCTGTGTGGCTGGTGCCTGTACCGGCGGGTGCTGGAGAGCACACCCGTCCGCTGTCCCCGCTCCGGTCGGAGCGGGGCGTCTTGGGGGTGGTGCGGGACCGGCGCAGCGCGCCGTCGAGGAAGAACACCGCGCGGCGCAGGACGGCGACGTGGTGGTCGGCCTCGTAGCCGTCGTGGCCGGTGTCCAGCCACATCGACTCGTGGCGCACGCCCGCGCGGCGCAGCGCGGCGAGGTAGTCGCGCACCTGGCCGGGCGGGCACTTGGCGTCCCGGGTGGCGGCGGCGACCAGGAGCGGCGCCCGGACGGCGGCGGCGTAGTGGTGGGGTGAGCTGCGCTCGTACCGTTCGGGCACCTCGTCGGGCGTGCCGCCGAACAGCCGCTCGTCCAGGGCGCGCAGGGCAGGGGTGGCGGTGCGGTGGGCGGCCGCGCAGTCGGCGACGGGTTTGACCGCGACGCCCGCCTGCCACAGTCCCGGCTGCGCGCCCAGGGCGAGCAGCACCAGATAGCCGCCCCATGACGTGCCCCACAGGCCGGTCGCGTCGGCGCGGATGAGCCCCCGCTCGGCGAGGTCGGCGCGGACCGAGGAGAGGTCCGCGATCTGGGTGAGCCCCACGCCCTGCCCGTACGCGGCGCGCCAGCGCGGCCCGTACCCGGTGGAGCCGCGGTAGTTGACGCGGGCGACGGCGAAGCCGGAGGCGACCAGGGAGTGCACCACCCCGTCGTAGGCGTCCCGGTCGTGGTCGGCGGGCCCGCCGTGCACCAGGAACACCGCGGGCACCGCGCCCTCGCGCCCCTCGGGCAGACTGAGCAGCGAGTGCACCGGCCCGTCCGGACCGGGCGTCCACAACTCCGTGTGCTCGCCGGGCACTCGCTCCGGGATGCCCTGCGTGGGAGGCAGCGGGGTGCCCGCCGTGGAGATCATGCGGGGCGGTGTCGCCGTGTCCGTCCAGAGGACGTGCACATCGGATCCGGTGCGCGGCGCCGCGTCCAGCAGGGTCCCTCGCGGGGTCGGTACGAGCTCGACGGTGCGCCGTGCCGGACGGACACGGTGCAGGATGCTGCGGCCGTGCCGGTCCTGGCGGACCAGGATCGAGCGGCCGTCGGGGTGCCAGCGGGCGGTCAGCTCGGTGTCGAAGGCACACCAGGCATGACGGACCAGTCCCGTCTCGGGCGTCCAACTCCCCAGCACATAGCGGTCGTCGGCCTCACTCACGAGGAGCAGTTCGGCACGGTCGGCGACAGGAGCGAAACCCAGCGCCCAGAGCCGTCCGCCCGCTCCGTCCCCGCCCAGGACCGCCCGGGTGGTGCCGTCGGTGCCGAGTACGGTCACGGCGCGCGGCGAGCCCGCCGCGCCGCTCAGCGCGAGGAGACTGCCGTCCGGGGTGATCCCGCACAGCGTCGCGTGCCCGTCGACGCGCGTCACTTCGCGGGCCGCGCCCCCGCGCGGACCCAGGTGCACCGCGGTCGACCGGGCGTCCCCCAGCCCCATGGCCACGCACGCGTCGTCGCCGACCGCGAGTCCGCGCGGCTCGCCCTTGGGCACACCCGTGAGCCCCGGCAGGTCCGGGCCGCCCGCGAACCGCTGGAACCGCCAGCGTCCGGCGCCGTCACCGTTCTCGTCGAACCACCACACATGGGCGTCGCGGTCGATCGCGCAGTGCAGCGTGCCGTGCGGGCGATCGGTGACCTGGCGTGCCCGTCGGGCGGCGGCGTCCCACGTGAACACCTCGCAGCGGCCCCCGGCGTCGGCCGTGAACACCATCCGGGTCGGATCGGCGGCACACACCTCGGGCAGCGCGGCGCGGTAGATGTGGTAGCGGCCGGTCATGACGTGACCCCCGTCAGCCTCGACCGCACGACGGTCGTCCGCCATGCCAGCGCCGCCAGCAACCCCGCGCAGGCCACGGCGGGCGCAGCCGTCCCGGCCCGGGTCACGAACACACCGGCCAGGACCGGCGCGAGCGCGGCCGACCCGCCCACGGCGCTCGCCAGGACGGCGCCCGTACGGGCCTGGAGGCCGGGCGGTGTCTCCTGGAGAGCGCGGGACTGGAGCACGACGCCGACGAGGGGCATCAGCAGACAGAACACGCCGAACAACGCGCCGTACGCCCAGGGCCCGTCCGCTGCGGCGAGGCCGGCGGCGAGCGGCACGAGCAGCCAGGACACCGCGACGAGCAGGCGCGCGGGGGCGATCCGCCCAGCGATCCGCGGCGCCGCGAGCGAACCGGCGAGCCCTGCCGCCCCCGACACCGCGAGGACCAGCCCCATCGGCCCGCCTCCGTGACCCCCCTCTTGGAGGGTGAATACGGCTCCGTAGTAGAGCGCGACGATCACGCCGTTGACCGTGGCGGTCCAGGTCAGGATGAGCCGCAGGACGGGCGAGGTGCGCGCAAGGGCGAGCCCGGCACCGAGCTCGTCCAGGATGCGGCGACCAGGGCGCGGGTGGGAGGCGGGATCGCCCGCCGGGGTGGGCTCGACGCGGGCCGGGCCCGCAGAAGCATCCTCCTCCATCGGTACGGGGTCGGAGGCAGTGGCGACTCCCATCACGTCCGCCGAATCTCCGCTTGCAATAGGGGAGTTGGGAGTCCCGCTCCCGGATCCGGTTGACGCGTCGGCCGCCGCGCTCGCGTCCGCACTCCCCCGCGCCGGCCGCAGGTCCGAACTCAGGGCACGCACGCATCCGGCGGCCACGGCGTAGGACACGGCGTCCGCGAGGAACGGCAGTGCGCGGGAGGCCTGGAAGAGGGCGCCGCCCAGCGCCGGGCCCAGGACCAGCGCGCCCTGGTCGCCCGCCGAGAGCCCGGCCACCACGCGGGGGCCGTCGGCGGGCGGGGCGATCATGCTCACGGTTCCGGCGGCCGCCGCTTCGTACACCGCGGTGGAGAACCGCTCCAGCAGGACCGCGCCGAGCAGCAGCGCGAGCGGCGGGCTGCCCGCCGCCACGGCCACCGTCACGCCTGCCATGGCCAGCGCCGAGACCGTGGCGGACCAGAACATCACCGGTTTGCGTGCGCCGCGATCGGCCGGGATCGCCGCCAGCGGGGCCAGCAGCAGCCCGGCCGCCGTGGACACCCCCGCGACCAGACCGACCACGGTCGCCGAATGGCCGAGCCCGAGGAGCAGCAGCGGAAGGACGACCCCGGATGCCTGGGTGCCGAGCGCGTCGGACGCACTCGCGCACCAGAAGAGCCGGACGTCGCGGGACAACGGGCGGCGGGCCGCCCGTCTCTCGGCGGCGGTGGTGCCCGGGCTCATCGGCGCTCAGCCGACGGAGCAGATGCCTCGGGAGCGTTCAGGAACGCCGGTTCGCGCACAGCCACCCCACAGTTGGTCAAGTTGCGAAGAATATGTGCAGGAAACGAAACGAGCGGGAGCCTAACCAGGCGTTCGGCGGAGCCACAAGAGGTCCGCCACCGAGGCCGAAATCCATCTTCGTAAGGCCCGGGCAAAGAAACCGATTTCTTGATCCGGACCCCGCCCCCGGCGGCCGGTTCGCGAGAGGCCGGGCAAAAGGGAAGGCGGCCGGAGCCGCCTTCCCGCCGCGGGATGCCACCACGTTCCCCCACCGCGGCTTCGCTCGGGCGAACATCCAGGACCGGCCGACCAGTTCACGCAGCCCGTCCGGCCTATGCGTCTTCCCACGGGCGAACCGACCGGGAAGCCCGATCCGGAACAGCCCCTCTCCGACAGGCCGTTGGGGCGGTGGCCACCGCGACTGCGTGGCACATCCGTCCGCACCCGAACGACGGCCACCCGGAACGGTTCCATCCGGCCCCGTCATTGGCCGGAAACATGCGCGCCCCGGCGGTGTTCAGCGGGACCGGGCGGCCGCACGAGGGCCCGTACGCGGTCAGCCCGAAGTCGCGCGCCCGGCCGATGGGGCCGTGCGTCGCCAAGTCGAGTCAGGATGGTGCGAGTTGACGCCGAGGGGGCGGGTCGGTGCTGGGCTATTTGTTCGGTGGGCGCAGGCGGCCCAGGGCCTTGGTGAGGGCGCCGAGGGGGGAGGCCTCCGTCCTGAGGGGCTTGGGACCGCCCAGCAGCGGCGCACCCTCGCCCCCGCCCGCCTCGGCGAGCGCGG
>NZ_QOLA01000077.1 GCF_003324565.1 Streptomyces sp. SDr-06 | reverse complement strand
CGACGTCACCAACTACACCTACACGCCGTCCGGAGCCGTCACGTCCGTGTCCGACGTCCAGGACACGGGTCAGACCGACACTCAGTGCTTCACCTACGACTACCTCAACCGCCTCACCGAGGCCTGGACCGACAAGGGCGGCACCAGCACCGAACCGGCTCCGAAGGCCGCCGGCACCGGGGGCTGCACCAACACCAAGCCCAGCGCCGCGAACCTCGGCGGCCCGAACCCGTACTGGCAGTCCTACGGCTACGACCTGACCGGCAACCGCACCAGCGAGGTCGATCACGACGTAACGGGCAACGCCGACAAGGACACCACCCACACCGAGACGTACCCCACGGCGGGCCAGCCGCACCCGCACGCCGTCCAGTCGATGGCCACGGGAAGCAAGGCAGCCGGGACCAGCACGGACACCTTCGCCTACGACGCGTCGGGCAACACCACCGCCCACACCACGGGCGCCGGTACCCAGAACTTCACCTGGACCGACGAAGGCAAGCTCGACACCATCACCAAGACCCAGCAGGACAAGGGCACCGACTTCGTCTACGACGCCGACGGCAACCAGCTCCTGCGACACGACCCGAGCACGGCGACGCTGTACCTGCCCGGGACCGAGGTCGTCCTCGACAAGGCGGCCAACACCACCAGCGCCACCCGCTACTACGCCGCACCCGGCGGCCTGACCGTCGCCCGCAGCACCGGCGGCCACCTGACCTACCTGGCCTCCGACCCACACGGCACCGACAACGTCGCCATCGACTCGGCCACCCTGTCCGTCCAGCGCCGCCCGATGACCCCCTTCGGCCAGAACCGCAACGGGGCTCCGGCGCCCACCAGTTGGCCGGGCGACAAGGGCTTCGTCGGCGGCACCACCGACACCGAAACCGGCCTCACCAACCTCGGAGCCCGCGAATACGACCCGAACCTGGGCCGCTTCCTCTCCGTCGACCCGATCCTCGACCCGACCAACCCCCAGTCCATCAACGGCTACGCCTACTCGGGCAACACCCCGGTCACCAGCAGCGACCCGACCGGCCTGATGCAGATGTGCGGCGAGGGCGGCGC
>NZ_QOLA01000076.1 GCF_003324565.1 Streptomyces sp. SDr-06 | reverse complement strand
CTACTTGGGCATGAGGACCGTGTCGATGATGTAGACGGTGGCGTTGGCGGTGGGGACGTTGCCGCAGACCACGTTCGCACTGTCGTTGACCTTGTAGGAGGTGCCCGAACCGGACGTGGTGAGCTTGCTCTTCTCCAGGGTGTCGAAGGACCCGTTCCCCAGCTGCTGGGGAGTGAGCTTCTGGCCGACCACGTGGTAGGTGAGGATCTTGGTGAGCGCGGCCTTGTCGTTCAGGACCTTGTCCAGATCGGCCTTGGGGATCTTCGCGAAGGCGTCGTTGGTGGGGGCGAACACCGTGATGTTCTGCGCGTTGTTCAGGGTGTCGACCAGGCCGGCCTTCTTGACCGCGGTGACCAGGGTGGACAGCGCCGGATTGTTGGAGGCGGCGGTGGCGACGGGGTCCTTGGCCATCCCGTCGAACGAGCCCGCGCCGTCCTTGGGCACCGATGCGCACGCCGCGCCGAACGGCTTGTCCGTCATCGACGCGTCTCCACTGCTTGAGGACTGCGCGTCCGACGGGGCGGCGGACTCGGACGACGAAGCGGCGTTGTCCTTCTTGCTGTTGTCGCCTCCGCAGGCGCTGAGCGCGAGGGGCAGTACGGCGGCGGCGGTGACGGCGATCGCGGCACGGCGGAAACGCAGGGCATGCATGACTTCTCCTGTGAGGTGATGTGAATCGGGCCGTTGGGGCCCGGACGAAGGGGAGGCTGTGCTGGTTCTCGGAGCGGGAGTGGTCAGTCCACGGTGATCACCACCGAGTGCCGGCCGCTGGCGCCGTCCGGGATGGTCGGGGCGCGCTGGTCGGTCTGTACCTGGCCGGTGCGGTCGGTGGCCCGGACCGTCAGCGTGTGTCCGCCAGGGGTGGCTTTCCAGGGCAGGGACCACTGGCGCCAGGTGTCGGTGGTGTCCTCGGCGGCGAGGTCGGCCCGCATCCACGGACCGTCGTCGACCCGGACCTCGACCCGGTCGATGCCTCGGTGCTGCGCCCAGGCGACCCCGGCGATCATCACCGTGCCCGCCTTGGGCCGGGCGAACGGTTTCGGGGTGTCGATCCGGGACTCCGTCTTGATCGGCGCCTTC
>NZ_QOLA01000075.1 GCF_003324565.1 Streptomyces sp. SDr-06 | reverse complement strand
TCACGCGTCGATGCGTGAGCGGTCCAGGGTGGCGGCGGAGCTGGTGATGAACTCCTTGCGGGGCGCGACCTCGTTGCCCATCAGGAGGTCGAAGACCTGCTCGGAGGCCTCCAGGTCACCGATGTTGATCCGGCGCAGGGTACGAAAACGCGGGTCCATGGTCGTCTCGGCCAGCTGGTCGGCATCCATCTCACCCAGACCCTTGTAGCGCTGGATGGCGTCCTTGTACCGCACGCCCTTGCGCTGGAACTCCAGCAGCGTGCTGCGCAGTTCGTTGTCGGAGTAGGTGTACACGTACTTGTCCTGGCCCTTCCTGGGCTGGACGAGCTCGATGCGGTGCAGCGGGGGCACGGCCGCGAAGACCCGGCCCGCCTCGACCATCGGCCGCATGTACCGCTGGAAGAGCGTCAGCAGCAGGATACGGATGTGAGCGCCGTCCACATCCGCGTCGACCAGCAGGACGATCTTGCCGTAACGCGCCGCGTCCAGGTCGAAGGTCCGGCCCGAACCCGCTCCTATGACCTGGATGATCGCACCGCACTCCGCGTTCTTCAGCATGTCCGACACGGACGCCTTCTGCACGTTCAAGATCTTGCCCCGGATCGGCAGCAGCGCCTGGAACTCCGAATTGCGGGCCAGCTTGGCCGTGCCCAGCGCGGAATCCCCCTCCACGATGAACAGCTCACTGCGCTCGACATCATCACTGCGGCAGTCGGCCAGCTTCGCCGGCAGCGACGAGGACTCCAGTGCCGTCTTACGACGCTGGGCCTCCTTGTGCTGCCGGGCCGCGATCCGCGTCCGCGCCGCCGCGACGATCTTCTCCAGGACGGCGCGCGCCTGCGCCTTCGCATCACGCTTCGTCGACGTCAAGAACGCCTTGAGCTCCCGGGCCACCACGTTCGCCACGATCCGGTTGGCCGCCGACGTACCCAGCACCTCCTTGGTCTGGCCCTCGAACTGCGGCTCCGCCAGACGCACGGTCACCACCGCCGTCAGCCCCTCCAGCGCATCGTCCTTGACCACATCGTCCTCGGCCACCCGCAACAGCTTCGCCGACCGCAGCACCTCATTGACCGTCCGCGTCACCGACCGCTCGAACCCGCTCACATGCGT
>NZ_QOLA01000074.1 GCF_003324565.1 Streptomyces sp. SDr-06 | reverse complement strand
GCGGGGGGTGGGCGGACCATACTGGTCGGGCCCTGATCTCCGACAGAACGATTCCATGGCCAAGAACAGTATTTTCTCGACCACTGTCCCCGATTCCGTGTGGCTGGGGCGCGGGCGTCATGTGGGGCCTGAGCCCGAGCGTGATGTGCGGCGCAACCTGATCGCTGTGCGGGCGGCGGGGGTGATCGATGATTTTCTGGAGCTGGATCCGGTGGAGGCGGCGGCTTCGTCGGTGTTGTATCCGCGGGGGGAGGAGGCGGATGCGGGGCCGTTGGCGCGGCGGTTGTTCGAGGCGCGGTGGCGGGCCGGTGGGGTGGTGGTGCGGGCGCAGCTGACGCTGTTCGGGCCGGAGGGGCGGCGGCGTGAGGGTGAGGGTGTGGGGTGGGTGCTGGCCGCGGAGGCGGAGGGGGTGTGGCAGGAGGGCTGGGTGTCGCCTGCGACGGTGTTCTGGCCGGACAGTGATCAGGTGGCCTGGGATCATGATGTGGTGGCGGGGGTGCGGCTGCGGTCGGCGAATGCGTTGCCCAAGGATGATGACGCGTTGCGGCGGCGGGTGCGGGAGTGTGTGCGGGACAGCTGGTTTGTGCATGTGGTGGTGCATGAGGCGATGACGCCGGGGGTGGCGGGGCGGCGGCCGGTGTCGGTGTTCTTGCCGTCGGGGTTGCGGCATCGGGTGGTGGAGCATCGGGCGACGCCGGAGCAGGCGCAGATCGCGGATTTCGCGTTGAAGCGGGAGCTGGGGGTGCGGTTGCCGCGGGGTGGGGCGGTGGTGTTGCCGTCGGTGGGTGTGGAGGGTGATCCGGGGCGTTTTGTGGTGCGCAGTGTGTTCCTGGATGGTTCGGAGCCGGTGGAGCTGGTGGAGCGGGTCCGGGAGTTCGCGAGGTTGCCGCGGGGGTTGGGGGAGGAAGCCTCGGTGGCGCTGGGGCGGTTGCGGCGGGGCTGGCATCTGTTGACGGAGCAGGAGGAGCTGGTGCATGCGCGGGCGATGGTGGAGCGGTATGCGCAGGCGTTGGAGGCGATGACGGACTCGCGGGATCGTTATCGTGAGGCGGCCGAGGCCGCGCATGCCGCGCTCGCCGAGGCGGGCGGGGGCGAGGGTGCGCCGCTGCTGGGCGGTCCCAAGCCCCTCAGGACGGAGGCCTCCCCCCTCGGCGCCCTCACCAAGGCCCTGGGCCGCCTGCGCCCACCGAACAA
>NZ_QOLA01000073.1 GCF_003324565.1 Streptomyces sp. SDr-06 | reverse complement strand
CCTTCCCCTTGATCGTGGACACCTGGAGACTGGGACCTGAGGTTCCAGAGGAAGTAGCGCCAGGTGGGAAGCAAGTACACGAAGCGGTACACCGAGGAGTTCAAGCGGGACGCGATCGCGCTCGTCGATTCCTCGGGTAAGACGGTCACGGCGGTTGCCCGGGATCTCGGCATCAGTTCCGAGTCCCTGCGCGGCTGGTATCGCCGGGCCAAGGCAGATCGGGGCGAGGGAGCCCCGGGTGAGCTCACCACGGCCGAGCGCGAGGAGCTCAGGCGGCTGCGTCGGCAGAACGTCGAACAGGCCAAGACGATCGAGGTGCTGCGAAAAGCCGCGGTCTTCTTCGCGAAGGAGAGCGATCGGTGAACGACACGTACGCGTTCATCGAGGCGGAGAAGACCACCCACGGCGTCGCTTTCCTGTGCAGGCTGCTGAAGGTTGCCCGCTCCTCCTTCTACGCCTGGCTCGCCGCGGCCAGGACCCGTTGGGTCCGCAGGGCCGCCGACGAGGCCCTGGTACACGAGATCACCGTCATCCACGTTGGCTCACGCCAGACCTACGGCGTCCCGCGCATCCATGCCGAACTGCGGCGTCTGGGGCGGCGCGTGAACCGCAAGCGGGTCGCCCGCCTGATGCGCGAGCACGGTATTCAGGGAGCTCATCGCCGCAGGCGGCGGTCGCTGACCCGGCCGGATAAGAAGGCGAAGCCGGCGCCGGACCTGATCGGCCGCGATTTCCACGCCGAGATCCCCGGCACGAAGCTGGTCGGCGACATCACATGCCTCCCGACCGCCGAGGGCTGGCTCTACCTGGCCTGCTGGCTGGACCTGGCCACCCGCGAGGTCGTCGGCTACTCGATGGCCGACCACCACCGCGCGGACCTGGTCGTGGATGCCCTGAAGATGGCCGCCGGCCGTGGGCGGCTCCGGCCCGGCTGCATAGCGCATTCGGACCGCGGCAGCGAATACACCAGCAGCCAATTCCGCTGTGAAATAAGCGAGTTGAACCTCCGGCAAAGCTGCGGACGCACCGGATCATGCTTCGACAACGCCGCCGCGGAGAGTTTCTGGGCCCTGCTCAAGGAAGAGATCGGTACCAGAGTCTGGCCCGACCGGGCTACCGCCCGCGCCGACGTTTTCGACTTCATCGAGACGTTCTATAACCGCCGCCGACTGCGCAAGCACAAGGACTTCGGCTACCTCACCCCAGCCGAGACCCGGCAACGGCACCAACACAGCCTCGCAGCATAGACATCAAGTGTCCAAGATCACGGGGAAGCTTCA
>NZ_QOLA01000072.1 GCF_003324565.1 Streptomyces sp. SDr-06 | reverse complement strand
CGGTGTCGTGGGTTTCTGACTCGATCGGGTGGAGGCGGGCCTTGGCGAGGAGGTCGAGTCCCATGTAGCGGCGGGCCTCGGTCCATTCGTCGTTCTGCTCGGCCAGGACGGCGCCGACCAGGCGGATCACGGCGGTGCGGTCGGGGAAGATGCCGACCACGTCGGTGCGCCGGCGGATCTCCTTGTTCAGCCTCTCCTGCGGGTTGTTCGACCAGACCTGCCGCCAGCTCTCGCGCGGAAACGCGGTGAAGGCCAGCAGGTCGTGCTGGGCGGCGTCCAAGTGGGCTGCGGCCTTGGGGAACTTGGCCTCCAGGGTGTCCAGGACGTGCCGCATCTGAGCCTGGACAGCGTCGCTGTCGGGTTGTTCGAAGACGGTCCGCAGCAACGTGGCCACCCACGGCTGAGCCGATTTCGGGACCTGGCTGAGCAGATTGCGGGCGTAGTGCGTGCGGCATCGCTGCCACGATGCTCCGGGCAGGACGGCGCCGATGGCGTCGACGAGGCCGGCGTGGGCGTCGGAGACGACGAGTTGGACGCCGGACAGGCCGCGGGCGATCAGGGAGCGCAGGAAGGCCAGCCAGCCGGCGCCGTCCTCGGCGGTGGCGACGTCGATGCCGAGGATCTCGCGGTGGCCGTCGGCGTTGACGCCGACCGCGATCAGGGCGTGGACGTTGATGATCCGGCCGCCCTCGCGGACCTTCTGGGTCAGTGCGTCGACCCAGACGAATGTGTAAGGGCCTTGGTCCAGGGACCGGTTGCGGAACGCGGCAACCTGCTCGTCCAGATGCTTCGCCATGGCACTGACCTGGGACTTCGACAGCTGGGTCACCCCGAGGGACTCGGCGAGTTTCTCGACTCTGCGCGTGGACACGCCCAGCAGGTAGGCGGTGGCGACCACGGAGATGAGGGCTTGTTCGGCCCGGCGGCGTCGCTCGAGGAGCCAGTGCGGGAAGTAACTGCTCTGGCGCAGCTTGGGGATGGCGAGTTCGACGGTGCCGGCCCGGGTGTCCCACTCGCGTGGGCGGTAGCCGTTGCGGTGGTTGACGCGTTCGTCGCTGACCTGGCCGTATTCGGCGTTGCAGAGGGCGTCGGCCTCCGCGGACATGAGTGCGTCGGCGAACGTCTTGACCATCGTGCGCAGCAGATCGGGACTCGCCGCGGCGAGGTTGTCCTCGGCGAGGGCATGCAGGGGGCACACTGTCGGGTGCGGTCATCGTGCTGATCTCCTTCGAGGCTTCGACACTTCGAAGATCAGCCGGTGGCCGTTCATCTATGCGGGCACCATCCCGACGCCGGAGCAAACCCCCGGATCAGGTCGAACCCGTACACCATCTCCATGGACGCAACC
>NZ_QOLA01000071.1 GCF_003324565.1 Streptomyces sp. SDr-06 | reverse complement strand
CCCTAGTACTGCAACGGTCTTTTCTGTGACGGATGGGCAGGTCGGTCGTTGGTGTGGTTATGGGTGGGGACGACCTTAGTGATGTCACGTTGTGGGCCGGGGAACTGGGCGCAGTGCATGGGCGGTTCGTGCACCGGTTCAACCGAGAAGAGCCGCGTGAGTCTGCGCTCGCTTACATGCGGGGGTTACTTGCTCCGCTGGAGCGGAAGAATGGCTGGACGCTTGCGGAGGAAGCGGGCCATGCGAGTCCTGACCGCATCCACCGGTTGCTGAACCGGATCGAGTGGGATGCCGACGAGGTCCTGGACGACGTACGCGGCTACGTCGTGGAACACCTCGGGGACCGGGATGCCGTTCTGATCATCGATGACACAGGGTTCCTGAAGAAGGGTGTCCGCTCGGCGGGCGTGCAGCGGCAGTACTCCGGGACCGCCGGACGCACCGAGAACAGCCAGATCGGTGTGTTCCTTGCCTACGCCACCGGCCGTGGACGCACGCTGATCGACCGCCGTTTGTATCTGCCCACGTCATGGACGGACGACCGGGGCAGGTGCCGGCAGGCCGGCATCGACGACAGCGTTGCCTTCGCCACGAAGGTGGAGATGGCCAAGGCGATGGTCCGCCGGGCACTCACGGACAAGATCCCGTTCGGGTGGGTGACGGCGGATGCCGCCTACGGCCACAGCAAGGGCTGGCGCTTCGAGCTGGAACAGGCCGATGTCTTCCACGTCATGGCCACCACCCGGCACGACACGGTCGTGACCCGCTGGTCCATCGACCATCCCGTTCACGACCTGTTCCCGCACCTGCCGCGGCAGAAGTGGAAGCGCCGCTCGTGCGGCCAGGGCGCTCACGGACCGCGGGTCTACGACTGGGCTCGCGTCGAAGTCCGGCCCTGGCACCGTGAGGACCGCCGGCACTGGGTCATCGCCCGCCGCAGCGTCCGCCGGCCCGAGGAGATCTCCTACTACATCGCCTACTGCCCGGCCGCCACCACCCTCGACGAGCTGATCCAGGTCGCGGGCAGCCGGTGGGCCGTGGAGGAGTGCTTCCAGAGTGCGAAACAGGAGTGCGGCCTGGACGACTACCAGGTCCGTCGCTACCCCGGCTGGCACCGCCACATGACCCTGGCCATGGCCGCCCACGCCGCCCTGACCGTCCTGCGGGCCCGCCAACTGGATGCGGAGAAAGCAGAAACGGATCCTCCGAGCTCATCCACCTCAGCCTCGCCGAGATCAGACGCCTGACCAACCGCCTCATCCACCGCCGGCCTGCCCCCGTCGAGTACGTCCTGCACTGGTCCCACTGGCGTCGGAAACGGCAGTACCAGGCCCGCCTCAGCCACTACAAACGACGCGGCCACACCCCACCCGAAACTGTCCACCCGTCACAACAAACACCGTTGCAGTACTAG
>NZ_QOLA01000070.1 GCF_003324565.1 Streptomyces sp. SDr-06 | reverse complement strand
GTGGGGGCGTGATGACTGAGCGACGGATGTGTCTGCCTGCGCCGGGACCGTTGGAGGAGTACGCGGCCTGTTTCGATGATCTGTTCCTCAACCTCGCCCAGCGGCGTGGGTTTCGTGAGTACCTGACCGGGCTGCTCGCGCCACGGGACCGGAACAAGACGCTGACCTGCCTGGCCGGGGCCGAGCCGGTTCTCGGCGCGGGCTCGCCGAGCGTACAGCGGCTGCAGTACTTCCTCTCCGAGTCGCACTGGGACAGCGACCAGATCAACGCCCGGCGGCTGGAACTGCTGCGGGCCGACCCCGCCTTGGCGCCGCACGGGGCCGGGGTGCTGGTCATCGATGACTCCGGGGACCGCAAGGACGGCACGGCCACCGCGCACGTGGGCCGGCAGTGGCTGGGACGGCTGGGCAAGACCGACAACGGCATCGTCACGGTGACCACGGTGTGGACCGACGGCCGGGTGTCCTACCCGTTGCACGCGCAGCCCTACACCCCCGCCCATCACTTCACGCGGGGCCGGGCCGACCCCGGCTTCCGCACCAAACCGCAGATCGCTGCGGCTCTTGCGGCCCGGGGCAAGGAGGCGGGCTTCGCCTGCCGGGCGGTGGTGGCCGACTGCGCCTACAGCGTCAGCGACGACTGGTACCTCGCACTGCGCGAGACCCGCCTGCCCTACGTGGTGCACCTCAAGCCGCACCGCGGCACCTGGGCCCCCGCCGACCAGCCGCACACCCCCATCGACGCCGCCCATGCCCTGGCCTGGCACGATGCCGAACACCCCGGCGACTGGACACCCGTCGAACGCCACTTCCGCGACGGCCACACCGAGACCTGGTGGGCCGCCGACACCACCCTCGGCGGCTGGCACCCCCACGGCCGGGTACGGCTGGTCGTCGCCACCACCGACCCGGCCGCCCTGCCAGAGAAAGCCACCTGGTACCCGGCCACCAACCTGCCCCACCCCGACGCACCCCACGCTGCCACCAGTGCGCACCCGCCGGCAGACCTCACCGAGATCGTCCGCCTCTACGGACTGCGGCCGTGGATCGAGCAGAGCTACAAGCAGATCAAGGACGAACTCGGCTGGGCCGACTTCCAGGTCCGCTCCGACACCGCCATCCGCCACCACCAGACCCTGGTGAACTGCGCGTTCTCCTTCTGCTGGGACCAATGGTTCGCCCCACCCGGACCACTGGACACCACCGCGCCGGACCCCTGCGCCGACGACCGGCCAGAGAGGGGGAACAGCCACGCCCCACCCGCCCCAACTTCCCTGCTGGCCCAGGGCATTGCGCGCCGTCCGCTCCTGGCTCACCCCGGCCACCACCCTGCACCGCTGGTGGCGAGCCTGGACGGACACCGACCCACCACCCGAACTCCAGGCCCTGATCGACGCGGTCACCGCCGGCAGACCCCTTGATCTTTACCGCCGGGTTTAACGAACTACCG
>NZ_QOLA01000069.1 GCF_003324565.1 Streptomyces sp. SDr-06 | reverse complement strand
CTAGACGAATGAGTCCGATGTAATCAGCGGTGGGGCGATCGCTCTACTGCGCAGGTGGGCCGAAGTCGCCCTGCCGCCAGATGACGTCAAGCGTGACCGTCTGGAACCGCCATCCAGCCGTGGTACGGACTGTGACGCCGGCCAGCACGCCACCGGCAAGGAACAGGTTGTTGTCATCTGTTGTGCCGTCCTCTTGCAGGACGGTGTGCGTGACGTGGGTGTTCGCCTGGAACGTGGCCCGGTCGCCATTGATGTCGACGAGCGTGTTGGTAAAGAGGTGCTGCGTGGGCCCGAAGGGCCTCATCACGTCCTTGTGGAAGTCATCCATGCCTTCGAGACCGTGATGGCCGCCCGGGGGCAGTTCGATCTCGCCGTCCGGCACGAACAGCGTCGGCAGCATCGCGCTGAAGGAGCGGTCGTCGAACACCTTCGCGTACCTGTCCACGAGTTCATGGATCGCGGTGCGGTCGGTCAGGCTCAGCAGCGCCAGTGCTTGATCTTCGGGTGTCATCATGCCGCCGATGTTAGCCAATATGGGCCGATTCACCCCGAGTTCATCGAGATGTTCAGGATTGGTGTGTGCCCGATGAATTGAACACACTGCTCACCGCCTTGTACGTAAAGATCGACGACGATCTGGAGACAGGGCGATGGATGGGCTGTCCGCCGCGGTTGAGTGACGCGGAGCTGGTCACCCTTGCGGTCGCGCAGGCGTTGCTGGGGTTCCACTCCGAGGCACGGTGGCTGCGGTACGCGAACCAGCACCTGGCCTCGATGTTCCCGTACCTTCCGCAGCAGTCCGGGTACAACAAGCGTCTCAAGGCCGCGTTGCCGCTGGTCAAGAAGGCGATACGAATGCTCGCCGTCGATACGGACTTCTGGTTCGACAACCACTGGATCGTCGACTCCACTCCGTTGCCGTGCGGTATGTCGAGGCCGACAGTGAAGCGGTCGGAGATGGCTGGCTGGGCCGGATACGGGTACTGCGCCTCCCACTCCCGATACTTCTGGGGCCTGCGCCTCTACCTGGTCTGCACCCCAACCGGCATGCCGATCCTATGGGCGCTCGCCAACGCGAAGACGGACGAGCGAGAGGTCCTGCAGGCCATGCTCGACATCGACGCCGGCCTGGTCGCCGACCGGCCGGGACTGCTGCTGATCTCTGACAAGGGCTTCGCCTCCAAGGAATTCGAGAACGACCTCGCGATGCGGGGAGTCACTCTGCTGCGGCCCTCGTTCAAGCGGGAGAAGAAGCGCAAGGGCGAAGGACTACTGAAGTCCGTGAGGCAGCTCATCGAGTCCGTGAACGACACGCTCAAGGGCCAGTTGAACCTGGAACACCACGGTGGACGGACCTTCGAAGGCGTCGCCGTCCGTGTCGCCCAACGTGTCCTCGCGATGGCCGCCGCGATCTGGCGAAACCACAAGACTGGCGCCCCGACTCTCCGGTCGCTCATCGCATTCGATCACTGAACACATCGGACTCATTCGTCTAGGT
>NZ_QOLA01000006.1 GCF_003324565.1 Streptomyces sp. SDr-06 | reverse complement strand
CCGCGCTCGCCGAGGCGGGCGGGGGCGAGGGTGCGCCGCTGCTGGGCGGTCCCAAGCCCCTCAGGACGGAGGCCTCCCCCCTCGGCGCCCTCACCAAGGCCCTGGGCCGCCTGCGCCCACCGAACAAGTAGCCCAGCACCGCCCCTGAGCCGGGCACCGGGGGACCCGAGCAGCGCCTCCCGGGTGGCGGAGCCCGGCTGGGGCGCCAACTCCCGGTGGCCAGAGCCGAGTTCGGTACGGGGCCTGAGGGCCCCCTGGACCACCGGGCTTTGATCTGGGCCCCCTCCCGGCCCGGTGCGGAGGCGGGTCTTGGCCCGGCCCGTCGCGCCCCACGGCCTCAACTCCCCACAGGGCGGCGCTGGGACGGGATGGACCGCGCATGCGACGGGGCCTTCCGGCGGCGCGGTTCTCGCGGACAAGGACGAGTTAACCTGCCCGCGGCAGGGGATGGGCGGCCAGGAAGTCCAGGACAGCGCCCCCGGCCTCCTCGCTCCTCTCCAGGAAGTACGCGTGGCGTGCCCCGGTGAGCAGACGCAGCGTCGCGCCCGGGATGCGCTCGGCGAGCAGGGCTCCGTTGGCGGGAGGTGTCAGCCGGTCGTCGGTTCCGTGCAGGACCAGGGTCGGCGCGCTGATGCGCGGCAGCAGCGCCCATGCGTCGTGCTGGGCGCTGGCGCGGCGGTGCGCACGGCGCGCACGGTCGCTCATGGCGGGGTCGCCGAGCACGGGGAGCGGGCCGGGGTGGGACTGCCGCCATTGCGGGCCCACCATCAGATCCGTGAGCGTCTCCGCCGTGTCGTCCCCGCTCAGCGCGGAGACCACCGTGGAATCACTGGCGACCGTGCCGTCGCCGCCGCCGCTGGTGCAGCCCAGGACGAGCGCGCCGACCCGGTGGGGGTGGTCGATGGCGAGCCACTGCGCGACCCGGCCGCCCATCGACGTGCCGTACACGTGCGCCCGCTCGACGCCGAGTTCGTCGAGGACCGCGATCACGTCGCGGGCGAACCGGCGCGTACTCCACTCCGCGTCCCGTGGGCTGTCGCTGGTGCCGGTGCCGAGGCAGTCGAGGGTGATGGTGGTGTGCGCGGACGAGAAGTCGGCCCGCACGGGGTCCCACCACCGGCGGGAGTTCGCCTGACCGGCGAGCAGGACGAGCGGTTCGCCGGACCCGCCGGAATCGAACCCGATCCGGGCTCCGTCCTCGGCCGTCGCATGTCCGTCATGGGTCGGGGTGTCGGTGGACACGTGGTGGCGCTCCTTGGTCGTTCGGGCCGGTGGGCATGGGCGGCTGGCCGGTGCAGCGGGACCGAGCCTTGTGTGGCGCTCCGGGCACCCCGGGGTTCGGGCAGTATCGCCCCGGGTTGCGCGGGGCCCTAGACGGCTCAGTACGTGAGCAGGGGGCTCGTCACGATCTCCGGGAACTCGAAATCGCTCCTGGAGGGGGCGATGCGGAGCTCGGTCCGGTAGACGTGGCCCGGCGTCGGGTTCGGAAGGTCGAAGGTGAAGGCGTGGCCCGTGCGGCACGGCCGGGGCTCGGACACCCATGGCCACCCGTCGGTGTCGTCCCACGCGGTCATGCGGACGTGGCAGTCGGGCCCGCCCTCGACGGGGTCGAACGCGGCGGCGAAGACGAGGTGGGTCGAGCCGTTCCTGTCGACCGTGCGTACACAGGCCTGCTTGGAGGCCGGGCCGGTGCACCCGCCGCCGGTGATGGCCGCCGCGGTTCCGGCCGTGGTGGCGAGAGCGGCGCCCGCCATCACGGTGGTGGTCAACGCCACGGTCACGGCGCGCTTGAGCACACGAGGTGTCATCGTCTTCACCCTGCTTCTCGATCTTGGAAGAGAACGCGCCGAGCATAGGCAGGTGAAGGAAGGCGTCGCCACGGGTATTTGACGATGCATCAGGGGCTGTGCGCGGTGGCAGGCGTCACGCGGCTTCATCGGCGACCGGGCACATCGCCTCGTCGCGCAGGCGCTCGCAGCACTGTCTGAGCAGGCGGCACACCTGCATCTGGGAGATGCCGAGCTCACGGCCGATGTTCTTCTGGGTCATGCCCTGGAAATAGCGCAGGTACAGGATCCGCCGCTCGCGGTCGGGCAGCGCGTGGAGTCCGGGCTTGACGGACTCGCGCTCCACGAGGGTGTCGAGCGCCGGATCGTCCGCGCCGATCGCGTCGCCCAGGGTGCAGGGCGCCTCGGTGGCACTCTGCTCGGCATCGAGGGAGAGGGCGCTGAAACTGTGCAGGGCTTCCAGGCCCGTGCGCACCTCGGCCTCGGTCAGACCGGTGTGCTGGGCGACGTCGCCGGTGCTGGGCTCCTCGCCCCCCGCCGCCTGGAGCTCAAGGCGGGCTTCGCGGACCCGGTTGCGGAGTTCCTGTACGCGGCGCGGCACATGGAGCGTCCACATGTGGTCCCGGAAATGGCGCTTTATCTCGCCGGTGATGGTGGGTATCGCATAGCCGATGAACGCGGAGCCGTGCTCGGGATCGAAACCGTCGACGGCCTTGAGCAGGCCGACCGCCGCGATCTGGCACAGGTCCTCCACCGACTCGCCGCGGTTGCGGTAGCGTCCGGCGAGCCGTCGCGACAGGGGCAGCCAGGCGGTGATCAACTCTTCGCGCAGAGCGGCCCGTTCGTCACCCTCCGGCAGGGCCGCGAGCCGTCCGAAAGCCTCATCGGTGTGCGGAGTGTCGTCGTACGTGCGGCGGGCGGCACAGCGAGCGGACATGGCTTCCGCCTCCTCGGCGCGAGGTTTTTTCCGGAGAAAGAGACGTGATGCGCGGGGAAGAGTCCCGGCGCCGTTCATTCCGTCGGGGCGTATGTCCGCTGAGGCGAGCCTTATGCATGTTGCCGGGCACGACTCGCGGCGCGGCGGAACCATGAGCGGGGTGTGCGCGGCAGAACGCGTACGGTGTCGCGCGCGATTCCGCCTGCGGGCGCGCGGTACGTTTCCGTGCCGTGGCTTCGGCGCTTCAGGCGGTGTGGGAACCGTCCGTGATGAGGTCGAGCACGGCGGGCATGCCGCCCTCGGCGAAGGCCTGGAGTTGCCGGTCCGCCCCGGTTCCCTCGCGCAGGAGCCGGTGCAGCAGGGAATTGACTTCGCGGGCGTCGCCCGCGGCTTCCAGGGCGGGGCCGATGTGCGAGGCGAGCATGCACAGCACGTCGCCGCACTTGCGCAGCCGCCCGGTGGGATCGATGAGCTTGCCGCTGAGCCCGTCCCGGGCGGCGCGCCAGGTGGCCGCTTGCAGGAGCTCCTGCGGGATCTCCGGGACGGGCTCGCCGTCCTTCTGCTTGCGCATCGCCGTCGCCACCAGGGCCCGCACGACACCGGCGAGCATCACGGCCTCGTCCACCTCCAACTGGACGTCCAGACAACGGATTTCGACGGTGGGGTAGCGCTCGGACAGACGGGCGTGCCAGTAGAGCTGGCCGTTGTCCAAGACGGCCCCGGCGGTGTTGAGCGCCTCCACGCGGGACTCGTAGTCGTCGATGTCGGCGAACCGCGGCGGCGGGCCGCTCACCGGCCAGCGGCCGAAGACCAGGGTGCGCCAGCTGGCGAACCCGGTGGCGCGGCCGTCCCACAGCGGTGAGTTGGCCGACAGCGCGAGCAGCGTGGGCAGCCAGACCCGGATCCGGTTCAGCACGGCGACGCCCATCTCGCGGTCCGGGACCGCGACGTGCACGTGCATGCCGTTGATCAGCTGTTCGTCGACGAGCTGCGCGGCGCTGGTGTGCATGGCCTGGTAGCGCGGCCGATCGGTGACGGGCACCGGGGCCGCGCCGAGGTGGGGGGCGGCCGCGACCGGCGCCAGCCGGCAGCCGAGCCCTTCGGCGGCGGCCGCGACGGCGTGCCGCAGCCGCAGCAGGTGGCCGCCGGCTTCCTCCAGCGCCACGCAGATGGGCGTGGCCACCTCCACCTGCGCCTGGAGGAGTTCGGGCTGCACCTCCTCCTCGTCGGCGACGGGGCCGAGGTCCGCGGCGGCGCGGACCTCTTCGGAGCGCGCGACGGGGAGACCTGTGACGGGGTCCACCAGCAGATACTCTTCTTCGACCCCAAACGTGATCATGGTGCCCGAGTACCCGGTGGACACCGTGTGTACCGCATTCACCTCGTCAGCTCCGGCGTCGGTGGCTGGTGTCGCACCACGGGTAGCGGCGGCTGCGGCGACAGGTGCACAGCGCCACCACACAGCGCTCGGAGACGGCGGTGGTGCCGTCTTCGAGCACGACTTCCACGGGGCCCTCGACGAGCAGGGGCCCCTCGCGGCGCAGCTGGATGCGCCGGTTCTCGTCAGACGGGACGTTCGGCACGGATCACCACCAGCTCCTCTGTCGTTGCGCCGTCCTCGATCAGGCCCTGCCCGGCGAGCCACGCGCTGCGGGAGCGCAGGACGGGCCCGAACGGGATGGACCGGCGGGCCGCCACCGCCGCCTTGAGACCTTCCTCCCGCAGCTCGGCGAGCGTCGACTCGGCGCCGCTGAGAGCGGAGTGGACGAGCAGGAGCACGCCACCGGGCCGCAGCCGCAGGGGTGCCTCGCGACAGATGCGGCGCAGCAGGAGGCGGCCGTCCCCTCCGGCGTCCCAGGCCTGGGCGGGGCTGTGCCGGGGGGCGGTGGGGCGGTCTGCCGGTACGTAGGGCGGGTTGCTCAGGATGAGGTCGTAGGAACGTTCCGCCACCGGCGCCAGCAGGTTGCCCCGCAGTACGTTCACGGGCAGCCCGGCCAGGCGGGCGTTGAGACGGGTGCTGAGCACCGCGCGCCACGAGATGTCGACCGCGGTGACGCGAGCGCCGCGCCGCGCCGCCGCCAGGGCGAGCGCGCCGGTGCCGGTGCCGATGTCGAGGACTTCGGCGCCCTGGGGCACCGGTTCGTCGCGCAGCGTCTCCGCCAGCAGGGCGGTGTCGTCCTGCGGGCCGTACACACCAGGGAGAGCGAAAAGATTCACGTTCTCCGCGTACCCGGCAATTCGGGATAGATCTATTGAATTCGATGTTTATTGCCTGGGGGCGCCTGTCGGGGCGGGAAGCGGAACCCGCAGCGAGGTGTCCCCGGCCCGCCAGCATGCGAGCAGGTGGTCGCCGAAGCGGTCCTCCAGGAACACGGTGGCGTCGATGCCGAACACGATGTCCGCCGCGAGCTGCGGCTCCTCCTCCAGCAGACCGCCGACCACCTCGTGGCGTACGACCTGCTCATGCACCGCGTCGGCCTCCACGTGCTCGGTGTAGAAGAACTCGGCGGCGGGGCCCGCGCCGGCCCGCTTCATCGCCAGCGCCAGCCGGCGGGAGGCGGGCGACGAGGTGACCTCCAGGGTGGCGAAGTGGCCGACGAGCGCGCCGCGCAGGGAACGGCGCAGCCCGAGGAGTGACATGAGGTTCACGGTGGCCAGCATCTGGGCCGACGCGGCCTCCAGGTAGTGGCCGTACTCCGTGTTCAGGCTGAGGTCGTCCATGAGGTCGGCGAAGAGCCGGGCGTGCACCCGCTCGGCGCGTCCGCCCCCGTACTCGTCGAACTCCACCGCGGCCATCCCCGCCTTCGCCCGGCCCCACAGCCGCGGGAGCACCCAGGCATGCGGGTCGGCCTCCTTCAGGTGGTACAGCGAACGCTGGGCGGCGTACTCGCGCAGCTGCCACAGCTCGCCCTCGTCCTGGAGGTGGTGCGAGACACCGGTGCCGTGGACCGGCTCCACGAGCAGGTCGCCGAAGGCGTCGTCGACGTCCTCGTGCCCGCGTGCCGCGTCATGGCGCAGCGCCGTGAGGAACCGATCCTCCAGCAGACGGCGCGCCCCGATCAGGGCCGGATCCCACTCGCACTCCTCGTCCACCCCGGCGAAGCCGCGGTAGTGCGGCTCGTAGCAGACGTACAGGGCCAGCTGCAGATCGTCGCCGTAGGGCTGCGCCCGCTCGGCAGCGTGCTCGTCGGGGAGGGGGGTGGCGCCGCCGCGCAGGTGGTCGATCAGCGCCGCGGAGAGTTCACCGCGGGCCTCCGGCAGGGCGGGGCCTCGTTGCTGGGTGGTCATGGTCTACGCCTACCCGGTGCGGGCCGCGCGCAACGGTCACCCGCCGGCCGGTCCCGCTGATTCAGAAGAGCCGCACCGGGTACTGATGCGGCACCGCCCGTGCACTCCGTGGGCGGTGCGGTGCGGAGTGCGGGAGGACGCCATGCGGACGGACGACGACGGGAACCGGCAGTTCGACGACGGGCGCGACGAGTCCCCGGCCGGGCGCGCGGACCGCAAGTGGGGTGACCTCATCCAGGAGGTCAGGGTGGCGCAGACGGGCGTGCAGATCCTGTTCGGGTTCCTCCTCACCGTGGCGTTCACCCCGGTCTTCCACCAGCTGGGCCACGCCGACCGGACCATCTACGTGTGCACGGTGGTGCTCGGCTCGGTGACCACCGGCGCTCTCGTCGCGCCGGTCTCCTTCCACCGCCTGCTGGCCGGGCGCCACATCAAACCGACCGCCGTGGTGTGGGCGTCCCGGCTCACGGTCACGGGTCTGGTGCTCCTCCTCGCCACGATGACCTCGGCGCTGATCCTCGTCCTGCGGGTCGCCTCCGAGGGCGACTACTGGGGCTGGCTGGTGGGCGCCGTGGTCGCCTGGTACCTGGTGTGCTGGTTCGTGCTGCCGCTGTGGGTACGGCACCGGCACACGGAGGAGGACCAGACCTGAGAGCCCACCGTTCCCGGGCTCCCGACACCTCGCCGACGCGGCCTCGCGAGTAGATCCAGGGAGCCACTTTGGCACGCGGGGCCTTCCTCGGCATCCCGATGGCGGCACCGAGGCGCACCCTACGGCTCGGCTCCCGGCAGGCGGATCTCGAACCAGACGGTCTTGCCCCGGCCCCGCGGCACCCAGCCCCAGGCCGCGGAGAGCCGCTGGAGGAGATACAGGCCGTGGCCCGAGGCCCTGGCGGCGCGGTGGCGGCCGTGCGGGCGCGGGCGTTCGGGGCTGTGATCGCTGACCTGCACCCACACCCTGCCGTCGACATGGTCCAGGCGCAGCTCGTACGGGGCGTCACCGTGGGTGCAGGCGTTGGTGACCAGTTCCGACACGAGCAGCAGCGCGTCATCGGCGGCGGTGCTGGCCTGGGGGCCGCGCGGGCCGAACCACTCGTCGAGGACGGCGCGTGTGAGGTCCCGGCTCTGGGCCACCACGCCCGGGCCGCCGTCAAGGGCGAACCGGCGAGTCGCCGAGTGATGCTGCGTGACGTGTCCGCCATCCATGACAGGCGACTGCCCGAGAACCCGGAACCGAATCGCATTCGGCATGAAAGAGGTGCGAAACGGGCATCAAACGTGCAGGACCGCTCGGACGACGGACCCCCTGCCACCGGGCAGGGCGCCCCCGCCCCGTCGAAGGAGCCCCATGCCCACCGCCTCCGCAGGACCGATCCGCACCGCACCACCCCAACCGCCCGCCTCCGACGTGCGGCGCCGGGCGCTGGACGGCATCGCCGAGGTGGAGCGGCCCCAGACGCTGAGCACCGGCGCGGCCCAGTCGCTCTCGGCGGCCCTGTTCGGGCGTCTCGACGCGCTGGAGGAGGGCACCCCGGAGCACGCCTACGTCCGCAACACCCTGGTCGAGCTCAACCTCAGCCTGGTGCGGTTCGCGGCGCGGCGCTTCCGCAACCGCGTGGAGCCGATGGACGACATCGTCCAGGTCGGCACGATCGGCCTGATCAAGGCGATCAATCGCTTCGAGGTGGAGCGCGGAGTGGAGTTCTCCTCGTTCGCGCTGCCGACCATCACGGGGGAGATGAAGCGGTTCTTCCGCGACACCAGCTGGGCGGTCCAGGTGCCGCGCAGGCTCCAGGAGCTGCGGCTGCGCCTGGCCGGAGCCCAGGCGGAACTCGGGCAGGAACTCGGCCGGGCGCCCACCACGGCCGAGCTAGCGGAGCGCCTGGGCGTGCCCGAGGCCGAAGTCGTCGAGGGCGAACAGGCCGCCAACGCCTACACCACCCGCTCGCTCGACATCGCGGACGATGAGGACGCGGGCGAAAGCGCGGTGATGCGTTCGCTCGGCCAGGACGACGAGTCGTTCGATGTCGTCGAGTCCCTGGAGTCCCTCAAGCCGCTCATCGCGGCCCTCACCGACCGTGAGCGCACCCTGCTCTCGCTGCGCTTCGGCGAGGAGCTGACGCAGTCCGAGATCGGCGCCCGGGTGGGCCTCTCCCAGATGCATGTCTCACGGCTGCTGGCGCAGATCCTGGAACGGCTGCGCTCGGGACTCCTGGACGACGCGAGCGACGAGGCCTGACGGCCTACGGCCCGGCCCGTGAGGGCAGGACGACCTCCAGCCACACCACCTTGCCCGCCCCCGTGGGCGCCGTGCCCCAGCTGCCCGCGAGCCGGTCGAGCACCATCAGGCCGTGACCGCCGGGCAGGGACGGGGCGCGGGGGCGGCGCACGGGCGCGGCGGGACTGTCGTCGAGCACCTCCACCCGCAGGCGCCCGTCCGCGTGCCGCAGGACCAGCTCCCGGGGCCCGCCCGCGTGCAGACAGGCGTTGGTGACGACCTCGGACACCAGCAGGAGCACATCGTCGACCCGCTGTGCGTCGGCCGTCTCGACGGCGGAGGTCCAGCCCCAGTCGTCCAGGGCGCGGGCGGTGAAATCGCGGCAGCGGGTGACCGCGCCCTTGACGCCGAACAGCGCCAGGCGGCGGATCTGGCTGTGCCCGGGGGGTTGCGTGCTGGCCATGTCCCGTCCCGCTACGCCGGGGGCCCGGCCGCGAGCGCCGCGTCCAGGTCGGCGTGGGTGCGGAAGACGGTGTGCGCCCCGGTGATCTCGAACATCCGGGCCACGGAGGGCTGGAGCGCGGCGAGTTCCACGCTGCCGCCCGCCGCCTGCGCCGCCGCTCTGGCCCGCAACAGGGTGTTGAGTCCGGTCGAATCGCAGAACCGCAGGTCCAGGCAGTCGACCACGATGCGCTCCGGTGTCCCGATCTGCTCGGCGAGGGCGGCCCGCAGCGGCTCGGCGGTGTCGTGGTCCAGTTCGCCGGTCAGTGAGAGGACCGCGGCCTCGGGAAGGCGCCGCGTCACGACCGCGAAGCGCCCGCCTCCGGCGGTGCGCTCCCGGGGAGCGTCGGTCGATTCCGTCGGCATGGGTTCACCCACCTCCTTCGCTGTCGCTCGCCGCGCGCGGAGCGGTGTCCGGCTGTCCGCGGGAGGGACTCACGGGGAGAGTGCCCCGTCGAGGCCGCTCTACGTGCCCGGACCGCCGGAAGTCAGCGACCCGGCGGTCGGCCCCGGGGCGGGCCGCAGCGCCGCCCCGCCCAGATAGCGCTCGGCGGCGCGGATCGCCCGGTGCGCCGTGCGCTCGCCCATCAGCACGCACAGTGTGTACGCGGTGTCCTCGAAGGTCCTGCGCAGGCTCGGCACGTGAGGATTGGCCAGGACCAGGCGCTCCTGCTCGCGGTAGTGGGCGAGAAGACGGGCGAGGGTCACCTTGTCGGGCAGCAGCATCGAGTCCTCCTGGCCGTGGGCGCAGCGCCCAGCCCACCCATGGTGCCCGCACCTGGCGGACTCCGCGATCCGGGCGGCCGCGGCGCGTGGGGACGGGCCGGGAGACCCGGCGCCGGTGAGTGGAGCGAGGGATGTTTCCCTCCAGAGAACGCGGCTAGTCATTACATATGGTGCAAATCGGCTACACAATGATGACCGAGCAGACCGGCCCGCGCGAACTCGTGACGGACCTGGTCGCCGCCGAGCGCGCGGGGTTCGACTTCTCCGTCACCTCCGACCACTACTTCCCGTGGCTCGACAGCCAGGGTCACGCCTCGTACGCGTGGAGCGTGCTCGGCGCGGCGGCGCAGGCGACCACGCGCATCCCGCTCATGACGTACGTGACCTGTCCGACGGTGCGCTACCACCCCGTGATCGTGGCCCAGAAGGCGGCGACCATGCAGATCCTGTCCGAAGGCAGGTTCCGCCTCGGGCTGGGGTCCGGGGAGAACCTCAACGAGCATGTGGTGGGAGCCGGTTGGCCCGCGCCCCAGGTGCGCCTGGAGATGCTCGACGAGGCCGTCGACATCATCCGCGCGCTCTTCGAGGGCGGCAACGTCAACCACGAGGGCGCGCACTTCGCCGTCTCCAACGCCCGGCTCTGGGACCTGCCCGACGAGCTCCCGCCGATCGGCGTCGCGGTGTCCGGGGAGCGCTCCTGCGCCCTGGCCGGGCGCAGCGCCGACCTCCTGATCGCCACCGAACCCAAGCGGGAGCTCGTCGAGTCCTTCGACCGGCACGGTGGCGCGGGCAAGCCCCGGGTGGGCCAGCTGCCGGTCTGCTTCGACACGGACCGCGACGCGGCGGTCGCCCGCGCCCACGACCAGTTCCGCTGGTTCGGCGGCGGCTGGCCGGTGAACTCGGAGCTCCCGGGCCCGTCCGGCTTCGCGGGGGCGACGCAGTTCGTCACCCCGCAGGACGTGGCCGAGGCCATCCCGTGCGGCGACGACGTCAGCGCGTTCGTCGATGCGGTGCGCCCCTTCGTCGACGCGGGCTTCACCGAGGTCGCGCTCGTACAGATCGGCGGAGGACACCAACTGCCGTTCATCGAGTGGGCCGAGAAGAAGCTGCTGCCCGCGCTCCGCGACCTGTGACCGGGCGCGGCCGGCACGGCGGTCAGTGAGCGGCATCGAGCAGCTCCCGCTGCGGAACCACCGTGTATGCGGGGTCCTCGGCCGAGGCGATCCCGGCGGCGAAGACGCCGAAACGGGTGCACACCGAGCCCGCGAGCAGGGCGAGCCCGCCCGCCACGGCCACCGGACGGCGGTGCCCGGCCAGCGCGCCGGCCACCGCCCCGCCCGCCGTGAGGATCTCGGCGGCCTTGAGCAGCCGGCCCGCCCGGCCCTGCTCATACGTCTCGGCCACCATGCCCAGGCGGCGCCGCGCGCACCGGAGGGCGGCGGTCTCGGCGAGGGCGGCGAGCGGCGCGGCGCAGCGGGCCGGGGCGCTCTCGTGCGACGGTCCCACGGCCAGGGCCATCCCGGCGGCCGCGGCGGTCGCCGACGCGACGAACAGATACGGCAGTTCACGGTGGGCGCCGTGCCATGCGGGCACGGCGGTGTCGGCGGCGAGGACCGCCGTGTACGAGGCGACGGCGGGCCCCAGCAGCGCGGCCCCCGCCGTCGCGGCCGCGCCGACGCGGGGCAGTCGCCCCGTCGCGGCGGTGAGGGCGGCGGCGCCCGCCGCGGGGCCGTAGAGCGACAGCAGCCAGGAGCCGACGCTCATCGGCGAGGTCGGCTTGAACACCCGCAGCATGTTCGCGAACCGGCTCGGCACGCCCAGGTCGTGGACGAGGGCCGCCGCGGAGAGCGACACGGCCGCGAGGGAGGACACCTTCATGGCGGTGGCCGTGGCCGGGCGCCCCGTCAGCTGGGCGCCCGCGGCGAGCACCGAGCCGGCCCCCGCGAGTCCGCCGAGGAAGAAGTACCCGGCGATGTCCCGCGCCGCCCACGACGGCGCCTTGATGACGGGCCTTCCGTAGTACGAGTCGAACTCGGCGCGCGGCACCATCAGTTGCTCACCGCGCCGGCCCCGGCGCCGCCCTGCCCCTCGCCCGCCGTCGGGGCGCGCGGTGCTCGCCTCGCTCATCGTGACCTCCGTCGTGTGATCGCGGGCAGCGCGAAGGACGCGGCCATCCCGCCGAGCAGGGCAAGGGCGGCCACGCCCGCGTGCTTCCACATGGCGGGAAGGTCGCGGGTGGTGACGACCGGGGCGGGCGGCAGGCCGTAGACCTCGGGCTCGTCGAGCAGCAGGAAGAAGGCGCCGTCGCCGCCGACCCCGTTGTCGGGCTCGTGGCCGTAGAGCCGGGCCCCGGCCACCCCGGCGTCCCGCAACTGTCCGACGCGCAGCGCCGCGCGCTCGCGCAGCTCCTCCAGCGGGCCGAACTGGATGGAGTCGGTCGGGCAGGCCTTGGCGCACGCCGGCTCCTGCCCGGCGCCCAGCCGGTCGTAGCACAGCGTGCACTTGAAGGCCCTTCCGTCGCCCGGGCGTTGCTCGATGACCCCGTACGGGCAGGCGGGCACGCAGTAGCCGCAGCCGTTGCAGATGTCCTCCTGGACGACGACCGTGCCGAACTCGGTGCGGAACAGCGAGCCGGTGGGGCACACGTCCAGGCAGGCCGCGTGCGTGCAGTGCTTGCACACGTCGGACGACATCAACCAGCGCAGCTCGGACGGCTCGGGCGCTCCCTTCGACTCGCCGTCGAGGAGCGGGAGTTGGGGCCTGCCGTCCGGGGCGGGGACCTGCTGCTCGACGAAGGCGACGTGCCGCCACGTCGAGGCGCCCAGGCCCGCGGTGTTGTCGTAGCTCATGCCGGTCAGCGACAGGCCGTCCTCGGGGATGGCGTTCCACTCCTTGCACGCCACCTCGCAGGCCTTGCAGCCGATGCATACGGAGGTGTCGGTGAAGAAGCCGACGCGCGGCGGCGGTTCGGCGTGCCCGGCATCGAGGGCCGGGTCCGGCTCGGGGCCGCTCAGCAGGTGACGGTCCGTCATGTGCGTACCTCCGTGCCGGTCGACCCGGTGATGCCTGCCCGCCTGCGGTACTCGGCCACGAGTTTCGGCAGGTCGGGGCCGCGCGGCCGGCGTCCCGGGCGGATGTCGGCGGTGAGCGCCTTGTCCTCCTGGATGTGGGCGTTGGGGTCGAGCGCGATCGCCATCAGCTCGTTGGCGGCGTCCCCGGTGACCATGCCGTTGGGCCCCCAGTGGAAGGGCAGCCCGATCTGGTGCACGGTGCGCCCGTGCACGGTCAGCGGCCGGATCCGGTCGGTGACCAGGACGCGGGCCTCGATCGCGTTGCGGGCCGTGACGATGGTGGCCCAGCCCGTGTGCTCCAGCCCGCGCTCGGCGGCCAGCTGTGGGGAGACCTCGCAGAACAACTCCGGCTGAAGTTCGGCGAGATGGGAGGACCAGCGGCTCATCCCGCCCGCCGTGAAGTGCTCGGTGAGACGGTGGGTGGTGACGATGTACGGGAAGACCTCGGCGCCCTTCTCCTCGCCGCTGGGGTGGTAGCGGTTTCCCTCCCGGGGCAGCAGCTGGCGGACGGGGGAGCGCGGCGTCGACGGGTAGAGCGCGTTGGTGAACGGCGAGTCCTGCGGCTCGTAGTGGGTGGGCAGCGGGCCGTCTTCCAGGCCCGCGGGCGCGTACAGCCAGCCCTTGCCGTCGGCCTGCATGATGAACGGGTCGTCGCCGCGCAGCGCGTCGGGTCCCTTCGCGTCCCTGGGCGGCACGTGGTCGGGGGCCCGGTCGGGGACGAAGTCCGGAACGTCGCGGCCGGTCCACTTCCGCTCGGCCGCGTCCCACCACACGTACGCCTTGCGTTCGCTCCACGGGGCGCCGTCGGGTGCGGCCGAAGCGCGGTTGTACAGGATGCGGCGGTTGGCGGGCCAGGCCCAGGCCCACTCGGCCGCCACCCAGTCCTGCTCCGCGCCCGGCTTGCGGCGGGCCGCGTGGTTGATGCCGTCGGCGTACACCCCGCAGTAGATCCAGCACCCACAGCGCGTGGAGCCGTCGTCCTTGAGCTGGGTGTAGGCGGACAGCGGGGCCCCGTCCGGGCCGTGGCCGTTGATCTCGGCGAGAATGTGGTCGGCGATCGGCTCGCGCAAAGGTCCGTCCACCGGGTAGTCCCAGGTCAGGTCCTGTACGGGACGGTCCATCGGGTCGGTGGAGCCGGCCAGTTTCGCCTTGATGCGCCGGCCCAGGTGGTACATGAACCACAGATCGCTGCGGGCGTCGCCCTCGGGCTCGACGGCCGCGTGATGCCACTGGAGCCACCGGTTGGTGTTGGTGAACGAACCCGACTTCTCGGTGTGGGAGGCGGCCGGGAAGAAGAACACCTCGGTGGCGATGTCCCGCGTCCGCAGCTCACCCGTCTCGATCTCGGGCCCGTCCTGCCACCAGGTCGCCGACTCGATGAGCGAGAAGTCCCGCACGACCAGCCACTCCAACCGCGCCATGCCCAGCCGTTGCAGCCGGGTGTTGGCCGAGCCGACGGCGGGGTTCTCCCCCAGCAGGAAATACCCCTTGCACACACCGTCGAGCTGCGCCATCACCGTGTCGTACGTCGAGTGCGAACCGGTCAGCCGCGGCAGGTGGTCGAAGCAGTAGTCGTTGTCCGCGGTCGCCGCGTCGCCGTAGTAGGCCTTGAGGAGGCTGACGAAGTACGCCCGCATCTCGGCCCAGAAGCCCTTCTCCGTGCGGCTGGCCTCGACGAACGAGTCCAGCGACTCGTGCGCGTGGGCGTGCGGCATCGGAAGGTAGCCCGGCAGCAGGTTGTACAGGGTGGGGATGTCGCTGGAGCCCTGGATGGAGGCGTGGCCGCGCAGCGCCTGGATGCCGCCGCCGGGCCGGCCGATGTTGCCGAGCAGCAGCTGGAGGACGCTCGCCGCGCGGATGTACTGCGAGCCGACCGAGTGCTGGGTCCAGCCCACCGCGTACACGAACGCGCTCGTCCGCTCGCGGCCCGAGTTCGAGGTGAGGTCCTCGCACACCCGCAGGAACGTCTCGCGCGGGACGCCGCAGGTGCGCTCCACCAACTCCGGTGTGTAGCGGGCGTAGTGACGTTTGAGGATCTGGTACACGCAGCGCGGGTGGGTGAGGGTCTCGTCGCGCGGTGCCAGGTGCCCGGTGCGCGCGCCGCCCGAGCCGTGCGTCTCGGGGTCGCCGGACCCGCGCGTGCGCACCTCGTACTGCTCGTCCACGTCACCGGCGGGCGCCTGCACCCGCACGCCCTCGTACTGCCAGCTGGACGGGTCGTAGTGGTGCGCGTCCTCGTCGAGACCGGAGAAGACCCCGTCGAGGTCCTCGGTGTCGCGGAAGTCCTCGCCGACCAGCGTGGCGGCGTTGGTGTAGGCGAGCACGTACTCGCGGAAGTCCTTCTCCTCGGTCAGGACGTGGTTGATGATCCCGCCGAGGAACGCGATGTCGCTGCCCGCGCGGATCGGCACATGCAGATCCGCGAGCGCGCTGGTGCGGGTGTAGCGCGGGTCCACATGGATGATCCGGGCGCCGCGCGCCTTCGCCTCCATCACCCACTGGAAGCCGACCGGGTGTGCCTCGGCGAAGTTGGAGCCCTGGATGACGATGCAGTCGGCGTGCTGGAGGTCCTGCATGAAGGTGGTGGCCCCGCCGCGTCCGAAGGACGTGCCGAGCCCGCTGACCGTGGAGCTGTGGCAGACCCGCGCCTGGTTCTCCACCTGGACCACGCCGAGACCCGTGAGGAGCTTCTTGATGAGGTAGTTCTCCTCGTTGTCCAGGGTCGCGCCGCCCAGGCTCGCGATGCCGAGGGTGCGCGCGGTTCGCTTCCCCTCGTGCTCCCACTCCCAGGTGCGGCGCCGCGTCTCGATCACCCGGTCGGCCACCATGTCCATGGCCGTCTCCAGATCGAGCGGCTCCCAGTCGGTGGCGTGGGGGCGGCGGTAGAGCACTTGGTGACGGCGGGCGGAGCCGGTGGTGAGCTGGAGTGTCGCCGAGCCCTTGGGACACAGCCGGCCCCGGCTGACCGGGGAGTCCGGGTCGCCCTCGATCTGGACGACCTTGTCGTCCTTGACGTAGACCTGCTGGCCGCAGCCGACCGCGCAGTACGGACAGATGGACGGGACCACCCGGTCGGCGGTCTCGGTACGGGGCCTGAGCCGTTCGGTGTGCTCCGACATGGCGGCGCGGCCGCGGCCCAGCGGGTCGGCGCCGGTGAGCTGACGGTAGACCGGCCAGCGTTCGGCCCGCTTGCGCACACTCATGGAGCTTCCTCCTCGACGTCCCGCCCGTGACCGCTGCCCTCCCAGGCTCACCCGCCGCGCCCGCCACGGCGACCGGAGAGGCGCGGCGCGCCCCGTGGGTCGCGGCGCGGGGCAAGGGTGCGGAGCGCGGACGCGCCTCGTGCGGAGCGGCCGGTTACTTGCCGCGGCCGGTGACGTGGTCGCGTACGCGGTCCACGAACCCGGTCCCGGGGGCCAGGAGCTTGTTGAGCGGGGGCGTGTTCGGCGCGCCGGGGTGGGGGCGGGTCGGTGCCGCCTTCTTCGCCGAGCGGATCTTGTCGCCCAGCTCCTCCATGCGCTCGGCCGAGCAGGTTTGGCGGAGCTTCACGAACAGGTTCGTCTCCTCGTCGTGCACATGCGAGGTGACCTCGAACCTGAGCTCGGCCACGATCTTGTCGAAGTCGTGGGCGTCGGCGTCGCGGTGTTCGAGCTGCTTGAGGAGCTGCTCCACCTTGGAGTGGTCGGTCAGCTCCTTGTCCGCGATCGCGTCGCCCTGGGGGAGGTGTTCCCGTACCGCGGGATAGAGGTGTTCCTCCTCCGCGACGGAGTGCCGGACCAGTTCGATCGTGAGCCGGTCGGCGAGCTTCTTGCGTTCGTCGCTGCCGGCGGGGGCCTTCTCGATCTCGGCGAACAGGTCGTCGACCTCCCGGTGGTCGGCCGTCAGCTCCGCGATCACATCTCCGCCATGGCCCATGACGTACCTCGCTTCCGTGGCTTCGATTTCGGCGGCCGGTGTGTGTCCGGCCGGCCCCCGGGTGCCCGCTCGCCCGGGTCCCTAACCGGACGCCGGGCTCAGAAGCGGAGGTCGGCGGCGACCGGGATGTGCGCCCCCATGTTGCGCTCCATCATGCGCAGGGCCGCCGCCGCGAGGTCCTCGTGGATGTGCGCGACGGCGTCGCTGGGCACGGTCACCTCCAGGTGCCGGATGTGGGCGTCGAGCGCCGAGTACAGCACGCACTGCTCGGTGACCTGACCGCACAGCACCACGTGGTCGACCTTCTGCTGGCTCAGCAGATAGCCGAGCGGTGTCTCGTAGAAGATCGAGTGGCGTGCCTTGACGACGAACAAGGACGCCTTGTCGGGCGCGACGGGCCGAACCAGATCGGCGTGCGGCCCGCGCAGCGCCGTCTCGACGATCTCGCCGTGGTGCGAGCGCCACTCGCCGAAGTTGTCGTTGGCGTAGATGACGGGGACATCGCTTCGGCGCGCACGGGCGAGTAGCTCCGCCACGGTCGGCAGGACTGCCTCCACCGAGGGCAGCAGCAGCTCCGCGTCCTCGTGGTCGTAGGTGTTGATCATGTCGATGACGATGAGAGCCGTCTTTCCCATGGGCCCATCCTGCGTCGCCGTCCTTCGGATCCGGACACGGCATGCCCTGACGGGGCGGAGTTCGTCGTGCGGAGCGGGTGATCGGCGCGGCCGGTCGACGCCGGGGTGACGTGCCGTCCACCGTGGCGAGGGGTCGGATCGCCGACGGCCGGCGGAACGGCGAGCGGTACCGGGTGACCTGACGGCCCATCACGAACTCGGCGTGCGGGCGCACGCGACCGCGTTCGAGGAGTGCTCGTGCGGTCGAGGACCAGCGACCCCCACCGTCCCGGGTTGCGCCGGGTGCGTCACGGCAGTGGTTTCCGTTACCTCGACCGCGGGGGAAGGGCTGTGGACGACCCGGACGAACTGCGGCGCCTGCGCGCGCTCGCCGTCCCGCTGGCCTGGACGGACGAATGGATCTGCCCTGGCCCCAACGGGCATCTCCAGGCGGTCGGCACGGACGACGCGGGGCGGCGGCAGTACCTCTGCCACGAGGAGTTCCGGGCCCGCCAGGACGCGGCCAAGCACGCACACGTACGCGAGGTGGCCCAGGCGCCCTGCTGTGCCGCCGGGTGTCCCGGCAGCTCGCCGCCGGCGGCCTCGGCAAGGACCGTGTGCTCGCACGAGGTCCACGGGGCGGACCTCAACGACGCGCTGCGCGGCCTGTCGGGCGTCGAGATCACCGCCAAGGCTTCAGGACGTGGCACGCCACGGTGCTGGCGGCGGTCGGGCTCGCGGTGTCCGAACCCGTCGCACGGCGCTCCGGGACGGCCCGGCACCGGGCCGTGGTGCGGGTGGTGCGCGAAGTGAGCCACTACCTCGGCCACATGCCCGCCGTGTGCAGCGCTTCCTCCACCGACCCGCGCGTCATCGAGCTGTACGACCAGGGGCGCACCATGGCGACCCAGCTGGGCGGCTTGGGCGCGGGCGCGGACTACGGGCACCCGTCCACGCAGGGCCCCATCGAGGAGGCGGTGCTCCGGCTGCTGGGCTGACGAGGGGGCGGGCAGGCCGCCGGGGTCTGGGGCCGACAGGTCCGGGCACCATCCAAAGAGAATGAATCACCACGAAGCGGATACGTTGCCGCTATGCGCTCTCATGACCTGATCGTTCTCGGAGCGGGGTCGGGCAACGCCCTCATCGACGACCGCTTTGCCCACCTGGACGTCGCCATCGTCGCGGAGGGGCCCTTCGGGGGAACCTGCCTGAACGCCGGCTGCATCCCGAGCAAGATGCTCGCCGCGACCGCCGACGTCGCCGACGCGGTCGGTGAGGCAGCGCGGCACAACGTGGACGCCGAGCTGCGGCGGATCCACTGGCCCGCCGTCCACGACCGTGTTTTCGGCCGCCTCGACAGCACCTCCGAGGAGGGCGAACAGGACCGGCGCGCCTCGGACCACATCACCGTGTACCGCGGGCGGGCCCGCTTCACGGGGGACCGGCGGCTGCGCGTCGAGACCGGAACGGGGCCGGTGGACCTCTACGCCGACCGGGTCGTCCTCGCCGCCGGCGGCCGGCCCGTCGTCCCGCCGGTGATCGCCGACTCCGGACTGCCCTACGAGACTTCCGACACGATCATGCGCGTCACCACCCCGCCCGGCCGCCTGGTCGTGGTCGGCGGTGGATACGTCGCAGCGGAACTGGCGCACGTCTTCCACTCCGCGGGCAGCGAGGTGACCCTCGTCGAACAGCAGGACCGGCTACTCGGCCAGCAGGACGAGTCGATCTCCAAGGCCTTCACCGACGCGATGCGCGCCCACTGGGACCTGCGCCTCGGGCGTGAGGTGACCGGGCTGTCCGGCGAGCCCGGCGATCTCCTGGTCACGCTGGACGACGGCACCGAACTGCGAACCGAGGCCCTGCTGGTGGCCGTCGGCCGCCGCCCCAACAGCGACCTGCTCGACCTGGACCGGGGCGGCGTCGACACGGGCGAGGACGGGCGGATCAGCGTCGACGCGCAGTTGCGCACCAGCGCCGAGGGCGTATGGGCGCTGGGCGACGTGTCCAGCCCGCAGCCTCTCAAACACGTCGCCAACCGCGAGGCCGAGGTGGTCGCGCACAATCTCCTGCACCCGGGCCGGGAGCGGACGATGAGCTACGAGGCGGTCCCCTCCGCCGTGTTCACCCGACCCCAGATCGCCCAGGTCGGCCTCACCGAGCAGGAGGCCCGCGACCAGGGTCTCGACTACGTCGTCGCGGTGCACCACTACGCGGACGTGGCCTACGGCTGGGCCCTGGAGGAGACGGAGGGCTTCTGCAAGGTCCTCGCCGACCGGGGCACCGGCCGCCTGCTCGGCGCCCACCTGCTCGGCCCGCAGGCCGCCACCCTGGTCCAGCCCCTCGTCCTCGCCCTGACCTTCAGGATGACCGCGCGGGAGCTGGCGGAGAAGCCCCTGTGGATCCACCCGGCCCTCACGGAGGTCGTAGAAAACGCGCTGCGCGACCTTGACACGCCGCCGGGAGAGCCTGCGCCGAGCTGACCGGGCCCGGAGCCTCCTCAGCCCGTGGCCAGCGTGCGGTCGAGGAGGGGGAGCAGCCGGTCCCAATGGCGTCGCAACGCGGCGGAGTTGAAGGCGTCGGTGTCGGCCATCGTGAAGCCGTGCACGGCGCCGGGGTAGACCTCGCAGGTGTGGCTGACACCCGCGGTGTCCAGGGCCCGGCCGAGTTCGGAGACGGCCTCGGGCGTCATGTCCTTCTCGGCGAGACCGAGGTGGATCTGCGCCTTCAGGCGGGGAGCCAGGAGGTGCGGGCTGTCGGGTGCGTCGGTGACCAGGGGGCCGGGGTGGAATCCGGCGACGGCGGCCACCTGGTCGGGGTGCGCCGCCGCGGTCCGCAGCGCGAGCGCCGCCCCCATGCAGTAGCCGACCACCGCGACCGGGCCGGCCGCGACCTCGGGCCGGGTGGTGAGGAACTGGAGGTAGGCGTCGGCGTCGCGCAGCGCGTGCTCCGGGGTGTGCGCGTTGATCAGCGGCATCAACTGCGCGAACAGTGCGGGCCGGTCCTCCTGGCCGATGTGCTCGGGGAGTTCGACGACCGGCGCGGGTCCGTGCCGGTAGAAGAGGTTGGGCACGAGCACGTAGTACCCGTGCCCGGCCAGCTCGCGCGCCATCTCCTCAAGCACGGGCCGCACGCCGAAGGCGTCCATGTACAGCAGCACCGCCGGGTGCCGCTCGCCGTCGTCGGGAAAGGCGGCGAAAGCGTCGGCCTGGCCGTCGGGGGTGGGGATGAGGAACGTCTTGCTGAGAATGGCGGATCTTCCTTCCATGGGCCGGGGCCAGGGCGCGGCGTCGAGCGGGCGGCTGGCCATCCGGAGATCAACCTGGCGATCACTACCATCACCCCCGCGGTCAGCGCGGTCAAGCCGCCACCGGCCCCGGCCCCGCCCCGTTGGAGCACCAGACAAGTCATCGCCAGCCGGAGTGCCGGGAGCCTCAACTGCCGCAAGAGCAGCGGGACTTCGGGGTCAGGGCCGCTGGTAGCGCAGACTCACGGCCTGTGCGGGGTCCCCGTCGTGGACCAGGGCCCAGCGGACGGGATCGATGCCGGGGCAGTCGAACAGCCGCACCCCCGTGCCGAGCATGACGGGCGCGACATGGACGTAGAACTCGTCGATCAGGTCCTGCTCGACGCACTGCCGGGCGATGTCCTGACCGTGGATCTCCAGGTTCTTGCCTCCCGCGGCGGCCAGCCCGATCCCGACCGCCTCGGCCACCTCGCAGTTCAGGAACGTGATGCCGGGATCGGGAATCGCGTCCTCGGGATGGTGCGTCAGCACGAAGACCGGGCCGCTCCACGCCCCGCCGTACGGCTGGCGCCCGGCCCGGCCCGGGTGGCGTTCGGCGACGGCGTCGTACCCGCGGCGCCCGCCGAGGACAGCGCCCAGCCCCGTGATGGATTCCTCGGGGATGGCCGGGTCCACCCGCACTCCCGACATCCAGTCCATCGCATGGTCGGGACCGGCCACGTATCCGTCCAGCGACATCGTCACATGCCACAGCACCTTGCCCATCGGATTCTCCCTCTGGCCCGCCCCTGTGGAACGCCTGATGTGCGCTCTCCTCGGCCCGGCCTACCGAATAGACCGCCCGGCGTGCGCGGACTCATCGGAGGCGATCGAATCCCTGTGTATCGCGACCGTGAGCAGCGATGAGTTTCCGCGGCTGTGCCGGTCTGCATCAGTGTTGACAGCGGCTCAGGAGGATCGTGTGGCTCAGTTGGTAAGAGTGCAGAACTTCACCGTCTCGCAGGACGGGTTCGGCGCCGGTGAGGACCAGACCTTGGAGAACCCCTTCGGCCACGCCGATCCCGGAAGGCTGTTCTCCTGGGCCGGGGCGACGGCGAGCTGGCCCATGCGCACGGATCCCGGCGGGAGCCGGGGCCTGGACGACTACTTCACGCGGGACTTCGCCCGCAACATCGGTGCGGAAATCATGGGCCGCAACAAGTTCGGGCCGCAGCGCGGGCCCTGGCAGGACCACGACTGGCGGGGCTGGTGGGGGGAGGAGCCTCCGTTCCACACGCCGGTGTTCGTCATGACCCACCACCCGCGCCCTTCGTTCACGCTGTCCGACACCACCTTCCACTTCGTCGACGGCGACCCGGCCACCGTCCTCGGGCAAGCCAAGGAGGCGGCGCAAGGCAAGGACGTCCGCCTGGGCGGCGGTGCCAGCACGATCCGCCAGTTCCTCGACACCGACCTCGTCGACACCCTGCACGTGGTCGTGTCGCCGGTGAAACTCGGAACCGGTGTGCGGCTGTGGGAGTCGCCCGACGATCTGCTCGACCGGTTCCACCTGGAGGTCGTGCCCAGCCCGAGCGGCGTGACGCACCACTTGTTCTGGCGGAAGTGAAGGTGGGCCGGTCGGAACGCCGCTCTCCAGCGGCCTCCCGACCGGTCCCGCGGCCCGGCGTCGGGGCTGCCCGGCGGAAGCTGTCGGCGGTGACCGAGATCTGTCGGCGTCCTGTCGACGACCTGTCGGTCGGGCCTGCGACCTTGAGCGGGCCGGTGCTCCTCGTGAGCGCACCGCCCGAGCACAAGGAGCCCTTCGCCGTGTCTTCCGTATCCCAGATCCGACCGTGGGACGTCCACCGGCTGCCGTCCGCCGGTGACCAGAACATCCTGGTCACCGGCGGCAACGCCGGGATCGGCTACTTCGTCGCAGAGCAGCTGGCCGCCACCGGCGCCCTGGTCGTCCTGGGGAGCCGGGACGGATCGAAGGCCGACGCCGCCATGGCGTCGATCCGCTCCCGGGTCCCCGGGGCGCGGCTGCGCCACCTCCCCCTGGACCTCGCCGACCTGACGTCCCTGAAGGCGGCCGTGGACGGACTGGGGCTCGGCCATCTGGACGCGGTGGTCCACAACGCCGGGGTCGCGCTCGACGATCCCCCGCGCCGGGAGACCGGGGGCGGACATGAGCTGATGTTCGCCACCAACCACCTCGGGCACTTCGCGCTCACCCGATGGCTGGCCCCGCTGCTGTCGGCGGCACCGGCGGGGCGCGTCGTGACGGTGGGGAGCTTCGCGGCGCGCTCCGAACGGCTGGACCTGGACGATCTGCAGTCCACCCGGGACTACCGGCCCAAGCAGACCTACGGCCGGTCCAAGCTCGCCCAGATGTCCTTCGGCTTCGAGCTCGACCGCCGCCTGCGTGCCGTCGGCAGCACGGTGATCAGCGTGGTGGCCCACCCCGGCGGCGCGCTGGACGCGCTGACCCCCTCACGCCCACCGGTCCATGTGACCACCCCCGGCGACCGGTTGCGTGCCCTGCCCGCCGGGCTGGTGATCCAGGGCAAGGACGCCGGGGCATGGCCCATCGTCCGTGCTGTGCTCGACCCGCAGGTGCGGGGTGGGGACCTGTGGGGGCCCCGGGTCTTCGGCCTGCGCGGCGCGCCGCGGCGGGAGCCCGTTCACGCGCACATGGCCGACCCCGTGGTCGCCGAGCGGCTGTGGGCCGCAGGTGTCGAACTGACCGGAACCGATCCGCAGCTGGGCTTCCACTAGGGACGGGCACCTCTCGCCCGGGTGGGAGGGGGCCGTCGCCGGGTGCGGCAACCCCCTCGCCCGCGGACCCCGGCGGGCGTCAGGTGGCCGTCGCCGGGGTGTCCCGCAGGGTGACGTTGGCGTGGCTCTCCTGGAAGCTCTGGTCCGAGACGAGCGTCAGGCGGGCCGTGGACTGGAACTCCGCCAGGCTGGCGGAACCGCAGGAGACCATGGTGGTCTTGAGCTTGGTGACGGTGAGGGCCAGCCCTTCGTCGAGGTCTCCCGCATAGGGCACGTAGCCGTCCACGCCCTCCTCGAAGACCAGCCCCTGACCGCCCTGGCCGTAGCGCTGCCAGTTGCGGGCCCGGTTCGAGCCCTCGCCCCAGTACTCCTTCACGAAGCCGTCGCGGGTGGGCAGCTTGGCGCCGGCCGCCTGGTCGAAGCGGGCGAAGTAGCGGCCCATCATGACGAAGTCGGCCCCCATCGCCAGTGCCAGCGCCACGTGGTAGTCGTGCACGAGCCCGCCGTCGGAGCAGATCGGCACGTACTCGCCGGTGCGTTCGCGGAAGGCGTCGCGGGCCGCCGCGACGTCGAGCACGGCACTGGCCTGGCCGCGGCCGATGCCCTTCTGGTCGCGGGTGATGCAGATGGAGCCGCCGCCCACACCGACCTTGACGAAATCGGCTCCCGCCTCGGCGAGGAAGGTGAACGCCTCGCCGTCGACCACGTTGCCCCCGCCGACGGGGATCTCGGGATGGTGCTTCTTCACCCAACTCAGGGCTTGCGCCTGCCAGTCGCTGTACCCGTCGGACGAGTCGAAGCACAGCGCGTCCACGCCCGCCGCCAGCAGGGCCGGGACGCGCTCCTCGTAGTCGTGGGTGTTGATGCCCGCACCCACCCGCAGGCGCTTGGCGGCGTCCACGAGCTGGTGCGGGAAGCGCTTGTTGTCGGTGTAGTCGGAACGGAACACCAGATGCTGCAGGTGTCCCTCGCCATCCAGCACCGGGAGGCAGTCCAACCGCTCGTCCCACAGCCGTGCGTTGGCCTCCGACAGCGTGATGTCGGGTCCCGCGTGGGCCAGTTCGGTGACGGCGGTCATCCGGCCGCTGACCGGCCCGTCCAGGCCGTGGCGCTGCGGGTGGAAGTCGCGGGAGGTCACGAGGCCAAGCAGGCGGCCCGTGGCGGTTCCGTCATGGGTGACCGCGGCGGTGCTGTGGCCCGTGCGACGCATGACGTCGACCAGGGCGCCCAGGCTGTCGTCGGGCCGGACGTTCGTGTCACTGGTGACGAAACCGGCCTTGAAGTTCTTCACTTGGCGGACCGCGGCGACCTGGTCCTGGATCGGCTGGTTGTGGTGCAGGAAGCTCAGCCCGCCGTTGCGGGCGAGCGCGATCGCGAGTTCCGGTGTGCTGACCGCCTGCATGATGGCGGACGTGAACGGGGTCTGCAGCTCGATCGCCGACGGCTCGCCCACGAGGTGCCGCACCAGGGGCGTGCGCAGTTCGACCGTCGCGGGCGAGCAGTCGGTCCTGGTTCGGTTCGGCAGCAGCAGAAACTCGTTGAACGTCCGTGAGACCTCGGCGATGAGCTGTGCCACTCGTTCCTCCTGACCCGTCGGCCGGGCCCACTGCCCCGCCGTGAGACCGCCCCGGTGTCCCGGGCCGGGCAGGCAGAGGTCGGCACAGCGGTCGTGGAGGTGCCACCACCGCGGCAGAGCCCTGACCGGCCCGTGGATCGAACGGGGAGCGGTCGTGACCTGGCACCTTAGCGACTGCGCCGCCGTTGTACGAATCGGCGTCCGTCACGGGGACGGGGAGGATCGGGCCGTACCGACCGTCGCGGGGACGCGTCGCTGGCGAGGTGCCCTCACAGAACAAGGCGCGGTATGCGGGAGCTGCCAGAGAGCACCTCACTATCGGAACCATCGGAACTGGCCATGGCGATCACGAGGTTGAGAGCGCTACGCTCGTGCATGCGAGGCGGGGTGTCTCGCACGCGGAAGTCAGGCAGGGCGACGGCAACGAGGACCGTCCCAAGAGGCCTTCCTGGCGGAGCTCCCCCGATCGGTGGACGCAAGGGGGCACCGGCGGCGAGTTGTAGTAACGAGCGCTTTGATGCGTCCAAAGCCTCAGTAAGGCCACATCCATGTGGCCGAGCTGAGGTGACCCCTGCCATCGGTTCGGCCACCCTTTCGAAAGGGATTCGGACCGGTGAAACTCTCCCCCTTCGCCGCGCAGGTGCTCTTCCTTCTCCTGGCGCTGGTGTCTTCCAGCCTTGTCGCCGTGGTCGCCGGCGTGCTGAGTTGTGCGACCGGAACGAGCATCGCGGGCTCAGTGCTCTACGGCGGGGGCGCATTCATTCTCTGGATGACGCTCTCCGTCACCGTTCTCACCGCGCTCGGACTCCTTGGAGGAGCTGGCAACAGTGGCCCGTAAACGGGATCGGCCAGGCCGGGCCCCTGCCGCAGGATGGCGGCTTTGCTCGGCCGCCGTGCGCTGCGCGGCCTGCTCCGCCTAGGTCACCCGCTGGACGGCCGCAGGATCGACGCTCGGAGCCGACGCAACGGGCAGCGCTGCGGCGGGGGTTGGAGTGACCGACTCGGGCGTCGGGGACAGGTGGTCAACCAGTGGGATTGTTGACGGTGCTGCGCAACGTAACGCCGCCCTTGTACGAGGTGTTGATAGTGCACCTAGCGGTCACCGAGCCGCCCTTGGGGGTCGATGGGACGATCGCTGTGCAGCTTCCGACGCTTCCAGTCGACCCGGTTGCGGACGCGTCGCCCTGCTTGGAGAGGACAAACTCCACCGTTGCCCCGCCGGTCTCGGTGCCTTTGTTGGTGACGACGCGGGACACGGGACATCCGCCGTTGCCACTGCTGTTGCACGGCCCTTCGAACTGGGGCATTCCTACCTGAGAGAAATACACTTTGCCGCAGAAGATCGAGATGGTGGAGCAGCTGGCCGTCGCCGAGGCGGAGGGGGCCGGCTGCGACGTGCTGCCCGTGTGGCTGGTGCCGTTGGCCCAGTCCCTGAGCTCCGAGAAGTTGTGTATGCCGAAGAAGGCGGCGACAGCCAGCGCAGTGCCGACGGCCCCTATCAGCCACTTGCCGTCCCCGCCGCTGCCCGTCGGCGTATCGACCATGGTCTCGCCCCGTCACTCTGCCGAAAGGTGAGGCTAACCGGCCGGTACGTCAAATCACAAGGCCCATAAGGCAGTTGAGCATGTCGCCGCTGGTACCTGTGTCATGTGCAGTCGCCGCATCCTGATACAGAGCAGCGAAACCAGCCGCGGACGGTCGCGGACTGCGCGGTCACCGGCTGAGGATGGCCGTGCAGTCCGCGAGGTGGGGTTCCTCGGGCAGGGGGGCCGGGTCTGTGTCGGGGGCCGGGTCAGGCGACCAGGCGCAGCCAGGCCGCCCCGAGTGCGGCGTGGCCGGCCGGTGTCGGGTGTACGCCGTCCGTAGACCAGTGCGCCGCCCCGGTGCGCGCGGCGAGCGAGGCGAACATGCCGTCCGCGGCGAGCAGATGCGCCCCATAGGTGTGTGCGAGCTCGCGGACGACCTGGATCTTCGGGTCGAGATCGGCCCGCCATTCCTTGCGGACCTCCTCGTCCACGGGTGTGTCGCCCGCCATGACGGTGCCACTGATCGGGAGGAGGAACGGCTCGATGAGGATCAGCTGGGTGCCTGCCGCGGCCAGAGGCGCGAGGAGCCGGTCGTACCCGGCCGCGAAGTCTCGGTGGGAATCACGTAGCCGTCGGGGTCCATGATGTGCCGGCCCATGTCGTTGACGCCGACCAGGATCGACAGCACATCGGGGCGCACGACGAGTACGTCGGTTTTCCAACGGGCTTCCAGATCCATCACCTTGTGGCCCGCGATCGCGGTGTTGAGCCAGGTGACGGGGCGGTCCAGGTGGTGCGGGCCCCATTTGCCCGCGATCCTCAGCGGATAGCCGAGCCCGAGGCCGCCCTCGCTCTCCCGTCGCCGGCAGTCGGTGATCGAGTCGCCGGTGAACAACACGGTGCTTCCCGGTCGGACAGTGATGGTCATGCGCGCGGGGCCCCGAACCAGTAGGTGGCGGCCTGCTCGAACGCCTCGGCATCAGGGGCGTGTTCGCCTGCCCAGATCACCGTGCCGTCGGGCCGGACCAGGACGGCGGTGAGTCCGAGGTCGTTCCTTGCGGCGCCCGCCGCGTAGCGGATGCGGTTCGCAAAACCGCGCGCTGGACCTTGCAAACGTTGGTCGGCGCTGAAATCGAGCAGCACGCCCTGTCCGTCCCCCATCAGGTCGCCGAGGCGTGTGCCGTCCTCGAAGCGGAAGTCCGGTGCGCTGCGGCCCATCAGGGGATGGTCGCTGCCCAGGTCGTAGCGGATCGAGGCACCTGACAGCCGCTGGAACACGTAGGTCGTTCCGTCCCGGGTCCCGAGCAGGTCGCGCACCACCGCCTGGAGTGCCTGGGAATGCGGGTCCGGCCGCATGGCCGCCACTTGGGCGCGTGACCAGTCGAGCACCCGCGCGCCGACCGGATGGCGCTCGCTGGTGTACGTGTCGAGAAGGCCGTCCGGCGCACGGCCGTGCACGGTGGCCGCGAGCTTCCACCCCAGGTTCATGGCGTCGCCGATACCGGTGTTGAGGCCCTGGCCGCCGAGGGGTGAGTGGATGTGGGCGGCGTCGCCCGCGAGCAGCACGCGTCCTCGCCCATACGTCGTCGTCTGCATCGCCCGGTCGGTGAAGGTCGAGACGCGATGGACCTCGCTCAGCATCACGTCCGTGCCGGACACCCGGCGCAGGACTGCCTGGAGATGCTCGCGGGTCGGCTCCCGCGAGCGGTCGAAGGCTCCGCCGTCGAAGTCCGTCATGGCCAGGTGCCCTTCCGAGGGCTGGAGGACCAGGCCCGTCGGCGTCAGGTTGAACCCGGGGCTCAGCTTCTCGGGATCGGCGAGGGTGGCGTGCAGGGCGTACCCGGTGAACTGCGGTTCGGTGCCGACGAACGCGAATCCCGCGGCCTTGCGCACGGCGCTGCGTCCACCGTCGCAGCCCACCGCCCAGCGCGCCGTGTACTCGTGCTCGCCAGCCCTCAGGGTCACGCTCTCAGCGTCCTGCGTGACGGCCGAGACGGCGGCGCCGCGCCTGATCTCGACGCCGAGCTTGTCGGCCCGTTCGGACAGCACGCGCTCGACCGCGTCGAGGTAGGTGGGCATGCTCCCCGGCACCGGGCTGGGCAGCCGGTACGCCAGGGCGGCCGTGTCGAGCTGGGCCGGGTCGAGCACCATGCCCGCGAAGTGGCCCACCGCGCGCGGGGGCGACGGCTCGTGCGCCTCGGTGTCCGCGGCGGGTAACTCGGGGGCGCCCGACGCCGTCAGCAGCTCGCGCAGCATCCCGCGGCGGTAGAACGCCTCGACCGAAGCGTTGGACAGGCCCCGCAGGCCGAGGGGTTTCGCCTTGAACGGGGAGTGGGCGTCCGGCTCCCGTTCGAGCACCAGGACAGAGCAGCCCGCGAGGCCGAGCTCACAGGCGAGGAACAGACCGACCGGGCCGGCGCCCGCGATCGCTACGTCAAACAAGAGAGGTCCCTTCCCTAACCCCGGCCGGATCACCCGGCCGGACCTCTCCCAAGGTGCCGCATGCCACCGACATCCGGCCGACAGCGGCAGCGCACCACCGACACGCGACCGACAAGACCCCCGCCTGCGGGGCGTGGGTCTTGTCGGTCGCGTGGGCAGTCTCAATACCGCTACAGGGCCGCCGGCTCCCAGATCGAGCCGGTTGAGACGGGCCGCTCAGGAGATGCCGAGCTTGGCCAGTGCGGTGGTCCAGTCGGTGGCGATGGCGCTCTGGGCGGCTTTCAGCTGCACCTTTCCGGAGCACACGGCCTTGGACAGCTTCGATTCGACGGTGTCCTTGGGGTTGTTGGGGCCGCCCCCGGGCTTGTGGTCGGGCGACGGCGGTTCTACCCACAGGTTGCGGGGGTCGTCCGGGTCGCCGCCGAGGACGAGCGAGACGAGGTGGTCGTACTCGCCGTCGCCCAAGGCACCGGTGTAGTCGTACGAGCGGGCGTTCGCGGTCTTCTCGGGGCCGGTGACGGACACGGGCGGCCGGATGGTGCCGGTGTAACCGGACTTGCAGACCGTGGAGGCCAGGTTCTCCTGGGTGACCTTCGGGTTGAGGGCCCCCGGGGTGCACTTCGGGTCCGGCAGGGGCTGCTTGTCGGCGGTGTAGCGGTAGTGGCACGTCCCGGGCGATGGCTGGGCCGCCACCGTGTACTTGGCCTGCGGTCCAGGACCGTATGCCAGGGCGCCCGGCGCACCGGGCGCCGGTGGCGCGGAAGTGGCGCCGGCGGATTGGCTCGCGGCGGGTGTTTTGGGGTGCTTGGTGTCGGAGGCGCCCTTGCCGCCGGAGCAGCTGGTGAGGGCGGCGGCGATCAGGCAGGTGGCGATGGCGGTGGTGGCGAGACTCGGACAACGGCGCATGGTCACGGCGGCTCCCGGCTGGGCGGCGGTGCTGGGCGATGTCGCAGCGTTTCTACCCATAATGTCGTCAAGTCGCCTTTCGTGTGGGGGAGTTGGCTCGAACGAGGGATGGCAGGGACCGGTACCACCAAAATGGCTTGAAGCTCCGGTCATGCCTGTCCCAAGGGCAGGCAAGGATCGCGCAGGTCGCTCACTGTTTACCTCACGGTTCTACTCGCATAGACCCCGGGGGTGGTGTCATGCCGTCAGTCGCCCGGCGGATCCCGGCCGGGCCTGAATTCGACGGAGACCCCCACATGTCCGCGATACGCCGAATCGCCCCCACCCTGGGCGCGTTCACCCTCGCCTCCGGCGCTCTGTTCCTCGGCACGGGCAGCGCCCACGCCGCCCCCGCCGTCGTTTCCGCCGCCCCGGCGGGCGTCACGTCGTCCTGTTCGCAGTCGTTCCTGCCGCTGCCCGACCCGGTCTGCCAGCCCGGCGCGTACAACCCTTCCGTGACCCAGTCCACGATCGGTTCGACGATCTGTGTGTCGGGCTGGACGTCGACGGTGCGCCCGCCCACCAGCTACACCAACCCGCTGAAGGTCCAGCAGATCGCCGCGTACGGCTACAGCGACACCAGCACGGCCGACTACGAGGAGGACCACCTCGTTCCGCTGGAGCTGGGCGGTGCGCCGCGCGACCCGAAGAACCTGTGGCCCGAGCCGCGGTACAGCACCGGCGGCAAGACCGCGGGCAACAAGGACACCGTCGAGAACAAGCTCAAGACGGCGGTCTGCAACCACCAGGTCACCCTCGACGCCGCCCGCAGCGCGATCGCCTCCGACTGGACCACGGCGCTGGCCGCCGTCGGCCTGAGCTGACCCATCGAGGACGCCCCGCGGCCCGTACACCCACCGGGCCGCCGGGTGCCCTCCGCTCCGACCTGCCCCGCGGCCGCGGGGACCGGGATGGTCAGATGGCGTAGTGCCAGGTGGTGAGCATGTAGGCGCCGTACCAGCAGCCGAACAGCGAGGCGGCCGACAAGACGATGGCCGCGGTACGCGCATGAGTGCGGCCGAGTGCCCGGGCGAGGGGGATGAGGAAGACCAGAGCGGGGACCACCAGGCGCAGTTTGCAGTGGTAGTAGTTGCTCTGGGCGAGGGTGAGCACGAGGATCCCGGTGCCGTAGACCAGGAGCGGCGGCCAGGTGCCGCGCCGCCAGGCGAGGGCGGTGGCGACGATGAGGGCGAGAAGCAGGACCGCGGTGCTGACGGGGACCCAGCCGTCGGCGTCGGTGAAGGTGTCGCCGAGGAAGTCCCAGAACGCCCTGCCGTTGTCCCAGCGGGTGTCCCAGCCGGCTTGCTGTATCGCGAACCAGGCGTTCGGCTGGTGGAGGCGCTGTCCGACCCACGCCAGGTAGGCAGGGGTTCCGGCACAGGCCAGGGCGACGGCGGTGATCGGCCGCCAGAGCAGGCGGCGTTCGCGCACGAGGTGCAGCAGGACGGCCACGCCCAGGGCTAGGGCCACGGCCGCGGCGGCGGGCCGGGTCAGCCCGGCGAGCAGGGCGAGGAACCCGGCGGTGAGCCATGCCTCACGGTGTGCCGCCAGCAGCGTGGCGGCGGCCAGCGCCAGGAACAGGGACTCGCTGTAAGCCATGAAGAAGGCCAGGGCCATGGGTTGGGCGCAGGCCAGCAGGACGGCGGCGACGGTGGCCGTCCGGCGGTCGTGGGTCCGGCACAGGAGGTGGTGCACGGCTACCAGCGCGGCGATCATCGAGAGGTGGGCGGCGACTATGGCGGCGGTGTCGTAGCCGAGTCCCGTCAGGGTGTGGACGATGCGGATGAGAGCCGGATAGGCGGGAAAGAAGGCCAGGTTGTTGCCGGTCAGTTCGCCGCTGGGGGTGTGGGCGAAGCTGTCGGGGTAGCCGTCCTGGGCGATGTCCCGGTAGAGACTGCCGTCCCACGAGAGCAGCTTGGCGTGGACGCCCGGACCGTCCGCTGGGCTCATGACCGCCAGCAGGACGAGGTGGAGGACGGCGGACGCACCGTAGATCGCCAGCGCGGGCCACGTCGCGTTCCAGACTGTGCGCGGCGAGGAGCCCTGCCTCCGCAGACGGCTGCCGGGAACCTCGGGCGACGGGGGCGAGGTATGGGGAGCATCGGGTTGGGCTCGCGCCGGTATTCGACGGGGGCTGACGGCCGTGGGGGTCGAGGCGTTCATGGGTCTTTCCTGGTCGGCGGTCAGCTGCGTCCGGGGTCGGACGATGGCGGCGATCGGCTGTCCGGTGGGCCGGCGGACCGAGTGGGTGTGGCGGACGGCGAACTTCTCCTCGGTCAACAACGGCTCCTCGCATGGTCGGTCCTTTGACACGTCTACGCCCGGGAGCGGGCGCCGGGTTGACATGCGAGACGCACATCACACTCCGGCCGGTCGGCCATGAGAAGGGATTCACGGCCCACATGGTCCGAGACGTGGCTCAACCAGGCGATGCTCGCCGGGAGTTGGTCCTTCGGGCCGTACGCCGCAGATCCGCTGTCCGTACGCTCACGTGGTGAGTCGAGCCCACCGCGACGAGAGGTGGCCCCGCTTCGAAGGCCGACTCCGGGCCGATCAAGGGAAGACCGGCCCGGAGCCGCGCGCTGTCCACACACACCTGGGATGCGGTGGCGGCCTCGGTCATGGCGCCAGGAGATGCGCTCTTGGTGCGGAAGTCCCACGAGAGCGAAGGCAGTTCGGCACCAGTCCACCGCGCGAGCCGCCCCGTGCGCATGTTGTGGAGCCCGGCCTCGACGAGGAGGTCGAGCACCTCGACGGCGGCGGCCTCACGCTTCGCTTGTGCCACTTCGACAACCTATCGCCGATGGGTGAATCTGACGAAGAGCCGGTCGTTCAGGGGGCCGCGGATGGGCAGGACCCGGCCGGTTCAGAAGATGTTTCGAGCCGGGGGGAACGCGAGCGCGCCCCCTTCGCAGAGGTGCTGACCAGGTGCTTCGGGCATGTCCGTGACGGTGAGTGATCTGGACGGGCGGGTGCTGGAAGGCGCGCCTAGGATGTCTCGGGTTGAGCCATTGCCCGGACCGGCATCAGCGGTCCGGATGCCGAAGTGGCCCTCACCAGGCCCACGGATACGTGGAGGTCTCATGCGTTTCACCCACACCTGTGTGACAGTGGCTGCCGCCGCCGGAGTGCTCGCCCTCACGGGGACGGCGACCGCGTTCGGCGCGGCCAGCCCCGCCGCCGACTCGGACGCCGTCTTTCTCCAGACGATCCACCAGGCCAACCTGGCCGAGATCGCCGCGGGCAAGGACGCCCGCACCCATGCGACCACCGACTGCGTGAAACGGGTCGCCGACATCATCGTGCGCGACCACACCACCCTTGACTCCAAGGGCGCGGCCCTGGCCAAGAGCAAGGGCATCACCATGGCGAAGGAGCCCAGCGCCGCCCAGCAGAAGCAGTTGTCCGCGCTGAAGTCGAAGAACGGCACCGCGGCGTACGACAGTGCGTGGCTGAAGGACCAGAGCAGCGGCCACCAGCAGGCGCTCGCGCTGATCGACAAGGAGCTGAAGTCCGGCAAGGACAGCCAGATCCGGGCGGCCGCCCAGGCGGCGCGGCCGGTCGTGGCGGCGCACCTGAAGATGGTGGAGGGCGGGGTGTGCCATGCGCCCACGGAGAGCGGCTCGCCGCAGCGGTGACGCGATCGGGTTGTCTCGCGAGGCACCGGAGGCCCGCGTCCAGGGGTTGGGCGCGGGCCTCCGGCTGCTCGCGCGACGGGAGTTCGGCCGCTGGTCCATAACAGGTGCTCAGCGCTGTCGCGCCATGGGATGCGGCGTCCGCGGATGCCAGGGCGTTCACCGGGATGCGGCGTTCGTGGGTGCGACGGCGCTCACCGGGGTGCGGCGTCCGCGGGTGCGACCGGCGTTGAGCCGGGATGCGGCAGGCGGTCCGTCATGCCCCCGAGGTGGTCCGCAGTGTCGCGACGGCGATCTCCAGGAAGTCGCGCAGCGGCCTGTTCTGCCCATCCCCGGCCACCACCAGGCAGGTCTCGGCCGCGGGCGCGTCCGTGACGGTGAGGTGGACGAGGCCAGATCGGGAGTAGGAGACCGCGACGCTCAAGGGCAGGAGCGCGATGCCCTGCCCCGAGGCGATCAGCTCGATCTTCTCCTCGAGCGAGGCCGTCCTCCGCCGCGGCGAGCCGAGCATGGGCTCACCGTCGAGGTCCGCGGAGGTGAGTGCGTCGCGGTGTGCCAGCGGGTGGGCCGCGGGCAGGCAGGCGACCCGGGGCTCCTGGCCGATGGGGATGGTGTGCAGCCCGGTGTCGGTGAACGGGCGCCGCAGATAACCCACTTGGGCCCGGCCGTCCCGCAGGGGCGCGTCCGGCTCCCACCAGCGGGCCGGAACGACATCGGTCTCGACGTGGGGGTGGCGCGCGGTGAAGGCCCGGATCACCTCGGAGACATGCAACCCGGGGGAGAAGGCGACCACCAGTCGCTGGACTCCGCGATCGATGTCGTGCACGCGGCCCACGGAGGCCGCGACTGCCGCGAGGGTCCCTTGCGCCTCCTCGTAGAGCTGTCGGCCCGCGGCGGTCAACTCCACGCTGCGGGTGGTCCGCACGAGCAGCGAGCACCCCAACTCGCGCTCGAAGGCCCTGATTTGGCGGCTGAGCACCGGTTGGGCGATGTAGAGCTGCTCCGCCGCCCGGCCGAAGTGCCGGTGCTCGGCCACGGCGACGAAGTAGCGGAGCTTGCGAAGGTCGAGATCCATGCCTCCAAGGTATCAATCGGCCGGAAGGGTATTGGACGGCCGCGGGCGCGGGCCCCGAGACTCGAAGCATGATCGTCATCACTACTCCCACCGGCCAGATCGGCAGCCGAGTCCTGGACGTCCTGCTCGACGGGGCGCCCACCCACGGTGAGCAACTGCGCGTCATCGTGCGCGACCCCGACAAACTCCCCGACGCCGTCCGCACCCGTGTGGACATCGTGACCGGCTCGCACGGCGACGCCGAGGTGGTCGACCGGGCCTTCGCCGGCGCGGACGCCGTCTTCTGGCTGGCCCCGCCGGACCCGCGCGCATCGAGTCTGGACGCCGTCTACCGCGACTTCACCTGCCCGGCGGCGAAGGCGCTCACCGCCCATGGCGTGGGACACGTCGTCGGTGTCTCGGCGCTCGGCCGCGGCACCGCTGTCGCCGACCGCGCCGGACACGTGACGGCGTCCCTGGACATGGACGACCTCATCGCGGACACGGGCGTCGCCTTCCGGGCGCTGGCCAACCCCTCCTTCATGGACAACCTGCTGTGGCAGGTCGCCTCGATCCGCGACCACGGTGTGTTCACGGGCACCGCCGCGGCCGACCGCAGGGCCCCGCTGGCCGCCGTCCAGGACATCGCCGAGACCGCGGTCGGCCTGTTGCTCGACCGCACCTGGACGGGGGTGGGCGAGGTCCCGGTGCTGGGCCCGGAGGACCTGTCGGGGAACGACATGGCGCGCATCATGTCCGACGTGCTCGGCCGCCCGGTCCGCTACGAGCGCCAGTCGCTCGGCGAGCTGCGTGCCCAGTTCGCCGGACGCGGCATGAGCGACGCGCTCGTGCAGGGCTACATCGCCATGATGCGGGCCAAGGACGAAGGCCTCGACAACGGCGTGGGCCGCACCCCGGAGACCGGGAGCCCGACGACGTTCCGCGAGTGGTGCGCGCAGGTCCTCATGCCTGCGGTGCGGGCATGAGCGGACGTCCGCATCGGGCACGTTGAAGGGGCTGCGGTCCTCGCCGGGTGACGTGGGTATGGTCGGGGGCGAATTCGGACAGATGTGATGTCGTACGTCGCCTTGACGCGCACCGCCTCCGAGGTCGGGCGGGCCCCCTCCGACGCGATTTTGCCAGGGGAGTTGCCACCGTATCCAGCCAGCGGCACGCCTGTCTGTCTGCCCGCATGCGGCAGGCTGGCACTTGCACCATTCGGCACGCATTATCTCCAGTAAGCGAGGAATCGTATGCAATTCATCGCCCGTACGGGACTTGCCACCGTTTTGGCGGTCGGAGCTTTCGCCGCCGCAGTCGCGCCCGCCTCCGCCGCCGTCGCCGTTGACGGCGCGCGCACGGTCAGCGGCGCGCACGCGATCGCCGCCAATCCGAAGACCATCAAGCCCGCGGCCTACAACCAGGCGCGCAGCATCCTGGCCAACGCCGGGAGCCAGACCGCCGCCAAGTCGCATCCTGTGCACGGCAAGGACGACGTGCCCGTCAGCTACGGCACGAGCCTGCTGGCGGCCGCGCGCGACGAGTTCCGGCACAACGACCGGAACCTGCCCGCGAAGCAGAAGAAGTCGGACATGTCGATTCCGCACTACAACGCGGTGCACAGTGCCGCGAACACGATGGGCGTCGACCGCTGGTGAGCCGATAGGCCTCCGCCCGAACCGAACGGCCCCGAGAGTGACAGGACCCACTCAGGGACCGGAGAGTCATGACACCCACCGCACCATCCCGGCGCCCCCGCAGTACTTGAGCGGGGGTGCCGGGCCGTGGCCGGAGCGGGCGGTGGATGGCCGGCCTGTTCACGACTCGGCCCCGCCGGGCATGGCCGTGCCCGCCCTGATCAGCTCCGTGAGCCGTGCGGGATCACACAGCGAGCCGGGCGCCTCGATGGGCACCGCCCAGTAACTCGCGTGAGACTCGTCCGGCCCGGTGCAGCCGACGCGGGGTACGCCCAGGTAGCTGCCGAGACCGAGATGGGTCGCGCCCGGTCCGAGACACGGCTTGGGCGGCGACGGCGGCACCAGGGCATAGAACCGGCGCCCGTACGGATCATGGATGACGGGCCCGTCGAGCCCGCGCAGGACAGCGACAGCGAGCCCTGGTACCTGGCCTGCCGCGGCGTACACGACCTCGTCGGTCAAGCGGACGGCCGAGAAGCGGCGGCCGAGTGCGAGACACGCCAGATGATGGCGCTGCCACTCCTCGTGTGCGTAGCTCGGCCTCTTGAGGTCGGCGGTGAGCCAAGCCTCGACGGCGGCGTCTCTGGCGGCATGGGTGGCGGTGTGCACGGTTCGCTCCTCGGTCGGTGTGCGATGACCATCGACGGTAGGAGCGTTCGCCGCAGGCAGGGGGCCGGGATTCGGCCCCCTGCCTCACGCTGCCAACATGCCGATCTTCACGGCGAGTTCCGCTGCGCGACGTCGGCGCTCGGGCGTGCGACAGGCCGCCTCCTCGAGTATCAGCCGCCGAGCGTAGCCGTTGTACCTGATCGTCTCGGGAGCGGCGGCGTGAGCCAGTTCCAGCGTGGCCAGCGCCGTGTCGTGCTGCCCGTCCAGGTGGTAGGCGCGGGCCTGCTCGATCCGGTGCCGAGCCCGTCGGGGCCGCGACGGAATCGTGTCCGCCCCGGCGCGCTCAGCCTGTCGCACCGATTCGCCGCCGGCTCGCAGCTCGACGGCCACTGTGACCGCGTGGGCGCCCATGATGGCCTGCCCGAACGACGTGACGGGGTGGTAGTAGTCCGCAGGCAGGGCGCGAGCCGAGCGCATGGCCTTGTCCCACCACCCCCATGCCGACCCGGACTCCGCTCGCCGCGCCGCGGTGTAGCCCGCCTCGAACTGCAACGCGCCGGCGATGGCACGTACGTTGTCCGGAGCGTCGGGGAGAAGCGCCGAGAGGTAGCGCAGGGTGGTGAGGGTGAGGTCGTCCGCCGCGTCGAAATGCGCCGGACCACTGTCGCGATGGGCTTGGACGGCCAGCCACGCGGCTACGCCGATCGCGTGCGGATCCTCGCTCTCCTGCGCGGCGACCATGCCTCGCTCGGCCACCCGCCAGAGCAGCGCGGAGTCGGGCTGGTAGGCGACGAAGAACTGGCTGAGGCTGTACACCTCGGACAGGACGGCCTGGGCGGCGCGGCGTGCCGGTACCGTCTCGCTCTGACGTACGGCGAGTTGCGCATCCTGGATCAAGCCCGGCAGCAAGTTGCCCAGCACTTCGCGGTGGTTGGGTGCCTTGTGGCGTGCCGCCCACGCGGTTGCCAGTCGCGCACGCAGGTACTCGGGTCCGGGCGCGGCGCGGTCGCTGTCCAGGGGGTAGGCGTTGATCACCCTGGCCACCGCCGGGAGCTTGGGGTGCCCGGGGCCGACGAACAGGTCGACCTCAGGGGCGTTGTCCCCTCCGACCAGATCGTTGAGGGTGCGTACGCGGAGTACCTCCGCGAAGCGCAGGATCTCGGGCAGTCGTGGCATCCTCAGCTGCCCGCCCTCGATCTTCTTCACCCACGAGGAGTGATGGCCCATGAGACCGGCCAACTGCTCGCGGGTCATGCCGCGGCGGGTCCGAAAGATCTGGACGCGTTGACCAAAGCGCACAGGATCCTCGTACGGGTCCGGGGTGGCGTCAGGAGACATAACGGCGTTGCCTCTCTCTGAGCAGCTCGTCACCGTCAGGGTAGGGGGCACGGCCTGTCCTCTGGACCTTTCTTCGCGCGACGAGTGCGCCTCGTCAGGAGGTTCCGGTCAACGGCCCTGTCCCGCTTCGCGCGTGGCGCAGCGCGCTGGCAGGGACAAGGGCTCGGATGCCGAGACTCGGCCTGCACGGCGCGCTTCCAAGGCATCACACCCCGCGGGCCCGCTCGAAGCGGGCGCGGGCCTCGGCGAGGTCCACGATCGGGTCGGGGTAGTCGATCCCGGCCCGGTCCGCGGCCTTCAGCTTCCACGGCTCGTGGATGAACTTGTGCTCCAGACCGGCGAGTTCGGGCACCCAGCGTGTTACGTAGGCGCCCCGCGGGTCGAAGCGCTTGCCCTGGATGACCGGGTTCAGGACCCGGTTGGGCCGGGTGTCGGTGCCGGTTCCGGCCACCCACTGCCAGTTGAGCTGGTTGTTGGCGATGTCTCCGTCGACCAGGAGGTCCAGGAAGTGGCGGGCGCCGGTCCGCCAGTCGGCGTAGAGCGTCTTGGTGAGGAAGCTCGCCACCAGCATCCGGCCCCGGTTGTGCATCCACCCCTCGTGGGCGAGCTGCCGCATCGCCGCGTCCACCAGCGGGTAGCCGGTGCGCCCCTCGCGCCACGCGGCGACCTCCCGCTCGTCGGCACGCCACCGGTCGCCGCGCGGCCGGTAGTCCTCCCGCGCCGTGTCCGGGCGGGCCGCGAGCACCTGGTGATGAAAGTCCCGCCAGGCCAGCTGCCGGATGAACGCGTGCGCGCCCGGCGATCCCTCGCGCTTCGCGAGATGTACGAGCTCGGCGGCGGACAGCGCGCCGAAGTGGAGGAAGGGGGACAGCCGCGACGTGGCGTCGCCCGCCAGGTCGTCGTGGCCGTCCTCGTACCCGGCGATGCCGCCGGACAGCCACTGCCGAAGCCGCCGCCTGCCCGCCGTCTCCCCGCCCTCCATGAGGCCGGGCGACACCCGGGCCGTCCCGGCGCGTCGGGGCAGGGTGCCCGCGGCGACCCTGGGAACGGAGATCTTCCGCGGCGCCGTGACCACCTCGCGGACGCCCTCCTCGCTCCAGCGGCGCAGATACGGCGTGAACACGGCGTAGTGGTCGCTGCCCGCCGGGGTGACAGCCCCCGGCGGGCAGCGGTCACCACCGCGTCATGCACGGACAGCTCGCAGCCGAGCTCCTCCAGCGCCGTGCGCAGGCGCTCCTCGCGGCGTGCGGCGTACCGGCTGACGCCCCCCGCGACATGGACGCGCACCGCGCGCGTCTCGGTCGCCACGGCGCACACCTGCTCCACCACGTCACCGGCCCGCACCACCAGATGGCCGCCGCGGGCCCGTAGCGCGGCATCGAGGTCGGCCAGACAGTCGGCGAGGAAGGCGCGACGGTTGGGGGCGTCGAACCCGGCCGCCCGCACCCCGTCGTCGTCCACGAACAGCGGCACCACCTGCTCGCCCTCGCGTGCGGCCGCGGCCAGCACCGGATTGTCGTGCAGGCGCAGATCGGATGTGAACAGGGCTACGGAAACCGGCACTTGGGGGCCTCCTCAAGAGGTGCGCTCTTCGTCAACGGGGTGACTGCGGGGCTGGGGGAGAGGGGAGGGGGCGGATGACTGGATCTTCCCCGGCGTCGGCTCGATCCTCCTTGACCGCGGGCTTCCCGGGGTGATCCGGTGCGGGCGTGGCGAAGGATTGGTCCGCCCACCCCGGGGAGTGACAGCGCGCCCGCACGGAGGGTCACGCCCTCCAAAGAGCCACCAGGTGCGGAACAGGATCGGGGGACGTGGCAGCCTTGGACGAAGCGCATATGTTCGGCTCTGACGAATGTGGGCAGAAGCCCCTGCGCATCCACATCGACGAGCACACCTCAGGGGGTTCCGAACATGGCTCGCCCGCTTGCCGGCACACGTCCCGCGGCGGCCTCCGCCGTGCGGGCCACGAGTCCGGCCACGGCCGCCGAGGCCCGCGACGCGGCCCGCGTCTTCCTTGCCGCGCTGGCACCCCTGCCGTCCAGAGAATGCGCCGAGAACGTGGTGCTCGTCGTCTCCGAGCTCGTCACGAACGCGTTGCGGCATGCGGGCGGGGTCACGGCGCTGCGGTTCGCCGCCGACGGCGGCACGCTGCACGTCAGCGTGCGCGACCCCAGCCCCGTACCCCCGGGGGAGCGGCCGCCGGACCTCAGCGGGTACGGCGGCGGCTTCGGCTGGCCGCTGGTCCGCCACCTCGCACGCGAGGTGACTGTCACCCCTTCCAGTGACGGCGGCAAGGACATCCGCGTCGCCCTCCCGCGCTAGGGACCCGCGCTAGACACCCCGCGCGGTGACCCTGCGGGCGGTGCCTTCGGCCAGCCGGTAGGCCAGGCCCGCGATGGCGGCGCGGCCGCTCGCCACCTGGTCGGCGAGGATCCGGGAGCGGTCGAGGAGCAGGTCGACGGTGTGCCGAAGATGGGCGTCCACGAGGTCGCTGTCGGATTCGAGCCCTGCGGCACGCGCGGCCAGCACGCTGGGCATGACGCGTTCGACGACGTCCCGCACGTGTCCGGCCGCGGGCATCCCCCCTTCGACGGCGGCGCGAGCCGCTGCGACGGCGCCGCAGGAGTCGTGCCCGAGCACCACCACGAGGCGGCAGTCCAGCACGCTCGTGGCGTATTCGATGCTGCCGAGCACCTCGGGGCCCAGCACGTGGCCCGCGGTGCGGACGACGAACAGGTCACCGAGGCCCTGGTCGAAGATGATCTCCGCGGCGAGGCGGGAGTCGGAACAGCCGAGCAGCACGGCGAACGGCTGCTGGCCCGGAGCCAGCTCCGCGCGCCGTGCGGCGTCCTGGTTGGGGTGTCCCGGCGTCCCCGCCACGAAGCGGCGGTTGCCCGCCAGCAGAGTGTCGAGAGCCTGGGCGGGAGTGGAAGGGCGATCAAGCATGAGCGCAGCATAGGAGCACGTCAGCGCCCCCCTGTGCGGCATTGCCGGACGAGATGGCCGGCTCGGCCCCCGGCGTCGGGACCTTTGTCCCTTCGTGGAACGTGGACGCATGATCCGCGGCGATGGGGGCAGACGAAGGCTGCGATGCAGTTACGCGACTAGGGAGGATGTCTTCATGCCAGCGGCGCGGGTTACGGGACGAGAGCAGGCGGACCGGACGGCGACCTCGGCGGTAGGCCTCAGGGAGGGGGAATTGCCCTGGGTGGAGGATGCGGGGAAGGTCGCGCCGAAGGACGCGCGGGAGTTGTCGAGGGTTTTCTTCGAGCGGCTTCAGGTGCTGGAGGAGGGTACGCCCGAGTTCCAGTACGCGCGGAATACGCTGATTGAGATGAATCTGTCGTTGGTGCGGTTTGCCGCGGGGCGGTTCCGTAATCGGGGCAGCGGTGAGATGGAGGACGTGGTCCAGGTCGGGACCATTGGTCTGATCAAGGCGATCGACCGGTTCGAGCTGTCGCGTGAGGTGGAGTTCACGTCGTTCGCGGTGCCGTACATCGTGGGGGAGATCAAGCGGTTCTTCCGTGACACCACGTGGGCGGTGCATGTGCCGCGCCGTTTGCAGGAGCTGCGCGTCGACATCGCCAAGGCCAAGGAGAGCCTGGCGCGTGAGCTGGACCGCGATCCGACGGTGCGCGAACTGGCGGCCCACCTGAAGCTGGACGAGGAAGAGGTCGTCGAAGGCCTCGTCGCCGCCAACGGCTACACGGCCGGCTCCCTCGACATGTCCGCCGACGCGGAAGAGACGGGCGGGACTGCGCACAGCCGCAGCCGCACGTTCGTCGATTTCATCGGTGAGGAGGATCCGGGCATGGAGAAGGTGGAGAACCTCTCGGCGCTGGCTCCGTTGATGGGTGAGCTGTCCGAGCGGGAGCGGCGGATCGTGAGCATGCGGTTCGGGCGGGAGCTGACGCAGGCCGAGATCGGTGCGGAGCTCGGTGTCTCGCAGATGCAGGTGTCCCGGCTGCTGTCGCGCATCCTGGCCAAGCTCCGTGCCGGGATGACCGAGGAACCCCTCACAGACGCCTGACCGCCGCCCGAGGGGCGCGCCTGTCCCGGTCGTCATACCGGCGGCGTGCGGCGCCTTCGTGGTCTCAAGTGGCGTATGGGCAGGGTGTATTCAGCCTGCCCAAATCAATTCGTCAGTCGTGCCTCGGAAGGTCGTAGGACCCGTTTGAAACCGGCCAAAGCGGCCAGGTGACTTTTCGTCCACGCGATTGATCCATGCTGGAGGCGAAGCAATGTCCGCTGACAAGAAGGCCCGGGTGAAGACCGAACAGGCCAAGGGCAAGGTCAAGGAAGCACTCGGTCGCGTGACGGGCAACGAACGGCTCACTGCCGAAGGGCGCATCGACCAGGTCAAGGGCGAGACGCGCGAGGAAAGGGAGAAGGCCAACGAGGCCTACAAGCACTGATCCCCGAGGGCCCCGGCCCAGGTGACCGAGGCGGCGAGAGCTGCGCGGACCGCGGGCCGGAAACGCGTCGCGTCATGAACGGAAAGGAGAAATCCCTCCGATGAACAAGGATCTCTGGGGTTACCAGGACACGAGCGGTCATCTCGCCGGTGCGGACCTGCGCGGGTGGAAGGTCGAGGCGGCCGACGGAAGCATCGGCAAGGTCGATGTCCACTCCGACGAGGTCGGTTCCGCCTACCTCGTGGTGGACACCGGGCCGTGGATCTTCGGCAAACGGGTTCTGCTGCCCGCGGGTACCGTCACCAGGCTCGACCAGGACGAGAAGAAGATTCACGTGGCCCTCACCCGGGACCAGGTCAAGGGTTCGCCGGAGTTCGAGCCGGCCACCCATCTCGACGATCCCACCTACCGCGACCTGATCGGCCGCTATTACGGCGGCCCGTTCGGCTGAACGCCGACAGCTTCGTTTCTCGGGTGGCCCGCCGGACTTCCGGCGGGCCACCCGTTTTTCTGCCCGCAGTCGGGACCTTCGGCTGTTTCGGATGCGTATTTCGAGGAAGGCGACATAGAGGTACCGATGAACGGTCCAGGCGGATAGCAGCCGAATGCGAAATGGAGTGAAGAAGTGTCTGTCGTGAAGAGTTCGCTGTCCGACAAGGAACTGAAGGTGGTCGGCTCGGCCCTGCAAGGGGCCCTCGTCGATCTGGTCGATCTGTCGCTCGCGGCCAAGCAGGTGCACTGGAACGTGGTCGGCCCGCGCTTCCGCTCCGTGCACCTCCAGCTCGACGAGGTGGTGACCACGGCGCGCCAGCACTCGGACACCGTGGCGGAGCGTGCCGCGGCGCTCGGCGTGAACCCGGATGGCCGTGCCGCGAGTGTGGCCGCCGGCAGCGCGATCGGCACGGTGCCGGAGGGCTGGATCAAGGACTCGGAGGCCGTGGAGGTCATGGTCGTGGCCCTGGGCAGGATCGTGGAGCGGATGCGTGAGCGCATCGCGGCCACCGACGAGCCGGACCCGGTGAGCCAGGACCTGCTCATCGCCGTGACCGCTGACCTGGAGAAGCACGCCTGGATGTTCCGGGCGGAGAACAGCTGAGGACGCGAGTCCACGTGAGCGGGGCGGCCCGGGCGGGCCGCCCCGCTCATGTCGTGGGGCTCGGGCGGATGTCGAGATGCCGGGCGGGCCGAGCTGTATGAGGGTGGGTGTGCGGTCAGCCGCCGCCGACCATCCGGATCGAGGAACAGGCAACGATGGACAGCAGCGAGGAACCCCGCGCCGGCGAATCGACCCGGGCGGTGCGGCACGAGCCCTGGCCCCGCCCCGCGGATGCGCCGCCCGGTCCCACCACGTCCCAGGTGACCCTGCGGGTGAACGCGTCCCCCCACACCGTCGAGGTCGACCACCGCGCCACCCTGCTCGACCTGCTGCGCGAGCGGCTCGTTCTGACCGGGTCGAAGAAGGGCTGCGACCACGGCCAGTGCGGGGCCTGCACGGTGCTGGTGGACGGCCGCCGGGTCAACAGCTGTCTGCTGTTGGCGGTGACGCTCGACGGGGCCGCGATCGTGACCGTGGAGGGGCTCGCCGACCTGGCCGGCGAGGACGGCGACCTCCATCCGTTGCAGCGCGCGTTCCTGGACCGCGACGCGTTCCAGTGCGGGTACTGCACACCCGGCCAGCTGTGTTCGGCCGTCGGCATGCTGGAGGAGGCCAAGGCGGGCGCGCCCTCCCTGGTCACCGACCCGCGGCAGGCGCTGGGTGGCCCGGTGCGACTGACCGGCGAGGAGATCCGCGAACGAATGAGTGGCAACCTGTGCCGGTGCGGCGCCTACCCCCACATCGTCGAGGCAGTGCGGGACGTGATCGCGTGAAGCCGGTGTCGTACGTGCGCGCCCGCAGCGTGGAGGAGGCCACCGCCGCCCACGCCGGCCGGGACGAGGCCCGCTACCTTGCCGGCGGCACCAACCTGGTCGACCTGATGAAGCTCGGGGTGGAGCGCCCCGAGGTCCTGGTCGACATCACCCGCCTCCCGCTGGACCAGGTGGAGGAGCAGCCGGGCGGCGCTCTCCGGCTCGGCGCGACCGTACGCAACAGCGACCTCGCCGCACACCCCTTGCTGCGGGAGCGCTATCCCGTGGTGTCGCAGGCCGTCCTCAGCGGCGCCTCCGGTCAGCTGCGCAACGCCGCGACCACCGGCGGGAACCTGCTGCAGCGCACCCGGTGCGCCTACTTCCAGGACGTGTCCAAGCCCTGCAACAAGCGTGCGCCGGGGAGCGGTTGTGCGGCGCTCGACGGCCTCAACCACGACCATGCCGTGCTCGGTCACTCGCCGCACTGCGTCGCGACCCACCCCTCCGATCTCGCCGTGGCACTCGCGGCGGTCGACGCCGTCGTCGAACTCTCCGGCCCCGGGGGCGGCCGGTCCGTGCCGGTCGCGGACTTCCTGCGCCTGCCGGAGGACGCCCCCGAGCGGGACACCGTGATCAGCCACGGCGAACTCATCACCGCCGTGGTGCTGCCGCCGCTGCCGCCGGGCTCGGTGTCCCACTACCGCAAGGCACGCGAGAGAGCCTCGTACGCCTTCGCGCTCGCCTCCGTGGCCGCCGTCCTCCAACTGGAGGACGGCGTGGTCCGGCACATCGGCCTCGCCTTCGGCGGCCTCGCCCACCGCCCCTGGCGCGCCCGGCAGACCGAGGCCGCCCTCCTGGGCGCGCGGGCGACGCCCGAAGCCGTCGCCCGGGCCCTCGACGCGGAGCTGGCCGAGGCCGTCCCGCTGCGGGACAACGCGTACAAGGTGCCGCTCGCCCGCGATCTCGCCACGCAGGTGATCGGCTCGCTGACCGCTACGGCCTGAACCCCTCCGAGGAGGCACGCCGCGCCCGGTTCGACCCGCTAGGAGACCCGTCATGGCTTCACAAGCGCACAACGCAGTCGGCTCGCCCATCGAGCGCCGTGAGGGCGGGGCGAAGGTGACCGGAGGTGCCCTGTACGCCACGGAGTACACGCCGCCCGGCTGTGTCTACGCCTGGCTGGTGACGGCCACCGTCCCCCGGGGCAGGGTCACCTCCCTGGACACGGCCGCCGCGCTGAAGGTGCCCGGCGTGCTCGCCGTGCTCACCCCCGACTCGGCGCCCCGGCTCGCCGACACGGACGACGCCACCCTCGCCGTGCTCCAGGATTCCCGAGTGCCGCACCACGGGTGGCCGGTCGCTCTGACGGTCGCCGAGACGCTGGAAGCGGCACGCGCCGCGGCCGATGCGGTGGGTGTCGGATACGAGACCGAACCCCACGAGGCCGTCCTGACCGAGGACCCGCCCGGTGCCTACACCCCTGAGGAGGCCAACGGCGGCCACCCCGCCGAACGCCGGAGGGGCGATCCCGAGGGAGAGTTCGCCGCAGCACCGGTGAAGGTCGACGTCCGCTACCGGGTGCCGCCCCTGCACAACCACCCAATGGAGCCGCACGGGGCCACCGCGAGCTGGCAGGACGGCCGCCTCACGGTGTACGACACCTGCCAGGGTGCCGACCCGGTACGCGCCGTCCTGGCCGAGGTGTTCGAGCTGCCCGAGGAACGGGTGACCGTCGTGAGTGAACACGTCGGCGGCGGGTTCGGCTCCAAGGGCACGCCCCGGCCGCATGTGGTGCTCGCCGCGATGGCCTCCCTGCAGGTGGGGCGGCCCGTCAAACTGGCCTTGACCAGGCGGCAGTTGACGGAGCTGGTCGGGCACCGTGCGCCGACCGACCACCGCCTGCGGCTCGGTGCCGAGCCGGACGGCACGCTCACCTCGCTGATCCACGAGGTGACCACGCACACCTCCCGGATCAAGGAGTTCGTCGAGCAGGCGGCGGTGCCCGGGCGCGTGATGTACGCGGGCCCGAACAGTCTCACCGCCCACCGGGTCGCCGCGCTGGACGTGCCCACCCCCTCCTGGATGCGGGCGCCGGGGGAGGCGCCGGGCATGTACGCCCTGGAGTCCGCCATCGACGAACTCGCCTGCGCGCTCGCCATGGACCCCATCGAGCTGCGGGCGCGCAACGAGCCCGGCGAAGAGCCCGACAGCGGCCGTCCGTTCAGCAGCCGGCACGTCGTGGAGTGTCTGCGCGAGGGCGCGAAGCGCTTCGGCTGGGCCGAGCGCGACCCCCGTGCGGGGGTCCGGCGGTCGGGGACGTGGCTGACCGGCACCGGCGTGGCCGCCGCCACCTACCCGGTGCTGGTCTCTCCCAGCTGCGCGACCGTCACAGCCCACCCCGACGGGCTCCACGTGGTACGGATCAACGCCACCGACATCGGCACCGGCGCCCGCACCGTGCTGGCGCAGATCGCGGCCGAAGCGCTCGGCGTCGGAGCCGAAGCGGTCCGTACCGAGATCGGTGCCACCGGACTCCCCACGGCTCCGCTCGCGGGGGGCTCGTCCGGCACCTCGTCCTGGGGCTGGGCCGTGCACGAGGCGTGCCGCTCCCTGGCTCGCCAACTCCAGGAACGCTCCGGCCCGTTGCCCCCCGAGGGGCTGACGGCCTCCGCGGACACCGCGGGCGTGGCCGACGCGGACACGCCGTACGCGCGCCACGCCTTCGGTGCCCACTTCGCCGAGGTGGGCGTCGACACGGTCACGGGGGAGGTGCGGGTGCGCCGCCTGCTCGGGGTGTACGCGGCCGGACGCATCCTCAATCCGCGGACCGCCAGGTCGCAGTTCATCGGCGGCATGGTGATGGGGCTCGGTATGGCGCTGACGGAGGAGGGCCGCGTGGACCCGGCGTCGGGTGCGTTCCTCGGCAGCGACCTCGCGGGCTACCACGTCCCGGCGCACGCAGATGTGCCCGAGGTCGAGGCCCACTGGATCGACGAGGAGGACACCCACCTCAACCCGATGGGAAGCAAGGGCATCGGGGAGATCGGCATCGTGGGAACGGCGGCCGCGATCGGCAACGCGGTGCACCACGCCACCGGCATCCGCTTCAGGGAACTGCCGCTCACACCGGACCGGGTGCACGCCGCCGGGCGAGCGCCGGTCTAGCGCGCCCGCCCCTTGCGGACGCCAGGACGAAGGTGGTGCTCGACGATGCCTGAGAAGGGGCCCCGCGCCGCACGACATCGTTCCCACGGATGACTCCGATACCTCGCGGGGGCTACGAACCACACACATCTGTGGGCTGATTCGATACCCAGCCGCGGAACTTAGCGTCGTCCCCATGAAACGCAATCGCCGTATCAACGCAGTCGCGGTGCTCACTCTCGCCACCCTCGTCACCGGGACCGGCACCGGGTTCGCCGCCACGACCGCACCGTCGGCCATACCGGTGGCCTCGCACGCGTTCGGCACCGCACCGGCCGCGGCCGCCGCGCCGACGCGGTCCTTCCAGGGCGTGCTCCCCGCGCCGACCGGCCCCTACGCCGCCGGCGAGGACATCATCCACCTCACCGACAAGAACCGCCTCGACCCGTGGGTGCCGTCGTCCGGTCCCCGCCAACTGGCCGTCACGATGGTCTACCCGGCCGTCCCCGGGACCGGGACTCCTGCCCCGTACATGACCCTCGGCGAGGCAGCCGGAGTCATCCAGCACCGCAAGCTCCCGCCGAGCTCCGGCATCACCCCGCAGACCCTTGCCGGCGTCACCACGCACGCCTTCGACGGCGCGCGCCCGCAGCACGGCAAGCATCCGCTGGTGGTCCTCTCCGCCGCGGCCGAGAACCCGCGCATGATGCTCACCTCGCTCGCGACCGAACTGGCCAGCCACGGCTACGTCGTCGCGCTCGTCGGCCACACCTACGAGGACACCGGCGAGACGCTGGCGAACGGCGAGACGCCGCCGTGCGCGATCTGCGACCACCCGGAGACGATCGACTTCCCCGCCGAAGTCACCAGCCGCGGGCGGGACGTGTCCTTCGTGATCGACCAGCTGACGCACGGCAACACCGCGTGGCGCCTGGCCCACCTCATCGACAGGCACCAGATCGGCATGGCCGGCCACTCCCTCGGTGGAGCGTCGGCCGCCGCCACGATGATCGCCGACCCGCGCGTCCGGGCCGGAGTGGACATGGACGGCACCTTCTTCCCGGCCCCGAAGCCCGGCCAGATCGACCGGCCGTTCCTCATGCTGGGCAGGGCCGACGGCCACACGTCCGGCGACGGCGGCGACGACGTCGTGTGGAAGCAGGCGTGGGACGCCTTCGGCGGCTACAAGAAGTGGCTGACGGTCGTTGGCGCCGACCACTTCAGCTTCGCCGACGGGGACGTGCTCCAGGAGCAGGCCGGGTTCCCGACGGCTCCCCTCTCCCCGCAACGCGGGGTGGAGATCACCCGTGAGTATGTGAAGGCGTTCTTCGACCGGACGCTGAAGGGGATCGACAGTCCGCTGCTGGACGGCCCCTCGCCGGACAATCCGGAAGTAGTCTTCCAGTCCCCTGGTGCAGCGCCGCGTTGATCCTTTGGCCGCGGCCAGTTCGTAGCAGGAGACGAACCGGCCGCGGCGCAGTGGACGCCGGGGCAGGGTGGAGATCAGTGCGTGATCAGGTGGTGCAGCCGTCGCCGGGGGCGGTCGGGCACGACGGGCCTTACGAGGACGACATCCTGCCCGCGGGCCCGTCCCTCGGAAGCCCCGAAGGCGTCCTCGCCGTCTGCCCCGGCGACCTGGTCAACTGACCAGCGACCCTTGAAGGATCGACGCTGCGCCGCACTAGTCCTTGAAGACGTCCTTGATCTTTTCCTTCGCCTGGCGCGCGTCGCCCTTGGCCTTCTCACCGCGGCCTTCGGCTTCCTTGCTCTCGTTGCCGACCGCGCGTCCGGCCGTCTTCTTCACTTTGCCCTTCGCCTGCTCGACCTTGGACTTGGCCTTCTCATCGCCAGCCATGGGTCAACTCCCTTGATCTGATGGAGAAATGTCCGTCCGGCTGGAGCGGGTCTCCCCGAAACCCGCCGCCAAACCGACCGCCTGGCATCCCGTCGCGCCCGGCGGCTCAGACCTGCGCGGTTCCGGCCACGTCGACGGCTTCGAAGCCTTCCCGGCGGATCCGCTCCACTCCCCACGCGCCCAGCGAACGGAGCGCCTGGTTGAGCGTCTCCCCGTGCTCCGTCAAGGAGTACTCCACCCGCGGCGGGACCTCGGCATAGACCTTCCGGTGCACCAGGGCGTCGGCCTCCATCTCCCGCAGGTGCTGCGTCAGCATCTTCTCGCTCACGCCCGGCAGAGCGCGCCTCAGTTCGGCGAAGCGGCGTACGCCCTGCGTGGCCAACTCCCACAGGATCAGGCCCTTCCACTTGCCGCTGACCACGTCGAGGGCGGCATCGATGCCGCAGATGTACGGGCCGCGTCTCGGCGCCTTGGCCATCGGGGATCCCCTTACGAAAAAGTAAGTACCGCAGAAAACAGTGCGTACTTCCGAGACTAGCTGTGCCCGCCCAGCATGGAGACGTGAACCAACGACACACCACCACCAGCCAGAACAGCCCCGTCACCGTGATCGGCCTCGGCCCGATGGGCCAGGCGATGACCCGCACGCTCCTCACCGCCGGGCATCCGGTCACCGTCTGGAACCGCACCGCGGAGCGGGCCGACGGGGTCGTCGCCGCCGGAGCGGTGCTCGCGGCGACACCCGGCGGGGCGATCGAGGCGAGCGACCTCGTGATCCTCAGCCTCACCGACTACCAGGCCATGTACGACGTCCTCGAAACCGCCGGGCCATCACTGGCGGGCCGCACGCTGGTCAACCTGAGCTCCGACACCCCCGACCGCACCCGTGAGGCCTCGGCATGGGCGGCGAGCCGCGGCGCGGCCTTCCTCACCGGAGGCGTCATGGTCCCCGCGCCGATGGTCGGCACGGCGGCGGCCCACGTCTACTACAGCGGGCCGGCCGAGGAGATGGAGCGGCACCGCGCCACGCTGACCCTGCTCGGTGTGCCCAGGTACCTGGGCACGGACCCGGGCCTGGCCCAGATGATGTACCAAGCCCAACTCGCCGTGTTCCTGACCACGTTGTCCGCCCTGATGCACGCCACCGCGATGCTGGGCGCCGCGGGAATGAAGGCCGCCGACGCGCTGCCGGAACTGCTCGCCTCCGCCGACTCGATCGGCGCCATCCTGAGAGCCGGCGAAAAGAGCCCCGGCGCGGCGCTCGACGCGGGCCGGCACCCCGGCGACCTCAGCACGGTCACCATGATGGGCGCGACGGCCGACCACATCGTCGAGACCAGCACCGCACTCGGTCTCGACCTCGCCCTTCCGCTGGCGGTGCGGGCCCACTACCGACGCGCGATCGGGGACGGCCACGGCGGGGACAACTGGACGCGCATCATCGACGGCATCCGCGCACCGCGCTGACGGGATGCCGGGCCCACGACCGCGCCCGGCTCTGCGGCCCGACACGGGGAGCGGGTCGGGCCGCAGAGCCGGGCGCTGAAGGGTCGCCTCCGCTTTCCGCCGCGAAGGCCCAGCCGCGCCGCCGCCTCAGGGGGCGGCCGCTTCCAGCACGGAGTCGTCGAAGGTGCGGGCCCCGGGCAGTCCGTGCCGGGCCGCGATCACGGCCGCGTCGATGTCCCGGGTCCCGGTGGCCACGCACAGGGTGTACGCCACGTCGTCCAGGCGCTGGCGGGTGGCCTTGCTCCCTTCGCCGGCGTCCAGCGCGCGCAGAACGTCGTACTCGTCGAGGAGTTCGCGAAGTACCGCGGGGTGAGCCATCAGCATGAGTGGGTTTCCTCCAGTCGACACCGGTCCGGCTTGAAGGCTCTGCTGCCCCCGTTCGGCGGTCCTACACGGCGGGAGGGGGCCCTGCGTCCCGACCCCGTATGGCCCAGCCGGGCTCGGCTCGTCCCAGCCGGGCCGGGCGCCGGTGACGCTCCGCCACCCCGCGCTGCCCGGGCGGCGGCCGCACTCCGCCGACCGGGACCGGTCGTGGCACACGGCTGCCAGGGGAGTGTTCACGGGGGCGGGAGGGGGGACGGGGTGTGAGACTGCCTGGTAGGAGGTGGTCGGCCATGGGCAAGGACGCGGACGAGAGCCCCGACTGCGGCGAGCGATTGCTGGAGGACCTGCTGGCCCAGGCACACACCGCGACACCGATGGACCTGCCGGCTCTGGTGAACCGCTGCGCCGAGGCGTTCGGCCTGGGGGAGGTCGTCATCTATCTGGCCGACCTCCAGCAGCGCCGTCTGGTCTCGCTCACCGAGGGGCTGTCGACCCTGGACATCGACACGTCCATCGCGGGCTGGTGCTACCGGACGGTTTCGCTCCGTATGGAGGACGTGGAGACCGGCGTCCTGTGCGTCTGGCTGCCCGTCGTGGACGGTTCCGAGCGGTTGGGCGTACTGGGCGTGCGGACGCGGAGCGTGGACGCCGAGCGGCTGCGCCGCTGCCGCATGCTGACGCAGGTCGTGGCGATGGCCATCACCTCGAAGCGCGCCTACAGCGACAGCTTCGCCCGCAAGGCCAGGGCCGAGCGCATGCAACTGCCCGCGGAGATGCTCCGAGCCTTCCTCCCGCCGCGCACCATCGGCAACACCCATGTCGTGTCCACCGCCGTACTGGAGCCCGCGTACGAGATCGGCGGCGACGCCTTCGACCACTCGCTCACCCAGTCCACGCTGCACGCGGCGATCCTCGACGCCATGGGCCACGACCTCGCCTCGGGCCTGACGACGTCGGTCGCCCTGGCCGGCTGCCGCAACGCCCGGCGGGCCGGGGCGGGGCTGCTCGACCTCGTCGGGACCATCGACCAGGCACTCGCCCAGTGGCTGCCCGACAAGTTCTGCACCGGCATCCTCACCCAGCTCGACCTCGCCACAGGCATGTTCAGCTGGTGCAACTGCGGGCATCCCCCGCCCGTTCTGATCCGGGACGGCCGCGTGGTGGAGGGAGCCCTCGAACGCAGCGCCCAGCCGCCCATGGGGCTGCCCGCGCGGTTCAGCGACGAACCCAGGGCCGTCCACGAGATGACGCTGGAACCCGGCGACCGCGTCCTGCTCTACACGGACGGCGTGACGGAGGCGCGGACCGCCGGGGGCGGCGAGTTCGGCATGGACCGCTTCACGGACTCCATCATCCTCGCCACCGCCGCGGGCGAGCTGGCCGCCGAGACACTGCGCCGTCTCATCCACTCCATCCTCGACAGCGAGGACAGCGACCTGCGTGACGACGCCACCCTGCTGCTCATCGAATGGTGGGCACCCGAGACGAAGCCCGCGCCCCGCAGGGGATGACTCCGACGGTGGCGGGTGTCCTCCGGATGGCCGTGGCGCGAGCCCGGCAGTCGTGTGCTGTGCGATGGCGTACGGGTGATACACGTTTCCTGCGTACAGCGGACCGGGGAGGGCTGATGTGTCCCCCCACCTCTCTCATCGGGAGCGTTCATGCGTATGCGAACCACTCTGGCCGCCGGTCTTCTCGCCGTGGCGGCGGTTCTGGGCGGCGCCGGCTCGGCCCTGGCCCACGACCACTACGACGACCACCGTTCCGAGGGCGACATGAAGGCCTGCGGCACGTTCGCCGGCGCCAACATGGGTCACGCCTTCTACGGCGACGGGTGTGTCCAGGGGCACTGGCAGGGCGACAACCACTGGCAGGGCAACCACCATAACGGCCGCTTCCCGTTCTGATCTGCGGCTGAGCCCAGTCCCGCCGCGCGTACCGGCCCCGCATCGCGGGGCCGGTACGCGCGCGTCCGCCCGGCGGGCGCGTGCGGGTTGACCCTCCCCTTACGTCAGGCTTGAGGCTGTCTGCAGACGAGAGGGCGGGAGCGATGAGTTACTCCGTGGGTCAGGTCGCGGCTTTTGCCGGGGTGACGGTGCGTACGTTGCACCACTACGACAAGGCGGGGCTGCTCGCACCCAGCGGACGCAGTCACGCCGGCTACCGGCTCTACAGCGACGCCGACCTGGCCCGCCTCCAGCAGATCCTGTTCTACCGCGAACTCGGCTTCTCCCTGGAGGAGACCGCGGTGGTGCTGAAGGACCCACAGGTCGACGTGCTGGAACTGCTGCTGGCCCGGCAGCGGCAGCTGAAAGAGGAGATCGCCCGGCTGCAGCGCCTGACCGAGGTGACCCAACAGGCCATCGACGTCCAACAGAACGGGGTGGACCTGACACCCCAGGAACGCTTCGACGTCTTCGGCGAGATCGCCTTCGACCTCAGCTACGCCACCGAGGCGCAGCTGAAGTGGCAGCAGTCGGAAGGACAGCGCGAGTCGATGGCGCGCGCCGCGTCCCACACCAAGGAGGACTGGCGCCGGCTCATGGCGGAGGCCGCCACTTGGCGTGCGCAGCTGATCGCGGCCTTCGACGAGGGGGAGCCCTGCGACGGCGAACGGGCCATGGGCATCGCCGAGGAGCACCGCCGGCACATCGAGCGCTGGTTCACCGGCTGCCCGCCCGACCGGCACCGGCGCATCGCGGACGACTTCGCCGCCGACCCCCGTGCCTTCGCTCTCGTCGTACCCCCGTCAGAGCAACGCCCGGACCTCGCCGCCTACTTGAGCAAGGCGGTCCACGCCAATGCGTCCCGCAAGGAGGGTCCGCCCACCGAGTCCGAGGAAGAACGATGAGAATCCTGATAGCCGCGGCCGGTTCGCGCGGTGACATCGCGCCCTACACCGGCCTGGGCGCCGAACTGGGCCGCGCCGGACACGAGGTCGCCATCGCCGCCACGGACGCCTTCGCACCCCTCATACGCGGGGCGGGACTTGAGTTCCGCAGCCTGCCCGCTGAGACGCGGGGGCGCGGCGCCGTCACGAACAAGCGCGAACTGATGCGCCGCGCGGCGGAGTTCATGACCGACCTGGGACAGGGGTTCGCCGACGCGGCCGCCGACGGCGCGGACCTGCTGCTGCTCTCGGCGACCACGGCCCCGCTGGGCTGGCACATCACCGAAGCGACCGGCACCCCGAGCCTGGGCGTGTACCTCCAGCCCACCGCACCCACGGGCGACTTTCCCCCGGTCGTCACCGGCGCCCGTTCACTGGGCCGGGTCGGCAACCGCGCCGCGGGCCACTTCTCCCTCCGCATGGCCGACCGCATCAGCGAGCAGGCGGTCACCGACCTGCGCCGCCGCCTCCACCTGCCCCCGGCCTCCGCCTCCTCCACCCGCCGGCTTCAGGAGCAGGCCAACTGGCCCATCCTGCACGGCTTCAGTACGGCCCTGGTGCCCCGCCCGGACGACTGGCGCTCCGGCCTGGAGGTCGTGGGCACCTGGTGGCCCCATGTCGATGCCGGCGCACGCCTGCCCGACCTCGTGGAGGACTTCCTCCAGGCCGGGCCCCGGCCCGTCTTCATCGGCTTCGGGAGCATGGCCTCCGGGCACGGAGAACGGCTGAGCGAGATCGCCGTACGGGCGCTGCGCCGGGCGGGGCTGCGCGGCATCCTCCAGTCCGGCAGCGCCGAACTCGCCGCCGACGCCGACGACGTCCTCACCGTGGGGGGCCTGCCCCATTCCCTGCTCTTTCCGCGGATGGCCGCGGTGGTCCACCACGCCGGGGCGGGCACCACGGCGGCGGCGCTGCGTGCCGCGGTGCCCGCCGTCACGGTGCCGGTGACGGCCGACCAGCCCTTCTGGGCGGGCCGCCTCGCGGCGATCGGCGCCGCCGCCGATCCCGTCCCGTTCCGGTCCCTGAGCGCCGAACGCCTCGCCGACGCGCTCGTCCGCGTCATCAAGGAGCCGACGTACGGCCAGGCCGCGGAGGCCGCCGCGAAGCACTTGGCGGCCGAGGACGGAGCGGGCCGGGTCATCGCCGTGGTCGAGCGCATGAGCGGCCAGTGACCCACGAAGGCGGTGTCGGACGGAGGGTTCCGCTCTGGACGTGCCCAGTTGGCCCGAGGCACACGTGGGCCCCGCGCGCAGCGGAATCTCCGAATCAGGACTGAGGCGCCCGCTGCCCGGCGAGGATGGCGTCATGGATTCTGGGGACGCGGGGCTGGGCGGGGCGCGGCGCATTGTGGTGCGGGTACCGGTGGATCCCGTGGAAGCCGCTGTGGAGGCCGATGCCGTTGACGCGGCGGCGCGGACGGGCGGGTTCGTGGTGCGGGGTCCGCTGTTCGGGGTGGCGGCGCAGGATGACCGGGACGGACCCGGGTGGCGGGTCATCGTCGCGGTCACGGCGGGCTGTCCGCAGCATGCCCGCGACAGCCTGAACTCGAAGCTGTGGTTCCGCGCGAAGGACGAAGCCCGCAGCCGGGAGGAGCGGCGGGCGCTCCTGGCGGCCGTCGCCCGACTGGAGACGGAGCGGGTCGACGAACTCGCCGTGGACGGCACCCGCTACCGCGTGGTGCGCGCCGAGGAGTACGCCATGTCCGGCCCCGAAGGGCTGGAAGGGCCGCGCCCCACGGACCCGGAACCCTTGGTGCCCGACTGGTCCCGCGGGGTCCGCGGCCCGGAGGTTGACGACGGCCTTGTCCTGGACGCGGAGGCGCCGGTCACCCCGACCCAGGCGCTTGAGCAACTGGCGTTGCGGGACCTGCGGTACACCGGCGACCGCTACCCCGCCGCGGTGCGCGCCGACTCGCGCCGGGCCGTCGACCTGCATCCGGACGTGGTGCTGCTGCCCCCGACGTTCACGGTCGTGGAGCGGACGACGGGCCCCTGGACGCCGGCCAGTGGGCAGCACGCGACCGTGCACGCCGCCCGCCGGTCGCTGGACTTCTCCCTGACCTGGCTGTGGCCGCGTACCCACGGGCTCATCTCGACCGACGCCGAGATGGACGTCGATGCCCGCAGCGTGAGCGCCGGCGACCGGGACGTACCGCATGCCGCGGTTCTCGCCGAGCACGCGGCGGCCGCCGACAGGCTCCGCGCGGGCCGCGTCAACCGCCTGGAGTTCCGCGACACCGTCTACCAGATCGCCCGCATCCGCCGCCTGATGCGCTGGGGACCTGACGGGCCCGAGGGGCCGCGCCCGTCCGACGTCAACACCCAGGACCCCGTTCGCCTCCACCCGCCGCTCGACGAGGACGGCACCATCGGGCGTGAGCCCTGAGACCCGGTGCCCCGGTCTCCGCGTTCCATCGGGATTTCATCGACCCGATCTACCGTGACCGCGTTCAGACAACGGTCCGGGTGCGAGGGGAAGGACGGCTCGATGGTGCACAGGAGACTGAGAGCGCGGCTGCCGATGGCGGTCATGGCCGCGGTGGCGGTGATGGGCACGATGGTGGCCGCCGGGCCCCCCTCGGAGGGGCAGGTGCCGGACAAGCCGACGATCCGCTACACGGAATACGGGATCCCGCACATCATCGCCTCCGACTGGACGGGGCTCGGCACCGGGTACGGCTACGCCGCGGCCAAGGACAACATCTGCACCCTGGCCGACACGTATCTGATGGTCAACGCCCAGCGGTCCCGCTATCTGGGGCCCGACGGCAAGGCCAGCCCCGGCGAGAACCAGAACACCACCACCAACCTCAACAGCGACTTGTACTTCCAGCGGATCAACGACAACCGGGTCGTGGAGCGGCTCGTCGAGCAGCCCGCCCCCAACGGGCCGGAGCCGGAGGTCAAGGAGGCCATCCGCGGCTATGTCCAGGGCTACAACCGGTATCTGGCCGAGACGGGCGTGAACAACATCTCGGACCCCACCTGCCGCGGCAAGGCCTGGGTGCGCCCCATCACGGAGCTGGACGTCTATCGGCACGCCCACGCCGAAATCATCATGGGCAGCGCCGACGCACTGCTGGACGGTGAGGTCAACGCCACGCCCCCGGGGACGGCGAAGGCCGCGCCGCCCGCGGCCTCACCCGAGGAGACCGCGAAGAAGATACGCGACGCGATGGCGGTCAGCCGTCAGCAGAGCATGGGCAGCAACGCCCTGGCCGCCGGTTCGCAGGGCGTGTCCGGGGGCACCGGCATGCTGCTGGCCAACCCGCACTTTCCCTGGCAGGGCAAGAACCGGATGTGGCAGAGCCAGCTGACGATCCCGGGAAAGGTCAACGTCTCCGGGGCCAGCCTGCTCGGCTTCCCCGCCGTGAACATCGGCCACAACGACGACGTCGCCTGGAGCCACACGGTCGCCACGGTGGCCCCGTTCGGACTGTTCGACGTGCAGGTGGACCCGCTCAACCCGACCAACTACCTGGTGGACGGCGCCTGGCAGAAGATGACCTCGCAGCAGGTCGGCGTCGACGTGCTCAACGCCGACGGCTCCGTCGGCAAGGTCACCCGGACGCTGTGGTCCACCCGGTACGGACCGATCACCACGTCCCTGCAGGGCGTCCCGCTGCCGTGGGTGGTCAGCGCGCACGCGGTACGCGACGTGAACATGGACAATTTGCGGGCGCTGAACACCTGGTTCCACCTGGATCAGTCCAAGGACGTCAACGGCGTCGTGAACACCCTGGAGTCCACGGAAGGCGTGCCCTTCTTCAACACCATCGCCTCCGACCGCAAGGGCAATGCCCTGTACGCGGACATCCAGGCCACGCCCAACATCACCGACGACCACGCGCAGTCGTGTCTCACCCTGACCGGCCAGCAGTTGTTCAACCAGAACCTCAGACTGCCGAACGTGCCACCGATCTCCATCTTCGACGGCAAGCGCAGCGAGTGCGACTGGCCCAACGATCCGAACGCGGTCGCACCGGGCCTCCTCGACCCGCACAAGCAGCCGCGCCTGATCCGCTCTGATTTCGTGGGCAACGCCAACGACAGCGCCTGGCTGGCCAACCCGGAGCAGCCGCTGAGTTTCCCCCGGGTCATGGGTGACGTGGCCCAGCCCCGGTCACTGCGTACGCAGGAGCTGATCCTGACCGCGCAGAACCGGATCAACGGCACCGACGGCCTGCCCGGCAGGGGATTCACACCGGACACCATGCGGCAGTCGCTGTTCGCCGACAACAGCAGGGCCGCCGATCTGGCCCTGGACGCCACGGTCAGGGCCTGCCAGGGCGTTCCCTTCGGACTCGTCCTGGTGGACGGCAATCTGGTCAATGTGAGCGAGGCGTGCCCGATCCTGGCCGCGTGGAAGGACCACAAGTACAGCGCGGGCAGCCGGGGTTCGTGGCTGTTCGAGAACTACTGGGCCTATCTGCAGAACGGTCAGGCGATCGAGAAGCTGCCATGGAAGGTGCCTTTCGACGCCAAGGACCCGGTGCACACGCCGAATTCACTGGATCCGGGGAATTCGGCCGTCCGTGACGCACTGGCCCGCGCGGTGCTGGCGCTGCGCAATGCGGGAATTCCGCTGAACGCACAGCTGTCGGACGTCCAGAAGGTCACGCGGAACGGTGAGCAGATCCCGATCCATGGCTCGATCAGCGAACTGGGCGTGCTGAATGTGGTCACGCCCGGCATGGTCGACGGAAAGCTGGACATCGTCTTCGGGTCGAGCTTCATCCAGCAGGTGCTCTTCACCGCCGACGGCCCGCCCCAGGCATCGTCGGTCCTGACCTACTCCCAGTCGGCCGACCCGAGTTCACCGCACTTCGCCGATCAGACGAAGCTGTTCTCGGCGGGCCAGTGGGTGACCGAGCGGTACACCGAGGACCAGATCGCCGCCTCACCGGAACTGCAGATCAAGGTCCTCTTCTGAGCCTGCCGCACGGGCACGCCGGAGGGCCGACGACGGCCTCCGGTGTGCCCCTTCATCGGGATTTCACCGCCTCTCGATATTTTTCGCGCCGCGCAACGACCGAACTCCCCAGGGGGATGTCATGTTGAGAACGATGAGCAGATGGCGAACAGCGCTGGCCTTGATGGTCGCCGTCGTAGGAATCGTCATGCCGAGCGGTTCGGCACAGGCGGCTGACGCCACCACGCCGCCGCCCATAACGGACGGATTCGGCCTGACCCAGGTCGACCGGGCGACCGGTGGTCCCACCAACTTCTACCTCACCGTGACCACCCCCGAGGTCGCGGGCAGGCATCACATCAAAATCATTCTGCCGAGTGGCTATTACGACGACCCGGCCAAGCGGTATCCCGTGCTGTACTTCCTGCACGGTTCCCCGGACGACCCGATTCAGCAGACCTATCCGGCGCTGACCACGTCCAACTCGATGATCACCGTCATTCCGGACGGCGGCGCACGGGGCTGGTATGCCAACTGGCTCAACCAGAAGACCCCGGCCGGAGCCCAGAACTGGGAGAACTTCCACCTCAAGCAGGTGATCCCCTTCATCGACGCGAACCTGCGCACCATCGCGACCAAGAAGGCCAGGGCCATCGCCGGGGTGTCCATGGGCGGGTTCGGCGCCTTCCACTACGCGCAGGACCATCCCGAGCTGTTCAGCCAGACCGCGTCCCTGTCGGGGGACATCGATCTGTCGGCCGACTCCATGGACCTGCGGCTGGCCGTCGTCGCCTCCCTCATCGACGCGCAGGGCGTCATCTGCGGCTCGTCGTCCGGTGCCTGCGACCCGAACAACGATCCCTACAAGCCCGCCGTGGACAGCGACGCCCTGTTCGGCACGCCCTACCCGGTGTTCAACGCCGACTGGCGGTGGAACGAGGCCGACCCCTCCCAGCACATGGACAAGCTCAAGGCGGGTGGGGTCGGGGTCTCGGTCTACGTGGGCAACGGACGCGGGGTGGCCACCGAGCCGGAATTCTGGCTCGAAGGCGCGTCCAAGCACGTCAAGGACAGGATGGACGCCCTGGGCATGTCCTACACCTACGTCGACTACGGCGACGGCGCCGCCTGGGGCACCCAGTGCAACGGCGGCCACAACGGCGGCTGCTGGGAACAGGACCTGCGGGATCTGATCCCCAGGCTGGAGCGGGTTTTCGCCTCCTGACGGTCCGCGACAGTCAGGGAGGTGTGGCAGGGCCGGGGAAGCAGGCCCTGCCACCCACTGTCGCGCTCCGTCGCGATGCGGGGAATTCGGCCAGGCTGCCAACTCCCCTGGCAGTCAACCTCATTGCATGGACGAAAGGGGTGTCGATCCGGTCCCCGCGGGGTCGATCCCGCTGTCACTCCCGATCGTTCCGGATGTTTCAACCGGCGCTCCCGTCGCTACTTTGTCGGCGGCCTCCGCCAAGACGAACACCCGGGGAGTTGTGATGCCGACGTCCGCCGCCATGTGCCGGCCACCCGCTCCGCTCGGGGACCTGGAGCGCAGGGTGCTCTACGGGGTCGGGTGCGGCCTGCGGGACGAGGAGATCGCGGCCGCCCTCGCCGTGCCCGAGGGCGCGGTGGCCGGCCATCTCGCCCGCATTCTCGCGAAGCTCGGGCTGCGTGACCGGGCCGCCGCCATCGCCCATGCCTTCGACTGCGGCCTGGTCGTGGCCGGCCGCGGCCCTCGCCCGCAGCCCGCGAGCCCGGCCCGCAGGAGCGCCACGGGCCGGGCCGCCGGGCCGCGGGTGCGGATCTCCCTGCTGGGGCCGCCGCAGGCCTGGCGGGACGGGCGGCCCTTGAACCTGGGGCATCTGCGTCAGCAGGCCGTATTGGCGGCGCTGGCGCTGTGCCCGGGACGGACGGTCAGCCGGCAGGAACTCCTGGACGGGGTGTGGGGAATGGAGCCGCCCGCCACGAACGTGGTGCCGGTGTACGTCTACCGCCTGCGCAAGACCCTGCGTATGGGGGACCGGCCGGACTCGGTGATCGAGCACGACCGGGGCGGCTACCGCCTGGCCTCCGACGCGGTCGAAGTGGACGTGGCCCGCATGGAGAAGCTGGCCGCCGACGCCGCGGCAGCCGGCCACGCGAACGAACCGGCCGAGGCGGTACGCCTGTGTGCTCAGGCCCTGGACCTGTTCGGCGGAGAACTTCTGGCCGGTTTGCCCGGACCACTCGCGGAGCTGGAGCGGCTGCGGCTCACCGAGCGCAGAACCGCCCTCGTGCAGCGGAAGGTGGAGTGGCAGCTGCGGCTGGGCCGCCACGCCGAGGCGATGGCGGAACTGTTCGCGCTGTCGACGGCGCACCCCCTGAACGAACCGGTGGCCGGGTCCTTGATGCGCGTGCTGTACCGCAGCGGCAGGCAGGCCGACGCACTGGCCGTGTTCCACCGCGTCCGCCACCGTCTGGCGGAAGACCTGGGCGTCTCTCCGAGTCCGTTGCTGCGGCAGACCTACCAGATGATGCTGCGGGGAGACGAAGCCGGACTCGGCCTCGCAGGAACCTCCCGGTGAAGCGGGACGGGGTCCGCCGAGGACACCGGAGGCCCGCCCAGGGGCCCAATTTTGCGGCAGCCGGAACCCACCACCACCTGTCAGCGGCCGGTCGAGGATCTCCGGAGCGTAGCTGGTGGAGTCCTAGCCCGGGACCTCCTCCCGGCCGCGGTCCGTGCTGCCGTACGTCGAGTGGGCGCGCGGCAGTGCAAGTGGCCCTTGTCTTAGCCGAGTTTGCGGGCCTCACGGCATTCGGGCGTCACGTAGGCCGGGCTGGTCCGGATATGCGTCACGTCTCGTCCGCGCTGCCGAGCGCCGCGGCGCCGGTCTCGATCAGCGTGGCCACGCGGGCCGGGTCGCACAGGTCACCGGGTGCCCGCATGGGGACGGCCCAGTAGCTCGCGTGGGTCCCGTCGGGTTCGCAAGCACCGACGCGCGGGACGCCCACGTAGTGGCCGAGACCGAGGTGTTTCGCGTACGGACCGAGGTCCGAGGCGGGCGAGGAGGGCAGCAGGGCGTAGAACCGGCGGCCGTACGGGTCGTGGATGACGGGTCCGTTCAGCGTGCGCAGGACGGTGATTGCGGTCGTGCCGTCGGCGGTGGCCACGGCGCGCACCAACTCTTCCGTCAGGCGGACAGCTGGCGCTGCCCGGCGGAAGGGGTTAACTCATGACGGTGCTGATAGAGCGGGCCACCGAGACGGACGTTGGCGAGGTCTCGGTCCTGTTGGGCGAGATCGAGGCGTATTACGGGGGCGATAACGTCCCGGGGGACATGGAGCAGATCCGGAGCGCCCTGTTTTCCGGCCAGCCCGCCGCCACGGTGCTTCTGGCGCGGGAAGGGGACGAGGTATTGGGGATGGCTTCCTATTCGCTGTTGTGGCCGGCGGCCGGGGCCGAGACGTCTCTGTACTTGAAGGAGCTGTTCGTGCGTGAGGCGGCTCGTCGGCGCGGCGTAGCCGGGCTGTTCATGGCGCGCTTGCGCGAGGAAGCCGAGGCGGCGGGTTGTACCCGTGTCGAGTGGACAGCTGATCAGAGCAACCCGCCCGCGCTGAAGTTCTACGCGGCATATGGGGCAGAGCCGCGAGGGGACAAGGTGTTCTACCGAATCGGTAAGTAGTTCATCTCTCGGGTGGACTGGAATGCCAACGCCGACGGCACGTCGAGCGGTGCGTACCAGCTCTGCCCGCTACCGAAGCGGCCTCGGCGTTGGATTGGCCAATGGCCAGCGTCCCCCTCGGCCCGCTCCAGAGCCGCGATCGTCCGCTTGCGCCAGCACCCGGACAGCACGACAGCCACCAGCCCCAGCAACAGCATTACGGCTGCACCGAGACAGGCGACCACGAGACCGATCACGGCCACGAGGGCCATGCTTCCCATGACGCACCTCCCCTTGATCAGAAAGGGTAGCGAGGCCCTGGACGGTGACATCAGGCAGGGAGGCGCCCTGGAACACTTGGAGTTGGGACCGGGTGGCGCCATATGGGCCTTGGCGTCAGGGCAGTCGTGATCTCACCACTGAACCGCCGTGAAGTCGATCGGGCGGGGCCGGAGGAGCTGGGTGCGTTCGGTCAGGGCTCGCAGGCGGCGGGACATCTCGTCGGCGGGCAGGTGCCTGCGGTCTCCGTGGCCCGGCAGGACCCACTCGAACCGGAGCCGATCCGCCGTCCGGGCCAGGGAGGCCGCCAACTCCTCGATGGAGTACCAGGTCACGCTCTCCGCGACCTCTAGATCACCGGTGGCGCGTGACCAGTAGAAGCTGTCCCCGGTGAAGCAGTACCGGTCGTCGGCCAGGTAGAGCACGCTGCCCAGGGTGTGGCCGGGGAGGGGCTGGGCGGTGACCCCCTCCGCGATCTCCACGGGATCGACGCCCCGGATCACCTGGTCGGCGTCGGGCGCCGCGTCGAGGTCGCCCTCGTGGATCCACAGTCGTGCGCCGTAGTGGTCCGCGTAGCGGCGGCCGTGCGCCGCGTGGTCCCGGTGCGTCAGGAGGACGTCGGTGACCCGGCCGGATGCCGCGTACCGGTCGGCGAGCGCGGGGCTCCAGCGAGGGGTGTCGATCATCATGGCGTTACCGGAGGGGCGGAGCAACAGGTAGGAGTTGGCTCCGGCGGTGTGCGTTGAGTTGTGCCCGCAGAACAGGACGCCGTCGTCGAGGGCCATCGGGTACGGGTCGAGTGCCTTGTCCGGCTGTCCGGACGCGGGTCGGATGGAGCGGGTCGGGCAGGCGAAGACGGCCGCGTGCAGGCGTCGCGTCTCCGCTTCGTTGTCAGGCTGGCGCAGGATCTGCGACTTCCCGCCTCTTTCGCCGATCAGGTCGGGCGCGAGCTGTCGGGCGACGTCGCAGTTGGTGCAGCGGTCGTCCACGTACCAGTCGTCCATGGGCAGAGCTCCTTCGGGAAGACGGGCCGGAGCAGGGGGCGCGACCTCCCCTCCTCGGCCGCAGAAGCAACGCGTCGGATACATTGGCTTCATAGTCAAGTATCTTGATCGCGAAGGTAAATGGGACTCCGCATGCCCGTCAAACCACAGGACGACCACCCGCAGGAACCGGCCAGCCAGATCATCGCCTCGATGACCGACCTCGCCGGGTCCCTGGGGCGTCTGAACGACCTGATCGCCCAGCAACTCGGCATCGCCCAGACCGACTTGCTCTGCCTGCACGTACTCAACCGCGCCGGGGTCACGACCGCCGGGGAGCTGGGCTCTCAACTGGGGCGCTCCACCGGGGCGGTCACGCACATGATCGATCGTCTGGAGAAGGCCGGATACGTTCGGCGCAAACCCGACCCGAGCGACCGCCGCCGCGTGCTCGTGGAGGCCTCACGGCCGGGACTCGACCGGATCGCTTCTTTCTACGCCGACATCGACGCCCGCACGCGGCGGCTGATGACGACCTTCACCGACGACCAGCTGGCCGCGATCCAGACGTTCCTCCGCGGCAGTTACGACATCACCGCCGAGGAGTGCGACCGCCTGATCCGGTAGTGCGTACCCGAATGGGGTCCGCCTCGGTGAGTGCCGCCGGGTTCTGGGCAGGGTCGGTACAAGCGACTACTCACCAGGAGTTCACCGTGCGCCAGCCTCTTACCGTCCCGTGGGTGGAACACGACGCGCCCGGCGCGGTGCGCCGGGGGCGCCTGCCGGTGTGGGTGCTGGGCTCGGCGGCCGCCCTCTTCGCCGTCGCGGGGTGTTCGACGCACGACGCCGTCTGCGGCGGCGGCGAGTACCCCGTGCTGACCGTGGGAGCGACGGGCAGGGCCTGCGTCGACAACGGGCAGCAGCCGCCCAAGGGCTACAGCCGCTTCCCCGAGGGCAAGGTGCCCCAGCACGTCGACGACCAGTGGGACCGCTACTGGCGGAGTCACACCCTGGACGAGCACGGAAGGATCATCGACGCGTCGCAGAGCTGACCGAAGCGGAACGGGGCCGGGCCGAGCGGAAGCGGGTCTGTCGGTCTGACCAGCGGGGCGACACGCCGCGACGTCGCATGCGCCGCGTCTGCCGGGGCAAGCGGTGGGAAGTTGATGTCAGCACGCCGTGCACCGGACCCGGTACCGGCGTTCGGCAGCACTCCGCGCAGTGCACGAAGCATGATGCGGAATCACCGACGACGACGCGCAGGTACCCATGAAAGCAATCAGGCGGGGGCCCGGACAGCCGGGTCGCCGAGGTCGTGGATTCGGCTCGGGAAGCGTGCGGACCGAACGCATGGTGCGTACGTTGCTGCGCCGACGCAAGAAGACCCTGGGCGCCGGCGACGTCAAGGTGGCCGACAAACCCGCCGTGCGGCGCGCGGTGTCCGCGGCCGCGCTCGGCAACACGATGGAGTGGTTCGACTTCGGCGTCTACGCGTACGTCGCGGCCACCCTGGGCAAGGTGTTCTTCCCGTCGAGTTCGCCCGGGTCCCAGGTCATCTCGACGTTCGCCACCTTCGCGGCGGCCTTCCTCGTCCGGCCGCTCGGCGGGCTCGTGTTCGGGCCGCTCGGCGACCGGGTGGGGCGCCAGAAGGTGCTCGCCGTCACCATGATCATGATGGCGATCAGCACCTTCGCGGTGGGCTTCCTCCCGGGGTACGGCTCGATCGGGATGGCCGCGCCGATCCTGCTTCTGGTGTGCCGGCTGGTGCAGGGCTTCTCCACCGGCGGCGAGTACGCCGGGGCCACCACCTACATCGCCGAGTACTCGCCGGACCGGATGCGCGGCTTTTTGGGCAGCTGGCTCGACTTCGGCACTTTCATCGGCTACTCGCTGGGTTCCGGCCTGGTCACCGTCCTGACCGGGGTCCTGTCCGAGGACCAGATGATCGACTGGGGCTGGAGGATCCCGTTCTACGTCGCCGGGCCGCTCGGGCTCATCGGCCTCTACATGCGGCTCAGGCTGGAGGAGACCCCCGCCTTCCAGGAGGCCGAGGAACGCGGACGCCAGGCAGTGGCCAGGGGTGGCGGCGGTTCCGAGGAGGACGAGCGCCTGGAGCAGGCCCGCATGTCGGGCAAGGGCCGCCTCAAGGAGGTCTTCACCCACCACTGGCAGGCCATGCTGGTCTGTATCGGCCTCGTCCTGCTCTACAACGTCACCAACTACATGGTGACGTCCTATCTGCCGACGTACATGAGCTCCACACTGGGTGAACCCGCGCTCACCGCCCAACTCCTCGTGCTCGGCACGATGGTGCTCGTCGTCCTCACCATCACCGCCGTCGGCCGTTCGTCGGACCGCTACGGCCGACGGCCGCTGTTCCTGTGGGGCGGAGGCGCGATGGTGGTCTTCTCCGTGCCGGTGTTCCTGCTCATCCGCCAGGGCGGCATCGTGCTTCCCGCCATCGGCTGCGCCATCCTCGGTCTGTTCCTGGTGTGCTTCGCCGGGACGAGCGCCGCGACGCTGCCCGCCCTCTTCCCGACCCACTTGCGCTACGGCGGACTTTCACTCGCGTACAACTTCTCCGTGTCGCTGTTCGGCGGCACGACCCCCCTGATCGCCTCGGCCCTCGTGAACACGACGGGCAACGACCTCGTGCCCGCCTACTACCTCATGGTGGCGGGCGTGATCGGGGTCATCGCCGCCCTGTATCTGCGCGAGACGGCGGGCAAGCCCTTGCGGGGCTCTTCGGCCATGGCCGAGTCCGAGGAGGAGGCACGTGAGATGGTGGCGCGCAGCCGAACCCACGCGGGCCGGCGGGCACGTGACATCTGGCTCCAGCTGCGCCAGGGGCACCTGCCGCACGTGACGCACCGCTCCGAGCGGCGCGGCAAGGATGACCGGCACGACTGACGCGGCGGCCCATCGGGTGCGGACGCCGGTCTTCCTCGTCGTGGACCGGCGTCGGCGACCGCACGGCGCCGCCGTATATTTCGGCTCATGACACTTGCCAGGGTCGCCGGTTCGGGGTGCCACTCGTGAGCCGCTGGTGGGGCTACCTGGAGGACCGGACTCGTCGCGAGGTCGACACCAACCTGTTGTGCGGCCGCCGGCTCATGGCGGTCAAGGCCGTGTGGGAGGCACTGCGTCCGCTCGACGTGAGCCTGCACGAGGCGGAGTCGGTGGTCCAGGCCCGCTACGAAGCGCTGGGCGCCCAGGTGCGGCGCGGGCAGGCCGACCCCCTCGACGTGCCCTCACTCGCGGCGTGCGCTGCGGCCCTCCCCGGCCGGGTGGTGGCGATCGAGGCGCTCTGGGACGGCGATACGGTCCACGACTGGTTCGTGCTGCTGGTCGCGGTGCTCGACGGTCCGGTGGGGGAGGGCGAGCTGGCGACCGTGTATCACGGTACGCAGGGCGGTGCGCCCGGCTCCGTCGCGGCCGCGGCGGGCCGGGCGCCGGCCGACCACCTCGCAGTGCCGTTCCACTTCGCCTCGCCGGACGTGCCCGACGACCGGGCACCTCGCTGGCGGGCGCGCCGGATCGACGGGCCGCGCGGCCGCCGCTGAGGGGGCCGGTTCAGCCGAACCGTACGCTGTTGGGCCGGTAGGTGCCCCAGGTCAGCCCCGTGTGCGGGGGCACGTATTCGGTGATGCCGCTGCACGCCAGGCCCGTATAGAGGGTGGCGCCGGTGTCCGTCTGGTTGTCGACACCGACCGCTGTCCGGTTGAAGCCGAAGCAGGGGCCGTCGGGCGGGTTGAAGATCACGCTGGGTACGCCGTCGGTGCCGGTGTAGTCGAACCTTCCGGTGGCGGCCTGGGAGGAAGCGGGCAGGGCCACGGTGAGCAGGAGGACCGTGGCCAGGATGCCCACGGCGGCGGGAAGTCGTCTCATGGTGTGCTCGCTCTCGCGTACTCGACGGGCGGTTCCGGGTCCGACACGAGCATGAACCCCGGTGCGGGCAGAGCGTGATGGCGCACGGGTGTGAGAGCGGGGGCGTGTGAGAGCACCGGCCCCAGGCGCCCGTACGGCGGGCGGGCGCGTGGGGGCGGTGTGTGCGGCGAGCCGTCGATCAGGACGGCGGGGTGCTCCGGGCGGGTGGTCGGGTCCGGGGGACGGCGCGCATCAGCGTGTGCAGTACGGCGTCGAGCGTGTCGCGGGGTGGTTCGTCGGCGACGTGGGTCAGCAGGCGGGCGAGGGCCCGCAGCAGGGGAGGGGAGGCCATGACGCGCGGGTGCAGGACGGGCCGGTAGCCGTAGCGGCCCAGGACGAGATCGCCGGCCAGGTTGCCGAGCCGGTAGTGGCGCCCCCAGCGGCGGTTGATCTCCGCCGGGTACTGCCGCAGGGCGTGTTCCCGCCCGGCCCCGGCAGGCCTGGCCAGCGCCAGGGCGACTGTCTCCGCGGCGACCTCGGCCGCCTCCAGGGCCTGCCCGATGCCCTCTCCGCTCCAGGGGCTGATCATGCCCGCGCTGTCCCCGACCAGCAACAGCCCGCGGTGGTACTGGGGATGCCGGTTGAAGCCCATGGGCAGGGCCGCGCTGCGCAAGGGGGAGGTGGCGTTCGCCTCGGTCACGCCCCACTCCTCGGGCAGGCGTCCCAGCCATCGGTCCATCGTCGTGCGCAGGTCGATCGGACCGTGACGGCGGTGGGGCATGGCGCCGAGGCCGACGTTGATCCGGCCGTCCCCGAGCGGGAAGACCCAGCCGTACCCGGGCAGGTCGCGGCCGGTCCTGCTGCACAACAGGTCGGCCCACAGCTCCAGATAGGGATCCTGGGAGCGGTCCTCGCTCCGGTAGTAGCGGCGGGCGGCGGTCGCGATGACGCGCCGGGGGTCGCGCTCCAGCCCCATCTGCACGGCGGTCCGGGCCGAGGCGCCGTCCGCGGCGACCACCAGCGGAGCGCGGAAGCGGACGGGTCGCTTGTCGGGCCCCGCGAGGGCGGTCACCCCGGTGATCCGTCCCGCCCGGTCGGTCAGCGGGGCGGTGACCCGCGTCCCGGTGCGCAGCCGTGCTCCGGCCGCGACCGCCTGGGCGGCGAGGATGTCGTCGAAGTCCCGGCGGCTGCGCGTGAGCCCGAAGTCGGGGTGGCTGCCGAGGCGGGGCCAGTCGATGTCGACCTGTCGTCCCTCACACACCCACCGCATGCCGCGGTTGCGCATCCACCCGGGTGCGTTGATGTCGATGCCCATGCGCACCAGTTGGTGCACGCCGCGTGGGGTGAGCCCGTCCCCGCACACCTTGTCGCGAGGGAAGCCGCTCTTCTCAAGGAGCACGACCTCGACGCCGGCCCGGGCCAGATGGAGCGCGGCCGCGGAGCCGGCCGGTCCCGCGCCCACCACCAGGACCTGCGCCGCCTCGCCGTCCTGCTGCTCGGCCTGCCGGCCGTCCGGTCCGGCGGGGTCGCCCGTGCCATCGTCTCGTGTGATCACTCTCCCACTATGGGCGATTCCCGGCCACGACACCGGGAACTGACGGATGTCCGTGGGAAGAGGACCTGGCGAGCGGAGAACGGGAAAGAGACAGCACCTTCACAGCGATGTGACCGCGAGTCAGTCCAGTGGGGTGCCTGTCTCCTGTGCCAGAACGCTCAGGAGACGGTCCTGGAACGCCTCGTCGCCCACCGCGTCGTGGGGTTGCTGTCCCTGGTGGTGATACCAGTACCCCGCGCTGGTCAGGGCTTCGGGGTCAGCGCTGGAGGCCAGCCACTCCTGCGTCCGATGGCCGAGTTCGAGGTCGTCCGGTGCGCTCGGTCCGCCCATCTTGGTGGGCACCCACCCCGGATCCACGGCGTTGCTCAACACATCGGGGCGCAGCCGGGCGACCGCGACGGCCAGCGTCGTGACGAACAGCTTGCTGTCGGCGTACGAACCCGCGCTCGCGCCGCGCCAGTCGACACCGGTCAGCGAAGGGCGGCCGTCGAAGTGCGAGCCGCTGCTCAGGTAGACATGGCGGCGGGGTCCGCGCAGCAGGGCCGTGAGCAAGTACGGAGCGATGACGTTGACCGGCATGACCGCCGGTCCGCTCCACACCCCGGCGTTGTGGATGACCGCGTCGAGCGGCTTGGCGTCGTTGAGCTCGGCGGCGATGCGCCGTACGGCGTCGCACTCCGCGAAATCGCCCACGACGATGCCCGCTCCGCGGTCGACCAGCGGTTCAATGTCGGCCGCGCGCTTCTCATTCCGGGCGTGCACCACGACGTCGTGACCGGCGGTCAGCAAGGTGTCCGCCGCGGCCCGCCCCAGTCCGTCGGCGGAACCGGTCACCAGGATCCGGCTCATGATCGCACCGCTTTTCGCATGAAGACTCTCCTTGATTCGGGTCGTGCTCACGGTGACAGACGGAATCAGTCTGTCGTGAAACTGTCGGAGGGAGGGCACCGAGGGCGTCGGCCTGCGCCAGCGCCGGGGCAGCCCGGGCAAGCCCATCCGGCCCGGCGACCGGGTCCTGTCCGAGGCGGAGGAGGAGCACTGGCGCGGCGCTTCACCCCACCGGCTGATGGTCCACCTCGCGATCAACGAAGGCGACGCCGAGCACGATGTCGTGCACTGGCTGACGCCCGTCACCGACGCCGAGTACGCCGCCGCTAGGGGGCCGACTGACACCGCCCACTCCGGGCCGTCGCCGCTGGTGGGCCCGGCAACGCGTCGGCCCGCACGGCCTGCGGGACCGCCGTGCCGGGCACCGCCCTGCTGGACGACTGTTCACCCTGATGCGCGCTGTCCGCTTGTTCACCTCCGCACCCGATGGGCGCGCGTCCCTGCGTACCTCTGGGTGGTGGTGGCGCGTGTTCGACGGGTGGGGACAGGGGGCTCGGTGTAGCGTCGAATTCAGCTGTCATGGTTCCGAAGTATGTGTCGCCCGTGGGTTCAGCTCATGGGCGATTGTGCTGTTCAGATTCTCTGCGGGCCAGGCAATTCACCTTGGGTCCCCGCAGAGTGCGGGCACCGTCTCCAGCCCCTCAATAGGAGGACACAGTGGCCAGTGGAACCGTGAAGTGGTTCAACTCGGAAAAGGGCTTCGGATTCATCGAGCAGGACGGCGGCGGCCCCGACGTCTTCGCTCACTATTCGAGCATCGCGGCCCTGGGCTTTCGCGAGCTCCAGGAGGGCCAGAAGGTCACCTTCGACGTGACGCAGGGACAGAAGGGGCTCCAGGCGGAGAACATCGTCACCGCCTGACCGCCCCTGGATTCTCCCGCGGCCACTGAGGAAGGGCCCACTACGGAGGGATGGGCAACTGCTCTCCGGCTCTCCCGCCCGCTGCGCGGCACTACGCCCCGCCGAACGAATCGGCGGGGCGTAGTGACAGGGGTCGCAACCCGAATTACGTGAGCGTCGTGTGGGTTTTCCTGTGACCGATGTGTCGCGCTACCAGCGATACCATCGGGCGCTCCCGCCGCGCGGGCGGGCGACGAATCCGATGAGCCACAGGACCAGTACCACGATGGCGATCCACCACAGTGCCTTGAGTGCGAATCCGGCACCGAAGAGGATCAGGGCGAGCAGCAGAACGAGAAGCAGGGGAACCATAGTTATCAACCTCCAGACCGCCGTGTGCCCGGGAATGCACGCGCCAATCGCTCGCAGAAAAGTGGTTGGCATTGTTCGCGCGGGGCACTCGTAGCCGATTGCCGGGATGCGGAGACCCCTCGGCTCAAGGGCATGGCCGGGCGTGGACATGCGCGTGGGGCTCGGCCGGATCTCTGGCCGAGCCCCACCGTGTGCCCGGAGGCAGCACTCGCGGGCAGGCGTTTCGTGGGGCAGCAGCTCGCGCCCGCGTCAGCGGCCCCTGCGAAGGCCGGGTGTCGGGACGGCAGTTCAGTGCTGCGGGCCCCGCCGGTCGCCGCGGCCTCGCTCGTTGCCGCGCTGTCCGCCCTTGCCCGTACCGTCGTCGTACTCGATCTGCTCCTTGCGGACCTTCTCGGAGATCTCCTGCTGCTCGGTCACCTTCTCGGTCTCCAGGCGGACGCGTTCGACGGCGACCTTCTCCTTGCCCACGACCGGGCGCTCGGCGTGCAGCGTCACCTCGGTCTCGGCCTCGCCGATGTCGGCGCGGACCGGGTCGCCGTCACGGATCGGCTCGCGCACGACCCGGACCTCCTCGTGGCTGACGGGGACCGTGGTGGCCACGTTCTCCGTCACCACGACCTTCCGCAGGCGCGCCCGGCCGACCTCCTGCTCCTCGGTTCCGACGTGCAAGCGCTCCTCGGAACGCACCAGTTCGTCGTCACCGCGCATGGTGCCGGCCGCCGCGGTGCCCGTCTTGCCGGTGCCGTGGGAGGTTTCCCCGTGGAGACCGTAGTGGCGGTACAGGTCGCGCTCTTCGTCCGCGTCCAGGTGCTGGTCCGCGTCGACGTGAGGGGCGTCGCGGACGACGGACTTGGCATGGATGATCGTGAGGGTGTCGCCGTCGCTGCGGGCACCGGACAGGGGAACGAAGGTCTCCTTCATTCCGAAGAGCCCGGTCTTGACGGTCACCCATTCCGGCCGGCCCGTGCGGTCGTCGAGCCAGACCTGCTCGACGGTGCCGACCTTGTCGCCGTCGGGGTCGCGCACGGTGAGGTCCTTGAGCTGGCCGGTATGGAGAAACGCTGTGGTCATGCTTTCCTCGCTCCTTGACGGCTGCGGCCTGGGGTCTCGGTGCGCCCCATGGAGAAGCCGCGCCCTGTCCCCACTCCCGCCCCTACCGAGCGGTCACGCAAACGCAACCCCCGCCGGGAGGCCGCCCCTGCCGCGTGCGCCGGGCGGCTGGGAGAGGCCCCACCCGTGCCGGTTTCGTACGGGAGTGCTGTGCGGTGCGGTCCTGACTGCCGCGGGCAGCGAGGAGGGGGGAACGTCGACCCTCGTTCGGCCGACGGTGGGAAGGCGGCGGGCGTGGTGCCTGTCATCCCGCAGAGCGCTGGGCCGTTTGGTGTGCTCGCCGGGGCCGGAGGCCCGATGCGGCCGAGAGGATGGCGCGTTCATGCCATATCCCTCTCTTTCGCCGACCGGTTGCTGGTCGAGGGAGGGGCCGGGGCCCGCCGTCACAGTTCCAGGTCGCGCTCGATCTCGTGGAGCCGGGCCCGTGCCACGGCGAGCGGTGCTCTGTGACGGTCCATGACGAGGTAGATGAAGACTCCCTGCTGTCTGCGCTGGGCCAGCGGTTTGATCAGGTGCACCTCGTCCGTGAGGGTCACCAGGATGTCCTCGAGGTCGTCCGGCGAGTAGCCCAGGACCGACAGGGCGTGGAGCTTGGCCCGGATGACGTCGGTGTCCACCTCGCCTGCCTTGCCGAGGTCCGGCGCCGTCTCCGTGCCGATCGTGCCCAGGGTGACGCGGCTGACGTAGTCCACGACGGCGGCTCCGAGCGCCCCTTTGATCTTCATCATCTCGGCGAGAGCCTGCTGTACGTGGTCCATGTTGGCCCGTCCTTCCCATGGCGGTCCGCATTCTGACCGGGAGCACGGAGCGCCCGATCGGCTGCCGTGCCGGTACGCACTGACAACGGCTCGCGCGCCGTGCAGGACATGGCGACCGCTCCCAGTGTGTTGGCTCGGTGGACAACTTCCAAGGCGGCGTGGATCGTCGGCCCGGGTCCGTGCGCGGGTGGTGCACCTGGGGCCGCTGAGCCCCCTCCCGCCGCGACGGGTGGACATCGGTTGCGTACGCCCTGGAACACGCGCGGCCGCATATATGCGCTGATCGGGGTACTCGACCGGTGGTACCGGGAAGAGTCACCTGGTCAGTGGTGCCCCGGATATGACCGGGGCCCGCTGGACGTCGTCCCCGGCGCTAGCCCGTACGCATTCATGGAGCCAGAGCGTTCAGGGACGTCGCTCGGCACCCCGCGGCGGCAGGGCCGAGTTCCCGCGGCAGGTCGCTCCGCGGGTTTGCGGCCGTTCCCGGATCGTGGCTCTCCCCTTAAGGAAAGGCGTTCCCATGACAGACCCGACCCGCCCGCAGCACCCGACCGAGAAGTACCCGCAGCCGGATCTGCCCCAGCAGGACCAGCCGCACCCCGGCTGGACCGGGCCGATGGACCCGCCACCGGATCACGGTGAGCAGACGTACCAGGGCAGTGGGCTCCTCACCGGCCGCAGGGCCGTCCTCACGGGTGGCGACTCCGGCATCGGGCGGGCCGTGACGCTCGCCTACGCCCGCGAAGGCGCCGACGTGCTGTTCACCCACCTGCCGGAGGAGAAGGACGATGCCCGCCAGACCGTGGACCTGGTGGAGGCGGCGGGGCGCCGGGCCATCGCGGTGAGCTGCGACATCCGTGAGGAGCAGCAGTGCCGTGACCTGATCGACCGCGCGGTCGCGGAGTTCGGGCGCATCGACGTACTGGTCAACAACGCGGCGTACCAGATGTCCCAGCCCGACGGCATCGAAGCCATCACCACCGAGCAGTTCGACCGGGTCCTGCGCACCAACCTGTACGGGATGTTCTGGCTGACGAAGATGGCCGTGCCGCACATCCCGGCCGGTGGGTCCGTCATCAACACCACCTCGGTGCAGGCGTACCAGCCCAGTCCCCATCTGTTGGACTACGCGATGACCAAGGGCGCGATCGTCACCTTCACCAAGGGGCTGGCGCAGATGCTGGCCGAACGGGGAATCCGCGTCAACGCCGTCGCGCCGGGTCCGGTGTGGACACCGCTCATCCCGGCGACGCTGCCGGACACCGCCGAGTTCGGCAAGCAGGCCCCGCTGGGGAGGCCCGCGCAGCCCGCCGAGATGGCGCCTGCCTATGTCTTCCTCGCCTCCGAGCGCGCCAGTTTCATCACCGCGGAAGTGCTGAACGCCACCGGTGGCTCGCCGCTTCCGTAGGCCCGGGGAGGCACCGCGGGTGGCCCTCCCCGGCACGGTCCGCCGCGGAGGGCGGGACGACAGGATGGAACGTTGAGAGATCTGAGTCAGGCTGCCGTCCAGTGGAGGCAGTGGGCGATCTGGGAGTGTGCGGCCGTGGCCCGGTCGACACGGCGGGCGCTGCGCGGGCCCGGGCCCGAACGTGACACTGCCGTCCAGGCGTTGAAGGCCGCCGCGGCGGCGCTGATCGCCTGGGCGCTGGCGGGCTGGTGGTGGAAGGCGCCGATGGCGCTCCTCGCGCCCTGGACGGCGATCTTCCTGGTGCAGAGCACGGTCTACCGGTCGCTCAAGACCGCACTGCAACAGTTCGTGGTCGTGGTCATGGGCACGCTGCTTGCGGCCGGTGCCGGTGTGCTCACGCGCGACACCATGCTGGCCATGGTCATCGCGTTGCCGGTGACGATGCTCTTCGGCTCGTACGCCCGGTTCGGCGCCCAGGGTCTCAACGCGCCGACTGCTGCCCTGTTCGTTCTGGTCTATGGCACCTACTCGGGGTTCGACATCCTGCACCGGTTCCTGGAGACGCTGCTGGGAGCGGCCATCGGGCTCGCCGTCAACGCGCTGGTGCTGCCGCCGGTGCACTCCCGCAGCGTGCGCCACCTGCGCGGGCACCTGCCGGAGGAGAGCGCCGCGCTGCTGCACACCATCGCGGACGGGCTCGGCGACGACGGTCCGACCCGTGAGGAGGCGCAGGCCTGGCACGACCGGGCCCGGCGGCTCACCGATCGCGTCACCGACCTGCGCACCGCCCGCAGTTGGTCGGACGAGAGCTACCGCTTCAACCCTGGGCGCAGGCTGCGCCGCTCCGCGCCGGTGCCACCCGCCGCGGACTGGGACTTCACCTGGGACCGGATCACGAGTCATGTCGAAGCGATCACCCGGACGCTGACCGGGGCCGCCGAAGGCAGGTCCGACCATGCCGCCCTTCCGGATCCGGCGCTCGCCATCGTGGCCGAGCTGCTGCGAGCCGCGGGGGACGTGTGCGAGCTGGACGACACACTGGAGCGCTCCACCGCCGACGCGCCGGAGGAGGACGACACGGCGAGCGAGCGCGGCCGCGACCGGCAAAGAGCGCTGCGGACGGCCTATGCCGCTCAGGCCCGGCTCAGCGCGGTCTTCCGTGAGCGCAGCGGGGAGTTGCCGGACGCGCTCGCAGTCATCACCGCCGACACGATCCGGCTGCTCGGCGACCTGTCGGAGATCGCGGGACGTGCGCCCGACGAGAAGGTGGACAGCGAGGGGGGAGCCGAACAGTCCGAGGACCGCTCCGAGCCGGGCCGACCGCGAGGGGACAGCGCCTGAGCGGGGCGGCGCGCTGCGGGTTCAGGCGGCCTGGCGCCGGTCGGCGAGAGCCTGGATCAGTTCGTCACGCGTCATGGTGGAGCGGCCTTCGATTCCGGCCGCCGCAGCCTTCTTGTAGAGCTCGGCCTTGTTCATCGTCTGCGGGTCGGCCCCTTTCTCCGAGGACGGGACGCGCTTCTTTCCGGCCGGCTTCTTCGCCGTCCGCTGGGACCCGCCGCCTCGGGTGGTGGCCTTCTCGCGGCTGTCCTTGGGGCTGCGCGCCCCTTCCACGCTGGCCCGCAGGGCTTCCATCAGGTCGAGGGCGGGCGACGGCTTCGGAGCGGGCTCGGCCTTCTCGACGCTCTCGCCGGACTTCTTCGCCTCGATGAGGGCGCTGACCTTCTCCTGGAACGTGTCGTGGAACTGCCCGGGGTCCCAGCTCATGCTGAGCGCTTCGATGAGCTGCTCGGCCATGCGCAGCTCCTTGCCCGACGTGGAGGTCTTCCCGGGGAGGTCGCCGATCTCTTCCTTCGGGTTCCGGATCTCGTCGGCCCAGTGCAGCGTATGCAGGGTGATGAGCCCGTCCTCGGCCTTCACAGCGACGAGGTATTCGTGCTGGCGCATGACGAAGGTGGCGATTCCCGCCTTCTCCGACCGTCCCAGCGCTTGCTCCAGCAGGCTGTAGATCTTGGCGTATTCCTTGCCGCGCGGAGCGAGATAGTACGTCCGGTCGAAGTAGATCGGCTCTATCTCGTCGAGGCCCACGAACCCGGTGATCTCCAGGGCCTGGGAGCGGCCTGGCGCGATGTCGTCGAGTTCACCGGGCTCGACGATGACGTACTCCTCGCCGGTGTCGTAGCCCTTGACGATGTCCTTCGCGTCGACTTCCTTGCCCGTGCGCTCGTTCACCCGCCGGTTGCGGATCCGGTCCGAGGTGCCGCGCTGGAGCTGGTGGAAGTGGATGGTGTGGGTGTCGGTCGCGGTGTACAGGCCCACCGGGATGCTGACCAGGCCGAAACTGAGGACTCCTGACCACACGGGTCTGGCCACCACGCCACCGCCTTCGTCGTCAGCCCCTTTTCCGTAGGTTCTCAACCCGGCGGTCACCTGTCGCGCCGACGCTGTCCAACGGGTGCTCGTTCCGCGAGCGGTTCCAGGACGTCGGCCTGCACGGCGAAGGGCCTTGCCGACGGGGGAGGCGGCAAGGCCCTTCAATCGTCAACAATACGTCATCCCCGATCGAGGTGTCTGGGGGGCGGGCGGCGCCCGTGCGGTGCCGCCCCCTCTGCTCGCCTGGGATCACCTCGACGGGGCGGGGTCGGCGCTGGGGCGCCGCTCGCCTTCCTCCTGGAGGAAGCGGGCCTTGTCCAGGAGGCGTCGGCGCAGTTCTGGGTCCCGGGCGCGGGCCGCGGCGGCGTTGAGTGCGTCCACCTGGTCCCGCAGCTGTCGGACGCGTAGGTCGCCTGCTTCGTCTGTGGTGCTCATGGTGATTCTCCTAGGTGGTTCGAGAGGCCGGGGTGCGGGTGCACTCTGCGCGCGGTCGCCGCGGTTCCTCCGCACCCGTGACGGCGGGCGCCGACCGTGCCCTCGGCGTGCGAGCAGGGCCCGGCCGAGCCGTGCGGACGAGCTGCGGTCAGGCGGCTTCGTGTTCGGCGAGGGCCTGGTTCCGTACCCGGGTGCAGGTGCGGGCGATGAGGCGCGAGACGTGCATCTGGGAGATGCCGAGTTCGTCGGCGATCTGGTGCTGGGTCATGTCCTGGAAGAACCGCATGTAGAGGATCTTCGACTCGCGCTCGGGCAGCGCCTGGAGAGCGGGCCGGACAGCCTCGCGGTCGATGACGTGGTCGAAGCCGGGCTCGGTGGTCCCGAGCGTGTCGGACAGGGACGGCCCCTCTCCGTCACTGGTGCCGCCGGCGCCGGATTCGGCTTCCAGGGAGAGGCTCCTGAAGGACTGGAAGGCTTCGAGGCCGTCGCGGACCTCGCCCTCCTCCAGTCCGGTGTGGGCGGCGAGCTCGGCGATCGTCGGCTCGCCCGGCTGGGCGGCCTTCAGCTCGCTGTGCGCCACGCGGACCTTGTTGCGCAGCTCCTGGACCCGGCGCGGGACGTGCACGGACCACAGGGCGTCCCTGAAGTGCCGCTTGATCTCACCGTTGATGGTGGGAATGGCATAGGCCTCGAAGGCCCCGCGGGCCGCCTCGTAGCGGTCGACCGCCTTGATCAGGCCCATGGCGGCGACCTGGCGGAGGTCCTCGATGTCGGCCCCCCGGTTGCGGTACTTGCCCGCCAGCCGTTCCGACATGGGCAGCCACTGGGTGACGAGGTCGTCGCGCAGGGCGTCGTGCTCGGGTCCGTCCGCGAGGGAGTTGAGGCGGGTGAACGCGGCCTGGGTGTCGGGTGCGTCGTCGTGGTCGCGGTGCCGCGAGAGAACGGTGGTGGGCATCGGAGGGGCTCCTGCACGTCGGTCAGCTGGGTGACAGCCGCGAAACCTCATGCGTGAAGGGCACCACCGGAGTTGGCGCGCCCAGGACACAGTGGTCCCACGGGCGTGCCTCCGGTCCGAAGCACGAGGGGCGCCTGCCCCCGTTCCCACCGCGCAAACGGGGGCCATGTCCTCCCTTCACACGTTTCACACGATCGGGTCCAGGAGGGGGCCCGCAGGCCTGGTCAGGGCGGGCGGATGGGGGGACAGCCGGACGTCCGCGCAGGTGACGGCGCAGCGGCGACGGCTACGCGGTGGGCTGGGCCATCACCATGCGCGTGATCTCCACCCGTGACTTGGCGCCCAGCTTGCGGTAGGCGCGGGTGAGGGCCGCTTCGACGGTCTTCACGCTGAGCACGAGACCGGACGCGATCTCGCGATTGGTGGCGCCCTGCGCGACGCGGGCGACGACGCTGCGCTCGGTCGACGTGAGGTGGGCCGACCAGCCCCCTTCCGGCAGGCAGGCCGCACTGTCCGGCGCCCGGTCGCGTTCGGCACGGGTCATCGCGGCCCAGGGGCGGGCGTCGGCCTTGGTGAAGATCCGGAGCGCGCCGGCGAAGGCGGCACGTGCGGCAGCCTCTTCGCCGAGCAGGCGCCGCACCCGGCCCAGGGCCACCCGGGTCCGCGCCTCCTCCAGGGGATACCCGGCTGCCTGAAGCCGTGCTGCGGCGCTCTCCAGCCCCGTCGCCGCCCTGGGGAGTTCGCCGCGGGCCGCGTCGACGGCCGCCGCCGCCCGGTCGAGCGTGGCCAGGACACCGGGTCGCCCGAGGCGCACGGCCTGGCGGCGGGCGGGCCGGATGACCGCTTCCGCCTCGTCCGGGGCGTCGGCGGCGGCCAGGGCCTCGGCGAGGTCGGCGTGCCAGCGCCGGGTCGCGGGGTCGCGCTGGCCCTGGGCTGTCTCCAACTCCCCGGTACGCCGGAGGAGTTGGGCCGCCTGCTCGCTCTGGCCGCTGAACAGCCGGATCCTTCCCTCGGCATGCAGAGCCCGGGGCAGGAAGAGCCGGTCGTCGTCGTCCTCGCTGTGGCGTCTGGCCGCCTCCGCCGCGGTGAGCGCCCGACCGAGGGTGCCGCCGGCCGTCTCGGCGAGGGAGACCGCGTACCAGGCGGGCCCCTGGCTCAGCCCTGCCTCTTCGGTCATGCGCAGGCTCTGCCGGGCGATGGACAGGGCCGGGCGGCAGCGGCCGCGCTGGATCTCGACCTGCGCGAGGCCGATGAGGCACTGGCTCAGGCTGTCGGCCGAGCCGCGCTGTCGCAGCCGGTAGACGAGGGTGCGCAGTTCGGCCCGGGCCGCGTCCAGTTCGTCGCGCACCAGGTGAAACCGGTGCTTGAGGTACAAGGGGCCGTTGTGGTGCGTCATGGCGTGCACGTCGTGCGGGGGCGTCAGGGCGGCGGCCAGTGTCGCCTCCGCCTGGGGCAGCCCCAGGAAGAGCTCCAGGGCCGCCTGTTGGGTCAGCGCCATGAGTTCGGTCCGCCGGTCGCCGGCCCCCGCCGCGAGCCCGGCGGCACGGACGGCATGGCCGTGCGCGCGTGCCGCCGATCCGCCCACCATCCACTCCCGCCAGCTCATCCGGTAGTGGAGCTGGGCGAGGAGTCCGGGCTCGCCTGCCGCGTCGCGTACCGCTTCCGGGAAGACGTCCGCGATCTCGGCCATCGCCTGACCACAGGAGTCGATGACCACGTTCCAGGCGCGCACGCGCTCCGCCGGACGCCGGGCGTCACCCAGGACCTCGTGCGCGAGCTGCCGGGCGAAGCCGAGGTCTCCGGCCTCGATGCCGTCCTCGGCGGCGGTGAGCCTGCGGTCGATGTCGACCTGTGCCTGCTCGGCCGGGGTGTACTCGGCGGCCAGGCGGCCGAGTCGCGCGGCGGTCCTGGGGGCGCCCCGGCGGCGGGCCGCCGAAGCGGCGGCGTCGAGCCGCGCCGCCACGAGGGGATCGGGGCCCGCCGCGAGCCGTGCGATGTGGTGGGCGCGCTCGACCGCGTCGTCGCAGGCGTCGGCCAGCGCGCGGTGAGCGTCCAGCAGACGTTCGCAGGACGTTCCGGCCTGGAGCACCATCGGCGTCAGGGGATCCAGGAAGCCGATGGTCGTGTGGTCCGACGCCGCGCTGACGCGGATGATGCCCTGCCTGACGCAGGTGTCCAGATCGGCCGCGGCGTGGCGGCGGCCCGCGCGTCGCAGCAACTCCACCGTGGGGCGCACGGCCGCACTCGCGACGACCAGGGTCTGCCGGGCGCCGGCCGGCAGGGCATCGATCCGGTCGAGGATCGGTCGGCGCAGGGAGCCTGGTACGGGAAGCGGTTCGGAGGGGTCGGGCAGGTCCGCCCCCTCGACCCGGACGCGTTCGTCGAGCGCGGAGCTGAGCTCCAGCGCTGTGCGGGGGTTGCCGCCGCTGGCCTGGTGCAGCCGCGCGACGAGCGAGCGGGGCCAGGCGGGGTGGTCGTGCTGTTCGAGGAGTTCGGCCACTTCGTGGGAGGTCAGGGGTGGGACCGGGATCCGGCGGACCGGCCGGGGGCACAGGCCCAGGGCGCCGTCGTCGGGACGGGGGCCGTGTTCGTCGCCCGTGTCGTCCGTGGCCCCGGTCCGCACGGTGGCGAGCACTCCCAGGCCGGGGTCGGCGCGGCGGGCGAGATAGGTGAGGAGCTCTGCCGTCGGCCGGTCGAGCCACGGTGCGTCATCGATGACCAGCAGGAGGGGACCGGCCTCGCCGAGCAGTGCGAAGACCTTGCGGACGGCGATGCGCAGCACGAGTGCGTCCCGCCCGGTCATCGTGCCCGCGTCGGTCTCCGCGGCGGGCGTGCTGCGCAGCAGGGCCCTTTCGAGGGTGGCTCTTTCGTGGGTGGCCAGAGCGGCCAGGGTGTCCTCGACGACGCCGGTCAGCAGGTCGATGAGTCCGAGGAAGGGGCTGTTCCGTTCGGCGGGGGAGGGCGAACATCGCAGCACCCGGTGGCCGCGGGCGCGCATGTCCGCCACCAACTGGCAGGCCACCGTGGTTCTGCCGATGCCCGACGGCCCGATGAGCACGACACCGCCGCCGCGGTGGAGATGGGTGGCTACGGTGTCGCGGAAGGCGGCGCGTTCGACGGTGGACGGGAGGGCGTTCGCCGGTCCGTCCGGCGCCAGGATGGTCGGCTCGGTCATCGCAAGCCCCTTCGGACACAGCCTTGTTCATGCGTCAGGCAGTGGACACGCGCCTGTCGTTCATTTCGTTGTGCCGCGCCGAATGTAGGACCGCCCTCGGTGAAAGGTCAAGACCAATCGAAGGGCGAGCGGCCGAGTCTTGGGGCATGCGGAACGGGCCGCCGGTCGGATGACCAACGGCCCGTCCACGCAAGGCAGTTGCTGGCTGGAGCCGGGGCGGATCAGCAGGCGCCGCCGTCCTTCCAGACGGCCCAGGAGCCGGGCGCTCCGGGCTCGGCGCCGGTCGAGTACCACTGCGAGGCCCACATGTGGCCCTTGTACGCGACTTGGTCACCCGGCACATAGCTGGTGGAGGCGCTCCACGCCGGGAGGTTGCCGCAGCCTCCCGGCGGGTTGCCACCGCCCGTGATGGTCCACGTGAAGGAGGCCGTGCCGGTGGCGTTGTCCGGGTTCTTCGCGGTCACGGTCACCGACGAGGTCCCGGCGGTGGTGGGGGTGCCAGTGACGAGGCCGGTGGAGGAGTTGATGGTCAGCCCCGCGGGCAGCCCGGTCGCGCTGTAGGTGAGCGTCTTGCCGCCGGGGTCGCTGGCCTGGATCTGCAGGGAGACCGCGGTGCCGACGGTGCCGTTCTGGTTGCCCGGGTTGGTGACCGAGGGGGAGCCCGGCTGCCCGTTGCAACTGCCGGGTACGGGGTCGGCGCCGGTGACGCTGACCGCCGCCCAGGCGGCGTTGATGGTGTTGTACTCCGTGCAGTGCGTGCCGTAGAGGTCGGCGGCGGCCTTCAGTGAGTCGGTGCGCGCCTGGTGGTAGTTCTCGCTGCTGTTGGCGTACGAGGCGAGCGCCTTGTACCAGATCTTGGCGGCCTTGTCGTTGCCGATGCCGGTGACCGTCGAGTTGTCACACGTGGGGCTGTTGCCGTAGCCGTGGTCGCCGCTGCCGACGGCGGCCAGGAAGAACCAGTGGTTCAGCGGGCCCATCGAGTAGTGCGGGTCCAGGTTGCCGTTGCCGCTGTCCCAGCAGTTGGGCGAATGGCCGTCGAGGGAGGGGTTGTACATGTAGCGCAGCGGTCGGCCGTCGCCGTTGATGTTGATGAGTTCGCCCATGGTGTAGTCGGGGGTATCGACCGGGTTGTTGGCGTAGAACTCGACCATGGTGCCGAAGATGTCGCTGGTGCCCTCGTTCATGCCCCCGGTCTCGCCGGTCTCGTCCCAGCCCGTGAGGGCGCCGCTCACGCCGTGGCTCATCTCGTGACCCGCGACGTCGAGTTCGACCAGCGGGCGGGCATTGTTCTGGCCGTCGCCGTAGGTCATCTGGGTGCCGTCCCAGAAAGCGTTCACGTACGCGTTGCCGTAGTGGGTGCGCGACGGCACGCCTCGGCCGTCGCCGAAGATCCCGTTGCGGCCCTGCACGTTCTTGTAGTAGTCGTACGTCTCCGCCGCGCCGTAGTGGGCGTCGGCACCGGCCGACGCGGGATCGCTGGTGGAACCGTTGCCGAAGGTGCCGCTGGAGCTGGTGAAGACCGAACCCGTGCCGCCGGTGGCGTGGTTGAGGTCGGTCGTGTAGCCGTTGCCGTGAGACGGGTCCTGCATCGAGTAGCCGCCGCCGCTCTGGGTGACGTCGAGGGAGACCCTGCCGCTGTAGATGGTCTGCCCCGTGCCGGCGACGGTCGGTGCGGCGGGCCGCGCCGCCGCACCGACCTTCGAGGCGGTGGCGTGCGCGGCCCCCTCGGCCGCGAACGTGCTCACCTCGTCATTGGTCCGTACGACCTTGCCGGTACGGGCGTCCACCAGGACGTGCAGGCGGCTGGGGGTCAGGTCGGGGCGGGTTCCGCTGACGACGGTCTCCCAGACCAGGGTGGCCGCGGTGCCCTCCATCCGCACCGCCAGGTGGCCGGCGGAGACCGAGTCGACGTGGCCCTTGAACGCCGCTGTCGACACCTTCGCCGCGCTGGAGGCGGCCAGTTGGGGCGTCGTGGAGACCGCTGCGGACGTCTGCGCTCCGGTGGCCAGCGACTGGTAGGTGCCGTCCTGCTTCAGACGCACGATGACGTCGCCGCCGTAGGTCGGCAGTCCCTTGTACGTGCGGTCGAAGCGGACGGAGGCGGAGCCGTCCCGGTCGACCACCAGGTTCCGGACCGCGAAGGCGTCCTGGTCGGTGCGGTGGGCCGCCGAGGAATGAGCCGCCAGCGCCTTCTGCGCGGCGTCCACGACGCGGCTGCGCACGGCCGGTGTCGGATCGGCGGTGTAGGGAGCGGCGGCGAAGGCGCCCGGACCCGCGGGGGTGGGATGCGGGTGCGGAGCCGGAGCCGCCAGGGCGGCGGGCAGGGCGATGGCGGACATGGACACACAGGCCAGCGTGACCGTCAGGAGTCTCGCGGCTCTTCGTATCTCCATAGGAGTGGGGGTTCCTTTCGCTTCGGGCAGGTGGCGTCCGCCGCTGCCGCGCGGGGAAGTCGGGGAGGCAGCGGACGCCTGGGGCTGTGCTGACGACGCCGCTCTTGGCAGGAGCCGCACCGACGCACGAGTGTCCGCGACCACGGCGACGGCAGACAGGCACTGGCCGGAGTGAGAGGGGTTTCCCTATTCCGCGGGAGCTTGGCCGGGCCCGCCGAGCGGGCGTCCCAGCGCCCGGCCCCGTACGCACCCCGATCAGGGAGAAGGCCCCGGGCGGGGACCCGGGCCCTGGATCGTGATCCCGGGCGTGGGTAGGCTGCCCGCCGGATGATCTTGACTTGTCGGGGTGAGGAACCCCGTTCCTCACCCCGACGCCCTTCGTCGGCCCACCGGGACGCTCGCGTGGTGGACCGCGCAGGCCGCGAACGAATCGTCGTACGGGAGATGCCGAAGCATGAACACGCCACCATCGCCGCCTGGAGCGGCACCGGTTGACGGGCGATCCGTCCGGATCGGCGCCCTCGTCCCGCTGAGCCCGCCCGGCTGGGTCGAGGCGGGCCGGCACCTGCTGGCCGGACTCGAGCTGGCCGCGCGCGACGTCAACGACGCCGGCGGGATCGGCGGAAGTCCCCTTGAGCTGGTGGTGCGAGACACCGCGGCCGATCCACGGCGGGCCGCGGCAGCCGTGGACGAACTGGCCGGCCTGGGCGTGACTGCCGTGGCGGGGGAGTATCACAGCGTCGTCGCGCGCGCCGCCGCATCCCGGGCCGATGCCCTGGGTCTGCCGTTCCTCTGCTCGTCAGCGGTGCTCGACGCGCTCACCGACCGGCCGACGCGGTGGGTCGCGCGGCTGCCCCCGGCGCAGTCCCACGGCTGGGAGATCTATGCGGACTTCCTGCTCGGCGAGGGCCACCGCCGCATCGCGGTCGCGGCCGAGCCGAGTGTCTACTGGGCGGCCGGAACCCGGATTCTGCGGGACCACCTCGCCCCACGCGGCGCCTGCGTCCTCGAACTCGACGCGCGCGGGCTCACTCCCGCCGCCCTGTGCGACGCACTCGCCGACCGTGGTGCGACGGCCCTTCTTCTGCTGGTCGGCTTCCCGGAGCCGGCGGTGTCGATCGTCAAGTCCGTCCGCGCCGACCGGCGCCTCGCGGACCTCAGGGTCGGCGCTCCGGCAGGTCAGCCGGAGTTCGCCGCGTGGGCAGGGCTGTTGGGCGAGGACGGCACCGCGGTCCCGTTCCTGCGCTACCGTCCCGAACGGCTCACCCCGCTCGGTGCGCGGGTCGAGAAGGCCCTCGGCGAGCGACTGGGCCAAGAGCCGTCCTTCGTGGCCTTCGAGGGCTACGACACGATCACCGTCCTCGCCGATGCGCTCCGTACGCAGGGTGGCGACCGCGTGCGCATCGCCGAATCCTGGCCGAGCATCGCGGTCGAGGGCACCCGCGGGCAGATCCGGTTCTCCCGCACGCCGGACATCAGCGTGTGGCAATGGGCCTGGCCGGCGGTCCAGGTGGTCGAGCGAGACCCGGCGGACCCCGACCGGTTGCGCATCCTTCACACGGGCTGAGGAGCGGGCGCGGCCCAACGGCGCTGATTCCGTGGCGCACTTGAGCCAGCCCGCGCCGATCGGACGCGGCGTCGGCGCTTCACGGCAGCCGCCTATGCCGCGCCGGGTGTCGCTGCCAGACTGCCGCGGTGGACATTCGGGGGGACGGGCGGCTTGGGCCGAGGCCGTTCGCGGGGCGACCGGTCGCGGCGGTGGCGGGCGGTCTCGCTGTGGTGCTGATCGCGTTGTCCGCGCGGTACGGCTTTCACCGCGACGAACTCTATTTCCTGCTCGCGGGCCGGCACCCGGCCCGGGGCTATGTGGATCAACCGCCGCTGACCCCGCTGCTCGCCCGGGCCGGTACCGCGGTCTTCGGTGTGAGCCCGACGGGGCTGCGCGTCATACCCGCGCTGCTGGCCGCCTGGACGGTGGTGCTGACCGCGCTGCTGGCGCGGGAGTTGGGAGCCGGGCGGGGCGGCCAGATCCTCGCGGCGGCGTGCTGCGCGTGCTCGGGTTACGTGCTGGCCATCGGCCACCTGCTGTCCACCAGCACCTTCGATCTGACCGCGCAGCTGGCGGTCCTGCTCGTGACGCTCCGGCTGCTGCGCACCCGAGACGGCCGCTGGTGGCCGGTGCTGGGTGTGCTGGTCGGGGTGACTCTGCTGAACAAGCAGCTCGTCGTGTCCCTGCTCCTCGCCCTGTTCCTCGCGTTCGGCCTGGAGGCGCTGGCGGGCCGCCCCTGGCGCGACCTCGCGCGGCGTCCCCGGCAGGAAAGCGCGCGGAGGCTGCTCGGACCGCTGCTCGCGCTGCTCCTCGCGCTCCTCGTCAGCGCACCCACGCTCTGGTGGCAGGCCGCGAACGGCTGGCCCGAGGTGAAGGTGGCCCGGGTTCTCAGCCACGTCAACGGGGTGTCGGGACGACTGCTCTTCCTGCCGCTCCACCTGCTCCAGTTCTCCCCGATCCTGGTGCCGGTCGCGATCGTGGGACTGCGACGGCTGCTGCGCGACGAAGAACTGCGCTGGGCCCGCCCGCTGGCGCTCGCCTACCCCCTGCTCTGCGTCCTGGTGCTGGCGGGCGGCGGCAAGCCGTACTACCCGCTTCCCTTGCTGCTCGCCGTGACGGCGGCTGGATGCGAACCCGTCGTACGGCGTGCCCGCCGGTCCTGGCGGACGCTCACCCCCTTCCTGCTCCTGGCGGCAGCCACCAGCGCCCTGGCCGCCCTGCCGGTGCTGCCGGTGTCCGCGGTCGCCGTGACCAACGCCATCGACATCGACCAGGGCGAACAGGTCGGCTGGCCCCGCTTCACCCGTACCGTGGCCGCCGCCTGGACCGCGATCCCCCCGGCACAGCGCACCCATGCCGTCCTGCTCACCTCGAACTACGGCGAGGCAGGCGCACTCGCCCGCTACGGGCCCGCCCATGGGCTTCCCATCGCGTACTCCGGTCACATGAGCCTGTACGACTGGGGGCCGCCCCCGGATGGCGACGACGGTCCCGTCCTGCTGGTCGAGCAGGCCGACGGCCGGCACCGTCTGCGACAACCCTTCGCCGACTGCCGCACCGTTGGCCTGATCGACAACGGATACGGCATCGGCAATCAGGAGCAGCACGCGGAGATCGCCCTGTGCGAAGGCCCCCACCAGCCGTGGTCCCGCCTCTGGCCGTCCTTGCGCCAGTACTGACCCTGCGACAGAGTCGCGGACTTCCGCAGCCCGCCGGCCCAACTGGCCGCCCATGGTGGGTCGTTGCGCCAGCCGTCCTGCTGAGCGCCGCGTACGAGCGCCTTTGCGGCTCAGGGCCCGCACACCCGCTCGGCCAGGGTCTGCCAGCTGTCGTTCAGAACTCCGACTCAATCGGCCCGGCCACCGATCAATCCAGGAGCGGCATGCGACCGTGATCGGGGAGACTGCGTGGATGGGGAACGACGGCAGCTGGTCCGCGCAGGAGAGGGCGTTGCGGCATGTCGCTGCCCTGGCCGAGGGAGAGCCGCTCGACGGCGGACTGCGGCTGACGATGAACTTCCATCCCGACCGTCTGGCGGGTGATCGCCCGATCCTGCGCAAGATGGCGGAGGACGGCGTCTACCAGTCTCAGTTCGTGACCAGGACCAGCAACGGCGGCCTGACCGCCCACCCGGGCGGGGACCGCTGGCGCTGGGAGAGCCGACTCTTCGGCGGTGCCTACGACCACGCAGCCCCTGACGAACGTCCCGTCTACGGCGCCCTGAACCACCGGCGCTTGGCGGCGGGTGGGACACCGCGCTTCGGCTCCTGCCACTTCAGGCTCATTCCCGCGACCCTCGCGCGCGCGACCTTCTGCTACCCGGACAGCTCCGCCGAACCCTCGGCCTTCGCGGTCGCGAGCAGCTTCGGCCTCATCGAAAGAGCCGAGGCCGACGGTCTCGACGCCCTGGACGGTCACATCGAAGCCCAGATCCACGGACCGGTCCGGCTGGACAGCCATGTGGAAGCGCTGGTCCTGGATCCCGGTTACCGCGGCACGAGTGTCGAGGAAGCGGCCCGCCGGCTGCCTTGTGCCATCGAATGGCACGACGGTTTCCGGCTCACCGTGGAGCACCTGCGACGCCACCCGGGCTACCGCGGCCAGGAGTACGTCGATCTCGGTGCGGAGATCGCGGTCGACGGCCTGCTCGACCCCAGGATCATCGGCGACGCCGTCCGCACGGGCCGCTACGACTCCCAGGCGCTCAAGAAGGTCTGGCACTGCCTGGCGCGCTTCGGCTCACCGCCCCACGCGAACGCGGACTGCGCCTGCGTGGGGGAGCGAGTCGTGGGAGCGGGCCCGGGTGCGTCGGAACTCTCCCGGTCCCGGAACTCGCCGCATGGGTACGCGCGTTGACTGAGGAGAGTCGAAGTCACCGGGCAGGGGCACGGCCGCCCGCATTCAGCAGAGAGCAGGACACGTATGACGTACGAGCAGCCCTTGCGTGAGCCGGATCCCGAAGCACCCGGGCCCACGGAGGCGGAGCGGGCCGGGCGGGAGGCGGTGCGCCGACTGGCGCAGGGGATGGGGCATCACGAGGCCGCTCAGGCCTTCCGCCTTCTCGCCGCGGCCCCGGACAGCCCCTCGGAGGATGAGCCGGACGGCCCGGCTGCCAGGCATGACGGCGGCCGCCGCTGGGCCGAACTCGCCGAGTGGGAACGCATAGTGGGACAGCTGTCCCTCCACGCGGGTACGTACGACGTCGCCTCGGACCCGTATGTCCAGGGGGAGCGCGCGGCGCACTGACTGCTCGTTCAGGAACGCCTTCCATACGGGGGCACCGGTGGGAATTGCGTCAACAGCCGCAGCCCGCGGCGCTGCCTCCGTTCGGGCCCGTACTTGTTGATCGTTTTCCGGGACACGGCGGAGCACGGCCGAGCCGGTCGGGGGGCGGGACGGCGAGGGAGTCCCCGGGCTGGAGGCGGTCGAGCCCGCCCACGGTTCCTCGCGCATGAGCCGGCGCCGTTCCGGCTGCGCACAGAAGTTCTGATCTTGTTCATCAACTGGTCCATGCCTGAGCGGACGCGAGCTCAGTGTTGTCTTGACAACAGTTGTCCAGTCACTCATGCTGGAGGGGTGACAGCTTCAACCAGCGGCTTGCGTGACCACCTCGGATATTGGCTCCGCCGGCTCTCCGACGAAGTCCACAGCCGGTTCGAAAGAGAACTCGCCAAGCACGGCGTGACCGTCTCCCAGTGGGCCGTGCTGATCACCGTGCACCGTGGCGACGCCATCACCACCCGGGAGGTGGCCCGGTACCTGGACATCGACGCCGGCGCGGTCTCCCGCCTGGTCGACCGGCTGGCTGCCAAGGAGCTGATGACCCGCGAACCGGACCCCGCCTCCCGCCGCACGCTGCGGCTGGCACTCACGGACACCGGCCGCGATCTGGCCCCCCGACTGGCCGAGATCGCAGACCGCAACGACGCTCATTTCTTCGCCGGCCTCGACCCGGTCCAGCGCCGCCAGCTGGAGGACTGGATACGCCGCCTGATTGGCGAGGCCCACCCAGAGCCCCCGGCACCGCCGACCCCCTGAGAGGGCACCACCATGAGCACCACCACCCCCACCGCCGCACGCTCGGTCACCAAGACCGTCACCATCGAGCGCCCCGTCGCCGACGTCGTCGCCTTTCTCGCCGACGCGGCCAACTGGCCGGCCTGGGCGATCGTCAACGTCAAGGCGATCGAGGCCACCGACGACCCGGACTGGTGGCTGATGGCCACCCCGCACGGCCCCGCCAAGCTCCGCATCTGTGGAAACGCCGAATTCGGCATCCTCGATCACGACTACGTCGAGGACCAGGCATCCTGGCAGGTCCCGGCCCGCGTCGTGGCCAACGGCTCCGGCTGCGAGTTCATGATGACCTTCTTCCAGCCGCCGGCCTTCACCGATGCCTACTTCGACCAGCAGGTCGCTCTCGTCGACACCGAGCTCGCCACCCTCAAGCGCCTCATGGAAACCGGCGCGTGAGCCTGTCCCACGCCCGACTCGCCGAGGCGGCCGACCAGCTCACCGAGCAGCTCGCCCGCCTCGGCACTCCTCGGCGCGCCGCCTGGGACCGCGACTATCTCCGCAGCGACCTCGTCCACCTGGGCGTAGCCATCCCGGACCTGCGGCGCGCCGTCAATGCCACCCGCCGCCGCCTGCCACCGCCCACCCGAGCGGACGCCCTGGCCCTGGCCGATCTGCTGTGGACCAGCAGTGTCTACGAACACCGGCAGGCGGCCGTCCACCTCCTCACCCACGACGCGGCCCTCCTCACCCCCGCTGACCTCGTGACGGTGGAAGCGATGGTGCGAGCCGCTCACACCTGGGCCCTGGTGGACACCCTTGCCATCCACGCGGCTGGCGCGATCATGCTCCAGAACGGGGAAGCGGCCGGGGTCGCCCTCGACCGCTGGGCCGTTGACACGGACTTCTGGCTCCGCCGTTCGGCCCTCCTCGCCCTGATTCCCGGCATCCGCGCCGCCGAGCCCGACCTGAAGCGACTGGGCTCGTACGCGGACGCCATGGTGGACGAGACGGAGTTCTTCATTCGAAAAGCCATCGGCTGGGTGCTGCGCGAGACCAGCCGCCGTGACAGTCGCTTCGTGACCGCGTGGGTGGAACCCCGCATCGACCGCATCTCCGGCGTCACTCTGCGCGAAGCGGTCCGCCGCCTCGGGGACGCGGATCGGACCCGCCTGCTGGACGCCTACCGCCGCGCCCACGGCAACTGACGCCGCCAGGCGCCCGGTTCGGGTGTCCCGACAGCCGGATCGGGCACACGAGCTCACAAGTGTCGGCGGGTTTACCGGCGATATGCGCGCTATGAGGTTTGTAAGGGCCGAGGCCGGCCCACCCATGCGCACCGAGTATGTTGTTTCGGCCTGCCTTCTGGATGCGAGGGCCTGCGGACTTGTCGGACGGCGAATGCGGGAGCAAGTGCGATGACCGATGCGCTCGGTAGACCCGAGCCCGACGCGGACGACGCGGCTGCGGAGAGAGAGCGGCTGCGCCAGGAGGTGCGGGAGCTGCGTGCCAAGGTCCGGTCGCGGGCGTTGATCGCCCAGGCGCAGGGAGTGTTGACGGAGCGCTACCGCCTGCGCGGGCCCGAGGCCGCGTTCGCGTTGATGCAGCAGGCCTCGCAGCGCTTCAACATCAAGCTCCGGACCGTGGCCGAGGCCGTGCTCACGTTTCCCCGGCCGGAGCCCGGCCGGGCGCTGTGGTTCCCGGGCCGGACCCGGCGGGGCGCCCCGCCGCTGGACATGCTGGGGCTGGACGGGGCCGGGCGCGCCCACCACAGCGAGGTGCTGAGCGCGGTCCTGACCCAGACGCTGGCGATCACCAACACCCCGATGGGCAACGTCCAGTTGGCCGACCGTGCCGAGCGGGCTCTGCGCATCGAGAAGCACACCGGCCTGAGCGCCGATTTCGTCGACTTCTTCGCCGTGGTCGGCGACCAGGGGACATCCTGCGCGAAGGCGGCCGCGGAGCTCGCGCAGACCACGGTGCACGATGTCGCCACCGACCCGGTCTTCACCTCGGCGGCGCGCCAGGCGATCCTGGAGGCAGGCAGCCGCGCGTGCCACAGTGTGCCACTGGTCACCGCAGAGGGGACCTGCGTCGGCATGGTCTCGGCCCATCTGGAGCGGCCCATCCAGGACCTGCACCCGGCGCAGCTCAAAGCGCTCGAACAGACCGGACAGCAGGCCGGCGCGTGGTTGGCGTGGCACCGGCGCACCATTGTCGCGGACGCGCTGGAACACCTCCACGCGATCGCCCGCGACCCCGCCGCCATACCCGAGACCCGCCGCCCCTGACCCCCGAGCGGCACCGGGTGGTGACGCACGACATGGGGGAGGGAAGAGGCGGAGCCTCGCCCCTTCATGTCCAGGCGCTTCAGGCCGTGGCAGTGGACATGTGCAGGCGCAGGGTGAGGCCGGTGTGGTGGGCGCGGACCTCGACGAGGTCGCAGAGCTGGTGGATCATCCACAGGCCGCGGCCGCCATTGCTCGATGTGAGGGTGGGGCGGCTGCGTCCGGCCAGGGGGTTGGTCAGTCGGCCGCTGTCGCGGAGCTCCGCCACCGCCGTACCGGAGTGGGCCCACCACAGGCGCAGGGTGCCGCTTCCGCCACCGTGGGCAATGGAGTTGGCGGCGGCCTCGCTGATGGCGATGACGAGGTCGTCGCGCCGCCGCTGGTCCAGGGGCGTACGCCGGGCCCACGCGTCGGCCTCTTCCCGCACCTGGCCCAGCTCGCCGGCGGTGTACTCCAGGCGAACCGCGGGCGCGTCCGGTTCCGGCAGCGGCACATCGCAGCCGGCGCACACCACGTCGGCCGAGGTGTAGGCGGAACTGGACCGGGTGTGACCGTCCTCGATCAGGGTGGGGTGCGTGCGTCTGGCGTCGGCGACCACCGCGGGCGGGAGGGCGCTCGTGTCGTACGGGCACAGAATGCTGGCCGTACGGCCGGTGAACGCGGTGTTGATCAGGGCCTCGTGCCGGGTCGCCTCCACGATCTCGGCCGGTGAACGGCCCGCCCAGATGGGCTCCCCTATGATGCGCACCGCCCACCCCGGGTGGGCGTCGGCGAAGCCCTGAAGGGCGGCCAGAATACGGCCGGGGTTGCGGCCCAGTTCGGTCATGTCCGCGAAGTCGACGGCGGCGCCGTCCGCCCCGAGGTCCTGGCGCAGGGCGTCGAGGCGGGGCCCGGGAACGGCGACGAAGACCGGCTCCTCGGCTTCGAGGGCGCCGCGGACGAAGGTGCCCGTCTCCCGCACGTACTCGTCGAGGTCCCTGTAGAAGAGCGCGGGATGGAAGAACGGTTCTTTGCCGGGGCCCGCGGTGATGGCGGTGGTCATGACGGCACCTCCAACGCGGCGCACTCGTCCGGGAACAACTGGGCCACCTTCCGCAGTGAGTATGGCGGCTCGTGGAGCAGCAGGCGCCGCCCCTGACGGCGCAGCCGGTGCGTCGCGTCGACAAGGGCGGCGACCGCCTCGGTGTCGAGGAACGTCGCACGGGACAGGTCGAGTTGGAGTGTCGCGCCGGGGATCCCGGTCAGCGCGGCCAGCGCTTCGGTGAGGGACGACCGGCTGTCGAGGTCGGCGCTGCCGGTGAGGCGGGCGCCCGCGCGGTCGCGCAGCGGGGTGACGGCGAAGGGCAGCGGCTCGAAGAAATCCGAGGCCGGTGCGTGGGCGTGGTGCGCTCCGCTCAGAAGCCCTGTCGTTCCGGCGGGCACGACCCGGCGGTCGAACATGCACAGCCCCGTCACCGGCAGATCCGCGTACACCTCGCGGTCCAGGCGGAGTTCGTACTCCAGAAGCCGCTCGGCTCCAGGGATCTCACGGGCGCACCAGGATTTCTCGCCGATGATCGTCAGCCCGGTGTACCCGTCGGCCAGCGCCTCGGCGCACGCCGTGCGCACCAGGGGGATGACCTGGTCGGGATCGAAGGGAAGGCAGTGGAGGAAGAGCGCGTCCGACGGGACCACGCGCAGCTGTCCGCTCTCCAGCGCGGCGCTCATGTCCATGCCGCTCCGCCCCAGCACGTCGTGCAGCAGATCCGGCGCCGAACCGTCGATGGTGCACAGGACGCGGCGGCCGCTTTCGAGGCCCGTGCGCACGCAGCGCACCACGGTCTCGGCCCGGTCGGTGTCGTCGTCGTACGCGAAGAAGGCATGTTCACCGCGAGTGTCCGGTATGGCGGGGCCGTGGGCTGCGGGCACGGGAACTCCCTTCGCGGCGTTGGGACTGGGGGTGAGCGGTGCCGAGCCTAGCCGGTGCGGAGTGAGGCGCGCTCCGGAGTATGCCTGGTCATGTGCGTTCCGTCCGCCGGGCATGGGGCAGGGACCAGTGGGATAACCTCCTCGGCGGTGCGTGTACACGCGGTGTGGATCTTGTGAGGGACCCGGCGGTGGTGACCGCACCAACCGGGCGAGGATGGCGGGCCATTGGCCTGGCGTACGACGGAGGCGAAGTTCGATGGCTGGCTCACCGAAACCCAGCGTTGCTCAGCAGCGGGCATCGCAGACGGCGGGGCCGGCGCAGGCCGGAGAGTCGGAGCTGCGCCGACTGCTCGCGGGTCTGACCGCGGTGCGGGACGGAGACTTCGGCACCCAACTGCCCGCCGAGACGGACGGGCTGCTCGGCGAGATCGCCACGGTCTTCAACGGGATGGTCGAGCAGCTCTCGCTGTTCACGTCCGAGGTGACCCGGGTGGCCCGGGAGGTCGGCACCGAGGGAAGGCTCGGCGGGCAGGCCGAGGTGCCCGGCGTCTCCGGCACCTGGAAGGACCTGACCGACTCGGTCAACGCCATGGCCGGCAACCTCACCACGCAGGTCCGGGACATCGCTCAGGTGGCCACCGCCGTGGCCCAGGGCGACCTGTCGCAGAAGATCGACGTGGCGGCCCGCGGCGAGATCCTGGAGTTGAAGAACACCGTCAACACGATGGTCGACCAGTTGTCCTCCTTCGCCGACGAAGTGACCCGCGTCGCCCGGGAAGTGGGCAGCGAGGGGCGCCTGGGCGGTCAGGCGCAGGTCCCCGGCGTGGGCGGCACCTGGCGGGACCTGACGGATTCGGTCAACTTCATGGCCGGAAACCTGACGGATCAGGTCCGCAACATCGCCCAGGTGACCACGGCCGTGGCCCGGGGCGACCTGTCGCAGAAGATCACCGTGGATGCGCGGGGCGAGATCCTGGAGTTGAAAAACACCGTCAACACGATGGTGGACCAGTTGTCCGCATTCGCCGACGAGGTGACGCGGATGGCCCGGGAGGTGGGCACCGAGGGGATCCTCGGCGGGCAGGCCGACGTCAAGGGCGTCTCCGGCACCTGGCGGGATCTGACCGACTCCGTCAACTTCATGGCGGGCAACCTCACCGCCCAGGTCCGCTCGATCGCCCAGGTCGCCACCGCCGTGGCGAAGGGCGACCTGTCGCAGAAGATCACGGTCACCGCCCGCGGCGAGGTCCTGGAGCTGAAGGACACCATCAACACGATGGTCGACCAGCTCTCCTCGTTCGCCGAGGAGGTCACCCGGGTCGCCCGGGAGGTCGGCACCGAAGGCCGGCTGGGCGGCCAGGCGGACGTCCGCGACGTCTCCGGCACGTGGCGGGACCTGACCGAGTCGGTCAACGTGATGGCCGACAACCTCACCGCGCAGGTCCGCTCCATCGCCGAGGTGACGACGGCCGTCGCCAAGGGAGACCTGTCGCAGAAGATCAGGGTGGACGCACGGGGCGAGATCCTGGAGCTCAAGGAGACCATCAACACGATGGTCGACCAGCTCGGCGGGTTCGCCGACGAGGTCACCCGCGTGGCCCGGGAGGTCGGCACCGAGGGCAATCTGGGCGGCCAGGCCACGGTGCGAGGTGTGTCGGGTACGTGGAAGGACCTCACCGACAACGTCAACGTGATGGCGTCCAACCTCACGGGTCAGGTCCGTTCGATCGCCCAGGTGGCCACCGCCGTCGCCCGGGGCGACCTCTCGCAGAAGATCAACGTCGAGGCCAAGGGCGAGGTCGCCGCCCTGGCGGGCGTCATCAACACGATGGTCGACACCCTGTCCGCGTTCGCGGACGAGGTCACGCGCGTGGCCCGTGAGGTCGGCACCGAAGGGACCCTCGGCGGCCAGGCCCGGGTGCCGAACGTCGCCGGTACGTGGAAGGACCTCACCGACAACGTCAACTTCATGGCGCACAACCTGACCAGCCAGGTCCGCAACATCGCCCAGGTCACCACGGCCGTCGCGCAGGGCGACCTGACCCGCAAGATCGACGTGGACGCCCGCGGCGAGATCCTGGAACTCAAGACCACCATCAACACGATGGTCGACCAGCTCTCCTCGTTCGCCGCCGAAGTCACCCGCGTCGCCCGCGAGGTCGGCAGCGAAGGACGGCTCGGCGGCCAGGCCGAGGTCGAAGGCGTCTCCGGCACCTGGAAGCGCCTGACCGAGAACGTCAACGAGCTCGCCGGAAACCTCACCCGCCAGGTCCGCGCCATCGCCGAGGTCACCGGCGCCGTCGCCGAGGGCGACCTCACCCGCTCCATCACCGTGGACGCCTCCGGCGAGGTGGCCGACCTCAAGGACAACATCAACTTCATGGTGGAGTCGCTGCGCGAGACCACCCGGGCCAACGAGGAACAGGACTGGCTCAAGTCCAACCTGGCACGGATCTCCGGCCTGATGCAGGGCCGCCGCGACCTCGCCGTCGTCGCCGAGCTCATCATGGACGAGCTCACCCCGCTCGTCTCCGCCCAGTACGGCGCCTTCTACCTGGCCGACGAGACGCCGGACGGGGTCTACCTCAACCTCATCGGCTCGTACGCGTGGCCGGACGGCGCGCCGGGGGCTCGTTTCAAACTCGGTCAGTCCTTCGTGGGGCAGGCCGCCCGCAGCAGGCGGACCATCGCCGTCGACGACCTCCCGCCCGGCTACGTGTCGGTCTCCTCGGGCCTGGGCAGCACCGAACCCGTCTGCCTGCTGGTCCTGCCCATCGTCGTCGAGGAGCAGGTGCTCGGCGTCATCGAACTCGCCACCGTGCACGCCTTCACCCCCATCCACCGCGACTTCCTCGAACAGCTCATGGAAGCCATCGGCGTGAACGTCAACACCATCATCGCCAATGCCCGCACCGACGAGCTGCTCGACGAGTCGCAGCGCCTGACGGCGGAACTGCAGACCCGTTCCCAGGAGTTGCAGGCCCGTCAGGAGGAACTCCAGTCCTCCAACGCAGAGTTGGAGGAGAAGGCGGAACTCCTCGTCGCGCAGAACCGTGACATCGAGACGAAGAACCTGGAGATCGAGCAGGCCCGGCAGGAGCTGGAGGACCGTGCGCACCAGCTCTCGCTGGCCTCCACGTACAAGTCGGAGTTCCTGGCCAACATGAGCCACGAGCTGCGCACCCCGCTCAACAGCCTGCTGATCCTGGCCCAGTTGCTCGCCCAGAACCCGGGCCGCAACCTCACCCCCAAGCAGGTCGAGTACGCCGGCATCATCCACTCGGCCGGCTCCGACCTGCTCCAGCTGATCAACGACATCCTCGACCTGTCCAAGGTCGAGGCGGGCAAGATGGACGTCAACCCCGAGCAGATCTCGCTGCGCAAGCTGCTCGACTACATCGAGGCCACCTTCCGGCCGGTCACCAGCCAGAAGAGCCTGACCTTCACGGTGAAGACCGCCGACACGCTGCCCACCGAACTGCTCACCGACGACTACCGGCTGCGCCAGGTACTGCGCAACCTGCTCTCCAACGCCGTGAAGTTCACCGAGAAGGGCGGAGTCGAGCTGCGGATCGAGCTGCTCTCCGAACAGCTCGCGCCCGAGGCCGCCCGGCGCGGCGGCCCCGTGATCGCCTTCCACGTGGTGGACACCGGCATCGGCATCGCACCGGAGCACCTGGAAACCGTCTTCGGCGCCTTCCAGCAGGCTGACGGCACGATGAGCCGCAAGTACGGCGGCACGGGCCTCGGCCTGTCGATCAGCCGGGAGATCGCCTTCCTGCTCGGCGGTGCGATCACGGCCGAGAGCACTCTGGGCCGGGGCAGCACCTTCACGTTCTACCTGCCGGTCGCCCGGCCGGACTACGCGGAGCTCGACGCGCAGAGCGGCCACCTTCCGGCCGCCGCACCGCAGGAGGAGGCCGCCGCCGAGCCCGATCCGCGCTACCAGGTCGCGCCCGCCCCGGACGTCGTGCAGCCCAAGCGGCTGCTGGTCGTCGAGGAGCGCTCGCGCGGCCTGCTGTCGCTGGTCGCCGAGAGCGCCGTCCGCGATCTGGCCGCCCACCCCGACCTCGGCGATCCCCGCGGACCGGTGGAGATCACCGCGGCCGTCGGGGTCAATGAGGCAGCGGCGGCGCTGGCGTCGACGCCCTGCCACTGCGTGGTCCTGGAGCTGGACCTGCCCGACGACGCGGCGCTGCGGTTCCTGGAGGACATGGCCCATGACGCCGCGCTGCGCGGTGTGCCGGTGCTCGCCCACAACAACCGGCGGCTCGGCTCGGACCAGGAGCTCGCCCTCCAGCAGCGGGCGGCCTCGCAGCCGTTGGAGCTCATCTCCAGCCTCGACGAACTGCGCGAGCGCATCGCGTTGCACCTGAGCGCGGACCAGCCCGGCGACGTGCTCCCGCTGGTGCGGGCCGACGAGCCGACCGTGGTCAGCCCCACCATCGACAAGTCGCTCGCCGGCCACACGGTCCTGGTGGTGGATGACGACGACCGCAACCTGTACGCCATCACCGGGATCCTCGAACTGCACGGCATGGCCGTCCTGCAGGCCGAGAACGGCAGGGTCGCCCTCGACACGCTCGCCGCCCATCCCCGGATCGATCTGATCCTGATGGACGTGATGATGCCGGAGATGGATGGGTACACGGCCACTGCGGCCATCCGTGCCATGCCCGAGCACGCCGAGCTGCCGATCATCGCCGTGACCGCCAAGGCGATGATCGGCGACCGGGACAAGAGTCTGGCCTCCGGCGCCAGCGACTACGTCACCAAGCCAGTGGACGCGCACGAACTGGTCGCACGCATCAAGCGGCAGTTGAGCGCCTGACGGCACCCCGCGTCACCGAACGTCCACCTCCTGAGGAGCGAGCTTGTGTCCAGGTCCCATCGGCCCCGGGGCGAACAGGGCAGTGGCCAGGGCCTCCAGCCGGGTCACCCCATACCGGCGCAGCCGCCGGCCCTGCCCTCCGGCCGTCGGCCCGAGGGCGAGGTGGCGGGCCCGGCCCCCTCGGTGCCCGGCGACGCCGTCGCCGTCGGCCGGCTCGCGGACACGGTGCACCGGCTGCGCCACCAACTCCGGCGCGCACACGCCGAGGCGGAAGGCCGCGCGCTGGTCGAGCTGGCAAGCGGAATCCTGGTCGAGCGCCTGACCTGCAGTCCCACCGAAGCCGCCGCGCAACTCGAGAACCTGGCCGCGCAGGCGGGGCTCTCCACGCTGGAACTGGCCGCCGACCTCGTCAACCAGGCGACCCGCGACAAGATCGCCGACGTCGCCCGCGACTTCGTCGCCGAAGCGCACCTCCCCGCCAAGGCCTCCGTGGGCCTGCGCCTGCGCAGCGTGGAGGCGGGCGCCCTGGCGGCGGGCGACGCGCAGGCCGTGGCCCAGTCGATCCTCCAGCACGCGCTGGCGCCGCTGGGCGCGGTCGCCGTGGCGATCTGGGCGGCCAACGCCGACCAGTCCCTGTCCCTGGCCGGGAGCGCCGGTTTCGCGGACGGGGAGGCGGCCCGCTGGTGCCATGTGCCGCCCGGCGTGCCCACGCCTGCCCGCCGCGCCCTCGACAACCGGGCCGTCACGAGCTACGACACGCTCGCCGAGGCGGCGCTGCCGTCCATCGGCCTGCGGGAACTGGGTGGCGGCCGCATCGCGGTCCCCGCCGGTACTGGCGGGCGCATCATCGGCGTACTCGAAATCTGCTGGCACGACACGCTGCCCGACCAGTCGCAGTCCGTCGAGCGGCAGGTGCAGGTGCTGGCCGAATTGTGCGCGGTGGCACTGGAGACCCATCCGCTGCCCGATCCCGGCCCCCGCACCAGCCCGCCCGCCGATCCCCGGCTGACCGAACTGCTCGACCTCACCGACGGGCTCAACGACCCCTGTCTCGTCCTTGAGCCCCTCCTCGACTCGGCGGACACGCCCGCCGACTTCCTGATCCGGCACGTCAATCCGAGCTTCGTCGACTTCGCCGGCCGACCGCGGAACCTGATCGCGGGCGCCCGGCTCCTGGACGCCTACCCGCTGGCGGCCGAGCCGGGCGGCCTCTTCGACAAGGTGGAGCACGTCCTGGCCACCGGTGAGCCCTTCCGTGCCGAGCGCATGCGGCTCGCCGCCGTCGTCGACACCGTCTCGCTGGCCACGCAGGCGCAGGTCAGCGTCAGCCGCCAGGGAACCCATGTCCTGGTGGTCTGGCGCCTGGACGAGGGGGCCCCGAAGGTCGCCAGCCTGTTGCAGCACGCCCAACGCCTGGGCCGGATCGGCGGGTTCGAGGAGAACCTCCTCACCGGCGAGATCGCCTGGAATGAGACCCTCTTCGACCTGCACGGCCTGGCGCCCACCGCCCAGCCGATCCCCCTGGATCAGCTGGCCGCGCACGTCCACCCCGACGACGCCCACTCCCTCGGCCGGTTCCTGCGCTCGTTGCTGCACCACCAGCGGCCCGCCTCCACCGCCTTCAGGCTCCAGCGCGCCGACAGCGTGCCCCGGCACATCCGGGTGGTCGCCGAACCCGTACTCGACGACAACGCCCGGGTCACCGCGGTGCGCGGCGCCTACCAGGACGTCTCCGCCCAGCACTGGACCGAGGTCGCCCTCGCGGCGACCCGCGACCAACTCGCCCAGAGCCAGCAGGAGACGGCCGAACGCAACCGGCTCGCGCTCCGCCTGCAGCACGCCATCATGCCGCCCAGCCACGGCCCCGTGGACCTGCACAACCTGAGCGTGGCCGTCCGCTACCGGCCCGCCGAGAAGGACCACCTGGTCGGCGGCGACTGGTACGACGCCGTGGCGCTGCCCTCGGGGCAGGTGCTCCTGTGCGTGGGCGACGTGGCCGGGCACGGCATCGAGGCGGCCACCGGCATGGTCGCCCTCCGCAACGCGTTGCGCGGCCTCGCCACCACCGGCGCCGGCCCCGCGCAGCTCCTGGCCTGGCTCAACACCGTCACCCACCACCTCACCGACCACGTGACGGCGACCGCGGTCTGCGGCCTCTACGACCCGGACTCGCGTCAACTGCGCTGGGCCAGGGCCGGACACCTGCCGCCCGTCCTGCTGCGGGACGGTCAGGCCGGCGCCCTGCCCAAGCTCGACGGAATCCTCCTCGGAGCCACCAGCCAGGCCCGGTACGAGGAGGGGCGGACCCAACTGGAGACCGGCGACACCCTGTTGATGTACACGGACGGGCTGATCGAACGGCGTGACCGGTCGGTGCAGGACTCCCTGGAGGGCCTGCTCCAAGTCGCGGGGAATCCCGGCCTGTTGGGCGGGGGCAGCCACCTCGAGGACCGGCTCGACCACCTGCTGCGCTACACCAACGCGGACACGGACGACGACACGTGTCTGATCGGGGTCACCGTGCGGTGACGGGCGCCGTACCCGGCGGACGGCCGGACATGGTGCGGCCCCGCGCATCCGGGAGAGGGGGGTGGATGCCGGGGCCGCGAGCCCGGACCAGGTCGGGGGGCGCCTGGCCCTGAGGGGGCTTGCCAGTCGAGTGCCCCCACCCCGCGATGTCATGCATGTGATCTGCGCAACACCGGTGAAGTCGGCCCGTGCCCAGCCGAAGGGCCGGTCGCGCCGGGACGCCGGGCCGGCCGCCGGCCCGCCCCGGCTCCTCGTCACCGGCCTCAGCGTGGTGTCCGGCCCTGACGGGGGAGCGGATGTCACGGTGTACTCGTCGACAGCGGCGCCCTCGTGCCCGGCGTACGGTCCGGTACCGGCGGCGGGGCGCCCGTACGGAGAGCGGGTGCCCAGAGGACGCAGCGGACGGGACGAGACGGCGACCGGGGCAGTTCGCCTGCCTGGTGACCGGCGCCACGGGGTACGTGGGCGGCCGACTGGTGCCCGAGCTCCTTGAGGCGGGCCATCGCGTGCGCTGCCTGGCACGGTCGCCCGACAAGCTCCGCGACCAGCCGTGGGCCCCACGGGTCGAGGTGGTGCGCGGCGACGTCACCGACCCGGACTCCGTGGCGGACGCGCTGCGCGGCATGGACGTCGCGTACTACCTGGTGCACGCGCTCGGTTCGGGGGCCGATTTCGAGGAGACCGACCGCCGCGCCGCCCACCTCTTCGCCGACGCGGCCGCCGAGGCCGGTGTGCGGCGCATCGTCTACCTCGGCGGGCTCACCCCGCCCGGCGTGCCCGTGCAGGACCTGTCACCCCATCTGCGCTCGCGCGCCGAGGTGGGCGAGATCTTCCTCGCCTCCCCGGTGCCGGCGACCGTGCTGCGCGCGGCCGTCGTCATCGGTTCGGGCTCGGCCTCCTTCGAGATGCTGCGCTATCTGACCGAGCGCCTGCCGGTGATGGTGACCCCCAGCTGGGTCGCGACCCGCATCCAGCCGATCGCCATCCGCGACGTGCTGCGGTACCTGGTGGCCGGTGCCGGGATGCCCCAGGAGTTCAACCGGGCCTTCGGCATCGGGAGCCCCGACGTCATGACGTACCGGGACATGATGGAGCGGTACGCGAAGGTCGCCGGTCTGCGGCACCGGCTGATCCTGCCCGTGCCGATGCTCAGCCCCGGACTGTCCAGCCACTGGATCGGCCTGGTCACCCCGGAGCCGCCGTCGGTCGCCCGGCCACTGGCGGAGTCCTTGCGCTACGAAGTGGTCTGCGGCGAACGCGACATCGTCCAGTACGTGCCCGACGAACCAGGCGCTCCGCTCGGCTTCGACGAGGCCCTCGAACTCGCTCTGCGGCGGGTGCGTGAGGCCCAGGTCGCGACGCGCTGGTCGAACGCCTCCGTGCCCGGCGCCCCCAGCGACCCGTTGCCCAGCGACCCCGACTGGGCAGGTGGCAGCCTCTACACCGACGTCCGCGAGCGTGATGTCGAGGCTCCGGCCGCGGCGCTGTGGCGGGTGGTCGAAGGGATCGGCGGTGAACACGGCTGGTACTCCTTCCCGTTGGCCTGGGCGACGCACGGCTGGCTCGACCGGCTCGCGGGCGGCGTCGGACTTCGGCGCGGACGCCGTGACGCGCGCCGGCTGCGGGTCGGCGACTCGCTGGATTTCTGGCGGGTCGAGGAGCTCGTGCCCGGCCGACTCCTGCGTCTGCGGGCCGAGATGAGGCTGCCCGGTCTCGCCTGGCTGGAAATGGGCATCGAGGAGGACAGACACCGGCGGAGCCGCTACCGGCAGAGGGCGGTGTTCCATCCGCGCGGGCTGCTCGGTCACGCGTACTGGGGGAGCGTCTCCCCGTTCCATGCCGTCGTCTTCGGCGGAATGGCCCGCGACGTGGCAAAAGCCGCCGAAGCGGACAGCGATGGATCTCCCCAGGCATCGGTGCCGGAAGCCTGAACCGCGCCCGGACCGAGGCGGCGAGGGATCAGAACCGGCCGGAATCCGGCCTGGAGCGTACACGTTCGGCCAAGGCGATGCGGGGCAGGAGGCTCGGTACACCTATATCTACGGGCAAATCCCCAGGGGGTTTCGATCATGGCGCGCCCGACTGTCAGCACCAGCCATTCGCCAGGCTCCGCCCAACGGACTACAGGACCGGCCACCCCGGCCGAGGCCCGTGACGCGGCGCGCACCTTCCTCTCCGCGCTGGTGCCCCGGCCATCTCGTGAGAACGCCGAGAACGTGGTGCTCGTCGTGTCCGAACTCGTCACGAACGCGGTGCGGCACGCGGGCGGAGCCATCGCCCTGCGGTTCGCCGCCGACCGCAGCACGCTGCACGTCAGTGTGCGCGACCCCAGCCCCGATCCGCCGCGGGAGCGCCCGCCCGACCTCACCGGGTACGAGGGCGGTTTCGGCTGGCCACTGGTCCGCCATCTCGCGCGCAGCGTGTCCGTCATCCCGTGCGTCGACGGAGGCAAGGACGTCTGCGTGGCACTGCCCCGCTGACGGGCGACGCACTGTCAGGAGCCGGTTCATGCGGTGATGTTCAGCCACTCGGGGGACACGATGCATGATCCGGATCGTCGGGGGCACCCGGTGGCTTCGACAGATGGAGCATGGTGACTAGGGAGGTTGTCCTCATGGCGGCGGCGCGGATGACGGCACGGGAGCAGGCGGACCGGGCAGCGGCCACGACCATGGAGCCCGGGGTGGAGGAGTTGCCCTGGGTGGAGGATGCGGGGAAGGTCGCGCCGAAGGACGCGCGGGAGTTGTCGAAGGTTTTCTTCGAGCGGCTTCAGGTGCTGGAGGAGGGCACGCCCGAGTACCAGTACGCGCGGAATACGCTGATTGAGATGAATCTGTCGTTGGTGCGGTTTGCCGCGGGGCGGTTCCGTAATCGGGGCAGCGGTGAGATGGAGGACGTGGTCCAGGTCGGGACCATTGGTCTGATCAAGGCGATCGACCGGTTCGAGCTGTCGCGTGAGGTGGAGTTCACGTCGTTCGCGGTGCCGTACATCGTGGGGGAGATCAAGCGGTTCTTCCGTGACACCACGTGGGCGGTGCATGTGCCGCGCCGTTTGCAGGAGCTGCGCGTCGACATCGCCAAGGCCAAGGAGAGCCTGGCGCGTGAGCTGGACCGCGATCCGACGGTGCGCGAACTGGCGGCCCACCTGAAGCTGGACGAGGAAGAGGTCGTCGAAGGCCTCGTCGCCGCCAACGGCTACACGGCCGGCTCCCTCGACATGTCCGCCGACGCGGAAGAGACGGGCGGGACTGCGCACAGCCGCAGCCGCACGTTCGTCGATTTCATCGGTGAGGAGGATCCGGGCATGGAGAAGGTGGAGAACCTCTCGGCGCTGGCTCCGTTGATGGGTGAGCTGTCCGAGCGGGAGCGGCGGATCGTGAGCATGCGGTTCGGGCGGGAGCTGACGCAGGCCGAGATCGGTGCGGAGCTCGGTGTCTCGCAGATGCAGGTGTCCCGGCTGCTGTCGCGCATCCTGGCCAAGCTCCGTGCCGGGATGGCCGAGGAACCCCTCACAGACGCCTGACCGCGGCGGCGGCGCGGCGGGGTTCCGAGGTGGGCCGGACCCCGCCGCCGCTTCTGGGTTCCCTCGGGGGACCAGTTTCCGTCGGCCCGGGCCCGAGCGCTGGAGGCGATCTGTGAGTTCGTTGTGCGAGACCGTGTTCATGAATCTGGAAGTCGACGGGACCGAGCGGCTCCCGCTGGTCACCCAGTTGCTGTACGAGGAGCAGGATCCCTACGCGATCCGGGTCTGCTTCGAGTTGCAGGAGGACGTCGCCGTCACCTGGACGATCGAGCGCGACCTGCTCGACCGGGGCCTGACACAGGAGGTCGGCGACGGAGACGTACGGATCGCCCCGCGAGTCGACGCGGACCGGCGTGAGGCCCGCATCGAACTGGCGGGGTGCGGCCTTGACGGCGTGTGGGGCCGCGCGGTCTTCTTCGCCTGGGAACCCGCTTTGCGGGGCTTCCTGGACCGGACCTACGAAGCCGTGCCCCCGGGGGCGGAGGAGGTCGACGTGGACGCCTTCCTCACCGAGGTCCTGACCGCGGGCTGATCCGGCGGGGTGGCGCCAGGAGCAACTCCCCTTCCACCGGGCCCCGTTGAAGTCAGGCATTCACCCCTCCTCCTACGCGGGACTCACGAGGCGAGACCCTCGGCGATGGCCCTGCCGGTGGTGGGTGCCGTCAGGTAGCGCACCATGGAGTGCATCTCGACGCCGTTGTCGATCGCGTGGTCGTTGATCCTCGGGCCGAAGCGGGGGGCGAGTTCCTTGGCGAGGGCGACGATGTCGCACGCGTCGGCGACGTTCGTCCAGCTACGGATTCCGGACGGCCAGACTCCGTGGCCCTGCTGAGGCGCCGGGACCAGTCGGTCGAAGATCAGGCCGCGCAGTCCCAGAGGGGAGCCGAGCGTGACCAGCGTGGAGATCTGCCCTCGGGGATGCGCGGCCTGCAAGGTTTCATTGCACAGCAGTTCGTACGCCGCGACCGTGCCCAGCGAATGCGCCACCAGGACGCGGGTGTCCGGCCCGATGGCCCCGGCCACCGCCTCCTGTACGCGCTCGCGCAGGCCGGGTTCGCTGAAGTAGCGCCGCACCTGCTTGAGCCCGAAGATCATCAGGGGCTCAGCGACGCGTGCGAAGTAGGGAGCATGGGCCAGGGCGTTGAGTGCCCGGCGCACCATGGGGCGCTTCAGCGGGCGGCCGGCCAGGTATCCGGCCGTGCCTCGGGACTTGGCATCGGGGCCGAGCACCTCCGGGTGGACGCGTGCCGCTTCGAGCCACCATTCCAGCAACAGTTCCGACTCGTAGTCGGGTTCGACATCCGTCTCGTCGTAGGCCGGGACCGTCGTCGCACGGGTGCCGGGGCGTACGAAGGCGTCGCCGTAGAAGGCGCACGCGATGTCGTCGTCCCCCAGCTCCGGCCCGGCCGCGCCGACCGCGGCCGTCACCCCGTCGCGCAGGGCGGGCGCGACCTCGGCCTGTAGGGTCTGGGCCCCTTTGAACTGCTGGGCCACTCCGTGCACCACGACGATCCGCGCCATCTGTACTCCCCGGATCCCCCACCGAAGCGGTCACCTTACGAAGCGGTCAGCGCAACGACTATAGTCCCCGCGCCACGCCCTCGTGGTGATCCGTCAGATCAGGTGCCGTGCAAGGGAGTTGGGATGCGGGTAGCAGTGACCGGGGGGCTGGGACGGATCGGCCGGGCGGTGGTGGCGGAGCTCGCCGGGCAGGGTTTCGAGACCGTCCAGGTGGACGTCGCGCCGATGCGCGGGCAGAGTCCCGGCTACCGGCGGGCCGATCTGCGCGAGCTGTGGCAGGCCGTGGACGCTCTCGACGGGGTGAACGCGGTGGTTCACCTCGCCGCGACGGGCGTCCCCGACTCGCACACGCTGCACCCGGAACTGGCTGAGGGGGCGACGTACGCGGCGAATTCCACCTCCACGTACAACGTGTTCCAGGCGGCGGCCGTGCACGGGGTGCGGCGCGTCGTCTGGGCCTCCAGCGAGACCGTGCTCGGCCCGCCCTTCCGGGTCGGCGGGCCCGCCCAGCTGCCCCTGGACGAGTCCCACCCTGTCCGTCCCGAGACCTCCTACGCCCTGTCGAAGGCGACGGGCGAGGCGATCGCCGACCATTTCGCTCACCGCTGTGCGATGACGTCGGTGGCTCTGCGCTTTTCGGTGGTCATGGACCAGGCGGAGTACGCGGCTCTGCCGGCGTACTGGGCCGAGCCCGAACGCGGTCGATGGAACCTGTGGAGCTATGTGGATCTCGCGGATGTGGCGGTGAGTTGCAGGCTGGCGCTGACCGCCGATCTCGTCGGTGCGACGGCGCTGACCGTCGCGGCTCCTGACACCCTGTCGGACCGGCCCACGGCGGAATTGCTCGACACGTATTTCCGGGGAGTGAGAGTGACCCGGCCCCTGGGGGACTTCGAAGCGCTCCAGTGTTCCGCGAAAGCCGAGGAGTTGCTCGGCAGGCGCCCGTCCCACTCCTGGCGGGACAGTGCCCGGTGAGCCTTCAGTCCGTTGTGCCGTTCTTTTTCACGCCGGAGGGATGGTGGCCGTGCGGCAGATCGGTGAAGAGTTCCCTGAAGGCCGGCGAGAGCCGCATGAAGTCATAGGCGGGTTCATAATCGAGCAGCTCACGGGTCTCCGTGATGTCCAGGCGCTTGAACCAGTTGTTGCTGACGCCGTGGAAAATGCCGAAGCCGATTCCCTGGATCCGGATGGCCCGTTCCAGGAGACGGTACAGATCCTGGTCCGCCACGAATGTGCCGATCATCCAGTCGGAATCCGGGGCCATGGCCGCCTCGGGTTTCTGGAAGGCACCGATGCGGACCGCCATGACCGTGAGTCCCTCGCGCTCGGCCATGTAGCGCCCCAGCGCCTCGCCGAAGCACTTCGTGACGCCGTAGAGGTTTCCCGGGTTCACCGGGGCGTCCGCCATGATCTGGCGACCGGGCGCATAGCCCGAGACGGCGTGCACCGATGAGGCGAAGACGACCCGCGGGCAGTCGGCCGACCTGCTCGCGGCGAACACGTGATAGGTGCCCACGATGTTGGCGGCGAGCAGACTGTCCCATTCCGCGGCGGTGTTCGAGTCCGCGGCGAGATGCAGTACGCAGTCAGCGCCCCGGAAGAGTTCCGTGAGGCGGGGCAGGTCCGCCACGTCGCAGTGCTCGGTGCGCCCGTAGGCGTCGAGTCCTGTGAGATCGACCCCGGGGCGGTCGAGCAGGAGCAGTTCGAACCGCTCCGCCGCGAATTTCGCGAATCCACTGCCGATGCGTCCGGCCGCACCGGTAACGATCACTTTGAGACGGCCCTCCATGAATGGCAAGGGTGTTTGAATGGTGACCGCATCGCCCATTTCTGTCCCAGCTGTTGTGCCGACCTTGCGATCAGTGTGTTCCTGTGCGCGGCGAAATGCTACCGAGTCGAACGCGGTGGGCGTATCGTGCGGGCTCAAGACGTGGGTTCCGAGGGGGCGGAAGCAGTCGAATGATCTCGCATGAGTCAACGGGGGCCGACTGCGGGGAGCCCCGCAGATATGTGATCGCCGCGGGGACGGGCCGTTATACGCAGCCCAGCATCGACGACCTTCCCGGTGTCGAGGGCGATGTCGAACTCATGGCAGGTCTGTTCGCCTCCCTCGGCTATGAACGGGTCCTGCGGGACCGGAGCAGGAATCCGACCGCCCGGGAGCTGATCTCGGGCCTGGAGGAGTGGCTCGGCTCCACGGACCGCCGCCCCGACGACATCGTGGTGCTCTACTACGCCGGCCACGGCGTGCGCGCCAGCGGCGGGCGCCACTACCTGCTGTGCACCGACAGCGCCGAGAACCGCCTGGTGTCGACCGCCATCAGGACGGACGATCTGGCCCTGATGTTCGCGGACGACACGGTGCACGCCCGGGTGCTGATCGTCCTCGACACCTGTTACGCGGGGGCGGGAACGACCGACATCGCCATGGTGGCCAACCAGTTGGCGGCCGGGCGGACGACGGTGGCCGGGAACCTGTGGCTACTCGCGGGCGCCCGGGCCCGGGACGAGGCGGGCGAGGGCGTGCTGACCGGAGCGCTGACCAGCACGCTCGCCGCGCCCAGGGCGGGTGCCCACCAGCAGTACATCGACCTGTCGGAGATCACCGAGCGGATCAACGAGCACTTCCGCACGAGCCACCCCTACCAGCACGCCAGTTGCACCTCCGTGGACACGGCCGGGGTGCCGCCGTTCTTCCCCAACCGCAACTTCGTGCCCGGTCTGTTCGGCGGGGAGCTTGATGTCGAGACGCTGACCAGGATGCGGCGGGAGCGCTCCGCGCACTTCGATCCGCGCGCACGCGGGGTGGAGTACGTCGGGGAGGTCGGCTCGTACTTCACCGGCCGGGTCGCCGCCCTCGCGGAGCTGGCCCGCTGGCTGTCCAACCCCTCCCACGACCGGCGCGCGCGGGTCGTCACCGGCGGGCCGGGCTCGGGCAAGTCGGCCCTGCTGGGGCGGCTCCTGTATCTCGCGGACACGCCGGAGGCCGACGACCGGACTCCCCCCGAGACCGTTCCGCCGACCGGATGCGTCACCACCCACCTGCACCTGCGCCGCCGCACCCTGGACGACGTCGTCGCCGAACTGGGCCGCGCCGCGGGCTGCGTGGCCACCACGCCGGATGATCTGCTGGGCTTCCTGCGGGACCGCTCCGCCCGCTTCACGGTGCTCCTCGACGCCCTGGACGAGGCCGGCATCGTCGGCGACCAAGCCGAAGCGACCCTGATCGCACGGGCGTTGCTGCGGCCGATGTCGACGATGGCGCAGGTGCGGCTCATCGTCGGCACCCGGCGCGACCCGATCGACGCCCTGGGCACCGCCGTCGAGCTCATCGACCTGGACCAGCCCGCGTACGCGGGCGTCGAGGATGTGGCCGACTATGTGAGGGCTCTGCTGCTGGCGGAGGACGATCCCGACAGCCTCTCGCCGTACCGGGGCCACTCGACGCTCGCCGCCGCGGTGGCCGGCGGGGTCGCGGCCCGCGCCGGACAGTCCTTCCTCGTCGCCAACATGACGGCACGCTCGCTGATCAACCGCCAGGTCCAGGTGGACCCGACGCAGGCCGGCTGGCACCGCCAACTGCCCAACGAGGTCAAGGACGTCTTCGCCGCCTACCTGTCCCGCTTCGGAGCCAACGAGTGGCGGGTGCGCCGTCTGCTCACCCCGCTCGCCTACGCGGAAGGGCAGGGCCTTCCCTGGGACAACCTGTGGGCTGCGCTGGCTTCGGTGCTGGCCGGGCTGCGCTGCTCCGACGAGGACATCGACTGGCTGCTGGGAAACGCCGGAGCCTACATCGTCGAGGTGCGCGTGGGGGACCGGTCGGTGTTCCGGCTCTACCACGAGACGCTCGCGGAGTTCCTCCGGGACTCGCGCCGCGACAAGGAGGTCCACCGCCGGATCACCACGACCCTGCTCGACCAGGTGCCCCTCTCCGGTACGCGCCGTTCCTGGGGCGACGCCCACCTCTACATACGCAGCCACCTGGCCAGCCACGCGGCGATCGCCGGCACCCTGGACGACCTGCTGGCCGACCCGGAGTTCCTGGTGCATGCCGACCCCGGGGTCCTGGCTCCCGCGCTGCGCTGGGTCAGCGGCGAGCAGGCACGTATGGTGCGCTCGATCTACCGGGCCTCGCTCACCCTGCATCGCCAGTCCGCTCCCATGGTCCGCCGCCAGATCCTGGCGTTCGACGCCGCCAGCCACCAAGTGCGCGCACTGGCCAGAGAGTTGAGTGCCAACCTGACTTGGCGAGTGCGCTGGGCGACCGGCTCCCAGGTCAATCCCGCGCTGCAGATGTCCTTCGTGGACCATTCCCACGGAGTGAAGAGCGCCGACTGCTTCGAGCTCGACCAGCAGCCCTACGCCGTCACCGCGAACACGGACGGCATGCTGCGGCTGTGGGACCTGGGCAACGGCAACCTGCACGGGATGCTGCGCGGCCACATGGCCGAAGTGAACTCGGTGCACCATCTCCGGTTCCGGGGCGAGCCGCTCGGCTTCAGCGCGAGCAGTGACGGCACGGCCCGGGTGTGGAACCTGCGGGACGAGAGCGAACACGCCGTGTTCAGCGGGCATGTGGGTCGGGTGGGTGTGGCGGCCGGGCTGGTGGTCGCGGATCGTCTGATGCTGGTGAGCGGCGGGGACGATCGCACCATCCGGCTCTGGGACGTGGCCTCCGGGCAGGAGGAACAGCGCCTGGTCGGTCACGCGGGCGCCGTGCGGGCGCTGGCGTGCGGGGAGATGGACGGCAGCCCGCTGGTCGCCAGCGGCGGGAGTGACGGCAGCGTACGGCTGTGGGAGCCGCGCGAAGCCACATCTCCCCAGGCCGAGGCCGGGCGGGCCGCGTGCCGCTGGGGGCAGAAGGCGGTGCTGACCGGGCATTCCGGGGAGGTCAACACGGTGGCCTTCGCCGAACTGGACGGCTCGCCCGTGGTGATCAGCGGCGGGGACGACCGCACCGTCCGCGTCTGGGATGTCCGGAGCCAGGAACAGAAGTGCCTGTTCTCCGGTGACATGGGCTGGGTCCGGGCGGTGGCGTGCATGACGCTCGACGGCCGCAGCGTGGTGGTGTGCGGCACCGACAGCGGTCACGCCCACATCTGGGATCTGCACCGCGAGATCGAACTGAGCGTGCTGATCGGGCACACGCACTGGGTGCGAGCCGTGGCGGGCGTGAGGATCGAGGGGCGCACCGCGGTGGTCACCGGCGCCAGCGACGGCACCATGTGCGTGTGGGACCCCAGTGTCGAGGGCAGGTCGAAGGACGTGGTGGGGCACGCGGGCGGCGTGAACGCGGTCAGTGCCCTGAGCGTGCAGGGCCGCGCCGTCGCCGTCAGCGGCGGCGATGACCGCACCGTGCGCGCCTGGGACATCGAGTCCGGCCGTCAGCGCGGCGTCATCAAGGGGCACACCGGGTTCGTGCGGGCGGTGGCCTGTGCGCAGCTCGACGATGCGCCCGTGGTCGTCAGCGGGGCCAGCGACGGAACCGTCCGGGTGTGGGACCTGATGAGCCAGCGCCAGCGCGCGGTCCTGACCGGACACACCGACTGGGTCAGCTCGGTGGCGTGCACGCACATACGGGGCAGAACCGTGGCCGTCAGTGCCAGCGACGACTGCACCTTGCGGGTGTGGGACCTGCACAACAACACCGAGCGCGACATCCTCTCCGGACACACCGGCGGGATCAACACGGTGGCGTGCACCACGCTGGACGGCCGGTCGGTCGCCCTGAGCGGGGCGTTCGACGGATCGATCCGGCTGTGGGACCTGGAGACGGGGCGCGCCTGTGCGGTGTTCACCGGCCACACGGGCTGGGTGCGGGCCCTGGACTGCGCCACCCTCGACGGGCGCCCGGTGGTGGTCAGTGTGGACGACGACGGCGGCGTGTTCGTGTGGGACCTGAAGGACCGCAGGAGGTGCCTGCGCCTGAGCGACGCGGGGGCCGGTACCAACGCCATCGCCTGCATGCGCCTGCGGAACCGGACGGTCGTGGTGACGGCCGGGGACGACCGGATCGTACGGTTCTGGGACCTGCACACCCGTGAGCGCCAGGAGGGGTTCGTGCTCCCCGCCCCGGGCTGGTCCCTTGCCGCGGCGCCCGACGACCGGCTGGTGGTGGGAACGGGGCGTGAGGTGTGCGTGTTCGACCACTACGGCGAGGGCGCACCGGGCTGAGGTGGGCACACGAGCCGCTCCAGGTCCTGGAGTTGCTGGGCGAGCCAGCGCACCGGATCACCCCCGGCCACCGCGGCACGCAGCCCCGCCGCGCGTCGCCGGCGCTCGCCGGGGGGCAGCGCGAGGGCGCTGCGCAGCGCCCTCGCGGTGAGGTGGACGTCGCGCGGGTCGTGTACGAGCTCGGCTTGGTGACCGAGCAGGTCGCTGCTGCCCGCTCCGCGGGACAGCACCAGTGCTCCGTGGCGGGTGTTCAGCTGGGGCCCCTCCTGCGACACGAGGTTCATGCCGTCGCGTACGGGATTCACCAGCAGCACGTCGTAGGACTTGAGCGCCGCCACACACCGGGGCACGTCGTGCCCCAGGTGCACGCGCAGACACCCGGGGAAGCGGTGGTTCAGGTGCTCGGTCAGGTGTCGCAGGCGCTCGGCGTGGGCGCGGTACTCGGGGACGCGTTCCCTGGAGGGTGTCAGGCAGGCGGTCATGACCATGCGGCCGCGCAGTTCGGGCGAGTGCTCCAGGAGGAGCTCGAACGCCTCGAGGCCGCGCAGGATGTTCTTCGACGGGTCGACCCGGTCCACCCTGACGATGTGCCGGACCCCTGGATCAAGAACGAGTTCGCGCTCCCAGGCTCGGGTCTCCGGGCTGCGGGCGTTCGCGGCGAGCAGGGCCGAGTCGGCGCGCACGGGATAGCAGCGGATGGCGGTGGTGCGGGCGGCGCCGGTCGCTCCGGGACGCTTGCTCTCCACCACCCCGAGCACGTCGTCCTCCGGTCCGCCATGCCGTACCCGGTGGCCCCAACTCTCGCAACAGGCGAGGAAGTTGGCTGCCCACCGGGGGGACTGGAAGCCGATCAGGTTCGCGGCGAGCATGCCGTCCAGGACGGCCGCGGAGACGCGGCGGGGGAGCCGGGCCAGTTCTTCCGGAGCGCTGAACGGTGTGTGCAGGAAGAGCCCGATGGGCTGGTGGGGTCGCGCGGTGCGAACGAAGCCGGGCGTGGTGGCCAGTTGGTAGTCCTGGACGAGCACGGGGGTCCGGGGTGTGGTCTGCCGCACGAGCTGTTCCGCCACACTCCGGTTCACCAGCTGGTAGGAGCGCGTGAAGGTGTCCGCTCCGGGCGGCGGGGCGTCCGTGCCCGCGACATCCGGCCACAGCCCGTGCAGGGCCAGCCAGAGCATGCGCACCCCCACGTCGTCGTAGTACTCGCGGTAGGGGCGCTCGTCGACCGGCACCGGGATGTAGCGGTAACCGAGGCGGCGGGTGATGGCCGTCTGCGCGGCGGGACCGAGGGCCTCGCGGTCGGCTTCGGCATCGGAGGGTGCGACCCACAGGGTGGGCCGGGAGAGTCCGCGGGCGGCGGTGTTGAGCAGGGAGGTGACGCTTCCGGGGCGGCGTTCCATCCGCAGCCGCGGCCCCGCGCCGAGGAAGGCGACGGGGCCGCGGTCGGAGGCGATCGCGAGGTCCAGCGTCACGGCGGAGTGCCCATGGCGAGGTCGACCGCTTCCGCGGCGACCGTCCGCGGCGCCGTCAGCGGATGGCCGCGCAGGGCGTTCGCCAGGGCGTGCACCAGGCCGAGGTGGACGGTTTCGACCACGCCGTAATCCCAACTCGGCACGTGCAGCGCCACATCGACCCGGTGCAGGGCGCGGCCGCCGTCGGAGCCGAGCAGTCCGATCGTGGCCGCGCCGAGTTCCCGCGCCGTGTCGAGCCCCGCCAGGACGTTGTCCGAATTGCCGCTGACGCTGACGGCGATCACCACGTCCTGCGGGTCGAGCAGGGTGTCCAGCTGGCCGGAGAACCCCTGGGCGCTGCCATGGTCATTGGTCCATGCGGTGAGCAGTGAGGTGTTGTCGGCGAGCGCGATGGCGCGCAACCGCTCGTGCCGGGTGCGGCCGATCCCCTTGGCCAGGTCACAGGCCATGTGGCTGGCGGTTGCCGCGCTGCCTCCGTTTCCCATCACGTAGACCCGCGCGCGGCGCCGCCTGGCCGTCGCGAGCAGGGTCACCGCCCGGTTCACGGCGCCCGCGTCGACCGCGTCGAATCCGTTGGCGGCGTCATGGAGGAACCGCTCGTAGACGTGGCGGACGGGCGGCGTGTGACGGCTGGACGGTGGCGGGTTGTTTCGTGCTTGACCGCTGGGGAGAACTGTCGGGTCATCCGACACGTTCGGCAGACCCTGTTCGGAGATGACGGCCACAGGTTGCGCATGAGTGTCGGAGGACCCGGGACATAGGCGGTGGACTCCTAGCAAGCGACGACGTTGACGTGCGAACGTGCTTTGCGTGCCAAGGATGTTAGCTCAGAGGTCACTCCTTCGCAGGAGTGTTGTCGGCTTTAGTGGAGCGCGGCGGATTCCTGCTCGGCGGACCGGCGGGTGAGCGCGAACGCGCCACGCACCGCCACCTGACGGTCCGTCACGGCATAGAGGGGGATCTCCCGCATGAGTTCCGCGTGTTCCGCGCCCATCGCGACGAAGCGCTCCAGGAAGGCGGTGTCCGAGATGAGGAGGTCGCAGACCCCGGGCGCCTGCAAAACCCCGCTCGTCAGCCAGACGGAACCTCCCTCGCTCATGCAGGTCAGCACGATGTTGCGGAGGAACTGCCCCAGGATGGCGCCGAACAGCCGCATGATCTCGCGGCAGCAGGCGTCGCCGCCGACGGCCGCCGCGGTGATCACCGGCCCGATGCCCCGGTGTTCGCGCCGGAACCGGTCGACGTGTTCCTGGATGTAGGGCCCCGGCTTCTTCCGCGTGGTCATGAAGTCGTACATGTGGTCGATGCCGCGCAGTCCGCCGATGGACAGCTCGACCGAGATCGGGATGCCCGGCCGGAGCCGCTGCAACGAGCGGAGGTAGTCCTCCTCCAGGACGGTCACGGGCTGCCAGGCCACGTGGCCCGACTCGGCGGGGCGGGCCTGGCCCGCCCTGTCCACCGAGGCGCTGCCGACGCCGGTGCCGACCGACACGGCCAGCAGGGCGGGGCCGGGATGGGTCGGCACCTGCGGGGTCAGCGCGACCCAGTCGGTCTTGTCGAGGTCGGCGACCCCGGCCGTCGTGGCCACCATGTCGTTGATCGTGACCAGCTCCATCCCCAGATCCGCCGCGAAGGCGCGACGCCGGAAGGTCGGCCACTGGGGGTGGTTGGTGATCCTGACGTCACCGTCGCGCCCGGGCCGCCCGGCCACGCCCGCGACCAGGGAGCGCGGCAGACAGCCCGCCATGTCGAAGCACCCGTAGAAGAGGTGCTCCAGAGAGTCGTAGTCGGCGGACCGCGCCTGGACGTGCCTGATCTCTCCGGTGTCCGGATCCAGGAAGCGCATGTGTGTCTTGGTGCCACCGGCGTCGATCCCGGCGATCTCGGTGCGTGGAAGGCCGATGATCCGCTCTCGGGAAATATGCGGCATTGCATTCCTCATATGTAGGTGGCCGAATGCATCCGGCCACAGGCGTCGGGCAGTTGGCGGAAAGCTACTCGGCGCGACCGCCGCCCGGCGCCGAAGTGCCGGTGGCCTCAGCGGCGTTCTCGCTCGCGCCAGGGGGTGCAGAGGATCGTCAGGAGGCCCGCATCAGGGAAGCAGGTTCAGGCCGCGGTCAGGGATTCCTTCCCCATGGCCAGGGTAGGGTCCGGGCGTCTCCCTTAGAATCCCTCTAATTGGCGAACTTCCGTACGGTCAGGGCCTTTACGCATCCCCTTGTTCGTCCGCGCGCGGGCGGCCATCCATCCCTGGGACTCCGGAGGGACAACGAACGATGCGTTTCGCCTTCGAGACACCGCAGGAGCACACCACGTGGGCCGACCTGCTGGCCCTGTGGCGGCAGGCGGACGCACTCGACGTGTTCGAGTCCGGCTGGCTCTACGACCATCTGGTCCCGATACTCGGCGACGCCTCGGGCCCGTGCCTGGAGGGATGGACGGCGCTCGCCGCCTTGGCGCAGGCCACCGTCCGGCTGCGGCTCGGCGTCCTGGTCACCGGCACCCACTTCCGCCACCCCTCGGTTCTCGCCAAGATGGCCACGACCCTCGACATCGTCTCCGGCGGGCGGCTGGAACTCGGGCTGGGCGCCGGCTGGAACCACGAGGAAGCGGACACGCACGGCATCCGGCTCGGCGCGCCCCGGGAACGCAGTGAACGGCTGGAGGAAACCTGCGCGGTGCTGACCGGACTCATGTCCCAGGAAACGTTCTCCTTCACCGGTACCCACTACCGCCTGACCGAGGCCCGCCACGAACCCAAGGGACCCCAGCGCCCGCATCCACCCCTCTGCATCGGCGGGGGAGGCGAGCGCCGAACCCTGCGCACCGTCGCGCGCTACGCGCAGCACTGGAACTTCGGCGAGGACGACCCGGCCGAGTTCGCCCGCAAACGCGACGTGCTCTTCGGGCACTGCCGCGCCCTGGGGCGCGACCCGGCGGACATCACGCTGTCCGCCCATGTCCGTCTGGGGCCCGGCTACCGCCCGGGCAGCACAGGCCGCCCCGACGCGCTGAGGAACCGCCTGCGGGCGCTGGCGGACGAGGGCCTGGACCTGGCCGTCATCCAGCTCCTGCCGCCGTACCGACCGGAGGCCGTGAGTGCGCTGGCCGATGCCCTGACGGACCTGCCATGAAGCCCAACCGCGTTCGCACGCACGGAGCTTGATGTCACGTCAGGAAGTGCCGCCGGCCGCGGCCGTCAGGAGGGCGGGTTCGTCACCGCCGGGTCACCCGGTGCCTCGCGGCTGGGGGCGCGGACCCGTGGGGGAGGGGGCTTCGGGTGCGCCCAGGCTGGCCAGGAGGCGCAGGTTGTCGTGGGCGGTGGTGCCGGGGGCGGCTGACTGCACGATCAGTTCCGTGCCGGTGGTGTCCGGGAGAGCGAAGTTCTCCTGATGCAGTTCCAGGCGGCCGACCGCGGCGTGGTTGTACGCCTTGGCGCCGTGGGTGCGGGTCCGGACATCGGCGCGCGCCCACAGGCGGCGGAAGCGTTCGCTGCGCATGGCCAGTTCGCCGATGAGGGAGGCCAGTTCGGGGTCGTCGGGATGGCGGCCGGCGGACAGGCGCAGATGGCCGACGGTGTCGAGGGTGCAGGCCTCCCAGTCGGCGAACAGGGCGTGCCCCTCCTCGGTCAGGAAGATGTGCCGGGCGAGGTTCAGCCCCTCGGCGCGACGCCCGTAGAGCAGGTCCGTGAGCCGGTTCGCGCCCAGCACCGTCAGCCGGTGGTCGATGAGGAAGGCGGGGGCGTCGGCCACGAGGTCGAGGACTCGCAGGAGTTCGGGGCGCAGCCTGGCCGTGGACGGCCGGCGCGGCGCCTGGGCGGGCCGGTGGGCGAGCCGGTGCAGATGTCCGCGCTCCACTTCGTCCAGACCGAGCGCCCGCGCGAGGGCGTCAAGGACCTGGGCCGAAGGCTGGCGCGCCCGCCCCTGTTCCAGGCGTACGTAGTAGTCGACGCTCACTCCTGCCAGGTGCGCCACCTCCTCGCGCCGCAACCCGCTCACGCGGCGGCGCGAATCGGCCGGGATGCCGACGGTCTCGGGCAGGACGCGGGACCGCCGGGTGCGCAGAAAGTCAGCAAGATCGTCCATTGCTCCAGTATCCGCACCAAGCCCGTGCGGATGGGTGGCCCTGCCAGTACCAGGAAGGCCGGGCCTACGGAGAAGGCGCCCCTGAATCGCGCCGCTGGATCCGGCGAGGATCGCACCCACATCGACGTGAGGAGCACAGATGAAGGTCTTCATCGTCCACGCCCACCCCGAGCGGCGGTCGCTGAACGGCGCGCTCACCGACTTGGCTGTGGACACGCTGACAGAAGCTGGGCACGAGGTGCGGGTCAGCGATCTGTACGCGATGCGCTGGAAGGCGACCGTCGATGCCGACGACTTCGGCGCCGCCGCCTCCGACCCGCTTCATACGGTCACCGATTCCGGGCGTGCCCATGAGAGCGGTGCGCTCTCCGCGGACATCCGAGCCGAGCAGGACAAACTGCGGTGGGCCGACACCGTGATCCTCCAGTTTCCGCTGTGGTGGTACACGATGCCCGCGATCCTCAAGGGCTGGGTGGACCGCGTGTTCACCCACGGCTTCGGCTACGGCGTGGGTGAACACAGCGCCACCCGGTACGGGGACCGCTTCGGTGAGGGGACGCTCCAGGGCAAGCGCGCCATGGTGTCGGTGACCGTCGGCGGCCCCGAGGCGCACTACTCCGACCGCGGCATCAACGGGCCCATCGACGACCTGCTGTACCCGATCCAGCACGGCATCCTCTACTACCCCGGTCTGGAGGTGCTGCCTCCGTTCGTCCTGTATCGCGCGGATCGGATGTCGCCCGAGGTCTTCGCGGACGCGAGCGAGGTATGGAAGAAGAGGCTGCTGACCCTCGAAGACACCGCCCCCGTCCCGTACCGCAGCCAGAACGGCGGTGACTACGACATGCCCGCGGCACGCCTGCGCGAGGGACTGGAGGGGCCCGGCCGCAGTGGATTCGGCCTGCACGTGCGCGCCTGATCGACCCGGATTGCCGCGGTCCGGCAGCCACCCGCCCCTCACCGGCACGGTGCGAGGGGCGGGTGGCCGACGCACACCCGAAGGTGGCGCGCCTCCTCAGAAAGGCTGCACGAAGGGCCGTCACCGCCCTCGGAACCGGCGCGGTGGGTGAGTATCCCGATGGCAGATGCGTCAAGAGGGGCCCGGGGGTCTGGCGTCACCTCGACCTGAACTGACCACCTGACACCGGGAGTTGTCCACATCGTGGATCCGGCGATGCCGTCCGCCGGGTCGCTGGCCGATGCCGTGGCGGAGCCACCACCAGTCCGGACACGCCGTGAGCCCACCACTTCTTCTGCGTCCTTCCATAGGAAGGGCGCGGGTTTGTCGTCGATCGTCGGCGTCCGATCCAGCCAAAGAGCGTGGCGGTGTATACGGCTCCTACGGCTGGGAACGCGTACCTCTACATACGAGTCGGCCGATGATCCGAGCCGGCCTCCACACCGATTGCGCGACAGGTCCGACAGAACCTGGGAGCGGTCAGTGGGGAATGCCTGATGTGCAGGCCAGGGGTCAGGGCGATGCTCGCCCTCCCCGTATTCCTCGACCCACTGAAGCGTTCGTTCAAGCCCCGGGATTTCTCATGCCGTTTCCGGGCGTCATACCTACTGCCATCAACGAGGAGCAACTTCATGTCCTTATTGGACGATCGGCTCAAGGAAGCGCCGACGATCAACCTGCTCGACTGCACGCTGCGCGACGGTTCGTACGCCGTCGACTTCCAGCTCGACGAGCAGTTCGTAACGCATCTGCTGACCCGCTTGAACGACATTCCCGTGGCCAAGGTGGAAGTGGGCCACGGCATCGGCCTGGAGGCCGAACGCAAGGGCATCAAGGCGTGCAACATCGACCACTACCAGTGGGCCGAGATAGCCCGGACGACCCTGCCCGACAAGCCCTGGGGAATGTTCGCACAGCCCGAGTTCACCCGCCTGGAGACCGTCGCGGAACTGAGTGACCGCGGGATGTCCTTCATCCGGGTGGGCATGGAGCCGGACCGGGTCTCCGAGAACCTCGACTACCTGCGGAGCGCCACCGAACTGTGCGGACAGGTCTATCTGAACCTCATGAAGTCGAGCGCGACGCCGGTCCGGGAGCTCGTCCGGCTTCTCGACGGGGTGACCCCCGACGTGGCGGGCGTCTATGTCGTCGACTCCTACGGCGCCATGCTCCCCGCCGACGTGCAGGCATACGTGAGTGCGGTGGGCCAGTTCTTCCCGGTCGTCGGCTTCCACGGGCACGACAACCTCGGCATGGCCAACATCAACAGCATCACGGCCCTCCAGGCGGGGGCCACCATCGTGGACGCCACGCTCGACGGCATCGGCCGCGGGTCGGGCAACGCGGCCATCGAGTCGCTGGCCGGCGTCGTCAAGATGCTCGGGTCCGACCTCTTCGACTACGAGGAGCTGGCGAAGCTCGCCGCGTACTGCCGGGACAACATGGACGCCATCCCCGAGGACCGCACCATGCAGGTACTCGGCGCCGTGATCGGCATCCACTCGGGGTTCTTCCCGCTGGTGGAGGAGCTGGCCGAGGAGTATCAGGCCGATCCGGCCCGGCTGATGGAGACGGCGGTCGAGATCGCCGACCACAGCCCGCGCAAGGACGACTTCCGCACCGCCGCCACCAAGATCACGACCTGATCGGCGGGCCGGCCCGGCGCCGGTCCGCCCCGACCCGGGAGAGCAGCATGAGATTCACCAAGTCCCACCCGTCCGCCGCCGGCAACGGCATCGCCGTGGGGCATCAGGGCCAGTGGTACGCCCTGTCCGACCTCCAGGGCCAGGGGAGCGCCACCCGGATCAGCGAGCTGGTGGGGGAGGCGCACCTGCGGGAGCTGGGAGAAGCCGTGGACCGGCAGGCGGCCGATCTCACGCCCGTGCGCCCCGCGCTCGACCGTGCGCCCACGGTGCTGGACCCCGGAGCCGACATCTGGGGCGCCGGACTCAACTACCGTCGCCACTCCGAGGACCTGGAATCCGAGCAGCCCCGATCCGGGCCCGGCTCCTACCTGCGCCCCGCCAACTGCCTCATCGGCAACGGCGACGCCATCGAACTGCCGTGGCAGTCCGGGCGCGTCACAGCGGAGGCGGAGCTCGGGCTGGTCATCAAAACTCCCTGCAAGAACGTCGAACGGACCCAGTGGCGATCCGTGGTGGCGGGGGTCACCGCCGTCCTCGACATGACGGCCGAGGACGTCATCCGGGAAAACCCGCGCCACATTCCGTGGGCCAAGGGATTCGACACGTTCTGCAGTGTCGGCCCCGTCCTGGTGACCCTGGACGAATTCAGCGACGACGAACTCGCCGCTCTCCGCATCGCCACCGTGCGCAATGGAGAGACCGTGGCGGCGGCCACCCCGGCCGACATGAAATTCGGGCTCGACCGCCTCGTGGAGTACTTCAGCGCCGGACGGACCCTCGAACCCGGCACGGTGATCTGCACCGGAACTCCCGGGGCCGCGCCGATCAGCGACGGTGACACGGTGCGGGCGGTCGTGGAAGGAGTGGGCACCCTGACGCACCCGGTCCGCCAGCACCCCACACACCCCCAGGAAATACGGCGCTCCACAGTCCACAGCGAAGGAGGGTGACATGCCGAAAGAAAGCGAATCCGTGGTCGACGCCGTAGATCGCGCCGTCCGGGAATTCCCGGACCACGACGCGCTGCGCACCGCGGACACGAGCATGACCTACCAGGAGTTCGGCGCACGCAGCGACGAATTCGCGCGCCGATTACAGGAATCCACCGCACCGGGCGAGTTCATCGCCCTGGAGAGCAGCCGGGGACCGGCAGCGGTCATCGGCATGATCGGCGCACTGAAGGCCGAACGGCCCTTCGTCTTCGTGGACCGGCGCGACAGTGACCGCTCCAACGCCGACAAGACCGGACTCCTGGGCGCGCGGCTGATGGCCCGGGGCGCGCACGGGGACAGTCCGCCGGAGTTCATCCCGGTCCCGGCCGACTGGCGCACCCTCGACGGCCCACCGACGCCGCCCCCTCAACTCCCTTTCGAACAGGGAGAGATCGCCTACGCGATCCACACCTCGGGCTCGACCGGCACCCCCAAGTGCGTCCTGGCCCGGACGGCCCCGCTCGCCCCGGTGATCCGTGACCACGTCAACCGGCTGCACGTCGGCCCGGACAGCAGGACCCTCCAGTTCGCACGGCTGACCTTCGACGGCTGCATCACCGAGATCCTCTGGACGCTCACCGCGGGCGGCTGCCTGGTGGTGCTGGACGAGGCGCATCTGGCCCCTGGCGCCGTGCTGGCGGACACCCTGGAACGGTTCGCCGTCACCCATCTCAAGACGACCCCGTTCGCCCTGACGGTGACCGAACCCAGCGACGCGATGCGGCTGGAGCACGTCGTCAACGGAGGCGGCCCCTGCCGGCCCGCGGTGATCCGCACCTGGTCGAAGGTGGCGAGTTTCCACAACGCGTACGGCCTCACCGAGACCACGGTGTGCAATCTGCTCAGCGACCCACTCGACCCGGACGACTGCCGCGACGGCGTGCCCCTCGGGGACCTGGTCGGCGACTGCGGATACGTGATCAGGGATCCGGCCACCGGCGCCACCGGTGCCCAACGCGGCGAACTCGTCGTCACCGGCCCCAGCGTCACGGCGGGATATCTCACGCAGGGCGGCGTACGCCCCTTCCTCGGGCCGGACGGCGCGGACGCCTATGCCACCGGAGATCTCGTCGAACTCCGCGACGGGCGGCTCCACTTCCTGGAACGGCTCGACCGGCAGGTGAAGGTCCGCGGCTACCGGCTCGATCCCGGCGAGATCGAGGCAGCGGTGTGCCGGCATCCCGACGTGCGGGACGCGGTGGTGGTGGCCGAGGCGCACGACGACGGCGACCCCTTCGACCTCGACACCCTGGTCTGCTACTACCAGGGCGACCTGGGCCCCCGCGCCGTGCGGCAGCATCTGGAGGGCTTCCTCGACCCGTACAAGATCCCCTCGGTGCTCGACCGCGTCGACTCCTTCCCCCACACCGTGAACGGCAAGGTCGACCGGGACGCCCTGCGGGCGAGCCGACGGGCACAGACCGCCGGGGGCGCCTCCGGCTCGCCGAACGAGCAGGTGCTGCGCCTGGTACGCGGCCTCACCGGCGTCCAGGACGTACAGCTGGACGACAACTTCTTCGACGTGGGCGGCGATTCGGCCTCGGCCGTGGTCCTGGTGACCGGCCTGAAGAAGCTCGGCTGGGCCGACGCCGGGGTCCGCGACGTGCTGCGGGCGGAGAACCTGCGGGGCCTCGCCGACCGCCTACGGGAACGGAGCGTGTGACGCGATGTGTGGCCTGTGCGGGACCTACGCCCCGGACAAGACCCTGGACCGGGCCGTCGTCGCCGCGATGCACGCCCGGCTGGTCCACCGCGGACCGGACGAGACCTACTCGCTCAGCACTCCCACCCTCTCCGTGAAGCTCGGCCGGCTCGGCATGACCGCGCTGAAGGACGGGTGGCAGCCGGCCGAGGACGCCAGTGGCCGGTATGTGGCCATGACCAATGGCGAGATCTACAACGGCGCCGAGCTGCGCACCCTGCTGGGCGGCGCACGGCCCGACAACCGGGTCGACGTGGCGGTGCTGCCGGAGCTGTTCGCCCGCTACGGGCCCGCCGGGCTCGAACGGGTCGACGGGCAGTTCGCCACCGCCATCCACGACCGGGCCGAGAACACCCTCTACCTGGGCAGGGACCGCTTCGGCATCTGCCCGCTGTTCTACGCCGTCGTCGGAGGCCACGTGCACTTCTGCTCCGAGCTGAAGCCGCTCGTGCGGAGCGTGCCGCGCGCCTGGCGGCTCGACATCGGCGCCGTCGACCAGTACCTCGCCCTCGGCAACATCGTCGCCCCCCGGACCCTGGTGGCGGAGGTCCGCGCCGTACCGCCCGGATGTGTGGTCCGCTTCGGCACCAGCGCACCGGAGACCGTACGGTACTGGCGCTACGGAGAGTTCGAGGCGGCGGACCGCCCCGTCGCCGCGGCGGAGATCCGCGACGCGGTCCAGGGGGCCGTGGCGGACCGGCTGCGGGCGGACGTGGAGATCGGCGCCTATCTGAGCGGCGGATTCGACTCGACCGCACTGGTCCTGGAGGCAGCCCGCCTGCGGCAGGAGGCCACCCGCACGTTCTCCGTGCTCTTCGACGACGTCGCCCTGGACGAGGGACGGTTCCAGCGCGAGGTCGCCGACAGCGTGGGCAGCGAACACCACCAGATCCGCTGCACCCCGGCCCATGTCGCGGACCGCTTCGAGGAGATGGTGCGCCACTGCTGCTACCCGCAGCGCGAGACGTACAACGTGGCGGCCCTGATGCTGGCCAGCGAGGCCCGCCGCACCGGGCTCAAGGGGGTGATCTCGGGCGAGGGGGCCGACGAGCTGTTCTACGGCTACGACTCCTACGCGTTCGACGGCGCCCGCAGAACCCCGGTGACCGGCCACGGCGAGAACGAACAGGCCTGGGGCAGGGCGGACTTCTCCTGGGAGGTCGACCGGGCCAGGGCGCTGCGCCGGCGGGACATGTGCCTGACCCCGCGGGCGAGGGAGGCACTGACCGGCCAGGAGTACTGGCGGGACCGGTTGATCCCCTTCGACGAACAGGAAGCCGCCGAGCTGTCCCCGATGCAGCTGCGCTCCATCGCCGACGTCTACGTGCAGCTGAGTGGCCATCTGCTCGGCGACCACGGCGACATGATGCTGATGGCGAACTCGGTGGAGGGCCGCTACCCCTTCCTCGGAAACTCCGTGGTGGCCCTGGGCCTGCGCGTCCCGGACGACCAGAAGGTCGCGGACTTCGAAGGCAAGGCGTGCCTGAAGAAGGCCTACGCCGGGATCGTCCCGCGCACCGTGCTCGACCGCGCCAAGCAGGGCTTCACGGCGTACGGGCTGGCGGAGACGGCGGACGAGAGGACGCTGTCGCGATGGCGTGACCTCGTCGCGGCCGGCGGCGTGTTCCGGCCGGACGCCCTGGACGCCCTCGGCGCCGACCCCACGCCCGACAAGTGGGACGTCCGGCTGAGCCTGATCAGCATCAGCGCCGTGATCGACGAGTTGGGACTGACGTCATGACCGACGCATGGCACGACCTGATCCACGGCGACCAGTGGGCCTCGCCGTCGACCCTGTGGGTCGAGGGCGGCACCGAACACAGCTGGGCCCAGGTCGCGGAGCTGGCCTCCCGGATCGAGGAGGCCGTCCGCGCCCACGGCCCCGCCCGTGTCGTGAGCGTCCGCTCCGGCGACAAACTCGGCTGCTTCGCCGGGCAGTTGGGCAGCTGGCGGGCCGGCTGCGTGGCCGTGGCCGACGACCACACCCTCACCGGGCGCGACTTCGAAAGGGTACGGCCCGACCTCACCCTGACGGTCCGCGCCGGAGCCTCCCCCTCCGTCGGCCTTGAGCCGGCGCCGGGGCCGCGGCTGCCCCCCGAGCGCATCCCCGAGGAGGTCGTGGCCGTCAACTTCACCTCCGGCAGCACCGGCCGGCGCAAGGCCGTCGCGGTGACCCGCGGCAATCTCCTCGCGCTCTTCGACTGCCGGGACCTGGACGTGCCCGCGGCCGGCCGCCTCACGGCGGGCAGCTTCGCCACGCCCACCTACGACGGCTGGTGGTTCGACACCTGGCACACGGTGGCGGCGGGCGGACGGGTGGTGGCGCTGCCGCACATCAACGACGACATCTTCGCGTGGCCCGACCTCGTGGAGACCTACGGCATCGGCCGCCTCCTGCTGCCGGCCGCGGTCATCACGACCGTCGTCGACGTCGCACCCGAGTGCGTCGCCGCCATTCCGTGGCTGTTCAGCGGTGGCGAGCAGTTCCGCAGGTCGACCTTTGAGCGGGCCCGGCGGGCAGGACTGCGGGGGCGTTTCGTCAACCTGTACGGGCCGACCGAGGCGACCTTCGCCACCCACCACTACCGGCTGCCCGAGGACTTCTGCGCGCCGACCATTCCCATCGGCCGTCCGCTCGACGGGTGCCGCCAGACGCTGCGCGCGACGGCGGACGGGCCGGCGGACGCCCAGGAACTGGTCGTGCACGGCCCGCTCGTGTGCCTGGGCTACCTCGACGATGGCACGATGACCCACCGGTTCCACCCCGCGTCCGAGCAGCCCTCGTACCGTACCGGGGACCTGGTGCGCACGGACGACAACGGCGACCTCGTCTTCGCCGGGCGGCTGGACGGCGAGGTCAAGGTGAACGGGATGCGCGTCGACACCGCCGCGCTGGAACAGCGGGTGGCCACCCTGCCCCGGGTACTCGACTGCAGGGTCGCGCAGGACGAGCGGCACACCGTGGCCTTCGTCCGCACCGACCCCACCGCGCTGTCGGACCCCCGCGCCCGTGACCGGATCGAGTCGGTGGTGCAGGACTTCTCTCCCGCGATCGGGGTGCGCCTGGTGGGCCGCTACCCGGTCAAGGCCGGCGGCAAGGTCGACTTCCCCACCCTCATGGACCGATACCGACTGACAGACAAGGCCGAGGAATCATGACCGACATATCACCGACCGCCATCACCGACTGCCTGCGCGAGGTCCTCGACCGCGACATCGCGGCCGACGCCGACATCTTCACCGCCGGGGTCGACTCCCTGGCCGTGCTGCACTGCCGCGCCCTGCTGAAGGAGCGGACCGGGGTCCGGGTGCCGGGCCACGTCTTCTTCGAAGGCAGGACCCCGGCACGCATCGCCGAACTGATCGGAGCCGAGCATGCTGGTCGTTGAGGACAGCCCGCTGTACTCACCCGAGTTCTTCGCCGACGACGACCCGTGGGCGTACCTGGCCGAACTGCGCAAGAACGACCCGGTCTCGGTCCATCGCAGGGCCGACGGCTACGAGTTCTACGCGCTGACCCGACACGCCGACGTGTACGCGGCCTATGTGGACCACCGCAGGCTCAGCTCCTCGTACGGCACCATGGTCGACGGCTCCTACCTCCCGCAGAAGGACTCCGCCTCCGGCCGCATGCTCATCGTCTCCGACCAGCCGGCCCACACCGCGCTCCGCAAACCGATCAAGACCAGCGGGTTCAGCCGGGACATGCTCGACCGCGTCGGTCGCACGGTGCGCCGCAACATCCGCGACGCCCTGGGCAGGCTTTCGGTGGGCGACCGGCTCGACTTCAGCAAGGAGATCGCGCCGGAACTGCCCAAGGGCGTACTGGAAGTGCTCTTCGGCATCGGCCCCAAGGAAGCCGGAGGCCTGCTGGAGGCCACCCGCACGATGATCGGCTACCGCGACGAGGCATACGCCGGGGCCCGGCCGCTCGACGCGCTCGTCGACGCGCAGCTCGACGTCCTGGAGTTCATCGACGAGCTGATCGGACGGCGGTCGCCCACCGGTCCGGCCGACGACATGATCGGTTTCCTCGCGCAGTGCGTCGCGGACGGCACCATGCCCCGGGACGTCGCCGTGCTCAACGGCCTGAACGTCGCCGTCGGCGGGAACGAGACCACCCCGCACACGGCGAGTCTGACCGTCCACACCATCGACCAGGAGCGTGACCAGTGGCGGAAGGTGGCCGACGGCGACGTCGGCTGTGAAGTGGCCACCCAGGAGTTCCTGCGCTGGACCTCGACCAACAGCTATGTGCAGCGCCTGACGCTCGAGGACGTCGAGATCGGTGGACAGCTCATCCCGGCCAACAGCTTCGTCACCCTGTGGAACATGTCGGCCAACCGGGACGCGGAGGTCTTCGAGCGCCCCGACTCCTTCGTGATCGACCGGGCGGAGAACAAGCAGATCGCCTTCGGGGCCGGCGTCCACCGCTGCGTGGGCGCCCCCGTGGCCAGTCTGGAGATCCAGACGTTCATCGAGGAACTGGCCGCGTGGGACAAGGCGTTCACGGTCCTCGCCCCGCCTCGGCGCCTGCGCTCCAACTTCATGCTCGGGCTGACCGAGCTGCAGGTGGAGGTGGTCGACGCGAAGGAAGCCGGCACGTGAGCGAGCACCCCGCGGCGGGTGTCCTCGTCTGCTTCCCGGCCGCGGGCGGAGGCGGCACGACCCTCGCGCAGCTGAGGGACGCCGCCGTCCGCCGCGGCCTGACGCCGCTGGCCCTGTCGAACGCGGACTCCGTGGACGACTTCGACTCCGGCCGCTGGCGGGAGCGCACGGTCTCGGAGATCGGGCGGGCAGTGGATCGCACGCCGGGCGGCCGGATCGTCCTGGCGGGGCACTCCATGGGCGGGCTGTCCGCCGTCTGCCTGCACTCCGGCCCTGGCGCGCGCATCGGAACGCCGAGCGGGGTACTGGTCATCAACACCCCGTGCCCCGACTCATCAGGACGCATACCGACGATGTCACACCTTCCCGACCGCGAGATCGCACAGGTTCTCGCCCACGACGGCTTCCCCAAGGAGTTACTCGACGACGAGGACATGCTGGCGGAGATCGCCCACGGACTGCGCGCGGACGCGGTCGTGGCCGACCGCCTCGCCGAGTGGATCGCCTCCCACGGCCCCCGTCCCGACCGGCTCCACGTCCTCTCCGGGCGCGACGACCGCTTCATCCCGACCGCACGGTGCGCCGCCTGGCGCGACCGCGTGAGCGGCGATTTCCAGCTGACCCTCGCGCCCGGCGGCCACAGCCTGGACGGCACCGGGGCCGCCGTACTGGAGCGCGTCCTCGACGGCCTCCTGACCACCACCACCCCGTCCGAGGAGGGTCAGGCGTGAGCGGACTGCAGAAGTCACTGGGCGGCGCCGTCGGCACGTTCCTGGCGCTCTCCACCATCCTGGGCAGCGGCATGATGATCCTGCCCGGCACGAGCTACCACCAACTGGGCCGCTCGGCCTGGATGCCCTGGGCCGTCGCGGCGGTCTCCGTCATCCCGCTGCTGTACTGCTACGCCTGGCTCGGCCGGCGCTACCCCTCCGCGTCCGGGGTCGCCCACTACTCCGAGGTCGCCTTCGGGCGGCCCGCGGGGCGGTCCGCCGGGTTGCTGGCCACGCTCGCCCTGGTCGCCGGCATCCCGGCGACCGCCATCACCGGCGGGCGCTACGTGGCGGAGTTCTCCGGCATTCCGAGCCTGGCCTGGGTGTTCCCGGTCGCCGTTCTCGCGGCGGCCACCCTGATCGGGTGCCTGGGCACGAACATCTCGGGCAAGGTCCAAGTGGGCCTGGTACTGGCCCTGTTCACCCTGGTCACGTGCACCGCGCTGCTCGCGCTCGGCGTCCACGGCGTGCGGGCACCGAGCACCGCGGTGCCCCCGCTGGGCGAGTTGGGCAGCGTGCTCACGGCCGTCTACGTCGCCTTCACCGGCTGGGAGACCGTGGCCTTCACCTTCGAGGAGCACAAGCGCCCGGACGCCATCCCGCGCATCTTCGCGGCCTCGTACGCGATCGTCGTCGCCCTGTACGGGCTCGTGCTGCTCGGCCTGTTCAGTGCGGTGGACCCCGGGGACGGGGCACTGGACCAGGCGCCCCTGCTGAGGCTGGCGGAGCGTTCGCTCGGCGACCTCGGCCGGCCGGTCACCCTGGCCCTGGTCGTCGCCGCCATCACCGCGAACGTGTGCGCCTCCGTCCTGGCCCTGTCCCGGCTGGTGTTCGGCATGGCTCGCAGCGGCTATCTGCCCGCGGCACTGACCCGTGTGCGGGAACGCGACGGCAATCCGGTCACGGCCGTGCTGGCGGCCGGAGGCGTCCTGACGCTGATCGCGGTGCTCGGGTCGACCGGCGTCATGTCCTTCCAGCTGCTCTTCGTCCTGTCCGGCGGGATCTACTTCGTGCTGTACGGCCTGGGCGCGGCCTCGTACACGAAGCTGGCCGGGCAGGGGCCGCCCCGCGCCGTCGCGGCGCTGTGCGCGGTCACCGTGGTCGCGGTCACCGTGCTCGCGGGGCCGCCCATGTGGACGTGCTGGGCCCTGTTCGCCGTCGTCCTGGCGGTGACGGCGGTCCTGGCCCGGCGGCAGCCGACGGCGGCGCCGGAGCGCGAACGCGTGCGGACGGACGAACCCACGAGGTGAGCTGCCCGCGTGCATCCCGCCTGAGGCAGAGGCCAGTTGGGCCGCCGAAGATTTAGGGAGGACGTCATGACCGACAGCGTGTTCTTTCCCGGAGCGGGCTCCTTCGGTGGCGAGTTCCGCCCGCTCACCCAGGCGCTGGGACCGGCGTCGTGGATGGTGGGCTATCCGGGCCGGCACGGCCGGGGCTTCGGCGTGCCGGCTGCCTCGTTCGACGCGGTGGTCGGGGCCTGCGCCGACCAGATCGTCCAGCGTGCCGCCGGGCCGCCGCTGCTGTTCGGGCACAGTTACGGCGCCTACGTGGCGTGCGCCACCGCGGCGCACCTCGGGGAGACCGGGGTGGAAGTCGCGTCGCTGGTGGTCGTCGGCGCCGCTGCTCCCGACCGGCTGGAGCTGCCGGACCGGGCGGCGAGCAGCCCGGCGGAGGCGGCCGCGTATCTCACCCGGATCGATCCCGGCATGCTCGCCGAGGCGCCTTCGGAGGAGTGGCGTGACCTCGTGGCGGAGACGACGGCGCAGGACCTGTCCCTGCTCGGCGGGTTCGACCCTGCCGAGGTGGCTGTCTTGCGCTGCCCGGTTCTGGCCGCCCGCGGTGCCGAGGACCCCCTGACCTCGGACGCCACCATCGCCGAGTGGCAGCACGTCACCACCGGCCCGTTCGCCCAACGCACGTTCCCGGGCGGCCACTCGGACCTCCTGCGCTCGCCGGACTGCGCGAAGTGGCTCAGAGACTCGTGGCAGGCCGTCAGCACGTGACGGCGCACGGTGGGTCGTCTCGAACGTGTTGGGTGTGGACCCGTCCGGTCTGGTGAAGCCGGGGCTTTGGCCGTGCCCTGCCCGCACCGGCAGGGTCAGTGCCCGGGGGCGGTGACGGTGGTGCGTCCGGTCGGCAGGGCGGACGGCCGTCGGTGCAGCAGGCTGACGGTGACGGCCGCGGCCGCCGACACCGTTCCGCCCAGCACCAGTGCGGCCTGAGGACCCGCGGTGTGGACGAGCAGGCCGATGCAGGGGGCGACCAGGGGCGTGGTGCCCAGAGAGGCCAGCATGTAGAGGCTCATCACCCGACCCCGCATACCGTCGCTGACTCCGAGCTGGAGGCGGGCCTTGGCGACGGTGAGGAACACGAGCAGCGCGGTGCCCGTGGGAACCAGCATCAACAGGAACGCGAGGTGACTGGGCATCAGGCTGCTGATCGCTTCCAGAATGCCGAAGACGGTGGCCGCGGCCGCCATCTGGTCGCCGCTGGGCCGCTGGTAGCGCACGGCGAGCAGGGAGCCGACCACGGACCCGGCGGCGAGTGCCGCGTTGCCGATGCCGAACGCGGCGGCCGGGGCCCGGTAGACCTGGGTGGTCATGAGGGCCGTCGTGATCTGGAAGTTCATGCCGAACGCGGCGACTACCGCGACCAGCACGAGGGTCCGCGCGAGGTCGGGGTGCTCGTTCACATACCGCAGTCCCGCCCGTACCTGACCGGCCGCGCGCGCCGCGGGCGGGGCCGGGTTCAGGGAGCGGGGATCTATGAGCAGCAGGCACACGATCACCGCGAGGTAGGATGCGGCATTGGCCAGGAACGCGGGCGTGGGGCCGAACACCACGATGAGGGGCCCTGCCAGCGTGGGACCGGCCATGCGCGCCAGGTTGAGGACCGCGCTGTTGAAGGCCAGCGCGCTGACCAGCTGGCCGGGGGCGACGGACTCGGCGATGAAGGCCTGCAGGGCGGGCTTCTCCACGACCATCGTCAGCCCGAACGCCAGGGCCAGTCCGTACAGGGCTCCGAGACTGACCGTGCCTGTCACCATGAAGACCGCCGGGACCAGCGCGACCGCACCCATCACGGCCTGGGTCGCCATCAAGGTCCGCCGTCTGGAATACCGGTCCACCAGGACGCCGCCGTACGGGCCCAGGATCAACAGGGGCAGGAACTGCAGGGCCGTGGTGATGCCGAGGACGGTGGCGTCACCGTGCGACAACTCCAGTGCCAGCCAGTCCTGGGCCACCTTCTGTATCCACGTGCCGGTGTTGGAGGCTGTCTGGCCGAGGGCGAAGAGGCGGAAGTTGGGGCTCTTGAGCAGGGGCCAGCGGCGCGACGGGCGGGTCCGCGCCAGCAGGGGCCATCTCCTGGCCGACGACGGGGTGCTCACCAGGCGGCGGCCGCAATCGGGGCTGTAGCGCGCAGGCGGGCCCGGCAGGCCTCAACGACCGCAGGGGTGACGGTCGGCATGGCGGTGCGCCAGCCGACGTTGGCGTTGACCTCGCACAGGGTGAAGCCGCCGCCCGGCGTGAACAGCAGATCGACGCCGGCCACGCCCAGCCCCAGCACCTCCGCCGCCCGCACGGCGAGAGCCTCGCCCTCCGGATAGCGGCCCGTGCACACCCGGGCGGTCCCGCCCAGCGCCAGGTTGGAGCGGAACTCCCCGTCCGGAGCGGTGCGGACCTGCGCCGCCACCGCGCGACCGTCGACCACGACCACCCGCAGGTCGCGCCCGTGCGAATACTCCAGGTACTCCTGGAACAGGAAGGGGCTGTCCTGGCAGAGGCTGCCCTGAATGCCGTGCAGCATCGCCGCGTCGGGAGCCAGGAACACCTGCTCGCCGCGGTGCCCGCGCACGGCCTTCACGACACACGGCTGCGGAACCCCGGCCCGGATCGCCCCGGTCAGCGGAGCGTCGGCGTACGTCCAGGTGTCGGGCACCGGGAGGCCCGCGCGTGCGAGCTGCTGCAGATGCCAGAACTTGTTCAGACACGCCAGCATCGCGTCCACCGGATTCACCAGGGTGGTTCCCATCGCCTCCAGGTGTCGCAGCAGGGTGATCTCACGGTCGGTGCCCACCGTGGGCGTCCACACCCGGGCGTACGCGACCTGCGGGGCAGCCAGTTCACCTCCGTCCAGGTCGTACAGCGCGAGACGGCCACCGCGCACGCCCATCAGGAGCTCCTCGCTGCACACCACCGCGCAGCGGTCGCCGAACTCCGCGGAGAACGCCGCCGCGATCTGGCGCGTCATGGGCCGCTCTTTGAGCCCCGCTCCCAGTACGAACCAGAAATCGGTAGCATGGCCCCCCTCACGCCCACCGATTCCGCCGACATCCACCACACGCAACTCCCGTCGCCCACCATGCGCGCGGACCATCCGCCACACCCGTACGACGTCTGCCCCACCGCGGCGACAACTGCGCCGAACACGGCGGCCTCCACCTGATCGGCCCACAACCGGAGCGGCAGGCCGGGCGAATCGACGGATGGGCCCCCGCGCCATCGAACCGGCGCGGGCGCGAGGTTCCGGCCGGGGGAGCCGCCCAGAGCCTCAAGGGGTGGCTCCTTCCGGGGCGTTGTCGGTGGATGGCCGGAAGTGCCGCAGTGGGGAAAGCGTGGCGTGGGGCATGGTGGCGGGGTGCAGAGGTTCAAGCGTGCTGTAGCCGTGCTTGGGTTCGTCGTCGCGACGGTCGTGCCGTCGTGGACGACGGCCTCTGCTTCGGCCTCCGCCGGAGCCGCGGCCGTCGGCCGGGCGGGCGTCGAGAAGCCTTCGGAGGTGGTCGCGCCCGGGGTCGGATACCGGGCATTCACCGTACGTACGTCGCACGGAAGCGCCCGGGTGCATCTGGTGACGGTGGATCTGGGCCGGCGCGGAGCGCGGGCCGGACTGTTGTATCCGGGCGGTGTGGCCGTGCGCGAGAAGGTGTCCGTGATGGCAGCGGAACAGGGTGCCGTGGCGGCGATCAACGGAGACTTCTTCGACATCGAGGAGTCGCAGCACCCCGGTGTGCAGTCGACCGGCGCGACCTCCGGTCCCGCCGTACTGGCCGGGAGGCCGCTGAAGGGCGCGGTCCCCGATGGGCAGCGCTTCGGCTGGCCGCTGCCCGCCGGGGGCTCCACCCAGGACGTGGTCGGCATCGGAACCGATGGGCTCGCTCGCACCGCCCGCCTGGCACTTCAGGGCCGCATCCGCACCGCTCACGCCGTGCTGCCGTTGCGCGGCCTCAATCAGTACGCCCTGCCCGTCGGTTCGATCGGGGCCTTCACCCCCAACTGGGGCGAGGCCTCCCGCGCCCGCGCCGCCTGCGGCACCGACGACGACCGCGCCGCGCCCTGCACCCCGAACACCTACGAGGTCACGGTCCGGAACGGCATCGTCCGCTCGGTCGCGCGAGCCCCCGGATCGGGGCGCATCCCGGCCGGGACGGTCGTCCTGCTGGGGCGCGAGGCCGGTGCGGACGCCCTGCGCGCGCTCACCCCGGGCACGGCGGTGCGGCTGGACTACCACTTCTCCTCCACCAGCCGCGTTCCGCTGGCCTCCGCGCTGGGCTCCCATCCCATCGTCCAGCACCGCAGAGCCCTGCCCGGCCTGGACAAGGCGGTCGCGGAGCCCCGTTCAGCCGTCGGGATCGCGGCGGGAGGACGGATCATGCGGCTGCTGTCCACGGACGGCAGGGAGGGAACCTCCAGCGGCCTGACCGTGAGCGAACTCGCCAACCTTCTCGCTGCCCTCGGATGCGACGAAGGCGCCTATCTGGACGGGGGCGCCTCGGCCACGCTGGCCACCCGGGACCACACGGGCCGCATCGTCGTGCGCAACGCCCTCGACCACGGTGCGGAACGCCCTGTCCCCAACGGCCTTGCCATCTACTCCCGTTGAGGAAACGCGGGCGGCCGCCAGCTCCGGCGGCGCCGTTCACTTGCCGAAGGAGAGGAGTGCGTGGTCCTTCCCCTTGTCGGACGGGCTCTGCACCCGACCGCTGAGCATGAAGAACCGTCCGCCTGACCAGAGCATGTGCGGATTGAGGTAGAAGGCGCGTTCGCCGCCGATCGCCGCTTCCGGACTCTGCAGCACCGCCTGGGGGGCTCCGCCCGTCGGGGCGAAGGCGACCATGGCGGCCGCGTCCTGGACCCTGCCGGGGTGCACGTACGCCAGGAGCTTTCCGCCCTCGACGGCCTGGGGCCGCATGGCCCGGCCCTTGGGGTCCTTGGCGCGCCACTTCTCCTTGCCGTTGGTGAGGTCGATCGCGACGACCTCGTTGGTCTCCGGGTAGCCGCTGATGGCTCCACCCGAGCCCTCGGTTCCCAGATACAGCGTGCTGGAGTCGGCTGCCACGGCCGTACACCCGTCAAGGCCTCGACTGTCATGGCCGTCGCACCCGCTCATGGCCTTGAAGGTCGGCTCCACCTGCCAGCGGACCTTGCCGTCCGGCGCGAACGCGGTGAGGTTCCAGGTCTTCTTGTCCGTGTCGCGGGCGGCCACGACCACCGGGTCCGACGAGAGGACCGCGCCCACGCTCCAGTTCTGCGGGTACTTGTAGTTCCACTTGGACTTGCCCGTCGCCGGATCGATCTCCTCGACCATGCTCTGGGTCTTGGTGACGTCATCGCCGGTGCACAGGCCCACGCTGATCAACTTGGCGCCGCCGCCGATGTCGCTGGGGCTGCAGCCCGCGGTCTTCCACGACCCGAACCGCTTGCTGCCATCGGTGAGGGAGAAGCCGCTCGCGTAGGCGCCGTGGCTGACGACGATGGTGTCACCGGAGAAGGCGATGGCGAATTCGTTGGTGGTGTCGTACGTCGACTCTTGCGGAACCGTCACCTTCCAGCCGACCGTGCCCGTGGCGAGGTCGACCTGCTGGAGGTACGTGCAGTGGGCGCCCTTGGTGTTGTTCTCCTGCGTCGCGATGATGGCCTTGCCGCTGCTGGAGGCGAGGTGCGCCGCGCCGCAGACCGGCGTCTCGAAGGGGGTGCTCCACTTCTGGGCACCGTCGGCCACCGCGTAGCCGGTGATGTCCTTGTACATCGCTTTGGCGACGATGTCACCGGCCCGCCACGGGCCGTACTGCAGCGCGCCCTCCTTGGGCAGCCGGGTGTCGTTCTCGCGCACCCAGACACGCGCCTCGCCCGGCTTCATGTCGGCGTTGAAGTCGTACGTGTCGTTGCCGCCCCCGGGGCCCTTTCCGTCGCCCTTGTCGACGGAGGGGGATGAGGAGGGCCCGGAAGCCGTGCTCTTCGCGCTCGGCTTCTCGCCGCCGGTTTTCCCGGCCCATACGTACACGCCGCCTCCCACCAGGAGCAGGACCGCGGTCAATGCGCAGAGCAGTACGGCACGGCGGCCTCGAAGGGGGCTCCGGCCGCCGCCGGGCGGGAACGGCGGAGGCGCCGCATGGGGTTGTCCCGCCCCGCCGTAGCCGCCCGGATAGGGAGGCAGGACCGGATAGGAGGGGCCGCCGGAAGGCGGAGGCTGCCGCGGGTAGCCGTAACCGGCCCCGGACGATGCGCCGTCCGGTCGGGCGTGGCCGCCGTCGGGCTGGGCGTACGGGTTGCCCGGTACCGGCTTCGGCGGGGGCTGATCACCGCGTGGCTGGGGATCGGGTGGCTGCGTCACAGCGGTGTTCCCTCCGGATGTGCTGAGTGCCTGCTCTTCGCCATCGATCGCTGTCCGTTCGACGCCACGTCACAACTGGGGTTGCTCGGTGGGGGCTCCGGACAGCCGGACGGTGCTGAGGACCCGCATGATGACGTCATCGCCGATGGCGCCGGGCACGCCCGTCCTGCCGTAGAAGTCCCAGGCGACGAAGTCACCCTTGGAGTTCTTGAAGCCGAAGACAATCGCCTGGCCGTCGCCGGCGCACTTGTTGGGCCTTTTGGCACCTTCGGAGTGCGCCCTGACGTAACTGCCCTCCACGCCCGCCTTGGTCGTGTACTTCACGGGCTTGTCCCATTTGACGACGGACTTGTCCGGTTGCGTGTAAGCGGCGTACACCCAGGTCGGTGCGGAGTTCTCGGCGACCTCGTCGGTGCTCTTGGCGCCGTCAGCGCCTTTGGTGCCGGTCGAGGCCAGGGCGAAGTCGTCGGTCTTTCCGTCGCCGTCCGCGTCGATGCGGCACCACTGGGACTTGTAGAAGGCAGGAGCCGTGTGCCCGATGAGAGCCTTGTCCGGATTCCCTCGCTCCGAGTAGCCGCTGAAGACGGTGGGTGCCTCCACCTCCCACTCCGGCGGGACGTCGAAGGCCGTGCCGTGAGCGGGATTCACCACCACCTTCCAGCCCGCGATCGTCGGCTTCACCGCGCCCGGCCCGGAGGAGCCGGAAGGCGAGGCCGAGGGGGCGGGGGAGGAGGGAGTGGGCTTCGCGTCGGCTCTGTCGCCGCCGTTCCTGTCGTGCCGGAGGACCAGCACGCCCGTGACCACCGCGGCGATCAGCACGGCCATCGCGGCGCATATCGCGACGATGACGGTACGTCTCTTCTCGGGGTCCGGCGGCCCGGGGGTTCCGAACGGGCTCCCGCTCGCCGGATACTGCGGCACGGTCGGTTGACCGGGGGGCCCGAAGGCTCCCCCCGGTGCTTGCGGATACGTGCCTGAAGGAGGCGGCCCGTAGCCGGGAGTCGGGGGAAAGCCGTAGCCCGGCTGAGCCGGGAGCGGCTGCGACGGTCCGCCTCCCACGCCGTCCCGCGGCGGCTGGTCACTGGAGGGCTGGGACACGGCAGAGCTCCTTCCGGCAGCCACCCCTGGCGGCGCTCGATGTGGTACGCGATGCGTCCTGGGCCGCGCCGCGGACGGCACGGTCGAGGTGAACGTCCCTCTACTCTCCACCACTTGTGGCCCCTGTGGCGAGGGTGGCATCTCACCACACGACGGTCGTTGTGGCTCAAGCCCCCCCTTGACCAGGTGTCGTGACGGGGTCCGCGTCGGCCTGGCGGCTTCACGGACCGCGAGGAGTGCGACAGGGGGTGGTGCCCGCCGATCGACGGGCACCACCGCCTTCAGGCGCCAGGCACCCGAGGCCATCCGCCGTGCGTCACACCCAGACGCGTACCGCCTCCATGCGCCGTGACTGTCCCGTGGTTCCCACGTAGACCGGGTTGCCGCTGACCGAGCCCAGCCAGCCGTAACCCTCCACATGGGCCTGCGCCCCCACGCTGCCCGTGCCGACCTGGACGCCCAGCGCTTCCATGCGCCGCGACTGCCCGGTGGTGCCGACCGTCACGACGTCGCCGTCGCGGCCGCAGGCCCAGCCCTGCCAGCCGATGTCGGCCAGGTGGGCGTCGGCGCAGACACCGCCGACCCCGCTGGTCGAGATCGCCAGGGCCTCCATCCGGCGGCTCTGGCCGGTCGTCCCGGCCACGCTGCCGTCACAGACCGCCGACTGCCAGCCGATGTCCTGGACGTGCGCGGCGTAACAGATCACCCGCGCGCTCGGCGCGAGCGAGGCGCGTGCTCGGGTGGTCGCGGCCTTCAGCTCCGCGACGACTGAGGCCGGTGCCTCGACGGTCGAACCGCCCGCGCCCGCCCTGTCGACGGCAGGGGCCGCGACCGACGGCTGAGCCTGCGCCTCGGCCACCCCCGCGGCCCCCAGGGTGCCCGCCAGCGCGAGCCCCACGATGACACCAGCTGCCTTCCTCATGGTCTTCTTCATGACTTTCCCCTCCTTGTACCGACTGGTCGCGCATATCTGTACCGGCGTCCCCTGGAGGGGAACAACCGTTTGGCGCGGCTGCGACCGAGAGCAGCCCCGGCATGGCGCGCTCCGGGAGCTTGTGCGAACACCGGCAGGTGTGCGTTGACCCGGGAGATGTCAACCGCGTTGCAAGTCAGGGGAGTTGACGATGAGATGCGGGGCGGCGCTGCACGGAGTCCGGCCGCACGGCAGAAGGTCGGCGCCACCCGGAAGCTCGTACGGGGCGGCTCCGGCACGCAGCCCGGCGACGGCCTCCGTTGCGAGCGTTCCGGGTTTGCGTGGACCCGGCGTTCAGGAGCCTGGCCGTGCTGGGCGTCGCGGCTCTGCGGGCAGGTGTGGACTGTTGGTGTCCGTGCGGGGTATCTGTCCGCCCGTGCGCTCATTGTCCCGGGGTGAGGAGCTTCTGCCGATGCCGCGCCGTGTTCATGTGGTGCTGATGACCGTTCTGTTGGTGGTGGCGGGCTCGCTGGGGGCGTCCGCGCCCGCCTCCGCCGTCATCGGCGGGGCGCGGAGTGCCTATGCGCCCTGGGCGGTGCGGATGCTGGTCGATGGCCGGCCGACGTGTACGGGGACGGTGATCGCGCCGCGGTGGGTCATCAGCGCCTCGCACTGCTTCTTCGAGCAGGGGCAGCCGGTGGCCGACCGGCGGATCACGTTCCGGGTCGGCAGTCTCGACATGCGTCGAGGGACCGCGGTCCGCCCGGTGCCGGGCGGACGGGCGGGCGCTGCGCACGCCGACATGATGCTCATCGAGGTGCCGCCGATGAAGGTCCGCGCGGCGCGGTTGGCCACGGCCGGTGTCCAGGCCGGTCAGCGGGTGACGCAGTACGGCTGGGGCGCCACCTGTTCCGGGGACGAGAACACCTGCCAGTCACCGGTGTTGAAGCAGTCGGACTTGAGGGTCGTCAGAGTGGACGATCCACGGTGTGAGGGATACACGGTGCCGGGCGGCTCGGACTTCTGTATGGAGAAGGTGTCCGGCATTCCGGCCGGCGGCGACTCCGGCGGCCCCGTGATGAGCATCGGCCCGCACGGCGCCGAGACCCTTCTTGGTGTCTTCGACGGCTCCGACCGGGAAACGATCGCCGAGGCGGGCGAGGTCTCCCAGCAGCTCGCCTGGATTCGCTCCGTCATCCGGTGACCGGCCGGGCTCGGGCGACCACGGCCAAGGGCCCCGGCCGCGGGTGATACCGGTCGGGGCCCTCGGTGCGGGTAGGTGCGTCAGCCGTCGTTCTCGGCCGAGGGGATGTACGCGCCGGGTACGTCCTTGGGTGCGTAGATCTTGTCCTCGCCGGGGTACGGCTTGGTCCAGTCGTGGGTCTCGTACCAGGTGAAGTGGTTCATCTGGGCGGGGTTGGCGAAGTCGGGCTTGGCGTCGGGGCCGGTGAGCCTCTGCTGCGCCTTCCAGGTGTCCCACTGCGCGGCGAGCGCCTGCTTGTCCGCCGGTACCTTCGGCGCCGGCACGGCCGCCGCCCGCGGGTTCTGGGGCGCGGGGGAGTCCACGCCGCAGGGCGGCGGGGTCTTGAGGCCGTCGGTCAGCGGGATCCGGTTGGGCAGCGCGCTGAACGGCGTGAGGTCCGGCTTCCCGGTGAACGCGGCGGCCATCGGGCTGGCCGCGCTGTCCTTCTGGTTCATCGGGTGGATCCCGAGGATCTGCTCAATGGTGCGGATCATCGTGATCTGCGAGTAGTAGTGGCTGTCGACGACGCCGTGCTTGGCCCAGGGGCTGATGATCTGGATCGGGGCCCGGTGGCCGTCGACGTGGTCGAGACCGGCCTGGGAGTCGTCCTCCACCACGAAGATCGCGGAGTCCTTCCAGTACTTGCTGTGCGAGATCGTGTCGATGATCCGGCCAGTCGCGAGGTCGTTGTCCGCGACCTGGGCGGGCGCGTTGGCCGGGCCGCCGGTGTGGTCGCTGGAGAGCCAGAACATGTTCAGGCTCGACGGGCCGTTCCTGGCGAAGTCACGCTTCCAGATCTCGGCCCGGTAGATGTCCGGGACGCTGGTGTCGAACTTCGGGAAGCCGTGCACGGAAACGTCGTTGAGCGACGGGATCGGCGAGGACGAGACCAGCGGGTACGCGGTGTCCTGCCCGGTGGACGCCATGTTCTTGGAGTCGCAGTACAGGTTCTGCCAGCTCGCGGCCGCGGGCTTGGTCAGGAACTGCTGGAACTCGCCGAAGTCGCGTACGGACCTGCCCGCCGCCTGGGCCCCGGTCCACAGGAAACCGGAGCGCTGGTGGCCGAGCGCGTCGTCCTCGGTGTCGTAACTGCGCTCGTACTCACCGGCCGAGGACTCGGTGTACTCCGGATCATCGGCCTGCATCAGCCAGTTGTGGCCCTCGGCCGAGTTCGTACCGATGTCATAGGTGTTGTCGTACAGGCCGAACTGCTGGGCCAGCGCGTGCTGGTTCGGCGTCACGTTCTCGCCGAACTCGGCCTGCGACGGGTCGCCGTTGCCCTTCCGGACATCACCGTAGACCTGGTCGTAGGTCCGGTTCTCCTTCACGATGAGGAACACGTGCTTGATCGTCGACGGGTCGCCGAGCCGCACCGGCACGGGCACCGGCTTCGCGTGGCTCGCGCCGTTGGCCTTGTCGACGGCGCCGCGGGTCCAGCCGTTCTGCTGGAAGACCTTCGCGGTCTGGGACTTGATGACCCGGTCGCTCGGCAGGGTGAACCGCTGCAGGCTCGACGTGGTGTCGTGCGTGCCGTGTCCGGCGGGGTTCACGGGACGGCGGGCGTCGATGCCGCGGGTGTTGGAGACGACCACCTGGTTGCCGACGGTGGCGATCTCGGCGGGGAAGTAGTCCGTGGGGACCAGGCCGACGTAGCTGACCGGCTCCTGCGCAGTCGTGTACCGGTAGACGGCGACGGCGTTGGCGCGGCCGAGCGTCACCAGGAGGTGGCCGTCGCGGGTGAGCGTCACGGCGTCCGGCTCGTAGCCGACCGACGCCTCGGGCCACGGCTTGGTGGAGATGGTCTGGACGACCTTGTTCTTCGTGGTGTCGATGACCGACACGTCGTTGGTCGCGGTGTTGGTGACGAACAGCGCCCGGTCCTTGGCGTACAGCGCGGTGGGATGCAGCCCGACGTCGATGCTCCCGACGGCCGCGGCCGGGTGGCCCAGGTCGATGACGCTGACGGTGCCGGTGGTGGTCGCCGCCGTCACCGGGTCGGCCGGTACCGGGGTGTTGTACGAGTTGATCGTGGTGTCGCCGGGCTTCGCCGGGCGGCCGCCCTCGTTGCTGACGTACAGCTTGGAGCCGATCCGGACCATGTCACGCGGCGCGTTGCCGACGGCCCAGCTCTGCTGCACGGCGCCGGTCGCGGCGTTGATGGCGACCACCCGGTTCTGGCCGTTGACCGCGGCGTACACGGTCGAGCCGTCGGGGGCGAACACCGCCTCGCCGACCAGGGCGTGCTTGGGGCCGTCCGCCGGGATCTTCACCGTCGTGGGCGAGGCCAGGGTGCCGTCCGGATTGACGGTGAACCTGGTGTAGCCGTCGATCTGGCCCAGCCACAGCTGCTTGCCGTCGGGGGAGTACGTCGGGCCCTCCTGGCCCACGTCGTTGCTCTTGATGCGCAGGTTTGCCGAGGCACTGTTCCCGACGAGCTGCTGCACCTTCCAGCTCTTGAGGTTCACGATGGCCATCGCAAGCCCGCCGTCGGTGACCGAGGCGGCGAGGTGGCTGCCGTCCGGGCTCACCGACGACGACATGATCTTGCCGTTGTTGAGCACGAGACGGTCGCCGTACGGGGCGATGTACTGGTCGCTGGAGATGACCTGCCCGTGCGGGGTGACCTGGCCGACGTGGTCGGTTCCGAACTGGGTGGTCTGGGCGAAGGCCGTGCCCGCGAGGGCCAGGGCGAGACCGACGGCGCCCGCCGTGGCCAGAGGTCTCCGGCGGCCGAGGCGCCGAAGCGGCGGGCCGGAGCGCACCTCGTCCCGCCTGCGGCGACGTGTTACCTGCATGGGGTCATCCCTTCGGGGTGGCGGAGAGCAGCTCGACGTTGCCGTCGAACTGCCAGAGCGGGTTCGGCGCGTCCCCACGGGGGGTTCGCACCAGGAAGTAGCCGTTCACTTCTTTCGGCCCGTCGCCGTCGGCGACGTACCGCCCGTCCGAGGCGACGTCGAGCTGGTAGATGGCCTGCCCGATGGCCTCGACGCCGGGGAGGTGCCAGGAGACGACGCAGCGCCAGTCGTTGCCCGGCCCGTGGGCGTCGGTTCCGCCGCCGCCCTTGGTGCAGGCCGCGGTGGCCTTGAGCTGCGCCTCGGTGACGCGCGGGCGGTTGAGCTGCTCGGTCTGGGCGCGGTAGAGGTGGGCGAAGGCGGTGGCGACCGAGCGCTGCACCTTCTCCTGGTCAATGCCGGAGCCGGAGGCCGGAGTCGCTGCGGCGAGGACCGTCACCGTCACGGCGAGGAGACCCGCGAGAGGCAGGGCGCCGACGGTGAGCGCCCGGCGCCCCGGCCCGTCGTGGGCCGGGTTGGTGAAGTCGCGCCGTACGAACAGGAGATGGGCCAGCGTGGTCGCGGCTGCGGCCCACACCAGGCTGACCGCGACGGCGATGAGGAGCGGGCCGGTCTGGGCCGGGCTGGTGAAGAGGCCGTTCCACGCGATGAAGGCGTAGCCGGGCAGGGCCACGCGCACCGCGGTGGGCAGCGGCAGCATCTGGGCGAACTGCATCGCGAGCGTCACCAGCGCGGGCAGCAGCAGTCCCATGGGGGAGCGTCCGAGGGCGACGGATCCGAGCAGTCCGATCGCGGCGAGGGCCAGGGTCGGGGCGAGCACGCAGAGCCAGGCGAGCAGCACCTTGCCGGCCGCGTCCGACGAGGACAGTGCGTGCCCGTCGAGTCCGACCAGCGGGTGGCTGCCGACGGTGGCGAGCCCACCGGCGGTACTGGAACAGACCAGACCCGCCACGAGCAGCAGGATCACCGTGAGGCTGGCCAGCGCTTTCGCCACGAAGATCCGCCGCGGTGACCGTACCGCCACGAGGAGGTGGCGCCAGGTTCCGAGCCGGTCCTCCGAGGCGAAGACGTCTCCGGCGACCACGGACGTGAGCAAGGGGAGCGCCCAGGTGCCCGCGAAACCGAGCACCACCAGAGGGCCCGCCCAGCCGGTGGCGAGCATCCAGCGACCGAAGAGGGTGTCGGAGGGGAGCGTGCTCTGCTGGCTCACCGCGGCGACGAAGACCGCCGGCACGGTCCAACAGGCCAGGACCAGCAGGCGGATGCGCCACTGCGCCACCAGCTTGACCAGCTCGAAGCGGTAGGCGCGCGCCACGGACACGCGGGGGGTGCCGGGAGCGGGCCGGGTGGTGACGGTGGCCCTCATCGTTCTGTCCCCTGGGGTTCGGTGCGCCGTCCCGGGCGCGGCGATGGCCGCTCGGGGGCCGACCGGTCCGGTTGGCCCCCCGACTGCCCGGTGAGGGAGAGGAAGGCTGCTTCGAGCGGCGACACGACGGGCGCGAGCTCGCGCAGCGCGATGCCCCCGTGCACGAGGCGGCGTACGAGTTCGTCCAGGGCGGGCCCGAGGGCGCGGACGACCAGGACGCCGGGGTCGTGGCGCCCCGGAACGGTGTCGGTGACCGTGACCCCGGTGGTCTCGGTGGCCAGCCGTCCGGCGGCCTGGGGATCGGAGGTGAGCAACCGGTAGTCGAGGGCGTCGTTCTCGGCGGCGAGCTTGCCCAGCGGCCCGGAGAAGACGACGCGTCCGGCGGCGAGGATGGTGACTTCGGAGCACAGGGCTTCGAGATCGTCCATGCGGTGGCTGGAGAGCACGACGCTGGTCCCGTCCGCGGCGAGCTCGGTGAGAACACCGTGGACGTGTCTCTTCGCGGCCGGATCAAGCCCGTTGGACGGTTCGTCGAGCACGAGCAGCCGGGGCTTGGTGAGCAGGGCCGCGGCCAGACCGAGCCGCTGGCGCATGCCGAGGGAGAATCCGCGGGCCCGTTCGTCGGCGACCTCGCTCAGCCCGACCTGCGCGAGGACGTCGTCGACGCCCGCCGTCCGGGCGTCCTGCCCGTGCAGCGCGGCCAGCGCGGCGAGGTTCTGCCGGGCGGTGAGCGCGGGGTAGAGGCCGGGCCCGTCCACGAAGCCGGAGACACCGTCAGGAGCGGCCGGGGTCCGCCCCACGGGGGTGCCCAGGATGTCGAGGCGACCGCTGTCGGGGACGGCCAGTCCGAGCAGGATACCGAGCAGCGTGGTCTTGCCCGCGCCGTTGGGCCCGGCCAGGCCGTGGATCTGGCCCCGCGTCACCTCCAGATCGACGCCGTCGAGCGCGACGACGTCCCCGAAGCACTTGGTGATCTCGCGTGCCTGGAGTGCCGGCTGTGTGTCCATGAGCCCCTTCTTTCGAAGAACCCCACGGACCATAGGGAAGGGTGCGCCACGCCTGCAGGGACGCGAGGCTGAACGCTGCGGGAACGGAAGGCAAAGCGGCGCCCCACCCGACCAATGTCGCCTCATCCTTCACACCTCGAAACGTGGCGCTGCCCTCAACTCGCGTGCCATGGACGGGAAATGAGGATCCGCGGACTTGCCTGACTGCCGTGGCCTTCGGTTCACCGGCGCATGCGGGACTGTCCGATCAGGTCTGTCGGTGGGCTGTCGGTGCCGGACCGCGCGTGTCGGTGTTCTGTCGGTGCCGCGTCCGAGTATGGACCCATCGAACCAATTAGGGAGGTCACCATGACGAACAGCATCCGGCCGCCTCACTCTCGCGACACCTCGGTCCTGGTGTCCGGCGCCGGCATAGCCGGAACGGCCCTGGCGTACTGGCTGGCGCGCTACGGCTTCCGCGTCACCGTCGTCGAACGCTCAAAGGACCTGCGGGGTGGAGGGCAGGCGGTGGACGTGCGCGGCAGCGCCCTCCAAGTGGTCGAGCGCATGGGGCTGTTGGAGGAAGTGCGGGCCCGCAGGACTGGTCTGCTCGGCATGTCGTACGTGGACGCGGAGGGTCAGGAGCTGCGCCGCACCACCGGATGGACGGCCAGCGGCGGCCCTTCGGACGGCCCCGACGTGGAGATCCTCCGTGATGAACTGGCCGCGCTGCTCGCGCAGGCGGCGGGGACGGGCGTGGAGTACCTGTTCAGCGACTCGATCGGCACCCTGGTGCAGGACGACGAGGGCGTGCGGGTCCACTTCACGAGCGGCACCGAGCGGCGGTTCGACCTGGTGATCGGCGCCGACGGCCTCCACTCGGCCACCCGCCGCCTGGTCTTCGGGCCCGAGGCCGACTACCTGCACCCGATCGGTACGTACATCGCGTCCTGGAGTGCCCCCAATCACCTCGGCCTCGACCGCTGGGAGGTCTTCCACCGGCCCGGCCTCGACGACGTGTGGGGCTGCATGGCCATGACGGTGCGGGACAACACCGAACTGCGCGTCTTCGTGGGCTTCACCTCCGACGAGCCGTACGAACGGCTGCTGCCGCGCGACCCCGTGGCCCAGAAGCGGCTGGTGGCCGAGCGGTGCGCGTCCCTGCGCTGGGAGGTGCCCCGCTTCCTGAAGGCCATGTGGGAGACGGACGCCTTCCACTACGACGTGGTGGCCCAGATCCGGATGGACGAATGGTCGCGCGGACGCGTCGCGCTCCTGGGCGACGCCGGGTACTGCTGTTCGCCGCTCACCGGGCAGGGCACCAGCGTGGCGCTGACCGCGGCCTACGTGCTCGCGGGGGAACTGCACGCGGCCGACGGCGACCACCGGAGCGCCTTCCGCGCCTACGAGGAGCGGTTGCGGCCCCACGTGACGGCCAATCAGGCGCTGCTCGCCCTGGGCCAGGAGATGCTGGCCGCCGACGCGGAGGTGCCGGGGCCGCCGGGCAGTGAGGAGGCGGCGGTCGTTGACGGGCCCGGCCGGGAGAACCTGGCGGTGTTCCAGGCCGCTGTCGCCTTCGATCTCCCGAACTACTGATGGGCCGTCAAAGCGCGGCGCATGCGTGGAGGAGAGAACCGTAGGTGCGCGCCAAACGGCCTTGCTCCGGAGGCTGTCCGGAAAGCGCAGGGGTGTGTGCCGGGCCTCAATACGATGCCCCGGTAGGCAACGGGACGGCGGACGGGGGCCCCATGGACGCGCAGGCCGAAGTCGTCGCGCCGGGCAATGAGCCCGGCGGCACGACGCACCCGGGGCGCCGGCTCAGGGCCACCGGGATCGGCGCCCTGGCCGTGCTGCTGTGGGCGTCGCTCGCGCTGTTCACCACGCTGACCGGCCGGATTCCGCCGTTCCAGCTCACCGCGATGGCGTTCGCGGTGGGCGGGGTCATCGGGCTGCCCCGGGCTGTGCGCGGAGGTGCGGGGCTCGCCCGTGGGCTGCCCGGCGGAGCCTGGCTGCTCGGTATCGGCGGTCTGTTCGGCTATCACTTCTTCTACTTCCTGGCGCTGCGCAACGCGCCCGCCGTCGACGCCGGCCTCATCGCCTACCTGTGGCCGCTGCTGATCGTCGTGTTCTCCGCGCTGTTGCCCGGCGAGAAGCTGCGCTGGTGGCACATGAGCGGCGCGGTCCTCGGCCTGGGGGGCACCTTCCTGCTGGTCACCGGCGGTCAAGGGGTGCAGCTGCGCGGCGAGTTCCTGCTCGGCTACGTGGCGGCCGTGGTGTGCGCCCTGGTGTGGTCGGCGTACTCGGTGGCCAATCGCCGGTATCCGCAGGTGCCCACGGACATGGTCGCGTTCTTCTGCCTGGCCACGGCGGTGCTTGCGATGGTGTGCCACCTGCTGTTCGAGACCACCGTGCGGCCCGACGGCTGGCAGTGGCTCGCCGTGCTCGCCCTCGGGCTCGGCCCGGTCGGCGGTGCCTTCTACGTCTGGGACCACGGCACCAAGCACGGTGACATCCGGCTCCTGGGCACCCTGTCGTACTTCGCCCCGCTGCTGTCCACGACCCTGCTGATCGCGACCGGGCGCGCCGACGCGAGCTGGCCCGTCGCCGTCGCCTGCGTCCTGGTCGCGGGCGGCGCCATGCTGGCATCGGCGGACACGCTGCGGTCGGCGCGCCGTCGGCGCCGGGCCGGGCCCCGCCCCTCCTGAGGGGAGTGCGGCCCGGTGAGGTCAGGCGTCCACCGGCCAGGTGCCCCGCCGGACCATTTCGGTCACCTTGTCGGCGCCGTTGGCCCGCACGAGGAGCTCCAGGCGCATCCGCTCGATGTCCTCGGCGGTCCACTGATCGGTGGCCATGGTGGCCTTCTCGTGCGACCAGCCGTTGTCGTAGTGGCGTACGACGTAGTCCTTCTGGAAGTCCCACATCTTCGTGCCCGGCAGCGGGGTGACGATGAACGGGTTCGCGTACGCCATGCCGTGGCCCATGAGCGTGACCGCGTAGTCGATGGTCCGCTCTATCTGATCGAGGGACTCGATGTACGGCGCGGTCCCGGGCCGCTCGGGCGGGTTGACGAAGCCCAGCATGAAACCGCCGGTGACCTGGATGCCATACTCGGTGAACATCTCCACGATCTCGCCGGTGGCCTGCTGGATGGCGTTGAGCCGGGACTTGCCCGAATGCTCCAGACTCTCTTCGTTGGCGCTCTCCACCGCGAGGTAGACGCTGTAGCAGCCGCCGTCGGCCATCGCCTTGATCAGGTCCCGGCAGGTGAGCCCGGCGCGCATGGCGGCGAGCACATTGCGGAAGTTCGGATCGCGCCGGTCGGCCTCGTCCATGCCGTCCGCGAACTCGGCGCCGAGGTGCAGCAGGACGAGGTTGAACAGACTCAGCCCACCCTCCTCGACCCACGGCAGGTCGTGCTTGCGCAGCAGCTCGAAGACCCGTATCGCGTACAGCGGGTCGTGCAGCAGGTGGTCGTCCTCGATGAGGACCTCGGTCACCCCCTGCTTGGTGATCTCGGCGAGGTGCAGGTCGAACCAGTCGGTGCCGAGCGCCCGCCACGGGCCGTTCACCATCGGTATGTAGCAGAAGTCGCAGCCGATGTTGCAGCCGATCGTCGAGAAGATCTGCGCCCAGGAGCCGTGGTCGCGCACCCGCTTGCCGGAGGAGTGGTACGCCTGCTCGTACTGGCCCATGTCCAGCATGGCGAAGTCGGGCAGCGGCATCATGCCCAGCCGCTGGTCGAGCCCCTGCCGCTTGGGCAGGATGCGCATGTACGGCGACATGGCGGTCGTGCGGACCACCGCTCCGTCTTCGCGCCGGTAGGCGATGCCGGGCACGGCGTCGATGTCACCGCCCTCCTCCGTCAGCGCCCGCAGGAGCGCCGTGAAGGTCTGGTCCGCCTCGTTGATGACCACGTGGTCGAAGGGTGAGTCGGGCACCGCGTACTGCCAGTCGCCACTGGGGTGGGCACCGCCGGTGACGGTCACGATCTCCGGATCGATGTCCTTGACCAGGTCGGCGAGAGCGCGCGCGTTGCCCCACTGGACGGTGTAGATGCACTGCACGCCGACCACGTCCGGGTCGAACTCCTCGATGATGGCGCGGAGTTGGGCGTCGTCGAGGCCGTAGCGCACCAGGGTGCTGTCGTTTCCGAGATCTACGTGACGGCGCTCCTGCTCCCAGCCGGCGAAGGGCGAGTCGACGATGCGGAGTTCGAAGCCCGCGAGACGGGCGTTGGCGGCTATGCGCAGCAGGCCGATCGGGGTGCCCGCCCGCTTCATGACCTCGAACGTGTCCAGGCCGAGCGCCCGAAAGCTGCTCCCTTGCGGAGACGGTTCGACGACCCGGGTGTACGACGGCACAAGGAGCAGGACCCGGGGCGCCTCCCCGCGGGCGCGCCGCCGGCTGCCGGACACCGAGGTGCGCAGGGAGGGCGTGCCGAGGTGGCGCAGCGGTGCGCGCTGCGGGGCGCTGGAGAACTTGACCGAGGGACTTTCGATGAGCACGGGCGAGTGGGAACCGATGCGCGACATGAATACCCCGTTGTCCGGTCCGATGTGAAGGAAGACCTTTGTTCGAGTGTGGCCTCGCGGGCTCCGCGAGAGGGGGCCTCGAGGCCAAGTGGCGCGAATCAGCGCGCGCGCCATGCGGGTTGGGCTCCAACACGACCGAAATGCACGCGCCACGCGTCATGGCCCCGGCCCATGCCCCGAACGTCGATCCGTCAAGTGGCCTACAAATCAAGAAAGTTGACCATCAGGCCATTCTCCCGAGCGGACGGGAGCCCGCCTCGAAGATCCCTTCTCCGCTGCGTTGCCCACTCGCTCGCGCAGGGGACCTGGTGATCCCCGGGTTCACAGCCGACGGGTACGCAGGACGCCGGTCAGCATGGGCAGGGTGAATTCGCCGTGGGCGGTCTCCGGCGTGCTGGCGAGGAAGGCGCGGATCCGGGCCAGCCTGGCCTCTCGTTCGTGCTCCGGCATGACCAGCATGCCGGCGCGCGTCGCCAGGGTCGCGACGAGAGACTCGGCGGTGCGGCGCTGCCCGTGCGCGAACTCGGCCCGCTCCGGCGAACCGAACCGGGCCACCGCGTCGGTCTCCGCTTTCGGCAGGTGCACGCCGGCCGTCTCCGTGCGCCACGCGGCGGGGGTGTCACGCGGGCCGATGGCCGCGCTCCCGCCGACTTGGGCGAGCCCGGCGACCCACTCGACGCGGTCGTCCAGGAGGTTCCACAGGCCGGACAGGACGCCGCCCGGCGCCAGCACCCGGGCGATCTCGGGGCCCGCGAGGGCCATGTCGAACCAGTGCAGGGCGTTGCCTGCCAGCACGGCGTCCACGGAACCGTCCGGCAGCGGGACGGCCTCGGCGCTGCCGGACAGCGCGCGGGTATCCGGCAGCGAGCGGCGCAGCTCGGCCAGCATCCCCGGGTCGGGCTCGACCGCGACGACCTCGGCGCCCAGCGCCTCCAGTGTCGAGGTCAGTTTGCCGGTCCCCGCGCCGAGGTCGAGCACACGCGGGCCCGGCGCGTGCTCGATCGCCCAGCGCACCGCCGCCTGTGCGTAGTCGGGACGGTGCTCGGCGTACGAGGCCGCCGCGGCGCCGAACGACGAGGCGTGCAGGGCCAGTTCATCGTGATCCATCCGGTCATCGTAGCCCTGCGGACGGTGGCGGATGAGGGGGAAGGCGCGTCCCACGGGAACCGTGGGCCGCAGCGGGCTCGGCCATGCGACACGATGACGTGAGGGGCGCGCAGGTCCGGTGTGTCGGGGCCGAGGTCGAGGTCACCTTTCGTTCGGCGCAGAGGCTCGGACAACCGGTTTGCCGAGGGGGTCCGTGGGTCTGGTGCGGAACGCGGCGAGGGCTGCGGCCGGTTGCTCCTGGAGCGGCTGGGGCAGGGGGTCGCCGCTGATGGAGTCGAGCACATTCTCGGCCGCCAGGCGCACCTTGCTGTTGGGGCGCTGGGAGACGGTGACCAGTACGTTCCAGGCGTGCCGACTGCTGAGGTTGAAGGAGGGCATCAGCGCGCCGCGGTGAGGTCGATGAGAGGCCGGGTTTCCAGAGCCCGGCGCAGCTGCTCGACTTCGCGGTGCAGTGCGTCGCTGTCTTCGGCGGGGGAGTGCTCGGTCACGCCGAAGGCCTCAAGTGCGCGGGGGAGGGGCGGCGGTCCTCCGGGCAGGCGTACGCGTGGCTCGTGTCGCCGAACAGGTGGGTGGTGTTGGTGAGTCCGAGGAGCCTCTGCACCTGAGGGCTGGCGCCTCGGATGCTGATCGTCTTGCCCTGCGCCAGAGCCCGGTGGCGCAGGCGGAGCAGCACGTTGAGGCCGGAGCAGTCGCAGAAGCCGACTTCCCTCAGGTCGAGGGTGATGCCCTCCAGCGAGCGGTCGAGCCTGTCGCGCAGGCCGTGGTGAAGGGTCTGCGTGCTGTCGAGGTCGAGGTCGCCTGCGACCAGGACCAGGTCGGTCCTGTCGGCGGCGCGCACCAGCAGATCCGCTGAGCGGGCGGTCAGGGCGCCCGTGATCTGCGGGAACAGCTCTGGGTCATTCACGGCAGGCTCCCCACGAGGACTCCCGGCTAGGTCCCTTTCAATCTCCCCCAGAAACCCCTCACCCGTCAAGACTTACCGGAAATTGATTTCGTCCTTTTGAGTGCACGAATCGTACGTCCTATGCTGGGCGCATGGGCGGAGTACCTGAGGCGCACACCGGCTGGACCTTCCTCACCAACCATGCCCGTGTGTTGGCGACCATCGCGGGGGATTGCACGGTGCGCATACGTGACATCGCGGCGCACTGCCGACTGACGGAACGGTCCGTGCAGAACATCATTTCCGACCTGGAGCACGGCGGTTACCTCACGCACACCCGGGAGGGCCGCTCCAACATCTACCGGGTCGCCCCCGACAACCCGTTGCGTCACCCGGCCGACAAGGCCACCGTCGCCGACCTCCTCTCCGTGCTCGCCCAGCACGACAGCATGCGGCCCTGAAAGGGCGCGACGTGCGGGAACGCGCGCGTCCCCGGCGCCGGGCGTGCGGCCGGGTGCCGGGGACGGAACGGGTCAGGAGTTGGTGCAGGTGTTGCCCGACGAGGGGTTGAGCAGGCCGACGAGGTCGATCGTGTCGCCGCACACGTTGATCGGCACGTGCAGCGGCACCTGGATGACGTTGCCGGAGATGAGGCCGGGGGAGTTGCTCGCGACTCCGACGGGCCCGTCGTCGGCCGCGGCGATCCCGGCACCCGCGACGACGGCGCCGCAGGCGGCGGTGACGGCGATGGCCAGCTTGACCTTTGAGAACACGTCAGTCTCCTTGGGGAGGGGAAGGGGGTTGTGTTCCCACTGTGTGGTGCCGCTCGTCGCCGCGCACCCAGGGCCGAGCCGTACGGGGCCCCTCCGGCCGCGCGGCTGGAGGCATGGCCGGTTGGACCGGCACACCGCGGGCCCACGCCTCAGGCGCCCGGACGGGCGGGTTCTCAGTCCGCGAGGGTGGTGATGCGGGCGCATTCACGCACCACCGCTCGCATGCTCTGATGCCGTCGATACAGGTCGCGCTGACGCTGGGCGCCGGTGCCCTGCGCCGTCAGCCGGGCGAGGGTGCTCCGCACCCTGTCCAGGTCACCGCTGTCACTCAACGCGTCCTGGACATGGGAGACGAGGGCCGCCACGACGGCCTCGGCGGGCTCCGCCCGCATCGTGCGGGGATCGACCAGTGAGCCGGACAGGCCTGACCGGGCGGCGCGCCAGGCCGCGAGGCGCAGCAGCCCCGCGCTGACCGGGGCCGGGGGCCGGCCCGCACGCCACGACGCGGCGGCGGTCTCCACCAGGGCGCGGACGAGGGCGGCGATCAGGACCGTGGTGCTCGGCTGGAGGCAGACGTCGGAGACGCGGACCTCCACCGTGGGGTAGCGGGCGGAGAGCCGGGCGTCGAAGTAGATCATGCCGTCGTCCCGCAGAGCACCAGTGCCGATCATCGACTCGACGTGGCGGTGGTAGCGGTCGGCCGAGCCGAACACCTCCGTCGGCCCGGCGGAGGGCCACCTGTTCCAGACCCGGCTGCGGTAGCTGCTGTAACCGCTGTCCTCTCCCTGCCAGAAGGGCGAGTTTCCGCTGATCGCGGTCAGCACCGACAGCCAGGGCCGGATCCGGTCGAGCACGGCGACGCCCTCGTCGTCGGACTCGACCGCCACGTGTACATGGCAGCCGCACGTCAGCTGCTCGCGGGCGGTCAGCCCGAAGTTCTCGGCCATCCAGGCATGGCGTTCCCCGAGGTCCAGTGAGGGTTCCACCGGCACGGGCGAGGTGGCCAGGGCCGCCACCGTGGCGTCCGCCTGTTCGGCGCGGCGGGCTGCCTCCCGGCGCAGCCGCACGATCTCCTCTTCGACCTCGCTCATCGCCGTCAGCGGGCTGGTCGCGAACTCCACCTGCTCCTTCTGGAGCTCCTTCTCGAACTCCTCCTCCTGCGGATCGTCCGCTCCTCGGGAGGCAGAGGGTGACACCACGACCGTGGAGAGCGCCAGCACCTCTCCGGTCAGCGCACTCACCATGAGCAGCTCTTCTTCCACTCCGACGGTGCGCATGTCCACTCTCCGATCCGTTCCGGATGCCCAGCCCAGTCCGTGTGCCCCCTCGGCGCGGAGCCATACGGAAGGGGCGAGAGGGAGATGGGGCAGGGGACGGCGAAGCCCCGGGCGCGATGCCCGAAGCGCTGAACGCCCGGCGGCCACCGGCGCGGGTGGCGGCAGGCTCGGCCTCCCGTCCGCGCGCGGGGGCGGCACTTGAGGCGATCGCGTACTGCCGGGCCGGGCCCTGTCCCGTCAGTACGTCCCGTATTCGTGGGCCGGGGCGCCCTGCCAGGCGATCTCGGGCGAGTCACCGTCGACCATCGCCTCGGCGTCGGTCGCGTCGATGCCGCTCTGGCGCAGGAACTCGATCAGGTGCCGGTCCGAGTACGCGATACCGGTGTCCTGGCCGAGGACGTAGACACGGCGGCCTCCGCGGGCCAGGGGCCGGTGTACGACGATGGGCGGCTCGGTCATGCCTCCACCGTGGCCCGCCCGACCGGGCTCCGCATGCTGAGCCCGGCCTGGCCGTCCGGCAGGAAGGGCGATCTGCCCGGCAGGGTGGCGCGGGTGTCCCGCGGACGCGGCCGCAGGGTCACAGGTCTGCGGGGTCGCGCGGTTCCAGCGGCTTCAGCGCGGGGCCCTGGAGGATCTCGCCGTCGATGCCGAAACGGGAGCCGTGGCAGGGGCACTCCCAGGTGCGTTCGGCGTTGTTGAAGGCGACGAGGCAGCCCATGTGGGTGCAGACGGCGGAGACGGCGTGCAGGTTTCCCGCGTCGTCGCGGTGGACGGCGCAGGGTTTTCCGTCGGCGCGCACGACGGTGCCCTCGCCCGGCCGGAGCTCGCCGACCGGTCCGTTGGTGCCGTCGCCGAGGGTGGCCAGGCGGTCCTTGACGAAATGCTTGCCCGTGTCCCACTGGGCCTTGAGGGCGGCGGGCGCCGTGCGGACGAGGGGGCCGATCCGCCGGGGGTCGTAGAGCTCGGCCCACGGCTGCTCGCCACCCGTGATGAGAGAGGCGATGAGCTGCGCGGCCACGACACCGCCCGTCAGGCCCCAGCCCGCGAAACCAGTGGCCACGTAGACGTTCTCGCCCGCGGTGGGCAGCCTGCCGATGAGCGGGAGGGTGTCGGTGGAGCTGTTGTCCTGCGCCGCCCACCGATGGGTGACCGCCAGGCCGGGGAAATGCTGTTCGGCCCAGGCCTGCAGATGGGTGTACCCGGCCTTCGTGTCGTGGCCGTCGCCCGGGGTGAAGGCCTCCCCGGTGACGATCAGAAGCCGGTGCCCGCCGGGCAGCGGGGCCGTGCGCACGGACCGCTTGCCGCCTTCCTCGGTGATGTACATGCCGTCGAGGTCCTGGCCCGCGGGCAGTTGTCCCGCGATGACCAGGTCGCGGTGCTGGGTGAGCCGGGCGGCCAGCAGGGCGTCGTCGAACAGCGGGTGGTGGGTGGCCACCACGACGTGACGCGCCTGGACGGTGAGGCCCGATGCCGTGGTCACCCGGCACCGATCGCCGCCTTCCACGTCGGTGACCCGGGTGTTCTCGTACAACCGGCCGCCGCGCGCGACGAGGTCGTCGGTGAGCCCCCGCAGATAGGAGAGGGGGTGGAACTGTGCCTGGTCCTCGACCCGGACGGCGCCCGCCACCCGGTAGGGAAGGCCGGTCTCGGTCACGAAGGAGGCGTCGAGCCCGGCCGCCCGGGCCGCCGCCGCCTCGGCACGCAGCGCTTCGACCCCGTCCGGCTGCTCGCAGTAGGTGAGGGCGGGCCGGCGTTCGAGTGAGCAGTCGATGCCGAGATCCTCGGCCACCTCGATGACATGGTGGAGCGCGGTGCTCTGCGAGGCGGCGTAGAGGCGGGCGGCGTCCTCGCCGTGCCGGGTGCGGAGCGTGTCGTAGATGGCCGTGTGCAGCGCGGTGAGTTTGCCGGTGGTGTGGCCGGTGACGCCTTCCGCGAGCCGGTCGGCCTTCAGCACGATGACGCTCAGTCCGGCGCGGGAGAGTTCCCAGGCGGTGCTGAGCCCGGCGATGCCGCCGCCGATGACCACCGCGTCGGCCTCCTCGGCAACCGCGGCCGGACCGAAGGTGGGGAGGTCGGCCGTCTGCGTCCAGTAGGACGGGCCGGGGGTGGGAAGTGGCTTCATGTCCGCCGACTGCCCGCGAATCCCCGACCCGACGCGCGGAAGGGGTGCCGGTCACACGGGTGGCTCTGAACCAGTCCTTTGCGGGCGCCGGTGTGGGGCGACTGGTCGAGGGGTCTCGTCCTCGCGCCGCGGGGCCGGGGCGTACGGCCGGTGACGTCGCACGGTGGCGCCGGGTACCGCGGCGGTCTGGGGCCCGGGGCCCGTCCGTACCGGCAGGCCGGAGCGTCACCGGACCGCCGGTCACCTCTCGTTCTCCATGCGCAGAGCCCGGGCCGCGAGGGCGTCGCGGAGCGCGAACAGGGCGGTGCGGTCCGCCTCGCGTGCGAAGCGTTCGAGGAGCTCGGACGCCGCGGCGTCGCGCTCGCCGTGCATCGCCTCGACGAGCGCGCTGATGCTCCAGGAAGAGCGGGAATGGTCATCGTCCACGGGGTGTCCGGTTCTGTCGCAGAGCAAGGCCGGTGTCGCCCCAGCCACCTAGTCATATCAGGACGAGCCCACCCAAAGTGGTCGACCGCGTCCCGAGCCGCCACGCGAACCGGTGTTCTCGGTCTCCGCCGAGAGCGTCAGACGCGCTGGGCGCGGTGGAAAAGGGTGTGCAGACCGTGGGGTCGCAGCGCCGCGCGGGCGGCGTTCGCGCCGGGTGCGCCGTGGACGCCTCCGCCCGGATGGGCGGCCGCAGAGGCCAGGTAGAGCCTTTTGATCGGCGTCTCGGGCCGTCCGGTGCCGGGTACGGGGCGGAAGATGGCCTGTTGGTGCAGCGCGGCGGTGCCGTTGTTGATGGCGCCGCAGTGCAGGTTCTCGTCCATGGCCTGGAGCGTGAGCGGGGACAGGACGCGGCGGGCGCGGATCAGGGCGCGGAAACCGGGCGCGAACCGCTCGACCTGCGCTTCGACACGGTCGGCCATGGCCTGTTCCTCCCGCTCGTCCCACCGGCCGGTGAGGGCGTCGGGCCCGGCGTCGGACGTGATGCGCTGGGGCATATGGGTGTAGGCCCACGCCGATTCCGTGCCCGCGGGCGAGCGGCTGGGGTCCGCCGTCGTCATCTGGCCGAGCAGGATGAACGGTTTGCCGGGTACCTGCCCCATGGCGATCTCGGAGGCGAACCGGGTGAGCCCGTCGAGGCCGTCGGCGAGGTGGACCGTCCCCGCCCCGTCCGCCTGCGGCGCGGTCCAGGGGATGTGTCCCGCCAGGGCCCAGTCGACCTTGAAGGTCGCGAAGTCCCACTGGAAGCGCTTGAGGTCGGCGACCAGGCGTCCGGGAAGGTGCTCCTCCCCGACGAGGTCCCGGTACAGAGCGGGCGCCGACACATCGGCGAGCACGGCCCGGCGGGCCCGGATCGTCTCGCCGTTGGCGCAGGTGACACCGACCGCCGTGCCCTCGCGTACGACGACGGACGTGACCCGCTCACCGCACCGCACCGTGGCGCCCCGCTTCTCCAGTCGGCTCACCAGTGCCCCGGTCAGGGCGCCCGCGCCGCCGACGGGGACAGGGAAGCCATGGCTCTGGCCGAGCATCGACATCAGCCAGCCGAAGCCGCCGCTGGCCGAGGACTCCGGGCCCAGATCCGCGTGCAGAGCGCAGCCGGCCAGCAGGATCCGGCCCCCTTCGCCGGTGAACTCCTCCTCGCCCAGGCGCCGCACGGGCAGCGTCAGGTTCCGGGCCAGCCTGAGCCCCGCGGGGGTGCGGAGCTGCGCGGCCAGGCGGAGCCCGGCGCGTACCGGTGGGAAGGGCGTGAACAGGGCCTGGATCAGATCGGGCGCCACCGTGCGCCACATGCCGTACATGTCCTGCCAGGAGTCGCCGTCGCCCGCACCGAACCCGGCCAACCCGGCCGCGGTGTCCCGCACGTGGCGCTCCAGGACGGCGCACCGGCCGTCCGGCAGGGGGTGGGCCAGGACCCGAGGGGCATGGCTCCATCGCAGGCCTTCGGCCGCGAGGTCCAGGCGGGCGAGGACGGGGGAGGCGGCCGCCAGCGGATAGAAGGCGCTGAAGAGGTCCGAGACGTAGTCGGGGTGGACGCCGCGGTCGCTGCGCACCGCGCCGCCGGGCTCCTCCTGCGCCTCCAGCACTTCCACGCTCCACCCGGCGTCCGCGAGGAGGTTCGCGGCCACGAGACCGTTGGGGCCGGCTCCGATCACCACGGCGTCAGGCATGACGGGCCCCGGCGGCGTCGCGCTCGACGACCTTGGCCAGGCGGGCCAGCATGCCCCGGTGGCGCAGCTGGAGCAGTGCTTCGCTCACGGGGTTGTGCAGGGTGCCGCCCACGCCGCGCAGCGGATGTTCGTCGCAGATGACCAGGGTGCCCTCGCCCCAGGGCCGGAGCTGGAGGTAGATCCGGGCACTGCCGAGGGCTTTGAAACCCGCCTCCAGTTCGAGTTCCTCGCACGCCTCGCTGTGCCGGACCGTCGTCGTGCCCTGGCCCGCCCACGGCCCGACGCGCAGGGTGAAACGGAGCCGCGAACCGGTCCGCGGCCAGGCCTGGTCGAGGGGCTCGGACTTGTCCGGCCCCACCACCCAGTCCCCGTACTGCTCGGGGTCGGCGAGGACCGCCCACACCTCGGCGGGGGAGCGCTGGATCAGCTGGTGGCGGATGGCCATGAAGAGTCCTCCTCGCCGGTCTACGGCTGTGACGGGCCCGCGGGGCCTGGCGCGCTCGGCGGAAGAGCCGCCCGGGCCATGCCCGGCAGACAGCGGGAGCGCCGTGCCGCGATGCTCTTGGACGACTGCCTGGCGGGGGGCGGAACACCCCTGCTTCCTTGCTCGCACGAGCCCTGTGACGTGGCCTACGGGGCGAACGTCGGAGACGGCAACCTCGGGCCATGACCCGGCCCTCGCTTCATCGGCGCCGTCCAGCCCATGGTGCGCGCCCCGGGGCACGCTCGCATCCGCCCGTGCCGTCACCCCTTCCGCGCCCACCCGCCGCGCGCGGCGGGTGGGCGGGTCCCCCGCACAGGCCACGGGGGGACGGCTCCGGCGCGCGTGCCGACGGCTCCGCACCTAGCGTGTTGCTGTCAGTAGTTCTCTCGTCACGCTGGGAGTTTGTGATGGCCAAGGGCAAAGGCAAGATGGACCAGGCCAAGGGAAAGATGAAGGAAGCCGCGGGCAAGGTCACGGGCAACGACTCCATGAAGGCCGAAGGCAGAATGGACCAGGCCAAGGGCAAAGCGCGCGAGACCCGGGCCGAGGCCGAAGACCAAGCCCGCGAGGCAGTGCGCAACATGCCGGGCCGGAAGAAGTAGCCGCCCGGTGCACAGAGCAGGCTCGCAGGGCGGCCCCGTACTGCCGGGCGAGCCTGCTGTGCCGTCAGGGCGAGGAACGCCGGGCAGACCGGTGCTCCGCTGGGTCCCTGCCCGGTCGGCTGTTTGGATTCGCGCCGCGGGGGTTAACCGCATCACATGCGATTCCTGGCAGGGAAGTTGACGTCCGACGGCCCGCGCCCCACGGCGCGTGGCGGCGCTGAGCAGTGCGGGGCCGCGGCGGCGAGCCTCCTGAAGGCCATGGACGCGCTCGGCGGGGCGCGGCAGCTGGACCGGGTGACCGGACCGTTGCAGCGCGCGGTTCGAGCGCTGCCGCTGGGCTCCTGCCGCGATGTGCTGCACGGCCGTCCGATCGGGCACCCGCTGCATCCGGCGATGGTGCAGGTGCCGATGGGGGCGTGGCTGTCCTCCGCGGTGCTCGACTGGGTGCCGGGCGCAGGGCGCGGCGCACGCCTGTTGGTCGGGGTGGGCGTCGTCTCGGCCGCGCCGGCCGCACTCGCGGGCTGGGTGGACTGGGCGGAGCAGCCCGAGCGGCAGTTGCGGACCGGTGTGGTGCACGCGGCGTCGAACGCCGCGGCCATCGGCCTGTACGCGAGCTCGTGGGTCGTCCGGGGCCGGGGCAGGCCGGTGTTCGGCCGGTTCCTCGCGCTCGCCGGGTTGACCGCGGCGAGCGTCGGCGGCGTGCTCGGCGGACACCTGGCCTATCGGCAGGCGGTGGGCGCCAACAAGACGGAGCCGATCGACCACCTGGTGGAGCCGGGGTGGCACAGTCTCGGCGACGCCGAGGCCTTCCCGGCCGGACAGGCGGTCCGGCGGATGCTGGGCGAGGTCCCGCTGCTCGTGATGCGGGTGCCGGACGGCGCGTTCCATGTTCTGGTCGACCGTTGCAGCCACATGGCGGGCCCCCTGTCCGAGGGCAAGGTGGCCGACGGATGTGTGGAATGCCCTTGGCACGGCAGCGTGTTCAGGCTGGCGGACGGCGAGAACGTACGAGGGCCGGCGACGGCACCGCAGCCCACGTTCGAGAGCAGGCTCAGTGCGCGGGGCGAGCTGGAAGTACGTCTGCCAGGTGCGGCCTGATCCATTCCCCTTCCGTGCCGGGCTCCCCTGCGACGGGAGGCCCGGCGCGACAGCGGGCAGGATGCGGACGCGGGATCAGGCGGGTTCAGCAACTTGCATGAGGTGCTGGAACGTTGTCATGCAAGGCAGGCAGTGGTGATCGGTTTCCTTGTTCTCGGTCGGCTCAAGGGGGCGGCCGCACAGGGTGGTTCGATGGTCATGGGCGACAACGTGCCACACCTGGCGATCGCCAGTGACGGCTGTGCCGACGTGCATTTCGTACATGGCAGTCCTCCGTAGCGTTGGACAGCACTCCACGTCATCACGACTGCGGGCCCCGCGCCTTCTTGAGGCGGCGTTCGGGTGAATTTTCGGTGGCGCCTGTGATGTCCTCACCGCGCCGCTTCACCGCCTCGGGCCTGCGGTGACGCGGCGCGGTTGTGGGCTCGGACGGCTCGCCGGTGCGAGCGCGGCGCCCCGGCGGGGACGCGTGGCCGACCCGGCTTCGGGTAGGCGCGGCTGGGTGCGCCCGCCGCCCCTCGTCATGGCGGCCTCCGGGGCCGCGGGCGCACCCACCTCGGTGCGCTTCGCCGAAGCCTTGACGGGTCCGACCACGGTCCCGCGGGCCGGGAGTGTTGTCCGCGACGGCACGGGTACCAGGCACGGACCGCCCATCGAAAGCGAGGACCCACCATGACCGATCGCCGGCCCGAGGGGCCAGGAGACGACGGAACAGCCACTCCCGAGCCGATTCCGCGGGACCTGCCCGACCAGCAGGCCGGGCTCGACACCGATCCGTGGGAGGCCGAGGGCGATGCCGCGGACAGCACGCGCAGCGAGCGGCCCGATCCGGAGATCCCCGACACGGACGAGGCGGGCACCGGCCGCCGAGGCGCCCCGCACTCCGGCAACAAACGCGCGGGGCACCCGATTCCGGACGAGTCGTCCGCTTGACGTGGTGGGCGTGCTGCCCGTCTTCGGGGGCCTCGCGCGGCCGGGAGGAGATCGAGCCTTCCTCGGGGAAGCGGGCGTTCTTCGCTGGACAGCGGGTACGCGGCGTCGACGACCTCGGCCGTGCAAGGCAGCGGCAGATGCCATGGACTCCTGCGGATGCGAGTGACAACCACCCGGAGGCTGTTTGAGGTTCGCGGCACTGCGGTCATGGCTGAGGTGTCCTGACGAGCGCCACCGGGAGATGAGCATGACCACAGAGCACCCTCACGCAGATGCCGCGGCCAACGGGGGCGGTCTTCCGGGCAAGCCGGGAGCTGCGACGCCGTCGGTGGCCGAGCCCACCGAGCCCGCCGGTCCGCTGCCCCCGAAGCCGGACCAGCGGGGTCCGGAAACCGTGAGTCCCACCGGTCAGGCCACGGGCGCCGACCCGGCGCGCACCGCGCAGAGCGGCGCGTACCTCACCACGGCGCAGGGGAACCGCCTGTACGAGAGCGACCACTCGCTGAAGGCCGGACCGCGCGGCCCCGTCCTCATCCAGGACCACCATCTGCGCGAGAAGATCACCCACTTCGACCATGAGCGGATTCCCGAGCGTGTGGTGCACGCACGCGGCGCGGCCGCCCACGGCGTCTTCCAGGGCTATGGCACCGCCACCGAGGTGACGCGGGCGGCCTTCCTGGCCAAGGACATGGAGACCCCGGTGTTCGTGCGGTTCTCCACCGTCCTGGGCTCACGTGGTTCGTCCGACGCCGTGCGCGACACCCGCGGCTTCGCGACGAAGTTCTACACCGACGAGGGCACCTTCGACCTCGTGGGCAACAACATTCCGGTGTTCTTCATCCAGGACGCGATCAAGTTTCCGGACGTCGTGCACGCCGCGAAGCCGCACCCCGACCGCGAGATCCCGCAGGCCCAGAGCGCGCACGACACGTTCTGGGACTTCGTCTCCCTGCACACCGAGGCCACCCACCACACGCTGTGGAACATGTCCGACCGCGGCATTCCGCGTTCGTACCGCATGATGGAGGGCTTCGGCGTCCACACGTTCCGCATGGTCAACACGGCCGGGCGGAGTGTGCTCGTGAAGTTCCACTGGAAGCCGAAACTGGGTGTGCACTCCCTGGTCTGGGAAGAGGCCCAGCTGATCAACGGGATGGACCCGGACTTCCATCGCCGGGACCTCTTCGACGCGATCGAGGCGGGCGCCTTCCCCCAGTGGGAGCTCGGCATCCAGGTCTTCCCGGACACCCCCGAGCAGACCTTCGAGGGAATCGACCTCCTCGATCCCACCAAGATCGTCCCTGAGGAGCTCGCTCCCGTTCAGCCCGTCGGCCTGATGACCCTGAACGCCAACACCAAGAACTACTTCGCCGAGACCGAGCAGGTCGCCTTCCACCCCGGCCATCTGGTCCCCGGCATCGACATCACCGACGACCCGCTGCTCGCGGGCCGTCTGTTCTCCTACCTTGACACCCAGATCAGCCGGCTCGGCGGCCCCAACTTCGCGCAGATTCCGATCAATCGGCCCCACGCGCCCGTCAACGACATGCTCCGCGACGGCATGCACCAGACCGCCGTCCACACCGGCGTCGCCCCCTACCGGCCCAACAGCCTGGACGGCGGATGCCCCTTCCTCGCGGGCGCCGACACGGGTGCCTACGTCGAGACCCCGGTGCGCATCCCCGAGACGAGCAAGGTCCGTGAGGCGGCCGCCTCCTTCGAGGACCACTTCAGCCAGCCGCGGCTCTTCTGGCTCAGCATGAGCGCCCCGGAGCGCGAGCACATCATCGCCGCCTACACCTTCGAGCTGAGCAAGTGCTTCGAACAGGCCGTCAAGGAACGCAACTTGCAGGTGCTGGCGAACATCGACCCGGAGCTGTGCGAGCAGGTAGCGGCGGGGCTGGGCCTGCCCGCGCCCCAGGCCACCGTGGCGCCAGCCCAGGTCGCTCCGAGCCCGGCGCTGTCCCAGCTGGGACGTGCCTGGCCGACGGACGGCCGGGTGGTCGGCATCGTCGCCGACGCGTCGGCCGACCTGGAGGGCGTACGCGCCGCACGGCAGGCCGTCCTGGCCGCCGACATGGTCCCCCTCGTCATCGCGCCGGTCGGCGGGAACCTGGACAGTGAGGGCGATCCCGTCGCCGTCCAGCGGACCTTCGCCACCGCCCGGTCCGTCGAGTACGACGCCCTCCTGTTCGCCGGAGCCCCCCGGCCCGGCGCGGACGCCTACGGCGCCCGGGACGCCAAGGCCGGCTCGCCCGCGCCGCAGGGGCCCGACCCGCGGGTGCTGTTGCTGCTGACCGAGGCGTACCGGCACGGCAAGGCGATCGGCGGCTGGGGCGACGCCCGGGACATGTTCGAGGCGTCCGGCATCGAGGAGGGCGAGGCCGGGTGTGTGCTGGGCGACAGCGGGCCGGCCGTCGTCGAGCGCGTCACCCGGGCGCTGGCCGAGCACCGCGCGTGGGACAGGTTCCCGCCCGCTCTCTGAGTCCCGTGGGGGGGTGCCCGCACGGGGCACACCCCCCCCTTCGGGAGCGGAAACCTCCCGGGCGGGCCCGAGCCCGACCACGTTCCGTATCCGTACGAGAGCGGACGAGCAGCCCGGCGCACCTGGCGTGTGACTGTCCGGTTCGCCGGGTATTGGCCTGTCACGGAAGTGAGTCCTGCGCCTCTTGGGAGCTGCCCATGCCCACCACCGACGCCATCGTGATGCTGCGGGAAGGCCACAAGGAGATCAGGCGCCTCATCCGCTCGTACCGGGCCGACCGGGATCCCGGTGTGGTGGAGAAGTTCTTGCGCGCCCTGACCGTGTACATGCACATCGAGCGGGAGGGCATGTACCCGCGGGTGTCGGTTCTGGCCCCCGAGACCGAGCTGACGATCGTGGCCTTCCGGGAGGAACACCACATCGCCGAGGTGCTGGCGGCCGAGCTGCTCGACATGCGTCCCGAGGAGATCGCCTTCGACGCGAAGACGAGCCTCTTGATGGACATTGTGGAGCGGCACATGGACGCGGAGGACCACCAGTGGTTCCCGCAGGTGCGGGCCTCGGTCGGGCGCAAGGAGCTGCGGGAGATCGGCGCCTGGATGACCAAGCTCGCCGAGCGGGCTCCGCAGCGGCCGCGCCGCCCCGATCGGCAGAGGATGTGGGACGCGGTGGCCGCCTGAGCCGCCGCTCGCCCTCCTCTTCTTGATCTGCGGGTGCCCGCATCGAGGCCGATCCCGAAACCGCCGGGGGGGTCCGCCCATACACGACACGGGGCGGGGTACCCGGGACGGGCCCGGCCGCCATACCGTCCCTCACGCGGGCCGGAGGTCACCCGCCCCAGGGCCGTTGGCCCCGTGGTTTTCGCGGACGGCCGGGCAGGAGCAGTGCACGACGATGCGGACTGGCGGCCGGTTCCAGCCGACCGCCAGAAGGAGGGAGCATCATGGCACCCGTCCGTCATGACCTGGACCGCGCCTGGGAGTTGGCCACCAGCGCGAACGATCTGCCCGAGTGGGGACCCGAACCCCAGTTGCTGCACGTGTTGACCCCCGGCCGCGCGGACGCCTGGGCCTGCGGTACGCGTCGCAAGATCCTGTGGCGTCTGCATGCCCAGGGGCACGACGCGCGTCCGGTCCGCCTCAAGCTCGTCACCGCCGACCAATGGCGCGGCACGGTCGCCCAGTTGGCGACGGAGGTCGATCCCCGCGACGGCGGCACGGAAGTGACCGTGCCCGAACTGCCCTTGGGGACGTACTGGATTCAGGTTTCCCGCGGCAGTCGGCTGCTCGCGACGAGCAGGCCCTTCGCCATCGGCCCGGCCGGGGGAGCCCGGACGGTCCACGGACTCCGCCGCCTGCGGCCGGGGCGGCCCCGGGCCTCGGCCTTCCCGAGTCGGTACGGGGCCTAGCGGGCCGGAGGAACGGGGTCGTCCTGGCCCGGACGAACCGAGGCCGCTCCCGGAAGCAGCGGGAGGCAGGCCAGGAGAAGGAGACCGGCGAGCGTCCAGGGGGCGTCGAGGCCGGTGTGCTGGGCCAGGGCGCCGCCCGCCGCGGCGCCGACCGGCATCGCGCCCCACGCGGCGAGCCGGTAGCCACTGGTGACCCGCCCCAGCATGTACTCGGGAGCCAGGCGTTGCCGCAGCGACACGGTGCATACGTTCCACAGCACCACCCCCGCGCTGTTGAGGGCCAGCATGAGGGCGACGAGCGGCCATCGTGGCAGCACCGCGACGACGAGATAGCTGAGCGCCGACACGGCGACCGAGGCCCGCAAGCTCCACGCGGAACCCAGCCGCCGTACGGTCCCGGGCGCCGTTCTCGCTCCGGCGAGGCTGCCGGCCGCCGCCGCGACCAGCATCAGGCTGTAGCCGTAGGGCGGCAGGCCGAGCCTTTGTTCCACATAGACGACGAGAACCGCGTAGACCGCCTGTTGCCCAACGCCGAGGACGGCGACCACCACCATGAGGCGGCGCAGCGTCCGGTCCTGGCCCAGAAACCGCAGCCCTGCCCAGGTGCCGCGCACAAGACCCCGCAGCCCGCGTTCGTGGTCCTCTGTTCCGCCGGGCGCGGGCCGCTCCGGCAGGGTGGTGAGGAGCAGCGCCGACGCGAGGAACGTCAGACCGTCGGCGAGGAAGGGCAATGGGTGCCACACCGCCCACAGCACGGCGCCCAAGGGCGGTCCGATGAACCCGGTGCCGGTGATCTGGGCGGCCAGGATCCGGGCGTTCGTCCGCTCCAGTTCGTGGTCGGCGGCCAGCGCCGGCACCACGGCCTGCGCGGCACTGTCGAAGAAGACCTCGGCGACACCCGTGCCGAAGGCCAGCAGCACCAGCAGCACCACCGGCGGCCGCACGATCGGCACCACCGCGAACAGCACGAGCAGCGTGACGCAGCGCGCGAGGTCCCCGCCCACCATGGACCGGCGTCGGGGGATGCGGTCCACCAGGGTGCCGATGACCGGTGCGAGCAGCCAGGCCGCCCGGCTCGCGGCCGCGACCACGGACACCCAGAAGACCTGACCGGTGCTCCACATCGCGAGGAGCGGGAGTGCCGCGAACCGCGCGCCGTCGCCCACCGAGCTGAGCGCATTTGCGGCAACGAGCCGACGCAGGGCCGTCGTTGTCGGCCCGCCCGGCAGACGGGCTGAGGGAATGGCGAACCTCATGGGGCAGGGTTCTCTCTGCGGCGGGCGGTCGCGGCGCGCTCAAGAAGCCGCTGCGGCACATTCGGTGAGTGGACACAATCGACCAGCAGCGCGTACCCAGTGCGCGGCGGACCATTCCTGTCGTCCTGGATTTCTATGCCGCCCTTTTACCCCCGCCGAACAAGCCCCGTCTCGATTGCTCGGGACGGTTGACACGGCTTTCCCGCGGTGGAATCTTCGGTAAGCGTCAGTCGCTGATTTGTCGCCAACAAGCATGTTCCACCGGCCTGTTGGTACCACTGCCCATCGCACTCGCCGAGATCTGTGACGAGTAAGGGAGTAATTCGACAGGGGCCACTGTATGCAGAAGCCTGCGCTTGTTGCGCTGGCCGAGCACCCCGTGTTCGCCCAACCGGCAAGCATCATCGACCGAGTATACGAAACCTATGATTTCCTTCTCGAATGCGTCGCACCCGATTTATGGTCGGCGGATTCGAAAGGGCGCCGGGTCACCCCCGACATAGCGCTGGATCCTGTGAGTCGGCACGCGTGGGATCAGGCGCTGCGCAGCATTCGCGATACTCCCGCGTGCCGACGGCAGTTGGCCGCAAGGGCAGACCCGCTCCACGCCGGTGCCACGCTGGCAGCCACCGAGGAGCGCGCGGGAATCCACCAGGGGATCAAGGTGTCCGGCCACCGGCTGAACCTGCTGAGCGACCCCGCCCTGCCCGCCGCCTCCCACCGGCAATTCGAGGCGCTCTTCCGTCGCCACCTCAGCGCGGGAGAGAACGCCGACCATCTGGCCGGCTGCACGGTCGAGGAATCCGCGATGGTGCGCGCCGCGGTCGAGCTGATGCTCACCACGGCCCCCGAGCTGTGCAGCGGCTTGGTGCGGCACGCCCGCTACATCGTCGCCGTCGACGGCCCCGACGCCTTCGACAGCGCCTCCACCCAGGAGATTCCCGGAACGGCGTTCGTGGCCCTCCGCTGCATGCGCACCCCCGAGCGGCTGGCCGAGGCGCTCGTCCACGAGTTCGTGCATCTGCGCCTCTACGACCTGCAGACGACGAGGTCGATCTTCGCTCCGGCCTACGACACCGAATCCGCACCCACGGTGGCGCCGGAGTGGCACAGAGACTCGAAGGTCTCGCGATGGCCCGTCGACCGGGCCCTGGCGGCGGCGCACGTCTACGTCCACCTGGCCGCATGGTTCGAGCAGCGGGCCGTCGACGGCGGCGGGCCGGACGCGGAGCAGTCCGCCGAGACCGCCGTCCTGCGGGCCGCCAGTCTGCTCGACAAGGTCGCCCGGCACGCTCAGGGCTGCCTCGGCCCGGCGGGCCAGGACTTCCTGCGCTGGCTGACGCAGGTCCACGAGGGCAAGGTCGGACCCCGCCCCCGGGAACGGGTGCCGTCATGACAGGTGGAAAGGCGACCGGTCCCGGCCCGCGCCGGGCACACCTCCTGATCTCCCTGGGCGCGAGACCCCTCGCCACCACCCCGCACCTGCCCTGACCTCTCCTGCCGTGCACCACCGCGGACGCGCGGCGTCCCGCACAGCCCACTCCCCGGCCCTGTATCCGCCCCCGGCACTCAGGTGCCCGTTGTCCCGCAGGCCCTGACGCCGTCGCGTCGAGCCGTCATTTCTCAGTGCCGGTGCCCGTCGGTGCCGACCAGGACGGAGACCCATGGATCTCGTACTCAATGAGCCCCTCAAGAGCTGGTTGCAGGTCACGCAGTCGTGCAACCTGAAATGCCGCCAGTGCTACGGAGACTGCGAGGCCCGGCCCCGCGGCGAGGAGATGCGCCGGGAGGAGTACGCGGCGCTCATCCGCGAAATGGCCGACTCCGGCGTGATCGAGGCCTTCGTCGAAGGAGGCGAACCCCTCAACCGGCCGGACATCCTCGACCTGCTCGGGGAGTTGACGCCTCATGTGATGACGCGGCTGCGCACCAACGCGACGCTGCTGACCCCGGAGGTGGCCGCGCGGCTGAAGGAGATCGGGGTCGGCGAGCTGTACGTGGACGTTCTGGGCGCGACCGCGGCCACCCACGACTGGCACGTGCGGGTGCCGGGGTCCTTCGACAAGACGGTCCAGGGGGTGAGGAACGCACAGACCGCCGGGCTCTCCGTATCCCTGTTGATCATCATGACGCGGCGCAACGTGCACGAACTCCAGGACGTGTTCGACCTGGCGGCCGACCTCGGCGTCACCCGGGTGGGGGTGCTGCGCCTGTACCCGCTGGGCCGGGCCCGTACCCAGTGGAAGGACCTGGCGCTGCGGCTGCCCGACCAGATGGCCGCGCTGGAAGCGCTGCGCGTGCCCGACTCGGTCCACCTCATGACCTCCTGGCACCCCAAGGACGGCAACTGCTGCTGGCAGAACGCCGGCGTGGACGCCACCGGCCGCTCCGTCGGCTGCGCCTACCTGCGGGACTACGCCGACTACGGCAACGTCCGCGAGGTCAGCTGGCTGGACACCTGGAACAACCCCGTCTACGTCCACAACCGGGGCGCCCACGTGGACGGCGGCTGCGAGTCCTGCGAACAGACCCAGGGGTCGTCCGGCGGATGCAGGTCCACGGCCTTCGCCTTCACCGGTCGCTGGGACGCCCCCGACCCGTTCTGCACCACGACCAACGGAGGGATCGATGTCTCTCAGCTCCCCGGCGACCTCGACGACCGGCGTGTCCACCCGGCCGTTCCGGCTACGAGCCGACTGCTTTGAGCAGAACGGCTCCGCCAGGTTCCGTCCCATCCCGGAGTGGAACTGCATGCTTGCCTACACCCCGCACAAGCCGGCCATCCACTACCTGAACCCGGTGGCATGGGTGGTGATCGAGCTGTGCGACGGATCCTCCGGTCCGCAGATCTACGCCTCGTTCCAGGAGCTCAACAAAGGCCGGATCGGCGAACCGGAACTTCAGGAGGCGTTCGAGTCGGCGATGGCCATGCTCCTCGAAGGGGAGCTGGTCGCCATCGTGTAGCCGACCCGGCGCTCCTCAGGAAGGGAGGTGAAGTGATGACGAAGAAGAAGGCGGATTTGGAACACCTCATGGCGGCGGCCGGCGCGACCGGTGAAGGCCCCGCGGTCGAGGTGGTGCAGCCGGAAGTACGCACCGGCTCGCAGTACGCCCTGCTGCCGTCGATGAAGGCCAAGCGGCCGGACGTGTCCGGCGCGACGCAGGAGACGGAATCGGATGAACAAGAGTGACACGGGCGGGATCCGTGCCACCTCGACCGGCGCCCGGGCGGCCGTCCGGGCGCCGGTCACACCAGGCCACGAGGAGGGCTGATGCGGAGCAAGAAGGGCATGAAGACCGTTCTGGTGAATCCGCCCCTGTGGAACGCCTATGCCCCGCACTTGGCCGTCCCCCTGCTGCTGGGCGACCTCCGAGCGCACGGGTACGAGGCCACCGCCTACGACCTGAGCATCGAATGCGTCGACTGGATGCTCTCGGCGCCCGCGCTGGAGCAGCTGCGGCGAAAGGCGGCCGCGCGCCGTTCTGTCGGCCTGCGGGACGAATGGGCGCGCCGACGGGCCCAGTTGGTCGCCCCCGCGGCGATCCGCGACATCGAGGAGGCCAAGGCCCGCCTGAAGTCGTTGGCGACGCTGCACGACCCCGCCGCCTTCCACGCCGCCCGACGGACCCTGCGCGACGCGCTGTGGCTCGTCTCGGGCGCGTTCCCCTCCTGCGATTTCGACCTGGTGTCGAATACGTGCGCCTACTCGGCCGAGTCGACGCTCCAGGTGCTCGCGGCCAGCGGGGACGCCGAAGGCAATCCCTACCGCTGGGCCTTCGACCGCATGCTCGACCGGGACCTCCTCCTCGACCCGACCGTCGGGGTCGTCGCGGTGAGCATGTCCGCCGACACCCAGCTGATCGCCGCGGTGACGTTCCTCAGCATGGTGAAGGACATGCGCCCGGACGTCCATGTGGTGCTCGGCGGCAACTACGCGACCCGTCTGGTGGACCGCTGGCAGCACCGGCACGCCCTGTTCGACTACGTCGACACGGTGGTGACCGGAGAGGGTGAGGGAGCCCTCGCCGCCGTCGTCGACGGCCTCACGGAGGGAGGGACGGCCACGGCGGACTTCCGCGAGAAGATCCCGGGCGCGGTCTGGGCCGACAACGGCATCCTGCTGCGCACACCCCGGCAGAGCGCCGACATCTCGGCGGCGGTCAAGCCCGCCTACGACGCCCTGCCCCTGGACAAGTACCTCGCCCCGGGCCCGATCCTGCCGGTCTTCGCCTCGCGCAGCTGCCCCTGGGACTGCGCCTTCTGCTCGATCCCGTTCGCGAGCAACTCCTTCCGCCAGCGTCCCGGCGAGGCGGTGGCCGAAGAGGTACGCGCCCTGCGGGCCCAGCACGGCTCCAGGTACTTCATGTTCGTCGACGAGATCATGAGCCCGCGGACCCTGCGCAACGTCAGCGAGGCGTTGGTGTCGACGTCCGCCGACGTGTACTGGTACGGCGAGACCCGGTTCGCCGGAGGACTGGACGACGAACTCGCGGGCCTCCTGCACCGCTCCGGCTGTCGCCGGATGAATTTCGGCCTGGAATCGGCGAGTCAGCGGGTCCTCGACCTGATGCGCAAGGGAACGCGGATCGAGGACGCCTGCGAGAACATCACCTCGATGCTGAAGGCCGGGGTGCCGATCCACCTGTTCGTGATCCACGGCTTTCCGGGGGAGACCCGGGAGGAGGCCGAACGCACGGTCGCGTTCGCCGAGGCCGTCCGGCGGCTGTCCGTGCATCACTACGGCGTCGCCCACACGACGTGGGGCGGTTCGCCCTTCGTCCTGGACGTGCACGCGCCGATCGGCACGCAACCAGAAGCGTTCGGCATCCGGATCGACCCGCCGGATCCTGCCGAGGACCTGAGTCTGAGCCGCGACTACCGCACCGTGTCCGGCATGTCGCAGCAGGACAGTCTGCGGGTCGCCGAGGACGCGTCGGGTTCCGCCGACGACACCGGCGTGTGGTTCCGCGCGGTACGTGACCCGATGGCGAGGGAGATCGAGGAATTCACGTTCCTGCGGGCCAGTGTGCGAGCCGCGCCGCCCGAGCCGCTCCCCGTCCCGCTGTTCGACTGGCCGCCACCGGATCCCGACGCCCGGCTCACCCTCGCCCCCGGCGTGACCTTCACCCGCGTGCCCTGGCCCGCCACGGAAGCGGACACCGAACCGGCCATGGCGCTGTACAACCCGGCCCATGACAGGTTCCTCCAGCTCAACTGGGTTGGCGACCTGGACTGGCGGCAGTTGGACGGCCTTGCCTGGCGCGACCTGGAGGCCTGGCTGACGTACCAGAACTGCCACTACCTGGGGTGCGGCCCCGCCGACACGGCGGCGCTGTTGCTCAGGCACGGTCTCCTGGTGCCCTCGCGGCGGCAGGTGCGGTCGCCCGATGCCCGCCTGCGCCCCGAGATCGGCATCGCCATGGAGACCCGTCGCGCGACCCCCTACCTCTCCAACCCCATCACGGGGGTGACGATCCGGCTCCGGGGCGAGGCCGTCGCGACGTGGCAGCGCTGGCAGAACGGGGAGACCCCCGCGACAGGGGAGGCGGACGCGGTCACCGACGCTCTGGTTCGTCACGGCTTCCTGTACCGCGAACCTGCCGGTGCCCGCCAGAACCAGCCGAGGTATCTCGCCCAGGGGCAGGAGGCGTAGCCACATGGAACCGCTCAAGGGCACCGACGAGGAACCGTTCACGGTGCGGCCCATGCTGCCGGAGGACGAAGCGGCCGTGAGCCGCGTGCTGGCGGCCTGCGACGACTACTTCCTCGCGGCCACCGGTTCCCCCGCGCTGCCCGCCGACGTGCAGAGCCTGTACTACTCCCTGCCGGACGGCGCCGACTTCGACCAGAAGCACCTGCTGGTGCTGTGCGACGGGAGCGAGGTGGTGGGGGTGGTCGACGCCGTGGCGGACTGTCCCGAGGCGGGCAGCTGTGCGGTGGGGCTCTTCGTCGTCATCCCGCGAGCCCGCCGCAAGGGCATCGGCATGCTGGCAGCCCGGCGACTGCTGCGGGACGCGACGGACCGGGGGCTGCGACGCGTGACCGCCACCTGTCCGCGGAACTGGGCGCCCGGCCTGGCGTTCCTGGAAAGGCTGGACTTCGAGGTGCAGCCACCGCCTCCGGAACCCGGCCCCACGGTGGGCAACCGGCGTCGCCACTCCACCGAGAGCGACGTGTGCACCGCCGTCCGAGAAGCGGACAAGACACTCCCCGGCGCCGCGCACCCCGACCGGAGGCCGTCATGACCCTCGCGGTCTCCCTCCTCGATGCGAGCCCCGCCGACGTCGAGCGGGACATCGGTGAGGCGTACGCGCTGGTCCGGGCTTTCGACAGCGACGGGGCCTGGTCCAAGGACGCCGATCCGCATGCCGAGTTCGCGGCGCTGCGCCGACGGCGGCCCGTCCACGGTTCGACGTGGGAGCGGGTGCTGACCGGCGCGGACCTGACGGACACCGCTTCCACACCCGTGTGGCACGTGGTGTCGTTCGCCGCGGCCGAACGTGTTCTGCGGGACGAGGACACCTTTTCCTCATCGGCCTACGACGACAGCATGGGCCGGGTCGTGGGCAGGTCATTTCTGCAGATGGACCACGAGGAGCACCGGAGCTGGAGAAACGTTCTCCATGCCGGTATGAACCGGCAGACGGTGCTCGCGCACCGCGCCCAGATTCGCTCGTCCCTGGCCGCGAGGCTCGCCGACACGCTGGCGCGGCCGGGCGGTGACCTCGTCGCGGACGTGGCCTTTCCGGTGGCCCTGACGACGATCGCGCGCTTGATCGGCCTGCCACCCGGGACCCGGATCGGCACGCTGTACGCCTGGGCGGTCGGGTTGACCGAGGACCCCGGCCATCGGATGGCCGACGCCATGGGGGAGTTGCTCGCCATGCCGTCGGCGTGGCCGCCCGGCAGTCTCGTGGACCTGCTCTCGCGTGCGGACAGCCCGGCCATCGGGTCGGGCCCTCAACTACTGCCCGCAGTACGGTTGTTGCTGTCCACGGGCACGGAGCCGCCGTTCCGCTCCCTCGCCACCTTGATGTACGCGGTCCTGAGCGACCGGACCGTGCTGGAGTCCCTTCGCGCGGACCCCTCCATCGCCCCCGCGGTCTTCCACGAGTGCTGGCGTTGGGAGTGCCCCCTGACCTGGGCGCTGCGCCGCTGCACCACCGATACCGAAGTCGCCGGACAGTCGATGGGGCGGGGCGACCTCGTCTGCGTCAACCTCGCCTCGGCGAACCGGGACGAGGCGAGGTGGAGCCATGCCGACCGGTTCGATGCCCGGCGGGAGTATCTGCCGAGCCTGGCTCTGGGAACGGGCCCCCACCTGTGCCTCGGTCGTCATCTCGCCGCCGTGGAAGCGCACGAGCTGTTGTCCGAGCTGGCGTCCCTCGCGCCGTTCCGATGGACCCTCGACACGGACGGCCCCGTCGGCCGGGGCTTCCGCTCCGCGAGGCGTCTTCGGGTCAGCTCCCGGCCCGGACAGGGGCTTTGAGCGAGCAGGGCGTCGTCGCGGGGACGTCCTGCCCGGTGACTGGGCCGGGCAGGGGCGCGACGCGGTGGACCCGTATCAGCGGCGCTCGTCCTCGTCGGGCAGGTCGGCTTCGATCCTTTCCTTGCGGACCTGGCCGGTGACGGTTTCCTCTTCGACACGCTCGTCTGTGACCAGGCGGACGCGCTCGACCGGTTCGGCCTTGATCTCGACGACCGGCGTCTCCCGATGCAGGGTCACTTCGTGCTCGGCCTCGGCGATCTCGGGCCCGGAAAGGGCGCCGGCGCGGTTGGCGTCGGTGATCGGCTCGCGTTCGACGTGGACCTCTTCGTGGCGGACCGGGACGGTCTGCTGGACCTCCTCGGTCACCACGTACTTGCGCAGTCTGACCCGTCCGGCCTCCCGGTTCTCGACGCCGACGTGCATCCGCTCCTCGGAGCGGGTCATCGCGTCGTCCCGGGCGGAAGCCGACGTGTCGGCGAGGGAGCCCGCGTGTCCGGCGGCCCATCCGCCTTCGCCCGGCTGGTTGGCTTCCTGCCAGGCGGCGTCCCAGTTCATGCCGTAGTACTGGTACAGGCGGCGTTCTTCCTGCTCGGACAGGCGCCCGCCGGAGTCGATGTCGACGTTCGGGGCGTCCTTGATCTTGTCCTTGGCGAACGGTACTTCGAGGTGGCCGTCGACCACGGTGGCGTTCTCGATGGGGACGAACGACTCATTCGTACCGAACAGGCCGGTCTTGACGCTGACCCAGTCCGGCTGTCCTGTGGCGCCGTCGAGGAAGACGTGCTTCGCGTGGCCGATCTTGTGTCCGCCCGTGTCGTAGACCGGGTGGTCCAGCACTGCGGGGATCTGGTTTCGGGTGATCACTTCAGCTCCTCCTCTGCTCTGGTCATCTGTTGGGCGTTCTCTAAGCGACTACCCGCATAAAAGCCCGCAAACATTCTCATGTATGGATAAAAGGGACGATTTTGCGAGACGCTCGTGAGGGTGCGCCGCCTGCCCGTCCGTCACACCGGCCGCAGATCGGCGGTGCGCCCTGCTCGACCGTGGAGTTTGAGCAGGGCGCACCGCCGAGTCGGGTGGTCCGGTCAGTTCAGATGGAACTTCTGGGCGGGTGAGCCGTTGCAGTCCCAGATTTGCAGCCGGGTGCCGTTGGCGGTCGCGCCGCTCGGCGAGTCGAGGCACCTGCCGGACTGTGGGTTGAGCAGCGAGCCGTTCGCCTGGATCACCCACTTCTGGCCGCCGACCCCGTTGCAGTCCCAGAGTTCGACCTTGGTCCCGCCGGCCGTGCCGTTGCCGTTGACGTCCAGACAGCGGCCGAGGGTGCGCAGCGTCCCGTCGGCGAGGTGTGCCCAGTGCTGGTCCTCGGCGTATTTCTGGCAGTCCCACAGTTGCACCGCCGTGCCGTTGACGCCGGTGTCGTCGCCGGCGACGTCCACGCACGTGCCGCCGGGGCCGGTGAACTTGCGCTGGTCTCCGTTGGGTTCGTCGGTCTGGCCGGAGTAGCCGACGGAGGCGATGTCGGCCTGGACGGCGTTGTCGGCCGCGTCCGTCGGATAGCCGAAGACCATCACGCCCTCGAAGAACGTGCCGCGGTTCCAGTTGCTGTTGTCACCGCCGGTGGCCAGGATGATGCCGCCCTCCTGCTGCATGGGGGCGTATCCGCCGCGACGGGGCAGCGCTCCGTCCCACCAGGTCGACAGGGAGCCCGACTGCGCGTTGCCGCCCTTGAGGGCGTACCGCGTCTGCCCGTTGTTCTTCAGCATCGCGGTGACGTACGGGGTGCCGTTGCCGAGGTTGGCGGTGTTGGAACCGTCGGCGCCCTGGAACATGCCGTTCTCCAGATCGGCCTCCACCCACGGCCCGGCGCCGCTGCACGGGGCGAAGTAGCAGGTGGTGGCGATGGACACCGCGTCCATGTGACCGTTGCCGGTGTCGGCGGGGGTGCGCTCGGCGTTTCCGTAGTCGAAGCAGCAGGCGGATCCCACGTGGGTGCCGCTGGCGACCATGTAGGCGCCCTCGGCCTGCCCGTCGACCGCGGTGCCCGAGGCCTGGCCGTGGGAGCGGTAGCCCACGCCCGGCGAGCCCCAGATGCCGTAGACCTTGTGGCCGCCGGCCGTCACCGAGATCTCGGCGGCGTCGGCGCCCCGGTCCGCCCCCATGCCCGCGGTGCCGGCCGGGCCGGGGAAGAGGTCGTTGTGGCGCGGGGTCTGGTCGTAGATCCTGCTGATCGAACAGGTGGTGTCACGGCAGAAGCCGTCCTGGGAGGCCGCGTCGGCGTACCCGCCGGGCGCCAGCAGCCCGATGTCCTTGACCGCGCCGTCGGAAGCCCGTTTCACCTGGTAGAGCGGACCGTTGTAGGTGGAGATGAGCGCGCGCGTGGTGCTGTGCGCGGCCACGCAGGGAGTACCGGCGCTGCCGTAGATGTCGCAGGGCAGGGACGAGGCGGCCTGGGACGCTCCCGGCAGCGTCAGCAGGGTGGCGAACACGAGGGCCAGGACGGCGAGGGCGGTGAGCATGGCCCGGCGCGTGCGGGGGAGTGTGGCATGGTCTGGGATGCCGTGTTTCCAGCGGGGAAGGTGCGCTCTGCGCATGCTGCGCTCCTGTGGGGTCGGTTGAGCCTCAACGGAGGGGCGTGAGACGCGAGTTGCAGAAGTGCGACAGGGCCGGAACGTAGACCCGCTGTTCGGTTCCGTCAATGTTTGTTGCTTCGGTTCGCGATGGCTTGAAGGAACGTTTTGGATTGCCTGCGCACCGAGCGGAGCAGGTGGGCGCCGCGGCCCGTCGGCGGCAGCGCGGTGGGCTCCCCCTCCGTCACGCAGAGCCACCGGGGCGGCGAACTGATGCCCCCTCCACCTCTGCGGGCCATGATGAGAGGTGGAGCGCGCATGACCGGTGGGGTCAGGGGTACCCCACGCGCACAGGCCCCGCCGACACCCGAGAGAAGGGGGTCACGGTGAGTGAGAAGGACGACTTGCGGACCTACCGCGGGAAGCGGCACTTCGACCGGACGAGCGAGCCGCGCGGCGAAAGCACGGCGGAGGACGGAGCGCGTACCGACGACGAGCCCGCGTTCGTGGTGCAGATCCACGATGCGAGTTCCATGCACTTCGACTTCCGTCTGGAGGTCGACGGCGTCCTCAAGTCCTGGTCGGTGCCCAAAGGACCCTCCACCGATCCGCGCGACAAGCGGCTCGCCATCCCCACCGAGGACCATCCTCTGGCCTATCGGGACTTCGAGGGCGTCATCCCCCGGGGCGAGTACGGCGGCGGCACCGTCATCGTCTGGGACCGCGGCACCTATCGGCCCACCAGCCATGACAAGCGCAACCGCCCGGTGCCCTTCGGACAGGCACTGGAGAACGGCCACGCCACGTTCGACCTCCACGGAGAGAAGCTTCACGGGCAGTACGCGCTCACCCGCTTCCACGGCCGTGAGGAGCAGGAAGGAACGGGCCGGAAGCCGACCTGGCTGCTGGTACGGACCGGCTCCGCCCACGGCGCCCGCGGCGGCACCCCCGACCCGCGGCGGGCCCGGTCCGTGCGCAGCGGTCGCACGCTGCGCCAGCTGGCCGAGGCGCCGGACGCCGAGACCTGGGACCCGGAACGGAGGTGAGCGCCGATGACCGGCCTCCTTGACACGCTGCCGCCGGAATTCGACGGCCGCACGGCCGAGGCCGCGCCGGGCATCGAACTGGCGGCGTCCCCGATGCTGGCGACGCTCAGCAGCCGCCGTGACTTCGCGGCGGGCTGGGTCTTCGAGCGCAAGCTCGACGGCATCCGCGTCCTCGCGGTGCGCGAAGGGGGCAGGGTCACGCTCCGATCCCGTTCGGGGAGGCGGCTCGATGCCACCTACCCGGAGGTCGTCGACGCGCTCGCCGCCCAGGCCTGCGCGGACTTCACGATCGACGGCGAGATCGTCGCGTACTCCCACGGCCGAACGGACTTCTCCCGGCTCCAGCAGCGCATGGGACTCACCCGGCCCGCGGATGTCGCGGCGAGCAACGTCGCGGTGACGTACTACGTCTTCGATCTGCTGCGCCTGGACGGCATGGACGTCCGGCGCCTTCCGCTGCGCACCCGCAAGTCCCTGCTGCGCCGCGCCCTGACCTTCGCGGCACCGCTGCGCTTCACCACCCACCGCAACGAGGGCGGTGCCGAACTGCTCGACGACGCCTGCCGCCGGGGCTGGGAGGGGCTCATCGCCAAGCGGGCCGACAGCCTGTACCGCTCCCGTCGCTCCGACGACTGGCTCAAGCTGAAATGCGCCCGCGGTCAGGAATTCGTCGTGGGCGGCTTCACGGAGCCCGCGGGCAGCCGGGAGGGGATCGGAGCTCTGCTCATCGGGTACTACAGGGACGGACTGCTGCACTACGCGGGCAAGGTCGGCACCGGATTCGACCGGCGGGCCCTGCTCGCGCTGCGGGAACGGCTCGACGGGCTGCGGACGGCCGAATCGCCCTTCGCGGGCCGTACGGCGCCGCGCACGGCCCGCTGGGTGCGGCCACGGCTCGTGGCGCAGATCGCGTTCGCGGAGTGGACGCGCGACGGGCTGCTGCGCCACCCCCGCTATCAGGGACTGCGGGACGACAAGAATCCGACCGACGTCGTCAGGGAGCACCCGGAGCCATGACCGACCAGAGCAAAGTAATGCGAGCCCTGCTGCGCGGATACGGGCAGACCTACGCCGCCGAAGCGGGCATCCGGCTCAAGGACACCCCTCAGCCGCTGTACCGCACCCTGGTGCTGGCGAGCCTGCTCAGCGCCCGGATCCGCGCCTCCGTCGCGGTGGCCACCGCCAGAGCGCTGTACGACGCGGGCCTGCGCGATCCGCGACGCATGCGCGACGCGACGTGGCAGCAGCGCGTCGACGCGCTGGGGGCGGGCGGCTACCGACGCTACGACGAGCGCACCGCCACCCAACTCGGCGACGGCGCACAGCTGTTGCTCGACGAGTGGCACGGAGACCTGCGGGCGCTGCGGAAGCAGGCCGACGGCGACCCGGACGAGCTGGAGGAGCTGCTGCGGCGGACCCCGGGTCTCGGCCCTGCCGGAGCCGGCATCTTCCGGCGCGAAGTCCAGGACGTCTGGCCCGAGTTCGCGCCCTTCCTCGACGCGAAGACCATCGAGGGCGCCGAACGGCTCGGCCTGCCTCAGGACCCCGCGGCCCTGACCCGCCTCGCGGGCGACACCCCGCGCGCCGAACTCGCCGCCGCGCTCGTCCGCGCCGCACTGGACCGGAAGGTGGCGGAGGACTGCCTGGCCCAGGCCACCTGAAACAGCCCGCCCGATCCTTACGAATCGAGGGTGCCTCGATGTCTTCCACCGAATCCCTGCGCGTCGGCCGGCGAACGCTGACCCTGCACCGGCAGGACAAACCGCTTCTGCCCGCGGGTGATTCCGGCGGCGACGCCATCACCAAGGGCGACCTCGTCACGTACAACCGGCAGATCGCTCCCTTCATGCTCCCGCACCTGCGGGGCCGCCCGCTGATGCTGGAGCGCCTGCCCGACGGCCTCGACGGGCCGCGCATCATGCAGAAGAACACCCCCGCCAATCTTCCGGACTGGATCACCCGGGCAGAGGTGTCCAAGGAGGGCGGCACTGTGGTGCACACGGTGTGCGACGATGCGGCGACGCTGGTGTTCCTCGCCGACCAGGCGGCCATCACCCTGCACCGGTGGCAGTCCAGGACCTCACACGTGGATCGCCCCGACCGCCTGGTGTTCGATCTCGACCCCGCCGACGACAGCGGTTTCGACGCCGTCCGCTCCGCGGCCCGCCTGGTGCGGGAACTTCTGGAGGACCTGGGCCTCGCCTGCGGGGTGATGACCACCGGCTCCCGCGGGCTGCACGTCGTGGCCGCGCTCAACGGCGGTCTCGGCTTCGACGACGTCCACGACTTCGCCAAACAGGCCGCCGACGTCCTGGCCGAGGCCCACCCGGACGACCTCACCACCGCCACCCGCAAGAAGGACCGCGGCAGTCGGCTCTACCTCGACGTGCAGCGCAACGCGTACGCGCAGACCAGCGTGGTGCCGTACACGGTGCGAGCGAAGGAGGGCGCCCCCGTCGCGACCCCTCTCGCCTGGGAACAGCTCGACGATCCCGACCTGTCGGCACGGCGCTGGACCATCGCCGACGCGGTGGAACAGGCGGAGACCGATCCGTGGGGCGGACTGATGCGCAGAGGACGGTCGCTGGGCCCGGCCCTGCGCAGGCTGGAAAAGCTGCGCAGCTGATCCCTCGCAACGGGGCCATATGTCTGGCATGACCAGAAGAGGACCAAGGCCCCGATATGGGCAACTCGATGATGGGGCACTTCACAGGGCAGGAGAGTCGAGGGTCCGGGCGAGCCGGACGGATGCGCGAGGAGATGACCGTGCTGCTTCCCACAGCTGACGATTTGCGTCGGGCGATGGCGCGTTATGCCGAAGCACTCAGCGAGGACGAGCGCTGTCCGACACCGCGTACGCGTCGCGTACGCGAGGACACCGCCTACACGCTGTGCGTCATGACGAACACGAAGGACGTCCGCGAGGCCACCCGCTTTGCTGAGGCCGTCCTGGCCCGGAGGGCCTCGGCGATGCCGAAGCCCATCCCGGTGCCGGAGCGGGCCCCGCGCGTGGAGAAGGCCGCACGCACCGCCGCGCCGGCCGCCTTCGGCTGAACCCGGCCGCACCCACTGGTCGAGTGAAGGGCCCTGCCGACGGGGGATGCGGCAAGGCCCTTCGGCATCCACAGTACGGCCTTTCGGGCGTTCAGGGTGCCGGGCGGCAGCGTCAGAGCCGGCCGCGCCGTGCTGCCTGAACTCCCGCCTGAAATCTGCTCGTTGAGGCCAGTCGGCTCAACAGCACCGACATCCGCCGGCGCAGGCTCCGCTCACTGATCTGGAGCTGACGCGCGATCGCCTCGTCCTTCAGGCCTGCTGCTGGCAGCGCGTCGTCCGGGGCCGGTGCCGAAGCGGGCCAGTTCCTTGCCGGTGGCGGGGTGACGTGGCCGCAACCGGCCTCGGCCGATCCCGGCCAGGGGAAGCTCTGCTGTCTCATGAGCGCCGCTGATGCGACCGGACGACCCGAGGGGCGTGGCTGCGTCAGCGGCGCGGCGCACATACGGGTGCCGTGTCCTTCCCCCTGGCGGGCTCCGGCCGGTCTGCGGTCCTAAAGCTCCAAGAGGGGTTCAAGGGAGCGCAGTTGGTGGCGGATCTCGTCCAGGGGCTGGGCTTGGTCGCGGTTCAGGACGAGATAGATGAAGATGCCGCCCTCGCGCAGTCGTGGCAGGGGGCGGATCATGTGCAGCTCGGCGCCGAGGGTGATCAGGATGTCCTCGACGCTGTCCGGGGCGTAGTCCAGGAGCTCCAGGGTGTAGAGCTTGGCACGCATGACATCGCTGTCACCGTAGGCGACTTTGTCCATGTCCAGGCCGCTGCCGCGATCCAGCGAGCCCAGGACCCGGCGCTGCTGGAAGTCGACGATCGCCACGCCCGTGGCCCCGCCGATCGCGAGCGCCCCTTCCAAAGCCGTCTCAAGCCTGTCCATCCGTGCACGCCTTCCTTGGAGCAGGATCTTGAGAGGGCTCGGTTGCGCCCGCGCTTTTCCGCTGCTCAAAGGGTGCAGGCCAGCGGAGATGGAGTACATCGCGCGCGGGCGGACAAGGCTTGCCCGTAGCTCGATAGGGGACCCCCGCCGGAATGGGAAGGCTGCCCGCAGTGTGCTGGGCAGGACAGCGGTCGCCCGCGCCCATCGGCGGCGCCGGGCCAGGAGGGAGAGGGGCCTCCCGCGAGCCCCAGCCCGGGCGCGGACCTGCGGTTCATGGGAAGGGTCGGCGCGCTCAGCGTCAGCGGGGCGCCGGACGCGCCCTCGCCCGGGTGAGCGCACCGGATCTGCCGCCGCCCAGAGCCAGGCGGAACTGGTGGGCTTCGACCACCGGCTGGAGTTTCCCGACTCACTCAAGCGGAAGGTCGCCACCGACCTGACGGAGCACCAGGGGGCAGAGCGTCGACGACGCGCTCGCTCGTGTCAACGATGCCGTGCGCTACACCCTTCAGTGGCCCGACGACCGGTACGTGAGCGGCGTGACCTTCGCCTCGGAGCATCTGTCCGCCTGGGGAAACCAGACCGTCAAGTGGAGCAATACCTGGGGGCGCGGCACGGGCTACCACGGCCTCAACACCGGCTGGCGCAGCCCCGGATGGGCCCAGTCGTACGAGGTGCAGTTCCACACCCCCTCCGGCAAGTCCGCGCAGCGGGAGACGCACAAGCTCTACGAGGAGCTGAGGCTCCCTTCCGACCGGGTGCCTCGTCCGAACAACCCGGGAAGGGCGTGGGGTCAGGCCCAGGTGCGGTTGAGGAAGCTGGCCATCAGCGGGGCGATTTGGGGCAGGTGGTCCTCCAGGGCGAAGTGGCCGGTGTCGAACAGGTGGAGTTCGGCGTCGGGCAGGTCGCGAAGGTAGGCGCGGGCGCCGGGCTCGGGGAAGAAGGGGTCGTGGATGCCTCACGCGATCAGCGTCGGTGGCTGGTGCTCGCGCAGCCACGCCTGCCAGGCGGGGTAGGCGGAGATGTTGCTCTTGTAGTCGTAGGCGAGCGCGCGCTGCGCCTCCTTGCGGCCGGGCAGGTCGAGGAAGTACTGGTCGAGCAGCCAGCCCTCGGGGGCGATCAACTCCGGGTCGACGGTGCCGCCTTCGTACTGGGCGCGGGTGGCATCCAGGGTCAGCAGGTCGAGGATGGCCTGGTCGGCGCCGGGGGTGTCGGGGGTGAGAGCGGTGAAATCCCGGGCCGCGTCCGAGAGGCCCTCGGAGTACGCGTTGCCGTTCTGGACGACCAGGCCCGCGATCCGCTCCGGGTGCCGCAGCGCCAGGCGGAAGCCGACCGGTGCGCCGAAGTCGAAGAGGTACATCGCGAAGCGGGTCAGCCCGAGGCGCCCGGTGAAGCCTTCGACGACGTCCGCGAGCCGATCGAAGGAGTAGGTGAAGTCGTGCGGGGCGCGGGTGTGTCCGAAGCCGGGACAGTCGGGGGCTACCAGTCGGTAGTGCTTGCCGAGGGCGTCCATGAGGCGGCGGAACTGGTGGGAGGCGGAGGGGAAGCCGTGCAGGAGCAGCACCACCGGTGCGTCGGGGCGCTCGGGCAGGGACTCCCGGTAGAAGACCTCCACTCCCTCCACGTGGACGACGCGATGGGCGGTCCGAGCGGGTACGGCCGGGTGGGGCGCGGGCGCGGTCACCATGTCACATGCCTCCTTGGGGAGAAGATGCGTTAGTTCTATCTTCGGGGTAACTAATGCGCCAATGGAATCTGTGCCATTAGTGCAGGCTGACAGTGAACCGCTGGCCGGTGAGTCCCGCTGGCTGGATCTGGAGGCGGACCGTCTACGGGACGAAGTACGGGGCGCCGCGCCAACCGGGGGATCCATCCACGGGTGCGCACACACATCGAATCCGCCGTGCGCGCCCTGTCGGCCGGAGCAGAGCCCAATTCCCGTCCAGGGAAAGGCCCTTGGGGCGTCGGGGCTCGACCGGCGGTCCGTCGGCCGCGACCGGCCGCGTGCCCCTCGCGTTCTTGAGGGGTGTTCAGTCGAGGCAGAACTCGTTGCCCTCGATGTCCTGCATGGTGATGCACGACTCGTTGTCCTCGTCGGCGAGCAGGACCCGCACGCGCACCGCGCCGAGAGCGACCAGCCGTACGCATTCGGCCTCAAGGGCGGCGAGGCGCTCGTCGCCCACGAGCCCGGTGCCGACCCGTACGTCGAGGTGCACCCGGTTCTTGGCGACCTTGCCCTCGGGCACGCGCTGGAAGTACATGCGAGGGCCCACGCCCGAGGGGTCGACGCAGGCGCACCACGCATCCTGCTGCTCGGCGGGGAGCGAGCGATTGAAGTCATCCCATGTGGCGAACCCCTGTGGCGCCGGTACGACGTACCCCAGCACCTCACACCAGAAGCGGGCGACGCGCGTAGGTTCCGCGCAGTCGAAGGTGACCTGGAACTGCTTGATCGATGGCATCGGCGCACCCTAGCAGGGGAGGTCGGCCGCCCATGTGCCGGTAGGAATAGGCATGTTCAGGCCGGTCCAGGAGAGCCGCGGCCGAGCCCGTCGATCATGATTGAATGCTGCGTCGCGGCGCTCGGGGGTGATGCCGCCGCGCGTGTCACCGCCCCTCACGTCGGCGTGATGCGCGTCACGCCCACCCCATGTCACGAACCGAACGGCAGCTTGCGTCTGGTGGTCGTCCGCAAGGGAACGACCGACACGAAAGAGGCAGCAGAGCGATGAACGCGACAGCAGCGCAGCAGCATGAGGTCCTGGTCCTGGGCGCCGGCTATGCCGGGCTCTCCGCCGCGATCCAGCTCGCGGCGCGCACCAAGAGGCGGGGAAACCTGCGAGTGCGGCTGGTCAACCCCTATGACACCTTCACCGAGCGGCTGCGCCTGCACATGACCGCGACCGGCCAGGAAACCGCGGAGATGAGCATCCCCGCGTTGCTGGAGGGCACTGGCGCGGACTTCGTCCGCGGCTGGGTCACCGCCATCGACGCCGACGCGAAGACCGTACGGATCGACGACGACCGGGTGCTGCGCTACGACACCCTCGTCTACGGCCTGGGCAGCATCGCCGACACCGCCGCGGTACCCGGCGTGGATGACCACGCCTACACCCTCAACAGCCCGCAGGACGCCGCGCTCCTGGCCGAGCGGTTGAGCCGCCCGGGCGGCGGGACCGTCGTGGTCGGCGGCAGCGGCCTCACCGGCGTCGAGGCCGCCGCGGAGATGGCTGAGCAGCACCCGGAGTTCGAGATCGTGCTCCTTGGCCGACAGGAGCCGGGCGCGGGCATGCACCCCAAGGCCAGGGCGCATATGGGCGCGGCGCTCGCCCGTCTCGGCGTGCGGGTTCTCAGCGGCGTCGAGGTGACCAAGGTGCTGCCCGACAGGGTCGAGCTCGCGGACGGCTCCAGCGTCCCGGCGGACGTGGTGCTGTGGACCAGCGGCACCCGCGTCTCGCCCCTGGCCGCCGCAGCAGGCGTGAGCGTCGACGCGCGCGGACGCGTGGTCACCGACAGCGCGCTGCGCTCCCTCTCCCATCCCGACGTGTACGCGGTGGGTGACGCGGCGGCGATCCGCCAGGGCTACGGCGTGATGCACGGAACCTGCCAGGGCGGCATGCCCACCGGGGTCCACGCGGCCCTGTCGATCCTGCGGGTGCTGGCCGGCAGGCAGCCCAAGCCCTTCCGCTTCGGCTACTACCACACGCCCGTCAGCCTGGGCCGCAACGACGCCGTCGTGCAGTTCACCCACCCCGACGACAGCCCGCGCCGGATCGTGCTGACCGGCAAGCGGGCCGCGCAGTACAAGGAGACGGTCACCGCGGCGCCGTGGCCTACCTTCGCCCGCATGAAGAAGATGCCCGCCTCGGGCGCTTTCTGGCCGCACGGCGGCCGCTACACCCGGATACGGAGTGCCAAGTGACCCAGTCCCAGCAGGCCGACGCCGATCAGCTCGCCTTCCAGCAGTACCGCACACTGCTCTTCTCCGTCGCCTACCGCATCCTCGGCAGCGCCGCCGATGCCGAGGACGTCGTCCAGGACGCGTGGCTCAAGTGGTCGGCGGCCGACCGTTCCCAGGTCGCCGACCCCAAGGCCTATCTGACGCGGATCATCTCCAACCTGGCGATGGAACGGCTCCGGTCGACCCGCCACCAGCGGGAGACCTACGTCGGGCCGTGGCTGCCCGAGCCGATCCTCACCAGCCCGGACACCGCCGACGGCGTCGCCGCGGCGGACTCCGTCTCCATGGCGCTGCTGGTCGTCCTGGAGACCCTGAGCCCGCTGGAGCGGGCGGTCTTCGTGCTGAAGGAGGCCTTCGCCTTCAGCTACGGGGAGATCGCGGAGGCGGTCGAACGCTCGGAGCCTGCGGTGCGCCAGGCCGCACACCGCGCCCGCGAGCACGTCCAGGCCCGCCGCCCCCGGTTCACCACCGACCGGACCCACCAACGCGACGTGACCGAGCGCTTCTTCGCAGCGGCCACGGGCGGCGACATCAACACCCTCATGGAGCTCCTCTCACCGGACGTGACCCTGTGGACCGACGGCGGCGGCAAGGTCCGCCAGGCCCTCAAGCCGGTGGTGGGCCTGGAGACCGTGGCCGGATGGTTCGCCGCGCTCGGCACCGTGACGTACCAGGGCATCGAGCCCGGACAGATGCGGGGTGAACTCACCTGGATCAACGGTGGCCCGGGCGTGGTCTTCCGCGGCCCGGACCGGGTGATCGCCACGCTGACCTTCGATTTCGATCCGGAAGGCCGGATCTCGACCATCCACAACGTGGCCAACCCCGACAAGCTCCAGGCCGTCACCGGCGGCACCCGGCACGACGAACGCCCTTGATTCGCCCGCTTGTTGTGTCGGACCGGGCCGCCCCGTCGCGACCGGGAGCCCGGTTCTGTCGTACCTTCCCGGCGCATCACGACGGATGTGGAGCGCCCCACGCGCCCGGCAACGCAAGCCGTGCGCGGGCCGCGGGGCCTGCTTGGCAGAGGGGCGCCCGGGTACCGGAGGAGGGAGACGCCTCCCGGGAAAGGACACCTTCCGATGCCTTTGAAGCACCCCCGCCACAACGGACGCGGCCACCGCAGTGTGGCGGCGAACCCCCTCTTCAGCCGGGAGCCGGTCCAGGTGCCTCGTCACGCGCTGCCCCGGGAGGAGATGGACCCCGATACCGCTTACCAGTTGGTGCACGACGAACTCATGCTGGACGGCAACGCCCGCCTGAATCTCGCCACGTTCGTCTCCACCTGGGCCGAACCCCAGGCGCTGCGCCTCATGTCTGAGTGCACCGAGAAGAACATGATCGACAAGGACGAGTATCCGCAGACCGCCGAACTGGAAACGCGCTGTGTGCACATGCTCGCCCGGCTGTGGAACGCGCCGGACGCCGATGGAGCGGTGGGGTGCTCGACGACCGGGTCCAGCGAGGCGGCCATGCTGGGTGGCCTGGCCATGAAGAGGCGCTGGCAGCAGAAGCGGCGCGCCGAGGGCAAGCCCGCGGACCGGCCCAACCTGGTCATGGGCATCAACGTCCAGATCTGCTGGGAGAAGTTCGCCGACTACTTCGACGTGGAGCCCCGCTACGTGCCCATGGAGGGGGAGCGGTACCACCTCAGCCCCCAGGCGGCGGCCGAGCTGTGCGACGAGAACACCATCGGTGTGATCGCGGTCCTGGGCTCCACCTTCGACGGCAGCTACGAACCGGTCGCCGAACTCGCCGCCGCCCTGGACGACTTCCAGGACCGGTCCGGAATCGACGTCCCCATCCACGTGGACGGGGCGTCGGGCGCCATGATCGCGCCCTTCGTCGACCCGGATCTGGTGTGGGACTTCCGTCTGCCGCGGGTGGCCTCGATCAACATGTCGGGCCACAAGTACGGGCTGGTCATGCCGGGCGTGGGCTGGGCCCTGTGGCGCGACACGGACGCCCTGCCCGACGACCTCGTCTTCCATGTGAACTACCTGGGCGGTGACATGCCCACCTTCGCCCTCAACTTCTCCCGGCCGGGCGCCCAGATCATCGCCCAGTACTACAACTTCCTGCGCCTGGGCTTCGAGGGCTACCGCCGTGTCCAGCAGACCTGTCGGGACGTGGCCACCCGGCTGTCCGGGCACATCGCCAAACTCGGCCCCTTCGAGCTCATCACCGACGGCAGCGAGACCCCGGTCTTCGCCTTCCGTGTCCGGGAGGGAGTCACCAACTTCACCGTCTTCGACGTCTCCGCCGCCCTCCGTGAACGCGGCTGGCTCGTGCCCGCCTACACCTTCCCCAAGAACCGCACCGACCTCGCGGCTCTGCGCATAGTCGTGCGCAACGGCTTCAGCCACGACCTGGCCGACATGCTCCTGGAAGACCTGCAACGCGTCCTGCCCCGGCTGGAGAAGCAGCAGGCTCCCCATCGGGACGAGGACGACGCGGGCGGCTTCGCCCACGGCGCCGAGACCAAGCATCCCCAGCGGTCCGGCCGTCATTAGCCGTGCCCGGAGGTGACCGGCGTGCCCGTGCGCTGGTTCCCAGTGCCCGGGCACGCCGCGGTCGCGTCAGGACACCGGGCTCGGCTGCTCGGGCGCCAGCGAGTTGCCCTGCGGGATGCGTCCGCAGTCGGACGGAGCCGTCTTGCCGGCGAACCGGTCCCCGAGCCAGCCGACCGCTTCGGGAGCCCAGGCCGCGGCCACCGGGACGTGGCTGAGCAGGTTGTACGGGTGGTAGGCGATCGAGCCGTTGCCGGAGGCGCAGTACTGCCGGGCCAGGGCGCGCACGTCTCCGGCGACCATGACCCCGTCGCCGGTCCCGATGCCCGGCGGGTTGCCGAAGGTTCCCTCGACGACACCGCCGTTGCCCTGCGCGATGAACCCGGGCGCGGTCGGAGTGGCGGCCGAGCCCAGGTTGATCTTGTTGACCGCCTCCACGAAAGCGGTGACCGAGTTCGGGTTGGCGTACTGCGGCTTCGCCAGCTTCTTCCAGGTCAACCCCGGGTAGTGGCCGAGCGCGTCGAGGAGCGAGCCGTGTTCCAGCTTCGCGTACACCTGCTGGCCGTAGCTGTTCAGGTACTGCTTCAGGTCGATGCCGTACGACCGGGAGACTCCGATGATCGCCATGGGGATGACACCGGACCACACCAGGGAGCCGTCCACGTACTTGAGGTTGTGTGCCGGGTCCACGAGCAGGCCGCCCTCGGCGAAGCCCACGAGCTTCTTGTTCACGTCGGGCGCGTAGGAAGGTGCGAGCGCGGCGGCCCAGTTGGTCGCGATGGCACCGCCGGAGTAACCCATCAGACCGATCCGGGTGTCGGCGTTCATGCCGGTTGCGGCCTCGGCGTCGGTCGCGGCCCGGATCGAGTCAAGTGTGTTGGTCCCGTACTCGGGTCCCGCCGCGAAGTCGGCGGTCTGTCCCTCGGTGTCGGGGATGACGACGTTGTAGCCCTGGGCCAGGAGCGGCACCAGGAAGAGGTTCTCGCTGTTCGCGATGATCCCGCCCAGGGTGACGCCACCCGCGATGGCACGGGACGGCCCGTCCTGGGGGTTCAGGGAGTCGTAGAACGACTGGTAGGACACCGCCTTGCTGCTGTCACCCGTGATGCTGCGCACCACGGTGGTGACGTTGGCGGCGGGCCGGCCCTGAGCGTCGCTGGTGCGGTAGAGCAGCTGGATCGCCGTGACCGGCGTGGGCAACCCCACGATGTGGTACTGCAACGTCCGCTTCTTCAGCACGGCGCCCGGCGCGTACGACGCCAACGGCGCGCTGCCGTCGTACGCGTAGAACGGATCGCTCGCCCTGGCCGCCGACGGCATGGCGGCGGCCGTCGCCGCCGGGACGGCCCCGGTGGCCAGAGCGGTGGCAATTGCGGTCGCCAGCAGCCGCTTGGTGTGTCTGAACATGGCTCCCCCGTGGATTGTTAAGCGAGCGACAGGATGGGCTCCAGGTAAGTTACCTTTAGGTAACTCCCCTGCATAGAGCCGCGACTGAGGCTTTGTGGAGAGAGCCCGGCGGCTGTCGCGGGCGGGATCGGCCAGGCGCCGGGTCCGTCTTCCGTCGGATCGGTGAATCCCTTGGTCAGGGGACGGGTTCGAACGCACAGGGCGCACGACGCGGCGTCAACCTGCGCGCGCTCGACGCCCGCGCCGGGTTGGGCGGCTCCTCGGCCGGTGGGCCGATGGCTCGCTCTCGTGCGGGTAACGCCGGTGGGTTCACAGCCGTCAGGTGATGCCGCTGGGTGGGCGGTACGAGTCGTGCCGGGGGAGGCGTGCAGTTGCCCGGTATGAACCGGGCGACAGGGCCCCGGGCAAGCCCGGGGGCACCCGCCAGATCTGTACGTGCCCCAGCCCTAATGGGACAGCAGAGCGCAGACGAAGTCCTCTTCCACGGCGCGCAGGTGTGTCAGCAGGTCGGGGTTGGTCTTCTGGCTGATCTGCGAGGTCACGGACAGGGTGAGGCTGCGGCGACCGTCCGGAGTGCCTACGCCGAGCTGGGTGTAGCCCGCAGTGTTGCCGGTGTGCCCGTACACCACGCCGCACCGGGTGGTGTATTTGAAGAGCGCCAGTCCGGCCTGGTTGGCTCCGGGACCGGCCGGTTGGGAGGCACCGTTGACGAAGGCTCGCTGCTGCTTCCGGGTCGCGTCGCTGATCAGAGTGCCGCCCGCGTAGCCGGCCATGAAGGTGTTGAAGTCCGCCGGGGTGGAGACCAGCCCGCCCGAGGCCCAGGAGCCGGATGCGCCGAACAGAGTGGAGACGTCCTCCGCCGGTCGCCCCGGTTCGACGTCGTAGCCGTGCAGGTAGGGCTCGGGCAACTGGTAGCCGGCCGGGAGACTGGTCTGGGTGAGCCCGCGCGGCTGGAAGACCTCCGAGGCCAGCAGATCCTCATAGCTCCTGCCGGTCGCGGCCTCGGCCATCAGGGCGACGGCGATGTTGTCGGAGTTGGAGTACTGGTAGCGGGACCCGGGCGCGAACTCCAGGTCCTGGTCGGCGACGTAGTCGAGCAGGTGCCGGGAGTCGAACACGTGGTGGGGGTCGGCCCGGATCACGTCGACGAACTTCGGGGCGTCGCTGTAGTCCGGCAACCCGCTGGTGTGGTTGAGCAACTGACGCAGCGTCACCCGGCCCCAGTCGGCCGGTAGCGAGGGCAGCCGCTTGGCGATGGTGTCGTCCAGGCCGAGCACTCCGCAGTCGACCAGACGGAGCGCGACCGCACCGCTGAACGCCTTCGCCGCGCTGGCCAGCCGCATGTGGTCGCCCGGGTGGGGCGGACGGTTGGTGCCGAGCTCGGCCACCCCCGCCCGAACGACCCGTACCCGACCGTCGGTGCGGAGCACCGCGATGGCGCCGGGAGGCCCGTCGGGGCGGTCGACCAGCTCACGCAGTTTGGCCCCCAGCGGCCCGTCTCCGTCGTTGTGGGCCACGGCCCCGGCCGGGGCGACCAGGGCCAGCGAGGCGGCGAGCAGGGCGACGATCGCACGGCCGCCGTGGCGGGGCAGCGACAAACGACGGGAACGCAGTGACACGACGGGCCTCCGAAGGACGACTCGGCGGGACGGCTGCTGCTCTGGCCGCCTTGCATCCCCCGCCGGTACGCCATGCATCACCTGCCGACAGCCGACCGAAACACCCCGCCACCCGAAGAGACCCACCCAGCGGAGCACGCGCCCGGCCAGGGCCTTCGCGCAGCTCAACCGTGTTGATCCGCACCAGAGCGAGGCTGTGGGCGTTTCCGGGTGGGCGGTCGACCGATGCGGCTCAACCATCACGTGGCGGCGGGCGAGGACGCGGGTCCAGCCGGCGTCCGCGTCCCGAAGGGGGATGCGGGCCGGCTGGGGCATGCGAAGGGTGAAGGGCTCCCTGAGCTACGCGGCTTGGGTGAGTTCGGCACGGCCGAACAGGAGGGCGTAGCCGGAGGGGAGTTGGGCGAGGATGCGCGTGAGCAGGTCGGGGCCGGCCAGCGGTGCGATGATGGACAGGACGGAGCCGGTGTCCCAGCGGGTGGTCGCGAGGCCGGCGTGGGAGCGCTCGGCCAGGTCCTTGACGAACTCCCATCCGGTGAGGGGCCGGGGGCTGGGGATCTGCTCGGCGAGCAGGAGGGCTGCCTGGTGGGGCAGGCGAGCGGCCAGTTCGACGCGTTCTTCGCCCGTCAGCTGGCGTCCGAGCCCTGCGACCACCATGCGGAGCGCTTGCTCGGCTCTCTCCCTGGTGGGGTAGGCGCCTTCGTAGCGGACCTTCTCCAGCAACTGCTCGTAGGTCATCGCGAGCGACTGCCGGGGCTTCGTCTGCAGGTCGGACATCACTGCGGTCATGGCCTTTCTCTTGCCGGGGGACGGGCTGCGGGTGTGAGTCAAGGTGCGGGTGCGTGCGGAGGGGCCGGGCAGGGGCCCGCGCTGCTGAGGCGGCCGCCTCTCCGCCATTCGTTTCCCGAGGCCGGCGCCGCAGGGCCCGATGCAGTGCCCGTCGCGGGTCACATCGGTTGAGGCGCCGGTCGGTCGTCCGGTGCGGAGGGCGGTCGGAGAGGAGTGACTCAGCCCTCCGCGCGGCCGGGGCGAGCAGCTCCGGCTCAGCCGGGGATTTCCGTGCGAGCGGACTGTGTGCCGATGGTGATCTTGCGGGGCTTGGCACGCTCGGCGATCGGGATCCGCAGGACGAGGACTCCCGCGTCGTAGTCGGCCTGGATGCGTTCGGTGTCGAGGGTGTCGGCCAGCACGAGCTGGCGGGAGAAGACACCCATCGGCCGCTCGGAGAGTTCCATCTGCACGCCGTCGGCCTTCGACACGGGGCGCCGCTCGGCCTTGACGGTCAGCATGTTCCGCTCGACGTCGATGTCGATCGCCTCCGAGCTGACGCCGGGGAGGTCGAACGCGACGACGTACTCGTCACCCTCGCGGTAGGCGTCCATCGCCATCGTGGCGGGCTTCGACCAGGTGCCGGGGCTCATCAGCTGCTGGGTCAGCCGGTCGAACTCGCGGAACGGGTCGGTGCGCATCAACATCGTGAAACACCTCCAGGGGGTCGGGCAGTACCTGCCAATGCGCGTCACACCAAACGTTGTAGCATGTCATCCAATGGATGACAAACATGGTGTCGTCGACACGACGACAGGCTCGAAGAAGGTGCCCATGGCAGCCCCTGACCAGCCCACCTCCCGCAGTGGCGACGCTCAGAGCCCGGCCTCGTTCCTCGCCGCTGCGGCAGCTCTGGAAACCATCGACCACGCTCTTCGCGCGGCTCAGCAGGGCGCGGACCGAGGCGCCGGAACAGGCGCGGGTCCCGAGCAGGCCCTGGCCTCGCTCCTGCTGCTGCGACAGGTCCGCGAGCAGCTCGCCGGATGGGAAACCGGCCTGATCGAGACGGCCCGTGACGCCGGGGCCAGCTGGGCCGACCTCGCCCATCCCCTCGGTGTCGCCAGCCGCCAGGCGGCCGAGCGCCGGTATCTGCGCAACCGGCCCGGCCTCGCCGGGAGCACGGGCGAGCAGCGGGTTCAGGCCACCCGTGAGCGCCGTGCCGCCGAGCGCGGTGTCGCGGCCTGGGCGCGTGACAACGCCGCTTCCCTGCGGCGTCTTGCCGCCCAGATCACTGCTCTCACCGATCTGCCCACCGCCGCGCACGCGCCGATCGGCCGACTCGACGCGGCCCTCGCCCATGACGATCCGGCAACCCTCATTCCTCCCCTGAACGCGACGCGGCCCTACCTCACCCACACGCACCCGGACCTCGTCGCCCGCCTGGACGCCCTCCCGAACGCGGGCACCGGGCAAGCGGGCAAGAGCTGACCACTCTTGGGTGATTCGCCCGGCGGCCGGCTGACTTGCTGGGGCGCGGCGCCCGGGGCCGGTCCGGTTCGCGCTGAAGTCCGGGAGAGGGGCGCGGCTGGGCCGGGGCGCCAGGCACCCCCAGGTCCGGCGCCTTCGCGGTGGGCATGTGGACCCTCCGGCCCGCGCTCCGCGTACGACGCGAACGCGTCCGCAGGAGTGGAACGTTGACGGCGTCGCGCGGCAGCCGGGGCCCGTCCAGCACCCGGAAACTCACACGCTCAGCCGTGATGTGGCACGCCCGCGGCGTGGCAGCCGACTTGAGCGCACTCGGCCTCACGGGCCCGCCTGCTCCCCCCAAGCACCGGCTCTTCGGCGGGAGGATTTCGCGGCGATGGGTGGGTGAGCGGGGCCGGGCCCAGGTGAGGGCCCGGTGTTCGCTTCGCGTGCACTGGCCGGCCCGGCCGACGTACTCAGGCGGAACCGGGACCCTCCGACGTCTGCTTCGCCTTGCGGCGGTACTCGGCATTGAGGCGCTGCGCTTCCTCGAGTTGGTCCTCGAGGATGACGATCCGGCAGGCGGCTTCGACCGGGGTCCCCCGGTCCACCAGTTCGCGGGCGCGCGCGGCGATCCGGAGCTGGTAGCGGGAGTAGCGCCGGTGTCCGCCCTCGGACCGGAGCGGTGTGATGAGCCGCGCCTCGCCGATGGCTCGAAGGAACCCCGGAGTGGTTCCGAGCATCTCGGCGGCTCGGCCCATCGTGTAGGCCGGGTAGTCGTCGTCATCCAGACGACCGCTCAATGGATTATCTGCTGTCATGTCACCTCGTTGTTCTGCAACGCGTCGAGGGGCCCTGATGCCGTACGGCACCAGGGCCCCGAGGGAATTGAACACCATCTGCCGACGCTATCGCCGCGCCGACCTTCTGTTTCCGCCGCCCGGCCCGGAAAGGGGCAGGGGGTCGGGGGATCGAAAGTGCGTGACCGGGGACCACCTTCCATTCCGGGGGCCTTGCCGTACCCGGTCCGAACCCTCTACGGCCGGGCGATCCTGATGGCGTCTGCTCCCTCCGTCCTTGGATGAACCGGTCTGTCTGTGAAGCCGGCCCACGGGGACTGGTCGTGCTCTCCCGCCAGTTCATGTCTGCCGGGCGTCTCTGACTGTCTCGACGAAGAAACCCTAGCCACGTGTCAAGTCAATGTCTACTCTGGCAAACATAGATTTTGTGACGGGGGAGGGTCCGGTCGTCCTGGGGCCACCTCTGGGGTGGGAAGCGGGAGCGGCCGCTGGATAGAATCGGCTCCCATGTCGAACCCTGACGAGCTGCTCGTCGGTATCTCCGCCATGGTGGAGTCCGCGCAGAGCAATCGGATGTCGCTGACCGTTGTTGTCGGTGGTGCTGTCATCACCGGCCGACTGGCTCCCGAAGCCGTGTGGAGGGAGCGGGTCTCGGAGGTACTCAAGGACTCGGACGACCTCGACTCCTTCTCGGAGGTCTTCATCGAGGACGGGCCCCGGGACCGGGCCGGGTGTGGCGAGGCGCCCACCCATCTCCACTTCCATCTCGCCCGGATCCTCCAGGGCAACATCGGCATCCCCGAGACCGGCGGGATGTACCGCGTGGCCATCAAGGACGTCAGCGCCTGGACGGTGGGCGACTTCCGGTATTCCGACAGCTGAGACCCCCTGAGGACCGGCGGGGGCCCCGACTTGAGGGACGCGGCCGGTCGGCCGGAACGATTGGACGACGACAACGATGAGGGGCCCTGCCGACGCGCGTCGGCAGGGCCCCTCATCGTTGTCCGGCGGTTCAGCCTCCGGCGGTCTTCGTCACATCCCGAGCGAGCTGGGACTGCCCAGCAGGGCCGAGGCCGCCTCGAGTGGCGTCAGGCCGTACGAGGGGGCGGCCACGGCCTCCTGACCGCTTCGGCAGGTGAAGCCGAGCCGCGTCATGGCCCGGGTCACCTCGGCGGCGGTGAAGTCGCGGCGATCCTGACGGGTGATGACCTCGCCCACTTGCTTGACGGGGTAGTGGCGGCGGCCGATCAGCACGGACGCACCCGTGACGGCCTCCGGCTTCACGCCCTTCATCGAGGTCAGCACCCCGCTCTTGGTGAGGTCGAACGGGAACCGGGCGATGACGCAGCGCATGATGCCTCACAGGGGAAGAAAGGTCACTGGGAACGGGGAGGGAGTTCGGGCGGGGCCCTGGTCGATCACCGGGACAGCGCGAGAGCGCCCGGGCCGGGCCCGCGCGTGCCTGCCACCGCGGAGGGGGCGCCGGGCTGCGGCAGGCTCGTCGCACGTGCGGCGCCGGGCCCAGAGGTGGTGATGGGTACGGCGTACGATTCCTCGCCGCCGAGGACGTCCCGCAACCGCAGACGGTCCGCGGAGACAGAGCTGTCGCGGACGGCGACGAGCCGGGCCTGGGTGCTGGGGCCCGCGACCTGCTCGTCCCGATCGCACACCCGCGGGAACCCGACACGAGCACCGGCCATGCCGTCCCAGACCTGCGGTCGGCACCGATGCCGGGCCCCGGTCCTGGTCGCAGCCAAGCGGAGGGCGTGCGCGGGGCGTTGGCGAGGCTGAACCGGTGTCAAAGGATGCCTCCCACGGGATAAAAGCGAGTTCTTTCGTTCACCACGAACGGACCCGACACCGCGGGCTGGTCCGACGCAGCGCTAGAGGGCCGGGGTGACGGTGGGCGGGCGCTGTGCCGTCCGGCGTGCCTCGTCGCCGGTGGTGCGGCCCCGACCCGCGCGGCCACGGCGCCCGCGGGACGTGGCGGAGGTGCTGCGCCGGGGACGCTCCGAAGCGGGCGCGGTGATGGTGACCGGGATCCCCGAGGGGGCCTGCGCGCCGGTGATGCGGATCAGTTCGGCTTCGCCCGAGCGGACCTGGGTGGTCCGCGGGGTGATACCGGCCGCGGTCATCAGCCGGCTCATCTCGCGGCGCTGGTTGGGCGTCACCAGCGTGACGACGCTGCCGGACTCGCCCGCGCGGGCCGTGCGGCCGCCCCGGTGCAGGTAGTCCTTGTGATCGGTGGGCGGATCGACGTTCACGACGAGGTCGAGGTTGTCGACGTGGATGCCGCGCGCCGCGACATTGGTCGCCACCAGCACCGTCACGTGCCCGGACTTGAAGCGGGACAAGGTCCGGGTGCGCTGCGGCTGGGACTTGCCGCCATGCAGCGCGGCGGCCCGGACGCCGCTGTTCAGCAGGTGCTCGGTCAGGCGGTCCACGGCGTGCTTGGTGTCCAGGAACATGATCACCCGGCCGTCGCGGGCGGCGATCTCGGTGGTCGTGCGGTGCTTGTCCGCACCGTGCACGTGGAGCACGTGGTGCTCCATGGTGGTCACCGCGCCGGCGGACGGGTCGACGGAGTGGACGACCGGGTCGGTCAGATAGCGACGGACCAGCCGGTCGACGTTGCGGTCCAACGTGGCGGAGAACAGCATCCGTTGACCGTCCCGGCGCACCTGGTCGAGCAGCTCGGTGACCTGGGGCATGAAGCCCAGGTCGGTCATCTGGTCGGCCTCGTCGAGGACGGTGACGGCGACCTGGTCCAGGCGGCAGTCGCCCCGGTCGATGAGATCCTTGAGACGGCCCGGCGTGGCGACGACGACCTCCGCCCCGGTACGCAGCGCACCGGCCTGCTTGCCGATCGACATCCCGCCGACCACGGTGGCCAGCCGCAGCCTCACGGAGCGGGCGTATGGAGTGAGGGCGTCGGTGACCTGCTGTGCCAACTCGCGGGTCGGCACCAGCACGAGGGCCAGCGGCTGCCGCGCTTCGGCACGTCGACCGGCCGTACGGGCCAGCAGTGCCAGGCCGAAGGCGAGCGTCTTGCCCGAGCCGGTGCGCCCACGGCCGAGAACATCGCGGCCCGCGAGCGAGTTGGGCAGGGTCGCGGCCTGGATCGGGAAGGGTACGGTGACGCCCTCGTGGCCGAGCGCGCTCAGCAACTGTGCCGGCATGTCGAGCTGGGCGAACGCCTCCACGGCAGGCAGCGCAGGGGTGACCGTCTTCGGCAGTGCGAACTCGCCCTGCGGCCCGGACTGTCGGGAGCCGTGGCCTGAACGGCGCTGCGAGCCGGTGCGGCTTCCGCCCTGCGGCGTGCTCGGATTTCCGGCGCGAGTGCGGGCGAAGCGGTCGTTCGTGCGCGTGCGGTTCAAGTGGAGCCTTCCTTGACGTGGCACGTATCAAGGAATTCTCGCAGCAAACGAGCAGCGGGGAGAATTGCAAGAACGAGCCGGAGGGAATCGGAGCCGAAGCAGATGAGAAACCAGGGCGGCGAAGTATTGCGCGCGGCAGGTTTCGCGGATCTGTGTGACGGCGATTCCTGCGATGAGTCAGTCGCGGATGAGCTGCTTGTCCGGGCGGAGTGTCCGACGGATATTCGTTCCGGAGTCCGGGGCGTTCCTTGAGAACGGGCCGCACAGTCCCTGAAACGCAGCGAGCTGGGGCCCGCACCCCAAGGTGCGGGCCCCAGCTGCGAAGTGTGTGCCGACGTCAGGCGGGAACGATGTTCTCGGCCGTCGGGCCCTTCTGCCCCTGCGCGATGTCGAAGCTGACCTTCTGGCCCTCCGACAGCTCACGGAAGCCCTGGGCGGCGATGTTCGAGTAGTGGGCGAACACGTCAGCGCCGCCGCCGTCCTGCTCGATGAAGCCGAAGCCCTTTTCCGCGTTGAACCACTTCACAGTTCCGGAAGCCATGTTATTTCTCCTTGAGGGCGGTGCTCGAAGCGCACACTGCGTGCACCCCGTGTCGCCGTGATGATCACCCTTGCCGGGAAACAACCGGAGCCAGAAAGAATCGCCACCGGAATTAACGGGGGTGGGAATTCTTGCAAGATTTGGGAACCACAACTGCAACTGAGATCGACAGTAGCACGGTGCGACCGGCCGTGCGCGGCGAATAACTTCGTCCTGCGTGTCGGGTACGTAATATTCACTGCGCTCCACGGCTAATTCTCACTTCGCGGGGGCAGATATTGATGCGCCCTGGACTCACGGTTTCCTCTGCGGATGCGCGAGCGACCGGTCCGGCGGCACCGAACGTGGAGGGGCACGGTCAGGCGAGGGTGTCGGTGGCTCACCCCTTGATTTGCTGGACCACGGCAGGGTGCGGGCCCAAGGCCCTTGAGAACCGAGCAGTTGGGGCGATCCCCGAGCCAGCTATGGCCCGGCCCCTGTGGGTGCCTCTCGCCTTCTTTGTCGGTCGGCTTCCCGATGGGGGCTTATCATCTCCAAGTTCGGCCGGGGGGCCGATCTACGATCGCTAATTTTTTTGGGGGGCGACACCGTGGGTGTCATCGTTGGAGCAGTCACCGTCATGGTCATAGCCACACTGGCATGGTGGCTGGTCAGTACGTACAACCGGCTGGTGCGACTGCGGAATCAGACGCAGGCGTCCTGGGCGCAGATCGATGTTCAGCTCAAGCGTCGGCATGAGCTGATACCGAATCTGGTCGAGGGTGCGCGCGGATACGCCGCGCACGAGCGGGGAACGTTCGAAGCCGTCGTCGCGGCGCGAGGAGCGGCCACGGGTGGCGACCTCGGCGTCATGGACAAAGCGGCCGCCGAGGATGCGCTGACCGCGTCCCTCGGCAGGCTGATCGCGCTGGGCGAGAACTATCCGCAGCTGAAGGCGGACCGGCATTTCGCCACACTGCAGGAGGAACTCACCACCGCGGAAGACAAGATCGCTTATGCGCGGCAGTTCTACAACAGTGCCGTGCAGAGCTATCACAGCGCTCTGGAGAGTTTCCCGGGCAACGTCGTGGCCGGTCTGGGCGGCGCTCATGCGCGCAGGGAGTATTTCGAGGCGGGGTCCGCTTCTCAGGACGTGGTGCGGGTGAGGTTCGCGTGAGCTTCGCAGCAGAGCTGTACTGGGGCGGCGCGGGTCTGATCGGGCTGTGGCTCGCGGCCTTCGGGCTCGCCCTGGCAGCCACGCGCAACGGCACCGTGCACACCGGCCCCGCCACCCAGGAGTTCGGGCCCGACCCGGAATCTCCCGGCGTCGTCGCACTGCTGGCCAACCGTTGGCGGTCCGTCGACCGCGCCGCCGCAGCCGTCCTTCTGGACCTCGCGGCCCGGGGCCTGATAGAGGTGCGCCAGCCGGACGACGACCCGGCCCGCAGCACGGTGCACGTCACCGGCAAGGACACGGAGGACCTCACACCGTACGAGCGACGGGTCTTCGACCGCGTCGCCGAACAGGCCGGTGCGACCGGTGCTCCGATCGGGGCCATCGCCTTCCGTGCCGAAGAGAGCGCGAAGTCCTGGAACAGCGCGCTGCACCAGGAGATCGTCTCCGAGGCACGGCAGCGCGGGCTGTCCCGGCCCCGCTTCGCGCGCCTGCTCGCGGGCGCGTTCTATGGGACCGCCTTCGCCCCCGGTGTGCTGTTCGCGGTGGCCGTCGTTGCCGGTGGACACGGCATTCGCGGCGCCGTGGTAGTCGGCTGCGTTCCGGCGGTCGCGCTGATGTGGCTGCTGGCCCGTGTGCTCGGGGAGCGGGCGACCTCGCACGGCCTCGAACGCGCGGGGCACTGGGCCGGGGTCCAGTCCTGGCTGCGCGCCCACGAGGAGTTCGCGCAGCTGTCCCCGGCGGCGGTCACGGTGTGGGACCGCTACCTCGCATACGGGACGGCTCTCGGAGTCACCAGCCGCGCCGGTCGCCTGCTCGGGTTCGACGCCGGCGACAAGCGCCGGGTCTGGTCCTCCTACGGCGGCACCTGGCGTCCGGTCAGGATCCGCTACCCGCGGCTGCGCCCCGGCTTCGGCGCCACCACGCCCCGACTGCTGCAACTCGCCTGTGCCGCAGGCGTGGTGGCCGCGGGTCTCTGCCTCTTCGCGGTGCTGCGCCAGCCGGACTGGGCCGTCACTGACGGTGCCGACGCGGACCACTCGCTGCGCCGACCCGGCCTGCTGCTCAGCGCCGGCTGGGTGGGCACCGCCCTGCTCGGGGTGGCGGTCGCCGGACGCTTCGGTCGCTGGACGCTGTTCGTGGGCTTCCTGGCGATGATGCCCGGCAACTTCGCCGGTTCCCACGCCTGGCTCGACGACGCCATGGACGGGCCGCTGCCGATCGAGACGGCCCTGATCGTCTGCTTCGGCGCGCTGACCGCGTATTACCTGGCCCTCGCGGTCCTGGAGCGGCGTGTTCCGCGCACCGTCACCGGAGAGGTGCTGCGCATGGAGCCGCGTCGGCGCAAGTCGGCGCCGCGCTTCCTCGCCCTGGACACGGGCGAGGGCGACCGCACCATCGCCTGGGCGCTGCCGCCCGACTCACCGGATGCCGCGCCGGGCAGCGTGGTGCGTCTTGAGGTGTCGCCCGGCACGCGGGCCATCCGCTCGGCGGCCGAGGTGTGACAGGCCGCGGCGTGTCGGCCGGCCGGCCGCTCGGCCTTGGCCTACAGGCGGCGGACTCTGTCCTGGAGGCGTTGGCGTATTTCGGAGTCCAGGGTGCGCTCCGCGGCGGCCTTCAAGTAGGCCCGGTGCCCCCTCGTCCGACGCCGGGCCCAGGGTGGCCTCCGCTCAAAAGCACTCGCGGGCTTCAGTGGTTGCCGCCACCGGTGCCCAGGGCCAGCAGGCCACCCTCGTTGGCGACGAAGACACGGACCAGCGTGGCGACCGGCCCGTATACGTCGGACACGCCGCCCATGCCGGCCCCGGAGTTGAAGATCCCGAAGTCGAGGACCTTGACTTCGCCGTCCGTCGTCCGCATCAGATGGGCGGGCTTCACATCGCCGTGTTCTTGCCGAGTCCGGTGGGAGCCATCGGTTTGCCTTGGAGGGCGTCGTTCCCTGTCCGGCGAACAAGCGGACCGGGCAGAGGCATCGCGTGCTCTCTTCAACTGCCGTGGGTGAATCCGGTTCGAGGTGTTGTGCTGGGCGCATCGGGGTGCCCGACCGGTGCTCAACCCCCTTGCGGGGGAGAGGCCCTTCGTGTTGACACTGTCTGCATGATCAGGTCGGCGAGGGAACTTCTACCGGCGGGCGGACTTGTCCTGGGCGTGCCGGACGGGTGGCCAGAGCCGCCTGCCCTGCGTTTTGAGCGGGGCGCGGACAGGGGCTGGGAGCTCCGGCAGGGCGAACAACCGCTGATCCAGGCCCGGTCGGAGGGCGAGGGCTGCTGCCGCGACCTCCACCTGCGCCGCCTTCCCGGCTACCGCTCGCCACTGCCGACTCTGACCGCCGCGGAGATGCGGGCCGGGGCCGACTGGCCGCACCGATACGCACGGTGGCTGGAGGAGACGGGGCTCGGCCCGCTGCACCACGGGCGATGGCGCCTGACCCCGCGCACCACCTTCGCTCCGGGCATCTGGAGCTGCGACTTCGTCCAGGACTGGCCGGACGTCACCCTCGACATGCTCTGCGGCGGCGGCTGGCACGGCGTCCTGCCACTGCGTCCGCTTCCTGCCCCCGACGCCCCGCGTGTGAAGGCGTACCGCAAACACGTCCGTGAGGGCACCCTCGCCCCCGTCCTGCTGTGGTGGGTGTCCTTCCTGGACGGCTGGCTCATTCTCGACGGCCACGACCGGGCCACGGCCGCGCTGGCCGAGGGGACGCAACCGGCCTGCGTAGAACTGGTCCGCGTACCGGACGAACCCGACTGGCAGACAACCGCGGAGCACATCACGGAGGCATACGAGGAACGGCTGGCGCGCCTGGCCGCACTCCCCAAGGGCCCGCACACCGCCCGCCAGCGGCACGCACTGGACCAGGGCTACGCCGCAGCGATTTCCACCCTGCCGTACGACGCGGAGGCCACCCCCATGTTCGAACGCCCCTGCGACTGAGAATGCCGTGCTGCGCCCCGCCTCGGAGGCGTCAGCGTCGAGAGCGGCGCCCCTCCGCGCTGCACTGTCCGTCGCTTGAACCAGGAGACACTCACGATGACAGACACCGCACAGACGACGACCGTGCCCGGTTGGGTCCTGAAGTTCATGGATGCCATCGACAATCTGGAGTTCGACGAGGGCTTCGCGCCACTGACCGAGGACACCGACATGTACTTCGGCACCGCCCATGTGCACGGTGTCGAAGCGATCAAGGCGTTCTTCGTGAAGATCGACTCGCCGCTGAACATCACCCATGAGGTTCTCGAGTTCTGGACCGCGGGCGACGGGGTCCGTCTCCTGCGCGGCGAGGCGACCATGGCCAGGAAGAGCGAACCGGACCACGTCGTGCGGGCCCCGTTCATGCACATCTTCTACCTCGACCAGGAAGAGCCGGTCCGTATCCGGACCCTGCGCATCACCGCGGGCCCGCTGACGACCGACGCCGTGTTCCCGGAGGCCTGATCCGCGGCCGAGGGCGTCAGCAGACAGGGCGGGGCCCACGTGCCACCAGGGGGCGGCCGCCGTCCTCGGGCAGGACAGCGAGGAAGAGCCACGCGCCGTCTTCGACGCGCGCCAGCCCGATGGTCCTGGCGGCGGCGAAGGCTTCGACGGCGGGCTCGGCTCCCTCGGTCAGGGAGTCGAGGTCCGCATAGTGGCTGGCCAGGCTAGAGGCGGGGCCGTGGACCCAGAGGCGTACTTCCGCCCCGTTCCGCAGAGCGGCCAGGAGGTCGTCGCGGGCCTGTCCGGGGTCGGCCGCCTGGAGCCTGTCGTGGAGGCGCTCTTGAGCGCATGGTCGCGTCGGCGCCGCTACGGCGCGCCGGGTGCACTCCGGACACGCCTTCCTCCGCGCCGGTACGAACAGGTGCCGGTAGCCGGTGACTTGGTCCGCCGGTATGCCGCAGAGCGTCCCGTCCTCGCCCACGGCGTGTTCGACGCGGGGCGTACCGGTGACCTCACCGGCACCGAAGCCGGCCGCCTCGCGCGCGGTCGCGAAGGACCATCCGCTGTCTGGATCAAGAGTCACGCGGGCGAGCTTGCCATATCGGTCTGTCGCCGCCCAACGCCCAACTGGTCGGACAGGTCGTACAGTCGTGGATTCAGGAGATCGCTCACCGTTGCGAAAGACGAGCAGGTAGCGCCAGAAGAGGAGCCTGCGAACGCTGCAACCGGGCAATAGCGCGGCGGCCTCCCGGCGGATCTCGGACAGGGGCATGACCGGCTGTCTCACCGGTGCCGTCACCCGGGTGCGATCGGCCGCCGCGGTGCCACGGCGAAGCTTGTCCCTGACGGCGACGGCGAGCCTGGCGACGGCGTTGACGGGCACCGCTGTGAGGCTCCAGGCCCAGTCGAGCGGAGCCTTCTCCGGGTAGCAACCCAAGATCACAAGGACGCCGCCAGGTGCCAGAGCATCACGCAACTCGGTGACCGTCTCGAACGGCATGTGATGAATGCTGGCGAGACACGAGATGAAGTCATAGTGCGCCGGGGGCAGTTCGACCCGGGTGATGTCCGCGTGCTCGAAGCGTGGGCTCGGCGCGCCGTCCGTCCGACCGGCCAGGGTGCGGGCTTCCGTGATGGCCTCCCGGGATGGATCGACGGCGTCGACGTCGGCGCACAGGTGCGCGAGGCGACGGGCGAACCGGCCGGTCCCGCAGCCAACATCCAGTGCCGCCCCGCAAGTTCGGGGGACGTGGCGCAAAAGCAGGCGATGGTAATGGTCGTTGTGATCAAAGGGCATGGCGCGACCCTGCCACAGGGGACTGTGCGATCACTGTTGTTCGGGTCGGCCATCCGGCGGCTCGCCCAGGTGCACGGTGGCGCTGGCGTAGCGGTCCACTCGGCCGGTCATGCGGTGTGGAGCTCCGGGTCGACCGTGGGCGCGCACGTTCTGCGGCCGGCCGTCGGCTTCTGTCCGGATTCCCTGTGATGACAGTCGCTGACATCCAGTGCTAGGGTTGATGGCAGTGACTGACATCGATGGTCGTCGCTGCGGACCGCCGTGACGGCGGTCACCTCGTTCAGGAGGAGTCTTCATGCGCATATTCGTCACCGGCGCGTCCGGCTGGATCGGTTCCGCCCTCGTCCCTGAGCTCATCGCCGCAGGTCATCGCGTGGTCGGCCTCGCGCGTTGCGATGTGTCGGCCGCCGCCCTCACCGCCGCCGGAGTGGAGGTGCACCGTGGCACGCTCGGCGATCTCGACGGCCTGCGCGGTGCGGCGGCCGCGTCGGAGGGCGTGATCCACCTCGCCTTCAACCACGACATCGCCTTCACCGGAGACTTCGCGGGCGCCGTCCAGGAGGACCGGCGTGCGGTCGAAGCATTCGGCGATGCGCTCGCCGGGTCCGGCAAACCCTTCGTCCTCGCTTCCGGGCTGGTCGGACTCATGCCCGGGCGCATGAGTACCGAGCAGGACGGCCACGACATCGACCTCCGCAGCACGGCGGATCTGGACGCGGGGCCGCGGGGGCGCCAGGTGACCGCGGAGCTGACTCTCGCTCTGGCCGCCCGGGACATCCGCAGCTCCGTCCTGCGGCTGCCGCCGACGGTGTACGGGCCGGGGGACCGGGGCTTCATGGCCGCACTCATCGCCATCGCCAAGGGCAAGGGCGTTTCCGGATACATCGGCGACGGAACCGCACGCTGGCCCGCCGTGCACCGGCTGGACGCCGCCCACCTGTTCCGCCTCGCGGTGGAGAGCGCTCCGGCGGGCTCGACGCTGCACGCCGTCAACGACGAAGGTGTGCCGCTCCGCACCGTCGCCGAGTTGATCGGCCGCCACCTCGACCTGCCCGTCGTCTCCGTCGCGCCCGAGGACGCCGGAACCCACTTCGGCTGGCTGGGTGCGGTCCTGTCGCTCGACAGCCCGGCGTCGAGCACCCTGACCCGCGAGCTGCTGGGCTGGCAGCCCACGCATCCTGGGCTCATCGACGACCTGGAGAAGGGGCACTACTTCCACGCCGACCGGTGACCATCGCACCCACGGCCATGGTTGTGGCGGGGGCAGCCGAATCGCGGCAGCGCTGTGCGTCGGTCCGCCCCGGCCGCACGCGGCGAGGTGCTCGGGCCGCGTCCGCGCTCATCCAAGGAGGCGAGCTGGGCGTCCGCCGGATACGTGTGCCGATGCCTGCCCTCCCCGTACGACGTGATGGCATTCACTGTCATCGCGTATGATCGGCCCATGGGTCGATGGGAACCAAACGCGCGCGGCCGACTGGCGCAGGCGGCGTTGGAGCTCTACGTGGAGCAGGGGTTCGAGAAGACCACGGCGGCAGAGATCGCCGCGCGGGCCGGGCTGACCGAGCGCACCTACTTCCGGCATTTCGCGGACAAGCGCGAAGTCCTGTTCTCCGGCACGGAGATGGTGCGGGACCTGCTGACCCGTGTCGTCGCGGACACACCAGCCGGCGCAGCGCCCATGGACGTGGTGGGCCACGCACTAGAAACCCTGGGTGCGCAGTTTCTGGAGAACGCCGAACGGGTCAGGCTGCGCGAAAGCATCGTCTCAGCACATGCGGAGCTACGAGAACGCGAGCTGATCAAGCTCGCCGGACTCGCTGTCGCCATGTCCGAAGCGCTGCGTGGCCGTGGTGTGCCCGAGCCTGCCGCGAGCCTGGCCGCCGAGACCGGGATCGCGGTGTTCAAGGTCGCCTTCGCACGGTGGATCGACGAGCCGGGCGGCCCTGACCTGCAAGAAAGGATCCGGGCGTCAATGGAGGAGCTGAAGAACGTGCTGGCGGAGCGCTCGCCCGCCTGACCACCTCGCGCGAGGAGCGCCGGTGGGTTCGCCTGAGCGGTCAGTGCTGGTTGTGGCGCGAGCGATGCGGCTCCGTGCGCTGCGTTCGCTGGGCCGTGTTCGTCATATGGCGGCGAGGAGTGCTTCGAGCGGGGCGGGTGTCTGGTCGCGTTCAAGGGCCTCCACCAGGAGGTGCCCGTACCGGATTTTCCGGCCCTTCTTCGTGCCGAGGAATCGCCGCAGCTGCTGTTCCCGGGGACGGCCGTGCTGGGCGGGTTGACACATGAAGGTCCGCCAGGCGCGGAGTTCACCTTCCGCCTGGACGATCTCTTCGACTCTCGCTGCACCCAACGCGCGGATGAGCTCGTCCTCCAGATCCGCCACGCATACGAAGAAGCTTCGGTGCGGCGCCTGTGCCTGACTCAGGCCACGGTCGTAGAAGCGTTGCTCGCCCTCGTCGCACAGTCCCGCCAGCCGTAGGCCAAGGCCGGGCTGCCCGAGGAGGCAGGCGTAGCGGCCGACACTCATCGCGCCACCGATGGGTACGGTGCACACCCCTTCGGCGGCGAGGTCCCGACCACGCCGTGAGGCCAGCATCTCGACGGCCGCGACGTCACTCGGACCTTCCAGCAACACCGCCGTCCGCACCCCGAGTCGCGACGCCAGTTCACTCGCCCAAGCGCCGGAACCACCACTCGCCCAATCTTTGGCCGCATCCCGGAACGCGCGCATCTCCGCCATGGACCGGGAGTCTGCCCTTCCTCCGGAGGCAGGGCACTCAAATATTCGGCAGGCCCTTCTGTGCATCGCCGTGTGCTCGTGCCACGAACAAGCCCGAGCCGTGCGTCACCGCGCTGTCAGCGGCCCAGGATGTTGCGGAGGACCGTCCAGGCGAGGGCCGCCCCGAGGATGAGAGCGCTGCCTCGACGGCCGAGTGGCAGTCGATAGCGCTGCCCGCGGAGGCACGCCGCGGACCAACGGGTGTAGGCGTAGGCGGCGAGGGGGAGGGCCGCGCACAGGGCTGGGTTGGCGCGGAAGGCGGCTGCCATGTCGCCGTGCACGAACGCGTAGGCCATCCGAGTACCGCCGCAGGCCGGGCAGTTGAGGCCGGTCAACCAGTGGAACGGGCAGCGAGGAAGGAGTTGCGCTGGTTCATAGGGGGAGTGGCCGTAAAGGTAGAGCAAGCCGGCCAGTGCCGCGACGGCGACAGCGACGGGCTGCACCGCCAGCGGCAGGCGCAGGTTGCGCCCAGGACGTGTGCCGCTGGGCGCCACCTGGCGCATGGCAGGTTCAGCCACGCAGCACGCGGCCGTCCGCGTCAGTCTTGTTGTCACTGACCAGGAGCAGGATCCCGTCGATCAGCGCCCAGAAGCCGAGGCCACCGCAGGTCAGGAGCTGGGCTATGGCCATGCCGGTGTGCTTGGTGTAGAAGCGGCCGATGCCGAAAGTGCCGAGGAAGAGCTGAAGCACGCCCGCCACGATCTTCGACTTGTCCGAGTACGGGCGACCGTAGGGGTCGTAGCCGTACGGAGTGGGAGCGGGCGGCATCCCGCCGGGCTGGGGAGTGCCATAGGCGTTGGGGGGCTGGTTGCTCATGAAACGGGTTCGCTCTCAAAAATGGGTGACGACCGGGTGTGCCGGGCATTGTTCGAACACCTTATCCTTTACCTACTCTTCATCAAAAACCAACCAGTGCTAAACCTTTCACTCTCGCGAACAGGGCGAAGTCGGTGCGAGGTCAACCTGAAATCCGGGGCCGTTGTCGGGCTCCGGCGTCGGACGGGAAATCAGCCCTCCTGCCCTCCTGTATGCGCAAGTTGCCGTGGCATGTGGGAGACGAGAGAGGGTCGTTGCGGGCTTTCGAGGGGGTCGGGGTAGCTGCCGGGGTCAACCTTTGTCGGCCGGGTTTCGGGAAAGGGCGGGGCGGGGGAGATGTCTCGGGTGGACCTCATTCCCACCGTCGATCTGACCGCCCCCGATCCCGACCGCGTCGACCGCGCCCTCCAGAACGCGGGCTTCCTCCTGGTCACGGGTCACGGCATCGACCCGTCCCTGCCCGTCGCGATTCGCGAGACCGCGCGCGGCTTCTTCCATCTTCCCGCTCCCGCCAAGCAGTCGTACGCCGTGAAGGTGGGTGGGAGAGGGTGGCTGGGTCCCGGCGCCGAGGCCAATGGCTATGCCGAGGGCACCGAGACCCCGCCGGACCTGAAGGAGTCGCTGTCGTTCGCCGCCGAGCGCCCCACCGGGGACGCGGCCGTCGACGCGGAGTGGTTCGCCCCCAATACCTGGCCCGCCGAGGTCCCGGCTCTCAAGCCGCTCCTCGACGACTACCTCGCCAGGATGAAGACGCTGTCCGACCGGCTCCTCGGGCTGTTGGCCGTCGCCCTCGGCCGTCCCGAGGACTTCTTCACCCGGCACACAGGTCACCCCACCTGGGGGTTCAACATCAACTGGTACCCGGGAACGGACACCGTCGGCGCCGCGCGGCCGGGCCAGTTCAGAATCGGCCCCCACACCGACTTCGGTACGGTGACGGTCCTGGACCGGGAGCACGGCAAGGGCGGACTCCAGGTGTTCAGCGACCGGCACGGCTGGCAGGACGCCCCGTACGATCCGGCCGCGCTGACGGTCAACATCGGTGATCTGATGGCCCGTTGGACGGACGGCCGGTGGAAGTCGGGCCGCCACCGGGTACTGCCACCGCCCGCCGACGCCCCCGCTGAGGAACTGCTCTCACTGGTGTACTTCTATGAATGCGATCCCGGCACCGACGTCCGGGGCATCGACTCGCACACCTACCTGCGGGCCCAACTGGACGCGATCACAGCCGACTGAACCAGCCCGTGCGGTGCTGTTGGGTGAGGGCGCGCAGCCCCCGGCCGCGAGGAGGTAGCCGGTGCCGTGGTCCAGCGCCTGGGCAGGCAGCGCGCCGGACGATGCGGTCGAGCCTCAACTCAGCTCTAAAGGTGACCACTTGGAGTGGCCTGGGTGCGGGCGCGTGCTGCTAGGGCGAGCACTCTGACCTGTTGGCCGCGTAGTTGGCGTCAGCGTGGACCCATCCGCCGCTCACCCGCTCATGTCCTCACGAACCGGGCGCCCCGCGCGGGCTCAGTGCGAGCCGGTGCGGGTGCGGCCCGACCAGACGTCGATCACTACCTGGTGGCGCGGGCGATGGGCTGCCGCGAGGCCGGCGGCGTAGTTGCTGTCGACCTGTGCCGCCTCCGCCGCGTCGGGCTTGGCGTTCGTGCAGGACGTGCCGGGGCCGTGGCCGGACATGAGCTCCGAACACGGGCCGCTGTAGTCGTCCGGCAACCCCAGGATGTGACCGGTTTCGTGTGCCGTGATCCGGGTCGCGTCGTAGCCCTCGTTCACCGCCTGCTGACCCAGCTGCACATCACCGTAGCCGCCGGGAAAGATGGGCCCCAGTGTGGCCTCCGGCCAGCCGCTGGTCGCCTCGTAGACGTAGTCGGCGGAACCGGAGCTGCCGGCCGGTTCGAGGCGTACGTTGTGCACCGCGTCGTTCCAGTTCCGTACCGCTTGGGCGATCGAGTCCGACCATGGGCCGGCCGCGCTCGCGTCGTAGGTCAGGGTCACCACCGCCGCGGGCGCGCGCGGTGTCGCGTGGGCCGGTGTGAGACCGACCGTGGTGGCCAGCAAGGCCGGGACGAGTGCCGCCATGACGGCTGTTCGCTTGCTCATGAGACTGCTGCGCCTCCTTGAGTCTCAGCTGTTGTCCGCAGTAAACAAGTTCATCGCGAGCATGACAACCGACCGGGCGCGTCCGGTTCCCGAGGCGGTCAAGTTGGCTCGATCTGCGCGCAGGTTGATCCCGCGCGGGTCCGGCCAGTCTCGGTGTCGTTCTGGCGCCGGGCGGGCCTTGAGCACCTCGCTCGTGAGGCCGTCAGCCGGAACCCGCGTGGGTCAGAGCGGTACGGGCGGCCTCGGCCCAGTGCGGTGCGCCGGTGCGCTCGGCTATGGCGAGCGCGTGGCGGTGGTGCGCGGCCGCCTGTTCCGGTCGGCCAAGGCAGCGGGCGAGCTCGCCGAGGTAGTGGGCCACCGGCCCCAGGGTGACCACGCCGCTGCCTGCTCCGGCCAGGCAGTCCGCGGCGGGCAGGAGTTCCTCGTACACCGAAGCGGCCATCTCCCGATCGTCGAGGGACACGGCCAAAATGGCGGCGAGGCCGAGGCGCGCCTCCAGCAGATAGTCGCGGGGCAGCTCCCGCGCGGCCGCGGTGACGGCGCGCGCCTGGGCGGTGCGGCCTTCGGCCAGCAGCATGAGGGCCTTGCCCCGGGCGTAGTTGGAGCCCCAGCGCCCGTACTGCTCGTCGGCCTCTCCTGCCAGGTCGAGCAGGGTGCCGTTCTGGATGTAGAGGCAGAAGAGGGCGAAGTGCAGAAGGTCGCGTTCGATGCCCCACATCCAGGATTCGCCGAGCCGCTCGGTGGTGCGGCGATATGCGATGTCGGCGTCCGTGAACCGCCCCGCGACCGAAAGCCGCATCGCGCGGTACCAGCCGAGCAGCGTGCCCGGCAGTGGCAGGTCGTAGCGGTCCGCCAACCGCTCGACGGCGTCGGCGTGTTCATCGGCGGTCTCCGGTTCGGCGAGCGCGGCATGGGCCTGGGCGAGGATCACATGGCCCAGTACCTCCACCGCCGCCAGCTCGTGACGGACCCCGAGGGTCAGCAGCTCGCGGCCGATGGCCAGGCGCTCCGTGGCGAGCCCCGCGCGATGGTAGGCGTGCGCGTGCCGGGCGTTGAGAGCCTGGGCGAGGAGATCCGGCCGCTCCAGGCTCCGCGCGAGGGCTTCGGCCTGGTGGGCGGCCTGGCGTCCCCGGTCGTCCTGCGTGCCGTCGAGCTCCAGGGCCAAGGTGGTCAGTACGCGGCAGCGCGCCTCCGCCGCATGCGGGGGCAGCAGGGCAAGGACGCGCTCGGCCGCGGCGACGACCTGGTCGTCCTTGGCCGCGTAACGGCGGTTGGTCCAGATGGTCGGCACGTCGAAAGCGGAGAGCAGGTCCGCGGTGAGCGCCGGGTCGCCGAGTTTCTCGGCATCGGCGAGGGCCGCGTTGCGCCGCTCGCGCGCGGAGACCACATCGCCGGCCAGCGCGAGCGCCCTGATCGTGCCCATGATGAGGCCGAGGCGGGTCCGTTCGTCGTGGACCTGCGAGCGCTCGTGGGCCGCGACCGCCTCCTGCCACAGCCGGGCCGCCTCACGGTGGGCGAACCGCCAGGTCGCCTGTTCCGCGGCCGCCCTCGCATACCGTGCCGCGCGCGGGGCGCTCGCCCGGTCGCCCGCTGCCAGGAAGTGGTAGGCCAGCAGGCTCACTTCGGTGGGGCGCAGCCGCTGGATCTCGGTGCCCGCCCGGGCGTGCCAGCGCGCGCGGCGCAGCTGGGGAACCTCCTCGTAGAGGGCGTCGCGCACCAGGATGTGGACGAAGCGCACCTGGTCGGGGCCCTCTTCCACGAGCAGGCCCGCCGCCAGGGCGGTCTCGACGGCGGTGGCCATGGTCTCGGGGTCGCTGTCGGTCATGGCGGCCAGGACGTCCAGGTCGACCTCACGGCCGAGTACGGTGGCCTGCCGCAGCAGGGTCTGGGCGGCCTCGGGCAGCCTGGCCAGGCGCTGGCGGACCACCGCGTGGACTCCGGCGGGCACTTGGGACAGGGCGTCTTCGGCCCCCGCCGCGCTGATCAGCCGCGCGGTCTCGCACACGAAGAACGCGTTGCCCCCGGTCCGTTCAACGACGGCTCGTACCGTGGCCTCGTCCAGTTCGGGTGTCCCGGACCGCAGGAGTTCGGCCACGGCCTCCTCGGAGAGACCCGCCAGCTCGACGCGGACCGGGGCATGGCGGGCGAGCCGGCCCAGCGCGTCCCGCAGCCCGGGGGACTCCTCGTGGGGCCGGAGGGTCGCGACGACCATGATGGGCGCGGCGTCGGCACCGTCGACGAGGTGGGCGAGCAGGTCGAGTGTCTCCTCGTCTGCGCGGTGCAGGTCCTCGATGACGATGAGCAGCGGGGCCGTACGCGCCGCGGCCGTGAGGTGGTTGACGACGGCGTGGCGCATCCGGAACCGCCCGCCCGTCGCGTCGTGGGAGGTGTGCGTGGACGCGTCCTCCAGCAGTGGGGCCAGCACCCGGGCGGTCTCGGGGGACGGTTCGTGGCCCGCGTCGGCGAGTGCGGACAGCAGCTCGGTCCACGGCCACGCGGCGGGTGCCCCGCCGCTCTCCGGGCAGCGTCCGTGCACCCAGGTCCAGCCGCGCCGGGCCAGCTGGGCGCCGACCTGTTCGACCAGTCGCGTCTTGCCCACTCCGGGCTCGCCGGTGACCAGGGCCAGGGTGAGCCGCCCGGCCGCGGCCACCGCCGCGGCACCCTCCAGACGGGCCAGTTCCTGCGCGCGCCCCACGAACGGCGGGGCGGCGCAGAGGGCGACCGAGGGGGCGAGCCGCACGGCGGGCCGGGGTACGGTGGCCGGTTCCAGGCGCGGTGCCTGGGCGAGGACGTCCGCCTCCAGGCGGCGCAGTTCCACGCCGGGCTCCACGCCGAGGTCATCCATCAGCACGCGCCGGACGCGGCGGAGCGCCGCGAGCGAGTCACCCTGGCGCCCGGCCTGGTAGAGGGCGAGTGCGAGCAACCGCCAGCTCTCCTCGCGCAGCGGATGGTCGAGGACCTGTGCTTCGAGGTCGGGCAGCGGTTCGGCGGCACGGCCCAGCGTGAGCAGGGCCTGGGCCCGCTGTTCCACCGCCCGTGCCCGGAACTCCTCGAGCCGGGCCGCCTCCCGCGCGGCCCAGCGGGCGGTGGCGAACTCGGCGTAGGCGGGGCCGCGCCACAGCGTCAGCGCGCGGTCGAGCTGGTGCAGGACGGTCTCCGGCGGAGTGCCGCTCGCGCGGGTCATCCGCACCGCCGCCTCGAAGCGCCAGGCGTCCACCGCTTCCTCCGGGGCGCGCAGCGCGTAGCCGTTGGGGGCGGATATCAGCAGCCGTGGCGGTGTGCGCGGGGGCCGGTCCGGCTCCAGCGTCTTGCGCAGGCCGAAGACGACGGTCCGCAGGACGCCGGTGGCGCGCAGCGGCGGCACCCCGTCCCAGAGTCCGTCGATGAGGCTTTCCACGGACACCACTTGACCCTGCGCGGCCAGCAGCCGTGCGAGCATCATGCGGCGCTGAGGTCCCTGCACTTCGACGGGTGCGCCGTTCCCCGCGATTTCCAAGGGCCCCAGCACCCTGAACGTCAGCATTGAACAGCCACCTCCTGCCCCGGAAACCTGCCGCACCATGGGGGTGCGGCTGACCACCCTGCCACGCGGCGGCCCAGGGACCTCATACCAACTGGAAGGTACGGGCTGGGGACTGTGTGGGGGCGCTTCAACGCGAGTGCACCGGGCTGCGTTTGGCGGCGTGGCTGACGATGGCCGTCTCGACATGGCTGATGCCCAGCCCGACCAGGTCGCGGGAGAGGAACCCGTAGAGGGCGGTCAGATCGGGGAAGTACGCGGCAGCGTGCAGGTTCGAGGGGCCTGATGTCGCGAACGCGCCGTGCACCGAGGGGTGGTCGGCCAGTGCCTGGCCGGCGCCTGCCAGATGGTCGGGAGCCACCCGCAGGAGGAGTTTGGCCTCGATGGGCAGGCCGAGGCGGCGTGGTTCGACCAGGACCTGGGTGATCAGGCGGCCCTGCGCACCGAGCCGGGCCAGGCGGCGGCGCACGGTGCTCTCCGGGTGGCCGGTGTGCGCGGCCAGAGCCGCCGCCGTCAGACGCGCGTTGGGGGTGAGGGCGTCGATGAGGGACTGTTCGAGGGCGTCGGCATCGATGCCGTACGGGCCGGGGGAGTTGGCGGCAGCCGCCTCGGCGGATGGTGCGGCCGGGCTCAGCGCCGCGCGTTCGGGCGCGGTCAGGACCTGGTGACGCCACTCGGACGTGAGCCGGAAGACGTGCAGGATCGTGGCACTCTCCAGCGACGTCACCGCCTGGCTTGAGGGCAGCTGACGGAAGACGAGCGGGTCGCGGGAGCCCGGCTCGGTGCGGGCGACCGCGAAGATCTCGTCGCCCGCGGTGGTGACATCGATGAACGGGATGTCCTGGCGCGCCGCGAGCGCGGCCACGATGGTGTCGAGCTTTCCCCGCAGGACCCGGATGCGCAGGAACAGGGCCCCGGTCGAGCCGCCGTTGCGCGGCCTGGCGACCGGCGAGACCACCACACGCACCGTGCCCTCGGCATCCAGCGCGTGCAGGCGACGGCGCACCGTCGCCGGGTTGAGGCCCAGCACGTGAGCGGCCCGCTCCGCGGTGACGCGACCGTCGCACTGCAATGCCCCCACCAGCCGCTGGTCCAGGAGACTCAGTACGGAATCCGCCGTCGCGCTCGCCATGAAGGCGAGTTTCGCTCATTGCCCCGCACCGCGGGGCCCGGCTCGGCGAATACGGCCCAACCATGGATGTCATCCCCTCCGCACGTTCCTGACGTATCCCGGCGGACCGCGCCATGGAAGGAGCACGGATGATCCTCGACCCGGCCATCTGGTTCCCGGCCTGAGCGGCCGACCGCCCACACCTCCGGACCGTCTCCTGAGCGGCCCCGCGCAAGGGACCCGCGATGCGCACCCGCGCAGGCCCGCTGTCTTCACCCACCACGTCATCGAAGCATCCCCCCATGGAGGTCCCCGTGCCCGTGCCCGAGATCAAGCAACGGGAAAAAGTACGCTTCACCAGCGGCGACACCACATGCGCCGCATGGCACTACCCGGGCTCCAACGGCGGCTGCGTCATCATGGCCGGCGGAACGGCGGTGACGAAGGAACCGGCCTCGGACCAGTTCGCCGCACGCTTCCACCGAGCAGGGTTCGCCGTCCTCGCCTTCGACCACCGCCGGTTCGGCGAGAGCGGCGGCGTGCCGCGTCAGATCGTGCGCTTCGACGAGCAGGTCGCCGACTGGTGCGCGGCGATCGAGTACGCGGCCGGTCTGCCCGATGTCGACCCGGACGGGATCTTCGTCTGGGGGTTCTCACTGGCGGGTGGTCATGTCTTGCGGGTCGCGGCCGACCACCCGCGACTGGCCGGTGCGATCGCGCAGACCCCGGTCTTCGACGGCCGCGTGCTCGCTCCCCACGCCCTGCGTTCCATGACCCCCCTCGCACTGCTGCGGCTCCTGGGCCTGGGTGTCGCGGACACGCTCGGGGGCCTGGTCGGGCGGCCCCCGCTGCTGGTCCCCGCCGCCGGACCGCGCGGCGCCGTCGCCTCGCTCACCACGCCCGACGCCATGGACGGTGACCGGGCGCTGGACCCGGAGCGCCGCCACACGAACTGGGAGCAGACCGTCGCCGCACGCATCGCCCTGCAGCTGGGCGGCTACCGGCCCGGCCGCCATGCCTCCCGGGTACGGTGCCCGCTGCTGGTGGTGGTCTGCGACCAGGACCAGAGCGCACTTCCCGGGCCCGCCCTGCGGGCGGCCCGAAAGGCGCCGCGGTCCGAAGTGGTCCACCTGCCCGGCCGCCACTACGCCCCCTTCCTCGCATCACACGAACAGGCCGTCGAGGAGGAGACCGCGTTCTTGTACAAGCATCTGGCCGACCGCCCCCGAGGCCACCATGGAGGCCCCGCCACCCCCAAGTTCCTTGCAGAGCAAGAAGGTTGATGGCGGCGGGCTGGGCCGAGCCCTTGGCCCTGCGGCAACGGCCCAACCCAGTGGCCCCCTTCAGGAGTGCCGCATGGTCAGGTCGCGGCGCAGGCGGTGCCGTTCAGGCTGAACCCCGCGGGCCTGGCGAACGCGCCGCCGTAGGTGCCCTGGAAGCCGAAGGTGACGTGGCCGCCCGGGGCGATCCGCGCGTTGTAGGGCGGGCCGCTCGCGGTGACCGCTCCCGAGGACGGGGAGACGTTCGCGTTCCAGGCACTGGTGATCTGCTGTCCGGCAGGCAGGCTGAATCCGAGCTGCCAGGCGTCGACAGGGGAGGCACCGCTGTTGGTGACGGTGACGTCGGCGGTGAAGCCGCCCTGCCAGGTGTTCGTCGCATAGGCCACCTCGCAGGCCCGGGGGCCACCCGGGCTGCCGCCCGCGGTGGTGACCGTGGAGGAGAACGAGGTCACGGCGAGGCCGGCGCCGTTCTGCCAGGGCTCGAAGCCCGCCTGAACGCTGGTCAGGTACCAGCTGTCCTGCGCCAGGCCGCGGGAGACGGCCTGCCGGGCGAAGTCCATGACGTCGAAGCTCCAGCCGGCGATCGCTGACGGCGCGACGAAGGTCAGCACGTCATTGGTGCCGTTGTTGCCCGACCACACCTGCCACTGGCGTCCGGCCACGCTCGCGGTGCCGACCTGTGAGCCCACGGGCTGGACGGGGCCGACCCTGGTGAACCAGATCATGATCTCGGTCCGGTTGACGCCATCGGTACGGGGCGTGGGGTCGAGCCAGATGTCGTACGCGGCGTCGTACACCGCGTCGCTCACATAGCTGTAGGAGATGCTGCTGGGCGCGCCCGTGATGGTGGCGAGCCGGGCGGGCAGGTTCGTGCCGGGTGAGCAGTTGGTGTAGTGACAGCCGTTGAAGACGGAGGGGTAGGACTTCGGGGCGCCGTTCGTGGGGACCGCGCCGTCGGCCCGCGCGATCCTGAATCCCGAGTCGGTGGCGGTGACGCACTGGGTCTCGCTGGTGCCCCAGCGGTTGTTCTGGACGACGTAGCGTCCCTGGATGGTCGTCGACGCGAACTGGTCGCACAAGGTGGTGTCGGCCTGAGCCGCCGAGGCGGTGGTCAGCAGCGCGGCCAGCGAGATGAGCGCGGTGAGCAGGGCGCCCAACAGGCCGCGCGCGCCGCGGGCGGGGTGGGGTGAGGGTCGCATGGGGGTCCTCTCGGAGGTGGGGGAGCAGAGGGGCGGGAGGCGCCGGGGCCGGCCCGTGGGCAGCGGTCGGCCCCGGCGCGGTCGGTCTGCCGGTTACGGCAGCGGCGGGTAGGCGTTCTGCATCAGCTGCTGGAACTGGGCGGAGAACCAGTGCCCGCCCAGCGGCGCGTTCGGCAGAGCGCCGGAGGGACTGTTGTTGTTACGGGCGTTGCCGCCGTAGGTGGGGTCGCACATCCGGTCGAAGCCCTTGCCCTCGCCGTTGGGGATGTCCGAGCTGGCACCGTCGGACTCTCCCGGGGGCTTCACCCACACATAGGCGTCGATCCCGGCGGCCGGGGCGGCGGTGGGGCGTTCGCCGATTCCGGCGCCGCTCTGGTTGCACCAGTTGCCGACGTGGATGCGCCGGTCGATGCGGCCGCCGTTGACGTAGGCGTCGACGGAGGTCGCCGGGCCCGGCCCAGCGGGCCGGGCCGAGCCGCCCCAGCCGTCGCGGGAGGTGTCGATCAGCATGCCGGTGCCGGAGCTGAAGCCGGCCGCGATCAGTTTGTCGCGCAGTCCTTGGGCGTAGGTCTGCTCGTCGGCGTACTGGTTCCAGTCCAGCCATTTGCTCTGGCGGACCGTCTGACCGTTCACGCTGTCGGTGATCTTGAAGTAGGGCTCCTTGACGGGACCGTAGTTCGCGGTGTTGACGATGAACCCGGCCACGTCGTTCACGCTCGCGCCGTTGGTGGTGGCGACCTTGGCGAACTCCTGGGCGGCCGGTCCGAGGTTGCTGTCCCAGCCGAGCCAGCCGTGGTGCCCGGCGTCGAGGTAGTTGTAGACGTTCGGGATGGCGCCCAGCTTGGTCAGGGCGTAGCTGACACCCTTCTCGTAGTTGCCGTTGTTCTTCATGGTCACGCAGGCGTCGGTGGTGGTGTTGGTGCCGCCGGCGTTGGTCACCAGGTTGGGCAGCGAGTCGGGTTCGATCACGGTGGCGATCCTCAGGCCCGCGTAGGCCGGGTCGGCGAGGATCGAGGCGATCGGGTCGATGTACTGGGTCTTGTACCTGTCGAGGTCGTTCGGGCCGAGTTCGCCGTTGGAGGCGAGGGCGGCGCAGTCACGTCCGGGCAGGTCGTAGATGACCAGCTGGACGACCAGGTCTCCGGATCCCCTCTGCTTCAGCGCCGCGTCGAGGTGGGCGCGCAGCCCCATGCCGCCGCTCACGCCGTTGATGGTGGCGATGCGGTCGAGCCAGACGGCGGTGGGCTGGTCGGCGATGCGGCTGCCCCCCGGTTCGGCGGCGGCCTTCGCCGACCACTCCGGGTTCACATACATCTTGGCGCCGGCGTACGGGTTGTCGACCCGGCTGCCGCTGTTGCCTCCGCCGTTGTCGCCGCCCCCCGCGTCCACGTTGCAGGTGACGCCGTCGAGCGTGAACGTGCTGGGGATGGCGTTGGTCCCGCTGTAGGAGGCGTTGAAGCCGAAGCTCACCGATCCGCCGGTCGCCAGCGCTCCGTTGTAGCTCTCGTTGGCCGCGGTGACGGCGGCGCCGCTCTGACTCACCTTCGCACTCCAGCCGCTGGTGACCTGCTGGTTGCCGGCATAGGACCACTTCATCGACCAACCCGACTTGGCCGCAGCGTTGTTGGTGATGGTCACGGCGGCGGTGAAACCGGTGTCCCACTGGTTCTGCACCTTGTAGTCGACGGTGCAGGGGGTGGCCGTCGCCGCGGCGACGGCCGGTGTGGTGGAGAGAACGGTTCCGGAGGCTCCGGCAACCAGGGTCAGGGCAGCGAGCAGGGACGTTCGGGTGCGTTTCATGCGTGTGGGTCCCTTCGGTTGGCGTGGTGTCTACGGGGGTGGGAGGGCCGCCGCACTACGTGGTGAGGGCGGTCGGCTGTCAGGGACGGCCGTCGGAGCTGGCGTACGGCAGCCGGCCGGCGGTGGTCGTGGTGGGGCCGCACCGGTGCCGCTCGGCGCTCCGGCCATGGCTGACCCGGCCCGCGCGCGAGGGGACGAGCATCCAACTGGGCGCGCGAACCAGCCGGTTGGGACTTTTGGCGGAACTCGGGAAGCGGGTGCCACGGCGGTCGGTGGCCGCGCACCTCACCCGGCAGGACGAGGTGATGTACTCGGCCATCGCGGAGGGCAGGGCGGGCCGCTGACGCGTCCTCGCGTGGCGGGCGGCTAAGAGTAGTGAAGGCGGGGGGTGTCGCATGAGCGACTCCTTGCAGCTGGGCGCGCCGTGACCGGCGCGTCGACTGAATGGAACCGCTCCCACTGGTGCGAAGGAACGTAGCGCCCGGGGACGCCATTGCCCAGAGGCGCGTCCCGACTTTGTCTGAATTGCATGCGGGAAGTCTTTCGACTCTTCAAACACCTTGACCGCGCGCGGGGCCGTCTCCACTATGGGAGCGCTCCCACTGGGTTCAAGACCTGAATTCTCCCGAGCCGCAAGCTTCAAGGAGGAACCGGCACATGGATCCCGGACAGACGCCGAGCCGCACGGCGCTGGTGGACCGCCGTACCGTCGACCCGCCGTGCCCCTGACCGATGTTCCCCGGGGCCCCGTCCGCGGTGCGCCACGGTCCGCCCGGGCCGATCGGGGGAACTCCGGCGAGGTGGCACTCCGAGGATCGGCGCAGACGGTGTCATGGGTGACGACGCCGCTCCTCTGCCAGGAAGACCTCCCATGCGCACCCGCGTTCTCCGCCGCCTCGCCGCCCAGCCCAACGTGCTGTTCGGAGGTGTCTACGGCGCTGTCCTCGCCAGCTCCATGGTGGCCGCGCTCACCCAGTACGGCGCGAGGGCCCGCGCCGACCGGCTGTACGACGCCAAGTGGTTGCTGATCACGGCGGTCGCCTCTGCCCTGGCGCACGGGTACGCGCACATCATCGCCCGGCGCGGGGACGAGACCCATCACGGTGGTGCGCAGGCCCTGGGGATCCTGCTGGACGAGTGGCCGCTGGTGGCCGCGACGCTGCCCACGGTGCTGGTTCTGGACGGAGCGGGGCTCGGTTGGTGGGGTTCACGGAACATCGAGTACGTCGTCTTCGCCCTGAACATCGTGCTGCTCTTCGGCTGGGGCCTGCTGGCCGCGCGGGCGGCTGGCCGCACCTGGCGCTCCGGTGTGAAGCTCGGTGTGGCCGACGGGCTGCTCGGAGTCATCGTGGTCGTGGCCAACGCGGTCATCAAGTAGCGGCCCGGCCCCGGCGGAGCGGATTCCGCCGGGGGCAGGATGGCGCACCGGTCAGAGGTGTGCGCCTCGGCTCGTGGATGTGATCAGCGGGCGCCGAGGAGGTGTTCCAGGGCCAGTTGGTCCAGTTGCTCGAAGGCCATGCCGCGGCGGGCGGCGGCTTCGATGTCGAACTCCTCGAAGGCGGACCGGTCCGTCAGCAGCCCGGCCAGTCCGTCCTGGGCCGTCGCAAGGGCGAGCTCGGGCAGGCGGGAGGCGTCGAGGGCCGACAGGACCTCGGGGTCGGCCCGGAAGGCGCGGGAACGCTCCGCCAGCAGCAGGTAGTTGCGCATGCAGGCGGCCGCGGAGGCCCACACCCCGTCGAAGTCCTCGGTGCGCGGCGGCTTGAAGTCGAAGTGCCGGGGGCCCTCGTAACCGGCCGACTCCAGCAGGTCGACCAGCCAGAAGGCCTGGCGCAGGTCTCCCGCGCCGAACCGCAGGTCCTGGTCGTACTTGATGCCGGACTGACCGTTGAGGTCGATGTGGAAGAGCTTGCCGTGCCACAGGGCCTGGGCGATGCCGTGGGGGAAGTTGAGGCCGGCCATCTGCTCGTGGCCGACCTCCGGGTTGACGCCGACCCGGTCGGGCCGCTCCAGTTGGTCGATGAACGCCAGAGCATGGCCGACCGTGGGCAGCAGGATGTCGCCGCGCGGCTCATTGGGCTTGGGCTCGATCGCGAAGCGCAGGTCGTAGCCCTGCTGCTCGACGTACTCACCGAGGAGGTCGAACGCCTCCTTCAGCCGGTCGAGCGCGGTACGCACGTCCTTGGCCGCGCCGGACTCGGAGCCTTCACGACCGCCCCAGGCGACATAGACCGAGGCGCCGAGTTCCACGGCCAGGTCGATGTTGCGGATCGTCTTGCGCAGCGCGTAGCGGCGCACGGCGCGGTCGTTGGCGGTGAAGGCGCCGTCCTTGAACACCGGGTGGGTGAACAGGTTGGTCGTCGCCATCGGGACCTTGAGTCCGGCGGCGTCGAGCGCGCCGCGGAAGCGTTTGACGGCCTGTTCGCGGCCGGCGTCGTTCGCGCCGAACGGGATCAGGTCGTCGTCGTGGAAGGTGACGCCGTAGGCGCCGAGTTCGGCCAGCCGATGCACGGTCTCGACCGGGTCGAGAGCGGGCCGGGTGGCGTCCCCGAACGGGTCGCGCCCCTGCCAGCCGACGGTCCACAGTCCGAAGGTGAACCTGTGCGCGGGGGTGGGGGACAGCGGGTCACTGGGCATGGCGCGGCTCCGTCTCAGTGCCGAGATCTATTTGTCATGGCCCAAAACAAATTAGTATGCCCAGACGCCGGAAGGAACCCCTCGGAGGAACGCATGGCTCAGCAGCGCGTCGTGATCGGCCTCGACAGCTCGACCCAGTCCACGAAGGCCCTGGCCGTCGACCTCGACACGGGTGCCGTCGTGGGCCAGGGCCGCGCGGCGCACACCGTCACCGAGGGCACCGGCCGCGAGAGCGACCCGGAGCAGTGGTGGGACGCGCTCCGTGGGGCCGCGGCCCGGACGGGCTGGGCGGACCGCGCGGCCGCCGTGTCGATCGCCGGTCAGCAGCACGGCCTGGTCACCCTCGACGCGGGCGGGCATCCGGTGCGCCCGGCGCTGCTGTGGAACGACGTCCGATCCGCGCCCCAGGCCGCCGAGTTGCGGACCGCGATCGGCGCCGCGGAGATCGCCCGCCGCACCGGCAGTGTTCCGACCGCCGCCTTCACCGCCGCCAAGTGGGCCTGGCTGCGCGCCAACGAGCCCGCCGCCGCGGACCGGGTCGCGGCGGTCCGCCTTCCCCACGACTTCCTCACCGAGCGGCTGACCGGCGAGGCCGTCACCGACCGGGGGGACGCATCGGGCACCGGATGGTGGGGCCCGGACGGCTACGACAGGGGCATCCTCGCCCGCATCGCTCTCGACGCATCCCTGTTGCCGCGCGTCCTCCCGCCGGGCGCGCCGGCCGGGCGTGTCCGCGCCGGGATGCCGCTGCGCCAGGGCGCGTTGGTGGCCACCGGCACCGGCGACAACATGGCCGCCGCTCTCGGCCTGGGCCTGCTTCCCGGGCAGCCGGTGCTGAGCCTTGGCACCTCCGGAACCGTCTACGCCGTGGGCCGCACCAGGCCGACCGACCCGGGCGGCACCGTCGCCGGCTTCGCCGATGCCCTCGGCGGCTGGCTGCCGCTGGCCTGCACGCTCAACTGCACCCTCGCCGTCGACCGCTTCGCCGCCCTCCTGGGCCGTGGCCGCGAGGAGGTCGAGGAGGGCGGTACCGCCGTGGTCCTGCCCTACCTCGACGGTGAACGCACACCGAATCTGCCGTCCGCCTCCGGGCTGGTCCACGGACTGCGCCACGACACCACGCCGGGACACCTGCTCCAGGCCGCGTACGACGGCGCCGCCCATGCCCTGCTCGCCGCCCTGGACGGCGTGCTGCGCGCGAGCGGCACGGACCCCGAGGGTGAGGAGCCGCTGCTGCTGATCGGCGGCGGCGCCCGCGGTCGGGCCTGGCAGCGGACCGTCCTTCGGCTCTCCGGACGGACGGTCCAGGTGCCCGACGCCGAGGAACTCGTCGCGCTCGGCGCGGCCGCCCAGGCCGCCGCCCTGCTCACCGGCGAACCCGCCGACGCCGTGGCGCGCCGCTGGCGCACGGCCGATGGCCAGGTTCTGGCGGCGGTGCGGAGGGACGACGAAGCGCTCGAAAGGATCGGCGATACCCTGCGTCGGGCCGGGGCCTTGCAGGGCGCCGCGACCGGGGACCGGTAGAAGGGGCGGCACGTGGCGGGCAGCGGCAGGATGGACAGGGCCACGGAGCACGGGCCGGCATCGCAGCAGGACATGCGGCGGCGGAACCTCGCGGTCGTCCTCGGAGCGGTCCGCGCCCACAGTCCCCTCTCGCGCGCCGCCGTCGCCGGGCGCGTCGGACTGACCAGGGCGGCCGTCTCCTCCCTGGTCGACGAACTGATCGACCGCGGCGCTCTGACCGAGGAGGCTGCCACGGCCAGCGGCCGGGTCGGCCGCCCCGGACGGGCCCTGGTCGTCAGCCACCGCGGACCCGCGGGCCTCGGGCTGGAGATCGGCGCCACCCACCTCGGCGCGTGCGTGGTGGACCTGCGCGGCGAGCCGCGGCTGTGGCGCAGGGTGGAACAGGACAACACCGGGCGGCCGGCCGGGGACGTTTTGGCTGAAGCCGCCGCCCTGGCCGTCGACGCGGAGGCGGAGGCCACCGCCCTCGGGTTGCGCGTCGAAGGGCGTGTCCTCGCCGTGCCCGGGGTGGTGCCCAACGAACCCGGCGGACTCGTCGAGCGGGCGCCCAACCTCGGCTGGCGCGCCGTCCGCCTCGCCGACCACTGGCCCGACCCGGACGCTCTGCCCGAACCGGAGAACGAAGCCAACCTCGGGGCGCTCGCCGAGTACTGGAGCGCCGGGCGGACCGCGGAGACCTTCGTGCACGTCTCGGCCGAGGCGGGGATCGGAGCCGCCCTGATCATCGACGGCCGACTGTTCCGTGGGGCGCGCGGCTTCGCCGGTGAACTCGGTCACCTCCCCGTCCAACCCGACGGCTCCGACTGCGCCTGTGGTGCGCGCGGCTGTCTGGAGCAGTACGCGGGCGAGGCGGCTGTGCTGCGCGAGGCCGGACTTGCCCACGTCGGCGACCCCGTCGCGCTGCTGGCCGAGCGGGCGGTGGCCGGGCACGCGCCCACCCTGCGGGCCCTGGATCGCGCGGGGCGCTCCCTCGGCCTCGCCCTGGCGTCCGCCGTCGAGCTCATCGACCCGGACGCCCTCGTGCTCGGCGGCGCCTACACCGAACTCGCCGACTGGCTACTGCCGTCCGTCCGTGCCGAACTGGCCGCCCGGGTCACGGTACGACCCTGGGCCCCGGAGGCTCTGCGCCCGTCCGCCCTGGGTCGGCGCGGACCCGTGCTGGGGGCGGCACTGACAACGGTCCGCCGCATCATGATGGATCCCACCCTGCTGCCCGCCGGCTGATCGGGGCGTCAACGCCGATCGACCGCGTGGGCTCGGCAAGTCGTCGTCTCGGGTGGGGGCTCTGACGGTGCTGGTTCCGGATTCCTCGCGTTCTGGCGCAAAAGCTTGCCGCCGGGCCGCGGAGAGTCGACGGTATAGGTGCTGCCGGCTCAGTGGGTGCCGGGCAGCCCATTACGGGAGGGGAACACGATGCCCGACGTGACCGGCGGAGCAATCAAGGTCATCGCCACCACGGTTCTGCTGGGAGCCGCGCTCGTCGCACCCACCGCCCATGCGCACGCGCAGGCGGCCCAGACGCCCGCGGTCAGTGCCCGGGCCGGCGTTCTGACGCCGGACGCGACGGCCATTGAGTACGGGCTCCGCGGCGTTCAGCCGCACTCGGCCACGGCTGTCCCGTAGGACGGCGTGCCCCCGGCCCCGCCTCTTCGGTCGGCCGGTGTCTCCTCGGGGCTGGGGATCGGCGACGCTTCGGCGCGCCGCCGATCCTGGGCAGCGCCGCTGTGGTGCTGATCAGCCGCCGAGGGGCTCGGCCTCGGGGTGCCGCGGGTCGTAGGGGGCCCAGCCCGGGCTCCCCGTGCGGGCGAACTCGATCCACGCGCCGTGCACCTGCGAGGCGAGTCCTGCGGGGGCCGGGCCGGGGCCGAGCAGGCCGATGTCGCCGTGCAGCCAGGGCTGGTCGGCGAGGTCGAACACGAAGGGCAGTTCGACGGTGTGGGCAGCGCCGAGCCGGCCGTCCAGGGCCGTCGAGCGGTAGCCGAACGAGTAGAGGTGAGTGCGGCCGCCCGAGATCCGCGCGTGTGCCTGGGCCATGCGCGTCGTACCGGCCGTGAACAGGGCCTGTCCGAGCACGGCGGAGCGCAGCTCGCCCGGTGTCGCGTCCGGCCGTGCCGTGCGGAGGGCGGCGAGGGCGATCTCCGGTTCCGGATGTATCCGGGAGGTGAGGGCGAGCAGGTCCGCTGACGTGGTGGGCTCCAGGTCGCCGTGCGGTAGGACGTAGAGGTGTCCCTCTTCGGTATTGCTGCCGATGAGCAGGTCGACATCGGCGGCCGGGCCGTCGGCGAGGGCATCGGCGGGCTGGACCGGCAGGACCACGCTGAAGGGGCTGAGCCCGGCCAGCGGGTCCAGGGCGGTGCTGGTGCGGAGGTCGAGGCCGGCCAGGGCGGGCAGGATCGCAAGGTAGCGCTCGTCCGGGATCGGGGCGAACGACTCGACGGTGGCTTCGACGCCCAGCGCGGCGGCTGCCGCGGTGGTGACCCGCCGCGCCTGCTCCGGGGTGAACGCGCCGGCGCCGTTGCCGCTTTGGATGATCGCCCGCCGGAACAGGCCCTTGGCCTCGGGCGTCGCGAGCAGCGCGGCGATCAGCGTGGCGCCCGCGGACTGGCCGAAGAGCGTGACGTTGTCGGGGTCGCCGCCGAATACCGCGACCGTGTTCCGTACCCAGACGAGAGCGGCGAGCACATCGAGCAGACCCCGGTTGCGCGGAGCGCCGGGCAGGTCGAGGAAGCCGGGAACGCCGAGACGGTAGTTCACGGTCACGAGCACGACTCCGTCGCGTGCGAACGCGGCGCCGTCGTAGAGCGCCGCGCGGTTCGAACCGGTGACGAAGCCACCGCCGTGCACGAAGAGCATGACGGGGCGCCTGCCGTCGTCGGCGGCAGGCGTGTGGACATCCACACTCAGGTATTCGTCGCCGGGCACCCAGCCCGGCCCGAAGTAGGGGGTCATGTCGAGCCGGCCGAAGGCGCGGGCGGGCTGGGGAGCGGTGGGTGACGGCTGCGTGCCGTCGCGGACACCGGACCAGCCCGGGTGCGGCGCGGGCGGGGCGAATCGGCCGGCACCGGTCGGCGTCGCCGCGTAGGCCAGGCCGCGGTAGCGCTCGCCGGATGCGCCGCGGAGGCCGCGCACGGCGCCCGCGGGGGTTTCGACCACCGGATCTGTCTGTGGGGTCACGGAAAGCTCTTCCTGTGTCGAGGTGGGGGCGTCAGGTGAGGCGGGAGAAGGGTGCCCACTGCTTGATCGCGAACTTCGACCCCGCGCGGGTGACTTCAGCGGCGCCCTGCCCGCCGAAGTGCGCGGGGAAGACGAGCATGGTGTTCTCGGCGGCGCGGCCGAGCAGCTTGCGCCGGGTGGCACGGGATTCCGCCGGGTCCTCGCAGAAGCAGGAGTTGGTGTCGGGCTCCGCGATTTGCAGCGCGGTGTGCACCAGGTCCCCGACGAACAGGGCCTGATCACCGCCGGATTCCAGGGTGAGCACGGAGGAGCCGGGGGTGTGCCCGGGGGCCAGGTCGAGACGCAGGTTCTTGTCGATGCGGTAGGTCTCCTCCCACAGACGGGTGAGCCCCGCCTGGTGAACGGGGGCGACGCTGTCCTCGAAGACGTTCTGGTTCCCACGGCCGAGCACGGTCTTGTTCTCGTTCGCCGGGTTCCAGAAGTCGAAGTCCCGCCGGTTCATGAGGTAGGTGGCATGGGGGAAGGTCGGCACCCAACTCCGGCTGTCGAGGCGGGTGTTCCAGCCGACGTGGTCGATGTGCAGATGGGTGTTGACCACGAGGTCGACGTCTTCGGGCCGCACCCCGGCGGCGGCGAGCCGGGCGAGGTAGTCGGTTTCCAGGCGGTTCCAGACCGGGGCGTAGGGCCGGTCCTTGTGGTTGCCCACGCCGGTGTCGACGAGAATGGTGCGCCCCTCGCTGCGCAGCAGCCAGGACTGGATCGCCGTATGGCACTCGTCGGTCCGCGGGTTCCAGAAATCGGGCGCCAGCCATGCCCGGTGCTCCTCCCAGGAGCCGTCCGGGCTGTCCGGGAAGAACTGGCCCGGCGACATCTCGGCCGAGCCGTAGAACTCCTTGACGCGGGTGACGGTGACGTCGCCGAGGATGAGTTGCTCCGGGTTCTGGTCCATGGGTTCCGTCCGTGGGTCCGGGGGAGGTGGCTGCATGTGGCCGATCCTGGGCACGCGGACGGGCAGGTGCCACTCCCGGGTTGTCGTACCCCTCGCAGGGTGTGGCTGGGAGGGGCCGGGGCGCCGGATACTGGCGCCATGAACGGACCCGGCCCCCTGGGCGCCTTCCTCCAAGCCCGGCGGGCGCGGCTGCGCCCCGAGGACGTCGGCCTGCGCGAACTGGGGCCGCGCAGGCGGGTGGCGGGGCTGCGGCGTGAGGAGCTGGCCCAACTGGCGGGCGTCAGCGTCTCCTACTACGCGCGCCTGGAACAGGGTTTGTCGCGGGGGGCCTCGGCCGAGGTGCTCGACGCGATCGCCCGTGCCCTGCTGCTCGACGGCCATGAGCGTGAGCACCTCGACCGGCTCGCCGATTCCGCCCGCCACGCGCCACGACCGCGCCGCCCGCGCCCCGAGAAGCTGTCCGACGACACACGCGACCTCCTGCGTGCCGTTGACGGCGTCCCCGCGATCGTGCTCGGCCGCCGTACGGACGTGTTGGCCTGGAACGCCCTCGGCCATTCCCTGCTCGCCGGCCATCTGGACTTCCTCGGTCCGCGCGACCCGGCGCGACGCCCGAACATGAGCCGGATGCTGTTCCTGGACCCGCACTGTCAGGAGCTGTACGCGGACTGGAAGGGCAAGGCGCGCGCGGTGGTCGGCAATCTGCGGATCGCCGTCGGCAGGCACCCCGAGGACGCCCTACTCGCGGAGCTGATCGGCGAACTGACCATGCGCAGCACGGAGTTCGTCGCACTGTGGCGGGACCACCGCGTGACGCCGTGCGATGCCGCGTCGTACGAGCTGCGCCACCCCGTCGTGGGCACGGTGACGGTGACCCAGCAGACCCTGTCGATCGCTCGCTCGCCGGACCAGGCACTCATCGTGTGCACGACCCCCGCCGGTTCCCCTTCCGAGGCAGCCCTCGCGCTCCTCCGGCAGGCGAGCGGGGACCGGTCTCCCCGCGCGGACGACATCCGCGTGGTCGAGGAGCCACCCCGGCAGGCGTAGTCAGGCGGCTCAGGGGGTGGTGGGCGCAGGGTGAGGGCGACGGAGTGTCCCGCTCCCGGAATCAGGCCCTCGCAGGTGTCCTCGAGGGTTCTCCTCCTCCCCTCACCTTGCCTGGTTATACGTGTCGATGGGGATGCGTGCCGCCTCGAACAGGGCGGGGCCGTCCTGGGCGACCGCCGGCCAGTGGCCCGACAGCGGATTGAGCGCGACGAGTTGTTCCGTGGACAGTGCGTGGACAACCCGGCCGAGGCCTGAGCGCAGGATGGCGCCAGCACACATGCCGCAGGGCTGGCAGCTGGTGTACAGGGTGGTGTGGGCGGCTGTGTCCGGAGCCAGTTCGCTTGCCGCCCAGCGGGCGAGTTTCAGTTCAGGGTGGGCGGTGATGTCGTTGTCGCGCCGCACGGTGTTGTGGGCCTCGGCGAGGATCGCCCCGTCCGGGCCCGCCAGCAGCGAGCCGTACGGCGCGTCGCCCAAGGTGATGGCGTGAGCCGCGATGTCGACAGCGCGCCGCAGGAGTTCTTCGTCGGCGGTGGTGATCACGGTGCGGTCCTCCAGTGTGTGGCTACGGTGGTGAGTGCCTGCCAGACCGCCTGAGGCTGTCGGCGAACCTGATGGCGGCTTCGCTGTTGCGGACTACCCGGATGGGCACGGACACGGGGTGACCGCAGACCTCCTCGCGCCAGGCGTCCCCGCAGGTGCCCAGGTACTGGTCGGTCAGTCGGTTCGGTTCCCCGCCCGAAGTTCGTCACGTTGCGCCCCAGTTGCATGCCTCGGAGGCTATCTCGGTGATCAAGGACGGCGGAAGGGAGTTCTCCCGGTCATGACGGCCATCTTCCGTGAATCTGCCGGTAGGATCGCGCCATGGCCGGGAACCTCGACGACGTGGATTGGGCGATCATCGATCACCTGCAGCAGGAAGCACGCATCTCCCTCAGCGAGTTGGGGCGGCGGGTTGGCCTCAGCTCGTCGGCCACGACGGAGCGAGTGCGGCAACTCGAGGCACGGGGCGTCATCTCCGGCTACCACGCGATGGTTGATCTGGCCAAGGCCGGATATCCCGTGCTGGCCCTCGTACGGTTGAAATACCCGGGCAACCGCCACCAGCCACTGCGGCGCCTGCTCGACGAGCGGCGGGAAATCCTGGAGTGTGTGCGCACCACGGGGGACGACTGCTACACCTTGAAGGTGGCGGCCACCTCCATGAGCCATCTGGAGACGCTCATGGACGAGTTGGCGGGCCTCGGCAGCACGACCACCAGCGTGGTGTACAGCCAGACTCTGCCCTACCGCGGGCCCCATCGCCCCTGAACGGCCGGCAGATGCCGCTGGCGGTTCCAGGGTGGGCATCTCGCTGTCCACCTCTGCACTTGGCAGTGGGCCGCCGCTTCCTCAGGCTGTCGCTTTCGGGTGCTGTGGGGAGCGGTGGCGGCGGTAGTAGGAGACCGTGACGGCCGCGGTCAGCGGCCCCCAGAGGACCAACGGCTGGTAGAGGATGCCGACGACCAGGTTGCCGGTGGGAGTCATGTCCGGGTGCGGATACGCCCACCAGCACGGGACGTTGGCCCAGATCGCCGTCAGAGCGAGTGCGCCCAGGGCGGCGGGGACCACCACGGCCATGGGGCGGACCCGGTGCCCACCGACCAGCGGTATCCACCGCGGGACGACCTCACCCCACGGCCGCACCAGGCCGACCGTCAGCAGGGCGACCAACTCGCTAAGCACGCTGAGCGTCAGCATCCACACCTTGGCCCACGGGGTGTCGAAAGACACGAAGCCGGCCGCCGTGTATCCCGCGGGATAACCGAGCACCATGGCGATGCGCCACAATCCACTCGGCAGGACCACCAGCGTGGTCAGATGCGCGGCCCTGACCGCCCAACGGGGCGGTTCGGCCACAGCTGCGATGGGAGAAGGGGCCAGGTGATGTCTCATGTGACTCCTCGGCGACCGTTCAATGCCCGCCGTCATCCTGCGCGGCACACTCGTATGAGCACCTGGAACGAGCGCTGCGTGCCGTACCCGGCGCGCGGCGGAAGCGCGGTCATCCTTCGGGACGATGTGAACCGACCGTGCCTCTGCCCCCGGCGCGCGGGCCACGCAGTCTCCATCCCGTGCCGCGCGGGGCGAGGACGCGGTGCTCGGCGAGGAAGGCGGGCAGCAGGGTGGCGTCGACGCCTCGCGCCAGTGGTTGGTGGATCCCCTGTGCGGCACGTTGAACTACGCCGTCGGTTCCATGCTGGTGGCCGTCAACGTGGCGCTGCGCGGCGGACCGGCGGCGGTGGCCGACCCGTTCAGCGGTGAGGTCTTCTTCACCGACGGCAAGACCGCCTGGGTGCGGCGCCACGGAGCCGACGACGTACCGCTGACGCCCACGTCGGCGACCCGGCTCGTGGACGTCAACCTCGATCCGCCGTTTCCGAGCGCGCCCGGGCTGCGGGCCGTGGATCTGCTGGCGAACCCGGAGTTCGTTGAGCGCTTCCGGCCGAGGGTCGTGTCGACGACACTCGCGCTGGCCTGGGTCGCCGCAGGCAAACGCGCCGCGTACGTCACCGATGGCGGCGACCTCTCGAACAGCGTGCATTTCGCGGCCGGTATCGCCCTGTGCCGGGCGGCCGGCTGCATGGTCACCGGTATCGACGGCGGCCCGATCGGTGCGGCGGGCCATGGGCTCGTCGCCGCCGCCGACGCCGAGACCCACGCGCTGCTGATCTCGATGCTGCGCAGCCGAACCTAACCGGACACAAGGTGTCGGGATTCGGCGCGAGCATGGTGTCACCGCCCGGCGTCGACGACGGCGTGGGCCACACCGTGCACGCACACAAGGGAACTCATGGCCATCACGAACAGCACATCAGCACCGGACCTGCAGGGACGGATCGCCCTCGTCGCAGGCGCGACGAGGGGAGCCGGGCGCGGCATCGCCGTCCAGCTCGGCGCAGCGGGCGCGACGGTCTACGTCACCGGCCGCACGACCCGGGAACGGCGCTCGGAATACGACCGCCCCGAGACCATCGAGGAGACGGCGGAACTGGTCACCGCGGCGGGTGGCACCGGCATCGCGGTGCCGACCGACCACCTGGTGCCGGAGCAGGTCCGTGCGCTGGCCGAGCGCGTCGACGCCGAGCAGGGGAGGCTCGATGTGCTGGTCAACGACGTCTGGGGCGGCGAGCGGCTGTTCGCGTTCGACACACCGGTATGGGAACACGACCTCGACAACGGCCTGCGGTTGCTCCGACTGGGCGTCGAGACCCACGCGATCACCAGCCATTACGTGCTGCCGTTGCTCGTGCGCCGACCGGGCGGGCTCGTGGTCGAGATGACGGACGGAACGTCCGCGTACAACCAGGCGCACTATCGCAACTCCTACTTCTACGACCTCGTCAAGAACAGTGTGTTGCGCATGGCGTTCGTGCTCGCTCACGAACTGACACCGCATGGCGGGACAGCGGTGGCCCTCACCCCGGGTTGGTTGCGCTCGGAGATGATGCTCGACGCGTTCGGTGTCACCGAGGGCACCTGGCGCGACGCGCTGACGGCGGTGCCGCACTTCTGCATCTCGGAGAGTCCGGCGTACGTCGGGCGCGCGGTCGCGGCGTTGGCGGGTGACGCCGATGTCGCGCGCTGGAACGGCCAGTCGCTCTCCAGCGGGCAGCTCGCACAGGCATATGGCTTCACCGATCTCGACGGCTCACGCCCCGACTGCTGGCGCTACCTGGTCGAGGTCGACAGCGCGGGCAGACCGGCGGACGCCACCGGGTACCGGTGAGCGGCAGCACTGCGACGCCCGGGCCGGCCGCCGGTCGGCCCGGACGCGGGTGCTCTGCTTCCCCGCCGGCATCGCCCCGTGCCCGTGCGGCGGCCCGCTCGGACGGCCGCACTCCGCTCAGGAAGAGCGGACGCGAGTGGCGAGGAGCAGGACCAGGGCGAGCGCCTGCAGCGTGCCGACCACCCCGATCAGCAGCGGGATCGAGTAGCCGTACAGCGCGCCGGTCAGCGCGCCCCCGGCCAGGCTTCCCGCCCCCACCACCCCGGCGAACACTCCGTACGCGGTCGCCCGCCGCCCCACGGGGACGAGGCCGGCGACCGTGGCCCGCAGTGTCGACTCCTGGACCCCCGTGGCCGCGCCCCACACCAGCGAACCCGTCACCGCGAGACCCACCGTCGCGGTGAACGCCAGTGCCGGGACAGCGGCGGCCAGCAGCGGCAGCACCAGCAGGACCCGGGCCCCGTACCGGTCGTAGCACCAGCCCGTCGCCAGGGCCGCGACCGCGTCCACCACCATTGCGCCGGCGTACAGCACCGGCACCCAGGCAGCCGCGAGGAGCCCCTGCTTGACCAGGTGGAAGGAGAGCACGCCGAAGGTGGCGAAGCCCGCGGTGGTCGTGGCGGTGAACGCCGCGTACACCCAAAAGGCGCGCGGCAGCCGCTTGTTGACCGGCTGTGGTGAACCCGGTTCCGGCTCGGCCGCGTCACCCTCGTACGCGGAGGGATCGGGCACCTGGGCCCGCAGCCATAGCAGCAGGCCCAGGACGCCGAGACCGGGCAGCGCCAGCACCCCCAGCGCCGGGCCGTAGTCCCCGCCCGTCAGCGCGAGCATCGCGGCTACCACCAACGGGCCGACCAGCGCGCCCACTTGATCCATCGCCTCGTGTACGGCGAACCCGCGCCCGCGCCCGATCGTCGCGGTGGCATGCGACAGGAGCGTGTCCTTGGCAGGTGAGCGCACGGCCTTTCCCACCCGCTCGGCGATCACCAGCACGCAGGCCGCCCACAATGCTCCCACCACGCCGAGCAGCGGCACCGAGGCCACCGTCAGCGCGTATCCGGCGATCGACAGTCCCCAGAAACGGCGCGTGCGGTCGGCCAGCGGCCCCGACACCAGCCGCAGACCGAGGGCGGCCGCCTCACCCGCTCCCGTGACCACCCCGACCACCAGGGCCGAGGCGCCGAGCGAGGCCAGCAGGGGCCCGGTGATGGAACGGGCACCCTCGTACACGAAGTCCGCGAGCAGGCTCACCGTGCCGAACCACACCACGAACCGCCACGGTCGCATCCGCGCGGGCATCGCGTCCCCCGCAGGCGCCCTCACGCGACCACCAACAGCCAGCTCATCCGGGTCCTCTCCCTGCCTCGGCGGGTGCAGCGTGGACACGGTATCCATGCCGCCGAGGTACGTGCCCGCCCCTCGCGGAGTGGCGGGAAGATATCCCTGACGGGGGTGACAGCCCGGTTGCGGCAGGCCGTCCGGGGCGGGGCAGAGCCCGAAGAGCGCGGTGCCGGTGATGCGTCGGGCACCACCCGCCGGAGGCACCTCCGTCCTGCCCGGACTCGGGCGTACCGCCGCTCGGGCGGCGGCTCCGTAAATTCCTGGTCCACCGTCCGCCTCGTCGCGTCACTCCTCTTGCGCGGTGGCATGTCCAGGACGATCCTCCTGGGTTGCGGGCACGCGGGCACCTCTCGCGTGAACGTCCTTCACTCGTCGTTTCAGCTCAACTACGTGTCGCAGAAAGGATGTTCAGTGTCACGTGCCCTGGGGGCGACAGCCCCGCGGGGGCGTCGCCCCCCCGCCGAGCCGCCACTGCCTGATGCCATCGGCACCCGAGCGGCAGGCCGCGCCCCGTGACCGTACGCACGTCGCGCACGTTCGCGTTCCCGAAGAGAGGCAGCCCATGATCAGACCCGTGTCAAGCCGCGGTCTACTCGCCATGGCCGGCGCCACCGCCGTCATCCTCGCTGGTGTCGCGTTCGCCCAGCCCGCGATGGCCGACGTCACCAACGGCGGTTTCGAGACCGGCACATTGTCCGGCTGGACCACCGCCGGAACCACGGCCGTCGTCAGCTCCGGAGCACACACCGGCACGTACGCGGCCAGAGTCGGCGGCACCTCGCCGACCAACGGCAACTCCTCGATCTCGCAGACCTTCACCGCGCCGGGCGGCTCCCCCTCGCTCAGCTTCTGGTACGACGTGTTCTGCCCGGACACGGTCACGTACGACTGGGCGACCGCCACCCTCAAGGACAACACGTCCGGCACCACCGTCACGCCGCTGGCCAAGACCTGCACCAGCGGCCAGGGCTGGAAGCAGAAGACCGCGGGGCTGACGGCCGGGCACTCCTACACCCTCACCCTGGTGAGCAAGGACGACAACTACGCCGGTGACCCCACCTACACGCTGTACGACGACGTGGTGGTGTCGGGCACTGTCGCCAATGACTTCTCGATCTCCGACAGCCCGTCCTCGGCGAGTGTCAACGCCGGTTCGTCGGCGACCTCGACGATCTCCACAGCGGTCGTCTCCGGCACCGCCGAGGCCGTGAACCTCGCGGCGGGCGGCCTGCCGACGGGGGCGAGCGCGACCTTCACTCCCGCTTCGGTGGTCGCGGGCGGTTCCTCCACGCTGAGCGTCACCACCAGCACGAGCACGCCGTCCGGAACATATCCGATCTCCGTGACCGGGACGAGTCCCTCGGCGACGCACTCCGCCGCTTTCACCCTGACCGTCAACGGCAGTGGGCCCACCCTGACCCGGGTCAGCACCGACCCCTTCACCAACGCCTCCAGTCAGCACGCCACCGAACTGGAGCCGGACACCTTCGCCTACGGCAACACCATCGTGGCCTCTTCCCAGGTCGGCCGGTTCACCGATGGAGGCTCCTCCGACATCGGCTGGAACACCTCCACCGACGGCGGAGCCACCTGGCAGCACGGCATGCTGCCCGGCATCACCGTCTACCAGGGCGGCGGCAGCTGGACCCGGGTCTCCGACCCCGCGGTCGCCTATGACGCCCGACACGGCACCTGGATGGTGGCGGGCCTGGTCATCGACGCCAACGCCAACGGTGCGGGCGTGACCGTCAGCCGCTCCGCCGACGGGCTCTCCTGGCAGAACCCGGTGCTGGCGCTCGGCAACGACGGCCAGGGCTACGACAAGGAATGGATCGTCTGCGACAACACCGCCACCAGCCCCCACTACGGCAACTGCTACGTCGAGGTCGACATCACGTCGTCCGGCAACGCTGTGGTGATGAGTACGTCGAGTGACGGCGGCGCCACGTGGTCCGGGCCCGTGGCCCCGTCCGGCGGCCCGAGCGGCCTCGGCGGTCAGCCCCTGGTCCAGCCGAACGGCACCGTGGTGGTGCCCTACTCCACCAACGGCACCTCGATCCGCGCCTTCAACTCCACCAACGGCGGCACCAGTTGGAGTACGAGCGCGCTCGTGGCGAACGTCAGCAGCCACGGCGTGGCGGGCGGCCTGCGAGACGGCGAGGGCCTGCCCTCCGCCGAGATCGACGCCTCCGGGAAGATCTTCGTCGCCTGGCAGGACTGCCGCTTCCGCTCCGGTTGCCCCGCCAACGACATCGTCTACTCCTCGTCCACCGACGGCACGACCTGGTCGCCGGTGACCCGCGTCCCGATCGACGCGACCACCAGCACGGTGGACCACTTCATCCCGGGCATCGGCGTCGACCACAGCACCTCTGGCAACACCGCGAGGATCGGCCTGTACTACTACTTCTACCCGCAGGCCAACTGCACCGGCTCGACCTGCCAGTTGGAGGTCGGCTTCCTCTCCTCCGCAGATGGCGGCACCACCTGGAGCGCGCCCCAGACCGTGGCCGGCCCCATGTCCCTGTCCCAGATCGCATCCACCACCCAGGGCAGCATGGTCGGTGACTACATCTCGACTTCCGTCGTGAACGGCAAGTCCGTCGCCGTGTTCGCCGTCGGCAGGACCCCGACCAACGGACAGGCCTTCGACGAGGGCCTATACACAGCGGGCGGCCTCTCCTTGACGGGCGGAACCGTCCGAGCCGAACGGGCCACGGATCACGCGGCCATCCCCCCTGCTCGGCCCCCGCTGCGCACCGCGCACTGACGCGGCACCGTAACACCCGTGGGTGCGGCCACACCATCGGCCGCACCCACGGCACTTTCACGGCCAGGGGCCCGCCCCGCTCACCGGCCTGGTGACTCGTTCTCCTTCGTCCGGGTCGTGGACGGCGGGAAGAACGCGCGGGTGGGAAGGAGCAGCCCGGCGAGTGACAGCGCGGTGAAGACCACCTGATGGACGTGGTCCTTGCCCGGCGGCAGGCGGCCCACCAGGTGCGCGATCCAGAACACCGGGTAGAACCACAGCGCGAGCCAGGCCCACCGTTCCCGGCGGCGGAACGGGACGAGGGCGATGAGCACCCCGAAAAACCCCATGCCGGTCGCCGCCACCCCGTCGGCCCGCATGAGCCGTTCGTTGTCGGACGAGGGCGCCAACACCGCGACGAGACCGAAGGCCAGGATGCCGCCCCCGACGACGACCAGGCAGATCCACGCCGCCTTCATGAGGAGGTTCTCTCGCTTCACGTCAAGAACGTACCCGCCGGGGCCGGGGGGGGGGGCATCCGCAAGCGGCGCCGCACCTGGACCTCCGGGGATGCGGAGGACGCTCACGGACGCGTCGCCACCAGCAGATCGACCAGATAGGTCTCCTCCACCATGTCGTCCGCGAATGTTGCACGGAGCCGCCGGCGCTCCTCCGCGAGGAAGGCACGCCGACGGGCCTCGTCCAGGACGAGGAACGCGGAGCGGCTGCCGATGTTGGAGAGATGCGTGTCGAGGGTGACCGTGCGGCTCCAGCGGATCTGGCGGCGTGCGACTCGCAGTCCGGTCAGGCCCGCCAGCCGGATCGCCTCGTTGTCGTCGGGGCGCCGCGGGGGCGCCGGCTTGGTCTCGCAGTGGTGGGCGATGCGTTCATGTTGCGCGCGGATCCACGGAACGTCGAAGGCCGTGGTGTTCCACCAGATCGCCATCGCGCCGTCGGTGCGCAGGACCCGCAGGGCCTCGGGGACGGACCGGGGCGGGTCGGTCCACTGCCAGGACTGTGCATAGGTGATCAGGTCCTGCGAGGCGTCGGCGAGTGGGAGGGCGTTGCCGTCTCCGCGTACGACCGGCACGTCCGGGAGCGCCCTGCGGCATGCGGCGGCCATGGCGTCACCGGGCTCGACGGCGATGACCTCGGCGCCCCGCCCGTACAGCAGGGCGGTGGCGATTCCGGTGCCCGCGCCGACATCGGCGACCCGGGTCCCGGCCAGCCTGCGGCGCGTGAACTCTTCGACGGCGTCGAAGAGTGCGGGCGGATACGAAGGCCGACTGGCCGCGTACTGGGCGGCGGCCGCATTGAACGACTGTGCGCGTGAGCTGGCGGTCATGACCCCATCATCGCCCTGCTGTCAGCAGGATCGGCATCGGGCAGCCCGGACGCCGGTCCGCAGACGTCCTGCGCGCCCTCGCCCCCTCACAGCCGCTCAGCGCCACGGAAGTTGTCCCTGGAGAGGTCTCAGCTGCCGCTTCCTTCGGCGAGGGTGTGCGCGACCAGGGCATTGGCGTGACCGTGACCCAGGCCGTGCTCGGTCTTGAGCCAGGCGACCAGTTCCATGTGCTTGGTGAGGGGTGAGGTGCGGATGAGGTCCTTCCACTCCGCTATGGGACGGCCGTACTTCTTCTCGATGGAAGGGAAGTAGCTGGCGGGGCCCTTCACGGGTGCGGTCATGGCGGCGGAGTCCTGTCTGTGCGGTGGGAGTGCCGTACGGGTCGCCCGTACTGCGTCGGGACGTGAGGTAGACGGTCCGGAGCGGCCGAACTCATCGGTGCGGCGAGAATAGCTCGGAGAACACCATCGCCGCCGCCCTGCTCGGCATCGCGATGCTCGCGCGTGACGTCCCGCCACTCCTCACTCCGTGCAGGCGGGGTTCGTCGTCAGGCGGTGCTCAGCGGATGGGTCGCGGTGGCCGAGCGTGGGGGCCAGGCGCGAGGCGCGAGAATGCCGAGCACGTAGGCGCGGGCGACCAGGGCCGGCCGGGTGTCGGCGCCCAGGAGGTCCCGCAGGCGGCTGAGGTGGTAGTCGACCGTCTGCCGGGACAACTTCAGCGAGGCGGCGATGTCACCATTGCTGCTGCCCGCCGCCAGGAGGGAGAGGATGCGCACCTGCGCGGCGGTGAGTGAGGGGTGGGCTTCGTGGGGGAGGCTTTCGTGGGTGACGACGGCCCACACGTGCTGGGCCCGGGCGCCCCCATGGCCGACCGTCGTCAGATGGAGTTGCGTACGCCGTTGCCGCCCCTGGGCGTCGACGAGGAGCGCGGACACCTCCACCCGTCGGGTACGCCGCGCTATCAGGGCGTTCCACCTGCGGTGCAGCCGGTCGAGGCCGGGCTCGGGTGCGAGGAGGGTGTGCGCGCGGCGTCCGACCAGGTCGGGCAGGCTCAGGCCGAACAGCTCGGCGGCCGCCGCGCTGGCCCTGACCACGCGTCCGTTGGCCGACAGCAGAGCGCAGGGCAGGCCGCTGTGGTCGCGCAGGGCCCGCAGGTTGTCCTCGGCCTCCTGTCGCTGGACCATGGCGCGCAGGTGGTCCGTGATGTCCACGTAGATCCCTGCCACGCAGGTCCGCGCGTTCTCGCGCACGGGAAACCGGTGCCCCACCGCCTGGCCCGCGCTGCCGTCCGGGCGGCGGTAGTCGAGAGTGTGGCGGACCGGTGCGCCGCGCGTGAGGATCTCCTGGTCGAGACTGCGGAACTGCTCGGCCTCGGCAGGGGCGTCGAAGTCCTCGATGCGCTTGCCGATGAGCTCCTCCGGAACGGTGCCGTAGAGGTGGGCGTAGGCGTGGTTGGCCCACAGATAACGGCCGTCGCGGTCCCGGATGAAGGCGGCGGCCGGGGCGAGGTTCACCAGCCGCGCGAACGCGGCATGCCCCGTCGGGATGTCGGGGTGGGCGTCGACCTCCACGGCGAGGCCGCGCGTACGCCCGTGGGCTCCCCCGTCGTCCACAGGCCAGCTCACATCGAAGGTACGGCCGTCGAACCGCGTCTGCCAGTGGCCCCCGCCCGGCGGGCGCTCCGGGCGCGGAACCTCGGTACGTATTCGGTCGAGGAAGCGCCGTGCCATGCCCGGGTCCGCGAAGGCGCCGCCGCCCGTCTTCCGCACCTGCCAGGGCTCGTCGGCCTCCCACCAGAACACCGGCAGGCGTTCGAGCAGCGCCTTGAGACTGGAATCGTCCACAGCGTCTCTCCGTCCATATACGGGCTGTACGCAGCCAACTGACGCACAGTCACCTTGCGATGGGTATCCCGCCCCCCGTGCGCGCACGCTCTGTTCTCGGCCGAAGTGAGGGGCGACATCGAGCCCCCAGCGATGCGAGAAGCCCTCAACTGGCCACGCCACTCAGGCATCTGCCTGAATCGCGGCGGCCCCTCGGGACGATGCGGGCGTCGGCCGCGTGGTCCCCTGGAGTGTGCGGGTGAACACGCCCCGACCCATGCGCCAGGAGATCCCCCGCACTCCGCGCGCATCGCCGATCAGCACGACAACCCAAGTGACACGTACCGCGCGTACGACCGCCACGGCGCGCGTACGGCACGCATCGACACGGACGAATGGAGACGAACTTCAGTGAGCAAGGTGCTGTTAGTGCATGCCAAGGGTGGTCCGCCGCTCGGTCACGTCCTGTCCCGGACGGCCGCGAGGGCGGAAGTGCACCTGCTGGCGCTCAGCGCTCTGCCTCCCTCCGTGGCGGGTTCCGCCCGGAGACTGTGCGCCTCGATCGTGAAGCCTGCCGACGCGCAACGCTCCGACCTGGTGGATCTCATCGTCTCCCGGGCACAGGCCGTGGGCGCGGACGCGGTGCTCACCTTCTCCGAGTACGCCGTGGTGGCGGTCGCCGAGGCGTGCGAGGTGCTGGGCCTCGCGGGAGCCGGGCCCGCCGCCGCGCTCGCCCGGGACAAGCGGCTGATGCGCCGCACCTGGAAGGAACACGGTCTGCCGCAACCCGAGTTCCGGGCGGTCGACACCGAGGTCGACCTGCACGAGGCGGCCCGGGTCCTGCCCTTCCCGCTGCTCCTGAAGGCGGCCTGGAGCGCGGGCTCCACCGCGCACCAGATCATCCGATCCCCGCAGGAGGTGACCGCCGCCTGGAACCGCTCCCGTGAAGTGATGGCCGAATCAGCGCAGTTGGGGTACGCGGAACTCCATGTGGCGGAGGCGCAAGGCCACTTCGTGGTCGAGCAGATCGTCACCGGCACCGCCGCGCAGTGGTTCGACGAGCCCGGCTGGGGCGACTACGTCAGCGTCGAGGGGGTCGTGGCGGACGGAGTCTTCCACCCGGTCTGCGTCAGCGGCCGGATGCCCACGGTCGAACCGTTCACCGAGCGCGCGGGCATCACCCCGGCTCTTTTGTCGCAGGACGCCCAGGACCGCGTGGTGGCGCTCGCGCGCGAGGCCGTCGACGCCCTTGGACTGCGGGACTGCGGGACCCACACCGAGATCAAGCTCGGCGAGAACGGCGCCATGTGGCTGATCGAGACGGCCGCCCGGTTCGGTGGCGCGATGACAGTGCCGCAGATCGAGGACGTCTTCGGCCTCGACCTCGTCGGCATGCTCGTCGACCACCTCGTCGGCCGCCCGGTCCAGTGGCCCGAGCAGGCGCGGACCCCGGCGCAGGCGCGGGGCGCGGCGGGTTCCCTCGTCGTCCTCGCCGTCGACGGCGGGGGAGAGGCCTGGCGGGACCGCAAGGTCTGGGACTTCCCGGCCGTCGCCCGGAAGGTGTCCCTCAGCCGGGGCAGCGAGCTGTCGGTGGTCGCGGAGAGTTCGCTCGCCGATGGCAGCGTCGTTCCGGTCTACGACCCGGCCGCGGGCGCCAACACCATGGCGGCGCTGTGCCTGCTCTCCGCCTCCGACGCGCGCACGGTGCTGCGCGACTTCGAAACGCTGGTGGACGCCCTGCCGCGCGTTCTGCCCGCCGCACGACATGAGGAGGTCCCCGCGTGACCGCCCAGCTGTTCACCCACGCTCCCGAGCCGGCCACGGACCGTACGGTCGTCGGCGAGAACCTGTCCCTGCCGCTCTTTCGCACCCTCTCCGGAGTCCTGGCCGGGCACCCCTACCTCAAGGTCGTCGTCGACCGGGCCGAGAACACCTGGCATCTGCTCGACACGGTGGCGCATCCCTTCCACGTCAACTACATCGCCACCCGCGTCCTCGGCATGGAACTCGCCGAGCTCGACGCGGACCTGGACGCCTTCAACGCCTCCGTCTACATGGACCCCGAGCGGCGGTTCCTGCTCGGTGTGCTGTCCCTGCACACCGACGAGGATCCCGAGGGCCGCGAGCGTACCTTCCTCGTCCTGGAGACCACCGAGGCCGACACCATGGGCGGCCAACTCCTGGAATTCTTCTACGGGTTCGTCAGGGACCGCGTCGACGGCAGGCTCCCGCTGCTGCTCAAGCCCGCCAATCACGGACAGGAGGAGGAACTGGCGGCGATCAGTGAACTGCGGGTGCCGCGCATCCTGAGCCATGAACTCTTCGGCAGCCGCGTCCGGACGCCGCTGAACCCCGGCGATGCCACCGGTCGGCTGCGGTACTTCCCGACCCACGAGGCGTACGCGGCCGCGGAGGCCGGGCTCGGCTGGGCGGACATCGTCGCCATGCCGTGCCTGCCCGACGACGTCCCCCGGGTGGCAGGATTCGTCAACACCGCGCCGATCACCCCGCTCTCCCACACCAACGTGCTGGCCTCCGGGTGGGGGATACCCAACGCGATCGTGCGGGATCTGGAGTTGCTCGTCGAGAAGGACGGCCTGGACGGCGCATGGGTGCGCTACCGGGTGTGCGAGGACGACATCGTTCTGGAGCGCCTTGACCACGAACCCGCCCTGCGGGCGCCGGCCTGGCACCAGCAGCGCATCCGTCTCGAACCGCCCCTGCTCGATGACACCCCCGTCCTGGCGCTGCACCGGCTGCGCAGCGCCGACCGCGACCGCTACGGCACCAAGGCCGCCAACCTCGGCGAGCTGCACCACGTACTGGACAGCCGTACGGCCGACCTGACCGCCTTCTACGCGCGGCCCCGCCCGCCGCGCGAGGACCTCCTGGGGCACCTCGCCGCCCGGCTCGGCCTCAGCGCGCCCTCCGCTGCCGAACTCCGCACCAGGGCCGCCGACTTCGTCGCCTCGACGGTCGGCGCCCCGGACGGCGTCGCGCTCCCCTTCGCCCTCCAGCAGCGCTTCCTCGCCTCGTCGCCCGCCCTCCAGCAGGGCATCGGCAAACTCAAGATGGCACTGGAACTCGACGCGAACGACGTCCTGGACTCGCTGTGCCTGCAACTCCAGCAACTGGTCCGGCACACGCCCGTCCCCGAGTCCGTCGCCCGGCAGATCAGCCAGGCCTTCTCCGCCCCGCCGGCCGCACCCAGGCGCCTGGTGGTGCGCTCCTCGTCCAACGCCGAGGATCTGCCCGGATTCTCAGCGGCCGGTGTCTACGACTCCGTCACCACGGTCCACGACACCGGTGAACTCCTGGACGCGGTACGGCAGGTGTGGGCGTCCCTGGTCTCGCCCCGCAGTGTGCGCTTGCGCCATCAGGTCGGCATCTCCCTCGACGACACCTACATGGGCGTGATCATCCAGGAGTACGTGCCCGCCTCCCTCGGCGGCGTCCTGGTGACCTGCGACCCGACCCGCCGCGCGGACTTCCGCAACGTCTACCTCAACTGCTCGCCCGGCTCCCCGGAACAGGTCGTCGACGGCTCGGTCCTGCCCCAGCAGTACCTGTACAACGTGGTGGAGGGCGGGGGCCGCACCGTCGCGCTGGGCTCCTGGGGCGAGGCCCTGCCCGCCGCCACCCGCGCCCGGCTCGCCGACCTGTCCCTGACCGGGCGACTCCTGCAGTCCCACTTCAGCGGCTCGCACCTCGACGGGACACCAAGCGGGCCCCGCGCCGACGGCCCCTCCCGTGGGCCCGACGTGGACAAGCCGCTGGACATCGAGTGGCTGATGACCGAGCGGGGCGACTTCCGGCTGGTCCAGATCCGCCCGTACGCGCTGTGAGCCCGCGCACCGAGGCGGCCCGCCCCGGCAAGGGCACGCTCACCCCCACCGCCCGCCGGCTCATCCACCTCAACTACGGCTTCCAGCTACTGTTCAACCTGCTGTGGTGGATGCCGGTGTTCTACGCCTACCAGCGGGAGGCCGGTCTCTCCGACGGGCAGATCTTCGGCATCCAGAGCATCTACTACGTGGCGTTCTGCCTGTTCGAGATCCCGACCGGGCTGATCGCCGACCGGATCGGCACCCGCAACTGCCTGCGGGCCGGCGCGGTGGTGATGACGGCGGCGAACCTGGCCCCGGTGGTCAGTGCCTCGTACACCGGCTTCCTGCTCCACTTCCTCGCCATCGCCCTGGGCCGTTCGCTCACCTCGGGCGCGGCCAGCGCCTACCTGTACGACGGGCTGCGCGCGGAGAAGTGTGACCGGCACTATCTGAACGCCGAGGGCACCGCACGGGCCCTGGGGCTCGCGGCGAAGGTCGTGTGCTGGCCGCTCGTCGGCCCCCTCATGGCGCTCGCCCACACGGCGCCCTACGTCCTCAGCGCTGCCAGCGCCGCGGGCTCGCTCGCCTGCGCCGTCGCGCTGCCACGGCTCACCGGGACGGGCAGCAGCCAGGAAACGGCCTCCGCCCGCGTCAGCCGAGGGCGCGGAGGCGGGGCGTTTGTGCGGGACGCGGGGGACGCGTTGCGCTGCGTGGCATCGTCGCCCTGGCTCGGCCTGGTGATGGTGCAGGGTGTGGCCGTCTTCACGCTGTCCCGGATCTGCCAGGTCAACCTCTTCCAGCCGATCCTGCTTGACCACGGGATCGGGGAGGCCTCCAGCGGCGGCGTCCTGGCCGCGATGACGGTGGCCGAGGCGGTGGCCTCGGCCCGCCCCCAGTGGCTGAGCCGCCGCCTGACGCCGGTCGCCTGGGTGTCGGTCCTCAGCCTGGTGCTGGCGGGCACCCTGGCGGCCATGGCGTTCGGTGGCCCCTGGACCGTCGTCGCGCTGCTCTGCCTCTTCGCCGCCGCGACCGGCTTTGTCTACCCGGTCCAGCGCAAGCTCGTGAACGACGCGGTGCCCGCGAACGCCCCGCGGGCCACGCTGCTGTCGATCGAGAGCATCGTGGACCGCGCGGTGTGTGCCCTGGCCGCGATCGCGGTAGGCGCCTACGTCTCCGCCGGTCGCCTGGACACCCTCCTGCTGCACAGCGCGCTCGCGACCGCCGTGCTGCTCGGCGCCCTCCAACTGCTGTTGCGCGTCGGGGCGGTGAAACGGGACCGTGCAGCCTCCTCGCCCCCGACAGCGGAAGCGGAACCACCGCGCACCCCGGCCGCCCGTGCCCGCTCCGGCAGCAGCCGCGGTCGTGACGAAGGCGAACCCCGATGACCACAGCCACCACGTGCCGACAGCCAGCAGTGTTGGGGGCGGTCAGCCGTCGAGATCGGCGGCTTGGCCGCGCAGGGCGCGTACGAGCGCCTGCATCGAGGCCGCTGGGGGGCCCGGCATGCGCACCAGGCTGACGCGGCGCACCTCGTCAGCTACGCCGTCGACGGACACGAAGCGCACGCCGGGCGGGGCGGCGGGGAGCAGCGCCGGAGTGGCCGTGGTGAGGCCGGCGCCCGCCGCGACCAGGTGGAGCTTGGTCAGCCAGTCGCGGGCGGTGTGGTGGACCTGGGGCCGCCCGGGCAGACCGGGCCAGATGCCGAGCATCGGCTCGTCCGCGGTGCCGGGGCCGGCGACCCACGGTGCTCCCGCGATCTCCTCGACGCTGACGCTGCCCCGGTCGGCGAACGGTCCGTGGGTCGGAACCGCCACGGCCAACCGCACTTCCAGCAACGGCTCGACGCGCAGGGGCGGCGCATCCGTGTCGGGTGACCGGTGCGGCGGCCGCGAGGTCAGGAGGGCGAGATCCAGGGTTCCGGCGCGCAGCGCGCGCGTGAGGGAGGGAGTGGTCCCTTCGCGCGTGGTCACCTGGATGTGCGGGTGCTCCTCGCGCAACAGCGCCAGGGCTCGGGGCACGATCACCGCTCCCGCGAGGGGGAAGAAGCCGAGCCGGACGCGGCCCCTCTCCACCTCCTGCGCGCCGCTGAGCTCCCGGTCGGCTGCCTCCAGGGCGTCCAGGGCGACCACGGCGTGCCGCAGCAGAGCGCGGCCCGCCGCGGTCAGTCGGACACCGCCGGGGTGGCGGTCGAAGAGCCGGGCGCCGGCGGCCTGTTCCAGCGCGGCCACCTGTCGGGAGACGGCAGACTGCGTGTATCCGAGGGCTCCTGCCGCGGCCGTGAACGTGCCCCGTTCCGCCACCTCGCGCAGCACCCGCAGCCCGACCAGCGTGATCTCCACAAGCCCTCCATGAGCAAACGGCATGTCCATCATGCCGGATCTTCGTTGGTGGAATGCCTCGGACGTTCCTAGCGTGGAGGCATGAACGAGCACGCCACGAACGAGACGTCCGGACTGGGCGGCCGACTGCCTCTCCTTCTTCCCGACACCCTCGACGAGGCGCAGCGCACGCTGCACGACCGCCTGCTGGCCACGCGGGCTCGCCACGCTGAAGAGGCCGGGTACACGGCCGCGCTGCCCGACGGCCGGTTCATCGGCCCCTTCAACGCCCTGCTGCGTGTCCCGCACCTCGCCGCGCCTCTGCTGGAGTGGGCCGAGGCCCTGACCCGGGTCGGCATCGCGGCAGATGTCCGGGAGGTGGTCGTCCTCACCGTGGCCGCTCAATGGCGCGCCGAATACGCGCTGTACGCCCACACCGCCGCCGCCGGGAAGGCGGGCCTGCCCGAGCAAGCCATCAAGGCTCTGCACCGGGGCGAGGCTCCGCGCGGCCTGCGCCCCGACGCCGAGGTGGCCCACCGTCTGGCGACCGCGCTGGTCCGCGACCACCGCGTGGAGCACGACCTCTATGACGAGGCGGTGGCGGCGTTCGGTACGAACACCGTCATCGCCCTGGTGACCCTCGTCGGTCAGTACCTCAGCACGTCGGCACTGCTGGCCTGTTTTCCAGGTACCGGCACCCCGCTCGGACCGTAGAGGCGCCCACGGCCTGAATCGCCCACACCGGCAGGGCCCGAGGCGGCCACCACAACCACGGACAACGACGCACACGGAAGGCAAGACGTCATGCCCTTGATCAACATCTATCTGCGCCAGGGGACCACCCCCGAATACCGTCGGAACGTCTCCCTGGGACTGCACAAGGCCATGGTCGACGTGCTGAAGATCCCTCAGGACGACCAGTTTCACGTGTTCCACGAGGTCTCGCCCGACAACTTCCAGATGCAGCCGGTCGTGTTCGGCCTGCGGCGCAGCGAGCGCACGATGCTCGTCCAGCTGACCTTCAATCACCGCACCGCCGAGCAGAAGGCCGAACTGTTCCAGGCGATCGTCAACAACCTCCAGCTCTTCGCCGACGTTCCCGAGGAGGACATCCTGATGGCGATCATGGAAACAGCCAGCGAGAACTGGTGGGCCGCCGGTCGCGTGGTCAACCCCGCCACCGGATATGACGAGCGCATGAAGGACGTCCCCACGGCCGCCGAGGCAACGAGCTGACGGTCTTCGCCCTGCGTCTCGCGGCGCACCCGTCGGAAGCCACCGAGGAAGCCCGCAGCAGTGGAACCCGGCTTCGCCGAGCCCGGCTGCGGGCTGCCGTCCGACGCCGGTCCGGCACCCGACAAGGCGGAGCCTTCGGGCTGAGGGTGAATCAGCGGTTCTCGGTGCTGCCGCAGACGGAGGCAGAGCGTGCCACCCGCAGCGCAAGGCCGACACGGCCAGCGGTGGTGGCGCAGAAACTGTTCGCCACGCTGCTCGGAGTCCGGCCGCGGGGACGCTGAATTCGCGCTCACGCCAACGGAGTTGCTCCACACCGGGCATGGCTGAACGGGAGCAGTGGCGCACCACGCCGGGCCGCTCCCGTCATCCGTGGACGGGGATCACTTGATGTCCGCCTCCTCCGGGACCACCACCTGGTCGATCATCTGCTGGATCTTCTCGCTCGGCAGTGCCACCGCGAGCGCCCAGTAGTAGATGACGAGGCTGAACACCGCCACGACGGCCATGTCCCACCACAGCGGGAACCACGGGTGCTTGAGGGGGCCGAAGTCGCTGGCGTAGACGATGAGTCCCATGCCGATCAGATAGACGGGCAACCACTGCGCCGCCCGCAGATCGAGCTGCGGCGTGATCGGGTTCATCTTGAACACCCGGTTGGCGATCAGGATGACGTAGCCGATGAGGATCGCCACTCCCAACTTCCAGTCGGTGCTCCATCCCGACCACAGGATCAGGAGGTTGGCGACCACGAAGGCCAGTGGCGACATCCAGCTTCCGCCGGGCAGGCGGTAGGGGCGTTCGGCGTTCGGCAGGCGGTTGCGGAAGACGCCGAAGGACAGCGGCGCGCCGGCGTACATCAGCACACTGGCGCTGGTGATCAGTCCCACCAGCGACTGCCAGCTCGGGAACGGCAGGAAGCAGATGCAGCCAGTCACGAACGCGGCGATGAGGCCGGGCCAGGGAACGCCGCGCCGGGTGGTCTTCTCGAAGACCTGCGGAATGTAGCCGTTGCGGCTCAGCCCGTAGGAGACCCGCGAGGAACCGGTGATGTAGATCAGGCCCGTACCGGCGGGGGAGACCACCGCGTCGAGATAGAGGATGGCGGCCAGCCAGCCCAGGCTGAGAAGGGTGGCGAGCTGGGCGAACGGGCCGGTCAGGGTGTTGAACGCGGCGGTGGCCCAGGTGCCGTGAATCTGCGAGCCGGGCAGTGCGGCGAGGAAGGCGACCTGCAGCAGGATGTAGATGATCGCGCCGATCACGATGGAGCCGATCACCGCTCGCGGGATGTCGCGCTTCGGGTTCGCGCTCTCTCCCGCGAGCTGGTCGGCCTGCTCGAAGCCCAGCAGCGCGAAGATGATGCCGCTCGTGGAGACCGCGCCCAGGATGCCCTTCGCGCCGTAGGGGTTGAATCCGTCGGCCGCGGTGAAGTTGCTTCCGTGGAACTGGACGATGGCGAGCACGAAGATCGTCAGCAGCGGGATGCCGACCTTCCACCAGGTCGCCGCGCTGTTGGTGCGGGCCAGCAGCCGGATGCTGAGGAAGTTGATGGCGGTGATGACCGCCATCAGCGCGATCGCGACGGCGATCCCGGAAGCGGTCAGAAGATCCTGGCCGCCCTTGATCTTCAGCCAGCCTTTGGCCCAGGAGTAGTGCTGGCCGTACGTGATCATCGCCAGCACTTCGATGGGTGCGACCGTGGCCGCCTGGAGCCAGGAGAACCAGCCGAACGACGCTCCGGCGGCTCCGCCGAAGGCGTAGTGCGGGAAGCGGGCCGTGCCGCCGGAGACCGGGTACATTCCGCCGAGCTCGGCGTGGACCAGCGCGAGGATCAGGATCGCGACACTGCCGATTCCCCAGGAAATGATGGCGGCGGGTCCGGCGACCCCCAGTGCCTTCTGTGCGCCGAACAGCCAGCCGGATCCAATGATCGACCCCTCGGAGGCCCAGATCAGCCCCACGAAGCCGATCTCTCGCCTCAGGCCGGGTCGACCGTCGCGCGTGACGGGTGTCGCCTCGGATACGCCCATGGCCGCACCTTCATCCAAGGTGATGTACGTCACAATCGTATCGCTAGATCGTGCATCGCACACCGGCCGGAAGGGCACCTGGTTCTGGCACCGTCCGGACCCGCCGATTCACCCCTCCCGCCCGGCGACCTGGCCTCCAGGGGCCAGGACCATGGCGCTCCAGCGACCGCGCATCCCGGCGCGGCTGGTCACGCCGAGCGTCCGTTGGCCGAGAAGTGCTGGTAGTCCGGCGGATTCCAGCGGCCGCCCCACTGCCAGCCGATCCCGCGCATCGCCGTGGTGATCACATCCCCGGAATGGATCATGCCCTTCGCCTGCTGGGACCGGTCCAGGAAGGCGGCGCCGGCTGGGGGGTACACCTTGTCGTTCACATCGACGTACGGGTTCTCCAGGGTGTTGATGTCCACCGCGTCCCCGTACGAGTGCTGGGAGACCTCGGACGGATCGCCGGTCACCGCGCGGCAGTTGAAGGCGGAGGTGTTGTCGGCGGCCATGGCCGCCTCGTCACTTCCCCCGAACTCGGCCATCACGCGCATCTGCCGGATGGGAAATTGCGTCTGCAGGGCCCGCTCGAAGACCTGGAGAAGCGGGGCCACCGCACGGTCGCGCACGACGAGTTCACCCCGGTGGACCTGGCCGTCGAAGCCCCAGTGGTTCAGCTGCACGAGCCGGAGCTCGGAGGGCGCGACCGGGCAGCCGGAATGCCAGCTGAAGCCCAGTTTGGCTTGCGGAACGGCGGTGACGATCGCGTCGAGCGCGGGACTCGGCAGCGGGGTTGCGGCGGCGGAGCCGGGGAGGCCGCACAGAGACAAGGCGGGCACCGCGAGTGCGGCGACGATACGGGACCGGATCTTGATCACCGTTCAGGCATAGCGCGCCCGGGCTGTCCGGTCATCCTTGGCGACCCCGATGTGGACGGCTTCATGGAATTTTCCCCCCGAATGCAGGGCCCTGTTCGCGTTCGCCGCCGGTGGTCGGGCGTCCGAACACCGCGAGGCACGGGGCCTGGGCATCGTTCATCCCGCGGTCGATCCACCCGCAGGTCTGCCGGTGCGGTGTCCAGGACCTGAGCCAAGTGGTCGAGCACCGGTCGAATGTCGTCGGAGCACGTCCAGGCGGCCCGTGTAGTTCCCGTCAGGCCGCTCCGGTGTCCTCACCGGCCAGGAACGGACGGAGCAGCGCGAGCAGAGCGTGCGGCCGGTGCAGCGGGATGATGTGGCCGCAGTCTTCTATGACGTGGCCGGTGAGATCGTCGGTGACCGGGCGGAGTTGCCGCTCCAGTGCGGATCCGACGGGCCGGGCGCCCAGTGCCATGGTCGGCACCGTCAGCCGGGCGTCGGCGACTGCCCGCTCGATCTGGGCCGCGCTCTCGGGCAGTGCCCGGTAGTAGGAGAACGCGCAGCTCAATGCCACGCGTCCGGTGTACGCGCGGACGAAGGCGTCCCGAACGTCGGGGCGCACCCCCTCGCCCAGCGTGCCGCTGCGCAGGAACCAGTCGACGTAGTCGGCCTCGTGGCCCTCCAGCACGGTCTCGGCGAGGCCGGGCGCGGCCGCATGGAAGCCGAACCACCACGGTGGCCCGTCGGCGAGGAAGTTCTCGGCGCCGGGCAGCCTGCCCAGCAGGGACTCCATCAGGACGAGGCGTCGTACGAGGTCGGGGCGGCGCAGGGCGAGGAGGAAGGCGGGTGGGGTGCCCGCGTCGATGCCCACCACCGCGGCAGATGTCGCCCCCAGCGCCGCGAGGAGAGCCGCGGCGTCCTCGGCGAGGGCGCTCGCGTCGTATCCGGAGGTGGCCCGGCTGCTGGCGCCGAACCCCCGCAGGTCCGGTGCGATGACGCGATAGCGGCTGGAAAGATCGGCCATGACCTCAGTCCACAGCTCCCAGGTGTGCGGAAAGCCGTGCAGCAGGAGGACGGCCGGACCGGATCCGGCGAGGGCGACGTTGAGTTCGACACCGTTGACGTGAATCCGTCGCAGCTCGGGCATGGGGCCCTCCGGAGAAGTAGTGCGTGATAGTGACCAGGTCACGCTAGGGAACTACCCTGGTCGGCCCAAGACGGCACTTTCGAATCAGGTGGTGAGGCCGGGGTGACCACGTCCGAGCGAAACGCGCGCGGTCGGCGGCCCCGCGATCGCGGAGACCTGCTGGATCCGATGTGCCCGACCCGTCAGCTACTGGACCGGGTCGGCACGAAGTGGACGTCCATGGCGGTCAAGGTGCTGGCCGAGGAGGCACCGGGGGAGGTCCGCTTCGCGGAACTGCGGCGCCGAATCCCGGGCATCTCGCAGAAGATGCTGTCCGTCACCTTGCAGAGCCTGGTCCGCGACGGCTTGGTCGCAAGGCGCGTGGAACCCACCGTGCCACCCGCCGTCCACTACCGACTCACCCAGCTCGGCCTGTCGCTCGAAGGACCGCTTTCCGCGCTGCGGGTCTGGGCCGAGACGCACATGCCGGAGATCGACCGCAACAACCAGCTCGCTGAGGAGTCACCGGGCGAGTAGGGGGCTCGCACCGGGGGAGGGACGTCTACGGTGCCGAGCCGGGGGAGCGGGCGAGGGGCCCATGGCGTCGGCGGCCAGGTGATACTCGCTGCCCGTCCTACGGCGAGCCCACCTCCACTGGGGCCCTCAACGCCTCTGCCCGCATCACGTCCAGAGCCTTCCCCACCCCAAGGGGCCCTTCGGATCGGGCGGTTTGGCTCCGCTGAGCATGCCCGCCGGTGGAGGTGGTCGCGTCCGGCGCGACATGCCGATGCACAGCACAGAGCCCCGGAACCATTGTCCCGGGGCCCTGTGCCCTTCACTGACCATGGGGCTCAACGAGCCGCCGCGCCCGCGGTCACCCTGTCGTCTTCCAACCCCGCTGGCGGGGCAGCTGCCTCACGCTCGGCTGGTCGCGACGGTATCCCTGGACGGAGGTTCAGCGACCCTCTGCCGCTGGCCGACGGCTCGGCCACCTCAGGTGTCGGCCGAAGAACCGGTCCCCGTCCTCCCGCTCGAACGACGGGGTGCCGAGGTGCCCGCCCATGTTGGCGTGCAGCGTCTTTTCCTTGCTGCCGAAGGCGTCGAAGAGATCCAGTGCCCGCTGCCGGGGGTTGCCTTCGTCGTCCCACTGGAGCAGGACCAGCAGCGGAATGGTGAGCTGTCGCGCCTCTTCGCGCTGGGCACGAGGCACGTATCCCCCGGCGAAGAAACCGGCGGCCGCGATGCGTGGCTCGCTGACCGCGAGGCGGATACCGAGGGCCGTCCACCCCGAGTATCCGACCGGACCGCCGATCTCGGGGAGGGTGAGGAGTGTGTCCAGGGTGGTTCGCCATTCCGGGGCCGCGTTTTCGACCAGCGGGCCGACGAGGGACTCGAAGATCTCGTCGACCGGTTCGCCGGACTGCATCGCCCGGCGGAGGTCGGCGCGAGCCTGTTCGGCGGCGGCGGATCGCGGCCGGTCACCGCACTCGGCGGCGTCGATGGAAGGCACCGCGTAGCCGTACGAGGCCGTGAGCCGGGCCCTGGCCACCAGCCGGGGTTCGCCCTTGGGAAGGCCGTTGTTGTGGGCCATCAGAACCAGCGGAACCGGCGTGGCGGATGGAGGTGTCCACAAGGTCGGGCGCCGTGCAGGGGGTTGGTGGCGGCGCGGATGTCCGCCATCACCTGCCGCTCCACGGCATCACGAATCCAACGCCCCTCTTGCGCTTCCTCGATGGCGGCCGACCACCAGGCCCATGCGCCGTCGAGCCGAGCTGTGAATGTGTCCATGCCACCAGGATTCCATTGCACGGCGACGAGGACGGCCCTGTCGCCGCCTCAGCGTCCGTCCCGGACCACAGCCAATCCGCCGACCCGGGCCGTGATGCCCGCCGGCCCCCGCCGGGCCGAAGCGAGCACGCTGGCCGGTCGGCCGAGGGTGTCGCCCTGCTCCACCTCGATCGCGACCGTCTGCGCCCCTGTCGTATCGAGCAGGTGGGCGGCCAGGCAGCCGGTGCTGTTGGCATTGGCGACGTCCTCGTCGACACCGATCGCCGGCGCGAACATCCGCGCCGCACCGGGTTGGTCGCCCATCGGCGGTACGTACACGAAACAGCCGAGGAGCCCGAACCGTCGGCACGCCGCTGTCAGCCTGCCGAGGTGTGGGCGGACTCGGAACAGCGCCGCCCGGTCGTGGACCGGAACCAGCATGCGTGGTGCGCCGGGCGCGGCGATCCGTGGCGCGTCGGTGGGGTGCGCATCGTCGGCGGTGAGCCCGAGCGCGGCGACAACCGCGGCGCGCTCGCCCGGTGCCGGGTGACGCAGCGCGACGAGGCCCTGGTCGAACCACACCTCGATGCCTGTGGGGCGGCGGACCGCGAAGGTGTCGAAGGTGCGCCCGCCGGTGTGTTGCCGGTCCTTCAGCTCGCCCAGTGCGGTGCGGGTCAACCGGACGGCCTGCGCGGCCACGGTGCCGTGGCCGCAGCCGGACAGCTCGGCGGCGGCGGTGAAGAACCGGACCGGTCGGCCACCGTCAGGTGTCCGCCCCGGCCCGAGGAACGCCGCGTGCGAAGTGCCGGCCGCGGCAGCGACGGCACGCCGGTCCGCATCCGTCGCCGCCGGGTCGTCGTCGGTGACGGCCGTGGGGCTGCCGCCCCTGCCGTCGCGCCGCACGCACGCATCCACCATCGTGACACCCGGCCAGGACATCGACCCACCTTTGACGCTCAACGAACCGGCAACCGCGAACGGCGTCCGCAGACAGGACCGGTGTACGGCGGTTCCAGCAGGGCGGTCCGGGGCATCGGCTCTCGTGCCGAACTCGATGCGAAATCGGAAACGCCAGCTGGATGCTAGCGTTTCGAATAAAGAAACACAAGGAGAGAGTCCTGCCAACACCGTGCCCAAGAACACCGGTTCGCGGGTCGGCGACCGGTTGCCCCTCATAGCGGCGAGCGACCTGTTCGACCGTCGCTGGGCGCTGCGCATTCTCTGGGAGTTGCGTGCGGGTCCGCTCGGTGCCCGCGCGTTGCCGGCATGAGCCCGTTCGGCTTCCGGACGGGCATGGACACCGATCAGGTGCCGGGGAAGAGCTGTCGGCGTACCCAGGCTGGATCGGGATTGGTGTGCGCTTGGCCTGCCAGGACGAGGGTGGGCACGGTCTCGTTGCCGTCGTTGACTGCCCTGACCGCCGCCGCTCCCGCGGGATCGCGCCAGATGTCGACCCAGTGCAGCTGGTGAGCGGCACGGCCCAGGCGGATGCGCAGGCGGAGACAGTACGTGCAGCCGGGGCGCCAGAAGACAACCGGCCGGCCATCGACCGCGCTCCGGCGCTGTGCCTCCACCGCACTGATCGACCTCGGGAAGATCAGAGGTGAGTTCACGCCGGCGAACAGCACGAACACGACCAGGAGCACGGCCGCTGCGCCCGAGCTCCCGCTGAAGGCCAAACCAGTTGCGGCGACTGCCCCGGAGAGCACAAGCACCATGGGCAGGATCCACACGCGCATCATGGTGACGAAGGTTATCGGCAAACCGAAATGCTTCTCGCGCCTGTCTGCCCATCGACGCATGGGGAGCGACCGCTACGTTCGTGACCTCGGCGGGGCCGGCCCTGGCAGCCGGGCTGTCACCGTACGGTGCGGTCGCCGGAGGTGCGCGAGCAGCGATCTTCACTGTGGTGACCGTGCGGGAGCAGACGTAGGGTGCCTCGTCATGAGCAGCGAGACAGACAGACAGCGGTTGCACGGCATGGCCAGTACTGCCGGATACGGCGAGGCGGCCGAGGCTCTCGCCGAGCAGTACGAGAGCGTGACCTTCAGCGAGGTACACCGCGACATGCTTCACCTGTTCCCCTCCCGGCCGAGTTCCGTGCTCGACATCGGGGCCGGCAGCGGACGTGACGCGGCGGCGCTGGCTGCCCGGGGACACCGCGTCGTCGCCGCCGAACCCACTGCCGAGCTGCGCGCGTTGGGCCGACGTATCCACGCTGACCAGGAGATCGAATGGGTCGACGACGCACTTCCCGAGCTTCCGGGGCTGACCGCACAAGAGCGCCGCTTCGATCTGATCCTGCTGACCGCGGTGTGGATGCATCTCGACGAACGGCAACGCACCTTGGCCATGGCCCGTCTGGTCAGCCTGCTGGAGAGCGAGGGCAGGGTGGTCCTCTCGTTGCGTCATGGTCCAGTACCGGCGGGCCGCCGCATGTTCGCCGTCTCCACCGAGGAGACCATCAGCCTCGCCCACGGTCACGGCCTGGAGGTCGTCTACGAAGCTCACCGTGAGGATCCGCACGGACGCCCCGGGGTGGCATGGGTCAACCTCGGCTTCCAACGCGTTCCCGGGCGCAAACGTCCTGACGTCGGCCCCCGGCGGTAGCCGCTACTCCTTCCGCATCATCCACGGGAACTGACAGGTTCTCGGCGTAGCCGTTCCTGCCGCGCACAGGCGATGGCCAGTACACCGCTGGACGGCATTCACGGCCTGGCAGGAGACGGTGGCGCAGTGTTCAGCTCGCCATGTGCTCCGGCGGGAAGTCGGCGCTGAGAGTCAGCTCCCGCCAGTCGTCGAAGGTGGTCCTGAGGGAGTCGAGCTTGCCGATCGCGAGGTCATACGCGGCTTTGCCCAGCAACAGGCGCTGCGGGGGCTTTTCGGCCGTGACCGCCTCGATGATGGCGTGCGCGGCGCGTGTGGGGTCCCCGGGCTGGTGACCGTAGGTGGCGAGGGTGCTGGTGCGTCGCGCGCCGGCGGTGGGGGCGTAGTCGTCGATGGTGAGGGAGGACTGGTGCATGGAGGGCCCGGACCAGTTGGTGCGGAATGCGGCGGGTTCGACGATCGTCACGTCGATGCCGAGGGGGGCGACCTCGGCTGCGAGGGACTCCGAGAGCCCCTCCACGGCGAACTTGGTGGCGTGGTAGTAGCCGGTCGCGCCAAACCCGATGAGCCCGCCGAGGGAGGAGATGTTCACGATGTGGCCGCGCCGCTGGGCCCGCATGCAGGGAAGGACGGCCTTCGTGGTGTTGACCAGCCCGAAGACGTTCGTGTCGAACAAGTCCCGTACCTCGTCGTCCTGGCCCTCTTCGATGGCGGCGAGGTATCCGTAGCCGGCGTTGTTGACCAGGATGTCGATGCCTCCGAAGGCTGTCTGCGCCTGCGCGACCACGTCCGCGACCTGTTCGGCGTCGGTGACGTCCAGCGGCAGGACGAGCGCGCGTTCCTCGTGCCCGGCGACCACGTCGGCGACCTTGCCGACATCCCGGGCGGTGACCACGGCACGCCACCCACGGTCCAGCACGGTGTGGGCGAGAGCCCGGCCCAGGCCGGAGGAGCAGCCGGTGATGAACCATACGGGGGAGTCAGGAGAGCTCATGCGAGGTGTGTCCTTCGTCTTGGATGTCGTGCACATCGGTGGGGGAGAGGCTGCCCAGCAGGGCCAGCGACCGTTCGGCGGCGCTGCCGGGCGCGGCGCGGTAGACGACCAGGTGCTGGCCCGGGGCGCTGTTGACGGAGAAGGTCTCGAAGTCCAGAGCGAGTTCGCCCGCGAGCGCGTGCCGAAAGTGCTTGGTGGAGGCAGTTTTGGCGCGCACGTCATGGCGCGCCCACATGCGTGCGAAATCACGGCTGCGCACCGACAGTTCGCCGACGAGTGCCTGCAGCCGCTGATCGCCGGGGTCAGGATTGGCGGCCCGCAGCGCGGCCACACATCCCTGCGCCACCAGAGCCCAGTCCCGATAGAAGCGTTGGGCGGCCGGGTTCAGGAACAGGGCGGTGATCAGGCTGCTCTCGGTGCCGAGCCACGAGAACAGGGCCTCGCCCAGGGAGTTGACGGCCAGCAGGTCCAGATATCGGCCGTAGACCAGGGCCGGGGTGTCCGCCCACGCGTCCAGCAAGGCCACCAGCTGCGGGCCGGCGTACTCGCGCGCAGGCGGGGACAGTGGGCGCTCAGGTGGGTCGACCATGGCGCGCAGGTAGGCGGCTTCCTCGTCCTCCAGCAGGAGGGCGCCCGCCAGGGCCCGCAGGACCTGAGGGGAGGGATTGCGTTCGCGTCCCTGTTCCAACCGGACGTAGTAGTCGGTGCTCACCCCGGCGAGGACGGCGACCTCCTCGCGGCGCAGACCCGGCGTACGGCGCGCCCCCGCGGGCATCGCGTGGTCCTCGGGGCGCACCAGCGCGCGGCGGGCCCGGAGGAACTCACCCAGACGCTTGTTGTCCATGCCGACCAACGTAGGGCCCGCCACGGCGAAATGGGTGGTCCTGTCACACCTACCCGAGGGGCGGACCAACGGCGGCCGCAGGCCGACGCGTCTGCGTGCGACGCAGACAGCCGACTGCCGCTCAAACCCCGCCTGCGCGGGTTCCCCACAGCTGCGGTCGGTCCCGTGACAGTGCGCGAGAGACGCGGCACTGGTGGGTGGCGGAGCTCGGAGTGCGTGGAGAAGGGCCGCCCGTGCGCCGGCTGAGCGGGCGGCGGCGCACGGGCGGGCCGAACGGGGTTGTCGGCGAGGCTAGTTGACGGCGACCGCCGACCACGCGGCGGCGACCGCGTTCTGCTCGGCGCTTCCCGCGCCGTACAGGTCCTTGGCCGCGTTGAGGGTCGCCGTGCGGGCGGCCGCGTAATTGGTGGAGGACGTCATGTAGACGGTCAGCGCCCGGTACCAGATCTGTCCGAGCTTGTCGCGGCCGATGCCGGAGACCGAGGCGCTGTTGCAGGTTGGGCTGTTGTAGGACACGCCGTTGATGACCTTCGCGCCGCTGCCCTCGGCCAGGAGATACGCGAAGTGATTGGCCACGCCCGAGGAGTAGTGGACGTCAAGGTTGCCGACCCCCGAGCTCCAGCAGTCCGCGGAGTTGCCGTCGGTGGAGGGCTTGTCCATGAAGCGCAACGCGGGCTTGCCGAAGCCGGGCTTCACTATCTTCTCGCCGATGAGGTAGTCACCCTGGTTGGAGCTATTGTTCGCGTACCACTCGACGAGGGTGCCCATGATGTCGCTCGTGGCTTCGTTGAGGCCGCCGGACTCACCGGAGTAGGTCAAAGCCGCCGTCTTCGACGTGACACCGTGCGTCATCTCGTGCCCGGCCACGTCGAGGGCGACCAGCGGCCCGAAGGTGGAGCCGTCGCCGTCCCCGTACGTCATGCAGAAGCAACTGTCGTCCCAGAAGGCGTTGTTGTAGTTGCTGCCGTAGTGGACGCGGTTGTACGAGCCCTTGCCGTCACCGCCGATGCCGGTCCGGCCGTGGACGTTCTTGTAGTAGTCCCAGGTGGTGTTGGTGCCGTACTGGGCGTCGACGGCGGCCGTCGCCCGGTCGGAGTTCGTGCCGTTGCCCCAGTGGTTGTCGCTGTCCGTGAAGAGCACCGCGGGCGCCCGGACGAAGCAGATTCCGAAGAAGCACAGGTCCGTCTGGTTCTGGGCGTCACCTGTGTACGTGTTCCCGCGCGTCGGGTCCTTGAGCTGGTACGTCGCCCCGGACTGCGTGGTCTCCAGCGGGACGGTGCCGCTGTAGAGGGACTGACCGTCGCCGGTCACGGTCTCGATGGAGTCCCAGGCGTCGATGCGGGCGCCGGTGCGGGCGTCGGTCAGCACGACTCGGGCGACGGGGTTGCCGAGCGAGTCCTTGGCAGCGGTCTGGGTGCGCCAGGCGAGCCTCGGTGTGCCGTGCAGGGCGTCCACGATGAGCTGCGGTTCGGCCGTCAGCTGCTTGAGCGTGCCGTGGTGGGCCGCGCGCAGCTCGGCGGAGGCGAGGTCGGCGGCCTTCGGCGCGGAGATCTCGGGGGTGATGCTGGGCACGGAGAGGTCGTTCGTCACTGCCCGGTCGGCGCCGCGGTAGGCGCCGGTGGGTGAGAGGTGCACGACGAAGTCGCCGCCGAGGACGGGCAGTTTGCGGTAGGACCGGTCGTACCGTACGTGCTGGCTGCCGTCGGGATCGACGATCACATCGCGTACCGAGGTCTGCTGGGCAGCGGTGAGAGCGAGCTGGGCGGCGTGCGCGGTGCTGGCGGCGTTCGCGTTGCGGATGGCGGTGGCGCGGTCCGGGGTTGGGTGGGCGGCTCGCGCTTCGGCCTGGGTCTGGGGGGTGCTCGCGGCGGACGCGCCGGTCGAGAGGGCAGCGGCGAGCAGGGTGGTGGCCGTGACGGCCACGCCGGCGGTGGTGAGGCGTGATGTTCTCCGGTTCGGTCTCATCGGTCTCCTCTGAAGGGAGGGGCGGCTCATGCGTGTTGCTGATGCTGTCTCAGATTTAAGGGGGCATGACAAGTCGCTGTCCATAGGTTGTCGAGGAGGCGATTCTGCCCCCGGCAACTCCTGGTGTGGAAGGGGGGCTTGATGCCGTCTGGCGGCGCGAGTGTGGCCGGATTTCGGCTCCGCGGCGGCACCCTCAGAGCGTCGCTGACCACCGTGTGCCGCCCCTCGCGTCGGATCGGGCGCATCTCCTGCCCATGAGCGTTCGTGGTGGGGGGACGCCACTCTGCCCCCGGTGGCGCCCGTGGGGTGAGTCGCCCGGGCGGCACGTCTGTCTGTGCGGCGCTCCGGCTGGGCCGGGTCCGCCGTCCCTGCCCTGCGCACACGGGCGACCCCCCGCGCTTACGGTGAGGCCCGCGTTGGTCAGGAGGCGGCTTCGAATGTCCACAGAAGATTGGTGCTGGTCACCCAGGTCCACTGCTTGGTCACGGAACCGGAGGGGACTTGTCCGCCGCCGTCGAGCACGAGCCCGGTGGTGCGGTTGGCGATCGAAAACCGGCCGCTGTCGCGGTCGGTGATCTGCCACTGCTGGTGGGGCCCGCCGTTCCAGGTCGCTTGCTGGGCGGGGGCTCCGTCGCTGGTCGATCCCCAGCCGTCGACGACCATGCCGTTGGCGCGGTTGACCAGCCTGTAGTAGCCGTTGCCGAGGTCAACCGCCTGCCACTGGAGGTTGGGGCTGTCGACGGGCGTCCACTGTTTGAGGTTGGATCCGGCGCCGACGTTGCCGCCGCTGTCCAGCGCCAGGCCGTCCGTGACGTTGATCAGCCGGAAGTAGGAGGCCGGGTTGAAGGTGACCTTCAGCGAGACGATCGCGTCGTTGTTGCCGGTCACGCGCAGGTCGGGGTTGTCCATGGTGAACTGCCAGGCCGTGCCGGTGAAGTTGTCGCCTGAGTAACCCGTCACGGCGTAGCCCTGGGGGACCCTCAGCGAGGAGATGGACGAGGGCCCCACGCCGGTGGCCGCCAGCTGGGAGGAGGTGTAGCTGCCCAGCGGCAGGATGGCGCTCGCGGCGGAGTACCCGACGTCCTGGTAGACCGCCACCCTGGCTCCGCCGACGGACGTGGGAACGCCGCTGACCTCGACACAGACAACGGAGGCGTTGGCATCCGGGGCGGTTTTCGGGACGGTGACGCTGATCTGTCCGTTGCCGACGGTGTACGGGAGAGAAGCCGGGGGGTTGTTCATCAGGTAGACGCGGCTGATCGTGTTGGTGATCGCCGGGATCTGCAGTACACCGTTGGCAGGCCAGGTGAAGACGTGGGCGAACAGCTTGCCGTCCTTCTTGGTGGCCCTGCCCCAGGGCGGGTCGGTCGAGAAGGGGCTCGCCATGGCTCCGTGGATGCTGTCTGCGTACGTCGACATCCAGGAGGCCAGGCCGCGCAGAATGGTCACGGATCCGGGGGTGACGGAGCCGTCGCCCTTGGGGCCGATGTTCAGCAGGAAGTTGCCGTCCCGGGAGACACACGTGATGAGTTCCCGGACGAAATCGCTGATAGGCCGGTAGGAGTTCTCGGCGCCCGAGTTGTAGCCCCAGGCGCCGTTCATGGTGTCGCATCGCTCCCACTGCCGCTGCAACGGGGCACCGGGGACACCGAACTCCGCGACGGTGTAGTCGCCCAGGTTGAAATCCCGCTTGACCCGTTCGTTGACGACGAGGCCGGGCTTGCGGGCCATGAGCCAGTTGTAGAGGTCGACACCGTCCGAGCGGAGCCACCAGTCCTGCAGGGTCGGGGTGGCGGGTTCCGCGAACCAGTCGCCGTCGAACCACAGGAGTGCGGGGTCGTAGCGGTCCAGCAACTCCTGAAGCTGGGCCTTCATGTCGGCGATGTACGCGGTTCGGGCGGTCTGCGAGGCCATGGTGGTGAGGCCGCCTCGGTCGGTCTGGGAGGGGTGGTTCCAGTCCAGGATCGAGTAGTAGAGCCCGAACTTGACGCCTCGCGCCTCGCATTCGGCCTTGAGCGCTCCCAGTAGGTCGCCCTGGGCGCCCGCGTAATCGTGGAGGTTGTAGAGCTTGGTACCCGTGGTGTCGGTGAAGCCGGGAACATGGGAGTTCCACATGGCGAAGCCCTCATGGTGCTTGGCGGTGATCACCAGGTACTTCATGCCGGCATCCGCTGCCAGTTGGGCGATGGCGGCCGCGTTGAAGGCGGTGGGGTTGAAGTGTGCGGACACCTGGGTCTGGTAGTTGGGCTTGGACCAGTTCTCGTTGGTGAACGCCCATTCACCGTGCCCGAGGTAGGAGTAGGAACCGAAGTGGATGAACATCCCGAATCGGCCCTCGTACCACCAGTTCATCTTTGCGGGGACGGGGTAAGCCTCGGCGTCGGCAGGTAACAGTACCTGCGGCAGCCCGAAGGCGACGACGCCTCCGGCGAGCGCGGCAGCCTTGATCAGGGAACGTCTGCTGAGGGGTGCAGAGGACACGTGCGGCTCCTGAATCGTGGGGGTGCTGGGCCGGGCGGGACGTGCGGGTGAGGGGGTGTCAGGTTCGGTGGCTCCTCGGATCTGGCGGGCGCCGGGCATCTGCTTGGCCCTGCGCGACTGCGGTCTCGGTCAGGTACATCGGATGAATGTATAGGCGCTGCTCGGTGCGGCGTCCAGAGGGAGCGCGGCGATTCGCCAAACTGGCTGCTGATTACGGTGGATGACCACAATCAACCCAGCAGTACATGTTCCGCAGTCGGTTTGATCTCGGCGGATAGCTCGGATCTCTAGACGACGTGCGGCAACGGGGTCGTACGTTTCGGCCATCACGATGACAGGGCACGCGCGACCGGCGCGACGCCGCGCCCACTCGCGGCGGAAGAAGTGTCCGGGCGCGGTGATTTACCGGCTGTCACGTCGTATCCCGTACCTGGCAGCGAGGCGAACGCATCTTGTCCAAGCACGCATGGGCTCGCGCCGCCTGTACGGGAACCCGGGCTGGGGCGCGCATTTTTGTGGGTTCTGCCAGATACGTGGTCCTCTCGCCTTGGGTGAAACTGCCAAGCAGTCAGGTGGCGTTCGCCCGGAGCACGGGCTTGGAGGCGAACGCGGCGACGCTTCAACGGGAGGACGGCGTGATGAGCGTGCAACAGTACGACGAGATCGGCGAGGCATACGAGGGCTTCAAGGCCCTGCCGTTGGAGCAGTATGCCGTGGTGCCCAGCTTCCTGGGCATGGTGGGTGACGTGCGCGGCAAGTCGATCCTGGACCTCGCTTGCGGTACGGGCTTCTACAGCAGGGAGTTCAAGCGGCGCGGCGCCGCCGAGGTGCTCGGAGTCGACATCTCCGGTGAAATGGTGCACGTCGCCCAGCAGGTGGAGCAGAGCAGCCCGTTGGGTGTGCGTTACGAGGTGGGTGACGTGGCCGAACTGCCGGTCTTTGAGGAGCAGTTCGACATTGGTTTGGCCGTGCAGATGCTCAACTACGCGCAGGATGCGGCCACCACGGAGCTGATGTGCCGCAACGTGCATCGGAACCTGCGGCCCGGCGCCGACTTCTTCCTGCTCAACCAGTCGCCCGACTTCCGCTTCGACGGGCCGACCCCCGAGAAGTACGGCTTCCTCAGCGTGCTCACCGGGGAGGAAGCCGAGACCGGGCCGCAGGTCCGCACCACGGCGCTGCTCGACCCTCCGGTCTCGTTCTTCGCCAACCGCCCCCGCCGCGAGGTGTACGAGAAGTCCCTGCGCGCGGCCGGATTCAGCGAGCTGACCTGGGTGCCGGTGACGGTGTCCGAGGCCGGTCTGCGGGAGTTCGGCGATGACTTCTGGGCGGACTTCCACGCCAACCCGCCGCTCGAGATGCTTCGCTGCCGCGCCTGACGGCCGACCGCACGGTGTTCCGACCCACCCCTGTCATCAGCCCGGATGGGGGTGGGCACCGGGGCGTCATTGCTCGATGAGCGGCGCACAGCGCATGCGGCCAAGGGCGGGCCGCGAGCCGCCATGCCTGACGCGTGCCGCGTCAAGCGCGGAACACGGGCGTAAACGACGGCGGGCGACTGGGGACCCACCCGCCGCACGCCGGACAAGTGCCCGGAGTGCGCTTGTCCGGCGCTGTGGCGCCGACGATTGCTACCGGCGCCCGCCGAATTCCCAGTCATGCACTTCCACGTCGGCATACCGCTCCGTGGTCAGGATGGAGCGAGCGGTCTCGGGGTCGGGTGCCGTGACCAGTGCCGCCGTACCCAGCCAGGCGGTGCCGTCGTCGGACAGCAGCGGTCCGTAAGCGATCAATGTGTCCTGGTTCGTCGGCACCGTCAGATCGACTGATTCCCCTGCGCCGAGTCCGAGCACCAGATACCGGTTTGTGGACGGGTCGCCAGGAAACTCCCACATGGTGCGGCCCAATGAGTTTCGCCAGCGCCGCAGGAGCACGTCCCGGTAGGCGCCGGCCTGATACCCGGGCTCGTCGAAGGCGAACGCACGGGCGGCTTCGGGGCCGGGCAGGTCGACGATGTGGACGCTTCCGGTGAGCGTTTCGCCGTCCTCACCACCGAACGTCGGCCCGCGGGCGATCATCTCCCTCGCGTACTGGTCCATGTAGGACCAGTGCTCTTCCAGGAGTTCATGGCGTAGCGGTTGGGAGCCGCGCCGGTCGCGATGGTAGACGAGGAATTCCATCCTCAGAGAATGCGGGCTCGGCGCCGATCATGTCGAGCCGCAGGGGAGGACGGGTTCCCTTGATCAGGAGCGGAGCGGCGAACTCCGGTTGGGGGGCGACCGCGAGAATCTCCGGCACATGGACCTTCACCACAAGGGGCTGACACGCAGCCACCTCGGTCGGCCCCACCGGACACCAGTCCGCACGAGCCGTAGGCAGTCCTGATGGACTGTGAGGCACGGGCTCAGCCGCTCCGGGTGCGGCTTATGCCGCCCGGTTCCATGGCGTTGCTGCGGCGTGACGACAAAGGGAAGGCGGAGACGGACGGCCGCTGGCAGGATGTCCGGGCTTTCATGTCCCGGCTTCCAACGCCCCTGAGGAAAGGACCGCACCACGTGGTTCGTGCCGTCACATTGATCCGTTCCGCCTCCCTGTCCGACGTCGCCGAGTACGCGTACGCCGCCACGGCGCCGGCCGAGTCACGCCTGATCTTCCTCGCGGGGGCATGCCCGCTGAACGAAGACGGTTCCACCGCAGAGATCGGTGACTACGCAGGTCAAGCAGCGAAAGCGATCGAGAACATGCGGGTTGCTCTCGCTGCCTCGGGGGCGTCGCTCCAGGACGTCATCAGTACCCGAGTCCTCGTCGCGTCGGACCGACGGGAGGACTTGGTGACTGCCTGGCAGGTGGTCCGGGACGCGTTCGCCGACCACGACGTCCCCAGTACCTTGCTGGGCGTCACCGTGCTCGGCTACCAGGACCAGCTCGTCGAGATCGAGGCCGTCGCCGCCGTACTCGACTCGTGAGTTCGTCTTCTTGGGTCTCCTCGTCGGCATTCAGTGGAGGGAGCGGCGTCCGCATCCGCATGGAGTGTCCGTTGTCACCCTGGCGAGGGCTCGGGTTTCTGAGCCTCGGGCTGCGCTCTCCCCGAGGTGCGTGGCGCGGGCTCCCGGCCCGGCCGGGTCATCGGATCACGGCGGTGCCAGGCCTATGGGCACTTCCCCGAGGAGAGTCTGCATCCGACGATCATTTCGACCCCGCCGTCCACGAGGTTCAGAGCGCGCTGGGCGAGCCAGAGGTCGTGGCGAGCGCTGGGCGGGCGAAGCAGCGAGCGCTGCAGGACCGCTTCGGCACGCGTCAGTCGTTTGCGGACAGCGGTGACCGATAGGGACAGGCCAGCGGCTGTGGCTTCAACGTCGGCGTCGTGCTGGAGCCACGCTGCGAGTGTCTTGGCCAATTCGGATTGCTGGCTGTCCGTGGCGAGTGGCTGGAACTGTATGCGGGCCCACTGGGTTACGGCGGGCTGCGCGAGTAGGGCGTCGAGGTCGGGTACTGCGCTGTCCTTGTGCGCTACGGGTCGTGGTGGGGTGTCAGTTGTGTTGCCGGAGGTAAGAACCCGCAACGCGAGTGCGAGGGCGGACTGGTCGCCGAGCCGGCCCAGATCGAGGCCGAGTTGGGTGGCGATGTGCTTGAGGCGCGAGGACAAGGTGTTGCGGTGGATCTTGAGGTGGTTGGTCGCCTTGGAGGAGAAGCTGAGCCACGAGGACGCCGTGGCCAGTAGTTCCGCGCTGCCGGGGTCCTGGGAACGTCTGGGGCTGTGTCTGCGCAGCGGGGCAAGGAAGTGCTCGGTCCAGGAATACGCATCGGGACCGATGGCGAGTGCCAGGTCCGGGCTTGAGGCAAACGTTGCACGGCGGTCTGTGCGGTGGCGGGCCGCAGCCAGCGCATGAAAGGCCTGGGCGTACCCAGTGGCCGTGTCCAGCAGCGGGACGGGATCGCTCATCCCGACCCAGCAGGCATCCAATGTGGCCGCGACACACTCGGTGAAAGAGGAGGCAAGCGCGTCCCTGTAGCCCGCCGCGGGGGTGAGAACGATCAGATGGCCGTCGTACACCGGACAGAAGACGATCCATGTGTCGGGAGCGACGGACGTCAGGTGTGCTGCAACCTCACTCCGCCGAGCGGGCGCGGTTTCGACGACACCCACCTGGATGGATGCGGCAAGGCGTGAGTTGAGTGCTCCCGCTACCTGGTGAGCAGCCGGGACGTGACCGTTCATCAGTAGGTGGAGAACTACTTCGCGCGTACGGCTTGCGGCGGTTTCCAGCCGGGAGCGGAGCGATTCCGCATGCTCCGCCTTCCAGCAAAGACTTAGTGTTGACGCGGCGTCCGCGAGGAGGTGAGCCAGTCCGTCGGCGCCGTGCGGGGTCATTGCTGTGAGGACTGGCGCGCTCGGCTCCCCAGGTACCAAGGGATACAGGAAGATTGTGGTGCCGTCACTGTCGATGGCCATCGAACCCGCCCTGCGCTGGGTGAGTTCGCGCAGGCCGTGAACGACTGCGTCCCAGACCACTGAGTCGACTGCCTCAAGTCGCCGCTGTCCCGTTGACAGAACCGCCCCGGCAGCGCTGGCCAACAACACGTCGGCTCGACTGCGGACGGCGAGCCAGGCGAGCACTGCCTGTGACCCGCCCTTGCGGGCAGCGCGCTGCATCGCCAGCACGTCCTCGGCTCTGCGTCCGCGCCCTTCGGCGCTCCCTGGCCAGGTGGCGACTGCGCCGAGGCCTCCCATTTCATCGGTCACCTTGGACCCCCTCCAAGACGAAAGTGGGAGCCTGCCGCGATCCCGCGCCGCGGAGGGTGCTTCGTCCCTGTGGACTCCCGAACATGTACCAAGCCAGCGTACCGAGGTGAGTGCACGAAGATCATCCGGCTCACTCCGTGCCCGCGAACCGCGGCGTGACGGCTTACTCTGCATGGCGTGCCCCGAGAAGCGAGAAGCGCCTCCTTCGCTGAGCAGCATTGCGCCCAAGACGTGGGGCGCCGCGCTGAGCACCGGGTCAGCGCACGATGACGATCGGCCATCGATGAAGCCAGCTTTCGAGGGGCGCGGTCGACTGACTGGCCCGGGGCGCTACGACGGGAAGGCCACTGCGGCAGATGTCCCATCTGCTGCAGCGGCCCTCTTGGTCCCTTCCCTCTGACCGGCTGCCTTCAGCTCCGGTAGTGGGGCGTCAAGGCGTTCAGGGTGTCGTGACCGTCAGTGCCACACCTGGTTGTTGCCGTTGTTTGCGGGCCCCGTGTAGGTGCTTGAGCCGTTGCTGTCGAGGTAGTAGCCCGCGACGTTCCCATCGCCACGGTGCTGAAGCTTCCAGCCGCTGCCCGTCCACTTCTCCTCCCACTGCTGCCACCAGTTGCCGTCCTGGCAACCTTCGAGGTACACCTGCGTGTTGTACGAGGTCAGACACATATTGGACTGGTGCCCGTTCACGTAGTCGTCGGGACGGAAGGTCCAGTGCTGGCCGTCCACCTTGACCGCGTGCCACTGCGACCAGCCGTGTGTGCTCCGGTCGCAGTCGCCCGGCGGGTCGAGCCTGTAATTGCCGAAGGCGTCGTTGCCCCAGTTCAGGCACTTGCCCGTAGCGTCGTTCTGCCAGCTGACGGTCTCCTCGCTTGCGGCAGAGGCAGACGTGGACAGCGCCAACGCGAGTGCGGGGGCGGCCACGCCAACCGCGACTATCCGACTCATGGCGTTCTTGAGCATGGAGGTGTCCTTTCCTTGGACGGTGAAGCAGGACCGCCTGCGTGGCGATCTGTGAACGAACGTAGGACGAGACCGGGCAGGTACGGGTGTCGAGTCGCACAGTGAAGGCCAGGTTCCGGTGCCGGAGCGCACAGCGGGCCGTGGAGCGCCCCGGACGAGCGAACAGGAAACCAGCGATCTTTCTTCGGGCCGCTCTGCACGCAGACGTGGGAGGGCGACATGGCAGGTCCAGTGCGGCGTGCTACGCAGCGAACGGGAATGCTGAACGGGGGAGTTGATCCTGCAGAGCTCACTCCACCGGCTGTGGAGTGAGCTCCTGAACTACGGCGCTGGTGACGTGTCCGGACAGGTGACAGGGGTCAGGACGTACTGGCAGCCGAGAGGGCCTTCACTGCGAATGTGCGCGTTTGCCCGGCTGATTCGTCGAGCGGTACGTGTCTGCCGTCCGGCGGGAAGAAGTCGACGATGCCGCTGTTGCCCCTGCCCGGCCTCGGTGAGCCGACCCATGGGGCCGTGATGCCCCCAGGCTGGTCTTCCGAGAGCCCGGGCTCAGTCCCGCCCCGTGCTCCTCTGGCCCGCTGCCCAGCGAGCGGTGAGTGTGTCCACGGCGGTGACGGCGCGCCGGGTGCGGGCGTCGTCCGTGCGCACCGTGTTGCTGAACTCGACGTGCAGGAAGGGGACATTCTCGGCCGCTGCCTTGCGTCCCTCCACGTTCTCGGTGCCTTCCAACGGGCAGGAGCGCGCCCACGCCCGGCACACCTCGAACCCCTCCCCTCGTAGGGCGTCCGCCAGGGTCTTGCCGTCGGCGCGGCCGGCCATGCCGGTCCCGGTGGAGGCGATGACATCGTGGTCGGGATCGGAGTCGTCGGCGAAGCCGTGGACCTGGATGCCGGGCAGGCCGCGCTGGGCGAGTTCGTCGCACACCGCCGCGAAGACCGTGTCGCGGCGGTGTGCGACATCGGCCGAGTTGCCCCGCCCCGCGTCTCGATGGGCGCCCGCGATGACGAGGACACCGCCGGGGGAGCCCAACAGGACGCGTGCGCCGAGCCGTTCAGTGCGGGCATCGGCTACCGGGTGCGGCGCCTGGACCGACCAGCGCACGGGTGCGGACAGATCGATGTAGACCCGGCCCCAGCCGCGGGGCGCGGGCACGGTTTCGCTGCGGTCGGACAGTTCCGCGTACGTCCGGCCCGTCTCGGCATCGACGAGTGTGCGCAGCTGATAGCCCACGCGGGAGAGGGTCTGGGCGGCCTCCTCACGCTTGCCGTCGAGTACGAGCCCCACGGACTCGGCCACGGTGCGCCGGTCGGTGGGGCTTGGTTCGCGATATCCGGAGTCTCCGCGGAAGGGCGCGGCGAACTCGACGATGCGCCGCTCCAGTTCACCTCGGGGCGGTCCGCTGGGGGAGGGGGTCGCGCGGGGCTGTGGGCGGTGCCTGTCCGCCTGGCCGTCCCGGCTCGTGCCGCTGCCCGAGCGGCCTTCGGTGAGGGCGAGGGCCGACGCGATCAGGGCGCCGAGCAGGACGAGCGCCGAGGCGATGGCGATCGTTTTTGTCTTCCTGTGCACAGTCATGGCCGCACCAAAGATACGGGGCGGGACGGGAAGGGAGGCGGGGGACCAAGAGGGGATGCGGTGTGCATCTACTGCTTATTTAGATATATGGGCGTAATTCGGACAATGCTTCCCTCTTGTGTCATCTGTCTGGGAGTTACAGGCAGACGACCCGCCCGGCCATGATTTGCCAAGGATTTGCGCAAAGATCTTTTCCAATATATTTTTCAGTGAATTTTGTCCGGAGGTAGGCAACTCTTTACCTATCTCGTGGTCGGGGATCTCGCGTCGCACGCTCGTGCGCCCCGGGGTGGGACGGCCGCCTCGGGTTGGCGCCCGAAGAAGCAGAAGAGGAGCGTCGCGTTGGCGGCTTCGGGATCGAGACGGCGGCACAAGGTCCGCCGCAGGTCGGACATGTCACTGATAGGTGGCATACGTCCGCCCATCGCTGTGTTGGCGACGCTGCTCCTGTCCCTCGCGGGCATCACCGCGCTGGTTCTCGGCAAACCCGAGAACGCCCTCGTTCCCGAGGCCGTCCGCAAGTCCCAGCAGTACGTCGCCGAGGACGGGGCCATCGCGCTGCGTGCCTCACTCGACGAATCGATCACTGATCTGACCCGCACCGCCACCCTCTTCAACCAGCAGCAACCTGCGCCCGCCGACGACGTCCTGGACAAGGTCGGCGACGTGTACCAGAAGTGGCGCGGCACCGCCGTCATGGAGATCGCCTCGGGCAAGCTCCTCGGTGCGCGCGGCGAGAACGTACCCCTCACCGCCATCGACCGAAGCCGCCTGGCCGACGAGGGCGGTCTCGCTCCGCGCCTGGTCCGCCTGGAGAACGGCCAGACCCGTCTGGTCACCCTGGCCCTGCTGTCCTGGGAGGGCCGGCCCCAACAGCTCCTGATCGCCTCCAGCAGTCTCAACTTCCCCGGCGTGAACCTCGGCGAAGGCCGCGCCATCGGCGTCGTGGACGGCGACGGGCGCGTCCTGAGCAGCCACGGCGCGCTCGGTGGCAAGGGCGCCAGGGAGCAATTGCGCACCTTCGCGGGCATCGCGGCCAAGAAGGGCAAGCAGAACGCGATCTCCGCCAAGGCGCCCGGCGCGGGCGGCTACACGGGCGTCAGCGGCCACCTGACCGGGGACACCGTCGCGGACAAGCGGACCGTCGGCGGCTACGCCACGCTCGCCGCGGGCGATCCCGGCCACGCCACCCCGGCCGGCACCCTCGGCCTCACCGTCGTCACCCAGGTCGGTGTCGCCGAGCACGCGTCCCGCCTCGCCCGCCCCGCCGTGGGCCTCGTGGCGGCGGGCGCCCTTCTCGTGATCGGCGCCCTCGCGATCATGCTGCTCCTGTCCACGGTGCAGCGCCCCTTGATCCGACTCTTCCTGGAGAGCCGCCGCCTCACCCGCGGCGACCTGGAGCGCCCCGTGTCCGTGCCGAGGTCCGGCGAGGCCGCGCGGATCGGTGCCGCTCTGGAGCGGCTGCGCGGCCAGCTGCGCGGAGCACCCGTCGATGCGCAGGATCCGCCCCGTCCCGTACGCCGCAGGAGGCCCGGCACCCGGGCACTGCTTGTCGTGTGCGCCCTGCTGCTGCTCGGGTGGGCCGCGCCGCTGATGCTCCTGCTCAACCGGGCCGAGGACGACGTCCGCGTGCCGACCCAGAGCGTCCATGACCAGAAGGCGCGCACCGCGACGCTCAGCGACCGGGTGCGCCGCGCCCTCAACGAGGGTCACGCCGACCTTGCCGCCGTCGCGTCCCTCATCGGCGACCGCACCTCCGCCCAGGACATGAACGCCGTCCTGGACCGCACCCTCAAGGATCACCAGCGGTACGAGTCGGTGTACGTCCTCGGCGCCGACGGCAAGATCCTCGCCCGGGCCGGGCACAGCCCCCACCACTCCGCGGGGGAGGCCCCTTCGGAGAACGCCTTCGAGGTGAGCGGCCACGGAGGCAAGAAGCCCGTCATCACCGCCACCGTCGCAGCGCCGGACCGCCAAGGTGCCGCAGTCGTCGGGGAGTTCCGCATCGAGTTCCTCAACGCTCTGCTCGGGCGCCAGGGACTCGGCGAGGTCCGCGTCGTCGACACCGAGGGCCGCGTCATCGGCGGCGACTCGGGATACCGCGCCTTCCAGAAACTGCCCTCCTCACTCCAGCCCCTGCTCGACCAGAAGGCCGAGCACGGCGAGGTGCGGCGCGACGGCGGGAACGTACGCGTCGTCGCCGCAGCGCCGTTCTCCGGCGGCGGGGTGGCGGACTCCCTGCGGTGGACGGTGGTCAGCTCCCAGCCGGCCTCCTGGCTCGCCATCCCCGAGTACAGCCTGCAGAACCGCACGGTCCTCGCCGGCATGCTCGGCCTCACCGCTGCCGCGGCCTGCCTCGGCTGGCTGCACATCGTCGTCGCCCGCCCGCTGCGCGCACTGGCCGACCAGGCCGAGAAGCTGGCCGACGGCGACCGCAAGACAGTGCTCTACCCGCGCCACCACGACGAGGTCGGGGCCGTGGCCCGCAGCCTGGAACTGATCCGACAGCGCCTCCAGGACCAGCAACGCCAACGCGACGGCGCCACCCGCACGCACGCCTCGGCCGGAAGGAACCAGTAACACCGTGCTTTTCCTCTACACCGTGCTCGTGGTGTGCGGAGCCGTCCTGCTGATCTCCGGAGTGATCGAACAGCGACGGCATTACGTCAACCTCGAACGCATCCCGACCCGCGTGCTCGTCAACGGCATCCGCGGCAAGAGCTCCATCACCCGCCTGTGCGCGGGCGCGCTGCGCGGCGGCGACCTCGTCACCGTCGCCAAGACCACCGGAACCGCCGCCCGGTTCATCCACCCGGATGCCACCGAGGAGCCGGTGTACCGCAAGTTCGGCATCGCCAACGTCGTCGAGCAGATCGGCATCGTGCGGCGCGCCAGCGCGTACCATCCGGACGCCCTCGTCATCGAGTGCATGGCCGTCATGCCCGCGCTCCAGGAGATCAACCAGTCCAAGCTGATCCGCTCGACGATCGGCGTCCTCTGCAACGTCCGCGAGGACCACCTCGCCGAGATGGGCCCCACCCTCGACGACGTGGCACGCTCGCTGTGCCGCTCGATGCCCGAGAACGGCATCTGTGTCACCGCAGAGAAGGACCGCTTCGCCATCCTCCAGGAAGAGGCCGAAGCACGGAACTGCCGCCTCGTCTACGCCGACCCGGAGATGGTCACCGACGAGGAATTGCGCGGCTTCAGCTGGTTCACCTTCAAGGAGAACGTGGCCATCGCGCTCGTCGTCGCCGGACTCCTCGGCGTCGACCGCGAGACCGCGCTGCGGGGCATGTACGACGCCCCGCCGGACCCCGGAGTCCTCTCCGTGGAGCGGTACGTGACCCACGAGGACAAGAAGCTCCGCTTCGCCAACGTCTTCGCGGCCAACGACCCCGAGTCGACGCTGATGAACATCAACCAGCTGCTCGACCTCGGCGCCATCCACCGCCCCCTGAACGTGGTCATCAACTGCCGACCCGACCGCGTCGAACGCAACGGCCAGATGGGCGAGATCATCCCCGACCTCGACCCCGACCAGGTCTTCGTCATCGGCCACCCGGCCAAATCCGCCATCGACGCGATCCCGGCCGCCTACCGCGACCGCGCTGTCGACCTCGGCGGAGACCGGCGCGACCCCGAGGAGTTCATGCGGGAGCTGCTCGGCCGGCTCGGGCCCGACTCCTCGCTCGTCGCCATCGGCAACATCCACGGCCAGGGCGAACTCCTTCTCGAACACCTCGCGCACCTCCCGCCGGACGAATCCGCCGAGCCCGCCGCTCCTGCCACACCCGAGCGCACGAGCCAGGACGCCGAGACGACAGCGCGGTACGCACCCCACCTCGACCCCTACCAGCCCTACCCCCAGGCGTACGAGGACCGCTACGCGCCGCACCACGCGCAGCGCGCGGGGGAGCAGCACCCGCACCCGCACCCCCAGCAGAACCCGGCGCACCCCGCGCACCCGGAACAGGCCCGCACCCGCGGCCTGTTCGAGCCGCGCGTACCTCCCGCCGATGATTCCCCGCAGTGGCACAACCCAGGAGAGCAGCACCGTTGATCCCCTCCGTCCTGACCCCCGAGATCGCCGCCATCGGCATCGCGATCGGGCTGCTCTTCTCCCTGGTCTGCTACCTGACGACCAACCTCTCACCCGGCGGCATGATCACCCCGGGCTGGCTCGCGCTGACCCTCGTCGAGGACCTGCAGCGTGCCGCGATGGTCGCCGGTGTCACCGTCCTCACCTACGCCGGCACGCTGTTGATGCAGAAGTTCGTGATCCTCTACGGCAAGCGGCTCTTCGCCGCCGTCGTCCTGCTCGGCGTCACCCTCCAGGCCACCGTCATGATCGTGCTCTCCCTGGAGTTCCCCCTCATGTACGCCAATCAGACCCTCGGCTTCATCGTGCCCGGCCTGATCGCCTACCAGCTGGTCCGCCAGCCCAAGGGACCCACCCTCCTCGCCACGGGATCGGTGACGCTCATGGCCTATGTCGTCCTCACCGCCGGAATCCTCCTCGGCGTCATGCCGTCCGCCTGACCCGGGATCGGAGCCGAAACAGACATGCCCCCCATGAAGAAGCGCACCACTGTGCACGCCCTGACCGTGCTGGCCCTGCTGGCGTCCAGCGCGTACCTCACCGTGGAACTGCGCAGCGAGGAGCGGGACTCGGCGCCCGGTGTCCAGACCGTCAAGGACCGTCCTGTCGGGGAGGGCGACGCCGGCAAGGACAGCGGCACACAGCGCTGGGAGCGCCTGAACAACCCCGCGCGCACCGTGCTGCGCGGCGACCAGGGCCAGATCCTCGCCACGTTCACCGACAAGGCGCGCACGGCGACCCTCAGGGGCCCCTCGCGCACCTTCGCCGAACCGGCGAACACAGCGGTCCGCGTCGTCTCGGAGGACTGGGTACGCCTGATGCCCCAGGCCTGGCGCCAAGGAGCCGAGAAGGAGGCGTGGTTCAAGACCTGGTTCAAGGAGGCCTCGAGCACCAAGGAGGACGACCTCTTCGCGACCGCCTTCCAGTACGCCACCGGAGCGCCGGTCAAGAAGGACGCCAAGGGCCTCGTGTACGCGGGCGACGCCAAATTCGGCCCGGTCAACCCGGACCTCACCAAGAACCGCGGCACGCCGCTGCTCGAACAGTCCGACTTCTTCCACTACTTGGGCATCCCCTACACCTTCCGCGACGGCACCACCAAGCAGCCGGAACCCGCCCGTGCCGGCGCCATGGACTGCTCGGGGTTCGTGCGCATGGTGTTCGGCTACCGGGCCCGCTATCCGCTGGCGTCCGACGACAACAAGGGCGACGGCCTGCCCCGCACGGCCAACGGCATGGCCCGCTCACGCCTCGGCGCGGACATCATCCCGTTGTCGGGCCCGGCGCCCTGGTACGAACGCCCCAAGAACATCGACGTGCTCCAGCCCGGTGACCTCCTCTTCTTCAAGATGGACCACCACACCGGCGAGCGCCTCGACCACGTAGCGCTCTATTTGGGACCGGACACCGAGGGCCACAAGACGTTCATCTCCAGCCGCAAGGAGGTCAACGGCCCGACGATCGGCGACAAGGGCGGGGTCTCCCGCATCGACGGAGGCGGGTTCTACGCACAGTTGCTGCGCAACGCGAAGCGGCTTTGACCCGGGGCCCCCGGGGCCCCCGGGTCCCCCTCCCGTCCGACGCGGCTTCGGCCGCACCAGGCCCACCCGGCACGGCCCGATCTGATCAGGGTGACGCCGACGCACGATGCAACGTGCCGGGAGTGGCGCCCTTGGCGACCCGTCCTGCTTGACCAGCAGTCGATCGGGCGCATGCTTGCCAGAATCTGCAGACTGGAAAGCGGTGGCGGAAAGGGCGTCTGTCTCAACACAGTTGGCTACGGTGGTCAGGTGGGCGCCTGGGTGGGGGGGCCGGTTCCTCCACCGTATGGTGGGCGAGCTCAGCGACTTGCACGTGCGTCTTCGTGGGGTCGACCCCGCGGGAGACCATCACGAACGCGTACTGAACTGCTTGATCGGAGCGGAGAGCGAGATGCGGGCCGTGGAGGAAACGTAGCCCTCGGGGCCGTGTTCCCTGTCCGGGCGGGCTCGTTGCCCTCCAGGAGGGGCAGGGCTTCGAAACCGCGAAGGCCGCTGGTTCCGTGCCTCGTCGGTCTCGGCCAACGGTTCCCGGAGCCGAAACGCCGAGACCGAACAGCCTGGGCCCGAAGGGATGTACTGACTTGAACGTCCACCACGATGAAGCCCGACTCACCGCGCACCTGTCGGACCTCGGCGTACAGAAGGGCGGGGTCCTCCTGGTGCACGCGTCCGTACGCGCCATCGGTGCGACAACGGGAGGCCCCGCGACGGTGGTACGGGCCCTGCGCGGCGCGCTCGGACCGGCCGGCACCCTGGCCGTGCCCACCTTCACCCCTGCGAACTCCGACACCTCGCCCCAGTATCTGGAACGAGTACGCGGCCTCGACGAGAAGGAGGTGGCCGAACTCAGAGCGGCCATGGCGCCGTTCGACCCTGAGGTGACCCCTTCCACTACCGGCTTGCTCAGCGAGACCGTGCGCCAGATGCCAGGCGCGATCCGCAGCGAACACCCGCAGACGTCCTTCGCCGCACTTGGAGAAGAAGCGGCGAAGATCATTGAGAATCATCATCTGGACTGCCACCTGGGCGAGGACTCGCCACTGGCTCGCCTGTACGACCTGCACGCCCAAGTGCTGCTCCTGGGAGTCGGCTTCAACGTCTGCACGACCTTCCACCTCGCGGAGTACCGGGTGCCGCACCCGGTCCGGCGCCCCTACAACTGCGTGGTCACGCTCGACGGACAACGGCAGTGGTGGACGTATGAGGATGTCGCCCTGGACGACGGAGACTTCGCCGCCCTGGGAGCGGATTTCGAGCGCGCATCGCCGGTCGGCACCGTACGCACCGGCCGAGTCTGCTCCGCCACCGCCCGCCTATTCAGCCTCCGCAAGGCCGCGAATTTTGCCCAGCACTGGCTCCCCGACCATCGGCCCACCAGCTGACACGCCCTCGACTCGCGACCTGCGCTCCCTCGCTCCGGCGGACTGAGGCGGCTGCTGAATATGGCCCGTTTTCCGTTTCCCGCCTGAGCGCATGCGGACCACCAGGATGCGCCTCCCGTTCCATGGGTTGTTGTCGAGGCACGGGCATCCGGGATGGCCATGGGCGTCCAACCCGCGTTGTGACAGGCCTCGTGTGGCTGCGGCATCTGGGCGAGCAGGGGAGCGGCGCCTGACGATCGCAGCGATGGCCGGAGTCAATCAGAGCGAACCAAGCAATGCCATGTGCATGTGCCTCGCCCCGGGGACGATGCAGCTGAAGGCCCGGCGCGGCTGTCGTACGGGAGGCAGTGTCCTGCACGCGGCCCCTCAGCATCGCCCGGAGCCGACCTCTGGTCATTAGGCTGGGCATGTCGCCTGGCTGGCGGGCGACAGTGGGAAGCAACGGCGCCTCAGGTATGCCGAGACAGTACGGCAACGATCGCCATGTACGTGACGGCGGCGGTGGCGACGAACCAGAAGTACGGATCGCCGCTTCGCCCGGATGCCAGTTCACCGGCGCGCGATGATGCTGCCCTCCAGCATCGTGCGGAAGGTTGCCGGATCCAAGGGGCCGAACGGGACGCCTTCCACAGCCCGTTGGTGGGTGGCCGTACGGAGGTGTGGAAGCGGTGGGTGGTGCATTCATCGACCCTTGACGGCCTCGGTCTCCCAGACCCGGGTGCACAGCAGGCGTCTCGGCTGTCGGCGGGGGCGGCGGGCTGATCCGCTTGTCGGGAATCGGATCGCCATGAACGGGGTTGGTGGGGGATGAGCCGTTACTGGAGGGGTCATGCGAGCAATTCAGGTGTACGAAGTGGGCGGTCCCGAGGTGCTGCAGGAGACCGAGGTGGACCAGCCGCGGCCGGGTCCGGGCGAGGCGATCGTGGAGGTCGCGGCATCCGGGGTCAACTTCGTCGACGTCTACCACCGGGAAGGCCGGTACAGCCTCCCGCTGCCCTTCACTCCGGGCGCTGAGGGCGCCGGCACGGTCGTCGAAGTTGGCCCCGGCGTCGCTGACGTCGCAGTCGGGGACCGGGTCGGTTGGGTGGAGATTCCCGGCACGTACGCCGAGCGAGCCGTCGTGGACTCCGCCCGGCTGGTGCCGCTGCCCGACGACATCGACTTCGAGACAGCCGCCGCCGTGCTCCTCCAAGGCATGACCGCGCACTATCTCATCAAGGACGCCTACCCGGTTCAAGGGGGCGACACGGTGCTCGTGCATGCGGCTGCTGGTGGCATGGGACTGCTGTTGACCCAGCTCATCACCCATCTCGGCGGCAGGGTGATCGGCACGACGTCGACCACGGCGAAGGCCGATCTGACGAGGCGTGCCGGGGCCGCTGAGGTGATCCTTTCCTCCGCAGTCGACGATCTCGCAGCCGAGGTGAGGCGGCTCAACGGCGGTCAAGGACTGCCGGTTGTCTTCGACGGCGTCGGCGCGCACACCTTCGATGCGAGCCTCGCCAGCCTGCGAACCCGCGGCCATCTCGTGCTCTTCGGCGCGGCAAGTGGTGCCGTGCCGCCGTTTGATCCGATGCGGCTCGCCCACGGCGGTTCTCTGACCCTGATCCGGCCCAGCCTCGGAGACTTCATCGCCGTTCGGTCCGAACTGCTCCGGCGGGCCGCCGATGTGTTCGAGTGGGTGCGCTCCAAGGCGCTTGAGGTCACCGTAACTCGCCGCTACGCATTGTCCGAAGCCGCCCAAGCCCACAGCGATCTGGAGGCTCGGCGCACCACCGGCAAGCTGCTCCTCGTACCCGATACGGCCGCTATTGGACGCCGCGAGGAGACGCAGAGCTGATCACGGGTGACGAGGTCGGGGATCTTGGAGGCTGAGGTGTCGCGAGTGTGCATGGAGTTTCGCGGGGCGCCGGGACGACCATCTGTCCGATCCTCGCGACGTGGTCGCTGACGGCGTTGAGCCGGGGTGATGCCCGCTTGAACCCGAGGCACTTCGGCGATGGGGCGGCGTTGATGGTGCTTGGGTCGTGGACGCACGCGCATGCGGATGCGCTTCCCGGCCATGGGTCCGATGTGCGGCCGACGCTTGACTTGGTCCATGAACACACACAACAGGCACAGCGACAGCAGCAGTTGGGTGCTCGGAGCCGCGACGGTGACCACCGGGCTCGCTGCCGGGTCGTTCTTCGTCTTCTCGTGTGCGGTGATGCCGGCGCTGGCTCGCAGCGGAGACCGTACGTACGTCGAGGTAATGCGGAACATCAACGACGTGATCCAGAACCCGGCCTTCTTCGCGATCTTTGTCGGCGCCCTGGTGCTGACCGCCGTCGCGGCCTGGCAGCAGCGCCGGGTGCCAGGGGTGAGGATCTGGGTGTACGCCGCGCTCGGGGCGTACACCCTGGCCTTCCTGCTCACCAGTGGGGTGAACGTGCCGCTCAACAACGGCCTTGCCCAGACCGCCGATCCGGCGAACGCACGAGCGGCGTTCGAGGGTCCATGGGTCGTCTGGAACGACGTGCGTGCCGCACTGTGCACCGTGTCGCTGGCATTTCTGGTGCGCGCCTGCCTCGCACGGCGGGGCTCGGCGAAGCCGTCGGAGTACGTGGCACCGGCGGCCGGGGCCAGCGCGATGCGGTAGGCGGACTTGACCATCCTCTCGGTGCCCCTCGGGGTGCTCCGCCACAGCTGTAGGCGTCGTGGCCATCGCTGTCTCCATGGGCGCGTGCTCAACGGTGCGGCCCGGAGTACACCTCTCGGACGCTCTTGGCAGGTAGAACAGTGTTCTGGGCCCCAATGCTGGGAAAAGGAAGGCGAGTTGTGGCCCTCATCGGAGTACGGGACAGATACCGGTGCTGGCGGGGAGTGTCTGGCGGAAGTCCCTACTTGCGCCGTCACCCCTTTGAGGCTCGTAAACTGCTGCTTTGGCTGGTGAAGAGGAGCAGGGCGTGATCGAGTTTGGCCACCGGGTGAGTGGAATCCGCGATGGCGTCGACAGTCCTGCGCTGCGTCGAAGGCTGGCCGGAGCGGATCTGTACGAGCTGACATTCGAGTTGTTCTGGGGGGGAACTCGTCTTCCGGGCGGGAGGTACCGACTTCAGTCGTTCAGGTCCCGTTCTCGACTTCGCCTACTGCCTCCACGGTGTCGGTTTGGACTTGGAGCGCCAGCCCAAGCGGCAGTATTCCGTGGCTGAGGGCGCCGGTGAGTTCCTGTTCACGCGGAACAGAGATTCTCTCCTCATTCGCGAAGAAAAAGGGCCCACGGGCTCCGTCTCGTACAAGGAGTTCCGGACCGCGACGGAGGCCTTCCTCCGTGCCGTTGTCGCGGACTTGTGCACGCTGTACCCGGATCTCAACAAGAATCGGGAGATCTCGAAACTCAAGCGCGGTTGAAGATTGGGTGAAATCGTTAGGCTGCTCCGGAGCGCTTCGCGGTCACCGCAGGTCACCGCTCAGGGAGGTCGCTAAGGCCGGGGAGGCGTATACGCGCGACCAGCGCCCGACCGGCAGGCCAGTGCACGGTCCGAGCGTCGCAAGCAGAGGCCGGACCAGCCGGCGCCTGTCGTCACCGGGAGCAGTCATGGGCCACACCAGGATCGGTCAGCAGGTACCGCCCCGGCTTCTCACGCACAACGCTCACGCCTATGGTGCGGCTTACCAGCAAGCTTTCGCGGATTTGGCAGCCGCGCACCGAGGCGAGCCGTTGTCACGGATCGTCCCCTTGCTGCGCCGGGCCGCCGACCAGGCGCTGCTCGGGTTCACCGCGGCAGATCTGCGCGAGCAGGCCGAGGCCATCAGTACTGGCCAGCTCTACGAACTGCGCATCACGCTGCGCGGATAGGCCTGCACTCGGCGTCGTGCGATGGCTCATGCCCGCTTTCGGGAGATGAACCACGCGACCGCACCCAGCGCGGCGCCGGAGGCGACGGCCAAGGGCAGTTGGAGGGAGGGGAGCTGCATGGTGTGTTCGTCGGACCTGCTGATGCTCCACATGAGCGCCACGAGGATATAGGTGGTCGCGGTGGCCAGGCCGACCGAGAAGGCCCACAGGGGCCGGGTGGCGATGACAGGCAGTCTGGAACTGATGCCTGCGGCCGCGGCACCAGCGGTTTCGATGGCGAAGACCAGCGTGTACTGACCCACTGACGTGCCAGGTGAGCTATAGCGGTCGGCGGTGCCGTCGAGAGTGAAGTGAGTGGCTACTTTGTCGGGGAACGAGTCCCGGAGCAGCAGGAACGCGATGAGGGTGGCCAACGCGCCGCAGGCGAAAGGCGCGGCCAGGGTCGCTATGCGGCGGGCAAGTCGGCGGGAGGCTGGTTGGGGCGCGGGCATGGAGAGGCACTCTTCCTGTGAATGGAACCGCTGGAATCGACGTGCGTAAAAGCATGTGCCGTAGCCACCGAAAACGCGAGCAACAGCGCGCGGTGGGCGGGCAGTCAATGCTTCCTGTGTCACTGTTCGCCGCAGGATTCGCGCCACTCGTCCACCCCATCGCGGACCTCGTCCAGGGCGGGATCGCGAGTTGCGCCCCCGGCGGGCCCGCGCGTCGGTGCCTTGGCTCGAAATCGATGGGGCTTGTTGAAATTCCCGACCCTTCACGGCCCCATTCCCCGCCCAGCGCCTGCACGCTCGCCGGCGGCCACGCACCAAATGGCTCGTGCGCGCCATTGCCCGGATGATGAGGTGGGACGGTGACCAATCATCATGATGCAGTGAAGCTGCGGCCGCTGACACTGTCATGGGTGCGTCGGCACCTGGAGGCCGGCGAGCAGATTGTCGGAGCCGAGGCGTTGCACGGTGGTGCCACCGCCGACATGCGGAGGCTGGCCATCGGCACGCGGGACGGAGGCATCCGGCACCTGGTGCTGCGCTCCTTCGTCGACCCAACCCGGCAGGGGCCGTCCGAGGACCTCCTGCACAGGGAGGCTGATGCGCTGTCCACGCTCACCAGCACCGGTGTGCCGGCTCCCGGGCTCGTCGCCGTCGATCCGACCGCCGCGCAGTGCGAGTACCCCTCGCTCCTGATGACCCACCTGCCGGGGCGGACGGTCCTCGACGAGGAGGGGTTGGAGACGCGCCTGCCCCTGCTGGCCCGTCAACTCGTGGCCGTCCACGCGGTGCGGCCTGCCGTCCGGCCCCGGGAGTACGTGGCGCTGACGACCGCCGACACGGTTGTGACCCCCGACGGCGCCGACGCCGCGGTCTGGGCCGCCGCGATCGACGTGATCCGCGAGCCCGCGCCGCGCTACGAAGGACGGTTCCTGCACCGGGACTTCCAGCCCGGCAACGTGCTGTTCGATGTGCCGCACGAGGATCCGGCTGGTGACGCCGGTGCCCGGATCTCCGGCGTCGTCGACTGGGCTGCGGCCTCCTGGGGCCCGGCGGACCTCGACGTGGCGCACTGCTCGACCAATCTCGCGCTGCTGCACGGCCCGGTGTGGGGCCTGCGCTTCACCGAGGCGTACCAGGAAGCCGGCGGGATGCTGGCCGCGGACGCGGACGAGCGGTTGTACTGGCAGGTGCGCGAGCCACTGGCCTTCTCGGAGGAAGTGCAGTGGGTGGCGAAGCCGTGGCGAGAGGCAGGCCGCAGCGAGCTGACGACACAAGCCATGGAGGAGCGGCTGGATGCCTACGTCACCTGCCTGATGGACCTGCTGGGGTGAGCCGAGCCGGTCCGGGGCGCCGCCCCCCCCACTTCGCCCAGCCCAGGCAGATCTACGCTGACATGGACAAAACCCTGGTCCACTACGGCGCCACCCGCAGCCACATCGTCTCGCAGACCCTGTACGTGGTGAACCTGCGCTGCTCACTCTGGCGCAGGGCCCGGCACCCTGCCGCAGCAGAGGTGGCAGCGCGCTTCACACCAGTTTCACGCGAGGCCCCCATGGTCCTGAGGCCACAGCGCAGGGCCGCAAAGGGGACGGGCGCGCGTCGTCCTTCATCCCGGGCGGCGCACGCGCCCCCAGTGACCCTGCGCGCCTTTGATCGCTGTCACTGTGGGTCGTAGATTCATGACCGAGAGTGCACCTTCCGTCACGTCGGTCCCGAAAGGGAAGCCCATGGACCTCCAGCACAAAGGCCTGCGTCCCACCCGTCGCATCCTCCGCATCGTCATGACCACTGCGGTCCTGGCGGGCACCGCGCTCGCCATTACCGGCGCCGGCGCCGAAACTTCGCCCGCGCATCCGGCGCACGCCGCTCGGCCCACTTTCGACTGCGTGGCGATCGGCAGCACGGCTCAGCACGGCAACACCATCAGCGGCACCGCCGGGATCATTGCCCCGTGCAGTGGCGGGGCGACCGTGGTGATCCAGCGCTCGCGCTGGTACGGCTGGGAAGACATGGCCACCAAGAACATCTCCGGCCAGGGCTGGATCAACATCTCCTACAACTGCGCGGGCACCGGAGTCCACGACTTCCGTACCTACATCAACGCCCAGCGGGCCGACGGCAGTTACGAGTTTCATGAGTCGAACCACATCAACGCCAACTGCGGCGGCTGACACGGCGGGCGGCGGGCGCTGGACCTCATGCTCCGCCCTGTCTCGTGGCGCGCCGATCCGGCTCCGCCGTGACCCGCGAGCGCAGCCGCATGACGACGGACGGGTCATGGAGGGGAGGATCCGGCGGGAGATCATCCGGCTGCCCGAAGCGGTGTCGGGCCCGCGGGCTCCGCGCTCTCGCCCGCGGGAAGCGTCCGGATCCTGGGCGGGCCGCCCTGAACCCTGCTTGGTGCAGTTGGGGACTTCATCCCGGCCTCAACACCGCACCGGTATCGCCAGTAGGCAGATCGGTGCCGCGCTCGACACCGTGCCGACGAGCGGTCGCGGAAAGAGCGCGCTGCAATCGAACAAGGCCGTCACAGGCTGCGGGGGCTGTTCATTAGAGTGGCCCGCATGGACATGCGGAGGATCGTCGCTGTGCTGGCCGAGGAAGCGGAACAGCTGATCCGGGAACAGGTGTGGAAAGTGGCGCCGGGGGAGTGCGTACTCGCTCGGACAGCCGAGTCCGGCCTGCGGGACGCGGTCGGGCCACCGGACGTCCAGGGGGCGTTGGCACAGATCGAACGGCTTGAGCACCTGAGGGAAACGCTCGCCGTCCTGGCGATCTCTCTCGCGCGTACGCACGGTCGCCTGGCCTGGTTTCTCTCCGGCGCCCTGAATGCGCTGGAGCCGGTCCTGCGTTGGCGGGCTCTGCCCGCGGACAGTGGCGGCACTTTCGGCACCGTCGTGGCAAGTCCTGAGGAATACACGGAGGCGGAGGACGCCGTCCGGCGGCTCCAGGATGTTCTCGCGCAGATCAGCGGGGCCAGTCAGAAGAGCGACCCTCAGAGCTGATCCGCTCCGGGGCCGAGCGGCGTCCTCGGCCAGGCGCGTCCGAGCCATGACGGCGGTTGAAACGGCCTCGTTTGCACGGTCGAAATCAACTTGCCGCCCGCTCTGAAGGGCGGGCAAGGTCTGGATCATGCTTGAACTACGCACTGTGGAAGCAGACGACTGGCGCCTTTGGCGGGAGTTGCGACTGGCCGCGCTCTCTGAGGCGCCCTATGCGTTCGGATCGACCCTGGCCCAGTGGCAGGGTTCCGGTGACCGAGAGGAACGCTGGCGTGCCCGTCTGTCGATTCCTGGCGCGCACGATCTCGTCGTGCTCCTTGACGGCCGCCCCGTCGGCATGGCCAGCGGAGTGCCGGACGAGGAAGCAGCGACAGCGGAGTTGATCTCGATGTGGGTCAGCCCCACGGCGCGGGGCAAGGGCGTCGGCGACTACCTGATCCAGGCGGTCGAGCGGTGGGCGGTGGACCGCGGTGCCACGACGCTGCGGTTGTCCGTCATGCCGGACAACCACAAGGCGACCGCGCTCTACGAGCGGCACGGTTTCACGGACACGGGTGAGCCCGGCGATCTTCTGGTCGATGGCATGGGCAGGGAGCGGGTCATGGCGAAGAGCCTGGCCGCTGTCTGATCTCCACATCCGGGCCCGCCGGGGCCCCACCCCGGCGGACTGATGCGGCGAGGCGGCGTTCGGCCCGGCGAACGCCCTCGAAGGTGCTCTCCGCAGGGTGTCCAGTCCATTCGTCACATGACGATCGTGGACGTGTCGCGCGTGTCCTCCCCAGGCGATGAGTAGTGCTAACCCCCTTCACGGTGGGCGGGCTTGCTGGATGGGCCGCCGCTGCCGTGTGCAGCACGATCGAGGAGGAGTGACCGGCCGGGGCTTCCGGACGGGCTCCTTCATGATCAGGGGGCGGTATGCGGGCCTGGTGGGCTATGTGCCTGATCGCGGCGCTGGCAGCTGTAGCGACGGTATGCGGGTCGGCAATGGCGCGCCCTGCCCGGGCGGGGCAGGACATCGAACAGAGTGAGGTGGAGTTCCGCAGCGGGGACGTCACCCTGCACGGCACGGTCACAGCACCCGCCGGGACGGCGCGGCAGCGGCGGCCCGGGATCGTGCTGGTGCATGGTTCGGGTCCGGAGACCAGGGCGAAGTACCGGGCCGAGGCGGAGGCCATGACGCGGGCCGGGTTCGTGGTCCTCAGCTACGACAAGCGGACCGCGGGATACTCACTGACACAGCGGTCCTATGCCCAACTCGCTGACGATGCCCTGGCGGGGGTCCGGGTGTTGCACACGCGCGCCGATGTGGATCCCGGCAAGGTCGGGCTCTGGGGGTTCAGCGAGGGCGGCTGGGTCGCTCCGCTCGCGGCCTCGCGCTCGGCACAGGTCTCGTACGTGGTCCTGGTCGGCGCGTCCGGGGTGTCTCCGGCCCGGCAATCGGCATGGTCCGCCGAGAACAGACTTCGGCACGAAGGTGTCTCAGGATCGCTGCTGCGAACGGTGTCCGCCACCGGCACGCGGTTCCTCTCAGACGCCGGCCTGCTCGCCGAAGCGGACTACGACCCGTTGCCGGCACTGCGCCGCCTTCGCCAGCCGGTTCTCGCCCTGTGGGGTGATGACCAGCAGTCGCCCCCGGCGGAGAGTGCTGTGATGATCGAGAACGCGCTGAGGAGCGGCGGCGACACCGATGTGACCGTCCGCTTCTTCCCGCACGCCGACCACAAACTGCACGCCTCGACCGACGGGTTCCAGCGCGGTGAGCAACTGGTGCCCGGCTACGTCGACACCATGGCGTCCTGGGTCGCGGGACACGGACACGGGACCGACGATGCCTTGCCGCACCAGGCAAGGCAGAGCCATGCGCCGGCCTCTCTGCCTGCGTACGGGACATGCGCGGTGCAGAGCGCGGCATTCGTCCTCATGGTCGTCTCGTTCGCCGCGTATCTGGTGGGGGACCTGGTACGCCGCCTGCGCGGCCGCCCTGGTGCCCTCGGGGCCGGCCGGGCACCACGCTGGCTGGCCGCGACGGGACTTGCCACCCTGCTCGGTTTCCTGGGCTACTTCGGCTTCGTGGCGATGACGCTGAACGCCGGCCCGATGCTCGGCAACCGTCCGGTGTTCTGGCTCGGCCTGCACCTTCTGACAGCCGGGACAGCACTGATGGCCGTGGCCACAGCGGTGGGCTGGTGGCGAGCCAGGGCTTCCGTGTCACGCCGGACCATCGTCCGACTCGGGCTCCTCGGCCTGACCAGCGCGCTGTTCATTCCTTGGGCCATGTTCTGGGGCCTGGCGACGCTGTAGTGGAAGTACGTGCATGATGCGTGTGCGCTGTCCAAATTGAACAGTGATCGCATCGGGGCCGCCTTGGCCCGGAAAAACCGGAGGCCGCCCCCTCGTCCTCGAGGAAACTGCCTCCGGTTTGCGTAAAGCACTGGTCGGGACGACAGGATTTGAACCTGCGACCCCTTGACCCCCAGTCAAGTGCGCTACCAAGCTGCGCCACGTCCCGATGCCCGCTTGACCCGGTGCTCCCACCGGCCATTCGTGCGTGAGAACCATATCAGGGGGACCACGTACTCAGCCGATCGAAGCGGATGGCCGCAATCCAGCCGACGTGGGCGGGCCCTGCACGTCAAGGGGCACCTCGCGGGGCGTCACGTCTGGCTGGTGCATGGTCAGAACAGTGCGAGGCCCTCGCCGTTGGTGTCCGCGATGACGGGCCTCGGCTGCTCGGGGAGGCCGTCCACGCGGTCGGGGCCGGCCGCGGCGGCCACGGCAGGAGCTGTCTCGGCCAGCCAGGTGCGGAACCGTTCGGCGGCTTCGCGGTAGGGGACTTCTGCCAGAACACGATGCTCACCGGAGGGGCAGAAGTCGACGGCGACCGTGAGAAGGCAGGAGTGGGGTGCGTTGTGGCTGCCCGTCCAGTACACGCGGAGCGTGCCGCAGGGCTTGCGCCCGCCAGCGGCGCGGTGGGTCGGGCGCAGTGATCGGCAGGCGGTGTGGGCGGTCCATGCGGCCAGGTGCGGCAACGGGAGGGTGGTGCGGGCACGGCACCCGGGGCAGCGGTGCCAGTGGCGAAGCCAGGCGTCGGTGTCGGCGCCGAAGAGGCGGCTGTAGCGGCCGGCCACGCGGATGTCGTTGCTGTACAGGTGGTCGGGGCGTTCCTGCGTGTTGCAGGACTGGCAGAGAGGGGCGCGGGCGTAGCCGTGCTCGTGGCAGTGGTCGAGGACACTTGCGGCCGCGCTGCCACAGACGGCGCACAACCACGTGGCCACCTGGCGGGAGAAACCCGGTTTCCTGCTGAGCGCCGAGTAGAGCTGGCCTGACAGTTCCCCGTGGTACGGGCGCAGTGCGGTGGCGGGGCGCTCGGGGCTCGTCGCCTGCCTGGGGTGGGGAAACGGCTCGGTGCCGGCCCCGCGGCGGGTCCGTGCGGCGTGCACCCACTGCGTTTCGGCGTGCTCGGCGGCGTCCAACAGCCTGACCACAGCGCGCGGCAGCCACCAGGACCGCTGTGTTCCGCCGCGAGCCTGCTCCACGAGCAGCCGTCGCCAGTCGATCCCCGCCAGATGGCACGGCCCGTCGAACTCGTGGTGTGCTGCCCGCTCGGGGGCGCCGAATTCGTGCATCACCCCCGCGATGCGCCGCCGCCAGCGCAAGGCAGTTTCCTCGTCGCGCTCCTGCCGCGGTACTCCCCGAAACGGGCCGACGCGGACCAGGTCCTGCCGATCCATTGCAACCGCGTTCAGTGCCGCGGCCGCCCGACGCACCTCAGCCTCCGCAACGCTCCACTGACCGTCGCTCGTCCGCGCCGTCGCCACCAGGTGGCCACCGAGCAGTACGTACCCGGCCTCGGCACTGGAAGGAGAGCGGGTGAATGCCCCAGAAGCTGTCGGCACCATGCTGTCGGCCGTCACATCGGCCCACAGAGCATCCGCGACACCCAGGGTGATCAGGCCGTGCGTGCGACCGGGCGTGACGCGCTCAGACATACCGACAGGCTAGCGGCCCGCAGGGCGGCGACGGGTCGGCAGGCACGACCCGGCGGCAGCACGGCTGGCTGTCTCCCCCCGACGCGAACTCCTTCGATTCGAGCGCGATGGGACCGGCACATCCTGCCCCCCCCACGCGTGCCGCCAGCGGAACGGAATACGGGCAGGACCAGCCGCTCCCTCGCCTCCATCTGCGGGTCTGACGGATGTGCGGGGGCATGCTCCGTGAGCCGAGTGGAAGGAAAGAGCTGGCCACAGGCCCTCCCCGTAGGCCCGACCGAGACCGCGACGGCGAAACTTTGGTGCGCGGAACCGACGGAACCGGGTAACGTCTCGGTCATGTTCTTCCAGACGCCGATTTACGAGTGAGCGTGTGACGGGCTCCTGCTGACGTCCTTCGACGTCGCCGCGCCCGTCCCCCACCGCTGAATCCGAAGACCACTTCACCTCATTCCGGGAGAACCCGTGAGCAAGAACATCAACAACCCCGTGGGCATGGGCGGCGGCCAGCGCAAGAAGCTGTCCCGCGCCGAACGGCAGAACAACGGCCCGCACCGCAACCTTGACCGCCAGGGTGCCGCCGACCAGAAGGCGGAGCTGGTGCGCAAGATGCGCGAGAAGACGGGCGCTGCCGAGAGCGCCGAGCAGTCGGGCGACGACACCGCCCAGAGCTGACGCACCGCCGCCACGGGCGGCGCCGCATGGGGCAGGGCCCGGACCGCGACGCGCGGTCCGGGCCCTGCCGCCGTACCGTCGCGCCACCGGTGAACGCGCGGACAGCGCTCGTGAATTGCTCGCATCGTGCAGGCTCACCGATGTGGGCGCTTGCGGCGTCGTGATTCCCTTGCCCGTGTCGATGCCCTGGCTGGCAGCTGGGACGGCGGCGGATGTCATGACGTCCTGGGCGTGCAGTACGCCGCTCGGTTGTGCCGTCTCCCGCTGGCGCCACTGCGCCCCCCGCTCCGATCCGCGCCCAAAGTAGGGTGGGAACCCGTGTCGCGGACTCGTGCCAGGCGCAGGGAGGCGGAATGCTTGCTCACCCGTCGGTGCTGGCTGCCGGCAGGCGTCATTCGGTCGGGCGACGCTGGAATGGAACCGTTCTCGCCGTGGGTAACAGCGCTGCCGCTGAATGTCGTGTCGAGGGATGGGAAGACGTCGTCGCGGTGGCAGCCGGCAATGTCCATACCGCGACAAACACCGGCAGGTCTCATACGGTGGGGCTCCAGCCGGACGGCACGGTGCTGGCAACGGGGTGGAACGGCGACGGGCAATGCGATGTCGCGGGATGGCGAGGAGTCACGGCCGTGGCCGCAGGCTGGCGCCGTACGCTCGGGCTGCTCACGAACGGCCTCGTGCTGGCAGTTGGCCGGAGCTCACAAGGGCAGAGCGACGTGCGGTCCTGGCGCGAGATGGTCGACCTCTCGTGCGGTGACTGGCACTCGGTCGGCGTCCGGTCGGACGGTTCCGCACTGGCCGCAGGGAACAACCGGCGAGGCCAGTGTGCCGTGGAAGGGTGGTTTGACCTGACCGCCATTTCGGCCGGGTATCTCCACACGGTCGGCCTCAGAAGCGACGGGCGCGCAGTGGCGACTGGAGACCGGGTAAGCGGGGCGTGCGAGGTTGATGAGTGGGAAGAGGTTGTGGCGCTCGGCGCGGGCAGCTATCACACCGTCGGGACGACTGCCTCCGGACGGGTCCTTGCGACGGGAGACAACAGCTACGGGCAGTGCGAAGTGGGGGATTGGCGCGACATGGTGGCCGTGGCGGCCGGTTCGACCCACACCCTTGGCCTGCGTGCCGACGGCACAGTCGTGGCCGCAGGGAACAATGCGGACGGGCAGTGCGCCGTCGATGCGTGGTCCGGAGTCCGGCTTCCCTAGCCCCTGGCCCGTGCCAACGTGAGCTGGAATGTCGTCACGTCCGGGCGGCAGAAGCCTCCTGCTCTCGGCCCTCGGGCCAGCAGCGGTCGAGGGCGCTGGATGACCGCCCAGGTCCGGCCGACCGGATCCATGATCGCGGCGGACACGGGCGGTCCTGGCGCGATGAGTGGATCGACCACGCCTGGGCGTTCTGAGCGCGATCGCCAACGGGGCCATCGCGGTATCGCGATGGCCCCGCGGGGCGGGATGGCAGCGGCCGCTACGGGTGGAAGCTGATCTCCGGGTTCTCGGGGGTCGGACCGTTGAGGATCGGCTGGTCGATCCCTTTGAGGTGCAGATCGAAGAAGGCCCTCACGTACGTGTCGGTGAGATGGATCCCGCGCTCGGCGCTGATCGTGGTGCCAGGGGGCTCGGGAAGGCCGAGCTTCTCGAAGAAGAGGGGGTTGTCGGTGAAGGTGCCGTGGTTGGAACCCGCGACGGTCAGCCAGCGCTTCCAGCCGTCGAGGTTGGCCCAGGCCTTCGTCCAGGTGGGATCCTCCTGCTGGTCGCCCAACGGGTGACCGATCATCAGGAACGGCTTGCCTTTGAGTCCGGTGGCGGGCACCGGGAAGTCCATGGTGCCGTCCAGGTTCACGCCGGCCCGAAGGCGCTGGTCGGTGAGGAGTGATGGGACTGTCGCGGCGCCGCCGGCCGAGTGCCCTGCCATGCCGATCCGCTCGCGATCGATCATGCGGGCGTAGCGCCAGGCCGGATGCCGGTGGGTGGTCAACTGGTCGATGACGAAGGAGACGTCCTTCGCGCGGCTCTCGTTGAGCGCCGCCCATTGCTCCTCGGTCGTCAACTTGCCGCAGATCACGCAGGGGAGTGTCCGGCCGTCGGGGAAGGTCGTTCCGGTGTTCTCGTAGGTGTGATCGACGAGTGCGACGACGTACCCGTGGCTGGTCAGATCCTCGGCGAGGCTGGTCAGTTCGGTGCGCGGCATGGTGAAGCCGGGGGAGAGCACGACCAGCGGATACCGGCCGGGTTTCGGGCGGGCGTGGGACTCGGACCAGGTCCGGGTGCCGGTGACGACTTCAGTGGGAATGGTGTTGCCTGGCAACTTCGTGTCCAGCATGAGTCTGGCGGCCTGGGGAGTCATGTACGGAGCGGGGCCGCCCGTCCCCGCCTTGGCGGGGTAGTACATCGACACCATCAGCTGGCGCGGGCCCGCGGACGGGACCCACGGGTCGGGTCGGCTCTGGTCGACGAGGTGCAGGAACTCCCGGCCGGGTGTGTACGGTCCAGTCGGGCGCGGGAGATCGACATGTACGCCCGCGGGCGCGGCGGGCGAGGTGGCTGTGAAGGGAACGGCAGGGGCGGCGAGCGCGGGAGCGGTGGCGGCGACGGACAACGGCACGGCGAGCAGAAGCGCCGCTGTGGTGGCAGTGCGACGAATACCGGTCATAGGGACGACCGTAGGCTGGCCGCACGGTAGTTGACCTCCCCTCAGCGATGTAGGGGATTCACCTGAGGCTCGGCGAGAATCGGGGGAGGCCCCCTTAAGGGGTTGCAAGAATCAACACATTGCTCCTCCGCTCTGTTAGGGGTGCTCGTCCAAGCGGGTGCGGATGGCTTCGGCGTCGCGGTGCTGGAGGTCGTCGAGGATGGCGAGGCTCGCCGTCCACGAGGCGCGGGCCGCGTGGGTGTCGCCGAGTGCGAAGTGGGTGTCTCCGATGTGGGTGTGGATCTCGGCCTGGAGGAAGTAGTCACCGATCGACTGCCGAAGGTCGAGGGACTCCTGGTAGGCGGGGAGTGCCTTCTCGTACTCACCCAGTTGGTGGTGGATGAAGCCGATGCTGTCCAGGGTGGACGACTGGGCGGGCAGGTTTCCGTGGGCGCGGGCGAGTTCCAGGGCCCTGCGGCAGTACGGGAGGGCATCGCCTGGTTCGCCGCGCAGGGCCAGGTACCAGCCGATGCTGTTGAGTGCGGTGGCTTGTCCGGTGGGGTCATCGACGGCCTCGAACAGCTCCAGCGCCGAGCGCGACTCGGCGATGGCCATGGCGTGGTCGTGTTGCTCGCCGTACGCGATGGCGATGTCGATCTGAGTCCTGCCCTGGCGGGTGCGGTCGCCGACCTGGCCGAAGAGGTCGAAGGCGCGGCGGAGTTGGGTGTGGGCCTCGATCTGGCGGCCCTGGGAGCGGTGGACCTGGCCGAGCCATCGGTGGGCGTGGGCCTGCCGGCCGGGATCCCTGGTTTGTTCGGCGGCGGCCAGAGCGATGTCGCCGACCTGCTGCCACTGCTGCCACAGTCCCGACTTGAGCAGGTACGAGACCTGTGACCCCGCGAGTTGCCAGGCGTAATTCGGGAATCCGTCATGCAGGGCGCGGACGGCCATGTGAACGAGTACGGTCCGCTCCTCCTCGTACCACGCCAGCGCCTGTTGACGGCCCGACAGGTCTTCCGGGGTGACACCGGCGACCGGCTCCGTGAGATCGAGCGGGGGCCATGAGGCTTCGTCCGCGTAGGCGAGAGAACCCGCACGGTGCGAGGAGTGGAGGTAGTGGTCGAACATCCGCAGTGTCGCCTCCGCCCGCTCGGTACAGTCATGCCCCTCGACCAGTTCGATCGCGTATGCGCGCAGCAGATCGTGGAAGGTGTACCGCGCGCCTCCCTGCCTGGTGACCAGATGCGCACGGTGGAGTTCGTCCAGCAGGGTCTTGGTCATGGACAGTGGCAGACCGGCGAGGCTTGCCGCCGCGGCGGTGCTGATGTCCGGCCCGGGGTGCAGGCCGAGCAGTCGGAATAGGCGCGCGCTCTGCGGAGGAAGGGCGCGGTAGGACCAGGACAGTACGGCCCGCACATCGGCGTAGCCGTCATCGGCCGCGAGCAGGTCCAGACGCGCGCGGGTGTCGCGCAACTCGTCCACCCACGTGTCCAACGGGACACCGGGGCGGTCGGCCGCGCGTGCGGCAGCGATGTTGAGGGCGAGTGGCAGCCGGGCGCACAACTCGATCAGCTCGTCGGTGGCTTCGGGATGGTTCAGAACGGGCTCTGGGCCGAGTCGGTGAAGGAGGAGTTCGTGCGCCTCCTCGCGGGAGAGCACGTCGAGCGGCAGGGGAACCGCGCCGTCCAGGGCGATCAGGCTGGAGAGCCGGTTCCTACTGGTCACGAGCACCAGGCAGCCGTCCGAACCCGGCAGGAGCGGGCGTACCTGCTCCACCTCGCGGGCATTGTCCAGAACGATCAGAGTGCGGGATCCGGCGAGTCGGCTGCGGTAGACCGCGAGCTGTCCCTCGGGGTCGGCGGGGATGCGGTGGCCCGGTACGCCGAGTGCGTCCAGAAAGCCGCGCGCGACGTCGGCGGCGTCGACGGGGTCGGCCGCGGGGTCGAAGCCGCGCAGGTTGGCGAAGAGCTGGCCATCGGGGAAGCGTTCGGCCACCTGGTGCGCGAAATGCAGGGCCAAGGTGGTCTTGCCCACTCCCGCGGTGCCCGCGATCGCCGAGATGACGACGGCGCCGCAGCTCGTCCGCCGATCGGCCATGAGCTCGTCGAGACGCTTGAGCTCGCGTGCCCGCCCGGTGAAATGGCGTACGGCGTAGGGGAGTTGCCGTGGCGCGACCCTCGTATGGACAGTGGGGGCCGCATCACCCGCCGCTGGCGCCGAGCGCCCCGCGTCGCGGGCCTCGGCGATCCGCTGCCACCGCTCCCGCCACCGCGCCTCTTCCTGCGCCCTGACGCCGCACGCACGAACCAGGGCGAGGCAGACCTCCAGCCGCGGGAGCTCACGGCGCCGGGGGCTGAGCGCGTCCGACAGCGTGCTGCGTGCGATACCGCTGCGGCGTTGCAGCTCCTGCAGGGACGGCTGGCCCGCCCTCGCCTTGAGCGCCCGCAGGTCGCGAATGTAGTCGCCCACGCTCTGCGTCGGCTCGTCCGGTCTCGGGCGCAATGGCTCCATGGTGCGGCTCCCCCTGTGAGACGCGTTGCCCGTCGGGGCAACCGGATCCGTCCGGACCTGACCGAGAACATTGTCACGGGTAGGTCGGCGTCTGCAGACTCAATCTCGGACGAAAGAGGGGGCGGCGCATAGTTTTGCCGGGCCTTGGCTCTGCGCGGCGCATCACCTCGAAAGGTAAAGGAGCAACCGGCAATCCGGACATATTCGGGGCGGGCAAGTATGGCAACAGGGGAGCAAGGGGGATGACGACTCGACCGAAAGGGTCCAGGTCGTTGCCCAAGGGCGGTCCAGTCGAGGGGAATTGACCGTACCGGATGCTGCCGCGCAGTTGAGCAGCCCACTGTGATGTCCGGAACAGACGCCCGGCAGAGCCCTGCGCCGCGAGAAGTATCGGTGACAGGGCTCTCAGCACTCCGGCAGGCGGGTGGTCAGCGCGACGTCAAGAACGTCGTCCGCGAGACCATCTCCTGGGCCTTGACGGGCTGCGTCAAGCTTCAGCCGGGCTATCGGGCGGACGTCGGGGCTGCCGTGCGCGCGGGATTGCTCGGCTCCAGCCCTACGCCAGCCAGATCCTGACCGAATCCCGGCGGAACCGCCTGCCCCGGATCCGGATAGCGCGCGGGCGGACAGCCCTCGATGTCCTCACCGCCGCACCGCCCAGCACCAGATCCTCAACCCCAGACAAGGATGGTCCATGAAACCCATCAGACGAATCGTAGGCACGCTCAGCGCCGGCGCAGCCCTGTTCGCGCTCGCGTTCGCCGCTTCCCCGGCGCAAGCGGTCACCGTAAGTCCGGGGGCCCTGGGCGCGACCCCCTTGAGCGTCGCATCCCCTTCCACAACAACCACGTTGCCCCGGGCCGCGCAGCGCATAACTCCCGCCACCACCTACGGGCCCTACCTCGTCAAGAACGTCGTCACCGGCAAATGCATCGACATTCCCGGCTACGGTGCCGGGACGGTCAACGGGCCCGTCAACGAGTACACGTGCAACGGGACATCCGGCGACAACCAGCTGTTCTACTGGGACTACCTCGGTCAGAGCGCCAACGACTATCCGCTCTACAGTCTCCGCAACGTCAAGGACAACCTGTGCCTCGACGTGCCGAACTACGGCAGTGTGAGCGCCGGTACCAAGGTCAGTGAGTACTACTGCAACGAAACGACCGGCGACAACCAGATCTACGGTCAGGTGGCTCGTTCCGACGGAAGCTTCTGGCTCGTGAACCTCGCCAGCGGTCTGTGCCTCGACGTCGACGGCGTACGCACCGGAGGTGACAACGCCCGACTCACGCTGTATTACTGCAGCGACAACGACGACCACCACTGGACGATCCCGTAAACGGACATATTCGACCGTGGTGCGGCGCCAACTGCCGCACCACGGTCATTCGCGTGCGCCCACCTCGTGGTCTCCGCCGGTGCCGGACCTGAGGCCCCGACGATGGCCGGGGCGCCAGAGGCAGCGGGCCGGCTGTCGCTCATGACGCCTCCCGGCCCGTTTCGTTGCCGCGCAGCGACGCCTTCGCCAGCCGTTCGCGCAGCGCCCCGTACCCGAGGAAGTAGGCCGGCAACCGGCTGAGCCACCGCGAGTCGGTGACGCGCTGTGTGCACTTCTTGGCCCGCTGCGGGTCCTGCACGGCGAGGTTGATTCCGATGCCGAGGACCGGCGACACGGCAGGGGCGGCGTCGCCGATGCACAGCAGCCCCGCTCGGTGCCAGCGGCGCAGCCGGTCCAGCCGTACGTCGAGCAGCTTGACCTCGTCCCAGGACGTGACGGAGTGAGCCCGGTCGGCCAGCCACGGGACCGCGTTCGTGAACCGAGCCATGAACCGGTCCAGTCCTTCGGTGCGGCGTTCGGCATCGGTCCCCTTGGTGATCAGCCCCGCGCACTGCCAGTGGTCGCCGCGATCGATGAGCGCGTTGAAGCAGTTGCAGCGAGGTCACCCGCCGGTGCGGCAACCGGGCGAACCGTTCGGCGAGGCCGATGTCGTCCAGCAGCGACAGGGCGGACGGGTGCACGGTGTCCCCCCGGAAATCACGCCGAGGCGGTCCCGGCCTGCCGGCGGCCGATGCCATGGGCCCGGCCGACGACTCCAGCGCACTCCTGTGGGAAGCGGAAAGTGCCGGGCCGTTTGCCGTGCGGAACATTCCTCGTTCGGTGGCCAATCCGCAGCGTGCCTGGCGCCGAATCACGGACAGATGCGGTGCTGGACGGACGGCACCCGCGACTGGACCGGCTGGAGGAGGACGAGGCCGTGCGGCGACAGATAGCCGTGGTGGGCGGCGGCGTGGCGGGACTGACCGCGGCCTATGTGCTGCAGCGCGCCTGTGACGTGACGTTGTACGAGGCCGAGGATCGGCTGGGCGGACATGCCCACACGCACAGCGTGGCGCCGGCCGCGGGCACGGTGTTGCGGGTCGACAGCGGGTTCATCGTCCACAACGACCGGACCTATCCGCTCCTGCTGCGCCTGTTCCGGGAGCTCGGGGTGTCCACCCAGGACGCGGAGATGAGCATGTCGGTGCGGTGCGACGGCTGTGGACTGCAGTATGCCGGGGCCCGGGGTGCGGTGGGACTGTTCGCCCAGCCCCGCAGCCTGCTGCGGGGCCGCTATCTGCGGATGCTCGGCCAGGTGCCCGCCTTTCACCGTGCCGCGCGCGCCGCCCTCGCATCAGACCGTGCGGCCGCGTTGACGCTGGGTGAGTTCCTGGCCGCCGGGCGTTTCACGCCGTACTTCGTGAACCACTTCATGATTCCGCTGGTGTCCGCGGTGTGGTCGTGCGATCCCGAGACCGCCCTGCAGTACCCCGCCGTCTATCTGTTCCGGTTCCTGGAGCACCACGGGATGCTCTCGGTCCGCGGCGCGCCGCAGTGGAAGACCGTGCGGGGAGGGTCCGTCGAATACGTCACCCGGGTCGCCAAGCAGCTGACCGCCGTCCACACCGCCACACCTGTGCGGACGGTACGGCGCGCATCGGGGCGGGCCGAGGTGATCACCGGCGATGGCGAGGAGCGGACGTACGACGCCGTGGTCATCGCCGTCCACCCTGATCAGGCGCTGCGGCTCCTGGCCGACCCCACCGCGCGCGAATCCCGAGTCCTCGGTGCCTTCCGGTATGCGCGCAACCACACGGTGCTGCACACCGACGCGGCGCTGCTGCCCAGCGCCCGCGGGGCCCGGGCGTCCTGGAACTACCTGCTGCCGTCCTGCCAGTCACCGGCCGATGCGGTCCAGGTCAGCTACGACATGAACCGGCTGCAACGCCTCGAAGCCACTGATCCCTACGTCGTCACGCTCAATGCCGCCAGCCGGATCGACCCGGGCCTGGTGCTGGCCCGCATGACGTATGAACATCCCGTCTACGACCGGGAGTCCGTGGCCGCGCAGCGGCATCTGCCTCAGCTCAACACGGCCGTGACCGTCTATGCGGGGGCCTACCACGGCTGGGGTTTCCACGAGGACGGCTGCCGCTCCGGCGTGCTGGCCGCCGCGGCGCTGGGGGTGGCGTGGTGACCCGGCCCTCCGTCCGACCGGCTCCCGCGCTCTACGAGTGCGTCATCTCCCACGCCCGGACCCGGCCGCTGCGGTACGCCTTTCGCCACCGTACCTACCTGTGGCTGGTCGACCTCGACGATGTGCCCGTCCCGCCGCGCGTGCTGCGCCCGTTGGCCCGTTTCGAGGCCCGTGATCACTTCGGCGGGACGGACACCTCGCTGCGCGCGGGTCTCGAACGCTTCCTCACGGCGCGGGGCGTACGCCTCGAAGGCGGCCGTGTCCTGATGCTCACCCAAGCGCGCGTGCTGGGGTACGTGTTCAACCCGCTCACGCTGTACTGGTGTTACTGCCGGCAGGGCGACCTGAAGGCGGTGGTGGCCGAGGTGCACAACACCTACGGCGAACGCCACTGCTACCTGCTGCGCACCGATTCCCAGGGGCGGGCCGAGACGCCCAAGGAGTTCTATGTCTCGCCGTTCTTCCCCGTGGACGGCTCGTATCGCATGCGTTTGCCCGAACCGTCCGACCGCCTTGAGTTGTGCGTGCAGCTGCGCCGGGGTGGTGAGCGGCCGTTCACCGCGACCGTCCGCGGCGCGCGCAGGCCGGCGACGACCGGCCGGCTGCTGTCGGCGGTGTTGCGGCATCCGTGGCCGACGCTCGCCGTCGCCGCCGGGATCCGCCGACACGGGCTGTGGCTCTACCTGCGTCGTCTGCCCGTCCAACCCCGTCCCCGCCACTGCCTCCAGGAGGGCATGAAGTGAAGGCCGCAGTCTTCTGTCCCGACAACCATCGCGAGCCCGCCGTGCCGCGCGCGCACGTTGACGCGTCCCGGTGGCCAGACGTGGCCACGGTTCCGCACAGTTCCCCCCTCCGCGCCGGGGTGGCCGCATGGGTGGTGAGGCGGGCGCTGGGCCGGTTGCCGCTGCGGGTCCAACTGGGAGGTGCACCGCTGACCGGAGACGAGGGGTTCGTGGTCAGGGTGCGTGACCCGCACGCGTTCTTCCGCCGGCTGGGTGCGGACGGCCTGATCGGTTTCGGCGAGTCCTACATGGCCCGGGAATGGGAGACCGACGATCTGGTCGGCGTCCTGACGGTCCTGGCCGCGCATGTCTCCTCGCTCGTGCCACGTCCGCTCCAGGTGCTGCGCGGGCTGTGGGCGCACCGCCACCCGGCCGGAGAACGGAACAGCCCGAGTGGCGCGCGGGCCAACATCCAGCGCCACTACGACCTGTCGAACGACCTGTTCGGGCTGTTTCTCGACGAGACCATGACGTACTCCGCCGCTGTCTTCCGGGGCTTTCCCGCCTCCTGGCCGGTGCTGGCCGACGCCCAGCGCCGCAAGATCGACCGGCTCCTCGACCTCGCCGAGGTCACCCACGGCACCCGGCTGCTGGAGATCGGCACCGGCTGGGGGGAACTCGCGCTGCGCGCCGCGGACCGTGGCGCGCACGTCACGACGGTGACCCTGTCGCGGGAGCAGCGCGACTTCGCCGCCGCACGCATCGAGGAAGCCGGTCACACGGGTCACGTGTCGGTTGAGCTGTGTGACTACCGCGAGGTCAGGGGCGAGTTCGACGCGATCGTGAGCGTGGAGATGATCGAAGCGGTAGGGGAGGAGTACTGGCCCGTCTACTTCGACACCCTGGCTCGCCTGCTGGCTCCGGGCGGGCGGGTCGCGCTGCAGGCGATCACCATGGCTCACGAGCGCATGCAGGCCACCCGCGACACCTACACCTGGATCCACAAGTACATCTTCCCCGGAGGCCTCATTCCCTCCGCCGAAGCCATGAGCCAGGCTGCCGCGCCGGCCGGGCTCGCGATCGTGCGCGACGACGCGTTCGGTCCGCACTACGCCGAGACCCTGCGGCTGTGGCGCGAGCGCTTCATCGCCCGGGCCGACGACGTCGAACGCCTCGGGTTCGACGCGACGTTCATCAGGATGTGGGAGTTCTACCTGGCCTATTGCGAGGCCGGGTTCAGTGCCCGCTACCTCGACGTGCACCACATGGTGCTGGCCCAGGCAGGTGCCCGGTGAAGGGCGTGGCGCCGCGCCTGGCGGAGGCAGCCCAGACGTATCTCGCGGGCACGCTGCCGGTACGGCTGCGCGCGTGGGACGGGAGCGAGGCCGGGCCGGCCGGCGCCCCGGTCGTGGTGCTGCCCTCGCCGCGCGCCGTACGCCGCCTGCTGTGGCAGCCTGGTGAACTTGGCCTGGCCCAGGCCTACATCAGCAATGACCTCGACGTCGAGGGCGATGTGGCCACCGCGCTGAGTACGGTGTGGCGCTCTGTCAGCGAACGCGGAACACAGCCGCGCCGCCCGGGACCACGCCGGCGCCTGAGCGCCGTCCTGACCGCGCTGCGCTGCGGTGCCCTTGGCCCACGCCCGCCCGCACCCGACGCCTCCCGGGCCCGGCTGCGCGGCCAACTCCACAGCACCGACCGGGACCGGGCCGCGATCAGCCACCACTACGACCTCTCCAACGACTGGTATGCGCTGCTTCTGGACCAGTCCATGGCCTACTCCTGCGGCTACTGGACCCGCCCCGACGATCCGGGCTACGGCCTGGCCGAGGCGCAGCGCGACAAACTCGAACTCGTCTGCCGCAAACTGGCCCTGGCCCCCGGAGACCGCCTGCTGGATGTGGGATGCGGCTGGGGAAGCCTGTCCCTGTACGCGGCACGCCACTTCAAGGCCCGCGTCACCGCCGTCACCCTTTCGCGAAAGCAGTGCGACTTCGTCGCCGCGCGCGTCCAGGAACAAGGCCTGGACGATCTCGTCGAGGTCCAACTGCGGCACTACCGGCACATCACCGGCGCCGACTACGACGCCGTCTGCGCCATCGAAATGGGCGAACACGTCGGCGACGCCCACTACCCCGGCTTCGCCGCCCGCCTGCATCACCTGCTGCGCCCGGGCGGCCGCCTGCTGATCCAGCAGATGTCGCGCACCAAAAGCGCTCCCGGAGGCGGGGCGTTCATCGAGTCCTACATCGCCCCGGACATGCACATGCGGCCCCTGAGTGAAACCGTTGCGCTCCTGGAGAACGCGGGTCTGGAGATCTGGGCCACCGAATCGCTGCGCGAGCAGTACGTCCGCACCATCGCCGCTTGGCACGCCACGCTGGAGGGACGGTGGGCGGACTTCGTGGCCCTGGCCGGGCCCGAGACCGCCCGGGTCTGGCGGCTCTACCTGGCCGGCGGCTGCCTCGCGTTCGCCGAGCGCCGCATGGGAGTCGACCAGATTCTCGCTGTGCGCCCCGGCACGGACCGGGCGGCGACCATGCCCGCCACGCTGTCCGACTGGTACCGGCAGGAGGATTCGTGATGACAGGCTTCCCCTGGCACGGCTTCGCCATCAGCCTCGCTCTCACGGCCGCCGCAGTGCTCGCGGTCCTCCTCATCACCTTCGCCGTCGCAGTGGCCAGCGGCATGCATCGCGTGGTCGACATCGCATGGGGCCTCGGATTCACCGCCGTGGCTTTCGTCGCGTATGCCGTTTCAGCCGGCCGAGGTGATGATGCGCGGCGGTTGCTGGTGACCTTGGCGACGGCAGTCTGGGGGCTGCGCCTGGCCGCCCACATCGCCTGGCGCGGCCGTGGACACGGTGAGGATCCGCGCTACGACCGCATGCTGGCGAAGGCTCCCGGCAGCCGCAACGCCTATGCCCTGCGGATGATCTACTTGCTGCAGGGCGGCCTCATCTGGCTGATCTCGCTGCCCGTCCAGGCAGCCCAGTTCACCTCCGGCCCGCTGAGCGTCACCGACCTGGCCGGCGGTGCGCTGTGGGCGGCGGGCCTGGCCTTCGAAGCGGTGGGTGATTTCCAGCTTGCCCGGTTCAAGGCCGATCCCGCACACCACGGCCAGATCATGGACCGCGGCCTGTGGGGATGGACCCGTCATCCCAACTACTTCGGTGACTTCCTCGTCTGGTGGGGCCTGTTCACCCTGGCCTGTGGCACCTGGCAGTCAGCCGCGCTCTGTCTGCTGTCGCCCCTGCTGATGTCGTTCCTCCTCACACGGGGCAGCGGAAAGCGCCTTCTGGAGCAGCACATGCACCACCGCCCCGGCTATGCCGCCTACGCGTCGCGCACCAGCGGCTTCATCCCCCTGCCGCCTCGCCGTCACCCGTCCTCGCCGGCGGCACGACCATGACGGCCCCGGCGAAACCAGCGACGCTGTTCGCCGGGACCGAGGGTGACTTAGTCCGCCCGGACGGTGGCCTGCTTGGGGAGGCAGAACATCAGAGCCCACATCAGGGCGAGGAGGCCGCCGACCCACCACAGCACGGTGATGAACGCCGCGCGGTTGAGCCCGGCGTCGGGTGAACCACCCGTGGTGGCGAAGAACACCAGGGCGGTCAGCGTGGTGCCCATAGCGATGCCCAGGTGCATGGCGGTGTTGAACAGGCCCGATGCGGACCCGGCGTCCTCGTGCGGCACCCTGGCCAGCGTCATGTCGGCGAGAGGTCCGCTCACCATGCCGAGGCCGAAGCCGATCAAGAGCACCGGCGCGGTCATCGCCACCAGTGCCAGGTCCCCCTGGCCTCGACCGGCCTGGAGCCCATAGACGGCCATCGCGGCCGACGCGATGAGGGCTCCGGCTTGGGGGAGGCGGCGGGCGAAGCGCCCACTGCTCTTCGCCGCGATGGTCGCGCCCGCCAGTTCTCCCAGGGAGAGCAGGACAAAGGCGATGGCCGCGTGGAACGGGCTCATGCCCAGTCCGTGCTGGAGGTAGAGGGTCCAGGTCATGAAGAACAGCCCACACAGCAGGCCATGCACCAGCTGCGCGGAGAGTCCGCCCGAGAACTGCCCGCCCCGGAAGAGGGACAGGGGCACGAGAGGCGCACTGTCCTGCTTGCGCTGCTGATGGCGCAGGAAGAAGCCGAGCAGGAAGAGGCCGGCGGCGAGCAAGGCGAAGCACCACAGGGGCCAGCGGTGGATGTGGCCTTCGGTGAGGGGAAAGACGACCAGGACCATGGCCGAGGCGGACAGCACCATGCCCGTCAGGTCGAGCCGGTCGGCCTTGCCGGCAGTCGACTCGGGGATGAAGCGGCGTCCCAGAAGGATCACTGCGAGGCCGACGGGCACGTTGACCAGGAAGACCGGCCGCCAGGACAGACCGAACAGGTCGGCCTCGGTGAGCAGGCCGCCCATCACCGGACCCAGGACGTTGGCGAGGGAGAGGACGGCCCCGTAGAGCCCGAAGGCCCTGCTGCGGTTCTGCCCTTCGAAGGTGACGTGGAGGGTGGCCAGGACCTGCGGGATCATCAGGGCGACCCCCACGCCCTGGAGTCCCCGGGCACCGATCAGGACACCGGGGCCGTTGGCGAGCCCGCACAGCAGGGAGGCCGTGGTGAACACGACGGTGCCGATGAGGAGGATCCTGCGTCGGCCGTAGAGGTCGCCGAGGCGCCCGCCGGTGATCAACCCGATCGCGACGGGCAGGGAATAGCCGGTGGCCAGCCACTGCACGGTGGTCGGCCCTGCGGACGTCGACTCCTGGATGGCGGGCAGGGCGGTCAGCACGACCGACTGGTCGAGAATGTCCATGAGTTCAGCGACCAGCAGTACCACGAGCGCGATCCGCGCTGCCAACGCCATTTTCGGGTGGGGAGGTGCTGCGCGCTCTGGGAGGTTGGTGGTGTGCTGCTGCTCGTTGTCGAGCGCGGAGAAAGACACGACGGAACTCCTGATCCAAAGGAATCGGGGAGCCGCTGCCGCGAGCCTCACCGGGGCCGCGCAACACGAAACCCGGGGCAGACGGCAGAGCTGCACCCGGGGGAAACAGAGGGGGAGGGTGACGCAACTCAGGCCAGCGCGACGTCCGCCCCCCCGGCACGTGCGACGACTCAGCACGTGGGGAACACGGACGGCTACATGGCCTGGTTAATAGGAAGTCACCTCAAGATCGACGCAGAAGGAACAGGGAAACGGGTCCCTGCGACCGGCATCTCGGCACAGGAACCCTTTCACGGTACGACACCCCAGGGCTTTGACGCACACCAAATACCCGCGAGCTCCCCTGACGGGACCGACCGGCGCTGCGGTTCCTCCGAGGACGGTTGCTTCGCCATGTCCGAGGGCACCACAGACGCGCTCACGAAGGGGCAGCGACTGGACGACTGGCGCACGACAGGGGCGACCGGGGCGGGCTCCGGCGCTGCGAAACAGCCAATTTCCACGGTCGCCCCGCTCCCGGCCCATGCCGCGGACCGGGAGTGGGGCGTGGTTGTGCCGCTCATGGCGCTCGACGCTGGAGGGGCTACGCGGTCCGAATGTCCCACCACTGCTGGGACTGGAAGTTCTTGGCCCACAACTGCGCCCGGGCGCCGTTGCCGGTATTGGTGGCGTCGCGGTCCAATACGGTGTTGTCGTTGTTATTGAAGCGGACGTTGTAGATCGCGAGGTCCCCCGAGGGGTGGTACCACTGCTGCTGGGTCGAGCCATTGCACTGCCACAGCTGAACGCGGGTACCGTTCGCGCCGCCGCCATTGAGGTCGGCGTCCAGGCACATCCCCCGGAACCGCACACTCTCGATACTGCCGTTGGTCCACACGATCCACTCCTGCTGCGTTGAACCGTTGCAGCCCCACGCCTGCACCCGGGTACCGTTGCCGCCGGCTGTGGCGTCAGCGTCCAGGCACTGGTTCGGTGTCGTCCGGAAAAGACTGTAGATCCTGGCGTACACACCGGTGGCAGCCGGCGCACCCGTTATGCCCTGGGCCATGTGTACCGAGTCCGGGGCGGCCACTGTCTGGCCCTTGCTCCAGTTCAGCTGATGAACGGTCGGCTCGGCAGCCTGGACGGTACCGGGTGCCAAAGCACCAACTGCCATGGCAGCAGCGGTGGTCGCGAGTGCGGCAGCCAGTTTCTTGTGAATGAACACGGTTCCTGGGTTCCTTTCACGACGGGTCTGTGCGGGGTTTCCACCGGCCGATGTCCGGCCGATCGGTCTTGCGGCCCCCTCTGTCCGCGACTCAGTCTGGGAGTCCCGCACCGCACTCGACCACCCTCTCGGTCGAGCCCGGACAGATCCGGTTGCCTTCCACGGGCCGGATGTTTCCAGCGCCGGTGTTTCCCGGACCGGGTTACCCGTCTACTGGGCGCCGCCTCTGTCGAGACCGCGCCGTCCGGCTATTCCTGGAACGTCGTCTGCGGCGGGGCTTGCTTCACTTCTCGGGAGGGGCTGGCCGCATCTTCGTCGGCCGTTCCGGGCTGGTCACGCCAACGGGCCCCGCGCATGGCTAGATGATCGGAGGACGGCCCAGATGCGTCATGCGCCATACCGTCGCCCACCGCATCGGCCGACGCGGCCCGCACGGCTCCCGCACGCCCTCGACGAACCCCGCGGCCCAAGCGCGCAGACCGCCCACGGAACGGGTGCGGGCCAGCGTGAGCAACGTCCATGTGCCGAGGTAGACCGGCATCAGCGGGGCGGGCAGGTGGCGGCGGGCCAGCCACACCCGGTTGCGGGCGGTCATCCGGTAGTAGACCGCATGCCGTTCCAGGGCGACATTGCGGCCCCCGGACTCTCCCAGATTCTCCGGCAACTCCACCCCGCTCACCTCATCGGGGAGGTCGGGCAGCGGCGTGCCGTTGCCGACTACGACGATTCGGGCCGCCTTCTCGTCCTGCTTGGCCACTGAGTTCAGCAGGGCCCGCAGCTCGGCGGGGCGATTGCCCATGGTCAGTACGGCGACACCGACGCGTGGTCGCTCCACGCCCAACTCCGCTCCCTTGTAGGCCCTGGCCCTGCGATGCTAGCGGCCCCAGGCGCCTGCCCTTCACCGAGAAGGAACCGCGGCTATGCCCACCATCCATCTGTTCGACAACCTCGGGGCGCCCGCCCAGCACTGAGGTGACCTCGTCCAGCTGGGCACGGGCACCACCACCAGCCCTGGCATCCTCATCGGCAAGCACGGCGAGTTGCACAGCGGCCCGACCGTTCCGCCGTCGCGCGCATCGTCGCAAGCAGGGCAGATCCACGGCGGATCCGAGTACGGCGACGACGCCGCGAGGGAAACGAGCCCGTGGGTGGGGGAGGCGTCGCTGAGAGCCTCGGTATGCCGATCCCACGGGTTCTGGCTGTGCGCACGATGAGGCCAGGCCGTCTCAGTGCGGTCCGTCTGCGCGCCCGGCATGTGATCGAGGCGGAGGCGGGCGCGATGGAGAGGTGGGGACTGCGGACCGGGGGTCAGGTCCAGGTCGTCGCGGACGGCGGCTGACCGCCCGCGTCCCGGGACAGACCACCCAGCACCTGACGGCTGTAGGGCACGTCCTGCCCCGTCCGCTCCAAGAAGGCCCGCGCCGCCTCGACCGCCATCCCACGACGCGCGAACTCGCCCGCCAGCTCCATCGCCCAGGGCGCCAGCGAAGCCGCATCCGGGCCACGGCCCAGCGCCTCGAAGAGGTCACCCACCAGCCAGCTGGCAAGACGAACCCTCCACACCGCCGCGAAGTCCCCCTCACCCCCGTCGAGCCCGAGCAGCCCACACTCACGCTCCGCCTCCGCCATCCGCTCCCGCGTCACCCGCCACGGATCCGGCATCAACTCCCGCACCAACAACCGCACTTCAACCCAGTCCGGACGCCGCTCACCCTCCTCATCGACATCGTCCCACCCCGCCCCCCACTCAGGCGGAGGCTCCGTCACAGCAAGCGGCCCCTCCGGCAACAACGCCTCCAACGCCGCCCTGGCCAACGCGGCATCAACCGGCACACCCACACCACCCCCCACCCCCACCGGCAACGCACACACCGCAGCCGGAAACAGATGCTCCTCACCCACCGGCACCCGCTCACCACGCGCACGATAACCACCCCGCCGCAACGCGAACAGCCGCTCACGAGCCCACAACACATCCCCCTCACCCAGCCCCGGCCCCCGCCCCGCGACCAGGCCAAGCAACGCCCGCTCCCCATGCGGGACCCCCAGGTCATACAGCAGGTTCACCGCCTCATGCGCACCCACCCCAGCCCGCACCAGCCGCACCGCCACCGCAGCCACCTCGCCAGGCGCACCAAACCCACACCCCCTGCCCCGCTCCCGCAAACCCCCCAACAACCCATGAACCCTCCCGGACAACTCCTGACGACGCCACTGCGCCTCGAACCGCGCCGCCAGCCCGGCATCGAGCTCCGGCACCGGCCCCCGCCTCGTCCGGCCCTCCTCGTACACCTCGTACAGATCCCAGAGCTCGTCGCTCCAGCCCCCCTCGGCCGGCGGCAGCTCATCGAGCACCGCCACCAGCGCATCCACATCCGCCCGCTCGGTCACCGCAGCACCCACCCCATTCCTCAGGAGACACCCAGGAACACGAACAGGGCGCCCAGGAGGGTGAATCCGCCGGAGACCAGGATGCCGAAGAGGCTTCCGAACAACGGCGACCAGTGTCCTCCGCGCCCCATGATGGTCGCGGTCCGAGCCGGGTCGTCGGGCCGGTACCGGACGGTCACGGCGTCGCCCTGCGCGAGCAGCATCGCGTCCTCCTCGAACTCGAGGTACTGGCCATCGAGCGTGGTGAAGCCATGGACATGGTGCCAGTGGGTGTCGCCCTCGTTGCCCTCGCTTGAGTACCGGCGTACGCAGCGGCCTTCCACCGCGATGCCGCTCACGACCGTGCGCAGGCGGCCGATCAGCTGCCGCGTCAGGAAGAAGCAGAGGGTGCCAAAGGCTGCCAGGATGCCGAGCCCCACCCAAAATATCGTCATCCCGGCAGGATAGGAGCACACGCGCTGCCTCCCGACGAGTATGTCCGGTCGAGGACTTGGTCTGGTTCTGCCTCAACGCTGGTGCCGCATCCGGACGTTCGTCCTGTCGACGACCTGGCGGAGGTTGGGATCGGTGGCGTGACGGTTCCGGAGATCGAGGAAGCAAGGGCGGAGTCCGGTTCCGGGACCGGAAAGCTCAGGCAAGGGAGAAAACCGGTGCCGGTCGTGCCGAGTCCTGGCAGGATCCCCCCATGGATATCCGCCGCATCACTCGGGTTGAGGCTGTCCAGGACGCCGGGCATCTCTTCGATGTGTCCCCCCTGCCGGAAGCCACTGCGAGGTTTCTGGCCGACGAGCGCCACCATCTCCTGATCGCCTATGTCGATGACGCCCCAGCAGGGATGGTCACCGGCGTCGAGATGACACACCCGGACAAGGGCACCGAGATGTTCCTGTACGAGCTGGGCGTGGACGAGTCGTTCCGCGGGCGCGGCGTCGGCCGGGCGCTGGTGTCGGCGCTTGCGGACCTGGCGCGCCAGCGGAACTGCTACGGCATGTGGACGATCACGGACGAGGACAATGCGGCGGCACGGGCCACTTACGGTCGCGCCGGAGGCGTCGCGGAAGAGGAGCAGGTGGTGCTCGTCTGGACCTTCGGTCAGGCGTAGATCCACAGCGCCGAGTGACCAGGCAGACAAGGCAGTTGTGACGCGCTTCCCCGGTCTCATGCCGGGACCGTGGTCCCGCCAGACCGTCCGGGCGGCTGAACGAGTACGCGTCCGCGGGATCGATGACGATGAAGATGGGAAAGGCGGCTGCTGCGCGGATCAGCCGCCGGGGCACCGGGATCGGTGGTGACCTGGCGGCGGACCCGGATGGTGCTGCTGTCCGCTCGGCGGCTCAGCGTGGCGGAGATCGTCGAGGTGACGTTCACCAGCACCGACCGGGTCCGGGGCCGTGATCCACGACGTCAACGCGGACGGCTCCGACTCGCTCCACCCGGCGTACAAGGGCGGGCCACGGCGGCAACAGGGAGCGGTGGCGAATCGGCGCGTGCCTGACCGTGCGGACGGCAAATGGCCAGACGGATCGTCCCTTTCCCGGGCACGCCACTACGAGGCGACAGCCTTGAGCACCCAGCCCTCTTCCTTCTCCCGAGCGGCTGTGTCGTTGGTCTGTCTTGCCGCGGAGCCTCGCATCCCAGGTCTACGATGCCCCTCGTAGAGCCCAGGCCTTGAATGCCCGCTCATGGGGAGGCTGTTGTGGCAGTACCGCCGCCGCAGGAAGCCGACGCCGAGGAGGGGCACCGCCCGGACCATCCACCGAGGACGCCGACTCCTCCCAAGAAGCCCGCCGAGCAACCACGCCCCGGAGTCGCCACGCCCGGCTCCGTTCTGGTGCGGCCGCGGCTTGCGGCCAGAATCGCGAATCGACGTGCGGCGAGCTGGGGACTGGAGAACGCTCCCTGGTCTCCCGCCAAGGCAGGTCGGCATGTCTTCGGGAAGCTCGCCGAGTGGGGCTATCGGCTGGACAGCGAGCGAGAAGCGGACCTCGCCGCGATGACGGCCCTGCTGACCCGGGCAGCGCTCACTGACGGTGGCCGCAGAATCAGCCTGCACTTGGCCGACCAGGACCACCAAGCCCTCATTCTCATCCTCTCCCACCAACAGGGTCAGGCGCCCGAGGACGAGGGCCTGCTCCGCGAGGTATCCACCCTGGGGGTCCTCTCCTGTGGCACGGACACCGACCAGGAGGACGGTGGCCGCCGACGCTGGGTCCTTACCGATCTTGCCGGGTAGTTCCGTGTGGTTCTGATGGCCGGGCCGGTTACATCCCACGGCTTTTCGCCCACAGTGGGGGACCGGTCCGGGTGGAAGTGGGCCTCGGGCTGGGGCTGGGGTGGTCGGCGGGGCCTCTGGATTGGTCGCTCCGGCGGCGCGCCCTCCTTCGATTGGAGGGTCCTTCGAGCCCGCTGCCCTCATCACCACAGGCGTCAAATGCTTACAAAGAGCGATATTCAGGCGTATTGGTCGTGAGGCGGCCCACAGGACCTACGTCACATACGAGCGGGCCTAGTGGCCATCGGGGAGTCCGGGCAGTGCCTCGTCACCTGGGCAGGCCCTGCGCATATGGGGCCGCGCGCGAGGCGGCCGGTCTGTCTGCTGCGAAGGCCCTTAGGAGAAGTGGGGCATTGCCAGGCCGTGCGGGGGTCGGTAGAACTGGATGAGTCGCCAGGCGGCACGGGTGCTCCACCCGCCGCGGACGAACCCCTCCCCACCGTGTGAGTGGCTCACGCATGCCCCGGCATGCCGCGACCGTCCTTGTTCCCTTCGGAAGGCCTCTTCGTGTCCAACGCAGTCATCCGCCGCATTGCCACCTCCAAGAAGACCCTCGCGGGTGCCGTCGTCGCCGTCGGCGCCGCCGGTTCCCTGTTCGCCACGGTTCCCGCCCAGGCGGCCCCGGTGAACGCCAAGGCGATCGCTCAGCAGATGATCAAGGACCCGGCGCAGTTCGCGGCCTTCAGCAAGATCGTCTCCCAGGAGAGCGGCTGGAACCACACCGCCACGAACGCCTCCTCTGGCGCGTACGGTCTGGTCCAGGCTCTGCCGGCGTCGAAGATGGCGTCCGCCGGCGCGGACTGGAAGACCAACCCGGCCACCCAGATCAAGTGGGGCCTGGACTACATGAACTCCCGCTACGGCAGCCCGGTCGGCGCCTGGAACTTCTGGCAGGCCCACCACTGGTACTGAGCCACCAGCTGACTCACCCAGACCATCCGATATGCCCGTCGCTGAAGCGGCGGGCATATCGGCGTTTCACCCCCAGACTCAACGGTGGGGGCGGGCAGACCGGCCGCCACGCCGCGGCACGCTGTGTAGTCAGACTGCCACCGTGCGCATACCCCGCGACCCAGGCGCGCGTGCCGCGAGCACTCACACCCGCCGACCCCGAGCCGGAAGGCCCCATAGCCCAGCCCCGGCCGACCTTCCCCGGCCCAGGATGCGCGCCAGGCTGGCCACCCCGCCCCTTCCTGGCCGCCTGGATCCGGGGTAGAGCAGTGCAGGGGAAGCTCCCCCACGGGGAGGGGTCGGCTTGGGCGTCCTGAGCGTGGCTCTGGGCTTCCAGGGCGCGCGCCACGCCCGTACTGGGCGTCGCTCGTGTCGTCGGCCCAGGTCAGGCAGGCCGTGCCAGGAGCGGTGAAGGATGTCATGTTGTTCACATGGTTGCGCGTCGCATCGTCGATCGAGCCCCACTCGATCCACAACGTGCGGGTCACGCCGAGGTAGGCCACAAGGAGATGTTTCATGGCGGCGCGTGAGGAGGCGTCGCGAGACCTGGGACGGTGCTGGCTCCGGGACGTCATTCGCACCGATTCCGCCGAACTACCTGAACTGGCCCAGGAGTTGTTCTGAAGGTCCACGCTCCACCTTCCGCGGCAGTCGCGATCCTCGGAGCACCCGGCTGAGAGGGGCGCGGGCCGGATCGACGGCCGGTCGGCAGAATTCGGCGAGCGCTCGGGCTCTGAGCGAATGCCATGCGAGAGTTCCACCCATGACGACCCGACCCACCCTGACGCAACGCCGCTCCCCATGGGTCGTGTTCACCTCCCCAACCGACCCATGGCTGGCGTCGGAAACGGCCGCGCTTGTGCAGCGAAACGGTCTGGTCCTGCGGCTGGACGCTCGGGAAATGCGGGATCCGGCGGCCGTCTTCCGCACCTTCGCCCGGGAGCTGTCGTTCCTCGGCTACTTCGGCACAACTGGGACGCGCTCGTGGAGTGCCTCCACGACTGGCACGGTCCCGGCCAAGGGAGCCAGGACCTCGCGATTCTGATCGAGCACGCGGACGGCCTGCTGAAGTCGGACTTCCTCGGGACGTTCGTATCGGTCCTCGCCCAAGCAGCCTGGAACTCCAACTTCCGCCTGGACAGCGACGGCGAGGTCGATGAGTGGCGGCAGCGTATGGCTCAGCACTTCGTCTTCGTACTGGACCAAACCGCACCCGCTGCCTTCACCGAGCTGGCGGCCCGCGGCACGGACGTGGCGGTGGCGCTCTCGGACGGCCGTCTGCTCGCCACCCTGACCGACGCCGACTGGCCAGGCGGAGACCCTGCGTGCGCCCCCTGGACAGCCGGACCACTCACCTTCGCAGACAAAGCGATCGTCGACGGCATGAACGTCAAAGCCATCCAGCTGTTCTGCGACCGCCTCGGCTGCTCGATCCACGAGGCTCTGGACATCCTCCAGTCCCGCTCTGAGTACCTGCGCGGCGAGCATCGGGATGCCGAATGACGGTCCGCGCCGGCCACTTGGCCGGATTCGCCGAATAGATGCCTCGACAGGGCGAGAAGGGACGCCCCCCACATCCCGCGCCATGTCTTTCCCCGCCCACTCCTCAAGATCTGCGCCGGGCTCGAGAACAGCGGTGGCTGTAAAGGCCTGTCGCCGACAGCGGGTGGGGCTCAGCTCTCTCGTCGGCGAATGACGAACATGGGTGACGAGGGCGAGGGAATCGCAAAGGGCTCTGCGCGCCTGGCGGCCGCCGCATCAGTCGCAAGACGGGGGCAACCCTCCTTGTAGCAGGCACTGAAGCCGACGGCAGGGGACACGGGGCTGAGGGGGGTGTTTCACCATCGGGGGCAAACCCCCGGATCAAGCCGATCTCGTCCACTCATTTCCGGGGCGCGTCCGTCGTCGTGATCATGCGGTGGGCCCAAGCCGTCGGCTCCGTTGAGCGCCCCCGGACGATGCGGTGTGCCGGTCTTGCGCTACCGCCCAGGGCCGGATTGCACCGTGTCGGGGGCCGTAACTCCCGCCCCTGTTCTGCGGATTCAAAAAGACACCTATAGGGTGGAAGCCCTGACGCCCGTCAACTGCTGCGGAAACAGGAGCCACTGCTGAAGGGGCCGACTCGGAATCGCCGCCAACCGCGGCGCAACCGGCGCAGTCCGGGACAGTGCTCCATGCCACCCGCCGCACGGTCCGCAGCAAGCTGAGAGGACTTGATGTACGCCAACGAAAAGGCCGAGGCCTCCACGAGCAAGAAGCCCCGCCGGGATGCTGTCAGGAACCGAGCCCGGGGAGACGGAGCGTCGGCCGGCCTTCTGGGCCTTCAGAGTGCCGCGGGCAACGCGGCCGTCCTCCAGATGCTCCGCCAGTCGGGACACGCCTGGACCCAGGATCAGCATCAACACACCGCGGGCTGCGGCGCCCACCGACACAGCGGCCCTTCGGCACCCGAGACCGTGCAGCGGTCCGCCGTACCCGACGTGCTGCGCGCACCCGGACGTCCGCTCGACGACGCCACCCGCACAGACATGGAGGCCCGGCTCGGCGCCGACTTCTCCACTGTGCGCATCCACGACGATTCCGACGCCAAGGCATCCGCGGCCGAGGTCGGCGCCCGCGCTTACACGAGCGGCGACCACGTCGTCATCGGCGACGGCGGAGCCGACCAGCACACGCTCGCACATGAGTTGACGCATGTGATCCAGCAACGCCAGGGGCCGGTCTCCGGTACCGATCGTGGGGACGGACTGAGCGTCTCGGACCCAGCGGACCGGTTCGAGCGCGAGGCCGAAGCCAACGCGCGGCGGGCCATGTCCGGAGAGGCGCCAGTTCAGCGCGCCATGGCGTCCGACGGAGCGCGGGCTCAGCACGGTTCGCCCGTGGTGGCGCGGATGCCGGCCGAGGGAACCGAAGGCGAAGTCGCCAAGCCTTGGCTCGTTTTCGGAGTCGACGGACGCAGCAAGGAGCAGCTGGCCTCCGCCGTCGAAGCCGGGTACCGGCGCTTCGACACGGCGGAGAGCTACCGGAACATCGACACCGTCGCCGAGGTCCTCCGAGCCCGGCCCCGTGAGGACTACGAGATCCTCTACAAGTTCGACGTCCGCTCGGGAGAGCAGGAGGCCGAACTGCGTGGCCGGCTGCAACGCGTCGCCGCGCTGTTCGGCGGCAGGCTCGACTCTCTGGTGATCCACAACCTGGACGTCGAGAAGGGTGCGCTCACGCAGGCCTGGAAGGTCCTCAACGAGCTGAAGAGCGAGCACGTCACAGGCCAGGTCGGGCTCGGAAACGTCGGCGAGAACCACACAGACCTGCTGGGCGAGCTCGGTGGGGTCGATGTCGTGGAGAACTCAGTGGAGAGCGTGCTGCTCAGCGAGAACGTCAAGGAGGCGATCAAGAAGTCCGGCGCGCACCTGTACTACTACGACGTCATCCGGACAGCCCGGCAGATGGACCTCGATCTGTCCTCGCCCGACGACCTGAACGGTCTCATCTACACCATGGCGGCCATGTTCCCCCGGGCGGACGGTACGTCGAATTCCACCATGATCAGCAGCAGTGGAACGTCCGGTACCCAGGCGGCCAACCTGGAGAACTTCGGTGGCGGCCCCGACCACGGGGACTTCACCGGAGACGAGCAGTACGAAGCCATGGGCAAGATTGACCAGTGGCGCAAGCAGCAGAGTTCCGGCCAGACGAACGACACGTCGTTCGCGCTGCGCCCCGAGCTGAGCAAGTGGCTGGTCGGCCTCTGCCAGGGAGACACCGCCGACAACTTGCGCCAATCCATTGTGGACGCGGCGAAGGAGCAGGGCCAACCGATGAACCAGGCGTTCATCGAGAAGTGGCTGGTGGACGAGCGCCACGTGACGGCCGAGGACCTCTCGTCGGTGCGGGTCCCGTCCCGGGTCGGACTGAAACGCCGTTACATCGGAATGCCCCTGCGGGACGCTCTGGGCGCGCTGTTCGGCGTGAAGAACTGCGACTGGAAGTGGTCCATCCAGCTCGTGCAGCTCCTGTTCAGCGACGCGGAGACCTGGGACTGCGCACTGCGGTTCGGAGCGGACGAGATCGTCCAGGCGTGACACCGGCTCCGGTTGGTGGTGAGCGGTCCGTCGCTTCCGAGCGCGGACCGCTCCGGCACGCGATCGCCCGCGCCCAACACGGCCAACCCCCGGGCCTTCTGGCAATGCTTCCTGCATGGTGAGTTGGCGGTCACCAGCCTCGTGGCGGAGTGGGGGTGGTGGCCTTGGCACCGGACAGGCTGAGGGCTTGGCGTCCAATTCCGAGCCGTTCGACTTCGTCGAGCGGGTGCTGATCGGCCCCCCCCATAACCACAGTGAACGGTTCGGCGCGCTATCGAAGTGGCGCTCGCGCGGCCCCGGTAGTACGGCTGACTCCGGGGACTCCCGGCGTGAGATGCTGCGGACGCGCCGGGGGACCGGGGAGTTGCAGGGCGGGGAGCGGAGGAGAGGCGTGGACGTCCGGCAGTTGGAGTACTTCCTGGCTGTCGTGGACCGTGGCGGGTTCAACCGGGCTGCCTCGGCGCTCTACGTGTCGCAGCCCTCTCTGTCCCAGGCCGTCCGGGCTCTCGAACGTGACCTGGGCGCGGAGTTGTTCCACCGGATCGGGCGTCGGGTCGTGCTGACGGAGGCGGGCGAGGCGTTGATCGACCCGGCCCGCGAGGCCGTGCGAAGCCTGGAGACAGCCCGCGCCACGGTGGCATCCGTGCGCGAGCTGCGCTCGGGACGGTTGGACATCGCGGCGATGCCGTCCCAGGCGGTCGAACCGCTGACGACCCTGATCCGTTCCTACACCGAGCGGTACCCGGGCGTGGCGGTGGCGGTCGCAGCGGCCTTCACAGCCCGCGATGTCATCGCCGCCGTGCGGACGGGAGCGGTGGAGCTGGGCCTGCTGGCGTCGGTCGGCAGCGTGGCGGACAAGGAGGTCCGTTCGCACGTGCTGGGCGAGCAGCGATTCGTGCTGATCGTCCCGCCGACCGGGCCCTTCGCGGGCCGGAAGGCAGTGAACTGCGAGGAGTTGGCGGGCCAGCGGCTGATCGTGGGGCAGCCGGGGACGGGGATGCGGGCGTACGTCGACGCCCTGCGGGACCGAGGCATCGACTTCACCGTGGCGGTCGAGACCGAGCACCGGGTGGCGCTGCTCCCGCTGGTGCTGGCCGGGGTGGGGCTCGCCGTCGTGACCGAGTCCTGGCGGGGCATCGCCCGACGGACGGGGGCCGATGTGTTGGACATCGAGCCCGCGACCGCGCTGCAGATCTGTCTCGTCAGCCGGAGCGGTGCCCTCTCCCCGGCCGCGGCAGCGTTCTGGACGAACGCAACGTCTCCTACCGCCAACACATAGGCGGTGCCTATAAGGCACATCCGGTTTGCGTCTTGGACGCGCCGCGGTGCCCATTGCTGGAATCGACGGCATGACGACCCATCGCATTGCCCTGATCCCCGGCGACGGCATCGGAGCCGAGGTGCTGCCCTGCGCTCAGCAGGTCCTCGACGTCCTGGGCCGCCGCCACGGCTTCAGCCTGGCCTACACCTCGTACGAGGACTGGTCCTGTAAGCGGTACCTGCGCGAAGGCTCGATGATGCCCGCCGACGGCATCGACCAGCTCCGTGACAAGGACGCGATCCTGCTGGGCGCCGTCGGATACCCCGGGGTGCCCGACCACGTGTCGCTGTGGGGCCTGCTGATCCCGATCCGGCGCAGCTTCCGCCAGTACGTGAACCTGCGGCCCATCCGTGTCTTCGACGGCATCGACAGCCCCGTGCGCGGAGCCCGGGCCGGCGACGTCGACTTCGTCGTGGTGCGGGAGAACGTGGAAGGCGAGTACAGCGAGGTCGGCGGACGGCTCAACAGGGGCTTCGCCGACGAGATGGCCGTCCAGGAAGCGGTGTTCACCCGGGCCGGCGTCACCCGCGTGTTGGACTACGCCTTCGAACTCGCCACCCGGCGCGGCGGCCGGCTGACCTCCGCGACGAAGTCCAACGGCATCGTGCACACCATGCCGTTCTGGGACCAGCTCGTCACGGAGCGGGCCACCTGCTTCCCGCAGGTCACCTGGGACCAGGAGCACATCGACGCACTCGCGGCGAAGGTCGTCCTCGATCCCGGCCGCTTCGACGTCGTGGTCGCTTCCAACCTCTTCGGTGACATCCTCAGCGACCTCGCGGCGGCGGTCGCCGGATCCATCGGCATCGCTCCGGCGGCCAACCTCAACCCCGAGCGGGAGTTCCCCTCGATGTTCGAGCCGGTGCACGGCTCCGCGCCCGACATCGCCGGGCAGGGCATCGCCAACCCGCTGGGTGCGATCTGGTCGGCCGCCATGATGCTTGACCACCTCGGCCATCCGGCCGCGGCCAACGACGTCACCGATGCCATCGCCGAGGTCCTGGCCAAGACCGACGTCCGTACCCGCGACCTGGGCGGCGGAGCGACCACCTCCGAGTTTACCGACACTCTGCTCGGGCTCCTCTGAACCATCCGCCGCGTGCTGGTGGCGAGCGCCATGGACGACGCCGCTCACAGCCAAGCCGGCACTCCGCGCCTCCCCTTCCTCCGAGCCGCGTCCCCCCCACCGGTACTCCCTCCGGGAGGCCCGTTTCGCGACCTGCTGCGCCCGTTCCGCAACGAGGAGAAACGCCATGGCAGCACCCGTGCCACAAGCCCCCGCCCCGGCTGAAACCGCCAGACGGCCCTGGTACCGGCAGTTCTACTTCTGGGTCCTGACCGCCATCGTCACCGGCATCCTCACCGGCTGGCTCTGGCCCTCGGTCGGCACCGCGATGGAACCCGTCGGCACCACCTTCATCGCAGCGATCAAGATGCTCATCACTCCGATCGTCTTCCTCACCATTGTGGGAGGCATCGGGAGCGTCGACAGCCTCGGCCGCGTGGGCCGGGTAGGGCTCAAATCCCTGCTCTACTTCCAGGCGGGCACCCTCGCCGCGCTGCTCGTGGGCCTGATTGCCGTCAACGTCTTCCAGCCCGGCGTCGGTGTGCACGCCCACCCCGAGGACCTCCACCTCACGGGAGACGCCGGGCAGTACGTGAAGGAAGGGGAGAACCAGGGCTGGTGGCACTTCCTGACCGACCTCGTGCCTCCCAGCGCCGTCGGCGCCTTCGCCGCAGGCAACATCCTCCAGGTCATCTTTTTCTCCGTGCTGTTCGGCATCGCGCTGAAGGCCGTGGGACCCATCGGCGAGCCGCTCGTCGACGGCGTCCACCGGCTCACCACAGTTGTCTTCAAGATCCTGCACTACGTCATGCTGGCCGCTCCGGTGGGCGCGTTCGGCGCCATGGCCTTCACCATCGGCAAGTACGGCATCTCCACCCTCACCAGCCTCGGCAGACTCATCGCGCTGACCTACGGCACATCCGTGTTCTTCGTCATCGTCGTCCTCGGAGCCGTCACCGCTGCTCTTCAGGTCAACATCTTCCGGCTCCTGCGCTACCTGCGGGAGGAGTTCATCCTCGTCCTGGGCACCTCCTCCTCCGAAAGTGCCCTGCCCCGGCTGATGATGAAGCTCGAAGGACTCGGCATACGCCGCGACATCGTCGGCCTGACCATCCCCACCGGCTACTCATTCAACCTCGACGGCAGCTCCATCTACCTCTCACTGGCCGCCGTCTACATCGCCCAGGCGACCGACACACCCCTGAGCATCGGCCAGCAACTCGGCCTGCTGGCCGTCATGATCCTCACCTCGAAGGGATCCGGCGGCGTCACGGGCGCCGGCTTCATCGCCCTGGCCGCCACACTCTCCACCGTGGGCACCGTCCCAGCCGCCGGCATCATGCTCATCTTCGGCATCGACAAGTTCATGTCCGAGTGCCGCGCCCTGACCAACCTCGCCGGCAACAGCGTCGCCACCCTCGTCGTCGCCCGGTGGGAAAACGCCCTCGACACCGCACACGTCAACGATGTCCTGCACAGCCGCACACCCCCACCGGAGCGGAACCAGGATGCCGGTCTCCCGGTTCAACTGCCCGAGCCCGACCAGCTTCTGTAGCAGCCGGGGCGACCCACCGCGCCAGAACCGGGCAGCCTCGTATGCCGGACGCTGTACTGCGACGCTTCGGCCCCGGAGGGGCCCCGAGTTCACCCAGCAGCGCCCGTGCAGCCGACACCACGGACCTCCCTCGGTCTCCACCGTGAAGCGGCGAGCGCGGTGGCGACCGACGTGCCGACCGGCGGCAGATGCCGGTAGGCACAGCAACTGGTCGGAACGTCGAACATCAAGTCACGTGCGACAAACTCACATGTTGCTTGGTGCGGCCGATCTGGCGGCCTGCTCAATCTTCGCGCAGTAGGCTGCACGGGCTTGCTCGTCGATCTGCGTCTCGTGTTCGGCTCGCAATCCGGTCCGGCCGTCGAGGCCCTCGCGCAGGATGTCGGCGTGCCCGGCATGCCGGATGGACTCGCCCAGGACGTGGACCATGATGGCGAACAGGTTTGTGCTGGAGTATGGCTCCGGCCACCACGGCACGTGGCCAGGGGCGTCAAGGGGAAGCTCGTTGATCGTCGAGTCCGAGTGCTCCCACGTGCGGCGGTAGAACCCGACGACTTCATCGCGAGTCTCGTCCTCGGCCGCCCAGAGGTCGCTGCCGTCGTGGTCCTGCCATCGGGGCAACGGTTCCGGGGAAGGGCGATCAAAGACCTCACCGAAGTACCTCGCTTCGATGCTGGCGACGTGTTTCACCAGGCCCAGCAGGTTGGTCCCGCTCGCCGTCAACGGTCGCCGGGCGTCGTATTCGGACAGGCCATCGAGCTTCCACAGCAGCGCCTCGCGGTCCCGCCGCAGTCTCCCGTGCAGGGTGTCCTTCGCAAATTCATCGATCACGCGGCTTGAGCCTGCCAGGGGCTGTTCGCGGTCTCAAGTTCCCGCACATGTACGCCCCGACTGGCAGAGCCGAGACCGGGCCATGGCCGCGCCGCCGGGCTGATCGGTTGAGACAAGCTCACAAGACGTGCCGTGTAGACCACCTCCAAACCCAAGTTCGCGATAGCGGGGGCCGCAGGGCAGTGCTGTCGGCTCCCGACTCCGGGTCGAGAGATCCGTCGGCCATTCACGGGGCGCCCCCGGCCTTGGAATGCTTCTGCCCCCAATGGCGATACAGGCGTGCAGGCTCCTGTCCCCACGTCCCTTCAGGCTGTGGATTCCCGAAGGTCCGGGGCCACCGCTTGCCTCCCTGTGAGGCACTCAGCGCATCACGCACCGGAGGGTTCGCTCGGCATACCCGTCAAGGCCTGCGCTGGGAGGACCGACCGGCACAGAACACTGCCCCACAGCTACGCGGCGCGCACGGAGGACGCCCCGGCAGAATGGCCTCGTTGACAGTGCCGAGCCCCCAGGCTCGGCCATGTTGGCCGCCAGGAGTTGGGTGGAGCAGGGTGGAGAAATATCTCCACCCTGAACTACTCCCGACGTCTCAGGACACGCGGCCGGGGCCGCCCTAACGTCTTCCCCAGATGGTCCTGAACGTCAACTTCCTCCCGTCCCTTCGCAACTGGGGGTCCCCATGTCTTCCCACCCGTCAAGCCCCGCCGACCGCGGCGATAGCAGCAGCCGAGCCTCGCGGTCCCGTGCTGTGAAGCGTGCGATGGTCGCCACGCTCTTCTACGACATCGGCCTCTCGGTCATGGCGTACTTCGCCGCCGAGTTGCTCGGCGCGACCACCTATGTCGCCTTACTGGCCGGCACTCTCGTCGCCGGCGCACGCATGCTCTGGGTGGCGGTCCGTCAGCGCCGGGTCGACCCGTTCGCGCTGTTCCTGCTCTTCCTGTTCGGCGCGAGTCTGGCACTGAGCTTCACCAACGGTGGAGCCAGGTTCATCCTTGCCAAGGACTCTGCGCAGTCCGCCGTAGCCGGTCTGTTGCTCGTCGGCAGTTGCGCCGTCCGGCGTCCCCTCGCCTACTATGCCGCGCTGCGATTCGCCCGCCAGGCCGGGACGCGGCAGGCGGCAGAGTTCCATGCCATGGCGGACACGGCCGCCATGCGGGCCCGCTGGCGCCGCGTCACCCTGGTCTGGGGTACCACGCTCCTCATCGACGCTTCGCTGCGCATCGCTGCCGTCTACCTGCTCCCGATCAAGGTCGCCTCCAACGTGTCGCAACTGCTCATGTTCACTTTCGTGGGCGGACTGGTCCTGTGGACCGTCCGCTCGATGAAGAAGGAGCACACCGAACCCCAGGGCGCCACGCCGAAACATGCGGCAGCCTGACCCTGGTGTGGGCCCCTCGGGGTCCACACCAGGCCCATGTGGTGGGGCCAGACCCGGCGGAGTCTTCGATTCATGGCCGGGTCTGCGGTGGTGGGTGTCGGCCGCCTTGCCCAACTACCGGCCATGGGAACGGCATTGAGGGAATCGGCGCCGCCGAGATTGCGGGGGCGTGCACGCGGACGGCTTGCGCACCGGACAGGTTCTGGGGACGGCGACACATATGGCGCCGTCCCCACTGTCCCAGAGGTGTGCTGTGTCGGTCTCGACGTGGGCCAGGCGGTGGCACGCAACATCAGGGCTGCCGAAGGCTACGCTCCCTCTTCCCGCCGCCCGGGCGAGCCGCGGATGCGAACCCTCATCGAGTACGCGTACGAGGGAGAGGAATGCGTGGTGGACCAGTACCTCTTGGCGTTGCTGCCGCCCATGAACTGCCGCAGATCTCGCGGCGTTTGGTGAGGAGGTGGTTACCGTCGCCGCATAGCGCTGCGCCGGCGGCCCGCTCGACGAGGACCGGGAGCGGTTCGTCCATGTCCAGACGTTGGGCGAGAACCTGCTCCAAGGCAAACAGGGAGTGCGTGACGGCGTTGGTGGCGAACTGGTACTGGTAGTAGGAGTGTCGGATGAGTTCGCGTGAGGTTTCCATCGCACTCATGGCGCTCATCGATGTGTGGCCGGGCACAACCAGTTCGGTAACCAGGCCATGCATGTCTGCGTAGTCGAGATCGAAATCGCTGACGTGTGGGTCCCGCAGCGGCATGAAGCGCGGATCGGGCCGCGGTGACAGGGCATGCACCAGTGCAGTCTTGTCGCCGGAAGGGTATCGGCGCCATCGGATGGGGTCCGGAGGGCTGGTGGCGTGCTGCCGTACGTCGTCGGTGGCCCGGACCTTGGACACGCTGAGCTTGACGCTGCAGCTTGCGGGGTGTGAAGAGGCTGAATGACGGTGTCCGGGCATCTTCACTGACATCAATGGGCACCGCGTTCGCGCACGCGAAGAGCCGCCTGCGGCCCACCGGTCAGGCTGGGATCATGCTTGACAGAAGCATAGGCAGGGTTATCTCAAGGAGTTCATCGTGGCGTTGGCGAAGAAGGGCACGAGGTGCCTCACGGTCGACGGTTGCCGCTACCGGTGGGTGGTGGCGCCGGACGACGAACCCGGCCTTGCGATCGTGGTGGAGGAGGCCGACGCCGGAGGACAGCGCTTGGTGACCTGGGTGGAGCATGGCACTGTGATCACCCCCGCGCTGGTAGTGCGCACGATTCGCCAGGCGCAGGAATCGGGCTGGGTGCCCGGGCGACGAGGCTCGCAGCTCAACCGTCGTTACGCCCCCGATGACGGGTTCGATACGCCTACGCGCGGATCAGGTGCTCGTTTCCTCGACGCGCCGGAGGGGCCATGACCGTTCGCCTGAGACCGCCGACGTCAAGCCTGGTGCAGCACCTGATAACACTCGCCTCACTCACTTGGGATCGTCCATGCGCGGGTGCCTTCCTGGAGGCAGGGCAGGTGGAGGATGTCACCGTGGCAGGAAACTGATACGGACTGCGGGCATCAGCTCTTGGCGGGCGCCCCGGACTGGGAATGCGTCCGCCAGTCACGTTTCTTCCTTCCCTTTTGCCTGACCGACACCAGCGGCTCGGGGCAGGACGGCCGGCTGGGCGATGAGTTCGAGCGGAAGGCCGGCAGTTCGGCGAGAGCGATCATGTGCAGTGGGTGCTCGCTGCATGGAGGATCGGTTCCGTGGCCCTTGCCATCGCCCAGAGCGAGGAGTTCACCTTCTACGGCGAACTCGACATGGCAGCAGTGAGGGTTGTGGCACAGCCGACCGACCGCGACTGGCCGACTCTGCCCGACCTCTACCACTGGCTGCTGGGTGAGAGCTGCACCGCGGCTACCTAAGGGGATCTGATGTCGCAGATGGCGGTGCGGAAGTTGGCGCTGCCGTAGGAGATTTCGGGGTATGTCGGTGTCTGTCCGGGCGAGGCCAGTCGGTCGTACCTGGTCTGTTGGCGTTAAGGCGAAGGGTGCCGCATCGGTGCCGGGGCCATGGGTGAAGACTTGGCAAGCTCGGCATCCGGCGCGCCGAGTGCCGCTCGGCCGCGCTGTCCCAGCCCGCGACCGCACGAGCCCGGGACAGCGCAGCAGGTCGAACTCGTCCCCCCGGTGCACCGAGGACGACCTTCGGCAGGCTGAACCATGACTATTGACGCCTATTGTGCCGTTCGTTCCGGTGCACGGCGGCCTTGTCCAACGGAATCTTCTGCTGTCTCGTTCGATCTGGACCGTCCGCTGTTTCAAGAACCCGGCGGCGCCTCGTCGGCTCGGGCCAGTTCGAGATCACCAGGGGACGATGCCGTCATCCTCGAAGAACGCACCGCTCGGGCCGTCGTCGGGCAGCGTGGCGAGCCGGATGGCTGTTGCCGCGCCCTGTGCAGGAGTGCGGGGGCCGTGGAAGCCGGTGAAGTCGGTCGCGACCAGGCCCGGACAGGCCGCGTTGATCAGGATGTTCGTGCCCGTGAACTGCCGGGCGTACTGCACGGTGAGGGCGTTGAGGAACGACTTCGACGGGGCATAGGCCGCCATGATCGGGCCGATCTCGGTGTCCGGGTCCGCCTGACGGGTAAGGGAGCCCACGCTGCTGGACATGTTGACGACGCGGGGCGAGGCCGAGCGCCGCAGCAGCGGCAGCATCGCGTTGGTCACCCGGACGACACCGAGGACGTTGGTATCCACGACCGTACGGAGCACCTCCAGGTCGAGCGCGGTCGGGTCCTGCTCCCATCCCGGGCCCGTGTCGCCGGAGATGCCGGCGTTATTGACCAGGACGTCCAGGCGCCCGGCCAACCGTTCGACCAGCTCCGCGGCATCAGTGACGCTTTGGTCGTCGGTCACGTCCAGCGGCACCCCGAACGCGTCCACGCCGAGGGCGCGCAGCTTGGTGACGGCGGCTTCGCGTCGGGCCTCGTCACGAGCTCCCACGCCCACGCGGTATCCGAGGTCGCCCAGTCCGGCCGCGATCTCGTACCCAATGCCCTTGTTCGCGCCGGTCACCAGCGCGGTCTTTGTTTCGCTCATGTGGATGATGGTGGCTTTGGGACGAACAGCGCGGCCAACACCGATGCGGTGCTCTGTCATACCTGCCAGGTATCACCACGTAAGCTGCGGCCGTGGACACCCTGGAAACCCGCGAGTTGAGGTACTTCGTGGCCGTCGCCGAGGAACTGCACTTCGGGCGTGCCGCCGAGCGCCTCGGCATGGCTCAGCCGCCGCTGTCACGGGCGATCCAGCAGCTCGAGCGACGCCTCGGGGTCTGTCTGCTGCAGCGCAACCGACGCGGCGTGAGCCTGACCGGTGCCGGAGAGGTGCTGCTGCACGAGGGCCGGGCGGCACTCGACGCGACCACCGCCGCCGCTCGCCGCACCCGGCGCGCCGGCGGCGCCGACAGCCCCCGTAACCGGCTGGTCCTCGCGGTGAAGGCCGCCGCGTCCCATGAACTGCTGCAAAAGCTTCTCGACGCCTACGCGGCCGAGCCCGACAGTGCCGAGATCGAAGTACTGCCGTGCGGCCTGTGCGAGCAGGAAGAACTGCTGCGCGACGGACGCGCCGATGCCGCGCTCATGCACACACCGTGGAACTCCCTCGCCGGGTTCGACAGCGAGGCACTGGTGACGGAGGGGCAGGTCGCCGTGCTGCCTGCCGGACACCCTCTCGCCGCCCACGAGACCTTGTCCCTGGCCGATGTGAGCGACGTCCCCGGTCTGCCGCTCGCCCGCTGGCCCACCCGGGGCACCTACGCCCCCGGCCCCGGCCCCGAGATCCACAACCAGACACAACTGGCCCAGCTGATCGCGCTCGGGCGCACCGTAGCGGTCGTGCCCGACTCCGCCCGCTCCTGGCTGTGGGCCCAGCACGCGGCTGTTCCCCTGGCTGACGCACCTCCCGTCGTGACCCACATCGTGTGGCCTGCGCACAGCCGCTCCCTCACCCTGGCCGGCCTGGTCCGTACGGCTGTACGGCTATGAACAGGTGCTGCCGCCACCAGTCAGCATCACGGTTGGGTAAGTGCTGTCCGATGGGCATCATCGCCACGTCCTCGCCCCCGACTGCGTGGTGGCGCGGGGTGAGGTGTCAGGTGGCTCGGTGGCAGGCCCGGAGCGCGGCGAGCGTGGTCTCCCCAGGATTCCTCGCCGGGCTCCCAGACCATCCCGGCCTCCGGCAAATGGAGGGGCTGCCGGAGCAGGGACGGGGAAGTCTTCATGGCTCGATGCCGGCAGACCAGGCGAGGGCCGCGGCGAGTTCGCCCGGCCGGGCTGCGAACGGGCTGTGGCTGCCGGGGAGGGTCTGCACGGTGAACGGCCTGTCGGGGAAGGCCCGGTCGGCTTCGGCGATCATCAGCTCCTGCGCGGCCGGTGCCAGCGCCCGGTCCTCGGCGCAGCGCAGGAAAGTTCGTGGAATTCGTCCCCACCGTGCTGCGGTCAGGGTGACTGGTGTCGTCGGGATCGCGAGGGGCAGGTCAGGGCTCAGCGCGGACCGCCACCGGTCAAAGCGGTCCAAGGGGGTGTCGTGGTAGTGAGTTTCCCGCAGTTCGTCGAGGTAGGCGGGATCTGATGAGAGCGGATTGATCCGTACGGCGCCCAGGGCCTCGGGGTCGCCGAGGGTCAGGTTCTGGCCCAGTGCGGTGGCGTTTTCGGGCGATCCCAGATAGTCGAAGAACCGCGGCCGCCCGCCCGGTACGAAAGCGGACAGGTAGACGATCCGGTCCACCAACTCCGGGGCCCGCTCCGCGGCCAGGGACGCGGGACCGCCGCCCGCGCTGTGCGCGACGAGCACGACAGTGCGATGGTGACGCAGCTGGTGCAGGACGCTCAGTACTGCCTCGGCGCAGTCGTCCATTGTCAGGGTGGCGAGCTGTGACTTCTCGATCAGCAGGCCCGGTTGGCCGGGCAGCAGGTATCCGCTGGGCAGGGGTGCGTCGAAGCCGTGCCCGGGCATGTCGACGGCGACGCTTGCGGCGCCCAGTCCGGCCAGTGCGCGCTGCGTTGCTGCCCACTGTCCGGAGCTGTGCCAGGCCCCGTGGACGAAGACGAAGATGGTGTCGCTCAAAGATGCGTACTTCATGCCCCCATTCCAGACAGGAACCTCAGCGCCATCCCTTCATAGATCTCGTAAGTGGCATGGCGATATCTTTGAGGTATTGCCAGCGGCGATCGGGCCGATGAGACCGATGGAACGGAGCGCGGACCGTGGAAGCGCGACACCTGCGGTACGCGGTTGCTCTCGCCGAGCACGAACACTTCGGCCGGGCGGCCGGCGCGCTGGGCATTGCGCAACCGCCGCTGTCCAAGCAGATCGGCGACCTTGAGCGCGAGGTCGGGACCCGACTGTTCGACCGCACACGTCAGGGGGTGTTTCCCACCGCTGCCGGCCAGGCGTTCCTCGCGCGGGCGCGCCGGGCGCTCGACGAGATTGCAGCGGCAGCGGTCGACGCGGGCCGGGCTGCGCGCGGCGAGACGGGACGGCTGCGCCTGGGTTTCATCGCCTCCGCACTGCTCGACCCGCTGCCCGGCGTCCTGAGCCGGTTCCGCGGTGAACGGCCCGACGTGAGACTGGAACTGCACGAGATGGCCACCAGCCGCAGCGGCCCTGCTCTCGTCGCCGGGGAGCTCGACGCGGCCATCACCCTCGGCCCACCACGGGGTGCCGGAGCCGAGCATCTCGTGTCCGTCCCGATCGGACACGACCACGTGATCGCCGTGGTGAGTACGGCGCACCCGTACGCGGGGCAACTCTCGGTAAGTGCCGATCAGTTGCGGCGTCAGTCGCTGATCGTGTCGGCGGGGGAGGACGAGCCCGCTGTAGTCGCCGGACTGCGCACCCTGCTGGGCAGCGACTCATCGGCTCTCGGCGACGCGACCGTCGCGAGGGACGTGCACACGATCATCGGCCTCGCTGCCTCAGGCGTGGGCGTCGGCCTGGGGCCATCCCGCATGAGAACGGTCCCGCGTCCGGGAGTGCGGTTCTGTGAGGTGACGCCGCGCACGCCCCTGCCCGACCTGGTTCTGTCCTTCGCGGCCCGCGACCATTCCCCGGTGCTGCGTGCCTTCCTCGACACCATCCGGAAGAACTGCCCCGACGTGGGTGCCGCGCTCAACGACCGTCTCCGACCCCGTACTTGACTCGGGGCGGTCATCGCTTCGCATGCACATGTCCGGCCTTCCGGTGCGGGAGGGCCTCGGCGTGAGGCGCACGGCCTGCGCGAGCGAGTCCCAGAACCTTGTCGGTGGCCCACCGAGCGGTCAAGCAGTGCGAGCCCAGGGGATTGGTTGGTGCTCAGTGCCGGGACGGCGTGCCCGGTCATCCATGCCAGGGGCAGCCACGCGCGGCGACGGACCCGCGCTGTTCTGCCCAGAACAGTGCGGTGCATGAACATCATCGGGCGGGGTAGTCGGTGCCTGCTGGGTGAGGGGAGGGCCAGGATGCCTGGGGAGGTCGAGAGGCCCTCCCTTGCCCGCAACGCGATCGCCCCCGACGTAGAGAGCGCCGTCGGGCGCGCCGTTCCCAGTTTTCGGGGGACTTCCCCTTGGCCCTGTGCCCCCCGAGGCTCGGGTGTCGGTTCGTTGCGCCAGCGCTCCGGTTGCAGCCGGAGCGCCTGTCCGTCGGTCGGTACGGGTTTCTGAAGGGGGCGGCGTCGTGTGCTGGCGCGTGCGGGTGAAGCAGGCGCAGGCCCGGGGGCGGCTGAAGATTCTGTCGATCACCAGTCGTACTTGAACGCGTTCAGAAAATCTGGGAGGCTGGGCTGCGATCGGGGCGGGAAGGGGCGTCATGGTGAGCAGGCTGCTGATGCCGGGTGGGCGTTCTCGACAGGTGGTGGTCGATGGCCGTGGTGCGTGCGGGGGAACGGCGCCGACGCGGATTCTCGATTGGGGACACTCACGAGTCCGGTCCGCCGTGGGGAGTATCGGCACGGCTCCGGACCAAGGGGAGGGGCCCGCGGTGGAAGCGGCGGCTCTCCGTCACGCACATCAATGGATCTCCGCAGAGGTTCGCCCCGTGTATTCCGTACAGGAGGCCCGGCCGGTGTCCCAGGTGCTGCGGCTCGGCCGCGGCTCGTGCAGCCAGCGGATGGCCGTACTGGAAGCGGTTGCGCGGGCGTGGGGGATTCCCTCACGGGTGCGTGGCCTGGTCGTGGACGGCACCTTCTGGTACCCGCGCTTCCCCCGGCTCCGTCGCCTTGTTCCCAGCCAAGTGGTGCTGGCCTGGCCGGAGTTCCGCATCGGCGGGCTGGTGGGGGCCGATCAGGCCGCCGCCTGGTTGTCGGTGTCCGAACTCTTCGACGGTGCCGGCGTTGGACGGACCAGCGGCGGCGGTTTCACGAACGCGGGTGCGGAGACGCTCTTCGAGGCGCTGGCCAGGACGAGCATCGACTGGGACGGGGCTACGGCCTGCCCTGCATCTGACGGTTCCTGCGATCTGTCGGCGTACTTGCTCACGGATCTCGGGAGCTTCGACTCCCGGGACGAGCTCTTCGCACGATATGGCCAGACATTGTGTGGCCCGGCCAGACTCCTGGCCGAGCCCGTCCTGGGTCGACGAGCCGCCGGGTTCTAGCGTCGAGGCTCGTCGTTCAACCCGATGGGCGGGGGTGACATCACCCGCAGGTCACCGACGAGTGACGGTGACCGAGCCCGGCGAGTGTCGAGGGCGTCTCGTGTGACGTGCAAGGGCTGCTCGGTGGGCCAAGGTGTGTCCTCGGCGCGCGGGCCGCCCCGGTCTCGATCCTGCGGTACGTGAAGTGAACGAGCCGCACAGGGAGTTCGCGTCGCTGCTGTGTCAGCTGGCGCGTGCGGAGGTCAGGTCCGCTTGTGATCCTCCTCGACCGGTCAGGCCGTGCGGGGTCGGCCGCCGTGGCGTGTGCTGACGGTGAAGCGTAGGCATCTGCCCCACGGGCAGCGGGAGGGTACCGAGTTGTGAGCCCGGCCGCGAGGACGCGGAGAAGGCGGGCTGTGCGCGGGGTGTGCGGAAGCCTGCTGTCTGTCGCCCGGCGTCTGCGCACGGAGTGCAACGGCACTGGTCCGGCGCGGCCGGTCCGGAGTCAGAAGCCCCAGCACGCTCGACCGCGCCGGGCTTCGTGTTGCGCGAGCCCTGCGTCGCACAGCCCTGTCGTCCTCCTGGGTCGGGAGTCAGCCGCGTTGCCAGAGCGCCGGAACGTTCGGCGGCTCCCACCCGACGATGGCCGTATGGGACTGGAGGCAGCGGTACGAGGCCCCGCCGTAGGTGACGATGTCGCCGGCGGCATAGGCCCGACCTGCGGTCCACGTGCCTGATGGGGGTGGGGTGGGCGGTGTGGTGGGATCTTGGGGAGCGTCCACCACGAAGTCGAAGGTGCCCTCGCGCGCCGGGCCTACCTGGCGGATGTTCATGAGCAGGCGCGCGTCGAATATCGTGTCGGTGCTGTTGCGCGGTTCTCCAGGGAAGTACAGCTGGGTGGTGATGATCGGCTGTCCGGGAGACTGCACCTTCACATGGATGTGCCGCGTCCGGCCCGGGTACAGGCCGGGCACGATGGTGGTCAGGCTGAAGGCCCCCTGGTCCGTGCTGAATTGGTGGCCGCGGAACGCGTAGCCGACGTTGTCGTAGTCGCCGTTGTCGTCGGCTTGCCAGAGGTCGAGGAGTGCCCCGGCGATCGGGCGGCAGGTTCGGCTGAAGACGTATCCGGTGACCGTCAGAGGCGTGCCCGGGGTGGTGGCGGTCACCAGGGAGGTACGCAAGGGGGAGTTGGGCTTGAAGTAGGGGCCCTCGATCTGCTCGACGGTCGGCTCGTCCCCGTCGTGGCATTGGGGAGTGGTCTCCAGCGGCTTGGCCGCGGTCTTTCGGTCGCGGGCCAGCGCAACACCGCCGCGGGCGAGCAGGGGGACCGCGCCGAGCGCGGCAGCGGCGCGCAGGACCGCCTTTCGGCTGACCCCGGGGGGCCCGGCGCTTTCGGCAGGCGTTTGTCTCGGCTCTTCGGGAGCGGGCATCGCAGACCTCCTGTGGGTGGGGGCGCGGGTCGGGGGAAGTGGGGTGCGTGTCGGCCGGGGCTCGTTACGGGGAGCGGCGATACGTGGCTGGAACGGCCGACCGGGGTGTTGTGGGGTTGCTGACCGCGCCCTGTTGGCTGCAGTCAAGCTATGCGCTGTCCGGGCAGGCGGCGATGGACTCGATCCGGGGATCATGGTGATTTCCTCCGGCGCCGGCCCGGAACTCGCCAGGCGACATGCCGGTTTCCCGCCGGAAGAAGCGGCAGAAGTACGCGGGGTCCCCCATGCTGACCGCCGCCGCGACCTGACGTATCGTCAGCTCTGTTCCGATCAGGAGGCGTTTGGCCTCCAGCAGGCGTTGCAGCCGAATCAACCCGCCTGGTGTCAGTCCGGTGGCCTGACGCACCAGGGTCTGAAGGTGGCCCGGGGAGAGGCCGAGATCCTGCGCGTACGACTCGACCGAGCGCAGGGTGGCACCGGGCAGGCTGATGAGCCGGGTGAAGTCCGCCGCAACCTCCGCGGCCCTGTTGCGGGTCGCGGATTCCGTGGCGGGTGGACAGGTCCGCAGCGCTCTGACGATGAGGATCTGCAGGCTGGCGCGGAGCAGCTTGTGATAGCCGGGCCGCAGCGCCCGGTATTCGGCCTCCATGTCGGCCAAGAGTGCCTCGATGGGACCGGACTGGTTTCCGGAAGCGTGACCGGGTCCGGCGGACAGCGTGTGCAGCGCGGTCACATCGTGCGACCGCGAGAGCAGGAAGTCCTCGTTGAACAGGACCACGTGCCCGGTGAGGTCTTCCGCGTCCACCCAGTGATGAACCTGACCGGGGGTGATGACGCACACCTGCGGCGGGCTCAGTGGTTGGTGGGCCGAGTCCAGCACGTGGGCACCATGGCCACCGGTGACATAGACGATCTCGTAGAAGGTGTGGCGGTGCGGAAAGTTCGCCCGCGAAAGGGCCCCGATGGTGTCAAAGGTGCCGATGGCGAAGGGCAGTAGATGTGGCAGAGGGACGTCCAGACGATGCAGCGGGATGTCGAAGCGCCGGGTGTTCCGTGGCTCGTCCATCACCGCAGTTTGAGACAGCGCTCGGTCGCAGGTCCAGGCCAATCGATGCAATCGGGCCATGCCGGTGACCACGCACGGGCGTCGGTGACCACGCCCTCGGGGCGGCCGGTGTCGGGGCTCCGCGCATCGGCGGCAATGCGTGCAGCCAGTTGACGAGGCCCTTCGGCGTTCAGAGGTGTCCCGGTGGCGCGTCGATGAGGGGCGCCGGCGGCGGGCTCAGAACGACCGGGGGAGTGGTCGCTGACGCCCTCCCGGGCGCGCGCGTCCCGATCGGGGACAAGTCCCCAAGGACATGGGGCCGTTGACCGGTGGGGCGGCACCCGCGCGGGCTCGGGCCCGGCCGCTTTGCGCCGCTCCCTCGACTTGGCCCGCCCCGTGCACCAGTTGATCGGTCGGGGCCCGATCCGAAACCGTCACCTGGCGGCAGGGCGCAACCCTCGACCACAGGAACATCTCGCTCCGCGTGTATCAAACGCGTCTGTATTCACACGCGGCCGCTGCCGGGCGGAGAGACCGGTGCGAGCTATGAAGGCGGCCAGATGGTCGACCGCACACTCGACGTACCGATCCGCACGGGGGCCCCTCGCGCCCCGGTTGGCTCTGCCTAGACGCCGACCCGCTCGTGGGCCGGTGCCCGGCGCGCGCGGTGGCGGCCCGCCGCGTGCCGGTGGGCCTGGGCCTCGGGGCGGCCGGAGGGCCAGGCGGCGACCGGGTTGCCCAACCAGTGCGTGCCGCCCGGGAGTTCTTCGCCGCGCATCACCAGGGAGTGGGCGCCGACCGCGGCGGCTGGACCGAGCAGGGAGCCGGGCAGCGCGATCGAGTGCGGTCCGAGGGTGGCGCCTTCCTGCAAATGGACGGTGTCCAGCCGCATCACGCGGTCGTGGAAGAGATGGGTCTGCAGCACCGTGCCCCGGTTCACGCTCACGCCGTCCTCCAGCGTGATCAGGTCGGTCTCCGGCAGCCAGTGCGTTTCGCACCACACACCTCGGCCGATCTTCGCGCCCAGGCTGCGCAGCCAGATGTTCAGGAACGGAGTGCCGATCAGTGTGCTGCCGAGCCAGGGCATGGCGACTTCCTCGACGAAGACGTCGTACAGCTCGTTGCGCCACACGAAGCTGGACCACAGCGGGTGCTCGGCCGCCTTGAAGCGGCCGACCAGCAGCCACTTGGCCAGCGTCGTCATCGCACAGGCGACCACGCCGAGGCCGAGCAGGATCAGCCCGCCGCCGGCCACCCCGGCCGCCAGCCCGAAACGGTCCACCAGGTCCTGCAGCGCACCGAAGGCGATGTCGCCGAGCAGCGCGGTGCAGACGATCGGCAGGAAGCGGCACAGCTCGACCACCGCGCGGGCCAGCATCAGCCGGCGCAGCGGGTCGTAGGTGCGGCTCGGGTCGCCGCCCTCGGCGGTGCGCGGGAGCGCGATGGCGGGGCGGCCGAGCCAGGACGAGCCGGGCTCGGACCGTTCGGGGGCGTCCGCGAGCACACCGACCAGGGCGTTGTCGGGCAGTTTCCGGCCCGGGCCGACGATGCCGGAGTTACCGACGAAGGACCGGCGACCGACTCGTGAGGCGCCGATCCGCAGCCAGCCGCCCCGCACCTCGTACGGTGCGATCAGGGTGTCGTCGGCGAGGAAGGCACCGTCGTCCACCCGCATCAGCTTGGGGATGGTCAGCACGGTGGACGCTTCCACCCTGCGGCCGACCTTCGCGCCCAGCAGGCGCAGCCAGACCGGGGTGAACAGGCTGGCGTAGTACGGGAAGAGGGCGCCGCGTGCGCTGTTCATCAGGCTGGAGACGATCCAGGTGCACCAGGCGACCCTGCCGTGCGCCGGGTGGTAGCCGGGCCTGATGGGAATGCTGAACAGCCGGATGATCAGGATCAGCAGGAGGGAGTAGGTGGCCAGCGAGACCAGTACCAGCAGCGGCGTGACCACGATCATCTGGAGGACCGCCGGGACAAGCGTCCTGTCGGTGTCGATCAGCGGGTAGAGCAGCAGGAGCGATGGCGCGGCGGCGATCAGCGGCAGCAGGCCGAAGCCGAGCAGCGCGAGGCCGTACATGACGTCCCAGCGGCGGGAGCGTCGGTGATCCGGCGCGGGCCAGCCGTTCGCGAGGCGGCCCGACGGGCGGGCGGGGGAGCCGTGCCAGTACTCGCCGTCGGCGACCGGGCCGAGCACCGCACTGCCCGGGGCGACCTCGGCCCGGGCGCCCACCGTGGCGCCCGGCAGGAGCGTGGAGCGGGTGCCGACCCGGGAGTCCGGGCCGACCTCCAGCGTGCCGAGGTGGAGGATGTCGCCGTCCAGCCAGTAGCCGGTGATGTCGACCTCCGGCTCGATCGAGCAGCCTTCGCCGAGCTTGACCAGGCCGGTCACCGAGGGCATGGAATGCAGGTTGACGTTCTTGCCGACCCGGCAGCCGAGCAGTCGGGCGTAGCGTCCGGCCCAGGGAGTTCCCATCAGGGAGGCGACGTTGAACATCGTGACCACCCGCTCGGCGGTCCAGATCCGCAGGTGGACCGAGCCGCCACGCGGGTGGCTGCCCGCCTTGATGCCTGCGGTCAGCATCCGGGCCGCGCCGGCGCCGATCACCAGGCGGGCGGGCGCGCTGGACATGAGGAACCAGCCGGCCAGGATCACCCACCAGGAGGTGTGCGGCGCCCATTTCAGGGTGCCGAAGGTCAGGTTGTCCAGGGCTGCCAGGCCGATCACCCAGCGCAGGCTGCTGATCGTGTAGAGGACGGCGAGGACCAGGAACTGGATCACGCCCACCCGGCGGGGGGTCGGGCGCACCTTCCTGGCCTGGCGGGCCGGGCCGCTGAGCTCGTCCAGCTTGGCGGCGAGGCCAAGCAGCCCGGGATGGGCGTAGACGTCGGCGACGGAGATGCCGGGGCAGCGGGTGCGCAGCACCGAGACCAGCTTCGCGGCGGCCAGGCTGGTGCCGCCGAGCGCGAAGAAGTCACCGTCGGCGCCGACCGGCATGCCGAGCAGGGCCTCCCACTGCTCGGCCAGCCAGCGGGCCGTGCCCGTCGGGAAGGAGGCCGCGGCGGAGAGGCCGGGGCCGGAGGTGGCCAGCGGCCAGGGCAGCGCGTTGCGGTCGACCTTGCCGGAGGTCTTGGTCGGCAGTCCGTCCACGGTGGCCAGCACCGGGACCAAGGCCTGCGGCAGCCGCTCCAGCAGCAGGGCGCGGGCGGCGGCGGGGTCGTACGGCGCGCCCGGGTGCAGCACCAAATAGCCGACCAGGAGTTCGCCGCCGGCCGGGGTCTTGCGCACGGCCGCTGCGGCGGCGCGCACGCCCGGCAGGGCCTGGAGCGCCGCGTCCACCTCGCCGAGTTCGATCCGGCGGCCGGACAGCTTGACCTGCTCGTCGGCGCGGCCGACGAAGATCAGTCCGTCGGGCTCGGCGCGGACCAGGTCGCCGCTGCGATAGACACGCGGGCTGTACAGGTAGGGGCTGCTGCCGTATTTTTCGGCGTCCTTGGCCGGGTCGAGGTAGCGGGCGGTGCCGACGCCGCCGATCACCAGCTCGCCGGTGCCTCCCCAGGGCACGGGGTGTCCCTGCTCGTCCAGAACGGCGATCTCCCAGCCGTCCAGCGGAGCACCGATCCGGACCGGCTGGCCCGGGAACATCTGGGCGGCGGTGGCGACGACGGTGGTCTCGGTCGGGCCGTAGGTGTTCCAGAACTCGCGGTGCGGCGAGGCGACGCGTTCCACCAGTTCGGGCGGGCAGGCCTCGCCGCCGACGATGACCAGGCGGACCCGCTCCAGACACTCCACCGGCCACAGCGCGAGCAGCGTGGGCACGGTGGAGATCACGGTGATCCCGCGTTCGACCAGCCAGGGGCCGAGGTCGGTGCCGGTCTTGACCAGCGCGCGGGGCGCGGGCACCAGGCAGGCGGCGTGCCGCCAGGCCAGCCACATCTCCTCGCAGGAGGCGTCGAAGGCGACGGACAGGCCGGCCAGCACCCGGTCGCCCGGGCCGAGCGGGGCGCCCCGCAGGAAGATCCGGGCCTCGGCGTCCGCGAAGGCCGCGGCGCTGCGGTGGCTGACCGCCACGCCCTTGGGCCGCCCGGTGGTTCCGGAGGTGAAGATGATCCAGCAGTCGTCGGCCGGGGTCGGCCAGGAAGGCCGTCCGCCGGGGCGCACGGTCGGGCTGGGCGTGATGCTCCGGCCGGCGCCGAGCACCACGCAGACCTGGGCGTCCTCCCAGATCATCGCGGCCCGCTCGTCGGGATCGTCGGCGTCCACCGGCACGTAGGCGGCACCGACCCGCAGCACGGCCAGGATGGCGACGTACAGGTCCGAGGTGCCCGAGGGCACCCGGACTCCGACCCGGTCGCCGTTGCCGACCCCGTACGCCGCGAGCTGTCCGGCGAACTCGTCCACCTCGTGCATCAGCGTCCGGTAGTCGAGCACGGTGCCGCCCGCGTCCAGGGCGGGGGCGTGCGGGTACGCCTCGGCGGAGGCCACCAGGATGTCGAGCAGGGTCCGGGCGGGAGCGGCGGGAGCGGCGGGCCAGATCGCGGCAGAGGTGCCACGGTTCTCGATGACGTCCATCAACCTTTTCTTGCTGGTCTGCGGAGGCGGCCTGGCACGCGTGGTGCCACGGCTGGGAAGGGAGGACGCGCATCGAAGGGTTGACCGCTTCAGCGTCGATCCCTGGGCGAGGCTAACGGACTCCCGTAGCGGGATTACGCCGAGTAAGGGCTCTTCATGGAACTTTCATATGAAGGTTTTCTGTGTGTTGGGCGTTGGTTTAGTGGGCTCCGTGGAGAAAGGGACCACTGCTCCTACGGTCAGAAGCCCGAGAGTCGCTGTGTCGGGCCCGGCGATCCGCCGGGCCCGACCGGCCGCGCTGGCCCCCGCCTGTCGGCCCGGCGAGGCGGCGAGGGCTCTCGGCACGGTGCGCCCCGCCGGGTCCGTCGACGATGGTGCAGCGGGGTGGTCCTCAGCCCAAGTCCGCCAGGAGGGTGCTCAGTTCGCTCTCCTGCTGCGCCGGGGGCATCGGCGGGTTCGCGTGGTCGATGCCGAAGGTCTTGAGCACTTTGTCCATCTGGGCGTCCAGGGAGGTCCAGCCGGTGTCGTCCAGCGGCTGGAGCGAGTCCTGGTCGGCGTCCCACAGGTCACGCAGCGACTGGGCGGCCGCGTGGGCCCCGGCCGCGTTCCCCGAGCGTGCGTCCGTGAGGGAGGTGGATGCGAGGGCTCGCAGAGCGCCGACCTTCGCGGGCGGGAAGTTCTTCACCGCCTGGCCGGGCGCCAGCTGGACGGCGGAGGTGGTGTCGGTCTCCGGCGCGGGGCCGACGTGCGGCTGACTGTGGGCCCAGCTCAGCAGGGCCGCGGTGGCGACGGCCAGTACTCCGAAGCCGGCCAGCGCGATGTGCTCCCTGCGCGGGTTGCCAGTGGCGTGTGCGGCGTGGGTCGCCTCGCGGGTCTCGGTGACGTCTGTGCGGGTCACCGTGAGGTAGACCACTGTCGCCAGGATCAGCCCGAGGAAGATCAGGCTGGTGGTGAACGTGCCCAGCGCGAGCCCGGTGGGATCGCCCGGGTTCTGGGCGACCTTGGGGGAGGCGAGCCAGTCGCCGATGTTGGCGCCCAGAGGGCGGGTCAGGACGTACGCGAGCCAGAAGGAGAGCACCGGGTTCGCGCCGTACCTCCGCAGCAGCGCGATCGCCGCGATGAGGCCGAGCGGCAGGAGCACCGAGACGCCCGGGCTCCATCCGGTCAGCTCCAGAGTCCAGTCGCCGGTCGCGGTGCCGAGCGCGAAGGTGACCAGGACGGTCAGCCAGTAGAACGACTCCCGAGGGAGCGTGGTGACCGCGTGGATGGACAGGGTGCGTTCCCGCAGCCACCACACGCCGAAGACCACCGCGAGCAGCACCGAGAAGACGGTGGAGCTGATCCACAGCGGCACGTTCAGCTGGTCGGTCAGGATGTCGGTGTACAGGGTGCCCGTAACGCTGACAACGACCACGGTCAGCCAGTAGGGGAAGGGGACGTACCGCTTCAGCCGCAGTTGGACGGCCAGAACCACCACGAAAACCGCGGTGAAGATCCAGGCCGTGTTCACCAGGCCGACGCCCAGCTGGGTGTTGATCCAATCGGCGAAGCTCTCGCCGACGGTCGTGCAGAGGACCTTGATCACCCAGAACCAGAGGGTGACCTCCGGAACCTTGTTGAGCATGAGCCGTCCGCTGTGCGTGCGTGCTTCGGTTGTCGTCGTCATGCGGGGAGGTTGACGCGGGGAACCTGCACGCAACCTGACTACGTGGCCGTCTGCGCGACGGGGAGTGTCATCTCGATGTGGCCGCGGCCGTCCGCGATCGCGCGGACCCCGACCCCGGCGGAGACCGCGAGGCGCCGGACCACCGACAGCCCCAGGCCGCACCCGTCGCCGCCGGTCACGCCCGCCTCGAAGACCCGGTCGATCTCGGAGGGATCGAAACCGGGACCGTCGTCCAAGACATCGACCACCATGGCCGCGCCCTGCGGCCGCGCGGTGATCCACACCCGCGACCGCGCATGGCGCAGGCCGTTCTCCAGCAGGGGCGCCAGCAGTGACACGGCGACCTCGGCCGCCACGGCGACTTCCGCCTCCGCGGGAAGGGCGACCTCGACCGCGCGGCCGGCGATCGCCTTCCGCACGGCGGACCGCAGGTCGCAGCGCGTGCCGGAATCGGTGCGTGCGCGCGCGGCGCGCAGCAGCGTCGTGATCGCCGCATTGAGGCGGTCGACCTCGGTCAGTACCGCCTTCGGCGCCACCGGCTCGCCGGACAGCTGCGCCAGCTGTGCCTCGCCCCGCAGAACCGTGAGCGGTGTCCGCAGCTCGTGGGCGATCTCGTCGGTGAGCCGGCGCTCGTCCGCCAGCGCGTGGTCGACGCGCTCCAGGAGGCTGTCCAGGGTCTGCCCCAGTTCCCCGAACTCGTCGCGTGGGACGCCGAGGTCGAAGCGGCGCCCGGGTTCGTGATGGCTCCAGTCGTCGGCCAGGGAGGCCATCTCGTGCACCACCCGCAGCGCGCGGCGCACCACGAGGTGCGCGACACCGCCGGCGAGGAGGATGGCGAGGCCGCCCAGGATCAGCGACAAGGTCAGGCTGCGCTGCTCGGACGTCTCGTACGGCGTGAGGTCCACCCGGACGATCACCATGACGTGGTGGCCGTCGACAGGAATCTCCTGCGCGTACAGGAGATAGTGCGCGACGGTTGAGGTCTGCGAGCGCCCGGAGCCCGCCAGCGCCTCGACGCGCTCCACCATGCTGCCCGGTACGTTCCCGTCGATCAGGCGACCGTCGGCGTAGACCCAGGCGACCTCGTCCAGGGCCTCGCTGCTGTTCTCCGTCAGCACGACCCGCCCGTCCACCTCGCTGACGTTCGCCGCGACCGCCTCGGCGCGGGTACGCGCCAGATCGTGCGCATCGGCGTCCGTCACCCGGCTCAACAACACGTGGGAGACCACGACCAGGATCGCGACCACGGCGGTGGCGATGAGCACAGTGAGCGCGACGACCCTCCTGCGGAAGCGGGTCACTGCCATCGATAGCCCACGCCACGGACGGTCGCCAGGCGCTCGGCCACCCCCAGCGGACCGAGCTTGGTCCGCAGCCGGCGCACGAAGGAGTCCAGGGTGTTGTCGCTCACCTGGGCTCCATGAGGCCACCCGGCCGCGAGCAGCGCGTGACGGCGCACCACCTCGCCCTGGGAGGCGATCAGGCGGCCCAGCAGCCGGAACTCCGTCGGGGTCAGGTCCTCGCTCACCGAGCCGTGGGTCACCATGTGTTTGGCCGGGTCGAGGACGACCTCGCGTGGTGCGGGTGCCGCGGTGGCCCGGCGCAGCAGCGCACGGACACGGACCAGCAGTTCCGGGATGTCGAAGGGTTTGGTCATGTAGTCGTCGGCGCCGGCCTCGAACCCGCCCACCTTGTGATGCAGGCCGTCCAGGGCGGTCAGTATCAGCACCGGCACGTCGACGCCGCGCGCCCGCAGGGCCAGGCACACATCGCGTCCGTCGGCGTCCGGCAGCCCCAGATCCAGCACCACCAGCTGAGGTGCTGGTGCGAGCTGCCGCAGCAGACTCTCCGCCGTGGCGGCGACGCGGACACGGTGGCCGTCGTGCTCCAGGGCGCGCTTGAGAAGACCACGGACCGCCGCGTCGTCTTCGCACACCAGGATGCAGGCCACGCGCCGACCCTAATACGTCCAGTTCTCTCTTCGGCCAGCCCACCTCGACCACCGGCTTGTCCGGGGGAACCCCCAGCAGGCGAAGGGCGCCGAGGATGTCGACGGCGCAGCCGGACCCCCATGGGCCGCCGGTCCCCGTCAAGAGTTCGCCAAGTAGTTGCGTGATCGCGCAAGGAGGGGGCTATGCTTCTGGAGGTTTGAAGAAGGCACCTCGTTCGGTGAGGCGTCTGGACGGACACAGGCCACTGACCCGACGACGTCGAGAGACGCCCAGGTTCAGGACAGGTCTCCCCGGCTCAAGGGGTGACCCCAAGTGGCTTCCCCAACCGGGGGATCACGCCGTTCAGTGCCAAAGCTCTGACGAGTTGGGGTGAACCGGGATGGGCCCGGTCCGCTCCTTGCCGTGTCGTCCAGCGCCCGCGGGCGCTCCGGCCGGAGGGAGGCGAGGAAACATGAACTGTAGTTGCAGTAGTCCGGGCCACAGTCGGCCCCGCATCCGATCGACCTCGCCCGTCCTCGGCACGCGATAACGACACGCTTGCGCACACTCCTTCCCCTCCCACCCGAACGGTCATCGGCCGTTCCGGGCGGCCGGGCTGCCCGGGTGTGCCGCAGGGGAGTGCCGCGTGCCCCCATCTCCGCCCCTTGCCGGGGGAATTGGGAGGCTCATCATGACCACCGCACCCGCCAGGCCCATCATCCCCGCCCCCCGCACCGCTGTGCTGGACGACGCCCACGTCGGCGACATCCGTGGTGCGCTCGGCACCATCCGACAGGACGACCACGGCGAGCGCCGGGGCCTGTCCGCGAAGCTCAAGACGCTGCTGGCGATAGTCGGGCCGGGCCTGATCGTGATGGTCGGCGACAACGACGCGGGCGCGTTCGCCACGTACGGCCAGGCCGGACAGAACTACGGCACCAGCCTGCTGTGGACCCTGCTCCTGCTGATCCCCGTGCTCTATGTGAACCAGGAGATGGTGCTGCGCCTGGGCGCGGTCACCGGCGTCGGGCACGCCCGCCTGATCCTGGAGCGGTTCGGCAAGTTCTGGGGCGCGTTCAGCGTCATCGACCTGTTCCTGCTCAACGCGCTGACCCTGGTCACCGAGTTCATCGGGATCACGCTGGCCGCCGGGTATCTGGGGCTGCCCAAGGTGGCGTCGGTGGTGCTGGCCGCGGGGGTCATCATCGCCTCCGCGTTCACCGGATCCTTCCGGCGTTTCGAGCGCATCGCCATCTTCCTGTGCGCGGGTTCCCTGCTGCTGGTTCCGCTGTACTTCATGATTCACCCGGCCTCCTCGCAGATGGCGCACGACTTCGTGGTGCCCACGATGCCGGGCGGCTCGGGCGAGCTGGCGACGGTGATGCTGCTGATCATCGGAATCGTCGGTACCACGGTCGCGCCCTGGCAGCTGTTCTTCCAGCAGTCGTACGTCATCGACAAGCGGATCACGCCGCGCTTCATGAAGTACGAGAAGGCCGACCTGTGGATCGGCATCGCCATCGTCGTCATAGGTGCCGCCGCGATCATGGGCATGGCCGCCGCAGCGTTCGCCGGGACGCACGGCTTCGGCAACTTCGACGACACCGCCGGTGTGGCGGCCGGCATCAAGGCCCACGCGGGCAGGGTCGCCGGGGTGCTGTTCGCCGTGGCCCTGCTGGACGCCTCGATCATCGGCGCCTTCGCGGTCTCCCTCTCCACCGCCTACGCGATCGGCGACGTGTTCGGCATGAACCACTCGCTGCACCGCGGGCTCAAGGGCGCCAAGGGCTTCTACGCCGTCTACGCCGCTCTGGTGGCCGTGGCCGCCACCATCGTGCTGATCCCCGGCTCGCCGCTCGGTCTGCTCACCCAGGGCGTGCAGACCCTCGCCGGGGTCCTGCTGCCTTCCGCGTCCGTCTTCCTGCTGCTGCTCTGCAACGACAAGGCCGTTCTGGGGCCCTGGGTCAACGGTCCCAAGACCAATGCCTTCACCGCCGTGGTCGTCGGCGTCCTGGTCATGCTTTCCGTCATCCTGACCGCCTCCGTCCTGTTTCCCGACATCACCGCCGTAGCGATCCTCGACATCATGGCCGCCTGCGGTGTCGCCGGAGTCCTGGCGGCCGGGTACGCCTTCACCCGTCGCCAAGTGGGGACCAAGGAAGACCCCATCGACCGCACCGGCCGCCAGGCCTGGCGGATGCCGCCGCTGGACACCCTTACCAAGCCGGTCATGTCCACCACCCGCAAGATCGGCATGGGAGCCCTGCGCACCTACCTCCTGATCGCGATGATCCTCGTCGTCATCAAGATCGTCCAGGTCGCCCTCGGCCAGTGAGCCCCGCGGGCAGTAGTGGCCCGCCCGTCGTCAACTCCCCCTTGAACACGGGAGGACTCCATGCCCTTTCTTCAGTACCTCGCGAAACTGACCTCGCCCTCAGTCCGTCGTGCCGCACCGGCCGGATGCGCCTGCCCGTCGCTGCCACTGACCCTGTTCGACGGCATTCCGCGCACCTACCTCCTGGACGATCCGGTCGCCTGCCCCGGCCCCCATGCCCGGCATGCCGCCTACCACCCCCGCGTCCATCTCGCCTACCTGCTCGCCCAGCAGGGCCGCGATAGCTGCTGGCTGGCTCAGTTCACCGATCTGCCGCCGGCGGCCGCGCACCGCATCAGCCGAGCCGCCACCGGCTCCCCGGCCAACCACCCCGCCTCTCCCGGACCCGTCCTGCACCCTGCACGGAGGTGAGCCACCCATGTCCGCCCTGCCCACCCTGCGCTTCCTCGTCCGCAAGGCCACGCCCACCGGGCACGGTCGCCTCCGCGAACGGATCGGCGGCGTTGTGCTCCGGCTCGCCGACGGCCCGCCGGGCAGCACCGTCCACGACGCGACGTCCGGTCCTGCGGCGGTCTCAATAACCGTCCCACACGTACCCGTCCGCGGCCGCACGGCGCCGCACGCCCACTGGCATACCGTTACCGGCCCCGAGGGGCGGCGCCGCCTCGAAGCGACCTGGCACTGACCAGCCCCCAGTAGCCGACGGCCCCGGGGGCGCCTGTGGCTCCCTTCGCCCGCGGTGACCGCGGCCAGCCTGCTCGCGGCACCGCACCGAGGGGGCCCGCCCGTTTCCCGGCCCCGCACCGTGGCCCTGCGCTGAGCAACAGGAGGACCCATGCCCCTGCACTACCGATTCGCTGACCGCATGCGCCGTGAACCGCAGACTGCGCCCGCGCAGACACGATGGCGTCGACAGGTCCCGCCTGCCGTCCAAGCTCCCTCCCGGCCCGAAGCGGCAGAAGGGCCGACGGCACCTGTGCATCGCACGGGCGGCCTCGTCGTGGACTGCGGAACCCGCCGGAGCTCGGTCCACGGCCGCCAGCTCGAGCTCACCTGTATGGAGTTCGAGCTGATCGCCCATCTCGCCGCACACCCGGACCGCGTCTACACCCGCCGCCAGCTCATGGAACTCGTCTGGCAGCAGAGCCCTTCGGGCGACATGCGCACCGTCGATACCCACATCGCCCGCCTGCGCCACAAGCTCGGCCCCGAGCACCGCACGATGATCCGCACCGTACGGCAAGTCGGCTACGCCCTTGCCCCGTCACCCGTCGCAGCGGTACCCGCGACCGAGGGCTGACCCATTCCCTCGCCCACACCCGACGGAATCCGAGCCGATTAGAGCCGCTTGTGCCGACGACACCGTCGCAGCCCCGCGACGACGTCGCCTCCGCCGCGAAGCGCGGACGAGCGCGGTCTGCCTTCGAGGGCCACCGGAAATACTTGCCTAGTTGCGCAAGCGGTGATTAGATCCGGGCAGTTGTCGAACAGGGGCCCGCCGCATGAAGCTCTCACGTCACCGACCCGCCGCAGTCGCTACGGCTGCATCGACCGTCGGTCTCTTCGCAGCGCTCGAAGCGTTGGGCCTCGCGTACGCGCCGCCTGCAGCACGGGCGTTGGTGGTCAGTGCCATGGCCGGGACAGCCGCCGCCCTGACTCTGTTCCTGGCCCGCCGCCACGTCCGGGGAATCAGGGCGTCGGTCGGCTCTGGGCGTGGGCCCGTGGTCGCGTGTGCTGACGCGCGGCATCAGGACCACTTCCCGATGGACGACCTGCGCTCACTCCTGCTCCGGAGCAACCCGCCGAGCCTGAACAGCTGTTACAGGGCATGGGCACTCGCCCTCCAGGGTCACGACGCCCCGGGCATCATGGGCCTGCTGGGTCTCCCCGCTGACGCGGCGTGCCTCCTCGTGGAAAGGGCCGCCACGTGCCGCTCTCCCGGACCGGTGCCACGCACCCACCGGACTCCTCGCTCCAGAATCCGGCAGTTGGAGCGGCGGCGTGAGGTCCGTAAAGCCGCTCAGCGCCTCACCGAGCGGCCACCTCATGTGTCCGCCGACGCCGTTCTCAGCGACCTCGACGCCTGCATCGCCAGCCTTCACCAAGCCGCAGTGGACGCCTGGCGCACCGGTATTCCCCTCCAGGACATCGCACAAGACGCCCAGCTCTCCGTGAACACCGTCCAGCAGTGGATCGCCTCTCACCAGGCTCGCCAGGGCATTCGCGGGGCTCCAGGCAGTGGCGCCGGCACTCTGCCCCCCGACGCCACGCGGTAACGACGGCTGCTCCCGCCCAGATCGCCAGCCCCAGCGTCGCGGTATCGACTCCTCGTAGAGCAGGCCGACCGGGGACGCGGCACGGAGCCCATGCTCTGGGCAGGCGGGGGCCCATGGGCGACCCCGGCGCGCTGAGGCGTTTCACCAAGAGAGGCTGCCGGTCCTGCCGTTCGAGCGACCCGGGCCCATCCGTTGTAGTTCCTGGGAACTGGGGCAGGCGCCTGCCGCCGTGGCCCCTGACTGCCCGGTCCTGACGCTGTCCGCTCCACCCTCCACCCTCCACCCTCCTTAAGGCTGTAGATCTTGACGACACGAACACGGCTGTATCGCAATGGCGTATTGGCGCTGGAAGACTTCCCGGCCGAAGACATATCCGAATACATCACTGAACCGGGAGTGGCGGTCTGGCTCGACCTGAGCGTGCCCAGCCCTGCTGACTTCGCCATGATCAGTGAAGAGTTCGGGCTTCATGAACTGGCGGTCGAGGATGCTCGACACGACCACCAGCGGCCCAAACTCGACCGCTACCGCACGCATGCCTTCCTCAGTACCTACGCCGTGTGCACCGACCCGGACACCGGAGGCCTCTACACGAGCGAGCTGTCGGTCTTCGTGACCGAGAACGCGCTCATCACCGTCCGTCCCGACGAGAACTTCGACATGGCGGAGGTCGTCGAGCGCTGGGACAGTAACGCGGACTTGGCCAAATACGGCGTGGGTTACCTCCTGCACGGACTCCTCGACCACATCGTCGACGGATACTTCGAAGCTGTGCAAGACCTTGACGACCGCATCGAAGCCGTGGAGGACCTGCTCTTCGAGGAAGGCCGCCAACAGATCGACACCGTCCAGCGCAGTTCCTACCAGCTACGCAAAAGCCTCTCCAAGTTGCGGCGCCTGGTCCTGCCCATGCGCGAGGTGGTCAACAGCCTTCTGCGCCGTGACCTGCACATCGTGGCCGAGCCGCTGCTGCCGTACTACCAGGATGTCTACGACCACGTGCTGCGGGCGGGGGAGTGGACCGAATCGCTGCGGGACATGATCGCTTCCATCATGGAGACCAACCTGACGGTTCAGGGCAACCGCATGAACCTCATCATGAAGAAGGTCACCAGCTGGGCTTCCGTCATCGCCGTGCCAACCGCCATCACCGGGTTCTACGGGCAGAACGTCCCCTATCCCGGTTTCAACACCCAGGCCGGGTTCATCGCTTCGACCGCTGCCATCGTCATCCTGTCCGTGGTCCTGTACACCGCCTTCAAACGCAAGGACTGGATCTGACGCACTCCGAGGAAGCATGCCTTGGACATGCCGCGCCCGCCCGCCTCTCGAAGACGGGCGGCGAGGCATCGTGGCCCCGTTCGTGACCGCGCTGAGCCACGCAGGATCCCGCGCCCGGTTCGATGAACTCGGCGCTTACGGCCACCTTCGCGGTCAGGGGCGGGATCAGTCGGTCAAAGCCGCGAGCTCGGCGTTGGCGCGCTCGCTGACCAGGGCGAGGACGCGGCCGGCGGCGGCCAGGTCCGCCGCGCGTCCTCTGGGTGAAGGTGCGCGCCGTTCGCTGCGAGCAGCTGCTTGGCCAGCAGCTCGTCGAGGGCGGCGTGGCGTAGTGGGCAAGGCCCAGGGCGCGAGCGATGGCGGCGGGGGCAGTGGTGGGTGCGGTGGTGGTCATGGTGTGCGCGCCGGCTTCGATACATCGCATCTGTTCCAGCGGGCGACCAAGTCGACGTCGCCAATGCCGGAAGAGGCCGTGCGCATCCGGTTTCGTCGGCAGCAATCCTCGATTGCGGGCACGCTGCGGGCCCGACTTGCTGCCGACAGCCTCGTCGGCAGGGACGCCCCCCAGGGCGCGAGCCGCGTGAGGGGTGTCAGTCCCGTCGGCTGGAGTAGGGAAGAAGGGCCATCTCGCGGGCGTTTTTGATGGCTGTCGCGATCTGCCGCTGCTGCTGAGCGGTGACGTGCGTGACGCGTCGGCTGCGGATCTTTCCCCGGTCGGAGATGAACCTGCGCAGCAGATCGGTGTCCTTGTAGTCGATGTAGGTGATGCCGGCCGCGATGAGCGGGTTGTGGCGGACCTTCGTCGGCCTGCTGGTTTTGGCGTGCCGGGTCATGTGGGCTCCTCAGGTGGCTGGTTGGTCGGTTTCTCCGTGCGCGGGCTGGCCTTTGCGGAGTCGAGCGGACAGGCCGGGCGTCTGTTCAGGCCGCCCGGCCTGGTGGGTGGCGGAGGTTCGTCGATGAGGGCGGCTCGCTGTCCCCCGTGGTCGCCGGGACGGGATCAAGGGGTGCCGTCGTGCCGGTGTTGAGGAAGCCGGCCAGGACGTCGCAGTGCTCAGCGGTCGGGGCGAAGAAGGCCGCGCTCGTATGCCTTGACCAGCCGCTGAGGCACCAGACAGGGCGTGCCGTCCACGGTGATGGGGACGAGGCGGGGCGTGGTGGCCTTCCACTGCGCACGGCGGTGACGCGTGTTGCTGCGGGACGTTTTGCGCTTGGGCACGGCCATGTGGACCTCCTGGGAAGGGTGATCGGACGAGACGAAGCTACCTGAAAATGGATTCCATTTCCAAGTGTCGACGAGGTTGAGGGCTCTCGCACCGGGCGGCTCGAACAGTTCCCCCCCCACAGGCAGAGGACGTGGAGGCCGCATTGAGCCGGGCTCCCTGCGGTCGGGCGGGGCTTCCGCACCCGCCACCGGGCCGCCTCCCAGGCGGCCGGCCGCCCCAGTGGCAATGGCAGATGAAGCTCTTCCCCGGTTATCCCCATGTCCGCCATCAACGCACGTACGGACTCCGATGCTGTGGTAGTTGCCTGGCCGGACAGTTGGGCCAGGCGGGACACGAGGAGATGGGGAGGCGCACGATGTTGAGACAACCAGCGCGATGGGTCGTTGCCGGGATGGCCGCGCTCACGTTACTTGCGGCCGCGCAGGCGGCGGTTCCGGCCTTCGCGGATCCGGCCCCTCAGCTGGACCTGAAGATACTCCTGATCGGTTCCGGCCAAGGAGACCCGACCACGGAGGCGTGGCAGAACGCCCTGGACACCGAAGGGGTCGCGTACAGCCTCGCGACGGCCACCGGCGACGTGGGCAGCGAGACGGTGTCGTTGCCCACGCTGTCCAGTGGTGCGCACGGCTACTACAACGGTGTGGTGTTCGCGGACTCACCGGCCTGGTTCAGTTCAGGACAGCTGACGGCGCTGGACAGTTACGAATCGAGCTTCGGCGTGCGGCAGGTTGACGGATACGTGTATCCCTCGGCCTCGGTGGGACTGACCGCTGCCGGATCGGGCGCGATGAGCGGTACCGCCCAGCTGACGACTTCCGGCCTGGCTGCGCTGCCGGAACTGAAGGGCCCCGTGCCCTTCGAGGCCGGTGCCTACGGATATCCCGCCACCCCTGTGAGCGGCGCCCCCGTCACGCCCTGGATACAGAACGCGGCCGGTCAAACGCTGGCCGCCGTCTACCAGCACCCGGCCACCGACGCGCAGGCCGGCGTCGCCGAGCTGGCGTTGACCTTCAACTACAACCGCACCCAGCTGCCGTGGCTGCTGCTGGCACCCGGCTTGATCAACTGGGTCACGCAGAATACCCATCTGGGCCTGTACCGGAACTACTTCGGGCAGGACGTCGACGACGTGTTCATCGCCGACAACGAGTGGAGCAACAAGTACCAGTGCACCCCGGCGGCGACCAACCCGAACGACGTGCTGTGCCCGTCGGGTGTGGGCGGCAACCCGGCCGACGGCCCACCCGACACCCAGATGAGCGCCGCGGACGTGGACTACGTGGCCAACTGGGAGAAGCAGACAGGTATCAAGCTGGAGTTCGCCTTCAACGCCATCGGCGCGTGCACCGCGCCCACCGCGGGTGCGGCGTCGAGCGCGAACTGCTCGGGCAGCAGCACGGTGAACGGCACGACCTACACCGACCCGGGCCACCAGGCCGACCCCGGCTACCCCAACGACGCGGCCTTCGTGAACGAACTGCTCAAGCAGCAGGCGTCGTTCAACTGGATCACTCACACCTGGTCGCACATGTTCCTGGGCTGCACGGTCGCAGCTCCGCAGCCCGCGAACGCACCGGCCGCTCAGGCGGGCGGGGCGCTCGCCGCAGGCAGCTACAGCTACGAGGTCACCGCCGCGACCGCCTACGGTGAGTCGGAGCCCTCCATCCCGCAGCAGATCACCGTCGCGGCGAACGGGTCGGTCGCGCTGTCCTGGCCCGACGCCCCCAACGGCGGAGGCCCGAGCCTGGCGAAGCTCGAGTCGCAGTACTCCGGCGGCAGCGGCTTCTGGGGCTACAACATCTACCGCGCCCCGGCCGGCTCCAGCACCTTCGGGCTGGTCGGCCAGGTCAAGGAGGACCCGACCGGCGCCGCCACCACCTATACCTTCACCGACACCGGCGCCACCGCCCCGGGCAGCGGCCCCGGCAGCACCGCCACCTACCCGACCGCCACCGACCCCGGCATCGGATGCGCGAACGCCGCCGGCTGGGTACCGGCGACCAGCGCCGGCCCCGACTCCAGCATTGAGCAGGAGATCGGCCTGGACGACGCCTTCGCCGCCAACAACGGCCTGACGAACTTCAGCACCCACTCTCTCGTCACCGGCGAGCACTCCGGCCTGGAGAACCCCAACACTCCGCGGGCCTTCGCCGACACCGGCATCACGGTCTTCGGCGCCGACGCCTCGCGCCAGCCCCAGTCGTACACCATCTCCGGCACCAGCTCCGCGGGCGCGAGCAATGTCGCCGCCTCCGCGCCGCGGTACCCGAGCAACATCTACTACAACGCCGCCAACTGGCCGGACGAACTCAACGAGTACAACACCGCCTACGTCGCCAACGGTTCTTCGATCGGCGACAGCCAGTACCCCGCCGAGACGGGGAAGTGCTCCAACACCCCGTCCACGACCTGCACCACCACTCCGGCCACCGAGGCCACCGTGCTCTCCACCGAGTCCAGGATCATGCTCGGTCATGTGCTGGCGGACGACCCGCGGATGAACTACGCCCACCAGTCCAACCTGATCGGCCCGGCCACCCAGACCGTGGGCGGCACCACCTCCGACTACGGGTATACGCTGCTGAGCCTGCTGAGCAACATGCAGGCGCAGTACGCGAGTTGGTACACGGCGCCGCTGGTCCAGATGACCGACGCCAGCCAGTCGCAGGTACTGGCCGAGTCCGCGGCCTGGGCTGCCGCGAGGAACGCCGGAACGGTCACGGCCTCCGTGCAGAACGGCTCCGTCGTGATCAGCAACTCCGGTGGTTCCGCGGCATCGGTGCCGGTCACCGTCCCGGACGGCAGCACGGTCAACGGCGCGGCCTTCGGCGAGTCCTACGGCGGCACCCGGTCCGCCTGGACCCCGGTGGGAGCCGCAGGCGCGATCACCGTCACCGAGCCCAGGAGCGGCACCGCACCGGTGATCACAGGGCCGGTCACCGCGACCGCCACGGTCGGCGCCGCGTACAGCACCGCCATCACCACCACCGGCACCCCGACCCCGGCACTCACGGAGTCCGGAACCCTGCCACCTGGGCTCACCTTCAAGGACAACGCCGACGGCACCGCCACCCTCGCCGGAACCCCAGCGGCCGGGAGCGGCGGCAGCTACCCGCTGACCATCAACGCCGCCAACGGTGCGGGCAAGGCCACCCATGCCTTGACGCTCACAGTCAGCCAGGCCCCGTCCTTCACGAGCAAGGCCGGCGCGGCGGCCGGAATACTGACCCCGTTCAGCTTCACGGTCACCACTACGGGCAGCCCAGCCGCGAACCTCACGGAGAGCGGCACCCTGCCACCAGGCTTCAAGTTCACCCCCGCGAGCAATGGAACGGCGACGATCACCGGCACCGCCCTCCTGCCAGGGGTCTATCACCTGGCCCTCACCGCCAAGAACACCGCGGGCACCGCCACCCAAGCCTTCACTCTCACCCTGACCCTGTGACGGGCTCTCGGGCCATCGCGACCGTCTGCCTCGTCCGCGCGCCCGGGACGGGTTGGGCCTGCTGGTCGATCCCCGTGTTGTTCCGGCAACCCCTCGGCACCAGGTAGCCGGACGCTCAACAGAACACCTCACTGTCCGGGCGGCGCCGAGGACCGGCAAAGCAACAGCCGGCCCTCGGCGCCGCGTCAGGAGCGCGTGAACTCCGGCGGCATGCCCGCCAACTCAGTAGCGGCTGTGGCGACGATGGGCCCGCTGGTGGGGGACCCGAAGTGCCGCCCGGCGGAAGGTGGGGCGGGAGCGGGGCATCGGGTTGCGCCTGGCGGGCCGTGCCGGGGCGAACGCGAGCAGGAGCAGGGGCACGAGAGCCGTGACGAGGATGAGCACCATAACGAGGGTCATGATTCTGCCTTCCGTCGAGTGCTGACGGCCTGTCACTACAGCTGGTAACCAGATAGCGGTCGCTTAAACACGGTCCGTGTTTGAGCCTCTGGGCCTCCCCTTGATCCGTCACACCCGACGCCAAGCTCGGCAGCTACAGCGACCTGGGGCTCACTGCGGAGGTCGGCGCATGGATGAGATGATGCGGGGCAGGTACCGAAAGATCGTCATGTACGGGGCTGAGGAGGGGAGTGGCTGTGACTGCTGGAGCGATCGGCACGGAGGCTGCTGAGACCGAGGGCAGAGTCGGAGAGCAGGCTCTCCCCGAGATCGCAGTGCCCACTGAGGTGGCTCCCCGTGATGCGCGGGCCCTGTCGCGGCAGTTCTTCGAGCGTCTGGCCGTCTTGGAGGAGGGCACGGCCGAGTATCAGTACACGCGGAACACGCTGATCGAGATGAACATGTCGCTCGTGCGTTTCGCCGCCCGGCGCTTTCGGCACTTGGCCGATGAGATGGAGGACGTGGTTCAGGTCGGGATGATCGGCCTGATCAAGGCGATCGACCGGTTCGAGCTGTCCCGGGAAACCGAGTTCGCCACTCTTGCCATGCCTTACATCGTCGGCGAGATGAAGCGGTTCTTCCGCGACACGACGTGGGCCGTTCACGTGCCGCGGCGTCTTCAGGAGCGCCGCAGTGAACTGTCTCGGGCCCGTGAAGAACTTGAGAGCCGCCTGGACCGTTCCCCCACCGTCAAGGAACTGGCCGCGCACATGGACCTCACGGAAGGCGAGGTCCTCGAGGCGCAGATGGCCGCCAACGGCTACAACTCCGCTTCCCTGGACGCCGCTCTCACTGGTGACGCCGAGGACGGCGAAGCCGCCCTGGCCGACTTCATCGGCACCGAAGACCCTGCCATGGAGCTCGTGGAGGACTGCCACGCCCTCGCCCCGCTGCTGGCGGAACTCTCCGACAGGGAACGGCTGTTGCTGCACCTGCGATTCGGTGAGGAACTCACCCAGAGCCAGATCGGCGAGCGTCTGGGCGTCTCTCAGATGCAGGTCTCCCGTCTGCTGACCCGCACCGTGGCCAGACTTCGCGCCGGCATGTGCACAGAGCCCGGCACGGTTGCCTCCGGCTGACCTGCTCTCCTGGGGCTGACCTGCTCTGAGGTGCCCGCGCTCGCCGACGTGCCGGGCTCCCTCAGAGCGTCCGTGCGACAGGAGCGCGGCCCCTGGTACGCGGCGGTCCTGTCGGGCGCACCACGGCGCCTCGGGCTGTGTTCGTACTGGCTGCACCGGACAGTGAGGGAGTCCGGGGTGAATGGAGCGGGCAGAGGCCGGGCCTTTCCGGCAGGGCGTGAACGCCCGTGCGGACGAACGCTGCCGGCGGCCACAGTTGCCCTGCGCGAACCGGGCGCCGAAGAGGATGAGGAGCGGCTGGCAGACAGGCGCTAATTATTTCCTGAAAGCAAGTGTTGCCTATGAGCAACTATCAGGAATACTCTGGGGCGTCGCACTGTACCTGTCGACCTCTGCGGTGGCCATGCAAGAGCCCTTGCCCCATCGACCCTGGCCGGCGTTCGCTGCCACCTCAAAGGGGCCCTCCGTGGATACCCGTAGCTTTGCTCAGCCTGCGCTCCGCGTCACACGCTCAACCTCCCGCTTCCTGATCCTTGCCCTGTCCGGGGAGGTGGACCTGGAGACGCTCGGCCCGCTGAGGCAGGCCTTGGCCGCCGCTGAACGCGACCCGGCCGAGCTGTTGGTAGTCCTGGATCTGTCGGCGGTCCAGTTCGCCGACGCGGCGCTCGTCAACACGCTCTTGCGCGCTCGCTGCGGTCTCGGGACGCGACTGCGCCTTGCTGCACCGTCCTGGGTGGTCCTGCGCCTGCTGAGGATCCTCGACCTGGAGCGTTGCTTCCCCATGTTCGCCGCCCCCGCTCTCGCCTCCACGGGGCTCGACGGGCCTTGGGCGGACGCGCCGGTCAGTCCTGGTGAGCTCGACCGCTGACGGAGCGGCGGGCGACCGACCTGACCGATGAGCGGCCCATGGCCGGCGAGTGGCGCCTCGCCCTGGCCGGGGTCGCTCACGAAACGAGCCCTACGTCCTTCAGGCAGGACGCGCGATCCGCAGATGCGTCTCCTCCGCTGCCCCGTCCCGGCCGGACTGGCCCGACCCGCCAACGCCACTGTCCACGACCGCGGCAGCCGCCCGCCGAAAAGCGGCCAGTCCCTTGATGAGGTGGTCCACCTCTTCCGGGGACATCGTCGTCAGGACAGGCCGAAGCTCATCAAGCTCCCGAAGCCTGGACTCCTCCAGCAGAGCCCGGCCCTGGCGGCTCAAATACAACTCCAGCTCCCGCCGACTGGTGGGGCTGAGGCGGCGCTCCACCAGACCAGCGGCCTCCAACCGATCACACAGACGGCTCGTCGCCGGCGGGCTTGAGCGCAGCGCCTCTCCCAGAGCCCGCAAGTTGCCGCCCTCCAAGCGGCCGATCGCCAGCAGCGCCCGCATCTGCGATGCGGACACCGGGCTCGCCGGTGCCGCGCCGCGAGCTCGTTCCTGCAAAACGCCGAGCAGCCCCGTCACCTCGGCGGCGACATCTGCAGCTTCCGGCGATCGACTGGCAGGGCTTGGGCGCATTGCCCTACTGTGCCATCCGCGGAGTCACGCTGTCAGTACTGGGTGCGCGGTCAACCAATGCTCTTCTCCCACGCAACGGGCGCACCCCTCGTCAACTCCAGGCCCAATGCCAGCCGAGGGCGCTACGTGGACACGGCTTGCCCTGGCGGATGTCAGCTCTCGAATTACCTTTGCGCCCTTTGTGTAGATTGAGATGACCTTGCCAGGAATGGGAGGTCTGGCGCCGGAGCCGGGCCGGACCGACCCCGGGGCTCCGTGCTCCGCCTCGGGAGGCCTACCGAAGCCCAAGGGCGGGCGGTCTTCGGCTTGGTTCGTCCGTCTTCGGTCGTCGCTCTCCCTTCTCGGGAGATGGGAACCAGCGTGCCCGCGCACCCCCTACTCACCACCCCGGACGCGAGTCCACCGTGGAGACGTCATCGCAGAGCGGTTGTCCGCACGGCGGTCGCGGTGTTTCCCCTTTCCGTCGGGCAGCGTGGGATGCGAGCCTGGATGGTTTTCCCGTCGCCGGGGCCCGGGGTGATGGTTACGTCGCTGGTGAGATGACGGATCAGGTGCCAGCCAAAGCCCCCGCTGCCCCTGTGCAGGTCCGGGGGGGGGCGCGCACCGGGCAGGGAAGAGCTGGGGTCGCTGACAATGACGTGGACCGCTTCCGCGGTCGCGCCGAGTTCCATGGTGTACTGGCCGCCCCCGTGGCGGAGGGCATTGGTGGCCAGCTCGGACACCAACAGGGCGACGTTCTCCGCCATTTCGGCTTCCAGGGCTGGTTCCAGACCGCGTGCGAAGGCGCGGGCGACGTCGCGCGTGCGAGGTACGCCGGCCGGGCTGTGGCCCTCGATGATGAGGGGCGCGGGTGCTTCTACGGCGGCCGATGCAGTGCAGTTCATATGGGATCACCCCAACTATGTCGGTCGTACCGCGGAGAAGTGCTTGTGCCCGACACTTGGGCCCTGGCACTTGGGGTTGGACGATTCCCTCGGCCGGGCACAGTGGGAGTCGACGCACTCCGTCGGGCCGTCGAGGACGTCGGCACGAGAGCCAAGGGGAGCCTCGTTCCGCCCGCGGCCCCGCTGCGTGGCTCGCGTTCCAGCATCCGTTGCTGGGCGGCGGCCCCCGGAGCCTCACGGTCTATTCACAGAAAATAGTGCGAGGTTGGGATACTTTCCGCAGCGAGGGCACATGACTGGTAGCCGTTCGGGCGCGGTGAACGTGAGCGAACACCTCCTGGATGGGGTCGTGTATCTGCATTAACGGGAGTGACGGCCACGTGGACCGCGCGGGATCTTCGGACGATCCCCTGGATTGTTGTGCCCGGCAGGTGGCTGAAGCCGCAGAGGCCTTGGTGACCACGTGGACCGCGGCAGTGCAGAACGTCGTGCCCCGTCTGTCCGTCATGCAGCTCGAAGCCCTGAGGATCGTCTCCCAGGCTCCGGGCCTCAACCTCACGAGCTTTGCTGATCTGGTCGGTGCCACAGCCCCCACGGCCAGCAGGCTTTGTGACCGGCTGGAGGCGGCGGGGCTCCTTCGCCGCGAGCGCGCCCCGGCCAACCGGCGCGAAGTGGGGCTGTCGCTGACTCTTCAGGGCCAAGAGCTGTGGGCGTCCATCTCTGAGCAGCGCTCCCTGGCCATGCGTCGGGTTCTCCAGGGGGTGCCTGCCGCGCAGCGTGAAGCACTGCTGGCGGGACTGGGGGCATTCGCCGCTGCCGTGAAGGACGGCCGGGGGAAGGGCGGTTCCGCCCGGGAGCCCTGAAGCGCCCCCGGCGGGTCGGGGAGATGTGCGTGGGCCCTGGCCAGGCTGACGGCGCGGTGGCCCGCCATGGGGCGGGCCAGGGTCCCCGAACATGGCCGTCCGCAGGCAGGAAGGGTCTCGCAGGCGGAGAGCCGAACCGCTCAGGGGCTGGCTGCCGAGGACCCTCGCCAGTCCAGACATACGACTGCGGCGTCGGTGGGCAGATCTTCCCCGCCGTGGTACTGCATCAGGCCGTCGACGACGGCGCGTGCCGTCTCGTGGGTCGAGGCGCTGCGGGCAGCAGCGATGGTTTCCCGCAGGGCCCGTTCTCCGAAGGAGGCGCGGCCGGGGTTGCGCGTGGCGTGGACGCCGCTGCTGACGATGACCAGGCGGTCGCCGGGGCGAAGGCTGAACTGTTCCGCGTGGTATTCGGTCTCCTCGAACACGCCGAGGGGCAGCTGTGTTTCGAGGGAGACCTTCTCGACCGCGCCGTGGCGCAGCCGGAACAGCTGGGGTGAACCGGCGTCGACCGCCTGGGCTTGACCGGTTGCCAGGTCGATGCGCAGCAGGAGCGTGGGGGCGTAGCGGTGGCCGGCGTGTTCGCCATAGACGGCCTGGTCGGCAAGCCGGGCCTGGTCTTCGAGACAGATGCCTGCGCGGCGGGCGTTGCGCAGGGCGTTGACGGTGAGGTTGGTCAGCAGGGCTGCCGCGATGCCGTGGCCTTGGCCGTCGGTGACGGTGAGGGTGAGCGACTCGTCGTCGACCGTCCAGTCGAAGTTGTCGCCGCCTACCGCGTAGGCCGGTTCGAGGTGGGCGCCCAGGATGAACTCGTCGCGGCGGAAGCCTCGGCCGGGCAGAAGCTGCCACTGCATTTCCGCAGCGAGGGTGAGGCGTCTGCGCCTTCGTGTTCGCAGGTAGAGGTCGGTAGCGCGGTCCGCGACGAGCAATTCGTGTCCCAGAGCGGTCGCGAAGGCGGCCAGGTCCAGGACGCCGGCCGCGCCCTTGACGGCGGTCTCGGGCAGGTGGACGGACAAGATGCCCAGCCGGTCTCCTCGCACGGTGATCGGCAGGTGCACCGCTACCATGCCTGGCTCGTCGGTGACTTCGACGAGGGGCGCCTCGGCGGTGAAGGCGCGTCCGGCGGCGCTGCCGTCGCGGATGGCTACGGCCTCTGCGGTGTGGGGCGGGATGGTCACCGGTTGCAGGACGCTCAGGCTGTAGTCGGCGAGATGGAGGGTGACCTGGCGGGCCTGCATCCGATCGGCCAGCAGGGTGCGGGCGGTGGACAGCAGCGCCGTGGGAGAGGCTGATCGCAGGGTGCTCTGCGCGATACCCAGCCAGCCTGCCGTGTGCCTGTTCATGATCTTCTTCTCTCGCAGGGGGGAATTGGGCCGGGCCCCGTGCTGCATCGGTCGCTGTCCCATCGTCCTCTTTCCGCCGCGGTGGCGGCTGCGCTAGCCGACGTTCGGGGCGGCACGGAGGGCGAGTGCGAGGGTGTCGTCGGGATGCAGGACGATGGTGTGCATGTCGTCGGCGATCGCCGCGGGGATGTCGGCCACCGGTTTCGCGGCGTGCCGCCGTGCCGCTTGAATGAGCCGGGCCTCGCCCTCCAGGGGGTTTCTGCGGCTCTCGGTGAGCCCGTCGGTGTAGAGGATGAGGAGGTCGCCCGGCCCGAGTTGCGTGTTCAGGACCGCGTCACTGCCGGGCACCGGGTAGCCGAGCCCCCGGCCGGAGGTTTCGAGGTAGTCCGCGGTGCCGTCTGCCCGCAGCATGAGCGCGGGCGGGTGGCTGCCGTTGGCCAGCTGCAGCGCGCCGGTGGCGGGGTCGAGACGGGCCAACAGGACGGTCGCCATCAATCCCGGGTTCAGCGGCATGAGCAGTTCGTGTGCGCGCGCGAGGATGGCTCGGAGGGGATGCCCCTCCAGGGCGAGGGTGCGGACGCAGTGGGTGACGTCCAGGGCGGCTCGCGTGCTGCGCACACCGTGGCCCAGGGCATCGACGACGGTGATGTGGAGGGTGCCGTCGGGCAGGAGGAACCAGTCGTAGAGATCGCCGCCGGTGGGGGCGTGCGGGTCGGCGGGCGCGTAGTGGACGCCGAGTTCCAGGCCTTTGACCTCCAAGGGAGGCGGTCGCAGCGCGGCTTCGAGTTCCTGGAGCATCGCGCCGTGCGCCTGGCGCAGCTGCTCGTCGCGCTCTTCGAGCTGTACGTACAGGGCGAGGACGCCGCCGTTGGTCTCGGCCAGCTCGTGTTTGATCCGGCGGTGCTCGGCCACCAGGGTGTCGGCGTGGGCGAGGGTGGCGCGCAGCTCCTGGTCCACGGCGTCCGCCTCGCTCGGCAGCTCGCGGGCCGGACGCGGGCTGACGTGGTGGAGGGCAGGGGTGTCGTGGGGCAGGGGGATGTGCCAGGCGACCGAGGTGGCGGACGTCATGGGAGCTGCGGGCAGGGGCAGCTGGGTGCCGTCGAGGGAGCCCCAGGCCTTGTGCGCGCTCAGGGTGACCTCCATGACGGAAGCGCCATCGGCCGGGTCTGTCGCGACGTCGACGGCGAGGGTGACCGGGCGATCTGCGGTGAACTGGCGTGCCGCCAGGTCCGTCACGGACAGGACCAAACGGGCGCGGAGTTCTGGGGGCAGTTCGTACTGGTGGGCCACGTGGCGCACTGCCCTGCGCAGGGAGGGCAGTGCGTCGAAGGTGCCGTTCATGGATGCCTCTTGGGGGGCCTGAACGCGAGGGCCGTCGCGTCGTCACGGGTGCAGCGGTAATGGTGGGTCATCGAGGCGATGAGCAGCGGCGGGGGGAGGCGCAGCATGAACAGCGAGGCGTCGAGCGTCCATCGGGCATCGACGCCGTCGGTGTGCAGGACGGCGGTGCTTCCCGCTGGAAGGGGGATGGGATGTGTCCGGGGGGTGGGCATGCGCCACCCCACGACGCCGGGCTGACCGGTCAGACGGTGGTGGATGCCGTCGGGGGACAACGCCACGGCTCGCACGTTGCCGACCCCGCAGTATTCGGCCCGTTCCGCATCGTAGAGGCGCAGCATCGCCACGGCCGCACCCCGCGTGTGGCGCAGCGCGCGGTGCAGGGCGGCGAGGATGTCGGGCAACGGCCGCTCGGCGGCGCTGTGAAAGGACCGCAGCGCGATCTGGGCGGCTTCAGCCGCCTCGGCGCCGTGCCCCAGCCCGTCGATGACGATGGCGGTGTGTGCGTCGCCGGTGGGGACGATGGTCCCGGCGTCCCCGCAGTGATGCTCGCGGTCGGCGGACAGGCATACCAGAGCAGCGTTCTGGTACGCCTGGTCCGGCTGGTCGGGCAGGGTGATGCGGGCGCATGCCAGGGTGCCGGTGCCGACTTCGGTGCGGACGGTGAAGTTCGTGGCGATGCGGCTGACGGCTCCCAGACCGGCACCGAGGGTGCCGACGGTGGTGTAGCCGTCTCTCAGGCAGCGCTCCAGTTCCGGCATTCCGGGCCCGCGGTCGGCCGCCAGGATCTCCAGGCCGCCTCCCAGGGGGAGCGGCTGAAGATACAGGGCGCCGTTGGTCGCGTGCTTGTTGATGTTGCTTGCCAGCTCCGAGGCCACCACAGCCGCCTGGTCGGGCAGCGCGCCCGGCAGGCCGCAGCGCTTGCCGAGCGATCGGGCGGCCTCAGCGGCGAGATGGACAGCGCTGTAGTGGTCGATGCGTACATGCGCTGTTGTCAGGGCGTTCAGCGGCACGGCCCGGTCCACCGAGTGGCGATCACGGTCGTGCCTTCTCCGACCGTGGTGTGTACCTCGAAGTCGTCCATGAGCCGGCGCGCTCCGCCGAGTCCGTGCCCCAGGCCGGCGCCGGTGGTGAACCCGTCGGCCAGTGCGGCCTCCACATCAGGGATGCCGGGTCCGCGGTCGCTTATGGTCAGCCGCAGTCCCGTCCTGGTGCCGCGGCGCGGGTAGTCGATGGTGAGGGTTCCGCCCCCGCCGTGAACGTAGGCGTTGCGTGCCAGTTCGCTGGCGGCGGTCACCACCCGAGTCTGGTCGATGATGCCGAAGCCGGCCTTCACCGTGGCCGCTCGCACAGCGTGGCGAGCCGTCAGGAGATCCTCGTCCGTGCGCAGGGTCAGTTGCTCGGTCAGCGGCTCATCGCCTGCGGGGGGCGCGGCCGTGTGGCGGTTAGCGAGTTGGGTCATGTCGCCCCCCTCCCGGGGGCCGCGAGCCCTGATGCCATCCGAGTACCGCCATGCCTTGTTCCGCATTGAGGGCGGTCTCGACACCTTCGAGCTCCAGGCCCAGTTCGACCAGAGTGATGGCCACCGCAGGCCGCATGCCCGCGACGATGACCCGTGCTCCCAGCAGCCGCGACATGGCTGTCATCTCCATCAGCATGCGCGCGACGAAGGAGTCGACCATCTCCAGACGTGAGATATCGATCAGAACCCCGCGGGCCTGATCGGACGCGATGCGCTCGGTCAGCTCGTCGGTGAACGCCAGGGCGGTCTTGTCGTCCAGCTCATTGAGGAGCCCGGTGATCAGGACGTCGCCCAGACGAAGAATCGGAACCCCGCCGCTTGGCTGCTCCCTCACCGCAGCGCCTGCGGCTCAACGACCACGTCTTCGGTCAATTTGATGGCCTCGGACAGGGCATCGGCCAGACTGGCGCGCGTGAGGATCTTCGACAGGTCGATGCCCAACTGGGCGATGGTCTGTGCGATCGGCGGACGGATACCGCTGATGACGCAGTCAGCCCCCATGAGGCGCACGGCGTTGACGGTCTGCATCAAGTGCTGGGCCACCGCCGTGTCGACCGTGGGCACACCCGTGATGTCGATGATGGCGACCTGTGCCTCATGTTCCTGGATCGCCTGCAACAAGTTCTCCATCACCACCTGCGTACGGGCGGTGTCGAGCGTGCCGATCAAGGGAACCGCGAGGACGTGACGCCACAGCCGCACCACGGGTGTCGACAGTTCGAGCAGCTGGCGGCTCTGTCGCCGGATGATCTCTTCGCGGCCCTCGACATACGTTTCGAACGACAGGGCTCCCGCCGCGTCCAGCAGCCGGCTGACCAGCAGGGCGGCTGAGAACAGCTCAGCTCCGTCCTCCGTGGTCGCCTGAACCGCCTCCAGCACCGCCTCTTTCAGGACGAGGACCGCCAGCGACGTCGCCGTAGGCGTGGCGCCGCCCCGAGCCCGACGCAGTGAGAGGTCGATAACAGCCTGACGCAGCTCTTGGTGAGCGTTCACCACCTGACTGGCGGGCAGTTCGCTCTCCAGACCGCCGCCCAGGGCGGATACCAAAGCATCGGCTTCTTCCCGCAGCTCGCGCTCACTGACCCCTTCTCTCAGCTCGGCCTGCGCCAGCTGCAGCGCGACCCATCGGTCGGCCACCGCATCAGCACTCTCCTGCAACACCTTCGCCAGGCGCTGCCGGACCACGGCCTCGCTGCTGCTCACTCAGATCCCCTTCGTCGGTACTGTCAGTGCGTGCGGTAGAGGCAGGGCGGTCATCGCATCTTCCGGGCCTCCACCAGCGACACCCTAAACGTGAAACTGTTGTCGTATGGCAAATATACGCACGCGTGCGGCCGCCATGGAACCCCTGCCCCCGTCCCGGTGCCACACCCCGTCCGCGACCCCCATGCGTCCCGGACAAGGCCGCCCTGCCAGGCCGGTCGGGGAGGGCCTGTCTGGCTGGACGGGCCCGGCCTGTTGCGCACTTGGTGGGAGCTTGCGTGACTCGCCGAGATCGCGCCACGCGGTGTCGCCGCTACCGGAGCCCTTGCGGGTGCCCCATGGCGACGGTCATAGGCCAAAGCGAGCAGAACTTCCTTGAAACATCCCAGATTCCGCCACATCTCACGCTGACCTACCCGGAGGTGGACCGCTCCTGCGGCCGCGGGCTCAGGGGCTCCGCTGCACGGGCTCGTCGTGGCCGACCTCTGCGCGGCGTAGGTGGAGGCCTGGTGCATGGCGGCCGCGCACGCCCGGCAGGTTCGGTAACCGCCGTGGGCGACACGGTGGGCGAACGTTCGAACCCTCTTCTCGCCAGCCGACGTTCCCACCCGGCGGGCACCAGTGCAGCGATCGCGGGCGGGATCAAGGTGGCTGTGAGTCACCTCAACTGAGAGCTCCTGATAAGCGATCCCGCATCGGGGTACGAGCCCCACTGATGGCGCCTCTCAGCCCGTGACCCGGGCCGAGGTGTCGGGAGAGCGCTGGCCCCGAGTGCGGGAAAAGGAGTCAAGGAAGTGGTGTCACGAAGAAACACGTCTCTATGGGCGACGGTGCCAGAAGGTTCCCATCTGGACCCGGCCCATGGCTCGATGTGTGCATCAAGCCGTGATGGAGTACTGAGGGCTGTGAACCCATGGGTGCTTCGGCCGATAGTCGGCGTCAAGCTGTGCCCAAGGCGTCGCCGTGCGGGGAGTCGTCGTCCCCCGCTTCCCGAAGCATGGCTGAGCGGAAGCAGGCCGGTCCCTGCGCAAAGGTTCCCCGCTCCCGTGGCGTCATGCTCGATACGACCTCAGTCAACGCGGCTTCGCGGCGCGCCCTCAGATCACTGAGTTAAGCAACGCCCTTGTCCGACAGCCGCAGCTCCACCTCGCGTCGGCTCGCAGTGCTCGGGGTCCGCTGAATGAAGCCGAGAGCGTGAAGCCGGTCGCACATGCGGCTCACCGCCGAAGGGGCGGAGCCCAGTTCGTCTCCGAGGGTCCGCAGGTTGATTCCGTCGTCACCCGCGAGGATGTACAAGACTCTCAGCTGCGAAGCCGAGACCGGCGCGATGGCTGCCAAGTCCCGCCCGTGACTCCACAGCACTTCCAGCACCTCTATGGCCTCGCGAGCTGCGACCGCGGCGGCCCCCCCGGCCATCAGCCGCAGAGTCGTCGCTGCCGCCGGTTCCCGCGGATACAGCTCTGAGCCGCAGCGGCGGTTGCCGGGACATAATGCCCTCCCGTTCCTTCTTCGTTGCTTCTTCCTGAATAGGTGGTAATTGACCGGTGGACAGATTCACGGCCGCGGAGCGCGCACTGCGCAAAGCCGCCCCGCACGCTCTGCTTGAAGCTGTGCAGGACGCTCTCGCGGCGCACTACGCGGCCATCTCCGTTGACCTGCTCATGGCCGACTATGCGATGACCATACTGCAACCTGTCAGCGAGCTCCCTTACACTGTCGAACCCATTCCTGTCCACCACAGTTCGCCGGGCCGCGCCTTCGGCGCCCAGCAGCCCTACGTCGAGAAGGACAACCGGACGGGCCGACTGCTCAGTCATCTGCCCATCAGCGTCCGCGGAGACCGCATCGGTGTTCTCAGCGTCACCCTGGCGCAGGAGAACTACAACGCGGAGACAGAGCAGGAGCTCTGGGACATCGCGGGCGTCCTCGGGCACGAGATCGTCGTCAGCGAGCGTGACACCGACATCTACCTTCAGGCCCGACGGGCCAACCGCCTGACGCTGGCCGCCGAAATGCAGTGGCAGCTGCTGCCGGGCCGGTCCTGCTCCCGCCCGGAGTACGACATCGGAGCCCAGCTCGAGCCCGCCTACGCGATCCACGGCGACAACTTCGACTGGTCGACCTCCGCGGACAGTCTCACCCTGGTGGTCACCAACGGCATGGGCGAGGGGATCGAAGCGGCTCTCCTGACCAACCTCGCCGTCAACGCACTGAGAAACGCCCGCCGGGCGGGACTGTCGCTGGCCGATCAGGCATGCCTGGCCGACCAGGCCGTCTACGGCCACTACCAAGGGCACGCCCACCTCTCCACCCTGCTCCTGCGCTTCGATCTGGACACCGGCGCCACGGAGATCGTCGATGCGGGTTCCCCGAAGATGTGGCGCCTCAGGCAAGGCCGCGTCGAACAGATCAACCTCGAGGCGCAACTCCCGCTCGGAATGTTCGAGGACACGCCCTACAGGGCCGAGCCATTTCGTGTTGAGCCCGGGGACCGTCTCGTCTTCGTCAGTGACGGCGTCTACGACGTTGCTTCCCCTGCCGGCGAGCGGTACAGCGAGAAAGCTCTGACGCGCGCCCTGACCAGCACCCGTCTGCTGCCCGCCTCACAGGTCCCGCGTGCGGTGCTGCAGGAACTCGCCGGGCACCGCGGCCCCATCGACGCCGACGACGACGCCATGGTCGTCTGCCTCGACTGGCGCGGTCGCCAGGAAACGAGCTGTATGCCCGGCTGATCACTGCGGGCCCGGTCACGACACCCCGCAGTTCCAGCCCGCCCTCGAACGCAGCCGCATGCCTCGCACCGGCTCCGGACGCCCGCACGCCACGCCGCAAGGGTCCGTGCCGACCACGACAAAATCGCCGTCCGATACGAGGCGACCGTGCTGGTCGCAGCCCTCAACGAGTGGCTGTGACCAGCACTTTCTGGACCGGCTCTAGGTGTGGAACGTGGTGGTCGCCTCCAGGTCCGCCCGGCCGGTCGCGACCTTGTTCACCGGCGCACTCTCGTCGGCGTAGCCGAAGGAGATACCCACAAGCAGCTTCCCCTCGCCCACTCCGAGTTGATCGCGGACGGTGTCGGCGTAGAAGCTGAGCAGGCCCTGCGGGCAACTGGCCACGCCGTAGCCGGTCATGGCCAGCAGCAGCGTCTGCAGGTAGGCGCCGACGTCGGCGGCCAGCCGCGGCCCGCCGTCGCCGGTGACGAACAGAAACGCGGCATGGGGCGCCCCGTAGAAGCCCAGACTTTCCACATCGTAGGCCGCGCGAGCCGGGTGGTCGTCGGGGTCGATGCCCAGCGCTCCGTACAGACCGGCGCCGAAGGCGGATCGCCGTTCCTGGTGGATGGGGGCGTACATGTCCTTTGAGTACGGGTAGTCGGCCGTGACGCGTCGCTCGGAGTGGGCCGTGCGCAGGGCGTCGGCCAGACGGTCTCGCCGTGCGCCACCGACCACCTCGACCCGCCACGGCTGCGCGTTGGAATTGGACGGCGCGGTGCAGGCCAGGGAGAAGACTTCGCGCAGCGTGTCCTCGGGTACCGGGTCGGGACGGAATGCGCGGGTCGCGCGGCGCCCGCGGATCAGCTGCTCGGCGTACTCCGACGTTCGCGTCCGGCCCGGCTGTGTCCTGCCGGTGGGCGCCTCGCTCGTGCGGGTGAAGACCGGTCCACTCATGGAACTCCCCTCAGGATGACCAAGGTAAACGCAATCGTTTACCTGAAGCGCCACTGTAGCCAGCCACCCCCGCTGAAGTAAACGAGAACGTATACTTACGTCATGACCACGATGACGGCGGCGTCTCGACGGCCGGGGCGCGGAGGGCGGGAGCGGATCCTGGCCGCCGCGGCCGGACTCTTCGCGGCCCAGGGGATCAACGCGACCGGCATGGAGCAGATCGCGGAGCGGGCGCCGGTGTCCAAGCGGACCCTCTACGCGCACTTCAGGACCAAAGACGAGCTGGTCCTCGCCCATCTCAAGGACCTCTCCTCGACGGGACGTACCCTGGAGGGCGTGCTGGCACGTGAGGACATCCCCGCCAAGGAGCGAATCCTCGCCCTGTTCGACCCGCCCCCGACCGGCACGGATCCCGTGCGCGGATGCCCGTTCATCGACGCCGCCGCGGAGTTCCCCGACCCCCAGAGCGCGGTCCACTCCTACGCCCGCGAACAGAAACTGCTGATGGTGCGGCTGGTGGCCGACCTGGTTGCGGAACTGGGCTGCCGCGAGCCCGCCGTCCTCGCCGAGCAACTCGTCACCCTCGCGGACGGCGCCGCCAGCCGCGCCATGGTGCTGGGCGAGTCGGACTACGGGCGGCACGCACGGGCAGCGGCAGAGACCCTCCTGGACAACGCGCTGCCGACCACGAGCTGACAGGCCCCACCGGGTTGCTCGGTATGCCGAGTGCATGGCGCGAAGATCCCGCCGCTCGACCGAGAGGGAGGCGGGCCTTTCACGACGGGCCCTGAAGCCGCTCGGGGCGTGCCGCGCGGTCTGCTTGCCTTGTCTTTGTCGTAGCCATGGCGAGGGCCTGGCACACTTGTCTCGTTCACCGCACTGCCGCGCCCTGAACATGACAGGGACGGGCCGCGGGTGGGGTGGGTCAGATGAAGTGGAAGAACGCGCCCGGGGGCGTGTGGGCACATGCCGGTGAGGGGGCGGATATGACCGCGGTGGACGCCGGTGTCGCGGGGGCCGACGGTGTTGTGCCAGAGGGCCCCCTCCGGCCGATGCAGGCGAGTGCGGCGCTCGACGGTGAAGGCGGGTGCATCGCCGAGGCCCGTCACTTCGCCGCTGACTTCCTGGCGCGCGTACGGGACCAGCAGGGCGTGCAGGTCTCGCAGCGCGCGGTGGACCTTACGTGCCTGGTGGTCAGTGAGCTGGTCACCAACGCCCTCAAATACGCTCCCGGGCCGGCGCTGATGGATGTGCGGATCACGGGCGGGGAGGTGGAGATCGTGGTCTGGGATTCCGATCCGGTGCTGCCGGCTGCCCGGGCCGCGGACGCGGGCCGAGTGGGGCAGCACGGTCTGGAGATCGTGATGTCCGTCGTCAACGGCTTCGAAGCGCGCAAGGAGCCCGTTGGTAAGCGCATCACAGCCCGCGTCGCTCTCCACGATCCCACTGGCTCCCCTGCTCGGTAGCCGGTGCGGAGTCCGGGCCCGGGGATTTGGATTCAGGACGCTCCCCTCCGGCGATCTTGCGATTGCCGCTGAGCAGGATGGTCGATGACGGGTTGCTGGGGGCCGGCCCGATGGCCGGTTCATCCACCAGGGTGCCGCCGCCCGTGTCACTTGACCCAGTGCCGGGCGGGAAGAGCCCTGCCGGGACGGACCTCCGAGCCGAACCCTTGCCCGTGCACTTGTCTGTGATCCTGTTCAGTCGAGCGGGCTGGGGAAGTACCAGAGGTGGCCTTCGAGGACGCGGGCACCGTATTCGCGTACGCCGAAGGGGCTGGCCCGTCGGCGCGTGGAGAAGTCGCCCCCCGCGCCACGGCGTAGGCGGAGTGGGCATCGGCATCGTCGTCGGATCCGAAGCAGGTGCCCGCGGCGGCGGCCTCGTGGGACGTGACGGGGCGGGAGATGTCCTCAGCCGGCGTTCACGTGATCGCGTTGGGGCGGTCAGCGCAGGGAGCGGATCGCCGGGCTCGCGGCCACCAGGACGGCGCACGCCAGCACAGCGCTGCCGCAGAGCAGGAACAGCGTCGTCGTGCCGTAGGGGAGCAGAACGCCGGCAAGCACGTAGGAGAACGGGTCGAACGCGACCGTGGCCAGTACGACGAGGCTGAGCACCCGCCCCAGCAGGCGTCGCGGCACTCGTTCCTGCAGAGTGGCCACGATGACCACGCCGAGGAACCCGGACCCCACGCCGATGAGGGAGACAACCGCCGTTGCCGCGACGAGGTCGGTGACGACGGCGAGTCCGGCCATGCCTGCGCCGATCGCCGCGACTCCGCCGGCCACGGTCCAGCCGCGCCGGGCGGGGGGCCGCCATCCGGCCACGAGCGAGCCGGCCAGTGAGCCGGCTCCGAAGCCGGAGAGCACGACCCCCAAGGAGCCTGCGCCGCCGAGGCGTTGATCAGCAAGGACCGCGCCGCCCACGAGTACGGGGCCCACGACCGTGACGTTGATCAGCGCGACGGCCGCCAGCATCCCTCGCACCATCGGGTTTCGCCAGGCGTACCTCAAGCCCGCACCCAGAGCACGCGCCGTGCTGAGCCGCTCGCTGTCGACGCCGTCCGGCCCGGTGCCCTCCCCGTCCCTGCCCTCGGCGTCCTCCGCGGCGCCGTGTGTGTTGCGTGCCACGCGAATGAGGGTGCTGAGGGCGACGGCGGCCAGCGTGGCCATCGCCGCGATCCCGCCCAGCGTCGCCTCGAAGCCGATGGTGGCGACGGCACCGGCAGCCACCGCCGGGCCCGCCAGATCGCCTGCCGACTCCGCGCCCTGCACCAGCGCGTTGACCCGGGCGAGCTTGCCGGTCGGCACGACGGCGGGCAGCAGCGCCAGGGCGCCGGGCAAGTAGGCGGCGTCGGCGACGCCCAGTAGACCGCCGAGCAGCGCGACGGTTGTCACGGACGGAGTGGTGAAGGCGACCAGGGCGCAAAGGAGAAGAAGGATGACGACCCTCAGCCAGGCGGCGAAAGCCGTGACACGGCCAGGGCCGAGGCGGTCAACCAGCAAGCCCGCCGGCAGCAGCAGCACCGCGCGCGGCAGCGCCACGGCCAGGAGGACGAGCCCTGTGGCCAACCCGGGCTCCGACAGCTCAAGTACGAAGAGCGTGAGCCAGATCAGGAACAGCGCGTCGACCACGGCCGCCAGCCCTTGGCCCGCGACCAGCCGGTGCAGCTGCGGATCACCGAGCGGCCCGCGGGGGACCACAGGGGCGGTCGGTTCCGTCGTCATGGCAGGCTCCCCTGGCCGACGCCTGAAGGGTTCGCCGGGCGCAAGAGCTCTCGGTCTTCGCGCGCCCGGACCCTGGTCGACTGCATCAACACGTCCACTCGCAGATTCCGGTGGCATGACCGGCGGAAGTACGGCTGCCACCCCGGCATTCGAGCCGCGCGTCGCTAGGCGATGTGCGTGCCCCCGTCGACGGTCAGCGTGGTCCCGGTGATGTAGGACGCCGCGTCGGAGACCAGGAAGACAAGCGCCGCCGCCAGTTCCTCGGGCCGCCCGACACGTCCCGAAAGGACCCGGGGCAGCATCGCCTCGACATAGCCTTCGGCGTATCCGTCCGTCATCGGTGAGGCGAAGAGCCCCGGCGCGAGGGCGTTCACCCGGATGCCCTTGCTGGGGGTCCACTGCTGTGCGAGATCGCGGGTGAGCCCGAGGAGTCCGGCCTTCGACGCCGTGTAGGCGGCCTGCGGCAGGCCGCCGGTGACCAGGGCGAGGATGCTGGAGACGTTGACGATGGCACTGCCCGGCAGCATCACCGCGCCCGCGGCCTGCGCCATCCAGTAGGACCCGTTGAGATTGATGTCGATGACTTCGCGGAATTGCTCCGGCTTCTCCTCCGACGCGGGTCGTTCTGCGCTGATCCCGGCGTTGTTGACGAGGATGTCCACCCGCCCGAACGCCCGCATGGCTGCGTCGATCAGCGCGTGACAGTCCTCGGGCTCGGCGATGTCGGTGCGCACGGCGACAGCCCGGCGGCCGAGTTTCTCGATGGCTGTGCGCACCGCTTCCAGTCTCTCGGTGCGCCGCGCCCCGAGCACGACATCGGCGCCGGCCTCGGCGATCGCCGTGGCGAAGGCGGCACCGAGCCCGGAGGAAGCGCCGGTGACGACGGCGACGCGCGCGTCGAGCCGGAAGCGGTCGAGGACGCTCATGACCGCCTGTCCTTGGGGGAAAGCGTTCTGCGCATGGCGCATCTCCCGGAGTGAGTCCTGTTCGGTGCGGGCAAGGGGGCTGTGAACGGGCGAGTCCCGTTGATCACGTGAGGGCCGCGCGTGTGGTGCTGCGCGGACGGCGAGGAAAAGGGTGGTCGGCCGACGGCGAGGACTTCTCGCTGGTCACTTCGTCGGGGCCGGGCCCTGGTGACCTCTTCGGCAATCTGCACAGGTGCGTCGTGGAGGTCAGAGGTGTTCATCCGGGTCCTCCCTGGCGGGTGGGAGCGGGCGGGGCCGGTCCGGTTGGTCGTGCCCGGCGGTCGTCGGCCGGTGCGGCGCCTTCGGTGGGGACGTCAGACGCCGAGGCGTCGGCGGTAGGTGAGGAGGGTGCGCAGGAAGCCTTCCATCTGCTCCTCGGTGTGGCCCGCGTGCGGGAACAGGCGCAGGACTGCCTGGTTGCGAGCGACGGCCGGGTAGGAGAAGACCGGGACGAGGTAGCCGTCCTCGACGAACCACTCCCGCATCTGCAGGGCGGCGGCGTCGTTCCCGATCGGCACCGAGAGCATGTACGACTCCGTGGGTGTCGTCGGTGTGCCTGCCTCATGCATCTGGCGGCGCAGCCGGGCGGCGTGTGCCAAGTAGTCGTCCACGATTGCCGGTTGGCGGGCCAGGGCATCGATGGTGCGTGTGGCGGCGTAAGCGGTGGGGGGCTGGATGGCGGCCGTGAACATCGAGGTGCCCGAGAGCAGTTCGAAGGCGTCGATGGCTGCCGAGGGCCCCGCGATCGCGCCGCCTTCCAGACCGACGGCCTTCGACAGGGACACCATCACGAAGTCGGCTCGCTCCCGGATCGCTGCTGCCTCTCGGGCGTAGGGCCGGTGGTCGGGCCCGTACACCATGAAGCCGTTGGCGTCGTCGATCATGCTGATGGCGCCGTGACGGTCGCACAGATCGAGGATCTCCACGATCGGCCCCATGGTGCCGTCGGCCGAGTAGATGCTCTCGGCGATCACCACCGTCTTGCGGGCTGTGACCCGGTTCAGGACGCGTGCCAGGTCGGAGACGTCGTTGTGCCGGAACGCGTGGACGCTGCGGCCATAGGCGAGCCCTTCGAGGCCCTTCCAGATGCTCCAGTGCATGTCACGATCGACCACGAAGACGGTGTCGTGGTTGCGTACTTCGATCCCGGCGTCGAAGTGCGCGGAGCTGCTCATGGCATGGACGAATCCGATGTTCGCCAGCAGCCCCGTGGCGAAGGTGATGGCCTGCTCCTTGCCGGTGTGGCGGGCGAGCGTCTCCTCAAGGACCTGGTGTGGACGGCAGATCCCCTGGGTCATCCGGGACCCGCTGGTGCTCAGGCCGTGGGCGAGCGCCCCTTCCGCGAAATGGCGTCGCACGGGGATGTGGCGCTCCAGGTCGAGGAAGCTGATGCTGGCGAAGTTGACCAGCTCGCGGCCGTTGCGGACGATGGTCGGCCCGACCGGACCGTCCACCACCGGTGGCCGGTAGGACGTGTCGTGGGTGTTGGCTTCGACGAATGCGGCGAAGGCCCACGGGGCCAGACGGTCCGCAGAAGGCGCGGCGGTGTGCGAGACGGTCATGATGGGATCTCTCCTCCACGGGGGATGCGGGGCGCCAGAGGCTCCAGGGCTGCGGCGAGGTGGCCGAGGGAGGCCGTCCCGGCCAGCTCGTCCGACGCGATCCCGGTGAAGCCGAATTCTTCGAGCAGCGCCAGCAGCCGGGGGACGGCGACCAGGGTGACGCCGTGGTCGGCGAGGCAGCGGGTCATGTCGACAGGAGCCATGCTGCTGGGGGAGGCGGCCGGCCTGCCGCCGGCGCCGAGGGCGGAGGCCACGGCGGCTGCCAGCGCCCGTTCGGCGTCGGTGGCCGGCGGGCGCGGCGGGGGCGCCGGACAGCGCGACGCGAGGCCTGCCGGCGACAGGACGTAGCGGTCCGGGGCCACGATGCCGTGCACTTCGCCGAGATGGTCCAGGACGTGGCGGTGCAGGTCGTCGGGGGTGACATGAAGGGTGGTTCGGGCGTGCACGACCAACTCGGGGTCGGGCCCCTTCCCACCGGGCTCCACCGTCACGTCGAGCACCCCGGGATGGCCGCGCACCACCCTTTCGACCAGGGGCAGGCACACCCACCCCTGCGGGGCGCGCCACCAGCCGGCGGCGGGTGGCGCCGACGGCTGGTGGGGGACCGGGCACTCGGCACCGTCGGCGAGCGTGCGCAGCAGCTCGCACAGGCGGACGGGCAGGGCCGTGGCCTGCCCGGCGTCGAGCAGATGGTCCCCGACGGTGACATCGAGGACGACGGCCCCCGTGTCGAGACCGAGGTCGACGTAGAGCGTCTCGCAGGGCTCGTCGGGGGAGCTGGTGATCCACGTGGTGGGCCCGTCCGGCGGGGTGTCGGCCTCGGCGCCCCCGCGCTGTGGGACCAGGTAGTCGCGCGGCCACGCGTAGCAGTTGTACTCGATGGTGGGTACGGACACGACGCCGCGGCGGCGGTCCATGCGCGCCTGGGCGGCCACCAGTTCCGCGGGGCGGTACTGGCCGTGCCGGTAGGCAGCGGCGGAGGCGGCGGCGACCGAGGCGACGACCTCGCCGAACGCCGCGCCCGGACGGAGGTCGATCTGCACCGGAACCGTCAGGGCCCGGACGGCGATGCTGCTGCGCAGCGAGGCCCGGGTGCGGTTGGAGACCACCACGGAGGCGAGGAACCGGTGTTCGCCGGTGCGGGCGGCGACGTCGTGGGCCAGCGCCGCGAGGACCACGACCTCCGGGCTGGCCCCATAACGTCGGGCGACGCGTTGGAGGTCGTCGTACGCTCCCACGGAGCGGTGCTGGAGGCGGTGGCGCCCCTCGCCTTTGTCGGTCCCCCCGAACGGGTCCAGCACGCCGGTCGGGTTGCTCGCGAGACGTGCGAGCCACTCGCGTTCCGCAGCATGGGCGCGTCCCAGCGGCTGGGCGGCGACCGCGTCGAGCGGATGCATCAAGGCTTCCGCCGGAGCCTCGTTGCCGCGCAGGTGATCGTGCAGTTGGCCGAGCAGGACCGCAAGCCCCCATCCGTCGATCACCGTGTGGTGGGCGGCCAGCAGGACCGCACGCGGCTTTCCCGCCTTGAGCAGCACCCTGGCGAGCCACGGCGGCTGCCGCTCGGGGTCGATCGGGCGGGTGGCCAGCTCTGCCGTGGCGGCCTCCAGGGTGTCGGCGTCGACGTCGGTGACGTCCGCGTAGTCGACCGGCAGCGGGGCCCAGTCCGCGCGGTGGACGTACTGGAGCGGGCGGAGCGGGTCGATGGTGGTCCGCAGCGCTTCGTGGCGGGCGGCCAACGACGCGAGCGCTACGAGGACGTCGTCGACGCTTGCCGGGGGCGGGACGTGGCAGTGGTCGGCGAGCGGGGTCGGGTTCACACGCCGGGGTCCGGGAATGGTGCGCTCGAACCAGTGCCACTGCTGGACCCAGCTCAGCGGTCCGCTGCGCAGCACGGTGGCGCGGTCCGGGGCCGGTATCGGTTCGGGAAGGCGGTCCATGGCAGCTCTCTCAGACCGCTCGGACCACGAGAGCGGCATTGTGGCCGCCGAAACCGAACGAGTTGCTCAGCGCGATCCGCATGCTTGCGTGGTGCTGCGCTTGGTGCGGCACGAAGTTGATGTCCGGGGCGATCGGCTCGTGACAGTTGATGGTCGGCGGAACGTCTCCGGTGCGCAGGGCCTGGATCGACGCCACGAGCTCGACCGCCCCGGCGGCACCGATCATGTGCCCGGTCATCGACTTGGTGGAGCTGACCGGGATGTGGGTGACCCGGTCGCCCAGCACCTCCCGCAGGACGGTCGCCTCGGTCGCGTCGTTCAGCACGGTGCCCGTGCCGTGCGCGTTGACGTAGTCCACGTCCGCGCCAGTGATCCCCGCGTCGCGCAGTGCCTTCTCGACGGCAAGGCACGCGCCCCGTCCCTCCGGGTGCGGGGCGGTCCAGTGATGGGCGTCAGAACTCGCCCCGTATCCCGCGAGTTCGGCCAAGGCCGTTGCCCCTCGCGCCTTGGCCACTTCCGCGGCCTCCAGCACCACCACGGCGGCGCCCTCGCTCATCACGAACCCGTCGCGCTGCGCATCGAACGGACGGCACGCAGCGGCGGGGTCCTCGTTGCGGCGGGACAGCGCTTGGGCGTTGCCGCTGCCCGCGAGGTCGATGGTGGTCACGCAGGCATCGGCGCCGCCGACGAGGACGATGTCGGCCTCCCCGTGGCAGATCATGCGCATACCCGCACCCACCGCGTCCGCGCCACTGGCGCACGCCGTGCTCTGGGCGCGGCTGGGCCCCTGGGCGCCCAGCCGCATGCTGATCTCACAGGCCGCGCTGTCCATGGCGGTGGTGACCTGGGCGAAGGGACTGATGGCCCGTGGCCCTTTGTCGCGCAGCGTGTTCGCGGCGCGGTAGATCGACCCCACCGGACCGTACCCACTGCCGATGATCACGGCGACTCGCGGTGCCAGGCGCTCGTCGATGACGAGCCCGGCGTGCTCGCAGGCCTCCAGCGCAGCGGCCAGGGCGTACTGCGCGTACGGGTCGGCGCGACGGCTGACCGTCGGCGGCATGTAGCGGCCGGGTGTGAAGCCGCGCACCTGGCCGCCGATCCGGACCTTGAGACCGGTCACATCGATGGCGGCCACGGTGTCGACGCCGCTGCGCCCGGCCAGCATCGCCGCCCATGTCTCCTCGACGCTGTGGCCCAGCGGCGTCACCGCCCCGTACCCGGTGACCACCACTTGGCGCCGAGCCCCGTTGCGTTGGGCGTCGCCGCGCGTCATTGGGGTACCACCTCGGCGTCACGCAGGGGCGGGAGGATGTCGTCGGGGGCGACCGGAACCATCAGCACGGCTGTGCCTCCCTGCGCGCAGAACCGTCGCGCGGCGAGAATCTCGTCGGTCAGCGCGGGCTTGTCGCGCAGCACGCGGTAGTGGATGTCCGACCCGTCGTCCACCATGGGCGGCGGCGCTCCCGGGCGGGTGAAGGGGTAGCGGTCTGCGTCGAGTCCGAGGCGGGCGGCTTGGGCGGCCAGCCAGCCGTATCCGCCGTTGCACAGCACCACGTACAGGACTCCGCCGTGCGTCGCGGCGGTGGCGGCGATGTCCGCGCGGGCCGCGAGGAAGGCTCCATCTCCGATGAACGCGGTGACCTCATGGTCCGGGGCGGCCCGTTTGACCCCGATGGCCGCGGCCGCGCCGAAGCCCAAAGGGGTCTGCTCCGACGGCACGATGGAGCCGCCGCCGCTGTGGAAGGGAAAGCAGTAGGACCACATGTCCTGCAGCCCGTTCTCCTGGACCAGGATGTGGGACGTGCCGGCGGTGGCGTCGAGCGCGGCGAGCAGCTCGGGGATGCGGATCTCCGGGAGCGTCGCGGCGCGGGTCAATTCCGCCGCCACGTCGAGGGACATGGTGTTGCGGGCGACGGCGATCGCGTTCGTCCACAGCTCAGTCGTGGCGGCGTGCTCGGCCTCGGCGCCGTCAGCCAGTGCCCGCGACCAGCCGCGCACGGCCTGCCGGGCATCTCCCAGGACGCGCGCACCCGGGAACTCGGCCGACAGGCCGCACGGGTCGACGTTGACCTGCACCACCGTGACCGGGGGTATCGGGGTTCCGCCTTCGGTGACTGTCTCCTCCAGCCGCCCGGCCAGCGACACCACCAGGTCGCAGGACGACCACAGCTCGCGCGCCGGGGCCGTGGCGTAGAGGCCGGCTATGCCGCAGAACAGCCGGTGGCGCTCGTCGACGGCACCGCGGCCGGACGCGGTGGTGAACAGTGCCGCGCCGAGGCGTTCGGCGAAGTGCTCGATCACTCCGTCGTCGTTGCGGTGCCGCATGCCGCCACCCACGAGCACCACCGGACGCTGGCTCGCACGGATCGCCTGCAGCGCGGGTCCCGGGGGCACCGGGGCGGGCTCAAGGAGCAGTGGTTCGGGCAGGGTTGGCTGCGGTCCGGTGACGAGGATCTCCGCCGTGCGGACGTCATCGGGCACCTCGAGGTAGACGGGCCCGGAGGGCGGCCCCACCGCTCGGGTCAGCGCGGTCACCGTCGCGGGGACGACCCGGTCCGGGTGCCCCACCCGGTGCGCCCACTTCACCAGGGGCGCTGCCACGGTGACCTGGTCGAGCTCCTGGAAACCACCGCTGCCCCGGCGCCGTTCGGCCACACCGGCCGCGAGCACCAGGACCGGTACGCCGGACTCCCGCGCCTCAAGGAGCCCGGTGGCCGCGTGTGTGACGGCGGGCCCCTTGCCCAGGGCGCAGACGGCAAGCCGGCCCGACTGCAGTGCATAGCCGGTCGCCATGTACATCGCATTGCGCTGGTCCCGGCACGGTACGACGTCCAGTCCGGCGCCGTCGAGAGCGCGGAGCAGCTCCAGGTCGTCGCCGGGCAGTCCGAAACACGTGTCCACCCCGTTGGCCACCAGCACATCGACGACGGCGGACCATGCGTCGGGGTACCGCTTGCCCACCCGGGTCACAGCCCATCCACCGTGATGGGGGCGGCCATCGGTAGATTCTCTGCCACGGCCTGCGACAGCAGCAGGGGTTCGGCGTGCTGTTCGCCGCCGTAGGAGAGGTAGTTCGCCCTCATCCCGTAGCCGCCGAACGGCCGGTTGCCGTCGTCGGCGTCGAGCAGGGTGTGGTTGACACAGGTGTGGTGCCGCTCGGACAGGACGCTCACCGTCTCCGGATCGTTGCCGTAGACCATCGCGCCCAGCGCGCGTTCGCTGAAGAAGGGGCTGGCCAACCGCTCGCGCAACCGCCTCGCACTGGGATAGGCCACGACGTTGAACACCGGGGCGAACATCTCGTCCAGGGGGATCTTTTCGTCGAAGTCCCAGGCAAGCACGGTGGGATCGATCCGGCGGGCGGGCAGGTCGATGCGCCCGCCGTGCCGGATGTGCCCCACGTGGCGGACCAGGTAGTCCGAGCAGTCCACCAGCGCCGAGTCGTAGAAGATGGGGCCGTAGTCGGCGCCGGGATCGCGGTTCTGCCCGAACCGCAGCGAGGCCAGTTCTGCCGATAAGAGATCAATGAACTCGTCGGTGCGGCCCTGGGGTGCGTACACGACGTCCGGACCGAAACAGTCTTGGCCCGAGTTGTAGAGCCGGATGGTGGTGACATCTCGTACGGCACGGGCGAGATCGGCGTCAGGTGCGATCACAAAGGGATTGATGCCGCGGCCGAAGAACAGAAAGAGCTGGTCTTCCTCCAGCCCTTCGCGGATGATTTCGGCGTTGGAGTAATTTCCGGTGAAGACGATGAGGTCCGCCCCGCGTACCGGCCCCGTCACGAACTTACGCTGACTGACCTCGGTCATCTCGATGGGCAAGCCGTGGACCGGCGCCAGCAGGTCGTGCAGGCGCCGCGTCTGGCTCTTTATTTCCGAGGACGGCCGGAAGACGATGCGATCGCAGTAGAGGGACGCCACGAGCGTGTAGAGCGCGTAGGAATAGAGCGGGATGTTGGACGGCATGAAGACCGCGGCCAGAGGAACGCGGCCGGGTCGCATCCGGCGGATCTCCTCCTCGGCTCCGTCGAGAGTGGCGAGGAATGCGTGGATCTCCGCACTGGCGGTCTGGTGGGGCGATATCTCGGTCAGAATGTCCAGCACCGCGTCTTCGTGGTCGGCCACGTAACGCCGCACCGTGCGCAGCGCGTCCACGCGCTCCGCGAAGTGGGTGCGGTAGTCGGGGGCACTGACGGCCGGCCTGGGCTTGGTGAGGTCCGGGGGCATGGTGGGGGGCGTGGACAGCGAGGTCATGGCGATCTTCTCCAGAACGGCGAGGTCGGGTTTTCCCGTGCTCGTCAGGGGCAGCGCGGGAAGCACGACGATGCGGTCGGGCTGCTCATAGCGGGCGAGTACGGGGCGCAGCAGGTGCTTCCAGTGCGCGGCCTCGTGTCCGTCCGGGTCCGCGATCACGTACACCAGACGGCAGCCCGCACGCTGGTCGGGGATGGCGACGACCGCCGTTCGCGCGCCGGCCGACTCGGCCCGTTCGGCGAGGTGGTCCGGGTAGAGCGTGTGGCCGTCGCGGTGCACGGCGTGTTTGCGCCCGACCGGGAACACGCGGCCCGCGGCGTCGACCAGGCCGATGTCGCCGGTGCGGTGAACGGGACCGGGCACCGGAACGATCTCACCGTCCGCACCCAGGTGACCGGTCATCAGGCCGTCGCTGCGTACGACGAGTTCGCCGAGCCGGCCCGGGGGGAGCGGCCTGCCGTGATCGTCGTGGACCTCGACGGTCACGCCGGGCAGGGGCGTGCCGCAGCCGACCGGATCGGCAGGGGAGGCCAGTGCGATGTTACCTACCTCGGTCGCCCCGTACCCGTCGAGCAGTTGTTGGCCCATGCGGGCGTGGAACCGGGCTGCCAGGCTGCGCCCCAGCGGCGCTCCGCCCACACACCAGGCCCGCACCCCTTCCAGCGAGTTCGCGAGCGCGGGGCGACGGTCGAGCAGGTTGAGCAGGCTGTAATAGGTCGACGGGGCGCCATCCACGATGGAGAGGCCATGGGCCGCGCCCACCTCAAGGGCATGGTCCAGGCGCGTGTTCGGCCCGTAGACCACGAGCGTGCCCCCGCCCAGCCACCAGCACAGGACCAGCGACAGACCGTACTGGTGGGAGTACGGCAGAACGGGCAGGAACACGTCGTCGGGCCGGTATCGCATCCGTTCCGCGCTGCGGGCGAGGTTGTCCAGGATCGAGCGGCCGGATCGGACAATGCCCTTGGGGCTGCCGGTCGTACCCGACGACCACGAGATGACGGCATCCGGACGCCGGGTCCAGGACGCAACATCGAGAACGGTCCCTGGGTCCGCGGCAGCCCGCGTCGCTGCAGTACCACCCGCGTCGTCGCAGATGTCGAGCACCACGCGCGCCTGGACGCGCATCCGTGCTCGCTGTGCCGGTGCCGCCCGATGATCGGCCAGGACCACCGAAGCGTCGAGGTGAATGAGCGCGAGCAGATCGACGACCCATTCCGGGGAATTAGCTCTGCTCATCATGGTTCGTGCGCCGGATGTGATGCCGCGGCGCGCGAGAAGTTCGACGGTTCCGAAGACGCGCTCCGTTATTTCCTCTGTCTCCCAGACGTGTCCTTCCGGTGAGACCAGGCGCCTGGAAGTCAGCAATCCTTGCACCTTAACGCCGGGGGATGTTCGACGTTTTGGATATGCATGTTTGTCAACTCGCAATCCCGCGACCATGCTTGCCTGTGGTGGACAAGATGTATATCGCGTGACTATGCCACGCCCCTAGACCGGTGTCGAGTGCGTCAACAAGGCTCCGTGATGCGTAGGGGGTTGCTGGGCGTGAAGTGACGGAAGGGAAATGTTGCGAGTGGTAATTTCCGGTCGATTAATTCAGGCTGTGATTGCCGTCCGCGCGCATGTGGATATTTCCCCGGCCCCGTGCGGATCGCGCGCTCCACGCAGTGCGGACGTGCACGTTCTCTCGCTCCGTCAAGCCATCGGTGTGTCCGCTGTGCTGACGCAGAGCCGTGGCAGGAACCACTCGCCGGACCGTCCTCCCGACCCGGTCCCGGCCAGGATGCGGAGATGGTGCGTCCCGCCTCCTCTGTCAGAGCCCCGCCCATGACCTTGATCGCGGTCCTGCTCATCGCGTGCGCGGTCCTCCGCCCAGGACGCGCCCTGCTCAAGGCGTGATCGAGGGTGTACTGCGTTGGATCAACACGGCGAGCCGTCTCCAGAGGGGTCGGGTGAACCATGGCTCGCCCCCTACCCCCTCTGCCCTGGAAGGGATTGTCTGCCCGTGACGCTCAGGGAAATCTATGTTTACCAGAGTAGACATTGAGGGCTGAGCGTGGCTATGGTTTCTCTCGTAGCGAGGTCGAGAAGAGCCCGGCAGAGACGAACTGCCGGGCAGCAGTACGCAGTTGCAGTACGCAGAACGGTGCGGTGGTGGAGTTCTGGAGCCATGGAGTTCGCAGGACGGCGACGGGACTGGCGACTGGACCGGGTGGCCCGCAGTGATCAGGGGCCGCCGAGAGCAGTAGGGCAGTTGAGCAAGTGCAGTACCAGTAAGCGCAGTTCGCAAAAGCAGCAAGTTCAGAGGGAAAGAACGGAGGAGCCAGGCGCCATCAGGATCGCCCGGGCGGAAGTCCTGAGCCCGGGTACCGCAGGACATCGATAGTGAGGTGGTCCCCGGTCACGCAACCGCGATCCCCGCATGCGCCGTTCACCCCCCGACGGTGGTGCGGAAACAGCAGGCCGGCGCAGTATCAGGGCCGGCAGATGGTGTAGCAGTTCCTTCGGGGCCCGGGCGCGATCGCCCGGGCCCCTCCAGCGTGCTCCACAGAGAGGTGCGATGACAGCAGACGACTCCTACGACCGTCTCGATGACGATGACTATCCCGCCTACACCATGGGCCGGGCGGCCGACATACTCGGCACCACCCAAAGCTTCCTCCGAGCCATCGGAGACGCCCGCCTGATCACTCCGCTGCGATCGGCCGGCGGTCACCGCCGCTACTCCCGCTACCAACTGCGGGTCGCCGCTCGGGCGCGCGAACTCGTCGACCAGGGCACGCCCATCGACGCCGCGTGCCGCATCATCATCCTCGAAGACCAACTCCAAGAAGCCCAGCGCATGAACGCCGAATACCGCCGTGCCGTGGAACCGGGCAGTCCGCCCGATCCTGCCTGATGCACGCACAGCCACCTCCCTCCGCCGATCCGGGGGAGCACGCCCGCACCATCGCCTGGACCCCGCCCACTCCCGAGGCGTCCGGGCGACGGCGGGCCGCGTCGGCCGGGGGGTGGGCAAGGCCGACGGTGCCTGAAGCACGCACCGCCGAAGCCTCTACGGAGACAAGCCCGGCCAATGATCTGCCCCCAGCGCGGAGCGTGGAGGCCATGAGGGACACGCAGCACATGCCGACGGCATCGTCGGACAGCCCCGGGCCGCACCACCCGGCAGTCACCGTCCCAGCCGCGGCCCGGCTGGTCGAACTCATCGTCAAGGCCGTTCGCAACGGCGATGAGCAGACGATCCGCACCCTTCTTCACGAACTGACCGAGGTAGCCGACATCGAAGCCCTTCTGCTGCTCCGTCGCAGGCTCAACGAGGACATGTACTGGCGGGCACATCCGGCGCTGCGTGCGAACCCGGGCGCGGCCTGAACGGGCACGGGTCCGGTCCGGGAGCCACTGCCTTCGCCGCCGTGTTCTGCGGCTACGGCGAGGCCTCGAGCGCAGGCCCGTGAGAGTGTAATTGGGCTCAACTGGCTGTGGTCACAGCGGCAGGGGGCTCACTATGGGCACAGTGCCGTCGTCAGTTCCCCCCGGGCGGCACGCTCATGGCCCCGGCTGGCGCTTCCCCCGAGCGTCGGCCGGGGCGCTGTGGTGGCCATGCCGCGAGCCCTTCGGTCACGCCACCCGGGGTGAGCTGGGCGCCGCTCGTGGGCACTACCGGCGCGAGGCGCCCTGGCCCCTTCCGTGGGCTGTGGAGCGGGCGTCGTGTCAGGGGTGGAGGGCCTCTTCGAGGGTTTCGCGGGTGTCAATGAGGGAGTCGACGCCCACGATATGGAGGATGCGCGCCACGATTTCGGAGGGGGATGCCAGGCGCAGCCAGCCGCCCCTTTCGGTCAAGGCGTTGTGCGCGGCGATGAGGATGTTGATGCCGCTGGAGTCCATGAAGGTGACCTGGCGCAGATCGACCACCATGCGCACGGTCGGCGCGCCTGCGGGATCGAGCGCTCCGCCGAGGACACCGCCGGTGTCGTGGTCGATCTCTCCGGTCAGCGTCACCACTCGGACGCCATTGGTGTCCGAGACCACGGCCGACAGTCGGCCGGCGCTTTCGATACCCGTCGTCCCTGACTCATCCATACGGCAGATCCTGGCACACCCGGAGCCAGGACCGCAGCGCCGCTGCCCAGGTGGAGCCAACTCGCCGCGTATGCAAGCGATCACACCGATGGAGCGGGTGTGGTCTGCGAATGCGCGGGTACGCGCCAGGTGTTGCGAAGGGGGAGCAATGGCGAGCGTGCAGGAGCGAGGTCTGGTGGAGGACGGTGGGGAAGCGCCGGGCGCCTGGCCGCTTCATGTCGGCGCGGCACTGGACGGGGACGGCGCGTGCATTGCCCAAGCCCGCCATCTGGCTGCGGAGTTCCTCGTCCGTGCACGAGACGAGTACGGCGTCGTCGTCTCGCAGCGTGCACAGGACTTGGCGTGTCTGGTCGTCAGCGAGCTGGTCACCAACGCGCTGAAATACGCACCAGGCCCGGTTCTGCTCGACCTGAACATCGAGGACGAGACAGTGGAGATCGCGGTGTGGGACTCCGACCCCGTTCTGCCGATCGCCCGCGCCGCGGACGCCGACCGGGTGGGGCAGCACGGCCTGGAAATCGTCCTGACGGTCGCCTCGAGTTTCGAAGCGAGGAAGGAAACCGTCGGTAAACGCATCACCGTCGGCATTGCCCTGGGCGACGTGCCCCGGCCCTTGCGGCACGCGCCCTCGTAACATGCCTCCCAGCGGAACACGCCGCGGTTAGGGCCCCCTCCCGGGCCCACCGAAAGGGCAGCTGCTCGCCGACGAACTTGTCCGCGTCCCTACGTCGGGTAGGGCAGCGAGGTGCAGAACGGAATGTCCTCGTCCTGGCAGGCTTCGTACACCGCCTCCACGTCTGTGCCCGGGGTCATCGGTTTCCCCCGCCACGCCGGTACTGCTGCCGCGCTCGCGCCGACCTGCCTCCGGCAGAACAGGCACCGGCGGCCCCTCGGAGGGAGTAGGGGCCGATCGTCTGGGCAGACGGGCTTCATGCACGGACAACATGCGCGTCCCGCGAGTACTCCGTTCGGCCAGCCCTTCACCTCCACCACGCCGCTGGCAGGGCAAGCCAGCGCCAAGCATGCGCGCCCGGGTCGGCTGGCGGGTCGAACGCGACGAAGGATCCTCGCATACCGGGCCATCGACTTCCTGTCCACGCACATCCCAGAGGCGTCCGGCCCAGGCGAGGAATGTCTGCTCCTCGTCCACATCCGACACGTCGTCGGCCAGGTCCACTACCGGTTGTGTTCCCATTGCGCCCAAGGGGTCATCACCAACGTCGTCATCAATGAGCCCTTCCGCAGCAGCGACCTGGGCACCCGGGCACTCTCACACCTGCGCACCCGTCACCCTGGCATCACCTGGACCAACACCTCCCGCACACGGACCCCACGCGATCTCCTGCGCCGTATGCGCATCCCCACCTCCACCCGCGACGAGCCCTGCGCCCATACGCGCCAGCCCCTGGCCGCGTGAACCCCGAGGACTGGGCCCCTTCGATACCACCGACCGCGGAGCGCCTGGCGGTGCAGCTCTGCAGCGTAAAAAGGGGCTCACTCGCTGGGAAACGTCGGCACTGCGGCTTTGACAGCCCGTTCAGCCGGATCCAGAACCTCTGGGTCACCGGAGCGGCAGTCGGCGGGTGCGTCACCCCCGGACGCGGACAAGCTGCTTCCCGAGGTTATGGCCACGGAAGAGCCCGGCGAGGGCGGCGGGCGCCTGGGTGAGGTCTTCTGCCACGGACTCTTCCACGACGATGTCACCCTTCGCGGACCAGTCGGCGAGTGCGCGGAAAGCCTCGGGGAAGCGGTCGGCGTGGTCGAGGAAGACGAAGCCATCCATCCGGGCGCGGCGCAGGCCCAGTTGGAGGTAGTTGCGTGGGCCGGTTGCGGGCGCCTCGCCCCGGTAGCCGGAGGCGACGGCGCCGCAGACCACGATGCGGGCGTGCAGGGCCAAATGGTCCAGGACCGCCTCCAGGAGATCACCGCCTACGTTGTCGAAGTAGACGTCGATGCCTTCAGGGGCGAGGCGGCCCAGTTCGGCGGGGACGTCGTCGCGGGTGTGATCGATGCACGCGTCCAGGCCGGCGGTCTCGACCGCCCAGCGGCACTTGCGTTCGCCACCCGCGATGCCGATCACGCGTGCCCGGCGTGCCTTCGCGATCTGGGCGGCGACCGCGCCGGTGGCGCCCGCGGCTGCCGAGACGACGACGGTCTCGCCGGGTCGGGGGCGGCCCACATCGGTCATGCCGAAGTAGGCGGTCAGTCCGGTGGTGCCGAACAGGCCGAGCATGCGGCGTGGTTCGACGCCGGGTGGCACGGGGTGCATGCCGTACAAGCCGTGCGATGTGCCGACGGCGTAGTCCTGCCAGCCAAGTTCACCGTAGACGTGTGTGCCCACGGGGAGCGCGGGGGCGTTCGAGGCGACCACCTCGCCGACGCCGCCTCCCCGCATCACTTCTCCGAGCCCCACTGGCGCGCGGTAGTTGGGGCTGTCGTTCAGCCAGCCCCGCTGAGTGGGGTCGATGCTCAGCCAGTCGACGCGGACGAGGGCCTCGCCTGGCCCTGGTTGGGGCGCCTTCGTGGTGCGGAGCTCGAAGCAGTCAGGACCGGACGGGTTGAGGTCGCCTTGGGGGCGGCGGGCCAGTATCCACTGACGGTTCATGCGAGGCATGGGTCAGAGCACTTCCGTGAGTCGGCGGAGCAGGGTGGCGAAGGCCTTGCGGTCCGCGGGGCCGAGCGCTCGGTCGAAGAGCGCGTAGGCCTTGTCGGTTGCGACGGCCGTGGCCTGCTCAGCCTGTGTGGCCCCCGCCTCGGTCAGGGTGACCAGGGCACGTCGGGCGTCGCGCGGGTCGGGGCAGCGATCGACGTACCCCTGCTTCTCCAGCGGGGCGAGCAGCCGGGCCACACCGGACGGTGTGATGCCGAGCAACTCCACGAGGTCGAGCCGGCGCAGCCGCTGCTCGGGGGCCTGTGCGAGGTGATGCAGGACGGCGAACTCCCGGAAGGAGAGCCCCTGTACATCGAGCCGCCGCCGCAGGCCCGCGGCGGCGCGGGTCAGCCCCAGGGCGAGGGCCAGGTCTTCCGCCTTCTGCGACCAGTCCATGAGATCCTTACACGGTGAGATCACGTTGATTATTCGATGACTACTCAACGATATGTGCGCCGCCCTGCCCGCGGCAAACCGCATCCACCGAGCCCGCGACCGCCTGGCCTCAAGGTCTCGAATCGCAGCCCCACTTGCGCGCGCAACGACCGGGGGACAGGTACGTAAGGCACGCCCTCGGGGCGGGTTGGGGAATGTGTGAGTGGCAACGCGAGTTACGGCGCTACCGGTAGTGCGTTTCCCCCTGGCTTGAACCGATCGCCGAGCAGCACGGTCCAGGAATGGGGGGCTCGGGGAGGATTGTGTGGTGCTGCAGCGTCACTGCGTCGAGCGACCGGTGACCAGGCCGCCGCCCGCATCGGCTGCCCTGTCGCGCGCGTTGCCCGGCTGTCAGACCTGTCTGGGACGCTCGGGGCATGGAGATGACTGTGCAGCTGACGATCGACTGTTCCGATCCGCAGAGGATGGTGGCCTTCTGGGCCGAGGCACTGGGCTATGTGCCTGAGCCCGCACCGGACGGGTATGCCACGTGGCGCGCCTACTGGGAAGCGCTGGGGGTGCCCGAGGAGGAGTTGCCGGCCGGGGCGGGCGACGTCGCGGAGTCGATCGTTGATCCCGCGGGACGTGGACCGCGCGTGTGGTTCCAGCAGGTTCCGGAGCCGAAGACCGCGAAGAACCGGTGGCACTTCGACCTCAAGGTCGGCGGTGGGCGTGACGTGCCGACGAATGTCCGGGCGCGGAGGGTCAGGGCCGTGGTGGAACGGCTGGTCGAGGCTGGTGCCACCGTGCTGAAAATCAAGGACGAGCCGGACATGGGGCTCTATGCCGCGGCCCTGCAGGATCCCGAGGGCAACGAGTTCGACGTCGTCTGAGGGCCCTTGCGCGAATGGGGGTGATCGCAGCCACTCGGTCAACAGCCGCCCCATTCGCACCCGCCTGCGCCAGGCCCGCCGACACGGCCGGGACGTGTCCGTGGACGTCCTCCACCGGGACCTGGCCGTCCACCGGGTCCGGTCGTGCCGGGTGGCGTGTTCACGGAGGGCCGCCTGGCACAAGCCGCGGGCCGCGCCCGCGGACTCCGTCCCCGGCATCGTCGGCAGGCGATCGCAGAGCGTCGCAACTCCATGATCGCCAGGACCTGTGCCCGTATTGCGGCTGGTTGCCACCATCCGCCTGTCCGCGCGCCCTCTTGTAGGTACTGCCGCGCGCAGAGACTCGTCCTGCCTGCTGAACCCGTCCAGCGGCCAAGTGACCTGCAGCTCTTCCGCGTTCATGGAACCAGCCTGGAAGTTCAGCCAAGACGTGTGCCCAGCCCCAGCCCTGACGCAGTCGCTCCCCGGCCTGATGCTTTGATCTATCGGCACCCGTCGTCAGTGACCCCTGCCCTGCAACTATCGGGCAGCACTAGGGTGTTCGGTGTGACAGAAGTGAACGGGGAATTGATCGATGGCCGGTACCGGCTGACCGAGCTGATAGGCCAGGGCGGCATGGGCTGCGTCTGGCGGGGTCGGGACGAGAGGCTCGGGCGGGACGTCGCCGTCAAGGAAGTGATGTTCCCCCAGGGCATCACCGCCGAGCAGCGAGAGGTCCTGCTCCAGCGTGTGACACGGGAGGCGCGTGCCGCGGCGCGGCTCAATCATCCGGGGATCATCACGGTGCATGACGTGGTCGAACACCGGGGCGCGCCTGTGATCGTCATGGAACACGTGACGGGCATCTCCCTGGCTGCGTCGATCGCGCAGAGCGGGGGACTGCCGGTCCGCAAGGTCGCCGAGATCGGCGTGAAGATGCTGCAGGCGCTGAACCGCGCCCACGCCTCCGGCATCGTCCATCGCGACCTCAAACCGGACAACGTCCTGCTGATGGACGACCGGGTCATCATTACCGATTTCGGCATCGCGCACATGGCGGACTCGACCATGGCGCTCACCCACACCGGCACGATCATCGGCACACCTGCCTACATGGCGCCCGAGCAGTTGGCGGGCAAGACTCCCTCAGCCGCCACCGACCTGTGGGCCTTGGGGGCCACGCTCTACAGCGCCGTCGAGGGTCAACCCCCCTTCAATGCCGAGACCTTCACCGCGCTGGTACTCGCCGTGGTCACCGAGGACCCGCGCCCTGCCCTGCGCGCAGGGGGCCTGGGGCCGGTTCTTACGGCCCTGCTGACGAAGGATCCGGCGCAACGTGCCACGGCCGCGCAAGCGCAGGCCGCGCTGGAGCAGGTGGAACGGGCAGGAGAGGCCGTTCCCGGGCCGATTCCCACTCAGGTCGACTCCGCGCCGTCGCCGGCCTTCGCTCCCACGCCCGACGCCTTCACGATCACCGCCCCTGCCCGTCCCAGCAGTCCACCTTTCAGCGGTTTTCCGCAGCCGGCTGACCCGTACGCACAGAGCACCGCTCCTGACGGGCCCGGCACCCGAACACTTCCGAGCCCTGCCATGGCGCGAACCTGGCGGTTCGTCGGCTGCTTCGCACTCCTGTGGATTACGGGCCTCGCGCTGCCGTGGAACAACCTGGCCGACACGGTGCGGTTCGGGTTTCTGTCCATGGACATCGCCTTCACGCTCGTGGCCGCCCTCATCCACGCCTGGCCGCGACCGGGCTGGCACCCCGGGGCCTGCTGGGCGGGGGTGGTCGTCCTCGACACGGCCTTGCTCTTCGTCGCCAAGCAGCTCGCCGCCCAGTTGCTCGGAACGCAACCGGAACACATCACGATCGGGTTCAACCTCGAGCCGTTGCCCCTCATCCTCAACGTCCTGATCCTTGCCACCGGTGCCTGGCTCCTGTGGTGGAAGGTCCCCGGTAGCCGCCCCGCCTGAGATCGCCCGCCACGGTGTGGCAGGGCGGCTTCCCCGCGAGGTCGCCCCCATCAAGATCAACGCTCGTGCACAGCGCGGGGGCGGCCCCCGGGTTTCGGGCTCGTACACGCAGGGGGCCCGGTCAGCGGCCGTGGATTTGCTGCACGTGATGCTTGACGTGGACGTCGTCGGCGGACAGGGGTCCACGGCCCGGAGCCGGTCAGGTCGCATCGGGGTCGAACGCATGCCGCGAGGACTGGCTCGCTTGTGCGCTTTCGCTCGCAGCGGCAGGCGTGCGGCTGTCGGACGCGTCGCGCACGGCGTCCGCGACTGCTTCCAGCTCCGGGCGAGGGTCAAGCGCATTGCGGATCTCCGCCACTCCGGCGAGACCGTCGCCGTCGAGCAGGTGTTTGCGTACCAAGGTCTTCGGATGGAGGTCCTCGAACTCGAGGTCCTGGAACTCCGGGCCGAGTTCGGAACGCAGGTCCTGCTTGGCGCTGTCGGCGAACGCCCTCGCCTTACGCACGACGCCTGTTACGTTGCGGATGAAATCGGGCAGTTTGTCCGGCCCGAAGACGAAGATCGCGACGATGATGATGGCGAACAGTTTCATCGGACTCAGTTCGGTGAACATCCGCTCGCTCCTTCATCGGCACAGCGCTCGCCTGCTGCGAGCGCGACGGTCCACGCGGCTAACACTTTAAAGCTTGCGCAACTGTGGAACCATTGCATCCCGCGATTCGTCATCTGGGTCACAGGCAGGCAACGGCTGCCTGTTCGGCCCGGAGGGACCCGGAGGGTGCTGGCATGACCGCAGAGTTCAGCGCGGCGTTCGTTGAGTCGAAGGCCGGTATCGGCCGTGCCTGCGAGCTTTTCGCGCGTGCCGGATCTCTGTTGCCTCCCACCCCGTCGGGCGAGTGCCCGTGGTCGTGCAACCGCAGGGGAAGTGCGGGCGGCTGACCGATAGGCGCATCGGCCTCTCGCCTCCGCTCGCGGGCCGAGTGGTCGGCCTGGGGCAGGTGACCTGTGCGGCCGATCGGTCCGCAGTCGGCGAGGCATCCCTATCGGGTGACCCTTGTCACGGCCCGGAAGGTTGCATACTTGCGCGAGTAGGCAATTAATGGTGCGCCACGGGCCGCACCGGATTCGTGGGAGGGGAGCCTCTCGGACGCATGGATGACGAGGAGCGCATGCAGCAGGAACATTCGGCCGCCCCGCCGGGCGGCAATCCACCCCGGTGGGATCCCCCGAGTGCCCGGCCGGCGAGAACTGATCAGGCAACGGAGGCCTCCCGGACGATGGGAGCGTCGGCGGGACACGGGCGCCGACCGGCAGGCAGGTCCGCGGGTTCCGTCGTGGGGCTGGCCCTGGTGGCCCCGCCGCTGGTGGGCTCATGCTGCGATATCGCGTTGGGCTCCGGCCCCGGGTGGGGGTTGCTCGTAGGCGGGGTGGTCGGCGCGGTCGCATCCATCGTGCTGGGAGCCAGGCGCAAGGTCCTGTGGTGGGTGGCGCCGCTGCCTGCCCTGATCGTTGCCGCGCTGGCCGCGGCTGTCTATCTACTGACCAGGCCTTCCAGTTCCGGCGGCGGCAAGGCGGCGTCCACGGATCTGATCCGGTGGGCGGTAGCCGCCTTCCCCGCCATGGCCACCGCCCAGTGCGCGGTACTTGCCGTGCTGGCAGCACGCGGCCTGAAGTCCCTGTTCGACAGGAGCCGCAACCATGCCTGACACCCCCTCCTCCCGCCAGCAGAAGCGTCGCCGCTCAGCGTCGTCCGGCTCGCCGGCCGCCGGCCGTACGCGCCGGTCGGGGTGGATCGTGGCGCTGCGCACCCTGGTGTGGGTGACCTCAGCAGTCGTGCTCGTCGCCTGTGGCGTGACGTGGTTCGCCTACCGGTCGCTGACCAACGGACTCACGACCTCGGACGCGCTGGATGCCGTGAAGAAGAACGCGCCCAAGCATCTGGACAGTTCGGTGAACCTGCTGCTGATCGGCCTCGACTCGCGCAAGGACATGAACGGCAAGGACCTGCCCAAGGAGTTCGTCCAGGACCAGTTGCACGCCGGGTCGAGCGAGATCGGCTACTACAACACCAACACGCTGATCCTGATGCACATCCCCGCGGACGGAGGCAAAGTCAGCGCCTTCTCCATTCCTCGCGACGATTACGTGGAGACGCTCAACGGCGACGGCTCCTCCCAGGGCGAGCACAAGATAAAGGAGGCGTACGCCAACGCCTACACGGGAGCCAGCGAACGCCTGTCCAAGCAGGGCATCAAAGGTCCGGACCTCGAAGGCAAGAGCCGCGAAGCCGGACGCGAGGCGACACTGGCCACCGTGCAGCAGTTCACCGGCGTACCGATCGACCACTTCGCCGAGGTCAACCTGCTCGGCTTCTACGACATCGCCAAAGTCCTTGAGCCCATCACCGTCTGCCTCAAGCACCCGGTCAAGGACCGCTATTCCGGCGCGGACTTCCCAGCCGGGGTGCAGAAGGTGAACGCAAAGCAGGCGCTCGCCTTCGTCCGCCAGCGCCATGGCCTGGACGGGGGAGACCTCGACCGCACCCGTCGCCAGCAGGCGTTCATCTCGAGCGTCACCCATCAGCTCAAGAACGAGGGCCTCTTCGGCGACCTCGGAAAGCTGCAGGGGCTGTTCGACGTCATCAAGAAGGACCTGGTCATCGACAGCTCCTGGCAGGTGCTGGACTTCGCCCAGCAAGCGCCCAACCTCACCGGTGGCAACGTCGAGTTCCACACTCTGCCCATCACGGGGTTCGCCACCCGCAAGGGCGAATCCGTGAACCTTGTCGACCCTGAGAAGATCAAGGCAATCGTTCAGCAGACGTTCGGCGCCAGTCCTTCTGCGTCCCCCGACGACGGCGATGCCAAATCCGGTGCCAAGGCGGCCCCCGCCACTGTGGACGTCCGTAACGGCAATGGCACCGGCGGTCTTGCCGACACCGAGCTCAAAGCCCTGGCCGCGCTCGGCTACACCGCCGGCCAGACGGGGAACGCACCCGCCCAGGCACACACGACCGTGGCCTACGGCGCAGGTGCCCAACAGGCCGCCCAGCAGATCGCGTCCCGCCTCAAGTCGGGTTCCGCCACCGCCAGTTCCGCCGTGCCGGCCGGACACGTCCGCGTCACCCTGGGACGCGATTACACGCCGCCGGACAACAAGGCTCCCTCGCCCGCTCCCAGTAACTCCGCCTCCGCTTCCCCTGCGGACAGCGAGGACAGCGGGCCGGCCGTCAAAGCCGGCGGAGTGCCCTGCGTCAACTGAGTCGACGCGGAGTGCACGACAGGGGGAGCGGAGTCGTCCGCTGGTTCAGGGCCCGCCGTCCACGGCGGGCTCCTGTTCATGTCCTGTACGTCCGCTTCACCCTAGTACTGCAACGGTCTTTTCTGTGACGGATGGGCAGGTCGGTCGTTGGTGTGGTTATGGGTGGGGACGACCTTAGTGATGTCACGTTGTGGGCCGGGGAACTGGGCGCAGTGCATGGGCGGTT
>NZ_QOLA01000068.1 GCF_003324565.1 Streptomyces sp. SDr-06 | reverse complement strand
CGCGTGCGCCTTGAACGAGTCGAACGCGACCTTCCCGGCCCCGTTGAACTTCCCCTCCAGCGGATCAGCGGCCGCGATCAACTGCCGGATCAACGCACCGAGATCACCACTCGACCCCTCGGTGCTCCTTCCCAGGTCGGACAGAGTCGTGGACCCCATGTCGAACTTCACGCACACACCCCCGTAACAGACCGAACGAACACCACGCGCAGCAGGGCGCGCCGTCTATGTGTACCCAAAGCAGATTGCACGCGCAACGCACAGTCGCACCGCCCCGACCTGCCCGGATCCCTGATTTCCCAGGTGTTCGACGGGCTCGCGGTGGCGGTGCTTCGGGAACGGTTACGAACTTGGAACAGCGGCGCGGAGGGCATTCACGGCAAAGGTCTGGTGTCCTGCCAAAACCCCTAAACGGGGCACTGGACAGCGCTCGTTGGCGGCCGTGCGGGAAGGCGATGGCGAGAGGCGTGCGCGAAGGCGGCCCGGGTGCCACCGGGGGTCTGCAGCCCCCCGGAGGTCATGTGCCGCCGGTCGGACGGCGGTCGGCAGGCGATGCCGGATGCGGGCCGACCAGTGAGCGGAGCCGGTGGTCAGCTCAGCTGGGCGTCGGCGTAGACGAACATCGCGTCCCGCTGGTAGACGGCGAGGCCGTTGGCGATCTTGTCGAAGTTGGCGCGCATCTGGGGCTCGTCGACATAGGTCTGCCCCAGCCCCTTGTACGCGACCGCGTTCGGCGTCCAGAACCGACAGACGCCCCGGTAGTGGTCGGCCATCTCGGCCTGGACCGCGGGGTCGTCGACCGGGGTACCGGCCACCATGAGCTCCGCGACGCGGATCATCTGCGCCGTCACCTCCCGCTGCCACCGCTCGGAGTCCTCGGCGGTCATCGTCTCGATGGCCTGCCGCGACTCCTCCCACGCCTCGGGCCAGCGCTCGCGCACCTTCTCCGACTCGGCATCCGAGGGCTCGAACCCCTCGAACAGGTTCTCCGGCCGGTTGATCTTCGTCATGGCGTTGTTCTCCTCTGCTTCCTCCAGTTCGGCGATGGTGCGCCCGACCGTGTGGGCCAGGGTGGCGAGCCGGTTCCGTTCCGCCAGCAGCCGTTGGTGGTGCTCGCGAAGTACGGCCACGCGGTCCACCTGGCTGTCCAGCACGGCCTGGATCTCGCGCAGCCCCAGGTCCAGCTCGCGCATCACCAGGATCTGCTGCAGCCGCAGCAGGTCGGACTCCTCGTAGTAGCGGTGCCCGTTGCTTCCGATCCAGGCCGGCGGCAGCAGACCGATCTCGTCGTAGTGCCGCAGCGTCCGGGACGTCACCCCGGACATCCGGGCCACCTCCGCGATCGACCAGGCCATTGCCGTGCCTCCCATCGCCGGGCCGGTGTCTCCGGCCACACAGACGACGGTAGGAGTTGACGCTGCGGCAACCGCAACCCGAATCGTCGGCCGTGGCCGCCCCTGCCGACTTCCTCCCCATAGAGAGGAGGAGGGGCGGGGGCGCCGAGAGAGGGGCGGGGCGGCGGGGGAGGGGGCGTCCGTGGACCCCGGGATCTCGTGTAATGTTCTCCGAGTTGTCACGCAGCCGGGATGGTTCCGGGCAACCGTCCGCCGCAGGATCTGCGGCAACCCAACTCAGCACGATCTCCCGACCGGGAGTGTTTTCGGCATGCCGAATTCATTTCGATCGGGCCCGGAAGACTCGATTACGGGTCGCCGGGAAAATCC
>NZ_QOLA01000066.1 GCF_003324565.1 Streptomyces sp. SDr-06 | reverse complement strand
GGCCGGGTCAGGGGGCCGGTCGCAGGTCGTCCTCCTCGTCGAGGCCGTCCTCCAGCTCCTCCTCGTCGAAGACGGCGCTCACGTCGAAGCGGCACACCACACGCTGCGGATCGGCGTGGTCGAAGGGCGTGCTCAGCCACTCGCCGGGCTCCGGGAGCTCGTCGGCGGCCGACACCCACAGCGTGGAGTCACCCTCCTCCAGGCCGAACTCCTTGTGCCGGGAGGCGATTTCGTCCGGCTCGTACTCGCCGAAGAGGACACCCAGCGCGGCATGGACGCTGCTGCCGACGACCGGCGCCGTGCGCTCGACCCCGTCCGCGTCGTCGGCCTCGGGGTCGAGATCGGTGATCCGCTGGGCCTGGGCCAGCAGGCGCTGGGGCTCGGCCACGGCGTAGTCGCGCCGGATGAGCACGCTGAGGGCGTTGGGTTCCTCGGGGCCCGCGTAGGGCGGGAGCGAGTCGTCGGCGCCGGGGATCTCGAAGGGGGTCACCTCGTCATAGCGGTCGTAGAGCCGCTCGTCGTACGCCTCGGCGGCCGCCGCGAGCGCGTTGAACGCCTCGTACACGCCGGGGTCGTCGTCCCCCGTGCGGCGTTCCACCGCATCGAGGTGACGGTCCAGCGCGGCTTTGACCGCCTCGGCGGCGGCACGTACCTCGGCAGCGGTGGGCTGCGCAGCATCAGACATAGTGCAGACGCTATCCGTACCGGGCCTCTGCCCGCACAATAGATGCGATGCCGGAATACGAATTTGTCGACGTGTACGTCCCCCGCGGGGTGTCCCGCAAGGAGGCGACACGCCTGCTGACCGACCATGCCGAGTACGGACACTGGGAGTTGGACCGACTGAGTCTGCATCGGGACGGCAGCCGCAGAGTGCGGCTCCGCCGGCGGATCATCCGCCAGCTGCGGGCCACCTGGTGAGAGTGCCGCCATGACGGAGCGGGCCCCGCATGGGTGCGGGGCCCGCTCCGTCATGACCGCCGCGCGTGCGGCTTCGGGGGTGTTGCGACTACCGCGCGGCACGGCTCCGGCGGTAGAGCACGGCTCCGCCGAGCACCAGACCGGCGGCGGCCGGGGCGGCGAAGCCCAGGCCCTCGGAGCCGGTGTGCGCCAGCGCGGCCCGGGCGGCGGGCGCGGTCACGGCCTGGGTGACCGGGGCGGACGCGGCGGACTCGACTGACGCAGCGGGCTTGCCGGGCGCGGCCGGCTGCGCGGGCGCGGGCTTGGCCGGCTGGTGCGCGATCGGGCTGACCGGGTTCTGCGGAACCCCGGGGTGCCCGGGCTGCTGCGGGTGGCCCGGCTGCTCGGGCGTGCAGGGCGGCTTGTGCCCACCGGGGTGGTGCGGGTTCCCGGGGTGCTCGGGGTGTCCCGGGTGGTGGGGCTGTCCCGGGTGCTGCGGGTGACCGGGGTGGCCCGGGTGCTGCGGGTGCCCCAAACGGCCGCTCTCGTCGTTGAGGCAGTCGTTGCCGAACACGGGGTTGCCCACCCCCACCACGTTCACGCTGTTCCCGCAGAGGTTCACGGGTACGTCGACGGGCGCCTGGATGGTGTTGCCGGAGCCCACGCCCGGGGAGTTGCTGGTGTGGCCGGACGCCATCGCCCCGCCGCCCGGGTGGCCGCCGCCCCTGTTGGCACAGGTGTTGGCGAACGCCGGATTGAGCGCACCGATCACGTTCACGGTGTTGCCGCAGGCGTTGACCGGTACGTGCACCGGTGCCTGCAGCGCGTTGCCGGACAGCACGCCCGGCGAGTTCGTGGCGCCGCCCTGGGCGCCGGAGTCGGCGTGTGCGGCGCCGCTGCCCATGGCGATGACGCCGGTCGCGGCCGCCATGGTGATCAGTCCCTTGCGGGTGACCTGTCGCATAGTCTCGTTCCCTGCCTTCTGCCTTCCGGAAAGCCCGGATGCGCCGTTGCGCCCGG
>NZ_QOLA01000065.1 GCF_003324565.1 Streptomyces sp. SDr-06 | reverse complement strand
GCCACCCCCCTTGCCCCATCGGGAAGTTGGAGCGCTGGCACCTCAACCGGTGACTTCACCTGGACCTACCCGGTCAGCGTGCCGGCCCCGCTGGGCGGATCCGCTCCCGCCGTGGCGCTTTCGTACGACTCGGCGAGCCTGGACGGCCGGACCTCGGCCACCAACAACCAGGCGTCGTGGGTCGGTGACGGCTGGGACTACGACCCCGGCTTCATCGAGCGTTCCTACAAGCCGTGCTCGAAGGACGGCCAGCCCAACACGGTGGGTGACAACTGCTGGTCGGGCGAGAGCATGACCATGTCGCTCGGTGGCCGCTCCGTGAAGCTGGTCAAGGACGACACCACCGGCACCTGGCGGGAGAACAGCGACGACGGCTCGCGGGTCGAGCACCTCACCGGGGCCGCGAACGGCGCCCAGAACGGCGAGTACTGGCGCGTTACCACGAACAACGGCGTGCAGTACTACTTCGGGCTCAACCACGCTCCGGGCAGCACCACCACACCCGCGACCAACTCCACTTGGACCGCCCCGGTCTTCGGCAACGACGCCGGTGAGCCCTGCCACGGAACGACCTACGACACCTCCTGGTGCCAGCAGGCGTGGCGCTGGGCCCTCGACTTCGTCGTGGACGCCAACCAGAACGTCACCACCTACGCGTACAACACCGAGTCCAACTACTACGCGCGGGGGACCACCAACACCCTGACCCCGTACATCCGTGGCGGCTACCTGACCGCCATCACCTACGGTCAGCGCCTGCCGGACGTCGTGGCGGGGAAGAAGGCCGCAGCGCAGGTGCTGTTCACAACCGCCGAGCGCTGCATCCCGGACGCGAACTTCACCTGTGCCCCGAATCTGCTGACCACCGCGAACGCTGCTCACTGGCCGGATGTGCCCTTCGACCAGAACTGCCCCTCCACCGGCACCTGCTCGAACCATGCCCCCTCGTTCTGGAGCACCAAGCGGCTCACGACCATCACCACCCAGGTCCTGGTCGGCACCGCCTACTCCACCGCAGATACCTACTCCCTCACCCACCAGTTCCCGGCCTCAGGTGACACCAACAAGCCGTCCCTGTGGCTGGCCTCGCTGACCCACACCGGAAACGACGGTGGCACGGCAGCCACACCGACCGTCACCTTCCTGGGACAGCGGATGGCCAACAGGGTCGGCGCCGTCGACAACATCCCGCCGATCTTCAGGCTGCGGATCAACGCGATCAACACCGAGTCCGGCGGCCAGATCAACGTCGTCTACAAAGACCCCGAGTGCGTCAACGGCACCCACATGCCCGCCGCGCCCGACAGCAACACCATGTCCTGCTACCCCGTCTACTGGACGCCACAAGGAGCAAGCGACCCGGTCCTCGACTGGTTCCACAAATACCTCGTCCAGCAAGTGACCGAGGTCGACAAGACGGGCATCGGCGCGGCCACCAAGTCCACGTCGTACGAGTACCTCGGCGGCGCCGCCTGGCACCACGACGACGAGGAGCTCGCCGACCCCAAGAACCGCACCTGGGGCCAGTTCCGTGGCTACGGCGAGGTGATCACCCACACGGGCGCCGCCCCGCAGACACTGACCCAGTCCTCCACGCTCTACCTGCGCGGCATGAACGGCGACGTGAAGGCCGATGGCTCCAAGCGGTCCGTGACCGTGACCGACTCGGGCGGCGGGACGATTGCCGACGACGACCAGCTCGCAGGGTTCTCGCGCGAAAGCCGTACCTACGACGCCATCGGCGGCGCGCTGAAATCGGCCACCCTCAACGACCCATGGGCGGGCCGCATCACTGCCACGCACAAGCGGACCGGACTGCCCGACCTGACAGCCCGCCAGGGCGGCATCGCTGCCGTGCACCAGCGCGCGCTGCTCGCGGACGGCACTTGGCGCAGCACCGAAACCGACACCACCTACAACTCCGACGGGCTCGTCA
>NZ_QOLA01000064.1 GCF_003324565.1 Streptomyces sp. SDr-06 | reverse complement strand
CCAGGCCTCGGTGAGGCGGTTGAGGTAGTCGTAGGTGAAGCACTGAGTGTCGGTCTGACCCGTGTCCTGGACGTCGGACACGGACGTGACGGCTCCGGACGGCGTGTAGGTGTAGTTGGTGACGTCGACCGACGTGGTGGTGCTGGTCTCCTTGTCCAGGGTCGACTTCAGTACCCGCCCCGTGGCCGCGTCGTAATTGTTGGTCTGCACGACCTGGTTGGGAACGTCGCCGACCGTGCTCCGCTGGACCTGGCCGAGCGGGGTGTAGGACATGCCGCTGAGGTAGTCCGCGTCACCGCCGGCCAGAAGGAGCTGTCCGGCGATGTTGTACGAGTAGTAGACGGTCTCGGCGGTCAGGCCGCCCGCGGCGGGCATCGTCGTGTTGTCGAGCAGGCCCACGTTGGGCGTATAGGCCATGCCGGTGTTGTAGGTGCCCGCCAGCTTCCCCTCCGAGGAGGGGACGGTGACCGACGAACCGGTCGGACGGTAGGCGATGTCGTAACCGCTCACCGACGTCGTGTAGGCGTTGCCGTTGACGAATCGGGTCGACGACGTGGGATAGCCCTTGGCGAGCGTGTCGTACGTCCACGAGGCGAGCTGCGTGCCCGTGGTCGAGCCGGAGTACTCGGCGGTCTTCCGGCCGAGGGCGTCGTACGTGTAGGCCAGGGTCTTGTTGCGGGCGTCCGTGGTCGACGTGACCTGGTCGAGGTCGTCGTAGGTGTACGTGGTGGTCCCGGTGTCCGGGTCCGTGGACGAGGCCCTGCGGCCGCGCAGGTCGTAGCTGGTGCTCCACTTGTTGCCGGAGCTGTCGGTCACCAGGTCCTGCAGGCCTGCCGCGTTGTAGTGGTAACGGGTGGTGTCGGCGTCGCCGGTGGGCGTCGGGCCGTGGTACTGGAGGAGCGCGGTCGTGCGGCCACGCGCGTCCTTGACCGTGCTCGTCGCGGACGCGCCGGGCGGCGGGGTGACATCGACCCGGTCGGCGCCCGGGTAGGCCGTGGTGCTGCGCCATTGTTCGACGGCGTAGCTGGACAGCGCCTGGGCGACAGGGCGGCCCATGCCGTCGAAGTAGGTGCCGGTCTGTGAAGGCACCTGGTCGTCGTTGACGACGAAGAGGGTGGTGGAGGGGTCGGCCGTGTTGTAGTACTCGGCGTTGGCTTTCACCGTCCAGCCGTGGCTGTCGTAGTACGTGTCGCCAACGAGCCGTCCCGAGCCGCCGTCGCCGCTGCTCTGCTGCTCCTGGCGCAGCCGGAGCAGTCCGTCGTACAGCTTGTAGTCGACTCCGTAGGACTCGTCCTCGCGGAGGACCTGAGTGGTCACCACGCTGGGCGTCGTGTTGTTGAGCGCGTAGCTGAACTTGCGGCTGGGTGACTTCGTCGCCTTGGCCCGGCCGGGCAGCCACACGGCGGAGATCCGCCCGAGCGGGTCGTAGGTGACGTCGGTGATCCGCCCGTTGGGGTCCGTCGTGGTGAGCGGAACGGCTCGCACCGGGTCGTACGTCGTGGTGCTGGTCCAGCCGGTGGTGGCCGGGGCGACGGCCGGCTGGGTGCTGCTGACCGAGGTCGCCATGGCGCCGGCGGCGGGGGTGTACGCGGTGGAGGTGGTCGCACCGGCCGCATTCGTCACGCTGATGGTGCGGCCGTAGTCGTCGTACCTCCTGGTGCCGATGGTCTTGAGCTGCGCCGCGCCCGAACTGTCGAAGTGGTCCAGCGCCTGCGTCTCCGAGATGTCACCGGTGGCGCCGAGCGTTGCGAACGCCTTGCCGTCGTAGATGTTGCGTGTGTCGGCCAGGGTGTTGGAGGCGTCCGGAGTGGTCCCACACGGGGCCGAGATCTTGATGGCCTCGGCGGGGAAGGCCAGCATGTTCGCCGCGGTGTTCTGGGCGTAACTGGTCGTGGTGCATGTCTCGGGGGTGGCGGCGGTGCCGTCGCCCTTGTCGTCGACCGCGGTGACGAGCCCGTCGGAGTTGTAGGTGGTGTCGGTTTCGGTGCTGCGCCAAGTGCCGTCCGCGAGCAGCGCGCGCTGGTGCACGGCAGCGATGCCGCCCTGGCGGGCTGTCAGGTCGGGCAGTCCGGT
>NZ_QOLA01000063.1 GCF_003324565.1 Streptomyces sp. SDr-06 | reverse complement strand
ACCGGACTGCCCGACCTGACAGCCCGCCAGGGCGGCATCGCTGCCGTGCACCAGCGCGCGCTGCTCGCGGACGGCACTTGGCGCAGCACCGAAACCGACACCACCTACAACTCCGACGGGCTCGTCAGCACCGTCGACGACAAGGGCGACGGCACCGCCGCCACCCCCGAGACCTGCACCACGACCAGTTACGCCCAGAACACCGCAGCGAACATGCTGGCCTTCCCCGCCGAAGCCATCAAAATCGCCGGAGGGTGCGCCGCCACCCCGGACGCGTCCAACACCCTCGCGGACAACCGCAACATCTACGACAGCAAGCCCCTCGGCACCCTCGGTGCCACCGGTGACATCTCGCAGACCCAGGCACTCGACCACTTCGACGCCTCGGGCACCGCACAGCTCAAGACCATCGGCACCACGACGTACGACGACTACGGCCGTGCCACCAGCGTGACCAACGCGGCCGGTGCCACGACCTCTACCGCCTACACCCCGGCCATCGGCGCGCTGCCGACCTCGGTCACCAGCACCCAGCCGGCCGTCGCCCCCGCCACCACCGGCTGGAAGAGCACCACGACCTACGACCCGCTGCGCTCCGCCCCCCTCACCACCACGGACGCCAACGGACGCATCACCGACGTCACCTACGACCCGCTCGGCCGTATCTCCGCTGTCTGGATGCCCGGCCGGCCCAAGGCGACCAAGTCCCCCAACAACAAGTTCACCTACGCACTCAACAACACCACGCCCAGCGTGGTGACGACCCAGACGCTGCGCGAAGACGAGTCATACGGCATCGACTACAAGCTGTACGACGGACTGCTCCGGCTGCGCCAGGAACAGCAGAGCAGCGGTGACGGCGGCTCGGGACGCCTGATCTCGGACACCTATTACGACAGCCACGGCTGGACGGTGAAAGCCAACGCCAACTACTACAACACGGCCGACCCCTCCACCACCCTCTACGTCGTCAACGACGACCAGGTGCCTTCACAGACCGGCACCTACTTCGACGGGATGGGGCGCCCTGTCGCCCAGGCGCTGTCCAGCTACGCCGTCGAACAATGGCGCAGCACCACCGCCTACCCCGGAGTCGACCGGGTCGACGTCACCCCACCGCCCGGCGCGTCCGCGACCAGCAAGGTCACCGACGCCCGCGGCCGCACCACGGCGCTCCTTCAGTACCACAGCGCCACACCCACCGGCGACGCCGACACCACCCACTACCACTACAACGTGGCAGGCCAGCCGGACCTGGTGACCGACAGCTCCGGCAACAAATGGAGCACCAGCTACGACCTGCGCGGCCGCAAGCTGTCCTCCACTGACCCGGACACCGGCACCACCACCTACACCTACAACGACCTCGACCAGGTCACGTCGACCACGGACGCCCGCAACAAGACCCTGGCCTACACCTACGACGCCCTCGGCCGGAAGACCGCCGAGTACTCCGGCTCGACCACGGGCACGCAGCTCGCCTCGTGGACCTACGACGCGCTCGCCAAGGGCTATCCCACGTCGTCGACCCGATTCGTCAACGGCAACGCCTACACGACCTCGGTCACCGGCTACGACACCGGCTACCGCCCCACCGGTTCCTCGGTCACCATCCCTTCCTCGGAGGGGAAGCTGGCGGGCACCTACAACACCGGCATGGCCTACACCCCGAACGTCGGACTGCTCGACAACACGACGATGCCGGCCGCGGGCGGCCTGAACGCCGAGACGGTGTACTACGCGTACAACATCGCCGGACAGCTCCTTCTCGCCGGCGGTGACGCGGACTACCTCAGCGGCATGACCTACACCCCGCTCGGCCAGGTCCAGCGGAGCACCGTCGGTGATGTCCCCAACCAGGTCGTGCAGACCAACAATTACGACGCGGCCACGGGGCGGGTACTGAAGTCGACCCTGGACAAGGAGACCAGCACCACCACCTCGGCCGACGTCACCAACTACACCTACACGCCGTCCGGAGCCGTCACGTCCGTGTCCGACGTCCAGGACACGGGTCAGACCGACACTCAGTGCTTCACCTACGACTACCTCAACCGCCTCACCGAGGCCTGG
>NZ_QOLA01000062.1 GCF_003324565.1 Streptomyces sp. SDr-06 | reverse complement strand
GGGTCACGCAGCACGCTGCGCACCAGCCCGAAGACAGGGCCGATGACCGCGTCGTACACCGCGGAGAACGCCTCCTCGTCGCCGCGCGCGGTCCTGCCCAGAAGCTCGGGCAGGTCGGGGCCGACCTCACGAACTCCACCGATGTGCACGCTCTCTTTCACCCGGCGATCCTCCCGGAAGTTCGTGGTTGTGCAGGTGATTCGGAGCCAGCGGGCCGTCGGATTGCTGCGCGCTGAGAGTTCCGGCCCTGGCCTCGAAAGTCTGCCTCTGGGCGGGTTGAGGGCTGCGGCGCGTCGTGTCGGCCGATCGAGTGGAAAGGGCGCCGTGCTCCAAGCCGGTCCGCGGCGCGTGCCGAACCGCTCGTGCGGCCGTTCCGGTCAGGACGGCCGTCCCTGCCGCCTCGCTGGCGGAACGGGGACCTGACACCACAGCAAGGAGTACGGAAGAAGCAGGCATGGAAGAGCGTGACCGTGATGCTCGCGATGGGTGCCGCGGCGCTCGCGGGAGCGCCGGCAGCGTTCGCCGACGCCCGTGCGCAGGGTGCGGCGGTGGGCTCGCCCGGGGTGCTGTCCGGCAACGTGATCCAGATTCCGGTCCATGTTCCCGTCAACGTGTGCGGGAACACCGTCAGCGTGATCGGCATCCTCAACCCGGGGTTCGGCAACCGTTGTTTCAACGGCGGTCGTGAGCAGATGGGCTGGGACCACCGCGGCATCCACCGACCGATGCCTGAGGAGGATCGGCAGCGCTAAAGCGCCGTGAGCGCCAGGGCTCTCGCGTCCTGAAGCGAGAGCCTGCCTTGGGGAAGGCGACAGAAACGGTCCGCGCCGGCGCCGGATGAGCACAGCATCCCGTCGGCGCGGGCTACGTCCAACTCGGTGAAGTGCGCGGCGAGCCTGGCGGAGCCCCGGAGAGAGCGGGCTGAGCGTGGGCGCGTACCCATTGCCGTCATACGCCGATGCGGCTGCGGCACACAGCCGTTCACCTGCCGGGGGAGCCCCTCACGCCCCGTCAGCCATACGCGTGGTCTGACTCGTTGGAATGATCGGCCAATCCCGCTGCCCATCGGCTCCGAATAGGAGCCGTGATGAAACTTCTGAGCAGGGGGATCCGCCTTCCGCTCGCAGCGCTGTCCGGACTGCTGGCCGGGTTCGCCGCGCTGTCCGTGGCCGAGCTGGTCTCCGCCGCGGTCCGCCCGGAATCCGGTCCGGTGATCGCCGTGGGCGGCGCAGCCATCGACCGCACACCCGCGGCCCTGAAGGACTGGGCGATCCGGCACTTCGGCACCAACGACAAACTCTTCCTCCAACTCGGCATCCTCACCGTCCTGGCCCTGCTCGCCCTCGTCCTCGGCGTCCTCGCGCTGCGTTTTCGCCGCACCGGGGCCGCCGGAGTCCTGCTGTTCGGTGTGGTCGGAGCGCTGGCGGCGATCAGCCGCCCGGACTCGACGAGCGCCGCGGACGCGCTGCCCTCCGTGATCGGCGCTCTCGCCGGAGCAGGACTGCTGTACCTGCTCATCGGCCGCCTCACCGCACCAGGCCGGGACGCGGCCGGGACCGGCGTGGCGCCTCAAGGAGAGGCGTCGGCACCGCCTGGTGGCTGGGACCGGCGCGGGTTTGTGATCGCGGCCAGCGCCGCGGCCGCCGCTTCCGCCGGTGCCGGACTGCTGGGACGTTCCCTGAACGGCTCCCACGGCCAGGGCGCCGTCGCTTCCCGGGCCAAGGTGGTGCTGCCCCGGCCCGCCTCGGCAGCTCAGCCGATTCCCGCCGCTGCGGTCCTGCATACCCCGGGCATCAGCCCGTTCGTCACCCCCAACGGCGACTTCTACCGCGTCGACACCGCCCTGGTCATCCCCAAGGTCGACGCGACGACCTGGCGGATGAAGATCCACGGCAAGGGCATCGCCCGCCCACTCACCGTCACCTTCCAGGACCTGCTGGGGCGCCAACTGATCGAGCGGGACATCACGCTCACGTGTGTGTCCAACGAAGTCGGCGGTCCCTACGTCGGCAACGCCCGCTGGATCGGGGTGCCGCTCGCCGACCTGCTGAAGGAGGCCGGGGTGCGGCCGCCGTCGAGGGGCGGCCCGGCCGACCAGCTGGTGGCGCGGTCGGTGGACGGCATGACGATCGGCAGCCCGGTCGAGGACATCATGGACGGCCGCGACGCGATGCTCGCCCTTGGCATGAACGGTGAACCCCTCCCGTTCGTGCACGGTTTCCCGGTCCGCATGGTGGTCCCGGGCCTGTACGGCTATGTCTCGGCGTGCAAGTGGCTCCAGGACCTGGAACTGACCACGTTCGACGCCTACGACGCGTACTGGGTCAAGCGCTCCTGGGCGAAGAAGGCGCCGATCAAGACGGAGTCCCGGATCGACACCCCGAAACCGTTCGCCCGGCCCAAGGCGGGCACGGTGATGATCGCCGGGGTCGCCTGGGCGCAGCACCGAGGCATCGACCGGGTCGAGGTC
>NZ_QOLA01000061.1 GCF_003324565.1 Streptomyces sp. SDr-06 | reverse complement strand
CCATCGCCGCCTGCAGCGCGCAGATCGGGTCGATCTCCGTGATGATCACCCGGGCACCCTGGCCCCGCAGCGACTCCGCGCAGCCCTTGCCGACGTCACCGTAACCACACACCACAGCCGTCTTGCCGCCGATCAGAACATCGGTGGCACGGTTGATGCCGTCGATCAGCGAGTGGCGGCAGCCGTACTTGTTGTCGAACTTCGACTTCGTCACCGCGTCGTTCACATTGATCGCCGGGAAGAGAAGGTCCCCGTCACGCATCATCTCGTACAGACGGTGCACACCCGTCGTGGTCTCCTCCGTCACACCACGGATCTCCGAGGCGAGTGCGGTCCAGTCGATCGTGGTGGTGCCCAACAGGCGCAGAATCACGGCCAGTTCGTCGTTGTCGGCGGTCGACGGGTCGGGTACCGCGCCCGCCTTCTGGTACTCGACGCCCTTGTGCACCAGAAGGGTGGCGTCGCCGCCGTCGTCCAGGATCATGTTGGGGCCCGAGTGGCCGGGCCAGGTCAGCGCCTGCTCGGTGCACCACCAGTACTCCTCAAGGGTCTCGCCCTTCCACGCGAACACCGGGATGCCCGCGGCGGCGATGGCGGCGGCCGCATGGTCCTGGGTGGAGTAGATGTTGCACGACACCCAGCGCACCTCGGCGCCGAGCGCGACCAGCGTCTCGATCAGCACGGCGGTCTGGACCGTCATGTGCAGCGAGCCCATGATCCGGGCACCCGCCAGCGGCTGCGTGGCCGCGTACTCCTTGCGGATCGACATCAGGCCGGGCATCTCGTGCTCGGCGAGGGTGATCTCCTTCCGGCCGAACTCCGCGAGGGACAGGTCCGCGACCTTGAAATCCGTGAAACCGGTGGCCACGGCGGACTCAGCTGACATGAAGGCTCCTTGAGCTCTGTACGGCCCGGTGGATCTCCAGGGCCGCGGTGGATCGGTTGAGGGTGATGTAGTGGAGGCCGGGCGCGCCTTCGGCGAGCAGGCGCTCGGCCATCGCGGTGGCGTGGGCCACGCCGATGGCATGCCCCTGGGCCGGGTCGTCGCGGACGGCTTCGAGGCGGTGGGCCAGGTCCTCCGGGAACGCCGCGTTGCTGAGCTGCGCGAAGCGGCGGATCTGGCGTACGTCGGTGGCGGGCATGATCTCCGGGATGATCGGGGTGTCGCAGCCCGCGGCCGCCACCCGGTCGCGCAGCCGCAGGTAGTCCTCCACGTCGAAGAACATCTGGGTGATGGCGTAGTCCGCCCCGGCCCGGCACTTCGCCACTAAGTGCCCGATGTCGCTCGCCCAGGTGTCCGAGCGCGGATGGCGCTCGGGGAACGCCGCCACCCCGATGGTGAACTCCCCCAGGGAGCGGACCAGTTCGACGAGTTCATACGCGTATGTCAGGCCCTGGGGGTGCGGGGTCCAGGGGCCGCGGGGGTCGCCCGGCGGATCGCCGCGCAGGACCAGGACGTCCCGGACTCCGGCGTCGGCGTACTGGCCGATGATGTGCCTCAGCTCGGCGACCGAGTGGCCGACGGCGGTGAGGTGGGCGACGGGTCGCAGCGTCGTCTCGGCCGCGATGCGCTTGGTGATCTCGACCGTACGGTCCCGGGACGAGCCGCCCGCGCCGTATGTCACGGAGACGAAGTCCGGTGCCAGCGGCTCCACCCGCCGGATGGCGTTCCACAGAGTCTGCGCCCCGGCCTCGGTCTTGGGCGGGAAGAACTCGAAGGAGTAGGTTGTCATGACCGGCCCCTTCCCGCGTTGAAGTAGCTGGCCTCGGGGTGGTGGACGACGATGGCGTCGGTGGACTGCTCGGGGTGGAGCTGGAACTCCTCGGAGAGGTGCACGCCGATCCGCTCCGGCCGCAGCAGGTGGGCGATCTTCGCCCGGTCCTCCAGGTCGGGGCAGGCCGGATAGCCCAGCGAGTAGCGGCAGCCCTGGTACTCGGTCCGCAACATGGCCTGCAACGAGGTCGGATCGGCCGCCGCGATGCCGAGCTCGGAGCGGACCCGGGCGTGCCAGTACTCGGCGAGCGCTTCGGCCAACTGGACGGACAGGCCGTGCAGTTCGAGGTAGTCGCGGTAGGAGTTGCCCTGAAAGAGCTCGGCCGTGGCCTCGCCGATCTTCGAGCCGACGGTGACGACCTGGAGGCCGATCACGTCCACCTCGCCGGAGTCCTCCGGGCGGAAGAAGTCCGCCAGGCACAGCCGGCGCCCGCGATGCTGGCGCGGGAAGGTGAACCGGGTGGCTTCGCTGCCCCGCTCGTCGAGGATGATCAGGTCGTCGCCCTTGGAGACGCAGGGGAAGTAGCCGTGCACGACGGCCGCTTCCAGCAGGTTGTCCGTACGCAGCCGGTCCAGCCACATCCGCAGCCGCGGGCGCCCTTCGCTCTCGATGGTGTCGCCCTTGAGGCCCCACTGGCCTTTGAAGAGGGCGTCTTCGTCGAGCCAGGTGGCGTATTCCTTGAGGCCGATGCCCTTGATGACGCGGGTGCCCCAGAAGGGTGGGGTCGGGATCGGGTTGTCGGTGGCCACGTCGG
>NZ_QOLA01000060.1 GCF_003324565.1 Streptomyces sp. SDr-06 | reverse complement strand
TTCCCGGCCGAGATCCGGGCGCCTGCCGGAACACTGCCGGGTGTGTCGAGTTTCCAGCTGCATTTCGCGGACCACGACATCCTGACGCCGGGCGATGCGCCGAATGTGCTGGTGGCGATGAACCCGGCGGCGCTGAAGGCGAACCTGGCGGACGTGCCGCGCGGCGCGGAGATCATCGTGAACACGGACGAGTTCGCCAAGCGCGCTATGGCCAAGGTCGGCTACGACACGTCTCCGCTGGAGGACGGCTCGCTGTCGGCATACAACGTGCACCGGGTGCCGTTGACGACGCTGACGATCGAGGCACTGAAGGAGTTCGGTCTGTCGCGGAAGGAGGCCGAGCGCAGCAAGAACATGTTCGCGCTGGGTCTGCTGTCGTGGATGTATCACCGCCCGACGGAGGGCACGGAGAAGTTTCTGCGGGCGAAGTTCGCGAAGAAGCCGGCCATCGCGGAGGCGAATGTGGCGGCGTTCCGGGCGGGCTGGAACTTCGGTGAGACGACGGAGGATTTCGCGGTCTCCTACGAGGTCGCCCCGGCCACGAAGGCGTTCCCGGCGGGCACCTACCGCAACATCTCCGGGAACCTGGCGTTGTCGTACGGGTTGATCGCGGCGGCGCGGCAGGCGGATCTGCCGCTGTACTTGGGTTCGTATCCGATCACTCCGGCCTCGGACATCCTGCACGAGTTGTCGCGGCACAAGAATTTCGGGGTGCGGACCTTCCAGGCGGAGGACGAGATCGCCGGTGTCGGCGCGGCCCTCGGCGCCGCGTTCGGCGGCTCCCTCGCGGTCACCACGACCTCCGGGCCGGGCGTGGCGCTGAAGTCGGAGGCGATCGGGCTTGCGGTTTCGCTGGAGTTGCCGCTGCTGATCGTGGACATCCAGCGCGGCGGCCCCTCGACGGGCCTGCCGACCAAGACGGAGCAGGCGGATCTGCTGCAGGCGATGTATGGGCGCAATGGTGAGGCGCCGGTGCCGGTGGTGGCGCCCAGGACGGCGGCGGACTGCTTCGACGCGGCCCTCGACGCCGCGCGGATCGCCCTGACCTACCGCACCCCCGTCTTCCTGCTCTCGGACGGGTATCTGGCCAACGGGTCGGAGCCGTGGCGGGTGCCGGAGATCGACGAACTCCCCGATCTGCGGGTGCAGTTCGCGACCGGACCCAACCACACGCTGGCCGATGGCACCGAGGTGTTCTGGCCCTACAAGCGCGACCCGCGCACCCTGGCCCGCCCGTGGGCGCTGCCGGGCACACCGGGTCTGGAGCACCGGATCGGCGGGATCGAGAAGCAGGACGGCACGGGCAACATCTCCTACGACCCGGCCAACCACGACTTCATGGTCCGCACCCGCCAGGCCAAGATCGACAACATCGAGGTCCCCGACCTGACCGTCGACGACCCCGACCAGGCCCGCACCCTGGTACTCGGCTGGGGCTCCACCTACGGACCCATCACCGCCGCGGTGCGGCGGCTGCGCGCACAGGGCGAGCCCATCGCCCAGGCCCACCTGCGCCACCTCAACCCCTTCCCCCACAACCTCGCCGCCGTCCTGAAGCGGTACGACAAGGTCGTCGTGCCGGAGATGAACCTGGGCCAGCTCGCCACTCTGATCCGCGCGAAATATCTGGTGGATGCCCGTTCCTACACCCAGGTCAACGGCATGCCGTTCAAGGCCGAGCAGCTCGCCACCGCCCTCAAGGAGGCCATCGATGCCTGACGCTCCCACCAACGAGCTCCTGCAACTGGTCCCCAGGGCAGAAGCCGCCCAGTCCATGAAGGACTTCAAGTCCGACCAGGAAGTCCGCTGGTGCCCCGGCTGCGGCGACTACGCCATCCTCGCCGCCGTCCAAGGCTTCATGCCCGAACTCGGCCTGGCCAAGGAAAACATCGTCTTCGTCTCCGGCATCGGCTGCTCCTCCCGCTTCCCGTACTACATGAACACCTACGGGATGCACTCCATCCACGGCCGCGCCCCCGCCATCGCCACCGGACTCGCCTCCTCCCGCCGCGACCTGTCCGTCTGGGTCGTCACCGGCGACGGCGACGCCCTGTCCATCGGCGGCAACCACCTCATCCACGCCCTGCGCCGCAACGTCAACCTGAAGATCCTGCTGTTCAACAACCGGATCTACGGCCTCACCAAGGGCCAGTACTCCCCCACCAGCGAACTCGGCAAAATCACCAAATCGACCCCCATGGGCTCCCTGGACGCCCCCTTCAACCCGGTGTCCCTGGCGATCGGCGCGGAGGCCTCGTTCGTGGCCCGCACCATCGACTCCGACCGCAAACACCTCACCGACGTCCTGCGCCAGGCCGCCGAACACCCCGGCACCGCCCTGGTGGAGATCTACCAGAACTGCAACATCTTCAACGACGGCGCCTTCGAAGCCCTCAAGGACAAGGACCAGGCCCAGGAAGCGGTCATCCGCCTCGAACACGGCACCCCCATCCGCTTCGGCACCGACAACACCCAAGGCGTCGTGCGCGACCCGGACACCGGCGACCTCAAGGCCGTCACCATCACCCCCGCCAACGAAGCCGACATCCTCATCCACGACGCCCACACCCCCTCACCCACCACCGCGTTCGCCCTGTCCCGCCTCGCCGACCCCGACACCCTCCACCACACCCCCATCGGCGTCTTCCGCTCCGTACAACGCCCCGTCTACGACACCCTGATGGCCGACCAACTCGACACCGCCATCGAACAGAACGGCAAGGGCGACCTCGCCACCCTCCTCACCGGCAA
>NZ_QOLA01000005.1 GCF_003324565.1 Streptomyces sp. SDr-06 | reverse complement strand
CCGGGTTCATCGCCACCAGCACATTCGGCGCATCGCCCGGCGTCAGGATGTCGTGGTCCGCGAAATGCAGCTGGAAACTCGACACACCCGGCAGTGTTCCGGCAGGCGCCCGGATCTCGGCCGGGAAGTTCGGCAGCGTCGACAAGTCGTTTCCGAACGTCGCCGTCTCCGAGGTGAACCGGTCACCGGTGAGCTGCATGCCATCACCCGAATCACCCGCGAAACGGATGATGACACGGTCGAGACGCCGGACTTCCTTCTCCCCGGCGGGCCTGCGCTGCTCCCCGACGAGGGCCTCATCGGCTCCATCGGCCTGCTCGGCTGGGCTACTGACCTGGCTGGTCACTGAACTGGACCTCCCTCGGGCGGGCTGCTCGGGCGCATCCGGCCGACCGGTAGCGCCAAGGCCCACCCTACGTCGGTAAGGGTCGCCTTCCCTGGACCGCTCATATGTTGGACGCTCTTTTGAGGCGCCCTGATGCCCTGAATTGCCACGATTTACCCGCCCCCCGGCCCCTTCTGCTAAGACGCCCAGCCATCCTTCTTCGGTTCTAGGCCTCACCGTGTCGGGAGCCCCGCGAGCGGCGACTCAATCCGGCTCGGTGACCGAGTCTCCACCCTGGCGGCTGGATCCTGCTTGAACCCCGACAGGGCGGCGGGCCCTCACGAATTGATGTAGGTCAATACCGCCAGAACACGCCGGTGGTCCCCGTCACTCGGCGAGAGCCCCAGCTTCAGGAAGATGTTGCTCACGTGCTTCTCGACCGCGCCGTCGCTGACGACGAGCTGTTTGGCGATCGCGGAGTTCGTCCGCCCCTCGGCCATCAGTCCTAGGACCTCCCGCTCGCGCGGGGTGAGGTTGGCCAGCACGTCCTGCTTGCGGCTGCGCCCGAGCAGCTGTGCCACGACCTCCGGGTCGAGGGCGGTGCCGCCCTGGGCGACCCGCACCACGGCCTCGACGAACTCCCTGACCTCGGCGACCCGGTCCTTGAGCAGATAGCCGACGCCCCGGCTCGACCCGGCGAGCAGCTCGGTGGCGTACTGCTCCTCCACGTACTGGCTGAGCACCAGCACCCCGATGTCCGGGTACAGCTTGCGCAGCAGCACCGCCGCGCGTACGCCCTCGTCCGTGTGGGTGGGCGGCATCCGCACGTCCGCCACCACGACATCGGGCAGCGCGCCCTCGTCGGCCAGCTCTCCCACCGTCTTGACCAGCGCGTCTCCGTCGCCCACTCCCGCGACGACCTCGTGTCCCCGGTCGGTCAGCAGCCGGGTCAGGCCCTCCCGAAGCAGTACCGAATCCTCGGCGATGACCACCCGCACCCTGTCCTCCACGACTTCGCAGCCCCCCGGCTCCCTTGGGCACCCCACGGCTCTGTGCGAGCCGTGGCGCTGTGCCTCTCCAGCATCCCAGCATCCGGGCAAGAATCCGCCTCCGCCAGGCAAAAACCCCCCGACCCCGTGTTTGGGGGCCGGGAGGCGAGGGGGCGGCGCTCGCGGGCTAGGCCCGCCAGGGGAGCTCCGCGGTGATCGTGGTCGGGCCGCCGCGGGGCGAGTCCAGCACGAGGATCCCGTCCACCGCGTCGAGCCGCTCGGCGAGCCCCGCGAGGCCGGACCCGGCGGTTGCGTCGGCGCCGCCGCGCCCGTTGTCACCGACCTGGAGCATCAGCCGGGGACCGGCGCGCCACACGTCGACCGTGGCGCGGCTCGCCCCGCTGTGCTTGCTGACGTTCTGGAGCAGCTCGGAGACGGTGAAGTACGCGATGCCCTCGATCGCCGGGACCGGCCGGCCCGGCAGGTCCACCTCGACCCTGACCGGCACCGTGCAGCGGGAGGCGACGGAGGAGAGGGCGGCGTCCAGGCCGCGGTCGGTGAGGACCGCCGGGTGGATGCCGCGGGCCAGGTCGCGCAGTTCCTGGAGGGCGACCTTCACCTCGCCGTGCGCCTCGTCGACCATCTTCGCCGCCGCCTGCGGGTCCTCGGTCAGCTTCTCCTTGGCCAGGCCCAGGTCCATGGCGAGGGCCACCAGGCGGGCCTGCGCCCCGTCGTGCAGATCCCGCTCGATGCGCCGCAGGTCGGCCGCGGAGGTGTCCACGACGACGCCGCGGTCGGACTCCAGCTCGGTGACCCGCTCCTCCAGGCGCGAGGGCCCGAGCAGCCCGATGACCATCACCTTGTCCATCGTGGCGAGCCCGCGGATCAGCCACGGCACGGCCAGCGTGATCAGCAGCCCGGCCAGCGAGGTCAGGGCGATCTCGAACGGCGAGTCCAGGTACACGGTGTGGTGGTCGTCCCCGTAGAGCTGGAGGCCCGCCTGGCCCGCGTACATCGGGAACACCCACTGCCACAGCGGGTACGTGAACAGCGTCCAGCCGACCGTCCACAGCGGCAGAGCGGTGCAGAAGGCGAAGAGCGCCCAGGGGAAGTGCAGGACCGAGTACAGCAGGTGGCGCCAGGAGACCCCGCTCTTGAGGACGCCGCCGATCCACGCCATGAGGCCGCCGCGCGAGCGCGCCGACTGCGGCTCGGCGATCTCGACGCCGAGCAACGCCCGTGCCCGGGCCCGCTCCATCACCCCGAAGACGCGGCAGCCGAGCAGGGACACCGCAAGCAGCGGAATGCCGATGAAGGTGACCAGCAGGCCGGCGCTCACCGACACGGTGGTGACGGCCCAGCAGAACAGCACGATGCTGATCGGCAGGCTCAGCAGCAGATGGCCGAACTCCCGGAAGGTCCGCGCCTCGAACGGGGCGCGCAGCACCGGCGGGAGGAGGTGCCGCCGCGGCTCGGCGGACCGCGCCACGCCGTACCCGTACTCGGTGTCCATGGTCATCGGTCCCGTCCGTCCGTTTCCTCGTCCTGCGCGGCCGCCGTGTCGGACGGCCGCCCCCTGTGAACACCAGCTTCGTCGGTGCGGGGGGCCCGGACCATGCGGCCGGTCACCCTCTTCGGGCGGGGGTTTTCCCTACCCCCGCCCGCGGGTCAGTCCTTCGGGCCCCGGTCGCGCCACGGCAGTTCGGCCGTGACGAGGGTGGGCCCGCCGGTGGGCGACTCCAGGACGAGCAGCCCGTCCACCGCGCCGAGCCGCTCGGCGAGACCCGCCATGCCGCTGCCCCCGTCCAGGCGCGCGCCGCCCACCCCGTCGTCCTCGACCTGGATGAGCAGCCGGTCCGCACTGCGCCACACCTCGACCGAGGCGCCCCGCGCGCGGCTGTGCTTGCTGACGTTCTGGAGCAGCTCGGAGACGGTGAAGTAGGCGATGCCCTCGATCGCGGGGGCGGGCCGCGCGGGCAGGTCGACCGCGACCCTGACCGGCACCGTGCAGCGGGAGGCGACCGAGGAGAGGGCGGCGTCGAGGCCGCGGTCGGTGAGGACCGCGGGATGGATGCCGCGGGCCAGGTCGCGCAGTTCCTGGAGGGCCAGCTTCACCTCGCCGTGCGCCTCGTCCACCATCGCGGCCGCCGCCTCCGGGTCCTCAAGGACCTTCTCCTTGGCGAGGCCGAGGCCCATGGCGAGGGCCACCAGGCGGGCCTGCGCCCCGTCGTGCAGATCCCGCTCGATGCGCCGCAGGTCGGCGGCGGCCGTGTCGACCACGACACCCCGGTCCGACTCCAGCTCGGCGATCCGCCGCTCCAGCTCGTCCGAGGGCGACAGCAGCGCGCGCACCATCATCCGGTCGGCGTTGGTGAGACCCCGCGCCACGAACCCGAGCACCGGCCACGCCACGAACAGGGAGACCAGCGTGACCGTGAAGGTCAGGATCCCCCAGGGCAGCCGCACGAACTCGTACAGCACACCGCGCCAGGCCACCGGGTCCTTCACGCTCGTCCACAACCAGGGGAAGAAGCCGCCGTGCCGGCGCGGACTGGCCGGGATCGGCGTCGGCTCGTCGATCTGCACCCCCAGCAGCGCCCGCGCCCGGGCCCGTTCGGCCTTGCCGAGCTGGCGCGCGCCGAGCAGCCCCACCGCGAGCAGCGGAAGGCCGATCACAGTGATCGACAGACCGACGCCGAGCACGACCGTCACGACGACGTAGACGAAACCGATCAGTGCCATCGGCAGGTTGGCGAGGAGATGGGCGATCTCCTTCCAGGTGTGCCGGCCGTAGGCGAACCGCGCCGCGGGCGGGGCGGCCTTCTCGTCGCGGCCGGCGCGTGCTGCTGGGTCCCGCTGCTGGTCGCGGAGGGTGCTGGTCATGGTGCCAAGCCTGCCGGGCGGCGATCGACGGCGCCATGGGGTGCCACACCCTCTCGCACGGGGGAAAACCCCACCCCCGTAGCCCCTACCCCTGCCCAGGGTCCCCTTAGCAGGGCCTAGACTCCCGTCCGTACACAGCGTCGAACAGGGCGCGACGAGACCATCGAGGCCAGGGAGCGAGGGGCGCGACGTGCCGGAACCGACCGTGCGCCAGATGCCGGTGTTGGCTGCCGACTACTTCCACAGCTATTCGGTCGTCGGCCTGCTCGCCGTGATCGGCGTGCTGTTCGTCGCCGTGGCGTTCGGGGCCGGGCGGCTGCTGCGGCCGGTCGTGCCGACGCCGGAGAAACTCCTGACGTACGAGTGCGGGGTGGACCCGGTGGGCGAGGGCTGGGCCCACACCCAGGTCCGCTACTACGTCTACGCCTTCCTGTACGTGATCTTCGCCGTCGACTCGATCTTCCTCTTCCCCTGGGCGACCGTCTTCGCGGCCCCGGGCTACGGCGCGACCACCCTCGTCGAGATGTTCATCTTCCTCGGCTTCCTGGCCGTGGGACTGCTCTACGCATGGAAGAAGGGCGTCCTGGAATGGACGTGACGACTCCCGGACCCGAGTCGCAGCCCGTGCTGCTGCCCGAGCCGAAGAAGCTGGGCGTGCTCTCGCGCCTGGCCCCCGAGCCGATGAAGGTGGTCCTCAACTGGGGCCGCCGCTACAGCCTGTGGGTCTTCAACTTCGGCCTCGCCTGCTGCGCCATCGAGTTCATCGCGGCCTCCATGGCCCGCCACGACTTCATCCGGCTCGGCGTGATCCCCTTCGCGCCCGGCCCGCGCCAGGCCGACCTCATGATCGTCTCCGGCACGGTGACGGACAAGATGGCACCCGCCGTGAAGCGGCTGTACGAGCAGATGCCCGAGCCCAAGTACGTCATCTCCTTCGGCGCCTGCTCCAACTGCGGCGGCCCGTACTGGGACTCGTACTCGGTGACCAAGGGCGTGGACCAGATCATCCCGGTCGACGTGTACGTGCCCGGTTGCCCGCCCCGGCCCGAGGCGCTGCTCCAGGGCATCCTCAAGCTCCAGGAGAAGATCGCCAGCGAAACGCTCGGCGAGCGGTACGCGAACGCGGCCACCCCGGCCCAGCTCACCAGCGGCCTCGTCGCCGCCCCGCCCACCCCGGGGGAGGGCCAGGCGTGAGCGCGTACGACAGCCTGCCCGACGGCGTCACCGAGATCTTCGGCGCCGAGTCCACGGCGGAGGAGGCATACGGCCTGCTCACCGTCGACGTGCCCGCCGGTTCCTGGATCGCCGCCCTCGAAACCGCCCGCGACAAGCTGGGCTGCACGTACTTCGACTGGCTGAGCGCGGTCGACGAACCCGGCACCGGCTTCCGGGTCTGCGCGCATGTCGTGGCGCTCGGCGACGGCCGGGTCCGACGCCTGCTCGTACGCACGACCGTCCCGCACGCGGCACCCGTGCTGCCCTCCGCCGTGGACGTCTACGCGGGCGCGGCCTGGCACGAGCGCGAGACCCACGAGATGTTCGGCGTGGGCTTCACGGACCACCCGCACCTGGTCCCGCTCCTTCTGCCCGACTCCTTCGAGGGCCACCCACTGCGCAAGGACTTCGTGCTCGCGGCCCGCGTCGCCAAGGCGTGGCCGGGCGCCAAGGAGCCGGGGGAATCCGAACACGGCGGCCCCAAGCGCCGCCAGATGCTCCCGCCCGGCGTCCCCGACCCGAACGAGTGGGGCCCCCTCAAGGGCCAGCTCCCCCCGGCCCCGGCCCGCCCGGCCCGCACCCCGCGCGCGGCAGGAGCAGCCGCCGACCGCCCGCCCCGCCGCACCCGCAGCGTGTCGGAGGGCTCGGCGTCACAGCCGACCCCGGCCGCGCCCGAGGCGCCCGGTCCTTCGGCCGCTCCGGAGGCTCCGGCGGTACGTCCGCGCCGGACCCGGAGTGCGAGCGAGGGCTCGGCGTCGCAGCAGGCCGGTGCCGTGGCGGGGGAGCCCGCCGCGCCGCCCCGGACGCGCAGTGCGGACGCCCCCTGGCACAACCCGAAACCGGCCTTCACCGAGGAGACCCCGGAGCAGGCCCAGGCCGAGACGCCCGCCGACGACAAGCCGGAAGCGGCCCCGACGCGGGAGTCCGCCCCGGCCTCGGAGCGCGCCGAGGTTCAAGAGCCCACCCGGGCCCCGGAGCAGGCCCAGGCCGAGACGCCCGCCGACGACAAGCCGGAAGCGGCCCCGACGCGGGAGTCCGCTCCGGCCTCGGAGCGCGCCGAGGTTCAAGAGCCCACCCGGGCCCCGGAGCAGACCGCGGAGCCGACCCCGGCCGACGCGTCGCCCCCGGCACACGAGCCGACCCAGGCCGACGCGTCGACCCCGGCCGAAGACCCGAGCCGGGCCGAGGACCCCACCCCGGCCCAAGCGCCCCCCGCCCGGGAGCCCGCTTCCGGGGACGAGGGGCCCGACGCGTCCGGCCCCGCCGAATCCACCCGCCCCGCCGAATCCACCCGCCCCGCCGAATCCACCCGCCCCGCCGAATCCACCGGCCCCGCCGGAGGCGACGCGGCCGAATCCACCGACCCCGCCGGAGGCGACCCGCGTGAATGACGCACTCGACGTCGCCCTCCGGCTGGTCGTCGTCTTCGCCGTGTTCATGGTGCTGCCGCTCGTCATCGGGCAGACCGAGCACAAGGTGATGGCGCACATGCAGGGCCGGCTCGGCCCGATGTACGCGGGCGGGTTCCACGGCTGGGCCCAACTCGTCGCCGACGGCGTGAAGTTCGCGCAGAAGGAGGACGTCGTGCCGGCCGCGGCCGACCGGCGGATCTTCCAGCTCGCGCCCGCCGTCGCGCTGCTGCCCTACCTCCTCGTCCTCGTGGCCGTCCCGATCGGCCCAAGCGAGGGCGCGGTCGGCCAGGTCGTCGATGCGGGCATCTTCTTCGTGCTCGCCGTGATGGGCGTGGGCGTGCTCGGCTCGCTCATGGCGGGCTGGGCCTCGGCCAACAAGTTCTCCCTCCTGGGCGGACTGCGCACCGCGGCCCAGCTCCTCGCGTACGAGCTGCCGATGCTGCTCGCCGCCGCCTCCGTGGCGATGGCCGCCGGCACGGTCTCGCTGCCCGGCATCCTCAACGCCTTCCACTGGTGGTGGCTGCCCTGGCAGATCGTCGGCGCGCTGGTCTTCTTCGTCGCGGGCCTCGCCGAACTCCAGCGCCCGCCCTTCGACATGCCCGTCGCCGACTCCGAGATCATCTTCGGCGCGTACACGGAGTACACGGGACTGCGCTTCGCGCTGTTCCTGCTCGCCGAGTACGCCGGCATCGTCGTCCTGTGCGGCCTCACCACCGTCCTGTTCCTGGGCGGCTGGCACGGCCCGTGGGGCGCCGACGGTCTGGGCTGGGTATGGACCCTGCTCAAGACGGCCGTGCTCGCCTTCGTCGTGATCTGGCTCCGGGTCAGCTACCCCCGGCTCCGCGAGGACCAGTTGCAGAAGCTCGCCTGGACCACGCTCATCCCGCTCGCCCTCGCGCAGATCGCGCTCACCGGCATCGTGAAGGTGGCGATCAGCTAATGCCCATCCCCGGTTCCGGCCTCGCCAAGGGCCTCGCTGTCACGCTCCGCACGATGACGAAGAAGACCGTCACCGCGCAGTACCCCGACGTCCAGCCCGAACTCCCGCCCCGCAGCCGGGGCGTGATCGGCCTGTTCGAGGAGAACTGCACGGTGTGCATGCTGTGCGCCCGCGAGTGCCCCGACTGGTGCATCTACATCGACTCCCACAAGGAGACGGTCCCGGCCGCGGTCGAGGGCGGCCGCGAACGCAGCCGCAACGTCCTCGACCGCTTCGCCATCGACTTCTCGCTCTGCATGTACTGCGGTATCTGCATCGAGGTGTGTCCTTTCGACGCGCTGTTCTGGTCCCCCGAGTTCGAGTACGCGGAGACGGACATCCACGAACTCACCCACGAGCGCGACAAACTGCGCGAGTGGATGTGGACGGTCCCGGCCCCGCCCGCGCTCGACCCGGGCGCCGAGGAGCCGAAGGAGGTCGCCGCCGCCCGCAAGGCCGCCGACAAGCTGGCCGCCGCGCAGGCCGCGGAGGCCGCCGCCCCCACCGAGCCCGCTCCGGGCTCCGGCCCCGAGGGAGACCGGGCATGAGCGGGATCCTCGCCCAGGGCGCCCTCACCGCGCCGCACGGCTTCCTGTCGCCGACCGGCGTGGAGATCGCGTTCCTCCTCGTCGGCATCGCCACCCTCGGCGCGGCCGTCATGACCGTCACGACCCGGCAACTGGTGCACGCCGCCCTGTGGCTGGTCGTGGCGCTCGGCGGCCTGGCCGTCGAATACCTCCTGCTCACCGCCGAGTTCATCGCCTGGGTGCAGGTCCTCATCTACGTCGGTTCGATCGTGGTGCTCCTCCTGTTCGGACTGATGCTCACCAAGGCCCCCATCGGCCCCTCCCCGGACGCCGACTCCGGCAACCGCTGGGCGGCGCTCGCGGTGGCCGTCGCCGCCGCCGGGACCCTCGTCTGGGTCGTGGTGGACGCCTTCCGCACGAGCTGGATCGACCTCGCGGGACCCGCCCAGGGCTCCACCAAGGTGTCCGGCGAGATCCTCTTCCGGCACTGGGTGCTGCCCTTCGAAGCGCTGTCCGTGCTTCTCCTGGCCGCCCTGGTCGGCGCGATCGTGCTGTCCCGCAAGAGCGCCCCCGGCGATGCTCCGGACGCCACCGCTGCCGCCGCCCGTGAGACGGAGTCGCGCTGATGCACCTCGCCTATCCCGCCGTACTCGCCGTCCTCCTGTTCTGCACCGGTCTCTACGGTGTGCTCGCGCGGCGCAACGCGATCCTGGTCCTGATGTCGGTCGAGCTGATGCTCAACGCCGTCAACCTCAACCTCGTCGCCTTCGACGTCTGGCTGCGCGACACCCTCCACGCGGGCCAGGCGCTCACCCTGTTCACGATCGCCATCGCCGCCGCCGAGATCGGCATCGGCCTGGCCATCGTGCTCGCCGTGTACCGCAACCGCGGCACCGCGGACATCGACCGGCTCCGCGACACCGCCGAGGATCCGGGCCCCGACCCGGCCGACCCCGAAGACCCCGCAGCCCCGGCACAGAAGGCTGAGGCCGCCGCGTGACCACCACGACCCTCGCCGTCCTCGTCCCCCTCCTCCCGTTCCTGGGCGCCGCGGCCGGACTGCTGCTCGGCCGCCGGGCCCCCGGCTTCGTCCGCCCGCTCGCGGTCCTGCCGACGTTCGCCGCGCTCGTCCTCGCCGTCGTCGTGGCCGTCGACCAGGGCGGCGGCAAGGCCATCGACGCGGCCACCCGCCTCACCCCGACCGGCTCCGTCCCGATCGAACTCGCCCTCCACCTGGACGGGTTCGCGGTCCTCGTCGCCGTCCTGGTCGGCCTGGTCGCCACCTGCGTCCAGCTCTACTCGACGGGCTATCTGCGCGACGACCCGCGCTACACCTCCTACGCCGCGCTCGTCTCCCTCTTCACCTCCGCGATGCTGCTCGTCGTCTACTCCGGCGACCTGATGGTGCTCCTGGTCGGCTGGGAGATCATGGGCATCTGCTCGTACTTCCTGGTCGGCCACTACTGGGAGACCCCCGAGGCGCGTGCCGCCTCCCTGAAGGCCTTCCTGGTCACCAAGCTCGGCGACGTCCCCTTCCTGATCGGTCTGTTCGCGCTCGCCACCGACGCCGGTACGTTCCGGATCACCGGCGTCGTGCAGGCCGCCCTGACCGGCGGCATCGGCCACCCCACCCTCATCGCGCTGCTGCTGATCGCCGGCGTGGCCGGCAAGTCCGCGCAGTTCCCGCTGCACACCTGGCTGCCCGATGCGATGGCCGGCCCGACCCCGGTCTCCGCGCTGATCCACGCCGCGACGATGGTCGCCGCCGGTATCTACTTCGTGGCCCGGCTGCTGCCCGTCTTCGCCGCGTCGGCGGCCGCGATGACCGTGCTCGCCGTGATGGCCGCGCTCACCATGGTCGGCTCGGCGCTCGCCGCGCTCGCCCAGGACGACATCAAGCGCGTGCTCGCCTACTCGACCATCGGACAGCTCGGCTACATGTCGGGCGCGCTGGCCGTCGGCGACCGCGGGGCCGCCGTCTTCCACCTCCTGTCGCACGGCGCCTTCAAGGCGCTCCTCTTCCTCGGCGCCGGCGTGATCATCCACGCCGCCGGCACCAACTCGCTGACCGCCATGTCCCGCATGGGCGGCCTGGCCGGTGGGGCCTCCGCCGCTCGAACGAAGTCGAGAGCTGGGGGGCGCATTCCCGACGCGTACTGGACGATGACCGTCGCCCTGCTCGCGCTCGCCGCGATCCCTCCCTTCGCCGGTTTCTTCTCCAAGGAGGCCGTCCTGTCCGCCGCCGAGCGCACGGCGCTGGGCGAGAGCCACCTCGCCCCGTCCGGCGCAGGCTGGACCGTGCTGATCGCCGGACTCCTCACCGCCCTTCTCACCGCCGCGTACGCCATGCGCCTGTGGCTGCTCGCCTTCCGCGGCAGGGGAGCCGAGGCCCCGGACCACGGCAAGCAGCCCGCCGTCATGAACGCCGTCCTGTGGGTGCTCGCCATCCCCTCGATCGGCTTCGGCCTGACCACCGGCTATCTCGCCGACTGGTTCGACGGACACGCGCTGACCCCCGCCGTCACCACCTCCGTCCTGTCCACGGGCGTCGCCCTGGTGGGCGGTCTTGTCACCTACGCGGCCTGGCGCCACACCTCGGCGCTGGCCGCCCGCACCCCGCTGGGCGCCGTCGCCGCGCACCCCGAGGCGGACGGCGGCCTGGTCGAGCAGGAGGCCATCGCCAGCCACACCCAGGCCTACGGCGACATCGCCTCCGCCCCCGACCCGGCCGACCCCGGCCGCCTCCTGCTCGGCCCGCTGCACCGCCACGCGGCCACCGGATTCCACCTGGACGCCGTCTACCACGCCCTGTTCGTCCGGCCCGTCCTGGCCGCGGCCGGCCTGGTCCGGTTCCTGGACCGCGAGGTCGTCGAGACCTACGTCCGCGGGGCGAGCGCGCTGCCGCGCTGGTTCGGCTGGGCCGTGCGGCGCGCGCAGAACGGCAACGTGCAGAGCTACCTCAGCGCGCTGCTGGCCGGCTCACTCGTCCTGGCGGCCGCCGTGGTCGTCCTTGCCAACGTCACCGCGGGGTCCTGAGCCGTGATCGATATCAGCGAGTCCGTGATGCAGTTCCTTCTGGCGTTCATCGTCGTCGTCCCTCTCATCGGCGCCGTGGCGGCTCTGCTGCCCGCCCCGCCCGGGCTGAGGGGCAGGAGCCCCGAGCAGGCCGTGCTGCGCCACGGCGTGACCGTGACCGGCGTGATCCTGCTCGCCGCGATCGTCCTCGCGCTCGGCTTCGACCACGGCCACCCGTCGACGATGCAGGCCACGACGGACATCCAGTGGATCCCCGCGCTCAACGTCCACCTCCACCTGGGCGTCGACGGCATCTCGCTCCCCCTCCTCGTCCTGACCGCGCTGCTGACCTTCCTCTGCGCGCTGTACTCCTACTTCAAGCTGCCCGCGGGCCCGTCCCCGAAGGCGTTCGTCGCGCTCCTGCTCGTCCTGGAGTCCGGCACCCTCGCCACCTTCGCCGTCCTCGATCTCGTGCTGTTCTTCCTCGCGTTCGAGATGGTCCTCATCCCGATGTACTTCCTGATCGCCCGCTGGGGCGGGGACCAAAGGCAGGCGGCCGCCTGGAAGTTCATCCTCTACACACTGCTCGGCTCGGTCGTCATGCTGCTCGGCCTGCTCCTGATCGGACTCAAGGCGGGCACGTTCGACATGGTGGCACTCGCCACTGACAACGGCCGTGGGCTGACCACGTCCGTGCAGGTCATCGCCGTTCTGGCGATCGGCATCGGGCTCGCGGTCAAGACCCCGATGTTCCCCCTGCACAGCTGGCTCCCGGACGCCCACACCGCCGCCCCGACCGTCGGCTCGGTGCTCCTGGCCGGCGTCCTGCTGAAGATGGGCACGTACGGATTCGTCCGCATCGTGCTGCCGATCGCGCCGCACGGCATGCACACCTTCGCGCCCTACCTGGCCGCCTTCGCCGTCGCCGGGATCATCTACGGGTCGCTGGCCTGCCTCGCGCTCGCCAAGCAGGGCAACAAGGGCGACCTCAAGCGGCTCATCGCGTACTCCTCCGTCGGCCACATGGGCTTCGTGCTGCTCGGCATCGCCTCGATGACCCCCACCGGCGTGAACGGCGCGCTGTTCGCCAACATCGCCCACGGCCTCATCACCGGCCTGCTGTTCTTCCTGGTCGGCGCCCTCAAGGACCGCTACGGCACCGCCGACCTCGACACCCTGGCCGGGGCCACCGGAGCCGCCCTCTACGGCCGGGCCCCGCGCCTCGGCGGGCTGCTCGCCTTCGCCGCCGTCGCCTCGCTCGGACTGCCCGGACTCGCCGGGTTCTGGGGCGAGATGCTCGCGATGTTCGGCGCCTTCGACCCGGCCGCGGGGCTCAGCCGCCCCGCGTACCTCACCTTCGTGGCCATCGCAGCCCTCGGCACCCTGCTCACCGCCGCGTACCTGCTGGTCGTGGTGCGCCGGGTCTGCATGGGCGGCAAGCCGGCCGAGGGCCCCGTGCTCGCCGACGTCCAGGGGTACGAACTCGCCGCCTGGAGCCCGCTCGTCGCGCTCACCGTCCTCGCCGGGCTCTGGCCCGCGGTCCTCCTCGGCCTGACCGACCCGGCCGTCCAGAAGCTCCTCGCAGGAGGCAAGTCGTGACCCCCGACGTCACCACCGCGGCGGCCGGCACCGCAAGCCTGGTCCAGTCCGTCGACTGGGTCGCGATCGCCCCGCCCCTGATCGCCGCGGCGGTCGCCCTGGTCGTGCTGCTCGCCGACCTGTTCCTGCCCCCGGCCCGCAAGCGGGTGCTCGGTTGGGTCACGATCGCGGGCCTGGTCGCGGCGCTCGCCTCCCTGGCGCCGCTGCGCACCGGCAGCCGCTCCACGTTCTGCCTCACCGCCAACCCGGACGCGTGCAGCTACACCGTCGACCAGTTCGCCTTCGTCATCCAGGCCCTGGTGCTCGGCGGCGCCCTGCTGACCGCCCTGCTCTCGGTGCGGGACACCGAGGAGAAGCTGCCCGCGGGCGAGTTCTGGTTCCTGCTCCTCTCCTCGGCGGCCGGTGCGGCCCTGCTGCCCGCCGCCCGCGACCTGGCCACCCTCGTCGTCGCCCTGGAAGTCGCCTCGCTGCCCGCCTTCGCCCTGGTGGGCCTCAGGCGCGGCGACCGGCTGTCCTCCGAGGCGGCCCTGAAATTCTTCCTGTCGTCGGTCACCGCGACCGCCGTGATGCTGCTCGGCGTCAGCTTCGTGTACGCGGCGACGGGCACCCTGCACCTCACGGAGATCGCCACCAGACTGGCCACCGTTCCGGGCCAGTTGGACACCGTCGCCAAGACCGGCGTCGCCCTGACGCTGGTGGGCTTCGCCTTCAAGACGGCCGCCGCACCCTTCCACTTCTGGGTGCCCGACACCTATGTGGGCGCGCCGCTGCCCGTAGCCGCCTACCTCTCCGTGGTCGGCAAGGCGGTCGGCTTCTCCGGACTCATCCTGGTGACCGTCGTGGCCTTCCCCGCTTACGCCGACGTGTGGGGCCCCGCGCTCGCCGTCCTGGCTGCGCTGACCATGACCGTCGGCAACGCGGCCGCGCTGCGCCAGTCCGCCACCCGGGCGTACAGCGCCGTGCGGCTGCTCGCCTGGTCCTCGGTGGGCCAGGCCGGCTACCTCCTGGTGCCGATCGCGGCCGCCGCCTACTCCGGCGACAGCCAGGTCGGCGCCACCGTCGCGTACGCCCTGATGTACGCCGTGGTGAACCTGGGCGCGTTCGCGGTCGCCGCCCTGGTGGCCCGCAGCCGGCCGCTGAACCGCCTCGCCGACTACCGGGCCCTGTACGCCGAGCGTCCGTTCGCCGCGCTCGCCCTCGCCTTCTTCCTGCTGTGCCTGGCCGGACTGCCGCCCGGCATCATCGGCCTGTTCGCCAAGGTCACCGTCTTCTCGGCGGCGGTCGACGCGGGGCTCGGCTGGCTCGCGGTCGTCATGGCGCTCAACGTGGTCGTCGCCCTCTACTACTACCTGCGCTGGACCGCGCTCCTGTTCCGCTCGCCGGAGGCCGCCGATGCCCCCGCCGGAGCGGAGCGGCCCCGGGTCCCCGCCCCGCTCACCGTCGCCATCGCGCTCACCGCGGTCATCGGCGTCGTCCTGTCGGGCGTGCCCCAACTGGTCCTGCACTTCGCTTCGGTGACCCTCTTCTGAGGAAGCGCCCTCTTCCACGGACGCGCCGCGGGCGTGCCCCCCTCGCGGCGGGCCGGGCGTTTTGGCGCGCCCGGTCCGCGGGCACGGTTTGGTCCGAAAGGCCCTGACAGGGCACTGTCGTACGCGCACACCAAGGTGGGCACGGACGTACGACACACCAGACACGGTCATGGCGAACAAGGAGCAGAGCGGTGCTGAGCGGGTTCAAGGACTTCATCCTGCGCGGGAACATAGTCACGATGGCGGTCGGTCTGGCCGTCGGATCCGCGTTCACCGCGGTGGTCACGGGCTTCAGTACCGCGTTCATCACCCCGCTGATCGGCGTGGCCACCCGCTCCACCGGCGACTTCAGCACGGCGACCTTCACCGCCCAGGGCGTGACCTTCCCGTACGGCAAGTTCATCAGCGCGGCCATCGCCTTCGCGATCACGGCGGCGGTGCTCTACTTCCTCGTCGTCGTGCCCATGATGAAGGTCCAGGCCCGGTTCGACCGGGACAAGCCCGTGGACATCAAGGCCGCCCTGCGCGACTGCCCCCGCTGCTACGCCCAGATCCCCGGCATCGCGACGCGCTGCTCGCACTGCACCAGCGAGATCGAGCCCGACCCGAAGGCCCTGGAGATGGCCGGGCTGCCCGCCCCGCGCTGACCGCTTCCCGTACGGCCTAACGCGCCCTCCAGCGCGCACAAGGGAACTAGCGTCCCCCGCCTGGCGTTGACCAGTACGGGAGAGTCCACTGGAACGTGGAAGGACGACCAGCGAAGGGCTCCCCGCCGCACCACTTGGAGGGCGTACCGTGCACCGCCGGCACAACGGGCTGAGGACAGCTGTCCTCCTCGGAGGACTGTCCGCGCTCATCATCGTCTTCGGCAGCTTCTTCGGCCGCGGAGGGCTGATCATCGCGCTGCTGGTGGCGCTGGGCACCAATGCCTACGCGTACTGGAACAGCGACAAGCTGGCGCTTCGGGCCATGCGGGCCCGCCCGGTCAGCGAGTTCGAGGCCCCGGCGCTGTACCGGATGGTCCGCGAGCTCTCGACGCAGGCGCGCCAGCCCATGCCCCGGCTGTACATCTCGCCCACGCAGGCGCCCAACGCCTTCGCGACGGGCCGCAACCCGCGCAACGCGGCCGTGTGCTGCACGGACGGGATCCTGCAGATCCTCGACGAGCGGGAGCTGAGGGGCGTGATCGGCCACGAGCTGAGCCACGTCTACAACCGCGACATCCTGATCTCGTCGGTCGCCGGCGCCCTCGCCTCGGTGATCATGTTCCTGGTCAACTTCGCCTTCCTGATCCCGATCGGCCGCTCCGACGACGACGACGGCCCGGGCATCGTGGGCATGCTGCTGATCATGATCCTGGGGCCGCTCGCGGCCTCGGTCATCCAGTTGGCGATCAGCCGCTCCCGCGAGTACGAGGCCGACGCGTCCGGCGCCCAGCTCACCGGCGACCCGCTGGCCCTGGCGAGCGCGCTGCGCAAGCTCGAGGCGGGCACCCAGCAGCTGCCGCTGCCGCCGGAGCCCCGCATCGAGACCGCGAGCCACATGATGATCGCGAACCCCTTCCGGCCCGGTCAGGGAGTGTCCAAACTGTTCTCGACCCACCCGCCGATGGCGGAACGCATCGCCCGACTCGAACAGATGGCAGGTCGCCGCCCGTGAAGACAATCCTGAACGTCATCTGGCTGATCCTGTGCGGCTTCTGGATGTTCCTCGGCTACCTGCTCGCGGGCCTGCTGCTCTGCGTGACCATCATCGGAATCCCGTTCGGCCTGGCCGCGTTCCGCATCGGTGTGTACGCCCTCTGGCCGTTCGGCTACACCGTGGTCGACCGCACGGGCGCGGGCGCGCCCTCCTGCGTGGGCAACGTCCTGTGGCTGGTGCTGGCCGGCTGGTGGCTGGCGCTCGGCCACATCTTCACCGGCATAGCCCTGTGCGTCACGATCATCGGCATTCCGTTGGGCATCGCCAACTTCAAGCTGATCCCGGTGTCGTTGCTGCCTCTGGGCAAGGAGATCGTCCCCACCGACCAGCCGTTCGCCGCCAGGTGAGCCGCGCGGCGCGGGCCTGACTGTGGCCTGCGCCGCACCCTGACCGCCGGGTGCAACCGTGCGGGTGCCCGGGGCGTCTTCCCGGACGAACCGAATGGTTGCGGGGTTACGCAACACGGCAGATACCCCGCACGGCGTGCACGGACGAAAGGCAGGTTCCCGGCATGGGCATCGTCAGCTGGATCATTCTCGGCCTGCTGGCCGGGGCGATAGCCAAGATCCTGCTCCCCGGCCGCGATCCGGGCGGTCTGATCGGCACCACCCTCATCGGGGTTGCGGGAGCGTTCGTCGGCGGCTGGATATCGGCCCGCTGGCTGGACCGTCCGATCTCCAACCACTTCTACGACGGCGCCACTTGGGCGGCGGCGATCGGCGGCTCGCTCGTCCTGCTGATTATCTACCGCATCCTGTTCGGCAATTCGCGCAGCCGCTGATCAGAGGCGAGGCGGGGGCTGAGCGAGCCCGGTCTCGCGCAGGGTGATGTTGAGCCGCCCGCCGTTGAGGCCGGTGGCCGGATCGCCCGTCCCGGGCAGCACCTTGGGCACACCGTGGTACGCGAACCGGGCCGGCCCGCCGAAGACGAACAGGTCGCCGGAGACCAGCTCCACATCGGTGTAGGGGCGCCCGCGGTGCTCGCTGTTGCCGAACCGGAAGACGCAGCTGTCGCCGATGCTGAGCGAGACCACGGGTGCGCCGGACCGCTCGTCCTTGTCCTGGTGCAGGCCCATCCTGGCCGCGCCGTCGTAGAAGTTGATGAGGGCGGTGTCCGGCCGGTAGCCCTCGGCGGCGGCCACATCGCCGTACGCCGCCGCGACCGCGGAGCGCCCCAACTCGCCCAGCCAATCGGGGAACGGGGCCACGGCGAGCCCGTTCACGTCCGACGCGGTGCGGGTGTACCGGTAGGGCTGCCAGTGCCATCCGACGCACACGGTCTGCACGGACATGACACCGCCGTTGGGCAGCGTGGTGTGCCGGATCGGCACGGGCCCGCGCGCCCACTCCCGGCAGGCGGCCACCAGCTCGCGCTGCCGGTCGAGCGGGAGCCAGCCGGGCACGTGGACGGCGCCCGGCGCGATCTGCGCCCGCGCGGGCCGGGGCAGCCGGAACAGCCCCTCGTTCACGACGCGAGGGCCCCCTCAAGACCGAGCAGCGCCTGCTTGCGCTCAAGACCGCCGGCGTACCCCTTGAGGGAGCCGTCGGAGCCGATCACCCGATGGCAGGGCCGCACCACGAGCAGCGGGTTCCGCCCGATCGCGGTGCCCACCGCCCGCACGTGCACCGAGGTGGCCCCGATCCGCCGGGCGATCTCCCCGTACGAGGTCGTGGTCCCGTAGGCGATGGTGTCCAGCTCGGCCCAGACCCGGCGCTGGAAGGCGGTGCCGGGCGCGTCGGCGGCGTACTCGACGTCGAAACGGGTCAGCTCGCCCGCGAAGTACGCCCGCAGCTGCGCGGCGATCGCCGCGAAGGCCTCGGGCGCCCGCCGCCACCCGTCCAGGACGGCGGCGCCGCCCTTCTGCCCCGGCACGGAGAGCGAGACCAGCGCGGTCCCGCCCGGCGCGGTGGCGGATTCCTCACCCACGAGCAACAGCTCGCCCAGCGGGCTGTCGAGGGTCGCGTAGACGGTCATCGCACTTTCCTTCCCTTGCGTACGACTCCGAGTCTGCGACCCCCGGCCACGGGATGCTGGCGGAAAACGGACACCGCGTCCGGGGTCGGGGCGGGCGGGGTCAGCGGTAGTTCACGAACTGGATGGCGAAGTCGAAGTCCTTGCCCTTGAGCAGGGCCTGGACGGCCTGGAGGTCGTCGCGGCTCTTGGAGGAGACGCGGAGCTCGTCGCCCTGGACCTGCGCCTTGACGCCCTTGGGGCCCTCGTCGCGGATGACCTTCGCGACCTTCTTGGCGTTCTCCTGGGAGATGCCCTCCTCGATGGAGGCGAAGATCTTGTACTCCTTGCCGGACAGCTGCGGCTCGCCCGCGTCCAGCGACTTCAGCGAGATGCCGCGCTTGATCAGCTTGGTCTCGAAGATGTCGAGGATCGCCTTGACCCGCTCCTCGCCGTTCGCCTGCATCAGGATCTTCTCGCCGGACCACGAGATCGAGGCGTCCGTGCCCTTGAAGTCGTAACGCTGCGAGATCTCCTTCGCGGCCTGGTTGAGGGCGTTGTCGACCTCCTGCCGCTCGACCTTCGAGACGATGTCGAAACTGGAGTCGGCCATGTCCTGTGGCTCCTTGGATCGGGTGCGTGTCTGGGTGCGCACCCGCCCTGCGGCCGAGCGCGCGGCGACCCGGCCCCACTGCCGAACCACCGCCCCAAAGCCTAGTCACCCCAGGCCCGGCACAGCGCTGATCAATGGGGTGGCGAAGCACCCCTGGGCATCGGGTATCGTTTACGTCGTTGCCACGGAGCACCGCCGCAAGCGGGAATCCAACGGCGACATCCCATGGCGGTGTGCCCGAGTGGCCAATGGGAACGGACTGTAAATCCGTCGGCTCTGCCTACCCAGGTTCGAATCCTGGCGCCGCCACACTGGGTGAGACCCCCGGTCTTCTGCGACACGCAGAAGACCGGGGGTTTCTTCGTTGCGCGCCTGCCGCGCGCGGCGGTGGACCCGGGTGAGCTGTCTCACGCCGGGTCGGCCGCCGTACGGATGGCGGAGGCTCAGTTGCCCGCCACGCCCTTCACCGCCACCGCGAGCGGTGAGGAGCCGGTGATCAGTTCCAGGGTCAGGCCCGCCGTCGCGGGGGTGTCGAGGAGTTCGGCCAGGGTGGCAGCCACGTCGTCGCGGGGGATGGCGCCGTGGCCGGTCGAGGCGGCCAGGGAGACCAGGCCGCGGCCCGCGTCGTTGGTCAGCGAGCCGGGGCGCAGGACCGTCCAGTCCAGGGTGGTGCGGGAGCGGATGGCGTCGTCGGCGGCGCCCTTCGCCCGCAGGTAGGCGTCGAACACGCCGTCGCCCCGGTGTTCCGCGTTCGAGCCCATCGACGACACGATCACGTAGCGGCGCACGCCCGCGCGTTCGGCCGCGTCGGCGAGCAGGACGGCCGCGGCCCGGTCCACCGTCTCCTTGCGGGCGGCGTCGCTGCCCGGGCCCGCGCCCGCCGCGAACACCACCGCGTCCGCGCCCTTGAGCACCTCGGCGACGTCGGCCACCGTCGCGGACTCCAGGTCGAGGACCACCGGCTCCGCGCCCGCGTCCCGCAGGTCGGCCGCCTGTTCCGGTTTGCGGATGATGCCGGCGACCTCGTCGCCGCGCGCCGCCAGCAGCCGTTCGAGCCGCAGCGCGATCTGACCATGACCTCCAGCGATGACAATGCGCATGCTCACGACGGTACGCGGAGATGCCCCCGCCCGCTGGCCAAGTGGTCACCTCGTCACCCGGTCTCGCCGCGTCCGGGGTCGGGTCGGCCCTGGCGGGGCAGGTCCAGGGCGACCGCCGCCGCCGAGTCGCAGTACTCGCGCACCGCGCTCGTGCGGGCCACCACCCTGCCCCGGTGGATGACGATGCGGCTGTAGGCGAGCGAGAGGACACCCGCGATGCGCTCGCCCCGTACGGCGAGCAGTTCGGCCGGGAAGCCCGCCTCGACGCGCACCTCGGGCAGCCCCATCGTCTCGCGGGCCACCGAGCTGACCGCCGCGTACGCGTCCTCAGGGCGCAGACAGGCCTGGGAGGCGAGGAGGTAGGCGGCCTCCAGGGGGTCGCCCCGGCCGACCGGGTTGGAGACGTCGCGCAACGCGCCGCTCCCGGCGGCCAGTCGGACCCCGGCCGCCTTCAACAGGCGTACTGGAGCGGCGCCTTGACGATCCGTCATGCCGCAGCCGCCCTGGGGGAGGCAGGTCACCGCGACGCCCGCGGAGGCGAGTTGGTCGGCGGCGCGGGCCGCGGTGTCGCGCGGCAGGCGGGAGAGGCCGCCGCAGGGGCCGATCACGACGCCGGGGCGCAGCCCGCCGGACATGGCCGCGAGCCGGGCAAGTCGTGCCGGGTCGGAGCCGTCGGTGTGCAGGTCGACCGGGCAGCCGTGCTCGGCGGCGAGTTCCAGGACGGCTTCCGCGTAGCCGGCCGGGTCGGCGTCGAGATCGGGGCAGCCACCGACCACGGAGGCGCCCATCTTCACCGCGTCGCGCAGCATGGCGAGCCCGTCCGCGCCGGCCACCCCGGTGAGCAGCCGGGGCACGGCGACCACCGCGAGCTCGGTGAGGCCGCGCAGCGAGCGGCGGGTCTGGAGCACCGCCTCCAGCGGGTCGAGGCCGCTCACCTCGTCGATGCGCACGTGCGAGCGCAGCGCCGTGGCGCCGTGTCCGAGCTGGAGCAGGGCGGCCTCGGTGGCCCGGCGCTGGACCTCCTCGACGGCGTACGAGACCGGCCCCTCCGCGCTGAAGGCGGTCAGGGCGGTGTCGCTGTGGGCGTGCGGCTCGGCGGGGGCGGGCAGCAGCAGGAAGCCGTTCAGGTCGACGCGGGAGGAGCCGTTGGCGGTGAGGCTGCCCGCGGTGCCGACCGCCTCGATGCGCCCGCCGCCGAGCCGCACGTCCACGGTGCGGCCGTCGGCGAGCCGGGCGCCGGACAGCAGCAGGGAGGAGCCGGGGGCGGGGTCGGGGCCCTCGCCGGTGCCGGGGGAGTGGGCCGGCTGCTGGTGGCTGTCGGACATCGCGCTCCTGATCGGGCTCGGGTGATCGGGCTCGGGCGGGCATGATCACGCAGCGTGAGGCGAGCCTAGGGGCGCCCAACCCGCGCATCGAGGAGGAGCGAAATAGTCGTACCGGTGTGGCCCTGAGTGGCCTACGAGACCGGTGGGGCGGGGCCCCGGGAGGCCGCCCGCTGAGCGGCGCGAAACGGATTTGGGCGATCGGCGAGGGACCGTGTAATGTCTTCCTCGCTCGCCCCAATAGCTCAGTCGGTAGAGCGTCTCCATGGTAAGGAGAAGGTCTACGGTTCGATTCCGTATTGGGGCTCTGGTGCGGAAGCCCTCACCTTCGGGTGAGGGACTCCGTGTCAAAGCGGTGTAGCTCAGTCGGTAGAGCAAGCGGCTCATAATCGCTGTGTCACCGGTTCAAGTCCGGTCACCGCTACACACAGTAGCCGATTGTGGGGTCGGTCCTTCGATCGGCTACTCTTTTTTGCGTTCATCCGTCAATCCGTCCGTCAAGGAGCACTCACGTGGCTGCCACCGACGTCCGCCCGAAGATCACGCTGGCCTGCGTGGAGTGCAAGGAGCGGAACTACATCACCAAGAAGAACCGGCGTAACAACCCGGACCGTCTTGAGATGAAGAAGCACTGCCCGCGCTGCAACTCGCACACCGCGCACCGCGAGACCCGCTAACCACGGCGTCTGGCACTCAGGCTCGTTCGAGAGGCCGTTCCCCACACCGGGGAGCGGCCTCTCGGCGTTGTGTGCCCCCGACCGGTGGCCCGCCGTACGACGACTAGATTCGTACGCGAACCGACGAAGCCAGCACCCTCATTCCTCATTCGCAGGAGGTAGCCAGCCGATGGCGCTCGACCAGTCCTTCGTGGGGCGGACCTATCCGCCCACCGCCCCGTACGAGGTCGGCCGCGAGAAGATCCGCGAGTTCGCCGTGGCGATCGGGGACGAGAACCCCGCGTACACCGACCCGGAGGCCGCCAAGGCGCTGGGGCACACCGATGTGATCGCGCCGCCGACTTTTGTGTTCGCCATCACGTTCAGCGCGGCGGGCCAGGTCATCGAGGACCCGCAGCTGGGTCTGGACTACAGCAGGGTGGTGCACGGCGACCAGAAGTTCGCGTACAGCCGCCCGGTGCGTCCGGGCGACCGGCTGACCGTCACCTCGACCATCGAGGCGATCAAGTCCATGGCGGGCAACGACATCCTGGACATCCGGGGCGAGGTCCACGACGAGGCCGGCGACCACGTCGTGACCGCCTGGACCAAGCTGGTGTCCCGAGCGGCCGAGGGGGCGTGACGCAGATGACAGCGAAGATCCGTTACGAGGACGTCGAGCCCGGCACCGAACTGCCGGCCCAGTCGTTCCCCGTGAGCCGCGCCACGCTGGTCCAGTACGCGGGTGCCTCCGGCGACTTCAACCCGATCCACTGGAACGAGAAGTTCGCGAAGGAGGTCGGGCTGCCCGACGTCATCGCGCACGGCATGTTCACGATGGCGGCGGCGGTACGCGTGGTGACCGACTGGGTCGGCGACCCGGCCGCGGTGACCGAGTACGGCGTCCGCTTCACCAAGCCGGTCGTCGTCCCCAACGACGAGACCGGCGCGCTGATCGAGGTCAGTGCCAAGGTGGCGGCGAAGCTGGACGACGAGGCGCGCACGGTACGCGTCGATCTGACGGCGATGAGCGCGGGCCAGAAGGTGCTCGGGATGTCCCGAGCGGTCGTACGCCTGGCGTGAGCCACGGGGCGCGGCCTCCCCCGAGGAGGCCGCGCCCGCCGAGCGATTGACGAACTTAGTAATCGACCACTAACTTTATATCCATGGTCAGGATGAGCGCAGAGGAGCGGCGCGAGAGCGTCATTCGCGCGGCGATGGTGGAATTCGCCCGCGGCGGCTATCACGGCACGTCCACCGAGGCGATCGCCAAGCGGGTGGGCGTCTCGCAGCCGTACCTCTTCCGCCTCTTCCCGAACAAGCAGGCCATCTTCCTCGCGGCGTCCGACCGGTGCATCGAGGAGACGGCCGCGGTGTTCCGGGCCGCGTCCGAGGGTCTTGAGGGCGAGGAGGCGCTGTGCGCGATGGGCGAGGCCTACCAGACCCTGATCGCAGAGGACCGCGACAAGCTGCTCCTGCAGATGCAGATTTACGTGGCCGCGGCCTCCGCGGAGGCGGCCGGGGACCACGAGTTCAGCAGGGCGGTGCGGGCGGGCTGGACGGAGTTGTACGACACCGTCCATCTGGCGCTGGGCGCCGATCCGGCCGGGACGACGACGTTCCTGGCGTACGGGATGCTCATCAACACCCTGGTGGCGCTGGGGTTTCCGCCCGAGGACAGGGTGTGGAAGGGCTTCTCCGCCAAGCGTCCCGGTACGGCGTAAACCGATCCCGAGGGGTGCGCCCCTCTCATGCTCGCGGAAGTTAGTCATCAATTACTAACCTAGGGGAAGCGATGTCGGAGAAGACGGAGAAGGAATCCGGGCCACGGCGCGGGGGCGCGGGCTGGGCGCTGGTGATCACCAGCGTGGCGGGGTTCATGGCGGCCCTCGACAACCTCGTCGTGACCACCGCGCTGCCCTCGATCCGCAAGGATCTCGGGGGAGCGCTGGACGACCTCGAATGGACGGTGAGCGCGTACACCCTCACCTTCGCGGTCCTGCTGATGTTCGGGGCGGCACTGGGTGACCGCTTCGGCCGCCGCAGGCTCTTCATTACCGGGCTGACGATCTTCACCGCGGCCTCGGCGGGCGCGGCGCTGGCGCCGGGGATCAACGCGCTGATCGCGGCCCGCGCGATACAGGGGGTCGGCGCCGCGATCATGATGCCGCTCACGCTCACGCTGCTGACCGCGGCCGTGCCCGCCGCCAAGCGCGGGACGATGTACGGCATCTGGGGCGCGGTGAACGGCCTCGCGGTGGCCTCGGGCCCGCTGATCGGCGGCAGCCTGACCGAGCACGTGTCCTGGCAGTGGATCTTCTGGCTGAACGTTCCGCTCGGCCTGCTCACCCTTCCCCTGGCCCGGCTGCGCCTGAACGAGTCGTACGGCACGGGCGCCCCGCTCGACCTCGTGGGCACGCTGCTGGCGAGCGGCGGGCTCTTCGGGATCGTGTACGGGTTGATCCGGGGCAACCCGGACGGCTGGACCAGCACGACCGTGCTCACGGGTCTGATCGCCGGGGGCGTCCTCCTGGCGGGCTTCGTGGCGCACGGCATGCGCGGCGCCAACCCCATGCTGCCGATGCGGCTGTTCCGGAGCAGGGCGTTCTCCGCGATCAACGCGGCGAGCCTGCTGATGTTCGTGGGGATGTTCGGCTCGATCTTCCTGCTCAGCCAGTTCCTGCAGAACGTGATCGGCTACTCGCCCACCGAGGCGGGCCTGCGGATGCTCCCGTGGACCGGCATGCCCATGATCGCCGCGCCGCTCGCGGGGTTCCTGTCCGACCGGATCGGCGGACGGCCGGTCGTGGCGACGGGCCTCGCGCTCCAGGCGGTGGGCCTCGGGTGGTTCGCCGTGATCCTCTCGCCGCACGTGTCGTACGGGGCGCAGCTTCCGGCGCTGATCGTGAGCGGCATCGGGATGGGCCTGTACTTCGCACCGGCCGCGAACCTGGTGATGTCCAGCGTGCGCCCCTCGGAGCAGGGCATCGCCTCCGGCGCGAACAACGCGCTGCGGGAGGTGGGCGGGGCGCTCGGCATCGCGGTGCTGGCCTCGGTCTTCTCCGCGCGGGGCGGGTACGGGTCGGCGCAGGCCTTCGTGGACGGCCTCGCCCCCGCGCTCTGGGTCGGCGCGGCCGCGGTCGCGGCGGCCGCGGCCTCCGCCCTGCTCCTCCCCCGCCGCGCTCCGTCCGCGCGGGCTGGGGTGGCGCGGGAGGGGGTGCGGGAGCTGGTGGGCTGAGGTCGTGCGGGTGGCGCGCTGGAGGGGGTTCTGCCCCCAGCTGCCCCCGGGGCGGGGTTCGCCTGCGGCGGGCGGAGTTTCCCCACCCGCCCGCCCGTTCCGCTCGCTTGCAAAGCGTGGGGGACTGGTGGGTGGTGGCGGTTTGTTGGCGGCTTGACCGCCGGTGGGTGGGGCGCCCGCCTGCGGCGGGCTGGTGCTTTCCCACCCGCCCGCCCGTTCTGCCCGCTTGCAAAGTGATGGGGAGTTGGCGGCTTGGCGCCGCCGGGGGAATGCCATGGGGGTGAGCAATCCGTGTCGGGAGGGCTGGGCGGGTTGTCCGGATGGGCGCGTGTCCGCCCGAACGAAGGCCGTGGCGGCGCGCTGTCTGCACCAGGCCCCAAGGAGGCACGGATGTCGGCCCGGGCAGGGTCGGGGCGATGTGGTGTCTGGACGACAACCAAAGGGTCGCGGGCGGGCGCTGTTCGGTCGGGTGGGGACGTGGCGGGGTGCCCCCGCAAGGAGGAGCGCTGGTTCTGGGTGGCTTTGCGGTGGGCGGAACGGCGCGACGTATGAGGAGGTACCCCGTCGCGTTCACGCCCCCACTCCCCGGCGGAGCGATACGTACCGCCGAAGCCGCGGTCCCGGCCCACCGCACCCGGCCGCACTGCCGACCGCAGGGCGGCGCCCCCTCCCCGGCGGTGCGGCGCCGCCGGACCGCCCGGACCGCCCGGACCCCAAGCCGCAGGACCGCCGACCGCAGGGCGGCGACCCCGCCACCCGGGGCCCCCGTACGCTGGACCCCGTGCAGGAACTCCACGACGCCCCCCTCGCCCCCCTGACCACCCTCCGCCTCGGCGGCCCGGCGGACCGGCTGGTCACGGCCACCTCCGACGCCGAGGTCATCGCCGCCGTACAGGAGGCCGACGACACCGGCACCCCCCTCCTCGTCATCGGCGGCGGCAGCAACCTGCTCATCGGCGACAAGGGCTTCGCGGGCACCGCCCTGCGCATCGCCACCCGCGGCTTCGACCTCGACGGCACCCGCCTCGAACTCGCCGCCGGCGAAGTGTGGAGCGACGCCGTCGCCAGGAGCGTCGAGGCCGGGCTCGCCGGCATCGAGTGCCTCGCCGGAATCCCCGGCTCCGCGGGCGCCACCCCGATCCAGAACGTCGGGGCGTACGGCCAGGAAGTGTCCAGCACCATCACCCACGTCGTCGCCTACGACCGGCTCGACCGCGCCACCGTCACCCTCACCAACGCCGAGTGCGACTTCTCGTACCGCCACAGCCGCTTCAAGCAGCACCCCGACCGCTACGTCGTGCTGCGCGTCGTCTTCGAGCTCGAGGACGCGGGGGGTCTCTCCGCGCCGGTCAAGTACGCCGAGACCGCCCGCACCCTCGGTGTGGAGCCCGGCGACCGCGTCCCCGCCGCCACCGCCCGCGAGACCGTGCTCAAGCTCCGCGCGGGCAAGGGCATGGTGCTCGACCCGGAGGACCACGACACCTGGTCGGCGGGCTCGTTCTTCACCAACCCGATCCTGACCAACGAGGCGTACGCGGCCTTCCTTGCCCGCGCCCAGGAGCGCCTCGGCGCGGAGGTGACGCCCCCCGCGTGGCCCGTGGGCGCCGACCGCACCAAGACCTCGGCCGCCTGGCTGATCGACAAGGCGGGCTTCACCAAGGGGTACGGCACCGGCCCGGCCCGCATCTCCACGAAGCACACCCTCGCGCTGACGAACCGCGGCGGCGCCACGACGGAGGACCTGCTGGCGCTGGCCCGCGAGGTGGTCGCGGGAGTCGAGCGGGCCTTCGGGGTGACGCTGGTCAACGAGCCGGTGGCCGTCGGCGTGGAGATCTGAGCACCGCGACGCACCACGGTCGGCCCGCCGACGGAGGAGCGCCCCGTGTCGCTCCTCCGCGTACCCGCTCCGTAGACCACGCGCCGGGCCCGCTTCAGTAGGCCACCCCCACCCCCTGCTTGACCGTCGCCGGATCGCCCACGCAGGCCAGCATGGCGTGGGCGACGTCCGCGCGGGCGATGGTGCGGCCCGCCTTGGGGTTGCCGCCGATGATGCGCCGGTACGCGCCGGTGAGCGGCTTGTCGGTGAGTTTGGGCGGACGCACGGACGTCCAGTCCGTCGCGCTGGCCGCCAACTCGGCCTCCATGGCGCGCAGATCGACGTACACGTCCTTCAGGATCGCGCTGATCAGGGACCGCATGCCCCGGTCGAGGAGCCCGTCGCCGGGGGCCTCGGGGCCGACCGGCGCCGCGCTCACGACGACGAGGCGCCGGGTCCCCTCGGCCTCCATCGCGGCCAGCACGGAACGGGTGAGCCGCGCGGCGATCCCGGCGTCCGAGCGCTTGCGGGCGCCGAGCCCGGACAGGACCGCGTCCCGCCCCGCGACGGCCTCGCGCAGCGACTCGGGGTCGGTCAGGTCGGCCTGGAAGACGGCCAGGCCCGGGCCGGTGACGGCGAACCTGGCCGGGTCCCGCACCACCGCGGTGACCCCGTGGCCGTCGGCCAGCGCCTGCTTGACGATTTCCTGCCCGATGCCCCCGGTGGCACCGAAAACGGCGAGCCTCATCGCGTCACCCTCCTAGGGTGGGTAAGTATTCACTCACCCCTAGAGTGGGTAAGCACTCACCCACTAGTCAAGCCCCGTTGGAGCCCCCATGCAGTCGCCGCCGGCCCGCGTCCGCATCGTCGACGCCGCGCACGAGCTCATGCGCACCATCGGCCTCGCCCGTGCCACGACGAAGGAGATCGCGAAGGCGGCGGGGTGCTCGGAGGCGGCGCTGTACAAGCACTTCGCGAGCAAGGAGGACCTGTTCGTGACCGTCCTGAAGGAGCGGCTGCCGAAGCTGGGGCCGCTCCTTGAACGGCTCGCGGCGGAGCCGGGAGGTGGCTCGGTGGAGGAGAACCTGACCGAGATCGCCCGCCAGGCGGCGCTGTTCTACGCCGAGAGCTTCCCGATCGCGGCCTCGCTGTACGCGGATCCCCAGCTCAAGCGGCGCCATGACGAGGCTCTGCGCGAGCTCGGGTCGGGGCCGCACATGCCGCTGAAGTGGGTCGACGCGTATCTCCGTGCGGAGCAGCGGGCGGGGCGGGTGGGGGCGGACGCGGATACGTATGCGGCTGCGTCGCTGCTGCTGGGGGCGTGTGCGCAGCGGGCGTTCGCGTACGACATGACTGAGGCGGGGGGGCCTCCGCAGCCCCTGGACGCGTTTGCCCGGGGGGCGGCGCGGACGCTGCTGCGGGGGTTGGGGTAGGGGCGGTGCCTCCGGGCGCGGTTCGTTGCCCGCGGGCCGTACGTGGCTCGTCGCGCAGTTCCCCGCGTCCCCCTGCGGGGCTGGGCTGGGGGGTGCTTCCGCATGTGGTTCGTTGTCCGCAGGCCGTACGTGGCTCGTCGCGCAGTTCCCCGCGCCCCTTGGCGGCGTCGGGTCGGAGCCGGGTCGAGCGCTCACCGGCACCGGTTGGGTGGCATAGGTCGGGAGCCGCACCCGCCGGGCACCGGTATCAGCCTGGCGGCATCGGTCGGAGCCGGGGCGAGCGTTCACCGGCACCGTTCAGGAGCCGCCCCCGGGCGGCTCAGCCACCGGTCAGCCACGCGTCCACTCCCGTGAGGAGTTGCTTCTGGGTGGCCGGAGGCGCGGCCGAGGCGCGGATGGACTGGCGGGCCAGTTCGGCGAGGGCGGGGTCGTCGAAGGCGTGGTGGTGGCGGGCGATCTCGTACTGGTCGGCCAGGCGGGAGCCGAAGAGGAGGGGGTCGTCGGCGCCCAGCGCCATGGGTACTCCCGCGTCGTACAGCACCCGCAGCGGAACGTCCTCGGGCTTCTCGTAGACGCCGAGTGCGACGTTGGACGCCGGGCAGACCTCACAGGTGACGCCCTTGTCGGCCAGGCGGCGCAGGAGCCGGGGGTCCTCGGCCGCGCGCACCCCGTGGCCCACCCGCCGCGCGTGCAGGTCGTCGAGGCAGTCGCGCACGGAGGCCGGGCCGGCGAGCTCGCCGCCGTGCGGGGCCGCGAGCAGGCCGCCCTCGCGGGCGATCGCGAAGGCGCGGTCGAAGTCCCGTGCCATGCCCCGGCGTTCGTCGTTGGAGAGCCCGAAGCCGACCACGCCGCGATCGGCGTAGCGCACCGCGAGCCGGGCCAGGGTGCGGGCGTCCAGGGGGTGCTTCATGCGGTTCGCCGCGACCACCACGCGCATGCCGAGCCCGGTCTCGCGCGACGCGGAGTCGACCGCGTCCAGGATGATCTCCAGGGCCGGGATGAGACCGCCCAGCAGCGGGGCGTACGAGGTGGGGTCGACCTGGATCTCCAGCCAGCCGGAGCCGTCCCGGACGTCCTCCTCGGCGGCCTCGCGCACCAGGCGCTGGATGTCCTCGGGGGCGCGCAGACAGGACCGTGCCGCGTCGTAGAGCCGCTGGAAGCGGAACCAGCCGCGCTCGTCGGTGGCCCGGAGCTTGGGCGGCTCGGCGCCGGTCAGCGCCTCGGGCAGCCGTACGCCGTACTTGTCGGCGAGCTCAAGCAGGGTCGCGGGCCGCATGGACCCGGTGAAGTGCAGATGCAGATGGGCCTTCGGCAGGTTTCGTACGTCGCGAACGTGCTCCATCCAGGGATCTTGCCGCACCGGACCGGAATCCGGCAGCCCCTTTCCCCGATCGGGAGCGACCCCGAACGCAGAAGCGGGCCCCGAGGGGCCCGCTTTTGAAGACGTACCGGCCCGATGCCTAGTCCCGCGCCTCGGCCAGCAGCTTCTGGATGCGCGAGACGCCCTCGACGAGGTCCTCGTCGCCCAGCGCGTAGGAGAGGCGCAGGTAGCCCGGCGTGCCGAAGGCCTCGCCCGGGACGACCGCGACCTCGGTCTCGTCCAGGATCAGGTCGGCGAGCTCGGCGGAGGTCCGCGGGCGCTTGCCGCGGATCTCCTTGCCCAGCAGGCCCTTGACCGAGGGGTAGGCGTAGAACGCGCCCTCGGGGGTGGGGCAGACCACGCCGTCGATCTCGCTCAGCATGCGCACCATGGTCTGGCGCCGCCGGTCGAAGGCCTCGCGCATCTTCGCGACCGCGTCCAGGTTGCCCGAGACGGCAGCGAGGGCGGCGACCTGAGCCACGTTGCTCACGTTGGACGTCGCGTGCGACTGGAGGTTGGTCGCGGCCTTCACGACGTCCTTCGGGCCGATGATCCACCCGACCCGCCAGCCGGTCATCGCGAAGGTCTTGGCGACACCGTTGACCACGATGCACTTGTCGCGCAGCTCGGGCACGATCGCGGGCAGCGAGGTGAACGCGGCGCTGCCGTACACCAGGTGCTCGTAGATCTCGTCGGTCATGACCCACAGGCCGTGCTCGACGGCCCAGCGCCCGATCGCCTCGGCGTCGGCCTCGCTGTAGACGGCGCCGGTCGGGTTGGACGGGGAGACGAACAGGACGACCTTCGTACGCTCCGTGCGCGCCGCCTCCAGCTGCTCCACCGACACCCGGTACCCGGTCGTCTCATCGGCCACGACCTCCACCGGCACGCCGCCCGCGAGCCGGATCGACTCCGGGTAGGTGGTCCAGTACGGGGCCGGGACGATGACCTCGTCGCCCGGGTCGAGGATCGCGGCGAAGGCCTCGTAGATCGCCTGCTTGCCGCCGTTGGTCACCAGGACCTGGGAGGCGTCGACCTCGTATCCGGAGTCGCGCAGCGTCTTCGCGGCGATCGCGGCCTTCAGCTCGGGCAGGCCCCCCGCCGGCGTGTAGCGGTGGTACTTCGGGTTGCGGCAGGCCTCGACCGCGGCCTCGACGATGTAGTCGGGCGTCGGGAAGTCGGGCTCGCCCGCGCCGAAGCCGATGACCGGACGCCCGGCGGCCTTGAGGGCCTTGGCCTTGGCGTCGACGGCGAGGGTCGCGGACTCGGAGATGGCGCCGATGCGCGCGGAGACCCGGCGCTCGGTGGAGGAGGAAGGCGGGGGAGTTGCAGCGCTCATGCCGGCCATGGTCCCAGACCTCCGCCGAGGGGAGCACCCGCGTTTCACGGACCGGTCAGCATGTGGACAGGCGTTTGAGCAGGCTCTGGCAAGGAACGCGGGGAAGCGGTGCCGGGGCGGTCGGGAGTTGTTCAGGAGCATCGTGTTCGACGCCGGGCCGCTGACCACGTACACTCACTGGCTGTTGGCCCTCACCGACCACATCGTTCGATGCGGTAGGTTGGGGGAACCACAAAGGGTCGTAGCTCAATTGGTAGAGCACTGGTCTCCAAAACCAGCGGTTGGGGGTTCAAGTCCCTCCGGCCCTGCTACACACACCTTCGCCAGGATGTGTGCGCATGTACGTACTTCAATGCACCGCCGTGCGGCTCCACCGGGCGCGGCACGGCCATGACCCGGAATCAGGTGAGAAGCGTGACGGACGCCGTGGGCTCCATCGACATGCCTGATGCCCAGGACGAGGCAGCGGAGTCCAAGGATTCGAAGAAGAAGGCCCGCAAGGGCGGTAAGCGCGGAAAGAAGGGCCCTCTGGGCCGTCTCGCGCTCTTCTACCGGCAGGTCGTCGCCGAACTCCGTAAAGTTGTCTGGCCGACACGCAGCCAGCTGACGACGTACACCTCCGTCGTGATCGTGTTCGTTGTCATCATGATTGGCATCGTGACGTTGATTGACTCCGGCTTCTCGCAGGTAGTCAAGTACGTCTTCGGCTGATCAGCGAAGGGCGCCCCTCATCGGCGCCCCTTTCGCATGTTCCACCCCTCTGTAGCCAGGAAGAAGCAGCCACCGTGTCTGACCCGAACCTGAACGACGCCATCGAGTCGGTCGAGTCCGTCGAGGACGAGCTCGAGATCATCGAGGCGGCCGACGAGGACGAGGCCGAGGCTGCCGACGCCGCTGCGGGCGAAGCGGCCGAAGAGGCTGCCCTGCACGTCGAGTCCGAAGACGCCGCCGAGGCCGAGTCCTCCGACGAGGACGAGTCCGAAGAGCTCACCGCGTCCACCGAGGACGACGCGTCCACCGAGGACGACGCGTCCGCCGAGTCCACCGAGGAAGAGGAGCCGGCGGAGCCCGCCGCCCCCGTCGACCCGGTCGAGGCCCTGCGCCAGGAGCTCCGCTTCCTGCCCGGCGAGTGGTACGTCATCCACACGTACGCCGGTTACGAGAAGCGTGTGAAGGCCAACCTCGAGCAGCGTGCCGTCTCGCTGAACGTCGAGGAGTTCATCTACCAGGCCGAGGTCCCCGAAGAGGAGATCGTCCAGATCAAGAACGGCGAGCGCAAGAACGTCCGGCAGAACAAGCTGCCCGGTTACGTTCTCGTCCGCATGGATCTGACGAACGAGTCCTGGGGCGTCGTCCGCAACACCCCCGGTGTCACCGGCTTCGTGGGCAACGCCTACGACCCGTACCCGCTGACGCTGGACGAGATCGTCAAGATGCTCGCCCCGGAGGCCGAGGAGAAGGCCGCCCGCGAGGCCGCCGAGGCCGAGGGCAAGCCGGCTCCGCAGCGCAAGGTCGAGGTCCAGGTCCTGGACTTCGAGGTGGGCGACTCGGTCACCGTCACCGACGGCCCGTTCGCGACGCTGCAGGCGACCATCAACGAGATCAACGCCGACTCGAAGAAGGTCAAGGGCCTCGTCGAGATCTTCGGCCGCGAGACCCCGGTCGAGCTCAGCTTCGACCAGATCCAGAAGAACTAGCGGCCCCGGCCGCCGACGCTTTCTGGAACCAGCACTTCCGAGCAGGTCAGAGAGGCTCTCGCAGCCCCTCTGACCTGCTCGGTTTTTAGCCGCGCAGCTATACCCGTTATCGTTGTGCGGTATGCCTCCATCCGGTTGATCGGATGCAGGCGGTTCACTCTCACTAGGACCCGGAGAGAGCAATGCCTCCCAAGAAGAAGAAGGTCACGGGGCTTATCAAGCTCCAGATCAACGCCGGTGCGGCGAACCCGGCCCCGCCGGTCGGCCCCGCGCTCGGCCAGCACGGCGTCAACATCATGGAGTTCTGCAAGGCCTACAACGCGGCGACCGAGTCGCAGCGTGGCTGGGTGATCCCGGTGGAGATCACGGTCTACGAAGACCGTTCCTTCACCTTCATCACCAAGACTCCGCCGGCCGCGAAGATGATCCTCAAGGCCGCTGGTGTCGAGAAGGGCTCCGGCGAGCCGCACAAGACCAAGGTCGCGAAGATCACCGAGGCCCAGGTCCGCGAGATCGCCACGACGAAGCTCGCCGACCTGAACGCCAACGACCTGGACGCCGCGTCGAAGATCATCGCCGGCACCGCCCGTTCCATGGGCATCACGGTCGAGGGCTGATCTCAGCTCACCCCGTTTGACCCCCAGTGGTAGGGCCATGCGCTGGCCCACACCACGACTCCATGCCTGCCACGCGGCGTCAGCCGCATGGTGCTACTTCACACAGGAGCAGAAGTGAAGCGCAGCAAGACTCTCCGCGCTGCGGACGCCAAGATCGACGCGGACAAGCTGTACGCGCCGCTCGAGGCGGTCCGTCTCGCCAAGGAGACCTCCACGACCAAGTTCGACGGCACCGTCGAGGTCGCCTTCCGCCTGGGTGTCGACCCGCGCAAGGCCGACCAGATGGTCCGTGGCACCGTGAACCTCCCGCACGGCACCGGTAAGACCGCCCGGGTCCTGGTCTTCGCGACCGGCGACCGTGCCGAGGCCGCGCTTGCCGCGGGCGCCGACATCGTCGGCTCCGACGAGCTCATCGACGAGGTTTCGAAGGGCCGTCTGGACTTCGACGCCGTCGTCGCCACCCCGGACCTCATGGGCAAGGTCGGCCGCCTCGGCCGCGTGCTCGGTCCCCGTGGCCTGATGCCGAACCCGAAGACCGGCACGGTCACCCCCGACGTCGCCAAGGCGGTCGAGGAGATCAAGGGCGGCAAGATCGAGTTCCGCGTCGACAAGCACTCGAACCTGCACTTCATCATCGGCAAGGTGTCCTTCGACGACGCCAAGCTGGTGGAGAACTACGGTGCGGCTCTGGAGGAGATCCTCCGTCTGAAGCCGTCCGCCGCCAAGGGCCGGTACATCAAGAAGGCGACCATCACCACCACGATGGGCCCCGGTATCGCGCTCGACTCGAACCGCACCCGCAACCTCCTCGTCGAGGAGGACCCGGCCGCCGTCTGATCCTCCGGATCGGCAGCGGTCGCGGGTTCGCGCACTGAGCTGTACTGAGACCGGCCCCCGCACCTCGTCAGAGGCGCGGGGGCCGGTTTTTTGCCTGTGTGCTGTCAGTGGAGCGCGTTACGGTGGGGAAGACTTCGCAGTTCGATCAATGGGGTGGGGACAAGATGAGCAGGTCCGTCGAGCGTGCCGGGACATCCATCGCGGCGATAGCGGTCCTGGTGGCGGCGACCGCCGGATGCCAGAGCGGTGGGGGCTCCAAGGAGGCCGCCGAAGCGCCGAGGAAGGCCACCCAGCAGTCGAGCCCCCAGGACACCCGCACGTGGCTCCAGGCGGCCTACAAGAAGACCTCCGCGGCCAAGTCGGCGAGGGTCACCCTGAAGATGTCGATGCCGGCCGGCGCGGGCTCGGGAGCCGGCGGTGACATGGAGATGAGCGGCGTCCAGTCGTGGGACCCGGTGGCGATGGACATGACCATGAGCGGCTCGGCCTTCGCCCAGGCCGGCAAGAACGCGCCGGACAAGATCCGCATGGTCCAGCTGGACAACGTCATGTACATGGACATGGGCGCCGCGGTGTCCCAGCACATGGACGGCAAGCACTGGATGAAGATGGACCTCGGCGCCCTGGCCTCGGCCGCCGGCGCGGGCGGGGGCGCCTCGCAGTCGCTGACCGGCGGCGCCGAGAAGCAGGACCCCGCCCAGCAGCTCGCCATCCTGACGGACTCGCCGAACGTCAAGCACCTCGGCACCGAGCAGATCGACGGGGCCCCGGCGGAGCACTACAAGGGCACCCTGACGGTGGAGGAGATGGCCGCGAGCAACAAGGCGCTCGACGGCATGTCCGCCCAGGACCGCCAGAAGCTCCTCGACACCGCGAAGCAGTCCGGCATCAAGGGCTACGACACCGAGCTCTGGGTCAACAAGGACGGCTACCCGGTGCAGATGAACCTCGGCATCACCACGCCGCAGGGCAAGATCGCCATGAACGCGCACTACTCGGACTACGGCGCCAAGGTGGCGGTGAAGGCCCCGTCGGCGGCCGAGACGTTCGACATGGCCGACATGATGAAGGGCGCGGGTGCGGCCGCGGGCACGGGCGAGAACGCCTGACGGGCCGCCTGCCGCAGGGGCCGGAGGCCCTCGCGGCGCCCGGCCCCGGCTCCCGTACCCGCACGCCGTATGAGCGGATTTGCTCGACCCGGGCGCCGTGACGTACGCTTCCCCAGAAGCCAAAGACCGCTGGTCGTTGCCGTACCCTCATCCGAGGGGGCGGTGGCCGAAGGATCCGCTGAATGCGGACGACCCGCGCAGGTGACCGTGGAAAGTTCCCGGATGTTCCTCTTCTGAGTGCAGCTGGTTGAGCTACGCCCCGTGCGCCTGCGCCGGGGCGTTTCGTATTGTTCAGCCCCTTCTGAGCGGTCCTCATCACCCGGAAGGAGGCCGACGCTCTATGGCAAGGCCCGACAAGGCTGCCGCGGTAGCCGAGCTCGCGGACCAGTTCCGCAGCTCGAACGCCGCCGTGCTGACCGAGTACCGGGGTCTCACCGTGGCGCAGCTCAAGATGCTGCGTCGTTCGCTCGGTGAGAACGCCCAGTACGCCGTGGTGAAGAACACGCTGACCAAGATTGCGGCCAACGAGGCCGGGATCACCTCGCTCGACGACCAGTTCAACGGTCCGACGGCGGTTGCCTTCATCACCGGTGACCCGGTGGAGTCGGCGAAGGGTCTTCGTGACTTCGCCAAGGAGAACCCGAACCTGATCATCAAGGGCGGTGTCCTTGATGGCAAGGCGCTGTCCGCCGATGAGATCAAGAAGCTTGCGGACCTCGAGTCCCGCGAGGTTCTGCTCAGCAAGCTGGCCGGCGCGTTCAAGGGCAAGCAGTCCCAGACTGCCTCGCTCCTCCAGGCGCTGCCGTCGAAGTTCGTCCGCACCGCGGAAGCGCTTCGCGTCAAGCTCGCCGAGCAGGGCGGTGCCGAGTAACTCGGCTCGCGCATTGATCGCGGCCCACTAGGGGCGCGGTCGCAGCGGGCCGAACGTACGCCCGCCTACATGTACATCCGGCACCCGCCGAATTAGTGGAAGGATCGCCCATCATGGCGAAGCTCAGCCAGGAAGACCTGCTCGCCCAGTTCGAGGAGATGACCCTCATCGAGCTCTCCGAGTTCGTGAAGGCCTTCGAGGAGAAGTTCGACGTCACCGCCGCCGCGGCCGTCGCCGTTGCCGGCCCCGCCGCCGGTGGCCCGGCCGCCGAGGCCGTCGAGGAGCAGGACGAGTTCGACGTCATCCTCGAGGGTGCCGGCGAGAAGAAGATCCAGGTCATCAAGGTCGTGCGCGAGCTGACCTCCCTGGGTCTGAAGGAGGCCAAGGACCTCGTCGACGGCACCCCGAAGCCGGTCCTCGAGAAGGTCGCCAAGGAGGCCGCTGACAAGGCTGCCGAGTCCCTCAAGGCCGCCGGCGCCTCCGTCACGGTCAAGTAACACCTCGCGGGTCCCTGACCCGCACCGTCCCGCAGGCGCGCCCGCGCGCCGCCGGACACCGCCAAGGGCGATCACCCATCCGGGTGGTCGCCCTTCGGCGTACCCGTGACGCCTGCCTTGCACGCGGCTCGTCGGGGAGTATGGTGATCTTCGCCGTCTGCTCGGCGAGGACGCAGGCGTACGCCCCGCAACGGCTCCCGCGGCGATCTCCGGGGAGCGGAGGGGTCTTGACGAACCGCACGCAGCGCGCAATTCTCAGGACGCGTCGTCACAACGATCCGGATCCGAGGCATGGATCGACGGCGAAGAGGGCAGTACTAATCTGCGTCTGCGCGGCGCACGGCTGACCGAGGTACCGAGGTACTTGAGAAGAGCAATGCGGGTCTCGAAAAATCCGCCCTGGACATCAGTGTGCCGAGTGGCTACACTGTCCCTTTGCGCTGCCTGTTAGCTGTCCCCTGCCCGTCACCAGGGGCATGCCCTCGCTTGAGCACCTCGGATTGAACCGCCCTGACCTGGCTTTTCCGGCCGAATCAGAAACGTCTCTCTCTGTGCCCACGTGGGACCGGTACGCGCGTAGTGAGTCCGAGCCCTCGGAAGGACCCCCTCTTGGCCGCCTCGCGCAACGCCTCGACCGCCAATACGAACAACGGCGCCAGCACCGCCCCGCTGCGCATCTCCTTTGCAAAGATCAAGGAGCCCCTCGAGGTTCCGAACCTTCTTGCGCTGCAGACCGAGAGCTTTGACTGGCTGCTCGGCAATGCCGCTTGGAAGTCTCGGGTCGAGGCCGCTCTCGAGAGTGGACAGGACGTCCCCACGAAGTCCGGTCTGGAGGAGATCTTCGAAGAGATCTCCCCGATCGAGGACTTCTCCGGGTCGATGTCGCTGACCTTCCGCGACCACCGCTTCGAGCCGCCGAAGAACTCGATCGACGAGTGCAAGGAGCGCGACTTCACGTTCGCGGCCCCGCTCTTCGTCACCGCCGAGTTCACCAACAACGAGACCGGCGAGATCAAGTCCCAGACGGTCTTCATGGGCGACTTCCCGCTCATGACCAACAAGGGCACCTTCGTCATCAACGGCACCGAGCGTGTCGTCGTGTCGCAGCTGGTCCGCTCGCCGGGTGTCTACTTCGACTCCAACATCGACAAGACGTCCGACAAGGACATCTTCACGGCCAAGATCATCCCGTCCCGGGGTGCCTGGCTCGAGATGGAGATCGACAAGCGCGACATGGTCGGTGTCCGCATCGACCGCAAGCGCAAGCAGTCCGTCACCGTTCTCCTGAAGGCTCTCGGTTGGACCACCGAGCAGATCCTCGAGGAGTTCGGTGAGTACGAGTCGATGCGCGCCACCCTGGAGAAGGACCACACCCAGGGCCAGGACGACGCGCTGCTCGACATCTACCGCAAGCTGCGTCCGGGCGAGCCGCCGACGCGCGAGGCCGCTCAGACGCTGCTCGAGAACCTCTACTTCAACCCGAAGCGCTACGACCTCGCGAAGGTCGGCCGCTACAAGGTGAACAAGAAGCTCGGCGCGGACGAGCCGCTGGACGCCGGCGTGCTCACCACCGACGACGTCATCGCGACCATCAAGTACCTGGTCAAGCTGCACGCCGGTGAGACCGAGACGGTCGGCGAGTCGGGTCGGAACATCGTCGTCGAGACCGACGACATCGACCACTTCGGCAACCGTCGTCTGCGCAACGTCGGCGAGCTCATCCAGAACCAGGTCCGTACGGGTCTGGCTCGTATGGAGCGCGTCGTGCGTGAGCGCATGACCACCCAGGACGTCGAGGCGATCACGCCGCAGACCCTGATCAACATCCGGCCGGTCGTCGCCTCTATCAAGGAGTTCTTCGGCACCAGCCAGCTGTCGCAGTTCATGGACCAGAACAACCCGCTGTCGGGTCTCACCCACAAGCGCCGTCTGTCGGCGCTCGGCCCGGGTGGTCTCTCGCGTGAGCGGGCCGGCTTCGAGGTCCGTGACGTGCACCCGTCGCACTACGGCCGCATGTGCCCGATCGAGACGCCCGAAGGCCCGAACATCGGTCTGATCGGTTCGCTCGCCTCGTACGGCCGGGTCAACGCGTTCGGCTTCATCGAGACGCCGTACCGCAAGGTCGTCGACGGCCAGGTCACCGACGAGGTCGACTACGTCACCGCCGACGAGGAGGACCGCTTCGTCATCGCGCAGGCCAACGCCGCGCTCAACGACGAGATGCGGTTCACCGAGCCGCGCGTGCTGGTCCGCCGCCGTGGTGGCGAGGTCGACTACGTGCCCGGCACCGAGGTCGACTACATGGACGTCTCGCCGCGCCAGATGGTGTCGGTCGCGACCGCCATGATCCCGTTCCTCGAGCACGACGACGCCAACCGTGCCCTCATGGGCGCGAACATGATGCGTCAGGCCGTGCCGCTGATCACGTCCGAGGCGCCGCTCGTCGGCACCGGCATGGAGTACCGCTGCGCGGTCGACGCCGGTGACGTCATCAAGGCGGAGAAGGCGGGTGTCGTCCAGGAGGTCTCCGCGGACTACATCACCGTCGCCAACGACGACGGCACGTACACCACGTACCGGATCGCCAAGTTCTCCCGCTCCAACCAGGGCACCTCGGTCAACCAGAAGGTTGTCGTCGACGAGGGCGCCCGCGTGATCGAGGGCCAGGTCCTGGCCGACGGTCCCGCCACCCAGCAGGGTGAGATGGCGCTGGGCAAGAACCTGCTCGTGGCGTTCATGCCGTGGGAGGGTCACAACTACGAGGACGCGATCATCCTGTCGCAGCGCCTCGTGCAGGACGACGTCCTCTCCTCGATCCACATCGAGGAGCACGAGGTCGACGCCCGTGACACCAAGCTCGGCCCGGAGGAGATCACCCGGGACATCCCGAACGTCTCCGAGGAGGTCCTCGCCGACCTCGACGAGCGCGGCATCATCCGTATCGGTGCCGAGGTCGTCGCCGGCGACATCCTCGTCGGCAAGGTCACGCCCAAGGGTGAGACCGAGCTGACGCCGGAGGAGCGCCTGCTCCGCGCGATCTTCGGTGAGAAGGCCCGCGAGGTCCGTGACACCTCCCTGAAGGTGCCGCACGGCGAGACCGGCAAGGTCATCGGCGTCCGCGTCTTCGACCGTGAAGAGGGCGACGAGCTGCCGCCGGGTGTGAACCAGCTGGTTCGCGTCTACGTGGCGCAGAAGCGCAAGATCACGGACGGTGACAAGCTCGCCGGCCGTCACGGCAACAAGGGTGTCATCTCCAAGATCCTGCCCATCGAGGACATGCCGTTCCTCGAGGACGGGACCCCGGTCGACATCATCCTCAACCCGCTCGGTGTCCCGTCCCGAATGAACCCGGGACAGGTCCTGGAGATCCACCTCGGCTGGCTCGCCAGCCGCGGCTGGGACGTCTCCGGTCTGGCCGACGACTGGGCCAAGCGTCTGCAGGCCATCGGCGCCGACCAGGTCGCCGCCGGTACCAACGTCGCGACCCCGGTCTTCGACGGCGCCCGCGAGGACGAGATCTCCGGTCTCTTCGAGGCCACGATCCCCAACCGCGACGGCGACCGCCTGGTCCGCCCGTCCGGCAAGGCGCAGCTCTTCGACGGCCGCTCCGGTGAGCCGTTCCCGGACCCGATCTCGGTCGGGTACATGTACATCCTGAAGCTGCACCACCTGGTCGACGACAAGCTGCACGCCCGCTCGACCGGTCCGTACTCGATGATCACCCAGCAGCCGCTGGGTGGTAAGGCCCAGTTCGGTGGCCAGCGCTTCGGTGAGATGGAGGTGTGGGCGCTGGAGGCATACGGCGCCGCGTACGCCCTCCAGGAGCTGCTGACCATCAAGTCCGACGACGTGACCGGCCGTGTGAAGGTCTACGAGGCCATCGTCAAGGGCGAGAACATTCCTGAGCCCGGCATTCCCGAGTCCTTCAAGGTGCTCATCAAGGAAATGCAGTCGCTCTGCCTCAACGTGGAGGTGCTGTCCTCGGACGGCATGTCCATCGAGATGCGCGACACGGACGAGGACGTCTTCCGCGCTGCGGAGGAGCTCGGTATCGACCTGTCCCGGCGCGAGCCGAGCAGCGTCGAAGAGGTCTGACGGGTCTGTAGGGGGCTCGACAAGAGCCCCCTACGTCCCCGGACCCCCCTCAGACCATCTTGAAGAATCGACCCCGAAAGAGGGATTGACGACAAGTGCTCGACGTCAACTTCTTCGACGAGCTGCGGATCGGCCTCGCCACCGCTGACGACATCCGTCAGTGGTCCCACGGTGAGGTCAAGAAGCCGGAGACCATCAACTACCGCACCCTCAAGCCCGAAAAGGACGGACTCTTCTGCGAGAAGATCTTCGGTCCGACCCGGGACTGGGAGTGCTACTGCGGCAAGTACAAGCGCGTCCGCTTCAAGGGCATCATCTGTGAGCGCTGTGGCGTAGAGGTCACGCGTGCCAAGGTGCGCCGCGAGCGGATGGGCCACATCGAGCTTGCCGCTCCCGTGACCCACATCTGGTACTTCAAGGGCGTTCCGTCGCGTCTTGGCTACCTGCTCGACCTCGCGCCGAAGGACCTCGAGAAGGTCATCTACTTCGCCGCGTACATGATCACGTTCGTGGACGAGGAGCGCCGTACGCGCGACCTGCCGTCGCTGGAGGCGCACGTCTCCGTCGAGCGTCAGCAGATCGAGAACCGTCGCGACTCGGACCTCGAAGCCCGCGCCAAGAAGCTCGAGACGGACCTCGCCGAGCTCGAGGCCGAGGGTGCCAAGGCCGATGTGCGCCGCAAGGTGCGCGAGGGTGCCGAGCGCGAGATGAAGCAGCTGCGCGACCGTTCGCAGCGCGAGATCGACCGTCTCGACGAGGTGTGGAGCCGCTTCAAGAACCTCAAGGTCCAGGACCTCGAGGGCGACGAGCTGCTCTACCGCGAGCTGCGTGACCGTTTCGGCACGTACTTCGACGGCTCGATGGGTGCCGCTGCCCTGCAGAAGCGCCTGGAGACCTTCGACCTCGACGAGGAGGCCGAGCGCCTCCGCGAGATCATCCGCACCGGCAAGGGCCAGAAGAAGACCCGTGCGCTCAAGCGCCTCAAGGTCGTCTCCGCGTTCCTGCAGACCAGCAACAGCCCCAAGGGCATGGTGCTGGACTGCGTGCCGGTCATCCCGCCGGACCTGCGTCCGATGGTGCAGCTGGACGGTGGCCGCTTCGCGACCTCCGACCTGAACGACCTGTACCGCCGCGTGATCAACCGCAACAACCGCCTCAAGCGACTCCTCGACCTCGGTGCGCCCGAGATCATCGTGAACAACGAGAAGCGCATGCTTCAGGAGGCCGTCGACGCGCTCTTCGACAACGGCCGTCGTGGTCGCCCGGTCACGGGCCCCGGCAACCGTCCGCTGAAGTCGCTGTCCGACATGCTCAAGGGCAAGCAGGGTCGATTCCGTCAGAACCTGCTCGGCAAGCGTGTGGACTACTCCGCGCGTTCCGTCATCGTCGTCGGTCCGCAGCTGAAGCTGCACCAGTGCGGTCTGCCGAAGGCCATGGCGCTGGAGCTCTTCAAGCCGTTCGTGATGAAGCGCCTGGTCGACCTGAACCACGCGCAGAACATCAAGAGCGCCAAGCGGATGGTCGAGCGCGGCCGCACGGTCGTGTACGACGTCCTCGAAGAGGTCATCGCCGAGCACCCGGTCCTGCTGAACCGTGCGCCCACGCTGCACCGCCTCGGCATCCAGGCCTTCGAGCCCCAGCTGGTCGAGGGCAAGGCCATCCAGATCCACCCGCTCGTCTGCACCGCGTTCAACGCGGACTTCGACGGTGACCAGATGGCCGTCCACCTGCCGCTCTCCGCGGAGGCGCAGGCCGAGGCCCGCATCCTGATGCTGTCCTCGAACAACATCCTGAAGCCGGCCGACGGTCGTCCCGTCACCATGCCGACCCAGGACATGGTGCTCGGCCTCTTCTTCCTCACCACGGACGAAGAGGAGCGCGAGGTGAAGGGCGCCGGGCGTTCCTTCAACTCGACCGCCGAGGCGATCATGGCGTTCGACGCCCGGGAGCTCTCGCTCCAGGCGAAGGTCGACATCCGCTTCCCGATCGGCACCGTCCCGCCGCGTGGCTGGACCCCGCCGCTCGACGAGGACGGCGAGACGACCTGGCAGCAGGGCGACTCGTTCCGGCTGCGTACGTCCCTGGGCCGCGCGCTCTTCAACGAGCTGCTGCCCGAGGACTACCCGTTCGTCGACTACTCGGTGGGCAAGAAGCAGCTCTCCGAGATCGTCAACGACCTCGCCGAGCGCTACCCCAAGGTCATCGTGGCGGCGACGCTCGACAACCTGAAGGCGGCCGGCTTCTACTGGGCGACCCGTTCCGGTGTCACCGTGGCCATCTCCGACGTCGTGGTCCCCGAGGCCAAGAAGGCGATCGTCGCGGGCTACGAGGCGCAGGACGAGAAGGTCCAGAAGCAGTACGAGCGCGGTCTGATCACCAAGGACGAGCGCACGCAGGAGCTCATCGCGATCTGGACCAAGGCGACCAACGAGGTTGCCGAGGCGATGAACGCGAACTTCCCCAAGACGAACCCCATCTTCATGATGGTTGACTCGGGTGCCCGAGGAAACATGATGCAGATGCGTCAGATCGCCGGTATGCGTGGTCTGGTGTCGAACGCGAAGAACGAGACCATCCCGCGTCCGATCAAGGCCTCGTTCCGCGAGGGCCTGACCGTGCTCGAGTACTTCATCTCGACCCACGGTGCCCGTAAGGGTCTCGCCGACACCGCCCTGCGTACCGCCGACTCGGGTTACCTGACCCGTCGTCTGGTGGACGTCTCGCAGGACGTCATCATCCGCGAGGAGGACTGCGGCACCGACCGCGGCCTCAAGCTCAAGATCGCGGAGCGGGGCGCCGACGGCGTGCTGCGCAAGACCGAGGACGTCGAGACCTCCGTCTACGCCCGCATGCTCGCCGAGGACGTCGTCGTCGACGGCAAGGTCATCGCGCCGGCCAACGTGGACCTCGGTGACGTGCTCATCGACGCCCTCGTGGGCGCGGGTGTCGAGGAGGTCAAGACCCGCTCGGTCCTGACCTGTGAGTCCGCGGTCGGCACCTGTGCCTTCTGCTACGGACGCTCGCTCGCCACCGGCAAGCTGGTCGACATCGGTGAGGCGGTCGGCATCATCGCCGCCCAGTCCATCGGTGAGCCCGGTACCCAGCTGACGATGCGTACCTTCCACACCGGTGGTGTGGCCGGTGACGACATCACGCAGGGTCTGCCGCGTGTCGTCGAGCTCTTCGAGGCCCGTACGCCCAAGGGTGTCGCGCCGATCTCGGAGGCCAAGGGCCGCGTCCGGATCGAGGAGACCGAGAAGACCAAGAAGATCGTCGTCACCCCGGACGACGGCAGCGAGGAGACGGCGTTCCCGATCTCCAAGCGTGCCCGTCTGCTGGTCGGCGAGGGCGACGCGGTCGAGGTGGGCCAGAAGCTCACCGTCGGTGCCACCAACCCGCACGACGTGCTGCGGATCCTCGGTCAGCGTGCGGTCCAGGTCCACCTGGTCGGCGAAGTCCAGAAGGTCTACAACTCGCAGGGCGTGTCGATCCACGACAAGCACATCGAGATCATCATCCGGCAGATGCTGCGCCGCGTGACGATCATCGAGTCCGGCGACGCGGAGCTGCTGCCGGGCGAGCTCGTCGAGCGCTCGAAGTTCGAGACCGAGAACCGTCGTGTGGTCACCGAGGGCGGTCACCCCGCCTCCGGCCGTCCGCAGCTGATGGGTATCACCAAGGCCTCGCTGGCGACGGAATCCTGGCTGTCGGCCGCCTCCTTCCAGGAGACGACCCGAGTCCTGACGGATGCGGCGATCAACGCCAAGTCCGACAGCCTCATCGGCCTCAAGGAGAACGTCATCATCGGTAAGCTCATCCCGGCCGGTACGGGTCTGTCCCGCTACCGCAACATCCGGGTCGAGCCGACCGAAGAGGCCAAGGCCGCGATGTACTCGGCCGTCGGCTACGACGACATCGACTACTCGCCGTTCGGCACGGGCTCCGGCCAGGCCGTTCCGCTGGAGGACTACGACTACGGTCCGTACAACCAGTAAGGCGTACGTCCCCCGAGGGGCGCCCACTCCGCTTGCGCGGGGTGGGCGCCCTTCGGGGTTTTCAGCGGGCGGCCAGCTGCCACAGGCCCAGCGCGGTGCCGGTCACCGCGGTGAGTGCGGCGATGCTCGCCACCGGCCAGCGGGCCCGCTCCAGCGCGTCCAACCGGCTCTCGTGGTCGGCGAGTTGGCGGTCGGTCTGGTCGCTGCGCTGGACGAGCAGGGCGAGCGCCCCATCGACCCGGGCGAACCCGGCCTCCAGGGTGCCGCGCAGCCGCTCCAGCTCCAGGGCGACCGCGACCGGGTCACCCGGGTCAGCCTCGGTCATCGGCGGCACCCGTGTGCTGGGGCCCGGTACGCAGCCATCCGGGCAACAGGCTCTGGACGGCGGGCAGCGCCATGACGCGGGACAGCCCGCCGGCCACGGCCAGTGCGCCGGCGACCCAGGGGAGACCCGCGGGGATGCCGGAGGCGTCCACGAGGGCGGGCAGCGCGAGCGCGAGGGCGACGGCGGTCTGCAGGACGGTCCGCAGGGCGTGCTTGGCGGCTTCGGACATGGGTTTCTCTTTTCTGGCGCGGAGATGGGGCCGGCCCCGGGAGCGGTGTACCGCGCCCGGAGCCGGGGCGGTCAGACGGTGTACGGGACCTTGAGGGCGTCCCAGGAGCTGCGGCCCGGTACGCCGTCGGCGTCCACGCCGTCGAAGCCGAGCCGGCGCTGCCACAGGGCGTACGAGGCGCGGTCGGTGGCGCTCCAGCGCGGGCCGGGGCCCTCGCTGTAGGCCGAGCAGCCCTCGGCCACCAGCCGTCGACCCATCGCGGTGATCACCGGCGAGTCCCGGCCCGCGGTGAAGAACTCGGCGCCGGGGAACGGCTGGAAGCGCCGCGGGCCGGTGGCGTTCTGGGCCGCGGTGAACGCGGCGGAGCTGTCGGAGACGGGCTTTCCGGCGAGCCGGGCGGCGATGCGCGCGCGCAGGGACGCCATGGCGAAGCCGCGCGGGTCGCTCTTCCAGTCCGACCACTCCAGATGGCCGATCACGCTCTTCGCGGACCAGCCGTGGGCCCGGCAGAGCGCGGCCGAGACCCGCTCGATCGCGTCGAGCTGGGCGGCCGGCCAAGGGTCCGAGCCGTCGCCGAGGTTGACGCACTCGAAGCCGTAGAAGCGGGCGTTGCCGTCGACCGCGCCCGAGCTGCCCTCGTGCTGCCGGGTGGCCGGGGGCCGGTCCCCGTAGTTCTCGGCGATGACGGCGTCCAGCACGGCCGGGTCGCCGCCCCCGGCGTGGTTGGCGCGGCCGTTGCCGACCAGGTGGACGGTGCCGTCCTTGGCGATGACGCCGTGGCACAGTGGGCCCGGCAGTTCGTCGTAGCCGTCGTAGCACAGGCGTACGGAGGCGTCGGTGCCGCTGCTCACGGTGTGGTGGACGATCACGCCGTTGACCGGGCCCCAGGCGCCCTTGTGGTTGCGGTTGTGCTCGCGCCAGCCGTCGATCTCGACGACACTGACGCCTTCGGCGCGCAGGGCACTCACAAAAGCCTCTGCGGACAGCGGAGTTGACATGCGGTTCCTCTCGGGTGGGGACGGACGAAGGCCCCCCGGGCGGGACCCGGGGGAGCCTTCGGGGTGCGGGGGCCGGTCAGGCGACGGCGGCCCAGAGCGCGTTGGTGTCGGTGACCACGGACTTGGGGGAGAAGCTGGTGGGCAGCGTGGCCTGGCCGGTGGCGGGCAGCCGGCCGTAGCGGGCGAAGGCGTTCGGCATCCGGGCCGAGCCCGCCGGCCGCTCACCGGCGCCCGCCGCCATCGCGAACGCGGGACCCTTGCCCGCCTCGGTGGGGCCGTTGATCAGGAGCGCCACCCAGTAGGTGCCGGCCGGGGCGTCGTAGGCCTTGGTCAGCGGGCACACGGCGGTGGCGCCGTCCTTGATGACGTCCTTGAGGGAGCCGGTGACACCCACGCGGGTGCCGTTCGCGTCGTACAGACCCGCGTACGTCGCCTCGCTGAGAGTGCCGCCGACGTAGCCGGTGCAGTAGAAGGCGACGCTGCTCACGGTGGCCGGGGTGTTGAGGCGGATGCCCATGAGGTAGACGGAGCCCGCCCCGCAGTACTGCGAGCGGTTGCCCGACGTCGTGGCCGGGTCGAAGCCCCAGGCCTTGAAGCCGAGGTCGCCGGGGGCCCAGCTGCCCGGGGTGGCGACCGCGTCGACGTACTCCTTGCGCGCCAGATGGGCCGGGGCGGTGGGCGGGGCCGCCGAGGAGGGCACGGCGGTGAACGTCTTGGCACCGTCGATGCTCTGCGCCCCGCTCAGCAGGACCGCCGAGCCCAGCGGGGCGGCGCCGACCGCGACGGCGTCCAGGACGACCTTGCCGGTGCGGTCGTTGACCGACTGCACCGGAATGCCCTCGGGGCGCACGTAGCGCAGATCTCCGGCGGCCTGGTCCAGTGCGTTGACGTCGGCCGCGCTCAGGACGACCGCGCCCTTCCTGCCGTTGACCGACGACACCGGGTCGACCGTGCCGGGCGGCAGCTGGGTGACGGGCACCCGGCCGGCCGCGTCGAGCGCGGCCACTCCGTTCGCGGCGCCGACCGAGGCAGCGGGCACGGCCTGCACGTCGGTGGGCGTGAGCACGATGTCGGCGGTGCCCTTGCCGTTCACGGACCGCACGGCGCCGGGCGCGCCCGCGGGTCCCGCCGGGCCCTGCGCACCGGCGGGTCCCGGCGGCCCGGGCACGGCCACGTACTCCGGGGCCCGCGGATCGGCGGGCGCGAGGTCGGCCAGGTCGACGACGGTCTGGGCGGCCGGGAGCACGATGCTGTACGTGCGGTTGGCGGACAGGCCGGAGAGCTGCTCGGTCACCGTGTACTGCCACGTGACCGGATTCATGCCCGGCGCGTCGGTGGCCGGCAGGACCGCCTTGATCCGGCCGTCGGTGTCGAGCTGGGCGACGATCGGGCCGCCCAGGATGACATCGCTCGCGGTGTGCGTGAGCAGGGTGGGGGCGCTGAAGGTGACCGTGCCGCTCAGGGCGAGGCCCGCCGGGGTGAGGTAGCGGGCGGTGACGGTCACCGTGGGAATGGTGGAGGGCAACACGGAGGGGCTCCTAGAACTGGGGGTCAGGAGAGGGGGACGGTCGCGGCGTCAGGACTTGACGCCGTACAGCGCGCGGGGCGAACAGCGGACGGTCGCGCCGGGCGCCCCGGCCCGGGCCTGCACCAGGAAGGTGACGGGGCTGTCGTACGCGGCGCCGATCGGCGCGGTGAACTCCAGCGTTCCCGTGGCGCTCGGCCCGACCTGGACGCCGTTGACGAGCAGCCGGACCTCGCCTCCCGGCGTCGCCGCGATCAGGCAGTACAGGTACGGGTGTTGGGCGATGGCGTTGCCGTTGTAGAGGGTGGTCCACTCGGCGGCCGAGGTGGCCTCCCAGCGGCCGGTGTCCTCCGGGGTGGGCAGCGGATACGGGATGTAGGGGCGGGCCAGGCCCTCGCCGCCGGTGTCGTCGGCGAACAGCGCGTTGCCCTTGCGGTCGAAGACCTTCACCGACTGGTTGGGCTGGAGATCGGGGGCGTCGGCGTGCACGGTGAGAGCCTTGGAACCGTCGTCGCGCCGCACGAAGAAGCCCTGCTGCTCCTCGCCGCCGGGCCGGGCCGGTGCGACCTGGCCGATGTAGAGGAGCTCGGCGCCCTTCTGCTCGTCGCGGTTGCGCACCGCGAGCTGCCCGCCGTCGCTGATGACGACGTTGCCGCCGCTGATCCGGTCCATGGCGGGCCGGGTGTTGGCGCTGCCCATCAGGGCGCGGACCTGGCGCTCCAGTCCGCGGATGCGGTCCAGGAGATCGGTGGGGATCGCGGCCATCAGGCGTCCTCCGGTTCCAGATAGAGCTTGGCGGTCTCGCCGCGACCGCGCCCTGGCGGTGTCACGGTCAGGCCGACGACCCGGTGGCGCGGGTCGGTGCCGTCCTGGTGCCAGCCGTCGCGGATGCGCAGCAGCACCGACGAGCCGATGAGGGCGGGGGTAATGCGGCCGTCGACGCGGATGGTGACCTCGGGGATCACCTGCGGGCGCCTGGCCCGGGCCAGTTCGGCCCGGGCCAGGCTGTCCAGGACGGCCTTGTCCGAGACCCCGCTGTGGTCCGAGGAACCTTCGAGCCGGGGCCACCCCGCCTCCAGGTCGTCGGCGGCGATGGCGGGGTCGGCCAGCTGGGGGAGCGAGGCCGCGGCGTTGTTGTTGTTCGCCGTCTCGCCTCGGGCCAGCCACACGTTGGCCTGCACGGTCGAGTCTGTCGGCAGGCTGTAGGTGAGCACCGGCCCCGGCCGGTCCAGGACGATCGGCACCGAGCCGGTACGGATCTTCGGGTGGCCCAGCTGGAGCTTTTTGACCCGGGCGCCGGTCTCGGAGTCGCGGTAGCACTGGACGCGCCACTCGAAGCCGTACTGGAGTGCGGCGAGCGCGTCGATCAGCTCGCCGACCCGGGCGAGGTCGGTGCGGGCATAGGCATGGGTGCCGAGCACGCCCGACAGGTCGTCGTCGAGGACGATCCCGATGTCGCCGCCGGGCTGCTCCTGGACGTGCCGCACCAGCGCGCGGGCGATGTCGAACTGGTCGGTGCCGGGTGCTGGGAAGGCCAGGTCGCCGGAGAGGATGCGGTGGTCGAGGTAGGAGCCGAAGGTGCCCGCCTGGATCTGCACCTCCAGACGGCCGCGCTCGTCGCCGGCCGGTGTGCAGGTCCACAGGATGCCGCCCCACCAGATGTCGGAGCCGCGCTCCAGCCAGACCGCGGTGCGGCCGGGCCGGAGCGCCTCGCGGGCTCGCCGCGCGAGCGCCGGGTCGGGCAGCGGCACGGTGGCGCGCAGCTGCCCCGGCTTGCCGATGAAGTCGTCGAACTCGACCTCGGTGAGCGGCAGCGCGTCGATGACCCGGTCGGTGCGCAGGTCGCAGAACAGGGCGCGGTAGGTGACCTCGCCCGTCGGCATCACCCGGTTCACGGGGCGACCTCGTAGGTGCCCCACACCTCGTACCAGCTGCCGGGCACCGGCGGCATCGGGTCGTCGGCGTCGACCCAGACGCCGGTGGCCTTGCCGCTGGGCTGGATGGTGGACCAGTTACGGGCCACGCCGTTGGGGTGGTAGGCGGTGCTCGTCTCGGCGCCGCCGTAGAAGTAGCCGCCGGGGTCGCCGCCGGTGCGGGCGCGGAAGTTGACGGTCAGGCCGCGCGGACCCGCCGGGCGGACCGGGAGCGTCAGGTACCAGTTGCCGTTCCTGCCGGGGCCTCCCCAGGTGCTGGTCGACCCGATGGCGAGAGCGGCCTGGAAGTGAACGATCGGGCCGTCCTTGATGTACCGGCCCCACAGCGAACCGTTGCCGATCTTCGGGACCGGGGCGCCGGCGGTGGCCTGGCCCCAGGCCGGGGTGTAGTCCTGCCAGCCCGGGCGCGGCTCCGGGTAGGGCCGCCACTCCGTGCCGTTCCAGCGCTCCAGGCTGCCGCCGTTGTCGCGGTACTGGCCGGGGTAGGAGCCGCGGTAGGCGGGGCCGCCCGCGGGGATGATGCCGCCGACGGACGCGGTGGGGCGACGCAGGTCCTTCACGGCGGTGGCCCAGTCGATGCCGCCGCTGCCCGCCGAGGCCCCGGCCGGCACCTTCACCTCGGCGAGCGCGAGGGCCGCCTCCGGCACTTTGGGGGCGACGGGCGAGGCGGCGTAGTCGCCCTGGACGACTTCGAGAACGGCGGCGGTCTTGCCCACGTCGTCGTACACCCGCACCACGACGAGGTCGACGCGCGGCAGGCCCGGGTCGCCGTCCAGGAAGGTGAGGCTCGTGTACTCGGCGATGTAGACGGGGTAGGCGCCCGCGCCGGCCCGGCCCTGGATCACGGCCCGGCCCGGCGCGACGAGCGCGCTCATGCCCGCCGTCTCGCCGAAGACGTACAGACCGGACATGAGGAACTGGCCCTCGGGCGAGCCGGGGATCACGCCGCTCCGGGTGGCGAGCGGGCCGTCGGGGGCCATGGTGCCGATCGGGGCCAGCCGGGTGTCGAGCCGGGACTGACCGCCGTTGCCGTCGGTGCTGTTGAGCAGCCAGGCACTGCCGATGTTCATGCGATCTCCTTGGTGGTGTACGGGAGTTGAGGTGCGGGCGGTCTACCAGTGGGCGTTGCGCCAGGTGACCGTCGCCGACGGCTGGGGCCCGGCGGGGGCGGCCGAGCCCGCCGCGCAGCGGAAGCCGAACGTGCTCTGGCCCGGCTCCAGCTGGAAGAGCTGCTCGGGCGTGGACCAGGCCGAGGCCGTGTGGATGCGCGAGGCGGTGCCGTTGAGCAGCACGGTGCCCGCGCCGGTGTCGACGGTGAGCACGTCGGACGCGGCCAGCGCGATGTCGTACTCCAGGCGCAGACCGTCGGCGAGCCGGGTCAGCGACGGCTTGCGGACCGGGCCGCGGAACTCGATCACCGGGTTGGCCGGGGCGTCGCCGCTGTTGAACGCGGTGATGAGTCCGGTGGACCGGGCCGTGCCCCAGCCGAGCGGCCAGGCGAGACCGGACGCGGGGTCGGGTGTCCGCGGCCCCGCGGCGGGCGCGAGGACCGGTGCGGTACCGGTTCCCGGCCGAGTTTCCTCGTCGGGCTTCGGCGGGGGCTGGTTGGGGTCGGGAACCTGGGCGGGCGGCCGCTCCCAGGTCAGACCCGTCTCGGGCAGCGGAAGCCCGGTGCGCGCGGACAGCACGTCGAGGGAGAAGCGGCGCGGGTCGGCGCAGACCCACTGCACGGCGGCCTTGGCGGCCCCCCGGGTGACGTACATGCGGTCGTGCGGAATGGACCGCTGGCTGATCCGGGCCCGCACGGCCAGCGTCTCGCCGTGCAGCCGTACCGCGAGCCACTGCTCACCGGAGTGCACCGAGGTCGCGGCGCGGAACCGCTGCGCCACGGCGGCCGCCTGTTCCCGCTGGTCGGGCAGCAGCCATACGGACGCGGTGACGGTACGGGGCTGCGACCACTGGGCGCCGGGCCAGGCGCCGTGCTGGTCGGGGCGCAGGACGTCGCCGCTGTCGAGGCCGGGCAGGTCGGACCAGCCGGTGAGACCGCTGTCGGCTATCTCGTAGTCGGTGCCGGGCCCGAAAAGAAGCCCGGCCCACTGGATCTGCCCGTCGCGGGTGATCAGTGAGCCGGGGGGTTCGGTCGTGGTGGTCAACTGTATTGGGGGCATGCGTGGTTGGCCCTCACCTTCTCGGTTACGTCGTGTGCGCCAGGAAGAGCAGTTCCTCGGCGATGCCGTACGAGCCGCGGCCCTCGGGCTCGTGGTAGTGCTCGATGCGGGGCGCCCGGGCGCCGGTCCGCCCGGTGCGGGCCGCTTCGGCGGTGCGGGCGAGCAGCGTGTCGAGCCTGGACAGCGGCAGCACGACCTCGGCCTCGCCCGCCTCGGCGAGGATCACCGGAACGCCTTCGGTACGGGGTGTGACGACCCCGCCCGCGGCGAGCATCGGGATCTTGTCGAGGTCGACGCCGAAGTGCTTGCCGAGGAAGTCGAAGCTCAGCTTGTTGAGGCCGTCGATGACCCAGTTGGCGAAGGCGATGAGCCCGTTGATGGGGCCCTTGATGACGCCGACGGCCATCTGGAAGCCGCTCTCCAGGAAGCCGCCCATGCCGTGCAGGGCCCTCTCCATCGCGGAGTTGACGGAACGGAAGCCGCCGGGAAGGGACTTGGTGATCCAGCCGACGGCGGGCTTCAGGACCTGGGCCAGGCCTTTCCAGAACCCGAGGACGACGGTCAGATAGCCGGTGATGACGGGGGCGACGTAGGTCAGGGCGGTCTCGATGAGGCCCCCGACGTCGGCGAACACCGTCTCCATGATCTGCCGCCCGAGCTCGGAGTCGAGCGCGAACTCGATGAGCTGTTCCGCGAAGGGGGCCAGCAGGGTGACGACCAGGACCCAGGGGTTGGCCTTCATGACCAGGTTCACCGTGGTCATCACCGCACCGGCGATCTTCAGATTGCCGCCGAGGATCGTGGCGACCTTGCCGAGCGCGCCGGACCCCTTGCCCACGATGCCGAGGGACTTGGCGCTGAGGTCGGAGTTCCGCTTCAGGTTCTTGAGTTCGCGGGTGGCGCCCCGGGCGCCGGACTTCACCTTCAGGACGCCGGTGTGGGCCCCGGGTGCCTGCCGCCCCAGCGCGCCCACCGCGCGACCGGCGGCATCGGCTCCGGTCGCGAACTGCTTGAGGATCTTCCCGGTCTGCGCGGCGGAGGCCCTGATCCGGTCGACGGCGCGGGCCGCACCGGTGAGACCGGTCGTGGCGCTTGCGGCGGCCCGGGCGGCCTGGCCCGCCGATCCGCCGAAGCTACGGAAGGCGCCGCTGGAGTTGGCGAGCGGATGCGGCTGGGCCGCGGCCATGGCGGTCCTCCCTTCGGGAACGCGGAGGCGTTGGCCGGCTCATCCGCGCGCCTTGGCGAGGAAGAGCAGGGCACGGGCGGTGTCCTGGGGGTCGGTGTTCTGGGTGGCGTAGTAGTTCTCGATGTGGAACCCGTCGCCGTGGCCGTTGGACCCGACCGGGGCGGCAGCGGCACGGGCCGCGGTACGGCTCAGCAGGCGGTCGAGTCGGGACAGCGGCAGGACCGCCTCCGCCTCGCCCGCCTCGGCCACGATCGCGGGCACGCCTCCGCTGCGCGGAGCGACGATGCCGCCCTCCGCGAGCATCGGGATGCGCGGGATGTTCACGCCGAAGGTCTTGCCGCCGACGAGCGGGACCCAGCCGGGGATCGAGACGTGGATGCCGTTGAGGGCGCCGATGGCGGAGTTGATGAGCCCGATGACCATGTTGAGCGGCGACTTCACCGCCGACAGGATCCCGTCGAACACCCCGCCCGCGAACCGGGAGAGCCCGCCCCAGGCGCTCGACAGGGCGTTCTTGACGGTGTCGAACGCGCCGGGGATGAAGCTGGCGATCCACAGCGCGATGGGCAGGATCGCCCCCTTGATCCCGTTCCAGACGCTCGAAATGATCTTCCCGGTGCTCTTCATGAGGGGCCCGATCGCCTTCATGACGGTGTCGACCACCTTGCCGATCACGTCGAAGGCCACCTTCATGATCTTCTGCATCGCCTTCGACTTGGTCGCCATGGCGACGACCTTCTCGATCAGCGGGGCGAAGAGTTCGAGCAGCATCCCGATGACGTTGCCCTTCATGGCCTTGTTGAGCCCCTTGAACCCCCCGTCGGCCTTCTTGAGGCCGCCCTGGAGCTTCCCCATGGAGACCCCGCCGGTCCCGGCGTCCTTGCCGACCTTCCCGACGGACTTCGCCGCCTGGTCGGCGGCGGTCTTCATCCCCTTGAGCTCCTTGGCGGACTGCTGAGCGGCCCCCTTGATCCGCCCCACCCCGGCCTGGGCCGCCCCGGCCTGCCTGCCGAGCGCCCCGGCGGAGCGGCCGGCGCCGTCTATTCCTGTTTTGAATCCCTTTAGGGAGCTGGAGGCTCGGGTTAGGGATTGGACTAGTGACATGTCTTATTCCGATCGGCTCTCTCGCGATGTCCGGAGGGCTGGAGCGGGCTTTAATCAGTGCCCGACCAGCTCGCTTTCAAGAGTTGCGATCTGCCGTCCCAGGCTCTGAACGGTCTGGCCGATCGCTCGCGTGTCTTGTTGGACTCTTTCCCGGGCCCGCTTGGTGGCGTCTTCTGCCGCCTTCGCCTCGTCCCGCATTCGTTGGGCCCGTTGTATTTCAGGCCGCGCGTTGTAGTACGCGGTACGGAACGCTGCGACATCCTCCCTCGCTTTCCTCACCTTTTCGGTGTCGCGAGGGTCAAGTCGGGCCGCAGCCACGCTGCTTTGCGCGTTCTCTCCGGACTTGTTGAGCTTTCCGTGGATCTTGGTTGCCCGCTTGTCCGCAGCTTCCTGCTTCTGTTTATCATCCCTGGCATGGGGCCAGGTCCATTTCTGCTTCCCGGCGAAGACGATCCCCTTCTCGTCCACCTTCAGCAGCGCGCCGTCAATCTTCACAGGGGTGAAGCCGAGGGCTAGGGCGCCCAGCCCAACCTTCACCCCCTCAACGCTTGAACTCAGTGCACTGATGGTGTTGGCCCAGCCGTTCACCGTCAGGCCGAGGCCGTTGACCGCGAAGCTGACGTCATTGATCTTCTTGTTGTATGTGCTGTGCTCCTTCTCGGTGTCCTCAAATTTCTTGACGAAATAGTCGGGTACCAGAGGTCCTGGATCGATGGCCATTCTTCACCTCATCGGTTCGACGTCGATGAACTTCTTGATCTTTTTGTCGTCCGTGTGGTACTTTGCCTTGATTTTGCGAACTGTGTGATCTTGGAGGGGTTGTGCCCGGATGGATGTATCAGAATTCTCTGTGGCTTATTTATGCGTTCCTCATGCTCCTGCCGACCGCTATATACGTCATTCCGTTCGGGGTGCGTCCGTTGCTCACGGAGCGTCGACTCCGCAAATCGGGCGTGACGGTTCCAGCCGTATGTACGGGTGCCTCCTATGATGAGGGGCGCGTGGCAGAATTCTTTAAATTTACGACACTCGACGGAAACCGGACTTCGTACCGGAGTCCTTTGGCGGACGGGCGCATGTCATACGACGGCGAAGAGGTGCGGATCATTTACGACCCCAGGGCGCCGCACAGCAGGGCGCGCACGGAAATGGAGCTCTTCGGTGGCAGGTCCCAGGCTCGTGGAGATCTGAGAAATGGGTTCTTGTTGCTGCTCGCCATAAACGTCATGGTTTTGCCGTTTGGTGTGTTGTACCTCATTTGACCGGGTGCGCCGTGCCGGGTGATCAGGAGAAAAACCGCGCAAGCTGCTCGGGATCGGGCAGCTCGGATTCACGCGGCTCATCGCCGTGTTGGGGCTGGACGGCCGAGCTCTCGGGCGGGCCCGGCCGCGGCACCGCCTCCGGATATTCCAAAGGCTCCGCGTCCTCGCCCGAATTGATCGTCGCCGTCATCCAGTTGGCCACCGCCAAGTGGTCCACCGTCGCCGCCAGAAGGTGGGTGGACGCGTCCCACTCCACCGCCTCGCCGTGCAGGTCGCGGTTGACCGCGCTGTCGCGCGGCAGGTGCTTGACCAAGACGGCGAGGCGGCGGGAGGACACCGCGCCGCGGTGCCAGTCCAGCAAATCCACGCCGTAGTGGCGCAGCAGATCGGCCTCAAGAGCCTCGGCGTGTTCTTCGACGAACGCGTCGAGGCTCAGTCTTCCCCCAGGCCGAGCCCGGTCTCCTTGCCGTACGCCTCCAGGATCGCCGCGATGTCCTGCATCGTGATGTCGTGCTCCAGGAACCGCTTGAACTGCGCCTCGCCCAGGAGCAGTCCGAGCAGCCCGTCGACGTCGCTGTCGTCGAGGGCGCGCAGGGCACGCGCCGTGCGGTGGCCGATCTCGGTGGGGAGTTCGAAGGTGTCGCCGTCCAACTGGAAGGACCAGGCGGCCCCGTGGGCCTCAAGCCGCTGGGCGCGGGCCGCGTTGACATCGAATCCGGTCATGGTGCTGCTCCTCAGGGTGGGAGTGGGGGCGCCGCCCCGGGCAGGGGAGGGCGGGGCGGCGCCGATTCAGGTGGTACGAGAGGGGGCGGGGCCGACGCTCGCGAGCCGACTTCCGCCCCCGAAGGGGGACAGGGAGGACCAAGCCCCTTCCGTCCCCGGCGGGACAGGGGGACGGATGCCTTCCGCCCCGGTGGGGCAGTGGGGACGGGCCTTCCGCCCCCGGTGGAACAAAGGGGGGGCCGCTCCCAAGGCGGGCGTGGGCCAACTCCCGCTCCGTACGCGCTACTTCGTCGCGTACGCCTTGTCCTTCATCAGCCACGTCGCCAGCGGCGCGTCCGCCTTCGCGGCCATCGCGGTGAAGGTGACGCCCAGCTTGACCGCGCCCTTGCGGTTGAGGTCGACGTCGTCAGAGACGGTCACCAGGCCGCGCGGCACCACGAAGCGGTAGCGCACCTCGGTGCCGTCGCTGAACTCGACGCCCAGCGCGCGCTCGTCCTCGCCCTGGTCGCTGTGGATCTCGTACTTGTAGAGGCCCGAGTTCGGGGCGGTCTCCACGACCTCGCCGCCGCCGAAGAAGAACGGCAGGGTGTCCTCGTTGAGCTGGAGCATGCCGAACTTCAGGGTGAGCTCGCGCTCGGTGTAGATCGTGCGGGCCGGGGTCAGGGACTGCCAGGTGTCGATGTTGGCGGTCTTGCCCTTGCGGCCGAACTTCACGCCGTCGGTGCTGGTGTAGCCCAGGTCGTGCCAGGCGGGGCCCCACTCGGTCGTGGTGTCGGCGGGGGCGTCGGTGCCGACCTTGGCGAGGAAGATGCGGCCGGTGCCGGCCACGCGGATCTCGCTCGGGTTCATTCCGGACATGCGGTTCTCCTTGTTGGTGCGGGACGTCGTTCGGGACGTTCGTTCGGGGCATGCGAAAGGCCCCGCCGGATTCGGCGAGGACCTGGTGGAGGAAGGGTGGTCAGGACGGGCGGAGCGACAGGCGCACCGTCGTGAGGTAGCGGTTGCCGGTCGGCCGGTTGTAGTCCGGCAGCCAGCGCACCGCTTCGGTCTCGACGACGTCGGTGACGACGGCCGTTCCGTACGTGGTGCCGCGCAGCTGGAGGAGTGCCGCGCGGACCGACAGCGACACGGTGTGCGCCGTCGTCTTGGTCGGTCCGTAAACCTCCAGCTCGACGAGCGGCTGGTCGAGATGGAGGTCGTCGACCCAGGCGCCGCCGGTCCGGGAGACCAGCACCGCCTGCTGCGTACCGTCGAAGGGGACGGGCGGGCGGTTGTCGACCGTCACCCCGGCCAGCTCGGGCCGGTACTTGAGGCGGTCGACGATCAGGCGTTCCACATCGGGGAACGCGAGCAGGGCCTCGTTCAACCGGGCCTCCTTTCGATGGGAGGGGAGGGGGAGCGGTTCGTCCGGCCGACCGCCGGGGCGGCCGGGGTGCGCGTCGAACGGCCGGTGCGTCCGGTCCGCGGTGGGCAGCGCGGAGGGCGGGAGAGCGGGCTGCCGTGCGGCCCGTACGCACCGGGCGCTCAACGCGAAGCGGCGGACGCCGTGGCCCCGTTGGGGGCACAGCTCCGCCGCTGCACTTATTGTGAACGAGATCGCGCGGGCTCGCAACTTGGTGTTTCTGGCTCGCAATTACGAGGCTCTGGCGCGAAGGCTGTCACAACCCCCGGGCGCCGGGGGTTCAGAGGTGTGGCCCTCAGGGAACACAGTGTCAGTTCCTCGGGTTAGGTTGGTGGTTGTGGCCGCACTCTGGGGCATCTCGTGACAGATCTCAGGCAGGGGCACGGAAGGGCATATGGACCGGCAAAGAGCACCTGGGGGTGGCATGAGCGAGCAGGTCGTGGGGTGCGGAGGGGGCGCGCGGTGAGTGTGTACAGCGAGCGCGTCTCGGACGTCGTGATCGCCAGCGTGGAGGTGGCCGCCGACTCCGCCACCGCCGGATCCTTCACTCCCGAGGTCGCCCGCGCGCTCACCGCCGTCGTCGGCAAGGTGGCGGAGCGGGCCATGGGGGACGCGGAGCTCAACGGATTCGTCACCGGCTGGCAGGAGGCCATGGCCACCCTGGAGGGCGACGCCCCGGCCGACGCGCAGGTCTACCAGGTGCCCGCGTGGGACGTGCGCGGCCAGACCGGCCGCAATGGTTCGCCCCGGGTCCGCTGACGGTCCGCCCGCCGACGTGCATACGAGTGCCCCGCGGCCGTTGTGGCCGCGGGGCACTCGCATGCAGAGGCGATCAGGGGCGGAGTTCGTGGGCCCGGCGCGTCGCGCGCTCCGCGGCGAAGACGTCCGCCAGGTGGAAGAGGTGGCTGCGGCCGCTGCGGCCCGCCGGCGCGATGTGCCCGAGCTGGACCCACTTGCGGATGGTGTCCGGGGCGACCGCGGCCTCCTCGGCCGCCATGGCCGTCGTGACGAGCGCCGCGGCCACCGCGTAACGCGTGGTCGTACGAGGCGTACGGGTCGCACTCGCCGCCGTCACCGGGAGACCCCTCGCGCCGAGCGACCCGGGGCGAGCGGGAGCCGCTCCGTCCCGCGCGCCGAGCGGGACGTGCCCTCGGCCGAGTGGTCCGGCGCCTCCTGAGCCGCCGTCAGCTCGGACAGGTCGCCGTTCGTCGCCTCCGCGAGGCGGTGCCAGGCGGCGCGGGGCCAGGAGTGCCGGTGCGCCACGTCCGTAAGGCAGCCGCACTCCGTATCCGCACAGCGGCAGCCCGGGTTGACACACAGCGCGGTCTCGCGGTGCGGGAAGACGCGCAGGGACACGGAGTCGCAGTGCGGGCAGCGGCCGCCCACGCGGACCGGACTCTCGGTGTCGCCCAGCGCCAGCGAGCAGCGGCGGGCCATCCGCCGGGCCTCGCCGCGTACGTGCTCGGCCAGGACCGGGTGGGCGGCGACCTGGTCGAGGAGCCCGATCAGCCGGGCGAGGCGCTGCTCGACCGTGCCGCGCGGCGGGCGCGGCAGGCGCAGCTTCTCGCGGACCGCTTCCTCCAGCTCCACCACACCGTCGGTGATGTCGCGGATGGTGTCGGAGACGAACAGGCGTATCGGGGCGCCCGGCGCGGTGGGCCGCCCCGAGTGCCCGGTGCCGGGCGGACGGGCGCCCCGGCTGGGCGCGAGCTCTTGGTGCAGTTCGGGGAACTGGCGGAGCAGGACGCCCAGCCAGACGGCGGCCGGGTCGGGACGATTGCTCATGACTGCTGCTCCTGTGCTCATGGCTGCGGCTTCTGCGGACGGTCGGAACGAGAGGGGGAGGGGACCTTGCGGTGCGGGGCGGGACCGGAGGCGGAGGAGGCCTCACGCTCCCGGCCGGGGCCGAAGAGGGCGGGGGCTTCGCGATGCCGGTCGGGGGAGAGGGGGGCCGGGGTCCTGCCGTCCCGATCCCGGCCGGGTGCGGAACTGGCGGGCGTCGCTCCGGGGCGCCCGGCCCCGGAGCGGTCGTCCGGGATCCTGACCGGCCGCCCGTTGCGCCACAGACGTCCGCCGCTGACGCCGTCGAACCAGCTCCGGCGCGGGGCGACGGCCTCCAGGCAGGAGCGGCGTACGGGACAGATGTCGCAGGCGCGCAGGGCGGGCAGGGCGGCCTCCGGATCGCCGGCGAAGACCGCACGGTCGGGCAGGCCGATGCAGGCGGCGTGGGTGCGCCAGTCCCCGGAGTGCCGGGCGGCGGGGTGGGCACCTCTGGACGAGGGGGCGCGGACGAGCACGGGTGCGGGCATGGGTGGGGTCCCTCTCGGGAAGCAGGAGGGGTTGCGGACTCCCTCATGTTGCGGTTGCGCAATCAACCCTAGCGATATTGCGCGCGCGTCCGCAACAAAGCTTCGCTCTCGGTGCCGGGAAGTCGACGGTGAGTGGCCTTGCGTCGCCCTGTTTGCGCTGCGTATACCGCCTCTTTGCCTGACGGGGTGGCTAGTTGCGGACACGCACTTCATGCTGGTCATTGCGCGCGCGAACGGACGGTAGGGTCGGCGTTGTTGCGGAGGGAGCGTGCTATGGGCGAGAAAAGCTCGGATATGGAGCGGTTTGCGGGCTGGGTCGAGGACCTGATGCGCGAGCGCGGATACGACATCGACAGCCCGCGGGGCGGCGGGCGGTCCCGCCTTGCGGAGGACGCGGGCGTCCACCGGGCCGCGGTGACCCGGCTGCTGCAGCGGCAGAGCCTGCCCGACCTGGAGACCATGCGCGCTCTCGCGCGGGTTCTGGGGGTGGGACTCCGGGACATGCTGATCGAGTCGGGCCGGGTGACGGCCGAGGACCTGCCCCTGCCGGACGGCGGCCGGCCGGGCGGCAAGGGTGGCGGCCTCGGCCGCCTCACGCCGGCGGAGGCGGCCGAACTCCTGGGCATCCCGGACAGCCACCGCCGCCAGTTCGTCGAGATGACGGAGATGATCATCGCGGTGAGCGGGGCGCGCTCCGAGGGTGCCCGCCCGCGGCGGCGCGATGTCTCGGCGAGCAGCTGAGCGGTTTCCCCTCGGCGGACCCGCGATCCCGGCGGCCCGACCGAGGGGCTGCTCACCGGCGTGTCAGGGTGGACGGCATTTGTTTTGACCCAAGTCGATGAGGTAGGTACGCTCAGACCTTGTGCCTGGGGTGTGCCTGGGCTCCGCTGCGTGCCTACGTCCGCAGGGCGAGCTCCTAGACCGGCCACCGCAATCTGCGCTTCTCCTGCCCTCGGGCGGGGGTCTGCAGTATTCGACACACCCGACCGCGTGGGTCGGAGGCGTGTTCCAGGTTAGTTTTACTACGGCACACAGAAACCGGAGAAGTAGTGCCTACGATCCAGCAGCTGGTCCGGAAGGGCCGGCAGGACAAGGTCGAGAAGAACAAGACGCCCGCGCTCGAGGGTTCGCCCCAGCGTCGTGGCGTCTGCACGCGTGTGTTCACGACCACCCCGAAGAAGCCGAACTCGGCCCTCCGTAAGGTCGCGCGTGTGCGTCTGACCTCCGGCATCGAGGTCACGGCCTACATCCCGGGTGAGGGTCACAACCTGCAGGAGCACTCCATCGTGCTCGTGCGCGGTGGCCGTGTGAAGGACCTGCCGGGTGTTCGTTACAAGATCATCCGCGGTTCCCTCGACACGCAGGGCGTCAAGAACCGTAAGCAGGCTCGCAGCCGCTACGGCGCCAAGAAGGAGAAGTAAGAATGCCTCGTAAGGGCCCCGCCCCGAAGCGCCCGGTCATCATCGACCCGGTCTACAGCTCTCCTCTTGTCACCTCGCTGATCAACAAGATCCTGCTGGACGGCAAGCGCTCCACCGCCGAGCGCATTGTCTACGGCGCCATGGAGGGTCTCCGCGAGAAGACCGGCAACGACCCGGTCATCACGCTGAAGCGCGCGCTGGAGAACGTCAAGCCGTCCCTCGAGGTCAAGTCCCGCCGTGTCGGTGGCGCGACCTACCAGGTTCCGGTTGAGGTCAAGCCCGGCCGTCAGTCGACCCTCGCACTGCGCTGGCTCGTGGGCTACTCCCGCGCCCGCCGTGAGAAGACCATGACCGAACGCCTCATGAACGAGCTGCTCGACGCCTCCAACGGCCTCGGCGCTGCGGTCAAGAAGCGTGAGGACACCCACAAGATGGCCGAGTCCAACAAGGCCTTCGCGCACTACCGCTGGTAGTCGCTACCCCCATCGAGACCGAGAGAAGACTGAGCCGATATGGCTACCACTTCACTTGACCTGGCCAAGGTCCGCAACATCGGGATCATGGCCCACATCGACGCGGGCAAGACGACCACCACCGAGCGGATCCTGTTCTACACCGGTGTCTCGTACAAGATCGGTGAGGTCCACGACGGCGCTGCCACGATGGACTGGATGGAGCAGGAGCAGGAGCGCGGCATCACCATCACGTCCGCCGCGACGACCTGCCACTGGCCGCTCGAGGACGTCGACCACACCATCAACATCATCGACACCCCGGGCCACGTGGACTTCACGGTCGAGGTGGAGCGTTCGCTCCGCGTCCTCGACGGTGCGGTCACCGTGTTCGACGGTGTCGCCGGTGTGGAGCCGCAGTCCGAGACGGTCTGGCGTCAGGCCGACCGTTACGGCGTTCCGCGTATCTGCTTCGTCAACAAGCTCGACCGCACCGGCGCTGAGTTCCACCGCTGCGTGGACATGATCGTGGACCGCCTCGGCGCGACCCCGATCGTGATGCAGCTGCCGATCGGTTCCGAGGCCAACTTCGAGGGCGTTGTGGACCTGGTCCGCATGAAGGCCCTCGTGTGGTCCGCGGAAGCGACCAAGGGCGAGATGTACGACGTCGTCGACATCCCGGCCACGCACACCGAGGCCGCTGAAGAGTGGCGCGGCAAGCTGGTCGAGACCGTCGCCGAGAACGACGAAGAGATCATGGAGCTCTTCCTCGAGGGCGTCGAGCCCACCGAGGAGCAGCTGTACGCCGCGGTGCGTCGCATCACCATCGCGTCCGGCAAGGGCGGCGACACCACCGTCACCCCCGTGTTCTGTGGCACCGCGTTCAAGAACAAGGGCGTTCAGCCCCTGCTCGACGCCGTCGTCCGCTACCTGCCTTCCCCCCTGGACGTCGAGGCCATCGAGGGCCACGACGTCAAGGACCCGGAGGTCGTGGTCAAGCGCAAGCCGTCCGACGAGGAGCCCCTCTCGGCGCTGGCGTTCAAGATCGCGAGCGACCCGCACCTGGGCAAGCTCACCTTCATCCGGATCTACTCCGGTCGCCTGGAGGCCGGCACCTCGGTGCTGAACTCCGTCAAGGGCAAGAAGGAGCGCATCGGCAAGATCTACCGCATGCACGCGAACAAGCGTGAGGAGATCGAGTCGGTGGGCGCCGGTGACATCGTCGCCGTCATGGGCCTGAAGCAGACCACCACCGGTGAGACGCTGTGCGACGACAAGTCCCCGGTGATCCTGGAGTCCATGGACTTCCCGGCCCCGGTGATCCAGGTCGCCATCGAGCCCAAGTCCAAGGGTGACCAGGAGAAGCTGGGTGTCGCCATCCAGCGTCTCGCGGAGGAGGACCCCTCCTTCCAGGTGCACTCGGACGAGGAGACCGGCCAGACCATCATCGGTGGTATGGGCGAGCTTCACCTCGACGTCCTCGTCGACCGCATGCGTCGCGAGTTCAAGGTCGAGGCGAACGTCGGCAAGCCGCAGGTCGCGTACCGCGAGACGATCCGCAAGATCGTCGAGCGCGTGGACTACACCCACAAGAAGCAGACCGGTGGTACCGGTCAGTTCGCCAAGGTGCAGATCGCGATCGAGCCCATCGAGGGCGGCGAGGCGTCGTACGAGTTCGTGAACAAGGTCACCGGTGGCCGCATCCCCCGGGAGTACATCCCGTCGGTGGACGCGGGTGCGCAGGAGGCCATGCAGTTCGGCATCCTGGCCGGCTACGAGATGACCGGCGTCCGCGTCATTCTTCTGGACGGTGGCTACCACGAGGTCGACTCCTCCGAGCTCGCGTTCAAGATCGCCGGTTCGCAGGCCTTCAAGGAGGCCGCGCGCAAGGCTTCTCCCGTGCTCCTTGAGCCGATGATGGCCGTCGAGGTCGTCACGCCCGAGGACTACATGGGTGAAGTCATCGGTGACATCAACTCCCGCCGTGGCCAGATCCAGGCCATGGAGGAGCGCAGCGGCGCCCGCGTCGTGAAGGGCCTCGTGCCCCTCTCGGAGATGTTCGGCTACGTCGGCGACCTCCGCAGCAAGACCTCGGGTCGCGCAAGCTACTCGATGCAGTTCGACTCCTACGCCGAGGTTCCGCGGAACGTCGCCGAGGAGATCATCGCGAAGGCCAAGGGCGAGTAACTCTTCCGAGTTCACGCTTTAGGCTTGTCACCGGAGCCACTGGGGCATTCGGCGTAAACCATCAGGTTTGCGGTGAATGCCCCGGGCCCCGGCATCCCAGCAAAGATCACCTGGCGCCGATGAAGCAAGGCGTACAGAACCACTCCACAGGAGGACTCAGTGGCGAAGGCGAAGTTCGAGCGGACTAAGCCGCACGTCAACATCGGCACCATCGGTCACATTGACCACGGTAAGACGACCCTCACGGCCGCCATTACCAAGGTGCTGCACGACGCGTACCCGGACCTGAACGAGGCCTCGGCCTTCGACCAGATCGACAAGGCTCCTGAGGAGCGCCAGCGCGGTATCACGATCTCGATCGCGCACGTCGAGTACCAGACCGAGTCGCGTCACTACGCCCACGTCGACTGCCCCGGTCACGCGGACTACATCAAGAACATGATCACGGGTGCCGCGCAGATGGACGGCGCGATCCTCGTGGTTGCCGCCACCGACGGCCCGATGCCGCAGACCAAGGAGCACGTGCTCCTGGCCCGCCAGGTCGGCGTTCCGTACATCGTCGTCGCCCTGAACAAGGCCGACATGGTGGACGACGAGGAGATCCTGGAGCTCGTCGAGCTCGAGGTCCGTGAGCTCCTCTCCGAGTACGAGTTCCCGGGCGACGACCTGCCGGTCGTCAAGGTCTCGGCGCTCAAGGCGCTCGAGGGCGACAAGGAGTGGGGCCAGTCGGTCCTGAACCTGATGGCCGCCGTCGACGAGGCGATCCCGCAGCCCGAGCGTGACGTCGACAAGCCGTTCCTGATGCCGATCGAGGACGTCTTCACGATCACCGGTCGTGGCACCGTCGTCACCGGTCGTATCGAGCGTGGTGTCCTCAAGGTCAACGAGACCGTCGACATCGTCGGTATCAAGACCGAGAAGACCACCACCACGGTCACCGGCATCGAGATGTTCCGCAAGCTGCTCGACGAGGGCCAGGCCGGTGAGAACGTCGGTCTGCTCCTCCGTGGCATCAAGCGCGAGGACGTCGAGCGCGGCCAGGTCATCATCAAGCCCGGTTCGGTCACCCCGCACACCGAGTTCGAGGCCCAGGCGTACATCCTGTCCAAGGACGAGGGTGGCCGTCACACGCCGTTCTTCAACAACTACCGCCCGCAGTTCTACTTCCGTACGACTGACGTGACCGGTGTCGTTACCCTCCCCGAGGGCACCGAGATGGTCATGCCGGGCGACAACACCGCCATGACGGTCGCGCTGATCCAGCCGGTCGCCATGGAGGAGGGCCTGAAGTTCGCCATCCGTGAGGGTGGCCGGACCGTGGGCGCCGGCCAGGTCGTCAAGATCGTCAAGTAAGTACCTGACGATTGACCTGGTAGCTCGCTGAGCTGTCAGAAGAGCCCCGCACCTTTCGAGGTGCGGGGCTCTTCGCGTGGTCCGGAGGTTTCGGGCCGCGCGCCATGGGGCCTCAGGGCCGCCAGGACCACGGCCGGGCGTCCACCCCGAGCCCCACGGCGAGGACCCGGCCGTCGCGCACGTACAGGGTGGGCGGCCCGACGGGCACGACACCCCGCGCCCGCTTCACCACCCGCCCCGCGCCCGCCAGTTGGACGAGCCCCTGCTCGTCCGTGCCCAGCACGTACCCGCCCGCGGCGCCGACCGGCCCGTACCCGTCGAGCGTGACCGCGGGCGCGGCGCCGCCGTCGGGCCGTACGGAGGTGAGGCGCGGCGACGCGGGGGAGCCGGGGTCCCGCAGCGCCTTCTTCGGGTCGGTGGACGTGCGGTACAGCAGCTGTACGCCGTCGCCCAGCGGGACCGGCGCCACCGCGTCGACGGCGAGCGGCAGCCGGGAGGCGGCGGGGGCGAGCTGCCTGTCGGGCGCGGACTGCGTCCAGTGGTGCACGGTGTCGGCGCCCGCCGCGAAGACGTGCACGCGCCCGCCCCGGTCGACGACGGCGCTCAGTCCCTCCTGCACCGACTCCCCGCCGAGATCGCGCCAGGGCGACCAGGCGCCGTCGGCCGCGCGGATCCGGGTGCTGATGCCGCGGTCCGCGTTGCGCACGAAGAGGTGGACGCGCCCGTCCGGCGCCGCCACGGCCAGCGGCGGCCCGATCCGCCGCCCCCGGTCGTCGCCCCGCTCGGGGTTGCCGAGCCCCTTCCACGCGCCGAACTTCCCGTCGGGGGCGGCCTGTTCGAGGAGCACGACCTCCCGGGTGTTGGCGCCGGAGCGCCCCTGGAGCGAGGAGAACCGCAGCCCGAACAGCAGCTGACGCCCGTCGGCCAGGGTCGTACCACCGAGCACCGGGGCGAGCGGCGAGCCGCCGAGGTCCTGCGGCGCGCCCCAGCTGTCGTCCGGGTTCCGGCTCCACCGCACCGCGCGCAGTCCGAGCACACCGTAGGCCCGGGTGCCGTCGTCGGAGACGAGCAGCCGGGTGCCGGGGTGACGGTAGTGGGTGGAGCGCACCCACCCCTTCCAGTTGGTGAGCGGCCGCGTCCCGCCGACGTTGTAGTCCCCGCAGCCCCCGGGATTCCCGCAGTCCCACCGCTTGTCGCCGCCGTACGGGACGAGGTGCGCGGCCTTCTCGGCGAGCACCTTCGGGGGGAGGTTCTTGGGCCAGTGGCGGTTGTAGTAGGCGCGGTAGGCGGTGGCGAGGAAGGCGTTGCCCTGCTCGGCGTGCCGGATCATCGCGGCCCAGGCGAAGGAGGCGGCGGCGGTGTGGTCGGCGTGGTCGGAGTAGCCGGGCTGCTCGGAGTCGTGCGAGCGGTCGGCCGGGGAGCTGTGCTGGATGTCCGGATCGGGGTCGAGGGTCTGTACGAGGGTGGGGGCGTAGTCGGCGAGCAGCCCGGCCAGCACGTCGACCATGTCGTCGTACGTGTAGCTCTTGGCCTGCCGCAACGGTGACCCGGTGGCGATGACGACGGGCAGCTGGAGGCTCCGGTCCTCCCACAAGCTGGGCAGCCCCATCCGCCCCCCGAGCGAAGTGTGCATGGCGGTGTTGAGGAACACCAACTCCACGCTGCGGCCCTGGTGTTGGAGCCTGTTGACCTCGGCGCGGTGTCCGCCGCGCAGCTCGGCCACGGACTTCTCCCAGGGCGTGTACTTGTCGAGCCCGAGGAGGGTGGCGTACGCCTGCCGCAGGCCCTGGTGGCGGGCGGAGGAGTAGGCGGCCTTGTCGTACACGGGCGGCGAGGTGTCACTGACCACCCGGTTGTCCCCGTTGGCCTCCCCGCCGGTGACGTACACGCTGACCAGCGGCACCCCGGAGTCCAGGGTGTGCTGGGTGTCCGGGTTCATGAAGTACAGGTCGTCGTCGGGGTGGGCGAGGATCTGGAGGAGCAGGGGCCTGCGCGCCGGGGCGAGCGGCGCGTCCGGACGGCTCTTCGCGGCCCGCCCGCTCGCGGGCACGGAGCACCCCGTCATCCCGGCAGCGATCCCGACGGCGGCCGCCCCACCGAGAACCGCCCGCCGACTGAACCTGCCTGCGCCACCGCGCTGCGCGCGACCGCTTACGTCGTACACGTACGTTCCGTCCGCCGGATGCCTGGGGGGTCAGGGGCGATGGTATCCAGGGCGCCGGCGGGGGGCGGCGGCGGATGTCTCACGTTCGGCAGCCGGGGCAGTGGCCTGGCTCGGGGGCGCGGAAGGCCCGGTCGCAGGTCTCGCAGGTCTGGAGGGGGTCCGGGCGGGCCGGGGCCGGAGGCAAGGGCGGGGGCAGCAGCACGGCGAGGCGGTGGGCGAGCAGGGATGCCGGGTGGCGCAGGGAGTCCGGGAGGTTCGCGCACAGGGTGCGGCGTACGGCGTCGGGGTCGGCCCCTCGGTCCAGCCAGGCGGTGACGGCCGGGGCGAGACGGCGTATGTCCCGCTCGGCGAGCAGCAGCCGGGGGTCGTCGCGGCGCAGCCGGGCGAGGAGCTCCGCCGCTGCTGGGTGAGGGGCCGTGTCCGGCTCGGGCGTCGGCTGGGCCGGGGGCTCCGTGGAGGGTGGTTCGGGTGGCGGCGCCGAAGGTTGAACTGGCTTTCTGCGGTGGGCTGTTGGGGGAGCGGGGTGGCTCGCGCCGGGCTGGTTGCAGGACACGGTACGGGTGACGACCCGGCCGCTGGGCAGCCGCTCCCGGCTGCGCCGCAGGTAGCCGTGCGCCTCCAACTCCCGCAGCGCGGCGGCGATGCGGGCCTCGCTCTCGGGGAACCGTTCCGCGAGGGCCTTGATGCCGATGCGGGTTCCGGCGGGGAGCGACTGGATGTGGACGGCGAGGCCGATCGCCAGCAGGGAGAGTTCCCGGTGCTGGGCGAGGTGGTTGCCGATGACGGTGTACCGGCTGGTGTGCCGGGTGTTGGCGTGGACGACACCGGACCGGGGGGCGTCGTCGAGAACGGGGGACGAGGTGCGCGAGTGCGCGCTAAGGTGCTGAGCAGCCATGGGGAAGGGTCGCTTCCTTGTTGGTCAGGCCCTCGATCGGGATGCCAGTCCCGGCCGGGGGCCGATGCGTGTAGGGGCTTTGTCGCCGCCCCGCGCCGGTGTCCGCACCCGGGGCCGCCGCGGCGAGCATATGCCAGCCAACTGCCCGCAAATCCACCCGAGTTGGCCGATGTCACCCATCCGGGTGAGGGGGCTGGAGGGGTTTGGAAAGGTGTCACCCCTTCGGTCTCCAAAGCCTTTGATGTCGCGGCCCACCGCACCCCGGCCACCCGCGTCCCGGCCCACCGGGTCGCGGTGCACCGGGTCGCGGGGGGTGCGATGCGGTGCGGCGGGGGAGCGGCGCCGTAGGGGCGCCGCGACGCCGCCCAGGATGATCGTCCCCGGCGCCAAGGAGTCGCCCGAGGACGTGTTTGAGCTCTTTGGTGCGGCCGCACCGGAAGGCGTGGTCGCCGTGGCCGTGCATCACGCTGCGTATAGGGAATGGGATGATTCGGTGAGCGGTGCTGACGAGAATTCCGGGAGCCGGGGGCCATCGGAACCCGTCCTGACCGACGAATTGCGGGCGCAGGCGAAAAGGGCCCCGGGAAGCTGGCTGTATTCCATCGATCCGGCGTACGACCCGAGGGGGGCGGTCCCGCCCTATGCGGTGATCGGCGCCTGGTCGGTCGGCGAGGGTGGCGAGCCGGGGGCGTTCCATCACAATCCCCAGTACCGGCCGTCACCCCTGGCCCTGGGGCTGCCCGCGCCGACGGACGCGGTCGACGCGGCGATGCAGCTGGCGGCCACGGGGCACGGGCCGGACGCGGACGTGGTCGGTCGTCTTGCCGGGGCCACGGTGTTCCTGGTCCCGACGGCCGAACCGGGCCTCGCCCTCTACGCCGACGCGGAGGGCCGCTTCGTTCCCGTGCTGACCGACCCGAAGCACGCCCCGAACGCGGCCCCGCAACTCCAGGCCGTCACCTGCGCCCAGCTCCTCGCATCCCTGCCTTCCGACGTCGCCCTCAAGCTGAACCCCGGCAGCCGGGTTTCGGTGCGGATCCCCTCGGCGGATGTGCGGGCGGTCATCAGCTGACGTAGGCGGTGGGGGCGGCGACCGCCCCCTCGCCCCGGCGAAGGGTGATCACCAGTGGGGCAGGCCGGGCCGGGGTTCAGCGAGCCGGATGCGTGAGCGCGTGTGACGTGGGGTACGCTTCCCGGCTGCGATTGGCCAGGCAATGGCCCCGTATGGCAGACTGTCGGGGTTGCTCGGTTGAGTGCCGATGCTGCGCGCCTCCCGCCGGGAGGACCGGAAGCGAGTCCCACAGTACTCGTCGTCCCTGATCAGGGGCGGACGTACGGGAATCTTCCGGGAAGTGTCAGCGGGGCTCCGGCCAGGCGTCCGGTGGGTGTTCTGCCCCCGTCTGCGAGGTCCTGTGGCCCGCATCCCCTTGGTTGGGAAATCCCGTATGGGATTTCTGCGTAGAGGGAGTGCGACACGCCCGACCGCGTGGGTCGGAGGTGGGAGTCGGTAGAGCCCCCGGGTTCCAGAGCGTTACGAGACAAAGGACTACTAGGTAGCCATGGCGGGACAGAAGATCCGCATCCGGCTCAAGGCCTACGACCACGAGGTCATCGACTCCTCGGCGAAGAAGATCGTCGAGACGGTGACCCGCACTGGTGCGTCGGTCGCGGGCCCGGTGCCGCTGCCCACTGAGAAGAACGTGTACTGCGTCATCAAGTCGCCGCACAAGTACAAGGACTCTCGCGAGCACTTCGAGATGCGCACGCACAAGCGCCTCATCGACATCCTCGACCCCACGCCGAAGACGGTTGACTCGCTGATGCGTCTCGACCTGCCGGCCGGCGTCGACATCGAGATCAAGCTCTGAAGGGACGGGCCGAGATGAGCAAGAACATCAAGGGCGTCCTGGGCGAGAAGCTCGGCATGACCCAGGTCTGGGACGAGAACAACCGCGTCGTCCCGGTCACCGTCGTCAAGGCCGGGCCGTGCGTCGTGACGCAGGTTCGCACCAACGACGTCGACGGCTACGAGTCGGTCCAGATCGCCTTCGGCGAGATCGACCCGCGCAAGGTGAACAAGCCCCTCAAGGGTCACTTCGCCAAGGCCGACGTGACCCCGCGCCGCCACCTGGTGGAGCTCCGCACCCCTGACGCCAGCGAGTACACGCTGGGCCAGGAGATCACTGCCGAGGTGTTCGAGTCCGGCGTCAAGGTCGACGTCACGGGCAAGAGCAAGGGCAAGGGCTTCGCCGGTGTCATGAAGCGTCACAACTTCAAGGGCCTGGGCGCCGGTCACGGTACCCAGCGCAAGCACCGCTCGCCCGGTTCCATCGGTGGCTGCGCCACCCCTGGCCGTGTGTTCAAGGGCCTCCGCATGGCGGGCCGCATGGGCAACGAGCGCGTGACCACCCAGAACCTGACCGTCCACGCTGTTGACGCGGAGAAGGGTCTGCTGCTCATCAAGGGCGCGGTCCCCGGTCCGAACGGCGGCCTCGTCCTGGTCCGTACCGCGGCCAAGGGGGCCTGAGGTAACGATGAGCACCATTGACATCCTTTCGCCGGCAGGCGACAAGGCCGGGACCGTCGAGCTCCCCGCGGAGATCTTCGACGCGAAGACCAGCGTTCCGCTGATCCACCAGGTCGTCGTCGCTCAGCTGGCCGCTGCCCGCCAGGGCACGCACAAGACCAAGACCCGTGGCGAAGTCCGCGGTGGTGGCAAGAAGCCTTACCGCCAGAAGGGCACCGGCCGCGCGCGTCAGGGTTCGACCCGTGCGCCGCAGTTCGCCGGCGGTGGCGTCGTCCACGGCCCCGTGCCGCGTGACTACTCGCAGCGCACCCCGAAGAAGATGAAGGTCGCCGCTCTGCGCGGTGCCCTCTCCGACCGGGCGCGCCACTCCCGCATCCACGTCGTCACCGGCGTGGTCGAGGGAACGGCTTCCACCAAGGCCGCCAAGACGCTGTTCGGCAAGATCTCGGAGCGCAAGAACCTGCTCCTGGTCGTCGACCGCGCCGACGAGGCCGCGTGGCTGTCCGCCCGCAACCTGCCCCAGGTCCACATCCTGGAGCCGGGCCAGCTGAACACGTACGACGTGCTCGTCTCCGACGACGTGGTCTTCACCCAGGCCGCTCTCGAGTCCTTCGTGTCTGGCCCCAAGGCCGATGACAACGAGGGGAGCGAAGCCTGATGGCCGAGATCACCAGCAAGACCTTCACGGACCCGCGCGACATTCTCGTCAAGCCGGTTGTGTCCGAGAAGAGCTACGCGCTGCTCGACGAGAACAAGTACACGTTCATCGTCAAGCCGGGCTCCAACAAGACCCAGATCAAGCAGGCCGTGGAAGCGGTCTTCTCGGTCAAGGTCACCGGGGTCAACACGATCAACCGCCAGGGCAAGCGCAAGCGCACGAAGACCGGTTTCGGCAAGCGTGCCGACACCAAGCGCGCCATCGTGACCCTTGCTGAGGGCGACCGTATCGACATCTTCGGCCAGGCCTCCTAACGGAGCGCCCTGGTCCGAATATCGGACGAGGACTGAGAAATGGGTATCCGCAAGTACAAGCCGACGACTCCGGGCCGTCGTGGCTCCAGCGTCGCCGACTTCGTCGAGATCACGCGGTCCACGCCGGAGAAGTCGCTGGTCCGCCCCCTGCACAGCAAGGGCGGCCGTAACAACACCGGTCGTGTGACCGTCCGACACCAGGGCGGTGGCCACAAGCGCGCCTACCGCGTGATCGACTTCCGTCGTCACGACAAGGACGGCGTGCCGGCCAAGGTCGCTCACATCGAGTACGACCCGAACCGCACCGCGCGCATCGCGCTCCTGCACTACGCAGACGGCGAGAAGCGCTACATCATCGCGCCCCGTGGCCTGAGCCAGGGTGACCGCGTTGAGAACGGCCCCGGGGCCGACATCAAGCCGGGCAACAACCTGGCGCTGCGCAACATCCCGGTCGGTACGACCATCCACGCCATCGAGCTGCGTCCCGGCGGCGGTGCGAAGTTCGCCCGCTCCGCGGGTGCTTCGGTGCAGCTGCTGGCGAAGGAGGGCACGATGGCCCACCTTCGTATGCCGTCCGGCGAAATTCGCCTGGTCGACGCCCGCTGCCGCGCCACCATCGGCGAGGTCGGCAACGCCGAGCAGTCGAACATCAACTGGGGCAAGGCCGGCCGCATGCGCTGGAAGGGCGTCCGCCCGACCGTCCGCGGTGTCGCGATGAACCCGGTTGACCACCCGCACGGTGGTGGTGAGGGCAAGACCAGTGGTGGTCGCCACCCGGTCTCCCCGTGGGGTCAGAAGGAGGGTCGTACTCGCTCGCCGAAGAAGGCATCGAGCAAGTACATCGTCCGCCGCCGCAAGACGAACAAGAAGCGCTAGGAGCGGGTTTAGATGCCGCGCAGTCTCAAGAAGGGACCCTTCGTCGACGGACACCTCATCAAGAAGGTGGACGCTCAGAACGAAGCTGGTACCAAGAACGTCATCAAGACCTGGTCCCGTCGCTCGATGATCATCCCGGCCATGCTCGGCCACACGATCGCGGTGCACAACGGCAAGACCCACGTCCCGGTGTTTGTCTCCGAGTCGATGGTCGGCCACAAGCTCGGTGAGTTCTCGCCGACTCGCACCTTCCGCGGCCACGTCAAGGACGACCGGAAGTCGAAGCGCCGCTAACGCGGGGTGGAATGACCATGACAGACACTGGAAGGACAACCATGGAAGCCAGGGCCCAGGCGCGGTACATCCGCGTTACGCCCATGAAGGCCCGCCGAGTGGTGGACCTTATCCGTGGCATGGATGCCACGGAGGCTCAGGCGGTCCTGCGTTTCGCCCCGCAGGCCGCGAGCGTGCCGGTCGGCAAGGTGCTGGACAGCGCCATTGCCAACGCCGCGCACAACTACGACCACACGGACGCCTCTTCGCTGTTCATCAGCGAGGCGTTTGTGGACGAGGGTCCGACCCTGAAGCGGTTCCGTCCGCGTGCTCAGGGCCGTGCCTACCGGATCCGTAAGCGGACCAGCCACATCACCGTGGTCGTCAGCAGCAAGGAAGGAACCCGGTAATGGGCCAGAAGGTTAACCCGCATGGGTTCCGGCTCGGTATCACCACGGACTTCAAGTCCCGCTGGTACGCCGACAAGCTGTACAAGGACTACGTCAAGGAAGACGTCGCCATCCGTCGGATGATGACGTCCGGCATGGAGCGCGCCGGCATCTCGAAGGTTGAGATCGAGCGCACCCGTGACCGCGTGCGGGTGGACATCCACACCGCGCGTCCCGGCATCGTCATCGGCCGCCGTGGCGCCGAGGCCGACCGCATCCGCGGTGACCTCGAGAAGCTCACGGGCAAGCAGGTCCAGCTGAACATCCTCGAGGTCAAGAACCCCGAGATGGACGCTCAGCTGGTTGCCCAGGCCGTTGCCGAGCAGCTCTCCTCCCGCGTCTCCTTCCGTCGTGCCATGCGCAAGAGCATGCAGGGCACCATGAAGGCCGGCGCCAAGGGCATCAAGATCCAGTGCGGTGGCCGTCTCGGCGGCGCCGAGATGTCCCGCTCGGAGTTCTACCGCGAAGGCCGTGTGCCGCTGCACACCCTGCGCGCGAACATCGACTACGGCTTCTTCGAGGCCAAGACGACCTTCGGCCGCATCGGCGTGAAGGTCTGGATCTACAAGGGCGACGTCAAGAACATCGCCGAGGTTCGCGCCGAGAACGCAGCGGCCCGTGCGGGTAACCGCCCGGCCCGTGGTGGCGCCAACGACCGTCCGGCCGGTGGCCGCGGTGGCCGTGGCGGCGAGCGTGGCGGTCGCGGCCGCAAGCCGCAGCAGGCTGCGCCGGCTGCCGAGGCCCCCAAGGCCGAGGCTCCCGCCGCCGCCGCTCCGGCTGAGAGCACCGGAACGGAGGCCTGACCGAAATGCTGATCCCCCGTAGGGTCAAGCACCGCAAGCAGCACCACCCCAAGCGCCGCGGTATGGCCAAGGGTGGTACGACGGTTGCGTTCGGCGAGTACGGCATTCAGGCCCTCACGCCGGCGTACGTGACCAACCGCCAGATCGAGGCGGCTCGTATCGCGATGACCCGCCACATCAAGCGTGGCGGCAAGGTCTGGATCAACATCTACCCGGACCGCCCGCTGACGAAGAAGCCTGCCGAGACCCGCATGGGTTCCGGTAAGGGTTCTCCGGAGTGGTGGGTCGCGAACGTTCACCCGGGCCGGGTGATGTTCGAGCTGTCCTACCCGAACGAGAAGATTGCTCGTGAGGCGCTCACCCGAGCTGCTCACAAGCTCCCGATGAAGTGCCGCATCGTCCGGCGCGAGGCAGGTGAGGCGTGATGTCGGCCGGAACCAAGGCGTCCGAACTGCGCGAGCTGGGTGACGAGGAGCTTCTCGGCAAGCTCCGCGAAGCCAAGGAAGAGCTGTTCAACCTCCGCTTCCAGGCGGCGACGGGCCAGCTCGAGAACCACGGTCGGCTCAAGTCCGTCCGTAAGGACATCGCCCGGATCTACACCCTGATGCGCGAGCGCGAGCTGGGCATCGAGACGGTGGAGAGCGTCTGATGAGCGAGAAGAATGTGACTGAGACGACTGAGCAGCGCGGATTCCGCAAGACCCGTGAGGGTCTGGTCGTCAGCGACAAGATGGACAAGACCGTCGTCGTCGCTGTCGAGGACCGTGTGAAGCACGCGCTGTACGGCAAGGTCATCCGCCGTACGAACAAGCTCAAGGCGCACGACGAGCAGAACGCTGCCGGTGTCGGCGACCGCGTCCTCATCATGGAGACGCGTCCGCTGTCGGCGAGCAAGCGCTGGCGCATCGTCGAGATCCTCGAGAAGGCCAAGTAAGTAATTCTCTGGGGGGTTTCCCTCAGAGTGGTTCCGCCAGGCTCGGTGGGGGCCGCACCTCGTAAGAGGACCGTGGTCCCCGCCGGGAACCGGCAGACGATCAGGAGATAGACGTGATCCAGCAGGAGTCGCGACTGCGCGTCGCCGACAACACTGGTGCGAAGGAAATCCTTTGCATCCGTGTGCTCGGTGGCTCCGGTCGCCGCTACGCGGGTATCGGTGACGTCATCGTCGCCACCGTCAAGGACGCGATCCCCGGTGGCAACGTGAAGAAGGGCGACGTCGTCAAGGCTGTCGTCGTGCGCACCGTCAAGGAGCGTCGTCGTCAGGACGGCTCGTACATCCGCTTCGACGAGAACGCGGCCGTCATCCTCAAGAACGATGGCGACCCCCGCGGCACCCGCATCTTCGGCCCGGTGGGCCGGGAGCTGCGCGAGAAGAAGTTCATGAAGATCATCTCGCTCGCGCCGGAGGTGCTGTAAGCATGAAGATCAAGAAGGGCGACCTGGTTCAGGTCATCACCGGTAAGGACAAGGGCAAGCAGGGCAAGGTCATCGCGGCCTTCCCCCGCGAGGACCGCGTCCTGGTCGAGGGTGTCAACCGGGTCAAGAAGCACACCAAGGCCGGCCAGACCGCTCGCGGTTCGCAGACCGGTGGCATTGTGACGACCGAGGCCCCGATCCACGTGAGCAACGTTCAGCTCGTCGTGGAGAAGGACGGCAACAAGGTCGTTACCCGCGTCGGTTTCCGCTTCGACGACGAGGGCAACAAGATCCGCGTTGCCAAGCGGACGGGTGAGGACATCTGATGGCTACCACCACCACTCCGCGTCTCAAGACGAAGTACCGCGAGGAGATCGCGGGCAAGCTGCGTGAGGAGTTCTCGTACGAGAACGTCATGCAGGTTCCCGGCCTCGTGAAGATCGTGGTCAACATGGGTGTGGGCGACGCCGCCCGCGACTCCAAGTTGATGGATGGCGCGGTTCGCGACCTCACCACGATCACCGGCCAGAAGCCGGCCGTCACCAAGGCCCGCAAGTCCATCGCGCAGTTCAAGCTGCGTGAGGGTCAGCCGATCGGCTGCCACGTCACCCTCCGTGGTGACCGCATGTGGGAGTTCCTGGACCGTACGCTGTCGCTCGCGCTGCCGCGTATCCGTGACTTCCGTGGTCTGTCGCCGAAGCAGTTCGACGGCCGTGGCAACTACACCTTCGGTCTCACCGAGCAGGTCATGTTCCACGAGATCGACCAGGACAAGATCGACCGTACCCGGGGTATGGACATCACCGTGGTCACCACGGCGACCAACGACGACGAGGGCCGCGCGCTCCTTCGTCACCTCGGCTTCCCCTTCAAGGAGGCGTAAGCGAGATGGCGAAGAAGGCTCTCATCGCGAAGGCTGCCCGCAAGCCCAAGTTCGGTGTGCGTGCGTACACCCGCTGCCAGCGTTGCGGTCGCCCCCACTCCGTGTACCGCAAGTTCGGCCTGTGCCGCGTGTGCCTCCGTGAGATGGCTCACCGTGGCGAGCTGCCGGGCGTGACCAAGAGCTCCTGGTAATTCCCCTCTGTCCTCAGGGACTTGGGAATTTCCGGACGCTCTCGGTAAGTATCTGGTCGGCGGATGCCCTCCCTCACATGCCGTAGGCTTGTGGGGTTGGGCGTCCGCCGCCCATAACGACTTACTACGCCGTAGGTCCCCGCACCGCACCCGTCCCGCCACTGAGTGGGGAGAGGGATGGCGCATACAGGAAACCGCGGCGAGAGAGGCCGAAGGCCGATTCATGACCATGACTGACCCGATCGCAGACATGCTCACTCGTCTGCGCAACGCAAACTCGGCGTACCACGACACCGTCGTGATGCCGCACAGCAAGATCAAGTCGCACATCGCGGAGATCCTCCAGCAGGAGGGCTTCATCACCGGCTGGAAGGTCGAGGACGCCGAGGTCGGCAAGAACCTCGTCCTCGAGCTGAAGTTCGGGCCGAACCGTGAGCGCTCCATCGCGGGCATCAAGCGGATCTCGAAGCCCGGTCTGCGTGTGTACGCGAAGTCCACCAACCTGCCGAAGGTGCTCGGCGGCCTGGGCGTGGCGATCATCTCCACGTCGCACGGTCTGCTCACCGGTCAGCAGGCAGGCAAGAAGGGCGTAGGTGGGGAAGTCCTCGCCTACGTCTGGTAGTCGGGAACGGAGGAAAAGCTAATGTCGCGAATCGGCAAGCTCCCCATCCAGGTTCCCGCCGGTGTGGACGTCACCATCGATGGCCGTACGGTTCACGTGAAGGGCCCCAAGGGCTCCCTCACGCACGCCGTTGCGGCTCCCATCGAGATCGTGAAGGGTGAGGACGGCGTTCTGAACGTCACCCGCCCCAACGACGAGCGTCAGAACAAGGCCCTGCACGGCCTGTCCCGCACGCTGGTGGCCAACATGATCACCGGTGTGACCCAGGGATACACCAAGGCGCTCGAGATCAGCGGTGTCGGTTACCGCGTCCAGGCGAAGGGCTCCAACCTGGAGTTCGCGCTGGGCTACAGCCACCCGATCACCGTAGAGGCCCCCGAAGGCATCACCTTCAAGGTCGAGTCGCCCACGAAGTTCTCGGTCGAGGGCATCGACAAGCAGAAGGTCGGCGAGGTCGCCGCCAACATCCGCAAGCTGCGGAAGCCCGACCCGTACAAGGCCAAGGGTGTCAAGTACGCCGGCGAGGTCATCCGCCGCAAGGTCGGAAAGGCTGGTAAGTAAGCCATGGCATACGGTGTGAAGATCGCCAAGGGCGACGCTTACAAGCGTGCCGCCAAGGCACGTCGCCACGTCCGCATCCGCAAGCACGTGTCGGGTACGGCGGAGCGTCCGCGCCTCGTCGTGACGCGTTCCAACCGCGGTATCACCGCTCAGGTCATCGACGACCTCAAGGGTCACACCCTGGCGTCGGCGTCGAACCTGGACGCTTCGATCCGCGGTGGCGAGGGCGACAAGTCCGCGCAGGCCAAGCAGGTCGGTGCCCTGGTCGCTGAGCGCGCCAAGGCCGCCGGCGTCGAGGCCGTCGTGTTCGACCGTGGTGGCAACAGGTACGCCGGGCGCATTGCCGCTCTGGCTGACGCCGCCCGCGAAGCCGGGCTGAAGTTCTAAGCCCCGGTTCCGGGACTAACGGACGTAACAGAGAGAGGTAAATCCAATGGCTGGACCCCAGCGCCGCGGAAGCGGTGCCGGTGGCGGCGAGCGGCGGGACCGGAAGGGTCGCGACGGTGGCGCTGCCGCCGAGAAGACCGCTTACGTTGAGCGCGTTGTCGCGATCAACCGCGTTGCCAAGGTTGTCAAGGGTGGTCGCCGCTTCAGCTTCACCGCGCTGGTCGTGGTGGGCGACGGTGACGGCACCGTAGGTGTCGGTTACGGCAAGGCCAAGGAAGTTCCCGCGGCCATCGCCAAGGGTGTCGAAGAGGCCAAGAAGCACTTCTTCAAGGTCCCGCGCATCCAGGGCACCATCCCGCACCCGATCCAGGGCGAGAAGGCGGCCGGCGTTGTCCTGCTGAAGCCTGCTTCCCCCGGTACCGGTGTTATCGCCGGTGGCCCGGTGCGCGCGGTGCTCGAGTGCGCCGGCGTTCACGACATCCTGTCGAAGTCGCTCGGCTCCGACAACGCGATCAACATCGTGCACGCGACCGTGGAGGCCCTCCGTGGCCTGCAGCGTCCCGAGGAGATCGCGGCGCGCCGTGGTCTGCCCCTCGAGGACGTCGCCCCCGCGGCTCTGCTTCGTGCGCGTGCGGGAGCGGGTGCGTAATGGCCCGTCTCAAGATCACGCAGACGAAGTCGTACATCGGCAGCAAGCAGAACCACCGCGACACCCTGCGTTCGCTCGGGCTCAAGCGCCTGAACGACGTGGTTGTCAAGGAGGACCGTCCCGAGTTCCGCGGCATGGTGCACACCGTCCGCCACCTCGTGACGGTTGAGGAGGTCGACTGACATGGCGGAGCAGAACCCGCTGAAGGTCCACAACCTCCGGCCCGCCCCGGGTGCCAAGACCGCCAAGACCCGTGTGGGTCGTGGTGAGGCGTCCAAGGGTAAGACCGCAGGTCGTGGTACCAAGGGCACCAAGGCTCGTTACCAGGTGCCGGAGCGCTTCGAGGGTGGCCAGATGCCCCTTCACATGCGTCTCCCGAAGCTCAAGGGCTTCAAGAACCCGTTCCGCACCGAGTACCAGGTGGTCAACCTGGACAAGCTCGGCGCTCTCTACCCCGAGGGTGGAGAGGTCACGGTGGCCGACCTGGTCGCCAAGGGCGCGGTGCGCAAGAACAGCCTCGTCAAGGTCCTGGGCCAGGGCGAGATCTCCGTGGCGCTGCAGGTGACGGTTGACGCCGTCTCCGGCTCCGCCAAGGAGAAGATTGCCGCCGCCGGCGGCACCGTCACCGAGCTCGTCTGAGACAGCTTGATGGCTTGAACATCCGACCGGGGATGCCTCTCAAATGGGGCATCCCCGGTTGGTCGTTCCTAGGGGGGCACGGTCGCCGGTAAGGTGGCGTGCACTGTCTAAGTTCCGTGCTGTGTGCCTGGACGGCTCCGGCACGGTTTTTTGGCAGATCAAGACTTCCGTCCTTATTCGTCGAACCTCAAGACCGTCACCCTGACGCACTTGCGCGGGGGTCGCAGGAGGCACCGTGCTCACCGCGTTCGCCCAGGCGTTCAAGACGCCTGACCTGCGCAAGAAGCTGCTCTTCACACTCGGCATCATCGTGATCTACCGGCTCGGTACGCATGTGCCGATGCCTGGGGTGAGCTACAAGAACGTCCAGATCTGTGTGGACCAGGCTCAGCAGAACAGCGGTCTGTTCAGCTTGGTGAACATGTTCAGCGGCGGTGCGCTGCTGCAGATCACGATCTTCGCGCTCGGCATCATGCCGTACATCACGGCGAGCATCATCCTGCAGCTGCTGACCGTGGTGATCCCACGCCTGGAAGCCCTCAAGAAGGAGGGGCAGGCGGGTACGGCGAAGATCACGCAGTACACGCGTTACCTGACCGTCGCGCTGGCCATCCTGCAGGGCACCGGCCTCGTCGCCACCGCCCGCAACGGCGCGCTCTTCAACGGCTGCCAGGTCGCCACCGAGATCATCCCGAACCGCTCGATCTTCACTACCATCACCATGGTCATCACGATGACCGCCGGTACCGCCTGTGTCATGTGGCTCGGTGAGATCATCACCGACCGCGGCATCGGCAACGGCATGTCCATCCTGATGTTCATCTCGATCGCCTCCAGCTTCCCGGGCTCCCTGTGGGCCATCAAGAAGCAGGGCCACCTCGCCGGTGGCTGGATCGAGTTCGGCACCGTGGTCCTGGTCGGTCTCGTCATGGTTGGGCTCGTGGTCTTCGTCGAGCAGGCCCAGCGGCGCATCCCGGTGCAGTACGCGAAGCGCATGATCGGCCGCCGTTCGTACGGCGGCACCTCGACCTACATCCCGCTGAAGGTCAACCAGGCCGGTGTGATCCCGGTCATCTTCGCCTCGTCGCTGCTCTACATTCCGGCGCTGATCGTCCAGTTCTCGAACTCCAAGGCGGGCTGGGCGACCTGGATCAAGGACAACTTGACCAAGGGCGACCATCCTTACTACATCGTCAGCTACTTCCTCCTGATCGTGTTCTTCGCCTTCTTCTACGTGGCGATCTCGTTCAACCCCGAGGAAGTCGCCGACAACATGAAGAAGTATGGTGGCTTCATCCCGGGCATCCGGGCTGGCCGACCGACCGCTGAGTACCTGAGCTACGTACTCAACCGGATCACCTGGCCGGGGTCGCTGTATCTGGGGCTGATCGCGCTCGTTCCGACAATGGCGTTGATCATCTTCGGCGGCGTCCAGAGCTTCCCGCTCGGCGGGACGAGCATCCTCATCATCGTGGGTGTGGGTCTGGAAACCGTTAAGCAGATCGAGAGCCAGCTTCAGCAGCGCAATTACGAAGGGTTCCTCCGCTGATGCGAATCGTCCTCGTCGGACCGCCCGGTGCAGGCAAGGGAACGCAGGCCGCGTTCCTTGCCCAGAACCTGGCGATCCCGCACATCTCCACGGGCGACCTCTTCCGTGCCAACATCAGCCAGGGCACGGACCTCGGCAAGCAGGCCAAGGCGTACATGGACGCCGGCAACCTGGTGCCGGACGAGGTCACCATCGGGATGGCCAAGGACCGCATGGAAGCGCCGGACGCCGAGAACGGCTTCCTGCTCGACGGCTTCCCGCGCAATGTGGTGCAGGCCGAGGCGCTGGACGAGGTGCTCAAGGCCGACGGTGTGAAGCTGGACGCCGTGCTCGACCTGGAAGTCCCCGAGGACGAGGTCGTCAAGCGCATCGCCGGTCGGCGCATCTGCCGCAACGACAGCTCGCACGTCTTCCACGTGGCGTACAACGCCCCGCAGCAGGACGGCGTCTGCGACAAGTGCGGCGGTGAGCTGTACCAGCGCGGTGACGACACCGAGGACACCGTGCGCAAGCGGCTCGAGGTCTACCACAGCGAGACCGAGCCGATCATCGACTACTACCGTGCGCAGGGGCTGGTCATCACCATCTCCGCCCTCGGGAAGGTCGACGAGGTCACCAAGAAGGCGATGGACGCGTTGCGCCGCGAAGCGGCGTAGTTCGCGCCCGGTGCGGGTTGCGGCCGCGGTGCCCCCTGGCGGGGGTGCCGCGGCCGTTCTGCGTCTCCGGGTGCCGTTCCCGGGGGCTCCGCCCCCGGACCCCCGTTCGCGCCTCAAGGGCGCTCGTCCTCAATCTCCCCCAAGGCCTTGAGGGCCAGGGGGGACCCCCATGACGGGCTGAGGATGCGCATGCTGGCCAGCACCAGCACTGCCAGGGGCGCGGGGAACTGCGCGAGGAGCGAGCACGGTCCGCAGGGCCTGAGCGGGCTGGGGGTGCGCGACGCCGCACGGTCGGCCACGTACGGGCCGGACCCGAAGACCGAGGCCCCGGGGCTTGGGCGGGAAGCCTTATCGTTGGGGGTGACCCGTAGCCGTCCAGAAAGGCGTGAGCCGCACATGGTGGAGATCAAGACCCCCGAGCAGATCGCGAAGATGCGCGAGGCGGGGCTGGTCGTCGCCGCGATCCACGCCGCCACCCGCGAGGCCGCGGTGCCCGGGTCCACGACGAAGGACCTGGACGAGGTGGCCCGCAAGGTGATCGCCGAGCACGGTGCCAAGTCGAACTTCCTGGGGTACGGCGGTTTCCCCGCGACGATCTGCACCTCGGTCAACGAGGTCGTCGTGCACGGCATCCCGGACGACAAGACCGTCCTCAAGGACGGCGACATCATCTCGATCGACGCCGGCGCGATCATCGACGGCTGGCACGGCGACGCCGCGTACACCGCGTTCGTGGGCAGCGGGCACGCGCCCGAGCTGGTCGAGCTCTCCCGGGTGACCGAGGAGTCGATGTGGGCCGGTATCGCCGCGGTGAAGAAGGGCAACAAGCTCATCGACGTCTCGCGCGCGATCGAGTCCTACATCCGCCGCCAGCCGCGCCCCTCGACCGGCAAGTACGGCATCGTCGAGGACTACGGGGGCCACGGCATCGGGTCCGAGATGCACATGGACCCGCACCTGCTGAACTACGTCGACAAGCGCCGCATGCTGGGCCGCCACAACCCGAAGCTGATCCCGGGCTTCTGCCTGGCGATCGAGCCGATGGTCTCGCTCGGCACCCCCCGCACCGAGGTCCTCGAGGACGACTGGACGGTCATCACGACGGACGGTTCCTGGTCCTCGCACTGGGAGCACTCCGTGGCCCTGACCGAGAACGGTCCGCTGGTCCTGACGATGCCGGACTGCGGCAAGGCGAAGCTGGCGGAGTACGGCGTCACCACCGCACCGGACCCGCTGGGCTGAGGCCCCGCGCCCGTGCGGAGCCGGGGGCCGGACCCCCTGGCGTAACGATCTCCGCGTTGGGGCAAACTCATCTGATTCGTCTTTTCGAGTGCCCTGACGTAGACTGATGCGTCGGCTCTCGTGTACCCGTGTGTCCACACACGGCTGCGGGAGTCGATCAAGGTAGCCGATTCGAAAGGCGAAGCGTGGCCAAGAAGCAAGGTGCCATCGAAATCGAGGGCACCGTGATCGAGTCCCTCCCGAACGCCATGTTCAAGGTGGAACTCCAGAACGGTCACAAGGTCCTCGCGCACATCAGCGGCAAGATGCGGATGCACTACATCCGTATCCTCCCGGATGACCGGGTCGTGGTGGAGCTTTCTCCCTACGACCTGACGCGTGGCCGGATCGTCTACCGGTACAAGTAGATCTTGCCCACGCCGCCGTTCCGGCGGTGGTGGCACTGACCCGGAGAACCTGACATCCCATGAAGGTCAAGCCGAGCGTCAAGAAGATCTGCGACAAGTGCAAGGTGATCCGCCGTCACGGCCGGGTCATGGTCATCTGCGACAACCTGCGCCACAAGCAGCGCCAGGGCTGACGCACGCCGACCGACCTGCACTTCGCAGTTCTTCCCGCGACGCGAGCAAAACGTACATACGCAGCATCCACCTGGCCGGTTTCCCCGGCTGGTGACACCTCCGGCGGGGGCCGGGGACCCGAAACGTACCTAGTACGGCGGTCGGGAGCGGTGCTGCGGAAGACCCCCGAAAACAACTGGAGCCAGTAAATGGCACGCGTTTCCGGTGTTGACATCCCGCGCGAAAAGCGTGTGGAGATCGCACTCACCTACGTCTTCGGTATCGGGCGCACCCGGTCCAAGGAGATCCTCGCCTCGACCGGCGTGAACCCGAACACCCGCGTTCGTGACCTGGCCGAAGAGGACCTGGTCAAGATCCGCGAGTACGTGGACGCCAACCTCCGCACCGAGGGTGACCTTCGCCGTGAGGTTGCCGCCGACATCCGCCGCAAGGTCGAGATCGGCTGCTACCAGGGTCTGCGCCACCGTCGTGGTCTGCCGGTCCACGGTCAGCGCACCAGCACGAACGCTCGTACCCGCAAGGGCCCGCGTCGCGCCATCGCCGGTAAGAAGAAGCCGGGCAAGAAGTAGTCCACAGCGGACGCTTTTCAGCGGTCTTCGCTGTAGGACCGATCACCTCCCCTCTCCAGCTGGAGTAAGACATGCCCCCCAAGGGTCGTCAGGGCGCTGCCAAGAAGGTGCGCCGCAAGGAAAAGAAGAACGTCGCTCACGGCCACGCGCACATCAAGAGCACGTTCAACAACACCATCGTCTCGATCACGGACCCCTCGGGCAACGTGATCTCCTGGGCGTCCGCCGGCCACGTCGGCTTCAAGGGCTCCCGCAAGTCGACTCCGTTCGCCGCGCAGATGGCCGCCGAGTCGGCCGCCCGCCGCGCGCAGGAGCACGGCATGCGCAAGGTTGACGTCTTCGTCAAGGGCCCGGGCTCCGGTCGCGAGACCGCGATCCGCTCCCTCCAGGCCACTGGCCTCGAGGTCGGCTCGATCCAGGACGTCACCCCGACGCCGCACAACGGCTGCCGTCCCCCGAAGCGCCGCCGCGTCTGACGCACGGCCTGGTGTCGGCTCGGCAGTCGGCTGGGGGTCCGGGGGTTATCCCCCGGGACATCGCAGTACGGCTGCCGTCCCCCGAAGCGCCGCCGCGTCTGACGCACGGCTGCTTCGAGGATTGCCTTGAAGGATCGGGCGGTACGGCTCATTCGGGCCGTGCCGCCCGTACCCTTGCAGTACGCAGTACCCAGCAGGGCATCAAATAGTGGGTGCCCATGACTGAAGGATCTCCCCATGCTTATCGCTCAGCGCCCTTCGCTGACCGAAGAGGTCGTTGACGAGTACCGCTCGCGGTTCGTCATCGAGCCCCTGGAGCCCGGCTTCGGCTACACGCTCGGCAACTCCCTGCGTCGTACGCTCCTCTCCTCGATCCCCGGTGCCGCTGTCACCAGCATCCGGATCGACGGTGTCCTGCACGAGTTCACCACCGTGCCGGGCGTCAAGGAGGACGTCACCGACCTCATCCTGAACATCAAGCAGCTGGTCGTCTCCTCGGAGCACGACGAGCCGGTCGTGATGTACCTGCGCAAGCAGGGTCCCGGCCTGGTCACCGCTGCTGACATCGCCCCGCCGGCCGGTGTCGAGGTGCACAACCCCGACCTGGTGCTCGCCACGCTCAACGGCAAGGGCAAGCTGGAGATGGAGCTGACCGTCGAGCGCGGTCGCGGCTACGTCTCCGCCGTGCAGAACAAGCAGCTGGGCCAGGAGATCGGCCGCATCCCGGTCGACTCCATCTACTCCCCGGTGCTCAAGGTCACGTACAAGGTCGAGGCGACCCGTGTCGAGCAGCGCACCGACTTCGACAAGCTGATCGTCGACGTCGAGACCAAGCAGGCCATGCGTCCCCGTGACGCCATGGCGTCGGCCGGTAAGACCCTGGTCGAGCTGTTCGGTCTGGCGCGCGAGCTCAACATCGACGCCGAGGGCATCGACATGGGCCCGTCCCCCACGGACGCCGCCCTCGCTGCCGACCTGGCGCTGCCGATCGAGGAGCTTGAGCTCACCGTTCGGTCGTACAACTGCCTCAAGCGTGAGGGCATCCACTCCGTGGGTGAGCTCGTGGCGCGCTCCGAGGCCGACCTGCTCGACATCCGCAACTTCGGTGCGAAGTCGATCGACGAGGTCAAGGCGAAGCTGGCCGGTATGGGCCTCGCCCTGAAGGACTCGCCTCCCGGCTTCGACCCGACCGCCGCGGCCGATGCGTTCGGCGCGGACGACGACGCGGATGCCGGGTTCGTGGAGACCGAGCAGTACTAAGAGCTCGGGCCATCCGGTCCGTTCTTGGGTGCGGGTGCTCTGTGCTTGATCGCGCAGTTCCCCGCGCCCCTTCCGGAAGCGCCCCTTCGGGGCAGCTCCCGGATCTCCGACGGGCGACCGCCCTGCTCGGACACTGACCCCGGTACCTGATACGGCCGGGGCAGACATCAAGGAGAAACACCATGCCGCGTCCCGCAAAGGGTGCTCGTCTCGGCGGCGGCGCCGCGCACGAGAAGCTGCTCCTCGCCAACCTGGCGAAGTCGCTCTTCGAGCACGGCCGCATCACGACGACCGAGGCCAAGGCCCGCCGCCTGCGTCCGGTCGCCGAGCGCCTGATCACCAAGGCGAAGAAGGGCGACATCCACAACCGTCGCCTGGTGCTGCAGACGATCACCGACAAGGGCATCGTCCACACCCTCTTCACCGAGATCGCGCCCCGCTACGAGGAGCGTCCGGGTGGCTACACCCGTATCACCAAGATCGGCAACCGCCGTGGTGACAACGCTCCGATGGCCGTGATCGAGCTGGTCGAGGGCGAGATCGCCAAGAAGGCGACCGTCGCCGAGGCCGAGGCCGCCACCGTGCGCGCCGTCAAGGAGTCCGACGCCAAGGCTGCTGAGGCCGAGGTCGTCGAGGACGCCAAGCCGGCCGACGAGGCGAAGGACGCGTAAGCGTTCTGAAGGCTGGTGAACGGGCCCGTTCCCTTCGGGGGGCGGGCCCGTTCTGCTGTGTGGATGCTTTGAGAGGATCTGTTACGTGAGTGATGAGGTGGAGCCCGGCCTCGTCCGGGTGCGGCTCGATCTGTCGTACGACGGCAAGGACTTCTCCGGCTGGGCCCGGCAGCCGCTGGGGCGCCGGACGGTGCAGGGCGAGATCGAGGACGCGCTGCGCACGGTGACGCGGTCGGACGTGAACTTCGACCTGACGGTCGCCGGGCGCACGGACGCCGGGGTGCACGCGCGCGGTCAGGTCGCGCACGTCGACCTGCCCGAGGCGGTGTGGGCCGAGCACCGCGAGAAGCTGCTGCGGCGCATGGCCGGGCGGCTGCCGCACGACGTGCGGATCTGGCGGATCGAGGAGGCCCCGAGCGGCTTCAACGCGCGGTTCTCGGCGATCTGGCGGCGGTACGCGTACCGGGTGACCGACCATGTGGGCGGTGTGGACCCGCTGTTGCGCGGTCATGTGCTGTGGCACGACTGGGAGTTGGACGTCGAGGCCATGAACGCGGCCTCCGCCGCCCTGCTCGGCGAGCACGACTTCGCGGCGTACTGCAAGAAGCGCGAGGGCGCCACCACCATCCGCACGCTCCAGGAACTGTCCTGGGTGCGCGGCGACGACGGGATCGTCACCGCGACCGTGCGCGCGGACGCCTTCTGCCACAACATGGTGCGCTCACTGGTCGGGGCGCTGCTGCACGTGGGCGACGGGCACCGGGGCCCGGAGTGGCCCGGGAAGGTGCTCGCGGCGGCGGTGCGCGACTCCTCCGTGCACGTGGTGAAGCCGCACGGCCTCACCCTGGAGGAAGTCGGTTACCCCGCCGACGAGTTGCTGGCCGCGCGCAGCAAGGAGGCGCGCAACATGCGGACGCTGCCCGGGAGTTCAGCCGGCGGGCCGGGCGGCTGCTGCTGAGGCCTGGTTGCGGCCGCGGGCGACGATCTGGTCGAAGGTGAACTTGGCGAGGTCGTCGCCCGCCGAGAAGACGGCTCCGTCGCCCTTGGTCACGTTCTTGCCGTTGGCGAAGCCGCCGGTCGTGAAGTAGGCGTAGCGGCCATAGGAGTTGGTGGTGCTGCGGCAGACCGAGCCGCCCCGGCAGAAGGTGTCCACGCCCGCGCCGGACAGCGAGGCGATGCCGCCGGAGGCCTGGTCCTTCGCCTTCTTCGCCGCGGTGTCGGTGTCGAAGACGGCGACCCCCACCGTGACCGCGATCCCGTCCTTGGTGAAGGTGGCCCGGATGACCTGGCGGCAGCCGTTGCCGCTCAGGGCCGAGCCGAGCGAGCCCTGGGTGACCGAGGAGCAGTCGGTGACCTGGTCGGTGGGGCCCTTGGCGTAGACGCCGCTGCCCAGCGTCAGGCTCTTGCCGGGGAAGAGGGTGTCGGCGCCGAGCGGGGCCGTGTCCTTCTTCGCGCTGGAGACGTAGTCGTACGGGTTGGGCGGGGGCGGCGGGGCCACCTGGGAGAACGACGGCTGCGGCCGCGCGCTGCTGCTGGGCAGCGCCTGGGGAGAGGGCAACTGGTCGGCGGACTTGCCGTCGTCCGAGGAGCCCGCGTTGACGATCACGGTGGCCACGACCGCGACGACCGCCGCCGTCGCCACCGCGCCGCCCCCCAGGAACAGCCATTTCCTGCGTCTGCTGCGCGCGGCCGACTGGTCGGCGAGCGCCGCCCAGTCGGGTGTCTGCTGATCCCCCGGGCCCCACCCGGGTCCCCCATGCCCAAAGCTCATGCCGCGCATCCTAATTCGATTGTTCAGGGGGGCACGGCCTGGGTGACAATCCGCCCATGGGACATCTTGAGGCTGCACACCTGGAGTACTACCTGCCGGACGGGCGGGTGCTGCTCGGCGACGCTTCGTTCCGGGTGGCGGAGGGCTCGGTGGTGGCCCTGGTCGGCGCCAACGGGGCCGGAAAGACGACGCTCCTTCGCATGATCTCCGGTGAGCTCCAGCCGCATGGCGGCTCGGTGTCGGTGAGCGGCGGGCTCGGGGTGATGCCGCAGTTCGTCGGTTCGGTGCGCGACGAGCGGACCGTGCGCGACCTGCTGGTCTCCGTCGCGCAGCCGCGGATCAGGAAGGCGGCGGCCGAGGTGGACGCGGCCGAGCACCTGATCATGACGGTGGACGACGAGGCCGCGCAGATGAAGTACGCGCAGGCGCTCAGCGACTGGGCCGAGGCGCACGGCTACGAGGCCGAGACGGTCTGGGACATGTGCACGATGGCCGCGCTCGGCATGCCGTACGACAAGGCCCAGTTCCGCGAGGTGCGCACGCTCAGCGGGGGCGAGCAGAAGCGCCTGGTCCTCGAGGCGCTGCTGCGCGGGCCCGACGAGGTGCTGCTCCTGGACGAGCCGGACAACTATCTGGACGTGCCGGGCAAGCGCTGGCTGGAGGAGCGGCTGCGCGAGACCCGCAAGACCGTCCTGTTCGTCTCGCACGACCGGGAGCTGCTCTCGCGGGCCGCCGAGCGGATCGTGAGCCTGGAGCCGAGCCCGGCGGGGACGGACGTGTGGGTGCACGGCGGCGGGTTCTCCACCTACCATGACGCCCGCCGGGAGCGGTTCGCGCGGTTCGAGGAGCTCAAGCGGCGCTGGGACGAGGAGCACGCGCGGCTGAAGGCGCTGGTGCTGCGGCTGCGCAACCAGGCGGCGAGCAGCCCGGACATGGCGTCGCGCTACCACGCGATGCAGACCCGCTTCAAGCGGTTCGAGGAGGCGGGCCCGCCGCCGGAGCCGCCGCGCGAGCAGGAGATCACCATGCGGCTGCGCGGCGGCCGTACCGGGGTGCGCGCTCTGACCTGCGAGAACCTTGAGCTCACCGGGCTGATGAAGCCGTTCTCGCTGGAGGTCTTCTACGGCGAGCGGGTCGCGGTCCTCGGCTCCAACGGCTCCGGGAAGTCGCACTTCCTGCGGCTGCTGGCGGGGGACCCGTCGGTGGCGTACACCGGGAACTGGAAGCTGGGGGCGCGTGTCGTTCCCGGGCACTTCGCGCAGACCCACGCCCACCCCGAGCTGCTCGGGCGCACGCTCGTCGACATCCTGTGGAGCGAGCACGCCAAGGACCGCGGGGCGGCGATGGGGGTGCTGCGCCGCTACGAGCTGGAGCGGCAGGGGGACCAGCCCTTCGAGAAGCTGTCGGGCGGCCAGCAGGCCCGCTTCCAGATCCTGCTCCTGGAGCTGGCCGGCACCACGGCGCTGCTGCTCGACGAGCCGACGGACAACCTCGACCTGGAGTCGGCGGAGGCATTGCAGGACGGTCTGGAGTCGTACGACGGCACGGTGCTCGCGGTCACCCACGACCGCTGGTTCTCGAAGTCGTTCGACCGCTATCTGGTCTTCGGTTCGGACGGGGTGGTGCGTGAGACGCCGGAGCCGGTGTGGGACGAGCGCCGCGTGGAGCGTGCGCGCTAGGCGTTTGCCCAGCTCAGACCCCGATAGGGCCGGAAGCGGCCAGGATGCCCCCGGGCCGTTTTGACCCGCTCGGGGGCGCCCGGGTATTCTTCTGGTTTGTTATGCGTATTGGCTTGGTCGTTCTCACGCGATGGGCCCTTACGTAAGTTTCCTGGAGCAGTTACCAGTGGCTCGCATACGGGCAGCGTCCCCGGCATTGTGAGCCCCAGCTGCATGATCGCTTCAGGGTGCAGTGTGTTTGGACCCCATCCACTAAGAAGCGAAGGCTACGAAGTGCGTACGTACAGCCCCAAGCCCGGCGACATCACTCGCCAGTGGCACGTCATTGATGCCCGGGACGTCGTCCTGGGTCGTCTGGCGACCACCGCCGCGAACCTCCTCCGGGGCAAGCACAAGCCCGTGTATGCGCCCCACATGGACATGGGTGACTTCGTCATCATCATCAACGCCGACAAGGTTCACCTGTCCGGCAACAAGAAGACCCAGAAGATGGCCTACCGCCACTCCGGCTACCCGGGCGGTCTCCGCTCGGTGCGCTACGACGACCTCCTGGCGAACAACCCGGAGAAGGCCGTCGAGAAGGCCATCAAGGGCATGATCCCCAAGAACACCCTGGGCCGTCAGATGCTCTCGAAGCTGAAGGTCTACTCGGGCGACCAGCACCCCCACGCTGCCCAGCAGCCGGTGCCGTTCGAGATCACCCAGGTCGCGCAGTAGTTCCGGCCACCCCCTAAGACGTAAAGAAATCTGAGGAGAATCGTGGCCGAGACCACCGTCGAGACCCCGCTCGAGGGCGACGAGACCTACGCCGAAGTGACCACCTTCGAGTCCGAGGTGCCCGTCGAGGGCGAGTACACCTCCGAGTCGATGGCCTCCCGCTTCGGGGACCCGCAGCCGGCCGCCGGCCTGGGTCGTCGCAAGAACGCCATCGCCCGCGTCCGGATCGTCCCGGGCACCGGCAAGTGGAAGATCAACGGGCGTACGCTCGAGGACTACTTCCCGAACAAGGTCCACCAGCAGGAAGTCAACGAGCCCTTCAAGGTGCTCGAGCTCGACAACCGCTACGACGTCATCGCCCGCATCTCGGGTGGCGGCGTGTCCGGTCAGGCCGGCGCCCTGCGCCTCGGCGTGGCCCGTGCGCTGAACGAGGCTGACGTGGACAACAACCGCGGCGCCCTCAAGAAGGCCGGCTTCCTCTCCCGCGACGACCGTGCGGTCGAGCGCAAGAAGGCCGGTCTCAAGAAGGCCCGCAAGGCCCCGCAGTACAGCAAGCGCTAAATCCGCGCCTGCCACTACGGCTCTCGTTCGCCCCGGCAGCACTCTCGGTGCTGCCGGGGCGTTCGTCTATCTACCCCGCACTTTGAGGTTTTCGGAGGACAGACGTGGGACGACTCTTCGGCACGGACGGCGTGCGCGGCGTCGCCAATTCGGATCTGACGGCGGAGCTCGCGCTCGGCCTGTCGGTCGCGGCGGCACACGTGCTCGCCGAGGCGGGGACCTTCGAGGGCCATCGGCCGACCGCGGTGGTCGGGCGGGACCCCCGGGCGTCGGGAGAGTTCCTGGAGGCCGCGGTCGTCGCGGGCCTCGCGAGCGCGGGCGTGGACGTCCTGCGGGTCGGTGTGCTGCCCACCCCCGCGGTGGCGTACCTCACCGGTGTGCTGGGCGCCGACCTCGGTGTGATGCTCTCGGCCAGCCACAACGCCATGCCGGACAACGGTGTCAAGTTCTTCGCGCGCGGCGGCCACAAGCTCGCCGACGAGCTGGAGGACCGCATCGAGTCGATCTACGAGCAGCACCGCACGGGTGAGCCCTGGGAGCGCCCGACCGGGGCCGGCGTGGGCCGGGTCCGGACGTACGACGAGGGCTTCGACCGGTACGTGGCCCACCTCATCGGGGTGCTGCCCAACCGCCTCGACGGGCTGAAGGTCGTCCTGGACGAGGCGCACGGCGCGGCCGCCCGGGTCTCGCCGGAGGCGTTCGCGCGGGCCGGCGCCGAGGTCGTCACGATCGGTGCCGAGCCGGACGGGCTCAACATCAACGACGGCTGCGGCTCGACCCACCTCGACCTGCTGAAGGCGGCCGTCGTCGAGCACGGCGCCGACCTCGGCATCGCGCACGACGGCGACGCCGACCGCTGCCTGGCCGTGGACGGCGCGGGCAACGAGGTCGACGGCGACCAGATCCTCGCGGTCCTGGCCCTCGCCATGCGCGAGGCGGGCACGCTGCGCGGCAACACCGTCGTCGGCACCGTGATGTCCAACCTGGGCTTCAAGCTCGCCATGGAGGGCGAGGGCATCCAGCTCGTCCAGACCGCGGTCGGCGACCGCTACGTCCTGGAGTCGATGAAGGAGCACGGCTACGCGCTCGGCGGCGAGCAGTCCGGCCACGTGATCATCCTGGATCACGCGACCACCGGCGACGGCACGCTGACCGGCCTGATGCTGGCCGCCCGGGTGGCCGCCACCCGCCGCACGCTCGCCGACCTCGCCGGGGTCATGGAGCGCCTGCCGCAGGTGCTGGTCAACGTCCCCGACGTCGACAAGTCCCGCGTCTCCACCTCCGCCGAGCTGGGCGCCGCGGTCGCCGAGGCCGAGCGCGAGCTGGGCGCCACCGGCCGGGTGCTGCTGCGCCCCTCGGGGACCGAGCCGCTGGTCCGCGTCATGGTCGAGGCCGCCGACATCGAGCAGGCCCGCTCGGTGGCGGGCCGCCTCGCCGATGTCGTCAAGTCGGCGCTCGGTTAAGGCGGTCGACGCTCGCGCGGCCCGCCCGGAGAACCTTCCGGGCGGGCCGCGTGTGTGTGCGGGGCCCTGTCAGAGCTTGCGCAGGGAGATCTTCTGGATCTTGTGGTCGGGCCCCTTGCGCACGACCAGGGTGGCCCGGCCGCGCGTGGGGGCCACGTTCTCCACCAGGTTGGGCCGGTTGATGGTCCGCCAGGTCGTCCGGGCGTAGTCGAGCGCCTCCTCCTCGGACACCTGGGTGTACTTGCGGAAGTACGAGAACGGGTTCTGGAAGGCCGTCTCGCGCAGCTTGCGGAAGCGGTTGAGGTACCAGGTCTCGATGTCCTCGGTCCGCGCGTCCACGTACACGCTGAAGTCGAAGTAGTCCGCGAGGCCGACCCGGGTGCGGCCGTCCTGGCCCGGCAGCGCGGGTTGCAGGACGTTGAGGCCCTCCACGATCAGGATGTCCGGGCGGCGCACCACGAGCCGCTCGTCCGGGACGATGTCGTAGATCAGGTGGGAGTAGACGGGCGCGCTGACCTCGTCCTTGCCCGCCTTGATGTCCGCGACGAACCGGGTCAGGGCGCGCCGGTCGTACGACTCGGGGAAGCCCTTGCGCGACATCAGGCCGCGGCGCTGGAGCTCGGCCATCGGGTACAGGAAGCCGTCGGTGGTGACCAGTTCGACCCGGGGGTGCTCGGGCCAGCGGGCCAGCAGCGCCTGGAGCAGTCGGGCCACCGTCGACTTGCCGACCGCCACGGAGCCCGCGACCCCTATGACGAACGGGGTGCCGCGCTGGGTGCCGTGGCCGTTGCCCGCGTCGCCCAGGAACGTGTTGAGGGTGCCGCGCAGCTGGGCGGTGGCCTCCACGTACAGGTTCAGGAGCCGGGACAGCGGCAGGTAGATGTCGCGCACTTCGTCGAGGTCGATGACGTCCCCGAGCCCGCGCAGCCGCTCGACCTCCTCGGCGGTGAGCGGCAACGGCGTCTTGTCGCGCAGGGCGCTCCACTCTGCGCGCGTCAGGTCCACGTAGGGAGTCGCCTCCGGCTTGCGGTGGGCGCTCCGTGGCGGCGAAGTGATCACGACTCCATTGTTGCGGCTGTATGACGTGCGTGGGGGGTGGGGTGGGTCACGTGGCGCACAGCACGAAATCCGGACGAAGGGACGGACCGGGCGCCGGGTGTCCCGGGAACGGGGGGTCTCGGTCGTAGGCTGCCGCCATGTGCGGAATCGTGGGTTATGTGGGCGGGCAGTCGGCGCTGGACGTCGTGGTGGCGGGGCTGAAGCGGCTGGAGTACCGCGGCTACGACTCGGCGGGCGTCGCGGTCCTCGCGGACGGCGGGCTGGCCGCGGCGAAGAAGGCCGGGAAGCTGGTCAATCTGGAGAAGGCGCTCCTGGAGGCGCCGCTGCCCGCAGGGGCGACCGGCATCGGGCACACCCGGTGGGCCACGCACGGCGGGCCCACCGACGCGAACGCGCACCCGCACCTGGACAACGCCGGGCGGGTCGCGGTCGTGCACAACGGGATCATCGAGAACTTCGCCGCGCTGCGGGCCGAGCTCGCCGAGCGCGGCCACCAGCTGGACTCCGAGACGGACACCGAGGTCGTCGCGCACCTGGTCGCCGAGTGCTACTCCTCGGTCGAGGACCTGGCCGAGGCCATGCGGCAGGTGTGCCGTCGGCTCGAAGGCGCGTTCACGCTGGTCGCGGTGCACGCCGACGAGCCGGACGTCGTGGTGGGCGCGCGGCGCAACTCGCCGCTCGTGGTGGGCGTGGGCGAGGGCGAGGCCTTCCTCGCCTCCGACGTCGCCGCGTTCATCGCGCACACCCGCTCGGCGATCGAACTCGGCCAGGACCAGGTCGTCGAGCTGCGCCGCGACGGCGTCACCGTCACCGACTTCGACGGGGCGCCCGCCGAGACCCGGGCCTACCACGTCGACTGGGACGCCTCCGCCGCCGAGAAGGGCGGCTACGACTACTTCATGCTCAAGGAGATCGCCGAGCAGCCCAAGGCCGTCGCCGACACGCTGCTCGGCCGGATCGACGCGGCGGGCTCGCTGACCCTGGACGAGCTGCGCATCCCCGACTCGGTGCTCCGCGAGGTCGACAAGGTCGTCGTGGTGGCGTGCGGTACGGCGTACCACGCGGGCATGATCGCCAAGCTCGCGATCGAGCACTGGACCAGGATTCCCTGCGAGACGGAGCTGGCCAGTGAGTTCCGCTACCGGGACCCGATCCTCGACCAGCGCACGCTCGTCATCGCCATCTCGCAGTCCGGCGAGACCATGGACACCCTGATGGCGCTGCGGCACGCCCGCGAGCAGGGGGCGAAGGTGCTGGCGATCTGCAACACCAACGGCTCCACGATCCCGCGCGAATCCGACGCCGTCCTGTACACGCACGCGGGTCCCGAGGTCGCCGTCGCCTCGACGAAGGCCTTCCTCACCCAGCTGGTGGCCTGCTACCTCGTCGCGCTGTACCTCGGCCAGGTGCGCGGGACCAAGTGGGGCGACGAGGTCCGGGCCGTCGTCCGCGACCTCGCCGCGATCGCCTGCGAGGTGGACCAGGTCCTCGAAACCATGGAGCCCGTACGGGAGTTGGCGCGCTCGCTCGCCGACAAGAACACCGTGCTCTTCCTCGGCCGGCACGTGGGCTACCCGGTCGCCCTCGAAGGCGCGCTCAAGCTCAAGGAGCTGGCGTACATGCACGCCGAGGGGTTCGCGGCGGGCGAGCTCAAGCACGGGCCGATCGCGTTGATCGAGGAGGACCTGCCGGTGGTCGTGGTCGTCCCGTCGCCGCGCGGGCGTTCCGTTCTGCACGACAAGATCGTGTCGAACATCCAGGAGATCCGGGCCCGGGGGGCGCGGACCATCGTGATCGCGGAGCAGGGGGACGAGGCGGTGGTGCCGTACGCCGACCACCTCATCCGCATCCCGGTCACGCCCACGCTGCTCCAGCCGCTCGTGGCGACCGTGCCGCTCCAGGTCTTCGCGTGCGAGCTGGCCACGGCGCGGGGCAACGAGGTCGACCAGCCGCGCAACCTCGCCAAGTCCGTGACGGTGGAGTAAGCGCGTGATCATCGGGGTCGGGATCGACGTGGCCGAGGTCGAGCGGTTCGGGGAGTCCATCGAGCGGACTCCCGCGATGCTGCGGCGGCTGTTCGTGGACAGCGAGCTGATACTGCCCGGCGGGGAGCGGCGCGGGGTCGCCTCGCTTGCGGTGCGGTTCGCCGCGAAGGAGGCGCTCGCGAAGGCGCTGGGGGCGCCGGCGGGGCTGCTGTGGACGGATGCGGAGGTGTACGTGGAGGAGAGTGGGCAGCCGCGGCTTCGGGTGCGGGGGTCTGTTGCCGCTCGGGCGGCCGAGCTGGGGGTTCGGCACTGGCATGTTTCGCTCAGCCACGATGCGGGGGTGGCGTCGGCGGTGGTCATCGCCGAGGGCTGACCCCTGGGGCCCCGCCCCAGACCCCCTGAGGGGCTCCGCCCCTCGGACCCCGGCGGGGGCTCCGCCCCCACACCCCCGTTCGCGCCTAAAGGGCGCTCGTCCTCAAACGCCGGACGGGCTGAGGTTGCCCCTGCTGGCCCCCCCTACAGGGGCGCGGTCACCGCATGCTGCCAGGGGCGCGGGGAACTGCGCGAGAAGCGAGCACGGTCCGCGGGCGGAGGCGGGGTTGGCGGGTGCGGGGGACTGCGGCTGGGCGGGGCTGGCCGGGAGCCCGGCGGGTTTCGGGGAGGGGCGGGGTGGGGGAGAGTGGGCGGCATGCGTACTGGCTATGACGTCGACACCGTCCGGGCCGCGGAGGCCGAGCTCATGGCCCGGCTCCCACCCGGCACCCTCATGCAGCGCGCCGCCGCAGGCCTCGCCGCCGCCTGCGCGGACCTGCTCGGCCGGGTGTACGGCACCAGAGTCGTCCTGCTCGTCGGCAGCGGCGACAACGGCGGGGACGCCCTGTACGCCGGCGCCCGCCTGGCCCGCCGCGGCGCGGGCGTCAGCGCGGTGCTGCTCGCCCCCGACCGCGCCCACCCCGAGGGGCTCGCCGCCCTCACCCGGGCCGGCGGCCGGGTCGCCGACGACCCGTACGAGGTGCTGGCCGTCGCCGACCTCGTACTCGACGGCATCACCGGCATCGGTGGCCGCGGCGGTCTGCGCCCCGACGCGGTGCCCGTGGCCCGCGCCGCCCGCGGCTCCAACGCGCTGGTCGTCGCCGTGGACCTGCCCAGCGGCGTGGACGCGGGCACCGGCGCGGTGTCCGGCGAGGCGCTGCGGGCGGACGCCACGGTCACGTTCGGCGCGTACAAGCCAGGCCTGCTCATCGACCCGGCGCGCGAGTACGCGGGGGCCGTGCGGCTCGTCCCGATCGGCCTCGACCTCCCCTCCGTCCCGGCCGTCGAGGCCCTCCAGCACGCCGCCGTGGCCGACCTGTTGCCCACCCCGGCCGCCGAGAGCGACAAGTACCGCAGGGGTGTCGTCGGGGTCGTGGCCGGGTCGGCCCGCTACCCCGGCGCGGCCGTCCTCGCGGTCGCCGGGGCGCTGCGCGGCGGGGCCGGGGCCGTGCGTTATGTCGGCCCCGGCGGCGACGCGGTGATCGCGCGCTTCCCCGAGACCCTGGTGTCGGACGGGCCGCCCGCCAAGGCCGGCCGGGTGCAGGCCTGGGTGGTGGGCCCCGGGCTCGGCGACGGCCCGGGCGTCGAGGAGGTGCTCGCGTCGGACGTGCCGGTCCTGGTGGACGCGGACGGACTGCGCGGGCTCGACCCCGATGCCGTACGGGCCCGCCCCGCCGCCACCCTGCTGACCCCGCACGCGGGCGAGGCGGCCGCGCTGCTCGGCGTCCCGCGCGAGCGGGTCGAGGCGGAGCGGCTCGTCTCGGTGCGGGAGCTGGCCGCGCGCTATGGCGCCACCGTCCTCCTGAAGGGTTCGACCACTCTGGTCGCGGACGCCGACGGGCCGGTCCGGGTCAACCCGACCGGCACCCCCTGGCTCGCCACCGCGGGCAGCGGCGACGTCCTCTCGGGCCTCGCGGGCTCCCTGCTCGCCACCGGCCTGCCCGCCCGGGACGCGGCGTCGGCGGCCGCCTACCTGCACGGCCTGGCCGGGCGGCACGCCGCCCAGGGCGCCCCCACGACGGCGTACGCGGTGGCCGAGGCGCTGCCGGGCGTGTGGCGGGACGTGGCTCGCGCTTCGGCCGGGTGAGGGCGCCGGGCGGGCGCCGCGGCTGACGGGGGCCGCCTTCGCGGGGCCCCCGCACACCGCCGCCGCGCCCGCGGGGGCGCCCCGCCGCCCGCCGCCGGGTGACATGTGCCGCGCGGCTTCCGCGACACGCCCGGGGCGCGGGGTTCGCTGGGCACATGAGCCAGGGACAAAAACGTAAGAAACGCCAGAAATGGGGAGCCTGCGGGCTGGTGCTCGCGGCCGTCCTCACGGTCGGGGCCGCCGCGCCCGGTACCGGGGACCCGCTGCCCCCGCCGCCCGTCCGCCCCGTCGCACCGGCGCCTCCCGCCCCGCCCGCGCCGGGCGAGGCCGACACCGGCGGCATCGCGCCCGCCGTCCCCGCGCCGGGCGGCGGCCTGCACGAGACCGCCGAGGTGCTGGTGCCGGGGGTCGTGACCGAGGGGCAGGCGGCGCCGATGGACACCCCCGACCAGGTGCTGCCGCCGCTCGTCTACCAGCCCGGCGCCGCGGAGGACCGGGTCGAACCCGTCGCGGCGCCGGAGGGCGCGTACCGGCTCGTGGAGTACGTACCGCAGAGCGAGGTCGCCGCGAAGCCCGGAAGTTGCACCGCCAAGACCGGGCCGTACCAGAAGCAGGTCGAGCGCTGGCTGGGGCTCAAGGCGGACGGCAGGCAGTCCGCCTCGGACTGCGCCGCCATCCGCAAGTTCCAGCAGGCGCAGGGGATTTCCCCGGCCATCGGGTTCGCCGGGCCGGTCACCTGGTCCAGGATGCAGTTCCTGTCCGCGCGCAAGAATCCCAACGCCGCGCACAAGTGCCCGGTGAAGGCGCAGCGGGTCGCGTGCGTGGATCTGACGCGGCAGTTGATGTGGGTGCAGAGCGGCAGGAAGGTGACCTTCGGGCCGGTGCCCATCCGCAGCGGACGGGCCTCGCTGCCCACCCGGGGCGGCTGGCACAAGGTCTACTGGCGGCACAAGAACCACTGGTCGACGATCTACCACCAGTCCATGCCGTACGCCCAGTTCTTCGACGGCGGGCAGGCCTTCCACGCCATCTACCACAGCGTGTACACCTCGGTCGGCAGCGAGGGCTGTGTGAACCTCAGCCTGACCGACGCGCGCAAGCTGTGGGACGTCCTGCGCACCGGCGACGCCGTCTATGTGTGGGGACACCGCGACGGCACCTGAACCCGGCCGCGGGGGCGGTGTGTCCTGCGGCACAATCCGAGTCCTCGTGCGCTCTGAGAGACTGGGCGCGATGACCGCGAAGACTCTTGCCCCCGCCGAACGCGCCCGCGCCGAGATCGACCTGGGCGCGCTGCGCGCCAACGTACGGACGCTGCGCGCCCGTTCGTCCGGCGCGCTGCTGATGGCCGTGGTGAAGGCGGACGCCTACGGGCACGGCGCGGTGCCGTGCGCCCGGGCGGCGCGCCAGGCGGGCGCCGCCTGGCTCGGCACCGCCACCCCGCAGGAGGCGCTGGCCCTGCGGGCGGCCGGCGACCGGGGCCGCATGATGTGCTGGCTGTGGACGCCGGGCGGGCCCTGGCGGGAGGCGATCGAGGCGGACATCGACGTCTCGGTCAGCGGCATGTGGGCGCTGCGGGAGGTCACCGACGCCGCCCGCGCCGCCGGGCGCACGGCCAGGATCCAGCTCAAGGCCGACACGGGGCTCGGCCGCAACGGCTGCCAGCCCGCCGACTGGCCGGAACTGGTGCACGCGGCGCTCGCCACCCCCGAGGTGAACGTCACCGGTCTGTGGTCGCACCTGGCCTGCGCCGACGAGCCGGGCCACCCCTCGATCGCCGCCCAGCTCTCGGTGTTCCAGGAGATGACCGCGTTCGCCCGGAAGGCGGGCGCCGAGCCGGAGGTGCGGCACATCGCCAACTCCCCGGCCACGCTCACCCTCCCCGAGGCCCACTACGACCTCGTCCGGACCGGCATCGCGATGTACGGCATCTCCCCGGCGCCGGAGCTCGGCACCTCGCGCGAGCTCGGCCTGCGGCCGGTCATGACGCTGTCCGCGTCGGTCGCGCTCACCAAGCAGGTCCCGGCGGGTCACGGCGTCAGTTACGGGCATCACTACGTCACCGAGCACGAGACCACGCTCGGTCTCGTGCCGCTCGGGTACGCGGACGGCATCCCGCGGCACGCCTCGGGGCGCGGTCCGGTTCTGGTGGGCGGGAAAGTACGTACCGCGGCGGGCCGCATTGCCATGGATCAGTTCGTGGTCGACCTTGAGGGGGACAGGGTCGAACCGGGTGACCGGGCCGTGCTGTTCGGACCGGGTGACCACGGGGAGCCCACGGCCGAGGACTGGGCGCGGGCGGCCGACACCATCGGCTACGAGATCGTGACGCGCATCGGTTCACGGGTGCCCCGCGTCTACGTGAATGAGTGTTCCGACGACGACGAGTAAGAGCGGAGCGGCACGGTGAGCGAGAGCAGTACGGGGGACGCCGTCGTATCCGCGGTCCAGGATGCCCAGTCGGCGGTGGGGAACTGGCGCCTCGCCGGGATCGCGGGGGCGGCGATAGGCGTGGTCGCGGCGGGCGCGGCGGCCGGGGTCGCCATAGAGCGGCTGACGGTGGGGCGCGGGATGCGCAGGAAGGCGCGGCTCGCGCTCGACGCGTCCGGGCCCTACGGGTCGCTGCGCGGCATGCCGGGCAAGGCGGTCGCCGACGACGGTACCGTCCTGTACTACGAGACCGACGAGGTCGAGCCGGAGGCGGGCGCCAACGGCTCGCGCAAGCGCCGGCTCTTCGGCCGCAAGGTCCCGGCCCCGGTCACCGTGGTGTTCTCGCACGGCTACTGCCTCAGCCAGGACTCCTGGCACTTCCAGCGGGCGGCCCTGCGCGGGGTGCTGCGCACGGTGCACTGGGACCAGCGCAGCCACGGCCGCTCGGACCGCGGCAAGGCCCAGCGCGACGGCGTGCCGGTCGACATCGACCAGCTCGGCCGCGACCTGAAGGCCGTCATCGACGCGGCCGCCCCCGAGGGCCCGCTCGTCCTGGTCGGCCACTCCATGGGCGGCATGACGATCATGGCCCTGGCCGACCAGTTCCCCGAGCTCATCCGGGACCGCGTGGTGGGCGTCGCCTTCGTCGGCACGTCCTCGGGAAAGCTCGGCGAGGTCAACTACGGGCTGCCGGTGGCCGGGGTCAACGCGGTGCGCCGGGTGCTGCCCGGCGTGCTCAAGGCGCTGGGCTCGCAGGCCGAGCTGGTGGAGCGGGGGCGGCGGGCGACGGCCGACCTGTTCGCGGGCATGATCAAGCGGTACTCGTTCTCCTCCAAGGACGTCGACCCGGCGGTCGCCCGGTTCGCCGAGCGGATGATCGAGGGCACCCCGATCGACGTGGTCGCGGAGTTCTACCCGGCGTTCTCCGAGCACGACAAGACGGCGGCCCTGGCGATCTTCGCGGAGGTCCCCGTCCTGGTCCTGGCCGGCGACCGCGACCTGGTCACGCCCAGCTCGCACAGCGAGGCCATCGCCGATCTGCTGCCCGACGCGGAGCTGGTCATCGTGCCGGACGGCGGCCACCTGGTGATGCTGGAGCACCCCGAGACGGTCACCGACCGCCTCGCGGATCTCCTGGCCCGGGTCGGGGCGGTGCCGCAGGCCGCTAACGTTGGGACGTATGGAAGCACCGCACAGCAGCCCGGCGGCTGACGCCGGCACCCGTCTGACCCTCAACTCCCCTTCCGAAATGCAGGAGTTGGGGCGCCGTATCGCCAAACTGCTCCGCCCCGGCGACCTGGTGATGCTCACCGGGGAGCTCGGCGCCGGAAAGACGACCCTCACCCGCGGGCTCGGCGAGGGCCTCGGCGTGCGCGGCGCCGTCACCTCTCCCACCTTCGTCATCGCCCGGGTCCACCCCTCGCTGGTCGGCGGTCCCGCGCTGGTGCACGTGGACGCGTACCGGCTCGGCGGCGGGCTCGACGAGATGGAGGACCTCGACCTCGACGTGTCGCTGCCCGAGTCCGTGGTGGTCGTCGAGTGGGGCGAGGGCAAGGTCGAGGAGCTGTCCGAGGACCGGCTCCAGGTGCTGATCGACCGCGCCGTGGGCGAAACGGCCGTCGACTCCGACGACCGCCGGATCGTCACGATCACCGGAATCGGGCCGCGCTGGGCCGGTGCCGGGGTCGAGGGCCTCTGAGGCGGAACCCGGGCGGGGCTTGAGCGAGCCGTACGTTCCGACAAGACGTCGGCAAAATGTTGCGCGGGTCGCACCAGGCGTGGTCACATGGAGTCAGAGACCTGGTTAGGTCTACCTAACCGCGCCTTCTCCCGCAGCCTCAGGAGGCCGCCATGACCGTGCCGGAACGCGAAGCGAAGCCGCAGGCCCCGCGGGGCGTCCCGGTGCAGTCCGGGGTGTCGATACACGATCTGCTCGCCTCGTGCGCCGCGGCCAGCGCCGTGTCGACCCCGCCGCGCGAGCAGGCCCCGGCCGCCGACGAGGGTGACGCGCGCCAGGACGCCGCGTAGTCCTATCGGGTGTCGGCCGGGCCCGCGGCGCCGTACCGCACGATGTGCGGCCGTGGTCCTACGGAACGACGACGACCTTCGAGTTGCGGGTGGCGAACGTCCACATCGCGTCGCCGTCCGCCCGCGTCATGCGGATGCCGCCGGTCTTCTTGTCCCCCTTGGGGCCCGCCATCGAGCCGTTGACCGCCGCGCTGAAGCCGATCGCCACGTTGTCGCTGCTGGCGAACCGCACCACGTGCTCGACGGCCACGCCGTCCGAGCCGGTCACGTTGCCCGAGCGGGACATCACGAAGTACGTGCCCGGCTTGGGGCTGATCGAGGACGGCACGACCTCGAAGGTCCGCGGCGTCTTCGTCACGCCCGCCAGCCACACCCGCTTCGCGCCGAGCGAGTACACGACCCGGACGCCGGTGCCGGAGTTGGCCGGCACCGTGAGGTCGGGCTTGGAGGCGGGGGAGCCGGCGGGCGGCGCGTTCGACGGCTTCGCGGACGGGGACGCGCTGGTGCCGGGGGCAGCGAGCGCACCGGCCGGGGGCGCGCTCGCCGATGCCTGGTAGGCGAGGAAGCCGACCACCGCGAGAGCGGCCGCGGTGAGCCCGGCCACGAATCCCGTGCTGCTCCTTGCCACCTGGGCTTCCCCTTTCGTACGTACGTGCATGTCTACGGTCATACCTGCGGCTGACGGTAGCAGCAGGTGACGGCTCGGGCGGGACGCCGTGCCCCCGCCGCCTTGGTCGTAGGCTGTTCGCGTGCTCTTGCTCGCCGTTGATACCGCCACCCCCGCCGTCACCGTCGCCCTGCACGACGGCACCGCCGTCGTCGCCGAGTCGAGTCAGGTCGACGCCCGCAGGCACGGGGAGCTGCTGCTGCCCGCCGTCGACCGGGTGCTCACCGAGGCCGGCCTGACCCTCGAAGCCGTGACGGACCTGGTCGTCGGCGTCGGCCCCGGCCCGTACACCGGACTGCGGGTCGGCCTGGTGACCGCCGCGACCTTCGGCTCGGTGCTGGGCGTCCCCGTCCACGGCCTGTGCACCCTGGACGGGCTCGCCTACGCCTCGGGCATCGAGGGCCCCTTCGCGGTCGCCACCGACGCCCGCCGCAAGGAGGTCTACTGGGCCCGCTACGACGACTTCCGGACGCGCTCGGGCGAGCCCGCCGTCGACCGGCCCGCCGACATCGCGGACCAGCTGGCCGGACTGCCGGTCGTCGGCGCGGGCGCCCTGCTCTACCCGGAGGCGTTCCCCGAGGCGCGGGGTCCCGAGTACCAGTCGGCGGGCGCGCTCGCGGCGCTGGCCGCGTACAAGCTCGCCGAGGGCTCGGAGTTCCTGCCGCCGACGCCGCTGTACCTGCGCCGCCCGGACGCGCAGGTGCCCAAGAACTACAAGGTGGTCACCCCGCAGTGACCTCCAGTCCCGCGCCCGGCCACGGCCCCTCGGCGGCACCGTCCGGCGGCGACCTCCCTCCGTCGCTGCGCGAGATGCGCTGGTGGGACATCGCGCCGGTGCTCGACCTCGAACACGAGCTGTTCCCCGAGGACGCCTGGTCGCCGGGGATGTTCTGGTCCGAGCTCGCCCACGCCCGCGGACCCGGCGCCACCCGCCACTACGTGGTCGCCGAGGACGCGCGGGGGCGGATCGTGGGCTACGCCGGGCTCGCCGCGGCGGGCGGCCTCGCCGATGTCCAGACCATCGCCGCCGCCCGCGACCAGTGGGGCACCGGGCTCGGCGCCCGCCTACTGACCGACCTGCTCAAGCACGCCACCGCCTTCGAGTGCGACGAGGTCCTGCTCGAAGTGCGCGTGGACAACACCCGGGCCCAGAAGCTCTACGAGCGCTTCGGCTTCGAGCCCATCGGCTTCCGGCGCGGCTACTACCAGCCGGGCAACGTCGACGCGCTCGTCATGCGACTGACCGTCCAGGAACACGTCCAAGGAACAGAAGAGACTGACTGATGGCTGACGAACCGCTCGTACTGGGCATCGAGACCTCCTGCGACGAGACCGGCGTCGGCATCGTGCGCGGTACGACGCTGCTCGCCGATGCCGTGGCCTCCTCCGTGGACACGCACGCCCGGTTCGGCGGCGTGGTCCCCGAGATCGCCTCGCGGGCCCACCTCGAAGCGATGGTGCCGACCATCGAGCGCGCCCTGAAGACCGCCGGCATCTCGGCGAAGGACCTCGACGGCATCGCCGTCACCGCGGGCCCCGGCCTCGCGGGAGCGCTGCTCGTCGGCGTCTCGGCGGCCAAGGCGTACGCGTACGCCCTGAACAAGCCGCTGTACGGGGTCAACCACCTCGCCTCGCACATCTGCGTCGACCAGCTGGAGCACGGGCCGCTGCCCGAGCCGACCATGGCGCTGCTGGTCTCCGGCGGCCACTCCTCGCTGCTGCTCGCCCCCGACATCACCGCCGACGTCCGCCCCATGGGCGCCACCATCGACGACGCGGCCGGCGAGGCCTTCGACAAGATCGCCCGGGTGCTCGACCTCGGCTTCCCCGGCGGCCCGGTCATCGACCGGCTCGCCCGGGAGGGCGACCCGAACGCCATCGCGTTCCCGCGCGGCCTGACCGGCTCGCGCGACCCGGTGTACGACTTCTCCTTCTCCGGCCTGAAGACCGCCGTGGCCCGCTGGATCGAGGCCAAGCGCAAGGCGGGCGAGGAGGTGCCGGTGCGCGACGTCGCCGCGTCGTTCCAGGAGGCCGTGGTGGACGTCCTGACCCGCAAGGCCGTACGCGCCTGCAAGGACGAGGGCGTCGACCACCTGATGATCGGCGGCGGGGTCGCCGCCAACTCCCGGCTGCGGGCGCTCGCCCAGGAGCGCTGCGAGCGGGCCGGGATCCGGCTGCGGGTGCCGCGGCCCGGCCTGTGCACCGACAACGGCGCGATGGTCGCGGCTCTCGGCGCGGAGATGGTGGCCAGGAACCGGCCCTCCTCCGACCTGGAACTCTCGGCGGACTCCTCGCTTCCGGTCACCGAGCCGCACGTACCGGGTGAGGCGCACTCCCACTCCCACCCGCACGACCACGTGCACGAGGTCAGCAGGAAGAACCTGTACTCATGACCGTCGCGCTGATGTGGGAGGCCCGGGCCGCCGAGGGCCGCGGCGCCGAGCTGCTCGCCTGGGTGCGGGAGCGGCCGCTGGACGGTGTGCCGCTGCGCCGCGAGGTCCTGCGCGCGCCGGGCGACCGGGTCCTCGTCATCACCTGGTGGGACGCGCCCTACGACGCCGAGCTGCCCGAACTTGCCGAGCCCGAGGGGGAGTTGCTGGCCCGGCCGGTGCACCGCTGGCGCTTCGAGTCGGTCGGCTGACGCCCCTGGCTCCCTCCGTGGACCGGGTCACCCCCGTCGGGTTCCCCGGCCGCCACCGGGGCGACGCGTGTCCCCGCCTGATCGTTCAAGGCAACCTTGTGACCGTTTTTGGCATCAAACTATGAGCAGGTGATGGCCGAAACGGACGGGTAATTGAACATGGGCTGGCTCGTGCGCAAGAAGGCGGTCGGTGCGGCCGTCTTCGGACTTCTGATGGTCGCGGGCTGTTCGTCGGGCGGTGGCTCGGGCAGCACACCGTCCGCGGCCACCCCGTCCGGCAAGGACAGCGGCACGTCCTCGTCGGCGTCGCCGGGCACCGACACCGCCGGGGCCGAGGCCGCGTACCGCAAGTGGGGGCTCAAGCCCTTCGCGGCGCCGCCCGCCCCACCGGCCGAGAAGCCGGTGAAGGCGAAGCCGGGCGAGGTGCCGGTGGTGAGCGACATCCCCACCAAGGAGAAGATCGTCTTCGTGACGTTCGACGACGGGGCCGAGAAGGACCCCAAGTTCGTCGAGATGATGAAGGACCTGAAGATCCCCTTCACGATGTTCCTGACCGACGACATCATCCGCAACGACTACGGCTACTTCAAACCGCTGCAGGAACTCGGCAACTCGATCGAGAACCACACGCTCTCGCACCCCAACATGCGCACCCTGGGCGAGGCCGCGCAGAAGAACGAGATATGCACCCAGGAACAGAAGCTGGGCAAGGAGTACGGAAAGACGCCCCGGCTCTTCCGGCCGCCGTACGGCAACTGGAACGAGAACACGCGGACGGCCGCCAAGTCCTGCGACCTCCAGGCGATCGTGCTGTGGCGCGAGTCGATGCAGATCACGAACATGCAGTACCAGCGCGGTGACAAGAAGCTGCACCCGGGCGACATCATCCTGGCGCACTTCCGCGGCCCCAAGGAGCTCAAGGGCGCCTCCATGACGGAGATGACCGCGAACATGCTGCGCCACATCCAGGAGCAGGGTTTCACCGTGGCCCGCCTGGAGGACTACGTCTAGGACGACGAGGACGGGCCCCCGCGAGCCCCGACGGAAATCCGGCGGAACCCGGTGGAAAACCGACGAAGCCCCGAGCAAAAGGGCCGCGGGTCGACAGAAGGCCCGGACAAAAAAAGAGGGCAAGGAGTAAATCCTCTCCTTGCCACTCTCAAGATATAGCGCACCGGGGGGCTTGCGGCAAGGCCCCCCTAGTGCCGCAGAATCGCTCGCCTCAGGCCAGTACCTGCGGAAATGGGAGATTCACGAAGTGCGTGCTCAGTTGTCGGATTCTGAATTCCGCGGTGCCACCACCAGCGCCTTCGACCTGCCCGACCGTCTTTCCCCCAAGGCCGACCCGGCGCTCATCGCGGAGGACGAGCGGCACTTCGCCGCCGTCGCGCGGAGCCTCGACCAGACGATCACCGAGCTGTCCGCCCGGCTCGACGAACTGCGCCGGTCACCCGGCGGCATCGGCCGGGCGGCGATGGACCGGGACATCGAGGTCCATCACACCACCAGCCGTCTGCGCACCCTGCGCCGCTTCGGCCTCGACCTGTGCCTCGGCCGCATCGTGGGCGCGGACGACGCCGAGCCGCTGTACGTCGGACGCCTCGGCCTCACCGACAGCGAGGGCCGGCGGCTGCTGCTCGACTGGCGTTCCCCCGCGGCCGAGCCGTTCTTCGCGGCGACCCACGCCGAGCCGATGGGCCTCGCGAGCCGCCGCAGGTACCGCTGGACCGGCGGCCGGATCAGCGACTACTGGGACGAGGTGTTCAGCGCCGACGGGCTCGAAGGCCATGCCGCGCTCGACGACCAGTCCGCCTTCATCGCGAGCCTGGGCACCAACCGCTCGGCCCGGATGCGCGACGTCCTCTCCACCATCCAGGCCGACCAGGACGCCATCATCCGGGCGGGCTCGCGCGGCGCCCTCGTCGTGGACGGCGGCCCCGGCACCGGCAAGACCGTCGTCGCCCTGCACCGCTCCGCCTACCTGCTCTACTCCGACCCGCGCCTCGGCCACCGCCGCGGCGGCGTCCTCTTCGTCGGCCCGCACCGGCCCTACCTCGACTACGTGGCCGACGTCCTGCCCAGCCTCGGCGAGGAGGGCGTGCGGACCTGCGTGCTGCGGGACCTCGTCGCCGAGGGGGCCTCGGCCGGGGACGAGAGCGACCCCGAGGTGGCCCGGCTGAAGGCGTCCGCGGAGATGGTGAAGGCCGTCGAGAGGGCCGTCCGGTTCTACGAGGAGCCGCCCACCGACCCCATGACCGTCACCACCCCCTGGTCCGACCTCCGGCTCGGCGCCGACGACTGGGCCGAGGCGTTCGCGGCGCCCGGGCCCGGCACCCCACACAACGAGGGGCGTGAGCAGGTCTGGGATGCGCTGGTCACGATCCTGCTCGACCGGCACGACGGCGACGAGGTGACGCCCGAGGAGTTCCGCGGGGTGCTGCTCCAGGACCGGGAACTGGTCGACACCGTCAACGGCGCGTGGCCGCTGCTCGAAGCGACCGACCTCGTCGGCGACCTGTGGTCGGTGCCCGCCTATCTCCGGCTGTGCGCGCCCTGGCTCGGCCCCGACGACGTACGCCGACTGCAACGCGCGGACGCGCAGGCCTGGACCGTGTCCGACCTGCCGCTCCTGGACGCCGCCCGGCAGCGGCTCGGCGACCCGGGGACGGAGCGGCGCAGGCGGCGGCACGACGCGGTGGTCGCCGCCGAGCGGGCCCGCATGGCCGGCGTCATCGACGAGATCGTCACGGCCGCGAACTTCGACTCGGCCGGAGACGACTCCGAAGGCGCCGTGCGGATGCTGCGCGGCAAGGACCTCCAGGACACCCTGATCGACGAGAGCGCCCTGCCCACCGCCGAACCGGACCTGCTCGCCGGCCCGTTCGCGCACGTCGTCGTGGACGAGGCCCAGGAGCTGACGGACGCGGAGTGGCAGATGCTGCTGCTGCGCTGCCCGTCGAAGAGCTTCACCATCGTCGGGGACCGCGCCCAGGCCCGGCACGGCTTCACCGAGTCGTGGCGCGAACGCCTTGAGCGGATCGGCCTCGACCGCTGCGACGTGGCCTCCCTGAGCATCAACTACCGCACGCCGCAAGAGGTGATGACGCACGCCGAGCCGGTGATCCGGGCCGTGCTGCCGGACGCCAACGTGCCGACCTCGATCCGCGGCAGCGGCGTCCCGGTGGGCCACGGGTCCGTCGCGGAGCTCGACGCGGTCCTGGAGGACTGGCTCGCCGGGCACACGGACGGGATCGCCTGCGTCATCGGCACCGGCGAGCTGGGGGCGAGCCGGTTCCGGGACACCGCCCGCGTGCGGTGGCTGACCCCGGAGCTGTCGAAGGGGCTGGAGTTCGATCTGGTCGTCCTCGTCGACCCGGACGGCTTCGGCGACGGCGTGGAGGGGGCGGTCGACCGCTATGTCGCGATGACCCGGGCGACCCAGCGGCTCGTGATCCTCACGAGCCCCTGAGGGCGCCGGAAAAAAATTCCGGCGGATTTCGCGGGTGGTGTCGATCGGGCCGTCTCCCGTTCGACGTATGAGTGAGAGGCGGGGAACGAGCCCCGCACCGCACGCTTCGCACGAACGGAGACGGTCATGCCGCGCTACCTTTCCATGGTCCGCATCGACGAGAACAACACCCCCGCGGGCGGCCCGAGCCCCGAGCTCATGGAGCGGATGGGCGAGCTCATCGGCGAGATGACCAAGGCCGGGGTCCTGCTCGACACCGCGGGCCTCACGCCCTCCGCCCAGGGCACCCGGGTCCGCTGGAACCACGGCGAGCTGACCGTCACCGACGGCCCGTTCACCGAGTCCAAGGAGGTCATCGGCGGTTACGCCCTGATCCAGGCCAAGGACAAGGCGGAGGCCCTGGAGTGGACCAAGCGGTTCCTGCAGATCCACGGCGCCGAGTGGGACGTCACCTCGGAGGTGCGGGAGATCGCCGAGGGCTAGGACGCACGCCGGACGCGGCCGGGGCTCCGGCTCCGGCCGCCCGGCACGTGTTGCCGCCCGCCCCGCGCGGTGCTCTGCTGGAACGGCCGGGCCGCGAGGAGGCGACACCAGGGCCCGCACGGCGATGAGTTCCGTGCGCGGGTCCGGTCTACCTGTTGATGCCGCCCGCAGGGGGCCAGGCAACGGCAAGGAGGCCGACCGATGTCCGCGAAGATCACCCAGAAGATCACCCCCTTCCTCTGGTTCGACACCCAGGCCGAGGAAGCCGCCCAGCACTACGTCTCCGTCTTCGGCGGCGACGCGCGCATCGTGGGGATCACCCACTACGCCGCGTCGGCCCCCGGCGAGACCGGCTCGGTCATGACCGTCGACTTCGAGCTGGCGGGCCAGCGCTTCACCGCCCTCAACGGCGGCCCGCAGTTCTCCTTCACGGAGGCGCTCTCGCTCGCGGTGTCCTGTGAGGACCAGGACGAGATCGACCGGTTCTGGTCGCGGCTGAGCGAGGGCGGCGAGGAGGGACCGTGCGGCTGGCTGAAGGACAAGTACGGCCTCTCCTGGCAGATCGTCCCCGCCGAACTGCCCGAGCTGCTCGGCCAGGACGCGGAGAAGTCCGACCGGGTCATGGCGGCCGTCATGGGCATGAAGAAGCTCGACCTCCAGGCCCTGCGGGACGCGTGAGGCGACGCCCGCGCGGCGGAACGGGCCCCGCTGACCGTCCGCCCCCGTCCGAGCCCGTGTCACCTGCGGTTTAGGCTCAGGGAGCCGCGGGTGACGGGCCCGGGCGGGGAGGGGAGTCATGAACGGGTCCAGCACGTCGATCGCCGGAGTGGACATGCCGCGCGGCCGGGCCTGCGAGGCCGCGCGGACGGTGTGCGCGGAGTACGCGGACCAGGCGCTGTACCACCACTCGGTACGGTCCTACGTCTTCGGCGCCGCGTACGCGCGGGAGCGCCGACTCTCCTTCGACGCCGAGCTGTTGTACGTCTCGGCGCTGCTGCACGACCTCGCGCTCACCCCGCCCTTCGACAGCCACACGCTGCCCTTCGAGGAGGCCGGGGGCCATCTCGCCCGGGTGTTCACGGCCGGGCTCGGCTGGGACACGGCGCGGCGGGACCGGGCGGCCGAGATCATCGTGCTGCACATGCGGGACGACGTGTCGGCGGAGCAGGACGTGGAGAGTCACCTCCTCCAGATCGGCACCACCGCCGATGTCTCCGGCGGCGGGCTCGACGCGTTCGACGCGGGCTTCCCGGACGAACTCCTGCGCCGCTACCCGCGGTTGGGCTTCGGTGCGGCCCTCGTCGGGCTCTTCCGGGACCAGGCGGCGCGCAAGCCGGACTGTGCGGCCGCCGGTCTGGTGGCGGCCGGCTTGTCGGGGCGCGTCGCGGCCAACCCCCTCGAACGGGCCTGACACCCCGGGGGCCCGATACCAGCCAACTGTTGTGCACATGACGCAGGGCGGGCTCCTGTCCGTGCGGCGCCCCCGATAATCTTCGGCGCATGTCGCCCCGTTCGTCGCTGCCCCCTTCTCCGCCCCCGGCCGAGATACGGGCCTGGCCCGACCGCAACGCGCTGCTCGCCGATCGCGCGCGGGTCCTCGAGGCGCTGGTCAGAGGGTATTTGGGGGTGGGGCGACTAGGGCTGCACTGGCTGTGCGCGGCGCTGTTCGCGCTCGGCTGGTCGCTGGTCGGCACGGCGCTCACCTCGCTGACCGACGTCCTCACCGCGATCGTCGGCGGGGTGTTCCTGCTGCTCGGCCTCGGCGTGATGATCCCGACCGGGCTCGCCGTCGGGTTCGGGCTGCGCAAGGACCGGCGCATCCGCCAACTCCTGCACCAATGGGGCGAGTTGGACCGCGACCCGGTGCTCGACCGGAACCTGCGCAGGCCCGGCCTGAGCCTGGCCTGGCTGGTGCCCTCGGTGCTGCTGTGCGCGGCGGGGCTCGGCGTCTGCCTGGTGCTGCCCGCGACCGCCGACCCGGGCCGCGACACGTACGCGCTGGTCGTGTACGGCATGGGGCTCGGCCTCATCTGCTGGCTGACCGGGCTGGTCGGCGTGGTGAAGGCCGCCGCGCACCGGCGCTGGGTGCTGCGGTCCCTGGCGCTGGGAGCACCGCGCTGACCTCGGGCCTATTCTGGAGCTGCCGCGCAGGGCGCGGTGACATCCCGGGGGAAGGACGGTCGTCATGGCCTGGTATTGGTGGATTCTGATCGTTTTCTGGATGGGCGGCTTCGGCTGGGCCATCGACAACGGCCGCACCGCGCTGCGTACGCGGCACGAGCGCAGGATGGAGCGTCTGGAGGCGGCCCGGCAGGAACGGCTCGCGCTGGAGGCCGCGCACAAGCCCCCGGAGCCGGTGTGCGGGTGCACGCACCACTTGGCCAAGCATGACAAGGCGGGGAAGTGTCATGAGCGGGTTGAGGTTCCGGTCGCCTGGGACGAGAACAAGAAGCCGCTGCGGTTCGAGTCGGCGCAGTGCAACTGCCAGCAGTATGTGGGGCCTCAGCCCCTCTCCCAGGTCTACGCGGACGAACTGACGGACCTCACGTAGGCCTTGCGGGGGCCCGCCCCCCGCTTTCGTCCGCGGCCCGTGCGGGGTCGCTCGCGCCCCTCAACCCCCTTCGATCTGCGGACCGTGCCCGCTCCTCGCGCAGTTCCCCGCGCCCCTGTAGGGGGCCCAGCGCTGGCACCCTCAGCCCGTCCGGCGATTGAGGACGTTACGCGGGGTGGCCGATGAGCATGGTGGGGGCGCCGGCCACTCTGGTGAGGAAGACCGTCGCCGAGTGCGGCCCCCGCGGCTTCACCTTGCGGCGCACCTCCTCCGGCTCCACGGCGGACCCGCGCTTCTTCACCGTCAGCACCCCCACCCCCCGCTCCCGCAGCAACGCCTTCAACTTCTTCATGTTGAACGGGAGTTGGTCGGTGATCTCGTACGCCGAGGTGTACGGGGACACATACGGCTCGTCGCTCGTCACGTACGCGATCGTCTCGTCGATCAGACGACCGCCGCACCGCTCGGCGATCTCGGCGACGAGGTGGGCCCGGATGACCGCGCCGTCCGGCTCGTGCAGGTAGCGGCCGACCGGCCCGACCGGCGGCGCGGGGAGCGGGGCCGCGGCCCACAGCGCGGCGGCCGCGGGCAGCACGGTGGCGCGGAAGGCGCCCGGGGTCACGCCGGTGCCGAACCAGAGCACGGCCTCCTTGACGTCGCCCCCGTCGGAGATCCACTCCGCCTCGGCCTGCGGCGGGATCGCCTCGTGCGGGATGCCGGGGGCGATCTTCAGCGCGGCGAAGGGCGCGGCGAGCGCCGCCGAGGTCGCCCAGGAGAGCGGGGGCGAGTACGCCTCGGGGTCGAAGATCCGGCCCCGGCCGCCGCGCCGGGCGGGGTCCACGAAGACCGCGTCGTACCCGGCCGTGTCGATGTCGGTGACGTCGGCGCAGCGCACCTCGATCAGGTCCGCGAGGCCGAGCGCCTCCGCGTTGGCGCGGGCGACCGCCGCCGTCAGCGGGTCGCGGTCGACGGCGAGGACGGAGATCCCGGCCCGGGCGAGCGCCAGCGCGTCGCCGCCGATGCCGCAGCACAGGTCGGCCACGCCGCGTACGCCGTGTGCGGCGAAGGTCTTCGCGCGGTGGGTGGCGACCGAGGTGCGGGTGGACTGCTCGACGCCGTTGGGCGTGAAGAACATCCGGTGCGCGTCGGCCGCGCCGAACTTCGCCACCGCCCGCTGCCGCAGCCGCGCCTGCCCGAGCGCCGCCGACACCAGGCCCGCCTCGTGGTCGCGGCGCAGCCGGGTGGCGACCGACAGCTCCTGGGCGGGGTCGTACTCCCGCAGGGAGGCGAGCAGGGCGCGGCCCTCGTCGGTGAGCAGCAGGGAGAAGGTGTCGAGGTCGTTCACCCCGTCATTGTCGTCCAGCCGCCGCCGCGCTGTGGGCCAGCCGGGCGATGGTGCGCCGGCGGCCGCGGTGTCGGCCGGGCGGCGGGGCGCGGGCCTGACAGGATGCGGCGCCATGCAACTAGTACGACAAAAGGGTAAATCCCGGACGAAGGTCGCCTGTGTCGCCCTCGGGCTCGGCGCCGCCCTGCTCGTCTCCGGCTGCTCCTCCGAGGACGGCGGGTCCGGCAGACCCGGCGCCCAGGCCGCCCAGCAGGGCCCCGCCGGAGCCCTCACCGGCTACTCCGAGCAGCTCAAGCGCGCCGAGGCCGCCCGGCTCGCGGCCGTCAAGAAGTGGGGACTCGCCAAGCCCCCGCTGCTCGCGCCCGCCCCGCCCGCGGTCAAGCCGCGGATCACCAACCGCCCCGGGTTCGAGACGGAGGGGGGAGACTCGCTGCCGCCCGTCTTCACCACCGTCCCCACCAAGGACCGCATCGTCTTCCTGACGATCGACGACGGCGCCGAGAAGGACCCCACCTTCCTGAAGATGATGCAGGAACTGCGCATCCCCTACAGCGCGTTCCTCAGCGACTACCTGGTCAAGAACGACCACGAGTACTTCAAGAAGATGCAGGGCCTCGGGGTCACGCTCAACAACCACACCCTCAACCACCGCTACATGCCCGCGCTCTCCTACGACGAGCAGCGGCACGAGATCTGCGACCAGCAGGACAAGATCGGGCAGTGGGCGGGCGCCCGGCCCCGGCTGTTCCGGCCGCCGTACGGCAACTACAACGAGGACACCCTCAAGGCCGCCCAGTCCTGCGGCATCAAGGCCGCCCCGCTGTGGGCGGAGGAGGCCTTCACTGACCACATGGAATGGCGCGAGTGGGACCGCGACCTGCACCCCGGCGACATCATCCTCACCCACTTCCGCGGCCGCGAGGACTGGAACGGCACCATGCCCGACATGGTCCGCCAGGTGATGAAGGTGATCACCGACAAGGGGTACGCCGTGGCCCGCCTAGAGGACTACGTGTGACCGTGCCAGGGGAGCCGCGGTGAAGCGCGCGCACCGGCTCCGGGCGGCCCTGGCCGGGCTGCTCGCCGCCGGTGCGCTGCTTGGCCCGCTGGCCGGATGCACCGAGCCGACCGCCCCCGTCGACCCGTTCGAGCGGCTCGGGCGCAAGGCCGCGCAGAAGGTCGCGCCGCGGGCCGGTCCCGACACCCGGGCCGCCGCCCGGCGCTGGGGCCTGGCCGCGCCGCTCACGCCCGCCCCGCGCCCGACCGGCGCCCGGCCCGCGCTGCCCTTCGTCGTCGACCGCGTCCCGGTCCGCTCCGACGTGGTCTTCCTGACCTTCGACGGCGGGCCCGGCACCGACCCGGCCCTTCCCCGGATGGTCCGCGACCTCAAGCTGCCGATCGCCCTGTTCCTCACCGGCAGCGTGGCCGCGCCCGGCTACGACCGCGTCGACGCGCTGCGCGCGCTGGGCGCCGGGGTGCACAACCACACCCTGCACCACCCCGACCTGCGCACCCTGGGCCACCCGGCGCAGCGCGCGGAGATCTGCGGCCAGCAGGACCGGCTCGCCGCCCGGTTCGGCACCCGCCCGCACCTGTTCCGGCCGCCGTACGGTGCCTACGACGCGACCACCCTGCGTGCCGCGCGCGAGTGCGGGGTAACGGCGGTGGTGCTGGCCCGCGCCACGATGACGGCCGACGGGCTGCGGTACGCCGAGGGCCCCCACCGGCTGCGGCCCGGCGACATCGTGCGGGCCCACCTGCCGGGCCCCGGCGCGGGCGGGGACGCGGGCGCGACCCGGCTGACCGCGCGGATCCTCGACGAGATCGAGGCGCAGGGACTCACGGTGGGCCGCCTGGAGGACTACCTCTGAGCACACCCGGAGCGCCAGGCCCGGATCAGTTCACGCACGGGATGCGGCCGCCGTCGATGACCGCACCACCCGGCGCCCGGCCCGGCCCGGGGGCCTTGCTCGGTCCCGGCTTCGGCGGGTCCTGGGGCGCGGCGGGCGGGGTGGAGCGCACCGGCGCGATGCCTTCGGCGACCAGCCGCTTGATCGTCGCGGGGTCGACGATGTTGACGTCCTCGCCCCGGTGCTTGGCGAACCGCTCGATCGGCAGCGTCGTGAACTCCACGTTCCCGCCCGAGAGGTTCTTGGCCTGCTTGACGAAGGACAGCAGGTCCCAGCCCTTGTCGGTGACGAGGTCCCGCTTGGCCGTGTTCATCAGGTTCAGCAGCCGGACCGGGTCGGTGAAGGTGCCCGCCGAGTCGAGCTTGTGCGTCGCCGAGGCGAGGAAGGCCTGCTGGCGGCGCGTACGGTCCAGGTCGCCGCCGTCGAGCCCGTGCCGCTGCCGTACGAACGCCAGCGACTGCTGCCCGTCGAGGGTCTGCTTCCCGGCCGGGAAGTCGGCCCCCGAGTACCGGTCCTTCACCGGCTTCTTCAGACAGACCGTCACCCCGTCCAGGGCGTCGGCCAGGTGGTAGAACCCGGCGAGGTTGATCTCGGCGAAGTGGTCGATCGGCACGCCGAGGAAGGCGCGCACGGTCTCGATCTCGGCCCGGCGTCCCGCCTCGCGGCCCGCCGTCTCCAGCTTCCGCCGGTCGGTGACGCCCTGGGCCGCCAGCTTCTCCTCGGTCCGGGCCTTCTCAAGGCCGTACGCCTTCTTGATCTTGTCCTGGCCGTGGCCCGGAGATCCCCCCGCCGGTGGCTTGGGGAAGATGTCGACCAGGTCGTCGCGGGGCACGGAGAACGCCTTCGCCCGGCCGCCGCCGGCCGGCACGTGCAACAGGATCAGGGTGTTGGTGTTGTAGCCGCCGATGTCGCCGCTGCCCGCGTGCAGCTTGTCGAGGACCTCCGGCGGCAGGTCCTCGCCGTTCTGGTCCTTGCGGCTGTCCAGGCCCATCAGCAGGATGTTGGTGTCCCCGCCCACCGACCTCGGCGCGTCGTCGCCGAGCGCGTGCGAGGTGCCGATGCTTCCGGCCAGATCGCGGTAGAGGTACCAGCCGCCGGCCAGCGCGCACAGCACCAGGACGACGGCGGCGACGGCGAACGCGCGCACCAGGCGCACCGGGCCGGAGCGCTTCCGGCGGCGGCTGGTCGTTCGGCTGCGGCTCGTTCGACGGTGGCTCACGCCGACCGATGCTGGGCCCCCGGCGCTGAAGGAATCCTGAGAGTCCTGAAGACGCCTTCAGAACCCGTACGCCCTCCCTCGTGGACGCGCCGGCTCAGAACCGCCCCGGCAGGCGCACCGTGAACGTCGCGCCCGGGCCCGCCCCGGCCGACAGCTCGCCGCCGTGCGCCCGCGCGATCTCCCGGGCGATGGCGAGCCCGAGCCCGGTGCCGCCGCTCTCCCGGGCGCGGGCGGTGTCCAGGCGTACGAAGCGCTCGAAGATCCGGGACCGGTCGGAGGCCGGGACGCCGGGCCCGTCGTCGCTGACGGCGAGGACCGCGTCCGGGCCTTCGCGGGCGGCCCGCACCCGTACCGCCGTACGGGCGTGGCGCACCGCGTTGTCGACGAGGTTGGCCAGCATCCGCTCCAGCTGCGCCGGGTCGCCGCGCACCGGCACGGGAGCGTCGGCCAGCAGCTCGACCGGGACCCGGGCGCCGCGGCGGCGGGCGGTGTCCTCGGCCGCGAGCAGCGCCAGGTCGACCGGCTCGGCCAGGGGCTGGGGGTGGGCGTCGAGGCGGGCCAGGAGCAGGAGGTCGGCGGCGATCCGCTGGAGCCGCTCGGTGTCGTCGAGCGCGGCCCGCACCGAGGCCGAGTCCGGTGCGGCGAGGGCGATTTCGAGCCGGGAGCGGACCGCGGCGATGGGGTTGCGCAGTTCGTGCGAGGCGTCGGCGACGAACTCGCGCTGGCGGACGTGGGCCTGTTCGAGGCGGTCCAGGGTGGCGTTCACGGTCCGGGCGAGCAGCGCGATCTCGTCGGCGCCGCCGGGGTCGGGCACCCGGCGGTCCAGCTCGCTGGAGCTGACCTCGGCGAGCTCGGTGCGGATCGAGGTCACCGGGCGCAGCGCGAGCCCGGTGCCGGCCCAGGCGATGGCCGCGGCGAGCGCGATCAGCGGCGGGGCGCTGGCGAGCAGGGCCCAGGCGATGGCCGCGGTCGCGTCGTCCACGTCGCTGAGCACGGTCATCCCGTACACATAGCTCGCGGGGCCGCCCGGCAGCTGGGCGCGGACGACGACGGCGACCTCGTGGCGGCCCTGATCGTTCAGGGTCCGGGACGCCGAGTCCTGGCCCTCGGGCGGCCGGAATCCGGCCAGCTCCTCCGGGGCGGCCGTCTCCTGGCTCGCCGCGGTCACCCGGCCCCGCTCGTCCAGGACCATGACCAGGTCGACCCCGCCGTCCGGCGGCAGCAGCAGCTCGCGTGCGGTGCCCGCGTCGACCTGGGCGGCGACCTTGCGGGCGGCCAGTTCGGTGCGGCCGGTGGTGTTGTCCAGGAGGTTGGAGCGCAGCACGATGTAGAGCCAGATCCCGCCCGCGGCGAGCAGCAGCGCCATCGCGAGGGCGGCGGCCGCGGCGACCTTCCCGCGCACGGTCCGGGGCAGCGGCCGCCGGGCCCCGCGCGGCGGTTCAGCCGCCATCGGGAGCCAACCGGTAGCCCACCCCGTGCACGGTCAGGATCGAGCGGCGGCCGAACGGAGCATCGATCTTCTTCCTGAGCGAGGAGACATAGACCTCGACGATGTTCGGGTCGATCGCGCCGTCGGGGCCCGCCGCGCTGTCCCAGACCTCGTCGAGGATGTGCTGCTTGGCGACGGCCCGGCCCGGGTCGGCCATCAGGCAGGCGAGCACGGCCACTTCGCGCGCGGTCAGCTCGATCTCGCGCTCGCCGCGCCGGCAGCGCCGGGCGGCCGGGTCGAGGGTGAGGTCGCCCGCCTGGAGCGGGCCCGGGCGGGCGGCTCCGGCCCGGCGGCCCAGCGCCCGGAGCCGGGCGAGCAGCACCACGAACGAGAACGGCTTGGTCAGGTAGTCGTCGGCCCCCGAGTCGAGCCCGTCGGCCTCGTCGTACTCGCCGTCCTTGGCGGTCAGTATCAGGACCGGGGTCGGGTCGCCGAGCCGCCGCATGCGGCGGCAGATCTCGTAGCCGCCGAGCCCCGGCAGCATCAGGTCGAGCACGACCGCGTCGTAGCCGCCGGTGAGCGCGAGGTCGAGGCCGCGGTGGCCGTCGTGGGCGACGTCGACCCAGTGCCCCTCGGCGGAAATGCCCCGACGCAGCGAGTCGGCGAGCCCGGTTTCGTCCTCGACGACCAGAATGCGCATGCCGTCCAGGGTCACACAGGCGGGCCCGCGCCCCGCCGGGGTCCGCCGCGGCGGTGGCAGATTGGCACTCCGCTTGACCGAGTGCTAATCGCCGTCCTAGTCTCGCTTCTGGCACTCCCCACCGGAGAGTGCCAACACAGCGACGGGCAGGTCCGGCACCCGCGACGACGGATCCACCTGGTCGCCACCCCAGACAGTTAACCCCGTGAGATCTCCGAAGGGGGAGACCGGATCGTGACGACCGCCAGCTCCAAGGTTGCCATCAAGCCGCTCGAGGACCGCATTGTGGTCCAGCCGCTCGACGCCGAGCAGACCACGGCCTCGGGCCTGGTCATTCCGGACACCGCGAAGGAGAAGCCCCAGGAGGGCGCCGTCCTCGCCGTGGGCCCGGGCCGCTTCGAGAACGGCGAGCGCCTGCCGCTCGACGTCAAGGTCGGCGATGTCGTGCTGTACAGCAAGTACGGCGGCACCGAGGTGAAGTACAACGGCGACGAGTACCTCGTCCTCTCGGCTCGCGACGTGCTCGCGATCATCGAGAAGTAATTCACCGAAGTACTTCTTCGAAGCGAAACGCTTTGAGAGCTGCGCCCCTGGTCACCCCGCTGATTGCCGGGCGGCGAGGGGCGCAGTGTCATTAACCCGAGTTTTCGAGAGGGCTGAACCGCTCCCATGGCGAAGATCCTGAAGTTCGACGAGGACGCCCGTCGCGCCCTTGAGCGCGGCGTCAACAAGCTTGCCGACACCGTCAAGGTGACGATCGGCCCCAAGGGCCGCAACGTCGTCATCGACAAGAAGTTCGGCGCCCCCACCATCACCAACGACGGTGTCACCATCGCGCGCGAGGTCGAGCTCGACGACCCGTACGAGAACCTGGGCGCCCAGCTCGTCAAGGAGGTGGCGACCAAGACCAACGACATCGCGGGTGACGGCACCACCACCGCGACCGTGCTGGCCCAGGCGCTGGTCCGCGAGGGTCTGCGCAACGTCGCCGCCGGCGCCTCCCCGGCCGCCCTGAAGAAGGGCATCGACGCCGCGGTCAAGGCCGTCTCCGACGAGCTCCTCGCGACCGCCCGTCCGATCGAGGACAAGACCGACATCGCCGCCGTCGCCGCGCTGTCCGCCCAGGACAAGCAGATCGGCGAGCTCATCGCCGAGGCCATGGACAAGGTCGGCAAGGACGGTGTCATCACCGTCGAGGAGTCCAACACCTTCGGTGTGGAGCTGGAGTTCACCGAGGGCATGGCCTTCGACAAGGGCTACCTCTCGCACTACATGGTCACCGACCAGGAGCGTATGGAGGCCGTCCTCGACGACCCGTACATCCTGATCAACCAGGGCAAGATCTCCTCGATCCAGGACCTGCTGCCGCTCCTGGAGAAGGTCATCCAGGCCGGCGCCTCCAAGCCGCTCCTGATCATCGCCGAGGACGTCGAGGGCGAGGCGCTCTCCACCCTGGTCGTCAACAAGATCCGCGGCACGTTCAACGCCGTGGCCGTCAAGGCCCCGGGCTTCGGCGACCGCCGCAAGGCCATGCTCCAGGACATCGCCACCCTCACCGGCGCGACCGTCATCGCCGAAGAGGTCGGCCTCAAGCTGGACCAGGCCGGTCTCGAGGTGCTCGGCACCGCGCGCCGCGTCACCATCACCAAGGACGACACCACGATCGTCGACGGCGGCGGCAACAGCGCCGACGTCGAGGGCCGCGTCAACCAGATCAAGGCCGAGATCGAGGCCACGGACTCCGACTGGGACCGCGAGAAGCTCCAGGAGCGCCTCGCGAAGCTGGCCGGCGGCGTGTGCGTGATCAAGGTCGGTGCCGCCACCGAGGTCGAGCTCAAGGAGCGCAAGCACCGTCTGGAGGACGCCATCTCCGCGACCCGCGCCGCGGTCGAGGAGGGCATCGTCTCCGGTGGTGGCTCCGCCCTGGTGCACGCCGCCAAGGTTCTGGAGGGCAACCTCGACAAGTCCGGCGACGAGGCCACCGGTGTCGCGGTCGTCCGCCGCGCCGTCGTCGAGCCGCTGCGCTGGATCGCCGAGAACGCCGGCCTCGAGGGCTACGTCATCACCTCCAAGGTGGGCGAGCTCGACAAGGGCTTCGGCTTCAACGCCGCCACCGGCGAGTACGGCGACCTGGTCAAGGCCGGCGTCATCGACCCGGTCAAGGTCACCCGCTCCGCCCTGGAGAACGCCGCCTCCATCGCCTCCCTGCTGCTCACGACCGAGACCCTGGTCGTCGAGAAGCCGGCCGAGGAGGAGGCCGAGGCCGGTCACGGCCACGGTCACGGTCACTCCCACTGACGTCGTACGCCGTCAGGCCCGCACCACGTGCGAAGGCCCCCGCTCCCGCCATCGGCGGGGCGGGGGCCTTCCCCGTTGCGGGAGGGGCCCGGCCGCTCAGCCCTCCAAGCCCAGCTGCCTCATCAGCTTCAGGACGTCGTAGTGCCACCAGCCTTCCTGGATCCTGTCGTTCCGGAACCGGAAGATCGTGGTGCCGGTCAGACTGACCTGCCGGCCGGTGGCCGGGACGCCCCGGAAGTCACCGGTGTGGGTGCCGTTCAGGGTCCACAGCGTCACCACGTCGTCGCCCTCGCAGATCTGCCGGTCGAGTTCGAAGGCGAAGTCGAAGGCCGACCGCCATCCGGCGACGTCGTCGCGGATCTTGTCGGAGCCGACGACCGTGTCCTGCTCCTTGAGGATGTCGTGGTCGGCGTAGTCGTCCGCGAACACCTCGTCGATGGCGTCGAGGTTCCCGCCCGAGGCGATCTCGTGGAAGAACCGGCGGGCGGTTGAAGCGTTCAACTGGTCGTTGCGCACCACATCGAGGTCCGTGAAGGTGGGCGTGCCGTCGCAGAGCGCCACCATCTCCGCGAAGATCCGGTTGGTCTCGGGGAGTCCGGAGTTCGCCATCGCCTCCTCGTACGAGGGGAATTCGATGATCTCCACGTAGTGGGAGCCGTCGGAGCGGTCCTTGCCCACCACGCTGTGGGAGGCGGTCCGCCTGCCCTGGGTCTGCGCGACCCACTGGTCCATGAGCCGGTCCATGTCTCTGAACCGCTCGGTCCTGAAGTCGATCACCTGTGTGAAGGTCATGGCTCCTCCCGGCTGGCTCGGGGCGGGACACCTCCATCTTAGTGAGTTTTGCCCTGTTTGTACGGGGTGGCGGCTCACGCCGAGTGGTGCAGCGCCGCCGGAAGCACGGGGTGCGCGAACGGCACCCCGGCCGCGAACCGCTCCACCTCGTCCAGCGCCTGATCCGCCATGCGGTGCAGCTCGTTGCCGAGCGAGCCCGCGATGTGCGGGGTGATCAGCACGTTGGGCAGGTCGTACAACGGGCTCTCACGGGGCGGGAGTTCGGGGTCGGTCACGTCCAGGACGGCGTGCAGGCGGCCCGAGAGCAGCTCGGCGAGCAGGGCGGGCTCGTCCACCAGGGAGCCGCGCGCGGTGTTGATCAGGGTGGCGCCCGTCGGCATCAGGGCCAGCTGGCGCGCGCCGATCATGCGGTACGTCTCGGGCAGCTGCGGCGCGTGCACGGAGACGATTCCCGCGCGGGCGCACAGGTCGTCCAGGGGCACGGACGCGGCGCCGAACGTGGCCGCCTCGGCGGCGCTCACATACGGGTCGTACAGCAGGACCTCGAAGTCGAAGGGGCGCAGCAGCTCGATCACCCGGCGCCCGACGCGGGAGGCGCCGACCAGGCCGACCGTGCGCCGGTAGTTGCCGGTGCGGTCGCCCTCGCCCAGCCACTCGGGGGCGGTGCGCAGCTCGGCGTAGCGCCGCGCGGAGCCCAGCACGTCCTTGCCCGCGAACAGGATCGCGGCCAGCGTGTACTCGGCGACCGGCAGGGCGTTGGCGGCGGCGGCCGACGTCACCTCGATGCCGCGTTCCCAGCAGGCGTCGGTGATGTGGTGCTTGACGGAGCCCGCCGCGTGGACCACCGCGCGCAGGTGCGGGGCCGCGGCCAGGACGTCCGCGGTGAGCGGGGGAGCGCCCCAGCAGGTGAGCAGGATCCGGGCCTCGGCGAGGGCGGCCGCGACCGGGGCGGTGGGCGCGGCGAGGTCGTGCGCGACCAGGTGCGGGTCCGTGCGGGCGAGGGCGGTGAGCCGGGTGCGGTGGCGCTCGGCCAGGAGGCGGTCCGCGATGCCGGGACCCATCGCGAGCAGCAGGGCGGGCCGGTTGTCAGTGGTGTGGTGCATGGTGGGACGCGGGCTCCTCACGAGGCGCTGGGCCGGGGGTAACGGGGTTTCCGGGCCGGTCATTTGACGCTGCCGGCGGCGAGCCCGGCCTTCCAGTGCCGCTGGAGGGAGACGAAGGCGACGATCAGGGGGACGACGGCGAGGAGCGAGCCGGTGACGACGAGAGGGTAATAGCCCGGCTCGGCGTGGGTGTTGCTGTTCCAGGCGTACAGACCGAGGCTCAGCGGGAAGAGCTTCTGGTCGCTGAGCATGACCAGGGGGAGGAAGAAGTTGTTCCAGATCGCGGTGAACTGGAAGAGGAAGACGGTCACGAAGCCCGGCATCACCATGCGCAGACCGATCGACCAGAAGGTGCGCAGCTCGCCCGCCCCGTCGATACGGGCGGCCTCCAGGGCCTCGTCGGGGATGTAGCTCGCGCTGAACACCCGGGACAGATAGACCCCGAACGGATTGACCAGAACGGGGATGAGCACCGACCAGTACGTGTTGACCAGGCCGACCTTGCTGGCCAGGAGATACATCGGCAGGGCAAGGGCCGTGGTCGGCACCAGCACGCCGAGCAGCACGACGCCGAACAGCTTCTCCTTGCCCCGGAAGGCGTACTTGTCGAAGGCGTACCCCGCGGCGACGCTGACCAGCGCGCAGACGGCGGCGCCGCCGCCCGCGTACAGAAGGGAGTTGAGGTACCAGCGGAAGTAGACGCCGTCGTTGTACGAGGCGAGCTGCGACAGGTTGTGGCCGAGGTCGAAGCCCCTGAAGGAGAAGGCCTCGCCGGACAGCAGGCCGCCGGTGTCCTTGGTGGCGGCCGTGACCAGCCAGACCAGGGGGAACAGCGCGTAGAGGACGGACAGCAGCAGCGCGCCGTTGACGGCGGTCCTGGACAGCAGGCGGCTGGGCGCCCGGCGGGCCGCTCCGGTACGCGGCGGTCCGGCCGGGCGGGTGCGCCCGGTGGCCCCCGGTGCTCCGGTGGCGGTGGGGGAGGTCATGCCGTGGCGCCCTTCCGGTTGGTGAGGCGGGTGACGACGAAGGAGAGCAGGGCCGCGGCGAGCGCGAGGAGCACGGCCGAGGCGGCGGCGAGGCCGTAGTCGTTGCGGTTGAACGCGGCGGTGTAGGCGTACATGTTGGGCGTCCAGGTGGTGGTGACCGTGGCGCTGCCGCCCTGGTTAAGGATCAGCGGTTCGGTGAAGAGCTGGAGCGAGCCGATGACGGTGAAGAGCGCCACCATCGTCAACGAGGCCCGGATCAGCGGGAGTTTGATGCCGAGCGCGGTGCGCCACTCGCCGGCGCCGTCCATGGTGGCCGCTTCCAGGACGGAGCGGTCGATGGCCTGGAGCGCCGCGTAGAAGATGACCATGTTGTAGCCGAGCCATTCCCACAGCGCGATGTTGACGACGGAGGGGAGCGTGCCGCTGGAGGAGAAGAAGTCGAAGCCGATGCCGCCGGAGTCCAGGGCCTTCACGACGGGGCTGAGGCCCGGGGTGTAGAGGTAGACCCAGATCAGGGCCGCGATGATGCCGGGCACGGCGTGCGGCAGGAACAGCGCCAGCTGGAAGAAGCGGCGGGCGCGGGCCAGCGCCGAGTCGAGCAGCAGCGCGAGCGCGAGGGCGCCGCCGACCATCAGCGGGATGTAGACGACGCAGTAGCCGGCCAGTACCCAGAAGCCCTCGCGGAAGGCCCGGTCGCCCAGCGCCGCCGTGTAGTTGTCGAGCCCGCTGAACACGGACGTGGCGCCGCCGAAGCCGAGCCCCGACTGCTTCTCGGTGAACAGGCTCAGCCAGACCGCGTACCCGATCGGCACCACCGTCACGGCCGTGAACAGGACGAAGAACGGCGTGAGGAGCACCCCCGCCGCGGCGCCGGTACGGGCGCGGGCACCGCGGGGTGCCCGGCGGGCCGGGGCGGGGCCGGGCGCCCCGGCGCCTCCGGCCGTCGGGCCGCCGTCCCGCGTCATGGCCGGGTGGTCACCGCCCGCGCCGCCGGGAGGCCGTGCGCCGGGGGCCCCGCTCACCGGTCCGGTGGGTCCCGGGGGACGCCGCTTCGTCCTCATGGTGGTCAGCCCTCGACCTTCAGGCCGCGCTTCTTCAGCTCGGTCACGGTGGCGTCATGGGCGGCCCGGATGGCGTCCGTGATCTTCACGGAGCCACCGGCGACCTTGCCGAGCTGGTCCTTCAGCGTGGTGTTGGTGGTGCCCATGCTCGGGCCCCAGCCCCAGTTGGCGTTGATCGAGGCGCCCGCGGCGTCGAAGAGCCGGTAGATGTCCTGGCCGGTGTAGAAGCTCGCGTCGAAGGCCTTCTTGGCGGCCGGGCGCAGCGCGATGTCGGCGGGGAAGGCGCTCGACGTACCGGACTTGATGCGTGCGTCCACGCCCGCCTCGGTGGTCGACATCCACAGGGCGAACTCGACGGCCGCCTCGGCCTTCGAACTGCCCTTGGTCACGGCCCAGGTGGAGCCGCCGAGCATGCCGCTGGCCGGCTTGCCGTCCCAGCTGGGCACGGGGGCGACCGCCCACTTGCCGCTCTGGTCGGGCACGGTGCCCTTGAGGACGCCCGCCGCCCACGAGGCGCCGAGGTAGCCGACGGTGGAGCCGTCCTTGAGGGAGGCCGTCCACTCGGGGCTGAAGGAGACCGCGTTCTGGACGAGCTTGTCGTCGATCAGGCCCTGCCAGTAGTCGGCGACCTTGTTGGTGGCGGCGTCGGCGGTGTTGAGCTTCCAGGTGTCGCCGTCGGCCTTGAACCACTGGGCGCCGGCCTGCCAGGCCATCGCCTCGAAGGTGGTGGGGTCGTCGGGGAAGAAGGTGCCAATGCGGGCCTTGGGATCGGCGGCCTTGGCCTTCTGGGCGGCCGCCTTGAACTCGTCCCAGGTCCTGGGGACTTCGATCTTGTTCTTCTCGAAGAAGTCCTTGCGGTAGAAGTACGCCTGGGGCGCGGCGTCGAAGGGGATCGCCCAGTTCTTGCCGCCGAGCGTGGTCTGCTGGATCGACTGCGGCAGGAACCGCTTCTTCACGTCGTCGGTGACGTACTTGCCGATGTCCTGGAACGAGCCCTGGCTGACGAACTCCGGGAGCATCGGGTATTCGACGGTGACGAGGTCCGGGGCGTTGCCGGCCTTCACCGCGTTGGAGATCTTGGCGTAGCCGCCGGCGTTGCCGGAGGGTATCTGCTCGAACTTCACCTGGATGTTCTTGTGGGAGGCGTTGAAGGCGTCCACCACCTCCTTGGAGCCCTTCTGCCAGGCCCAGAACGTCAGGGTGACGGGCTTGTCGGCGGTGCCCTTGCCCGCGTCGCCCGACGTGCCGCCCCCGCCACCGCAGGCCGTGAGCAGGGCGAGAGCGGTGGCGGTGCCGACGAGGGCGGAGGTCGATCTGGTCCAACTGCGGCTCACGGAACGGCTCCTGAACGTGAGGGGACGAGGCGATGGCCGCGATCCTTGGCCCAGCGCCGACCGAAGTCAAGAGCGAAAGTTCGATTGATCGAAAAAAGATCAGGGAAAGCGTGAACGGTCGCGCAGTGGCAGCGGCGTGCTCCGGGAGCCCGGCGCAGCTCAGGCCCGTGCGCCCACCGAACCCCGCTCGGTGTCGGACGGCGCCCCGCACGAGGCCCGTACGCGCAGCCGCGGCAGCAGGTCGACATGGCGCCGCGGCGCCGCATCGCCGCCCGCGCCCCCGGCGCGCAGCCGCTCGATCAACAGCTCGGCGGCGTACCGCCCGACCTCGTGCTTGGGCGGGGCGACCGCGGTGAGCGGGATGTCCGCGAGCGCCGCCACCTCGTCGTCGTACGCCACCAGCGCGAGGTCCTGCGGCACCCGCACGCCCAGCTCGGCCAGGCGCTGCACGATCCGGATCGCGTCCACGTCGTTGTGCACGAGCGCGGCCGAGACCTGCCCGGCCAGCACCGCGGCGCGCAGCGCCCGCACGGCCCGCTCGAACCCGGCCGGGTCCGCCTCGGCCGAGACCGAACCGATCGCGGGGAGCGGCGGCTCCAGGCCGAGCGCGTCGAGCGCGTACCGGTATCCGGCGCGCACGGCGATCGCCGTCGGGCTGTCGGCGCGGGCCACGAGCAGCGGCGTCGCATGCCCGAGCCCGAGCAGATGGCGCACCGCGAGGAGCACGCCGTGGCTGTGGTCGGAGCAGACCCGGTCCAGGTCGTCCAGCTCCCGGCCGGGCACCCCGCGCCGCTCCAGGAGGACCGTCGGCACCGGGAGCCCGGCGATCCAGGCGCCGTGCTCGACCGGGTCGTCGGGCTCCTTCCAGCCCGGCGCGATCAGCAGTCCCTCGGCCCCGGCCGCGAGCAGCCCGGCCGCCCGGCCCGCGTCCTCCTGCGGCCGGTAGTCCGAGATCCGCAGGATCAGGCGCGCCCCCGCGGCGGCGGCCGCCTCGTGCGCACCCCGGATGACCTCGGCGAAGTAGTACGTGGCGTTCGGCGCCAGCATGCCGATGACGAGCTCGCGGGCGTCGGCGCCCCGGGACGGGCCGGGCTGTGCGGCGCCCTCCCCGGTACCCGGCCAGGACACCGAACCGTGCACCCGGTCGAGGCGCCCCTCGTTGGCCAGGAACTCGACGTCCCGGCGCACGGTCACCGGCGAGACGCCCAACTGGGCGGCGAGCTCCGAGACCCGGGCCGAGCCGCGCCCGCGCACCAGCTCCAGCAGTCGGTCATGACGTTCAGCAGCACTTTCCCGCACGGCGGCAGCCCCTTCGCGATGTGGTGGCCCGGTGGGCCATGACCCTAATGCACCGTGATCGAACGATGGGGGTTTCGATCATTCGGTCCGATCCATTGACGTTCGATCAAACAGAGTTCTAAGTTCCCAGGGATCCCCCGGACCGAGCGGGGCCCGGTCCGGACGCCGGGGCTCCGGCGGGACCACGGGACCCCGTTCCGGTCCCGGTCGGGTTCCGGCCGACCCTGCTCAGGACCCGGCGGGCCCCGGAGGACCCGGCGGGTCCCGCCGTCGCCGCCCGCCGTCCTCCGTCGCCGTCCTCAGGGGAGCATCATGCCCATCGCGTCCGAGAACCGGGAGCTCAGCCCGTACACCGGCTGGACCCGCGAGCACTGGGAGCGGTCGGCGGACGACTTCCTGCTGGCCGTGCGGCCCCACGCCTCGCCCGGCCTGGGCCTGATCAACCTCCCCGGCGCCCGGCCCAGTTGGTCGGGGCCGCGCTCGGACGGGCTGGAAGGCTATGCCCGCACCTGGCTGCTCGCGGCCCTGCGCGTGGCCGGAGCCGGGGGCGAGGACCCGCACGGCCACCTCGACCGGTACGCCGAGGGTCTGGCGTCAGGCACCCGACGGCCTGTTGCCACGGCCGAGTTGAGCCCTGCGTCCCCCGACGCCTGGCCGCTGACCACCCACGTGCGGCAGGCGATCGTCGAGGCGGCCTCCGTCGCCCTCGGCCTGCGCCTCACCCGCCCCTGGCTGTGGGACAAGCTCGACGACCGCACCCGCCGACGGACCGTCGACTGGCTGCTGCCCGCCCTCGGTCCGTCGCCGGTCGACAACAACTGGTGGCTGTTCGGCCTCACCGTCGCCGGGTTCCTCCTGGACGCGGGCATCGAGACCGGCCGCGCCGCCGCCACCATCGAGCGCGCCCTGGAACGCGTCGACCAGTGGTACCTCGGCGACGGCTGGTACAGCGACGGTCCCCATCGCGCCTTCGACCACTACAACGCCTGGGCCCTCCACTTCTATCCCGTGCTGCACGCCCACCTCGGCGGCGACCAGGAACTCCTGGACCGCTACGGCCCCCGGCTGCACGCCCAACTCAACGCCCACGCCCGCCTGTTCGGGGCCGACGGCGCCCCGATGCCGTACGGCCGCTCGCTGACCTACCGCTTCGCCGCCGCGGCCGCGCCCTGGCTCGGCGCGCTCACCGGACACACCCCGCTCAGCCCGGGAGCCACCCGCCGCCTCGCCTCGGGCACCCTGAAGTACTTCCTGGACCGCCCCGAGGGCCGGGGCGCGACCGACGCCGCCGGACTGCTCACCCTGGGCTGGCACGGCCCGTACCCGCCGGTGGTCCAGCACTACTCGGGCCCCGCCTCTCCGTACTGGGCGGCCAAGGGTTACCTCGGCCTGCTCCTGCCGCCCGGGCATCCCGTATGGACGGACGTCGAGGAGCCGCTGCCCGCCGAGACCGAGGACGCCGCCGTGGCCCTCGGGCCGCCCAACCTGCTGGTCCAGTCGACGGCCGCGGACGGCCTGGTCCGCCTCCACAACCACGGCAGCAACCACCACATCGACGGCGGCGCGGACGAGGACCCCTGCTACTCCCGCTTCGCCTACTCGACCGGCACCGGACCCACCTTCGACGGGGTGCCGGACAACCACTTCGGGCTGCTCCTCGACGGTGGGTCCACCACCCGCGGGCCCGCCGTCCCGCTCGGCTGCGGCCCCGGCTGGGCGGCCTCGCTGTCCGAGCCCCGGCCGGGCCCGCCCGGCGTGCGGATCGTCTCGGTCACCCTGGTGCACGGCCGCGCCGAACTCCGCGCGCACCTCGTCATCGGCGCCGCCCCCGGCACCCTGGTGCGCCAGACCGGCTGGGCCGCCACTCCCGGACGCACCGCCCAGCTGCACCCGGTGCACGGCTATCCGGCGCGGGCCCGCCAACTGCCCGGCGGATCGACCCTGTTCGGCGCGGCCCCGGCCATCCAGGCGCTGCACGGAGCGACCGGCACCGGGCCTTCGCTCTTCGTCGCACTCGCCTCCCTCACCGCGCTGCCGGACCCGGACCCGGTCCACACCCTCGCCGACGTCGAGGTCACCGGCCACACCGTCCGGGTGACCTGGCAGGACGGAACCGCCCGCCGGCTCGTGCTCGACTCCACCTCCCCGGCCGTCCGTACGGAGGACACGGAGGACACGGACAGCTGAGACCACGCCGGGCCACCGCAGCTGCCGCCACCGCAGCCGCCCGACCTCGGCTCCTATGCCGGGCTTCGCGGGCCCAAGTGGCTCACTTCGGGCCGTACTTGCGGCCCGTCTTGGAGGTGATCCCGCCGAGCAGACCGCGCGGCGCCAGCTTCACCGCGCCCATCAGCGCCTTGTAGCGCGGGTCGGGGATGGAGAGCGACTTGCCGCGCGCGAGGTCGGTCAGCGCGGCCGCCACCAGCTTGTCGGCGTCCAGCCACAGCCAGCCCGGGATGTTGTCGGTGCCCATGCCGGCCCGCTGGTGGAACTCGGTCCGCACGAACCCGGGGCACAGCGCCATCAGGCGCACCCCGGACCCCGCGAGGTCACGGGCCGCGCCCTGGGTGAACTGCACGACCCACGCCTTGGACGCGCCATAGGTGCCGCGCGGTACGAACGCGGCGACCGAGGCCACGTTGACGACCCCGCCGCGCCCGCGCTCGCGCATCGACGTGGTCGCCGCCGAGGTGAGGCGCAGCACCGCCTCGACATGCACCTTGATCATGGTCAGCTCGTCCGCCATCGACACTTCGAGGTAGCGGCCCTTGTTGCCGAACCCCGCGTTGTTGACCAGGAGGTCGACCGGCCGCCTCGGCTGCGAGAGCCGCGCCTCGACCGCGGCGATCCCGTCCTCCGTGGACAGGTCGGCGCTCAGCACCTCGGCCTCGATGCCGTGCCGGTCGTGCAGCTCGGTGGCCTGCTCGCTCAGCCGCTTGGTGTCCCGGGCCACCAGCACCAGATCGTGCCCATCGGCAGCGAGGCGCCGCGCGAACGCGGCGCCGATGCCCGCCGTCGCTCCCGTAATCAGTGCAGTCGTCATAGGCGCACGTTAATGCCCCCGGTGGGCGCCCGGTGACCGCCCCCGCCCGGCCGGACGACCGGCCCCGACCACCACGAACTGCCGCAAGAACGACAGTCCTTCGGGGACTTGTCGGGGTCTCGTCGCGGTCTTGTGCAGATCCTCGGGAGAAGCGGCCCGGAACCGGCACCTAGGCGCCCTGCCGGGCCAGGTACGTCCGTACGGCTTCCCGCGCCTCCGGCTCCAGGGCGTCCCCCGCTGCCAGGGTGCGCGGCAGCAGCGTCCGCTCGGTGGTGAACGCCCGGAACCAGAAGGCCACCGACACTTCGTGATCCGGCCGCGCGATCACCTCGACGGCGTCGCCCGCACGGATCTCGCCCGGTTCGATCACGCGCAGGTACGCTCCCGGGACGGCCGCCTGGGTGAAGCGCCGGACCCACCCCTTCTGGTCGAGCCAGCCGCCGAACGTGCGGCACGGGATGCGTCCGGAGGCTACTTCGAGCACCACGTCCCGGCCTATCCGCCAGCGCTCGCCGATCCGGGCACCGTTCACGTCGACGCCGTACGTCGTGAGGTTCTCGCCGAACGCGCCGTTGGGCAGCGCGCGGCCGAGCTCCCGCGCCCAGACGTCCAGGTCCTCGCGGGCGTAGGCGTAGACCGCCTGGTGGTCGCCGCCGTGATGGCGCAGGTCGCACACCTCGTCGCCCTCCACACCGCTGGCGCCCACGCCCTTGGGGCCCGGGGCGAAGACGCGGACCGCGCCGGTCACGGGCCGCTTGTCGATGCCGGTGACGCCGCCCTCGGCGTCGGTGTAGTCGGCGGCCTTCGCGCGGCCCAGGTTCACAGACAGAAGCTCCATGGGCGCAAGTTATCCGAGGCGGGCTCAAAGAAGCGACTGAGTTTTAGCCGCGTCCTCCAAGACTCGCTTATGATTGAGGAATGATCGAGGCCCGTCATCTCCGCGTCCTGCGCGCCGTCGCCGCCACCGGCTCCTTCTCGGCGGCGGCCCGCGAGCTGGGCTGCACCCAGCCCGCCGTCAGCCAGCAGATGAAGGCCCTCGAATCGTCCGCGGGCACCCCGCTGCTGATCCGCACCGGGCGCGAGATGCGCCTCACCCAGGCCGGTGAGGTGCTGGTACGGCACGCCGCCGGCATCCTCGCCGGGCTGACCGCAGCGGAGGAGGAGGTCGCCGCCATCGCGGGACTGCGGGCCGGCCGGGTGCGCCTGGTCTCCTTCCCGAGCGGCTCCTCCACGCTCGTGCCAACCGCGCTCGCCGCCCTGCGCGCCGCCCACCCGGGCACCCGGGTCTCGCTCGTCGAGGCCGAGCCGCCGCGCTCGGTGGAGATGCTGCGCGAGGGCGACTGCGACATCGCGCTGGCCTTCCGGTACGGCTCGAACGCCACCGAGTGGGACGACCTGGTGGTGCGCCCGCTGCTCGTCGACCGCCTGGTCGGCCTGGTGTCCGAGGGGCACCCGCTGGCCGAGGCGGGCACCGTTGCCATCGGGGACCTCGCGGACGAGCCGTGGATCGCGGGCTGCCCGCGCTGTCGGCGCCAGCTGGTGGAGGTCTGCGAGGGGGCCGGGTTCACCCCGCGCATCGACTTCGCGACCGATGACTACCCGGCGGTGATCGGCCTGGTGGGCGCGGGGCTCGGGGTCGCGGTGCTGCCGGAGCTCGCGATCGAGTCCGTACGGCCCAAGGGTGCGCGCACGGTCACGGTCGAGCCCGCCGTCGAGCGCGAGATCGTCGCGCTCACCCTGCCCGACCTGGCCCAGGTCCCGGCGGTCGCGGCCACCCTGGATCAGCTCGCCAGGGCCGCGGCGCGCGACTGAGAGGGCACGGCGGCGCCGACGCCCGGCTCTGCCGGTGGTGCTGGGCCAAACGGAGCAGGAACGTTTCTTCTGGTCCGGTCCGATCCGGGGTGGATCAGGAGGGTCCCCCGGCGGGGGCGGCGGCCGTCACCAGGCGGTTGCGCGCCCTGCCCATGAGCTCCTCGCGCTCGTCCTCGGTGAGTCCGCCCCATACGCCGTAGGGCTCCCGGACCGCCAGGGCGTGGGCCGCGCACTGCGCCCGCACCGGGCAGCGCATGCACACCTCTTTCGCCGAACTCTCGCGCGCGCTCCGTGCCGCGCCGCGCTCGCCCTCCGGGTGGAAGAAGAGCGAGCTGTCGACCCCACGGCAGGCCGCGAGGAGCTGCCAGTCCCACAGATCGGCGTTCGGTCCGGGAAGGCGGGAGAAATCTGCCATTGCTCTTGTCCCCTTGAAACCGTGCTGAGGCGGATGGGCGGGCCGGTACAGGACGGGTGCGCGCGGAGGCTCATCCGAAACGTAGGTACCGACGAAGGTACATCTCCTGTGTAAGTAGATGTAAATATGACTCATTGGGAATCTAGCCGCAGACACCAGCAAAAGGGAAGAAAAGCCGCTAAATGGGGCATAGTCCGGAAAGTTGGACGGTGGCCGGTGAGACTCTCCTGCGTGTGCGCTTCCTCACGTAGAGTGCCGAACGTGCCCGCCGGACCCGTAACTCTTTCGAGTGACCGTCGTTGAGAGTGCGGAGGCGATTGAAAGAACAAGCGCTCGGGCAGGTGTCCGAGAGCGTCAATCGCACAGGTGACACATGTACCCAGCCTGGAGGCTCAAGGTGACGCGCATCAGCTGCGGAGGGCGGCCATGACATCAGTCCTCGTCTGCGACGACTCCCCGCTTGCCCGCGAGGCGCTCCGCCGCGCGGTTGCGACCGTGCCCGGCGTCGAGCGTGTGACGACGGCGGCCAACGGCGAGGAAGTCCTCCGCCGCTGGGGTGCCGACCGCTCGGACCTGATTCTGATGGACGTACGCATGCCCGGTCTGGGCGGTGTGGAGACCGTCCGCCGACTGCTGTCCGCGGACCCGGGCGCCCGGATCATCATGCTCACGGTCGCCGAGGATCTCGACGGGGTCGCGCTCGCGGTCGCCGCCGGGGCCCGCGGCTATCTGCACAAGGACGCCTCGCGCGCCGAGCTGCGGGCGACCGTCACCCAGGCGCTCGCCGACCCGACCTGGCGCCTCGCGCCGCGCAGGCTGCGCTCGGCCGAGATGGGTGCGGCGCCGACGCTCACGGCGCGTGAGATCCAGGTGCTCGAAGGCATGAGCCACGGCCGCTCCAACGCCGAGATCGGCCGCGAGCTGTTCCTCTCCGAGGACACGGTCAAGACGCATGCCCGACGGCTGTTCAAGAAGCTCGGCGCCTCGGACCGGGCGCACGCCGTCGCGCTCGGTTTCCGCTGGGGCCTGGTGCGCTGACGGCAGGTGCGACAGCCGGTCGGAGCCCCGTCCGCCTGCGGGCGGACGGGCCCGGTCGCCCCGCGAACGGCAGCAGTAGGTGTTGCTTCCGCCGCGATGCCGCATCCTTGTAGGTGTGGAGTTCCTCGGGGACAGGTCGGTCGAGCGGGAGGGGGGTGCAGGGGATGAGTTCCGGCGCACCCGCTCATAACGCTTCGGTGCACAACTACGGACGCGGTGCCGCGGACGGGGCGGCGCCGGGGCACCATGGATCGATGCGCGACGACGAGGCTGCGGCCCACGGGGTCATCGGTGCACTCGTCCACCGTGCTGTCGACGGCGACGAGCAGGCGACGCACGATCTGCTCGCGCATGTCCACCCCCTCGCTCTGCGCTATTGCCGCACCCGGCTCAACCGGCTGCCGGGTGATGCTCGCCACTTCGTCGAGGACCTCGCGCAGGAGGTCTGCGTCGCCGTCCTGATGGCGCTGCCGCGCTACCGCGACACCGGGCGCCCCTTCGAGGCCTTCGTCTTCGCCATCGCCTCGCACAAGGTGGCCGACCTCCAGCGCGCCGCGATGCGCCACCCCGGCTCGACCGCGGTGCCGTCCGACGAGATGCCGGAGCGGCCCGACGACTCGCTCGGCCCCGAGGAGCGCGCGCTGCTCAGCAGCGACGCGGAATGGGCCAAGAAGCTGCTCGCCAACCTTCCCGAGAACCAGCGCGAACTCCTGGTGCTGCGGGTCGCCGTCGGCCTCACCGCCGAGGAGACCGGCCAGATGCTCGGCATGTCGCCGGGCGCGGTCCGGGTCGCCCAGCACCGCGCCCTGAGCAGGCTGCGGGCCCTCGCCGAGCAGTAGCCGCGCCCCTGGGCACGTGACCTGCGTGCCGATCCCGTGCGACCCACGTGCGAACGTACAAAGAATCGCGATGATCTTGCTCGTGGAATGAGACACCCGCACAGCCCGTTAGCATGGACATCCGCACCGATCAAGGCCATTGGGGAAGGTGTCATGACTGCAAACGTCGACGGAGTGCCCGAGAAATTCGCGACGCTCGGGCTGACATACGACGACGTGCTGCTGCTGCCGGGCGCGTCCGACATGGCGCCCGACCAGATCGACACCTCCTCGTACCTCTCCAAGAACGTCAAGGTGAACGTCCCGCTGCTTTCGGCGGCCATGGACAAGGTCACCGAGGCGCGCATGGCCATCGCCATGGCCCGTCAGGGCGGCGCCGGTGTGCTGCACCGCAACCTCTCCATCGAGGACCAGGCCAACCAGGTCGACCTGGTGAAGCGCTCCGAGTCCGGCATGGTCACCGACCCGATCACGGTGCACCCGGACGCGACGCTGCGCGAGGCCGACGAGCTGTGCGCGAAGTTCCGCATCAGCGGCGTCCCGGTCACCGACTCGGCGGGCAAGCTGCTCGGCATCGTCACCAACCGCGACATGGCCTTCGAGTCGGACCGCAGCCGCCAGGTGCGCGAGGTCATGACGCCGATGCCGCTGGTCACCGGCAAGGTCGGCATCTCCGGCGTGGACGCCATGGAGCTGCTGCGCCGCCACAAGATCGAGAAGCTGCCGCTGGTCGACGACCAGGGCATCCTCAAGGGCCTCATCACGGTCAAGGACTTCGTCAAGGCCGAGAAGTACCCCAACGCCGCCAAGGACAAGGACGGCCGGCTGCTCGTCGGCGCGGCCGTCGGTGTCGCGGGCGACGCCTACGAGCGCGCCCAGGCGCTGATCGCCGCCGGTGTCGACTTCATCGTGGTGGACACCGCCCACGGCCACTCCCGCCTGGTCGGCGACATGGTCGCCAAGATCAAGTCGAACTCGTCGGGCGTCGACCTCATCGGCGGCAACATCGCCACCCGCGACGGCGCCCAGGCGCTCATCGACTCGGGCGTCGACGGCATCAAGGTCGGCGTCGGCCCCGGCTCCATCTGCACCACCCGCGTGGTCGCCGGCATCGGCGTCCCGCAGGTCACCGCGATCTACGAGGCCTCGCTCGCCGCCAAGGCCGCGGGTGTCCCGGTCATCGGCGACGGCGGCCTGCAGTACTCCGGCGACATCGCCAAGGCCCTGGTCGCGGGCGCCGACACGGTGATGCTCGGCTCGCTGCTGGCGGGCTGCGAGGAGTCCCCGGGCGAGCTGCTCTTCATCAACGGCAAGCAGTTCAAGTCGTACCGCGGCATGGGCTCGCTCGGCGCGATGCAGTCCCGCGGCGACCAGCGTTCGTTCTCCAAGGACCGGTACTTCCAGGAGACCGTGTCGACCGACGACAAGCTGATCCCCGAGGGCATCGAGGGCCAGGTGCCCTACCGCGGCCCGCTCTCGGCGGTCGTCCACCAGCTCGTCGGGGGTCTGCGCCAGTCGATGTTCTACGTCGGCGGCCGCACCGTCCCGGAGCTTCAGCAGAACGGCAAGTTCGTCCGGATCACCTCCGCGGGCCTCAAGGAGAGCCACCCGCACGACATCCAGATGACCGTCGAGGCGCCGAACTACAGCAGGAAGTAAGTCCGCAGCACGCGACGAGGGGCGGCCCGGGAGTTCCCGGGGCCGCCCCTCGCTCGTATGTCGGGGATACTGGAGCATGCAGACGTAGAGGGAAAGGCCCACACAACGTGACTGAGATCGAGATCGGGCGCGGCAAGCGCGGCCGCAGGGCGTACGCGTTCGACGACATCGCCATCGTCCCGAGCCGGCGCACCCGGGACCCGAAGGAGGTCTCGATCGCCTGGCAGATCGACGCCTACCGTTTCGAGCTGCCCTTCCTGGCCGCCCCCATGGACTCCGTGGTCTCGCCGCAGACGGCGATCCGCATCGGCGAGCTCGGCGGCCTCGGCGTGCTGAACCTCGAGGGGCTGTGGACCCGTTACGAGGACCCGCAGCCGCTGCTCGACGAGATCGCCCAGCTGGACGAGGCCACCGCGAGCCGCCGCCTCCAGGAGATCTACGCGGCGCCGATCAAGGAAGAGCTGATCGGGCAGCGCATCAAGGAGGTGCGCGACTCCGGTGTGGTCACCGCCGCCGCGCTCTCCCCGCAGCGCACCGCCCAGTTCTCCAAGGCGGTCGTGGACGCGGGGGTCGACATCTTCGTCATCCGCGGCACCACCGTCTCGGCCGAGCACGTCTCGGGCGCCGCGGAGCCGCTCAACCTGAAGCAGTTCATCTACGAGCTGGACGTCCCGGTCATCGTCGGCGGCTGCGCCACGTACACCGCGGCCCTGCACCTGATGCGCACCGGCGCGGCCGGCGTCCTGGTGGGCTTCGGCGGCGGCGCCGCGCACACCACGCGCAACGTGCTCGGCATCCAGGTGCCGATGGCCACCGCCGTGGCCGATGTCGCCGCGGCGCGCCGCGACTACATGGACGAGTCCGGCGGTCGCTATGTGCACGTCATCGCGGACGGTGGCGTCGGCTGGTCCGGCGACATCCCGAAGGCCGTCGCCTGCGGCGCCGACGCGGTGATGATGGGCTCCCCGCTGGCCCGTGCCACGGACGCGCCCGGCAAGGGCCACCACTGGGGCATGGAGGCCGTCCACGAGGACGTGCCGCGCGGCAAGCTCGTCGACCTGGGCATCGTCGGGACCACCGAGGAGATCCTCACCGGTCCCTCGCACACCCCGGACGGTTCGATGAACCTGTTCGGCGCCCTGCGCCGCTCGATGGCGACGACCGGCTACAGCGAGCTCAAGGAGTTCCAGCGGGTCGAGGTCACGGTGGCGGACGCCCAGCACAAGCGCTGAGGTTCGCACCGCGTCCCGCCCGTACGGGCACGGACATGAGGAAGGGCCCGTACCGCGACGAGCGGTACGGGCCCTTCTTCCGTGGCGCTACTCGGTCGCGCGGCTGGCCCCCGCCCAGGCGCCGACGACGGCGAGTACGAGGAAGGCGTACCGCAGGATGCTCTGGTCGGAGGACCACGCGTCGAGCAGCAGGCCGAAGTGGCTGAGGAACACGTCGGTGACCGACTCGGCCGTGTCCTTGGTCTCGATCATCGCGACCGCGAGCAGCTGCCCGAAGAACGTGGCGCCGACGGCCAGGGGCGCCGAGATCACGAAGAGCCAGAAGCTGCGCCCGCCGGCCTTGAAGGCCGCGACGGCCACCGCGAAGCCGATGCCGAAGGCCGCGTAGCCGAACTGCCGCTCGATGGAGCCGGTGATCAGGCCGTAGGCCAGGCCGGTGACGACGGCGGCGGCGAAGCCCGCGAGCACGCCCGCCACCAGGTTGCCGCGCCGCGGCGGGGTCGGGGCCACGGGGGCCGCCGGGTATCCGAACTCCGGCTGCGGGCCGGTGGGCTGAGGTGGCGGCGTGACGGGCTGGCTCATGGATGGTCCCCCCTGGGACGAAAACGCACGACTGTGCGACAAGCGAACGCCGCAGGTTAGCAGCCGCGAGCCGCGCGCCCACAGGCTTTTCACAGCCGGTGCGCGGCTCCCGCCGGGGTCGCGCCGCGCGTGTCCAGGAGGAGCTGGGCCTTGACCGCCAGGCCCTGGAGGTCGTACGTGCGGTGGTGCTGGAGCAGCACCGTCAGATCGGCGTGGGCGGCCGCCTCGTAGAGCGAGTCCGCGCGCGGCACCGGCTGGTCGCGCACGCGCCAGGTGGGGACATGGGGGTCGTGGTACGTGATCTGCGCGCCCAGATCCATCAGGCGACCGGCGATCTCGTGGGCGGGGGAGCCCGCCTGGTCGGCCGAGTCGGGTTTGTAGGTCACGCCGAGCAGCAGGACGCGGGCGCCGCGGGCCGATTTGCCGTGCTCGTTCAGGAGCGTGGTGGAGCGCTGGATGACGTAGCTCGGCATGTGCGCGTTGATCTCGCGAGCGAGACCGACCATGCGCAGGCCCGCGTAGGGCAGCGGGGCCGGGTCGAGCGGGATGCCGTGGCCGCCGACGCCCGGCCCGGGCCGGAAGGCCTGGAAGCCGAACGGCTTGGTCTCCGAGCAGCGGATGACGTCCCAGAAGTCGATGCCCATGTCGTGGCAGAGCACGGCCATTTCGTTGACCAGGGCGATGTTGACGTGCCGGAAGTTGGTTTCGAGGAGCTGGGACATCTCGGCCTCGCGCAGCCCCCGGGCGCGGACCACCTTGTCGGTGAGGCGGCCGTAGAACGCGGCGGCCGACTCCGTGCAGGCCGGGGTGAGCCCGCCGATGACCTTCGGGGTCGCGGCGAAGGTGTGGGTGCGGTTGCCGGGGTCGGTGCGGCTGGGCGAGTAGGCGAGGTGGAAGTCGCGCCCGGCCCGCAGTCCCGAGCCCTCTTCGAGCAGGGGGCGCAGGAACTCCTCGGTGGTGCCGGGGTGTCCGGCCGACTCCAGGATGACGGTGGTGTGCGGACGCAGCCGCCCGGCCAGCGCGCGGGCGGCCGCGGCGACCGCGCCGAGGTCGAGGGTGCGGTCGGGGCCGAGCGTGGTGGGGGCGCAGATGACGGCGGTACGCACCCGGCCGAGCTCGGCCGGGTCGGTCGTGGTGTGGAAGCCTCCCGCGAGCATCCGGCGCAGGTCGGCGGGGGTGAGGGAGCCGTCGAGGGGGGTGCGCCCGGCGTTGAGTTCCGCGACGGCACGCGGATCCGTGTCGTGGCCGACCGTCTGGATGCCGGCGGCGACGGCGGCTTGGGCGAGGGGCAGGCCCAGGTGGCCGAGTCCGATGACGGCGAGGTCTGCGGGCATGTGGCCGTCCTTTCCCTTAGCCGGAGGGGACATGGAGCGCAAGCCCTGTGGACAGAATGGGCGTGCGGAATGTCAGACTAGGAGGAAATATGACTGTTTTGCGGCATTGGGAGGCCGAGGCAACCCGAGTGTTGTCCACAGGCGGTGGCCGATGTCGGTGGTCCCGTCCAGAATCGAGGTTGTGAGCCAGACCACCCGGTCTGCGGGATCACCCCGATCAACGGGAGGCAAGCCGTGAGGACAGCGACACTGGGACCCGAGCAGCGCGCACAGGCGCTCGCCGCCATGGCCGAACGCGAGCTGGACGTGCTGGTCGTGGGCGCGGGGGTGGTCGGAGCGGGCACGGCCCTCGACGCGGCGACCCGGGGCCTGACCACCGGCCTGGTCGAGGCGCGGGACTGGGCGTCCGGCACGTCCAGCCGCTCCAGCAAGCTGATCCACGGCGGGCTGCGCTATCTGGAGATGCTCGACTTCGCCCTCGTGCGCGAAGCCCTCAAGGAGCGCGGACTGCTTCTCGAACGGCTCGCCCCGCACCTGGTCAAACCGGTTCCGTTCCTATACCCCTTGCAGCACAAGGGCTGGGAGCGGCTCTACGCCGGATCGGGCGTGGCGCTCTACGACGCGATGTCCGTGTCGTCCGGGCACGGCAGAGGACTGCCGACGCACCGTCACCTGAGCCGGCGCCACGCGCTGCGCGTCGCGCCCGCGTTGAAGAAGGACGCCCTGGTCGGGGCCTTGCAGTACTACGACGCGCAGATGGACGACGCCCGCTATGTGACCACGCTGGTGCGCACCGCGGCCTCGTACGGCGCACAGGTCGCCAACCGGGCCAGGGTGGTGGGCTTCCTGCGCGAGGGCGAACGCGTTGTCGGTGCCAGGGTGCAGGATGGAGAAGCGGGCGGGGAGTACGAGGTCCGTGCCAAGCAGGTGGTGAACGCGACGGGGGTGTGGACCGACGACACCCAGGCGCTGATCGGGGAGCGGGGGCAGTTCCATGTACGGGCCTCGAAGGGCATCCACCTGGTGGTGCCCAAGGACCGGATCCACTCGAATACCGGGCTGATCCTGCGGACCGAGAAGTCCGTCCTCTTCGTCATTCCCTGGGGCAGGCACTGGATCGTCGGCACCACCGACACCGACTGGGACCTCGACAAGGCGCACCCCGCCGCGTCGAGCGCCGACATCGACTACCTGCTCGAACACGTCAACTCGGTGCTCGCGGTGCCGCTGACCCGGGACGACGTGCAGGGTGTCTACGCGGGTCTGCGACCGCTGCTCGCCGGGGAGTCCGACGCCACCAGCAAGCTCTCGCGCGAACACACCGTCGCGCATCCGGTGCCGGGTCTTGTGGTCGTGGCGGGCGGCAAGTACACGACGTACCGGGTGATGGCGAAGGACGCCGTCGACGAGGCGGTGCACGCCCTGGATCAGCGCGTCGCGGCCTGCGTCACGGAGGACACCCCGCTGCTCGGCGCCGAGGGGTACAAGGCGCTGTGGAACGCGCGGGCCAGGATCGCGGCGAGGACCGGCCTCCATGTGGTGCGCGTGGAGCACCTGTTGAACCGGTACGGCTCGATGGCCGAGGACCTCCTGGAGCTGATCACCGCCGATCCCTCGCTCGGTGAGCCGCTCGCCGCCGCGGACGACTATCTGCGCGCCGAGATCGTCTACGCCGCCTCGCACGAGGGGGCCCGGCACCTCGATGACGTACTGACCCGGCGGACCCGGATCTCGATCGAGACCTTCGACCGGGGCACCCGCTCGGCCCGTGAGTGCGCGGAGCTGATGGCGCCGGTGCTCGGCTGGGACACCAAGCAGATCGAGAAGGAGGTGGAGCACTACGAGAAGCGGGTGGAGGCGGAGCGCGAGTCGCAGCGTCAGCCGGACGACCTGACGGCGGACGCGGCCCGGCTCGGCGCGCCGGACATCGCGCCGGTCTAGGACGGGCACACGGGGAGGACGGCGCCGCCGCGGGGAGGCGAGGCGACGTCGGGCGGAACTCGGTGTCGAAACGAGCGAGTTCGAGGGGCTGGGGGAGTGGGTGAGCGCGATGCGAGCGGCCTCTTCGGGGGTGAGTGGAACCGGAACGGTGGTCTCCGCCGTGTAGTTCAAGAGGCCGCCGGTGTGGAAGGGCAGGGAGCGCAGGGTGAGGTGGCGGCCGTGGTCGCCATGCCCGCGTATCAGGCCGGGCAGATGCTCGCCCGCGGTGTCGTCGAGCCCCGGCCCGCCGTCCGCGGGGAGCTGGAGCACGACGGTCGCCCCGAGGGGCGGGCTGACGCTGTCCGCGCGTCCGCGCGGACAGGGTCGGCACGGCCGAGGGTGTACGGGCGTTGCGACACCGGGGGCCGGACGCGTTTTCGGCGCACCGCGCGGCGGCCGGGTGTTGCCTTGGGTGAGCCGTGGGGCCGGAGCGGTCCGTGCGGCGGAAGGGGCGGGTCCGGCGGGCGGTGCCGCTGTGCCGATGACGCACGGCGTCCTGGTCGGCGTCCTGGCCGGCGCCGCGATGCGTGGTGCCCGGAGCGCCGGCGCGGCGGGCTTCCCTTCCTCCGGAGCCAAGTTGGCGGACGCCGGACCCGGGACCATCACCGGTCCTGGCGTGAGGGACAATGGGGGCTCTGCCAGGGCGGGTTACGGGCCTCGCGCGGACGCCGAGTTCGAGCGCGGCTCCGGTGCGGGTCGGTCACCCGGCAGGACAAGCAGGTCGGAGCGGTGAGCCGGGCCGCCTCCACGAGGCAGGTCGCGGCAGGCCGCGGGCCGAGGCCGGCGCGGGCGAAGATCAGGAATCGCAGAGGGGACGCATGTCGGAGGCGGAGCAGTCGCGGGAACCCCAGCGGGACGAGCGGCAGGAACCGGGGGCGTCGTCGACGCCCGCAGAGTCCACCTCGGGCGAGGCGGGCACGAAGTCCGGGCGGCGCCCGGCGGATGCGGCGGCCCCGGCCGACCGGCCCGCCCCCGCGCCCGAGCCCGGTGCGGGCTCGGCTTCGCGTGCGGGTGACGCGGTGGCGAAGCCGGGCGCGGACGAGTCGCCGGAGGCCGGGCGGGATGCGGCGTCCCCGAAGGACACGCAGGGTGCCGGAGTGAAGGATGCGAAGGCCGGTTCGGGTGCCGGTGCCGGGGCGTCGGGTGAGAAGCGGGGTGCCGCCGCTCGCGACGCCAAGCCGGACCCGAGGACGCCGGTCGCCAAGTCCGGTGACACCGTTGCCAACGGCGAGGGCGTGAAGCGGAACGCCGCCGCGCCGAAGGCCAAGCCGGGCGCCGCGGACGCTTCGACCGCGGCCAAGCCGGGCTCCCGATCTGCCGATGCCGGTGCCGACCCGTCGGCAAAGTCGGGGCCTGCCTCCCAGGGCCCCGAGGGCTCCCAGGGTTCCGACGCCAAGCCGACCCCGAAGGCCGGTGACGCCAAGGCGGCGGCTCAGGCGGCAGCGGACCCCAAGCCGACGCCGAAGGCTGAGCCGACCCCGAAGGCCGGTGACGCCAAGTCGGGCTCCCCCTCCGGTCGCTCCTCTGCCGATCCCAGGGTGGACGCCAAGGTCGCCGCTTCCTCCGCCCCGGCGAAGTCGGGCTCGCAGTCCTCGGCCGCTGATGACACGTCAGGGCGTGCGGACGCGGGTGGCAGGAAGGGGGGCGGGGAAGGGCGGCTGCTCGCGGGGCGGTACCGGCTCGGTGGCGTGCTCGGCCGGGGCGGGATGGGCACGGTCTGGCGGGCCGTCGACGAGACGCTCGGGCGCACCGTCGCCGTGAAGGAACTGCGGTTCCCCGCCAGCATCGAGGAGGAGGAGAAGCGCCGCCTCATCACGCGTACCCTCCGCGAGGCCAAGGCGATCGCCCGGATCCGCAACACCGCGGCCGTCACGGTCTACGACGTCGTGGACGAGGACGACCGGCCCTGGATCGTCATGGAGCTCGTCGAGGGCAAGTCGCTCGCCGAAGCGGTGCGTGAGGACGGGACGCTGACGCCCCGCCGGGCCGCCGAGGTGGGGCTCGCGATCCTCGACGTACTGCGTTCCGCGCACCGCGAGGGCATCCTGCACCGCGACGTGAAGCCGTCCAACGTGCTGATCGCCGAGGACGGCCGGGTCGTGCTGACCGACTTCGGCATCGCCCAGGTGGAGGGCGACCCCTCCATCACCTCCACCGGCATGCTGGTCGGCGCGCCCTCGTACATCTCGCCCGAGCGGGCCCGCGGCCACAAGCCCGGTCCGGCCGCCGACCTCTGGTCGCTCGGCGGGCTGCTGTACGCGAGCGTGGAGGGCGTTCCTCCGTACGACAAGGGCTCGGCGATCGCGACGCTGACCGCGGTGATGACCGAGCCGGTCGACCCGCCCAAGAACGCGGGGCCGTTGCTGGAGCAGGTCATCTACGGGCTGCTCGCCAAGGACCCGGCGCAGCGGCTCGACAACGCCGCCGCCCGCAAGCTGCTCACCGAGGTGCTGAACGCGCCCGAGCGCCCGGCGCCCGCGCCCGAACCGGTGTCGCCCGAGGCGACCCGGGTGGTTCCGCTGCCGCCGCTGCCCGGTGAGCCGAAGACCGACGTGGCCGCCGAGCGGGTGCGCGGCGCGCTCAAGTCCGTACGCAACGCGGCCGCCGAGGCCAAGGCGTCGGCCAAGGAGAAGGCGCAGGTCGCCAGGGAGGCCCGGGACGTCCGCTCCAAGGCGGTGCCCGCGCGGTCGTCCGGGTCGCCGTCCGGCCCGGTTCCGCCGCCGCGCGCGCCGCTCACCGATGTCGTGCCTCGCCGCACCCTGGTGATCATCGCCGTGGTCGCCGCGCTCGCGATACTCGGCACGGTGCTCGCCATCACGCTCAGCGGAGGAGACGATTCCGCAGGCAAGCCGAAGAGCGACAAGGCGGCGTCCAGCGGTCCCGCCGCCGGTGGTTCCCCGGTGAGCAGCAAGAAGGGAAGCGGTGGGCAGCAGTCGTCGGACGGGGCCACCCCGTCGGGCAACGGCTCCCCGGCCACGGCCGGACAGGGCGACGGCAAGGGCGACGACAACACCGGCGATGACACGGGTGCCGGTACCGGCGGGAACAAGGGCGGGGCCACGGGCGGTCCCGCCACCACGCCCTACAAGTCGAGCCAGGGCTTCTCCATAGGCCTGCCCCCGGGTTGGGCGTACAAGACGACCGACGACGGGGGCGCCCGTTTCACCGGGCCCAACGGGCAGCGCCTGCTGATCGGTTGGACCGACACCCCCAAGTCGAACCCGGTGCAGGACTGGACGAACCAGGAGTCGTCCATGACGCGGTCGGGCTACAAGCGGGTGAAGATAGCCGCGGTGGACTACCGGGGCTGGCTCGCGGCCGACTGGGAGTTCACCTTCGACGACGACAGCGGGGCCAGGTACCACTCCGTGGACCGGGGCTTCGTCGTGGGCCCCACCCAGGGCTACGGAATCATGTTCTCGGCCAAGGACGCGGACTGGTCGAAGCCGGAGACGCAGCAGACCCTGGCCGCCCTCTTCGCCACCTTCAAGCCCGCCTGACCTCTGAGCTCCGGGCCACACCCGGGCCCGCCCGACCTCGTGCGGCAGGCAGCGGGGGCACGCTCGACGACCCGCGCTCGGACCGCGTCACCCCCCAGGCGTCCGTCACCGCCACCCCGCGTGACACCGTGCCCGAGCCGTGCTCGGTCCGCCGTGCGACGGCCGTGAGGTGTGGCTGCTCCGGGCGGGGAAACGGGTATCCCCCGGACGTGATGCGGCGGGGCCACGTATCGTGAGAACTCGCGGACCGTACGCAGCCGCAATGGGCCGGTAATCGACCGGAATTGACGGGTTGCGTCGAGACCGGGACCGTGGTCCGGGGGTAACAGCGCGCTGTGGGGAGGCGTCGTGGACGACTATGCGGGTCGGGTGCTCGCCGACCGCTACCGGCTGCCGCTGCCCCCCGACGACGCCTACGAGCTCGTCGAGACGCGAGCCTTCGACACGTACAGCGGGCAGGAAGTCCTGGTGCGCCAGGTGCCGTTGCCCGAGGTCGTCGACGCCGAGGTGCTCGACGGTGACGACGCGTACGGGACGCCGGACGCGTACATGCGCGAGGGCGGCGGTGGATACGGGACCGCGCCCGGCTACGGGCGGACCACCCGGCGGCCCGCCGATCCCGCCGTGCGCCGGGCTCTTGAGGCGGCGCAGGCGGCCGCGCGGATCCCCGACCACCCGCGTCTCGACCAGGTCTTCGACGTGTTCGCGCAGGACGGTTCGCTGTGGATCGTCAGCGAGCTGGTCGCCGCGCGCCCGCTGTCGGCGCTGCTCGCCGAGCGTCCCCTGAACCCTTTTCGCGCGGCGGAGGTCGCCTCCGACGTGCTGACCGCGCTGCGGGTCCTGCACGCGCACGGCTGGACGCATCGCAACATCACCGCCCGCACGGTGTTGATATGCGATGACGGGCGGGTCGTGCTGACCGGCCTCGCGGCGGGCGCCGCCGAGGAGGCGCTGTGCGGGTACGCGCCCGTGCCGCTCGCTCCGGACGGCGACGGGTTCGGCGAGGGCCCGCCGCCCACGACGTCGAACGGGTCAGGGGAAGCGACCCGGCCACCAGACCCGCAGGAGCTGTACGAGGCCCCTTCGGCGGACACTTCGGCGGAGGCCGGGCCGAACGGCGCGTCGGCCGGGGAGTCCGGAGCGCGGACCGCGCGGGCCGGGGTGGTCGCCGCCTATCGCGCGGGCGCCAGGGCCGCGGCGCGCACCGGAGCCGACGCCTCCCTCCCGGCCCAGCGGCCGGACCCCGGGGGCACGCCCACCGCGCCGGACGGACCTGAAGAGGGCGGGGCCGAACAGGGCGTGTACGACCCGGTCCGCGGGGTGCGGGTGCCCGGCGCGGGCGCCGCGAGCCCGTACGGCGACGACCAGGGCGCCGACTCCGGCCGCACCCGCCGCCAGTACGACCCGGTGACCGGCCGCTGGGTGCCGCGCCCCGCGCCGCGTCAGGCCGAGGCAGCTCGGGAACGGGACAGTCAGGGGCACAACCCCCGGCAGGATCAAGGGGGTTCGCCGCCGCGGACCCCCGCGCTGCCCCCTGGGTTCCGGGCCGACGCCTTTCGGGCCGACTCCCAGCGCCGGCCGCACGCCGCCGCCCCGCTGCCCGTCCCGGTCAGGGAGCGGACGGCCGCACCCGTACCGGCGCCGGTCACCGCCCCTTATCGCGGTCCCGCCAACCGGCTGGCCGCCGAGCGAGCCCGGCACACCCGGATGGCCGTCGTCGGGGCGGTCACCGAGCGGTGGGCGCCCGAACAGGCCGGGTCCGTGCACGAGAACTGGCGGCTCGCCCCGCCGATCGGCCCGGCCACCGACCTCTGGGCGCTCGGCGCCCTGCTGTTCCGCGCCGTGCAGGGCCACGCCCCCTACCCGGAGGAGAGCGCGGCCGAACTCGTGCAGATGGTGTGCGGGGAGCCGCCCGCGTTCGCCGAGGAGTGCGGGCCGCTGCGGCCGGTCGTCGAATCCTTGCTGCGCCAGGACCCCAGCGAGCGGCCGGAGTTCGAGGAGCTGCGCGGCTGGCTGCGCTCGCTCGTGCGCTCCGCGCCCGAGCCGGACGCGGGCACCCGCACCGCCCCGCCGATCGTCCCCGACGCCCGCCGGCTGCCCATCCTGCGCCGCCGGGGCGAACTGGTGCGGCGCAGAAGGCGGTCCGCCGCCGTGGCCGTCACGCCGCCCGCCGAGCACGGCCGCCACCGGCACCGCCAGCCCGCGCCGCGCGGCAGGAGACCGAGATCGCTCGGCCGGCTGCTGCTCGTGCTCATCCTGGTGCTGCTGGCCGCGGCGATCGCGTACGCGGTCCTGTTCATGCCCCGCTCGGACTCCGCGCGGAACACCGGCAGCGCCACCCCGTCCGGTACGAACGGGCAGCAGAGCCCCGGCGCGCCGCCCACCCGCTCCCAAGTACCCGCGCCCGGCGGCACGCCGCCCTCCCAGCAGACGCAGACCACCGGCCCCGGCGGGGCGAGCCCCGGTCCGGCCGCCGGGTACGCCGTGCGCAAGGACGCCGCGGGGTTCCAGATCGGGGTCGACCAGAGCTGGCAGCGGCAGCCCATGAACGACGCCGGGCAAGTCCGGTATGTCGGGGGTGACTTCCTGCTCATCGTCGTCCCCGGGCGGGACTCCGTGAAGGACGACGGCTCGGACCCGCTGGCCTACCAGGCCGACAAGGAGCGCGAGCTCCAGCCCTTCCGGGACTCCAGCTGGGCCACCTCCACCGGTCTGCGGCGGATCGAGGTGGGGCAGCAGTCCATGGCCGAGGGGCAGTTCACCTGGCGGGACAGCAGCGGGCGGCAGGTCTACGTACGCAATCTCGCCATGATCGTCAATGGCCGATATCACGTGGTCCAGGTCATCGGTCCCGAGTCGCAGCGTGACAAGGTGACGGAGATCTACGGGCAGGCCACCGGCGCCTACCGCGTGACCCGCTGACGGCCGGTCACGCTGCGCAGTCACCGAAATCGCCCTGCCCGCACGGGCTTGGACGGGTATGTGCGCCGGCAGGAACGGCCGAAAGACCTGACCATCGCGGGACCAACGGTCCGTATGGTCACGGTTGGGTGCCCCGAGGTTCCCTGGCCGGATTCCGCTCCGTAATCTGGCCCCGTAGGAAAGGTCTGGTCGGGCGGGGGACGTGGAAAACACTCACAGCACGAGCGGCGCGGGGCTGTTGCTCGCCGGGCGCTATCGGCTCGGCGACGCGATAGGCCGCGGCGGCATGGGCAAGGTCTGGCGCGCCCATGACGAGGTCCTGCACCGCACCGTCGCCGTCAAGGAACTCACCGCCGCCCTCTACGTGGCCGAGGCCGACCGGGCGGTGCTGCACGCGCGCACCCAGAAGGAGGCGCGCGCCGCCGCCCGCATCACCCACCCCGGCGTGGTCACCGTCCACGACGTGCTCGACCACGACAACCGGCCCTGGATCGTCATGCAGTACGTCGACGGGCCCTCGCTCGCCGACGCCGTCAAGGACGCCGACGGGCGCCGCATCGAGGCCCGCGAGGCCGCCCGCATCGGGCTGCACGTGCTGGGCGCGCTGCGGGCCGCGCACGCGGCCGGGGTGCTGCACCGGGACGTGAAGCCCGGCAACGTGCTGCTCGCCAGCGACGGGCGGGTGCTGCTGACCGACTTCGGGATCGCCGCCATCGAGGGCGACGTCACCATCACCAAGACCGGCGAACTCGTCGGCTCCATCGACTACCTGGCGCCCGAGCGGGTCCAGGGCGCCCACCCCGGCCCCGCCTCCGACCTGTGGTCCCTGGGCGCGACCCTGTACGCCGCCGTGCAGGGCGAGTCGCCGTTCCGCCGGGACTCGCCGATCTCCACCATGCAGGCCGTCGTGGCGGAGGAGCCCCCGGCGCCCGACCGGGCCGGAGCGCTGGCCCCCGTGATCGTGGCGCTGCTCCGCAAGGACCCGGGGGAGCGGCCCTCGGTCGAGGAGGCCGAGCGGATGTTCCTCGACGCGATGGAGGGGCGCTCGTCCAAGGCCGCCCAGGCCTATGTGCCGACCACCCAGCTGTCCGAGCAGGAGCTGCGCTCGGCCGCCGCCGCGCAGACCGGACCCACCGAGGTGCGGCAGGTCCAGCGCCCGGCCCCGGTGGCGCCGCCCCCGCCGCTGCCCGCCGCCCGCCCGGCCCCGGGCAGGCGGCGCTGGCGGACCGTCGCCCTCGTGGTGGCGCTGGCCGCGGTCGTGGGCGTGGGCGCCGGGTTCGCGGCGATGAAGTACCAGGAGGGCCGCGGAGGTTCGTCCGGCGGCGGCGCCCCGCAGAGCCCCGCCGTGTCCACCACCCCGGAGGCCGGCAAGAAGCCGGGCGGCGACCCGTCGGTGCCGGACGGCTGGCAGCGCGTCAAGGACCAGGCCGGCTTCAGCCTGCTCGTACCCAAGGGCTGGAAGCGCCAGCTGGACGGCTCCGAGATCGACTACACCCCGGACAACGGCAAGCACCGCATCCGGATCAGCGTCACGAAGTCGCCGGACTTCGAGAACCCGTACATGCACATGCTCAACATGGAGAAGTCGCTCAAGGACCGGCTGCCCCAGTACAAGCGGGTCACCCTGCACGGCAACAACTTCCGGGACCAGGTGAAGTCCTCGCTCTGGGAGTTCACCTACGTGGAGAAGCAGGACTTCCCCGGCAAGCGGCACGCCATCGACCAGATGTATTACGGCGACGGCGGCAAGCCCGAGTACGCCCTCTACATGTCGGGCCCCGACGAGGACTGGGCGACCATCCGCCAGCAGTTCGACACGGTCCTCCAGGGCTGGCAGCCCGGCTCCTCCGCCGGCGACTGACCGGACTCCTCCCACCTGCGGCGAATGCCGCCGGAGCCCGCCCGGGGTGCGGCATGATGGGCGCTGCACGTGTGCGGGGAGATCGAGGGGGACCCGATGTCCACAGCGGAGCAGGAACCGAAAGAACCCCGGGGCCGCCCCAACGCCCGTCTGGTGGCGGGGCGTTACCGGCTGGCGGGCCGGCTGGGCCGGGGCGGGATGGGCACGGTCTGGCGCGCGCAGGACGAACTGCTCGGCCGCCAGGTCGCCGTGAAGGAACTGCACCCCGAGGGTGGCGCGCCCGCCACCGCCGCGCTGCGCGAGGCCCGCGCGGTCGCCCAGATCAAACACCCGCACGTCATCGTCGTCCACGACGTCGTCGAGGAGTCGGGACCCGGGGACGCGGGCGGACGGTCGTACATCGTGATGGAACTCGTCGACGGCGGCTCGCTCGCCGACCGGCTCACCTCCGCCGGACCCGTCGGCGTCCAGGAGGCCGCCCGCATCGGTGTCGCGCTCCTCGGCGCGCTCGCCACCGCGCACGCCCGGGGCGTGCTGCACCGCGACCTCAAGCCGGCCAATGTCCTCATCGAGCAGGACAGCGGACGCGTCGTGCTGACCGACTTCGGCATCGCGCAGGTGCCGGGCGCCTCGACGATCAGCGAGGAGGGAGCATTCGTCGGATCGCCCGAGTACACCGCTCCGGAGCGGATGCAGGGCGCGAGCGCCGGACCCGAGTCGGACCTGTGGTCGCTCGGCGCCCTGCTGTGCGCGGCCCTGAGCGGCGAATCCCCCTTCCATCGCGACTCGTTGGGCGGGGTCCTGCACGCGGTCGTGCTCGACGAGATCCGCCCGCCCCGCGCCGCGGGCCCGCTGCTCCCGGTCGTCCACGGCCTCCTGGAGCGCGATCCCGCGCACCGGCTCGGCGCGGTGGAAGCGGAGTCGCTGCTGCGTACGTTCGCGGCGACCGGGAGTACCCCGAGACCGCGCTACGTGCCGACCGAGCGCGTGCTGCCGCAGCCGGGACCGCCCGCCACCCCGGTCGACTCGCCGAGCCCCGCCGCCCGGCCGTGGCGGGCCCGGAGCGTGCTGGTGGGCGCGGCGCTGGTGATCGTGCTGGCCGGGGCGGGCGCGGCCGTCGCGGTGTTCGCGCTCGGTGGCGCGGGAGCGGACCGCACGTCGGTGGAGCAGTCGGCGCCGAGCAGGTCCGCGCCCCCGCCGGACGGACCTTGGCGCCCGCCCCCGCCGCCGCCCCCGCCACCCCCGCCCGGGGGTGGGCCCCCGCCCATGCCCGACGGGTTCCGCTTCGTCCGCGACCCGGACGGCTTCGGTCTGGTCCTGCCCGACGGCTACGTCCGCAGCACCGACGAGCAGCGCGTGTTCTACACGTCCCCGGACGGCGCGCTCAGGATCGGCGTCCGGACCCAGAACGCGGTGGCGGGCGGCCCCCTCGGCGCCATGCGGCGCGCGGCCGCGGCCGGGCCGGTCAGCAACCCCGGCTACCGCGACGGCAAGGTCACCGCCACCACCCACCACGGCCGCGACGCGGCGCTGTGGGAGTTCACCTGGAACGGCTTCACCAGGGCCGAGGGCGCCCGGCACACCTTCGACGAGTGCTGGGACGTCCTGGGGCGGATGTACGACGTGTGGGTCTCGGCGCCGCTGGCCCGCGTCGACGAGGCGAAGCGGAACTTCGACACCGCCCTCGACTCCTTCGTCCCGGGCCCCTGAACCCCGCTTCTGTCACGGGTGTGCATCCGCACGCGACCCCCTGTGGCCCCCCGCGCCGCCGTTCGTCAGGATATGGGCATGAGAGACGATGGGGGACGGGCCGGCGAGCCCACCAGCTACGGCCTGCGGCCGCCGGAGCCGCCCGCTCCGGCAGCGCGGCGGACGGCGCCCGAGCCGAAGCCGTACGAGCCGACACAGCAGCAACCCACCGACGTCACCGGGCGTTTGCTCGGGGGCCGCTACCGGCTCGTGGGACGGCTGGGGCACGGCGGCATGGGCACGGTCTGGCGGGCCCGCGACGAGGTCGTCGACCGGGACGTGGCGGTCAAGGAGCCGCGCGTGCCGGACCACCTGGGGGCGCGCGAGCGGGACACCGTCCATCTGCGCATGCAGCGCGAGGCCCGCGCCGCGGCCCGCATCGACCATCCCAACGTCGTCACCGTGCACGACGTCGTCATGGAGGACGGCAAGCCGTGGATCGTGATGGAGCTGGTGCGCGGGCAGTCGCTCGCCGACCGGCTCCAGGAGGGCACCCTCGACGTCCGCGAGGCCGCGCGGATCGGCCTCGCCGTGCTCGGCGCGCTCTCGGCGGCCCACGAGGCGGGCGTCCTGCACCGGGACGTGAAGCCGGACAACGTACTGCTCGGGCGCGGCGACCGGGTCGTGCTCACCGACTTCGGCATAGCCCAGGTCGAGGGCGAGCAGGGCCTGACGGAGACCGGCGCGTTCGTCGGCTCGCCCGAATTCATCGCCCCGGAGCGGGTGTTGGGCCAGCGGCCGGGTCCCGAGTCCGACCTGTGGTCGCTGGGTGTGGTCCTGTACGCGGCCGTCGAGGGCATGTCCCCCTACCGCCGCAGCAACACCCCGGCCACCCTCCAGGCGGTGCTGTCGGCCGAACCGCAGACGCCCGCCCGGGGCTCGGGCGCGTTCGGCACCCTGGTCATGCAGCTGCTGCGCAAGGACCCCGCGGCCCGGCCGGCCGCCGCCGAGGTCCGGGCCACCCTTGAGCAGGCCGCCCGGCCGGCGCCGGCCCCGGCGGCGACCCGGGTGTACGCGGGGGAGGGGGCGCCCGCCGGTGGAAGCCGCTGGGTGCCGCCGATCCTGGTGGGCAACCGCGGGGCCCAGTTCGGGCTCGGCGGCGGGGTGTTGGCGGTGGCGGTCGCGCTCGTCCTGCTCCTGGCGAATCCCTTCGGCGGCGGCGGTCTGCCCGCGGGCTGGCAGGTGCGGCCCGAGAACGAGGTGCTGCACGCCGACGTGGCGGTCCCCGACGACTACGCGCGCACCCAGGGCACGGACGGCAACAACGTCACCTACGCCGACCCGAGCGCCGTCTTCCGGATCTACGCCGACCGGCTGGACCCGGCGACCGACAGGACCCACGAGACGCTGGCCGCCGACCCCGCCGTGTGGAAGACGTACTACGAGAAGGGCGGCAGGAACGGCATCGAGTTCACGGCGGCGAAGGTGACCACCACCACGGTGCGCCACCAGGGCCGGAAGGCGTACGACATCGTCACCGACTACACGCCGAACTCGGCCGCGTCCGACCCGAATCCGACCCGCTACCGCTACCACGAGCTGCTCGTTCCGGGCCAGGGCACCGGCTACTGGCGGCTGCGGGTGTCGATGCCCGCGGCGGGGAAGGCGGCGAAGGACGGCGAGGCGCTCTTCGCCGAGGTGGCCGACGGGCTGAAGATCCACGACCTGTGATGTCCGGTGGCCCCCGGTGGACGTAAGCCGCTGATCAGCGGTTATCTGGCCAGTGATCGCTGGCGGGGTTACCGGGGGTCCGAAAACCCGTTACCGACGGGTACCGAAAGTGCCGCGCCAGGCATACGCTCGCCCCATGACGGACTCGCAGGCCTCGCCCACGACCACCCTCAAGCCCGCCGGCACCAACCCGGTCGCCCCGGCCCCGGCAGGCGCGCGCACCGCCGCCGACGTGGTCACGGGACAGCTGATCGCCCAGCTCACCCGGGGCGTGGCCGGCTCGGGACGGACCGCCAACCACACCCCGTTCACCGGGGAGAAGCTGGCCGACCTGCCCGAGTCCACGCCCGAGGACGTCGCCGGGGCCTTCGCGCGGGCCCGCGCGGCGCAGCGCGCCTGGGCCGCGACGCCGGTCCGCGCCCGCGCCGCCGTGCTGCTCCGCTTCCACGACCTCGTGCTCGCGCGCCAGGCCGAGGTGCTCGACCTGATCCAGCTGGAGACCGGCAAGGCGCGGCTGCACGCGCACGAGGAGGTGCAGGCCGTCGCCGTCGCGGCCCGCCACTACGGGCGCAAGGCCCCCGCCTATCTGAAGGCCAGGCGGCACACGGGAGTCGTGCCCACCCTGACCAAGGTCACCGAACTGCGTCAGCCGCGCGGGGTCGTCGGCCAGATCGCGCCCTGGAACTACCCCCTTGAGCTGTCGGTGGGCGACGCGTTGCCCGCGTTCGTCGCGGGCAACGCCGTGGTGATGAAGCCCGACACCGAGACCGCGCTGACCGCCCTGTGGGCGCGCGACCTGCTGATCGAGGCGGGGCTTCCGGCCGAGGTCTTCCAGGTCGTCCTCGGCGAGGGACCGGTCGTCGGCCCCGAGGTCGTCAAGCACGCGGACTACGTGTCCTTCACCGGATCGACCCGCACCGGACGCGAGGTCGCGCAGGGTGCGGCGGCCCGACTCGTGGGCGTGTCACTGGAGTTGGGCGGCAAGAACGCGATGCTCGTGCTGCACGACGCCGATGTGGAGAAGGCGGCCGCGGGCGCGGTCCGCGCCTGCTTCTCCTCCGCCGGACAGCTCTGCATTTCGATCGAGCGACTGTACGTCCATGAATCGATCGCCGACGCCTTCCTCGACCGCTTCGCCGCACGGACGAAGGCGATGCGGCTCGGCCGCTCACTCGCGTACGGGGCGGACATGGGCTCCCTGGTCGGCGAGCGCCAGCTGGAGACCGTCACCCGGCACGTCGAGGAGGCCGTGGCCAAGGGCGCCAGGCTCCTCGCGGGCGGCGTCGCCCGGCCGGACATCGGCCCCCTGTTCTACGAGCCGACCATCCTCGACGGCGTCGAGGCGCCGATGGCCGTGTGCACCGAGGAGACCTTCGGCCCGGTCGTCTCCGTCTACCGCTTCACCGACGAGGACGAGGTCGTCGAGCGGGCCAACGGCACCCCGTACGGCCTCAACTCCTCGGTGTGGACGAAGGATTCGCGCCGCGGCCACGAGGTGGCGGCGAAGCTGAGCACCGGTACGGTGAACATCAACGAGGGGTACGCCCCCGCCTACGGCAGCGTCCAGTCGCCGATGGGCGGCATGAAGGACTCCGGGCTCGGCCGCCGGCACGGATCCGAGGGCATCCTCAAGTACACCGAGGCGCAGACCATCGCCCAGCAGCGCATCCTGCCCCTCGCGCCCTCCTTCGGCATGGACGACGAGAAGTACGCGGCCTTCATGAGCCGCAGCCTGAAGGCGATGAAGGCCCTGCGTCTGCGCTGACCCGAGGAAGACCCGCCCCCGCCCGTCCCCCGCGCACGAGGAGAGCCATGTCCCAGGTACCCCCAGCCCAGAAACCGGACGAGGACGGCGGATACGACTACGACGTCCTGGTGGTCGGCTCGGGCTTCGGCGGCTCGGTGACGGCGCTGAGGCTCACCGAGAAGGGCTACCGGGTCGGCGTCCTGGAAGCGGGCCGGCGCTTCACCCCGGCCACGCTCCCCAGGAATTCCTGGGACATCAAGAACTACCTGTGGGCACCGAGGCTCGGCCTCTACGGCATCCAGCGCATCCACCTGCTCGGCAACGTGATGGTGCTCGGCGGCGCGGGGGTCGGCGGCGGGTCCCTGAACTACGCCAACACCCTCTACGTGCCGCCGAAGCAGTTCTTCGAGGACCCGCAGTGGAAGGACATCACCGACTGGCAGGACGAGCTCGCGCCGTACTACGACCAGGCGCGGCGCATGCTCGGGGTGCGGCTCAACCCGACGATGACCCCCTCCGACGTGCACCTCAAGGCCGCCGCCCAGCGCATGGGCGTCGGCGACACCTTCCACATGGCCCCCGTGGGCGTCTTCTTCGGCGACGGCCAGGACGCCGACGGCACGTCGAGGGCCAAGCCGGGCACGGCGGTGGACGATCCCTACTTCGGCGGGGCGGGCCCCTCCCGCAGGGCGTGCGTCGAGTGCGGCGAGTGCATGACGGGCTGCCGCCACGGCGCGAAGAACACCCTCAACGAGAACTACCTCTACCTCGCCGAGAAGGCGGGCGCGGTCGTCCACCCCATGACGACCGTCGTCTCGGTGACCGACGACTCGCGCGGCGGCTACGCGGTGGCGACCCTGCCCACCGACCGCAAGGACTCCGACGGACACCTCCTCACCGCCCGCCGCGTGGTCGTCGCGGCCGGCACCTACGGCACCCAGACCCTGCTGCACCGCATGCGCTCCAGCGGCCAACTCCCGTACATCTCCAAGCGGTTGGGCGAGCTGACCCGGACCAACTCCGAGGCGCTGGTCGGCGCGCAGACCACCGGCCGCCGCTACCGCAAGCGGCACGGAGCGCCCCGGGTCGACTTCACCCGCGGCGTCGCCATCACCTCCTCGATCCACCCGGACGAGAACACCCACATCGAGCCGGTCCGCTACGGCAAGGGCTCGAACGCGATGGGCAGCATGTCCATCCTCCAGGTGCCGTACGGGGTGAACCGGGTGCGCAACTGGCTCGGGAACGCGGCCAGGCACCCGCTGTTGCTCGCTCGTTCGATCAGCAACCACCGCTGGTCCGAGCGCACGATCATCGGCCTGGTCATGCAGTCACTCGACAATTCGCTCACCACGCACCTCAAGGCGGACGGCGTCGGCAAGGGCCTGCTGACGGCCGAGCAGGGTCACGGCGCGCCCAACCCGAAGCAGATCCGGGCGGCCACGGACGGGGCGACGGCGATCGCCGCGGAGATCAACGGCTTCGCCGGTTCGAACGTCGGCGAGCTCATGGGGACTCCGCTCACCGCGCACTTCCTCGGCGGCTGCCCGATCGGCGACTCGGCCGAGACCGGCGTGATCGACCCCTACCACCGGCTGTACGGACACCCCGGCATCTCGGTCGTCGACGGCGCGGCCGTCTCGGCGAACCTCGGGGTCAACCCGTCCCTGACGATCACCGCTCAGGCCGAGCGCGCTATGTCGCTGTGGCCCAACAAGGGCGAGGAGGACCCGCGGCCCGCGCAGGGCGCGGCCTACGTCCGGCTGGCCCCCGTCGAGCCGAAGTCCCCCGCGGTCCCGGCGGAGGCGTTCGGCGCCCTGAGGCTGCCCTTCTTGGGCATGCCCGCCGTGCCGCCGAAGCCGACGGCGTGACCCCGTAACCCCCCAGCCCCGTACCGCGAAACCCCGCCCCGGACACGACAAGAGGCGCTGCACCCCCCTCCGAGTGCAGCGCCTCTCGCGTGTGCGGAGACCTGGTGGAGCCCCGCCGTCGAGAACGGGCGGGGCTGTTGGTTCCGCATGCATGACCCGTGGCCGCTGTGAATGGTTGTCCTGTCTTCACGAAATCCTTATGTGACCCACACCACGCCTCCCGTGCGGCAACCATCGCGCGGCCCCGCATGTCGAACCGCTGCCGCGGCGTGCGCCGCGCAGGACATGCCAAGAGGGGCCATCAGAAGTGAGCGAGAAGCCGCCGATCTCGAAGGAGTCGTCGGGCGACGACTCGCTGCCGGACGAGATCTGGGAGCAGTTCGTCCGCGACACCGAGCAGGACATCAGGAAGTCCGCGCCCAAGGAGCCCTCGGCGCGGGCCCGCATGGTGACCGAGCGGCTGCGCAAGGAGCAGGAGGCCGCGCAGGGCGGCGCCCGCGGCCGCAAGGGCAAGAAGCGTCCCGCCGAGCCGGAGGGCTGGCGCACCGGTCCCGCCTGGCGGGAGATGGACGGACGGGCCGGGCGCAGACGCCGGATGTGGGGCGTGCTCGGCGTCCTCGCCGCCGCGGGCGTCCTCCTTGTCGCGCTGAACCCGTCCCGCGCGCTGTCCCTGGTGACCGGCGACAGCGGCTCCGGCGGCGAGGCGACGGCCCAGCTCCCGCCGGAGACCGCGGCCCCCACCGCCGCCCCGTCCTTCGCCGACGATCCCGACCGCCCCACCCTTAAGGAGCCCTTCCGGGGCTCGCCCGCGGCGCAGTACGCGGACGGCGCCGCCGGGATCGAGCTGCCCGAGGCCACCGCACTCGGCGGGCTCTCCAAGGAGCAGGTGGCCGCGGCCCTCGCCCGCACCCGCGACGTCCTGATCGACGCCGACCTGAACCCGGGGACCCTGCGCGGCGGCCGCCCCGAGGCCGCCCTCGCCCTCATCGACCCGCTCCAGCACGACGTCCTCGGCGACCTCACCACGGCGCTGGCCAAGCCCGACAAGGAGCACGACCCGCTGAACTTCTTCAGCCGGTTCGACCCCAACAAGGTCAGGCTCGTCGGCGACGTGATCAAGACGCGCGGCCGGATGACGTTCAGCAAGGACGCCAGGAGCGGGGTCGTCGTGCACGCCGACTACACCTTCGTCTACCCGGTGGTGAAGGCGGCGCCGGGCTCGCAGGAGGTGGCCCGCACGATCGTGCGCCGGATCCTCGACGTCCAGGCCCCCGATCCGTCCGTCATGAGGTCCACCGCCGGAAAGCTCTGGATCACCAACTACGACGTGGACATCGCCAACTCGCAGTGCGCGGTCTACGACGGCTATCTGCACCCCGAGTTCGCCGACGAGACCCCCTCGGGCCCCAGTCCGAGCGGCTCCGCGCTCGACCCGTACGACCGCAGCAGGGACCTGAAGCGCGACCGCCCGGAGGGCTGCGGTCTGGTCAGCCGCACGTGAACCGTCCCGCTCCCGGCCCCTTCGCCCGTGAGGCGCTGCCGGGCGGCGACTATCCGGGCTCCGGGCGCGTCAAGGAGATGGTGCGCGAGGCCTGTCGATCCGCGTACCAGGAGATCCCGCGCGCGTGGCGCTCGGAGTCCACCGAGCCGGGTGTGATGTGGTACCAGTCGCCGTCGCAGGGAGACTGGGGCTTCGCCGCGAAGCGGGCCGGGATGTGCTACCTCCTGTCCCGCTGACCGAACGACGGGCCCCGCCGCCATCGCGTACAGCCGATGCGTACGTGATGGCCGCGGGGCCGGGCCGTCAGCACCGACGTCAGGGCGGCGTCGGTGCCGCGGGGGCGGCGCCGGGGGGTGCGCCGCTGGAAGGGGGTGCCAGGGTGGCCGACCCGGCGCGTGCGGGGCGCGCGAGTGGCGTCGGCCAATGGCGACGGAAGTACGGGGTGCGGGACGTGTCCTGCATCGTGCTGGAGGGGCTGCGCCCGACGCAACCGTTCGGACCGGATGCGGCCGGCCCCGGGCGTCCCCGGAACCGACCGCCCTTATGGAGTGACCGGGCTGCTGTCCCCTGCCGTCCGGTCACGCACACTGGGGCGAGGTCCCACGACGCACTTGCAGGTGCGTCACACGCCCCAGCGGAGCCACGCGTGGTTTCTTCGGGCCCGCCCCTGGCTGGCACGGACACCCCACCAACGAAGCCGGGCCCGGCTCGGTCACGGCGCCGTACGGGTGAGGAGCGCCCGAACTCAGATACGGCCCCGGCACAGCTCCAGCATCGTCATCGCGAGCGCGGTGCCGGGCTTGCCGAGCGCGTCGCGGAAGCGGGCGAGGACCTCCATCTCGCGGTTCAGATTGACCCGGCGGCCGCCGGAGGCGATCCGGGACTCCTGGATGACGGCCGAGACGGCCATCCGTTCCTGGATGAGGCCGATGATGTGGTCGTCGAGTGCGTCGATGCGCTCGCGCGCGCCGGTGATCACCGCGGCGGCCTCGTCGGTGCGGGCGCCGGTCTTCTCGGTGACGGACGTGCTCATGGGGGCTCCTCGGAAGGGATGCGGCGCCCCGGGTCGGCAAGGACCGGAAAGGACAGAGCGCCCCGGGCCTTGTCGGCCCGGGGCGCTCTGGGAAGTTTCGCTTGTCAGATGCTCAAGCAGCACAGCCCATGGCGCCCGGCGGGCCGGGTGCCATAGGTAAAGACGAAGGTCTGGTGCTCGCGCATGCGGCCAGTATGGACCGACCCGCCGAGCGCGGGCCAATCCGGGTTCGGATGGTGAGACGAACCCGGACCCGTGCGCCCCGGTAGAATCGACAAATACCGACCCCCTCCCACTGCCGGAAGGCCGCCACCCGTGCCAGCAGCACCCTCCGCAGCCGCGCCCGACAGCAACCCGGACGTCGTCCTGGTTGTCGACTTCGGCGCGCAGTACGCCCAGCTCATCGCCCGCCGCGTCCGCGAGGCCCGGGTCTACAGCGAGATCGTCCCGAGCAGCATGCCCGTGGCCGAGATGCTGGCCAGGAAGCCGAAGGCGATCATCCTGTCCGGCGGCCCGTCCTCGGTGTACGCCGAGGGTGCCCCGCGCCTGGACCGCGAGATCTTCGAGGCCGGGGTGCCGGTCTTCGGCATGTGCTACGGCTTCCAGCTGATGGCGACGACGCTGGGCGGCACGGTCGACGACAACGGCGCCCGCGAGTACGGCCGCACCCCGCTGACCGTCACCAAGCAGGGCTCCACCCTCTTCGAGGGCACCCCGGCCGAGCAGTCGGTGTGGATGTCGCACGGCGACGCCTGCTCCGCGGCTCCCGAGGGCTTCACGGTGACGGCCTCCACCGACGTCGTCCCGGTGGCCGCCTTCGAGAACGACGAGAAGAAGCTGTACGGCGTCCAGTACCACCCCGAGGTGCTGCACTCCACGCACGGCCAGCAGATCCTGGAGCACTTCCTCTACCGCGGCGCGGGCATCGAGCCGACGTGGACGACGCACAACGTCGTCGAGGAGCAGGTCGCCCTCATCCGCGAGCAGGTCGGCGGCAAGCGCGCGATCTGCGGCCTGTCCGGCGGTGTGGACTCCGCGGTCGCCGCGGCCCTCGTCCAGAAGGCCATCGGCTCGCAGCTGACCTGCGTGTACGTCGACCACGGCCTGATGCGCAAGGGTGAGACCGAGCAGGTCGAGAAGGACTTCGTGGCCGCCACCGGCGTCCAGCTGAAGGTCGTCGACGCGCAGGAGCGTTTCCTCACCGCGCTCGCCGGGGTCTCCGACCCGGAGACCAAGCGGAAGATCATCGGCCGCGAGTTCATCCGCGTCTTCGAGCAGGCCCAGCTGGAGATCCTCCAGGAGGACGGCCCCGAGGTCGCCTTCCTCGTCCAGGGCACCCTGTACCCGGACGTCGTCGAGTCCGGCGGCGGCACCGGCACCGCGAACATCAAGTCGCACCACAACGTGGGCGGCCTGCCCGACGACATCGAGTTCGAGCTCGTCGAGCCGCTGCGCAAGCTGTTCAAGGACGAGGTCCGCATGGTCGGCCAGGAGCTCGGCCTGCCGGACGAGATCGTCCAGCGCCAGCCCTTCCCCGGCCCCGGCCTGGGCATCCGCATCGTCGGCGAGGTCACCAAGGACCGCCTCGACCTGCTGCGCGAGGCCGACGCCATCGCCCGCGAGGAGCTGACCGCGGCGGGCCTGGACCGCGAGATCTGGCAGTGCCCGGTCGTGCTGCTCGCCGACGTGCGCTCGGTGGGCGTCCAGGGCGACGGCCGCACCTACGGCCACCCGATCGTGCTGCGCCCGGTCTCCTCCGAGGACGCCATGACGGCGGACTGGACGCGGATGCCGTACGACGTGCTCGCGAAGATCTCCACCCGGATCACCAACGAGGTCGCCGACGTCAACCGCGTCGTCCTCGACGTGACGAGCAAGCCGCCGGGCACCATCGAGTGGGAGTAGCCCCCACCGCTCACCGACGGCGCCGTCCCCCCAGGGGGCGGCGCCGTCGGCGTTGCCGGGGCCGCACGACTCTGTTCACCTGCGGGGACGCGAGGTAGCTTCCGGCCATGACTGAGATGCCCGAGCCGATACCGGTGGACCAGTTGCGGTTCGATCTGCCGCCCGTCCACGAGGACCCCGCCGAGGAGCGGCAGTACCGCAAGGAGCGGCTCGCGGGCGCGCTGAGACTCTTCGCCCGGTTCGGGTACGAGGAAGGCGTGTCGGGCCATGTCACCGCGCGCGATCCCCAGTGGCCGGACCACTACTGGGTGAACCCCTTCGGTGTGCCGTTCGCGCACGTCACCGCGGGCGAGCTCGTCCTGGTCAACGGCGACGGGCAGGTCGTGCGGGGGAGTCACCACGTCAACCAGGCCGCGTTCACGGTCCATGCCCAGGTGCACCGGGCCCGCCCCGACGCGGTCGCCGTCGTCCACACGCACTCGACGTACGGGCGGGCGCTCGCGGCCCTGGGCGACTTCGTCGAGCCGTACACGCAGGAGGCCTGTGCCTTCTTCGAGGACCACGCGGTGTACGACGCCTACACCGGGGTGGTCGTCGACGCGGAGGAGGCGCGGCGGATCGCGGAGGCGCTCGCCTCGTACAAGGCGGTCGTGCTGCGCAACCACGGGCTGCTCACCGTCGGGGACTCGGTGGACGCGGCGGCCTGGTGGTTCATCTCGATGGAGCGGTGCGCGCGGGTGCAGCTCGCGGCGCGGGCGGTCGGGAAGCCGGTGCTCATCGACCGGCGGGACGCGGTGGCGACCAGGGAGCAGCTCGGCAGTGATCTCGTGGCGTGGATCAACTACCAGCCGCTGTGGCGGCAGATCAGCCGGGCGGAGCCCGAACTCCTGTCGTAGTACGTCAATTTGATGGTGCGTCAATCACTCTCGCGGCCAGGCGGTGCCGACCGGAGGGCCGCCCCGGTGCGCGACAATTCCCTCACGGTTCAAGGAGTTCGGCGCACGGACGGAGTACCCGGTGGCGGTGCAGGAGGCTCGGCAATGCGGCGGCGACTGCGTGCACGGCGCGCGGGACGGGCACCGGCGCGCGGTGGCGGAGTTCCTCGCCAAGCGGGACGGCCTCGCCGCGGGCGAGGGGCTGCCCGCCGCCCTCGCCCACTCCGCCGGGGCCTCCCGCCAGTGGGTCTCGGACGAGCTGACCCAGTCCGCGCGGCTGGTCGCCGAGCGCGGCCGGGAAGCGGGCCGGACCTGGCCGGAACGGGTCTGGCGCGGCACGCTGCTGACGGTGTGGGGCGGGGTGTTCGTCCTCTCCCTGGCCGAGGCGGCCACCGCGATCGGTGCGGGCTGGACGGCGGCCCGCACCGCCGGGCTCCTGTCGGCGCTGGCCGTGGCGGCCCTGCTGACGGTGGCGGCGTATCTGCACCGCTCGCGCGGCGGCCTGCTCGCTCCCGTGCTCGGCGAGGACAACCGCCTCTCCACCTCGCGCGCGGTCGCGGCGGCCTGGCTCCTGTTCGCGGTGTTCGCGGCCCTGGTCCTCGCGCTGCGGCTGGCCTCGGCGTCCGGCCACGCCGAGCGCGAGAAGGTACTGCACGGTCTCGAACTCGCCCGCTGCGGCGGCCTGTTGACGATCGTGTTCGTCACCTCGCTGATCGCGGTGGTGGTCCGCCGGGTCGTGACGGTACGCATCCACGGGCAGCGGCTGCAGAAGGTGCGCGCCGACCGGCCGCGCGGGGCCGACCTCATGACGGACGACGCGGGGCGGGCCGGCTTCGCGGACGCGCAGTATGTGACGGTGACCCTGGTGGCGGTCCTCTTCGCGGCCGTCCGGCTGGCCCGCAGACCCGAGCAACTCCCCGACCTCCCTTGGGGGTTGGCGGTCCTGGCGCTGGTCTCCGCGGCGACGTACGTCGCCGGGAAGTACGCGGAGGGCGGCCGCCCGGTGGTCCTGTCCGTCGTACGGGCCCGGGAGGCGGGCGACCTGGACGCGCCCATCCGCACCGGGGACGACATCGAGATCCGGGGCGCGGGGTTCGTCCCGCCGGGCGCGGGCACGCCGGACCGGCTGGCCCGGATGGTGGTCCGCATCGGAGCGGTCCACGTCCACGTCCCCCTCATCCCCGTCCCCGGCGGCTTCGCGAACCCGACGGACGGGGTGCTGACGGTGCCCGTGCCGGTGGACGTGGAAGCGGGGCGGGTGGAGGTGCGGGTGGTGACGGCAGCGGGAGTGGAGACCAACGGGGTGTTCGTCGAGGTGGCCGAGTAGGGGAGTGCGGTCCTTGTCGGGGTGGGATTGAGACACGCGTTCCCCCCGTCCGTATCGTCTGGTGACAGGCGAATGGGATGGAGGCGGGATCAGCCATGGCACATGGATATGCGACCCGGGCGCGGGCCGGGGCGGACCGGGCCCGGGGATGGCAGGCCACGGCCCGCGCATACGCGCTGCTGCCCCTGCGGATCTTCCTCGGTGTGACGTTCGTGTACGCCGGCCTCGACAAGCTCAGGGACAGCGCCTTCTTCCGCGCGAGCGGCACCGGGTCCATCGGCGAGCTGATGCACGGCGTGCGCGACAGCTCCGCGGTCCCGGCCCTCGTGGACCTCGCCCTGAAGAGCCCCTCGGGGTTCGGCTACGCCATCGCGCTGGGCGAACTGGCCGTCGGCATCGGCACGCTGCTCGGCCTGTTCGGGCGGCTCGCGGCGCTCGGCGGCGCGCTGATCTCACTCTCCCTGTGGCTCACGGTGAGCTGGCAGACGACCCCGTACTACTACGGCAACGACCTGGCCTACTTGATGGCCTGGCTGCCGCTGGTGCTGGCCGGGACGCCGCTGCTGTCCGCTGACGCGCTCCTGGCCGGCCGCCGGCGCCTGCGCACCCCGTAGTCGATCCAGCTGACCAGCGCGGCGATCCCGAGGCCGCCGCAGACCAGCGGGATCGCCACCGGCGCGGGGGTGTTCCACCGGCCGGCCGCGTCCCCGGCGAACAGGATCGCGGTGGCGGTCAGCGCGAGCCCGGCGACGCAGGTGCCGGGACGGAACTCATGACGCAGCACGGTCCACCTCCGCCTGGCCGACGCCGACCTTGAGGTGCAGTTCCAGCGTGCCGGCGGGCTTGGCGCCGGCGGGTGGGGTCAGGGTCATGGTCCGCTTCTCGCCCGGTGATACCTGGATGTCGTCCGCCCTCTCGCCGGGCAGCCGGATGTCGCCGAGGCCCAGATCGAAACTCACCCGCACGGTCACGTCCTTCGGTACGACGATCTTCACCTTGCCCGCGCCGACCTCGGCGCTGGTCGTCACGGTCCCTCCCGGGGGCACGACGACCCGGCTCAGATCGAGGGTGCCGACCCCCGTGCCGAGGTGGTAGTCCGGCCGCACCTCGCCGATCGCGGCGGGCGTCCAGTCGGTCCGCATCCAGTGCCCGTCGATGGACTTGGGCAGCCCCGCGGACACCGCGAGCAGGGCCGCCGTGAGGACGGCGAGGAACAGGGTGCCGAAGCCCGTGCGGCCGAGGAACGAGCTCAGGATCAATCCCAGTCCGAACACGGCGAGCGCGGCGGCGAATCCGATCTGCAGGCCGGTGCCGAGCGGCTGGTGGTGCCGGGCGGCGCCGAACGCGGCACCGAAGGCGAGCAGCGCCGCGAGGAAGACGAGGCCGCCGATGGAGCGCGGCCCGCGGCTCGCGCGCACCGCCGCCTTCGCGGCCCCGCGCGCCCCGGCGGCCGGGACGGCGTCCGCGTCGGCGGGCCCCCACAGATAGCCGCCCGCGACCGGGCCCGTGGTGCCGTCCTTGACGATCGGGTCCCGCCACCAGGACGGCGGGGACGGCGCGGGCGGCGCCTTCGTCTCGGGGGGCGCGTCGGCGACGGCCTGGGCCGCGACCGGGTCGAGCGGGCCGTCACCGGGCGTCATGACGCGGCGCTGGGACCAGACGGCGGCGCCCGCGAGGAGCAGCACGAGCAGCACGGCGAACGTCATCACCGAGCCGTTCTTCAGCATGGTCAGGAAGATCCCGCAGCCCGCGAGGGCCATCAGCACGGCGACCAGGGCCGCACCCTCGACGCGGCCGGTGAGCAGGCGGCGGGCCTCGTTCTCGTCCTGGCCGTCCAACGGCAGGATCAGCCAGGCGAACCCGTAGAAGACCAGGCCGAGGCCGCCGGTGACGGCGAGCACGCCGAGCCCGATCCGGAAGATCACCGGGTCGAGGTCGCAGTACCGGCCGAGGCCGCCGCAGACCCCGCCGATGACCTTGTTGCGGCCGCTGCGGCGCAGCTGCGGGGCCTCGGAGGCCGGATCGGGCGGCGCGAGGGGCGTCTCGGTCGGCGTGCTCATACGTACATGGTGACGGGCGGGCGCCGCGCCCGGCACCCGCCCCGACCCTGGCCGCACCCTGATTTCGTCCCTGAAGGGGCGCCCGCCCCACCCGCGGGGGAGGCGGCCTCCCTCGCGCGCGGGGGTTTCCCTCAGGGAAGCCTGGGGGCCAACCCTGATGCCCGGTGGCCCGCGCTCATGTGACGATCGGGGCATGTCAGTCGCCACCCCCCGCCTGTCGCCGCCCGAGGCCGACGAAGCGCCGGTCCGCAAGCTGTACCGCTCCGCCGAGGGGCGGATGCTCGGCGGCGTCGCGCGCGGGCTCGCCGGACACCTCGGCCTTCCGGTGGTGTGGGTGCGCATCATCTTTCTGGGGCTGCTGACGATCAACGGCCTCGGGGCGCTGCTGTACGCGGTGTTCTGGTTCGTGGTGCCGCTGGGTCTCGGCGGTACGACGGCGGGGGCGCGCTCCGCGTTCGAGGTCAGCCCGGACGGCCGGCGCAGGCTGCGCAAGCCCGACAAGGGCCAGGTCGTCGCGCTGATCGCGTTGGTCTTCGGCGCCGCGATCTTCGCGTCCAAGGTGGACGTGGGCGGCTGGGCCAATCCGTACATCTTCCCCAGCGTGCTCATCGGCGTCGGCGTCGTCCTGGTGTGGCGCCAGGCCGACAACACCCGCAGGGCCCGCTGGACCGAGGGGGCCCGGCGCTCCCGGTGGCTCCCGGTGGCCCGGGGTCTCGCCGGGGTCGCCCTGGTCGGCACGGGGCTGACCGGCTTCGTGGTGGTCAACGGCTCGGCCGCCCAGCTCGGCAACGTCCTGACCGCCGCGATAGCGGTGCTCGCCGGGATCGCCCTGCTGGCCGGGCCCTATCTGGTGCGCATGACGCAGGACCTGTCGGCGGAGCGCCTGATGCGCATCCGGGCCCAGGAGCGGGCCGAAGTGGCGGCGCACGTCCACGATTCGGTGCTGCACACCCTGACCCTGATCCAGCGCAACGCGGAGAACGTCGGCGAGGTGCGGCGCCTGGCCCGGGCCCAGGAGCGCGAGCTGCGCGCCTGGTTGTACAAGCCGGAGGGCACCGGCAAGGACAAGGAAGAGGAACCGGCGACGCTGGCCGAGGCCGTGAAGAAGGCGGCGGCCGAGGTCGAGGACAAGCACGGCGTCCCGCTGGAGGTCGTCGTCGTGGGCGACTGCCCGCTGGACGACGGCCTGTCCGCACAGATGCAGGCCGCGCGTGAGGCCATGGTGAACGCGGCCAAGTACGGTGGCGAGGGCGGCGCCGTCCAGGTGTACGCGGAGGTCGAGGGCCGCACGGTCTTCGTCTCCGTACGCGACCGGGGCCCCGGATTCGATCCGGACGCGGTGCCCGCCGACCGGATGGGCGTACGAGAATCAATCATCGGCCGGATGCAGCGCAACGGCGGTACGGCGAGGCTGCGTTCGGTGCCCGGCGGGGGCACGGAGGTCGAGCTGGAGATGGAGAGGGCAGAGGGATGACCGAGGAAACGACCGGCCGCCACGTCAGGGTGGTCCTCGTCGACGACCACCGGATGTTCCGCACCGGAGTCCAGGCGGAGATCGGCCGGACCGAGAGCACGGGCGTCGAGGTGGTCGGCGAGGCCGCCGACGTCGACCAGGCGGTCACCGTCATCACCGCGACCCGCCCCGAGGTCGTGCTCCTCGACGTCCACCTGCCCGGGGGCGGCGGCGTCGAGGTGCTGCGCCGCTCGGCGGCCATGATGGCGGACGCCGAGAACCCGGTCCGCTTCCTCGCGCTGTCCGTCTCGGACGCCGCGGAGGACGTGATCGGCGTGATCCGCGGGGGAGCCCGGGGCTACGTCACCAAGACCATCACCGGCACCGACCTGATCGACTCGATCTTCCGGGTGCAGGACGGCGACGCGGTGTTCTCGCCGCGCCTGGCGGGTTTCGTCCTGGACGCCTTCGCCTCCACGGACGCGCCGCCGGTCGACGAGGACATGGACCGCCTCACCCAGCGCGAGCGCGAGGTGCTGCGGCTGATCGCCCGGGGCTACGCCTACAAGGAGATCGCCAAGCAGCTGTTCATCTCCGTCAAGACGGTCGAGTCCCACGTCTCCGCGGTGCTGCGCAAGCTCCAGTTGTCCAACCGCCACGAGCTGACCCGCTGGGCCACCGCGCGCCGACTGGTCTGAGCGGCGCCAGGAAGGGGCCCTCGGCGGTTTTACCTACGTAAAACCATGGCAAAACCGGCAACCCGGACGCGCGCATGTCACTCTTGCCGGACGTGATGAGCCTGACCGGTACCCCCTTCTTCGTGACCGCGATCGTGGTGGCCGCGCTCGCCGTTCTGGTGCCGCTGCTTGTCTGGCACCGGGTCGGCGGGCCGGCCGTGGTGCGCGGGGCCGTGCGGATCCTGATGGTGCTCGTCGCCCAGGCCTCCGCCGTCGTCGTGGTGTTCGTCGCGGTCAACAACGCCAACGGCCTCTACGACACCTGGGGCGATCTGCTCGGCACCGACAGCCACGTCGGCGCCGCGCCCAACCTCGGCGTCGACGGCACGGGCGGGCGCAGCATCGCCAAGGAGCCCCCGGTCAAGCAGGCCTTCGCGCCGGTCGACGACGCGGCCCTGGGCACGGGCGTCATGGTCACGCACTTGACCGGCCGGGTGTCGGGGGCCGACGGCGAGGTGTACGTGTGGCTGCCGCCGCAGTACGACGACCCGGCCTACCGCGACAAGGGCTTCCCCGTGGTGGAGCTGCTGCCGGGCTACCCCGGCTCGGCCAAGGACTGGTTCACCAACCTCGACGTGACCGAGCAGCTGCGGCCGCTGATGGTGAACGGCGAGGTCAAGCCGTTCATCCTGGTCGCGCCGCGCACCTCGCTGCTGGCCGGGCAGGACACCGGCTGTGCCAACGTGCCGGGCGTCGTGAACGCCGACTCCTGGCTGAGCGTGGACGTCCGCAAGATGGTCACCGACAACTTCCGCGCCGAGACGGCCGCGGACGGCTGGGCCGTCGCCGGGATATCGGCCGGGGCGCACTGCGCGGCCAAGCTCGCCGTCGAGCACCCCGACCGCTACCGCGCGGGCATCGCGCTGTCCGGTTACAACGACCCGGCCGCCGAGTCCGACTCGATCACCGCGGGCGACCCGGTGCTGCGCCGCGAGACCAACCCGCTGTGGATACTCACCCACGCCAAGCACCCCCCGCACACCTCGCTCTTCCTCACCGGCCAGCCCGGGGACGGCTACGAGGACGGGCTCGCGTTGCGCGGGGCCGCGAAGGCGCCCACGCAGGTGTGGGTGCAGAAGACCGGCGGCGGCCACCTCAACGTGGTGTGGAAGCCGCTCCTGCCGGAGGTGTTCCGCTGGCTGTCCGGCCAGATGAGCGGCGTACAGAACATGAAGGACAGCAAGAGTCCCAAGGGCGAGAGGGGCGGTCCGCGTCCCTACGACGGGGGCGTCAGGGGCCCGGCCGTGCAGGCCGCGAGCGGCGGGGACGCACGGGGTGAGAGGTGAAGGGCACAGGGCGTCACCTTTGGTAAAACGCTGGTAAAACGGGCAACTGGTGTTCGTGGCGGGCCCTCTTCCGGGGCGTGATGAGCCTGACCGGAACCCCTTTCCTCGTGATCGCGATCCTCGCGGCCGCGGCTGCCCTGGTGCTGCCCCTCGTCCTGTGGACACGGGTCGGCGGGCCGGCCGTCGTGCGCTGGGTGTCCCGGCTCCTCATGCTGGGCTTCGCCCAGGTCACCGCGATCCTCGTGGTCTTCCTGTTCGTGAACAACGCCAACGGCCTGTACGACACCTGGGACGACCTGCTCGGCGGCGGCAACCACGTGAACGCCGCCCCGGACCTCGGCCCCGACGGCACGGGTGGCAAGAACGCGGCCACCGGCCCCAAGGTCAAGCAGAAGTTCGAGCCGTACACGAACAAGGTCGGCAAGGGCGTGATGAAGACGACGCTCAAGGGGCAGGTCTCCGGCGTCGAGGGCGATGTGGCGGTGTGGCTGCCGCCGCAGTACAACGACCCGGCGTACAAGGACAAGACCTTCCCCGTCGTCGAGCTGCTGCCCGGCTACCCCGGGTCGATAGGCGCCTGGTTCGGCACCCTCAAGACGCAGGAGCAGCTCACGCCGATGATGGAGAAGGGCGAGGTCGCGCCCTTCATCCTGGTCTCGCCGCGCACCACCCTGCTGGACGGCAAGGACACCGGCTGCGCCAACGTGCCCGGGGTCGTGAACGCCGACACCTGGCTGAGCGTGGACGTCCGCAAGATGGTCACCGACAACTTCCGGGCCGCCACCGGCGCCGACGGCTGGGCCGTCGCCGGCTATTCGGCGGGCGCCCACTGCGCGGCCAAGCTCGCCGTCGAGCACCCCGACCGCTACCGGGCCGGAGTCGACCTGTCCGGCTACAACGACCCGGCCGCCGAGAAGGACTCGATCACCGCGAAGGACCCCAAGCTGCGCGAGGAGACCAACCCGCTGTGGATCCTCAAGCACGCCAAGACCCCGCCGCACGTCTCGCTGTTCGTCTCGGGTGAGCAGACCGACGGCTACAACGACGGGCTCGCCCTGAAGAAGGCCGCCAAGGAGCCCACCGCGGTGACCGTGGTCCGGCTCAACGGCGGCGGGCACGCCAGCGTGGTGTGGAAGAGCCAGGTCCCGGACGTCTTCCGGTGGCTGACCAAGGAGCTGGGCGCGGGCGCCAAGGTCGCGCCCGAGCAAGGGGTCTGACGCCCCGTCAATGCGCTTCGGCGCTCACGCGGGCCGAACGGCCCCGGCGAACGGCATCTGGTCGATCGGCGCGATCCGCACCGGCGCCCCCGGGTGCGGCGCGTGGATCATCTGGCCGCCACCGATGTAGAGCCCCACATGGCTGATCCCGGAGTAGAAGAACACCAGGTCGCCCGGGGCGAGTTGGGAGCGCGGAACCCGGCTGCCCGCGTTGATCTGGGTGTACGTGGTCCGGGGCAGCTGCACTCCGGCCGAGCGCCAGGCGGCCTGGGTGAGGCCCGAGCAGTCGAAGGACGAGGGACCCGTGGCGCCCCAGACGTACGGCTTGCCGAGCGCGCCGTAGGCGAAGGCGACGGCGGCCGCGGCGCGTGAGCTGGGGGCCGCGATCGGCCCGCGCGGGGCGTCGGCGGAGCGGCTGGCCCGGGCGTCGGCGGGGGCCGCGTCGGAGGCGTCGTAGGCGGCCCGCTCCGGCGCGGTGAGCTGCGCGAGCAGGGCCTCGGCCGAGGTGATCTTCGACTGGATGTCGCTCTTCTGCTTCCGCAGCGCCGACTGCTTGCCGCGCAGCTCCGTGAGCTTCCCGTCGGCCGTGGAGTGCAGCCGGTCGAGCTCGGCGAGCTGCTTGCGGACCCCCGCCACGGCGAGCGCCGTCCGGTCGCCCGCGCGCTCGGCGAGCGCGGCGTCGTCCAGGTACCGCTTCGGGTCGGACGAGAGGATCAGCTGGAGCTCGGGGGCGACCGCCCCGCTGCGGTACTGGGCGGCCGCGAGCGAACCCAGCGCGTTGCGCGCGGTGTTGAGCCGCTGGGTCCTGCGGGCGGCCTCGTCACGCAGCTCGTTCAGGGAACGCTCGGCCGCGTCCGCCTGCTCCTTCGTCCCGTCGTACGCCTCCGTCGCCGCCTCCGCGTCGTGGTACAGCTGGTCGACCTTGGCCTTCACCTGCGCCGGGGTGAGCCGGGGATCGGCGTGCCCGGAGCCCTCGAAGAGGGTGGCGGTGGCCGCCGACGCCAGGGCGAGCGTCGCGGCGGTGCGGGCGGCGGGGCCGGTGAGCGGATGCTGCTTGGGCTTTCGGTGCGCAGCCACGAGGGCCTTCACGTCCTTCCGTACGGCAGTGCTTCCGCGCTGCGGCCCCCGGGGGGGAGGGGCCGTTCCGACGACGGACCGCACAGGGGGAGCGGCCCGCCGCCGGATCTTTCGGCGGTGGTGACCGACGGCCGCCCAGCGGAGCGGCGGCGGTGGGGAGTCGGCCACCTGGAGCAGGACGCTAAACCTGGACGACACGGCCGAGCGACGTAATGACAGCAAGTGCCCTTTTCCGGCGCGTGCGCGACCGACTCCGACCGAAGCCGGGGCGATGGCCCGCAGGGGTCCGTGCCTGCTGTGACCGAAGTGCCGGTTGGGCCCCACCCGCCGCACGGCGCCTGCTAGGCGGGAATTAGGCTCCGCCTCATGGACGTACTCATCAAGGTCGTCGTCGGCCTCCACATCATCGGCATCGCCGCACTGCTCGGCGGATTCCTGACGCAGATGAAGGCGATGAGCGCGGGCACCGCCCGCTTCGTCCCCGGGATGCTCCACGGGGCGCTGACGATGCTGGTCACCGGTGTCGCCCTGGTCGGCCTCAACCAGGCCGACGACCATACTCTGAACACGGTCAAGCTCGGCGTGAAGCTCGCGCTCCTGATCGTGATCCTCGGCCTCGTCTATGTGAAGCGGGACGAGGAGAAGGTCGAGAAGGGCGCGTTCGCGGCGGTCGGCGGCCTCACCGTCGTGAACATCTTCATCGCGCTGCTCTGGACCTGAGCCGGGCCGCTCAGCCGGGCCGCACGCTGCTGTGGATCGGCATGTAGTAGATCGACTCCTCGCGCACATACGCCCCGGAGTGCGGCGCGTGGATCATCATCCCGTTGCCGATGTACATGCCGACGTGGCTGATGTCGTCGTAGAAGAACACCAGGTCACCGGGTTGCAGATCGGCCGTCGCGACCGGCGTGCCCGTCTTCACCTGGTCCCAGGTCGTGCGCGGCAGATCCACCCCCGCCGCCTTCCACGCGGCCTGCGTCAGGCCCGAGCAGTCGTACGAGGACGGCCCGACCGCGCCCCACACGTACGGCTTGCCGATCTGGGCGCGGGCGAAGGCGAGCGCCCTGGCCGCCTTGGACGTGGACGCGGACGGGCCCGAGGGCGCCGCGGGGCCGCCGGCCGCGGGCGGAGCGGGCTTCTTCGCGGCCGCTGCCTGCCGTGCGGCCAGCTCCGCGGCCTGACGCCGCGCCTCCTCCTGCTTCTTCTTCTCGACCGCCGCGAGCCGCGCCTTCTCCTGGGCGGTCAGCGTCGACAGCAGGGTGCGGGCGGCGGCGAGCCTGGTCTGCACGTCCTGCTTGCCCGCCCGCAGGGTCTGCTGCGAGGTGGTCAGCGCGGCCAGGCTCCGGCTCGCCTCGGCCCGCTTCTTCGCGTTCGCGGCCCGCTCGCTCTCGAAGGCGGCCAGGGTGCGCTGCTGCTCGTCCGAGAGCCGGCCCATCAGCCGGCGCTGGTCGAAGAAGGCCTGGGGATCGTCCGAGAACAGCAGCGTCATCATGGGCGTGACCCCGCCGTCGCGGTACTGGGCCGCGGCGTAGCCTCCGATGATCCGGCGGGTGTCGTTCAGCTTCGCGGTGCCGGCCGCCACCTGGTCGAGCAGCGCGTCGGCCTTGGCGCGCTGGGCGGTGGCGGCCTGCTTGGCCGCGTCGTACTTCTGGGTGGCCAGATCCGCCTGCCGGTAGAGGTCGTCGACCTTCTTCTGCACCTCTTCGACGCTCGGTCTCGGTGCGGCGGGCGCGGCGCCGGCGCTCTGCGCGAGCAGGCTCACGGAGGCGAGCGCGGCCGTCGTCACGCCCAGTGCGGGCGCGGTGGTGGACATTCGGGTGCGCGGCTTGCGGTGGGAGGGCAAGGCCGACACCTCCTCCCGGAGCCTTCCGGACGGGGGCGTTCCCCGGCTGCTGCGGCACGCTAGCCAACTCCCGTGTCCCCTGGGAAGGTTGATGTCCGACAGGCCCGATACATTCCCGTGACCTTCACGGTGCGTAGTCGTGGACCCTCTCTCCGAAGGCGGCGGCGAAGTGTCAGAGGGGCGGCCTAGACTCGGGAGACGATGAGCAGCCTCTTTGACGACAGCTTCCTGGCGGACCTCCAGCCCTCCGAGGAGGAGCACCCGCCGCCCCCCGAGGAGTCGCACGCGCCCGAGCCGGTGCCGGACGACCTGTTCGGGGGCCGGTTCGACGCGCCCGCGGACCGCGACGCGTACTACCGCGGCGGTGCCCCGCGCCCGGCGATCGACGCGGCGGCCCTCCTGGAGGGGCTGAACGAACAGCAGCGCGCCGCCGTGGTGCACGCGGGCTCGCCGCTGCTCATCGTGGCCGGCGCCGGCTCCGGCAAGACCCGGGTGCTCACCCACCGCATCGCCCACCTGCTCGCGACCCGCGGGGTGCACCCCGGCCAGATCCTCGCGATCACCTTCACCAACAAGGCCGCGGGCGAGATGAAGGAGCGCGTCGAGCAGCTGGTCGGCCCGCGCGCCAACGCGATGTGGGTCATGACCTTCCACAGCGCGTGTGTGCGCATCCTGCGCCGCGAGTCCAAGAGGCTCGGCTTCACCTCGTCGTTCTCGATCTACGACGCGGCCGACTCCAAGCGCCTGATGGCGCTGGTCTGCCGGGACCTCGACCTGGACCCGAAGCGGTACCCGCCGAAGTCGTTCAGCGCCAAGGTCTCCAACCTGAAGAACGAGCTGATCGACGAGGAGACCTTCGCGGGCCAGGCCGCGGACGGGTTCGAGAAGACGCTCGCCCAGGCGTACACGATGTACCAGGCGCGGCTGCGCGAGGCCAACGCGCTCGACTTCGACGACATCATCATGACGACGGTCCACCTCCTCCAGGCCTTCCCGGACGTGGCCGAGCACTACCGGCTGCGCTTCCGGCACGTCCTGGTCGACGAGTACCAGGACACCAACCACGCCCAGTACACGCTGGTGCGCGAGCTGGTGGGCCCGGCCGGGGAGGCGCAGGCGCCCGCCGAGCTGTGCGTCGTCGGCGACGCCGACCAGTCGATCTACGCCTTCCGCGGCGCGACCATCCGCAACATCCTCCAGTTCGAGGAGGACTACCCGAACGCGACGACGATCCTCCTGGAGCAGAACTACCGCTCCACCCAGACGATCCTGTCCGCCGCCAACGCGGTGATCGAGCGCAACGAGAGCCGCCGCCCGAAGAACCTGTGGACGGACGCGGGACCGGGCGCGCAGATCACCGGCTACGTCGCCGACACCGAGCACGACGAGGCGCAGTTCGTCGCCGACGAGATCGACCGCCTCACCGACCAGGGCGAGGCCAAGGCGGGCGACGTCGCGGTCTTCTACCGCACCAACGCGCAGTCCCGTGTCTTCGAAGAGATCTTCATCCGGGTCGGCCTGCCCTACAAGGTCGTCGGCGGCGTCCGGTTCTACGAGCGCAAGGAGGTCAGGGACGTCCTCGCCTATCTGCGCGTCCTGTCGAACGGCGAGGACACCGTCCCGCTGCGCCGCATCCTCAACGTGCCCAAGCGCGGCATCGGCGAGCGCGCGGAGGCGATGATCGACGCCCTCGCGCTGCGCGAGAGGATCACCTTCCCGCAGGCGCTGCGCCGCGTCGACGAGGCGTACGGCATGGCGGCCCGCTCGGCCAACGCCGTCAAGCGCTTCAACGTGCTCATGGAGGAGCTCCGCACGATCGTCGACTCCGGCGCGGGCCCCGCCGTCGTCCTCGAAGCGGTGCTCGAACGGACCGGCTACCTGGCCGAGTTGCAGGCCTCCACCGACCCGCAGGACGAGACCCGCATCGAGAACCTCCAGGAACTCGCCGCCGTGGCCCTGGAGTTCGAGCAGGAGCGCCGGGAGGCCGAGGGCGGGGAGGAAGCGGGCGCGGGCACACTCGCCGAGTTCCTGGAGAAGGTGGCCCTGGTCGCCGACTCCGACCAGATCCCCGACGAGGAGGAGGACGGCTCCGGAGTCATCACCCTGATGACCCTGCACACCGCCAAGGGCCTCGAATTCCCGGTCGTGTTCCTCACTGGCATGGAGGACGGCGTCTTCCCGCACATGCGGGCGCTCGGCCAGGTCAAGGAGCTGGAGGAGGAGCGCCGCCTCGCCTACGTGGGCATCACCCGCGCCCGCGAGCGGCTGTACCTGACCCGCTCCTCGATGCGCAGCGCCTGGGGCCAGCCCTCGTACAACCCGGCGTCCCGCTTCCTGGAGGAGATCCCGGTCCAGCACCTGGAGTGGAAGCGGACCGGCCCGATGGCCGCCCCGGCGGGCCCGATGTCGGGCAAGTCGCTCGGCGGCGGGATCGGCAACGCGCTGTCCTCGTCCCGCTCGAAGGCCGGACCCTCGGGCTTCGCGACGCGGCGCGGCAACGACAAGCCGGTGATCGCCCTGTCCGTCGGCGACCGCGTCACGCACGACCAGTTCGGCCTGGGCACCGTGATGTCGGTGACCGGCTCGGGCTCGGACGCACAGGCCACGATCGACTTCGGCGACGAGCGCCCCAAGAAGCTCCTGCTGCGGTACGCGCCGGTCGAGAAGCTCTGACCGGTCCGGGTTACGTCGGGTCCAGGCCGTGGCTGCGCAGCCACGGCAGGGGGTCTATCGACGAGCCGCCGCCCGGCCGCACCTCGAAGTGGAGGTGCGGACCGGTGGAGTTGCCGGAGTTCCCCGAGTACGCGATGACGTCGCCGGCCTTCACCGGACCCGAGCGGATCTTGGTGCTGGACAGGTGGCAGTACCAGGTCTCGGTGCCGTCGGCGCCGGTCACTATGGCCATGTTTCCGTACGCGCTGTTCCACTGCGTGCGGACCGTGCCGTCGATCGCCGACATCACCGGGGTGCCGTACGACACCGGGAAGTCGATGCCGGTGTGCACCGACATCCAGTTGACGCCGGCCTGCCCGTAGTACGCGCTGAGACCCTTCTGCGTCACCGGCAGGACGAACTTGGGGCGCGCGGCCTCCTTGGCGGCGGCCGCGTCCTCCTTTTTCTTCTTCTCCGCGTCCTGCCGGGCCTTGAGGTCGATACGTTCCTGCGTCCGGCTGGCCCGGTCGGCGAAGCTGTTCGCGTCCGCGCTGAGGTTGGCGAGCTGCGTGTCCAGCTTGGTGTTGGCGGCGACCGGCTTGACCGACGCGGGATCGGAGGCCGTCGTCACCGTGGCGCCCTCGTCCTTGCCGCCGGTGAGCCCGCTCACCGAGGCGACCGCGACACCCGCGACCCCCATCACGCACACGGACGGCACCGCGACGGTCAGCAGCGCCGACCGCTTGGCGGGGGTGCGCCGCCGCCGGCCCGCGCCGCGCCGGGCTTCGGCCCGCGAGCCGGGGACCACCGCGTCGGGCAGCTCGGCGTCGCCGGCCTCGGCCTCGGCCGCGCCTTCCGTACCGAGCTCGACCTGCGGGAACTCGGCTGTCTCGTACGGGAGTCGGAGCTCGGACCGCTCGGGCTCGATGTCGGCCTGGGGGAGCGTGCCCGTCGTGGCGGCCGTGCCGTTCCAGGCGGTGGCGTCGTACGTGCCGGTCTCCGACCGCGTGCCCGGCACGGTCCACTGGCCCGTCGTGTCGTACGCGGAGACGAAGGCGCTGTTGTCGTACTGGCCGGTGCCCTGCGCCTGGTGCCACGCGTTGGCGTCCCACTGGCCCGTCGTGTCGAAGGCGCCCGTGTCGAATGCACTCGTGTCGAAGGCGCTCGTCGTGAAGGTGCCGGTGTCGGAACCCTGGGTCGGGAAGACGGGGGTGGTGAAGGTGCCGGTGTCGAACTGTCCGGTGTGGAAGGCGCCCGTATGGAACGTGCCGGTCTCGAAGGCGCCGGTCTCGAACGTGCCGGTCTCGAACGTGCCGGTGGCGCCGTCCGGTTCGTACGAGGTCGCCTGGTGCGGCACCGTCCACTGGCCGGTGCCGTCGTACGCGGAGGCGAAGGCGCCGGTCTCGAACTGGCCCGTCCCGCCTGCCGCGTAGCCGTTGTGCTCGGCACCACCGCCCTGCATCGCCCCGAAGAGCGGATCGACGGCGAAGCCCGAGGTGTCGGCCGGGTGGGCGCCGTCGCCGCCATGGCCACTGCTGCCGCTGAGGTAACCGTCGTGTCCGACGAACCCGGCGTGGGCGTGCTGGTCAGTCACCAACTTCTCTCTCGCCTCGGCAACAGAACCTGCGGCCGGGGTCCCAAAGGGTCGGGGGTCCCGGGGACAGCAGTGGCGTGACTGTACCCGGCGGTACCGGACAGCGACAATCTTCGGACGGCCCCGCTGTTGCGGGAAACGGGCAATCAACCGCCTTTGGGTGGACTGTGGACCGAGCTTTGGCCGTGCGTTCGAGGGGCGTTCGACGGGGGGCGGGGGTTTTACGGGTTCAGGTGTCGGGCCGTGCCGGGCTGTGTCGGGTCGCGCCGGGTCGCGCCGGGTCGTGCCAGGTCCGCCTTCGCGCCGCCTTGGGGGTGTCCCTGTGCCGGGTGTGTCCCTGTGCGGGGGTTGCGTTCCCGCGCCGTCCACGGTGTGTGCCCGTGCGGCGGGGTACGTCCCCGTGGCGCCCGGGGCGTGTCGCCCGTCAGGCCACCGAGAACGTGCCCTGGTCGGCGGCCTCCGGTTCCCCCGCGGCCAGCGCCTGGCGCACCCCGGCCGCCACAGCCGGGTGGACCGGCATCGCCAGATGCCCGATCCCGGTGACCCGGACGTTCTGCGCGACCAGATCCGGGTGCTCGATCCGGGCCGTCTCGACCGGAATCATCAGCGTGTCGAGATCGCTCCAGAAACTCACGAACCGGGTGCGGATGCCGGGCGCGGGCCCGCGCAGGTCCTCGACCAGCTCGGAGCCGGGACACATCTGCCGCAAGATCGGGTGAGCGTGCGCGAGCTGTGCCGAGCGGGTGCCGGAGTGCGGCGTGCCCAGCGTGACGAGCGTACGGACCCGGAGGTCACCGCCCAGCCGCTGCACGTAGTACCGGGCTATCAGTCCGCCCAGGCTGTGCCCCACTATGTCCACCTCGCGGTGCCCAGTGCGGGCGCAGATCTCCTCCACATGGCGGCCGAGCAGCTCGGCGGCCACCCTGATGTCGCAGGTCAGCGGCGAGTAGTTGAGCGATTCGAGATGCCGCCAACCGTGCCGGGCCAGCGAACGGCGCAGCAGCACGAACACGGACCGGTTGTCGATGAAGCCGTGCAGCAGAACCACCGGCGGATGCGAGCGCCCCGCCGTGGGCAGCTGCGGAGCGGTCGCCGGGTCGGGTGCGGGATGCCGCTCGGCCGTCAGACCGGACGGGTACAGGAGCAGGTGCCCGGCCAGCACGGCCAGGTCCAGCGCGGTGGCCCGGATCAGCGCCGCCGACAGCCACGCGCGGCGCAGACACAGCGGCAGAAGCGATAAGACCTGCACGGCGGCGACCTCCCGAATGGCACGCGGGAGGCCGCTCCGTCCCCCGTATGCCCTCATGGGGCTCCGCCTGTGAAGTGCTCCCGCCCGAGCCGGCCCCGAAAAAGCGAGGGGCCGGACCGCCGTGCTGCGCGGCTGACAGCACGGTGGTGCGGCGCCTTCGTAGCGGCTCCCCTTGCGACCGCCCCCACGTGACGACCGCCCTCCGGCTGGGTGCCGAGGGGGCGACTGATGCGGGTACGGTGCAAAACGAACGTGTCCCACGTGTGATTTCCCCCTCCCTCTCCACCGTGAAACGGCGGGTTGCGGGATGCTGTCGATAACGTTCGTTCACTTCCCCGGCTCTTGGACGCGGGGGCGCAGGTGGGACATGTGGAGGCAGTGATGGGTGTAACTGGTCCGATCCGCGTGGTGGTGGCCAAGCCGGGGCTCGACGGTCACGATCGCGGGGCCAAGGTCATCGCGCGGGCGCTGCGTGACGCCGGCATGGAGGTCATCTACACCGGGCTGCACCAGACGCCCGAGCAGATCGTCGACACCGCGATCCAGGAGGACGCCGACGCGATCGGCCTCTCGATCCTCTCCGGCGCGCACAACACGCTGTTCGCGAAGGTGCTGGAGCTTCTGAAGGAGCGGGACGCGGAGGACATCAAGGTCTTCGGCGGCGGCATCATCCCGGAGGCGGACATCCCGCCGCTGAAGGAACTCGGCGTGGCGGAGATCTTCACGCCAGGGGCGACCACGGCGTCGATCGTGACCTGGGTCAACTCCAACGTCCGCCAGCCCGCAGGCGCCTAACCCCCGGCCCATCCGGGCAGCCCGGGCATCCCGCCGAGCGAAAACGCCGCCCGTCTGCGTGGCCTGGGCATCCTGCCGAGGGGAAACGCCGCTAGGGGCGCGGGGAACTGCGCGATCAACCATGCACGGTCCGCGGCCGAAGGGTCCGGGTTCGGCTGGCCTGGGCGTCCTGCCGAGGGGAACCCTGCCAGGGGCGCGGGGAACTGCGCGACCAGCGACGCACGGCCCGCAGCCGAAGGGGCCTGGGCTCGGGCACCCTGCCGCAGGGAAACGCCGCTGGGGGCGCGGCCGAGGGGGCTGGGGCACAGCCCCCAGGGCTACCCGGCCAGTTCCTCGCGCATCACCCCCCGCAACCGCAACGTAGCCACCAGCCGCTGAAACGCCTCCGCCCAGTACCCCCCGGCCCCCGGCGACGCCCCCTCCTCCTCCGGCGGCGTAGCCGTCAGCGCGTCCAGGCGGGCGGACTCCGACGGGTCGAGGCAGCGCTCGGCCAGGCCCATGACGCCGCTGAAGCTCCACGGGTAGCTGCCCGCGTCCCGGGCGATCTCCAGCGCGTCCACCACGGCCCGGCCCAGCGGCCCGGCCCACGGCACCACGCACACCCCGAGCAGTTGGAACGCCTCCGACAGCCCGTGCGCGGATATGAACCGGGCCACCCAGTCGGCCCGTTCGTCCTCCCCGAGGAGGGACAGGAGCTTGGCCCGTTCGGCCAGCGACGCCGTGCCCACGCCCTCGCCGGGCGGGGCGGACGGGGGGCCGAGCAGCGCCCGCGACCACTCCGCGTCATGCTGACGCACCGCCGCCCGGCACCAGGCGGCGTGCAACTCGTCGCCCCACTCGTCGGCCACGGGCAGCGCCACGATGTCCCCCGGTGCTCGCCCGCCCAGCCGCCCCGGCCACGTCGCGAGCGGGGCCGACTCCACCAACTGGCCCAGCCACCAGGACCGTTCGCCCCGCCCGCCCGGGGGCCTCGGGGCGACCCCGTCCCGCTGCATCGCCGCATCGCACTCGTGCGGCGCCTCCACGGAGATCATCGCCCTGTCGCCCGTCCGGTCCAGGGACACACAGGACGCCGCCCGTTGCGCCATCCTCCCCGCCAGCGCGGAACCCGGCAGAGCGGAGAGGAGCTCCGCCGCCGTCGCCCGGACATTGCGGCTGCGGTCGGCCAGCGCCCGCTCCAGGAACGGCTCGTCGGCCGCCGACAGCCCGCCGCACAGGGAGTCCAGGAACATCAGCCGGTCCTCGGCTCGCTCGGTCGCCCACGTCGCGGCGAGCAGCGCGCGGCCCGCCTCCGGGTCGTACGCCCGTACCGCTCCGAGCAGCGCGACCCGCTCAGCGAACAGGCCCTCGTCCCAGAGGAGTTGTACGGCTTCGGCGTCCCCGGGGTCGGGAAGCGCCGCGCTCCCCGACGCGCCGCGCAGCGCGAAGCGCCACTCCGGGTTGTGCCTGGCCAGCCACAACCCGCGCGGGCCCGCGAAGGTGAGAGCCTGCGGGCGCAGGTCGGTGCGGGCCCGGGCGGCGTCGAGCAGCGTGGGCAGCAGCTCGGCGGAGGCGCGCAGGCCCCGCTCGTTGGCCAGGGCAAGCCACTGCGGGAGCAACTCGCCCAGGTCGGGCGCGCTTCCGCGTCGGCCTCCGGCATGCGCGGGCGCCGAACGGTCGGCGAGCAGCAGTGCCAGGCGGCGCCGGGCCGCCTCCGGCAGGGCGGGCCGGTCGTCGGGCGGGGCGGGCGGTGGGTGTATCGGCGCGGGCGCGGGGACCAGGCCTGCCCTGCGGCGCAGGGTGTGCGTGGCGGCGGCGTCGAGGAGTTGCTCGGGTGTGCCGGTTGCCGGACGCCGGTGGGTGCCCAGCAGTGCGGCCGTCACCAGGTCGTCCCAGGGGGCCGGGGTTGCAGGGGCCGTGGTGGCGGACATCAGGTTCCCCTTCGGTGCGTTGGGCTTCGTTCGGGTGTGTGCTGCGGCCTCATGCGGCGCCGCCCTGCGGTCGGCAGTGCGGCCGGGTGCGGTGGGCCGGGACCGCGGCTTCGGCGGTACGTATCGCTCCGCCGGGGAGTGGGGGCGTGAACGCGACGGGGTACCTCCTCATACGTCGCGCCGTTCCGCCCACCGCAAAGCCACCCAGAACCAGCGCTCCTCCTTGCGGGGGCACCCCGCCACGTCCCCACCCGACCGAACAGCGCCCGCCCGCGACCCTTTGGTTGTCGTCCAGACACCACATCGCCCCGACCCTGCCCGGGCCGACATCCGTGCCTCCTTGGGGCCTGGTGCAGACAGCGCGCCGCCACGGCCTTCGTTCGGGCGGACACGCGCCCATCCGCTCTCTCATGTCAGTGCCACCGGCTCTGCGTCCTCGGGCCATGCCGTCAGTGGGGTGAAGCCTCGGTGGCCGCATTCGCCGAAGAGTGTGATCGGGGCGCCTCCGGAGAGGGCGAGCAGTTTCCACAGGCCGGGGCGTGTTGTTGCCGCGGGGGGTATGGGGAGGCTCAAGTCCGATGTGTCGTCGGCTAGTTGCCAGCCTTCGGTGGCGTCCGTTGGGGGGACGGGGATCGCTGCTTTCAGGGTGGCCGGGTATGCCTCCATCCATGGGTCGTTCAGGAGGGCTCGGGCGTAGTGCTCGACCGCTTCGGTCGCCGTCCCGCCCGGCGGCGGGGTGCCGGGAGCGGTCGTGCCGTAGCGCTCGCCCAGGGCGGCCCTCAACTGGCCCGCGCCCGGGTACGGGGTGAGCTCCGCGTCGATGGTCAGGCCGACCGGCAGCGTCGTCTCGGGGGAGCGGCCCGCGGCTCCGAAGTCGAGTATCAGGGCCGGGCCCGACTCCCTTCCGTGCAGCCAGATCCGGCGTGTGGTGAGCTTCGCGTCGGCCGTGTCGTACTGGGCGAGGACCTGCCAGTTGTCGCGGATCGCCGGGCCCCGGGGAGCGGCGGGCACGCCGATGCGTGAGCGGACCGTCGCGGCCAGCTGGTCCGGCAGGGCGTCCCGGCCCAGCCAGGCGCGGTCGAGCAGGTGCAGCATGCCGCACTCCTCAAGGAGCCGCATCGGCCAGCCGGGGCCGGAGCCCGGAATCGCCCCCAACTCCCTCACACGTGCGGCCAGTCCTGGCGCTTGGGCGTCGACCATGCGAGCCGCCGTCTCCTCCCACAGGGCGTAGCCCGGCCCTTCGGTCGCGGCCAGGCCGCCGCGCAGCAGATCCGCCAGGCGCTGCTCCAGTTCTGTGGCGCCCGCCGTGATCCGGTCGGCTCGTCTTTCGGCTCTGCGTCTGGCCGCTTCCGCGTCATTGGGGGGAGTTGGGCTCTGAACTGCTCGCGGTTCGTTCTTTTCTTTTGTCAGCCACTCGGCTGCCCAGTCGGGTGGTGCGGTCGGTGGTACCTGTTCGTCCGACCAGAGCAGGAGCAGGCCCACCGCGTGCTTGCACGGGAACTTCCGGCTCGGGCAACTGCACTGGTATGCCGGAGTCGTTGTGTTGACCACTGTCCTGTACGGCTTGCTGCCGCTGCCCTTGCACAGGCCCCACACCCCCCTGTCGTCGCACCCGCTCTCCGACCACGGCCCCGCAGCGCCGAGTCGGCTTCCCGCTGTGCGTGACGCGGCGTCAGGTGCCAGTGCCAGCACCTGCTCCGACGTCCAGCGCGCCCCCTGCTGAGTCATGTGTCCGAAGGTACGGGTGACCACTGACAACCGGCTGTGACCTGCGGCGATGACGGATTGTCAGTGGCGTGGTGCACGGTGGGACCACAACGATCCGGAGGGGGAGTCATGACCGTGTTCGAAAACGTCACATCCCAAGCGGAAGAGGCCCTGCGGCCGCACGCCGAGCACGCCTTCGCGCACGAACTGGCCGCTCTGGCAGCCGCCGACGACCGGCCCCGGCCCGCGCGTTGGCGGCTCTCGCCATGGGCCGTCGCCACCTATCTGCTCGGCGGCACGCTGGCCGACGGCACCGTGATCACGCCGAAGTACGTCGGGCCGCGGCGCCTCGTCGAGGTGGCCGTCACCACGCTGGCCACCGACCGCGCGCTGCTGCTTCTCGGTGTCCCCGGCACCGCCAAGACCTGGGTGTCGGAGCACTTGGCGGCCGCCGTCAGCGGCGACTCCACCCTGCTCGTGCAGGGCACCGCCGGCACCCCGGAGGAGGCCATCCGCTACGGCTGGAACTACGCGCAGCTGCTCGCCCACGGACCCAGCCGCGACGCGCTCGTGCCCAGTCCGGTCATGCGGGCCATGGCGCAGGGCACGACCGCCCGGGTCGAGGAGCTGACCCGCATCCCCGCCGACGTACAGGACACGCTGATCACGATCCTGTCGGAGAAGACGCTGCCCATCCCGGAGCTGGGCGCCGAGACCCAGGCCGTACGGGGCTTCAACCTGATCGCCACCGCCAACGACCGCGACCGCGGGGTCAACGAGCTGTCCAGCGCGCTGCGGCGCCGCTTCAACACGGTGGTCCTTCCGCTGCCCGCCACCGCCGACGCCGAGGTCGACATCGTCTCGCGCCGGGTCGACCAGCTGGGCCGCTCGCTCGACCTGCCCTCCGTGCCCGACGGCATGGCGGAGATCCACCGCGTCGTCACCGTCTTCCGCGAGCTGCGCGACGGCGTGACCGCCGACGGCCGCACCAAGCTCAAATCCCCTTCGGGGACGCTCTCCACGGCCGAGGCGATCTCCGTGGTCACCGGCGGGCTCGCGCTCGCCGCCCACTTCGGCGACGGTGTGCTCAGGGCGGGCGACGTGGCCGCCGGGCTCCTCGGCGCGGTGGTGCGCGACCCCGTGGCGGATCGCGTGGTGTGGCAGGAGTACCTGGAGACGGTGGTCCGCGAACGGGACGGCTGGAAGGACCTCTACCGCGCCTGCCGCGAGGTGTCCGCATGACCCCCGCGCTCCTCGGCGTGCGGCACCACGGGCCCGGGTCGGCGCGCGCCGTGCTGGCCGCGCTGGAGACCGTCCGGCCGCGGGCCGTGCTCATCGAGGGGCCGCCCGAGGGCGATGCCCTGGTGGCCCTCGCCGCCGACGAGGCCATGCGGCCGCCGGTCGCGCTGCTCGCCCACGTCCTCGACGATCCGGGGCGGGCGGCGTTCTGGCCGATGGCCGAGTTCTCCCCGGAGTGGGTGGCCATCCGGTGGGCGCTGGCGCACCGGGCGCAGGTCCGCTTCATCGATCTGCCCGCCGCCCACTCGCTCGCGACGCAGGAGGACGCGGCGCCGGGGGTCGACCCCGTCGGCGCGCTCGCCGAAGCCGCCGGGTACGACGACCCGGAGCGGTGGTGGGAGGACGCGGTCGAGCACCGGGACGCCGCGGCGGACCCCCTCGCCCCGTTCGCCGGGCTGGGCCGGGCCATGGCCGTGCTGCGCGAGACGTATGGGGACGGCTCCGCGCGCGACCGGATGCGCGAGGCCTTCATGCGGCTGCAACTGCGCGCTGCGACGCGGGAGTTCGGGGATGAGGTCGCCGTCGTGTGCGGTGCCTGGCATGTGCCCGCGCTCGCCGGGAAGTTCACCGTGGCCGGCGACCGCGCCCTGCTCAAGGGGCTGCCCAAGGTCAAGGCCGAGCTGACCTGGGTGCCCTGGACGCACCGCAGGCTGGCCCGGCGCAGTGGCTACGGCGCGGGGATCGACTCGCCCGGCTGGTACGGGCATCTGTTCAGCGCCCCGGACCGGGCGGTCGAGCGGTGGATGACCAAGGTGGCCGGGCTGCTCCGGGAGGAGGACCGCCAGGTCTCGTCGGCCCACGTCATCGAGGCCGTCCGGCTCGCCGGGACGCTCGCCGCGCTGCGCGGCCGGCCGCTGCCCGGCCTCGCCGAGACCACCGACGCCGTGCGGGCGGTCATGTGCGAGGGCTCGGACGTTCCGCTCGCCCTGATCCGGGAGCGGCTGATCGTCGGTGATGTGCTGGGCGAGGTGCCCGACACGGCGCCTGCCGTCCCGCTCCAGCGCGATCTCGCGCGCACCCAGCGCGCCCTGCGGCTCAAACCGGAGGCGCCGGAGCGGGAGTTGGAGCTCGATCTGCGCAAGGAGACGGACGCCGGGCGCAGTCGGCTGCTGCACCGGCTGCGGCTGCTCGGCGTCGGCTGGGGCGAGCAGCTGGGGGCCCGGTCCACCGGCACCTTCCGGGAGAGCTGGCGGCTGCGCTGGGAGCCCGAGCTGTCGGTGCGGGTCGCCGAGGCCGGGGTGTGGGGCACCACCGTGCTCGGCGCGGCCACCGCCAAGGCCGAGTCGGACGCCGTGGCCGCGACCCGGCTCGGCGACGTCACCTCGCTCGCGGAGCGCTGCCTGCTGGCCGAACTGCCGGACGCCCTGCCCGTGGTGATGCGCGCGCTCGCCGACCGGGCCGCGCTCGACACGGACGTCGCCCACCTCGCCCAGGCCCTGCCGGCCCTGGCCCGCACCCTGCGCTACGGCGACGTGCGCGGCACCGCGACCGCCGGGCTGGCCGAAGTCGCGGCGGGGCTCGCCGAGCGGATCTTCGTCGGCCTGCCGCCCGCCTGCGCGGCCCTGGACGCGGACGGCGCCGCCGAGATGCGCACCCATCTGGACGCCGTGCACACCGCGACCGGTCTGCTGGCGGACGCGGCCGGGCTGCGCGAGCGCTGGGCCACCGTGCTCACCCGGCTCGCCTCGCGGGAGACCGTGCCCGGGATCCTCCGCGGCCGCGCGGTGCGGCTGCTGCTCGACGACGGCCGGATCGAGGGCGAGGCCGCGGCCCGCCACCTGGGGCTCGCGCTCTCACCGGGCACGGAGCCCGCCGACGCCGCCGCCTGGATCGAGGGATTCGTCGGCGGGGCCTCAGGCGGCGGCATGCTCCTGGTCCACGACGAGCGGCTGCTCGGTCTGGTGGACGGCTGGCTGACCAGCGTGCCGCCGGACGTGTTCACCGACGTACTGCCCCTGCTGCGCAGGACGTTCGCCGCCTACGAGGCGGGCGTGCGGCGCACGCTGGGGGAGCTGGTGCGGCGCGGGCCCGGCGTGCGGACAGGGCAGGGCGACGCCGCCGCGCCCGGTTTCGGGCCCGTTCTCGACGCCGCCCGCGCCGACGCCGTCCTTCCCCTGCTGGGCCTTTTGCTGGGACACGAAGAGAAGACGACTCCAACAGCCTTGCGGGGGTGGGCAGATGACCAGCATGCACTCAAGCGCTGACGAACGGCTGCGGCGTTGGCGGCTCGTGCTCGGCGGGGAGTCCGGCGCCGACGGCACCGGCCGCGCCCTGACCGGGCAGGACGCGGCCATGGACGGCGCGCTCACCGCCCTCTACGGCTCCGCCAAGACCGGGGCCAAGGAGCGCGGCGCCGGGCTCGGGGCGTCCGCCCCGTCCGTCGCGCGCTGGCTCGGGGACATCCGTACGTACTTCCCGAGTTCCGTGGTGCAGGTCATGCAGCGCGACGCCATCGAGCGGCTGGGGCTGGCCACCCTGCTCCTGGAGCCGGAGATGCTGGAGGCCGTCGAGGCCGACGTCCATCTCGTCTCCACCCTGCTCTCGCTCCACAAGGCGATGCCCGAGACCACCCGCGAGACCGCGCGCGCCGTGGTGCGCAAGGTCGTCGAGGACCTGGAGAAGCGGCTCGCCACCCGCACCCGGGCCACCCTCACGGGCGCCCTCGACCGCTCCGCGCGGATCAGCAGGCCGCGCCACCGCGACATCGACTGGGACCGCACGATACGGGCCAACCTCAAGCACTACCTGCCCGAGCACGGCACCGTCGTGCCCGAGCGGCTCGTCGGGCACGGGCGGGCCGCGCGGGGCGTGCGCAAGGACGTCGTGCTGTGCGTCGACCAGTCCGGGTCGATGGCCGCGTCCGTCGTCCACGCCTCCGTCTTCGGCGCCGTGCTCGCCTCGATGCGCTCGATCGCCACCCGGCTGGTGGTCTTCGACACCGCCGTCGTCGACCTCACCGACCAGCTGGACGACCCGGTCGACGTCCTGTTCGGCACCCAGCTAGGCGGCGGCACCGACATCAACCGGGCGCTGGCGTACTGCCAGACGCGGATCACCCGTCCTGCCGACACCGTGGTGGTTCTCATCAGTGATCTTTACGAGGGCGGGATACGGGACGAGATGCTCAAGCGGGTCGCCGCGATGAAGGCGTCCGGTGTGCAGTTCGTGGCCCTGCTCGCACTGTCCGACGAGGGCGCCCCGGCCTACGACCGCGAACACGCCGCGGCCCTGGCCGCCCTGGGCGCCCCGGCCTTCGCCTGCACCCCCGACCTGTTCCCCGACGTGATGGCAGCGGCCATCGAGCGGCGCCCGCTGCCGATACCCGAGGCGTGAGCGAGCTCATACCGCAACGCGCGCTGAGCAGGTGATCTGTGACAGGTATCACCGCCCAGGTGTGATCCCTGATTTAGGGACCTACGTCCTGCGGAGATAACCTGCGAGACGGACATGCCGCGTGCTCGGACACCGTGTACGCCTCCCTCAGTGACAGCGCCGTCACGTTGCCCTTCGCGGCACGCCCAGCAGACAACGGAACCGCGATACCACTGAAAAGGGACGGACGCGCGTGGACCTGTTCGAGTACCAGGCGAGGGACCTCTTCGCCAAGCACGGTGTACCGGTGCTGGCCGGTGAAGTGATCGACACGCCTGAGGCGGCGCGCGAGGCCACTGAGCGTCTCGGCGGCAAGTCGGTCGTCAAGGCGCAGGTGAAGGTCGGTGGCCGCGGCAAGGCCGGCGGCGTGAAGCTGGCCGCCGACGCGGACGAGGCCGTCGCCCGCGCGACGGACATCCTCGGCATGGACATCAAGGGCCACACGGTCCACAAGGTGATGATCGCCGAGCTGTCCCCGGAGATCGAGGCGGAGTACTACGTCTCGTACCTCCTCGACCGCACCAACCGCACCTTCCTCGCCATGGCGTCGGTGCAGGGCGGCATGGACATCGAGGAGGTCGCGGAGAAGACCCCCGAGGCCCTCGCGAAGGTCCCGGTCAACGCCGTCGAGGGCGTCGACATCGAGAAGGCCCGCGAGATCGTGGCCCTGGCGAAGTTCCCGGCCGACGTGGCCGAGGGCGTCGCCGAGGCCATGGTGACCCTGTGGAAGACCTTCGTCGCCGAGGACGCGCTCCTCGTCGAGGTCAACCCGCTGGTGAAGACCAAGGACGGCCGCATCCTGGCCCTCGACGGCAAGGTGTCGCTGGACGAGAACGCCGAGTTCCGTCAGCCCGAGCACGAGGCCCTTGAGGACAAGGCCGCGGCCAACCCCCTCGAGGCGGCCGCCAAGGCCAAGAACCTCAACTACGTGAAGCTCGACGGCGAGGTCGGCATCATCGGCAACGGCGCGGGTCTCGTCATGAGCACCCTGGACGTCGTCGCGTATGCCGGTGAGAACCACGGCGGCGTGAAGCCGGCCAACTTCCTCGACATCGGTGGTGGCGCGTCCGCCCAGGTGATGGCGAACGGCCTGGAGATCATCCTCGGCGACCCGGACGTCAAGTCCGTGTTCGTCAACGTCTTCGGCGGCATCACCGCCTGCGACGAGGTCGCCAACGGCATCGTCCAGGCGCTGGCCCTGCTCGCCGAGAAGGGCGAAGAGGTCACCAAGCCGCTGGTCGTGCGTCTCGACGGCAACAACGCGGAGCTGGGTCGCAAGATCCTCAGCGACGCCAACCACCCGCTGGTGCAGCGCGTGGACACCATGGACGGCGCGGCCGACAAGGCCGCCGAGCTCGCGGCTGCGAAGTAAGGGAAGAGGTTAAGACACCACCATGGCTATCTTCCTCACCAAGGACAGCAAGGTCATCGTCCAGGGCATGACCGGCGCCACCGGCATGAAGCACACCAAGCTCATGCTCGGTGACGGCACCAACATCGTCGGTGGCGTGAACCCGCGCAAGGCCGGCACCTCCGTCGACTTCGACGGCACCGAGGTCCCGGTCTTCGGCACCGTCAAGGAAGCGATGGAGAAGACGGGCGCCGACGTCTCCGTCCTCTTCGTGCCGCCGGCCTTCGCCAAGGCCGCCGTCGTCGAGGCGATCGACGCGGAGATCCCCCTCGCCGTCGTCATCACCGAGGGCATCGCCGTCCACGACTCCGCCGCCTTCTGGGCGTACGCGAACGCCAAGGGCAACAAGACCCGCATCATCGGCCCGAACTGCCCGGGTCTGATCACCCCCGGCCAGTCCAACGCCGGCATCATCCCGGGCGACATCACCAAGCCGGGCCGTATCGGCTTGGTGTCGAAGTCCGGCACGCTGACCTACCAGATGATGTACGAGCTGCGCGACATCGGCTTCTCGTCCGCCGTCGGCATCGGTGGCGACCCGGTCATCGGCACCACGCACATCGACGCGCTCGCCGCGTTCGAGGCCGACCCCGAGACCGACCTGATCGTGATGATCGGCGAGATCGGCGGCGACGCCGAGGAGCGTGCGGCCGACTACATCAAGGCCAACGTCACCAAGCCGGTCGTCGGCTACGTCGCGGGCTTCACCGCGCCCGAGGGCAAGACCATGGGCCACGCCGGCGCCATCGTCTCCGGCTCCTCCGGCACCGCCCAGGCGAAGAAGGAGGCCCTGGAGGCCGCCGGCGTCAAGGTCGGCAAGACGCCGACCGAGACCGCCAAGCTCGCGCGCGCCATCCTCGGCAGCTGAGCAGCGCCCGACGGCGCCCAGCTCCGCGGGTACGCATGAAGGGCCCGCACCCCTCCCGGGGGGTGCGGGCCCTCGCGCGTACGGGGAGGGGCGGTCAGCGGATGTCGAGCACCAGGCGGGCCGGACCGCGGGCGGGCTCCGTGCGCAGCTTGTCGCGCAGTTCCAGGTCCTCGCTGGTCAGGTGCTGTGGACCGTAGTGGGCGGGCACGCCGCTGACGCGTGCGCCGGGGGGTACCGGGCGGACGTGGTAGTGCGGCACCGTCACCACGGTGAAGGCCGTCGCCCCGACGATCAGCGTGGTGAAGGCGATCGCGGCCCGGGTCCAGAACCGCCGCCGCCGCTCGCCCCCGGTGCGTACCACCGGAGCCGACGGCAGCCTGGTGACGGAGTCGGGTCCGGCGAGCGCGAGGTCGGTGATGCGTTCGCGCAGCACCGAGGACAGCGCCTCAGGGCTCGCGGCCCCGGCCGCCGCGGGCACCCGGCGGGCGATGGCCTCCCGTGCGTGCAGCAGGCGGTTGGCGGCGGCCGGGGTGCTCGCCTGGGTCTCGGCCGCGGTCTCCGGCAGGTCGAGCCCGAGCCCGTCGTACAGCATCACCGTGCGGCGGTAGGCGGGCGGCAGGTCGAGCAGCGCGTCGAGCAGAGCCCGGCGTTCGGGCTCGGCGGGCGGGTGGTCGGGACGCTTGTGGGCGCGCCGGAAGCGGTGCCAGGGGGCCATCGCGTACTCGTACGCGGCCGCCCGCACCCACCCCGCCGGGTCCCGGTCGGTGGCGACCTCGGGCCAGTTCTCCCAGGCCAGGTGGAAGGCCCGCTCCACCGACTCCCGGGAGAGCCGGGTCCGCCCGGTGAGCAGATAGGCCTGCCGCGCGAGGGCGGGCGCGGTCGCCTCGTACAGCGCGTCGAACGCTCCGGCGGGGGTGAGCGCGCCCGGCACGGCGGCCTGCCCGGGCTGCGGGGCGGCGGGCGCGTCCGTGGCGTGCCGCGCCGGAGCCTCGGCCGCCACTCCATCCCCGGGTTCGCCCGCCGCGGCCTCCTCACCGGCCCCCTCGGCCCGCTCCGGAAGCAGCAGGGGGCCGCTCCTGACGGGTGCTCCGGCGCCGGTCAGCGCGCCGGAGTTGAGCGCCTTGGTGGGTTCGGGCACGGAGGCCGGCGCGGGGGCCGGGTGGTCGTGGCGGGTGGGCGGCGCGGCCGGGGGCTTCGCCGTTCGCCCCCCGGGCCTCGACGGTTCGGGGCCGTCGGCGGGCGGTTCGGGCCGGGGGTGTGCCGTGTGCGGCGCGGCGGGCGTGGCGGGGGCCGTGTCCGGCCCGCCGGATCCTTCCTCGTCGGGCGCGTCCTGCTCGGCCACGGCCGCCATCTCCGCCTCGATGGTGGCGAGCAGCCGGGCGTAGTTCTCCCCCTTGCGCCCGCGCGGCGTGGCACGGCCCTTCTCCCAGGAGCGCACGGTCGCCCGCGTGACGCCGACGGCCGTCGCCACCTGTGCCTCGCTCAGGTCCTTGGCCTCCCGCAGGCGGCGCCGTTCCTTGGGGGTGGGCAGGGGGGAGGCATCGGTGTCGTTGGTGTCGGCCGTGCTCTGTGTCATGAAGGGCTCCCAGGGCTCCCCGCGAAGGCCGTAACGGTTGGCGCACCCTTGGCGCCGCAGCACGAAGCACCCCGGGTGAAAAAGTACATAAACGTATATTGAGCGACACATCGGTCATTTACGTGTTACGCGGAGAAAGCGCGTGTCGTTGGCAGCATGGCCCGCGTGACCCAAGTGACCGACCGCAGCCTGACGTTGCTTCCCGCCCCGGCGCGCTCCTCCGTACTCGCCACGTGTTTTCTGCGCGGCGCGATCGCGGCGGGGCTCGGGCTCGGCGCCCTGGCCGTGCTCGTGACGGTGCTGTGGATCAGCTCCCCGTACCCCGACAGCGGGCCCGGCGGCGCGCTGCGCACGGCCGCCTCCCTGTGGCTGCTCGCCCATGGGACACAGCTGGTCAGACCCGGCACCCTGACCGGCACACCGGCCCCGGTCGGCGTGGTTCCGCTCCTCCTGGTGGCCCTGCCCGCCTGGCTCGCCCACCGCGCGGCCCGCGACGCGCTGCTCCCCCCGGGCGAGGACCACGAGGCGTACGAGGACGGCGAAGCCGGGCCCGCGCCCTCCGGGTGGTCCGTGTTCTGGGCGGTGACGTGCGGATACCTCGCGGTCGCGACGGCCACCGCGCTCTACGCGGCCGCCGGGCCGCTGCCCGCCGACCCGCTCAGCGCCGGACTGCACCTGCCGCTGACGGTGGCGCTCGCGACGGCCACCGGGGTCTGGACCGCGCACGGCCGCCCGTCCGGGCCGCTGTCCGACCGGGTGCCCGAACGGCTGCGGACCACCCTGCTGGACGTTCGCCACCGCGCCGCCGTGCGGGCCGCCGGGGCCGCGGTCGCGGTGCTCCTCGGCGGCGGCGCGCTGCTCGCCGCGGCCGGACTCGCCTGGCGCCTCGGCATCGCCGAGGACTCCTTCCTGCGGCTCGCCGAGGACTGGTCGGGACGGTTCGCGGTCTTGCTGCTCGGCCTCGCGCTGGCACCCAACGCCGCCGTGTGGGGAGCCTCGTACGGACTCGGACCGGGCTTCGCCGTCGGTACGGGGGCCGTCGTGAGCCCGCTCGGAGTGGCGGGCGACCCCGCGCTCGTGCACTTCCCGCTGCTCGCCGCGGTGCCGACGGGTGGGCACGGGTCCTGGTGGAACTGGGCGGCGGCCGGGGTGCCGCTGGTGGCCGGGGCGGCGCTCGCCCGGCGTGCCGCGCGGTCGGCCGTGGCCGAGGGGTGGGGGCGGCGGGAGACCGCGCGGGCCGCCCTGGTGGGGGCGGTCCTGTTCGGCTGCGCCCTCGCGGTGCTCGCCGCGCTGGCGGGGGGCCCGCTCGGCACCGGCGCGCTCGCGGCGTTCGGCCCGGTGTGGTGGCGCACGGGCGGCGCGGCCCTGCTGTGGGCGGCGGTGGTCGGGGTGCCGGGATCGGTGGCCCTGCGGGCCTGGCAGACGCGGACCCGGGCGGGCGCGCGGCGGCCCCTGCGGGTGCGGATCGCCGGGGTGTTCTCGTGGCGGCCCGGTCGGCGCGAGGCGGCCGCGGTGCCGGTGGCCGACGCTGCGGCTGCGGCCGGGGCGGTCGGGACCGAGTACTCCTACGACTTCCTGCCGGCCGGCGGGGGCGGACTCTGGCACGAGGACGGTGCGCGGGAGGCCCGCTGGGCGGCGCTCAAGGAGGCGTCGGGCGGCCTCATGGCGGACATCCCGTCGGTGGCGGCAGGCGAGGACGCGGCGTTCCCGGGCTTGGACGCGGGCGGTGCGGCAGCGCCCCAGCCCCAGCCCCCAGCGCCGGACCCGGACCCGGACCCGGACCCGGCCGAGAGTGGCGCGGAGTCCGCCTCCGCGCCGGGAGCGGGCGGTGGCGCCCCGTGGCCGGAATGGCCCGACCCGGCGCCCGAGCCCGACCCCGCGTCCCGTACCAGGCCGGACGCCCCCGAGGTACGGCCCCCCGCCGAGTAGGGCCGGCCGCCGAGATCGCGGGCGGAGTTACTCCTTGACCCCGAACAGCGGCACCAGCTTCTCCGGGAGGAGGTCGTTGCAGGCGAGCTGGCCCGTCTTGGTCAGGGCGTCGTCCACGCACGTGTAGTAGTCGCGGTACACGAGCTGCATCGTGAAGCTGGAGGCCACCACCGTCAGCGCCAGGACCGCCGTGACCAGGCCGGTCACCGCCGCCGTCAGCTGCGGCCTGCCCTGCGGGGCGGGCGGCGCGGCCGGTGCGGGGGACGTGGCGGACGGCTCCGCCGGGGGCTTCGGCTTCGCGCGCAGGGAGCTGATCGCCCAGTACAGGCCGAGCGCCCCGAGCAGCAGCGCGATCTCCGGCATGTCGAACAGGGCGAAGAAGAACCCCCACATCCCGGACAGCAGCGCGTAGCGGGCGCGGCGCTGGGCCGGGTCCGTGGGGTCCCAGCGCAGGCCGGGCGGGGGAGGTGGGTTCTGGCCCGGTCCCGACTCCGGGCGTTCGGGGCGCTGGCCGAAGCCGCCGGGCGCGCGGCCGGGCTGCCGGTCGCTCCACTGACTGCCCCAGGGCGAGCCCTGGGGGTGGTCGCCGCCCTCGCCCGATGCGGGGCGGCGCGGCTGCCAGGGCTGGTCGGGGCGGCCCTCGGGCGGCGGGGCGAAGGGGTTGTCGTCGGCGGCGTCCGATCCGGTGCCGCTTCCCGTGCCCTCGGGCCCCGACTTCCCCGGGTCCGTCGAATGAGGGGAGCCGGGGGAGGAGGACTGGCGGGCTGCGAACAGCTGGTGGCGTCGGTCCGGCATCTGGTGAACGTCTTCCCCTCGGACCCGCGACCGGCCGGTCCGGCCAGCGGGGTCACATCTCGCATACAAGTGAACAAACAAGTCGAACACGCACGTGAGTCCGGGCTCGTCCCCGGTCTCGTTCACGTGAGACAGGTCTCGTCTCGCGGCGTCCTCCCAGACGCTACCTGGCGGTCCGGCCCCCGTCCCGTGGGGGCCGTCCGGTGTGCCGGTATCGTTGCTGACGGTCGGCGCTTTCGTAGAGTTCCCCGTATCGAGGGGCGCGATTCGTTCGTACGACCACACAAAGACGTACGACCGCGAGAAAGAGCCCCGCTGTGGCCTCCCCGCCCCCCTCCGCGTCCCCTTCACCTGACAGGACCCCGCCCGGAACATCCCGCGCCGCCCGCCTCGTCGTCCTGGTGTCCGGGTCGGGCACGAACCTGCAGGCCCTGCTCGACGCCATCGCCGCCGATCCGGACGGATACGGCGCCGAGATCGTGGCCGTCGGCGCCGACCGGGACGCCATCGTCGGCCTGGAGCGCGCCGAGCGGGCCGGGATCCCGACCTTCGTCCGCCGGGTCAAGGACTACGCCTCGCGCGAGGAGTGGGACGAGGCCCTGGCCGCGGCGACGGACGCGTACGCGCCGGACCTGGTCGTCTCGGCCGGGTTCATGAAGATCGTGGGGAAGGAATTCCTCGCCCGGTTCGGGGGCCGTGTGGTCAACACCCACCCCGCGCTGCTGCCCAGTTTTCCCGGAGCCCACGGCGTCCGCGACGCACTCGCGTACGGCGCCAGGGTCACCGGGTGCACCGTCCACTTCGTCGACGACGGCGTCGACACCGGCCCGATCATCGCCCAGGGCGTGGTCGAGATCCGGGACGAGGACGATGAAGCCGCTCTGCACGAGCGGATCAAGGAAGTCGAGCGACGGCTGCTCGTCGAGGTCGTGGGGCGCCTGGCCCGCAACGGCTACCGCATTGAGGGACGAAAGGTTCAGATCGGTGAACTCGGTGAACTCCGCTAACACAGACACCGTCAAGCCCATCCGGCGGGCGCTGGTCAGCGTCTACGACAAGACGGGTCTGGAGGAGCTGGCGCAAGGGCTCCACGCGGCCGGGGTCGAGCTGGTGTCCACCGGGTCGACCGCCGCGAAGATCGCCGCCGCCGGGGTGCCCGTCACCAAGGTCGAGGAGCTCACCGGGTTCCCCGAGTGCCTCGACGGGCGGGTGAAGACGCTGCACCCCAAGGTGCACGCGGGCATCCTCGCCGATCTGCGGCTGGATGCGCACCGCGCACAGCTCGACGAGCTCGGGGTGCGCCCCTTCGAGCTGGTGGTCGTGAACCTCTACCCGTTCAAGGAGACCGTCGCCTCGGGCGCGAGCCCCGACGAGTGCGTCGAGCAGATCGACATCGGCGGCCCCTCGATGGTCCGCGCCGCCGCCAAGAACCACCCCTCGGTCGCCGTGGTCACCAGCCCCCAGCGGTACGGGGCGGTGCTCGACGCCGTCAAGAACGGTGGCTTCGACCTGATCGCGCGCAAGCGCCTGGCGGCCGAGGCGTTCCAGCACACGGCCGCCTACGACGTGGCCGTCGCGTCCTGGATGACCAACGTCTACGCGCCCGAGGAGGACGGGGCCCCGCTGCCCGAGTTCCTCGGCGGCACCTGGGAGCGCAAGTCCACGCTGCGCTACGGCGAGAACCCGCACCAGGCCGCCGCGCTCTACACCGACGGACAGCCGGGCGGGATCGCCAACGCCGAGCAGCTGCACGGCAAGGAGATGTCCTTCAACAACTATGTGGACACCGAGGCCGCGCGCCGCGCCGCCTACGACCACGACGAGCCCTGCGTCGCGATCATCAAGCACGCCAACCCGTGCGGCATCGCGGTCGACGCGGACCTCGCGGCCGCGCACCGCAAGGCCCACGAGTGCGACCCGCTCTCCGCGTTCGGCGGCGTCATCGCCGTCAACCGCCCCGTGACGGTGGCGATGGCCGAGCAGGTCGCCGAGATCTTCACCGAGGTCATCGCGGCCCCGGACTACGAGCCCGGCGCGGTCGAGGTGCTCGCCCGCAAGAAGAACATCCGGGTCCTCAAGGTGGACGGCACCCCGCACCAGCCCGGCGACCTCAAGTCGGTCTCCGGCGGCGCGGTGCTCCAGCAGACCGACATCTTCCAGGCCGAGGGCGACGACCCCGCGAACTGGACGCTGGCCAGCGGAGAGGCCCTGAACGAGGCCGAGTTGAAGGAACTCGCCTTCGCCTGGGTCGCCTGCCGGGCGGTCAAGTCCAACGCGATCCTGCTCGCCAAGGACGGCGCCTCGGTCGGCGTCGGCATGGGTCAGGTCAACCGGGTCGACTCCGCGAAGCTCGCGGTGGAGCGGGCCGGCGAGGAGCGCGCGCGGGGCTCGTACGCCGCGTCCGACGCGTTCTTCCCGTTCCCCGACGGCTTCGAGATCCTGGCGAACGCCGGGGTCAAGGCCGTGGTCCAGCCCGGCGGTTCGGTCCGCGACGAGCTGGTGGTCGAGGCCGCGAAGAAGGCGGGCGTGACGATGTACTTCACCGGCACGCGCCACTTCTTCCACTGACCCCGGACACGCGAAGGGCCGCGCCCCTCGACGAGAGGAGCGCGGCCCGGCGACCGTACGGTTACTTCTTGATGACCAGCGTGCCGGCGGCGCGGTCGTGCCAGCCCTGCAGCTTGCCGGAGTTGTCGAAGAACGGCGACAGGTAGACCAGGAGCTGGCCGATGCCGCAGACGAAGGCGCCGACCATCGGGATGATCCAGCGGATGAAGCCGCCGCCGAGGCCCGGGTTCTGGCCCGTGCTCTCCTTGACGACCTTCAGGCCGAGGGACATCTTGCCGAGGGTGGCACCCACCAGCGAGATCATCAGCCACTCGTAGAGCAGCGTGATGATGCCGAACAGCAGAAGGGCGCCGAAGAAGGCCCCCACGACGCTGGAGCTCGCGTTGTTGACGCAGTCCGTGTAATCCGCGGAGTTGACGTCGCACTTCTTGGCGGCGCCGACCGCGCCGGCCACGCCCGCGACCATCAGGATGACGTAGATGACGCCGATGATGAGGCCGTCGATCACACGGGCGCCGAACCGGCGGCCCATCGTGGCGACCTGGACGGTGCCGAGCACCGGCACGTTGATGTAGCCGTTGTTGGCCTGGAGGGTGCCGGGCGCCTGCGGGTAGGCGCCGTAGGGCTGCTGGCCCGGGACCTGGCCGGGCTGCTGCGGGTAGCCGTAGCCCTGCTGCGGCGGGACGCCCTGGGGGGCCTGCTGCGGGTAGCCGTAGCCGGGCTGGCCCTGCTGCTGGCCGTACGGGTTGCCGCCCTGCGGGGGCTGCTGGGGCTGCTGCCCGTAGGGGTTGTTCGGGTCGCCGAAGCTCATGACGGATTTTCCTCCGTTGGTGTTGCGGGGACGACGCGGCCCGAGCGGAGGAAAAAAGCTGTTCTGAGCGGTTAGCCCCCCGGCACTGCCCGCGGCACTGCGCGGGTCATCGTTCTAAATAAGACATAAGTTTGTCCAGCCGGTTGCTGGATGTGTTGTGCAAGTGCAACTTGGGCGATCATGCGTCGCCCTGAAAGAATGGGAAACATGACCGCCCAGATTCTCGATGGCAAGGCCACCGCCGCAGCGATCAAATCCGAACTGGCCGTCCGTGTGGCGGCCCTGAAGGAGCGGGGCGTCACGCCCGGCCTGGGAACCGTGCTGGTCGGGGAGGACCCCGGCAGCCAGAAGTACGTCGCGGGCAAGCACCGCGACTGTGCGCAGGTCGGTATCGCCTCCATCCAGCGCGAGCTGCCCGCGACCGCGACGCAGGAGGAGATCGAGGCGGTGGTGCGGGAGTTGAACGAGGACCCCGCCTGCACCGGCTACATCGTCCAGCTGCCGCTGCCCAAGGGCATCGACGAGAACCGCATCCTGGGCCTGATGGACCCGGCCAAGGACGCCGACGGCCTGCACCCCACGAACCTCGGGCGCCTCGTCCTCAACGAGCCCGGCCCGCTGCCCTGCACCCCGTACGGCATCATCCAGCTGCTGCGCAAGCACGGCGTGGAGCTCAACGGGGCCGAGGTCGTCGTGGTCGGACGCGGTGTCACCATCGGCCGCTCGATGCCGCTGCTGCTCACCCGCCGCTCGGAGAACGCGACGGTCACCCAGTGCCACACCGGCACGCGTGACCTGTCGGCGCACCTGAAGCAGGCCGACATCATCATCGCCGCGGCCGGGGTGCCGCACCTGATCAAGCCCGAGGACGTGAAGCCGGGCGCGGCCGTGCTCGACGTCGGCGTCAGCCGCGACGAGAGCGGCAAGATCCTCGGCGATGTGCACCCCGGCGTCGCCGAGGTCGCCGGCTGGCTCTCGCCGAACCCCGGCGGGGTGGGCCCGATGACCCGCGCCCAGCTGCTCGTCAACGTCGTCGAGGCGGCCGAGCTCGCCGCCGACGCGGGCTGACCGGAAAGGCCTGAGGCCATGGGTGCTGGTACGAGTCACGAGCCGGCCAAGGGAGCGGAGCCGTCGGCCGCGTGCGGCGAGTCCGCCGCGGACGCGCCGTCGGCGCGTGCCCGCACGGGCCGCTCCCGGCGGTTCCCCTCCGTCACCCGGGACACCGCGCGCCCCGAGGGCGGCGGGCGCGCGGCGCCCGGTGACGCCTCGGCACCCGCCCGCCAGTGGCCGCTGCTCTCGGTGCTGCTCGCGGTCGGGTTCGGGCTGCTGACGGTGGCGACCGAGCCGTTCGGGCAGGCCTTCCGGGTCGGGCTCGTCATCATCGGCGCGGCCCTGCTGGCGGGCGCGGCCCTGCGGTGGACGCTGCCGTCGGTCGGCATGCTGGCCGTGCGCTCCCGCTTCACCGACATCACCACGTACGGGGTGCTCGGGCTGGCCATCGTGCTCCTGGCCCTGATGGCCCAGCCCCGGCCCTGGCTGAACGTGCCGTTCCTGGAGGACGCGGTCCACTTCACGGTGCGCTAGCGGTCCGCTCGCGCTGTGAAGGGGCGCGTGGCCCCGCACTCTCCCCCGGATGAGTGCGGGGCCACGCCCCCACAGGCCGGCCTCTGCCCGAAGAACCTACGGCGGCCTGCCCGGTCGGTCGTCCCCCGCCGGGTTGAACTCCCTCTGGTACAGCCGCAGTAGGCGGCCGTCCTCTCCAACTACCGCGGTACCGCACGGGGTTGACGTGCGTATGTGCGGAGCGGGGCTACCCTGCGACGATGCGGATCCGCCCCCAGGTCGCCGATGCGCTCATCGCGGTGGCGCTGACGTGTGTCTCCGCGGTGCTCGGCAAGGAGTCCGGGAGCCAGGGCTGGGACCCGCTGGACGCCTGGGGATACCTGCTGGTCGTGCTCGCCGGGCTGCCGCTCGCGTTCCGGGTCAGGGCGCCGCTGGCCGTACTGCTCTGGACGCACCTCGTCTTCCTCGTCTACGTGGCGAGCGGCTACTGGCCCGTCGTGACCACCTTCGGCCCGCTGCTCTCGCTGTACACGGTGGCCTCGCTGTGTGCCCTGCGCACGGCGGTGGGCTGCGGCGTCCTCATGGCGGGGGTGTGGATCTACGCCGGGGCGGTGAGCCCGCGCGGCTCCATGGCCTCCGTCGTCACCCAGGCGCTCGGCTTCGCCCTCGTGCTGATCCGGTTCGGGGTGCTGGCCCGCCGCTCCGCCGAGCTCGCCCGGCAGCTGCGGCGCGAGCAGGCCGAACGGGCCCGGCGCGAGGTGGCCGCCGAACGCGGGCGCATAGCACGGGAGTTGCACGACGTGGTCGCGCACCACATGTCCGTGATCTCCGTGCAGGCCGGGCTCGCGGGCTTCGTCTTCGCCTCCGACCCGCCGACCGCGCGGGCCGCCCTCTCCACCATCTCCGGCGCCAGCGCCGAGGCGCTCGACGAGCTGCGCCGGATGCTCCAGGTGCTGCGCGAGGCCGAGGACGGGGCGGCGCCCGTCGCCCCCATGCCGGGCCTGGACCGGATCGGCGAGCTGGCCGACCGGATCCGGGCCGGCGGCATCCCCGTCACCCTGCGCACCCTCGGCACCCCGCGTCCGCTCGCGCCCGGGGTCGAGCTGTGCGCCTACCGCGTGGTGCAGGAGGCGCTCACCAACGTCCTGAAGCACGCCGGAAAGACCCGGGCCGAAGTCCAACTGCGTTACGAACGGCATCAGTTGATGGTTTCCGTCACCAATGAGGGCGACGGCGGCGAGCGCGAGGGGGTGATTTCGGACAGACTGCGCGCGGGCGGTGGACACGGCTTGATTGGCATGCGGGAGCGGGCCAAGCTCTACGGCGGGTCGATCAGCGTCGGCCCGCGGAGCGGAGGCGGGTTCGCCGTGACCCTGACCCTGCCGACCTCCGCAGGGGCGGTTCAGGGGGAAGAAGACGCATCGGGATGATCAGGGTGCTCGTCGTGGACGACCAGTTCCTCATCCGGGCCGGCCTGGTCGGACTGCTGAGGGCCGCGCCCGGGATCGAGGTCGTGGGGGAGGCGGGTGACGGCGCCGAAGCCGTGCGCCAAGCCGCCGCGACGCGTCCCGACGTCATCCTCATGGACATCCGGATGCCCGGCACGACCGGCATCGAGGCCACCCGGCGCATTCTGGCCGACGCCCCCGACCCGGCGCCCCGCATCCTCATCCTGACCACCTTCGACCTCGACGAGTACGTCTACCAGGCGCTGCGCGCCGGGGCCGCCGGGTTTCTGCTGAAGGACTCCGGGCCCGAGCGGCTGCTCGCCGCGGTGGCCGCGGTCGGCGGCGGCGACGGGCTCTTCGCGCCGAGCGTCACCCGCCGCCTGGTCGAGGCCTTCGCCCACCGCGCCGGGCGGGCCGAGGGCGAGCCGCCGCCCGAGATCGGCGCGCTGACCGCGCGCGAGACGGAGGTGCTGCGCCTGACCGCGTGCGGCATGTCCAACCTGGAGATCGCCGACCAGCTGTTCATCAGCGAGGCCACCGTCAAGACCCACCTCAACCGCACCATGAGCAAACTCGACCTGGACAGCAGGGCCCAGGCGGTGGTGGTGGCGTACGAGAGCGGTCTCGTCACCCCGGGCGGCGCCCGCCCCTGAACGTCCTCGGCCGCCCCCGGCCGCGTCCTTCGGTCCGGTGCGCCCTCCTGCGGGAACTGACATCCTGGGGCCGTGCATCCCTGGGGGTAGTGACCGAATTTTGGGGGAAGCGATGCCTCGCTGGAAGGCGCTGCCGGAGGAACTCGACCCGCAGGTGAGGGAGTTCGCGAACCAGCTGCGCAGGATGGTGGACCGCAGCGGGCTCAGCGTGGCGGCGGTCGCCGACCGCACCGGGTACAGCAAGACCTCGTGGGAGCGGTACCTGGGCGGCCGCCTCCTCGCCCCCAGGACGGCCGTCCTCGCCCTCGCCGAGGTGACCGGCACCGACCCCGTGCACCTGACCACCATGTGGGAGCTGGCCGAGCGGGCCTGGAGCCGCTCCGAGCAGCGGCACGACCGCACCATGGACGCCCTGCGGGTGGACCGGGCGCGGGCCGCGCTCGGCGAGTTCGGGCCGCCCGAGCCGCCGGGCGGCGCGCGTGCCCAGTCGCCCAGCGCCGGGCTCACCGACCGGCGGCCGAAACCGCCCAAGCAGTGGGCCCCCAAGCCGCCCGGCCCGCCCGCCGACCGGCGCCGGATCGTCATGTTCCTGGCCGGGGTCGTCGGCGCGCTCCTGGTCATCACCTCGGCCGTGCTCCTGACCGACCTCGGCCGGAGCGACGGCAAACCGAAGGCCCTGCCGCGCCCGAGCCCCTCCTCCTCGGCGCCCGCGCTGCCCCCCGGCGTCAAGTGCGTGGCTGCCTCGTGCACCGGCCAGGACCCCGAAGCGATGGGCTGCACCGACAAATTGGTGCAGACGGTGGGCAGCGCCAAGGTCGGCGTCTCGGTCGTCGAGGTGCGCTACAGCAGGACGTGCGGGGCGGCCTGGGCCCGGCTCAAGCAGGTCGCGCCCGGCGACCGGGTGCAGATCAGCGCGCCGGGCACGGCCGGGGACGCGGTGGTGGCGGACGCCTACCGCGACACGTACACCAAGATGCTCGCCGTACCGGGCCCGGCGGTCGCGAAGGCGTGCGCCACGCTGAAGAGCGGCAAGAGCGGCTGCGCCGCGGGCCGGGCCCCCTCGGAGCCCCCGGGCAGGTCGGACGGGGCCGGTCGGGGTCAATGATCGATCAGCGTGAGGCGTCCCACAGGGGTGCGGGGGTGTGGGACGCCCAGGGTCGGATAGCCTGACCGCTGGACATCTCTTCACGTCAAGATTCAGACGGTCGCACGTCAGGTTTCCGGCGTACGGGGTGCCCGGAAACGAGGGGCAACCCCCCACCACCCGCTGTTCCCAACGGAGATCGCCATGACCCGCACTCCCGTGAATGTCACCGTCACCGGCGCGGCCGGCCAGATCGGCTACGCGCTGCTCTTCCGCATCGCCTCCGGTCACCTGCTCGGCCCGGACGTGCCGGTCAACCTGCGCCTCCTGGAGATCACCCCGGCCCTGAAGGCCGCCGAGGGCACCGCCATGGAGCTCGACGACTGCGCCTTCCCGCTGCTGCGGGGCATCGAGATCACCGACGACGCCAACAAGGCCTTCGACGGCGCCAACGTGGCCCTGCTCGTCGGCGCCCGCCCGCGGACCAAGGGCATGGAGCGCGGCGACCTGCTCTCGGCCAACGGCGGCATCTTCAAGCCGCAGGGCAAGGCCATCAACGACAACGCGGCGGACGACATCAAGGTCCTCGTCGTCGGCAACCCGGCCAACACCAACGCGCTCATCGCGCAGGCCGCGGCCCCGGACGTACCGGCCGAGCGCTTCACCGCGATGACCCGTCTGGACCACAACCGGGCGATTTCGCAGCTGGCGAAGAAGACCGGCGCCACGGTCTCCGACATCAAGCGCCTGACCATCTGGGGCAACCACTCGGCGACCCAGTACCCCGACATCTTCCACGCGGAGATCGCGGGCAAGAACGCCGCCGAGGTCGTCAATGACGAGCAGTGGCTGGCCGACGAGTTCATCCCGACCGTCGCCAAGCGCGGCGCCGCGATCATCGAGGCCCGTGGCGCGTCCTCGGCCGCCTCGGCCGCCAACGCCGCCATCGACCACGTGCACACCTGGGTGAACGGCACCGCCGAGGGCGACTGGACTTCGATGGGCATCCCGTCGGACGGCTCCTACGGCGTCCCCGAGGGCCTCATCTCCTCCTTCCCGGTCACCGTCAAGGACGGCACGTACTCGATCGTCCAGGGTCTGGACATCAACGAGTTCTCCCGCAAGCGCATCGACGCCTCCGTCAAGGAGCTCGCCGAGGAGCGCGACGCGGTCCGCGAGCTCGGCCTCATCTGAGCCCAGCGGCACGCCCGTTGACCCACGCGTGACGAAGCCCCGGCAGCCACTGCCGGGGCTTCGCCCGTTCCCGGCCTAGGCCGCCGCGTCCTTCGTCAGCTGGACGGCGGCGAGCAGGCTGAGCTCGGGCCGGGCCTGGCGCAGCGCCTTGACGGCGTGCACCGACTCGTCGTCCGGGCCCGTGTAGCCCACCGAGGCCCGCTGCTCGCGCACCCAGCGGGCACGCAGCTCGCGGTCGGGCGCGGCCGCCGCCCGCTCGGCGATCCGGACGGCCGCCTCCAGACCCGGCCGTTCCGCCTCGGTCGCGCCCGCCAGCGCCTCCCGCAGCGCCCGCGCGATGTCGTCCGCGTCGCGCAGCACCAGGACCGAAAGCTCCTTGCGGCCAAACATGCACACTCCCGTCGTTGTGTTCCTGCTCATCAAGTAGTACTTCTTATACATGAGCGAGCAGGTGCACAACAGGTTGGCGATGGTGCGTGCCGAACGGAAGGTGTCGCGGCAGAGCCTGGCCGAGGCGGTGGGTGCCCACTACCAGACCATCGGCTACATCGAGCGGGGGCAGTACAACCCCAGCCTCGACCTGGCGTTGAAGATCGCGGAGTACTTCGGGCTGCCGGTGGAGGCGCTGTTCTCCCTGAAGCCGTTCCGCCCGCTCACCGACGAGGCCTACGGGAGGAACCAGTGAGGGACGGCCAGTTGACGCGCTACGACCGGTGGATGCACCGGACCATGAACCGGCGGGAGGCGGCGCCGCTGTACGAGACCCGGGCGCGCAGGCGGGTGCTTGTCGGCGCCCATGTCGCGCTGACCGCGGCCACCGTGGCGGCCGCTCTCGCCGCGACCGTCGGCGGAAAGGTGGCCGGGGCCCTGGTGATGGTCGTGCTGGTGCTTCCGTGGTGCGTCGCCACCGGCGGCATCAACGCCTCCACGCGCGGCCTGCTCGAACTGCGCCGCCGCGCCCTGGACGAGCGCCAGCGGGCCGAGCGCAGCGAGGTCCTGGCCCGCGCGCACCGGATCACCACCGGGCTGCTGTTCGTCACCGTCGTGGCCGTCGGCGGATACCGGGCCGCGGGCGGGGACCTGGAGGCCGTGGCCCTGCCGGCGCTGCTCGGCGTCCTGGTCGCGCACTGGCTGATGCCGATGTGGGTCGCGGGCCTGCGCGCCCAGGACGAGCCGGACGACGAGTAGCCGGGCCGGTGCGCACACGGGCGTGCCCCCGGGCCGGGTCGGCCGGGGGGCACCCGCGCATCCGCGGCGCGGCTACAACTCGCGCACCTGGCGGGCGATGTCCCGCAGCGCGTGCGTCGCGCGGAGCTGGAGGCCGGGCCCGAAGGTGATGCGTCCCGCGCCCAGTTCGCCGAGCCTGCGCGGCCCGGGGGCGTCCGGCAGGACCGCCATGTTGACCGGCACCGGCACGGCCGCGGCGATCTCCGGGAGGTGCTCCGGCGGCGCGGCGAACGGGTACACGCCGTCCGCGCCCGCCGCCACATAGGCCCGGGCGCGCGCGATGGTCGCGTCGAGCTCGGGAAGCCCGCGGATGTACGTGTCGACCCGGGCGTTGATGAACAGCCGGTCGCCCGCCTCCGCCCGCACCTCGGCCAGCCAGTCGGCGTGCCGGGCCGGGTCCTTGAGGGCGCCCTCGGCCGAGTCCTCCAGGTTGCAGCCGACCACGCCCGTCTCCAGGAGCCGGTCCACCAGCTCCTTGGGGGCGAGGCCGTAGCCGCCCTCGATGTCCGCCGAGACCGGGATGGAGACGGACCGGACGATCCGGGTCACGGCGGCGAACATCTCCTCCGCCGGGGTCGACCCGTCCTCGTACCCCAGGGACGCCGAGACCCCCGCGCTCGGCGTCGCCAGGGCCGGGAAGCCGGCCTCCTCGAAGACCCGGGCGCTCGCCGCGTCCCAGGGGCCCGGCAGGATCAGCGGATCGCCGGGGCTGCGGCCCTGGTGCAGGGCGCGAAAGGTCGCGGAGGGGTTCAGCTGTGCCATTCCGTCTCTCCGGGTGCCGTGCGGCGGGTCACCATCAGCCGGTTCCAGCTGTTGATGACGGTGATCACCGCGATGAGGTGGGCGAGTTGGGTGTCCGTGAAGTGTGCGGCGGCCCGCGCGTACACCGCGTCGGGCACGAACCGGTCGGTGAGGACGGTGACCGCCTCGGTGAGGGCGAGGGCCGCGCGCTCCCGTTCGGTGAAGAGGCCGCCGGCCTCCTCCCAGGCGCCGAGCAGGTCGAGCCGCTCCTCGGCCTCACCGGCCTCGCGGGCCAGGCCCAGGTGCATGTCCAGGCAGAACGCGCAGTGGTTGAGCTGCGAGGCGCGGATCATCACCAGCTCGGCGAGGGCCGGGTCGCCGAGCCCGCGCTTGGCGGCCGCGCCGAGCCCGGCGAGGCCCAGGTAGACCTGCTCGGGGACCTGGAACTCCCGTGCGGCGACGGTCACTTGTACATCCCCGGCGTGTAGTGCCCGGCCACGCCGCGGGTAGTCACGCCGAACCGGTTCCAGGCGTTGATGACGGTGATGGTCGCGATGAGGTGCGCCAGCTCGCCCTCCTCGAAGTGCTTCGCGGCCGTCTCGTACACCTCGTCCGGGACGAAGCCGTCGGTGAGGACGGTGACCGCCTCGGTCAGCGCGAGCGCCGCGAGCTCCTTCCCGGTGTAGAAGTGCGCGGACTCCTCCCACGCGCTGAGCTGCACGATCCGCTCCACCGACTCGCCCGCCGCGAGCGCGTCCTTGGTGTGCATGTCCAGGCAGATGGCGCAGTGGTTGAGCTGCGAGGCGCGGATCTTGACCAGCTCGGCGATCACCGGGTCGAGCCCCTGCTCGGCCGCGGCGGACAGCTTGATCATGGCCTTGTAGACCTCGGGCGCGGCCTTGGCCCACGGGAGGCGGGGGGCGTGCTCGGGCGCGTACGTCGTGTTCTCGTTCGTGGTCATGGAACGAAGGTACGGGGCGTATGGCACACGGGTATGGTCCATTCCCATGGTGAAATCCTGGGCCACTTCTCCGGAAACTCTCGGTGTCGATCTGCACATCGACGTGGGCGGCGCGGGCCTGCGCTCGGGTCTCACTCAGGCGCTGCGCGAAGCCGTGCGCGGCGGGCGGCTCGCGCCCGGCACCCGGCTGCCGTCCTCGCGTTCGCTCGCCGCCGACCTCGGGATCGCCCGCAACACCGTCGCCGACGCCTACGCCGAGCTGGTCGCCGAAGGCTGGCTCACCGCGCGCCAGGGCTCCGGCACCAGGGTGGCCCAGCGCGCGACGGCCCGCCCGGACCGCAGCCACACCCGGCGCCTTCCGGCCCGCCGCAGACCCACCTACAACCTGATGGCGGGCTCGCCCGACCTCGCGTCCTTCCCGCGCGCCGAGTGGCTCAAGGCCGCCCGCCGGGCCCTCACCGAGGCCCCGCACGAGGCCTTCGGCATCGGGGACCCGCGCGGCCGGATCGAGCTGCGCACGGTCCTGGCGGACTACCTCGCCCGGGCGCGCGGCGTTTACGCCTCGCCGGACCGCATCGTGGTCTGCTCCGGTTTCCTGCACGGTCTGATGCTGATGGCCACGGTGCTGCGGGCGCGCCGGGTGCGGGAGATGGCCGTCGAGTCGTACGGCCTCGACTTCCACTGGAAGGTGCTGACCGACGCGGGGCTGCGCACCCCGGCCCTGCCGATCGACGAACTCGGCACGCGCACCGAGGAGTTGGGGGCGATGAAGGGGGTGGGGGCGGTGCTCATGACGGCCGCGCACCAGTTCCCGATCGGGGTGCCGCTGCTGCCCGACCGGCGGGCCGCCGCCGTCGACTGGGCGCGCGCCACGGGCGGGCTGATCGTGGAGGACGACTACGACGGCGAGTTCCGCTACGACCGCAAGGCGGTCGGCGCGCTCCAGGGCCTCGACCCCGAGCACGTGGTCTACATCGGCACCGCGAGCAAGTCGCTGGCGCCGGGCCTGCGCATCGGGTGGATGGTGCTGCCCGAGCACCTCGTCGAGGAGGTCGCGCAGGCCAAGGGCGGCTACTGGGCGGGTGGCGCGTTCGACCAGCTCACGCTCGCCGAGTTCATCAGGTCCGGGGCGTACGACCGCCATGTGCGCGGCATGCGGCTGCACTACCGGCGCCGCCGCGACCAGTTGGTGGCCGCGCTCGCCGAGCGGGCGCCCGGCGTGCGGGTCAGTGGCATCGCGGCCGGGCTGCACGCCGTGGTCGAACTGCCGCCCGGCACCGAGCGCTCCATCATCCAGGCCGCCACCTGGCAGGGCCTGGCCCTGGAAGGCCTCTCCCGCTTCCGTCACCCCGAACTCGCCCCGGAACGGGACGCGTTGGTGGTCGGGTACGGCACGCCGCCGGACTCGGCGTGGACGGGGGCGCTGGACGCCCTGTGCCGGGCGCTGCCCTAGCGCCCGCCGGTTGTCAGTGCTCCGGTACGTCCTGGAGCGAGGCCTTGGGCTCCGCCTCCGGGGCCTCGCCGAAGCGGGCCAGGGCCAGCGCGCCGGCCACCGCCACCGCGAAGCCGGCCACCGTCAGCCAGCCGAGCCCGTCGCGGGTCCGGTCGCCCAGCCAGGCCACGCCCACCAGGGCCGGGCCGATGGTCTCGCCGATGACCATGCCCGCCGTCGCCGTGGTGACCGAGCCGCGCGACAGCGCCGAGGTGAGCAGCAGGAACGCCGCGCCGCCGCCGACCAGCAGGGCGTACAACGCCGGATTCGTCAGGTCGAAGGGGTCGTCGATGAGGCGGACCGCGACCTCGACCACGCCGAATCCGCAGCCCGCGCCGAGCCCCAGGACCAGCGCCCGGGCCCGGTCCGGCAGCCGTCCGCCGACCGCACCCGCGGCCAGCACCGCGGCGGCCACCCCGAGCAGCCACCAGGGCAGGGAGGCGGGGCCCGGGTCCGTGCCCTCGGCGCCGGACGACAGGCCCAGCATGGCGAGGCCCGCGCAGACCACCCCGACCGCCGCCCACTCCGTACCGGACAGCCTGACCTTCAGGAGGCGGGCGGCGACCACCGCCGTCACGGCGAGCGAGGCGGCGAGCGCCGCGCCGACCGCGTAGATCGGCACCGAGCGCAGGGCGAGGATCTGGAAGACGAAGCCGAGGCCGTCCAGGGCGAGCCCCGCGACGTAGCGCCACTGGCGCACGGCGCGCAGCAGCAGCGCGGCGTCCACACCGGAACCGGCCCCGGCCCCCTGACTCGGCTCGGCCGCGCGCGTCGCGGCGGCCTGGAGGACGGTGGCCGTACCGAAGCAGACCGCGGACGCGAGCGCGCAGATCATCCCAAACACAGGGGGACTGTAGTCGCAGGCCCGGCGGGCCGGGGAAACCCGGGGGGCGGGCCGGGAACGGCCGGGAACTAGTGTGTGGCCGGAACGCGTCCTACAGCGAAGTTCCGTACACAATCCCACGGCGCGGACGGAAGAGCGGGGGAGGTCTGCCGATGCGCAGGTTCAGGTCCACGACAGTGGTGCTCGGCGGGATGGGGGTGCTCGCCGCGACGCTCGCGGCGTGCGGCAGCGAGCCGGACCGGCGCTGCGTGCACCCGGTCACCTACAAGGAGCTCCCGAAGTACGAGTGCAAGAGCGGCGGCAGCGGCCAGTACTACTACGGCGGGTCCAGCCGCGGCGGCAAGGTCTCCGGCGGCTCCTTCGACAAGTCCGGCGTCTCGCGCGGCGGATTCGGCCACGGCGGATCCGGCGGCGGCTGAGACACGGGGGCAGAACCGGGGGACGCAGAGGGACGCAGAGGGACGCCGAGAGCCGCCGAGGGATACGGACGACAGGACCCGGGACATGGAACGCCATCGCATACAGCCGCGCCCCGACTGGCAGCGCACCGTCGAGGAACAGGGCCTCATCTACCCGCTGACCCGCTACCCCGACGACTCGCTGCGCCCCTACTGGGACGAGAGCGCGTACTACTCCTTCACGCTGCCCGAGGTCGAGGCGCTGGAGGAGACCGTCGAGGAACTGCACGCCATGTGCCTGGCGGCGGCCGCGCACATCGTCGAGAAGGGGCGCTTCGCCGACCTCGGCATCATGGACGGCCGCCTCGCGGACCTGGTCGCCGAGTCCTGGCGCCGCCGGGCCGAACTCCCCTCCCTGTACGGCCGGTTCGACCTCCGCTACGACGGCTCCGGGCCCGCCAAGTTGCTGGAGTACAACGCCGACACCCCGACCTCGCTCGTGGAGGCGGCGAGCCCGCAGTGGTTCTGGATGGAGGAGCGGTTCCCCGGCGCCGACCAGTGGAACTCGCTGCACGAGCGCCTCGTCGCGGCCTGGAAGCGGCAGGCCCCGCTGCTGCCGCCCGGCCCCGTGCACTTCGCCCACTCCGACGGCGACGAGCTCGGCGAGGACCTCATGACGGTCGCGTATCTCCGCGAGACGGCCGAGCAGGCGGGTCTCGACACGGAGGCGCTGTCCGTCGAGTCCATCGGCTGGGACGACATCACCGGCCGCTTCGTCGACGAACGGCTCCGCTTCATCCGGGCCTGCTTCAAGCTGTATCCGTGGGAGTGGCTGGCCTCCGACGCGTTCGGGCCGCAGGTGCTCGACACCCTCGACAACGGGGGCGGCACCGGTACGACGTGCTGGATCGAGCCGGCGTGGAAGATGCTGCTCTCCAACAAGGCGCTGCTCGCGGTGTTGTGGGAGCTGTACCCGGGCCACCCGAACCTGCTCCCGGCGTACCTGGACGGCCCCCGGGACCTGGCCTCCGGCCGCGGATACGTGGCGAAGCCCCTGCTCGGCCGGGAGGGCGCGGGCGTCACCGTCCACCCCCCGGGCTCCGGCTTCGTCCGGCCCGAAGAGGCGTGCTGCTACCAGGAGTTGGCGCCGCTGCCCGACTTCGCCGGGAACCGGGTGGTGCTGGGGGCGTGGGTCGTGGAGAACGAGTCCGCGGGGCTGGGGATCCGGGAGTCGTCGGGGCTGGTCACGGACGAGTACGCGAGGTTCGTGCCGCACGTGATCCGCTGACCGGGGCCCCACCCCGCCCCTGGGTCGCTTTCGGCTGCGAGCCGTGCGTGGTTGCTCGCGCAGTTCCCCGCGCCCCTTAGCAGGACGGTGCTGGTCGGCATGGGCATCTTCAGCCCGTCATGGGGGTCCCCCCTGGCCCTTAAGGCCTTGGGGGAGATTGAGGACGAGCGCCCTTAAGGCGCGAACGGGGGTGTGGGGGCGGAGCCCCCGCCGGGGTTCGAGGGGCGGAGCCCCTCAAGGGGGTCTGGGGCGCAGCCCCAGGGCTCAGCTCATCCAACCCGCTGCACGGGTGGGTGGGTGGGAAAACCCCCGGGGCCGTCACTCCGGGACGTAGGAGTTCAGCAGAGCCGGCCGCAGGCCCGCCGCGTCCGCCGCCCCCAGTGCCCGCCCCAGATCCGCAGCCACCGTGTCGTTGAAGTGCAGCAGCACGATGTCCCCCGCCCGCAGCACGGGCGTGGGCGGAACCACCCCGCCCCAGGTCGTGAAGTCGTACGTCCACGTCACCAGCGCCTTCGAACCGCACGCCCGGGCCACCGTCCGCGTGGTGGCGTCGTACGCCCCGTACGGCGGCCGGGCCAGCCGGGGCTCGGAGCCGAACCGGGCGAGGGCCTGTTCGCGCGCCCCGCACAGTTCGGACCTCTGCCCCGCCTCGGGCAGCGTCGTGAGGTCGGGGTGGTTCACCGTGTGGTTCTCGACCCGGGAGGGCCCGTGGTCGAGCAGCGTGCGGAAGTACCCGGGGTCGTAGGAGTAGGCCCCGGGCAGCAGGAACAGGGTGGCGGGGACCTGGCGGTCCAGGAGGAGCCGCTGGGCGGCCGGGTCGTGGTTCCACCCGTCGTCGAGGGTGATGAAGACGACCGGGTCTGCCGTGTCGACGTGGGACACCACGGGAACCGGCTCCGGCCAGCCCGCCGCATCCGCCCCGGCGGCCGCCGCGGGCCCGGCCGGGCCGAGGAGCAGCAGCACGGGGGCGAGGACGGCGAGCGCGGCACGGCGCGCACGGCGGGCACTGCGGCGAGCGATGCGGGGTCTCGGCATGACCGGCATCATTGGTTCAGACCAACTGGCTTGTCAATGCCCCGAGTTGATCCGCCCGGCAGGCGCCGGGCGCGCGGGCCGGGCCGGGCACCTTCATCCCGCCCCCGCCCACCCGGTGCGCCCCCTTCGCGACCCCCTGCTCCTCCACCGTGCCCCGGACGTACCCGTGGGGAGGATGTGAACGAGGCGGTGCGCACAGCGGTGCACCGCTAGCATGTCCACCCTGGCGGCGCCCTCGAACACCCTTCTTCCGGCTGGACGATGTGACGGCACCCGGCGCCGCCGCCGTATCGGGGGAGCAGTACATGACGCAGGCTCAGGTGCCGCCGCAGGCGCACGCGACGGCGCAGTCGCCCGGCGGGCTGCCGCCGGTGCACCCGTCGGTCAGCGAGGCGACCCGGCTGATGGCCGCGGGCAGCTATCTCGACGAGGACTACCGCGACGCGGTCATCGACGAGCTGTACGTCCACGAGGAGCGGGTCGTCGCGCCCTCGCTCGGCTTCGACGCGGCCCGCGTGCTCGCCCACGCGCTGCGCGCCCGCAACCTGGAGATCGCCTGGTCGCTCGGGCTCGTGGTGCTCTGGGTGCTCGGCGTCGTCGTCACCCAGGGCGTCTTCCTCGTGGTCGCGGGCCCCTGCCTCCTGCTCGGGATCGCCCGCCTGGTGCGCGGCACCGCCCGCCCCGCGCCGTGGTACCGCGCCCTGCCCGCCTTCTTCCTGCGCTGGTGGGCGCGGACGCTGCTCGTGGCCTTTCTCGTCACGGTGGTGGTGTCCCTGTTCGGCGGGTACGACTCCTCGTCCCACAACTCGTCGGTGGGGTACGGGGGTTACGGCGGGGACGACTTCGTCCGTTCCCCCCGGAGTTCCGACACGGTCCCGCCGTTCGTCGCCGGTCCCGCCCAGCTGGTCGGCGCGGGCGCGCTGGACCTCGCGGGCCAGGGCATGAGCCCCGGGCTCGGCTGGGGCGTCCTCGGCTGCTTCGCCGTGCTCGCCCTCTGCGTCGGCCTGCAACGCCACCAGTTCACCCGGATCATGGCGGGCGAGCTGTCGCCGGAAGGCTTCCAGGACTTCGCCGCCGACCCCGCGCAGCACAACGACAACGGACGGCTCCAGCGGCTGGCCGCCATGATCCGGGTCGAGCAGCACGCCCCCCTCGCGGTCTACCGCGCCGACGCCCCCTTCCGCGGCGCGGGCAACCCCTTCGACCCCTGGTCGGTCTCCATCCAGCTGCGCCCCCGCACGTCGCTCGGCGACCGGCAGCCGACCCGGGTCGGCAACGCCGAGATCCTGCGCATCGTCGAACCCCTCATCACCCGGCTCCGCATCCCCGCGCCGACGGTGCCCGCCGAGGCCCGCGCCGTGCGCGACCGGCTGCGCCAGCTCGAAGTGACCGAGTACGTCTTCCTGCCCGTCGAGGGGCTGCCCGCGCGCATCCACGCCCCCTACCGCGACGGCGACTTCGAGCAGCACCGCGCCGAAGCCCTGGAGGAGGGCGGCGAGGCGCGCAGGCACTTCCTGCGCATCCGGGTCGGCGGCTGGGAGGAGCACCTCGTCACCACCGTGTTCGTACGCGTCCACACCCAGGGCGGCATGCTGGTCCTGGAGATCGCGCCGCACGTGCTCGCCCCGCTGCGGGAGGACTTCCTGCGCGCCGACCGGACCGCCCACGACTTCGCCTGCCGCAACCCGCTGGGCAAGGCGGCCTGGGCGCTGGCGCGCACCCCGGCGACCGCCTTCGGCTCCCTGCTCGTCCTCGGCCGCGCGATCGGCTCCACCTGGCACCGCCTCACCGGCGGCTACGGCCGGGCGCTGCCCGACGGCCCGGCCCGCTCGGTGCGCGAACTGGCCGCCGCGCCCGACACCTCCCTCTTCCAGGCGATGGACTACCAGCGCTACGTGAAGTCCATCGAGGACCGGGTGACCAGCGGCGTGCGCAGCGCGCTGTACGAAGCCGGGTACGACACCGGGCAGTTCGAGCAGAAGATCGTCAACGTGGCTCAGGGCGGCGTCATGATCGAGAATGCCCGAGGGGCGATCAGCGTCGGCGACCACAACACCGTCAAGAACGAGGGCTGAGATGACCATGCCGGGTGACGACAGCACGCAGCGGTCCGTGCACATCAGCGGAGTGACCGGGTCCGTCTCGGTCGGCGACCACAACAAGGTGTCCAGCAGTTACCGCGTGGGCGGCGCCGACGACGAGGCGCACCGCCAACTCCTGGATGCCATCGTCCAGTTCAGGGCAGGCCTCGCCCAGCTGGCGGCCAACGACCGGACCCGCGCCCTGGACGGCGAACTCGCCGACACCGAGGACGAGATCCGCACCGGCGGCCGGGCCACCCCGGGCCGCCTCGCCCGCCTCGGCGAGGTCCTCACCGGCGCCACCGCCCTGACCGGCCTGCTGGCCTCCGGCGAGACGCTGGTGCAGCGGGTCCGCGAACTGACCGGGATGTGAGCCGGTGGTGAGCGGCGGCAAGGACGAGGTCCGCTGGAACGCGGCGACCCAGAAGTGGGAGACGGTGCGCGACGCCGCCCCGGCCCGGCCCGTACCCCCGCCGGTCCCGGAGGCGCCGCCCCCGGGACCGGTGCCCGAGCACCCCTATGTGACGTCCTGGCCGCCCCAGCAGCCTCCGGTGGACCCCGAGCCGCGTCCGGCCCGGCGGGTGCCCCTCGCCGTCGTCCTCGCGATGGTCGTCGTCGCCGCGGCCGGGGCGGGCGGCGGCTGGTGGCTGGCCGGCGGCGGTCCGGCCCACCCGAAGGTCGTCGCCAGCCCGTCCGCGTCCCGCTCGCCCTCCGACGCCCCGGAGCGGACCGGCGACGGCAAGCCGATCCCCTCCGCCCCCGTCTCCGCCTCCGCGTCGCCCGGCGCCACCGTGCCCGCCGGGTTCCAACTCGCCCAGGATCCACGGGGGTTCAGGCTCTACGTGCCGCAGGGCTGGACCCGTGAGGACCAGGGCCCCAAGGGCGTCTTCTACAACTCGGCGGACCGCAGCCGGCTGATCCAGGTGTACCCGGTCGCCGAGGCGGGCCTGAGCCCCTACGACGCGCTGAGGCAGACCTCGGGCGAGCTGGCGAACAACCCCGGCTACCAGCAGATCAGCCTCGACAACGACGCGGGCGTGCCCGGGGTCGCCACCCGGGCCGCGCGGCTCGTCTACGCGTACGACAACCAGCAGCTCGGCCACCGGCGCCAGGTGGTGGACTACGCCTTCCTGACGCCCGGCGGCCGGCACTACGCCGTCCTCTCCGCCGCCCCGGCCCTCGCCTGGCCGGAGCAGGAGCAGACCCTGAAGACGGCGCTCAGCGCGTTCTGCTCGGACTCCGACTGCCCCACGGTTCCGCCGGGTTGAGGTCCCTCACCGCTCCGCGAGCACCGCGCGCAGCTGGTCGAGGCCCCAGTCCAGATCCTCCTTGCTGATCACCAGGGGCGGGGCGATGCGGATCGTCGAGCCGTGGGTGTCCTTCACCAGGACCCCGCGGTCCATCAGCTTCTCCGAGATCTGCCGTCCCGTCCCGTACGACGGGTTGATGTCCACGCCCGCCCACAGCCCGCGCCCGCGCACCGCCTCGACGGCGCCCGCCCCGGTCAGCAGGCCCAGCTCGTGGTGCAGGTGGTCGCCCAGCTCGGTGGCGCGCTGCTGGTACTCGCCGGTGCGCAGCATCGCGATGACCTCCAGGGCGACCGCGCAGGCCAGCGGGTTCCCGCCGAACGTCGAACCGTGCTCGCCCGGCCGGAACACGCCGAGCACCTCGGCGGACGCCGCCACCGCCGACACCGGCACCACGCCGCCGCCCAGCGCCTTGCCCAGGATGTACACGTCCGGCACCACGTCCTCGTGCTCGCACGCGAAGGTCTTCCCGGTGCGGCCGAACCCGGACTGGATCTCGTCGGCCATGAACAGCACGTTCCGTTCGCGCGTCAACTCCCTTACGCCCGCGAGGTATCCGGCCGGGGGCACCAGCACGCCCGCCTCGCCCTGGATGGGTTCGAGCAGCACGGCCACCGTGTTGTCGGTGACCGCGGCGCGCATCGCGGCGAGGTCGCCGTACGGGACGATCTCGAAGCCAGGGGTGTACGGCCCGTAGTCCGCGCGGGCCTCCGGGTCGGTGGAGAAGCTGACGATGGTGGTCGTACGGCCGTGGAAGTTGTCCCGGGCGACCACGATCTTCGCCTGCCCGTCCGGTACCCCCTTGACCTTGTACCCCCACTTGCGGGCGGTCTTCACGGCGGTCTCCACCGCCTCCGCCCCGGTGTTCATGGGCAGCACCATGTCCATGCCGCACAACTCAGCGAGCTCCGTACAGAACTGGGCGAAGCGATCGTGGTGGAAGGCCCTCGACGTCAGCGTCACCCGCTCCAGCTGGGCCTTCGCCGCGTCGATGAGACGACGGTTGCCGTGGCCGAAGTTGAGCGCCGAGTACCCGGCGAGCATGTCGAGATAGCGCCGGCCCTCGACGTCCGTCATCCAGGCACCCTCGGCGGAGGCGACCACGACGGGCAGGGGATGGTAGTTGTGCGCACTGTGTGCCTCGGCGGAACGGATGGCGTCTTCGGTCGCAGCGTGTGTCGACACGGGTTCTCCGATCGTCGTGCGGCATGGGGCGTCAGTGGTGCCCTTTTCTATCGTCGCTCGGATACTGGACGAGGAAACCTTGCCGTGGGACGTGGCCGGTAGGGTGTTCTGTACGCACGGCGACTGGCGAGCGGGGAACCGACCCCGGGGGAGCCGTGCGCGGCCTGCCGCACGAGGTGCCGCCCGCCTGGGCACCCCGGGAACCTGTCAACGGACCCCGGAGGACGCCATGAGCCTTCCCCTTTCCCACCCCGCCCTGCTCGCCACCGACCCGGAGCTGGCCGCGCTCGTCGCTGCCGAGGAACGCCTCCAGTCGGACACCCTGCGCCTGATCCCCAGCGAGAACTACGTCTCGACGGCGGTCCTGGAGGCCTCGGGGACGGTGCTGCAGAACAAGTACAGCGAGGGCTACCCGGGCCGCCGCTACTACGAGGGCCAGCAGAACATCGACAAGGTCGAGAGGCTGGCCGTCGACCGGGCCAAGGCCCTGTTCGGCGTCGAGCACGCCAACGTCCAGCCGTACTCGGGCTCGCCCGCCAACCTCGCCGTCTACCTCGCCTTCGCCGAGCCCGGCGACACCGTGATGGGCATGGCCCTGCCCATGGGCGGCCACCTCACGCACGGCTGGGGCGTCTCGGCCACCGGCAAGTGGTTCCGGGGCGTGCAGTACGGGGTGCGCGCCGACACCGGTCTGATCGACTTCGACGAGGTGCGCGACCTCGCCCTCAAGGAGCGCCCCAAGCTGATCTTCTGCGGGGGCACGGCGCTGCCCCGCACGATCGACTTCGCCGCGTTCGCGGAGATCGCGCGGGAGGCGGGCGCGGTCCTCGTCGCGGACATCGCGCACATCGCGGGCCTGATCGCGGGCGGCGCGCACCCGTCCCCGGCCCCGCACGCGGACGTCATCTCCACGACCACCCACAAGACGCTCCGGGGCCCGCGCGGGGCGATGCTGATGTCCCGCGAGGAGCACGCGAAGGCCATCGACAAGGCGGTCTTCCCCGGTCTCCAGGGCGGCCCGCACAACCAGACCACCGCGGCGATCGCCGTCGCCCTGCACGAGGCGGCGCAGCCCGCCTTCTGCGCGTACGCCCACCAGGTGGTGGCCAACGCGAAGGCGCTGGCCGAGGCGCTGCTGGCCCGGGGCTTCGACCTCGTGTCGGGCGGCACCGACAACCACCTGATCCTGATGGACCTCACGCCCAAGGACGTCCCCGGCAAGATCGCGGCGAAGGCGCTCGACCGGGCCGGTCTGGTGGTCAACTACAACACCGTCCCGTACGACCCCCGCAAGCCCTTCGACCCGTCCGGCATCCGCATCGGTACGCCGTCCCTGACGTCCCGGGGACTCGGGGTCGAGCACATGCCGGTGGTGGCGGCGTGGATTGACCGGGGGGTGGAGGCGGCGCGGACCGGCGACGAGGGTGCGCTGTCGGTGATCCGCGCGGAGGTCGCCGACCTCCTCTCCACCCACCCAGCCCCAGGCCTCCCCCTGGCCTAGCCCCTGGGGCTGTCAGGGGCGCGGGGAACTGCGCGAACGGGCGACGGCGGGCCGCGGACGAAGACCGGCCGCACAACAAGCCCCGGGCAGAGGAGCGCGGGGGACCCGGGGCAGAGCCCCGGGGGCCTGTGGGGCCGGTCACAATGGCGGGGTTTCCGGCAGACCGCACGCACCTGAGACAATGCTGAGCATGGCCTCGACTCGCCCACCCGTCGCCCACCTCCACCCCCAGGGGAACGGCTTGCAGCAGCGTCCGCGTGTGCTCTCCGGAATCCAGCCCACCGCGGGCTCGTTCCACCTCGGCAACTACCTCGGCGCGGTCCGCCAGTGGGTGGCGCTGCAGGAGTCCCACGACGCGTTCTACATGGTCGTCGACCTCCACGCGATCACCGTCCCGCAGGACCCGGCCGAGCTGCGCGCCAACACCCGGCTCGCCGCGGCCCAGCTGCTCGCCGCCGGTCTCGACCCCGAGCGCTGCACGCTGTTCGTCCAGAGCCATGTCCCCGAGCACGCCCAGCTCGCCTGGATCATGAACTGCCTGGCCGGTTTCGGCGAGGCCAGCCGGATGACGCAGTTCAAGGACAAGTCCGCCAAGCAGGGGGCCCAGAACGCGACGGTGGGCCTGTTCACCTACCCGATCCTCCAGGTCGCCGACATCCTGCTCTACCAGGCGAACGAGGTCCCGGTCGGCGAGGACCAGCGCCAGCACATCGAGCTCACCCGTGACCTCGCCGAGCGCTTCAACGGCCGGTTCGGCGAGACGTTCACCGTCCCGGCGCCGTACATCCTCAAGGAGACGGCGAAGATCTACGACCTCCAGGACCCGTCGATCAAGATGAGCAAGTCGGCGTCGACGCCGAAGGGCCTCATCAACCTCCTCGACGACCCGAAGACCACGGCCAAGAAGGTCAAGAGCGCGGTCACCGACACCGACACGGTGATCAAGTACGACACCGAGAACAAGCCCGGTGTCTCCAACCTGCTGTCCATCTACTCCACCCTCACCGGCAAGACGGTCGCCGCCCTGGAGGCCGAGTACGAGGGCAAGATGTACGGCGCGCTCAAGACCGACCTCGCCGAGGTGATGGTCGAGTTCGTGACGCCGTTCCGGACCCGTACGCAGCAGTACCTGGACGATCCCGAGACGCTGGACTCGCTGCTCGCCAAGGGCGCGGAGAAGGCCCGCGCGGTCGCCGCCGAGACGCTGGCGGCGGCGTACGACAAGGTCGGCCTGCTGCCCGCCAAGCACTGATCCGGACGTCCGGCCGGAGCCGGCCCCCCGGTCTCTGGCCAGACGCGGGCAAGCCCGTCACACTGCACAGCACCGCACCAACGAGAGCACGACCGACAGCATGGAGGAGAACGACGTGGGGACCGTAACGCTCGGCGTTTCGATCGCGGTCCCGGAGCCGTACGGCAGCCTGCTCCAGGAGCGGCGCGCGGGCTTCGGGGATCCCGCCGCGCACGGCATCCCCACGCACGTCACCCTCCTGCCGCCGCACGAGGTCGAGGCGGAGTGCCTGCCGGAGATCGAGGCGCACCTCGCCTCGGTCGCGGCGGCGGGCCGCCCGTTCGGGATGCGGCTCGCGGGCACGGGGACGTTCCGTCCGTTGTCCCCGGTCGTGTTCGTCAAGGTGGTGGAGGGCGCGGCCGACTGCGCGTGGCTCCAGCAGCGGGTACGGGACGAGGCGGGGCCGTTGGTGCGAGAGCTCCAGTTCCCCTACCACCCCCATGTGACGGTGGCCCACGGAATCTCCGAGGAGGCGATGGACCTGGCGTACGAGGCGCTCGCCGGGTTCTCGGCGTCCTGGACGTGTGGGGGGTTCGCGCTGTATGAGCAGGGGGTGGACGGGGTGTGGCGCAAGCTCCACGACTACCCGTTCGGGATGGGGGCGCGGGGGGTTCCCGCCCAGGCCACCACCCTGGACCACCCCTCCCTCCGCTAGCCCCCTTCGCGGCTGCGCCCCGTCCCCTTCGGGGCTGCGCCCCGGCCCCGATCGCCTTTCGGCTGCGGGCCGTGCTCGCTTGCTCGCGCAGTTCCCCGCGCCCCTAACCCTCCTTTGTCCGTCCGCCGTGCGTGCTTCTCGCGCAGTTCCCCGCGCCCCTGACCCTCTTTCGTCCGTCTGCCGTGCGTGCTTCTCGCGCAGTTCCCCGCGCCCCTGGCGGTACGGGTGCGGGCCAGTGCTGGCGTCTTCAGCCCGTCATGGGGGTCCCCCCTGGCTCTTAAGGCCTTGGGGGAGATTGAGGACGAGCGCCCTTTGGGCGCGAACGGGGTCCGGGGCGGAGCCCCGGGGCTACACCGGCAGGCGGCGGAAGACGCTTCGGGGGGCGTGGCGCAGGGCCGACATCACCACGCGCAACGCCCCCGGCACCCACACCAGTTCGGCCCGCCGTCGCAGGCCCGTCTCGATGGCGAGGGCGACCGCCTCGGGGGTCGTGGCGAGGGGGGCCTCGGCGAGCCCGGCCGTCATCTTCGTACGGACGAAGCCGGGGCGTACGACCATGACGTGCACCCCCGAACCGTGCAGCGCGTCGCCCAGGCCCTGGGCGAACGCGTCGAGGCCCGCCTTGCTCGACCCGTAGATGAAGTTGGCGCGGCGGGCGCGTTCGCCGGCCACCGAGGACAGCACGACCAGAGAGCCGTGGCCCTGCCGCTGGAGGGCCTTCGCGCAGATGAGGCCCGCCGAGACCGCGCCCGTGTAATTGGTCTGGGCGACCCGCACCGCGGCGAGCGGCTCGCCCTCGTCGCGGGTCTGGTCGCCGAGCACCCCGAACGCCAGCAGCACCATGTCGATGTCGCCCTCGGCGAACACCTTGCCGAGCGCGTCCTCGTGCGCGGCCGCGTCGAGCGCGTCGAAGGCCAGGGTGTGGACGTCCGCGCCCAGGTCGCGCAGGTCGGACGCGGCCGCTTCGAGGGCGGGCGACGGCCTGCCCGCGAGCCAGACCGTGCGGGTGCGGCGGGCCACCAGGCGCCGGGCGGTGGCGAGGCCGATCTCGGACGTGCCGCCGAGCACGAGCAGGGACTGCGGGGTGCCGAATGCGTCCTTCATCAGGGCTCCGTGGGGTGAGGGTGTACGGGGAGGTCCGGGCCGGAGGTCAGAGGCCCAGGCGGCGGCTCATGTCCGAGCGGAAGACGCCGGACGGGTCCAACTCGGCGCGCAGCGAACGGAATTGGGCCAGCCTCGGGTACATGCGCTCCACCAGTTCCGGTCGCATCCGCGCGTCCTTCGCCAGATAGACACGGCCGCCCGCGTCCGCCACCTCCTCGTCCAGCTCGTCGAGGAGGGCGCCCAGGCCCGGCAGGTTGGCGGGGATGTCGAGGGCCAGCGTCCAGCCGGGGAGCGGGAAGGACAGCCAGCCGGGGTCGGCCTCGCCGAACCGCTTGAGGACGGCGAGGAAGGAGGGGCAGCCGTGCCGTGCGATGCGGCGCACGATGGCCCGCAGGGTGTCCTCCTGCCCGTACCCGACGACGAACTGGTACTGCACGAAGCCGCCCCGGCCGTAGACCCGGTTCCAGTGCGGCACGCCGTCGAGCGGGTGGAAGAACGTGGAGATGCGCTGGAGCTCCCCCGTGCGGTGCTTCGGCGCCCTGCGGTACCAGAGTTCGTTGAACGCCGATACGGAGGCGCGGCCGAGCAGTCCCTCGGGCAGGAAGGCGGGGGCGGGCGGAAGTCTGCGCGGCCGGAAGGCGAGCGGGCTGCGGCGGGCGCGGGGCGGCAGCATGTCGAGCGGCGCGTGCTCCCCGCGGGTCAGCACCGACCGCCCCGTCCCGGCGCCCCGCGCGAGGAGGTCGATCCATGCCACCGAGTACCGGTAGCGGTGGTCCCCCGACGCGAGCCGGTCCATCAGGTCGTCCAGATCCGCGGCCCGTTCGGTGTCCACGGCCATCAACGAGGTCTGCACGGGCAGGAGTTGGACGGCTGCGCGCAGGATGACACCCGTCAGTCCCATCCCGCCGGCCGTCGCGTCGAAGAGTTCGCTGCCCGGCGTGAGGGTACGTACCGTGCCGTCCGCGGTGAGCAGTTCGAGCTCCCGCACATGGCGGGCGAAGGAGCCCGAGACGTGGTGGTTCTTGCCGTGGATGTCGGCGCCGATCGCCCCGCCGACCGTGACGTAGCGCGTGCCGGGCGTCACGGGCACGAACCAGCCCAGCGGCAGCAGGACTTCCATCAGGCGGTGCAGGCTGACGCCCGCGTCGCAGACGACCACGCCCGCGTCGGCGTCCACGCTGCGGACGCGGTCGAGGCCGGTCAGGTCGAGGACGGTGCCGCCCGCGTTCTGCGCGGCGTCCCCGTAGGCCCGGCCGAGCCCGCGCGCGATCGTGCCGCGCTGCCCGCACGCCCGGACGGCGGCGGCCGCCTCCTCGTAACTGCGGGGGCGCAGGACCCGTGCCGTGGTCGGGGCGGTGCGGCCCCAGCCGCTCACGGACGTCGGCGGGCCCGGGTGCGCGAGCGTGCTGTCGGGTGACGTGACGGGTGACGTGTCGGCAGACATGAATGCGACGGTAGCGCCTTGATAGTCCGCTTTGTCTTTGCCTCTCCCGGCCCCGCGGTCTCCGTCACCCGCCCCGACCCGGCGGTCGCCGCCCCTCGCGCCGCCACCCCGCTGTCCCGCCCGCCCGCCGAGCGAACCGCCCCGATAAACCACTCAGCAAAATGGGTGATTACCTGTGTGTCAGTCCGCTTTGTCCCGGATTCATATGCGGCGGCGCAGGAGAGTCGCCCGTGGCCTACGGCCGGCTGGCGGGCCGACGTCACGGATGAGGGGTGACAGATGCGGAAGTCGTCGTGCACCGACGCCGACCGGCGGCTGCTGGCCGCACTGCGCGACTGCGGCGCCGATCCCCGGGTGGCCGCGGCCACCCGGGCGCTGTCCTGGGCGGGGGAGCACGGCGCGCTCTGGCTCGGGGCCGGGCTCGCCGCGGCCGCCGCCGACCGGGACCGGCGCGCGGCCTGGCTGCGCGGCACCGCGCTGGTCGCCGCCGCCCACCTGGCCAGCATGGGCGTCAAGCGCGTGGTGCGCAGACCCCGCCCGCGCCTTCCGGCGGCCGAGCCCCTGGTGCGTACCGCCGGACGGCACTCCTTCCCGAGCTCGCACGCCAGCTCGGCGGCCGCGGCCGCGGTCGCGTTCGGCGCGCTGCGACCGGCCGGGGCGCGTCTGGTGCCGCCGCTGGCCGCCGCGATGTGCGTGTCCCGCATGGTCGCGGGCGTGCACTACCCGAGCGACATCGCGGCGGGCGCGCTGCTCGGCGGTGTCACCGCGCGGGCGGGCGCGGCCTGGATGCGCAGACCGATCGAAGGGGGGCGCCGATGACCGAGCCCGGTGCGGTCCTCCTCGAAGAGCCGGGGCCCGGCTCCGTCTCCGCCCCCCGGCGCCTGCTCGCGCTGCCCGCCGCCCTGGTGCGCACCGCGCGGCCCCGCCAGTGGATCAAGAACGTGCTGGTGGTGGCCGCGCCCGCCGCCGCGGGCAGGCTGACCAGTCCCCATGTCATCGCCCAACTCGCCCTGGTCTTCTGTCTGTTCACGACCGCGGCCAGTGCCGTCTACCTCGTCAACGACGCCCGCGACGCCGAGGCCGACCGCGCCCACCCCGACAAGCGCCACCGGCCGGTCGCCGCCGGGCGGGTCCCGGTGGGCCTCGCCTACGCGACCGGCGGGGTCCTCGCGGTGCTCGCGCCGCTGGCCGCCGCGCTGACCTGCAACGCGATGACGGCCACCCTGCTCACCGCGTACGTCGTGATGCAACTGGCCTACTGCGTCAAGCTCAAGCACGTCCTGGTCGTCGACCTGGTCGTCGTCACCACCGGGTTCCTCATGCGGGCGATGGTCGGCGGGGTCGCGCTCGGCATCCCGCTGTCCCGCTGGTTCCTGATCACCGCCGGGTTCGGCGCGCTGTTCATGGTCTCCGCCAAGCGCTACTCCGAGGCCCTCCGGATGGAGGGCCAGGGCGCGGCCACCCGCTCGCTCCTGGACGCGTACACCACCGGCTATCTGCGGTTCGTGTGGCAGCTCGCCGCCGGGGTCGCGGTCCTCGCCTACTGCATGTGGGCGCTGGAGAGCGGCGGCGTCGCGGGCGGATCGCTGCTGCCCTGGCGGCAGTTGTCGATGGTCCCCTTCATCGGGGCGATCCTGCGCTACGCCGTCTTCGCCGACCGGGGGAGCGCGGGGGCGCCCGAGGACGTCGTCCTGCACGACCGTGCGCTGGCGGTCATCGGCCTGGTCTGGGTCGCGATGTACGCGCTCGCGGTGATCGGCCTGTGAGCGTCGCCAGGTCCGAGGTGGTGGGGTTCGCGCTGGCCGGGATCTGCGCGTACGCCGCCGACCTCGGGCTGTTCGTGTGGCTGCGGTCCGGGCTCGGCTGGGACCCCATCGCCGCCAAGTCCCTTTCGTTCGTGGCCGGTTGCACGGTCGCCTACCTCGGCAACGCCTTCGGCACCTATCGCGGGCGCCGGGCCGGCCGGCGCGGGTACGCCGTGTTCCTCGCCGTGAACCTCGCGGGCGCCCTCGTGCAGGTGCTCTGCATCGCGGTCTCGCACTACGGCCTCGGGTTCACCTCCCCGCGCGCCGACACGCTCTCGGGCGCCGTCCTCGGCATGGCGCTCGCCACCTGCCTGCGATTCTGGGGTACGAGAACGCTGGTCTTCGGCGCCGGGCGCCCGGCCGCGGACGGACAGAGCAGCGCGGGAAAGGGTAGTCGTACGTCATGGACTGGCTGAAGAAACTCCCCGTCGTCGGGCCGTGGCTCGCCCGGCTCATGCGGACCCACGCCTGGCGTTCGTACGAGCGGCTCGACCGCGTCGCCTGGTCCAGGCTGGCCGCCGCCATCACCTTCATCAGCTTCCTCGCGCTCTTCCCGCTGCTCACCGTCGGCGCGGCCGTCGCCGCCGCGCTGCTCTCCACCGGGCAGGTGCACAAGTTCCAGCAGACCATCGCCGAGCAGGTCCCCGGCATCTCCGACCAGCTCGACCTCCAGGCGCTGATCGACAACGCGGGCACCGTCGGCGTCGTCGCGGGCGCGCTGCTGCTCTTCACCGGCATCGGCTGGGTCTCCCAGATGCGCGGCTGTCTGCGCGTGGTGTGGGAGATGGAGGAGGCCGACGAGGGCGAGAACCCGATCCTGCGCAAGCTCAAGGACGGCGGTGTGCTCCTCGGCCTCGGCGGCGCCGGGCTCGCCTCCTGGGCCGCGTCCTCCATCGGCTCCACCGCGGTCGGCTGGACCGCCGACCGGCTCGGCATCGACCAGGGCGGCGCGGGCGGGGTGCTGCTGCGCGTCGCCGCGATCGCGGTCGCCGTCCTCGCCGACTTCCTGCTGCTGCTCTACGTGCTGACCCTGCTGCCCGGGGTGAGCCCGCCGCGCCACCGTCTGATGGTGGCCGCGCTGCTCGGCGCGGTCGGCTTCGAGCTCCTGAAGATGCTGCTCGGCGGCTACATGAAGGGCGTGGCCGCCAAGAGCATGTACGGTGCCTTCGGGGTGCCCATCGCGCTGCTGCTCTGGATCAACTTCACGGCGAAGCTGCTCCTGTTCTGCGCGGCGTGGACGGCCACCCCGGCCAAGGAGGACGACCCGGAGCTCACCGCTTCCGAAGCGGCCAGCGACGGTTGATCAGGAAGACCGCGCCCGCGACGAGGACCAGCGCGCCGCCCGCGATGGCGAGTGCGACCCCGGCCCCGCCGCTTTCACCCTTGGCGGCGGCCGCCTCCTGCCCGCGGCGGTTCTTCGTGCCGCCCTGCGTGCTGCCCGCGCCGGTGCCGGTCGTCGCCGACTTCGGCGGGACCAGCTCACCGACCGGGGTGACCTTGCCGTTCGCCGCGAACCCCCAGTCGAGCAGCCGGGCCGCCTCCTTGTAGACGGCCTGGCTCTCGGCCGACTCGGGGTGCATGACGGTGACGAGCAGCACCTTGCCGCCCCGCTCGGCGACCCCGGTGAAGGTGGCGCCCGCGTTGGTGGTGTTGCCGTTCTTGACGCCCGCGATGCCCTTGTAGGGGCTCAGCCCGAAGTCGCCGGTGAGCAGCCGGTTGGTGTTCTGGATCTCCTGGGTCTCGCGCTTCTTGTCCTTGCCCTCGGCGCCGGGGAACTTCGCGGTGGCCGTCGCGCAGTACTCGCGGAAGTCCTTGTTCTGGAGCCCCGAGCGCGCGAACAGCGTGAGGTCGTACGCGCTGGAGACCTGGCCCGGCATGTCGTAGCCGTCCGGCGAGACCACCCGGGTGTCCAGGGCCTGGAGCTCGTCCGCGCGGTCCTGCATGTCCTTGACGGTCTTGGGCACGCCGCCGTTCATCGAGGACAGCACGTGCACGGCGTCGTTGCCGGAGCGCAGGAAGACCCCGAGCCACAGGTCGTGCACGGAGTACGGCAGGTTCGGCTTGACCCCCACCATGCTGCTGCCCGGACCCAGCCCGGCCAGGTCGGCCGGGGTCACCGTGTACTGCTGGTCCCGGGGGAACTTCGGCAGCACGGTGTCCGCGAACAGCATCTTCAGGGTGGAGGCGGGCGGCAGCCGCCAGTGCGCGTTGTGCGAGGCGAGCACCTGGCCGCTCTCGGCGTCCGCGACGATCCAGGACCGGGCGGTCACGTCCTTGGGCAGCACGGGTGCCCCGGCGCCGAGCCGCGCCTGGGTACCGGCCTGGCCGAGCTGGTCCCCGCCCACCTTCGACATGTCGCTCGGCGGCGGGTCGTTGGCGGGCTTGCCCGGCGCACCGGGCGTGGTGGAGACGGCCGGCTTCTCGTCCCGGGGCAGCGCGGCGGCCGGGCCGGCGGGCAGCGCCGCGGCCGCGGCCACGGCGACGGACAGGGCGAGCCCCGCGGCCCTCTTCGACGCGCGAGGGCGCGCGGTGAGGGGGTGCGGTGCGCTCTTCTTCGAAACGTTCACGGCAGACACGTTCGAGAACGTACAGGCTGCGGCCAACGATCGGATCATCGCACGGATGACCCGCCGTGAGCTCCCACCCGGCCGGGGGTGTCTGAACGCACGAGGGGGCGCCGACGGCGGGCGTCCGCGACGCATCGGTGGCCCGGCACGGGCCCTCAGCCGGACCGGAGCGGGAGGGTTCAGAGGTCCGCCACACCCCGACCTGCCCCTGTCGTGCCGCGATGCGCGGCCTTTGTGGGCCAGGTACCGTCCGCCGAGTGACGACCGGTCTTCAGCAAGCCAGAGTTGCCCTGGGCGCACAGCTCCGTGACCTGCGCGCCCAACGGGGCTTCACCGAGCGGGAGTTGGCTCATGAGCCGGGGTGGCCTCAGTCCAAGGTCAGCAAGCTGGAGACGGGGCGGCAGACCGCGACGGTCGACGACCTGCCACGCACGGGTTGAGCCGGAACGGGTCAGCTCCGCCCCTCCTGGTGCGGGAGCCGGTTCGCCCGGACTCCCCGGAGCCCGATGACGCCGATGACCGTTCCCAGGATGAACGAGACGATCGCGAGCGTCAGGTGGACCCAGAAGTACGCCGTGGGCCGCCCGTGGTCGAAAGCGAGCCCGCTGGCGTCGGCCCACAGGTTCTTCGCGAAGGTCACCCACACCACCCAGGACCAGGCCCCGAACGCGAGCAGGAACCAGGAGACGCGGCGGCTGAGCTTCATGGAAAGTCCTTCGGGGTGGGCGTGGCGTTCACTGCCAGTATCGAACCGGCATCCCAGGGCCCCGCGAGCGGGGCCCGCCCCCGTCGTGAAGAAGCTGTGGAAGGACACCGGCGGGCTCGCGCGCGACGCGGGCGCCCGACCGCCTCCCTTGTGGGCGGTTTCCCCCTTGGGCCAGTTGCGGCGTGCACGCCTGGCTACGGAGAGCTCCGTCACGCTCGGCTAACGAGTCGCTGTGAGGAGAAGGTTGACCCTTCCACAATGTGAAGGTCGTGTGATTGGGTGAGCGTCATCACAGGCGCAGCGTGCTGACTCCGCGCGTCGATCAGGGGTGGGGCGTTCCGAGGAGAGCACGGCGATGCGGTCGATCCGTATGCGAATGGTGGCCATAGGCGCGGCTGTGGTGGTCGCGGGGCTCGGTGGCTGGCAGCTGCTGCCGTCCGACCAGGGGAAGAAGGACCCCATCGTCGTCGGCACCACCGACGTGATCACCTCGCTCGACCCGGCGGGCGCCTACGACGCCGGGTCCTGGGCGATCTACAACAACGTCTACCAGTCGCTGCTCACCTTCCGGCAGGGCAGCACGACCCCGGTCCCGGACGCCGCGAAGAGCTGCGCGTTCGTCGGGCAGAAGCTCCAGACCTACCAGTGCGTGCTGCGCGACGACATCAGCTTCTCCAGCGGGCGCAGGATGACCGCCGAGGACGTGAAGTTCTCCTTCGACCGGATGCTGAAGATCGCCGACAAGCTGGGCCCGGCCCCGCTGTTCTCCATGCTCGGCTCGGTGCGGGCCGAGGGGAACACGGTCACCTTCAACCTGAAGAGCAAGGACGCCACCTTCCCCTCCAAGCTCGCCACCGGCGCGGGCTCGATCGTCGACAGCAGCCAGTACCCGGCGGACTCGCTCCGCAAGGAGAACACGGTGGTCGGCTCGGGGCCGTACGTGCTGAAGGCGTACGAGAAGGACGCCTCGGGGCGGCCGGTCAGCGCCCGCCTGGAAGCCAACCCCCATTACGAGGGCGCGGTCACGAAGACGGGGCTGCCCGTCACGGTTCGCTACTTCGCCGAAGCCGATCAGCTCAACGCCGCCTGGCAGGCCAAGCAGGTCGACGTCACCCACCGCGAGATGCCGCCCGAGGTGCTGGCCAAGCTCTCGCCCGGCCCGGACCTGCGGATCAGCACCTCGCCGGGCTACGACATCCGCGAGCTCAACTTCAACGTGAAGTCCCCGACCCCCGTCTCCAAGGTCAAGGTGCGCGAGGCCGCGGCCGCCCTGGTCGACCGGGCCGCGCTGGCCACCGCCGTCTACAGCGGCACCGTGGACCCGCTCTACTCGGTGATCCCGCAGGGCTTCACCGGGCACAGCACCGCGTTCTTCGACGCCTACCCCAAGCCCGACGCGGCCAGGGCGAGGACGCTCCTGAAGGGCGAGCAGCTCCCGGTCCGCTTCAACCTGGCCTACCGCAAGCTGGGCGCGAACGGCGCGGAGGCCGAGCAGCTCAAGAAGCAGCTGGAGCGCGACGGCCTCTTCCAGGTCGACCTGATCGCCGAGCCGGACTGGCCGAAGATGCAGCAGAACTACGCCGAGGGCAAGTACGACGCGTACACCGCCGGCTGGCTCGCCGACTTCCCCGACCCCGACAACTTCTCCCAGCCGCTCGTCGGCACCGGCAACAGCCTCCACAACAACTACTCCGACAAGGGCGCCGACGAGATCATCCAGCGCACCCAGGAGTTCATCGACCGCGGCCGGGCTGCCGACGACTTCAAGGCGCTCCAGGAGAAGGTCGCCCAGGACGTCCCGCTGATTCCGCTGTGGCAGGGCAAGAACTACGTGCTCGGCAACAAGGACGTCAGCGGTTCGCAGTACCTGTCGGACGGCACGGGCGTGTGGCGGCTGTGGGAGCTGGGCTGGATCTGAGGTCCGCCGCCGGGTCCGGGCGGGCGGGCCCGGAGCGGCGGATTCCGGGCGGCGGGCCGGGAACGGGGCTGTTCACCCAAAGGGCTTTTGTCCAAGGAGTCACCGGTTCTGCTCCATTGACCGCGCACGGACACGCTGCTTCCGTCGGGGGATGCGCCTTTCCCGTCGTACGCTCCTGAGCTCACTCGCCGGATCGGCCCTCGCCCTCGGGGCGGGCACCGAGGCCGGGTACGCCACCGAGGCCGGGTCCGTGGCCGCCCGGGGGCCCGCCGCGCGGGCGCTGGCCCGGCTGCTGCCCGCCCACCGCGACCAGGTCACCTTCCGCACGGTGCCGCGCGCGGCCGGCCGCGACCGCTTCCGGGTCCTTGGCCCGGCCGGCCGGATCACCGTCGAGGGAACCACCCCGGCCGTCCAACTGGCCGGATTCCACACGTACGTGAGACAGGTCGGCCACGCCCACATCTCCTGGGCGGGCGAGCAGACCCGGCTGCCCGGCCGGCTCCCGGCCGTGACGGAGCCCGTCGAGAGGACCGCCAACGTCACCCACCGCTTCGTGTTCAACGACACCAACGACGGCTACACCGGGACCTATCACGACTGGGCGTACTGGGAGCGCGAGCTCGACATCCTGGCCCTGCACGGCTACAACGAGGTGCTCGTCTACCTCGGCGCGGACTCCGTCTACCACCGCACCTTCCTCGCACACGGCTACGCCGACGCCGAGCTGCGCTCCTGGATCCCCGGCGCCTCCCACCAGCCGTGGTGGCTGCTCCAGAACATGTCCGGCTTCGGCGGCCCCGTCTCGCGGCAACTCCTCGACCAGCGAGCCGAGTTGGCCGTCCGCATCGTCGGCCGCCTCCGTGAACTCGCCATGACCCCCGTGCTGCCCGGCTACTTCGGCACGGTCCCGCCCGGCTTCGCCGCCCGCAACCCGGGCGCGCACGTGGTGCCCCAGGGCACCTGGGTGGGCTTCGCCCGGCCCGACTGGCTGGACCCGCGCTCCGACCACTTCGCCCGCATCGCCGAGACGTTCTACCGGGTGCAGAGCGACCTGCTCGGCGACACCTCCATGTACAAGATGGACCTGCTGCACGAGGGCGGCACCCCCGGCGACGTCCCGGTCGGCGCGGCCGCCCGGGCCGTCGAGCACGCGCTGCGCACGGCGCACCCCGGGGCGATCTGGAACCTGCTCGGCTGGCAGGAGAACCCGCACCGCGAGATCATCGAAGCGGTCGACAAGACGAAGCTGTTCATCGTCGACGGCCTCTCCGACCGCTTCCCCTCCGTCACCGACCGCGAACAGTCCTGGGAGGGCGCGCCCTACGCGTTCGGCTCCATCTGGAACTTCGGCGGTCACACCGCGATGGGCGCCAACACCCCCGACTGGGCCGCTCTGTACGAGAGTTGGCGCACCAAGCCGGACAGCGCCCTCGACGGCATCGCGCTGATGCCGGAGGGCGCGGACAACAACCCCGCCGCCTTCGCCCTCTTCTCCGACCTGGCCTGGACGGACGGCCCCGTCGACCTGGAGAGCTGGTTCACCCAGTGGCCGTCCTACCGGTACGGCGCCGCCGACACCCACGCGGTGCAGGCCTGGGACGTGCTGCGCCGCACCGCGTACGGCACCACCCGGGCCGACTCCTGGAGCGAGGGGGCGGACGGCCTGTTCGGCGCCCGCCCGAGTCTCACCACGACCTCGGCCGCCTCCTGGTCCCCGCCTCGACTCCGGTACGACGCCGACGAGTTCGAGGGGGCCCTGCCGGCCCTGCTGGCCGTCGCCCCCGCCCTGCGCACCAGCTCGGCCTACCGCTACGACCTCATGGACGTGACCCGCCAGACCCTGTCCAACCGCTCCCGGGCGCTGCTCCCGCGGATCCGTGACGCGTACGAGGCGAAGGACAAGGGGAGTTTCGCCGAGCTCACCGGCGCGTGGCTGCGCTGCCTGGCGCTGCTCGAACGGGTGGTGGCGACCGACCGGGGCCACCTGCTCGGCCGCTGGATCGCGGACGCGAGGTCATGGGGGGCGACCGCCGCGGAGAAGGACCGGCTCGCCTACGACGCCGTGTCGCTGCTGACGGTGTGGGGCCCGCGGGCCGCGGCCGACGGCGGGGGACTGCGCGACTACGCCAACCGGGAGTGGTCCGGCCTGGTGGGAGGCCTGTACACGCTGCGCTGGCGCACCTACTTCGACACCCTGAGCACGTCCCTGGACACGGGCCGCCCCCCGGCGCCGGTCGACTGGTACGCCCTGGAGGACAAGTGGGTGCGGACGCATCCGGCGTACGGGGTGGAGCCGAAGGGGGACATCGTGGCCGTCGCAGGGGAGGTGAAGGCGGCGCTGGGGCTGTGAGCGGGACGGGCTAGTGCTTCTCGCGCGCGTTCTTGCGGGAGGCCGCCGCCTGCGACATGCCCGGCAGGAAGTCGGTGAACAGCTCGTGCACCTCGTGGACGAGCGGCCGCAGCACCCGGAACCGGGCCAGCGCCACCCCCCGCGTGGTCAGCTTGGCGCCCCGCGCCGCGAGACGGTAGCTCCGCTCGCGGCCGGGGGACCGGTCGAACACCCAGTACAGGACGAGCCCCATCTGGGAGAGCCACATCAACTCGGGCAGGACGTCGACGAGTTCGGCCGGCACCTTGGTCTTCGTGCCGGCCAGGACCTCCCGGTGCACCGAGATCGCCGCTTCCCTGGCGTGCTCGGACTCCGAGGAGAACGGGCTGAGCGGACTGTCCGGATCCGCCGCGTTCTTGAAGAACTGGGCCGCGAACTCGTGGTAGGGCGAGGCGATGTCGAGCCACACCCGCAGCACCCCGGCGAGCCGGGCCTCCAGGTCGGTCTCGGTGTCCAGGACCTCCCTGACCGCCGCCTGGTGCTCGGCCGCGATCCGGTCGTAGAAGCCCTGGATGAGGTGCTCCTTGCCGGCGAAGTAGTAGTACGCGTTGCCGACCGAGACCCCGGCCTCCTGGGCGATGGCCCGCATCGTGGTCTTGTCGTACCCCCGCTCCTGGAACAGCCGCATCGCGGTCTCCAGGATGAGCGTGCGGGTCTGTTCGCCCTTGGCGGGGCGCACCCCCGGCCCATCGTCCCCGGCCTGCCCGGACGCGGCGGGGGCGGTCTCTTCAGGCGCGTTCTCTGCTGGCACGGCAAGAGCCTAATCGGCCACGTGTCGGCCGCGGCCGCTGGGCCCGTCCTCAACCCCGCACGCGCGGCAGGCCCGTGACGCTCATGACGGCGGAGTACAGGGAGGTGGTGGCGGTGATGAAGAGCCGGTTGTTCTTGGGGCCGCCGAACGCGATGTTGGAGACGGGCTCGGGCACGAGGAGCCGCCCGATCAGCGTGCCGTCGGGGTCGTAGCAGTGCACGCCGCCCGCCATGGCGGCGGCCCAGAGCCGCCCGCCGTCGTCGAAGCGGATGTTGTCGAAGCGGCTGACGCCGTCGGTGGCCTCGGCGAACACCTTGCCGGCGCGGAGCGTCCCGTCGTCCGAGACGTCGAAGACGCGGATGGTTCCACCCCGGGTGTCGGACACGTACAACTGGCGCTCGTCGGGGGAGAAGACGAGCCCGTTGGGCGCGCCGAACCCGTCCGCGACGAGCCGTACCTCGCCGGTCGCCGGGTCGGCCCGGTAGACGTGGCAGCCGCCGATCTCGGGTTCGGCGCGGACGCCCTCGTAGTCGCTCGTGATGCCGAAGTCGGGGTCGGAGAACCAGATGGACCCGTCCGAGCGCACGACCGCGTCGTTGGGGCTGTTGAGCCGCTTGCCGTCGTACCGCTCGGCGATCACGGTGACGCGGCCGTCGGGCTCGGTGCGGGTGACCCGGCGGTGGCCCTGCTCGCAGGTGACGAGCCGGCCCTCGCGGTCGAGCGTGTTGCCGTTGGGGTGCCCGGCGGGGGAGCGGAAGAGGGAGACCGCGCCGGTGTGCTCGTCCCAGCGCAGCATCCGGTCGTTGGGGATGTCGCTCCAGACGAACTGGCGCCAGGCGGGCAGGTAGAGCGGTCCCTCGGCCCAGCGGCAGCCGTCGTACAGGACGTCGAGGCGGTCGTCGCCGTTGGCGCAGCGGCCGGTACGGAACCGCTCGTCCAGGATCTCGTACAGCGGAGTGCGGGCCTGTGTGGACATGGTCTCCCCTTGCCGTCATGTATCCGAACTATATTCGGTCGATGACGACTATGTCAGAACGGGATATGGTTCAGCCATGGGGAATGTGGATGACATCGACCGCAGGCTGGTGGCCCTGCTCCAGCGGGACGCGACCACGGCGTACGCGGCGCTGGGCAAGGAGGTGGGCCTGTCGGCCGGCGCGGCGCACGAGCGGGTGCGCAAGCTGCGCGAGCGGGGAGTGATCCGGCGCACAACGGTCGAGGTGGACCCCGCGGCGCTCGGCCAGGGCGTGCTGGCCTTCGTGATGGTTGACTCGACGTCCTGGATGGGCGATTCGGCGGCCGCCTTCGCGGCGATCCCGGAGATCCAGGAGGCCCATGTGATCGCGGGCACCGCCTCGGTCCTGGTGAAGGTGCGCACCGCCACGACCGAGCAGCTCCAGTCCGTGCTGCGCAGGCTGTACGCGATCGACGGGGTGAGCGGGACGCAGGCGACGGTGTCCCTGGAGACGTTCTTCGAGCGCCCCGTCTCCCCGCTGGGCGAGCCGGGCCACTGACGGCGATTCCGGCCGTTCGCGCAACGGCGAGGGCCCCGCACCGGGAAGCGGACTTCCGGGTGCGGGGCCCTCGTCGGAGCCGTACGGGAATCAGAAGCGGCGCGTGATCAGGGCGCGCTTGACTTCCTGGATGGCCTTGGTGACCTCGATGCCACGCGGGCACGCGTCGGTGCAGTTGAACGTGGTGCGGCAGCGCCACACACCGTCCTTGTCGTTCAGGATCTCCAGGCGCTGCTCGCCCGCCTCGTCACGGCTGTCGAAGATGAAGCGGTGCGCGTTCACGATCGCGGCCGGGCCGAAGTACTGGCCGTCGTTCCAGAAGACCGGGCACGAGGACGTGCACGCGGCGCACAGGATGCACTTCGTCGTGTCGTCGAAGCGCTCGCGGTCCTCGGGGGACTGCAGGCGCTCGCGCGTCGGCTCGTTGCCCTTCGTGATGAGGAAGGGCATCACGTCGCGGTACGCCTGGAAGAACGGCTCCATGTCCACGACCAGGTCCTTCTGGACCGTGAGGCCCTTGATGGCCTCGATGGTGATGGGCTTGGACGGGTTGATGTCCTTGATCAGCGTCTTGCAGGCGAGGCGGTTCTTGCCGTTGATGCGCATGGCGTCGGAACCGCAGATGCCGTGGGCGCAGGAGCGACGGAAGGTCAGCGACCCGTCCATGTCCCACTTGATCTTGTGGAGACCGTCGAGCACACGCTCCTTCGGGTCGATCTCCAGCTGGAAGTCCTCCCACGTCGCTTCCTCGGAGATCTCCGGGTTGAAGCGGCGGATGCGGAAGGTGACCGTGATGTACGGCGAGTCGGCGAAGCCGGGCTCCGGCGCGCCGGCCTGGTCGGCCTTGTCGAGAGTCGGGGTTGCCATCAGTACTTACGCTCCATCGGCTGGTAGCGGGTCTGGACGACAGGCTTGTAGTCGAGGCGGATCGAGTCCTTGCCGCCGTCCGCGACCTCGCGGTACGCCATGGTGTGGCGCATGAAGTTGACGTCGTCGCGGTTGGGGTAGTCCTCGCGGTAGTGACCGCCGCGGGACTCCTTGCGCGCGAGGGCGGAGACGGCCATGACCTCGGCCAGGTCGAGCAGGTTGCCCAGCTCGATGGCCTCCAGGAGGTCGGTGTTGAACCGCTTGCCCTTGTCCTGGACGGACACGTTCTTGTACCGCTCGCGCAGCTCGGCGATCTTCTCGACCGCCGTCTTGATCGTCTGCTCGGTGCGGAAGACCATGACGTTGGCGTCCATGGTCTCCTGCAGCTCCTTGCGGATGACCGAGACGCGCTCGGTGCCGGTCGCCGACAGCAGGTTCGCGACCTGCGCCTCGACCATCGCCGCCGGGTTCTCCGGAAGCTCGGCGAACTCCGTGGTGTGCGCGTACTCGGCGGCGGCGATGCCCGCGCGCTTGCCGAACACGTTGATGTCCAGGAGCGAGTTGGTGCCCAGGCGGTTGGCGCCGTGCACGGACACGCAGGCGACCTCGCCGGCCGCGTACAGACCCGGCACGACCGTGGTGTTGTCCGCGAGGACCTCACCCTGGACGTTCGTCGGGATGCCGCCCATGGCGTAGTGCGCGGTGGGCTGGATCGGGATCGGGTCCGTGTACGGCTCGATGCCCAGGTAGGTGCGCGCGAACTCCGTGATGTCCGGGAGCTTGGCGTCGAGCTGCTCCGGCGGGAGGTGCGTCAGGTCGAGGTAGACGTGGTCGCCCTCGGGACCGCAGCCCCGGCCCTCGCGGATCTCGGTGTAGATGGAGCGCGAGACGACGTCACGGGACGCGAGGTCCTTCATGACCGGCGCGTACTTCTCCATGAAGCGCTCGCCGTCCTTGTTGCGGAGGATGCCGCCCTCACCGCGGGCGCCCTCCGTCAGCAGGATGCCCATGCGCCAGATGCCCGTCGGGTGGAACTGGAAGAACTCCATGTCCTCCAGGGGCAGCCCGCGGCGGTAGCACGCGGCCTGGCCGTCACCGGTCAGGGTGTGCGCGTTGGACGTCACCTTGAAGAACTTGCCGGTGCCGCCCGAGGCGTAGATGACCGACTTGGCCTGGAAGACGTGGATCTCGCCGGTCGCCAGCTCGTAGGCGACGACGCCCGCGGACTTCTTGACGCCGTCTTCCTCCACCAGGAGCTGGTCGAGGACGTAGAACTCGTTGAAGAACTCCACGCCCTCCTTGATGCAGTTCTGGTAGAGCGTCTGGAGGATCATGTGGCCGGTGCGGTCGCCCGAGTAGCAGGCACGGCGGACCGGGGCCTCGCCGTGGTTGCGGGAGTGACCGCCGAACCGGCGCTGGTCGATCTCACCCTTGGGCGTACGGCCGAAGGGCAGGCCCATCTTCTCCAGGTCGAGGACGGCGTCGATGGCCTCCTTCGCCAGGATCTCGGCGGCGTCCTGGTCGACCAGGTAGTCGCCGCCCTTGATCGTGTCGAAGGTGTGCCACTCCCAGTTGTCCTCCTCCACGTTGGCGAGCGCGGCGGCCATGCCGCCCTGCGCCGCGCCGGTGTGGGAGCGGGTGGGGTAGAGCTTCGTGAGCACGGCGGTGCGGCTGCGCTTGGTCGACTCGATGGCCGCGCGCATGCCGGCGCCGCCGGCGCCGACGATGACGGTGTCGTACTTGTGGATCTTCATCAGAGAATTCCTCAGTCCCTCAGCCCGTGGCCTAGCGGATGTTCGGGTCGAAGGTGAAGATCACCAGCGTGCCCAGCAGGACGGTGAACACCGTGGCGGTGTAGAGAAGCATCTTCAGCCAGAAGCGGGTGTTGTCCCGCTGCGCGTAGTCGTTGATGACGGTGCGCAGGCCGTTGGCGCCGTGCAGCATGGCCAGCCACAGCATGGTCAGGTCCCAGACCTGCCAGAACGGGGACGCCCAGCGGCCCGCGACGAACGCGAAGCCGATCTTGGAGACGCCGCCGTCCAGGACCAGCTGGATGAGCAGGTGGCCGAGGACCAGGACGACCAGCACGATGCCGGACAGCCGCATGAACAGCCAGCCGTACAGCTCGAAGTTGGTGCGGGTCGACTTCGGGGTCTTCGCGGTGCGCTTGCGCGGGGCCTCGATGAGCGGGGCCGGGTGATCGGTGTCGTACAGGCTCGCGCCCTCGACCTCGCCGATCGCGGAAGCGGAAGAGGTTTCGGCAGACATTCAGTCCTCAGCTCCCGAACAGTTCACGTGCGGCGTGCCCGAGCACCGGGTAGAGCGCGCCCGCCATCAGCACGACCCAGATGACCACGACGGTCCAGAGCATCTGCTTCTGGAGACGCGGCCCCTTGGACCAGAAGTCCACGGCGATGATGCGCAGGCCGTTGAGCGCGTGGAACAGGATGGCGGCGACGAGGCCGTACTCCAGACACGCGACGATGGGCGTCTTGTAGGTGGCCACGACCTTGTCGTACGCCTCGGGGGAGACACGCACGAGAGCGGTGTCGAGGACGTGTACGAACAGGAAGAAGAAGATGAGGACGCCGGTGACTCGATGAGCCACCCAGGACCACATTCCTTCCCGGCCGCGGTACAGCGTTCCAGCCGGCACGGAAGAACCCTCCGGGAGCGGTGTTGAGGGCCGGCCGGCTTCAGTGTCGGTCTGACCCGGCCGGGTACGGTCCACCGGCCCCGGTCATCGTAGCGACGAGATGTCGGTTCCCTTGCGCCGGGTCCATAGGTGTGATCAAACAGGCAATCAAACAGGCTCGTACGGCCTAGAGAACGCCATGCGCGGGGCTCGGGGTGTCTGGTTCGGGGTGGTTGGACACGAGATGGGCGAGTCGGGCGCGGGCGAGACGGCGCAGTTCCTCGGCCGCGATCGAGTGCTCCTCGTCCCGTTCGTTGTTCATCCGCACCCGGATCCCGGCGAGTACCTCGTCCAGGTGCTCGGCCGGGCTGACCCCGTCGAGGCAGATCACGAAGGCGTGCCCGAAACTGCTCTCGTACCGCGCGTGCGCGGCGCCCAGCGCCATGTGGGCCGCCTGGGGCGCGCTCTCGTGCAGCCCCGGCGACGGCTCCTCGGCCAGCGCCTCGGCGAGGTCGCCGGCGGACAGGTCGTAGCTGGCCTCGTCGGCCGCCGCGAGCAGGGCGTCCAGGTCCGGGTAGGGGCGGTGGGCCGTGATCCGCGCGGCCCAGCGGCGGCTCGCGCAGCAGGAGAGCAGGGCCGCTTCGGCGGCGCCGACGGAGGCGCGGTTGAACCGGTCGAGCCCGCCGGGCTCCGGGGCGGCCGTCGGAACGGATGTGCCCCGCAGCTGATTCGGTATGGCCGCCCGCCCCTGGGCACGAGGAGTGTGATGGAGTGTCGGCGGTCGCTTCCGGGGGCCGGCGTGGGAATCGCTGGACAGCGTGGGCTCCTCGAACACTGCGCGGGACGCGGTAGTACGGAACGGGAAGGGCTGGGGAGCACGGAGACTGGAGTGGCAAGGGAGGTGGGAGTGCCGCCACGCTATCCACGTGGAGCGGGAGGCGCCCGGAGGTCGCGCGAAGTTCACCCGGACGTGCAAGCCGGGTCATGCGCGGTGGACGGGCACCCGGGCACTTCGGCGTACCTTCACCCCAGTTGTCCGACCGCTGTCCGGGGTCTCCGGATCGCCCTTACTGTCGTTGGACGGGAGGTTTCTGAGTGATGTCGCGTTTCAGGATGTCACGGGCCCGGACGCCGGAGCCCGGTGACCCGAAGCGGTCGTCCTCGCCGTCGTCCGAGGCGCGCGCCTCCCGGCCGCGTACGCCCCGGTCCCGCCCCGCCTGGCCGCCCCGGCCCCGCGGCCGCCGCGCCCTGGTCCTGAAGGTGGCCCTCGCGGGCCTCGTCGTGCTGGCGCTGATCATCGCGGTCTGGCCGGACGACGACACTCACGGCGGGCACGGCGGCCCGATCGACAACAGGCCCGCCTCCTCGGTGCTGCCGTCCCCGTCGCCGATCTACCCGATCTCCTCGCCGCCCCGCACCATCCCCTCCGTACGCGAACACCGCCCCGCGCGCGGGCCCGGCTTCCGGCCCGTCGACTCGACGCGGGTGATCGTGGCGGCCGGCAGCGAGAGCCTCACCGACGAGGGCAAGCTGCTCGCGCAGGAGCTCGGCGCCGACTACGCCCAGGGCGGGCAGCCCCGCGAGGGCGACATCGAGCTGGCCCTGACCCCGCCGCCGAAGGGGCAGAAGGCGGTGGCCGAGTCGTACACGCTGACCACGCACGACCGCCGGGTACGGATCACCGGGCCCGACGACGCCGGGGTCTTCTACGGCACCCGCACCCTCAAGCAGGCGCTCAAGGGCGGCGCGGTGATGCCCGAAGGGGTGGTCGAGGACCGGCCGGACAAGCCCCAGCGCGGGCTCAACCTCGACATCGCGCGCAAGGCGTACAGCGCGGCCTGGATCGAGGACCAGCTGCGGCAGATGGCCGACCTGAAGCTCAATCAGCTCGGGCTGCACTTCTCCGACGACCAGGGCTTCCGCATCGAGTCGGCGAGCCACCCCGAGGTCGTCTCGCGCGAGCACCTCAGCAAGCGCGAGGTCCAGCGGATCGTGGCCCTCGCCACCAAGCTGCACATCACCGTGGTCCCCGAGATCGACTCGCCGGGCCACCTCGGCGCGGTGCTCGCCGCCCACCCCGACCTCCAGCTGCGCGACAAGGACGGCAAGCCGGTCAAGGGCGCCGTCGACCTCGCCAACCCCGACGCCGGGCGCATCGTCGACGACCTCCTGCGCGAGTACGCCGACCTGTTCCCCGGGGCGTACTGGCACCTGGGCGGCGACGAGTACCAGGCGCTGTCGGTGAAGGCCCCGGCCACGCCCGAGACCGCCTATCCGACTCTCGCCGACGCCGCCCGCGCCAGGTACGGGCCCAAGGCGGGCATCCAGGACCTGGCGGCGGGCTGGCTCAACGACCGTGCCGCGACGCTCCGTTCGGCCGCCGCGGGCCGCACCTTCAAGGCGTGGAACGACGGCTTCTTCCCCGGCGGCAAGGTGGCCGCGGACCAGGGCCGCGAGGTGGAGTACTGGACCGGCAAGGAGCCCGGCGAGCGCGCCCCCGAGGAGTACCTCGCCGAAGGGCGCGCGGTGGTCAACCTCAACGACGAGTACCTGTACTACGTCCTGGGCGAGCCGGGGAGCTACAAGTACCCCACCGGCAAGCGGATCTACGAGGAGTGGACGCCGCTGGTGCTGCGCTCCACCAAGCCCGTGGACGCCAAGTACGCCGGGCAGGTCCTGGGCGGGCGGTTCGCTCTCTGGTCGGACGTGCCCGGCGCCCAGACCGAGGAGCAGGTGGCGCGCGGCATCCGGATGCCGCTGCGCGCGACGGCCCAGAAGCTGTGGGACGCGCGGACGCCGTCGATGGACTGGGAGGAGTTCAAGGCCCTGGCGGACCGCCTGGGCTGAGCCCGGCCGCGACCGGGCCGGGGTGCGGAGGACGACCGGGGCCGCCACCCCTGGCCCAGCTAGTCAATAAAAGGGCCCCTGACCAGGTGTTTTATCGCCTGATCGGGGGCCCTTTGTTGCTGTCCGATGCATCCTCTGTCCAGGCGTTTCTGGGCGTTCCTGACCGCTGTTGGACACGCGTTGGTCACGTGGCCAACGCGTGTCCTGGTCTGTTTCGGGGCCTAGAAGGAGTGCGGGGCCGAGGTGGGAAGTGCTTAGTTCTTGAGGCTGTCAACGAACGCCTGCCATGCGCGGGCGCTGTGGGCGAGCTGGGGTCCGTTGGGGCGCTTGCTGTCACGGACGGGCACGGCACTGGGGGTGGCGGACGCAGGGGCCCACTCGACACAGTTGCCGCCCTGTCCGTCGCTGTAGGACGACTTGATCCATGTCATCCCCGGGCCGTGGATGCTGCTCATGTGCGGTACTCCTCGATGATCTTGGTAATCAGGCGTACAGATCGGGCGGGAGGCTCTGCCTCCGCGCAAAGCCGCTCGTAAACGGCCGTCCAGTGGCGTACGCCATCGGTCGCGTCGTCTATGTGGCCACGACCGGCGGACTCCGCGTAGTGGTACGTCGTGTCCCCGCCCATGGAAAGCAGCGTAAACGGAAGCCCCGAGGCTGGGACAGCGGCTTGAAACGGGTACACCTGCAACGTTACGTCTGGAACCTCGACCAGCGTCACCAGGTATTCAAGCTGATCCGCCATGACGGTGGATGAGCCAACGATCATGCGTAGCGCCGCCTCATGGACGACCAGCCACACCAGCGGGGGTGATGGTCGTTCAAGGATCTCGCGCCGCCTCATCCGTTCCTCGACTCGCGCCGCGATGTGGTCTGGCGCTTCGTGAGGATGCGCGCCACGGAAGGACGCTTCAGCGTAGGCGGGCGTCTGGACCAGCCCCGTCAGGAAGGCAGTTGAGTAGTCGCGAATCCTGGTCGCTTGGGGTTCGAGCGTCAGGAACGGCGCGAACCAGGTGGGCGAGACGCCTGTAACCATCCGCTGAAAGTTCCGGCCGATCATGCCACCCGTACCAAAGACGCGGTCGCGCCCCTCTACGAATCGTGAGCTTGGTTTGACCTCCCCAGCTTCCACCTTACTGACGTACGACTCGCTGTAGCCGACAGCCAGCCCCAGAGCCTTCATGGTGATTTTTCTGGCCTTCCGGATCTCAGCCAGATCCCTACCAAAGACTTGAAGCGGATTCATGTCCTGGGGTTCCAACTCGTCGCTCACGCCCACAACCTCATGCGATGGAACCGACTCAACTGTCATACCAGGCTGCGGACTTGAACATTCGTGTTCAAGCGGTTCAAGTAAGCCGACGGAGTGCTGAGCTAGGTACGAACGATCTGCTTCCACGCCGAGAGGGCGCCTCCATGTCTAGACCGCGCCAGCCGATTGCCGAGCCCGACATCACCAGGACCACCAGCGCGCCGGACAGCGTGGCCGAGCTGGTCACGCTCATAAAGGAAGTCGGTCCCTGGGGGTTGCTCGGCTGGCGCCCACGCGGGGGCTTCGTTCATCCGGCTGAGGTTGATCTCAGGGCTGTTGAGGCCGGGCTCCGGCGGATGCTGTGGGCGCCCGCCAGGCGGCCCGGCGCATGCCGAGCCGCGTCACGGTCGGAGCCGTCGTCTACGACGCGGCCACGAAGCGCACGGGGCGTGTGATGGACCTGTTGTGGTCGCCGCGCATCGTGCTCCGCCCGCTCAAAGGGGGCGTGGAGTGGTGGGCGCACTGCCACACCCTCAGCCCCTGCACGACCCACCAACTCCAAGGGGAACTGACGCAATGCCAATGACCATGCAGGAATGGCGGGACGCAACAATCACCGCCAGCTCCGCTGCCGAGGCCACGCGCGAAGCGCTGAGGCTGGTAGGCGCGTCTGAACGGACGATCAACAGCATCCGGGGCTCTGCCACTCATCGGGGGGAGCCCTTGGTACATGTCGGCCATCTGCCCGCCGAAGTCGCAGAGCGGCTGTCCGAGCGCGTACGGCTGAGGGTGGCCCCGTGAAGAGCCACTTACGGAACCTCATCCAGGACGGCGCCGCGGTCCTGCTGATCCTGATCAGCGGATCAACCGGCCTGTACGTCGGGGCGGCGCTCGCGATGCGATGACTTCCGTTCCTCATGGCATGAACCCCGAGCCGATCAGCGCAACCGGCCACGCGGGCAGTCGCCAACGAGAGCGGAGCACTGCCCCCGCCCCTGCTGTGGGAGACCGGACACGTTCCCCCACGTGCCAGGGAGGCTCGGCAGGGGCGGGCACCTGCAAACCACGGAACGGAAGAGCGAGGAGACGCAAAATGGGATGCCCAAGGTGTGGAGCAGCGACGACGCAGGGGCCCGACGGGTCGTGGTCGTGTGGCAACTGTGGCTGGTCTTCCGGGGTCGCTCCGGCTCCGGCCGGGTACGCTCCGGAATATGAGTCCATGGCCGCCGGAACTGGAACCGCTACCCGAGCCTGAGCCCGTGTTTACTCCGGAGATCACGGAGGCGGACTGTCGGAAGTGCGGTACCCGCGTGGCGGGACTCGATGGCCGCTACGCGTGTGGTGTCTGCGGGTGGACCAATGATTGGTCCGAGGGGCACCGTCCTTTGCCCAGCTCCGAGGCTGACCCTGACTACCCGGGGCCTGACGCTCCAAGCAACCGTCTGACCCGCTAGTAGAAGCCCCGTTCGTCTGCCGTTCCCCCACGGCCGATGAGCGGGGCTTTCCCATTGTGTTTACGGTCCGCGCTCGCCGACTGAGGCTCTGCAGGCCTGGTTCGGCTGCTCAGGGTTACGGAAATGGGGAAGGACGACCAAGCGCTGATGAAGGTTCTCAAGATCCAGTGGGAACGGCAGCAGGCTTGGAAGTCTCAGCTCGGCTCACGCTGGAACGAACAGGGTCTCGTCTTCGCCCGCGACGGATACATGCTCCGCAATGACGGACTCAGGCCCGGTGACCCGCAGGACGCCGGACAGGTCAGCGCCAGGTGGCGCACTGTGCGTACGCGCCTGGATCTGCCGAAGGACTTCCGTGTTCACGACTGGCGGCACAGCAAGGTCACCAATGACCTGGAGGCGGGGGAGAACCCCGTAGAGGTCTCCGCGAACGTACGGCACGCCTCGCCGGGCTACACGATGAAGCAGTACGGCAAGCGTCGCGTCGAGGGAGCTCTCAGGCTGGCATCGGGGACGGCTCAGCGGATCGGTCTGGGGAACGTCACGTGAGGTGCCTGACCCGTTGGTCACGCTGTTGGTCACGCGGACTCATCACACACAAGATCTGCGCAGGTGAGAGCGCTAGAGATCGGAAGGACGACCGGGGCCGCCACCCCCCACAGGAGAGGCCCCGGCCGTCTTCCGGCGGGGCCGTTGTGGCGGCCCCGTACTCTCTTCAGCGCCGTGCGTGCGTTTTCTGTCACACCCCGCTGTGTCAGCAGGTTGTTGCAGGTTGTACAAGTCATGGACTACGGGGCGCCGAGGCCGTAGCGTGCTGATTCGCGTTGGGGGACGCGACGCGATGACCAGCGGTGACATCAGGACAAGTCAGTCAGACAGGTGCAGGGATTGCTGGGGGACGACGCGGAGCTGACCGCCGCGGTGCTCAGGGCGCAGGACGGGGACGAGGAAGCCTTCCGTGCTGTCTATCGCGCTGTGCACCCGCGCCTGCTCGGCTATGTGCGCACGCTGGTCGGGGAACCCGACGCCGAGGACGTGACCTCGGAGGCCTGGCTCCAGATCGCCCGCGACCTCGCCCGCTTCGAGGGCGACGCCGACCGCTTCCGCGGCTGGGCCGCCCGCATCGCCCGCAACCGGGCCCTCGACCACATCAGGATGCGCGGCCGCAGGCCCGCCGTCGGCGGCGACGAGAGCGAGCTCGTCGCGCGCCCCGCCCCCTTCGACACCGCGGACGAGGCGATGGAGGCGCTCGGCACCGGACGTACGATGGCGCTCATCGCCCAGCTCCCCCAGGACCAGGCCGAGGCCGTGGTGTTGCGCGTGGTGGTCGGTCTGGACGCGAAGAGCGCGGCGCAGACCCTGGGTAAACGGCCCGGCGCGGTGCGGACCGCCGCGCACCGGGGCCTGAAGCGGCTGGCTGAACTGCTCGGCGCCGACGGCTCCGCGGGGGAGGGGGCCCAGGACGTGGAGGAACTGGGTGCCGTGCCGTCGCAGCGTGCGCCGGAACGCGGTGTGACGCAATCGCGCGCCCGGACGCAGAAGGACATGTGATGGCTGACGAGCGGCACGAGTGGCTTGACGGGGATGCCGTCGAGCGACTGCTGCGCGGCGAAGGGGTCGAGCCCGGTGACGAGCGGGCCCGCGCCGAGGCCGACCGGCTCGCGGCCCTGCTGCGCTCCCTCACCCCCACCGAACCGGCCACCACCGAACTCCCCGGCGAGGCCGCGGCCCTGGCCGCCTTCCGCAAGGCCCGCCCCGAGGGCACGGCCGCGGCCGAGGGGCTCGGTGTCGTACGGGTCGGACGCGTCGCCGAGGTGCGCGAGGCCCCCCGGCGCAGGCGCTTCGCGCCGGTGCGCCTCGGCCTTGCCGCGGCCCTCGCCTGCTGCGCGCTCGGCGGGGTCGCCGTCGCCGCGGGCACCGGTGTGCTGCCGGGTCCCTTCGCCTTCGACGAGCAGGACCCCACGCCCGCGTCCAGCGTCTCCGCCGAGGTGACCCCGGGCCCGGTCACCGCCTCGCCCTCGCACTCCCTGCCCCCGGGCTCACCGACACCCGGCCGGCACAGCCCGTCGACCGGCACCGGCACGCCCGGCGACCCCTCGCACCCGGCGAGCCCGGACGGCTCGGCCGCCGGCGGCAGCGGCGACCCGGGCAGGAAGGACGGCGCCCCGTCCGGTGGTTCGGGGGACGACAACGATGGCGCGGGCAAGGGACAGTGGCTCGCCAAGACGGCCGAGGACTGCCGGGACTACCGCTCGGGCCGGCTTGACCAGGACAAGCGCCGCAGTCTGGAGTCCGCGGCCCACGGCCCGGGCGCGGTGAAGGCGTTCTGCGACGTGCTGCTCGACGGCGACGGCGGCGGCAGGTCCGGCGGCTCGGACGACCAGGGCCAGGGCGAAGGTCAGGGCAAGGGCAAGGGCGACGGCCAGGGCAACAAGAACGGCGGCGGGGGCGGCGGCAAGCAGAACTCCGTGACCACCCGCCCCGGCAAGCTCCTGGACTGGATCAGGCCCGGCGCGCTCGGCTCCGCGGTCCCGCACTGAGCGAGCCGCTGCGAGGCGCCTTCCGCGGGCCCCGATGCCCGGGACCAACAGCCCCGCGGGGTCTCGCCGAGGTCCGAATCCCTCCGTGGAAGCGCAGCTCAGAACCCGGAGTAACGTTTTTTGAGACGGCGGCGCAGTACTGAGTGAGCCGACTGGTCATCGGCGGCGCAGAAGAGCCGGGGTTCCCCCCGTACCCACGGCTCCGCGCGAATGGCGCGGGCGGGACACGTTCCCCCGGTCCCGCCCGCGCCCTCCCTTCCTCCGACCCCGGCCCACGGGTCGGCGACGGACCGGATCACCAGTAGACGACGACCTTGTCGCCGATGCGCACCTGGTCGAAGAGCGCCGCGATCTTGCCCTTGTCCCGTACGTTGACGCAGCCGTGCGAGGCGCCGTTGTAGCCGCGCGCCGCGAAGTCCGACGAGTAGTGCACCGCCTGGCCGCCGCTGAAGAACATCGCGTACGGCATGGCCGTGTGGTAGATCGTCGAGACGTGGTTGCGGCTCTTCTCGAAGACCTTGAAGACGCCCTCGCGGGTCGGGGTGTACTGGGAGCCGAAGCGCACGTCCATCGTCGACTGCACCTTGCCGCCCACCACCCACGACAGCGAGCGGCTGGTCTTGCTGATGCACAGCACACGGCCGGTCATGCAGCGCGGGTCGAGCTTGGCGGCCGGCTTGTTGACCGTCTGCCCCGCCAGCTCCTCGGCCGTCGGCTTCGTCGTCATCGCGAGCAGCCGGTCCCAGGTCACGCTGTCCGTCGTGCCCGTGGCGGCGAGGGCGCGCTTGTCCTGGAAGCCCTTGACGGCCGCGGTGGTCGCGGCCCCGTACGTACCCGTCGGGGTGTCGTCGTACCAGCCGATCTGCGCGAGCCTGGCCTGCAACTCCTTGACGCGGTCACCCTTCGCGCCGTTCGACATCAGGACCCGCGGCGCGGGCTTGGCCGCGGTGGTGGCCGAGGCGGCGGGGGCGGGCGCGTCGGCCGGCTTGTCGTCGGCGACGGCCGAGACGGGCGAGGCCGAGGGGGCCGGTGCCCCGGGCGGCGCGGGGGTGGCCGCGCCCGCCTTGTCGTTCCCCGGACTGCATCCCACGGCCACCGTGATGACGGCGGTCGCGGCGAGGGTCTTGGCTATGACAGTGGTGCGGTGGTTCCGGCGCATCGGTCGCCCCCCTGAATCTCTCGTGTCCCCAGAGACAGATTCCCGCGCTGAACGGTTGCAAAAGCAGCCGGTCGCATCAGGAAGGCTGTGAGCAAGCTCCCAGCGTGCGCCTCTCCACCCGCCGCACGCCCGCCGCTACAGTCCGTCGCGAGGGTTGGACCAGCCAGTAGAGCTCTAGCGGGAGGCACAGCACATGGCGCGCGAGTCGGAATCCGGGTTGCCCATCGAGCCGGTCTACGGACCGGAGACCCTCGCCGGATGGGATCCCGCCGAGAAGCTGGGCGAGCCCGGCTCGTACCCCTTCACGCGTGGTGTGTACCCGTCGATGTACACGGGCCGGCCGTGGACGATGCGGCAGTACGCGGGCTTCGGCACCGCCGTCGAGTCCAACGCCCGTTACAAGCAGTTGATCGCCAACGGCACGATGGGTCTCTCAGTCGCCTTCGACCTGCCCACGCAGATGGGGCACGACTCGGACGCCCCGATCGCGTCCGGCGAGGTCGGCAAGGTGGGCGTCGCCATCGACTCGGTCGACGACATGCGCATCCTGTTCGGCGGCATCCCGCTGGACAAGGTGTCGACGTCGATGACGATCAACGCGCCGGCCGCCCTGCTGCTCCTCATGTACCAACTGGTGGGCGAGGAGCAGGGAGTTGCGGCGGATCAGCTCACGGGCACGATCCAGAACGATGTGCTGAAGGAGTACATCGCGCGGGGGACCTACATCTTCCCGCCGAAGCCTTCGTTGCGGCTGATCGCGGACATCTTCAAGTACTGCAAGGCCGAGATCCCGAAGTGGAACACCATCTCGATCTCCGGCTATCACATGGCCGAGGCGGGTGCCTCGCCCGCGCAGGAGATCGCCTTCACGCTGGCCGACGGCATCGAGTACGTGCGCACGGCGGTGGCGGCGGGGATGGACGTGGACGACTTCGCGCCGCGCCTGTCGTTCTTCTTCGTCTCCCGTACGACGATCCTGGAAGAGGTCGCCAAGTTCCGTGCCGCGCGCCGCATCTGGGCCCGGGTGATGCGGGACGAGTTCGGCGCGAAGAACCCCAAGTCGCTGATGCTGCGCTTCCACACCCAGACCGCGGGGGTGCAGCTCACCGCGCAGCAGCCCGAGGTCAACCTGGTCCGGGTCGCCGTCCAGGGCCTGGCGGCGGTGCTCGGCGGCACCCAGTCGCTGCACACCAACTCCTTCGACGAGGCCATCGCGCTGCCCACCGACAAGAGCGCCCGCCTCGCGCTGCGCACCCAGCAGGTCCTGGCGTACGAGACCGATGTGACCGCCACCGTCGACCCCTTCGCCGGGTCGTACGTCGTCGAGAAGATGACCGACGAGGTGGAGGCGGCGGCCGTCGAACTCATGCAGAAGGTCGAGGAGCTGGGCGGCGCGGTCAACGCGATCGAGCACGGCTTCCAGAAGGGCGAGATCGAGCGCTCCGCCTACCGCATCGCCCAGGAGACCGACTCCGGCGAACGCGTCGTCGTCGGCGTCAACCGCTTCCAGATCGAGACCGAGGACCCCTACGAACCGCTGCGCGTCGACCCCGCGATCGAGGCCCAGCAGGCGGCCCGGCTGGCCACCCTGCGCGCCGAGCGCGACCAGGCGGCGGTCGACGCGGCGCTGGCCGAACTGAAGAAGGCCGCCGAGGGCGACGACAACGTCCTGTACCCGATGAAGGACGCCCTGAAGGCCCGCGCCACGGTGGGCGAGGTCTGCAACGCGTTGCGCGAGGTGTGGGGGACGTACGTGCCGACCGACGCGTTCTAGGGGCGGAGCCCGAGGACGTGTCCCCCCTACGGGTGACCGGAGGCGGAATCGGGATGCCTCCGGTTACTCTCGGTGGAGAGTGGTCTCCCGAATGGAGGATGCCGTGGCCGTAATACTGAACGAGATGACGATCGGCGAAGCCGCCGACCGCCTCTCGGAGGCGCTGCCCGGACATCGCGTGGAGGTCCTCAAGGGGAGCATCGTCGTGACACCACCGCCTGACGGCCCGCACCAGGAGACCGTGGCTGAGCTGGTCTACCAGTTCCGGCAAGCCGGGGGCAGGGAATCCGGGCTCAAGTCACTGCCTGGCATCGGCGTCTGGCTCGGTACGGGTCCCGATGACTACGCCGAGCCGGACTGGGCCATCGTCGACGCCGACTACAAGGACGCCCTGGTCACGAAGAACTGCTACGCGGCGAACGTCTTCCGCCTCGTCCTGGAGGTGACGTCGTCCAACTGGGGCAACGACCTGGTCACCAAGGCCGAGACATACGCCGAGGCCCGGATCCCGGTGTACGTCATCGCCGACCGCAAGCACGGCGAGGTCCTGGTGCTCACGGATCCGGTGGGGGACACGTATCGGACCCGCTCCCGCTACGAACGGGGCGCGACCGTGGTCCTGCCCCCGTCCGTGGGGGTCGCCCTGGAGCTTCCCGTCGACGTGCTGCTCGACGGGGACGGTGACTGACCGCTCTGGTCGACGTCGACCCGGTCAGGACGGTGCGGGGCCCCGGGCCAGGGCTCGACGCAGCAGTGGCGTCGCCCAGCGCTCCACGTAGCGGTTGAGCAGCCAGGCCAGGAGCAGCATCGCCGCGATGGTGAGGGCGAAGGTGGCCGGGGCGGGGATGTGCAGGTCCTTGTGCAGCACGCCGACGACCACCCAGCCCAGGTGTTCGTGGACCAGGTAGAACGGATAGGTGAGGGCGCCCGCCACGGTGAGCCAGCTCCAGTCCGCCCAGCGGAACCAGCCGAGTGCGACGGCGCCGACCAGCAGGAATCCCAGGGTGACGATGGCGATGATCACCGAGGCGTGCCGGTTGGAGAAGGCCGCGGGGTTCGGCTTGTGCCACAGGCCCACGACCGCCCAGTGCTGGCCGATCGCCCAGCTGACCGCGACGATGCCCCACGCGGTCACGTCGCGCCGGTTGCGGTGCAGCAGGTACAGGCCCATGCCGCCGATGAAGAAGGGCGCGTACTCGGGCATGAACACGGCCTCCAGGAACGGCTGCTGGGCCGTCGCGGTGAGCGCGGCCGCGAGCGTCCAGCCCGCGCAGAACAGCACGACGCGGCGGCGGGTCGCGCCCGGCAGGACGACGCACAGGGCGAACAGGGCGTAGAAGCGGAGCTCGGCCCAGAGCGTCCAGCACACCCCGAGCACCCGGTGCACGCCGACCGGCATCTGGAGCATGGTCAGGTTCACCAGGAACTCGCTGGGCGTGACCGTCCGGTAGACGACCCACGGCAGCGCGAACACCGCGGTGACGATGACCAGCGCCGCCCAGTACGCCGGGTAGAGCCGGGCCACGCGCGAGGCGAAGAACGAGCGCAGGGGGCGGCCCCACCCGCTCATGCAGATGACGAAGCCGCTGATGACGAAGAAGATCTGCACGCCGAGGCAGCCGTAGGAGAACCACTCGTGGGTGGCCGGGAACAGCTTCTTGGGCGAGGCGCCCCAGCCCTTGCTGATGTCGCCGGACCGGCCGCCGTAGTGGTACAGCGCGACCATGAGGGCGGCGACCAGGCGCAGCCCGTCGAGCGCGCGCAGCCGGGAGACCGGGGCCGCGACCGGCGCGCGCCCGGCCGCCGGTGTCGGCCGCGGCTGACCGCCGGCGTCGCTTCGTACCCGCGGCAGGGTGTTGGTCACGGCTTTCCTCTTCCCGGCGTCCCGCTGCGGCCCGTCGGGCCTTGGCGTCGACAGAGTAGGACCGCCGCGGCCCGGAATCGGGGCCGCGGCGGTGGTGTTCCGCTGTCCGACGCGGCCCGTTCACCTCGTGCCGGAACGGGTTTGCCTGGGCGTCGATTTCGCCGTCGGTTCGGGCCCGCCGCTCAGTGGTGCCAGGCCTTGCCGCCCACGTTGTGGATCATGCGCTGGAGGACCTTGAGGGTGCGGACGTACTCCTCGTCCGTGATCCCGGCGTGGATCCGGTCGCGTGTCTCGCCCTGCCGGGCGGCGGCCGTCTCGCGCAACTCCCGTCCCGCGTAGGTGAGTTCCAGGAAGTCGGTCGGGTCCTGGGTGAGGAGGCCGCGGGCCACGAGTTCGTCGATGCCGTCCCCGATGACCGGGGCGCCCGCGTCCAGATAGCCCTGGAGGACGGCCACCACCTCGGCGCGCGGACGGCCGTCCACCGCCTGGTTGAGGATCCACCACTGGGGCTGGGTGAGGCCGAGCTCCGCGAGCATGGCGCGGATGTGGGTGACCACCGCGATGTGGGCGGCCCAGCTCCAGTAGCCGATCGGCTGGGCGGCGAGCCCGGCGTCGTCGTGGGAGTAGGTGAGGTCGTCGGTCCGCGGGGTGGGCTGTGTGTCGGTGTCCATGACTCAGGACCGTAGAAGCTCAACCGCGCTTGAGGTCAAGGGCGTTGGATTCCCCGGACGAGCGCGGGCGGGCCGCACGATCGTGGGCGGGAGAGGCGATCCCGCCCTACGCCCCCCGCCGCACCACTGCGCGGGCCCGCCGGGCCACCCGGCGCACCGTCGCGTTGCGCGGGATGAAGGCCAGCTGGGAGGGGATCGCACCCGGCAGAGCGAGCGCGGTGAGGCGGCGGCGCTTGAAGTACCGCCAGGTGTGCGAGTCCAAGGACCCCGCCAGGTACTGCTCGGCCGCACCCCGCAGATCCGGGCGCAGCTCCGGCTGCATCGCGTAGCCCACCGCGCCGAGCAGCCCGGCCAAGTCCACGAAGGGGGTCGAGACGTCCCCCTCCAGGGGCGGGAGCAGCGCGTCGGCGATGGTCACCGGCACCCGGTTGCTGTTCTGGTAGGGCGCGAGCCGGTCCAGGAGGAGTTCGGTGCCGACCCGGGCGACCGGGATGTCGTAGAACGTCGACGCCGTGAGCAGCGCCGTGGAGAAGCAGCCCACCACGAGCGCCGGGGAGATCCGCTCGTACAGCACCTCGGCCAGCAGCGGCCGCTCCAGCACGGTCAGTCGGACTTCCAGCGCCTGTGCCTCGCGGACCAGGGCGTGCGACCACGCGGGTGGCGCCGAGGGGTGCGGCTTGAAGACGATCCGGCGGTATCCGCGCGCCGCCGCTCCCCGCAGCATGCGCAGGTGCAGCTGCTCCTCCTGCTCCGGAGTGAGGATGGACAGCGCGGAGAGGTACTGGCCGAGGAGCAGCGCCACCGGCTCGTTCGCGTCGGCCGCGACCTCCAACTCGGTTTCCGCCGCCGCCAGTTCACTCACCGTCTTGACGAAGGCGGCCGTCGGAACCGTCTCGCTCGGCACCCCGAACTCGCCGAGCAGCAGCGGCCTCAGGCCCGGTACCAGATCGAGGTGGAGCACCCGCCGGACCCGTGACCCGATCAGCGGGTCGAGCTTGTTGCGGGTGGGGCCGTACGTCATCAGGCCGTCCGCGTACACGGTCAGGGGCGCGTCGGGGAAGAGCTGGGCAAGCGCCTGGGCCGGGTTCACCTGGATGGACTCCAGGGCGAGTTCGACCCGGTCGTCGCCGAGCCCCCACAGGACCCGCAACTGCCGCTCCCACAGCGGGACGTCGTCCGGCCGGGGCGACCAGCCGCCCGGGTGGAAGGGGGCGATGGTGTCGTTCCAGGAGAGCACCCCGTCGAAGCGGCCGCGCAGCTGCGCGAAGCCCGGCATGGTGTCGAGCGGGGGCGAGGTCTCCGGCACGGGCGCGTTGTTGCTGACGAGCAGCAGGCGGCGGTCCGCCGCGGGGAAGCAGTCGCTGTCGAGCGCGGCGGCCAGCGTGGCCACCCCGTACAGCGTGGACGCCGCGAAGATCTGGGTCGTGGGCATCAGGCGGCCGCCCCCGCCGAGGAGACGGCCGGGCGGTGGCGCAGTCGGCGCAGGCGTGCGGCGCGGCGGGAGTCCATCGAGTTCAGCGCGTCCTTGAGGTGGTCCTGCGGCATCCGCCGCAGGGCGGCCGCACTCAGGGTCCGCAGTTTTCTCGCCACGGCCGGTTCGAACCTTTCGATGGTGCTCATGTGGTGGGAAATGATCGCGCAATAGGTCCGCACCGCTTTCGGCAGCAGTTCGGCCGCATTCGGGTCCTTCGCCGTGTCGTCGATTACTTGATCGAAAGCGCGAATGAAATCGAGTTGTCGCACATCACCGATTTGAGTCAGTGAGGAGGCGACCCCGCGGCGGTAGAAGACGCCGAGCTGCCCGGTCACCGCGAACGACTCCGCCTCGCGGTGCAGCCGCCAGATCCACGGCCGGTCCTCGGCGGTGCGCAGGCCGTCTGTGAAGTGCAGCAGACCGCGTTCGGCGAGTCTGCGGTGGTACATCCCGGCCCAGGCGTACGCGTAGTCCACCGAGGTCGAGCGGGTGGTGGGCAGTATGGCGTCCCGCGGCGACATCACCTCCCCGCGCCGGCCGTGCGGAACGCGGTGCACCGTGCGCTCCTGACCGGTCACCTGGACATGGTCGGTACGGATGAAGTCGCATCCCAACTCATCGATACATGACAGCAGTTGGGCGAAGTGTCCGGGTGCGATCCAGTCGTCGCCGTCCAGGTACGTCAGGTATTCGCCGCGGGCCGCGTCCAGGCCGGTGTTGCGCGCCGTGGCCAGGCCGCCGTTGCGTTCGTGTCTGAGCAGCACCGCCCCCGGCAGTTCGCGTTCGGCGCGTTCGAGCAGCTCGATCGTGCCGTCCGACGAGCAGTCGTCGACGAGCAGGAACTCGAAGTCGTCGCGGGCGTTGGCGCGCAGACTTCGCAGGGTGTCGGGTGCGTAGGCGCGCACGTTGTAGAACGGCACGATGACGGAGAGCTTGACCACGGCGGTGACGCTATGGCGGCCGCCCGTCATTCGTCCTGTCCGGGACAGGGATGCGGGGTGAACGAAGAATGGCGGGACTGTTAACCGGCCCGTCCGCCCGTCCCGCACGCCTTTCGTAGTTGCGCTGTTAACCAGCTGTTGCAGTCGAGTTGGGCCGCGAATCCGCGCGGCTTTCTAGTTTCTACGGCGTGCCATCACGTACCGATTCAAGGCTGCGGATCGCGGTTCTCGCGGATTCGGACACCCGGTGGAAATGGGGTGCGCTCACCGCGCGCCGCCTCGCCGAACAGGCGCCCGGGGCCGAAGCCGCCGCACCCGAACTCGACGGCTTCCTGCTGCGCGGCCGTGCCACCCCCACCCCTCGCCAGCTCGCCGAGGTGGGGGCCGCCACGGGCGCCCCGCGCGAAGTGACGATGGCCCAATTCCTCGACCTGGCTGGCCCGTTGGGCTCGACGGCCGCGTACGACGTCATCGTGCTCGCGCTCGTGGGAGGCGCCGCCCAGGCCGCGCTGCACGGGCTCGCCGCCCGGTGGCCGGGGCACACCCGGCGGCCCGTCGTCGTCACCGGCTACGTGGGCGTCGTCTACGAGAAGCTCGCCGACGGCCTGCTCCTGCGGCACGGCGCCGACGTCGTACTCGCCAACTCCCGCCACGACGCCTCGCGTTTCCGCGCGGTCTACGAGGGAGTGGGCGCGGACGCGTCCGCCGTCACCGAGGCCGCGCTGCCCTTCCTCGGCGGCGCCGCCTACGCGCCGGAGCCCGGCCGCGACACGGTCGTCTTCGCCGCCCAGCCCTCGGTTCCGGAGAGCCGCGCCGACCGGCAGTACCTGCTGCGCCGCCTGGTCGCCCACGCCCGGCGCCACCCCGGCCGCGAGGTCGTCCTCAAGCTCCGCTCCAAGCCCGGCGAGCACACCACGCACATCGAGGAGCACCCCTTCCAGAAGCTCGCCAAGGGCCTGGACCTGCCGCCCAACTTCTCCCTCGCGTACGGGAACATGGGCGAGATCCTGGACCGCGCCGACCTCCTGGTGACCGTCTCCTCGACTGCCGCCCTGGAGTCCCTGCACCGCTCGGTGCCCACGGCCGTCCTCACCGACCTCGGCGTACGCGAGGCCCTCGGCAACCACCACTTCCTCGGCTCCGGCTGCCTCACCTCCTGGGACCGGCTCGACGCCGGACACCGGCCCACCCCCGACGCCGACTGGCTCGCCGACCAGGGCGTGGCCCCGGGCGAGGCGTACCACCGCGCCTTCGACCAGGTGCGGGCGCGCATGGGCGAGTTGCTGTCCGAGGAGAGCCTGCCGCCCATCGCGCCCTACTACACCGCCGCCACCGCGCCCGGCTACCTCCCGGGCATCCTCGCCCGCCACCACCTCGCCCCCGACGGCACCCCGCTGCCGGGCGCGGCCCCCGCGCACGAGCCGACCGGCCTGCGCCGGCTGGTCCGGGACGCCGTGCGCGACGCGGCCCGCGGCGCCTACCGCCACGGCGTACAGCGGGTCGCGCCCGTGATCCGCCGGATGGGAGAACTCTGATGCCCCCGACCAACGGCGCCCCCGACACCGCGAACCGGCCCGCGCAGCGGCCCGCCGCGCCCGCCGCGCCTCCCAGGGTCCTCGCCGTCGTCCCGGCCCGGGGTGGCTCCAAGGGCGTGCCCGGCAAGAACCTCGCCCCCGTCGCCGGGGTGCCGCTCGTCGTGCGGGCCGTGCTCGCCTGCCGCGCCGCCCGCCACGTCACCGACGTCGTCGTCTCCACCGACGACCCGGCGATCGCGGCCGCCGCCCGCTCGGCCGGCGCCGAGGTGGTCGACCGCCCGGCCGGGATCTCGGGCGACACCGCCACCAGCGAGGCCGCCGTCCTGCACGCACTGGACGCGTACCCGGCCACCGACGTGGTGCTGCTCGTGCAGTGCACCAGCCCGTTCCTGACCCGCGAGGACGTCGAGGGCGTGGTGGCCGCGGTCGTCGAGGACGGCGCCCAGAGCGCGGTGACCGTCGCCCCCTTCCACGGCTTCCTGTGGCGTGAGGGCGAGCTCGGCGAGGGCCAGGGCATGGGCCACGACAAGTCGGTCCGCCCGCGCCGCCAGGACCGCCCGCAGGACTTCCTGGAGACCGGCGCCGCGTACGCCATGGACGCCGAGGGCTTCCGCACGCACAAGCACCGCTTCTTCGGCCGCACCGCGCTGGTGCGCACCGACCCCGCCCGGGTCCTGGAGATCGACGAGCCGCACGACCTGGCGCGGGCCCGCGCGCTCGCCCCGCTCCTGGACCGCCCGGCCACCCCGGCCCGCGACGACGTCGACGCGGTCGTCCTCGACTTCGACGGCACCCAGACCGACGACCGGGTCCTCATCGACTCCGAGGGCCGCGAACTCGTCGCCGTGCACCGGGGCGACGGCCTCGGCATCGCCGCCCTGCGCCGGGCCGGACTCAAGCTGCTCATCCTGTCCACCGAGCAGAACCCGGTCGTCGCCGCTCGCGCGCGCAAGCTGAAGATCCCCGTGCTGCACGGCATCGACCGCAAGGACCTCGCCCTCAAGCAGTGGTGCGAGGACGAGGGAGTCGACCCCCAGCGCGTGCTCTACGCCGGCAACGACGTCAACGACCTGCCCTGCTTCGCGCTCGCCGGCTGGCCCGTCGCCGTCGCGGACGCCCACGACGCGGTGCGCGCCGCCGCGCGCGCCGTCACCCGCACCCCCGGCGGCGAAGGAGCGGTCCGCGAGATCGCCGCCTGGCTCCTCGGACCCGAGCTCGACCCCACCCCGCGGGCCCCGCACCTTCCCCAGCCCCACCGGGCCCCGCAGTCCGACCACACCCCCGCTTAGCTAAGGAACGCCCTCATGAGCAACCGTCTGCGCACCCTCGGCAGCCGTACCGCAGGACCGGGTCACCCCGTCTACGTGACCGGCGAGATCGGCATCAACCACAACGGCGACCTCGACAAGGCGCTCGCCCTGATCGACGCCGCCGCCGACGCCGGCTGCGACGCGGTCAAGTTCCAGAAGCGCACCCCGGAGATCTGCACCCCGCGCGACCAGTGGGACATCGAGCGGGACACCCCGTGGGGCCGGATGACCTACATCGACTACCGCCACCGGGTGGAGTTCGGCGAGGTCGAGTACCGCGCCATCGACGAGCACTGCCGCACCCGCGGCATCGACTGGTTCGCCTCGCCGTGGGACACCGAGGCCGTCGCCTTCCTGGAGAAGTTCGACGTGCCGGCCCACAAGGTGGCCTCCGCCTCGCTCACCGACGACGAGCTCCTGCGCGCCCTGCGCGCCACCGGGCGCACCGTCATCCTCTCCACCGGCATGTCCACGCCGAAGCAGATCCGGCACGCCGTGGAGGTGCTCGGCAGCGACAACATCCTTCTCTGCCACGCCACTTCGACCTACCCGGCCAAGGCCGAGGAGCTCAACCTGCGCGTGATCAACAGCCTGATGGCCGAGTACCCCAACGTCCCGATCGGCTACAGCGGCCACGAGACGGGCCTGCAGACCACCCTCGCCGCCGTCGCCCTCGGCGCCGCCTTCGTCGAGCGCCACATCACCCTCGACCGCGCCATGTGGGGCTCCGACCAGGCGGCCTCCGTCGAGCCCGGCGGTCTCACCCGCCTGGTCCGCGACATCCGCACCATCGAGGCCGCGCTCGGCGACGGCGTCAAGAAGGTGTACGACTCCGAGCGCGCCCCCATGAAGAAGCTGCGCCGCGTCGCCGGGGTCGTCGCCCAGGCGGAGGCCGCCGGGGACCGCGCTCCGGCCGCGGTCTGAGGGGGCGGGCCCGCCGTGCCTCGGGACACCTCCGCCACCGTCGCCTTCGTGGAGAGCCCGGTCCAGCTGCTCAACGTCCTGGAGTGGGCCCATTCGCCGGGCCCGCTGCTCGACGGCGTACCCGCGCAGCAGCGTCCCGGGGCGCCGGACCTGTCGGAGCTGACCGTCGTGGTGCTCTCGCCGACCGACCCCATGTCGCGCGGCCAGCTGCGCCGGATGGCCGAACTCGCCCGCGACGCGGGCACCCGGGTGCGCTGGGAGGAGGCCCGGGGCGGGCTCACCGCCCCGCTGCACACGATAGGCGGGCTCACCCCGACGCTGCGGCGGGCCGACCGGATCGTCATGGGCGACCCGTTCTCGCGCTACGTACAGCTGCTGCTCACCGTCGCCCGCGCCCGTGACCTGGTGGTCGTCGACGACGGGACGGCCACCATGGAGTTCGTCTCCCAACTCGCCCGCGGCGAGCGCCTGGTGCGCTGGCACCGGCGGGGCAGCCGGGCCGGCGCGCGCGACCTGCTGTTCGCTCCGGTCTCCGCGGCGGCCCGCCGCCGGCTCACCCCCGCCCGGCGCCGCGACGTCGAGGTGTTCAGCGCGATGCCGGTCGAGGCGCCCGAGGGCGTCACCGTCACCCCCAACACCTTCGGCTGGACCCGGGCGAACTTCGGGCCGCCGCGCCTGACCAAGGGCGCCGACCTGGTGGGCACCTCCCTGGTGGAGACCGGCGTCGTCGACCCGGAGAGCTATCTCACCGCGGTCGGCATGCTGGCCCGGGCCCACGGCGTGACCCGGTACTTCGCGCACCGCAGGGAGTCCGCCGAGAAGCTGCACACCCTGCACGCGCGCACCGGTCTGGAGGTCGTACGCCCCGACCTGCCGCTCGAACTCATAGCCCGCCGGGGGCCGGTGGGCCGGACGATCCTGAGCTTCCCCTCCACCGTCGTCCACACGCTGCCGCTGGCGCTCGCGGGCACCGGCGTGTCCGTGGTGGTCTGCGACATCGACCCGCGCTGGCTCACGGACAAGGCCTCACCCCGGGCGCAGGGCTTCCTCGACGGGGTGACCGGGACGGCCCGCGCGGCCCACGGCCTGGCCACTGTGGCGGCCTAGCGGGATCTTCGCGCTGCGGTTCGCGCCCGCGTCTCCTACCCTGGGGAGTACGCCCCCTCCTCCTGTGGGGGGAACGCCAGTTCCAGGGCATCGGGCACAAGGACGAAATAGTTTACCCAGCCCAAGCGATCGGCATGCGCCAGGCGACCAGGTTTCTTTCCCCTATGCGGCTGAACTTTTGTTGATCGCGCGCCAGTTGACCCTTCAAGAGGCCTACCCTCAACGAGTGAACCAGTTGATGTCCCGTGAGTCGTACGAAGCCGATCTGCCCGGCGAAGCACCGCTGCCCGGCGAGCTGAGCGAGGCCCTGTGTGCCGAACTCATCGCCTTCCGCCGGGACTTGCACATGCACCCGGAGCTCGGCAACCAGGAGTTCCGGACCACCGCGGCGATCAAGGCCCGGCTCGAGGCGGCCGGGCTCGGACCGCGCGTGCTGCCGTCCGGCACCGGGCTCATGTGCGACATCGGGACCTGGGACGGCGTCCACCCGATGCTCGCCATCCGGGCGGACATCGACGCGCTGCCCATCCCCGACGCCAAGGCGGGCGTCCCCTACCGCTCCACCGTCCCCGACCGCGCCCACGCCTGCGGCCACGACGTGCACACCACCACCGTCCTCGGCACGGGCCTGGTCCTCGCCGAACTGGACCGCGAGGGTCTGCTGCCCGCGCCCGTGCGGCTGCTCTTCCAGCCCGCCGAGGAGGTGCTGCCCGGCGGCGCCGCCGACGCCATCGTGGCGGGCGTCCTGGACGGGGTCGGCCGCATCATCGCGGTGCACTGCGACCCGCGCGTGGACGCGGGCCGGATCGGGCTGCGCCACGGCGCCATCACCTCCGCCTGCGACCGCCTGGAGGTCTTCCTGGACGGCCCCGGCGGGCACACCGCGCGCCCGCACCTGACCACCGACCTGGTGACCGCCGTCGCACGGGTCGCCTCCGACGTGCCCGCGCTGCTCGCCCGCCGCATCGACGCCCGCGCCGGGCTCGCCCTCACCTGGGGCCGCATCGAGTCGGGCCACGCCTGCAACGTGATCCCGATGCACGCCGAGCTGGCCGGAACCGTGCGCTGCCTCGACCTCTCGGCGTGGCGCGACGCGCCCGACCTGGTGCACGCCGCGATCGACGAAGTGGCCGCCCTGCACGGAGCCAAATCGGAGATCAACTACGTCCGCGGAGTACCCCCGGTCGTCAATGATCCGGTCGTCACCGAGCTGCTCCGCGACGCCATGACGGCCCGCCGCGGACCGTATGCGATCGAGGACACGGAGCAGTCACTGGGTGGCGAGGACTTTTCGTGGTACCTGGAGCATGTACCTGGGGCGATGGCCCGTCTCGGGGTCCGTACGCCGGGCTCGAATGCCCGGCTTGACCTCCATCGGGGTGATTTCGACGCGGACGAAGCCGCCATCAAGGTCGGGGTGGAACTGTTCACCGCCGCAGCGCTCCTGGATGGCAACCGCTCGTAACCGGACACTTCATCCCCTGTTCGCGGCGATTCGATAACGGCTTCCGAACAGGGCTTTACGCGACATCTACGCGCGTTACGATCCGACGCGAAACCAGCGCCGGTAGGGGCGCCTCGGTTCAGGTTTGAAGGGACCTCCTCTTGCGCCGGGTATCCAAGATCGCTGCGGCCGGTATCGCCACCGCCGCGCTCGCGCTTTCCGCCACCGCCTGTGGCTCCACGTCCTCCCAGAAGGACTCGGGCACCTCGTCGTCCTCCGCGGGCGGCAAGGGCGTCAAGATCGGTGTCGCGTACGACGTCGGCGGCCGTGGCGACCACTCGTTCAACGACTCCGCCGCGCGCGGCATCGACAAGGCCAAGTCCGAGTTCGGCGGCTCCGTCAAGGAGCTGACCGCCAAGACCACCGACACCGAGGCCGACCGCGAGCAGCGGCTGACCGACCTCGCGGGCGCGGGCTACAACCCGGTCATCGGCATCGGCTACGCCTACGCGAACTCGATGAAGAAGGTCGCGGGCAAGTACCCGAACGTCACCTTCGGCATCGTCGACTCGGTGGTCGAGGGTCCGAAGAACATCGACAACATCGTCTTCACCGAGGAGCAGGGCTCCTACCTCGCGGGTGTCGCCGCGGCGCTGAAGACCAAGACGAACCACGTCGGCTTCATCGGCGGCGTGGACGTCCCCCTGATCAAGAAGTTCGAGGCGGGCTTCAACCAGGGCGTCAAGGACACCAAGCCCGACATCAAGGTCGACAACCAGTACCTGTCGCACGGCTCGGACACCTCCGGCTTCGCCAGCCCCGACAAGGGCAAGGAAGCCGCGCAGGGCATGCTCGACAACGGCGCCGACGTGATCTACACCGCCGCCGGTTCCTCCGGCACCGGTGCGATCGAGGCCGTCGCGGGCAAGAAGGGCGCCTGGGCGATCGGTGTCGACTCCGACCAGTACCAGCAGGCCTCGCTCGACAAGTACAAGAACTCGATCCTGACCTCGGTCGTCAAGAACGTCGACATCGGCGTCTACGACCTGATCAAGTCGATCAAGGACGGCAAGCCGCTGGTCGGCACCAACAGCTACCCGCTGGCCAAGAACGGCGTCTCGCTCGCCACCAGCGGCGGCTTCATCGCCGACATCCAGCCGCAGCTCGACGCGGCCAAGAAGAAGATCGTCGACGGCTCGATCAAGGTCAAGACGACCCCGTGACCCGCGGCGGTCGCCGACCGCCTCCGTCACAACCGGCCCGGTGAGCAGGGACCGCCCTGCCCACCGGGCCGTAACGAAGTGTCAACTCTACGCGCGTAGGCCGGAGTTGGCGCGCCAGGAGTGTGCTGAACTACTACGCCGGGAGCCCGGCGTGGCACATCAGTACGCTTCCCGGCTTCCCCGGAAGCTCCCCGCCCCCCTGCTCCTGCCCACGAGGAGAGTGCGCCATCAACGCGTCCAGCCCTCCCGCCGTCGAACTGCGCGGCATCACCAAACGATTCCCCGGTGTCGTCGCCAACAAGGACATCGACATCACCGTCCGCAAGGGCACCGTGCACGCCTTGTGCGGTGAGAACGGCGCCGGCAAGTCGACCCTGATGAAGATCCTCTACGGCATGCAGAAGCCGGACGAGGGCACCATCACCATCGACGGCGCCCAGGCGTCCTTCTCCAGCCCGGCCGACGCCATCGCGCTCGGCATCGGCATGGTCCACCAGCACTTCATGCTGGCCGACAACCTGACCGTCCTGGAGAACGTCGTCCTCGGCGGCGAGAAGCTGTACGGCATCGGCTCCAAGGCCCGCAACAAGATCAAGGAGATCTCGGACGCGTACGGCCTCGGGGTCCGCCCGGACGCCCTCGTCGAGGACCTCGGTGTCGCCGACCGCCAGCGCGTGGAGATCCTCAAGGTCCTCTACCGCGGCGCGCGCACCCTCATCCTCGACGAGCCGACCGCGGTCCTGGTCCCGCAGGAGGTCGAGGCGCTCTTCGACAACCTGCGCGAGCTCAAGGCCGAGGGCCTGACCGTCATCTTCATCTCGCACAAGCTGGGCGAGGTGCTCTCGGTCGCCGACGAGATCACGGTGATCCGGCGCGGCACCACGGTGGGCACCGCCGACCCCCGTACGACCACCACCAAGCAGCTCGCCGAGCTGATGGTGGGCAGCGAGCTGCCCTCGCCCGAGACGCGCGAGTCGACCGTCACCACGGTCCCGATGCTCCAGGTCGACGGCCTCCGGCTCGCGGCCACCGACCCCGACGGCGTGGTCCGCGAGGTGCTGTCCTCGGTCTCGTTCACGATCCACAAGGGCGAAGTGCTCGGCATCGCGGGCGTCGAGGGCAACGGCCAGGCCGAGCTCGTCGAGGCCATCATGGGCATGCGCATCCCCGACGGCGGTGTCATCACCCTCGACACCACCGACATCTCCACCGCCCCCACGCGCAAGCGCCGCGAGGACGGCATCGGATACATCCCCGAGGACCGCCACCGCCACGGCCTGCTTCTGGAGGCCCCCCTCTGGGAGAACCGCATCCTCGGCCACGTCACCGAGAAGCCCAACTCCAAGGGCGCCCTCCTCGACAACAAGGCCGCCCGCACCGACACCGAGCGGATCGTGCGCGAGTACGACGTGCGCACCCCCGGCATCGAGGTCACCGCGGCGTCCCTGTCCGGCGGCAACCAGCAGAAGCTGATCGTCGGCCGCGAGATGAGCCACCACCCCAAGCTGCTGATCGCCGCGCACCCCACCCGGGGCGTGGACGTCGGCGCGCAGGCGCAGATCTGGGACCAGATCCGCGAGGCCCGCCGTGAGGGCCTCGCCGTACTCCTGATCTCCGCCGACCTGGACGAGCTGATCGGCCTGTCCGACACCCTGCGGGTGATGTACCGGGGCCGTCTGGTCGCCGACGCCGACCCCGCCACGATCACCCCCGAGGAACTGGGCTCCGCCATGACCGGTGCCGCCACCGGCCACCTGGAGCACCAGCAGAACACTGGGGGAGAGGACCGATGAAGAAGCTCACCTCCCGCATCGACAAGGAGAAGCTGCTCCTCGCGATCGCGGCCCCCGTGCTCGCGCTCGTCGCGGCCCTTGTCGTCACCGCGCTGGTCATCCTCGCCACCGGCAGGAACCCGTTCCCGGCCTTCAACGACATGCTGTCGTACGGCTCCGCGAGCGACAGCCAGGTCTACATCCTCAACAAGGCGACGACCTACTACCTCGCGGGCATCGCGGTGGCCATCGGCTTCCGGATGAACCTGTTCAACATCGGCGTCGACGGCCAGTACCGCCTGGCCGCGTTCCTCGCCGCGGTGGTCGGCGGCGCGCTGAGCCTGCCCGGCATCGTGCAGATCCCGGTCATCATCATCGTCGCCATGCTGGTCGGCGCGGTGTGGTCGGCGATCGCGGGCATCCTGAAGGTGACCCGCGGCGTCAGCGAGGTCATCTCGACCATCATGCTGAACGCCATCGCGACCGCGATCATCGCCTATCTGCTCCAGCCCGACCGGCTCGGCCAGCTCGACGAGGCGGGCACGCTCGTCTCGACCAAGCCGCTGCCCAACTCGTCGTGGTTCTTCACCATCGACATGGGCCCGGCCGGCCAGCTGTGGGGCTTCATCGTCGTGGCCGTGCTCGTCGGCGTCGCGTACTGGTTCACGCTCGGCCGCACCCGCTTCGGCTTCGACCTGCGCGCGGTCGGCCAGTCCGAGTCCGCGGCCGCGGCCAGCGGTGCCAACGTCAAGAAGATGATCGTCACCAGCATGATCATCTCGGGTGCGGTGGCCGGTCTCGTCGGCATGCCCACGCTGCTCAACGACAGCCACCAGTTCGACAACAGCTTCCCGCTCGGACTCGGCTTCACCGGCATCGCCATCGCCCTGCTCGGCCGCAACCACCCGGTGGGCGTCGCGCTCGCCGCCCTGCTCTGGGGCTACCTGGAGCGCACCACCGGCCACTTCGAGGTGATCGGTTACGACAAGGAGATCCTCGGCGTGATCCAGGGCGTCATCGTCCTGTGCGTCGTGATCGCCTACGAACTCGTCCGCCGTTACGGCCTCAAGCGCCAGCAGCAGCGCGTCGGCGCCGAGCTCGCGGCCCAGGCCGCCAAGACCGAGACGGAGGTGACGGCATGAGCGTCACGACTGACACGACCACGACCCCACCGCCTCCGGCCGGGGTCAAGCGGGGCAACGCCCAGCGCAAGTTCTCGCTCGCGCAGGTCCTGATGATCATCGCGGGGGCGCTGATCCTCGTCTCCGCCGTACGCATGATCACCGGAGCCGACCAGCTCACCAGCGAGGGGCAGATCAGCGCCGCGCTCGGGCTCGCCGTGCCGATCGGGCTCGCGGGCCTCGCCGGTCTGTGGTCCGAGCGGGCCGGCGTGGTCAACATCGGCCTCGAAGGCATGATGATCCTCGGCACCTTCGGCGCCGGCTGGGTCGGCTGGCAGTCCAGCCCCTGGCTCGGTCTGCTCGCCGGTGTCGGCTTCGGCGTCGTCGGCGGTCTGATCCACGCCGTCGCCACCGTCACCTTCGGCGTCGACCACATCGTCTCCGGTGTCGCGATCAACCTGCTCGCGCTCGGTGTGACGCAGTACCTCGCCAAGCTCTTCTTCAACGGCGGCGAGGCCCAGGTCAAGGGCGGCAACCCCAAGCAGTCGCCGCCGGCCGACGCGCTGCCGAGCTTCAGCATCCCGGGCCTGTCCTCCGGCCTGGCGTCGGTCCAGAACCACCACTGGTTCCTCGTCTCCGACGTCGCGGGCATCCTCGGCGGCCTGGTCACCGAGGTCTCCTGGGTCACCGTCATCGCCGTCGCGCTCTTCGTCGGCACCTGGTGGGTGCTGTGGAAGACGGCCTTCGGTCTGCGCCTGCGCTCCTGCGGCGAGAACCCGATCGCGGCCGAGTCCCTCGGCGTGAACGTGTACTCCTACAAGTACGCGGCGGTCGCCGTCTCCGGCGGTCTGGCCGGTCTCGGTGGCGCCTTCCTCGCCCTGGTCACCTCGCACATCTACCTGGAGAACCAGACCGGCGGCCGCGGTTACATCGGCCTCGCCGCGATGATCTTCGGCAACTGGCGGCCGGGCGGACTCGCCATGGGCGCGGGCCTGTTCGGCTTCTCCGACGCGCTCCAGCTGCGCAACGGCGGCACCACCGTGCACGCCCTGCTGCTCCTGCTGGTCGTGCTGCTCGCCGCGCTGGCCGGCTGGAAGGCGTACAAGAAGGCGATGCTCCAGGCCGCGATCAGCGCGGTGATGGCCGTGCTCATCCTGGTCTGGTACCTGGTGACCGACGACGTGCCCGGCGACTTCGTCGGCGCGACCCCGTACGTCGTGACGCTGCTCGTCCTGTCGCTCTCCGCGCAGCGCCTGCGGATGCCCAAGGCGGACGGCATGCGCTACCGGAAGGGCCAGGGCAAGTGACGCCCGACTGGGAGGCGCTGCGCACGGCCGCGCGCGAGGCCATGTCCCGCGCGTACGCGCCGTACTCGGGCTACCCGGTCGGCGCGGCCGCCCTGGTCGACGACGGGCGCACCGTGACCGGCTGCAACGTGGAGAACGCCTCGTACGGCATCGGCCTGTGCGCCGAGTGCGGGCTCGTCTCGGCGCTCCAGCTCTCCGGCGGCGGCCGCCTGACGCACTTCACCTGCGTCGACGGCCACGGTGATGTCCTGGTGCCGTGCGGCCGCTGCCGCCAGCTCCTCTTCGAGTTCGGCGGCCCGGAGCTCCTGCTGGAGACTCCGGCGGGCATCCTCAAGCTGTCCGAGATGCTGCCCCAGGCCTTCGGCCCGGACCACCTGAAGTAACCCCGCGGCCCCCGCACCTGGTGTGGGGGCCGCACTCTCAACACCCCTCTATGCGCGTAGAGTCGCGTACGTAACGTGCACCAAGCCGGAAGGAATGCCATGGACGTCATCTCCGTCATCCGCACCAAGCGAGACCGGGGCGAGCTGTCTCCCGAGCAGATCGACTGGGTCATCGACGCGTACACGCGCGGCGTGGTCGCCGACGAGCAGATGTCCGCCCTGGCCATGGCGATCCTCCTCAACGGCATGAACCGCACGGAGATCGCCCGCTGGACCGCTGCCATGATCGCCTCCGGCGAGCGCATGAACTTCGACGCGCTCTCGCGCCCGACCGCAGACAAGCACTCCACCGGCGGCGTCGGCGACAAGATCACCCTGCCGCTCGCCCCGCTGGTCGCCGCCTGCGGCGCGGCCGTGCCGCAGCTCTCGGGCCGGGGCCTCGGCCACACCGGCGGCACCCTGGACAAGCTGGAGTCGATCCCGGGCTGGCGCGCGCTGCTCTCCAACGAGGAGATGCTGAACGTCCTGGACACCACGGGCGCGGTCATCTGCGCGGCGGGCGACGGCCTGGCCCCCGCTGACAAGAAGCTGTACGCGCTGCGCGACGTGACCGGCACGGTGGAGGCGATCCCGCTCATCGCCTCGTCCATCATGTCGAAGAAGATCGCCGAGGGCACCGGCTCCCTGGTCCTGGACGTGAAGGTCGGCACCGGCGCCTTCATGAAGAACATCGAGGACGCGCGCGAACTCGCCTCCACGATGGTCGCGTTGGGCACGGACAGCGGCGTGAAGACGGTCGCCCTGCTCACCGACATGTCCACCCCGCTCGGCCTGACCGCGGGCAACGCGCTCGAAGTGCGGGAATCCGTCGAGGTGTTGGCGGGCGGCGGCCCCTCCGACGTCGTCGAGCTCACCATCGCGCTGGCCCGCGAGATGCTGGACGCGGCGGGCATCAAGGACGCCGACCCCGCCAAGGCGCTGGCCGACGGCTCCGCGATGGACGTGTGGCGCCGGATGATCGCGGCCCAGGGCGGCGACCCGGACGCGACCCTGCCCGTCGCCCGCGAACAGCACGTCATCACGGCGGCGTCCTCGGGCGTCCTGACCCGCCTCGACGCGTACGACATCGGCGTGGCCGCCTGGCGTCTGGGTGCGGGCCGAGCCCGCAAGGAGGACCCGGTGCAGGCGGGCGCCGGCGTGGAGCTCCACGCCAAGCCCGGCGACACGGTCACCGCGGGCCAGCCGCTGCTGACCCTGCACACGGACACGCCGGAGAAGTTCGAGTACGCGCTGGAGTCGCTGGAGGGCTCGTACGACGTGGCCCCCGCCGGAACGGAGTTCTCGGCCGACCCCATCGTGCTGGAACGAATCGCCTGATCTGCGGATCTCCTGGCTGGGCCCGCGTACGGGCGAACGGGACCGGTGGACCTCCACCGGTCCCGTTCGGCGTTCCGGTGCCCCGCCGGAGCTCCACCGATGAGTTCCGCCCGTCGCGCCGGTCCCACCAGCATGACCCTGGAAGCCACCGATCCCGCCGGGCAGCACCCCGTCCTCGTCGTCCCCGATCCCCTCACCCTGGCCGATGTCCCGCTCCTGTGCGAGCGGCTGCGCGCGCTGTACGGGGGCGGGGCCGAGCTCGTGGTGTGCGACCTCGCCGCGCTGAGCCGGGCCGACCTCGCCGCCGTCGAGGCGGTGGCCCGGCTGCGGCTCACCGCCCGGCGGGCCGGACGCCGCGTCCGCATGCGGAATGCCGGGGCCGGTCTTGTGGCGCTGCTTGAGCTGACGGGGCTGGGGGGCGACTGAGGGGGCCTTGGTGGTTCGTCGGCTGCGGGCTGCCCGTGGCTGGGCGCGCAGTTCCCCGCGCCCCTTCAACCCCCTTCGATCTGCGGACCGTGGCCGCTTCTCGCGCAGTTCCCCGCGCCCCTGGCGGTGCTGGTCGTCCGGCGATTGAGAGCGGCTCAGCGGGCCGGGGACGGGTCGCCGTCCTCGTCCAGGCGGGCGGGGAGGTTGAACAGCGGGAACCAGCGGGCCGTGTCCAGGAACGAGCAGATGCCCGTGACCTTGCCCCCGCTGGTCTCCAGCACCATCAGGGCCCAGGGTGTGAAGCCGCCCTTCTCGTGGTCCGGGTGGTAGTGGGCGAAGGCGGGGCTGCCGTTGGCCACCGTCGGCAGGAGACGGGAGCCGCGGCAGACCGAGCCCACCCCCAGCATCCAGCCCACGATGTCGTCGTGGCCGCGCAGCCACAGGTCGTACGGCGGCATCGACAGCGTGGCGTCCTCATGGAGCAGGGCGGTCAGGGCCGTCATGTCGTAGCCCTCGAAGGCCGCCACGTACCGGTCGAGGAGCTTCTGCTGCTCCTCGTCGAGCGGGTCCGCCGCGTCGGACTCCTTCGGCGCCGACTCCGCCAGCGTCGCACGGGCGCGCTGGAGCGCGGAGTTGACCGAGGCTACCGAGGTGTCGAGCAGCTCGGCGACCTCCGACGCCTTCCAGGCAAGCACCTCGCGCAGGATCAGTACGGCACGCTGCTTGGGCGGCAGGTGCTGGAGGGCGGCGACGAAGGCGAGCCGCACCGACTCGCGGGCCAGCGCCGCCTCGGCCGGGTCCTCCACGGTCGGCAGCACCCGGCCGTCCGGCACCGGCTCCAACCAGGTCACTTCCGGGCGGGAGTTGAGCTGCGCGTTGGCCACCGGGGTGGCCGCCGTCAGGTCCATGGGCCTGGCCCGTTTGTTGCCCGCGCTCAGCATGTCCAGGCACACGTTCGTCGCGATGCGGTACAGCCACGAACGCAGCGAGGAGCGGCCCTCGAACTTGTCGATGCTCCGCCACGCCCGCACCAGCGTGTCCTGCACCGCGTCCTCCGCCTCGAACGCCGAGCCGAGCATCCGGTAGCAGTACCCCGTCAGCTCCGTCCGGTGTCCTTCGAGGCGTACGTCCAGATCCGTCGCCGCTGCCAGATCACTCATCGGTCCACCCCATGTCGCGCCCTTGTGGTGCCAGCACTCCGGAAGCTACCGGACCCCACTGACAATCGCGCGGCTACCGACAAAGGCGCAGGTCAGTGACGGGCGTGGGCCAGCCGCAGCGAGTGGGTGCGGCGCTCGGCGCGGGCCGCGTGCGAGCCGTACAGGGTGACCGAGACGACGCCGAGCACGGCGAGGACGCCGAGCAGCACCGTGGCCGGCCAGCCCGCCGCGTGGAAGGCGACCGCGCCGAGCGTGCCGCCCGCGCTGGAGCCCAGGTAGTAGGCGGACTGGTAGAGCGCGGACGCCTGGGCGCGGCCCTGCTTGGCGGTGTGGCTCACCGAGGACGAGGCGACCGCGTGGCCCGCGAAGAAGCCAGCCGTGATGAGGACGAGTCCCGCCAGGATCGCGGTGAGCGAGGAGGCCAGCGACAGGAGCAGGCCCGCCGCGGTCGTCGAGACCGCCAGGTACAGGGCGCCGCGGCGGCCCACCCGGGCCACCAGCCTGCCGGCCGCCGCGGAGGAGACCGTACCGACCAGGTAGACCAGGAAGATCGAGCCGATCAGGCCCTGCGGCAGGTGGAACGGCGCCGCGGTGAGGCGGTAGCCGATCACCGTGTAGACCGAGCCGAACACCGTCATGAACAGCGCGCCGATGGCGTACAGGCGGACCAGGAGCGGGTCGGAGAGGTGGCCGCGCACCGTGCGGGCCAGGGCGCGCGGGTTCAGCGAACCCGGCGTGAAATGACGGGCCTTGGGCAGGAGCAGGCGGAACGCCACCGCGCACACCGCGGCGAGCGCGCCGACCGCGAGCAGCGCCGCGCGCCAGCCCCAGGCCTGTGCGACCCAGCCGGTCAGGATGCGCCCGCTCATGCCGCCGATCGAGTTGCCCGCGACGAACAGGCCGATCGCCGCGACCAGCGCCTTCGGCTTCACTTCCTCCGCCAGGTACGCCATCGCCGAGGCGGGCAGCCCCGCGATCGCCGCGCCCTGGACGGCGCGCAGCGCCACCAGCCAGCCCACGCCGGGCGCGAAGGGGACGAGCAGGCCCACGGCCACCGCGACCGCCAGTGACACCGTCATCATCCGGGTCCGCCCGAACCGCTCCGACAGGGCGCTGAGCGGCAGTACGAACAGGGCGAGGGCGCCGGTCGCCGCCGAGACCGTCCAGCTGGCCGCGCTCGCCGTGGCTCCGAGATCGGCGGAGATCAGCGGCAGCAGGGCCTGGGTGGAGTAGAGGAGGGCGAAGGTGGCGACCCCGGCGGCGAAGAGCGCGAAGCTCATCCGGCGGTAGCCGGGGGCGCCCGGGGTGAGCTGGAGCGGGGACGGCGCGGTGGAGGCGCCCACGGTGGTGGACGCCCCGGTACTGGCAGGAGGCATGGGTCGACCGTAGGCCCGCCCGCGTTTATGCGTCCAATGCACAGATGGGCGACAATCGATTCACTCCCGCATCAGTGAAGGTCAGAGGCGCGCGTGTCATCGAACAGTTACGAAGAATCCATGGAAGAGGCGGCGATGGCCCTCGCCCCGCGCCTCGCCTATTTCGCCGGGGTGGCCCGCCACGAGCACGTCACCCGCGCCGCCCACGAGCTCGGCGTGCCCCAGTCGACCCTCTCGCGCGCCATGGTCCGCCTCGAAGAGGACCTGGGCGTCGCCCTGTTCGCGCGCAAGGGCCGCACCGTCTCGCTCACCGCCGCGGGCCGCGCCTTCCTCGGCTCCGCCGAGCGGGCGCTCGCCGAGGTCGGTCGGGCCGCCGAGTCGGTGCGCGCGGACGCCGACCCGGCCGCGGGGCGGGTCGCCTTCGGCTTCCTGCACACCATGGGCTCCGAGACGGTGCCCGGTCTCATCCGCGCCTTCCGCGTCGACCACCCCCGCATCCGCTTCACGCTCGTACAGAACTACGGCGAGGCGATGATCGAGCGGCTGCGGGCTGGGGAGCTCGACCTGTGTCTGACCTCGCCCGTGCCGGACGCGCCCGATCTGGCGGCCCGGCGCCTGGACGAACAGCGGCTGCGCCTGGTGGTGCCCGACGATCACCGCCTCGCGAGCCGCAAGCGGGTGCGGCTGGCGGAGGCCGCCGACGAGACGTTCGTGACCCTGGAGCCCGGCTACGGGCTGCGCCGCATCACCGACGACCTGTGCGCGGAGGCCGGGTTCGCGCCGCGCATCGCCTTCGAGGGCGAGGAGGCCGAGACGCTGCGCGGTCTGGTGGCGGCCGGGCTCGGGGTGGCGTTGCTGCCGCCGCCCGCGGTCGCCCGGCCCGGGGTCGTCGAGCTGACCGTCACGGCGCCGCGCGCGGTGCGCGAGATCGGGGTCGCCTGGCTCGACGGGCACCCGGACACCCCGCCGGTCGCCGCCTTCAAGGCCTTCCTGCTGTCCCGGCGCGGAAAGCTCATTCCCCAGTAACCCGCCTACGGGCGCAGGGACTTGCCGAAGCCCGCGGCGAGCGGCATCCGCAGCCCGAGCGGTGGGGGCGCGGCGAACGCGTCGGTGACCGGGCGGGCGTACGGGCGGGAGAACAGGGCGCCGAAGACGAAGTCCACGGCCAGCGCGTGGACTTCGGGCCGGTGCTGGCGCATCGTGTGGCCGTCGGAGTGCACCTCGAAGCGGCAGGTGTCCCGGTTGGCCTTCTTGGCGCGCTCGGCCAGCCGGTAGGACAGCTCCGGATTGCTGCGCGCGTCATTGGTGCCGTGCACGATCATCACGCGGCGGCCCACCAGCTGCTTCACCGGCTCCGGGTCGGCCGCCACGTCGTCCTCGGGGATCCAGGGGGCCAGCGCCAGCACCGAGTTGACCGCCGGGTGGCCCGCCGCCCGCAGCGCCGCGCGGCCGCCCATGCCGTGTCCGGCGAGGCACACCGGCACGTCCCCGTAGCGGCGCACGACCTCGTCGGCGGCCCATTCGGCGTCCGTGACGAGTCGCGCGTCGCCGCCGTTCCAGCCCTGGCCGCGGTAGTGGACGGCGTGCGCCACCAGGCCCTCCGCGCGGCCGTCCCTGGCCAGCCTGCGGGCCAGCGGCAGCGCGGCCGCGTAGGCGAGGGGGGAGGGCCGGCGTGCCGAGACGGGGTCGCCGTCCGGGAGCACCAGGACCACACCGCTGACCGTCGCGCCGCCACCGGTCGCACCGGCGGCCCGTCCGAGCCGGGCAGCAGGCAGGGGAATCGCTTGCTGTGCCATGGCAGAACAGTCTCAGAAGGCGAGGTGTACTCCACCCGTCCGCGCGGTCACTGTTACGTATCGACGGCGTTCGTACGCCGGGTGATCTACGCGCGTAGGGGCTAGAGTGCGCAGATGACGAGCCAGACCGCATCCGTACCCACCCCGGATCAGATCAGCCGTGCCCCGAAGGTGCTGCTCCACGACCACCTCGACGGGGGTCTGCGTCCCGGGACCATCATCGACATCGCCGCGGAAACCGGGTACGCCGGTCTGCCCGAGACCGAGGCCGACAAGCTCGGCATCTGGTTCCGCGAGGCCGCCGACTCGGGCTCCCTGGAAAGGTACTTGGAGACCTTCGCGCACACCTGCGCCGTCATGCAGACCCGGGACGCGCTGTTCCGCGTCGCCGCCGAGTGCGCCCAGGACCTCGCCGAGGACGGCGTCGTCTACGCCGAGGTGCGCTACGCCCCCGAGCAGCACCTGGAGCAGGGGCTCACCCTCGAAGAGGTCGTCGAGGCCGTCAACGAGGGCTTCCGCGAAGGCGAGCGCAGGGCCCGCGCCAACGGCCACCGCATCCGCGTCGGCGCGCTGCTCACCGCGATGCGGCACGCCGCGCGCGCCCTGGAGATCGCCGAACTCGCCAACTCCTACCGGGACTCGGGCGTCGTCGGCTTCGACATCGCCGGCGCCGAGGCGGGCTTCCCGCCCACCCGGCACCTGGACGCGTTCGAGTACCTCAAGCGCGAGAACAACCACTTCACCATCCACGCGGGCGAGGCCTTCGGGCTCCCGTCGATCTGGCAGGCCCTCCAGTGGTGCGGCGCCGACCGGCTCGGCCACGGGGTGCGCATCATCGACGACATCGAGGTCGCCGAGGACGGCGGGGTGAAGCTGGGCCGGCTCGCCTCGTACGTGCGCGACAAGCGGATCCCGCTGGAGATGTGCCCGACCTCCAACCTCCAGACCGGGGCGGCGACCTCGTACGCGGAGCACCCCATCGGGCTGTTGCGCAAGCTGCACTTCCGGGCCACTGTCAACACGGACAACCGGCTGATGTCGGGCACCAGCATGAGCCAGGAATTCGAGCACCTGACGAATGCCCTCGGTTACACCCTCGACGACATGCAGTGGTTCACGGTCAATGCGATGAAATCAGCATTCATTCCTTTCGATGAACGACTGGCCATGATCAATGACGTGATCAAGCCGGGTTATGCCGAGCTGAAGTCCGAATGGCTGTTCCAGCAGACCGCCACGACCAGCGGTTCTGCGGTCGCGGGCAGTTGATCTGAGGAAGCGGAAAACCGCCGGGAGTGTGAACTCTCGGCGGTTTTCCCATGTTTGCGGCCGGGCGGTCGGCTGACTAGCTTGGCGAGTCGCTCACCTTTCCCACCCCAAGGACACATTTCTGATGAAGCAGTCTGCCAAGACGCTCGGTGTAGTTGCCCTCGGTGCCGCCTTCGCCGCCGCCGCCGCGGGGACGGCGTCCGCCGCCCCCGCGCTCCCGATGGGAGCGCTGTCGACCGTGACCGCCGGGACCCCGCTCGGCATCGTCGCCAAGGCGCTGCCCGCCGCCACCGGGCAGTCGGGTCAGAAGGGCACGAGCTCCGACCCGGTCCAGGGTCTGCTGGGCGGCCTGCCGACCGGCCCGGTGGCCAGCAACCTCGCCGGCGGCGGACTGCCGGGCCTCTCCGGCTGACCCCCCAGCACCACGCGCCGCCGGGGCGCACACCCGTGAGCCGGGTGTGCGCCCCGGCGGTGTGTGAGTAGGGTCCTGATCATGCGTCCGAAGGCGGCCGTCCTCGCGGCGGGGCTCACCGTGACCGCGTTGCTCGCCGCCGCGGCCTGCACCGGCCCGCCGGACGGCCCGGTCGAATCCGTGAGCGGCCCGGGCGGCACCCAGGCCGCACTGCGCCGGGCGGCCCTCGACGCGGGCGACGTGCCCGGCTACCGGATCTCCGGCGACACCCCGCCCGGCGACACCCAGGGCACGCCGAGAGCCGACCGCCCCGCGTGCGCGCCGCTGGCGGAGGTGATGGGGGAGCGCCCGGACGACCGGGCCCGGGCCACGGTGAGCCGGGGCCTCGGCTCGCAGCGCACGCCGGGCCTCGCGGTGTCGGCCTCGCTGTCCGCCTACTCCGCGCCGGACGCCCACCGCCTCATGACCGGGCTGCGCACGGCGCTGGCCCGCTGCGGCACCGGTTTCGCCACCCTACTCGACGGCCGCAGGGCCGCGTATCGCGAGGTGCGTGAGGTGCCGTACGCGGTGCGGGGCGACGAGTCGGTCGGCTGGACCGCGTCCGCGCTCGCCCAGGGGGCCCCGGCCCCGGTGCACATCGTGGTGGTGCGCCTCGGCGCGACCGTGGTGCGGTTCATGGCGATCGACCTCTCCGGGCGCGCGCCCTCGACGGTGACGGTCCCGCACGAGATCGCCGACCGGCAGCTCGACAAGCTGGCCCGGACCCTCGGGGGCTGACTACCAGGCGGTGCGCGGCGCCTTCTCGGCGGGGATCAGCGCCCACAGGGCCAGGTAGAGCAGGAACTGCGGCCCCGGCAGCAGGCACGAGAGAACGAAGATCACGCGCATCGTGGTGGCGGAGGTGCCGAAGCGCCGTGCGAGCGCGGCGCACACCCCGCCGATCCGGCGGCCTTCGGTGGGGCGGAGAAGAGGGGCGCTCATGGAAGGCTCCTTCGGAGCTGGAGTGGGGGAGCCGCTCGTGGTGGGCTCCCTCGCGATGTCTCCATGGTCCCTCCCCGGCGCCGCCCGGCCGTCGGGCTACGGGGCGATCCCGACCCTGGGAATCGTCGGGGTGCGTCCCTGGGGGGTGTCATCCCGAAGGACGGGGGCGGGCGGCTCCCGGTCCTCCTTCTGGTTCCTGCGGCGCAGTCCCCGGCGGCCGGCCGGCACCACCGCGAGGTGGGCGAGCGCGACGCCGGCCGTGTTCAGGAGCAGCGAGTCCACGTCGGGGACCTGGCCGGGCACCGCCGTCTGCAACAGGGCGATGCCGAGCGAGATCAGCGCGCCGGCCAGGACGGTGCGTACCAGCGAGGCGAGCGGGGAGACCTGGAGCCGGCCGCCCACTATGGGCAGCAGCACCCCGAGCGGGGCGAGCAGTAGCAGCCCCTCGCCGATCTGGTGCGCGGCCTCCAGCGGACCGAGCGCGAGATCGGCCTTGATGCCGGCGAACGGCGTCAGATTGGTGGCCGTCACCCACATCACGTTCCGGGGCCGCAGCGAGGTCCACGCCACGAGCAGCAGATGCGCGAGGAGGAGGACGAACCCCACCACGCGGAACCGGATGACGGCGCTGCCGCCTTGACCATGAAGCTGCTGCACGCCCCCCAAGACGCGGCCCGCGGCGGGAACGGTTCCGCCGCGGCCGGGTGACTTGGCCGGGGTGTCGCGCTAGGTGCGGGTGGGCCGGGGGATGTCGCCCAGGGTCGCCGCGCTGTCCGGCCGGGACTTCATCTCCGACGTGCAGGTGTAGCCGCGCGCCGGGTCCTCGCCGGGCCCGCCGAGCACCACCTGCTGGCTGCCGGGCGCCGTCGGGGTGTTCTCCGCGTACGTGCAGACCACCTGGGACAGGGCGAGCGCGGAGAGGTCCGCCGGGTTGCGGCTCAGCCGCAGCGCGCCCGCCGGATCGTTCTTGTGCGCCGCCGTGACGGTGAGCGGGCCCTTCACCTCGGTGGTGAACCCGGCGTCCTTCTCGTCGCCCGACGGCTGCGCGATCAGCTCGTCGAGCAGCGCCTGCGCGAAGCGGAGCCGGTCCGCCGCGCCCGTGCTCTCCGGGATGCGCACCGAGCGCCGGGCCGTGACCAGCTGCGCCCCGCACACCAGGTAGACCTGGGCGGTGACGCCCTCGAACTGCGGGGTGACCGCGTTGTCCGGCACCTCGCACGGCACCCGGGAAGGAGCCGGTCCCGCGTCGACCGGGACCGAGGTGGGCCGGATTCCGCAGCCGGTGGCGGCCGCGCCCAGCGCGAGCAGCCCGGCCAGCGCGGCGGCTGCCCGGTGACGTCGTCCTCTCACTGCGCCGCGCCTCCTTCCGGCGTCTCGGCGGTGGCGGGCGGGGTGGCGTCCAGCGGAAGCCGCAGCACGAACACCGCGCCGCCTTCGGGGGAGTTGGAGGCGGAGATGTCGCCGCCGTGGATGTGCGCGTTCTCCATCGCGATGGACAGGCCCAGACCGCTGCCCTCGGAGCGCGGCCGCGAGGCGCTGGCCTTGTAGAAGCGGTCGAAGACGTGCGGCAGTACGTCCTCGGGGATGCCGGGCCCGTGGTCGCGTACCGCGATGACCAGCTCGTCGTCCTCGACGCGCACCGAGACCCGCACCGGGGAGCCGCCGTGCTTGAGGGCGTTGCCGATGAGGTTGGCGAGCACCACGTCCAGGCGGCGCGGGTCGAGGCGGGCCATGATGCCGCGCTCGGCGTCCAGTTCGACGGCGTCCAGCCAGGCCCGGGTGTCGATGCACGCGGTGATCTGGTCGGCGATGTCCACGTCGTCCAGGACCAGGCGGGCGGTGCCCGCGTCGAAGCGGGTGACCTCCATCAGGTTCTCGACCAGGACGTTCAGGCGCCGGGTCTCGGAGACCACCAGGCGCACGGCGGGCGCGATCATCGGGTCGAGGCTGTCCTCCTCCTCGTCCAGGACCTCGGCGACCGCGGTGAGCGCGGTCAGCGGCGTACGCAGCTCGTGCGACATGTCGGCGACGAAGCGGCGGCTCGCCTCCTCGCGTGCGCTCATGTCGGTGACCTTCTTCTCCAGGGCCTCGGCGGTGCGGTTGAACGTCCGTGACAGATCGGCGAGTTCGTCCGTGCCGGAGACCCTCAGGCGGGTGTCGAGCTTGCCCTCGCCGAGCCGGCGCGCCGCGTCCCCGAGCCGCTGCACCGGCCGCAGCACGGTGGTGGCGGCCGCCTGCGCGAGCAGCGCCGAGGCGAGCAGCGCGAGCAGGGTGGCGATGCCGAGCGACCAGGCGAGCGAGTTGAGGTCGCGCCGCTCCTGGTCGAGCGGGGCCAGCATGTAACCGGTCGGCCCGGCCCCGATGATCTTCGTCCCGCCGACCAGGTACGGATGGCCGTGCAGGGTGATCCGCTGCCAGAACAGGTGGTACGGGTAGGCGTTGGTCTGGGTGACCTTCTGCTTCTTGGTGACCGCCTCCTGGAGGGAGCCCGGCACGTCGTCGAGTGTGAAGCCGTCGACGTTCGACGCCCCCACGATCGGCTTGCCCGGGGCGCGCTCGGCCACCAGCAGCACGTTGTAACGGGAGTTGCTGCTGTCCGCCATCTGCTTGGCGGCCACCTGCAGCTCGTGCTCGGTGGGCTGCAACGGCAGCGAGGCGGCCCGGTTCTGCATGCCCTGACGGAAGTCGTTGAGCGCCGAGTCCTGGGTGCGGACGAGGACGGCCTCACGGTTGAGCCAGTACGCGATGCCGGACGCGGAGACGGCCGCGGTGAGCGCGACGAGCGCGAACACGACGACGAGCCGCAGCCGCAGACTGGTCCAGCGCAGACCGGCGAGTATCGCTCGCTTCACATGCCCTGCTTATCGGAGGTGCGGAGGTGGTGCGACAGGTTCACGAGGGGGTGTCCAGGCGGTAGCCCACACCACGGACCGTACGGATCAGCGTCGGCGAGGACGGCACGTCCTCGACCTTGGCGCGCAGCCGCTGCACACAGGCGTCGACGAGGCGGGAGTCGCCCAGGTAGTCGTGCTCCCACACCAGCCGGAGCAGCTGCTGGCGGGAGAGCGCCTGGCCGGGGCGGCGGCTCAGTTCGAGCAGCAACCGCAGCTCGGTGGGCGTGAGTTGGAGGTCCTCGCCGTTCTTGGTGACGGTCATCGCGGCCCGGTCGATCACCACGTTGCCGAACGCCGCCGAGTCGGTGGCCTCGCGCTCCCCCCGCCGCAGCACCGCCCGGATCCGGGCGTCGAGGACCCGCCCCTGGACCGGCTTGACCACATAGTCGTCGGCGCCGGACTCGAGGCCCACCACCACGTCGATGTCGTCGTTGCGCGCGGTCAGCAAAATGATCGGCAGCTGGTCGGTGCGCCGGATCCGGCGGCACACCTCGAAACCGTCGATCCCGGGCAGCATCACGTCCAGCACGATCAGGTCCGGCCGCTGCTCACGCAGCAGTTTCAGACCGTCCTCGCCCGTCGCCGCGGTGGCCACACGGTGGCCCTGGCGGGACAGGGAGAGTTCGAGGGCCGTGCGGATGGCGTCGTCGTCCTCGATCAGCAACAGGAAAGGCACAGAGGTCATTCTGGCCCATGGGGGACAGGAGCACGACCCCCGTCCGGCCCCCGGCCCGCATCCACGTGCGACGCGGCCGCTGTGACAGGCCTGTGACACTCGGCGGACAGCTCGATGAAGTCGCCCGGGCAAGCTCTTCCTCGTAACCCAGCACGGCACGAAAAACAGACTCCACCGACGGGGGGCGCGAGATGAACGCACTGCACAGCACCAACTCCGGCGCAGTTGTGACGCGTCTCCACGACGTCGTACGGAGCACCGAGAAGTCCGGTGCCGCTGTGAGCGGGCGGGGGTGCGCTCGCGGCACCGGGCGCCAGCACACGTCGTACATGACGGTGATGGACACCTCCGCGGTTCCGGCCGCGGGGAACAGGCCGCAGGGCGGCGGGGCGGCGTACCGGGAGGTCACGGGGGAGCGGCAGAGCCTGTCGGAGGCGGAGTTCACCGCCTACGTCCAGGAGCGCCGCGCCTCCCTGTACGCGACCGCCTACCACCTGACCGGCGACCGCTACGAGGCGGAGGACCTGCTGCAGAGCGCGCTGTTCTCCACCTACCGGGCCTGGGATCGCATCAGCGACAAGGCGGCGGTCGGCGGCTACCTGCGCCGGACCATGACCAACCTGCACATCAGCGCCTGGCGGCGGCGCAAGCTCAACGAGTACCCGACCGAGGAGCTGCCGGAGACGGCCGGCGACACGGACGCGATGCGCGGCACCGAACTGCGCGCGGTGCTCTGGCAGGCGCTGGCCCGCCTTCCCGAACTGCAGCGCACGATGCTGGTGCTGCGCTACTACGAGGGTCGTACCGACCCGGAGATCGCGGAAATCCTGGACATCAGTGTCGGCACGGTGAAGTCCAGCATCTGGCGCTCGCTGCGCCGGCTGCGCGAGGACGAGGTCCTCAGCTTCGGGCGTGACGAGGAGGAGTCCTTCGGCGAGTTGGTGGCCTGAAGGTCTGGGGGAGGGGAACGGGAGGTCCACGGGGGGACACGGGGACCGCCCACGGGGGAAACGGGGGAAGCGGCGGGGCCATCGGCCCCGCCGCTTCATTGTGTGCGCGTGCTCAGGCCGCGGCGGCCGTGCGGCAGCGTCCGGCCGCCGCGCCCGCGATCCGGCCGAGCGCCTCCTCCTTGCCGCAGGGGTGGGCGCCGAGCGCGGTCTGGCGGGCGACGATCGCACGCTCGGCGCGCATCAGCCGCCAGCCGCGCCGCAGCAGGAACGCCACCGACTTGCGGCCCTCCTTGAGGTCGCGCAGCAGCCTGCGGCGGAAGGTGGTGGAGGGCCGGCCCCGCAGGCAGATCGCGTCGGCAAGCACCCCGAGCTCCTGGCAGCGGGCCACGATGTCGGCGGCGAAGATGCCCTCCGCGATGAACAGCGGGGTGCGGTCGATGCCGAGCGCGGTGGTGCCGGTGATGGAACTCGTCGCGATCGAGTAGACCGGCACCGCGGTGCGGCCCGTGCGGCACAGGTCGGTGATGGCCCTGATCGCGGCGTCCGCGTCCCAGGACAGCGGGGAGTCCCAGTCGATGTCCGAACTGCCCGCCACCAGCGGCAGGGTCGGGTCGTCACCTTCTTTGTAGAAGTCGTCGAGGCGCAGCACGGGCAGGTCCGTGCGGGCGGCGAGGGACGACTTGCCGGAGCCGGAGGGCCCCGAGAGCAGGACGACGCGCGTCGGAATGGCAGATGAACTCACGGGACACCAGTGTGGGCCATGCACCCGGGAGTGGTACCCCCCGGGGAGGCCGTTGGTATCCAGCATCACATCTCAACTACGCTTCGTGACCGCGCGATGACGCATCCTTCGTACGAGAGTGAGTGGGATCCCATGGGACAGCACGAGGCCCCCGAACCCGCCAGGAACCGGCGCCGCCGGGCGCTGCTGCGGGCCGGGCTCACCGTCACGGCGGCCGGCGCGGCCCTGGTCGGCGCGGGATCGGCCGCCCAGGCCGCGCCGGCGGCCCCCGCGCCCGCGGTGGGCCCGAGCGCGACGGCCACCGACCTCGCGGCCGCCGCGGACGGGCTGACCGGAGCGGTCGGCCACGCGATCGGCCCCGCCAAGGGGCTGCGCCTGGACCCGCTGGCCAACACCGGGGTCGATCCGCTGACCAACGGCGTGGGCACCCAGGTGGCCGACTTCAAGCCGGTGTCGACGGCGATGGCCACGAGCCCGCTGACCAGCGGCGGCGCCCTCAAGGACCTGCCGCTCGTCGACGCGGCGGCACGGCTGCTGCCGGGCTGACGGGCGCATGCGAGGGGCCCCGCCGTCCACTCGACGGCGGGGCCCCTCGCGCGGCTCAGTAGGCGGAGCCGGACGCGCCCAGGGAACCCGTGGGGTGCCAGACCGTCTTGGTCTCCAGGAACGCGGTCAGGCGCTCGGTGCCCGGGTCCGCGGTGAAGTCCACGGCCTTGGCGCGCACCACGCGCTTGAGGTTGTCTGCCGCCGCGATCTCCAGCTCGCGCGCCAAGTCGGCGTCCGCGCCCGTCAGGTCGATCGCGTTGACGTCCTGGTGCGCGGCGAGCGGCGCCGCGATCTCGGCCGTCCTGCCGGACAGCACGTTGACCACGCCGCCCGGCAGGTCGGAGGTGGCGAGCACCTCACCGAGCGAGAGCGCCGGGAGCGGCGCCTTCTCGGACGCGACGACGACCACGGTGTTGCCGGTCGCGATGACGGGGGCGATGACCGAGACCAGGCCCAGGAAGGACGACTCCTGCGGGGCGAGCACCGTCACGACGCCGGTCGGCTCGGGGGTGGAGAGGTTGAAGAACGGGCCCGCGACCGGGTTCGCCCCGCCCACGACCTGGCCGATCTTGTCGGTCCAGCCCGCGTACCAGACCCAGCGGTCGATGGCCGCGTCCACGACCGCGGCGGCCTTGGACTTCGAGAGCCCCTCGGCCTCGGCGACCTCGCGGACGAACTGGTCCTTGCGGCCCTCCAGCATCTCGGCGACGCGGTAGAGGATCTGGCCCCGGTTGTACGCGGTCGCGCCCGACCAGCCGCCGAACGCCTTGCGGGCCGCGACGACCGCGTCCCGCGCGTCCTTGCGGGACGAGAGGGGTGCGTTGGCCAGCCACTTGCCCTTGGAGTCGGTCACCTCGTACACCCGGCCGCTCTCGGAACGCGGGAACTTCCCGCCCACGTACAGCTTGTAGGTCTTGAAGACACTCAGTCGTGCCGGGGAATCAGACATCGAGGTAGCCCTCCAGACCGTGCCGGCCGCCCTCGCGGCCGAAGCCCGACTCCTTGTAGCCGCCGAACGGCGAGGTCGGGTCGAACTTGTTGAACGTGTTGGCCCAGACGACTCCGGCGCGGAGCTTGTTCGCGACCGCGAGGATGCGCGAGCCCTTCTCCGTCCAGATGCCGGCGGACAGGCCGTACTGGCTGTTGTTGGCCTTGGCGACGGCCTCGTCCGGCGTGCGGAAGCTCAGCACCGACAGGACCGGGCCGAAGATCTCGTCGCGGGCGATGGTGTGCGCCTGGGTGACGTTGGTGAAGAGCGTCGGCGCGAACCAGTAGCCCGCCGAGGGCAGTTCGCAGGGGGCGGACCAGCGCTCGGCGCCCTCCGCCTCACCGGTCTCGGTGAGCGCGGTGATCCGGGCGAGCTGCTCGGCCGAGTTGATGGCGCCGATGTCGGTGTTCTTGTCCAGCGGGTCGCCCAGGCGCAGCGTGGACAGGCGGCGCTTGAGCGAGTCGAGCAGCTCGTCCTGGATCGACTCCTGGACGAGCAGGCGCGAGCCCGCGCAGCAGACCTGGCCCTGGTTGAAGAAGATGCCGGTGACGATGCCCTCGACGGCCTGGTCGATGGGGGCGTCGTCGAAGACGATGTTGGCGCCCTTGCCGCCCAGCTCCAGGGTGACCTTCTTCGAGGTGCCCGCCACCGAGCGGGCGATGGCCTTGCCGACGGCGGTCGAGCCGGTGAAGGCGACCTTGTTGACGTCGGGGTGCTCGACCAGGGCCGCGCCCGCGTCGCCGTACCCGGTGAGGATGTTGACGACGCCCTTGGGCAGGCCCGCCTGGCGGCAGACGTCCGCGAAGAACAGAGCGGACAGGGGGGTCGTCTCGGCGGGCTTGAGGACGACCGTGTTGCCGGTCGCCAGCGCCGGGGCGATCTTCCACGCCAGCATCAGGAGCGGGAAGTTCCACGGGATGACCTGGCCCGCGACGCCCAGCGGACGCGGATTCGCTCCGAACCCGGCGTGGTCGAGCTTGTCGGCCCAGCCCGCGTAGTAGAAGAAGTGCGCGGCGACCAGCGGGAGGTCCGCGTCGCGGGTCTCCTTGATCGGCTTGCCGTTGTCCAGGGTCTCCAGGACGGCCAGCTCGCGGCTGCGCTCCTGGATGATCCGGGCGATGCGGAACAGGTACTTGGCGCGCTCGGAGCCGGGCAGCGCCGACCACTTCTCGAACGCCCGGCGCGCGGCCTTCACGGCGCGGTCCACGTCCTCGGCGCCCGCCCGGGCGACCTCGGACAGGACCTCCTCGGTGGACGGCGAGACGGTCTTGAAGACCTTGCCGTCGGCGGCCTCGGTGAACTCGCCGTCGATGAACAGGCCGTAGGACGGCGCGATGTCGACGACCGAGCGCGACTCGGGAGCCGGTGCGTACTCAAACAGGGATGCCATGGTGATCAGTCCACCGTCACGTAGTCGGGGCCGGAGTAGCGGCCGGTCGCCAGCTTCTGACGCTGCATCAGCAAGTCGTTGAGCAGCGAGGAGGCGCCGAAGCGGAACCAGTTGTCGTCCAGCCAGTCCTCGCCCACCGTCTCGTTGACCAGGACCAGGAACTTCACCGCGTCCTTGGTGGAGCGGATGCCGCCGGCCGGCTTCACGCCGACCTGGATCCCGGTCTGGGCGCGGAAGTCGCGTACGGCTTCGAGCAGCACCAGGGTGTTGGGCGGCGTGGCGTTCACGGCCACCTTGCCCGTGGAGGTCTTGATGAAGTCGGCGCCGCCCATCATGCCGAGCCAGCTGGCGCGGCGGATGTTGTCGTACGTCGACAGCTCGTCGGTCTCGAAGATGACCTTGAGGCGGGCCCGGTCGCCGCACTCGGCGCGGACGGCCGCGATCTCCTCGTAGACCTTCAGGTAGTGACCGGCGAGGAACGCGCCCCGGTCGATCACCATGTCGATCTCGTCGGCGCCGGCCTCGACCGCGTCCCGTACGTCCGCGAGCTTGACCGGCAGGGCCGCGCGGCCCGCCGGGAAGGCGGTGGCGACGGACGCGACCTTGACGTCCGAGCCCTTCAGCACCTCCTTGGCGGTGGCCACCATGTCCGGATAGACGCAGACGGCGGCGGTGTGCGGGGTGGTGCGGTCGGTCGGGTCGGGGTGGACGGCCTTGGCGGCGAGTGCCCGGACCTTGCCCGGGGTGTCCGCGCCTTCCAGCGTCGTCAGGTCGATCATCGAAATGGCCAGGTCGATGGCGTACGCCTTGGCCGAGGTCTTGATCGAGCGGGTGCCGAGGGACGCGGCGCGCGCTTCCAGGCCCACCGGGTCGATGCCGGGGAGCCCGTGGAGGAAGCGGCGCAGCGCGCCGTCGGACGCGGTCGCGTCGGCGAAGGCAGCTGCTGGTGCATTGGTGGGCATGGTCACCAGATGAGCATATCTACGCGCGTAGCTGCCTGTACAGCCCTCGCGGCGCAGGTGGTCGGGGGTGAGCTCTGTCACGGGCCCGTGACATGGAGCGGACGCTTCTCGGACAGGTGATCCATAGATTTCTTCTTGCAGCCCCGCCCAGCCTCAACGGCCCCACCCGGCAGAGGAGGCGGCATGCAACCTCTCCCTCCTCATCCCTTCCGGCCACCAGGCCGCCCTGTTTCATGGAGTCGTTCATGTCGACCTACGCCCGCACCCCGCTCCGCGCCGCCATCGCCACCGCCGCCCTCGCCGGAGCCCTCCTCACCCCGGCCGCCGCCTTCGCGGCCACCCCGGCCGGCTCGGCCACCTCCTCCGCCACCCCCTGCCACGTCACCAAGGACGTCGCCTCGGTGCAGCCGTACCTGTTCGTCACGCTCACCAACGACCTGGCGAACGGCCCGAAGGCGGAGCTGCGCAACGACCAGGGCACCGTCGTCGCAAGCGTCGACCGGGCCCACCCCACTGACCTGAGCGCCGGCATCAGGCTCACGGCCGGCACCGGCGGCAAGGCCGTCTTCTTCCAGCGCAGCCAGGGCGGCGACGCCCCCTGGAAGTCGCAGGACTTCCCGGCGCTGCCCAAGACCTGCACCGACCCGGGCGACGCCACGTACAAGCTGGTCAACGGCGAGACGCTCGCGGTGCACCGGTTCGCGACCAACCACTACCGCGCCGAGTTCCTCACCGACGGCAAGGTCGTCGAGATCATGGAGACCGAGAGCGCGGACCACGACGTCGACGCGTACGTCCACGGCATGCACGTCACCCTCAACTCCGGTACGGGCAAGGTGAAGTCGGAGTACATCAGCGGACGCTCCGGCTGCACCGTGACCGAGGTCGTGCCCAGCGTCTTCCGGGACGGGATGTCGGTGAAGCTCACCAACAGCCCCCAGGGCCCCAAGGCCGTGCTGCGCGACAGCTCTTTCGCCACGCTCGGCTCCGCCGACAGCGCCTCGCCGGTCAACGGCGCCGCGGGCCTCCGCATCGACAACGCGGGCACCACCGCACCCAGGCTCGGCCAGCGCACCCAGGGCGGCGGCGCCCCGTACGCCTACACCGCCTTCCCGAAGCTCCCGGCCGGCTGCGCGAGCGGCACCGCCGCCACCGGCCTCGCCACGGCCACCCCCGCCAACGCGCCCACCCAGAACGGCGGTCAGACCACCGTCGTGCCCCAGGGCGCCGTCGCGGCCGGTGCCGAGATCAAGCAGTCCGGTGACGACACGACCGCGCTGGTCGCGGGCGGCGCGGGTCTCGCGGTCGTCGCGGCCGGCGGCTACGTGGCGCTGCGCCGTCGCGCCGCCGCCCGCGTCTGACCCGACCCCCGGGCGGGCCGCCACCTCGGCGGCCCGCCCTCCTCACGGCCCTTCCGGAGCACCCCATGTCCCGCACCCGTGCGGCTCGTTCGGCCGCCGCCGCCCTCTTCGTCCTCGCCCTCGGCGTCTCCGCCGTCGGCTGCGGCTCCGATTCCGCCAGGCCCACCCCGCCGCCGACCGTCTCCGCCGCCTCCAGCGCCCCCGCCGCCAAGGCCCCGGCCGCGCTGCCCGCCTCCAAGCCGGTACGGGTCGAGATCCCGGCGGCCGGGGTCGACGCGAGCCCCATCCTCGACCTCGGGCTCGCCGACGACGGCACCGTCGAGGTGCCCTCCGTCGCCGACGCCGACCGGATCGGCTGGTACGACAAGGGGGTCACCCCGGGCCAGACCGGGCCCGCCGTGCTCATCGGGCACTTCGACACGGTCAAGGGCCCCGCGGTCCTGAAGAACGTCTCCAAGGTCAGGGTCGGGGATGTCGTCTCGGTCGTCCGCGCCGACGGAAAGACCGCGAAGTTCACGGTCCGCGCGCTCGAACAGGTCGACAAGAAGACCTTCCCGACCCAGAAGGTGTACGGCAACACCGACCGTCCCGAGCTGCGGATCATCACCTGCGGCGGCGAGCTGACCGGCGGCCACCGCCCCGACAACATCATCCTGTACGCGGATCTGGTGGCCTGAGCACAACCGGCGCCAGGGGCGTGAGGCAGAATCGGGCCATGACGAGCCCCACGCCGCCCGCCGAGCCGGCCTACGCCGACCGGACCTACCGTTCCGCCCCCGGTATCGCCGGCGGCGCGCTGCTGCTCGTGATCGGCGGCTGGCTCGGCGTCGACGCCGTGGTCCAGGGCCACGGCAACGCCCCCTGGCTCGCGCTCGCCGTGCTGCTGTGCGCGGTACCGCTGGTCGTCGCCTTCAGCTTCCGCCCCGCGGTGTTCGCGAGCGCCGACCGGCTCCTGGTGCGCAACCCGTTCCGTACGATCACCTTGCCCTGGGCGGCCGTCGCGGACGTACGGGCCGGATACTCCAGCGAGGTCTTCGACCAGTCGGGCGGCAAGTACCAGCTGTGGGCGATCCCCGTCTCGCTGCGCCAGCGCAAGCGGGCCGCCCGCCGCCAGGTGCGGGACGCGACGGTCGACGGCCAGATCGGGGTGTCCGTGACGGCCGACGTCACCGACGCCAAGGCGCGCATGGCGCCCGCCGACCAGTCCATCCGGGACCTGCGCGACCTCGCCGAGCAGGGTGCCGCGCGCGAGGGCGCGCAGGGTGTGGTGAGCGTGCGCTGGGCCTACGAGGTCATCGCGCCCGCGATCGCCGGGGCGGTCCTGTTCGTCGCGCTGCTCGCCATCGGCTGAGCGCGCTCACGGCGGGCCCGGCCACACCAGGAGCATGTACGCGCCGAGCCACGCCGAGGACAGGGCGGCGGCGCCGAGCGCCAGGACCGTGACGGTGCGGCGGGCCCGCGCGAGCGCCACCGCGACCGGGAGCAGCAGCGGGAAGCCGGGAACCAGGAAGCGGGCCCGCGGGAAGTAGACGCCGCCGCTGCCGAGGACGACGAACAGCAGGGCGCCCGAGAAGACCAGCAGGGCCAGCGGCTGACGGTCGGCGAGCGAGAGCAGGTACAGCGCGCCGGACAGGATCAGGACCAGGGTGACGAGCACCAGGAACAGCGGCGGCCGGTTCGCGTACACCAGGATCGAGCGGATGTCGCGCAGGGTGCCGACGCCGCCGTCCCACTCGTTGTCCCACAGCTTCTGCACCGCGAAGTAGCCGTCCCAGCGGCCGACCCGCAGCCCCACCCAGGCCACGTACCCGCACCAGCCGAGGGGGGCGAGCAGCCCGCCGAGCACCAGGCGCGGCTCGGGCGCGCGGGTGCGTACGAGCGTGACGAGCGCGGTCAGCGAGACCGCGGCCGCGATCGCGATGCCGGTGGGGCGGGTCAGTCCCGCGAGCGCCGCGAGCGAGCCCGCCCACACCCAGCGCCGGGTGAGCACGCAGTACAGCGCCCAGGCCGTCAGGGCGGTGAACAGGGACTCGGTGTAGCCCATCCACTGGACGATGCCGACCGGCAGCGCGGCCCACAGGACCGTGAGCCAGGTGCCCGTGCGGCGCCCGTGCAGGCGGTCGCCGACGGCGAACACCCCGCAGGCGGCGACCAGCGAGAACCCGATGGCGAGCAGCAGTCCGGCGCTGGCCCGCGAGCCCGGCGTGACGGCGGCGACGGCCTTGACCAGGTACGGGTACAGCGGGAAGAAGGCCAGGTTGTTCAGCTGCGTGGTGTGCAGCGTGTGGACGTAGCCGTGGTCGGCGATGCCCAGGTACCAGTTGGAGTCCCAGGACGTGGCGAGCGTCGGCCAGATGCCGTGGTGGCGCACGTGCGCCCACTTCGCGAGGACGAGCGTTCCGAAGAGGCGGATCGCGAGATAGCCGAGCAGCGCGGGCCCTGCGTACGCGAGGGCGGTGCGCGCCCGCTCCCGCGCCGGCGGTCGGCCGCCGGCGCCGCGTGGCGCCGGGTGGCGGCGGGCGGCGGGGACGGGACGGCGACGGACCGGGGTGGTCGCCGGTGACGGTGCGGTCGGTGGCACGGCGACAGCTCCTTGCTCGGGCACGGCGAGAGGTACGGGTCACCCTTTCTCGCAAGTCCCGCCCGCTCGCCGCACCGCTGCGTCAACTGCCGTACGAAATCACCCGAAAGCAGGACCGGGGCGGTGGTCGCCCGACCACCGCCCCGGCCTTCGCCGCTCGGGCTCCTCGCGCCCCGCCGGTCAGATGCCGGCGGCCGCCGCGAGGTCCTTCTTGATGCCGGCCAGGAGTTCGGCGCCCCTGGCGCGGGCCGCGTCGAGCTCGTCGGCCGAGCCCACCGGGACCACGACCTCCAGGTAGCACTTGAGCTTCGGCTCGGTGCCGCTCGGCCGCACGATCACCCGCGCGCCCTCCAGGTAGTAGCGCAGGCCGTCGGTGGGCGGCAGGGCCTCGGTGCCCTCGGTGAGGTCCTCGGCCCGGGTGACGGCGAGGCCGGCGAGCGAGGTCGGCGGCTGCTCGCGCAGCCGCGCCATCGCGTCCGAGATCACCGTCAGGTCCTCGACGCGGACCGACAGCTGGTCGGTGGCGTGCAGGCCGTGTGCCAGGGCCAGTTCGTCGAGCAGGTCCAGGACCGTGCGGCCCTGCTCCTTCAGGACGGAGGCGAGCTCGGCGAAGACCAGGGCGGCCGTGATGCCGTCCTTGTCGCGCACGCCCTCGGGGTCGACGCAGTAGCCGAGCGCCTCCTCGTAGCCGTAGCGCAGGCCGTCCACGCGGGCGATCCACTTGAACCCGGTGAGCGTCTCCTCGTACCCGAGCCCGGCGGCCTCGGCGATGCGGCCGAGCAGCGAGGACGACACGATCGACTCGGCGAACACGCCGGTCACGCCCTTGGCGACCAGGTGGGCGGCGAGCAGCGCGCCGACCTCGTCGCCGCGCAGCATCCGCCACTCGCCGTCCCGGTCCTTGACCGCGGCCGCGCAGCGGTCGGCGTCCGGGTCGTTGGCGAGGACGAGATCCACCCCGCCGTCCCGGCTCTCGCTGCGGCGGGCCGTGGCGAACGCCAGGTCCATCGCGCCCGGCTCCTCCGGGTTGGGGAAGGCCACGGTCGGGAACGCCGGGTCCGGCTCGGCCTGTTCGGCCACGAGCACCGGCTCGGGGAAGCCCGCCCGCGCGAACGCGGCGAGCAGCACGTCCTTGCCGACGCCGTGCATCGCCGTGTAGACGACGTTCGCGGTACGCGGGGAGCCAGGGGTCAGCACCGCGTCCGTACGCGCCAGGTAGGCGTCCAGGACCTCCTCCCCGAGCACCTCCCAGCCGCTCTCGGGACGCGGCACGTCGTGCAGCGAGGCGACCGCGGCGATCTCGGCGGCGATCTCCGCGTCGGCCGGCGGCACGATCTGCGAGCCGTCGCCGAGGTACACCTTGTAGCCGTTGTCCCGCGGCGGGTTGTGGCTGGCCGTCACCTCGACGCCGGCCACGGCGCCCAAGTGCCTTATGGCGTAGGCGAGTACGGGCGTCGGCAGCGGGCGGGGCAGGACCGTCGCCCGGAGCCCGGCGCCGACCATGACGGCCGCCGTGTCGCGCGCGAAGTCCGCGGACTTGTAGCGGGCGTCGTAGCCGATGACGACGAGGCCGTCGCCCTGGCCCTTCGCCTTCAGGTACGCGGCGAGCCCGGCGGCGGCACGGATGACGACCGAGCGGTTCATCCGCATGGGACCCGCGCCCAGCTCGCCGCGCAGCCCGGCGGTGCCGAACTGCAGCGTGCCGCTGAACCGCGCGGCCAGCTCCGCGGCGTGCTCGGCGTCCGCCGAACTCTCGATGAGCTTGGCCAGCTCATCGCGGGTCTCGCTGTCGGGGTCCTCGGCCAGCCAGGCCTCGGCCCGCGCGATCAGGTCCTGCGTCACGTTGTCAGCCTTTCGCGAGAAGGGATCAGATGCGGTCGAGTACCCGGGTGAGCAGCTCGCCCATGCGCGCCGCCGAGTCGCGACCCGCCTGGAGCACCTCTTCGTGGTTGAGCGGCTCGCCGGTCAGGCCCGCGGCGAGGTTGGTGACGAGCGAGATCCCGAGGACCTCCGCGCCGGCCTCACGGGCGGCGATGGCCTCCAGCACGGTCGACATGCCGACCAGGTCGCCACCGAGCACGCGGACCATGTTGATCTCGGCCGGGGTCTCGTAGTGCGGGCCGGGGAACTGCACGTAGACGCCCTCTTCCAGGGTCTCGTCGACCTCCTTGCACAGCGCGCGCAGCCGCGGCGAGTACAGGTCGGTGAGGTCCACGAAGTTGGCGCCGATGATCGGCGAGGTGGCCGTCAGGTTGATGTGGTCGCTGATGAGGACCGGCTGGCCGGGGCGCATGCCCTCGCGCAGACCGCCGCAGCCGTTGGTCAGCACGACGGTCTTGCAGCCGGCGGCGACGGCGGTGCGCACGCCGTGCGAGACGGCGGCGACGCCGCGGCCCTCGTAGTAGTGCGTGCGGCCGAGGAAGACCAGCGCGCGCTTGTCACCGATCTTGTACGAGCGGATCTTGCCGCCGTGTCCCTCGACGGCCGGCGGGGGGAAGCCCGGCAGCTCGGTCACGGGGAACTCGGCCTCGGGGGCACCGAGGGCGTCGACGGCCGGCGCCCAGCCGGAGCCCATCACCAGGGCGACGTCGTGGGTCTCGGCGCCGGTGAGCTCGCGCAGGCGCGCGGCGGCGGCGTCGGCGGCGGCGTGGGGGTCCTGGAGCAGGTCCGGGGTGGCAGATGCGTTCACTGAGTCTCTCGCCTCGCGAAGGAACGTCGTCCCGCCCGGTGACTGTCCGGCCGGGTCCGGGGGTTTTCCCCCGGTAAAGAAGAATTACGCGCACGAGCGTAACCGCTGAAGTCCTACGCGCGTAGATGTGCAGGATAACGGACCTGTCCGATCCCTTTGTGGCTTCGCACGAGAGCGGGCTCGCAAACGGGCGAGGCCCGGCCCCCGCACGGGGGTCGGGCCTCGGCGCGGCTCAGCAGGGCCGCTTGCGCAGTTCCATCACATAGTCGTGCGGCGCGCCCGCGGACTCCGCCGCGTCGGCCAGCTCGCCCAGGTACCGGGCCGAGGGCAGACCGCCCTCGTACCCGTTCAGGACGTACAGCCAGGCCGCCTCCTCGCCGTCCAGGGTGTGCACCCGCACCCGCATCCGGCGGTAGATGTCGAGCCCGACCCCCTCCCACCGGTCCATCGACTCCTCGTCGAGCGGCGCGATGTCGTACAGGGCGACGAAGACCTGCGAGCGGGGTGCCTCGACGATCGTCGCGAGGGCGCCCTCCCAGCCCATCTGCTCCCCGCCGAACGTCAGGCGCCAGCCGTTGAGCCAGCCGGTGCCGCGCAGCGGTGAGTGCGGGGCGCGGCGGGTCATCAGCCGCGGATCCAGGTTGCCGGCGTACGCGGCGTAGAGCGACATGGTGACGAGGGTACGACAGTGGCCCGCGGGGGCACTTCGCGCGGCCCGTCCGCACCCGGGCCCCGCCGGATCCCGCCAGGGCGGCCGAATGGCGCCCCCGGGGCGAGGACACTTGAAGCGTGCGGGACAATGAGGTACGTACTGCGTTCCCCCGGGGCCCCGCCCCGGACCCCCGGCCGGGCGGGCAGGCAGGCCGGGATCGACACTACGAGGCGGACTTTTTCGTGACGCGGATCGTGATCATCGGTGGCGGACCGGGCGGATACGAGGCGGCCCTGGTGGGCGCCCAGCTCGGCGCGGAGGTGACCGTCGTGGACTGCGACGGTCTGGGCGGGGCGTCGGTGCTGACCGACTGCGTGCCGTCGAAGACCCTGATCGCGACGGCCGAGGTGATGACCACCTTCGACTCTTCGTACGAGGAGTTGGGCATCCTCGTCGCCGACGACACGCCTCCCGAGGAGCAGTCCGCCCGGGTCGTCGGCGTGGACCTCGGCAAAGTCAACCGCCGGGTCAAGCGCCTCGCGCTCGCCCAGTCCCACGACATCACCGCCTCGGTGACCCGCGCGGGCGCCCGGGTCATGCGCGGCCGCGGCCGGCTCGCCGGGCCGCAGGGCATCGACGGCACCCGCGACGTGATCGTCACGGCGGCCGACGGCACCGAGGAGATGCTCACCTGCGAGGCCGTCCTGATCGCCACCGGCGGAAGCCCGCGCGAGCTGCCCGACGCCCAGCCCGACGGCGAGCGGATCCTCAACTGGACGCAGGTGTACGACCTGGACGAGCTCCCCGAGGAGCTCATCGTGGTCGGTTCCGGCGTCACCGGCGCCGAGTTCGCGGGCGCCTACCAGGCGCTCGGCTCCAAGGTCACCCTCGTCTCGTCCCGCGACCGGGTGCTGCCCGGTGAGGACCCGGACGCGGCCGCCGTCCTGGAGGACGTGTTCCGCCGCCGCGGCATGAACGTCATGGCCCGCTCGCGCGCCGAGTCCGCCAAGCGCGTCGGCGACCGCGTCGAGGTCGCCCTCTCCGACGGCCGCGTCATCAGCGGCTCCCACTGCCTGATGGCCGTCGGCGCGATCCCGAACACCGCGAACATGGGCCTGGAGGAGTCGGGCGTACGCCTCAAGGAGTCGGGCCACATCTGGACCGACAAGGTCTCGCGCACCTCCGCCCCCGGGGTGTACGCGGCCGGCGACGTGACCGGCATCTTCGCGCTGGCCTCGGTCGCCGCGATGCAGGGCCGGATCGCCATGTACCACTTCCTGGGCGACGCGGTGGCCCCGCTGAACCTGAAGACGGTCTCCTCCAACGTCTTCACCGACCCCGAGATCGCCACCGTCGGCTACACCCAGGCCGACGTGGACGCGGGCAAGATCGACGCCCGGGTCGTCAAGCTGCCGCTGCTTCGCAACCCGCGCGCCAAGATGCAGGGCATCCGGGACGGCTTCGTCAAGATCTTCTGCCGCCCGGGCACCGGCATCATCGTCGGCGGCTGTGTGGTCGCGCCGCGCGCCAGTGAACTGATCCATCCGATCTCGATCGCGGTCGACAACAATCTGACGGTCGAGCAGATCGCGAATGCGTTCACCGTGTACCCGTCACTGTCCGGCTCGATCGCCGAAGTGGCCCGTCAGCTGCACACCCGGAAGAAGGCCGGGGAGGCGTAACTTCCCTGGTGGGACGGGGGGTTGTCGAGTGGGCGCCGGGCCGTGTGGGTTTCCGGCGGGCATATACCACTCGGTGACCCCCTTTGGGTGCACCTTCTGTTATTCGGCGCAAACTGCTGAAAAGATTCGGCCGCCCAGGTTACTGTCAGTTTCGTGTTCGCTGCAGAACGTCGCCAATTGATCCTCGAAATGGTGCGCGCCAACGGGGCGGTATCGCTCCGTGAGCTCGCCCGTGTCGTCCAGACCTCCGAAGTGACCGTACGGCGGGACGTGCGGGCGCTGGAGGCCGAAGGACTCCTCGACCGCCGGCACGGCGGTGCGGTGCTGCCGGGCGGGTTCACCCGCGAGTCCGGCTTCCCGCAGAAATCCCATCTAGCGACCGCGGAGAAGACGGCCATCGCCGATCTCGCCGCCGGTCTCGTCGAAGAGGGCGAGGCCATCGTGGTCGGCGCCGGGACGACCACGCAGGAGCTGGCCCGCCGGCTCGCACGGGTCCCGGGCCTGACCGTCGTCACCAACTCCCTGCTGGTGGCACAGGCGTTGGCGCACGCCAACCGGGTCGAGGTCGTCATGACCGGAGGCACCCTGCGCGGCTCCAACTACGCCCTGGTGGGCAGTGGCGCCGAGCAGTCCCTCCAGGGCCTGCGGGTCTCGCGCGCCTTCCTGTCCGGGAGCGGGCTGACCGCCGAGCGCGGCCTGTCCACCTCCAACATGCTCTCCGCGAGCGTGGACCGCGCGCTGGTCCAGGCGGCAGCCGAGGTCGTGGTCCTGGCCGACCACACCAAGCTCGGCACCGACACCATGTTCCAGACGGTGCCGACCGACGTCATCACCCGCCTGGTCACCGACGAGCCCCCGGCCCACGACGACCGGGCCGTCACCGAGTTGCAGGCCCTCGCCGACCAGGGGGTGCAGATCGCCGTGGCGGGCCCCTCGGGGGCGGCCGGTGAGAACAGCCAGGGCCGGCCACCGCGCCGGGACATGCCGCTCCCCGGCCAGCGCCGCAGCCACGGGCCCGGTGCGGGACCGCAGTTGCGCAGCGCCGCGGCGATGGGCGAGCCGCAGGGGCCGGGCGAGCGGGCCCGCGTGGCGGACCTGCGACGGCGCTGAACGGGCTCAGGCCTTGAGGCCCCGGTAGGTCAGAGCCAGCAGCCGATCGGCCAACTCCGGGTCGTCCGGGGACTGTTCGGCCGCCAGCGCGATGGCGTTGGTCAGCTGCATGAGGTCGGCGATGGTGACGCCCGCTCGTACGGAACCGGCCTCCCGGGCCCGTACGAGCAGGGCGTCACCCGCCTCGCGCATCGGCTCGCTGCACCGCGACAGGGCCGAACTCGCGTCGCCCGACGCCGACATGAGCGCCCGGGCCAGGCCCCGGTACACCCCCGCGTGCGTGATGGTGGCGCGCAGCCACTCGATGAGGGCGGTGCAGGGCTGCTCGGCGTCCAGCAACTCCCTTGCGCGGGCGAGGAGTACGTCCACCTCGCTCTGGAACACCGCGCTCAGCAGGGCGTGACGGGTGGGGAAGTGGCGGTACAGGGTGCCGATGCCCACGCCGGCCCTGCGGGCCACGTCCTCCAGGGAGGTGTCCGTGCCGTGTTCCGCGAAGGCGGTTCGGGCGGCTGCCAGCAGGCGGTCGTGGTTGCGTCGCGCGTCCGCCCGCAGGGGCCGGGCCCCTGCCCCCGTTTTCCCATCCATCCCCCCAGCATGCCACCCGGCCCCCCTGGGGCTCCGCCCCAGACCCCTTTCGCCCCTTCGTCTGCGGACCATGCGTGGTTGCTCGCGCAGTTCCCCGCGCCCCTTCGCGGCACGGGTGCTGGGCGGCATGGGCATCTTCAGCCTGTCCGGCGATTGAGGACGAGCGCCCTTGAGGCGCGAACGGGGTCTGGGGCGGAGCCCCAGGGTGCCGACATGCGGGAGCCCCGGCCAAGGGCTGGCCGGGGCTCCTGGGCAGGGTGGGTCAGTCCTTGATCTCGCAGATCATCGCGCCGGACGACACCGACGCCCCAACCTCCGCGGCCAGCCCCTTGATCGTGCCGGAGCGGTGCGCGTTCAGCGGCTGCTCCATCTTCATGGCCTCCAGGACAACGACGAGGTCGCCCTCCTTGACCTCCTGGCCCTCCTCGACCGCGACCTTGACGATCGTGCCCTGCATCGGAGAGGCGAGGGTGTCGCCGGAGGCGGCGGAGCCCGCCTTCTTCGCGGCGCGGCGCTTGGGCTTGGCGCCACCCGCCGCGGCGGTCCGGGCCAGCGTCATGCCGAGCGAGGACGGCAGGGAGACCTCGAGGCGCTTGCCGCCGACCTCGACGACGACCGTCTCGCGGCCCGGCTCCTCGTCCGTGTCCGCGTCGGCCGGGGCCGTGAACGCCGGGATCTCGTTGACGAACTCGGTCTCGATCCACCGGGTGTGGATACGGAACGGGTCGGCCGTGAACGCCGGGTCGGCGACGACCGCGCGGTGGAAGGGGATCGCGGTGGCCATGCCCTCGACGTTGAACTCGGCGAGCGCGCGCGCCGCGCGCTGGAGCGCCTGCTTACGCGTCGCGCCGGTCACGATCAGCTTGGCCAGGAGCGAGTCCCAGGCGGGGCCGATGACGGAGCCGGACTCGACGCCCGCGTCCAGGCGCACGCCCGGACCCGACGGCGGCGCGAACACGGTCACGGTGCCCGGCGCGGGCAGGAAGCCGCGGCCCGGGTCCTCGCCGTTGATGCGGAACTCGAAGGAGTGGCCGCGCATGACCGGGTCGCCGTAGCCGAGTTCCTCGCCGTCGGCGATGCGGAACATCTCGCGGACCAGGTCGATGCCGGTGACCTCTTCGGTGACCGGGTGCTCCACCTGGAGGCGGGTGTTGACCTCCAGGAAGGAGATCGTGCCGTCGGCGCCGACGAGGAACTCGACGGTGCCCGCGCCGACGTAACCGGCCTCCTTCAGGATGGCCTTGGACGCGGCGTACAGCTCCGAGTTCTGCGCCTCCGTGAGGAACGGCGCGGGCGCCTCCTCGACCAGCTTCTGGTGGCGGCGCTGGAGCGAGCAGTCGCGCGTGGAGACCACGACCACGTTGCCGTGCTGGTCGGCCAGGCACTGGGTCTCGACGTGACGGGGCTTGTCGAGGTAGCGCTCGACGAAGCACTCTCCCCGGCCGAAGGCCGCGACGGCCTCGCGCACGGCGGAGTCGTACAGCTCCGGGACCTCTTCGAGGGTGCGGGCGACCTTGAGGCCGCGGCCGCCGCCGCCGAAGGCGGCCTTGATCGCGATGGGCAGGCCGTGTTCCCGCGCGAAGGCGACGACCTCGTCGGCGCCCGAGACCGGGTCCGGGGTGCCCGCGACCAGCGGCGCACCGGCGCGCTGGGCGATGTGACGGGCCGCCACCTTGTCGCCGAGGTCGCGAATGGCCTGCGGCGGCGGGCCGATCCAGGTCAGGCCCGCGTCGAGCACCGCCTGGGCGAACTCGGCGTTCTCGGAAAGGAATCCGTAACCCGGGTGGACCGCGTCCGCCCCCGAGTCGGCCGCGGCCGCGAGCACCTTGGCGATGTCCAGATAGCTGGCCGCCGGGGTGTCACCGCCCAGGGCGAATGCCTCGTCCGCTGCCCGGACATGCAGTGCATCCCGGTCCGGATCGGCGTAGACGGCTACGCTCGCGATCCCGGCATCCCGGCAGGCCCGGGCAACGCGGACAGCGATTTCGCCACGGTTGGCGATGAGCACCTTGCGCACGATGGCTCCCTCCTTGAAACAAGCTGAGTTTAGGGAAGCCGCACACTGGCTTACGACCCATCCCCAATGGTGAGCTTGCCCACACGGAGTGTGATTCGAGGCACGCTCAAGTCGCGAAATCCCTTGTCGCACCACGGTACGCCGGGCTCCCGTACCGCACAGTAGCGGTGCGGTGTGGTCAAGGTCTCTGTCCCGACGGCCAGCAGGTCCGGGCGTTTCTTTGTGGAGTCCCTACGAATGGCCGAATGATTCTTTGCGGCCCGGTGTCCCCGCGGCGAGGCGTGCGGTCGCGGACCGGCCACGGTTGTTGTCCAGACTCTTGTACGAAGCATTACCGGTTAGTAGCGTGCGCAACCCAGCCGTACTAGGGGTAACAGGGGGTGTCGCGTGGTGCTGCGCCGACCGATCGCCATCGTGACCGCGCTCGTGCTCTTCGCCGAGGCGTGCGCCGTGGTGCTCGTCAACTGGGTGCTGGGCAAGGTCGCCGACCGTCAGCACATGTCGATGGCGGGCCTCGATCCGCACGCGATATCCACCGGGGCGGTGGTCGCGGGCGTCCTGTTCGGACTCTTCCTCGCCGCCTGCGGGGTGATCCTGCTGATCATCGGCGTACGCGACCGCGCCCCGGGCCGCGTCGCCCGCATCGCGGTGATCGCCTGCGCGGTGGTGCACGGCGTGCTCGGTGCGCTCACCGTCGGCCTGGTCGGCTGGCCCGCGTTCGCCTGGATGATGGTCGTGCTCGCCCTGTTGGTCTTCGTGCTCCTGGCGTACGTGAAGGAACGGCCGGTGCCGCGGGACCGGCCCGAGGACGGGGCGCCCGGCGGCGCCCCCGCCGCCGCCTGAGCGCGGGCCGCTAGGCCCAGAGGTCGGTGATCGAGACGCCGAGCGCGGCGAGGAGCCTGCGCAGCAGCGGCAGCGAGAGGCCGATGACGTTGCCGTGGTCGCCCTCGATGGAGTCGACGAAGGGCGCCGAGCGGCCGTCGAGCGTGAACGCCCCTGCCACGTAAAGGGGTTCACCGCTGGCCACGTACGCCGCGATCTCCGCGTCGGTGGGCTCGCCGAACCGTACGACGGTCGACGCGGTCGCCGAGGCGCGCTCGCCCGTGGCCGTGTCGATCACGCAGTGCCCCGTCTGCAGCACCCCGGACCGGCCGCGCATCGACTTCCAGCGGGCCGTGGCGTCCTCGGCGTCGGCGGGCTTGCCGAGCGCCTGGCCGTCGAGTTCGAGCACCGAGTCGCAGCCGATGACCAGCGCGTCGGCGGCCTCGGGGCGGACGGCCACCGCGTCGGCCTTCGCCTCGGCGAGCACGAGGGCGAGTTCGGCGGGGCTGGGCGCGGTCAGCGCGTCCTCGTCGACACCGCTGACGATCACCTCGGGGGCGAGCCCCGCCTGGCGGAGCAGCCCGAGCCGGGCGGGTGATTGGGAGGCGAGGACGACACGGCGCTGAGCAGTCATGGGCGCCATCGTAGGCGTCCCGGCCGGTGGCGTGGGCCTCAGTGCAGGCCGACGACGAGCATCGCGATCACCATGGCCAGCGCGAGGAACAGCCCCGCCCGGCGCATCATCGCCTGGGCGTCGCGCAGTTCCTTCGGCGGCTCGTTCTCCGGGTCTGACCACAGCATGTCCTCGATGGTGCGGCCGGCGCTCGACGTGCGCCTGAGTACGGGTACTCAGGACGCCGGGTGTCCCGTACTTCATCTCCGTTCGCCCGGGGGTATTTGCTCCCCGGCCCGCCAAAAGGTCTCCGGGTTCCGTTAGTCGGCCGGGCCTGCTACTGTCCGAGCTAACGGAACCAGCGAACCGTTAATGGTGGTCGTCAACGGTTCGCGGAAGGAACAGGGGAGAGCCGCCATGAGGGAATCCGTGAACAGGCCGAGGAGTGTGTCCGTCCGCGCGGCAGGTCGCCGGGCCGCCGTGCCGCTCGCCGCCGGGGCCGCGGCCCTGGCGCTGCTCGCCGGGGCGCAGCCCTCCTCCGCGCGGCCTCTCGCGTGGGGCGCCGCCTGGGCCGCGTCCCCGCAGCTCGCCGCCACGGGGTTCACGCCCAACTGGTCGCAGGAGGGTTTCTCGCGGCAGAGCGTGCGCCAGGTCGTGCGCGTCACCGAAGGGGGCGACCGGATCCGGATCCGGCTCTCCAACGCGTACGGCACCTCACCGCTCGCCCTCACCGGCGCCACCGTCGCCAGAGCGGGGAAGGGGGCGGACGTGGAGCCCGGCTCCGTGAGGGAGTTGACCTTCGGCGGCAGCAGGTCGGTGGACATTCCGGCCCACGGCGAGCTGCGCAGCGACGCCGCCGCGCTCGGCGTGCGGAGGCTGGAGTCGGTCACCGTCACGCTCTACTTCGCCGGGACGACCGGGCCCGCCACCTTCCACGCCCAGGGTTTCGCCGACACCTACCGGGCCGAGGGCGATCACCGCGCCGACCCGTCGGGCCGCGCCTTCACCGGGTCGAGCCGGTCCTGGTACTACCTCTCCGGTGTCGAGGTCGGCGGCCGGACCAGGGGAAGCGGCATCGTCCTGTTCGGGGACTCCCTCACGGACGGCTTCGGCTCCACCCCGGGCGCCAACCGGCGCTACTCCGACGCGCTGGCCGAACGCACCGGTCGGCCGGTCCTCAACGCGGGCATCGGGGGCAACCTCCTGCTCAACGACTCGGCCTGGTACGGCGAGCGGTCGGCCGCGCGCTTCGGGCGGGACGTGCTCGACCAGCCCGGCGCCTCCACCGTCGTCGTCCTCGAAGGAGTCAACGACATCGGCTTCAGCGAGGCCCAGAGGGGGCCGAGGCCGCAGCCCACTTACCAGCCCGCTCCGGTCGTCTCCACCGCCCAACTCGTCGCCGGATACCGGGAGTTGATCCGTCAGGCGCACGGCGGTGGGCTCCGGGTCGTGGGGGCCACGCTGCTTCCGCTGAAGGGGTCCGACCACTGGGGCGCGCACGCGGCGCGGGTCAGCGACGAGGTCAACGACTGGATCCGGACCTCCGGCGCGTTCGACGCCGTCGTCGACTTCGACAAGGCGCTCGCCTCGAAGAGCGACCCCGACCGGCTCGCGGCGGCCTACGACTCGGGCGACGCGCTGCACCCCAACGACGCGGGGTACCGGGTCATGGCGGAGGTGCTGGCCGGGGTCCTGTGAGGCGGACGCACGTGCATGGCCGGACCCCTCGCGTGCGGGGTCCGCCCATCCACGGTCAGGCTAGGCCGGCCAGTACGACCTGGCCCAGGACCGCGCTCCCGGGCTCGGCAGCGCACGCCGGGCTATCCGCGCCGGGTCGGACCAGCCCTCGGGCGGCTGCGGCGCGCCGGGTGCGGCCGAAGCCGTCGCCGCGGCGCGCGCCTGGACCACCGCCAGGGCGGCGGCCAGCTCCTCCGGGGTCGGATTGCCCCGTACGACCTTGATCACAGCGGCTCCTTGCGGGGTGGCTAGAGGGGGATGTTGCCGTGCTTCTTCGGAGGGAGGGATTCCCGCTTCGTCCGCAGCTGACGCAGGCCCCGCACGATGTGGGCGCGGGTCTCGGACGGCATGATCACCGCGTCCACGTAGCCGCGCTCGGCCGCGATGTACGGGTTGAGCAGGGTGTCCTCGTAGTCCGCGATCAGCTCGGTGCGGGTCGCCTCGGCCTCCTCGGGGTCCGTGACGGCGGCGATCGTGCGGCGGTGCAGGATGTTCACCGCGCCCTGCGCGCCCATCACCGCGATCTGGGCGGTTGGCCAGGCCAGGTTGAGGTCGGCGCCCAGGTGCTTGGAGCCCATGACGTCGTAGGCGCCGCCGAACGCCTTGCGCGTGATGACGGTGATCAGCGGGACCGTCGCCTCGGCGTACGCGTAGATCAGCTTGGCGCCGCGGCGGATGATGCCGCCGTACTCCTGGTCCACGCCCGGCAGGAAGCCCGGCACGTCCACGAAGGTCAGCACCGGCACGTTGAAGGCGTCGCAGGTGCGCACGAACCGCGCGGCCTTCTCGGAGGCGTTGATGTCGAGGCAACCGGCGAACTGCATCGGCTGGTTGGCGACGATGCCGACCGGGTAGCCCTCCACGCGGCCGAAGCCGGTGATGATGTTCGGCGCGAACAGGGCCTGTGTCTCCAGGAACTCGCCGTCGTCCAGGACGTGTTCGATCGCCGTGTGCATGTCGTACGGCTGGTTCGCCGAGTCCGGGATGAGCACGTCCAGCTCGCGGTCCTCGTCCGAGGTCTCCAGGTCGGCCTCCTCGGGGAAGGCCGGGGGCTCGCTGAGGTTGTTCGACGGCAGGTACGACAGCAGGGACTTGACGTACTCGATGGCGTCCTTCTCGTCGCCCGCCATGTGGTGGGCGACGCCCGAGGTGGTGTTGTGGGTGCGGGCGCCGCCCAGCTCCTCGAAGCCCACGTCCTCGCCGGTGACGGTCTTGATGACGTCGGGCCCGGTGATGAACATGTGCGAGGTCTGGTCGACCATCACCGTGAAGTCGGTGATCGCGGGGGAGTACACCGCGCCGCCCGCGCACGGGCCGACGATCAGCGAGATCTGCGGGACCACGCCGGAGGCGTGCACGTTGCGGCGGAAGATCTCGGCGAACAGGCCGAGCGCGACCACGCCCTCCTGGATGCGGGCGCCGCCGCCGTCGTTGATGCCGATGACCGGGCAGCCGGTCTTCATCGCGAAGTCCATGACCTTCACGATCTTCTCGCCGTACACCTCGCCCAGCGACCCGCCGAAGATGGTGAAGTCCTGCGAGTAGACGCACACCGGGCGCCCGTCGACGGTCCCGTACCCGGTGACCACGCCGTCGCCGTACGGGCGGTTCTTCTCGATCCCGAAGTTGGTGGAGCGGTGCCGGGCGAACTCGTCGAGCTCCACGAACGAGCCCTCGTCCAACAGGAGCTCGACCCGCTCACGGGCCGTCAACTTGCCCTTGGCGTGCTGCTTTTCGATCGCGCGCGCGGAGCCGGCGTGGGTCGCCTCGTCGATACGACGCTGAAGGTCCGCGAGCTTTCCGGCGGTGGTGTGGATGTCGACGGTGGCGTCGCTCTGGGCGTTTTCCGGCTCGGACATCGGGATGCGGCTCCCTGCCTGGTCACGGGGGTGGTGGCTACTGACTCGTAGGGTAGTGGCGCGGATACGGTTCGGCAGTGCGGCGTTTGCCACACCCGGGGCGGCTTGCAATTGCGGCCTAACCTGGCTGCATGACACCCCCGGACGCTTCCGACAGCCGCTGGTCCGACCTCGACCGGCCGCCCCTGAACACCACCGCGTTGCGCCGCGCCCTGCTGCGGCCGGACGCCCTGTGGACGTCCCTCGACGTGGTCACCGCGACCGGCTCCACCAACTCCGACCTCGCGGCCAAGGCGGACGGGCTCGACGAGGGAGCGGTCCTGGTCGCCGAGGAGCAGACCGCGGGGCGCGGGCGGCTGGACCGGCGCTGGTCGGCTCCGGCCCGCTCCGGGCTGTTCTTCTCCGTCCTGCTCAAGCCCGGCGCGTCGGTCCCGGTGGAGCGGTGGGGGTGGCTGCCGCTGCTCACCGGGGTCGCGGTGGCGACGGGGCTCGCGCGGGCGGCGGGCGTCGACACGGCGCTGAAGTGGCCCAACGACCTCCTGGTCACGGTGGGTGCCGAGGAGCGCAAGGCGGGCGGCATCCTCGCCGAGCGGGCGGGCGCGGAGGGCGTCGTGGTGGGCATCGGCCTCAATGTGACGCTGCGCGCCGACGAGCTCCCCGTGCCCGGCGCGGGCTCCCTCGCGCTCGCCGGCGCCGTCTCCACGGACCGCGACACCCTGCTGCGGGCGGTGCTGCGCTCCCTGGAGCAGTGGTACGGCACATGGCGCGAGGCCGCGGGCGACCCGGCGGCGTCCGGCCTCCAGGAGGCGTACGCGGCGGGCTGCGCGACGCTGGGCCGCGCGGTGCGTGCGGAGCTGCCCGGGGGGCAGTCGGTACGGGGTGAGGCGGTCGCGGTGGACGGAGACGGGCGCCTGGTCCTGGCCACGGAGGAGGGCGTCCGGCGTCCGGTGGCGGCGGGGGACATCGTGCACCTGCGCGCCGGGTGACGGGCGCCCGCCTCACCGCGCCGGGAGGCCCGGCCCACCGGGCCGCGCCCGCCGCGTGGCCGGGGGAGGTGCCCCCGCCAGGGGGAGGAGACGTGAGCTACGGCACACCTGCCGTATCGTTGAGCCCGATCCAGCGACAGATCGGCAGGGCAGTGCGCAGGCAACGGGCAGGAGGCGGCCGGTGACCGTCGACGAGACACGGTCCGGGGCGGGCGCGGGTACCGGTGGCGGCGGCAGCTCCAAAGGCGCCTCCGGCACCCCTTCGGACGCCCCGGCCTCGGCGTACCCGACGCCGCACCACGCCGTCGACCACACCGCCGAGCCCACCGACGACCCGCTCGCCATCCGTCTCGAACAGCTGATCCTCGGCGCGGACCGGCGCTACACCCCCTTCCAGGCGGCGCGTACGGCGGGCGTCTCGATGGAGCTGGCGTCCCGGTTCTGGCGGGCCATGGGGTTCGCCGACATCGGGCAGGCCAAGGCGCTGACCGAGGCCGACGTGCTGGCCCTGCGGCGGCTCGCCGGCCTGGTCGAGGCGGGCCTGCTCAGCGAGCCGATGGCGGTGCAGGTCGCGCGCTCCACGGGGCAGACCACCGCCCGGCTGGCCGAATGGCAGATTGATTCTTTTCTGGAGGGCCTGACCGAACCCCCCGAGCCGGGCATGACGCGTACGGAGGTCACGTACCCGCTGGTCGAGCTGCTGCTGCCCGAGCTGGAGGAGTTCCTCGTGTACGTGTGGCGGCGCCAGCTGGCCGCCGCCACCGGGCGCGTGGTGCAGGCCGCCGACGACGAGGAGATGGTGGACCGCCGCCTCGCGGTGGGCTTCGCCGACCTCGTCGGGTTCACCCGGCTCACCCGGCGCCTTGAGGAGGAGGAGCTCGGCGAGCTCGTCGAGGCCTTCGAGACGACCGCGGCCGACCTCGTCGCGGCCCACGGCGGGCGGCTCATCAAGACGCTGGGCGACGAGGTCTTGTTCGCCGCCGACGACGCGGGCACCGCCGCCGAGATCTCGCTGCGGCTCATCGAGACGATGGCCGGGGACGAGACGATGCCCGCGCTGCGCGTGGGCATCGCGTTCGGCACCGTCACGACCCGCATGGGCGACGTGTTCGGCACCACCGTGAACCTCGCCAGCCGGCTCACCTCGATAGCCCCGAAGGACGCCGTCCTGGTCGACGGGGCGTTCGCCGAGGAGCTGGCCCGCACCGGCGACGCCCCCGTCTCCGAGGCGCAGGCCGCGCAGGACGCCCTGGCCGCCGAGAAGGCGGGGAAGGCCGGGGAGGGGGCCGAGGAGCCGGTCGCCCCGGCGAAGTACCGCTTCTCGCTCCAGCCCATGTGGCAGCGCCCGGTGCGCGGCCTCGGCGTGGTGGAGCCCTGGCTCCTGCACCGGCGCGAAGCCTAGGATCGCTCCCGACGTAACGTTCGTTAACGGAGGGGTTGCCATGGCTGAGCAGCGGTTCGGGGAGTTCGTCGTCGTGCGGCGCGAGGGATATGTCGCCGAGCTGGTGCTCGACCGGCCCAAGGCCATGAACGCCGTGTCGACGGAGATGGCCCGCTCCATCGCCGCCGCCTGCGACGCGCTCGCCGCCGACCCCGACGCCCGGGTCACGGTGGTGACCTCGACGAACGACCGGGCCTTCTGCGTCGGCGCCGACCTGAAGGAGCGCAACTCCCTCACGGACGCCGAGCTGGTACGCCAGCGCCCCACCGCCCGCGCCGCCTACACCGGCGTGCTCGAACTGCCCATGCCCACCGTCGCCGCCGTGCACGGCTTCGCCCTCGGCGGCGGCTTCGAGCTGGCGCTGGCCTGCGATGTGATCGTGGCGGACGCCAGCGCCGTGGTCGGCCTGCCCGAGGTGTCGGTCGGCGTCATCCCCGGCGGCGGCGGTACGCAGCTCCTGCCGCGCCGGGTCGGGGCGGCCCGCGCGGCCGAGCTGGTCTTCACCGCGCGCCGCGTCGAGGCCGTGGAGGCGCGGGAGTTGGGGCTCGTCGACGTCCTGGCCGGGGACGCCAGGACCGAGGCGCTCGCGCTCGCCGGGCGCATGGCGGCCAACTCGCCGGTCGGGCTGCGCGCGGCGAAGCGGGCGATGCGGCTCGGCCAGGGCCTCGACCTGCGGGCGGGCCTGGAGGTCGAGGACGCGGCATGGCGTTCGGTGGCCTTCTCCGGGGACCGCGCGGAGGGAGTCGCCGCGTTCAACGAGAAGCGGAAGCCGCAGTGGCCCGGGGAGTGATCCGGGTGGTCCAAGCGCCCGCTGCCGTCCGGCCGCATGACGGCGTCCCGTGGGTCAAAACCTCCTAAACCTCCCTAAGCTGGAGGAATGGGTGGAGAGGATGCCCGGCTGCGGGCCGTGGTTTCGCTGGCACAGGCCATGGCCGCGGCACACACGCCGCGCGAGTCGTGGCGCGCCGCGGCGCTCGGCGCGCGGGACGCGCTCGGCGGGAACTTCGCCGCGCTCTCGGTGTGGGAGCGCGAGCTCGGCCGCCTCCGGGTGCTGGTGAACGAGGGCGAACGGGCCCACGGGGAGGAGGAGTTCCCCGACGACGAGACGTACCCGGTGCACCAGTTCCCCGAGATCACCGAGTTCCTGCACGAGCGGTGGGCGGGCGGCGGCGAGCCCAACGCCTGGGTCGAGACCGCCGTCGCGCCGCCCGAGGGCGAGGCGGGCTACTGCCACGAGCGGGTGACCGCGCTGCGCAGGCGCGGCCGGGGCTGCTGCGTGGTCGCCCCGATCGTGCTGCACGGACGGGCCTGGGGCGAGCTGTACGTGGCACGGCCGCTCGGGGCGCCCGTCTTCGACGCGGCCGACGCGGACTTCGCCACCGTGCTCGCCTCCGTCGCGGCGGCCGGCATCGCGCAGACCGAACGCCTCGAAGAGGTGCGCCGCCTCGCCTACACCGATCCGCTCACGGGCCTCGCCAACCGGCGCGCGGTCGACATGAGGCTGGACGAGGCCATCGAGCGGCACCGCGTCGACGCATCGGTCGTCAGCCTCGTCGTCTGCGATCTGAACGGGCTCAAGCGGGTCAACGACACGCTGGGCCACGCCGTGGGCGACCGGCTCCTGGAACGCTTCGGCTCGGTGCTCTCGCTGTGCGGGGCGATGCTGCCGGGCGCGCTGGCGGCCCGGCTCGGCGGCGACGAGTTCTGCCTGCTCTCGGTGGGGCCCGCCGCGGACGAGGTGGTGGCCGTGGGGGAGGAACTCTGCCTGCGGGCGGGGGAGTTGGAGCTGGGGGAGGGGGTGGCGTGCGGGGTGGCCTCGACGGGGGACCCCATCGGGCCCGTCCGCTCGGCCCGCCGTCTCTTCCGCCTGGCCGACGCGGCGCAGTACCGGGCGAAGGCCGCGCGGTCGGCGAAGCCGGTGGTGGCGGGGCGGGACGGGGCGGTCCTCCGCCTCGCCGAAAACCCGCCCTCGCCTCCGCACGACCGCCGCCGCTTCCGCGGCCGCGGCTGACGTCCCGGTCCCCCGCGCCCCTTCACCCGCTTCCGTCTGCGGGCCGTCCCCGCGTCTCGCGCAGTTCCCCGCGCCCCTAAAACCCCCTTTCGGTCTGCGGGCCGTGGTCGCTTCTCGCGCAGTTCCCCGCGCCCCCAACCCCTCTCCGTTCTGCGGACCGTGCCCGCTTCCTCGCGCCGTTCCCCGCGCCCCTGGCGGTACTGGTGCGGCCCAGTGCTGGCATCTTCAGCCCGTCCGGCGTTTGAGGACGAGCGCCGTTCAGGCGCGAAACGGGGGCTGGGGCGGAGCCCCAGGGGTGGGGTAAGGAGCCAACCGTCGCTCCGCTAGTGACATGACGGGATTCAATCCGTAGGGTGCTGAATATGGATATGCACACTGTCGTGGTGGGGACCTCCGGGACCACCCCCGAGGACGTCATCGCCGTGGCCCGCGGCAACGCGAAGGTCGAGCTCTCCGCCGAGGCGCTCGCCGCGCTGGCCAGGGCCCGCGAGATCGTCGACGCGCTGGCAGCCAAGCCGGAGCCGGTGTACGGCGTCTCCACCGGCTTCGGTGCCCTCGCCTCCCGGCACATCAGCCCCGACCTCCGCGCCCAGCTCCAGCGCAACATCGTGCGCTCGCACGCGGCCGGCATGGGCCCGCGGGTGGAGCGCGAGGTCGTCCGCGCGCTCATGTTCCTGCGCCTGAAGACCGTGGCCTCCGGGCACACCGGCGTACGTCCGTCGGTCGCGCAGACCATGGCCGACGTGCTCAACGCGGGCATCACGCCGGTCGTCCACGAGTACGGCTCGCTCGGCTGCTCGGGCGACCTCGCGCCGCTGTCCCACTGCGCCCTGACGCTCATGGGCGAGGGCGACGCCGAGGGCCCCGACGGGGTCGTGAAGCCCGCCGGCGAGCTGCTCGCCGCTGCCGGGATCACCCCCGTCGAGCTGCGCGAGAAGGAGGGCCTGGCCCTCCTCAACGGCACCGACGGCATGCTCGGCATGCTCTGCATGGCCATCGCCGACCTGAAGAAGCTCTACACCTCGGCCGACATCACCGCGGCGCTCTCCCTCGAAGCGCTGCTCGGCACCGAGAAGGTGCTCGCCCCCGAACTGCACGCCATCCGGCCGCACCCCGGCCAGGGCGCCTCGGCCGCCAACATGCTGGCGGTGCTCAAGGGTTCGGGCCTGACCGGCCACTTCCAGGAGGAAGAGGCGCCCCGCGTCCAGGACGCGTACTCGGTGCGCTGCGCCCCGCAGGTCAACGGCGCGGGCCGCGACACGATCGCGTACGCCCTGACCGTCGCCGAGCGCGAGCTGGCCTCCGCGGTCGACAACCCGGTGGTGCTGCCCGACGGCCGCGTCGAGTCCAACGGCAACTTCCACGGCGCCCCGGTCGCCTACGTCCTCGACTTCCTCGCGATCGCCGCCGCCGACCTCGGCTCGATCACCGAGCGCCGCACCGACCGTCTCCTCGACAAGAACCGCAGCCACGGCCTGCCGCCGTTCCTCGCCGACGACGCCGGGGTCGACTCGGGCCTGATGATCGCCCAGTACACGCAGGCCGCCTTGGTCAGCGAGATGAAGCGGCTCGCGGTGCCCGCCTCCGCCGACTCCATCCCGTCCTCCGCCATGCAGGAGGACCACGTGTCCATGGGCTGGTCGGCCGCGCGCAAGCTGCGCACCGCCGTCGACAACCTGACCAGGATCATCGCCGTCGAGATGTACGCGGCGACCCGCGGCATCGAGCTGCGCAAGGGCCTCACCCCCGCGCCCGCCTCGCGGGCCGCCATCGCCGCGGCCCGCGCGGCCGGTGTCCAGGGCCCCGGCCCGGACCGCTTCCTCGCCCCCGACCTGGCCGCCGCCGACGCGTTCGTGCGCGAGGGCAGGCTGGTCGCCGCGGTGGAGCCGGTGACGGGTCCGCTCGCCTGACCGGTTCGCGTGACACGGCAGGGGCCGCCCGGGATGTCACATCCCGGGCGGCCCCTTTCGTACCGTCAACTCCCTTGTGCGGAGCGTGAGTCGACCGACGGGCGGCGAGGTCAGCAGGTCCGCGAGCGGCGGACCGAGTACGTCACGAACCCCGCCCCCAGCCCCAGGAACAGGGTGCCGCCGACGAGATAGGGGGAGGTGTTCGCGCCGCCGGTGTCGGCGAGGGCGACGGGGCCTTCGGAGGGGGCGGGGGCGGCCCGGTACGCGGAGTGCGCGGGCGTGGCCGAAGGGCGTTGCTCGTCCGTCGCGTTGGCGGACGGGACGAACCACAGGGCGCAGAGCAGGGTGCCCGCCGCGGTGGCGGTGAGCAGGGGACGACGAGCGACGGACAAGTGAGCGATCCCCTTGCGAGTACGTCGAATTGGCGGGATGCGCTGATGCTAGTGAAAGCAGCGGGTCGCGGGAAAGTCGAGGTTGCCTTGAGCCCTACGCTCCCTGGCATGAGCGAAGAAGAGACATCACGGTATGTGCGGCTCCGCGTCGATTTGGTCCTGGAGATCGAGGACGCGGACGAGTTGGCGGCGGCCGCTCTCGGCCGCATCGCCGAGGACCCGGCGATGCGGCCCGAGGAACGCGCGCATGCCGAGGCGGCCGTACGGGAAGACGGAGCGGAGGCCCTCGCCTACCTCGTGGACCCCGTGGACCTCGTGGAGGCGCTGCCGGGGGCGGAGCTGGTCCAGGCCTCCTGGAGCAGCGAGCGGGTCGGCTACGACCCCGACGACGAGGAATGGGACCTGGACGAGGAGGACAGCAATGACGACGAGTGAACGGGGCCGCCGCGAACGGGCGGTGGCCGAGCTCGACTGACCGGTGCGCGCGGCCGGGCGGGGCGGGAGGGGCCTGACGCCCTTTCGGTGATCTTGTGCCGTCCCGCCCCACCCGTCCGCCCGCGCGTGGTGTGCCCCACATTCACCCCCCGCTGCGGAACCACGGCGAGCGGTCTGATGTTCTAGACGTGATGACTTTTCGGGGGACGGCGACGATGGAGAAGCGTGTGAAGACGGAGAGTAAGCGGCGCAAGCAGGGTCTCGCGGCGGCGTGCGCGGTGCTCGGCGGCGTACTGGTCCTTTCTGCCTGCAACGGTGACGGCGACAAGGGTGCCAAGGCCGACAGCTCGTCGTCGGCGCAGGCGGCGGCCGACAAGGCGGCGGCCAAGGACACCTCGGACGCCAAGATCACCATCACGCCGAAGAACGGCGCCACCAACGTCGGCATCAACAGCGACACCAAGGTCACCGTCGCCCAGGGCAAGCTGACCGACGTCACGCTGACCTCCGCCGACGGCGACAAGGTCACCGGGAAGATATCCGCCGACGGGCTGAGCTGGGCGCCCGACAAGCAGCTGAAGCGCTCGGCCACGTACAAGATCAGTGCGACCGCGGCGGACGCCAAGGGGCGCCAGGCGCACGAGAACGCCTCCTTCACCACCGTCTCCCCGAAGAACAGCTTCATAGGCAGCTTCACGCCCGAGGACGGCTCCACCGTCGGTGTCGGCATGCCGGTGTCGATCAACTTCGACAAGGCGATCACCAACAAGAAGGGCGTCCAGGCCAAGATCACCGTCTCCTCCAGCAGCGGCCAGGAGGTCGTCGGGCACTGGTTCGGCTCCCAGCGCCTGGACTTCCGCCCGCAGGAGTACTGGAAGGAGAACTCGACCGTCACCATGAAGATGGACCTCGACGGCGTCGAGGCCTCCAACGGCATCACCGGTGTCCAGGAGAAGACGGTCACCTTCAAGATCGGCCGCAACCAGGTCTCCACCGTGGACGCGAACACCCACACCATGACCGTCACCCAGGACGGCAAGGTCGTGAAGTCCATCCCGATCTCCGCGGGCTCCCCGGAGCACCCGACCTACAACGGTCAGATGGTGATCTCCGAGAAGTACAAGGAGACCCGCATGAACGGTGCGACGGTCGGCTTCACGGACGACGACGGCAAGGGCGAGTACGACATCAAGGACGTGCCGCACGCCATGCGCCTGTCGGCCTCCGGCACCTTCATCCACGGCAACTACTGGGGCGCCAAGTCGATCTTCGGCAGCGCCAACACCAGCCACGGCTGCGTCGGCCTGTCCGACACCAAGGGCGCGGGCGACGACGGCACCTCGGCCGCCTGGTTCTACAACAACTCGATCACCGGCGACGTCGTCATCGTCAAGAACTCCCACGACAAGACGGTCCAGCCCGACAACGGCCTCAACGGCTGGAACATGAGCTGGGACCAGTGGAAGGCCGGCTCCGCCGTCTGATCCTCACGGCCCCCGCGGGGCCCTCAGGCCGCTCGCACCGGCTGCTCGGCGCTCCAGCTGCCGAGCAGCCGCAGCGACTCCTGTGACGCCGAGCCCGGCTCCGCGTGGAAGGTGACCAGCGACAGGTCGTGCGCGTCCGGCAGCTTCAGCGTCTCGTAGGCCAGTGTCAGCTCGCCCACCACCGGATGGCGCAGCCGCTTCACGCCGTGGCCCTTGTCGGCGACGGTGTGCGCCGCCCACATGGAGCGGAACTCCTCGCTCTTGACCGACAACTCCCCGATCAGCGCCGTGAGTTGGGGATCGTCGGGATAGCAGCCCGCGCACAGCCGCAGCACGCTCACCACGTCGACGGCCTTGTTGTGCCAGTCGACGTACAGCGAACGCGACGCCGGGTCCAGGAAGACGTGGCGCGCCAGGTTCCGCTCCTGCGGGGGCAACCGGGACAGGTCGCCGAGCAGCGCGGCCGCCATCCGGTTCCAGGCGAGGATGTCCAGGCGCGGCCCGACGAGGTAGGCGGGCACGCCCTCCATCGCGTCGATGAGCTGCTGGAGCGCCGGACGGAACTCGTGCGCCCGGGCCGCCGACGCGCGCTTCTTCTTCGCCTTGCCCTTGGCGAGGTGGGTGAGGTGGTTCTGCTCGGTGTCGTTCAGGCGCAGCGCCCGCCCGATCGCCTCCAGGACCTCCACCGACACGTTCTGCGCGTTGCCCTGCTCCAGGCGCGTGTAGTACGCCACCGAAACGCCGGCCAGCTGTGCCAGCTCCTCCCGGCGCAGCCCAGGCACCCTGCGGTGGCGCCCGTGGTCGGGCAGCCCCACGTCCTCGGGCTTCAGCCGGGCCCGGCGGGAGCGGAGGAATTCGCTGAGTTCGGCGCGCTGGTCCATGACACCCCAGTATCCGTGGTCCCCGCCCTGGTCGTACGACCACGAGCCTGACCCTGTCAGTGGTACGCACGCTGGTCGTAGGCAGAACAGGGGTCTGGGTGGCGGACGGCGACCGGGGCAGGCTGGAGCGCGTACCCGAAGATCTGAGGAGAACGGCAATGACCACCGTCGCCGCCTACGCCGCCCCCGCCGCCAAGGCTCCGCTGGAGCGCACCACCATCGAACGCCGTCCGGTGGGCCCGAACGACGTACTCATCGAGATCAAGTACGCCGGTATCTGCCACTCCGACATCCACCAGGCCAACGAGGGCTGGGGCCAGGCCATCTTCCCGATGGTGCCGGGCCACGAGATCGCCGGTGTGATCACCGAGGTCGGCTCCGCCGTCACCCGGTTCCAGGTCGGTGACCGCGCGGGAGTGGGCTGCTTCGTCGACTCCTGCGGGGTGTGCGAGGCCTGCGCGTCGGGGCAGAACCAGTTCTGCGCCAACGGCACCCCCACCTACAACTCCCTCGGCAAGGACGGGCTGCCCACCTACGGCGGCTACTCCACCCACATCGTCGTGGACGCCGACCACACCCTGCGCATCCCCGACAGCATCCCGCTGGACGTCGCGGCCCCGCTGCTGTGCGCCGGGATCACCCTGTACTCCCCGCTCAAGCGCTGGCAGGCGGGCCCCGGCAAGAAGGTCGCCATCCTCGGGCTCGGCGGCCTCGGCCACATGGGCGTGAAGATCGCGCACGCGCTGGGCGCCGAGGTGACCGTGCTCAGCCAGTCGCTGCGCAAGAAGGACGACGGCCTGCGGCTCGGCGCCGACCACTACTACGCGACCAGCGACGAGGACACCTTCAAGCGGCTCGCGGGCTCGCTCGACCTCATCGTCTCCACCGTGTCCGCGCCGCTGGACCTGGGCGCGTACCTCTCGCTCCTGAAGACCGGCGGCGCGTTCGTCAACGTGGGCGCCCCCGAGGAGCCGAACGCGCTCAACATGTTCGGCCTCATCGGCGGCAACAAGATCCTGGCCGGTTCGATGATCGGCTCCATCGCCGAGACCCAGGAGATGCTCGACTTCTGCGCCGAGCACGGCCTGGGCGCGGAGATCGAGCTGATCCGCGCCGACCAGATCAACGAGGCGTACGCGCGGGTGCTCGCCAGCGACGTGCGCTACCGCTTCGTGATCGACACCGCCACGATCTGATCCCCCCGGCCAGGCCGGTCCGGCACGGCCCCGACCGGGCCGGATCGACACCGCCCGGGCCGTGCCCGCCGACGGCCCCGGAGGAACCCCCGCCTCCGGGGCCGTCGGCATGCCTGCCTTACCTCGGCGGTAATCGACCGCCCCAGAGTGGCCGGGACATGATCGGAGCGTTCGCACGGAAGACCGTCACCCGGAGGACAACGTGACCGCTTACGCCATCGGCAACCTGCGCCCGCCCGCCCACCTGGACGAGCAGGTCTTCGTCTACATGGAGCGCATCCAGGCCACGCTGGACCCCTTCGGCGGCCGCTTCCTGGTGCACAACGCACCCCTGGAGGTCCGCGAGGGCGCGTGGCCCGAGGCGCTGGTGATCATCGGGTTCCCGGGTATCGAGGAGGCGCGCGCCTGGTACGACTCAGCCGCCTACCAGGAGCTCATACCGCTGCGCGCCGACCACATCCCGGGCGACGTGGTGCTCGTCGAGGGCGTCGCGGACGGCTACGACGCGTCGCGCACGGCCGCCGCGTACCGCGCGGAGCAGCTCGCGTCGACGGCGGACCAGGGGTAGCCCACGGCCGTGGCGGGCCGCTCGCGCGGCCCCAAGTCGTCGGGATGTTCAGGGAGTTCGGGCCGACGGCGGCCGAGGGGCGGGGACTTCCGCACGGGGCGGGACTTCCGCACGGGCCGGGACGGCTCCGGCCGAAACGGCGGCCGTGCGCGCGGGCGGCCGGTGCAGGGCGTGCAGGCAGAGCCCGCCGACGATGAGCGCGAGGCCCGCCCAGGCGGACGGGGGCGGGGTCGCGACGCCGGTCACCAGGGCCTCGCCCGCCAGGGTGAAGGGCACCTCGGCGGCCTGGGTCGCCTCCACCGCGCCGAGCGCGGCCGGCCGGTCCCGTACGAGGTCGGTGGCGCGGAAGAACAGGGTGGTCGCCGCCACCCCCGACACCAGCGCGACGATCAGGCACTGGACCACCTGGTCCCGCCCCGGGGCGCCGACGCGCAGGCCCGCCGTGCCGGCCAGGGCCACCCACAGCGGCAGCGAGCCGAGCGTCATGGCGAGCGTGCGCTGCACCCCGTCGAGGCCGTCGCGGCCGAGCAGTCTCCGGTTGCCGAGCGGGTAGGCGACGGCCGCGACCAGGACCGGCACGACGACCCGGGCCACCGAGCCCGTGTCCAGGCCGTCGGCGTTCTGGGTCTGGGCGAGCGCGACCCCGGCCACGATGAGCAGCGAGACCGCGAGGGTGCGGCGCGGCACCCGCCCGCCGATCACGATGCCCGCGACGATCACCAGCTGCCAGGTCGCCGCGAGCAGCCAGCCCGCGCCCTCCCGGCCGGCCCAGGTGAGCGGCGCGTAGAACAGTCCGAACCCGACGGTCGACCAGCCGAGCCAGGTTCCGGGCCGGGCGCGCAGACTCCGTACGACACCGGGCAGCCCGCCCCGTACCCACACGAGCAGGACCAGCGGCGGCAGCATGAACAGATAGCGCAGGCTCGCGGTCCACAGCCAGGAGCCGCCCGCCACGCTCATCTCGCGGTTGAGCACGAAGCTGGACGCGAAGCAGGCGGCGGCGACCACGCCAAGGGCCATGGGTGCGGCGGTCCCGCTGTTCCTGTTCACGCCCGTACTCCCTGCGGCTCGCACCCGGCAACGAACTAAAATGTTAGCCGTGACCGCAGAGCCTCCTGCCCTTGCCCCCGCCCCCGAGCCGCCCCGCCGACTGCTGCGCGACGTCGCGTACGAGGCGCTGCTCGCGTCGATCGTCTCGGGCGAGCTCGCCCCCGGCGCGAAACTGAGCGACGCCGAACTCGCCGCCCGCCTCGGTCTCTCGCGCGCCCCGGTGCGCGACGCCCTGGCCCGGCTCGCCGCCGAACGGCTCGTCGTCTCCAAGCCCCAGAGCTACACGCGGGTCGCGCCGCTGGTCGCCGAGGAGATCCGGGGCGCGCTGGCCGTGGTCGGCGCGATGCACACCCTCGCGGTGCGCGAGGCCCTGCCGCGCCTGCGGCCGGACGACCTGGGCCGGATGCGCGCGGCCAACGAGGAGTTCGTACGAGCCGTGAACGCGGGCGACATCGCGGCGGCGATCACCGCCGACGACGCCTTCCACGCCGTCCCGGTCACCGCGAGCGGCAACCAGCCGCTCGCCGACACGGTGGCCCGCTACACCCCGCTCCTGCGCCGCCTGGAACACCAGCGCTTCTCCAGCACGGCGGCCCGCGCCTCGGCCGCCCGCCACGAGGAACTGATCGCGGCATGCGAGGCGGGTGCCGCGGACCGGGCGGCGGAGATCTCGTACGAGATCTGGGCGGAACTGGAGTGAGCGGGGTTTGAGCGGCGTCGAGCAGTCCGTCTCGTACGAGGGTGTGGGCGTGTCCGGGGCCGAGGTCAGGTGCCGCGGGGGTAGTCCCGTTCGTCGGGCAGCAGGGCGCGGGCGGCGTCGAGTCGCTCGTCCCGTACGAGCGCGTGGACGCGGTGGGCGAGCGGGGTCACGTCGCGGATGCCGACGATCCACTCGTCGGCGTACCGTCGCACGGCCTCCCCGGCGAGGCCGAGCTGGAGCGAGCGGTACGGCAGCGCCTGGAGCCGCAGATCCCGCTCGGGGTCCCACTGCACCCGGGCGGGCGATTGCTCCAACTCGCGTCGCCAGGCGTCCCGTTCACCGTGCACGCCGGGCACGTAGTGCGAGAGGCAGGCGTGATCCAGCGCCCAGTCGAACCCGTCCCGCCGAATCTCGACGGCCAGCACCGTGCGCTGCCCCTCCTTCATGGCCCACCCCGAGCGGTACATCATCCACAGGAAGGACGGCTTGACCCAGGTCATCCGCTCCCGCTTCCACGCCGCCGGAAAACGCCCGTCACGGGCGGCGGGCAGCCCGAGCGCCGGGTCGTACGCCTGGTAGACGGTGACGGTCGACTCGGTGTGCAGAGCGCGGATCTGCTGGCGGGGCGGGGCGGTGGTGAGGCCGTGCGCGGCGTCCGTGACGTCTGTGGCTTCCGTGGCTTCCGTGGCTTCCGTGGCTTCCATGGGGGAAGCGTGGCCCGGCCGGGCGGGGTGTGACCAGTCAATATCGGGGCCGGGGTCAGCGCCGGCGGCCCCGGGCCGGGTGGGGGTGGTGGCGGATCTCCACGTCGGCGTCCGTGGCCGCGGACAGGTCCCCGCGCCCGCGCGCGGCCCGCCGCCGCACGACCATCTCCGCGCACACCGCACACCCCTGCGCGGGCTGGGGCGGCGCGTGCGGCAGCGCGAGATGTACGGGGTCACCCATGGTCGTCCTCGGATCGCTCACGCCTACCGCCTGTCCGGCCGATTTGTCGGTGTCCCCAGCAATTCACCCGAACCCGCGCCCCGCTATGCCGCGAACCGGCCGGACTCCCCCGAACGGTCCCTAGCCCTCGCCCGGCGCCCGCCCCCTGACCGCCCCGGCCCGCAACGCCTCGGCCAGCTCCTCGACATGCGCGGCGTCGAGCACACCGACGTGCACCTGGGCCGTGCCCCGGTAGTGCACCTGCGGACGGAGCGAGACCCGCACCGACTCGGGAAACCCGAGCCCCTCGAACACCCCCCGAAGCCCCTCACAGGCCCCCTCGGCCCGCGCCCAGGCGTCGCGCCATGCTTGCATGTCCACTACCGCCCCCCGGGGTGCGTCTTGGGGTGCGCGGCCAACTCGACGTTGCAGTCCGAGACGGCGGACAGATCCCCGGCGCCGTACGCCGCGGCGCGCTGCCGGGCCAGGGCGGCGCAGACACCGCAGCCCGGCGCGGGAGCGGGCGGCGTGCGAGGAAGGGACAGGTGGACCGGCGGGTCCATCGTGGTACTGGAACTGCTCACGGGGATTCCTTCCGTCGGGTGGTGTCACCACTGATGCTTCACCCGGCGGTCGACTCCCTCCAGGGCCTTTCCTGTTCGGGCAGAAATCCGTCCCGCACGTCCTCGACCAGGGCTCTCATGGCATCCCCGTAGACCGCCACCGCGGCGAACCGCTCGAAGGTGTCGAGATAGAGCTGGACGTCCTTGGGTTCGCGGGTGGTGATCTCGCAGTGGAACGTCTCCACGATGACGAGCCGGTCGTCGTGCAGGCTGAAGCAGGTCATGGGGAAGTCCGGCATCCGGCGGTCGGACGGCAGGACACCGAGCGAGACGTTGGGCAACCTGGACACGGACACGAGCCGATCCAGTTGGAGCGCCATGACCACGGGCTCGCTGATGCGCCACCGGAGTACGTGCTCGCAGATCAGGAAGCGGAAGCATCGACCGGACTCGTAAAGCACCGACTGTCGTTCGAGGCGGGCCGCCACGGTCCTGGCCCTGGTCTCCTGCGGCATGCCCGGAGGGAGGGAGAAGACGGCGCGAGCGTACTCGGGGGTCTGGAGGAGTCCGGGCACGAGCTGGCCCTGGAAGAGCCGGAGCGTGGCGGTGCCCGCCTCGATGGCCCGGATGGTCTTCTGGTGCTTCCATGGGCCGGTGCGGCGCAGCAGGCGCCACGCGGTGGCCTCGGTGGCTTCGGCGCGGGCCGTCGCCAGGAACTCCTCCTTGACCTCCTGGCTCACGCCGAGGGCGGTGAGGACCAGGTCCACGTCCTGGACGGTCGGCCGTACCTTGCCGGTCTCGATCTTCGACAGCTTCCCGGCGGACATGGAAGCCCGGCGGGCCACCGAGTCACCCGTGCGTCCGGATGCGTCGCGCAGCGCCCGCAGGGCTCTCCCGATCGAGTCGTCGGTCAGCGGTGCCGCTCCCAGTAGTCCGCGAACCTCACCGCCGAGGCCAAGGCGTGGTCCCGGTAGTGCTGGTACTCGGCGAGTCTGTGGGCGGGAAGCGGTTCGGCGCCCAGGAACACGCCTCCGCATGTGTAGTGCATCCGGTACACCTCCTGATCATCGAACAACCAGAAGTCGTGATCGGGCAGGCCTGTCACGTCCTGCTCGGCCTGATCGATGATGCCGATGGTCTCGCCGGCCGTGATGTTGCCCGGGTAGGAGGCCAGTTCGTACCGCAGGTAGTCGGTGAGCGGAGACCTGAGCACATGGACGCGCGAGATCTGTCTGCCCTTGTCGGTCATCGATCGCACCCAGGGGTTGTCGTCCCAGTCCGGGCCCATGTCCCCGCCGGCCAGGAAGCGCTCGAAGTCCTCGCGTTCCTCGTCCACGCTGTAGACGGAGAGCGTCTCCAGACGGAAGGCCGTCCGCTCGAAGGTCTCGAAGAGACGGCCGAGTTCCTCACCGCTGAGCACGGAAGTACTCCTCCAGCACCGCGGCCGGTACGAGGACGGCGGTCTCGCCCTCCGGCAGATCGAGCTGCGCCAGCAGCTCGGGGTCGGTGATGACGTAGCCCTGGACCACGTAGTTCCTGGCGTCCTCGGTGCCCCACAGCGTCGGACACGTCCCGTTCCTGCACTCCGGGTCACCGGACAACTTCCGCAGCATTCTCGGCCCCCCCACATCGGCGCAGCGCGTCGTGGTCGATGCTCCCGAGCCGCTCGGGGGGAGGTCAAGCACCCGGCCTTTCCACAACAGGAAAGGCCGGGTGCGGGAAGGGCGTGACGCGCGGGCCGGGACGCCGCCGACCCCGAGCGGGGGCTCAGCCGGCCTTGGCGATGCCGATCGGGCAGGACACCCCCGTGCCCCCGATCCCGCAGTACCCCGCGGGGTTCTTGTCCAGGTACTGCTGGTGGTACGGCTCCGCGGGGTAGAAGGGGCGGCCCTCGGCGGGGAGGAGTTCTGTGGTGATCGTGCCGTGGCCCGAGCCCGTCAGGACCTTCTGGTAGGTCTCGCGGGAGGCCTGGGCCGTGGCCGCCTGGGCGGGGGTGTGGGTGTAGATCGCCGAGCGGTACTGGGTGCCCACGTCGTTGCCCTGGCGGAAGCCCTGGGTCGGGTCGTGGGACTCCCAGAACACCTTCAGGAGCTGCTCGTACGAGACGAGCGCCGGGTCGTAGACCACCCGGACCGCCTCGGTGTGGCCGGTCAGGCCCGAGCAGACCTCCTCGTACGCGGGGTTCACCGTGCTGCCGCCCTGGTAGCCGACCAGGGTCGTCCAGACGCCCGGCAGCTGCCAGAACTTGCGCTCGGCGCCCCAGAAACAGCCCATCCCGAAGTCCGCGATCTCCAGGCCCTCGGGGTAGGGCCCGGCCAGCGGGTTGCCCAGGACCGTGTGCCGGGAGGGCAGGGTGAACTCGGGCTCCGGGCGTCCCTTGAGGGCCTGCTCGGGGGTGGGCAGCTCGGGCGTGCGGCGGCCGAAGATCATCGGGGGCTCCTCGAAGTGTGGATGCCTAGACAGAACGCATGGCCGGGCCGAGAGATTCCGGCCACCGCACCGGCCGCTACGGCCACCGCACCGGCCGCTACGGGCGCCGCAGCGTCGCCGGGCTGCCGCCGTTCGCCTCGTACCCCGCGACCGCCAGGGCCCGGTGCAGCGCGTAGGCCGCCGCCGGGTCCTCGGAGACCGTCCAGGGGAGGGCTCCCACATACCCGTCCAGGGCCACGAACTGGTCCATCGCCTCCGCCCAGCGCGCGGCGCCCACCAGGAAGTGGGCCAGCAGGTGGCGGACCTGGGGCAGGACAGGGTCGTCGGGGCGGGCCTGGTGGACGGCGTGCAGGGCGCCCTCCATGGCGCGGCTGACCACCGCCGTGCCGTAGAAGTCGTTCACCATCGCGTCCGTGGCGTGCTCGTACACCGCGAAGAGCGGCAGCGCGGCCAGCAGCGAGCCGTGCGGGGCGCGGGCCGCGGAGGCCGTCGCGAACTCGTCGGCCTGGGCGCGCGAGCCGTGCCACTTCTCGCAGTGGTAGTGCAGCGCCGCGAGGTGGGCGCCCATGTGGTGCGGGGCGCGGTCCATGACCTTGGCCCACAGCTGGTCGAACTCCGGGCGCGGATAGGCGAGTCCACGGGCCACGGCGAGCTCGATCACGTACGGAACGGGGTCGCCCGGGGCGAGCAGCGCGGCCTGGCCGCAGACCGTGCGCGCCTCCTCCAGGATGATCCGGAAGTCGTCCTGACCGACCGACGAGGACCGCCAGGCCTGCTGGACCAGGAACTCCGCGTGCACCTGCGCGGCCCCCGCGTCCTTCGGCGCCTCGGAGCGCCAGGCGCGCAGCCAGGCCCCGCCGACGCCCGGGTGCTGGGCGAGTTCGAGGGAGGCGGCCCCGGCGAACGCCTGGACGCGCTGCCAGCGCCGTTCGCCCTCCTTCGGCGTCCCGGCGAGCAGCTGCGCGGCCGGCTTCCAGTTCTGGGTCCCCTGCACGACCGCGAGCACGTCGAGGAGGTCCTGGTCGGGCCCGGGCATGCGGACGTCGAGCTCCTCCTGGAGCAGGAAGCCGTACGCCGCCGGGTCGGCCGCGTCCGGGGCTCCGGGCCGGGACAGCTGGATTCCCCCGCCGCGGCGGAACACGAACCGGCTGATGATCGCGAAGAGCACGCACAGCGCGAGCAGGGTCCACAGAATCTCCATGTCCACCAGCGAACCAGACGGCACAGGGATATGACGAACCCGGCGGGCCGACGAACTAGGCTCTGGAGCCATGAGCCACAAGCACGCAGATGATGCGGTCAAGAGCTTCGAGACCCTCGCGATCCACGCCGGGAACACCGCGGATCCGCTGACCGGTGCGGTCGTACCCCCGATCTACCAGGTCTCCACCTACAAGCAGGACGGCGTGGGCGGCCTGCGCGGCGGCTACGAGTACAGCCGCAGCGCCAACCCGACGCGGACGGCCCTCGAAGAGAACCTGGCCGCCCTCGAAGGCGGCGTCCGCGGCCTCGCCTTCGCCTCCGGCCTGGCCGCCGAGGACTGCCTGCTGCGTACGCTGCTGGCCCCCGGCGACCACGTCGTGATCCCGAACGACGCCTACGGCGGCACCTTCCGCCTGTTCGCCAAGGTCGTCTCGCGCTGGGGCGTCGAGTGGTCGGTCGCCGACACCTCCGACCCGGCCTCGGTGCGGGCCGCGATCACCGACCGTACGAAGGCCGTCTGGGTGGAGACGCCCTCCAACCCGCTGCTCGGCATCACCGACATCGCGGCCGTCGCCGAGGTCGCCTCGGCCGCGGGCGCCCGGCTCGTGGTCGACAACACCTTCGCGAGCCCCTACCTCCAGCAGCCCCTGTCGCTCGGCGCGGACATCGTCGTGCACTCCCTGACCAAGTACATGGGCGGCCACTCCGACGTCGTGGGCGGCGCGCTGATCACCAACTCGGCCGAGATCGGCGAGGAACTGGCGTACCACCAGAACGCGATGGGCGCGGTCGCCGGGCCCTTCGACTCGTGGCTGGTGCTGCGCGGCATCAAGACGCTCCCGGTGCGCATGGACCGGCACAGCGAGAACGCGGGCAAGATCGCCGAGATGCTGACCCGGCACGCCAAGGTCACCCAGGTCCTGTACCCGGGCCTGCCCGAGCACCCGGGCCACGACGTCGCGGCCAAGCAGATGCGGGCCTTCGGCGGCATGGTGTCCTTCCGCGTCGAGGGCGGCGAGCAGGCGGCGGTCGAGGTCTGCAACCGTACGAAGCTGTTCACCCTCGGCGAGTCCCTCGGCGGCGTCGAGTCGCTGATCGAGCACCCGGGCCGCATGACGCACGCCAGCGTCGCGGGCTCCGCCCTGGAGGTCCCGGCGGACCTCGTCCGCGTCTCGGTGGGCATCGAGAACGCCGACGACCTCCTCGCCGACCTGCGGCAGGCGCTGGGCTAGAGCCCTTCGACGGGTGGCGTCACGGTAGAGGGCGGCGCCACCCACGGCTGAGCCGTCGAGGCCCAGACCAGAAAGGCGATCACCGCCACCGCGAGCAGCAGCCACAGCGTGCGGCGCACCACGCGCCGCCGGTGCAGCATCCGAAGGCCCAACTCGGCCGCCCGCGCGGCCAGTTCGACGGGGACGACCGGATGCGGCCCGCCCTCCAGGAGCCGGCGGACCTCGGCGGTCTTGCGATCGGGCATGCTCATCGGCCGGCCTCCCCCTGCCCGCGTCCGTTCATGTGGCCACCCCGGTCGCCGGGGCGGCGGACGCGGGCGGCGCCGGCGGGGTGCTGCGCATCGTGGCGATCGCCCGGGTGCAGATGGCCCGGACCCGGTCGACCGGCAGCCCGACCAGGGCCGCCGTCTGCTCCTCGGCGACCCCCTCGTACAGGCGCAGGACGAGGATGAGCCGCTCCTGCGGGGTCAGCCGCGCGAGGAGGCCGTCCTCGGCGGGCGGCCGGGACCGGCCCGGCAGCAGCGGCCGGTGGTAGCGCCAGGCGGCCCGGGCGAACCGGGCGGCGAGCTCCTGCCGGGTGCGGTCGTAGGGATCCTCACCGCGCAGCCGGTGCCAGCGGGCGTACGTCTCGGCCAGGGCGGCGGTCAGCAGGCGCCGGGCGCGCGGGTTGTCGTCCGGGGGCTCGGCGGTCAGCAGGGTGGCGGCATGCAGCAGCCGGCCCCCCGCGCCCGCCACGTACGACTCGAACTCCCGGGTGCGGCGGCGGTGTTGGGTGGAGTGCCGCTCGCGCATGAGCCTCATATGAGGGCAGGCGCGAGCCCCGGGTCAAGAGGTCGGCGCGGACGGCTCCTGAGCGGCCGACTGGCGGGCCGAGAGCGCCGAGTTGAAGCGGGTGAGCAGCGTGCAGAACGACTCGCGCTCCTGCTCCGTCCAGCCGTCGGTGACCTGGGCCATCAGCTCGCGGCGCGAGGAGCGCACCTCTTCGAGGCGGGACTGGCCGCGCGGGGACAGCTGGAGCACGACCGCCCGGCCGTCCTCGGGGTGCGAGGTGCGCTTGACCAGGCCGGTGTCGACCAGCGGCGCCACCTGACGGGTCACCGTCGACGAGTCGATCCCCATGCCCGCGGCCAGCGCCTTGACCCCCATCGGGCCTTCCAGGTCGAGCCGGTTGAGCAGCAGGTACGCCGCCCGGTCCATCGAGTTGCGGACCTGTCCGACGCCGCCGAGCCTGGTCTGCTCGGCGCGGCGGGCGAACACGGCCACCTGGTGCTGGAGGGCATCGAGGAGGCCGGGGTCAAGCGGGGGAGTCATGTCCTGAACTGGGGGCATGGCCGGGGCTCTCTCGTGCGGGTGTCGGTGTGGTGGGGGACAGAGTACGCGGCCTGACCGGCATACGTACCGGCGGTGCGCAAACCTGTGGACAACTCCCGCCCGGATCAGGATCCGGGCGGCCGGAAGGGGGCGTGAGCTGCGAGACTTGCCGTCATGAGCTTCAGTACGTCTGGCCCCTTGCACCACCTGATCCTCGATGACATCCGCGGCGCGCAGAAGATGCTGTCGGGGGTGGCCCGGGCCACCCCGATGGAAGGCTCCCGCCACCTGTCGTCGCTGGTGGGGGCGCCGGTCCACCTGAAGTGCGAGAACCTCCAGCGCACCGGCTCCTTCAAGCTGCGCGGCGCGTACGTGCGGATCGCCGGGCTGCGTCCCGAGGAGCGGGCCGCGGGGGTGGTCGCCGCGAGCGCGGGCAACCACGCCCAGGGCGTGGCGCTGGCCTCCTCGCTGCTCGGCGTGCGCTCGACGGTCTTCATGCCGATCGGCGCCCCACTGCCCAAGGTCGCCGCGACCCGGCACTACGGGGCGGAGGTGATCCTGCGCGGCTCGGTCGTCGACGAGACGCTGGCCGCCGCCGAGGCGTACGCCGCCGAGACCGGCGCGGTGTTCCTCCATCCCTTCGACCACCAGGACATCATCGCGGGCCAGGGCACGGTGGGCCTGGAGATCCTGGAGCAGTGCCCCGAGGTGCGCACCATCGTCGTCGGCATCGGCGGCGGCGGGCTCGCGGCGGGCATCGCGGTCGCGGTGAAGGCGCTGCGGCCCGACGTCAGGATCGTCGGGGTGCAGGCGGCCGCCGCCGCGGCCTATCCGCCCTCGCTGGCCGTCGGCCACCCCGTCGCCATCGACCCGGCGCCCACGATGGCCGACGGCATCAAGGTGGGGCGTCCCGGCGACATCCCGTTCGCGCTGGTCAGCGAGTTGGTCGACGAGGTGCGTACGGTCACCGAGGACCAGCTCTCCAGCGCGCTGCTGCTCTGCCTTGAGCGGGCGAAGCTGGTCGTGGAGCCGGCCGGGGCGAGCCCGGTGGCCGCGCTGCTCGGCGAGCCCGACGCGTTCCGCGGGCCGGTCGTCGCGGTGCTCTCCGGCGGCAACGTGGACCCGCTCCTGATGCAGCGGATCCTGCGGCACGGCATGTCGGCGGCGGGCCGCTACCTCTCGCTGCGGCTGCGCCTGACGGACCGCCCCGGGGCGCTGGCCTCGCTTCTCGGGGAATTGTCAGTGCTGGATGCCAATGTGTTGGACGTGAGTCACGTACGGACCGATCCCCGGCTCGGACTCACGGAAGTGGAGGTGGAGTTGCACCTGGAGACCAAGGGTCCGGAGCACTGCGCCGAAGTGTCCGGCGCGCTGCGGGAGGCGGGCTACACCGTGCTGGACTGAGGCCGGGACCCGCGCGCGGGCAAGGGGGCGGAGGAAGCACGCGCAGGACCGCTGACAGGACGCGATGTATCGCGTTATGGTGTGGCTCGACAACGGCTCCACCGGGCGATCCCTGCCCGGTAAATCTAGGATTTGTCCAGTACATTCCGGAAAGTCACACCCAACTGGGGGTACTCACATGCCAGGCGCCATATATGCCGAAGGCCTGGTGAAGACTTTCGGCGACGTCACGGCTCTGGACGGCGTGGACCTCGATGTCCCCGAGGGGACGGTCCTCGGCCTGCTCGGCCCCAACGGCGCCGGCAAGACCACCACCGTGCGCGTTCTGACCACCCTGCTCCAGCCCGACCGCGGCAAGGCCGTCGTCGCGGGCATCGACGTCCTCAGGCATCCCAACGAAGTCCGCCGCTCCATCGGCCTGTCCGGCCAGTTCGCGGCCGTCGACGAGTACCTCACCGGCCGCGAGAACCTCCAGATGGTCGGCCGGCTCTACCAGATGAACGGCAAGGCCGCGAAGGCGCGCGCGGGCGAACTGCTCGACCGCTTCAACCTCGCGGACGCCGCCGACCGCCCCGCCAAGACGTACTCGGGCGGCATGCGCCGCCGCCTGGACCTCGCGGCCGCCCTCGTGGTCTCCCCGCCCGTCATGTTCATGGACGAGCCGACCACCGGCCTCGACCCGCGCAACCGGCAGCAACTGTGGGAAGTCATCCAGGAGTTGGTCGCCGGCGGCACCACCCTGCTGCTCACCACGCAGTACCTGGAGGAGGCCGACCGCCTGGCCCACGACATCTGCGTCGTCGACCACGGCAAGGTCATCGCCCGCGGCAGCTCCGACCAGCTCAAGGCCCGCACCGGCGGCGAGCGCGTCGAGGTCGTCGTCCACCAGAGCGACCAGATGACCCCGGCCCGCGACGTCCTGGCGGGCTTCGGCAAGGGGGAGGTCAAGGTCGAGGAGCACACCCGCCAGCTCACCGTCCCGGTCACCGGCGGCGCCAAGCTGCTCGCCGAGGTCATCCGCGAACTCGACACCAGGGGCGTGGAGATCGACGACATCGGCCTGCGCCGCCCCACCCTCGACGACGTCTTCATCTCCCTGACCGGCCACGCGGCCGAGGCCGCCAAGGAAGAGGACGACGAGCCCACCGACCCCCACGGCCGCGCCAAGTCCCGCAAGGAGGCAGCGAAGTGAGCGCCATCACCGACGCCGTACGCACACCCCGCGCGCGCGGCGGGATCGGGGGGTCCGTACGGGACTCACTGGTCGTCGCCCAGCGGAACCTGATCCGGATGACGCGGATTCCTGAGATCGTCCTTTTCGGACTCATTCAGCCCATCATGTTCGTGGTGCTCTTCACGTACGTGTTCGGTGGGTCCATCAGTGTGGGTGGCTCCACCGATCCGAAGCTCTACAAAGAGTTCCTGATGGCGGGCATCTTCGCGCAGACCGTCACCTTCGCGACCGCCGGAGCCGGCGCGGGCATCGCCGACGACATGCACAAGGGCCTCATCGACCGCTTCCGCTCGCTGCCCATGGCGCGTGGCGCGGTCCTGACCGGCCGCACGCTGGCTGACCTGGTGCAGACGGCGCTCACGCTTGTCGTGCTCGCGGGCGTGGCCCTGCTCGTCGGTTGGCGGACGCACGAGAACCTCGGCAAGGTGCTGTGCGGCTTCCTGCTGCTGCTCCTGCTCGGGTACGCGTTCTCCTGGATCGGCGCCCTGATCGGCCTGACGGTTCGGACTCCGGAGGCAGCCACCTCGGGCGGGCTGATCTGGCTGTTCCCGTTGACGTTCATCTCGAACGCCTTCGTGCCGGTCACCGGCATGCCGTCATTCCTTCAGCACGTCGCGGAGTGGAACCCCTTCAGTGCCACCGTGGCGGGTGCCCGTGAGCTGTTCGGGAACACGATGCCGAACGTGCCCAAGTCGATCACCGGCGCGTGGCCGATGGAGCACCCGGTGCTCGCCTCGGTCATCTGGTCCGTCCTGATCATCGCCGTCTTCCGCACGCTCGCGGTCCGCAAGTACCGTTCGGCCAGCGTCTGACGGATGCGAAAGGCCCCCGGTCGCCCGAAGGCGGCCGGGGGCTTCGTGCCGGGTGGCGGCGGAGTGTCAGCCGCTGAAGGGGACGGCCGCGAGGATCTTCACCGAGGCCTTCTTGCCGTTCGGCAGCTCGTACTCGGCGTCCTCGCCGACCTTCTTGCCGTTCACGCCGGAGCCGAGCGGCGACTGCGGCGAGTAGGTCTCGATCTCCGTCGAGGCGTACTCGCGCGAGGCCATCAGGAATTCCAGGGTGTCGTCCGGGTCGCCGTCGAAGGCGATCGTGACGAGCATGCCGGGGGCCACCACACCGTCCGCCGCGGGGGCCTCGCCGACCTTGGCGTGCTCCAGGAGCTGCGTCAGCTGGCGCACCCGGAGCTCCATCTTGCCCTGCTCCTCCTTGGCCGCGTGGTACCCGCCGTTCTCCCGGAGGTCACCCTCCTCACGGGCCGCCGCGATTTTTACGGCGATCTCCGTGCGCGCGGGACCAGACAGGTACTCCAGCTCGGCCTTGAGCTGGTTGTACGCCTCCTGGGTCAGCCAGGTGACGTTGTCGCTGGTCTGGGTCACAGGTGCTCCTCGTCGGTACTGGGAATACAAAGCATCGCCCTACCCAGAAGCATGTGCCAGGTTGGGTGGGCGAAACCACGAGCCTAACAATTCAGGCGCCGTAGGGGGAGGACATAAACCGCTAGAACTTCATCAACGCAGGTCAGAGACGGTGTGTCGGAAATGCGAACGCGGCGGCTTGGGGAGGACGGGCCCGGCCCGGCTCAGTCGGACTGGCAGCCGACCAGATCCGCGGCCGTCGCGCGCGAGGTCGTGGTGATCGTGACGACCTTGTCGACCTGCTTGACCGGCTCGTCGAACCGGAAGTCCGCCCGGCCCACGTCGTCGCCGCTGGTCTGCTGGGCGCGCAGGGTGCAGGTGCCCTTGGCGTCCTTGTCCTTGACGACTTCGAGGTGCACCTCGACCGAGGTGTCCGAGACCACCTTGAACTTGATCACCTGCGCGGAGAGCGACTGCCCGCCCACGTAGTCGTAGCCGATCCAGCCGACCACGCCGAGCAGCACGGCTCCGAACGCCGCGCCGACGATCTTCAGCTTGCGGTCCGCGCGCTGATCCGCCGAGCGCCCGTAGCGCCCCTGGGCAAGCTGCTCGCGCACAGCGGCCATGATCGTCCTCCTGCTGGTGGGGGTCACCGGAATTTTCCGTCCCCCGATTCGGTCACTATAGAAGCCGCCCGTCGCGCCGACCGACAGAGGGCGCCCATTCGCTTACTGAGCAACCATTCACTTACTGAGTCACCGAGGATCGAGTCTTGACTGAGCAGCTGCGACTGATGGCCGTCCACGCGCACCCCGACGACGAGTCGAGCAAGGGCGCGGCCACCATGGCGAAGTATGTGTCCGAGGGGGTGGACGTGCTGGTCGTGACCTGCACGGGAGGCGAGCGCGGCTCCATCCTCAACCCCAAGCTCCAGGGCGACAAGTACATCGAGGAGCACATTCACGAGGTCCGCAAGAGGGAGATGGACGAGGCGCGCGAGATCCTCGGCGTCCGCCAGGAGTGGCTCGGCTTCGTCGACTCGGGGCTGCCCGAGGGCGACCCGCTGCCGCCGCTCCCCGAGGGCTGCTTCGCCCTGGAGGACGTCGAGACCGCCGCCGGCCGCCTGGTCAGGTCCATCCGTACGTTCCGACCGCAGGTCATCACGACGTACGACGAGAACGGCGGCTACCCGCACCCCGACCACATCATGACCCACAAGATCACGATGGTGGCCTTCGACGGCGCGGCCGACACCGAGAAGTTCCCCGAGGCCGAGTTCGGCCCGGCCTTCCAGCCGCAGAAGCTCTACTACAACCAGGGCTTCAACAAGCCGCGCACGGTCGCCCTGCACGAGGCGCTGCTGGCCCGCGGCATGGAGTCCCCCTACGGCGAGTGGCTGGAGCGCTGGAAGGAGTTCGAGCGCGCCGAACGCACGCTGACCACGCACGTTCCCTGCGCTGAGTTCTTCGAGATCCGGGACAAGGCGCTGATCGCGCACGCCACCCAGATCGACCCCGACGGCGGCTGGTTCCGCGTGCCGCTCGACCTCCAGAAGGAGGTCTGGCCGACCGAGGAGTACGAGCTCGCGAAGTCGCTCGTGGACACTTCCCTCCCCGAGGACGACCTCTTCGCGGGCGTACGCGACAATGCCTGATATGAGCGCAAGCCTCGCAATGACGCACATGGTCCCGCTGGCCGCCGAAATCAACAATGACAAGGTGACGCCCGGCGTCCTCGGCTTCATCGTCTTCGCCGCCCTCGCCCTCGGCGTGTGGATGCTGATGAAGTCGATGAACCGCCACATGGGCAAGGTCGACTTCGAGGAAGCCCCGGACCCGTCCGCGGCGACCCCGGCGGCCTCCGCCCCGGGCAAGGGATCGCCGAAGAACGTCTGACCCCCTCGGGTCCGCCGAGCGCCCCGCCGCGTCCCTCCCGGACGCGGCGGCGGGCGCCGTTGGCCGTGGCCGGGGCGTCAGCGCCCGGCCCGCACCGGCACCCCCATGACCTCCCGGGCGTGCCGGTCCGGGACCATGCCCAGGTGCCAGGCCTGCCAGCCCGCCTCCAGGGAGACACCGCGCTCCAGCATCAGGGCGAAGGCCTCCGCGCAGTCCTCCAGCTTGCTGTCGCGCGCGTCGTGCCGGGAGCGGATCAGCTGGGCCACCTCCTCCTGGGCGACCGCGGTGCCCACCTCCACGCCGCCCGCGCCCGCGTACGGCAGCAGCGTGCAGCGCAGGAAGCGGGACCAGTCGCCGCCCCGCCGGTCGTCGTACGAGGCGAACAGCGCCGTCGCCTCGTCGCACAGCGCGAGCGCCGGGCCGGGCCGGTTGTTGCCCGCGTCGATCAGGGCGAGCTCCAGACAGGTCCAGGCCTCGCCGTGCGCCACCCCGATGCGGTGGAAGTCGGCGCGCGCGTCCACCAGGAGCTGGCGGGCGAAGCCGGAGTTGCGCAGATTGCCGGTCTGGGCGGCCCGCTGGTCGCGGGTGACCCGGCCCGAGTGGTGGCGGGCGCAGGCCAGCCCGTACACGTCCCGCATCCGCGAGAACATCGTGCGGGCCCGCTCCAGCTCGCGCACCGCCTGGTCGCGGTCGCCGCGCTCCTCCAGGGCTTGGCCCAAGTAGTACAGCGTCCACGCCTCGCCGCGCGCGTCCTCCTGCTCACGGTGGCGCGACAGCGCCTGGCGGAGCTGGTCGACCGCGGCCGACGCGTCGCCGTCCACGAGCCGGGCGCGGGCCAGCTGGGTCATCGCCCAGGCCTCGCCGCGGCCGTCGCGGGTGCGCCCGTACATGTCGAGCGCGGTACGCAACTCCTCGTCGGCGCGCGGCACTTCGCCCATGCGCAGATACAGCTGGCCGAGCTGGAAGTGCGTCCAGGCCTCGCCGTGCAGCGACTCGTTCTCGCGGTGCAGGGCGAGGGCGGTGGCGAGCAGGGTCAGTGCGCCCGACAGGTTGGAGCGGTCGCGCTCCACGGCCGCGAGCGCGTGCAGCGACCAGGCGCGGTCACCGGCCAGCTCCTCGCCCGCCTGGAGGTCGATCGCCTCGCGCAACCGCGCCGCCGCCTCGGCCAGGTTGCCCTGGTGGTGCAGCGTGATGCCGAGCGAGCACAGGGCGAGCGCCTGGCCCGCGTCGTGCTGGGCCTCGCGGTAGAGGTTGACCACCGAGGACAGCGTCGTACGCGCCGTGTCGAGCTCGCCGAGCTGGCGGGCGGCGATGCCGGTGCGCCATTGCACGGACCGGACGAGCAGGCCCTGGTCGACGGCCTGCGTCAACTCGCTGATCTCACCGAGGCGGTAGAGGTCGCCGCGCAGCAGGCAGTAGTCGCACAGCGCGCCGAGCAGGCTCAGGACGGCCTCCTGGTCGACCCCCTCGGCCTGCCGCAGGGCGGCCGTGATGAAGCTGGACTCGTCGTCCAGCCAGCGCAGCGCCGCGTCCAGGGACGGGAAGCCGTGGCCGCCGAACTGGCCGGCCCGGGTCGACATCTTGCCGTCGACCATGCGGCCCACCGCGTCCGCGAGCTCCGCGTAGGTGCGGATGAGCCGCTCCTGCGCGGCCACCCGGTCGGCCTGCTCCTCCTCGTCGGCCAGGCGGGCCTCGGCGAAGGAGCGTACGAGGTCGTGCAGCCGGTAGCGGCTGCCCCGCACGCGGTCGATGAGGCCCGCCGCGGCGAGCGCGGTGAGCTGGCGCTGGGCCTCCTGCTCGTCGGCGGCCAGCAGCGACGCCGCGGCCGCCGCCCCCAGTGAGGCGCGGCCCGCGAGCGCCAGGCGGCGCAGCAGCCGGCGGGCCGGCTCCGCCTGGTCGGTATAGCGCAGCCACAGGGCCCGCTCGGCGGGCGCGACCGGTCCGTACGCCGCGAGGTCGGCGGCCAGCGCCCGCGTCGAACGCGGCCCGAGCGAGGACCCGGCGACGCGCAGCGCCAGCGGGAGCCCGCCGCACAACTGCCGCACCAGCTCGGTCGATTCGGCGTCGTAGGGCCCCGACTCCTTCTCCTCGGCGGCCTCGCGGAGCAACTCCTCCGCGCCCGCCGCGTCCAGCGGCTCGACGGCCAGCTGGTGCACCCACGCCGGGAAGTCGGCGGGCAGGTCGAGCGGCTTGGAGGAGGTGACGAGCACCAGGCCCTCGGAGCGCTGCGGCACCAGGGTGCTCACCTGCTCGGCGTCGTCGGTGTCGTCCAGTACGACGGTGACGGCGAGGCCCGTCAGGTGCTGGTGGTAGAGCTCGGCGAGGCGGCGCACCTGCTGCTCGGGGGACGACCTCTCGCGGAACAGGAGCTGTTCGCGCGGGGCGCCGAGCCGGTTCAGGAGGTGCAGCAGCGCGTCCCGGGTGGGCAGCGGGCCCTCGCCGGAGAGGCTGCCGCCGCGCATGTCGACCAGGCACGCGCCGCGGAACTGGTCGCGCAGCGCGTGCGCCGCGCGCACCGCGAGGGTGCTGCGGCCCGAGCCCGGCGGCCCGTGCAGCACCACGACCACCGGCCGGGTCCGGGTCGAGGCCCGGGCGGCCTGAACCCACTGGCCGATCCGCGCCAGCTCCGCCCGCCGCCCCGCGAACGGGCCCTGCGGGTCGGGCAGATGGCCGAACGACTGCTCAAGGACCGAGCGGCGGCGGGCCGCGGCGCTCTTGTCGGTGCCGCGCAGCTGGGTGGGCACCTTCTTCGGCGGCGGCTTGGAGCTCACCGCCCGCTGCTGGTCCAGGAACGGCCGGATGCCGCGCACCTCCAGGGCGGTCAGCCACTGGAGGCGCAGCTGCTCCAGGCCGCCCGGCTGGCCCAGCGCGCCGGCCCGGCGGTGCGCGGCCGGCACGTGCGCGGCCGTCACCTTCGCGACCGTCCCCGCGGCCCCGGCCACCAGCACGGCAGCCCCGGTGGCCACGGCGCCACCCGCGCCGGTCCCGAGCGCCGCGTCGACCACGACGGCCGCGACCGCGCCGACTCCCGTGGCCAGCAGCCCTGTTGATCCGCCGTCGCGCCGGAAGCGCTCCCCGAACGACAGCTGCCCGGCCGCCGCCTCGTCCAGGGCGTGGGTGTAGGCCGCGTACTCCTCCGCGGCGCTCTGGGCCAGCGCGTCGAGCGCGCCCCGGCCCCGGGAGAGCAGGGCGCTCCCGTCGGACCGCCCGCCGGAGCGCCGTACCTCTTCCTCCACGGCGCGTACCAACAGCCGCTCGGCCTCGGCCCGATGGCTGTCCCGCATGTGCGTCCCCCTCCGAGAGCCCGTCGTCCGCCTGCACCTCCAAGTGTCGTGGGTGACGCGCGTCGGCGCGAGGGAGTCGGCGGATCATCTCTCGTGTGGGGGAGTATGGAGTCATGCCGAACCGCCTCGCCCATGAGACGTCCCCCTACCTCCTCCAGCACGCCGACAACCCGGTCGACTGGTGGCCCTGGTCGCCCGAGGCCTTCGCCGAGGCCCGGGAGCGCGGGGTTCCGGTGCTGCTCAGCGTCGGGTACAGCAGCTGCCACTGGTGCCATGTCCTCGCGCACGAATCGTTCGAGGACGAGGCCACGGCGGCCTTCATGAACGAGCACTTCGTGAACGTGAAGGTGGACCGCGAGGAGCGGCCCGACGTCGACGCCGTCTACATGGAGGCGGTGCAGGCCGCGACCGGGCAGGGCGGCTGGCCCATGTCCGTCTTCATGACCCCCGCCGGGGAGCCCTTCTACTTCGGCACGTACTTCCCGCCCGAGCCCCGGCACGGCATGCCGTCCTTCCGGCAGGTCCTCGAAGGCGTGCAGGGTGCCTGGGCGAACCGGCGCGACGAGGTCGCCGACGTCGCCCAGAAGATCACCCGCGATCTGGCGGCCCGGGAGCTGGACCACGGCGCGGGCGGACTGCCCGGCGAGGAGGAGCTCGCCCAGGCGCTGCTCGGGATCACCCGCGAGTACGACCCGGCGACCGGCTGGCTCGGCAGCGGCGACACGAAGTTCCCGCCGGGCATGGTGATCGAGTTCCTGCTGCGCCACCACGCCAGGACCGGCTCCGAGGCGGCCCTGGAGATGGCCGAGGGCATGTGCGAGGCCATGGCGCGCTCCAGCCTCTACGACCAGGTCGGCGGCGGGTTCCACCGCTATGTGCTGCGCCCGCGACCGCAGGCGACGCTGGTGCCGCACTTCGAGAAGATGCTGTACGACAACGCCCTGCTGTGCCGCGTGTACGCCCACCTGTGGCGGATCACCGGCTCCGACCTCGCGCGCCGGGTCGCCCTGGAGACCGCCGACTTCATGGTGCGCGAACTGCGCACCAACGAGGGCGGATACGCTTCCGCGCTGGACGCCGACAGCGACGATGGTGCCGGGCACCATGTGGAGGGGGCGTTCTATGTGTGGACGCCCGCGCAGCTCGTCGAGGCCCTGGGCGAGCGGGACGGCGAGGCCGCGGCCCGGCACTTCGGGGTGACCGAGGAAGGCACCTTCGAGGAGGGTGCCTCGGTCCTCCAACTCCCCTCCGACGGGGGGGAGTTGGGCGCGGGTGTACGCGACCGGCTGCTGGCGGCGCGGGAGCTGCGGGAGCGGCCCGGGCGGGACGACAAGCTGGTCGCCGCCTGGAACGGCCTGGCGATCGCGGCGCTGGCCGAGGTCGGCGCGCTCTTCGACCGCCCGGACCTCGTCGAGCGCGCGACCGAGGCCGCCGACGTGCTCGTACGGATCCACATGGACGGCCACGCCCGGCTCGCCCGGACCTCCAAGGACGGCCAAGTGGGCGCGAACAGCGGGGTGTTGGAGGACTACGCCGATGTCGCCGAGGGCTTCCTCGCGCTCGCCGGGGTGACCGGGGAGGGCGTCTGGCTGGAGTTCGCCGGGTTCCTGCTCGACATCGTCCTGGACCAGTTCGCCGGCGAGGCGGGCGTGCTGTACGACACGGCGCACGACGCGGAGAAGCTCATCCGGCGGCCGCAGGACCCCACGGACAACGCGACGCCCTCCGGGTGGACGGCGGCGGCCTCGGCCCTGCTGTCCTACGCGGCGCACACCGGGTCCTCGGCGCACCGGGAGGCGGCGGAGGGGGCGTTGGGCGTGGTCCGCGCGCTCGGGCCGCGGGCCCCGCGATTCATCGGGTGGGGGCTGGCGGCGGCCGAGGCGCTGCTCGACGGGCCCCGGGAGGTGGCCGTGGTGGGGGCGCCCACCGATCCCCTGACGGGGGCGCTGCACCGCACGGCGCTGCTGGCGTCCGCGCCGGGGGCGGTGGTGGCGGTGGGGGCTCCGGGGGACGAGTTCCCGTTGCTCGTGGGGCGGCCGTTGGTGGGTGGGGGTGCGGCGGCGTACGTCTGTCGGCGCTTCCGTTGTGACGCGCCGGTGACGACCCCGGACGCCCTGGCCGAGTCCCTGACCTAACCCAAGGGGGCTCCGCCCCTCGACCCCGGGCGGGGGCTCCGCCCCCACACCCCCGTTCGCGCCTTAAGGGCGCTGGTCCTCAATCTCCCCCAAGGCCTTAAGGGCCAGGGGGGACCCCCATGACGGGCTGAGGTTGCCCGTGCCGACCAGCACCGTCCTGCTAAGGGGCGCGGGGAACTGCGCGAACGGCCACGTACGGTCTGCGGACGAAGGCGGGTTTCACGGATGCGGGGTGTCCGGCGGCAACCCTGCCAGGGGCGCGGGGAACTGCGCGAACGGCCACGTACGGTCTGCGGGTGAAGGCGGGGTTCGGGGGCGCGGGACCGGGCGTCCGGGCCCCGCCCCGGGGGCTAGGCGGCGGGGCCCGGGGGCAGGCCCCGGTGGAGGGTGGTCATCGTGCGGGCGATGAGGTCCAGGAGGTCATCCTGGTGCCCCCGCTCCGCCCAGTACACCGACGCCTCGTGCAACGCCCCGAGCACCGCCATCGCGAAGACCCGCACCTCCAGGTCGACGGCGTTCCGCCCCGCCCGCTCCGCCAGCACCTCGCACAGGAGCCGGCTCGTCGTCGCCATCGACTCCATCATGCGGGCCCGCAGCGCGGGCACCTCCGCGATCAGACGCGTCCGCAGCAGCGTCTCCTCGCGGTCGTCCGCCAGCGAGAGGCGGGCCGCCTCGGTGACGACGTGCCGCAGCGACTCCAGCGGCGGCTCCGCCGGGGGCCGGGCCCGCATCTCCCGCAGGAGGATCGGGTCGAACTCGTCGGTGAGCACGATGTCCTCCTTGGTCGGGAAGTAGCGGAACACCGTGGAGGGGGAGACCTCCGCCGCCTCCGCGATCTGCTCGACCGTCGTGGCCTCGTACCCCTGCTCGGCGACCAGCCGATAGGTGGCCCGGCGGATCGCGGTTCGGGTCTTGATCTTCTTGCGTTCCCGCAGGCTCAACTGCGGCTGGAGGCCTTCCACGACGGACACGACCGGGTCGACCGGGCCGGTCGAGGCATCCGGGTCGGACGAGGTGGGGGAGCCGGCGGAGTCGGGGGCGGTGCGGGAGGTGGCGGCCATGGGGTCATTGTCCGCCATCGGCCGCCGCCGGGGCGACCTCGCCGGGCGCCGGACCTGCGGATTCGGCCTTCGGAAGCAGGGCCATGGCGAGCAGCGCGGTCGCCAGCGCGGCGACGGCACAGACGAGCAGTACGACGCCCATGCCGTGCACGTACGCCGAGTCGGCGGCCGACAGGAGGCGCGGGTCACCGGTCTTCGCGGCCACCAGGTGGGCGGCGACCACGGAGTCGGCGGCCGCGTGCGGCGCCCCGCCGGGGAGCCCGTCCGCGTACACCCCGGCGAGCAGCGAACCGAGCAGGGCGATGCCGATCGCGCTGCCCACCTGACGCACCGTCATGAGCAGCCCGGAGCCGCTGCCCGCGCGCTCGGGGGGCAGGGTGGCGAGGGCGGCCGTCATCGCGGGCACCATCGCGAAGCCGAAGCCGAGCCCGGCGAGGGAGAGCCACAGGGCGGTGAAGGCGTACGCGTCTCCGTCGGCGGTCCGGCTGCCGAGGAGTGCGGCGAAGGTGAGCACCACGAGCCCGGCGCTGATCACGCCCCGCGCCCCGAACCGCGCGCACAGGCGCGGCGTACCCTTCGCGGCGATCATCAGCCCGCCCATCAGCGGCAGCATCCGCAGCCCGGTGCCGAACGCGTCGTTGCCGAGGACGGCCTGGAGGTAGGGCGGCAGCACGAACATGAGGCCGGACAGGATGAACATCACCAGCGTCGCGGCGAGCGTGTTCAGCAGGAACGGCCGGTGGCCGAGCAGCTTGAGGTCCAGCATCGGGCGCGGGGCCCGCCGCTCGCGTACGACCAGGGCCGCGATCAGGGCCGCGCCCGCGCCCAGCACGGCGAGGACCAGCGGGCTGCCCCAACCCCGGTTCGGTGCCTCGATGATGGCGTAGATCAGCGCCCCGAGCCCCGCCGCGGTCAGCAGGGTGGACAGGGCGTCGACCCGGGGCGCGGCAGGGTCGCGGGTCTCGGGGAGCAGGAACGCGCAGGCGGCCGTCCCGATGGCGACCATCGGGACGTTGATCAGGAAGACCGAGCCCCACCAGAAGTGGTCGAGCAGGAAGCCGCCCACGATCGGGCCGAGCGGCAGGCCGAGCGCGGAGGCCGCGGTCACGATGCCGACGGCCTTGCCGCGCTCGTCCGGGGCGAAGAGCGAGGGCAGCACCGCGAGCGCCAGCGGCATGACGAGCGCGCCGCCGACGCCCATGACCGCACGGGCCGCGATGACCGGTTCGACGCTGCCCGCGAGCGAGCCGACGAGCGAACCGGCCAGGAAGATCCCGAGTCCGGTGATCAGCATGCGGCGGCGGCCGAAGCGGTCGCCGAGCAGCCCGGCGGGGAGCATCAGGGCCGCGAACACGACGACGTACGCGTCGGCCATCCACTGCTGCTGGCCGGTGGTGGCCCCGAGTTGGCCGGCCATCGTCGGCAGCGCGACGTTGAGGATCGTCAGGTCGAAGCCGAGCACCAGCATGCTCGCGACCATCGCGCCCAGCGCCCACCAGCGGCGGGGGTCGGGGGCGGGCGCGGCCGCGCCGGAGGGCGCCGCGGCGCCGGTGAGGGGTGCGGGTGTGGTCATGGTTCGGCCCCCGTGGGTGAGGTGGTCCCCCTGCACGGGATCGTGCAGTGAAAGCTCATGCCTTATGAGAGTAGCTCTCAAAAGAGTGCGGGTGTCAATGGGGACGGGAACGCGAAGGGCCCCGGCGCTGGTGCGCCGGGGCCCTTCGAAGGTCGGGGTCGGGGTTATCCGTGCTGGTAGGCGACGAGCGAGATGCCCACGTAGTGCACGACGAACGCGGCGAGGGTCAGGGAGTGGAAGACCTCGTGGAAGCCGAAGAAGCGGGGCGACGGGTTCGGGCGCTTGATGCCGTAGATCACGCCGCCGGCGCTGTAGAGCAGCCCGCCCACGATGACCAGGACGAGCACCGCTATGCCGCCGGTGCGCAGGAAGTCGGGCAGGAAGAAGACGGCCGCCCAGCCCATCGCCAGGTAGCACGGGGTGTAGAGCCAGCGGGGGGCGCCGATCCAGAACACCCGGAAGACGATGCCGGCGGCCGCGGCCGCCCAGACCGCCCACAGCAGGACCCTGCCGGTGGAGCCGGGCAGCAGGAGCAGGGTGAGCGGGGTGTAGGTGCCCGCGATGATGAGGAAGATGTTGGCGTGGTCGAGGCGGCGCAGGATCGCCTCGCCGCGCGGGCCCCAGGTGCCCCGGTGGTAGAGACCGCTCACGCCGAACAGCAGGCAGGCGGTCAGGACGTAGATCCCGCAGGCGATCCGCGCCTTGGTGGAACCCGCGAGCGCGGTGAGCACCAGGCCCGAGATCAGTACGGCCGGGAACATCCCGGCGTGCAGCCAGCCCCGCATCTTCGGCTTCACCATCTGGGTCACCGGGTCGATCGCGGATGCCATCACCTGATCAGTCATGGTTCGCATGCTACCTACGGACCCGTAGGTTACGGATAGGTACGGCCGGTCACCGAGCGTCCCCCAGCCGTCTGGTAAGTGAACGGCAAATGGCAGTTAAGAAGGCGGTAAGTGGTGATGCTCACGTGAGAGGCCCCCTGGACATATGGGCGAACGACGCGGAAGATCAGATGAGTGCGGTCGGCACCGGATGAGCGCCAACAGGATCCACGGGGTCAAGCATCCGGGTCGCAGCCCCCACGGGGCGGCAATGAAGCAGTACGTCAAAACCCTCCCAAGACCCTCATCAAGGAGCGATCGTGGCGCGCGATATCGCGGCTCCCCTCTCGGCCCCCACCAAGCACCAGGAACTGATCTCGTGGGTCAACGAGATCGCGGAACTGACCCAGCCGGACAGTGTGGTCTGGTGCGACGGATCCGAGGCAGAGTACGAGCGCCTGTGCGGGGAGCTCGTCGCCAAGGGCACGTTCAAGAAGCTCGACGAGGCCAAGCGCCCCAACTCGTACTACGCCGCCTCCGACCCGCGCGACGTCGCCCGGGTCGAGGACCGCACCTTCATCTGCTCCGAGAAGGAGGAGGACGCGGGCCCGACCAACCACTGGAAGGCCCCGGCCGAGATGAAGGCCATCTTCGCCGGTGAGAAGGGCATCTTCCGCGGGTCGATGCGCGGGCGCACGATGTACGTCGTCCCCTTCTGCATGGGCCCGGTCGGCTCGCCGCTCTCCGCGATCGGCGTCGAGATCACCGACTCCGCCTACGTCGCCGTCTCGATGCGCACCATGACCCGCATGGGTCAGCGCGTCCTGGACGAGCTCGGCACCGACGGCTTCTTCGTGAAGGCCGTCCACACCCTCGGCGCCCCGCTGGCCGAGGGCGAGGCGGACGTGCCGTGGCCGTGCAACTCCACGAAGTACATCTCGCACTTCCCCGAGACGCGCGAGATCTGGTCGTACGGTTCGGGCTACGGCGGCAACGCCCTGCTCGGCAAGAAGTGCTACGCGCTGCGCATCGCCTCCGTGATGGCGCGCGACGAGGGCTGGCTCGCCGAGCACATGCTCGTCCTCAAGCTGACCCCGCCGAACGGCGAGCCCAAGTACGTCACCGCGGCCTTCCCGAGCGCCTGCGGCAAGACCAACCTCGCCATGCTGGAGCCGACGATCCCCGGCTGGAAGGTCGAGACGATCGGCGACGACATCGCCTGGATGCGCTTCGGCGAGGACGGCCAGCTGTACGCGATCAACCCCGAGGCCGGGTTCTTCGGCGTCGCGCCCGGCACCGGCGAGCACACCAACGCCAACGCCATGAAGACGATGTGGGGCAACTCCGTCTTCACCAACGTCGCGCTCACCGACGACGGCGACGTGTGGTGGGAGGGCATGACCGAGACGGCGCCCGCGCACCTCACGGACTGGAAGGGCAACGACTGGACGCCCGCGTCCGACACCCCGGCCGCCCACCCCAACGCCCGCTTCACCGTGCCGGCCGGCCAGTGCCCGATCATCGCGCCCGAGTGGGAGGACCCCAAGGGCGTGCCGATCTCGGCGATCCTCTTCGGCGGCCGCCGCGCCTCCGCGGTGCCGCTGGTGACCGAGTCCTTCGACTGGAACCACGGCGTCTTCCTCGGTGCGAACGTCGCCTCCGAGAAGACCGCCGCCGCCGAGGGCAAGGTCGGCGAGCTGCGCCGCGACCCGTTCGCGATGCTGCCGTTCTGCGGCTACAACATGGGCGACTACATGGCCCACTGGGTCAAGGTCGGCGCGAGCGCGGACGCCGCCAAGCTGCCGAAGATCTACTACGTGAACTGGTTCCGCAAGAACGACGCGGGCAAGTTCGTGTGGCCCGGCTTCGGCGAGAACAGCCGCGTCCTGAAGTGGATCGTGGAGCGCCTTGAGGGCAAGGCCGACGGCGTCGAGACCCCCATCGGCATCCTGCCGACGAAGGAGTCCCTGGACACCGACGGGCTCGACCTGCCGGACGCCGACCTGGAGTTCCTGCTCAAGGTCGACAAGGAGGTCTGGCGCGAGGAGGCGGCGCTGGTCCCCGAGCACCTCAACACCTTCGGCGACCACACGCCGAAGGAGCTGTGGGACGAGTACCGCGCCCTGGTGTCCCGCCTCGGCTGAACCGCCCCCGCTGAACCCCCTCCGGTCATGGCCGCCTGTCCTGGCCCGGCCGGAGGTGTTCGCGGCGGGTCGGTTCGACATCCGCCCTGACCTGTGGGGTCACTCGTGACCCGCCGCGCACGAAGGCCGGCCCCCGGAGTCCCCTCACGGCCCCGGGGGCCGGCCTCTTTTCGCGTACGCCAAGTCGGGCCCGCATCAAGCGACTTGGGGATGTGTGGCACCCGGTCCGCGGACCTCCGCGGCTCGCGGACCGGGGCCGATCGGGGGCCGCCTCAGGAGGCGGCGGTGAGGGTGGCGGCCGCCGCGTGGGCGTCCATGCGCTCGGCGGCGAGAATCGCGGCGGCGGTGTCGGCCCGCGAGGCGGCGACGACGAGGGCGCGGCCCGCGAGGGCGTGGGCGCGCGCGTGCAGGCTGTCGGCGTCGGCCCGGCTCAGACCCGCGTGCCGGACCGGCGGCAGACCGCCGCGCAGCCGGGCCACCTGCCGCGCGATGGCGTCCCCGGCCTCGCTGAGCCCGAGCTCGTCGGTGACGGCGAGCAGGGCCGAGAGGTGGCCAGCGAGCTGGATGTCGAGCTCGTCCTCGCGGGAGCGGTGCGGGATGCCGGTGCTGTCGGCGGCCACCGTGCTGTGGACCGACTTGGTGCGGATCGGTTCGTACATGGGAATGGCCTCCTGGATGTTTCAGGAAGCCATCCTAGCTTAGATCCTGTCTAAAGTTGAGTCGGACCCAAGATGTGATCGGCGCAGGGCTACATCTGGCTGTAGCCCTCCAGGAACTTGCCGATCCGCGTCACCGCGTCCGCCAGGTCCTTGGCCGAGGGCAGCGTCACGATCCGGAAGTGGTCGGGCTCGGGCCAGTTGAACCCGGTGCCGTGCACCACCATGATCTTCTCGGCGCGCAGCAGGTCGAGGACCATCTGCCGGTCGTCCTTGACCTTGTAGACGTTCGGGTCGAGACGCGGGAACAGGTACAGGGCGCCCTTCGGCTTCACGCAGGTGACGCCGGGGATCCGGGTGAGCAGCTCGTACGCCGTGTCCCGCTGCTCCAGGAGCCGCCCGCCCGGCAGCACCAGCTGGTCGATCGACTGCCGGCCGCCGAGCGCGGTGGCCACCGCGTGCTGGGACGGCATGTTCGCGCACAGCCGCATGTTCGCGAGGATGGTCAGGCCCTCGATGTACGAGGAGGCGTGGGCCTTCGGCCCGCACACCGCGAGCCAGCCGGAGCGGTAGCCGGCCACCCGGTAGTTCTTCGAGAGGCCGTTGAAGGTGAGCACCATCAGGTCGGGGGCGATCACCGCGGTCGGGGTGTGGGTGGCGCCGTCGAACAGGATGCGGTCGTAGATCTCGTCCGAGCAGACGACCAGGTTGTGGCGGCGCGCGATCTCGGTGAGCCCGCGCAGCATCTCGTCGTCGTACACCGCACCCGTCGGGTTGTTCGGGTTGATGATGACGATGGCCTTGGTGCGGTCGGTGACCTTGCGCTCGATGTCGGCGAGGTCCGGCATCCAGTCGGCCTGCTCGTCGCAGCGGTAGTGCACCGCGGTGCCGCCCGCGAGGGAGACGGACGCGGTCCACAGCGGGTAGTCCGGCGCCGGGACCAGCACCTCGTCGCCGTCGTCGAGCAGCGCCTGCATCGACATCTGGATGAGCTCGGATACGCCGTTGCCGAGGTAGACGTCCTCGACGTCGAGCTCGATGCCCTTGGTCTGGTAGTGCTGCATCACCGCGCGCCGCGCGGACAGCAGGCCCTTCGCGTCGCCGTAGCCGTGCGCGCCCGCCAGGTTGCGGAGGATGTCCTCCAGGATCTCGGGCGGGCACTCGAAGCCGAAGGCCGCCGGGTTGCCGGTGTTCAGCTTGAGGATGCGGTGGCCCGCCGCCTCCAGGCGCATGGCCTCCTCGAGCACCGGGCCCCGGATCTCGTAACAGACATTGGCGAGTTTGGTCGACTGGATCACCTGCATGACGGCCACCTTACGGCCGTGTTTCCCGGGGTGCCTCGTTGTTGTGGGTCCGCCGGGGCGAGGCGCCCCCGGGGTGGGCTTTCATCGCAATGCGCGGGTCGGGTCCGGGCCCGGGTAAGCGTGGTCGCCGGGGTGGCGGGGCTTCAAATGCGGGTGCGGGCCCGCGCGCGGTGAGATCTTCCCCACCCCGCCCCTTGCCCGACGGCTTCCGGCGGTTCGGGGCGGCCGGGACCGGGCCCCGGGCGCGTGCGAAGGGCGCCCGTCATCACGGGCCGGGGCGGGACCCCCGTGCGGGTCCGGACGTCGCGACCAGCGCCGCCGCCCCCGTGAGCCAGCCGAGCGCCAGCCCCCACGCCGCTCCGAAGACCGCGCCCGCCGCCCCGTACAGCAGCCAGCCCGCCGGGCCCGCCTCGACCATCCGGGCCGCCACCAGGCCCCGCCACACCCCGGCCGCCGCCGCGCCCGCGACCAGGGCGGTCCAGCCCGCGAGCAGACGGCGGGCGTGGCCCGCGGCCGGGCGCAGGCGCAGATGGCGCCGCATCCGCAGCCCGGCCACCGCCACCAGGACGGCCGCCGCGAAGTCCTCGCAGAGCAGCTGGGTCCAGCCCGTGTCCCCGAACGGCACCGCGCGTAGCGGGGGCAGGGCGAGCGGCGCCCCGAGCGCGCTCGGCACGAGGACCGCCCCCTCGTGCGCGGTGGCCGCGGTCAGCACCCCGGTGATGCCCAGGAGCAGCGTGAGCAGCAGGCACATCCCGGCGACGGCGGCCACCGCCGCCTCGATTCTGGGCAGACGCATGGCCGGACCCTAGGGCACCCGGGAGCCGTTGAGAAGATGCTGAACAATTCTCAACTACGGCTGTCATCAGGGGTGTTGAAGGCACGGCCAAGCCCTTAGGGTCCGGCCATGCGGCTCTGGGGGACGGCACGGGCGATCGGGTGGACGGCGGCGGGCGCGGCGCTGGCGGTCGCCGCCAGCCTCCTGGTGGCGGTCGGCCCCGCCGGGGCGGGGCCCGCGCACACGGCCGCGGGCCACCGCTGGATCACCGACGACCAGGGCCGCGCCCTCGTCCTGACCGGCCTCAACACCGCGAGCAGCGCCAAGTCCCGTCCGGACGGGCTCCCTTGGATCAAGGAGGCCGACGTCCAGCGCGAGTCGGACGAGCTCGGCTCCGACTTCGTACGCCTCCTGATCCAGTGGCGCAACGTCGAGCCGAGGCCCAGGGAGTACGACGACGGCTATCTCGCCCGGATCGCCGAGCGCGTGCGCTGGTACGGGGCGCGGGGCATGCACGTCATGCTCGACCTGCATCAGGACGTCTACGGCCCAGCCGTCAAGGGCAACGGCGCGCCCGAGTGGGCGACCGAGGCGGAGGGCCTGCCGGTCGCGGAACAGGGGCAGTGGGAGCTGAAATACATCGAGCCGGGCACGGTGCGGGCCTTCGACGCCTTCTGGGGGACGCGCCGGGCGAGCCGCGATCTGCGCGCCCACTACGCCGCCGTCTGGGCCCACGTGGCCGCGCGGTTCGCCCGCGACCCGGCCGTCCTCGGCTACGACCTGATGAACGAGCCGTTCGGCGGCAGCGTCCAGGGTCCCGCCTTCGAAGCGGGCCCGCTGGCCGCCCTCTACCGACAGACCATCGCCGCCGTCCGCGAGGTCGACCGCGACTCCTGGATCTTCGTGGAGCCCGAGGCGGTGAGTGCCAACTGGGGCCTGCCGAGCGCCCTCCCGTACCTCAAGGACCCCCGCGGCGATGGGGCGGACGCACATATCGCGTATGCGCCGCACCTCTACCCGCTCCCGATGGACCTGGGCGGCGGCTACACCGGGAGCGCCGAGAAGTGGGTGGACCGCACACTCGCCTCCTGGCGCGAGCAGACCCGCAAGACCGCCCGGCGGCTGGGCGCGCCCGTGCTCATCGGCGAATACGGTCTCGACACCACCCTCCCCGGCGCCCTGCGCTACGTCGCGAAGGTGCGGGCGATGGCCGAGGACCTGGGCGCGGGCACGGCGTACTGGTCCAACGACCCGGGGCCCTGGGCGCCTTGGGACCAGCGGCTCAGGCCCACCCCGCTCCTGCCGGTCCTGGACCGCCCCGGGCCCAGGGCGATCGCGGGGGACCCGGTCGCGTACGCCTGGGACGAGGCGAGCCGCACCCTGTCGGTGAGCTGGCGGCCGCGGGCGGGGGTGCGCGGTGACACGGAGGTGTACCTGCCCGCCCGCTTCTTCCCGCACGGAGGCGTGGTCACGGGCGGGACCGCGAGGGCCTGGGAAGCCAAGTCCCGCGTTCTGCACGTGGCTTCCGGGACGGTCGGGGAGGGAGAGGTGTCGGTGCGGATCCGGCCGGGGCGGTGACGGGCTCGGGGAGCGGCGCGGAATGAGCCACACCGGTCATCGGGGTGTTGTGCGGTCGGCCCGGGTGTTCCTAGCGTCCCGTACGTCCGCACTCCGTACGGCCGTCGTCACGTCCGTCGCCCGCGACCCCCCAGGAGGCAGCCGATATGAACGACCGGTCCCGTGGGCGGCTGCGCTGGCGGGGGCTGCTGGCCGCCGCACAGCGGGAGTACGACGCTCCGGCCCCCCACTACGACAAGGTGGTCGAGCTCCTGGACCGCGTGGTGCGGAGCGCCGCCGTGCCGGGCGCGGCCCTGCGCAGCGCCAAGGCGCTCCAGGCCCTCGCGCTCACCCAGCTCGCCTACTCGGCCGACTACGGCCCGCTGCGCACGGTCTATCTGACGGCGGCACGCGAGCTGTCCACCGGCGTCCTCAGCGCACCCCGGGCGTCCGGCGCACCGAACGGCCGGCGAGCACACCGGTCCGTCTGCCGTCCTCGATGACGAACTTCCCGTCGATCAGGACGTACGGAATGCCGACGGGCAGCGTGCGCGGCGACGCGAAGGTGGAGCCCGCCGCGACCGTGTCCGGGTCGAAGAGCACGAGGTCCGCGCGGTAGCCCTCGCGGACCAGGCCCCGGTCCGGCAGCCGCAGCCGGGCCGCCGGGCGGGAGGTGAGGTGGGCGACGGTCTCCTCCAGGGAGAGGATGCCCAACTCCCGCGCGTAGTGCCCGAGATACCGCGGGAACGTGCCGTAGGCGCGGGGGTGGGGCTTGTCGCCCTGGAGGATGCCGTCGCTGCCGCCGGTGTGCACACGGTGCCGCATGATCGCTTGGACGTTCTCCTCGTGGCCGACGTGCTGGAGGATGGTGGACCCGAGCCCGTCCTCGACGAGCAGCCGCCGGGCGGTGGCCCAGGGTTCCTCGCCGCGCCGTGCGGCCGTCTCGGCGACGGTCCTTCCCACGTGGTCCGCGAGCGCGGGGCGGCTCACCCCGGAGATCTCGATGGTGGCCCAGTCGATGGGCACCCCGTGGCAGCCGTCCGCGCCGAGGACCTCCATGTGGTGCCGGACCCGCTCGGCGGTGGTGTCGTCGCGCAGCCGCGCGAGGATCGCCTCGGGGCCGCCCTCACCGGCCCAGCTGGGCAGCATCGCGACGAGCGTCGTGCAGCCCGGGGTGTACGGATACGTGTCGAGCGAGATGTCGGACCCGGCGGCCAGGGCCTCGTCAAGCAGGGCCAGCAGCTCGGGCGCGCGGCCCTTGTTCACGCCGAAGTTCAGGGTGGCGTGGGCGAGGTGCAGCGCGCAGCCGGCGTCGCGGGTGAGCCGCACCATCTCCTCGTACGCCTCCAGGGCGCCGGCGCCGTAGGAGCGGTGGTGGGGGCAGTAGTAGCCGTCGTAGCGCGCCACGACCCGGCAGAGCTCGGCGAGCTCGGAGCCGGTGGCGTACATGCCGGGCGTGTACGTCAGCCCGGACGACATCCCGACCGCGCCCTCTTCCATCCCTTCCGCCACCAACTGCCGCATGCGGTCCAGCTCGTGGGGCGTCGCGGGCCGGTCGTCCCACCCCATGGCGTACATCCGCACGGTGCCCTGCGGGATCAGGTAGGCGGCGTTGACGGCGATGCCGCGGTCCAGGCGGTCCAGGTACTCGCCGACGCCGCGCCAGTCGAAGTCGATGTCACCGCCGTCGCCGTTCCACCCGGTGATGGCCCGGCGGACCTCGCTCAGCGTGCGGTCGTCGACGGGCGCGTACGAGAGCCCGTCCTGCCCGAGCACCTCCAGGGTGACGCCCTGGGCGGCCTTCGCGCTGTGGTCGGGGTCGCGGAGCAGGGCGAGGTCGGAGTGGGCGTGCATGTCGATGAAGCCGGGGGCGAGGGCGAGGCCGTGGGCGTCCAGCGTGCGGGGTGCGGTGAGCGGGGGCTCGCCGGGGCGTCTGATCGCGGCGATCCGGCCGTTGGCGATGCCGAGGTCCGCCCGGTAGGCGGGGGTGGCGGTGCCGTCGATGACGCGGGTGTCGCGGATTACCAGGTCCATGGTGGCCTCTCGGAGTACGTGGCTTTTTCCGGCCCTGGACGGGCCGCCCTTCCGCGCGCCCCCTTCCGGCCGCGGACCGTGCGTGGCTTGTCGCGCAGTTCCCCGCGCCCCTCAAACCCCCTTCGGTCTGCGGGCCGTGCTCGCTTTTCGCGCAGTTCCCCGCGCCCCTGGCGGTACTGGTGCTGGCCCGCATGGGGCATTTCAGCCCGTCATGGGGGTCCCCCCTGGCCCTTGAGGCCTTGGGGGAGATTGAGGACGAGCGCCCTTTAGGTGCGAACGGGGTCTGGGGCGGAGCCCCAGGGCTTCGGGGCGGGCCGCGGGGTCAGAAGTAGGTGCGGAGGTAGTCCGTGACCTCCCCACCCTCCGCAACCAGCGGAACCAGCTTCCACTTGTCGAACACCGTGCACGGATGCGAAAGCCCCATCCCCACCCAGTCCCCGACGGACAGCTCCGCCCCCGGCTCCGTGCGGAGCCACCCGTGCTGGTCGGAGAGCCCCGTCACCGAGATGCCCAGGGCGTCCCGTACCGCACCGGTCCGCGCGTCCCGTACGACCTGCGCCTCGGGCAGATCGAGGTCGTAGGCCGCGTCCCGCTTCCCCGCGTTGACGAAGGCCTGCTCCGGCGAGGGGCGGGAGACGACCTGGGCCCACAGGCGGAAGGCGGGCTGAAGGGAGCCCTCCGACGGCACCCGGTTGAAGGGGGTCAGCCTGCGGTAGTGCCCGGAGTCGTGCGAGACGTACGCCCCGGAACGCAGCAACTTCAGTACGGGAGCGGAGAGTTCGGGGACATCGGCGAACACGTCCGCGACCGCGTCGAACCACCCGGAGCCCCCCGCGCTGAGCACGATCTCCTCGACGCCGGACCTCGCGAACCGCCCCGCCCGGTCGAAGTCCACCGCGAGCGAGACGAGCCGCCCGAGATAGGCCCGTACCCGCTCGGGGTCGGGCCGCGGCACCTCGCCCTCGTACCCCGCGACACCGACGAGCCGCAGCGTTTCGGTGGCCGCCACCGCGTCGGCGACCTCGGCGCACTCGGCCTCCGTGCGCACCCCCGTGCGCGCGTCCTCGCCCGCCGCGAGCTCGACCACCACGTCCACCGGCCGGGCGCCGCCGCGCAGGGCCTCGTCCATCAGCTCGACCCCGCGCACGGAGTCGACGTAGCAGATGAAGCGGAACGCCTCGTCCCGTGCCAGCTCCCGGGCGATCCAGCGCAGCGCGGCCGCGTCGACGAGTTCGTTCGCGAGGAAGATCCGCTCGACGCCGAACGCCCGTGCCACGCGCACCTGGTGGGGCACGGCGAGGGTGATCCCCCAGGCGCCGTGCGCGAGCTGCCGGGCGAAGAGCCCCGGCGCCATCGAGGTCTTGCCGTGCGGCGCGAAGGCCAGGCCGTGGCGGTCGGCGTACGTCTCAAGGAGGGCGAGGTTGTGCTCCAGCGCCTCGGCGGACAGCGTCAGGACCGGCGTGGTGAAGCCGCCGGTGAACAGGGAGCGGCGCTCGGCGGCGAGCTCGGCCACGGTGAGGCCCTCCGCGTCCGGCGGCAGCCCCTTGAAGCGGTGGTCGACGCGTTCGGCGCCGAGCGCCGCAAGCCTGTCTTCGCGATCGGTGGCTGCCACGGAAACCTCGCCCTCCTCGGGACGGCGTTGCATTCTCTGCAACACCCATTGCGCATATCGCTTGATGCTGTCTAACATCCGGGCCAACGCCGGGTCAATGACCAGCCTGTCCGCCCAGCACCGAGGAGCCAGCAGTGACCACCGGATCCCCAGCCGCCGCGGACCTCGACACTCCTGTCGACGTCGTCTGCCTCGGCGAGTCCATGGTCACCTTCCTGCCCGCCCGCCCGGGCCGCCTCGCCGACGTGCCCGCCTTCGCGCGGACGATCGGCGGCGCTGAGTCCAACGTGGCCTGCGCGCTGGCCGCCGCCGGGCACACCGCGAAGTGGGTCAGCCGGGTCGGCGCGGACGGCTTCGGCGACCACCTGGTCGAGGCGATCGGGTCGTACGGGGTCGATGTGCGCGCCGTGCGCCGCGACCCGGACCGGCCCACCGGCATCTACTTCCGCACCGCCGACGACCGCGCCGCCGACGGCCACGAGGTGCTCTACTACCGCGCCGGTTCGGCCGCCTCCGCGATGTCTCCGGCGACCGTGCCCCACCGGGACCTGTGGGCCGGGCGCGTCCTGCACCTGTCCGGCATCACCGCGGCGCTCTCCGAGGACTGCCTCGCCCTCATGCGCGAGCTCCTGACCCGCCGCCCCGGCCGCCCCCTGGTCTCCTTCGACGTCAACTACCGCCCGGGGCTGTGGCGCGACGCGGCGGGCCCGCGCGTGCTGCTCGACCTGGCCCGCGGCGCGGACCTCGTCTTCGTGGGCGAGGACGAGGCCGAGTCGGCGTGGGGGCTGCGCGGCGCCGAGGCCATCCGCCACGCGCTGCCCGAGCCCGAGGTCCTGGTCGTGAAACTCGGCAGGGGCGGGGCCGTCCTCCTGGAGCGGGCGGACGCCGAGGGTGCCCTCGTGCGCCCTCCGGTCGTCGACGTCGTCGCCCCCGTGGGCGCGGGCGACGCCTTCGCCGCCGGGTTCCTCAGCGCCACCCTGCGCGGCCTGCCCGTACGCGACCGGATCCGGCACGGTCACCTCATGGCGGCCGCCGTGCTCACCGTGCCGGGCGACCTCACCCAGCCCCCGGCGCGCGCACACGCCGACCGGCTCGTGGCCCTGGACGACACCGCCTGGGGGAGACTTCGTCTCGGCCCCGGGTGGACGGGGGAGGACCAGGAGGTACGTACGAGATGAGCCAGACCGTCGACCGGGCGCTGAGCATCCTGCCGCTGCTCGCGCAGGGCCCCGCCGACCTCGGGCAGGTCGCCGACCGGCTCGGGGTGCACAAGTCCACCGCGCTGCGGCTCCTGCGCACCCTGCACGAGCACGGGCTCGTCTACCGCCAGGAGGACCAGCGCTACCGGCTCGGCGCCCGCCTCTTCGCCCTCGCCCAGGAGGCCGTCGAGAACCTGGACGTGCGCGAGATCGCCCACCCCCACCTCGTCGCGCTCAACGAGCGGATCGGCCACACCGTGCACCTCGCCGTGTACGAGGAGGGCGAGGTCCTCTACATCGACAAGGTCGAGAGCCGCTACCCGGTGCGGATGTACTCCCGCATCGGCAAGCCCGTCGCCATCACGGTGGCCGCCGTGGCCAAGCTGCTGCTCGCCGACCTGCCGGAGGCCGAGCGCCGCGCCGTCGCGGAGAAGCTCGACTACCCCACCTACACGTCCCGTTCGACGCCCAACGCCGCCGCCTTCCTCAAGGAGCTCGCGACGGTGCGCGAACAGGGCTGGGCCACCGACCTCGGTGGTCACGAGGAGTCCATCAACTGCATCGGGGCCCCCATCCACGGTGCGGACGGCAAGGTCGTCGCCGCGATGTCGGTGTCCGCGCCGAACGTCGTCGTCACGGCCGAGGAACTCCTCACCCTGCTTCCCCAGGTGCGCCGCACCGCGGAAGCCGTCAGCCGCGAGTACTCCGGCACCGCGCCCAACACCCCATCCGCACAAGGACGTTCCGATGACCGATAAGACCGCCCTCACCCCCGCCACGCACACCGCCCCGCCCGCCAGGTTCTCGCACGGTGTGCGCAAGGGGAACATCCTCCAGGTCGCGGGCCAGGTCGGCTTCCTGCCGGCGGTCGAGGGCCAGGCGCCCACCCCGGCCGGCCCCACCCTGCGCGAGCAGACCCTCCAGACCTTCGCCAACGTCAAGGCGATCCTGGAGGAGGGCGGCGCGACCTGGGACGACGTGATGATGATGCGCGTCTACCTCACGGACGTCGACCACTTCGCGGAGATGAACGAGATCTACAACGCGTACTTCGACGAGCAGGGCCTCAAGGCCCCCGCCGCCGCCCGCACCACGGTGTACGTGGGCCTGCCCGCGGGGCTGCTCATCGAGATCGACGCCCTCGCGGTCCTGGACGCGTAATTCCTTGCTCGCCTTAGTCCCCCCGCTCGACCCGCCGCACGGTGCGGCGCCCCGGACCGCCGGGGCGCCGTGCCGCGGTCCCCCCTGCCCTGGAACCCCCCTGCTGTACAACGGAGTTGGCACATGTTGTTCCAAGCTGTCGCGGTCGCCGCCCCACCTCATCCCGTCCACACGGGCGGCATCCTCCCCCTCCTCGGCGGCACCGCCGGTCTGCTGACCGTCGCCGTCCTGGGCATCGCCCTGCTGCTCTTCCTGATCATCAAGGTCAGGCTCCAGCCGTTCGTGGCCCTGCTCGCGGTCTCCATAGCCGTCGGCCTCGGCGCGGGCCTGTCGGTCACCGAGCTCTTCGGCACGGTCCAGAAGTCGGCCGCCGTCTCGGTCGTCGAGTCCGGCATGGGCGGCATCCTCGGGCACGTCGCGATCATCATCGGACTCGGCACGATGCTCGGCGCGATCCTCGAAGTCAGCGGCGGCGCCGAGGTGTTGAGCACCCGCCTGCTCACCCTCTTCGGCGAGCGGCGCGCCCCCCTCGCGATGGGCCTGACCGGCCTGATCTTCGGCATCCCGGTCTTCTTCGACGTCGGCATCTTCGTCCTCGCGCCGATCGTGTACGCGGCCGCCAAGGGGTCCGGCAAGTCGATCCTGCTCTACTGCATGCCACTGCTCGCGGGCCTGTCCATGACCCACGCCTTCCTGCCGCCGCACCCCGGCCCGGTGGCCGCGGCCGGCCTCTTCCACGTCTCGCTCGGCTGGGTCATCCTGATGGGCGCCCTCGTGGGCGTCCCCTCCGTCCTCGCCGCCTGGGGCTACGCCGCCTGGATCGGCAAGCGCCTGTTCGTCGCCGTTCCGCAGGACATGGTGGAGGCCGCCGAGGAGGCCAAGGCCGCGGTGGCCGCCGAGCAGCGCGCCGCCGGGGTCGCCCCGCGCGAGGAGCCCGCCCCGCTGGGCGCGGTCCTGGCCATCATCGGCACCCCGCTGATCCTGATCCTCGCCGCCACGTTCTCCTCGATCGCCCTGGACCCCTCCACACTCCGCTCGGTCCTGGAGTTCTTCGGCAACCCGTTCGTGGCCCTGACCCTCGCGCTGTTCCTCGCGTACTACCTGCTCGGCATCCGGCGCGGCTGGTCCCGCAAGTCCCTGGAGACGGTGTCGACCTCCTCCCTCAAGCCGGTCGGCAACATCCTGCTCGTGGTCGGCGCGGGCGGCATCTTCGGCGCGGTCCTGAAGGCCTCGGGCATCGCGGACGCCCTGGCCACCGCCTTCCACAACGTGGGCCTCCCGGTCATCCTCCTGGCCTGGCTGATCTCGGTCGTCCTGCGCGTGGCCCAGGGCTCGGCGACGGTCGCGATCGTCACCACGGCCGGCATCGTGGTCCCCCTGGTGGAGGGCGCGGGCTACTCCCAGGCCCACCTGGCCCTGATCATCATGGCGATCTCGGCGGGCTCGATCTTCGCCTCCCACGTGAACGACGGCGGCTTCTGGATGGTGGCCAAGTACTTCGGCATCACCGAACGCGACACCCTGAAGTCCTGGACGGTCCTGGAATCCGTCCTGTCCGTGGCGGGCTTCGCCGTGGCGGGGGCGCTCAGTCTGGTGATCTAGCAGATCACGGGGGTGGCCGGTGGGGGTCGCCATCTTCCGGTTGCTTCGGCCGCCCCCGTACAACTCCTTTTGTCCACTTGCCCGTTGACCAAGAAACCCTCAACAATGCGCATGACAAAACCGCACTCCTTCATCATCCGAGCACCCTCAAAAAGGGAACCCCCACATGAAGAAGTCCTTCGTCGGCGCACTCGGCGCCGTCAGTGCCCTGCTGCTCGCGGCCGCGGGCGCGGTGCCCGCCGTCGCCGCTCCGGTCTCCGACAGCAAGGCGGCCCCCGTCAAGGCGGTCAACTTCGCCGGGACCGTGGCGCTGAGCAACTGTTCTGGCTCCGTGATCCGTACGCCCAGCTCGCAGCCGGGCGACCCCGCGCTCGTGCTCTCCAACGGGCACTGCCTCGAAACCGGTTTCCCCGCGGCCGGTGAGGTCATCACCGACCAGCCCTCCTCGCGGTCCTTCTCGCTGCTCAACGCGTCCGGCTCCAAGGTCGCCACGCTGCGCGCCAGCAAGGTCTCGTACGCCACGATGACCGACACGGACATCTCGATCTACCAGCTCAACACGACGTACGCCAAGATCCAGAGCCAGTACGGGATCAGCGCGCTCACCCTCAACGACACGCATCCGACGCAGGGTTCGGCCATCAAGGTCGTCTCCGGGTACTGGAAGCGGACCTACAGCTGCAACGTGGACGGCTTCGTCTACCGGCTGAAGGAGGGGGACTGGACCTGGAAGGACTCGGTCCGCTACACCCCGTCCTGCAACACCATCGGCGGCACGTCCGGCTCGCCGGTCATCGACACGGCCACCGGCAAGGTCGTCGCGGTCAACAACACCGGCAACGAGGACGGCGAGAGCTGCACGGAGAACAACCCGTGCGAGGTCGACGAGAACGGCAACGTCACCGTCCGCCAGGGCATCAACTACGCCGAGGAGACGTACATCATCGTCCCCTGCATCGGCGCCGGCAACAAGATCGACCTGAACCGCGCGGGCTGCACCCTGCCCAAGCCGTGACCCGCTAGGCACACAAGCGGCGCCTCCCGGGAGAGCGGGGGCGCCGCTTGCGTGTGCGGGGTGCGGTTACGGCAGGGCGTGGACGTGCGGGCCCACCGCGCTCGACCAGGCGTTGCCCGACTTGGCGTCCCAGTTGGTGGACCAGGTCATCGCGCCGCGCAGCGTCGGGTACGTCCTGGACGGCTTGAACGAGCCGCAGTTCGTGCCCTGGGTCAGGCAGTCCAGGGCCGCGTTGACCACCGACGGCGACACATAGCCGCTGCCCGCGCCGGACGTCGAGGCCGGCAGGCCGAGGCCGACCTGCGAGGGGTCGAGACCGCCCTGGAGCTGGATGCAGGCCAGCGCGGTGAGGAAGTCGACCGTGCCCTGGGAGTACACGTTGCCGTCGCAGCCGTTCATCGAACCGCTGTTGTAGTACTGCATGTTGACGACGGTCAGGATGTCCTTGATGTTGAGCGCCGTCTTGAAGTACTCGTTCGACGGGGACTGCATGTCGATGGTCTGCGGGGCCATCGTGATGACGAGCTTGCTGCCCGCCTTGGCGGAGAGCGACTTCAGCGCCTGCGTCATGTACGTGGAGTTGAGCCCGTTCTCCAGGTCGATGTCGACGCCGTCGAAGCCGTACGTCTGCATCAGCGAGTAGACCGAGGTGGCGAAGTTGTTCGCCGACGTGGAGTCGCTCACCGAGATCGTGCCGTTCTGGCCGCCGATCGAGATGATCACCGACTTGCCCGCCGCGTGCTTGGCGGCGATGTCCGCCTTGAACTGGTCGACGGTGTAGCCGCCGAGACCGTTGGTGTCGAGCGTGAAGCTCACCGCGCCCGGCGTGGTCGTGGCGTCCGCGAAGGCGACCGCGATGATGTCGTAGTTCGCCGGTACGTCACTGATCCTCTGGACCGTCGCGCCGTTGTTGAAGTTCTGCCAGTAGCCGGTCACCGCGTGCTTGGGCACGCTCCCGCCGCCCGGGTTGCCGCCGGAGGCCGAGGTGGTGGCGGTCACGGCCGCCGACTTCGGGGACTCGCCCGCGCTGTTGGTCGCGGTCACCTGGAACTGGTACGAGGTCGACGCGCTCAGCCCGGTCACGGTCGCCGAACTGCCCGTCACCGACTGCACCTTGGTGCCGCCCTGGTAGACGTTGTACCCGGTCGCGTTGGACACCGCGCCCCACGACAGGTTCACCGAGGACGAGCCGACCGAGCCGACCGCGAGGCCCCCGGGCGCCGCCGGGATCGTCGGCGCGGGGTCGCCGCCCCCGCCGCCGTCGGGTCCGTACACGGAGATGTCGTCGGCGTAGTACGCGGGCTGGCCGTACCAGCCGTGCGTGTAGATCTGCACCGAGGTCGTCGAGGCCCCGGTGGTGAAGGTCGTGGACAGCTGGCCGTAGCCGCCGCCGGTGCCCGGCGTCCAGGTGGAGACGTCGGTGGTGCCGGTGCCGCTCGCGCCGAGGTAGACGTAACTGCCCTGCACCCAGGCGCTGAGCGTGTACGTGGAGTTGGGCCGCACGGCGACGGTCTGCGCACACTGCCCGGTGTCGGAACCCGAGGGGGTGGCCTTGAGGGCGGCGGTCCCGCTGTGCACGGGCGAGGAGACGGTGGTGCCGCTGCCCGCCGTACAGCTCCAGCCGCCGAGGCCCGACTCGAACCCGGCGTTCTTGACGTTGTTGACGTCGGCCGCCTGTGCGGTGCCGGAGAGCCCGGCCACGGAAAGGGCGCCGGCCGCGACCACGGCCAGACCCAGCCTTGCATGTCTCGCGCGGTTCACTTGCTGCCTCCGGGAGGGGAGTGGGGAGGAAGGGGAGTGGGGGTGGGGCGCCTTGGTGGCACAACATGGTCCAGACCAATTGGGTTGTCAAGAGGTGTGGCACGGACCCGGGCGCCGGTGTGGGTGCAGGGCGGCACCGAACGCGAAGGATCAATTCCGGCCGCCCCGGTGGCCGACTTCGAACGCAACTTCCGTCCCATGCGCACCAAAACCGGCCGCGGAAGCACACAGGAAAGGGGAAGACGGTTCTCCACCCCGTAGGTCGTGGATAAAGTGCTGAGGCAGGTGGGAATTGCAGGGATCAGTTGCGGTCGTGGGGGCTCGCACAGGCTCGCGCGTCCGCACGGAACGGGGGCCCCATGGTGGCGACCGCGATCAGTGAACGGGGGCCCGCGACGTGTCGACCGCGATAGCCGTCACCAGCCCTGACCTGGTGCTGCCGCCGACCGACCCGCAGACGCCGCTCGCGGCGCTGCTCCAGTCGCCCGACGCCCAGCCCCTCGACTCGGCCCTCGCCGACATGCACCGCCTCCTTGAACAGCACGGCTACGTCATCGCCTGCTATCCGGCGTCCATTTCCCCGGCCCACGAACACCGGTTGCACACCGTTCGGTCGCTCCTGGAAACCGATCGCATCACCCTGATCAAATCCGAACTCCCGCCGCTCGGACTCGCTTTGCTGGTACGGCAGTTGAGGCAACTCTCGGTCTGCGACTTCAGCCCCGGAGTGATCGCGTCGGCCGCGCGGCTGCTCTCGCACTACATCCACGCCGGAGCCGTCCTCAGCTCCGTCACCCGCCTGGAGCGCATCCCGGTCGGCCTCACCGCGCACGCCAGGTCCTGGATGCCCGGCAGCCAGTTCGCGGTCGTGGCCCACCCACGGCCCCAACTCGTCAAGGTCGGCCCCGCCGCCACCCTCACCGGGCCCGACTTCGCCTGCCACCTCCTGCTGGCCAGGGGATCCGCCCACGCCGACTGGATCACCACCACCCTCGCCCCCGCCTGGCAGGTCAAGGCCGTGCAGGAGACCGCGCTGCCCGCCGACTCGGCCGCCTGGTGGGGCACCGGCAAGCTCACCGAGTTCGCCGCCTACCTGCCCGACATCTCCGTCCTCTACCAGCTCGTCGCCTCCGTACGGCGCGAACGGTGCCGCTGGTGTGCCATGGAACTCATCGGCGACCGCTGCGGCTTCTGCGCCTCGCCCCAGCCGCCCGAGGAGGAGCACGACGCCCCCCACGGTGCCGCCGCCCTCGGCCCCGTCCCCGCCTCCGCCTACCGTGCCCGGCCCCTCACCCGGGCCGAACGCCGCCGCGCCATCGCCCCGGGCCCCTGACCCACCGCGCCTCAGCAGCCCGCCACTTGCCCGCTCTGCCCCACGTCAGCGAACGAGGTCGTACGGTCAATGAACTCCCGCCAGCGCCGCGGCATCATCCTTCTCCTCCTCTCGGTCCTGTGCGCCCTCGGCGCCTTCGCCGGGGTGCTCACGGTGATCAGCGACGTGAACTCCAAGGTCGGGCCCGAGGTGACGGCGTACAAGCTCAAGGACGACATCGACGCCTACGCGACCCTGAAGGCCGACCAGTTCGCGAAGACGAGCATGCCCAAACGGTGGCTTTCCCAGGGCGCGGTGACCGACCTGTCCGACGTGGTCGGCAAGATGGCCGCGACCCACCTCACCAAAGGGTCGCTACTCCAGAACGGCATGTTCACCGACCGGCCCCAACTCAGGCCGGGCGAACAGGAGATCGCCATCATGATCGACGCGTCGACCGGGGTGGCCGGAAAGATCAACGGCAACGACACCGTCAACATCTTCGCCACCTTCGCCGCCACCAAGCAGGGCGACACCCCCGAGTCCAAGCTCATCGTCGCCAACGCCCGGGTCATCGCCGTCGGCTCGCTCCAGGCCCTGAACCCGAGCCCGTCCGACAAGAACCAGGCCACCCAGGCCGTCCCGATCACCTTCGCCCTCAGCACCCTGGACGCCCAACGGGTCGCCTACGCCGAGTCGTTCGCCACCCATGTCCGCCTCGCGCTCGTCGGCCGCGGCAACGGCGACAGCACGATCCCGCCCGGTGACCGTACGTACCGGCTCGAAAAGGACCAGTGAGGTGCGGATGACCACCCGAATCCTTCCGGCCGTCGCCGACGCCGACGCCGCCCGCTCCGTCACCACCCTGCTCAGCCAGCTCCCCGACGCCGAACCCGCCGTCCCCGTCGGCGACTCCACCCAGCTTCTCGACACCCTGGCCAGACTCGCGGGCGCGTCCCTGGACGAGCTCCCCGAGGTCGTCCTCGTCCACGAGCGGATCGGCCCGGCCCCCGCCCTGGAGCTCATCCGCGAGGTCGCCCTGCGCTTCCCCGCCGTCGGGGTCGTCCTGATCTCCTCCGACGCCGGGCCCGCCGTCTTCTCCGCCGCCATGGACTCCGGCGCCCGTGGTCTGGTCGCGCTGCCCCTGTCCTACGAGGAGCTGGCGGTACGCGTCCAGGCGGCGGCCCAGTGGTCCGCGGGCGTACGCCGTCACCTGGGCGCGAGCCTCGACGTCTTCACCGGGCCCGGCGGCACCGTCACCACGGTCACCGGCGCCAAGGGCGGCGTCGGCACCACCCTCGTCGCCGTCCAACTCGCGCTGGCGGCACGGGCGTCCGGCCGCACCACGGTGCTGGTCGACATGGACCTCCAGGCGGGCGACGTCGCCTCCTACCTCGACGTGCAGTTCCGCCGCTCGATCGCCGACCTCGCCTCGATCACCGACATCTCACCCCGCGTCCTCGCCGACGCCGTCTTCAACCACGAGAGCGGGCTCGCCCTGCTGCTCGCACCCGGTGAGGGCGAACGCGGCGAGGAGGTCACCGACCGGGCCGCCCGCCAGATCATCGGCGCGCTGCGCACCCGCTACGAGGCCGTCGTCGTGGACTGCGGCACCCAGATGACCGCGGCCAACGCCGCCGCCGTCGAGATGGCCGACATCGCGCTCCTGGTCACCACGCCGGACGTCGTGTCGGTACGCGGCGCCAAGCGCACCGTACGGATGTGGGACCGGCTCCAGATCCGCAAGGCCGAGGAGACCACCACCCTCGTCAACCGGCACACCCGCAACACCGAGATCCAGCCCCCGCTCGTCCAGAAGATCACCGGCACCCGGGTCGCCCAGACCTCGGTCCCCGCCCACTTCAAGGAGCTCCAGACGGCCGTGGACGCGGGCCGCCTGCACGACCTCGACGGCAAGAGCACCGTCAGGCAGGCCGTGTGGGCGCTGGCCGGCGAACTCGGCCTGCTCAAGGCCCCCGAGGGCCGGCCGAAGGCGCGGGCCGCCCGGGGCTCCGGCCTGGTGCTCAGGCGCAGGGGCGGCTGATGCGGATTCCCCAGAGCGAGCGGGACCGGGGGCAGACCGTGATCGAGTTCATCGGCGTGGTCCCGCTGATCCTGCTGCTCCTGGTCGCGCTGTGGCAGTGCGCCCTGGTCGGCTACGCCTTCGTCCTCGCGGGCAACGCGGCGGACGAGGGGGCGCGGGCGGGGGCGGCGGCGGAGGGCGCGCCGGCGGCCCTGTGCCGGGCGGCGGCGCTGCGCGAGGTGCCGTCGTCCTTCGAAGGCGATCCGGCGTGCCCCGGCGATGGGAGCGGTGACATGTACCGGGTCACCGTCACCCTCAAGGTCCCCATCCTGGTCCCCGGCGTCCTCAACGGCTTCCCCGTGTCCGGCACCGCAGCCCACGTGAAGGAGCGCTGAGCCGTGCGCATCCCTCCGCGCCGAGAGCCCGACCGGGGTCAAGTGGCCCTGGAGTACATCGGGTTCGTCGCCATCCTGCTGCTCGTCGGCCTCGCGGCCATCCAGCTGGGGGTCGCCGCGTACGCCGCGAACCAGGCGGGCACGGGGGCGCGGGCGGCGGCGCGGGCGGCGAGTCTGGACGACCCGAAGGGGGTGAGCCCACAGGCCGCGGTCGACGCGGCGGTGGCGGGCTGGCTGCACCCGGGGCCGCCCGAGGGCGGTGTCGCAGGCGACGAAGCCACGTACACCGTGACCGTCAAGATCCCCAGCGTCATTCCCGGCCTCGGCGACGGCTTCTTCGGCACCGCCACCCGCACCTCCACCATGCCGAAACTGCGGCAACGGAACTGACCCGAGACGACGGGAGACACGACATGAGTCTGCGGGCCCGCATCGCCGCCCCCGAGGAGACCGGCCCCGGCCGGGAGGACGGCCACCTGGTCGCCTCCTACCGGGCCAAGCTCTTGGAGGAGATCGACCTCGCGGAGATGTCCTCGCTGGCCGCCGCCGAACGCCGGGCCCGTCTGGAGCGGGTGCTCGGGCACATCATCAGCCGCGAGGGACCGGTGCTCTCCACGGCCGAGCGGGCCCAGCTGATCCGGCGGGTCGTGGACGAGGCGCTCGGTCTCGGCATCCTCGAACCGCTCCTCGAAGACGCCTCCATCACCGAGATCATGGTCAACGGTCCCGACCAGATCTTCGTCGAGCGCGGCGGCCGGGTGGAGCAGCTGCCGCTCCGGTTCGCCTCGCACGAGCAGCTGATGCAGACCATCGAGCGGATCGTGTCGACCGTCAACCGGCGCGTGGACGAGTCGAATCCGATGGTGGACGCCCGGCTCCCGTCCGGGGAGCGGGTCAACGTGATCATCCCGCCGCTCTCGCTGACCGGCGCGACGCTCACCATCCGCCGCTTCCCGAGGTCGTTCACGCTCCAGGAGATGATCACCTTCGGCTCGCTCGACGAGCCCATGCTGCTGCTGCTCGCCGGGCTCGTCCAGGCCCGGTTCAACATCATCGTGTCGGGCGCCACCGGCACCGGCAAGACCACGCTCCTCAACGCCCTCTCCGGTCTCATCCCGCCGCACGAGCGCATCATCACCATCGAGGACTCCGCCGAGCTCCAGCTCCAGCAGGCCCACGTCATCCGGCTGGAGTCGCGGCCGCCCAACGTGGAGGGCAAGGGCCATGTCTCCATCCGCGACCTCGTCCGCAACTCGCTGCGCATGCGCCCCGACCGGATCGTCGTCGGCGAGGTCCGCGGCGGCGAGTCCCTCGACATGCTCCAGGCGATGTCCACCGGCCACGACGGGTCACTCGCCACCGTGCACGCCAACAGCGCCGAGGACGCCCTCATGCGACTCCAGACGCTGGCGTCGATGTCCGAGGTGGAGGTCCCCTTCGAGGCGCTGCACGACCAGATCAACTCGGCCGTCGACGTCATCGTCCAGCTCACCCGGCACGCCGACGGCGCCCGCAAGATCACCGAGATCGCGATCCTCGAATCGCACGGCCGCGACCCGTACCGCATCACCACCGTCTGCCGCTTCGACGCCCAGCCGATGGCGGCCGACGGTCGCATCCACGGCCGCTTCCACTACTTCCCGCTGCCCCGCCGCGTGGCCGACCGCCTCTACCTCGCCAACCAGCCCGTCCCGCAGGCGTACGGGGTCGCCGCCCACGCCGAACAGCTCACCGTCCGCCACGCCAACTGAGTCCGCCGGGCCCCCGGGCCCGCCCACGCCAACCGACAGGGAACGCGCAGATGAACCTCTCCTTCCTCACGCTCGGCGTCGCCCTGCTCGCCGGGGTGCTGGCGGTCCTGGGGCTGCGCTCCTACGGTGCGGGCCGCGCCCAGCGCGAAGCCCTCATCGACCGGCTCAGCAACCCGGGCGCCGCGGGCGCGACAGGCCGGCACCGCCCGTTCCGGGGCGTGGACCGCAGGCTGCGCGGCACGACCCTGGGCCGCCGCATCGAACGGAAGCTGGCCGCCACCGGCCTCGACCTCACCCCCGGCGAGTTCTTCGTGTACATGTTGGCCGGGGTGGCCGCCCTGTGGCTGATCGCCGCGTCCGTGCTGGCCGCGTTCTTCGGGCCCATCGCGGGGCTCGCCGGGCTGTGGGGCGCCAACTCGTTCCTGAACTGGCAGCGCCAGAAACGCATCGAGCGTTTCATCAACCAGCTCCCCGAGATGTCCCGCATCCTCGCCAACGCCACCCAGGCCGGGCTCGCGCTGCGCACGGCCATCGCCATGGCGGCCGAGGAGATGGAGGCACCGGCGGGCGAGGAGCTGGGCCGGGTGACCGACCGGCTCGCGATGGGGGAGTCCCTCGACGACGCGCTCGGCGAGCTCGCGGACCGGCTGCCCTCGCGCGAACTGGTCGTCCTGGTCACGACGTTGGTGCTGGCCAACCGCGCGGGCGGCACCGTGGTCAGCTCGCTGCGCAACCTCACCACGACGCTGGAGGAGCGCAAGGAGACCCGGCGCGAGGTGCGCACCACGCTGGCCCAGGTGACGGTCACCGCGTACGCCGTCCCGGGCTTCGGGGTGGCCGCGCTGCTCATGCTGAACGCGGTGATGCCCGGCGCGCTCGACCGCATGACGGGAGCCCTGCTCGGCCAGGCGGCCGTCATCGTCGCGATCGCCCTGTACGCCCTGGGGTTCTTCGTGGTCCGCCGCCTGTCCCGCATCGACGTATGACCCGGCGGTACGGGTACGGGCATCGGCGTACGAGCCCACACAGCCGACCGGAGAAAGGGGAGTGAGCCGGACCATGGGACTGCTCTTCGCGGCCCTGATGGGCCTGAGTGTGTACGGGGTGTTCCTCGGCATCCGCATGTACCGCGCCGAGGTGAAGCTCCCGAGCGACCTCGCGGTGGCCCTGGAGGTCGGGGCGACCCGCACCACGGCCGTCGGCTCGGCCGTCGACCGGCTCGGCATGCGCTGGGCGCCCGCCGTGCTGCGGATGATGGGCCCCGAGCGGGTCAACCGGAAGCGCCGCAGGATCGACCTCGCGGGCAACCCGGGCGGCCTCACCATCGACCGGTACGCGGCCCGCCGCGCGGTGTACGGGATCCTCGGTGCGGTGGCCGCGTTCGTCATGCTGCTCGGCGGCCACTGGATCATCGCCCTGCTGATGGTGGCCTTCGCCCTGTTCTGGGTCGAGGTCGGCATCTGGTCGGCCGTCCAAATCCGCCGTGACCACATCGAACGCACCCTGCCCGACTTCCTGGACGTGCTCGCCGTGGTCGTCAGCGCGGGGCTCGGCTTCCGCCAGGCCCTGGACCGGGTGGCCGACAAGTACGAGGGTCCCTGGGCCGACGAGCTGCGCATCACCCTGCGCCAGATGGACATGGGCGTCAGCCGCCGCCAGGCCTTCGAGGAGCTGCGCAGACGCAACGACTCCGAGCAGGTCGCGATGTTCGTGACCGCGCTCCAGCAGGGCGAGGAGCTGGGCGCGCCGATCGTCGACACCCTGATCGCGATCGCCGCCGACATGCGCCGCACCGACGCGCAGAACGCCCGCCGCAAGGCGGCCCGAGCGGTCCCCAAGGCCACCTTCGCGGTGACGACCTTCCTCCTGCCGGGCACGCTGATCCTGCTCAGCGTGGGCTTCGTGTACGGCGCGAACCTGGACTTCGGCGGCTTCCTGGGAGGCCCCAAGTGACCCTCCCATTGGCCCTGGGAGCAAGGGGGTTGAGGATGCCGGTCCGCAGGGCGGCGGAGACCCTGCCGCCCCCCGCCCTCACCCTTCAGATCAACGCGCTCCAGGCGATGTGCCGCCAGGTGTTCGGATTCCGCCTTGCGATGATCGCGACCGGCGCGCCCTTCGCGCTCGCGGGCGCGGCCAGGGGCGCCCCCGGCCTGCTGATAGGCGCGGCGGTCCTGATCACCTTCATGGGCTCGTACGTCCTGTTCCGTGACTGGGAGCGCTTCGGCCCGCAGCTCCTGCGCCACCCCTGGCTGCTCGCCGTGGACGCCGTGTTCGGCGCGCTCCTGCTGGTCACCGCGACCCCGGAGTCCCCGCTCGGCTACGTCACGATCTGCACCCCGCTGCTCGCGGGCCTGGTGTACGGCTGGCGCGGGGCGGGCGTCTTCGCGGGCCTCCAGGTCACGATCCTGACGGTGGTGTACGCGACGGGCCCCCGCCACCACCTGTCCGACGCCTCCGCCCTGTTGCTCCCCGGCTTCTGTGTGATCGCGGGAGCGGTGGGGGTGACGATCCGCAACCTCCTGTTCCGTTTCGGCGCGGCGAGCCAGGCCCTCACGGAGACCCGGGCGCGGCTGGCCGTGCACGACGCGGTGGAGGAGGAGCGGGCGCGGCTCGCGCGGGACATGCACGACTCGGTGGCCAAGACCCTGCACGGCCTGGCCCTGGCGGCCGACGGCCTGGCCGCCTCGGCCGACCGCATGGACCCGCTCACGGTGCGCCACCAGGCGGAACTGGTGGCCCGCTCCGCCCGCAGGGCCGCGGCCGAGTCCCGGGACCTGCTGGCGGACCTGAGGCGGGCCCCCGGCACGGTGGACGTGGCCCGCGAACTGGCTGTCTCAGTAGAGGACTTCACCGCCCGGACGGGGATGCGGGTGGAGTGGACCGACCTCGGGGACAGCCCGGCACCCACCGTCCCGGCGGCGGTGGCCAGGCATCTGGTCACGATCGCGAGCGAGGCGATGGACAACGCGCACCGGCACGCCGGGGCGACCGGCATCGAGGTCTCGGCGGGCGCCGAGGGCACGATGTTCCGCCTCAGCGTCCGCGACGACGGCCGGGGCCTGCCGCCCGGCACGACCCTGGACGACCTGAAGCGCACCGGCCACTTCGGCCTGGTGGGCATGGTGGAGCGGGCCGCCGTGATCGGCGCCCGCATCAGAGTGGGCCGCGGCGCGGCGCCGAGCGGCACGGAGGTCCGGGTGGAACTTCCCCTCGGCCCCGCGTCGTCGCCCGCTCCCTCGACCTCACGGACTCCTTGAGAGGGGGTGTCATGCCGGACGACTTCGCGTACAGCTCGGGCCAGCAACGGACGTGGCGGGACCGGGCCCCGGGCCACGTCCCGCACACGCCGGCGGGCCCGCCCGTGCCGGGCTCGGAGCACCCGGCCGGGGCGCCCGGACCGGACCGGCCGCTGCGGATCGTGATCGCGGACGACAACCCGGTCGTACGGGCGGGCCTCGCCGCGCTGCTGCACGGGCGCCACGACATCGAGGTGGCCGCGGAGGCCGCCGACGGCCGCGAGGCGTACGAGGCGGCGGTGCGCCACCGCCCGGACGTGATCCTGCTGGACGTCCGCATGCCGGGCGTGGACGGCATGGCGGCTCTGCCGCACCTGGTGGTCCTGGCCCCCGTCATGATGCTCACGTACAGCCGGGAGAGCGAGATCGTGCGGGAGGCGCTGCGGCTGGGCGCCGGGGGCTACCTGGTCCACGGCGAGTTCACGGCCGACGAACTGACCGCGGCGGTAAGGGCGATGAGGGAGGGCCGCCCCGTCTTCACCACCACGGCGGCCAACGCCCTCCTCGCCCACCTGCGCGAGCAACCAGACCCGCGACCTGCCATTTCCGCGCAATCCCTTTCGCAACTGCAATCGGTTGTGGCACAGTCTTCAACTGCACAGCGGGCAGCGTCCATGCGCAACAGGGAAGATTTCAGGCTGAGTTCGCGGGAGGCCGAGGTGATGGAGTTGATCGCGGCGGGCATGAGCAATCAGCAAATCGCGGCCACGTGCTTCATCAGCGAGAAGACGGTCAAGAACCACATCAACCGCATCTTCGCCAAGCTGCGGAGCACGACCCGCAGCGAGGCGATCGCCCGCTGGCTGGGGGTGAGCCATGCGTAACCCCCGCCTCTGGGCCCGGATTTGGGCCCCTGGGCCCTCGGCGGCCCCCGAACCCCCGGCCTACGTTCCGGGTGACGTACGCGATGCCGCAACCGGAGGAGACCCGCGAGATGCCGCAGGACACGCTGCTGAGGACCGCCGTCGCTGCGCAGATGCGGGTGAGCGGCTGGAGGGACACGGCGATCGCCCACATCCGGCGCCGGTACACCACGGCGGCCCGCGACCGGGGGCAGACCTCGTTCGAGTACCTGGGGATCATTCTGGTGGTGGTGGCGATCATCGCGGGGATCATGGCCACGGGGATTGGCAGCAAGATCACGACTCGGATCAAGGACCAGATCGACCAGGTCAAGGCGGGTGGCTCGTAGTCCGGATCGGTTCCGCAGATAGAGGGCAGGCTTTCCCCATCTATATCGTGATGGTGGCGGGCCTGCTCTTTCTTGCGTTCGCCTTCTTCGCGGTCGGTCAGGCATCCGCGACACGCAACGGAGCGCAAGGGGCGGCGGATTCAGCGGCTCTTGCGGCTGCGCAACGTGCCCGGGAGGAGCTGGGTCCGAAGCTCCTGACAGCGCTCAAGACGCCCGGTGGCCTGGACGACATCTTCAAGGATGAGACCGTCATCGCCCATGCGCATGCTGAGGCGGTGAACTTCGCCGTAAAGAACCACTCCGACCTGGTGGAGTCGGGATGGAAGCCTCACCCCGGTCGCGTCGGGCAGTTCAAGTTCACCGTGGGTGTCGAGACACGCTACACAGTGGGCAAGTCGGTCATCCCGGGTACCGAACAGGATCACGCGACGGCGAGCGCCACGGCTTTGATTGAGCTTCGATGCGCTGTCCCGCCCGGTGGTGGATCCACTGGCCCGACGCCCACGCCGACGCCTACGGAACCCGTAACGATCACATGTGACGGCAAGAACATGCCCGTCGAGCCCCTGCCTGACTTGGAGAAGATCTTCACCGTGAAGCTGGTCGACTGACAGCGAGTGACGAGCAGAGGAATGGCACCGATGAGCGTTCGGCATGCGTGGAAGGCCCGGAGGGGGGCTGTGGCGGCAGCGATGGCGGCCGCCCTGGCATTCACCGTGGCCGGATGCGACGACAGCAGTAACGACAACAAGGCGAACGTCGGCAACTCCGGCTCGTCGAAGGCGACGTCACCCGGAAAGGGGCAGCAGTCGGGCTCGGCGTCACAGCAGGGTGGCTCCACCGCGAAACTGGCCGAGGCCACAGGTGGCGGCGGGATGGTTCTGACGATCAACAGCGTGGCCCGGGACTCGGGCGGCTTCGTCACGGTGTCCGGCCAGCTGCGCAACCCTGGTTCCAAAAGCTTCAACGGCACGAGCGACTGGGCCGGAACGGAACGGGACGTCCTCGCCAGCGGCGACTCCGTAGCGGGGGCGACCCTCGTGGACAAGGTGGGCAAGAAGCGCTACTACGTGCTGCGCGACACCGGGGGTAAATGCCTGTGCACCATGGGGATTTCCAGCGTGGACGCAGGCCAGACCGTCCCCTTCTTCGCTCAGTTCCCCGCCCCCCCCAACGGCACCAAGCAAGTCGATTTCCAGCTGCCGACCTTCCCCACCCTGTCCGTCCCCGTCTCCGGGTGATCACGCCATGACCAGATCGATGACCAGCACGACAACCAGGACCGGAACCGGGACCAGGACCCGGCGCGCGGCCGTGGTGATCGCCGTCGCGCTCGTGCTGAGCGCCGGCGGCGCCACCGCGTACGCCGACGAGACGCCGAGCAGCCCGCCGCTGCCCGGCACCGAGGCGACGAGTGACCCCTCGATGAAGGTCGACGCGACCTCGCCGAACCTGAAGCTCCCCGAGGGCGGCACGCTCGCGGCGCCGAAGGTGCTGGACATCAAGTCGATCGTCGAGGACCAGGGCGGCGAGGAACGGCGGTCCGACACCAATACGAGCGTGACGTTCGCGCTGCAGGCCGAGGTGCTGTTCGCGATGGACAGCGCGGCCCTGTCACCGGACGCGAACGACCGCATCCAGGGCATCGCCGCGGAGATCAAGAAGCAGAAGGCGACCAGCGTTCGGGTGTTCGGCTTCACGGACAATCTGGGCACGCACGAGCACGGCGTGGTCCTGTCGAAGGAGCGCGCCGACGCCGTACAGAAGGCGCTCTCCCTGTCGCTGGGCCCCGACGTGACCTTCGAGATCCGGGGTTACGCCGAGGACTACCCGATCTCCGACAACTCGACGGAGGACGGCCGCAAGAAGAACCGGCGGGTGGAGGTCAGCTTCACGCGGAGCAGCGGCTAGGCCCGGCCTCTTCAAAGAGTGCCCCAAAGCCCCCTCGGCTCGCCCCGTGTGTCCATAGAGTCGCCCGCGCACAGCGTCATCAGGCACCACCCGGGAAAGTCGCAGGCGCATCAGCCATGGACCATGGGGGGTCTACATGCGTGTACGTGCACAATTGCGGGGCAGAGCAGGGCTGTTGGGGGCCGCTTCGGCCGCGTTGCTTCTGCTGGTCGCCGGGACGGGGCAGGCGGCGGGACAGCCCGTCGTGCTGGTTTCGCCCGGGGATCCGTACGCCGCCTGCAACATCGCGGCGGACGGCACCGGGGTCAACCACCCTTCGGCCGAGGTCGAACCGTACGTCTCGGCGAACCCGCGCGATCCGGGCAACGTCATCGGGGTCTACCAGCAGGACCGCTGGTCCAACGGCGGGGCGCGCGGGATCTCCGCGAGCTACTCACGGGACGGGCGCCACTTCACCCAGATTCCGATGCCCTACACCCACTGCGCACCCGGCGGTCTCGACTACCAGCGGGCGTCCGACGCCTGGGTCAGCTTCGGGCCCGACGGGACCGCCTACTCCAGTGGGCTCGTCTTCGACGCCACCACGCCGCGCAACGGCGTCGCCGCCTCGACCTCGTACGACGGCGGCAGGACGTGGCGGAACACCACCGAGTTGATCAAGGACACGGACGCGGCGTTCACCGACGACAAGAACTCCGTGACCGCAGACCCGCTCCACCCGGGCACCGCCTACCAGGTGTGGGACCGGATCCAGCAGGTCACCAGCGGCCCGGGGGCGGTCTACGACGGACCGGCCTACCTCTCCGTCACGCGGGACGGGGGCCGCACCTGGTCGAAGGCGCGTCCGTTCGTCGACACCAGCGCCGTGCCGCACTCGCAGACCATCGGCAACGTGATCGTCCCCGACCCGCGCACCGGCACGCTGTACGACTTCTTCGAGTGGCAGACCTACAGCGACGTCACCGCGAGCACCCCGACGGATCTGCACTTCGCCGTCGTCCGCTCCGACGACCAGGCGCGGACCTGGTCCAAGCCCGAGACGGTGGCGGTGGACACCTCCGTCCCCGAGGTCGACCCCAACGCGCCCGCGGACACGAGCAAGGCGCTCCGCGCCGGGTCCGGGCTGCCGAACGCCGCCATCGACCCGCGGACCGGCGAGCTGTACGTGGCGTACGAGGGGAGCGAGTTCACCGGAGGGGCGTACGACGCCATCCAGCTCGTGCACTCCACGGACGGCGGGCACACGTGGTCCGGGCCCACCCGCGTCAACCAGGCGCCGGGCGCTCCCGCCTTCACCCCGTCCATCGCCGTCGACACCCACGGCACCGTGTCGCTGACCTACTACGACCTGCGCTTCCTCACCCCGGGCAACACCACCACGCTGCCCACGGCCGCCTGGCTGCTCACCTTCCCGCGCGGGGGCGAGGAGTACCCGAGCGAGCGGCGGATCAGCCGCGTCTTCGACTGGCTCCAGGCGCCCTACGCCGGCTGGGGGCACTTCCTGGGCGACTACGAGGGGCTGACCGCCGACGGGGGCGGTGTCCGGCCGATCCTCTCCGAGGCCAACGACAGCCAGCCGCTGAACCCGACCGACGCCTACAGCGGACTGTTCGTACCGGGCGCCCCGGCAGCTGCGCGCCGTCCTGCGGCCGTGCCGCACGCGGTGACCGCGCAGCACGGACCCGCGCGCCCGACCCGGCGCTGAGGGAGTCAACTCCCGTACGGGCCGGACGGGTTGACCGTCCGGCCCGTACGTCGTTGCGCGGCGCCGTTGCGGGGTAACCGAAACGGTGACGGGAGGACGGGGTGCCTCCGGGTGAAAGCGGCGTGGCCGGCCGGTGCCGGGCGGCGATCCGCCGGATTCAGCCGTTCCGCACCCAGCCGACGCACAGGAGTGGTTGTTACGGTGCAGGGTATGAAGCCAAGGCTGGTACGGAGCCGTGCGGCGACGGCTGGGGTGTGTCTGATCGCCCTCGCGGGCGCGGCGGCGTGCGGGCCCAGTGGTGCGGGCGGCCAGGGCGAGGACGGGTCGGTGCGCGACACCGCGGCCGCCGCCGGCGCGAGCGACGTCCCGAAGGTGAAGGCGGCCGGGGCGCTCACCAGTGAACAGCTCGGCGCGGCGGCCCTCGCGACCGGCGACGTCAAGAACTTCGCGGCCGAGCCGCTGGAGGGCGCCGCGCCGACCGGCAGTTCCAGGACGGTCAAGGCCGCGTGCATGCCGTTCGTGTCCGTCCTCAACGGCACGCCCGAGCCCGCGCCCTCCGCGACCGTCTACCGCCGGCTCGTCGACGCGACCGAGGACGGGCAGTCGGACCAGACCGTCGTCACCGAGGTGCTCGGATCGCATCCCTCCGGCGCTCCCGACGTGCTCGCCCGGCTGCGCACCGCCATCGGTGCCTGCGCGGACGGGTTCCAGACCAAGGGCGGCGACCTGGAGCCCTCGGTCTTCACCGCGGTCAAGGAGCTGCCCGCGCCGAAGGCGGGCGACGAGGCGGTGGCGTACGAGCTGACGGGCGTCGCGCAGGGCGGCGCCGTGCCGATGGTCTTCCAGGTGGTGCGCAGCGGGACGACCGTGGTCACCTACTGCGCCGTCGACGTCACCGGGGACGACACGCCCCGGATCCCGGCCGAGCTCGCCGTTGCGCAGGCGGCCAAGCTCAAGTCCTGAGATCCTGCCCGGCCGCGACGACCACCTGCGCGCCCGGCCGCAGCCCCCACCCGGCCATCGCGCCCGCCTCCGCCTCCAGGACGTACCGCGCGCGCGGCCGGATCGCGCCGAGGCGGCCCGGGGGCATCGTGCGGACCGCGAGCACACGGAGCCGTCGGTCCAGATGGGCCACGTCGATCGCGAACCGCATCCTGAACGTGTGCACGCTGCTCGCCGGGGTCAGCAGCAGCGCTCCCTCGATGCCGTCGCGGCCGAGCAGGCCCCGGGTGCGGGCCCGGTAGGACGCCGCGATCTCCAGCGGAACCGCCGTCCCGGCGCCGTCGAGCACGCTCAACTCGCCCGTTCCGTCCCTCCATCGGCCCATGGACAAACGGTAGTGGCTCACGGGGCCGCCGCGTAGGGTCCGCAACATGGGCCGAAACATCAGGAACCACAACAACCGCCCCTTCGAGGAACTGATCGACGAGGCCGCGTCCGTCTCCGTCGACGGCTGGGACTTCTCCTGGCTGGACGGGCGGGCCACCGAAGAGCGGCCGTCGTGGGGGTACGCCCGCGCGATGGCCGGGCGGATGGCCAGGGCCACCGCCGCCCTCGACATCCAGACCGGCGGCGGCGAAGTCCTGGCCGCCGTGCCCCAGCTGCCGCCGCTCGCGGTCGCGACGGAGGGCTGGGCGCCCAACGTCGCCCGTGCCACCAGCCTGCTCCACCCGCGCGGAGTGGCGGTCGTCGCCGACGAGGACAAGCCGCCGCTGCCGTTCGCCGACGGAGCCTTCGACCTCGTCGTCAGCCGGCACCCCGTCACCACCTGGTGGTCCGAGATCGCCCGCGTGCTGTCCCCGGGCGGCACGTACTTCTCCCAACAGGTGGGCCCGGCCAGCGTGTTCGAGCTCGTCGAGTACTTCCTGGGACCGCAGCCGCCGGAGGTGCGCGGCGGCCGCGACCCCGGCAAGGCGCGCAAGGAGGCGGAGGACGCGGGTCTTGAGGTCGTCGATCTGCGCCTGGAGAAGCTGCGCACCGAGTTCAACGACATCGGCGCCGTCGTCTACTTCCTGCGCAAGGTGATCTGGATGGTGCCCGGCTTCACCGTCGAGGAGCACCGCGACCGGCTGAAGGCGCTCGACGAGCAGATCCGTGCAGAGGGCCCCTTCGTCGCGCACACGACACGCTTCCTCATCGAGGCGCGCAAGCCCCTGAGGCCCGGCCGCTGACCCCTAGCATCCGGATGCATGGGGACAATTGCTGACCAAAGGGTAAGGCGGCGCGCACAGCCGCCGATCACGCCCGTACCCACCCTCTCCCGCATCCCTCGTGTCCGCATCGGCCGGCCCGCCCTCCTGTGGTGGGGGTGGGCCGCCGCGCTCTTCCTGCTGTACGCCACCGTCTCGGGCCGCCGCCAGGCCCTGGTCCGCACCACCGGCTACGACCTCGGCATCTTCGAGCAGGCCGTCCGCGCGTACGCCCACCTCGACGCGCCGGTCGCCCCGCTGCGCGGCGACGGCTTCAACCTCCTCGGCGACCACTTCCACCCCGTGCTCGCCGTCCTCGCGCCGCTGTACCGCCTCTTCCCCTCCCCGTACACCCTGCTGATCGCGCAGGCCGCGCTGCTCGCGCTCGCCGTCGTGCCGCTCGCCCGGCAGGCCGCGCGGGTCCTCGGCCGCCGGGCCGCCCACGTCGTCGCCTTCGGGTACGGGCTGAGCTGGGGCATCGCCTCGGCGGTCGGCTTCGACTTCCACGAGGTGTGCTTCGCGGTCCCGCTCGTCTCCTACGCCCTCGAAGCGCTGGCCAACAGGCGGTGGCGCCGGGCCGTCGTCTGGGCGGTGCCGCTGCTGCTGGTCAAGGAGGACCTCGGGCTCACCCTGGCCGCGATCGGGGCGTACGTCGCCTGGCGCGGCCCCCGTCGGCTCGGCATCGCCACCGCGCTGCTCGGCCTCTTGGGCAGCGCGCTCGAATTCAAGGTCCTGATGCCGTTCTTCAACCCGGCGGGCACCTACGCGCACGCCGCCAACCTCGCGCCCGCGCACCACTCGCTGCTCACCACGCTCGCCCTCGCGCCGCTCGACGCGGTACGGCCCGAGGTGAAGGCCACCACGCTCGTCCTGGTCTTCGCACCGGCCGCGCTCGTCGCGCTGCGCTCCCCCCTCGCCCTGATCGCCGTGCCCACCCTCGGCTGGCGGATGCTGTCCACCAACGTCTTCCACTGGGGGACCGCCTTCCACTACACGGCCGTCCTGATGCCGGTGGTCCTCGCGGCCCTGACGGACGCGCTGCGGCCGTACGCCGCCGCGGGCGACCCGCTCGCCCGGCGCCACGTCCGCGCCTCGCTGGCGACGGTGCTGGGGGTGACGCTCGTCCTCGTCCCCTCCTTCCCCCTCGCCCAGATCGCCCACCGGTCGACCTGGCGCACCACCGGGCACGTCACCACGGTGCGCGAACTGCTCCGCCTGATCCCGGACGGCGCGACCGTCGCGGCCTCCAACCGCCTTGTCCCCCAACTGACTTCGCGCACCACGACGGTCCTGTTCCCGACCTACCCGGTGCACTGGAAGCTGTACGCGACGGACGGGCCCGTCCCGCGCCCCACGGCGCAGTGGATCGCCTACGACCGCGTGCCCCCGGAGTCCTGGCCCTACCCGCCCGGCACCTGGCCCTACCCGGCCGCCCGGCAGGAGCAGGAGTACGCGCTGGCGCTCACGAAGTACGGGTACGTACGGGTGGCGGAGGCGGACGGCGTCTCGCTGCTGCGCCGCGCCGGGAGCGGGCGGGCCGGGGCCTTGCCGCGTACACGCTGACACCGGACGGTCACGGGGCGCGGCCGCCTTGACCCGGTGGGGTGACGCACATCCGGAACGGATTTCCCGCCGCGGAATCCGTCGCCAGGAGCGGCGCTGAGGGTGGCGGTGCCCCTCTGACCTGCACGGTCAAGGTCGGGCGCGCGGTCGGCATCACCCCTGCGGGGGACCGTCGGAGCGTACCGGGCCGGTTTCGGAGCGTAGTTCCGGAGCGCCGTGGCGCCCAGCATCACTTACGAAGGGTTATGGTGGAAACCCCCCCTCGGGCCGGTCCGTATCCCCCCCACGGACCGGCCCGTTTTTTCTTTCGCGGGGCCCGGCCGGGTCCGGACCGCAGCGTCCCGGCGGCCGGAGCCCCCACCACCTCAGCCGCGGTCGGCCCAGATGTTGGTGCCCCGGGTGTCCACGGCGAAGGCGTCGATCTCCTTCAACTCCGCGTCGGTGAGCGCCGGTCCGGCCAGCGCCGCCACGTTCTCCTCCAGCTGCCGGACGCTGGACGCGCCGATCAGCGCCGACGTCATCCGCGGGTCGCGCAGCACCCAGGCCAGCGCCAGCTGCGCCAGCGACTGGCCGCGCCGGGAGGCGATGTCGTTCAGTCCGTTCAGACGGCGTACGACCTCGTCGCTCAGCAGACCCGGGTCCAGGGACTTGCCCTGGGTGGCCCGGGAGCCCTCCGGGATGCCCTTGAGGTACTTGTTGGTGAGCAGGCCCTGCGCGAGCGGCACGAAGGAGATGCAGCCCATGCCGGCCGCCTCCAGGGTGTCCAGCAGCCCGTCCTCCTCCGTCCAGCGGTTGATCATCGAGTACGACGGCTGGTGGATCAGGGCCGGGACGCCCATCTCCTTGAGCAGCCGGGCGGCCTCGGCGGTCTGCTCGCTGTTGTACGAGGAGACGCCGACGTACAGCGCCTTGCCCTGCTGGACGGCGGACGCGAGCGCGCCCATCGTCTCCTCCAGGGGGGTCTCCGGGTCGAAGCGGTGCGAGTAGAAGATGTCGACGTGGTCCAGGCCCATGCGGTTCAGCGAGGCGTCGAGCGAGGACAGCAGGTACTTGCGCGAACCCCACTCGCCGTACGGGCCCGGGTGCATCAGATAGCCGGCCTTGGTGGAGATGACGAGCTCGTCCCGGTACGGGGCGAAGTCCTGGCCGAAAATCTTCCCGAAGTTCAGCTCGGCGGAGCCGGCCGGCGGGCCGTAGTTGTTGGCCAGGTCGAAGTGGGTGACCCCGAGGTCGAAGGCGCGGCGCAGGATGGCGCGCTGGGAGTCCAGGGCGCGGTCGTCGCCGAAGTTGTGCCACAGGCCGAGCGAGACGGCGGGGAGCTTGAGGCCGCTGCGGCCGGTCCTGCGGTACTCCATGGAGTCGTAGCGGTCCGGGGCGGCGAGGAAGCGGAGCGATTCAGTCACGTTTCCCTGCTTATCACGGACTTGTGACAGACCGAGTTGGGCCGCCGTCGCCCGTCCGCAGTACTGTGCTTTCCCTGGGGCGGCCGGTGTGCGGGGCGGCGGCGGGCCCCCGGAAGGCAACGAGAGGGTGGAATCGGTGAGTTTGCGCGACCTGGTGTACAGGCTCTATGCGCGCCGGGTGGAAGGCCGCCTCGACCACGACCAGGTGCCCAAGCACATCGGTGTCATCCTGGACGGCAACCGGCGCTGGGCCAAGGCATCGGCCCGCAGCCCCGAGCAGGGTCACCAGGCCGGCGCCAGCAAGATCCAGGAGCTGCTCGGCTGGTGCGCCGAGACCGATGTCGAGGTCGTCACCCTCTGGCTGCTCTCCACCGACAACCTGGACCGCCCCGAGGACCAGTTGATCCCGCTGCTCGGCATCATCGAGGACGCGGTGCGGGACCTGGCGGCGGACGGGCGCTGGCGCGTGCACCACGTCGGCAACGCGGACCTGCTGCCCGGGCACACCCAGGCCGTGCTCAAGGAGGCCGAACAGGCCACGCACGACATCGACGGGATACTGGTCAACGTCGCCGTCGGCTACGGCGGACGGCAGGAGATCGCGGACGCGGTGCGCTCGCTGCTCCTGGAGCACGCGGCCAAGGGCACGTCCTTCGAGGAGCTCGCCGAGATCGTCGACGTCGAGCACATCTCGGAGCACCTGTACACGCGGGGGCAGCCCGACCCCGATCTCGTGATCCGCACGAGTGGGGAGCAGCGGCTGTCCGGCTTCATGCTCTGGCAGTCCGCGCACTCCGAGTACTACTTCTGCGAAGTGTTCTGGCCCGCGTTCCGCAAGGTCGACTTCCTGCGGGCGCTGCGGGACTACGCGGCGCGGCACCGGAGGTACGGCACGTGAGGGGTGGGTCCTCTTTCTGACCCCCCCTTTGTCCTCAAACGCCGGACGGGCTCGTGTGCTCCCGTCCGGCTTTTCGCTGCCCGCCGTCGGTGGTCCCTCGCGCAGTTCCCCGCGCCCCTGGCGGGGTCGGTGCTGGGTCGGGGTGGGAACCCGGGCATATGACGGGGCATGGCTTCGCTTGTTCGAGGGCATAACCCACCCAGGTCGATGTCCGGTCCACGGATGTCGTATCTCAGTGGGCGGCATCAACGCCGCCCGCCCGGGAGGCCCTTTGCACCAGGACGACCGCGCACCGCGCGCGGGCGACGTGGAGGGCCGGAGCTCGGCCCGCGCAGCGCGGTCGAAGCCCGGTCCCCGTTTCCGCGACGCCGTCGCACCCCGATCTCATGCGCCTCTTAAGAGGGGGTACGTCCTTCCGTGGTGACCAGCACAAAGCGCCGCATGCCCGACCGGCGCACCTACGTCCTCGACACCAGCGTCCTGCTGGCCGACCCCAATGCGATGACCCGGTTCGAGGAGCACGAAGTGGTGCTCCCCATCGTCGTCGTCACGGAGCTGGAGGCCAAGAGGCACCATCCCGAGCTCGGTTACTTCGCCCGGCAGGCCCTGCGCCTGCTCGACGACTTCCGGGTCCGGTACGGACGTCTCGACGCCCCCATCCCGATGGGCGAGCTAGGCGGCACCCTCCGTGTCGAGCTGAACCATTCCGATCCCGGCGTCCTGCCCGCCGGCTACAGGTTGGGGGACAACGACTCCCGGATCCTCGCCGTCGCACGCAATCTCCAGGCGGAGGGGTACGACGTCACCGTCGTGTCCAAGGACCTGCCGCTGCGGATCAAGGCGTCGTCGGTCGGCCTGCTCGCCGAGGAGTACCGCGCCGAGCTGGCCATCACCGACTCCGGCTGGACCGGAATGGCCGAACTGCCGCTCAGCGGCGAGCAGGTGGACCTGCTCTTCGAGGAGGAGACGCTCTACGTGCCGGAGGCCGCCGGGCTTCCCGTCCACACCGGGCTCGTGCTGCTCTCCGAGCGCGGCAAGGCGCTCGGGCGGGTCTCGCCGGACGGCAACGTCAAGCTGGTGCGGGGCGACCGCGAGGCGTTCGGCATCCACGGCCGCAGCGCCGAGCAGCGGATCGCGCTCGATCTGCTGCTCGACCCCGAGATCGGGATCATCTCGATGGGCGGGCGGGCCGGTACGGGCAAGTCGGCGCTGGCGCTCTGCGCGGGCCTCGAAGCCGTCCTGGAGCGCAGGCAGCACAAGAAGGTGATGGTCTTCCGGCCGCTGTACGCGGTGGGCGGGCAGGAGCTCGGCTATCTTCCGGGGTCCGAGGCCGAGAAGATGGGCCCCTGGGCCCAGGCCGTCTTCGACACGCTGTCCGCGGTGACGAGCCGTGAGGTGATCGAGGAGGTCACGTCGCGCGGCATGCTCGAAGTCCTGCCGCTCACCCACATCCGGGGGCGCTCGCTGCACGACGCCTTCGTGATCGTGGACGAGGCGCAGTCACTGGAACGGAACGTCCTGCTGACCGTTCTGTCCCGGATCGGGGCCAATTCGAGGGTGGTGCTCACCCATGACGTGGCCCAGCGCGACAACTTGAGGGTCGGCCGGTACGACGGCGTCGTGGCGGTCGTCGAGAAGCTGAAGGGGCACCCGTTGTTCGCGCATGTCACCCTCACCCGGTCCGAGCGTTCGCAGATCGCCGCACTGGTGACCGAAATGCTGGAGGACGTTCAGATCTGAGGCAGTACGCACCAGTTGGCGCCGTCCGGCAAGCGCAACAGCCTAGCCGGGCGGCGCCTCTTCACGGGCGTGGTTGGAAAAAACTACTGGGGTGAACGGGGTGTGAGGTTTCACACGCAACGGGGAATTGCCTCGCGGCATGGGCTTCCGGCAGAGTCTTGCATCCGTCAGGCCCCGCATACGGCACCCCTGTACCCCGGGTACCTCTGTACCCACGCAACTCAATAGCTGAGCCGTATGCCGCCCGCGCATCACGCGGCACTTCCCGCAGGGGAGTTGCCCATCGGGTCAGTTCCTCCCGTGACCCAGTAGTTGGGAGGAGAGAGCCAGGGGCACGATTGCGTCCGCGAGGTCACCCGTGCGGACGCTGCTGGAAGGAAACCGTGTGAGCCGGATCTCGGTCCGGGGGTTCGCGGTGGCGTCTGCCACTGCGGTCACCACCGTTGGCGCCGTCGTCGGCGTTGCCGCGGGCAGCCCCGCTGCCGCCTCGAACGACAACTTCGAGGCCACCGCCTCCGACACGACGCTTCTCGCCGACATTCCCGCCGGCCAGCAGGCCCAGGTGCAGACCGCGTCCCTGGCGCAGCAGGCGGACGCCCAGTCCGCGCAGGCCAGCGCCGCGGCGAAGAAGTCCGCCGAGGAGGCCGCGCGCGTCCAGGCCGCCCAGGACGCGAAGGCCAAGAAGGACGCCGCCGACAAGGACAAGGCCGACAAGGACGCCAAGGACGCCAAGGCCCGCGACCTGGAGACCCAGGCCGCCAGCCGCTCGTCGAGCCGCGCCGACTTCCCGGTCCAGAGCTCCTACTCGGTCTCCGACGTGCAGGCGCTCGCCCGCCAGATCGTCCCCGCCGGTCAGTTCCAGTGCTTCAGCCACATCGTGAACAACGAGTCGAGCTGGAACTACCAGGCCACCAACGGCTCTTCCGGTGCGTACGGTCTCGTCCAGGCGCTGCCCGGCTCCAAGATGAGCTCCGCGGGCTCCGACTGGCAGACCAACCCGGCCACGCAGATCAAGTGGGGCCTCAACTACATGAACGAGCGCTACGGCAGCCCCTGCGGCGCCTGGTCGTTCTGGCAGGCCAACAGCTGGTACTAGCCGTCGGCCGGTGGTTCGGGCGGGCGAAGAAACCAGCCCGCGCCGCTCAACCTTCCGGAGCCCCGCACCGTCCTTCGGTGCGGGGCTTCGCCCGTGTACGGTCAGGTCCGGACGGCTCGGGGGTAAGCGGTGGGGAGACTCAGCGTCGGGGGAAAGGGAAATGGCGGGATCATGTCGAGAGTGCCCAGTTTGCTCGGACGGCTAGGCGCCGGACTGACCCGGATGGGAGAGCGCCTGGACGAGCGCCGGGCCGAGGCGGACGCCGAAGCCGGGGCCGGTCCCGTCGTCGACCCCGCGCCGCCCGCCTTCCGGGCTCCGAGCCTCGCCCCCGCGTCCGAGCCCCGCTCGGCCGAGGCCGAGGCGGCCGGGCCCGAGCCGGATGCCAAGTCGCCGGTGCCGGTGGCGCCTTCGGACGAGCACGCCCCCGACCACGTACCACCGCCGCCCGCGTACGCGCCCGCGGTCGCCGCCCGGCCGGATCCCGTCGACGCCGTGCCGTGGAGCATGCGGGTCGCCGCCGAGGTCGGCTGGCGGCTGCTCGTGCTGGCCGGGACGCTCTACGTGCTGACCCAGGTCATCAGCGCGATCCGGCTCGTGGTGCTGGCGTTCGTCGCGGCCCTGCTGATCACCGCGCTGCTCCAGCCCACCGTCGCCCGGCTCAAGCGGATGGGCCTGCCGCGCGGGGTGGCCACCGCGGTCACCGCGATCTCCGGGTTCGTCATCATGGGGCTCGTCGGCTGGTTCGTGGTCTGGCAGGTCATGGACAACCTCGACGATCTGTCCAACAAGGTGCGCGACGGCATCGAGGAGCTCAAGCGCTGGGCGCTGAACAGCCCCTTCCACGTCACCGAGGACCAGATCAACCAGATCGCCAAGAACCTCAGCGACACCATCGGGTCCAACACCAACGAGATCACCTCGGCCGGACTCCAGGGCGTGACCGTGCTCGTCGAGGTGCTCACCGGCATCCTGCTGGCGATGTTCTCGACGCTGTTCCTGCTGTACGACGGCCCGAAGATCTGGCAGTGGGTGCTCAAGCTGGTGCCCGCCGCCGCCCGCCCGGGCGTCGCCGGCGCGGGCCCGCAGGCCTGGCGCACGCTCACCGCGTACGTGCGCGGGACGGTGATAGTGGCTCTGATCGACGCGATCTGCATCGGCGTCGGCATCTATTTCCTGGGCGTGCCCATGGCGGTGCCGCTCGCCGTGTTCATCTTCCTGTTCGCGTTCATCCCGCTGGTCGGCGCGGTCGTCTCGGGCGCGCTCGCGGTGGTGGTCGCGCTCGTGACCGACGGGGTGTTCAACGCCCTGATGGTGCTGATCGTGGTCCTCGCGGTGCAGCAGATCGAGGGCCACGTCCTGCAGCCGTTCATCCTGGGCCGCGCGGTCCGGGTGCACCCGCTGGCGGTGGTGCTCTCGGTGGCCGCCGGCGGCCTGGTGGCCGGCATCGGCGGCGCCGTCGTGGCGGTCCCGCTGGTCGCGGTCACCAACACGGTGGTCGGCTATCTGCGGGCGCACGCCCGGGAGAGCGCGCTGCGCAGCGCCGTCGCCGTGACGGAGGCGCCGCCGGCCGTGGCCGCAGCCGACCGGGAGTAGCCCGGCCCCGGACACACGGAAGGGCCCCGCCGGTGCGACACCGGCGGGGCCCTTCCCGCGTACGTACGCCTGCTACTCGGCCGAAGCGGCCAGCACGGCCTCGGAGTCGAGCGTGACGCCCACGGCCTGGATCACCGCGGCGATCTTGAAGGCCTCCTGGATCGTCTCGCGGTCGACACCGGCCTTGCGCAGCACCTGCTCGTGCGAGTCGAGGCACTGGCCGCAGCCGTTCACCGCGGAGACGGCGAGCGACCACAGCTCGAAGTCGACCTTCTCCACGCCCGGGTTGCCGATGACGTTCATCCGCAGACCGGCCCGCAGCGTGCCGTACTCCGGGTCGGAGAGCAGGTGGCGGGTGCGGTAGAAGACGTTGTTCATCGCCATGACGGCGGCGGCCGACTTGGCGGCCGAGTACGCCTCGGGCGACAGGTTCGCCTTCGCCTCCGGCTCCAGCTCCCGCAGCACGATCGGGCTGCGCGACGCTATGGCGGTGGCGAGCACCGTGCCCCACAGCTGCTGGGCCGGCAGGTCGGAGTTGCCGATGACCGAACCGAGGTTCAGCTTCAGGTCCTTGGCGTAGTCCGGTACGGCGGACTTCAGCGCGTCGAGGGACATGGGTTACTCACCGGCCAGCAGCGCGACCGGGTCCAGGGTGCTCTCGCCCTTGGTCCAGTTGCACGGGCACAGCTCGTCGGTCTGCAGGGCGTCGAGGACCCGCAGGACCTCCTTGGGGTTACGGCCCACGGAACCGGCGGTCACCATCGTGAACTGGATCTCGTTGTTCGGGTCGACGATGAAGACGGCGCGCTGCGCGAAGCCGTCCTCGCCCTCGATGCCGAGGGAACGCATGAGCTCGTGCTTCGAGTCGGCGAGCATCGGGAAGGGCAGGTCCGTCAGGTCCGGGTGGTCCTTGCGCCAGGCGTGGTGCACGAACTCGGAGTCACCGGAGAAGCCGAGGACCTGGGCGTCACGGTCGGCGAACTCGTCGTTCAGCTTGCCGAACGCGGCGATCTCGGTCGGGCAGACGAAGGTGAAGTCCTTGGGCCACGCAAAAACTACGCGCCACTTGCCCTCGTAGGTCTTGTGGTCGATCTGCTGGAACTCCTTGCCGCTCTCCAGCGACACGCAGGCAGTCAGGTCGTACGTGGGGAACTGGTCACCAACAGTGAGCACGCGCTCTCCTTGCGAACGAGGAAGTCCGAATCGAGCGGATTCGGGAAGCTTCCTACGGGGTTGGACGGATTACCGATCCTGGCACACGGGGCATTGATCAGGGAAATAGCTAGACTGGGTCACCGTGATCGGAGGTACTTATCAGTGGTCATGACCAATAGGGGCAAGCAGCCCAGCCTGGCGCAGCTGCGGGCGTTCGCGGCCGTCGCCGAGCATCTGCACTTCCGCGACGCGGCGGCCGCCATCGGCATGAGCCAGCCCGCCCTGTCCGGGGCGGTCTCGGCCCTGGAGGAGGCGCTCGGCGTGCAGCTCCTGGAGCGTACGACCCGCAAGGTGCTGCTGTCGCCCGCGGGGGAGCGGCTGGCGGTGCGGACCAAGGCAGTCCTCGACGCGGTGGGCGAGCTCATGGAGGAGGCCGAGGCGGTGCGGGCGCCGTTCACCGGGGTCCTCCGGCTCGGCGTGATCCCCACCGTCGCGCCCTATCTGCTGCCCGCCGTGCTGCGGCTCGTGCACGAGCGCTACCCCGAGCTCGACCTCCAGGTCCACGAGGAGCAGACCTCCTCGCTGCTCGAAGGGCTCGCCGCCGGACGGCTCGACCTGCTGCTGCTCGCGGTGCCGCTCGGGGTGCCCGGCGTCACCGAACTCCCGTTGTTCGACGAGGACTTCGTGCTCGTCACCCCGCAGGACCACTGGCTCGGCGGGCGCAACGGCATCCCCCGCGAGGCGCTGCGCGAGCTGCACCTGCTGCTCCTGGACGAGGGCCACTGCCTGCGCGACCAGGCGCTCGACATCTGCCGCGAGGCCGGGCGGACCGAGGGGGCGCCGGTGACGACGACCGCGGCGGGCCTGTCCACCCTGGTGCAGCTGGTGGCGGGCGGGCTCGGGGTGACCCTGCTGCCGCGTACCGCGGTGGAGATCGAGACGGGCCGCAACGACCGCCTGGTCACCGGGTACTTCGCGGAACCGGCCCCCTCGCGCACCATCGCCCTGGCGATGCGGACGGGCGCCGCTCGCCAGGGCGAGTTCGAGGAGTTCGCGGCTGCCCTGCGCGGGGCGCTGCGCGATCTGCCGGTACGGGTGTCGAAGTAGGCGGCGCCGCGTCCGAACTCCCTTGACATTCAGGTGAGTTCGGACGCGGCGGCGGGGGCTACTCCGTGCGCAGCCCGTCGGGTCGCATCAGCCGCCACAGCGGCGGCAGCGACAGGGCCGTGACCAGGACGACCACGCCCGCGCCGATGCCGACCATCGACACCGCCGGGACCCAGTCGACGGTCACCGAACGGCCCACCATCCGGAGCAGGACCGAGCCGAGGCCGAGGCCCACCACCGCCGCGAGCGCCAGGCCGAGAGCGACCGGCACGGCGGTCTGCCACAGGACCGACCAGCTCAGCGTGGTGCGCCGGGTGCCGAACGCGATCAGCGCCGACAGCAGCTTCTTGCGCTCGCGCAGCTGCTCCAGCATCGAGACGAGCAGACTCGCGCCGATCAGCATCAGCACTGCGGCGGCCCCGATGTAGAGGCCCCTGCGGACCCCGGCGAACCGGGTCGAGGTGTGGAGGTCGTTCAGCGAGCGCGCCGACGTGAGCGGGTCGGCCCGGGTGGCCGCGTTCAGGACCCGCTCCCGGGCGAGGGAGTCGCCCGCGGCGGTCGAGACGAACACCGTGGAGCGGGTCGGCAGCTTCGCCCCCGGCGGGAGCGCGCCCGGCGTGATCAGGACGCCGCTGCGGCGCTGGCCCATCGGGTCGGGCCGGGCCGGGGCCTTCGTCACGGCGGCCGGGACGGTCCAGGGGACCTCCGCCCCCCTGCGGACGGAGCCGCCGTTGGTCGGGTCGAGGTAGAGCGTGCTGCCCGGGGTCACGGCGCGCTCGCCCTCCCAGTCGCCGCCGGTCGCGAGGAAGGCGTCGCCGTCCTTGCAGGCGGCCAGGGTGGCGACCTCGCGCAGGTCCGCGCAGGTGCCGACCGTGACGGAGGTGTAGTGCTGGGGCTCCTTGGCCTTCTCGCCGCCCTCCAGCGATCCGAGGGCGACCGCGTGGGTGACGCCCTCGGTGTTCCTCAGGACCTGGACCTCGCGGGCCTGCTGGTCGGGGGAGGCGTTGCCGAGCGGCACGACCAGCTGCGCGCGGCCGGTGTCCTCGCCGCTCGCCTTGACGTAGTCGCCCTCGACGGCGCCGAAGAGCATCTGGAGCGCGATGGCACCGGCCACCGCGACCGCGATGCCGTTCACCATCCGGGCCGCCGAACCGGACGTCAACTGGAGCCTTCGGACGGCGAGTTGCCAGCCCACCGAGCCGCCGCCCAGCCTGCGCACGACCGCCTCCACCAGCCAGGGGAGCAGCGCGGTGACGCCGATGAGCAGCAGCACCGTGCCGCCGATCACCTGAGCCTGGTTGAACGTGCCCCGGTCGCGGCCGCGGCCCATCATCGGGACGAGCAGGCCGAGACCGGCGAGCGGCGGAAGCACCCGCCACCACATGCGCCGCCTGCGCGGGATGGAGGTGCGCACCACGCCCAGGGGCTCGACGACCACCGAGCGCATCGCGAACAGGGTCACGGCGACCGCCGCCGCGGGCACCGCGAGCGCCACGCCCGCCGCGAGCAGCGGGTTCGGGTCGACGTCGGACGGGAAGACGTTGAGCCCGGCCACCGAGATGTCGCCCACGTACTGGCGGCCGATCAGGAAGAACAGCGAGCCCACCACGACGCCGACCACGGCTCCGGCCAGCGCCTCGCCGGCCGCGATCCACCGGGTCATCCGGCGGTCCGCCCCGGCCAGGCGCAGGGCGGCGAGCCGCCGGTCGCGCCGGTCGCCGCCGAACCGTACGGCGGCCGCGATGAACACGCCGACCGGCATGAGCAGCACCACGAAGATGATCACGATGAGCAGCGCCAGGACCGGGTCGAGCTTCTCCTGGGGCTGCTTGTTCACGAAGGCGTTGACGCGCAGCACCTCGCCGGGGCCGTCCGCCGCGTCCTTGCGCTGCTTGAGGGCGTCGCTGCCCGCGTAGTAGGCGAGCTCGTGCGGACCCATCAGACCCTGGTCGGCGATGGTCGCACTGATCTTGTACGGGATCCGCTCGCGCAGCAGCGCGCCCTCGGGCGAGGCGAGCAGGTCGCGCAGGGCGGGCGAGACGACCATGGTGCCCGGCGCCGGGAGGGTGGAGGCGCCCGGCGGCACCGGCGCCTTGGCGCCTTCCGGCTGAAGGAGGCGCCCGCGTATGTCGTCGCCGCGGTACTGCGTGTCCGCGCGGCCGATGAGCAGGGTGTCGGCCGCCGGGCCCGAGTCGACCGAAGCGCCGTAGTCGTTGCGGGCGTTGTCCCGCTCGTGCCGGGCGGTCAACGCTCCCGGCAGGGCGGTGGTGCCGAGCAGCAGGGCCACGCCGAGGCCGACGCCGACCGCGGTGAGCAGCGTGCGCGTCCAGCCCTCCCGGCCGCCCGAGAGGGCGAACCGGGCGCCGAGGGCGAGATCACGGAGCAGGCTCATACGGAGTGCTCCAGCATCATGTCGCGGGACTTCCCGTCCCGCACGACGATCTCGCGGTCCGAGTAGGCGGCGACCCGGGCCTCGTGGGTGACCAGGACGACCGCCGCGTTGGTGGAGCGGGCCGCCTCGGTGAGCAGCTGCATGACGCGCTCGCCGTTGAGCGAGTCGAGCGCGCCGGTCGGCTCGTCGGCGAAGACGACCCGGGGCTGGGTCACGAGCGAGCGGGCCACGGCCACCCGCTGGCCCTGACCGCCGGAGACCTCGCCGGGGCGCTTGTGCCCGAGGTCGGCGACCTCCAGGCGCTCCATCCAGGCCAGCGCCCTGCGCTCGGCCTCCTTGCGCTTGACGCCGGTCAGGCGCAGCGGCAGGGCGACGTTCTCGACGCAGGTCAACTCCGGGACCAGCTGGCCGAACTGGAAGACGAAGCCGAACTCGGTGCGGCGCAGCGCGCTGCGCTCGGCGTCCGACATCGCGGACAGTTCACGGCCGTCGTAGAGGATCTTCCCGGAGTCCGGTGTGACGATCCCGGCGAGGCAGTGCAGCAGCGTCGACTTGCCGGAGCCGGAGGGGCCCATCACGGCGACGACCTCGCCGGGGTGGATGGAGAACTCGGCGCCGTCCAGGGCCGGGGTCGGGCCGTAGGCCTTGTGCAGGTCCTGGGCGACGAGCAGGGAGCCGGCGGGTGTCATGCGCGTACCTCCGTGGCGAGCTGGGTGAGGCGGGCGGCGGTCAGTTCGAGCCAGCGCAGATCCGCCTCCAGGTGGAACAGGGCGTGGTCGCAGATCAGTTGGTCGCCGAGGTCGCCGTGCCGCTTGCGGTCGGTGAGCACGCGCATCAGACGCAGGTGCTCGGCGCGCTGGGTGTCGAGCACGTCGCCCGCGTCGCGGCCGGTCAGCAGGGCGAGGACGACCTTGGTGTAGAGGGTCGACTGGAGGTACGGCTCGGGCTTCTCCGGCTGGCGGATCCAGGCCTCGACGTCGGTGACGCCGGCCTCGGTGATCGCGTACCGCTTCCGCTCGGGCCCGCCGCCCGCCTCCACGCCGTCGACCTCGACGAGGCCGTTCTTCAGGAGGCGGGACATCGTCGAGTAGACCTGCCCGTAGTGCAGCGGACGGTCGTGCCCGAACTTCTCGTCGAAGGCGCGCTTGAGGTCGTACCCATGGCGTGGGCCCGACTCCAGGAGCCCGAGGAGGGTGTGGCCGATGGACATGGGGTGATCCCTTCTTCTCAACTGCCGCGAGGTGTGGGTGGTTTGGGGAAGGTCATTCGGTGCGTAGCCCGTCGGGGCGCATCAGCCGCCACAGCGGCGGCAGGCTCAGCAGGGTCACCGCACCGATCACCGCGGCGCCCGCCCCGGCCAGCGGCAGGAAGAGCCACCAGTCGGTCACGGTCTTGCCGATGATCCGCAGCATCAGGGCGCCGAGCGCGAGGCCGCCCGCCACCGCGAGGCCGATCCCGAGGGCGACCGGCACCGCGGTCTGCCACAGGACCGAGCCGGCCAGGGTGCCGCGCCGGGTGCCGAAGGCCACCAGGGCCGCCAACAGGCGCCTGCGTTCGCGCAGTTGCTCCAGCTGCGAGACCAGCATGGCGGCCCCGATCAGGCCGAGCGTGGCGAGGGAGGCGGCCTGGAGTCCGGTCTGGATGCCCGTGTACTGCTGGTCGCGTTCGATGGTGCGCACCGTCCTGACCTGTAGCTGAGGGGAGAGTTTCGCCGCGGTGTTGCGGATGTGCTCGGCGGCGTCCGGCACCTCCTGGTCGACGGTGAGCAGGGCGGAGGTGCGGGCCACCGAGGTCATCAGGGAGGTGTCGATGGCGGCCGGCGTCGCGAAGATGCCGTACTGCACCCCGCCGGTGGGGTCCGGGCGGCCGACGACGGTACGGGCGGAGGCGGGCAGCGTCCACAGCTTGTGCGGGACGCCGGGCTCGTCCGGGGCGGTGTTGACCGGCTGGCCCACCCGGGCCGTGCGGTCGACCCAGGCGGCCTTGTCCGGGTCGCCGGAGGGGTGCACCACGAAGGTGTCGCCGTCCTGGCAGGAGTCGATGCGGGCCAGCTCGCGCAGGGTGGCGCAGTCGCCGACGGTCAGGGTGGTGAGGGGGCGGATGTCGTCGGCCGGGACGGGCCCCGGCCAGGACACGTAGCTGGTGACGGAGCCGATCGCCTTCCGTACGCCCGGGGTGTTCCGGAAGGACGCGGTCATCCGCTCGGCGAGCTTCGCGTCCGGATAGTCGGCGAGGACCGTGTACTGGGCGCGGCTCGCGTCGGCGCCGGTCACCTTGTTGAAGTCGTCGTGGATGCCGACGGAGTACATCTGGAGCGCCACCGACCCGGCGACCGCGACGGTGATCCCGCTGACCGCGCGCGCCGCCGTGCCGCTGCTCAACTGGAGCCGCCGCACGGCCAGTTGCCAAGCCGGCGAGCCGCCGCGCAGCCTGCCCACCACCGCCTCGACCAGCCAGGGCAGCAGGGTGATGAGCCCGGCGAGCACGAGGGTGGCGCCGGTGGCGATGCAGAGCGAGTCGGTGTAGTCGCCGAGCTGGATCCCGAGGGCCGATGGCAGGACCGACACGGGCGCGTTCCGGGCGCCCGGGTTCTGGGACAGCAGGAGCAGTCCCACCCCGACGCCGGGCATGGCCAGGCGCCACCACAGCCTGCGGCGCCGGGCGCGGGCGCCGCGTACGACGCCGAGCGGTTCGATGACCACCGAGCGCAGCGCGGCCAGGGTCACCGTCACGGCGAGGGCGGGCACGGCCACGGCGACGAGCAGCGCCAGCCAGGGCAGGGGCCTGAGGTCGCCGGGGAAGAAGCCGAAGCTCCACAGGCCGAGGGGGCCGAGCACCTGGGCGCCGCCCAGGAAGAGCAGGGTGCCCGTCGCGAGGCCGAGGGCCGCTCCGGCCAGGGCCTCGCCGCCGGCGATCCAGCGGGTGGTGCGGGCGTCGGCGCCGACCAGGCGCAGCGCGGCGAGCCGCCGGTCGCGCTGCTCACTGCCGAACCGCACGGCGGTGGCGATGAAGATCGCGACGGGCATCAACAGCACGACACAGATCAGGATGACGAGCACGACCAGCATCGGGTCGAGCGGCCGTACCTCGCCGATGTTGCCGAAGCCGGCCGCCGAGGAGGCGCCGGTGTCGGGGGAGAGGGTGGCGCTGCCCGCGTAGTAGTAGAGCTCGGACGGTTCGACCAGGCCCGCGTCACCGATGGTCGCGGTGATCTCGTACGGGAGCCTTTGGCGCAGCAGGTCGCCGTCGGAGGAGTCGAGGAGGTCGCGCAGCGCGGGGGAGACGGCCATGGTGCCGGGAGCCGGGATCGCGCTCAGGCCGGGCGGGAGCACCGGGTCGGCGTGGGCGGGCCGCAGGAGCTTGCCGCCCACGGTGTCCTCGCGGTACTCGGTGTCGGCGTCGGCGTAGAGGAGCGAGGCCTTCAGACCCCGGGTGTTCTTGTCCGAGCCCGCCGAGAACGGCTGCCGGTCGTGGATGCGGTCTGCCCGCTCGTCGACCAGCCGGGGCACCGAGGCCGCGCCGAGCAGCAGGGCGACGCCGAGGCCGACCCCGACGGCCGTGAGCAGGGTGCGGACCCAGCCCTCGCGTCCGCCGCCGAGGGCGAACCGTATGCCGAGGCCGAGATCGTGCAGGCGTCGCTTCATGGGCAGCACTATACGCACCGGGTATACCTGCGATGTATACCCGGGGTGCATAGCGGTCCGTGATCATTCCATTACCGGGCAAAACGGGGCAGCATCCGAAACCCTCGCAACCCTTGGCACCGTTCAATCGTCGGTTCCCATGGGGCAGGTGCTCATTCTCACGTACGGAAAAGACGTGATCGAATCCGCTTTGTCCGTAGGTGCGGTGTTAGTTTTCTGAGCTGATCTGGCGAGTCTGGTGAGTCATATGAAGGCGAGCGACTGAGGTTATGGGCCGAGCGGAAGAGCGGCGTGCCCGGCAGAGCGGGGCACGCCGGGGCAAGCAGAAGGTGAAGAAGAAGGGCATACGCCGGTTCTTCACCTGGAAGAAGGTGCTCGGCACCTTCTTCGGCCTCTGCCTCCTCGCGATGGGCGCGTTCTACGTCATCTACCTGATGGTGCCCATCCCCACGGGCAACGACCAGACCCAGCTGGAGAGCAACGTCTACAAGCTCTCCAACGGCCAGGTGCTCGCCCGCTCCGGCAAGGTGAACCGCGAGACCGTCGGCCTCGACAAGGTCCCGGAGCCGATCCAGCACAGCTTCGTCGCCCTGGAGAACAAGACCTTCTACGACGACAAGGGCGTCGACTTCAAGGGCACCACCCGCGGCATCCTCAAGACCCTGATGGGCAAGGGCGCCCAGGGCGGCTCGACGATCACCCAGCAGTACGTCAAGAACAACTACCTGACGCAGGAGCAGACGGTCACCCGCAAGCTGAAGGAGATCGTGATCTCCCTCAAGGTGGACCAGCGCTACTCGAAGAACGAGATCCTCGCCGGGTACATGAACACCAGCTACTACGGCCGGGGCGCCTACGGCATCCAGGCCGCGGCCCAGGCGTACTACGGCAAGGACGTCTCCAAGCTGACGCTGGAGGAGGGCACCTACCTCGCGGCGCTGCTCCAGGCCCCCAGTCAGTACGACTGGCAGACGGCCGGCCCGGTCGGCAAGCAGCTGGTGCAGGGGCGCTGGAACAAGGCCCTCGACAACATGGTCGAGAAGAAGTGGCTGTCCCCGCAGGACCGGGCGAAGCTGAAGTTCACGCCGCCCATGGACGCCAAGCCCGCCCCCGGCATGGAGGGCCAGACCGGCTATCTGGTCGATGCCGCGAAGAAGGAGTTGCAGCGCAACGGCGTGGACGAGGCCGTCCTGGCCCGCGGCGGCTGGACGATCACGCTGAACATCGACCCCGCCAAGCAGAAGCTGCTTGAGGACGCGGTCAAGGCGCAGCTGACCAGCAAGCTCGACCCGAAGAAGCGCAAGGTCGACGAGGACCTCCAGGCCGGTGCGGCCTCGGTGGACCCGAAGACCGGCTCGGTGGTCGCCCTCTACGGTGGCCAGGACTTCATCAAGCACCAGATCAGCAACGCCACCAACACCAGCTACCAGCCGGCCTCGACCTTCAAGCCGGTGATCCTCGCGGCCGCCCTCAACCAGGGGGCCGAGACGCAGGACGGCAAGCCGATCAAGGCGAACACCATCTACAACGGTGACAGCAGGCGGCCGGTCAAGGGCAGCGACATCGCCTTCGCCCCGCCGAACGAGGACGAGCACAGCTACGGCCCCATCACCGTCCAGGACGCGATGAACCAGTCGGTGAACTCCGTCTTCGCGCAGATGGGTGTCGACGCTCATCTCGACAAGGTGCGGGACACCGCCGTGGCCATGGGCATGACGTCCATCAAGGGCCTGAAGCCCGTGCCCGCCATGACGCTCGGCTCGTACGGCGCCAGCCCGCTCCAGATGGCCGCCGTCTACGCCACGCTCGACAACCACGGCAAGGAAGTCACGCCGTCGATCGTGAAGTCGGCCGAGCACAAGGACCACAAGTACGACAAGCCCGACCCCATCGGCAGCCAGGTCATCAGCCGGGACGCGGCGGACGCCGTCACCTCGGTGCTCACCGGCGTGGTCGACGACGGTACGGCCAAGACGTCGGTCGCGGACGCCGACAACCGCAACGGCAAGCAGGTCGCGGGCAAGACCGGTACCTCCGACGACAACAAGTCGGCCTGGTTCACCGGCTACACCCCGGACCTGGTCACCTCGGTCGGGCTGTGGGGCCAGGCCGCCGAGGCGCGCACCGTCAAGGTCGACGGCAAGAACGTGAACATCCCCGCGGGCGGCCAGGTCAGCATGACCAACGGCGCCGGTGAGGACGGCCGCATCAACGGTGGCTCCATACCGGCCCGCATCTGGGCCGCGTACACCTTCGACGCGGTCAAGGACGGTGCCGACAAGTTCGACCTGCAGACCGACCAGGGAGCGGCCAAGGAGCCGGACTACACGCCGTCGGCCCCGGCGTCCCACGCGCCGTCCAAGTCGGCGTCGGCCCCGCCCTCGCACTCGACGTCCAAGTCGCCGTCGAGTCCGCCGTCGGCCCCGCCGTCCAACCCGGCCAACTCGCCGTCCAACACGACCTCGCACAAGCCGAAGCCGCCGTCCCCGACGACCTCGACGGGGACGGGGACCGGCGGGGCGAGCCCGCCGGTAGACCCGCTCAACCCCAACGGCTGACACGGCCGACGGCCCCCGCCCGGGAAACCGGAGCGGGGGCCGTCGTCGTGCGGGGCCGCGTACGGGTGGGTTCAGGTACGGGTGGGCAGCTCGAACCAGACCACCTTGCCGCCGGAGAGCCGGGTGGCGCCCCAGCGTCTGGCCAGGCGGTTCACCAGGAAGAGCCCGCGCCCGCCCTCGTCGGTCTCGCGCGCCCGGCGCTGCCGGGGCAGCTGCGGGGAGTCGTCGCCCACCTCGCAGCGCAGCACGTCGGTCCTGAGCAGCCGCAGCGTGACCGGCCGCTCGGCGTACCGGACGGCGTTGGTGACGACCTCGCTCACGAGGAGCTCCACCGAGTCGGTCAGCTCCTCCAGGCCCCAGCGCTCCAGGGCCCTGCGGGCGAGCCGCCGGGCCCGGCCGGGCGCGGTCTCCTCCGGGTCGAGGAACCAGTACGCCACGTCGCTGGGCGCGATGCCGTCGAAGCGGGCGGCGAGCAGCGCGATGTCGTCGTCGCGGTCGCCGGGGCCCAGCATGTCCAGCACGTCGTCGCAGAGCGCCTCCAGCGGCGGCGAGTGGTCGGGGCCGGTCAACTGGGCGGTGGCGGCGAGCCGTTCCCGCAGCTGCTCGATGCCCGTCCACACGTCGCGCAGCCGCGACTCGACCAGGCCGTCGGTGTACAGGAGCAGCGTGGCGCCCGCGGGCGCGTCCAGCTCGACCGCCTCGAAGTCGACCCCGCCCACCCCGATCGGGGCGCCGGGCGGCACCCGGAGGACCTCGGCGCGGCCGCCGAGGTGGAGCAGCACCGGTGGCGGGTGGCCCGCGTTGGCGATGGTGATGCGGTGCGCGACCGGGTCGTACACCGCGTACAGGCAGGTCGCCATGCGGTCGGTGCCCAGCCGCTGGGCCTGCTCGTCGAGGTGGTGCAGGACCTCGGCGGGCGGCAGGTCGAGACCGGCCAACGTCTGCGCGGTGGTGCGGAGTTGGCCCATGATCGCGGCGGAGGTCATGGAGTGGCCCATCACGTCGCCTACGACCAGCGCGACCCGGCTGCCGGGCAGCGGGATCGCGTCGTACCAGTCGCCGCCGACCCGCGCGGTCTCGGCCGCCGGCAGATAGCGCGAGGCGAGCCGTACGCCGGTGGGCTGGGGGAGGCTGTCGGGCAGCATGGTGCGCTGGAGCTCGTCGGCGATGTACGCCTCGCGGCCGTACAGGACGGCCTTGTCGATGCCGAGCGCCGTGTGGGTCGCCAACTGGGCCGCCACCAACAGGTCGTTGGCCTCGAAGGCGGGGCGTTCGGGGCCGCGCACGAAGACGGCGGCGCCGATCACCCGCCGCCGGCCACGGAGCGGCGCGAGTATCGCCCGCCGCCCGCCGGGCACCGTACGGTCCGGGCCGAGCAGTTCGGCGAGGGCCGCGCGGGCGGCCGGGGACTCCGCGAAGACGGGCCGCACCCCGCGCAGGACCTCGTTCAGCTCGCCGCCGGTGCGCACCTCGCACAGCTCGGAGGCGGGGGTGAGGTCGGGGCCGGGGCCGCCGAGCACCGTGAGGCCCTCGGCCTCGGCGCTCTCGCTCAGCGCCTCGTCCACTAAACGCAGCCGGTCGGTACGGCGAAGGCGCAGCACGAACGGGGTGGCGGGGCGTTCGTCGCCGACCGGCAGCGGGTCGCGCAGATGCACCAGGATGGCGTCGGAGAAGGTGGGCACGGTGGCCCGGCACAGGCCGAGGACGATCTCGTCGAGGTCTATGCCGCGGGCGATCCGCCGGGTCGCGGCGCCCACGAAGCGCAGCCGGTCGCCCTCGCGCCGGGCCACCGCGGCCGCCCCGTCGCCGGGCCTCGCGACCCCCGGTCCGTCTCCCGCGCCGCTGTCGCCGAGGCCTCCGGGCGCGCCCACCGAGGGCACGGCGGAGGCGGCCGCGGCGTCCCGCCCGCCGCGCTCGGGCTGGCCGGGCACGGAGGCGGTCACGCCGCCGCTCCGGTCGCCGACGTGGGCGCCCAGCGGGCCGCGCCGGGCAGGGCCGCCCGGATCCTGGGCTTCCGCATGGGGCCTCCCCTGCTCCTCAAGTGCGTGGGGAAGGGTCTGCTCGGTGGGCCGGGCGAGTTCCTTGCGCCGGCTCTCGTGCGAGGTGGGCTGGGGCTCCGTCACGCGTCGGGTTCCGTCCGTCCGGGATGAGACATCCGCCCTGCCGCGGGCGGCGGCAGTGGCAGCGACAGGGTAAGGATGCGCGATGCAGTCGCTCCACGCGGTATACCCTCCCCCACGTCCTTGAGGCGCGGGGCAGAACCCGTCCGGGCGGCGGCGACACCGGGCATGCTCCACCCCCCTGTGGTGACATACGGTCAATTGTTGCACCGGGGCCGCCGATCAGTGCTGGTGGCCCCTGCGCGGCCCTGCGGAGGACGATCCTACGTTTGAACCCCGGGGGCGCATCAAGGGTCTCACGACGTCATATGCGCCGGGGTGCGATCCCAGTCCGCCGGGAGTGCGGGAACGGGCCAGTGCGGATCGGGCCGCCACGCCTCCCAGCCGTCCGAGAACGGCCGCCCCCACGCCCTGATCACCTCGACCGCGGCCTGTCCGGCCTCGCGGACCCGCCCGGCCAGGGCGGCGTCCATCAGGCCCACCCGCTGCGCTTGGGCGAACTCGTCCTCGTCCAGCCATCGCCAACTGCGGTCCGGGGCAACGGAGATGTCGAGGAAGTGGTCCGTCGAGTCGATGCCGCCCGACCACCGAGCGCGCGGCTCCTCCAGGTTCACGTACCAGTTCTTGAAGCGCCAGCCCCGTTCCCAGAAGAGCCACACCGACCACGGCTCACCGGGGCGCGCCAGCTTGAGCACCCCGCTGCCGAACCACGGGGAGCGCTCCGTGGTGCGCGGGGTGGTGTAGCGGGTGGCGAGGGGCTCCCGGTGCGGCGGGCGGCCGTCCAGGAGCACCGGGCGCACGCACTCGGTGCCGGGCGCCATCCACACCGCGAGCACCTCGTCGGTGTCCTGGACGACCGTGACCGGACGGCAGATGTGGAACCGCCCCCCGGGCCCGCCCTCCAGGCCGGGGGCGTGATCGCGATAGCGCCAGAGGATCTGCTCCCCCGGCGCCCAGTGTGGGGTGCCGCCTCCTGTACCTGCCATGTGCAGATATTACGGAGTGCCGTCAAGGCCCCGCTGGGATACCGGTCACCCCGGTTCAGGGGCGGGTCATCCGCAGGACGTCGAGCGCCTCGTCGAGCTGCTCGACGGTGAGGTCGCCGCGCTCCACGTACCCGCCGTCCAGGACCACTTCGCGGATGGTCCTGCGTTCGGCGAGGGACTTCTTGGCGACCTTGGCGGCCTCCTCGTACCCGATGTACTTGTTGAGCGGGGTGACGACGGAGGGCGAGGACTCGGCGTACTCGCGAGCCCGCTCGGCGTTCGCGGTGATGCCGTCGACGGTGCGGTCGGCGAGCAGCCGGGAGGCGTTGGTGAGCAGCCGGACGGACTCCAGGAGGTTCTTGGCGATCACCGGCAGCATCACGTTGAGCTCGAAGTTGCCGGCCGCCCCCGCCGTGGCGACGGTCGCGTCGTTGCCGACGACCTGGGCCGCGACCATGAGGACGGCCTCCGGAATGACCGGATTGACCTTTCCGGGCATGATCGACGAGCCGGGCTGGAGGTCGGGAAGGCTGATCTCGGCCAATCCCGTGCGCGGCCCCGAGGCCATCCAGCGCAGGTCGTTGGAGATCTTCGTGAGCGAGACGGCGATGGTGCGCAGCTGTCCGCTGGTCTCCACGAGGCCGTCGCGCGCGCCCTGCGCCTCGAAGTGGTCCCGCGCCTCGGTCAGGGGCAGCCCGGTGACGCGCGCGACCTCGGCGATCACGGCGGCGGAGAACCCGTGCGGCGTGTTGATTCCGGTCCCGACCGCCGTTCCGCCCAGGGGGAGTTCGGCCAGCCGGGGCAGCGCGCAGCGCAGGCGCTCGATGCCGTACCTGACCTGCGCCGCGTAGCCGCCGAACTCCTGGCCGAGGGTCACCGGCGTCGCGTCCATCAGGTGTGTGCGACCCGACTTGACCACGTCCGCGAACTCGGCCGACTTGCGCTCCAGGGCGCTCGCCAGGTGGTCGAGCGCGGGGATCAGATCGCCGGTGACGGCGGCCGTCGCGGCGATGTGGATGGAGGAGGGGAACACGTCGTTGGAGGACTGCGAGGCGTTGACGTGGTCGTTGGGGTGCACGCCGCGGCCCAGCCGCTCGGTGGCGAGCGTGGCCACGACCTCGTTCATGTTCATGTTGGACGAGGTGCCGGATCCGGTCTGGAAGACATCGACCGGAAAGTGCTCGTCCCAGCGCCCCTCGGCGACCTCCCCGGCCGCCTCCTCGATCGCGCCCGCGATGTCCTTGTCGAGCACGCCGAGTTCGGCGTTGACCTTGGCCGCGGCCGCCTTGACGCGGGCCAGCGCCTCGATGTGGGCGCGCTCCAGGCGCTGCCCGGAGACGGGGAAGTTCTCCACCGCCCGCTGTGTCTGCGCCCGCCACTTGGCCCGCGCGGGGACCCGCACCTCGCCCATCGAGTCGTGCTCGACGCGGTAGTCCTGTCGTCCCTGTCGTTCCTGTTGTTCCTGCTCGTCGGCCATCGCCGATCACCTCCACCTCGGACAGCACCCCGGACGCGCTCACTGTTCCCGCCGGCGGCACCCGGTGGCCGACGGGTACCCCGGGGCGCGCGCAGGTTCGTCCGGGCGGCCCAGTTGGGCGCCGGTTCGTAAAAGTTGAGCGGTTGTCTTGTTCTGGCTATTCCCAACACCCACTACCGGCCAGTAAATACCGGGGGTAACTAACCACCGGGGAGGCGCAATGACGCGCACCAGGCACAGACTTCGCTGTACGTTCGCGGCCGCCGTGGCCGTGGCGGCGGCCTTCGGGGGCATGGCGGCCGGCGCGACCACCGCGCAGGCCGCGTCCGCACCGTCCGGCTACTCCACCCCGCTCACACCCGAGCTGGAGAAGATCCGCGCGGCCGAGGCCACCCAGCTGTACGGCGACCCGGCCGAGCGGCCCATGGCCGACCGCAGGACCGGGCTGATCTCGCTCGGCGACAGCGAGATCTCCGGCGAGGGCGTCGGCACCTACGAGGCCGGCACCAACGGCCCCGACAACTGGTGCCACCGCTCGCCCGACTCCGCGATCCACCGCACCGGCATCCCGGCCGACGAGACGTACAACGTGGCCTGTTCGGGCGCCTACACCGGCAACATCAGGATCGGCGGGACCAAGCAGTACGCCGACGAGCTCGTGCAGAGCGACAGCCTCGCCATCAAGGCGCGCAACACCCGCATCAAGATGGTGCTGCTCGTCGCCGGGGCCAACGACGACCTCCAGTTCGGCCCGGTCATGACCGACTGCGTCGAGCGCTACCTGCTGCTCCAGGGACCGTGCCAGTCCAAGTACCAGCCCGGCTGGCAGGCCCGGGTGGATGCCTTGGTGCCCAAGGTCGAGCAGACCGTGAGCGACCTCAAGACCGTGATGCGCGACGCCGGTTACGCCGACGGCTCGTACAAGCTCGTCGTGATGGGCTACCCGAGCCCCATCGGGCCCGACTTCCACGACAACCCGAACTTCCCGGGCAAGCTCGCCTGCGGCGGGCTCGGCTACGACTCCGACACCGTGTGGGGCCGCGACACCGCGGTGCCCGCCTTCGAGGTCGGCATGCGCAAGGTGGCCGAGGACACCGGAGTGACCTACCTCGACAACTCCAGGCTCTTCAACGGCCACGAGGTCTGCATGGAGGACACCTGGGCCCGCGGCCTCTACATCGACCTGTCCAAGCCCGGCCTGCCGGACTCGAACTCGGTCCGCCAGTCCTTCCACCCCAACTACCGCGGCCACGGCGCGTTCGCGTCCTGCCTCACCCAGCTCTACGACTCCGGTGTCAGGGAAGGCAGTTGCGCCGACCCCGCCTCCACCGGCAGCGCGACGCTCTACCCGCTGGCCTGGGACGACGCCTACCGGCCGCTGAAGAACGAGGCGACCGGCACCTGTGTCGACGTCACCGCGGCCGTCAGCGCCAACGGTACGACGGTGGGCGGCTGGGACTGCCACGGCGGACGCAACCAGGGCTGGTGGTACGACAGTGACCGCGCGTCCGTGCACACCCAGCTCACCCAGGACCGCTGCCTCGACGTGCCGGGGGCGAACTACACCGCCGGCGCCAAGCTGATCATCTGGAACTGCTCGGGCGCCGCCAACCAGCAGTGGGTGCGCCAGTCCGGCACCCTGCGCCCGGCCGCGGCGACCGGTCTGTGCGCCACGCTCGGCGCCGCCAAGGACCCGCTCACGCTGCGGCCCTGCGACTCCGGCGCGAACCAGCGCTTCGCCTGACCGGTACGCCCGCCCGGCCCCGTCACGGACAGCCGTCCGCGGCGGGGCCGAGGTGCGCGACCTCGATGGCGGACGGGGACAGCGCGGCCGACACCCGGACCTGGGCGCCGAAGGCGAGCGGGGTGCGGGCCCGCGCCGCGTACTTCAGCGGCCGGCCGCGCACGGAGAACAGCACCTCGCCGTAGCCGCCGCGCGGGATCGGCGTGACCACCCGGCCCGCCGCGCCGACCAGCGCGTGGGCCGTCGGCGACGCCTTCGTGCGGCGCTGTGGCAGCACGCGGTCGAGCACCGCCAGTAACCCGCCGGGCCCGTGAAAAATCCCCAACTGCGCCACCCCTCCTGGTGGTTGAACCGCCCCGGCCGATGCGGCGGTCGGGGCGATTGCGGACACATGCCAGGATAGGTGGCCAATTCGCCGGGCCCTTAGGGCCTTTGGACCCTATTCGGGTCCACGCGCGGCTAGGCCTGAGCGGCGCCGCGCACCGGGATGTTGAGGAACGTCGGCGGCTCGGCGGGGGCCTGGAAGAAGTCGTTGCCCTTGTCGTCCACGACGACGAACGCCGGGAAGTCCTCGACCTCGATCTTCCACACCGCCTCCATGCCGAGCTCCTCGTACTCGACGACCTCGACCTTCTTGATGCAGTCCTGGGCCAGCCGCGCGGCCGGGCCGCCGATGGAGCCGAGGTAGAACCCGCCGTGCGTGCCGCACGCGTCGGTGACCTGCTTGCTCCGGTTGCCCTTGGCCAGCATCACCTTGGAGCCGCCCGCCGCCTGGAACTGCTCGACGTAGGAGTCCATCCGGCCGGCCGTGGTCGGGCCGAACGAGCCGGACGCGTAGCCCTCGGGGGTCTTGGCCGGGCCCGCGTAGTACACCGGGTGGTCCTTGAGGTACTGCGGCATCTCCTCGCCCGCGTCGAGCCGCTCCTTGATCTTGGCGTGCGCGATGTCGCGGGCCACCACCAGCGGGCCGGTCAGCGACAGGCGGGTCTTGACCGGGTGCTTGGTCAGCTCGGCCAGGATCGCGTCCATCGGCTGGTTGAGGTCGATGCGCACGACGTTCTCGTCGCCCGCGTCGAGGTGCTCGTCGGTCGTCTCGGGCAGGAAGCGCGCCGGGTCGGTCTCCAGCTGCTCGAGGAAGACGCCCTCGGCGGTGATCTTCGCGACGGCCTGGCGGTCGGCCGAGCAGGACACGGCGATCGCCACGGGCAGCGAGGCGCCGTGCCGGGGCAGGCGCACCACGCGCACGTCGTGGCAGAAGTACTTGCCGCCGAACTGCGCGCCGATGCCGATCTTCTGCGTCAGCTCGAAGACCTTCTTCTCCAGCTCCTCGTCCCGGAAGCCGTGCCCCAACTCCGAGCCCTCGGAGGGGAGTTCGTCCAGGTAGTGCGCCGAGGCGTACTTCGCGGTCTTCAGCGCGAACTCGGCGCTGGTGCCGCCCACCACGATCGCCAGGTGGTACGGCGGGCACGCGGCGGTGCCGAGCGAACGGATCTTCTCCTCCAGGAACTTCATCATGGAGGACTCGTTCAGAACGGCCTTGGTCTCCTGGTAGAGGAAGGACTTGTTGGCCGAGCCGCCGCCCTTGGCCATGAAGAGGAACTTGTACGCGCCGCCGTCGGTCGCGTACAGCTCGATCTGCGCCGGCAGGTTCGAGCCGGTGTTCTTCTCCTCCCACATGGTCAGGGGAGCCATCTGCGAGTAGCGCAGGTTGAGGTTCAGGTACGCGTCGTAGATGCCGCGCGAGAGCGCCTCCTCGTCGCCGCCCCGGGTCAGCACGTTCTGGCCGCGCTTGCCCATGACGATCGCGGTGCCGGTGTCCTGGCACATCGGAAGGACGCCCGCCGCCGCGATGTTGGCGTTCTTCAGGAGGTCGAGCGCGACGAACTTGTCGTTGCCGGAGGCCTCGGGGTCGTCGACGATCTTCCGCAGCTGGGCCAGGTGGGCCGGGCGCAGGTAGTGCTGGATGTCGTGGATCGCCTCGGCGGCCAGCTTGCGCAGCGCCTCCGGCTCGACCTTGAGGAACGTACGGCCGTCGGCCTCGAAGGTGGAGACACCCTCGGCGGTCACCAGGCGATACGGCGTGGTGTCCTCTCCCAGGGGGAGCAGATCGGAGTACGCAAACTCTGGCATTACGGCCATTCCTCACTCGGCAGACAGCGTGCCTCCATTGGCACAGCACCCACCAGCGTATGCCGCCGCCACGCCGCCGTTCCTGTGAGGTAAGGCTCAGTTGTCGAGCCCCTTCCGCCCCGCGACTAGTCGCGATCTATCGCGTTTGGGTACGCTGACCCCGTGGACCTCGAAAAGCACGCTCAGCCGGACCCCGCGGAGCCCGCGAAGGCCGACCTCGTCAAGCATGCCGAGCCCCCGGCGCTGCGGGCCTCCGACGCCGACCGGGACAGGATCGCCGACATCCTGCGCGACGCCCTGGCCGAGGGCCGCCTCGACGCCGCGGAGCACTCCGAGCGCATCGACGCCGTCTACCGCGCCAAGACCGTGGGCGAACTGGAACCCCTGGTGCAGGACCTGCCCGCGGCCGGGGCCCGGCGGCGCCCGGTGGCCGCGCCCGACCCGCGCGAGGCGGCGGAGGCCGGGGCGCCCGTCGACGCCGAGAACCTCGTGGCGGTCTTCTCCGCCTCCACCCGCAAGGGCCGCTGGCGGGTCGGGAAGCGCACCAACGCCTTCTCGCTGTTCGGCAGCGTGGAGATCGACCTCACCGAGGCGCTCTTCGAACAGCGCCTGACGGTCATCAACGCGACTGCGATTTTCGGCAATGTGGAGGTGCGGGTGCCGGAGAATCTGAGCCTGCGCGGCAGCGGCACCGGAATCTTCGGCAACTTCGAGGTGCACACCCTGGAAGCCGACGATCCTGAAGCGCCGGTGGTCGTCGTCAATGGATATTCCGTCTTCGGCAACATCGAGGCCAAGCCCAAGCGGGGCAAGCGCATCGCCGACCTGCACGACCGGATGCGCAAGCGGCTCGAATCCTGACGGCCGGATCGGCGCGCGGCGGCGCCGGGTTTTGGCCAACGGCGCCCGAGCGGAGTTCCGCCCTACGGAACTCAGTGCATAGGCACGCGTACAGCGGGTAGGGACTGTCGCATCGTCGCTCGCTCGCGAAGCCGTCGTCAGGAGTAGACCGTGCTGCATCCGCCGCATCATTCCCTGCAGGTCGCCGCCGTTCCGCCGCAGCGTGGTCCAGCCAGGGAGGATCAGGCGGGCCCGTGGCACGCGGAGGCGGTCTGCCGCCGGGACGAGGCGGGTCTCTTCTTCGCCCCGTCCAAGGAACCGACGGCCGCCCGGCTCTCCCGCGAGGAGGCCGCCAAGCGCGTCTGCGCCCGCTGTCCCGTGATGGTGGAGTGCCGCGAGCACGCCCTGCTCATGCCCGAGCCGTACGGCGTGTGGGGCGGCCTGACCGCAGCCGAGCGCCGGGTAGTCATCGCCCGCAGGCGCCGGCGCGAGGTGGAGCTCAAGAAGGCCGCGTCCGCCGCATAGCCCGCGCAGCCGGCTCTGCGTACGTGAAGGGGTGCCCCCGCCGCACAACGGGGACGCCCCTTCACCTACGTACGAACTGCCTTGCTTCCGGGGTTACTTGGCCCGGTCGAAGTCGATCTGGCTGTACGCGCGCAGCTTCGACAGGCGGTGCGTCGAGTCGATCTGGCGGATCGTGCCCGACTTCGAGCGCATCACGAGCGACTGGGTGGTCGCCGTCTCGGCCCGGTAGCGGACCCCGCGCAGGAGCTCGCCGTCGGTGATGCCGGTGGCGACGAAGAACACGTTGTCGCCGCTGACCAGGTCGTTCGTGGAGAGCGTCCGGTCCAGGTCGTGCCCGGCGTCGAGCGCGCGCCGGCGCTCGGCCTCGTCCTTGGGCCACAGCTTGCCCTGGATCACACCGCCCAGGCACTTGATCGCGCAGGCCGAGATGATGCCTTCCGGGGTGCCGCCGATGCCCATGAGCAGGTCGACACCGGTGCCCTCGCGCACGGCCATGATCGAACCGGCGACGTCGCCGTCCGAGATGAACTTGATGCGCGCGCCGGTCTCCCGGATCTCCTTGACGATGCCCTCGTGGCGGGGGCGGTCGAGGATGACGACGGTGACGTCCTCGGGCGAGGAGTTCTTGGCCTTGGCGACCCGGCGGATGTTCACCGAGACCGGCGCGTTGATGTCGACGAAGTCGGCGGCCTCGGGACCGGTGACCAGTTTGTCCATGTAGAACACGGCGGACGGGTCGAACATGGCGCCGCGGTCGGCGGCGGCGAGCACGGCGATCGCGTTCGGCATGCCCTTGGCGTTCAGGGTGGTGCCGTCGATCGGGTCGACCGCGATGTCGACCTCGGCGCCGGTGCCGTCGCCGATGCGCTCCCCGTTGTAGAGCATGGGGGCTTCGTCCTTCTCGCCCTCGCCGATGACGACCACGCCGTTCATCGAGACGGTGGAGACGAGGGTCCGCATGGCGTTGACCGCGGCGCCGTCCGCGCCGATCTTGTCTCCGCGGCCGACCCAGCGGCCCGCGGCCATGGCGGCCGCCTCGGTGACCCGCACCAGCTCCAGGGCCAGGTTGCGGTCGGGGGCCTCGGGGGAGACCTCGAGTTCGGACGGCAGATGATGCTCGGTCATCGGAGCGCACCTTTCTGTACGGCGACGGCCGCAGGATAAGAGGGTGCTAGGACTCTATCCGTACGTCGACAAATTGAGCAGAGGGGTCCACGTATGAGCGGCGACATGACCTGAGAACATGGGGTCGTGGCAGGAACGCGCAGCAGCAAGCAGACAGTCCGGAACATGCTGCAGTCGCTGGCGGTGATCGGCATCGCGGCGGCTGTGATCTATGTGTTCATTCCGCACGACGAGTCGGACGCACCTCCGCTCAAGACCGTCGACTACAAGGTCGAGCTCACCACGGTGCGCCGGGCCGCGCCGTACCCGGTGGCGGCCCCCGTCGGCCTGCCCGACCAGGACAAGTGGCGCGCGACCTCGGTGTCGTACGACGGCGCCAAGAACAACGCCTGGCACCTGGGCTTCCTCGATCCGCAGAACCAGTACGTCGCGATCGAGCAGTCCACGGCGCCCTCGGACAAGTTCGTGGCCGAGGTCAGCAGGAGCGCGACGAAGACCGAGAAGTCGCAGCAGATCGCGGGCGCGACCTGGACGTACTGGGACGGCCCCAAGTACGACGCGCTCGTCCGCCAGGACCAGGGCCACACGACCGTGGTGATGGGCACGGCGCCGTACGAGCAGCTGGTCGCGATGGCGGGCGCGCTGGAGTCGAAGAAGACGACCTGACGTCCGTCCGCCCGGCCACGTACGACGAGGGCCGCCGCACCGGAAAGGTGCGGCGGCCCTCGTCGTACGAGCGGTGGCTCAGACGGTCGTGACGACGTCCTCGTAGGCCAGGCGCGGGCTGCGCGGGTACCACGCGTCCTCGCCCGGCTTGCCGATGTTGACGACCATCAGCGGGGTGTG
>NZ_QOLA01000059.1 GCF_003324565.1 Streptomyces sp. SDr-06 | reverse complement strand
CCCCACTGGCCTTTGAAGAGGGCGTCTTCGTCGAGCCAGGTGGCGTATTCCTTGAGGCCGATGCCCTTGATGACGCGGGTGCCCCAGAAGGGTGGGGTCGGGATCGGGTTGTCGGTGGCCACGTCGGAGCGCACCGAGCCTTCGGGTTCGCTGGTCTCCGCGACGGGTGTGTCGCGCTTGGGGACCCGGCGCTGCTTCAGCTCGGGCAGCACCGCCCCGGGCACCCCGCGCTTGACGCCGATCAGGGCGTCCATCAGGCGCAGGCCCTCGAAGGCGTCGCGGGCGTAGCGGACCTCGCCCTCGTAGATCTCGTGGAGGTCCTGTTCGACGTAGGCCCGGGTCAGGGCCGCGCCGCCGAGGATGACGGGGTATTCGGCCGCCAGCTTGCGCTGGTTGAGTTCCTCCAGGTTCTCCTTCATGATCACGGTGGACTTGACCAGGAGACCGGACATGCCGATCACGTCGGCCCGGTGTTCCTGGGCCGCGTCCACGATCGCGGAGACCGGCTGCTTGATACCGAGATTGACGACGTTGTAGCCGTTGTTCGACAAGATGATGTCGACGAGGTTCTTCCCGATGTCATGGACGTCACCGCGCACCGTGGCCAGCACGATCGTGCCCTTGCCCTCGGCATCGGACTTCTCCATGTGCGGCTCCAGATGGGCGACCGCGCTCTTCATCACCTCGGCGGACTGCAGCACGAACGGCAACTGCATCTGCCCCGACCCGAACAGCTCACCGACCACCTTCATGCCGTCCAGCAGCGTGTTGTTCACGATGTCCAGCGCCGGCGTGGTCGTCAGAGCATCATCGAGGTCGGCCTCCAGGCCGTTCTTCTCACCGTCGATGATGCGCCGCTTGAGACGCTCCTCCAGCGGCAGCGCGGCCAGCTCCTCGGCCTTGCCCGCCTTCATCGACGTCATGTTGACGCCCTCGAACAGCTCCATCAGCCGCTGCAACGGGTCGTAGCCCTCCGCGCGCCGGTCATAGATCAGATCGAGGGCGACCTGGACCTGCTCCTGCTCCAGACGGGCGATCGGCACGATCTTCGAGGCGTGCACGATCGCCGAGTCCAGACCCGCCTTCACACACTCGTCCAGGAACACCGAGTTCAGCACCACCCGGGCAGCCGGGTTCAGACCGAAGGAAATGTTCGACAACCCCAGCGTGGTCTGCACGTCCGGGTGACGGCGCTTGAGCTCACGGATCGCCTCGATGGTGGCGATACCGTCCTTGCGGGACTCCTCCTGCCCGGTGCAGATCGTGAACGTGAGCGTGTCGATGAGGATGTCCGACTCACGCACCCCCCAGTTCCCCGTCAGATCCGCGATCAGCCGCTCCGCGATGGCGACCTTCGCCTCCACGGTGCGGGCCTGGCCCTCCTCGTCGATGGTCAAAGCGATCAGCGCCGCCCCGTGCTCCACCGCGAGGCGCGTGACCTTCGCGAACCGCGACTGGGGCCCGTCACCGTCCTCGTAGTTGACCGAGTTGATGACCGCCCGCCCGCCCAGCTTCTCCAACCCCGCCCGGATGACCGGCAGCTCCGTCGAGTCCAGCACGATCGGCAGCGTCGAGGCCGTCGCGAAGCGCCCCGCCAGCTCCGCCATGTCCGCCACACCGTCCCGGCCCACATAATCGACACACAGATCGAGCATGTGCGCGCCCTCACGGATCTGGTCCCGGGCCATCTCCACACAGTCGTCCCAGCGGCCCTCCAGCATCGCCTCACGGAACTTCTTCGACCCGTTCGCGTTCGTCCGCTCACCGATCGCCAGATAAGAGGTGTCCTGCCGGAACGGCACCGACTGATACAACGACGCAGCCCCCGGCTCCGGACGCGGCTCCCGCTCCGCGGGAACGCTGCCGCGCACCCGCTCCACGACCTGCCGCAGATGCTCCGGCGTCGTCCCGCAGCACCCGCCCACCAGCGACAGGCCATAATCCCGGACGAAGTTCTCCTGCGCGTCCGCCAGCCCCTGCGGGCCCAGCGGGAAGTGCGCACCGTCCCGGGTCAGCACCGGCAGCCCCGCATTGGGCATGCACAGCAGCGGAATACGGGAGTGCCGGGTCAGATACCGCAGATGCTCACTCATCTCGGCCGGACCCGTCGAGCAGTTCAGACCGATCATGTCCACACCGAGCGGCTCCAGCGCCGTCAGCGCCGCACCGATCTCGGAACCCAGCAGCATGGTGCCCGTCGTCTCGAAAGCCAGCGACACCAGCAACGGCAGGCTGACACCCAACGCCTCCATCGCCCGCCGCGCGCCGAGGATGGCGGACTTGGTCTGCAGGAGATCCTGGGTGGTCTCCACGATCAGCGCGTCCGCGCCGCCCGCGATCAGGCCCTCCGCGTTCTGCTGGAACCCGTCACGCAGCGTCGTGTAGTCGATGTGCCCCAGCGTCGGCAGCTTCGTACCCGGACCGATGGAACCCAGCACCCACCGCTGCCGCCCACTCGAAGCAGTGAACTCATCCGCGACCTCACGGGCGATCCGGGCCCCCGACTCGGACAGCTCGAACGTGCGGTGCGCGATGTCGTACTCACTCATCGCCGTGTGGTTCGCACCAAAGGTGTTGGTCTCCACACAGTCCACACCCACCGAGAAATACGCCTCGTGGACCGAACGCACAATGTCGGGCCGGGTCACGTTCAGGACCTCATTGCAGCCCTCAAGATCCTGGAAGTCCTCCAGAGTCGGATCCTGCGCCTGCAACATCGTGCCCATCGCACCATCAGCCACCACCACCCGGGTGGCCAGCGCCTCACGCAAAGCGTCGATACGGGTC
>NZ_QOLA01000058.1 GCF_003324565.1 Streptomyces sp. SDr-06 | reverse complement strand
GCTCATGGGTGGAACGTTGACTATTCGGCACGATCGGTTTGGGACTGTCAGTACTGCTTCGGCGTGGAACACAGTATCTGGACGGGTCGGGTCGGGCACGCTGTTGGGTGTCTGAAGGCACGGGCGAAAGCCTGTTGGTCTTCGGTCGCCGGCCCCAGTGAACTCTGCCGCGAGGTGGGGGTGGTGGGTGGCTGGTCGTTGTTTGAGAACTGCACAGTGGACGCGAGCATCTGTGGCCAAGTTTTTAAGGGCGCACGGTGGATGCCTTGGCACCAGGAACCGATGAAGGACGTGGGAGGCCACGATAGTCCCCGGGGAGCCGTCAACCAGGCTTTGATCCGGGGGTTTCCGAATGGGGAAACCCGGCAGTCGTCATGGGCTGTCACCCATACCTGAACACATAGGGTATGTGGAGGGAACGAGGGGAAGTGAAACATCTCAGTACCCTCAGGAAGAGAAAACAACCGTGATTCCGGGAGTAGTGGCGAGCGAAACCGGATGAGGCCAAACCGTATGCGTGTGATACCCGGCAGGGGTTGCGCATGCGGGGTTGTGGGATCTCTCTTCTGTCGTCTGCCGGCGGCAGGACGAGTCAGAAACCGTTGATGTAGGCGAAGGACATGCGAAAGGTCCGGCGTAGAGGGTAAGACCCCCGTAGCTGAAACATTGACGGCTCGTTTGAGAGACACCCAAGTAGCACGGGGCCCGAGAAATCCCGTGTGAATCTGGCGGGACCACCCGCTAAGCCTAAATATTCCCTGGTGACCGATAGCGGATAGTACCGTGAGGGAATGGTGAAAAGTACCGCGGGAGCGGAGTGAAATAGTACCTGAAACCGTGTGCCTACAAGCCGTGGGAGCGTCGCTGGCAGCACTTGTGCTGTCAGTCGTGACTGCGTGCCTTTTGAAGAATGAGCCTGCGAGTTAGCGGTGTGTAGCGAGGTTAACCCGTGTGGGGAAGCCGTAGCGAAAGCGAGTCCGAACAGGGCGTTTGAGTTGCACGCTCTAGACCCGAAGCGGAGTGATCTAGCCATGGGCAGGTTGAAGCGGCTGTAAGAGGTCGTGGAGGACCGAACCCACCAGGGTTGAAAACCTGGGGGATGACCTGTGGTTAGGGGTGAAAGGCCAATCAAACTCCGTGATAGCTGGTTCTCCCCGAAATGCATTTAGGTGCAGCGTCGTGTGTTTCTTGCCGGAGGTAGAGCACTGGATAGGCGATGGGCCCTACCGGGTTACTGACCTTAGCCAAACTCCGAATGCCGGTAAGTGAGAGCGCGGCAGTGAGACTGTGGGGGATAAGCTCCATGGTCGAGAGGGAAACAGCCCAGAGCATCGACTAAGGCCCCTAAGCGTACGCTAAGTGGGAAAGGATGTGGAGTCGCAGAGACAACCAGGAGGTTGGCTTAGAAGCAGCCACCCTTGAAAGAGTGCGTAATAGCTCACTGGTCAAGTGATTCCGCGCCGACAATGTAGCGGGGCTCAAGCGTACCGCCGAAGTCGTGTCATTCCAGCATGTACCCCCAACGGGGGCTGGGATGGGTAGGGGAGCGTCGTGTGCCGGGTGAAGCTGCAGCGGAAGCTAGTGGTGGACGGTTCACGAGTGAGAATGCAGGCATGAGTAGCGATACACACGTGAGAAACGTGTGCGCCGATTGACTAAGGGTTCCTGGGTCAAGCTGATCTGCCCAGGGTAAGTCGGGACCTAAGGCGAGGCCGACAGGCGTAGTCGATGGACAACCGGTTGATATTCCGGTACCCGCTTTGAAACGCCCAGTATCGAGCCCATTAATGCTAAGGCCGTGAAGCCGTTCCGGACCCTTCGGGGAAAGGAAAGTGGTGGAGCCGCTGACCCAAGGTGGTAGTAGGTAAGCGATGGGGTGACGCAGGAAGGTAGTCCAGCCCGGGCGGTGGTTGTCCCGGGGTAAGGGTGTAGGACGTTGTCTAGGCAAATCCGGACAACACATAGTCTGAGACCTGATGCCGAGCCGATTGTGGTGAAGTGGATGATCCTATGCTGTCGAGAAAAGCCTCTAGCGAGTTTCATGGCGGCCCGTACCCTAAACCGACTCAGGTGGTCAGGTAGAGAATACCGAGGCGTTCGGGTGAACTATGGTTAAGGAACTCGGCAAAATGCCCCCGTAACTTCGGGAGAAGGGGGGCCACAACTGGTGATCCGATTTACTCGGTGAGCTGGGGGTGGCCGCAGAGACCAGCGAGAAGCGACTGTTTACTAAAAACACAGGTCCGTGCGAAGCCGTAAGGCGATGTATACGGACTGACGCCTGCCCGGTGCTGGAACGTTAAGGGGACCGGTTAGTCACATTTCGGTGTGGCGAAGCTGAGAACTTAAGCGCCAGTAAACGGCGGTGGTAACTATAACCATCCTAAGGTAGCGAAATTCCTTGTCGGGTAAGTTCCGACCTGCACGAATGGCGTAACGACTTCTCGACTGTCTCAACCATAGGCCCGGTGAAATTGCACTACGAGTAAAGATGCTCGTTTCGCGCAGCAGGACGGAAAGACCCCGGGACCTTTACTACAGTTTGATATTGGTGTTCGGTTCGGCTTGTGTAGGATAGGTGGGAGACTGTGAAGCGGCCACGCCAGTGGTTGTGGAGTCGTCGTTGAAATACCACTCTGGTCGTGCTGGATGTCTAACCTCGGTCCGTGATCCGGATCAGGGACAGTGTCTGATGGGTAGTTTAACTGGGGCGGTTGCCTCCTAAAGAGTAACGGAGGCGCCCAAAGGTTCCCTCAGCCTGGTTGGCAATCAGGTGTTGAGTGTAAGTGCACAAGGGAGCTTGACTGTGAGACCGACGGGTCGAGCAGGGACGAAAGTCGGGACTAGTGATCCGGCGGTGGCTTGTGGAAGCGCCGTCGCTCAACGGATAAAAGGTACCCCGGGGATAACAGGCTGATCTTCCCCAAGAGTCCATATCGACGGGATGGTTTGGCACCTCGATGTCGGCTCGTCGCATCCTGGGGCTGGAGTCGGTCCCAAGGGTTGGGCTGTTCGCCCATTAAAGCGGTACGCGAGCTGGGTTTAGAACGTCGTGAGACAGTTCGGTCCCTATCCGCTGCGCGCGCAGGAACATTGAGAAGGGCTGTCCCTAGTACGAGAGGACCGGGACGGACGAACCTCTGGTGTGCCAGTTGTTCTGCCAAGGGCATGGCTGGTTGGCTACGTTCGGAAAGGATAACCGCTGAAAGCATCTAAGCGGGAAGCCTGCTTCGAGATGAGTGTTCCCACCTCCTTGAGAGGGTAAGGCTCCCAGTAGACGACTGGGTTGATAGGCCAGATGTGGAAGCCCGGTAACGGGTGGAGCTGACTGGTACTAATAGGCCGAGGGCTTGTCCTCAGTTGCTCGCGTCCACTGTGTTTGTTCTGAAGCAACGAAC
>NZ_QOLA01000057.1 GCF_003324565.1 Streptomyces sp. SDr-06 | reverse complement strand
GGGCAATGCGACCGGTCACCCGTCCTTCGTGATGTCGAACTCGTTCGCGGACCAGACGCTGGCCCAGATCGAGCTGTTCACCAAGCCGTCCGAGTACCCGACCGATGTGTATGTGCTGCCCAAGCACTTGGACGAGAAGGTCGCCCGTCTCCACCTGGACTCGCTCGGCGTGAAGCTGACCGAGCTCCGCCCGGAGCAGGCCGCCTACATCGGCGTCGAGGTCGAAGGCCCGTACAAGCCCGACCACTACCGCTACTGACCGCTCCCGGGTGGCCGCGGGCACCGACTCCAGTCGGTACCCGCGGCCACCCGAGCGGGCACGGCGCCGAAGGCCGGAACTCGGCAGCGCCCCGAGCGCAGCACCGCGCGGTCACCTGACCCCGTGACCCTGTGACTCCACGGGCTCCGACTGGCCAGGCGGCCGTTGCGGGAGGCGGGCACGGAGGGAGGCGGCCGGACACGCGGTACCCAGCCTCCTCTCCCGCACCACACCGCCGCCCTCGCGGTCGGTGACCGGGCCGAGTCAGCAGTCAGGCTTCATCGGTACTTCGGTCGGCATTCCACCGATGTGTCGGTACTCCGCCGATATGCGGGCAGGCCCCCGCACCCCCGTGTCGGGGGCCTGCCCCATACCGCTCGCACCGAGTCAGCGCACGACTCCCGAGGACCCCGAGACGCCATGCCCCGCGGCCGATATTCGCTTCACGATCCCCACGACCACACCCCTCTCGGAGAAGAACACTTCCACTGCGCCCCCGGCCCTTCCGGCTGGCGATACGTCTCCCAGCTCACCACCCCCTCCGGAGACCACTCGGGCTCCGTAGACCTCGCACTCGACGAACTCGGCCGACCGATCCGCCTCGAACTCCATGCCGCCGGCTGGCAGGTACGAGGCGCCGCGATCGACGGCGTCACCTGGGTCCGTACGGACCCCTCCGGGGTCCACGCCACCGAAGGCAATGTCCGCGCCCACGCCTTCGCCGGCAGTTCCCCCGCGTTCCTGATCGCCACCTCCCGTCTGCTCCGCCTCACCCCCCAGTCCCCGACGACGCGCGTCCGCCTCGTCACCTTCACGGACCCGGTCCTCGCCCCCCGCACGATCGACCAGTCCTGGGCCCTGATGAAGAGTGAAGCGCACGCCACTGACAATGGCCCCCTGACCGTGGACGAATACCAGGTCAGCGCCCTGGACACGGGGGAGCAGCACACCGTCCACATCGCCGGTGACGTAGTCCTCGCGGCCCCGGGGATCGAGCTCGAAGCCCTGGAATCCCCACCGTCGACGTTCACCGCGCTGTAACTGCCGGACCCGAAACCGCCCCGAGCATCGAAGCGCCGCCCCGGCCCAACCCCGTACAGGCCTGACAGCGTGTCGGCCCCTGCCCGCGCGGACGAACGCGGTTAAGCAGGCGGCGCGAACCCCGTAGCTCGCCTCGGCGCCTCGGCATCGTTGGCCCGGCCGCCAACGGACTCGGTGGAACCACCCGGCTCAGCAGCACCAGGCGACCCGGTGCGTCCTGGCAGGCTGAAGGACGAGGCCGCATCAGAAGCCGGGTCGGCGCCGCCCCGATGCGCGGCTGAGGCGGTGGGCGCGGAAGCCGAGTACGGAGCCGGGCCAGGACCCGGTGCGGAAGGCGAGCCCGCGTCCGAGCCAGGAATCGGCACGGAAGCCGGATCGCACCCCGGACCAGAGCCCCAGGCAGAAGCGGGGATCGGAGCCTCCTCAAGCGCAGAGGGCGCAGCCGAACCGGCCGCGGGCCCAGAGGCCGGACCCAGCCCAGGCCCGCCAACCAGCCCAGGGTTCCCGGGCAGCCCAGGCCCTCCAGCCTGGCCGGACGTCCAGGCACCGCCCGCGGCTCCACCGGCTCCGAACGTCCGTCGCGCATCCCGAGCCTGACGTTCGGCCACCACACCGGCCAGATACGCGGCCGGCGGCACTCCTTCCGGCCCGGGCGTCCCCGTACAGGCCGACATGTCCTCGGCCAGGCGGACCGCCATCGTCCAGCTCACCTGCGCATCGAGTTGCCGCATACGCGTCAGGTACTGGCGCACCGCCAGCCAGAGCGCATCGGGAACCCGCGACAGGTCGAGCCCCGAGAACCGCCCGATCAGCCACGGCGGCGGAGGCGGCACGGCCGCGGCCCACCCCGACGACACTCGCTCGCGCACGACCAGAGTCCCCGCGAAGACATCCCCGAGCCGTCGACCCCGCTCCGAGACCAGCGACGCGATACAGGCCACGACGCCGAGGCTCAGCAGGATCTCGATGACGCCCATGGCCCCGCGCACCAGCGCATGCCTGAACCGGATGGGCCCGCCGTCGTCCCGCACCACCCGCAGCCCGCACGCCAGCTTGCCCAGCGACCGCCCGTGCGTGAGCGTCTCGACCGCGATGGGCACTCCGATCAGCACGAGCACGAACAGCGCCACGGCTATCGCGGCCTGGGCAGCGTCATCCAGCGAGGCAGTGGCGAACAACATCACCACCGAGACCAATATGTACGTCGCCCACACCACAGCCAGGTCGACCACCAGCGCCAGTGCCCGGCTCGGCAACCGCGCGGGTCGCAGCCCCAGTACGACCGCATCCCCTGTGACCAGCGCGCTCACGGACACCCCACCCTTCGCAGACGATGGCCTTCCACACCCCTCGGACGCCCCAGTCTGCCAAGCTGACCCGCAGCGCGCCGCAGTAGGACGGACCGTACGCACCAGTGCCTGGAGCAGCAGGAGAACATGGACCTCGACGTCTTCGTGACCGCCCACCACGCGGAGTGGGACCGCCTCGAACACCTTCTGCATCGCGGTCGCCGTCTCACGGGCGCCGAGGCGGACGAGCTGGTGACGCTCTACCAGCGCACGTCCACACACCTCTCCCACATACAGTCCGCCGCCCCGGACCCCCTGCTCACGGCCCGTCTGACGCAACTGGTGGCCCGCGCCCGCTCGACCGTCACCGGCACCCGCCGAGCGACCTGGCGCGATGCCGCCCGCTTCCTCACGGAGGGCTTCCCCGCCGCCGTGTACCGCTCCCGCCGCTGGTGGATCCCCGCAGCCCTGATCTCCATCGCGCTGGCCGCGGTCATCGGCTGGTGGATCGGCACCCACCCCGAGGTCCAGTCCGCGATCGCCGCCCCCGACGACCTCCGCCGGATGACACGTCCGGGCGGCGAATACGAGACGTACTACTCGAGCCACCCGGCCGCGTCCTTCGCGGCCCAGGTCTGGACGAACAATGCCCAGGCCACCGCGATGTGCCTGGTCCTGGGTGCGTTCCTCGGCATCCCGGTCCTGTGGATCCTCTTCCTCAACATGCTCAACCTGGGTGTCGGCATCGGCCTGATGTCCTCAGCAGGACGCCTGGACACCTTCCTCGGCCTGGTGCTTCCGCACGGCCTGCTGGAACTGACCGCGGTGTTCGTCGCCGCGGGCACGGGCATGCGCCTCGGCTGGACACTCGTCGACCCGGGCCCCCGCACCCGTCGAGCGGCCTTGGCGGAACAGGGCCGAGCGGCGGTGGGCATGGCGATCGGCCTGGCCCTGGTCCTGTTCGTCTCCGGCATGATCGAGGGCTTCGTAACCCCTTCCGGCCTCCCCACGTGGGCGCGCATCGCCATCGGTATCGCAGCCGAGCTGGCCTTCCTTGTGTACGTGTACGTCCTGGGCGGGCGAGCCGCGCGTGCCGGGGAGGTCGGGGACGTCGAGTGGGCAGCCCGCAGTGCCGAGCTTCCGACGGCCGCGTGATGTGCGCACAACCCCTCTGACCTGCTACTGTCCTCTTCGCCCACAAAAACCGTTGACACGGTTCGCGTGGGGAGGTAGATTCGAACGGTTGCCGCGGACTGGACAAGTCCGGGAGCACTGGCTAACATCTCTCTCGCTCTCATCAGAAATTGAATTTCTGAGTGATGAGCCATTCCGATTAGCTATTCGAAGTCCAAGAAGCTGATTCAGTCGGCCGAAATTCTTCTGATAGAGTCGGAATCGCCGAAAAGGGAAAGCGCGCAAGCGAATAACGAATCGGCAGCCCGCTCCAGCGGGTGGCGGAAACAAGAAATTGGGTCTGCTAAGCTGGAAACACGAAATACCGAAGGGAAGCGCCCGGAGGAAAGCCCGTGAGGGTGAGTACGAAGGAAGCGTCCGTTCCTTGAGAACTCAACAGCGTGCCAAAAGTCAACGCCAGATTGACAACCCCGTCCACTT
>NZ_QOLA01000056.1 GCF_003324565.1 Streptomyces sp. SDr-06 | reverse complement strand
GCTCACTTCTGCGTGAGTTCCTTGAGTGCGATGTTGAGCTTGAGGACGTTGACCCCGGGCTCGCCCATGAAGCCGAGGATGCGGCCGCTGGTGTTGTCGGCGACGAGCTTCTCGACCTGCTTGACGTCGAGGTGGTTGCGCTCGGCGACCCGGTTCACCTGGAGCTTGGCGTAGGCCGGTGAGATCTGCGGGTCGAGGCCGGAGCCGGAGGAGGTGACCGCGTCGGCGGGCACGTCGGCCGGGTCCACTGGGTGGCCGGGCGTCGAGTTGTCCTGGACGACCGCCTCCTTGGCGTCCTTGACCTGCTTGATCAGCTTCTCGTTGTCGCCCGAGAGGTTGGTCGCGCCGGAGATGATCAGCTGGTACTGGGTGTTGAGGGTGTTCGCGCCGAGCCCGTTGGAGGGGCGGGGCTGGAACCACTTCAGGTCCGGCACCGCGGCCTCGTCGGTGTTGTTCGGGTCCTTCTTCGGGAGGTTGTACGTCTGCCCGATGAGGGAGGAGCCGACGACCTTGCCGTCCGCCTTGGCCTCGGACCCGTTGGCCTTGCCCGGGAAGGCGAGCTGGGCGATGCCGGTGACGACGAGCGGGTAGATCACGCCGCAGACCACGGTGAGAACCAGGAGTGCGCGCAGGCCCGCGCCGAGCAACCGGGTGGTGTTTCCAACTGAGTTGTTCATGGCAGGTCAGCCGATTCCGGGGATGAGGGAGATGAGCAGGTCGATGATCTTGATGCCGATGAACGGGGCGATCAGACCGCCGAGGCCGTAGATGCCGAGGTTGCGGCGGAGCATCTTGTCGGCGCTGGTCGGCTTGTACTGCACGCCCTTCAACGCGAGCGGTACGAGCGCGATGATGATGAGCGCGTTGAAGATGACCGCGGACAGGATCGCGGACTGCGGGCTGTGCAGGCTCATGATGTTGAGCTTGTCGAGGCCCGGGTAGACGACCGCGAACATCGCGGGGATGATCGCGAAGTACTTCGCCACGTCGTTGGCGATCGAGAATGTGGTCAGCGCGCCTCGGGTGATGAGGAGTTGCTTGCCGATCTCGACGATCTCGATGAGCTTGGTCGGGTTGGAGTCGAGGTCGACCATGTTGCCGGCCTCCTTGGCGGCCGACGTACCCGTGTTCATCGCCACGCCGACATCGGCCTGGGCCAGGGCGGGGGCGTCGTTGGTGCCGTCACCGGTCATCGCGACCAGCTTGCCGCCCGCCTGCTCCCGCTTGATGAGGGCCATCTTGTCCTCGGGAGTGGCCTCCGCGAGGAAGTCGTCCACGCCCGCCTCTTCGGCGATCGCCTTCGCGGTCAGCGGGTTGTCACCCGTGATCATGACCGTCTTGATGCCCATCCGGCGCAGCTCGTCGAACCGCTCCCTCATGCCCTCCTTGACGACGTCCTTGAGGTGGATGACACCCAGGACCCGCGCGCCGTCCGCGTCTTCCACAGCCACCAGCAGCGGCGTGCCACCAGCCTGGGAAATCCGGTCGGTGAGCGCCTGGGCGTCCTGTGCGACATGTCCGCCCTGCTCCTTCACCCATGCGACCACCGAACCGGCCGCGCCCTTGCGGACCTTGCGTCCGTCGATGTCCACCCCGGACATCCGGGTCTGGGCGGTGAAGGCGATCCACTCGGCTCCGGTCAGCTCGCCCTGGTGGCGTTCGCGCAGGCCGTACTTCTCCTTCGCGAGGACCACGATGGAGCGGCCCTCGGGCGTTTCGTCCGCCAGGGAGGAGAGCTGAGCGGCGTCCGCGACCTCGGCCTGCGTGGTCCCGCTCACCGGCACGAACTCGGCCGCCTGACGGTTGCCGAGGGTGATGGTGCCGGTCTTGTCCAGCAGCAGCGTGGAGACGTCACCGGCGGCCTCGACCGCCCGGCCCGACATGGCCAGGACATTCCTCTGCACGAGGCGGTCCATACCCGCGATACCGATCGCCGACAGCAGCGCGCCGATGGTCGTCGGGATCAGGCAGACCAGGAGCGCGGCCAGCACGATCATGGACTGCTCGGCCTTCGCGTACATCGCGAACGGCTGAAGCGTCACCACCGCCAGCAGGAAGACGATCGTCAGCGAGGCGAGCAGGATGTTGAGGGCGATCTCGTTCGGGGTCTTCTGCCGGGAGGCGCCCTCGACCAGGTTGATCATCCGGTCGATGAACGTCTCGCCCGGCTTCGTCGTGATCTTGATGACGACCCGGTCGGACAGCACCTTCGTGCCACCGGTGACGGCCGAGCGGTCGCCGCCGGACTCGCGGATGACGGGAGCGGACTCGCCGGTGATCGCCGACTCGTCAACGCTCGCGACGCCCTCGACGACGTCACCGTCGCCGGGGATGATGTCGCCCGCCTCACAGACGACCAGGTCACCGATCTTGAGGTCGGTGCCGGGCACCTGCTCCTCGGTGCCGCCGGTCAGGCGGCGCGCGACGGTGTCGGTCTTGGCCTTGCGCAGGGTGTCCGCCTGCGCCTTGCCCCGGCCCTCGGCGACCGCCTCCGCGAGGTTGGCGAAGATCGTGGTCAGCCACAGCCACGCGGCGATCGCCCAGCCGAACCACTCCCCCGGATCCTTGACGGCCAGGACCGTGGTGAGCACCGAGCCGATCTCCACCACGAACATGACCGGAGACTTGACCATGACGCGCGGGTCGAGCTTCCTGACCGCGTCCGGGAAGGACTTGACCAGCTGCTTCGGGTCGAACATGCCGCCCCCGACCTTGCCCTGGTCCTTGTGCCCGCTGGGCACGTCGCTGTGGGGCGCCCGGGTGGGAGTGGCAGTGGACATCTCGTCCTCGTGCTTCAGATTGGTGGTCATGACGCCAGCCCCTCCGCGAGCGGGCCGAGAGCCAGCGCCGGGAAGTAGGTCAGACCCGCGACGATCATCACGGTCCCGACCAGCAGGCCGGTGAACAGCGGTTTGTTGGTGCGCAGGGTGCCTGCCGTCTCCGGGATGGGCTGCTGCTCGCCCAGGGAGCCGGCCAGCGCGAGGACGAACACCATCGGCACGAACCGGCCCAGCAGCATGGCCAGGCCGATGCTCGTGTTGAACCACGGGGTGTTGGCGTTGAGGCCCGCGAACGCGGAGCCGTTGTTGTTGGCACCCGAGGTGTAGGCGTACAGCACCTCGGAGAAGCCGTGCGCACCCGAGTTCGCCATCGAGTCCAGCGTGGACGGCATCGCCATCGCGATCGCCGTGAAGATCAGGACCAGCGCCGGGGTCACCAGGATGTAGCACGCGGCGAACTTGATCTCGCGGGTGCCGATCTTCTTGCCCAGGTACTCGGGCGTGCGCCCCACCATCAGGCCCGCGATGAACACCGCGATGATCGCCATGATCAGCATGCCGTACAGGCCGGAGCCGGTACCGCCCGGAGCGATCTCACCCAGCTGCATGCCCAGCAGCTGGATACCGCCGCCGAAGCCGGTGAAGGAGGAGTGGAAGGAGTTGACCGCGCCCGTGGACGTCAGGGTCGTGGCCACCGAGAAGATCGAGGACGCGCCAATACCGAAGCGGGTCTCCTTGCCCTCCATCGCGCCGCCCGCGACGTCGAACGCGGGGCCGTGGTGGGAGAACTCGGTCCACATCATCAGCGCGGTGAACCCGACCCAGATCGTCACCATGGTCGCGAGGATCGCGTAGCCCTGCCTGACCGAGCCGACCATCGTGCCGAAGGTACGGGTCAGCGCGAACGGGATGACCAGGATCAGGAAGATCTCGAACAGGTTCGACAGCCCGTTGGGGTTCTCGAAGGGGTGGGCCGAGTTGGCGTTGAAGTAACCGCCACCGTTGGTGCCCAGCTCCTTGATCGCCTCCTGCGAGGCCACCGCCCCGCCGTTCCACTGCTGCGAGCCGCCCAGGAACTGGCCGACCTCGTGGATCCCGGAGAAGTTCTGGATCGCACCACACGCCACCAGGACGAGCGCGCCGATCACCGAGATCGGGATCAGGATCCGGACGGTGCCGCGCACCAGGTCCGCCCAGAAGTTGCCCAGGTCACCGGTGCGCGAGCGGGCGAAGCCCCGCACCAGCGCGACGGCGACCGCGATACCGACGGCCGCCGACACGAAGTTCTGCACCGCCAGACCACCGGTCTGCACGACGTGGCCCATCGACTGCTCACCCGAGTACGACTGCCAGTTCGTGTTCGCCACGAACGACGCCGCCGTGTTGAACGCCTGGTCCGCCGGGATCGACACGAACCCGAGCGAACCGGGCAGCGAACCCTGGAGACGCTGCATCAGGTACAGGAA
>NZ_QOLA01000055.1 GCF_003324565.1 Streptomyces sp. SDr-06 | reverse complement strand
CCTCGCACACCTCACACGTGCACCCGCTGCGCGACGAACTCCTCGACGTACTGGCTTCCGTTGAGGCCCGCCCCGCCACGGTCGCGTTCTACTCGACGGTCGAGGGTCACCTGGGTGGTCCGGTGGCCGATACGACGGTGATGGGGGCGGAGTACTGGTACGCCAACCTGGCGACGGCGGTGCATTTCCAGTCGGCGACGAACGCTCTGCTGGATGATGGGCACACGCTGTTCGTCGAGGTGAGCCCGCATCCGGTTCTCACGCACGCGGTTCAGGAGACGGTCGAGCTCCGTGAGGGTGCGGGCGAGGTCGCTGTCACTGGCACGCTGCGTCGCAGTGACGACACGTGGCAGCGGATGTTGACCTCACTCGGCACCGCCTACACGCAGGGCGGGGCGCCGGTCGACTGGGCGGGCTTCTACCCCGCCACCACGCCCATCCACCTCGACCTGCCCACCTACCCCTTCCAGCGCCAACGCCACTGGCTGGAGCGGACCGGAAGTGTGGCAGACGCGGCCTCGGCCGGGCAGGTAACGGTCGAACACCCTCTGCTCGGTGCGGCAGTTGAGCTGGCGGGGTCGGACGTCACCGTGCTTACCGGCCGGGTGTCGTCGCGGACGCACGGCTGGCTGGTCGACCACACGATCTCCGGCACCGTACTGCTGCCCGGCACGGCCTTCGTCGAGATGGCGCTGCGGGCCGGGGACGAGGTCGGCAGTGAACACCTGGAGGAGCTGACCCTGCAGGCGCCACTCGCACTGTCTGCGACCGGCGGCGTCCAGTTGCGGGTGGAAGTGGGCGAGCGCGACGATGCGGGACGGCGTTCCGTGGAGGTGCACTCGCGGCCCGATGGCGAGGGGACGGGTACGCCCTGGACCTGCCATGCCACGGGCGTACTCGCCTCGGAGGGGTCGGCGCCGTCCTCGTGGGACCCACGGGTGTGGCCGCCGACCGGGGCGATGTCGGTGGACATCGATGAGTTGTACCCGGCTCTGGCCGCCGTGGGCTATCAGTACGGCCCCGCGTTCCAGGGAGTGCAGTCGGTGTGGAAGCTCGGTGACGAGGTGTACGCCGAGGTGGCGCTGGCGCGGGAGCGTCACGCCGAGGTGGCCGCGTTCGGCATCCACCCCGCGCTGCTGGACGCGGCCCTGCACGCCGGGCTCCTTCCCGACGCGGGCGCCGAAGGTGCCGCGGGTTCGCTGAGGCTGCCGTTCGTGTGGTCCGACGTACGGCTGCACGCGACCGACGCCACCAACGTGCGGGTGCGCCTGGCCCCGTCGGGTCACGACTCCCTCGTGGTCGAAGTAGCCGACACCGAGGGCGCGTTGGTCGCCTCGGTCGGGTCGCTGGCGATGCGCCCCGTCGACCCCGGCAAGCTGGGCGGGGCCGGGGGCGCCCACCAGGACGCGCTGTTGCGCATGGACTGGGTGAGCCGGGCAGTGCAGAGCGCCGACGGGATCCTGGCCGGATCGCTCGCGCTGGTGGGCGACGACGGGCTCGGGCTCGGCACCGCTCTGGATGCCGCACAGCCGCGGCGGTACGCGGACCTGTCCGCGCTGGGTGAAGCGTTCGAGTCGTCCGGCGCTTCCCGGCCCGGGCTCGTCCTGGCCTGTCACCTTCCCGACGCGCCTGCGGCCTCGGCCGAAGACGGCGCCTCCTACGACCCCGCCGCCGCCCGCACCGCACTGCTGAAGACGCTGTCCCTGGTGCAGTCCTGGCTCACCGACGAGCGGTTCGCCGACACGCGCCTCGCCGTGCTCACCCGTGGCGCGGTGACGGCCGACGGCACGGAGCGGCCGGACCTGGCCTCCGCGCCGGTATGGGGCCTGCTGCGCAGCGCGCAGACGGAGAACCCGGATCGCTTCGTCCTCGTCGACCTCGATGACGACGAGCGGTCCCTGCGCTCCCTGCCCGCCGCGCTCGCCTGCGGTGAGCCGCAGTTCGCGGTGCGCGGGGGAGAGGTTCTGGTGCCGCGGCTCGTGCGGGCCGCGGCCGACGGCGAGCCCGTCACCCCGCCCGCGTGGGATCCGGACGGCACGGTGCTGATCACCGGCGGCACCGGCACTCTGGCCGGCCACTTCGCCCGGCACCTGGTGAGCGCATACGGCGTACGGCGGCTCCTGTTGGTCAGCCGCCGGGGATCCGCCGCCCCGGGCGCGGACGCGCTGGTCGAGCAGCTCGCCGCGCTCGGTGCGACGGCCACCGCGGTGGCGTGCGACGTATCCGACCCCGATGCGCTGGCCGACCTGCTGGAAGCCATACCGAACGAGCACCCGCTGATCGCTGTCGTGCACACGGCGGGCGTACTGGACGACGGCCTGGTCTCCGCCCTGACCCCCGCCCAGCTGGAGACGGTGCTGCGACCCAAGGCGGACGCCGCATGGCATCTGCACCGGCTCACGCAGCACCTGGATCTGACGGCGTTCGTCCTGTTCTCCTCCGTGATGGGCGCGATCGGCGGCGCGGGCCAGGGCAACTACGCGGCGGCGAACGTCTACCTCGACGCACTGGCCGCCCACCGCCACGCCCAGGGACTCCCGGCCACCTCGCTCGCGTGGGGCCTGTGGGCCGAGCGCAGCGACCTGACGGGGGACCTGGACCAGGCGGACCTGGCCCGGATGGCCCGTTCCGGCCTGCTGCCCCTGCGCTCCGAAGAGGGGCTCGCCCTCTTCGACGCGGCCATGGCACTGGGCGAGCCCACGCTCGTCCCCACGCCACTGGACACCGCACGGCTCGCCCAGGACGGCAACGGAACCCTGCCCGCGGTGCTCGGCGCCCTGGTGCGTCCCCGCTCCGCCCGGCGCACCGCCGCCAAGAGCTCGGCGGGCGGCGGCGCGGGCGGACAGCGGTTCGCCGGGATGTCCGCGGCCGACGCGGAGCGCGAGCTGTTGGCGGCCGTACGCGCCCACACCGCGACCGTGCTCGGTCACGCGACACCCGAAGCGGTACGGCCGGACAGCAAGTTCAAGGACATCGGCTTCGACTCCCTTTCGTCGGTCGAGCTGCGCAACCGTCTGAGCGCGGCCTTCGGCGTACGCCTGTCGCCCACGGCCGTCTTCGACCACCCGAACCCGGCCGCGATGGCCCGCTACCTGCGCGGTGAACTGGTCGGTGAGGCCCCGGCCGCCGCCCGGCCCGTGGTCACCGCGGCCGCCCTGGACGAGCCCGTCGCGATCGTGGGCATGAGCTGCCGCCTGCCCGGCGGGGTCGGATCCCCGGAAGAGCTGTGGGAGCTGGTCGCCTCCGGCAGTCACGGCATCGCGGGCCTGCCGACAGACCGGGGCTGGGACCTGGAGAGCCTGTACGACCCCGACCCCGACCAGCGCGGCAAGACGTACGTCCGCGAGGGCGGCTTCCTGTACAACGCGGGCGAGTTCGACGCCGGCTTCTTCGGTATCGCGCCCCGCGAGGCGCTGGCCATGGATCCGCAGCAGCGGGTGCTCCTGGAGACCACCTGGGAGGCGTTCGAACGTTCGGGCATCCGCCCGGAGTCGGTGCACGGCACCCCGACCGGCGTGTTCGTCGGCGCCATGCCCCAGGAGTACGGCCCGCTGCTGCACGAGGCCCCCGAGGGCGTCGACGGCCTCCTCCTGACCGGCAAGACGACCAGCGTCCTCTCCGGCCGCCTCGCCTACTTCCTCGGCCTCGAAGGCCCAGCCGTCACCATCGACACGGCGTGCTCGTCGTCCTTGGTGGCCCTGCACCAGGCGGCGCACGCGCTGCGCCAGGGAGAGTGCACCTTCGCGGTCGCCGGCGGCGTGGCCGTGATGTCCACCCCGGGCTACCTCACCGAGTTCAGCAAGCAGCGCGGGCTGGCTCCCGACGGCCGGATCAAGTCCTACGCGGCCTCCGCCGACGGCACGGGCTGGAGCGAGGGCGTCGGAATCGTCCTCCTGGAACGCCTCTCCGACGCGCGGAAGAACGGCCACCAGGTGTTGGCGGTCGTCCGGGGCTCGGCGGTCAACCAGGACGGCGCGAGCAACGGGCTGACCGCCCCCAACGGCCCTTCGCAGGAACGCGTCATCCGCCAGGCCCTGGCCAACGCCCGCCTCATGCCGGACGAGGTCGACGTGGTGGAAGGGCACGGCACGGGCACCAAGCTCGGCGACCCGATCGAGGCGCAGGCACTGCTCGCCACGTACGGCCAGAACCGGCCGGAGGGCCGACCGCTGTGGCTCGGCTCCATGAAGTCCAACATCGGCCACAGCATGGCGGCCGCCGGTGTCTCCGGCGTCATCAAGATGGTGATGGCCATGCGGCACGGCGTGCTGCCCCGCACGCTGAACGTGGACGAGCCGACCCCGCACGTCGACTGGAGCACCGGCGCGGTCGAGCTCCTGACCGAGGAACTGCCCTGGCCGAACACGGGCCGCCCGCGCCGTGCGGGTGTCTCCTCCTTCGGTATCAGCGGCACGAACGCGCATCTCATCGTCGAGGAGGCTCCTGAGGTTGAGGGTGCTGTTGATGGTGTGGTGGGGCCGGTGGTGGTGACGGATGGGTCGGTGCCGTGGGTGGTGTCGGCGAAGTCGCGTGCGGCGTTGGAGG
>NZ_QOLA01000054.1 GCF_003324565.1 Streptomyces sp. SDr-06 | reverse complement strand
ACCACCCTGCACCGCTGGTGGCGAGCCTGGACGGACACCGACCCACCACCCGAACTCCAGGCCCTGATCGACGCGGTCACCGCCGGCAGACCCCTTGATCTTTACCGCCGGGTTTAACGAACTACCGGTATAGATGAGGGTGCTCGGCGGCAGGGATCTGCCCCATGTGCTCGCGGTCCTGACCGTACCTGTTCGCCGGTGTGCTGGAGCACGAACCTTGTCGGGCTGGTGCTGTCCGTTTCGTTGACGGTGTAGGCGGCCTGTCGGGTGGTGGTCGCTGTTTCGCGTCAGGTAGTCGGGCCGGTGGCCTGTCCCCGCCCTGGGTGGGCACAGGCCACCGGCATGCGTGCGCTCGGGTTAGCTGACGAGTTTCATTCCTCCCCAGCTGCTGTCCGGCCACATGGAGACGGGATCACTCAAGTGGCCGGCTCCATCGCCGGGGTAGAGGTGGAGGGTGCCGTCGCCCCATACGGCTGCGACGTCGGTCTTGCCGTCGCCGGAGAAGTCACCGGCTATGAGGTGTTGGACGGAGAGCCATGTGTTGCCTCCGATCATCTGGGGGCCGGAGGTCAGGCCGCCGTGGCCGTCGCTGAAGTAGAGGTGGAGGGTGCCGTCGGGCCACTCGGCGAGGATGTCGGCGTAGGTGTCGCCATTGTAGTCGCCTGCGGCGAGGAGCTTCATTCCTCCCCAGCTGTTGTCGGGCCACATGGAAACGTCGGAGTTGAGACCTCCTGTGCCGTTGTTCGTGTAGAGGTGGAGGGTGCCGTCGCCCCAGATGGCGACCAGATCGGTCTTGCCGTCGCCGTTGAAGTCGCCGGTGGTCAGCTGTTTGACGGTGCCCCAGGTGGTGCCTCCGGGCAGCTGTGTGACGTTCGTGGTGTCCAGTCCGCCCTGCCCGTTGCCGGGGTAGAGGTGGAGCGTTCCGTCGGGCCATTCGCCGACCAGGTCGGCGTTGCCGTCGCCGTTGAAGTCGCCGGTGGTCATGAGCTTCATGCCGCCCCAGGTCTTGTCCCACAGCTGAGGGCCGGATGCGAGTCGTCCGCCGGAGTCTCCGGTGTAGAGGTGGAGGGTGCCGTCGGGCCACTCGGCGGCGATGTCCGGCCGGGCGTCGCTGTTGAAGTCGCTCCGGCTGGAGGGGAGGTAGGGCGAGCCCTCGATGGACTGTGCAGTGGCCGTCCAGCCGCGCTGGCTGAGATCGACCGGGGCGCCGAGGGATACTGTGCCGCTAGTGTCTTTCTGTCCCGGGAATTCGGTGAGTCGGCCGTCCCAGCTGACGGCGAGCAGGTCCGGGACCTTGTCGCCGTCGATGTCGCCGTCGCTGGTGAGCGCCGGGTAGGACAGGGGCATGAGACCGCTGTTGATCTGCTTGCGCGTGGTCGTGTCGCCCAATCCCTTGGGGTCGCCTGCACGGTTGGCGTAGAGGTATACGGCGCCTGTGGCCTTGTCGCGGGCCCAGAGGTCTGGAAGGCCGTCCCCCGTGACGTCGCCGGGGGCCGCGGCGGTCAAGCCGTTCCAGCCGCTCGCTCCGATCAGAATAGGGGAGAGGAGGCGCCCGCTGCCGTTTCCGGGAACAGCCAGAGCCTGTCGCCCTCGACGGTGATCAGGTCGTTGTGGTGGGCGCTGTCGCCGTCCACGTCTCCGGCGGCGATGATCTGGCTTGCCTGAGACCAGTCGGTTGCGTAGGTGGAACAGTCAGTGATGGTGGCGTTGCACGACGGCCGGGTGACTGCCGTTGCTTGTGCCTTGATGAAGTTGGCCGGGCTGGGGTTGAGATAGATGTACAGCTTGCCGGACTTGAGGACGAACAGATCGTCCACGTTCGCCGAGCCGTGCATGGCGCCCCGGTGGGCGAGGGTCGCGCCCTTCCAGGTCTCGTCGGCCGTAGGGGCCTGTGAGGTTGCGACCGGGACGCCGAGGGCGGGATCGGTTCCTACTGTGTAGAAGCGGATCTGACCGTCCTTGTCGACGATCGCAGTGTCGGGGACACCGTCACCCGTCAAGTCGCCCGGAGCCGCTTGGGCCTTGAGATTGTCGGGGACGTAGAAGGCGTACTCGTACGACTGTGAGTGGTTGCCTGCTTTGTCGACGGCGCTGACATCCAGGAAGTTGGTGCCCCAGTGCGTGGGCGCGAGCCTGATGCTGGCCGAGCCGTTGGTGGCCGCGACAGTGCTGGCGCCACCGACCGGCAGCGAGGTATTGAAGGCGTACTCGAAGTGGTCGACTCCGCTGGTGGCGTCGGTTGCCGCGAAGGTGAACTGGCCTTGGAATCCGTCGCCCATGGCATGCGTAGGGGCGGTCGAAGAACCAGCGGCGGGGTAGTCGGTCGAGGAGACGCTGGGCTGGCTCGGCGGGGTCCTGTCGATCTGGAAATGGCAGCCGGCGCTGGTGGCGGAATGGTTGATGCCGTCGTCGGCGCGTACGTTCCAGCCGTAGGTGTGCCCGTCCTCCAGTGGACCGACGGCCTTGTCGACCGTCGTGTTGTTGCCGACCCAGGGAGTGCTTGAGTTCGCGTCCCCCGTGGAGATGATCCCGGCGCCGCTCACGTAGTCCCACAGCGCGAACTGGCCGCGCACCTGCTGGTTGCTGTCCGGGTCCGAGATGGTGGCCCGCAGATGGATGCCGTCGCTGGCGACGTTGGTCGAGCCGATCCAGCCGAAGGGTGCGTTCACGCCGCAGTCCGGTGTTGCTGGTGACTGAGCGGCCGGGACGGCAGCGGCCAAAGTAGGCATGTTGGGAACGGAGTTGTACTGGACGGTCAGGGTCGGGTTCGTCGAGAATCGTTTGAACGCGTTCTTGTCACCTTCGTCGGCGGCGAAGACGCCGACCGACAGGCTGCTGCCGGCATGGGCGATGGCGGTGGTGATGTCCGCAATGGCCGGCTGGTTGCCGGGGCAGTCGTTGTTGCGGGTACCGGTGACGGACGCACTGCCGATCTGCTCGTGCGTCGCCGGTGCGGTGTTCCAGGTGATGCCGGAGCCGAAGGAGTCGGAGCGGTAGACGTTGATGCCGTACTTCTCGCAGCCGATCGATGCCGAGTAGGTCTCCAGCATGTTCAGCGTGGCGGAGCCGATGGTCTTGCCGGAGTAGAAGGAGGTGTCGAACTTGTAGAAGACGCGCTCGATCCCCGTGTCCGCCAGCCAGCCCTGATAGCCGACGCCAGGGTCTCCCCACTTGGCGGTGTCCCAGGGCTCGGACTGGTGGGCCTCCCAGATGCCGCCCCAGGTGGTGTCGCCAGTGTTGCGGGGTATCCAGTTCGGGTCGATGTAGACGGGGAAGTGGGTGTCGGAAGCGGTCAGGAGCTTCTGATCCGGTGTCAGCGTGATGCCGCTCTGACCTGCCGTCGCGTGCAGGTCCGCCTGCTTGGCTCCGGCCGAAGGTCCGGAGGCCGCTCCGTCGTTGGTGCTGCTTACGGCCGGGCTCTGCATGAACAGCGACCGCGACTTGGCCGGTGCAACGGTCGATGTGCTCGAATCCCACATGACCGGGGTCGGTGCGGAGAAGACAGCTCTTCCCGAACTGTCCTTGGCGGTGAGGGCGCCGGCGGGGTCGTTCGTCAGCGTGAGGCCGTTCGTCGCCGTACTGAGACGCACGGTGGCGAGCTTCGGGTTGCGCGCCGCATCCGGGGTTTTGACGACCAGGACCTGCGTGAAGCCGCCCTGGTCCTGCGCGGTGACACGGAGGTCGACGTCCGGAAGCACGTCGGGATACAGCGCGCTGGAACCAGAAAGAGTGGGAGCGGGCAGCGGATCGGGCCAGCTGAGAGCGAGTTCCTTGCCATCAGGAGCGGTCATCTTGGCGAGCGGGCCGCTGCCCCCAGCGGAGAAGACCAAAGCCGTGGGGGTCGCGCTCGTGGCGATCGTCCCGTCCGTGCCGCGCTGGAGGGTGGCGTCGACCGGCACCCATGTTCCGCTCTTGTTGACCCGTACAGGCTGAAGGCTCTGGGTCTGGGTGAAGCTTCCGTCCGGGTGGGCCGTCAGCGTGCTCGTCGACGTGGTCGCCGCACTTACAGAGACGGAGGAACCCGTGGATTTGGCCTTGGCCGAGGACGAGATCGCTTCCGCCTGGCCCGGAGTTGACGGTGTGTCTGCCGGGGTAACTCCACCGGGCTGAAGGGAAGTTGAACCGGTTGTGCCGTACGCCGCCGCCACGCTCGTGTCGACGGCGAGGGAGATAAGCGCGGCGCTGAGGGTCACACTCAAAGCGGAGGCCATGCCTCTGCGTCTATATCGGCTCTCTGTCCTCATGCTGCTCCTGACGTGCCTCTGAATTATCGATTTCCATGCCGGATCCGGCGAGCTTTGCGGAGCATATCCGGCATGAAGTTCGAGGGTTCTCGGTGGGATCTAGTCAGGCTGTTGTGATGGCGATATCGATTCTTTCCCGTCGGGAGTATTACCAGCTATCGGGCATAACGCGCAAGCTTCGCTTGTTCGGGCAATTAGTTAGCCCGCTTGTGTAGGTGCAGTGTCTATTCTGTGAGTTCTGGCTCGCTGTGTGCCTGATTGTGCTCGATTCATTGCCTTCCTGTGCCTCATTATTTTCTGATGCTTTCTTTTTTCTTGGTCAAGTCATTGGTGATCCACTGGTATCTTTCCGGTCTATTTTGTTTCCAGGGGTGGGGCTTTAGTGAAGAGCAGAAGCGGGACTTTCTCGCTAATTTTCGGCTGGATCCGGCATGCCTGCGCACGGCGCAATACGGTCGCTCTGACGACCTGTCTGGCGCTGACGTTGACGATGCTCTCGGGAGCTCCGGTCTTCGCCCGGGGACACGATTTGCCGAAACTGTGGTCACCGCGGCCGCTGGACAAGCAGCACTCGGTCTCCGGTCATGACGGTGTATCAGCGGCGCCTCCGTCGCGCTCGACGCTGCACGGGCAAGGCCAGGGCGGGCCTGCCCCGGCGCCCGTGGTATGGCCCGCGGCAACCCGCACGCTGGCGAACCCGGCTGCGGGCAACCCTGGATCCGCACAGTCGCTCTCACCGAAAAGCGCCCCCTCCTTGGAGCCCGGACCCGCTTCCGTCATCGGCACCCCCGTCTGGCTGGGCCGTCCCGGATCCCTGACCAAGCAGCACCAGGCCACAACAACAGCCGGTCAGACGCCGGACAAAGTCGCGGTCACGGTCGCAGGCCGCGAGGAGGCGCAGCGAGCCGGCATCAACGGTGTCCTGGTGTCCCTGACCAACAACGCCGCCACCAAGGGGGACGGCAAGGTCTCGGTCGGTCTGGAGTACGCCGGGTTCGCCAACGCCTACGGAGGTGACTACACCTCCCGGCTCCAACTGGTCCAGCTGCCGCCGTGCTCCCTGACCACGCCGCAGGCAGCCCAGTGCCGCACTGCCAAGCCCGTCCCCTTCCACAACGACTACGTGAACCACCGACTCGTCGCTGATGTCGCCCTCCCCACCTCCGGAACGCCCCCTGGTGCGGCTCCGTCGTCCGCGGCGCAACTCAGGGGCGCCGAACTCACCTCGCAGGCCTTCTCGGCCGGCGCTCAGCCCATGGTCCTCGCCGCCGCTCCGGCTCCGGGCGGGGCCGGTGGCACGTACAGCGCCACCCCCCTTGCCCCATCGGGAAGTTGGAGCGCTGGCACCTCAACCGGTGACTTCACCTGGACCTACCCGGTCAGCGTGCCGGCCCCGCTGGGCGGATCCGCTCCCGCCGTGGCGCTTTCGTACG
>NZ_QOLA01000053.1 GCF_003324565.1 Streptomyces sp. SDr-06 | reverse complement strand
ATCCGCCTGGTCGGCGCCGTCCTGGCCGAGCAGAACGACGAATGGACCGAGGCCCGCCGCTACATGGGACTCGACCTCCTCGCCAAGGCCCGCCTCCACCCGATCGAGTCAGAAACCCACGACACCGCCCCACCCACCGAACTCACCGCATAGCCTCAAAACGAGATCACCGAGTGACCGTCGATACACCACTCCCGCGGACGTGACCCGCCTCCCCCGTCTTGCCCAGCACGCTGCTCGCGGACACGCCCTTCAGCAGGACAGTCCAATACGGGGAGAGCTCCATATCCGCTGCGCTCACTAGCCGACGATCCACGCACTTCTACGTACGGCTGGCCGAGCGCAGCCTGCGCAGCGCTGCCGCACTCGCTGTCACAGAGAGAGCGGCTGCTATCCGCAGTGCGGTGGTCGAAGCAGCCTGGTCCCTGGTGAGGCGTTCCATCACCGACTTCTCCGTCCTGGCCGAGGAAATCGCCCCCGTGGCCTCTCCGTACATCGAGGCCGCACACTTCTCACCTGAATCTCAGAAAGTACGGATCCGCGGTTCACGCCCGGAGTTCCCTCAGCCTCCTACTTATGACGGGCCACAGGAGGTCCGCCTAACCCAGAGGGAGATGCTTGTGGACGCGCCTACGGCGACCGTCGTGATCGTGTCAGTCGCCGTCACAGAACTGTGTGCCTTATGCAGACTCTGGATGCGTCTGCGAGGGGACGAGCGACGTGACAAGGCCCGGTATGGGCATGCCACTGCGATAGCCCAGCTCCTGGCGGGGTCCGGCCGCCTCGGCCTTGGGGAACATCGCATTGACGGAAACGGCCTGAGCCTCAGGTTGTCCGCCTCCCCTGCCGAACAATCGAACGGCGTCGCGTGAACCGTCATGACCCGACCGAGGAGGCTGGCCCCCCAACTACCGATGGTCGGCCAGCCGGCAAGGCACACCTTGAGGAAGCCCGTCGTACCCGCCGCTCGGTGGACCGGGAGTTCTCAGCCTTCTACCGCAGCACGATCGACAAGCTCGTCGGTTTCCTGATCCACCAGGGGGCCTCTCTGCCGGTAGCTGCCGACATCGCGCAGGACGCGATGACTACGGCTTACAGGCGCTGGGAAGAGATCAAGCAGCCGTCGGCATGGCTCCACACAGTGGCCTCGCGGGCGCTCGCACGACGCATCGCCGACGTTCGTGAGGACGCCTTCGATCAGGTTCCGGAACCGACGGCCCTGCTGCCTCATCCTGAAGCTCTCGCTGAGTGGGAGGAGCACCAGGAGATCCTTCGGGTTCTCAGGGGACTCCCACCACGCCAGCGTCAGGTTCTGGCCTGGACCCTGAGCGGCTACAGCCCCGCCGAGATTGCCGAGGAGCTCCACATCGCGCCCGAGGCAGTCCGCGCCAGCCTCAAGAAGGCACGCCGCACGGCAGCGGCCTTGGTCAGCGGAGGGGAGGACTAGTGGCCAAGGACCGCGTCAGCCCGAATGACGAGGAGCTCGACGGTGCTGTGGACCGCCTGCTCGGTGGGCACACACACAAGCTGTCGGCAGCCCTCCGGAGCACGCTTGATGTCGAGGCCGGGCTGCGCGACATCCTGTTGCACTCTCGACACGACGATCTTGTCGATGACCTCGGTGCGATCCTCGACGTGGAAGCAGGCCTGGGTGACATCGTCGGTGCCGATGTATCTCAGCAACGACAGAGGCCCGAGAAGAACAAAAAGCGCGGCAGGAAGGCGGCAACCGCGGCAGAGCAGTGCCAGCGGATGGTCAGCCCTGAGATTCGCATCACTCTGCGCGTCAGTCCCGATGTCGCGACTGCGGCACTGACCTTCGAGAGGGCACACCGCTTTCTTTCGAGCCTGACGCAGGTCAAGGACTCCACACGCACGCTGAAGGCAAACCTGGAACCGCGCCTCGCGTTTGCTGTGTGCAGCGAGCTCCGGTCCGCCCACGAACATGCCATCGGGATCGCCGGTGACCTCGCCCACTCCGACGCTTCCCTCGCGGTGCGCGATCTGGCACGCAGCCTTGCCGTCGGTCTCACCGGCAATCTGGACACCGCCCGAACGGCAGCGGAGGGTCTTCTCCAACGCGATCCCCGTTCCACCGACCCCGCTGAAATCAGAGAGCTGGCCGACGCCCTGTCCAGAGCAGCTACCCGCAACTGCGCCCGCGGCCGGCGCCTCCTCCGGCTCTGCGCCGAGGAAGTCCGGGGCGCAGTCAGCACGGTCCTCGGCCGGGACCTGCCCGTCCTCGACGAGGAGTCGATCGGTGTGTTCCTGGACGACTTCACGGCCTCGGACCTACGCGCCGCCGACCTGCTCGGCGTTGTGCTGGACGGCATTCGCTGGTCGGAGTACGGCACGCTCTGGCCTGCCGCTTTGAACGTCGAGGTCCTCAAAGCCCAATCGGATGAGACGCCTCCGGGAAGCGGAACGTACACCGTTCGGAAAGGCACTGCACCGATGCACAACACCTATGTAGGACTGTTCTGAAGAGCCTGGCCCGTCGACGTACACGACAGGAGTTTCCCAGTGACGCACTATTCCTACGCCGTCGAGTCACACGCCCTGATGGCGACTTGGGCAACTACGAGGGGCAGGACGTCCGTCATCGTCGCCACCGCGCCCGAGACCATTACGGGCGACGAGATCCTCGATCTCGCGCGAGGCCTCGAACACCTCTCCCAGGCGGCCTGGCGTACCTACATCCGCCCCGCCAGTGCCAGTTCCGCCCAGCAAGTCAACAGCGAAGGCTGGCGCCGTAGACAGGAGCGCTCCTCCTTCCTCGAAGCGCTCAAGGGCGTAACGCACCCGAATCTGCCGCAAGACGGCCACCTACTCGTCAGCCACAGCCCGATCACCGAGTCAGGCCACCGCATCGGACGCACGCTCCACTCCATCGCCGACGCCCGGCTCACCGCGTCCGTCCTCGCCGAGGCAGAGACCGAACTCGCCTCGGTGGAGCAGGCTGAACTCGGCAATCTGGACGGTCGGGCACGCCAAGCGGTACTGCTCACCCGTGAGGACGTCTCACCGGTACAACTGGCCGCCGCCGACGCTCTTCTGCACGCCGCCCCATTCGGCTCGACATCGTTGCAGACCGATGTGGATCCGACTGCTGCCGCCGTCGCCGCCGCACACTGGCTTCAGGCCGCCGCGGACGTCACGGCGGAGGCGTCCGGATTCCATCCGACGGACATCGTGGTGGAAGCCGACAACATCGAAGCCCTCCCGCACGAGACGCCCACCCGCGTGCTCGAACTCATCGACGAGGGTTCGTCCCCTCACGAAGTCGTTGTCACTCTCGTTCGGGATGCGTTGGCCGTGGCCGAGGGGCTGATCCCCGACCGGTCCGGCCTGCTGGATCAGATCGACCAGGTGGAGGATCTCGTCGAACGGCATGCCAGCACGGACGACGTGCTGGCAGAGGAACTATGGCGAATCCGGCTTACACCGCTCGACCCCCAGCGCCCTGCTCCCGACCTCCTGGAAGACCTGCTGGCCGGAATACGAGCCTGCTGGCTGCTCTTCGAGGAGTACGCCGAATCCCCGGACTATCCGGATGACGAGTGGGATCAAGCCACGTGGGAGGAGTGGCACGACGGCGAACGCAACAGGTTCATCGACCAGGTGCGGGCTGAGGCTGCCCGCACCCGCAAGCGACTCATGTGACCGAGCCTCGATGCATCAACATAGATATACTGAGCCTCATAGACGATATACAAGGAGGTCGTGATGAGCCGCACCGTGATCGATCTGGACGACGACCTACTTGCCGACGTTGCTCAAGCTCTCGGCACCAGCACCAAGAAGGAGACCGTCAACACCGCTCTCCGTGAGGTGCTGGAGAACCGGCGTCGCGCGCTGGCCCTTACCCGCCTGCGCGCAGCAGCCGGCGAGGGTGCCTTCGACCTCGATCTCTTCGAGAGCAAGGGGAACTACCGCCGGTGAACGCGGCCCAGTTCCTGATCGACACCAGCGCACTCGCCCGGTTCATGCGCAGTGACGCGGAGCAGTACGGATGGGACCAAGCTGCCGCAGCCGGGCTCATCGCCACGTGCCCCATCACTGAGCTGGAGTTCTTCTTCAGTGCCCGATCTGCCGAAGCCCGGGCCCAGGGCATCGATGACATGCGGATGATCTTTGGCTGGGTGCCGGTCGACGATCGCGCATACAGCCGCGCTTGGCAGGTGCAGGAGGCCCTGACCAAGCGAGGGCAGCATCGCAGTGCAGGGGCCGTCGACTTGTTGGTGGCTGCCACGGCAGAACTACAAGGGCTGACCCTGTTGCATAGTGATCGGGACTTTGACTGCATCGCGGCCATCACCGGGCAAGCTCTCCAGTGGTACGGGCCCGAGCCAGGCAAGTAAATCGCGCTCGGTTGCAGTTCTGGTTGCATTCACCGCCGTACGGCACCGTTCAGAAACCCCGCCGCCCCCGACTGCACCGCAGGTCAGAACGTCCCCGTCGGCTCCAGAACGGTCGGGCGAAGGCTTGGAAAGCGTGTCGAGGGCAACCCCTTCACGAATCTCGTATCCTCCGCAGCCGCCTGAACAGGCGAAACGAAGACCCCGGACCGCTCCAGCGGCCGGGGTCTTCGGCATGCCCTGGTCTCAATTTCGGTCTAATTTACTTGCGATATTCACGACATTTCTCGCAATGCGCCAGAGCACCCTTGGGGGGCGGCGAACGTCGGGGCCGACGGGTGCACACTGCGAGGGCCCCAGAACTAAGAGCATGTTTTATGTAGGCGTACTTCTATTTCCGGAGGACTCGTGGACAAGCCTGCCGAGATGTTCGACGGGGATTGCGAGTGGTCGGCACTGAGCCGGTTCATCACTGATCCGCAGCCCGGCGCGACTCTGGGCGTCGTCTCCGGGCGCCGCCGCCAGGGCAAGACGTTCCTCCTGGATGCCGCCTGCCGAGCCGCCGGAGGGTTCTAGTTCGGTGCGACCGAGGCCGCCGATGCTGAGTCGCTACGGCGGATCAGCTCGGCGCTGACCGCCCACGTCGGCCCTGCCAGCCCTTTCCACTTCGCCGACTCGGCAGAGGTCGTCGACGCACTGCTCGCGCTAAGCGCCGATCGACCCGTCCCCGTGGTGATCGACGAGTTTCCGTACCTCGCCAAGGCCAACCCCGAGCTGCCCTCGATCATCCAGGAGGCGTTGCGGCCCCTGCGTGACCAGCGCACCGGCTCCCGTACCCGGCTGCTACTGTGCGGCTCGGCGCTGCCCTTCATGGGCAGGCTGCTGTCAGGTAACGCCCCACTGCGCGGGCGGGCTGGGCTGGAGCTGGTCGTCCGCCCCCTGGACCACCGCCTCGCCACCGAGTTCTGGGGCATCACCGACCCCCACTTGGCCATGAAGGTGAACGCGATCGTGGGCGGCACCCCGGCCTATCGGCGCGAATTCGCACGCGGCGACACGCCAAAGGGCCCGGATGACTTCGACGACTGGGTCGTCCGCACCGTCCTCAACCCCGAAACCCCCCTCTTCCGCGAGGCCCGCTACCGGTAGTTCGTTAAACCCGGCGGTAGCGGGGCTGGCGCGCAGTCAGGGCGGTCGTAAGGCGGAGGGAGGGGGAAGTCGGCAGCCTCGCCGAGTGGGGGCGTGATGACTGAGCGACGGATGTGTCTGCCTGCGCCGGGACCGTTGGAGGAGTACGCGGCCTGTTTCGATGATCTGTTCCTCAACCTCGCCCAGCGGCGTGGGTTTCGTGAGTACCTGAC
>NZ_QOLA01000052.1 GCF_003324565.1 Streptomyces sp. SDr-06 | reverse complement strand
TGACGTTCCCCTCACCCTGTTTTCCCAGCGACCCCGCCGGCCCTTGCCGACACCACCGATACTCCCGCCGGGGGCAGGCAGCGCGGCAGAGCGAAGCGTCCTGAGTGCCGCAGGACAAATGTCATGGGTGCGGGGACAGGCGGATGCGGCGGGGACCGGGGGGCTCCCATGCGACACTCCGCCCGTCAGGGTGCATCAGCGCCCGGGCAGGGCCCGAAGCTGGAATCACTCCGCCGGTCTGAGGTTCTTGCGCTGGTTGGCATGGAAGCGTGCCTTCTTCTGCCGGTTCCCGCACGTGTTCATGTCGCACCATTTGCGGGTGCGGCTTTGGCTGGTGTCGAAGAAGGCGGCTTGGCAGGTCGGTGAGGCGCACAGGGCGAGTTTTCCGTCTCGCTCGCCCGCGATGATGCTGATCGCGTCGGCGGCAATCACGCTGAGGGCGTCTTCCACGCAGGATGCCGAGCTGAGCCGCCATCGCCGCTGGCCGTCGGGGGTCAGGATGGCCGCCGCCCGACCCTGAGCGCTGCAATCGTTGATGACCTGGACAGCGGATACAGGAAGAGCTTCCTGGGTCGCGGCGGCTGTCGCGGCGGCATGAATCGACTCCCTCAGCATCCAAGCGAGGTCGAGCTGGACAGGGGTGCAGGAGTCCACGGCGAGGCCGTTGACTGCCAGCCAGTCGACGAGTCGGCCGGGCGTGGGGATGCGCTCCACGGCGTCGCCATGACGCTCCGACAGCGTCCCCGTGAAGCTGGTCGCCAGCACATTGCCGAGGCGGAAGTCAGGGAACCCGGTGCGCATGGAACCACCTTAGCCGGTTGCGCATCGGCCGAGAGGAGGGGTAGAACCGTCTTAGCCGGTTCTCAGTAGCCCGCGGCCGGTACCACGAGGGCCAGGAGGTCTCATGACCCGTCCAACAACCAGCGACGTTCACGCTTTTGAAGCCCACGCGACCGACGCCGACCTCGACGACCTGCGCGCACGGCTCGCCGCGGCGCGGTTGCCGGAGGCCGAGACGGTCCATCGCGCCACGCCCGGCCCCCGCCGGTGGCAACAGGGCGTTCCTCTCGCGGACCTCGTCAATGTCGTCGACTACTGGCGCACCGCGTACGACTGGCGGTCTTTCGAAGCGCGCCTCAACCGGATCGGCCAGTTCCGCACGGTCGTTGATGACCTGGGAATCCATTTCCTGCACCGCCGGTCCGCGCGCGCGGATGCCACTCCTCTGGTGTTGACGCACGGCTGGCCGGGAAGCATTGCCGAGTTCATCGATGTGGTGGACGAGCTGGCGGACCCCCAGGACGCGGGCGCGCCGGCGTTCCATGTCGTGGCCCCCTCGCTCCCGGGCTTTGGTTACAGCGACAAGCCGGCCACCACCGGGTGGGGAACCGAAAGGATCGCGGCCGCATGGGTCGAACTGATGGGAAGGCTCGGCTACCGCAGGTTCGCTGCCCACGGCGGCGATTGGGGCGGCAACATCACCACGGTTCTCGGCGGTCGGTTCCCGGCGCACGTACTCGGCATCCACACGACGTTCGCGCAGGCGCCGCCCGGACTGACGACGGACGGGCTGACGGCGACCGAGCGCCGATGGACTGAGGAAACCCACGATTTCTGGCACCACCGCGCGGCGTACGCGAAGCAGCAGGCGACGCGACCGCAGACCATCGGCTACTCGCTCGTCGACTCGCCGGTCGGGCTTCTTGCCTGGATCCTCGACAAGTTCGCCGAGTGGACGGACACCGAGGACAGCCCCTTCGAGACGCTCTCCATGGACAGGGTTCTCGACGACGTCACCCTGTACTGGCTGACGCGGACCGGCGCATCGGCAGCCCGCATCTACTACGAGAGCCACAACTCGCTGGACCCCGAACTCCGGGTCGACGTCCCGTCAGCCATCACCATGTATCCCCGCGACATCGAGAAGTGCCCACGGCCCTGGGCACAGGAACGGTACCGCCAGATCGTCCGCTGGAGGTCGCCCGACAGCGGAGGGCATTTCCCGTCGCTGGAGGTGCCGGACTGTTTCGTCAAGGACCTGCGAGAAGGCCTCGCAGCCGTGCTGGCCGCCCAAGGATGAACCCGGCTCAGCCCATGGGCGAACGCGGCCCGGCGGCACGGCACTTGAGCACTCCCTGCTCCGGCCGACACTCATGGGCCCCCTGCGAGGCCCTCACCCGTACAGCACCATCAGCGACCCAACCATCAGGCCGACGGACGCCGTCACCGCCCACACGCGGTAGCAGCTCCACGCCGATAGCGCGACGGCGCAGGCCCATGCTCCGCCCGCCGCGGTTTGGCCCCACCATCCGGCAGTTGTCTGCGCGGCGGCGAGGGGGAACGGCGCCAGGAGGATCGTCAGAGGGACGACCACGAGGCGTGGCCCGATGTTCAGCGGCTTGTAGACGACGGTCAGGACCGTCAGGGCGATCGTGATGCTGAGGGGAAGGGCTGCCCAGTCCCACCAGGTCCAGCAGAGGCTGTCCGTCGTGGCGCAGGTCTGGGCGTTGTGGTGCCTGGTCCAGGCCAGGAATCGGCACACACCGCAGGCCAGCGCCGCACCAGTGACGGCCACAACCAGCAGGCGCGGCAGAACGGGACGTGCTTCTGCGGGGACGGGGTTCATGCCCGAAGCCTTCTCTACCCGCGGGCCGAGAGCCTGAGTACAAGTACTCAGTCGACAGCGCTGGCCCAGCGCGCACACCCCGCGGGAAGGCCGCGAAGGTGGGTTGACGTGACGTCAGCCGACGTACTCCTGCTCACGCCGTTCGACCGACGCCAGCGGGGTCGGGGCCAGGTACCTGCCCAGCTTCTCCCCCTCGACGTCGACGTTGGGCAGGACGGCGCCGAGCCAGCGCGGCAGCCACCAGGCCGACTTGCCGAGCAGCGCGAACAGGGCCGGGATGATGGCCATGCGCACCACGAAGGCATCGAAGAGGACGGCGGTCGCCAGGGCGAAGCCGATCATCTTGACGAGGCTGTTGTCGTCCATGATGAAGCCCGAGAAGACGCTGGCCATGATGATGGCCGCGGCGGTGACGACCCGGCCGCCATAGCGGAAGCCGGTGACGACCGCTTCTTCGGGGCCCGCGCCGTGGGCGTAGGCCTCGCGCATCCGGGAGACGAGGAAGACCTCGTAGTCCATGGCCAGGCCGAACACGACACCGATCATGAAGATCGGCATGGTGCTCATGATCGGGCCGGGCTGCTCGACGTTGAACGCGTCCTTCATCCAGCCCCACTGGAAGATCGCGACGACCGCGCCGAGCGACGCGCTGACCGACAGCAGGAAGCCGAGGGCCGCCTTCAGCGGGACCAGCACGGAACGGAAGACCAGCATCAGGAGGAGGAAGGCGAGTCCGACCACGAGGCCCAGGTAGGGCAGCAGGGCGTCGTCGAGGGTCTTGGAGAAGTCGATGAACATGGCCGTCTGGCCGGTTACGAGGATCTCCGTGGCACCTGTCTTGGACTCCTCGCCACTGGCCAGACCGCGCAGCGCGTGGACGAGGTCCTCGGTCTTGGAGTCGGTGGGACCGGTCTTCGGTACGACGTTGAGGATGGCGGTGTCGTTGGCCTCGTTGGGGCTGGCCGGGGAGACGGATTCGACGTTCTCCTGCTTGGCGAGGTCGGCGCCCAGCGTGGTGGCGGCGGCCTTGGCGTCCTTGCCGGAGACGGTGATCATCAGGGGGCCGTTGAAGCCGGCGCCGAAGGACTCCGACAGCATGTCGTAGGCCTTGCGTTGGGTGGTGGTCTTGGCCATCGTCCCTTCGCCGGGCAGCCCGAGCTCCAGGCTGGCCGCCGGAATGGCGAGGGCGCCGAGGCCCACCACGCCGACCAGGAGTACGGCCACCGGGTGGCGCAGGACATAACCGGCCCAGCGGGAACCAAGGTTGGGCTTGGTGCGGGCCGCGCGCTTGGCGGCCTTGCGCTGCTGGCGGGCCGAGAGCGGCTTGCCCTTGTGCTGCATGCGCTCGATGCGGCGCAGGATGCGATAGGGGGCCCAGCCGAGGAGGGCGGGGACCAGGGTGAGCGCGATGAGCACCGCGATCGCGACCGTGCCCGCGGCCGCCATGCCCATCTTCGTCAGCATCGGGATGTTGACGACGGCGAGGCCCGCCAGCGCGATGATCACGGTGAGGCCCGCGAAGACGACGGCGGAACCGGCGGTCCCGACGGCGCGTCCGGCAGCCTCACTGCGCTCGCGGCCCTCGGCCAACTCCGAGCGGTAGCGGGAGATGATGAAGAGGGCGTAGTCGATGCCGACGGCGATGCCGATCATCATCGCCAGCGTCGACGTGGTGCTGGACAGGCCCAGCGTGGAGCCGAGGGCGGTGATCGCGGAGATGCCGATGGCGACACCGAACAGCGCGGTGAGCAGCGGCATGCCCGCGGCGATCATCGAACCGAAGGTGAGGAACAGGACGATCGCGGAGACCAGGATGCCCATCTGCTCGCCGCCGCTGGCCGTGGCGTCGATCTTGACGGCGTCGCCGCCCGCTTCGACGGTGAGGCCGCCGGCGCGCCCCTTGCCGAGGGCCGCGTCGAGGCCGTCGTGCTCCTTGTCGCCGAGCTTGGGCGCCTGGTCCTTGTAGGTGGCGATGGCGTAGGCCGTGGTGCCGTCCTTGCTGACGGTCTTGGCCTGGTAGGGGTCGGTGGCACCGATAACGCCCGGCGCCTTCTTGAGGTCGGCGACGAGGGCGTCGACCTTGGTCTTGGTCTCGGGGTCGGCGATCTTGTGACCCTGAGGTGCGCGGATGACGACTCGGGCGCTGGCGCTCTCGGCGCCGGCGGCGGGGAACTTCTGCTGGAGGAGGTCGAACGCCTTCTGGGATTCGGTGCCGGGCATGGAGAACGTATCTGCCGGCGGGGCGGAGGCGGCGGAGGCGGCGAAGCCGACTCCGGCGAAGACCAGCACCCAGAGGAGCGTCATCAACCCCCGCCGTCGGAAGGCGAGGCGGCCTAGTTTGTAGAGGAAGGTAGCCACGGCGAAGGGACTCCCGTCGGGGATCGGAAGGCAAGCAGGTCTCTAGGACTATAACAAACCGCAGAGACGGTTTCTTGAGTCGCGAACCAGCCATTCCGCGTACGCCATAACGATCCGCTCACGAATGTGAAGATCGATGGGCGGATCCGTGAGCAGATGGCGCAAGTCTGTTGCGTTGAACCACAGTTGGAGGCGGCGGGCGGCTGTTGGGCTTCGTGAACTTCGACTGCCGGTCGCGGTTTTCCGCTCCGTCGATCACCTCACCGCCATGGCAGGCGCGCGCTTGGGCGGGCTCGTAAAAGAGCAATGCGGTCTGTTCTTTGCGGCCAAAGCGGCCCTGCCCCCGGTCCCGCCTCAATGAGGCGGCGATCGGGTACCAGCGCACGCTCGGCTGGCCGAACAGGCGTCAGGGGCCGTCGACCTGGCCCCAGCTCTGGCCGGTGGCGAGCACCTCGCCCTCCAGCGGCGGACGACCCCAGCCGGGGTGCCCGGCACAGGAGGTTCTCCGGGTGGAGGCCGTGGGACGCGAGCCCGGCCGGGCACCGGCTCAGTGGTACGCGCGCATTGACGCACCGTCAGCAGCTTATGTTCACGCGGCCGGTGCGGTGGCGAGGAGTCCTTCGGCGATGGTCGCGGCCACCTGGTCGATGTGGTCGGCGAGGTAGAAGTGGCCGCCGGGGAAGACCTTGAAGGCGAAGTCACCGCTGGTGTGTGCCCGCCAGGTCCGCGCCTCCTCGACGGTCACCACCGGGTCACTGTCGCCGATGAGGGTGGTGATCGGGGTGGTGAGCGGCTCGCCGCCGCCCCAGCGGTAGGCGCCGAGGGCCCGGTAGTCGGCTCGCAGCGCCGGTAGCACCATCTCCAGGACGTCGGGGTTGTCGAGCATGGTCTGTTCGGTGCCGCCCAGCCTGCGCACCTGGGCCAGCACGGCGGCGTCGTCGTAGAGGTCGTAGCGGATGCTGGTGCGGACGTCGGGACCACCCCGGCCGGAGAGGAACAGGCGCTGGGGCGAGGGCAGTTCACGTCGAGCCAGCAGCCGGGCCGTCTCGAACGCGACCAGCGCGCCCATGCTGTGGCCGAACAGGGCGTAGGGCCGCCCCGGGTCCGCGATCAGCTCGCGGGCCAGTTCGTCGGCGACCGCCTCGACGAGCGGGGCCACGGAGGTGAAGGGAGCCTCGCGGTAGCGGTCCTGGCGGCCGGGGTACTGCACCGCCACCACGTCGAAGTCGGCGGGCAGCGTACGCGCCAGTTGCATGTACGCCGTCGCGGAGCCTCCCGCGTGCGGGAAGCACACGAGCCGGGGGCCGTCGCCCTCGGTCGTGGTGAAGCGTCGGAACCATGTGCTGTTCACTGTCGCTGTGTCCCTTCGTCTGTGCCGACCCCGCCCGGATGTCTGTCCCGGGCGGTCAACTGGTCGATGTGAAGCTGCGGTTGGCGGTTGCCGGGCGATCGGCTCCGCGTGGCCGGTTCCGGCCGGTGTCGTCCCGGTCGTACGCGTCGGATCCGCGAACACACCCCGACCTGACCGGCGGCGGGCGGCGAGAGGGCCCGTCGGTGCCGCTCGCGGGGGAGGGAGGGCGCCGACGGGCGGTCCGGTGCTCCCCGAGGGCTCTTTTCGTCCACGCGGAGCTATCGGAAGTATCCCCCGCCGTCCTCTACGACCGCTCGCAGGATGCTGGAGGGTCCGCGGAGGAGGGCGGCTGCCCATGGGCGGCCACGTACGGCCTGTGCAGCCCGAGTAACCGCATGTGCAGTGCGGTTCGGGCTGTCCCAGGCAACGGCTGCGGGGCCCGAGCCGCAGGGTGGTCGCCGCCCGAGGGCCGCTCCAGCGAGGTCGGTTACAGGGTTCCTCTAGCGGAGCCGGTTACGTTCGTTGCCGATCGACAGCGAGCACAGGCCGAAACCGCTAGGAGACGCAACGATGCCCGGACGTCTGTTCACGTCGGAATCGGTGACCGAGGGCCACCCCGACAAGATCGCCGACCAGATCAGCGACACGATCCTCGACGCCCTGCTGAGCCAGGATCCGGCCTCCCGCGTCGCGGTGGAAACCCTGATCACCACCGGCCAGGTCCACGTGGCGGGCGAGGTCACCACATCCGCCTACGCCGACATCGCCAGCCTGGTGCGGCAGAAGATCCTGGAGATCGGCTACGACGCGTCCGGCAAGGGGTTCGACGGCGCCTCCTGCGGGGTGTCGGTGTCCATCGGCGCCCAGTCCCCGGACATCGCCCAGGGCGTCGACACGGCGTACGAGCAGCGGGTCGAGGGTGCCGCCACCGGTGAGGAGGGTGACGAGCTCGACCGGCAGGGCGCGGGCGACCAGGGCCTCATGTTCGGGTACGCCAGCGACGAGACGCCCACCCTCATGCCCCTGCCCATCCACCTGGCCCACCGCCTGTCGGCACGCCTGACCGAGGTCCGCAAGGACGGCACCGTGCCATATCTGCGGCCCGACGGGAAGACCCAGGTCACCATCGAGTACCGGGGCAGCATCCCGGTCCGCCTGGACACCGTCGTCATCTCCTCGCAGCACGCCCCGGGCATCGACCTCGACGGTCTGCTCACCCCCGACCTGCGCGAACACGTCGTCGAGAAGGTCCTCGCCGACCTCGCCGAGGACGGTATCAAGGTGGAGACCGAGGGGTACCGCCTCCTGGTGAACCCGACCGGCCGCTTCGAGATCGGCGGCCCGATGGGCGACGCGGGTCTGACCGGCCGCAAGATCATCATCGACACCTACGGCGGCATGGCCCGCCACGGCGGCGGCGCCTTCTCCGGCAAGGACCCGTCGAAGGTGGACCGCTCGGCCGCGTACGCCATGCGCTGGGTCGCCAAGAACGTCGTGGCCGCCGGCCTCGCCAAGCGCTGCGAGGTCCAGGTCGCGTACGCCATCGGCAAGGCCGAGCCCGTCGGCCTGTTCGTCGAGACGTTCGGCACCGCCCTGGTCGCCCAGGCCGTCATCGAGCAGGCGATCCGGCAGGTCTTCGACCTTCGCCCGGCCGCGATCATCCGCGACCTCGACCTGCTCCGCCCGATCTACGCCCAGACCGCGGCGTACGGCCACTTCGGCCGCGAGCTCCCCGACTTCACCTGGGAGCGCACCGACCGCGTCGAGGCCCTGCGCAGCGCGGCAGGGGTGTGACCACCCTCGGACCCGCACCCGCAGCACCACCCCCACTAAATCCGAACTCCCTGACACAGAAGGTGAGTTGCCGTGCGCATTGCCGTCACCGGGTCCATCGCCACGGACCATCTGATGGACTTTCCCGGCCGGTTCGCCGACCAGCTGATCGCCGACCGGCTGGACCGTGTCTCGCTGTCCTTCCTCGCCGACGAGCTGCGCATACGGCGCGGCGGGGTCGCCGCCAACATCGCCGTCGGCCTCGGCCGACTGGGGCTCTCGCCCACCCTGGTCGGCGCCGCCGGAACAGACTTCGACGACTACCGGATCTGGCTGAAGGAGAACGGCGTCGACACCGACTCCGTCCGCATCAGCACGGACAAGCACACCGCCCGCTTCGTGTGCACGACCGACGCCGACCAGAACCAGATCGCCACGTTCTACGCGGGCGCCATGGCCGAGGCCCGCCACATCGCGCTCGATCCCGTCATCGAGCGCCTCGGCGGGCTCGACCTGGTCGTGGTCTCGCCCAACGACCCGGAGGCCATGCTCCGGCACACCGCCGAATGCCGGGAACTGGGCGTCCCGTTCGCGGCCGACCCCTCCCAGCAGCTTGCCCGCATGAACCGGGACGAGGTCCGCGCCCTGCTCGACCGGCCCCAGCTGCTGTTCACCAACGAGTACGAGGCGGTGCTGCTCCAGGAGCGCACCGGCTGGACCGAAGAGCAAGTGCTCGCCCGCGCCGGGACGTGGATCACCACCCTGGGCGCGGACGGCGTCCGCATCCAGCGCGTCGGCCGCCCCACCCTGCGCGTCCCCGCGGTCCCGGCCACCGCGGTGGTCGACCCGACCGGTGTCGGCGACGCGTTCCGCGCCGGCTACCTCGCCGCCCGCGCCTGGCACTCCACCAGCGAACATGCCGCCCAACTCGGCTGCGCCGTCGCGGTGTTCGCGCTCGAATCCATGGGCACCCAGGAGTACGAGATCACCCCCTCCGCCCTGCTCGCGCGCCTGCGTGAGGCCTACGGCCCGCGGTGCGCGGACGAACTGGCCGGCCATCTCGCGGGCGTCGCGGCATGAGCGCCGCGACCCGTATCGACGCTTTGCGTGAGGCGCTGGCCACCCGGGTGGTGGTGGCTGATGGTGCGATGGGCACGATGTTGCAGGCGCAGGATCCGACTCTGGAGGACTTCCAGGATCTTGAGGGCTGCAAT
>NZ_QOLA01000051.1 GCF_003324565.1 Streptomyces sp. SDr-06 | reverse complement strand
GTCAGGTACTCACGAAACCCACGCCGCTGGGCGAGGTTGAGGAACAGATCATCGAAACAGGCCGCGTACTCCTCCAACGGTCCCGGCGCAGGCAGACACATCCGTCGCTCAGTCATCACGCCCCCACCCGGCAAGGCTGCCGACTTCCCCCTCCCTCCGCCTTACGACCGCCCTGACTGCGCGTCAACCCCGCTACCGCCGGGTTTAGCGAACTAACGGTAACCCCGGACTTCGCAGGTGGGGTTTCAGGTGTCCAGCCAGCGTGGGCGGGTTTCGTCGATGCCGACTAAGGGTGTCCTATGTGGTGAGGCGGGGTAGGGCCTCAACATGGGGCGGAGTGCGTGGAGTTGGATTGTTCCGGACGGGCTGTGGGAGATCGCGAAGCCGTTGATCCCTCCGTCGAAGGTGCGGCCGCAAGGCGGCGGGACGCCGGACACGCCTGATGAGACCCTGTTCGCCGCAATCGTCTACGTGCTGGTCAGCGGCTGCGCCTGGCGGGCTCTGCCGCCATGCTTCGGGATCTCGAAGTCGACCGCCCATCGCCGGTTCCTGATCTGGTCGCGAGCGGGCGTGTGGGGCCGGCTGCACCGGGCCGCGCTCGACAAACTCGCCGCGGCAGACCAACTCGACCTCTCCCGCGTCCTCCTCGACACCGCCCACGGGAGGGCCAAAAAAAGGGGCGAACTCACCGGCCCCAGCCCCGTGGACCGGGGTAAACCCGGTTCCAAGATGCATGTCCTGTCCGACCGATCGGGACTGCCTCTCGTGGTCGGTATCTCAAGTGGCAACACCCATGACTGCCAGGGGCTGAAGCCCATGACCGCCGGACTCCAATCGAGAGACGACCCCGAACGCGGCCGGCACTGCAAACCCCGCAAGCTCCACGCCGACAAGGCATACGACCAGCCCCACCTGCGTAAATGGGTCCGCGGCAAGCGCATTGGCGTACGGATCGCCCGCAAGGGCATCGAGTCCAGCGAGCGTCTGGGACGCCATCGTTGGGCGATCGAGCGCACCATGAGCTGGCTGTCCGGCTACCGCCGGCTCAGCCCCCGCTACGAACGCCACCCTCGCAACTACCTGGCCTTTCTCGGCCTCGCCGCCGCCCTCTGCTGCTACAAGCGATACATCCGCCCAACCCATAGGACACCGTGTAAGTACGGCGGTGAGCCCGGAGACCTGTACGTCACCGTGCACGCCACCTGATCTGCGGGAGGTCTCAGCCCTCGGAGACGACGCTGTTCACGAGGCGGTGGGGTCAGCAGCGGTGGCGGCACACGCCCACCCGTCTGACGGGAAGCTGCCCGTGGTACGGGCCACCAGGGGCGCTCAGGTGTGGGCCGTGGCAGGGCGGGGGAGCAATGCAACGGCGCCTGGCGCATGGGGAGTTGGACGGGCAGAAGGACGAAGCGGAGGGTGACGACGTGCCGAAGCATGTTCTTGCACCATCGAAGAAGTGCGTATGCCCGGCGTGCGGCACCCCGACGAAGGCGAGCCTGCGTAGCGGCCGCCTGTACGAGCATGACGCTCCCGAAGGCAGCAGCCCGTGCCCGAAGTCCGGGGCCGTGGCCGGCCCCGAGCTGGTGAACAGCTACGAGTGCGCGTGCGGCACCTGGGCTCGCGGCACGAGCAAGGGTGCGCTCGCCCGGCACGTCATGCCGGAGAGCCAGGGGTGCCCGCTGTCCGCGAGCGCCCCCGTCGCGTTGCCGGCGGCATGCTGCGTATGGTGCCGCCGGCGCCCACCGAGGGGTGGTCGAAGCCCGTCACGGGCGGCAGCGGCTCCAGTGTGTACGCGATTCCCGCCGGGCTGCCGGGTCACGGCCGCCGCCGCTAGCGGCACAGGGCCGTTTCCGCGACGCGGTCGACGCGGGACCTGGCCGCCTCGTCGTCCAGCTGCATGGTGACGGCGATGTTGGCGGCGCGGCCGTCGTCGGTGGCGCCGCCCCGGGTCTCGTACCCCGGGAAGCTGCCGCCGTGGCCCCAGTAGAGGACGTCCTTGCCGCACGGCAGCGGCCTGCTCACGAGCCCGAGACCGTAGCGGGCGCCTGGGCCGAAGGTCTTGTCGGCGGGGAGGGTGGCGCGGCGCATCTCGGCGAGCTGGGGCTCCGGCAGCAGGCGGTGGCGGCCGTCCAGGAGCGCGGAGTAGAAGCGGTTGAGTTCGGAGGTGGTGGAGATCAGGGCCCCGGCCGCCCACCCCCAGGAGGGGTCGATCTCGGTGATGTCGGTCAGGGGCGCGCCCGCCGCGCCCCGGTAGTAACCGTGGGGATGGGGCCCGCGGATGGCCGCGTCGCCGGGAGCCGGGAAGTAGGTGTGGCGCAGCCCGATGCGTTTGAAGACGCGCCGGTCCATCTCGTGGGCGAGGGAGTGCCGGGTGACCTTCTCGACTATCAGGCCGGCCAGTACGTAGTTGGTGTTGCTGTACTCCCACTTCGTCCCCGGGTCGAAGTGGGACCCGTGCCGCAGGGCGATGCGGACGAGCTCGGTGGGCTTGAAGTAGCGGACCTCGTCGCCCAGGTAGTCGCTGTAGTTGGGCAGCCCGCTGGTCTGCTGGAGCAGATGACGGATGGTGATGAGCCTTCCGTCGATCCCGGCCCCGTGCACCAGGCCCGGCAGATAGTCGTCGACCTTGCCGTCGAGCGCGATCCGCCCCTCGGCGACCAGCTGCAGCACGACCACCGCGGTGAAGGTCTTGGTGTTGCTGCCGATCCGAACCTGGCCGTTCTTGGGCACCTTCGAGCCGGTGGCCAGGTCGCCCGTGCCCGCGGTGTACGTACGGGTGCGGCCGTCGCGGTCCGTGACACTGGCCAGCGCCCCGGGCGGACCGTCGGCGCCCACCAGCGTGTTCAGACCCTGCTGGACACGGTCCGGCCTGGTGGCTGCGGATGCCGCGGTCGGTGCCAGGGCGCCCATGGCCATGGCGCCGACGGCCACCACGGCAGCCGCCGACACGACGCGGCGCCGAACGCTCCGCTCCCGGGAGGAACCGAACCTCTGCCGCTCATCCTGCTTCGCTCGCATTGCTTGCTTCGCCTGCTCACGCATGAGTCAACTCCGTTGAAAATGCCGGGTAAACCGGCGGGATGTGCCGGATCCAGCATCTCCGGCGGTGATCACGCGGGACGATCCTGCTGTCCGCCCGGCGTCAGGTAGGGGTAACCCCCGGCACGCCCGGCCGGGGACACGTCCGTGCCTATGGCTGCTGACCGGCCGACGCTCGGCAGGTCAGGTCCTCGCCCGGGCGAGCAGTGCCAGTTCATCTGTCTCTCGACCGGCGTCTGTCGTTTACGGCGACGATCGGCGGGAGCGTGGCGCGGGCCGACAGCGCGGTGGACGCGAGGGGTGAGCGACCTCGAACTCCCCTCGCGTCGGCGGCGATCCGCTTCGCGGTCGGCCCCTGCTCGCCTGGCACCGCACTAGGCGCCGCGGTCAGCTGTTCACCGCCGTACCGCCCCCGTTGTGTCATGCACCGTCCTGCGATGGACCACGACGATGGCGCCTGCACTCAGTGCGACGGCACCCGCGGCCGCCCAACGAAGCCACGGCGCTACGCCAGTTTCTTGCTGTCCGGCGGCCTCTGCCGGGGTCGCGGTGGCCGTCGGAGCGGGCATCGGGAGTGCGCTCATGTCCCTTCGGGCTTTTTCGGCGTCGGCGGCGGTGGCGTCCAGGACCAGTACGGGAGCGGGGAATTCTGGGGCTTTGACGCCTGTTGGCGGCTGGTTCCAGCTCGCCACGGAGCCGTCCGAGTACGTCTGGGCCACGTCGAAGGCGATGCTCGGTTTCTTCGGAAGCGGGCCCACCCGTACCTCGAAGTCGCGATGTTGGTCGGGTGTGAGCTCGTTGCCTGCCGTGGCGGTCCACACGAGGTGGGCGGTTCTGCTGCCGGAGGCGGGGATTTCCTCAGCGGTCCACCCGGGGACTGGTGGCGAGCCGGTGCACGTGACTCCGGCTGGAAGGGTCACGTCGACGCGCACGGTGGTGGCGTCCGGTTTCTCGGAGGGGACTCGGAAGCGCAGGGTGGCCGCGCTTCCCTCCTTGGCACCCTCGGAGAAGACCCTGACGTGCGCGGAGGCGCTCCCCGTGAACAGGAGGAGTGCTCCTGCGGCCGTTCCCAGTACGGCGGCCGCTTGGTGTGCGCACCGGCTGGAGCGCATGCGGGGTGTGCGAGGCATGGTGGTGGCGCCCTTTCAGCAGCAGTCGCAGTACACCAGGTCGGCGGCCCCGACGGCGTTGTCCGGGCCGAGGTGCATGGATGCCGCCGCGGCCGACATGCGGGCCAGTGTCTGCGAGGTGGCCTGCCCCTGGGACGTGAGAGAGACGCTCGCCCCGGTGAAGTCGGCGAAGGCCAGCACCTGGGCGGCGTTGCCCGAGGAGTCCGTGGTGAAGGACAGCAGCGGGACCTTGCTGCCGTCCTTCTGGACCGCGTACGCCTGGTAGGTGGTGGTCGGCTGCAGATCGCGGGCCTGGAGCTGGATCATGTCGAGTCCGCTGACGGGCCGGACCGTGGCTTCCAGGCGGCGTCCCTTGTCAGCGGGGCGCATGGGCTCGCCCGCGGCCCCGTCGGGCAGGGTGGTGGGCACGTTGCGGGGGATGTCGCCGAGGCCCTGGCGGCCGAGGTTGGCCGCGGAGCCGAGCGGCGCCGCGTTGGGCACGTACACCAGCGCCTGGGGTTCCTGGCCGACGCTGATGGTGTGGATGACCTTGTTGGTCGTGGTGTCGATGACGTCGACGGCGTCGGACTTCTCCATGCCCACGTACATGCGGGTGCCGTCTGCGCTGGGCCACATGCCGTGCGGAGCGTGGCCGGTGTGCTGGATTCGTGACACCAGCTGCGGTGTGCCTCCCGGGGTTCGGCGGTAGACGAGGGTCTGGTCGAGACCGCCCACGGTCAGATAGGCGAACGAACCCTCCTCGGTGTCGGCGAAGTTGGGGTGGTTGGTGTCCGGTCCGGTCTTCAATACGGCCGTGAGCCTGCGGTGCCGAAGATCGATGACGCTGGTGACACCCGCACGTTTGTGGGAGGCCCACAGCTCCGTGCCGTCGGGCGAGATCGCCGCGTCGGAGGAGAAGGCGTCCCCGAGGCCCTTGATGATGTAGCGGATCTTGTGGGTGTGCACGTCGACCGCGGTGATCTCGGGCGCGCTGATGTGGTTGATGTAGGCCGTTTTACCGTCGGGGCTGAGCAACACCTTGGACGGGCCGGAGCCGACGTTGATGGTGCTGACGACGCCTCCGCGCACCGCGTCGACGACCGTGACGGTGTTGCGTCCGCGGTCGGCCACCCAAAACTGTGCGCCGTCCGCCGTGAAGGTGCCTTCGTGCGCGGCACGGCCGACATCGGTCTCGTTGATCACCTTGTTGGTGGCCGTGTCGATGATGTCGACGGTGTTGCTCGTTACGCTCACCACACCGAGGCGCTTGTGGTCACGGGAGAACGCCAGACCGTGCACGCCCACGTTTTTGGTGAACTGCGGGCTGAGCGTGGTGCCCAGACGCTGGGCGCCCAGCGCGATGGTGCCGAGCGTCCTGTTCGTGGACGGGTCGATGACGGTGACCGTGTTGGAGGTCTGATCGGCGGTATATACGCGGTCCGGGCCCGAAATGGGCACGTTGGCCGATGTCCTGTCACCTGCGGTGGTCTTCAGCGCGTGGTGCGGGCCGGAGGCCGGGTTCGACGGTTGGGCTTGGACGACGCTCACCGCTCCGAGGGCCGTCGCACCGGCGCCGGTCAGCACCGCGGCGATACCAGCAAGCCTTTTGATCGAAAACACTACAAACCTCCACATCTAGCGCACTTATGGGCGCGTCGAAAGAGGGGCCGGCACGCAACCGGCCCTCACGGGTGGGGATCAGCGGCGAGGCGGGAGGCAGCCCGCCCCGTCTCAGGACCTGTGACGCGGCCCCGCGGGGGCTCGGGCGATGAAGCGCCCGTCCGCGTCCTGAACGTAAAGCGTGGTGATGGCGTCCTTGTTCATGGCGGTGGTCAGGTGCACGCGCAGCGGGGCTCCGTCCTGACCGCTCGCCCTCACGCTGCCTGCCTGGACCCGGTCGCCGAGGTCGTTGCCGGTCATCAGCCGGTAGGTGCTGCCCGCCCGCAGCCCGGACAACGAAACCGGAATCTCGGTGCCCCAGGGACGCGCGATCATCTCGCCGTCCTGGGCCACCTGGACGGAGGCGGCGGAGGGACGGCTGTCGCTGCCGGAGGTCACCACGCAGGTCACGAAGACCGCGCAGGCCGCCAGCGCCAGGGACGCGACGGCGGCCGCTACCTTGCGGCGTACCGGCCCGCGCACCCGCGCCGCGCCAACGGCGGTGGCCGTACCGAGCTCCGGGAGGGCCGGCGGAACACGAACGGAGTCGACGCGCTCGAAGGTGCGCACCACCCGGCGCACCCCTTCCGTGTCCTCGGCGCATCCCTCGCACGACGCCACGTGGCGGGCGAGCGCAGGGGGCAACGGCTTGCCCAGGAGCAGGAGTTCTGTGGCCTCCTCGCGGATCGCCGTGCAGACGTCGTTCATGGTGCCAGCCATCCGTTCTCGTCGAGGATGCCGCGCAATGCGCGGATGCCGTAGTAGAGGCGGCTGCGGGCGGTCGAGGCAGGGATGCCGAGTTCGCCGGCAAGGTCCGCACAGCTCCGGCCGAGGAAGTACACCTCGATGACTGCCTCCCGGTGCTCGGGACGCAGCCGGTCGAGTGCCTCGCGCAGCTCGATCCGTGCGAGCAGCTGGTCGTACGGGTCGATGTCCGTAGCCGTGTTCTCCCGCTCCGCCTCCTCCGCGTGGGCCGCGGGCAGCCGGATGTCCCGGCGCCGCCGGGCATCCACGATCACGTTGCGGGCGATGGCGTACAGCCAGGTCCGCGCGCTCCCGCGGCTGCTGTCGAAGGAGTCAGAGGCGCGCCAGGCCCGCAGGAACACCTCCTGGACCACCTCCTCGGCCAACTGGTGGTCACCGAGCGCGTTGTGCGCGAACCCCAAGAGCTCGCCACCGTACGCGGCGTAGGCCCCTCGAACCCCCGCCTCACTATCGAAAGGCGCTTCCCCCGACTTGCGCCGTGTGCGCCACAGCCGGACACCCATCAGGAACGCCCGCCGTACCCGGCATGCCACACGCTCATCCGGCCCCCTCCGATCGCACCCTGCGTGATTGCGCGAAGGGATACGGGGACTCCAGCGGCAGCGTTGACGAGACGCGACGTGACCTGCGACACATGCCTCACCCGTGCTGCCCGGTACGTCACATCGCCTACCGCACCCCCCGGGATTTCGGCCGTGGTTGCCGCGGGACACGCGGCGCCGGCCACCTTGCGGCGGGATCCGGGTGACGTCAGGAGCGACCGTCCCGCCGGGAGTGTTGGGAATCGGCAACTGCACCGGTTCCGAAGGCGACGACGAGGCGCAGCCCAAGGTCGCCGACGCCGTGGTGGAGCTGGTGAGGTCCGTCGCGGCCGCCCATGGCCGGCAGGCGGAGATCGAGTGTCTTCCCGGGTATCCGGTGACCGTGACCGACGGGGCCGAGACCGACTTCCTGGCGGACACCGTTCGCGAAGTCTTCGGCGACGGGTGCTCGACGCCGTTCAGGGATCGTTCGCGTTGTTCGGTGCCGCCCCGAAGGGGCCGTCCCCGGCAACCTGCCTCAGCTTGACTCTGTCGGTGATCTTGGAGTTGCCAAGGTCAGGTGCCCAGGGTGCGCCAGGACTTCGACCGGGGGATCTTGTGCCGATCGAGGTAGGTCTGGAAGGCGGTCGGTCGGCGCGGCTGGGGCGCTTCCTCGGTCGGGGGGAGACCGCTGAGGCGTTCGATGTTGACGGCGATGGCGGTCAGGACGTGCTGGAGGTGGACTTTGCTCTGGCCTCGGTAGCGGCAGCGGCGCATGCCGTGGCCGTGGGCGAACTCGTTGACCGTGCCCTCGACTCCGGAGCGGACGGCGTAGCGGGCCTTCCACTCGGGTGTCTGCTGCTCGGTGCGGACACGGAGTTGCAGATCGCGGAGTTCGCGGGGAGGGAAGCCCACGGTGCGGTGGCTCGCGCGGGAGGTGGTGCACTGAGGGCGGGCCGGGCAGGGTTGGCATTGGCCCTTGGTGAACCGCGCGACGATCAGCGGGGCGGCGGTGGGTGAGGAGGTTGGGTAGGGGCCGTGCCAGCCGGCTGACCTGGCCCTGGGGGCAGGTGACCTGCTTGCGGTCGTAGTCGATGTGGAAGTCGTCGCGGGCGAAGCCCTCCCCTCGGCGGTGCTGTTCGGTGGGGTTGCCCCGAAGCGGCCCGGAGACGGTGACCTGGTGGTCGCGTGCGGCTTGTTCCAGGTGGGGCAGGGAGGTGTAGCCGCTGTCGACCAAGTGCTCGGCGGGCAGCAGGCCGCGGCGGTGCAGGCGGGTGTGGATGCCGGGCAGGACCTTGCTGCCGTGGGTGGTGGACGCGGTGGTGGCCACGTCCGTGATCACGTTGGGGCCGTCGGGAGCGCACGTCTCCGTCAGATGGGCGGAGAACCCCTTCCAGCTGATGATGTGTCCGTGCCGTGCGTAGCGGGCCGAGGTGTCGTAGGGCGAGACGATCGCCCGGGACGAGGGCGGCAGTCCGGTCCCGCCTTCCGTTTCGGCGCTGCGCCAGCACAGGTGTCCTGCGGTGTCACGATGGTAGTTCTGCACCATGATCTGACGCAGGGCCTGGACACGGGGGCCGGATGCGCGGTCTGCTCCGTGCAGGTAGAGCTGTTCCAGGAGCCGGACGCCGTCGTTGCCGGTGGCCAGGATCCTGGTCTTGGGCTTGGTGGGGTTCTTGCCCAGGCGGACCGGGCGGCCATAACGGTGCCCCCACTCCTCATCGACCAGTCCGTCCAGCAGGTGAGGGGCGGTGCCGGCGACTTCTTCCAGCGCGGCGCGGACCGCCTCGGTGATCAGCTCAAGGCGGGCCAGATCCCGCACCGCGGCCAAGACGTGGGTGGAGTCCGTGCGCTGGGTGGTGCGTTCGTGTACCAGGCCGGCCTCTTTGAGCCGGGCCAGCGCGAGGTCGAGGAGGCGGTCGGCGCGGTCATCCTCGGCGAGACGGTCGCGGAAGTCGGCCAGGACACTGTGGTGGAAGCCGGGGTCGTCCAGCTCCATGGCCATGGCGTACTTGAAGTCGATGCGGCAGCGGACCGCCTCGGCGGCCTGCCGGTCCAACAGGCCGAGCACGAACTGCAGCACACACACGGTCGCCAGCTGGGCGGGTGAGAGGCCCGGGCGCCCGTCTCGCGGGTACCAGTCGGCGAAGTCCTCGTCACGCCACAGCCCGTCGAGCCGGTCTCTCACCCACATCGCCGTCGTACCGCCCGGGTTGCTCGCCCGCGCGATCTGCGCAGTCAGAGGCGGGACTTGCTCACCGGAACGAGGACGGAGCGACAACGGACACCTCGACAACTGCATAGGCTCTCGGAACACCCCGAGCATGCCCACCGATCACGCCGACGCACCGGGAAACCCCAAGACCACCGACAGAGTCAAGCTCAGCTCGGGAGTCAACGAAGGGCGCATCACCGTGAAGCTCCAGAAAAGGATCATGGGAGGACGGGCCGGCATACCCTGCTCCGGCAACGAGTCGTACTGATCGCACACCTCCGTCGCCGCTATCCAGACACCAACCCGCCTGCCCCACCCTGATCTTCGTCTACGAAATTCTTGCCGGAGCCAGCCTAAGTCGTACATCGACACCCGGGCGCTGCTGTCCGCCGTGCCGCTGCCGGACCCGGCGGCCGAGCGGAGCCGGGAGCGGATCACCCTGCTCGGCGACCCCCCGAGCCCGGCCGCACCCCCGCCCGGCTGCGCCTTCCACCGGCGCTGCGCGAGCGCCGAGGAGATCTGCCGCACCCAGGCGCCGGTGCTGCGAACCGTCGTGCCCGGCGAGGGGCGGGAGGTGGCTGCCTGCCACTTTCCGGAGGCTGGGTGAGTTCCGGCGGGTCGTCCCGGGATGGAGGGTGCTCGGCTTCCCACATCGCAGGTCAGGACGGTGAGATGTCGACGGGACACATCCCGGGAAGCTGCGGGTGCTGCTCGGTGGCGCCCGGCTGCATACGGTTGCGCAGGGTGCCAACGGGGAGTCGGCGCCGACGTGGTCCGCACTCCGCACGAGTCCGGACACCTAATCCATCGCACTGCGAAACAGGGGGATCAGACATGCGTCTCAAGCGCATAGCTCAGGCGGTCGGAACATTCGCAGCCGCTCCGCTCCTCGTCCTGGCGACGAGCGCGGCGGCCCACGCCGACTCGGACGTCCACTGGACCCACAAGCTGGACAACGCGTGCCTGGAGCCGAGCTACAACTGGGCGGGCACGCCGAACGACGTCGAGGTCGACCAGTGTCACAACACCGTCGCCTTCTGGCACGACGTGCACCAGAGCGACGGAAGCTGGCTTGAGAAGGACGCGTCCAGTCCCGGCTACTGCATGACGGCCTACACGGACCACGACGTCTACCTGGAGTCCTGCAGCGGAAACAACTACCAGCGCTGGGACGAGATCGACACCGGTAACGGCTGGAAGCTGCGCAACCGGCAGACCCGCGAATGCCTCGACAGCAACGGAAGCTCCGTCTACATGCACCAGTGCAACGACGGAAACGTCTACCAGCTCTGGTACTGAGACAACGTGCCGCAGACCGCTACACCAAGGAGGAACTGAAGTGATCCGGCAGCGTATGGGGCGTTTGGTGGGTGCGGCCCTGGTCGCACCGCTCCTGATCGTCGGGACGAGCGCGGCGGCCCATGCGGACGGTGACGTCGTGTGGAACCACAAGAACGGCGGAGGCTGTCTCAGCGGCATGTGGGACCACCACTCCGGCTGGAACGACGTCGGCCTCTACCCCTGTTCGTTCGGCGCCTCGAAGTGGCACGACGTCAACGTCGGAGGCAATGTCTTCATCGAGCGGATGGCGCAGGTACCGGGTTCCTGCCTCGCTGGGTACACCGACCGCGACGCCTACGTGGAGGCCTGCAGCAGCGGCCAGAACGACTACCAGCGCTGGCGGGAGATCAACACCGGCGACGGCTGGAAGCTGCAGAACGTGGCCACCGGCGAATGCCTCGATGCCAACGACGCCAGCAAGGTCTACACGCACGAGTGCAACGACGGGAACGTCTACCAGCTCTGGTCCTGAGGGTCGGACAGTGCGGATGTAGGCGGCATCGCTCGGGGGTCTGACTCTGGGTCTGACTGGCGCTTCGGCTGCCTGCGCGTTGACTCGTCGGCCCCCGAGGGATGCCACCGCGTGTGCGCGCGGGTGTCCGTGACCTCATCTTTGATTACTGATCTCTTCGGCGGGATGTCGGGTAGTGACGATGAGTGATCCCTGCGGTACGCGCAGGGTGGAGGGCTGACCACGGAGCGGCAGCACTTCCGTGAGCGGATTCGCCGGGCGGCCGGTGGGCGGTTCGCGTGCGGTGAGAAGACCGCGGTGATCGCGAAGGATCTGCGGGTGAGTGAGCGGTCGGTGGAACGCTGGCGACGCGCGTGGCGCGAGGGTGGTATGGAGGGCCTGGCCTCCAAGGGCCCGCCCAGGCTGCCCCGGCTTTCCGATGCACAGTTCGCCGAGCTGGAGGGTGAGTTGTCGCGGAGCCCGGCCGAGCACGGCTGGGAGGACCAGCGATGGCCACTCCTGCGGATCAGGGCAGTGATCGTCCGCAAGTTCCGGGTTGCCTGTTCGCCGGCGGGGGCGTGGCGGTTGATGCACCGGCACGGCTGGTCCTGGCAGTGCCCGGCCAGGCGGGCACTGGAGCGCGACGAGCACGCGGTGGCCCTGTGGAGGAAGGGGGTGTGGATGCAGGTGGAAACACCGCGGCGGCGCTCGGAGCCTTCATCGTCTTCGAGGACCAGGCCGGATTCTCGATGACGCCGCCACGCGCCCGCACGTGGGGCCCACGCGGACACACCCCGACGGTGCGGGTCCGCGGACGCTCCCGGCGCCGCATCTCGATCGCTGCCCTGTGCTGTTACAAGCTCGGCGAACCGTCCCGGCTGATCTACCGGCCCCGCTTCCATATGCCCTTCAAGGGAGCCCGCCGGAGCTTCGCCTGGACCGACTACCGCGACCTGGCGGTCCGCGCTCACATCCAGCTCGACGCCCCCGTCGTCCTCGTCTGGGACGATCTCAATACCCACCGTGCCGCCGACATGCGGCAGTACGCTGCCGCTCACGACGGGCTCACCATAGTGCAACTCCCCTCATACGCACCGGATTTGAATCCCGCGGAAGGGATCTGGTCGCTGATGCGGCGCGGCCCGCTCGCCAACACCGCCTTCACCGACCCCGACCATCTCGAACGCACCCTCCGCCGGAGTCTCAGCCACACTCAGCACCGTCCCGACCTCATCGACGGCTGCCTCGTCGAGACCGGCTTGAAGCTCCACCCGCCTACCCCGACATCACGCCGAAGAGAGCAGTAGGTGATGCACTGCCTGCCTCCAGCGGCTCGCACCGCTGGAGGCTCAGTCCTCACCTTGGGGAAGCTTCACCCCGCCCCTGGCCCATGAGCATGCTGCCTCACACAGGTTCGGCCTCGGGCCACTGTGTCCAGACGCCATCCTGCTTCTGCCGAGCGGGCGTGTCCCCTGCCGACTCCGCCCCCGGTCGCGGCATACACGCGGCATGCCGCGACGTCGCGTCCGGCCCTCACAGCCAATGTCCGGTGGGGTGACGGCCGGACGGAGCGTCTCTTTGGCTGGCCTCGTTTCGGGGCGTTACCTTCTCTTGACCATGTAGACAACCCCGAGCAGGAACAGGGCGCTGTAGGTCTGCTGTTGCCCGCCGTGCTCGACGCCGTCGAGCTGGAATTGATCGGTCGTCGTTTCCCAGGCGTTGGTCGCTTCGGCCGTCCTGATGGTGGCGCCCATGCGGTTCCAGTTGTTCATCACGGTGTCGTGGCCCCCGACCCGCCAGGTGCCGCCCCCGCGCAGTGCGGTGAACACCTCATTCTGGATGAGCCGGTTGCGGGCGGTTTCGGCGAAGGTAACCGCCATGAGTTCTATCGCGTTCCGCAGCGCGCCACGCTCGCGGGTGTCGTTGCTCGTCCGCAGGGTTTCGACGGCGCCGGTGAGCGTGCCCTGGTCGACGGTGATGTTGGGGAGGTCGCGGTAGTTCACGGGGAAAGGGAGCTGTCGTCTCACCGGGACCGGTCTCTCGGCCGTCGGCGGCGGGAACAGCGCGTCGGGTATGTCGGCTCCGGCATAGTGGTAGAGCGTGTTGTCGAAGCGCCGGTAAATGCCCCGGATGTACAGGTCTTCGGGGTCGAAGACGAGCTGGACATCGTCTTCGGGCCGGTCGGCGAGCCTGCCGATGCCGATCAGTCCCCAGTTCCGGGTGCCCCGGTCACCCACGCCGATGACCCGGTGGGTCATGCGGCCCTGCCCGATCGGGGTCGGGTCCTGGAGTTC
>NZ_QOLA01000050.1 GCF_003324565.1 Streptomyces sp. SDr-06 | reverse complement strand
GGGCAATGCGACCGGTCACCCGTCCTTCGTGATGTCGAACTCGTTCGCGGACCAGACGCTGGCCCAGATCGAGCTGTTCACCAAGCCGTCCGAGTACCCGACCGATGTGTATGTGCTGCCCAAGCACCTGGACGAGAAGGTCGCCCGTCTCCACCTGGACTCGCTTGGCGTGAAGCTGACCGAGCTCCGCCCGGAGCAGGCCGCCTACATCGGCGTCGAGGTCGAAGGCCCGTACAAGCCCGACCACTACCGCTACTGACCCCGGGCAGGGCCCCCAGCCACCGGGGGCCCTCCTTCGGAGCCCGTCAGGCCGACACCCGCGTCGCCCGAGCGGCGCCTTCGCCCTGCCGCGCGCCCCGCACGCCGCGTCGCGCGGCTCGACCGTCACCCCGGGGAGCAGCCCATGACACCGACAGGAACCAGGACGTCCACGCCGGCTGTGCCGGCCCGGACCGGCACGCCAACGGCCATCATCGTGCGCGGCAACCCCTCGCGGGAGGAACTGGCCGCCGTCACCGCCGTCCTCGCGCTGGCCCGGACCACCAACGCCCGCCGGGCCACGACCGGACCGTCCCGTGCCACCTGGCACCGCGATCACACTCCCTGCACTCCGGTGTCCTGGGCCGCCGTACGCCGCACTCCCTGACCCTCGCGACGCACGGACCACGAGAGCTCAAGCGGTCTTGCGGGTCTCATCGGCCGGGGCTGCGCCGAACACCGCGTCGACGAGCCTCTGTTGGGCGAGCTGGAACGCCGGCGCGATCGACAGGTCGGCGTCGCCCACATACGTCAGCCCGGCGGTCAGGGTCCTGCCGCCGTCGGCCGTGCCGTACATCAGCGCGGCCGAGCCCATGGTGGCGCCGTTGTGGTGGAAGAGGGTGCCGCCCGGCCCCATGTCCTGTGCGAACAACCCCAGTCCGTAGCCGCACGTGGCCTCCGGTGTGCGCATCTCGGCCAGCAGCGCCGCGGGCAGGAGCTTGCCGCCCATCAGCGCCGAGAAGTACGTGTGCAGGTCCTGAGTCGTCGAGATCATGTCACCACCGGCCGCCACCCAGGTGGGATTGTGCCGGGTGACGTCGATCGTCTTCTCCTGCCCGGCGTCCTCGTAGCGGTAGTAGCCGTGGTTGTGCGGCTCGGGGATGTCCGGCGAGGCGCCGGGTGCCACGGTGCCGGTCATCCCCAGCGGCCCCAGGACCAGCCGCCGCAACTCCTCGGCGAACGAGCGGCCGGTGACCCTCTCGATCACGAGGCGGGCCAGGACGTAGTTGGTGTTGGCGTAGCTCCAGCCCTCCCCCGGCTCGAACCGCGCCGGCTTGGACAGCGACAGCCGTACCAACTCCTCGGGCAGGTAGGTGTGGAACCGCTTGTCCACCCACTCCTTGCCCTGCCAGGGCACGCCCAGCACGATCGTCCCGTCCTCGTAGAGCTCGCCGGTGTGGTTGAAGATCCCGCTGGTGTGCTGGAGCAGCATCCGCATGGTGATCCGCCGATCGAGCCCGAACTCGGGCAGGTGGTCGGCCACCGGTGCGTCCAGGCCGATGCTGCCCTCGGCCACCAGCATGAGCACCGTGGTCGCGACGAAGTTCTTGGTCGTGCTGCCGATGCGGAAGTGACCGTTGGTCAGCGGCGCGGCACTCTGGCCCAACACGCGGACCCCGGCACTGCCGACCCACTCGCCTTGCTCGTCGTTCACCCGCAGCTGCACCCCGACGAAGCCGGCCCGGGCGATCTCCTCGATCGCCTTCCGCAGCTCCGGACGGTCCTGTCCCTGGTCGGAAACGTTGATGGACATGTTGCTCCTTCAGATCTGTTGGGCCCGGCTCGGCGTCGGGCCGTTGGGGCCGGAGGGCTTGGGCGAATTCCGCGTGACGCGGCGGTCAGGCGGCGGGGCAGAGCACCGCGGGGCCGGCCGGCGCGGTGGCGCGGGCCACCTGCGCGGGCAGGGCAACGGCGGTGCCGGTCGTGACCGCGGCCTGCGGACGGCTCCGCGCGAAGACGACCAGGCGCAGCACTGCGAACCGCACGATGCCAGCGAGGCCGGAGGCGGAGAGGTAGACGATCTGCTCGACCAGCGCGCCGGGCGCCGTCATCAGCAGGTGCAGGACGATCATCGCCAGGCAGGTCACCGCGTAGGCGGCTGCCGCGGACCCGGTGGACTGGGCGTGCTGGCGCCAGGTCGCGCGGCCGCCGGCGCGGAAGGTGAAGCGGGCGTGCAGTTCGGTGGCGAGCACCGTGGAGACCACGGTGACCACCGCGTTGGCCATCGCCCAGGGAACGCAGGAGGCCAGGGCCGCCACGGCGAAGCTGGACGCGAGCCCCACCCCGCCGCCACAGAGCACGAAGCGAGCGAAGGCGACGAGGGCGCCAGGTGCCACGCGCTGCCGACTCTGTGCTGTCTCCATCGTCCCCACCTCTTCGATCGCTCACTTCGCGAAAACGCGCATCCTCGGCTTGGACAGCCGAGGAGCGCGCCACCAATGACGCCATGGTGGCACATGTTTGGCACTATCGGGAGACCGTCATGGCGCCATATAGGGCAGCACCGGCGCCACGAGAGCGCCACGCGACGGTAAATGAGCAGGTGGGATGCCATTCTGGGCACGCTCGCGGCGTGAGCCACTGACGCAACTTCTCCGCACACAATGGCGGGAACGGTCGCATCCAGCGTCCGGAAAGCACCCAGCCCCCACCGTCGGCGCGCTCGGCAACACCTAGGCACGGGCTTCATGGCGTCAAGCCTGGAGTCACCTGGGGGCGTCAGGCTTCCACTCATGGCGCCCCATGGCATTACCGGGCGCCACTCCCTGGCCAGGCGGGCGCCGACGCGCACGCGACCGCACGACGAACCGGACCGCCGCCTCCTTGATTTCGCAGGTGAAACGGCCCACGGGGCGACCGTGCCACATCAGGCGTCATTCAGGCTTGCACATGGCGCCATTGTGGTGCCATGATGACGTCATGGATCTCACCCCGTATGTCGACTCCCTTCGCCGTGAACTCGCGGTGGCCGCCGAGGCCGGCGGACAGGATGCGCGCGAGCTGGCCGAGCGGCTGACGGCTCCCCTGGAGTCGGCGACCCGGCTGACGATGCTCAACGTGCTGTCCGCCGCCATGGGGGAGGTCACCCGGGAGCTCGCGCCCGGCTCGGTCGATGTACGGCTGCGGGGCCTCGACCCCGACTTCGTCGTGACGCTGCCGCCCGCGGATGCTCCCGTGGAGGCGGCGACCGCGCCGGTCGAGCAGGCCGCGTCACCGGCACCCGGCCCGGTCGAGGGCGAGGACGGCGGCACCGCTCGCGTCAACCTGCGGCTTCCGGCCCACCTCAAGGCGCGGGCCGAGGAGGCCGCGGGCCGTGAGGGCCTGTCGGTCAACGCGTGGCTGGTGCGCGCGGTGTCGGCCGCGGTCGAGGGCAACACCCGGCCGCGTACGACGGAGCGCGCGCAGACCCAGATCCAGCCTGCCGGACAGAGCATCACGGGCTGGGTGCGCTGACCGGCGACCCCACACCGCGCCTGCTCGCCCGCACCACTCGTCAATCCCTTCACGTCCCACCAGCGGGGACGCCGTAACGACCCAAGAGGACGGGACAGCCATGCCTTCTTTCGACACCCCCGAAGCGATCTCCGTCACCGCGCACGTGGAGGCGGGTTCCATCCGGTTCGCCGCGGGCGACCGGCTCGACACGACCGTCGAGGTGCGGCCCCGCGACCCGGAGAAGAGCCTGGACGTCCGCGCCGCCAAGGAGACCGAGGTCAGCTACTCCGGCGGCAGCCTCATCGTGAAGACGCCCAAGCCGCGCACGTCGCTGCGCCGCCCCGGCGTCGTGGACGTGACAGTCGAGTTGCCCGCCGGCTCGGACATCGAGATGACGGGCGCCTGGGCCCAGGTCAGCGGCGAGGGCCGGCTCGGCGAGGTACGGGTGAAGAACTCGGCCGGTGACGTCCGCTTCGAGTCGACCGGGCCGCTGCGGCTGACGGCGTCGCACGGCGCGGTCACCGTGGAGCGGGTCGAGGGCGCCGCCGAGATCACCACCAGCACCGGCAGCGTCCGCGTCGGCACCGTCGAGGGGGCGGCCACCCTGAAGAACTCGCAGGGCACCACCACCGTCGGCTCGGTCTTCGGCGAGCTGCGGGTGAACGGCGCCAACGGCGACATCGACATCGCGCGCGCCGGGGACTCGGTCACCGCCACCACCGCGCACGGCAGCCTGCGGGTGGGCGAAGTGGTCCGGGGCACCGTCCAGTTGGAGACCTCGTACGGCGCGATCGAGATCGGCATCCGCGAGGGCACCGCCGCCTGGCTCGACGCCACCTCCAGCTCCGGCCAGGTCCGCAACATGCTCCCCCCGTCCGAAGCCCCGGGCACCAGCGAGGACTCCGTCAAGGTCCGTGCTCGCACCCGGCACGGCAACATCGACATCGTCCGCGCCAAGCCCTGACCCACCGCGCGACCGACCCCGGGCGGCGCACTCCGACACCAGGTCGGGGTGCGCCGCCCCGTCCGTTTCCCGGCATGAGTCGCTTCGGTCGCTGATATGGGTCGATGACACCCGCGCGATGGTCCCGCCTCCCGACACGGTTGTCAGCGCGGCCAACGCCTCGCCACCATGGAGCGGCACGAAGAACCGTTCAGGTAAGCCCCCTTGGCCCGCGCGCACCGATGCATCGAGGCATCCGTGCGGGCCGGGCGTGTGTGTCCCTTCGGCGGGACACACGGGCAAGCCTCGCCGAGTGCGTACGCCAGGGGGCCGTTCGGACGACCGGCTCCTTCCCGTCCAGCTCCGTTGCGCTCGGACCGCTCCCGCGCCGCGGACCGAGTCGGGGTCACCGACAGAAGGATTGAGCATGACAGCGTCAGGCAAGTTCGACGGTCAGTGGATACACCGCTTCCACCCCAGCGACGACAGCGAGTTCCGCGTCGTCTGCTTCCCGCACGCCGGAGGCTCGGCGAACTACTTCTACGCGCTGTCGGAAGCTCTCGCACCGGCACTGGACGTGCTCACCATCCAGTACCCGGGGCGGCAGGACCGGCGTGCCGAGGGCTGCGTCGAGAACCTCGCCGAGCTCGCCGACCTCACCTACGCGGCGCTGCGACGCTGCGACGACGGCCGGCCCACCGTCTTCTTCGGCCACAGCATGGGCTCCGTGCTCGCCTTCGAGGTGGCCCGCCGCTACCAGGACGAGACCGGTGCCCCGCCAGCATGGCTGCTCGCCTCCGGCTACCCGCCGCCCTCACTCCTGCGCGGCGGCACCGTTCACCTCCGTGACGAGGAGGGCCTCATCGACGAGCTGCGCTCCGTCGGCGGCACCGACCCGGTGTACCTGGAGAACAAGCACCTGAGGGCCTCGATCCTGTTCGCCCTGCGCGGCGACTACACGGCCATCGAGACCCACCCCCGGGCCACGGACGTCCGGCTCGACTGCCCCCTCACCATGCTGGTCGGCACGGACGATCCGCACACCACGATCGCCGAGGCCGAGGCGTGGCAGCAGCACACCACCGGCCCGTTCGCCCTGCACGTCTTCGAGGGCGGCCACTTCTACCTCGACGAGCACGGCCAGGAGGTCGCCGACCTCATCTCCGGCGCGGTCCGTGAGCTCTCGGCCGCCAAGGCGCTCCGCTAGATCCGTCCCTCCGGTGCGGCTCCCGCGACCTCGCGCAGGTCGCGGGAGCCGTACCGCCGCTCGGGCGGCACATGACCGGTGACACGACGACGCCCCGGTCGGCTCGGCCGACCGGGGCGTCGTCGTGCCGGGAGCTTGGGGCCCGTCGGCGGTGACGGCGGGACCGCCTACAGCACCGCCCCTTCCTTCGTCCTCCTGCGCAGGGTGGGCCGGCTGGAACGGGCGAGGTTCTTCCACGTGTCGGTCAGACCGGCGATGGTGCGCACCGCGAACAGCGTGCGGATGGGCACCTCCTGGTTGAGCTCCGCGCGGATGAGGCCGGTCAGCCGGATCGCCCGCAGCGAGTTGCCCCCGTGGTCGAAGAAGTCGTCGTCGATCCCCACCCGGTCGAGTTCCAGTACGTCGGCGAACGCCGCGGCCAGCACCCGCTCGGTGTGGTCGCGCGGTGCCCGGTACTTCTCACCGTCGAACGCGGGCCGCGGCAGCGCGGCCCGGTCGATCCGTCCGCCCGGGGTGAGCGGCAGGCGTTCCAGGACCTCGAACACCGACGGAACCATGAACTCCGCGAGCCGTTCCGCGGCGAACCGGCGCAGTTCGTCGGCCGCGACGGTCCGGCCCGCGGCGGGCACCACGTAGGCCACCAGGCGCCACTGCCCGGAGGCGTCCTCGGCGACGGTCACCACCGACCGGGCGAGACCGGTGTGTTCGCCCAGTACGTCCTCGACCTCGGCCAGTTCGACGCGGCTGCCGCGGATGTCCGCCTGAGCGCCGACGGGGCCCACGTACTCCACGAGCCCGTCGGCGCTCCAGCGCACCCGGTCCCCGGTCCGGTACATGACGCTGCCCGGCGGGCCGAAGGGGCTGGCCACGAAGCGCTGTGCGGTCTGCCCGGGCCGCCCCGCGTATCCGCGCGCCACGCCCGGCCCGGCGACGTACAGCTCGCCGGTCACACCGACCGGGACCGGTGTCAGGCCGGGGCCGAGCACGTAACGGGTCGTGTGGTCGCCGGGGTGGCCGGGCCCGGCGGTCGCCTCCGGGCCGTCGGTGATCGCGACGGTCAGTCCGGGGCAGGCCTCCCGCACCCGGCGCACCGCGGCCCTGGACACGCGGTCGCCGCCGGTCCACACCGCGCGCAGCCCGGTGAGGCGCTCGGGGCTGTCCGCCGCGATCGCCGCGAACAGCGGGGCGGGCAGCCAGAGCACGGAGATCTCATGCGTCGCCCGCACCTCGGTCAGCGTGTCGGCGTCCAGCTCGCCCTCGGGAGCCACGACGACCCGGCCTCCGTTCAGCAGCGGAGTCCACACCTCGGCGGGAAGCGCGTCGTAGGCGTGCGGCGCGTGCCACAGCACGGTGGCGGCGCCTGCCTCGCGCCGAGCGTGGTCCAGGACGAACCGCTCGATGTTGCGGTGCGTCACGCCAACTGCCCCACTCCCACTGCCCAGTTGGGCGCCGTATGCCACGGCCAGCAGGCCGTCCTGACGCGGCGGGGCCGCGGCCTGCGCCGCGCCGTCGTCGTCCGTGTCCGACCACAGGTCCTCGAACACGAGCGCCGGGACGCCCAGTTGGGCGGAGAGCGCCTCGGCCGCCGGCCCCCCGGCGAGCAGGGCGCGCACCGGGGCGTCGGCAGCCGTCGACCGGAGCCGCTCCGCCGGGACGGCCGGGTCGACCAGCAGGTAGGCCCCGCCCGCCTTCACGACGCCCAGCAGGGCCACGACCAGGTCGACCGACCGGGGCAGCGCCACCGCCACCACCGTCTCGGGCCCGATGTGCCGTCGGCGCAGCGCCCCGGCCAGGCGGTCGGAGCGCTCGTCCAGTTCCCGGTAGGTGATTCTCGATTCACCGGACACGATCGCGACGGCGTCGGGCACCCGCCGCACCTGGGTGGCGAACAGCTGCGGAACGGTGAGGCCCGGCAGTGGCACATCGATGGCGTTCGGCGTGGCGAGCACCTGGTCCCGCTCGGTGCCGCTCACCACGTCGAGCGTGCCGACGGGCCGGTCGCCCGCGGCCACCAGGGCGCGGATGTGCGCGATCAGGTCCTCGCCGATGAAGCGGAGTTCCGCGCGGGAGTACAGGCTCGCGGGCGCGTCGAGCCGGATGAAGAGGTCGCCCTCGCCGGTCCCGTCGGTGTAGACGCCGATGGCCAGTTCCTCGAAGGTGCCGGTGGTCCCGCCGAGGAAGCGCGCCGGGTGGTCGGCGAACTGGAGGTGTTCGGCGAACTCGACGATGTTGACGACGGCGCCGAAGCTGCCACGGTCTCCCAGGACGGTTCCACTGACGCGCTGGATCTCCGAGTAGTGGCAGGCGGCGTGGTCGAAGATCTCGTACGTCTCGTCGCCGAGCGCGTCGGCGACGTCGGTGAAGGTCGCGCCGAGCGGCACCTTCACCCGCACCGGCACCACGTTCACCGCCAGGCCGGGCGTCCTGCTCGCCACCCCTACCCGGTTGGCCACGGCCAGCGAGAGCAGGAACTCCGGGCGGTCGCAGCGGTGGCGCAGGTAGACCGCCACGGCCGCGGTCAGCATCGACGACATCCACACGCCCATGGACTTGGCGGTCTCGGTCCATGCGGCGGCCTCGGCGCGCGGCACGGTCAGTGTGCGGCTGACCATGCCGATGGGTTCGGTCAACTCGCCCCAGCGGTCCGCGCCGCACGTCGGTTCGGCCAGCGCGGACCGCGTCGCCTCCGGCAGCACCACGCGCGGAACCTGCGCGGGGGCGGGCGCGTCGGCGAGGTAGTCGCGCCAGAACTCCGTGTCCTCGGCGAACTGTTCGGAGGCGTTGTACTGGGCCGCCTCGGCAGCGAACGACTCGGCGTCCCAGGGGTGTGCCATGTCCGGTACGTCCGCGCCGCGCGACAGCGCGGTGTACACCTCGGCCAGGCGTCGCGACAGCAGGCCCGCGGCGCCGTATCCGTCCGAGATGAGGTGGTGGTAGATGATCACCAGCACGGAGCGGGCCGCCCCGAGCCGGACCACACCCAGCCGGAACAGCAGGTCCCGCTCCAGGGCGAACGGCTTCCGCACCAGGTCGGCGAGCGCTTCGCGCGCCGCCGCCTCCGGGTCGTCCTCGGCGGCGAAGTCCAGGAAGAACGGTCGCCAGTCCCCCAGTTCCCTGGGCACCAGGCGCAGTCCACTGCCGTCGTCGACGAAGGTGACGCGCAACACCTCCGCCTCGTCCATCACGTGCAGGAACGCGGACTCCATGACGGCCGCGTCCAGCGCGCCGTCCACGTTCCACAGGGTCAGCGCGTGGTTCAGGGTGTCGGGAAACATTTCCTGCGCCCGCCACAACCCTTTGTGCGCAGACGACGCACCAAACGAACGCACAGAGATCATCTCCTCAACAAAGCGGCCGGGCGACGGAGGCGTTCCAAGGAGGGCCTCCGCCGTCACGGAAGGGGGTCAGCTGTTTGGGACGGTGTACGGGGCGATGGGCGCCCCGCACACCGGATTTCACGGCCGTCGGTCACCGGCCATCGCGGTCACGAGGTGTCCGGCGACCCGCCTCGGTGTCGGGTGCCGCAACACGAGGTTCGGCTTCAGCTTGAGTCCGGTCGTCGACGTGAGGCCCTTGCTCAGCTGCACCGAGAGCAGTGAGTCGAAGCCCATGTCCTTGAACTCCTGGTCGGGGTCGACCCGCTCGCCGGAGGGGTGGCCGAGCACGACGGCCACCTTCGTCAGGACGTGGTCCAGGACGAGGGCCGTCGCCTCGTCGTCGGCCAGCGGGGCGACCAGGTCCGGCAGGGCGACGGGCTCGTCCTCGACCACGGCCGGCTCAAGGACGGGCACCTGCGCCGTCGTCCCCGGGTGCGAGGAGTTCAGCCAGTAGTTCTGCCGCTGGAACGCGTAGGTCGGCAGATCCACCCGCCGGCGCCTGCCGAACAGGGCGTCCCAGTCCACGGACCCGCCCTGGACGTGGAGCTGAGCGAGCGAGCCGAGTACGGCCTCCACTTCCTCGCGGTTGCGCCGCGACGACGACAGGACCACCGCGTCGACGTCCTCGACGATCTCCTGGACCGGGATGGTCAGCACGGGGTGCGGGCTCATCTCGATGAACACCCGGAATCCGTCGTCGGCCAGCTGCTGTACGGAGGTGGCGAACAGGACCTTTTCCCGCAGGTTGTTGTACCAGTAGTCGGCGTCCAGCCCGGCGGTGTCGATGACCTTGCCGTACAGGGTCGAGTAGAAGGGCAGCGCGGACGTCGTGGGGCTGATGTCGGCGAGCGGGGCGATCACCTGGTCGCGGACCCGCTCCACGTGGTGCGAGTGGGAGGCGTAGTCGACCGCGATCCGCTTGGCGGCGACACCGTCGGCCTTCATCTTCTCGACGAACTCGTCGAGCGCGTCCGGTTCCCCGGACACCACGACCGAGCTGGGCCCGTTGACCACCGCGATGCTGACCTGGCCCTGCCACGGCGCGAGGCGTTCCTCGACGATGTCCGCGGACTCCGCGACCGACGCCATGCCGCCATGCCCGATCACGTCCACCAGCGCCTTGCTGCGCAGCGCCACGATCTTCGCGGCGTCACGCAGCGACAGGGCGCCGCAGACGTGGGCGGCGGCTATCTCGCCCTGGCTGTGTCCGACCACGGCGGCAGGTTCCACACCCCAGGAGCGCCACAGGGCGGCCGTGGACACCATGACGGAGAACAGCGCGGGCTGCACCACGTCCACCCGGTCCAGCGTCGGCGCCCCGGGCACACCGCGCACCACGTCGATCAACGACCAGTCGACGAACTCGGCCAGCGCCGCCGCACACGCGTCGAGGCTCTGCGCGAAGACGGGGAAGGTCTCGTACAGCCGACGGCCCATGCCGACCCACTGAGAGCCCTGGCCGGGGAACATGAAGACGGTACCGCCGAGCTGGCGCGCCGTGCCGCGCACCACCATGGCGGACTCCTCGCCGGTGCCGAGCGAGGTCAGGCCGGTGAGCAGTTCGTCGCGGCCGCGCCCGAGCACCACGGCGCGGTGGTCGAACCGGCTCCGGCTCGACAGCAACGACCAGCCGGCGTCGGCGACATCGAGCTGCGGGTCGGCGTCAGCGAAGTCGCGCAGCTTGAGGGCCTGCCCCGCCACGGCCGCCGCGCTCTTGCCGGACAAAACCCACGGCACGAGGCCACCGAGGACGCCCGGGTCGCCGCTTTCGCCCGCCTGCTCCCGCTCCTGCGGCGGGGCCTCTTCCAGGATGATGTGCGCGTTGGTGCCGCTGACGCCGAACGAGGACACCGCGGCCCGCCGCGGGCCCTCCGCCCGGGTCCACTCCCGCCCCTCCACCAGCAGCTCGACCGAGCCGGAGGACCAGTCCACGTGCTGGGAGGGCGTGTCCACGTGCAAGGTCTTGGGCAGGTGCCGGTGGCGCATGGCCTGGATGGTCTTGATGACGCCGCCGACCCCGGCGGCGCCCATGGAGTGGCCGATGTTCGACTTCAGGGACCCCAGCCACAGCGGCCTGCCCTCGGGCCGGCCCTGCCCGTACGTCGCCAGCAGGGCGCCCGCCTCGATGGGGTCGCCCAGCTTGGTGCCGGTGCCGTGGGCCTCGACCAGGTCCACCTCGGATGCCGAGACCCCGGCGTTCGCCAGCGCCCTGCGGATCACCTTCTCCTGGGCTAGGCCGTTGGGGGCGGTCAGCCCGTTGCTGGCGCCGTCCTGGTTCACCGCGGAGCCGCGCAGCACGGCGAGGACGGGGTGGCCGTTGCGGCGGGCGTCGGACAGCCGTTCCAGGAGCAGCACGCCCACGCCCTCGGCCCAGCCGGTCCCGTCGGCCGCGTCCGCGAAGGACTTGCACCGCCCGTCGGCCGCGAGGCCGCGCTGGCGGGAGAACTCCACGAAGAGCGCGGGCGTGGCCATCAGCGACACCCCGCCCGCCAGCGCGAGCGAGCTCTCGCCGGAGCGCAGCGACTGCATCGCCATGTGCATGGCCACCAGCGAGGACGAGCAGGCCGTGTCCACGGTCACCGCTGGTCCGGTCAGGCCCAGTTCGTACGCCACCCGTCCGGAGGCGACGCTCAGCGCGCTGCCGTGCAGCAGATAGCCCTCCAGGTCACTCCCGCTCGCCTCCAGGAAGCGCATCCCGTACTCGGGGAACATCACTCCGGAGAAGACTCCGACCTCGGCCCCGCGCACCTCGGCGGGCACGATGCCCGCGCGTTCGAAGACCTCCCACGACGTCTCCAGGAGCAGGCGCTGCTGCGGGTCGATGGCCAGGGCCTCGCGCGGGCTGATGCCGAAGAAGCCCGCGTCGAACGCGCCGGCGTCCCGCAGGAACCCTCCGTGGCGCGTGTACGAGCTGCCGAGCGTGTCGGGGTCCGGGTCGTACACGTCCCGCCAGCCGCGGTCCTTGGGAAACTCCTCCACCATGTCCTGGCCGTCGCGGACCACGTCCCACAGTTCCTCGGGCGAGGAGACGCCTCCCGGGTAGCGGCACGCCATGGACACCACGGCGATGGGCTCGCCGCGGCCGGCCTTCAGGTCGTCGTTCTCCTGCCGAAGCCGGTCGCGCTCCTCCAGGAGCGCGCGCAGGGCTCGTTGGACCCGCTCCCCGCCCTCGGCCGTGCGGTCTGCGGAGCTGTTCATGTCAGATACCCCTCTCGTCCAGGGCCAGTTCGACGAGTGCGTCCAGGTCGAGAGCGGCCAGTGCGTCGATGTCGGTGTCCGTCGCGTCGGTGTCCGGCGCCTGACCGGCGGCGTCCGGTTGAGCAGGACCGGCGCAGGCCAGCACCAGGTCCAGGAGTCCCGCGCTGCGCAGCCGGTCGATCGGTACGGTCCGCAGCACTTCCCGGATCCGCGTCTCCTCGGCCACGGCGGGGTCCACTGCCGGACGCAGCAGACCGCACAGGTACCGCCCCAGTTCGCGCGGGGAGGGGTAGCTGAAGACGAGGGTGGGCGGCAGTTGCAGCCCGGTCGAGGCCGCCAGGCGGTTGCGCAGTTCCACCGCGGTCAGCGAGTCGAATCCGAGGGTCTTGAACGCCTTGTCCAGGTCGACTCCCTCCGAGCCGCTGTGGCCCAGGACGAGCGCGATCTGGCCGCGGACCAGGGAGGCCACGGTGTCCTCGGCCTCCTCGTCGGACAGCGCCGCGAGGCGGTCGCGCAGCGTCGCGGCGCCGGTCGCCGCGGCCTCGGTGGCCTTGCGGACGGGAGCGCGCACCAGTCCTTGGAGGACGGCGGGAAGTGTGCCGCTCTCCAGGTGGGGACGGAGCAGGGCGGGGGCGATCTTCGCCGGGGCCAGGCAGGCCGCGCCGATGGTGCGGGTGGCCTCGAACAGCGCCACCCCTTCCTCCGCCGTGATGGGCTTGATGCCGAGCCGGGCCATCCGGTTCAGGTCCACGTCGTCCAGGTGTCCGGTCATGCCGCTGGTGTCGCCCCACAGACCCCAGGCCAGGGAGGTGGCGGGCAGTCCCTCCGCGCGGCGGTGCTCGGCCAGCGCGTCCAGGAAGACGTTCGCCGCGGCGTAGTTGCCCTGGCCCGAGGTGCCCAGCACGCCCGCCACGGAGGAGAACAGGACGAACTCGGTCAGCTCCGCGTCGCGGGTGAGCTCGTGCAGGTGCCAGGCGGTGTCCACCTTGGGACGGAACACGCGCTCCACGCGCTCCGCCGTCAAGGAGGCGATGGTGGCGTCGTCGAGCACACCGGCGGTGTGCACGACGGCGGTGAGGGGGTGCTCCTCGGGGACGGCCGCGAGGAGCGCGGCCAGCGCGTCACGGTCGGCGGTGTCGCAGGCGGCGACGGTGACCTTGACCCCCAACTCGCCCAGTTCCGCCGCAAGTTCGGCCGCGCCCGGAGCGTCCGGGCCGCGCCTACTGGTCAGCAGCAGATGGCCGACCTGCCCGGCCGTCGCGTAGTGGCGGGCGAACAGCGTGCCGAGGGTGCCCGTGCCGCCGGTGATCAAGACCGTGCCGCCCTTGGCGGAAACGGCCACCGCGTCAGCTTCCGAAGCCGGCGCGGCCTCCCGCACGAGCCGGGGCACGTACAGCTGCTGATCGCCCTCTCGCACGGCCGCCTGCGGCTCGCCGCTGCCCAGAGCGGCGCGGAACGACGCGGCGGAGACGGTGTTCTCGTCCGCCACGTCGACCAGGGTGAAGCGGCCCGGGTTCTCGTTCTCCGCGGAGCGGATCAGACCCCAGACCGCGGCGTCCGCCGGGCTCGGCGTCTCGGTGCCGGGGTCGACGGCAACGGCTCCCCTGGTGACGATCACCAAGCGGCTGTCGGCCAGCCGCTCCTCGGCCAGCCACGCCTGAACAAGCTCCAAGGCGTACTGGACGGCCTTGCGCGCATCGCCCGGGACGTCCCCGGCCACGTCCGAGCGCGCCAGCAGTCCGGTGGCGACGACCACGTCCGGGAGGGGAGCGGCGCCGTCCGCGAGCAGCTGTGCAAGACCTGCGTGACGCGCGACCGCGACCGTGTCGGGCAGCGCCGCCACCAGGGCACCGGCAACGTCGGGTCCCAGGAACGCCACGCGGCCGCCGTCGAGTTCGCGCACGGCGGGCGCGGGCGTCCAGGCGAGCCGGAACAGGTGGTCGTCCTGGCCCGAGGCGACGGCCTTCGCCAACTGCTCGGTGGTGATGGGCCGTACGGCCAGTGACGCCACGTCGGCGACCGGCTGTCCGGTGGGATCGGCGAGCGTGAGGCGCAGCGTTCCCGCGTCGGCCGGACTGATCCGTACGCGCAGGGCCCGCGCACCGACCGCGTGCAGCCGCACGTTCGACCAGGCGAACGGCAGCAGCATCTGGTCCTGGTCCTGCTCGGGACCGGCACCGATGATCGGGTGGAGTGCTGCGTCGAAGAGCGCCGGGTGGATGCCGTAGTGGTCGGCGCCGGACTCGTCGGCGGCCAGTGTGACCTCCGCGTAGAGCGTGTCGCCGTCCCGCCAGAGGGCGCTCAGGCCCTGGAAGGCGGTGCCGTAGTGGTAGCCGCGATCGGCCAGTTCGTCGTAGAGGGTGGCGATGGGCACGGCCGTGGCGCCCGCCGGCGGCCAGGCCGACGGCTCCGCCCACGCGGCCGGTTCCGCCGCGACGGCCGGCTCCGGGGCGAGCGTGCCGGTGGCGTGGCGGGTCCAGGGCCGGTCGGAAGTGGCGTCGTCCGGACGGGAGTGAATGGTGAGGGCCCTGCGGCCGTCCCCGTCGGATGCCTCCACGTGTACCTGGAGGTGCAGGCCGCCACGGGCCGCGAGACCGAGGGGGGCTTCCAGGGTGAGGTCCTCCAGGTGCGGGGCGCCGGTGGCCTCACCCGCGTGGAGAGCCAGGTCGACGAACGCGGTGCCCGGCAGCAGCGACGTACCGTGCACGGCGTGGTCCGCCAGCCAGGGGTGGCTGCGCTGCGACAGATGCCCGGTGAACACGCTCCCGTCGCCGTCCGCGAGCGCGACGGCCGCACCCAGCAGACCGTGCTCCACGGCGTTCAGACCGAGGGAGTGGGGATCACTGGCGCCGGTGCTCTGCTCGAGCCAGTAGTGCTCGTGCTGGAAGGGGTAGGTGGGCAGGTCGAGGTGGGCAGCCGGGGTGGCGGGGTAGAAGCCAGCCCAGTCGACAGGCGCCGCTGCCTGCGTGTAAGCGGTGGCGAGCGAGGTCAGCATCCGCTGCCACGTGTCCTCACCCCGACGCAACGTGCCCGTCACGGCAACCTCGCCCGCACCCTCGCGGATCTCCACCGTCTCCTGCACCGCGTGCGTAAGCACCGGATGCGGACTCACCTCGACGAACAGCGAATGCCCGTCATCCAGCAACGACGTGGTGGCCGACTGGAAGTGGACTGCCGTGGCCAGGTTGGCGTACCAGTACTCCGCACCCATCACCGTCGTATCCGCCACCGGACCACCCAGGTGACCCTCGACCGTCGAGTAGAACGCGACCGTGGCGGGGCGGGCCTCAACGGAAGCCAGTACGTCGAGGAGTTCGTCGCGCAGCGGGTGCACGTGTGAGGTGTGCGAGG
>NZ_QOLA01000004.1 GCF_003324565.1 Streptomyces sp. SDr-06 | reverse complement strand
GTCCGTGTCGCCCAACGTGTCCTCGCGATGGCCGCCGCGATCTGGCGAAACCACAAGACTGGCGCCCCGACTCTCCGGTCGCTCATCGCATTCGATCACTGAACACATCGGACTCATTCGTCTAGGTCCGGCGCCCGAGGCACACGGCCCCCAACCGCCGCTAGCGTAACGGGACATGACGACACACGAGCCGGCGCGCAGCCGCGAACAGCGCAAGCAGGACGTCCTCGCCCGCCTCGAAAAGGACGAGGACGCCTGGGTCGCGACCGCCTCCCCCTCCGGTGAACCCCATCTCATGCCGCTCTCCTTCGTCTGGGAGGGCGGGACACTCCTGATGTGCACTCGCCTGACCAATCCCACCCTGCGCAACCTGCGGTCCGGCGACCGCCCGGTCCAAGTCACGCTCGGCCCCACCCGGGACGTCGTGCACATCACGGGCACCGCCACCGTCATCCCGACCGCCGAACTCCCCGCGGCCTCGGCTGACGCGTTCGCCGCCAAGGTCGTCTGGGACCCGCGCGACAGCGGCCCCGCGTACACCTACTTCCGGATCGTCCCCCGGCGCATCCAGGCCTGGCGCGAGGCCAACGAGATCGCCGACCGCGACCTGATGCTGGAGGGAGCCTGGCTTGTCTGACCCCCCGGGCCAGGACACGTGCCGCCCGTCACGGGTCGCGCCCCCGGGGCACCGCCCGCAGGGCGCCGCCCGCGCCGGTCACCGCGATGGCCCCGTCCGTGTCCGTGCGCAGCACCGCCGCGCCCCACGCGCGCAGTACGGCGACGGTGCCGGGAGCGGGATGCCCGTACCGGTTGCCCCGGCCGACCGAGATCAGGGCCAGCCTCGGGCGTACGGCTCTGAGCAGCGCCGGGTCCTGGTGCGCCGAACCGTGGTGGGCGACCTTGAGGACGTCCACCCGAGCGAGCCCGGGGTGCTGTCTCAACAGGCCGCGCTGTGCGGTTGGTTCGAGGTCGCCGGGCAGCAGCAGGGTCAGCCCCTCGGCGGTGCGGACGAGCAGGGTGACGCTCGCGTCGTTCGGCCCGTCCGGCACCGCTCCGGGCGTCGTCGGTGGCCACAGCACCTCCCACGACAGCCCGCCGAGCGCCCTCCGTTCGCCGTACCCGGCTCCCACCACCGGGACCCCTTCGGCGGCCGCGGTACGCCGGACGAACGCGGCCTGGTCGGGCGGTTCGGCGAACCCCGTCGTCTCGATCACGCCGACCGACCGCCCCCGCAGCACACCGGCGAGACCGCCCACGTGGTCGGCGTGGAAGTGGGTGAGCAGCAGCAACGGGATGCGGTTCACTCCGAGTTCGTGCAGGCAGCGGTCGACGGGCAGGGGCTCGGGCCCGGCATCGATGACCACCGCCGTCCCCGCCCCGGCGGCCAGCACCGTGGCGTCGCCCTGCCCCACGTCGCACATGGCGTACGACCACCCCGGCGGCGGCCAACCGGTGACGACCCGGGTCAGCGGGGCGGGCCGCACCACCGCGAGGAACAGCAGGAGCCCCAGCGCGGCGGCCGGCCAGGGGGAACGGGGCAGCCTCCTCACCACGAGCACGGCCATCACGGTGGCGACGGCGAGCAGCGCTCCTCCACGCCAGCCGCCCGGCCATCCCGACTCCGCCCCGGGCAGGCCCGCTCCGGTGCGGGCCACCCATGCGATCCAGCCGGCGGGCCAGCCCGCGCACCGGGCCAGCAGTGCGGCTACCGGCATCGCGACGGGCGCGACGGCCAGCGCGGCGAAACCCCCGACCGTCGCCAGCGCCGCCGCGGGCTCGGCCAGCAGATTGCAGGGCACGGCCACCAGGCTGACCCGCGCCGCGAACACCGCGACCACCGGCGCGCACACCGCCTGCGCCGCCGCGGCCGCCGCCAGCACCTCGGCGAGCCGGGGCGGCACACCCCGCCGTCTCAGTGCCGCGCCCCAGCCCGGCGCGATCGTGAGCAGCGCCCCGGTGGCGAGCACCGAGAGCAGAAAGCCGTAGCTCCGGGCCAGTTCGGGCGCGTACAGGACCAGGAGCAGTACGGCGGCCGCCAGCGCCGGGATCAGCGATCTGCGCCGGCCGGTGCCGATGGCCAGCAGCGTGACCAGGCCGCAGGCGGCGGCTCGCAGCACACTGGGTTCCGGTCGGCACACCACGACGAAGGCGAGCGTGAGCGCCCCGCCCAGTACCGCGGTGACCCGCAGGGAGATCCCGAGCCTCGGCGCGAGACCGCCCCGCTCGGCCAGCAGGGCCCGGCCCGGCGGTCCGATCAGCAGGGCGAGGATGATCGCGAGGTTGCTTCCGGACACCGCCATCAGATGCGTGAGGTCCGTCGCCCGGAAGGCGGCGCGCAGTTCGGGAGTCACGCGGGACGTGTCGCCGACGACCAGACCCGGCAGCAGCGCCCGCGCGTCCGGCGCCAGCCCTTCGCTCGCCCTGCGCAGCCCGTCCCGCAGCCCACCGGCCAGACGTTGCAGGCGAGTTGGCGGCCCAATGACGCGAGGCGGCCCGTTCGGCGCCTTCAGTACGGCGGCGATCCTTCCGTCGCCCGGCATGAGCCGCGCGGTCACCCGTACCCGGGTGGAGGGCAGCAGTTCCTGCCAGTTCGCGGGTGCGATCACCAGGACCGGCGTACTGACCTGCTCGACCCGGCCATCCGGCCCGAGCACGCGCGCCACCTCGGCGTCGACGACGACCGAGGCGCCACCCCAGCCCGCCGACCGGGTGGGGCGCGGGTCGGCGCGGACCACCAGCTCCACGGTGGCCTGCCCGAACTCCCGTGCCAGGCCCGGCAGTGGCCCTCGTCTGACCTCGGCGGCATGCAGTCCCCCGGCAACGATCCCGGCCGCCGCACAGACCAGCACGCCCGCGACAGCGCCTCGATACCTCCACAGTCCACCGACCCGGGCGGCCCCCATCGCCTCCGCATCACCATCGCCCCCGCCCGCTCCGAGCCCTTCCCCTTCCGCTTCCGGTTCCCCTTCCACGACGGGGCCCTGAGGCGGCGCGCTCCTGTGCCGCAGGGCCCGCCGGACGACTGGAGCGACCAGCGCCGCCGCCACGACCAGGCACACCACAGCGCTCCAACTCGCCACGCTCCCGGACCAGTTCACCGCAAGTGCCGTACCGCCCCAGGCGCCCAGCGCCGGGCCGACCAGGCGCAGGTCCGTGGGGCCTTCCCGGTGCGGGTTGGCCGCGCCGAGGCGGTGGCCCGACTCGGCATGGACCTCCAGGCGGTTCACAGCCGCACCAGCGGTTGCAGGTCGTTGAACCTGCGCTCACCGATCCCGTTGACCTCCCGCAGTTCGTCGACCGAGCGGAAGCCCCCGTGCTGGGTGCGGTAGTCCACGATGTGCTGTGCGAGGACCGGCCCGACGCCGGGCAGCCCGTCCAGCTGCTCCACCGAGGCGGAGTTGAGGCTGACGGGCCCGCTCGGCGTGCCGGGGGTGCCACCGCCCGCGCCGGGCCCCGCGGGCGCCGCGCCCGCCACTGCGGCCAGCACCTGCTCGCCGTCCGTGAGCAGCCGCGCCCGGTTGAGGCCGGTCAGGTCCGCGCCGTCGCGCACCCCGCCCGCCGCGGTCAGGGCGTCGGCCACCCGTGATCCTGCGGGCAGCCGGTAGACCCCGGGCCTTTGCACCTTGCCGCCGACGTCCACCACGAGCACGCTCGTCAGCGAGGGCGCCGCGTTCGCCACCGGCTGGGGCGTGGGTTCGCCACTCGCGCCGCGCCCCGGGCCGTGGCCCGCACCCTTCGCGTTCTTCGCGCCGGGGAACGGTGGCGCTGGTCCGTCGACCAGCTCCGGGGCGCGTACGGATTGCGGGCGCCCCGCCCAGAAGTGGTGCACGGCGAACCCCGCAGCGACCACCAGGACCACGCACAGCGCGGCCAGGCTGCGCGGCGCGAGGCCGAACCTCGTCTGCGCCCACAAGGGCAACCGCTCGCGCACCGCCGCCCAGGTCCGCTCACGAACGCCCGGCCCCGCCCCGTCCAAGGAACTGGGCTGCGCGGTGACCACAGGGCGCGGCTCGACAGTGGGACGACCGGGTCCGGCCGATGCGGCCGGGCTGACGAAGGTGGCCCGTGGGGCGGCAGCGGTGGAGCCGCGGAACTCCTTCGGTGCGGCCGGGGTCGCCGCGACCGCGCGCTCGGGCTCCCCAGGGGGTGCCAGTGCCGACTGCCCGAGCGCTCGTACCGTCGCGGCGACGGGTTCATGGGGTGGGGCCGCCATGCCCGGTGGCGGCGGGAGGAACAGCGCGTCCCCGCGGCTGCGCGCGGCCGAGCCGGAGGCCGGGACCTGGTCAAGGCGGCCGCGGGCTCGGCCCGCTCGGGCCCGGCCGTCCGAGCCGGGGGCCCGGCCCGGTCCACTCGTGGGGGTGCGTCGTGATCGGATTGCCATGTCACGAGACGTTAGGCACCCCCGCCCGATCTCGCCGAGCGCCATCAATTCCCGTGGAAAGCGCGGCAGTTGTGGATAACTCCGTCACCCACACGAGGGGTTGGAGCGGGCAGCTCGCCGGGTCGGGGCCCCGCCGTAGCCCCAGCACGGGTTGTCCAACGGCCGGGCCCGCCACGCGCCGACGCGATGGCCCCTGCCGTCGTTCCTCCCCCAGCTCCTCAGCGCGGCGAAACGATGGCGCCCAGCAGTCCCGGACCGGTGTGGGCGCCGATCACCGCTCCGACCTCGCTGGTGTACAGGTCGACCAGGCCCGGCACCCTGGCCCGCAGCCGATCGGCGAGGGCTGCGGCACGTTCCGGCGCGGCGAGATGGTGCACCGCGATGTCGACCGGGCTGCTCCCGGCCCGGTCGGCCACGATCTCCTCGAGCCGGGCGATGGCCCGGGAGGCGGTGCGCACCTTCTCCAGCATGTCGATCCGGCCGCCGTCGAGCTGGAGCAGGGGCTTGACGGCCAAGGCCGAGCCGAGCAGTGCCTGCGCGGCGCCGATCCGGCCGCCGCGGCGCAGATAGTCCAGGGTGTCGACGTAGAAGAAGGCGGAGGTCTCTCCGGCACGCTTCTCCGCTGCTGCCACCGCCTCGTCCAGGGTGCCCCCGGCGTCGGCGACCTGAGCCGCGGCCACTGCGCAGAAGCCGAGCGCCATCGCGACCATGCCGGTGTCTACCACCCGCACCGGCACCGGGGCGTCCTTGGCGGCGAGGACGGCGGCGTCGTAGGTGCCGGAGAGCTCGGCCGACAGATGCAGGGAGACGATTCCGGCGGCCCCCGCTTCCGCGACCTTCCGGTAGGCGGCCGCGAATACCTCGGGGCTGGGCCGGGAAGTGGTGACGGGGCGTCGCTTCTGCAGGGCCAGTGCCAGCGAGCGGGCCGAGATGTCCGTGCCCTCCTCCAGCGCCTGGTCGCCCAGGACGACGGTCAGCGGCACTGCGGTGATGCTGTGCCGCTCCATCGTCTGCGGCGGCAGATAGGCCGTTGAATCGGTGACGATCGCGACATGGCGGGACATGAGCGGGAGGTTACCCGCCAAGAACGCCGGGCGGCAGTCCGGCCCCGGTGGAATGATCAGTTCGGGTCAGCCGGGGGCGCCCTGTTCCACCGCTTTGACCTGGTGTTCGCCGACTCAGCTCGTTGCTTCGGGGCGCGGCGTCTTCTGCCACGGGTACGTCACCGGCGACTCGGCGGAGCCTATGGCCCGGGATGGCTGGGCCGGCGGCTCGGACCGGGGCCGCGAGGCCGCTTCCGGCGCCGAGGGCTTCGGGCCGCTCCGTGGGGACGCCGGGTCCTCCGCAAGGTCGCCCCAGGACGCGGGCTCGCCCGTCGTCGGCCCCTTCGTCGCCCAGTCCCGCAGCGCGCCGGACTCCATCTCGATCTGCTCGCTGAGCGAGGCGAGGTCGTCGTCGGCGAACTGGCGGGCGCGGTCCCGCGCCGCCCAGCGCAGCGAGTCCGCGGAGTGCGTGATGCGCTCGGTGCGCTCGCGCAGCTCCGGCATCCGGTCGGCGATCTTGCGCTTGTCGGGCTCCCGCTCCAGGCGCCTCAGCTCGTCGTCCAGTTCGTGGCCGTGCCCGCTGAGCCGCTCGAACAGGGCGAGGGACTCCTTCAGCGACTCGTCCTCCGCGAGGCGCGCGTGCAGCGCTTCCTGCGTGGCCCGCATCGAGGTGCGCAGGGAAAGCCGCAGCTGGGCGAGCTGGCCCGCGACGCCCGGCTGGCCCACGCTCTTGGCGCGCAGCGTGGTGTCCTCGACGGTCCTGCGGGCCTGTGTGACCGTGCGCTCCACTCCGCGCTTGGCGGCGCCGACCACCTTGACCGTCACGTACACGCCGAGCACCACGAAGGCGACGAACAGCAGCGCCATGATCAGGATCGCGGCTTCCATGAACGTCCCCTCGGTCGGTCGGCATCGTCCCCTCCACCGTAAACGGAACGGGCAGGCCGTGGGTTCCCTCGAAACCCCCAACCTGCCCGTAGGGGAAAGCCCCCAGTGCCGTTTCCGCTTTACGCGGGGACGATGTTCACCAGCTTCGGCGCCCGCACGATGACCTTGCGGATGCCCGCGCCGTCCAGCGCCGCGACGACGGCCTCGTCAGCCAGCGCCAGCTTCTCCAGCTCGTCGTCGGAGATGGCCGGCGGCACCTCCAGACGCGCCTTGACCTTGCCCTTGATCTGCACGACGCAGGTCACGGCCTCGTCCACGACGTAGGCCGGGTCGGCGACCGGGAAGTCGTGGTGCACCACGGAGTCGGTGTGGCCCAGCTTGCGCCACAGCTCCTCGGCGATGTGCGGGGCCAGCGGCGCGATCAGCAGCACCAGTTGCTCGGCGACGGATCGCGCCAGCGGGCCGCCCGCCTTGGTCAGGTGGTTGTTCAGCTCGGTGATCTTGGCGATGGCGGTGTTGAAGCGCAGCCCCGCCAGGTCACCGCCGGCGCCGTCGATCGCCTTGTGCAGGGCGCGCAGCGTCGCCTCGTCGGGCTCGGCGTCGGTGACGGTCACCTCGCCGGTCGTCTCGTCGACGATGTTGCGCCACAGCCGCTGCAGCAGCCGGTACTGGCCGACCACCGCGCGGGTGTCCCAGGGGCGCGAGACGTCCAGCGGCCCCATCGCCATCTCGTACAGGCGCAGGGTGTCGGCACCGTACTCGGCGCAGATCTCGTCCGGAGTGACCGCGTTCTTCAGGGACTTGCCCATCTTGCCCAGCTCGCGCTTGACCGGCTCGCCCGCGAAGAAGAACGTGCCGTCGCGCTCCTCGACCTCGGCGGCCGGCACCGGGAAGCCGCGGCTGTCCCGGTAGACGTACGCCTGGATCATGCCCTGGTTGTACAGCTTGTGGAACGGCTCGGACGACGAGATGTGGCCCAGGTCGAACAGCACCTTGGACCAGAAGCGCGCGTACAGCAGGTGCAGCACGGCGTGCTCGGCGCCGCCGACGTACAGGTCGACGCCACCGGTCGGCATGCCCTCGCGCGGGCCCATCCAGTACTGCTCGATGGCCGGGTCGACCAGCTGCTCGCCGTTGTGCGGGTCCAGGTAGCGCAGCTCGTACCAGCAGGAACCGGCCCAGTTGGGCATGGTGTTGGTCTCACGGCGGTACTTCTTGACGCCGTCGCCCAGGTCCAGCTCGACGTTGACCCAGTCCTCGTTGCGGGACAGCGGGGTCTCCGGCGAGGTGTCGGCGTCGTCCGGGTCGAAGGTGCGCGGCGAGTAGTCGTCGACCTCCGGCAGCTCCAGCGGCAGCATCGAGGCGGGCAGCGGGTGGGCGATGCCGTCCTCGTCGTAGACGATCGGGAAGGGCTCGCCCCAGTAGCGCTGACGGCTGAACAGCCAGTCGCGCAAACGGAAGTTGACGGTGCCCTCGCCGATGCCGCGCTCGGTCAGCCACTCGGTCATCTTCGCCTTGGCCTCGGCGACGCCCAGGCCGTCCACGGAGATCTCGCTGTTGGCGGAGTTGACCAGCTTCGCCTCGTAGGAGGCGAACGCGTCGTCCCACGTCGAGGCGTCCGTGCCGCGGCCGTCGGAGGGCTCCACGACGCAGCGCATGGGCAGCTCGAAGGCGCGCGCGAAGGCGAAGTCGCGGGTGTCGTGCGCCGGTACGGCCATGATCGCGCCGGTGCCGTACCCCATCAGCACGTAGTCGGCGATGAAGACGGGAACCTTTTCGCCGCTGACGGGATTGACGGCGAACGCACCGGTGAAGACGCCGGTCTTCTCCTTGGCGTCGGCCTGGCGCTCCACGTCCGACTTGGAGGCCGCGAACGCGCGGTACTTGGCGACGGCCTCGGCCGGGGTGGCGTGGCCGCCGGTCCACACCTCGTGGGTGTCCTCGGGCCAGGCGGCCGGGACGATGGAGTCGACCAGCTCGTGCTCGGGCGCCAGCACCATGTAGGTGGCGCCGAACAGGGTGTCCTGGCGGGTGGTGAAGACGGTGATGGCGTCCGACTCGCCGACCTTGAAGTCGACGCGGGCGCCCTCGGAGCGGCCGATCCAGTTGCGCTGCTGCAGCTTGATGGCGTCGGGCCAGTCCAGCGCGTCCAGGTCGTCCAGCAGGCGGTCCGCGTAGGCGGTGATGCGCATGTTCCACTGGCGCAGCTTGGACTTGAAGACCGGGAAGTTGCCGCGCTCGGAGCGGCCGTCGGCGGTGACCTCCTCGTTGGCCAGGACGGTGCCCAGGCCGGGGCACCAGTTGACGGGCGCGGCGGAGGCGTACGCCAGGCGGTACTCGCCCAGGACGTCGGCGCGCTCGGCGGCGCTCAGCGCGGCCCAGTCACGGCCGCCCGGGACCTCGCGGGTGCCGTTCTCGAAGGCGGCGACCAGCTCGGCGATCGGGCGGGCCTTCTGCGCCTCGGTGTCGTACCAGGAGTTGAAGATCTGCAGGAAGATCCACTGGGTCCACTTGTAGTACTCCGGGTCGATCGTCGCGATCGAGCGGCGCTTGTCGTGGCCCAGGCCCAGGCGGCGCAGCTGCCGCTTCATGTTGTCCATGGCGGCCTCGGTCGACACCCGGGGGTGCGTGCCGGTGGCGACCGCGTGCTGCTCGGCGGGCAGGCCGAACGCGTCGAAGCCCAGCGTGTGCAGCACGTTGTGGCCGGTCATGCGCTGGTGGCGGGCGTAGACGTCGGTGGCGATGTAGCCCAGCGGGTGCCCGACGTGCAGACCCGAGCCCGACGGGTACGGGAACATGTCCATGATGAACTTCTTGGTCCGGGCGACGACCGCCGGGTCACCGGCCAGGTCGCCGGTCGGGTTCGGCGCTGCGTAGGTGCCCTCGGCGTCCCAGAAGTCCTGCCAGCGTGCCTCGATGTCGGCGGCCATGGCCGCCGTGTAGCGGTGCGGCGCGGCCGTCTCTGCGGCGGCAGCGGTGTTCGTCTCGCTCATGTCCTCAAAGCTCCATCGATCGTCTCTGCCAGCGGGTTCGAGCGTTCGCCCGTCGATCCGTCATCGAATCGCCAAACGAAAAAACCCCTCGCACAGGAGGGGGCGCCGCGCCGAGTCCGACCGGATCTCTTCATCGGTCGGGAGTGTTCAGCGCGGCTCGCTAAGCAGAAGGCGTACGGCACGCATGGCGTCAGGGTACCGCAGGCCCCGCAACGCCCGCACCGAGTACCCCGTGGGGGTGCCGCCGCCCACCCTTGGGGTGCCGGGGGCGAGGTTACTCCGCGTACCGCCCTCTTCTGGGGCAACCGCTCAAACCCCGTACCGGCCGGTATGGGGCGACCTAGCATGCCGCCACGGGACCGCTTTGCCGAACCACTCGGAGTCGCCCCACATGAAACCTCGCCATCCGTTCACCCCGCACCGCCCGCGCCGGGCTCCGGCGCGGGGCCGCCCGGCCCGCAAGGGCGGGCTCTCCGCGGCCGCGCTGGGCGTCGTCGCCCTGCTCATACCGCCGCTGGCGCTCCTCTCCCCCGCAGGACTGCGCGCCGCACTGGACTTCACCGCCGGCGTCCTGTCGCTGGTCTCGCTCACCGCGTCCGTGGCCTGGGGCCTGCTCGCCACGGACCGGCTGTTCCTCACCCCGCGTCACCGCCTCATGGCGCAGGCCGTGCACCGGGCGACCGCCGTCGCCTCGATCGGGTTCCTGCTGCTGCACGTCACCGTCAAGATCGCGCTCGGCCATGTCGGCCTGCTCGGCGCGGTGGTCCCGTTCGGGCTCGGCGTCACCGGAGCGTCCGGCCTGATCGGCTTCGGCTCGCTCGCCGCGATCCTGATGGTCCTGACAGCCGTCACGGGCGCGATGCGCAGCGCGTTCGCCACCCCGGGCCGGATCGCGGCCCGCTGGCGGGCGGTGCACATGCTCGCCTATCCGGCCTGGTGCTCGGCCCTGGTCCACGGCCTGTACGCGGGGCGGCCGCCGGCCGGGTGGGTGGTCGCGATGTACGCCCTGAGTCTGGCGGGAGTGGCGAGCGCGCTGGCCGTACGCGCGCTGCCCCGGCCGGTGAAGCGCAGGATCACCGACCGGTTCGCGGCGCTGAGGCCGGGCCCGGAGAGCGAGCCCGCCGAACCGGCCGTGCCGCCGCGCCCGGCCGAGCCGCCCTCCTACGAGGCGTACGAGGCGCCGCCCTCTTATGAGGTCTCGTCTTATGAGGTCTCGTCCGAACCCCCCGACGCGGCGCGGCAGTTCCGGGAGAGCCACGCCCTGTACGAGCCCCCGCACGAGGCGCTGCCCCGCTACCGCCCCGCCCCCGAGCGGGAGGTCCGCGGCGACGCGGGCATCTCGGCGGCCTACCGTGCGGTCTCGCTGGCCCCGCCCACTCCCCCGGCCCCCCGGTGGCCCGCGCCCTCGCCGCGCCCGCCCGAGTCTCTGCGGGCCCCCGCGCCGACCGCCCCCTACCAGCCGCCGGCCGCCGGCGAGCCCTGGCCCTCCCAGCCGGGCTCCGCCTCCGGAGAACGCCCGTGACGGTGCCCGCGACAGCAGGAGTACGACCATGAACACGCCCCTCCCCGATGTCCCCGAGGTCCGCGTCGTCGGCCTGCCCCATCTGACCGCCGGTTTCGACCTCGTCGAGCGGCTGGCCCTGCCGATGCACCTCAAGGTGCACGGCCCCCTGAAGCCGGTCGACGGCGAACGCCTGGCCCAGCTCTGCGACGACATCGCCCTCACCGGCCGCGGCGGCGCGGGCTTCCCCTTCGGCCGCAAACTCCGCGCGGTCGCCTCCGCCGCGATCCGGCGCGGGATACGCCCGGTCGTCGTCGTCAACGCGAGCGAGGGCGAGCCCGCCTGCCGCAAGGACACCGTCCTGGTCTGCCGGGCCCCCCATCTCGTCCTGGACGGCGCGCTGCTGGCCGCCGAGGCGCTCGGCGCGCGCACCCTGGTCGTCGCCGTGACGCGTGATTCCACGGAGGCGTCCATGCGGGCCGCCTTCGCCGAGCGCGGCCTCACCGACAAGCGGAGCTCCGCGCTGCGCGCCCGGGTGGTGCGCACCCCCGAGCGGATGGTGTCCGGCGAGGCCTCCGCGGTGATCCGGGCGATCGACGGCGGCCCCGCCCTGCCGCCGGGGCGCCGCGAGCGGGCCGCCGAGTCGGGGGTCGGCGGCGCCCCGACGCTGCTCTCCAACGCCGAGACCTTCGCCCAGCTCGCCGTGGCCGCCCGGCTGGGCCCGCGCCGCTTCTGCAACACCGGCGAGCCGGCCGAGCCCGGCACCGTCCTGCTCACCCTGTCCGGGGCGGTCGCCCGGCCGATGGTCGTCGAGGTCCCGACCGGGGTGCCGCTGCGCTACGTCCTGCAGCTGGCGGGGGCGCCGTCGCTGCCCCAGGGCGTGCTGACCGGCGGCTATCACGGCAGCTGGCTGAATTCGGTGGCCGCTCACGACGCGGCCGTCTCGCGGGCCTCGCTCTCGGCGCTCGGCGGCGCGCTGGGGGCGGGCGCGATCCTGCCGATCGGGCCGGGGACCTGCGCGCTCGGGGAGGCGCTCCGGGTCGCCAACTGGCTGGCGGCCGAGACGGCGGGCCAGTGCGGCCCGTGCCGACTGGGCCTGCCGGCGGCGGCGGGCGGGCTCGCCGACCTGCTGCACGGTGGGGGCCCGGCCGCCCTGGAGGCGCTGCGCGCGGTGACGCAGGCCGTCAAGGGCCGCGGTGCCTGCAAGCATCCGGACGGCTCGGCGCGGTTCCTCGCCTCGACGCTGGCGGCGTTCACGGACGATCTGGCGGCGCATGTGCTGGCCGGGGGCTGCGGCCGGCCGACGGCGGGCGTGCTGCCGCTGCCGGGACCCGGCTATCAGGAGGAGGGCGTCCCGAGCGGCGAGAAGGTGCTGGTCGACTGGACGCTGTGCGAGGGCCACGGGCTCTGCGCGGACATCGTGCCGGAGCTGATCAGCCTCGGCCCGGATGGCTATCCGCTCGTCGCGGACGCCACGGTGCCGATGCATCTGCGGGGGCGCGCGCAGCGAGCGGTGCGCCGCTGCCCGGCGTTGGCGCTCCGGATCGAGCAGGCTCCCGCCGCGCTCCCCCAGATCACGCGCAAAGCCCTGGACAGCGGCCGGAGTTGACCGTTTCTGATCGATTCGGCGACCTAGGGGCGAGGCGCAGGCCCTGGAGGGGAGACACAACAAGAAGGCGGGCCATCCGATTCGGATGGCCCGCCTTCTTCACTGTGGAGCTAAGGAGAATTGAACTCCTGACCTCCTGCATGCCATGCAGGCGCTCTACCAACTGAGCTATAGCCCCTTGTTTTCCCGCCGCCCGGTTTCCCGCGGCGACATCGAGAACATTACACGGTCACCCCGGTGGTTCACCAAATCGGTTTCCGTTCTGTACGAAGAAGGACGGTAACGTCCACCTTCGTGACCGTGAAGGTGCTCGCGCACACCGCTGCCCGCCTCCCCTCCCCCCGCCGCCGCGTTCCGCCCGCCGCCCTCGTCTGCCTGCTCTCCTTCGCGGTGTTCTGGGCTGCTCAGCGGGCCGCCGGGGTCTCGATGATCGACCTGTTGGTCTACCGGGCGGAGGGCCGGGCCGTACGGGCCGGGGCCGACCTCTACGCGATGCGCGCGACCGGGGCCGGGCTGCCCACCACTTACCCGCCGTTCGCGGCGCTGCTGTTCACCCCCCTCACCCTGCCCGGCGTTCCGGCGCTGCGGGCCCTGGCGACCGTCGCGAACCTGGGGTTGCTGATCGCCCTGGCCGGGTTGTCGCTGCGGCTCGTGGGCCGGCCGCGCTCCTGCGCGGCGCTGTGGATCGCCGCGCTCGCCGTGTGGTGCGAGCCGGTGTGGACCACTTTGCGCTACGGCCAGATCAACCTCCTGCTCGCCGTCGCGGTGCTCTGGGACCTCACCCGCCGACCGGGCCACCGCTGGGCGGGCACCGGCATCGGCCTCGCCGCCGCGCTGAAACTCACCCCCGCCCTGTTCGCGGTGTTCCTGCTGATCACCGCCGTCGTACGGGCGAGGAGCGGCGGCAGCAGCCCTCCGCTCGGCACGGCTTTGAGGGCCGTCGCGGTGTTCTGCGCCGCCACGGCGGCGGCCGCGGTCGCCCTGCCTCACGACTCGTGGCGCTTCTGGACGTCGATGGTGTTCGAGGCGGGCCGGGTGGGCCATGCCGAGGACACCGCCAACCAGTCGCTGCGCGGAGTGCTGGCCCGGCTGCTGCACACCGGCGACCCCGGCCTCTGGTGGGCGGTGGTGGCGGTCGTCACCACGGCGCTGGGGCTCGCCGTCGCCGTACGCGCCGATCTGCGCGGGGAGCGGGCGTGGGCGGTGGCGGCCTGCGCGGTGACCGCGCTTCTGGTGAGCCCCGTCTCCTGGTCGCACCACTGGGTGTGGTGCGTGCCGGTGGTGGTGGTGCTGGCCGCGGAACGTTCGCGCTGGGCGCTGCTGGGCACGGTCTTCTGCTCGTACGCGCTGTGGTGGGTCCCGCACGGCGCCCATCGGCCCGAACTCGCGCAGAGCGGCGGGCAGATGGCGCTCTCGGCGCTCTATCCGCTGGCCGGCGTGGTGTTCCTGGTGCTGGCGGCGGTCAGGCCGTGGCGAAGGAGTAGAACCGCTTCAGCGTGCAGTGGGCCTCCAGGAGGCGGCCGTAGATCGGCTCCCCTTCGAGTTCCCGATACGTCTCGATCGGGTCGCCCTTTATGACCAGTGCCCTGGCGCATTCCTCGCACCAGTACTGGTAGTCGGTGTTGACCGGATCCATGTCCCTGACGATGGGCGTACCGCTGCCGCACCAGTCACATTTCCGCCTGTGGGCACCCATGTCAGCTCCAGCTGTGACCGCAGGCCGTACACACGTAGGACACCCCGCCGTTGTCACCGAGCATCTGGGCGACGTGCGCCGATCCGCAGGAGGGACAGCTCAGGCGGGCGCCGGACGAGACGGCTTCGGGCCCGCGGGGCGGTTCCGGGAATTCTTCGCGACTCGCGGGCATCGCGCACTCCCTCCCGTTCGGTCCGTCGTCCCCCTCCGGCCGTCCCGATTCTGCCATGTCCTCGCAAGGGGGTCAGTGCTGTCGCCGTAGGAGACCGGCCACGCCGGGCCGGCGCACGCGGCGCACAACAAGAAGATCCCGCCCCCACGAGGGGACGGGATCCGATTGTGGAGCTAAGGAGAATTGAACTCCTGACCTCCTGCATGCCATGCAGGCGCTCTACCAACTGAGCTATAGCCCCGCTGTCCGCTTCGTTTCCGCTTCTTCGGCGGTCCCGCGCTGCGAACAAGAAGAACTCTAGCCTGTGACCTGCCGGAAAGTGAAATCCGGCTGCCACCGCCCCTGAGCAGGGCTTAGTCGTCGTCTCCGAGGACCGGCTCGGGGAGCGTTCCGGCGTTGTGCTCGAGCAGGCGCCAGCCGCGCGCGCCCTCGCCGAGGACGGACCAGCAGCAGTTGGAGAGCCCGCCAAGGCCCTCCCAGTGGTGCGCCTCCAGGCCGAGCAGGCGGCCGATGGTGGTGCGGATGGTGCCGCCGTGGCTGACGACGACGAGGGTGCCGCCGTCGGGCAGCTTGTCGGCGTGGCGCAGCACGACCGGGGCGGCCCGGTCGGCGACCTCGGTCTCCAGCTCGCCGCCGCCCCGGCGGACGGCCTCGCCGCGCTTCCACGCCGCGTACTGCTCGCCGTACCGGGCGACGATCTCCTCGTGCGTGAGCCCCTGCCAGGCGCCCGCGTACGTCTCACGCAGCGCCGAGTCGTGCTCGACCGGCAGGCCCGTGACGGCCGCCAGCTCGGCGGCGGTGGCGGCGGCCCGCTGGAGGTCGGAGGCGACGATCGCGTCGGGCTTCAGGGCGGCCAGCAGGCGGGCGGCGCGGTGCGCCTGCCCGATGCCGGTCTCGGTCAGCTCGATGTCCGTGGAGCCCTGGAAGCGGCGCTCCAGGTTCCAGGCCGTCTGGCCGTGCCGCCACAGGACTATCCGGCGGCCCCGGCCGCCCTTGGTGGTTCCGTTCAGCTCAGCTCACCGTCCGCTTCGTCGGCCCCGGTCAGCGCGGCGTGCTCGGCCGCCTTGCCCCGGGTCTTCAGGGCGTCCTCGGGCAGCGGGAGCTCCGGGCAGTCCTTCCACAGGCGCTCCAGGGCGTAGAAGACGCGCTCCTCGCTGTGCTGGACGTGCACGACGATGTCGACGTAGTCCAGCAGGATCCAGCGGGCGTCGCGGTCGCCCTCGCGGCGCACCGGCTTGGCGCCGAGCTCCTTGTTCAGCCGCTCCTCGATCTCGTCGACGATCGACTTGACCTGGCGGTCGTTGGGCGCGGAGGCGAGCAGGAAGGCGTCGGTGATCGACAGCACGTCGCTGACGTCGTACGCGATGATGTCGTGCGCGAGCCGGTCGGCAGCCGCCTGGGCGGCGGCGGTGATGAGCTCGATGGAACGGTCCGTGGCGGTCACAAGCAGGCTTTCGTCGGCGGTCAGATCCAATCAGATCGATTTCCAGGATCTCACGGACCGCCGACAGCCCCGAAAGGATGACGTCCGGGCCCTCACTGCGGGGCCTTGTAGTCCTTGCCGACGACGACCGACACGTCGGCGTTGGCGGCCGCCTTGCCCTGCTTGACGGCGCTGTCGGGCAGGCCGAGGGTCTTGGCGACCTCGGCCGCCTTCGCCTTCTGGCCCGCGTCCGCGTACAGGACCTGCGACGTGGCCTCCGTACCCCCGCTTCCGGCGTCGACGAACGCGTAGCCGCCGTTGATCAGGGCGACCCGTACGGCCTCGGTCGTCTTCGGGTTGCCGGTGGCGTTCTTCACGCCCACCCGCACCGCCGATCCCTGGTCGGCCCCGCCGCCGAGCCGGCCGCCCAGGACGTCCTTGACCACGCTGTCGGTGGCCTGCTGGCTGAGCGTGCCGTCGGGCTGCACGGGAAGGACGGCCGTCTTGTAGGCGCCGATCTTGGCGTGCTCGGCGAGCTTGGCCAGGGAGGCGCCGAGGTCGGCCTCGGGCAGCGACGGGTCGAGGATCTGCGCGAGCGTCTGGACGGTGATGGTGGCCGCCTTCGGATCGTCGGAGATCTTGCGCAGCACGCCGTACATCACCGCGCCGAACCGCTGGAGCTGCTTGGCCTCGGGTTCGCCGGGGGCGCGGTAGGTGGCGTAGGCGATGGCCATCTGACCGGAGAGCGTCTGGTCGTCGCCCTTCTTGACCAGCGGGTCGCCGCCCTGCTTGGGGCCGGGGACGTCCGCGTCCGTACTGATGTCGATGTTCCCGACGAGGTCGACGAGGTTTTCCAGGTACGGGGTGTCCAGCCGCCAGGTTCCGGTGATCTTGGCACCGAGGAGGGTGGAGAGCGACTCGCGGGTGCCCTGCGAGCCGTCCGTGTCCACCGACTTGCCCAGAGTGGTGCGGCTGCCGTCGTCGTTGGACAGGGCCAGCGAGTTGGGCAGCAGCACCGTGGTGCCCTGCTTGGTGGTCACGTTGTTGACGAGGAGCGCCGTGGAGGTGCCGCCCGCCTTGGTGTTGTGCAGGTGCACCACGATCACGTCGCGCTTCTGCGCCCCGACGGCGGTGGCGCCGCCCTTCTTCTCGTCCGAGGAGGACGACAGCCCGGGCAGCTTGCCCGCGAACCAGAGGTAGCCGACGCCACCGGCCACCACCAGGGCGAGCGCCACCACGAGCGCGACGACCCTGTTGCGGCCGCGCCGCTTGGCCTCCTCGCGGCGCTCGCTGCGGCTCTCGGTGAACTTGAGCCAGTCGATGACGTCCTCGGACTCCTCGTCGGGCTCCTCGATGAACGAGAACTGCTCGGTGCGGTAGTCGCGTTCGCCGCCCTCGGCGTGCTCGTCCCGGCGCTGCTGCGGCAGCACGGGCGCGCCCTGCGGCTCCGCGACGGGTTCCGGCTCCGGAGGTGCCTGGCCGGGCTGCTGCCGCGCGCCGCCGTAGTCGTGACCGTAGTCCTGCTGCGCGAACTGCTGGGCCTGCTGCGCCTGTTGGGGCTGCTGGGCCTGTTGCGCGTACGGGTCGTACGTCGACTGCTGCGGGACATACGCCTGGTCGTACCCGTACCCCTGCTGCTGTTGTTGCTGGGGTTCCTGGGGCTGGGCGTAGGGGTCGTAGGCCTGCTGCTGCGGCTGGACCTGCTGGTACACCGGCCGGCCGTACTCGTCGTACCCGACCAGCTGCACCTGGGGCGCGTACGGGTCGTACTGGCGGTCGTTCACCGATGGCCTTCTCTCACTCGCCGACGTGCAGGCGGTACGGCTGGTCTCACTCGCCGCGATACAGCTGGCGCTTGTCGATGTAGCGGACCACACCGTCGGGAACCAGATACCAGACCGGGTCGCCCTGCGCGACCCTCGCCCGGCAGTCCGTCGACGAGATCGCCAGAGCGGGCACCTCCACCAGCGAGACCCCGCCCTCGGGCAGCCCGTCGTCCGTCAGGACGTGACCGGGCCGGGTCACGCCGATGAAGTGGGCCAGCGAGAACAGTTCCTCGGCGTCGCGCCAGGTCAGGATCTGGCCGAGCGCGTCGGCTCCGGTGATGAAGAACAGGTCCGCGTCGCTGTTGCGTTCGCGCAGGTCCCGCAGGGTGTCGATGGTGTACGTCGCGCCGCCGCGGTCGATGTCGATGCGGCTGACGGAGAACTGCGGGTTGGACGCGGTGGCGATGACCGTCATGAGATAGCGGTCCTCGGCCGGTGAGACCAGCTTGTGGCTCTTCTGCCACGGCTGCCCGGTCGGTACGAACACGACCTCGTCCAGATGGAACTGCGACGCCACCTCGCTGGCGGCCACGAGGTGTCCGTGATGGATCGGATCAAACGTTCCGCCCATCACGCCGATGCGTCGCTTCACCGGACCGGTAGGCACTTCCTGCTCTCCCATGCGTGCAGAGCCTACTGGCCCGGCTTTCGGCCCCGACTCAGCGGTCGCGGTTGAAGCGGGTGGTGATCCAGAGCAGCAGGAGCAGGGCGACCAGCGCGCCGCCGCCCGTCATCCAGGGCTGCAGGCTTTCGTGGTTGCCGCCCCCGTGCTCGGCGCCTTCGGCGAGCGAGACCAGGTTGGCGGCGGTGCTGTGGAGGCTCATCTTCGGCAGGACCTATCCGGGAGTCGGGGCGGAGACTTCGCCCACATCGTATGCGGGCGGTCCGGGCACGCTCACGCCGACTCAGTCGTTCTTGTTGTCGTCGCCGCCGTTCGAGCGGTATCCGCGCAGCAGGAACCAGGCCAGCAGGGCTGCTCCGACCATGGAGCCGAGCAGCAGGATCCGCAACAGGGCGCCCGGCCCTTGGCCGGAAGCGGCAGCGAGAACGGTGGCGACGTCCGGCATGGCAGGTCTCCTCGAAAGTTATCCACAGGCCCCCGGGCCACGGTATCGCCACCACCTAATGTGGATGACGTCAGGGGGACGAGCCGACGACTCGAACGACAGGGGGCACCCATGACCGAGGACATCAACGACACCGTGCCGAGCAGGCAACGGCGCAGATTCCCCGGGATCTCCTCCCGGGCCTACGAGCACCCCGCGGACCGCTCGGCGCTGGTCGCGCTGCGCAAGCTGTCCGGGTTCGACACGGTCTTCAAGGCCCTCAGCGGGCTGCTGCCCGAGCGGAGCCTCAGACTGCTCTTCCTGTCGGACTCGGTGCGGGTGGGCGACGCCCAGTTCGCGCACCTCAACGACATGCTGCGGGACGCCTGTTACATCCTGGACCTGGAGAAGGTCCCCCCGATGTACGTCACACAGAACCCGCAGCCGAACGCGATGTGCATCGGGCTCGACGAGCCGATCATCGTGGTGACGACGGGCCTGGTCGAGCTCCTCGACGAGGAGGAGATGCGCGCGGTCGTCGGCCACGAGGTGGGCCACGCCCTCTCCGGCCACTCCGTGTACCGCACGATCCTGCTCTTCCTCACCAACCTCGCGCTGAAGGTCGCCTGGATCCCGCTGGGCAATGTCGCGATCATGGCGATCGTCACGGCGCTGCGCGAATGGTTCCGCAAGTCGGAGCTGTCCGCGGACCGGGCGGGCCTGCTGGTGGGCCAGGATCTGCACGCCTCGATGCGGGGGCTGATGAAGATAGCCGGTGGCAACCACCTGCACGAGATGAACGTGGACGCGTTCCTGGAGCAGGCCGAGGAGTACGAGGCGGGAGGCGACCTGCGCGACTCCGTGCTGAAGATCCTCAACGTGCTGCCCCGCTCCCACCCGTTCACCACGGTGCGCGCGGCCGAGCTGAAGAAGTGGGCACAGACCCGCGACTACCAGCGGATCATGGACGGCCACTACGCGCGCCGCGACGAGGACAGGGACACCTCGGTCAGCGACTCGTTCCGGGAGTCCGCGGCCTCGTACGCCGACGCGGTCAAGAGCAGCAAGGACCCGCTCATGAAGCTCGTCGGCGACATCGCCGGCGGCACGGCGGACCTGGGCGGCAAGCTGCGCGACAAGTTCACGGGCACCGGCCCGCGCCCCTCGGACAAGCCCTCCGGCCCGGACACGGAGGCGACCGACGGCAAGGGGGAGCGGAACGGCAAGGGGGAGAACTGAGAAGGGGAGGACTGAGCGAGGCCTGATTGAGGACTGACAGCGGGGCGGCCTGCGGAGGGGCGGGAGGGCTGAGGGCGCGGACTGGCGAGCCCTGGCTGACGAGCTGATGGTGGGGTGGCTCGGGGCATGGCCCAGCCGAGGGGCGACCAGGGGTGTCCTGCTGACACGCAGGCCGAACGCCGGGGAGGGTCTGCGCCGGGTCAACCGGGGGTGGTCGAGGGCTGGGCGCCCGCCGCCAGGGTGCCGCAGAGTGCTTCCGGAGCGGGACCGATCGCGTACGGGTCGGTGCCGGCCGGGCTCTGGGCGCTCGCCCGCTCCCCCGCCAGGAGCGGGCGCAGCAGGCCCGCCACGTCGGCCGAGCAGGCCTGGGGACCGGCCTCGACGGTGCTGGCCTGGAGCTCCGTCCGGTTGAGCCGCAGGTCCTCGCGGTCCAGGCGGAAGTGGAGCTCACGGCGGACGGTGAACAGCGAGGCGTCGGTGGTGTGGGGCCCGTCCCCGACCGGGTGCAGGGCGTACACGAAGACGTAGTCGGTGGCGACCTCGAGCGCGTCCGGTCCGGACTCCGCGTAGCTCATCGAGCCCTGGACCCTGATCCGGGGATCGGCCAGGGCCACCTTGGTCGGATCGAAGCGCACCAGCCAGCCGGTCGCGGAGTGGCGGCCGTCGTCGACCGGGCTGGCCACGCTCTGGTCGAACTGGGCCATCAGATCGGGGTCGAGCAGCACCCGGATCTGGTGGACCGGGCCGCCGGAGAGGACATCCGGGTCCAGGGACGACTTGACCAGGTAGTCCTTGGCGATGGACAGGGCGTTCATCACCTGGGCCTCGGAGAAGTGCGCGGTCTTGGTGGCCGAGGGCAGGTTGATGCCGGAGCCGCCGGTACGGAACTGGGCGGCCGGGCTGTGCGAGAAGAGCTGCTCCGCGTCGCCGCCGGGCACCGGGCCCTGCGGAGCGAGCGGGATCACGGTCATCCGCAGCGGCTCGGGGTGGCTGGTGGGCGGCGGGTCGTAGGGGTGCCGGATGCCCATGTAGATGGCGGTGCTGAAGGCTATGAGGAGCAGCAGGACCAACGCGACGGCGGGTTTGGAGGATGCCCTGAGGGACCAGCTGGGACGGGACCGTACGGCCCGGGCGTGCTCGCGCATGCGCTCCTGGGCGGAGAACTCCTGGAGGCGGGCAGCACGGACGAACGATTCGTCGAAGACGACGGACCCGTACTCGTCGTCACCACCGCCGGGGAGGCCCTCCGGTGTCCCCTCGGGTGGCTCTCCGCGCCCTGCCATACCTTCAGGGTAGGTCTGGTGAGGGAAAGGTAAACGCGCTGGTACACGACAACTTCTGACGAGTTCCTACGGGGATCTACAGATGCTGTTCAGGGGGGCGGGGCGGGTGGGGTGGGGGGCGGGGGGGAGGGGCCCCCACCCCGTCGACCGCAAGCCCTCGCCCCCACCCCGAAGCCCCCTAAGGCACCCGCGGCACCGCCGGGACAGGTGGGGCGCCATAGTCGGCCGAGGCGGAGGCCGAGGCAGAACTGGAGGCGGCGGTGGAGGGGGTGGCGGGGGCGGCGCCGAGGGGTGGGCCCAGGTCGCCGGAGCTGCCGGGGACGGCGGCGGTGCCGGGTCCTGCCGCGTTGGTGGGGTTGTCGACGTTGCTGGTGGCCGGGGGCGGGGCCTTGTCCTCGTGGTCGGACGTGGCGCCCCGGTAGACGGCCGAGAAGGCCAGGGCGATCATGCCGATGCCCATGACGACGGCGAGGAGCCAGGCGACGGGGCGGTGCCAGCGGGCGCGGCCGCGGTAGGGGCGCAGGGCGCCGCCGTGGCGGCCGTAGGGTCCCGCTTCGGCGCCGCCGGACAGGCCGGGTCCGCCGAGGTCGTCCGGGTCGCGGCCGGGCCGGTAGGGGTCGTAGTCGTCGTACGGCTCGTCGTCGGGGGCTCCGCCGCCCGCGCGGGCGCGGGCCGCCTCCGCCTCGGCGCGGGCCTGGGCGGCGGCGAGCAGGCGCTCGACGGCGCTCGGTTCGTGGATCTCGGCGGCTCGTACGAAGTCCTCGTCGAACACCACGGAGGCGAAGTCATCGTCCGCGCCCCCGCGGTCGTCGTCGGGCTCCCAGCCGTCCGGGAACGGCCCGCCCCCTACGTCGTCCGGCACGCGTTCAGCGTAGCCCCGGGCAGTCGTTTTGGGCAGGGAGTGGCCGAACTCGCCCCCTTCGACGGGGAGTTGCGTGCCGTTACCGGATGTGACCGTCGCCGGTCACGATGTACTTCGTCGAGGTCAGCTCGGGCAGTCCCATGGGGCCGCGGGCGTGCAGCTTCTGGGTGGAGATGCCGATCTCGGCGCCGAATCCGAACTGGCCGCCGTCGGTGAACCGGGTGGAGGCGTTGACGGCGACGGTCGTGGAGTCGACCAGCTGGGTGAAGCGGCGTGCGGCGGCCTGGGAGGTGGTGACGATGGCCTCGGTGTGCCCGGAGGTCCACCGGCGGATGTGGGCGACGGCGGCGTCGAGGGAGTCGACGACCGCGGCTGCGATGTCGTACGAGAGGTACTCGGTCTCCCAGTCCTCGGCGGTGGCCTCGACGACGGTGGCCTTGGCGGCGTCGGCGTATGCCCGCACCCGCTCGTCGGCGTGGACGGTGACGCCGGCGTCGGCGAGTGCGTCCAGGGCGCGGGGCAGGAAGGCGTCCGCGATGTCCTGGTGCACGAGGAGGGTCTCGGCGGAGTTGCAGACCGAGGGGCGCTGCGCCTTGGAGTTGATCAGGATGTCGACGGCCATGTCGAGGTCGGCCTGGGCGTCGACGTAGACGTGGCAGTTGCCGGTGCCGGTCTCGATGACGGGGACGGTGGATTCCTCGACGACGGTGCGGATGAGGGAGGCGCCGCCGCGCGGGATGAGGACGTCCACGAGGCCGCGGGCGCGCATGAGTGCGCGGACCGAGTCGCGGGATTCGCCGGGGACGAGCTGGACGGCGTCGGCGGGCAGGCCCGCGGCGCCGACGGCGTCGCGCACCACGTCCACCAGCGCGGTGTTGGAGGCGTACGCGGAGGAGGAGCCGCGCAGCAGGACGGCGTTGCCGGACTTGAGGCAGAGGGCGGCGGCGTCCACGGTGACGTTGGGCCGGGCTTCGTAGATGATGCCGACGACGCCGAGCGGGACGCGGATCTGCCGGAGGTCGATGCCGTTGGGCAGGGTGGAGCCGCGGACGACTTCGCCGACGGGGTCGGGCAGGGCGGCCACGTCGCGTACGTCGGAGGCGATGGCGCGGATCCGGTCGGGGGTGAGGGTGAGCCGGTCGATGACGGTCTCGCTGGTGCCGGTCTCGCGGGCCTTGGCGACGTCCACGGCGTTGGCCTCGACGATCTCGGCGGTCCGTGCTTCGAGGGCGTCGGCGATGGCGAGCAGTGCCTCGTCCTTGGCCGCGCGCGGAAGTGGCGCGATCTCGGCGGCCGCGGCGCGGGCCCGGTGGGCGGTCCTGGTGACCGGGGACATGTCGTCGGAGGGGGTGGCCGGGGAGGGCGAGGGGAGCGAAACCATGTCGGCAGACTAATGGGCGGCGGGTGGTCGTCCGGCCCGTGTTCCGCTCCCCGAGACGCGGCCGGGGAGCGGGCTCAGAAAGGGTGGACGCCGACGGGGGCGGCCGGTGGCGGGCCGTATCCCTCGGCGAGTCGCTGGTGGTAGGTGCCGCGGTCGATCACTTCGAGGCCGACGATCTCCCATGGCGGCAGCTTGGCGGTGGAGCGGTGTTCGCCCCACAGGCGCAGCGCGACGGCGGCCGCGTCGTGGAGGTCGCGGGCCTCTTCCCAGTAGCGGATCTCGGCGTGGTCGTTGGCGTATCTGCTGGTCAGCAGGAACGGGTGGTCGTGGGCGAGCTGTTCGAGGCCGCGGCGGACCTCTTTCAGCGGGGCCTCGGCTCCCGACACGCTCAGCGTGATGTGCCACAGCCTGGGGGTGTCCCCGGGCTGTTCGTGTACCTCTCTGCGTTCGACGTCGGCCCCCGTCCCCACACTGGTCAGGGTCCGCTCAGCCGTCGTCCCTCGGGGCGCCGCCCCCGGGCGCGCTCGTCTCACCGGCGGCCTCCTGTGCTGCTGTGTGCGATGCGGTGCGGTACTGCGCGGGTTGCCGTCCCGCGCGTACCCCCGCTTCAAAGTTGACCAGCCCGAGGCCGGGCGCGGGGTGGTTTTCCTGAAGGTGTCTGTCTTATGGCTGGACTTTCAGCCGTTTCAGGGGTGCAGGACGACCAGATCGTCCCTGTGTACGACTTCGCGCTCGTAGCCGGGGCCGAGTTCCTTGGCGAGGTCGTGGGTGGAGCGGCCGAGGAGTTGGGGGATCTCCTTGGCGTCGAAGGTGACGAGGCCGCGGGCGACTGCGCGGCCCTGGGGGTCGCGGAGTTCGACGGGGTCGCCGGCGGCGAAGTCGCCCTCGACGGCGGCGATTCCGGCGGGGAGCAGGGATTTGTGGCCTTCGACGATGGCGTGTACGGCTCCGTCGTCGAGGATGAGGGCGCCTTGGGGGGTGGAGGCGTGGGCGAGCCAGAGGAGGCGGTCGGCGGAGCGGCGGCCGGTGCGGTGGAAGTGGGTGCCGGTGGCGCGTCCGGCGAGTGCGTCGGCGGCCTGGCTGGCGGAGGTGAGGACGACGGGGATGCCGGCGGCGGCGGCGATGCGGGCGGCTTCGACCTTGGTGACCATGCCGCCGGTGCCGACGCCGGCCTTGCCGGCGCTGCCGATCTGGACGTGGGCGATGTCGGCCGGGCCGTGGACTTCGTCGATGCGTGAGGTGCCGGGTTTGGCGGGGTCGCCGTCGTAGAGGCCGTCGACGTCGGAGAGCAGGACGAGCAGGTCGGCGCGGACGAGGTGGGCGACGAGGGCGGCGAGCCGGTCGTTGTCGCCGAAGCGGATCTCGTCGGTGGCGACGGTGTCGTTCTCGTTGACGACGGGGAGGGCGCCCATGGCCAGGAGTTGGTCGAGGGTGCGGTAGGCGTTGCGGTAGTGGGCGCGGCGGCTGGTGTCGTCGGTGGTGAGCAGGACCTGTCCGACGCGGACGCCGTAGCGGGCGAAGGAGGCGGTGTAGCGGGCGACGAGGAGGCCTTGGCCGACGCTGGCGGCGGCTTGCTGGCGGGCGAGGTCGGTGGGGCGGCGGCGCAGGCCGAGTGGGGCGAGGCCGGCGGCGATGGCGCCGGAGGACACCAGGACGATCTCCTTCTCGCCGCCGCTGCGCGCCTTGGCGAGCACGTCCACGAGGGCGTCGACGCGGTCCGCGTCGAGGCCGCCGGAGGCGGTGGTGAGTGAGGAGGAGCCGATCTTGACTACGATTCTGCGGGCCTGTGCCACCTGCTGCCTTGCCACTGTCACACGGTGAAATCTATGTCAGGACGGGTGTCGGGCGCTTGGAAGTTCCAATCGGCGGACAGCCTCAACGTGACCGCGCAGAGAACCTTTAAGTTCGACAAAGTACGAAAACTGGGGAAGTGATGGCCCGAGGGGGTGCTGAAGCCCACACGTCCGTAGCTTGCTGTTTCGTACCAGCCGGGCAAATTTAGCGTCTGAAGTGAAACCTCCGCAGCCGCTTGGCCCTCCCTTCTGATGACCAGTCGAACAACTCCATGGTGGGTGCGGGGCGGGGCTCGGCTCACATGGACGCAACAAGGAGCGTGCCGGATGCCGTCGTCGCCGTCTCGTAGACGTCTGTTGCAAGTCGCCGGGGGCGGACTTGTGGCGGCGCCTCTTGCCTACGGAGGATGGCAGTGGCTGGCACCGCGGGGCGGGGCGGGGGTGCAGGGCCCGTCCACCGGGACGACGACGGGGAAGCCGGCGTCCGCGGCGCCGGACCAGGCGTATCTGCATGTGATCGCGCATGCCGACGACGGCATCTACTTCATGAATCCGGATCTGGAGCAGTCGATCCGCAGCGGCGCCCTGTCGGTGACGGTGTGCATGACCAGTGGCGAGTCGGACGGCCGCAACGCGGCGCCGAAGAGCCCGCAGTTCAAGTCGCTGCCGACGGACCGGCCGGGTTTCGCGCGGGCCCGGATCAATGGGCTGCGGGCCGCCCACGCGTTGATGGCGACGGGTGACGACAACAGTCCGTGGTCGGTGGAGCCGGTGGAGCTGCTGCCGGGGTTCCGCTCGGAGCTGCACTATCTGCGGGCGGCTCCGCACTGCCAGTTGATCTACATGGGGTTGTGCGAGGCGCGCTATGTGAGCGTGCCGCGTCCGGTGAGCATGCGGGGTCTGTGGCTGGGCGCGATCGAGCAGCTGCCGACGCTGCCGGGCACGGGCAGCACGGTGCGGATGCCGCGCGCCTATACGCGGGACCAGCTCACGGACGCGCTCGCGGCGGCGATCGCGCGGGTCAATCCCACGGTGATACGCACCCTTGACCCCACGCCCCTGCATGCTCCGCGCGAGACGGTGGCGATGATGAGCGCGCCGACGATACTGCGCGGGCTGAGCTATCTGGACCACCAGGACCACACCGCGTCGGCCCGTTTCATGCAGGCGGCGATGGAGCGGTACTGGGGTGCGGGCAAGGGCCGTGCCGCGTCGGTGACCAACTACTTCGGCTATCCGACGAACTACACGCCGCCGTCCCTGGACGCGGCGACGACCCGGCGCACGGCCCAGCTCCTGAACGCGTACGGCTGGGTGGACCACCGGGACTGCGGTGACCCGTCGGGCTGCGGCGACCTGAAGGTGGGCCCGAACGGGCTGAAGGCGGGCGGGGCCGGCTGGGCGCGTGGCACGCGGACCCGCACGCCGGGGACCTCGCGCTGGATCGCGCCGCTGAAGGACGGCCGTCTGGCGGCGTTCTCGGTGCTGAACGGCGCGGTGCGCTGCTGGGTGGAGCGGGCGGCGGGCAAGGGGCCGTGGGCGGGGCCGTTCGACGTGGTGGGCAGCGCGGGCTCGCCGCTGGATCCGCAGGTGGAGGTGGTGCGCCACGCGGACGGAACGCTTCAGCTGTTCGCGACGCGTACGGTCCTGCCGTTCAAGGGCGAGAAGCACCACAAGGAGCTGGTGTGCGTCCTGCAGAGCGGGACGGGCGCCGACGGGGTGCCCAGGTTCGGCGCGTGGAGTTCGCTCGGCACTCCGGACGCGGCGCCCGACAAGTCGCTGGAGACGGGTTTCCCGGCGACCGCGCTGGCGCCGGACGGCACCGTGCATGTGCTGGCGCGGAACTGGGCGGGCGATGTGGCGCTGCGCAGCGGCCGGGGCGGCAAGGACTGGGGGCCCTGGCAGCTTCTGGACCATCCGCCGGGCAAGCAGCCTCCGCATCCGCTGGTGGTGGAGGGGATCGACGCGCTGGTCGATCCGTCGGGCCGGCTGCACGTGGCGGCTCCGGTCGCCAAGACGGTGCTGCACTGGGTGTCGCCGTCGCCGGGTGAGGTGCCGAAGCTGTCGGCGCCGACGGGTCTGACGCCGTCGGGCAGCGCGGTGAGTCTGGTCGCGGACGGCAAGGGCGGCGCGTCGGCCGTCTACCGTCAGGCGGGCACGGCCCAGGTGGCGGTCGCCTCGCCGGGTGGTCCGGGCGGTGCGTGGACGGTGGCGCGGCGTACTCCGGCGGGCGGCTACGGCCGGGTCACCGCGTACCGGCTCAGCGGGAGCGGCGGCACGCTGGTGCTGGCGGCCCGGGACAACGGGGGCCGGGTGGTTCCGTCGTCGGAGGAGTCGGCGCAGGCGGCGGGCTGGGAGAGTCCGGGTGTGCAGTTCGTGGGGATACCGGGCGCGGCGCAGGACTCGTCGGGGCGGGCCGTGCTCGCGGTGATCGGCACGGACGGCCAGTTGTACGCGTCCCGTCAGACCAGGCCGGGTGCCCGGTTCGGCGAGTGGGTGCCGGCGGTGAAGGAGAGCGCGGGCAGCCGTGTCTAGCGGGAGCGCGCGCAAGGGGCGGACACCGTCGGTGTCCGCCCCCCTTGCGTGTCGCGTCGCGCGGGTGCGAGCTACTTCACCGGTATCTTCGGCGCGACCGGTACGGCCTCGCCCGCCTCGCGGTGCCCCGGCACGAGGATCTTGCGGGACAGCACATAGGTGAACGGGATCGCCACGACGGCGGCGACCAGCGGGGCGATCGTCTTGTTCATCCCGACCCAGTGCACCAGGGCGAACAGGCCCGCGCTCTGCACCACAAAGTTGGTGACGTTGGTGAGCGGGAAGAGGAGGAACTTCTTCCAGGACGGCTTGGTGCGGTAGGTGAAGTAGGTGTTGAGGAAGAACGAGCCGACCATGCTGAGCAGGAAGGCGATGGTGTACGCGACGAAGTACGGCAGGTGCGCGAGGTGAAGCAGCGGCCAGTAGAAGGCGTAGAAGGTGCAGGTGTTGACGCCGCCGACGAAGCCGAAGCGGATCACCTGACCGAGCTGACTGGGCATCAGATCACCTTGTGGGGCTGGTCGTTGCGCCGCACCTCGCGGCGCTCGACGCCCTCGCGCTCGCCCGGGAAGCCGTGCGCCTCCTTGACCAGGAAGTGCGGGCGGCGCTTGGTCTCGTAGTAGATGCGGCCGATGTACTCGCCGATCAGGCCGAGCATCACCATCTGGACGCCGCCGAGACCGACGATGATCGCGACGAGGGTGGTGTAGCCCGGCTGGCCGGGGCCGTTGGTGATGGCGTCGATGACGATCCACAGCGCGTACGCGGCGCCGATCCCGGCCAGGACCATGCCGAGCCAGATCGCGATGCGCAGCGGGCGGTTGTTGAAGGAGATCAGGCCGTCCATGCCGTAGTTCAGCAGGGAGCCGAACTTCCACTTGGTCTCGCCGGCCTCGCGCTGCGCGTTCTGGTAGTCGAAGGTGACGGTGTCGAAGCCGATCCAGGAGAACAGGCCCTTGGAGAAGCGGTTGTACTCGCCGAGGGAGAGCAGCGCGTCCACGGCGGGCCGCGACAGCATGCGGAAGTCGCCGACGCCGTCGGTGAGTTCGACGTCGACCCACTTGTTGACCGCGCGGTAGTAGAGGCGGCTCAGGGCGGAGCGGACCTTCTTGTCGCCTTCGCGGGTGCGGCGGGCGATGATCTGGTCGTGGCCCAGCTGGTAGAGGTCGAGCATCCGCTCGATGAGCTCCGGCGGGTGCTGGAGGTCGGCGTCCATGATGACCACGGCGTCGCCGGTGGCCTCGCGCAGCCCGGCGAGCATGCCGGCCTCCTTGCCGAAGTTGCGGCTGAAGGAGACGTAGCGGGTGGCGTCGGGGTACTTCTCGGCGAGCGCCCGCAGGTGCACGAGCGTCTTGTCGCGGCTGCCGTCGTCCACGTAGCAGATCTCGTACTCGATCGCGAGGGTGTCGAGCACGCTGCGGGTCTTGGCGTCGAATTGGTCGATGACCGCTTCTTCGTTGTAACAGGGGACGACGACCGACAGCTTCATCATCAGTGCTTTCCAGTAGAGGAGCGGCAGGTGCGGGTGCGGAGCGCCCCACCGATGGCGACAGCGAGCAGGGTGGCGAGTGCCAGACCGCTCACCGCCAGTCCGGACTTCAGCCCGGGAGTATGGTACGAGCAGGCGACGCGGGAGCCACTCCCGGCCAGTTCCACGGCGATCAGCCCACCGAGCGTACCGGGGGTTGTCGCCGCCCGGCCGTCCGCCCGGCACTGCCAGCCGTCGACGGCGGGAACCGCGATGACGGCCGTGCCGGTGGTGCCGGGGCGGAAGTCGGCTTCGATGGAGTGGCCGCCGGCCGTGATGCGGGCCGGGCCGGTGGCCTTCAGTGTGTCGACCACCTTGTCGAGTGTCCCACGCTGGTAGCAGCCGAGCGGGGTGCGGGGAATGTCCTGGGCCCGGTCGGAGGCGAACGTCACGGTGAAGGTGCCGCCGCCGGGGACGTCGGCCAGGGGGAGCACGCCGGGATTGGCCATGGGCCGCACGGGGTCGGGGCGCAGGGTGACGCCGAGTGCGCGGACGGTGCCGGAATACCAGGGCGCGTACAGCTGGGCCGTGCTGCCGGGGGCGCACCGGGCGGTGAAGGTGCTGGTCCCGGCGGGCAGGTGCAGGGTGGTGCCCGTCCCGGGGGTGAGGGGCGGTGTGGTGTAGAGGGGGGCGCCGAGCACCCGGTTGCGGCGCGCGAACAGGGAGGCGTCGGGGGTCGCCGAGTCCAGGGGCATGCCGGGCGGGCGCAGCGTGACGACGGGCGGGGCGTCCTCGGTGACCTGGACGAATCCGTGCGGCGCGGTGGCCGAGCTGTCCAGGTGGCTGGCGATGCCCATGATCGCGCGGCCCACCGGGTCGGTGAAGGACAGCAGGTGGCGCCCGCCTATCTCCCAGCCGGCGCCGAGGTCGTGCAGGGTGCTCGCGGTCCGGGCGGGCACGTAGCTGCTGTAGTACGAGCCGCCCTGGCCGCCCAGGAGCATGGGGTCGTTGTCGGCGAACTCGTGCCGGCCGGGGTCGCTGCGCTCGGTGGGCCAGGCGTCGTGGGCGCGTACGGCGGAGCGGGCGGCCAGCGCGTCGGCGTCCAGGGTGGTCCGGGGCTGCCAGAAGCTCTGCCGGTCGCGGATGTCGCTGGTCGACCAGGCGGCGCCCGTGGTCCCCAGGAGGACGACCGCGGCCAGCGCGCACAGGAGCGGGGTGCGCGGCCCGCGGCGGTGCAGCAGCCACAGCAGCGCGCCCGACGCGGCGAGCCCGGCCAGGGTGAGGATCCAGGTGGCCGCGGACATGTACGCGCTGGTGCTCGCGGCGGCGAGCAGCGCCAGCAGGAGGCCGGCGCCCGACAGGAGCTCGCGGGGGCCGGGGCTGTGCGTCAGGGCGAGCCAGGCGATGGCGATCAGGATCGCGGTCAGCGCCAGGGCGGCGCGGTAGGGGCTGCCGTTGGGCATGGCGAGGCCGTGCCAGAGCAGGACGGTCGGCTGCCAGGTGTAGGAGAGCGCGACGAGGACGGCCAGCGCGCACCAGGCGGCGCGTTCGCGGCGGGCCACCGTGCGCAGGAAGGGGAAGGTGAGCACGAGGAGCAGGGCCAGGATGCCGACGCAGGCCCGGGGCGCGCTCGTGAAGTAGCCGCCGGGCAGCAGGTGGGCCAGGTAGTCGCGGGCGTCGGGCGCCCCGTCCCAGGCGGCGTCGGGAGAGGGCTGGGTGGCGCGGCTGGCCAGGTAGGGGACGGTGACGACGGGCCCGGCGAGCAGGACACCGGTGACGATCATGCCGGTGGCCCGCAGCAGGGCCCGGCCGCGTTCGCGCGGCGGACGCGCGTCCAGGAGGAGCCGTACCAGCAGGACCAGGCCCATGCCGAGGGTGGCCATGGCGGCGGTGTAGAAGTTCCCGGCCCAGCAGACGGTGACCAGGAGGGTGCCGGCGACCCAGCGCCGCCGGTGCAGCGCCCAGTCGGTGGCGATGCCGATGAGGGGGCACGAGAGGAGGCCCCACATCCACATGGGATCGGACCAGCCGTCGAACGTCACCCAGCCGCTCATCCCGTAGCCGACGGCGAGGATCGCCCGCGGCCAGGGCGGCCCGGGGCGCAGCCGGTCGAGGAAGACCGTCATCAGGGCGGTGCCCAGGCCGATGCTGAGCAGCGTGACCAGGAAGACGCCGAGCTCCAGGCCGTCGCGGGGGAAGAGCGCGACGAGCCAGGAGAACGGGTTCATCAGATAGGTGAGGAAGTCGGCGAGGAAGGGGACGCCGTAGCCGCTGTCCCAGTTGAAGAGGAGGTCGCCGCCGCCCTGCCCGTGCAGGAGGTCCCACAGGTGGGCGTGGAAGGGCACGAACTGGTTGCCGAGGTCGTTGACGGCCCGCGAGCGCCCGCCGAAGGGATAGGTCCCGCGCAGCGCCGTGGCCAGGCAGTACGCGCCCATCGCGGCGAGCGCGGCGGCGGCGGGCGCGACCCGGGCAGCGCGGGATGCCGCCCGTGCGGGGCGGGATCCCGTGCTGCCCGGGTCGCGGGCCGGGCGGGGCAAGGTCTTCAGCACCCCGGCTCCCTGGTGCGTTCGGTTCGGTTCTCCACGCTTCTCCCTATAGAGGGGTGGGGCCTCGCGGGGGTTGCTTTCGCGCCACACATTCGGGTGACACACCGCGACGGCCCTGACGACGCCCCTTTTGCGGGGCGGCCGGGCGGGGCCGGGCGGCTGCACGGCACGTCACGAATACCAGGTAGCGTTGAAGCGCCTGCGAGTAGAACAAGTGGATTGAGGTGCCAGTGCCTGACGTCTCCGTGATCGTCATCGTCTACAACGACGCAGATCGCCTGCCGACGGCTGTCCAATCGGTCTTGGACCAGACGTTGAACAGCGTCGAGGTCCTGATCGTCGACGACTGCAGCACCGACAGCTCCTTCGAGGTCGCACGGGCCCTGGAAGCCTCCCACGCCGGCCGGGTGCGCGCCTTCCAGCTGCCCGAGAACAGCGGCGCCGGCGGCGAGCCGCGCAACGTGGGCATCGGCCATGCCACCGGCCGCTACATCATGTTCCTGGACAGCGACGACGTGCTGGAGCACAACGCCTGCCGGAACCTCCTGGAGGCCGCGGAACAGACGCAGGCAGACATCGTTTCCGGCCTTTGTGTACGCCTCACGCAGGGCACCCGCACCACGAAGCGCACCGAGTGGTACCCGTGGCTCTACCGGACCACGCGCACCCTGGAGTCGATCACCGAGCTCCCCGACCTGTTCGTGTGGGACACCCTCTCCACCAACAAGTGCTACCGCCGCGAGTTCCTCCTCGACAACGACCTGCGCTTCCCCAAGGGCATGTTCTACGAGGACCTGATGTTCATCGCCGAGGCCTACCTCGCCGCGAACCGCATCACCCTCATTCCCAACCAGGTCTATTTCTGGAACGTGCACGAGAAGGCGGCCGTGAAGTCGGTCACCAACCGGCGCCACGAGATGACCAACTACGAGCACCGCCTGGAGATCCACCGGCGGATCGAGGCGCTCCTGGAGGACAACGACCTGCACGGGCTGCGGCTCGCCAAGGACGTCAAGTTCCTCAAGCACGACCTGGTCCTGCACCTGCGGGACCTGCCGCACCGTGACGAGGAGTACCGGGCGGAGTTCGCCGAGCTGTCGCGCGAGTACCTGGCGGACCTCTCGCCGGAGGCGTACGACAGTGTGCTGCCCATCCAGGCGATCTGCTCCTACCTGCTCCAGCGGGGCGACTGGGCCAACCTGCTGCCCGCCGTGGACGCGCTGATCCGCCGCAACACCGTGACGTCGCCGCTGATCGAGCGGGACGGCCGGATCTACTGGTGCGGCGAGCACCTCGACACCGACGAGGGCCGCAAGTTCCTGGACGTGACGGAGCTCGGCTACCACACCCGTCCGCTGACCCAGCTGGCGCTCGGCAACCGCCTGACCTCGTACGCGGACGACGGGCGCGGCAAGGTGCGGCTCGGCGGCTCGGTCGTCAATCCGCTGGGCCGCGTCCGGCCGGACGCCAAGCTGAGCGGCACCCTGGAGTTCCGGGCCCGCCGCGCCAGCCTGCAGTCCTTCCGGTTCCCGCTGTCCTCGCTGCGGCACGCGGGCCAGACGCTCGACTGGACGGCCGAGGCCGACCTGGCCCGCAAGCTGCGCCCGCTCGGCATCATCGACGTGGTCTGGGACGTGTGGGTCAACCTGACCGTCGACGGCGAGAGTGTGCCGACGCGGCTCGGCGCCGGCCGCATCGAGCTGGAGAACGCGCGGCCGCTGCGCATCCGGCCGCGCCTCACCCGCCTGGTCGCCGACCGCCTGGTGCCGGAGATCTCCGCCAAGGGCAACCTGTCCTACCTGCTGACGGCCGAGGGCCAGGCCTCCGTCCGCACCCAGGAGCTGATCGGCGAGGCGCTCCAGAGCAAGGCCGCCTCGCTGGCCAAGAAGGGCCTGCGCAAGGCCCGCAAGGCCAAGAAGGACCTCAACTCGGGCGACACCAAGATCCGCGTGTACCACGAGGTGTTCTCCAAGCTGCCGATCCGCAAGGGTCTGGTGGTCTTCGAGAGCCACATGGGCAAGCAGTTCAGCGACAGCCCGAAGGCGATCTACGAGGAGATGCGCCGCCGGGGCGTGCAGTTCGAGGCGGTGTGGTCCTACGACGGCGCCAAGCCGACCGGGTTCCCCAAGGACGCCACCCTGGTCAAGCGGTGGAGCTACCCGTATCTGCGGGCGCTGGCGCAGGCCGAGTTCTGGGTCGACAACCAGGGCTTCCCGATGAAGCTCACCAAGCGGCCCGGCACCACGTACATCCAGACCTGGCACGGCAGCGCGCTCAAGCGGATGGGCTTCGACGTGCCGCAGATGAAGCTGCTGAACCGGGCCGGCCAGGCCCACCACCAGAAGGTCCTGGACCGCTTCGACCACTTCCTGATCCGTTCCGAGCACGACGTGCGCACCCTGGCCAGCGGCTTCCGGCTGCGCGACGAGGTGCTGCTGCGCGTCGGCTACCCGCGCAACGACGCCCTGGTGGCGGCGCGCGAGCAGGAGAAGGAGACCGGCGAGCGGGTGCGCGGCCCGATCGCCGAGCAGCTCGGTATCGCCGCCGACAAGACGGTGCTGCTGTACGCGCCGACGTTCCGCGCCTCGGAGTCGGGCGCCGTCAAGAAGTTCGAACTTCCCTTTGACGTCGAGGAGTTCGCGGAGCGCTTCGGCGACCGGTACACCCTTCTGATCCGCTCGCACTACCTGAACCAGGTGGTCCTGCCGCCCTCGGTGCGCGGCAAGGTCATCGACGTCTCGCAGGGCCACGACATCACGCCGCTGCTGGCCCTGGCCGACGGTCTCATCACCGACTATTCGTCCCTGATGTTCGACTATGCTCTGCTCGACCGTCCCATGATCTTCTTCGCGTACGACTACGAGGAGTACGCGAACGAGACCCGCGGCACCTACTTCGATCTGCGGGACAAGGCGCCGGGCCCGGTCGTGGCCACCGAGAGCGAGCTGTTCGCGACGGTGGACGGCCTCAAGGCCGCGGACACCGACTTCGCCGGGGCCCGTGAGCGGTTCGCCACCGAATTCGGCGAGTACGACCAGGGCACCGCGGCCCAGCAGATCGTCTCCAAGTTCTTCACTCCCGGGAGCGGTAAGTGACTGAAGTGACCGCCACGGACGGCGGCCGTGACATCTTCCTCGTCTCCAACGCCGTCAACGAGCTGGGCGGTGTGACCACCTGGTCGCACCAGATGGCCCGCCTGTTCGTGGAGCGCGGCAACCGGGTCCACGTCATCGGCATCACCCCGCCGTCGGTGCCGTTCGAGCTGGACGACGACCTGCCGTACGCGACGACGACGCTGTACGACGCGCACCCGCCGTCGGCCGGCCGCTCGCGCGGCATCAAGGGCCGGCTGAACGTCGTCGAGCACCGGCGCCGCGCCGCCCGCACCGCGGGCATGCACGCCCAGGCCGCGAAGATGACCCGGCTGTTCCAGCAGGCCCGGCCGGGCGCCATCGTGATCGTCACCCAGGTGTGGGCGATGGAGTGGGTGGCGCTCGCCGACACCGCGGGCCTGACCGTCATCGGCATGACCCACGAGTCGTACGAGACGTGCCGCAAGTCCTCGCGCTTCGGCCGGGTCAAGAAGTTCTACAAGGACGTCGACCGGATGCTCGCGCTGACCCGCGAGGACGCCGACCTGTGGGCCCTTCAGCGCCTGGACAACGTGGGCTTCATGCCCAACCCGCTGCCGTTCTTCCCCGAGGTGCCCTCGCCGCGCACCGAGAAGCACGTGGTCAGCATCGGCCGGCTGCACGAGGAGAAGGGCACCGACCTGCTCCTGGACGCCTGGTCCGAGGTGGCTCCGGTGCACCCTGATTGGACGCTGCGGATCTACGGCTCGGGCTCCGACGAGGAGGCGCTGCGCCGCCAGTGCACCGAGCTCGGCCTGGACGGCTCGGTGGAGTGGATGGGCCGCACCGACGACCCGGCGGGCGCACTGCGCGACGCCTCGGTCTTCACGCTCGCCTCGCGCGGCGAGGGCTTCCCGCTGTCCCTGATGGAGTCGATGGCGACCGCCGTGCCGTGTGTCGCCTTCGACGTCGCCCCCGGCATCCACGAGATCATCCGGGACGGCGAGGACGGTCTGCTCGCCCCGCCCGGCAACACGCACGTCTTCGCCCGCCGTCTCAGCAGCCTCCTGGCCGACCAGGAGCTGCGCGACCGGCTCGGCGAGGCGGCCCGTGAGAACATCCAGCGCTACCGGACCGAGGAGATCGTCCGGCGCTGGGAGTCGCTTTTCGACCTGCTCCAGCGCTGACCGTCCCCGAGACCCCCTGGAATCATGAACTCATCGACCACTGTGGCCGCCGACGACAGCGCGGCCCCGGCGCCGAGCGCCGCCGCGGACCGCCCCGAGCGGTCGGGGGCCCGTAGAGCTCTGCTGTGGACCGCGGGCATAATCACCGCCGTCTCCGGCATCCTGCTGTCCGTCGGCTCCTTCCTCGGCCTGTACGTGCGCCCCACGTCCGACGACTGGTGCGCGGCCTGGAAGTCCCGGGACATGGGCGTCTTCGGGATCACCTCCGACTTCTACAACACCCAGAACGGGCGGGTCACCAACGCCTTCCTGAGCGGGATCATCTACTCGGACGGCCTGGCCGGCATCAAGGTGCTTCCGGTGATCCTCGTGGTCACGATGGGCGTCGGCCTGGTGCTGCTGGGCCGTGAGATCCTGCGGGCGTTCGGCACCCGGGCGCCGCTGCTGCTGCTCGTGGCGGTGGCGATGGTCCTGGAGGCGCTGCTGTTCTTCGCGGGCACCCGCTCCTACCAGGTGCTCCTGTGGACCCCGGCGACGATCTCGCACACGATGCCGTTCATCATCGCCCTGTGGGCGCTCCTGTTCGGCATCTGGGCGTTCCGCACCGGCCGCAAGGCGCTGCGCAACACCGCCCTGGTGGTGACCGCGCTGGTGGGCTTCGCGATCGGCACGCTCAGCGAGCCGTTCACGGTGGTCAGCTGCGTGCTGGTGGGCACGGCCGCGCTGGTGTGCCTGCCGCGGCTGAAGGTCGCCCGCACGTGGTACCCGTTCACCTGGTCCGCGGTGTACTGCGGGGCGGCCGTGATCGGCCTGACCTTCCTGTACACCTCGCCGGGTGCCCGCTGGCGCCGGGCGCAGACCCCGCCGACGAAGATGAGCGTCGGCGACGTGTTCAAGGACTACTTCCACATCTGGGACACGATCCTGCACCAGTGGATCTACCTGGGCGCCATCGCCGCGGGCCTGCTCCTCGGCCTCGCCGTGGCCCTGCTCGCGCCGCGCCGCGAGGCACCGGCCGCCCACCGTCCGCCGGTCGCGATGCTGCGCGTGATCGCCGTGCTTCCGGTGCCGTTGATGGCGCTGTGCACGCTGCTCGTGGCGTACGCGCTGCGCAGCGGCTACGGGCCGACGGGCTGGACGTACGCCCGCACCTGGATGAACTTCATGATCCCGCTGGTGATCGCGCTGTGCGGGTACGGCGTGCTGCTCGGCCACTGGGCCGGCCGGCGCATCGTCGAGCGCCGGGCGCCGCGTCTGGTGCCGATCGTGGCGACGGTCCTGGTCGGCGCGTTCGCGCTGTCGGCGACCGCGGCGCTGGTGCCGTCGGTGCAGAAGCTCGCCGTCTCGACGGTGTACCGCAGCATCGCCTGGGACAAGCAGAACGCGAAGATCCGCTCGGAGATCGCCAACGGCGAGACGGACGTGGCGTACAAGCCGATGTACATCGGTTCGCTCGCCGAGCCGTTCTTCACCAAGAACTACAAGCGCGACTGGGTCGCCCAGTGCACCTCGAAGTTCTACGGCGTGGACCGCATCCACAAGCAGTGACGTAGACACGGAGGAGGGGCGCCCCGGAGGAGATCCGGGGCGCCCCTTTTCCGTGTCCGGGTCTCAGACGGCGTCGCGGTGGTGGCGCCAGCCCGCCCACGCCGAGGAGATCATGGAGCGCACGTCGTGGTGGGCCTTCCAGCCCAGTTCCTCGGCGATGCGGTCGGCGGAGGCGACGACGCGCGCCGGGTCGCCCGCGCGGCGCGGGTGGACCTCGGGGGCGATGCCGCGGCCGCTGATCTCGTTGATGAGGTCGACCATCTCGCGCACCGAAACGCCTTCGCCGCGGCCGATGTTGACGGTCAGGTCGCGGAAGTCGCTCGCCTGCGCGGACTCGGCGAGCTTGCGGGCGGCGGCCAGGTGCGCGTCCGCGAGGTCCTCGACGTGGATGTAGTCGCGCACACAGGTGCCGTCGGGGGTCTCGTAGTCGTCGCCGAAGATGCGCGGCGGCTCGCCGTCCTCCAGCTTCTCGAACACCATCGGTACGAGGTTGAAGACGCCGGTGTCGGCGAGTTCGGGGGTGGCGGTGCCCGCCACGTTGAAGTAGCGCAGGCAGCCGGTGGCGATGCCGTGGGCCTTGCCGGCCGCGCGGACCAGCCACTCGCCTGCCAGCTTGGTCTCGCCGTACGGGCTCATCGGCAGGCAGGGGGTGGCCTCGGTGACGAGGTCGACGTCCGGCATCCCGTACACGGAGGCGGACGAGGAGAACAGGAAGGTGCGCACGCCCGCCTCGGCGACGGCCTCCAGGAGCACGGTCAGCCCGAACACGTTCTCCCGGTAGTAGTGCAGCGGGATCTCGACGGACTCGCCGACCTGCTTCTTGCCCGCGAGGTGCACCACCCCGGTGACCTCGTGCTCGGCGAGGGTGCGGTCCAGGAGCGCGCGGTCCAGGACGGAGCCGACCACCAGCGGCACACCCTGCGGCAGACGGGCCGCGTCACCGGTGGAGAGGTCGTCGAGCACGACGACGCGCTCCCCCGCCGCCGTCATGGCCCGCACGACATGGGAACCGATGTATCCGGCGCCACCAGTGATCAGAAAAGTCATATGCGCGTCCTCGTCGTCATCGCGTTCTACCGGGCTTTCCGGGCCAGCCTGCGCAGCTTGCCGCCGACCACCCCGAGGGCCCCCTGCACTCCTGGCGCGAGCCGCACCGCGAGCGATCCGCTCGACGTCCGGTACGGCTGCACCAGCAGAACACCGTACCGGCTGCCGGGAACCGCCGTGCGCCGCAGCCCGGCCGCCCCGGCCCGCAGCGTGGTGTACGGGCCCGGCGCGCGGCCGGTGTGCACGCGGACCCGCAGGTCCCAGATCTGGGTGCCGCGGCCGCCCGCCGCCGCGAGGCGCGCCAGCGGTACGGGCACCTGCCCGCTCCAGCCGCCCTCGGTGGCGCGCAGCGGCGCGGTGACGGTCAGCGCGCTCTCGCCGCCGTCCCGGGACACGAACTCGACGTCGGCGCCGGACGGGGCACCGTTCGCGGCGAGCCGTCCGTACAGCTCGTGCACGCGGAGCTTGAGGATGCCGCGCCGGGCCGCCAGCAGCGTCGCGTCCACGGCGAGGGGGAGCCGGTCGGCGGGCAGCGCGTCGAGCCCGTCCAGCGGCACGGTCAGGTCGTCCGCCCACACCGGGCCGGACTCCGCGGTGGTGTACGGCGGGGTGAGGCGGGGGTGCTCGGCGGCGAGCTGGGAGAGCCGGTCCAGGTCACGGGGGGTGTCCGAGGCGAGCACCACCTGGGTGAGCCAGCGGGCCGGGGCGGCGGCCGCGGCCACCTCGCCGGGCTCGAACCCGGCGAGGTAGGCACGGGTCAGCCGCCACCAGTCGGCCTGGTACCCGGCGTCGCGCACGCGCAGCTCGCGCAGGTACAGGCACAGGTCGTAGTCCAGGAACTTGGTGCGGCAGGCGGCGGCGAGCGCCTTGCGGTCGGCCGCCCGGAACGCCTCGACGGCCTGGGTGTGGGCGGCGATCCGCGCCTGCCAGTTGCCGACGTCCTTGCGGGCCAGCGAGATGGAGACCTGGGCGGCGGCGCGCCGCACATGCCAGACGTAGACGAGCTCGGGCACGACGGCGACGCGGGGCGCCGCCGCGTACACGCGGGCCGTGAAGACGAAGTCCTCGTAGACGAACTTGCCGTCGGGGAACCGGAGTTGACGCTCATTCAGGAAGTCGCGGCGGTAGAGCTTGTTGACGCAGAGCGTGTCGTGGAGCAGCTTCGGCTCGGCCTCGGGCGACGCGTGCACGGCCGCTTCCCGGTACAGGCCGGGCTGCCAGCGCACGTCGCGGCCGGCGGGCAGCTCGCGGCGCACGGCCCGGCCCACGGTGACCTCGGTGCCGTGCTCCTCGGCAGCGGCCAGGAGGGCGGCGACGGCTCCGGGGGGCAGCACGTCGTCGCTGTCGAGGAACATGACGTACGGGGCGGTGGCGGCGGCGATTCCGTCGTTGCGGGGCGTTCCGCAGCCCCCGCTGTTCTCCGTGCGGCGCACCACGCGGAGCCGGGGTTCGGTGGTGGCCAGCTGGTCCAGGACGGCGGCGGTGCCGTCCTGGGAGCAGTCGTCGACGGCCACGACCTCGGTGACGGCCGGCCCCTGCGCGAGGGCCGACCGCACGGCGTCGGCGACCAGCCCGGCGTCGTTGTAGGCGATGACGACGACACTGACGCCCGCGGGGCCGTCCGGGCTGACACGACTCTGACTCACCCGAGAATCCTACGGGCTCCGCCCCAGACCCCGTATCGCGCCTGAACGGCGCTCGTCCTCAAACTCCCCCAAGGCCTTAAGGGCCAGGGGGGACCCCCATGACGGGCTGAGGATGCCCACGCTGACCAGCACCGACCCTGCCAGGGGCGCGGGGAACTGCGCGAGCAACCCAGCACGGTCCGCAGGCGCCCCGGGGCGGGGCCGGGGGTCAGAAGGGGCCGAACTCCTTGAATTCGCGGTCCGCCTCGTCCCGCTCCGCGTCCCGGTCCCGGCGCCGCTGGGCGGCAGGCCGGGGCGCCTCGAGCCGGTGGTCCTCGCCACGGCGGCCCAGCATCTCGGCGCCCGCCATCATCGTCGGCTCCCAGTCGAAGACGACCGCGTTCTCCTCGGGCCCGATGGCCACGCCGTCGCCGGAGCGCGCACCGGCCTTCATCAGGGCCTCCTCGACGCCGAGGCGGTTGAGGCGGTCCGCGAGGTAGCCGACGGCCTCGTCGTTGTTGAAGTCGGTCTGGCGGATCCAGCGCTCCGGCTTCTCGCCGCGTACCCGGTAGACGTCGTTCGCCTCGTCGAAGGCGACGGTGAAGCCCGCGTCGTCGACGGCCTTCGGGCGGATGACGATGCGGGTCGCCTCCTCCTTGGGCTTGGCGGCACGCGCCTCGGCGACGATCCCGGCCAGCGCGAAGGACAGCTCCTTCAGGCCCGTACGGGCGACGGCGGAGACCTCGAAGACCTGGTAGCCGCGCTCTTCGAGCTCGGGGCGGATCATGTCCGCGAGGTCCTTGCCGTCCGGAATGTCGATCTTGTTGAGGACGACGATGCGGGGCCGGTCGTCGAGGCCGCCGTACTGCTTGAGCTCCTCCTCGATGATGTCGAGGTCGGAGACCGGGTCGCGCTCGGACTCCAGCGTCGCGGTGTCCAGGACGTGCACGAGGACCGAGCAGCGCTCCACGTGCCGCAGGAACTCCAGGCCCAGCCCCTTGCCCTGGCTGGCGCCGGGGATCAGGCCGGGGACGTCGGCGATGGTGTAGACGGTCGAACCGGCCGTCACCACACCGAGGTTGGGGACCAGCGTCGTGAACGGGTAGTCCGCGATCTTCGGCTTGGCCGCCGAGAGGACGGAGATCAGGGAGGACTTTCCGGCGCTCGGGTAGCCCACCAGGGCCACGTCGGCGACGGTCTTGAGCTCCAGGACGATGTCCGTGGCCTCGCCAGGCTCGCCGAGCAGCGCGAAGCCGGGCGCCTTGCGGCGGGCGGAGGCGAGCGCCGCGTTGCCGAGGCCGCCGCGGCCGCCCTGGCCCGCGATGTAGGTGGTGCCCTCGCCGACCAGGTCGGCCAGCACGTTGCCCTGCTTGTCGAGCACGACGGTGCCGTCCGGCACGGGCAGGATCAGGTCCTGGCCGTCCTTGCCGGAGCGGTTGTCACCGGCGCCGGGCTGGCCGTTGGTGGCCTTGCGGTGCGGCGAGTGGTGGTATTCGAGAAGCGTGGTCACGGACTGGTCGACGACCAGGGTGACGTCGCCGCCACGGCCGCCGTTGCCGCCGTCCGGGCCGCCGAGCGGCTTGAACTTCTCACGGTGAACGGAGGCGCAGCCGTGGCCTCCGTTACCCGCGGCGACGTGCAGCTCGACGCGGTCCACGAAGGTGGTCATGGGTGTGCCTCCTGGGGGTCCCCCCGACGGGAAGTCGGGAGAGTACGGGAATGTCTATCTAGTAACACGCGAAAGGCGGACCCGCTTCCCGTGGGGGAAGTGAGGTCCGCCTCCGCTGAAACCGCTCTACGGGTGCCTAAGTGATCAGGCAACCGGAACGATGTTCACGACCTTGCGGCCACGGTGGGTGCCGAACTGCACCGCACCGGCCTGCAGCGCGAACAGGGTGTCGTCGCCACCGCGACCGACGCCCGCACCCGGGTGGAAGTGGGTGCCGCGCTGGCGGACCAGGATCTCACCGGCGAGCACGGTCTGACCGCCGAAGCGCTTCACACCGAGCCGCTGAGCGTTGGAGTCGCGACCGTTCCGAGTGGACGATGCGCCCTTCTTGTGTGCCATGTCTCCTCAGTCCCTTACTTCGCAGCCGTGGGGATACCGGTGACCTTGATCGCCGTGTACTGCTGGCGGTGGCCCTGGCGACGGCGGTAACCGGTCTTGTTCTTGTACCGAAGGATGTCGATCTTGGCACCCTTGTGGTGGTCCACGACCTCGGCGGTGACCTTGATACCGGCCAGCACCCACGGGTCGCTGGTCACAGCGTCGCCGTCGACAACGAGCAGGGTCGAGAGCTCGACCGTGTCGCCAACCTTGGCAGTGGAAATCTTGTCAACCTCAACGATGTCGCCGACAGCAACCTTGTGCTGGCGACCACCGCTGCGCACGATGGCGTACACGCGGATCTCTCTCTCGCTCGATACGGAACCCTTGAAGCCAGCCCTCCCGCAGAAAAGCAGGGGGCCTCCCCCGGCGGACCGGGAGGTGAGGTGCTCAGGGGCAGGCGCGTATATAAACACGCCGAGAGTCAAGGCTACGGGGCCGGACGTGGTGGGTCAAACCAGGGTCGTTACCCGTACCGCTCGGCAACGAAACCACCGGTCCCGGCCCGGAAATCCGGGCCCGGGGACCCTGCGTCCGTCGGCCGACCGGAGCCCGCCCCGGTGGTCCGGGGCGGGCTCCGGTCGGCCCATGACGCTCACCGGCCGCCGACCGACAGGCGGGCCCGTCGGCCGTCGACCGGCCGGTCTCAGCTGTCCGTGGACGCCGAGACCGAGGACTGCTGCTTCTCGGCCGCCGCCGTCTTCTTGGCGGTGGCCTTCTTGGCGGTCGTCTTCTTCGCCGCGGTCTTCTTGGCCGCCGTCTTCTTCGTGGCGGCCTTCTTCGCGGTGGCCTTCTTCGCCGTCTTGCGCGCCGCCTTCTTGGCCGGTGCGGCCTCCTCGGCGGACTCGGCGGCCTCGGTCGGCTCGGCGGCCGGGGTGGCGGCCACCACGACGACCGCGGCTTCCTCGGCGCCCGCGGGCGATCCGGCCGGGGCCGTGGCCTTGCGGGTCACCCGGCGGCGGGCCCGCGGCGGGGCGGCGACGGGCGCCTCCTCGACGACGGGCTCGGCCACGGACTCGACGACCGACTCGGCGACGGGGGCGGCCGGTTCGGCAACCTGCTCCTCGGCCTTCGGTGCGGGCTCCGTGACGACCACCACCGGCTCGGCGGCGGACGCCGTCGGCGCGCCCGCCGGGGCGGTCGCCTTGCGGGTGGCGCGGCGGCGGGTGCGCCCGCGCGGCGCGTCGTCCTCGATGAACGAGGCGACGGTCACCGCGGCCGGGGCCTGTGCGGCCTCCGGCTCCTCGACCGGGGCCGGGGCGGCCGGCGCCTCGACGGCGGCCGTACGGGGCGCGCCGGCCGGGGCCGAGGCCTTGCGGGTGGCGCGGCGGCGCGAACGCCCGCGCGCCGCTGCCTCCGCCTCGGCGACGCTGCTGTACAGCTCCTCGTCGGGCACGAACTCGGGCTCGGCGAGCGCGACCGGGGCCGCGATCTCCGCGGCGACCTCGGCCTCGGACTCGACGGCGTCGACGGACTCGACGTCCGCGGCCTCGTGCTCGTGGGTGTGCTGGTCGTGCTCGGCGCCGCCGCGGCCGCGCTTCTTCGCGCGCTTGCCCGCACCGCCGCCGACCGCGGCCGGCTGCTCCATGTGCACGATCACGCCGCGCCCGTTGCAGTGGACGCAGGTCTCGGAGAACGACTCCAGCAGGCCCTGGCCGACCCGCTTGCGGGTCATCTGCACCAGGCCGAGCGAGGTGACCTCGGCCACCTGGTGCTTGGTCCGGTCGCGGCCCAGGCATTCGAGCAGGCGGCGCAGGACGAGGTCGCGGTTGGACTCCAGGACCATGTCGATGAAGTCGATGACGACGATGCCGCCCAGGTCGCGCAGGCGCAGCTGGCGCACGATCTCCTCGGCCGCCTCGAGGTTGTTCCTCGTGACGGTCTCTTCGAGGTTGCCGCCCTGGCCGGTGAACTTGCCGGTGTTGACGTCGACGACGATCATCGCCTCGGTCTTGTCGATCACCAGCGAGCCGCCGGACGGCAGCCAGACCTTGCGGTCCAGGGCCTTGGCGAGCTGCTCGTCGATCCGGTAGGTCGCGAAGACGTCGACCTCGCTGGTCCAGCGCGAGAGCCGCTCGGTCAGGTCCGGCGCCACGTGCGCGACGTAGCCGTGGATGGTCTCCCACGCCTCGTCACCGCTGACGATGACCTTGGAGAAGTCCTCGTTGAAGATGTCGCGGACGACCCGGACGGTCATGTCCGGCTCGCCGTAGAGCAGCGACGGCGAGGACGTCGAGATCTGGTTGGCCTTCTTCTGGATGTCGGCCCACTGCGCCTGGAGGCGCTCGACGTCGCGGCGCAGCTCGTCCTCGCTCGCGCCCTCGGCGGCGGTGCGCACGATGACGCCCGCGTCCTCGGGGACGATCTTCTTGAGGATGGTCTTCAGGCGCGCGCGCTCGGTGTCGGGCAGCTTGCGGCTGATGCCGGTCATCGAGCCCTCGGGCACGTAGACCAGGTAGCGGCCGGGCAGCGAGACCTGGCTGGTCAGGCGGGCGCCCTTGTGGCCGATCGGGTCCTTCGTCACCTGGACGAGCACCGACTGGCCCGACTTGAGGGCGGCCTCGATGCGGCGCGGGCCGTTGCCCATGCCGAGCGACTCGAAGTTGACCTCACCGGCGTACAGGACGGCGTTGCGGCCCTTGCCGATGTCGACGAACGCGGCCTCCATGGACGGCAGTACGTTCTGGACCTTGCCCAGGTAGACGTTGCCGACGTACGAGGTGGCCTGCTCCTTGTTGACGTAGTGCTCGACGAGCACGTTGTCCTCGAGGACGCCGATCTGGGTGCGCTCGCCGCTCTGGCGGACGACCATGACGCGCTCGACGGCCTCGCGGCGGGCCAGGAACTCGGCCTCGGTGATGATCGGGACGCGGCGGCGGCCCTGCTCGCGGCCCTCGCGGCGGCGCTGCTTCTTGGCCTCCAGACGCGTCGAGCCCTTGATGGACTGGACCTCGTCGGAGGAGGAAGAGCCGGACGCGAGGGACTCGGCGCGCTCGCGGGCCGGGCGCGGCTCGCGGACCTTGACGACGGTGCGCTCCGGGTCGTCGGAGCCCTGCTCGCTCTCGGGGCCCGCGTCGCCGGAGCGACGGCGGCGCCGGCGGCGGCGTCGGCTGCTGCTGGTACCGGCCGCGGACGGGGTGCCGTCGGCGTCCTCGTCCTCGTGCTCCTCGTCCTCTTCCGCTTCCGCGGCTTCCTCGGTCTGCTCGGCCGGCTCGTACGCCTGCTCCTCGGCGGCGTCCTCGGACTCGGCGCTCTCGCCACGGCGGCGGCGACGGCCACCGCGGCGACGGCGGCGCGAGGGGCGGTCGTCGTCGGTGTCCTCGGTCTCCGCTTCGGCCTCGGCCTCGGCGGGCTCCTCGACGTGCTCGTCGACCGGCTCCTCGGCGGGCTTGCCCAGGACCGGCTCGGCGGGCTCGCCACGGCGGCGGCGACGGCGCGAGCGGCCCTGGGGCTCGGCGGCGGGTTCGGCCGCCTCGTGGACGGTCTCCTCGGCCTCGGCGGGCTCCGGCTCCTCGACGCGGGCGGCAGCGGCGGCGGCCGCGGCCGTCTCCGGGGTCTGGAACATCGGCTCGGTGAAGACCGGCGCCTGGAACACGGCCACGGCGGGACGCGTGGCCCGGCGGCGGGACCGTCCGGTGGCGGGCTCCTCGGCCGGGGTCTCGGCCTTCGGCTCCGGCTCGACCGGGGTGAACTGCGGAGTGGACACGGCCCGCGCTGCGCGGCGGCGGGTACGGCCGCCACGGGGTGCCTCGTCCTCGGCCGCGGGGGTCTCGGCGGCGGGCTCCTCGGCGGTGGGGGCGGTCGCCTGACGGGTGGCACGGCGGCGGGTACGGCCGCGCGGCGCCTCGTCGGCCACGACCGGGGCGGGCTCGACGGCGGCGAGCTCGTCGGTCTCCTCGGTGACCTCAGTGTCCTCGGCGGCCTCGGGCTCTTCGTCCTCGACGACCTCGGCGACGGCCGGGGCCGCGACGGTGGTCTGCGGTGCGGTCGCCTTACGGGTCGCACGGCGACGGGTACGCGGGGCGGCGGCCTCGGCGGCCTCCTCGACCACCTCGGCCTCGGCGACGACCGGAGCCGCGACGGCCTCCACGATCTCCTCCGCGACCTGCGGCGCACCAGCCGGAGCCGTCGCCTTGCGCGTCGCACGGCGACGAGTACGCGGAGCAGGCGCCTCGGCGGCCTCCTCGACCACCTCGGCCTCGACGGCGACCGGAGCCGCGACGGCCTCCACGATCTCCTCCGCGACCTGCGGCGCACCAGCCGGAGCCGTCGCCTTGCGGGTGGCGCGGCGGCGGGTACGCGGGGCGGGCGCCTCGGCGGCCTCTTCTGCCGGGGCGGGTGCCTCGGCGGGTGCCTCGGCGGTCTGCGGCGTACCGGCGGGGGCCGTCGCCTTGCGGGTGGCGCGGCGGCGGGTGCGCGGCGCCGGAGCGGCGTCGGTCTCCTCGGCCGCGGCGACCGGCGTGGCCGGCTCGGCGGGCTGCGCGGCCTGTGCCGCGGGCTCCGCGGTCTGGGCGCCCACCGGCGGGCCCGCGGGCCGCGACGCCGCGCGGCGCCTGCGGCGCGGCGGCAGCGTGTCGCTGGGGCTGTTCTGTTCGTTGTTGTCCCCGGCGGTGCCGGGTTCGTTCTGCTCAAGCATGCGGGCGTAGCTCCCGTCACGCTCCCGGGCGCCGCGCCTGTTCCGGTCCGGCGGCACGACCGCGTGATGTGCGCGGGTGCCGCCGTCCGGGGCGCGGGCGCCGCACGGGAGCTGTTATGTCTGGCTCGCCGGTTCCCTGCGCTCTGTACGCACGGCCTGGCGAAAGTCTTTTAGGTCAGTGCGCGGCCCGACCCAGGTGGCTCCCGAGTGCCAGGGCTGCGCTACAACGACCGCCCTTACGCGGCGGGACCTTCCGGCGCCGTCGCTGAGACGGTCCCGGCGGCTGTTTGTGGAGCGGCCGGGGCTGCCTCGCGGTCGGGCGCGAGCGGGTCGGTCACCGTGCCGGACTCCTCGTCGAAGAGCCCCTGCGCCAGCCTGGTCACCGCTGCGGGGACCGGCGGCGCCAGGTCGGCCACAGCTCGGAGACCGGACAGGACGTCGTCGGGTCGTACGGCAGGTGTCAGGTGCCGCACTACCAGCCGCAGTATCGCACAGGCGTCGCCGAGAGGCCTATCAGCCTGTGGAGGAAGCGCCTGGAGCTCGGCGACCGCGCCCCGGGTGTCGAAGGTGCGCATGCCGTTCTTGGTCTTGCGCTGGACCTCGACGGTCTCGGCGGCCAGGAACGCGGCGACGGCCTTCTCGGCCGCCTCGACGGTGACGCCGTCGAGGCGCAGCTCCCATACGGACGCGGTCAGCCGGTCGGCGAGGCCCGAGGTGCGGACCTCGACGGCGTCGACGATGTCGAGCCCGGTGGGCAGCGACTCGTCGAGCAGGGCGCGCAGTTTCTCGGGGTCGCGCTGCGCGGTGAGGGCGATCTCCAGGTATTCGGCCTCGGAGCCGACGCCGGTGGGCGCGGCGTTCGCGTACGACACCTTGGGGTGCGGGGTGAAGCCCGCCGAGTACGCCATGGGTACCTCGGCGCGGCGCAGGGCCCGCTCGAAGGCACGCTGGAAGTCGCGGTGGCTGGTGAACCGGAGGCGGCCGCGCTTGGTGTAGCGCAGTCGGATGCGCTGCACCGCAGGTGCGGGCGGCGGGCCTTCGGGCTGTCGCTTGCCCAGTGGTTCTTCTCCTCGGTGCGGGGCGGGCGCGGTGTGCGCCGCCCACCGTCCTGTGGGGGTCCCTCCGGTCACGGCCCGTCCGCCACCCGGCTCATCCCTCCGTCTTGCGAAGGGAGATCTCGGGGGCGGGCACCGCGCCGGAGGCAGTAGTTGTACTACCCAGAGTACGCGCCCGGTGCTCGCCCCGTTCCCGGGGCGGCCCGCCGACCAGCGCCCGCCAGGCGTCGCGCCCGGCCGACCGCACAGTCTCGCGGGCCGTGGCGAGGGCCTCGCGCGCGACCCGGGCCGCAGGTCACAGCACCGCGTCCCGCACCCAGTGCCCCACGGGAGCGAGCAGGGTCGCGTACGCCCAGCGCAGGGGCCGCCCGGCGAGGTTCCAGACGAGCCACTTGAGGCCCCGGCCGACCGCGCGGGAGACGAAGCCGCCGATCCGCCAGGCGTGTCCGAGCGCGGCGCCGATCTCACGCAGGACGACGAGGGCCGCCCGCCCGAGCGGCGCGAGCACCGTGCGGTGCAGCCATACCGCCGGGACCACGAGCAGCAGCACCGCGAGCGGCGCCAGCAGGTGCCGGTACAACCAGACGGCGGGCACCACGAGGCCGTACCGCAGCACCGGCGCGGCGACGTACCGCCACAGCGTGACCCAGGGCCACACGAACACGGCCCACAACAGCCACCCGACCCCGCGCCCCATCGGCGTGAGCACCACCCGGTACACCCAGGAGATTGCGTGGCCGAGCGGCGTCAGCACCAGGCCGTACAACCACCCGAACGGGACCACGACCAACACCCGCCCCACAGGCACCACGACCCCCCGCCACAGCGCCTCCACCCCGCTAACGAGAAGGTCCCAGACCACCCGCACAGGCAGGACAAGAACAACCACCACGACCCGCACGGGCAGCCGAACGGCAACGGTCAGACAGCCTTCGCGGCCCTCGGCACCGGGCGAATTCTCCATGCGCCCAGAGACGCACGAAAGCCCCCCGCCCGTTGCGGCAGGGGGCCTGGTGTGACGGGGTGGTTACTTGACGACCGTCAGGGGGAGCAGTTTCTTGCCGGTCGGGCCGATCTGGATGCTCGTGTCCATCTGCGGGCAGACGCCGCAGTCGAAGCACGGGGTCCAGCGGCAGTCCTCGACCTCGGTCTCGTCGAGCGAGTCCTGCCAGTCCTCCCAGAGCCAGTCCTTGTCGAGGCCGGAGTCGAGGTGGTCCCAGGGGAGGACCTCCTCGTAGGTGCGCTCGCGGGTGGTGTACCAGTCGACGTCGACGCCGAAGGAGGGCAGCGTCTTGTCGGCGCAGGCCATCCAGCGGTCGTAGCTGAAGTGCTCGCGCCAGCCGTCGAAGCGGCCGCCGTCCTCGTAGACGGCGCGGATGACGGCGCCCACGCGGCGGTCGCCGCGCGAGAGCAGGCCCTCGACGATGCCGGGCTTGCCGTCGTGGTAGCGGAATCCGATGGAGCGGCCGTACTTCTTGTCGCCGCGGATCTTGTCGCGGAGCTTCTCCAGGCGGGCGTCCGTCTCCTCGGCGCTGAGCTGCGGCGCCCACTGGAACGGGGTGTGCGGCTTGGGGACGAAGCCGCCGATGGACACGGTGCAGCGGATGTCGTTCTGGCCGGAGACCTCGCGGCCCTTGGCGATCACGTTGACCGCCATGTCGCCGATCTGGAGGACGTCCTCGTCGGTCTCGGTCGGCAGGCCGCACATGAAGTACAGCTTCACCTGGCGCCAGCCGTTGCCGTACGCGGTCGCGACGGTCCGGATGAGGTCCTCTTCCGAGACCATCTTGTTGATGACCTTGCGCATGCGCTCGGAGCCGCCCTCGGGGGCGAACGTCAGACCCGAGCGGCGGCCGTTGCGGGTCAGCTCGTTGGCGAGGTCGACGTTGAACGCGTCCACGCGGGTCGAGGGCAGCGAGAGGCCGATCTTGTCGTCGGTGTAGCGGTCCGCGAGGCCCTTGGCGATGTCACCGATCTCGGTGTGGTCCGCGGAGGAGAGGGAGAGCAGGCCCACCTCTTCGAAGCCGGTCGCCTTGAGGCCCTTCTCCACCATCTCGCCGATGCCGGTGATGCTTCGCTCCCGCACGGGGCGCGTGATCATGCCGGCCTGGCAGAAGCGGCAGCCGCGGGTGCAGCCGCGGAAGATCTCCACGGACATCCGCTCGTGGACGGTCTCGGCGAGCGGGACCAGGGGCTGCTTGGGGTAGGGCCACTCGTCGAGGTCCATGACGGTGTGCTTGGACACCCGCCACGGCACGCCCGACCGGTTCGGCACGACCCGGGCGATGCGGCCGTCCGGCAGGTACTCCACGTCGTAGAAGCCCGGGACGTAGACCCCGCCCGTCCTCGCGAGGCGGAACAGGACCTCCTCGCGGCCGCCGGGGCGGCCCTCGGCCTTCCACGCCCGGATGATCTCGGTCATGTCGAGGACGGCTTGCTCGCCGTCGCCGATGACCGCGCAGTCGATGAAGTCCGCGATCGGCTCGGGGTTGAAGGCCGCGTGGCCGCCCGCGAGGACGATCGGGTCGTCGATCGTGCGGTCCTTGGACTCCAGCGGGATGCCCGCGAGGTCGAGGGCGGTGAGCATGTTGGTGTAACCGAGCTCGGTGGAGAAGCTGAGCCCGAACACGTCGAAGGCGCGCACCGGGCGGTGCGAGTCCACCGTGAACTGGGGCACCGCGTGCTCGCGCATGAGCTCTTCCATGTCCGGCCACACGCTGTACGTGCGCTCGGCCAGGACGCCCTGCCGCTCGTTCAGTACCTCGTAGAGGATCATGACGCCCTGGTTGGGCAGCCCGACCTCGTACGCGTCCGGGTACATGAGCGCCCAGCGGACGTCACACTCGTCCCAGGCCTTGACGGTGGAGTTGAGCTCACCGCCGACGTACTGGATCGGCTTCTGCACATGCGGGAGCAGCGCTTCGAGCTGTGGGAAGACGGACTCGGCAGACATCTCGACCTTCGTGGGCTGGCAGGGGGCGACTCTCTAGCGTAACGCGAGCCGGGTCGCCCCCTCGCCCGGCGATCATCCGGCCGTCAGGCGCCTGCGCAGTTTCGGCGCGCTCGCGCGGGCCCAGACGCCGGGCAGTTCGCTCTCCCGCCGTGCCGCGGTGGCCTCCTCCTGGCCGTACAGGAGCCCCCAGGTGAACGCGGACTCGCCGGCCGCGTGGGCCTGGATGGCCAGGAGCCGCAGGGCGTCGCGGGCGACCACGCTGTCCTGGTGGTCGCCGAGCACGTTCTGTACGGCCTTCATGCGCTTGGCGAACCTGGTGGCGGGCCTGCCGAGCGCGGGGGCGGCGGCCTCGGCGGCGTACCGGGCGCGCTTGGCGGCCTTGCGGGCCTCGTGCAGGGCGAGGTCGCGCTGGTGGCCGGGGGCCAGGTCGAGCGCGGTGCGGACCCGGCCCGCGAGCCGGTCGTAGTCCTTGAGCACGGCCTTGGGCAGGACATCGGCGACCGGCTCATCGGCCGCGGGGAGCAGCGGCGGGGCCGCGAGCAGCGCGTCGAGGGCGCCGAGCAGGGCGAGGTAGCGCTTGCCGTCGAGCACGGCGACGGCGCGGCGCCGGGAGCCGGCGCGGCGGGCCACCGCCCAGATGCGGAGCCGGCCGCGCACCGGCCCGAGGAGCAGGGTGCGGGGCATGGCGGCGATGCGGTCCCGCAGGCGTTGGGTGAGCACTTCCTGGTCGCGGTCGACGCCGAGCTCGGCCGCGAGCCATTTGAGCTCGTCGCCGAGGGGGTCGGTGGCATCCCGGTCGAGGACCTTGCCGTACGACTTGAAGGCGCTGCGCAGGCGCCGGGTGGCGACCCTCATCTGGTGGACGGAGTCGGGCAGTTCGCGGCGGACGGCGGGGTCGAGGGCCACGAGCGCGTCGCGCTGGGCCCGCAGGTAGCCGAGGACGTGGGCGCCCGCGGTGCCTTCGGCGGGCCCGGTGCTGGGTGTCTTGGCGGTCTCGGCGGCCGGGTGCGGGGCCGTCTCGCGCAGGGCCCTGGCGACCTTGGACGAGCTCGTCGAGGGCCGGATGCCCGCCTTGCGCAGCCGTTTCTCCACACTGTCCAGGATGCTCTCGTCGTCGACGCCGTCGGCGAGTTCGACCTCGATCTCGGTCCAGGCGGCCGTCGAGGAGCCGTCGCGCAGCCCCTCGGCGCGGACGGTGTCGATGCTGAGCTCGGCGAGCAGGGTGCGGTCGTCGGCGAGCAGATGGCGTACGGCGCGTGTGGACAGCAGGCGCACGACGGGAAGGAGTTCACCGTCGCGGACGCGGGAGCGCAGCAGCGCCGACAGCGAGGCCGGGAGGCGGTCGGAGAGCGGGGCCCGGACCTCGTCGCGGACGCCCGCGCCGACCGGGAACTTCAGGTGCCAGCCGGCGTCGGCGCCGCCCGTTCTGCGGCGCAGGGTGAGCGAGTCGGCGTCAAGGCGCAGGTCGGGGGTGTCGTAGTAGACGGCGTCGAGGTCGACGACGCCCTGGTCGACGACGTCGGCGACGCCGGGGATCCGGGTCAGGTCGGGAAGCGGGGCCCGGTCCCCGTCGGACGGTGTGCACTCGAATTTCCGCTCGATCTCGCGCTTCGTGTCCGCCATGACCAGAATCTAGACGCGATCGGCGGTCGGCGGCAGGGCTCCGGACCGGCCATCCTGTCGGGGCCGGTCCGGGACGCCGCCCGCTAGGCCGTTATCGGCCGCTGCACGCGGATCGACTGGAGCAGCCCTATGGCGACCCACACCGCGAACATGGACGAGCCTCCGTAGGAGACGAAGGGCAGCGGGATGCCCGCCACCGGCATGATGCCGAGCGTCATGCCGATGTTCTCGAAGGACTGGAAGGCGAACCAGGCGATGATGCCGGCCGCCACGATGGTGCCGTACAGCTCCGTGGTCTCGCGGGCGATGCGGCAGGCGCGCCACAGGACGACGCCGATCAGCACGATGATCAGGCCCGCGCCGACGAAGCCGAGTTCCTCTCCGGCGACCGTGAAGACGAAGTCCGTCTGCTGTTCGGGAACGAACTGCCCGGTGGTCTGCGAGCCCTTGAAGAGCCCGGTGCCGGTCAGCCCGCCCGAGCCGATCGCGATCCTCGCCTGGCTGGTGTTGTAGCCGACGCCGGCCGGGTCGAGGTTGGGGTTGGCGAACGCGGCGAAGCGGTTGATCTGGTACTTGTCCAGTATCCCGAGCGCGGCGACCAGGACCGACCCGACCACCCCGGCGCCGAGCAGCCCGAAGACCCAGCGGTTGGAGGCCCCGGAGGCCAGCAGCACGCCGAGGATGAGCACCACGATGACCATGGTCGAGCCGAGGTCGGGCATCAGCATGATGCAGCCGATGGGGATCAGCGCGAGGCCGAGGGCCTTCATCACCGTGCGGTGGTCGGGGTGCGGTTGGTCGCCCGCGTCCACCCGGGCCGCGAGCAGCATCGCCATGCACAGGATGATCGCGATCTTGGCGAACTCGGAGGGCTGGAGGGAGAACCCGCCGCCGAGCACGATCCAGGAGTGCGCGCCGTTGACGGTGGCGCCGAGCGGCGAGAGCACCGCGAGCAGCAGCAGGATGGACAGCCCGTACAGGATGGGCACGGCGCCGCGCAGGGTGCGGTGGCCCAGCCAGATGGTGCCGATCATCAGGCAGAGTCCGATGCCGGCGTTCATGATGTGCCGGATCAGGAAGAAGTACGGGTCGCCCTGGTTGATGCTGGTGCGGTTGCGGGTCGCGGACCACACCAGGAGCGAGCCGATCAGGCAGAGCGCGAGGGCCGCGAGCAGCAGCGGCCAGTCGAGTCTGCGCAGCACCGAGTCGCGTGCCGTCAGTCTAGCGAAGGCGCCGCGCTCCTTGGGGGCGTAGCGCTGGACGGAGAAGCCTGCCATGGCGCTAGTCCCTTCGTGGGTTGCGGTTGTCGACGTTGGTCGCCGGGCTGCTGTTCGGCTGCGGCTGGCCGTCGGGCTGCTTGGGGTCCTTGCCCTTGGTCTTGCCGGCGTCCGGGTCGTAGGCGGTGACCGTGGGGGCGTCGATGGAGCCGTCGGCCTGGATCTTGGGCAGGGACTGCTCGGGCTGCGGCAGCAGGGCGCGCTTGAGGTCCTGCTTCCCGGAGTCGTCGATGCCGTACATCGCCTCGTAGATCTTGCGCACGGCCTCACCGGAGGCGCCGGAACCCGTACCGGCCTGGGCGATGGTCATGACGACCGTGTAGTCCTTGGAGTACGTGGCGAGCCACGAGGTGGTCTGCTTGCCGTAGACCTCGGCGGTGCCGGTCTTGGCGTGCAGTTCGATCTTGTCCTGCGGCCAGCCCTGGAACTTCCAGGCGGCGGTACCGCCGGTGACGACGCCCGCGAGGGCCTTGTTCATGCCGTCGAGGGTGGCCTGGGTGATCGGCAGCTTGCCGTTGACCTTCGGCTGGATCTCCTGGACGTTCTTGCCGTCGGCGCTGACGATCGCCTTGCCGATGGTCGGGGTGTGCATGGTGCCGCCGTTGGCGAGCGCTCCGTAGATCATGGCCTCCTGGATCGGGGTGACGAGGGTGTCGCCCTGGCCGATGGAGTAGTTGATCGAGTCGCCCTCGCGCATCTTGTTGCCTTCGAGGCAGTTCTCGTACGAGATCTTCTCGACGTAACTGCCGTCCTTCTTGCCGGTCTTGCACCAGCCGTCCTTGTTGGCCGCCCAGTAGTTCTCCTTCCACTGGCGGTCCGGGACGCGGCCGGTGACCTCGTTGGGCAGGTCCACGCCGGTGGGCTTGCCGAGGCCGAACTGGTGGGCCGCCTTGTAGAAGTAGTCCTTGGGCTGGCCCTTCTTCGGGTTGATCCCGCCGTCCCTCTTCCACTCGTTGTCGGCGAGCCCGTAGAAGACGGTGTCGCAGGAGACCTCCAGGGCGCGGCCGAGCGAGATGGGGCCGAAGTTCTCCCCCTCGAAGTTCTTGAAGACCTGGCCGCCCACGGAGTACGAGCTGGTGCAGGGGTAGCCGCCGTCCCACTTGTAGCCGGCCTCGACCGCGGCGGCCGTGGAGACCACCTTGAACGTCGAGCCGGGCGCGGCCTGACCCTGTATGGCGCGGTTCAGCAGCGGGTAGTCGCTGTCCTTGCCGGTGAGCGCCTGGTAGTCCTTGCCGGAGATGCCGCCGACCCAGACGTTCGGGTCGTAGGTGGGGGCGGAGGCCATGGCCACGATGCGGCCGGTCTTGGCCTCCATCACGACGACGGCGCCGGAGTCCGCCTTGTAGTTCTCGTTGGTGATCTTGTCGAACTGCTTGCGGGCCTCGACCATCGCGTTGTTCAGCTCGTACTCGGCGACGGCCTGCACGCGTGCGTCTATCGACGTGACGACGTTGGAGCCGGGCTGCGCCTTGTCGCTCTGGGCCTGCCCGATGACCCGCCCGAGGTTGTCCACCTCGTACCGGGTGATGCCCGCCTTGCCGCGCAGCTGCTTGTCGTACGTGCGCTCCAGGCCGGAGCGGCCGACCTGGTCGGAGCGCAGATAGGGCGAGTCGCTGTTCTTCGCCTTGGTGATCTCGTCGTCGGTGACGGGCGAGAGGTAGCCGAGCACCTGGGCGGTGTTGGCCTTGCCGGGCGCGGGGTAGCGGCGTACGGCGGTGGGGTCGGCGGTGATGCCGGGGAAGTCCTCGGAGCGTTCGCGGATCTGGAGGGCCTGCTGGGTGGTGGCCTTGTCGGTGACCGGGATCGGCTGGTACGGGGAGCCGTTCCAGCAGGGCTTGGGGGTCTTGGCGTCGCAGAGCCTGACCTTGTCCATGACGTCCTGCGGCTTCATGCCGAGCACGGCGGCGAGCCGGGTCAGGACGGCCTTGCCCCGGTCGGGCATCTTCGACAGGTCGGTGCGCGAGGCGGAGACCACCAGGCGCGTCTCGTTGTCGGCGAGCGGCACGCCGCGGGCGTCGAGGATCGAGCCGCGCACGGCGGGCTGGACGACCTGCTGGACGTGGTTGTTCTTGGCCTCGTCCTCGTACTCCTGGCCGTTGCGGATCTGGAGGTACCACAGGCGTCCGCCCAGCGTCAGCAGGAGCGAGAAGACCAGGACCTGGATGATGATGAGCCGGATCTGCACCCGGGGGGTGCGGCCGGTCTCAGGGATGTTGCTCATGCCGTGACGACCCCCTGGTTCACAGTCGCTTGACGCCCTTGATGCGGCCTGCGCGGGCCGCTCTGTTCTTGGCGGCCTTGATCCGCAGACCGCCGCGCTGGTTGCCGATGCGCAGGCCGGTGCCGCCGGAGAGCCAGCCGGAGGTGATGTTGCTCTTGGGGCCGCCGTTGCCGGTGGTGTCGGCGAGCGGGTCGTTCTCGGCCCGCCGGGCGATGGCCATGATCAGCGGCACGGTGAACGGCGCGAGCAGCAGGTCGTAGACGGCGGCCGTGAACAGCAGGCTGGGCAGGCCGACATGGCGGGCCGCGGTGTCCCCGACGAGCGCGCCGACCAGGGCGTAGAGCAGCGTCGAGCCGATGGCCGCGCCGACCACCACCAGCATCGGCCCGACCGCCGTGCGCAGCCGTCCGTGGTCGGGCTTGGCGAGGCCCGCGAGGTAGCCGATCACGCAGAGCACCAGGGCGTAGCGCCCGGCCGCGTGATCGGCGGGGGGTGCGAGGTCGGCGAGCAGCCCGGCGCCGAAGCCGACGAAGGCGCCGCCGACGTGGCCGTAGACCAGCGCCAGGCCGAGCACGGTCAGGAGGACCAAGTCGGGTACGGCGCCCGGAAGTTGGAGGCGGGCGAGCACGCTCACCTGGACCACGAGGGCGACGACGATCAGGGCGGCGGAGAGGATGACCCTGTTGAGACGCATCTGGATCAGCTCCTACTGCTCGCCGTCGGCGTTCGCGTTGCCGTTCGGCTCACCGTTGGGATTGGGCGGATTCGCGTTGCCGGCCGGGGGGTTGGCCTGGCCCGCCGGGGGGTTGGCGTTGCCGTTGGGGCGGTTGGCGTTCGCGTTCGGGTCGGGGTTGGCGATCGCGTTCTCGTTGGCGATCGGTGTGTTGCCCTGGCCGTTGGGGGTCCCGGACGGGGAGGCGGTGACGGTGACCGTCGGGGTCGGGGTCGGCTGGGGCTTGGCGGGCAGCACCTGGTCGCGCGGGTCGGTGCGCGGGGCCTGGACGACGACGCCGACGATGTCGAGCTTGGTGAAGCCGACGTAGGGGCGTACGTAGATGGTGCGCGTGAGGTCGCCGCCCGAGGGGTCGACCTTGACGACCTCGCCGACCGGGACGCCCGGCACGAACGGCTTGTCGGCCTGCGAGCCGAAGGTCACCAGGCGGTCGCCGGGGTTGACCTTGGCCTTGCCGTTGAGCAGCTGCACCGACAGCGGGCGGTCGCCGTGGCCGGTGGCGAAGCCCAGTTCGTCGCTGTTCTCCATCCGGGTGCCGACGGTGAAGTCGGGGTCGTTGGCGAGCAGCACGGTGGAGGTGGAGGGGCCGACGGTGGTGACCCGGCCGACCAGGCCCTCGCCGTTGAGCACCGTCATGTCGCGCTGGATGCCGTCGTGCGATCCGGCGTCGATGGTGACCGTCCAGGAGAAGCCCTGGGCCGCTCCTATGGCGACGACCTGGGCGGCCTTGATGCCGTACTGGCCCTCGCCGGCGGTCTTCATCATGGAGTCGAGCTGGTTCAGGCGGCTGCGGTTGCGGGAGTCGCTGCCGAGCTTCTGCTTGAGCGCCTCGTTCTCGGCCTGCAGGGCGGAGATCTTGTCGTGGCGCCTGCCGGAGTCGCGCACCGCTCCGATCGCGTTGCCGACCGGGTCGACGGCGGCCGCGACCCCGTTCTCCACCGGCCCGAAGACGGCGGCGGCGGCCTGCCGGGCGCCGTCCACCGGTGAATTCGCCCCGCCTCTGATATCGACCGTGATCAGCGCGAACGCTACGGCGATCAGCAGCACCAGGAGCAGCCGGCTCTCTCGTGTGTCCCTCACGTGCGGCGGCCGTGCCTTCCTCGTAGGAATGTGGGTGATCTACAAGATCTCTTCGATCTGTATATCAACGATCCGCCGTACGGGTTGGCAGTGACCCATACGGCGGACAGCAGGCCCGGGGAGCTATCTGCGGGGCTGCGCGTCGAGCACCTGCTGGAGCGCCTCGAACTCCTCGACGCACTTGCCGGACCCCAGGGCGACCGAGTCCAGCGGGTCCTCGGCGATGTGGATCGGCATGCCGGTCTCGCGGCGCAGCCGCTCGTCCAGGCCGCGCAGCAGGGCGCCGCCGCCGGTCAGCACGATGCCGCGGTCCATGATGTCGCCGGAGAGCTCCGGCGGGCACTTGTCCAGGGTTGTCTTGACCGCGTCGACGATCGCGTTGACGGGCTCCTCGATCGCCTTGCGCACCTCGGCGGCGGAGATCACGACGGTCTTCGGCAGGCCGGAGACGAGGTCGCGGCCGCGGATCTCGGTGTGCTCGTCCTTGTCGAGGTCGTACGCCGAACCGATCGTGATCTTGATCTGCTCGGCGGTCCGCTCACCGAGGAGGAGGGAGTACTCCTTCTTGATGTGCTGGATGATCGCGTTGTCGAGCTCGTCGCCGGCGACCCGGATCGACTGTGCCGTGACGATTCCGCCGAGCGAGATCACGGCGACCTCGGTGGTGCCGCCGCCGATGTCGACGACCATGTTGCCGGTGGCCTCGTGGACCGGCAGGCCCGAGCCGATGGCCGCGGCCATGGGCTCCTCGATGATGTGCACCTGGCGGGCGCCGGCCTGTGTGGAGGCCTCGATCACGGCGCGGCGCTCGACTCCCGTGATGCCCGAGGGCACACAGACCACGACGCGCGGGCGGGCCAGGTACCGGCGCTTGTGGATCTTCAGGATGAAGTAGCGGAGCATCCGCTCGGTGATCTCGAAGTCGGCGATCACGCCGTCCTTCAGCGGTCGTACGGCCACGATGTTGCCCGGCGTACGGCCGATCATCTTCTTGGCTTCCGCGCCGACCGCCAGGATGCCGCCGGTGTTGGTGTTGATGGCGACGACGGACGGCTCGTTCAGGACGATTCCGCGGCCCCTGACGTACACCAGCGTGTTGGCGGTCCCGAGGTCGACAGCCATGTCACGGCCGATGAACGACATTTTGTTGCTCCCCATGAGGATGCGTCCGGCCTTCCCTAATCGAGCGTTGACGGCTTCTCAGGTCGGCGAGGTGGCTGCGTTGAGCGTGAGGCCCCATCGTAGTCCGGCCTGCGCGGACACGGCGCGGTGGTCCACCTCAGTATGGGTGACGTCGTGTCGGGGCGATGCGTTCCCGAAGTCGGCCCGCATATGCCGGGGGGCGACCGAAATTCCTTCGGTCGCCCCAGGTCATGAGCGCTATATGGCTGACATTCCGTCAGGAAATGATCAGGCGCGGCCCGGGAAGAAGATCTTCAGTTCTCGCTCCGCGGACTCCTCGGAGTCCGAGGCGTGGATGAGGTTCTCCCGGACGATGGTCCCGAAGTCGCCACGGATCGAACCGGGGGCCGCCGCGATCGGATCGGTGGGACCCGCCAACTGGCGTACGCCCTCGATGACGCGCTCCCCCTCGACCACCAGGGCGACGACCGGACCCGAGGACATGAACTCCACGAGCGGCTCGTAGAAAGGCTTGCCCTTGTGCTCGCCGTAGTGCTGCTCCAGCGTGTCCTGATCCAGGGTGCGCAGCTCCAGAGCGGTGATCTGCCAGCCGGCCTTGCGCTCGATGCGGCCGATGATCTCGCCGACCAGCGAGCGACGGACGGCGTCCGGCTTGAGGAGGACGAGGGTGCGCTGCGTCATGGTGTACGGCTCCTTGGCAAACGTGTGCGGTCCGCCGAGATTACCGGGTGTAGCTGAACCGCCGTCACCCGGTACCACCGCCGCGCCTCAGCCCTGGGGCTGGGCCTCCGCCTGCGCCGCGAAGCGCGCCTTCGCCTCGTCGATCTTGCGGCCGTAGTGGACCGAGGCCCACCACAGCGCCGCGAAGAGGGCGCCCATGAAGAACATCAGCGGGACCGCGAGACCGCTCGCGATCAGGGCGATCTGGAGCGCCCAGCCGAGCTCCACCCCGCCGCGCCGGCCCAGCATCCCGCAGAGCAGCACCGAGAGCAGCATGCCGATGCCGCAGACGGTCCACACGGTGGTGGTCGCGAGGTCCGGGTCCTTCATGGCGACCAGACCCGCGAAGGCGATCACGAAGAATTCACCGATCAGGGTGGACGCGCAGAGCGTACGCATCGGCTCAGCCCCTCTTCAGCAGCAGCCGGGCATCGCCGACCGTGAACACGGAGCCGGTGACGAGGACGCCCGCTCCCGCGTACTCGTCCTCCTCCTCGGCCAGGGTGATGGCGGCCTCGATGGCATCGTCCAGGCGCGGCTCGACCACGACCCGCTCGTCGCCGAAGACCTCGACGGCGAGTGCGGCCAGCTCGTCCACGTCCATGGAGCGCATGGAGGTGTTGGCGGTGACGACGATCTCGGCGAGGACCGGCTCGAACGCTTCGAGCAGGCCCTTCACGTCCTTGTCGGCGCTGGCGGCGACCACGCCGATCAGGCGCGAGAAGCCGAACGCCTCGGTCAGGCCGTCCGCGGTGGCACGGGCGCCCGCCGGGTTGTGCGCGGCGTCCAGGACGACGGTCGGCGAGCGGCGCACGACCTCCAGGCGGCCCGGCGAGACGACGGAGGCGAACGCCTTGCGGACGGTGTCGATGTCGAGCGGCCCGGCCTGCTGCGAGCCGACGCCGAAGAACGCCTCGACCGCGGCGAGCGCCACCGCCGCGTTGTGCGCCTGGTGGGCTCCGTACAGCGGGAGGAAGACCTCCTCGTACTCCCCGCCCAGGCCGCGCAGCGTCAGGAGCTGGCCGCCGACGGCGACCTCGCGGCCCACGATGCCGAACTCCATGCCCTCGCGAGCCACCGTGGCGTCCGTCTCGACGGCCTTCTTCAGCATGACCTGAGCCGCGTCGACGGGCTGCTGCGCCAGGATCACGGTCGCGCCCTGCTTGATGATCCCGGACTTCTCGACGGCGATCTCGGCCGGCGTGTTGCCGAGCCGGTCGGTGTGGTCGAGGTCGATGGGGGTGACCACGGCGACGCCCGCGTCGATCACGTTCGTCGCGTCCCAGGAGCCGCCCATGCCGACCTCGACGACGGCCACGTCCACCGGGGCGTCCGCGAAGGCCGCGTACGCCATGCCGGTGAGGACCTCGAAGAAGGAGAGCCGGAACTCCTCCTTGGCGTCCACCATCTCGACGTACGGCTTGATGTCCTCGTACGTCTCGATGAAGCGCTCGGCGGGGATCGGGAGGCCGTCCAGGCTGATCCGCTCGGTGATCGACTGGATGTGCGGCGAGGTGTAGCGGCCGGTGCGCAGCTCGAAGGCGCCGAGCAGGGCCTCGATCATGCGGGCGGTGGAGGTCTTGCCGTTGGTGCCGGTGATGTGGATCGTCGGATAGGCGCGCTGCGGCTCGCCCAGGACGTCCATCAGCGCGGCGATGCGGCGGACGGACGGCTCCAGCTTGGTCTCGCCCCAGCGGCCCGCGAGCTCGGTCTCGACCGCGCGCAGCGCCGCGTCCACCTCGGGGTCGGCGGGGCGGGCGGGCACGGCCTCGCCCTGGGGCGGGCCGCCGTGGGTGCGCAGGGTGCGGCTGCCGGCCTCGATCACCGCCAGGTCGGGGTCTCTGTCGGTCTCGGCTTCGACAATTCCGTCGAAGTCATCGGCTTCACTGCGGTCGGGCTGCTCGGTCACGGGGCCAGTCTACGGACGAGCACCGACAGGACCTTGGACCCGCCCCTTTCGGGACGTTCGGCCCCCGGGTCCTCCGGCCCGCCCGGGCAAACTTGGCGATCATGGACATAGGGATCGACCTCGGCACCGCCAACACGCTTCTCTACGCCCGCGGGCAGGGCATCGTGCTCAACGAGCCGTCCGTGGTGGCGATGAAGGAGGGCGGCCGCACGGCCCTCGCGGTCGGCACCGAGGCCAAGGAGACCATCGGCCGCACCCCCGGCTCGATCACCGCGATCCGGCCGCTGCGCGACGGCGTGATCAGCGACTACGAGGCGGCGGAGGAGATGATCCGCCACTTCGTGAAGAAGGCGGTGCCCGGCCGCCGGCCGCGCACCCGCATGGTGGTGTGCGTGCCCAGCGGGGTGACCCCGGTGGAGCGGCGCGCGATCGTGCACGCCTCGCAGCGGGCCGGGGCCAGGGCCGTGCACCTCATCGAGGAGCCGATGGCGGCGGCGATCGGGGCCGGGCTCCCGGTGGCCGAGCCGCGCGGCTCGATGGTCGTGGACATCGGCGGCGGCACCACCGAGGTCGCCGTGATCTCGCTGGGTGGCATCGTCACCTCGCAGTCCCTGCGGGTGGGCGGCGACCGTCTGGACACCGCGATCACCGACTACGTGCGCAAGGAGCACTCGCTGCTCATCGGCGAGCGCACCGCCGAGGACGTCAAGTGCGCGATCGGGTCGGCGTGGCCGGTGCCCGGGGACGAGGAGCTGGAGGAGCGGGTCTTCACGGTCCGGGGCCGCGAGAAGGTGGGGGGCCTGCCCAAGACGCTCCGGCTCACCGCGCGCGAGGTGCGGGCCGCGCTCGACGAACCCGTCGAGTCGATCATCGCGGCGGTGCGGGTCACCCTGGAGGAGTGCCCGCCGGAGCTGTCCGGCGACGTGATGGAGCACGGCATCGTGCTGACCGGCGGCGGCGCGCTGCTGCCGGGCCTCGACCTGCGGATGGCGTCGGCGACCGGCATCCCGGTGTTCGTGGCGGACGACCCGCTGGACTGCGTGGCGCTCGGCTCGGGCAAGTGCGTGGAGGACTTCGACCAGTTGCAGAAGCTCCTGGCGAGCGCCTGACCCGCCGGGCGCCCTGCCCGGCCGGTCAGCCGACCGTACCGGCAGGAAGGGTCGCCCGGACCTCGTACGTGGTGTCGGTACGGGTCGTGGCGAGCGAACCGCCCATGCTCTCCACCCGCTCCCGCATCGAGAAGGTCCCGGTTCCGGTGGAGACCGGGGCCTTCACGGGCGCCGAGCGGGGCAGCGGGTTCTGGACGGTGACCACCAGGTCCCCGTCCGCGAGCCGGATCGTCACCGCGACGGGCTCGCCCTGTGCGTGCTTGACCGAGTTCGTCAGGCACTCCTGGACCACCCGGTACACCGCCGCCTGGCGCAGCGGCGACAGCCGGTGGGCGGCCGGTTCGATGTCGAGCCCGACCGGCGTGCCCGCGGCCTGGCTCTCCTCGGCGAGCGCGAGCAGCCCGTCGAGTCCGGGCGTGGCGGTGCGCTCGTCGGCGCGCCGCACGATGATCTCGTTCAGCATCAGATGGGCCCGGCGCGCGGTGTCCGCGAGCTCCTCGAAGTCCTTGTGGTGCGGCTCGTTCCTGGCCCGCAGGGCGAGCACCTCGGAGCGCACCGCGAGCATCGTCAGCTCCCGGCCCACCATGTCGTGCACGTCACGGGCCACCGAGACCCGCTCGGCCTGCACGGCGTGCAGGGCCGCCGTCTCGGCGCGCTGGGCCTCCAGCTCCCGCACCAGGTCGTGCCGGTAGGCCGAGATCCCGACGCCGGAGGCCAGCACGCCCACCGGCACGACGATCGCCAGGAACGAACTCAGCGTCTCGCCCCGGCTGTCCGGCCAGCCCGGCAGGTTGAACAGGGCGTACGCCACCGCGATGTACCCGCAGGTGGCGAGGATGCTCGCGCGCCGGCCCCGGAAGCGGCCGAGCGAGTACAGCGCGAACTGCACGAGGTTCAGCTGGTGCAGCCAGCCCAGGAAGACCAGCGCCATCAGGTACGGCAGCCACGGCCAGCGGCGCCGGAAGAGCAGGGTGGCCGCGCCCAGCGCGAGGACGGGGGGCGCGGTGTAGCTGTTGAGGGAGTTGTCCGCCTTGGCGAGGCCGGGCACGTCCAGGACCATCAGGCCGAAGCAGCTCAGCGCGATCAGCACGTCCAGGGCGCGCTCCTCGCCCACCCAGCGCGCGCTCGCGGCGCGCACCGCCGCCAGCGCGCGCTGCGGCGCGAAGGAGGAGGACGGGGTGTGCATGCCCTCCATCATCCAAGGTCTTTGGACCCGAACGCCTAAGCCGAACGGCCCAAATTTAGTGATATGTCGCACGCGGCTTCTGCCCGTTCGGCCCTCCCCCGATGGCCGCCCGGATTCCTAGCGTTGGCCCCATGGCAGCTCCCACCTCCCGCCGTCCGGCGCGCGGCACCGCCCTGCTCCTGCTGATCGGCGGACTGCTCGGCACCCTCGCCTCGGCCGCCCTGACCGCCGACCGCGTCCACGTCCTCGAGGACCCGGCCTTCTCCCCCGGCTGCTCCATCAACGCGGTGCTGAGCTGCGGCGACGTCATGGACACCTGGCAGGGCAACCTGCTCGGCTTCCCCAACATGCTGCTCGGCGTCGGCGCGTTCGCGGCCCTGGCCGCACTGGGGCTCGCCCTGGTGGCGGGCGCCGCCTTCCCGCGGTGGCTGTGGCTCGGCATCTGGGCGGGTGTCGCCGCGGGCTTCGCCTTCACCGTCTGGCTGATCGGCCAGTGCCTGTACGTCATCGGGGCGCTGTGCCCCTGGTGCCTGCTGGTGTGGGCGGTGATGATCCCGCTGTTCTGGTACGTCTCCCGGCACGTCGCCGGGCCCCGCTCGTGGCTGCGCCGGGTGGTGCCGCACTGGCTGGTCCCGCTCGCGATGTACGCGGTGGTGGTGGCGCTGGTGTGGGCGGAGTTCGGCGACCGGCTGTTCTGAGCGCGGGAGGGGGCGGCATGAGGAAGGCCCCCGGGATGCGATCCCGGGGGCCCTGCTCATATCCGTGTGCCCGTCGCCGGATCAGCCCTGGGGCAGGCCGTCGATCTGGCGGGTGATGCGCTCGATGTCGGCCTCGGCCTTGGCGAGCCGCGTACGGATCTTGTCGACCACGTTGTCCGGGGCCTTCGCGAGGAAGGCCTCGTTGCCGAGCTTCTTGTTCGCGTCGGCCTTCTCCTTCTCGGCCGCGCCGAGGTCCTTGGTCAGCCGCTTGCGCTCGGCCCCGACGTCGATGGTGCCCGACAGGTCGAGCGCGACCGTGGCGCCCGCGACCGGCAGCGAGGCCGTGGCGTGGAAGCCCTCACCGGCCGGCTGGAGGCGAAGGAGCTGACGGATGGCGGCCTCGTGCGGGGCCAGCGCGGTGCCGGTCAGGGTCAGCTCGGCCGGGACCTTCTGGCCGGGCTGGAGCCCCTGGTCGGAGCGGAAGCGCCGGACCTCGGTGACGACCTGCTGGACCAGCTCGATCTCGCGCTCGGCGGCCTCGTCGCGGAAACCGCTGTCCCGGGGCCAGTCTGCGACGACGAGGGACTCGCCTCCGGTCAGCGTCGTCCACAGGGTGTCGGTGACGAACGGGACGATCGGGTGCAGGACCCGCAGCATCACGTCGAGCACCTCGCCCAGGACCCGGCCGGAGACCTTGGCCTGCTCGCCGCCCGCGAAGAACGTCGTCTTGGACAGCTCGACGTACCAGTCGAAGACCTCGTCCCACGCGAAGTGGTAGAGCGACTCGCTGAGCTTCGCGAACTGGTAGTCCTCGTAGTACGCGTCGACCTCGGCCACGGTCTTGTTCAGCCGGGACAGGATCCAGCGGTCGACCGCCGACAGCTGCTCCACGGGCGGGAGTTCGCCCTCGACCGTGGCGCCGTTCATGAGCGCGAACCGCGTCGCGTTCCAGATCTTGTTGGCGAAGTTGCGGGACGCCTGGACCCAGTCCTCGCCGATCGGCACGTCCGCGCCGGGGTTGGCGCCCTTGGCCAGGGTGAACCGGACGGCGTCCGAACCGTAGGCGTCCATCCAGTCGATCGGGTCGACCGCGTTCGGGTTCGACTTCGACATCTTCTTGCCGAACTCGTCACGGACCAGACCGGTCAACGCGACCGTCTTGAAAGGGACTTCGCCGTCCATCGCGTACAGGCCGAACATCATCATCCGGGCGACCCAGAAGAAGATGATGTCGTGGCCGGTGAGCAGGACGTCGGTCGAGTAGAACTTCTCCAGGTCCGGGGTCTTCTCCGGCCAGCCCAGCGTGGAGAACGGCCACAGGCCGGAGGAGAACCAGGTGTCCAGGACGTCGGGGTCCTGGTGCCATCCGTCGCCGCTCGGCACCTCGTCGTCGGGCCCGACGCAGACGACCTGGCCCTCCGGCCCGTACCAGATCGGGATGCGGTGGCCCCACCACAGCTGGCGCGAGATGCACCAGTCGTGCATGTTGTCGACCCAGTCGAAGTACCGCTTCGACATGTCCTCGGGGTGGATCTTGACCCGGCCGTCGCGGACCGCGTCACCGGCGGCCTGCGCGAGCGGGCCGACCTTGACCCACCACTGCATGGACAGGCGCGGCTCGACGGTCGTCTTGCAGCGCGAGCAGTGACCGACGGAGTGCATGTACGGCCGCTTCTCGGCGACGATGCGGCCCTGCTCCTTGAGCGCCCCGACGATCGCCGAACGGGCCTCGTAGCGGTCGAGCCCCTCGAAGGGACCCGGGACGGTGATGACGCCGCGCTCGTCCATGACGGTGATGGAGTCGAGGTTGTGCCGCTGCCCGATGGCGAAGTCGTTCGGGTCGTGGGCCGGGGTCACCTTGACGCAGCCCGTGCCGAACGCGGGGTCGACGTGCGCGTCCGCGACGACCGGGATGGAGCGGTCGGTGAGCGGCAGCTTGATGAGCCTGCCGATGAGGTGCTGGTAGCGCTCGTCGTCCGGGTGGACGGCGATGGCGGTGTCACCCAGCATCGTCTCGGCGCGGGTGGTGGCGACGACCAGGGTGTCGTCGCCCTCCCCGTACTTCAGCGAGACCAACTCGCCCGGGTCCTCCTGGTACTCCACCTCGATGTCCGAGATGGCGGTCAGGCAGCGCGGGCACCAGTTGATGATGCGCTCGGCCCGGTAGATCAGCTCGTCGTCGTACAGGTTCTTGAAGATGGTCTGGACGGCCTTGGACAGGCCCTCGTCCATGGTGAACCGCTCACGCGTCCAGTCGAGCCCGGCGCCCAGCCGCTTGAGCTGGCCCAGGATGCGGCCGCCGTACTCGCCCTTCCACTGCCAGACCCGCTCGGTGAAGGCCTCGCGCCCCAGGTCGTGCCGGGACTTGCCCTCCTCGGCGAGCTGCTGCTCGACCTTGTTCTGCGTGGCGATGCCGGCGTGGTCCATGCCGGGCAGCCACAGCGTCTCGTACCCCTGCATCCGCTTGCGGCGGGTGAGGGCGTCCATGAGCGTGACCTGGAAGGCGTGCCCCAGGTGCAGCGCGCCCGTGACGTTCGGCGGCGGGATGACGATGGTGTACGGGTCCTTCTCGGACCCGGCGTCGGCGGTGAAGTAACCGCGCTCTACCCAGCGCTCGTACAGCTTCCCCTCTACCTCGGCCGGCGCGTACTGGGTCGGCAGTTCGGTGATGGGCGCTGGATTCTGCTGCTGAGTGTTCTCGGTCACGGGGCCAGTTTAGGGGTGTCACGGGCCGGTACTGAAACGGGAATGTTTGGTAACGGTGAGCCCCCCGATGCACCGCCTCGGCGGGCCTTCGGCCAGGATGTCTGGATCGGATAAGCATCCCTAGGGGGAACCCAGCAATGAGCTACAACCAGCCGGGCCCGTACGGTGGCCAGCCACAGCAGCCCGGCCCGTACGGCCAGCAGCCGCCGCAGCAGCCGTATGGGCAGCCCGGTCCGCAGCAGCCCGGCTACGGCTACCCGCAGCAGGCCCCGCAGGGCGTCCCGCCGCAGCAGCCCTACGGCTACCCGCAGCAGCAGCCGTACGGCCAGCCGCCCCAGCAGCCCCCGTACGGCCAGCAGCCGCCGTACGGCGCCCCGATGCAGCCCATGCCCCCGGCCCCGCCGAAGAAGAAGACCGGCGTCATCATCACGGCGGTCGTCGTGGCGGTCGCGGTCATCGGCGGCGGCGTGTGGTTCCTGACGAAGGGCGGCGGCGCGAGCAACAGCGACGTGTCGGCGAGCACGAAGGGGTACAAGGTCGTACCGCCGGCCTCGGTCGACGAGTACAAGAAGAACGGGTCCGACAAGACCCTCCCCATGTCGGCCGATCAGAAGTCGAAGGCCGAGGCACTCACCGTCAAGAACCCGCAGCAGGTCTCCGCGGCCTACCAGTCGGGTGACCCCAACAACCCGCTGGCCGGCAAGGGGCTCAACCTGCAGGGCGTCTGGGGCGAGATCGGCGACCCGGCGAAGGTGGTCGACTCGTCGTTCCAGAACGTCAAGAACAGCAAGGACCCGAGCGTCACGATCGAGCTGGTCGGCGAGGCCAAGCCGTACAAGCCCGCCGGGTTCTCCGGTGCGCTGATGAAGTGCCAGAACCTCAAGTTCAACACCACCAACAGCGGCAGCTCGGGGGCGGCGGCCCCGAAGAACATCATGGTCCCCGCGTGCGTGTGGGCCGACTACAGCACCTACGGCGTGGTGACCATGGTGGACATGGCCAAGGCCGCCACCGGGGGCGGCCCGTCGCTGGACGACGTGGCCAAGGAGACGGCCACGCTGTACAACACGGCCCGCCAGAAGGCCTAGCGACAGCTCAAAGGGGCGCCCGGTCAAGGAAGTTGACCGGGCGCCCCTTTGCTATGGCCGGGCGAGCGCAGCGCTACGCGCTCTTCTCGTGCCGCCCGTCGTTCTTGACGATGCGCGGCTCGCGCGGGACCAGGGTCGGGTTCACGTTGTTGCGGACCACGTCCGCCGTGATGACGACGCGGGCGACGTCCTTGCGGGACGGCACCTCGTACATCACCGACTGGAGGACCTCCTCCATGATGGCGCGCAGGCCGCGCGCGCCGGTGCCGCGCAGGATGGCCTGGTCGGCGATGGCCTCCAGGGCCGGGCGGTCGAAGTCCAGCTCCACGCCGTCGAGTTCGAAGAGGCGCTGGTACTGCTTGACCAGCGCGTTGCGGGGCTCGACGAGGATCTGGAGGAGCGCTTCGCGGTCGAGGTTGTGGACCGAGGTCAGGACCGGGAGGCGGCCGATGAACTCGGGGATCATCCCGAACTTCACGAGGTCCTCCGGCATGACCTCCTGGAACTGGTCGCTGGCCTCGATCTCGCGCTTGGAGCGGATCGTCGCGCCGAAGCCGATGCCCTTGGCGCCGGCCCGGGACTCGATGATCTTCTCCAGGCCCGCGAAGGCGCCGCCCACGATGAACAGCACGTTCGTCGTGTCGATCTGGATGAACTCCTGGTGCGGGTGCTTGCGGCCGCCCTGGGGCGGGACCGAGGCGGTGGTGCCTTCCAGGATCTTCAGCAGGGCCTGCTGGACGCCTTCGCCCGATACGTCGCGCGTGATCGACGGGTTCTCGCTCTTGCGGGCGACCTTGTCGATCTCGTCGATGTAGATGATCCCGGTCTCGGCCTTCTTGACGTCGTAGTCGGCGGCCTGGATCAACTTGAGCAGGATGTTCTCGACGTCCTCGCCCACGTACCCCGCCTCGGTGAGCGCGGTGGCGTCGGCGATGGCGAACGGCACGTTGAGCATGCGCGCCAGCGTCTGGGCGAGCAGCGTCTTGCCGGAGCCGGTGGGTCCGAGCAGCAGGATGTTGGACTTGGCGAGCTCGATCGCGTCGTCGCGGCCCTGCGCGCCGCCGTTCTCACCGGCCTGGACGCGCTTGTAGTGGTTGTAGACCGCCACCGAGAGGGCCTTCTTGGCGGGCTCCTGCCCGACGACGTACCCCTCGAGGAACTCGTAGATCTCGCGCGGCTTGGGCAGTTCCTCCCACCGCACCTCGGAGGACTCGGCGAGCTCCTCCTCGATGATCTCGTTGCAGAGGTCGATGCACTCGTCGCAGATGTACACCCCGGGGCCTGCGATGAGCTTCTTCACCTGCTTCTGGCTCTTTCCGCAGAACGAGCACTTGAGCAGGTCGCCGCCGTCACCGATGCGTGCCACGAGGTGCTTCCCCTTCGCCTGGGAGACGCCATGTGCGCCGCCTCCTGGTGCCTACTGCGTGTTCCGGGGGGACACCCCCAGACCCCCTACCGACGGTACCTTGCCGAGCCCCTCGTTCGGGCCCCCCTTGGCGCGGTTCACTTTGACGTGGACCGCGCCAAGTGTGCCGAAACGGCTCAGGCCGCGGCGGAGGTCGTCGTCTTGCGCGTGGAAACGATCTGGTCGACCAGACCGTAGGACAGCGCGTCCTCGGCCGTGAGGATCTTGTCGCGCTCGATGTCGTCGCGGATCTTCTCGATCGGCGTCGTCGAGTGCTTGGCCAGCATCTCCTCCAGCTGCGAACGCATCCGGAGGATCTCGTTGGCCGCGATCTCCAGGTCGGAGAGCTGCTCGCGGCCGGTGCCGCCCGAGGGCTGGTGGATCAGGACGCGGGCGTTCGGCAGCGCCATGCGCTTGCCCGGCGTGCCGGCGGCGAGCAGGACGGCGGCGGCGGAGGCCGCCTGGCCCATGCAGACCGTCTGGATGTCGGGCTTCACGAACTGCATGGTGTCGTAGATCGCCGTGAGGGCGGTAAAGGAACCACCCGGGCTGTTGATGTAGATGGAGATGTCGCGGTCCGGGTCCATCGACTCCAGGCACAGCAGCTGCGCCATCACGTCGTTGGCGGACGCGTCGTCGATCTGCACACCGAGGAAGATCACGCGCTCCTCGAAGAGCTTCGCGTACGGGTCGTACTCACGCACGCCCTGCGAGGTGCGCTCGACGAAGCGCGGGACGATGTAGCGGTTGTCGACCTGCGGGCCGGTGTAGAGGCCGCTCGCGTTGGCCGAAGGGCCGGAGAAGTTGCTCATTGGGGTGTTCACCATCCTGGTGGCGTTCAGTGGGCGGGGGAAGCGGTGCGGGTCGGGGCTCAGGCCCCGGTGCCGCCGCCGCCCGGAACGCCCGAGGCAGCGGAGATGATCTCGTCGATGAGGCCGTACTCCTTGGCCTCCTCCGCCGTGTACCAGCGGTCGCGGTCGCCGTCGCGGATGATCGTCTCGACGGTCTGGCCGGAGTGCGCGGCAGTGATCTCCGCCATGCGCTTCTTCGTACGGATCAGGTACTCGGCCTGGATCTTGATGTCGGAGGCGGTGCCACCGATGCCGGCGGAGCCCTGGTGCATCAGGATGTCGGTGTTGGGGAGCGCGAAGCGCTTGCCCGCGGTGCCGCCGGTCAGCAGGAACTGGCCCATCGAGGCCGCCATTCCCATGCCGATGGTGACGACGTCGTTCTGGATGTACTGCATGGTGTCGTAGACCGCCATGCCCGCCGTCACCGAGCCGCCGGGGCTGTTGATGTACAGGTAGATGTCCTTGTCCTGGTCGGCGGCGGCCAGCAGGAGCATCTGGGCGGTGATCTTGTTGGCGATCTCGTCGTCGACCTGCTGGCCGAGGAAGATGATGCGGTCGTTGAGCAGTCGGCTGTAGACCTGGTCGCCGAGGCCACCACCGAGGGACGGCTCACCGGCGGCGTAAGGCATCAGATTCGTCACGTATCCACCTGCTCGTCTCTGACGGCTTCGGCCGTCTCAGCGTCTTCGTTCCGGGGGCGCGGACTCCGGCTCGCCAGACTCCACCACCCTCGTATTCATGGACCCTAACGCGCAGGTGGGACAACGCCATCCCGGTTCCCGAACTGTTCGCTCGGAGCGCAAGGTGGTTGAAGCGGAATCACGTACGAAGAAGGGCCCGTACGCGGTGCGCACGGGCCCTTCCCAGCCATCAGGCCGAGGCTCAGGCCTCGGTCTTCTCCTCGGCGGCGGCGTCGGCGGACTCGCCCTCGGCGGCCGCGACGACGGCCTCGGCGAGCTCGTCCTCGTCGTCCTCCAGGTCGACGACCTCACCGTTGGTGTCGGTGACCTTGGCGGCCTCGACGACCACGGCCAGCGCCTTGCCGCGGGCGACCTCGCCGACGAGCATCGGCACCTGGCCGCCCTCGACGACGGCCTGGGCGAACTGGTCCGGGCTCATGCCGGAGGAGGCCGCACGCCGCATGAGGTGCTCGGTGAGCTCCTCCTGGTTGACGTTCAGCTTCTCCTTGTTGACGAGCTCGTCCAGGATGAACTGCGTCTTGATGCCCTTGACCGCCTGCTCCTCGGTCTCGGCGGTGAACTCTTCCTCGGTCTTGCCCTGGATCTCCAGGTACTTGGCGAGGTCGATGCCCATCTGGCCGAGCTGGTGGTGCTCGAGGTTGTGCTTGCGGGTCTGGATCTCGTCCGCGAGGAGCTTCTCGGGGATCGGGACCTCGGCCAGCTTCAGGAGCTCGTCCAGGACGCGCTCCTGGGCCTGGGTGGCCTGGTCGTACTGCTTCATGTTCTCGAGGCGCTTGCGGCTGTCGGCCTTGAGCTCGTCCAGGGTGTCGAACTCCGACGCGAGCTGCGCGAAGTCGTCGTCCAGGGCGGGCAGTTCACGGGCGGCGACCTGGGTGACCTTGACGGTGACCTCGGCCTCCTTGCCCTCGGCCGAGCCGCCCTTGAGCTCGGAGGTGAAGGTGGCCTCGCCACCGGCCTCCAGGCCCTTGACGGCGTCGTCGATGCCTTCGAGGAGCTCGCCGGAGCCGATGGTGTACGAGACACCCTCGGCCACGCCGTCCTCCAGGACCTCGCCGTCGACCTTGGCCTGCAGGTCGATCGTCACGACGTCGCCGTCCTCGGCCGCACGCTCGACGGGGGAGGTCGAGGCGAAGCGCTCGCGGAGCTGCTCCACGGACTTCTCGACGTCCTCGTCGGTGACCTCGACGGCGTCGACGGTGACCTCGATGCCGGAGTAGTCCGGGATCTCGATGGTCGGGCGGATGTCGACCTCGGCGGTGAAGTTCAGCGTCTCGCCGTCCTTCAGCTCGGTGATGTCGACCTCGGGCTGACCCAGCGGGTTGAGCTCCGCCTCGTTGATCGCCTCGGTGTAGAACTTCGGAAGCGCGTCATTGACGGCCTCTTCGAGCACGGCGCCACGACCGAACCGCTGGTCGATCACGCGGGCCGGGATCTTGCCCTTGCGGAAGCCCTTGACCGTGACCTGCTGGTTGATCTTCTTGTACGCCGCGTCGAGGCTGTCCTTGAGCTCCTCGAAGGGCACCTCGACAGTGAGCCGAACCCGAGTCGGGTTCAGGGTCTCCACGGCGCTCTTCACGGTTCGGTCTCCTTGTGGCTGACTTCTTTGGGGTTCTGCCGCAGACCGACGGTCTGGAGCGGATGGGGCCCGGTACATCGGATTCATCAGACACACGGGCACGCAGCTTGCATAGTAACCGCTAGCGGGATGCCTCCCACAATGTGATCTTGATACGCGGAGAACGCGGAGATCGAACGTCGGTGACGCTGGTCGGGGTGGCGGGATTTGAACCCACGGCCTTCCGCTCCCAAAGCGGACGCGCTACCAAGCTGCGCCACACCCCGTCGGTGCGACACGTAGGGTACATGCCCCGCGGGCCCGCGTCGGCCGGTTTCCCGCGCGGGCGCGGGGTCCCGACCGCGCGGCCGCGAGCCGCGCCGGCGACGGACCCGGAACGCGGTGTGCACGCCCGGGGTACGACCCGCTACGATGCTCTACGTGCCGCGGTCGCGATGACCTGCGGCGCGGTGCTTGCGGGCGTAGCTCAATGGTAGAGCCCTAGTCTTCCAAACTAGCTACGCGGGTTCGATTCCCGTCGCCCGCTCTCGAAGGACCGAAGGGCCCGGCAGCTCGGCTGCCGGGCCCTTCGGCGTGCTCAGGGGTGCCGGGCGCGTACGGCGGGGGCCGCACCCGGGTGGGGTGGCGGGGCGCCGCCCGCCACCGCCTCTGGCGTACGCGGGCGGACGGAGCGCGTACGCGCTCCGTCCAAGGGGACGTGACCCGCTCTTCGCGGAGGTCAGAACTTGATCTGGTTGATCGTGTCCGCTATCGAGTTCAGGAACCGCTGGATCGAGGGGGCCATGCCCGTGGAGGCCAGGAAGAAGCCGAAAAGTATCGCGACGATGGCCGGCCCGGCCTTGATCGAGCCGCCGCGGATGAGCACCACGAGGACGACCGCCAACAGCAGCACCACTGACAGTGAAATGGCCACAACTGATCACACACCCTTGGTCGGTCCGCCTTGCCGGCCCGGGAGCATGCCGCGCACACCCCCGCGATGACTATCGTGCCACCAACACCCCTGTGGTGCTTCCCGGGTGACGGATCGCCAAGGTAAGGATCAGGCCAACCGCGAGTCGGGCTCAAGGGGTTGTGGGAGGCCCAGCAGGCCGCGTACCTCGGTGTACTTGGCCGCGAGGCGGGTACGGGTCGCCTCGTCGAGGACGGCCAGGCGGGCCGGATCGGCGTTGTGTGCGAGGTCGGCCACCTTGATCAGGAGCGCGCCCTCGGTCGCGAGGATCCGCCCGGTGTACGACGCGAGCGGCTCGCCCGGGCGTTTGGTGAGGGCGAGCACCAACTCCTTGACGGAGCGCGGGAGTTGGGCGGATTCCAGCCACTGGAGGGAGAGCGCGTCGTCCTCGATCGCGTCGTGCAGCCAGGCCGCCTTGATCTGGTCCTCGGTGCCGCCCCGCGCCCGAACGCCCTCGGCCACCGCGGCCAGGTGCTCGGCGTAGGGGCGGCCCGCCTTGTCGGTCTGGCCCTCGTGGGCGGCTCGGGCGACGGTCTCGACCTCGCTCAGGGTCATCGGCTTCACAGACATGCCGGCGACTCTACGGTCCCGGGGTGCTTCACTTCATCGCCGCCCTGGCCGGCAGGGAGGTCGCCGCGAGCCCGAGGGCCAGGACGCCGCCCGCGAACGAGCCGTACAGGAGCGGCGGCACGTAGGGGGCGCGGCCGGTCAGGCCGTTCACCATCGGGACGAGGGTGGCCAGCGCGATCGCGCTGCCGATGACGACGCCCGCGGCGACCACCAGGAGGGCCTCCCAGCGGATCATGCCGAGGACCTGGCTGCGGGTGGTGCCGATGAGGCGCAGGGTGCCGAGTTCGCGGCGGCGGTCGAGCACCGTCATCACCAGGGTGTTGACGGCGGCGACGGCGGCGAAGCCGCCCAGGACCGCGGCCATGACGCTGTTGGCCCAGGCGTTGACCTCGCGGTCGGTGCTCTGCGCGGTAGCGTAGCCCGCGGCGTCGGTGACGTGGCCGAGCGCGGCGAGGGGAGCGGTCGCGGCGGGGGTGGCCCGGGTGAGCAGGACGGTGGGGTTCGGCACGGTGACGTGGGCCGCCAAGTCGGCCTGCGCGAGGGTGACTTGGGCCAGGCCCAGACCCCGGTCGTAGGTGGCGACGACCTTCGGGGCGGCCTTGGTGCCGTCGGGCAGCAGCAGTGGGAGGCGGTCTCCGGGACGTACGTGCGCGGCCTCGGCCAGGGAGGCGTCGATCGCGACCGTGCCGGGGACGAGGGCGGTCAGCGATCCGCTGCGTACGCCCAGGTCCTGGACCTCGGCGAGGTCGGCGCCGGTGCCGGTGACGCCCTGGGCCGTGGCCTCGCGGGGGGTGTAGCCGCTGCCGCCGTTCGGGACGAGGACGGAGGTACGGGTGAGGCCGACCGCCTTCTGAACGCCGGGGACGACCGCGGCACGGGTGACGGCGTCGGAGGGCAGGCCCGCGGGGTCGGTGATCACCTGGTCGGCCGTGATGCCCGCCCGCTGCTGGTCCTCGATGGCCCGCTCCTCGCTGGTGTGCATGAAGACCAGGACCGACGAGAAGGCCATGGCGAGCACGATGGGGGTGATCGCCGAGGCCAGCCGCCGGGCGTTGGTGCGGGTGTTGGCGGCGGCGAGCGAGCCGGCCGCGCCGGCGGCGCGCAGCGGGAGGCCGAAGAGAGCGGCGCAGGCACGGGCGAGCAGCGGGCCGAGCAGGGCCACGGCGATCATGAAGAGCATGACGATGCCGAGGGCGGCGTTGGCGGCGCTCTCGCCGGTCTCGGAGGCCGCGAGCCCGGCGCACGCGAAGCCGCCCGCGAGCGCGCCGACGCCCAGGGTCGTACGGATCCAGCCCGGGCGCAGGCGTTCGGCGGCGGATTCGGCGAGGGCCTGGCCGGGCTTGATCTTCGCGGGGCGGCGGGCGGCCGCGGCGGAGGCGCACAGCGCGGTCAGCACGGTGGCGGCCACGGCGATGCCCAGCGGGAGGGGGGTGACGGCGAGGTCCACGGCGGCCGGGATCGCGCCCTTGTCGTGGAGCTGGCCGAACCACCAGGTGGCCAGCGCGACACCGGGCAGGCAGCCGAGTACGCCGGCGAGCGGGGCGACGAAGAGGGCCTCGGTGGCGATGGTGCGGCGGATCTGGCGGGGGGTGGCGCCGATCGCTCGCAGCAGGGCGTACTCGCGGCGGCGCTGAGCGACGGAGAGGGCGACCGTGCCGGCGGCGGTGAAGACGGCGACCATCGCGGCCACGCCCCCGAAGGAGCCGCCGAGGCCCGTGAGCAGCTCCTTGGCCTGGGCGAGGCCGGCGTCCTCGACCGTGGCCCGGTCGTCGCCGGTGTGGACCCGGGCCTGGCCGCCGAGGGCGTGCTCGACCTGGGCCGCGAGGGTGGCGGTGGAGGTGCCGGGCCTGGGGAGCACGGCGATCGCGTCGACCTTGCCGGGGTGTCCGCCGAGGGCGCGGGCGTCGGCGTCGTTGAGCCAGATGTCGTGGGTGCCGGGGGCGCCCGCGGTGCCGGAGATCCTGAACTCGCGCTTGCCGCCCGGGGTGTCGAGGGTGATCGTCTCCCCCACGGCGCCGGAGGCGGTGACGGCCTCGCCGGGGCGGGGCGGGGTGCCGGAGGTCTGCTTGGTGCCGGTGAAGGCGGTGGAGGCCCAGTTGTGGGCGGTGGCGCGGACGTTCTCGCCGGTACGCACCGGCAGGGTGAGGTCGGCGATCGCCGCGGCCGCGCCGGGGGCCGAAGCGGCCTTTGCGACCAGGGAGTTGTCGAGGCGGGCCCGGTCCGGGAGGGCGAGGGACTCCTCGTCGCGGTCCTCGCCGGAGCCGATCGTGTAGTGCAGGCGCTGGTCGGCGGCGGCCACGACGGGGGCGGCGGTGTACCGCTGGGGCGGGACGGAGGCGGTGATTCCGGTGGCGAGCAGGAGGCCGCAGGCGGAGACGATCATCGCGGCCATGAGGAGGGCGACGAAGGTTCCGGCGAAGGCGGAGGGTTTGAAGCGGAGGGCTGCGCGGGCCAGTCCGTTGGGGGCGTGCATACGGGGCTCCTGCGGAGGGGGCTTGGTCTGGGTACTCGGTCTTCCCATCCGCCCGCCCGTTCCGCCCCCCTCGATGAGGGGAGGGACTGGTGGGTGGCTGGGCTTCGGTGGCGGCCGCCCGCCGCCGCTGGGGCCGGGCCTCCGGCCGGAGAGGGCTTCCCACTTGGCCGGCCGTTCAGCTCGCTGCGAACGGCTGCCGACCAGAGGGCCGGACCGGATCGGACGCCGCCGACCGGCTCGGCCCGGCCTCGGCCGGAGGGGTTGGCTGAGAGCCGGGGGGGGCGTCGAGGGCGGGTGTCCGGCGCCGGCGGCGGCTACGCCGCCGCTCCTGCGAAGGAGGGCCGCGCCGTCAGGGTGGTCATGCGGGACGCGATCTGGCTCGGCGAGGCCGCGCGGAGCGCGTCCGCCAGGGCGCCGTCGGCCAGGAAGAGGACCTGGTCGGCGTGGGCGGCGGCGACCGGGTCGTGCGTCACCATCACCACCGTCGCGCCGAGGGAGTCGACCGCGCCCCGGAGCAGGGCCAGGACCTCGGCCGCCGTGGTGGTGTCCAGCGCGCCCGTCGGCTCGTCGGCGAAGATCACGTCGGGGTTGGTGACCAGGGCCCGGGCGATCGCGACGCGCTGCTGCTGACCGCCCGAGAGCTCACCGGGACGGCGCGCTCCCTTCCCGTCCAGGCCGACCCGCGCGAGGAGTTGGGCCGCGCGGCGCCGGTCGGGCCGGTCCCCCGCGAGCCGCATCGGCAGGACCACGTTCTGCTCGACGGTCAGCGAGGGCAGCAGGTTGAAGGCCTGGAAGACGAAGCCCAGGCGGGAGCGGCGCAGCTCGGTGAGCTTGTTCTCGCTCATGCCGGTGATCTCGGTACCGCCGAGCCGGACCGAGCCGCCGGTGGGCCGGTCGAGGCCCGCCGCGCACTGCAGGAACGTCGACTTGCCGGAGCCCGACGGGCCCATCACCGCGGTGAAGCTGCCCCGGGGCAGGGCGAGGTCGATGCCGCGCAGGGCGTGCACGGCCGAGGCGCCGCGGCCGTACTGCCGCCGTACCCCGCGCAGTTCGACGGCCCAGTCGTGGGCGGGCGCCGCGTCCGCGGTCGCCCGCCGTGTGTTCTTGGCCCGTCGCAGTGCCATGGCCCCTGCCCTCCGTTCGTCGTGGACGGCGCGCTCGCGCCGACCCTTCGAACCTAGGGACCGGGACGGCTGCCGGCCATGGCGGCCGCCGGTGGATCAAGGGTGGGGCTGACCCCACCCCGGGAGGGTCCCGGCGCGGCGGCGGAGCGGGGTGGAATCAGGCGTCCCGCCTGATCAGCAGCAGCGCGCGGTCGTCGTTGACGTCCTTGGCGACCGCTTCGATCAGGTGCCACGCCGCGCCGCCGAACCCGGTCGAGACGTACCGGTCGGCCTCGCCGGTCAGGCGGTCGATGCCTTCGCCGATGTCCCGTTCGGAGGTCTCCACCAGGCCGTCGGTGAACAGCAGCAGGACGTCGCCGGGCGCCAGCGACCCCTTGGCGGGATGGAATTCCGCGCCGTCGTAGACGCCGAGGAGCGGGCCTTCGGCGGACTGCTCCTGCCAGCGGCCCGAGCCCGCGTGGAGCTGGAGGGCCGGGGGGTGGCCGGCCGAGAGGAGTTCGTAGTCGCCGGAGTCCAGGTCGAGGACCAGGTGGATGGCGGTGGCGAAGCCCTCGTCCCAGTCCTGGCGCAGCAGGTAGCCGTTGGCCGCGGGCAGGAAGGCGTGCGGCGGGAGCGAGCCGAGGAGGCCGCCGAAGGCCCCGGACAGGAGCAGCGCGCGGGACCCGGCGTCCATGCCCTTGCCGGAGACGTCGGTGAGGACGACCTCCAGGGTGCGGCCGCCGCCGGTGCGGGCGGCGACGACGAAGTCGCCGGAGAAGGACTGGCCGCCCGCCGGGCGCAGCGCCATCTCGCGGTGCCAGCCCTGCGGGAGGCGGGGCAGCGCGCTCTGCACCCGGATGCGTTCGCGCAGGTCGAAGAGCATGGTGCCGCCGCGCCGCCAGGGCACGCCCACGCGGGCCCGGAACTGCGCGATGAGCAGCCCGAAGAGCCCGCAGGCGGCCACCACCAGGACGATGCCCGGGGTGACCCTGGAGGGGCCCGCGGTGTAGGGGCCGAGCCGCACCGACTCCACGATCAGGGCGGTGGCGGCGGCCGCGTACAGGACGAGCAGGTTGGCCGGGCGCAACAGGAGCCCGCCCGCGACGATCGGCAGGACCAGGGCGGAGGGGGCGCACCACGCGGGGGCGATGAGCGTGGCGCAGGTGATCGCGGGAACGGTGAGGAGCAGCCCGGCCAGGGCGATCCAGTCGGAGCCGTCGCCGCGGAAGTAGTCGACGCCGGAGCGGCGCACGGCGATGCGGACCCGGTGCAGCGCCTTGCGCCACCGGGCGGTGAACGAGTCCGCTCTCATCGCACGTGCCATTGCCCAGGACCCTATCCAGCGGACGGCTCCCCGTGCAGATGGCCCCCGGCGGGCGCGGGGGGCGGCCCGGTGGAAAACCGGTCGCTCGGGCGGCGTACTCCGCGCCGGACGCACCGACCAGGCGCCCCACCCGTCCCGGCCCGCCGCGCGCGGACACCGGCCCCCGGCGGCCGGGCCCGGAAATACGTTCGCTCCGCCCGCACGGTCCCTGCTAGGCATGGCCCATGACGACACAGCTGCGCGTGCTGGACCCGGCCGAGTGGGACGAGTGGTACGGGGCCCTGGTGGTGGCCTTCGGGGGGATCCCGGACGCGCCCGAGGAAGTGGAGCTGTGGCGTGAGCTGATCGATCCCGCGCGGTCGACGGCGGTCTGGGACGGCGCGCGGTGCGTGGCCGCCACCAGCACCTTCCCGTTCCGCCTGAGCGTGCCCGGCGGGGCCGTGGTGCCGGCCGCGGGGGTGACCGGGGTCGGCGTCATGGGCACCCACCGCCGCCGCGGCATCCTCACCTCGATGATGCGGCGCCAGCTGGACGACCTGCGGGAGCGGGGCGAGGCGCTCGCCGTCCTGACCGCGTCCGAGCCGGCCATCTACGGGCGGTTCGGCTACGGCGTCGGCACGATGGCGCTGTCCGCGGAGATCGACACCACCCGGGTCCGGCTCGACCTGCCGCCCGGCAGCGACGAGGTGCGGCTGCGGTACGCGAAGGTGGGGGATTCCCTGGCGGCGTGCGAGGCGCTGTACGCGCGCCAGGTGCCGCTGCGGCCCGGCATGCTGGCCAGGCAGCCGGGCTGGGACCGGCTCACCACGGTCGACCCGGAGTCCTACCGTGACGGCGCCTCCGCGGCGCAGTGCGTGCTCGCCGAGCGCGCCGGGGAGCTCGTCGGGTACGCGCGCTACCGGGTGTCCATGACGTCAACGCCCCGGGGCGTGAGCGGCACGGTGACGCTGCTCGATCTGGAGGCGGTGGACCCGGCGGTCTCCGCGACGCTGTGGCGCTACCTGTTCGACCTCGATCTGACGGACACGCTGAAGGTGCGGAACCGGCCGGTCGACGACCCCTTCCAGCATCTGGTCTCCGATGTGCGCCGGTGCGGGATCCGGCTCAAGGACGCGCTGCACGTGCGCCTCGTGGAGGTGGGCGCGGCCCTGGAGTCGCGGACGTACGCGGCGCCCGTCGACGTGGTCCTGGAGGTCGAGGACGCGTTCTGTCCGTGGAACGCGGGCCGCTGGCGGTTGACCGGCGACGCGAAGGGCGCGTCCTGTGTCCGCACCGAGGACCCGGCCGAACTGGCGCTGTCCGTGCGGGAGTTGGGCGCCGCGTACCTCGGCGGGTTCACGCTCGCCGCACTGGCGGGCGCGGGCCGGGTGCGCGAGTTGCGGCCGGGCGCGCTGACCGAGGCCTCGACGGCGTTCGGCAGCGAGCTCGCCCCCTGGCTGCCTCACGGCTTCTGACAGCCGGGGCACCAGAACAGATTGCGGGCGGCGAGATCGGCGGTGCGGATCTCGCCGCCACAGATGTGGCAGGCCTGCCGGGCCCGGCGGTAGACGTACACCTCGCCGCCGTGGTCGTCCAAGCGCGGCGGGCGGCCCATGGCCTCGGGGGTGTGCTCGGGGCGGACGGTGTCGATCCGGTTGAGCCGGACCCCTTCGCGCATCAGCTCCACCAGGTCCGCCCAGATCGCGTCCCAGGCGGCGCGGCCGATGTCCTTGCCGAGCCGGTAGGGGTCGATGCCGTGCCGGAAGAGGACCTCGGCCCGGTAGACGTTGCCGACGCCCGCGACGACCTTCTGGTCCATGAGCAGGGCGGCGATGGTGGTGCGGCTCCGGGAGATCCGCTGCCAGGCCTTCTCGCCCGTGTCGGCGGGGCGCAGCGGGTCGGGCCCGAGCCGGTCGTGTATCGCGCGCTTCTCGCCGTCGGTGATCAGCGCGCAGGTGGTGGGCCCGCGCAGGTCGGCGTACGCGGTGTCGTTCAGGAGCCGCAGCCGTACGGTGTCGGTGGCCGGCGGGGCCGGGGCGTCACCGAGGCCGTACTTGCCGAACAGGCCGAGGTGGATGTGGACCCAGCCCGCGGGGCCGAAGCCGAGGAACAGGTGCTTTCCGTGGGCTTCGGCGCTCTCCAGGACCTGGCCGTCGACCAGGGCCGCGCCGTCCGAGAACTTGCCCTGCGGGCTGGACGCGCGCAGCGGCCGGCCGCCGAACCTCAGGTCGTGGTCGGCGGCCAGGCGGTGGATCGTGTGGCCCTCGGGCATGGCCCGTGCTCAGCCCTGCTGCGGGTGGTGGGCCGGGATCTCGGGAAGCTTGCCGGTGGTCTCGTACGCGGTGAGCATCTCGATGCGGCGGGTGTGACGCGCCTCACCCGAGTACGGGGTAGTGAGGAAGATCTCGACGAACCTGGTCGCCTCCTCCTCGGTGTGCATCCGGCCGCCGATGGAGATCACGTTGGCGTCGTTGTGCTCACGGCCCAGCGCCGCGGTCTGCTCGCTCCAGGCCAGTGCGGCGCGGACGCCCTTGACCTTGTTGGCGGCGATCTGCTCGCCGTTGCCGGAGCCGCCGATCACGATGCCGAGCGAGTCCGGGTCGGCGGCCGTCTTCTCTGCGGCACGCAGGCAGAACGGCGGGTAGTCGTCCTGGGCGTCGTAGATGTGCGGACCGCAGTCCACGGGCTCGTGCCCATGGGCCGTGAGCCACTCGACGAGGTGGTTCTTGAGTTCGAAGCCGGCATGGTCGGAGCCGAGGTACACGCGCATGTACCCGAGTGTGGCATGCGCGGGTCGGGGCAGGGCTTAGCGGGGTGAGGACTTTGGTCCCCGCACTTGGTCCCGTCTAACGATCCGGATTCAGGCCTTCCGTCCCGAAGCGGACCAGGTTTGAATACCCGGGCTCGTAACCCGAGTGCTCCGAAGACGTAAGGAAGCGTCCATGACCTCGCAGCCGTCCCTTGCGAAGGAAGATCACCTGCCCGGTGGACCCGGGGATTCACAGGTGCCCGACTCCGGCCTCAAGGCCGGTCTCAAGAACCGTCATCTGTCCATGATCGCCATCGGTGGCGTGATCGGCGCCGGCCTGTTCGTGGGCTCCGGCTCCGGCATCGCCGCGGCCGGGCCCGCCATCCTGCTCTCGTACGCGCTCGTCGGCGTGATGGTCGTCTTCGTGATGCGCATGCTGGGCGAGATGGCCGCCGCCCGCCCGTCGTCGGGCTCGTTCTCGGCGTACGCGGACCGCGCGCTCGGGCGCTGGGCCGGGTTCTCGATCGGCTGGCTCTACTGGTTCTTCTGGGTCGTGGTGCTCGCGGTCGAGGCGACGGCCGGCGCGAAGATCCTGCACGACTGGGTGCCGGGGGTCCCGCAGTGGGGCTGGGCGCTCATCGTGATGCTGGTCCTGACCGCCAGCAACCTGGCCTCCGTCTCCTCGTACGGCGAGTTCGAGTTCTGGTTCGCCGGGATCAAGGTCGTCGCCATCGGCGCCTTCGTGGTCATCGGCCTGCTCGCGGTGTTCGGCGTGCTGCCGGGCTCCGACAACCCGGGGGCCGGCTTCGCCCACCTCACGGACGCGGGCGGGTTCTTCCCCAAGGGCTACGGCGCGATCCTGACCGGTGTGCTGATGGTCGTGTTCTCCTTCATGGGCTCCGAGATCGTCACGCTCGCCGCCGGTGAGTCCGAGGACCCGCGGCGCGCCGTGACCAAGGCCACCAACAGCGTGATCTGGCGGATCGCGGTGTTCTACCTCGGTTCGATCTTCGTGGTGCTGACCCTGCTCAAGTGGAGCGACCCCTCGATCGTCGCGGACGGCTCGTACGTGGCGGCCCTGAAGACGATCGGCATTCCGCACGCCGACCAGATCATGAACGTGATCGTCCTGACGGCGGTCCTTTCCTGCCTCAACTCCGGCCTGTACACGGCCTCCCGGATGGCGTTCTCGCTCGGTGAGCGCGGCGACGCGCCGAAGTCGTTCGCCCGCACGAACAAGCGGGGTGTGCCGCAGGTCGCGATCCTGTCCTCGGTCGTCTTCGGCTTCGTGGCGGTCTTCTTCAACTACAAGTGGCCGGACACCGTCTTCGCGTTCCTCCTGAACTCCTCGGGCGCGGTGGCCCTGTTCGTGTGGCTGGTCATCTGCTTCACCCAGCTGCGGATGCGCGGGATCATCCTGCGCGAGCAGCCGGAGAAGCTGACCGTGAAGATGTGGGGCTTCCCCTATCTCACCTGGCTGACGATCGGGATGATCTCCTTCGTCCTGGTCTACATGCTGTTCGACAAGTCCGGCCGCGAGCAGGTGCTCCTGTCGCTGCTGGTGGCCGCGATCGTCATCGTGATCGCGGTGGTCAAGGAGAAGGTGCTCGCCTCCCGCTCCTCCTCCTACAGCGGTGTGAAGGAAGACGTCACCGCCTCGTAGCTGCCGAGGGCGGCGGACTCCGTGTCGGCCTCGTACCAGGTGTTGATCTGGTACGACTTGCCGCCCTCGTCGAAGCCGAGCTGGCGGGCCTTCCACGGGACGCCGTTCTGGGTGAAGTCGTAGTCCCAGATGATGGCGGGCTGCCCGTGGAAGGTCGTCCGGGCGAGCCGGATCTTGTGGTAGCCGGGCACGTCGTGGGAGCCCGCTTCGGCCTCCTGCCACTGGGTCATCAGATCGCCGCCGCGTGCGAGTGCGTACGAGGCGGCGATCTCCTGTTTTCCGTCCGGCGCGTGGTAGTGGACGTTCGAGGGACTCTTGGCGGTACGGGTCCAGTCCTTCGGCGGGATCCAGGCGAACCCGGTCTCGTTGATCGAGCCGGGCGGCGGGGTCGCCGAGGGCGGGCGCGCGGTGCCCGCCACGGTGGGCGGGGCCGCCGAGGAGGACCCGCCCGAACCGCCGCCGAGGTGCTGGTCGGCCGTGGCGGCGATCAGCACGGCGGTCACGGCCGCCGCCACCACGAGGGCGGCCACCACCACGATCCGGGCGCGGGTCCACCCGCGGCGGCGCGGCGCGGGCCGCGGCTCCTCGGGTACGGGCTCCGGCGACGGGGGCACTTCCCTGGGCGGGGGCGGGGGCGGTGGTTGCTCGCGTACGGCGCCCGGCCAGGGCGGTGGATCTCCGAACACCTGGACGGTGGGCGGGTGCGGGACGCCCGTGGGCCCCGCGGCGAGCACCGTGGGGGGCGCCGCGATCGGCATCAGCCGGGTGGCGGTCTCGGCCAGGCCCGGCCGCAGCTCCGGGTCCTTGACCAGGAGCTGCGCCAGGAGCGGTCCCAACGGGCCCGCCGCTTCCGGGAGTTCGGGCTCCTCGTAGAGCACGGCGTGCAGGGTGGCGAGCGTGGAGGGCCGGGAGAAGGGGGAGCGCCCGCCGACCGCCGCGCACAGGGTGGCGCCGAGCGACCACACGTCGGACGCCGGGCCCTGCGGCTTCCCGGCCACCCGCTCGGGCGCCATGTAGTCCGGGGAGCCGACCAGCATGCCGACCACGGTGAGCGCGGCCGCGTCCTGGATGGCGGCGATGCCGAAGTCGGTGAGGACGACCCGGCCGCCCGGGCCGAGCAGGACGTTGCCGGGCTTGATGTCACGGTGCAGGACGCCCACCGCGTGCACCTCGACGAGGGCCGCCGCGAGGCCGACGCCGATGCGGGCGGCCTCGCGCGGGGAGACGGGCCCGTCCTCCAGGAGGAGCTTCTCCAGGGAGCGGGACTCGACGAGCTCCATCACGATCCACAGCCGGTCGCTCTCCTCGGCCACCACGTCGTAGACCCGCACCACGTTGGGGTGGTCGATGCGGGCGGTGGCGCGGGCCTCGCGCAGGGTGCGCTCGCGGCGAATTCGACTGTCCTCTGCATCGAGTTCATTGATGCGCATTTCCTTTACGGCGACCTGGCGGTCGAGTATCTCGTCCGCCGCCCGCCACACCCGCCCCATTCCCCCCTGGCCAATTGTTTCGCCCAGGCGGTAACGCCCAGCGACCAATAGCCCCCGTGTTCCCGGCATGACCACCCACCCCCTCAGCACCCACTGTGACCAGGACTGATTCACTACGGTGACACCATCACAGCATAATTCCTGGAAATCTTGTGGGACCCTTCTGTGCACAGATGCACCCAACGCGGGTGAGGGGGATGGGACATGCGTGTTCGAAAAGAAAAAGGATCTCCAATTGTTTCCCTATTCGTGGCCCTGTTGATTGTTCCGTTCGGGGCGGGGGTGGCGTTCGCGGTCGATCCGACACCGGGCAGCAGCCAGGGCGGCAAGCCCGGGCCGAGCGCCCCGGCGGACCTCCAGATCTCCACCGAACTGCCGTCGACGATCAAGGTGAACAACGCGACGGGCCGCACCACGCTGACGGCCAGGGTCACCAACCACGGCAGCAGGGCCACCGGACCGGTCACCCTGACCGTCCTCGGCCTGGACGGCATGCGGATCACCGACGTCAAGGGCTGCGTGCCGGTCGCGAAGGGCAAGCTGCCCGCGGGCACCAACAGCGGGTTCGGCTGCGCGATCCCGGACCTGGCGCCCGGCCGGTCGAGGGCGTACACGGTCTCGGCGACGTACGACCTGGCGAAGACAGGCAAAATCTGCCTGCCCGTGACGGAGGGGAGCGGCGACAAGGTGCTGTGGCAGCAGGGCCCGGTGCCGTTCGGCACGACCCACCCGACGCCGAACGCGCCGGACACCCCGCTGCTGCTCGGCACCGACAACGTGCCGGCCGCCCCGCCGTCGGGCACGGCCTCTCCCCCGGCGAGCAGCACGCCGACAGCTCCGGCGCCGTCCTCTCCCGCCGCACCGCCCCAGCTCCCCAAGACCGGGGCCAACGACGGGGTGCTGCCGCTCCTCGCGGCCGGCGCGCTGTTCCTGATCGCCGGCGGCACGGGCCTGTGGTGGACGAGCCGGGGCCGCAGGTGGGCGGCGAAGCACTGACCGAAACGCCGGTCGGGAAAACCTGACGGCGGATGTCAGGTTTCCACGGGAAGCTCTCCTCATGTCCAGCGAAGAGCCCACCTCCGGTGGGCCGGCAGACGGAGGGCTTCCCGTGCGCACGTTCCACCCCGGCGACAGCGGGTACGCGAATGAACTGGCCGGATACCAGCTCGGGTTCGCCCAGCACCCCGCGGTCGTCTTCGCGGCCGAGAGCCCCGAGGACGTCCAGAAGGCCGTGCGGTACGCGGCCGAGCGCGGCCTCGCCGTGGGGGTGCACGCCACCGGGCACGGCCTGGCGGGCGCCACCGAGGGCGGGGTCCTCATCACCACCCGCCGGATGGACACGGTCACCGTCGACGCCGGGCGCCGCACGGTCCGGGTCGGCGCGGGCACGCCGTGGGGCAAGGTCGTCGCGGCCGCGGCCCCGCACGGGCTCGCCCCGCTGAACGGCTCGGCGCCGAGCGTCGGCGCGGTCGGCTACACACTGGGCGGCGGACTCGGCATCCTGGCACGGGAGTTCGGGTACGCGGCCGACCACGTGCGGGCCCTGGAGGTCGTCACCGCCGACGGCGCACTGCGCCGGGTGACCGCCGAGAGCGACTCCGAGCTGTACTGGGGGCTGCTCGGCGGCGGCGCCAATCTGGGCGTGGTGACCGCCCTGGAGACCAGCCTGGTCCCGGTGGCCCGGCTGTACGGGGGGCAGCTGAGTTTCGACGGGACGGAGCTGGGCGAGCGCGTCCTCGCGCGGTACCTGCGCTGGACCGCGACGGTCCCGGACACGGTGACCTCTTCGCTCCAGACCATCCAGTGGCCCGACGCCGCGTGGGCGCCGCCCGCGGTGCGCGGACGCTATGTGGTGACCGTGCGCCTCGCCTTCACCGGCGATGCCGAGGAGGGCGAGCGCCTGGTGGCTCCGCTGCGGGAGATCGGACCCGCCCTCGCGGACGACCTGCGGGAGATGTCGTACACCGAGTCGCCGTCCATCCACCGCGACCCGGAGCACGCGCACGCCTACTACGGCGACAACGCGATGCTGGGCCGGCCGGACCCGGCGGCGCTCGCCGAGGCGCTGCGGCTGACCGGCCCCGCGGCGCCGACCATGTGCGTGGTGCAGCTCAACCACCTGGGCGGCGCCCTGTCCAGGCCCGCGCCGAACGCGGTGCCGCACCGCGAGGCGGACTTCCTGCTGCGGGTGCTGACACCGTTCGAGGAGGGCGGCCTCTCCGCGGTGCGCGCCGTCCACACGGAGGTCTTCGCGCTGCTGCGGCCGTGGACGCTCGGCCGGGCGCTCAACTTCGCCTTCGGCGGCGCGCGGTTCACCGGCGTCGAGGGGCTGTACGGCGAGGAGAACGAGAAGAGGCTCGCCGCTTTGAAGGCCTCGTACGACCCGGCGAACCTCTTCAGGAACAACTACACGATCGAACCGCGTTAGCCGCGGCGGCCGATGAGCTTCCACGCGGCGGGCAGCAGCCCCATCGCGAGCGCGGCCTTGAGCGCGTCGCCGAGCAGGAAGGGGGTGAGTCCGGCGGCGACCGCCGCGGTCAGCGACATGCCGGTCGAGGCGGCGAGGTAGGGCACGCCCACCGCGTAGATGATCGCCGAGCCGAGCACCATCGTGCCCGCGGTGCGCGGCACCGAGCGGTCGGCGCCGCGGCGGGCCAGCGCGCCGACGACGGTGGAGGCGAGGAGCATGCCGAGCACGTAGCCGAACGAGGCGCCGCCCGCGCCGGAGGTGCCGTTCGCGAACCAGGGCATCCCGGCCATGCCGACCAGGGCGTACAGCGCGAGCGAGAGGAAGCCGCGGCCGGCGCCGAGGCCCGCGCCGACGAGCAGCGCCGCGAAGGTCTGGCCGGTGACCGGGACGGGCGAACCGGGGACCGGCACGGCGATCTGGGCGGCGATTCCGGTCAGCGCCGCGCCGCCGACGACGAGCGCGATGTCCTTGGTGCGGGAGGCAGGCAGCAGGTCGGCGAGGACCGATCCGGTGCGGGGGGCGGCGGCGGACACAGTGCTCATCGGGACTCCGGCGGGTGTTGGGTCAGCGGGACATGCTGGGGACACCGTGACGTTAGCCCACTGAATCTCACTGGATCACCAGCAGCCGCCCACAAAGCGGGCGTTGAAGCCTTGGTGGGGTCTGCACAAAGGCCAGGATTCATGCCCGCCGGGGCGTGACCCTCGTCACTGCGGCGATGGTCTCGGGTATCCCTTTTGCGCCGGGGGTCGTGACTCGGGGAGACTGTAGGTTCCCCATAAATCGAAAGTTACGAGCGCCATGCACGACTCCTTGCCCGCGGAGCCCCTCTCGCACGGGCTGAAGCAGCGCCATCTGACCATGCTCGGCCTCGGCGGGGTGATCGGCGCGGGACTCTTCGTGGGGTCGGGTGCGGGGATCGCGGTGGCGGGTCCGGGCATCGTCGTGTCGTATCTGATCGCGGGCGCGATCGCGATGCTGGTGATGCGGATGCTGGGCGAGATGGCGGCGGCGATGCCCGCGTCGGGCTCGTTCTCGGTGCACGCGGAGCGGGCGCTGGGGCGCTGGGCCGGGTTCAGCGTCGGGTGGCTGTACTGGTTCCTGCTCGTCGTCGTCCTCGCCGTGGAGGCGACCGGCGCCGCGAAGATCGCGAACGGCTGGGCGCCGGGGGTTCCGCAGTGGGCCTGGGTGCTGATCTTCATGGTGGTGTTCACGGGCGCCAACCTGGCCGCGGTGAAGAACTTCGGCGAGTTCGAGTTCTGGTTCGCCGCCCTGAAGATCTTCGCCATCGTCGCGTTCCTGGCGCTCGGGCTGCTCGCCGTCTTCGGCCTGCTGCCCGACACCTCCGCGGTGGGCCTGTCCAACCTGACCGGGCAGGGCGGCTTCCTGCCCGCCGGGTGGAGCGGGGTGGTCTCCGGGGTGCTCGCGGTGATCTTCGCGTTCGGCGGCCTGGAGGTCGTCACGATCGCCGCCGCCGAGTCCGACGACCCGGTGCGCGCGGTCGGCCGCGCGGTGCGCAGCGCGGTGTGGCGCATCCTCTTCTTCTACGTCGGCTCGATGCTGGTCATCGTGACGCTGCTGCCGTGGACGTCGATGAAGCCGGGCCAGAGCCCGTACGTCGCGGTCCTCGACTCGATCGGCATCCCGTCGGCCGGCCAGATCATGAACATCGTGGTGTTCGTGGCGCTGCTCTCGGCCCTGAACGCCAACCTGTACGGGTCCTCGCGCATGGTCTTCTCGCTCGCCGAGCGGGGCGAGGCGCCGAAGGGGCTGCTGAAGGTGTCGGGCGGCGGGGTGCCGCGCCGGGCGGTGCTGGCGTCGGTGGCCTTCGGGTTCGTGTCGGTGCTGCTGAACCTGAAGTGGCCGGACTCGGTGTTCCTCTACATGCTCAACGCGGTCGGCGCGGTGCTCCTGTTCGTGTGGGCGCTGATCGCCCTGTCGCAGCTGCGGCTGCGGCGCCGGATCGAGCGCGAGGCGCCCGAGACGCTCACGCTGAGGATGTGGGCCTTCCCCTACCTCACCTGGGCCGCGCTCGCGGCGATGGCCGCGGTCCTGGTCCTGATGCTCCTCGACGACACCGCCCGGCCGCAGGTGCTGTGGTCGGCGGGGGCGACGGCGCTGGTCCTTCTGGTGGCGGCGGTACGGGAGTTGCGCACGCGCCGCGTGTGAAATCCATGTGAACAAACCGCACCCGAGCCTTCACGCTGTGTGAGTCGGGTGTCCGCATAGCGGTCGGGTGTTCCCTCTGAGCGGAGCCGCCCTGAGACTGTGGGCCCGTGCCGCCGACCCGGTGGATCAGCTACTGAACAGGGCATGCCCATGTCTCGGACCACCACGCCCGCGCCGAACGACAGCCGGCCACGAACCGACTCGCCGCTCACGCATGGCCTCAAGCAGCGCCATCTGTCGATGATCGCCCTCGGCGGCGTCATCGGCGCCGGGCTCTTCGTCGGCTCCGGCACCGCGATCGCCGCCGCCGGGCCCTCGATCATCCTCGCCTACACGATATCCGGCGCCCTGGTCATGCTCGTGATGCGCATGCTGGGCGAGATGTCGGCGGCCAACCCCGCCTCGGGCTCCTTCTCGGTGCACGCCGAGCGGGCGATCGGACCGTGGGCCGGGTTCACCGCGGGCTGGGCGTTCTGGTTCCTGCTCTGCGTGGCCGTCGGCCTGGAGGGCATCGGCGCCGCGGGCATCGTGCACGGCTGGCTGCCGGGCGTCCCGGAGTGGGCCCTGGTGGCCGTCTTCATGCTGCTGTTCTGCGGCACCAACCTGGCGGCCGTGAAGAACTTCGGCGAGTTCGAGTTCTGGTTCGCCGCCCTGAAGATCGGCGCGATCGTCCTCTTCCTGGTCATCGGCGTGCTCGCGATCATCGGCGTGCTGCCGGACACCAGCGCCCCGGGGCTTGCCAACCTCACCGGCCAGGGCGGCTTCATGCCCAACGGCAGCGAGGGCCTCATCGTCGGACTGCTCGCCTCCGTCTTCGCGTACGGCGGCCTGGAGACGGTCACCATCGCGGCGGCCGAGTCCGAACACCCCGTCCAGGGCGTCGCGAAGGCCGTGCGCACCGCGATGTGGCGGATCGCGATCTTCTACATCGGCTCGATGGCCGTCGTCGTGACGCTGCTGCCGTGGACCGCCAAGGACATCGCCACCAAGGGCCCCTACGTCGCGACCCTGGACCACCTCGGCATCCCGGCCGCGAGCCACATCATGAACGTCGTGATCCTGGTCGCTCTGCTCTCGGCGATGAACGCCAACATCTACGGCGCCTCGCGCATGGCGGGCTCGCTCGTCTCGCGCGGCCAGGGCCCCCAGGTGCTCGGGAAGATCTCCGGCGGGGTGCCGCGGATCGCGGTCCTCGTCTCCTCCGCCTTCGGCTTCGTGTGCGTGCTGCTCAGCTACTGGCGTCCGAACGACATCTTCCAGTGGCTCCTGAACACCATCGGCGCGATCATCCTGGTCGTCTGGTTCTTCATCGCCGCCTCGCAGTTGCTGCTGCGCCGCCGCATCGAGCGCGAGGCGCCGGAGAAGCTGGTCGTGAAGATGTGGCTCTACCCGTGGCTCACCTGGCTCGCGCTCCTCGGCATGGCGGTCGTCTTCGTCCTGATGGCCCGCGAGGACGGCACGCGGGTGCAGCTCTACTACACCGGCGGGCTCACCCTGGTCCTCGCGATCATCGGCTACGTCCGCCAGCGCACCTCGGTCCGCACCCCGCTCGACGCCTGACCGGACGGCCCGCACCCTTTCAACTGTCCTGCGTCCCTTGGCCCCAGGCCTCGGGACGCAGGACTTTTTGCTGAGGTCACCCTTGGCTGCGCGTCCGTATTGCTGCTGGTAGCGTGCACTTGCACATCAGTTGCAATAAGCATTCGCAGTGAGCAGTCGGAGGGCTCGGACATGGCCATTTACACCCTTCCTGAACTTCCGTACGACTACGCCGCGCTCGAACCGGTCATCAGCCCGGAGATCATCGAGCTGCACCACGACAAGCACCACGCGGCGTATGTGAAGGGCGCGAACGACACCCTGGAGCAGCTCGCCGAGGCGCGCGACAAGGATGCCTGGGGCTCGATCAACGGCCTGGAGAAGAACCTCGCGTTCCACCTCTCCGGCCACATCCTGCACTCGATCTACTGGCACAACATGACGGGCGACGGCGGCGGCGAGCCCCTGGACAAGGACGGCACCGGCGAGCTGGCGGACGCCATCGCCGAGTCCTTCGGCTCCTTCGCCAAGTTCAAGGCCCAGCTGACCAAGGCCGCGGCGACGACGCAGGGTTCGGGCTGGGGCGTCCTCGCCTACGAGCCGATCAGCGGCCGCCTCGTGGTCGAGCAGATCTACGACCACCAGGGCAACGTCGGCCAGGGCTCGACCCCGATCCTGGTCTTCGACGCCTGGGAGCACGCCTTCTACCTCCAGTACAAGAACCAGAAGGTCGACTTCATCGAGGCGATGTGGCGGGTCGTCAACTGGCAGGACGTGGCACGGCGTTACGCCGCCGCCAAGCAGGCCGGCAACAACCTGATCCTGGCCCCGTAGGACCTCCTGGCACAGCGCCCCACGGGCGCGTGAGCGTCCTGCTCGTGATCGTCTTCTCAACCTTCACGTGCGGGCGGATGAAACGGACGGCCCCGCGAGGACGTGACTCGCGGGGCCGTTCGCGTTTCGGCGGCGTGCGGAGCGCCACCCTGCCGGTGCCTGCGGACCGTGCCCGCTTTTCGCGCAGTTCCCCGCGCCCCTAAAAGCCCTTCGGTCTGCGGACCATGGTCGCGTCTCGCGCAGTTCCCCGCGCCCCTGACAGCACCGGTGCTGGTCGGCATGAGCATCCTCAGCCCGCCCCCAGGGGGTTGGGGGCGGCCCGGGACGGGGGTCAGAGGTTGCTGAAGTCGGGGCCGACGGTGCGGCTGCGCTTGATCTCGTAGAAGCCGGGGGTGGCGGCGACCAGCAGGGTGCCGTCCCACAACTTGGCGGCGGCCTCGCCCTGCGGGGCGGGCGTGACGACCGGGCCGAAGAAGGCGATCTGCTCGCCGTCGGCGCCCGGCACCGCGATGACCGGGGTGCCGACGTCCTGGCCGACCTTCTCGATGCCCTCCTTGTGGGACGCGCGCAGCTGGAGGTCGTAGGTGTCCTGGTCGGCGTAGTCGATGAGCTCGGCGGGCAGGCCCGCGTCCTTGAGCGCGGCGGCGATGGAGTCCCGGGTCACGCCGAGGCCCTCGTTGTGGAAGCGGGTGCCGAGCGCGGTGTACAGCCTGCCGACGACCTCGTCGCCGTGCAGTTCCCGGGCGGCGGTCACGACGCGCACCGGGCCCCAGGACTTGCCTCCGGGCCGCATGTTCTCGGCGTACTGCTCGGGCAGCTCGTCCAGCCGGTCCTCGTTCAGGACCGCGAGACTCATCACGTGCCAGCGGACCTCCACGTCGCGGACCTTCTCGACCTCCAGCATCCAGCGCGAGGTCATCCAGGCCCACGGGCAGATGGGGTCGAACCAGAAGTCGACGGGGGTCTTGGCAGTCTGGGACATGTCTCTCCTCGGGCAACATCGGGCAGCATCGTGCGACGTCGGTCAAAGCAAGCGTCTCTACGGCCGAACACCGGCACCGGCCGAAAGCATTCCGTCCAACATCCGCTGCGGCCGATCCCATTCCCGCGCCGTGCCCGCCCGAGCGGCGTGGGAGGATCGAGGCCGTTCGAACGAGACACGAAGGAGTGCCCGTGCCCGGTGAGAATCTGTCCCGCGACGAGGCCCGCGAGCGGGCCGAGCTGCTGTCCGTCGAGGGCTACGACGTCTCCCTCGACCTGCGGTCCGCGGTCGGGGACGCCCCGGACGGGCTCCGCACGTTCCGGTCCCTGACCACCATCCGCTTCCGCGCGTCCCGGCCGGGCGCCGCCACCTTCGTGGACCTCATCGCCCCGTCGGTGACCTCGGTGACGCTGAACGGCCGCGCGCTCGACCCCGCCGAGGTCTTCGACGGCAGCCGGATCGCGCTCGACGACCTCGCCGAGGACAACGTCCTGGTGGTCGACGCCCAGTGCGCCTACAGCCGGACCGGCGAGGGCATGCACCGCTTCGTCGACCCGGAGGACGGCGAGGTCTACCTCTACACGCAGTACGAGCCCGCCGACGCGCGCCGCGTGTTCGCCACCTTCGAGCAGCCCGACCTCAAGGCCCGCTTCGTCTTCGAGGCGCAGGCACCCGAGGGCTGGACGGTGTGGTCCAACGGCGCGGGCGGCCAGGAGGCGGACGGTGTGTGGCGCTTCGCCGCGACCGAGCCGATCTCGACGTACATCACCTGCGTGGTGGCGGGCCCGTACCACTACGTCACCGACTCCTACACGCGCACCTTCGACGACGGCGGCAAGCTGGAGATCCCGCTGGGCGCGATGTGCCGCAAGGGGCTCGCGCGGCACTTCGACGCCGACGACGTCTTCCTGGTCACCAAGCAGGGCCTGGACTTCTTCCACGACAACTTCGACTTCCCCTACCCGTTCGGGAAGTACGACCAGGCGTTCGTGCCGGAGTACAACCTGGGCGCGATGGAGAACCCGGGCCTGGTGACCTTCCGCGAGGAGTACATCTACCGCGGCAAGGTGACGCAGGCCGCCTACGAGCGCCGGGCCAACGTCATCCTGCACGAGATGGCGCACATGTGGTTCGGCGACCTGGTCACCATGGTGTGGTGGGACGACCTGTGGCTCAAGGAGTCCTTCGCGGACTTCATGGGCGCCTTCTCGCAGGCGGAGGCCACCCGCTTCACCAACAGCTGGGTGACCTTCGCGAACAACCGCAAGGCGTGGGCCTACCGGGCCGACCAGCTGCCGTCCACCCACCCGATCACGGCCGACATCCGTGACCTGGAGGACGCCAAGCTCAACTTCGACGGGATCACGTACGCCAAGGGCGCCTCGGTGCTCAAGCAGCTCGTCGCCTACGTCGGCCGGGACGCCTTCCTCGAAGGGGCCCGGCGGTACTTCAAGCGGCACGCGTACGGCAACACGCGCCTGGCCGATCTGCTGTCGGTGCTCGCAGAGGTCTCCGGGCGCGACATGGCCACCTGGTCGCGCTCCTGGCTCCAGACGGCGGGCGTCAACTCCCTGACTCCCGTTGCCACGTACGACGCCGGGGACCGCGTCACCGAGCTCGCCGTGGTCCAGGAGGCGGCGGACTCGCACCCCGAGCTGCGTCCGCACCGGGTCGCGGTGGGCCTGTACCGCAACGAGGCGGGCGCGCTGGTGCGCTACGCCCGTGCCGAGGTCGACGTCGAGGGCCCGCGCACGGTCGTTGCGGAGCTCGCCGGGTCCGAGCGGCCCGACCTGATCCTGGTCAACGACGACGACCTGACCTACTGCAAGATCCGCTTCGACGAGGGCTCGCTCGCCACCCTGCGCGCCCACCTCGGCGACATCACCGACCCGCTGGCGCGCGCCCTGTGCTGGTCGGCGCTGTGGAACCTGACGCGGGACGCGCTGATGCCCGCCCGCGACTTCGTCGCCCTCGTCCTCGCGCACGCGGGCCGCGAGTCCGACATCGGCGTGCTCCAGATGCTGCACTCCTGGGCCCGGTCGGCCGTCGTCCACTACGCGGCGCCCGCCTGGCGCGAGGAGGGCGGGCGACTGCTCGCCGAGGGCGCCCTGCACGAGCTGCGGCTGGCCGAGCCGGGCAGCCAGCACCAGCTCACCTGGGCCCGCTTCTTCGCGGCGACGGCCACCACCGACGCCGACTTCCAGCTCCTGCGGGGACTGCTCGCGGGCTCGGCCAGGATCGACGGCCTCGACGTGGACCAGGAGCTGCGCTGGGCGCTGCTCGAACCGCTGGCCGCGCACGGCGTCGCGGACGAGTCGGCCGTCGACGCGGAGCTGGCCCGCGACGACACCGCGTCCGGCAAGCGCCACCACGTGCGCTGCCTGGCCGCGCGCCCCTCCGCGGCGGTCAAGGCGCAGGCCTGGGCGCAGGTCGTGGAGTCGGACGCGCTGTCCAACGCGCTGGTGGAGGCCACCATCGCGGGCTTCAACCAGTCCTCGCAGCGGGAGCTGACCGCGCCGTACGCCCCGAAGTACTTCGAGGTGATCGAGCGGCTGTGGGCCGAGCGTTCGATCCAGATCGGCATGGACATCGTCAAGGGCCTCTTCCCGGCGCTCCAGGGCGACGGGGCGACGCTGGCGGCGACCGACGCCTGGCTCGCCGCGCACGAGGGTGCGGCTCCGGCGCTGCGCCGTCTGGTCCTCGAAGCCCGTGACGACCTGGCGCGCACCCTGCGCGGCCAGGCCTGCGACGCGGCGGTGGCCGCACGCTGACGCCGGTTCGGGGGGCCCGTGGACGGGCCCCCCTGATCGGCAGTCGAACGCCCGTACTTTAGGACGGGGTTGTCCGGATTTGTCGACGGGCGTGTAACAGCGGTTAGCGGGCCCTCCGGCTGCGGAAAACCCCGCAGCATGAACCACAACACCCCGCTCTCCCCCCGCCCCCTGAGCCACCTCACCGACGTGCAGCGGCGCGTGCTCTCCGCCAACCAACTGCGCGCGCACGGGGTTTCGGCCGCGCGCACCGCCGCCCAGTGCCGCCCCGGCGGCCCCTGGCAGCAGCTGCTTCCCGGGGTGTACGTGCTGCACCCGGGCCCCGCCACCAGCGAGGAGCGGCTGCACGCCGCGCTGCTCTACGCGGGGTGGCCGGCCGCCGGACGCGCCAAGGTCATCCCGGCGCAGGGCCAGGCCCACACCGAGGCGCCGCAGGCCGTCGTCACCGGGCTCGCGGCGCTCGCGATGCACCGCTTCTCCTCGGCTCCCCCGCTGCTCTCGCTCGACCGGATCGAGGTGCTGGTGCCGCGCACCCGGCGGCTGCGCTCGACGGGGTTCGTCCAGCTGGTGCGGGCGCATGTGATGCCCGGCGCGGAGATGGTCGCGGGGGTGCCGGTGGCGCCGGTGCCGCGGGCGCTCGCGGACGCCGTCGCCGTCCTCGACGACGCCCAGGCGGTACGCCGGCTGCTCACCGAGGCGGTGCGCTGCGGCCACACCGAACCGGCCGCGATCGTACGGGAGTTGACGCAGGCCCGGCTGCTGACGCGGGCCCATGTCGTGGACGCGGTGGACGCGCTGCTCGCCGAGGGGCGCTCGATCGCCGAGGAGCGGCTGTACGCGATGGTGCGCGGGTTCGGCCTTCCGGACCCGCTGTGGAACGTGGACCTGCGCCTGCCGGGCGGCCCGCACCTGGGCGGCCTGGACGCGTACTGGCCCGAGCACGCGGTCGCGGTGGAGCTGGACACGCGGGCGCCCCGGCAGGAGGACGACGAGCTGTGGTCGGAGTACAGCCGCAAGCGCGAGGCGCTGGAGCGGCTCGGGATCACCGTCGTGCACGTGACGCCGAGGAAGCTGCGTGAGTCGCTGGAGCAGCAGGCGACCGTGGTGCGCACGGCGCTGATGGCGTCCTCCGAGCGGGAGCCCGCCGCCTATGTGGTGGTGCTCCCCCGCTGAACTCCGGCGCGGGCGGCGGACCTTCGGAGGGGAAGGGCCCGCCGCCCGCGACCGGACCGCGTGGTTCAGCCCACGGGGAGGGACGCCCTGCCCGTGGGCGGCCGGGTGCGCCACAACTCGAGCCCCACGTCGACGAGTTCGACCCGGTCCAGGTCGGCCACCGCGTTCAGCGGGTGCCAGGCGGCCAGGTCCGTGGAGCCGTTGGTCTCGTGGCGCAGCTCGCCGCCGGTGATCCGGCCCTCGTACACGATGCGCAGTCCCTGGAAGTCCGCGAACCTGCCGAGCTTGCGCGGGTAGCGCCGGTTGATCGAGTCGATGCCGAGCAGCCGGGCCGGCTCGACCGCGTAGCCCGTCTCCTCGTCGACCTCGCGCACCACGGTGTCGAGGGGGTCCTCGCCGTGGTCCATGCCGCCGCCCGGCAGCGTCCACCGCTTGCCGCCGTCCCGGGCCACCCAGCGCGCGAGCAGGATCTCCTGGGCACCACCGGTTTCCCGTACGCATACGGCGTAGGCCGCCACCCGCAACTCCGTGTTCATTCGGTGAGGTTACGGGGCGGCGTGCGCGGGCGCCGCCGACCGGCGGAGCGAGGGGCCCGGATCGGGCTGGCGGTCCGCGCCCCCTGGCGGAAACACGCCATGTTCACATCACGTAACGGTCAACTCTCCACAAACAACAGTCCTATACGCAATGCTCAGCGGTCATCCGGCACCGAATTTCGAACCGTTCGGGTCCGGCCCCTTACCCATCTCACAGGGATGCTGAATGACCACTGAATCCCCGCGCTCCATACCCGGGGCGAGACGCACTGCCCGCACAGCGGCGGCGGCCGGCCTGGTGGCCGCGCTCGTCACGGCGGGCGCCGCGCCGGCCTTCGCGGCGAGCGGCACCGACGATCCGTGGACCGCGCCCTCGGTGAAGACCGCTCCGGCCAAGACTCCCGAGGACAAGCTCGGCAAGGCCGACGAGCAGCGGCTCGCCGAGGCGCAGGCCAAGGGCGAGAAGAGCGTCACCGTCATGCTGGCCACCGCCCCGGGCGCCACCTCCGACGTGAGCAAGCAGCTGCACGCGGTCGCGGGGGCGACCGTCGGCAAGCAGGACGACCGGCTCGGCTACGTCCGCGCGACCCTGCCGATGGCGCAGGCCGAGGCGGCCCTGAAGGCGGCCGCGAAGCTGCCCTCGGTGCACGGCATCGACCTCAAGCAGGACATCCAGCTGGACGACCCGACCCCCTCGGGCGACACCACGAAGTCCGCCAAGCAGCTGCGCACCTCGGGCAGCTACCCGGCGCCGGGCAGGGACACGCCCGCGAAGAACCCGTACAACCCGAACTTCGAGACGGGTGCGGTCGACTTCGTGAAGCAGCACCCCGAGGCGGACGGCCGCGGGGTCACCATCGGCATCCTGGACTCGGGCGTGGACCTCGGCCACCCTGCGCTCCAGAAGACCACCACCGGCGAGCGCAAGATCGTCGACTGGGTCACCTCCACCGACCCGGTGCAGGACGGCGACGGCACCTGGCTGCGCGCCAACACCGCCGTGTCCGGGCCGACGTTCACCGCCGGCGGCAAGACCTGGAAGGCCCCCGCGGGCTCGTACGACTTCTCCACGTTCGCCGAGAAGGCGACCGCGGGCGGCGACGAGGCCGGTGACCTGAACCGGGACGGCGACACCACCGACACCTGGGGCGTGCTCTACGACCCGGTCGCCGGCACCGTCCGCGTCGACCTGAACAACAACAACGACTTCACGGACGACGTGCCGATGAAGCCGTACAAGGACGGCTACCAGGTCGGCTACTTCGGCGAGGACGAGACGGACCCGATCACGGGCGCCAGCAAGCGCGTCCCGTTCACCGTCGAGATCCGCAAGAACGTCGCCTACGACGCGGCCGGGCACACCTCGGACTACGTCAACATCGGCGTCATCGAATCGGAGCACGGCACCCACGTCGCCGGCATCACCTCCGCCAACGGGCTGTTCGGCGGCAAGATGAGCGGGGCCGCGCCCGGCGCGAAGATCGTCTCCTCGCGCGCCTGCAACTGGAACGGCGGCTGCACCAACATCGCGCTGACCGAGGGCATGATCGACCTCGTCACCAACCGCCACGTCGACATCGTCAACATGTCGATCGGCGGCCTGCCGGCGCTCAACGACGGCAACAACGCGCGCGCCGAGCTCTACAAGCGCCTCATCGACACCTACGGCGTGCAGCTGGTGATCTCGGCCGGCAACGACGGTCCGGGCGTCAACACCATCGGCGACCCCGGCCTCGCCGACCACGTCATATCCGTCGGCGCGAGCATCTCCAAGGAGACCTGGGCCGCCAACTACGGCTCCGGGGTGTCCACGGACTACCAGATGATGCCGTTCTCCTCGCGCGGCCCGCGTGAGGACGGCGGCTTCACGCCCACGCTGACCGCCCCCGGCGCGGCCATCAACTCCACCCAGACCTGGCTGCCCGGCAGCCCGGTCAAGGAGTCGGGCTACAGCCTGCCGGCCGGCTACTCGATGCTCCAGGGCACCTCGATGGCCTCCCCGCAGGCCGCGGGCGCCTCGGCGCTGCTCCTCTCGGCCGCCAAGCAGCAGGGCATCGACCTGCCGCCGGTCGACCTGCGCACCGCGCTGACCTCGACGGCCAAGCACATCAAGGGTGTTCAGGCCTACCAGGAGGGCTCCGGCCTGATCAACATCGTGGGCGCCTGGGACGCGATCAAGCAGACCGCGAAGAAGAAGGCCCCGGCCCACGAGTACACGGTGACCGCCCCGGTCTCCAGCGCGCTCTCCTTCGCACTGAAGACGCCGAACGTCGGCACCGGCATCTACGACCGCGAGAGCGGCCTGAAGGCCGGGCAGAAGAAGACGTACGACGTCACGGTCACCCGCACCACGGGCCCGGACAAGAACGTCCGGCACAGGCTGTCGTTCAAGAACGACGACGGCACGTTCCGGGTGCTCGGCGACGACGAGGTGAACCTGCCGCTCGGCAAGCCCGTCACCGTCAAGGTGCAGGCGCAGCCGCGCTCCGGCGGCGTGCACAGCGCGATCCTCCAGGTCGACGACCCCAAGACGGTCGGCGTCGACCAGCAGATCATGGCCACGGTGATCGTCGCGACCCCGGTCGCGGGCCCCGGCTTCACCTTCACGGCGTCCTCGACGGTGCAGCGCAACTCCACCAAGTCGTACTTCCTGAACGTCCCGGCGGGCGCGCAGAACCTGGAGGTCCGCATGGGCGCGCTGCGCTCGGGCAGCCAGACCCGCTTCATCTCGATCCACCCCTACGGTGTGGCCGTCGACCCCACGGGGACGCCGAACTGCTACCCGAACTACGACAACCCGGCCAACACCTGCCGCCCCGACCTGCGCTCGTACGCGAACCCGCAGGCCGGCGTGTGGGAGATCGAGGTCGAGGCGCGCCGTACGTCGCCGTACCTGGACAACTCCTTCAAGCTGGACGCCTCGGTGCTCGGCGTGAACTTCGACCCGGCCACCCAGACGGTGCCCGAGGCCAAGGTGGGCACCCCGGCCCCCGTGCAGTGGAAGGTCACCAACGGCTTCGCCGCTCTGGAGGGCAGCCTGAAGGGCGGCTCGCTGGGCTCCGCGAAGGTCGCCACGCCGACCATCAAGGCCGGTGAGACGCAGACCAGCACCGTCACCATCGGCGCGGGCGTCGAGCACCTGGACGTGTCCATCGGCGGCACCTCCGACAAGGGCGCCGACCTCGACCTGTACGTCCTGGACCAGAACGGCAAGACCGTCGGCAAGTCCACGACCAGCAGCTCGGACGAGTCGGTGAGCCTGGTCAAGCCGGCCCCGGGCACGTACACGATCCAGGTCGCGGGCTACGCGGTCCCGTCCGGGTCGACGACGTACGCCTACAAGGACGTGTACTTCGCGCCCTCGCTCGGCACCGTCAAGGTCGACGAGAGCAAGACCGTCAAGCTCGCGGGCGGCGCGTCCGCCCAGGTGACGGCCGATGTCGTCGCGGCGGGCGCGGCTCCCGAGGGCCGTCAGTTCTTCGGCACCGTGCAGCTGGTGAACGAGCGCGGCACCGCGGCGGGCAGCGGCAGCGTGCTCATCCAGAAGGTCACCCCGTAACGGGTCGTCCCCACACGGCGGGGCGGGCGCTCTTCACGAGCACCCGCCCCGCTTCGTCGTGTGCGCTCAGTCCCTGAGCGAGCTCAGGTCGACCGCGTACGTGCCGACCGCCTGCGCGATGACGTCGATGTTGAGGTCGAAGTACCGCTTGTCGATGTTCCGCAACGTGTCGCCCGCGCCGTGGTAGTTGGGGTCGAAGGGCTCACCGGCCCGGCCGCCCCACTTCTTCGCCTGCTCGGGCGTCTTGATCTCCTCGGCGCCGGTGTAGGTGCCACCCGCCGGGATGCCGACCGCGATGAAGGGGCCGTAGTCGGAGCGCCCGTCGAAGTCGTAACCCTCGTGCGGGACGTGCCGCTGGTCGAGATAGGTGTTGATCAGCTTCTCGATCTGCGCCGATCCGGCGGGCCCGGGGCCCGCGCCCTTCTTGTCGGAGTCGTCGCCGTCGTAGACGAGCTGGGCGGCGTTGGGCGAGGCGATCATGTCGAAGTTCAGATAGAGCTTGATCTGCTTCTTCTGCCGCTCGGTGAGGTTCTTGACGTAGTGCTCGGAGCCGAGCAGCCCGAGCTCCTCGCCGGACCACCAGGCGAACCGCACCTTGTTGGGGAGCTGCTTGGGGTGCTTGCGGGTCTGCTTGGTCTCCTTGGCCAGCTTGAGCGCGACTTCGAGCAGGCCCGCCGAGCCGGAGCCGTTGTCGTTGATGCCGGGGCCCGCGGGCACCGAGTCGAGGTGGCTGCCGAGCGCGACCACGTTGTCCGGGCTGCCGGTGCGGGTCTCGGCGATCACGTTGCGGGTCTTTTTGGCGAGGGCCTCGGTGGCCACGTCCAGGGTGACCTCGACCGGGCCCCTGGTGAGCCGGGCGGCGAGCGCCTCGCCGTCCGCGAGGGAGATCCCGGCGGCCGGGACGTGGGCGTTCTCGGGCGCCCCGACCGTGCCGTGCACCGGGTCGGTGCCGGAGTGGTTGTAGACGATGAGTCCGGCCGCGCCCGCCTTGGCCGCGACGGCCTCCTTCTCCTGGAAGGTGCAGCTGCCGCGCTTGACCAGCGCGATCTTCCCGGTGAAGGTGCCGGAGGCGTAGTCGTCGAGCGAGCAGCCGGGGGTGTCGTCGACCCGGGCCGCCTTCACCTCGGCGGTCAGTCCGCCCGCCGGGGTCGACTTGCTGAACTGGTAGGCGGCGGTGGGCAGTTCGCGCCCGCCCGTGGTCAGCTTCTGACGCAGGGTCTTCGACTCGTAGAAGGTGAAGTCCTGGTACGAGACGTCGTACCCGGCCCGCTCCAGCTCTCCGTGCACATAGGCGGCCGAGGCGTCGTAGCCGGGGGTGCCGGCGGCCCGGTTGCCGCCGTTGGCGTCGGCGATCTTCTGGAAGGCCTCCAGGTGGCGGTAGGCGCTCTCTCCCGACGCCTCCTTGACCAGCTTCCTGGCGAGGTGCTGGTCGGGGCCCCCTCGGGCGACGGCGGGCGTCGCCAGGGACAGGATCACCGGGGCGGCGGCAAGGGCGGCTATGGCCCGGCTGCGGCGGGATACGGGCACGGGAAATCCTCCGGAATGCGGTGCGGTACGGCCGATGATCGACCGGCCTGCCAGGACCGTAGCCAGCAAAAACGGCTCCATGGGGCATTTCGGGGCGGATGCAACACGGATGCCATGGACTTGTCACAAGTGGGCAGGCGTCCCACACCCCGGACAATGGATTGGACAAGTCCGCCGGGGCCCGACGCATCATGGGTGCGCCGGAGCCGTACAGGAGCACGTGAAGCACGTGAGCACCAAAGGAGTCACCGTGAGGGTCGGAATCGTCGGAGCCACCGGGCAGGTCGGGTCGGTCATGCGCAAGATCCTCGTGGAGCGGGCCTTCCCGGTCGACGAGCTGCGCCTGTTCGCCTCCGCGCGCTCCGCGGGCACCGTCCTGGACGGCGTGACGGTCGAGGACGCGGCCACCGCCGACTACACGGGCCTGGACATCGTGCTGTTCTCGGCGGGCGGCGCCACCTCGCGCGCCCTGGCCGAGAAGGTCGCCTCCCAGGGCGCCGTCGTGATCGACAACTCCTCCGCCTGGCGCGGCCACCCCGAGGTCCCCCTGGTGGTCTCCGAGGTCAACCCGCACGCCGTCAAGGACCGCCCCAAGGGCATCATCGCCAACCCCAACTGCACCACGATGGCCGCGATGCCGGTGCTGCGCCCGCTGCATGGCGAGGCCGGGCTGACCGCCCTGGTCGCCACCACCTACCAGGCCGTCTCCGGCTCCGGCCTGGCGGGCGTGGCCGAGCTGCACACCCAGGCCCGCGAGGTCGCCGAGACGGCCGACCGGCTGACCTTCGACGGCGGCGCGGTCGAGTTCCCCGAGCCCGGCGTCTACAAGCGCCCCATCGCCTTCAACGTGCTCCCCCTGGCGGGCAGCATCGTCGACGACGGCTCCTTCGAGACCGACGAGGAGCAGAAGCTCCGCAACGAGTCCCGCAAGATCCTGGAGATCCCGGAGCTGAAGGTGTCCGGCACCTGCGTGCGCGTGCCGGTCTTCTCGGGCCACTCGCTCCAGGTCAACGCCCGCTTCGAGCGCCCGATCAGCGTGGAGCGCGCGTACGAGCTCCTGAAGGACGCCCCGGGCGTCGAGCTGTCCGAGATCCCGACCCCGCTCCAGGCGGCGGGCAAGGACGCCTCCTACGTGGGCCGCATCCGCGTCGACGAGACCGTCGAGCACGGCCTCGCGCTGTTCCTCTCCAACGACAACCTCCGCAAGGGCGCCGCGCTGAACGCCGTCCAGATCGCCGAACTGGTGGCGGCCGAGCTCAAGGGCTGAGGACCGCGGACGGCCGAGGGTCTCGGCCGCCGAGGGGGGCGGGCGCTTCGACGGCGGCCGCCCCCTCGCCCGTGCTCACCCGCCCGTGCGGCGGGCACGAGCCGCCACCGCGAGGGCCAGCGCCGCGAGAGCGGCGCCCAGCCACAGCACGCCCGGCTCGCCCGCGCGGTCCACGGCCAGGCCTCCGGCCGCCGCGCCCAGCGCGATCGCCGCGTTGAACACCCCCGAGAACAGCGCCGTCACCGCCTCCCTCGCCCGGGGCGCGGCGGCCGAGAACCAGTTCTGCCCGGCGACCGAGACACCGCCGTAGGCGAGCCCCCACACCACGAGCAGGGTGACGGCCACGGCCGCGCCGTCGCCGAGGGCGGCCAGGAGGAACAGGGTGGCCGCGAGCGCCGCCGCCATGGTGCGCAGCGCCCGGCCAGGGGAGCGGGCCGAGACGGTGCCGCCGAGGAAGTTCCCGGCGACGCCCGCGACGCCGTACAGCAGGAGCAGTGCGCTGATGGCGCCGTCGCCGATCCCATGGGCCCGTTCCAGGACCGGCCGGACGTAGGTGTACGCGGCGAAGTGGCCGGTGACCAGCAGGGCCAGGAGCAGCAGGCCGCTCCGGATCGACGCGAGCCGCAGGACGGCACGGAAGGCGGCCGGGCGCACGGCGGACTCGGCGGGCAGCGGCGGCAGGAGGGCCGCGAGCAGCCCGGCGACGATCGCGGCGAGGAGACCGACCAGCGCGAACCCCCAGCGCCAGCCCGCGAGTTGACCGGTCAGGGCGCCCGCGGGGACGCCGACGACGGAGGCCACCGCGATCCCGCTGAAGATGACGGCGGTGGCCCGGCCGACCGCCCGCGCGGACACGAGCCGGTGGCCGAGCCCGGCCGCGACGGCCCAGATCCCGCCGACGCACACCCCGACGAGCAGCCGGGCCGCCAGGAGCACCGCGAAGACGGGGGCCAGCGCGGACGCCAGGTCGGCGAGGGCGAGCAGCAGGGCCAGGCCGACCAGGAGCGAGCGCCGGTCGGCGCGGCCCGCGAGGGCGGGCAGCAGGGGCGCGGTGAGCGCGGCGACCAGGCCGGGCAGGGTGACGGCGAGCCCGGCGGTCCCCTCGGAGACGTGGAGGGCGACGGCGATCGGGCTGAGCAGCCCGACGGGCAGCATCTCGGTGGTGACGACGCTGAAGGTGGTGGCGGCGACGGCGAGCACGGCGGCCCGGCCGCGCGCCGGACTCAACACCCTGGCGGAGGAAGGCTGTTCGGGGGCGGTGTCCATGCCCCCCACCTTTCGGCGCCCGGCCGCGGGGAACAACGGCGAAGCGCACCTGACACCGTTCGGCGCGGGGGCTCGGCGCGACCCTGCGGATCGGCTTCCAGGGCCCCGGGGCGGGGACAGCGCGCGGCTACGGGAGTTCGCCAAGGCGCTGAAGGAGGCCGGTCAGGGGCGGCGCACCTCGAAGTGGAAGCAGCCGTATTCGACCGCGCGGACGTGCACCAGGGCGACCTCCGGGTCGGCGAACGCCTCGTCGAGGGCGGCGTCGAAGGCGGGGGTCGCCTCCTCGGGGAGCGTCAGGAGCCGCCCTCCCAGGATGTGCCCGTCCCGGCTGTAGCGGCGCAGGACCCGAAGCGCCCCCGGCCGGGTGGAGGGGTACTCCTCGGTGGCGGGGCCCTCGCACTCCTCGGCGTGGATGAAGACGGGACCCTGCTCGTCGTAGGCGCCCGGGGTGGCCGAGGTCTCGGCGGCCCAGCGGCGCAGCGGGGCGTACGAGACGAGGGCCACCCGCTCGCCGGGGCGGATCGGGCGCAGGCAGCAGCGCAGCGGGGAGCCGCCCTCGTGGTCGGTGAACGGGAGGCACGGCTGCCCGGCGTCGTCGGTGTCGCGCAGCTGCTTGAGGACGGTGGGGTCGATGGGGCGTGCGGTGTAGGTCGTCATGCCGCAAGGGTGGTCGCGCGGGCCCCTGTTCACCGGCGGAAAACGGACATCGCGCTGTGCGCGTCGTGCGTGCAAGGATGGCCGGAAACATCACGATCTGATGGAACTGAAGCATCTGAAGGAGATGACCGGGTGCCTGGCACGAATCTGACCCGTGAAGAGGCGCAGCGGCGGGCCGCGCTGCTCACCGTTGACTCGTACGAGATCGAGCTCGACCTGAGCGGCGCGCAGGAGGGCGGCACCTATCGGTCCGTGACCACCGTGCGCTTCGATTCTGCCGAGGCCGGGGCGGAGACCTTCATCGACCTGGTCGCGCCGACCGTGCACGAGGTCGTCCTGAACGGGACCGCGCTGGACGCGGCCGCCGTGTTCGCCGACAGCCGGATCGCGCTGGCCGGGCTCGAAGCGGGCCCCAACGAGCTGAAGGTCGTCGCGGACTGCGCGTACACCAACACCGGCGAAGGCCTGCACCGCTTCGTGGACCCGGTGGACCAACAGGCCTACCTGTACACGCAGTTCGAGGTACCGGACGCGCGCCGGGTGTTCGCCTCGTTCGAGCAGCCCGACCTGAAGGCGACGTTCCAGTTCACCGTGAAGGCGCCGAGCGGCTGGACGGTGATCTCCAACTCGCCGACGCCGGAGCCCAAGGACGACGTCTGGGTCTTCGAGCCGACGCCGCGCATCTCCTCGTACATCACCGCTCTGATCGTGGGCCCGTACCACTCGGTGCACTCCTCGTACGAGGGCCCGGCCGGGCAGTCCGTGCCGCTGGGCATCTACTGCCGTCCCTCGCTCGCCGAGTTCCTCGACGCGGACGAGATCTTCGCGGTGACCCGGCAGGGCTTCGACTGGTTCCAGGAGAAGTTCGACTACGCCTACCCGTTCGCCAAGTACGACCAGCTCTTCGTGCCGGAGTTCAACGCGGGCGCGATGGAGAACGCGGGCGCGGTCACCATCCGCGACCAGTACGTGTTCCGCTCGAAGGTGACGGACGCCGCCTACGAGGTGCGCGCCGAGACCATCCTGCACGAGCTCGCCCACATGTGGTTCGGCGACCTGGTGACGATGGAGTGGTGGAACGACCTCTGGCTGAACGAGTCGTTCGCCACCTACACCTCGATCGCCTGCCAGGCGTACGCCGAGGGCTCGAAGTGGCCGCACTCCTGGACCACGTTCGCCAACTCGATGAAGACCTGGGCCTACCGCCAGGACCAGCTCCCCTCGACGCACCCGATCATGGCCGACATCCGCGACCTGGACGACGTGCTGGTCAACTTCGACGGCATCACGTACGCCAAGGGCGCCTCCGTGCTCAAGCAGCTCGTGGCGTACGTCGGCATGGACGAGTTCTTCCAGGGCGTGCAGGCCTACTTCAAGGCGCACGCGTTCGGCAACACCCGCCTGTCCGACCTGCTCGGGGCGCTGGAGAAGACGAGCGGCCGCGACCTGAAGGCCTGGTCGCGGGCGTGGCTGGAGACGGCCGGCATCAACGTGCTGCGTCCCGAGCTCGTCGTGGACGACGCGGGCACCATCACCTCCTTCACCGTCCTCCAGGAGGCCCCGGCGCTGCCCGCCGGCGCGCAGGGCGCGCCGACGCTGCGTCCGCACCGCATCGCGATCGGCTTCTACGACCTGGACGGGTCGGGCAAGCTGGTCCGCACGAACCGGTTCGAGCTGGACATCGAGGCCGCCGAGCGCACCGCGGTCGAGCTGCCCGCGGGCACCCGCCGCCCGGCCGTCGTGCTGCTCAACGACGACGACCTCTCGTACGCGAAGGTCCGCCTGGACGAGGAGTCCCTGCGGGTGGTCACCGAGCACCTGGGCGACTTCACCGAGTCCCTGCCGCGCGCCCTGTGCTGGGCCTCGGCCTGGGACATGACCCGCGACGGCGAACTCGCCACGCGCGACTACCTGGCGCTGGTCCTCTCCGGCATCGCCAAGGAGTCCGACATCGGCGTGGTCCAGTCCCTGCACCGGCAGGTCAAGCTGGCCATCGACCTGTACGCGGCGCCCGAGTGGCGCGACGCGGGCCTGACCCAGTGGACCGACGCGACGCTGGCGCACCTGCGCACCGCCGAGCCGGGCAGCGACCACCAGCTGGCCTGGGCCCGCGCGTTCGCCGCGACGGCCCGGACCCCGCAGCAACTCGACCTGCTCCAGGCCCTGTTGACGGGCGCGGAGGTCATCGAGGGGCTCGTCGTGGACACCGAGCTGCGCTGGGCGTTCGTGGAGCGGCTCGCCGCGACCGGCGTCTTCGACGAGCCGGAGATCGCGGCGGAGCTGGAGCGCGACAAGACGGCGGCGGGCGAGCGCCACGCGGCGACCGCCCGGGCCGCGCGGCCGACGCCGGAGGCGAAGGCCGAGGCGTGGGCGTCGGTCGTGGAGGGCGACACCCTGCCGAACGCGGTGCAGGAAGCGGTGATCGGCGGCTTCGTGCAGACCGACCAGCGTGAGCTGCTCGCGCCGTACTCCTCGAAGTTCTTCGCGGCGGTCAAGGGCGTGTGGGAGTCCCGCTCGCACGAGATCGCCCAGCAGATCGCGGTGGGCCTGTACCCGTCGCTGCTGGTCTCCCAGGACACCCTGGACGCGACGGACGCCTGGCTCGCCTCGGCCCAGCCGAACGCGTCCCTGCGCCGCCTGATCTCGGAGTCCCGGGCGGGCGTCGAGCGGGCACTGCGGGCCCGGGCGGCCGACGCGGAGTCCGCGTAGCGGAGCGGGGTGGGGACCCCCTGCGGGGCCTACCCACCCGACACCCCCTCGGAGCTCCACCCCGAACCCCGCTCCTCAAACGCCGGAGAGGCTGATTCCGCCCCCGCGCCCCGGGAAGGGCCGGCCAGCCCCCATCGGGGCGAAGCCCCCCTTCGGGGGTCTGGGGGCGGAGCCCCTGCCGGGGGTCTGGGCGCAGCCCCCGCAGGGGTGCAGGGGGGCACAGCCCCGCTGAGGGTCTGGGCGCAGCCCCGCCGGGGGTGCAGGGGGCGGAGCCCCCGCTGGGGGCTGGGGCGCAGCCCCCAGGAAAACTGACCTTTCCCCCCTCACCGCCGGAGGCTTTCGGGAAGGGGCGGGGTGGGGAATGAAGACCGCCCGGCGGACGGGCGTCGAACGCGCAACCGTGCCGCCGGGCGGAAAAGGGCGGGACCGGATCAGCCGGTCAACTCCGTGTAGCGGCGGCGGAGTTCGGCCGAGCCCTCGGCCGTCAGCGCCCCGTGCAGCCGCATCCGCGCCACCCCACCGTCGGGGAACGCGTCGAGACGGACGTGCGTCGCCACCGCCTGCGCGGGCAGGCGGAACCGGTGCAGCGCGTCCGGCTCAAGACGCGTACGCGGGATGATCTCGAACCACTCCCCCGTCTCACCGTTGCGCCCGCTCAGCGCCACCCACCCCGCCGCGTTCCCCTTCAGGTACGCCGTGTCGATCTCGACCGCCCTGATCGCCCCCTGTGCGACCAGCCGGAACCGTACCCAGTCGTTGGTGTCGCGGACGCGGCGACGGCGGTTCTCCCAGCCGTCGTCCATCTTCCGCGACGTACCGGGCAGGATGATCTGCGTCGGCGAGGAGTAGAACTTGTCGGACGCGTCCTCGTAGACACCGCCGTTGACGACCGCCACGAGGTCGATCGTGCCGAGCGTGTCGAGCCACTCCGGGTCGGGCACGACCTCGCCGTGCACGCGCAGGCGGGCGACGCCGCCGTCGGGGTGCTGGCAGAGCCGGACGTGGGTGTAGCGGCGGCCGGTGGTGATCTCGAAGCCGTTCTCGGCGTGGCCGCGCACCGGCGTGGGCGGGACGATCTCGTCCCACTTCACGTCGTCGGCGAGGAGCCGCTCGGGGCTCGGCGAGCCCTCGACGGAGGTGGCCTGGACCGAGACCCGCTGCGGGTAGTTGCCCCGGAAGTGCGCCGTGTCGACGACGATCCCCTTGATCACGCCGGGCGCGCCGAGGCGGACGAGCGCCCAGTCGTGGTCCTCGGGCGCGGGGAATCCGCCATCACGATCGTCGGCACCGCGACGGCGGCGGGTCTCCCAGCCGTCCATGATCTTGCCCTTGTGCCCGAAGTGCTCGGGGTCGAACACGGCCCGCTCGCGCACGAGCAGGTTCTCGCGCTCGGCGAAGAACTCGTCGTTGGCGGCGATGACTCCCGCGCCGAGCCGTCGGTCCGCGAGGTCGACGAGCTCGGTGAAGGCGAAGTCGCCGGAGCGGTAGTCGGCGTACGGGTCGCCGCCTCCGTACGGGGCGGCGTCGTTGGCGTGCGGGTCCTCTGCGGATGCGGCGGCGGTGTTCTCGTTGGCGGAAGTCATGCCCTGACTCTCGCCCGCCCCCACAGCTCACGTCCATCGAAAGTTTTCGCACAGTCCGTTCAGTACTGCTGAACAGCTGTGGCGGCTTGCCGCCATCTCCCCGCCTCCCGGCCGACCGATGCCAGAATCCCGCCATGACCACGACCTCAGAGATGATCACCGCGGCGGCCGCGGGCACCTGGAAGCTCGGCGACCTGACCGTCAACCGGATCGGGTTCGGCGCGATGCGCCTGCCGCAGCAGGGCCCGGCACTGCGTGCCGACGCCGCGCCGAGCGACCGGGAGCGGTCGATCGGCGTGCTGCGCAAGGCGGTCGAGCTCGGCGTCAACCACATCGACACCGCCGCGTTCTACTTCTCGCCGCTGCGTTCCGCGAACGAGCTGATCAACCGGGCGCTCGCCCCGTACGCCGACGACCTCGTCATCACCACCAAGGTCGGGCCCACCCGCGTCCCGTCGGGCGAGTGGGGGGAGCACGCCAGGACGCCCGGGGCGCTGCGCGGGCAGGTCGAGGAGAACCTGCGCCAGCTCGGCCGCGACCACCTGGACGTGGTGAACCTGCGCATCGTCGGCCCCGATCCGATCGCCGAGCGCTTCGGCGCGCTGGCCGAGCTGCGCGAGGCGGGGCTGATCCGGCACCTGGGCCTGTCCAATGTGCGCCCCGCCCACCTCGACGAGGCGCTGGCCATCGCGCCGGTCGTCTGCGTCCAGAACCCGTACGGCATCGGCGCGTCCGCAGCGCAGGAGGAGATGCTGCGGCTGTGCGGTGAGCGGGGCATCGCGTTCGTGCCGTTCTACGCGATCGCGGGGGCCGGGCGCGAGAGCGGCGCGGGCGGCACCGAGAGCGAGGAGGTGCTCGCCGTGGCGCGCGCCCACGGGGTGAGCGCGGCGCGGGTCCGCCTGGCGTGGACGCTGCACCGCGGCCCGCATGTGCTCGCCATCCCCGGCACCGGCGACCCGGAGCACCTCGTGGACAACGTGGCGGCGGGCGCGCTGCGCCTCACCGAGGACGAACTGGCCCGCCTGGACGCGGTCCACATCGGCGCCTAGGAGCGGGCGCCCTCCGGCGGCCGGGTGTTCGCGACCTCGCGCAGGGCGGTGAGGACCCGGGCCACCGCGGGCCCCTCCTCCGCCCCGCGCCGCACCGCCGCCACGACGTGCCGCCGCGGCTGGTCCGCGCTGAGTATCCGCGTGACGACGCCCGCGCGGCGGTCTGCGGCGGCCATGCGGGGCACCAGGGCGACCCCCATCCCGGCCTCCACCATGGCCAGGATCGCGGTCCAGCCGGCCGCGCTGTGCGCCTGTTCCGGCACGAACCCGGCCGCCTCGCAGGCCGCCGTGGTGATCTCCGACCAGGGTCCGCTGCCACCGAAGATCCACGGCTCGTGCGCGAGGTCGGCGAGCCTGAGCCCCGGCTCGGCGGCGAGCGGGTGCCCGGCGGGCAGCGCCACGTCGAGCGGGTCGGTGAGCAGCGGAAGCAGCGCGAACTTCGGGTCGCGGGCGCTCGGCGCGTGCGCGGCGAGGGAGAGGGCGAGGTCCACGGCACCGGCCGAGAGCAGTTCGTAGGCCTCGGCGGCCTCGGCCTCCCGCACCCGTACTTCCAGAGCCGGGTGGCTGCGGCGCAGCTGCTGCACGGCCGGTACGACGAGGGCGGGCACGGCGGTCGAGAACGCCCCGATCCGCACCTCGCCCGCCTCGCCCTGCAAGTAGCCCGCCAACTCGGCGTCGGCGCGCTCCAGTTGGGCGAAGACCGCTTCGGCGTGGCGCAGCACGAGATGGGCGGCGTCGGTGAGCCGCACGCGGCGCCCGTGTGCTTCGAGCAGGGTCACGCCGAGCTGTTTGGCGAGGTTGGACAGCTGCTGCGAGACCGCCGAGGGCGTCATGAGCAGCACCTCGGCGGTCGCGGTCACGGTGCCCTGCTCGCGCAGGGTCCGCAGGATGTGCAGCTTCTTGATGTCCCACTCGCTCATGGGACGCAACATACCGGCGCCCCCTAGCGGCGGGATCCGAGGACGACCCCGCCGAGGATCAGCGCCATGGACACCAGCCGCGCCGGGCCCATCGCCTCACCGAGCAGGGGGTAGGAGAGCAGGGCCACGCAGACCGGCTGGAGGTAGTAGACGACCCCGGCGCGGGCGGCGCCGATCAGGGCGATCGCCTTGTTCCAGGCGAAGAAGGCGACGGCGGAGGACAGGACGCCGACGTAGAGGAGCGGGCCGACGGTGCCGGGCGTCGCGGCGAAGCCGCCCTGGACGGCGAGGCTGATCCCGTACGCGGGAGCCAGCATGAGCGCGCCCAGCACGAAGGTGGTCAACAGGAAGGCGAGAGCGCCGAGTTCGGCCGGGCGGCGGCGCAGCAGCACGCTGTACGAGGCGAAGCTGAGGGCGGCGGCGACCATCCAGAGGTCGCCCGGGGCGAGGTCGAGGGCGAGCGAGCCCTTGGTGACGAGGAGGAGCACCCCGGCCACCGCGACGAGCAGCCCGATCGTGCGCCGGGCGCCGAGCCGGCCGCCGGTGAGCCGCTCGTGGACGGCCATGAGGACCGGCGAGGCAGCCATGATCATGCCCATGTTGCCGGCCGAGGTGGAGGTACCGGCCTGGTTGACCAGGGTGTTGTAGACCGTGATGCCGAGCAGCGAGGCCGCCGTCAGATAGCCGAAGTGGCGCCGGATCAGGGCCCGTTGGCGCCAGGCCTCGCGGGCGGCGAACGGGGTGACCGCGGCGATGGCGATCAGCCAGCGCCAGAACGCGGCCTGCACGGGCGGGACCGAGTCGTGCAGCGCCCGGGACGCGACGAAGCTCCCGGACCAGACGACCGTCGCGACGGCCGCGAACACGAGCCCGAGCCCGGAGGCCTGCCCCGCCCTCTTGGCCGAGGTGGCGCGCGGTGTGCTGGGGACTCGGTCCAGGACGGTCACGATGACTCCGTTTCGTGCGGCGGGTGGGTGCGCCCGGCGGGTGGGTGGGCCCGGGTGGGTTGGTGTCCCCCGGGCCCCGACAGGCCCCTACCGTCGCACCGCCGGACCGGTCAGGTCCATCGAAAGTTCCCGTTTGATGTCTTCAGCAGAACTGAACGTTTGGGTGGTCGCGACCGGCCGCTTCCTGGGCGTGGCCTGTCCGGCGAGCGTGGCACCGAAGGCGATCGCCATGCCGAGCAGCTGGACGGGGGCGAGCGCCTGGCCGAGCGCCGCCCAGCCGATGACGGCCGCGGTGAGCGGCGAGAGCGGCCCGAGGAAGGTGACGGAGGTCGCGGTCATCCGGCCGATGCCGCGGAACCAGAGCCAGTACGCGATGGCCGTGTTCACCAGGGCGAGGTAGACGTATCCCGCGATGTTGCGCCCGTCGAGGGCGGGCGGCGCGCCCTCCACGAAGAAGGCGACCGGCGCGATCAGGAGTCCGCCCGCGGTGAGCTGCCAGCCGGTCAGGACCAGCGGCCCGGCCCCCTCGGGCCGCCCCCACCGCTTGGTGAACACGGTGCCCGCCGACATCGAGGCGGACGAGCCGAGCGCGGCGAGCACCCCGATCGCGTCGAAGGAACCGGCCGCCTTCAGGACCACGAGGCTGACCCCGAGGGCGGCCGCGATGCCGGTGAGCAGGGTGCGCAGGGTGGGCTTCTCGCCGAGGAACAGGGCGGCGAGCCCGGCCACCCAGAGCGGTCCGACGGAGCCGATCACCGCGGCCATGCCGCCGGGCAGCCGGTAGGCGGAGAGGAAGAGCAGCGGGAAGAACGCCCCGATGTTCAGCGCCCCGAGCACCACCGCCTTCCACCACCAGTCCCCTCGGGGCAGCCGTCTGGTGAGCGCCAGCAGGGCGAGCCCGGCGGGCAGCGCCCGCATCATGCCGGTGAACAGCGGCCGGTCGGCGGGCAGGAACTGGGTCGTGACGAAGTAGGTGGACCCCCAGGAGGCGGGCGCGAGCGCGGTGAGGGCGACGGTGACGAGTCGGTTGCGGTTCATGACGGGGCTCCCTGTGAACGGTGGGGTCGGGACGGGGACGGCTCAGCGGGCGGCGACGGCCGCGGGCACCGCCGCGATCGGCGCGACGGAAGCGACCGGGACGACCGGGGCGACCTGGACGGCGCTCTTCGGCAGCGCCCGCTCCAGGCGCAGCAGGCCCCCCGCCGCGGCCAGCGACGTGACGACGAGCAGCAGCCACGGCAGCCGCCCGTCGGCCGCCATCAGCGCCGTGAAGAGCGAGGGCGCGACGGCCGCGGAGAGCGACCAGGACAGCTGGTACGCCGCGAGGTAGCGCCCCCGCAGGGCCTCGGGCGCGGCCGTCACCGAGAGCGCGCCGGCCGAGGGGCTGTGGACGAGCTCGCCCAGGGTGTACAGGACGACGATGAGCAGGAGCGCCCCGCCCAGCACGATCCCGGAGCCGGGCCGGATCGTGCCGAGCACGATCTGCGCGGCGAAGGCGGCGGCGAACAGGAGCGAGCCGAGGGCCGCCGAGCGGGTGCGACGGGCCCCGCGGGAGCGGACCCGGGCGGCGATCACGACCCCGCCCGCCGCGCACATCACGGTGTTGAGCGTGAACGCGATGCCGGTGATGGCCTGCGGGCCGCGCAGCCAGGTGGTGATGTAGAGCGGGAAGAGGACCGACAGGGCCGAATAGCCCAGCGCGTTCAGGAAGTTGACCGCCGTCAGGCCGAGGAAGGGCCGGTCGGCGAAGACCTGGCGGTAGCCCGCGGACGGCCGGGCCGCACCTTCCGCGGGTGCCTGCCGCTCGGCCCGCACACCCCGCATCAGGACGGCGGCGAGCGCGAAGCTGGCCGCGTTGAGCCAGGCCGCGACGGTGAACCCGGCGTCCCCCGCGAACCCGACGACCAGCGAGGCGAGCAGCGAGCCCGCGCCGAGCCCGCCGTTGCGCAGGGCGCGGGAGGAGGCCTGGAGCCGGTCCCGGTCGGCACCCTGGGCGACCTCGCCGAGCAGCGACTGCTGGACGGCGGGGAAGGCCCGGTCGCCGAAGGCGGTGGCGAGAGCGACGGCGGCGAAGGCGGGCAGTGCGTGGGCGAAGGGGTAGAGAAGGAAGCCCGCGCCGCGCACCCCGTACAGCAGGAGCTGGACGCGCTGGGCGCCGTACCGGTCGACGGCCGCCCCGGCGAGCGGCAGCGCGCCGAGCCCGAGCAGTCCGACGACGGTGAGCACGAGGCCGACGGTGGCGAACGGGAGCCCGGTGACATGGTGGAAGAAGACCAGGCTGAACGGTACGTACATCCCGGAGCCGGTCGCGTCGACCGCCATGGCGACGAGCATCCGGCGTTCCCCGGCTATGCGCGGGGTGCGGGTACGACTGCGGAACGTACGCATGAGGACTCCGGGGACGAGGAGGCGGGGCGGGCGTTGACTTGACGGAAAGTAGCTTACTCGTAAGCTACTTTTCGTCAAGCAACTTTCTTGCGCCCGATCGACCCGGCTCGGATACTGGACGCATGACCTCCGCGAAGACGACACCCCCGACCCCGCCGGACGCCCCCTCGGACGCGGTGGACGCCATCACCGCCCAGTGGGCGGCGGTCCGCCCGGACCTCGACACGGTCCCGATGGCGGTGTACGGGCGGATCTACCGGATCGCGCGCGCGATGGGCGACCGGATGGAGAAGGAGTACGCGACGTTCGGCATCGGGCGGGGGGAGTTCGACGTCCTCGCCACGCTGCGGCGCTCGGGCGACCCGTACACGCTGTCCCCGCGTCAGCTCTCGGCGACGCTGATGCTCACGACGGGGGGGATGACGGGGCGGCTGGACAAGCTGGAGAAGGCGGGTCTGCTGCGCCGCAGCCCCGATCCGCACGATCGGCGGGGGCTGCGGGTCAGCCTCACGGAGAAGGGGCTGAGCCTGGTGGACGCGTCCGTGACGGCCGGTCTCGCCGCGCAGACCTCGGTTCTGGCCTCGGCCCTCTCCCACGCCGAGGCCGACCAGCTCTCGGGACTGCTGCGCAAGCTGCTGGCCGCGCACTGAGTGGCCCCGCGGGGGGTGTTTGCCCCCCGCACCGGGGGCTGCCGCGCCCCGACCCCGCTTTCGTCCGCGGGCCGTACTCGCTTCTCGCGCAGTTCCCCGCGCCCCTTGGCGGCATCGTGCTGGCCAGCAGAGGCAACCTCAGCCCGTCCGGCGATTGAGGACGAGCGCCGTTCAGGCGCGAACCGGGGTCTGGGGCGGAGCCCCAGGGCGCCCGCGGACCGTGCGTGGTTGCTCGCGCAGTTCCCCGCGCCCCTTGGCGGCATCGTGCTGGCCCGGAGGGGCAACCTCAGCCCGTCCGGCGATTGAGGACGAGCGCCCTCAAGGCGCGAACGGGGTCTGGGGCGGAGCCCCAGGGCGCCTGCGGACCGTGCGTGGTTACTCGCGCAGTTCCCCGCGCCCCTAGCGCGCTTCAGGGGGTTCGGGAGCCCCCGGAGGGTTTCGGGGAGGGGCGGGGTGGGGGATTCCCCCCGGGGTGGGGGCCAAGCGCGGGCGCCCGCCGGGTCGGCCCTCGCGGGGGGGGCGGAACGGGCGGGCGGGTGGGGAGAAACCCGGAGGGCTACGCCTTCTTCGGCGCCTTGCGGGACTTGTCCAGCACCATCACGAGACCGGCGATGATCGCGAACAGCGCGATGGGCGCGACCACGAACAGACCGATCGTGTCGATCACGCTCAGACCGGGGCCCGGGTCGTCACCGTCATCGCGCGTGAGCGCGAGCGCGGGGGACGACATGAGCAGCATCATCAGCGTCGTACCGGCTGCTACGGCGCCGGCGCGCAGGGCGTTCTTCTTGTCCACGGTGCAAAGTTAGCGAACGCCCGAGCAGGCCGCGCGCCCGGGGGTGCCGTAGGGGGCCCGCACGGCGGGAAGCCCCACCTCAGAGGGTGCGCCCGGGGCGCTCCGCCCGCGGGAACACCCGCATCAGTTCGTGCAGCCGGGGCGAGGCCGCGATGGCCTCCAGGGGCAGCGGCTGGCCGTCGGGGCCCGCCACCGGGAGGCGCCAGTTGGGGTACTGGTCCCACGTGCCCGGCAGGTTCTGCGGTCTGCGGTCGCCGACGGCGTCGGGCAGCCACACCCCGACCATCCGGGCCGGGGTGCGCAGCAGGAAGCGGTAGACGGCGCGGATCTCGGCCTCCTCGTCGCCGGGGGCGTCGGGGAGCAGGCCCAGGCGCTCCAGGTAGCCGAGCCATTCGGTCACCTCCGCGCGGGCGGCGCCCTGCTCCTGGGCGAGCGGGCTCGTGAGCAGGCCGAGGCGGTGGCGGAGCTGGACGTGCTCGCCGGTGAGCCGGGCCGCGGTGGAGGGGAGGTCGTGGGTGGTGGCGGTGGCCACACAGCCGGGCCGCCAGGACTCGGGGGCCAGCGGACGCCCGTCACCCGCCCAGTCCCGCTCGAACCAGAGCACCGAGGTGCCGAGCACCCCCCGCTCGGCGAGGGTCTCGCGTACGCCGGGCTCGACCGTGCCGAGGTCCTCCCCTATGACGACGGCGCCCGCCCGGTGCGCCTCCAGGGCGAGGACGGCGAGCATCGCCTCGGCGTCGTAGTGGACGTACGTGCCGTCGGTGGGCGGCCGCCCCTCGGGCACCCACCAGAGCCGGAACAGGCCCATCACATGGTCGATGCGCAGGGCGCCCGCGTGGCGAAGGAGGCCCTGGAGCAGCCCGCGGTACGGGGCGTACCCGCGGGCGGCCAGCACGTCGGGGCGCCAGGGCGGCAGGCCCCAGTCCTGGCCGCGCGCGTTGAAGGCGTCCGGGGGCGCCCCGATGGACATGCCGGGCGCGAAGGCGTCCTGCTGGGCCCAGGCGTCGGCGCCCTCGGGGTGCACCCCGACCGCGAGGTCGTGCACGAGGCCCACCGGCATGCCCGCCTCGCGGGCCGCGCGCTGGGCCGCGGCGAGCTGGGTGTCGGTGAGCCAGGCGAGCCAGCAGTGGAAGTCGACGCGGTCGATGAGCTCGCGCCGGGCGCGGGCGGTCGCGGCCGACCGGGGGTCACGCAGCCCCTCGGGCCAGCGCCGCCAGTGCGGCCCGTACCGCTCGGCGAGCGCGCACCAGGTGGCGTGGTCCTCCAGGGCCTGGCCCTGCTCGGCGAGGAAGTCGCAGTAGGCGGCCCGGCGCCCGGGCGCGAGCGGCACCCGGTGCAGGATGCCGAGGGCCTCGCGCTTGAGCTCCCACACGGCGTCCCGGTCGATCAACTCACCCTTGGCCAGCACCCGTTGGCGCAGCGAGGCGGCGCGCGCGATCAGCTCGTCGAGGGCGGCGCGCCCGGTGGCGTACGCGTACTCGGGGACGTCCTCGACGCGCAGGTGCACGGGGTCGGGGAAGCGGCGCGAGGAGGGGCGGTAGGGGGACGGGTCGGTGGGGGCGCCGGGCACGGCCGCGTGCAGGGGGTTGACCTGCACGAACCCCGAGCCGATGGTGCGCCCCGACCAGCTCGCGAGCTCCGCGAGGTCGCCGAGGTCGCCCATGCCCCAGGAGCGGGCGGACAGCAGCGAGTAGAGCTGGACCAGGAAGCCGTGCGTGCGGGACGCGGGCTGCGGCAGGGCCTCCGGCGCGACGACGAGCGTCGCGGACGCGGTGCGCCCGTCCCGGTGGCGTACGTGCAACCGGTGTACGCCGAGCGGGAGTTGGGCGACCGGGGTGCCGGTCACCGTCAGGTCGTCGGACAGACCCGGCACCGGGCCGTCGCCCCAGCGCACCAGCGTGGGGGGCAGCAGCCGCGCCGCCTCGGCGGCCTCGGCCTCGGCCAGGGCCCGGCGCACCGCGGCGGGCGTCGACGCGTCGACGCCGAGCGCGGCGAGGACGGCGACGACCGTGGCGTCCGGCACATCGACGGTGACGCCCGCCGACGGGGAGTAGGACGTGGCCACGCCGTGCCGGGCGGCGAGCCGGGCCAGGGTCATGGCGTCAGAAGCCCGCGGCAGCGGCCACCGGCGTGGGCTCGCTGGTCAGCGGGGCGATCTCGGCCATCGGGGGTTCACTGATCAAGGGCTCGGCGTCGGCCATGGGGGGCTCACTGGTCAGCGGCTGCTCGGGGGCGGTGGCGACCACGGGGGCCTCCAGGTTCGGTGGACGGCAGGGACAGAGATGCCCTACCCAGCGGACGGCCCGCCAGACGTTCCGCCGCACACAAGCTCGTACCGGGTCCATCACACCAGGCATATCAGACACATCGGCCACGCGCATTGACACCCTCGGCAGACGGGTGGTGGGCTCGTGGCTCACGCAGTGTCAGGTGAGGAGTGGCCCGTGCAGCTCGGCCGCGGGAAGAGGGCGACGGCCCTGGCCATCGCCGTGATCGGCGGCCTGATCGGGGCCGCGCCCGGCGCTCTCGCCACCCCGGCCGGACCCGCCCTCACCGCCCGGGACCCGGCCCTGGACACCGGCCCGCTGCCCGAGGTGTGGCCCCGCCCACAATCGCTGACACCCGCGGGCTCGCCGGTCGTGTTCGGCGGCGAGGCGGTGCTGCTCGCGGACCCCGGCGCCGATCCGTACGCGGTGCAGGCCCTCGCGGACCTCCTGAAGGCGGCCGGGGTGCGCACCCTGCACCTGCAACTGCCGGGCGCCGGGCCGGTGTTCCGGCTCGGCGGGTCCGGCGCCGACGACGCGCTGCGGGCGCTGCGGGTGCCCGCGCGGGGCGATCTGCCCTCCGGGGGCTACCGCATCGCGTCCGGCCGGGTCGGCGGCCGGGACACGGTGGCGCTCGACGGGGTCGGCGACGACGGCCTGTTCCACGCCGTACAGACGCTGCGCCAGCTGCTCGGCAGGGACCGGCACGGGGACGGGCGGATCCCGGGCGCAATGGTGCGCGACTGGCCGGGCACGGCCGTGCGCGGCACCACCGAGGGCTTCTACGGCCGGTCCTGGAGCCTCGAACAGCGCCTGGACCAGCTGGACTTCATGGGCCGCACCAAGCAGAACCGTTACCTGTACGCACCGGGCGACGATCCCTACCGCCAGGCCCAGTGGCGCGACCCGTACCCCGCCGAGCAGCGGGACGGCTTCCGGGCGCTCGCCGAACGGGCGGCCCGCAACCACGTGACGCTGGCCTGGGCGGTGGCGCCCGGCCAGGAGCTGTGCCTGTCCTCGGACGCCGACGTGGCGCGGCTGAACCGCAAGTTCGACGCGATGTGGGCGCTCGGGGTGCGGGCCTTTCAGCTGCAGTTCCAGGACGTCTCGTACAGCGAGTGGCACTGCGACGCGGACGCGGAAACGTTCGGCTCGGGCCCGGCGGCCGCGGCCAGGGCGCACGCCCGGGTGGCCAACGCGGTCGCGGCCCACCTCGCCGCGGCCCATCCGGGGTCCGAGCCGCTGTCGCTGATGCCGACCGAGTACTACCAGAACGGCTCGACCGCCTACCGCGACGCGCTGTCGGCCGCGCTCGCCCCGGCCGTCCAGGTGGCCTGGACCGGCGTCGGGGTCGTGCCGCGCACCATCACCGGGTCCGAACTGACCGACGCCCGGGCCGCGTTGGGCCATCCGCTCGTCACGATGGACAACTACCCGGTCAACGACTACGCGCCGGGCCGCATCTTCCTCGGCCCGTACACCGGCCGCGAGCCCGCGGTCGCGGCGGGCTCGGCGGCCCTGCTCGCCAACGCGATGGAGCAGCCCGCCGCCTCCCGCATCCCGCTGTTCACGGCCGCCGACTTCGCCTGGAACCCGCGCGCCTACCAGCCGCGGGCGTCCTGGCGGGCCGCCGTCGACGACCTGGCGGGCGGCGACCCGCAGGTGCGCGAGGCGCTGACGGCCCTGGCGGGCAACGACTCCTCGTCGGTGCTCGACGGTTCCGAGTCGGCGTATCTGCGCCCGCTCATGGACGCCTTCTGGACGGCCCGCACCGGCCCGGACGCGGCGGCGCGCGATCGCGCGGCCACCGAACTGCGGGCCGCGTTCGCGGTGATGCGGCAGGCCCCGCAGCGCCTCGCGAACGCGGCGGTGGGCGGTGAACTGGCGCCCTGGCTGGACCAGTTGGCCCGCTACGGGCAGGCCGGGGAGCTCGCCGTCGACCTGCTCCAGGCCCAGTCGGCGGGGGACGGCGCGGCGGCCTGGCGGGCCTCGCTCGCGCTGGCCCCGCTGCGCGAGGCGGCGGCCGCCGCTCCGGTCGTCGTGGGCAAGGGCGTCCTCGGCGCGTTCCTGGACCGGGCGGCGCGGGGGGCCGACGCGTGGACGGGCGCGGACCATCCGCGCACCGACGTCACCGCGGCGCCGGACGCCTACACGGTCGGGCTCGGCGGCGGCCGCCCGGTGCAGGCGCTGACTGTGATGGCGCAGCCGGGCACGACCGGCGAGGTGCAGGCGTACATCCCGGGCGACGACTGGCGCACCCTGGGCCGGCTCGACGCGTCCGGGTGGACGCAGATCGCGGCGAACGGGGTGCGGGCCGACGCGGTGCGGGTGTCCGGCGGCGCGTCGGGCGTGCGGCGCCTGGTGCCCTGGTACGCGGACGCCCCGCAGGCCCTGCTGGCCCTGGACCGCGCCACGGCCGACGCCGACATCGGCGGGGCCCCGCAGCGGATCACGGCCTCGGTGGCCGCGATGGGACCCGCGGACGTGCGGGGCGCGCTCACCGCACGGCCCCCGCGGGGCATCACGGTGCGCCTGCCCGGAGGGACCGTCGTGGCCCGCGGCACCCGCACCGGCGTGCCGGTCGAGGTGAGCGTGGCGCCGGGCACGCCCGCGGGCGAGTACCGGGTGCCACTCGCCTTCGCGGGCCAGGAGACCACCCTGACCGTGCGGGCCTACCCGCGCACCGGCGGCCCCGATCTGATCGCGGGCGCCGGGGCGACCTCCTCCGGTGACGCGGACCCCGCGTTCCCGGCCCGGGCGGCGGCCGACGGCGACCCGGCGACCCGCTGGGCCTCGCTCCCGGACGACGGCGCCTGGTGGCAGGCCGAGCTCGCCGGGCCCGCGCGGGTCGGCCTGGTGGTGCTCCAGTGGCAGGGGGCCGGTGCCGCGCGCTACGAGGTGCGGGTGTCGTCCGACGGGCGTAGCTGGAGTACGGCGGGGACCGTGGACGCGGGGAAGGGCGGGCGTGAGTCGGTGCGGATGGACGCACGGGACGCCCGCTTCATCCGGGTCCAGGTGGTGAAGCGGGCGTCCACGGCGGGGTGTTCCCTGTGGTCGGTCGAGGCGTACGCCGTGACGCGCTGACCCCGCCGACGACAGGGCCCGGATCGCGTCAGGCGGAGATGCCGTCGATCCGGGCCAGGGCGTCGTCCGCGCCGAAGGGTTGGAGGTAGGGCAGCCAGCGCGGGTCGCGGTGCCCCGTGCCGATGATGCGCCAGGCGAGACCGGTGGGCGGGGCCGGCTGGTGGCGAAGGCGCCAGCCGAGCTCCAGGAGGTGACGGTCCGCCTTGACGTGGTTGCAGCGCCGACAGGCGGCGACGACGTTCTCCCAGGCGTGCTGGCCGCCGCGGCTGCGCGGGATGACGTGGTCGACGCTGGTTGCGACGCCACCGCAGTACATGCAACGGCCGCCGTCCCGGGCGAACAGGGCACGGCGGGTCAACGGAACGGGCCCCCGGTAGGGGACCCGCACGAATCTTTTGAGCCGCACGACGCTGGGCGCCGCGACGGCACGGGTCGCGCTATGCATGAAGGCGCCGGACTCCTCAAGGCTGACGGCCTTGTTTTCGAGGACGAGGACGAGCGCGCGGCGGAGCGGTACGACGCCGAGGGGCTCGTACGACGCATTGAGGACCAGGACATGCGGCACGGGTGCCTCCTATTACGCCGGCGGCGCGTGGCTCGCGCCGGGACGATCTGCTCTCCAGTCTCTCCTCATGGCTGGTCGAAGCGCCACCACGTCCAGGTAACGGGCTCGAAGTGTTTTCGACCACACCCCCTGCCATTCCCGCGCGCCGCGTCGCTCTCCCTCGAACACGTCAATGGAACACAGTCCTTGCCCCGATAGTGTGGTGGGTCTGCCGCAGTCTTCGCGGCACCGCAACGCTGGAGGTTCCTGCCGTGAACTGGTCCGCCGTCCTGGCCGACGGATCGCCACCGCCCACGCCCGCGACGCTCGAGGACGCCCAGAAGTCGGCCACGGAGGCCGCGGGCTGGGTGGAGCAGAACTGGTCGACGTGGTTGTACGTCGGATTCCGCATCCTCCTGATCATCGTCATCGCCTCGGTCCTGAGAGTGCTGGTGCGCCGGGCGCTGACCAAGCTCATAGAGCGGATGAACCGCAGCGCCCAGGCGGTCGAGGGCACGGCGCTGGGCGGGCTGCTCGTCAACGCGGAGCGGCGCCGCCAGCGCTCGGAGGCCATCGGCTCGGTGCTGCGCTCGGTGGCGTCGTTCCTGATCATGGGCACGGCCGCCCTGATGGTGCTGGGCGTCCTCAACATCGACCTGGCCCCGCTGCTCGCCTCCGCGGGTGTGGCGGGTGTGGCGATCGGTTTCGGTGCGCGCAACCTGGTCACGGACTTCCTGTCCGGCGTGTTCATGATCCTTGAGGACCAGTACGGGGTCGGCGACTCGATCGACGCCGGGGTGGCCTCGGGCGAGGTGATCGAGGTCGGCCTGCGCGTGACGAAGCTGCGCGGCGCGGACGGCGAGATCTGGTACGTGCGCAACGGCGAGATCAAGCGCATCGGCAACCTGTCCCAGGGCTGGGCGACGGCCGGGGTGGACGTCCGGGTCCGCGCGAGCGAGGACCTGGAGCGGCTGCGTACGGTGATCAACGAGGCGACCGAGTCCATGGCGAAGGACGAGCCGTGGAACGAGCGCCTGTGGGGCCCGGTCGAGATCCTCGGTCTCGACGAGGTGCTGCTCGACTCGATGGTGGTGCGCGTCTCGGCGAAGACCATGCCGGGCAAGGCGCTGAGCGTGGAGCGCGAGCTGCGCTGGCGGATCAAGGTCGCGCTGGACGCGGCGGGCATCCGCGTCGTCGGCGGCCTGCCGCTGGCGGAGGAGCCGTCCGCGAGCGACCCGTCGGCCGCCGTGGCCGCCCCGTCCGCGCTGGCCAACCCGGCGTCCCCGCAGTCCCTGGCCACGACGCCGATCCCGAACCCGAACGCGAACCTGTCGAAGTAGCCGTTCGCGCCGAGGGGCGCCCCGCCGCACACCGCGGCGCGGCGCCCCTCGGTCGTTGCGGGCCCGGTGCCCCGGGCGTGCCCCAGCAGGTAACGCTTTGGTAGCCGGGGCGCTCCGGGCCATTGACGCGCCGATGACGTGCGCCCTACGTTCCTCTCATCGAATAGGAAACTTTCCTAACAGTGATGTGGGAACGGCGAAGGGGAGGTGGATTCGTCGTGGCCGGTACTACCCCGGGAACTCCGCGCGTACTCCGCGCCATGAACGACCGGGCCGCGCTCGACCTGCTCCTGGAGCACGGGCCGCTGTCGCGCACCCGGATCGGCAAGCTCACCGGCCTCTCCAAGCCGACCGCGTCCCAGCTTCTCGCCCGGCTCGAAGCGGCGGGCCTCGTCGTCGCCACCGGCACGACCGAGGGGCGGCCCGGCCCCAACGCCCAGCTGTACGCGGTGAACGCGACGGCCGCCCATGTGGCGGGGCTCGACGTCACGCCCGAGCGGATCCGGGCCGCCGTCGCCGATGTGGCGGGCAGCGTGGTCGGTGAGTTCGAGGTCGCCACGCCCGGTCGGCGCGCCGCGTCCGTGGTGCGGCAGGTGACCGACGCCCTGGACGGCGCGGTGAAGGCCGCCGGGCTCGCGCGGGCCGACGTGCACCGGGTCGTGATCGGTACCCCGGGCGCCTTCGACCCCGGCACCGGCCGCCTGCGCTACGCCTCGCACCTGCCGGGCTGGCACTCCCCCACGCTGCTCGACGAGCTGGCGGCGGCCCTGCCGATGCCGGTCGAGTACGAGAACGACGTGAACCTCGCCGCCATCGCCGAGCAGCGCTTGGGCGCGGCGCACGGCCACGACGACTTCGTGCTGCTGTGGAACGAGGGCGGGCTCGGCGCCGCGCTCGTCATCGGCGGGCGGCTGCACCGCGGGTTCACCGGCGGCGCGGGCGAGGTCGGCTTCCTGCCGGTGCCCGGCGCCCCGCTCGTCCGCCATGTCACCAAGGCGAACTCGGGCGGCTTCCAGGAGCTGGCCGGCGGGCAGGCGCTGCCCCGGCTCGCCCGCGAGCTCGGCGTCCGCGACCTCCCCTGCGGGAGCGTCAACGAGGTGGCCGCCGCCCTGATCACGCGCGGCGCCGAGGCCGAGCGGGGCCCCGAGAGGGAACTCCTCCAAGCCTTCGCGACCGGGCTCGCGACCGGCCTCGCCTCGATGGTCGCGGTGCTCGACCCGGAGCTCGTCGTGCTGTCGGGCGGCCTGATCGCCGCCGGGGGCGAGCCGCTGCGCGCGCTCGTGCAGCACGAACTGGCCGAGCTGGCCGCCTCCCGGCCCCGGCTCGTCATCGGAGAGGTGGCCCAACTACCCGTCCTGCGCGGCGCGTTGGAGGCGGCCCTGGCCACCACGCGCGACGAGGTCTTCGACACCGCTCGCTGAACACCCACCCGATCCCCCTCTCACCCCCCGTCGGGAGACACCGCCATGCCCAGAATCCGCCGGACCCCGGCCGTCGCCCTGGCCGCGACCGCCTCCATAGCCCTGCTCGCCTCCGCCTGTACGGGCCAGAGCAGCACCAGCGCGAGCGACGACGCGTCCAAGGACACGACGATCACGTTCTGGCACGGCTGGAACGCCCCCAACGAGGTCAAGGCCATCCAGGCCAACGTGGACGCCTTCCAGCGGGCGCACCCCAACATCCACGTCAAGGTCGTCGGCGACATCAACGACGACAAGATCAACCAGGCGCTGCGCGCGGGCGGTTCGAGCGCACCGGACGTGGTGTCGTCGTTCACCACGAACAACGTCGGCAAGTTCTGCTCGTCCAACGCCTTCGTCGACCTCGCCCCGTTCCTGAAGAAGGACGGCATCGACCCGGCGAAGACGTTCCCCAAGACCATGAACCAGTACACCCAGTTCGAGGGCAAGCGCTGCACCCTGCCGCTCCTCGGCGACTCCTACGCCCTCTACTACAACAAGGACGCCTTCAAGGCGGCCGGGATCACCGAGCCGCCCAAGACGTGGTCGCAGTTCGCCGAGGACGCCAAGAAGCTGACCAGGCCCAAGGGCGACTCCTTCGAGCAGCTCGGTTTCATGCCGGACTACCACGGCTACGAGACGACGACCGAGCACTACCTCGCGCAGTGGTCGCCGACCTACTTCGACGCGGACGGCAAGTCGAACATCGCCAAGGACCCGGCCTTCGAGAAGGGCCTCGCCTTCCAGAAGCAGCTCGTGGACGACCTCGGCGGCTTCGCCAGGCTGGAGAAGTACCGCTCCTCCTTCGGTGAGGAGTACGGCGACAAGAACCCGTTCAACACCGGCCAGCTGGCGATGGCCATGGACGGCGAGTGGCGCCTGGGCATGGCCCTGGACAGCAAGCCGAAGTTCGACATCGGGGTGGCGCCGCTGCCCGTCCCGGACGACCAGGTGGCCACCTGGGGCAAGGGCTATCTGACCGGCACCATCGCGGGCATCGCGGCCACCTCCAAGAAGCAGAACGCGGCCTGGGAACTGGTCAAGTTCATGACCACCGACACCGACGCGGTGGTCAACTTCGCCAACGCCATCCACAACGTGCCGTCCACCCTCGACGCCCTCAAGTCGCCCAAGCTCCAGGCCGACCCGCGCTTCAAGACCTTCCTGGACATCGCGCAGAACCCGAACTCCACCACCAGCCCCGCCTCCGTCAACGGCGGCCAGTACCTGGTGTCGCTCCAGAACCTCGGCTACGAGGTGGAGAGCGGCAAGCAGGGCGACATCAAGGCGGGGCTCGCCAAGACCGCCCAGGAGATCGACGCCGCGATCGCGCAGGCGAAGTAGCCCGGCCATGAGCAGCACGTACACCCTGCGCGCCAAGCACCGCCGCTCCGCGCTGCGCACCCCGGCGTTCCTGTCGCCCTGGCTGATCGGCTTCGGCCTCTTCTTCGCCTACCCGCTGATCTCCACGATCTACTTCTCCTTCACCCACTACGACGGCTTCGGCGCGGCCACCTTCGACGGCCTCAAGAACTGGTCGTACGTGTTCGGTGACTACCCGCTGTTCTGGCCGGCGCTGCGCAACACCCTGTGGCTGGTGATCGTGATGGTCGCCTGCCGGGTGGTGTTCGGGCTCGGCGTCGGCATGCTGATCACCAAGATCAAGACGGGTGCGGGCGTCTTCCGCACCCTGTTCTACCTGCCCTACCTCGCCCCGCCGGTCGCGGCGACGCTCGGCTTCGTCTTCCTGCTCAACCCCGGTACCGGGCCGGTCAATTCGCTCCTGGGCGATCTGGGCATCCCGACGCCCGACTGGTTCACCGACCCCGCCTGGTCCAAGCCCGCGCTCACCCTGCTCGCGGTGTGGGGCGTCGGCGACCTCATGGTCATCTTCATGGCCGCGCTGCTCGACGTGCCCAGGGAGCAGTACGAGGCGGCCGAGCTGGACGGCGCGTCCGCCTGGCAGCGGTTCCGGTACGTCACGCTGCCGAACATCTCGCCCATCGTGATGTTCGCCGTGGTCACCGGCGTCATCCAGGCGATGCAGAGCTACACCCAGCCGCTGGTGGCGGGCAAGGTCGCCTCCGGCCACGTCGGCAACTCGGGCCAGCAGTTCGAGCCCGGCTACCCCGACAAGTCGACGCTGACCCTGCCCCAGGTCATCTACAACCTGGGCTTCCAGCGCTTCGACTACGGCTCCGCCTGTGTGGTCGCGCTGGTCCTGTTCGCCCTCTCCATGGTCTTCACCGCGCTCCTCATCAAGCGCCGCGGCGGACTGATCCAGGCAGGTGAGTGACATGAGTTACGTCTTGGAGGCACCGGAGGCCGCGGCCGCCACGCCGGCGGCCAGGGTGGCCCGCCGCAAGGCCGTGCTCCAGTGGATCGCGGTCCACTCGCTCGGCGTCGCGGCCGCGCTGTTCTTCGTGCTGCCCTTCGTCTTCCTGCTGCTCACCTCGCTGATGGACAACCAGCAGACCCTGACCCGGGACCTGGTCCCGCACCACTGGGCATGGTCCAACTACCGCAAGGTGTTCGACACCCCGGGCTTCTTGACCTGGTGGAAGAACACCCTGCTCTACGCCGGGCTCGGCACCGTGCTGAGCGTCGTGTCGTCCGTGCCGGTGGCCTACGCGCTCGCCAAGTTCCGCTTCCGCGGCCGCAACCTGTCGCTGGTGCTGGTCATCTCGATGATGATGCTGCCGCCACAGGTGATCATCATCCCGATGTACCTGTTCTGGGCGAAGCAGCTCGACATGGCGGGCACGCTGTGGCCGCTGATCATCCCGCTGGCGTTCGGCGACGCCTTCTCCATCTTCCTGCTGCGCCAGTTCCTGATGACCATCCCCAACGAGTACCTGGACGCGGCGAAGGTCGACGGGTGCGGGGAGCTCAGGACGCTGATCAAGGTGGTGCTGCCGATGGCGCGCCCCGGCATCGCCGCCGTCGCGCTCTTCCAGTTCTTCTACGCCTGGAACGACTACTTCGGACCGCAGATCTACGCGTCCGACACGCCCGCCTCCTGGACACTGAGCTACGGCCTGGAGTCCTTCAAGGGCGCGCACCATACCGACTGGAACCTGACCATGGCCGCGACCGTCCTGGTCATGACCCCCGTGATCCTCGTCTTCTTCTTCGCACAGAAGGCTTTCGTCGAGGGCGTCACACTGACCGGAGTGAAGGGCTGATCACATTGAAGCTCGCAGTAGTGGGGGGCGGGTCCACCTACACCCCCGAACTCATCGACGGCTTCGCCCGATTGCGGGACACCCTGCCGATCAGTGAGCTCGTCCTGGTCGACCCGGCCGCCGACCGCCTGGAGCTGGTGGGCGGGCTCGCCCGGCGCATCTTCGCCCGGCAGGGCCACCCGGGGAAGATCGTCACCACCTCCGACCTGGACGCGGGTGTCGAGGGCGCGGACGCGGTGCTGCTCCAGCTCCGCGTCGGCGGCCAGGCCGCCCGTCAGCAGGACGAGACGTGGCCGCTCGAATGCGGCTGCGTGGGCCAGGAGACCACCGGTGCGGGCGGCCTCGCCAAGGCCCTGCGGACCGTGCCGGTCGTCCTCGACATCGCCGAACGCGTCCGCCGGACCAACCCCGACGCCTGGATCATCGACTTCACCAACCCGGTGGGCATCGTGACCCGCGCCCTGCTCCAGGCCGGGCACAAGGCGGTCGGCCTGTGCAACGTGGCCATCGGCCTCCAGCGCAAGTTCGCCGCGCTGCTCCACGTGACGCCCGCCGAGGTCCACCTCGACCACGTCGGCCTCAACCACCTGACCTGGGAGCTCGGGGTGCGGCTCGGCGGACCGCAGGGCGACAACGTGCTTCCGAAACTGCTAGCCGAGCACGGCGACGCCATCGCCGACGACCTGCGGCTGCCCCGCCAGGTGCTCGACCGGCTCGGCGTGGTCCCCTCGTACTACCTGCGGTACTTCTACGCGCACGACGAGGTGGTGCGCGAGCTCGGCACCAAGCCGTCCCGGGCGGCCGAAGTCGCCGCGATGGAACGGGAGTTGCTCGCGATGTACGGCGATCCGGCGCTCGACGAGAAGCCCGCGCTGCTCGCGAAGCGCGGCGGCGCCTTCTACTCGGAGGCGGCCGTCGACCTCGCGGCCTCCCTGCTCGGCAACGGGGGCAGCCCGTTCCAGGTCGTCAACACGTACAACAACGGCACCCTGCCCTTCCTCGCGGACGACGCGGTCATCGAGGTCCCGGCCCGGGTGGACGCCACGGGCGCGGTCCCGCTGGCGGTGCCCGAACTCGACCCGCTGTACGCCGGTCTGATCGCGCACGTCACCACGTACGAGGACCTCGCGCTGGAGGCCGCCCTGCGCGGCGGGCGCGACCGGGTGTTCCGGGCCCTGCTCGCCCACCCGCTGGTCGGGCAGTACGAATACGCCGACGGGCTCACCGACCGGCTGATCGCGCACAACCGGGAGCACCTCGCGTGGGCATGAGCGTGCTGGCGATCGACGCCGGCAACAGCAAGACCGATGTGGCACTGATCGGGGCGGACGGAACGGTGCTCGGCACCGCCAGGGGCGGCGGGTTCCGCCCGCCGTCGGTGGGCGTGGAGGTGGCCATGCACATGCTGGCCACCACGGTGGAGGAGGCCCACCTCGCCTCCCGCGTGCCCGGCCCGCCGCGGGTCGGGCACGTCTCGGCGTGCCTGGCCAACGCCGATCTGCCGGTCGAGGAGAAGGAGTTGGCGGCGGCCCTTCGGGCGCGCGGCTGGGGGGACTCCGTGCGGGTGTACAACGACACCTTCGCGATCCTGCGCGCCGGACTGCCGGCCGGCGCCGAGCCGTGCGGGGTGGCGGTGGTGTGCGGCGCGGGCATCAACTGCGTCGGGATGACCCCGGACGGGCGCACCGCCCGCTTCCCCGCGATCGGGAAGATCTCCGGCGACTGGGGCGGGGGCGGCGGACTCGCCGAGGAGGCCCTGTACTTCGCGGCGCGCGCCGAGGACGGCCGCGGCGGGCCGACCGCGCTCGCGGCCGCGCTGCCCGCCCACTTCGGGCTCACCTCCATGTACGACCTGATCGAGGCGCTGCACCTGGAAAAGATCCCGCTCGCGCGCCGGCACGAGCTGAGCCCGGTCCTGTTCGCGGTCGCGGCGGCCGGGGACCCGGTGGCCCGCTCACTCGTGGACCGGCAGGCCGAGGAGATCGTGGCCCTGGCGGCGGTCGCCCTGGACCGGCTCGGCCTGCTCGGCGTGGAGACGCACGTGCTGCTCGGCGGCAGCGTGCTCGCCGCCCGCCATCCCCAACTGGACGATGGCGTAAGGGAGTTGCTGGCGGTCCGGGCCCCGAAGGCGGTGCCGCGGGTGGTGACCACCTCGCCCGTGCTCGGTGCGGGGCTGCTCGGCCTGGACCACGTGGGCGCGCCCGAGGCGGCCCACGCGCGGCTGCGCGCCCAGTACGCGTAGCCGATGGGGTGGGCGGCCCCGGGGAACCGAATGGTCCTCGGCCGCGTATACATGGTGGGGACGTGGGGCAGGGGGCAAGGGGGTTTCCGGCGGACACCGCCAGGGGCACGCATCCGCAGGTAACAAGATCCAGACACCCCTGGATGGTTGTCGGTCCCTGCGGCCATACTGCCTAGGCAGCGACCGAGGGGGAGGTCAGGTGGCGAATCCGCCGAACGTGCGCGAACCGGAGGCGCGGGAGTCCGCGGCCCGGGCCGCGGCGCAGCGATCCGGCACGCGCCGGGGCTGGGCCGGGTCCCGGGACGGGGCGTCCCTGGGCCTCGCGGAGCCGAGGCCCTGGGCACGGCTGCGCGCCGCCGCCTCGACCGAGCCCGGCCGCCTGTGGATCATCGGTACGGTCGTGGCGGTGCTGGTGGTGGCCTTCGGCTCCATCACCGCCTGGGAGATCTCGGACCGCTCGGCCGCCGCCGACGACGTGGTCAGCCGCAGCCAGCCGCTGAGCGCCGACGCCGCGTCCATCTACCGCTCGCTCGCCGACGCCGACACGGCCGCCGCGAGCGGGTTCCTCGCGGGCGGCCAGGAGCCGCTCGACGTGCGCCGGCGGTACGACACGGACATCGCGACCGCCTCACGGCTGCTGGTCAAGGCGGCCGCCAACACGTCGGGTTCGGCGGAGTCGGCCCAGCAGATCGCCACCCTCAACGAGCAGCTCCCGCTCTACAACGGGCTGGTCGAGCAGGCGCGCGCCAACAACCGGCAGGGCTTCCCGGTCGGCGGCGCCTATCTGCGCTTCGCCAACCAGAAGATGAGCACCAGCCTGCTGCCCGCGGCGCAGAAGCTGTACGAGGCCGAGACGGGCCGGCTCTACGACGACTACGACCAGGCGGACGCCTGGCCGTACGCGGCGACCGCCGTGGGCGTGGTCGCGCTCGGCGGCCTCGTGTGGGTCCAGCGGCGCAACTACCTCCGTACCAACCGGGTGTTCAACCACGGTCTGCTCGCCGCGACCGCCGCCTCCACGGTGGTGCTGCTGTGGCTGGTGGTGGGGCACGCGGTGGCCTCGTCCGACCTGACCACCTCGCGCACGCACGGCCAGGAGTCGCTGAAGGTCCTCAACGACGCCCGGATCAGCTCGCTCCAGGCCCGCGCCAACGAGAACCTGACGCTGGTGGCCCGGGGCGCGGTGCTCACCCCGGACGGCAAGGACCTGTACGAGGCGGAGTTCACCAAGGAGATGTCCTCCCTGTCGGGCAGGCTCGACGCCGCGGTGAGGCTCGCGGACGACGGTACGGGCAGGACGCCGGTGCAGAGCGCACAGGGCGACATGGCCGAGTGGCGAAAGCGCCACGCCACGGCCCGCAAGACGGACGACAGCGGTGACTACGACGGCGCGCTGACGCAGGTCATCGGCGCGAAGGGCTCGACCGGCGAGTGCTTCGACCAGGTGGACAAGGCCCTCGACACGGCGATCGCCCACGAGCAGCACGAGTTCACCACGGCCGCCTCCGACGGCAGGGGCGCCCTGACCGGGCTCCCGCTGGGCGCGGCGGTCCTCGCGGTGCTCGCGGCGGCGGGCGCGGCTGTCGGCATCAGCCGCCGGCTCGCGGAGTACAGGTGAGCGGCATGGACAGCGGCAACGGACGCGCCGGAGGCGGCGGACGGGCGAGAGGGGTCGAGATGAGCGGCGCGAAGAGCCCGGCGGGCCCGGCACACCCGGCCGCGCGCGGCACCGACCTGCCCGGCCGCGCCCGGGGCCCGCTCCGGCGCACGGCCGGGCGGCTGCACGGCTGGGGCGGCGTGGCCGGCATGGGACTGGCCCTGGCCCTCGCCGCGGGCGCCCTGATCCCGCTCAGCGGGCACACCGCCGGCGGCGCCGCGAGCGTGGTGGGCCCCGGGACCGCGCAGGTCGTGCAGGCCAAGGCCGGCGACTGCAAGGACCCGGAGGCGAGCCTGCCCGCGGCCTCGGTGGGCGGGCCCGACATCGACGTCATCAAGCAGCGCGGCAAGCTGATCGCGGGCGTCGACCAGAACAGCTTCCGCTGGGGCTACCGCAACCCCACGACGCGCACCCTCGAAGGCTTCGACATCGACCTGGTGAAGGCGATCGCGAAGAACATCCTGGGCGACGAGAACGCGGTCATCTACCGCGCCATCCCCACCAGCCAGCGCATCCCCGCCCTGCAGAACGGCACGGTGGACGTGGTCGTGCGGACCATGACCGTCAACTGCACCCGGATCAAGCAGGCGTCCTTCTCGACCGCGTACTTCGAGGCGGGCCAGCAGGTGCTCGCCCCCAAGGCCTCCGCCATCACGGGCTTCGACGACTCGCTGAAGGGCAAGCGGGTCTGCGTGGCCGCGGGCTCCACCGCCTTCGACGCGCTCAAGGCCGACCCGCACGGCGCGGACTACCAGGACTTCACGGTCCCCAACCAGCTGGACTGCCTGGTCCGCCTCCAGCAGAACGTGGTGGACGCGGTCGTCACGGACAACGCGCTCGCCGCCGGACAGGCCGCCCAGGACCCGGCGGTCCAGCTGAAGGGCAGCCCGTTCACCACCGAGTACTACGGCGTCGCCGTGAAGCTCGGCAACACCGACCTGGTGCAGCGCATCAACCAGGTTCTGGTGGACTACCGCAACGGCGGCAGCGGCAGCCCGTGGATGACGGCGTACCGCAAGTGGCTCGCCGCGGACCTGCCCGGCATATCCGGGCCCCCCGCACCCAAGTACCGGACAGGATGAGCGCGTTGACGGCGGCGTCGTACCACAGAGCGGAGAGGTGATCGATGGGCGCGGGACCCTCCCCCAGCTCCACCGGAAGGCCCCCTGAGCCGGTCGGGCCGGTCATGGACCGGGACGAGGTGGACCGTGCCCTGGCACGCCTCGGCGCCGAGCACGAGGCCGTCGAGACCTCGCTGCTCGCCCTCCAGGACCATGCCGGGCGCCGGCTCCTCGAAGGCGCGGGCCTGACCGGTGTCACCAAGGAGCGCTGGGCGGCCACCGAGCAGTCGATCTCGCTGCTCTGGGCGTACTTCGACGCGTACACGGCGGCCCTGGAGTCCGCGCGTGAGCTGCGCGCCCGGCGGCGCTGGCCCGGCCGGGACGACCTGGTGGAGCTGACCGAGCGGCTGCGCGGCGAGTCCGTGACGCTCTCGGGCGCCGCCCTGCACGCCGCCCCGACCCTGGGCGGCCCGGCCAGGCTGACCGAGCGGTTCACCCTGGGCGAGCTGGTGAACCGGATGAACGAGCTGTACGCGCACGCGCTCGACGTGGTGGTGGCGGCCGACGTGGTGTGGTCGGCGCTGCCCGCCCGGATAGACCTCCTGGCCGCCGAGCTGCACCGCACCCGGCAGCTCGCGCACTCGGTGGGCGTGCGCCCCGGCGAGCACCCCTCGGGCGACGACCTGGAGTCGATCACGGCCGAGCTGACCGAGCTGCGCGCCCAGGTGGTGTCCGACCCGCTCGCGTTCTGGGTGCCCGCGCCGGGCAGTTCCGCGCCGGGCGGCGGCCGCCCCGACACCGGGCGCTACGACCGGGCGGCCCGTGCCCTGGAGGATGTGCGCCGCGAGATCGACGCGGTGCTGACGGTCCGTCAGGACGCCGAGCAGCGGCTCGTACGGCTGCGTGACGTGCTGTCGCGCGCGGACCGCACGCTGGCCGAGGCCCGCTCCGCGCGCGGCGAGGTCCTCGCGAAGATCGCCGCGAGCGAGGTGCCCGCCGTGAGCGGCCCCTCCATCGCGCTCCAGGAGCAGCTGGCCACCGCCGCCGAGTACCGCAGGCACGCCCAGTGGCACCGGCTCTCGCCGCTGCTCGAATCCCTTGAGCGGGAGGCGGAGGACGAACTGCTGCGCGCCCGCGAGTCGTTGACGGCGGTCACCGCGCCGCTCGCGGTCCGCGCGGAGCTGCGCGGCCGGCTCGACGCGTACAAGGCGAAGGTCGCCCGGCACGGCATGGCCGAGGACCCGCTCCTGATCGAGCGGTACGACGCGGCCCGCCGGATGCTGTGGTCCGCGCCCTGCGACCTGCGCGTCGCCGAGGAGGCCGTGCTCCGCTACCAGCGGGCGGCGGCGGACGTCCTGGTCCCGAGACATCCCGGGCCCGTTGACCAGAGGGGGGAATCGTGAGCGAGAACACCCAGTGCCAGCGCCCCGGTTGCGCGGGTTCGTACGAGGACATGGGCGGCGGGGAGCTGTACTGCGACACGTGCGGGCTCGCGCCCGTCGTCTCGCCGACGGGCATGGTGTCCTCGCCGCCGACCGGGATCACCGGCGGCGGCCACCGCTCGGCCTCGCAGTCCTCGCGCTCGTCCTCGCGCGGTTCGTCACGCTCCTCGCGGTCCTCGACCTCGCGGCGCTCGGTCTCCGGGCGGCTCTCCTCGCTGAGCGGCGCCTCCACCTCGCGTTCGGTGTCGGTGCGCAGCTCGGGCTCGGCGGCCGGTTCGTCGGCGCGCAGCCGACTGGGCGCGGGGCTGGTGTCGGTGCCCGGGGTGCCGCGCCCCGATCCGCGCTCGGCGGTGATGGAGCACCCCGAGGTGCCCGAGCGGAAGCGATTCTGCTCGCGTTCGGACTGCGGCGCGCAGGTGGGCCGTTCGCGCGGCGACCGTCCCGGGCGCACCGAGGGCTTCTGCACCAAGTGCGGCCACCCGTACTCCTTCGTGCCGAAGCTGCACGCGGGCGACATCGTGCACGGCCAGTACGAGGTGGTGGGCTGCCTGGCGCACGGCGGCCTCGGCTGGGTCTACCTCGCCGTCGACCGCGCGGTCTCCGACCGCTGGGTCGTCCTCAAGGGCCTGCTCGACACCGGCGACCAGGACGCGATGGCGGCGGCGATCTCGGAGCGGCGCTTCCTCGCCGAGATCGAGCACTCCAACATCGTGCGGATCTACAACTTCGTGGAGCACCTGGACCAGCGGACCGGCTCGCTCGACGGCTACATCGTCATGGAGTACGTCGGCGGCAAGTCGCTGAAGGAGATCGCCAACGAGCGCCGCACGACCGCGGGCAAGCGCGACCCGCTCCCCGTCGAGCAGGCCTGCGCGTACGGCATCGAGGCGCTGGAGGCGCTCGGCCACCTGCACAGCCGCAACCTGCTGTACTGCGACTTCAAGGTCGACAACGCGATCCAGACCGAGGACCAGCTGAAGCTGATCGACATGGGCGCGGTGCGCCGCATGGACGACGACGAGTCGGCGATCTACGGCACGGTCGGCTACCAGGCGCCCGAGGTCGCCGAGCTCGGCCCCTCGGTCGCCTCCGACCTGTACACGGTGGCGCGCACCCTGGCCGTCCTCACCTTCGACTTCCAGGGCTACACGAACGTCTACGTGGACAGCCTGCCGGACCCCGACAACATCGAGGTGTTCCGCAAGTACGAGTCGTTCTACCGCTTCCTGGTGCGGGCCACCGACCCGGATCCGGCGCGCAGGTTCGCCTCCGCGCAGGAGATGGCGGAGCAGCTGACGGGCGTGCTCCGCGAGGTCGTGGCGCTCCAGACGGGCCGGCCCCGGCCCGCCCTGTCGACACTGTTCGGCACCGAACTGCGCGTCACGGACACGAAGTTGTTCGCCGAGCTGAGCGGGGACGTCTCGCGGCTCGGGGCGCGGGTGGCGCCGGTCGGCAGACGGGCCCGCAAGGCGCTCGCGGCCACCGCGGCGGCCCCGGCCCCGGCGGCCCTTCCGGTGGGCGCGCCGCCCGTGCCCGCGCTCGCGCCGAGCACCGGGAACCCGCCGCACCCGGCGACCCAGGGCGCCATCCCGGTGCCGCGCGCCGAGGGCGCCACCGGCGGCCCCTACGGCGCGCCGCCGCTCGCACCGCTCGACCCGCGCGGCACCGCCCTCGCGCTGCCCGTCCCGCACGTGGACCCGGGCGACCCCAACGCGGGTTTCCTGGCGGGCCTGATGGCGGCGGCGCCGGCCGAGCTGATCACCGCGCTGCGCTCGGCCCCGGCCGACTCCATCGAGCGCAGGCTGCGCGAGCTGCGGGCCCGGCTCGACATGAACGAGCAGGTGTCCGCGGCCAAGGCGCTGGACGCCCTGGAGGCCGACCATCCGGACGACTGGCGCGTGGTCTGGTACCGGGGCCTGGCCTCGCTCGCGGCGGGCGACAACGAGAACGCGGCGCTGTCCTTCGACGCGATCTACGACGCCTTCCCCGGCGAGCCCGCCCCCAAGCTGGCCCTCGGCGTGTGCGCGGAGGTGCTCGGCCAGCTCGACAACGCCGCCGAGTACTACCGCCTGGTGTGGACGACCGACCCGAGCTATGTGAGCGCGGCGTTCGGGCTGGCCCGGGTGCAGCTCGCCGCCGGGGACCGCACCGGCGCGGTACGGACCCTGGAGTCGGTGCCCGAGGCCTCGATCCACTACACGGCGGCCCGGGTCGCGGCGGTCCGGGCGCGGTTGCGCAGCCGGGCCCCGCAGGACCTGTCGATCGCGGACCTGACGGCGGCCGCGGCCCAGGTCGAGGCGCTCGACGCGTTCGGTCTCGACGCGGTACGCCGCGAACGGCTGACGACCGAGGTCCTGGGCACCGCCCTGGACTGGGTACTGTCGAGGGGCACCGGCGACGGGCAGGCGAAGACCGCCCTGCTCGGCAGCGAAGTCGACGAGCGGGGCCTGCGCTTCGGTCTGGAACGTTCGTACCGGGTGCTCGCCCGGCTCGCACAGCGTGGCGAGGAAAGGATCGACCTGGTGGAACGGGCCAACCGATTCCGCCCCCGGACCTGGGTGTGACGATGTCGCAGACGCATCAGCTCGCCGCCTGCCCCGGCTGCGAAGAGCCGCTGGAGACGGGGGACCGTTTCTGCGGGGCCTGCGGGTACGACCTGTCGGCCGTGCCCGAGCCGCCGCTCGACCATCCGACGGTCGAGCTGGCCTCCCCGGCCGCCGGTCGCGAGCCCCAACTCCCCAGCCCGCCACAGCGGGACGAGGCCGGCGAGGCGGCCGACGCGGAGGAGTACCCGATCCCGGCGCCCGACCCGCGTGCCGCCGAGCCCGACCCCGACACCCATGTCGCACGGCCCCCGGTGCCGGGCGCCAAGGTGTGCGTGGCGTGCCGGGCCGGGCGGGTCGACGACGACGGCTACTGCGAGAACTGCGGGCACGCCCAGCCGCGCGAGCGCGACCACATGGAGGAGGAGCTCGAAGCGGTCTCCGCGGTGAGCGACCGCGGGCTCCGTCACCACCGCAACGAGGACTCCTTCGCGGTGTCCTCGACCGCGCTGCCCGACGGCTCGCCCGCCGTCGTGGCGATCGTCTGCGACGGGGTGTCGTCGGCGACCCGTCCCGACGAGGCGTCCGCGGCCGCGGCCACCGCCGCCAACGAGTCGCTGCTCGCGGCGCTGCCCCAGGGCACGCACCCCCAGCAGGCCATGCACGACGCGATCCTCGCGGCCGCCGATGCCGTCAACTCCCTGGCCACCGACCCCGGTCAGGCCCCGCAGCACGATCCGCACCGGCACCAGAACGCCCCGGCCTGCACCCTGGTGGGGGCGGTCTCGGCGGGCGGCCTCCTGGTGGTGGGCTGGGTCGGCGACAGCCGTGCGTACTGGGTGCCCGACGACCGCACCATCGCTCCGGCGCGGCTCACCGAGGACGACTCCTGGGCCGCGCAGATGGTGGCGGCCCGGCTGATGAGCGAGGCCGACGCCTACGCCGACGAGCGGGCGCACGCCATCACGGGGTGGCTGGGGGCCGACGCGTACGAACTGGACCCGCACACCGCCTCGTTCAAGCCGGACCGCTCCGGCGTGGTGGTGGTCTGCACGGACGGACTGTGGAACTACGCGGAGGCCGCCGAGGAGATGGCCCGCGTCATCCCGGCGGACGCCGCCGAACGGCCCCTGCACAGCGCCCAGGTGCTCGTCGGCCACGCCCTCGACGGCGGCGGCCACGACAACGTAACAGTGGCGGTGCTGCCGTTCGCGGTGGAGCAGCAAGGGGCAGGATCCGCCTACCACTAGGCCTCCGTCCCTATCGCGCCACTTGGTTCACTTCTTTCACCTCAGGTCCATGGAGCCTCAAGGAGCCTTGTCCGATGGCCAACTTCTCCAAGTCGAACGTGCCGCAGTTCTCCGTCGAGGTGTACCAGAACGAGTTCCTGCCGGAGGGCGGGCGCGAGGTCAACGCGATCGTCACCGTGGCCTCCACCGGCGGCGGCACCCTGGGCGGCGCCCCCTTCACGGCGGCCGCGGCCTCGCCGGGCCTGATACCCGGGCAGCCGCCGGCCGCCGCCGTGGTGATCATGGTGGACTGCTCGGGTTCGATGGACTACCCGCCGACCAAGATGCGCAACGCCCGGGACGCGACGGCCGCCGCCATCGACACCCTGCGCGACGGGGTCGCCTTCGCGGTCGTCGGCGGCACGCACATCGCCCGTGAGGTCTACCCGGGCAACGGCCGCCTGGCCACCGCCGACAGCGGGACGCGCGCCCAGGCGAAGGAGGCGCTGCGCAAGCTGAGCGCGGGCGGCGGTACCGCCATCGGCACCTGGCTGCGGCTCGCCGACCGGCTGCTCGCCGCCGCCGACGTGCCCATCCGGCACGGCATCCTGCTGACCGACGGACGCAACGAGCACGAGAGCCCGGAGGACCTGCGCTCCGCCCTGACGGCCTGCGCGGGGCGGTTCACCTGTGACGCCCGGGGCGTGGGGACCGACTGGGAGGTCAAGGAGGTCACCTCGATCGCCTCCGCCCTGCTCGGTACCGCCGACATCGTCGCCGACCCGGCCAACCTGGCCGCGGACTTCACGCAGATGATGGAGAACGCGATGGGCAAGGAGGTCGCGGACGTGGCCCTGCGCCTGTGGACCCCGGTGGGCGTGGAGATCATGTTTGTCAAGCAAGTGGCGCCGACCGTCGAGGAGTTGACGGACCGCCGCACCGAGGCGGGCCCGCGCGCCGGGGACTACCCGACCGGCTCCTGGGGCGACGAGTCCCGCGATTACCACGTGTGCGTGCGGGTGCCCGAGGCCGGGGTGGGCCAGGAGATGCTCGCCGCCCGCGTCTCGCTGATCGTGCCCGACCGCGAGGGCGGCGCGCCCCAGGTGCTGTCGCAGGGTCTGGTGCGGGCGGTGTGGACCGACGACATGGCGGCCTCCACCTCCATCAACCCCCAGGTCGCGCACTACACGGGCCAGGCCGAACTGGCACAAGTCATCCAACAGGGTCTCGATGCGCGCAAGTCGGGCGATGTCGACGGCGCGACCGCGAAGCTGGGCCGGGCGGTGCAGTTGGCCGCGGCCTCGGGGAACGCCGATACTGCGAAACTGCTCGCGAAGGTGGTGGACGTCGTCGACGAGGCGACGGGTACTGTGCGACTGAAGGCGAAGGTCGCGGAAGCGGACGAGATGACCCTCGAAACGCGCTCGACCAAGACCGTTCGCGTCAAGAAGTAGCAGAAAGCGCACAAGGACCGGCCGCACCCGAGCACCACGCGGCCACGCCCGACGGGCGCCGAGCACCACCGAGTACCAGCACACAGCAACACGTACAGAACCACCGAAATACCGCGGCCCATCGGGCCGGACGACGAGAGGGGGAAGCGACTCCATGCCGACCTGCCCGAACGGACACCAGTCGGGTTCCGACGACTGGTGCGAGATCTGCGGCCATCGCATGGGTGCCGTGCCGCCGCCTCCCCCGCCTCCGCCCGCGTACGGCTTCCCGGGCCCCGGGGATCCGAACGCCACCGCCCAGGCCGAGCTCTGCCCGCAGTGCCGCACCCCGCGTGAGCCCGGTGCGCCCTTCTGCGAGGAGTGCCGCTGGAACTTCCTCACCAATACGGCGACCTCGTACACCCCGCTGGCCCCGCAACAGCCGATGCCCCCGCAGGGCCCCGGCCCCGGCTCCGGCCCGAACCAGGGCCCCGGCCCGGGTGCCGGCCCGAACCAGGGCCCCGGCCCGGGTGCCGGCCCCGGTCCCGGACTGAATCTGCCGCCCGCCTTCCAGCAGGGCCCGCCGCCCGCGCCGCGCGACCCGTACGAGTACCAGAGCTCGCGGCCCTCGCAGGTGAACCGGCCCGCCGAGCCGCTGGCCGCCGAGCCCTCGGGGCGCTCCGCGCAGCAACTGCCGCCGAACCCGTTCCAGCAGCAGCCGCCTCCGCCTCCGCCGGCCTTCAACGGCGCGCAGGGCGGGCCGCCCCCGCCGCCGCCCGCGTTCCAGCAGCAGGCGGCGCCGGTGCCGCCGCAGGTCCAGCAGCCGCAGGCCGACGACGACTGGATGCTGCCGCCGCCCTCCCAGCCCCAGGGCACCGGCCGCCCGTCGGGCCCCGACCGCGGCGACGACTGGCCGCAGGCCACGCCCGACCGCGGTGACGACTGGCCGCAGCCCGCTCCGGACCGGGGCGACGACTGGCCGCAGGCGGTGCCGCCGCCCGCGCCCGCCGCCTGGTCCATCACGATCGGGCCGGACCGGGACTACTTCCTGGCGATGATGCAGCGCAGCGGCCCCGAGGCCGCCGGGCTCAATCTGCCCGCCTACTCGCCCGAGCAGCAGCGCCCGCTGTCCGGCAACCAGATCACCATCGGCCGCCGCCGGCACTCCACCGGTGAAGCACCCGACATCGACCTGTCGGTGCCGCCGGAGGACCCGGGCGTCTCGCACCAGCACGCGGTGCTCGTGCAGCAGCCGGACGGCACCTGGGCGGTCGTCGACCAGAACTCGACGAACGGCACCACGGTCAACGGCGCCAGCGAGCCGATCCAGCCGTACGTGCCGGTGCCGCTCCAGGACGGCGACCGGGTGCACGTGGGCGCCTGGACGACGATCACGGTGCGCCGGGGCTGACCGGCCACTCCCGCAGGGGCCAGGTGCAGGGCCCCTGCGGATCGTCCAGCCACGCCCACTGGGCACCGGCGTCCACGGTCACCCCGAACCGCTCCCGCCCCGGCCGACGCTCGCGGCGCCACAGCGCGTACGCCTCGTACGGGTCGAGGCTGCCCGCGGTCAGTTCGAGCAGGAAGCGGAACAGCTCGTTCGTCACGGTCTCGCGCGGCAGTCCGCCCGCGTACGGGGTGGGCCGGTCGCTGACGCCCGTACCGCGCAGCGGCACGAAGTAGGCCGGGGTGTGCAGGAAGCGTCCCTCGGCGTGGTCCGGGCCGGTCACCCGCAGCAGGATGAGGCCGGTGGCCAGCGGGGCCAGGATCAGCGCGCCGGTGCGGCACTGGGCGGGCCAGTCGTGCGGCACCGAGCCGACCGAGCAGGTCGCCACGATCTTGTCGAAGGGGGCCCGGGCGGGAGCGCCGCGTGCCCCGTCCCCGGTGATCACGGCGGGGTGGTACCCGGCCGCGGCCAGGTGCGCCCGGGCGGCGTCAGTGATCTCGGGATCGAGGTCGACGGTGGTCACCTTGGCCTCGCCGAGCCGGTGGCACAGCAGCGCCGCGTTGTATCCCGTGCCCGCCCCGATCTCCAGGACCCGGTCGCCGTCCCGGATCTCCAGGGCCTCCAGCATGCCCGCCATGAGCGAGGGCTGGCTGCTGGAGGAGACGAGGTCGCCGTCGTGCATCCGGGTGGCCAGCGGGACGTCCGCGTAGACCCCGGTCAGCCAGCGTTCGCGGCGGGCCGGGTCGGGGTCCTCGCCCCAGAGCCGGACCGGGCCGCCGGGCCCGGCCTCGTAGAAGTACGGCACGAAGAGGTGGCGCGGCACGTCCTCGAACGCGGCCCGCCAGGCCGGGTCGGCGAGCGCCCCGCCGGCCGCGATCTTGCGCACCAGGGCCCGCCTCAGTGCCACCTCCGCGCTCATACGTCCACTGTGCTGCGCCGGGCGCCGGGAGGCGAGTGGTCCTACGCCCCCGGTCCTCGGCCACCGGGTCTGAGACCATGGAAGCGTGCTGCTTTTCCCGGGGGACGGCCCCTGGACCCCCGGCGGCGTCCTGGGGCAGGCCCGAATGACATTGCGAGGGTGTTCAACGTGACCGAGATTCCGCGCGGCACGCTGCAGGAGCAGACCTTCTACGAGCAGGTCGGCGGCGAGCAGACCTTCCGGCGGCTCGTCCACCTCTTCTACGAGGGCGTGGCCGAGGACCCGCTGCTGCGGCCGATGTACCCGGAGGAGGACCTGGGCCCGGCCGAGGAGCGGCTCGCCCTGTTCCTGATGCAGTACTGGGGCGGCCCGCGCACCTACAGCGACGGCCGGGGGCACCCGCGGCTGCGGATGCGGCACGCGCCGTTCACGGTCGACCGGGCCGCGCACGACGCCTGGCTGCGTCACATGCGCACCGCCGTCGACGGGCTCGGCCTGTCGCCCGAGCACGAGCAGACGCTCTGGAACTACCTGACGTACGCGGCCGCCTCGATGGTCAACTCCGAGGGCTGAGCCACCCGGGACACCCTTCGGCTGCCCGAAGGAACCCTGAAGTCTGCCCTCCCGACCGGAATTCGGTCGTCCGTGGTCGCATTCCGATCACGATCGGGCAAGAACGGTTGGCAAGCGGTTTCCCTGGCCCAGGCCCTCTGAAAGCATCTGGACACATTTCAGGGGGATGGCCAGAAAAAGCCGAGGGGGCCGCGTGCCGGGGTTCGTCTTTCTGCGCGTCCGCGCACACCGGCTGCTGCTCGCCGCAGCGCTGCTCGCCGTCCTGCTCACGACCTCGGTGCTCGCCGCGCTCGCCGCGTTCTCCGGATCGGTCTCCGACGCGGCCCTGCGCCACCTGCTGGCCACCCGCTCCGCCGCGCCCGCGGCCCTCGTCGTCAAGGCCGACGTCAAGCCGGACCACCGGCAGGCCGCGGCGGCCGCCGTACGCGCCGGAGCCGGTGCGGTGTTCGACGGACTCCCGGTCACCACAAGGGAGTTGACGCAGTCCGGGCCCTACGCCCTGCCGCGCTCCCTGCAACCCCCGGACGCCCGGGGCGGCGACCCCGACCTCACCCTGTTCGCCGCGGTGGACCGTTCGCGCGTCCGCCTCACCGCGGGCGGCTGGCCCGCGGCGGTCTCCGGCCCGGAGATCCAGGTGGCCCTGCCCGAGTCCGCCGCGGGACGGCTCGGCCTGCGCCCGGGAGCCACGCTCGCGCTCGCCGACCGGCTCGACGGCCCGGCCGTCTCCGTCCGGATCACCGGCGTCTACCGGGCCGTTGACGTCTCCGACGCGTACTGGCGCCTCGACGAGCTCGGCGGCCGGGGCGTGCGCAAGCTCGACTTCACCACCTACGGCCCGCTGCTCGCCGACCCGTCGGTGCTCGCGGGCGGCCGGGTCAGCCCGGGCCAGAGCGCCTGGCTCGCCTCCGCCGACTTCTCCACCGTCGACGTCGACCGGATCGGCCGCCTCCGCTCGGCCGCCACCGACGGCCCCAAGTCCCTGGCGAAACAGCCCGCGTTCGGCGGCAACGCCACCGCCGTCACCTCGCTGCCCGAGATCCTCGACCGGGCCGACCGCTCCCTGCTCGTGTCCCGTTCGACCCTGCTGATCGTGGCGCTCCAACTGGTTCTGCTCGCCGGGTACGCGCTGCTCCTGGTCGCCCGGCTGCTCAGCAGCGAACGGTCCGGCGAGACCGAACTCCTGCGCGCCCGGGGCGGATCGCGGCGCCAGATCACCTGGCTCGCGGCCGCCGAGGCGCTGCTGCTCGCGGCGCCGGCCGCGCTGGTCGCCCCGCTGCTCGCGGGCCCGCTGACCCGCCTGATCGCCGGGCAGGGCGCGCTCGCCCGGGCCGGGCTGCACCTGGACACCTCCACCACCGCCACCGTGTGGCTGGTCGCCGCGCTGGTGGCGCTCGGCTGCGCCCTCGCGGTGGTGGCACCCGCGCTCCCGGCGGGCTCGCTGCGCCGCGGCGGCCGCGCCGGAGCGCTGCCCGCGCCGGTCCGGGCGGGCGCCGACATCGGGCTCCTGGTGATCGCCGGGGTCGCCTACTGGCAGCTCGACCGGCAGACCTCGGGCTCCGGCGCGATCAACGCCGACGCCTCGGGCGGGCTCGGCATCGACCCGCTGCTCGTGACGGCCCCCGCGCTCGCGCTGCTCGCCGGGACCGTCCTGGTGCTGCGGCTGCTGCCGCCCGCGGCCCGGCTCGCCGAGCGGCGGGCGGCCGGCGGGCGGGGGCTGTCGACCGCGCTGGCGGGCTGGCAGTTCAGCCGCCGTCCGCTGCGCGGCGCGGGCCCGGTGCTGCTCCTGGTCCTCGCGGTCGCGATGGGCCTGCTAACCCTCGGCCAGTCGGCGACCTGGAACCGTTCCCAGCGCGACCAGGCCGACTTCCGTGCGGGCACCGACATCCGGGTGCTCGGCTCCACCGTCAGCCCCTTCGGCCAGGCCGGTTCGTACGACGCCGTCCCCGGGGTCCGCACGGTCGCCCCCGCCGCCCGCGGCTCGATGGCGCTGAGCGCCGGGCGCTCGGGCACCCTGCTCGCCCTGGACACCGCGCACACCGACGGCTTCCTGCTGCGCGAGGACCTCGCGGGCCGCTCGGGCGGGAAGGTGCTCGCCCCGCTCACCCCGAAGCAGGACGCCCCGGCCGGCGCCGTACTGCCCCGGGGCACCGAGCGGATCCGGCTCGATCTGCGGCTCAGCAGTGACGCCTCCCCCGGCGGCGCCTCGCCCGGCGGGCTGACCGGCGAGGTGGCGGCGACCCTGGAGGACCGCTTCGGCATGCAGTTCCGGCTCGGGCTCGGCAGGCTGCCCGCGGACGGGCAGCGCCACCCCCTCGCCGTCGATCTGGCCGCCGACGCGGGCGCGCCCACCGGCCGCTCGGCCGGGCCCCTGCTCCTGACCGGCCTCGACCTGCGGTTCCCGACGCCCACCACGACCGGCGAACAGCAGCGGCTCGCCCTGGAGGGACTGCACGCGGCCGGCCGGGACGGCAAGGAGAGCGCCGTCGCCGTACCCGCCGCGGACCGGTGGACCGCCTCGGTGCGCGGCGGCCGCTCCGAGACCGGGCAGAGCCTGACCCCGGCCACCCGGGACACGGCGCTGACCGTGGCGTACGAGACGGGAGTGGCGGCGCCCGCCGACTGGCTGGACGACGCCCCCACCCGCACCGTGCGGCTCACCGGGGCACACGCCGCTCCCCCGATGCCCGCCGCCATCGCCGACGACCGCTTCCTCGCGTCCAGCGGCAGCAAGGTGGGCCAGGTCATCGAGGTGCCGCTCGCGGGCCAGAGCGTCAAGGTGAGGATCGTGGAGCGGCTGAAGCAACTGCCCACCACGGGCGGCTCGGCGGTCGGTCCGGGCGGGAGCGCCGCGACCGCGAACGACATGGACGGCGGGGCCCTGCTGCTGGATCTGCGCGCCGTCAACCGGGTGCTCCAGGAGACCCCCGCGGGCGGTCTGGCCGCCACCGAGTGGTGGCTGACCACCGCGCCGGGCCGCTCGGCCGACGCCACGGCGGCGCTGAAGGCCCGCCCCGACACCGACCCCGCGCAGGTCGTGTCCCGCGCGGAGATCGCCCGGCAGCTCAGCGACGATCCGCTGGGCGCGGGACCGCAGTCCGCGCTCGCGGCCGTGTCGATCGTGGCGGCGGCACTCGCGGCGGTCGGCTTCGCGGTGAGCGCCGCCGGGTCGCTGCGCGAACGCGGCCAGGAGTTCGCCGTGCTGCGCGCGCTCGGCACCCCGCGCCGCCGGCTCGCCCGGCTGATCGCGGCCGAACAGGGCGTCCTGATCGGGATCGCGCTGCTGGCCGGGCTCGCCCTGGGCGAGGTGCTCACCCGGGCGGTGGTGCCGCTGATCGTGCTGACCGACCAGGCCGCGCAGCCGGTCCCGGCCGTCCTGGTGGAGCTGCCGGCCGGGCGGGTGGCGCTGCTGCTCGCCGGGGTCGCCGCGGTGCCGCTGCTCATCGTCGCGGCGATCGCGCTGCGCCGCACCGATCCGGCCGTCACGCTGCGGCACCAAGGGGGCAACTGACATGTCCGGCAAGGCTGTTGCGCCCTGGGTGCGCACCCGGCTGCGGACCGCGCCGGGCGCCGCGGGCGCGCTCGCCCTCCTGATCCTGCTGACCGCGTGGCTGGCCGCCGCCTACCCGCGCGGGATCGACACGTACGAGAACGACGGGCTGCGCCGCACCGTGGCCGCGGCCGCGCCCGGCCGCACCGCGCTCCAGTTCAGCGCGGGCGCGCCGGGGCTCGACCTGGGCGACGAACAGCGGGCCGCGCTGGTCTCGCCCGCGGCGATGAAGGCCCGCTTCGACTCGGTCGTCACGGACGTGCCCGCCCCGCTGAGAGCGGACCTGTCCCAGTCGGCGTACGGGCTGCGCACCACCCAGCAGCTGGAGTCCGACGAGCCGTTCCTGCCGCGGCCCGAGAAACTGCCGCCTCGGTTCACCGTGGCCACCCCCTCGGACCTGGCCTCCCACGTACGCCTCGTGTCCGGCCGGCTGCCCGCCGGGCGCGCCGACCAGAAGTCGGCCGGGGCCGAGGCCGCCGTCACCGCGGCCACCGCCAAGACCTTGGACATCAAGGCCGGCGCGGTGCTGCACGTGGACGGGCTGGGCCGTCCGCGACTGGCCCTGACGGTGACCGGCATCGTCGAGCCCCTGCTCCCGCAGGCGGGCTACTGGTCGGTCCTGCCGGTCCTGCGCACCCCGCAGCTGCTCCAGGTGCCGGGCACCGACCCCGAGCGCCCGAAGTACTGGCACGGCGGCCTGCTGCTCGCCCCGGACGCCGCACCCGCCCTGCTCGCGACGCCCGGCAAACCGCAGATGTACGCACAACTCGCCCCGGACACCAGCATCTTGAATGCCCGTCGGTTCGACGGCCTGAAGTCGGCGGTCGCGGCCGTGCAGAGCGGCCCCGCGCTCACGAAGATCCGTACCTCCTTCTCGGTCACGACCGGCGTCTACACCGAGCTGGACAAGGTGTTCCTGTCCTACGCGACGGTGCGCGACTCGATCACCCCGGTGGTCGCGGTCGCGGGCTTCGGCACCGCGACCGTGGCGGCCGTGGTGCTGCTGATGGCGGGCGGCCTCGCGGCCGCCCGCCGCACCGCCGAACTCGCCCTGCTGCGCGCCCGCGGCGGCTCCCTGCTCCAGATCGCGGGCCGGCTGTGCGCGGAGAGCGCGGTCGTCGTGGTCCCGGCCGCGGCCCTCGGCCTGCTGCTCGCCGTGCTCGCGGTCCCGCACGGCCGGCTCGGCCCCGCGCTCGCGGCGGCGGCCGGGGTCGCGGCGCTCGGCTGCCTCGCCCTGCCGGTCCGCGCGGCGCTGACCCACCGCACGGTCCGCTCGGCCGCCGAACGCACCGACCTGGTACGGGAGAAGCCGTCCGCGCGGCGCACGGTGGCCGAGCTGACGCTGCTCGTCCTCGCGGTGGGCGCGGTGTTCGCGCTGCGCCGCCGCGGCACCACCGGCGGCTCCGCCGACTCGCTGATCAGCGCGGCCCCGGTGCTCGTCGGGGTGATCGCGGCGCTGGTCCTGGTCCGGCTGTACCCGCTGCCGCTGCGCTGGGCCGCCCGCCCGGCCGCCCGGCTGCGCAGCACGGTGGGCTTCCTGTCGCTGGCCCGCGCCGGACGCGCCTCGGGCGGCGGCGCGCTGCCGCTGCTCGCCCTGCTCACCGCGCTGACCACGGCCGCGTTCGGCGGTTCCGTCCTGGCGGGCGCCGACGACGCGCGCGACCGGGCCGCGCTGTACGCGACCGGCACCGACGCCCGCGTCGACAGCGATCTGCCCCTGCCCAAGGACCTGCCGGACCGGGTGGCCGGGATTGCCGGGGTGCGGGGGGTGTCGCCGGTCCACATCGAGTACGCGGTCCGGCTGCCGGACGACGACACGACCGTGGTCGCGGGCGTGGACCCCGCCTCGTACGCCGCCCTGACGGCCACCACCGCGCTCAGCCTCCCCGCGGACCGCCTCAAGGCACCGCCCGGAGCGCCGGGCAGGGCGGTCCTGCCCGCCGTGGCCTCGCCCTCGGTGGCCGAACGCCTCGGCACGCAGCCGGTGAAGCTGCGCGTGGCGGGCTACGACCTGACGATCAGGGTGGTCGCCGCCCGGGAGCGCTCGGCGGCCGTGCCGCAGAGCGACTTCATCCTGGTGGACACCGCGGGCCTCGGCGCCAAGGACCCGACCGCGCTGCTCGTCGGCGGTGCTTCCGTCGACGGCAAGGCACTGCGCCAGAGCGCCGAGAGCGGCCACGCGACCGTGCGGCTGCGCTCCGAGGCGCGGCGCGAGTTCGCCGACTCCCCGTTGCAGACCGGCGCGGGACGCATCTACGGCGCGGCCGTGGCGGCGGGTGCGGGCCTGGCCGCGCTCGCGCTGTTCCTCTCGCTGCTGCGCGGCGCCCCCGAACGCTCCGCGCTGCTCGCCCGGCTGCGCACCATGGGCCTCACCCGCCGCCAGGGCCGCACCCTGCTGATCCTGGAGGCGCTGCCGTCGGCGCTGCTCGCGGCGGTGGGCGGCGCGCTCACCGGCTGGGCGTCGATCGCGCTGCTCGCGCCGGGCATCGACCTCGCGGGCCTGGCGCTCGCCACCACCAGCGGCCTGGCCCCGGTCGGCTCCGAACTGCGCGCCGACCCGGTGTCGCTGCTGCTGCCCGCCGGGTGCGTGGTGCTGCTCGCGACCGGCGCGGCCACGGCGCAGGCCTGGTGGAGCGGGCGCCGCGGATCCATTACCGAACTCAGGGCAGGAGACGCTCGATGACCACATCGCTCGAAGACCTGGAGCGCCGGGCGACCGCCCACCGCGACCGCCCCGCCTACGGCCATGACGCGCTGATCGCCTGCGACCGGCTCGTACGGGTCTTCACGACGGACGGCGTGGAGGTGCAGGCCCTCCAGGGGCTCGATCTCCTGGTCACCGAGGGCGAGTTGATGGCTCTGGTCGGGGCGTCGGGCAGCGGCAAGTCGACGCTGATGAACATCCTGGCGGGCCTGGACGTGCCGACGGCCGGCGCCGCCCGGGTGGCGGGCCGCGATCTGCTCGCGATGGATGCCGGGGCCCGCCTCGGCTACCGCCGCGACGTGGTGGGCTTCGTGTGGCAGCAGACCGCCCGCAATCTGCTCCCGTATCTGACGGCGGTCCAGAACGTGGCCCTGCCGATGCAGCTCAAGGGCGGGCGGTCCAAGCGCCGCAAGGCCGAGCGGGCCGACGCGCTCCTGACGATGCTGGAGGTCGCGCACTGCCGCGACCGGCGCCCCCACCAGATGTCGGGCGGCGAGCAGCAGCGCGTGGCGATCGCGGTCGCGCTGGCCAACAGTCCGTCCGTACTGCTCGCCGACGAGCCGACCGGCGAGCTGGACTCGGCGACGGGCGAGCAGATCTTCCAGGCGTTCCGCACCGCCAACGAGGAGCTGGGCACGACCATCGTGATCGTCACCCACGACCAGGCCGTGGCGAACGAGGTCCGCCGCACGGTGGCCATCCGCGACGGCCGCACCTCGACCGAGGTCCTGCGCCGCACCCAGGTGGACGCGGCGACCGGCGAGGAGTCCTTGGTGGCCCGGGAGTACGCGATGCTCGACCGGGCCGGACGCCTGCAACTCCCCGCCGAGTACACCCGCGCCCTGAACATGGAGCACCGGGTGGCCCTGGAACTGGAGCCGGACCACATCCAGATCTGGCCGGACGAGCAGTGACCCCCGAAGTGGGGCTCGGGGGACGCCCGTTGAGGCCGGGGCGGGCCCGCTGTCTTCGGGAGTGTGGTGGCGCCTAGGCCGGGGTGACGCTCAGGCCGCCGGTCCCGGCCGTGCGGACCGCGACGGATCCGTACGGCGTGCGCAGGCGCAGCCACGGGCCGGAGGCGAACAGCGCCACCGGCTCGGGCGCCGTCGGCGCGCCCGCCGAGGCGAGCGCGCGCACGGGCCGCAGGAAGCCGAGGGACTGGGCCGCGTGCACGGCACGCAGCGGAAGGTCCGTCGAGCCGAGCGTGCGCGACCAGATCTCGCGTCCGATCCGCTCCCGCTCGGCGCGCGTGCGCAACTCCTCGGGCAGCGCCTCGTCCCGCGAGCGGAACTCGGCGACGGCGGCCGCGACCGCGCCCCGCATCCGCTCGGCCGCGGGCAGTCCCTCGACCGGCTGCCAGCCGCCGCGCGGCGGCAGCACCCCGGCCCACGGCGGCCCGGTGACGGCCTGCGGAACGTGCGTCGTAGCGCTCAACTCGTCGAGGGATTCGAGGAGTTCACCGGCCGAGACGGTCACGTCCAGCGTGACGGTGTCGTCCGCGAGCCGGGCCGTGCGGATCGCGAGCACCTCGAAGGAGGGCGGCCGCCCGAAGACGGCCAGCGCGCCGCCGCCCGCCTGGAGGCGGACCGCGGCGGCGCGGTCGTAGTGGATCAGGCGGCCGAGGAAGGCGGCGAGATCCGCCGCCTCCCGGGCGTCGTCGAACCGCAGTGCGGCGCTCATGCCGCGGCCCGCTCCTGTCCGTCGGCCCGCGAGCCGTCGTCGAGGTACTCCCGCAGGAAGGCCTTCTCCTCGGGGGTGATCCGCCGCGGGCGGCCCGCCGCCAGGTCGTAGGGCACGACGACGGTGGACGCCGCGACGTACACCGCGCCGCCCTCGCCGGGCTCCTTGATCTCGTAGCCGATGGTCAGGGACGCCGCGCCGATCTTCGTCACCCACGACTCGATGATGACCGGCTCGTGCCGGTGCACCAGGGGCCGCTTGTAGTCGATCTCGTGCCGGGCCACGACGGACCCGCCCTGGAACGACGGCGACCCGTCGCCCGGCGCCAGCCGGAACATGAAGTCGATACGGGCTTCCTCCAGGTACCGGACGAAGACCGCGTTGTTGACGTGCCCGAAGGCATCCATGTCCGACCAGCGCAGCGGGCAGCGGTAGATGTGACGGCTCACCGACGATCAGCCCCGGGTGAGCTTCTTGTACGTGGCGCGGTGCGGGCGGGCCGCGTCCGCACCCAGGCGCTCGATCTTGTTCTTCTCGTACGACTCGAAGTTGCCCTCGAACCAGTACCACTTGGACTCGCCCTCGTAGGCGAGGATGTGGGTGGCAACGCGGTCCAGGAACCAGCGGTCGTGGGAGATCACGACGGCGGCACCGGGGAACTCCAGGAGCGCGTTCTCCAGCGAGGAGAGCGTCTCGACGTCGAGGTCGTTGGTGGGCTCGTCGAGGAGCAGCAGGTTGCCGCCCTCCTTGAGCGTGAGCGCCAGGTTGAGGCGGTTGCGCTCACCACCGGACAGCACGCCCGCGGGCTTCTGCTGGTCCGGTCCCTTGAAGCCGAAGGCGCTGACGTAGGCGCGGGACGGCATCTCGACCTGGCCGACGTTGATGTAGTCGAGCTCGTCGGAGACGACGGCCCACAGCGTCTTCTTGGGGTCGATGTTGGCGCGGCTCTGGTCGACGTACGAGATCTTGACGGTCTCGCCGACCTTGATCGAGCCGTTGTCCGGCGTCTCCAGGCCCTGGATCATCTTGAAGAGCGTGGTCTTGCCGGCACCGTTGGGGCCGATGACGCCCACGATGCCGTTGCGCGGCAGGGTGAAGCTGAGGTCGTCGATGAGGACCTTGTCGCCGAAGGCCTTCGAGAGGTTGTTGACCTCGACGACGATGGAGCCGAGCCGCGGGCCCGGCGGGATCTGGATCTCCTCGAAGTCCAGCTTCCGCATCTTGTCGGCCTCGGCCGCCATCTCCTCGTAACGGGCGAGACGGGCCTTGGACTTGGTCTGGCGCCCCTTGGCGTTCGACCGCACCCACTCCAGCTCTTCCTTGAGGCGCTTGGCGCGCTTCTCGTCCTTGCGGCCCTCGACCTTCAGGCGCGCGGCCTTCTTGTCCAGGTACGTGGAGTAGTTGCCCTCGTACGGCAGGGCGCGGCCGCGGTCGAGCTCCAGGATCCACTCGGCGACGTTGTTCAGGAAGTACCGGTCGTGGGTGACGGCCACCACGGCGCCCGCGTACTTCGAGAGGTGCTGCTCCAGCCAGTTCACCGACTCGGCGTCGAGGTGGTTGGTGGGCTCGTCGAGGAGGAGCAGGTCCGGGGCCTCGATGAGCAGCTTGCAGAGCGCCACGCGGCGCTTCTCGCCACCGGACAGGTTGGTGACCGGCCAGTCGCCGGGCGGGCAGCCCAGGGCGTCCATGGCCTGCTCCAGCTGGGCGTCGAGGTCCCAGGCGTTGGCGTGGTCCAGGTCCTCCTGGAGCTTGCCCATCTCCTCCATGAGCGCGTCCGAGTAGTCGGTCGCCATGAGCTCGGCGACCTCGTTGAAGCGCTTCAGCTTGCCCATGAGCTCGGCAGCGCCGTCCTGGACGTTCTCCAGCACGGTCTTGGACTCGTCGAGCTGGGGCTCCTGCATGAGGATGCCGACGCTGTACCCGGGCGACAGGAAGGCGTCACCGTTGGAGGGCTGCTCGAGCCCAGCCATGATCTTGAGAACGGTGGACTTACCGGCACCGTTCGGGCCGACCACACCGATCTTCGCGCCGGGAAGGAAGTTCAGGGTGACGTCATCAAGGATCACCTTGTCGCCGTGCGCCTTGCGCGTCTTGCGCATGGTGTAGATGAACTCAGCCAAGAGAAACCGTCCGGCAGATCGATGGGTGGGCAGATACACCCCATCTTGCCGTACCGCCACCCCTGCGAGCGAATGGGTAGGTCAGGGGCCGCTGACCTGGGCTCCGATCACTGCCCGCCGTGGCCGACCGGTCGTCGTTGGTCGGCCACGGTCAGCGTTGGTGGCCCCCTGACGGCCCACAGACGGCCCGGCGCCGGAGTCAGCTACGCGGATTTCAGCAGGTGACGGCCGTCATGGGCACGCACGTGAGGCGCCGACGCATCCAAGGCGTCCAGAACGCGCACGGAGTAGACCTCCCCCATCCACTTCTCGACTTCCTCGGGGGTCAGCCACTCCACAGCCGTCGACTCGCTTGACGTGCGTTCCGCCCCGGCGACCGGCCTACACAGGAAGACGAGAGCGACGATGCCCCGGCTCATGTTCTTGTAGACGCCGGTCAGCCGCTCCACAGAGACGTGAATGCCTGTCTCTTCCAGAACCTCACGCATGGCGCCGTCCTCCGGGCGCTCATCGAGTTCGAGCACCCCGCCAGGAGGCTCCCAGGTCCCGTTGTCCGCGCGCCGGATGGCAAGGACACGGCCGTCGTCACGCACAACTACGCCAGCGACCGAGACCGAGTGAAGCGACATTGACGCGCCCTCCTGGGTAGCGTTACTCATGTACAGGAGCTTAGGAGGAACAAAAGGACATGGGGACCACGCCCTCAAGGGATTCCGGGAAACCACGGTACCTACAGATCGCCGACGACCTGGCTCAGCAGATCGAGGCGAAGGTACTGGGCCCCGGCGAGCAGGTACCCAGCGAATCCCAGCTCATGGAGAGGTACTCCACTTCTGTGGGGACCGTCCGCAAAGCCATCGCTCAGCTACGGACAACAGGGCTCATTGAGACCCATCACGGCAAGGGCTCTCACGTGAAGCGGCGCCCTCCAGTGCGCCGGAAGTCATCAGACCGGTTCCGCCGGTCGCACCGCATGGCAGGCAAAGCCGCATACCTGGCCGAGGCCGAACAAGCTGGGAGCAAGCCCAGCGTGAGCGTGCTTTACGTCGGACCGGTCGACGCCCCGCCGGAGATCGCGGAACGACTATCCGTCCCGGCAGGCACGCAGGTACTCGCCCGCCGACGGCTGTACTTCAGCGACGGGATCCCAACGGAAGAGGCCACGTCCTACCTGCCGTGGGACATCGCCCAGGAGATCCCGCAGCTACTCGAAGAGAACCCCGGCGGTGGCGGCATCTACGCCCGCCTGGAGGAGAACGGCCACACCCTGACGGAGTTCACGGAGACGATCCGCGTCCGACTGGCAACCAAGGCGGAGGTCGTGGCGCTCAGCCTCAGTCCGGGGTCGCCCATCATCCACCTGACCCGTGACGCCCAAACGGAAGCGGGGCGGGTCGTCGAGGTCTGCGACACCTACATGGCCGCTGACCAGTTCGTTTTGGACTACCGCATCCCCGCCGGGGACTGACGGGGCCCACCCTTCCCGCCGACCCGCCGCAGCAATTTCGCGCGGCGGGTTGACTCATGTACATGAGTTGGGCATTCTCTAAGTGTCACTCATATACATGAGTGCACGAGCGCAGGTGTTGCTTCGCGCAGCACTTATGCCGGTTCGGGATTGCTCGTTTGAAGGCGGCTTCGGTCGCGCGCTGCGGGCCCTGAGCTGGTCGTTCCTTGACAACTGAATGGGGATCACGCCGCCTCTCCTCGGCCAAGTAGGCGGCCACGCGGGCCTCCCGCGTGACGTATAGCGCTACCCCAACCCTCCGCAGCCTGCTGCGGGCCGGTTGCCTCCTCTGCCCGTCCGGCCCGTGTGGTCGTACGGGCGGGGCTGAGGGGAGCCGGAACACCCCTTCGACCTAGGAGCTCAAGATGTCCAAGCTCTACAAGCGCATCGAGGACGGCATCACCACCCGCGTGACCGCTGACGAGGCCCTGGAAGAGGGCCGCGCGGCGATGTTGGACCGGGTCACCGTCCGGGCGCACGTCCGGATCATCTCCGAGGACTCCGGCCGATACGACATCACGTACACGGACGGGCGGCACGTCGTCTTGGCCCCGCTGGGCTGACCGACCACCCGCCGCTTCTCGGCTCGAACAGCGGCCCCCGGGGTGGCACCTCGGGGGCCGCTGTTCGAGCCGTACACCCGCTAGGGAGACCACGACTCATGAACGCTGCCACCTTCGCTGCTGTGTTCGTCGCCCTGTACGTCGCTCACAGCGTGGGTGATCACTGGGTGCAGTCCTCGAACCAGTCCGCGAACAAGGGCCGTCCCGGCTGGGTCGGCCGCCTCGCCGACACCCGGCACGTCGCCACCCTGACGCTCACCAAGGTCGTCCTGCTTCTGCCCGTCGCGCTGCTGCTGGACCTGCGCCTGTCGGTGCCCGGCATCGTGGCCGGACTCGGTGTGGATGCGGTTTCGCACTGGTGGGCCGACCGTCGCAGCACGCTCGCGTGGCTGGCCAAGGTCACCGGCAAGGGCGAGTTCTACCGGCTCGGCGCCCCGCGCCCCGGCATGGGCGACAACCCGAGCATCGGGACCGGCGCCTACGCGCTGGACCAGTCCTTCCACCATCTGTGGCTCCTGATCGCCTCGCTGATCATCGCCACCGTCTGAACCCCACCCCAAACGGCGCGCGGCCCCGGAGGTGCAACTCCGGGGCCGCTGTTCGAGCCGTTTCACCTGCTAGGGAGACCACGACTCATGAAGAACATCGCTGCACTTCAGAAGGTTGTTACCGGCGCCTTGCCCGACGCTGAACCGTCGGCGGCCGAGCTGGACGCGATCGACGTGGAGATGCCGCTGATCCTGGCGGAAGTCGAGCTGCTGGACGCGCAGATCATCACGCTCGACCGCACCCCGAACGAGCTGGACGCCCGCCGGATCCGGCGGGCCCGGCGCAAGGTGCTGGCGGCCCGCCGGACGCTGGCCAACCTGCCCGTCCCGGAGGTTTCGGGGGTGGGCGCGTGAGCACGCTGACGATGCGGGAGCTTGGTGCCCCGCTGGTGGCGCTGCGGCTGCTGGCCACAGACCTTGCGGACCTTCCGGCCGGGTGTGTGGCGGTGTCCACCGTCTACCCCGACCTGCTGGAACTGACCTTCCACGGTGACCTTGCCGTGTTCGAGGCGTGGCGTGAGGCGCTGGGCATTGAGAGCGGCCGTGTGGACTACCACGAACAGGGCGACGGCCGGACGCGAGTGCTTGAGGCCGAGTGCGAGTTCGCGGGCGCCCGGCTGCGGCTGACCGGTTTCGCCAAGACGCCCGTCCGCACTCTGGCGGGTGCCGTATGAGGCGCCGGGGCAGGGTCCTGCTGGTGGCCGCGCTGGTCGCTGTGGTCGGCATGGCGTTCCGGGTGTCGTGGAATGCGCTACGGGACGTGGCCCGTGCGATCGGCGCCGACCACACGGCCGCGACGCTCTACCCGTTCGTGGTCGACGGACTGATGGCGCTGGCGCTGGTCGCCACGCTCGTCCTGACCGCCGACGCCCGTCGGTTCGCGCTGCGGGTGCTGGGCACCTACACCGCCGCGTCCCTGGTCCTCAACTACGTCCACGGTCTGGTCCCGGCGCTGCACCGGGCGTCGGTCGACTGGGGCCGGTTGGCCGACTGGAACCCGGCGAACTGGGCGCTCGTGCTGCTGGCCACGTCGCTTCCGGTCGGCTCGATCTACTTCGGGTCGGACCTGGTTGCCAAGGTCCTCCACCACCAACCGGCCCCCGCCCCGAATGCGGAGAAAACGGTTGAGAGCGTGAGTAATCGGTCGATGGCTGACCAGGGCGAACCCACCCCGGAGCCCCGCGTGGTGAACGCGGTACCGATCCCGCGTCCGGTACAGGTCGGCTTCCTCAAGCCGACCATTGCGCTCAAGCCGCTGCCCGCCATCGCGCCCGCACCGGTTAGGCCCGCGTCCACGGTCGCGGCCGACTCGTCCCGGCCCCGCCGGGCAACCGGTCGGGTCCCCGACGTCGCACGGTCAGCCCGACCCAAGCGCACCCCGGCCGAACTTCTGGAGCAGGCACGGGCCGCGTCGGCCGACTGGCCCGACACCCAACTGACGGCCGACCGCCTTCGTAAGACGGTCCACACGTCAGCGGAGAAGGCCCGGGGACTGCGGGATGCCCTGCGTGCTGAGCGGGCCGCGTGATGGCCACCGCCTACGCCATGTGCTTCGACCCGTCCGGCGCCCGCTACGGGATACCGACCTTCCCGTGGAAGTTCGCCCCGGACGGCTACGCCACCCGCCGCCAACTGCGCGCCCAGGGCCTGCGGCCGGGTGGTCAGCCGGTTGCGGCTCAGGTCATGCGCCGCTCGCGGCGCTGCACGTCCGGCGTCAGTGTCGCGCACCTGTACCGGGTCGAACTCGCGTTGCCGGTGCGGCCGATGACGTCGCGCAAGTGGGGCGCGCTCGCGTTGGCGATGCTTGCCCGCCGCACCTGCCCGAAGTGCCGCGTGGTCTTCAGCTACTGCATCCCGCGCTCGCTCGGCACGTGCGTGCTCTGCGCTTCCCCTTCTACCTCACCCAGGAGTGCGTGATGGGCAAGCCCGACACCCGGCGTCTTGACCGGGAGATCCAGCAGAACGAACGCAAGTTGGAGGCGGTCCAGAACCGGGAGCTGTGGCCGCTGAACGGCCGTGAGCGCCGGGCCGTGCTGGGCGGGGTCGTGTCCGGCGCGCGCGGTCTGCACCGTGGCACGGGCACCGATCACGGAGACCGGCGCATCGTCACCGCGTGGCGGAGCGCTGAGACCCGCCTGACCGCCGAGATCACCGCGTTGCAGATGGAGCGGCAGCGGGTCGTGACGGAAGCCGCCCGCGCCAAGGCCGCGAAGAAGTCGTCGGGGTGGTGGTGACCATGGCCGTGCGTGAGACGCCTCCTGGTGAGTGCCCGCAGTGCTGGCAGCACGCCTACGACCGGCGTGTTCACCGCCACCTCAAGCCGCGTGAGGACTGCCCGCAGTGCGTCGACCACATGGTCAACGGCTGCCCCTACATCGTGCCCAAGAAGCCGTCCAAGTGGTGGTGACCTGCCGCCCTTCGGCGTCCTGACCCGCACACCCGGCCACACCCACCACCCGTGGAGGCATCACGTGTTCGGCAAGACCAAGACCCAGAAGTTCGGTTTCCGGCACACCTCGCGCGTCGGCCGCGACCTGAGGGGCAAGTTCGTCGCCTCCTGCTCGTGCGGCTTCACCGTGACCTGTTCGGACTACACCAGCGCGTTCAACAAGGTCGGCACGCACGTCCGCACCGCCAACCGGCACTGACGTTCTCGCACCCGGGGCGGCCCTCCCGGCCAAGGAAACGGGCCGCCCCGAAGCCCCTCTCCCCTCTCGCGAGCAAGACAGGAGCACCTCCAGCATGTCCGAGAACATCGTTCGCCTCGCCAAAGGCCCCGCACCCGTTCCCGCGGTAACCCCTGGAGCCAGTACGGGCACGGAGAAGCCACCCGTTCCGCTGTGGGTGCGCTCCGGGCGGGCCGTGCGCGGCGCGGTCACCCACGAACACACCCGCACCGCCGCCCGCCTCGCGGTCCGGCACAGCATGTACGTCGTCGGCGGCACCCGCATCGTCGCCAAGCGCACATGGGAGGGCCGCACCGCCACCCGCTACGAACGCATGCTCCGCGCTGCTGAGGCGGCCGGGAACTACGAGGTCGCGGCCGAGTGGGAGGAGCGCGGACAGCGCTTCCGCGAGGCGCGCCACCGCCGCCGCATGGACCTGCTCCACTCCCCGCTCGACGCCGCCAAGGGCATGGCCGTAAGTGCCGGCATGGGCGTCGGCTCCCTCGTCGCGCTCGGAGTCGTCATGGCCGTGGCGACGAAGGACGTCACCCAGGTCGTCACCCCGCTCATGGCGACGGTGGAGTTCATCAACCTCCTCATCACGGTGGCGACTGTGGTGTGGGGTCCGGCCGTCACGGTCGGCCCGTTCCTCGCGCTGCTCGCCCTGTGGGGCGTCGGCCGCCACCAGCAGGCCGCCCCGAACTGGGCCCTCCCCGCAGCGGTGCGCAACGGTGAGGGTGAGCCGATCACCCCGTCCATCGTCGTCAAGGCCCTGCGCGATCTCGGCGTGCCCGCACTGGGGCGGGCCATCAAGGAGATGGGCGACGCCGGGGCCGCGATGCTCGGCCCGATCCGGATCGCCGGATGCGGCGTGGAAGTCGACGTCACGTTGCCTTCCGGGGTGTCGACGAACGAGGTGCAGAACCGGCGGCGCAAGCTTGCCGAGAACCTGTCCCGGCATGAGCACGAAGTGTTCATCACCATCCCGCAAGCCGCCCGCACGGTCCGTCTGTGGGTGGCCGACTCGGGTGCGCTGGACGAGCCGATCGGCCCGTCCCCGCTGGTCACGGACGAGACGATGACCGCCGACTACGCCAAGGGCCGCGCCCCCTGGGGCCAGGACCTGCGCGGCGACGCTGCGGCCATCAGCCTCTATCAGCGCCACCTGCTGATCACAGGTCTCTCGAACCAGGGCAAGACCGTGGCGCTCCGCTCGTTGGCGCTGTGGCTGGCGCTGGACAAGTCGGTGCAGTTCCTCATGGGCGACCTCAAGGGCGTGGGCGACTGGGCCATGTTCGACGGCCTCGCTCAGACCCTGATCCAGGGCCCGACCGATGACCACGTCATCCAGGTCACCGAGATGGTTGAGGGCGCGGTCGACGAGATGAACCGCCGCATCCAGGCCCCCCAAGGAACCGTGTTCCCGCCGCTCATCGTGCTCGTGGACGAAGCACAGGTGGCGTTCATGTGCCCGGCCAAGGACGACCAGAAGCGCCCCTACGGCGGCTCCAAGGCTAACTCCCGGTACTTCATGGCCGTCCGGAAGATCCACAACCAGGGTCGGGCCGTGAACGTCCTGATGTGGCAGGGCACCCAGGACCCGACCAACGAAAACCTTCCCAAGCTCGTTCGCGAAGGCGCCCACACCCGCGCCTCCCTCGCGCTCGGCACCGAGTCGCAGGCCCGCATGGCGCTCGGGGACAAGGCCGTCGACGGCGGCGCCGCCCCGAACCTGCTGCGTCCCGGCCTGGACAGGGGAACGCTGGTCGTCGCGTCCGACGGCATCACCATCCCCGCCGGGCAGGCCTCCATCACGGTGCGCACGCACTACATCGACGACGACGCGGCCGTATCCATCACCGACCGGGCCAAGGCGCTGCGCGATGGGGTCACCACCCTGCACGTCATCGACAAGGGCGAGCAGCGTGACCCGCTCACCGACATCGCTTCGGTGGTCGGCACAGCGGACCGGGTGCGCACGAAGGATGTTCTTGCCCGGCTCGCTGCGCTGAACGCGGACGCCTACGGCGGCTGGTCGTTCCTCGACCTCAAGCGCGTCCTCGACGGCACCGGGGGCGAGCCGTACAAGTCCGATGGCGTCATGGTCGTGGCCCGTGACCGTGTTGCCCGCGCGCTCGCCAACCGCAATGGCGACGGTTCCGCTTCCGCCGCATAACGCAGGGAGCCGAACCCCGGCGGGCCAGGGAGACAGGGAGAACTCCCTGACCCCCTCCCTGACCCGCCTCCCTTGCCCTGAGCTGCGCAAATGATCTGCCAGGGAGTCAGGGAGGCCCGCAGGTCAGCACCCCCGAAACCCCCTCCACCACGCACCCGGCAGGGGGTGCCCCCTGCCTCCCTGCCCATCCCCGGAAGGGATTCCGCATGTATCCCGAACACCCCGGCCACGCGCCCGCTGAACGGGCCGTGGAAGTCCACCACCCCACCCCGATCCACCCCGTTGCATCCGCCGTTGCGGCGCCGCTCGTGCCGGTGCAGCCGGGCGCGATCCCGGCCGTGGCGAGCGTGGTCCTTCCTGACGGCCGGGTCGTCACCGGCTACGCCATCGACCCCGCCAAGCCCGAACCCGTCACCGCCAAACCCGCCGTATCCCGCACGGCCGTGAACGTCGCACTCGGGGGAATCGGCTTCGCCGCCGTGTGCGGCGGACTGCTCCTGCTCACCACGTTCATCGCCGCCCTCGCGGCCCTGATCCAGCAGCTCATCATCCTGGCGGCCGTCATCTTCGGCGGCTTCATCGCCGTGCAGATCCTCGGCCCCCGCCACGGGGATGGAGGCACGGTCGTCAACATCCGCAAAGCGATCTTCAAGCGCAACCACTTCCACAGCTAGCTACGCCAAGGGCGGCCCCCGCATCTCGCCAAAGAACCGGGGCCGCCCTTGTCCACCAGCACAGCTCAACTGAACAGTGGAGGTCTCCCAGCATGACGCAACCCACCGACAACCGGCGAGAGGGCACTCAGAGCCCCTCTACCCCCGCCGCGAGTGATCTGCTGACCGTCGCGCTCGAACTGGCCCGTGCGGGCCTGCCGGTGCTGCCCCTGCGGGCGGGCAAGGTCCCGTTCGGTAACTGCCCCACCTGCGCATACAACGCGTGCGGTGGGCGCCCGAACATGAAGAACGCGGGACCGTGCCTGTGCCCCGACGTGTGCCACGCGTGGGCCGCCGCCACCACCGACCCGAACGTCATCAACTCCCCGACCTGGGTCAGGGCGTGGCGTCGGGCGGGCGGGGTCGGCTACCACCCCGGCGGCGCCGGTCTCACCGTGGTCGACCTGGACTCCCCGGCCGCCGTGGCATGGGCCCGGCAGAGCCTGCCGGGCACCCGGACCGTGGCCACCACACGCGGGGAGCACTGGATCTACCAGGGCGCCATCCGCTCCGTGAACGGCGTCCGGGCCGGTATCGACATCAAGTCGACCATGGCCTACGCCCGATGGCGCGGCCACGGAACCGGCACCCTCACGCCCCTGCCGGACGCCGTGCGCGCGCTCGCCGCGAAGCCGTCCCCGGCCCGGCGCCCGCAAGCTGTCTCCGTGGCCGCACTGGCCGGAGGCGGGGAGTGCCGGCACCGCACGCCCGCCTACCTGGAACGCGGGATCGCCATGGCCGAGCAGCGCATCACCGACGCCCGCAGCGCGGTCCACGCGACGGTCTATCGGACGTTCCTGGCGGTGCTGTCCACGCACGGCCGGTGCGGTTGCCTCACCGACACCCACACCGCCCGCCTGTTCACCGCCGCGCAGGCCAGGGGCGAGACGGCCCGGCACTGCGCGGACGCGTGGACCAACGCCCTCACCGCCCTGGGGATGTGAGCGCCGTGTCCGAGGACGAGAAGAGCCCGGCCCGGCAGATCATCACCGACTACGCGCAAGCGCACTTCCGGTACTTCCGCACCATCGACGGCACCGTCTACGCCCAGCGCACCGGCCACCCCGTGGCCCGGCCCATCCGCTCCCAGGGCACCAGCGGGAGCCACCGCCAGGAACTCATGGTCGGCCTCTTCCGTGACGGGGTCGGCGTCTTCAACGGAACCGCCCTCAAGGAGGCGTTGGACTTGATCGAAGCACTCGCCCTGACCGAGCCGGTACAGCCCACCCACATCCGCGTCGCCCCCGGCTTCGACGGAGCCACCTGGCTCGACCTGGGCCGCGACGACGGCCAGTCCGTCCGCATCCACCCCACCGGCTGGGACATCCAAGTGCCCGACCCCGAAGAGGTCTGCTGGCGACGCACCCAGCTCACCGGCGAACTCCCCCTGCCCGCCAAGGACACCAACGGCAAGGGACTCGACCTGCTGCTGAGGCTGTGCAACTTCGCCGACGCCAAGACCGAGGCCCTCGCCCTGGCCTGGCTCATCGGCTGCCTCGGACCGTCCGCCCCCGTCCCCGCGCCGTTCCTCACCGGTCCCCAGGGGGCGGGCAAGTCGACCGGCGGACGGATGCTCGTACGAATCATCGAGGGCATGACCGGCGACCTGCGCCGCGCACCGAAGGACGAAGAGAACATGATCACGGCCGTCGCCGCCGGATGGATCACTGCCCTGGACAACCTCTCGCACCTGCCCCCGGACCTGTCCGACCTGATGTGCTGCGTCATCACGGGCGCCGAGAGCATCAAGCGCGCGCTGTTCACCGACGGGGACGTCGTGCGCTCCCGCTACCGGCGGCCGATGCTGCTGACCGGCATCGACGTCGGCGTCATCCGCCCCGACCTTGCCGAACGCCTCCTGACCCTGCGTCTGGAGCGCCCCACGGTGCGCCGCACCGAAGCGGAGCTGTGGGCGGAGTACGCCGAGATCCTGCCGGTCGTGCTCGGCTCCCTGCTCGACCTGACCGTCAAGGTCCGGGCGGTGCAGGCGGAAACGCCGACCGACCTGCGGATGGCCGACTTCGCCCACCTGTGCGCCCAGCTCGACGCGGCCACCGGGTTCGGAACGCTGGCCGCCTACCGGGCCAGTCTCGACGACCTGAACGACGACGTCATCGAAGGTGACCTGCTCGCGCAGACGGTCCTCAAGCACGCCGCCGAACTCGCCCCGGGCCAGGACATGCGGATGACGTCGGCGGAATGGCTCCACGCCCTGACCGCCCTCTACAGCGGTGAGGAGTGCCGTCCGCTGCCCAAGGGGTGGCCGACCACCGGCAAGGTGCTGTCCGACCGGCTGCGCCGCATCCAGCCCACCCTGGCCGCCCGGGGCGTCCTGGTTGACTGGGGCCGCACCAGCGCCGCCCGCTACATCGAGATCACCCGCCAGGCCCCGCCGCCGGAGCCGGAGCAACAGGCCGCGTTCTGACCGCCCGCCAAGCCGACAAGCAAGAGGAGCACGCCGCGCCCGGAGTGCTCCTCTTGCTTGTCCGGCGGCGGCAGCCGCCCGGCAAGGGTCGCGCCGCGAAGCGGCTCGTTCTTCAAGCTCTGAGGGGCGACGCAAGACCACAGAAACCACCCCTTCTTTGTCCTAAGAAGGAAAGGCCTGCGTCACTACGTCACCACCGGCCCGGCAGACGGCCCCTGACCTGCGGCAACAGGGGGTGACGCAGACACCAAACCGTGCGTCATCCCGCGTCATCCGCGTCACCCCGGTGACGCCAGCCCGTGTCACCGGTGACGCAACCCCCGCCGCGCTGCGTCACCAAAACCCGCAGGTCAGAAGCCTGATTGACGCAGGTGACGCGATGACGCAGAAATCCCCGCTTCGGACAGCACTGCCACGAACGCCTGAGAACCGCCCGCGCAGCTCGTCCCCGAGATGAGGAGACCCGCCGCATGGCCACGCCAACGTCTGGCGATCCGCGCGCCACCCTGCGGGCCGGACTCCCGGACCGCTACCTCACCCCCGAAGACCTGGTGACCCTGTTCGCCCTGGAGAGCGTCGAAACGCTCTACACCTGGCGCAAGAAACGCATAGGGCCGCCCGGCTTCCGCGTCGGCAGGCACGTGCGCTACGACCCTGCCGCTGTCCGTGCCTGGGTCGACAGCCGCTCCGACCACGACGACGACTGAACCCCACCACCCCAACAGGGACGCGACCACCGGTCGCGTCCCTGTCCACGTTCCCGAGGAGTACCGAAGTGGCAGGCCACATCCAAGACCGCTGGTACAAGACCGAGACCGCCGTCGACGGCAAGCCTCAGCGCGTCAAGAGCGACCGGTACGGCATCGGGTTGCGCTATCGCGCCCGGTACGTCGGCCCCGACGGCACCGAGCAGTCCAAGAGCTTCCCGGATCGCCAGAAGGGGCGCGCCGAGAAGTGGCTCACGAAGATCCAGGCGGACATGGACGCGGGCGACTACATCGACCCCAAGGCCGGACAGATCACGTTCCGCGAGTACGCAGCGAAGTGGCTCGGCGGTCTGACAACCGACCTGGGGAGTCAGGAGACTGTAGACCGGCGCATCCGGCTTCACGCGGTCCCCTACCTCGGTAGGCGCCCCATGGGGTCGTTCAAGCCTGAGCACGTGCGCACCTGGTTGAGCACACTCCAGTCCGCCGTACCGAACGCCACCTACCGGCGCGCCATCTACGACTCCGTGTCGTCCCTGTTCAACGCGGCCGTGGACGACGGGGTGCTCAAGAAAAACCCTTGCCATGCCCAGTCGGTCAAGGCCCCGGACCCTGACCCCCGGCTCATTCAGCCGTGGCCGGAGTCTCGCGTTCTCGCGGTGCGTGCCGGGCTGCCCGGTCGGTACGCGGCCACCGTTGATGCGGCCGGTGGCTGCGGTCTGCGCCAGGGTGAGGTGTTGGGCCTGGATGCGGACAACCTCGGCTTCGGTACCGGGTGGGTGTATGTGCGGCAGCAGGTCAAGCGCGTGCGCGGAACGCTCGTGTTCGCGCCACCCAAGAGGGGCAAGCTGCGGGACGTGCCACTCAGCCCTGTGGTGGCGGACGCCTTTCGCGACCACATGCGCCGCTTCCCGCCGGTTGAGGTCAAGCTGCCGTGGAAGACGCCGGACGGGCCCTTGGTCTCCCGGCAGTTGGTCTTCACGAGCGGCGTGGGCAAGGCTATCTGGCGCAGCTACTTTGATGACTCCGTGTGGAAGCCCGCCCTGGCGTCCGCTGGTGTCATCCCGCCCAAGGTGCGGGGCCAGCGCTACGCCGCTGCGCCGGACGACGGCATGCACGCGCTCAGGCACTTCTACGCGTCGGTGCTCCTGGACGGCGGGGAGAGCATCAAGGCGTTGAGCATCTATCTGGGACACTCGGACCCCGGCTTCACGCTGCGGATCTATACGCACTTGATGCCGAGCAGCGAGGAGAGGACGCGTAAGGCCGTGTCGGCTGTCTTCCAGCGCATCCGCCCCGGCGCACCTCCGGGCCTCCCGGAAGCGGCCTGACGGCCCCCAGGCGGCCCACGGCCCCGTCACGGCCCCTGGTGAGCGGTTCCGTCGCTGGTCAGGGGCCCATTCCGTGGTCGGACTCGCCAAAAACACCCCATCTTGCCAGTCGCCCACCCCCGGACGGAAACGGCCCCGGTACGCGATGCGTACCGGGGCCGCTGCCCGTCACCGGGCGCTCACTCTGAGCTCTCTACTGGTCCCGCTTACTGACCGGCGGCCTTCTTCTTGCGGAGGAAGAACACCGCGCCGCCGCCGAGCAGCACCAGGACGACCGCCGCACCGGCGATCATCGGGGTGGCGCTGGAGCTACCGGTCTCGGCCAGGTTGGTGCCACCGGTGGTGCCGGTGGAGCTGCCGCCGGCCGAGGCCGGGCTGGGCTGCGAGGACGGGGTGGGCGTACCGCTGCCGGCCGTCTTGCAGTCCAGGACGCCGGAGAAGTGCTGGCCGGCGATGGTGAAGTCGTACTTCTGGTCCTCGGCGACCGGGAACAGCACGGTCTTCGACTCGCCCGGCTTGACCGACGCGAGGGTCTTGCCGCCCACCGTCACCGGGAAGGCCTCGTCGCCCTTGTTGGTGACGGTGATGTCCACGCCGCCCTTGACGCAGTCCTTCTTGACGGTCACGGCCGGGATGGCACCCTGCTTGGCCCAGACCACCTTGGCCTCGGCGTTGACCGTCGAGTCGCTGGAGCCGGCCAGGATCTGCGTCTGGCTCTTGGAGTCGCTCGCGAACGCGCGGCCGACCGGCACCTGGGTGGTGGCCGACAGGCGCACCGAGCCGGCACCCGGCTGCGCGCCCGCGGGCACGTCGAAGAAGAGCTGGCTGTTGTTGGCGGCGGAGGTCACGGCCTTCCCCGCCTTGTCGACGATCTTGACCCCGGCGGAGGAGAGCTCCGCGGACGGGGCGACCGTCACCTTGCCGGCGTTGGTGTGCACCGTGACCGGGCCGAGCTTCTGGCCGGCCTTGCCCGCCACCGAGGCGTTGTCCAGCGTCAGCGAGGCCGCGGGCTCCGCCTTGGCCTCGGCGTTCTTGAACAGCCAGTCCGCCAGGGTCTGGGCGTCCTTGTCGACCGCGTCGACCTTGACGTGGTCCGAGTAGCGCCAGATCGCGACCTGGGTCGCCGCAGCGGCCTCACCGTTGGTGAGCTTGCCGGAGACACCCGCGTCCGAGGCCAGCTGGCCGAGGTCGTTCTTCTGCGGGTAGGAGTGCTCGAGGATCCAGCGGATCTTCCCGGCGTCCTTGTTGTTGGCCAGCGAGGTGCCGCTCCACGGCGTCTCGCGGTACTGCGCCTCGCGCTGCGTCGGGTTGTGGATGTCGATGCAGTACGTGCGCAGCGTGCCGCCGCCGTCGACGTTCATCCGGAACAGGCCGGCTTCGACCTTTTCCTTGTGGCCGTTGTCGCCCGTGATGACGGCGCCGGCGAACGATCCGGGCTCCAGGCCCTGGATGGTGGCGGTCGCGCCGCCCTGGCCCTGCTGGTCAGGCGTGTCCGCGACGGCCGCACCCGCGCCGGCTATCGCACCGGCCGCGACGAGTCCCGTGACGGCTGTGGCGGTGGCGAGGCGCAGAGCACCCCGCTTGCGGGCGCTACGCCCGTGAACGGCTGAAAACACAGAATTCCCCTTCGGGCGAGGCTCTTTCGCATGTGGTGCGCGTGCACGAGGGGTGCGCGTGGGGGAAGTGCCTCGCCGGCAGACTCAAGTGCCCCGTGAGTACGCGGGAATCCTAGGGATACGGAAGTCGACGATCCGCAATGATGACATCAGATAACCATTCCGATTCGAAATCGTTATCCCAAAACACGTGTGTCACCTGGCCTTATCGACAAATCCCCGGAACAGAAGGGGAGTTTCGGGACAGCTTGCATGCTCAACCATCTCGCGGCTCCCTCTCCGGCATTCCTCAAGTGCGGCCGCCCACAAGCCCGTCAGTGCACTCGTCTACGTCGTGACCTTGGCCGATTCCCATACCACTGCCGGGGCCTCCTTGGCCGAAACCGGCCGACCCGCGCCCGGCGGAGCCCCCTCGCGCCCCGGCGCCGGGCCGCCCTCCGCCCCCTGGACGGCGGCCCGTTCGACCGGTCCGGCCTCGCCCTTGAAGACCCGGCGGAACGCCGTGGTCCCGCGTGACATGTCGTGCCCGATCGCCACCGCGTCCACGTCCGCCGAGAACCAGCGCGGCCCGTCGCCGCGCTCCTCGTCGCGCACCTTCAACCGGCCGTGCACCACCAACGGTTCGCCGATGGCGACCGAGCCGGTCAGATTCATCCCGAGCGCCCGCGCCGCCCACACCGTGTAGAAACTGGTGGCCCCGTCGACCCAGGACTGCTTCTCCCGGTCGAAACGGCGGGCGGTCACCGCGAGCCGGAACCTGGCCGCCCCGCCCGTCGCCGATTCCCGCCACTCCACCTGCGTGGCCACATTCCCGACCAGCGTCACCATCGTCTCGTTCACTGCCCTCAGCCCCCGTACCGCGTAGAACCCGTGGGCCCGATCGGGCCGGAACACGGGGCGGTTGAGGAAAAGCCCCGCCCGGCCCGGCACTCGATCGAACCCTTGCGCTGTCGATCTCCATGCTGGACCGGACGGGGAGTCCGTGCCGGGGCCTGTGGACCACCGGCGCCCTGTGGACAACCCGCTCACCCGGACGAGGTACCCCGCCCCCGGGCCCGCGCGATGAGCCCCCGCGTCTACCGCCCCGCCCCGGCCCCCACCACCGCCGCGTACTGCTCACGCACCTCGCGGTAGCGCAGCAGTTCCGCGGCCACCGGATCCAGGACCTTGGCCCGTCCGCAGGCCGCCGCGGCCTCCCGGAGCCTGCGTTCGGCCTCCTGGCCGTAGCGCCGGCCGGGGCCGCGGGCCGCGACCGCGCAGGCCCACTCGATCAGGGGCCCGCCGACCACGCCGCCCAGCATCACGAGCGCGGGAACGATGAGCCCCGGCCGCAGCACCCCGACGATCTGGCCGAGCAGCCAGAGGCCGCCCACGATCTGAATGCCCGTCATGACCATCTGGGCCAGCACGGCGGCCGGCCACCACGGGGGCCGGGGCGAGGCGCCGCGCTCCAGCTCCTCCCGTACCGCGAGTTCGTCCAGTGCCTCGGGCAGCCCCTCGGCGCCGCGCACCGCGGCCTCGCGGACCGCCTGCGCCCAGGGTGCGGGCAGCCCCGCCGCGGCCTCGTCGGCGACCGTGCGGACCGCCTGCTCGACCCGCTGGCGGGCGGTGACCTGCTCCTCGGCCGGGGCGTCGGAGCGCGGGCGTTGCAGGGCCGGGACGCGGATCCGGTCGTACCAGCGCCACAGCCGCAGCCACGGGGTGCCGCACGCGCGCTGGGCGTTGCGCTGCCACTCGCGTTCGGCGGCCTCGCCCGCGGCCGCGGCCCCGACCGCCGCGGCGAGCCGGTCCGCGAAGTCCTGGCGGGCCCGCTCGCCGAGCCCGGGCCGGCCGTCCGCCACGTACAGCGGACGCAGTTCGGCGGCGGCCGCGTCCACGTCGGCGCCGAGCCGCCGGGCGGCCGCCCCGCGCTCCTGCACGAACGTGCCGAGCTGTTCGCGCAGTTCTCCCACGCCCTGCCCGGTCAGCGCGGACACGGCGAGCACCGTGGCGCCGGGCTCGCCGTGTTCGCCGAGCGCCATGCCGTCCTCGTCGAGCAGCCGGCGCAGGTCGTCGAGCACCTGGTCCGCGGCCTCGCCGGGCAGCCGGTCCACCTGGTTGAGCACCACGAAGCTGACCTCGGCGTGCCCGGCCAGGGGCCGCAGATAGCGCTCGTGGAGTACGGCGTCGGCGTACTTCTCGGGGTCCACGACCCACACGATCGCGTCCACCAGGGCGAGGACCCGGTCGGCCGCGTGACGGTGCGAGACGACCGCCGAGTCCAGGTCGGGCAGGTCGACGAGGACGAGGCCTTCCAGGTCACCGCCCCCGCCGTCGAGCGGCCGACGGCGCAGCCGGCCCGGGATGCAGAGCCGGTCGAGCAGCCCGGCCGCGCCGTCGGTCCAGCTGCACGCGATGGGCGCCCCGGTCGTCGGGCGGCGCAGGCCGGTGTCCGAGATCTGGCTCCCGGCCAGGGAGTTGAACAGGGTGGACTTGCCGCTTCCGGTGGCGCCCGCGATGGCGACGACGGTGTGCCGCGCGGAGAGCCGCTGGCGCGCGGACGCCTCGTCGAGCACCCGCCCGGCCTCGGCGAGCGCCTGGGTCTCGAGCCGGGTGCGGGAGAGCCCGACCAGTTCGCGCAGCGCGTCCAGGCGCCCGCGCACCGCGCCGACGTACGGGCCGCCGATGGGCTCGAACGCGATGTCCTGCGGGTCCTGTTCGCCCTCCTCAAGCACGGCTGTCATCTCGCCGGGCTCGGCGGCGCGCCGCGCGATCAGCCCGTCGTCCCAGCGGTCGTCGGCCTCCTGCGTCATGCCGCTTTCCTCTCCTTCTGCACTACGGACAGCGCGGCGATCAGCCCGGCCTGCGGCTCGGGCGTCACCTCCAGCGCGTCCAACGGAGCCAGCCGGCGCTCGCGTTCGGCGCCGAGCACCTGGTCGATGTAGGTGGCGACGAGTTCGCCGCCCTTGTCGCGCAGCCGCAGCGCGCCGTGGGCGCCGATGCGCTCGGCGAGCCGCTCGCCCGCCCGGCGGGCCCGCCGCCCGCCGAGCAGCGCGGCGGCGAGCAGCGCCGCCACGGTCTCGGGGTCGGGCGCGAGGGAGCGTTCCATCTCCCGCACCTCCTCCTCGGCCAGCTCTTCCAGCACCCGGCGCCAGCGCCGTACCGCGAGCCCGATGCGGTCCTCCGGGTCCTCGTGGCGCACCTCTCCGGCGAACCGCCCCGCCGCCGGTTCGCGCGCCCACGCCTCCCTGACCCGCTCGTCGGCGGCGGCGGCCGCGCACCGCAGCAGTTCGGCGAGGCTGTCCACGAGCGCGTCGAGGAGTTCGGCGGAGGTGGCCCCGCCGGGGTGGGCGCGCCACCGGGTGAGCGCGTCCCCGGCGAGCACCTCACCGGCCCGCAGCCGGCGCCGCACCCGGGCGCCCTCCTTGGCGTACGCGTCCTCGACGGCGCCGGTGAGGCGTACGGCGGCGGCGTACTGGGCGGCGACGGCCGAAGCGAGCTCCGGCATCCGGGCGTTGAGCGATTCGATGGCGCCCGACGCGGTACGGGCCACGGCCTGCTGCCGGGCGGCCGGGTCCTGGCTGCGGTGGGTGAGCCAGGTCCGCAGCGCGGCCACCGCGGTGGAGGGGAGCAGTCCGTGCGAGGCCCCGGCGGACTCGGGCAGCTCGGGCACGGTGAACCGCGGCACGTCCCCGAGTCCGGCCTTGGTGAGCAACGCCCCGTACTGCCGCGACACTTCGGCGAGCACCTGGTGCGGCACCCGGTCGAGCACCGTGACGAGGGTGGCGTCGTACTCCTTCGCGGTACGCAACAGGTGCCACGGCACCGCGTCGGCGTACCGGGAGGCGGTGGTGACCATGACCCATACGTCGGCGGCGCAGATGAGTTCGGCCGCCAGGATGCGGTTGCTGACGACCAGTGAGTCGATGTCCGGCGCGTCCAGGAGCGCGAGCCCGCGCGGCAGCGTGGTGGCGGTCTCGACGCGTACCGATCCCTCGTCGCCCCCGCCGGGCAGCTCCTCGCCCTCGGCGTCCTCGTGCTGCTGCGGCAGCCAGACACGGGTGAGTTCGGGCAGCACCCGCTCTCCGGCGAACCACTCCTTGTCGTCGGGGTGGCACACGAGCACGGGCGTACGGGTGGTGGGGCGCAGCACCCCCGCCTCGCTGACCCGGCGGCCCACAAGGGAGTTGACGAGCGTGGACTTCCCCGCGCCCGTGGAGCCGCCGATGACGGCCAGGAGCGGGGCTTCGGGATCTCGCAGCCGGGGCAGCAGATAGTCGTCGAGCTGTGCGAGCAGCTCGCTGCGCGTCTGCCGGGCGCGGGGCGCCCCCGGCAGGGGCAGCGGCAGACGCACGGCGGCGACACTGTCGCGCAGGGCGGAGAGTGCGTCGATGAGCTGAGGCCGTACGTCCAAGGTCACCACATGCGAAGAATGCCCAACTTTGGCGGCTTTTTGAAGCGTATGGCCACTTCCGCGCGCGTCCGTACGCAGCCGAGACGGGCCGAACGGACACACGGGACAGACGGGACGAGTGGGACGCAGGCATAACGAGTGCACAACACCCTGCGCCGCGAGCGTCAAAAGCGCTGCATGATTCGCACCTGCCTGCGATTATCGGTTCGCTTCACCGAACCTCCACATCGTGCCACGCAGGTGAAGCAACCGGGACGAGGTGACAGGAGCCCTATCCTTGTCCCCGGCAAGGTCATCGGCCCGGGACCCGTCCCGGACGACACCCTCGCCAGCCCGGGGCTCCAGGCCACCGAGGCCCCATCGGCCCCCGTAGCTCAGTGGATAGAGCAGGCGCCTTCTAAGCGCTTGGCCGCAGGTTCGAGTCCTGCCGGGGGCGCATCCGCGCCATGCTGGTCCGGCCCTCCTTCGGGAGGGCCTTTTTGCTGGTCGGAGCTACCGAGTGGCTGGTCAGGGGCGGGGGGCCTCGCCGCCCATTTCGCGGTAGACCCGGTCCGTCTCCTCGGCCGTCAGGGGCCGCTCGGGCAGCGGGCGTTGGGCGGGGGCGCGGAAGCCGTCCAGGAGGAGGGCGAGGTGGCGGCGCCAGGAGCCGGGGCGGACCCGTTCGACCGCGGGCAGCGACGTGCCGAGCGCGCTGAGGGCGAAGAGGAGGTCCTCCGGGACGACGTCGGTGCGCAGTTCCCCGTCGGCGGTGGCCCGCCGCATCAGTCCGCTCAGCGTCGCGTGGTTGTGGACGTGGATCGCGTCCAGGGTGGGGACGCCCTCGATGGCCGTGGTCATCAGGTCGCCGACGCCCCGGTCCCGGGCGAGCAGCGCGCAGACGTCCTCCAGATACGTGGTGAGCGCGCCCCACGCGTCCTCGGCGAGGCGCGCCCGCTCGCCGGAGGCCATCACCGCGGCCAGGTCGTCGTGGAAGACCGCCTCGACCAGGTCGCCGCGGGCGGGGAAGCGCCGGTAGAGCGTGGCGTTGCCCACCCCCGCGCGCTTGGCGATCTCGTCGAGCGGGACGTTGAGCCCCTGCTCGGCGAAGAGCTGCCGCGCCGCGGCGACGAGCAGGTCCCGGTTGCGCAGGGCGTCGCGCCGCAGCTGCGGGGGGTTCTTCGTGCTCTCCGGCGGGACCATGGGGCCAGACCCTACAACAGCGCACGAGGCCCCTACTCGGTCGCCGACCCGCCCGGAAAGGGCGGGCTGACCAGCCAGGACGCGCTCGCGCCCGGCACGCCGCACCCCGCCCCGCACCCCTAGTTCACGCTGTAGGACCAACTCGGCTGCCAGGCCGGGCCGAACAGGCCCCGGTCGCCGGCGCCGATCACCAGGCGTACGCCCACCGTGCCCGCCAGGCCGTGCCGCAGACGGCTGCGGGCCAGCCGGAGCACCGCGGCCATGCCGTACTTGTCGATGAGGGCGGTCCGGTAGCGCACGCTGCCCTCGGCGTCGAGGAAGGCGGCCCGCGCCCGCAGCGGGGCGGCCCCCGGCCCGTCCGCGATCTCGATCCGGGACCCCGCGCGCAGCCGGGCCGCGAGCGGTGAGGCGGTCGGCAGCAGGAGGCCGGGCGCGGGGCCGTCCTGGATCACCCAGGTCCGGTCGGTCCGCGCGGCGCCGTCGGCTCCGTACGTGGTGATCAACAGGTGCCTGGCGGCGGCGAGTTGGCCCGCGCGGGTGCGCGGCACCCTGCGCACCCCGTTCAATGCCCGGCGCTTCCGTGCCCGGCGGCGAGGCTCTCGCGCTCCTCGGCCGTCGCCTTGCGGACCTGCCCGCCCTCGCCGAAGTACGCGCGCGAGAGCCGGGCCCGCAGCGAGGTGCCCCCGGCGGCCGGCCGGGGCTGCTCGTGCGCGGTGAGGGTGTGCAGCCGCTCCGCGGGCAGCGGCTCGTGCACCTCGACGTACTCCCCGTGCGGCAGCTTCTTGACGCGGCCGGTCTCCCGGCCGTGCAGCACCAGGTCACGGTCGCGCCGCTGGAGGCCCAGGCACCAGCGCCGGGTGACCTCGAAGACCAGCACCGGCACCACGAAGAAGCCGATCCGCACCGTCCAGGTGATCGCGTTGAGCGAGAGGTGGAAGTGGGTGGCGATCAGGTCGTTGCCGCCGCCCGCCAGGCTGGTCAGGTACAGGCTGATCCAGGCGGCGCCGAGCGCGGTGCGCACCGGGGCGTTGCGCGGCCGGTCCAGGAGGTGGTGCTCGCGCCGGTCCCTGGTGATCCACCCCTCGACGAAGGGATAGAGCGCGATCAGCCCGAGGACGGCGGGGAAGAGCAGGATGGGGATGAGCACCCCGAGGACCAGGGTGTGGCCCCAGACGTTGATCTCCCAGCCGGGCATCACCCGCACCAGACCCTCGGCGAAGCCCATGTACCAGTCGGGCTGGGCGCCGGTCGAGACGTGGTCGGGCCGGTACGGGCCGAACGCCCACATCGGGTTGATCGAGGCGACCGCGGCGACGACCGCCGTGACCCCGAAGACCAGGAAGAAGAACCCGCCCGCCTTCGCCAGGTAGACCGGCAGGAGCGGCATGCCGACGACGTTCTCGTTCGTACGCCCCGGACCCGCGAACTGGGTGTGCTTGTGGAAGAAGACCAGGATGAGGTGGGCCACCAGCAGGCCGAGCATGACGCCCGGGATGAGCAGCACATGGAGGCTGTAGAAGCGCGGAATGATGTCCGTGCCCGGGAACTCGCCGCCGAACAGGAACATCTGGAGGTACGTCCCGACCACGGGCACGGACAGGATGACGCCCTCCAGGAAGCGGATTCCGGTGCCCGAGAGCAGGTCGTCGGGGAGCGAGTAGCCGAAGAAGCCGTCCAGCATGCCGAGGAACAGCAGACAGAAGCCGAACAGCCAGTTGACCTCGCGGGGCTTGCGGAAGGCGCCGGTGAAGAACACCCGCATCATGTGCACGAACATCGCCGCGATGAAGATCAGCGCGGCCCAGTGGTGGATCTGCCGGATCAGCAGCCCGCCGCGCACCTCGAAGCTGATGTGCATGGTGGAGTCGAAGGCCTCGGAGACCTTCTGGCCGTCGAGCGGGACGTACGAGCCGTCGTAGACGACCTCGGCCATGCTCGGTTTGAAGAACAGCGTCAGATAGACGCCGGTCAGGATGATGATCACGAAGCTGTACAGGCAGATCTCGCCCAGCATGAACGACCAGTGGTCCGGAAAGATCTTCCGCATGTTGCTCCTGGCGAGCCGGTAGAGGCCCACCCGCCCGTCCCCCCAGTCGGCGACGCGCTCTCCACGCCCAGCCACCGCTTACCCCCTCGCTCCAGCACGCCGTCGGGACGGCGCGCGCGTCGGAACGGCAGCGGAGGACCACTCCCTGCCGACCTCCGCATACTAACTGGGGAGTACTCCCCACTTAGTGACGCCCCCGCTCCTCCCGCTGGTCCACGCCGCACTCCGCCCGGCCGCGCGGGGCGTCGGCGCCGGGCGGGGAAGCCGGTCGTCCGGTCCTCAGGGGGGTCTTTGTAAGCTCGACAGGGCGCACCCACCCATGCCGTTCCAGACACGCGCGGCCCCGCGAGAGGAAACACCATGACCACCGAGTTGAGCTCCGACGCCCTGGCCGGGCTGCTCGACCAGGCCCGGCAGGACTACGCGGCGCTGGCGGCTCGCGGCCTCAAGCTCGACCTCACCCGGGGCAAGCCCGCACCCGAGCAGCTCGACCTCTCCGAGGAGCTGCTCAGCCTGCCCGGCGGCCGCTACACCTCCGCCGACGGCACGGACGTGCGCAACTACGGCGGCCTCCAGGGCCTGCTCGAACTCCGGGAGATCTTCGCCGAGGTGCTCCAGGTCCCGGCCGGGCAGCTGCTCGCCGCGGGCAACTCCAGCCTGGAGCTCATGCACGACTGCCTGGTGCACGCGATGCTGAGCGTCGTCCCGGGCGCCGAGTCCCACTGGGTCGACCAGGAGCGCCTCGCGTTCCTGTGCCCGGTGCCCGGCTACGACCGGCACTTCGCGCTGTGCGAGCGGTTCGGCATCGAGATGATCCCGGTGCCGATGACCGACGCCGGTCCGGACATGGACGTGGTGGAGCGCCTGGTCGCCGAGGACGCGGGCATCAAGGGCATCTGGTGCGTGCCGAAGTACAGCAACCCGAGCGGCGTCAGCTACAGCGACGAGACGGTGGCGCGCCTCGCCCGGATGGAGACCGCGGCCCCCGACTTCCGGATCTTCTGGGACAACGCGTACGCGGCCCACCACCTGACCGACGAGCCCGTCGAGATCGCCGACCTGCTGGGCGCCTGCGCGGACGCCGGTCACGCGGACCGCGCCTTCGTCTTCGGCTCCACCTCCAAGATCACCGCCGCGGGCGCGGGCGTCGCCTTCTTCGGCTCCTCGCCCGCCAACGTGCAGTGGCTGCTCGCCAACAACTCCAAGCGCTCGATCGGCCCCGACAAGGTCAACCAGCTGCGCCACGTCCTGTTCCTGCGGGACGCGGAGGGCGTCGCGGCCCACATGGAGCGCCAGCGCGCCCTGCTCCAGCCGAAGTTCGAGACCGTGCAGCGGATTCTGGAGCGCGAGCTCGGCGGCACCGGCCTCGCGAGCTGGACGGTCCCCAAGGGCGGCTACTTCGTCACCCTCGAAGTGCCTCAGGGCTGTGCGAAGGAGGTCGTGGCGCGGGCCGGTCAGGCGGGCGTCGTGCTGACCCCGGCCGGTGCGACGCACCCGTACGGCAACGACCCCCAGGACGCCACCATCCGGATCGCGCCCAGCTACCCGGGCCCGGCCGAGCTGGAGCAGGCGATCCTCGGCCTGACGGCCTGTGTGCGCCTGGTCGGGTACGAGAAGCTCCTCGCGGCCTGATCCGGGCCGCGCCCCGCATGGCGGTGGCCGCCTTCGAACCTCCCGTGTCCGGGGGTCCGAAGGCGGCCACTTCGCGTACCGCCCCGGCTCGGGGCGCTACGACACGATGTCCTTGCGGGCGAACCCGCGGAAGGCCAGCGCGAACAGCACCAGCGCGTAGGCGACCGAGACCGCCGAGCCCTTCACCATGCCGCTCCACTCCAGGTGCGGCTGGAGCGCGTCGGCCCAGGCGAACTGCCAGTGCGCGGGCAGGAAGTCCCGCCAGTCGCCGAGCGCCGTCACCGCGTCCAGGACGTTGCCCACGATGGTCAGGCCCACGGCGCCGCCGACCGCGCCGAGCGGCGCGTCCGTCCTCGTGGAGAGCCAGAACGCGAGCGCCGCGGTGACCAGTTGGGACACGAAGACGAAGGCCACCGCGACGGCCAGCCGAGGCAGGGCCTCGCCCGAGCCCAGCGAGCCGCCGGTCGGGATCTGGAGCGGCCCCCAGCCGTACACCGCCGTGCCCGCCGCGAGGGCCACCACGGGCAGCAGCACGATCGCCGCCGCGCTGAAGGCGAGCGCCACCGCCAGCTTGGACCACAGCAGCCGCGCCCGGGGCACCGGCGCCGCGAGCAGATAGCGCAGCGAGGACCAGCTCGCCTCGGAGGCCACCGTGTCCCCGCAGAACAGCGCGACGGGCACCACGAGCAGGAAGCCCGCCGACACGAACAGGCAGGTCGCGGCGAAGTTGGCGCCGGAGGCCGTCGCCGTGTCCATCAGCGTGATGCGGCCGTTGCGGCTGCTCGGGCTGCCGCCGATGGCGAAGGCGACGATCAGCACGAAGGGCAGCGCCCCGAGCACCGCCCCCATGACCAGGGTGCGCCGGCGCTTCAGCTGCCGTACGGCCTCGACACGCAGCGGCAGGGTGCGCCGGGCCCGGTAGCCCGGCGCCGTCCCGCCCGCCGACGGCTCCATCAGCGTGGTCATGCGGAACCTCCGATGAGGGTGAGGAACGCGTCCTCCAGGCGGCGGTGCGGGCCGACGCCCGTCACCGGCACGTCCAGGCGCAGCAGTTCGGTGAGGAGCGCGGTGGTGCTCGCCCCTTCGAGGCGGATCAGGAGGCCCTCGTCGGTGCGCAGCGCCGAGCCGATGCCGGGCAGCGCGGCCACCTTGTCGACGACGGCGTCGGCGACCGGTTCGGCGGTCGTGACGAGCAGCGTGTCGCTCGCCCCGGTGATCTCCGCGACGGGGCCCGCCTGGACGAGCCGACCCCGGTCCATCACGACCAGGTGCGTGCAGGACTGCTCGACCTCCGACAGGAGGTGGCTGGAGACGATCACGGTGCGGCCGCCCTCCGCGTACCGGATCATCACGTCCCGCATCTCGCGGATCTGGGGCGGGTCGAGCCCGTTGGTCGGCTCGTCGAGGATCAGCAGGTCCGGCATGCCGAGCATGGCCTGGGCGATGGCGAGCCGCTGGCGCATGCCCTGCGAGTAGGTGCGCACCGCGCGTTGCAGGGCGTCGCCCAGGCCCGCGATCTCCAGGGCCTCCTCGATGCGGGAGTCCCCGGCGGGGCGGCCGGTCGCCGCCCAGTACAGCTCCAGGTTCTCGCGGCCCGACAGGTGCGGCAGGAAGCCCGCGCCCTCGACGAACGCGCCGACCCGCGACAGGACGGGCGAACCCGGCCGGATGGCGTGGCCGAACACGCGGATCTCGCCGCCGTCGGGCCGGATGAGGCCCATGAGCATGCGCAGGGTGGTGGTCTTGCCCGCGCCGTTGGGCCCGAGCAGACCGAGCACCTGGCCCTTCTCCACCCGGAAGGAGAGCTCGCGGACCGCGTACCGGTCGCTGGACCTGGCGTACTTCTTCGTCAAGCCGGTGATCTGGAGCGGCACTTCGGCCAGCTCCGGGTCCGGGTCCGGGGTGTGGGTGCGGCGGGTGACGAGCAGCGCCGCGCCGACGAGCGCACCGGCGAGCGGCAGGCCCCACACCCACCAGGACAGCCCCGCCGACGCGGTGCGCGCGGCGGGCACGGTGGGGACGCTCAGCCCGCCGCCCGCCAGCGACACGGTGTACGTGGCGGGCGTCGCCGGTGAGGCGAAGCCGAGGTCGGTGGCGGCCACCACCAGGCGCAGCCGGTGCCCCGCCTCGATGTTGTGGTCGACGGCGGGCAGCGTCAGCTCGACGGTCCTGCCGTCCTTCGCGCCGTCGACCCGGACCGGGGCGACGAGCTGGGCGGGCAGCACCTGCTGCTTGCCGTCGGGGCCGACGTCGTAGACCTTCCCGAAGAGCACCGCGTCGTCGCCGCTCGATCTGACCTTGAGCTTGACGGTGGGTGAGCCGGTGACGTGGACGCCGGTGCTCAGGGGCGCCGAGTCGAACCGCGCGTACTGGCCGGGGAAGTCGAGGGAGAGGCCGACGCCGAGCGAGGACAGGCCCGACAGGCCCGCGCCGCCGAGGCCGGGCACCGCCGAGATCGCGGGCGGGGCGCCGCCCGGCGGATTGTCGAAGCTCTGCTCGCGGCCGGTGAGCGCGATCGTCTGCCGCCCGCTCTCCAGGCCGGGGTAGCTTTCGCTGCTCGCACCCCTCAACTGGGCCGCGCCGTCGGTGGTGTTGAGGCCCCCGGTGCGGGTGACGCGGAAGGCGGGGCCGGTGTCGGCACCCTGGTCGCCCTTCAGATACCGGTCGAACCACTGGGTGACGCGGGCCTGGGTGCGGCCGGTCTCGCGGTCGCCGCCGTCGTGGCCGCCCGCGACCCAGTCGACGGAGACCGGGGCGCCGTTGGCGGCGATCCGCTTCGCCATGGCGTCGGCCTGGCCGAGCGGGAACAGCGAGTCGGTCTGGCCCTGCATGATCAGCGCGGGCACCTTGATCCGGTCGCCGACCGCGGAGGGGCTCTTGGACTCCAGGAGTTTCTGGGCCTCCTCGTCCGGCTTGCCGGCGGTCGCGACCCGGTTGTACATGGCGCACACCCGCGGCTCGAACTTCTGGCAGCCGCCCGCCGTGGAGACGAAGATCCCCGCCCAGAGCTTCTTGTAGACGCCCTGCGGGAAGAAGACGTCCGACAGGTTCCAGTACGTCATCTCCGGGGCGATGGCGTCGACCCGCTGGTCGTACCCGGCGGCGAGCAGCGAGATCGCGCCGCCGTAGGACACCCCGGTCACGCCGACGCGCGGATCACCCGGCCCGTCGAGCCGCACCTCGGGGCGCTCGGCGAGCCAGTCGATGAGCCGCGAGACGTCCTTGACCTCGAACTGCGGGTCGTTGAGCCCGATCTGGCCGGTGGAGGCGCCGAAGCCGCGCGCGGACCAGGTCATGACCGCGTACCCGTCGCGCGCGAGCTGTTCGGCCTGGCTCCTCACCTCGGCCTTGCTGCCGCCGAAGCCGTGCCCGATCAGCACGGCGGGCCGCTTGTCCCGGGCGGCGCCCGCCGTGAAGAACGAGGTGTCGATCTTCGCTCCGGGCAGGTCGAGCACCTGGTCCTGCCGGTGCACGGCGGGGGCGCCCGAGGCGCCGGCGGCGCTCCAGACGCCGGCCCCGGCCAGGGCGACGAGGGCGGCCGCGCCCGCGGCCACCCGCCATCGGCGTCTGCGCATGCTGATCTCCATCCCTCCACGGTATGCGCCCGCACCGACAACCGAAGCTGCCCCTGGGTGGAAGTCCCTGCTCTGCCCGGGGAGTACGGCCGCGCCGTCCCCTACCGCGGCGGGAGTACGCGCCGTCGCGGGCGAGGGGTCAGCCGAAGGACGCGGCGCTCAGCCAGCGGTCGAGCACGGCCGCCTCGCCGAGGACCTCGATGCCCGGGGTGTCGGTGGGGAGGCGGCGGTAGAAGACGCGCAGGACGTCCGCGAGGGGGCCGCGCACCGCGACCGTCGCCTTGTCGTGGGCGCGGCGCCAGGTGAAGCCCTTGTCGCCGATCTCGATCAGCCACTCGGCGCCGGGCGCGTCCGTCGCGTGCAGGTGCAGGGTCCGGCCGGGCTCGCCGAGCGTGCCCTCGTCGTCGGGCCGGACCCGCTGGATGAAGAAGGTGACGATGTCGAGCCATTCGTCGAGGGCGTCGGCCGCCACGTCGGCGGGCAGCGTGTACGCGGCGCCCACCGCCCCGGCCGCGTCCGCGCGGTGCACCAGGGTCTCGTGGGTCATCCGGCGCGACCAGAACGCGGTGGTGGTCTCCCCCACCCAGGACCAGATCCTCGTGTCGGCCCCGGCGTCCCGCAGCGCCGCGGCGCAGAGTTCGGCGCCCTCGGCCAGCCACGCGTCCAGGGCGGCCGCGTCGTCGCTCGCGGGTCCGCCGTGCCCGTCCACCCGCTTCGGCGGGACGGGTTCGAGGGACCGGGTGCTCACGATGTGGTGGACCCAGCGGTGCGCCCCGCCCACGTGCACGACGAGGTCGCGCAGGGTCCAGTCGGGACAGGTCGGCACCTTCGCCGAGAGGTCCGCACCGCTCAGGTGGGACCTCAACTCGGCGGTCTGGCGGATGAGTTCGTCGCAGTATCTCGCGTGCTCAAGAGTCATGCGCCCACCCTAGGCAGGGCCTCAGACCTGGGCGTCCTCAGGGATGCTGACGAGCCAGCGGGTCTCGCGGCGGGGCCGCAGGTACAGCGCCCAGTACAGGGTGGCGACCGCGGTGATGCCGCCCGTCCACAGCAGGTACTCGGTCTCCTGCTGGGTCAGGATGTAGGCGAGGACGGCGATGAGCAGCACCGGCACCGCGGGCCACAGCGGCATCCGCCAGGCCGGGACGTCCTTGTGCGAACCGCGCCGGCACAGCAGGGCGGCGACGGCGACCAAGAGGTACATGCCGGTGACGGAGACCCCGGTGACGCCGTAGAGGGTGTCGAGCTTGACGAAGCACAGGGCCGCGCCGGGGACGCCGACGAGGAGGGTGGCCACCCACGGGGAGCCGAACCGGCCGAGCCGGGACAGGCCCCGGTTGACGGGCTCGGGCCAGGCCTTGTCGCGGGCTGAGGCGAACAGGACGCGGGAGTTCTGGATGACCATGACGATGCCCGCGTTGATGATGGCGAGCGCGACGCAGAGGCTGACGAAGGTGCCGACCGCGGAGTTCGACCAGGCGGTGACCATCTCGCTGAGGTTGCCGCTGGTGAGGGCCGCGAGGTCGGGTGCGCCGAGCGTGATGGCCACGACGGGCACCAGGATCACGGCGGTGGAGATGGCGAGGGTGGCGAGCACGGTGCGGGCCACGTTGCGCCGCGGGTGCTCCAGCTCCTCCGACAGGTATACGGCGGTGGAGAAGCCCTGGGTGATGAAGAGGGCGATGGCCAGGCCGGAGATCACCATCATCGCGGTGACCGTCGAAGGCGCGCCCCCGTCGCCCGCGACCGAGCCGTGGACCAGGGCCGAGGCGCCGCGCTCGCTGTGGGCGAAGCCGAGCACCGCGACCAGTCCGGCCGCGATGACCTCGAGGACGAGGAAGATGCCGGTGATCCAGGCGTTGGCGCGCAGGTCCAGCAGGCCGGCCAGGGTGGCGAGCAGCATGACCCCGGCGCCCGCCACGGGGGCCGGTATGTGGACGATCGGCGCGAGGTAGTCGGCGGTGCCCATCGCGATCACGGGCGGCACGATCATCACGACGAGCAGCGAGAGCACGAACACCAGCCAGCCCGCGAGCCGTCCCGCCATCGTCGACACCATGGCGTACTCGCCGCCCGCGCTCGGGATGAGGGTGCCCAGCTCCGAGTAGCAGAAGGCGACGGCGATACAGAGCAGCGAGCCGATCGCGATGGTGAGGGCGGTGTAGGTGCCGAGCGTGGCGAACAGGTCGGGCACGACGACGAACAGAGTGGAGGCGGGTGTCACGCAGGACAGCGTGAGCAGCGTGCCGCCCACGACGCCGATGGACCGCTTGAGCTTGTGCGGGGTGGGGCCGGTCGCGGGGGCGAGCGCCTGGGGGGCGCTGAGCGTTTCCGTCATCGTGCGGTTCCGATCGACTGGGGCGGCTTTGATGCGCGGGAGCGGTATCGCCTCCATGGGCGGGGTGGTGAAGTGGTTCGTCGGCTCCCGGGTTGCCGACATGCAATCCTTCGGAGAACCGCAGGTCAATAGCTGGTTACCTGCGGAATCCGAAGATCCGACACGGCTGGACACCGGTTTCCGGCGTTAAGAACGTGTCAAGGCAGCACGATCGCCCGGTGCGGGAACCGCAGCGCCCGCGCCGAAGTTCGTCCCCAACTTTCCGCGGTACGGACACCTCGGGCCCGCCGCGCGGCCCACGGACGACGGCCGCCGCCCGCTCCCCGGGTCGGGGGCGGGCGGCGGCCGTCGCGGAGCGGGGCGGCTCAGTGGTTGCGGGGGAAGCCCAGGTCGACGCCCGCGGGGGCCTCGGACGGGTCCGGCCAGCGGGTGGTGACGACCTTGCCGCGGGTGTAGAAGTGCGTGCCGTCGTTGCCGTAGATGTGGTGGTCGCCGAAGAGCGAGTCCTTCCAGCCACCGAAGGAGTGGTAGCCCACCGGCACCGGGATCGGCACGTTCACGCCGACCATGCCGGCCTCGACCTCCAGCTGGAAGCGGCGGGCCGCGCCGCCGTCGCGGGTGAAGATCGCGGTGCCGTTGCCGAAGGGCGAGGCGTTGATCAGCGCCAGGCCCTCCTCGTACGTCTCGGCGCGCAGCACGCACAGGACCGGGCCGAAGATCTCGTCGCGGTAGGCGTCGGACGAGGTCGGCACGTGGTCCAGGAGGGACAGGCCGATCCAGTGGCCGTCCTCGAAGCCGGGCACGGTGTAGCCGGTGCCGTCCAGGACGACGGTGGAGCCCTGGGCCGCGGCACCCTTCACGTACGAGGCGACCTTGTCGCGGTGGGCCGCGGTGATCAGCGGGCCCATCTCGGAGGCCGGGTCGTTGCCGGGGCCGATCTTGATCTTCTCGGCGCGCTCGCGGATCTTCTCCACCAGCTCGTCGCCGATCGAGCCCACCGCGACGACCGCGGAGATCGCCATGCAGCGCTCGCCCGCCGAGCCGTAGGCCGCCGAGACCGCGGCGTCGGCCGCCGCGTCCAGGTCCGCGTCCGGCAGGACCAGCATGTGGTTCTTGGCGCCACCGAGCGCCTGCACCCGCTTGCCGTTGGCGGCGGCCGTGGTGTGGATGTACCGGGCGATGGGGGTGGAGCCGACGAAGGAGACGGCGGCCACGTCGGGGTGCGCGAGCAGCGCGTCGACGGCGACCTTGTCACCGTGCACCACGTTGAAGACGCCGTCGGGCAGACCGGCCTCCGCGAGCAGTTCGGCGATCTTCATCGACGCCGAGGGGTCCTTCTCCGAGGGCTTGAGGACGAAGGTGTTGCCGCACGCGATGGCGAGCGGGAACATCCACATCGGCACCATCGCCGGGAAGTTGAACGGCGTGATGCCCGCGACGACGCCGAGCGGCTGGCGGATGGAGGCCACGTCCACCCGGCTGGAGACCTGCGTGGACAGCTCGCCCTTGAGCTGGGTGGTGATGCCGCAGGCCAGGTCGACGATCTCCAGGCCGCGGGCGACCTCGCCGAGCGCGTCCGAGTGCACCTTGCCGTGTTCGGCGGTGATCAGCTCGGCGATGGTGTCCCGGTTGGCGTCGAGCAGCGCCCGGAACTTGAAAAGGACGGTGGTGCGCTGGGCGAGCGAGGACGTGCCCCAGGTCGCGTACGCCGCCTTGGCCGCGGCCACCGCCTGGTCGACCTCCGCCACCGACGCGAAGGCGACCCGGGTGGTCACCGCGCCGGTCGCCGGGTCGGTCACCGGGCCGAAGCTGCCCGACGTGCCCGCGGTCCCTTCGAAGGGCTTGCCACCGATCCAGTGGTGGACGGTCTTCGTCATGTCCAAGTGCTCCTTCACAGATGACGGCGTCGGGCGGTGACGTGCCGTTCGTACTCCTCGCGGGCCGTGACCGCCGACGTGCGGGTCGCGGTCTCGGCCACGGGCACATCCCACCACGCCTGGGCCGGGGGCGGGCCCGACACTGTGTCGGGCCTTTCGGTCTCCACGTAGACACATGTGGGAACGTCGGACCGGCGTGCTTCGGCGAGGGCTTCCCGCAGGTCACGAACGGTTTCGGCGCGAAGCACCCGCATCCCGAGCGAGGCCGCGTTGGCCGCCAGGTCGACCGGCAGCACCTCGCCGCCGTACGTCCCGTCCGGTGCGCGGAACCGGTACGCCGTGCCGAACCGCTCACCCCCCACCGCGTCCGAGAGACCGCCGATCGAGGCGTACCCATGGTTCTGGAGGATCACCACCTTGATGGGGATGTTCTCCTGCACCGCGGTGACGATTTCGGTCGGGTTCATCAGATACGTACCGTCGCCGACCAGCGCCCAGACCGGCCGCCCGGGCGCCGCGAGGGCCACACCGATGGCGGCGGGGATCTCGTAGCCCATGCAGGAGTAGCCGTATTCGACGTGGTACTGGTCGTGCGAGCGGGTCCGCCACAGCTGGTGCAGGTCGCCGGGGAGCGAGCCCGCCGCGTTGATCAGGATGTCGTCCCCGGTGACCAACGTGTCGAGCGCGCCGAGGACTTGGGCCTGGGTGGGGCGCAGCCCGTCGGAGGCCGGGGTGTACGCGGCGGTGACCCGGCGCTCCCAGTCCGCCTTGAGCCGGGTGTACTCGGCCTCGTATCCGGCCGGTACGCGATGCCCCTTCAGCGCCTCGTGCAGCGCGGCCAGGCCCGTGCGGGCGTCGCCGACCAGCTGGCGCCCGCCCATCTTGTGGGCGTCGGCGGGCCGGACGTTGAGGTTGACGAAGCGGACGCCGGGATGCTGGAAGAGCGTGGCGGAGGCGGTGGTGAAGTCGGTCCAGCGGGTGCCGACGCCGAGCACCACGTCGGCGGTGCGGGCCAGCGCGTCGGCGGCGGCCGTACCGGTGTGGCCGATGCCCCCGACGTCGCGGGGGTCGTCGTGCACCAGCGCGCCCTTGCCCGCCTGGGTGCTCGCGACCGGGATGCCGGTGTCCTCGGCGAACCGGGCGAGCACGTCCTGGGCCCCGGCGTGGCGCACCCCGCCGCCCACGACGATCAGCGGCCGCCGCGCCTGCCTCAACTCCCCCACCGCGCCGTCCAGTTCGTCCGGGTCGACGGCCGGGGCCCGCACCTGCCACACCCGCTCCCGGAAGAACTCCTCGGGCCAGTCGTACGCCTCGGCCTGGACGTCCTGGGGCAGCGCGAGGGTGACCGCGCCCGTGTTCGCCGGGTCGGCGAGGACGCTCATCGCGTTGAGGGCGGCCGGGATCAGCGCCTCGGGCCGGGCGATCCGGTCGAAGTGGCGCGAGACCGGGCGCAGGCAGTCGTTGACCGACACATCGCCCGCGTACGGGACTTCGAGCTGCTGGAGCACCGGGTCGGCGGGGCGGGAGGCGAAGGTGTCGCCGGGCAGCAGGAGCACCGGCAGGTGGTTGACGGTGGCCAGCGCCGCGCCCGTGACCAGGTTGGTCGCGCCCGGCCCGATGGAGGTGGTGACGGCGTGCGCGGAGAGCCGGCCCGACTGGCGGGCGTAGCCGACGGCGGCGTGCACCATGGCCTGCTCGTTGCGGCCCTGGTGGAAGGGCATGGCGTCCGGACCCGATTCGAGGAGCGCCTGACCGATACCGGCGACGTTGCCGTGCCCGAAGATGCCCCAAGTGGCCGCGATCAAGCGGTGGTTGACCCCGTCGCGGGCGGTGTACTGGCGGGCCAGGAAGGCGATCAGCGCCTGGGCGGTGGTGAGTCGACGCGTCGTACCGGTCACTGGTATCCCTCCCGATGGCCGGGATGGAAGGAGATCTTCCACTCCCGTTCCCGGCCCGGGCCCGCCATCACGTTCAGGTAGTACATGGCGTTGCCGGGCTGGGCGATGGACGGTCCGTGCCAGCCGTCCGGCACGAGGACCGCGTCGCCGTCGCGCACCTCGGCGAGGAGGTCGGCGCCGCCGTCGCGCGACGGCGAGATCCGCTGGTAGCCGTAGCCGCCCGGGCGCTCGAACGCGAAGTAGTAGATCTCCTCCAGCTCGCTCTCGCGGCCCGGGAGGTGCTCGTCGTGCTTGTGCGGCGGGTAGGAGGACCAGTTGCCGCCGGGGGTGATCACCTCCACGGCGATCAGCCGGTCGCAGGCGAAGGCGTCGGCGGCGGCGAAGTTGCGCACCGTCCGCGCACAGGTTCCCGATCCCCGCGCCTCGACGGGTACCTCCGGCGCGGGGCCGCGGCGAGCGGGGAGTCGTCGCTCGCACCGCGCTCCTGCCAGGGCGAAGCGGCCTCCCGCGCCGGAGGTGATCAGGGCATCCGCGTCACGCGGAACGTAGGCGAAGTCGGTGGGCCCCTCGAACACGTCGGCGCGGCCGCGCAGTTCGAGGTCGAGCCCCTCGGTGCGTACCGTGCAGCCGCCGCCGAGCGGCACGACGAGCCACTCGCTGTCCCCTGCGGCCAGCGGATGCGAACCGCCGGGCGGCAGGTCGAGCACCCGCAGAGCCGAGTAGCCCCAGCCGGCCCGCTCCGGGTCGATGTCGAGCGCGTACGCGTCCCGGGCACTCTCCCCGGCCCGTACGAGCAGTCCTTGGTGGTCCATGGGCGAGTCCTACCCCCTACAGCAGTCCGACGGCGGTGTCGACGGCCGCCGCCACGTCGCCGTCGGCCGGATAGAGCAGCGAGCGCCCGGCGACCAGGCCCTGCACGGTGGGCAGTCGCAGCGCGCCGCGCCACTTCTCGAAGGCGGCCTCCTGGTCGTCCCCTATGTCCCCGCCGAGCAGCACGGCGGGCAGCGTGCTGGTGGCCATGACCTCGGCCATGTCGTCGGCGTTCTCGGTCACCGGCACCTTCAGCCAGGTGTACGCCGAGGTCCCGGCCAGGCCCGAGGCGATGGCGATGGAGCGGATGACCGCCTCGGCCGACAGGTCGTTGTGGACGCGGCCATGAATTCTGCGGCAGATGAACGGCTCGACAAATACCGGGAGTTGATGTTCGGCCATCTCATCGATGGCACGGGCCGCGGCGTGCAGGGTGTCGAGCGAGCCCGGGTCCTGGTAGTCGATCCTGAGCAGCAGCTTGCCCGCGTCGAAGCCGAGCCGGGCCAGGTCCTTCGCGCGGTGGCCGGTGAACCGGTCGTCGAGTTCGAAGGCGGCTCCGGCGAGGCCGCCGCGGTTCATGGAGCCGACGACCACCTTGTCGTCGAGGGCGCCGAGCAGCAGCAGGTCCTCCAGGATGTCGGCGCTGGCGAGCACCCCGTCGACGCCGGGCCGCGACAGGGCGAGGCGGAGCCGGTCGAGCAGGTCGCCCCGGTCGGCCATGGCGAGGGCATGGGCGCCGACGCCGAGCGCGCCCCGGGCCGGGTGGTCAGCGGCGATCACCATGAGCCGCCCGCCGTCGCCGCGCAGGAGCGGTCTGCGCACCCGGCGCCGGGCGGCCTCGGCGACGGCCTCGGGGTGGCGGGCCCGGATCCGCGCGAGCCCGGCGGGACCGGAGTCGGTGCTCACGCCCGGCCGCCTTCCAGGACGCGCTCGACCTCGGCGGGGAACGGCATGGCGGAGGAGCACGCGAGCCGGGAGGCGACGATGGCTCCGGCGGCGTTGGCGTACCGCATGACGCGTTCGAGCTCCCACCCGGCGAGCAGCCCGTGACAGAGCGCCCCGCCGAACGCGTCGCCCGCGCCGAGCCCGTTGACCACCTCGACCGGCACCGGCGCCACCTCGGCGACGGTGCCGTCCCGGTGCACGGCGAGCACCCCCTTGGGCCCCTGCTTGACGACGGCGAGCTCGACCCCACCCCCGATCAGCGCCTCGGCGGCGGCCCGCGGCTCCCGCACCCCGGTGGCCACCTCGCACTCGTCGAGGTTGCCGACGGCGACGGTGGCGAGGCCGAGCGCCTCCCGGTAGTTGCCCCGAGCCTCCTCGGGATCCCCCCAGAACATGGGCCGCCAGTCGAGGTCGAAGACGGTGAAGCGAGCCGCGCATTCAGCTCCTCCGGCGTTCGAGGAGCGGGGGTCCGGGGGCAGCGCCTCCGGCGCACGGCCCGCACCCGGGAAACTCCGCGCCCGCAGCGCGGCCAGCGTCGCCCCGCGGCTGGGCTCCGCGCACAACCCCGTCCCGGTCACCCAGAAGATCCGCGCCCCCCGGATCGCCTCAAGGTCCAACTCCCCCTCCCGCAGCTCCAGATCGGGCGCCTTGGGCAGCCGGTAGAAGTACAGCGGGAAGTCGTCCGGCGGAAACACCTCGCAGAAGGTGACCGGCGTGGGCAGCCCGTCCACGGGGGTGGCCCAGCGCGCGTCCACCCCGAACTCCCCCAGCTCCGCACGGAGATAGTCCCCGAAGGGATCGCGCCCGGTACGGGTGACGACGGCGGTGCGGCGGCCGAGCCGGGCCGCGGCGACCGCCACGTTGGAGGGCGAGCCGCCGAGGAACTTCCCGAACGAGGTGACCTGCGCGAGCGGGACCCCGGTCTGGAGGGGATAGAGGTCGACACCGATCCGCCCCATGGTGATCACGTCGTACGGTCCGCCGGACCCAGCACCGGAAGCGGGGCCGCGCTCCGCGGTGGAGCCGGGCCGCGCGTCCCCGGGGTCACGCCCGCGGCCGTGCTCGGTGGAGTACGGAGCCTCGTCCATGCACGTCCCCTCGGGTCGCCGGATCGCCGGTGCCCCCAGGTCTAGCCGCCTCCTGCCACCCCTGTCAATCTTTTGTCCTTACATTCGGACGTGGCCTTGACACTCCTCGCGCACCCCCGGAAGGCTGGCTGCCATGACGACGGCGAAGACCCGCATCCGGATCGGTTCGGCCCCCGACTCCTGGGGCGTCTGGTTCCCCGACGACCCTCGCCAAGTCCCCTGGCAGCGCTTCCTCGACGAGGTCGCCGGGGCGGGCTACCGGTGGATCGAACTCGGACCGTACGGCTATCTGCCCACCGATCCGGCACGCCTCGCCGAGGAGACCGGCCGGCGCGACCTGCGGGTCTCGGCCGGGACCGTCTTCACGGGGCTGCACCACGGCCCGGCGGTGTGGGAGCGGACCTGGGCGCACGTGTCGCGGGTGGCCGCGCTCACCCAGGCGATGGGCGCCCGGCACCTCGTGGTCATCCCGTCGTTCTGGCGCGACGACAAGAGCGGCGAGGTCCTGGAGGACAGCACCCTGACCGCCGCGCAGTGGCGCGACCTCGCGGGTCAGACCGAGCGCCTGGCCCGCGAGGTGCGGGACCGCCACGGCCTGCGGGTCGTGGTGCACCCGCACGCGGACACCCACATCGACAGCGAGGAGAACGTGGCCCGCTTCCTGCACGCCACCGACGCCGACCTGGTCTCGCTGTGCCTGGACACCGGGCACTACGCGTACTGCGGCGGCGACAGCGTCAAGCTGATCGAGACGTACGGGGAGCGGATCGGCTACCTCCACCTCAAGCAGGTCGATCCGGAGGTGCTGGCCCACGTGCGGTCCGCCGGAACGCCGTTCGGGCCCGCCGTCGCGCAGGGCGTGATGTGCGAGCCGCCGAAGGGGGTGCCCGCGCTCGAACCGGTCCTGGCCGCCGCCCAGAACCTGGACGTCGACCTCTTCGCGATCGTCGAGCAGGACATGTACCCGTGCGATCCGGACGCCCCCCTCCCGATCGCCGAACGCACCCGCGCCTTCCTGCGCTCCTGCGGGGCTTGACATGACCCTGGGCATCGCCGTCATCGGAACCGGCCATATGGGCGCCGACCATGTGCGCCGCATCGACTCCGTCATCGGCGGCGCCCGCGTGGCCGCCGTGGCCGACCTGGAGCCGGAGCGCGCCGATGCCGTGGCCCACGGCATCGAGGGGTGCGCCGTGCACACCGACCCGGGCGCCGCGATGGCCGCGCCCGGCGTGGACGCCGTCCTGATCGCCTCTTCGGGGCCTGCCCACGAGGCGGCGCTGCTCGAAGCCTTCGCGCGCGGACTGCCGGTCCTGTGCGAGAAGCCGCTCACCCCGGACCCGGCGGGCACCCTGCGCATCCTGGAGGCCGAGCAGCGGCTCGGCCGCCGACTGGTCACGGTGGGCTTCATGCGCCGCTTCGACCGGGAGCACCAGCAGCTCCAACGCACCTTGGAACAAGGCGCGTTGGGCCGGGCCCTGATGCTGCACTGCCGCCACCGCAACGCGTCCTCGCCCTCCTTCTTCACCACCGAGATGCTGATCCGCGACTCGGTGGTGCACGAGGCGGACGCCACCCGCTGGCTGCTCGGCCAGGAGATCACGGCCGTCCAGGTGCTGCGCCCGCGCCCGTCCTCGTACGCGCCGCAGGGGCTCGGCGATCCCCAGCTGGTGCTCTTCGAGACGTCCGGCGGGGTGGTGGTCGACGTCGAGATCTTCGTCAACTGCGGCTTCGGGTACGAGGTGCGGTGCGAGGCGGTGTGCGAACGCGGCACCGCCTCGATCGGCGAGAGCGGCGGGCTGGTGACGCGGGCGGCGGGCGGGGCGAGGCAGGACGTCCCGCAGGACTTCACGGTCCGGTTCGCCGAGGCATACGACCGCGAGGTGCAGGCGTGGGTGGACGCGGTCCGGCGGGGCCGCGCCGAGGGGGCGAGCACCTGGGACGCCTGTGCGGCGGCGCTGGTCTGCGAGGCGGGGGTGCGCGCACAGCGGACGGGAGAGCGGGTCGAAGTGGAGCTGCCCGAGCGGCCCGCGCTGTACGAGTAGGCCGGGCGGGACAGCACGCACAAGGAGCCGGCGGGCACTTCACCCATTCGCCCCAACCACCCTGTTCGCCCGATGCGTTACAAGGATCTCCCTCCCGTCACACATGTCTCGATTACGCGGGTCTTGCGTCACAGGCGGTCGACAGGAGCCACCCTGCCCTCACTCTCCGTCGTTCAACGGGCACAGGCTGAGTGATCGCCAAGCGTTCGCGTCGCAGCTCCCCCGACGACCTTCCGGCCGCCGCTGCGACGTACGCAGGGAGGTGCCCCACATGACCGACCGCAGGCTCTGGTCCTACAAAGAAATCGCCGCGCACATCCGGGTGCAGCCGGACACCGTGCGCTCCTACCGCAAGCATGGGCTCCTGCCCGCGCCGGACCTGGTGGAGAACGGCAAGCCCTACTGGTTCGCGGACACGATCCGGGCGTGGGTCGCCCGGCGCCCCGGCAACAGAGGCCGCCGCGACCTGTGACCCGGCCACGCGGGCGGCCCGCGCCCCGGCCGCCCGCCCGGTAGCGGCGCCGAAGGGGCGGAAACACCCGTTCACCCTGTTCTCGGCGGGCACCCCCGTCGTTATCACCCTGACACAGGCTCGCTTCATACCCCCCAGGGGTATAGTCTGTGGGTGTGAGGGTGCCCCGGCTTCCCCGTGGCCCTCTGATGCACCATGGATCCGTACGCCCGTGAAGAGGAGAACGCCATGACCGCCGAGATCGAGACCCCCGCCGCGACCGGTTCCTGCTGCTCGCCCGCCGGTGGCTGCCACAGCGGAGAGGCGACCGACGTCCAGGTGGGCGCCGTCACCACCGTCTACCGGGTGTCCGGCATGACCTGCGGCCACTGCGAGGGTGCGGTGTCCGGCGAGCTCTCCGGGATCGAGGGCGTGAGCTCGGTGAAGGCCGTCGCCGCCACCGGCGAGGTCACCGTGATCTCGGTCGCCCCGCTCGACGAGGAGACGGTCCGCGCCGCCGTCGACGAGGCGGGCTACGAACTGGTCGGCCGCGCCTGACCCCGCCCCCCTCGAACCGCCTCGGGCCGCACCCGGCCGGCCTCCGCCGGCTCCGTGCGGCCCGGCCCCTTTCTGGAGCTGATCGTGCGCACCCCCGACCCCGCTCAGCAGGTCGAACTCACCATCGGCGGGATGACCTGCGCGTCGTGCGCGGCCCGCGTCGAGAAGAAGCTGAACCGGATGGAGGGGGTTTCCGCCACGGTCAACTACGCCACGGAGAAGGCCCGGGTCGCCTTCGAACCCGGGGTGGCGGTGGCGGACCTGGTCACGACGGTGGTGAAGACGGGCTACACGGCCGAGCCCGTGCAACCCCCCGCAAAGGAGTCGGCATCGTCGGACCCGGCGCCGGTCCGGGCAGCTCCGGCCCGCCACGGGAGGTCTCCCCTGGCCCTTGAGGCCTTGGGGGAGATTGAGGACGAGCGCCCTTCAGGCGCGAAGGGGGTCGGGGGCGAAGCCCCAGGAACGGCCACCGGGCCGCACCCGGGAAGCAATCCGAGCGGGGATTCGGGGGCAGAGCCCCCGGAGGCCACCACCGGGCCGCCCCCGGGTGATGACCCCGGCACGACGCGGCCGGCCACGCCAAGAGCGCGGCTGATCGTCACGGCCCTCCTCTCCGCGCCCGTCGTCGCGCTGGCGATGATCCCCCCGCTCCAGTTCGACAACTGGCAGTGGCTCTCGCTCACCCTCGCCGCGCCCGCCGTCGTCTGGGGTGGCCTCCCCTTCCACCGGGCGGCGTGGACCAACCTCCGGCACGGCGCCGCCACGATGGACACCCTCGTGTCGACCGGCACGCTCGCGGCGTTCGGCTGGTCGCTGTGGGCGCTGTTCTTCGGCACGGCGGGCAGGCCCGGCATGCGCCACGGGTTCGCCTTCGCCACCGGGCGCGGGGACGGCGCCGGGACCATCTACCTCGAAGTCGCCGCCGGGGTCGTCACGTTCATCCTGCTCGGCCGCCATCTGGAGGCCCGCGCCCGACGCAGGTCCGGCGCCGCCCTGCGCGCCCTGATGGAGCTGGGCGCGAAGGACGTCGCCGTGCTGCGCGACGGGGCCGAACTACGCGTCCCGGTGGGCCAGTTGCGTACCGGTGACCGGTTCGTGGTGCGGCCCGGCGAGAAGGTGGCCACGGACGGGACCGTCGTGGAGGGCGCCTCGGCGGTGGACGCCTCGATGCTGACCGGCGAGTCCGTCCCGGTGGACGTGGGCGTGGGCGACGCGGTCACCGGCGCCACGGTGAACGCGGGCGGCCGCCTCGTCGTGGAGGCGACCCGGGTCGGCGCGGACACCCAGCTGGCCCGCATGGCCCGCATGGTGGAGGACGCCCAGAACGGCAAGGCCGCGGTGCAGCGCCTCGCGGACCGCGTCGCGGGCGTCTTCGTGCCGGTGGTCCTCGCGATCGCGCTGGTCACCCTGTCGGCCTGGCTCCTGGTCACCGGCGACGCCACCGCCGCCTTCACCGCCGCGGTCGCCGTACTGATCATCGCCTGCCCGTGCGCGCTCGGCCTGGCCACCCCGACCGCCCTGATGGTCGGCACCGGCCGCGGCGCGCAGCTCGGCATCCTGATCAGGGGCCCGGAGGTGCTCGAATCGACCCTCCGGGTGGACACCGTCGTCCTCGACAAGACGGGCACGGTGACCACCGGCCGGATGAGCCTGCACGAGGCGTACGCCGCCGAGGGGGTCGACGAGAAGCAACTGCTGCGCCTGGCCGGTGCGCTGGAGCACGCCTCGGAGCATCCGATCGCCCGCGCGATCGTGGCCGGAGCCGAGGATCGGGCCGGGGTGCTGCCGCCCGCCGAGGATTTCCGCTCGCTGCCCGGCCGGGGCGTGGAGGGCGTGGTCGAGGGCCACCGCGTGTATGTGGGCCGGGACAGCGCCCTTGAGCTGCCGCCCGGGCTCGCCGCGGCCCGGAGCGCCGCCGAGGCCGAGGGGCGTACGGCGGTCGTCGTCGCGTGGGACGGGGCGGCGCGGGGCGTGCTGGCCGTGGCGGACGCCGTGAAGGAGACCAGCGCCGAGGCCGTCGCCCGGCTGCGGGCGCTGGGGCTCACCCCCGTCCTGCTCACCGGCGACAACCGGACGGTCGCCGGGGCCGTGGCCGCGGCGGTCGGCATCGCCGCGGACGCCGTGTACGCGGAGGTCCTGCCCGAGGACAAGGCCGCCGTCGTCCGGCGCCTCCAGGAGCAGGGCCGCGTCGTCGCCATGGTGGGGGACGGCGTCAACGACGCGGCCGCTCTGGCCGTCGCCGATCTGGGTCTGGCCATGGGGACCGGCACGGACGCGGCGATCGAGGCCGGTGATCTCACCCTCGTCCGCGGTGACCTGCGGGTTGTCGCTGATGCGATCCGGCTGTCGCGGCGCACCCTGGCCACCATCAAAGGCAACCTTTTCTGGGCATTCGGCTACAACGTGGCCGCGCTGCCACTGGCCGCCGCCGGCCTGCTGAACCCCATGATCGCGGGCGCGGCTATGGCGTTCTCCTCGGTGTTCGTGGTAACCAACAGCCTACGGTTGCGTTCCTTCACCTGACCTCCACAAAGAGATCTAGATCACAGAGGTTTTGAGGTAACCATCGGGAGGGGTCGGGAGTCTAAGTGGGCGATGCCACGGATGTCTTGGGGGACGTCCATGGAATGTCTTGGGGGACGTTCCAGGCAACGCGTTGGCCGGGGCACGTACGTCGGGAGCTTTGAGCGGCCCACCCGACAGGTACGTACCCCGGCAGACCGCCTAGACGCCCGGCTCGGATCCCGTGGGGGGAATCCGCACCGGGAAACAGGGAAGCGCCCCGTCTGCCGACCCGTGGGGGGATCGGCAGCGGGGCGCTTTCCGCTGTACTGGGCGCGAACTGCCCGCGTTCCGGCGGGAGTTCGGCAGGCGTCGGCCGGTACGAAGTCGCGCAGGACCTCACCGGGGCCGCCAGGTCGGCCCGGGGGCAGCCCCCGGACCCGGGCGATCGGGGTCAGCGACCCTCGACCGGCACGAAGTCGCGCAGGACCTCGCCCGTGTAGATCTGGCGCGGGCGGCCGATGCGGGAGCCGGGCTCCTTGATCATCTCGTGCCACTGGGCGATCCAGCCCGGCAGGCGGCCGAGGGCGAACAGGACCGTGAACATCTCGGTCGGGAAGCCCATCGCGCGGTAGATCAGACCCGTGTAGAAGTCCACGTTCGGGTACAGGTTGCGCGAGACGAAGTAGTCGTCGCTCAGCGCGTGCTCTTCCAGCTTCAGCGCGATGTCGAGCAGCTCGTCGGACTTGCCGAGGGCCGAGAGGACATCGTGCGCGGCAGCCTTGATGATCTTGGCGCGCGGGTCGAAGGACTTGTACACCCGGTGGCCGAAGCCCATCAGGCGGACGCCGTCCTCCTTGTTCTTCACCTTGCGGATGAAGGAGTCCACGTCGCCGCCGTTGGCCTGGATGCCTTCCAGCATCTCCAGGACGGACTGGTTGGCGCCGCCGTGCAGGGGGCCCCAGAGGGCGCTGATGCCGGCCGAGATGGAGGCGAACATGTTCGCCTGCGACGAGCCGACCAGGCGCACCGTGGAGGTCGAGCAGTTCTGCTCGTGGTCCGCGTGCAGGATGAGCAGCTTGTCGAGCGCCGAGACGACGACCGGGTCCAGCTCGTACTCCTGGGCCGGCACCGAGAACGTCATGCGCAGGAAGTTCTCGACGTAGCCGAGGTCGTTGCGCGGGTAGACGAAGGGGTGGCCGATCGACTTCTTGTACGCGTACGCCGCGATCGTCGGCAGCTTGGCGAGCAGCCGGATCGTGGACAGGTGGCGCTGCTTCTCGTCGAACGGGTTGTGGCTGTCCTGGTAGAACGTGGACAGCGCCGAGACCACGGACGACAGCATCGCCATCGGGTGGGCGTCGCGCGGGAAGCCGTCGAAGAACCGCTTGACGTCCTCGTGCAGCAGCGTGTGCCCGGTGATCTCGCTCTTGAAGCTGGCGAGCTGGTCGACGGTCGGCAGCTCGCCGTTGATCAGCAGGTACGCGACCTCGACGAACGTCGAGCGCTCCGCCAGCTGCTCGATCGGGTACCCGCGGTAGCGCAGGATGCCCTGCTCACCGTCCAGGTAGGTAATGGCGGATTTATAGGCGGCCGTGTTGCCGTATCCGCTGTCGAGGGTGACCAGTCCGGTCTGGGCTCGGAGCTTCCCGATGTCGAAGCCCTTGTCGCCGACGGTGCTGTCGATCACCGGGTAGGTGTACTCGCCATCGCCGAACCGCAGTACTACAGCGTTGTTCGCGTTCTCGCTCACGTCATCCCTCACCGACGTAGTGCCTCTTCTTCGAGGTGCCCTGACTGTCTCTACCATCCCCCATTTGGCTCAGCAGAGTGCACTCGGGGTCGCCCATTGGGCTTATTCACGGCACTCAGTGCCGTCAACCTGCTCATCCTGCCCCGTTCGCCCCACTTAGGAAAGTCCTGGGTGATCTTTCACACCAAAGTGCCCCCTGACAGCCGGTGCGCGAGTGCGGTAAAGCGTCTGCCTGCGGAGACGGTACGCACCGCCTGACCGATCGCCTTGCGGGACCCCACCAGGACGACGAGCTTCTTGGCGCGGGTCACCGCCGTGTAGAGCAGATTGCGCTGGAGCATCATCCAGGCGCCGGTGGTGACCGGGATGACGACGGCCGGGTACTCGCTGCCCTGGGAGCGGTGGATGGTCACCGCGTAGGCGTGGGCCAGCTCGTCCAGCTCGTCGAAGTCGTACGGCACCTCCTCGTCCTCGTCGGTGCGGACCGTCAGGCGCTGGTCGTCGAGGTTGAGCGCGGTGACCACGCCGACGGTGCCGTTGAAGACGCCGTTGGCGCCCTTCTCGTAATTGTTGCGAATCTGGGTGACCTTGTCGCCGACGCGGAACACCCTTCCACCGAACCTTTTCTCCGGCAGGTCTGGCCGGGCGGGTGTGATCGCCTGCTGGAGCAGCCCGTTGAGGGCCCCGGCGCCGGCCGGGCCCCGGTGCATCGGGGCGAGCACCTGGATGTCGCGGCGCGGGTCGAGGCCGAACTTCGCGGGGATGCGGCGGGCGGCGACGTCGACGGTGAGGCGGCCCGCGTCCTCCGTCTCCTCCTCCACGAACAGGAAGAAGTCGTCCAGGCCCGAAGTGATGAGCTGCGAGCCGGAGTTGATGCGGTGCGCGTTGGTGACGACGCCGGACTGCTTGGCCTGCCGGAAGATCCGCGTGAGCCGCACGCTCGGCACCGGGCCGCCCTCGGCGAGCAGGTCGCGCAGCACCTCCCCGGCGCCGACCGAGGGCAGCTGGTCGATGTCGCCCACCATGAGCAGGTGGGCGCCGGGGGCCACCGCCTTGACCAGCTTGTTGGCGAGCAGCAGGTCGAGCATGGAGGCCTCGTCGACGACGACCAGGTCCGCGTCCAGCGGCCGGTCCTTGTCGTACGCCGCGTCGCCGCCCGGTTTCAGTTCGAGCAGGCGGTGCACGGTGGAGGCCTCGGCGCCGGTCAGCTCGGCCAGGCGCTTGGCGGCCCGGCCGGTCGGCGCGGCGAGCACCACCTTGGCCTTCTTGGCGCGGGCGAGCTCCACGACCGAGCGGACCGTGAAGGACTTGCCGCACCCCGGGCCGCCGGTGAGCACCGCGACCTTGCTGGTCAGGGCGAGCTTGACGGCTTCCTGCTGCTCGGGCGCGAGCTCGGCGCCGGTGCGCCCGGCTAGCCAGCCGAGCGCCTTGTCCCAGTCGACCCCGGCGAAGGACGGCATCCGGTCCTCCCCGGTCCGCAGCAGCCGCCCGACCTGGGCCGCCAGCGACAGTTCGGCGCGGTGGAACGGCACGAGGTAGACGGCGGCGACGGGCTCGCCCCCGTCGGGCCCGGGCACCTTCTCCCGTACGGCGCCCTCTTCGGCGATCAGCTCGGCGAGGCACTCGATGACCAGGCCGGTGTCGACCTGGAGCAGCTTCACCGAGTCGGCGATCAGGCGCTCCTCGGGCAGGAAGCAGTGGCCCTGGTCGGTGGACTGGGACAGCGCGTACTGCAGGCCCGCCTTCACGCGCTCCGGGCTGTCGTGCGGGATGCCGACGGCCTGGGCGATCCGGTCGGCGGTGAGGAACCCGATGCCCCAGACGTCGGCGGCGAGCCGGTAGGGCTGGTTCTTCACGACCGAGATCGAGGCGTTCTCGTACTTCTTGTAGATGCGCACGGCGATCGACGTGGAGACCCCGACGCCCTGGAGGAAGACCATGACCTCCTTGATGGCCTTCTGCTCCTCCCAAGCGGCGGCGATCTTCTTGGTCCGCTTGGGACCGAGCCCCGGCACCTCGATCAGGCGCCCGATGTCCTGCTCGATGATGTCCAGGGTGTCCGCGCCGAAGTGCTGCGTGATGCGGTCGGCGAAGACCGGGCCGATGCCCTTGATCAGACCGGAGCCGAGGTAGCGGCGGATGCCCTGGATGGTGGCGGGCAGGACGGTCGTGTAGTTCTCCACGGTGAACTGCTTGCCGTACTGCGGATGGGACCCCCAGCGGCCCTCCATCCGCAGCGACTCGCCGGGCTGCGCGCCGAGCAGCGAGCCGACCACGGTGAGCAGGTCGTTGCCGCCGCGGCCGGTGTCGACCCTCGCGACCGTGTACCCGCTCTCCTCATTGGCGTACGTGATCCGCTCGAGGACCCCCTCCACCACGGTCGCACCCACGAGACTGCCCATGCCCCGACGCTACCGTCCCGCACTGACAACACCGCCACGCGCGGCGGGAGTCCGGGAGGCGGAGGCCAAGTCAAGGGGGCCCGGTCCGTCGACCGGGCCCCTCGATTCCCTCCCCGTCAGCGCTTCCCGAAATCCCCCCGGATCCCTCCCCTGAAGCACTGACGCCCCTTAGACCTCCGTCACCCCGGAAGGGTTGCACGACTGCGGGCGGTAATTTTTTCCCGGCCTCCGAGGCGCGGCCGGAACCGGGCCCCGCTTCAGGCCCGCAGGAATCCGTCTCCGTGCGTGGCGATGTGGGCCTCCAGGGCCGAGAGGGCCTGCTGGGTGGCGTCCGGGGTTCCGCTGCCGCGGCGCTCGGCGTAGTACGCGGCGCCGAGTTTCTTCAGCAGGTCGTTGCCCGCGCGCTGCTGCTGGACCTCGTCCACCTTCTGCTTGCCCTGGTTCAGTGCGCTCTGCGCCTGCTCCTTGGCCCGGTCGAGAAAACCTGCCATGACTGCCTCCGATCGTGTCCCGGCATCACTTCCCCCATCCTGGCCCCCCATGCTCCAAGCCCCCCCGATCAGCCCCCTGAGCCTCCGCCCCAGACCCCGCATCGCGCCTAAAGGGCGCTCGTCCTCAATCGCCGGACGGGCTGAGGTTGCCCATGCGGGCCAGGACAATGCCGCCAAGGGGCGCGGGGAACTGCGCGAGCAAGCGGGCACGGCAGACGGACGAAAGGGGGTTGGGGGCGCGGGGAACTGCGCGAGCGACCCCGCACGGTCCGCAGGCGCCCTGGGGCCCCGCCCCAGACCCCGGTTCGCGCCTTAAGGGCGCTCGTCCTCAATCGCCGGACGGGCTGAGGATGCCCATGCGGGCCAGCACGATGCCGCCAAGGGGCGCGGGGAACTGCGCGAGCAGCCGCGCACGGTCCGAGGGCGAACCACAAGCCCCCGCGCGCAGCGCGGACTTCAAGAGGCGCGCGGAACGTGACGGGGGCGGGGTCAGCGCGGGCGGGCCGGGCCCGTGGAGGCCCGGACCATCAGCTCACCGTGCACCGTCGCGATCCCCCCCGGCGGCACCCCCTCAAGACCCAGCGCCAGCCGCCCCGCCCGCGCCCCCGCCTCGGACAACGGCAGCCGCACCGTCGTGAGCGCCGGGACCGCGTCCGCGCTGAAGGGAAGGTCCACGAAGCCCGCCACCGAGACGTCCTCGGGGACGGAGAAGCCCCGGTCCCGCAAGGCCGCGCACGCCCCCAGCGCGACCGTGTCGTTGGCGGCCACCACGGCCGTCAACTCCGGCTCCCTGCGCAGGAGTTCCAGCGCCGCGTCGTACCCCGAGCGCCGGTCGTACGAGCCGTGCACCACGAGGTGGTCGAGGTCGAGGCCCGCGGCGTCGAGGGCGGCCCGGTGGCCCTCCAGGCGGTGCCGGGTCGTGGTGCGTTCGGGGGGCCCGGCCACGTAACCGATCCGGCGGTGGCCGAGGCCGAGGATGTGGTCCGTGAGGCGCCGCCCGCCGCCCCGGTTGTCGAAGGCGAGGGTCGCGCGGACGCTGTCGCCGGGCAGCGGCGGCCGGCCGCACAGCACGATGCGAGTGCCCGCGTCCGCGAGCCGCGCGAGCTTCGCGCCGACGGCCGCCGCGTGCGCCGGGTCCTCCAGGGCGCCGCCGGTCAGGATGACGGCGGCCGCGCGCTGGCGCTGGAGCAGCGTCAGATAGGTGAGTTCGCGTTCCGGTGAGCCCCCGGTGTTGCAGATGACGGAGAGCTTCTCGCGGGCCCCCCGCTCCTCACCGATCGCGGCCTGGGCCGCGCTCGCCATGATCCCGAAGAACGGGTCGGCGATGTCGTTGACCAGGATGCCGACCAGGTCCGAGGTGGCCGCGGCGAGCGAACTCGCGGGCCCGTTCAGGACGTAGTCGAGCTCGTCGACGGCGCGCAGCACCCGCTCACGCGTGGCCGCGGCCACCGGATAGTTGCCGTTCAGGACCCGCGAGACCGTCGCCGGGGACACCTGGGCCCGGGCCGCCACATCCGCCAGGGTCGCTGTCATCTCTGCCTCCGAACCGGTCGGGCCCCAGTGGCGCCGTTCAAGCATTCGGCCCCTTGTCCGAGGCGCTGTGCGCAGGCTAGCGTCCTACCCCGTAGAAAGCGCTTGCTATCCATGAACGACCCGGTGCCGACCCGGTTGGCATCGGCTGCGCCCCGACTCCGCTTCACCTCGCCCACCCGCCCCCTGCCCCCGGGCTCGAACCGCCCCACGGCCCAAGGGGGACCCGCATCTCGCACAGCCCGGAGGGATCACATGACGGCACGCAGGACCGTGCGGATCGCCATGAACGGCGTCACCGGACGCATGGGTTACCGCCAGCACCTCGTACGTTCCCTCCTCGCCCTGCGCGAGCAGGGCGGCCTCGACCTCGGCGACGGCACCGCCCTGTGGCCCGAGCCGGTCCTGGTCGGCCGCCGCGAGCACGCGCTCAGGGCGATGGCCGAGCGGCACCGCCTCGCCGAGTGGTCGACCGACCTGGACGCGGTCCTCGCCGACCCGACCGTCGACATCTACTTCGACGCCCAGGTGACCTCCGCACGCGAGGCCGCGCTCGGGAAGGCCGTGGCGGCCGGGAAGCACGTCTACACCGAGAAGCCCACCGCCACCGGCCTGGCCGGCGCGCTCGACCTCGCCCGGCGCGCCCGGGACGCGGGCGTCAAGCACGGCGTCGTCCAGGACAAGCTCTTCCTGCCGGGCCTGCTGAAGCTCAAGCGCCTGATCGACGGCGGCTTCTTCGGCCGGATCCTGTCCGTGCGGGGCGAGTTCGGCTACTGGGTCTTCGAGGGCGACTGGCAGTCCGCCCAGCGCCCGTCGTGGAACTACCGGCGCGAGGACGGCGGCGGCATCGTCGTGGACATGTTCCCGCACTGGGAGTACGTGCTGCACGAGCTGTTCGGCCGGGTCACCTCCGTGACCGCGCACACCGCCACCCACATCCCGCAGCGCTGGGACGAGCAGGGCAAGCCGTACACGGCGACCGCCGACGACGCCGCGTACGGGATCTTCCAGTTGGAGGGCGGCGCGGTCGCGCAGATCAACTCCTCCTGGGCGGTGCGCGTCCACCGCGACGAGCTGGTCGAGTTCCAGGTGGACGGCACCGAGGGCTCGGCCGTCGCTGGCCTGCGCGACTGCCGGGTCCAGCACCGCGTTTCGACTCCCCGGCCGGTCTGGAACCCGGACCTGCCCGCCACCGAGCCGTTCCGCGCGCAGTGGCAGGAGGTGCCGGACAACGAGGTCTTCGACAACGGCTTCAAGGCGCAGTGGGAGCTGTTCCTGCGGCACGTCGCGCTGGACGAGCCGTACCACTGGGACCTGTTCGCCGGGGCGCGCGGCGTCCAGCTCGCCGAGCTGGGCCTGCGCTCCTGCGCCGAGGGCCGCCGCCTCGACGTGCCGGAGATCGCGCTGTGAGCCTGCTGCTTCCGCGCGCCGACGGCACGACGCGGGCGTACGAGCCCCGCGCGACCCCGCTCGCGCTGCCGCCGGGCCCGGCGCCCCTCTCCCGTACGGTCTTCTCGGCCGCGCACGTCGTCGCCGACCCGTACGCGGACATCTCGCCGGACTCGCCCGCCGCGATCGACTGGGACGGCACGCTCGCCTTCCGCCGCCACCTGTGGTCGCACGGGCTCGGCGTCGCGGAGGCGATGGACACCGCGCAGCGCGGCATGGGCCTGGACTGGCTGGCCGCGGCCGAGCTGATCGCCCGAAGTGCGGCTGAGGCGAAGGCGGTTGGCGGGCTCATCGCGTGCGGGGTGGGTACGGACCAGCTCGGCCCGACCGGAACGCTCGCCGAGGTGCGGGCCGCGTACGAGGAGCAGCTCGCCGTCGTCGAGGGGGCCGGGGCGCAGCCGATCCTGATGGCCTCGCGCGCCCTCGCGGCGGCGGCCCGCTCCCCCGAGGACTACCTCACGGTCTACGCCGACCTGCTCCGCCAGGCATCCAAGCCGGTGATCCTGCACTGGCTGGGCCCGATGTTCGACCCCGCGCTCGACGGCTACTGGGGCTCGGCCGACCTGGACGCGGCCACGGACACCTTCCTGGAGGTCATCGCCGCGTATCCCGACAAGGTCGACGGCATCAAGGTCTCGCTCCTCGACGCCCGCCGCGAGGTGGAGCTGAGGCGCCGCCTTCCGGACGGCGTACGGTGCTACACCGGCGACGACTTCCACTATCCCGAGCTGATCGCGGGCGACCAACAAGGCTTCAGTCACGCCCTGTTGGGCATCTTCGACCCCCTGGGCCCGCTGGCCGCGCAGGCGGTCCGGGTCCTGGACAAGGGCGACACCGACGCCTTCCGCGCCCTGCTCGACCCGACGGTCCCGCTCTCCCGCCACCTCTTCCAGGCGCCCACCCGGTTCTACAAGACCGGCGTGGTGTTCCTGGCGTGGCTGGCCGGGCACCAGGCGCACTTCACGATGGTGGGCGGCTTCCAGTCGGCGCGGTCGCTGCCGCATCTGGCGCGGGCGTACGAACTGGCCGACCGGCTCGGCCTGCTCCCCGACCCGGCGCTGGCCCAGTCCCGCATGAGGTCCCTCCTGGACGTGTACGGAGTAGCCCAGTGACCCCTTCCCACTATTCCCCCTGTTCCCCCTCTTCCCCCTCTTCCCGCTTCAGCATCAACCAGATGACGGTGAAGCAGCTGTCCCTGCCGGGGCTGGTGGACGCGTGCGTACGGCTCGGGGTGCGGGGGGTCGGGCTGTGGCGCGAGCCGGTCGCGGAGTACGGGCTCGACGCGACGGCCAAGCTGGTGCGGGCGGCGGGTCTTGAGGTCACCACGCTGTGCCGGGGCGGCTTCCTGACGGCGCTCGACCCGGCCGACCGGGCCGCCGCGCTCGCCGACAACCGGGCCGCGATCGACGAGGCGGCGACCCTGGGCACGGACACGCTGGTACTGGTCTCGGGCGGGCTCCCGGCCGGATCGAAGGACCTGGTCGGCGCGCGGGAGCGGGTCGCGGAGGCGCTGTCCGCGCTGGGGCCGTACGCCGCCTCGCGGGGGGTGCGCCTCGCCATCGAGCCCCTGCATCCGATGTTCGCCTCCGACCGGTGCGTGGTGTCCACGCTGGACCAGGCGCTGGCCCTGGCCTCGCGCTTCCCCCCTTCCCAGGTGGGGGTCGTGGTCGACACCTACCACGTCTGGTGGGACGACACGGCTCCGGCGGCCGTGGCCCGGGCGGGGGCGGCGGGTCGCATCCACGCGTTCCAACTGGCGGACTGGGTCACGCCGTTGCCGGCGGGCGTCCTGAAGGGACGTGGTCAGCTGGGGGACGGCTGTGTCGATTTGGCGCGGTGGCGTTCGCTGGTCGACTCGGCGGGGTATGCGGGGCCGATCGAGGTGGAGCTGTTCAACGAGGCGCTGTGGGCGGGGGACGGGGTGGCCCTGCTGCACCAGACCGCCCACCGCTTCACAACCCTGTCGTAACCCCCACCCCTGAGGCTCCGCCCCAGACCCCGTTCGCGCCTAAAGGGCGCTCGTCCTCAAACGCCGGACGGGCTGAGGATGCGCATGCGGGCCAGCACCATGCCGCCAAGGGGCGCGGGGAACTGCGCGAGAAGCGAGCACGGTCCGCAGCCGAATGACACCCCCGGAGGGTCTCGGGAAGGGGCGGGGTGGGGAAAGGATCTCATAGCGAAGGGAACACCATGCAGCTCGCTCTCTCCACCCTCGGCCTCCCCGACACCCCCCTCCCCACCATCGCCCGGCTCGCAGCCGAATCCGGCTACCAAGGCGTAGAACTCCGCACGCACCCCGAAACCGACGTCCACCCCCACCTCACCCCCACCCGAAGAAGGGCCATCACCACCGAATTCAAGGCCTCCGGCATCGACATCCTGGCCCTCGCCACCTACGCCCGAGTCGCAGACCCGGACGACACCACGGACATCCCGCACCTCCTGGACCTCGCAGGGGACTTGGGGGCGAGATACATCCGCGTCTTCCCGGGCGGCAGAAGCACCGCCGGGGACGACGACACAGCCGTCCGCAGACTGAAGGAGGCCGCCCGACAAGCGACCGGCACGGGCATCCGCATCCTCCTCGAAACCCACGACTCCCACCGCACGGGCGAGGCCACCGCCCGCGTCCTGAACCGCGTCGGAGACGAGAGCGTCGGCGCGCTCTGGGACGTCCTGCACACCTGGCTCGGCGGCGAGACCCCGGCCGAGTCCTTCGCCCACCTGGCCCCCCACCTCGGCTACGTACAGGTGAAGGACGTCGCGTCCGCCGAGGACACCACCCCCCTCCCCCTGGGCACCGGCGTCCTCCCCCTCACCGCATGCCTCGCCCCGCTCCCGCCGGACGGCTGGCTGTGCTGGGAGTACGAGAAGCGGTGGTATCCGCGGGCCGCGCCCCTGCCAGGGCTCCTCGCCGCAGGACGCGACCACCTCGCCCGCCTGACCGCGCCAGCGACGTAGCCCCACCCCGCCCACCAGCAGCGACATGGCCTCAATCAGTCGTCGGCCTCGCCGCCGACGTCTTCTGCCTCGTGCAGCCGGGCATCCAAGTCGCTCACCCAGGCGTTCGCCCACACTCGCAGATCGGACAACTGCTCCGGACCGAGTCCGTAGTCGGTGAAGTCCTCGTCGTCCCACCATTCGGCGCCTGCCAGGCGGTCGCGGAGCTCCTGGAGGCTGAACTCGAAACGGGCGTGCCGCCGACCGAGCGTTTCGAGGTCGGCGTTGCTGCGCTGACGCGACGCCGCGTGGACATCGATCAGGTCTCTCACCGCGCCCCGATCCGCGAGGGCGCGCACCTTGGTACCGATCACGTCATCGAGCGCCAGGACCAGCCCGTACTCGGTGACGGCCGGAGGAGCCCAGAACGCCTCCTTGAGGATGTCCAGCTCGCACTCCTCACCGCTGGCCGGATCGCCGGCGATGAGCCGGCCGGAGAGTGCGCCCGTCTCGATCCGGCGCACACCCCAGCCACGCGCCGCGAGACCGTCACAGACCGTGCGGACGATGTCGGCGATGGGGGCCGGGCTCTCGGTCGCCACGTCGAGGTCCTGGCTCAGACGGTCCACCAGGCCGTGCGCCTGGACGGCGTACCCGCCGGTGATGACCAAGGGGTAGGGCGTGCCGATGGTCAGGACGTCGGCCAGGAGGCGCCGGTGCAGGTCGGTCAGGTTCACGCGGCCCGCGTGCTTCCGGCCGTCGCCAGTTCGGGGAAGGCCGCTTCCCACACATGGCGGACCGGGCGGCCGATCAACGTCCGCAGTACGGGCCATTGGGCGACGAGGAGTTCCCGGTCCAGGAAGTCGATCAGGTCCTGGCGCTGGCCCTCGGCCAGGACCGTCCGGTACACGCCCATCCGCGACCTGGTTCCTGCCAGGTCGTAGGAGCGGCGGCCCGACCACGCCACGTGCAGCGGCAGGTCCACCGTGCCGTCGACGGGTCCGGCCAGATCCTCCAGGCGAGCGGGCAGCCGCTCGGCGTACTGCGCGCAGAGCAGCTCGAACGCGTTCGCCACCGGGAAACGGGAGGTCACCTCAGCCATTCACCCAGTATGGCCCGACAGCCTTGGGACGGTCACCGTGAACATCCGGGCCCGGGGCGCGAACCGACAGCCCGCGCGCCCGGTCCTCCCCCTCACCGCATGCCTCGCCCCGCTCCCGCCGGACGGCTGGCTGTGCTGGGAGTACGAGAAGCGGTGGTATCCGCGGGCCGCGCCCCTGCCAGGACTCCTCGCCGCAGGACGCGACCACCTCGCCCGCCTGACCGCGCCAGCGACGTAAGCCCCACCCCGCCCACCAGCAGCGCCGCCGCGCACCAGCGCAGGGGTGTCACCGACTCTCCCAGGAGCAGCGCCGCCGAGGACATTCCGAACACCGGCACCAGCAGGCTGAACGGCGCCACCGACGACGCCGGGTACCGGCGCAGCAGCATCCCCCACGCCCCGAACCCGAACACCGTGCTGATCCACGCCACGTACACCAGCGCCCCCGCCCCGCTCCAGTCGAACCCCGACAGCGCCTCCGCGTCCCGGCCCGGCCCCTCGAACAGGAGGGACAGGACGAGCAGCGGGAGTACGGGGACGACCGACACCCACACCATGAAGTTCAGCGCGTCCGGCGGGGCCGCCCTGCGGGTCAGGGCGTTCGACACGCCCCAGCACGCCGCCGCTCCCACCGTCAGCGCGAAGGCGAGCAGCGGGCCGCCCGTCCCCTCGTCCACCCCCGCCACCACGATCCCCGCCAGCGCCACACCCATCCCCAACAGCCGCACGCCACCGAGCCGTTCACCCAGTACCGCCATCGCGACGACCGCCGTGAACACCGCCTGCACCTGGAGTACGAGGGAGGACAGACCGGCGGGCATCCCCTGGCTCATCCCGATGAACAGCAGCCCGAACTTCGCCACCCCCAGCACCAGACCCACCGCCACGACCCACTTCCACGCGACCTTGGGCCGCCCCACGAAGAACACGGCGGGCAGCGCCGCCACCAGGAAGCGAAGGGCGGAGAAGAGCAGCGGCGGGAAGTGGCCCAGACCCACGTCGATGACGACGAAGTTGACCCCCCAGACGGCGGTGACGAGCACGGCGAGCGCGATGTGTACGGGACGCATGCGTCGAGCATCACCGCCCCCGACCATTCAGCACCAGCGCGGATTCATGGATGATGGGATGAAGCATCGCTTAATCCAGAGGCCCAGGGAGGCTCTCGTGCTCGACCTGGCCCGCCTTCGCGCCCTGCACGCCGTCCACGTCCACGGCTCGGTCGCCGCCGCTGCCGCCGCCCTGGGCTACACGCCCTCCGCGATCTCCCAGCAGATCACCAAGCTGGAACGCGAGACCCGCACGACCCTCCTGGAACGCCGGGGGCGCGGCATCGCGCTCACCGACGACGCCCTCCATCTCGCCTCCGCCGCCCAGGAGTTGCTCTCCCTGGTCGAGCGCACGGAGACCACCCTCGAAGAGCGGCGCGGCCTGCCCACCGGACGCCTCACCATCGGCGCCTTCGCCACGGCCGCGCGCGGGCTCCTCCCGGCCGCCCTCGCCTCCCTCGGCCGCCAACACCCCACCCTGGAAACCCGGTTGTCCGAAGTCGATCCGCACGTCTCCGTCGACCTCGTCGCCAAGGGCGTCATCGACATGGCCGTCGCCCACGACTGGGACATCGCGCCCCTGCCCGCCCCCGAGGGCGTCGAGCACGCGGCCATCGGCGACGACCACTGCGACGTACTGGTCCCGGCGGGCCACCCTCTCGCGACCCGCCCCGTCATCCACCGGCGCGACCTCGTCCGCGAGCCCTGGATCTGCCAGCCGCCCGGCTCGGTCTGCCACGACTGGCTCGTCCGCACCCTGCGCGCCGACGGCCACGAGCCCGACCTGCGTCACCAGGCCGCCGAGTACCACACCCAACTCGCCCTCGTGGCAGCCGGTTTGGGCATCGCGCTCGTTCCACGGCTTGGCCGGGGCCCGCTTCCCGAGGGCGTCGTGGCCCTACGCCTCGACCCGGTCCCGACCCGTCACCTGTACGCCTTGTGGCGCACCGGAGCGGCCCGCCGCCCGGCGATCACGGCAACGGTCCACGCCCTCCGGGAAGCGTGGGAGACCCTCAGCGACCGAGGGCCCCGCCCTTGACCCCGTCCACGAACGACGTCCACGCCCCCGGCCCGAACACCACGGCGGGCCCGGCCGGGTTCTTGCTGTCCCGCACCGGCACGCATGCCGCGCAGCTGTCGCTGAACTCCAGGCAGTCCCCACTGGTTCCGCCGCTGTAGGTCGACTTCCGCCAGGTCGCGTACGCCTCGCTCACTTCGAGGCATTCACCGCTGTCGCCACCGCTGTGGCTGGACTTCCGCCAGCCCGTCAGCACCGATGCGTCGGGCACGATCTGCTCATTGCGCTTCATTCTCGTAATCCTCCGCCACAGACCGCATGAGCGCCAGAGACCTACTGTGCGACAACGCGTCGCCGAGTGCATGGTCGTAGACCTCCTGACACTGCCGCACCACGGACGGAAGCTCCCACACCCTGCCCGTCTTCAGCCCTTCCACGTACGCGATGGGCGGGAGGTCACTGAACCAAAGCAGCGAGACGTGGCCCTCCAACAGGGCATGAGGGCCCGCCTCGTAGGGGAGCACATGGAAGCGGACGCGACGGCATTCACCCAACGCCAGCAGGTGCCGAAGCTGTTCGCACATGACGAGAGGCCCGCCGATGGGGCGCCGCAGCACCGCCTCGTCGAGCATCGTCCACACCACGGGCTTGTCGAAGTCATGGAGAACCCGCCCGCGCGCCAACCGCGTTCCGAGCAGCCGGTCACGTTCCTCATCGCTCTTGGGCGGGTAGCCCGAGCCGAGCACCTCCCGCGCGTACGCTTCCGTCTGTAGGAACCCCGGTACCAGCTTGGGTGCGTACTGGCGAATCACAGTCGCCTGCTGCTCAAACTCCAGCGCCTCAGCGAAGTGTTCCGCGACCACACGACCGTCCAGGGTCGGCAGGAACCGCTCGAAGAACCCGTCGGTCCCCAGCACCCTGTCCAGACGACGGGCATCCTCCAGCGTCGGCCGCCTCCTCCCCGCCTCGATGTGGGCGATGTGCGTGCGCGACATCACCACCAGTTGGCTCAGCTCCTCCTGGGTGAGACCGGCCGCCTCCCGCCGCGCCCTGAGTTCCTCGCCGTACTTGATGCGGGACACCGGGTTGTCCTCGATCGCCACGTCATCAACTCCCCTCTGTGCAGGCTCGATTGTCACGCTCCGTGCACTGTTCAGCGTACGGAACGTGACGCCACGCTGTGAGCGGAACAGCACACACAGTGAGAGGTGGGGCGCGATGGGAGCGCACGGCGTGGGGGCGTACGTCGCCCACACCGGTACCGATGTGTACGGGCCGGGCAAGGTGATCGGCACGGACGGTGACTGGCGGCGCGTTCGGTTCGTGTACTTCGTCGCCTCGGTCGCCGCAGGTGATCTGCGGACCGCCTCTCCGCAGGAGGAAGCGGAGGTACGCGCATGGCTGACGCGGAAGAGCGCCCGGCATGGGGGCAACTGGTAGCGGGGCCCGCCCTGGCGTTGCGGGTGTCGCGGGACGGCGGGCGGACGTGGGAGCCGTACGTCATGCGGCGGCACGGGCTGGAGAGGCTGGAGAGCGAGCCCGCCGCGCGGGACCCGCACCGCGAGGGCGAGGAGGGCTGAAAAGAATTTTGGCGGGGCTGTCACATCTCCGTGGCCCCGGGTGTCAGGGCAGTGAAGGCGAACAACGAAGCAGTCCACTGCCCATGACACAGGAGTCGCAGCCATGCAGGCACGTATGACGAACCCCGCTCAGGTCCTTCCCGGCGCGATGCAGTCCATCCTGGATCTGCTGAACGCCGCCAAGGAGGGCGGGGTTCCCGAGTCCACCCTGGAGCTGGTGCACCTGCGGGCCAGCCAGATCAACGGCTGCGCCCCCTGTGTCTACGGCGGCATGGCCAGCGCCCGTAAGCACGGCGTGAGCGAGGACCAGCTGTCGACGGTCGTGGCCTGGCGGGAGGCCCCGTACTTCAGCGACGCCGAGCGGGCGGCGCTCGCGCTGGCCGAGGCCGCCACCCGGATCGCGGACCGGGCGGACGCGGTGCCGGACGAGATCTGGGACGAGGCGGCCCGGCACTACGACGAGAAGGGGCTCGCCTCGCTCGTCCTCATGGTCGCGGTGACCAACCTCTTCAACCGGCTCAACGCCACGACCCGTCAGGTCGCCGGGGTGACCTGGTAGGGGCGGGGCGCGCGGGAGGCGGGTTCATGAAGCTCACCATCTTCGCGGCGAGCGGCGGGATCGGCCGCCTCGCCCTGCTCCAGGCGGTCGCCGCCGGTCACGACGTGACGGCGGTGGTCCGTGACCCCGCCAAGGTGGCGTCCGACGTCGTCCGTACCGTGGCCGTCGATCTGTCCCGGCCCGACCCGGACGCGCTGCGCACGGCGCTGGCCGGGGCGGATGCGGTCCTGTCGGGCCTGGGCGCGGCCACCAAGGCCGACTTCGGGGTCGCCGAGCGCGGCACCGGGGCCATATGTGAGGCGATGCGCGCCACGGGGGTGCGCCGCATCGTCGTGATCAGTGCCGCGCCGATCGGCACCGTACCGTCGCCGGGGCGGCCGAACCCGCCCCGGCGCGACCCGGGGGACGCGTTCGTGCAGCGGAGCATCGCGTACCCGATCGTGAAGGCGATCCTGAAGAAGCGGTACGCCGATCTCGCGCGGATGGAGGACGTGCTGCGCGCGAGTTCCCTGGACTGGACGGCGCTGCGGCCGCCGCGCCTCAACGACAAGGAGCTGACCGGGCGATACCGCACGGAGGTGGGGCGCAACGTGCGGGGCGGCGGCATCATCTCGCGGGCCGATGTCGCGCACTGCATGCTGGAGGTCCTGGACGATCCGGCGACGTTCGGCCAGACGGTCGGCCTCTCGGACTGACCGGCCCGCCACTTCCGTAACTCCCCTACCATTTCGCCGAATTGGCGGCTCGCCGGGAACCCGCGCGGGGGTGCGCCCGTCCAACGCACGTACTGCCGGTGAGTCTCCGCAGAGCGGTGTCGGCATCGCTGCTGGCCGCGAGCGCCGACCCCCTCTCCAGCCGCCTGCGGCCGGCAGCACGCCGCCACCGGTGCGAACCCCTCCGACCGCACCGGTGGCGGCACCCCCGCGCGAGCCACGCCGCGCTGCCTCGTGCGCATAGCCTTGACTGGCAATTACTTTCCGGATAACGGTTCGCCTTGGAAGTTTCTTCCAGTTCCCTGGCTTCCCGGGCACCCTTACCGGAAGGAGCGCACGTGCAGCACCGCACCTCAAGACGCAGCCTCCTCACCACCACCGCCGCGGCGGCCGCCATGACCGCCCTCGGCCCCCGGCTCCCCGCCCGTGCCACGGAGGTCGCGGAGGCCTCCGGCACCGACCGCCGGCTCCGCGCGATCATCGCCCGCATGTCGGTCGAGGAGAAGATCGGCCAGCTCTTCGTCACGCGGGTCTACGGGCACTCCGCTACTGCCCCCGACCAGGCGGACATCGACGCCAACCTCCGCGAGCTCGGGGTGCGCGACGCCGCCGAGCTGATCGCCCGGTACCACGTCGGCGGCATCATCTACTTCACCTGGGCGCACAACACCCGCGACCCGCACCAGATCGCCGGGCTCTCCAACGGCATCCAGGCCGCCGGGCTCGCCCAGCGCGTGCCGCTGCCGCTGCTGATCGCCACCGACCAGGAGCACGGCGCGGTCTGCCGGGTCGGCAAGCCCGCCACGCTCTTCCCCGGCGCGATGGCGATGGGCGCGGGCGGCTCGGCGGGCGACGCCCGCACGCTGGGCCGGATCTCGGGCGCGGAACTCGCGGCGATCGGCATCCGCCAGGACTACTCCCCCGACGCGGACGTGAACATCAACCCGGCCAACCCGGTGATCGGCGTACGGTCCTTCGGCGCGGACCCGGCCGCCGTGGCCCGCATGGTCGCGGCGGAGGTGCGCGGCTACCAGGAGTCCTCGGTCGCCGCAACGGCCAAGCACTTCCCGGGGCACGGCGACACCAGCGTCGACAGCCACACCGGCATCCCGGTGATCACACACACCCGCGAGGAGTGGGAGCGGCTGGACGCGCCGCCGTTCCGGGCCGCGATCGCCGCCGGGATCGACGCGATCATGACCGCCCACATCCAGTTCCCGGCGCTCGACCCGAGCAACGACCCGGCGACGCTCTCCCGCCCCATCCTCACCGGCATCCTGCGCGAACAGCTCGGCTTCGAGGGGGTCGTCATCACGGACTCGCTCGGCATGAAGGGCGTGCGCGACAAGTACGGCGACGACCGGGTGCCGGTGCTCGCGCTGAAGGCGGGCGTGGACCAACTCCTCGACCCGCCGAAGCTGGACGTGGCCTTCAACGGGGTGCGGGCGGCGGTGGCGAGCGGCGAACTGCCCGAGTCCCGCCTCGACGAATCCATCCTGCGCATCCTCCGGCTCAAGGACCGGCGCGGCCTGTTCGCCCGCCCGTACGTCAGCGCCGGGGGTGTGGACCGGATCGTGGGCACCCGGACCCATCTGGCCGCCGCCGACGAGATCGCCGAGCGGACCACGACCCTGCTCGCCAATCCGCGCGGGCTGCTCCCGCTCTCCCGGCACCACCACCGCAGGCTCCTCGTCGTGGGCGCCGACCCGGACTCCCCCTCCGGCACCACCGGCCCGCCCACCACGGTCCTGGCCCGCGCGCTGAACCAACTCGGCTTCCGCACCACGGTGTTGCCCACGGGCACGCTGCCGTCCCAGGCACTGATCGACCGGGCGGTGGCGGCGACGGCGGGGCAGGACGCGGTGATCGTGGGGACGTACAACGCGGGGGCGGGCGGTGCGCAGAGCAGGCTGGTGGCGGCGCTCGGCAGGACCGGCGTGCCGGTCGTCCACCTCGCCCTGCGCAACCCGTACGACATCGCGTACCTGAGCGGGTACGCCGCCTCGCTCGCCACCTACTCCTGGACGGACGTCGAACTCCGGGCCGCCGCACGGGTGTTGGCGGGCCGGGCCCGGCCGCGCGGCCGCCTGCCGGTCGCGGTGCCCCGGGCCGACGACCCTACGCAAGATCTCTGCCCGATCGGTTACGGGCTGTCGTACTAGCCGTACGCCGGGGACCCGGCGCACCACCCCCAAGTGACGCAAAGCCCCCCGGACTCCTGGCGTGCACCCGCTCCGGCGGGTCACGCTTGGTCGCATCCGGGGGGTTCTGGGGGGCCGTATGCGTACGTACCGTTTGGCGGGGTTGGGGTGTCTGCTGCTGCTCACGGCGCTGGGGTGCGGGGGTGCGGGAGGCGGTTCGGCGACGGAGGGCAAGCAGTCGACGGCGTCCGCCTCCGCGCCCGGCCCCGCGGCGACCTTCCTCCCCACCGGCGGCTGCGCCTCGCGCGAGGGGGCGGCGGGCGACACCAAGGACTTCCACGAGGTGCCCTGCACGAGCGAGCGGGCGGTGGCGAGGGTGCTGGTGCGGCGGGTGGGGGCGACGGCGAAGGGGGCGGCCGTCGACTGCCCGCTCCCCACGGACTTCGTGCTGTACGTGGCGTCGGCCGGGGGTGGTGGGGCGCCGGGCTACGCCTGCATGCGGAACCTGGAGCCGCCGCATCCGGGGGATCCGGGACAGGGGGGTGGGCCGTACACCGTGGTGGGGGACTGTGTGTACGCGGCGGGGGTGGACGAGGTTCGGGAGACGGCGTGTGACGGGTCCGGGGCGCGGGCTCCCCAGTACCGGGTCGTCTCGGCCGCCCCGAGCCGGGCGGGGTGCCCCGCCTCGACCGCGCTGTACGTCCAACTGACGGGCGGCCAGGGCCCAGTGGGCTGCGCCAGGCGCACGTGACCTTCCCCCACCCCGCCCCTCCCCGAGACCCTCCGGGGGTGTGGGTGGGCTGACGAGGCCTCCTGGGGCTCCGCCCCAGACCCCGTTCGCGCCTCAAGGGCGCTCGTCCTCAATCTCCCCCAAGGCCTTAAGGGCCAGGGGGGACCCCCACGACGGGCTAGGGATGCCGATGCCGGCCCCCCTACAGGGGCGCGAGGAACTGCGCGAGCAACCGCCTGCGGTCTGCGGACGAAGGCGGGTTTTAAGGGGCGCGGGGAACTGCGCGACCAGCCACGCACGGTCCGCGGGTAAGAGGTCGGCCCCGCCCCTTCCCAACCCCCGGAGGGTCTCGGGAAGGGGCGGGGTGGGGAACCCTCCGGGGTCTGGGGCGGAGCCCCAGGGGCGTGGCGCGGTCCTGGGGGCCCCGGGGGTGTGGCCCCCAGCGTCAGGGGCCCCCGGGGTGTCCAGGGTCAGGGCCCCAGGGCCAGGGCCCCAGGGCTGGGGTGCCCAGGGTCAGGGGTGGAGGGTGGGCTCCTTCGTCAGGGGGGTCGCGTCCAGTTTCGCGTCGAACTGGGCCTGCGGCCGCACGGGTACAGAGGACAGGCCCGCCCAGCGGAGGATGGACGCCGTCGCCGAGGACTTCTCGGCGGCCGCGAGCATCGCGACCTTGGAGCCGTGGTTGCCCCCCGCCACCGTGTAGACGTAGGAGTCCCGCGCCCCCGCCCCCAGCGAGAACCGCTCGGCCCCCCACGGGTCGTTGGAGCCGTACACGTACAGCATGTGCTCGGCGTGGTGCTTGACCCACGTGTCGATGTCCCGCATCGCCCACGGCTGGAACCGCATCGGGATGTCCCGCGGCACGAAGGTGCGCGGCGGCTGGTAGCCGTAGCGGCTCAGCTTGCCGAGCCAGGGCTGCTTGATGGTGGGCGAGCCGAGCTGCGTACCGGCCTGGTAGTAGTACGCCGTGTACGGGGCCAGGCCCTGGTCGGTGTAGAAGGAGAAGCCGGAGATCGTGTCGACGGAGTCCCAGATCGCCTGGTCGGTGGCGTGCGCCGCGTCCGCGGGGATCGTGGAGCAGTCGGCCAGCAGGTGGTACTGCCAAAAGCCCCACACGTAGTCGAGCACGACCGCCTCGTAGGCCTTGTCCAGGGTGCCCACCGTGGTGAAGGTGTACCCGTTGGCGGTGGCGTACTCCTGGTACTTCTTCTCCAGGGACGCCCGCCGCACCAGCGCCTCGCGCTGCACGCCCGCCAGCTTGTCGCGGCACTCCTTGGTGCCGACCGTCGCGAGGAAGCGGTCGTAGGCCGAATCCTCGTTGTCCACCACGTCGTTGGGGGCGACGTACGCGACGACGCCGTCCATGTCGCGGGGGTAGAACCGCTTGTAGTAGGTGGCGGTCATGCCGCCCTTCGAGCCGCCCGTGGTCAGCCAGTTCTTGCGGTAGACCGGCTTGAGGGCGCGGTAGATCGCGTGCTGGTCGCTGGCCGCCTGCCAGATGTCGTCCTTCGACCAGTCGGCGGGCTGCGGCCGGGACATCGGGAAGAAGCGGTACTCGACGGAGACCTGGTTGCCGTCGACGATCTGCGTCGGCTCGCTGCGGCCGGGCGTCGTGGAGACCTCGTACCCGCTGGTGTACATGACGGTCGGCCGGTCGGTGTCCTTGTGCAGCACGGTGATCCGCTGCTGGAAGGTGGCCCGGCTGTACGGGTTGTGGTGGTCGACGGGCTGGGTGAAGCTCAGTACGAAGTAGCGGTAGCCGTTGTACGGCTTCTCGGCTATGAGGCTCATCCCGGGTATCGCCAGGATGCGGTCCTTGATGTCCGGCTCGGCGGCGGTGGCCGTCCCCGCCGCGGCTCCCGTCGCGGTCATCGTGCCTATCAGCACGACGAGCGACAGCAGCCATCTGAGCGCCTTGCGCATGCACACTCCCCTGTGGAGTCCCTGTGGGTACGGAACGTGGTTCCGCGAACCTAGCGGGGGCAACACCCGCCCCGCCAGACCCGGTTGATCTCCACAGCGACCTTCACCCGGGCACGCGCCGGGCCGCGCCGGTCAGCAGACCCAGCCCGTTTCCGCCGAACTCCCCGCCACCGACCCGGTCGCCCGCACACAGCGGCCGCCGGAGTGCACCGTCACCGGACCCGCCAGCTTCGTGTAGGCGCCCGAGTCGCCGGCCGGGGCGCTGCCGCGGGCCTGGATCGTCACCGACATCTGGCGCCGGGCGCCCGGGTTCTTGGCGGCGGTCACCGCGCACGCGTACCCGTTGCCCTTGTACAGGCGCAGCTCGCCCGTGCTGAACCCGACCGTCCGCACCGGCCGCCCGGCGCACGCCGCCGCCGCGTCCGCGCTGCCGCTCACCGGCCCGAACACGACGAGCCCGCCCGCCGCCGCGACCACCGCCAGCGACGGCCCCAGAAGCCTCCTGCTGCCCACCCCACCGAACACGCTTGCACCCTTCCGCCACTTGAGCGTATGTGGGGTGGGACGCGAGAAGCCGCCCGACGGTTCTCAGCGGCCTCTGCGGACTCGCGCCCGGCTCAGCCTGCCGTACGGGCGGGCTCGGGAGTGCCGATGAACGTGTGCCACAGCCGGGCGTACTGGCCGTCGAGTGCGAGGAGCTCGTCGTGGGTGCCGTCCTCGACGACCCGGCCGTGGTCCATCACGACCACCCGGTCCGCGCGGGCCGCCGTGGTCAGGCGATGTGCGACGACCAGCGTGGTGCGGCGGCCGGTGAGGCGCTCGGTGGCCTGGTTGACCTGCGCCTCGGTGGCGAGGTCGAGGGCCGCGGTCGCCTCGTCGAGCAGCAGGATGTCCGGATCGACCAGCTCGGCGCGGGCCAGCGCGATCAACTGGCGCTGCCCGGCGGACAGGTTGCGGCCGCGCTCGGCGACCTCGTGGAGGTAGCCGCCGTCCAGGGTGGCGATCATGTCGTGGGCGCCGACCGCGCGGGCCGCGGCCTCCACCTCGGCGTCGCTCGCGTCGGGGCGGCCGTACGCGATGGCGTCGCGCACGGTGCCCTCGAAGAGGTACGCCTCCTGCGGGACCACGCCGAGCCGGTGGCGGTAGGCGGTGATGTCCAGGTCGCGCAGGTCCGTGCCGTCGGCGGTGACCCGCCCGCCCGTCGGGTCGTAGAACCGGGCCACCAGCTTGACCAGGGTGGACTTGCCCGCGCCGGTCTCGCCGACGAACGCGACGGTCTGCCCGGCCGGTATCCGCAGATCGACCCCGCTGAGCGCCTCCTCGGGCTCGTCGGCGGACCCGTAGGCGAAGTCGACGTTCTCGAAGGCGATCTCGCCGCGCAGCGACAGGACGTCGAGCGGCTCGGGGGCCTCGGCGGTGGAGGTCTTCTCCTGGAGGAGTTCCTGGATGCGCCCCAGCGAGACGGCCGCCTGCTGGTAGCCGTCGAAGACCTGCGAGAGCTGCTGCACGGGGGCGAAGAACAGGTCGATGTACAGCAGGTAGGCGACCAGGGCGCCGGTGGTGAGGGTGCCGTGGTCGACCCGGCCCGCGCCCACGATCAGCACGGCGGCCGCGGCCACCGACGAGAGCAGCTGCACGAACGGGAAGTACACCGAGATCAGCCACTGGCCGCGCACGCGCGCCTGGCGGTAGTGGTCGCTGCGTCCGGCGAACCGTTCGGCCCCGTCGTGCTCGCGCCGGAAGGCCTGCACGATGCGCAGGCCCGACACCGACTCCTGGAGGTCGGCGTTGACGACGGAGACCCGCTCACGGGCGAGCTCGTAGGCCCGCACGCTCTTCTTGCGGAAGACGTAGGTGCCGACGACCAGCAGCGGAAGCGTGGCGAAGACGACGAGCGCGAGTTCGAGGTCGATGACGAGCAGCGCCACCATGATGCCGAAGAAGGTGACGACGGAGACGAACGCGGTGACCAGGCCCGTCTGGAGGAACGTGGAGAGCGCGTCCACGTCCGTCGTCATGCGGGTCATGATCCGGCCGGTCAACTCCCGCTCGTAGTAGTCGAGTCCGAGCCGCTGGAGCTGGGCGAAGATCTTCAGGCGCAGGGTGTAGAGGACGCGTTCGCCGGTGCGGCCGGTCATCCGGGTCTCGCCGGTCTGGGCGAGCCACTGGATGGCGACGGTCACGAGCGCGAGCCCGGCGGCGGCCCAGACCGCGCCGAGCGCGAGCCGGGTGACGCCCTGGTCGATGCCGTGCCGGATCAGGACCGGCAGCAGCAGCGACATGCCCGCGTCGACCGCGACGAGGAGGAGGCTGACGAGCAGGGGAAGGCCGAAGCCGCGCAGCAGTCTGCGCAGGCCGTAGGAGTCCTCGGGCTGGACGGCCCTGGCCTCGTCGATGCCGGGGGTGTCGGTGGCGGGCGGCAGCGCCTCGACCTGGGCGAGCAGTTCGGGGGATTGGGGCCTCCCCTGCTCGAACGAAGTTGAGAGCTTGGGGAAGGGCATGCCGCCGGGGGCCGCCGACTCGGCCTTCTCCTCACGGACCCACAGCGGCGGGGTGATGCCGCGCTCGGCGTCGAACTCCGCGTCCAGCTCGTCCCGTACGGTGTGGTCCTCCTCCTCGGCGACGGGGATGGTGGGGAGGTGGCCGGGCGAGACCGCGCCGAGCTCGTCGGGGTCGGTGAGCAGGCGGCGGTAGAGGGCGCTGTCGCGCTGGAGCTCCTCGTGGGTGCCAATCGCGGCGAGGCGCCCGCCGTCGAGGACGGCGATGCGGTCGGCGAGGCCGAGGGTGGAGCGGCGGTGCGCGATGAGCAGGGTGGTGCGCCCGGCCATGACCGACTTCAGGGCCTCGTGGATCTCGTGCTCGACGCGGGCGTCGACGGCCGAGGTCGCGTCGTCCAGGACGAGCAGGCGGGGGTCGGTGAGGATGGCGCGGGCGAGCGCGATGCGCTGGCGCTGGCCGCCGGAGAGGGTGAGGCCGTGCTCGCCGACGGTGGTGTCGTACCCCTCGGGCAGCTCGGCGATGAACCGGTCGGCCTGGGCGGCGCGGGCGGCCTTGTCGATCTCTTCCTGGGTGGCGTCCGGCTTTCCGTACGCGATGTTGGCGCGGACGGTGTCGGAGAAGAGGAAGGAGTCCTCGGGCACGAGGCCGATGGCGGCGCGCAGCGAGTCCAGGGTCAGCTCGCGCACGTCGTGGCCGCCGACGAGGACGGCGCCGTGCGAGACGTCGTAGAAGCGGGGCAGCAGCAGCGAGACGGTGGACTTGCCGGAGCCGGAGGAGCCGACCACGGCGACGGTCTCGCCGGGCCGGATGTCGAGGGAGAACCCCTTCAGGACGGGCCGCTCGTCGTCGTAGCCGAAGCTCACGTCGTCGAACTCGACGGTCGCGGGGGCGTCGGGCGACAGCTGCTTCGTGCCGTCCTGGAGGGAGGGCTCGGTGTCGATGAGCTCCAGGACGCGCTCGACGCCGGCCCGGGCCTGCTGGCCGACGGTGAGCACCATGGCGAGCATGCGGACGGGGCCGACGAGCTGGGCGAGGTAGGTGGAGAAGGCGACGAACGTGCCCAGTGTGATCTCGCCGCGGGTGGCGAGCCAGCCGCCGAGCGCCAGCATGGCGACCTGGCCGAGGGCCGGGACGGCCTGGAGGGCGGGCGTGTAGCGGGAGTTGAGCTTGATGGTGCGCAGGCGTCCGGCGAAGAGCCTGCGGCCGACCTCGCGGAGCTTGCCGGTCTCCTGGTCCTCCTGGCCGAAGCCCTTGACGACCCGGACCCCGGACACGGCGCCGTCGACGACTCCGGCGACGGCGGCGGCCTGGCCCTGGGCGTACCAGGTGGCGGGGAAGAGGCGGGTGCGGCTGCGCTTGGCGATGAACCAGAGGGCGGGCGCGACCGCGAGGGCGACGAGGGTGAGCAGCGGCGAGAGCCACGCCATGATCACGATGGAGATCACGAAGAGCAGGATGTTGCCGATGGTCATCGGCAGCATGAAGAGCAGGCCCTGGATCAGCTGGAGGTCGCTGGTGGCGCGCCCGACGACCTGGCCGGTGGACAGCTCGTCCTGGCGCCGCCCGTCGAGCCGGGTGATCGTCCCGTACATCTCGGTGCGCAGGTCGTGCTGGACGTCGAGGGCGAGCCGCCCGCCGTAGTACCGCCGGATGTAGGTGAGCCCGTACACCACGACGGCGCAGGCTATGAGCAGCCCGGTCCACACGGCGAGCGAGCGGGTGTGGTGTCCGATGACGTCGTCGATGACCACCTTGGTGATCAGGGGGACGAGCGCCATGACGGCCATGCCGCCGAGCGAGGACCCGAGGGCCAGCACCACATTGCGCCGGTACCGCCAGGCGTACCCGGTCAGCCTGCGCGCCCACCCCTGTTGCGCACCCTCCGTCACGTGATTCCTCCCGTTGGTACCTGCCCTGCCGCAAGCCCCAACACGGGGGCCTGCGGATTTCATCCCGCCGCAACAAAAGACGGGACGCGAGGACCAGGTCCTGGCCGGGCCGGTTTCCCCGGCCCGGGGGCTCAGAGGTGGGTCGGGGCGAACATCTTCAGGAGGGCGGGCAGCACGACCACCGAGGGGCCGGGGGCGGCCAGCGCCTTCGCCAGATCGGCGGTCAGGGTGTCCGCGGTGGTGCGGACGGCCGGGACGCCGAAGGACTCGGCCAGGGCGACGAAGTCGGGGCGGGCCAGCTCGGTGGCGGTGGCCTCACCGAACGTGTCCGTCATGTACTCGCGCAGGATGCCGTAGCCGCCGTCGTCCACGATCAGCCAGGTGACCGGCAGGTCGTACTGCCGGGCGGTGGCGAGCTCCGCGATCGAGTACATGGCCCCGCCGTCGCCGGAGACCGCGAGGGCCGGGCGGCCCGGGTCGGCGACGGCCGCGCCGAGCGCCGCCGGGAAGCCGTAGCCGAGGCCGCCCGCGCCCTGCGCCGAGTGCATCGAGCCGGGCCACGCCGACCAGGCCCAGTACGCGAGGATCGTCATGTCCCAGAAGCTGGGCGCCCCGGCGGGCAGCGCCTCGCGGACGGCGGCCAGCACGCGCCGCTCCTCACCGAGGTCCTGCGCCTCGATGCGGGCCCGGACCCGGTCCAGGACGGTCCGCACCCGCTCGGCCGCCCTCTCGTCCCGGCGCTCCGGGACGGTTTCGAGCAGGGCCTGGAGGGCGATGCGGGCATCGGCGTGGATGCCGAGCGCCGGGTGGTTGGACTCCAGCTTGCCGAGGTCGGCCTCGATCTGGATGATCCGGCCGCGCGGCTGGAACGTGTGGTAGTTCGACGACAGCTCGCCGAGCCCGGAGCCGACCACGAGCAGGACGTCGGCGTCCTCCAGGAAGTCCGTGGTGTGCCGGTCCTCCAGCCAGGACTGGAGCGAGAGCGGGTGCTCCCAGGGGAAGGCGCCCTTGCCGCCGAAGGTCGTCACGACCGGCGCGTCGAGCCGCTCGGCGAGCGCGAGGAGCTTGCCCGAGGCGTCGGCGCGGACCACCCCGCCGCCCGCGATGATCGCAGGCCGGGCCGCGCCCGCCAGCAACTCGGCCGCCACGGCGGTCAGTTCGGGGCGCGGGAGCAGGTCCTCGGGACAGGCGTCCATCGCGGTGACGACGGGCAGCGCCGTCTCGGCGAGCAGCACGTCCTGCGGGATCTCCACCCACACCGGCCCGTGCGGGGCGCTCAGCGCCGACTCCCACGCGGCCGCGATCGCGGAGGGGATCTGCGACTGGCTGCGCACGGTGTGGACGGACTTCACGACATCGCGGAACGACGCCTTCTGGTCGCGCAGCTCGTGCAGATAGCCGTGCCGTCCGCCGCCAAGTCCCGCCGTGGGGACCTGACTTGAGATCGCGATCACCGGCGAGGAGGCTGCGGCCGCCTCCTGCAGGGCGGCCAGCGAGGTCAGCGCGCCGGGGCCGGTCGACAGCAGCAGCGGGGCCGCCTCGCCGGTGATCCGGCCGTACGCGTCGGCCGCGAAGCCCGCGTTGTTCTCGACCCGCAGCCCGACATAGGCGAGGTCCGAGCGGCGCAGCGCGTCGAACATGCCGAGGGCGTGCTGGCCCGGCAGTCCGAACACGGTGGTGGCGCCGAGGCCCTGGAGCGTCTCGACGACCAGGTCACCGCCATTGCGTCCGGGCGGGGGGTTCAGGGCCGCCGCCACCTGGCGCGGCGTGGGCCGCAGCACGACGTCGTGGTCGTGGGTCATCGCGTCCTCTCCGTGGAGCTCGGCCCGCGGCCCGGCGGCGGCTTCCCGCCCGCCGGGCCGCGGACGCGGGTCGTTTCCCGGTCCTGCCGTGCCTCAGCCGCGGGCGGCCGCGATCTGCCGGGACATGATCGTGGTGAGCTCGTACGCCGTGTGGGAGGCGGCGACCGAGGTGATCTCGGCGTGGTCGTAGGCCGGGGCGACCTCGACGACGTCGGCGGAGACCAGGTTGCAGGAGGACAGGCCCCGCAGGATCTCCAGGAGCTCGCGCGAGGTCATGCCGCCGGCCTCGGGGGTGCCGGTGCCGGGGGCGTGGGCCGGGTCGAGGCAGTCGATGTCGATGGAGATGTAGAGCGGGCGGTCGCCGATGCGCTGGCGGAGCTGGTCGGCGACCTCGTCGGCGCCGCGCCGGTAGACGTCGGCGGAGGTGACGATGCCGAAGCCCATCTTCTCGTCGTCGGTCAGGTCCTGCTTGCCGTACAGCGGGCCGCGGGTGCCGACGTGGGAGAGCGCCTCGGTGTCGAGGATGCCCTCCTCGACGGCGCGGCGGAACGGGGTGCCGTGGGTGTACTCGGCACCGAAGTAGGTGTCCCAGGTGTCGAGGTGCGCGTCGAAGTGGAGCAGGGCGACCGGCCCGTGCTTCTTGGCGACGGAGCGCAGGAGCGGCAGCGCGATGGTGTGGTCGCCGCCGAGCGTCATCAGGCGGGCGCCGGTGCCGAGCAGGTCGTCGGCGGCGGCCTCGATGGTGTCGACGGCCTCGTTGATGTTGAACGGGTTGGCCGCGATGTCACCGGCGTCGGCGACCTGGGCGAGCGCGAACGGCGAGGCGTCCTGCGCCGGGTTGTAGGGGCGCAGCAGCCGGGAGGCCTCGCGGATCGCGTTGCCGCCGAAGCGGGCGCCGGGCCGGTAGGAGACACCGCTGTCGAAGGGCACACCGACGACGGCGACATCGGCGGTGCCGACCTCGTCGAGGCGGGGCAGCCGGGCGAAGGTCGCGGGCCCGGCGTACCGCGGGATGCGGGACGAGTCGATCGGACCGCGCGGCGTTTCGTTGCTGCTCATCGGAATTGCCCTTCGTTTCAGCGATTTATGCGCTTTATCAGTGTGACTCTAGCTGTGCGCCGGCGCCGCTTCGGCGGCCGCCGGTTCTCCTGTGCCGGGACCGGCCCCGGCGAGCCGCTCGCGCCAGACGGCGAGCACTGCGGCGTCGGTCGGCTTCGTCGCGTACGACACCAGGACGTAGGCGAGGAGGGAGGCGAGCAGTCCGAAGTAGACGGGCTCGTTGGCGAGGATCGCGTACCTCGCCATGAGGGCGACGACCGTGAGGCCGCCGACCACGACGGAGGCGAGCGCCCCGGCGGCGGTGCCGCGCTTCCAGAGCAGCCCGCCGAGGATCGGCACGAGCAGCCCGCCCACGAGCAGGTCGTAGGCCACGGTGAGCCCCTCGACGACGCTGCTCAGCCGGGTCGCGATGACGATCACGGCGAGCCCCATGAGCAGGATGAAGACCCGGTTGCCCCGGACCTCGTCGTGGTCGGCCCGACCCTCCCCGCTCCTCCCCCGGATCCGGGCCCAGATGTCGTTGTTGGCGACGGTGGCCGAGGCGATGAGGGCGCCGGAGGAGGTGGACATCACGGCGGCGAGCGCGGCGGCGAGCACCAACCCCCTTACGCCGACGGGTAGTTCGTCCTTGACGATGGTGGCGAACGCGTCGTCGGCGCTGGGCAGGGTCGGGTAGAGCACCTTGGCGGCGGTGCCGATGACGGCGCCCGCGAGCGCGTACAGCAGGCAGTACGTACCGGCGACGGTGCCGCCGAGCCGGGCGACGCGGTCGCTGCGCGCGGTGAACACGCGCTGCCAGATGTCCTGCCCGATCAGCATGCCGAAGGTGTAGATGAGGACGTACGTGAAGATCGTCTCGCCACCGATGCCGAGCGGGTCGAAGGCGGCGGTGGGGAGCTTCGCCCGCATCGCGCCGAACCCCCCGGCCCTGACGACGGCGATGGGCAGCAGGAGCAGCAGCACCCCGATCGTCTTGACGACGAACTGCACCATGTCGGTGAGGGTGATCGACCACATGCCGCCGAGCGTCGAGTAGGCGACCACGATGGCCCCGCCCAGGACGATCGCCACGGTGCGGTTCAGGTCGAAGAGGACGTCGAAGATGGTGGCGTACGCGATCGTCGAGGTGACCGCGAGCATCAGGGTGTAGGCCCACATCACGACGCCCGAGATGAGCCCCGCCCGGCCGCCGTAGCGCAGGTCGAGCATCTCGGAGACGGTGTACACGCGGAGCCGGGCGATGCGGGCGGAGAAGAACACGGAGAGCGCGAGCAGGCCGAGGCCGATGGTGAACACCATCCAGGCGCCCGAGAGGCCGTACTGGTAGCCGAGGCCCACGCCGCCGATGGTGGAGGCGCCGCCGAGGACGATGGCGGCCATCGTGCCGGAGTACATCGCCGGGCCCAACCGCCGCCCCGCGACGAGGAATTCGGACTTCGACCGGGCGCGGCGCATGCCCCACCAGCCCATCGCCAGCATCCCGGCCAGATAGACGACGATCACTGTGTAGTCGACGGCCATACGGGGGCCCTCCTTCGCGCTCACTCGGTGGCGTGTCGTGCAGGGGGAATCGAGTTCCGTCGGCTGTTCGCGGGGACATCCGCCCGTACCCGCGGCCGCCGGTCGGCACGACCCTAGGTGGCCGGAAAGCAACGCTGAAGTGTACGTTTCCTCCACTCCTGACGCTGCTGATGGATGGATCGTCCACCATGCCGGAACCGACCGCCCCGCCCACTCCGCCTGTCGCGCTCGCCGCGCTGCTGGCCCGCGCGGACCTCGGCCTGCGTCGGATCGCGGGGCCCGCGGACGCCGCCATCCGCTGGGTGCACACCTCGGAGATGGCCGACCCGTACCCGTATCTGCTCGGCGGCGAGCTGCTCATGACGGCGGGCGTCCAGCTCACCGACCCCGAGCGCTATGTGTCGCGGGTCGTGGCGGCGGGCGCGGCGGCGCTGGGCTTCGGGGTGGCCCCGGTGTACGACGCGGTGCCGCCCGCGCTGGTGGAGGCGTGCGCCCGGCACGGCCTGCCGCTCCTGGAGGTGCCGCCGCAGACGACGTTCTCCGGGGTGGCGCGGGCGGTGTGGCTCCTGATGGCGCGGGCCCGCGAGGACGAGCTGCGGCGCGTGAGCGAGGCGCAGCGGAGCCTGGCGAGCGCGGCGACCCGGCCCGGCCCGGTCCCGGCGGTCCTCCATCAGCTCGCGGCCCGGCTGGGGGGCTGGGCGGGGGTGCTCACGCCGGAGGGGGCGGTGGTGGACTCGGCAGGACCCGCACCGTCGGGGCCGGTGTGGGCGGGGGTGCGGGGGCTGGTGCGGGTGGTGGCGCCCGCGGCGGATCTCCCCCGCCCCGCCCCTTCCCGAAAGCCTCCGGCGGATCATGGCCCGGACTCGGGCCGGTGGGCAGCCCAGGGGCTCCGCCCACGGACCCCTGCTCCTCAACCGCCGGAGGGCCTTGATGTGCCTCCCACGCCCGGTTTTGAGCGTGCGGGCCTCAGTGGCCCCTCCGACACTCCTGACACTCCGGCATCTTCAGCCCCTCCGGCGTTCGAGGAGCGGGGGCCCGGGGACTCGCCCCCGGCGGGTCTCGGGAAGGGGCGGGGCGGGGGGAGCGCCCTGAGCGCCACCGACACCGTGGGCGGGTTCCACCTCGCCGCGTACGCCCTCGCGGGCCCCCGGGTCCTCGCCCTCGCCACCCCCCACCGCGCGCCCGGCGACCACACGATCGCGGGCGTCGCCGCCGTGCTCCTCACCCTGCTCACCGCCGAGCGGCAGGGCGCGGACGAGGCCGCCCGTTCGGCCGCACTGGTGCGGATGATGCTCGGAGGCGGCCCCGAGGACGCGGCGGCGCTGCTCGGCGAGGGGCCCTGGGTGGTGGTGCACGCCCGGGGCACGGGGAGCCCGCCGGACCTCGGGACCCCGCTGGTCGACCAGGGCGGGCCGAGCGTACGGGCCCTCGTACCGGCGGATCACGAGGTCATCGCGCACCCCGGCTGGACCCTCGGCGTCAGCGCCCCTGCCGGGCCTGACGCCCTGACCGTCGCCGACACCCAGGCCGCCCGCGCCCTGGAGCGCGCGGAGGCGACCCGTACCTCACTCGCCCGCCACCGCCCCACCGGATTCGGGGCGCTGATGGACCCGCAGGAGTCCGCCGCGTACGCCCGCGTACTGCTCGCCCCGCTCCCCGACCCCCTGCGCACCACCCTGCGCACCTGGCTCTCGCTGCACGGGAGTTGGGACCGCAGCGCCGTCGCGCTCGGGGTGCACCGCAACACCGTCCGCCAGCGGATCGGCCGCGTGGCGGCGCTGCTCGGCATGGATCTCGACGACATGGACGTCCGCACGGAGCTCTGGCTGGCACTCAGAAGTGCTGAGGCTCACTCTGGACAGTGCCGGTGACCGCCGGGTAACTTCGTATTTCAACCTGAGCAAGCGCTTAGACGAATGTGTGAGCCGAGGAGGACGACCGTGCGCCGTACGGTATTCAACGAAGACCACGAGGCGTTCCGGGAGACCCTGCGCGCCTTCATCGAGGCCGAGGTCGTCCCCGCGTACGACGAGTGGTTCGCCGACGGCATCGTGCCGCGCGACTTCTACTACAAGCTCGCCGAGCTCGGCATCTTCGGCATCCGCGTGGACGAGGAGTTCGGCGGCGCCGGCATCGACTCGTACAAGTTCGAAGCCGTGATGTACGAGGAGACGGCCCGCGCGGGCGTCCAGTTCGGCGGCTCCGGCGTGCACGTGCTGCTCGGCCTGCCCTACATCAAGATGCTCGCCACCGACGAGCAGAAGAAGCGCTTCCTGCCGAAGTTCGTCTCCGGCGAGGAGATGTGGGCCCTGGCGATGACCGAGCCGGGCACCGGCTCCGACCTCGCGGGCATGAAGACCACCGCCAAGCTCTCCGCGGACGGCTCGCACTACATCCTCAACGGCTCGAAGACCTTCATCACGGGCGGCGTGCACGCCGACCGCGTGATCGTCTGCGCCCGCACCGACGCCCCCTCCGCCGAGGACCGCCGCCACGGCATCTCGCTGTTCGCCGTGGACACCAAGTCCGAGGGGTACTCGATCGGCCGCAAGCTCGACAAGCTCGGCCTGAAGACCTCCGACACCGCCGAGCTGGCGTTCGTCGACGTGAAGGTCCCGGTCGAGGACCTGCTCGGCGAGGAGAACAAGGGCTTCTACTACCTGGGCCACAACCTGGCCTCCGAGCGCTGGGGCATCGCGTTCGGCGCGTACGCGCAGGCCAAGGCGGCCGTCCGGTTCGCCAAGGAGTACGTGCAGGACCGCACGGTCTTCGGCAAGCCGGTGGCCTCCTTCCAGAACACCAAGTTCGAACTGGCCGCCTGCCAGGCCGAGGTGGACGCCGCCGAGGCCGTCGCCGACCGCGCCCTCGAAGCCCTGGACGCGGGCGAGCTGACCCCGGCCGAGGCCGCGTCCGCGAAGCTGTTCTGCACCGAGGTCGCGCACCGCGTGATCGACCGCTGCCTCCAGCTGCACGGCGGCTACGGGTTCATGAACGAGTACCCGATCGCCCGCCTGTACGCCGACAACCGGGTGAACCGGATCTACGGCGGCACCAGCGAGATCATGAAGTCGATCATCGCCAAGGACATGGGCCTGTAGCCGTCCTCGGGTACAACTACCTTCATGCATCAGGCACTTGAGAGCCTCCTCGATCTGCTCGACCTGGAGCGGATCGAGGAGGACATCTTCCGCGGCCGGTCCCGCTCGGCGGTCGTGCCGCGCGTGTTCGGCGGCCAGGTCGCGGCCCAGGCGCTGGTCGCCGCGGGTCGCACCGTGCCCGCCGAGCGGATGGCGCACTCGCTGCACGCCTACTTCCTGCGCGCGGGTGACCCGGGCGCGCCGATCGTCTACACCGTCGACCGCATCCGCGACGGGGCCTCCTTCACCACCCGCCGCGTCGTCGCCATCCAGCACGGGCAGCCGATCTTCCACCTCTCCGCGTCGTTCCAGACGTACGAGGAGGGCATGGAGCACCAGGCCGACATGCCGCCGGCGCCGGACCCGGAGTCCCTGCCGACGGCCGCCGAGATGCTGCCGCGGTACGCGTCCGCCTTCCGGGACGAGGGGGTGGTGGACCGCCTGATCGAGGCCCGCGCGGCCGTCGACCTGCGGTACGTGGACGCGCCGCCCTGGGGCACCGTCGGCACCCCGCGCGAGCCGCGCTCGCAGGTGTGGTTCCGCACGAACGGCAAGCTGGCGGATGATCCGCTCCTGCACGTCTGCCTGGCGACGTACGTCTCCGACATGACCCTGCTCGACTCGGTGCTGCTCGCCCACGGGCGCGGCGGCTGGGCGGTCGGCGACGTGGTGGGCGCCTCGCTCGACCACGCGATGTGGTTCCACCGGCCGTTCCGGGCCGACGAGTGGCTCCTGTACGACCAGGAGTCGCCGTCCGCGTCCGGGGGGCGGGGGCTCGGTCAGGCGCGGATCTACACGGCGGACGGCCGTCTGGCGATCACGGTGATCCAGGAGGGCGTCGTCCGCATCCCCCGCGCCTGAACCCCGGGGGCGCCCGGGAGTCGCCTTTCGCGCAGTTCCCCGCGCCCCTGAACCCGCTCTCGGCTGCGAACCGTGCCCGCTTCTCGCGCCGTTCCCCGCGCCCCTGGCCGTACTAGTGCTGGCCAGCACAGGCATACCCAGCCCGTCATGGGGGTCCCCCCTGGCCCTTGAGGCCTTGGGGGAGTTTGAGGACGAGCGCCGTTCAGGCGCGAACGGGGGTGTGGGGGCGGAGCCCCCGCGAGGGGGGCCGGGGCGGAGCCCCGGGGCCTCTACGTCAGGCCCGCCGCGTTCAGGAGGTAGGCCGTCAGGGGCTCGTAGAAGCGCGGGTCCAGGACGTGGTCGTCCAGGGGCACGGTCACCTGGAGCGTCCCCTCCGCCTCGCCGATGAACAGCGCGGGGTCGTTGCAGTCCGCGTACCCCATCGCGTCCACCCCGAGCTGCCCCGCGCACCCCGCCCAGCCGTGGTCGGCGACCACGAGGTCCGGCGGGGTGTCCAGCGCGGCCAGGATCGCCCGCATCGGCTCCGGCGAGTGGGTGTGCCACAGCGACGCGCCCCGCTCGAAGACGGCCACGTCCGCGAACTGCACGACGTACCCCTCGTCGGCGGTGAGCCCGCCAGGGATCCGTACGATCTCGCAGCCCGCCGCCCGCAGCCCCGCGGCGGTCCGGCTGTGCACGTCGATGAGCGCGCCGGGGTGCCCCGTGGCGAACAGCACCCGCTCCCGCCCGGCGGCCGCCTTGCGCAGCCGGGCCGCCATCCGCTCCAGGCCGTCCACCGTCAGCTCGGGGTCGATGGTGTCCTGGCCGGTGCGGTGCCCGGGGTCGTCCACGACGCCGCAGCGCTCGGCCATCACGGCCAGCACGTCCTGCTCGTCGCCCCAGCGGTCCCCCAGCTCCAGGCCCAGCCAGTAGTGGCGGTCGCCGTTGGCGAGCTTGCGGTAGTGGGAGAGGTTGTTGTCGCGGGGCGTCGCGACGTCACCGGCGATACGGGTGCGGACGAGGTGGTCGACGAGGGCGGCACGGCTGGGTATCGGCATGCGGCCATTCTGCCCCGCCCGCCGCGCCCGGGACCGGGCCGTCCCGCGCACCGGACGGGGTTTCGGTGCGCGGCGGAAGAGGCTCAGCGCGCGTCCAGGGAGGCGAGGGCGCCGTGCGCCAGGCGGCGCAGCAGGGCCTCGGTGGCCGCGCGCCCCGGCAGCCCGGTGCCGTACGAGCCGAGGTGGGGCGTCGAGTTGAGCAGTCCGAACACGGCGTGGACCGCCCCGCGTACCTCCGCCTCGGGCACCGGCGGGTACAGCTCGCGCACGACGCCGACCCACAGCTCGACGTACTGCCGCTGGAGCTGGCGCACCAGCTTGCGGTCGCTGTCGCGCAGCCGGTCGAGCTCGCGGTCGTGCAGGGTGATCAGCGCCCGGTCGTCGAGGGCGAAGTCGATGTGGCCGTCGATGAGCGAGCCGAGCAGCCGCTCGGGGTCGCCCGCCGCCTCGGTGACCCGCTTGCGCCCGCCGTCGTACAGCCGCCCGCTGATGCCGACGAGCAGCTCGGCCAGCATCGCGTCCTTGCCCGCGAAGTGCCGGTACAGGCCAGGACCGCTGATGCCGACGGCGGCCCCTATCTCGTCGACGCCGACGCCGTGGAAGCCGCGCTCGGCGAAGAGGCGGGCGGCCTCGCGCAGGATCTGCTCGCGCCGGGTAGGGGCGTCGGTACGGGTGCTCATGGGAATTCATTCTAGACAACGCGGTTAGCGCTCGTTAACCTGAGGGAAACGAGTTAACGGTCATTAACATCCGTTGACCACGCCGCGTACGGGCAAGGGGGCTCGACACGATGCAGCAGGCACCGGTCCTGGGGAGTGCCGGGGGTCCCCCCTGGACGGAGTCCTTGGGGGAGGATCCCGCCTCCGAGGCCTGGCGGGCCAACGAGGCGGCGCACCGCGCGCTCGGCGAGGAGCTGCGGGCGAAGCTCGCCGCCGCCCGGCTCGGCGGGGGCGAGCGATCCCGCGAGCGCCACGTCGCGCGCGGCAAGCTCCTGCCAAGGGACCGGGTGGACACCCTGCTCGACCCGGGCTCGCCCTTCCTGGAGCTGGCCCCGCTGGCCGCCGAGGGGATGTACGGCGGGCAGGCGCCCGCCGCCGGGGTGATCGCCGGGATCGGCCGGGTCAGCGGCCGCGAGTGCGTGATCGTCGCCAATGACGCCACGGTCAAGGGCGGCACGTACTACCCGATGACGGTGAAGAAGCACCTGCGCGCCCAGGAGGTGGCGCTGGAGAACCGGCTGCCCTGCCTCTATCTGGTCGACTCGGGCGGCGCGTTCCTGCCGATGCAGGACGAGGTCTTCCCCGACCGCGAGCACTTCGGCCGGATCTTCTACAACCAGGCCCGGATGTCGGGCGCGGGCATCCCGCAGATCGCCGCCGTCCTCGGCTCCTGCACGGCTGGCGGTGCGTACGTGCCCGCGATGAGCGACGAGGCCGTGATCGTCCGCAACCAGGGCACGATCTTCCTGGGTGGCCCGCCCCTGGTGAAGGCCGCGACCGGCGAGGTCGTCACGGCCGAGGAGCTCGGCGGCGGCGAGGTCCACTCCAGGGTCTCCGGCGTCACCGACCACCTGGCGGAGGACGACGCCCACGCGCTGCGGATCGTCCGCAACATCGTGGCCACCCTCCCCGGGCGCGGCCCGCTGCCCTGGTCGGTCGAGCCGGCCGAGGAGCCGAAGGCCGACCCGTTCGGGCTGTACGGCGCCGTGCCGGTCGACTCGCGCACGCCCTACGACGTCCGGGAAGTGATCGCCCGGGTCGTCGACGGCTCACGCTTCCAGGAGTTCAAGTCGGAGTTCGGGCAGACGCTGGTCACCGGGTTCGCGCGGATCCACGGCCACCCGGTCGGGATCGTCGCCAACAACGGCATCCTGTTCTCCGAATCCGCCCAGAAGGGCGCCCACTTCATCGAGCTGTGCGACCAGCGCGGCATCCCGCTGGTCTTCCTTCAGAACATCTCGGGTTTCATGGTCGGGCGGGACTACGAGGCGGGCGGCATCGCCAAGCACGGCGCCAAGATGGTGACGGCGGTCGCCTGCACCCGGGTGCCGAAGCTGACGGTGGTCGTCGGCGGTTCCTACGGCGCGGGCAACTACTCGATGTGCGGCCGGGCCTACAGCCCCCGCTTCCTGTGGATGTGGCCGAACGCCAAGATCTCGGTGATGGGCGGCGAGCAGGCCGCGTCCGTCCTCGCCACGGTCAAGCGGGACCAGCTGGGCGACGACTGGAGCGCCGAGGACGAGGAGGCCTTCAAGGCCCCCATCCGCGAGCAGTACGAGACGCAGGGCAACGCCTACTACGCCACGGCCCGGCTCTGGGACGACGGGGTGATCGACCCGGTCGACACCCGCCAGGTCCTGGGCCTCGCCCTGACCGCCTGCGCCAACGCCCCCCTCGCCGACCCCGCCTTCGGCGTCTTCCGGATGTGACGGATGTGAAAGACGTGAGGGACGCGAGGGACGGGGCGAAGGGAACGACCCCGGTGGACGCCCCGGACGCGACGGATACGACGGCGTCCGGGTCGACCCCTCTCCCGTCCCCGCAAACCCCCACGCCGATCCCTACGCCGTCCATGTCGACTTCTATGTTGAGGGCTCCCATGTTCACGACAGTGCTCGTCGCCAACCGGGGCGAGATCGCGGTCCGCGTGATCCGCACCCTGCGCCGGCTCGGCGTCCGCTCGGTCGCCGTGTTCAGCGACGCGGACGCGGACGCGCGCCACGTCCACGAGGCCGACACGGCGGTCCGCATCGGCCCCGCCGCCGCGTCCGAGAGCTATCTGCGCCCCGAGCGGCTCATCGAGGCGGCGCTGCGCACCGGCGCCCAGGCCGTCCACCCGGGCTACGGCTTCCTCGCCGAGAACGCGTCGTTCGCGCGGGCCTGCACCGAGGCGGGCCTTGTCTTCATCGGCCCGCCCGCCGACGCGATCTCCCTGATGGGCGACAAGATCCGCGCCAAGGAGACCGTGCGGGCGGCCGGGGTGCCGGTCGTGCCGGGCTCGTCGGGCAGCGGGCTCACCGATGCCCAACTGGCCGACGCCGCGCGGGAGATCGGCATGCCGGTGCTCCTCAAGCCGAGCGCGGGCGGCGGCGGCAAGGGCATGCGCCTGGTCCGCGACGAGGCGCTGATCGGCGACGAGATCGCGGCCGCACGCCGCGAGGCCCGTTCCTCCTTCGGTGACGACACGCTGCTGGTGGAGCGCTGGGTCGACCGGCCGCGCCACATCGAGATCCAGGTCCTGGCCGACGGCCACGGCCACGTGATCCACCTCGGCGAGCGCGAGTGCTCGCTCCAGCGCCGCCACCAGAAGATCATCGAGGAGGCGCCCAGCGTCCTGCTCGACGAGGCGACGCGGGCCGCGATGGGCGAGGCCGCCGTCCAGGCCGCCCGCTCCTGCGGCTACTCGGGCGCGGGCACGGTCGAGTTCATCGTGCCGGGCCGCGACCCCTCCTCGTACTACTTCATGGAGATGAACACCCGCCTCCAGGTCGAGCACCCGGTGACCGAGCTCGTCACCGGCATGGACCTGGTGGAGTGGCAGCTCAGGGTGGCCGCGGGCGAGCGACTGCCGTACGAGCAGAAGGACATCGCGCTCACCGGTCACGCCGTCGAGGCCCGCCTCTGCGCCGAGGACCCCGCCCGCGGCTTCCTGCCGTCCGGGGGCACGGTCCTGGCACTGCGCGAGCCGCAGGGCGACGGAGTGCGCACGGACTCGGGGCTGAGCGAGGGCACCGAGGTCGGCAGCCTGTACGACCCGATGCTGTCCAAGGTGATCGCGTACGGACCGGACCGCGCGACCGCGCTGCGCAAGCTGCGCGCCGCGCTCGCCGACACGGTGACGCTCGGCGTGCCCACCAACGCCGGGTTCCTGCGCCGCCTGCTGGCCCACCCCGCCGTGGTGGCGGGCGAGTTGGACACCGGCCTGGTGGAGCGCGAGGCCGAGACGCTGGTCCCCGACGGCGTGCCCGACGAGGTGTACGCGGCGGCCGCCGCGGTGCGGCTCGACGCGCTGAGGCCCGAGCCCGCCGACGGCTGGACCGACCCGTTCTCGGTGCCGAGCGGGTGGCGGATGGGCGGTGCGGCGGCGCCGCTCGCCTTCCCCCTGCGCGTAGCGGGACACGAACCCGTCACTCGGTCCGCCCCGGCGGCGGCGACCGTCGCGGCGGACCGGGTCACGGTCGAACTCGACGGCGTCACCCACACCTTCCACCGCGCGGGAGGCTGGCTCGGCCGGGACGGCGACAGCTGGCACGTGGTCGACCACGACCCCGTCGAGGCCGCGCTGACCGGTGCGGTCCGCGGCGGCGCCGACACCCTGGCCGCGCCGATGCCCGGCACGGTCACCGTCGTCAAGGTGGCGGTGGGCGACGAAGTCGCCGCCGGACAGGGCCTGTTGGTGGTCGAGGCGATGAAGATGGAGCACCTCATCTCCGCCCCGCACGCGGGCACCGTCACCGAGCTCGATGTCACCCCCGGCTCGACGGTGGCGATGGACCAGGTGCTGGCCGTCGTCACCCCGGCGACCTCCGAGGAGTCCGCATGACGCTCCCCATGGTCGTACCGGCGCCGGACCTCCCGGCCCGGGTCCGCATCCACGAGGTGGGGGCCCGCGACGGGCTGCAGAACGAGAAGTCCGTCGTGCCGACCGAGGTGAAGGCCGAGTTCGTGCACCGGCTGGCCGCGGCGGGCCTGACCACCATCGAGGCGACGAGCTTCGTGCACCCCAAGTGGGTGCCCCAACTCGCCGACGCGGAGCAGCTGTTCCCGCTGCTCGGCGACCTCGAAGGAGTGGCGCTCCCCGTCCTCGTGCCGAACGAGCGGGGCCTGGACCGGGCGCTCGCGCTCGGCGCCGACCGCATCGCCGTGTTCGCCAGCGCCACCGAGTCCTTCGCCAAGGCCAATCTGAACCGGACGGTCGACGAGTCGCTCGCGATGTTCGAGCCGGTGGTGGCCCGGGCCAAGGCGCACAAGGCGCAGGTGCGGGGCTATCTGTCGATGTGCTTCGGCGACCCGTGGGAAGGCGCGGTGCCGGTGCACCAGGTCGTACGGGTCGCCAAGGCCCTGATGGACCTGGGCTGCGACGAGCTGAGCCTGGGCGACACCATCGGCGTGGCCACGCCCGCCCACGTGCAGGCCCTGCTCGCCGAGCTCAACGAGGAGGGCGTGCGCACCAGCACCATCGGGGTGCACTTCCACGACACCTACGGTCAGGCGCTGTCCAACACGCTCGCCGCGCTCCAGCACGGGGTGAGCACGGTGGACGCCTCGGCGGGCGGCCTGGGCGGCTGCCCCTACGCCAAGTCCGCGACCGGAAACCTCGCCACCGAAGACCTCGTGTGGATGCTCCAGGGCCTCGGTGTCGACACCGGGGTCGACCTCGGCCGGCTCACCGCCACCAGCGTGTGGATGGCCGAACAGCTGGGCCGCCCCAGCCCGTCCCGCACCGTACGTGCCCTCTCCCACCAGGAGTCGTAGCCATGCCCCTCGACCACCGTCTCACCCCCGAACACGAGGAACTCCGCCGTACCGTCGAGGAGTTCGCGCACGACGTGGTCGCGCCCAAGATCGGCGACCTCTACGAGCGCCACGAGTTCCCGTACGAGATCATCCGCGAGATGGGCCGCATGGGCCTGTTCGGGCTGCCCTTCCCCGAGGAGTACGGCGGCATGGGCGGCGACTACCTCGCGCTGGGCATCGCCCTGGAGGAGCTGGCCCGCGTCGACTCGTCGGTGGCCATCACCCTGGAGGCGGGCGTCTCGCTCGGCGCGATGCCGATCTTCCGCTTCGGCACGGAGGAGCAGAAGCGGGAGTGGCTGCCGCGGCTGTGCTCGGGCGAGATGCTGGGCGCGTTCGGCCTGACCGAGCCGGACTGCGGCTCGGACGCGGGCGGCACCCGCACCACGGCGGTGCGCGACGGCGACGAGTGGGTGATCAACGGCTCGAAGTGCTTCATCACCAACTCGGGTACGGACATCACCGGCCTGGTCACCGTCACCGCGGTCACCGGCCGCAAGGACGACGGCCGCCCGCTGATCTCGTCGATCATCGTCCCGTCGGGCACGCCGGGCTTCACGGTGGCGGCGCCGTACTCGAAGGTCGGCTGGAACGCCTCGGACACCCGCGAGCTGGCGTTCTCGGACGTACGCGTCCCGGCGGCGAACCTGCTCGGCGAGGAGGGCCGCGGCTACGCCCAGTTCCTGCGCATCCTGGACGAGGGCCGCATCGCGATCTCCGCGCTGGCGACCGGGCTCGCGCAGGGCTGCGTGGACGAGTCGGTGAAGTACGCCAAGGAGCGGCACGCCTTCGGCAGGCCCATCGGTGAGAACCAGGCGATCCAGTTCAAGATCGCCGACATGGAGCTGCGCGCCCACATGGCGCGGGTGGGCTGGCGCGACGCGGCGTCCCGCCTGGTGCACGGCGAGCCCTTCAAGAAGGAGGCGGCGCTCGCGAAGTTGTACTCCTCGACGGTGGCGGTCGACAACGCCCGCGAGGGCACCCAGATCTTCGGCGGCTACGGCTTCATGAACGAGTACCCGGTGGCCCGCATGTGGCGCGACTCCAAGATCCTGGAGATCGGCGAGGGCACGAGCGAGGTGCAGCGCATGCTGATCGCCCGCGAACTGGGGCTGCCCGCCTAGGAGTTGTGGGCCGGGCGGAGGCAGGCGGCCCCGCCCGGCCCCGGGGCGCCGGGCTCGGGGCCGGGTCCCCCGAAGGAGTGGTCGGACCGCGTCGTCCCCGCGCCCGGAGGCGGGGGGACGCACCCTGTCAGGGTGATCCCCCCGAACTGCCCCAGTTGCGACAGCCGTCCACCCCTGTGGAAGGACACCTCGGCCACCGCGCCGGGCGCCGCCGACCGCTGGCACTGGCACTGCGCGGGCTGTCTGCGAACGTACGAGCCGAGCCCCTCGCACAAGGTGCGGTTCACCTACGCACCCCTGCACCGGCAGGCCTCCCTGCTGGGCAGGTAGGGGGCGGCGGGGCGGGGTCGACCACTGGACAGCTGATGAGGTTAGGCTAACCTTTGTTCGCATCAGCCAGTGGCCGGTCCCCGGCACCGTACGTACGAAAGCGGACACCGTCATGCCCCTCGCCCGAGCGTCCCTGCCCACCCGTCGCGGCCTGTTGGCCATGGGCGGCGCGATCGGCATCGGTGCCGCGCTGACCGCCTGCGGGGGCGGCAAGAAGAGCGACTCCTCGGGCAGCGGCGCGACCAGCGCGAAGTCGGGGCCCTGGTCGTTCAAGGACGACCGCGGCCAGACGGCCGAGACCAGGACGACGCCGAAGAACATCGTCGCCTACACCGGCACCGCGGCCGCCCTCTTCGACTACGGGATTCAGGTCAAGGGCGTCTTCGGCCCGACGAAGACCAAGGACGGCAAGGCCGATGTGCAGGCCGGCGGGCTCGACATCAGCAAGGTCGAGATCATCGGCAACACCTACGGCGAGTTCAGCGTCGAGAAGTACGCCGCGCTCCAGCCCGACGTGCTGATCACGGACATGTGGCAGAAGGACGTCCTCTGGTTCGTGCCGGACAACAGCAAGGACAAGATCCTCAAGCTGGCGCCGAGCGTGGCCCTGTGGGCGGCCGACCAGAGCATGCCCGCCGCACTCCAGCGCCGCGCGGACCTCGCCAAGTCCCTTGGCGCGGACCTGAACGCGAAGCAGGTCACCGACGCGAAGGCCGCCTTCGAGAAGGCGTCCGCCCGGCTGCGCGCCGCCGCGAAGGCCAACCCCGGCATCAGGGTGCTGCTCGGCTCCGCCAGCCCCGACCTGTTCTACGTCTCCGAGGCCAAGCGCAGCTGCGACACCCGGTACTTCCAGGAGCTGGGGGTCCGGTTCGTCACCCCGAAGGTCGACTCGCAGGGCTTCTTCGAGTCGCTCAGCTGGGAGAACGTCGCCAAGTACCCGGCCGACCTGATCCTCATGGACAACCGCACCGGCACCCTGCAGCCCGGCGACCTCGGCAACAAGCCGACCTGGGGGCAGCTGCCCGCCGTCAAGGCCAAGCAGGTCGTGCCGCGCCTGACCGAACCGATCTACTCGTACGCGCGCGTCGCCCCCATCGTCGGCGCGCTCGCCCAGGCCATCGAGAACGCGAAGAAGGTCGCCTGACGATGCCCGCACCGGCCGAGACCGCCCCTGCCCCCTTCCGCCTCTTCGACCTGCGCGTGGTACGGGCCCGGCGGCTCGGCCCGTCCTTGACGCGGGTCACCTTCGGCGGCTTCGGCGACGAGGACCTCACGGCGTTCGCCGCCGGGGGCCGCGACCAGAGCCTGTCGCTCTTCCTGCCGCACCCCGGCCAGGAGGCCCCCGTCCTGCCGCCCGCCGACGACGCCGCCGGATGGTGGGGCGCGTACCGGGCGCTGCCCGAGGACGTACGGGCCGTGATGCGCTCGTACACGGTCCGGGCGCAGCGGCGCGATCCCGCGGGCGGGCCGGGTGAGATCGACATCGACTTCGCCCTGCACGACGACGGCGGGCCCGCCTGCCGCTGGGCGGGTTCGGCCCGGCCGGGCGCCCGGGTCACCGTGCTGGGTCCCGCCGTCGAGGACAACACGGCAGTACGTTTCCGACCGCCGGCCGGGACCGACTCGGTCGTCATCTGGGCCGACGAGACGGCGCTGCCCGCCGCGGCGGCCATCCTCGAATGGCTCCCCCCGGGCATGCCGGCCCGCGTCTGGATCACGGTGCCGTCGGCCGGGGACGCGATGCCGTTGGCGACGGCGGCGGACGCGGAGGTGACGTGGCTGCCGGACGCGTCCGCCCTGGACGCCATCGGGGCGGCGCCCCTGCCCGGCGCCTCCCCGTACGTCTGGATCGCGGGCGAGGCCTCCCAAGTGCGGTCGCTGCGGCGGCACTTCGTGGGTGAGCGGGGGGTGGACCGGGGGCGGGTCACGTTCGTGGGGTACTGGCGGCGGGGGCGGTCTGAGGACGAGCTCCGCGCGGCGGCGTAGGCGGTCCCCGCACCCCGCCCAGCCGTGGCCGGGCGCCTCGCCGGGGCCGCCGGGGGCTCCGCCCCCAGACCCGGGGTTCGCCCAACCCGGGGGTGGATGGCTGAGCCCTCGGGCTCCGCCCCAGACCCCGGGGGGTTCGCCCACCCGCCCGCCCGTCCAAGGGGTTGGAAGGTTCCGCTCCTGGGGCTCCGCCCCAGACCCCGGGGGATTCGCCCACCCGCCCGCCCGTCCAAGGGGTTGGAAGGTTCCGCTCCTGGGGCTCCGCCCCAGACCCCGGGGGGTTGCCCACCCGCCCACCCGTGCAGGGGGTTGGAAGGTTCTGCTTCTGGGGCTGCGCCCCAGACCCCCTGAGGGGCTGCGCCCCTCGAACCCCCGCGGGGACTCCGTCCCCTGCACCCCTTCCAAGACCCCGCCCCGTACTCCTTCCAAGGCCCCGCCCCGCACCCCTCCCCTCCCAAAGCCCCGCCCCGCATCCCTCCCCTCCCAAAGCCCCGCCCCGCGCCCCTCTCCCCAAGGACCGCCACGCGCCCTCGCCGGGCACCTCCAACGGCAAGCAGCGCGAACGAGAAGGCAAGCGGGAAAGCACCCCGCCATCGCGCGACGCGGCCCCGCCAAATCCCCCACCGCCAACGGCAACCAGCCCGAACTGGACGGCGGGCTCGATGGCGCCCGGCGTCGCGAGGTGCGGCCCGCCACCCCACCGTGCGCCGCCGACGGTGACCAGCCACCCACTGGTGGCCGAACCCTCCAACCCGGCTGAACGGGCGGGCGGGTGGGAGAACTCCCACCCTCACCCCACCCCTGCAACTTAGGTTAGGCTAACCTCACCACGAGAGATCGCGGCCCTCGCCCACACCCCTTCTGCCCGGAGGGTCCGCGCTCCCCCGACCCGGGAGGACACCCCCATGCGTTCGCATCTGCTCAACGACACGACCGCGGAGCACTACCGACGCTCCGTGACCGAAGGAGTCGAGCGGGTGGCACGCAAACTCGCCGCCACGCGGCGGCCGTTCACCGGGGTGGGGGTCGAGGACCTCGCGCCCGTCATCGACGGCATCGACCTCGACGCCCCGCTCGGCGACGCCTCCGCCGTCCTGGACGAGCTGGAGGACGTCTACCTCCGCGACGCCGTGTACTTCCACCACCCCCGCTACCTCGCCCACCTCAACTGCCCGGTCGTCATCCCGGCCGTGCTCGGCGAGGCGGTGCTGTCCGCGGTGAACTCCTCGCTCGACACCTGGGACCAGAGCGCGGGCGGCACCCTGATCGAGCGGCGCCTCATCGACTGGACGGCGCAGCGCATCGGTCTCGGGCCCGCCGCCGACGGCGTGTTCACCAGCGGCGGGACCCAGTCCAACCTCCAGTCCCTGCTGCTGGCCCGCGAGGAGGCCAAGACGACCGACCTCGCGAGACTGCGCGTCTTCGCCTCCGAGTGCAGCCACTTCAGCGTGCAGAAGTCGGCCCAACTCCTCGGGATGGGACGGGACGCGGTCGTCTCCGTCGCCACCGACCACGACAAGCGGATGCAGACCGTCGGGCTCGCGCGCGCCCTGGAGCGCTGTGTCAGCGAGGGCAACGTACCGATGGCGGTCGTCGCGACCGCCGGCACCACCGACTTCGGCTCCATCGACCCGCTGCCGGGCATCGCCGAGCTGTGCGCCCAGTACGGCGCCTGGATGCACGTGGACGCCGCCTACGGCTGCGGGCTGCTCGCCTCGCCCACCCGCCGGGCCCTGCTCGACGGCATCGAGCGCGCCGATTCCGTCACCGTCGACTACCACAAGTCCTTCTTCCAGCCGGTGAGTTCGAGCGCGGTCCTGGTCCGCGACCGGGCCACGCTGCGCCACGCCACGTACCACGCGGACTACCTCAACCCGCGCCGGGCCGTCGAGGAGCGCATCCCCAACCAGGTGGACAAGTCGCTCCAGACCACCCGCCGCTTCGACGCCCTGAAACTGTGGATGACCCTGCGCACCATGGGTGCCGACGGCATCGGCTCGCTCTTCGACGAGGTGTGCGACCTGGCCGAGCAGGGCTGGCGGCTGCTCGCCGCCGACCCGCGGTACGACGTGGTCGTGCGGCCCAGCCTCTCCACCCTCGTCTTCCGCTACATCCCCGCATCCGTCACCTCGCCCGCCGAGATCGACCGGGCCAACCTCTACGCCCGCAAGGCGCTCTTCGCGTCCGGCGAGGCCGTGGTCGCCGGGACCAAGTCCGGCGGCCGCCAGTACCTGAAGTTCACCCTGCTCAACCCCGAGACGAGCGTCGACGACATCGCCGCCGTACTCGATCTGATCGCCGGCCACGCCGAGCAGTACCTGGGAGAGAACCTTGTCCACGCGTCCTGAAGCCCGCGGCACGTCCGAGGCGTACGACTTCATCGGGATCGGGCTCGGCCCCTTCAACCTCGGGCTCGCCTGTCTCACCGAGCCCATCGACGAGCTCAGCGGCCTCTTCCTGGAGACCAAGCCCGACTTCGAGTGGCACTCCGGGATGTTCCTGGAGGGCGCCCACCTCCAGACGCCGTTCCTGTCCGACCTGGTCACCCTCGCCGACCCGACCTCGCCGTACTCCTTCCTCAACTACCTGAAGGAATCGGGGCGGTTGTACTCGTTCTACATCCGCGAGAACTTCTATCCGCTGCGCACCGAGTACAACGACTACTGCCGCTGGGCCGCCGGGAAACTGAGCTCGGTCCGCTTCAACCAGACCGTCGCCTCGGTGACGTACGACGAGCGGGACGAGACGTACGCCGTCACCACCACGACCGGCGACACCTTCCGCGCCCGCCGTCTCGTGCTGGGCACCGGCACACCGCCGCACCTCCCCGAGCCCTGCCGGGGCCTCGGCGGCGACCTCCTGCACAACTCCCGCTATCTGGAACACAAGGAGAGCCTCCAGCGGAAGGAGTCGATCACGCTCGTCGGGTCCGGGCAGTCCGCCGCCGAGATCTACTACGACCTGCTCTCCGAGATCGACGTCCACGGCTACCGGCTGAACTGGGTGACGCGCTCGCCCCGCTTCTTCCCGCTGGAGTACACCAAGCTCACCCTGGAGATGACGTCCCCGGAGTACGTGGACTACTTCCACGCGCTGCCCGAGGCCACCCGCTACCGGCTCGAATCGGCGCAGAAGGGGCTCTTCAAGGGCATCGACTCCGAGCTGATCGACGCCATCTTCGACCTGCTGTACCAGAAGAACCTCAAGGGCCCCGTCCCCACCCGCCTCCTCACCAATTCCGCCTTGAAATCGGCGAGTTACGACACCACCAGCGGTACGTACACGCTCGGGTTCCGCCAGGAGGAGCAGGAGAAGGACTACACCCTCACCACCGACGGCCTGATCCTGGCCACCGGCTACCGCTACGCCGAGCCGGAGTTCCTGGGGCCCGTCTCCCACCGGCTGCGGCGCGACGCGCGGGGGCGCTTCGACGTGGCCCGCAACTACGCCATCGACACCACCGGCCGCGGCGTCTTCCTGCAGAACGCGGCGGTGCACACCCACTCGATCACCTCGCCCGACCTCGGCATGGGCGCCTACCGCAACGCGTACATCATCGGCGAGCTGCTCGGCCGCGCGTACTACCCGGTCGAGAAGTCCATCGCCTTCCAGGAGTTCGCCATATGAGTCCCCGGACCGACCTCGGAGCCTTCACCTTCCGGCCGCTCGACCCCCTGTCCGACGCCGGGCTCGTGCACTCCTGGGTGACCCACCCCAAGGCCGCGTTCTGGCTGATGCAGGACGCGAAGCTCCAGGACGTCGAGCGCGAGTACATGGCGATCGCCGCCCATCCGCACCACCACGCGTTCATCGGCCTCCACGACGGCGAGCCCGCCTTCCTCATGGAGCGCTACGACCCCGCGCACGTCGAACTCGTCGGCCTGTACGAGCCGTTGCCCGGCGACGTCGGCATGCACTTCCTGGTCGCCCCGACCGACACCCCGGTGCACGGCTTCACCCGGGCCGTCATCACCGCCGTGATGGAGGAGCTGTTCGCCGACCCGGCCACCGAGCGCGTCGTGGTCGAGCCCGACGTCGGCAACAAGGCGGTGCACGCGCTGAACGCGGCCGTCGGCTTCGAGGTCGCCGAGCGGATCACCAAGCCCGAGAAGGACGCCTACCTGTCCTTCTGCACCCGACAGCAGTTCCGTACGGTTCGATCCCGAGAGGCCGCAGCACGATGACCCCCGACACCACGGTCACCCACCTCACCCCCGAGCTGTGGGCCGAGGCCAACCGGCTGCTGGTCCGCAAGGCGCTCGCCGAGTTCGCCCACGAGCGCCTGCTGACCCCCGAGCCGCTCGGCGACGACCTTCCCCAAGCTCTCGGCTCCGCTCGAGCAGGGGGGACCCCATTCCGGGTCCGCTCCGACGACGGCTCGGTCGAGTACCGCTTCACCGCCGACCGGCTCGCCCTCGACCACTGGCAGGTGTCGGCGGAGTCGATAACGCGGCACGGCGCGGAGGGTGAACTCCCGCTGGACGCGCTGGACTTCCTGCTCGATCTGCGGGGCGCGCTCGGCCTGAGCGACGCCATCCTGCCGGTGTACCTGGAGGAGATCTCCTCCACGCTCTCCGGCACCGCCTACAAGCTGACGAAGCCTCAGATCAGCTCCGGGGAACTCGCCCGGTCCGGCTTCCAGGCCATCGAGACGGGCATGACCGAGGGCCACCCCTGCTTCGTGGCCAACAACGGCCGGCTCGGCTTCGGCATCCACGAGTACCTCGCGTACGCCCCCGAGACGGCGAGCCCGGTCCGGCTGCTCTGGCTCGCGGCCCGCCGCGACCGCGCCACCTTCACGGCGGGCGCGGGCCTGGACCACGAGACGCTGATGCGCGACGAACTCGGCCCCGACACCCTCGACCGGTTCGCGGCCCGGCTCGCCGAACGCGGTCTGGACATGGCCGACTACCTCCTCCTGCCGGTGCACCCCTGGCAGTGGTGGAACAAGCTGTCCGTCACCTTCGCGGCCGAGATCGCCCAGGAGCGCCTGGTGCTGCTGGGCGAGGGCGACGACGACTACCTCGCCCAGCAGTCGATCCGCACCTTCTTCAACACCAGCGACCCGGCCAAGCACTACGTCAAAACGGCCCTCTCGGTCCTCAACATGGGCTTCATGCGCGGACTTTCGGCCGCGTACATGGAGGCGACGCCCGCCATCAACGACTGGCTCGCGGACCTGGTCGCGGCCGACGACACCTTCCGGGCCGCCCGGTTCTCGATCATCCGCGAGCGGGCCGCGATCGGCTACCGCCACGAGCAGTACGAGCGCGCGACGGACCGCTACTCGCCGTACCGGAAGATGCTGGCGGCGCTGTGGCGCGAGAGCCCGGTGCCGTCCCTCGCGCCCGGCGAGCGGCTGGCCACCATGGCCTCGCTGCTGCACACCGACCGCGAGGGCGCCTCCTTCGCGGGCGCCCTGATCGCCGGGTCGGGCCGCACCCCCGCCGAGTGGCTGCGGGGCTATCTCGACGCGTACCTGGTGCCGGTGCTGCACTCGTTCTACGCGTACGACCTGGTGTTCATGCCGCACGGCGAGAACGTGATCCTGGTCCTCGCCGAGGACGGCACGGTCTCGCGGGCGATCTTCAAGGACATCGCGGAGGAGATCGCGGTGATGGACCCGGACGCGGCGCTCCCGCCGGCCGTCGAGCGGATCCGCGCGGACGTCCCCGAGGACATGAAGCTGCTGTCCGTCTTCACCGACGTCTTCGACTGCTTCCTGCGCTTCCTGAACGCGGCGCTGGTGACGGAGGGCGTGCTCGACGAGTCCGCGTTCTGGGGGACGGTGGCCGAGTGCGTCACCGCCTACCAGGAGTCCAAGCCGGAACTGGCCGACCGGTTCAAGCAGTACGACCTGTTCGCGCCGGACTTCGCACTGTCCTGCCTGAACCGCCTCCAGCTGCGCAACAACGAGCAGATGGTGGACCTGGCGGACCCGGCGGGTGCGCTGCAACTGGTGGGGACCCTGCGGAACCCGATCGCCTGACGCGGCGCCCCGCCACCGGGGCCGGTCCCGCCCGGACCGGCCCCGGTGGCTGCGGGGCATCAGACCCAGGGCACCACCGGCGAGCGGTAGAAGTTGATGCCGAGCGCGGTCATCCTCGGCCCCTGCTGGGCGAGCCGGGTCTTGTAGGACGCCCAGTCGTGCGTGGACGCCGGCGACCACCCGATCTCCGCGATCCCCTGGAGCCGCGGGAACGCCATGTACTCGATCTGGGAGGAGTTCGTCAGCGTCTCCGACCAGATCGGCGCCTCCACGCCGAGCACGGCCTGGGCGGGCACCCCCTTGACGAAGGTGGCCGGGTCCCAGGCGTACGACTTGTCGACCTCGACGTACCCGGCCCAGCTGGTGCCGAGCGGCGACTTCGCGTCGTACTTCATGTCGAGGTACGCGTGGTTGGCGGGCGACATCACGAGCCGGGTGCCGGCTTGCGCGGCGGCGGCGACGTCCGCCTCGTTGCCGAGCGTCCCCCAGTACTGGGCGACGGCCCCCTTCACCGGGCTCGCCCCGGCGATCTGGTGCCAGGCCATCACGGTCTTGCCGTACTTGCCGACGACCGGCTGTGCCTTGTCCATGAAGGTGACGTAGTCGGCGTGGGAGGTGGAGTGCGCCTCGTCACCGCCGATGTGGACGTACCGGCCGGGTGTGAGGGCGGCGACCTCGCGCACCACGTCGTCGAAGAACCGGTACGTCACGTCCTTGGGCACGCACAGCGAGCTGAAGCCGACGTTGGTGCCCGTGTACAGCGGGGGCGCGACGCCGTTGCAGTTGAGCTCGGCGTAGGAGGCGAGGGCCGCGTTGGTGTGTCCCGGGGTGTCGATCTCGGGGACGACCTCCAGATAGCGGGAGGAGGCGTAGGTGACGATCGCCTGGTAGTCGGCCTTGGTGTAGGAGCCGCCCTTGCCGCCGCCGACCTGGGTCTGGCCGCCATACGTGGCCAGCTTGGGCCAGGAGTCGACGGCGATCCGCCAGCCCTGGTCGTCGCTGAGGTGCAGATGCAGCTCGTTGATCTTGTAGAGGGCCAGCTGGTCGATGTACCGCTTGACCTGGTCGACGGTGAAGAAGTGCCGCGAGACGTCGATCATCGCGCCCCGGTAGGCATAGCGCGGGGAGTCGGTGACGGTGCCGCCCGCGATCTTCCAGGGCCCGGTCTGCCGGGTCCGCTTCTCCACGGCCGCGGGCAGCAGCTGCCGCAGGGTCTGCACGCCGTGGAAGAGCCCGGCGGGTTTGCTGGCGGTGACGGTGAGCGCGCCGCTTGCCGAAGTGAGCCGGTAGCCCTCGTCACCGAGGCCGCTGTCACCGGCGCCGAGCAGCAGCCGGATCCCGTCGCTTCCCGCCGCGTCGGTGACCGGCAGGGCGTATCCGGTGGAGGGGCGCAGCACGCCCGCGAGGTAGTCGCCGATCCGCCGGGCGTCGGCCGAGCCCGGGGCGACCCTGATCCGGGTGGCCGAGCCGATGGTGTACGGGGTGCCGCCGGGCGAGACGGAGGCGGGGGCGGGCACGATCTGGCCGAGCGGGCGGGGCGCGCCCGCAGCCGCGGGGGCCGCCGAGGCGCCGATGCCGGCGAACCCGGCGGCCGTCACCAGGACCAGCGAGCCGAGGAGCCGGGCGAATGTCCTGCGCTGTCTCTGTCTCACAAGCGGTTCCCTTCCAAGGGGTCGCGCAACTGTGGGGGCTGAGCAACCGAACACTTCCCATGGGACCCGGGGACCCCAGCCGTGGTCAAGGCGGGGACCGGCACGACGGGCCGGAACGGTACGGCGGGAAGTCCGCAAGTCGATCATCACACCAGTGGGTCGGTGAAAGAATCGCCGCATGGCGGAAATCATCCAGAAGGACGGCACCTGGACCTTCGACGGCGAGACGCTGCGCATCGTGCCGGGCAGCGACAAGTCGGTGGGCCTGCTGCGCAGGACGCTCGGCGAGACGGTGGTGCCGCTGCGGGCGGTGGCGGGCATCGCGTACGAGCCGGGGCGCAAGTCGGGGCGGCTCAGGCTGCGGCTGCGGGACGGGGCCGATCCGCTGCTCCAGGTCACCGCCGGAAAGCTGCCGGACGGCTCGGACCCGTACGTCCTGACCGTGGAGACCCGCACGGCCGCCGTGGCCGAGTACATGGTGGACGAGGTCCGCAACGCCCTGCTGCTCGACGAGGTGCCGGACGGCCCGGTCGATGCGTATCTCCTGCCGGGACCCGCGTTGCCGATGACGGTGGGCGCGGGCGACGCCACGGTCACATTCGACGGGCGCACCGTGCACCTGGAGTGGACCTGGCACACCGACGAGAAGAAGACGGCGGCCGGTCCGGTCACCCTCGACCTCGACGATCTGACGGGGGTGGTGTGGCAGCCCGCGCGCGGTCTTGCCGACGGCTACCTGCGCTTCGTGACCATGCCGAACGCCCCGCGGCTCGCCCCCAAGCACGACCCGCTGGCGGTGGAGCTGAACGGCTTCAAGAAGGACCCGCTGATGGCGCTGCTCGCCTCGGCGGTCGTGGCCCGCATGCCGCATCCCCACGCACCGCACCGCGAGCTGGAGGCCGCGGCGCCCAAGGTCCTGGAAGCCGGGCCCGCCGCCGCCCCGGCGGCGGAGGACCACGACGTGCTGCTGCGCCGCCTGCGCGAGCTCGGCGAGCTGCACCGGAGCGGCATCCTGACGGACGAGGAGTTCTCGGCGGCCAAGCAGGCGGTCCTCAAGCGCCTGTGAATCCGGGGCCGGACGCCCCTGGGATGCGCAGGCGGCTCGGCGGGCGGCGCACTGGGACACCCTCCTGGTCCAGACCAGAAGGATGATCATGCGAATCCTGCCCGGAATCGGGCAGGATTCTTGCGTACGGCCGCGAGACCCCGCAGTATCGACGGGTGCTCGAACGCCGCAGCCCGTCGTCGCACGACGACCTCGTAGATCATCTGGTGCGCAGCACCGCGCTCCAGCGCGGTGAGGCGGCCCGGGTGGTCCTCGATGTGCTGGCGTACTTCGACGAGACGTGCGAGGAATTCGTCCGCCGGCGCCACCGCGAACTGCAGTCCGGCGGCGCCGTGAACACGGAGATCTTCGAGCGGATCGCGGCCGAGCTGCCGCATCGCGCCGTGGCGCCACCGGAGCTCTCGCTCCGGCAGCTGCGCCGCATCGTCTACGGCTGAGCGCCACGGCCGGGCACACCGGAACTTTTGTACGTCGATGGAGGGGCAGAGACTCTATGTGCGGAATCGTCGGTTATATCGGCAAGCGTGATGTGGCTCCGCTGCTGCTGGAAGGCCTGCAGCGGCTGGAGTACCGGGGTTACGACTCGGCGGGCGTCGTCGTCAACAGCCCCAAGTCCGCGGCCCTGAAGATGGTCAAGGCCAAGGGCCGCGTGCGTGACCTGGAGGCCCGGGTCCCCAAGCGCTTCGCCGGCACCACGGGCATCGCCCACACCCGCTGGGCCACCCACGGCGCCCCCTCCGACGAGAACTCGCACCCGCACCTCGACCCCGAGAACAAGGTCGCCGTCGTCCACAACGGCATCGTCGACAACGCCGCCGACCTGCGCGCCAAGCTGGAGGCCGAGGGCGTCGTCTTCGCCTCCGAGACCGACACCGAGGTCATCACCCACCTGATCGCCCGCTCCCTGGCCGACTCCCTGGAGGAGAAGGTCCGCGACGCGCTCAAGGTCATCGAGGGCACCTACGGCATCGCCGTGATGCACGCCGACTTCGCCGACCGCATCGTGGTCGCCCGCAACGGCTCCCCGGTCATCCTCGGCATTGGCGAGAAGGAGATGCTCGTCGCCTCCGACGTCGCCGCCCTCATCGCCCACACCCGCCAGGTCGTCACCCTCAACGACGGCGAGATGGCGACCCTGAAGGCCGACGACTTCCGGACGTACACGACCTCGGGCACGCAGACCAACGCCACCCCCGAGACCGTCGAGTGGGAGGCCGCCTCCTACGACATGGGCGGCCACGACACGTACATGCACAAGGAGATGAGCGAGCAGGCCGAGGCCGTCGACCGGGTCCTGCGCGGCCGCATCGACGACCGGTTCTCGACCGTTCACCTCGGTGGCCTGAACCTGGACGCCCGCGAGGCGCGCGGCGTGCGCCGCATCAAGATCCTCGGCTGCGGCACCAGCTACCACGCGGGCCTGATCGGCGCCGGCCTCATCGAGGAGCTCGCCCGCATCCCCGCGGACGCCGAGCCGGCCTCCGAGTTCCGCTACCGCAACCCGGTCGTGGACCCCGACACCCTGTACATCGCGGTCTCCCAGTCCGGTGAGACCTACGACGTGCTGGCGGCCGTGCAGGAGCTCAAGCGCAAGGGCGCCCGGGTGCTCGGCGTCGTGAACGTCGTCGGCTCCGCCATCGCCCGCGAGGCGGACGGCGGCACCTATGTGCACGCCGGGCCCGAGGTCTGCGTCGTCTCCACCAAGTGCTTCACCAACACGGTGGTCGCCTTCGCGCTGCTCGCCCTGCACCTCGGCCGCATCCGCGACCTGTCGGTGGCCGACGGCAAGCGGATCATCGAGGGCCTGCGCAAGCTGCCCGGCCAGATCGAGGAGATCCTGGCCATGGAGCCGGAGATCGAGAAGCTGGCCCAGGAGTACGCGGGCGCCCAGTCGATGATGTTCATCGGGCGCGTGCGCGGCTACCCGGTCGCCCTGGAGGCCTCCCTGAAGCTCAAGGAGATCTCCTACATCCACGCCGAGGCCTACCCCGCCTCCGAGCTGAAGCACGGCCCGCTCGCGCTCATCGAGCCCGCGCTGCCGACGGTCGCCATCGTCCCCGACGACGACCTCCTGGAGAAGAACCGCGCCGCCCTGGAGGAGATCAAGGCCCGCAGCGGCCGCATCCTCGCGGTCGCCCACCAGAACCAGGAGAAGGCCGACCACACCATCGTCGTGCCGAAGAACGAGGACGAGCTGGACCCGATCCTCATGGGCATCCCGCTCCAGCTCTTCGCGTACCACACGGCGTTGGCGATGGGCCGCGACATCGACAAGCCGCGCAACCTGGCCAAGTCGGTCACGGTCGAGTAGTCCGTACGCTCCGTACGCACAGAAAGGGGCGACCCCTGCCATCGGCGGGGGTCGCCCTTCTGCGGGCCGGGCGCTGCCCAGGCACCGGGCCCGCGGCTGCCGAATCAGCCGGTGGCCGTCACCCCCCGGCCGGCAGCGCGTCGGGGCATCGCGGTCGGCCACTTGGCGAGCGAGGCGGTCGCCCCGTACCAGGCGACGGCGCCCGCGACGGCGGCGACCCAGCCCGCCGCCTTACCGAGCGAGCCGCTGTCCGCGAACTGGCCGATGGCCAGCAGCACCAGGGCCAGGAAGAGCAGGCCGTACGTGCCCTGCCAAAAGAGCCCGGCACCCGCCGAGCCCGCCGCCAGGCTCAGCGCCAGGAGAGCGAAGAGCACCAGGAAGAGGCCGGCCGCGTTGGCCGAGAACTTGGTGTTCGCGCCCGCGGCCCACGTGAACCAGAAGGCCCCGAGGCCCGCGAAGGCGGTGCCGGTGAACGCGTCCTGATCGCGGAAGGCGAGGACGCCGAGGATGAACAGGCCGATGCCGCCGACGTAGGTCGCGATCGAGACCGAGTCGGCCACCGTCACGCCGTCGATCACGCGGGTGTTGCCGAGGCCGAAGGCCAGCAGAGTGAGTCCGAGTGCGAGGTGACCGAGCGTGGAGGTGGTGCTTCCCGCGGAGACTTCGTTGTCCACGGCGGGCTCCCTTCGTGCGCGTTTGTGCTGCTTCCCAGCGATACTTACGTACCCTTCACAAGGGCACAATCCACCCCTACGCGTGGGTAGATTCACTTGCCGGGCAAGGAAGTTGACGCCACGTCAGGCAAACGCCGACCGGGTCTCGACTGGGACAACGCGCGATTACGGGATGACGACGACGGGCCGCTGCGCACGCCGCGCGAGCCGGCCCGCGACCGAGCCGAAGATCCGCCCGACGAGGCCGTGCGTGGAGCCGACGACGATCGCGTCCGCCGCGTACTCACGCCCGACTTCTTCCAGTTCGTGGCAGATGTCGCCGCCGCGCTCGACCAGGATCCAGGGGACCTCGGCGAGGTAGTCGGCGCAGGCGAGTTCGAGCCCGAGGACCTCGGTGCGGTGGTCCGGGACGTCCACGAAGACGGGCGGCTCGCAGCCCGCCCACACCGTGGTGGGCAGCCGGTTGGCGACATGCACGATGATCAGCCCGGAACCCGAGCGCTTGGCCATGCCGATGGCATAGGCGAGGGCCCGCTCACTGGAGGTCGAGCCGTCGAAGCCGACGACGACGCCGTGCCGGAATGCGGGATCGCAGGAGTGTCGTGGTTCTGTCGCCGCTTGGAGGTCCGACGTGGGGTCGGCTACCTGCTTGCGGTCCGCGGGTTCGGAGAATTCGTGACCGGCCATGGGTGTCTCGGCGAAGGAGGTCCTCAGTCGGGGGACAGCGGGGACGAGTGAGCAACAACGAGTCGGCGGCGGAGCTGTGTCCGGGAATCATCTTCCCAACCCCATACCCCCAAGGGTACGGCGACACTCCTCTCCTGCCCAGAGCCGCCGAAGCTACTCGGCGTTCCCCGGAGCATGCACGAGCCCGCCCCGGATGGCAATGCCCGGTGCCCTCTACAGCCGTCCCCCTCGCGGCCGGTCCCGGCCGGGCGGCGATGATCTTCCAGTGACCGGATCGGCCGCTTCCGCGTTAGACGCGTGATCACCCCGACCCCGATCAAGGAAGCACCTCCTCGTGCCCCCTCCCCCGGTCGCCCACCCTTCCGCCCGACTCGCGCGGCCCGGCTCCCGCCGCCGGACGCCCGGACCGCCGTCCGCGGCCGAAACCGTACGTACCAACCGGTCCGTGAACGCAGAACCACTCTGGGCGGCGACCGGCCGGCCCCCGGCCGACCCGGCCGGCGACGTCGTCCGCTGGGCGGCGTTCAGCTGCGTGCTCGTGCCCGTGGTGCTCGTCGTGTACGGGTCGTCGTTCGCGGGGGCGGCCGGCTCGGCGCTGGGCCTGACGGCCGTGACGGCGGTGTGCCGGCTGCTGCTGCGGCAGTCCGAGCGAGCGGCCGCCGAGGAACGCGCGCGGCGGTCGCTCCCGGCGCCCGGGCGGCACGGCCGAGGGGCCCCCGAAGGGGGCCGCGAGGGGCAGCGCGGTGGGCGTCACGGAGGGGGACGTACACCCGCCGGATGAGGCGATCGCACACCTGGACCCATATGTTTTCGGCCAAGTTCCCCTGGTGGCGGATTCCTTGGGTAAATGGCCTGCCAACCCCCTTGCCACCAGGGATGAAAGGACCATTGCGGCCTCTGGCACCATACGGGTACGGGCCATCCCCAGAAGGCGCACTTCCCCTGCGGGGCCCACGGGTGAAACGCTTCGTGATCGAAAGCTTCGCGCCAAGTTGCCTTGTCGACATAGCGCTGGGTGCCGGACTTGTCACGCCGGCACCACGGGACGCAGTAGATTCGATCATGCGTATCGAAGGCTGGGGACTCGTGCAAAACCGAGGGGAAAAGTGCAGGAGCGACAGGCCCGACAAGAACGGGGAGCCGCGAACACCGAGGGGGGCTTAGCGCCATGAGCCAGGACTCCGCTGCCGCATCACCGGAGACCGCAAGGAAGCTGGCCGGCCGCCGACGCCGAGAAGTCGTCGCCGTACTGCTGTTCAGTGGCGGCCCCATCTTCGAAAGTTCCATTCCGCTCTCCGTGTTCGGAATCGACCGTCAGGACGCGGGAGTTCCGCGTTACAGACTGCTGGTGTGCGCCGGCGAGGAAGGCCCCCTGCGGACCACAGGGGGACTCGAACTCACCGCGCCCTACGGTCTGGAAGCCATCAGCAGGGCGGGAACGGTGGTGGTGCCCGCGTGGCGTTCCATCACCTCACCGCCCCCCGCCGCCGCGCTCGAAGCGCTGCGCCGGGCACACGAGGAAGGGGCAAGGATCGTCGGGCTGTGCACCGGCGCGTTCGTGCTCGCCGCGGCCGGTCTGCTCGACGGCCGCCCGGCGACGACGCACTGGATGTACGCGCCGACACTGGCCAAACGCTATCCATCGGTGCACGTGGATCCGAGGGAGCTCTTCGTCGACGACGGGGACGTCCTCACCTCGGCCGGAACCGCGGCCGGAATCGATCTCTGTCTCCACATCGTGCGGACGGACCACGGCAGTGAGGCGGCCGGCGCGCTGGCCCGCCGACTCGTCGTGCCGCCCCGCCGCAGCGGAGGCCAGGAGCGCTATCTCGACAGGTCTTTACCTGAGGAGATCGGCTCCGACCCGCTGGCCGAGGTCGTCGCCTGGGCGCTGGAACACCTCCACGAGCAGTTCGACGTGGAGACCCTGGCCGCGCGGGCGTACATGAGCCGTCGCACCTTCGACCGCCGTTTCCGCTCGCTGACCGGCTCGGCCCCGCTCCAGTGGCTGATCACCCAGCGGGTCCTGCAGGCCCAGCGCCTGCTCGAAACGTCCGACTACTCCGTGGACGAGGTGGCGGGCCGCTGCGGCTTCCGCTCCCCGGTCGCGCTGCGCGGGCACTTCCGCCGCCAGCTCGGCTCGTCCCCGGCGTCCTACCGGGCGGCCTACCGGGCACGGCGGCCGCAACCGGAACCGAGTGCGGGCCCCATCGCGGTGCCCATGCCCGCTCCGGTGCCGGAGACCGTTCCGCCCCAGGCGCTCCCCCAGGCCCGGCGGACGGCGGCGGCCAGCGCGGTGGTGGGGCCGACAGCGACCTCGCACACCGCACCGGAGCCGGGGAAGCCCAGCTCCGATCTGTACGCCTCCGGCTACACCGGTGGCCGTCCGAGTCTGCCCGGCCAGCGGAGCGCCCCGTAGGGTAAGACACATGAACGACCGCATGGTGTGGATCGACTGCGAGATGACCGGGCTCTCGCTGACGGACGACGCACTCATCGAGGTGGCCGCACTGGTCACCGACTCGGAGCTGAACGTACTCGGCGAAGGGGTGGACATCGTGATCCGTCCCCCCGACGCCGCGCTGGAGACCATGCCGGAGGTGGTGCGCGCCATGCACACCACCTCCGGGCTCCTCGACGAGCTGGCCGGCGGCACCACGCTGGCCGACGCCGAGGAGCAGGTCCTCGCGTACGTACGTGAACACGTCAAGGAGCCCGGCAAGGCGCCGCTGTGCGGAAACTCGGTCGGCACCGACCGCGGCTTCCTGCTGCGGGACATGCCGAGCCTGGAGTCCCACCTCCACTACCGGATCGTGGACGTCTCCTCGGTGAAGGAGCTCGCCCGCCGCTGGTATCCGCGGGCGTACTTCAACAGCCCGGACAAGAACGGCAACCACCGGGCGCTCGCGGACATCCGTGAATCCATCGCGGAGCTCCGCTACTACCGCGAGGCGGTCTTCGTCCCGCAGCCGGGCCCGGACTCGGACACCGCGAAGGCCATCGCGGCGAAGTACGTCCTGCCTGCGGAGTAGCCCTGCGCAGGGGGTCCGGGAGGGTGCCCCGAAACATGTGCGCGAGCACCCTCCCGGACCCTGTACACTTTTTCTCGGCCGGTAGGGAAAGCCCCCAGGGACTTCCCAAGACCACAACAGTCCGGTCATGCATGGTGGGTATAGCTCAGCTGGTAGAGCACCTGGTTGTGGTCCAGGATGTCGCGGGTTCGAGTCCCGTTACTCACCCTGATGAAGAAGGCCCGTCCCGCGCGAGCGGGGCGGGCCTTCTTCGCGTCCCGGCCCGACCCGACGCCCTCCCCCTCGTCAGGCTTGTCAGGACGACGCGCGTACGACGAGTTCCGTCGGCAGGACCAGGCTCGGGCGGCTCGGCTCGGTGGCGGTGATCTCGGCGAGGAGCAGCTCGGCCATCGTGCGGCCCATCTCCTCGATCGGCTGGCGCACGCTGGTCAGCGGCGGGTCCATGTGGCGGGCTATCACCGAGTCGTCGAAGCCGATCAGGGACATGTCCTCGGGGATGCGGCGGCCCTGTTCGCGCAGCACCTGGCGGGCGCCGGAGGCCATGACGTCGGAGGCGGCGAAGACCGCGTCGAGCTCCGGGCGGCGGGCCAGCAGCTCGGTCATCGCACGGCGGCCGCCCTCCTCGGTGAAGTCGCCGGGAACCGACAGTTCCTGAAGGCCCGCCTCCGCCAGGGCCGCCCGGTAGCCGTCGAGGCGGCGGCGGGCGCCGTACACGTCCAGCGGACCGGTGATCATCGCTATGGTGCGCCGACCGCGGGCCACGAGGTGGGCTATGGCGGTGCGGGCGCCCTCGTAGTTGTCGGAGTCGACCGAGGCGAGCGGCTCGTCCTCGCTGCGCCGGCCGCTGATGACCACGGGAATCCCGAGCTGTTCGAGGAGGTCGGGCAGCGGGTCGTCCGCGTGCACGGAGACGAGCAGGACTCCGTCGACGCGGTGCGAGGCGAGGTACTGGGCGAGCCTGCGCCGCTCCCGGTCGCCGCCGACCAGGGTGAGCAGGAGCTGCATCTCGGTGTCGGCCAGGGCCGCGCCCACCCCGCGCACGATGTCGGAGAAGTACGGCTCGGCGAAGAAGCGGGCCTCGGGCTCGGGGACGACCAGGGCGATGGCGTCGGTGCGGTTGGCGGCGAGGGCGCGGGCCGCCCGGTTGGGCACGTAGCCGAGCTCGGCGACGGCCGCCTCGACGGCGGCCCGGGTCTCGTCGCTGACCCGCGGCGAACCGTTGATCACCCGGGACGCGGTGCCCCGGCCGACCCCGGCCCTGGCCGCCACTTCTTCGAGAGTGGGCCGCCCCGCACCGCGGCCCCTGATCGTGCGAGCTGCCGTCACGTCTGCCTCCCCCACTCGCGCAACTCCGCTGAAAGTAACAGTCCCGGCCGGGCGGGGAACCTCATCCACAGTCATTGCGCGGTCCCTTGACAGTCCAACAGTCAGCCGCGACCCTTCAACACATCACAGCTGGGAGCGCTCCCACACTAGTAGGTCCCTACACCTTTCGCATACCTTCCGCCCGCGCCGACGCGCCTCAACTGGCTTGGCCCGGACGACAGTTGGAGGAAGCACATGCGCACGCGTACACGTATGTCCAGGCGGCTGGCGGCCCTCGCGGCCGTGGCCGCGCTCGGTACCGGGCTGCTCGCGGGCTGCGCCGACGACGGCAAGGCCCCGGCGGCCGACGGTCCGTCGGCCGGCGGCGGGGGCGGCGCGAAGACCACCCTCACCGTCGGCGTCTTCGGCGCCTTCGGCCTGAAGGAGGCCGGGCTCTACGACGCGTACATGAAGCTCCACCCGGACATCGAGATCAAGCAGACCTCGATCGAGCGGAACGAGAACTACTACCCCCAGCTGTTGACCCACCTCGGGTCCGGCAGCGGCCTCGCCGACATCCAGGCCGTCGAGGTCAGCAACATCGCCGAGGTCACCGCGACCCAGAGCGGCAAGCTGGAGGACCTGTCCAAGGCGCCCGGGGTGAACAAGGACGACTTCCTGCCCTGGAAGTGGGCGCAGGCCACCACCAAGGACAGCAAGACGGTCGGCCTCGGCACCGACACCGGGCCCACCGGCATCTGCTACCGCAAGGACCTGTTCGCCAAGGCCGGACTGCCCACCGACCGCGAGGCCGTCGGCAAGCTGTGGGCGGGCGACTGGAACAAGTACCTCGCGGTGGGGCGCCAGTACAAGGCGAAGGCCCCCCAGGGCGCCGCCTTCGTGGACTCCGCGTCCGGCGTGCTGAACTCGATCACCGGGGCCGGCGCCACCCGCTACTACGACGCCGACGGAAAGGTCGTCTACAAGACCAACCCGGCGATCAAGCAGGCCTGGGACACCGCGGCCGCGTTCGCCACCGACGGGCTCACCGCCAAGCTCCAGCAGTTCCAGCCCACCTGGGACCAGGGCTTCGCCAACGCCTCCTTCGCCACCGTCTCCTGCCCGGCGTGGATGCTCGGCTACATCCAGGACAAGGCGGGCGCCTCCGGCAAGGACCAGTGGGACGTGGCCGCCGCCCCCCAGCCCTCCAACTGGGGCGGCTCTTTCCTCACCGTGCCGTCGGCCGGAAAGCACACGGCCGAGGCCGCCAAGCTCGCCGCCTGGCTGACCGCGCCCGCCCAGCAGGCCGTCCTGTTCGAGAAGCGCGGCAGCTTCCCGAGCGCCAAGGCCGCCTACGCGCTGCCCGCCGTGGCCGACGCCAAGCACGCCTACTTCGGCAACGCCCCCATCGGCCAGATCTTCGCGCGGGCCGCCGAGGGCACCCCGGTGCAGCCCCTCGGCCCGAAGGACCAGATCATCCAGCAGAACCTCTCGGACATCGGCATGCTCCAGGTCGAGCAGAAGGGCAAGTCGCCGCAGCAGGGCTGGGACGCCGCGGTGAAGGCGATCGACAACGCGCTGGACCAGTGACGATGGCGAGCGACACCACGGCCGCCGTGCCCTCCCCCGGTCCCGGGCAGGAGGGCACGGCCCCCGGCCGGGCCCGCGCCGAGGAGCGGCGCAGCCGCCGCTACCGGCGCGACGTGCGCTGGAGCCCGTACGCGTTCGTCGCGCCCTTCTTCGTGTTCTTCGCGGCCTTCGGCCTCTTCCCCCTCCTCTACACCGGCTGGGCCTCGCTGCACCAGGTCGAGCTGACCTCGCCGAACGACATGACGTGGGTGGGCCTGAAGAACTTCTCGCGGCTCCTGTCGGACGACTTCTTCTGGAACGCGCTGCGCAACACCTTCACCATCGGCGTCCTGTCCACCGTGCCGCAGCTGCTCGTCGCGCTCGGCATCGCGCACCTGCTCAACTACAAGCTGCGCGGCTCGATGTTCTTCCGGGTCGCCGTGCTCACCCCGTACGCCACCAGCGTGGCCGCGGCGACGCTCGTGTTCGTGCTGCTCTTCGGGCGCGACTACGGCATGGTCAACTGGGCGCTCGGGCTCGTCGGGTTCGGGCACGTCGACTGGCAGAACGGCGGCTGGACCTCGCAGCTCGCCGTCTCCACCATCGTCATCTGGCGGTGGACCGGCTACAACGCGCTGATCTACCTGGCCGCGATGCAGGCGGTGCCCGCCGATCTGTACGAGTCGGCCGCGCTCGACGGGGCCTCGCGGTGGCAGCAGTTCCGCCACGTGACGATCCCCTCGCTGCGTCCGACCATCCTGTTCACCGCGGTCGTCTCCACGATCGGCGCGACCCAGCTGTTCGGGGAGCCGCTCCTGTTCAACGGCTCGGCGGGCGCCACCGGCGGCTCGGACCACCAGTTCCAGACGCTCGGCCTGTATCTGTACGAACAGGGCTGGGTGAACCTGCACCTCGGCCGGGCCTCGGCCATCGCCTGGGCGATGTTCCTGATCCTGCTCCTCATCGGCGCGGTGAACTGGCTCGTCTCCCACAAGCTGCGCAAGGGGGAGATGAGTTGAGGGCCCAGCGTGCCGGCCGTCAGTTGCACGGCGGCCGCCTCACCTACGCCGTCCTGATCGTGTTCACCGCGGGATCGCTGTTCCCGCTGGTGTGGACGGCGGTGGCCGCGTCCCGCACCAACACCCGGCTCGCCCAGACACCCCCGCCGTTCTGGTTCGGCGGGAACCTGTTCAGGAACCTCCGGATCGCCTGGACCGACGCCAACATGGGCACGGCCCTGCTCAACACGGCGATCGTGGCGGGCTCGATCGCCGCGGGCACCGTGTTCTTCTCCACCCTGGCGGGCTTCGCCTTCGCCAAGCTCCGCTTCCGCTTCAAGAACCTGCTGCTGCTCCTGGTGATCGGCACGATGATGGTGCCGCCGCAGCTCAGTGTCGTACCGCTGTACATGATGGTCGCCAAGCTGTCCTGGACCGACCAGCTCCAGGCCGTCATCCTGCCGACCCTGGTCAGCGCGTTCGGGGTGTTCTTCATGCGGCAGTACCTCGTCGAGGCGCTGCCCACCGAGCTCGTCGAGGCCGCCCGGGTGGACGGGGCGAGCAGCTGGCGGGTGGTGTGGCACATCGTGTTCCCGGTCGCCCGGCCCGCGATGGCGGTGCTCGGGATGCTGACGTTCGTGATGGCCTGGAACGACTTCTTCTGGCCGATCATCGCGCTGACCCAGAACGGCAGCCCCACCGTCCAGGTGGCGCTCACCGGGCTCGGCCGCGGCTACATCCCCGACCAGTCGGTCATCATGGCCGGCGCCCTGCTCGGCACGCTGCCGCTGCTGCTCGCGTTCGTGCTGTTCGGGCGGCAGATCGTCGGCGGCATCATGCAGGGCGCGGTCAAGGGCTGATCCAAGTCCCCTCATTCTTCGGCTCGTTGGGAGTGTCGTATGTTGGACCGCTTTCCGCCCGGGTTCCTCTGGGGCGCCGCCACCTCCGCCTACCAGATCGAGGGGGCGGTGGCGGAGGACGGCCGCACCCCGTCGATCTGGGACACCTTCAGCCACACGCCCGGCCGGACCGCCGACGGCGACACCGGGGACCTCGCGGTGGACCACTACCACCGGATGCGCGAGGACGTCGCGCTGATGGCGGAGCTCGGGCTCACCTCGTACCGCTTCTCCGTCTCGTGGTCGCGGGTGCAGCCCACCGGACGCGGGCCCGCCGTCCAGCTGGGCCTCGACTTCTACCGGCGCCTGGTCGACGAGCTGCTGAACCACGGCATCGCGCCCGCGCTCACCCTCTACCACTGGGACCTGCCGCAGGAGCTGGAGGACGCGGGCGGCTGGCCCGCCCGGGACACCGCCTTCCGCTTCGCCGAGTACGCGGCACTGGTCGGCGCCGCGCTCGGCGACCGGGTGGAGCGGTGGACCACGCTCAACGAGCCGTGGTGCAGCGCCTTTCTGGGGTACGCCTCCGGCGTCCACGCGCCGGGCCGCACCGACCCCGCGGCCTCGCTGCGCGCCGCCCACCACCTCAACCTCGGTCACGGACAGGCGGCTTCGGCCCTGCGAGCGGTGCTGCCCGCCCGCGACCAGATCGCGGTCAGCCTCAACTCGGCGGTGATCAGGCCGCTGTCCGATGACCCGGAGGACCTGGCGGCGGTGCGCCGGATCGACGACCTGGCCAACGGCGTCTTCCACGGCCCGATGCTGCACGGCGCCTACCCCAGGCGGCTGTTCGCGGACACCGCCTCGGTCACCGACTGGTCCTTCGTGCACGACGGCGACCTGCGCGCGATCCGCCAGCCGCTCGACGCGCTCGGCCTCAACTACTACACGACCTCCCTGGTCTCGGCGTCCGACCCGGGCCGGGCCGACGCCCGCGCGGACGGCCACGGGGCGAGCGCGCACTCGCCCTGGCCGGGCGCCACCGGCATCGCCTTCCACCAGCCGCCGGGCGAGCGGACCGCGATGGGCTGGAGCATCGACCCCTCGGGCCTGTACGACCTGCTGATGCGCTACACCAAGGAGGCCCCGGGGCTGCCGCTCCTGGTCACCGAGAACGGCGCGGCCTGCGACGACAAGCCGGGCCCGGACGGCTCGGTGCACGACCCGGACCGCATCCGCTATCTGCGCGACCACCTCGCGGCGGTGCGCCGGGCGATGGAGGCGGGCGCGGACGTGCGGGGCTACTACCTCTGGTCGCTGATGGACAACTTCGAGTGGTCGTACGGGTACGGCAAGCGGTTCGGCGCGGTGTACGTGGACTACGAGACGCTGGCCCGCACCCCGAAGTCGAGCGCCCGCTGGTACGCGGAGCTGGCCCGGACCGGGGAGCTGCCCGGGACGTGACACCCCGAGGGGCGGGGGCGCCGGCGGACCGACCCGGCGCCGGGCTTGAACCTCACGCCGCGTGAGGACGCACAGTGGAGCCATGACCGCATCCACCTGGAAGGTGGGCCCCCTGGCCGAGGCCAGCGGGCTCACCGTCCGCACGCTGCACCACTGGGACACCATCGGACTGCTCTCGCCATCGCGCCGCACCGCGGGCGGGCACCGGGAGTACACCGAGGACGACATCGCCCGGCTCTACCAGGTGCTGGCCCTGCGCGGCCTGGGCCTCGGCCTGGAATCCATCGCCGTCTGCCTGGACTCCGGCGTCGACCCGGCGCGTGTCCTGCGCGACCACCGCGAGAGCGTCGAGGCGCGGCTGGCCGCCCTCACCACCCTGCGCGACCGGCTCGTGCACATCGAGCGGGAGGTGGCGGACGGCCGGGCGCCGACGACCTCCGCGGTGCTCGACGCGCTGCGCGCCACCGGCACGGCGGGACCGGCGGCCGAACAGGCCGTGCGCCGCCACCTCGACGACGACCAGATACGGGCGCTCGGCGCCCACACCGCGGCCCTCGGCCCGGCCGCGCACTACCTGCTGGAGGTCGAATGGCCCGAACTGTACCGGCGGGCCGAGGAGTTGAGGGCAGCGGACACCCCGCCGACGGATCCGCGCGTACGCCGGATCGCGGCCCGGATGGACGAGCTGGGCACGCTGTTCAGCGGCGGCGACCGGTCGCTCTCCGCCGGCGTGCGGGAGGCCTGGCGCGAGGACCCGGCGGCGCTGTCCGGCGACGCCTCGGCGCGGCCGGGCCGGTGGGACGGGCTGACGGCCTACCTGGACGCGGCACGGCGGGGGGCCGAGGGATGAACCGGTACTCGGTGCTGCCGTTCCTGCTGATCGTCGTGCCGCTGACGGCCGCGCTCGCCGCGTTCGGGGTGATCGGGTGGGGCGTGGTGCTCGCCGTGCTGATCGCGGCCGGGGTCCTGGCGCTCGCTGCCAGATCGGCGGGGAAATGAGCGGGCCCCGGCCGGGGTGGGGGAAGGGCGGTCCCGGCCGGGGAGCTGAGGGGTGGACGGACGGCTACCTGTAGGCGCCGAACGCCTTGGTGAAGGCGAGCGGCTCCTGGGCGATCGAGGAGCAGGTCGGGTCGGCGGAGTTCTTGGCGCCGCCCGGGCACTCCTTGTCACGGGCACCGGACCACATGGCGAGCCACCCGAGGCCCTTGGACTTCGCGAAGTCCACCAGCTTGGCGGCGTCGGCCACGGTGAACTTCTCCACGCCGACGTCGTTGACGCCGATCATCGGCGTGACGGCGACGGCCTTCCACGCGGCGGCGTCGGACAGACCCAGAACTCCCTTGATCTGGGCCTGGGTCGCCCTGGCGGCCTGGATCGCGTAGTCGCCCATGTCACCGCTGTAGGAGGGGCCGTAGTCCATCGCCATGATGTTGACGGCGGAGACCTTCACCCCGTTCTTCTTGGCGTCGGCGACCAGGTCGACGCCGGGCTGGGTGAGGCCCTCGGGCATCACGGGCAGCGTGAAGGAGACGTCGAGCCCGGGGTGGGACCGCTGGAGCGTCGCGATGGCCTGCGCGCGGCGGGCGTTGGCGCCGGTGTCGGGCAGCGCGGCGCCCTCGATGTCGAAGTCGACCTTGGTGAGCTTGTACGCGTCGATGACCTTGCCGTACGCGGCAGCCAGCTCGTCCGCGCTCTTGCAGACGAGGCCGAGCTCGGAGCCGGAGGCGCCGCCGAAGGAGACCCGCACATCGCCGCCCTTGGCGCGCAGCGCGCCGATCTGCGAGGCGACCTTGTCGCTCCCGAGGTCGCCGACGCCGCCCCACAGCGGGGCGCAGCCGCCGCCGGAGGTCACGAAGGCGAGGTTGAACTGCTTCACGCCGGTCTTGTCGGCGGTGCCCGCCAGGTCGTACGCCGGGTAGAGCGAGGTGTCGACGTACGGCGCGAACCCGGCGCCGCTCGCGCTACCGCCGCCGGTGCTCTTGCTGGGGGTGGGTATCGCAGTGGGCGGCTTCGACGGCTGGGCGGTCGGCCTGGTGCTCGCCGGGCCGGAGGGCTGGGGGGTGGGCTGTCCGGTGGGGCGGCCGCTGGGCCGCGGGGTGGCCCCGGTGTCGACGGAACACTTCTCCTGGTCGATGAGGCAGCCGGTCGGGTCGCCCGCGGTGCCGTGGGCCGAGGTGACGAAGCCGACGGTGACCGACTTGCCCGGGGCGAGTCCAGCCTTGTCCCAGCTGGGCGGCTTCACGGTGACGTGCTGACCCCGCACGCTCTGGTCGCCGTTCCAGAGGGAGGAGAGCGTGGTGCCGGCCGGGAGGTCGAACTCCAGGGTCCAGTCGGGGAGCGTCTTGGCGGTGTCGTTGGTGATGACGTACTGCCCGGTGTAACCACCGGTCCAACTGCTGGTCTTGGTGTACGCCGCGCCGACCGAGGCGGCCTGCGCGGTGCCGGTGAGCGCGAAGGCCGCGCCGCCGACGACCGCGGCGGCGGCCACCGTGCCGATCACCTTGGTCGTGCCGCTCGCCTTGCGCCGATGCGTACTGCTGCCCATGCCGTGCCTGCCTCTGCGTTGCGGGGGTGCGGGATTCCGTTTCCGGGGTGCGGGAGCACGCTAGCGAGGCCGAACCGGACAAATGCCCAGTTCAGGGCGGGGGTTGGGGATCTTAGGGTGGGCTTAAGGATGCGATGGGGGGAGGTTAAGCCCGGCACTCCCAGGGGGTTCGGCTGTTGACCGTGCGTGGCTGGTCGCGCAGTTCCCCGCGCCCCTGGCGGTACTGGTGCTGGCCGGCATGGTCTGGGGCGGAGCCCCAGGGTCCTTCCACCCCGGCGGGGAAAAGGTCAGGCCGTTGCGCCCCGGCGGGGGCGGCGGGAACGGCCGCGGACCCGGTGACCGCGGCGCCCCGGCGACGCCGGCCCGAGCCCGATCCAGAGGCGAACCTCCGTGCCGCCCAGCACGGAATGCCCGATCCGGACGTCACCCCCCGTCGACTCGGCGACCCGCCGCACGATGTCGAGCCCCAGCCCCGTGGACCCGGGCCGCCCCCCGCTGTTGCCCCGCGCCAGCGCCGCCCGGGGATCGGAGATGCCGGGCCCCGCGTCGGAGACCAGCACGATCACCGCGTCCTCCCCGTTGTGGACGTCCACCGAGAAGGCCGTCCCCTCCGGCGTGTGCCGGAACACGTTGCCGAGCAGCGCGTCGAGCACGGCCACGAGGTCGGCCCGCGCCACCGAAATGCGCACGGGCCGGTCGACCCCCGCGAGCCGCACCTCGCGGCCCTCGTCCTCGGCCAGCGCCGACCAGAACTCCATCCGCTCCAGGATGACCTCGCAGGCGTCGCACCCCGCCCCCGGCCCGGCGGGCTGGGTCTTGGGCTTGGCCTCGCGCGCGGTGCGGATGATCGTGTCGACCTCCCGCTCCAACTGCTCGACCGCCGCGCGGGTCTGCTCGGCCGCGGGCCCGTCGCCGAGGGAGGCCGCGTTCAGCCGGAGCACGGTGAGCGGCGTACGCAGCCGGTGCGAGAGGTCGGCCGCCAACTCCCTTTCGTTCGCGAGGAGTTGGACCACCTGGTCGGCCATGGAGTTGAAGGCGACGGCCGCCGAGCGCAGTTCGGTGGGCCCCTCCTCGGGGACGCGCGCGCCGAGCTTGCCCTCGCCCAGGTCCTGCGCCGCGCCCGCGAGGCGCTGGGCGGGCTGGACCATGCGTACACCGAGCCGGTCGGCGACGGCCACGGAGCCGATGATCAGGCCGATGCCGACCCCGGCCAGGACCAGCCAGGCGGTCGTCACGCCGTTGGTGACCTCGGCCTCCGGCACGAAGACCTCGACGATGGCAATCTGGCCGGAGCTCAGCGCGGTGGGCTGGAGCAGCGCGGAACCGCCCGCCACGTCGGTGGTCGAGGCCTTGATGACCTTGCGGGTGGCTTCGAGGTCCCGGTCGGCGGCGCGCTGCTTGCCGATCTCCACCGGCGCGCTGCCGGGGACCGCCGGGTCCGCCGGAACGTGCACGGCCATCCGGTTCTCGGCGCCGAACTGGGTGGAGGCGACGGCGCGTTCCAGCGCGTCGCGGTCGGTGGTGATGGACAGGGTCGGCCCGATCGCCGCGGCCTGCCGCTCGGCGTTGGAGAACGCCCGGTCGCGGGCCATCTCCTTGATGACCATGCCGAGCGGCACCGCGAAGGCGACCACGACCATCACGGTGACGGCGAGGCAGACCCTGACGAGCGCCCACCTCACCGCGGTGGCTCCAGCTTGACGCCGACGCCCCGCAGCGTGTGCAGATAGCGCGGCCGGGCCGCGGTCTCCCCCAGCTTCCGCCGCAGCCAGGACAGATGGACGTCGATGGTCTGGTCGTCGCCGTACGACTGCTGCCACACCTCGGCGAGCAGTTCCCTGCGGGGGACCACGACGCCGGGCCGCCCGGCGAGGAAGGCGAGCAGGTCGAACTCGCGCCGGGTGAGGTCGAGCTGGACGCCGTCGAGTTCGGCCTGGCGGCGCAGCGGGTCGACCCGGAGCCCGCCGACCTGGAGCACCCGGGACGGCGGCTCGGCCCCGGCCGTGGCGCGCGCCCGGCGCAGCACGGCGGCCATCCGCGCGGAGAGGTGCTCCACGGAGAACGGCTTGGTGAGGTAGTCGTCCGCGCCGTCGTTGAGCAGCCGGACGATCTCCGCCTCGTCGTCCCGCGCGGTCGCGATGATCACCGGTACGTCGGTGATGCCGCGCAGCATCTTCAGCGCCTCGGACCCGTCCAGGTCGGGCAGTCCGAGGTCCAGGATGACCACGTCGAAACGGAAATGGGCCACTTCGCGCAGCGCCTCGAGTGCCGTGCCGACGCTCCGTACCGTGTGGGAGGCCTCGGTGAGGTGGCGGATGAGGGCGGAGCGGACAAACTGGTCGTCCTCGACCACGAGCACACTTGCCATGGCCCGCACCGTACGCCATCCGCAGGAGCGGAGTCCCTCGTGGGAGGGGAGCCGGCGGTGGCGGGACACGGATGGGGCCCGTGGTGCAGTATGGCCCGGATGCACAGAGGACTCGTACACGGTTTGGCGTGGTCGCTCGCCACCGGAGCGGCGGTGACGCTGTCCTGGTGGGGTGTCCACACGGTGATGGCGGGCACGGTGTACGACCCGCCCCGCGCCCTGCCGATCAGTGGCGACGCGCACATCGCGCAGGGCTCGCGGCCGGACGCCTCCTCGACCCAGCGCCCCCAGGAGCCACCGCCCTCCCCCTCGTCCTCGCCCGCGCGGAAACCGTCGAAGGACACCGGGGACGGCAAGGCTTCGGACAGCCACGCGCCGTCGTCCGGCCCGTCCGGCGCCAAGTCGCCCTCGACATCGACCCCTTCCGGCAATCCGGCCAATTCGGGCGCGGTGCAGGGGTACAACGTCTCGGGCGGCCGGGTGGTGTTCGACCTCGGTGACACCTCCGCGCAGCTCGTCTCCGCGACGCCCGCGTCGGGCTGGCAGATGGAGCGCTGGATCCAGACGCAGTGGATCCGGGTCACGTTCACGCGCGGCAGCGAGACGGTCTCGGTGTTCTGCACCTGGAACGGCCACCCGCCCTCGGTGGAGATCAACAACACCTGACGCGGGGAGCGAACGGGCCCGTCACCGCCCTCGCGTCCTCAGCGGAACGCGCCGGCCGGCGGCGCGGGCGAGGGCTTGGCACTGGCGTCGCTCACCGCGGCGGCGCCGCCCGTGAAGCCGGCGAGCTCCCGCCCGTGCTGGACGCGGCCGGGGTGCGGGTCGCCCGCGATCCGCCGGGTCAGCTCGGCGACCGGCAGCGGCACGGCCGAGCCGACGAGCACCGCGTTGCCGAACCGTTTGCCCCGCAGCACCGTCGGGTCGGCGGCGAGCGCGAGTTCGGGGAAGACCTGGGCGGCGGTCGCGATCTGGCCCCGCAGATGCGCGAGCGGCGGCCCGTCGGCGAGGTTCGCGGCGTACGTGCCGCCCGGCCGCAGCACCCTGCGCACGTCCGTGAGGAACTCGGCACTGGTCAGGTGGGCCGGGGTGCGGGCCCCGCTGAACACGTCGGCGATGACGAGGTCGGCCCAGCCGTCCGGGAGCTTGGCGAGCCCGGCCCGCGCGTCGCCGCCGCGCACCCGGATCCGGGCCCCGGGGTCGAGCGGCAGCTCGCGGCGTACGAGCTGGACGAGCGCGGCGTCGAGCTCGACTATCTGCTGGGTGGAGCGGGGGCGGGTGGCCGCGATGTAGCGGGCCAGGGTGAAGGCGCCGCCGCCGAGGTGCAGCACGTTCAGGGCCTGACCGGACGGGGCGGCGAGGTCGATGACATGGCCGAGGCGGCGCTGGTACTCGAAGGTCAGCCGCTCCGGGGCATCAAGGTCCACGTGCGACTGCGGCGCCCCGTCGAGCAGCAGGGTCCACCCGCCGGTCCCGTCCCGGTCGGGTATGAGCTCGGCGAGTCCGCCGTCCACCGTCTCGACGACGGGCTCGGGCCCGCGCCGCCTGCTGCTTTTCGCCATCCGGCCATTATCGACCGGCCGGACGGGTGCCGCCTTCCCGCGCCGCGGCGCCGGTCAGCGGCCCTCGGCCTCGCGGATGCCGTCGGCCGCCTCGATCATGCGGGCCGCCTCGCCGAGGGCCGCGCGCAGCAGCCCGGGGTCGGTGACCTCGGTGGTGTCCGGGGGGAGGAGCCAGCCCGAGCCGGTGACGGGGGGCGCGACGGGCAGGCCCTCGATGCGCAGCCCCCGCCCGTTGGTCTCCGTACAGGCGCTGCCGGGCACGTCCCAGGCGGCGGCGGTGCCGGACGGCACCAGGAAGCCGAGGGTGTCGCAGGTCCCGTCGTGCAGGACGGGGCCGACGGCGGCCGGGGCGGCGCCGCGGCGGATGATGTCCACGGCCTCAAGGCCCTGGCGGGCGGGCACCGTGACCAGGTCGCAGGGCTCCTCGACCGGGCATCCGAGCACCGGCGGGGCGCTGGCCTGCGGCGAGTGCGGATGCCGGACGGCCGTCGTCTGCGTACCGGAGCCGGTGAAGTCGATGTCGGTGTCGGTGTTCACGCAGTCCTCCAACAAGGCAAGCCCTCCGCGTCTCTGCGGTGTCTGGCGCTCTCCACATGGTTCAACGCCCTTGGGCGTCAAGGGGAACGGCGCCGCGCCGCCGCAAAGGATGGCAGTTCATGGCGGATCGCGGGTGAGATATCCGGTTTGTAGCCAAACACTGTGTGAACGCCTCGTCACAGCAGGTACGTTCTTGCTCCGCACCACCCCGCCAGAGAGAGCTGTCGAGCCATGGCGCCGTCACCCGATCCCCAGGCAGACCCCCCGGTGAACGCGCGGACCCCCCGGACGCCGCGCCGGCTCACGCGGGAACCCAACGTGGCCTTCCGGCAGTTGAGGGGCGCCCGGTCACCGGGCGAGTTCGCGGCCGCGGTCCGCCGGGCCGCCCGCGAGATCGGCGAACAGGTCGCCTGCGACGCCCGGTACATCGGACGCGTGGAGAACGGCGAGATCCGCTGCCCCAACTATGCGTACGAAAGGGTCTTCCGGCACATGTTCCCCGGTTTGACCCTGGCCGATCTGGGGTTCTCGGCAAGGGAGGCGGTACGGGGCCGAGGGGCGCGCCCCCTCTCCGGTGCGCCCCTGCTTCAGGTCGCACCCCGCCCCGAGCATCCGGACCACGATTCGCCCGACCATCACGACCCCCAGAACCACGAGGAGAGCGACGTGCTGCGTCGCGCATTCATGACGGGCTCCACCGCCACGGTGGCGGCCGTCTCGCTGGGCATCGGCCCGGTACCCGCACAGGCCATCCAGCGCGTCGGCGAGGCCGAGGTGAGCGCCGTCGAAGAGGCGGTGCGCCGGATCAGGCTGCTGGACGACCGGCACGGCGCGGACGGGCTCTACCAGCGCGCCGCCCAGCCGCTGCGCACCGCGTACGCGCTGCTCGACGCCAGTGCGGCCCGGCGTTCGACGCAGGAGCGGCTGCACACCGGGGCGGGTGAACTGGCCATCTCCGTGGGCTGGTTGGCGCACGACTCGGGCCGCTTCGGCGAGGCCCGCTCGCACTACGCCGAGGCCCTCGCCACGGCCCGCCTCGCGGGCGATCCGGGCCTGGAGGCCCACGCGTTCTGCAACATGTCCTTCCTGGCCAGGGACATGGGCCGGCCGCGCGAGGCGATGCGGGCGGCGCAGGCGGGCGAACGCGCGGCGCGCCCGCTCGGCTCGCCCCGGCTCCTCTCGCTGCTCGCGCTGCGCGAGGCCGGGGGCTGGTCGGGGCTCGGCGACCGCTCGGCGTGCGAGGAGTCGCTGGCGCGCGCCCACCACCACTTCGCCCGGGGCGCCTCGCCCGCCGACCCGGAGTGGATGACGTTCTTCGTCGAGGCCGAGCTGGAGATGCTCCAGGCGCAGTGCTTCTCGGCGCTCGGCGACTGGTCCCGGGCGGCCCGGCACGCGCACCGGGCGGCGGCGCTGCAGGATCCGCACTTCGCCCGCAACCTCGCGCTGTACCGGGCCGAGCTGGCGGACGATCTCGCGCGGGCGGGGGCGCCCGCCGAATCCGCCGCGGCGGGGCAGCAGGTCCTGGACCTGCTGAACCAGGTCCAGTCCACCCGGATCCAGGCGATGCTGGCGGACACGTCGCGCATCCTGGCCCCGCACCGGGCCTCCCCGGAGGTCGCCGCCTTCCTGGAACGGCGGGCCGCGGTAGCGGTCTGACCCGGGTCCGTCCCCCACGAAACCCTTCGGGGCGGGGGCGAGGAAGGCCGGGCGCTGAGCACGGGGAGTGCCCCCCATCCGCGGCCCGCGCGCACGTGCTCGCGCCCCCAACCCCGCTTTCGCCCGCGGACCGTGCCCCCTTCCCGCGCAGTTCCCCGCGCCCCTTCAAGGGGGCCAGCATGGACACCCTCAGCCCGTCCGGCGATTGAGGACGAGCGCCCTTGAGGCGCGAACGGGGTCTGGGGCGGAGCCCCAGGGGCGCCCGCGGACCGTGCGTGGCTGATCGCGCAGTTCCCCGCGCCCCTGGCAGTACAGGTGCGGGCCAGTGCTGGCGTCTTCAGCCCGTCATGGGGGGCCCCCTGGCCCTTAAGGCCTTGGGGGAGATTGAGGACGAGCGCCCTTCAGGCGCGATCGGGGTCTGGGGCGGAGCCCCACGAGGTCGGGGCCGGGCGGCGCTCCAGAGGCCAGAGGGGCGGGGGCGGAGCTCCCGGGGCTTACCGCTCGAGGTGGCCCGTGTCGTTCCAGCGCTCCAGCGCCGGCGCCCCGTACGCCCACCCCAGTACCGACAGCGACGTCGGATCGAGCCGGATGCGGGCCGCGAAGGAGATGTCCTCGCCCAGCCAGCGCGCCGCGATGGACCGCAGGATGTGCCCGTGGGCGAAGACCAGCACGTCCCGCCCGGCGGACCGCGCCCAGGCGACGACCTCGTCCGCCCGCGCGGAGACCTGCGCCAGGGTCTCCCCCTCCGGCACCCCGTCGCGCCAGATGAACCAGCCGGGCCGCACGGCCTGGATCTCGGGCGGGGCCATGCCCTCGTAGGCGCCGTAGTCGTACTCCATGAGCGCGTCCCACGGCTCGGCCCGGTCCCCGAACCCGGCCAGCTCACACGTCTCGGACGCCCGCACCAGCGGGCTGGTGCGGACCTCGACGCCGGGCAGCCCGCCCCAGGGCTCCCGGTGCAGCCGCTCGCCGAGGAGCTTCGCGCCGCGCCGGCCCTCGTCCAGGAGCGGGATGTCGGTCCGGCCGGTGTGCTTGCCGGCGAGCGACCACTCGGTCTGCCCGTGCCGGGCCAGCAGGATGCGCGGTGCGGCGGCTGCCATGAGTGTTCTCTCCCGATCTGTACGAAATGTTCCCTCACCATCATCGCGTATCGCTTGAGGCAACCTCGAGCCGGATCCCAACGTCTGACCGAACACCGGGGTGCTGCGTGAAGGCGATCACTTACACCGTACGGTTGAACGCACGCCAAAAAACCGGAGGCCCCGAGCGGGCAGCCCGAGAACCAGTTGGGGGAACCTGCCGGATGCAGCCACCGCAGCACGCCACGCGACCACGCTGGTGGACCGAACTCCCGCTGATCGCGCTCGTGTACGGGGCCTACACCGCAGGACGCCTGATCGTACGCGGCAACGAACCGCTCGCCGTCGAGCACGGCCTGTCCATCCTGCGCATCGAGAAGGCCCTCCACCTCAACGCCGAGCACCCGCTGAACCGGTTGTTCACGCACACCCCGGCGCTGGGCATACCCGCCGACTTCATATACGGGTCACTGCACTACCTGGTCACCCCGGCCGTTCTGATCTGGCTGTTCCACCGGCGCCCCACCCGGTACCGGGCCGCCCGCGGCTGGCTGATGACCTCCACCCTGCTCGGCCTGATCGGCTTCACCTTCCTGCCGACCTGCCCGCCCCGACTGCTCCCGGCGGTGCACGGCTTCACCGACACGATGGCCCAGTACAGCTCGTACGGCTGGTGGGGCGGCGAGGCGAGCGCTCCGCGCGGCATGGGCGGCATGACCAACCAGTTCGCCGCGATGCCCAGCCTGCACGTCGGGTGGGCCCTGTGGTGCGGGGTGATGCTGTGGCGGTTCGGCGGCAGCCGCATGACGAAGACCGTCGCCGTCGCGTACCCGCTGACCATCACGTTCGTGGTGATGGGCACGGCCAACCACTACCTCCTCGACGCGGTCGCGGGCGCCGCGGTGATGGGTCTGGGACTGCTGCTCTCGAAGCCGCTGATGCGGCTCGCCGAGCGCGTCCGCACCCGTTTCGCACCCGTCTCTTCCTCCACCCGCGCCTCGATTGTCAGTGCCGGATGCGAGACTTCGGCGGGTGAGCGAATCCCTGGGCAGCGGACCTCCTCCGACACCCCCGCAGAAGCCGACGACAGCACTGCGTCGACGGCTCGCTGAGCTGCGCGGCCCGGCCCTGGCGGCCCGGCCGCTGGACGCTCGCGCGCTGGCGGCCCTCGCGGCGAACCCGGGCTGCCGCAGACGCGCCCTGCTCGACGGCGCCGGGGTGGACAAGGGCGCGCTCGCCGAGGCGATCGGCGCGCCCTCGGCGGCGTTCGGCCAGTCCCAGTTCGCGTTCATGCGGGGCAACGCCTTCGAGGCGAAGGTGAAGGGTGACGGCGGCACCGAGCTGCTCCGTCTGCTGCACGAGCGGATGGGCGCGGCGGGCTCCGAGCCGCCCGGCGAGGCGACGGCCCCCGATCTCGCGGCGGCCGGTCCCGAGGGCCGCGCGGCCCGCACCGCGCTCGCGCTGCGCGAGGCCACCGCGGCCGGGAGCTGGGCGCTGCTCGACCATCCGATGCTGGCCCTGGAGGTGGCGGGCTCCCCCGCCTACCTGGAGCCGGACGCGGTGGTGGTGCACCCCGACGGCCGCTGGACGGTCGTCGAGATCAAGTCCTTCCCGCTGATCGACGCGGCGGCCGACCCGTCGAAGGTGGGCGCCGCCGCCCGCCAGTCCGCGGTGTACGTGCTGGCCCTTGAGCGGGTCGCGGCGCGCACCGAGGGCGCCTCGGTGGACCACTCGGTCCTGCTGGTCGGCCCGAAGGACTTCTCCAACCTGCCGACCGCCTCCGTCGTCGACGTACGCAAGCAACGGTCGGTCACCCGGCGCCAGTTGGACCGCCTGGCCCGCATCGAGGACATCGCGGACGCGCTGCCGCCGGGCACCACCTTCGACCTGGACGGCCAGTCCGGCGAGGCCCTGGCCGCCGCTGTCGAGGCGGTTCCCGCGGTGTACGCGCCGGAGTGCCTGGCCGCCTGCGAGCTGGCCTTCCACTGCCGCGGCCGGGCCCGTGAGGAGGGCGCGGTGACCGCGCTCGGCCGCTCCCTGCGCGGTGAGCTCGGCGGCCTGACGACGATCGGCGAGGTCCTCGCGGCCGCGCGCGGCGAGTCGGGCGACCCCGCCGATCCCACGGTGGCGGCGGTGCGGCGCGCGGCCGCCCTGCGCGCGGAGGCGGGTGTGCCATGTCGCTGATCGCCACCCTGGCCCGCCTCGAGGCCGTCGAGTCCGGCCGGGCCCGGCCGCTGACCACCGTCCGCCACCGCCATCTGTCCGAGCGGCCCCTCGTGTTCGTGCCGCTCACCACGGCGGGCGAGGCGGGCGCCCCGCTCGGCGCCCTGGTCGGCACCGACCGCGAGGCACCGACCCTGCTCGTGGTGCCCCAGCCCCGCGACCGCGATCTGCGCTTCACGTTCCTGGCCGACCTCGCGGAAGCCGTCCTGCCGTACCTGGAGGCGTACGCCGGTGACGTCGAGCTCACCGAGCGCTCCGAGACCGACCCGGAGACCGGCAAGAAGACCAAGGTCGAGGTCGAACTGTGCGCGGACGCGCCGCAGTTGATCGTCCCCGGCCGGGCGGGCATCGACTTCGTACGCCTGCTGGGCCGCTCGATGCGGTTCCGCCGCACCGCCGAGCAGGACCCGGACGCGCCCTATCCGGCGCCGCCCCGCGTCCCGCTGCTCGGCCGCTGGTTCACGCACTACGCCGAGCGCGCCCGTACCCCCGGCGCCGCGCTGCTGCTGGCCGCGACCGACCTGCTGAACCGGCACTGGGCCACCGGCCAGTCCAGCCTGGAGGACCAGCACCTGGGCGCGCTGCTCGCCTGGATCGACCCGCCCGCGGGCGAGTCCGGGGCGCAGGCGGCACTGCGGGCCGAGCTGGCGCGCGGCGCGGACGGCCAGTTGCTGTGCCCACCGGCCGGACCCGCCACCGACCCTGCCTTCGACAACCGCCTGCTGGCCCCCGCCGTGGAGCGCTACGACCGGGCCCGCCAGGCCCTGCAGTCGGCCGAGGACGGACTGGCCGCGGACGAGCGCCTGGGCCAACTGACCGCGGCGGAAAGGGAGATACGGCGTCTGCTGGCGGCACAGCTCATGCCCACCTGGACGGCGGTGTGGCACGCGCTCGACCTGCTGCGCGAGCTCCCCGAGGGCGAGCGGGCCGCCGCGCGCTGGACGAGCGACCGCTGGTCGTTCACCGGCCACCGGGACCGCGTCACCGCGGGCGAGCCGCCGCAGCCCCGCCGCGACGACGCGGTGACGGCCGCCACCAAGCTGCTGCGGCGCGAGCGCGCGCAGGCCGAGCTGGAGGCGGGCGAGGCGCTGGACGATCCGCTCGTGATGGCGGCCCGCAGGCTCGCGGGCGAGGCGTTCGTGGGCGAGGTCGTCGAGGTGACACAGGCGTGGACGGAGTCCAAGCGCCCGAGCCCGCGCCCGCTGGTGTCCCTGCGCACGGACGACGCCCCGCACCTGGCCGAGGGCGCGAAGGTCTACCGCGCCCTGGACGGCAAACCGCAGAAGGCCGAGTTCGTGGCGTACGAGGCGGAGGGCGTGCTGGTGCTGCGCCTCCTGGACAAGATGGGGCGGAGCAAGGACCCGGCGCCGGGCTCCGTGCCCGAGAAGGGCGACCGGATCTGCTGGACGCTGTTCGAGCACGAGCAGCGCGGCGCCCCCAGGCTGCCCGACCCGGAGGCCACCCCGTGGACGCACGGCGGCCCGCCGGGCGGCGCCGCCGAACCGCCCGACCCGCTGACCCCCGAGGACCTCCTGTGACCGCCTTCGATCCGAGCGCGGCCGCGGCCGGGGCCACCGACGCGATCCTCGCCGACACCCTGCACGGCTCGGCCCGCGGCGTCGTCGTCGACTCGCCGCCCGGCGCCGGCAAGTCCACGCTCGTGGTGCGCGCGGCGCTCGAACTGGCCTCGGCGGGGTGCCCGTTGATGGTGGTCGCGCAGACCAACTCGCAGGTCGACGACCTGGTGGTCCGCCTCGCGGAGAAGGCCCCGGACCTGCCGGTCGGCCGCCTGCACAGCAGCGACAGCGACCCGTACGACAAGGCCCTCGACGACCTGGAGAACGTACGCAAGTCGTCGAAGGCGGGCGACCTCGCGGGGCTGGACGTCGTGATCTCGACGGCGGCGAAGTGGGCGCACGTGAATGACGTCGAGCCGTGGCGGCACGCGATCGTCGACGAGGCGTACCAGATGCGCTCCGACGCGCTGCTCGCCGTGGCGGGGCTCTTCGAGCGGGCGCTGTTCGTGGGCGATCCGGGGCAGCTCGATCCCTTCGCGATCGCCGACGCCGAGCAGTGGGCGGGGCTCTCCTACGACCCGTCGGCGAGCGCGGTCTCGACGCTGCTCGCGCACAACCCGGAGCTGCCGCAGCACCGGCTGCCCGTCTCGTGGCGGCTGCCCGCGTCGGCGGCGCCGCTGGTCTCGGACGCGTTCTATCCGTTCACGCCGTTCCGCAGCGGCACCGGCCCCGGTGACCGGCGGCTCGCCTTCGGCGTCGCCCCGGACGGCTCGGCGGCGGACCGGGCGCTCGACGAGGCGGCGGAGTCGGGCTGGGCCCTGCTCGAACTGCCCGCCCGGCACACCCCGCGCACCGACCCGGAGGCGGTCCGCGCCGTCGCCCACGTCGTACGGCGCCTCCTGGACCGGGGCGGGGCGGCGACGAGCGAGCGCTCGCCCGAGCCGGTTCCGCTCACCGCCGCCCGGATCGCGGTCGGCACCGCGCACCGCGACCAGGCGGCCGCGATCCGGGCGGAGCTCGCGGAGCTCGGCGTGACGGGGGTGGCCGTCGACACCGCGAACCGGCTCCAGGGAAGGGAGTTCGACGTGACGGTCGTGCTCCACCCCCTCTCGGGACGCCCGGACGCGACGGCCTTCCACCTGGAGACGGGCCGCCTGTGCGTCCTGGCCTCGCGCCACCGGCACGCCTGCATCGTGGTGTCCCGGGCCGGGGTGGCCGACCTCCTGGACGACCACCCCTCGACCGAGCCGGTCCAACTGGGAGTGACGGTGAAGTTCCCGGACGGGTGGGAGGCGAACCACGCGGTCCTCTCCCACCTCGCCGAACACCGCATCACCTGGCGCCCCTGACGGACGGAGTCCGGCACGCCGCCGGAGGCGGCCCATGAACACAGCCCGGACGGGTGGGAGGCGAACCACGCGGTCCTCTCCCACCTCGCCGAACACCGGATCCCCTGGCGCCCCTGACCGCCACGGCGGACATCCATCCAGGCCGCCGGACATCCCGCCACCCCCGGCGCGAAGCTTCCGAAGGCCCCCTTGCGCCGGGGCGGGAGAATGGACGGTGGCCCGGGCGCCCGGACCGTGAACCACGACCTGCCCTGGGAGGACAGACATGCCGGAGCACGAGCGGAAGGAGGAGCGGCAGCGGCTGAGGCCCGCGCCGTTGCTCTTCGAGCCTTCCGAGGCCACCGCCGACCCGGAGCACTTCTTCGACCTGGAGTCCATCGAGGACCCCCGGGCGCTCCTCTCCCGCGCGACCGAGCTGGCCCTCGCCTTCCGTGCGGCGGCCGACCGGGCGGTCGAGTTCCAGGCGGTCGCGGCGGCCCAGCTCGCCGACCCCCGCCGCTTCGACCGGCTGACCCCCGCGGACGTGGCGGACCGGGCCCAGTGGACCGAGGACTACGCGAAGAAGATGATCGAGTTCGGCCGGGACCTGCTGCGGGCGGGGGAAGTGCCGTAGGGGCCCCCAAGAGCCTCGGGCATATGCCGGGGGGCAAGATACGCCCTCCCGCCCGGCCCTGTCCCGGTTTCCGCCAAGCCGCCGAAGCGGAACCTGTCCAGCCGGTAAACGTAGAGCATGAGCAGCGACAACGGCACGGGCGGCGGAACCCGGGTGACCAGGACGGGCGGCGGCCCGCTCTCGACGGTGGGCCGCCCCGGCGGCCCCGCCCGGGGCGAGGACGCGTACGACATCTTCCGGGCGCTGCGCGACGAGGGCGGTCACCAGGTCGGCGAGGTGACGGCGGCCGGCGCCGCCTGGCTGTCGTCGGCGGCCACCCACCCCCGCAGCACCCTCGCCCTCTGGGAGTCGCGGCCGACCGCGCCCGGCGTGCTGCCCTGCGGGACGGTCTTCGACGTCGTGAACGTGCCGTCGATCTTCGGGCGCCGGATGCTCGACCGGCTGTGGGCCGAGGGACCCGGCTCCGGGCCGGTCGCGGTGCACCGGGGCCGCATGCTGCTGTTCGCCGCGCCCGGCACCGCGCAGCGGCTGCCCTCGCTCCTGGAGTGGGAGGAGTGGCAGGGCGCCGACGTGCCGGTCCCGCCGCTCCTGTGCCACGGCGCGGGCGACGCCGTCACGGTCCCGGCCCTGGTCCGCCCGGCCCGGGACAACGCGGGCGCGGCCCGCTGGCTGGTGGCCCCCGACACCCGGCGCCCCTGGCTGCCGGGGCCCGACGTACTGCTGTGGGCCTGCGTGCGGGCGGCCAGGAACGAGTCCACGGACGTCCCCGGGATATCGATTTTTCCTCGCGCCGATCAGGATGCTAATGTCTACGACGTCAGCAGGCGCCGCTAGCTCAGTTGGTTAGAGCAGCTGACTCTTAATCAGCGGGTCCGGGGTTCGAGTCCCTGGCGGCGCACAGACGGAAGAAGCCCCTCGCGCGAGCGGGGGGCTTCTTCGTGTCCGGGGCCGAAAGCGCCGCGGGGCCGGTCAGTGGGAGATCTTGACCGTCCAGGCGCCCGACTTCGTCCGGCCCTCGGCCTCGATCCTGATGCCCTCGCCGGGCACCGTGTACGTCTCGCCGAGCGCGACCGGCGCGTCCGCGAGCGGCGGGTACACCGACTTCTCCCAGCACGCCGCCGTGTCCGGGTGCGCGTCGAGCACCTGGACCGGTCCCCCGCCGGAGGCCGAGCCGCTGCGGACCCGGTAGACCAGGAGGCCCTGGTTGCAGCTCGCCCGGTCCAGGCCCGCCGAGTCCCGTACCTCGATGACGATGGCGCGGTCCTCGCCGGTGCGGATCACCGCGAGCCGCTTGCCCGTGCCCGCCTTCGCGGGGGACGCGGACAGCGGTTCCAGGGTGAGCCGGGTCGTGCCGTCGCCGGTCACACAGCTGACCTCCTGCCGGTCCAGCCAGCCCAGCTTCCACTTCTGCCAGCCGAACAGGTCCGGCGCCGTACCGAACTGGCTGCCCATGACGTCCCAGTCGCCGACGTAGGTGTCCCAGTCGCCGTTCTTGCCGTCCTGGGGGCGGTGGTAGAGGTCCGGCAGGTCGAAGACGTGCCCGGTCTCGTGGGCCAGCACGTTGCGGTCCGGCGGGTGGTGCTCGAAGACCGTCACCACCCGGTTGATGTCCCGCCCGTCGGCGCGTACGGGCCGGTCGAAGTTGACGACCTTCGTGGCGTCGGAGTCGACGCCGGGCGCGTCGGGGTCGGCGACCAGGTAGATGATGTCGTACTTCGAGAAGTCGGTGGTCGGGTCGGCCGCCCGGATCGCGTCCTGCAGATAGCGGGTGCGCTGGTCGGGGTCCCAGTCGCGCTCCATGCGGTACGAGGTCGAGGCGGCGGGCATCCGCACCCACTGGCGCTGCGGCTCGGCGTCGAGCCGGAACTTGCCGTACGAGGCCTGCTCGAAGAAGCGGCTCGTGGCGGGGAAGTAGTCGGCGGCCAGGTCCGCGGGGGCGGTGGTCGGCTTGGAGTCCGGGAAGGACAGGAAGACCATCACCGCGCTGAGGGAGCGGACGGGCCGCGGGTAGGCGGCGTTCCAGGTGTCGACGCCGAGCGAGTGGTGGGCCTTGGTCCGGGGCAGCGCGCACGGCACCGCGGAGTCCGCCGCGACGGCGGGACCCGACACCAGCGAGATGGCGGCGAGCGCCATGAGGGAGGTGAGCGCCGCCGCCGCACTGCGCAGCCGGACACGCTCCACTCCCCCGGGTGTCTGCTGACGCTGCACGTCGACCTCCGGGAGCGGGATGCGGAACATCCCACCCACTTTGTGCAGGTTTATACGGAAATGCCCTGTTCCGCTGCCCCAGAAGGGTGAGGCGCCCGACACCCCGATGACTTACGCAAAGTCACGACCGATCACCGACGGGCCGAGCCCGGCCACAGCCGCGCAGAAACGATCGGCCAACGATCGACCCGGAACTCCGGGTGCTCTTGATCACGAAGACGAAGCTGGATCGTGGCTCGCGCCAGCCTCTATGATCGGCACACTTTCCCGCGTGGAAGCGGCCTCCCGAGGCTGTCGTCCACCCCAACCGAAGACCCGAGCAACTCCGTACTACCTCTGCACAACTCGATCGCACTGCGGGAGCCAGCGGTGAGCGGAACCCCCGAAGGACCGGGCCAAGCGCCCGGAACCATCCGGTCGCCCGTCACAGAGCGTCATACGGACCGCACCGCGGGCGCCGTGGCGGAGCGCACTCCGGAACACGCCGGAAACCCCCTGCCCGAGCACCCGCCGCAGCAGGGCGACCCCGCCCCGGACACCCCCGCACCCCCGCGTCCGGGCCCGCTCGCCACCCGGGCCGCCGAGCTCCTCGCCGCTTTGCGGGCCGAGCGCGCCGAGCAGACCGCGCGGCACACGGCCGGGCGCGGCGCCTGGGAACTGCGCGACTACCAGGCCGCGTTCAACGCCGCCCACCTCGCGATGGCCGTCGTCGACCGCGAGGGCACCGTGGTCGCCGCCAACGAGGCGCTCGCCGAACTCCTCGGCACCGACCCGGCCGCACTGCACGAGCAGGACGCCGCCGACCTCGTCGACCTCGCCGCCGACAACCGCACCTGGCACGCCTACCGCGAGGTGTTGCGCGGCGCCCGCACCCGGTTCCGCTGCACCCGCCGCCTCAAGCACCCCGACGGCCACTCGCTCTGGGCCGAGGTCACCGTCGCGCCCGTGCCCGACAGCCCCAGCGTGCTGCTCTCGATCGCGGACATCAGCGACCGGCGCGAGCTCCAGGCCCGGCTGCGCCACCTCCAGATGCACGACCCGGTGACCCGCCTGCCCAACCGCACCCTGTTCTTCGAGCGGCTCAACTCCGCGCTCGAAGCGTCCGCGTACGACAACGGCGGCACCGGCCGCATCGGGATCTGCTACCTCGACCTCGACGGGTTCAAGGCGGTCAACGACACGCTCGGCCACCGGGTCGGCGACCGGCTGCTCAGCGCGGTCGCGGCCCGCCTGACCGAGTGCGCCGACCAGTCCGGGTACGCGCGCGGCGGCGGGCACCTGGTGGCCCGGCTCGGCGGCGACGAGTTCGCCGTCCTGGTCGAGGACTCCACGGGCACCGAGCAGCTGGCCGAGCTCGCCCGCTCCGTCCTGAACGCGCTCCAGCGCCCCTTCGACCTGGCGGGCCAGCGCCTGTCGGTCTCGGCGTCGATCGGGGTGGTGGAGCGGGCCAGCGCCGGGACCACCGCGACCGGTCTGATGCAGGCCGCCGACACCACGCTGTACTGGGCGAAGGCCGACGGCAAGGCTCGCTGGACGCTCTTCGACCCCGAGCGCAACGCCCACCGCATGACCCGCCAGGCGCTGTCCTCCACGCTCCGCCCGGCCGTGGAGCGCGGGGAGTTCACGCTGGAGTACCAGCCGCTCGTGGGGATGGCCGACGGGGTCGTGCACGGGGTCGAGGCGCTGGTGCGCTGGAACCACCCGCAGTTCGGCTTGCTTCCGCCGAATCGGTTCATCGGAATTGCTGAAGAAGACGGCTCGGTGGTCCAGCTCGGCCGCTGGGTGCTGCGCTCCGCGTGCCGGCAGGCCCGGCGCTGGCAGATCGAGCACCCGGACGTGCCGCCGATCTTCGTCAGCGTCAACGTCGCCGTCCGCCAGGTCTGGGACTCCGACCTGGTGGCGGACGTGGCGGAGATCCTCGCGGAGACCGGACTCGCACCGCACCTGCTCCAGTTGGAGCTGACCGAGTCCGCGGTGATGGGCTCGGCGGGCCGCCCGCTCCAGGCCCTCCAGGCGCTGTCCGACATGGGCGTGCACATCGCGATCGACGACTTCGGCACCGGCTACTCCAACCTCGCCTATCTGAGCCGGCTGCCCGTCTCCGTCCTCAAGCTGGACGGGTCGTTCGTGCGCGGTTTCCAGTACGACGAGGGCGGCGCCCATCCCAACCCGGCCGACGAGACCATCGTCGAGGCCATGGTCCAGCTCGCGCACCGGCTCGGGCTCACCGTGACCGCCGAGTGCGTGGAGACCGCCGAGCAGGCGGGCCGGCTCGCCCGGATCGGCTGCGACACCGGCCAGGGCTGGCTCTACTCCCGCGCGGTCGCGCCGGACCGGATCGCCCGGATGATCGCCCCCAGCCCGCAGAACGCCTGAGGCTCCCCACGACGACGGCCGCCCCGTCCCTCCACTGCGGAGGGGCGGGGCGGCCGGCTGTGCGGGGAGGCCGGGTCAGCAGGCGCCGAGGTCCTGCCAGACGCCCCACTGTCCGGTGGTGCCGGGCTGCTCGCCCTTCGTCCACCACTGCGCCTTCCAGGTGTGACCGCCGTAGGAGACCAGGTTGCCTCCGGTGTAGGTCGCGCCGCTGTCCCAGGCCGCCGCCGTGCAGCCGCCCGGCGTCGGGGTCGGGCTGTTGGTGGCGGTCGGGGTCGGCGACGGGGAGCCGGTGGCCGTCGGCTTCGGGTCCGGGGAGGAGGAGGGGGACGAACCGACCGCGTCCACGATGTAGTTGAGCAGCGTGGTGTTGTCGTCGAGGCCGAGCAGGCTGTACATCATCGCGCCCGCCAGACCCCGCTGGTGGGCGTAGTCGGCGCGGGCCTGGACGGACTGCTTGTCGAGGCCGGTGAAGAACTCGCCGTCCTTGTAGAAGTACGAGGCCTTCGCGTCCGCGTCCCAGAACGTGGTCGCCGGGTTGTCGACGAGGCCGCCGAGCTCCTTGTAGAGCGCGGTTCCCGCGACCTGGCTGGTGGGCCGGGCGTTGGAGGGGCCGGTCGCGGTCTGCGCGAGCCCGTTGTTGGTGGCCGGGACGCCCTTCCAGCCGCGGTAGTAGAACTCGTACCCCAGCGTGATCTTGTTGGCGGGGAAGCCGCCCGCGATGCCGTAGGCCGCGTTGCCGTCGATCCAGGAGTCGATCGCGTTGGAGACCGAGTACTTCTGGGTGCCGGGCTTGATGACGTCCGTCGGGTCGTTCGCGGGTGAGACCAGCGGGGACTGGTGGTAGGTGGGGCCGGTCGCGTTCCAGGCGCCGTGCATGTCGTAGGTCATGATGTTCGCGTAGTCGAGGTACGCGCCGACCTTGTCCGTCTCGATGTTCTTGATCTTGTCCTGGCCGGCCGGGAGCGCCGCCGTCAGGAGGTAGTGCTTGCCGCCGTGCGCGGCCCCGTACGCGTCGAGCTGCGAGCGGAACTCGGCCAGCAGGGCGGTGTAGTTGGCCTTGTCCTCCGCGCCGTAGTGGTTGCCGAGGTGACCGTCGGGCGAGCCCGGGTACTCCCAGTCGATGTCGACGCCGTCGAAGATCCCGGCCGCCGTGCCCGCGCCGCCGAACCCGCCGTCGACCGGCAGGTTTCCGGCGATGTACTGGTTGATGCAGGACGAGACGAACTTCTTGCGGCTGGCGTCGGTGAGGGCCGCGTCGTGGAAGTACTTGGAGTACGTCCAGCCGCCGATCGATATGTTGATCTTCAGCTTGGGGTACTTCGCCTTCAGTTCCTTGAACTGGTTGAAGACGCCCACGATCGGCTGGTTCCAGGTGTCGCCCACGCCGCTGACGCTGTCGGCGGCCGAGAACGACTTCTGGTAGTCGGCGAACGAATCGCCCGCGCCGTCACCGGCGTTGGGGTTGTTGTCGTCGCCCGCGGCCTTGTTCGCCTCGAAACAGGTGAGGTTGGTGGGGTCGATGTTGCCGAACGAGTAGTTGAGGACGTCCAGTTTGCCCGCGATGCCCCGGGTGTCGAGGTGCTTGGGGTAGAAGGCGTTCCCGTACACGCTCCACTGGTCGTAGTACGCGATCTTCACGCCGCCCGTCGAGGGTGCGGCGGCGTTCTGGGTGGTGGTCGCGGCCGACGCGGTGCCGAGGCCCGCGAAGGCTGCCAGGGCGCCGGCGGCGAGCACGGCGGTGCTCAAGGCGGCAACAAGGGGTCTGCGGCGCTGCAAGACGACCTCCGGGGGGATGGGGGCACAGGGGGTGCGGGGAAGGCGGTTGAGGAAGTGATAGCGATCGGATCCCGGCCACGTCAATGGTCTGAACCAAATTGAGGACTAGACCAATCTGGCGGTGAACGTGCTTGTCAGGGGCCGAGTTGGGATGCTTTGGGTCGTCCGCGACCGGTCACGACAGGCCATCCGCGGCCCGCCCGCGCATCGGGAACGGCGCTGGACCAGTCCGCCGCGGTGACCCAGGTTTTACCGACGTACGATCGGCGCCATGGCCGGTCTCCCCACCCTCGCGCTCATCAGCGGCAGCCTGCGCGCCGCCTCCACCAACTCGGCCGTGGTCCGCACGGTCGCGGACCTCGCCGAGGGCCTCGCGGAGCCCGTCACGTACGACGGGATGGGCTCGCTCCCGCACTTCAACCCGGACGACGACATCGATCCGCTGCCCGCGGAGGTGGCCCGTCTGCGCGCCCTCATCGCCTCGGCGGACGCGATCCTGATCTGCACCCCGGAGTACGCGGGTGACCTGCCCGGCTCCTTCAAGAACCTGCTCGACTGGACGGTCGGCGGCACCGAGATCTCCGACAAGCCCGTCGGCTGGGTCAACGCCTCGGTCAACCCGACCGGGGCGGCGGGGGCGCATGCGGCGCTGCGGACGGTGCTCGGCTACACGGGGGCGTACGTCGTCGACGCCGCGACGGTTCATGTTCCGGTGCCGCGGGGCGCCGTCGGCCCGGCCGGGCTCATCACCGACCCCGCCCTGCGGCGCGCCCTGACCGGCGTGCTCACCACCCTGCTCTCGGCCGACCCCGCCCCGCTTTCAGCGTAGTTGGGTCACCTCTCCGGCCGGGCCGGGCCCCGATCCCCAGGGGCGCGGGGAACTGCGCGACGAGCCACGCACGGTCCGCGGGCGCACGCGGCGACGCGGGAGCGGGGTGCGACCCCGGGTCCCCCCGCGGAGGTTGGGACCAGGCGCTCCCGCCCCTGCCCGATCACCTGCGGACCGTAGGGGCCGATCGCGCAGTTCCCCGCGCCCCTGGCGGGGTTCGGGGCAGGCGCGCCGATTGGCTACCCGCATCCCTGGCGGGGTTCGGGGCGGCCGGGTCGGTGGGGTCAGGGGGTCAGGGTGGGCAGGGCGTATGCGTTGGCGATCAGGTCGTAGGAGCGGACCCTCACCTCGGGGCCGTGCGCGTTCGCCGTCAGCATCAGCTCGTCCGCGCCCGTGCGCTTCTGGAGGGCGTCCAGTCCGGCGCGCACCTCCTCGGCCGTGCCGGAGATGACGTTGGCGAGCCAGCTGTCGACGAACTCCCGCTCCAGCGCGCTGAATTGGTACGCCTCCGCCTCCTCCGGAGTCGGCACGAGGCCGGGGCGGCCGGTGCGCAGGCGGACCATCGACAGGGCGTTGGTGAGGGTCTGCCGCCTGGCCTCCTTCTCGTCGTCCGCGGCCAGCGCCGAGACGCCGATCAGGGCGTACGGCGCGTCCAGGAGCTCGGAGGGCCGGAAGGAGTCGCGGTAGAGGTCGAGCGCGGGCACGGTGTTCGCCGCGGAGAAGTGGTGCGCGAAGGCGAACGGGAGGCCCAGCGCACCGGCCAGGCGGGCGCTGAAGCCGGAGGAGCCGAGCAGCCAGATCGGCGGGCGGGCCGAGGGGCCCTGCACCGGGCCCGGCACCGCGTGGATGCGGGCGTAGGGGTGCCCGTCCGGGAAGTCGTCGTCGAGGAAGCGGGTCAGTTCGGCGAGCTGCTGGGGGAAGTCCTCGGCGCCCTCGTTCAGCCGGTCGGTGCGGCGCAGGGCCGCGGCCGTCGCGCCGTCCGTGCCGGGCGCCCGGCCCAGCCCGAGGTCGATGCGGCCCGGGGCCATCGCCTCCAGGGTGCCGAACTGCTCGGCGATCACCAGCGGCGCGTGGTTGGGCAGCATCACCCCGCCCGAGCCGAGCCGGATGCGGCTGGTGTGCGCGGCGAGGTGGGCGAGGATCACGGCCGGCGCGGACGAGGCGACGCCGGGCATGGAGTGGTGCTCGGCGACCCAGTGCCGGTGGAAGCCGCGCCGCTCCGCCAGCCGCGCGATCTCCACGCTGGTCCGCAGCGCACGGTGCGCGGTGTATCCGCTGCCGACCGTCACCAGGTCCAGCACCGACAGGGGTACGGGTGCGGTGCCGGCCGCCGTCCCTCGAATCGCATCCACGTCCACCGGTCCGCGCCTCCAGTTCGTCATGTCGTTCACGTGCGTCGCGTCCTTCGCATTCCGCGTCCGTGGGGCTGAACAGGAGGCTGTCTCCGTTTTATTCCCGGCCGCCGGGCCGAAGGTGAACCCTCTCCGGAAGCCCCGCCGCCCGGCCACGTGGCGGGACGGAAAGGTGGGTACGACATCGTTCATGACCGAGCCGAGCGAACTTCCCGACCTGACGGCACGTCAACTTCTGTCCGGCTACCGGGCGGGCACCTTCTCCCCCCTCGACGCGACCCGGGCGGTACTGGCCCGGATCGAGGCCGTGGAGCCCCGCCTGAACGCGTTCGTGCGCATCGACACCGAAGCGGCCCTGACCCAGGCCCGCGCCGCCACCGAGCGCTGGCGCGCCGGGGAACCGCAGGGGCTCCTCGACGGGGTTCCGGTGTCCGTGAAGGACCTGCTCCTCCAGGCGGGCGGTCCGACCCTGAGAGGGTCCAACACCGTTTCCACGAGCGGGCGCTGGGAGGAGGACGCTCCGGCGGTGGCCCGGCTGCGCGAGCACGGCGCGGTCCTGGTCGGCAAGACTACGACCCCCGAGTTCGGCTGGAAGGGCGTCACCGACTCGCCGCGTACCGGCATCACTCGCAACCCCCACGACGCGGCACGCACGACGGGCGGCTCCAGTGGCGGCAGCGCGGCGGCGGTCGCGGCGGGGGCGGCGCCGCTTTCGCTGGGCACCGACGGCGGGGGCTCGATCCGCATCCCGGCCTCGTTCTGCGGGGTGCTCGGCCTCAAGCCGACGTACGGCCGGGTCCCGCTGCACCCCGCCAGCGCGTTCGGCGCCCTCGCGCACGTGGGCCCCATCGCCCGGGACGCGGCGGACGCGGCCCTGCTCCTCGACGTGATCAGCGGCGCGGACTGGCGCGACCCCACGGCGCTCGAACCCCCGGCCCGGTCGTACGCGGCGGCCCTTCCCGAGGACCCGGCGGCAGGCGTCAAGGGGCTGCGCGTCGCCTACTCGCCCTCCTTCGGCGGACAGGTGGCGGTGCACCCCGAGGTGGCGGCGGCGGTACGGGCCGCGGTGACCCGCCTCGCCGACCTCGGGGCGTACGTGGAGGAGGCCGACCCCGACTTCGCGGACCCGGTGGACGTCTTCCACACCCTGTGGAACGCGGGGGCGGCCCACATCGTCGCCCGACTGGGAGCACGGCAGCGGGAGTTGCTCGACCCCGGGCTGCGCGAGATCGCCGCACAGGGCGCCCGGCTGTCCGCCCTGGAGCTCCTGACCGCCGAGACCGCCCGCACCGGTCTGGGCCACCGGATGGCCCGCTTCCACCAGCGCTACGACCTGCTGGCGACGCCCACCCTGCCGATCACCGCCTTCGCGGCGGGCCGGGAGACCCCCGCGGGCCCGGGGCCGCGCCGCTGGACGGGGTGGACGCCGTTCACGTACCCGTTCAACCTGACCCAGCAGCCGGCGGTGTCGGTCCCGGTCGGCACGGACGCGGACGGCCTCCCCATCGGCCTCCAGCTGATCGCGGCGCGCCACCGGGACGAGGTGGCGCTGCGGGCCGCCGCGGCGTTCGGGGAGCGCCCGAGGGGGTGAGTCCCGGAGGCGGCGCCGGGCCGCGTCTCGAAAAATAGGGGGCATGGGCCGCATAAAGGGGGGTAGCCGCGCCGCCATGGCCCGAGCTACCTCACGCCCCAGACCCTCCATACCCAGGCGAACCCTGCTCACCGGCGCCGCCGCCGTCGCGCTCACCGGCGCCGCCGCCTGCTCACGCGTCCCCCAGGGCGGCGCCCTCGCCCGCCTCAAGTCGCAGGGGACGGTGCGCCTCGGCATCGCCGGTGAGGTTCCGTACGGGTATGTGAACGAGCAGGGCGAGTTCACCGGCGAGGCTCCCGAACTCGCCAAGGTGATCTTCAAGCGGCTCGGCATCGACCGCGTGCAGCCCGTGGCCACCGACTTCTCCTCGCTGATCCCGGGGCTCAACTCCCAGCAGTTCGACGTCGTGTCCGCCGGGATGTACATCAACAAGGAACGCTGCGCGCAGGTCCTGTTCGCCGACCCCGAATACCAGATGCTGGACGCGTTCATCGTCCGCAAGGGCAACCCGAAGAACCTGCACAGCTACGAGGACGTGGTCCGCGCCAAGGCGCGGTTCGCGACGGGCACCGGCTACGCGGAGATCGGCCACGCCACCGCCGCCGGCTACCCCGAGGGCGACATCGTCATCCTCCAGGACCAGGTGGCGGGCCTGAACGCGGTCGAGTCGGGCCGGGTGGACGTGTTCGCGGGCACCTCCCTCACCGTGCGGGAGGTCGTGAAGAAGAGCGCGAAGGCCGAGGCCACCCAGCCGTTCGCGGCGGTCGTCGACGGCAAGAAGAAGATCGACGGCGGCGGCTTCGGTTTCCGGCCCACCGACGGTGAGCTGCGCGACGCGTTCAACGCCGAGATCCACCGCATGAAGCAGAGCGGCGAGCTGTTCCGGATCCTGAAGCCCTTCGGCTTCACCCAGGACGAGATGACCACCCTGACCGCCAAGGAGCTGTGCCGATGACGGCGGGACTGTGGCAGCACTGGGTGCTGCCGGGAATCTGGATCACGGTCCAACTGACCGTGTACAGCGCCGCGTTGGCCGCGGCCGTCGCCTTCGGTGTCGGCATCGCCCGCACCCACCGCTCCCGCTCGGTCCGTTTCCTGGCGGCCGTCTACACGGAGATCTTCCGCGGGACCTCGGCCCTGGTGCTGATGTTCTGGCTGTTCTTCGTGCTGCCGCCGCTCGCGGGCTGGCAGCTGGTCCCGATGTGGGCGGCGGTCCTCGCGCTGGGCCTGTCCTACGGTGCGTACGGCGCGGAGATCGTGCGCGGCGCGCTGAACTCGGTGGCCCCGGCCCAGCGCGAGGCGGGCATCGCGCTCAGCTTCACGCCGTGGCAGCGGATGCGTCTGGTGCTGCTGCCGCAGGCGGTGCCGGAGATGATCCCGCCGTTCTGCAACCTGCTGATCGAGCTGCTCAAGGGGACCGCCCTGGTCTCGCTGCTCGGCGTGGGCGACGTGTCGTTCGCCGCGTACCTGGTGCGGCTCGCGACGCAGGACAGCGCGCAGATCTACTCCCTCACGCTGCTCATCTACTTCGTGCTCGCCTTCGGCATCACGCGCGGGATGAAGGCGCTCGAACGCCGCACCAAGGCGAACCTCGGGGTGAGCACCGCGCCCCCGGGTGGCGGCTCACCGGGCGTGAAGGCGAACAAGCCCGTCGCCGTGGGCGGCACGACAGCGCGAGGTGACCTCCGATGACCTGGGACTGGTCCGCCGTCTGGGACTTCATGCCGCGTTTCTGGGAGGGCGTGCTCACCACGCTGCAGATCCTGGCGCTCGGCTCGCTCATCTCCTTCAGCCTGGGCCTGGTGTGGGCGCTGGCCTTCCGGGCCCCGACCCGCTTCGTTCGCTGGCCCGTCAACCTGATCACGGAGTTCGTCCGCACCACGCCGCTGCTGGTGCAGCTGTTCTTCCTGTTCTTCGTGCTGCCGGAGTGGGGCGTGAAGTTCTCCGCGCTGACCACCGGCGTCCTCGCCATCGGCCTGCACTACTCGACGTACACCGCGCAGGTCTACCGGGCCGGCATCGAGGCCGTGCCCAAGGGCCAGTGGGAGGCGGCGACCGCGCTGAGCCTGCCCGCGCACCGCACCTGGTTCGCGGTGATCCTGCCGCAGGCGGTCCGCCGCATCGCGCCCGCGCTCGGCAACTACGTCATCTCCATGCTGAAGGACACTCCGCTGCTCGCCGGGATCAGCGTCCTGGAGATGCTCCAGCAGGCCCGCCTGGCGGGGGCGAGCACCTTTCAGTACACCGAGCCGCTGACCGTCGTCGGCGTCGCCTTCATCCTCATCGCCTATCCGGCTTCGCTGTTCGTACGAGCCCTGGAGCGCCGCCTTGTCCGCTGAAACCCAGATCGAGAACCCCGTCCGGCAGACCGGCGCCGAGCTGATCCGCTTCGAGAACGTCACCAAGCGCTTCGGCGACAACACCGTCCTCGACGACCTCTGCTTCACCGCCCGCAAGGGCAGGCACGTCACCCTGATCGGCCCGTCGGGCTCCGGCAAGACCACGATCCTGCGGCTCCTCATGACTCTGGAGACGCCCGACTCCGGCATCATCCAGGTCAACGGGACCCGGCTGTACCCGGCCGGTGAGAAGGAGCGCCGGGAGGCCCGCAAGAAGATCGGGATGGTCTTCCAGCAGTTCAACCTGTTCCCCAACATGAGCGTGCTGCGCAACATCACCGAGGCGCCGGTGCGGGTGCTGGGCATGAGCCCCGACGAGGCCGAGGCGCGGGCGCGCGAACTGCTCGACCTGGTGGGCCTGGACGGGAAGCGCGACGCGAAGCCCGCGCAGCTGTCCGGCGGGCAGCAGCAGCGCGTCGCCATCGCGCGGGCGCTCGCGATGCGGCCCGAGGTGCTGCTCCTTGACGAGGTGACCTCCGCGCTCGACCCGGAGCTGGTGGCCGGCGTGCTCGACCTGCTGCGCGACATCGCCCGGACGACCGACATCACGATGCTCTGCGTCACGCACGAGATGAGCTTCGCGCGGGACATCTCGGACGAGGTGATGATGTTCGACGCGGGCAAGGTCATCGAGGCCGGTTCGCCGGAGCAGATCTTCGGCGAACCGGAACACGAGCGTACGCGGGAGTTCCTGGGCGCGATCGCCTGAGCACGCGCCGTGCGCGACGCTGACCTCACGTTCCGGCCATCTAAGCGCCCCCGATCATGACTCTGGCATATGCCATGGTGGCGCGCCCCAGGACAGAGCCCTGAAGCGCGCCACCAATCTTGTCAACATCCCCACCGGAAACGGGTCTTGGCGGCTATCGTGGAAGGGCAGACCTGCCACCTTCGCAGTTCGACCTGCTAGGGGGAAACCGTGGCGCTGAAGCCGGAGCCGACCGCGCCGTTCCACTCGGTGCAGTACGTCCTGCGGGTCCTGGAGGCGATCTCCAGGCACGGCGGGGGTGTGACCGATGTCCAGATCGCGCGGGAGACGGGTCTGCCCACCGCCCATCTGACCTCCATGCTGCTCATGCTGCGGCGCGAGGGGTACGTGGAGCAGGTGGCCGACGGCGCCTATGTGATCGGCGACTCGATGGTCCTGCTCGGCTCGGGCGCCGCCCGCCAGCAGGCCCTGGAGACCAAGCTCCAGGACACCCTCACGTCGCTGCGCGACTCGGTGGGCGCGGCCGTCTACATCAGCCGCTACATCGACGGCGAGGTCAAGATCACCCAGTACGCGGACGGGCCGACCGCGCCGAAGGTGAACGAGTGGGTCGATTTCAAGTCGGCGGCCCACGCGAGCGCGGTCGGCAAGTGCCTGCTCACCCAGCTCGACCAGAACGGCCGCCGCGACCACCTCTCGCGCCACAAGATCGCCCGGCTCACCTCCCGGACGATCACCAGCGAGAAGGTCCTCTTCTCCAAGCTCGACAGCCAGCCGGCCACCGTGCCGGTGCTCGACCTCCAGGAGTACGCGGTGGGCACGGTCTGCGCGGCCGTGCCGCTGACCGCGGGCTCGGCCGTCGGCTGCCTGGCCCTGTCGATGCCGATCGAGCACGCCCACCGGCTGCGCGCTGCGGCCGACACCCTCAACCGCCGGGCCGCCCCCGTGGTGCTCTCGCTGGCCATCTGACCGCCCGCGCGGCCCGGCCCCGGGGTGGTCATGAGCACCCCGGAGGACCAGGTAGTATTTTCTCTGTCAGCAGGCGCCGCTAGCTCAGTTGGTTAGAGCAGCTGACTCTTAATCAGCGGGTCCGGGGTTCGAGTCCCTGGCGGCGCACAGACAGAGAAAGCCCCTCGCGAAAGCGGGGGGCTTTTTCGTGCCCCCCGGCGACCTCGCGAGCAGCGCACCCGCACGGGCCCGGCCATCGCGCCCACCCCTGCCCAGAAATTTATACGGACGTATTAAACGCTAGTACTAGACAGACGTTTAAGACGCTCGTACATTGCTGTCATGACGAACGCGACGCACACCACAGCGAGCACCACCGGCGGCGCCTCCCGCCGCGCCGGGCGCCGGGAATGGACCGCCTTCGTGGTCCTCCTGCTGCCCCTCCTCCTCGTCTCGATGGACGTCTCCGTCCTCTACTTCGCGCTCCCCTCCATCAGCCGCGAACTCGCCCCCTCCGCCACCCAGCAGCTGTGGATCATCGACGTGTACGCCTTCGCGCTCGCCGGGCTGCTGATCACGATGGGCTCGCTCGGCGACCGGATCGGCCGCCGCAAGCTGCTCCTGTTCGGCGCCGCCGCCTTCGGCATCGCCTCGGTGACCGCCGCGTACGCCACCAGCGCCGGGATGCTCATCGCCTCCCGGGCCCTGCTCGGCCTCGGCGGGGCCACCCTGATGCCCTCGACGATGGGCCTGGTCCGCACCATGTTCCGCGACGACAAGCAGCGGAGCCGGGCCATCGGCGTCTGGTCCGGCGCGATGGCGGGCGGGATCGCGCTCGGCTCGGTGATGAGCGGGATCATGCTGGAGCACCTGTGGTGGGGCTCCGTCTTCCTGATCAACGTGCCCGCGATGGTGCTGCTCCTGGTCCTCGCGCCGCTGCTGGTCCCGGAGTTCAAGGACCCGGCGCCCGGGAAGTTCGACCTGCTGAGCGTGCCGCTGTCGATGGGCGCGGTGCTGCCTGTGGTGTACGGCCTCAAGGAGTTCGCGGCCGACGGCTTCTCCACCCCGAGCGCGCTCTGTGTGGTGGCGGGCCTGCTGCTCGGCGCGGTCTTCGTACGCCGTCAGCGCACCCGGCGCGACGCGATGATCAGCCGTGAACTGTTCCGCCCCGGCCGCGGGTTCGGCGCCGCGATCTCCCTCAACACGATCGCCGCCTTCGCGATGATGGGCTCGGCCTACTTCACCACCCAGTACCTCCAGTCGGTGCTCGACATGAGCACCCTGCGGGCCGCGCTGTGGAGCGTCGCCCCCTCGCTCGCCATCGGCGCCGCCGCCCCCACCGCGTCCGCCCTGGCGCAGAAGGTGAACCGGGCCTACGTCGTCGCCGCGGGCTGCGTGCTCGGCGCCGCCGGATACGCGCTCCTGGCGCTCGCCGGGACCGACTCGCTGTGGACGGTGCTGGCCGCTGCCGCGGTCATCGGCATGGGCATCGTGACGGTGATGGCCCTCGTCTCCGACATGGCGCTGGCCTCGGCCCCCGTCGCGAAGGCGGGCTCGGCGGCCTCGCTGCTCGAGACGGGGCAGGAGTTGGGCGGGGCGCTCGGCATGGCGGTGCTCGGCTCGATCGGCACCGCGGTCTACCGCTCCGACCTGCCGGCCTCGGCGCCCGCCGCCGCCCGCGAGACCCTGGGCGCGGCCGTCGCCGGCGCCGACCGGGCCCTGGCCTCCCTCGCCCAGCAGGCCTTCGTGCACGGCATGCAGGACGCGGCGGTCGGCGGCGCCGTGGTCCTCCTTGTCGCCGCGGTGCTGGCGGCCGGGATGCTGCGGGGCCCGGCCGCGGCGGCCAGGGCCGAGGCCGAGGCGCAGGCGGGAGGTGCCGAGGACGAGAGCGGCGCGAGCGCTCCGGCCCGCGTCGCGGAACCGGTGGTGTGACCCGTACCTCTCCCCGCGCGAGCGGAGGGCCGGCCATCGTCCCGATGACCGGCCCTCCGGGGTTCCGCGGAAGGGGTCAACTCCCCAGTGCGGACAGCACGGTCGCGGCCTGGTGGTCGGCGCCGAGGCGGTTCGGGTGGAACGGGACGGCGGGCCCCGGCGGGTTGCTGGACACCGGCACCAGGCCCTCGACCCACCGCGTTCCGGCGGGCTCGCAGATGTCGTGCCCGACGCTTCCGCGGTAGGTGTCGGCGAACTCGGCCCCGCCCTTCTCGGCGGCGGAGGCGAGCATGGCGTTCAGCTCCCTGAGACGGGCGCCGAGCCATGTCAGGTCCTGGTCGAGGATCGGCACCCGCGGGTAGCAGCCGCGGTCGGCGGCGACCCCGGCCAGATAGTCGACGACCAGCACGGTGGCCCGGGGCGAGCGCCGGTGGATGCCCGCGAGCACCCCGGCGATCCGGGGCCGGGTGGCGGCGATCCGCCGCGCCACCAGGTCCGTGCCGCCGGGGCCGGTGAACCTGTTCCGGCACGGGGCGGCCAACGGGACGGGCAGCGGGTTGACGCAGCCGAGCACCGCGTCCGCGAGCCCCACGTCGTTGCCGCCGATGCCGACGGTGACCAGGTCGGTGGTGGGCGTCAGCCGGTCGAACTGGGCCGGGTTCACGCCCGGCCCGAGCAGCGGTACGCGGCCGACGTCCTGCGGCCTGGTCATCTCGGCGGTGGTGGCGCCGCCGCACGTGGCGTCCCGGAACACCCGCACCCCGAGCCGGGCGGCGACCTGCTTGGGGTAGTTCCAGGTGCTCTGGGCGCAGCCCAAGGGGGCGTAGGTGCGGTCGATGCCGAGCACGGTGACGTCCGCGGACCAGGAGTCGCCGAGGGCCACGTACTCGTGGAAGCGCGCGGCCGTCCTGGGCGGCGCGGGGCGGGCGGCGGCGTCCGCGGCGGCGGCCGGGGCGGCGAACAGTACGGAGGCCAGGGCGAGGGTGGTGAGCAGGAGGCGGGAGTTCACGGGCCCATCCATCCATCGCGGGGCGGGGCGCCGGGGGACCCTGGCCGGTGATTCACCCGCTCGCGTGACCAGGTCCCCCGGGCCCGGCCCCTTCCGGCCGTCCCGCCCTGCCCCCGTCCGCCTGCGCGCCGAGCACCACGGCCCTGCCGTGCGCCGCGTACTCCTCGCGCAGCCGCGTGAGGTCGACCGGCGACAGGGGCCGGTACGCGGCCTCACCGGGCGGGCGCCACCACACCTCTCCCTGGGACCAGAACCCCTCCTCGCGCAGCACCGCCCGGTGCACCTTGTTGGTCGCCGTCACCGGGAGGCGCGGCATCACCCGTACGAAGCGCGGCGCCATCTTGGTGCCCAAGTCCCGTTGCGCGGACAGGAATGCGAGGAAGGCGGCCGGGTCGAAGGGCGCGTCCGGCAGCGAGAGGGCGGCCATGACCTGGTCGCCGGTGACCGGGTCCGGGACGGCGTACACCGCGGCGCCCGTGACCGGTTCCCACCGCGCCAGGATGTTCTCGATCAGCGCGGCGGCCAGGTTCTCGCTGTCCACGCGCAGGCGGTCGTCCGCGCGGGCCGCGAAGTAGAGGAAGCCGTCCTCGTCGCGGAAGAACAGATCGCCCGTCCAGTACCAGCCGCCCCGGCGGCGCTCCGCGTCGCCCGCCGGGTTGCGCCAGTAGCCCTCGAAGGGGTTCGGGCCCCGGTTCACCAACTCCCCCACCGCGCGGCCCCCGTTGAGGAGGCGGCCCGCCTCGTCGAAGCGGGCCCGCTCGCACTCGCGGCCCGTCTCCGGGTCGACCACCGCGAGGTCGCCGCCCGGCGCGGGCCTGCCGATCGCGCCCGGCGGGGTGCCCGGGGTGCGCTGGATCGCGGCGCCGCCCTCGGACGATCCGTACCCCTCGACCAGCTCCACCCCGAACCGCCGCGCGAACCGGTCCGCGTCGACCGCGCCCGCCTCGGTCCCGAATCCGATCCGCAGCCGGTGCTCGCGGTCCTCGGGCCGGGCGGGCGTGGCCAGCACGTAGTGGACGGCCCGGCCCACATAGGTGAAGTACGTGGCGCCGTAGGCCCGTACGTCGTCGAGGAACCCGGACGCCGAGAAGCGGTCCCGCAGGGCGACGGTGGCGCCCGACGTCAGGGCCGGGGCCCAGTTGGCGATCACCGCGTTGCCGTGGAACATCGGCATGCAGATGTAGTGCACGTCGTCCGGTCCGAGCCCGAAGTGGCTCACCAGCGCCTCGCCCGCGGCGGCGAGCCGGCCCTGGGTGCAGATCGCGGCCTTGGGGGCGCCGGTGGAGCCGGAGGTGAAGTACAGCAGCAGGCGGGTGGCCGGGCCGACCGGACCGACCGCGCACTCCCCGGGCCGGGCGCCCTCGTAGGGGGCGAGGAGCCGCTCGTACTCCTCGGTGCCGGTCACCAGGACGCGTACGCCCGGCAGATGGAGCCCGTCGAGCAGGGGAAGGTGGACGCGTCCGGTGACCAGGACCCGGCACTCGGTGTGCAGGATGTCGCGGGCCAGCTCGGGGCCGCGCCGGGTGGGGTTGATGCCCGCGACGGCGGCCCCGGCCAGGGCGGCCGCGCCGAGCCAGAGCGGGAACTCGGGGGTGTTGTCGAGCAGGACCCCGAGGTGCGGCTCGACACCCCGGGGCAGCAGCTCGGCGAGGAGCGCGGCACGGGCGGCGGAGCCCGCGGCGACCTGGTGGTGGGTGAGCTCCAGGCCGCCGTACCGCAGTCCCCTGCGCCCGTCGCCCCACTGGCGCTGTACGTACTCCGACACGGTCGACGCGACTCTGGTCATGGCGCCGCACCGTAGTTGACGGAGCGTCAGAACTGAACGTCCGAGCAGGCGTAGAAGGCGTTGCCGGTGTCGGCGATCGTCCACACGGCGAGGACGATGTGGTGACCGGTGCGGCCGGTGGGGATGGTTCCCTGGTGCGAGACGGTGCCCGGTGGCTGCTTGCCGCCGTAGGGCACGACGAGGAACGGCCGGGTGTCGAGCGCGTCCCGGGTCAGCGGCTGGGTGGGGTCCCAGCCCTGCTTGGTGAGGTAGTAGCGGAAGTCGGTCGTCGCGTGGCGGGCGGTGAACTGCCAGCGGAAGGTGTAGGTCTGACCGCCCGTCAGCTGCGTGGTGGGCCAGCCGGTCCCGTCGCGCGGGTCGTCCAGCTCGGCGAATCTGTCGTTGCCGCCCGCGCAGATCGTTCCGTCGGCGGGGCCGGCGGCCGGGAAGCCCTTGGGGCCCTCGACGGACTGCGGCTCCCACTGGATCTCGCCGCAGTCGGCGACGGTGCCGTTGGCGCACAGCTTCTGTCGGCTGATCGGCTGGTCGGTGTAGCCGTGACTGCTCGCACTGCCGGTCGCGAGCAGGGACGCGCCGACGACGGCGAGCCCCACCACGGCGGCACCGAGCCGCTGCTTGTGTCGCATGCTGACCACTCCTGGAGAACGTGGGGGAGTTCCTTGGATGGAGCTGCACGCGTGCGGTATTTCATGTTCCGGTCTAGACCAACTCCCAGACTATGGACGGGACTTGGCCGTGTCCAGGCCCCGTACGCGATCGGGTCCGGCGGCCCCGTTCCGTCCGGCGCGGCCCGCTCAGGCGCTCTCCCCCGCGCCCCGTCCCGTGCAGAAGGCGACCGTCAGGTCCTTCACCAGGGCCTTGCGCTCGTAGTCGTCGAGGTCCACCAGACCGCGTGAGGTCAGCCGGCGCACCGTGTCGTCCACGGCGTCCACCACCGAGGTCAGCACCTGGTCGCGGTGGCGGGCGTCGATCGCCGCGATCCGCTGTCTGCGCATCGCCGCCGCCACCTCGGGCGCGTACTCGATCCCGGTGGGCTGCGCCGAGTACAGCTCGATGCCGACCGGCTCCGCCTCCGCCTTCAGCATCCGGGTCAGCGCGTCGCCGACGGCCTCCGCGTCGCGCAGGGTGGGCGCGTCCTCGTGGAAGGCGTCGGCCGGGAGCTGCGAGAGGACCCGGGCCATCGCCGCCTCGACCTGCTGGCGCAGATACGTCTCGTGGTCGGCGACGGCGAGCGTGGCCCGCGCGGTGTCCCGGATCCGCCACACCACCAGCACCACGACCCGCAGCGCGGTGCCGTTCGCGTCGACCGCGCCCATCGGCTCGCTGCGCCAGTGCCGCAGACGCAGGTCGACGCGGCGGCGCAGGAGCAGCGGGCTCATCCACACCAGACCGGTGCGGCGCACGCTGCCGCGGTAGTCGCCGAACAGCGACAGCACCCAGGCGTGCCCGACCTGGCCGCGGCCGAGCCCGCCGAAGGCGAGGACCGCCGCACTCACCCCGAGGGCGAGCAGCCCCCACTGTTCGGGGGCGATCCCGTGGTACGGGTACGCGGGCAGCCGCAGCGGCGCGGTGACCCGCCGGGGCAGGACGCCCGCCCACCACAGGACGGCCCCGCACCCGGCGAGCGCGAGGATCCCGGCCCCCAGGGCCGCCCGGCCGGGCAGCACCGGGCCGGGCCGCTCCGCGATGCGCGGGTCGGCCGGGGTCGCGGGTCTGACCGGGGGCTTGACGACCGGGCGGGTCCCGGCCTGCCGGGGCGGCCCCGGGCGCGGGGCGGCCGGGGCGGCGGCGGGGACGACCGGGTTGGGGCCGGTGTCGTCGCGGAACAGCAGGTGGACCGGGATCTCGGCGGTGTTCTCGCTGCGGATCACGGCCACCCTGCGCCCGGCGTCCCCGCCGAACGCGGGGTCCCGGGGCGCTCCGGCGCCTTCGATGGGGGTCTGCATGCTCGTCCTTGCCTCCGTCATGCGAAGAGCCGCCGCCAGGTCTCGGGGCCCGGGTAGCCGTCGGCCTCCGCGCCCGACCAGCCCTGGGCCCGCTGGAACGCCTCGACGTTGCGCCGGTCCGCCTCGCCCCAGCGCGGCCCGGGACCTGAGGTGTAGTACCTGCCGAAGCCCTTCTTCACGAGCTGCCGGCCGAGTTGGGTGACGTACGGGTTGTCCTGGCCCGGCCGGAAGTGGCTCATGCCGGGGTAGGCGGGCCGCGCCGCCCCCGGTCCGCCCGGGGCCGGGGTCGCGGGCGGCGCGGGTGTGGCGGGGGCGATGTCCTTGCCGGTCCCCTGCACCAGCAGCGCCCAGGTGCGCGCGCCCGGGATCCCGTCGGCGTCCGCGCCGGTCCAGCCCTGGGCCTGCTGGAAGGCGCGGGTCGCGTTGAGGTCGGCCGAGCCCCAGCGCGGTCCCGGGCCCTCGGTGTAGAAGCGGCTGCCGCCGCGCCGCATCAGCATCTGGCCGAGGCGGGTGACGTAGCTGTTGTCGGCGCCGGGCCCGAACTTGTCCGCGCCGGGGAACGCAACAGACTCAGCCCCCTCGCTGTCGTTGCCGGGCTCCCCGCCCCCGCTGCCGGTGGCGAGCCCCTTGTACCGGTAGGGCAGGTAGCTCGCCGAGTTCTTCCAGTACGCGTACGGGGTGGCCTGCTTGCGGGTGCCGGGCGGGGTCTGCTCGTAGGCGGTGTAGTAGGTGTGCGTGTAGTCGGTCCAGCCCCCGAAGATCACGACGTGCGAGCCCTTGGTGGGGTTGGTCGGGTTGTGGAAGAGCAGGATGTCGCCGGGCTGGAGCTCGTCGCGGGTCACCCGCACCGCGAACCGGTCCAGGCTCCCCGTCCACTCGTTGGTGCCGAGGTCCCAGGCCATGGACACATAGCCCGAGCAGTCCTGCCGGTACCCGTCCGTCCAGTACGCCTCCATGTTGTACGGGACGGAGGCGGCGACCCAGACCTTGGCCCGGTTGATGATCTCGGCCCGGGTGATGGGCCGCAGCTTGGTGGGCGCGACCGCGGCCTGGCCGGGCGCGCCGTGCAGTCCTGTCCGGGCGCCCTGCTCGGTGGGCGGCCCGGGGTCGGCGGCGGAGTTGGCGCCGGTTCCCTCGGGCAGCGGGGCGGGGGCGGCCGCGGCCACGGTGCCGCCGCCGAGCACCATCGAGGCCGCGGTGGCCGCCACCAGCGCCCGGCGCGCGCCGCCGTTCGCCGCGGGCAGGCCGCCGTCGCGCACGGGGAGCAGCCGCGAGCGCCTGCGGTCGGCGCAGCCGGGACAGCCGCACTCCCCCGTGGGCTCGTAGTCCTCGAACACCGGCCCCGGCGTACTGGCCTTCATCCGCATCCCCTCCCGTTCGTTCCGTTCTCGGAGACTTCGAAGATCTTTTGCGGGCTGCCGCACGGAGAGCGGCGCCGCGATTGTCCTAACTCGTCGCATTTTGACGGAACGGAAGGGATAAAACGAACATCTGACAGCGTGGCGCTGGTCAAAACCACCCTCTGGAGTCCGGTAAGGTTTTCCAGGTCAGCAGGCGCCGCTAGCTCAGTTGGTTAGAGCAGCTGACTCTTAATCAGCGGGTCCGGGGTTCGAGTCCCTGGCGGCGCACGCACCACCGAGGCCCCCTCGCCCAGCGCGAGGGGGCCTCGGTCGTTCCCGGGCGGCGGGTCGCTCAGCGCGAGTTGCCCGCGAGGGCCAGGGCGTATTCCGGCCACCAGGCGCCCGCCGGGGGGCCGCCCTTGCACGGGCCGTCCGACTCCCCGGGCCGCTTCGCCCACACGTAGGCGTCGACCGCGCCGCCCCCCGTCCGCGTCGTGGGACGCTCCCCCAGGGCCCGGCCCGGCGGGTTGCACCAGTTCTCGGCCGGGTCGCCCCCGGTGTAGGGACCGTTGCCGTTGCGGCTGGTGTCGATCACGAAGTGCTTGCCGCCGACCTTCGCCGACAGGCGCTCGCCGAACTCCCGGCTCGCCCGTGTCGTCTGGAAGTTGGACACGTTGACCGCGAACCCGTCGGCGCTGTCGATCCCCGCCCGCCGCAGCGGCTCGTCCAGGGCGCCCGGCGAGCGCCACCCGGCGTTGCCCGCGTCCACGTACACCTTGGTGGTGGGCTGGCGCTTGAGCCGCTCGACGGCGCCCTTCAGCAGGGCGTACCGCGCCTCGTGGAAGGCCGCCGGGGTGCAGCCGTCCACCAGGTGCAGGACGGCGTCCGGCTCCAGGACCACCATGGTGGGACGCTGCCCGATGCCCCGGGCGACCTGGTCGACCCAGTCCCGGTAGGCCTCGCTGTCGGGGGCGCCGCCCTTGGAGAACTGGCCGCAGTCGCGGTGCGGGATGTTGTAGAGGACGAGCAGCGCCGTGCGGCCCTGGCTCGCCGCCGCCTCGGTGTAGCCGCGCACGGTCGCCTCGGGGTTGTTCCCGGCGATCCACTCGCCCACCGGCTGCTCGGCGATCTTCTTGATGAGCGCGGCCTTCGCGCCGTCACCGGCCCGTGTGTACGCGGCCAGCTGGCGCGCCGCGTTGGTGTGGGGGTTCACCCAGAACGGGCTCGCCGGGTCGGCCTGCCGGACCGCACCGGAGGGACTCGGGTTCGGGGCGGGCGCCGACCCGCCACCGGAGGCACCGCAGCCCGCGGCCGACAGCGAGAGGGCCGCGACCAGCGCCCACCTGCCGCACACGGCAAGGCGGTTGAACCGGCGGGCCGGATCCGGGCCCGGATCGACACCGCCCCGGGCCCTCAACGCAGCGCAGCCGCAAGGCGACTTGGCGTTATCCATACCTAGGCCAGGGACGCCCATCGGCTCTAGAGTGGGGGTGTCGACCGAAGCCCGGTTCGCCCCACGACCTCTCGACCCCACTGAACCTCCCGCGGTAGTGCCGGGCTTCTCCCGCAGCCCGTGCCCGCGCGGTCGAGGACCAGCCCGGCCGGCGGCTCCGGGGGGAGCGGGCCGTCGGCCGGGCCAGGTGCCCGGCGGCCGTCCGGAGCCCGGGCCCGGCCACCCGCGCCGCGCGGTCAGGGCTTCGGCGGCTTCGAAGGGGCCGCTTCCCTCGCGTCGGTCAGATAGGCCGAGACCACCACGTTGGCGGTGTAGGCCTTCGTCCTGCGGTCGTACGTTCCGCCGCAGGTGATCAGGCGCAGCTCGGCGCGGCCCCGCTGCCGGGGCCCGTACACCGTGGCCGCGTCGAAGTGGCTGCGGGGAAAGACCCGCACGTCGTCGATGGTGAACTCCGCGACCGTGCCGTCGGCGGCGGTCACCTTGACCTGCTGACCGGCGCGGGCCGCGCTCAGGCCGTAGAAGACGGCCGGCTTGCTCTCGGTGTCGACGTGCCCGACCAGCAGGGCCGCGCCCGCCTCACCGGGCCGGGCCCCGCCGTCGAACCAGCCGACGGTGCCGGGCCGGTTGTAGGGCGGCGGGTCGACCGCGCCCTCCGCGTCCAGGCCGCGTGGGACGACCGGCGCGGCGATGCCTATGGAGGGGATCTCCACGCGCTGCGGCGCCGCACCCCGCAGGGGGTCGTGCGCGGGCGGCAGCGGAGCACCCAGCGGCCGGCCGACGGCCGCGATGTCGCCCGTGATGGGCCCGGACGTACTGCCCGAGCCGCCGGAGACGTCCCGGCCCCACAGCCACAGGCCGAGCAGCAGCACGGCCCAGGCGAGGCCGGTGACCAGCCGCCCACTGCCCCGTGCCGAGGACATCTCAGTCGCCGCCGCCGCGTCGGCGCCGCACGCTGCGCGAGGCCACGGCCACCGCCGCGACGGCCGCGAGGGCGAGACCGATCATCTCGTGCCGGATGCCCGGGCCCTGCTCCTCGGCGCCGTCCGCGGCGAGCGTCGCCGTGCCTCCGCCACCCGCGTGCACGGGCCGGAACGGGGTGGGCCGGGAGTGGTCGCGGTCATGGTCCCGGTCGCGGTGCGAGTCGCCGTGGACCACGGTGAGCCGGCCGCTCGCCTTGCCGGAGCTGTCCTTGCAGTTGACCCAGATGTCGTAGTCGCGGTCCTGCGCGTCCGAGCGGATGCGGGCCTGCGCGAAGAGGCCGCCGTCGGCCGCGGGCGTGAAGCGGGCCTCCGACACGAAGGCGTCGGAGGTGCCGGTCGCCTCGCGGCCGCTGCACACGCTGACCCGCAGGTCCACCTCCCCGCCGGGGGCCGTGGTGCTCGGGGTCGCCCGCACCGATCCGTGCGGCTCGGACTCGGCCGCCGCGGGGGACGCGGGCAGCACGGTCAGGGCGGCGGCCGCCAGGGCCGCACACAAGGTGATGGGACGGATGCGCATCGTGAACCTCCTGCAACCGAGATTCACGCGTGGCGCCGCATTCCGCATCCCGAGGGCGTGGCGGCTCGGCCGGACGGACCAACGGCCCGCCCGGCCGGAGGTCAGATCAGCTTCACCAGGTCCGCGATCGAGTCGACGATCTTGGACGGCCGGAACGGGTACCGCTCCACGTCGTCCGGCCGGGTCAGCCCCGTCAGGACCAGGAAGGTCTGCATGCCCGCCTCAAGGCCCGCGAGCACGTCCGTGTCCATCCGGTCGCCGATCATGGCGCTGGTCTCGGAGTGCGCGCCGATCGCGTTGAGACCGGTGCGCATCATCAGCGGATTGGGCTTGCCCGCGAAGTACGGCTTCTTGCCGGTCGCCTTGGTGATCAGGGCGGCGACCGCGCCGGTGGCGGGCAGCGGGCCCTCCTGGCTCGGTCCGGTCTCGTCCGGGTTGGTGCAGATGAACCGGGCTCCGCCGTTGATCAGCCGGATCGCCTTGGTGAGCGCCTCGAAGCTGTACGTACGGGTCTCGCCCAGGACGACGTAGTCGGGCTCGTGGTCGGTCAGCACGTACCCGATGTCGTGCAGCGCGGTGGTCAGGCCCGCCTCGCCGATGACGTAGGCGGTGCCGCCGGGGCGCTGGTCGTCGAGGAACTTCGCGGTGGCCAGCGCCGAGGTCCAGATGTTCTCGACCGGCACCTGCAACCCCATCCGCGAGAGCCGGGCCTGGAGGTCGCGCGGGGTGTAGATGGAGTTGTTGGTGAGCACCAGGAACGGCTTCCCGGACTCCTTGAGGCCCTTCAGGAAGGCGTCCGCGCCGGGGATGGGGGTGCCCTCGTGGATGAGGACACCGTCCATGTCGGTGAGCCAGGATTCGATCGGCTTGCGCTCTGCCATGGGTGCGGACTCCTGCGTTCTGCGCGGTCTTCGCGCTGCTGAGCGATGAGCTGGGACGCCGGCGCACCGCACTGTGCGTTGCCGGCGCCCCCAGCCTAGTCAGGATCCGCCGATCCCGGCCCGGTCGATCACCGATCGGGACCGATCAGCTCGCGGTGGCGTTCTTCCACGCGTCGACGTACTCGGGCAGGTTCTTGGCGATGTCCATCCAGTCCGGCTGGAACACGTCGACGCCCTGCATCAGCTTTCCGAGCGACACCGCGTTGGCGTCGGTGGCCTTGATGTCGGTGCGCGCCGCGAAGCCGCCGCCGATCGCGCTGACCTCCTTCTGGGCGTCGTCGCTCAGCATGTAGTCGAGGAGCTTCTTGCCGTTGGCGCTGTGCGGGGCCTTGCTGACCAGGCCGGCCGCGTACGGCAGTCCGAAGGAGGACGGCTTGGTGCCGCTCGCGGTGCCCGGGAACCAGATGCCGAGGTTGGGCATGGTCTTGGCCTGCGCGTAGTTCATCTGCACGTCGCCGTTGGCGGCGAGCAGCTCGCCCTTGTCGACCTTGGGCGCGAGCTTGCCGGTGGAGGCGGACGGCCCCACGTTGTTGGCCTGGAGCTTGCGCAGGTACTCCATGGCGGCCTCCTTGCCGCCGAAGTCGTGCATGGCCTTGATGACCAGGGCGGTGCCGTCGCCCGCTACGCCCGGCGTGGAGTACTGGATCTTGTTCTTGTACTTGGCCTCAAGGAGGTCGTCCCAGTTCCTGGGCGCGTCCTTCAGTTCCTTCTTGTTGTAGATGAACCCGAAGTAGTTGTTGACGACCGAGGTCCACATGCCGTCGGGCGACTTGGCGCCGCCGTCGACCTTGTCGGCGCCGGCCGGCGCGTACTTCTGGAGCAGCCCCTTGCTCTGCGCCTGCTGGATGAACGGCGGCAGGGTGATGAGGAGGTCCGCCTGGGTGTTGGACTTCTCGCGGACGGCGCGCTGCACCATCTCGCCGGAGCCGCCCTCCACGTACTTGACCTTGATGCCGGTCTTCGCCTCGAAGTCCTTGAAGACCTTGTCGTACCAGCCGTCGCCCTTCTCGCCCTTGAGGCCGTCGGCGCTGTAGACGGTGACGGTCTTCGCGCCGGAGTCGGCGGAGGAGTCGCCGCCGCAGCCGGAGAGGGTGGCGGCGAGGGCGAGGCTGCCGGTGACGGCGGCGATCGGCTTGAGCGCGGTGAGGGTGTTTCTGGGCATGACGTTCGGGGCTCCTGAGGTTCTCGGGTCGGCAGGGCTCAGCTGGGTCTGCGGGGTGGCGGATCGGTGGCGTTCCGGGTCAGCGGAAGGAGGCTCTGGTGCGGATGCGGGAGACGGCGAGCAGGACGAGCAGCGTGGTGCCCATGAGCACCACGGCGACGGCCGCTCCGGTGAAGAGGGAGCCGCGGTCGGTGGCCGCGAAGATCTGCACCGGCAGCGGGGTCCAGTCCGGCGGGTAGAGCATCATGGTGGCGCTCAACTCGCCCATGGACAGGGCGAAGCAGAGCCCGGCGGCCGCGGTCAGGGACGGCAGCAGGAGCGGCAGCCTCACGCGCCACAGCACCACGTGCGGCCGGGCGCCCAGGCTGGCGGCGGCCTGTTCGTACATCGGGTCGAGGCGCAGGACGGCGGCCGAGACCGACTGGTAGGCGAACGCCATCACCAGGATGGTGTGCGCCAGGATCACGATCCAGCGCGTCCCGTTGAGCAGCACCGGCGGCTTGGAGAACGCGACGAGCACCGCGAGGCCGACGACCACCGACGGCACGGCGACCGGCAGCACGAACAGGGCGTCCATGAACCGCCGCCCGCCCTTCTTGAGGGCGGCCGCCGCGAGCGCGGCCCACGAGCCCACCGTCAGCGCGAGGACGCTCGCCGCGAGGGCGGTCACCAGGCTCGTGGTGAGCGCCCGGAGCGAGTCGCCGCCGGTGGCGGCCGCGTAGTGGCCGGTGGTGAACCCGGAGGGGAAGGCGCTCGACCAGCTGGTCGCGAACGACGCGGCCACGATGACGAGCAGCGGCAGCGCGAAGATCGGCAGGAACAGGACGAAGAAGACGGTCCAGGTGGCCCAGCGGCCGCCCCGGCTATGCACCAACACGACGGCTCACCACCCGGTAGAGGCCGTAGAGGCCCACGGAAATCGCGATGTTGACGACGGCGACGACGCAGGCGGCCGGGTAGTCCGACTCCAGGATCGCCTTGCTGTAGACGAGCATGGGGAGCGTGGTGACCCCCTTGGCACCGGTGAACAGCACGATGCCGAACTCGTTGAGGCACATCACCAGGACGAGCGAGCCGCCGGCCGCGAGCGCGGGCAGCGCCTCGGGCAGGATCACCCGCCGGACGATCCTGGCCGGCCGCGCGCCGAGCGAGGACGCCACCTCCAGCTGGGCGGTGTCCAGTTGGGAGAACGCGGCGAGCAGCGGGCGCATCACGAACGGCGTGAAGTACGTGATCTCCGCGAGCAGCACGCCCCAGGGCGTGGTCAGGAACTGGAAGGGCCCGCTGTGCGCGCCGGTCACGTCCGTCCACAGCCCGTTGGCCATGCCGACCGTGCCGTAGACGAACAGCAGGGCCAGCGTGATCAGGAAGGACGGGAAGGAGAGGAAGACGTCGATGAACTTCGCGACGGCCTTCCCGCCGGGGAACGGCACGAACGCGATGACGAGCGCGAGCACGAACCCGAGCACGAGGCACCCGGCGGTCGCCCCGACCGCGAGCCAGACGGTGGTCGCGAGCGCGTCCCGGAACGCCGCGGAGCCGAAGACGTCGGCGTACGGCTGGAGGGAGGTTCCCCCCGAGTCCGGCGAGAGGGACTGCTGGACGACGAGGACGAGAGGGTAGAGGAAGACGGCGGCGAGCACGGCCACCGGCGGCAACGCCCAGACAGAGGTGGGGAGTTGACGCCCACCGCCCTGGTGCGGGGCGTCGTTCCGCGGGGCGGGACCGCTGGGCACCGCCCTCGGCGCCGGGCCGCTGCCCAGCACCGCCGGGCCGCGCCTAGCCATCCGACACCCCCGCCGTCAGCAGCACCGCGTCCTCGCGGGCGAAGTGCAGGGTGACCTCGTCGCCCAGGGCCGGGGTGACCCGGAGCTCGCGGACGTCCGCCTTCACGCGGTGCCCGGCGACCTCGACGTACAGCCGGTGCGTGGCTCCGCGCCACTGCACCTCCACGATCCTTCCGCGCAGCGCGTTGGGGCCCGCCCCGAGCCCGACCAGGTGCGGCCGCACGCACAGCGTGGCCATCGCGCCCCAGGTGGCCTCGTCGGTGGCCACGGACAGTTCGGTGTCCCCGAACAGCACGGACCCGGCGCCGACCCGCACCGGCAGGAGGTTCGCGTTGCCGACGAACGACGCCGTGAACTCCGTGCGGGGCCGCCGGTAGAGGTCCTGTGGGGTTCCGCAGTCCTGGAGGCGCGCCTTGTCCATGACGGCGATGCGGTCGGCCAGGGTGAGCGCCTCGACCTGGTCGTGGGTGACGTACAGGATGGAGACGTCGGGCAACTCGCGGTGCAGCCGGGCGAGTTCAGTGAGCATGCCGGAGCGCAGCTGTGCGTCGAGCGCGGAGAGCGGCTCGTCGAGGAGGAGGACGTCGGGGCGGATGGCGAGCGCGCGGGCGATGGCGACGCGCTGCTGCTGGCCACCGGAGAGCTCGCGCGGGAAGCGCCGGGCGTAGGCGTCCATGCCGGTCATGGCGAGGGCCTCCGCGACCCGGCCGGGGATCTGCCCCTTGGGGACCTTCCGGGCCTTGAGGCCGAACGCCACGTTGTCCTCGACGCGCATGTGCGGGAAGAGCGCGTACTGCTGGACGACCATGCCGATGCCGCGCCGATGGGGCGGCAGGTGGGTCACGTCGCGGTCGCCGATGAAGACCCGGCCCCGGGCAGGCTGGACGAACCCGGCGACGGCCCTCAGCGCGGTGGTCTTGCCCGAGCCCGAGGGGCCGAGCAGGGCCATGACCTCGCCGGGTTCGACGGCGAGGTCGAGCGAGTCGAGGACCACGTTGCCGTGGTAGGCGACGCTGACGCCGTCGAAGCGGATGCCGCTGCGCGGGGCGGCGCCGGTCACCTCCCGGCCTCCAACTCTGCTATCAGGTCCGGGAGTTCGGCGACCGAGCCGAGGACATGGGTGGCGCCCGCCCCGGCGAGCACCTCCTTGTCGTGGGCCCCCGTCAGCACGCCCGCGACGATGCCCGCGCCGGACCGCACCCCGCTGAGCATGTCGTACGAGGTGTCGCCGGCCACCGCGATGTCGCGCACCGAGTCCACCGCGCCGGTGCGCAGGAAGGCGCTGAGCACCATGTCGGGGTAGGGGCGGCCGCGGCCCCCCGCGTCGGCCGGGCACAGCGTCAGCGGGACGAGGTCCTGCCAGCCCAGCGCGGCGAGGATGGCGTCCTGGGTGACGCGGGCGAACCCCGTGGACAGGACGACGGTCCGGCCCTCGGCCCTCAACCGCTCGACGGCCTCCCGGGCACCCGGCACCGGGGCGATGAGCCCGCCGTCGACGAGCGTGCCGTACGCCTCCTCGAAGGCGGTGTTCGCGGTCCGCGCCTTGGCCTCGTCGCCGAAGAGGTGACGGAAGACGGAGATCTTGGACTCGCCCATGGTGGCGCGGACGTGGTCGAGCATGGTGGCGTGCTCGGCGGATCCCGGCTCGACGCCGAGCCGGGCGGCGGCGCTCGCGAAGGCCCGCTCGACGAGCCCGCCGTCGGCGACCGTGGTGCCCGCCATGTCGAGCACCACCAGGTGGTACGCGTTCATCGTGGTCAACTCCCTCACCAGCCCAGCTCGTTCGCGGTCTGCTCGGCGATGGCCGGGGAGCAGGTCATGCCGCGCCCGCCCGGCCCGGTCACCAGCCACACCCCGTCCCGCACCCGCTGGCGGTGCACCACGCGCGAGGTGTCGGTGCACTGGGCGTAGACCCCGGCCCAGCGCCGCTGGATCGTGGGCAGCGGCCGCCCGAGGAAGGACTCGACGACCCGGACGAGGTGCTCGTACGGCTCCTCCAGGACGTCGAAGGCGAAGGGGTGCTCGTACTCGTGGGTGTCGCCGATGGTCAGCCCGCCGTCCTCGCGCTGCACCATCAGGAGCTGCATCTTGTGGGCGGCGGCGGTCGGGTCCTGCGCCTGCCCGGCGTTCAGCGCGTCGAGCGCCTCACTCGCGTACGCCGGGTAGTAGCGGAAGCTGTCGGCGTCGGCGATGGACGTGGTCAGCGGCTCGCCGAGCGGCGCGGTCTGCATCATCTGGAGCCGTACGCGGCGCACGGGCAGGTCGGGCACGAGCTCGCGGACGAGCCCGCCGAGCCACGCCCCCGTGCACAGCACGACGACGTCACCGGTGTGCACGTCACCGTGGTCGTCACGGACGGCTCCGGCGCCGACGACGTCGCGGACCTCCCGCCCACCCAGGAAGGTGTACCGGCCGGAAGCCAACAGAGCTTGCTTCAGGGCGAGTTGCGCGGTGCGCGGCTCGACGGCCGCGTCCCGCTCGCACCACAGGGCGGCCTCGAAGTCTCCGCGCAGGGCGGGGTTGAGGGCGCGGGCCTCGTCGGCGGTCAGGAGCTTGTAGCCCCGGGCGGCGGCGTCCGGCCGGGCCAACGCGGCCTCCGCCACGGCGAGTTCGAGGCCGGTGCGCAGCGGGGTCAGCGAACCGTTGGGGCGGAAGCCGAGCCCGGGGACGCGCGCGCCGATCCCCTCCCACAGCTCGCGGGCCCGCAGCGCGGTGTCCAGCTCCTCGCCGCCCGCGCGGCCACTGACCCAGATCTGGCCGAAGTTGCGGAGCGATGCCCCGCGCGCCTCGCTCTCGCGCTCGATGTGTACGACCTCGTGGCCGCGTTCCACTGCGTGCCAGGCGTGCATGGTTCCCACCACGCCGGCTCCAACGACGATGACTCTCACGCCGGTCACGCTCCTCGGCACCGGTGTCCCACACCGGTCCACCCAGCAACGAGCCGGTGAACGACCGCCCAAACTTGGCCTAGACCCGTTACCTATCCGTGACACCCCCCAGGGGGCGCGAGGAACGGCGCGAGAACCCCCCACGGCGGACGGACAAAAGGGGGTTGAGGGGCGCGAGGAACGGCGCGAGAACCCCCCACGGCGGACGGACAAAAGGGGGTTGAGGGGCGCGGGGAACTGCGCGAACAGCGGCACGGCCCGCAGCCGAAAGCGAACCAAGGGGGGCGCGGGGAACGGCGCAAACGGCCCCGACGCCCGCAGTCGAACCCCGCCTACCCGAGGTGGGTGGTGAAGGAGAACCGGTCCCCCCGGTACAGCGTCCGGACCCGCTCAACCGGCCCCCCCGAAGAATCCCGCGAAACCCGATGAATGAGCAGCATCGGCAAGGCCGGCGGCGTACCGATGAGCAGCGCCTCGCGAGGCGTGGCCAGCACCGTCTCGATGCGCTCGTCGACGTCCCCGAGGGTGATGCCGAGCCGGTCGCGCAGGTAGGCGTAGAAGGAGGAGTCCGGCGTGAACTCCTTGTCCAGGTCGGGCATCCGGGCCACCGCCGCGTACGTGCTCTCCAGACCCATGCGCTCGTCGTCCGCGAGCAGCACCCGCTCCATGTGCCAGACGGGCTCGCCCCGCCCGAGCCCGGTCTCGGCGGCGAGCGCGGGCGGGCAGGGGAAGCGTTCGAGGGTGATGAGGTGACGTCCGGGCGTACGGCCCTGGCGGCGCACGCCCTCGGTGTAGCTGGCCAGCGAGAGGGGCTGCTCCAGTTTGGCCCCGGCCACCACGGTGCCGCGGCCCTGTCGGCGCAGCCTCCCTTCGAGCAGCAGCTCCCGCAGCGCCTGGCGGACCGTCTCGCGGGCGACTTCGTAGCGCAGGGCCAGATCGCGCTCGGTCGGCAGCAGGCCCCCCACCCCCAACTCGTCGATGAGCAGGGAAACTTGAGCCTTGACGGCGTAGTACTTCGGGATGCGTCCGTGCTCCGGGATGCCGGAGCGGATGGGGGCGCCGGGCGCCTGGTTCTCCGGGTAGCCGGTCAGGGAGTCGTACGGGGTGTCGGCCAGGGAGTCGTTCGGGGTGCCGCCCGGGGCGTTGTTCGAGGCGCCGCTCAGGGAGTCGTTCGGGTTTTCCACGGGCCCGATGCTCGCACGGGCACGTGAACAGCCGGGGTACTCCCGGGGCCGGACCCGCGGGGCGGCTCGCACGGGAGTCGGGCGTAGCCGCCCTCAGGAGACCGGCACGCGGACCGGCACCGGCATACCCGGCACCGGTTCACGCGGAGCCGGTCAGCCGCGGCGCGTACGCAGTCGGCGGGACACGGCCAGCAGGGCGCCGCCCGCCAGGAGGAGGGCGCCCGCGGTGAGGCCGAGGGGGGCCAGGGCGCTGCCCCGGCCGGTCGCGGCGAGCTCGGGGGCCGGTTCGTGCGGCGGATCGCCTTCGGCCACCACCTCGAAGCGGTAGTCGCCGGACTCCCCCACCCACTGGCCATTGGTGCCCCGCCGCTGCACGATCGCGGCGTTGGCGGTGATCTGCCCGGGCACGGTGTCGTCGGCGAAGCCGAGCCGCACCGGCACGGTGAGGGTCTTGCCGGGACCGATGACGAACCCGGGGAAGCCGTCGTCGAAGACGCCGATGTGCTCGTCCTCGTCGGTCCTGAGGAACGTCACGGGGTGCCTGCGGCCGGTGGCCGGGTCGTCGAACTCCATCGTGAGCTGGGAGTTCCTGAGTGTGCGGTCCCGGTCGACCAGGACGAGGACGGGGTGGATGCTGTCGCAGGTCTCGCCGGAGGTGTTGGTGAGGTCCAGGGACCAGGCCCGGCTGCCGCCGCCGGGAACGTACGCGGCGGGCCCGCCGTGGATCTTCGTGTCGAGCGGGAACGCGGAGCCGGTGCGGCCGGCACAGAGGGGCAGCTTCAGCTGGAGCGGCGGGTCGACGGGCACCGCGACCACCGGCTTGCGCGGCGCCAGGTCGTGGCGGCCGGGGGGCCGTCCGCCGTCGTCGGCCGCGGCCACCCCCGCGAGCGCGGTGATCGTGGCGGCGGCCACCGCGGTGACGAGGGCAGTGCGCAGTCGCATGAGGGGCCTTTGCTGCTCGCGGCGTTCGGGGTCAGGGGCCGCTGCCCGTCCGGAGTCGGCGCCTCCCGATCGGACCCGGTCGTGGCCCGCGAGCCTGCCACGTCCCGGGCCGCCCACCGGGCACGCCCCGCCCGCCATGCCCGGACCGGCGGCCGAAGACCGCCCTATCAGCCCAATATCGGGCCGTCATATCAGCGCTCCGGCGCGGGCCCTACGGCTGCGGGTAGGCCACGTCCGCCCGGCCGAAGACGGGGACGAGGACGAGCTGGGCCGCGCCCTCCGCCACCGCGTGCGGACCGCCCGCGGCCGGGCGCACCGGAACCTCGGGGGAGCCGCCGCGCCGGGCGCGTTCCTCGACCACCGCGGTCACGCCCCGTACGAAGGTGTCCTGGTCCGCGCCGACCGTGCGGCCGCCGAGCAGGACCTCGTCGATGTCGAGCAGCCCCACCAGGTTGGCCGCGCCCACCCCGAGGAAGCGGGCCGCGGCCGCGATGTCCCCCCGGGCGACGGCCGCCAGGCAGAGCGCCTCGATGCAGCCGCGCCCGCCGCAGCCGCACACGGGCCCGCCGAGCAGGATCGTCTGGTGGCCGAACTCGCCCGCGCCCGTACGAGCACCGCGGTGCAGGGACCCGCCGAGCACGAGCCCCGCGCCGAGACCGCTGCCGAGGTGGATGTACGCGAAGGAGCCCGCCCGCCCCGCGCCGCGGAGGGCGAGGCCGAGTGCGGCGGCGTTGGTGTCCTTGTCCAGGAACACCTTCCGGCCGAGCCGCTCGGCGAGCGCGTCGCGCAGCGGGAAGCCGTTCCAGTGCGGGAAGCCGGTGACGCGGTGCAGCACCCCGCTGTCGTGGTCGAGCGGGCCCGGCATGGCGACGCCGACGCCGAGGACCCGCCGCCGGCCGGTCAGCGCCTCGGCCTCGGCGGCGGCCGTCTCCACCACGTCCGACGGCTCCGCGCCGAGGTCCAGCGGCACGGTCCTGGCGCCCACCAGGGTGCCCGCGAGGTCGACGAGGACCGCGGTCAGTTCGTCGCGGTCCAGGTGCAGGCCGATGGCGTGCGCGGCGGACGGCACCAGCTTGAGCACGGTGCGCGGTTTGCCGCCGGTGGAGGCGCGGCGGCCCGCCTCGGTGGCCGTGCCCTCGTCGCGCAGCCGTCCGGTGATCTTGCTGACCGCCTGCGGAGTGAGCCCGGTGCGCTCGGCGAGCTCCAGACGGCTGATGCCGCTCTCGCCCGCGGCCCGCAGCAGGTCGAGGACCAGCGCGGCGTTGTGGTGGCGCAGCGCCGGCAGGTTCGCACCCGTATTGCTCCTGTTCACCGACCCATTGTCCCTCTTGCTTGCACTTTGGCAACAGCGTTGCTTAAGTGGATCCCATGAAGGATCCCCTGAACGCTGACCAGACCGCCGCCCTCCGCGTGGGACTCGTGGGCTTCGGCCTCGCGGGCTCCGTCTTCCACGCCCCGCTGATCTCCGCGACCGAGGGCCTGGTCCTCGACGCCGTGGTCACCTCGAACCCCGAGCGCCAGGCGCAGGCCCGTGCCGAGTACGGCGAAGGCCTGCGCCTCGTGGAGACCCCCCAGGAGCTGTTCGACGCGGGCCTCGACCTGGTCGTGATCGCCTCGCCGAACAAGACCCACGTCCCGATCGCCACCGAGGCGCTCCAGGCCGGTCTGCCGGTCGTCGTGGACAAGCCGCTGGCCGGCACGGCCGCCGAGGCGCGCGCGCTCGCCGCGCTCGCCGAGGAGCGCGGCCTGCTGCTCTCGGTCTTCCAGAACCGCCGCTGGGACAACGACTTCCTGACCCTGCGCGGGCTCCTCGCGGACGGCGAGCTCGGCGCGGTCCAGCGCTTCGAGTCGCGCTTCGAGCGGTGGCGCCCGCAGCCCAAGGGCGGCTGGCGCGAGTCGGGCGACCCGGTCGAGATCGGGGGCCTCCTCTACGACCTCGGCAGTCACCTCGTCGACCAGGCGCTCGTCCTGTTCGGCCCGGCCCTGCGCGTCTACGCCGAGGCCGACGTGCGCCGACCGGGCGCCCAGGCCGACGACGACACCTTCATCGCGATCACGCACGCGAGCGGCGTCCGCTCGCACCTCCACGTCAGCGCCACGACCGCCCAACTGGGCCCGCGCTTCCGGGTGTTGGGATCGTCCGCGGGCTACGTGAAGTACGGCCTCGACCCGCAGGAGGCGGCGCTGCGGGACGGCAAGCGGCCTTCCACGGGCGAACCCTGGGGCGTGGAGCCCGAGTCGATGTGGGGCCGGGTCGGTTCGGGCGAGTCCCCGCTGACCGGCGGCGGCCGCCCGCTGGAGACGGTGCCGGGCGACTATCCGGCGTACTACGCGGCCGTCGCCAAGGCCCTGCGCGAGGGCGGCGAGCCGCCGGTCACCGCGCACGAGGCCGCGGCCGCGCTCGACGTCCTGGAGGCGGCCCGCCGCTCGGCCCGCGAGGGCGTGACGGTGGAGCTGGCGCTGTGAGGGCCCGGGACACGGCGACACACCCCGAGACGCCGGGAGCGGCGTCGGCCGGAGGGAGCCCGGCCTCCGACAGTGTGGCCGCCCTGGAGGCCGAACAGCGGCGGCTGGTGCTCGACCGGTTCGGATACGAGGACGCCTGGGAGCTCGGCATGCTGCTGCGCACGCTGGCCGTCGAGCGCGGGGCGCCCGTCGTCATCGACGTACGGCACGGGGCGCGTCAGGTGTTCCGCTGCGCGCTGCCCGGGTCCAGCGCCGACAACGACGCCTGGATCGACCGCAAGCGCCGGGTCGCCGAACGCTACGCGGCGCCGTCGTTCCTGGTCGGCGCGCGCTTCCGCGCCAAGGGCACGACGTTCGAGGAATCCTCCCGCCTGGACCCCGACTCCTTTGCCGCGCACGGGGGTTCGTATCCCGTGACGGTCGCGGGGGTCGGGGTCGTGGGGACCGCGACGGTGTCCGGCCTGCCGCAGGCCGAGGACCACGCGCTGGTGGCCGAGGCGCTGACCCGACTCGTCGGGCGCCCCGGCCACCACGGAGGCTGAGTCCTAGCTCAGACCCTTGGGCTTGCGGGTCACCGCGAGCGTGATGCCGCCGGCCGCGACGAGGGTCACGGCGAGCCCGCCGACGAGGATCATCGTCTCGGAGGGCGTGCCGGTGTCGGGCAGCTCACCGCCACCGCCGTCGGTCCCGTACCCGGAGTCGCCTCCGCCCGTGGTGCCGCCGGTGTGCCCACCGTTGGTGTGCCCACCGGAGGTCCCACCATTGGTGTGGCCGCCGCTGGTACCTCCCGAGGTTCCACCGCTGTCTCCGCCGGACGTGCCGCCCGTGTTGCCTCCGGACGTACCCCCCGTGTTTCCGCCGGTGGTGCCTCCGGTCGTGGTCCCGCCGTCGTCGTCCGTGGGGCTCGGGCTCGGGGTCGGGGGTTCGGGTGTCGGGGTCGGGGTCGGGGGCTCCGGAGTGGGGGTGGGCGTCGGAGGCTCGGGGGTGGGCGTGGGAGTCGGAGGCTCGGGTGTCGGGGTCGGGGGCTCGGGCGTGGGCGTTGGGGTGGGCGGTGTCGGAGAGGGCGTGGGCTCCTCGCCGCCGCAGGCGGGGAGATCGCCGTTGAAGGGGTAGGCGTGGATCTCCTGCCCGCCGCCGCCTCCCACGACGGAGGTGTGGATCAGCGAACCGACCGTGAAGAAGCGCCCGTTGAGCCCGGGCAGGGTGACGGTGGTCGTGCTGTCGGTCTGTCCGACCAGGATGCTGCCGGAGAACTGCCCGCTGCCCCGGAGCCGGACGGTGTCGGCGTCGGGGAAGTTCCACAGGAGCCGGTCGCGGAGGGCGGCCGGGAGCATGCCCATGTAGGTGTTGATCTCGCGTACGTCACCGGTGAGGTTGACCAGCACGGTGGCCCCGGAGGGAATCCCGGTGAACCGGAACCCCTGGGCCCCGCCGCTGGGGCTCGCGAGATCGAAGTCGACGTTGAACACCTGGATCGCGGAGGTCCCGTCCCCGGTGAACACCGTCTCGCTGCCGTTGTTGCGGGCGGTGCCGGTGGCGGGCCGGGGCTTGCCGTCGACGTAGGCGTAGCACTGGCTGGCGGCGGCGAGGTTGGGCCTGAGCCGGGCGTACGGGGTGGCCGCGCCGGGGTCGTGGACGGCCTTCGGCAGGACGGTGCCGCTGAGGGTGCCGCCGTAGCGGACGACGCCGGAGACCGAGCCCTCCTCGGCGAGGAGGCGCTGGCCGGGGGCGACGGTGACGTTCTGGCCGGCGGTGAGGAAGTCGGTGCCGTTGTCCGGCGGGACGCGGGAGCCGACACCGGCCACGCCCACGTTGTAGACCTGGGAGACGCCGGTCGCCTTGTGCTGGTCGAAGCCGCCGAGCACGACGACCTTGCCCTCGGCCTCGGCGGCGGCCTGCCGCACGAGGAAGTCGCCGCCGACGAACACGTTGATGTTGTTGTCGCGCCCGGCGAGCGAGCCGTTGTGGGGCTCCGGATACGGGTCGACGGGGCAGTTGCTCCCCTTGCAGGGCCCGAGCCCGTCGGGCAGCGGATCGGCGAACCCGAACGAGGCGAGCACCCCGACCACGACGGCCGCCCCGACGACGACGGCGGAGGCGGTCGCCGCCCTTTTCCGCATTCCTGGCATATTTCGCATATACGCAATATGCGAACCCGTCCACTCGACAGCCCTGAGACACGCACAGCGTGAACCCCATCCGGCGCAGCACCGGTGGGAGTATCACGCCGGTGCGAGGGGCTCCGGGGCATGGAGGCCACCCCTCCTCCCCACGAGCGCCGACCCGCCGCAGGCGGGTGCCCCGACCACCGGCGGGCGGGCGGGAAAGAAGCGACCCGCCGCCAGGCGGGTGCCACGACCACCGGCGGGCGGCCGCCACGAAGCGGCCACCCGCCACAGGTCCCTCAGCCATCCCACGCCGCCGAACGGGCGGGCGGGCGGGAAAGGGCGAGGGCCGCATGGCCCAAGCCCCCCCCAACCCCCCACCCCCGGAGGGCTCACGCGTCCTTGAAGCCCTGCCTCTGCCGCCCCAGCCCGGAAACCTCCAGCTCCACGACGTCCCCCGCCCGCAGATACGGCTTCGGCTCCGGCTGCCCCATGGCCACCCCCGCGGGCGTCCCGGTGTTGATGACGTCCCCCGGGTACAGCGTCATGAACTGGCTGACGTACCGCACGACCTCCGCGACGGGGAAGATCTGCTGCGCGGTCGACCCGTCCTGCCTGAGCTCCCCGTTGACCCAGAGCTTGAGCGAGAGGGCCTGCGGGTCGGGGACCTCGTCCCGGGTGACCAGCCACGGCCCGAGCGGGTTGAACGTCTCGCAGTTCTTGCCCTTGTCCCACGTGCCGCCGCGCTCGATCTGGAACTCCCGCTCGGACACGTCGTGCGAGACCGCGTACCCCGCGACGTACGCCAGCGGGTCCTCGTCGTCGGCCACGTACCGCGCGGTGCGCCCGATGACGATGGCGAGTTCGACCTCCCAGTCCGTCTTCACCGAGCGACGCGGCACGAGCACCGTGTCGTTGGGCCCCACCACCGTGTCCGCCGCCTTGAAGAAGACGACCGGCTCGGCCGGAATCGCGGCGCCGGTCTCCTCGGCGTGGTCGTGGTAGTTCAGCCCGATGCACACGACCTTGCCGATCCGTGCGACCGGCGGCCCGATGCGCGCTCCGGCGTCGGCGAGCGCGGGCAGCACGCCGGTGTCGGCCGCGGCCCGTATCCGGTCCAGGGCGAACTCGTCGGCGAGCAGCTCACCGTCGATGTCCGTCACCAGGCCGGACAGGTCCCGCAGGGTCCCGTCGGCGTCGAGCAGCGCCGGACGCTCTTCGCCGGCGTCGCCTACACGCAGCAGCTTCATGGTCAGTCTCCCTTGGTCGAGCCGGGCCCGGCCGATGGGTAGCGGCCATCGGAGGATCGTCCGATCCTCCAAGGAAGACGTCCACTCCGCAAGACCCCGTTCACAAACTGGACCGTAACCAGGGTCCGGCCTGCTATGCGGCGGTCGCCAGCGCGGCGGGCGCGGGCAGCATGTCCTTGTAGAGGACGGCCCGCTCGACGGCGGACCAGGTGGTGCTGGTCACCACGTACAGCGCGGCGGCGAGCGGCACCACGGCGACCGTGAACAGCGTGGCGAAGGACAGCAGCGGCATGAACCTGCCCATCGCCGCCATCCCGGGCACCGCGTCCTGCCCGCCCGGCGCGACCACGGGCGTGGCCGCCATCTGCCGCTTCGTCCGCCGGTAGTTGAAGGTGGCCACGACCGCGACGACCGCGAACAGCGCGACATACACCAGCCCCTGCGTCCCGAACATCCCGCCGTGCGCGAGCGCGTCCGCCCAGCGCCCGCCGAGCGGCGCCCGGAAGAGGGTGTGGTCCAGCAGGGCGTTCGCCTTCCCGCCGATCGTCGTGCTGGAGAACAGGTGGTAGAGCAGGAAGAACGCGGGCATCTGGAGCAGGCTGGGCAGGCAGCCGGACAGCGGCGACACCTTCTCCGCGGCATGCAGCTCCATGACCGCCTTCTGGAGTGCCTTGCTGTCCTTGCCGTGCTTCTCGCGCAGCGCGGCCAGCTGCGGCCGCAACCGGGCCTGCGCCTTCTGACCCCGCGCTGCCTGCCGCGACAGTGGGTGCACAGCGAGACGTACAAAAGCAGTGAAGAGAACGATCGCGGCAGCCGTCGAAGCGCCGTGGAAGACCGGGTCGAGCAGTCCGGCGAGGTGTTCGGTGAGGTTCGCGAAAGCACTGAAAAGGGACGTGAACATGAGGAGGCCCTCCGGGGCGTCTCGTCAGGGAGTGACACGGGCGTGCGCCTGAGGCGCACGGCTACCGGCGTGACGAGCCGCGAGGTGCGGAGGTACGGAAGTGCCCCTACGCGGCCGTCGGGACGAGAGCCCCGGGCGCTCGGGGGCGGGGCCGCCCGGAGGCGTCGGGGTCGCGCTGCGGGAGGAAGGCGGTGCGCCGTTCCCGGTCGCGGATCGCGGTCCGCACCCGCGTCCGGGCCACCTTCGGCACCGCCCGCGAGGCGAGCGACGCACACACGGCGAGCGCGGAGCCCGCGGCGGCGGTCGCGGCGAGCGCGACGGCGGCCGACAGCATGCCGCCCTCGACGAGGACGGCCTGGGCGAGCAGGAAGAGGAAGAGACCGAACAACGGCCGGGCAAGCCGGGCACACCGCGTGAGTACGCCGCCCATGCCGCCCTCCCTCAGTCCCTCGCGCGCCCGTCCCTCAGGCGCCGCCTCTTTCCCTCCAGCCGTTATACACGATGCCCGAACAACGGCCGCCGGCCGAGCGAATGTCCTCGACGCCCCCGGAATTCGGTGACGTCACGGCGCCTGGAGTTCGAGTGGCTGCAACAGCCGCCTGGGTGCTCGCAGCGCGCGGCTCACCGCGTCCTCGGCCGGGCCGAGTCCGGCCCCGGGCCTCATCTCGACGTCCTCGGGGGCCACGGCCCGCCCGCAGGCCGGGCACTGCCCGTACGACCCGAGCTCGGTCCCGCACTCGGCATGGTGGAAGGTCCGCATCGGCCGCGCGTCCGGATTGAAGGCCCGCCCCCAGAGCCCGAGCGCACGCAGCGCGGGCCACAGCGCCCGCCCGAGCTCCGTCGGCACGTACTCGTCCCGCGGCGGCGACTCCTGGTACCGGCGCTTCTCCAGCACCCCGGCCTCGGTGAGCGAGGCGAGCCGAGCGGCGAGCACGGCCCGCGGGATCTTGAGGTGGACCAGGAAGTCGTTGTAGCGGCGCACCCCGTAGAGCGCGTCCCGCACGACGAGCAGCGTCCAGCGCTCGCCGACGATCTCCAGCGCGCGGGCGATGGAGCACTCCTGCGCCGCGTAGTCGTAGTCCTTGCCGAGAGCCATGTGCCCCAGCCTACCGGGGTGGGTTCACTGAACGAACCTTGAGTGCTAGGGTCGGCCACAGGAAGCAGGTTCATTCACCGAACCCACCAACCGGGGCGCCTGCCGGCGAGGACACCTACCGACAGCCGCCCCTGCCAGGGGCGGCGACCGCGCTTCCCGCACGGACGGACGCCCACCGACGAAGCCCCGCCCGATTCCGTGACCCGTACGCCCAGAACCCGCCCCCCAGGGGGGCAGCACTCCGGGGCCAGCCATGAGGGATGCCATGACGCAGGCAGTACGCACCACCACGAAGCGGCCCGCCCGGGTCCCCGGGGCCGACGGTCGCCCCGGCGCCACGCTCGCCGTCACCAGCGCGGCGACCGCGGTCGCGCTGATGAACTACACCGCCCCGATGCTGACGCTGCCCGGCATGACCGCGTCGTTCCACACCGCGCTCTCCGCCCAGGCCTGGCTCCTCAACGGCGCCCCGCTCGGTCTCGCCGCGCTGCTCCTGATCGCGGGCAGCCTCGCCGACGACCACGGCCGCCGCCGGGTCTTCCTCGCCGGCACCCTCGCCCTCGGCATCACCATGGCGCTGGGCGCCCTCGCCCCCACCACCCTGACCTTCACGCTCGCCCGGGTCGCCCAGGGCATGGCGTCCGCAGCCGTCCTCGCGAGCAGCCTCGGCCTGCTGGTCGCCGCCTTCCCCGCGGGAGCCGCCCGCATCCGCGCCACCGGCGTGTGGGGCGCCTTCGTCAGCGGCGGCATCGCCCTCGGCCCCCTCCTCGCGGGCAGCCTGGCCACCCTCGACTGGCGCCTGGTGTACGCGGTCCTGGCCGTCCCCGCACTGGCCACGGCCGGGTTCGCGGTGCGCGCCCTGGCCGAGTCCCGGGCCCCGCGCGGCGGCCGCCCGGACGTCACGGCCGCCATCACCCTGAGCCTCGCCTTCACCGCCCTCATCGGCGCGCTGACCCTCGGCCGCGACGGCTGGCTGCGCCCCGGCGTGCTCGCCCTGCTGCTCGCCGCCGCCGTGCTGACAGCCGCGTTCGTCCACGTGGAGCGCCGGGCCACGAACCCCATGATCGACCTGGCGCTCTTCCGGCGCGCGGAGTTCCTGGCCTCGTCGGCGGGCGCCCTGTTCACCGGTCTCGCGGTGATCGGCTTCTTCAGCTATCTGCCCGCCCTGCTCGCCCAGTCGCTCGGCATCTCGCCGATGAACGCGGCCTGGCTGTTCGTCCTGTGGTCGGGCACCGCGTTCGTGGTGGCGCTCCAGGCCCGGCGCCTGGCGGGCCGCGTCCCCGCCCGGCACCAGCTCGCCATCGGCTTCGCCCTGCACGCGGCCGGGGTCCTCGCGATGCTCGGCGCCCTCGCCGCGGGCCCGCTGTCCCGCCTGCTCCCCGGCCTCCTGATCGCGGGCATCGGCAGCGGCCTGCTGAACGCCGCGCTCCCCCGCCTCGCCGTCGAGTCCGTCCCGGCCGAGCGCGCGGCGATGGGCTCGGGCGCCAACAACACGGCCCGCTACATCGGTTCATCGGCGGGCGTCGCCCTGACGATCGCCGTGGCCCCGGCGGGCCCGGACACGGTGATCGTGCTGTCGGCGGCCCTGGCGGCGGTGGCCGCCGCCCTGACGACGGTCCTGCGCACCCGCCGCTGAGGGCAGGGGCGGCGCCCGCGGAAGTGCGGGGAGCCTTCGCAATGTCCCGGAATGCTCGATGGCGCTCGGACCCGCACGAGTCCGTGTGCTCAGACCTGCCCGGAATCCCGGGTCCCTGGTGGTGCTCAGACCCGCAGGGAGTCCGATTCCGCCTCCTCATGAATGGGGTCCCGGGCCAGCACCTCGTCACCGACCGGTTCTCCCTTCGGCCCGAGGCAGGAAAGGGCAAGCGCCACAAGGAGGTTGAGGCCGAGCGCGACGATCCCGGCGTTGACCCCCCACACCGGGTCGTGGTCGGTGAACACGAAGCCGCAGACCGTCCCGACCCCCACCGCGAGCCCCACGAGCCCGCCCACCAGCGTCAGCCTCCGCCACACCAGCCCCAGCAGCAGCATCGGCAGAAGCTGTGCCATCCCCTCGTACGAGATGAGCGAGAGCCGTACGAGGGTGTTGGGCACGGTGTAGGTCATGAGCAGGGCGAGCGCCCCCGCGACCACCACCACGACCTGCGAAGCCGCCTTCTGCCGCTCCCGCAGCCGGGGCACCAGGGAGAGCACGCTGCGGCCCCACATGGTGCCGATGACCAGCATGAACACGGCCATCGGCACGATGGACGACAGCGCCGCGGCCACCCCGATGAGCCCGACGGTCCAGGCGGGCAGGGAGTCGACCACCAGCTTGAACAGCGCCAGGTTGGAGTCGGCGCCGGCGAGTCCGGGGACCACGAAGATCGCCGCCATCCCGAGCAGCATCGGCACGAAGAGCAGCACGTTGTAGGCGGGCAGCAGCATGGCGTTGCGCCGCAGGGCATCGGCGTTGCGCGCGCCGAGGTACCCGGCCACGGTCGTCGGGAAGATGACCACGGTGAGGGAGTTGAGGACGGAGGTGGTGGCGAACCACGCCTGTCCAAAGGCTCCACCGTGTCCCGGCAACGTGAGCCAGTCGCTCTTCTCGCTGACGACCCGGTCCAGGAAGTCTCCGTACCCGCCGAAGTAGTGCAGCGGCACATAGATCGCGAGGAAGGCCAGGGTGGCGATCACGAGGACGTCCTTGAGCACCGACACCCAGGCGCTGCCGCGCAGCCCGCTGACGACCACGAACCCGGTGGTGACGGCGAAGGCGATGAAATAGGCCCAGTTGAGCGAGACCGCACCGTAGGAGATCGTCGAGACGACCACGCCCATGCCGGTGATCTGGAGCTGGATGTAGGGCAGCAGGAAGACGGTCGCGAGCAGCGCGACGAGCGCCCCGACCCACGGCCGCCCGTACCGGTGGGCCACCATGTCGGTGATCCCCACAAGCCCGTGCTTCTTCGCGTACGCCCACAACATGGGCCCGACGACATAGCCCACCGCGTAGCCGCAGGACAGGTAGGCGACCACATACAGCACGGGGGCGCCGTAGTTGTATCCCCAGCCCGCGGCACCCAGATAGCTGAAACTGGTGTAGCTCTCGCCCGCCATCAGCAGCCAGATGAATCCCGTCCCCAGGCTCCGCCCGCCCACGGACCACTCGGTGAGCCCGCCGCCTCCGCCCCCGCGCCCGCGTACGGCGAAGAGCCCGAGCGCGACGGTGCCCACCATGAAGGCGCCGAAGATGGTGGTGGCCACAGCGGCACCGCTCATCGCACGCCTCCCCGAGCCCCGGTCCGGGCGCCCTTGCTCCTGGCCCGCTTGTCTCCCCGCCAGGTGAGCCAGATGGCGAGCGGCGTGGCCAGCGTCGCGATCAGCAGCCAGAGGAAGAGGAAGGGCAGCCCGAAGACCACGGGCCGCACCTTGTTCACGAAGGGCAGCGCCCCGAGGTACAGGAGGTAGGGCACCCCCAGCCAGAGCACATGGGATCGACGACGACGCATCCCCGAACGCTAGCGCGGACGGCTCGCCACCAACTTGCCCCACACGACCAGACGGTAGGTGGAGGTGAACTCGGGTGTGCAGGTGGTGAGCGTGATGTAGTGCCCGGGTTCGCTGTACCCGTACGAGGGCTTGACATCGCTCCGGGGAATGGCGGCTATGGTCCCGCCGTCACGGGCGGAGGTCTGAGGCAGCGTGGAATCGACCACGTACGTGAAGACGGTGTCCCGGGTCTCGACGATCAACCGGTCACCGCGCTCCAGCTCATCGATGTGGCGGAACGGCTCCCCGTGCGTGTTCCGGTGCCCGGCGAGCGCGAAGTTCCCGGCCTGCCCCGGCTGGGCGCTCTGCACGTAGTGCCCGACGTATCCCTTGTCGAGGACGCCCGCCTTGCTGATCCCCTGGGCGACGGGCGCGGTGACCGAGATCCGGGGAATCCGGATCACGGCGTACGCCTGGTCGCCGCGCGGGGTGCTTCGGGTCGCCGGGGCGGCCCTTGCCCCGGTGGGCTGGGGCCCGTCGAGCGCGGGACCGTCCCCGACGGCCACCTGCTCGTCGGGCACCGTGGCGGAGGTGGGGGCGGGGCGAGGAGATCCGCCCCACTCCCGCTCCAGCGACTGGACGGTGTGCCCGGCCGCGGCGCGGGCCTCGCGGTTGGTCCACCACAGCTGGTGCACGACGAGCAGCAGGACCAGGAGCCCGAGCGTCACGGCGAGCTCGGCACCGGTCCACAGCCCCCGGGCCGCCCAGGCCCGACGCCCGCGCCCGCCCTGCACCATCACCGGTATCCCTGTGCGCACGGGCGCAGGGTAGGTGCCGGGACCACAACTCACCAGGCCCGCAACACAACCGCCTCGACCCACCAGGACCGGAAGCCCCCTCCGCCGGGCCGCCGTACAGCAGTACGGTGTCCCTCATGCGCCCCGACACGCCTGCCGATCACACTGCCGAAGCCGAGCGTCTGCTGCGCACCGCGGCGCAGTACCCGGAGGACCACGAACCCCTGCTTCTGCAGGCCGCGGCCCATCTGGAGCTCGCCGGCGACCGCCCCAGGGCCACCACGCTCTACGACCGCCTGCTCGCCTCGAAGGTGGACCACCCCCACCTGGTGAAGGCGTTCAAGGCGGCGAACCTGTGGGAGTACGGCCACGAGCCGGAGGCCCGCGCCATCATCCAGGGCATCCGCACGGCGGCCCCGCTCGACCCGGCCGCCTGGGAGATCGTCGCCGAGACGCTGGAGGCCCACGACGAGCTGGACCTGGCCCACGCCTCCCTGACAACCGCCCTCACGCTCCTGGGAGTTGCGGAGGCGGCCGTCGACCCGACGGCGATCCCCTACAGCACCCAGTCCCTCCTCACCACGCGCCACCGGGTGCGCCGCCTCCTCGCCCTGGCCCACGACACGTGGGACACCCTGGCCGACGAGCTGCACACGGCGCCGATCTCCCTGGACGAACTCCACGACCCGAAGCGCCTGTGGTCCCTCGGCTCGGAGGACCCGGCCGAGCTCCGGGCCGAACTCGCCCGCCTGCGCGCCGAGTTGGGCAGCTACCGCGCGGCCCTGTCCCGCCCGTTCCCGGTGGCGGTCCTGCACTGGCCGGAACCGGAACTGGACGAACTCCTCACGGCGTACCCGGAGCTCCAGTCCGAATACCCCACCCACACCGCCCACTTGCTCGACATCGAGGCGTCCCTGCGCGAACTGGCGACGGCGGGCACCCCGAACCTGGGCATCGTGACGGCGACGGTCCCCTCCTACGAAGCCTTCGCGGCCTCGGAATCCTCCTCCCCCGCCAACGCGGACCTCCTCCCCCAATACGCAACAACCCTGGCAGCCCGAGGCCGAGCCACAGCCTGGCCCCCCGGCCGCGGCGCGGACTGCTGGTGCGGCTCGGGAATCAACTATGGGGACTGCCACGGGGCGGCCTGAGGCCCTCCTCCGCAGTGTTATGACAACCAACGCCAAGAAGAACGAGGTCTACCCGTTGCTCCCGCTTGACGTCGCTGCCGCGGCCAACATCCACTCGCAGGCCTTCTTACAAGAAGACGCCGAGCTAGCCGCCGTGTACGAGCGCCTCCGCCAGCTCGACCCTGCCGGTCAGCGCTTCGCCACGGTGCTTCGCGACACGATTGACCAACTGCTCAACGGCGAAGTCACTGGCAGGTACGACTGGAAAACGCTCTTCAAGACCGAGAAGACCCACGCCGGAACGGTTGTCGAGATCAATCTCCAGCGCGAGTTCAGGTTCGACGATGGCGTGGACATGGACTACCGCATCGCTGGCACGGACGTTGACTGCAAGTACTCTCAGCAGTTCGGCGGATGGATGATTCCACCGGAGGCGTTGGGTCACCTCTGCTTGCTTGTCTGGGCGGACGACTACAAGAGCCAGTGGAGCGCCGGACTCCTGCGGATAAAGCCCGAGTGGCTCAACCGGGGTAATAACCGGGACATGAAACTCACCATCAGAGCGGAGCACCGGAACAAGATTCTCTGGCTCTGGCACAGCGCGCCGCTTCCAGAGAATGTGCTTCTGCACCTGAGCGAGAGCGACCGCATCGCTGTCTTTGCTCCTCCGTCAGGCCAGGGCCGCCTCAATGAGCTCTTCCGGCGCGTCCAGCAGCGGCGCATCGGGCGCAATGTGGTGCGCACTGTCGCCCAGCAGAAGGATTACATGAAGCGTGTGCGCGGCAATGGCGGCTCCAGATCAGCTCTCCGCGACGAGGGGATCCTGATTATGGGTGACTACGAGAGTCACAAGCAGATCGCCGCCCAGCTGGGAGTCCCAGTGCCAGCGGAAGGGGAATTCGTCAGCGTACGGGTAGCCGAAGCCGTTCCCGGAATGGACTCCCGGCCCAGTGTGAGCCTCGACGGGCGCCGCTGGGTGGTAGCGACCGGTTCAGAAGCACCGCAGCCGGCCCCCGACCTGCCCGCCCACACCCGACAGCCCAGGTAACCGTCTCACTCCCTGCTGAGCAGGGCTACCGCCGTCTCATCGAGTTGCTCCTGCGTCGGCAGGTGCACGCGGCCATACACGGCGGCAGGTTGTAACTCGACATCCGTGAACTCAATCGGAGGCCGCAGATCCGCTAGAAGATCGGCGGCGGGCCTTTTCCGACCTCGCTGTCCTTCCCGGAATTTTTCGTTCTTCACGCGAAGGCTGAGCGCCACCTGCCGAGTCCACGCATCCACACGGAAGAGAGCGTCTGCAAGGGGGTGCATCTGGAGAGGCACTCCTCTTTTTCGCAGCTCCACAACACTGTATATCTCTCGAAGAAAGCTGTAATAGGCGTTACCAATACGCCACCGCATGGCATCCTTCGCTAAGCTCTCAGGAACTCCGGAACGAATAACCTCGCTTACCTTAGCCCGGGCAGGCGTTGAGATCATACGGTTCCCAAGGCGGTCATTCTCGGCAAAGCTTCTAAAATCCTGATAAGTGGGCGGCGTGCCTAATCGTTCCATGCATATGTGGAACATCTGAGTGAACGCGAAGTCAGGATGCCAGTCCACAATCGACCGAACGGCCTCGCCATCTTTTCTGCGCACCTCACCAAGGGCGTGCTCCGTCCGCCTGCAGATGCGTTCCACATCAGCGCTCGTCGCCTCGTAGACCACGCGCACAACATGCCCCCGCACCACCGGCACTACCTCACGCCGACGGCTGTCCTGTTCCCATTGCCTGTACTCGTTGTGCGTCCTGGGCGACCTGCAGAACTGCAGAAGCACATCATCAGCCGTCGTCTCCATGACTACGCCCCTCCTCAGCCACCTTAAACCGCCTTGCTTCGGCGGGCAGTTGACCCCATCGCTTGCTTCAGCATGCCAGAATGGGGCGGCGGCGCCCCGCATGGGGACGGAGCGCCTGCACCGCCGGAGGCTGGGTCCAGCAGCGAGCTCACGTCCTTCTGGGCTGGTATCGCTGCGATGATGGGCCCGGTCGACCACTCAGTGAAGTCCGCCCCCTCGGGGCGAAGCCGGTAAAGCGAGCAGCACCGAACATGACAGACGACTGGATCCCCCCTCCCGGGTCCTGGGCCTCCTCTGCAGGGAGGCGCCGGAATATGCAGGCGATCCGTGGCAGGGACACCAAGCCCGAGCAGCTGATTCGCAGGCTGGTACACGCCCAGGGACTCCGCTATCGGGTCTCAGCGAAGCCATTGCCCGAACTGCGCCGGACCGCCGACCTGGTCTTCCGCCCCACGAAGGTAGCCGTTTTCATTGACGGCTGTTACTGGCATGGGTGCCCGGAGCACTATGTATCCCCGAAGACAAACCCCGGCTACTGGTCCCAGAAAGTCGCCGGAAATGTGAGCCGTGACCGCGATACTGATCAAAAATTGCGTTCTGCGGGGTGGACCGTACTCCGGTTCTGGGAGCACGAGCCGCCCCAGGAGTGCGCAGTCCAGATCGCGGCCACGGTGAACCGGCTGAGGGCTCAGCAGGAGAGGTAACCGTCAGCCGTTCCGCTGCCGGGCAGCAGCTTCGAACGCCGCATAGATCTGCTCGCCGACTGCCCTCGCAACCGGCGGAGGGAAGGCGTTACCAACCTGCCGGTACGCGGCAGTCTTACGGCCGGCGAAGTCCCACTCTGGCGGGAAGCCCTGGATAATCGCTGCTTGCTGAACGGTCAGCTTGGGGCCGGCTTCCGCGAAAAGGTCACGCTCTTTGTCCTTGAGATCCTCGGGGTTGTTGGCAACGCCCAGCCCACACACCCCAAGATCTTGCCAGGCCCGCTTGGCCCTGGTGGGACCAAGGTCGGCCCCCCCGTGCTTCTTCGAGCCGCCGACCAGTGTCGGCGCTACTCCTTCAAGTGCCTTCTCGTACCAGGCTTTGAACGCCTTCTCCGTGCGTGGGTCGTCAGCCACCGCGTCGAAGCGCTCCCGCATCGAGTCGTGCAGGGCTTCGCCCACGGTGACCTCTGCAACAGGCTCAGGCCTGTGGTGCTCGAAGTGCTGCGCGTACTCAGGCTTCATCGCGACGAGGATGGCCCTCGGACGCAGCTGGGGAACGCCATACGCCTTCGCCTCCAGCACCTCCCAGTAGCACTTCTCGTAGCCCAGTGATTCCAGACGCTTGACAATATCGGCGCGATATTCAGCGAATTTCAGATCGACCAAGCCTCGGACATTCTCGATCATCACAGCTTTTGGTTCCAGCTGATCAACGAGTTCCAGCATGGTGGGGAAAAGATCCCGCTCGTCGTCCGCACCCAGCTGCTTGCCTGCAGCAGAGAACGGAGGGCACGGGACTCCGCCTGCAAGCAAGTCCAGCTCGCCGGGCCGAAGCCCCAGCTCCTGCGAGTCGAACTCCCTGAGGTCAGCCTGGATCACCCGGCAGCCCGACCACTCTGCGTCTTCGTTCGTGTTGTCCCTGAGCGTCTGGCACGCGTCCTTGTCGATCTCGATCAAGGCAACGTGCCTGAAGCCTGCCTGGTGGAGGCCGACTGCCTGCCCGCCAGCTCCCGCACAGATCTCCACCGACGAGTACTTGAGCTCATTCGTGCGGACCATGTCCCCTCACTTTCCGATCGACAACGGTGGACACTCCAAGCGATCCACCATCACAGAGGGTGACAGAACCCACTGACAACGAGACCGGACCAGTTTGCCGCACGCCGCACCATTCCCTGAACACTCGGGAGCATCCATGCTCTCGCCAGACCCGTCTTCCCGTGCGGGCCGTGGCGGACCAGGGTGATCGGCCTCAACCGGTGCTGAGGGCCTTCATATGCCCGAGTAGAGCCTGGATGTCCAAGGCGTCCATGCCCCCGGCCACCGAGGGTTCTTCCTCCAGGTCGGCCAGCTGGCGTACCGATGGGTCGTCCAGGATGCGTCCCATGAAGTTGACCTTTTCCTCCAGGCGGTTCGCGACTACCTCATCGATCGTGCCCGCCGCCGCAAGGACCGTCACACGCGTTTCTATTCCGGGGGCGAGGCCCAGCCGGTGGATGCGGTCGAGGCTCTGAAGGAATCGTCCGGCCATGAAGTCCCTGTCGACGTAGACGGCGTCATGGCAGACTTGATGGAGGCTGATGCCCTCTCCGAGCGTGGCTGGATTGGAGAGCAATACCAGACAGTCGGGGTCCTCCCGGAAACGCCTGATCTGCTCGTCCCGGTCGGGTGTCCCCCCGTGCACGACCGCCGGCCTGTAGTCCGCAAACATCTTTTCCATCGTGGTCAGGCTTCGCACGAAGGTCGTCCACACCAGCGTCTTGTGGCCCTGCGCTGCGTTCGCTGCTACCAGACTCAATGCTTCCGCATACTTCGGGGACAGCTCATAGCTCGGCAACTCATGCAGAAGCGAGTACAAGGAGTCGCCTTGCGGGACCTCCAGCGGTGGCAGCTGGTAGGAGAGGGGCTCGTACCGGCTGGTGCCTTTGCTGAGGAGAGCAGGGCTCGTGGCCGCCATCAAAAGACGCAGGAGCGCTTTACCGAGCGCATCGAAGTCATCGCGCGAGGCCGCCGCCCTAGCCGTGAACCGTCCCACCAGTGCGTCATAGATCTCGCGGTGCAACGGCGGCAAGTCCACGTACCGGATCCTCGTCGTGATCGCTGGCAGGCCCAGCTCACGCTTCGTAGTCCGGGTGAACAACGGACGGAGCACCTTACTGGCATGGCTCAGGTCGCCGCCGTCTACGGCACTGGTGACTACACGTCGGCCATGGCCTGGCCAGACAAAGGACAGCAGATTCTCCAGGTCTCGAGCGCCGTTCGGGGCAGGAGTGCCAGTCAGGATCAACCGCTTGCGAGCCAGTGGCCCGAGAGCCATACAGGCGCTTCCGTAAGTCCCCTGTACACCCAGCTTCATCCGGTGCGCTTCATCCAGAATGATCATGGAAGGGGCGGCTCGCAGCCACGACGCGAGCGTGGAAAGCGATCGGTCGAGGCGTTCGTAGTTAACGATCAGCACTTCAGTACCCAGCTGAGGCCTCTTTCCCATCACTTCAGAAGCCAAGGGCTGGTTGAGACACTCTGCCGTCTCAAAGTGCCATGCCTCATAGGCCGACTTCGGGCTCACGACCAGAAGGCGACTGACCTCTCCCCGTTCCCGCAACGCGGCGTAGACAGCGAGTGCGACCCTGGTCTTGCCTGCACCGGGCACGCTGAAGTTAGCGCCATGGCGCATGGAGAGCAGGTGGGCAATATCGCGCTGCTGGAAAGATGTCAGCCCTGCTCGCCACCCTGAGCCGAGTAGGGTCGGTACCTGTTCTTCAGCCACCTGATCCCGGCTGTCGAGGCCTCCTTCATGAAGCGACCGTTCAGCGCTCGCCGCATCATCGAGCACGCCTCCGACCAACTCGGCGAGGGCTTCCTCCCACTCAACGTCCTGCGGAGAAGGCCACGCTCCCAAAGCGTCGAGTCCCACCAGGAAGTCATCGAGAGCGACCTCTGTCGCCAGCAGCTCGCGCTGGCCAACCGCGGGGAACTGAGCTGCCAGCTGAGCAAGGTCCTTCTGGTACCGGGGCTCGGCACGGAGGACGGCCTTGGTCCGCGTCACGTCGAACCCGATACGCAGAGAAGGCGCACCCCCGTCAGCCATCAGCCCTCATTCCTTCTGAGTCGTCGCATCGAGTAGCCACAGGACACCTTCGCCAGGCTCAGAGATGCTCCGAGCACACTGCGCGGCCAGCTTGCCGAGGGTGTCCCGCAGTTTGACCACAGCTTCATCTAGGGCCTCCTCGTCCAGGCTGCGGGACGCCCGGGACATCACCAGGTCCGTGATGCATTGCTCCAGATCCTGACATGCGTCATTGATCCGGTCCGGAGCCGCCTGCTTCCGCTTGCGAACCCGTGCGTCTTTACCCGCCGGCTCCAGCGCACTTTCGACGGCTTCACGTGCCGCCCGGAACGTCGTACTGGCAGCCACCACCCGGGCAGCGGCAACCACTTCTGACGCTCCCTCGACCGCCTTGGCCTTAAGGACTGAGTCCGTAAGCGCTCTCGCAGCTCCTACCTTGGGATCTGCCGCGCGAACGGTCCGGCCTAGACCGGGGATTGTGACCGCAGGCGCAGTCGTGACAGGGTTCAGCTCCGCAGGCAAACGCTTGTCGAGATACCTCGCCTTGAAGTCGGGCTCAATGAGGCGGACATCCGTCTTGGAGAAGCCCAGCAAGATCGCGGTAAGGCGGTTCTCCTTGAGCAGATCTGCGTTCTCCCTGCTGACAGCCGATTCCTTCACGTAACGCCGGTGTAGCTCGCGCAGCTTCTCTTGGTGGTCTTCGAAGTCAAGGAGCCGCAGCGCTACGTCTCCATCCCGGCTGCGCTCGATCAAGTCGCGGAGACAGGTGAGGATCCACAGGTCCTGCTCGCATGTCGCCGTACGAATACGGAAGTCACGGGCGATGTCCGCAGGCTGCCGTCCCAGGCTGAACTGCTCGTCGATAGCAAGAAGTCTGTTGACGTACGAATATTCACGACGGTGGTCCTTGCGCAATTGCAGAGACAGCTCTACCGCGTCTATATCGGCCCAGGTACACGACTCCGGTAGCACGCCCACCCGGATGTGAGCGATGCCCAGCTCTGCGAGCGCGGCCCGGCGCGTGTTGCCATTAACCAGCACCCCGTCGCGCGTGATGAGGCCAGGATCGTTCTGCTTGAACTCCTGAAGGCTCTCCTTCAGGACTTGGTAGTCCGGGTCCTCTTTGGACGGATCGGCCGGCAGGGCTTTGAGCAAGTGGTGGAGGTACGACTGGCTGGTAGCGCTCCAGGGGTCCTCGTCCAGCTGACGGTCCCGCACAAGGTCATAACTACGCTGAGCACGGACGCGGTGAGTACCCGGGTTGTAGTACAGCGCAGTCACCGGCATGTTGATGACTTCCACGTGCAGCGGGACGCCTCGCCATTCAACCGTCAGCGTCTCTTGCGCGCCGCCTGCGGTGCCAACTTCCGCGAGGCGCTGACGGACCAGGTCCTGGTTCTCCTCCGCCCGCGGCGGCCTTCCGAAATCCTTGCTCATTTCTCTCTCTCGGGTCGAAGCGAGGAACAGGGCGGCGAGCTCAGCCACCGCAGCTGTGCCGACCGCGTTCAGTCAGTGCCTTCAGTCTCCAGCGCCTGCCGGATCTTGATCCGAGACTCTTCTGGAAGCGACCGGTACTCCGCCCACAGTCGCTCCACCGTGCTGAAGGGGCGTCGGTCGTCGGCGATCCAGCCGGCCAGAACCCGGCGCTCCAGGCGTCCGAGCTGGCGCACCTGGGCGAGAACGTCGGCGGGCTCAGCTGTGAGCTGACGGCCACCGATGCGACACCGGTTGCACTCCGTCACCAGTTCCACCGTGACTGCACCGCCGGGCTGCCTCACTTGCCGACGGGCGATGTCCAGCTGTGCGATCTCGTATGTGCCGGCGTAGGTCTGCCCCCCAGAGATCCCGCATGACCTGCAGAAATTGCCATCTCTGGTCATGATCTCCCGGCGCTGCGTGGCGGTGACTGAGACCGTGGACTTGGCTCGCCCTCTTCCTGGCTCCCAGACCGGTTCTCCCTGCCTGACGAAACGCTGCTCATGGGGCTCGAGCGCGATATCGTCACGGTTTGTGTCGATTTGCCAGCCGTGGTCGCGAAGGTCCCGCATGCGCCGGTCGATCTGAGAGACGCCGGGAAACGCCTGCCGCAACTCATCCTTCGTGAAAATGCTGCCTTCGCCTACGACACTCACCAGCCAAAGCCCGGCCCGCTTCATGGTGCCGAACTTCTCATCTGTCCACGAGGGCAACACCACGACAGTCACCTTTCGGAAGAATTGCAGGCCACAGACACGACACCCGGGCCCAGGCTCCCCCATTTACCCCTAGGCCGCCGGTCGGCGGCAACTCTTTACCGGTGATTTGTGTTCACCGATCCATGCACACGGAACTATTGACTACACATCAAGAATCCTGTATTCGAGGTGCCGCATTCGCCACGGAGCGTAACGAGATTGGCTCACATCGACACAGGTCGCGCTGCGGCAACGGGCTGCCGCCCCCCTTTCTCTGCCCGACCGGCGATGCCAGCCGGACGTATCGCGATCAAGGCGCTCCGGACGCGCTGGCCGCCGCTCGAAGAACAGGTCGCCCGCACGTCTGCTCTGCGGGGCGTGCTACGAGTCCGGCCGCGCAGACCGACCGGCGGGCGTTCTCTGCCGGACCGGCAGGGATCCTGCCCGCCGATTTATGGCCGGTAGGGCCGGTCGGCCCCGTCCCGCTTCAGCACTGAAGCGCGAATCGGCCGGCTTAGCGCCTTCCAGTGCCTGCCACAGCAGGAAACGGAGGAATAAATTCCGTTTATGCGGCTCGCTCTCCATTACCACATGGGCACGCTACGGAGCGGTCGAAACTGCGAATCGCATGGCCGCAGCTCCACGAACATGCATGCGGTTGACTTTTTTCGCAGCAGGGCGATGCTTAGTGATCATAAGGAAAGGAAAAAGGTCATCCCCGGGCACACTCAAGGTGCATAACCAGGGAAATCCAGCAAAGCGGACAGGCGGTCTGCTGTCCGTCCGAGGAAAAGAGGTTTGGTGCCCCCCCGAGGAAAGATCGCTCTCGGCTTCTGCGCTACCGCAACGCCCGAGGAGCGGGAATGCGCTGTCTTGGTGCGCGAATTATGCGACCATTCGCTCAATACCCACGGCAGCCACAACGCCATCGCGCGGGAGGTGCCGACCGCCCGTTCCGCCTTGTCAGCGTACGTTCGCGGGCGCTCTGTGCCACCGCCGGACGTGATGAGGCGGCTCTATGAGATCGCCCTCGACTGTGAAGGCGAGGACCCGCGTCGTCTACCGCCGCTGGACAGGGTCCTCGAGACCTGGAGGGCAGCATCAGTCTCGCGGCGAGGCCTGGGGGACGACGCGGTGCGGTCGCAGATCGCCCGCCTCCAGGCTGCCCGGCGTGGGCACAACACCGCGGTGCCGAGAGGAGAGGGCACCGTCGCTTTACGGCCGGCTCCCCCTGGAGCGGACGATGCCATACGGCACTTGAAGGCAGGGCGTGAGAACGACGCCTTCACATTGTTCTGGCATATCGGTCAGACACACACACCGGCCGAGATCCGGGACGTCGTCGCCTCCTACACCATCTCGCAGGAACGGGACGCGGCCGATGCTGTCCTGGCCAGCGCTTCGGAGCGACAGGCTGAAGACGTCCTGCGGATCACCGCCTCCCTCTTGGAAGCGCAGTGCTACGAGGACGCGGCCGCCCTTGTACAGGCCTCGATCCAGCGCCTCGACTGACCTGGCCATGCGCAAGTACTGGCTGACTCCCACGGTGGCCGACTTCAGCGGCAGAGACCCGCCCATGGGCCGCACAACTGCCCCCTTGGGACGTCCCACCAAGAGTGACCCGCTGCTCCGAGGTTTGGAGACGCACGGAGCAGCGGGCACGGCGCCCCGTATTTCCATCCGAGTGCACAGAGGAAAGGACGCTATGACCAACAATGACATGCCTCGGGGAGAGGCCTCTCCCGACGGGCACGAACCGGCTTCCCCACCGCTACCGCACAAGCGCGTGATCGTCGCCCAGGTCAGCCTGCAGGTGCCCTCCCCGCGCACCGCATTTCCCCGAGACCCATCGACCGCGGGAAGTCACGCACTCAGCTACGCCATCCTCTCGGGATGCGCGCCTCAGGACCCGAACGCCCTGTGGGTCCTCGTTGCCCTGGCGGTTGCACAGTTGGCCCGTGCCACATGGAGCCAGCACGGGCGATAACGCATGACACACGCGATGGGCTGGCGGCGCGTGCAACTCCGCCAGCCCATCGCCGGACTGGCCCTGCGCCCCTCTTGACGGGGCCCCGCCCCGCCCCCAGGAGCCCCGCCCCCCTCCACCCCCCACAAACCCCCCGCGTTAGCCTCGGAGAAACCGCACTTCAGGAGGCAAACCATGGCGAAGGTTCCCGCAACTGTGATCGCGGCCGGGGGGCTCATTGGGGGGTATGGGGTTGCCCGGTGGACCAAGAGGCGGCCGCTCGGTGGGGTGGCGCTTGCCGGGGCCGGGGCTCTGGCGGCTCGGCAGTGGCAGCAGGCGGCCGGGACCAAGGCGGCCGTCGGGCTGACCACCGCCTACGTCGCCGCCTTCGCCGGGTCGCATCCCCTGGCCAAGAAGGTCGGCGCCTGGCCCTCCGTGTTCGGCGTGGCCGGGGCCGTCGCCGTAGCCTCCTGGGCCGTCACGCGCCGGGCTCGATAAGGCGCCCGGGCTCGGCGCTGTCCATGACGCGAGCCCGCCGGGGCCCGCCCGGCCGGGCGGCCCACCCGCTGAACCCCGCCGAAGAAACTTCGCCCCCCGCTGAGCAAACCCCGCTCCCCGCCCGTACATAGGGGCAACTCCCCATGGTGGTCGGGCGCATGACCTGCGGCAGGGACGGACAGGCGCCGTCGGTCGTGCGCCCGGCGGGGAGAGATGCGGGCCCGGCGCGCAGCCTTTCGCGCGAGGGGGCCAGGGGGTCGCCGCCCACGGCCGCGCGCCCGTGCCGAGGCGAGGGGAAGCCACGAGCCCCCTGGTGTCAGCGAGCGACCGGGCGCGCTCAGCCCCTCACAGGGCCCCCAGATCCATTCCCCTCGGCCGCATGCCCATGCCGAGGGGCCCCCACGAGCCCCCAGGGTCTCAGCGAGCGACCGGGCGCGCTCGGCTCCTCAGAGCGCCCCCAGGTCCACCCCCCTCCCCATCGCCAGATACCCCGCGTCGCCAGGATGCAGCCGGTCGCCCGAGTCGTACGGGCCCCACAGGGCGAGCGGCTTGTAGCGGTCCCGGAGAACGCGGTCTATGTCGATGACTCCGTCGTAAACCCCGCCGTCGCGGATCGCGGCGTTGACGCGATCGCGTACCTCCTGGACGCCCTTCGTGCAGGCGTGCAGCCCGCCGCAGGGCGACAGCGTGGCGCCCAGGACGCGCACCCCGCGGGCGTGGCCCAGCCGGACCAGTTCCCGCATCCCGGCGAGCAGCGCGGCCGGGTCCCGCTGTCCGCCGCCGAGCAGATCGTTGATGCCCAGCTCGACCACCACCGTGCGCACCCCGGCTCTCGCCAGCGCGTCGCGCTCGAAGCGTTCGAGCCCGCTCGGTCCCGCGAGCCGGCCGAGCAGAGCGTTGCCGCCGATCCCGGCGTTGAGGACGGCACGGGGCGCGGCGTCGGCGGCCAGGGCCGCGTGCTGGCCGCTCAGGCGGTTCGCCAGGATGTCCGTCCAGCGGTGATCGGCCCCCGGAGTGGAACCGACCCCTTCGGTTATCGAGTCGCCGAACACCACGATGCTGCCGTCCGCCGCCCCTGACCCCTGGACGTCGACGGCGGTGACATACCGCCAGGCCCCGGTGATCCGGGTGAACACCCCGGGGTCGGCGGCCCGGTCGGTCGCGCCCGGCGCGATGGAGGAGGTCTGCTGCGCGCCGGGGTGCCAGGTGACGGGCCCCGCCGCGTACACGGAGACGTACAGGTCGGCGAGCGCGGGCACCTCGAAGGCGAGCGGATCGCTGACCGCCTGGCCTCCGGCCGGTACGGAGGTCCGCGCCTGCCCACGGAAGGTCAGCGTCCGCATGGTCCGGCCCGGGTCGGCGACCGTGGCGAGCGTGGCGTGGCGCAGGTCGAGCGGGACGCTGCCGAACAGGTTGGAGACGGTGACACGGGCCCGGCTGCCGCCCAGCGAGGTGTGCACCACATTGCGTACGGTCCACTGCGGGCCGCCCCCGCGCGCGGCCCCCGCCGAGGTCCCGAACGGCTCGGCCCCGACGGGCGCGGCGTACCACGTCCCGGCCCACGCGCCATCCCGGTCTTCGCCCGCGCCCGCCCCGGCCCGGGCGGGCGCGATCACGGCGTAGAGGGCGGCGACGAGCAGCAGCGCCACCACCAGCACGAGCAGGGCCACACGCTCGGCGTGCGTCCTCAGCGTCCGCAGGGACATGATCCGAATGTACGGAGCGAAGGCCGGCGGGGCCACGCGAACGAGTGGTCGTACGGATGCACGGGAACTGAATGTGCGCCCCATCAGTACTTCCTGTAGAGGTCGTACGGAATGGATCGTGGTCGTGGGTGTGGCTGGGGCCGTGGTCCCGCCCTGGCGGCGGGTCAGGACGGGGACGTGAACGGTCGGGGTGTGGGTACGCGAACGACCGGTCCGTACGCAGACGGGGACGGGGACGGTCAGGGCGTGGGTACGCGCGGACAGGTGGAGCGAATGGAACGTACGAGAACGGGGCCCGAGGCCGAGGCGGCCGGCGCGGTGGACCAGGCCGCGCGCACGCCCCGCTCGTCGCCCTTCGCCTACACGGCGGCGGACGAGGAGAAGCGCCGGGGCGTGCGCCGCATGAAGGCCACCGCCACCGGTCTGCTGCTCCTGGTCGCGGTCGTCTTCGGCCTCGCCACCTGGGCGGGCCGCTCGGGCGCGGGCCCCTGGGCGGGGTACGTCGCGGCGGCGGCCGAGGCGGGCATGGTGGGTGCGCTGGCCGACTGGTTCGCCGTGACGGCCCTCTTCCGCCGCCCGCTGGGCCTGCCCATCCCGCACACGGCGATCATCCAGAACAAGAAGGACCAGTTCGGCGCCTCGCTCGGCACCTTCGTCGGCGAGAACTTCCTGTCGGCGGCCGTCGTCCGCGCCCGCCTCCAGGCCCTGGGGATCGGCCGCCGCCTGGGCACCTGGCTCGCCGAGCCCGCGCACGCGGACCGGGTCACATCGGAGCTGGCCACGGCCCTGCGGGGCGCGCTCACCGTGCTCCGGGACTCCGATGTGCAGGCCGTGGTGGGCGAGGCCATCACGCGCCGGGCGGACGCCGCGGAGATCGCGCCGGGCCTCGGCAAGGCGCTGGAGAAGGTCGTCGCCGACGGCAGCCACCGCAGGGCCGTGGACCTCGTCTGCGTACGGGCCCACGACTGGCTGGTGCTGCACGGCGACTCGGTGATGGACGCGGTGCAGGGCGGCGCCCCCGGCTGGACGCCGCGCTTCGTGGACCGCAAGGTGGGCGAGCGCGTCTACAAGGAGTTGCTGCGCTTCGTGACGGAGATGCGCGACATGCCGGCCCACCCGGCGCGCGGCGCCCTGGACCGCTTCCTGGCCGACTTCGCGGCCGACCTCCAGTCGGACACCGAGACGCGCACCCGGGTGGAGCGCTACAAGTCCGAGATACTGGCCCGCCCCGAGGTGCAGGACATCATCGCCTCGGCGTGGTCCTCCGTACGGTCGATGATCATCGCGGCGGCGGAGGACGACCACAGCGAACTGCGCCTGCGCGCACGGGCGTCACTGCTCTCCCTGGGCACCCGCCTGTCCACCGACCCCCGCCTCCAGTCCAAGCTGGACGGCTGGCTGGAGGACGCGGCGGCCTACGTGGTGTCGACGTACCGCGCCGAGATCACGTCCCTGATCACGGACACGGTGGCCTCGTGGGACGCGAACGACACCTCGCGCAAGATCGAGGCGAACATCGGCCGCGACCTCCAGTTCATCCGCATCAACGGCACGGTGGTCGGCGCACTGGCGGGCCTGTTGATCTACACCGTGTCGCACGCCCTGGGCGGGTAGGTCGGCCTCGCGCCGTCAACCGGCCGCCCGATCAGGGGAGTCGAGGGGCCCAGACCCGCCCCCGCCTCACCCCAGCTCCTTGCGGCCCTTCTCCTCACGCTTCTCCAGGCGCAGCTTCTCCTTCTGCGCCTTGCGGAGCTTGCGGTCCACTCCGATGCCGCCCATCAGGGCGAACGCCACGATCGTGACGTTCGGGGAGCCGGGGGTGCCCTCGCCGCTGGCCTTGTTGCCGTCGACGCCGCCCATGATGCCGAAGCCCTTGACGCGGACGTTCAGTTCGGGCGGTACGGTCACGCCGATGCCGCCCATGATCGTGAAGAGCCGCAGCACGGTCTCGCGGTCCTCGAAGCGGGCCTCGCGCAGGTCGATGGCGCCGCCGCCCCACATGGCGAACGCGGTGAACTTCTTCGCCACCGTCCAGCTTCCCTTGCGGGAGAAGCCGCTCCAGAGGGCGAAGCCTCCCTTGGAGGTCGGCGGGTGGCCGATGCGGGACGGCCAGTGGATCTCGGTCTCGTCCCCGGTGCGGCGGGGGGCGGGGGCCGCCGGAGCCACCGTGCCGGGCGCCGGCAGATCGCGGACGAGCGGCTCCAACTCCCCGTGCGTACGCGCCGTGTAAGCGGCCTCGAGGCGCTGCTCGAACTCCTCCATGTCGAGGCGCCCCTCGGCCACCGCGTCCCTCAGCGACTCGGCGACCCGCTCCCGCTCGGCGTCCGAGGCACGCATCTCCGGCAGCCCACCCGTTGGTTCACTCGTCATAGCGCGAAGCCTAGTGAAGGGCCCGGTCGTCGGGAGCCTGGGGGACCGTCTCCATCGAGGACAGCATGCGGGCGATCACCGATTCGATGTCGGGCTCCCGCACCGACAGGTCCACCAGCGGATAGGCCTCCGCGATGCGCGCGACCAGCGGCGCCGCCGACGCCGAGGCCGGGAAGGCGAGCCACTGGCGGGGGCCCTCGACCTTCACCACGCGGGCGCCCTCGACCTCCACCGGCGGAAGTTCACGCTCCAGGTCGACCACCAGGGTGCGCTCGCTCTCGCCCGCCTCGTGCAGCCCGGCCAGAGCGCCGTCGTACATCAGACGCCCGTGGTCGATGACCATCACGCGTCGGCAGAGCTGCTCGATGTCGGTCAGGTCGTGCGTGGTGAGCAGGATCGTGGTGGCGCGTTCGGCGTTCAGGTCGCGCAGGAACTGCCGCACCTTCGCCTTGCTGACGACGTCGAGCCCGATCGTCGGCTCGTCGAGGTAGAGGACCTCCGGATCGTGCAGCAGCGCCGCCGCGATGTCGCCGCGCATCCGCTGACCGAGCGAGAGCTGACGTACGGGGACGTCCAACAGGCTGCCCAGGTCGAGGAGTTCCACGCAGCGGTCGAGGTTCTCGCGGAAGCGGGCGTCGGGGATGCGGTACATGCGGTGGGCGAGGCGGTAGGAGTCGTACAGCGGCAGGTCCCACCACAGGGTGGTGCGCTGGCCGAAGACGACGCCGATGCGCTGGGCCAGCCTGGTGCGCTCGCGCGAGGGGTCGAGGCCCGCGACCCGCAGCCGGCCCCCGCTCGGCGTGAGGATGCCGGTCAGCATCTTGATGGTGGTGGACTTTCCGGCCCCGTTGGGTCCGATGTAGCCGACCACCTCGCCCCGCGGCACCCGGAAGCTGATCCCGTCGACCGCCCTGACCTGCCGCTTCTCCCGGCGGAGCCGACCCACCTTGCGGCGTACGTCGAAGACCTTCTCCACGCCGTCGAGTTCGATCAGGTCCGTGTCCTTGTCCGCTCCCCTGTCCGGGGTCACGTGGTCCATCGGGTCAACTCCCGTTCTGGGCAGGCGAGATGAGGGGCACGGTCAGCTTCCCGTGCTGCGGTAGGCGCGGATGCCTCGCCGCCAGGCGAGGCCCGACAGCGCGAGGCAGGCGGCCGCGACGAGCGGGGGCGTGAAGGCGAGCCACTGCGGCAGGGCCAGCGGGTAGGGGCGGCCCAGGACGTACAGCGCGGGCAGCCAGTTCACGAAGGCCAGCGGCAAAATGAAGGTGACGCCCCGCACCATGTCCTTGGCGAACACTGTCGGCGGGTACTGGAGCAGCGTCTGGCCGCCGTAGGTGAACGCGCTCTGCACCTCGGCCGCGTCCTGGGCCCAGAACTGGAAGGCCGCGCCCACCACGAACACCGCGCAGAAGATCACGGTGCCGCTGAGCAGCATCATCGGCACCAGCAGCACCTTCAGAACCGTCCAGTGCAGGTCCAGGGCGATCACCGCGCCGACCAGGACCATGACGCCCTGCAGAAGGCGGCCCAGGCGCTGGAGGCCGAAGCGGTCGGCGGCCACCTGGGCGAGCACCGGCGCGGGGCGCACGAGCAGGGTGTCCAGCGTGCCGTCGCGCACCCGCGCGCCCAGCCGGTCGATCGAGCCGAGCACCGCGTTCGCGAGGCCGAACGCCGTCGTCGACGTCCCGTACAGGAACGCCACTTCGGCGAAGGAGTAGCCGCCAAGGGAGCGGACCTGCGAGAACATCAGCGCGATCACGACGAAGTCGAACGCGGTCACCAGGAAGTTCCCGACCAGCATCATCGCGAACGACGCCCGGTAGGCGAGTGTGGAGCGGATCCACATGCCGGCGATCATCCGGTATGTCGCCCACACACCCGGCGCGGGCCGCCGTTCGGTCATCGGGTCAGCCACCCTGCACCACCACCCTGCGCACGGCCGCGGACTGGAGCATCCGGCCCGCCCCGAGCAGCGCCGCCGCCCAGCCGAGCTGGAAGCCGTACGCGCCGAGCAGGCCCCAGCCCCGGTGCCGGCCCATCAGGACGTCCGCCGGGATCTGGAGCAGCGAGGACCACGGCAGCGCGCGGGCCACCTCGCCGAGCAGCCCGGGGAAGGCGTTGAGCGGCAGCATCATCCCGGAGAAGAACAGGCCCGCGATCGACACGAGGGCCGCGACGCCGGTCCCGTCGAGCAGCCAGAACGCCGTGAGCGCCACCAGGAAGCGGAGCGCGAAGCTCACCACCACGCCGAGCAGGACCGCGAGGAGGAAGGCGAGCCAGGTCAGCGGCTCGGTGGGCAGCGCGAGGTCGAAGAGCAGGGCGCCGAAGGCGAGCGGGGCCACCCCGCGCCCCAGGAAGTGGAACAGCGCCCGGCCCAGATCGGCCGAGAGCCACCACAGCTGGAGGTCGGCGGGACGGTAGAGGTCGATCGCGATGTCACCCGTACGGATGCGTTCCATCAGCTCGTCCGCGAAGCCTCCGCCGAACATGTTGACCGTCATCAGCATGGCCTGGCTGATCCACACATAGGTGAGCGCCTGGGACTGGTCGTAGCCGCCGAGGTTGGGGCGCTGGTCCCACAGGGCTATATAGGTGTAGGCCACGATGACGCCGAAGACAGTGTTGGTGAACACCCCTGCCGCGGTGGCGACCCGGTACGTCGTATAGCGCCGGAACCCACCCGCGGCCACGACTCCGTACAGCCGCACGAACGCCCCCTCCCCGCCATGGACACCAAAGCGCAGGAGCCTAGCCCAGCCCCACGGCCCTTCGCGACGGAATTTCCGCCGCGCGGCATGCAAGATGTCCTTGCAGAACGAATCACCCCATACCGCCCACACGACGCGAGAAGCACGGCCGGAGAGACATGAGCGACGACGAGCAGCCGGAGCCCCCGCAGCCCGGACACGAGGCGCCGCGGAAGTGGGCGCCCCGGGACCCCGCCGCCGAAGGACCCGCCCAGCGGGCCGCCGACGCGGCGGACGGCGGCCAGGACGGAGCGGCGCCCGGCGGGCCTCCCCCGGGCGACGGCAAGCCGCCCCGGCGCACCGGATGGCGCCGCTTCGTGCCCCGCTGGCGCCTGGTGCTCGGCCTCGTCCTGCTCTGCGCCCTGCTGCTCATCGGCGGATTCATCGCCGGCTACACGCTCGTGTCGATCCCGGCCGCCAACGCGGGGGCCACCGCCCAGTCCAACGTCTTCCTGTACGCCGACGGCACCCAGCTCGCCTCCGACGGCGAGATCAACCGCGAGAACGTCCAGCTCTCCCAGGTCCCGCTCACCGTGCAGCGCGCCGTCCTGGCCGCCGAGGACCGGGACTTCTACTCCGAGCGCGCCGTCGACCCCAAGGCCATGGTCCGCGCCGCCTGGAACACGCTCACCGGCAAGGGCACCCAGGGCGGCTCCACCATCACCCAGCAGTACGTCAAGAACTACTACCTGGGCCAGGAGCAGACCGTCACCCGCAAGGTGAAGGAGTTCTTCATCGCGATCAAGCTGAATCGCGAGGAGACCAAGGAGGACATCCTGGCCGGGTATCTGAACACCAGCTACTTCGGCCGCAACGCCTACGGCATCCAGGCCGCCTCCCAGGCGTACTACAGCAAGGACGTCGAGAAGCTCACCACCGCCGAGGGCGCCTACCTCGCCTCGCTGCTCAACTCCCCCAGCGCGTACGACGTGATCGCGCACCCGGAGAACAAGCCGAGAGCCCTCGCCCGCTGGAACTACGTGCTCGACGGCATGGTCAAGAAGAAGTGGCTCGGCGCCTCCGAGCGGGCCGCGACCACCTTCCCCGTTCCCGGAAAGGTCAAGCCGCGGGCCGGACTCGCGGGCCAGCGCGGCTATCTCGTCGAGGCCGTCAAGGACTACCTCACCAGCAACAAGATCATCGAGGAGAACACCCTCGCGACCGGCGGCTACCGCATCACCACCACCTTCCAGAAGGACAAGCAGGACGCCTTCGTGAAGGCCGTCGACGACACGGTCAACTCCAAGCTGAGCACCGACCGCAAGGCCGACCGCAACGTCCGTGTGGGCGGCGCCTCCATCGACCCGGCGACCGGCAAGGTCCTCGCGATGTACGGCGGCATCGACTACACCAAGCAGTACGTCAACAACGCCACCCGGCGCGACTTCCAAGTGGGCTCCACCTTCAAGCCGTTCGTCTTCACCTCCGCGGTCGTCAACGGCTCCAAGACCCAGGACGGCCGCACCATCACCCCCAACACCGTCTACGACGGCACCAACAAGCGCCCCGTGCAGGGCTGGGACGGCGGCACCTACGCACCCGCCAACGAGGACGACGCCTCCTACGGGCAGATCACCGTGCGCACCGCCACCGACAAGTCCGTCAACGCCGTGTACGCGCAGATGGCCGTCGACGTCGGCCCCTCCAAGGTCAAGCAGACCGCCGTCGACCTCGGCATCCCCGCCGAGACCCCCGACCTCACCGCCTCCCCCTCGATCGCGCTCGGCCCGGCCACGGCGAGCGTGCTCGACATGACGCAGGCGTACGCGACGCTCGCGGGCCACGGCCGCCACGGCACGTACACGATGGTCGAATCGGTCACCAAGGACGGCGAGAAGACCGAACTGCCCTCGCAGGACGACAAACAGGCCGTCAGCCGGGAGGCCGCCGACACCACGACGTCCATGCTGCAGAGCGTCGTCGAGGGCGGCACCGGCACCGCCGCACAGGCCGCGGGGCGGCCCGCCGCGGGCAAGACCGGCACCGCCGAACAGGACAAGGCCGCCTGGTTCGCGGGCTACACCCCCGACCTGGCCACCGTGGTCGCGCTGATGGGCGCCGACCCCGACACGGCGGTGCAGCAGCCGCTGTACGGGGCCCTCGGCTTCCCTCGCATGAACGGCGGCGGACCGCCCGCGCAGATCTGGGCCCAGTACACCAAGGGCGCCCTGCGGGGCAGCGACGCCAAGGACTTCGACCTGGAACTCCAGGACGGCGCGAACGCCCCCGTCGAACCGCCCGCCCCGAACCCGTTCCAGTCGCAGACACCCGGCCGCAACCAGGGCCAGACCCAGGGGCAGAACCAGGGCCAGACGCAGGGGCAGGACCAGGGCCGGACCGGCGGCCGCAACCAGGGACAGACCCAGGGCCAGGACCAGGGCCGGACCGGCGGCCGCGATCAGGGACAGACCCAGGGCCAGAACCAGGGCCCCACCCAGGGGCAGACGCAGGGCGGCGCCGACAACGGCGGCAGCACCAACGGCGGCCTCAACCAGGGCCAGACGCAGGGGCAGACCCAGGGCGGCGCCACGGACGGAGGCACCAACACCGGGGGCACCGACAACGGCGGCGCCACCAACACGGGCACGACCGCCGGAACGGGCGGCACCACCACGGGCCTCGCCGACCGCCCCCGCGGTCCGCGCAACCCGTAGCCCGCGGATGTCTCCCGGCGCCTAGTGCCCGCTCGTCGCCTTCAGGCCGACGACCGCGACGAGGAGCAGACAGACGAAGAAGATCCGGGCGGCGGTGGCCGGCTCACCGAGCACCACCATGCCGAGCACCGCCGCCCCGGCCGCGCCGATCCCGACCCACACGCCGTACGCGGTGCCGATCGGCAGCGTCTTGGCGGCCTGCGAGAGCAGCAACATCGAAGCGACGATCCCGGCGCCCGTGAGCACACTGGGCACGAGCCGGGTGAAACCGTCGGTGTACTTCATCCCGATCGACCAGCCCACCTCGAGCAGACCGGCGACGACGAGCAGGACCCATGCCATGACGGCACCTCCGAAGGACGCGAACACATACGGGGTGCGTCGTCTTGTCCTGACCCGGTACGACGCGTCTCGTCGGGGTCCCACCACGGTAGCAAAGGGCATGCGAAAGGGCTGGTGACCGCGGTCACCAGCCCTTTCGTGCGACGTGGTTACAGATACAGCCCGGTGGCGTCCACCGACACCCGCTCGGAGGCCACGGCGTGCAGGTCGCGCTCGCGCATCAGCACGTACGCGACGCCCCGCACCTCCACCTCGGCCCGGTCCTCGGGGTCGTACAGGACCCGGTCGCCCGGCTCCACGGTGCGCACGTTCTGGCCCACCGCGACCACCTCGGCCCAGGCCAGCCGTTTACCGACGGCGGCGGTGGCCGGAATGAGGATGCCGCCGCCCGAACGCCGCTCGCCCTCGGGGGTGTCTGACCGGACCAGCACACGGTCGTGCAGCATCCGGATGGGCAGCTTGTCGTGGGTGTTCTCGCTCACGGGTCGAACCTACCCGGCCCGGCGCCGGACGTACGCCGAAGGGTCAGGCCCGCCGTTTCCTCGCGGACAGCGCGAGCAGTCCCACCAGGCCGACCGCGACGAGCGCGACCGGCACGATCCGCTCCACGCGGGGCGCCCCGTCCTCGGACACGAACTGCGCCTTCACGTCGCTCACCGTGCGGTTCACCGCGACGTAGGCCCGGCCCGCCGTGTGGTCCACGGCCGAGGCGAACCTGGCCTTGGCATCGCCGACGATCGTGGACGGGTGCAGCCGCACCCCGATCTCGTCGAGGGTCACGGCGAGCTGGTCCCGCCGGCTCCTGATGTCCGCCTCGATCTGCGCAGGGGTCCTGGCATCCGACACTGCGCCGCCTCCGGTGGTCGTATGGGGTCATCCGTCATCCACAGTCTGTCAGCTCTGTGGCCGATGCACTGTCACAGGCCCCCATTAGGCTCTGTCGGTGTACGCCCCACCCTCGGCCTTTCCGGAGGAATTCCCATGAGCGAGCGACTTCAGCCCGGCGACCCCGCCCCCGCCTTCACCCTGCCCGACGCCGACGGCAACGAGGTCTCGCTCGCCGCACACCAGGGCCGCAAGGTCATCGTCTACTTCTACCCGGCCGCCCTGACCCCCGGCTGCACCAAGCAGGCGTGCGACTTCACGGACAACCTGGAGCTGCTCGCGGGCGCCGGGTACGACGTCATCGGCGTCTCCCCGGACAAGCCGGAGAAGCTGGCGAAGTTCCGCGAGAAGGAGTCCCTGAAGGTCACGCTGGTGGGCGACCCCTCGAAGGAGGTCCTGGAGGCGTACGGGGCGTACGGCGAGAAGAAGCTGTACGGCAAGACGGTCACGGGAGTCATCCGCTCCACGGTCGTCGTGGACGAGGCGGGAAAGGTGGAGCGCGCCCTGTACAACGTGAAGGCGACCGGCCACGTAGCCAAGATCATCAAGGACCTGGGCATCTGAGCCCACCGCTCTGCGGCAGTACGTTCCGGCGCAGCGCCCCGAGGCGGGAACTCCTGCGCCGGATCGGCAGCTTGCCAGTACCATGGCAGGCGGCTGGCGGCCGTTGCTGAATGGTATAAGCGGAGGTTTTAGGTGCCTCTGGGCGTTTCGCCCATGTGGGTTCGAATCCCATCGGCCGCACCACGGCGAAGGGCGCCCCGGACAACGGGGCGCCCTTTCCCGTGTCTCAGCCCAGCAGCTCCCGCACCACCGGCACCAGTGCACGGAAGGCCTGGCCGCGGTGGCTGATCGCGTTCTTCTCGTCGGCCGACAGCTCCGCGCAGGTGCGTGTCTCGCCCTCCGGCTGGAGGATCGGGTCGTAGCCGAAGCCGCCCGTCCCGGCCGGGGTGCGGCGCAGGGTGCCCAGGAGGCGGCCTTCCACCACGCGTTCCGTGCCGTCGGGCAGGGCGAGCGCCGCCGCGCAGGCGAAGTGGGCGCCGCGGTGCTCGTCGGCGATGTCGGAGAGCTGGGCGAGCAGCAGGTCCAGGTTGGCCCGGTCGTCGCCGTGGGTGCCCGACCAGCGGGCCGAGAAGATGCCGGGGGCGCCGTTGAGGACGTCCACGCAGAGGCCGGAGTCGTCGGCGACGGCGGGCAGGCCGGTGGCCCGGGCCAGCGCGTGCGCCTTGAGGAGCGCGTTCTCGGCGAAGGTGACGCCGGTCTCCTTGACGTCGGGGACCTCGGGGTACGCGTCGGCGCCCACGAGTTCGTGCGGCAGCCCGGCCGCGGCCAGGATGGCGTGGAGTTCGGTGATTTTGCCGGTGTTGCGGGTGGCGAGGATCAGGCGCGTCATGGTCCCAGTATCCGGGGAGCGCGGGATCGCACCGCCCCGGGGCCTCAGGGCGTGCAGACCTTGCCGACCTCTTTGGCGGCGCTGGTGACGCCGCTGATGTCGGGGGTGTGGTCGCCGTTCCTGATGGCCGTACGGACGTTGCCGACGGCCTTGTTGAGGTCGTCGACGGCCTTGGACAGGTCGGCGTCGCCCGTCTTGTTCTTCAGGGACGACAGCTCTTTGTCGATGTCGTCGAGCGCCCGGTCGGCCCGGGTGGGGTCGTCGGTGGCGTTGCCGACCGCCTTGCCGAGGTTGTCGACACTGGTGCCGATGGCGTCCGCGGTCTTGACGCAGTCCATGGCCTTGTCGACCGCTCCGCAGCCCGCGGTGACGGTGACGGCCAGGGCCGCGGTGGCGGCGGCGAGCACGGTTCGGCGCATCGGTCGGGTCCTCCCCCAGGGGTTCCGGAAAGGGTTCCGGAAGCGACGGACGGGCGCGCGGTCGGTCCGTGCGCCCGTACTCGTGGTGACGCGGGGAGCCTTCCCCCGGGTTGCTTGTCTACTCTCCCGACACCGCGGCCAGGGCGCGGAGTTGGAGGGCGGCGAGGTCGGCGCAGCCGCCGGTGGCGAGGTCGAGGAGGGCGTTCAGTTCCTTGCGGTCGAAGGGCTCGGCCTCGGCGGTGCCCTGGACCTCGACGAAGCGGCCGTCGCCGGTGCAGACGACGTTCATGTCGGTCTCGGCGCGGACGTCCTCCTCGTAGCAGAGGTCGAGCAGGGGGGCGCCGTCGACGATGCCGACGGAGACGGCGGAGACGGTGCCGGTCAGCGGCTGTCGGCCGTGCTTGACGAGCTTCTTGCCCTGGGCCCAGGTGATGGCGTCGGCGAGGGCGACGTAGGCGCCGGTGATGGCGGCGGTGCGGGTGCCGCCGTCGGCCTGGAGGACGTCGCAGTCCAGGACGATGGTGTTCTCGCCGAGCGCCTTGTAGTCGATGACGGCGCGCAGCGAGCGGCCGATGAGGCGGGAGATCTCGTGGGTGCGGCCGCCGATCTTGCCGCGCACGGACTCGCGGTCGCCGCGGGTGTTGGTGGAGCGGGGCAGCATCGAGTATTCGGCGGTGACCCAGCCTTCGCCGCTGCCCTTGCGCCAGCGGGGGACGCCTTCGGTGACGGAGGCGGTGCAGAAGACCTTGGTGTCACCGAAGGAGATGAGGACGGAGCCCTCGGCGTGCTTGCTCCATCCGCGTTCGATGGTGACGGGGCGGAGCTGTTCGGGGGTGCGGCCGTCGATTCGAGACATGCCCCTGAGCCTAGCCCGTGGCGGCGCGGGCTCCGGGGCCGCGCCCGGGCACCCGTTCGATGGTGGGCCGTCGGTCCGGGCGGGGCCGCGTCCCTGGACGCGAAAGGCCCCCTCCTGGTCGGGGAGGGGGCCTTTCGCTGAGCGGGTCGCTCACATCATGTCTTCGATGTCCGCGGCGATCGGGTCGGCGTCCGTGCCGATGACGACCTGGACCGCGGTGCCCATCTTGACGACACCGTGGGCGCCGGCGGCCTTGAGGGCGGCCTCGTCGACCTTGCTCGGGTCGATGACCTCGGTGCGCAGGCGCGTGATGCAGCCTTCGACCTCTTCGATGTTGTCGATACCGCCGAGGCCGGCGACGATCTTCTCAGCCTTGCTGGCCATGTGTCTCTCCTGGTTCGTGAAGAACGCTGTGTCGGCCCACGGTAGGTCCGCTTTGTCACGGTAACCCACGTTTGGCCCAGCTATGCGCGCGAGCGCATTGTGCCTGACCAAGGATGGCGATCACCGGAGCCATGCCCCCGCGAGGGGTCCCTCCGGACGATACCGCAACTGGTCTACACCAGTGTGCAACGACCGTCCGAGCCGGCTTGTTCCGCAAGCCAGGAGGTTGCCGATGAGCGCCAGCAGTGCGGCCGCAGTACCGCAGCCCAAGTGGTGGAACGGGCTGTTCCAGGGGCTGCAGAAGATGGGCCGCAGCCTCCAGTTGCCGATCGCCGTGCTGCCCGCGGCGGGCATCCTCAACCGGCTCGGCCAGGACGACGTGTTCGGCAAGACCGGCCTCGGCTGGAACGACGTGGCCAAGGTGTTCGCGGGCGCGGGCGGCGCCCTGCTCAACGGCTCGCTCGGGCTGCCGCTGCTGTTCTGCGTGGGTGTCGCGATCGGCATGGCGAAGAAGGCGGACGGTTCGACCGCGCTGGCCGCGGTGGCCGGATTCCTCGTCTATTACGGGGTGCTCCAGCAGTTCCCCAAGGACTGCGCCGCCGGGTCGACGCTGGCGGCCGGCGCGTGTGTCGCCAAGGACGGCTCGGCCGTGCTGGCCACGTACCAGAACCCGGGTGTCTTCGGCGGCATCGTGATGGGCCTGCTGACCGCGTACTTCTGGCAGCGCTTCCACCGCACGAAGCTGGTCGACTGGCTGGGCTTCTTCAACGGGCGCCGGCTCGTGCCGATCATCATGGCCGGGATCGCGATCGTGTTCTCGGTGCTGTGCCTGTGGGTGTGGCCGCCGGTCGGTGACGCGCTGACCAGCTTCAGCAAGTGGCTCGTCGACCTGGGCGCGGCCGGTTCGGGCATCTTCGGCGTGGCCAACCGCGCGCTGCTGGTGATCGGCATGCACCAGTTCCTGAACACCTTCATCTGGTTCCAGTTCGGCGACTTCACCAAGGCCGACGGCACGGTGGTGCACGGTGACATCCCGCGCTTCCTGGCGGGCGACCCGACGGCGGGCCAGTTCCAGACCGGCTTCTTCCCCATCATGATGTTCGCGCTGCCCGCGGCGGCCCTGGCGATCGCGCACTGCGCCAAGCCGCACCGCCGCAAGGAGGTCGGCGGCATGATGCTCTCGGTCGGCCTGACCTCGTTCGTCACGGGCATCACCGAGCCGATCGAGTACTCCTTCGTCTTCATCGCCCCGCTGCTGTACGCGATCCACGCGGTGCTCACCGGCGTTTCCATGGCGGTGAGTTGGGGGCTCGGCATCAAGGACGGCTTCAGCTTCTCGGCCGGTCTGATCGACTACGTCATCAACTGGAGCCTGGCGACCAAACCCTGGCTGATCATCCCGGTCGGCCTGTGCTTCGCCGTCGTCTACTACGCGGTGTTCCGCTTCGCGATCACCAAGTTCAACCTGCCGACGCCGGGGCGGGAGCCGGACGAGGACGAGCTGGAGAAGGAGAACGTCAAGGCGTAGCCCTCCCCCTGTTGCGCCGGGCCTTCCGGCCCGGTCCCGCGAGGCCCTCGGACCCCTTCGGTCCGGGGGCCTCGGCACGTTGTCCCGCCTCGGCGCGGCCACGGAAAGGTCACGGCGCGGTGTCGGTGTTGCCCGTATTGCCAGATATGGCTCACACCACAAAAAACGAAGGTTCCTTATCTAACCCTCACCGTGCTACAACTGGTCTACACCACTCATTGGTGTAGACCACGCGGGCTTGACCGCGTTCCCCCCGAGACGCCGCCGTCCCCCCGTATTTTCCCATGCCCCCGGGCGGCGCCTTGCCTACTGGAGGATGTTGTGAGTACGGCTAGCGCCGCCCCCGCGGCTGCCAAGAAAAAGGGCTCCGGCGTGATGGCTGTCATGCAGCGCATCGGCCGCAGCCTGATGCTGCCCGTCGCGGTGCTGCCCGCCGGAGCGCTGCTGGTTCGCCTCGGCAACAACGACATGCTGGGCCGGGACTCGTTCCCGACCGTCATCACCAAGATCGCCGGTTACATGGCGGCCGGTGGTGGCGCGATCCTCGACAACATGGCGCTGCTGTTCTGCGTCGGCATCGCGATCGGCTTCGCCAAGAAGTCGGACGGTTCGACCGCGCTCGCCGCCGTCACCGGCTACCTCGTCTTCCAGAAGGTCCTGGCGACGTTCACCGACAGCAAGCTGCCGAAGGTCGCGGCGGTCGTGGACGGCAAGATCGTCATGAATGACGCGCCCGTCAACGCCGGTGTCCTCGGCGGTGTCGTCATGGGTGTCGTGGTCGCCCTGCTGTACCAGAAGTTCTACCGGACCAAGCTGCCGGACTGGGCGGGCTTCTTCGGCGGCCGCCGTCTCGTCCCGATCCTCTCCGCGTTCGCGGGCCTGCTCATCGGCATCGTGTTCGGTCTGATCTGGCCGGTGCTCGGCGCAGGCCTGCACAACTTCGGTGAGTGGCTGGTCGGTTCGGGCGCCGTCGGCGCCGGCATCTTCGGCATCGCGAACCGTGCGCTGATCCCGATCGGCATGCACCACCTGCTCAACTCCTTCCCCTGGTTCCAGGCCGGTGACTACAACGGCAAGCACGGCGACATCGCCCGCTTCCTGGCCGGTGACCCGCACGCCGGACAGTTCATGACCGGCTTCTTCCCGATCATGATGTTCGCCCTCCCGGCGGCCTGCCTCGCGATCACCCACTGCGCCCGTCCCGAGCGCCGCAAGGTCGTCGGCGGCATGATGATGTCCCTCGCGCTCACCGCCTTCGTGACCGGCGTGACCGAGCCCATCGAGTTCACCTTCATGTTCATCGCGCCGGTCCTGTACGCGATCCACGCGGTGCTCACCGGTGTCTCCATGGCGCTGACCTGGGCCCTCGGCATGAAGGACGGCTTCGGCTTCTCCGCCGGCGCGGTCGACTACTTCCTCAACCTGGGTATCGCCAGCAACCCGTGGGGCCTGGCGCTCGTCGGCCTCTGCTTCGCGGTGGTCTACTACGTGATCTTCCGGTTCGCGATCACCAAGTTCAACCTGCCCACGCCCGGACGCGAGTCCGACGAGGAGCTGGCCGAACTGCTCAAGGCCGAGGCGAAGTAGGCCCCCGCAGCCTGCTGAAGGCCCCCGGAACCGAACGGTTCCGGGGGCCTTTCGCATGGCGAAAACAGGGCGTGGGCTCAGACCTCGTACACCGCGCCCGCCGCGGCCAGTTCCGTCGGGCCGGTGTAGACCGCTCGGGCGTCCGCCAGGTTGATCTCGCCGTCCGTCCACGGCGGGATGTGCGTGAGGACCAGGCGCCCCGCGCCCGCGCGGGCGGCGTGCTCACCGGCCTCGCGGCCGTTGAGGTGCAGCGCCGGGATGTCCTCCTTGCCGTACGTGAAGGAGGCCTCGCACAGGAACAGGTCGGTGCCCTCGGCCAGTTCGTCGAGGGCGGCGCAGGGCCCGGTGTCCCCGGAGTAGGTGAGCGCGCGCCCGGCGTGCTCGACCCGGAGGGCGTACGCCTCGACCGGGTGGCAGACCCGCTCCGTGCGCACCGAGAAGGGGCCGATGTCGAACGAGCCCGGCTTCAGGGTGTGGAAGTCGAAGACCTCGCTCATCGAGGACGCGGAGGGGGTGTCGGCGTACGCCGTGGTCAGGCGCTGCTCGGCGCCCTCCGGCGCGTACACCGGCATCGGCGCGCAGCGGCCGCCCTCGTGGCGGTAGTAGCGGGCGACGAAGTAGCCGCACATGTCGATGCAGTGGTCGGCGTGCAGGTGCGACAGGAAGATCGCGTCCAGGTCGTACAGGCCGATGTGGCGCTGCAGCTCACCGAGGGCCCCGTTGCCCATGTCGAGGAGCAGCCGGAAGCCGTCTGCCTCGACGAGGTAGCTGGAGCAGGCCGATTCCGCGGAGGGGAACGACCCGGAACAGCCGACGACGGTGAGCTTCATGGAGCGCGAACCTCCGGAGGCAACAAAAGAAAAGAAGACAAGGGGGGCCAGGCGAAGCCTGTCGTTGAGGGGCGGTGGTCGGGCGACGGGTGGGACAGGCGAAGCCTGTCGTTGAGGGGCGGTGGTCGGGCGACGGGTGGGACAGGCGAAGCCTGTCGTTGGGGGCGGGCGGGGTGGCGGCGGGGAAGGGCTGCGGTGGGTTGAGCGTAAGGCGCCACAAGGCCTCCCGCTCCTTTGGAGCGGGCCGTTGTGGGGGAACTCACCTGCGCTGTCACCGGTTCGGATGGTGTTGCCATGGAGCGCGCGCGCTGGGTGGTGCGCCGGTAACGTCTGGGGTATGGACACGTCGTGGTGGCTGGCGCTGGGGGCCGTGGTGGCCCTCGCGGCCGTCGCGGCTCTGATGGACGGGCGCGGGCGTTCGCGGCGCCGGCCGGGCGGGCGGGCGCGTCCGCCGGGCCGTCCGGCCGGGCCGGAGCGGGCGCCCGGGCGGCTGCCGAAGGCCGGGGAGATCTGGTGGGCGGAGGTGCCCTACGAGGACGTCCCGGGCGGCAAGGACCGGCCGTGTCTGGTGCTGCGGGTGCGGGGTGACGCGGTGACCGTCGCGAAGATCACCAGCAAGTACCACGACGAGCGGGCCGGGGTCATTCCGCTGCCGCCCGGCACGGTCGCCGATGCGCACGGCCGGCCGAGCTTCCTGGAGACCGACGAGCTGCGCGAGGTGGGGGCGTGGGCGTTCCGCCGCCGGGTGGGGGTGGTGGACCCGACCCTGTGGGACCAGGTGCGCCACCTGGCGGGGTGACGCGCCCCGGCCCCTCCCGGACCCGGAAGGCGCGGAGCCCTCAGGCCCAGAGCTGGCCGTGCAGGGTCTCGATCGCGGCCTCGGTGGTGGGCGCGGTGTAGACGCCGGTCGAGAGGTACTTCCAGCCGCCGTCGGCGACGACGAAGACGATGTCGGCGGGGGTGCCCGCCTTGACGGCCTTCCTGCCGACCCCGATCGCCGCGTGCAGGGCGGCGCCCGTGGAGACGCCCGCGAAGATGCCCTCTTGCTGCAGCAGCTCGCGGGTGCGGGTCACCGCGTCGGCCGAGCCGACCGAGAAGCGGGTGGTCAGCACGGAGGCGTCGTACAGCTCGGGCACGAAGCCCTCGTCGAGGTTGCGCAGGCCGTAGACGAGGTCGTCGTAGCGCGGTTCGGCCGCGACGATCTGGATGCCGGGGACGTTCTCACGCAGGTAGCGGCCGACGCCCATCAGCGTTCCGGTGGTGCCGAGGCCCGCCACGAAGTGGGTGATCGAGGGCAGGTCGGTGAGGATCTCCGGGCCCGTCGTGGCGTAGTGGGCGCCCGCGTTGTCCGGGTTCCCGTACTGGTAGAGCATCACCCACGACGGGTTCTGCCCGGCCAGCTCCTTGGCGACCCGTACGGCCGTGTTGGAGCCGCCCGCCGCCGGGGAGGAGACGATCTCCGCGCCCCACATCGCCAGCAGGTCGCGGCGCTCCTGGGAGGTGTTCTCCGGCATCACGCACACGATGCGGTAGCCCTTGAGCTTCGCGGCCATCGCGAGCGAGATGCCGGTGTTGCCGCTGGTGGGCTCCAAGATGGTGCAGCCCGGCGTCAACCGGCCGTCCTTCTCGGCCTGTTCGACCATGTGGAGGGCCGGCCGGTCCTTGATCGAACCGGTCGGGTTGCGGTCCTCCAGCTTGGCCCAGATCCGTACGTCGTCCGAGGGGGACAGGCGCGGGAGGCGGACCAGCGGGGTGTTGCCGACCGCGGCGAGCGGGGAGTCGTAACGCATCTCAGACGGATCCGCCCGCGACGGCGGGCAGGATCGTGACGTTGTCGCCGTCGGACAGCTTGGTGTTGATGCCGTCGAGGAAGCGGACGTCCTCGTCGTTGAGGTACACGTTCACGAAGCGGCGCAGGTTGTCGCCGTCGACAATGCGCTCGCGGATGCCGGCGTGCCGGGCGTCGAGGTCGTTGAAGAGGTCGGCGAGGGTGGCGCCGCTGCCCTCGACGGCCTTGGCGCCGTCGGTGTAGGTGCGGAGGATGGTCGGGATGCGGACCTCGATGGCCATGGCGTGGGCTCCTGATCGGAAGGAAGAGGCAGGTGGGCGCGGGTCGGGCTCGGGTCCGCGCGCCGCACGCCCGGGGCGTGCGGTGGTGCGTTGGTGCGGGTGGCGCGCGGCGTCAGACGGCTGCGCGGGCCGTACAGATCGCGCTGGCGAGACGGCACAGGTCGACGTGCAGCCGCGCCACGAGCAGCAGGGCGGGGCCGCTGCTCGGCGTCTTGTCGCTCACGTCGTTCGAAACCATGGGGTCATCGTATAGATTCCCGGTCCGCTTCCCGGAATGTGATCTCGGATTCTGGACGGATATCGCTCAGGATGTGGTCGTGGCCGCCGTCGGCGCCGACGCGGCCCGGGTCGGCGGCAGGTAGACGACGGTCGGCGCCCCGGTGGCCGGGTGGACGCTCACCTCGGCGTTCACCCCGTACACCTCGCGCAGGAGGCTCGCGGTCAGGACCTCGACGGGCGGGCCCGACGCGACCACGCGGCCGCCCGCCAGGACATAGATCCGGTCGCAGTAGTACGCGGCGAGGTTCAGGTCGTGCAGGGCGAACAGGTTGAGGGTGCCCAACTCCCTTACCAGGGAGAGCACTTCGAGCTGGTAGCGGATGTCGAGGTGGTTGGTCGGCTCGTCCAGGACGACGACGTCCGGCTGCTGCACGAGGGCGCGGGCGACCAGGGCGCGCTGGCGTTCGCCGCCGGAGAGGGACGGGAAGGAGCGGCCCGCGAGGTCGGCGATCCCGACCTTCGCCAGCGCCTCGCGCACGAGGGCGTCGTCGGCGGCGGTGTCCGCCTCCCAGAAGCGGTGGTGCGGGGAGCGGCCCATGGCGACGATCTCGCGGACGGTCAGCTCGACGGCTCCGGCGCCGAAGTCCTGCGGGACGGTCGCGATGCGCCGGGCGCGCGCCTTGACCGGCAGGGCGTGCAGATCGCCGCCGTCGAGCAGGACGCGCCCCGCGGTGGGGCGCAGGGTGCCGTGGACGCAGCGCAGCAGGGTCGTCTTGCCGCTGCCGTTGGGGCCGACAAGCCCCACGGTCTCGCCGTCGGCGGCCTCCAGGGTGATGTCGTGGAGCAGGGCGCGGCCCTGGGGTGTGGTGTGGCCGAGGGATTCGATGCGCAGGGTCGTCATGCGGGGCTGCCTTCCGCGCCGGCCCGGCGGCCGCGCAGCATCCAGAGGAAGAACGGGCCGCCGGTGAGCGCGGTGAGCACGCCGACGGGGATGTCCTGCGGGGCGGCGACGGTGCGGGCCGCGAGGTCGGCGAGGACGAGGAAGGCGGCGCCGCCGAGGGCCGCGACCGGGAGCAGGGTGCGGTGGGCGGCGCCGACGGCCAGGCGGGCGGCGTGCGGGACCATCAGGCCGACGAAGCCGATCGCGCCGGTGTGCGCGACGAGGACGCCGGTGAGCAGCGAGGCGAGCACGAAGACGCCCGCGCGGAAGCGGCCGGTGTCCAGGCCGAGCACGGTGGCGCCCTCCTCGCCGACGAGCAGCAGGTCGAGCGGGCGGGCCAGCGCGATCAGGACGAGGGTGCCCAGGGTGAGGGCCGCGGCGGGCAGCGCGAGCATGTCCCAGCGGGCGCCGCCGAGCCCGCCGAGCGTCCAGTGCAGGACCTCCTGGACGTGTTCGGCGCTCGCCGAGGTGACCAGGATCAGGCTGGTGAGCGCGGACAGGACGTAGGAGACGGCGACCCCGGCGAGTACGAGACGGCCGCCGGTCATGGCGCCGCCGCGCCCGGCGAGTCCGTACACGAGGACCAGCGCGGCGAGCGCCCCGGCGAAGGCGGCGGCGGGCAGCGCGACGGTGGTGGCCACGCCCGCGCCGACCCCGAGGACGATGACGGCGACGGCCCCGGCGGAGGCGCCGCTGGAGACCCCCAGCAGGAAGGGGTCGGCGAGCGGGTTGCGTACGAGGGCCTGGAGCACGGTGCCGATGACGGCGAGGCCCGCGCCGGTGACGGCCCCGAGCACGACGCGGGGCAGCCGCACGTCGAGCACGATGGTCCGGTACGGGCCGGGCTCCGCGGTCCCGGTGACGATCCCCAGCACCTGGGCGGCGGGGATGCGCACCGACCCGAGCGCGAGCCCGGCCACGGCGGCGGCCAGCAGCACGAGGGTGAGCACGCCGACGAGCGTGGCGCAGCGCCGGCGCGAGGCCGTGCGCCCGCTCCGGGGGCGGCGTGCCGAGTCCTCGGGCGCGGGCGCGCTCACCGGCCCGCCCCGGCGCGCAGCTGCCCGGCCAGCTTGGCCACCGCGTCCGGCGCCCGGACGCCGGTCACCATGTCGGAGAGGGGCAGGACGGCGAAGCGGCCGTTCTTGACGGCGGGGACGGAGGCGAGGGCCGGGTCGTCGCGCAGGCGCTTCTTCTTGGCCTCCACGCTCGTGCCGCCGTAGTCGAGGATCAGGATGACCTCGGGCGCGCGGGCCACCACGTTCTCCCAGCTCGCGTCGCCGAAGGACTTGTCCTTCAGGTCACCGGCCACGATGTTGCGGCCGCCGGCCCGGGTGACGATGTCGTTGCCGATGCCCTTGCCGCCCACCGTGAACGCCGTCTTGTCGCCGCTGTCGTAGACGAAGACGGAGACCGGCGCGGCGCCCGCGTGCTCCGCGCGCGTCCGCGCGTTCGTGGCCTCGGCCTCGCGCACCCAGGACTCGGCGCGGTCGGCCACCCCGAAGGTCCGGCCGACCTCGCGGACCTCCTGGTACACGTCGTCCATCGTGGTCGTGGCGCCCTTGGGGCAGTTCTCCACGTTGAGACGGGACGTGATGCCGCTCTTGGCCAGGGCCTCGCGCCCGCGCCCCTCGTTCGCCGCGAAGGCGGAGGCGTAGCCGCCGTACACGTAGTCCGGGTTGGCCGAGAGGAGCTTCTCGTACGAGGGGTACTCGGCGGCCAGGACCGGCGCCGCGCGGTAGTCCGCCGCGTACTTCGGCAGCACCTTGTCGTCCAGATAGGCCGTGCCCACCAGGGACTTGGCGAGGCCGAGCTCCAGCATCACCTCGGTGGCGTGCTGGTTCATCGTGACCGCGCGCTTCGGGGGCGCGGTGAAGGTGGTGGTCACGCCGCAGTTGGTGACCGTGTACGGGAAGCCGGGGGCGGTGCTCCCGGCGGCTTCGGGCTGCGCCTGGGTGGTGCAGGCGGCGAGCGGGAACAGCAGGGCGGCGGCGAATGCCGCGCGGCGCCAGGGCATGACGGAGCTCCTCCAAGGGGATTTCCACGTCCCCTGTCGTCGGGAGAAGGCGGCAGGTCAGTTCCTGGCTTCCGGCGCCCGCGAGGGCGCCGGTCACAGTGGCGGGACCGTGCCGGATTCGCACCGGCTTCCTGGGTCCTGCCGCCCCATGATCAAGATTGCGTACGGACAGTATGCGCGAGTATCCGTCAGTACGCTTCTACGACCCTTACGTCTTCCTCCGTGATCACACCGTCCACGATGCGGTACGAGCGGAACTGGAACTCCCCCGCGCCGTCCGTGTCCGCCGTCGACACCAGGACGTAGTGGGCGCCCGGCTCGTTCGCGTACGTCACGTCGGTGCGCGAGGGGTAGGCCTCGGTCGCGGTGTGGGAGTGGTAGACGATCACCGGCTCCTCGTCGCGGTCGTCCATCTCCCGGTACAGCTTGAGCAGGTCCTGCGAGTCGAACTCGTAGAACGTGGGCGAGCGGGCCGCGTTCAGCATCGGGATGAAGCGCTCGGCGCGGCCGGTGCCCGCCGGACCCGCGACCACACCGCACGCCTCGTCGGGGTGGTCGGCGCGGGCGTGCGCCACGAGCTGGTCGTACAGGGCCTGGGTGATGGTCAGCATGTCGGCAAGGATAAGCAGACGGACCGTTCCGTATCGAGTGTCGATACGGAACGGCCCGGATGTTGAGAACCGCCAGGTCAGAGACTCAGGCGCGCTTCGCGAACGCCTTGTTCTCCGGGTTCTTGGCCTTGAGGACCAGGTAGGAGACGCCGAGGATCAGGGCCCACAGCGGCGCGCAGTACAGCGAGACGCGGGAGTCCTTGTCGATGCCCATCATCACGATGACCATGAAGATGAAGATCAGCGCGAACCAGCTGGTGTACGGGGCGCCGGGGGCGCGGAAGCTCGACTGCGGCAGGGCGCCGGTGTTCGCCAGACGTCGGTAGCGGATCTGGCAGACCAGGATCATGATCCAGGCCCACATGCCGGAGATGGTGGCGAAGGAGACCACGTAGTCGAAGGCCTTGCCGGGCGCCACGTAGTTGATCCACACGCCGACCAGCATCAGCCCGGCGGAGACCGAGGTGCCCACCAGCGGGGTGCCGCTCTTGGTCAGCTTGGTGAAGACCTTGGGGCCCTGGCCGTTGAGCGCGAGGTCGCGCAGCATGCGGCCGGTGGAGTACATGCCCGAGTTGCAGGAGGACAGCGCAGCGGTCAGCACGACGAAGTTGACGATGCCCGCGCCGATGCCGAGGCCCATCTTCTGGAAGGCCGCGACGAAGGGGCTCACGCCCGGCTGGAACTCGTGCCACGGGACGACCGAGAGGATCATGATCAGGGCGCCGATGTAGAAGACGGCGATGCGCCACGGCACGGTGTTGATGGCCTTGGGCAGGGTCTTCTCGGGGTCCTTGGACTCGCCCGCGGTCACACCGACCAGCTCGACGGCGAGGAAGGCGAACATGACGATCTGGAGCGTCATCAGCGTGCCGCCGATGCCCTTGGGGAAGAACCCGCCGTCGTTCCAGAGGTTGGCGACGGTGGCGGTGTCCGCGGCGTCCGAGAAGCCGACGGTCAGGATGCCGGCGCAGATCAGGATCATGCCGACGATGGCGGTCACCTTGACCATGGAGAACCAGAACTCCAGCTCGCCGAAGAGCTTCACGGAGATGAGGTTCACGGCGTACAGGATGAGCGTGAAGATCAGCGCGTAGGCCCATTGCGGGATGCTGCCGTGGGTCCAGAAGGACATGTACTGGGCGGCCGCGGTGACTTCGGTGATGCCGGTGACGACCCAGAAGAGCCAGTACGTCCAGCCGGTCACGAAGCCCCAGAACGGGCCGACGAACTCGCGGGCGTACTCCGAGAAGGAGCCCGACACCGGGCGGTACATGAGCAGCTCGCCGAGCGCGCGCATGATGAAGAAGATGACCAGGCCGGCGATGGCGTAGGCCAGGATGAGGCTGGGGCCGGCCTTCGAGATGGCCTTGCCCGCGCCGAGGAAGAGGCCGGTGCCGATGGCACCGCCGATCGCGATCATCTGGATCTGGCGGGCGCCGAGACCCCGCTGGTAACCCTCGCCCTCGCCAGAACCGTGGGCGGTCCCCGCGGCCTCATTGCCGGCAGGACGGTCGTCGTGCTTGTCGACCTGCGCTGAGGTCATGGTGGTGCGCCTTTCTCCATGCTGACCCGTCCGCCTCGGTCACGAAGCGACGGATCAGGTCCTGATCCCCCCGGATGTGGATGGAGTGCCACCGGCGGTCAGCCGGTCGAAGCGCCCCCGGGGACATGGGTGGCGTCCCCGGGTGGTCGTGAAGATTTATCACGGCCTTACGGGTGATCCCCACCGGCCACTGTGGCGCACCCCACAGGAAGAAGCGGACAAAAGTCCCTCGACGTGACAAAGCAGGTCGATGTGGTGATGGGATCGTTATACGGATTTGAGCGTCCGCTGAGCGAACGGCCATCCATGGGTCACCGGGTCAGGGCATGAGCGTTTCGACGAGTGTTTCCTGCAGCACACCCAGCCACAGATAGGCCATCACCATCGGCTTGCGCGGATCGTCGTCCGGCAGCCGGTAGAGCTCGCCGCTCTCGTCCTCGTCGGTGATCTCCAGGCGGGTGCCGATGGTCAGGCGCAGGTCGTTGAGCGCGCCCAGCCAGTGCCGCGAGTCATCGGCGGTCAGCTTCAGGACGGCACCGCCGTCGCCCCGGGGGCTCAGCGCGTCGAGCCCGTGCACGACGGCCAGGGCGTCGCCCCGCTTGCGCGCCCGCAGGTCGTTCTCGGTGAAGCGCCTGAACTCGCTGGATTTGGCGCGCAGTTCGTCGCTCTCCTCGCTCGCGTACGCCTCGGGGAAGAGGCGGGCGAGCGCCGGGTCGGCGGGCGGCTCGCTCGGCCCCTCGGCGAACAGCGCGGCGAGCGGGTCCTCGTCGTCGGCCGGTTCGTCGCCCGGGCCGATGAGTTCGAGCAGCTGCACGGCGAGCGAACGCAGGATGGCGATCTCGACCTCGTCGAGCGCGACAGCCGCGCCGCCGCCCGGCAGAGCCTCGAAATGCCCGGCCATCAGCCGCGGTCCTGGGTCAGCGTGGCCCACAATCCGTAGCCGTGCATCGCCTGCACGTCCCGTTCCATCTCCTCGCGGCTGCCGCTGGAGACCACGGCCCGTCCCTTGTGGTGCACGTCGAGCATCAGCTTGTGGGCCTTGTCCTTCGAGTAGCCGAAGTAGGTCTGGAAGACGTACTGCACGTAGCTCATGAGGTTGACGGGGTCGTTGTGGACGAGCGTCACCCAGGGCACATCGGGCTCGGCCACGGGCCGGCTCGACTCCGCCGACTCGGGGCGTTCGATCTCTACGGGAGCAACACTCACAGCGCTGGGCGACCTTCGTCTCTTCTGCCGGGGGTCCGGAGGGCGCCCCCGGAAATCACAGCCACGGCCTCCATGCTGCCACCCGGAACGGGTCATCGCACAAACGGGCCCCTAGAAATCGTCAAAGTGACGAGTATTCGGGGTAGCATCCCCCACATGCCCCTTCTCTCGGGGGCGATCCCCGGAACCCCGGCCGAGCGGTGCTCGGCCCGGACGAAAGTGCGAGGTAGCTCGCTGTGAACGCTTCGGACCTTGGGCTGCCGGTGGACGTGCCGTCGACCGCGCTCTTCACCGACCAGTACGAGTTCACGATGCTGCAGGCCGCCCTCAAGGCGGGCACGGCCGAGCGCCGCTCGGTCTTCGAGGTCTTCACCCGCCGCCTGCCCGAGGGCCGCCGGTACGGCGTGGTGGGCGGCACCGGGCGCGTCCTGGACGCCGTCGAGAACTTCCGGTTCGACGCGGGCGTGCTCGGCTTCCTGCGCGACCACGACATCGTGGACGAGCCCACCCTGCGCTGGCTCGCCTCCTACCGGTTCAGCGGCGACATCTGGGGCTATCCCGAGGGCGAGGTCTACTTCCCGGGGTCGCCCATCCTGCGCGTCGAGGGCTCCTTCGCCGAGTGCGTGCTGCTCGAGACCGTGATCCTTTCGATCCTCAACCACGACTCCGCCATCGCGGCGGCCGCGTCCCGGATGTCGGCCGCGGCGGGCGGGCGCGCGCTGATCGAGATGGGCGCGCGCCGCACCCACGAGCTGTCCGCGGTCGCCTCCTCGCGCGCCGCCTACGTGGGCGGCTTCAGCTCGACCTCGGACCTCGCGGCCGGCTTCCGCTACGGCATCCCGACCGTCGGCACCAGCGCCCACGCCTTCACCCTGCTCCACGACAGCGAGCGCGACGCCTTCCGGGCCCAGGTCGACTCGCTGGGCCGCGGCACGACCCTCCTGGTGGACACGTACGACGTCGCCGAGGCCGTGCGCACCGCCGTCGAGATCGCCGGGCCCGAGCTCGGCGCGGTCCGCATCGACTCCGGCGACCTGCTCCTGGTCGCCCACCGGGTGCGCCAGCAGCTCGACGAGCTCGGCGCCACCAACACCAAGATCGTGGTCACCTCCGACCTCGACGAGTACGCCATCGCCTCGCTCGCCGCCGCCCCCGTGGACGCGTACGGCGTCGGCACCCAGCTGGTCACCGGCTCCGGACACCCGACCTGCTCCATGGTCTACAAGCTGGTCGCCCGCGCCCAGTCCGCCGACCCGAAGGCGCCGCTGCAGCCGGTCGCCAAGAAGTCGCTCGGCGCGAAGTCGTCGATGGGCGGCCGCAAGTGGGCCGCGCGCCGCTCGGACGCGTACGGGATCGCGGAGGCCGAGGTCATCGGGACCGGAGCGGTGCCGACCGCGCTCGCCGACAGCCAGCTCCTGGTCGAGCTGGTCAAGGCCGGCGCGGTGGTGGCCCGCGAGCCGCTGGACAGCGCCCGCGCGCGGCACATCGAGGCGCTGGCCGCGCTGCCGATGTCGGCGAGCCAGCTCTCGCGCGGCGAGCCGGTCATCCCGACCGAGTACGTCTGAGCCCCGCCCCGGTCCGCGCGGCAGGGTTTCCGCCCCCGTTTGCCCCCTGCCGCGCGCCGATCGAAGTCTCTACGCTCAAGGAACAGCCCCAGATCCCGGGCCCGCAGACCGAAGGACAGCCGACATGCACCGCGCCTTGATCGTCGTGGACGTCCAGAACGACTTCTGTGAGGGCGGCTCCCTCGCGGTCGCGGGCGGCTCGGACGTCGCCGCCGCGATCACCGACCTGGTGGGCCAGGCGGCCGGGTCCGCCTACCGCCACGTGGTGGCCACGCGCGACCACCACATCGACCCGGGCGGGCACTTCTCCGACGCCCCCGACTTCGAGCACTCCTGGCCGGTGCACTGCGTCGCCGGCACGGAGGGCGTGGGCTTCCACCCCAACTTCGCGCCGGCGGTCGCCAGCGGGGCGATCGACGCCGTCTTCGACAAGGGCGCGTACGCGGCCGCCTACAGCGGTTTCGAGGGGCTCGACGAGAACGGCGTCTCGCTCGCGGACTGGCTGCGGGCCCGGCAGGTCGACGAGGTCGACGTGGTGGGCATCGCGACGGACCACTGTGTGCGGGCGACCGCGCTCGACGCGGCGCGGGCCGGGTTCGCCACGCATGTGCTGCTCGACCTCACGGCGGGGGTGGCGGAGCACACCACCTCGGCGGCCCTGGAGGAGATGCGGGCCGCGGGCATCGAGCTGTCGGGCAAGCCCGTGGTGTAGCCGCGCGGCTACTTCAGCAGGGCGCGTATAGGGTGCCAGAGCTCTTCCGTCGTCTCCGGGGCCGTGCGCCACAGCAGGCCGTCGGGATGGTGCAGGACGGCCGTGATCTCGTCCAGGGTCGGCGGCTCGGTCTGGCCGCGCAGGTACACCGCCCGCAGCCCCAGGTTCCGCAGCCTGGTCAGGGCGCGGGCCCGGTTGACGGCGTGCACCAGGACGCGCACGTCGGTGCCGGGCGCGGCCGGGTTCGGCAGCGTGAGCGCGACGACCACGCTGCCGCCTGGCAGCTTGCAGAAACCTCCGCCGGGCATGCCGGACCACTCCCCCTGTAGGACGACGCGTTGGACTCGCTGTCAATAAGGACTCGTAGAACGCACCTAAACACGACCGGCCGCCGCCCCGCTAGAGGGCGACGGCCGATCATGGTTTGACCTGCGGTTTTGAGAATTACTTGATCGCGGAACCGACCTTCACGGTGATCGTCGAGCCGTCCAGCGGCTGGTTGACGATCGAGATGCGGGTCTTGGTGTCAGGAACCTTGACGCTCCCGGTCGGGTTCTCGGCGTACCAGTAGGTGCCGTGGTGGTCGTCGAAGATCGGGACGCCCATCTGGGAGTTGATCTTCGTGGCGACGTCCGCCTTGTGCAGCGTGAAGCTGTCCGTCGGGTACCAGCTGAAGGGCGCGTCGAAGGGCTGGACCTTGTTGCGGAGCAGCGTGCCGTCGGACCACTTGAGCGGCTTGGCGTGCGCGTCGATCGGCAGGATCAGGCCCTGGCCCGGGTGGGCCGAGACGTTGTTGTCCTTCTGCGAGGTGTCCCAGAGCCAGATGAGCAGGCCCTTCTGGTACGGGTAGTGCTCGACCCAGCTCGGCCGGGTCTTGGAGAAGCCGAAGTTGTACGGGCCGGTCTTGAGGGTCTGGTCGAACGAGACGTACTGGCGGTTCTCCGCGATGTAGTACTGCGGGTAGTCGTTGGTGAAGGACTCGCCGATGCGGGAGAAGTTCTTCGCCGTCCAGCCGTTGTCGTCGCCCTCGGCGCCGTCGGTGACGACCGCCGCGCCGTCCGCCGTCACGGTGATCGCGTCGGCCGTGAAGCCCTTGCCGCCCGCGCCGCCGTCCGTCTGGTAGCGGAAGCGGAGCTGGATCTTCTGGCCCGCGTACTGGTCGAGCGGGAAGGACAGCTTCTTGTACGCGCCCGAGGCGTCGGTCAGGGCCGGCTTGTTGCTGGAGTCGCGCGTGATGGCCTTGCCGTCGGCGGTGCCGTCGATGGCGTTCCAGGTGGCGCCGTTGTCCGTGGAGACCTCGGTGTACAGGAAGTCGTAGTCCTTCTCGATGTCCCACCAGCCCGAGAGGTCCAGGGACGCCTTGGACCTGCCGGTGAGGTCGAGGCCGCGGGTCAGGGTGTTGTTGAGGTTGTCACCCATGCCGCTCCACCACTGCTTGGAGCCCTCGGCGGGCTTCACGACGGTGGTGGTGACTTCCTTCTTGGGCAACTCCACGACCAGCGCCTGCTTGTCGTTGGTGTTGTACTCCGAGACGCCCAGCTTGACCGTCTTGTCCGTACCGGCCTTCACCGTCTCGGCGTTGAGCCAGCCGAGCTGCAGCTTGTCCCAGGCGGTCATGTCGCCGGGCAGGTCGCCGATGGAGTCCTTGCCGGTGCCGAGCCAGGAGCCGGCCGACATCAGGGACCAGAAACCGACCGAGTTCTCGGCGGTGTTGGTGGTGTCGTAGAGGTCCGGCAGACCGAGGTCGTGGCCGTACTCGTGCGCGAAGACGCCGAGGCCGCCGTTCTCCGGCTGCATCGTGTAGTCGCCGACCCATATCCCGGTGTCGCCGATCTGCGTGCCACCGGCCTTGTTGTACGAGGGGCCGGTCTTGCCGGCGTCCGTGCCGTACGCGTACCAGCGGTGCGCCCACAGGGCGTTGGTGCCCTGGGCGCCGCCGCCCGCCGACTCGTCCTCGCCCGCGTGCACGATCTGGAAGTGGTCGATGTAGCCGTCGGGCTCGTTGAAGTTGCCGTTGTTGTTGTAGTCGTTGCGGTCCCACTGGTCGTATTGACTCAGGGTCGCCTTGATCTCCGCGTCCGTCTGGCCCTTGGCCTTCTGGTCGGCGACCCAGGCGTTGACGCCGTCGCGGACGGTGTCCCACACGTTGGCGCAGTTGGTCTGGCCGCAGTAGTTGGAGCCGTAGCGGGCCTCGTTGTAAGGGATCTTGACCCAGTCGGTGACCTGGCCGTCGACCGAGTAGCGCCCCGAGGAGGTCTTCTCGTAGTAGGTCTTCAGCGAGTTGACGCCCTGGCCGGCACCGAAGTACAGGTCCTGGTAGTGCTTCTGGTTGTAATCGGCCTGCCAGGCCGTGGAGTTGTCCTTCGCCCGGTCGGGCTTGGCTATCTGGTTGTGCGCGGGACCGGGCGTCCCCCCGTACTTGGGCTGCGGCGGCTTGGGGCCGTCGGGGCCGTCCGGGTCGTACATCGTGGTGTTGTCGACCTGGTCGCCGAACTCCACCAGGATCGTGAAGATCTTGTCGGTCTTCTGGCGGCCCAGCTCGACGTACTTCTTGTCGTCGAGCTTCACGACGTCGGAGCCGTTGCGCTTCTCGACCTTGTTCTTCCCGGAGATGACCCCTTCCAGCGCCGCCTGGCGCTGCTGCGCCTGCTGGTCGCTGAACGGGCCCTTCAGGTTGTGCTCCTGGCCCTTGGCCGTGGACGGGTCCTGGCGGACGACGGCCACCGGGGCCTTCGAGTCCGCCTGGGCCATGGCGTATGCCGAGCCCGTGGCGCCGGCCGTGGCGAGAGCCACGAGCACGGCGGCGGCTCTTGCCGCCTTCCTGCTGCTGGTCACTTGATGATGTCCTCCCCCGCGGCCGGCAGGAACCGGGGGGTGAGGGGCTGGTTCCGGTGCTCGACACGCGTCTCAAGTGACGACATTGGACCGGAGTTACCAAAGAAAAGACAGATCTTGACTTGTTCGTGCCAAGTACATTATGCAGTAGGCCAGTTCCGCTATCCGAACGTAAAGACTGTGCTAACAGACCGGGACATCCGGTGCGCACGTCTCGGCATCCGGACGGAGCCGCCTCGCCGAATGACTCCGTGCGCCCCCTGTGCACCGGCACCGTGGGTTAGGTCACGCTTACCAACAGTTCCCCTCGGGCATGGACCGACGTAGAGTCGCTTGACAGTGCGATCCGGCTGACACGTCCGCCGGTTGAGAACGGTTGAGAGGCCCACCCCTATCCGAACCATGAGGACGGATAACGCCATGCCGCGTCCCACAGCCGCACAGCTCTCCTACGGTTCGGCCACCGTCGTCTTCTCGACCGTCGCCATGCTGCTGCTCTCGCGCACCGAGTCCGGGGTCGGGGTCGCGGTCATCGTGCTCGCCGCGCTCCTGCTCGGCCTGCTCGTCGCGGTGACGGTCCCCATGCCCCTGCCCCGCCGCTCCCGGGCGGACGCGAACGACCGCACGGCCCCGGCCGCTGGTGCGGCACCGGTGAACCGTGCGGCCGTCGTCGAGACCTCCGCCGCCCTGCGCGTTCCGGCCCCCCGCGAACAGCGGCCGGCGCGCGAGCACTCACTGCGCGGCTGAGACCACCACCGTCTTGCCGGCCTTGTCGTGCCAGCCCTGCCGGTACGGCTTGTCCGCCACGATCGTGATGATCAGGACGATGTCCCACAGGCAGTAGCAGCAGATCACGAACGGCGCCCACAGCACGGCGGCCCGCGCGAGCGCCGCGTTGGTGGTGGGGACACTGCCGTCGTTGAGCATCGCGACCCGCAGCCCCAGCCACTTCTTGCCCAGCGTCCGGCCGGACTTGGAGACCATCAGGGTGTCGTAGCCGATGTAGGCGGCGAGCGAGATCAGCAGCCACAGCAGGCCGCTGCCGGAGTACGCCTTGCTGATCACCTCGGTGCCGGAGTCGCCGTTGTCCGTCGCGATGACGACGCGGTTGCTGGTCGCCCACTCGATCAGGCCGAGCGGGACCGCGATGATGAGGAAGTCGATGAAACGGGCCAGGAACCGCTTGCCGAAATCGGCGAGCGGCGGCATCCCGGCCAGCGGGTCGACACCGCCGTACTGGCCGCCGTAGGGGTCGGAGGGCGGTGGCGGGGCGCTGCCGTACGGCGAGCCTCCACCGGGGGGAGGCGGCCCGCCGTACGGACCGCCGCCTCCACCGGCCGGGGGCGGCGGAGCGCCGTAGGGGCCCGCGCCGCCCGGCGGCGGCCCCGAACCATAGGGCGAGTCACCGGGCGGCGGCCCGGGGGGCGGCTGCGCACCGCCGTAGGGCGAACCGCTCGGCGGCGGCTCGGACGGCTTCTTGCGGAAGGGGTCGTCCTCGGGCGGCTGACCGGGCGGCGGCTGATCGGTGCTCATGGCGGTAGTGCATCGCGCGCGCGAGGCGCCCGCAACGGTACGGACGCCGTTCGGGGTACCGCCCGGCGCGATCGCGCCAACGGTGCGGTCGCCCCGTCCGGCTAGCCCTGCGCGACGAACGTGCGGGCCGCCTTGTCGTGCCAGCACTGGCGCCACGGCCGGTCGAACAGGCACCACGCCACGTTGACCACGCCGACCGCGAGCAGCCCGAGCACCCCGTAGACCAGCCAGCGGCGGACCGCCTGGCCGAAGGTCGGCGGCTCGTACGACTCGATGCCGCGCACCTGCACCCCGCACAGCTTCTTGCCGAGCGTGCGGCCCCACTTGGCGGTGGGCAGCGCCTCGTACAGCAGCCCGAGGACGAGGAAGGCGCCGATCACGATGCCGAGGAGGCCCGCGGTCGTGCCGTCCAGGAGGTAGACGGTGACCGTCTGCCCCGACAGCTTCGCCGCGTCGATCTTCTCCTGGATGTGGTCGGCGGCCTGCACGACCAGGGGCACCGCGAGGCCTCCGACGAGGGCGCCGAGCAGCACGCTGTCGACGAGCCGCGCGATCAGGCGCCTGCCGAGCCCGGCGGGCCTGGCCGAGGCCTGGGCCTGGGCGGCCTGGAGGAAGGGGTCGGCGACGGGCGGCTTCCACGGAACGACCGGTTCCTGCGGGTCGGGCCGGGCGAGTTGGTGCACCTGCTGGGCCCAGGACGCGGCCCCTCCCCCGGGCCCCGCCGTCATCGGCGAACCGGGCACGGAGGGCTGGGCCTGCGAGGGGGCGGCCTGCGGTTGCGGCTGCGCGGGGGCGGGGGCCTGGGCGGGCGTGGCGTACGGACCGGCCGCGCGCTCGGCCGGGGCCGGGTGGAGGGGCGCCGGGTGGACCGGGTCGGCCGGGGCGGGCAGTTGGGCGCGCGCGGGCGGCGGCTCGACGGCGGCGGGCGGCACCGCCCCCGCCGGGCGTGCGGACCGCTGCTGGTGCGGCACCGGTCCGGCGGGCCGCGCGGGGTCGGGCCGGCGGGGGTCGGGGAGGCGGCGCGGGTCGGCCGTTTCGGGCAGGCCGCGCGGATCGACCGGCTGGCCCCACGAGACCCGGCGGTCCTGGTCGCCGCCGAAGCCCGACTGGTGGACGGCGTCCGCGTGCCAGGCGGGCTGCGGCCGGGCGCCCTGGCCCTGCGCGGTGGAGGCGGGCGTGGGGTCGGGCTCGTCGAGGAAGACCGGGCCGGTCTCCTCGGCGGACGGCACCTGGAGGGGCGGCGCGGAGGCGAGGGCGGGGGCGGGCGCGGGGGCGGCGCCCGCCGGCACCGCGGGCTGCGCCTCCCCCGGGCCGGGGGCGGGCCGGCTGGTGCCGGGCACCCAGGAGACCCCGTTCCAGTACCGGACATATCCGGGAATGGAGGGGTCCGGGTAATACCCTTCCCGGGCTACGCTCCCGCCGCTGTCAGGAGGAACCGTCGCCATGTCTCCAACTCCGTTCCGATCCAGCACACTTGATCTCTGCCGCGGCACGCCGCCCGGCCCTGGCACCGACCGGGCGCTTCCGCTTGTCCCAGGAGGACAGTAACGAAGAACCCCGGGCCCGTAGGAAGAAGCCGGACAGGAAGCCCGCGTACGGGCGACGGGCGGGCGCCGTGCCATGGCCGGGGGCGGGGCGGAGCGGCGGGGTCCCACCAGTGCGTACAGTCGAGGCGCATCGAACGGGTGCACCCGGCGGGACCGGGCGGGGAAAGTGAGTGAGCAATGCGTGTGGGGCCCGGCCTGACCGGTCACGACGAACCGGCCGTCGGCTCCCCGGAGCCGGTCTCCGCGCCGCGGCGGGCCTGGTCCGCCGTCGCGGCCTTCGCGGCGGTCCGCGCGCTCGGCCTGCTGGTCCTCGACCTGTGGTCCCGGGCCAGTGGCAACGACACCCACGAACTGCTCTCCGCGCGCTGGGACTCGCTCTGGTACGCGCGGGTCGCCGAGTCGGGCTACGACTTCACGCTGACCGCCCCCGACGGCCGGGTCCTGTCCGACCTGGCGTTCTTCCCTCTGTTGCCCTGGCTGGAGCAGGCCGTCGCCGCGGTGAGCCCGCTCGGCGCCGGTGACGCGGGCCTGCTGATCAGCGGGCTCGCGGGCCTGGCGGCCGCCTGGGGGATGTATCTGATGGGACATCACCTCTGGGGCCACCGGGCGGGGCTCCTCCTGGTGACGCTGTGGGCGGCGGTCCCGGTGGGGATCGTGCAGTCGATGGCGTACAGCGAGGCGCTGTTCGTCGCGCTCGCCGCCTGGGCGCTGTACGCGATCCTGCGGCGCCGCTGGGTGGAGGCCGGGGTCCTCGCCTCCCTCGCGGGACTGACCCGCCCGGTGGGGCTCGCGGTCGCCGCCGCGCTGTGGGCGGGGGCCGCCGTCGAGGCCCGGCGCACCCGGCACATCGGGGCGCGGATGCTGACCGGCGCGGTGCTCGCCCCGCTCGGCGCGGCGGGCTACGTCCTGTGGGTGGGCCTCCACCGGGGCGGCCCGCTCGGCTATCTCGACGTCCAGGCCGAGTGGGGCAACGGCTTCGACGGGGGCCTGGCGTACGGGGAGTTCATCGTGGACCACCTCGGCGGCTGGCCCGTGGTGCTCGCCGGGCTCGGCCTGATCGCGGGCACCGCACTGGCCCTCTGGGCGTACGGGGCCTGTGTGCGCGGGCGCCAGCCGCTCCCGCTGCTCGTCTACACCGGCATCGTGCTGGCCCTGGCCCTGTGCTCGTCGGGCTACTTCGGTTCCAAGCCCCGGCTGCTGCTGCCCGCCTTCCCGCTGCTCGCGCCGGTGGCGCTCGCGCTGGCGCGGACGCGGGCGGCCCGCGCGGTGCCGGTGGTCGCGGTCCTCGCCGTGGGCTCGGCGGTGTACGGGGCGAGCTGGATCAACGGTTCGGGGCCGCCGTGAGGCGGGCCGGGAGGGCCGCGGACACGGGCTGCCGCCGCCGCGGCCCGGCGCCGGGAGAAGTTCGCCGAAAAAATCTTGCCGAAGTCGCGTAATGACGGCGAGGGAACGCGCTCTCACCCTCGACGGCCCGCTCCCGGGCCGCGTACCGCGCGTACGGGCTCGACCGTGAGCTCGTACCGGGAAAGGGAAGAGAGACCCTCATGCACACCGTGGTGGAACGCGAACTCGAACTCAAACTGGTGCTGTCGCCCGAGCGCAGCATCCCCGTGCCGGCCCGGCTCGGCTACCGCACCGACGACCCCTACGCCGTGCACATCACCTTCCACATCGGCTCGGAGACCCCCGTCAACTGGACGTTCGCGCGCGAGCTCCTGGTCGAGGGCGTGTTCCGGCCGTGCGGCCACGGGGACGTGCGGATCTGGCCGACCAAGGTCGAGGGCCGCAGCGTGGTCCTGATGGCGCTCAGTTCGCCGGACGGCGACGCGCTGCTCGAAGCGCCGGCCGCGCAGGTCTCGGCGTGGCTGGAGCGGACGCTGCGGGCGGTGCCGCCGGGTTCCGAGACCGAGCAGCTCGGCATCGACGACGGCCTCGCCGAGCTGCTCGCGCCGGCCACCGGCCGCGGGGTGGACGAGCTGTGGCTGCGCGACCCGTGGCCGTCCGACGAGTCCCGTCCGGAGGAGGGTGCGTGAGGAGCCCGGTTCAGAACAGCTTGCCCGGATTCAGCAGGCACAGCGGGTCGAAGGCGTGCTTCACCGCGCGCTGCATCTCGATACCCACCGGGCCGAGCTCGCGGGCCAGCCACTCCTTCTTGAGTACGCCCACGCCGTGTTCGCCAGTGATGGTGCCGCCGAGTTCCAGACCGAGAGCCATGATCTCGTCGAACGACTCGCGGGCACGCCGGGACTCGTCCTCGTCGGCGGCGTCGAAGCAGACCACGGGGTGGGTGTTGCCGTCGCCCGCGTGGGCGCAGACGCCGATGGTCAGACCGTACTTGGCGGCGATCGCCGACGTTCCCTCGATCATCTCGGCGAGCTTGGACCGCGGCACGCACACGTCGTCGATCATCGTGGCCGATTTGATCGTTTCGAGCGCCGTGAGCGACAACCGCCGTGCCTGGAGCAGCAGTTCGGACTCCGCCGCGTCCACGGCCGGGACCACCTCGGTCGCCCCGGCGGCGATGCACAGCTCGCCGACGGCCGCGAGGTCGGCGGCCGGGTCCGGGGTGTCGAAGGCGGCGAGCAGCAGGGCCTCGGTGCTGTCGGGCAGCCCCATGTTCGCCATGCGGTTGACGGCCTGGATGGTCGTACGGTCCATGAGTTCGAGCAGCGACGGGGCGTGGCCGCGCTCCATGATCCGTACGACGGCCTCGCAGGCGGCCGCGGCCGAGCCGAACTCGGCGGCGAGCGCGAGCTGGGGCGGCGGCGCGGGGCGCAGCGCGAGGACCGCCTTCACGACGATGCCGAGGCTGCCCTCGGAGCCGACGAACAGCCGGGTCAGGTCGTATCCGGCGACGCCCTTGGCGGTGCGCCGGCCGGTGCTCATGAGCCGCCCGTCGGCGAGTACGACCTCAAGGCCGAGGACGTACTCCGCGGTCACCCCGTACTTCACACAGCACAGGCCGCCGGACGCGGTGCCGATGTTCCCGCCGATGGTGCACATCTCCCAACTGGAGGGATCCGGCGGGTAGTAGAGCCCGTGCTCCTGGACCTGGCGCGACAGGACGGCGTTGACGACGCCGGGTTCGACGACCGCGACCCGGTCGACCGGGTTGATCTCCAGGACGCGGTCCATCCTGACCAGGGACAGGACGATGCAGCCGTCGCTCGCGTTGGCCGCTCCGGACAGGCCGGTGCGCGCGCCCTGCGGCACGACCGGCACGCGCAGCGCCGTCGCGGTGCGCATCACGTGCTGGACCTCTTCGACGGTGCGCGGCAGCACGACCACGGCCGGACTGCCCGCCACGCAGAAGCTCGCCATGTCGTGGGCGTAGGAGGCGGTGATGTCGGGGTCGGTGATGACGGCGTCCGCCGGGAGGTGCTCGCGCAGCCGTTCGAGAAGATCGTCCATGTCTTCAGCCTGGCACCCGGGGCCATCGGTGTGAACCCTTTCCCCGGTCGGTCGGGCGGGGCCGGGCGCGCTCTTCCTATTGACGCACAGTGAGCGCCATGGAGATCGCGAAGACCGAACAGGATGCGGACGCGGCACGGCGGGCGGCCTGGATGTCGGCCTCGGCCGCGGCCCAGCGGACCTCGCGGCGGTCCGGGCCGCCGCCCGTCCTGAAGCGCGCCGCGCTGGTGGCCCTTGCGGCGAGCGTGCTGGTCGGCGGGGTGCTGCTGCTCATGCCGGACGCCGAGGGGCCGCAGGCGCCGCCGCCCGCGCCGGGTCCGGCCGCGCGGGCCCTGACCGCGGTGGCCTCGGGGGCGCCCGCGGCGGTGGGCGATCTGAGCGCCCTCATCACCGACCGGACGGCCTGGCTGCGCGGCCACCCCACGGACGAGGCGCAGTGGGCGGTGCTCGGCTCGGCCTATCTGGAACGCGGCGTGCGCGGCGCCGACTCCTCGTACTACCCGCGCGCCGAGTGGGCACTGCGGCGCTCGCTCCAGGTGCGGCCCAAGGGCGGCAAGGAGAGCCTGGACGCCGAGATCGGGCTCGCGGCCCTGGCCAACGCCCGGCACGACTACGCCGCGGCCCGCACCCTGGCCGAGTCGGTACGCGCCCGCCGGGCGGACCGGTGGACGCTCTACCCCGTCCTGATCGAGGCGTACAACGGGCTCGGTGAGGCGAAGGCCGCCGCGAAGGCGGTGGAGCAGGTGCTCGAACTGCGCGGCGGCCCGGAGGCGTTGACGCAGGCAGCCGAGGTGTACCGGCAGCACGGCTGGCGCGAGGACGCCTCGGCGGCCCTCGACGAGGCCGTCGGGCACGCCACTTCGCCGGTGCAGAAGGCGGTCGCCCTGGTCGCGGTGGGCGAGCTGGCGTGGGAGAGGGGCGAGCCGGAGAAGGCCGTGGCCCACTACGACGCGGCCCTGCGCGCCGATCCGGGCGCGCACGCGGCGCTCGCGGGCCGGGCCAGGGCCAAGGCGGCGCTCGGTCGGCGGGCGGAGGCCCAGCGGGACTACCTGGCGGCGGTCGCGGTGCTGCCGCGCCCCGAATACCTCCTTGAACTGGGTGAGTTGTACGAGGCGCAGGGCCTGGACGGCGACGCGCGGACCTGGTTCGACAAGCTGCGCGAGCTGGCCGCGCGGGACGGCTCCAACGGGGTGGACGACGCCTTGGTGCTGGGCCGGTTCGAGGCCGACCACGGGGCGGCGCACACGGCGGTGGACCGGCTCGAAGCGGAGTGGAAGGCGCATCCGAGCCCGGCCGCGGAGGACGCGCTGGCCTGGGCGATGTACCGGGCGGGCGAGCCGGAGGAGGCGCTGGCCCACGCCCGCAAGGCGAGCGACTCCGGGATGCGCGACGCCCTGTTCTCCTACCACCAGGCCACCATCGAGCGGGATCTCGGCCGCTCGGGCGCGGCCCGGCGCCACTACCAGGAGGCACTGCGCACCAACCCGTACTTCTCGCCGGTGCTCGCGCCGAGGGCGAAGGAGGCACTGGCGGCGCTCGGCGAGCCGGCGGACGGCGGCCCCCGGGACATGTACGGCTATGTGGCGGCGGCCCGGGCGGAGGCCGCGGCCGGCTCCTCCTCCTCGAACTCCGGCTCGGGTTCGTCGGCCTCATCGGGCTCGTCGAGCGGTTCGGGTTCGTCGTCGAACTCGGGGTCGAGGCGGCCCGCCAAGCCCCGGCCTTCCAAGCGGCGCGGCTGAGGGAGCGCGCGGGCCGGGTGAAGCAGTCGCGGCCCCACGGGTCAGGTCCGTGGGGCCGCAGACAAGTGACGGTAACTCAATTACCGTGCGGGTGTGACCAGTTGCTGGTCAGAGGTTGCCGCGCTTCTCCTGCTCGCGCTCGATCGCCTCGAAGAGGGCCTTGAAGTTGCCCTTGCCGAAGCCCATCGAACCGTGCCGCTCGATCATCTCGAAGAAGACGGTCGGGCGGTCCTGCACCGGCTTGGTGAAGATCTGGAGCAGGTAGCCGTCCTCGTCGCGGTCGACCAGGATCTTCAGCTCGCGCAGGGTCTCGACCGGCACCCGGGTCTCGCCGGCCCACTCGCCGAGGGTGTCGTAGTACGAGTCGGGGGTGTCGAGGAACTGCACACCCGCCGCCCGCATGGCCTTCACCGAGGCGACGATGTCGTTGGTGGCGAGCGCGATGTGCTGGACGCCGGGGCCGCCGTAGAACTCCAGGTACTCGTCGATCTGCGACTTCTTCTTGGCGATGGCCGGCTCGTTGAGCGGGAACTTCACCTTGAGGGTGCCGTCGGCGACGACCTTCGACATGAGCGCGGAGTACTCGGTGGCGATGTCGTCGCCCACGAACTCCTTCATGTTGGTGAAGCCCATGACGTTGTTGTAGAACGCCACCCACTCGTTCATCTTGCCGAGCTCGACGTTGCCGACGCAGTGGTCGATGGCCTGGAAGAACCTCTTCGGGGTCTCGACCATGGGTGCGGCCTCGACGAAGCCCGGCAGATAGGGGCCGGTGTAGCCGGAGCGCTCGACCAGGGTGTGGCGGGTCTTGCCGTACGTGGCGATCGCGGCGAGCACGACGGTGCCGTGCTCGTCCTCGACCTCGTGGGGCTCCTCCAGGCCGGTGGCGCCGTGCTCGGTGGCGTACCGGTACGCGGCGCGCGCGTCGGGCACCTCGATGGCGAGGTCCACCACGCCGTCGCCGTGCTCGGCCACGTGCTCGGCGAGGAAGCGGCCGCGCTCGGTGGCGGGCTTGATGACGGAGGTGAACACGAAGCGGGCGGCGCCGCTGGTCAGCACGTAGCTGGCGGTCTCGCGGCTGCCGTTCTCCGGTCCGGAGTAGGCGACCAGCTTCATGCCGAAGGCCGTCGAGTAGAAGTGCGCGGCCTGCTTGGCGTTGCCCACGGCGAAGACGACCGCGTCCATGCCCTTCACCGGGAAGGGGTCGGCCTGCCGCGCGGTTCCGGGGGTGTGATCGAGGGTCTCAGTCATAGAGGGAGGGTCGCCCCAGGAGGCAAGCTGCGCAATAGTTCGCGCATTCACTGGGCAATCCGTACAGCGAACGGCCAGGATGAGGAGGCGTTCTGTACACGATGACCATCCGGAGGCCGCCATGTCGATCGATCATCTGGACGGGCGCCTGATCGTGCTGCTCGCGCGCGAGCCCCGGATCGGGGTCCTGGAGGCCTCCCGGCGGCTCGGGGTCGCGCGCGGCACGGTCCAGGCGCGGCTCGACCGCCTTCAGTCGAATGGAGTCATCCGCGGCTTCGGCCCCGACGTCGACCCGGCGGCGCTCGGCTACCCGGTCACCGCCTTCGCCACGCTGGAGATCAAACAGGGCCAGGGGGCCGATGTACGGGCCCACTTGGCGGGCGTGCCCGAGGTCCTCGAACTGCACACCACCACCGGCCACGGCGACATGCTGTGCCGTCTGGTGGCCCGCTCCAACGCCGATCTCCAACGTGTGATCGACCGGGTTGTCGGTTTTGATGGCATCGTCCGGGCCTCCACGGCGATCGTCATGGAGAACCCGGTCCCGCTGCGGATCATCCCGCTGGTGGAGCAGGCGGCTCAGGACTCCGTCCCCGGCGGTGCCTGACGGAGACAGGACAGGGGTGAGCGGGCGTGGGCTTCTGGGACTACCTGACCGGCCGGCACCAGCAACTGCTCACCGACGCCCTCCAGCACGCGAGCGCCGTGTTCCAGTGCATGGTGATCGCCACCGTGCTCGGCATCGTCATCGGGGTGGTGACCTACCGCAGCGGCTGGGCGGCGAGCCTCGCCATCACCTCCACCTCGACGGTGCTGACGATCCCCTCGCTGGCCATGATCGGCCTGCTGATCCCGCTGGTGGGCCTGGGTGTCGCGCCGACCGTCGTCACCCTGACCCTGTACGGACTGCTGCCGATCGTGCGGAACTCGATCGTGGGCCTGCGCGGGGTCGACCCCTCGCTGGTGGACGCGGCCAAGGGCATCGGGATGTCGCGCGCCGCCCGCCTGCTACGGGTCGAACTCCCGCTGGCCTGGCCGCCGATCCTCACCGGCATCCGGGTCTCCACGCAGATGCTGATGGGCATCGCGGCGATCGCGGCGTACGCCTCCGGCCCGGGGCTCGGCAACGAGATCTTCCGCGGGATCGCCTCGCTGGGCAGCGCCAACGCGATCAACCAGGTGCTCGCGGGCACCCTCGGCATCGTGGTGCTCGCCCTGCTCTTCGACGCGGCGTACGTACTGATCGGCCGTCTCACCATCCCGAGGGGGATCCGTGTCTGAGCGATCCGCGTCCGAACGGCCCGAGCCCGCGGGCGCCGCGTCCGCGCCCGACGGCGCCAGAACCTCGGGGGCCTCCATCCAGCTGGAGAACCTCACCAAGCGGTACCCGGGCAACCCCAACCCGTCCGTGGACAGCGTGAACATGGAGATCAAGGCGGGCGAGACCGTCGTCTTCGTGGGCCCGTCGGGCTGCGGGAAGTCGACCACCCTCAAGATGATCAACCGGCTGATCGAGCCGACGTCCGGCCGCATCCGGATCAACGACGAGGACGTCACCGACATCGACCCGGTCAAGCTGCGCCGCAAGGTCGGGTACGCCATCCAGTCCTCCGGGCTCTTCCCGCACATGACGGTCGCCGAGAACATCGCACTCGTACCGAAGATGGTGGGCTGGTCCAAGTCGAGGGTGAAGGACCGGGTCGAGGAGATGCTCGATCTGGTCGGCCTCGACCCGCGCGAGTTCCACGGCCGCTACCCGCGCCAGCTCTCCGGCGGACAGCAGCAACGGGTGGGCGTGGCACGGGCGTTGGCGGCCGACCCGCCGGTGCTCCTGATGGACGAGCCGTTCGGCGCGGTCGACCCGATCACCCGCGACCACCTCCAGGACGAGCTGATCCGCCTCCAGCACGAGCTGCACAAGACGATCGTCTTCGTCACCCACGACTTCGACGAGGCGATCAAGCTGGGCGACCGGATCGCGGTGCTCCGCGAGCGCTCGCACATCGCCCAGTTCGACACCCCCGAGGCGATCCTCACCAACCCGGCCGACGACTTCGTCTCCGGGTTCGTGGGCGCGGGCGCGGCCCTCAAGCGGCTCAACCTCACCCGCGTACGGGACGTGGAGATGGCGGAGTTCCCCACGGTCACCGTCGACGACCCGCTCCAGTCGATCTTCAACAAGCTGCGCAGCGGCCCGCACAACGAGCTGCTCATGCTGGACCGCAGGAACCGGCCCTACAAGTGGCTGCGGCGCGGCGACCTGATGCGCGCCAAGGGCTCGCTCGCGCGGGCCGGGCAGATGGTGCACGACACGGTGACCCGGGACGCGACCCTGCACGACGCCCTGGAGGCCGTGCTCACAGACTCCGGCGGCCGGGTCGCGGTGACCGGGCGGCGCGGCGAGTACATCGGCGTCGTCGACATGGAGACGCTGATGAACTCCGTGCACGAACTCCTGGAGGCCGACCGGCTCGCCGCCATCGAGCACCAGCACGACCTCGAAGAGCTCCGCCACCACCAGACCGAACAGGAGCTGGAGGGCGGTGCGGAGGAGTCATGACGCCGAGGAGACCCGCCCCCGCCGAGCGCCCGCCGGGCGAGCACGACGTCAAGGGCCACGCCTTCCGTGACGAGCTGGACGACGCGCTCGCCGAGCCCGAGGAGGAGCCGGGCCCGGCCCCGGGCCGGCCGGCCCGCCGGATCACCTGGCAGAAGCTGGTCTTCCTGCCGCTCGTCATCGCGGTGGTCCTCGTGATCACGTACTTCTGGATCACCAACGCCCACCTGGACTCGATCGCGAAGAACTCCCTCGACAACGGCAACGTCCAGCTGCGGCTGTGGCAGCACGTGAAGCTGACCGCGATCTCCACGTTCTGGGTGCTGATCATCGCGATCCCGCTGGGCATCGCGCTGACCCGGCGCGGGGTGAGCCGGGCGGCGCCGCTGGTCACCGCCGTCGCCAACATCGGCCAGGCCACCCCGGCGATCGGCCTGCTGGCGCTCCTGGTGATCTGGCTCGGCATCGGGCCCGGCACGGCGGTCATCGGCATGGTGATCTACGCGGTGCTTCCGGTCCTCTCCAACACGGTGGCCGGTCTGAAGGCGATCGATCCCCAGCTCGTCGAGGCGTCCCGGGGCATCGGCATGTCGGCCCTCGGCACCCTGGGCAAGGTCGAACTGCCGCTGGCGGTGCCGCTGATCCTCGCGGGCGTGCGCACCGCGCTCGTCCTGAACGTGGGCACCGCCACGCTCGCCACCTTCGGCGGCGGCGGCGGCCTGGGCGATCTGATCACCTCCGGCATCCAGACCCAGCGCATGCCGGTCCTGGTGCTCGGCTCGATCCTGACGGTCGCGCTCGCCCTGGTCGTGGACTGGCTGGCCTCGCTGGCCGAGGTGGCGCTGACCCCGCGCGGACTGGAGGTGGGGTGATGCGTCGGCTCCGTACGACACTGACCGCCGCCGGGGGCGCCCTGGCGCTGCTCTGCGCGGTGTCCGGCTGCGGGCTCAAGTCCGGTTCGCCGATGGTGGACGACGTGGCACCGGGCTCGGTCGGCAGGGGCCTGCCCCTCAAGGGGGCCTCCCTGACGGTCACGTCGAAGAACTTCAGCGAGAACATCGTCCTGGGCCAGATGGTCGGCCTGGTCTTCAAGGCGGCCGGGGCCGAGGTCCTCGACCGGACCAACCTGCCCGGGTCGATCAGCGCCCGCGAGGCGATCGTCAAGGGCGACGCGGACGCGATGTACGAGTACACCGGCACGGCGTGGATCACCTACCAGGGCAACAGCAAGCCGATCACCGATCCGCAGGCCCAGTGGCAGGCGGTGCACGACGCCGACCTGCGAAACGGGGTGACCTGGCTGCCGCAGTCGACCCTGAACAACACCTATTCGCTCGGCATCAGCCAGGCCAACAACGCCAAGTACCACCTCAGGACGATGTCCGACGTGGCCGCCCTGGCGAAGAAGGACCCGGCGGCGGTGACGATCTGCGTGGAGAACGAGTTCGCCTCGCGCGAGGACGGGCTGCCCGGCATGGAGAAGGCGTACGGGATGTCGATCCCGGCCTCCAACATCCAGAAGATGGACGCCGGGATCATCTACACCCAGGTGTCCAAGTCCAGCTCCTGCCTGCTCGGCGAGGTGTTCACCACCGACGGCCGCATCAAGGCGATGAACCTGGCGACCCTCCAGGACGACCGGCACTTCTTCCCCAACTACAACGCGGCGCCCGAGCTGCACAGCAAGACGTACGCCAAGTACCCGGCGATCAAGGGCCTGTTGGACCCGATCAGCGCGAAGCTCACCACCCAGGTCGCCCGGGAGCTCAACGCCCAGGTCGACGTGGACGGCCGCGACCCGCACGACGTGGCGCTCGACTGGCTGGTGCGGGAGGGGTTCATCAAGAAGGGGTGAGGGGGCCGCGCCGGGGCCGCGCTCGCAAAGAACTCAATGCAAAGAGGTTCATGCAAAGAAAACGTTGCAACCTGGTCTTTGCATAGCTACCTTTGGACCATGCCCGAGAGCAACAAGTCCCAGCACCCGGAGAACGCGTCCGGGGAGCGCATCCTGGACGCGCGCTCCCTGCGCGGCCTCGCCCACCCGCTACGGATCCGGCTCCTGAAGTCGCTGCGCCACGACGGACCGGCCACCGCCTCCCAGCTCGCCGAGCGGCTCGGCGAGTCCAGCGGCGCCACCAGCTACCACCTCCGCCAGCTCGCCGCCCACGGCTTCGTCGAGGACGACCCGGGGCGCGGCAAGGGCCGGGAGCGGTGGTGGAAGGCGCTGCACAACGGCACCTCCTTCGCCGAGGACCTGCACACCAGCGCCGACCCGGAGACGCGGGGCGCGGCCGACCTGTTCCTGCACGAGATCGCCAGCATCCACACCCAGGAGCTCGCGACCTGGATCGGCACCCGGCACGACTGGCCGGAGCCCTGGTCCACCAGCGGCGACCTGAGCGACTTCACGCTGAACCTCACCGCCGCCCAGCTGTACGAGCTCAACGAGAAGCTGCACGCGGTCGTCGAGACGTACCGCACCGCCGCCCCCGCCGAGACCGGCGACGCCGCCCAGGTCCGGCTCCATCTGCACTCCTTCCCGCGCTCCAACCCGCCCCGCTGAAAGGACCGCCGCCATGCACAGCGACACCCATCTCCTGCTGCACCACCTGCGCGCCGCCGAGCTGGAGGCGCGGGCCCGCGCGACGCTCCCCCGCGAGGCCCGGGACCTGCGGATTCAACTGGGCTGGATATTGGTCGAGTTGGGGCTGCGGCTGACGCAGGGGGCACCGCACCGGCAGGCCCGCCTCGCATGAGCGGCTCGGGGGGACACCGCGACAGAAGGCCGCTCGCGGCCGTACTGACCGCCAACGCCGTTTCGGCCGCCGGCAGTTCACTCACCCTGATCGGGGTGCCGTGGTTCGTGCTCCAGACCACCGGCAGCGCCGGGCGGGCCGGGATCGTCGCCTTCTGCGCGACGCTGCCGATCGTGGTCTCGGCACTGATCGGCGGCCCGGTCATCGACCGCGCCGGCCGCCGCCGGGTCTCGGTCGGCTCGGATGTCGTCTGCGGGCTCGCGGTCGCCGCGATCCCGCTCCTGCACAGCGCCGGGCACCTCGAATTCTGGATGCTCTGCGCCCTGATGGCGGTGGGCGGCCTCGCCCACACCCCGGGCGTCACCGCCCGCTACGTCCTCCTGCCGGACCTCGCCCGGCAGTCAGGCACCACCCTGGCGCGCGCCGCCAGCGTGTACGACGCCGTCTCGCGCGGCGCCCGCATGACCGGCGCGGCCCTGGCCGGGGTGCTCATCGCGCTGACCGGCGCCGGGAACGTCCTGCTCGTCGACGGCGCGACCTTCGCCGTCTCGGCGGTGCTGGTGGCGGCGGGCCTGCGCGGTGTCCGCGAGGCGCGGCCCCTGCGGGACGCGCCGCCCGTGTCGATGCGTACCTACAAGGCCGCACTGCGCGAGGGATACGCCTACTTGGCGCGCACCCGGCTGCTGCTCGCGGTCGTCACGATGGTGATGCTGATGAACGGCACCGACCAGGGCTGGACCGCCGTCCTGCTGCCGGTCCACGCCGAGCGGGCCCTGGGCGGCGCCTCCCAACTCGGCCTGCTGGCCGCCCTGTTCGGGGCCGGAGGCCTGGCGGGCGCGCTCCTGTACGGCGTGCTCGGCCACCGCTTCTCGCGCCGTACGGTCTTCAGCGTCTGCGTGCTGCTGTGCGGGGCGCCCCGGTACGCGGTGGCCGCGCTGACCGGCACCACGATGCCGCTGGCCGTCACGATGCTGGTCGCGGGGCTCGCGAGCGGGGCGCTCAACCCGATCCTGACGACGGTCATCTACGAGAAGGTGCCGGACGCGCTGCGCAGCAGGGTCGCCGGGGTGCTCACGGCGGGCTGCGAACTGGCGATGCCGCTGGGCGGGCTCGCGGCGGGCTTCCTGGTGGAGGCCGCCGGGGTGCGGGGCGCGCTGCTCACGGTCGGCGGCATCTACCTGCTCGCGACGCTGAGCCCGCTGGTCTTCCCCGCCTGGAAGGACATGGACCCGGACGCCGTCAGCAGGACGGAACCGGGCCGCCCTTCCGCAGCGCCTGGAGCGCGGACACCGCACCCTTCAGCGTAGTCACGGGGATCAGGCGCAGCCCCTTGGGCAGTTCGGACCGGGCGTCCGAACACTCCGCCTTCGGTACGAGGAAGACGGTGGCCCCGTCCCGGGCGGCGGCCTGCGTCTTGAGGGCGACCCCGCCGACCGCGCCGACGTCGCCGCCGCCGGTGATCGTCCCGGTACCGGCGATGCTCCGGCCGCCGGTGAGGTCGCCGCCGGAGCCGTCGCCGTTCAGCTTGTCGATGATGCCGAGCGTGAACAGCAGGCCCGCGCTCGGGCCGCCGACGTCGGCGAGGTGCAGATCGACCTTGACCTTGTCGGGGCTCAGGCCGAGATAGCCGAGGGCCGCGACGGAGGCGGCGTCCTGCGACTGCTTCATCTCCGCCTGGTTGTGCTCGGAGATCTCCTTCTCGCTGCCGCCGCTCGGATAGACCGCCTCGCGCGGCATCACGGCGCGGTCGGTGCGGAACCAGCCGTCCACCACGTCGGAGATGCCGACCTCCGCGTTGGGCCCGGTCGCCACGATGGTGGTCATCCGCAGCTGCCCGCTGGTGGGGCGGGTGGGCGCCCCGGAGATCGTGATCACCGGCTTGCCCCCGTCGTCACCGAGCACGTTCGCGGTCGGCCCCGGCTGGGCCACCGCGAACGGCAGCGGCGCGAAGCAGGCGACGGCGAGCAGCGCGACGACCGGAGCGGCGCCGATGGCGAGGTTGCGGAGGCGGGGGTGACGAGTGAGCACGGCTCCAATCTAGCCGTACGCACCCGGCCGCCCGGGGCACGGGCCCGCGCTCCCGCCCTCATCGCAGGGCGTCGGCCACTTCCCTGGCCGCGTCCACGACGCGCGGCCCCACCCGTTCGGGCACGGCGTCGGCGAGCATCACCACACCGACGCTCCCCTCTATCCCGGTGACCCCGACCAGGGGCGCCGCCGCGCCGCTCGCCCCGGCCTCCAGCTCGCCGTGGGTGAGGGTGAAGCCGGGCTCGGCCAGGCCGCCGTTCTGGCGGGCCGCGAGGATCGCCCGGCCCGCGGCGCCCTTGTCCAGGGAATGGCGGAACCCGGCCCGGTAGGCCACGTGGTAGTCGGTCCAGGTCGGCTCGACCACGGCCACGGCGAGCGCGTCCGAGCCGTCGACGAGGGTGAGGTGGGCGGTCGCGCCTATGTCCTCGGCGAGCGAGCGCAGCGCGGGCAGCGCGGCCTCGCGGACCAGCGGGTGCACCTGGCGGCCCAGGCGCAGCACCCCGAGCCCGACCCGGGCGCGGCCGCCCAGGTCACGGCGGACGAGGGCGTGCTGCTCCAGGGTGGCGAGCAGGCGGTAGACGACGGTGCGGTTGACGCCGAGTTTGTTGGACAACTCGGTGACCGTCAGACCGTGGTCCGTGTCGGCGAGCAGCTTGAGGACGCGTAGTCCCCGGTCGAGCGTCTGGGAGGTCTCCGCGGTCACGACACCCACTCCTTAAGTGGTGAGTCGCGGCGGCGCTCTCCGTGGTTCGCGGCGCCGGTCCCATCGGCATCGCGCGCAGAGCCCGCCGGCGAGGCCAAGGCACCGGCTGCGCTCCGAGGCGACGCTGCCACGGGGCGTTTGCATGGCGGGGACAGTAGCGAGCGGACACCGCTCAGCGGAAGACCTCGTCCAGAATCCGGGCGCGAGCAGAATTGCACGCCCCATGGAATGGGCGGAACGAACCCAACAGATGGACAAACAATGGCGACGGGCGACGGAATTTGATCCCGTTCGATCACCTTCGGGACCTAAGTCCGTCTTACCCGGGACCTTGGGCGATCGGCATGGATTTGCCGGGACATTACTGTGGCAGGCGTTCGAGGGCGTCCGTGGGGGCCGACCCTCGTACACATCCCCATCCCATGGGATCGAACGGGGTCCGGCCACGCACGCCGGGCCCCGTTCGCCGTGCGCACCCGCTACTTCATGCGGGTGGCCCACTCCTGGACCTTCTTGATGCGCTCGCGGAGCTGGCCCGCGGTGGCCTCCGCGCTCGGCGGCCCGCCGCACACCCGGCGCAGCTCGGTGTGGATGACGCCGTGCGGCTTGCCGCTCTGGTGGACGTACGCGCCGACCATCGTGTTGAGCGACTTGCGCAGCTCCAGCAGTTCCTTGTGCGACACGACCGGGCGCCGCTCGGCGGGCATTTCGAGCAGATCGGCCTGCTCGGCGGGCTTCTGGCGGCTGTGCGCGATCTGCCGGGCCTGCCGCTTCTGGAGCAGCATCTGCACCTGGTCCGGTTCGAGGAGCCCGGGAATGCCGAGATAGTCCTGCTCCTCCTCGCTTCCCGGGTGCGCCTGCATGCCGAATTCGGCGCCGTTGTACATGACCCGGTCGAAGACGGCATCGGATTCGAGGGCCTCGAAGGGGAGCATGTCCTGCTCCCCGGTGTCCTCGTCCTGCTGCTTGTTCGCGTCGTCCATTTCCTGTTCGGACTCGGCGTACGGGTCTTCTTCCTCGCCGTCCTTCTTCGGCTTGTCGAGCACGTGGTCGCGCTCGACCTCCATCTCGTTCGCGAAGCCGAGGAGCATCGGAATGGTGGGCAGGAATACCGAGGCGGTCTCACCGCGCCGCCTGGACCGCACGAAACGGCCGACGGCCTGGGCGAAGAACAGCGGGGTGGAAATGGTGGTGGCGTACACGCCGACGGCCAGGCGCGGCACGTCGACGCCCTCCGACACCATGCGGACGGCGACCATCCACCGGTCGTCGCTCTCGCTGAACTCGTCGATCCGCTTGGACGCGCCGGTGTCGTCGGACAGCACGACGGTCGCCTTGGAGCCGGTGATCTCGCGGATCAGCTTGGCGTAGGCGCGGGCCGAGTCCTGGTCGGAGGCGATGACGAGCGCGCCGGCGTCCGGGATGGCCTTCCTGACCTCGGTCAGCCGCTGGTCGGCGGCGCGCAGCACATTGGGCATCCAGTCGCCGCGCGGGTCGAGCGCGGTGCGCCAGGCCTGCGAGACGGCGTCCTTGGTCATGGGCTCGCCGAGCCGCGCGGCGATCTCGTCACCGGCCTTGGTGCGCCAGCGCATGTTGCCGCTGTAACTCATGAATATGACGGGCCGCACGACACCGTCGGCGAGCGCGTTGCCGTAGCCGTACGTGTAGTCGGCGGAGGACCGCCGGATGCCGTCGTTGCCCTCCTCGTACGTGACGAAGGGGATCGGGTTGGTGTCGGACCGGAAGGGGGTGCCGGTGAGCGCGAGCCGCCGGGTGGCCGGATCGAACGCTTCGAGGCAGGCCTCACCCCACGACTTGCTGTCCCCGGCATGGTGAATCTCGTCCAGGATCACCAGGGTCTTGCGCTGCTCGCACCGGTTGCGGTGCAGCATCGGACGCACACCGACACCGGCGTAGGTGACGGCGACTCCGTGGTACTCCCTGCTCAACGGCCCGGCACTGTAGTCCGGGTCGAGCTTGATGCCGACGCGGGCGGCCGCGTCCGCCCACTGCTTCTTGAGGTGCTCGGTCGGCGCGACCACGGTGATCTGCTGCACCACGTGGTGGTGCAGCAGCCATGACGCGAGCGTCAGCGCGAACGTGGTCTTGCCGGCGCCGGGCGTCGCGACGGCGAGGAAGTCACGCGGCTGCTCCTGGACGTACCTCTCCAGGGCACCCTGCTGCCAGGCACGCAGCTTGTTGGCGGTGCCCCAGGGGGCGCGGCCCGGGAAGGCGGGCGAGAGGTGGTGGGAGGCGGTAGTAGTCACGGTCTCCGGTTCGGGGCTCTCGGTGTACGGGGGTCACGATCATCCGGGCCGCGGGGCCCGGCGGGGCGGCTGCTCTTACGTACGACAACCGGGCCACCTTACCGGGGCCCCTCGACGAACCCCGGCGGAACACCGCGCCCCACCCCCCGCCTGAGACAGTCCTCACACCCCTCCCACACCGCCCCCGCCAGGGCCGCCCAGGGCCACGAGGGCACCCAGCACCATCCCCGCCAGGGGCGCGAGGAACCGCGCGAGCAACCACGCACGGCCGATGGACAAAAGCGGGTTTCAGGGGCCACGAGCGTGCCCAGCACCGACCCCGCCAGGGGCGCGAGGAACTGCGCGAACAACCACGCACGGCCGACGGACAAAAGCGGGTTTCAGGGGCGCGGGGAACTGCGCAAAACCACGCACAACCCGCACCGGCCCCCACCCCCGGAGGGGTTTAGGGAAGGGGCGGGGTGGGGGCCCGCACACGCGCAGCAACAACCGCCCCGCTCAACGCCACCACCCCCACCGGCAGAAACACCACCAGGAACGCCCCCGGCTGCGAAGCCGAAACCCCCGACACCGCACCCCCACCCAGCGCGGCAAACCCCGCCCCACCCGCCGCGAGCAGCAGCACATTGGACAGCCCGTCCGAGATCTGGAGCGCGGCCGAGTTCGCCCCCGCCTCGTGCGGCGCCGACAGCTTCAGGAGCAGCACACTCGTCGAGGCGATCACCATGCCCATGCCGAAACAGCCGACGCCCCAGGCGACCCCGACCACCCACACCGGCACCACCGGAACCAGCACGCTCGGCGCGGCCACGATCGCGAGGGCCACCAGCACCATCCCGACCACCATCAGCCGCTCCCGGTACGCCTCCATCCGGGGCCGGGCCTGGACGTACGAGCCGAGCGCCCAGGTCGCCCCGCCGACGGCCAGCGAGAGCCCGGCCATCGTGGGGGTCAGCCCGCGCTGGCTGACGAGCATGAGCGGCACGAACGACTCCGCCGCGATGAACGACCCCGCCGCCACCCCGCGCAGCAGCACCACCGCGGGCAGCCCGCGCGCCGCCCGCCACGTGCCGGGCGGCAGCAGTCCGCGCCGCCCCGTGACCGCCGGGGCGAGCAGCGCGACCCCCGCCGCGAACGGCAGCAGGGACAGCCACCTCAGCTCCTGCCCCGCGTACTGGAGGAGCCCGGCGCCGACCGAGATACCCAGGGCCAGCCTGATCCGGCGCCGGTCGAAGGGCTCGACGGGAGCCGACGGGTCGGCGGGCCCGGACGCCATCCGCCGCGTCGCGGGCAGCGCGAGCGCCAGCGGGAACACCACGAGCACCGGAATCCCGATGAACACCCAGCGCCAGCCCAGTTGTTCGGTGGCCGTACCCGCCAGGAGCGGCCCCACGACCGAGGGCACCACCCAGCCCGCCGCGAACGCCGCCATGATCGTGGGCTGGAGCCGAGCGGGGTAGGCCCGTCCGATCACGACGTACAGCGCCACGATCACCAGCCCGCCGCCGAGCCCCTGTACGGCCCGGCCCGCGATGAACGTCCACATGTTCAGGGCGGTCCCGGACAGCAGCAGCCCCGCCGCGAACGCCGACATCCCGACGGCGAGCGCCCCGAGCGGGCCACGCCGGTCGGCCCACTGCCCCGCGACCACCATGCCGAACAGGCTGGTGGTGAAGTACGCGGAGAAGGCGAAGGCGTACAGCGAGACCCCGTCGAGCTCCCGCGCGGCGACGGGCATGGCCGTGCCCACGGCGGTCGCCTCGAAGGCGATGAGCAGCACGACGGCGATGATCCCGAAGCTCAGCGCGCGATGCTCCCGGCCGAGGATCCCGCCCGCGTCGCCCGCCGCGGGGAACTCGACGGGGACGGCGATGTCGGCATCGGACGGTTCAAGCGCGCTCATTCGCCCAGCGTAGGAGCCGTACCGCGCCGTGGCCCCTGTCCAGGGACGGGACTACGCCTACACCGATGGTCGTAGACCCCGCGCCCGAACATGAACGCACCATGGCAGTCCCGTTGCAACCCCCCGCGCCCCCTTCCCCCCACCGGGACCGGCCGCCTACGTTCATCCCAACGCACCAGCACACGGCCGTGTGCCCGAGTGGTTGAGGGACTCGCCTGCAAAGCGAGTTACGCCGGTTCGATTCCGGTCACGGCCTCCAATTCCTTCCCGCCTACCGGCATTTGAGCTGCCGCTTGGCGAACTTTACGTATTGCTGCATCAGGCTGGCGAGCAGATCCTTAACCCGCTGCGTGCGGGGCGCACTGTTGGCGCTCAGCCCCAATTCGACGATGTCGGCCTCCGCTGGGGAGACGTTGCTCGGCAGAGGCGGCAGGTTCGGACGCTCACACCGGAAATACGCTCTGGCGCCGCCGGGGTAGACGATGCCCTTGTCACCCGCCTCGATGGGGGTGGGCTCAAGCGTTTTCAGCGAGTTCCATACGTTCTTCGCCAGGTCGCTGCCGTCGGACCACGAGCGATCACCCCACGCGGTGAACCGGGCCTCCCCGTCGAGCTGGACCTGGCAGCCCGCAGCCTTGAAGCGTCCGTACAGGTCGAATTCCAGGTCGCCCTTGATCTCCGCGTCCGGGACCTTGGCCCTCGGCAGCAGAGCGACCACCGAGGCCCCATCGAATGCTCGCCAGCAGACCTTAGGGGGCAGGGCAAGCACGAACTGGTCGTTCTCCTCCGCAATGCCCGAGCACCCACTGCCCGTCGAGATCGCAATCAGTGCAAGGGCAAGCGCGATCGCACCCCTGCTTCTCCCGCCTCCACGTGAGAGGACCGCAGAACGAGCGCCCCGCGCAAGGTGGGTCACTTACCCGCGCCGCTGGCCGTCGAACTGGCCATGAAACCCCGGCCCGCCACATGCCCGGCGGCGGCGCCGGTGGAGGCGGTTCCCCTGTACTCCTGGACGTCATGGGCGGCGGCACCCGCGCTTCGACCGGCGGTCGATACGGCGTCGGCCGCCGCGCGCTTCACTCTCTCCTCCGCCTGCGAATACGCGGTCGCCGCTTCCTGGGCCGCCTCCCCAGAGGAGTCCTGTTGGGCATTCTCGACGACGGACTTGGTGATCTCTTCCTTGAACCAACCCACGGCGTCACCTCCGACCGGAAGCATCTCCACGTACTTCGCGCCGACCGCGTCGATGATGCGGTTCGTCCACTCTGCGGTGTCCTCGACGGCCTTGTTGAACTGGGAGTCTGCCGCCGAATGCTTCTCGTAGATAGCCTCGACGCGAGCCTGAGTCATGATTCCCGCGATTTCCCCGCCCGGGTACACCGCATTGCGAATAGCCTCGCCCACATCGGACCCATGATTTGCCGGGTGGGCGAATACGTCACGAACCAGCAGCGTCGTATAGGCCTGCTGGGCATTGGTGATCGCACCATACGCATCGGGGTCCTGGGCCACGGCCCCCAGGAAGTGAGCCACTTGTCCGCTGTCGGCGAACTTGGCCAGAACGCCGAATGGCTTGGCCTGGCCCGCGCCGTTCTCCACCCTCGCCTGCATATCCGCCATATACTCCGCCGCCATGTTCCCGAAGTGCCCAGAAAGCCCGCTCAACCTCCCCGGCACGTCCCCCTCCCCCAGGATCAGGGAAGGATCCGCGCCGATCTTCGCCACGACCTTTTCCATCACGCTCGCCATCGCCGCCGTGTGCTCCACCGGGTGGGCCGACGGGTCGGTGGGGGTGCGGCCTGTGGCGGCGGCTTCCAGGGCGTTGCCCAGGGCGGACTGGTAGGGGGTGTGGGCGGTGGGAAGGGCGTCGTACAGGTCGGCCGTCGCGGGCCTGTCCAGGAGGTGGTCGACCATGCTGAGCGGGGCGCCCCCGGGGGCCAGGACCGCCGCGTCGTCCGCCGTCACCAGGCCGTTGCCGTCGCTGTCCGCACGGACCGGCTCGTTGAAGAACTGGGCGGCGGAATCCGGGTTGTTGGCCATGGCCGACATGAGGCCCGTGAGGGGGTCGAAGCCCCGGCCGCCCGACGGGTCGAGGCTGAGCGCCGTGCCGGGGACCTGCGGTACGCCCCGCTCGAAGATCCCGGGATTCTGGTGCTCGAAGCCCACCAGGTCACGGGCTACGGGCAGCAGGAACTCCCTGTCGTACGCCCCGTGCCGCAGCAGCGCGCCCAGCGCCTGGTAGCCGTACACCCGCGCGCCCGCGCCCGCGAAACCGCTGACGTCGATCGGCCGGCGGCCCGCCCGCATGAGGTCGGTCGTCCAGGAGCCGCCGAGGTGGCCGGGGGTGTGCGGGTCGGTGGCGAGGCCCAGCATCGGACCCAGGTCGTCCTGGATGTGGTGGACCAGGGCGGCCCGGTCGAGGCCCGCCGGGCCGAGGGCCGTCGCGTCCAGGGAGAGCCGGGTGTAGAACTCCAGCGTGCCCTGCGCGCCCAGGCGCCGGTAGAAGGCGGTGGAGAACCCGGGGTCGTGGGCGTGGGCGTCCAGCAGGGCCCGCAGCCGCGCCAGTTCCTCGACGTTGCGGGCGGTGCCGCCCTCCCCGGTGACGCGCTGGGCCAGGTCGACCGCCCGCGCGGCCTCCTCGTCGTCGAGGGAGGCGTACCGCGGCGCGGTGAAATCGTGTGCGTGGGGGACGTTCGCCAGGAGGGCGAGGCGCAGGGACTCGTCCGCCGCGTCGCACGCGGCGATCAGCGCGTCGACCTTGCGCTGCCAGGCGGCGACGTTCGCCCGCTCGGCCCGCACGTCCTCGGTGAGCCCCGCGTACTCGGGGTCGTGCCGCGCCGCGGTGTCGTCGGCGAGCGTGTGGCGGGCCAGGACCCGGCCGCGCGCGTCGATCGCGATGCCGCTGCGCCCGGCTCCGTCGGTGATGGCCCGCAAGCCGTCCTTGGCCTTCTTGAACTCCGTGTACGCGTCGAGCAGGAGCCGGTGCACCCCCTCGGCCTCCTGCTTCGCGTCCGCGAACTCCTTCACGGTCTTGCGGATGAAGTCCCGGGTGACCCCGGCGTTCACCCCGGCCCAGCGGGCTGCCTCGGCGTGCACCCGCAGGCCGTCGTGGGCCTCCTCCGCGAGCTTCCGCAGCCGGAGCGCCATGTCGGACCAGTCGTCCACCGCCGTCCTGAGCTTGTCGACCGGCGCGTTCACGACGTCCGCGTACGTCAGCAACTACCGTTCCCCGTCCGCTAGTTGAAGTAGCCGCTGAGCACCGAGACGGCGGTCAGGGAACCCTGGACGCGGGCGTCGTCCTGGGCGTGCAGGGCGGCGGAGTGGTCGAGGTGGTTGGAGATCTGCGCGCAGGCGTCGCGGAGCGCCGTGTACTGGCTCTGCCAGGTGTCGTGGACCTTCATGAGGGCCGCGCCGCTGGTGAAGTTCTCCGCGCCGAGCGCCCGTGCCGCCTCGAAGGTGGCCGCCCGCGCGTGGTCCCCGTCGCGCCGGAACCCCTCGTACAGCTTGTACGCGTCCGCGCCGATCACCCCGAGGTCATCGGCGTGCGCCACGAGATCCCCGCCGCCCGGCCCCCGCGCCGCCGCCCCTGACGCCATCCCCAACTCCCGTTCCCTACGCGTGCGTTACGGAACCTTTGCCGTAGCGTACGACAGGGAGGCCGCGGTGATCCGGGGACGGCGGGCCCGCAGGGGTGAATGCGCGCCCGTACTCACGTCCCGAACGTCACCCGGCCCAGGGCTCGACCGGCTACGCCTGCTGGACCACCGCCGCCTGGGGCCGGATCGGGAGGCGGTTGACCGGGCGGCCGGTCGCGGCGCGGACCGCGGAGGCGATGGCCGCCGGGGAGGTGACGACCGGGACCGCACTGGCCGCCTTCGCGCCGAACGGAGCCACCACGTCCCGCTCCTCCACCAGCTTCACGATGCGGATGTCGGGGGCGTCGAGCGCGGTGGGCAGCGCGTAGCCCGTGAGGTCGGGGTGGCGGATCCGGCCGCGTACCGTCCGCAGGTTCTCGGTGAGGGCCGCGCCCACGCCCTGCGTCACCCCGGCCTCGATCCGGGCCGCGAGCCGGCGGGGGTTGAGGACCCGGCCGACGTCCTGCGCCACGGCGAGTTCGACCACGCGGACCGAGCCGAGCTCGATGTCGACGTCCACGACGGCGCGGATCGCGCAGAACGCGAGACCCACGAAGGCGTCGCCCTGGCCGGTCTCGTCGAGCGGCTCGGTGGGGTGCGGACGGCACTGGGCGGTGGCCCAGAGTTCCTTGCCGTCCATGGCCTCCGTCACCGTGGTGGACAGCACGCCGTCGTACGAGGTGATCTTGCCGTCGGCGATCTGGAGCAGCTCGGTGGACATGCCGAACTTGTGCGCCAGGGGCTGGAGCAGCTGGGTGCGGACCATCTTGGCCGCGCGCTCCACCGCACCGCCGGACACCCAGGTGTGGCGGCCGTGGGTGGCCGGGCCCGCCGGGGGCTGGTCGGTGTCGACGGGAGCGACGTGGACCTCGTCGATGCCCAGGGTCTCCTGGACGATCTGGCGGGCCAGCGTGGTGAAGCCCTGGCCGGTCTCGACGGCCGCGCAGATGACCGTGGCGACGCCGTCCTGCACCTTGACCGTGGCCGTGGAGACCTCGTCGGTGCCCTCGGCGCCGAGCATGTGGACCATGCCCAGCGCGTAGCCGACGCCGCGCCGGACCGCGTCCGGCTCGCCCGCGCCCTCAAGCCCGCCCGGCAGCAGCCAGTCGTCCTCGGGCGCGTCCTTGGGCAGGGTGGGCAGCGGGAAGTCCCGTACGGCGGCGAGGAGTTCGGCCACCGGGGCCGGGCAGGTCACCGTCTGGCCGGTGGGCAGCAGGTCACCCGTCGCGAGCACGTTGCGCATCCGCAGCTCGGCCGGGTCGAGGCCCAGCTTCGCGGCCAGCTTGTCCATCTGGCCCTCGTACGCGGCGCACACCTGCATCGCGCCCTCGCCCCGCACGTGGCCGGACGGTGGGTTGTTGGTGCGCACCGCCCAGCCCTCCACGAAGGCGTGCGGCACCACGTAGGGGCCGCAGGCGAACGCGACGGCGGCGGCCAGGGACTCGGAGGAGGCCTCGGCGTAGGCGCCCGCGTCGAGCAGGATCTGCGCCTCGACCTTGACGAGGCGGCCCTCGGCGTCCGCGTGGTGGCGGTAGCGAAGCAGCGTGGGGTGGCGGTGGGCGTGGCCGAGGAAGGACTCCTCGCGGGTCGCGGTCAGCTTGACCGGGCAGCCGGTCCTCAACGCCAGGAGTCCCAGCGGGAGTTGGAAGCCGAGGTCCTCGCGGTCGCCGGTCGCGCCGGGCACTCCGGTGACCACGACCTTGACGCGGTCCGGCTCCAGGCCGAAGCAGGCGGCGGCCAGGTCGCGGTCGCTGTGCGGGTCGGTGGACGCGGTGTACAGCTCGACTCCGCCGTCCGGGCGCGGCACGGCGAGGCCCGCCTCGGCGCCGATCGGGGCCGGGTCCTGGCGGCCGATCCGGTACAGGCCCTCGACGACGACCTCGCCCGTGACCTCGGGATCGCCGTACTGGAGCGGGATGTGGCGGATCAGATTGCCGTCGGGGTGCAGCGGCTCGGCGGCGAACGCCTTCTCCGGGTCGGTGACCGGCTCCAGGACCTCGTACTCGACCGCGATGGCGGCGGCCGCCAGGCGCGCGGTGTCCGGGTGGTCGGCGGCCACGGCGGCGATGGGCTCGCCGTGGTGGCGCACGAACTCGGCGGCGAACACGGGCCGGTCGGCGATGCGGCGGCCGAACGCGGGGTCGCCCGGCACGTCGGCGTGGGTCACCACGGCCCGTACGCCCGGCATGGCGACGGCGGCCGAGGTGTCGATGGAGACGATGCGGGCGTACGCGTGCGGGGCGCGCAGCACGGCCGCCCACAGCAGACCCTCGGCCCACAGGTCGGCCGCGTAGGGGAAGGTCCCCTCGGCCTTGGCCAGCGCGTCGACGGGCGCGAGCGAGGCTCCGATCCCGTGTGCGGGCGGCTGCTGCTCCGGCCCCGCCGCCGGGAGGGCGCCGTCGACCGTCGCGGTGGCTGCGTCGTTGCTCACGCCATGCCTCCGTCGTGCGTGTGCGGGGGCTTGGCGCTGCCGGCCCCGGGGGGTGCCTGGTGCGGGATGCGGGCCTCTTCGACCGGGGTTCCGGCCGCCTCGCGGCCCGCCACGACGTCCTTCACGGCGTCGAGGACGCCACGGTAGCCGGAGCAGCGGCACAGATTGCCGCAGAGCGCCTGGCGGGTCTCCAGCTCGGTGGGGGCGTGGTTGCCTTCGAGCAGGTCGTGCACGGTCATGGCCATGCCGGGGATGCAGAAGCCGCACTGCACGGCGCCGCTCTCGGCCAACGCCCGCTGGACGTCGGAGGGTTCGCCGTCGGTGGCGAGGCCCTCGACCGTACGGACCTCGCTCCCGGCGGTGGTGGCCGCGGGCACCAGGCAGGAGGCGACGAGCCGCCCGTCCACCTGGACGTTGCAGGCGCCGCACTCCCCCTGCGAGCAGCCGTCCTTGGCCCCGGCGAGCCCGAGCCGCTCCCGCAGCACGTACAGCAGCGACTCCCCGACCCAGGCCTCGGTGACGGGCCGGTCCGCGCCGTTCACGCGCAGCACGTAGGAGGCGCGGGTGTGTTCCAGGTCGGGGGCGGGCGGGGTCTGCGAGACGGGCTCGGAGGGGGTGGCCCCCTCGGTCTCCGGTCCGGCCTCGGGGTGGGGCTGTGCCTGGCCTTGGGCTCCGGGCTCGGCCTCCGGTCGCGGCTCGGGGAGCGCGACGGCCTCGACCGGTTCGGCCGGTTCGACCGTGGGGGCCGCTTCGCGTCCCTCGTGCGCTTCGACCGCTTCGGGCGCTGCGGCCGCGACGTGCGCTTCCGGTACGGCTTCGGCGGCGGGCTCCTCGGCGGCGGACGCCCGGGGCAGCGGCTCACCGGCGGACGCGGCCTCGGGCTCCGGGTGCGGTGCCGGCTCCGGCGAGGCTTCCGACCGCGGCTCGGGGTGGGGGTGCGGCTGGGCGGCGGCGTCCGCCGGAGCGACGGGCTCCGGTACGTCCCGTACGGCCGGGAGGTCGGCGGCGTGGGCGGCCGGTTCCTGGGGCTCGGGGTCGGGCAGGTGGTTCGCCCAGGGGGCGGGGGCGCCGCCGGGGAGGGTGGCGGGCGGGGTGGAGCCCCACTGCTCGATCAGCGACGAGGTGGTGAACTCGCCCGATTCCTCCGGGAGTTCCCCTTCGGCCACGGGGATGGTCCACTGCCCGGTGCCCGCGAGGGAGGGCTCGTCGGCGAAGTTCCACTGGGCCGTGGCGGTGGGGTCGTGGGCGGGCTCCGACGGGGTCGCGGGCAGGGGCGCGGGCGCGGCGGGCTCGGGCCACACCACGGTCTGCGCGCCGGGCGCGGATTCGGCGTCGGGCGCCGTCTGTCCGGTCAGCTCGGTCGGGATGCGCCAGACGCCGGTCGCGGCCGGGTCGGTCGCGGCGGCCGGGGTGAGCGGCACGATCATCGGCGGCACGTAGCCGTGGCCGGGCGCCGCCAGCGGGGCGCCCATCATGTCCATGTCCGGGGGCAGCTGGACGAACGCCGTGGCGTCCGGCTCGTACTCGCCGCCGTGCGGGACGGGCTCCCAGCCGCCGTGCCGGGGCACCTGGCCGTAGCCGTGCTCGTGCGCGCGCTCGGACTCGTGGTCGTACTCGTACTCGTTGTTCTGGTCAGTCACGACAGCGCCCTCCCCAGTGCTCGTCGGGCCAACGCGGCGACGGTACGCCGCAGATGCAGTACGGCGGGCGAGAGGGGCGGGGGCGGTGAGCCGTCCACCGGTGGCTCCGGGTCCGGGATGCAGGCGGCGGCCACGTACTCGCCGAACGCGCCGAGCGCCTCCGGGGCCAGAGCCGCGCGCTCGCCGTCCCAGTCGATGAGCGAGGCGATCCAGCGCTCGGCCTCCAGGGGGCGCAGCGGCATCGGCGCGATGGCGCCGACCGCGCAGCGCACCCCGCGCCGGGCCGGGTCGAGGACGACCGCGACCGAGGCGGTGGCGCGGCCTGGGCCGGTGCGGCCGGTCGCCTTGAGGAAAACTTGGGGCGCGTGCAGCAGCGGCACCCGGACATATCCGATCAACTCGGCCGGGGCGAGCAGGTCGCGGCCGGCCAGCAGGTGCGACACCGGGATCTCCCGCCGGGCGCCGTCGGGGCCCGCGATGACCAGGGTGGCTTCGAGTGCGGCGAGCACGGGCAGCGCGTCGCCGGTCGGGGCCGCGGAGGCGATGTTGCCGCCGAGGGTGCCCGCGTTGCGGATCTGCGGGGGCCCGGCGGCGCGCGCGGCCGCGGCGAGCGCCGGAATGAGCGCCGCGAAGTCCGGGCGCCCCATGCGGGCGTGCGTCAGACCGGCACCGAGCAGGGCGTGGCCGTCCTGGTACTGCCAGCCGCGGATCTCGTTGATGCGGCCGAGTCCGACGAGGCCCGCGGGGCGCAGCAGGCCCCGGTTCACCGCCGCCATCAGATCGGTGCCGCCCGCGACGGGCACGGCGGCAGGCATGGCCGCGAGCGCCGCCACGGCCTCGTCCAGTGAGGCAGGCAGCGTCACGGACTGCGCCGCCTGCGGTGCGTGCGTGGTCAACCCAGCTGCCCCTTCCCGGTGTCCCGGCCGTACCGACTGTGCCGTCTGTGGCCACCTGCTGATGGCCGTACCGTACGTGCTCACAGCCCGGACGTGGCAACTCTGGCACATCTTCCGAACCGGCCGACGGCAGGGTCCACGAAGCGCGCTTCCGTCCCCGACCTGGGGAATGCGCCGGTTTCGCAAGCCTTGCACGGCTTGTGCGACTTATGCGGTACGCCTCGTTCCGCACGCCGGGTGTTCGTCACAGCGGTCTTCCTCGCAGCCGGTCGCGGCCGGGCGGCCGTGACCCGGGGTCACGCTCCCAGGGACACGGCCGCCGGTCACCCACCTTGCGCCCGGGCTCACCTGTTTGGGGGCGCCCCCTCGATCGGGCGTCCGAGCACGCCGGGACGCTGCTGCCACGGCAACGGGCCCGAGGGTGGCCGGTAGTCGACGCCGAGCGCGTCAAGGCGCCGGTAATGGGCGGTCATTCGCCGTTCGAAATCCGCGAAGTCGCGCTCGGCGGGGGCGGGCAGGGTGCTCCAGGCGACCTCGGCGAAGGCGGCGAGCCGGGGGAACACCTGGTAGTCGACGCGGGACTGGTTCTCCATCACCTCGGTCCACACGTTGGCCTGGGTGCCGAGCACCCGGGCGGCGGCCTCGGGGGCGAGCCGGGGCGGCAGGGGCTCGAAGCGGTAGACGTCCTCCAGGGTGCGGACGTAGCCGATGGGCATGGGCTCGTCCTCGCCGCCGGCCTGGCGGTGGTCCAGGTACACGAACTGCTCGGGGCACATCACGACGTCGTGCCCGGCCTCGGCGGCGGCGATCCCGGCGCCGTAGCCGCGCCAGGACGCGACGGCGGCGCCGGGGGCGAGGCCGCCCTCCAGGATCTCGTCCCAGCCGATGAGCCGGCGGCCGCGGGCGCTGAGCCAGGTGTCGAAGTGCCGGATGAGCCAGGACTGGAGCTCGTTCTCCCCGGCGAGCCCGAGCTCGCGGATCCGCGCCTGCGCGATGTCCGACTTCTGCCACTGCTCCTTGGGGCACTCGTCGCCGCCGATGTGGATGAACGGCGAGGTGGCCTCGGGGAACATCTCCAGCACCTCCTCCAACACCCCTTCGTAGAACCGGAGGGTGGTGTCAGTGGGGGCGAGTACGTTCGGATTGACGCCCCAGGTGTCCCAGACGGAGAGGGAGGCGGTGTCGATGACGTCGGTGTTGCCGAGTTCGGGGTACGCGGCGATGGCGGCCTGCGAGTGTCCCGGGATGTCGATCTCGGGGACGACCCGGATATGCCGCTCGGCGGCGTACGCGACGATCTCGCGGATGTCGTCCTGGGTGTAGTAGCCCCCGTGCGGCTTCTCGTCCCACAGGGGCGATGCGCGGTGCCCCCACTTGCTCCTGGCGCGCCAGGCGCCGACCTCGGTGAGCCGGGGGTACCGCTTGATCTCCACCCTCCACCCCTGGTCGTCGGTGAGGTGGAAGTGGAAGACGTTGAGCTTGTGGGCGGCGATGAGATCGAGGTAGCGCAGTACGCCGTCCTTCGGCATGAAGTGCCGCGAGACGTCCAGCATGAGGCCGCGCCAGCCGAACCGGGGCCGGTCCTCGACGACGACCTCCGGCAGGTCCCAGGCGCGCCCGGCCTCGACCGGCGCGCGCCGGAAGGCGTCGGGGCCGAGCAGCTGACGGAGCGTCTGCATGCCGCGGAACACACCGGCCGCGGTGCCGCCCTCGATGAGTGCGGCGACGTCCTCCACGGAGCCGTCGGTGGAGAGCCGGTACCCCTCCGGCCCGTGCCGCTCGCCCACTTCGGCGCTGATCCGCAGCACGACGCTGTCCGGCCCGGCGTCCCCGTCGGGCAACCCGAACCCGGTCGCCGCCCCGACCGTCTCCCGCACAAGACGCGCGAGGGCTTCGGTGCCGGGGGCGGTGTGGAGGGTGGTGCGGGGGCTCAGGGGGCGGCGGTTGGGCCCGGCGGGGCGGTACGTGTGGGGGTGGGGGATCAAGGTGGGGGCGCTGGTGTCCAGGGGGCTGGGGGTCGGAGGGTTGCTGGCGTCGGTGTTCATGGGGTCCCTTCGTGCTGGACGATGCGTTGGGTTGGGTTGCGACTTTGTTCCTTCCCCACCCCACCCCTACCCGAGCCCCTCCGGGAGAGCCGAGCGGGCCGAGGTCCGGAGCCGAGCGCCGCCCCCGACTCCCGGCTCCTCAAACACCGGAGAGGCTGGATCGGTGGGCCGGGGGCCGAGGGTGGTCGGCCGCCGTAGGAAGCGGCGCGCGCCACAAGAGACACGGGGCCATGGCCCAGCCCCCACAGCGGTGCACCGCTGTGGGGGCTGGGCCATGGCCCCGGCGGGGGTGCAGGGGGCGACACCCCCGGTGGGGGTGCAGGGAGCACAGCCCACGCAGGGTCTGGGGCACAACCCCCGCAGGGGTGATGGGGGAGAACCCCCGCAGGGGTGCAGGGCGCGCAACCCCCGCAGGGGTGCAGGGGGGCGCAGTCCCCGCAGGGTGCAGGGGCCTGGGGTGAAACCCCCGCAGGGGTGCAGGGGCCTGGGGTGAAACCCCCGCAGGGGTCTGGGGCGAAGCCCCGGCAGGGGGTCTGGGGCGCCCCCCCGGCAGGGGTGCAGGGGGCGCAGCCCCCGCGGGGGTCTGGGGCGCAGCCCCAGAAATGTCCTCATAACCCCCTGCACGGGCGGGCGGGTGGGCAAACCCCCCGGGGTCTGGGGCGGAGCCCCAGGGGCGGAACCCACCAACCCCCTGCACGGGCGGGTGGGCAGGCAAACCCCCCCGGGCCCAGGGCGACCCCCCGTCGCGGGGTCGGCGGCCCCCCGCCACGGGGCGAGCCCCGAAGGGGGTCGAGGGGCCCCACCCTCGCAGGAACCGGGCCAAGCCGGTCACTTGACCGCACCCCCCACCCCCGACACCAACCGCCGCTGAACCAGCACGAAGAAGACCAGGACCGGCAGCGTCATCACCGTCGACGCCGCCATGATCCCGCCCCAGTCGTTCTCGTCCGGCTTGAAGAAGACCAGCAGGGCCATCGGCAGCGTGGACTGCGACGTGTCGCTGATGATGAACGACTTCGCGAACAGGAAGTCGTTCCACGCCGAGATGAAGGAGAAGACGCTCGTCGCCACCAGCCCGGGGAAGACCAGGGGGAACAGGATCTGCCAGAGGAAGCGCGTACGGCTCGCCCCGTCGAGGGCCGCCGCCTCCTCCAGCGCGACCGGCACCCCCTTCACGAACCCCCGCAGCATCCAGATCGCGAAGGGCAGCGAGAAGGCGAGGTGCGGCAGGATCAGCGACCCCAGCGTGTTGAGCTGCCCCAGGTCCCGCATCAGGAAGAACAGCGGGATCGTCAGCGCCTCGACCGGCACCATCTGCGCCACCAGGAACATGATCAGCAGCGTGGTGCGGAACCTGAACCGGAAGCGCGTCACCGCCGTCGCCGCCAGGAAGGCGATGAGGGCGGAGGCGAGCACCACCGACCCCGCCACGACCAGGCTGTTGAGGAAGTAGCGGCCGAAGTCCTGCTGCGAGAAGACACGGCGGAAGGAGTCCAGGGAGGGGGCGAGGGTCCACGGCCTGGGGTGCGCCGACTGCACCTCCCCCGCCGGTTTGAGGGCCGAGAGCACCATCCAGTACAGGGGGAAGGCGACGACCCCCGCCACCACCAGCGCGACCCCCTCGGCGGCGAGCCGCCCGGGACGACGTACCCGTACGGAACTCACAGCTCCTCCCCCTGCCCGCGCAGCAGCCGCAGGTACACCAGCGTCGCCGCCAGCAGGATCAGCAGCATCACCACCCCGATCGCCGAGCCGAGGCTGTACTGCGAGGACGCGAACGCCTTCTGGTACGCGTACACGTTGAGGACCAGGTTCTGGCCCGCGATGCCGCCGCCGTTGGTCATGACGTAGATCTGCGTGAACACCTTGAAGTCCCAGATGACGGACTGGATCGTGACGACGGTCAGGATCGGGCGCAGCATCGGCACCATCACCGACCGCCAGATCCGCCACTGCGAGGCCCCGTCCAGCGCGGCCGCCTCCAGCACCTCGCCCGGAATCGCGCGGATCCCGGCGTACACCGTGACCATCACGAACGGGAACGAGCACCACACCACTTCGAGCAGGACGAGCAGGAACGCGCTGGAGCGGCCGTACGTCCACGAGTGGTCGCCCAGGCCCAGGACCCGGTTGACCGGGCCGAAGTCGGGGTCGAACAGGAACATCCACACGGTGGAGCCGGTGATCGCGGGCGTCGCCCACGCGCCGAGTGCCGCCAGCATCAGCGCGAGCCGGGGCAGCGTGCGTACCCGCGTGAGCAGCACGGCCAGCGCGCAGCCCACGGCGAGGGTGCTCAGGACGCAGGCCGCCGCGAAGACGACGGTGGCCAGCAGCACCGACCAGAACTGGCCGTCCGAGAACAGCGTGGCGTAGTTCCCCAGGCCCTGGAAGCTGGTCGGCTCGCCGCCGCTGACCTGGGCCTGGGTGTACTCCAGGAAGGAGATCAGGCCGAGTTGGTAGATCGGGTAGACGAGGAGCGCGGCGAGGACGACGAGGGCGGGGGCCAGGTACAGCCACGGGGTCCAGCCCGCCTGCCGGTGCGAGCGGACGCGCGGGCGCCCGGGCGGCTGCGCCGAGGCCGTCGGCGGGGCCGAGACCGGCTCGGCGGTCACGGGGCTCAACCCGCCGCCCCGAACACGTCGTTCATCCTCTTCGCGGCGTCCGTCGACGCCTTCGCGACGTCCTTCTTGCCGCTGACGATCTCCTGGAACATCGTCGGCAGCACGAGCGAGGAGTCGATCTGACCCCAACCGGGGGACGCGGGAACGAACTTGGCGCCGGACGCCAGGGTGCGTACGAACGGCTCGACGAACGGCTGCTTCTTCGCGACGTCCGCCCGCACGTCGGTGTAGGTCGGCAGGAAGCCCATCGCGTCGAACAACCCGCGCTGGGTGGCCTTGCCGGCCAGCTGCTCCATGAGGCCCACGGCGAGCGTGCGGTGCGAACTGCTCTTCAGCACGCCGATGTTGTTGCCGCCCGCGAAGGCGGGGGCGACCGAGCCCGCCGTCAGGCCCGGCAGCGGCACGACCGCGTACGTGCCCTTGACGGTGCCCGCCTCGACGGCGGCGTGGTTGAAGTCGCCGCCGATCGCCATGGCCGCCTTGCCGTTGGCGAAGGCGGTGACGGTCGCGTTGCCGCCCATCTGCGCGCACTTGGCGGCGGGGCAGTTGTCGTCCCCGAAGAGCGAGGTGTAGGCCTCGATGCCCTTGCGGGCGGCCGCGCTGTCGATCGCCGAGGTGTATTTTCCGCCGTTCTCGGTGGCCAGTTCGCCACCATGGGCCCAGAGGAACGGCAGCGCCCCGTAGGTGTAGGCGCCGCCCACGGCGAGCCCGTACAGGTCGGGTCTGGCCCGGTGGATCTTCTTCGCCGCCGCGATCAGCTCGTCCTGGCTCTTCGGTACGGCGACGTTCAGGTCCTTGAGGACGTCGGTGCGGTAGTACAGCGCGCGGACGCCGACGAACAGCGGCGCCCCGTACACCTTCCCGCCCACCGTGACGGACTGCTTCGCCGTCGGATCGGTGTCCTTCGCCTCGGGCCAGGCCGCGAACTCGGCGCTCACGTCGGCGAGTCCGCCGTCCTTGACGTAACCGGCCGTGTCGGTGTTGCCGTACTCGATCAGGTCAGGGGCGGACGCCGGGTCGTTGAAGGCGGCCTTGATCTTCTGCGCGCGGGTCTCGACGGGGATGTACTCGACCTGCACCTCGGCCCCCTTGTGCGCCTGTTTGAAGGCGGCCACGGCCTTGTCCACGACCTGCTGCTTGGGCCCGTTGCTCACCTCCTGGAAGAGCCAGACCCGGAGCGTGCCGCTCTTGTCGTCACTCTTCGCGCTGTTGTCGGAGGTCCCCGGGGCACAGGCGGTCAGGCCGGCGAGGGCAAGTGCCGCCAGCGGCAGGGCAGTTCGGGCAGAGAGCTTCACGGCGGGGATCCCCTCCATCGCGTTGCAACATACGCAACGAGCGTTTCGCATACTGCACAACAGGGAGGAGGTTATGGCGGAGGCAAAGCGCTCGGCAAGAGGTCTGGACAACCCGGAAACACAGAACGGTCCCTGGGGTGTGCGTGACGCACACCCCAGGGACCGCCTCGGTGGAAGGACCGCCCCGCGGGCTACTTCTTGTCCTTGCCGCCCTTGTCCTTGTCGCCACCGGCGCCCATGGACTCGTAGATCTCCTTGCACATCGGGCAGACCGGGTACTTCTTCGGGTCGCGCCCCGGTACCCAGACCTTGCCGCAGAGCGCCACGACGGGCGTACCGTCGAGCGCGCTCGCCATGATCTTGTCCTTCTGGACGTAGTGGGCGAAGCGCTCGTGGTCGCCGTCGCCGTTCGACACCTGGGGTGTCGGCTCTACGAGGGTCCCCGTACCTGCCCCGCGCTCGGGCTCAAGAGTGCTCATAACCACCAAGGGTACTGAAGGCGACCGGATGCGGCGGAAGGGCGTCGCCACACCGTCAATTGAGCGAGGGATCGTCCGGATAGGTGGCGACCATCGCCAGCTCGCTGCGCTGGCGGCGCAGCACCGCCCGCCACAGGCTCTCGGGCTCGGGGGACGAGACGTCACCGGGCTCCGACTCGACCACGTACCAGGCGCCGTCGCTCAGCTCGTCCTCCAGCTGGCCCGGCCCCCAGCCCGCGTACCCGGCGAAGATCCGCAGCGATCCGAGGGCGGCGGCCAGCAGTTCCGGCGGCGTCTCCAGGTCGACCAGGCCGATCGCCCCGTAGACCCGCCGCCAGCCCAGCGGCCCCTCGTCACCGGGGATGACGGCGACCCCGAGGGCCGAGTCGAGGGAGACCGGGCCGCCCTGGAAGACCACGCCCGGATCGCCCGCGAGTTCCGCCCAGGACTCCAGGATGTCGCCGACGCCGACCGGCGTCGGCCGGTTCAGGACCACGCCGAGCGTGCCCTCCTCGTCGTGGTCGAGGAGCAGCACCACCGCGCGGTCGAAGTTCGGATCCGCGAGCGCGGGGGTCGCCACGAGCAGCCGCCCTGTGAGCGAGGACACCTCGGTCATGCGGACATGATCCCGCACAACGGGGCGGCGCGGGAAGAAAGACGCCGCGCGAAGAGCGTCGCCAGGGGGCGGCGGTCGGGTGACGGGAGGGCGCACGGCAGCAGTGGGGCGCACGCCACTCCACCGGCCCGCCGGGCGCGCCCTGAAGCGGCGGCCGGGGGCCGTGACGCTGTGCAGGAGTCCCTGCGCGGAGCGTGCTGTAGCGAATTCATTACGTCTCTGAACCCTCCTCGGCCTTATGGGGCAGGGGTGAAAGCCCCTTACCCTTTATCCCTGCCCCTTGCCCGACCACTCCGGAACGCGAGATTCATGACCGGCACAGACGATGTACTGCTTGTCCACGGCGGAACCCCGCTCGAGGGCGAGATCCGCGTCCGCGGCGCGAAGAACCTCGTGCCGAAGGCGATGGTCGCCGCCCTTCTCGGCAGCGGCCCGAGCAGACTGCGCAATGTGCCCGACATCCGCGACGTACGCGTCGTACGGGGCCTGCTGCAGCTGCACGGCGTCACCGTCCGTCCCGGCGACGAGCCGGGCGAGCTGATCCTCGACCCCTCCCACGTCGAGTCCGCGAACGTCGCCGACATCGACGCGCACGCGGGTTCCTCGCGGATCCCGATCCTGCTCTGCGGCCCGCTGCTGCACCGCCTGGGCCACGCCTTCATCCCGGGCCTCGGCGGCTGCGACATCGGCGGCCGGCCCATCGACTTCCACTTCGAGGTGCTGCGGCAGTTCGGCGCGACCATCGAGAAGCGCGCGGACGGCCAGTACCTGGAGGCCCCGCAGCGCCTTCGCGGCTGCAAGATCCGGCTGCCCTACCCCTCGGTCGGCGCCACCGAGCAGGTCCTGCTGACCGCCGTGCTCGCGGAGGGGGTGACCGAGCTCTCCAACGCCGCGGTCGAGCCGGAGATCGAGGACCTCATCTGCGTCCTGCAGAAGATGGGCGCGATCATCGCGATGGACACCGACCGGACCATCCGGGTCACCGGTGTCGACAAGCTCGGCGGCTACACCCACCGGGCCCTCTCGGACCGTCTGGAGGCCGCCTCCTGGGCGTCCGCCGCGCTGGCGACCGAGGGCAACATCTACGTCCGCGGCGCCCAGCAGCGCTCGATGATGACGTTCCTGAACACCTACCGGAAGGTCGGCGGCGCCTTCGAGATCGACGACGAGGGCATCCGCTTCTGGCACCCCGGCGGCTCGCTCAAGTCCATCGCCCTCGAAACGGACGTGCACCCCGGCTTCCAGACCGACTGGCAGCAGCCGCTCGTGGTCGCCCTGACCCAGGCCACCGGCCTGTCCATCGTGCACGAGACGGTGTACGAGTCCCGGCTCGGCTTCACCTCGGCGCTGAACCAGATGGGCGCGCACATCCAGCTCTACCGCGAGTGCCTGGGCGGCTCGGACTGCCGCTTCGGTCAGCGCAACTTCCTGCACTCCGCGGTCGTGAGCGGCCCCACGAAGCTCCAGGGCGCCGACCTGGTCATCCCGGACCTCCGGGGCGGCTTCTCGTACCTCATCGCGGCGCTGGCGGCCCAGGGCACGTCCCGGGTGCACGGCATCGACCTGATCAACCGGGGCTACGAGAACTTCATGGAGAAGCTGGAGAGCCTCGGGGCGAAGGTGGAACTCCCCAACGGTTCCCTGGTGTAACCCCCTGGGGCCCAGCCCCGGCCCCCTCGGTGGCCTCCGGCCGCCACCCGGTACGGCCTCCCGGCCGGTCACCACCCGCGGCCCGCGGTCGCTGCTCCACGGCCTCAGGCCGCTCGTCCTCAAACGCCGGACGGGCTGGATCCCCCAGCCCGCCCGGCTTTTTGACACCCCGACGAACTCGTTCGAGCGCTGGAGGAGCACTGGCCCGGGGGGCCGCCCGGCAGTCGAAGGGTGACAGGCGCGACATTCAGCCCCTCCGGCAGATGAGGGTGACGGGAGCGGCACCAGCCCACCCGGCGGTCGAAGGATGCGGTACGCGAAATCCCCTGCGCCGGTTGCAGGGGGAGGCGCCAAATTCAGCCCCTGCGGCGTTTGAGGAGCGGGGTCTGGGGCGGAGCCCCAGGAGTGCTGCTGGAGGGCCCCAGCGAGGGCGGCGCGGAGACGCTGGCAGGGCCACCTCGGGGAAACCCCTCGAAGGCTCGGTACGAGGCCGGAGCCGCGCAGGCCCAGGGCGGACCCTGGGGGTTGCTGAAGGGGCCCAGGCCGGAGCACCCCGGGGAGGGGCGCAGGTGCCACTGTCCCCGCAGGAGGCCTGGGGGCGGAGCCCAGGGGACACGGAAGGGGCCGGGGCCAGAGCCCCGGGGAGGGGTCCAGGGGACGCCGTCCCCGCAGGGGGCCTCAGGGCGGAGCCCAGGGGATGTGGAAGGGCCCGGGGCGCCAGCCCAGGGGATACGGCAGGGGCCCGGGGCAGAGCCCAGGGATCGCTGAAGAGGTCCGGGGCGGAGCCCAGGGGGATGCGAGGGCCCGGGGGAAGCCCGGAGATGAGGGGCCCGGGGGATGCGGAAGGGGGCCACCCTGCACGGGTGGCCCCCTTCTTGTTGCTGCTAAGCGCCTTGCAAAGCCAGGGACGCTTACTTGCCCTTGGCGGCTTCCTTGAGCTTCGAGCCCGCGGAGACCTTCACGCTGTAGCCGGCCGGGATGTTGATCGGGTCGCCGGTCTGCGGGTTACGAGCGGTACGAGCGGCACGGTGGGTGCGCTCGAAGGTCAGGAAGCCGGGGATGGTGACCTTCTCGTCGCCCTTGGCGACGATCTCGCCGACGGTCTCGGCGAGAGCGGCCAGCACGGCGTCGGCGTCCTTGCGGGTCACCTCGGCGCGGTCGGCCAGCGCGGCCACCAGCTCACTGCGGTTCATGTTCTTACTCCCGTGTTCTTCTTGCCTGTGAGGCGTGCCACGCGGCGGAAGCCGCATGTTGAGTACAGCGAAGCCGATGCTGCCAGGGCCCTCGAACAGTCCCCGGACCCGGGTCCGCTTGCACGACCTCGCGTCCTGGGGGTCCCCCCTGGACGAAGTCCTTGGGGGAGCATCCTGCCCCCACCTACGGCGGGAAAGCCAATCCGGCACCCTCCCGAGTCACACCGAGTCACACGAAAAGCGCCACTGCCTCATCAAGGTGACGCTCCGTCGACACGGTGGGGACTCCCGGGCCAGGGCCGGTGCAGGCGGGTCATGGTCCGCCACCCTAAGGGGGCGTTACTGGGCCCGCATCCCGCGACGCGCCGGAGCTCAGGCCGACGTGGGCGCCGTCACAGCGCCACCGGCGGCCTTGGCGGCGTTGCGGACGGCTCCGGCGACCGCTCCGGCCACCTTGTCGTTGAAGACCGACGGGATGATGTAGTTCGCGTTGAGCTCGTCCTCGGCGACGACGTCCGCGAGCGCGCCGGCCGCGGCCAGCATCATCTCGGTGTTGACGGTGCGGGACTGCGCGTCGAGCAGGCCGCGGAAGACGCCGGGGAAGACCAGCACGTTGTTGATCTGGTTCGGGAAGTCCGAGCGCCCGGTGGCCACAACTGCCGCGGTCTGGCGGGCGATTGCGGGGTCCACCTCGGGGTCCGGGTTCGCGAGCGCGAACACGATCGCGCCGTCGGCCATCGCGGCCACGTCGTCGCCGTTCAGGACGTTGGGGGCGGATACGCCGATGAAGACGTCGGCGCCGACCACGGCCTCCTTGAGCGTGCCGGTCAGGCCCTCGGGGTTGGTGTTGTCGGCGATCCAGCGCAGCGCGGACCCGGGGCTCGCGTCGACCAGGTCCTCGCGGCCCGAGTGGACCACGCCGTGGATGTCGGCGACGACCGCGTTCTTGACGCCGGCCGCGAGCAGCAGCTTGAGGATGGCCGTACCGGCCGCGCCGGCGCCGGACATGACGACGCGTACGTCGCCAATTCCCTTGCCCACCACGCGCAGTGCGTTGGTCAGCGAGGCCAGCACCACGATCGCGGTGCCGTGCTGGTCGTCGTGGAAGACGGGGATGTCGAGGGCCTCGCGCAGACGGGCCTCGATCTCGAAGCAGCGCGGCGCGGAGATGTCCTCCAGGTTGATGCCCGCGAAGCCCGGGGCGATCGCCTTGACGATCTCGACGATCGCGTCGGAGTCCTGGGTGTCCAGGCAGATCGGCCAGGCGTCGATGCCGGCGAAGCGCTTGAAGAGGGCCGCCTTGCCCTCCATGACGGGCAGCGCGGCCATCGGGCCGATGTTGCCGAGGCCGAGCACCGCGGAGCCGTCCGTCACAACTGCGACGGAGTTTCGCTTGATGGTGAGGCGCCGGGCGTCCTCGGGGTTCTCGGCGATCGCCATGCACACCCGGGCCACGCCCGGGGTGTAGACCATGGAGAGGTCGTCACGGTTGCGGATGGGGTGCTTGGACGCCATCTCGATCTTGCCGCCGAGGTGCATCAGGAACGTACGGTCGGAGACCTTGCCGAGGGTGACGCCCTCGATGCCGCGCAGCTTCTCGACGATCTCGTCGGCGTGCGAGGTGGAGGTGGCCGCGATGGTGACGTCGATCCGCAGCTTCTCGTGGCCGGAGGCGGTCACGTCGAGGCCGGTCACCGACCCGCCGGAGGACTCCACGGCCGTGGTGAGCTGCGAGACCGCCGTGCCGCTGGCGGGCACCTCAAGGCGGACCGTCATCGAGTACGAGACGCTGGGCGCCGTTGCCATGACCGTGTTCCTCTGCTTTCCCTAGCTTCGTTGCTAGCACCGCCCCGGCTGTGGCGTGGCGGCGCCATCCGATGGTCGCACCTACTGGCTGGTAGCCGATAATGGGCGACCCTTTTCGGAAAGTGGTTTCCACCATACGAGAAAGTGTCGCTTCGGCGGAAGCCCCGAAAGCTACAACCCGCCGCTGGAGCCGTGGCCGAGCACCAACGACAACAGGCCCACGTCATCCGAAGATGACGTGGGCCTGTCGCTCACGTTAATGACACCGACCCGCCATGCTCGCCTCGCGGCAAGTGGTCGCTCTGAGCGACTAAGGTTGGGCCCGGGGGCTTGGATCGAGCCGGTGCCACACCCAGGCTAACAAACCACCCCGCCAAGTGATCCCCGCATCGCGAGTTGACCCCGAATTTAATCGCGGAGCAGGTCCGCCACCCCGTCCGCGTCGGGCTCGTCCCGCTCCCCCGAGACGACCGTGAGCTGCTGCGTCGCCCGGGTCAACGCCACGTACAGCACCCGCAGTCCGGCCGGGGACTCGTCCGCGATCTCGGCCGGGGACACCACCACGGTGGCGTCGTACTCCAGGCCCTTGGCCTCCAGGCTGCCCAGCGCCACCACCCGGTCGCCGAGCCCCGCGAGCCAGCGCGCGGCCTGTTCGCGGCGCCGCATCGCGACCACCACGCCGACCGTTCCGTCGACCTGGTCCAGCAGCCGCGCCGCCTCCTCCCGCACGCACCGGGCGAGGTCGCCGTCGCGTACCACCGCGAACCGCGGCCGCACCCCCGTCGAGCGGACCGCGGCCGGCGACTTCATGCCCGGCATCGCCAACGCCAGCACCTTGGCGGCAAGTTCGGCGATCTCGGCGGGGTTGCGGTAGTTGACGGTCAGTTCGAAACGGCGGCGCGGGCGGCTGCCCAGCGCCTCGTCGCGGGCCTCGGCGGCCTCGTCCGGGTCGGACCAGGAGGACTGGGCGGGGTCGCCCACGACCGTCCAGGTGGCGGTGCGCCCGCGCCGGCCGACCATCCGCCACTGCATGGGCGTGAGGTCCTGCGCCTCGTCGACGATGACGTGCGCGTACTCGGTGCGCTCCTGGGCGAGCCGCTCCGCGCGCTCGCGCTGGGTCTCCTCGCGGTGCGGCATCAGCTCCTCCAGGCCGGTCAGCGCGTCCAGCGGGTCGTACTCGCGCTTCTTCTTCGGCCGGGCCGGGGCGCCGAGCAGCGTCTCCAGCTCGTCGAGCAGGGCCACGTCGTGCACCGAGAAGGCACCGTCGGCGGCGCGCGCCAGCGAACGGGCCAGGCGGCGCACCTCGCCCTGGTTCAGGACCCGGCGGGCCCAGCGGCCCAGGCGCTTCTCGTCGGCCATCGCGGCGAGCACCCCGCGCGGGGTGAGCTCCGGCCACCAGGCGGCGAGGAAGTCGACGAAGGCGTCCTCGGAGGCGATGTCGTCGTCGAAGGAGGACCGCAGTTCGGCGGCGAGCTCCGGGTCGGTGTGGCGCCCGGCGGCGCCCGACTTCGCCCACAGCGCGTCCAGGAGCAGCCTGCGGGCGCGCGGGCGCAGCAGGTTGACCGGGGCAGTGCCGCCGAGGACGGTCTGGCGGATGCGCCGCAGCTCCTCGCCCTCCAGCTCGATCCGCGCGCCGAAGGCGACCACGCGGAGCCGCTGGGCGGGCTGCTGGGCGGGCGCCTCCTCGCCGAGGGCCAGCTGCTCCCCGCCGCGCCGCCGGGAGCGTCTGGGCTGCTCCCCCGGGCCTTCCAGGGCGCCCCTGGCGGCCCGGCGCAGCACGTGCAGCATCCGCGAGGAGCCCTTGACGCGGGCGACCGCCGGATCGTCGTACTCGGTGGCCTCCGCGCCGTCCACCAGGTTGCCGACCGCGCGGATCGCGACCTGGCCCTCCTCGCCGAGCGAGGGCAGCACGCCCTCGGTGTACGCGACGAGCAGCGGGGTCGGCGAGACGATCAGGATGCCGCCCGCGTAACGGCGGCGGTCCTGGTAGAGGAGGTAGGCCGCGCGGTGCAGCGCGACCGCGGTCTTGCCGGTGCCGGGGCCGCCCTCGACGTACGTCACGGAGGCGGCGGGTGCCCGGATGACCAGGTCCTGCTCGGCCTGGATGGACGCCACGATGTCGCGCATGCTGTGGCTGCGGGCCTGGCCGAGCGCGGCCATCAGGGCGCCGTCACCGATGACGGGCAGCTCGGCGCCGTCCAGGGTCGCCTTGAGTTCGGGGCGCATCAGGTCGTCCTCGACGCCGAGCACCTTGCGGCCCTTGGAGCGGATCACCCGGCGCCGCACGACCCGGCCCGGGTCGACCGGCGTCGAGCGGTAGAACGGGGCCGCCGCGGGCGCCCGCCAGTCGATGACCAGCGGCGAGTAGTCGGCGTCCAGGACGCCGATGCGGCCGATGTGCAGGGTCTCGGCGATGTCGGCCGTGTGGTCGGGCCGCACGGCGTCCTCGGCCGGTTCGACCGAGGTGTACGCCCCGTCCGGGCCCTTCTTGCCGTCCTTGCCGAGCAGCAGGTCGATCCGGCCGAAGAGGAAGTCCTCGAACTCGTTGTTGAGCCGGTTCAGGTGGACCCCCGCCCGGAAGACCTGGGCGTCGCGTTCGGCGAGGGCGCCGGGCGTGCCGACCTGACCGCGCTTGGCGGCGTCGTTCATCAGGAACTCCGCCTCGTGGATCTTCTCCTCCAGGCGGCGGTACACCTGATCGAGATGTACCTGTTCCCCAGCGATTTCGCGTTCCCGGACCGAATCCACAGCGGATTCGGAGGTACCGGCAGCGGAATCGACAGCGGCATCCTGCGCGGCCACCGAGGCCCCCTTCTGACGTGCATTGGGCAGCCGTCAACCGTACGCGAAGGGGGACCCGATGTCAGGCCACAATTCGGTGCCGAACCGCATGTCGGGACGGTTGTCGCGTCCCGCGTCGCGTCCCGGCGCTCACGCCGGGACGTCCACGAGCGCCTTCCCGTCGGAGGTACGGACCTCGAAGTGGTCGATCTGGGCGCGGTCCAGTCCCGTGCCGCCGTGCACGTACAGCGGGTAGCGGGCGGTCTCGTGCGGGCTGTCGGGCAGGCCGTAGCCCCAGTTCGGCACCGCCCAGCTGGTCACCGTCTCCCGTTCGCCGTTCTTGCCGACCGCGATCAGGCTGCACTTCAGCGGGCCCTTGACGTTCTTCAGCTCCAGGACGGTGTGGGTGCCCCAGGCCTTGGCCTCGGTGCCGACGGTCGCGGTGACCTGGGTCTTCGGGTCGGTCGCCGACACCTTCCGGGTCATGTGGTTGAAGAAGGCGTCCTCGGCCGGGCTGGTCGGGTGCGCCTCGGCGCTCTGCTGGGTGCCGGTGTCGCCGGAGGTCGCCACCACCGCGACCGCCGGACCGCCGATGATCAGCGCGGCCGCGGCCGCCACCAGGTACGTGGTGCGCCGCCGGCGCCGGGCGCGCTGGGCCGCGACCTCGTTGATCAGGGTGGTGGTCATGCCGGGCGGGGCCGGCCGCAGCGGCTGGGCGGCGGGGCCGGGGAACTCCTTGAGGGTGGCCAGCATCGGCGCCATGCCCGCCAGGCCGTCGAGTTCGGCGGCGCACAGCTCGCAGCCCGCGAGGTGTTCCTCGAAGGCGGTGGCCTCGGCGTCGTCCAGGATGCCGAGCGCGTACGCGCCGACCGCCTCGTGCGGCGAGTCCTCCGCGTGGTCGCCTGTCGTCATGTCGTCACCCCCCGTTCCTCCAGTGCCAGTTTCATGGAGCGCAGGGCGTAGAAGACCCGGGACCGCACGGTCCCGCTGGGTACGCCGAGCGCCTGGGCCGCCTCGTTGACCGTACGTCCCTTGAAGTACGTCTCGATGAGCGCCTCCCGGTGGGCCGGGGTGAGGTCGTCGAGCGCATCGGAGAGGGTCATCAGCCACAACGCCTTGTCGATCTCGTCCTCCGCGGGCATGACCTCCAGCGGCGACGGATCGACCTCCTGCGGCCGGGCCTGCCGGCTGCGGTGGCCGTCGATGACGATGCGGCGCGCGACCGTCACCAGCCAGGGGCGGACCGAACCGGTGGCCCTGTTGAGCTGACCGGCGTTCTTCCAGGCACGGATGAGCGTCTCCTGCACCACGTCCTCGGCCCGCTGGCGGTCGCCGGCGACGAGGCGCATGACGTACCCGAGCAGCGGCCCCGCGTGCTCGCGGTACAGCGCCCGCATCAGTTCCTCGTCGGGCACGGAGCGGTGCCGGGCCCCGCGCGGACGGTCATCGGCCACGGCGGCATCCTTGCGCAACCGGCACCTCCAGGTCGAGACCATCCCGGCGCGCGGCTGCGAGCCGGTTCGTCTCTCCATACGGGCGGTTGTCGGGATCCATTCAAACGCCGGGCGACTTTCTTCGCGCGGCGGTCGTCCCGGGGGCCCCGGAGGTCACAGGGCGGCGACGCGGCGCCGGTGCCGGGCCACCCGCTCGCGGTTGCCGCACACCTCGCTGGAGCACCAGCGGCGCCGGCGTCCGCGCGAGGTGTCGAGGTAGAGCAGCCGGCAGTTGTCGCCCTCGCACTGGCGCAGGCGGGCCCTGGCCTCGGGGTCGGTGAGCAGGTCGACGGCGTCCCGGGCGACGGCGGCGAGCAGCGCGCCGCAGTCCGGGGCGCGGCTCAGGGTGCGCACGAGCCCGCCGTCGGCGCTCCGGATCGCCCGTACCCCCGGGGGCGGGGCGGCCGCGAGGGCGTTGACCCGGTCGAGGGCGGCGGGCGCCCCGCCGGGGGCCCCGCCCAGCTCGGCCTGGATCAACTGGCCGATGCAGCGGCGCAGTTCGACGAATCGCCGGGGCCAGTCGGCGTCGAGTCCGGCGAGCGGGGTGCCGCGCGGGACCAGGCCCACGCCCAGCAGCCACTGGCCCACCTGTGCGGCGGTGTCGAGCTGTTCACTCTCGTACGCCCCGGTCGCCACCAGATCCAGACAGATCCGCCCGGAGTCGAACCGCAACATGCGCCTGTCACCGCCTAGGGGTTACCGGTGAGTGCTTCCCCCCAGAGTGCCCGCCCGCGGCCGCCCCCGGAACCCCTCCTACCGGCCGTCCGCGTACTTCGCGTCGGCGGCCGGATCGAGCGCGAGGCGGTAGCCGCGCTTGACCACCGTCTGGATGATCCGGGGCGCGCCAAGTGCCGTGCGCAGGCGGGCCATCGCCGTCTCCACGGCGTGTTCGTCGGTGCCCGAGCCCGGCAGCGCCCGGAGCAGTTCGGCGCGCGGCACCACCCAGCCGGGGCGGCGGGCGAGAGTGCGCAGCAGGGCCATGCCCGCGGGCGGCACGGGGCGCAGTTCGCCGTCCACGAGCACGGCCTGGCCGCGGATCTCCACGCGTCGGCCGGCCAGCGGCAACGACCGTGCGCGGGAGGGGAGTTCGGTGCACAGGAGCTGGACGAGCGGGCCCAGGCGGAAGCGCTCGGGGGCGAGGGTGGTCACCCCGCGAGCCTGGAGCGGCAGCGCGGTGACCGGTCCGACACAGGCGGGCAGCACGTCGTGGTGGAGGGCGAGCAGCAGCTCGGCGAGCATGCCGCGCTCCTCGGCCCGGCCGAGCAGGGAGGCCGCGGCCGGGGCGCTGGTGAAGGTGAGCGCGTCCAGGCCGTGCGAGACGGTGGCGTCCAGGAGCCGGTCGAGCGGGGCCGGATCCCGCGGCGGCAGCCAGCGGTACACGGGCACGCCGACGACCTCGGCGCCGCCCGCGCGCAGCGCCTCGACGAAGCCGGGCAGCGGTTCGCCGTGCAGCTGGATCGCGATGCGCCGGCCCGCCACGCCCTCGGCGAGCAGCCGCTCCAGGACCTCGGCCATCGACTCGGACGAGGGCGACCACCGCTCGGTGAGCCCGGCGGCCCGGACCGCGCCCTTGACCTTGGGGCCGCGGGCGAGGAGCTCGACGCCCTTGAGGGTGGCGAGGAGAGCATCCCCTATCCCCCATCCGTCGGCGGCCTCGACCCAGCCGCGGAACCCGATGGCGGTGGTGGCCACCACCGTGTCGGGCGTCTTGGCGATCAACTCCTGGGTGGCGGCGAGGAGTTCGCTGTCGTCGGCGAGCGGGACGATCCGCAGTGCGGGCGCGTGCAGCACCGCGGCCCCGCGGCGGGTGAGCAGCGCCGCGAGCTCGTCGGCCCGGCGGGCCGCGGTGACCCCGACGGTGAATCCGCTGAGGGGTCCGTGCGGTGCGACCGCTTCTGGTTCTGCGGACATGACTCTCCAGGTGGTGCGGTGGCGTCCGAGCGTGCCAACGGGGCGTGACGCCCGGGGTTCACCGTGGTTTCCCGGGTGTTACGTCCCGGCCCCGCCGGCCAGGATCACACCTTCGCCCAGGCGGGCTCGGGCGCGGTGGAGGCGGCCGCTCGCGCGGGTCGGCGCACGTATACCGCCCAGGTCACCGCGGAGCACACCGCGTAACAGGCCAGGAAGGCGACGAAGGCGGCGGTGCCGCTGCCCGCGGCCCGGAAGGACTGGCGGAAGGCGAGGTTGATGGCGAGTCCGCCGAGCGCGCCGACCGCCCCGACCAGGCCCATGGCGGCCCCGGAGAGGCGCCGCCCGTAGGCCGCCGCCTCCTCGCCCCGCAGCCCGCGGGCGAGCGCCCTGGTCTGGAAGATCGCGGGGATCATCTTGTAGGTGGAGCCGTTGCCGAGGCCGCTGAGCGCGAACAGGGCGATGAACCCGGCGAGGAAGACGGGCAGCGACGCGTCCACCGAGGCGTACAGGACGACGCCGGTCGCCGCCGCCATCGCGGCGAAGTTGCCCAGGGTGATGCGGGCGCCGCCGAAACGGTCGGCGAGCCGGCCGCCGACCGGCCGGACCAGCGAGCCGAGCAGCGGCCCGATGAAGGTGAGCGAGGCGGCCTGGAGCGGACTCCGCCCGAACTGGGTCTGCAGGACGAGGCCGAAGGCGAAGCTGTAGCCGATGAAGGAGCCGAAGGTGCCGACGTACAGGAGAGCCATGATCCAGGTGTGCGCCTCGCGCAGCGCCTCGCGGACCGCGCCCTTGTCGTTGCGCACCGGCGCCAGGTTGTCCATGCCCAGGGCCGCGCACAGCCCGGCCAGGGCGACGAGCGGCAGGTAGACGGCGAGCACGACGCGCGGGTGGCCCGCGCCCGCGGTCGCGATGACGAGCAGCCCGACGAGCTGCACCACCGGTACGCCGATGTTGCCGCCGCCCGCGTTGAGCCCCAGCGCCCAGCCCTTCTCGCGGAGCGGGAAGAAGGCGTTGATGTTGGTCATCGAGGAAGCGAAGTTGCCCCCGCCGACCCCGGCGACGGCCGCGATTAGGAGGAAGGTGGTGTACGAGGTGCCCGGCTCCATGGCGAACCAGGCGGCCGCCGCCGGGACCAGCAGGAGCAGCGAGCTGACGACGCTCCAGTTGCGGCCGCCGAAGCGGGCGACGGCGAAGGTGTACGGGACGCGGACCAGGGCGCCGACGAGGGTCGCCACCGAGATCAGGAAGAACTTGCCCGCCGGGTCCACCCCGTAGGCCGGGCCCATGAAGAGCACCATCACCGACCACAGGCTCCAGATGGAGAACCCGACGTGTTCGCAGAACACGGACAGGAAGAGGTTGCGGCGGGCGACGCTCCTGCCCGTCTCGCGCCAGAAGGTGTCGTCCTCCGGCTCCCACCGCTCGATCCAACGGCCTGCCATGTCGCCTCCACGGTCGCGTCGCTTGTCGTGCCGGCGACCGTAGGGAGGGCGGGTTTCGGTCGCGTGCCGCCGGATGACCGGGGTGCAACCTTGTCTTCACCGGATCCGGGCGGCGGCGGTGAGGCGCCGCCGCCCGGTCGCCTCAGGCGGGCCAGAGCCGGGGCCGGCGCTTGGCCGCCACGTCCTCGACCCAGCCGAAGCACAGCACGCACAGGCCGATCAGCACCCAGGTCACGGCGAGGACCGGCCAGGAGCTGTTGAGGAACTTGGCCGCGCCGGCCAGTGCGTCGATGCTCCACAGGTCGTCCCAGACCGTGGCGGCGGCCAGGATGCACAGGTTGTGCCACAGGTAGACCGTCACGGCCCGCGAGTTGAGCAGTGTGATCAGCCGGTCCCATCGCCTCAGCGGGGCCGGCCAGACCTGCCACGAGGGGCTGATGTGCAGCAGCAGGAGGACGGCGCCGAGCGACCACAGGGTCTGTGCGAGCGGGATCGAGTCGAGCTCGGTGCTGCCCGTGATCGAGTATCCGCCGCGCACCGCCCACCAGTAGCCGAGGGCCATCACGATGGGGGCGAGCGAGGGCACCAGGTAGGCGGGCAACTTCCGCAGTACGCCCGCCTGGTGGGCCATGCCGAGGATCCAGCAGGCGCCGAAGGTGGCGAAGTCGGTGAGCGCGGAGTCGACGCGGGTGGGCAGCCCGAGGTCCACGGCGTCCATCAGCGCGGCGATCGCCACCGGAGCGAGGATCGTCAGCCACGGCAGGCGCCGCATGAGCACCCGGAACAGCGGCGAGAGCAGCACGAACCACAGGTAGGCGCGCAGGTACCAGAGCGGCTCGGCGAGGTTGGCGCCCCAGTTCTCGCCCAGGACGTGGTGGATGCCGGGCAGGCCCGCCCCGTACGGCGGGTCGCTGAGCGGGACCACCCAGAACAGCAGGTGCCCCCACCACCAGGCGGGGTGCCCGTCGGAGTCGGGGCCCCAGCCCTGGGCGAGCATGCCGGTGATGCCGACCGCGCCGAGCAGCCACATCGGCGGGAGCAGCCGGCGCAGGCGGCCGCGCACCACCTGGACGGCGGGCCGCTTCAGGGAGCGCGCCATCAGGTTCCCGGCGAGCGCGAACATCACGCCCATGGACGGGAAGGCGAGCGGCAGCCAGGCCCAGCCCATCAGGTGGTAGAGCACCACCCGGAACAGGGCGAGGGCACGCAGGAAGTCGAAGTACCGGTCGCGCGCGGGCGGCCGGGGCGCCGGGGCGGCGGGATCGGCCACCGCCCCGGGCGCCTGCGCGTACGAGGTCATCCGACGGCCTTTCGCGCGGCCGGGTTGCCCGGCGCCTCGACCACGCCGGTGCGGCGCAGCTTCTGCCAGCGCAGCCGGCCTCCGGTCACCGCGGTGATCCAGGACTGGAGCAGCACGACGTACATCAACTGCCGGTACAGGACCTGCTGGAGCGGCAGCGAGAGCAGGTGGGTCAGGCGTTCCTTGTCGAGCCGGAAGGCGTAGGCCGCGCAGATCGCCTGGATCATCAGCACGACGAGCCAGGCCACGATGGTCTGCTCGGTCTTGCCGAAGACGATCCCGTACAGCAGGAAGATGTCGATGAGCGGGGCGAGGAGGGGCGCCACCACCATGAACAGGGCGACCAGCGGCAGGCCGAAGCGGCCGAAGCGGCCCGAGGGGCCGCGGTCCTTGACGGCGCCGCGGTGCTTCCAGATCGCCTGCATCGTGCCGTACGACCAGCGGTAGCGCTGTGACCACAGCTGCTGGACGGACTCGGGGGCCTCGGTCCAGGCGCGGGCGTTCTCGCTGTAGACCACCTTCCAGCCGTCGCGGTGGATGGCCATGGTGATGTCGGTGTCCTCGGCGAGGGTGTCCTCGCTCATGCCGCCGACCCGCTCCAGGGCCTGGCGCCGGAAGGCGCCGACCGCGCCCGGGATGGTGGGCATGATGCCGAGCAGGTCGTACATGCGGCGGTCGAGGTTGAAGCCCATCACGTACTCGATGTGCTGCCAGGCGCCGATGAGCGAGTCCCGGTTGCCGACCTTGGCGTTGCCCGCGACGGCGCCGACGCGCAGGTTGCCGAAGGGCTGGACCAGTTCGCGGACGGTGGACGGCTCGAAGACGGTGTCGCCGTCCATCATCACGACGAGCTCGTAACGAGCGTGCGCGATGCCGTTGTTGAGGGCGGCGGGCTTGCCCGCGTTCTCCTGGCGCACCACGCGCACGTTGGGGTAGCCGAGCGCCTCGACGATGTCGGCGGTGCCGTCGCTCGAACCGTCGTCGATCACGATCACTTCGATCGGATGGTCGCTCGCCATGAGCGAACGAACGGTGTTGGCGATGCATTCGCGCTCGTTGTAGGCGGGCACGAGCACCGAGACCGGTTCGGTGACCGGCGGCCCCCACTGGAAGTCCTTCCTGCGGACCTTGCGGGCGTGCGCGAAGGAGAGCAGCAGCATCAGGCCGAACCGGGTGAACACCAGCACGCCGACGATCGCGAGGCCCACGACGAGGAAGTCGGTGGTGTGCTCGGCGACCTGGACGGCGCCCACGAACGCCTCGCCCTTCCACAGGTCCATGCCGCTGACCGGGGTCAGCGCGCTGGGCGCGCCGAGCGCGGTGGTGAGGTTGACGAAGGTGTAGCCCGACCCCTGCATGTCCGGCAGGAACTTGTCGAGCGCGGCCACGGTCTGCGAGCGGTCGCCGCCGAAGTCGTGCATCAGGACGATGGCGCCCTTGTTGTCCTCCGGGGTGGCGTTGTGGATGATCTTCTTGACCCCGGGCCGCTGCCAGTCCTCGCTGTCGGTGGAGTCGAGCGCAACGACATAGCCCTTGCTGCCGACGTACTGGACGACCGGCCAGGTGTCGTTGTCCATGGCGTCGGCGAACGAGGAGTACGGCGGCCGGAACAGCGAGCTGTGCACGCCCGCGGCGCCCGCGAGCGCGAGCTGGTTCTCGGAGAGCTCCCGGTCGATCCGCGACTTCGACTGGTAGGAGAGGTCGGGGTGGTTGAAGGTGTGCAGCCCCACCTCGTGGCCCTCGGCGACCATGCGCTTGATGAGGTCGGGGTAGCGCGAGGCGTTGGTTCCGGTGACGAAGAAGACGGCGTGCGCGTGGTACTTCTTCAGCTCGTCCAGGACCTTCGGCGTCCAGGTGGGGTCCGGGCCGTCGTCGAAGGTGATGACGATCTTGTGGTCCGGTATCTGGAGGCTGACCGGCTTTCCGGGGGCGCGCGCGTCGATGACCGGGCCGCCGTCGATGATCTTCTCGGGCACCTTGTCGGTGGGCGCGGGGTCGCGGACGCGGTGGTCCGCGGAGATCTCGCTGTGCACGTAGCCGCGCAGCATCAGCATCGCGACGAGCGCGACGAGCAGCAGCAGCGGCAGCAGGTAGCGCATGGGCAGCCGCTTGCGCCGCGCCGGCCGCGGCTTGGCCTTGGTGGTTCTCATGGCAGGTGTCGTTACGCCTTCGGGCCGGTACGCCGGGGTCGCCGTACGGGGTTGGTGCTCAGGAGGTGAGGGGTGCTGAGGCGGGACTCAGGGCCGCCGACCGGGCCACTGCGGGCGGATCCGGGACGGTGGTGCTCAGGCGCCGGTCGCGCCGACGGTGAGGGAGGCCGCCCGCGCGGACGGCTTGTGCGAGGCGCTGGGGTGCGGGGAGGACCGCACCGGGCTGTGGCCCGTGGCGGGGGTGGCGCCGTGCTCGGACCTGGAGGCCTTGGCCGAGGGCGCCTTGGAGGGGCTGTGCACCGGGGTCAGGGCCTTCTTCGTGGAGGACGCCTTCGGTGACGGCGGCTGCGAGGCGGCGGCCTGCGGCGGCGCGGTCACGGAGTCGGCCTTGCTGCCCTCGGGCAGGTTGAGGCCGGGGGCGCGGGCGCTGCCGCCGAGCAGCGAGCCGACGAGCGCCACCGCGAAGCCGGTGGCGGCGAGCCCGAAGATCCAGCCGAGCCAGCGGATCTTCTTGCCGCGCCGTCCGCTGGCGTCCACGAACACGGCCCGCTCGGCCGAGGCCGCCCGCAACGGCTTGAAGACCGGGATCTTCTGCGTGGCGGAGCGCTGAACCGGCTCGGGCTCGGCCGCCCGCGGCCGGGGCACGCTCAGGCGCGGGTCGGGCTTGCCGAGCGGGTGCGCGGGTGGGCTCAACTGCTCCGCGAAGAAGCCGAGTCGCACGGTGGCGTCACGCGGCGGCCCGCCACCCTCCGAGCGGTCGGGACGGGGCTGTCCCCCCGGCCCGCCGACTATTCCACTGTCCATGTTCGTACGCACTCCCTGACCTGTGTTTCGCGGGTTGCGCGCACGACTCCCGGGGGCCTCAGCCGGAACGGGGAGAACCCACCCGTTCCGAGCGCCCCCACCATCCCGCCGCACCCGGGCGATGAATGTAGCGCACGAGTCCATGGACATGTGTTCACGTATCGCGTGATGTTCGACTTCGATGGGACGCGTGCGGGGCATCAGCCGCCATCAGGGACAAGTCGGGCTCGGGCAGCCAGCTTCCGGCGGGTCTTCGCAGCCAGCCGTGCGCCGCGGAGGCCTCGGCGGCGACCCGCCGGAGCGCCTCGACGCCGGGATGCGAGAACCCCTTGCGCCACACCATCGAGACCGGGGCGAGCGGTACGGGTCCGGTCAGCGGGCGGACCACCATGCCGGGCACGTCCATGAACTCGGTGCTGGCGAGGACCGACCAGCCCTGCTTGCGCACCACCCGCACGAACTCCTCCTCGCCCGCGATCTCCGGGAACGGCGCGGCCGTGCGGATGCCGCGCCCCGCGAAGAGCCGCTCGGCGAGGTCGGTCCACTCCCGGGTGGCCCCATTGCCCGCCGCCGCGTACAGCGTCTCGCCGGCCAGCGCCGCGAGCGGCACCTCGGCGAGACCCGCGAGGCGGTGGTCCTCGGCGAGCAGCACCGCCATCCGCTCGTAACGCACCGGCTGGTGGGCGAGGCCCGCGAGCACCGCCGGGTCGAGCCCGGCGGCCCGGCCGAAGGAGACGTCGAGCCGCCCGGCGAGGATCTCGGCGGCGGCCCCGGTGAGCCCGCTGATGAACCGGGCCACGAACTCGACGCCGGGCGCCTGTTCGCGGGCCTCGGCGAGCACCCGCGCACCGGTGCCGACCGGCGCCGAGACATCGACGAGCAGCGGCCGCGCCCGGCCCTGCTCCCCCCACGCGCCGCGCAGTTCGTCATGGGCGGCGAGCACCTTGCGGGCGTACGGCAGCAGCCGTGCCCCGTCCGCGGTGAGCGCCACCGCGCGGGTGGTCCGCGAGAAGAGTTCGGCGCCCAACTCCCCCTCCAGGCGCCGGATGTCGCGGCTCAGTGCCTGCTGGGCGACGAAGAGGCGGGCGGCGGCGCGGGTGAAGTGCAGTTCGTCGGCGACGGCCGCGAACGAGCGCAGCAGCCGCGGATCCAGGTCGCGGGGCACGCGCGGAAGTCAACAGCATCAAGGGCGTTGACAACAAGAGTGGGTGAATGGGCGCTGATCAGGTGTTGGACCCGCCGACCCGGCCCCGGAAAGGATCGGGGCATGCCGCAGCCCACCTCGCCCGCCCGCCACCCGAACCCCTACATACGCCTCTTCCGCACCCCCGGAACCCGTGCCTTCACGCTCGGCAATCTGATCGCCCGGCTGCCCATGGGCATGTTCGGCGTCAGTGCCGTGATCATGATCGCCGGATCGCGCGGCTCGTACGCGCTGGCCGGTGCCGTCACCGCCACCGGCCTCGCCGCGACCGCGCTGGTCGCCCCCTGGACCGCCCGGCTCGTGGACCGGCACGGCCAGGCCCGAATCGCCGTACCGGCGACGGCGGTTGCGGTCCTCGGCTCGCTCGCCCTGCTCCTGTGCGTGCACTTCGGCGCCCCGAACTGGACCCTGTTCGCCGCGTACGCCGCGACCGCCACCACCCCCAACACCGGCGGCATGTCCCGCGCCCGCTGGGCCCATCTGCACCGTGGCTCCTCCCGGGAGGACGCGGCCGCCCTGCACACCGCCAACTCCTTCGAACAGGCCGCCGACGAGCTCTGCTTCATGCTCGGCCCGGTCGTCGCCGCCTTCCTGTGCTCGGCCCTCTTCCCCGAGGCCGGCACGCTCGTGGGCGCGGTGCTGCTGATGACGGGCGTGCTGCTCTTCGCGGCCCAGCGCGCGACCGAACCGCCCCCGTCGCTCCGCACGGGATCAGCCAAGTCCCCCTTCCGCACACGGGGGTTCGCTCCCCTCCTCGCGGTCTTCCTCGCCACCGGGGCGGTCTTCGGCTCCCTGGAGGTGGTGACCATCGCGTACACCGACGGACTCGGCCTCGGCGCGGCGGCGGGCCCGGTGCTCGCGCTCCAGGCGGCCGGCTCGTGCGTCGCGGGACTCCTGTACGGATCGGTGCGCCCCGCCCGCCGCGTGTTCCGGCGGCTCGTCGGCTGCGTGGCGGCGATGACCGCCCTGATGTGGCTGCCGCTGCTCGCGGCGCGGACCGGCGGGTCGCTCCCCGCCCTCGCGGCCGCCCTGCTGTGCGCAGGGGCGGCCACCGCGCCGACCATGGTCACCGGCATGACCCTGGTCCAGCGCCTCACTCCCGAGGGCCGGTTGAACGAGGGCATGACCCTCGCCGTCACCGCGATCCTCGGCGGCATCGCGGCCGGTTCGGCCACCGGGGGCCAGGTCGTCGAGCAAGCGGGCGCCGCGATGGGCTACTTGGTCCCGGTCTGCGCTGCGGCCGTCGCCCTGGTGGTGTGCGCCACGGGACACGGGCGGTACGCTGCACCGCCCCGCAGCTGAGCGGGACGTCCCCTTCCGCTTGAGCGTGACACCCTCCGCTCCGGCGTGCCCCGCGTCAGGAAAGGCCCATCCCCATGGCCATGAAGAAGTCGACCATCCAGCAGCAGGTCGCCGAGGCGATCGCGCAGGCCAACCCGCAGGACCGTCCGATCGTCATGATCCAGGCGATAGCGGGCCCCAGCGTCTGGTTGATGAGCATGTTCGGCGTCATAGGCCAGGCCTTCCTGACGTACTACTTCATCACCGTGACCCAGCAGGCCGTGCTGCTGCACCGGGCCAGCCGGTGGAACAACCGCCCGCGGGAGCTCGTCGTGGCGATCCCCCCGGCCGAGGCCCTGCGGATGATCAGCGACGTCCGGCGGAACACCCTGTGGAGCTCGTTCCGCTGCCAGCTGCCCGGCCAGCCGAAGCCGACCCGCATGAACGTCCACCGGCTGTGGCGCAACGAGATGGACCAGCTCCTGGGGATGCTGACCGGCCAGCCGGTCGCCTAAAGCCCGGTCCGGGCACGACAAAGGCCCGGCCGCTCGAAAGCGACCGGGCCTTTGCCTACATGGGGCGAGGTGATCCGGAGATCCGGTTCTCCTCGATCGTGGAGATGGCGGGAATCGAACCCGCGTCCAACGGTGCAAAAACAGGGCTTCTCCGTGTGCAGTTCGCTGCGATTTTCTCGGCCCCGGCAATCACGCGAACAAGTCGCCGACGGGCCCAGTCACTGTTTGATTTCCTTCCGGACCCCGTGACCGGGTCCGGAAGTTTAGTTCCCTAGCTGATGCCAGGATCCGGGTCGGGAACAGCCCCGGGCTGACACTTCGCAAGTCGCTACTTAGGCAGCGAGGGCGAAGGTATCGCGCTTGGTGTTGGCGATTATTGTTTGCGACATATGGTTTACGAGATCATTGCCGCTTCCTCGACACGCTTCCCCTGCTTCGACATCCGCTGTCGAAACCGATCATCCCCATGTTGTTTTTTCAAGGTGGTGCCGCACCTTCGCTGAGGTGCAGTGCCATCGTACGTGACCAACGCCCGAGGGTGCCAGCCTATTCCGCGCGGGCCTGCCGCAGGCTCGCCCGCTCCTTGCGCTTGACCGCCGAGATGGCCCGGTCCGTCTCGCGCCGGTCCTGCTTCTCGCGCAGCGTCTGGCGCTTGTCGTACTCCTTCTTGCCCTTGGCGAGCGCGATCTCGATCTTGGCCCGGCCGTCCTTGAAGTACAGCGCGAGGGGCACGATCGTGTGACCCGACTCCCCGGACTTCGACTCCAGCTTGTCGATCTCCGCCCGGTGCAGCAGCAGCTTCCGCTTGCGCCGCGCGCTGTGGTTGGTCCAGGTGCCCTGCGCGTACTCCGGCACGTGCACGTTGTGCAGCCAGGCCTCGCCGCCGTCGATCTGCACGAAACCGTCGACCAGCGAGGCGCGGCCCTGGCGCAGCGACTTCACCTCGGTGCCGGTGAGCACCAGACCGCACTCATAGGTGTCGATGATGAGGTAGTCGTGCCGTGCCTTCTTGTTCTGCGCGACCAGCTTGCGCTTGCTGTCCTTCTCTTTGTCCTTGCCCGTGTTCTTAGCCATAGTGCGGCCATTTTCGCACCCCGGCGCAACAGGTTTACGACGTGCCGCCGAGACCGCTCAGCACCGTCTCGGCGTGTTCGAGCGGCCGGTCGGTGACCGGCAGGTCGGGGGTGATGCCCCTGCCGTCGAGACCACGGCCGGAGGGGGTGCGGTAATGGCCGACGGTCAGCTCGGCGACCGAGCCGCCCGGAAGGCCGGTGGGCAGCTGGACCGACCCCTTGCCGAAGGTGCGCGAGCCCACGGTGACCGCGCGACCGCGGTCCTGGAGCGCGCCGGTGAGCAGTTCCGCCGCGCTCATGGTGCCGCCGTCGATCAACACCACCAGGGGCCTGGCGTCGTCCCCGTCGTCGGCCGCGTACAGCGCCCGCTGCTTGCCGTGCACGTCGTACGTGGCGACCAGGCCGCCGTCGAGGAAGGCGGAGGCGGCGGTGACCGCCTCGCCGACCAGGCCGCCGCTGTTGCCCCGCAGGTCGAGCAGGATGCCGGCGCCCTTGGGGGCCCGGTGCACGGCGGCCCGTACGCGCTCGCCCGAGCCCCTGGTGAAGGCCGCCACCTTGATCATGACGACCTTGGCGGAGAGGCTCTCGACGGCCACGGGCTCGGTGTCCAGGACCGCCCGGTCCAGCGTCCGCGTCCAGGTGCGCGAGCCGCGCTCCAGGACGAGGACCACCTTGCTCCCGGCCGCGTCGCCGCGCAGCCGGGCGACGGTCTCGGTGACGGGCTGCCCGTCGGCCGACCAGTGGTCGACGCTGCGCAGCAGGTCGCCCGCCTCGATGCCCGCGCGCGCCGCGGGACCGCCGTCCTGGACGCGGGTCACCTCGGTGCGGCCGTCGGCGGTGCGGGACACCCACAGACCCACTCCGGTGTAGCGGCCGTCGAGGGCGTCCGCGTACTGCTCGTACTGCGCCTTGTCGTACACCGCGCCCCAGCGGTCCCCACTGCGGCCCACGGCCTCCTCGGCGGCGCGGGTGGCGGACTTCCCGTCGGCCTGGGCCTCGGCGGCCGCGCGGGCCACGTCCTCGGCGGTGCGGTCGCCGCCGCGGGTGGTGTGCCCCTCGCGCGGGTCGAGCCCCGCGACGGCCCGTCCGGCGGCGAGCGGGGCGGGCCGTTCCTCGGCGCGCGGCAGGCAGTTGGTGGCGGCAGCCGTCACCAGGACGCTCGCGAAGACCAATGCCAGAGCAGCCCCGCGGCGCACACCGCGGGGCCTGGGACAGAGGTCCGGGCCCGGCATGGCGCCGAGTCTAGGACACGGCTCGGGCGCCGTAGGGGCTGTTGCTCCTACGGCGCCCGGGGCGTATGTCACACGCGCGGTCAGACCTTGAGGTACTTGCGCAGCGCGAAGAAGGCCGCGAGCGCGGGCATCAGGACGCTGGCCGCGAGGACCAGCGGGAGCTTCGCCAACACCGCGTCCCAGCCGATGAAGTTGATGAGGTTCAGCTTGTGCGCCAGGTCGAGCCCGTGGTCGATCATGAAGTAGCGGCCGACGACCAGGAAGCCTGCGGCGGCCACGCCGCCCATCAGCCCGGCGAAGGCGGCCTCCATGATGAACGGCGCCTGGATGTAGAAGCTGGAGGCGCCCACCAGGCGCATGATCCCCGTTTCGCGCCGCCTGCTGAAGGCGGAGACGCGCACGGTGTTGACGATCAGCATCAGTGCGACGATCAGCATGACGAACATGACCAGCATGGCCGCCACGTTCATGCCGTTGAGCAGCCCGAACAGGTTCTCCAGGATGCCCTTCTGGTCCTGGACGGACTGGACGCCGTCGCGGCCCGCGAACGCGGTGGCGACCACGTTGAACTTCTCCGGGTCCTTGAGCTTGACGCGGAAGGACTCCTGCATCTGGTCCGGCGTGATCGAACCGGCCATCGGGGAGCTGCCGAACTGCTCCTTGTAGTGCTTGAACGCCTCGTCGGCCGACTCGTACGACACCGTCTGGACGACGTCCAGCTTCTTGAGGTCGGCCTCGATGTCCTTCTTCTGCTGGGCGGTCACCGCGCCCTTGGCGCACTTGGCGACGCTCTCGGCGTCCGCCTTGTTGCAGAGGAAGATGGAGACGTTGACCTTGTCGTACCAGTAGCCCTTCATGTTGTTGACCTGGTCCCGCATCAGCAGCGAACCGCCGAACAGGGCCAGGGAGAGGGCGACGGAGACGACGACGGCGATCGTCATGGTCAGGTTGCGACGGAGACCGACCCCGATCTCCGAGAGTACGAACTGGGCGCGCATGGCGACGATTTCAGCCTTTCAGTGCTCGACGAGTGCTCTACGGCGCTCAGTGCTGGTAGCCGTAGACGCCGCGCGCCTGGTCACGTACGAGACGGCCGGACTCCAGCTCGATGACGCGCTTGCGCATCTGGTCGACGATGTTCTGGTCGTGCGTCGCCATGACGACGGTGGTGCCGGTCCGGTTGATCCGGTCGAGCAGCTTCATGATGCCGACGGAGGTCTGCGGGTCGAGGTTGCCGGTCGGCTCGTCCGCGATGAGCAGCATGGGCCGGTTGACGAAGGCGCGGGCGATGGCCACGCGCTGCTGCTCACCGCCGGAGAGCTCACCGGGCCTGCGGTCCTCCTTGCCGCCGAGCCCGACGAGGTCGAGCACCTGCGGCACGGCCTTGCGGATCTCGCCGCGCGGCTTGCCGATGACTTCCTGGGCGAACGCGACGTTCTCCGCGACGGTCTTGTTGGGGAGCAGCCGGAAGTCCTGGAAGACGGTGCCCAGTTGGCGCCGCATGTGCGGCACCTTCCAGTTGGAGAGCCGGGCGAGATCCTTGCCGAGCACGTGCACCTGTCCATGGCTGGCGCGCTCTTCACGCAGGATCAGTCTCAGAAAGGTCGACTTCCCGGAACCGGACGAGCCGACAAGGAAGACGAACTCCCCCTTCTCGATGTCGAGGGAGACTTCCCGCAGGGCTGGTCGGTTCTGCTTGGGATAGGTCTTGGAGACATTGTCGAATCGGATCACGGGTGCACCACGGGTCGGCCGGGAGTATAGGTGTGCGTGACCTTACGCGAACGGGACGAGCCCGCGCAGGCCCCGTCCTGGGATGCACCTTATGTCCCTCCGGTTGCGGGTCCGGGACCGGGATGAATCAGGCGGGGCGCGCCGAAACGCGCGGGAGCTGGCACAGTGGTAGGGGGAACGGTTGCGTTCCCCTGAGCGTTGAGCGGAGAGATAGCGGGTTGAACGCTGTATGCGCCGGCTCCGCCGCGCGGGAGAGGAGAGCGCATGACCTATGACCGATTGGTGTGCGCCAACTGCGCGGCGCCCGTGAGCGAGGGCCGCTGCCGTGTCTGCCGGGCGAACCGGGAGCGCCTGCAGCAGGAGGGCCAGTGGGGCTCCCTGACCCCTGCGGCGCTGGTGACCCTGCTCATCGTGCTGATAGGGGCGTGCGCCCTGTTGGCCCACCAGACCGTCTGAGAGACCGGTCCCTACGCGGAGAGGGCCCCGGGTGCGGATCGCACCCGGGGCCCTCCTCTGCGTTCGGTTCTGCTTACGCGGCGTTACGGCCGCCCGCGAGACGCGGCATGAGGCGGAAGCCGATGCCACCCGCGATCATGGTCGCGGCACCGACCAGCAGGAAGGTGGTCCCGCCCGCACCGGTGGCGGCGAGCTCCTCCTTCTGCTGCCCCTGCTCGACCGGCTGCGAGCCGACGGTGTCGGGGTTGGTGCCCGTGTTGCCGGTGGTGCCGGTGGTGCCCGCGGTCCCGGTCGAACCGGTGGTGCCGGTCGAGCCCGTGGACCCGGTGGAGCCGGTCGAACCCGTCGAACCGGTGGAGCCCGTGGACCCGGTGCTGCCGGTCGAACCCGTGGTGCCCGTGGTGCCCGTGGTGCCCGTGGAGCCCGAGGTGCTCGTCGAGCCGGTCGTGCCGGTGGAGCCGGTGGAACCCGTGCTGCCGGTCGAACCCGTCGAACCCGTCGAGCCGGTGCTGCCCGTGGAGCCGGTCGAACCCGTCGAACCGGTGGAGCCCGTCGAACCGGTGGAGCCCGTGCTGCCGGTCGAACCCGTGGACCCGGTGCTGCCGGTCGAACCCGTGGAACCCGAGGTGCTCGTCGAACCGGTCGAGCCAGTGGAGCCCGTGGAGCCGGTGGAGCCCGTGCTGCCGGTCGAACCCGTCGAACCCGTCGAACCCGTCGAACCCGTCGAGCCCGAGGTGCCCGAGGTGCTCGTCGAACCGGTCGAACCGTCCGTCGTGGAACCGGTCGAACCGGCGGTGGTGGAGCCGGTCGAGCCGGCGGTGGTGGAACCGGTCGACTGGCCGCCCGTGGTGTCGCACAGCGGCGTACCCGGGATGCAGGGCTCGTCGTAGGTGCTCTTGGCCTTGCCGTCGTTGGAGTCGAAGCCGACGGCCTGGGCCGCCCCCGCCGCGGTCAGGGACGCGCCGGCGGCAATCACCGCACCGGCTGCTATCCGCGCGACGCGGACCCGCGTGTTCTTGGTCATCTGCCTGCTACCCCCAGTAGCTGTCTCGTCATGGAGCAGCGCCCGGGGCGGCAACGCCGGGAAAGCGACTGAGCCCCTCCCCCCGTCACACACGCCCCAGAGATACGCATGCCGCGCGTTAGCTTTGCCAGTTTTAAAGATGCCGTCAAGGTCGTTGCGCACGCAATGCCCGAAAACGCCCTACTTGCCTGGCGTACGGGAATACGACTGTGACAGAAGACCGGAACTGGCGCCTCTCCTATGCCAGTTCGCAAGTCGACAAAGCGCCGAGTCGCCCCCTTCCCGCTTGCGCCAGCGAATTCGGCCTCAGGCCATGTCCGCGCCGCGCGCCGCTACGCAATCGCCACCGCGGGCACACGCGACCGCCACAACAGAAGAGGCCGGGTCCCGTTGTCCGGGACCCGGCCTCTTCGTACCAACCGCGCGTCTGCTCGGGCGGGTTACTTCTCCTGCTGCTTGCGCCAGCGGATGCCCGCTTCGAGGAAGCCGTCGATCTCGCCGTCGAGGACCGCCTGCGGGTTGCCGACCTCGAACTCGGTGCGCAGGTCCTTCACCATCTGGTACGGGTGCAGGACGTACGAACGCATCTGGTTGCCCCAGGAGTTGCCGCCGTCGCCCTTGAGCGAGTCCATCAGCGCCTGCTCCTCCTGGCGGCGGCGCTCCAGGAGCTTGGCCTGGAGGACGTTCATGGCGCTCGCCTTGTTCTGGATCTGCGAGCGCTCGTTCTGGCAGGACACCACGATGCCGGTCGGCACGTGCGTGATGCGGACCGCCGAGTCGGTGGTGTTGACGCCCTGACCGCCCGGGCCCGACGCGCGGTACACGTCGATGCGCAGCTCGGACTCGTCGATCTCGACGTGGTCGGACTGCTCGACGACGGGCAGCACCTCGACGCCCGCGAACGACGTCTGGCGGCGGCCCTGGTTGTCGAAGGGCGAGATGCGGACCAGGCGGTGCGTGCCCTGCTCCACGGAGAGCGTGCCGTAGGCGTAGGGCGCGCTGACCACGAAGGTGGTCGACTTGATGCCGGCCTCTTCCGCGTACGAGGTCTCGTACACCTCGGTCTTGTAGCCGTGCCGCTCGGCCCAGCGCAGGTACATGCGCTGGAGGCGCTCGGCGAAGTCGGAGGCGTCGACGCCGCCGGCCTCGGCGCGGATGTTGACCAGCGCCTCACGGGCGTCGTACTCGCCGGACAGGAGGGTGCGGACCTCCATCTCGTCCAGCGCCTTCTTCACGGACTCCAGCTCGGCCTCGGCCTCGGCGCGGGTGTCCGGGTCGTCCATCTCCTCGGCGAGCTCGAAGAGCACCGCGAGGTCGTCGATCCGGCCGCGCAGGGCCTCGGTCTTGCGCAGCTCCGCCTGGAGGTGCGACAGCTTGCTGGTGATCTTCTGCGCCGCCTCCGGGTCGTCCCACAGGGACGGGGCGGCCGCCTGCTCTTCGAGCGCAGCAATATCTGCCCTCATCGTGTCGAGGTCCAGGACGGCCTCGATCGACCCCATGGTCGAGGAGAGGGACTTCAGCTCTTCGGATACATCGACGACTGCCACGGGTCCAGCGTAACGGCTGCGCGCTCCGGCGTTCCCCGGGCCGCCCGATCCCCGCCTCCCTAGGGGGCGGCTGGCGCGGAGTTCTTGGTGTCTTGCGGCGGCGACTGCTTGCCGGAGTCGTCGCTCAGGGCCAGCCAGCCGCCCACGCCGACCGCCGCGGCGAGCGCGACCGCCGAGGCCGTCAGGACGAGCCTGCGCTTGCGGACCTGGTCGGCGCGGTGGCGCGCCGAGCCGGGGCGCGGGGCACCCGCGGAGCGGGGCGCGCGGGCGGTGCCCAGCGGGCCGCCGGCCAGCTCGTCGGGGCCGGGGACGCGCATGCTGGTGTGGGTGTCCCGGTTCGCGGAGTCGTGCTGCGCCCCCGGCACCAGCGGGACCGCCCCGCGGCGGGGGGTGCTGGAGGCGGTCGGACAGGGGTCCTCGTACGCCTCCTCGTCGTCGCCCTCGGCGTCCGGCTCGTCCACGTCGAGCGGGGGCATGCCCGCGATCAGGGGGAGCAGTTCGCGCAGCCGGACCGAGAGTTCGAAGGCGCGCAGCCGGGAGGCCGGGGCCTTGGCCAGGCACTGCACGATCAGCTGCCACAGCTCGTCCGGGATGCCGGGGAGCGGGACGACGGTCTCGGTGACATGGCGGCGCAGGACGGCGCCGGGGTGGCCGCCGCCGAACGGGGTGAAGCCCGCGAGCAGCTCGTACAGGACCGTCGCGAGCGCGTAGATGTCGACGGCGGCGCGCGGCGGGAGGCCCTCGACGATCTCGGGCGCCAGGTAGTCGGGGGTGCCGATGATCCGCGTCGCCTTGGTGCGGCGGGGGGTGTCGATGAGCTTGGCGACGCCGAAGTCGGTGAGCAGGGCGGGGTGGGCGCCGCCGGGGCCGAGCGGGCCCTGCATGTCCAGGAGGATGTTCTCGGGCTTCACGTCCCGGTGCACGATGCCCGCCGCGTGGGCCGCGGCGAGCCCGTCGGCGACGTCCGCCGCGATGGCCACGGCCGCCTCGGGGGCGAGCCGGCGCTCGCGGTCCAGGCGGGTGCGCACGTCGGTGCCGCGGATCAGGTCCATGACCAGGGCGAGGTCGTTGCCGTCGACCACCAGGTCGCGCACGCCCACCACGTGGGGGTGGTCGAGGCCGAGCAGAGCCGTGCGCTCCTGCACGAAGCGGCCGACCAGCTCCTGATCGGCGGCCAGGTCCTCGCGCAGCAGCTTGATGGCGACGGGGCCCTCGGGCCCTTCGCCGAGCCACACCGTGCCGGCGCTGCCGCGGCCCAGGATCTGGTGGGCGGTGTACCGGCTGCCGATATTCCGTGCCAAGACTGCTCCCTCAGCGGCTGGCTGTGCACGCTGAGGCTACGCGGCCGGGACGCCAACCTTCACTTCTGGCGCCGAAATCACCCTCTGGAAGTCGACAAATCCACGAAGTCGCGTCCCGAACCGGTGGGGCCACGCCCCGTGATCACTGCTTTGTGGAGTCGCCGATGCTCTTGATCCAGCCGGATACCGTCGAAATCCCGTCACCGATGGCCTGCCAGTAGCTCTTGCCCTGGGCGACCCAGTCCTGGAGCGGCGTCAGCTCCCAGATCAGCCAGCCCGCGACGAAGAGCAGCAGGAACGTGAAGAGGCAGCCCTTCAGACAGCCGAGGCCCGGGATCCGCATCCGGTTCGGGCTGCGCCTGCGCGGCTCGCGGGGCTCCCGCGGCTCGCGCGCCGGGGCCTGCGGCTGCCGGGGCGGGGGCTGCGGCGGTGCGTACTGCTGACGCTGCGGCGCGTACTGCTGCGGTTGCTGCTGCTGGTACGGCTGCGGCGGCGGGGCGTACTGCTGGTGCTGGGGCGGGCGGCCCTGCTGCGGGTATCCCTGCTGCTGGCCATAGCCCTGCGGGGGCTGCTGCTGGCGCTGCGGGCGGCGGCGCAGCGGGTCCTGCTCGGGCGGCAGGTAGCCGAGCTGGGTCTGCTCGTTGCGGTCGCGCGCCGCCTGGAGCTGGGACTGCCAGGGGTGCGGCCCCTGGGGCTGCGGCTGCCCCTGCGGGACCGGCGGCATGACGGCCGTCGGGTCGGCGTTCGGCGGTTGGCCCGTGTGCGGCAGGACCGAGGTGGCCGCCGCCGGGTCGTACGAACCCGCGTTGCTCGGCAGCACCTGGGTCGGGTCGGCGGCGCCCGGCGCGTCCGGGACCGGGGCGGGCGCCGGGTCGGGGGCGAGCAGCGCGCCCACCCCGTCGGCCGCCTCGACCTGGGCCGGGGTGGAGTGGACGCCGATGCCGGCCGCGACGACGCGCAGGCCGCGCGCCAGGTTCTCGGCGCTGGGGCGCCGCTCCGGGTCCTTGCTGAGGCAGCGCTCGATGACCGTCCACAGCGGGGCCGGCACGGTGGTGGGACGGCGCGGCTCCTCGCTCAGGTGGCGGTGCAGGACTTCGAGCGCGGTGCCGCCCGCGAACGGCGGGCGGCCCGTGACCAGCTCGTACAGCAGGATTCCGGCGCCGTAGATGTCGACGGCGGAGGTCTGCGGGCGGCCCTCGGCCGACTCCGGCGCGACATAGGCGGGCGTGCCCACGAACTCGTGCGTACGGGTCAGGCCCGGGGAGTCGGCCAGGCGCGCGATGCCGAAGTCGGTGAGCATCGGGTGCATCGCGCCGTCCCGCTCGTCCAGGAGGACGTTGGCGGGCTTCAGGTCGCGGTGGACGACGCCGTCGGCGTGGCTGGCGGCGAGCGCGTCGGCGATCTGCGCGGTGAGCAGCGACGCGGCGACCGGGGTGAGCGGACCGTTCTCGCGGATGTAGCGGTGCAGGTCAGGGCCGTCGACCAGATCCATGACCAGGGCGAGCAGATCGCCCTCGACCACCAGGTCCCGGGTGCGCACGATGTTGTCGTGGCGCAGCCGCAGGAGCACGGAGCGCTCGCGCAGGAAGCGCATCACCACGTCCGCGTCGTTGGCGAGCTCCTCCTTGAGGACCTTGATCGCCACGGTCTCGCCCGGCTGGCCCGCCACGGACGCCTCGGAGCCCGCGGTCTCTCGCTGGCGGGCTCGCCAGACAGTGCCCGTGGCGCCGCGTCCGAGCGGCTCCTCGAGCAGGTACTTGCTGCCTACCGGCCGCACGTCATGCGCTCCCTGCTGCTCGCGTCCATCGCTGTGTGGGTTTCCGGCCCACTCTAGTGCCGCCCCCGCGGGCGCCGACGGGTCGTGGGGTCGGCGCCACCAGGTTGTTCACCGTCTTCTCATGGTTCTCAGGGAAGACGCGGTCTTCGCACGGAAGGTTGCCGAACGCCCGTGCCCGGCATCCCTTCGAAATGCCCCACTCGGTCGCAACCAGCCGCTTTTCCGTCCACATTTGCGTCGTGAGCCGACCAATCAAGATCAATTCGAGGTGGGCGACGGGCGTGTTGTCAGTGGCAGGTGCGAGGATGCCCTCAGCACGACATGTGTGCCGGGTGGGGGGAATCACAGGGCTGCTCCCCCTTCTTGGCACCCCCGCGCAGAAGGGACCGCCGAGGCGATGCAGATCCGGCTGACCGTCCTCGCGCCGCGCAGCGGCCACGCTGTGGCGCGCGCCTGCGACGTGCTCGTCACCGCCCCGGCGGGGACGGCACTCGCGGCCGTCGCGTCCGGCCTGGCCTCGGCCGCCTCCGGCGCGGAGGTCTCGGGCGCTTCCGTGGTGCTGTTCGCGGGCCGCGAGCGGCTCGACGCGCAGCGCCGCGTCCTGGGCGAGCCGCCCCTGGTGGACGGCGCGGTGCTCTCGCTCGGCGCCCCCGCCGAGGACGAGCCGGCCCACGACGGCCCGGCCCCGGCCCGGCTGCACGTGGTGGCGGGGCCCGACGCGGGCGGTGTCCATCTGCTGCACGGCGGCCGCATCGGGATCGGCCGCTCCACCGAGTCCGACGTGCCGCTGGACGATCCGGACGTCTCGCGCCGGCACTGCGAGGTGACGGTCGGCGAGGACGGCCGGGTGAGCGTGGCCGACCTCAACTCGACGAACGGCACCCGGGTCGACGGCCGCGAGATCGGCGCCCAGCCGGTCCGGTTCGCGCCCGGCGCGCTGCTGCGGATCGGCGAGTCCGCCCTACGGCTCTCGGCCGGCGGCCCCGAGCCCGAGCCGTCCCTGACCACGGTGCCGGACGGCGAGGGCCACCTCCGGGTGACCCCGGCCTCCTCCCCCGCTTGCGCCGCCGGTGGTGAACAGCCCGGCCCCGCACCGCGGTTGAGCCCGCCGACCGGCGAGACGGCCTACTCCTTCGGCAGCTCTCCCTCTGCTCTCGCCCCCCTGGAGCCGGGCGCGCACGAGGGGGCGTACGGCGCAGGGATCGACGCGCTCGGAGCGCCCTCGGGATACGGGCACGACGGCCGGGACGACCACCGCGAGCCCGCGCACCCCAGCAGACGGCAGGGCACTCCCACCCGCGGCACCCGGCTGCCCGAAGGCCCCCTCACCGGGCCCGAGGACGTCGAGCACGCCCGGGCGGACGCGCCGGACGGCGGCCGTCGGCGCGGCGGGATAGGGGCGTGGGCGCGACGGCTGACCGGCGGCCGCGGCGAGCCGGTGCCCGAGCGGGCGCCCGCCGAGCCACAGCGGGCCCCGGCCGAGCCCGCGCCGGAGAGCTGGCCCGATCCGGCCGCTCTCCTCCTGACCGCGCTCGGCCCCGGGCCCCGGCTGTGGGAGCGCGAGCCGGGCCATCCGGAGGCCCTCGCCGTCCGGGTCGGCACCGCGGACCGCGGCGAGCTGGCCGCCGTGCCGGTCACGGTGGGGCTGCGCGAGGTGGGCTCGCTCGGGCTCGCGGGGCCGCGCGACCGGCTGGCCGGGCTCGCCCGCTCGGGCATCGCCCAGCTGGCGGCGCTGCACGCGCCGACCACGCTGGAGATCGTCCTCATCAGTACGGACCGGGCGCGCGGCCTCCAGGCGCGCACCGCCGAGTGGGACTGGCTGGGCTGGCTCCCCCAGGTCCGCCCGGCCCACGGCCAGGACTGCCGACTGCTCCTGGCGTACGACCGCGACCAGGCCACCGCACGCACCGCCGAGCTGGTCAGACGGCTCGACGCGGGCCCGCTCGGACCCGGCTGGGCCTCGGCGGACCGGGCCGCGGTGACCGAGGCCGCCGCCCGCTACGAGGGCCCGTTCACGGTGGTCGTCGTGGACGGCGACCCCGGCTCCGCCCCGCTGCGCGAGACCACCGCGCGGCTGGCCGCGGCGGGCGCCGCGGCAGGTATCCATCTGCTCTGCCTCGCCGAGGCGCCGCCCGCGTCGGCCGCCTCCCCGGTGGCGGCCACGTACGAGACGGCGTGCGCGGCCTCGCTCGCGTTCCGCGAGTGCGGGGCGGTCGCCCTGCTCAGCGGTGACGTGGCCACCGCCCTGCGGCTGCTGCGCACCGCGGGCGGCCGGCCCGCCGGGCACGGCACGGTGGCCGCGGTCGACGCTGTCTCGCGCGCCTGGGCCGAGCGGTTCGCCCGCGCGCTCGCCCCCTTGCGCACCGGCGACGGCACGGCCGCCTCGACCGGGCGCCTCGCCTCCTCGCTGCCCCGCTCCTCCCGCCTCCTGGACGAGTTGGGGCTGGCCCGGGCCACCCCGGCCTCCCTGATGGCCCGTTGGGAGTCGGCGTCGGACGGAGCGGCCGTGCTCGGCACCGGCCCGCACGGCCCGGTCGGGGTGGACCTCGCCTCCGAGGGCCCCCACCTGCTCGTCGAGGGACCGACCGGCAGCGGGCGCACCGAGCTGCTGCGCGCCGTCGCGGCCTCGCTCGCGGCGGGCGCCCGGCCCGACCGGCTCGGCCTGATCCTGGTCGACGGCGCGGGCGGCGAGCGCGGCGAGGGCCTGCGTCCCTGTACTGAACTCCCGCACGTCTCCACCCACTTGATCGCCTCCGACCCGGTCCGGATGCGGGAGTTCGCCCAGGCCCTCGGGGCCGAGCTGAAGCGCCGGGCCGAGGTGCTCGGCGGGCTCGGCTTCGCGGAGTGGCAGACCCGGCGCGAGGTCGCCGGGCGCCTCGTCGGGCAGCGGCAGGCACCCGCCGCGGAGAGCCGGGGCGACCTCGACCCGCCGGGCAGCAGCACCCTGCGGCTGCGCCCGGTGGCGCGCAGCCGCACCGAGGAAGGGCCCTCGCTGCCCCGCCTGGTGGTCCTGGTCGACGATCTGGACGCGCTGGTCGCGCCCGCGCTCGGCAGCCCCGGCCGGCCGGCCGCGGGTTCGGTCGTCCGGGCCCTGGAGGCGGTGGCCCGCGAGGGCGAGCGGCTCGGGGTGCACCTCGTGGCGTCCTCGGCCCGGCCCGACCGCACGGCCGACACGGAGCTCGCGCGCGGCGCCCGGCACCGGGTGGTGCTCGACGCGCCGCCCGCCTCGCCGTCGCCGGACGACCCGTCCCCGGGCCGGGGCCGGCTGCACCAGCCGGACGGGGCGTCGGTGCCGTTCCAGGGCGGCCGGGTCACCGGGCGCATACCGCGCACCGCCACCCAGCGGCCGACGGTCGTGGTCCTGGAGTGGGAGCGGATGGGCGACCCGCCGGCCCGCAGGCCGGTGCGCGAGCTCGGCAACGGGCCGACGGACCTGGCCCTGCTCGCCAGCGCCCTCGACCGCGCGGCGTCGTTGGTCAACGCGCCACCGGTGCCGCCGCTGTCCTGACGCCGACGCCGGTGCGCGGCCCGAGTGGATCAACCCGGCCGCAATGGGCGGCAGTTGGGACATCCCGCATGACCCAACGTCACAAGCCCATCACGATCGCCAACGCGACAGCGAAGGCGGTATTGCGACGCCCCCGCACCGGGCGTAGGACTGTCGAACGGGACGAGAGCGGCGGCGCCTGCGTCACCGGGCGCGGCGGTTCGTACGCGCACGGGAGAGACGGGGCACGCATGCGCAGCACTCGTACAGGCCGCACCATCACACGCACCACGACAGGTCGCACCCTCATATCCGCCCTGGCCATCGGCGGGCTCGCGCTCGGCGCGGCCGCGTGCGGGGACGACGGCGGGAAGAAGAGCACGCCGTCCGCCAGCGCCTCCGGATCGGCGTCGGCGGGCGGGGTCAAACTCCCCCAGCTGAACGGGGAGAAGATCGAGGTCGCCGCCGTGTGGACAGGGCCCGAACAGGCCAACTTCGTGAGCGTGCTGAAGGAGTTCGAGAAGCGGACCGGGGCCACCGTCACCTTCGTGCCCGCCCAGGACCCCATCGTCAACTTCCTCGGCACGAAGATCGCCGGTGGCAGCCCGCCCGATGTCGCGATGCTCCCCCAGGTCGGCGCGATCCAGCAGGCCGTGGCGAAGAAGTGGGCCAAGCCGGTCGGCCCCGAGGCCAAGGCGCAGCTCGACGCGAACTACGCCAAGGTGTGGAAGGACCTGGGTTCGGTCGACGGCACCCAGTACGGCGTCTACTTCAAGGCCGCCAACAAGTCCCTGGTCTGGTACAACACCAAGGTCTTCCAGAACGCGGGCGTCAGCGCGCCCGCCACCTGGAAGGACTTCCTCAGCACCGCCGACACCATCTCGGCGTCGGGGGTGACCCCGGTGTCGGTCGGCGGCGCGGACGGCTGGACCCTGACGGACTGGTTCGAGAACGTCTACCTCTCGCAGGCCGGGCCCGAGAAGTACGACCAGCTGGCCAAGCACGCGATCAAGTGGACCGACCCGTCCGTCAAGGACGCGCTCACCACGCTCGCCCAGCTCTTCGGCAAGCCGAACCTGATCGCGGGCGGCACCAACGGCGCGCTCCAGACCGAGTTCCCCGCCTCCGTCACACAGACCTTCACCGGCGGTGACCAGCCCAAGGCGGGCATGGTCTTCGAGGGCGACTTCGCCGCCGTCAACATCGCGCAGACCTCCGCCAAGGTCGGCACCGACGCCAAGGCGTTCCCGTTCCCCGCCGTGGGCGACAAGGCCCCGGTCGTGACCGGAGGCGACGCGGCGGTGGCGCTGAAGGACTCCAAGGGCGCGCAGGCGCTGCTCACCTGGCTGGCCTCCACCGACGCCGCGCAGATCTGGGCGAAGGCCGGCGGCTACATCTCGCCGAACAAGGCCCTGGACCCCGCTGTCTACCCCAATGACGTGCAGCGCGGCATCGCCAAGGCGCTGATCGCGGCGGGCGACAACGTGCGCTTCGACATGTCGGACCAGGCCCCGCAGTCCTTCGGCGGCACCCCCGGCAAGGGCGAGTGGAAGGACCTCCAGGACTTCCTGAAGAACCCGTCCGACATCGCGGGCACCCAGTCCAGGCTGGAGGCCGACGCGGCCGCGGCGTTCAAGAACTGATCCGGCGATGACGACCGCCACGGCGGGAGGCGCTCCGCCTCCCGCCACGCCCCCCGCGCCCAGGACCGTCAAGAGCGTCACCGGAACGCGCACGTGGATCGCGGCCGTGTTCCTGCTGCCCGCGCTCGTGCTGCTCGGTGCGCTCGTGGTCTATCCGATCGGGTTCTCGATCTACCGGTCGTTCTTCGATCAGTCGGGCCACGGCTTCGCCGGGATCGACAACTACAAGACGCTGTTCACGGACCACACCATCCGCACGGCGGTGAAGAACAACGCGATCTGGGTCGTCTGCGCCCCGACGATCGCCACCGCCCTCGGCCTGATCTTCGCCGTACTGACCGAACGGGTGCGCTGGGGAACGGCGTTCAAGCTCATCGTCTTCATGCCGATGGCCATCTCCATGCTCGCCGCGGGCATCATCTTCCGCCTGGTATACGAGCAGGACCCGGCGCGCGGGGTCGCCAACGCCGTGGTGGTGGGCGTGCACGACACGTTCACCGAGTCGGCCGGATATCCCAAGGCGCATCCACTGCCCAGCGCGCCGCTCAAGGACGGGGGCGCCGGAACGTTCGTCACCCGGTCCCCGGTGCACACCGGGCAGCCCGTGCTCCTTCCCCTAGTGGGGGTCGCCGCCGACAAGATGCCCACGTCGGCCGGGCCCGCCAAACCCGCCAAGGCCGACCCGGGCAAGGTCACCGGCACGGTGTGGCTCGACTTCACCAAGGGCGGCGGTGGCAGGCCGAACACCATCGACGCCCAGGAGCTCGGCCTCAAGGGCATGAAGGTCGAGGCCGTGAAGGACGGCCAGGTCGTCGCCTCGGCCACCGCCGCGGCCGACGGCACGTTCGCCCTGCCCGCAGCGGCCGACGGGGCCCAACTCCGGCTGCCCGAGAGCAATTTCCACGAGCCGTACAACGGCGTCGAATGGCTGGGCCCCACCCTGGTCACCCCGGCCATCATCGGCTCGTACATCTGGATGTGGGCCGGGTTCGCGATGGTGCTCATCGCGGCCGGTCTCGCGGGGCTGCCGCGCGAGCTGCTGGAAGCGGCGCGGGTGGACGGCGCGAACGAGTGGCAGGTGTTCCGCCGGGTCACCGTGCCGTTGCTCGCCCCGGTCCTCGCGGTCGTCCTGGTCACCCTGATGATCAATGTCCTGAAGATCTTCGACCTGGTCTTCATCATCGCGCCGGGTTCCAGCCAGGCCGACGCCAACGTCCTGGCCCTCCAGCTCTACCGCTCCTCCTTCGGCACCGAGGCGGACCTGGGCATCGGCAGTGCGATCGCCGTCCTGCTGCTGCTCCTGGTGATCCCGGTGATGCTCTTCAACATCCGCCGCATGCGACGGGAGACCAAGCGATGACGGCCCGGCGCACGGCGTCCGGGGGCCGCTCCCCGGGACAGCACGGCAACATCCGGTGCATGCGCGGGGAGGCCAGGCGATGACCACTGCCGAAGGGATCGTCAAGGCCAGGCAGTCGCTGCCCGCGCGCATCGCGTCGCGGGCGGGCGGCGGCGTGCTGCGCGTGTTCCTCGTCCTGGTCGGCCTCTTCTGGCTGATGCCGACCGTCGGACTGCTGCTCTCCTCCGTGCGCGGCCCGTCCGACATCGCCTCGACGGGCTGGTGGAAGACGTTCACCGATCCGTCCCGGCTCACCTTCCACAACTACGCGAACCTGCTGGACAACAGCACGATCACCAACTCCCTGCTCTCCACGGTCACGATCACCGTCCCGGCCACGGTCCTGGTCGTGGTCATCGGCTCGCTCGCCGGTTACGCCTTCGCCTGGATGGACTTCCCGGGCCGCGACTGGTGGTTCATGGTCGTGGTGAGCCTGCTGGTCGTGCCGGTCCAGGTCGCCCTGGTGCCGGTCGCCAAGCTCTTCGGGCAGATCGGGATCTTCGAGACGACGATCGGCGTGATCATCTTCCACGTCGCCTTCGGCCTGCCCTTCGCGATCTTCCTGCTGCGCAACTTCTTCGCGGAGATCCCGAGGGAGCTCCTGGAGGCGGCCCGGCTCGACGGGGCGGGCGAGATCCGCCTGTTCACCCGTGTCGTGATGCCGCTCGGCGGCCCGGCGATCGCCTCGCTGGGCATCTTCCAGTTCCTGTGGGTCTGGAACGACATGCTGGTCGCGCTGATCTTCGCCGACTCCAAGCACCCGCCGATCACGGTGGCCCTCCAGCAGCAGGTCCGCCAGTTCGGCAACAACATCGACGTGCTGGCCCCGGGCGCCTTCGTCTCGATGGTCATCCCGCTCGCCGTCTTCTTCGCCTTCCAGCGGCAGTTCGTCTCGGGGGTGATGGCCGGAGCCGTCAAGTGAGCGCACGCACCACGGACTTGATCACCCGATCGAACGATCATGCCCGCGCACCGGCATGACGCGACGTCAAGGGCATGATCGCGGGACTACGCCGGACGGCACCGTCGGCGTAACCCGATCACTCCTTCGGACGTTCACGGGCCATCCGCCCGTGCCCTCTCACGCCCCCAGGATGTCCGTTGCCCCGGTTCAGCGTCATCGTGCCCGCGTACAAGCTCCAGGCCCATCTCCACGCGTGTCTGGAATCGGTGCTGAGTCAGACGTACGAGAGTGACGAGAGCCCGGCGTTCGACCTGGAAGTGATCGCGGTCGACGCCGGCTCCCCCGACTCCTGCGGCGAGATCATCGACGAGGTCGCCGCCCGCGATCCCCGCGTCGTCCCCGTCCACCTGCCACCGGACCCGGCCGACCCGGGGCAGGGGCCGGGCGCCGCGCGCAATGCCGGGCTCGCCCGCGCCACCGGCGAGTACGTCCTGTTCCTCGACGGTGACGACATCCTCGCGCCGCACGCCCTGCGCGACATCGCGGACCGGCTCAAGGCGTCCGGCGACCCCGACGTCCTGGTCTTCGGCCACGCCCATACCCACTGGTCGGGCGGGACGGAGCGGCCCACGCTGCCGTCGCACCTCACCGAGTCGGGCCCCGCCTCCTTCCAACTGGCCGAGCGCCCGGCCCTGTTGAGGCAGCCCACGCCCTGCTGGAACAAGGCGTACAAGCGGGAGTTCGTCGAGCGCGAGGGGCTCGCCTTCCCGCCCGGCCGCCACACGGACACCTTCTGGACGTACGCCTCCCTGCTTTCGGCCGGTTCGCTCAGCACCCTGGAGCGGGTCTGCGTGCACCACCGCAGGCGGCGCGGCCCGGCCGCCGCGTCCGGCCGCCCCTTCGACCTCTTCCCCCAGTACGACCGCGTCTTCGACTTCGTCGACTCCCGCCCGGGGCTGAGCGGTTGGCGGCCGGTGCTCGCGCGCCGGATGGCCGACCACCTGGCCGCCGCCTCCGCCGACGTCCTGACCGCTCCGGGCCTCTCCGCGCGCACCCGCGCCGAGTTCTTCCGCCTGGCCCGCGCCCACTACGGCCGCCACCGGGTGCCGGGCGCGGCCGGGCTGCGCTACGCGGGAATCCGCTTCGGCACGTACCGCACCTACCGCGTACTGCGGGGCATCCGCTCGCTGCGCGGCCGGGCGCGGGCGCTGGCCTCGGCCGTGCTGCGCCCGGCGCGTTCGGCCGCGCTGCGCCTGCACTACCGCGTCCAGCTGCGGCTGCCCGTGCGCGACGACCTGGCGGTGTTCGCGGCGTACTGGAACCGCGGCTACGCGTGCAGCCCGGCCGCCATCGAGGCGAAGGTCCGTGAGCTCGTCCCCGCGATGCGGACCGCCTGGGTCACCACGCCCGACCAGGACGCGACCGTCCCGGCGGCCACCCGCCGGGTGCGGCCCGGCGGCTTCGGGTACTTCTCGGCGCTGGCGCGCGCCAAGTACCTGGTGAACAACGTGGAGTTCGACCACCGCCTGGTCAAGCGGCCCGGCCAGATCCTGCTCCAGACCCATCACGGCACCCCGCTCAAGCGGGTGGGCCTGGACCTGACCGACCGCCCGGCGGCGTCCCGCGGCACGGACTTCGCACGGCTGCTCGCGGACGCCGACAAGTGGGACTTCGTCCTGTCCGCGAACCGGCACGCCACGCTCACCGGGGAGCGCGCCTTCCCGGCCGCGTACACCACGCTCGAATACGGCAGCCCGCGCAACGACGTGCTGCGCCGCGCCACCCCCGCCGACACGGCGCGGCTGCGCGAACGGCTCGGCATCCCGGGCCAGTCGACGGTGATCCTGTACGCCCCGACGTACCGCGACTACAGCCGCGGCCAGCATCTCCCGCTCGACCTGGAACGGCTGGGCCGCGCGCTCGGCCCGGAGTTCTTCCTGCTGACCCGCGCCCACTTCGCCCACGACGCGCCGCTCAGCCCGACCCCGCTGCCGCGCGTCCTCGACGTCACCGGCCACCCGTCGGTCGAGGAGCTCTGCCTGGTCTCGGACGCGCTGGTCACGGACTACTCGTCGCTGATGTTCGACTACGCCAATCTGGACCGGCCGATCGTGATCCTGGACGACGACCGCGAGGCGTACGAGGCGGCCCGGGGCACCTACTTCGACCTGCGCGGCTGCCCGCCCGGCGCGGTCGCGCGGACCGAGGACGAACTGATCGACATCTTCACCACCGGCCACTGGCGCGGCTCCCGCTCGGCCCAGCTGCGGGCCGCGTTCCGCGCGCGCTTCTGCCCGTACGACGACGGGTACGCGGCCGAACGGGTGGTGCGGCGCGTCTTCCTCGGCGAGACGGGGACGGCTCCGGCGGCCCGGAACCTGCCCGAACAGCGCGTGCGGGGAAAGGAGTTCGCCGCGGCGACGACGCATTCGGGGGCGGGGCGCTGAACGCCGCCTTCTGCTGAGGGGCCCGGTACGGCCGCGCCCCTTCGCGGGTGCGGGCAGCTTCCCGGCCCTGGCGCGGCCCCGGACCGCTGAGGGGCGCGGGGAAGCGCGCGACCGGCCACGGACGGCCCGCCGCGGACGAAACGGGATGCGGAAGCGCTAGGCGACGGCCTTCAGTGCGGCCACGGCCGACTTGGCCAGGTCGTCGAGGTACCCCTTCGGCAGGGGGCCCTTGACGACGACCAGCCGCCAGTACAGCGGACCGACGATCAGGTCGAGCGCCCGGTCGGGGTCGGCACCCGGGGGCAGCTCGCCCCGCTCGACGGCCTCGCGCACGACGACCGCGGCCACCCCCTGCTGCCCGTCGAGCAGTGCGGCCTTGATCGCGTCGGCGATCTCGGGGTGGCGTACGGACTCGACCAGGAGGTCGGGGATGACCTGTGAGGCGATCGGATGGCGCAGGGCCAGCGAGGCGACCGCGAGCAGGGCGCGGATGTCCCCGAAGAGGGAGCCGGTGTGCGGCACCGGAAGGCCCTGTTCCGCGAAGGCCGACACCAGGTCGAGGACCAGGCTGAGCTTGGACTTCCAGCGCCGGTAGACCGCGGTCTTGCCGACCCCCGCGCGGCGCGCGATGCCCTCGATGGACATCCGGGCGAAGCCGACCGCGGCGAGCTCCTCGAAGACGGCCGCCCGGATGGCGTCCGTCACGTCCTCGCGCAGCACGGCGGCGCCGGCGGGCGCGCGGCGTGGCTGCGGGCGGTTCGTGGGGGTCTCCGGGTCCGTCTTGGTCATGCCTTGAGCATAGCGTTGCGACGAGACGGTTGCGTTGCGACGTGGAGGCGTCCTACTCTCACCGTAGCGACGATACGGGTCCGTTCCGTCGCCAACGATGCCCCGCCCCGGGAATGCCTCCCGGGATCCCCCGGCGAAAGCGACCGTAGTGAGCCAGACCGCAGCTGCGCGCCAGACGGCAGCACCATCGGCCGCATCGGCCTCCATCCCGATGCAGTCCTCCCGGTACCCGGGTGAGCAGGCCCTCAGCCCGGCCGAGCTGGCCGAGAAGTACGGCCTGAAGGTGAGCGGCGCCCGCCCGTCGCTGCCCGAGTACGTGCGGCAGCTGTGGGCCCGGCGCCACTTCATCACCGCGTTCGCCACCGCCAAGCTGACCGCGCAGTACAGCGAGGCGAAGCTGGGCCAGATCTGGCAGCTGATGACGCCACTGCTGAACGCAGCGGTGTACTACTTCATCTTCGGCATCCTGATGGGCAACAAGTCCAGCACGCCGGACTACATCCCATGGCTGGTCACGGGCGTCTTCATCTGGACCTTCACGGCCAACTCGATCATGGCGGGCACCCGCGCGATCACCGGCAACATCGGCCTGGTGCGGGCCCTGCACTTCCCGCGCGCCTCGCTGCCCGTCTCGCTCGCCCTCCAGCAGCTCCAGCAGCTCCTGTTCTCGCTGGCCGCGCTCGCGATCATCATCATGTGCTTCGGTCAGCTGCCCGGCGTCTCCTGGCTGCTGCTCGTCCCGGCGCTGGTCCTGCAGTCGATGTTCAACACGGGCCTGTCCCTCGTGATGGCCCGGATCACCGCCAAGACCCCGGACGTCGCCCAGGTGATGCCGTTCGTCCTGCGCACCTGGATGTACATGTCCGGCGTGATGTGGAACCTGGGCCCGCAGCTCAAGAAGATGAACCACCTGGTGGCGCAGCTGCTCGGGCTCAACCCGGCGGCGGTCTACATCGACCTCGTCCGGTTCGCGATGATCAAGAGCTTCCACGCCAACAAGCTGCCCCCGCACGTGTGGGCGGTGGCCACGGGCTGGGCGGTCGTCGCGCTGGCCGCCGGGTTCATCTACTTCTGGAAGGCAGAGGAGCAGTACGGCCGTGGCTGACACCCAGACGCTGGACCAGACGCACGAGGCGGTGGCCGGGCTCGGCGAGCCCACCGTGATCGCCGACGACGTGCACATCATCTACAAGGTCAACGGAACCGGCGCCAAGGGCAGGGGCGGGGCCACCGCCGCGCTCAACCGGATCGTCTCGCACAAGGAGACCCCCGGCATGCGCGAGGTGCACGCCGTCAAGGGCGTCACCTTCGTGGCCCGCAGGGGCGAGGCGATCGGCCTCATCGGCTCCAACGGCTCGGGGAAGTCGACCCTGCTCAAGGCGGTCGCGGGCCTGCTGCCGACCGCCCGGGGCAAGATCTACACCCAGGGCCAGCCCTCGCTGCTCGGCGTGAACGCGGCCCTGATGAACGACCTGACGGGCGAGCGCAACGTGACCCTCGGCGGGCTCGCCATGGGCATGTCCCGCGAGGAGGTGCGCGAGCGCTACGACGACATCGTCGACTTCTCCGGGATCAACGAGAAGGACGACTTCATCTCGCTGCCGATGCGCACGTACTCCTCCGGCATGGCGGCGCGGCTGCGGTTCTCCATCGCCGCGGCCAAGAACCACGACGTCCTGCTCATCGACGAGGCCCTCGCCACCGGTGACGCCCGGTTCCAGCGCCGCAGCCAGGAGCGCATCAACGAGCTGCGCGCGGAGGCGGGCACGGTCTTCCTGGTCAGCCACAGCAACGCCTCGATCAAGGAGACCTGCGAGCGGACGCTCTGGCTGGAGTCCGGCACGCTGCGGATGGACGGCCCGACGGCCGAGGTGATCGCGGCGTACGAGCAGTTCACGAAGAAGAAGTAGCCGGGCCACACACGGCGGGGCGCTCCCCGGGGCGCCCCGCACCACGCTGTCGCGGCGCCTCGCACAATCGGGACAAAGCGCGCATAAACTTCGCGCGATGACGCCCTCTCAGATGCCCCCGCCGCCCGCCCGGGTCCGCATCCCCGCCCCGGCGCCCGCGCCCGACCCGGGCGCCTTCGGCCGCCGCACCCGGAACGCGGCCCTGACCGCCGGCTGGCTAGCCACCCGCGCGCTCATGCTGCACTTCCTGGTCACCGACCGGCTCGGCGTCGGCGGGGTGACCGGCGAGGTGTACGTCCTCTACCGGCACTGGTACGAGCAGCTCAGCACCGGCACCTTCCCTTTCGGCGACCCCACCTGGCAGTACCCGCCGGGCGCGGCGGTCGTGCTGCTCACGCCCGCGCTCTTCCCCTTCCTTACCTTCTTCCAGGCCTTCACCGCCGTCGCCGTCGGCTGCGACGCGCTGATCGCCCGCGCCCTGGTCCGGGCGGGAGCCCGGCCCGGCGGCAGCGCGGCCGGGGCCTGGCTCTGGGTGGGCGGCCTGCCGCTGCTCCTGCATCTCCCGTACGCCCGGTACGACGTGCAGGTCACCGCCCTCGCGGTGGCCGCCCTGCTCACGCTGCGCCGCAGGCCCGGCGTGGGTGGCGCGCTCGCGGGCGTCGGCGCCCTGGTCAAGGTGTGGCCCCTGCTCACCCTCATCGGCGCCCCGCCCGGCCGCGGCGCCCGGCGCGCGCTGCTCGGGGCGCTCGGCTCGGCCGCCGCCCTGCTCGCCGTGCTGGCCCTCGCCTTCGACCACGCCCTGGACTTCGCCCGGCAGCAGAGCAGCCGCGGCATCCAGATCGAGTCACTCGGCGGCACCGCGCTCCAGCTCGCCCACCTCGCCTCCGGCCACCCCGGCCGGGTCGTCTACCGGTACGGGGCCATGGAGTTCACCGGGCCCCATGTGTCCGCCCTGGCCACGCTCAGCCTCGCGCTGACCGGGTGCGCCTTCTGCTGGCTGCTGTTCTGGCGGGTGCGCGCCCGGCGCTGGACGGTGGCGGTGCCGCCCGACGCGGCGCTGTGCGCGGTGCTCCTGTTCACGGTGACCAGCCGGGTGATCAGCCCCCAGTACCTGATCTGGCTGCTCGGCCTGGCCGCGGTCTGCCTCACCTCGCGGCAGACCACCCAGCGCCCGGTGGCCCAGCTCCTGCTCCCCGCGGCCGCGTTGAGCACGCTGGCCTTCCCCTGCCTGTACGACGAGGTGATGGCCGGAACCGCGCTGGGCACCGGCATCATGACCGCCCGCAACGCCCTGCTGCTCGCGGCCGCGCTGCTGTCCTGCCGACGCCTGTGGACCGGGACTTCGTCCGCCGTCCACACCTCCACGGCGGCGAAGTCCAGCCCCTCATGGGGACCACCCCCTGGCCCCTGAGGCCTGTGGGGAGCGGCGGTCCGGGGGCGAGGCCCCCGGTGCGCAAGCCATGAACCGGCTTGCCGAACGCGGCGGGTGGGGCCGGGCCCCGGGGCCCGGAAAGGCCCCGGGAGCCGACCCCGGCCCCGCCGCTCCCCGGCTCTCAGCTGTGCGTGCGCAGCAGCGTCCGCATCGTCCGCATAGCGACCGACAGGTTCGCCAGGTCGAACGCATCGGAGGACTGGATCTCCTCCAGGGTGGTGCGGGCGCGGCCCAGGATCGCCGCGTTCTTCTCCTCCCACGCCTTGAAGCGCTGCTCCGGCGAGGTGGTGCCGTTGCCGACCGACAGGACGTCCTGGGTCAGCCCGGCGTGCGCCGCGAACAGGTCCTCGCGGATGGCGGCACGCGCCATCGACTGCCAGCGGTCGGCCCGCGGCAGCTCGATGATCCGGTCCAGGAGCTGGGTGATCCGCAGCCGGTCGGCCAGGTCGTAGTAGACCTCGGCGACCTGGAGCGGCTCCTTGCCGGTGCGGGACGCGATGGCCACGATGTCGAGCGCCGGGAAGGCCGAGGAGAACCCGGCGACCCGCCGCGCGAGCTCCTCGGGCACACCCACGCCGGTCAGCTCGTCCAGGATGCCCTGGTACCACTCCAGGTCGGCGCCGCGCAGCAGGTCCGCGAGCGCGTCCCAGACCTGGGCGACCCCGGCCGAGAAGTCCTCGATGGTCTCGGCGATCTGGAGCGGCTGCGGCCGGTTGTTGAGCAGCCAGCGGGTGCCGCGCTCCACCAGGCGGCGCGAGTGCAGCCGGATGCGGGTCTGGACGTCGGCGGCGACCTTGTTGTCCAGCGCCTCCACCGCGTCCCACACCGCGCTCACGCCGAAGATCTCGCGGGCCGCGGCGTGCGCCCGCACGATCTCCTCAAGCGACGCCCCGGTCTCCTCGCGCAGCCGGTGCAGGAAGGTCGAACCACCGATGTTGACGGTGTCGTTGACCAGGACCGTCGTGATGATCTCGCGGCGCAGCGCGTGCGCGTCGACGGCCTCGGTGAACTTCTCGCGCAGCTGCTGCGGGAAGTAGGCGTGCAGCAGCTTGGCCAGGTGCGGGTCGTCCGGCAGACCGGTGTGGATCAGCTCGTCGGCCACCGTGATCTTGGTGTACGCGAGGAGCACGGCGAGCTCGGGCTGGCTGAGCCCCTTGCCGCTGTTGAGCAGCTCGCGGATCTGGCGGTCGTTGGGCAGGAACTCCAGCGCGCGGTCGAGGTGGCCGTCCCGGCCCAGGCGCCGCATGAACCGCTGGTGGGCGTGGAGCAGCGAGGGCGACTGCGCCACCGCGTTGGCCAAGGCCACGTTCTGCGCGTAGTTGTTGCGCAGCACCAGGTGGCCGACCTCGTCGGTCATCTCGGCGAGGATCTTGTTGCGCTGCTTGACGGTCATGTCGCCCTCGGCGACCAGGCCGTTGAGCAGGATCTTGATGTTCACCTCGTGGTCGGAGGTGTCCACGCCCGCGCTGTTGTCGATGGCGTCGGTGTTGACCTTGCCGCCCTCGCCCTCGGGTCCGCCCTTGCGGTCGAACTCGATCCGGCCGAGCTGGGTCAGACCCAGGTTGCCGCCCTCGCCGACGACCTTGACCCGCAGGTCCTCGCCGTTGACGCGGATCGCGTCGTTGGCCTTGTCGCCGACGTCCGCGTTGGACTCCGCGGACGACTTCACATACGTACCGATGCCGCCGTTCCACAACAGGTCGACCGGGGCCTTCAGGATGGCCTGCATCAGGTCGGCCGGGGTCAGCTTGGTGACGCCCGCCGGGATGCCGAGGGCCTCGCGGACCTGGGCGTTCAGCGGGATCGACTTGGCGGTGCGGGGGTGGATGCCGCCGCCCGCCGAGAGCAGTTCCTTGTTGTAGTCGGCCCAGCTGGAGCGCGGCAGGTCGAACAGGCGGCGGCGCTCGGCGTAGGAGACGGCCGCGTCCGGCTTCGGGTCGAGGAAGATGTGCCGGTGGTCGAAGGCGGCCACCAGGCGGATGTGCTCGGAGAGCAGCATGCCGTTGCCGAACACGTCGCCCGACATGTCGCCGACACCGACGACCGTGAAGTCCTCGCTCTGGGTGTCGTGGCCGAGCTCGCGGAAGTGCCGCTTGACGGACTCCCAGGCGCCGCGGGCGGTGATGCCCATGCCCTTGTGGTCGTACCCGGCGGAGCCGCCGGAGGCGAAGGCGTCGCCGAGCCAGAAGTCGTAGCTGATCGCCACGTCGTTGGCGATGTCCGAGAACGTCGCGGTGCCCTTGTCGGCGGCGACCACCAGGTAGGTGTCGTCCTCGTCGTGGCGCACCACGTCGGCCGGCGGCACGACCTCGCCCGCGACCAGGTTGTCGGTGATGTCCAGCAGCGCCGAGATGAACGTCTTGTAGCTGGCGATGCCCTCCGCGAGCCAGGCGTCGCGGTCCACCGACGGGTCGGGCAGCTGCTTGGCGACGAAGCCGCCCTTGGCGCCGACCGGCACGATGACGGTGTTCTTCACCATCTGCGCCTTGACCAGGCCGAGGATCTCGGTGCGGAAGTCCTCACGCCGGTCGGACCAGCGCAGACCACCGCGGGCCACCTTGCCGAAGCGCAGGTGGACGCCCTCGACGCGCGGCGAGTACACCCAGATCTCGAACGCCGGGCGGGGCGCGGGGAGGTCGGGGATCGCCTGCGGGTCGAACTTCATCGAGACGTACGCGTGGGGGGTGCCCTCGGCCGTCTTCTGCCAGTAGTTGGTCCGCAGCGTCGCCTTGATGACGGTCAGGAAGGAACGCAGGATGCGGTCCTCGTCCAGGCTGGCCACCTGGTCGAGGGCGCCGTCGAGCTCTTCGAGGAGGCCGTCGATGAGCTCGGTCCCGGCCTTCTGGCGGTCCGGCGAGAGCCTCGCCTCGAAGAGCGAGACGAGCAGCCGGGTGGTGTGGACGTTGTCGCGGAGGGTGTCCTCCATGTAGTCCTGGCTGAACGTGGAGCCCGCCTGGCGCAGGTACTTGGCGTAGGCGCGCAGCACCATCGCCTGGCGCCAGTTGAGCCCGGCCCGCAGCACCAGGGAGTTGAAGCCGTCGTTCTCGGCGGCGCCGGTCCAGGTGGCGGCGAAGGCCTCCTGGAAGCGCTCACGGGCGTCGTCGGCCAGGTAGTCGCCGGTGCCGTTGATCTTCTTCGGCAGGCGCAGTCCGAAGTCGTAGATCCAGGCGTGCGTGCGGTCCGCGCAGCGCAGTTCGTAGGGCCGCTCGTCGGTGACCTCGACGCCCAGGCGCTGGAGCACCGGGAGCACCGCGGACAGCGAGACCTGCTCGCCGATCCGGTAGATCTTGAAGCGGCGCTCGCCGGGGGCCGCGCCCACCGGCTCGTACAGGGAGAGCGCGAAGTCCCGCCGCCCGTGGGTGAGTTGCTCCAGGTGTACGAGGTCGGCGACGGCCGCGCGCGGCGAGTGGTCGGCCTTGTAGCCCTCGGGGAAGGCGTGGCCGTAGCGGCGCAGCAGCTCGGCGGCGCGCTCCTCGCCGCACTCGGCGTTCAGCGCGTCGGAGAAGCCGTCGGCCCAGGAGCGGGCGGCGTCGACCAGGCGGGCCTCGATGCGCTCCGAGTCGGCGTCGGTGAGCGCGGCGAGCTCGGTGCCGGCCGGGACGCGCACCACGAAGTGCAGCCGGGACAGGATCGACTCGGTGTTCCACGCGGTGAAGTCGACGCTGGTGCCGCCGAGCTCCTCCTTGAGGATCTCGATCAGCCGCAGCCGGACGCCCGTGGTGTAGCGGTCGCGCGGCAGGTAGATCAGCGCCGAGTAGTAGCGGCCGTACTCGTCCTGGCGCAGGTACAGGCGCAGCCGGCGCCGCTCCTGGAGGTACAGGACGGAGGTCACGATGGAGCGCAGCTGGTCGGCGGGGGTCTGGAACAGCTCGTCGCGCGGGTAGGTCTCCATGATCTGGAGCAGGTCGCGGCCGTCGTGGCTGTTGGGCGAGAACCCGGCGCCCTTGAGGACCTCTTCGACCTTGCGGCGCACGACCGGCACCCGGCGCACGGACTCGGTGTACGCGGCCGAGGAGAACAGGCCGAGGAAGCGGCGCTCGCCGACGACGTTGCCCTGCTCGTCGAACTTCTTCACGCCGACGTAGTCGAGGTAGGAGGGGCGGTGCACGGTGGCGCGGCTGTTGGCCTTGGTCAGCACGAGGAGCTTGTGCTCGCGGGCCTTGGCGCGGGCGTCGGCGGGCAGCCGGCTGAAGGACGGGGAGACGGGGTGGACCTCTCCCTTGCCGTCCACGTCGTGCTGCGGGTCGGAGCGCAGGATGCCGAGACCGGTGCCGGGGACGGCCGCGAGGGAGTCGTCCTCGGTGAGCTGGTACTCGCGGTAGCCGAGGAAGGTGAAGTGGTCGTCGGAGAGCCAGCGCAGGAGCTCGCGGGCCTCGTCGACCTCCTGGTCGCGCAGGTCGCCGGCCCTCGGCTCCTTGGGCAGCTCGTCGGCGATGCGCAGCGCGGCGTCGCGCATCTTCTCCCAGTCCTCGACGGCTTCCCGTACGTCGGACAGGACGCGCAGCAGGTCGGCGGTGATCTGCTTCAGGTCGGCGCGGTCGGTCTCGCGGTCGATCTCGACGTGGATCCAGGACTCGGTGAGCGCGTCGTGCGGCAGCTCGGCGGTCTGGGCGCCGGTGTCGAGCACCTCGATGAGCTTGCCGGTGAGGTCGCGTCGCACCACGACCTGCGGGTGGATCACGACGTGGATGCCGCGGCTCTGCCGGGACAGCTCGTTGGTGACCGAGTCGACCAGGAAGGGCATGTCGTCGGTGACGACCTCGACCACGGAGTGGCTGCAGGTCCAGCCGTTCTCCTCGACGGTCGGGGTGTGCACCCGGACGTTGGCGGTGCCCTGCGGCCGGTTCTCCGCGAGGCGGTAGTGGGAGAGCGCTGCGCCGAAGACGTCGACCGGGTCGCGGTCGGCCAGGTCCTCGGGAGCGGTGTGCAGGTAGTAGCGCTGGAGGTACCCGAGAAGGACGCCCTGGTCGGGACCTTCCTCGCTCGTGGCCCCGGTCGTGGCTGCCCGGCCGCTCCGGGGGGTGTCCCCCAGGCCTCCGGGCCCCCCGGCAGGGCTGTTCTCAGCTACCCGGGCCGCCCGTGCGAGCAGCTCGGCCTTGGCTTCGTCCAGCTTGGTCTGCATGTCCTCTGGCTCCTGTCGCGCGCCGTTGCGTGACGTAGGGGAAAGAAGCGACGCAACGCCACGACGCGGGGTGTCCGGTCGGTGTCGACGCTAGGCCGCGATGAGAGATACCCGGGCGCTTACCGGCCAATTTTGTGGCTTCGGGCCTTGATTCCGGGTGGAGGGAATCAGCGACTGCCCGGGCACGGTGGTGCTCCGGGCGCAGGGCAGAGGCGTCAGTGCCTCCGCGGCATATCGCGCTGATCACGGGTCAAGGCTATCGCCCCTTCCCCCCGACCCGTCATGAGCCTTATGTGTACAAAAGCTGGGCCCGAAGTTTGACACTCTGGACAGCGACGCGGCGGCGGGAACGAGCCTCTTGGCAAACCGGCGCCGCGCGGGCAGGTTGACGGTACGGAACCCGCAGGTGCGATCGACCTCCAGCCACCTGAGCTCCAGCCCTCAGAGGGAGTGCACTCATGGCAGCCAAGATCCTCATCGTGACCGGTGACGCCGCCGAATCCCTGGAAGTCCTCTACCCCTACCAGCGGCTGCGGGAGGAGGGCTACGACGTCCACATCGCGGCCCCGGCCCGCAAGAAGCTGCGGCTCGTGATCCACGACTTCGAGCCGGGCTTCGACACGTACACGGAGAAGCCCGGTTACACCTGGCCCGCCGACCTGGCCTTCTCGGAAGTCGACCCCGGGCAGTACGCCGCCCTGGTGATTCCGGGCGGCCGGGCCCCCGAGTACCTCCGCAACGACCCGGAGCTGAGGAAGATCCTGAAGGCCTTCTTCGACACCGACAAGCCGGTCGCCCAGATCTGTCACGGCCCGCTCCTGACGGCCGCGATCGGCGGCCTGAGCGGACGCAGGGTCACCGCCTATCCCGCCCTGGAGCTGGACATGCAGACGGCGGGCGCGACCTTCACGGACGCGGAGACGGTCGTGGACGGCACGCTGGTCTCCGCGCGGGCCTGGCCGGACCACTCCCGCTGGATGCGGGAGTTCCTCACCGTGCTGCGCGCGAAGGCGCCGGTCACCTAGGCGGGCCCGCTCCTCAGGCCACCAGCTCCTCCGCCACGGCCACCGCCTCGGCGAGGGTGTCGACCACCGGCACCCCCGCCGCGGCGAGGCTGGCCGGGCTGTGCGAGCCGCCGGTGAACAGCACCGCCCGCGCGCCCACCGCGGCCGCCGCCACGGCGTCGTCCACCGCGTCGCCGATCACCACGACCCGCTCCCCGGAAATCGCCGCGTCCGCGGCCCGCAGCGCGGTGAGATGGCGCACCATGTGCTCCGCCTTGCTGCCGTGCGAGGGGCCGGTGCGCCCGTCGACCCGGAGGAAGTGCTCGGTGATGCCGTGCCGCCGCACGATCGGGACCAGGTGTTCGTGGGGCGCCATGGACAGGAGCGACTGGCTGAGCCCGGCCGCCCAGCGCGCCGCGAGGAGCTCGGCCGCGCCCTCGGTGAGCCCGCAGGCGTCGGCCCGCGCCCAGTACTGCTCGTGGAAGGCGGCGTCCATGACGAGCCACTCGGCGTCCGTGGGCAGCCGGCCCATCAGGCGCTGGTAGAAGCGGGGTATCGGCACGCAGTACAGGTCGCGGTAGCGCTCCAGCGTGATCGGCGCCAGGCCGAGCTCGGCGAAGGCGGCGTTGGTCGCCTCGATGATCGCCGCGTTGTCGTCGAGCAGTGTGCCGTTCCAGTCCCAGACCAGATGGGCCTGGCGCTTCCCCGTGTCCTGCCTGCCGTTCCCCATGCCAAAACGGTACCCACCCGCACCGACAATCGACCGCGGGCGGGCTTTCGCGCAGGTCAGGCGATCAGATTGGGGATCTCCTGCACACCGAACCAGAGCAGTTCGTGGTCCTCGGCTCCGTCCACGGTGAACTGGGCGTCGTCGTCGCCGTGGTCGGCCGCGCCGAGCGCGTCGGCCGCGGCCGTCACGTCGGCCACCGCGTCCTCGGCGTCCACGTGCACGGCGGCCGCCTTGGCCAGCGCGACCGCGGAGGCGACCGTGACCTCGCCGAGGGAGCTCGCGTCCAGGGCGCTGTCGGGGTCGGCGGTCACCGTGCCGTCCGGCACGTCCGCGGCGATCACGACGCGGCGCCTGGCGGTGTCCGGCGCTCCGGCGAGCAGCCGCAGCGAGGCGGCCGCGGCGCGGCTGAGCGCGGCGTACTCCAGCTCCTCGATGTCGTCGGAGACGTACCACTCGCGCAGGCCCGGCGTGACGGCGTAGGCAGTGAGCGGCCCGGGGCCCAGCTCGCCCGCCCGGTGTGCCGCCGCGAGACCGGAGATGGTCAGGGGTACGTAGACGCGCATGACAGACCGCTCTCTTCTCGTCGTCCCATCCGGTCGTGAGACGGGTTCAGGATACGCGCGGGAGTCCCCCTTCGAGCTGCCGGTACCGGCTCGGCGCCCCTCTCCTCCGGAACCTGCCGGGACGGCCCCCACCTGGGAAGACGCACCACTCGCTCATCCGGATAGGTGAATCGGTGAGCCCCTCCCGCACCCGGGTGGCGCTCCTTGCGGCCGCTCCCGCCGCCCCCGTACAAGATCCCCAACAGAAGTTACCCACTGGTATCGAAGGGGGCGGCAGCCATGAGCAGGACCACGACCGGGCCGGCGGGGCGGGGCGACCAGCGCGGGCCCGGCAGCACCGGGACCCGGCGGCCGCAGCGGCTCACCCCGCACGAGCTGTTCGCACAGAAGCTGCTCGCGGTGCTCAGCGGTGAGCGGCCGGTGCACTGGATGCTGGGCCTGACCGTCGGCGACGCCTACGAGCAGCTGGTGCGGCTGGCTCCGCGCACCCCGTTCCGCACCCGTGGCACCCGGCCCGTCGTACGGTCCTGCCGCGCGGCCCCGCTGGACCGCGGGATCGTGGAGGCGGCCGCCTGCATCGCGGCGGGCGAGCAGGTGCGCGCCATGGCCTTCCGTCTGGAGCGGGGCGCCGATCTGCGCTGGCGGTGCGCGGCGGTCGAGCTCGGGGGCGAACGCGTCCCGGCATAGCCGAGGGGCCCGGCACCTTCCCGGTGCCGGGCCCCTCGACGACGTGAACCGCGACCTACTTCTTGCGGCGGCGGCCGCCCGTGGTCTTCTGGGCCTTGCGGCGCTCGGCGCGCGTCATGCCGTCCGACTCCGAGCGGGCCGGCTCGTCGTCGCCGTTGTCGAAGTCGCCCTCGACGACGCCGCCCTCGCCGTCCACCGTCGGCGCCGAGAAGTGCAGCCGGTCCGGGCGCTGCGGGGCGTCCAGGCCCTTGGCCCGGATCTCCGGACGCGCGGCCGGGATGGTGTCCTCCTTGCCGAGCGAGGGAGCGGGCGCCGCGTCCTCCACCGGCACCTCCTCGACCTGCTGCTCGACCTGGACCTCCAGGTTGAACAGGTAGCCGACCGACTCCTCCTTGATGCCCTCCATCATGGCGTTGAACATGTCGAAGCCCTCACGCTGGTACTCGACCAGCGGGTCCTTCTGCGCCATGGCCCGCAGGCCGATGCCCTCCTGGAGGTAGTCCATCTCGTAGAGGTGCTCGCGCCACTTGCGGTCCAGGACCGACAGGACCACGCGGCGCTCCAGCTCACGCATGATGTCGGAGCCGAGCTGCTCCTCCCGGGCGGCGTACTGCTCGTAGATGTCGTCCTTGACGGACTCGGCGATGAACTCGGCGGTGATGCCGGCCCGGTCGCCCGCCGCCTCCTCCAGCTCCTCCACGGTGACCTTCACCGGGTAGAGCTGCTTGAAGGCGCCCCACAGCCGGTCCAGGTCCCACTCCTCGGCGAAGCCCTCGACGGTCTCGGCCTGGATGTAGGCGTCGATCGTGTCGTCCATGAAGTGCCTGACCTGCTCGTGCAGGTCCTCGCCCTCCAGGACGCGGCGGCGCTCGCCGTAGATGACCTCGCGCTGGCGGTTGAGCACCTCGTCGTACTTCAGGACGTTCTTGCGGGTCTCGAAGTTCTGCTGCTCGACCTGCGACTGGGCGGACGCGATCGCGCGCGTCACCATCTTGTTCTCGATCGGGACGTCGTCCGGCACATTCGCCATCGACATCACGCGCTCGACCATCTGAGCCTTGAACAGGCGCATCAGGTCGTCGCCGAGCGACAGGTAGAAGCGGGACTCGCCCGGGTCGCCCTGACGGCCGGAGCGGCCGCGCAGCTGGTTGTCGATGCGCCGCGACTCGTGCCGCTCGGTGCCCAGCACGTACAGGCCGCCGAGCTCCTTGACCTCTTCGAACTCGGCCTTGACGGCCTGCTCGGCCTTCTCCAGGGCGGCGGGCAGCGCGGCGGCCCACTCCTCGGCGTGCTCGACCGGGTCGAGGCCCGCCTGGCGCAGCTCGGCCTCGGCGAGGTCGTCCGGGTTGCCGCCGAGCTTGATGTCGGTGCCTCGTCCGGCCATGTTGGTGGCGACGGTGACGGCGCCCTTGCGGCCGGCCTGGGCGACGATCGTCGCCTCACGGTCGTGCTGCTTGGCGTTGAGCACCTCGTGCTGGATGCCGCGCTTGGAGAGCTGCTGCGAGAGGTACTCGGACTTCTCGACCGAGGTGGTGCCGACCAGGATCGGCTGGCCCTTCTCGTGCTTCTCGGCGATGTCGTCGACGACCGCCTCGAACTTGGCGACCTCGGTGCGGTAGATCAGGTCGGACTGGTCCTTGCGGACCATCGGCCGGTTGGTCGGGATCGGGACGACGCCGAGCTTGTAGATCTGGTGGAACTCGGCGGCCTCGGTCATCGCCGTACCGGTCATGCCGGAGAGGCCCGGCATTTCCTTGCCCTGCTGGTCGTGGCGCTTGTAGAGGCGGAAGAAGTTCTGCAGGGTGATCGTGGCGAGGGTCTGGTTCTCGTCCTTGATGTCCACCCCTTCCTTCGCCTCGATCGCCTGGTGCATGCCCTCGTTGTAGCGGCGGCCGGCGAGGATACGGCCGGTGTGCTCGTCAACGATCATGACTTCGCCGTCCATGACGACGTAGTCCTTGTCCTTCTTGAACAGTTCCTTCGCCTTGATGGCGTTGTTCAGGTAACCCACGAGCGGGGTGTTCACCGACTCGTAGAGGTTGTCGATGCCCAGCCAGTCCTCGACCTTGGCCACGCCCGGCTCGTGGATGGCGACGGTGCGCTTCTTCTCGTCGACCTCGTAGTCGCCGGTCTCCTCGATGCCCTTCAGCGGGTTGCCCGCCTCGCCCTTGGACAGGCGCGTCACCAACTTGGCGAAGTCTCCGTACCACTTGGTGGCCTGGTCGGCCGGGCCGGAGATGATCAGCGGCGTACGGGCCTCGTCGACCAGGATCGAGTCGACCTCGTCGACGATCGCGAAGTTGTGGCCGCGCTGGACGAGCTCGTCCTGGGACCACGCCATGTTGTCGCGCAGGTAGTCGAAGCCGAACTCGTTGTTCGTGCCGTACGTGATGTCGCAGGCGTACTGGGCCCGACGCTCGGCGGGCGACATGTTGGCGAGGATGCAGCCGACCTCGAGACCGAGGAACTTGTGCACCCGGCCCATCATCTCGGAGTCGCGCTCGGCCAGGTAGTCGTTGACCGTGATCAGGTGCACGCCGTTGCCGGACAGCGCGTTCAGGTACGCCGGCAGTGTGCCGACGAGGGTCTTGCCCTCACCGGTCTTCATCTCGGCGACGTAGCCGAGGTGCAGGGCGGCGCCACCCATCATCTGGACGTCGTAATGACGCTGGCCAAGGACGCGCTTGGCGGCCTCGCGCACGGTCGCGAAGGCCTCGGGGAGCAGGTCGTCCAGGCTCTCGCCGCCCGCGTACCGCTCCTTGTACTCGTCGGTGAGGGCACGCAGCTCGGCGTCGGAGAGGTTGACGAAGTCCTCTTCGATGGAGTTGACCTGGTCCGCGATGCGGTGCAGCTTGCGCAGGATCTTGCCTTCGCCTGCACGCATGATCTTTGAGAGGACGGACACGGGGGTTGGTCTCCTTGCCGGTCGGGCCTGGCGCGGTCGAGTGGCTATGGGTGTGGGTACAGCAACGGTCATCGTATGCGAGGACCCGGCCGCGCCGGGAGGTCTGCCGTTACGACAACGGACGGGACTCCCCGAAGGTGCCGGGCCGAGCGGGAAATGAGGTTGGCTCCGGCCGCCCGGCCCACGGAGAATCTGGCGATGGACCCCGTGACCCTCACCACCGACCGCCTGCTGCTGCGCCCCGTCGGCCCCCAGGACGCCGACGCCGTCTGGGCGGCTTGTCAGGACCCCGACATCCAGCGCTGGACCACCGTCCCCTCGCCCTACCTGCGCGAGCACGCGGACGGTTTCACCTCGGCCCACGGCCCGGACGGCTGGCGCAACGACACCGACTACACCTTCGCCGTCCTGACCGCGGACAGCACCACCCTGGTCGCCGTGCTCGGCGTGACGCGGCGCGGGCCGGGCCTGGCCGAGCTGGGCTTCTGGGCGGTCAAGGAGCACCGGGGCCGCGGCTTCATGACCGAGGCGGCGACGGCCGCGGCCCGCTGGGCCTTCGAGGCGGCCGCCGTCGACCGTCTGGAGTGGCGGGCGGAGGTCGGCAACGAGGCCTCCCGCGCGGTCGCCCTGAAGGTCGGCTTCACCATGGAGGGCACCCTGCGCTCGGCGACCGTGCACCAGGGCTCCCGCAGGGACAGCTGGGTCGGCGCCCTGCTCCCCTGCGACCTGGGGCTGCCCGGCGTGCTCCCCTACCTGCCCGCACGGAGCTGATCCGTCCCCCTCGTTGTCAGTGGCGGCCACTATCGTGCGGAGCATGACGAGCCTGCCGCCTCCCGCCGCCGAACTGTCCGCAGACGAGGCCCGCCGGATAGCCCTGCGCGCCCAGGGCTTCCTCGGCGCGGCCGACCGGCGCGGCGGGGTGCGCGGGGTGCTGCGCCACCTCGGCGCGGTCCAGCTCGACACCATCTCGGTGCTCGCCCGCTCGCACGAGCTCATCCCGTACGCCCGCCTCGGCGCGGTCGGCCGCAAGGCCGTCGAGGAGGCGTACTGGAGCGGTGGCCACTCCTTCGAGTACTGGTCGCACGCGGCGTGCGTCCTGCCCGTCGAGGAGTGGCCGCACTTCGCCTTCCGCCGCCGCGCCTACCGCTCGCGGCCGCACTGGAACCACGAGCTGCCCGAGGGCACGTACGAGCAGGTGATCAAGCAGCTGCGCGCCGAAGGCCCCCTCACGGCAACGGACTTGGGCGGCGCCAAGAACAAGGGCGAGTGGTGGGACTGGTCGGCGTCCAAGGTCGCCGTCGAGCGGGCACTGATGTACGGCGAGGTGGTCTGCACGGAGCGGCGCGGCTGGAAGCGGGTGTACGACCTGGCCGAGCGTGCCATTCCGGACGCCCTGCTCCATGACGACCTGGACGACACCGAGTGCCTGCGCCGCCTGGTGCGGCTGGCCGGGCAGTCGCTGGGCGTCGGCACCCGCGCGGACATCGCCGACTACCACCGCATCAAGGGCGAGCAGTTCGACGCGGTGGTCGACGCCTCCGGTCTGGTGCCCGTCACCGTGCAGGGCTGGTCCAAGCCGGCCTGGGCGGACCCCGAGGCGCTGGCCACCGAGCCGCGCGGCCGCCACCGCACCACGCTGCTGTCGCCGTTCGACTCCCTGGTCTGGGAGCGCGCCCGCACCGAGCGGATCTTCGGCTTCACCCACCGCCTGGAGGCCTACGTCCCCAAGCCCAAGCGGATCCACGGGTACTTCGCGATGCCGCTGCTCTCCGGCGGCAGGCTGATCGGCCGGGTCGACCCGGCGCGCGAGGGCCGCACTTTGGTCGCCAAGCAGGTCTCGCTCGACTCGCCGAAGGCCGTACGACCCATGGCGCAGGCCTTGTTGGAGGCCGCCCGGTGGGTGGGCTGCGAGACGGTACGGATCGAGCGGGCCGGGACACCGCAGGAGGCCGCGGCGCTCACCTCGGCACTGGCTATCTGATTTCCAGGATCTTCTCGCGCATCGCGTAGACCACCGCTTCCATCCTGGAGTGCAGCTGGAGCTTCTCCAGGATGTTGCGCACGTGGTTCTTCACGGTGTTCTCGGAGATGAACAACTCCTTGGCGATGTCACGGTTGTTCATCCCCGTGGCCACCAGCTTGAGGACCTCCAGCTCACGGTCGGTGAGCCGGGGCGCGGGCACCAGACGGCGCTCGTCGGTGCGCTGGATCATCGACTTGAACTCGGTGAGCAGCTTGGACGCCATCGAGGGGCTGATCTGCGACTGGCCGTCGGCCACCGCCCGGATCGCGGTGGCCACCTCGTCGGTGGAGATCTCCTTGAGGAGGTAGCCGGTGGCGCCCGCCTTGATCGCGTCGTAGAGGTCGGCCTCCTCGTCGCTGATCGTCAGCATGATGATCTTCGCGCTGGGGGCCACCTCCTTGATGGAGGTGCAGGCCTCGATGCCGCCGCGCCGGGGCATCCGCACATCCATCAGCACGATGTCCGGCAGCAGATCGGCCGCCTTGTCCACCGCCTCCGCGCCGTCCCCCGCCTCGCCGACGACCTGGATGTCCTCCTCGGCGGCCAGCACGATCTCCAGGCCCCGGCGGAACAGGGCGTGGTCGTCCACCACCAGGACCCGGATGGGCTCCTTGCGGGACCCGCCCGCGTGCATGCCGGCCTCGTGGTCCCCACCCCTCGGGCTGTCGGCATGGGAACCGTCGTGCACCGGCCCGAAGCTGTCCGCCATCGTTCCTCCCCCTGAAGGCCGTGGCCCGCGTTGGTGTGCTGCCCAACCACGCTCCAGGGAGCTGCGGTTGGCGTGCGAGGCCATGATTTCATGCCCGGCCGACAGAAGGGTGATCCCGTGGTCGCACGGTGGTGCCCCCGGGGGCGCACAAGGGCTCCAGGGGCACCATCACCCGGTGGTACGGGGCGCCGTCCGTGGACGTTCAACGCACCGGCCAGCGGGTCCTCCGTGGTCCTTCCGGCCGGGGTCAGCCGCCCAGCGCACCGCCCGCGCCACTCGCGTCCTCACCGGCGAGCGGGTCGGTCTCCAGGTGGATGACGCCGTAGTCGTAGGCGTGCCGCCGGTAGACGACACTGGGGTGCTTGGTCTCCGAGTCGACGAACAGGTAGAAGTCGTGCCCGACCAGCTCCATCTCGTAGAGCGCCTGGTCGAGTGTCATCGGGGCGGCGACATGCGTCTTCTCGCGGACCACCAGCGGTCCTTCGCCCTGCACCTCGAGCGAGCCGATCCTGGTGGTAGGAATGCGCTCTTCCTTCGAACCGCCCACCGGCTCGCCGTTTCCGTTCAACTCCGCCACACCCGGCACGACATCGACGACCTCGGCGGCCGAGAGCCGGCCGTTCCCCCGGCGCGTGTAGCGCTTGTCGTGCTGCTTGCGCAGCCGCGCCTCCAGCTTGCCGGTCGCCAGGTCGAGCGCCGCGTACGGGTCTGCTGCCGCCGCCTCCGCACGGATCACCGGGCCGCGCGAGTGGAGGGTGATCTCCACCCGGTCCGAGCGGTCCGCCTGCCGCGGGTTGTGTTCCTTGGACACCTCGACGTCGAGGCTGATTACCTTGCCGTCGAGCTTCTGGATCTTCTCCAGCTTCAGCTTCTCGGCCACGTGCTTGCGGAACCGCTCGGGCACCTCGGTCTTGCGGCCCTTGACGACGATGTCCACGCAGAACTCCGTTCCCGGATCACTCCGCCTCAGAGCGGAGCTGCTCCCTTTTGCACCAGACCCCGGTGAGTGCCGGGGCGTCGGACTCGGTGACGTATCACCTCCTCCTCCCCCGTCGAGAAGATCCCCACCCCACCAAGTCGGGGGTAAGTGAAAACGCGCCGAAGCTCAGCCGTGCATTAAGTGAACGGTCTTTCGCCATTCCTCACAACCGAACATAGCTCGCCCGGCCGGATGTCGGCACCCGCTACTCGCACGTACCTCCACTCAGGTGTTTCCGTCCTCTCACTACCTGCAACGATGCGGCTTCTCGGTCAGTTCCGGTTTATCGCGAACGATTCCGGAGGGGCCGCGACAACCGCGGCGACGGTGCGCGGAACACCGGCGTCCCACGCCTCCACCCCGGCTCCCCGGCGGCGATGCGTCGTCCCCGCTCGGGGATGTCCCGGAATTCCCTGTTCTGGGCATCCATCTCCTCCTGGGACGTCCCTACGACGACCGACTACCCCCGTCCCACGGATCGCACGCGCCGCTTCCACCAGGGATGCACCCGTGGTCATCAGATCGTCCACCAGGACCACCCGGCCGCCCGCCAGGAGCCGCTCGCCACCGCCCGCCACCACCAGGGCCCCGGCCAGATTCGCGAGCCGCTGCGGGGCGCTCAGGCCCGCCTGGTCGGCCACCGCACGCCGCTGGCGCAGCACGGCGGCCACCCGGGCGTCCGTCCCCGCCCGGCGCAGCTCACCCGCGGCGGCGAGCGCCATGCGCCGGGTCGCGTCGTGCCCCCGCGCCCGCACCGCCCGCCGCGACGACGGCACCGGGACCAGCAGCAACGGGCCCTGCCCCGTCGGCCCGGCGGCCGCCCGCGCCGCGCCCGCGAGCGCCTGCCCGAGCACCCCGGCGAGGCCGAGGGCGCCCCGCTCCTTGTGTCCGAGCAGCACCGCGCGCACCGCGTCCTCGTAGGGCGCGGCCGCGTACACCGCGGGCAGCCCGGCCGGCTCCGGCGCGGGACGCACCCGGTACGCGGGCGCCCCGAGCAGCGCGGCCCGGCACCGCTCGCACAACGCCGTACGCGGCCTCCCGCAGCCGCCGCAGGCGGTCGGCAGCACAAGGCCGGAGAACTCCCGCCACCACCCCCGCATGGCTTCTACTGTGCCAAGGGGCGCGGGACCCGGCCACCCCTGTGGAAAACCCGCGCCGGGCCCGGGGCAACGCTGTGGAAAACCTTCCGCGCGGGCCCCGGGCGGCCCGGCTATCCCGGATACGCGGGCGCCGACCCCTTCTTGACGGCCGTCCGCCAGTTCGCTCCCGGCGGCAGCCGCACGATGCCGTCCTCCTGCGAATGCGCCACCAGCGGCATCCGGTCGTCGTCGGTGGCCGCGATGTCGGTGACCTTGTTGACGCTCGGCAGGGTGCCGGACGCCGAGGTCGACCCGTCCGTCTGCACATAGCGCAGCTGCTGGGAGACGCCGCCGGTCTCCTTGCCGACCACGACCAGACGGCTCCGCCCGGCCCAGGACACGGCGGTCACGTCCTCCATCTGCGGTGCCCCGGGGCGCAGTTCGATCACGGACACCACGCTCTTGTCGCCTTCGCCGCTCCGCTCGACCCGGCCGATCCGCAGCGTCGTATGGCCGCCCTGGGACACGAGCAGTGCGACCCGCACCCCGTCCGCCGCCATGCGGACCTGCTGGATCTGCCCGCCGTTGAGACCGGCGACGTCGACGACCTCCGGCTCCCCCGCGCCCTGCGCGAGGCGCAGCAGCCGCGGCTTGGCCTGATTGCGGTCGGCCACCCACAGGTCGCCGCGCCCGTCCCAACTGGGCGCCGACAGGCCGCCGTTCTTCGCGTCCTTGTCGTCACTGGTCACCCGCGTCCGCACCAGCTCACCACCCGCCGAGAGCGGGGCCACGAGCAAGGACCTGCCGTCCGCCGACACCCCGGCCGCGCGCTTCTCGTCCCGCGAGACCGCGACCGTACGCACCTGCTGCTCGCCCTTGCCGAACGGGCCCTGCACCGGCTCGGTCACCACCGAGTCGTCCGAGCTGTCCGAACTGTCCGAGCCCCCGCCCGAACTGTCCGAGCCGCCGGCGTCGGCCCGCATCCGCTCCACATGACCACCGGCGTCCACGAAGTACTGACCGGGGCTGGTCGACATGCGGTCCGGCGCGTACGTCTCGGCCTGGTCGCCGCTGAGCACGCACAGCTGGGAGCCGTTGGCCCGGTCGAGTTCCACCTGGCCGATCCGAGTCGTCGTCAGATCCCGCAGGGTGAAAAGGAGTTGGGCCGCCATCCGCTTGCACTGCGCCTCACCGGCGTTGGAGGCCCGCTCGTTCAGCGGCACCTTCAGGGCGTTGCGGTCGTCCAGGGCGAGCGACTTGGTGTTGCCTTTCAACGCCGTCCCCGTCGGAAACTTCGAAGCGACCACCGGTTTCAGCCAGTTGGTCGGCCCGTCCAGCACCGACTGCACGGTCTGCGTGACCAGGTTCATCTGCGTCTCGGGGTCGGTGCGCTGGCGCACGTACACCGGGTCGGCGACGAGACGGTCCTGCCCGGCAGCGAAGTAGTACGTGTTGACGGAGCGGTAGATGCGCTGGAAGTCGGACTGCCCGAGCAGCAGCCCCTCCGGCAGCGCGTCGATGCGCCACTCCTTGCCCGTCCCGTCCGGCCCGCTCTGCCGCACCAGGTGGATGGTCTGGCTGTACGTGTCCTGCGGCTTGGCCGGCTGGTAGGCGCGCTGCTTGTCGACCACGGCGACGGGCTTGCCGGACACCGTGAACGTGAAGCCGTTCGCGTCCGAGCCCCGGTCGCCGGACCGGTTGGGCTGCGGGTCGGGGCCGTCGGCCAGGACGGTGACCTGGTTCGCCTGCCAGTCCTTCGCCGCCTTCACGGTCAGATACTGGCGGGCCATCGCGAACTTGGGGTCGTCGCTGGTCATCGCCTCGAGGAAGCCCGCGACGATCTCGTTGGGCTCGGCGCCCGGCCGCGGCGGCACGGCGTACACCTGCACCTGCGAATCGGCCCGCTGGGACGCCGACACCGAGTGCACGTCGCCGCTGCTCGGCATGGACGCGCAGCCCGACACCAGCAGCGAGCCGCTGCCCAGCACGACCACCGACCGCAGCAGTGCCCGGCCCCTCCCCCGGTCAGCGCCCACGGGCCGATCCCTCCTGGTCGCTCACTTCGGTGAGCCGCTCCGGGCCCACCGTGTCCTCCCCGCGCTCCGCGTCGGGGCGTGCGGAATCCCCGTCGGTGCGCCGGGCCACCACCCGGCCCCCGCCGCCTCCCGGCAGCCCCGCGGGGCTGGCCGCGGGCCCGGAGGTGCGCGGGCGCACCGGGGCCGTGGGCGGCACGGGCAGCGTGGAACGGTCGAGCCGCGGCGTCGGCACCGTGGAGAGCCGGTTGCCCTGCGCCTGCGCGGACGTCGCCTCGGCCCTGGCCCGCTCACGGGCGGCCCGTGAGTCCTCCGGCTCCAGGGGTATCGGCGATCCGCGCAGCGGTTCGTCGGCGGTGCGCGGCAGGGTCAGCCGGAACTGGGAGCCCCCGCCCGGCTCGCCCCAGGCCTGGAGCCAGCCGCCGTGCAGCCGGGCGTCCTCGACGGCGATCGACAGGCCGAGCCCGGTGCCACCGGTGGTACGGGCGCGCGCCGGATCGGCCCGCCAGAACCGGTTGAACACCCGCGTCGCCTCGCCGGGCTTCAGACCGACGCCGTAGTCCCGCACCGCGACCGCGACGGCACCGCCCGCCGCCGCGAGGCGCACCACGACGTCCCGGCCCTCGCCGTGCTCGACCGCGTTGACGACCAGGTTGCGCAGCACCCGCTCGACCCGCCGGGCGTCGGCCTCGGCGACCACGGGCTGTTCGTCACCGGCCACCCGTATCCGGGTACCCTTGCGCTCGGCCAGCGGCTCGGCTCCCTCGATGACCCGGCGCACGACCTCGCGAAGGTCTATCGGCTCGGCCTCCAGGGCCGCCGCTCCCGCGTCGAAGCGGCTGATCTCCAGGAGGTCGGCGAGCAGCGACTCGAACCGGTCCAGCTGCCCGGCGAGCAGCTCGGCCGAGCGCGCGGTCACCGGGTCGAAGTCGACCCGCGCCTCGTGAATGACATCGGCGGCCATCCGCACGGTCGTCAGGGGGGTACGCAGCTCGTGCGAGACGTCCGAGACGAACCGCCGCTGCATCCGCGACAGCTCCTCCAGCTGGTTGATCTTGACCTGGAGGTTCTGCGCCATCTTGTTGAAAGCCTCGCCGAGCCGCGCGATGTCGTCCTCGCCGGTGACCTTCATGCGCTCCCTGAGGACGCCCGTGGAGAGCCGTTCGGCGACTCCCGCGGCCATCCGGACCGGCGTCACCACCTGCCGCACCACGAGCCAGGCGATGGCCCCGAGCAGCACCACGACGAAGAGCCCGGCGGTCGCCAGGGTCGTCTTGACCAGGGTGAGCGACTTCTCCTCCTGCACCAGCGGGAAGAGGTAGTAGAGCTGGTAGGACTGCCCGTCGACGTCCTTGAGCCGGGTGCCCACGACGAGGCCCGGCTCGGCCTCCTGGCCGTCGGTGAACTTGATCGAGGTGTACGTCTTGAACGCGCCGGCCCCCTCGTCGACGCTGTCCCGCAGGCTCTGCGGAACGCTCGCGCGGGGGTCGACGTATCCGGAGGCACGCGGCCCTCTGTTGCTGGAGGCCGAGTCCGAGTCCGAGGAGGCCGACCCGAGGGCGACGACGTAGAACGCGCCCTGGCCGCTGCTCGCCAGCTGGGTCACCAGGTCGTTGCGCCAGCTCACCGACGAGCCGGAGCCGCGGCCCGCGGTGCTGTCGTCGCCGCCGGTCGAGACGGGCGCCCCCGCCTTGTCCTTCGCGACCGCGAAACCGCCCGCGGACTGGCTCTCGGCCGCCTTCTCCTTGGTTTCGAGCAGGCCGTTGCGCACCGCGCCGATGACCACGAAGCCGAGCAGCAGGACGACGCCCAGCGACATCAGCAGGGTGGCCGCGACCACCCGCAGCTGGATGTTGCGCCGCCACAGCCGTGCGGCGGGCAGCAGCGGGCGCCGCAGCCAGCGCACGACGAGGCGCAGCACCGGACCGCCGGGCGCTCCGTCCTGGAGCAACCGGCCGCCCCAGGACGTCTTGCGCCCAGCTTCTTGGGTCATCTCAGCTCGGTCCTGCCTTGTAACCGACCCCACGGACGGTCACCACGATCTCCGGCCGCTCGGGGTCCTTCTCGACCTTCGAGCGCAGCCGCTGGACATGCACGTTGACCAGGCGGGTGTCCGCCGCGTGGCGGTAGCCCCAGACCTGTTCGAGGAGTACCTCTCGAGTGAACACCTGCCAGGGCTTGCGGGCGAGCGCGACCAGCAGGTCGAACTCCAGCGGGGTCAGTGCGATCGACTGCCCGTCCCGCTTCACCGAGTGCCCCGCCACGTCGATCACCAGGTCACCGATGGCGAGCTGTTCCGGCGCGGGCTCCTCGGACCTGCGCAGTCGGGCCCGGATCCGGGCGACCAGCTCCTTGGGCTTGAACGGCTTCACGATGTAGTCGTCGGCCCCGGACTCCAGGCCGACCACCACGTCCACGGTGTCGCTCTTCGCGGTGAGCATGACGATCGGCACACCCGACTCGGCCCTGATCAGCCTGCAGACCTCGATGCCGTCCCGTCCGGGCAGCATGAGATCGAGCAGCACCAGGTCGGGCTTGGCGTCACGGAATGCCGCCAGTGCCTTGTCGCCATCCGCTACGAACGACGGCTCAAAACCTTCTCCACGCAACACAATGCCGAGCATCTCGGCCAGTGCGGTGTCGTCGTCGACGACAAGGACGCGTCCCTTCATAAACGTCATCATCCCATTAGCTAATCGTTACCCGGCGTGACCTGGCACACAGCTCCCTCAGCCCGCCGCCTGTCACCGGGCACAGAACGCCCTCCTCCGTGACGATCGCCGTGACCAGTTCCGGCGGTGTCACATCGAAGGCGGGGTTGTACGCCTGCGTTCCCAGCGGCGCCACCGGCAGCCCGGAACCGGCCCCCCAGCCGCCCCCAGGAACCTGCGGTGCAGTGAGCTCCGTCACCTCCTGGCCGGGCCGCTGCTCGACCTCGATCGAAGCGCCGTCGGGAGTGTCCAGGTCCACCGTGGTGACCGGCGCGACCACGACGAACGGCACGTGGTGGTACTTGGCGAGCACCGCGAGGGGATAGCTGCCCACCTTGTTGGCCACCGAGCCGTCGGCCGCGATGCGGTCGGCGCCGATGAGGACGGCATCCACCTCCCCGCTCGCGAACAGCGATCCGGCCGCGTTGTCGCTCAGCAGGCTGTACGCCATCCCGCTGCCCGCCGCCTCGTACGCCGTCAGCCGCGCGCCCTGCAGCAGCGGCCGCGTCTCGTCGACCCACAGTCGCCGCAGCCGGCCCGCCCGGTGTGCGGCAAGCGCGACCGCGAAGGCGGTGCCCTCGCCGCCGGAGACCAGTCGGCCGGTGTTGCAGTGCGTGAGGATGCGGTGACTGCCGCCCGGCAGCAGCTCGTCGAGCAGCGCCAGCCCGTGCGCGGACATCCGCGCGCTCGCCTCGGCGTCGGCCCGGTGCAGCTCCTTGGCCGCGGCCAGCGCCGCCGCCCCGGCCTCCACCTGCCCCACGCCCTTCTCCAGAGCCGCCCGGTACGCCCCTGCCGCCAGCCGCACGCCGTACCCGAGGTTCACCGCGGTGGGCCGCGCCCCCGCAAGGTGCGCCGCCGCCTCGTCCACGTCGTAGCCGCGGGCGGCGGCCAGCGCCACCCCGTACGCTCCGGCGATGCCGAGCAGCGGGGCTCCGCGTACCGCCAGCGTCTGGATGGCCAGCACCAGCCCCGGCACATCCGTGCAGACGAGCTCCACCTCCTCGGCGGGCAGTCGGGTCTGGTCCAGGAGGACCAGTACGGGGCCCTCCGGCGGCTCGTCCCAGCGCAGCGAGGGGATTCCGGAGGGGCCGGGTCCCGTGGTGGTTCGCACGTCCTGATCAGCCATCTGCCCAGTCTGCCCCGTGAGCGGCCGACAATTGAAGGTGCGAACGAGATACGAGGGCAGGTCCGCGGCCGGGATCCACATGGCACCATGGCAGCCAACCCGAAGAAGCCGGCACGCGCAGTCGCCGGTCCCGTGACCAATCCACGAGGTGGACGACCGTGAACGACTCTCCGGGCTGGGCCTCGCCCGGATCGGCCCCCTCCGACGGCGAAGACTCCGGCACACCCCCGACGCCCGAGCCCTCCGACCGGGCCCGCGCCTCCTCGAAGTGGTCGCAGGACCAGCCCCCGGCCGCCCAGTGGTCCCCTCCGGGAGCCGGTCAGACGCCTCTGCCGCCCGCGCCGGGCTGGGGTGGCCAGCAGCAGGGCCGCGGCGGCTGGGGCCAGGCGCCGGGCCAGCCCCCAGGCCCCCACTGGAACCAGAACTACGGCCGCCCGCCCGCCGCGAAGCCGGGTGTCATCCCGCTGCGCCCGCTGGGTGTCGGCGAGATCCTCGACGGGGCCGTCTCGACCGCACGCGCCCACTGGCGCACCGTCCTCGGGCTGACGCTGACCGTCGCGGTGATCTCGCAGATCGCCCAGATCCTCACCGTCCGCTTCATCCTGCCGACCCCGGCCGCGGTCGACCCGAACGCCACCGGCACCGAGGCCGTCAACCAGGCCTTCGACTCCTTGCAGTCCAGCCTGCTCGACCTGACGCCGGCCCTGATCATCGGTCAGCTCGCCACTCTCTTCACGACGGCCGTCCTCACCATCGTGGTCAGCCGGTCGGTGCTCGGCCGCCCGGTGAGCCTCGGCGACGCGTGGGCCGAGGCCCGCCCGCGGCTGCTGAGCCTGCTCGGGCTGCTCGCCCTCCTGTTCGTCATGTTCGGCGCGATCTTCGCCGTCGGCGTCCTCCCCGGCGCGATCCTCGGGGGAGGCGGTGGCGCCGCACTCGCCGTGCTCGGTGGCCTCGCCGCATCCGTGGTCGCCCTGTGGCTGTACGTCCGCTTCAGCCTGGCCTCCCCGGCTCTGATGCTGGAGCGGCAGAGCATCGTCCAGTCCCTGCGCCGCTCCACCAAGCTGGTCAGCGGCTCCTGGTGGCGGATCTTCGGCATCTCCCTGCTGACGTCGATCCTGATGGCCATCGTCTCGATGATCATCATGTTCCCGTTCACCGGGATCGCGATGGCGGTGAACAGCGACAACTTCCACGACCTGCTGGGCGGAACCACCCCCGAGTTCGGCTGGACCTACCTGGTCATCTCCGGCATCGGAGCCGTGATCGCGTCGGCGATCACCTACCCCATCGCCGCGGGTGTCAGCGTGCTGCTCTACATCGACCAGCGCATCCGCCGCGAAGCGCTCGACCTCGAGCTGGCCCGCGCCGCGGGCGTGCCCGGCTACGAGACACCCGGGAGCTGATGGAGTGTCAGGAGCGGGGGGCTTCATCACGGCACAACTACTGAACGGCACATCCGGACAGCCTCCGGTGGACATCGGGCGCGACCCCGCCCGCGAGGCGGCCCATCGCGAACTGTCCGACCCGGCATACCACCAGAACGACCCGAGCCTCTTGCAGCGAGCCCTCAACGCCTTCTGGGACTGGGTCGGATCACTTTTCGACTCCGCGTCCGGAGCCACCCCAGGCGGCCCGCTCGGCCTGATCGTGATCGCCGTCGTCGTCTTCGCGCTGATCGCCGCACTGTGGTGGCGGCTCGGCACCCCGCAGCGCACGGCCACGTCCGGCGGCACGGTCTTCGACGACCGTCCGCGCAGCGCCGCCGAACACCGCACCACCGCGGAGGCGCACGCCGCGGCCCGGCGCTGGAACGAGGCCGTCCAGGAACGGATGCGGGCCATCGTCCGCTCCCTGGAGGAACGCGCCCTGCTCGACCCCCGCCCCGGCCGCACCGCCGACGAGGCGGCCGCCGAGGCGGGCCGTACGCTGCCCGGCCACACGGACCGGCTCCGCGCCGCCGCCCGGACGTTCGACGACGTCACATACGGCGGCCGCGCCGCCGACGAAGCGGCGTACATACGGCTCCGCGACCTCGACCAGGACCTCACCCGCACCAAACCCGCGCTGAGCGACGCGCCCCGGGGAGCCGTCGCATGACCGCCCCCACCTCCACCTCGGTCACGGCACGCGACCTGTGGACCCGCGCCCGCGGCCTGCTGCTGGCCCTCGCCGTCCTGATCACGGCTGGCGTCGCGCTCGCCGCCCTGCACTCCGACTCCCGACACGGCAGCCTCGACCCCCGCTCCGCCGACCAGTACGGCAGCCGCGCCGTCGCCCAACTCCTCAAGGACCAGGGCGTCTCCACCCGGGTGGTCACCACGCTGGACGAGGCGACAGCCTCCGCCGGCCCCGACAGCACCCTGCTGGTCACGGTGCCCGACCTCCTGACCGACGCCCAGCAGCACCAGCTCCGCACCGCCACCGCCGACTCCGGCGGCCGTACGATCCTCCTCGCCCCCACCGAGGCGTCCCTGACGGCCCTCGCCCCCGGCGTACACACCGAGAGCCCCGTCCCGGTCAAGCCCCGCGACCCCGCCTGCACGCAGCCCGCCGCTCTGCGCGCGGGCCGTGCGGACACCGGCGGCGTCCGCTACGTGTCCCCGGACGAGAACGCCGAGGGCTGCTACGCCGCCGGCGGCCTGCCCACCCTGCTGGACACCGCGGGCCACGGACAGGGCGACACCGTCCTCCTCGGCGCCCCCGACATCCTGTTCAACCACCGGCTCGACAAAGAGGGCAATGCCTCTCTCGCTCTCCAACTGCTCGGCTCTCGGCCCCATCTGGTCTGGTACCTCCCCTCGCTGGGTGACGCGTCGGCCACCGATGGCGGCAAACGCTCCTTCTTCGACCTGATCCCGGCCGGATGGCGCTGGGCCACCCTTCAACTCGCCCTCGCCGCCGTGCTCGCCGCCCTCTGGCGCGCCCGTCGCCTGGGCCCGCTCGTCACCGAGCGACTCCCGGTCGCCATCCGCGCATCGGAGGCCACGGAGGGCCGCGCCCGCCTCTACCGCAAGGCGAACGCCCGCGACCGTGCGGCCGACACCCTCCGGTCGGCCACCCGCACCCGCCTGGCCCCTCTCCTGGGCGTGGCCGCCTCTGCGGCGCACTCCCCCGAAGCACTCGTCCCCGCTGTCGCCGCCCGGCTCCCCGCCGCCGGCCGCGACCCCCTTTCCCTGCTCTTCGGCCCGACACCCGCCGACGACGCCGCACTGGTCCGCCTCGCGGACGACCTCGACGCCCTCGAAAGAGAGGTACGCACTTCATGAGCGACCGCACCCCGGAGACCGCAGCGAACCCGGACAGCGCCCGCGCTTCCCTGGAAGCCCTGCGCGCCGAGATCGCCAAGGCCGTGGTCGGCCAGGACTCGGCCGTGACCGGTCTGGTCGTGGCCCTCCTCTGTCGCGGCCACGTGCTGCTCGAAGGCGTACCGGGTGTCGCCAAGACCCTCCTGGTGCGGGCGCTGGCTGCTTCCCTCGAACTCGACACCAAGCGCGTCCAGTTCACCCCCGACCTCATGCCGAGCGACGTCACCGGCTCGCTCATCTACGACGCCCGCACCGCCGAGTTCTCCTTCCAGCCGGGGCCGGTCTTCACCAACCTGCTGCTCGCCGACGAGATCAACCGAACCCCGCCCAAGACCCAGTCGTCCCTCCTCGAAGCCATGGAAGAACGCCAAGTCACGGTCGACGGCACGCCCCGTCTGCTGCCCGACCCGTTCCTGGTGGCCGCCACGCAGAACCCGGTCGAATACGAGGGCACCTACCCGCTGCCCGAGGCCCAACTGGACCGGTTCCTCCTGAAGTTGACGGTCCCGCTGCCGTCACGACAGGACGAGATAGACGTGCTGGCCCGGCATGCGAACGGCTTCAACCCCCGCGACCTGAAGGCCGCGGGCGTGAGCCCGGTCGCCGGCCCCGCCGACCTCGAAGCCGCCCGCGCCGCCGTCGCCAAGACCTCGGTCTCCTCCGAGATCACCGGCTATGTCGTCGATATCTGTCGTGCCACGCGTGAATCCCCCTCGCTCAGCCTCGGAGTTTCCCCCCGAGGCGCCACCGCCCTGCTCTCCACGGCCCGGGCCTGGGCCTGGCTCACCGGCCGGGACTACGTCATCCCGGACGATGTGAAAGCCCTGGCACTCCCGACACTTCGCCACCGCATCCAACTGCGCCCCGAAGCCGAGATGGAGGGCGTCACAGCCGACTCCGTCATCGCCTCGGTCCTCGCCCACGTCCCCGTTCCCCGCTGAGGCGCCCCATGGCTCTCACTGGACGCTCCGCACTCCTGGCCGCCCTCGGCTCCATCCCCGTGGGCGTCTTCGCCCCGGGCTGGACAGGGTTGCTGGCAGTCAACGGCCCCCTTGCACTCGCAATTCTGTGCGACTACGCATGCGCCGCGCCAGTGCGGAAGCTCCAGTTCACCCGAAATGGTGATACAGCCGTTCGACTCGGAGATGCGGCCGAGGTCGGCCTCACTGTCACCAACCCGTCGAACCGGCGCCTCCGCGCGCAGCTCAGGGACGCCTGGCCGCCCAGCAGTTGGCCGTCCGGCACCGAACAGGCCGCGTCCCGGCACCCGTTGACGATCCCGTCCGGCGAACGAAGCCGCCTGTCCACCACCCTGCGGCCGACCCGCCGGGGCGACCGGCACGCAGACCGCGTCACCGTCCGCTCCTACGGCCCGCTCGGCCTGGCCGCGCGACAGGGCAGCCACCGCGTCCCCTGGGCCATCCGCGTGCTGCCGCCCTTCACAAGCCGCAAACACCTGCCGTCCCGCCTGGCCCGCCTGCGCGAACTCGACGGCCGCACCAGCGTGTTGACCCGCGGAGAGGGAACCGAATTCGACAGCCTCCGCGAATACGTTCCCGGCGACGACACCCGCTCCATCGACTGGCGCGCCACCGCCCGTCAGGGAAATGTCGCCCTACGAACCTGGCGCCCTGAGCGCGACCGTCACGTCCTGGTCGTCCTTGATACGGGTCGCACATCGGCCGGCCGCGTCGGCGACGTCCCTCGACTCGACGCGGCAATGGACGCCGGACTGCTGCTCGCCGCCCTGGCCTCACGAGCAGGTGACCGCGTCGATCTCCTGGCATACGACCGCCAGGTACGCGCGCAGGTGCAGGGCCGGGCCGCAGGCGAACTCCTGCCCGCGCTGGTCATCGCGATGGCCCCGCTGGAGCCCTCCTTGATCGAAACCGACGCCCGCGGCCTCAGCGCGGCAGCCCTGACCCATGCGCCCCGCCGCTCGCTGATCGTCCTGCTCACCAGCCTGGACACAGCGGCAGCCGAAGAGGGACTGCTCCCCGTGCTGCCTCAACTCACCAAGCGCCATACGGTGCTCGTGGCGTCCGTGGCCGACCCTCACATTCAGCGGATGGCGACCGCGCGGGGTGACGTCGAGGCGGTCTACGAAGCCGCAGCGGCCAGCCAAGCTCAGCAGCAGCGCCGCCGCGCGGCCGAGAAACTGATGCGCCACGGCGCCACAGTCGTCGATGCACCACCGGACGAACTCGCCCCTGCTTTGGCTGACGCCTACCTCGAACTGAAGGCGGCAGGCCGCCTGTAAAAAGGGTGAGGAAGGAACCTGGGGGGAGCTCCCTCCACTCCTTCCAGGCTCTTCATTCATCCCTCAAACGCGAAAAAGCCCCGCACCGTGACCTGTATTCCTACAGATCCGGTGCGGGGCTTTCCCCACAATTTGTTCGGCGGCGTCCTACTCTCCCACAGGGTCCCCCCTGCAGTACCATCGGCGCTGAAAGGCTTAGCTTCCGGGTTCGGAATGTAACCGGGCGTTTCCCTAACGCTATGACCACCGAA
>NZ_QOLA01000049.1 GCF_003324565.1 Streptomyces sp. SDr-06 | reverse complement strand
CTATAACCGCCGCCGACTGCGCAAGCACAAGGACTTCGGCTACCTCACCCCAGCCGAGACCCGGCAACGGCACCAACACAGCCTCGCAGCATAGACATCAAGTGTCCAAGATCACGGGGAAGCTTCAATGCCCGGACACTTCAGCCTGTGCTGAAAGCATCGCACCCCTCTGCCGGAACAGGGAGCCTGTTACGCGCCAGCCCATCACCAGCCAGGGGCCAACAGTTCCAGCGCAGCCCGACACGCGTTGACGCCACGCGGTTTGATCGACGGGCCGTCGCCCGTCGCTGTTCTGAACCAGAACGTCACGATGTCAGTGACGCTGGATGAGAGCGGACGGTCGGTGACGGTGGCCGAGCCGGGGCCCCTGCACATCGACAAGAAAGAGGAAGCAATGCGACCTGCCTTAACAAGGGCGCTCGTCAGCGCTACTGCCATCGTTGGAATCGCCGCCGGGAGCCTGGCGGGTGCAAGTGCAAGCTTCGCGGCGCCCCAGCCGACCGCCACACCCCTGGTCAGCACCCACGACGTCTCCATCCTCGCAGTGAACAACCTGGGCTTGAACACAACCCAGGCCAAGAACTGGCAGTGCTGGCTGCGCGACTCGGGTTACGACCCCGGTACGATCGACGGGCAGCTGGGCACCAACAGCTGGATGGCGGCGCAGAGGATGTTCAACGACTTGCACCTCGGCGCCGGTACCGTCGACGGAATCGTCGGACCCAACACGATAGGGGCGCTGCAGCGCTATCTGAACAGCTACGGCTACAGCCTTGCCGTCGACGGGAGCGCCGGACCGCAGACCAGGGCCGCATTCGCAGATTTCAACTCCACCGGCTGCTGAGCTGGACCGGAGCCTCGCGAGGGTCTGGCCGGGCGGGCATGCGGCCGCCCGGCCAGACCCGCGCCCATGAACGTGTCGGCCCAACGACCGCCCTTCGAGCGGACCTCACTCTGTCGCCTGCTGGGTCGGGCTCCGCGAGCAGGTCCTGGCCCTCTACGCCCGAATCATGTCGGTCCGCGACATCCGCTCGTATCTGGCGAAGATGTACGGCACGGATGCGTCGCTTGACCTCGTCTCGAAGGTGACCGATGCGGTCATCGACGAGATCACGGCAGGCGCGCCCGCCGGACTCGCTCTGGCCGGTCGTCTACATCGACTCGTCTACATCGACGCGCTGTGGATCACAGTGCGGGATGGCAGGGTGGCCGACCGTCCAGTCCATCTCGCCATCGGTGTCGACCTGGACGGCTGCAAGCACGTGCTCGGCCTGCGGATCGGCAAGGACGGCGAAGGCGCCCGCCAATGGTTCACCATCCTGGGCGAGTTGAAGGCGCGGGGCGTCGAGGCCGTGCTCGTGGCCTGCTGCGACGGGCTCCCTAGGCTGTCGGACGCGATCAACGCGGTCTGGCCCCGGGCCCCGGCCAAACGCGCGTCCTTGAGGTGAGTGTTGCTGTCCAACGGCTGCTGGAGGACCCGTACTGCTGGGACGGGACACGAAGCGTTGGCGCGTCCTTGCCGCTCCCTGCCGCAGGGGGCCGGTCACACTGTCCTGGGTCAGCCCCCATCTGTTCCCGGCTCCGCGAGGTTCCCATGACGTTCGGACTGGCCCGCCGCGAGCTGCGGCCGAGAGTCCCGCTGCGGCACGGCGAAGGAGACAAGTACCGCCTCACCAGTATCGAAGGGCTGGCCGCGCTGTCCCTGGACGCGCTGAGCTCGGTCGCCTACGGACCCGAGGCGATCGTGCTCGTCCTGGTCGCCGCCGGAACCGGGGCGCTGACCGCCACACTCCCGGTGACCCTTGTCATTGCCGCGCTCCTGGCGGTGCTCGTCGTCTCGTACGGGCAGGTGATCGCCGTACACCCGGACGGCGGGGGCGCCTACGCGGTCGCGAAGAAGGACCTCGGGGCCAGGGCGAGCCTGCTCGCGGCGGCCAGCCTCGTCGTCGACTACGTGCTGACCGTGACCGTGAGTCTTGCTGCCGGTGCGGCGAGCCTCGCCTCCGCGTTCCCCGCCCTGGGGTCGCACCTGCTCGCCGTCTGCCTCATCGGACTCGCTCTCCTCACCGCGGTGAACCTGCGCGGAGTGGCCGAGAGCGCCCGGGTGCTGATGCTGCCGACGGTCCTGTTCATCGTGAGTATCCTCGGCATCATCGTCCTCGGCCTGCTGCGTTCGCATCCCGCCGCCGTGGTCGGCACTGCCCAGCCCGTCCATGCCACCGAGGCGTTGGGGGTGCTGCTGATCCTGAAGGCGTTCTCCTCCGGCTGCTCCGCGCTGACCGGAGTGGAGGCCATCGCGAATGGGGTCCCCGCCTTCCGTGTTCCGCGGGTCAAGCGGGCCCAGCGCACCGAGCTGATGCTGGGTGCGCTGCTCGGGACGATGCTGATCGGCCTCGCGGTGCTGATCCGCCGTGATCACGTGGCCCCGCGCGGTGGCGTGACCGTACTTGCCCAACTCACCGCGGGCTCGTATGGAACGGGCTGGCTGTACTACGCGACCAATCTGATCGTCACGCTCGCTCTGGCCTTCGCTGCCAATACCAGCTTCGGCGGGCTGCCCGTCCTGATGAGCCTGTTGGCCCGCGACCACCGGCTGCCCCACCTTTTCGGGCTGCGTGCGGAAAGGCCGGTCTACCGATGGGGAGTGGTGGCCCTCGCCCTGCTCGCCGCGGTGCTCCTGATCGCCGTGAACGCCGATACGCACCGGATGATCCCGTTGTTCGCGATCGGTGTCTTCATCGGGTTCACGATCAGCCAGATCGGACTCGTACGGCACTGGGCCGGACAGCGGCCGCCCCGTTGGCTGCCGCGCGCAGTGCTCAACGGCGTCGGCGCGGCCCTCACGGCCGTGGCAGGGACGGTGCTCCTGGCCACGAAATTCCTCGAAGGAGCCTGGGTCGTGGTCGCCGCCATTCCTTTGCTGATGCTGCTCTTCGCCCGGGTTCACCGCTACTACGCGGCAGTGGGGGCAGAGCTCGGCCTCGGCGAAATTCCGCCGCCGCCCGTGCGGCACACCGACTCCCTGGTGATCGTGCCGGTCGGCGAGATCAGCAAGCTCACCCAGTACGCGCTCACGGCCGCCAGCGCCCTCGGCCGCGAGGTCCTCGCCGTTGCCGTGCACGCTGATCCCGACAAGGCCCGCTCTCTGAGGGCGAACTGGGACCAGTGGAACCCGGGGGTGCGACTGGAGGTCATCGACAGCCCGCACCGATCACTGGTGCAGCCCATCGTCGAGTACGTCCTGGCCGAGGCGGAAGGCGGACGGCAGATCGCCGTCCTCATCCCCGAGGTCGAACCGCACCACCGCCGCTACCAGATCCTGCAGAACCAGCGCGGCCTCCTGCTGGCTGCCGCTCTGCGGGCCCGCACCGACGTCGTGGTCTGCATCGTCCCCTACCGGCTGAGCCTGTGACGGGGCTTCTGCGCCGAGAGGAAGCGGCTACTTGAGGCCTGACAGCTTGAACACCGTGCGGGCCGTTTCCTTGTCGATGCGTGCCGCCATCTGCTGCAGCGCCGTCTCTCCGCAGCACAGGATGCCCCGTTGGGCACTGGTGCGCGCGTCGCCGTCCAGTATGTGCCAGAGAGGGGGATTGGCGACCAGGACCTTCGGGTCGAGCTCGACCCGGTTGCCGTCGGCGTCGCGAAGGATCAGGCGCTGCGCGACGCCGCCCGACCAGCGCACCGAGACGAGCCGGTCGGTGCGTACGCCGGACTCGCGCAGCAGCCCCCGGGACACCAGCCGCCCCCGGCCCACCGACACACGGGCCGGCCACAGCACCAGGGCCAGCAGGACGGCCAGGCCCAGCCACAGTGCGGCGCGCGGATCGGTGAAGGTGTCCGCCATCTCGTCGATGCCGAGCAGCAGTGCGAACAACACGGCCGCGCATCCCACGGCGGAACGGGCCTCGCCCGCCCAGGTGGTGTCGTGCAGGAGCGGCTCTCGCGGCGCCTGGTCGCCCGCCACGGCGCGGGTGGTCCGTCTTCCCATGGCGGGACCGTAAGCGCGCGGAGCGGGGACGGCGGCGTGCGGCAGGCCGTTTTGACGCGGGCCTTACGGGACTCTGACGCCCGGGTCTCAGGCACCTGCCAGCCGCGCCTCTTCCAGGTCGAGGGAGCGCTGGAGCCTGCGGCGCGTGGTGTCGCTGATGTGGTGATGCTCGTAGAGGCGCTGGAGTTCGGCGGCCTCCTCCAGGATCAGGTCGCGGCGCAGCTGCCGGTAGACGTGGTCGGCGGACTCCGACGGTTCGCTGTCGGTGTCGTCGAGGCGTTCACGCGCGTGCTCCCGGCGAGCCAGCAGGGCCCGGCGCAGGCGGTCGGCCACCACGTCGGGGACGGCTTCCAGTTCGGCGATCTCGTCCAGGCGCCTCAGCCCGGCATCGGCCAGGCTGAGGCGGGCACGGGCCTCTTCCCGTTCGGTGCGGTCGGGTTCGAGGGCTATGCCGGAGCGGCGCACGACGGGGGCCAGTGAGAAGCCCTGGACGACGAGGGTCACGACCACCACGGAGGTGGTGATGACCAGGATGAGCGGACGGCCGGGGAGCGGGGTGCCGTCGGTGCCGGCGACCGGTATGGAGAGCGCGGCCGCCAGGGGCATCACGCCCCGGGTGCCGGCCCAGGAGAGGACGACGGGGACCCGCCAGTTCGTCCTGCGCTGGCCGCCCTTCCACTGGAGCAGCGCGGACAGCGGGAAGATCCACAGCATCCGGACGGCGATCAGTGTGCCTGCCAGAGCGAGGGCGTACAGCGGCCAGAGCCTGTCGGCGTCACCGAGTTCGCGTATGAGGCCGGGCAGCGAGAGGCCGATGAGGCTGAAGACCACGCTCTCCAGGAGGAACACCACCGTGCCGTAGACGGCGTGCAGTTGGAGGCGGATGCGGGCACTGGTCAGCCGGTCGGAGTTGCCGCCGAGGACCACTCCGGCCACTACCACGGAGGTGACGCCCGAGGTGTGGGCCGTCTCGGCGAGCACATAGGCGGCGTACGGCGTGACCAGCGCGATCACCGTTTCCAGGACTGGCTCCTCGGTGCGCCGGCGGATCAGTACGACCAGGCCGGCGACCGCCGCACCGATCAGGGTGCCACCGCCCGCGAGCAGCGCGAACTGTCCGCCCGCGCTCGTCCCGGAGACGGCGGAGGCTGTCACGGCGATGCCCACCGCGACCTTGAAGAGAACCAGCGAGGTGGCGTCGTTGAACAGGCTCTCGGCCTGCACCAGGACCTGCACCTTGGGTGGCAGCGCGAGCCGGCGGCCCAGCGCCGTGACCGCCACCGGGTCGGTGCTGGCCAGGACCGCGCCGAGGACCAGCGCCGGCTGCCACGCCAGCGGCGTCAGCACCGAGGCGACGTACCCGACGGCCGCGGCCGAGGCGAGGACCAGGCCGACCGCGAGGACGCCCACCGGCTTCCACACGGCGCGCAGTTCGCGCCAGGACATCTCCTCGGCGCTGGCATACAGGAGCGGAGGAAGGACCACGAGACCGATGATTTCGGGCGTGACGTGTATCGCGGGGGCGCCGGGCAGCATCGCGACGGCCAGACCGGCGACGACGAGGAGCGAGGGTGCGGGGATGCGCCAGCGGCGGGCGCCCGTGGCCACCAGCGTGGCGAGCACCACGAGAAACAGGATTGTACCGACGCCGCGCATGCCGTCCCCCTGGACCGAAAGGCGGGCCCCGTCGGCCCGCTACGCCGACCAGACTTCCCGGCACACCGCCTTCACCCTATCGATACGGCGATCATCAAGGGGATGTCAATGCTGTGATGCCCGGCGACAGAAAGGTGTCAAGACGCACACCTCCTGGCCGTCGGAAGGGGTTCCGTGGAAGGGAGCCCATCGCTGCATCCGAGTCGTGGCCGCCCCATGGGGTGCGGGGAGTTGGACGACTGAGAGCGTCGAGCACCTGGTCGGACTCGGTAGGGCCGGATGCCTGTGCGGCCGCCTGGTCTTTGGCTTGGTCCGCCCGGGCCGCTTCTGACGGACGCTCCCCGGCCGGGCTGGGGGATCAGGAACGCATCAAGGTCGTACGTCGTGGTCGCAGTGCCCGGCGACGTCCGGTGATGATCAGGAGCACACATCGCGCCCCCGGTCGCCAGGATCCCTGCACGGCGACCGGGGCGTGCGTTCTGCGAGAGGAGGCGTGTGCTGTGGTGGTGGAGCCGGACGTCCCGCCCGGAAGGCGGGGTCGGCTGAAGGTCTTTCTCGGGGCAGCTCCCGGGGTGGGCAAGACCTACCGGATGCTCGACGAGGCTCGGCGGCGGGCGGGGCGCGGCACCGACGTGGTCGTGGGGTACGTCGAGTGCCACAAGCGACGGCACACGCTGGCGGGACTCGACGGCCTGGAAGTGATTCCGCGTTCTCAACGAACCTACCGTGGCGGCGAGTTCGACGAGATGGACCTTGACGCGGTGCTGGCGCGCCGCCCTCAGGTGGCGCTCGTGGACGAGCTGGCGCACACCAACGTCCCCGGTGGACGCAATGCCAAGCGGTGGCAGGACGTCGAAGAGCTGCTCGCCGCCGGGATCGACGTGGTGACCGCGGTCAACATCCAGCACGTCGAGTCGTTGAACGACGTGGTCGAGAAGATCACCAAGGTGCCCCAGCAGGAGACCGTCCCCGACGAAGTGGTGCGCCGCGCCCACGAGATCGAGCTGGTCGACATGCCCGCCCAGGCGCTGCGCCGGCGCATGGCGCACGGCAACATCTACACGCCCGAGAAGGTGGACGCGGCCCTGGCGAACTATTTCCGGGTGGGCAACTTGACCGCGTTGCGGGAGCTGGCGATGCGGTGGGTGGCCGACAGCGTGGACGAGGCGCTGCAGAAGTACCGGTCGGACCACGGCATCGGCGGCGTGTGGGAGACCCGGGAGCGGGTGGTGGTCGCCCTGACGGGTGGCCCCGAGGGTGCCACCCTCATCCGGCGGGCGGCCCGGATCGCCGATCGCTCGGCCGGCGGGGAGGTACTCGCCGTGCACATCGCCCGCAGCGACGGACTCTCGGGGGGCGCCTCGGCCACCGCGCTCGCCCGGCAGCGCGCCCTGGTCGAGAGCCTCGGCGGCAGCTACCACTCGGTGGTCGGCGACGACATCCCGACCGCGCTGCTCGAATTCGCGCGTGCCGAGAACGCCACCCAGCTGGTGCTCGGCACCAGCAGCCGCGGCAGGCTGGAGCGGTTCATGACCGGACGGGGCATAGGAGAGACCGTGGTGGCGCTCTCCGGCGACATCGATGTGCACATGGTGACCCACGAACGGGCGGGCCGCGGGCGGCTGTTGGGGTCCCGGCGGCGCACCCTGTCGACCCCCCGCCTCATCGCGGGCCCCGTCTGCGGTCTCGTCCTTCCCTTCGCCCTCACCGCCCTGCTCGCGCAGATCCGGGGGACGCTCACCCTCACCAGTGAGGCGCTCCTGTTCCTGCTCACGGTCGTCGGCGTGGCCTGCGTCGGGGGCGTGGTGTCCGCCGTGGTCGCCTCGGTGACGGCCTCGTTGCTCTTGAACTACTGGTTCATCCCGCCGGTCGGCCAGTTCACGACCACTGTCGACAGCGCGCTGGTCACCGTGGTGTTCGCGCTGGTTGCCGGGATCGTCGCGGCCGTCGTGGACCGCTCGCTCAGGCTCTCGCGCCGCTCGGCCCGCGCCACCGCCGAGGCGGAGACCCTGTCCTCGCTGGCCGGCTCGATAGTCCGCGGCGACCAGGCGATCCCCGCTCTGCTGGAGCGTACGAGAGAGACCTTCGGCATGGAGGCGGTCGAGCTCGCGTCCCTCCCGGTCGCCGACCCGGACGTCTTGCAGGTGCCGGTGGGGCCGGATGCCTTCCTGGTGCTGCGGGGCCGGACCCTGCCGTCCTCCGAACGCAAGGTGCTCACCGCGTTCGCCGCGCACGTCACGGTGGCGGTCGAACGGGCCCGGCTCGCCGAGGTGGCCGCCGAGGTCGAGCCGGTGAAGGCCGCCGACCGGATGCGCACGGCGCTGCTCGCGGCGGTCAGCCACGATCTGCGCACCCCGCTCGCCGCGGGCTGGGCCGCCGTCACCTCGCTGCGCAGCCGCGACGTCGACTTCAGCGAGGAGGACCGGGAGGAACTCCTTGCCACCGCCGACGAGTCCATGACACGGCTCGGTCGGCTCATCGACAACCTCCTCGACATGAGCCGCCTCCAGGCCGGTGCCCTCGAACTTCGCCTGCGGGCCACCGCGCTGGAAGAGGTCCTGCCGACGGCGCTGGAGTCGCTGCCCCCCGGAGCGGCCCCGGTCGACGTCCAGGGACTGAACGCCGTCCCACCGGTCCTCGCCGACCCGCCGCTGCTTGAGCGGGTCGTCGCCAACCTCCTGAGCAACGCGGCCCGGCACACCCCGCGCGGCGAGTCGGTCCTGCTGACCGCGAGCACCCTCGCGGACCGGGTCGAGGTGCGGGTGATCGACCGGGGCCCCGGACTGTCGGCGGAGGGACGCGAGCGGGCCTTCGTGCCGTTCCAGCGCCTCGGCGACACCGACAACACCATCGGTGTCGGCCTGGGCCTGGCCCTGTCCCGCGGCCTGACCGAGGCGATGTCCGGCACTCTCACCCCCGAGGACACCCCCGGCGGCGGGCTGACCATGGCGCTGTCACTGCCCGCCGCGGGCCCCCCGAACTGAGGCGTGCCCCGCGGAGGACGCGACTTGGCCGAGTTGGTGTCGTTCACCCGTCGGTACGAGGGGCAGGTCGTCTGTATGGTCGCAAGGGGCCCGGCTGGAGCCCCACCTGCCGCAGGACGCCCGTCGTGGCGCTGGTGTCCGTTCAGGACGCGCCCCGCCTTGGTGGAGTTGGGGGCCCGTGCTCGCGGCATCGCCATCCAGTGGCCGGGCTGCGTGCGCCCGCCGCGAGCCCGTATGAGAGGCCGGGGGGAACGGAGGCGGGCAGAGAGGCCTGGCTTCCGCTTCTTGGCTGGGAGGAGGATCCTGGAAGCTGGAGTACTGGAGGTGGCTGTCATGGCTGCGATCACCCTCCCGCGTCCGTCGCGACCTGCGCATTTCGGTATCCCGCTGCGTGACACGCTCGCGCTGGGGGCCGGGGTCGCAGGCCCTCTGGCCGTCGCCGGTCTGCTCGTGCCGTTCCGTACGCACGTGGCGGGCGCCAATCTCGCGTTGATCCTCGTAGTGGTCGTGGTGGCGGTGGCTGCCATCGGGCATCGCGGGGCCGGGGCTCTCGCCGCGCTCTCCTCCGCCGTCTGGTTCGACCTCTTCCTGACCCGGCCCTACGGGCAGTTCACGATCGCCGGCAGCGACGACATCACCACTGCCGCCCTGCTGCTGGCCGTCGGCCTTGCTGTGTCGCAGCTGGCCGCACGGGCCCGCCGCCTGAAGGTGGTCACCGTCGCCGACGCCGGCCACCTCGCCCTCATTCACGAGACGGCGCAACTCGCTCAGCGCGCGACGTCCGCCGATGCCGTCGTGGATCACGTCCGCCGCGAGCTCACCGGCCTGCTTGGCCTGGACGGCTGTCGTTTCGAGTACGGCTCGCTCCTGGGGCATCCGCCGCAGCTCGGGCAGGACGGCGAAGTGACCACGGCGCACGGTCGCTGGGACGTGGAGCGGCGGGGCTGGCCGCGAGAGGAGATCGAACTGCGCACGGTCGGCAACGGTCACTACTACGGCCGGTTCATGCTCCGCCCGGGGGCAGGCGGCGTCGTAGCGCTGCAGGCTCGTCTCGTGGCCGGAACCCTCGCCGGCCAGGTGGGCGCGGCTCTGGCAGACGTGGGAGCGGGCGCGGTCACCGAGAACTGAACCGCCCAGGCGTGGCTCGAACCCACCACCGTCAAGGCCGCGTCAATCCGGCGCCCTCACGCGTCAGGGGGCCGTCAACGAAAGCGATCGGTCGAACTCCTGGCCGCCATGCTGATCTCTGCACGGGTTCGTACGAGCGGCCCGTGGCGCGAGGTTGGAGGGCGAGTGGCGATCACCGCCAGTGCGGGGCAGCGTCAGGGAGCGGGGGCCCCGACGACGACTGCTGAAGCAGACCCCGCGTCGGCCGTTCGTCACGGGGGGATCCCGTCGTCCCAGGCCAGAGGGGGTCCGGGACAAGGACGGCCGAGGCGACGGTCTCCCATCGCCGTCGCCCGGCCCGTCCGCCTCTTTTCGTACGCCCTCGGCCGCTACTGGGCCACCACACAAGGTCGGCTGCGGCTCGCCCGCCTGGTGTGCCTGCTGCTCGTCGCCGGACTCGTCATCCTGATCTCCGTGGCGGCCACCGGGCGGTCCACGACCTGGGATGCGATCCAGCATCGGGACGCGCCCCGCACGGTGGCTGCCACCCGGCTGAATCTGGCGCTCAACGACATGGACGCCCAAGCCGCCAACATCCTGCTCTCCAGCGGCGATTCGGGCACCGGCAAGGGACGTCTCGACGAGTCGTACAGCAAGGCGAGCGGCCTCTACCGCGACGCCCAGCAGACCATCAGCGTTTCCCTGCGCACGCTCGGCGCCGCCTCTGAAGGCGATACGGCAACCGAGGACACGGTGGTCTCCCTCACGGACGACTTCGCGCACTATCAGGAGCTGATCGGCCGGTCACTGGAGAACGACGGGCACCCCGGCGGCAAGGACGCCGCCCGCGCCGACTACCGACAGGCCACCGACCTCCTGGCAGAGCAACTCATGCCCCAGGCGCGGCATTTGGTCGATGCTAACAACGCCGTGTATGAGCGGGAGTACGAGGCCGCACGCTCCGACCTGTCCGTCCAGCTCGTCATCGAAGCCGTTCTCGGGTTGATGCTGCTCGTCGCCCTGGTCGTGCTCCAGGTCCGCCTCGCCCGCAGCTTCCAGCGTGTCTTCAACCCCGCACTCCTCGCGGCCACGCTGTGCGCAGTCGTCGCGGTGGTGTGCGGCGGGCGCCTCCTGACGGTGTCCGAGGAGCAGCTGAAGGTCGCACGCCACGACTCCTTCGACTCCGTGCTCGCACTCTCGCGCTCCAAAGCCATCGGCTACGACGCCAACGCCGACGAAAGCCGCTTCCTGCTTGATGCGTCCCGGAGGAGCCTGTACGAGAAGTCTTTCTTCGACAAGTCGCAGCAGCTGTACGGCCTCGAAGGCGCGAGTCTCAGCACGTACGACACGAGGCTGGCCGATACCTGGTCGGCGTATCAACGCGACCACAGCAACGAGCAGTTCACCGGCGAGTACCGGCGCGAGCTGGACAACATCACCTTCGCCGGGGAGCGAGAGGCGGCCGAGAGGACCGTCGAGGCATACGCCGTCTACCAGAAGGACGACCTCGCCTTCCGGCAGCTCATCGCCGAGGGCAGGCTCCAGGAGGCCACCGTCTTCTGCATCGGCTGGGCGTCCGACACGTCCAACGCCCATTTCGGCGTCTGGATGAGGGCCCTGGACCAGGTGACCGCGATCAACGCCGCCCACCACGAATCGGCCATCGCCACCGGACGCGACGCCGTCAACACTCAGGCGTCCACGGCTGTCGGGGCCCTGCTCCTCGTGTGCGGGCTCCTCGTTGTGGGGCTGCGACCGCGCCTGGCCGAGTTTCGCTGACGGGGCAGGCCGCAGGACTTGGGCGCTGCCCCGGCCGCGGGAGAGCCGATGGCCGCCCCCCGGTGCGGCTTCCACATCCTGATCGAACGCGCGGCCAGATGCGCCTAGGCCCGTCTCGGGGGCTGCCCGACGGATCGGCGGCCGGGACGGCGGCGTGCATTGCGGGAAAGGGGGAGTGGTGAGTTCGGTACGCCCGCGACTGGTTACCGCGGCAGGGAGCTTTGCGATGCTCACGGGCGCGGCCATGGCCGCCGTCGGCGGCATCGGTGCCGTGTGGACCGTGCTGTGGATCTTCGATGCGGCGCCCGGGAGCAACCGGTGGCTCGGGGGTTGGACCCTGTTCGCCTGGTGCCTGCTGATGCTCGGCATGGGGGCGGACCTGCTGGTGAGCGGCCGCGGAATCCTGCGTAGCCGGCCAAGCGCCCTTGGCAGAGCCGAGAACGTCCTCTCCCTCGTGAGCGTGGTGGCCGCTCTCGGCGTCGCCGGAACACTGAGTCCGGCTCTGTTCGACCATTCGGTTTCCACGGGGGACCGGCTGCCCCCGCTGATGGGCTGCACAGCGGTCTTCGCCCTCGCGGTGACGGGAAGAGCGTTGTGCTCGGCGAAAACGACGCGGCACTACCTCGGACCGCAGACCGAGGACCCTCTCATGGAGCCCCTTGCGGCGGAGTTGGCGGCTGGGGCATCACTCGGCGCACAGGTCGCGGTGCTCCGGATCCCGCACGAGACCATCCATGTCCATGTGCACGGCGCCGTCTTCTTCCACGGGCACCGTGCACATGTGGTGCCGGGCAGGGGAAAGACGTTCGCCGTGCGATGGCAGGAGGTGGAGCGGTTCGACCACTCCTTCTCCAGGGCCCGCCATCGGGGCGCCACATATGAGTTCGGGTACAGGTACTGCCTCTGGCACCGGGGCACCCGGCACCGAATGATGGCCGGCGCCCTGGCTCCCGAGGAGACGGCGCTGACGCACTTCGTCCGCCTGGCGGAGCCGAAGATCGCGGAGGCACAGCTCCCCGGCATGCTGGAGCGTCTGCGGCAGGGCGGAACGGTCGACTTCAAGCTGGCCGCCATCACGCCCGAGGGCCTGCTGCTCTACGACTGGCTGCTCTTCGTGAATCGCCGCAAGCTCATGACCTGGTCCGAACTGGACCACATTGAGGTTGGACCGCGGTTCGACCTGAAGAAACGCCCGCGCGGCATCGTCGTGCACACCAGGAACGGGGAGCACCGGCGGGCGATGTGGGAGCCGAACGGCATACCCAGCCGGATGGCCTTCTTGACCTTGTTGGAACACTTCGGCGTCGATGTCCGCGAGACACGGCCCCGGTGACGGGGCGCCCGACGTGTGCCCGGCACCAGCTAGGCGGGAGTGGTGGTGATCCGGTCGGCGGAGACTCGGTTGGAGGCGGGGGTTCCGGTCGCGTAGTGGACGTACTCGTGCTCCAGGCGGAAGCCGGCGGTCCAGGCGAGCAGGCGGCTGGGGCGGTTGTAACGGGAGCAGGTCCAGCTCGCGGTGCGGCCACGGGCTTCGACGTCGGCGCAGAGCGCGACGACACAGCTCAGCGCGAGCTGCTCCCGGCGGTGTTCGGGGACGGTGACGACGGCCAGGTCCTCGAACCGGCTGCCGAGGAAGTAGGTGCAGGCGACGGCCAGCAGTCGGCCCCGGTGGAAGGCACCCCAGGCATACCCGGACCGTGCCAACCGGCTCGGGCCGCCCCAGCTGGCGTGAATCCAGGCCGAGTCGGTCCCCAGCGCGACAAGGGCCGTTGCATCGGAGTCGACGAGTCGGCGTACCGTCACGCCGCGCGGCAGACGCGGTGCGGCCGGTTCCTCGGTGTGTACGTACACCATGCGCTCCCACGGCACGACCCGGTCGAATGCCGAGCCCAGGGCCGGCAGGAAGCGGGCCGGAGCCAGAACGTAGCGGTCGGCGAGCGGAGCCAGACCGGCTGGTTCCAGCGAGCCTGGGTCGCCGCTCAGCAGGACGTGCCCGGCGCAGCTAACAGCGACCGTACGGGGCTGCTCGGCGCGGTCCACCCAGAGGCGGCCGGACCGCGTGGCGAGGGCGTGTTCAGCCAGCGCGGTCGGTCCGGCTGTCCCGCTGGGGAACCAGCGCAGGTAGGCAAGGAGTTGGCGCAGTGGAAGCTCGATCAACGAAGGTCACCTGGTTCTGGCGTGGGGAAGGAGAAGGGGCGGACTGCCCGCCGGGTACAGTCCGCCCCTCGGGCGACAGGATTGAGGCCGTTAGGTGCTGGCCTTGCTGCCGTGGTTGGCCTTCCTCTTGCGGCGGTCCTTCTTCTTGCGCGCTCGCTTTGACACGGGCTGTGGCTCCTTCAGAGGGTGCGGGAGGGGATGTTCTTCAGGCCGTGTGGCCGACCAGCAGGGAGGCGAGTTTGTTGAGGCGCTGCACGGAGCGGCCCTCGGTGGCGGCGGGCGCCGGGTCGACGTGCTGGTCGCGGTCGTAGTAGGCGCCGTTGACGATCTCGGTGGCCGGGTCACAGAGGCGTACGACATGGGCGGCGCCCTCGGCGGCCGGGACGCCCTCGTTCGCGTACAGCGGGAGGAGGGCGGTCTCGCAGATGCCAGGGTGGACGGAGACAGCGGCGACCCGCGGGTCGGCGGCGAAGACGGTCAGGGCCAGCTGCGCCTGGGCGTAGGCGGCGAGGCGGGAGTAGCGGCGGGAGCGGTTGGGGTCGCTCCACTGGATGCTGCCGGTGCGGTGCAGCGAGGAGGACACATTGACGACGCGGCCGCCCGGGTCGCTGGTGAGCGCCGGTTCCAGCAGGCAGGTCAGCAGGTAGTGGGCGAGGAAGTTGACCTGGAAGGCGACCTCGTTGCCGTCGTCCGTGACGGTGTGGCGCTCGGGGGCTGCCATGCCCGCGTTGTTGACGAGGACGTCGATGTGAGGGTGCGCCTCGGCAACCCGGCGGGCCATGGCCTCGACCTCGTCGAGGCGCGTGAAGTCGGCTGCGTACCAACAGAGTTGACCGGCCTCGATACCGGCCGTAGCGATGAGACGGTCCGTGGCCGCCTGAGCCTCGTCGGCGGTGCGGCCATGGACGAGGACGGTGGCGCCACGTTCGGTGAGCTGGCGCGCGGTCTCGTAGCCGATGCCGGAGGTGGCTCCGGTGACGAGGACCGTACGGCCGGTCAGGGACGCAGAAGTCATGGTGGGGCTTCCTGGATGTAGGTATGGCGAAATCGCCCCTCAAGGCAGGGGGACGACAGGGAGGGAGGGCGCGATACGCCACCGGGCATGGGACGACGGTGGCGTTCGCGCGGGAGGGTGCGGCTCAGAGAGCCGGCACGGGAACAGCGCGCGCTGCCGGCTGCACCGGATTCGGTGGCCGGTCGTCATGGCGCAGACCGCTGTTCATGACTCCATCCAACTGGCTCGCAGGCAGGGGCTCAAGAGGGCGGTGCCGTCCCTAACGAGGTTCTGATACGGCTCAGTTCGGGCCGGGGAGGCAAGTCGGCTGGGGCCCTGTGGGGCCCGGGGCTCCGGTACTGGCACGCGGTGAGTGGAGGCGATGCGGCCGGACGGAACGGCACGCCACCGCCCACGCCGGAAACGTCGAGGCACACGACCCGAGCATGAGCCGGTCGTGGCTCCTGCGACCGCCAGAGGACGGGAGTACAGCAATCCAGGCGACAGCGCACCACGCCCTGACCGATGAGTGGCGTTTTGCGCCGCTCCGGCAAGGCGGAACACCTCGGGTGTCAGCGTCCTGTCAGGATCTCGTATGTGAAGACCTGGCCGATCTTCGTACATGTGGCCGGAAGATGTCGGGAGCTCTGCGATCAATCTGCCCCGTTTGTGGCAGAGAATGTAGAAGCATCCCCAGGTGGGCAGGTGGCCGTCGCTGCAGGCGTAAGGGTCTCGTCAAAGAGACGCCAATGGCCGTAAGAGGCCCGTCAACGGAACACGCAATCCTCGTCGGAGGCGGTTTCCTCAGGGCGTCCGTTCTTTTTCGAACCTCTTCCAGGAGTTCACGATGGCCGACGCGGCCTTCGTCGTCACCACGGTCGCGGTCTTCGCGCTGGTGGCGCTCATCGCCAAGGGGGTGGCGAAGCTGTGACTGCCGAGAACATCGTCGGCCTGATCGTGGCCGTCGCCCTGCTGGGTTACCTCG
>NZ_QOLA01000048.1 GCF_003324565.1 Streptomyces sp. SDr-06 | reverse complement strand
ATCTCCTTCGAGGCTTCGACACTTCGAAGATCAGCCGGTGGCCGTTCATCTATGCGGGCACCATCCCGACGCCGGAGCAAACCCCCGGATCAGGTCGAACCCGTACACCATCTCCATGGACGCAACCCCGCAGTGTCCTGCACACCTGGAGTTCTAGGCTTTCCCGTGCGAACCTCCACGGCACGCTCGCGCCGCAGGATCCGCGACAGACCCCCAGCCCCCGGGTCACCACAGCATCGCCTGGACCGGCCCACAGCACAGCGAACACATGCGACCCAGGCCCTTCGTCCTCCCGGCTGTACCAACCCGGGGTGAACCCCCGCACACCCCGGGCCCGGTGAGGACGCAACCGCGCGAGGAGCTACGCGGTGAAGGGGGAGCAACGCGTCATCCCCGCGCTCACGGCCGCCGCCGGTGACATCCCCCCGCGACGGCCGCCAACCGTTCCAACCTCCACACTCCCGGGCCTGCCCGGCAAGGAGTTGGAGAACATTCGACCTTGTGGAGGGAAGTCGTCCGCTCCCGAAGCTCGGCGAGCCCACCGAAGTTGCGTCCAGGCCAAGAAAACGGCCACGAACGGCTGAATCGTCGGCTCCGGGGCCGGAGCTTTAGGCCTTGGGGGGAGACTAGGCTGGGCTGCGTACCGTGAGCCGTCCCGGCGGGGTGGAGCTGGCCACAGCGGCGGCTCGGACGGGCAACGCGAATCGAGGCGACCGGAGCCATCCGTCATCGGGCACATCATGGCTCTCTGCAGCCAGACCTCCTTCGGCGCGCCGCGCGGTCTGCCTTCCATGGGCCCGGCCCCCGCTCGTTCACGCGTGCCGTACGGCGCCGGAACGGACTTTCGATGTCTGTCACGCCTCGTGACGTCCTCGCGGCCCAAAGCGTGCTCGATCTGGCCTCGCGCGCGGACGGTTTCGACATCCTGGAACTGCTGCATGACCTGACCATGCACACGGTCCGCCTGCTGGGCGTACGCTCGGCCGGGGTCACCATCCTCGACGCGGCCGGAGCGGTCGACTACCTCACCGCCTCCGACGAAATGTGCCGACGCCTGGAAGAAGACCAACTCGAACTCGGCGAAGGGCCTTGCCTGGACGCCGCCCGCACCGGCGAGCCGCTGGCCCCGGTCCTGCTGCGCACCGCCCGTCCCAGCACCTGGCTCTGGCCCCGCTTCACCCACCGTGCTCTGCGCGCAGGGATCACCAGCGTCGCCGCCGTGCCCCTGCGCACCCCCGCGTACCCGCTCGGCGCCGTCAACCTGATGAGCTCCGGACGCCTACCGACGCGGGAGGACCTGTGTCTGGCGCAGGTGCTGGCCGATGCCGCCGGGAGCTGCCTGCACCACCGGCAGACGCCGCGTACCAAGAACGAGATCATCGGGCAGCTGGAGAGGGCCCTGCAATCCCGCATCGTGATCGAACAGGCCAAGGGCGTCCTCGCCTCCCGACTGGCCATCGGCGTGGAAGAGGCATTCACCCGCCTGCGCAGCCACGCCCGCTCCCAGCGGCGCAAACTCACCGACATCGCTACCGAGGTGGCGCGAGGGGCCATCCCGGCCGAACTCGACACAACACGCTGACATGCCCCGCGATCAAGGGAACGACGCCTTCGGCGGCGCTCCCTCGCCTCACGACGGCCCGACCGACTCCCTGGCCCGCCTCCTCCGCACCACGCACAACGGACACGGCCCGGCCACCGCTCCTGCTCCCGGTGCTGCCCGCCTGCTCGGCCTGGACGCCCTCACCCTCAACATGCGTGCGCGCGACGGTCACCTCGAACTGCTGTGGTGCGACCCGGACAAGGGCCTGGGCGCCGACCTGGACAGTTTGCAGTACGCCCTGGGCGACGGCCCCACCCTGGAAACCGCACAGCACGGCCACTCCCTGCACGAGCCGGACGTGCTGGCCACCGACCCCGCCCGCTGGCCCCTCTTCCTGCCGGCCGCAGCCCGCACCCCGCTCCGTGCCGTCACCACCCAGCCCCTGCGGCTCGGCGCCGCCCTCATCGGCGTCCTGACCGGCTACCGCACCACCCCCGGCCCCCTCACCCCCGGCCAGCTGCACGATCTGCATCACCTGGCCCACAGCCTCCTCCTACTCCTCCTGCACAGCGACCAGGCCGACACGGACGAAACGACCGGCCTGCGGCTGTACCGCGCCGACGTCCACCAAGCCACCGGATTCCTGGCCACCGAACTCAACATCCCCCTCGAAGAAGCACTCCTGCGCCTGCGCGCCCACGCCGCCGCCCAGAACCAGCCCATGTCCGACGTCGCCCAGGCCGTCCTCACCCGCCGCCTGCCCCCCGACACCTTCAAGTCCACGACGTAGCGGCAACCACCGATGGGGCACTCGCAGATACGGCCACCGGCACGGGGGGGTGCCCCTATCTCTTTCGTCAAGCGGCAGGGGCTCGTTCGGTGGTGGTTGATCAGGCTGCTTGGGGGGCGGTGTGAGATTCGAAGAAGGTGCCGTCGCGGAGCATGGCGAAGAGCACGTCGACGCGGCGGCGGGCGAGACACATCAGGGCCTGCTTGTGTCGTTTGCCCTCTGCTTTCTTCCGCTCGTAGTAGGCCCGGGAGGCCGGGTCGGACAGCGAGGCGAACGCGGCCAGGAAGAAAGCTCGTTTGAGGTGCTTGTTGCCGCGGCGGGAGGGACTTTCGCCACGGATCGAGGACCCGGATCTCCTGGTCACTGGGGCGAGGCCGGCGTAGGCGGCGAGGTGTCCGGCGGTGGGGAAGGCGGTGCCGTCGCCGACATCTATCAGGATGCGGGCTCCGGTCCTGACGCCTATCCCCGGCATCGACGTCAGGAGCTTCGAAAGAGGGTGCGACTCCAACAGGGCCTCGATGGTGGCCGCGAGCTCCTTGCGCTGGTCCAGCAGCGCGGTCAGGTTCGCCGCGAGCTTGGGGACGATGACCGCGGCCGCCTCGGTGCCGGGGACGACGACAGTCTGCTCGTCGAGCGCGGTGAAGATGTCCTCGACCAGCCGCTCGGCCATCCGCGGGGCCTTCGGCCGCAGCAGCGTGACCAGCCTGCGGCGGCCGGCCTTGTGGATCGCCGCCGGGGAGCCGAACCGCTCCAACAGGGCGAGTACGGCGGGGTGTTGGATGCGCGGGCCCAGAACCCGTTCGAGGTGTGGGTGGATCTGCGTGAGCAGGCCGCGAAGCCGATTGGCGCGACGACCTCGCAGGTGAGGTAACCCGGGTCAGTCACGACGACGCCCCCGACACCGCCGAAGCATTCGCCCGCCTCAACACCCTGGACGACGGCCCCGAGCACGATGCGCTGCGGGAGGACCTGGTGGCGCAGTGGCTCCCGATGTCACGGCGCCTGGCGGGCAGGTATCGCAACCGCGGCGCCGACCTCGAAGATCTCTACCAGGTCGCAGCGATGGGCCTGGTCAAGGCCGTCGACCGCTACGAGGCCGCCCGCGGCGCCTTCGAGGCATTCGCGATACCCACCATCAATGGCGAGATCAAGCGCCACTTCCGCGACAGCCTGTGGTCCGTGCACGTCCCGCGCCGGGTCCAGGAGCTGCGCAACAAGGTCCGCGTCGCCCGCAGTGAGCTTCAGGCCGCCCAGCGCGGTGAGCCCACGATCGGTGAACTCGCCGCGCAGTGCGGTCTTCAGGAGGACGAGGTCCGTGACGGCCTGGAAGCCCTTCAGGCCTTCAAGAGCCTTTCCCTGGACGCCAAGTCCAGCAGCACCGAGGGCGAGGGGGTGGCGCTGGCCGACAGTCTCGGCACCACCGAGCCCGGCTTCGACACCGTCATCGACCGCGAGGCCGTCAAACCCGCCCTGCGCGCCCTGCCCGAGCGCGAGTCGAAGATCCTCTACATGCGGTTCTTCCAGGACAAAACCCAAAACCAGATCGCCGACGAACTCGGCCTCTCCCAGATGCACATCTCCCGCCTCCTCACCCGCACCTGCTCCCGCGTACGCGAACAAGCCCTCGCTGCCCACCAGGACGCAGCCTGACGCCTGCCTCCGCCATCGACGTCACCAGCCCCGACGCGGCTTCTGGTTGAGCGCCCGGGTGCGCTTCGCGGCCGGGCTGGGTGTCCTGCCCGTGAGCGCCCGCGGCGGCTCGGGGGCGCCGGGTCGGGTTCCGCACTGCAGGTGTGAGCGCGGCTTTTCGGGGCAGGCGCCGCAGGTGCACTCTGCGACGCCGAACCTGCTCACGCAGGTCCGCCATGCCCTCCAACAGGCGGGGTTCCAGCTCACCGACAACAACGGTGCCGCGGCCAGCGGCCCAGGACTTGCTGTCACCCAGGTTCCCGCCGGCGTGCTGATCAAGTGGACCGCCTCCGACGGCTTCACCGCACTCGCCAACGACCAACCAGGAATATCGGGCGACAGCATGCACACGGCGGTCCAGGCCGCGATCACGGGCCTGCTGCTCCAGCTCGGACACACCCTCACGAATCCGTCCCAGGGCGGCGACGTCCTGGTCCTGGACGACCGACCGGACGGCGGCGCAGTACAGCATCCGCGATAGCGGGAGGCTGCCCCAGGAGCGAGAAGACCGGGGCAGCTCTTTCCTCGCGGGGCTGCCAACTCACTATTCGACTCACCCACCCCTAAAGGCACGTCCCGGTCGCACCCATCTTGCAATCGGGGTCGACGAGAGGCTCGAACCGATAGTTCAGAAAAGCCCGTGACGGTCGCCGGGGTGATGCCGGGCAGCGCCGATGCGGCCGGAGTGGTCGGCCGGCACGTTGGCGAACAGACCAGGAATCACTCCCCTCCTGGTCGGTCCACCCGAGCGGCACTTCGGCGACATCCGTGTCGTGGTCGCTTCCCAGCCGGGTGGTGGCGGCGATCTTCAGCTCCATCAGGGTCAGCAGGACTTTCAGCAGCCTGCGCAGGTCGACGGCGCCGACGGTGGCCAGCATGGCCGGTGGCCGGAACCCGTGGCTCGTGGCCATCACTCCGAGTCGCAACCGCTCGGTTCCATCCGCGAGTGCGTACAGCAGTGTCCAGCCCACCGAGGCAGTCCGTTCGAATTGCCGCCGAGAGGCATGAGGTGATCGAACGGCCAGGCGTGTTCTACATGTTCTACGCCGTCCGCTTCACGCCAGATCCGCACGACGTCGTCGTAGGCGGCCTGCGCAGGGGCGGTCCTGATCCAGAACTGCGCTTGTCGGTCGGCACGATGAGGCTGGTCACTTCGAGTCGATGCTTCCCAGCGGGGCATCGGCCGCGACCAGCGCCCGACGGGCGGTGGGCCATGCGCTCTGGTCGAGTCCCAGCGCGGTACGCAAGTACGCCAGAGTGGCCTGCTGCACGAGCGCGACACGCTCGGGGCTTTCGTCGGTGGTACGCGTGTCGTTGGCTCCCTGGATGCCACCGAGTCCGTGTTCCGCCCCGAACAGGGTCAGCAGATCGGTGGCGCCCGGGCTGAGCTGGTAGCCGTCGGTGAACCAGTCCGGACCGCGTACCGTCAGCGGGGACTGGTCGCGGTCGCCGGCGACCAGAAGGCTTGGCGTCTTCAGCTCGGCGAAATCAGGGTTCATGAACGGGAAGTACTGGGTGGCGAGCGGGCTCAGGTCGGCGCCGCCAGTGCCGGGCAGGCACAGCAGCACGGCGGCACTGACCCGCGGGTCGGCCATGCTCTCACCGGGAAGCTCGTCGGCGCCTACGACCCGTGCACCCGCGAGGGTGCTGGCGGTCTGGGCGCCCCAGGAGTGTCCGGCGACCGCGATGCGGTCGTGGTTGACGCGGCCGGCCAACCCGGGCACAGCGGCTTCGATCATGTCGAGCTGGTCGAGGACGGCAGTGAGATCTGCGGTGCGGATGCGCCAGACGAGCGGGGAGCGCGGGTCGTCGGGGGCTAGGCCGAGGGAGTCAAGATGGGTGGGCTGGACGACCATGAACCCGTGGGCGGCCCAGTGGCCGACCAGCGGTACGTAGTCGTCCATGGTCAGGCCCATGCCATGGGAGAAGACGACGACGGGCAGGTTGCCGCCGGTGGTCGGCGCCGTGATCCGCACCTCCAGATCCTGACCGCGGTCCGGAGCGGCCAGCGAGATCGGGTTGACGGAGATGATCGGGGTGGTGAAGTCGTTGCCGCCGTCGGCGGGCATGTTGTCGCTCACGAAACGAATCCCTTTCTCGGACGAGCCCAGTGGGCTCCTGCAGCGCGGTGTCTGGCAAAATGAGAATCCGGAGCGCCGCTCCGGATTACGATACGGAGCGGCGCTCCGCTTTGCAAGCAGGAGGTGTGCACGATGCCCACGGCCGACTCAGCATCTGCAGGACGTAGACGAGCCGACGTACGCCGCAACGAGCAGAAGCTCCTGGACGCGGCCGCGGCCGTTTTCGTCCGCATGGGGATCGACGCCCCCGTGCGGGAGATCGCCGCGGAGTCGGGACTCGGCATGGGCACGATCTACCGCCACTTCCCCACCCGGGCGGACCTGGTGGTGGCTGTCTTCCGGCATCAGGTCGACGCACTCGCCGCCGCCGTCGACGCGGCGCCGACTGCCGACACGCCGTACGAGGTCTTGCGGCAGTGGGTCCACCAATTCGCCGACTTCCTGGTCACCAAGCACGGCCTCGCCGAGGCGCTGCACTCGGACCAAGCGGGATTCGAGAGCCTGCACAACGAGTTCGTCGAGCGCCTGATGCCCGTGCTCGACCAGCTGTTGAAGGCGTCCGCTGCCGCTGGATACACGCGCTCCGACGTACGGGCCTACGACTTCATGCTCGCCATCGGCAACCTGTGCATCGGAGTGGAGAACTTCCCCGACTACCAGGCCCGCCGCATGATCGACTTGCTGCTCGCCGGCCTTGCCCAGACCGCCCCGGCATCGACCGGCGAGGAGCCGGAACAGCGATGACGCTGACCGCTGGCGGCCGGTGCGGGCAATGAGAAGGCGCACGACTCCCTGCCGACCGCGGCCGGGTCATGCGCCTGCCAACCCAAGGGACCACACCCTCGTCGGAGACGAGCCGTCAGCAGGGGACCTTCGTCGGAGACTCGCCGGTCCCTTGGCTTCGAAAAGCCCTGGCCCTCTCGTATTGAGGACAGGCCGCGGAAGGGTTCGGTGCGCGCGTGAAATCGCTTCTATTGAGTGTGGTGAATGCTCTGTCGGGCAGCCTGAGTGCGGCCACGGAGGGAACGGCGGCCCGAACCGATCGCAGTTGCATCCCAGGCGGTCGCCAGAGCCCTCCGGCCCCTGTAGGCCCGCTCACGCAGCTGTGTACAGGTGTGGCTGTCCGCCTCGCCATTCGATCTCCGGAGAGTCCCCGTCGACCATGGCTTCGGCATCGGTCTCATCGAGGCCGGACTGGCGCAGAAACTCCTTGAGGTCGCGGTCGGAGTGCGCGAGACCGATGGGCCGCCCATGGATGGTGACGTGCCGGCCTCCCCTTTCCCTGGGCCGGTGCACGATGATCGTCGCGTCAGTCATGCACCCAGCGTCATCCGAGCGAAGAGTGCCCGCATGCGGGGCACCTGCCTCCGGCCCAGGCGGGACATCTGTTCCAGGGGGCCTGGGAAGTCGCGATCATTCGGCCCATTCGGACGGGCGCGATCTCATTCGACGCCATCAGCAAGGCCTCGACCAGGCCGTGAACCACCAACGCGACCGGCTCGACGGTCAGCGACGAACCGCACCCGAGCCGCTTAGTTGCGCTTGGGCCACGTCGGGCCCTGGTCCGTCCAGATCACGCCCTTGTTGCGGCACAGGCAGAACGGGTGGCCGACCGGGTCGGTGTAGACCTGCCAGCCGTAGCCGTTGGGGCCGATGAAGTCCTGCCTCAGCGTCGCACCGAGGCCGAGGACGCGGCGCTGCTCGGACTCGATCTCGTCCACTTCGAAGTCGAGGTGGTACTGCTTGGGGTGCTCGCTGTCAGGCCACTGCGGAGCGCGGTAGTCGTCCACCCGGATGAATGCCAGCTCGATCTCGCCGAACTCGATGCCGGCCCAGTCCTCGGAGCTGCCTTCCTTGATCGGACGGCCCGTCACTTCGGAGTAAAAGGCCGCCAGCTTCATGGTGTCCGGGCAGTCGATAATGAAATCTGTGAGTCGCAGCATCCCGCGATCTTGGCACAAGCTCACACCCGACTTCGAGACAGGCCCTGAGCGGCTCCGCTGAGGTACGGGAACAGAAGGATCCTGGGGGGCTTTGGGGGCTTCGGCCCCGGACCCCTGGACGACGTCCTGCCTGCCGATGTGATGACGGTGGGGGTGCGGCGTTGCTCAGGAGTGGGCGGGCCCGGGCCGAACGGCCCGGGCCCGTACCTATCCGCGGGCCTCAACTCCCCGTGCTGTGCAGGTTTTCGCGCACCTTGGCGATGGCGAAGCCCCAGCCCTGCTGGACGGTGGGCTTGGCGGGCACGGCGATCTCGTCGGGGTTGGTGAGCACGTCGAGAAGGACCGGTCCGGGTTCGGCGAAGGTGCGCTCGACCGCTTCGGCCAGGTCCTCGGCGTGCTCCACACGGATGCCCTTGATGCCGAGCGCCTGCGCGACCGCGGCGAAGTCCGGGTTGTCCAGGACGGTGCCGAACTCGGGGAGGCCCGCCTGCTCCTGTTCGAGCTTCACCATGCTCAGGCGACGGTTGTCGAAGACGACGAGCTTGATGGGCAGTCGTTCGGTGTGGATCGTCATCAGGTCGCCGAGCAGCATCGACAGGCCGCCGTCCCCGCAGAACGCGATGGTCTGGCGGTCGCGGTCCAGGAACTGTGCGCCGATGGCCTGCGGCATCGCGTTGGCCATGGAGCCGAGGTTGTACGAGCCGACCAACCGGCGGCTGCCGCGCATCTCGACGAAGCGGGAGAGCCAGACGGTGGCCATGCCGGTGTCGGAGGTGAACACGGCGTCGTCGGCGGCCGCGGCATCCACCGCGGCGGCGAGGGCCTCGGGGCGTACGAGGTGGTCGCGGTTGTCGAGGGCGGAGCGGACCTTACCGATCAGGCCCTTGTCGTGGCCGGGCGCGGCGAGTCGGCGCTGTCCGTCCTGCCAGTGCGTGAACTTCTCGCGTGCGGAGTCGAGGTGCTTGCGGTCCCCGCGGGCGGCGACGCGCTCCAGGAGCCCACGCACCGTGGGGCCGACATCGGCGGCGAGCGCCACGTCGACGGGCACACGCCGCCCGATGTGTTCGGCGACCCGGTCGACCTGGATGACCTTCTTGCCCTCGGGGTACCAGTCCCGGTACGGGAAGTCGGTGCCGAGCAGGACCAGGGTGTCCGCGTGGTCCATGGCATGGGCGGCGGCCGGATTGCCGATCAGGCCGGTCTGGCCGACCTGGAACGGGTTGTCGCCCTCGAAGCCTTCCTTGGCCTTGAGGGTGAGGACCATGGGCGCGGCGAGCCGGTCGGCGAGGGCCAGGACGTCGTTGCGCGAGGTGCGGGATCCGCGTCCGACAAGCAGGGTGACGTTTCCGCCTTCGTTGATGAGACGGGCGGCCTCGTCGAGGGCGGGGTCGTCGGGCCGGTTCTCGCAACGGGCGACGGAGAGCCGCAGTGGCCGGTCGGTGGGCAGCTCCTGGTCGCCGATGTCGCCGGGGATGGTCAGGACGGCGACGCCCCGGCGCCCGACGGCGGTGCGCACGGCGACTTCGAGGAGGGCGGGGAGCTGTTCGGGTGAGGTGACGGTGGCGCGGAAGGCGGCGACGTCCTTGAACAGGAGGTCGTTGTCGACCTCCTGGAAGTAGTCGGTGCCGATCTCCGGGCGCGGGACCTGGCCGGCGATGGCGAGGACGGGCGTGCCGCTCTTCGCCGCGTCGTACAGGCCGTTGAGCAGGTGGACGGAGCCGGGCCCGACGGTGCCCATGCAGACGCCGAGGGTGTCGGTCAGCTGCGACTGGGCTCCGGCCGCGAACGCTGCGGCCTCCTCATGGCGACAGCCCACCCAGGACAGGGACGCGGAGGCCCTGATGGCGTCGGTGAGCGGGTTGAGCGCGTCACCCACGACTCCGAAGACGTGCCGCACCCCCAGTTCCTCGAGGGCATCGACGAAGAGGTGGGCGACGGTGCGGGACATGGATGGTGTCCTTTCTGTGGAGCAGGCCCCCAGGACGTGGCCTGCGGGTAGGGGTTGGTCGGGGTGTCGGGTCCACGCATCCGGTGCGCCTGCCACGGATCGTCCAAACAGAATGGGGGCCCGTGGGGCGGACGGCCGGGTGGTCAGATGGTGAAGCTGTCGGGGTCGGCGGCCTTCCAGTCGGCGGCCCATCGCGCGGGCGGGTCGAGGGTCAGCTCGCCGGGCTTCAGCCATTCGTAGAGCTCCGCGTAGGAACGGAAGTCGTCGCTGTCGGTGGCGCGGCGGCGCAGCAGATGGGGGCTGAGATCGGCGGGGTCGGACACGCCCATCGCGGCCATGATCTGCAGGGCGCTGGAGACGGTCGCCTCCTGGAAGCGCCGGACCCGTTCGGACTTGTCCGTGACGTCGAGGGCCCGGGCCCGGCGCGGGTCCTGGGTGGTGACGCCGGTGGGGCAGCGGTTGGTGTGGCAGCGCTGGGCCTGGATGCAGCCGACGGCGAACATCATGGCGCGGGCCGCATTGGTCCAGTCGGCGCCCATGGCGAGGCGTTTGACCAGGTCGGCGCCCGTGGCCACCTTGCCGCTCGCGCCGATGCGGATACGGTCGCGGAGCCCGGCGCCGACCAGGGCGTTGTGGACGGTGATCAGCCCCTCGGTGAGCGGCATGCCCAGGTGGTCGGCGAACTCCAGCGGGGCCGCGCCGGTACCGCCCTCGGCGCCGTCGACCACGATGAAGTCGGGGGTGATGTCCTCGGCGATCATCGCCTTGCACACGGCGAGGAACTGCACGCGGGAGCCGGGGCAGAGTTTGAAGCCGACCGGCTTTCCGTCCGCGAGTTCGCGCATCCGGGCCAGGAAGCGCACCATCTCGCGCGGCGTGGAGAACACCCGGTGGTACGGCGGTGAGACGACCGTCTTCCCCTGCGGAACGCCGCGGACCCGGGCGATCTCGCTATTGACCTTGCCGCCGGGCAGCACCCCGCCGATGCCGGGTTTCGCACCCTGGGAGAGCTTGAGGGAGACACACTTGACGGCCGGGTGGGCGGCCTTCTCGCGGAACTCCTCCGCATCGAAACCGCCGTCCTTCGTACGACAGCCGAAGTAGCCAGTGCCGATCTCCCAGATGATGTCGCCGCCGGGACGCAGGTGGTACTCGGACAGGCCACCCTCACCGGTGTCGTGCGCGAAGCCTCCCCGTGCGGCGCCCGTGTTGAGCGCGAGGACGGCGTTGCCGGAGAGCGAGCCGAAGCTCATCGCGGAGACGTTGAGCAGCGCCATGTCATACGGGCGGGTGCAGTCGGGGCCGCCGACCCGCACACGGGGAGCCTGCTTCGGCATGTCGACCGGGCGCATCGAAGGCACCAGGAATTCGTAGCCGCGGCCGTACATGTCACGCTCGCTGCCGAAAGGCTCCTCGGCATCGACGCCCTTGGCCCGCTCGTAGACGATGCTACGGGTGTCGCGGTCGTAGGGGCGGCCGTCGTAGTTGCGCTCCACGAAGTACTGCTGGAGCTCGGGCCGGATCGCTTCCAGGAGGAATCGGGCGTGTCCGAGGACCGGATAGTTGCGCAGGACCGAGTGGCGCCGCTGGAAGAGGTCGTAGCAGCCGAGCAGGGCGACGGCCAGCAGCGGAGCGCCCGCGAACCACCACCACGCAGAGACTGCGAACGCCGAGGTCACCGCTGCGGCGGCACACACAATGAGGAGAGCCACGGACCCAAATCGCACCATGGATGACCGGATATCCGGGATCGCGCGAATCATGTACGGCAGCAGTGCGGCACCAGGACGCCATGGGCTCCCGCGTTAGCCCTGTAAGGGTTCCACGGCCTGCGCACATGCAGTCGCGCTGGCGGTCAGGACACGGATGGCCTGGTCGTCGTCGATGACGCGGGCGCCGGTGAAGGCGTGTACGGCCCGGGTGATCGTGTCCACGACGTGCTGCGCCGCAGGGTGGCCCGAGGGGCGGCGTCCGTGGCGTCATCGATTGGCGGACCTGCCGTGCCGGCATGCTGGGAACTGGACCGCCCCGATACGCGCCTCATGTGATCCGATCAGGGCGAAAGGAGCGCCCCCACGAACGGCGGTCGGAGCTAGGCGGGCCGCATCCCCCTCGGCTACAACCGGCCCGGCTTCGACAGCCCGACGAAGGCACCTCCCCCATGATCCACCCCAGCTACACCGGCCCGGACTTCATCGCCCCCAACGCCGACGGGCCCGAACACCAGCCGGACTGAAAAGAGAACTCGCGCTGTGCGGTCAGGACTTTCCGCAGGCCCACCAGGAGCCGGGAGAAGGCGGCTTGCCGCCAGCGTCCGTCCGGCCCTCCCCACGATCCTGCTTCCCGGTGGAAACACTGGCCTTCCGGGTTGCGCGGCGCCGCACTCTGCGGTCCCGCGGGTGCGGCGTCCTCTTCACATCTCGGTGATCAAGCCGGTAGCACTGGCTGGAGAGCACGTTCTTCAGCCCGGAGGGTGTGCTGCTGGCTCCGCGTCGAAGTCCTGGCCTGCGGCGACCGGTCCACCTGAAACAAGCAGGTGTCGGGAATGTCCAGTGATGTGGCGCTGGGCAGCGGAATGCCACCTGCTGTATCGGTTGACATGCTCCAGCTCCGCTGTATCGAAGTGAAACCGGCGTGAGGGGTCCTGGGCAGACCGGCCGACTGTGTCCGGATCGACTCCACGGAACGTCGCCTTCCCTGTTGTGCTGGTGACAGACAGTGCGGTGCGCTGTCAGAGTCTTCGTACGCATCGCCTCTGCGGGATCCCGGCCGGACCCGTCCTTGTTGTTCCCCGGTGCTTGCTTCTCTGCAGTGCCGGGCTCCCGGAGCACGACTCAGCATGCCCCGCCGGCGTGATGCCGGACTGGGGCAGGGGAGGGAAGCTCGATGGGTTCATGGCAGTGGAACGATCAGCAGAGGCCCACCAACACGGTCGGTGCCAGGGCCACCATCGGCGCGGTCACCATGAAGGACGACCCGCAGGCCGCACAGCGCCCGTACGTCTTCGTACGCGGCCTCGACTCGAAGCTGCACGTCAACTGGTGGGACGGCAAGGCGTGGCACTGGAGCGCGCAGGGGGCACCGAGCGGGCGCAGCGTCATCGAGAAGGTCGGCGCCGTCACGGTTCAGGACAATCCGACTGCGGTGCAGCGGCCGTACGCGTTCGTGATCGGTGACGACTCGCACCTGTACGTGAACTGGTGGGACGGCTCCAAGTGGAACTGGAGCGCCCAGGGCACACCCGGCGGGCGCCTGGTCCGTGAGGGCGTCGGGGTCGTCACGGTCCAGGACAATCCCAACGCGGCGCAGCGCCCGTACGTCTTCGTCCTCACCGATGACTTCCGGCTGTGGGTCAACTGGTGGGACGGGGCGAAGTGGAACTGGAGCGACCAGGGCGCGCCGCCGAGCCGCACCATCTCGCGTCCCCTGGGTGTGACCACGATGCGGGACAACCCGAACGCCTTCACCCGCCCCTACGCTTTCGTCATCACCGATGACTCCCGGGTCTGGGTCAACTGGTGGGACGGGGCGAAGTGGAACTGGAGCGACCAGGGCGCGCCGTCGGGACAGCCGGTCAAGAAGGGGGCCGGTGTCGTCACCGTTCAGGACAATCCCAACGAGGTGGAGCGGCCGTACGTCTTCATCCAGGGCTACGACTCGCAGCTGTACGTGAACTGGTGGGACGGCAGCAAGTGGAACTGGAGCGCCCAGGGCACACCCGGCGGGCGGCTCATCCTCGACTCCGTCGGCACGGTCACGATGAAGGACAACCCCAGCGCCTTCACCCGCCCCTACGTCTTCGTGATCGGCGACGACTCGAAGCTGTACGTGAACTGGTGGGACGGCAGCAAGTGGAACTGGGCCGCGCAGGGCACACCGGCCAGCCGCGTCATCGAACGCCCTGGTGAGGCCATCACCGTCCAGGACAACCCGAACGCGACGCAACGTCCCTACGCGTTCGTGATCACCGACGACTCCGACCTCTGGGTCAACTGGTGGTCCCTGCCGTAAGCCATAGCCGTCAGGCGGGCCCCGAACCGACACGGGGCCCGCCACCCGATGTGAGCCCGGGCCGGCAACCTCTCGGTTAGCGCGGACTGCGGGCCACTCAAAGATCGGCGACACACGCTTACCGTCCACGGACCAGTCCACCTGAGACCGCAACAGCATCGGACCAACTCACCTGAGACGGGGACCAGGTACCTGGAGACGGGACAGTTGTCCATCCAGGCCAGGTACCGCGCTCAGTTGTCCTGTGCCACTGGTCCTTGACCGCGTGCCATCGATTCCCTGAGGGTCGCGAGTTGGTGTGACCGCAGGTTGATCACGCCGGGTCAGAGCCCTCTGAGGCGGTGGGCGAGTATGAGTCCGCCCGGCACCGGCGCCCCATCGGAGTTGCCCCTCGTCCGCATCCGCATCGCCGATGAACACGTTCTTCGCGCTGGGCGAGCGGGCCCCGCTCGATCTCGCGCACGAGCTGGTCGCCTCCGCCCTCGATTGCGAACCTTTCCGCAGGATCCTGCCCCGGCACGACTCCGCAGCGAAAACCTGGGCAGGCTCGACCTGGGCCAGCAGGCTGTCCGCGTCGCCGCTCAACCGACCAGCAGGTCCTGAGGTTGCCGCATTACGAGACAGCTCCTCCCCGGATCGGGGTAAGAGCTTCTTTGCGTTCAGGATCAGACGCTACAAGTGCCGTTACCAGGCCCGCTGTGTCTCCGCGGGGCGGCGTCGCGTACGTACAGGTTCTGTAGGCGAGCGTGTGCGGAGCGAGCCACCCGAGTGGGATGTCAGGCCTGCGCCAGAACCCGCTTCAGCCAGGACCGGCGGGCCTGCCACGCTGCTTGGCTGATCACCGCGTCCGGGACCACAAGGTCGAACGTGTGGTAGCCGCCGGACCATACATGCAGCTCGGCAGAGCCGCCGGCCCGCCAGATCCGGTCCGCGTAGGCTACGGCCTCGTCGCGCAGCGTCTCTGCCGAGCCGACGTCGATGAATGCCGGGGGCAGTCCGGACACATCCGTAGCGCGGGCCGGCGCGGCGTAGGGCGAGACGCCCGGGGCGCCACATTCGGAGCCGAGCAGTGCCTTCCACCCGAAGCCGTTCCAGCTGCGGTCCCAGACGTCGACACCGTCCATCTGGTGGGCCGAAGCACTGTTGTTGCGGTCGTCGAGCATTGGGCACATCAGCAACTGCCCGGCCAGCCGCGGGCCGCCCCTGTCGCGCACCGACAGGCTCAGCGCGGCGGCCAGGCCACCGCCGGCACTGGTCCCTGCGACGACGATCCGGTCCGCGTCCAAACCGAGTTCGTCCGCGTGCTCAGCAGTCCACAACAGCCCGGCGTAGACGTCGTCGAGCGGTGCGGGGTGCGGATGCTCCGGCGCGAGCCGGTAGCCTGCCGAGATCAGCGACGCCCCGAACCGCTCGGCCTCGTCCAGCAGCGGTTCGATGAAGAACAGGTGCCGTGGATCGCCGCTGAAGTAGCCGCCGCCGTGCACGTAGTAGAAGGCCGGGCGCGAGGCGGCAGGGCCCGCCACGACGGCTGGCGTGCAGATCAGCAACTCGGTTTCGGAGGCACCGGATGCCCCCGGAACGGAGACCGAGGTCACCTCGAACCGACCACCCCGCCGCAGCTCGTCGAGCGCCGGCACCTCCGCGGCATCTTCGGCCCGGACGGTTGGCAGCCGCTCCAGGCTCATCGGGCCCGACCCGGACTCCTGCACGGCGCGGTATCCGTCCAGCAACGCCGCATCGAAAGGTACTGTGGCCATCAGTCCGCTCCCATCAGAATGCGCGCGCCATCCCCGGGCACGGCGCTCATGAGGTCCGAACGCGTACCCCGTGATCCCCCACTGGAGGCGAGCGTCCAGCCGCCAGGGGCAGTGTAGATCTTGCTTCACGTGGCCAATCCCGCGGTCCTGCGTCGGGCCGGGGCGCAGCAGACGCAAGCGTGCAACCGCTCCGACTGCGGGGCGTGCCGTCATTTGGTGGGGGTGTAGGCGGAGGTGCCGGCGCTCGACGAGCTGCGGCGGGGTGGTCGGTTCGAGGTGACCTCGGTCTCCGGTTGCGGTGCGCATGGTGTCTTGTGTGAGTGCGCTGGCGGTCCAGTCAATGTGCCCTGCCGAACCCGCAGCCCACAACACGTACGAGTCTGCAACACCCCCGACCCGTAAGTGCCATGGCCTGAACAGCAGGGCTCATCACCATCGAGACTGGCTGAAAGGACACCGGTCCCCCCGGACGCAAAGCGTCCTACTCTCGAAGCAGGACAGCCGTCTGCCACCGGCTGGCCCGCACAACGTGGTCCCCGGCCCCCGGACTGCAAGAACTACCCACGCGTGGAGACGGCTGGAGCCGCATAACCACAATGCGGCTCCAGCCTCGTCCTCCCTGCCTGTTCGAGCCCCGGGGTGCTCCCGCACTCCCCGGGGACGGCCGGTGAGGACGTTGAGTGCGAGGGCCGCCCCGGAGGGGAGCCGGACCGCCCTCGTGCTCGCGGCCACCGCCGGCCAGGCCCATGCCCCGGCGGTGGCCGCTCGCATCGAATCCAACCGATCGGATGCTCTGACGGGATTCCACTACCCCGACAGAACCAACCGATGCACGCCATCACCCGGACAACGCCTCCAGCCCTCGGCGCCCGCTCTAGAAGTAGCCCCGGCCCACACGTGCAAATCCAGGGACGGGCCTGGCACATGCACCGCAGGCTCACTCTGCTACGGAGAAGAGCCTCAACGATCGCGCCCGGACGGCGCGCGGAGGCTTCCCATCGAACCTACACCCAGAACCCGCACACCGACCGGATGCTCCCGGCCAGCTTTGGTACACGCCCACCACGTAGAGGAGTTGAGCTCGACAGCCGCGTCGTGCACCGGCGATCAGTCCGCCTCGACCGCACCTCACGGAGCGTCACAGATCCAGGGATATGGCGCAGCTCCTTGCCTTCTCTTGACCATGTAGACAACCCCGAGGAGGAACAGGGCGCTGTAGGTCTGCTGTGGCCGCCGTGCTCGACGCCGTCGAGCTGGAATTGCCCGGTCGTCGTTTCCCAGGCGTCGGTCGCTTCGGCCGTCCTGATGGTGGCGCCCATGCGGTTCCAGTTGTTCATCGCGGTGTCGTGGCCCCCTGACCCGCCAGGTGCCGCAGCGTCTTCGGGCCGGTCGGCGAGCCTGCCGATGCCGATCAGTCCCCAGTTCCGGGTGCCCCGGTCACCCACGCCGATGACCCGGTGGGTCATGCGGCCCTGCCCGATCGGGGTCGGGTCCTGGAGTTC
>NZ_QOLA01000047.1 GCF_003324565.1 Streptomyces sp. SDr-06 | reverse complement strand
GGCGGGGCGCATGTCCTCATCACCGGCCGCACCCGCTCCACCCTGGACGCCGCAGTGGAGCAGTTGGGAGGCAAGGCGGTCGGCATCCGCAGCGACGCCGCGTCGCTGAAGGACATCACCGCCCTAGCCGGCACGGTCCGCGAGCGGTTCGGCATGTTGGACGCGTTGTTCGTCAACGCCGGCGTCACCGCATCTGCGCCCTTCGACTCGACGACGGAGGAGATGTACGACACGGTGTTCGGCATCAACACCAAGGGTCCGTACTTCACAGTGCAGGCGCTGGCGCCGCTGTTGCGCGAGGGAAGCGGGGTGGTCCTCACCACGTCGGTGGTGAACGTCCTGGGGCTGGACGCGCTCAGCGTGTACTCGGCGAGCAAGGCAGCTCTGCGGTCGATGACGCGTACCCTGGCGCGCGAACTGCTGCCGCGCAAGGTGCGTGTGAATGCCGTGAGCCCCGGTCCAATCGACTCGGGCATTCTGGACCGCTCCCTGCCCGCCGATGTCGTCGAGACGATGAAAGACGCCTACCGGAGCGATAACCCGATGCAGCGGCTGGGCGCACCCGAGGAAGTGGCTGCCGCCGTCGCCTACTTGGCGTTCGGCGCGACCTTCTCGACGGGAACGGAGTTCGCTGTCGACGGAGGAGCTACGCAGATTCGCTGATGACTTGAGCAATGGACTGCGCCTGGGCGTCATCTTCCCGCAAACGATCCCCGCCGACCCGGCCCAGGCGTGGAAGACCCGGCATTTCGCGTTCCCCCTCGTTCCCCACCTGCCGAGGCCTGCTCGCCGGCCGCGAACGAGACTATGTCGCCCCGTTCCTGGAGGGAAGTCCCTCGATCCGGGCTCATTCGACGACGCCGACCTCGACCGTTGTGCGGGGCCCCTCGCCGCCGACGGCGCCCTCCACGCCTGCTTCGCGTGCTACCGAGACGCCGCCGAGTCGGCGTGCAAGAACCATCAGGCACTCGACCGGCAGCACTTGACCGTGCCCCTCCTCGGAATCATCAGGAGCCACGGTTCCATTGAGGTCTCAGCGGCACTGGGCGGCCTGCCAGGCTTGGCAGGGGGAGGAGAACTGGAGACTGCACACGCCTTGACCCGGCCGACCACACTCTCCTCCAGGACCCGGGCCCTAGCGTTCTCGAAGACCGGCTCGCCACCAGATCCAGCCCCGCAGGCTCCGTGTCCGTGTCCGGGTCGTGACGACGGGCACGTGTTCTCGCCGTTACTTCGTCGCGACGCTGTCCGTGGCGAGCTGGTCGAGCAGCGCGGAGAGTTGTTTCCCGCACCTCGATTACGGTGCGGGCCTTGCCCAATTCCTCTTGCAGCTTGGGGTTCTCGGCCTTCAGCCGGGCGATCTCCTTGTCCCGCGGGTCAGCCTTCGGCCGCCCTGCCCAGGCGGCGAGCGCCGTCGCCGCACCCCTGTCCCGTTGCTTCAGCCTGTTCGTGATCAGTGACGAGTACAGGCCCTTCCAGCGCAGCAGGGCTCTCTTGCCTACAGGTCGAGCGTCTCGTACTCGGCCAAAATCTTCGCCTTGTGCTCCGCGGAGTACCGGCGGTGGCCCGGTCAAACGGGGTTCTGCCTGCGGATCAGGAGGTCCCGTGCTCGCAGGTGCTGGCCGCCTGGGGCACTACTCTCTCCGCCCTGCCGATCTCTGACTGTCGTCATGACGAATACCCAAGTGCGGCGGCAGCCGGCCGCTGGCCGGGGCCGCGGCCCAAGCGAGCGCCACGCTGACCGTGAGGGGAGTGAAGAGGACGATGCCCGCCGCTCAGCCCTCCAGGTGGCTGGATCGGTCAGCACCTGCTGCCGAAGACGCCGGTCATGCCCGAGTCCCGCCCCCTCGGCTATGGTCAGCCCGACGCCAACTGCTCTGCTATCTCCTTGATCCAGCCGGTTGTCTTGGCCGGGTCGTTGAGGGTGGCCGCCCATGCTTCCGGTTCGAGCTTGTGGTGGGCGGGGCCGGATTTGAGAGCGAGGAGGAGGGCTCGTGCGGAGTCCCTCATCTCGGGGGTGGTGCTGCCGGCGCCTTTGATGTCGGGGCCTGCCGCCAGGGCGTAGATCTCGCGCGCCATGGCCTGGCGTTCCCCCTTCGACACCTTCTGCCAGAATTTCAGGGCGTGTTGCAGTGATTCGGTGCGGGATGATGCCTCGGCCGGGGTCTCGTTCTCCGGTGCCCAGTGTTCGGGGTGGCGGGCTTCTTCGTAGCGTTTGGTGGCGGCGCGGAGCGCTTTGTAGAGGGTGACGCCGAGGACGAGGCCGGCTCCGGCTCCGGCGAGGCCCCATCCGACCGGGTTGCTCGCCAGTCCGGCTGTTCCCGCGGCGACGGCCGTGACGACGCCGGCGGCGGCCTTGGTGGATTCTCCCAGGGCGCCACCGATGGTCTCCTTGCCGATCTTGGTGAGCTGTTTCTTCTTCGCGTACTCCTGCACCGTGTTCAGCTTTTCCACGTCTCTTTCCGCGCGCTGGAGGCTTTGCGCGGCGTCGCGGGCTTCACCTGTTGCCTCCCAGGCGGCATCGATGGCTTCGGATACGAGCTCCAGCCGTTCCTCGCCCTCGTGGTCCCAGTAGGCATCCAGTGCGACGTAGGCCTCGGCCGCGGCCCACTCCGCCTGCTCCCGTGACTGGTTCAGCCGGGCCAGCGACTGCGCGTGGACGAGATGAGGATCTCCGAGCGCCTTCACCTTCTTGTACTTGCTGGCCGCCCCACCTACGCGGAAGGCGGCCCGTATTCCCTTGATCGCGCCGACGGAGGCGCTGGCGATACCACTCGCCTCGGACGCCACCGCCGCGTCCGCCGCCTTGTGGAGCTTGGTCACCTCCTTGGCGATGGCGGCGCTGTAGCTGGCCGAACCGGCGGCCCCGATGACCGTGTCGGCCCCCTTGACCTTGGCCTTCTTCTGCGCCGTGTGGTGACCGGCCCCGCTCTTGTGCTTCTTGGCGTCCTTCATGTTCTTGTAGGCGTCCATGCCATTGACCACGGTGCCGGCGGCCTCCGTGAGGAGGTTCTCCGACGCGGCGGAGGTCCCCGACGCGGCGACGGAGTGCTTGAGACCCTCGTTGGCCGCGGCGGCGGCCTGCTGGGTGAAACCCGCGTTGGTGGGGGACTGGACACCCTTGATGAAGGTGTCGATGGGCTCGAGACTCTTCTTGAACCTGTCCAGGAGCCCGGCGATCTCGTCGCGATAGCTCTTCTTCGCACCGGCGGACCCGCCACCGGCCTCCGGCGCCTTCCCCTTCTCCTTCTGCTGGGTCATCCCCCGGGCGCGCTGCACCGCCGCTGCCGTGGCCCGATTGCCGGCGCCGGCCTGCATCCGCAGGACGGCATGCTCCAGCGAGTTTCCCGACAGACCCCCATCCCGGCGCTGCCGGGCCGCCGCAAGGGCGGCGGCAGACTGTGGAGTCGGGGTGCGGTGGACCGGGGTACTCATGGACGTTGCCTCTCCTGTCTCCGACAACCGGGGAGGTGAAGATAGCCAGGCGCGGCCAACAGACGGGGTGCATCGGGGAAACTCCTCGGGGATGCTGTGAACTGAGGCATCCACCGGATGCGGGCACAGGGGCTCATGCCGCGATTGTGAGTGTGTCTGAGCGCAGGTGCCGTGGCTCGAACTGGGCTGGTGCAAGGTAGTTGAGGGCACTGCGGCGCCTGCGGGCGTTGTAGCAGGCGAGCGCCCGGCCGCCACCAGGAGGTTGGACCGGCTTCGGCTCGTCAGTGGTGTGGGCGGTCGGTGGCGTGGGCGTCGGCGAAGTCCCAGGCCACGGGCAGGAATTGCTCCGGGGTCTCCACCTGCGGCATGTGGCCGGTGCCCGCCAGGAGCCGGAACTCGGCGCCGGGTATCGCCTGGGCATAGGCCCGCCCGTAGTCGGCGTCGACCACCTGGTCGCTCGCGCCCCACGCGACGAGGGTCGGATGGCCGACCTTGGCCAGCCGCTCGCTCAGGGTCGGGTCGGCCATGGCGTACGCACCCGCGTAGACCTCCAGGGCGGCACGGTTGGCCGCCACCACCGCGCGCTGCCCCTCATCCAACGCACCGGGATCGAAGCGGAACTTGGCCGGGTCGTGGAACGAGAGCCGGGACAGCTCCAGGGGTGTCAGGGAGAAGGTGTCGGCTATCGGGTGCCCTTCGGCCCGGATGCCGACGGCGTTGACGAGGGTGACACTGCTGATCCGGTCGCTGCCCAGCGCCGCCAGTTCGGCGGCGATCCAGCCGCCGATGGAGTTGCCGACCACGGCGACGTCCCGCAGGTCGAGGGTGTCGAGCAGCCGCGCGTAGACCTGGGCCAGCGTCGTGACGTCGGTCAGCCAGTCGGGGCGCGCGGTGCCGGCGAAGCCGGGGTGGATCGGGGTGAACACCCTGGCCGGCCGCTGCGTGGCGAGCAGTCCCGCGAACGGCAGCACAGTCTGCGGGCCACCGCCTCCGTGCAGGAGGAGAAAGGGGTGTCCTCGGTCGCCGGACCGCTCGACGGTGACATCGAGGGTGCCCTGTTCGAGGGCGAGGTCGTAGGTGCTGGTGGTCATCTGCTGCTCCTCAAGTTGACTGTGCTGCGGGCTGTTCGGCGCCCACCTGTGGGGACGCGGGTCAGGCGTAGTCGGTCGCGGGCTCGGTGGCGTAGTGGCTCATCACCGTGATGGTCGACTCGGGGGTCAGCTCCTGACCGGCGGCGATCATGTCCCGTAGATCGCGGAAGTACTGCACGTACAGATCGGGCGTGAAGGTGTTGAGCAGCACTGCGGGTGTGTCACCAGGGTTGGCGAAGGTGTGCGGTGCGCCGGGCGGGATCATCGCCAGGGTGCCGGCGGGCGCCACGTGCGTGGTCTCGCCGATGGTGAAGTGCACGGTGCCGGACACGACGTAGAAGCCTTCGTCGTGCCGGGCGTGCCGATGCTGGGGCGGTCCCTCGGTGTGCGGAGCGAGAGTGATCTCGCCGATGCCCAGACGGTGCCCGGTCGTCGTGCCGTCCTCCAGGATGCGCATGCGTGTGAGGCCCAGCTGGATGGCCTCGCCGTCGTCGGGACCGACCACGGAAACCTCTGTCATGACGGGCTCCTTGAGGCTCGTTCGGGTTGCCCCGAGTTCCTTCGTGAGAGTGGACTCTTATGAGATTAGACAGTCGACTTGCTTCATGCAAGTACACTCTCATAAAGAGAGTTGGACGCTACGATGATGAAGCACCGACGGGTGGAGGGTTTGACGATGACGGCGGCACAGGCCGGAAGCGGCCGCACCAACCAGAAGCAGCGCACCCGCATGGCGATCGTGGCCGCGGCACGCAAACTGATCGGCACGGGCGAGGAGGTGGCCATGCCCCTGATCGCCGAAGCCGCTCTGGTGTCGGAGGCCACCGCCTACCGCTACTTCCCCGATCTCCCCTCACTGATCAGTGAGGCACTCGCCGGCGACTGGCCGCCGCCGCACGAAGCGCTGACGCCGGTCGCCGAGTCCACCGATCCCGTCGAACGCACCGCCTTCGCCTGCGAGTTCCTGCTCCGCGGCATCCTCGCCCGGCAGGGAGCGGTCCGGGCGATGATCGCTGCTACTGTCACCCGCCCGGAGAGCGTGCGATCGCGTCCAGGAGTCCGCTTCGGCCTGATCGACCATGCGCTCCAGCCGCTCGAGAGTACGCTGGGGAAGACGGATCCGCAGGCGTTCGCCCAGCTGAAGCGGGGCCTGGCGGTGGTCGTGAGCGCCGAGGCGCTCTTCACGCTCACCGATCTGTGCGGCCTGCCCCCGGACGAAGCGGTCGACAGCGCCGTGCGCACCGCGACCACTCTGACCCGAGCGGCCCTACGCCGCACCGAGTGACGCCGGAGACGGAGAATCTGGCGGGGGCCATCATGCCGAAGGGGCATGCCGCCTCCCGAGAGTCCCAACGACCCTACGAGAGAGGTCACTTACATGCCTCCAGGTAGGCAATGCCGCGACGCTGGGGCCTGTCCAACGGGTCGGCGAGCCTGCCGTACCTGGTCCGTTGACTGCACTGACCCAGTCGACTGACTCGACTCAGCAAAGGTTCATCAGGGGCGGCAGCCGCGTGCCCGACGGCGAAGGCGGCCACCGGTCCTTCGCGGCCCCCGCCATGACCACGTACGCACGAGGAGCCCGTTGTGCCCGCGCGCCTCCGTGAACCATCGGGCTGCGTGCCGCGTCCTCCTGATGCGCGGCCCGTGCCGGGCGGGCGCTGTGTGAGGGAGAGCAGGGTGACGGATGACGGGTGGAACGCCCGGTATCGGACTGGCCGTATTGGCGGGCCTGGTGAGTCTGTGGGCCAGTGCGCGGGAGGCGCGGCTGCAGATGCGGCTGAACCGTTACGGGTTGCATGCCGAGGGGGCGGTGGTGGACCAGGAGCATGAGCCCGGGGACGATTGTTCGACACCCGTCATCGAGTTCTTCGACCGGCAGGGCCGGCCCGTCAGGTTCCGGCCCCCGTGATGGGGACGGGGCTGGCCCTCGGAACTCATGTACCGGTCGCCTGCCTGAAAGGCCCAAAAGCGCACGGGTGTTCACCCGGAAGTACCACCTACATCCGATCGTGGGTCTGTCCTTCGGAGCCATGATCTGCCTCGGCGTCGCGGCTGGGTGCCTGCTCACGCGCTGAGCCTGGTGTACGCGACCGCCGCGCTCGCCGGTGCCGTCGGCTATCTGCTGCTGCACTGGCTGGCGGCGGGGGCGCTGGTCACCGCGCTGGTCTCCGCCGGGACCGTACTGGTCCTGCGGCTCACCGCGGTCTTCCGGGGCCTGCACCTGCCGGCGCTGTGGCAGCCCGTGTGCTGAGTGCGTGTCCGGCAGTTGGCGGTGGGAGGGGATGCCGAGCATGCGGCACGGCCTGGGCGGGCCGCCGCAGCGCGGAAACAGGGTGCGCGCGTGCGCCGTTGATTCGGCCGGTCCGGCGGGTCGGGTCCAGCGCACTGACGGGCGCGCTCCAGATGCCGCTAAATGCGGAGGAACAAGGCGACAGGTCGCCGGCGTCGCCTTTAGCCTGCCGTCAACAACCGACCCGCTTCTCCCCTGATCTGGTGGAGGAGAAGCGGGGAAGCTGGTGCAGGTCGTGGCAGTCAGCCTTGGCGCGCGGTCGACCTCTTGACGGTGGTGAAGGAGATGCCCCAGGCGATGGCGGCGGTCAGCAGGCCGAACCAGCCGCCCGCCTTCGTGACCGCGCCCGCCTCGCCGAAGGCGCCGATCGTCAGCAGGGCGAAGGTGAGGGCCAGCGAGGTGAACAGGGCGAACGTCGGCGGGTTGATCGTGTGGGCCGCCACCGCCATATAGGCGCTGAAGATCGTCCACGCGAGCAGGAACAGCCCGAGTGCCTGATGCGCGAGGCCGACCGGGAGCCCGGCTTCGACGTGGGTGGCGTAGAGCCAGAACGCCATCCAGAACGCACCGTAGGAACAGAAGGCGGTGGCGCCGAACGTGTTGCCCTTCTTGAACTCCCATAGTCCGGCGAGGAGTTGACACAGACCGCCATAGAAGAGGGCGAGGGGCAGAACGACGCCCGTGAGGCGGGTGTCCAGCAGCCCGGCGTTGAAGCAGCTCAGCACCATCGTGGTCATGGCGAACCCGGCGAGGCCGAGTGGGCCCGGGTCGGCGATGGGCGCGGTGGGGGGTGCGGGGGCGGGCGCGGTCGGGGCAGAGGTGGTGGTCACAGGGTGTCTCTTCGAGAGGACGGGCAGATGGCTCTTCTCACGAAGTGTGCGGCCGGGATGGCTTCCGCGCAGGGGGCCGATTGTCCTGACGTGCAGGGTCGCAGGGCAGGTATGTCGGGGGACCGGCGGGACCGTCGGCCGTTCAGGCCGTCCGGCAAGGTCATCGGAACCTGGTCACTGTCCTCGTCCTGTCCGGCGCCGCTCGCTGTCGGGGGTTGGTGTGCGGGGGCCGGGGGTTGGATGGAGGGCAGCGTCGAGGCGACGGCGCAGCAGGCGGCCGAGTCTGCGGTCGACCAGGCGGTTCAGGGCTGCGGCCAGCAGGGTTGAGAACAGGAGCCCGAGGGTGACGGAGGGGAGCAGGCCGAGGGCGGGGAGGGCCTTGAGGATGCCTCGGGTCAGGGGTATGCCCAGGCTTTGGTGGACGAGGTAGAAGGGGTAGGTCAGGGCGCCGGCGTAGATGAGGGGGCGCCACTGGAGGTGGCGTGCGGGTCCGGGTCCGGCCAGGGTGAGCAGAGCGAGGAAGCCGGTGAGGACAGTTGCGCTGACCGTCCAGCCGGCGCCGCTGTGGTCGGTGACGCGGTCGTTGAGGACGGTGAGGGTGTAGCACCAGGCGAACCCGGTCAGGAGCCACAGCAGCAGGTTGGGCCCGAAGCGGTGCATCAGGTACAGCGCGATGCCGGTGACGAAGAGTCCGGCGTACTGGCTGAGGAGGAACTCGTCCAGGACGGTGGAGTGCAGCTCGCGGCCGATGGACGCCAGGAGGAGCCAGAGGAACCCGAAGGCCATGACGCGCCGGTAGGTGAGGCCGATCAGCAGGAGTGCGCCCATGAGCAGGTAGAAGCGGGCTTCCACCCACAGGGTCCAGACGACACCAGCGGTGGGCTGAAGACCGAGGGGGCCGGGGAGCATGGTCAGGTTGCCGAGGGTGGTGCGCGGGTCGATGGGTGCTCCGGACCGGCCTCCGGCGAGTACCGTCACCGAGCTGGTGGCAACGATGATCAGGACGACCGCCCAGTACAGCGGATAGAGGCGGGCGATGCGGGAGACGGCGAACTGCGCCGGGGTGCGATCCCAGCAGCTCATGCAGATGACGAAGCCGCTGATCAGGAAGAACGCCTCCACACCGAGCCAGCCGTAACCGCTGATCGCGTGGAGCAGGGGGGCTGCCCGCGGCAGGTCGTAGGCTGCGCCCCAGAAGTGCGGGGTCGGGGTGCCCAGGTAGTGGTAGGCCGCCACGGCTGCTGCCGCCAGGAGCCGCAACCCGTCGACCGCAGCCAGACGACCGCCTCCCGCCGGCGCGCCAACTGTTGGCTGAGTGGATGCCGGGGCTGGCCGGGACAGGTTGCGGCCGGCGTCGGTGGAGAGAGACACGGGGATGGGGACTCCTGTGGCGAGGCGGCCAGGGTGGGTGCATGTCAGGCCGCCGCGTGCCATTCGGCCCGGATGGTCTTGCCTTCCGGGGTGGGCAGCACGGTGAGCTTGGACGTGAGGTCCGCTGCGATGTGCCAGCCCATGCCGCCGCCGGACAGGCCCGGCGGCCGGGGCACCGGCGGCGCGCAGCTGCTGTCCTGCACGTCGGCGATGAGCTGGGCGTGGTCGCTGTTCAGACGCAGACGCCAGTACCCCCGTGCGGTGTGGCGCACGGCGTTGCCGACCAGCTCGCTGATGACCAGGGTGACGGCGTCGCGGTCAGCCCAGGGGCAGAAGTGCTGTACGTAGTCCGCGGCAGCGTGACGGGCCTTGGCAGGGTTCGCGCAGTGGGAGTCGATGACGAGCACGGGTTTCTTCGGGCTTTCGGTTGGGAGCGACGGGGGACGTACCGCGTGGGAGGCCGGAAGCCTCAGCCACGAGGTGTGTCCATGGCACCTCCCGTGTGTCGGGTAGGCATCGACCATGCGGCCGGCTGCGGCCCAAGCTGTCCAGGGCCTTGGTCCCGTGAGAAGTCATCTGCTTACCGTTCGAATCGACCCTGCCGAAACCCTCTCGGACGCCCTCGGCGCCGCCCGCTGCATCCACACCCTGAAGAGGATCTGCTGCTGCCGGCCCGCCCCGACCGGCCTGGGGCCCGCTCCCTCGTCGACCCCGCCGGGCTCGCCCGCGAACTCGTCCTCGAGTACCAACACATGGGACACCCAGTCGCCCCGTCTGGCCCTCCGACGGGCTCCGAAGGCATCGTCACCACGCTGTGACCAGCACTTTCATCATTCGCCAGGACTTTGGAACGGCCCTGGAACTCTTTGGGCATGCCTCACGGTTCGGCTGCCCCCTGCACGGCAGGCTCGGCGTGGGCCCGGGACGAGTGCTCATGGCGGTGCTCAACCTGGACTCGATCCGCGAGGGCACGTCCCTCGTCAGCGGCTCGGACCCGCTGACGCCGTAAGCAGTATCCGCGGGTCGGTTGAGGTCCTCTGCAGTCCACCTGGCTCTTATCGGGTGAGGAGGGTGGTGAGGGTGCCGGTGATGAGGAAGGGGCCGTAGGGGATCGCGGTTTTTGGGTGGGCTTTGCGGAGTGCCAGTAGGCCGAGGCTGTAGGTGGCGGCGAGGAGCGGGCCGGCGATGGCACCGAGGGCGAGGGTGTGCCAGCCGTTCCAGCCGAGTATGGCGCCGAGGGGGAGGGCGAGTTTCACGTCGCCGAACCCCAGACTCCTCGGACTGATCAGGAACAGCACGAGGTAGCCGCCGCCCAGTACCAGGGTGCCGCATAGTGCGGTGGGCCAGGTCCCGTTGGCGTTGGGGCAGAGCGCTGCGGCGCCGAGCAGGAGCAGTGTTGCGGGCGCGAGGGGGAGGGTGAGGAGGTCGGGGAGTCGGTGGACGGTGGCGTCGATCCAGGCGAGCAGCACGAGGATGGGTGTGGTGAGGAGCCAGACGGCCAGTTCCGGCCGGGGCCCCGTGGCGTGAGCAAAGAGGGCGCAGATCAGGGTGGTGAGCAGGGCAACGGTGAGAGTGGGGGGTCCGTACCAGCCTCCGGCGCGCGGGGTGTTCGTGTCCTGAGTGGCACAGTGCCTGCAGCGGGCGAGCCCGAATCGGCTGGGTAGGGGGTGTCCGGCCGGGCAGTGCGAGCGCCATCTCTCGCCTGCTGGGACGGCCAGTTGGTACACGGCGCGGGGCAGAAGCAGACCGGAAAGAGCTCCATAGGCGACGGCGAAGGTCACGAGCATGCGCACGCGTCCAGACCGCGGAGCGGGCCGGAGGACCAGGACCGGACGGGCTGCGGCGTCGATCCCGGCGAAGCAGCAGGGCCTGCCCCAGGACCAGTTGGCGTGTGGTGTGGGTTCTGGGCCTGTGGGCGCTCCGTGTGCGGGGGCGGAGGGTCAGGTTCCGGCGGGGTCGCGCAAGGGCTTGCGGCGTTCAATGCGACGTCGTTGTCTGGCGCATGCCGTCTCGCCTGTGGCGCACGACGGGCCTCGGTGCGTCTATTCTCCGCGCGCATGCTGGTCTGCCCCCAGAAGGCTCTCGATGAGGTGTTCGGTTTCGGGGTCGAGGGGGCAGTGGCTTTCGCGGCTGATGTGTTGGATGCGGGTGGCGGCGGTGAACAGGCCGGGCCGGTTCCCGGCGGCTTGTTCAACCCGGAGCCACGCGCGATAGATGATCTCTGCGGTGGGGTCGACGTCCAGCGCAGTGGCCACTGCCTGGCGGGCGGCGGTGAGGTCGTGGAGGGGCCCGGAGGCCGTGCGCCACGTGATGATCGTGTGCGCCACGTCGATGATCTTGGTGATCATTTCCTGTTGGTGGGGCAGGGCCCAGGGTGGGGGGTTGGTGCCGAAGGGGGTGCCGCGGACGAGGGCGAGTGCGCGCTCGAGGTCGTCGATGGCGGTGGGGCCGTGGGTGAGGGCGTGTTCGGCGCGGTGGTGGAAGGTGGTCCAGTCGCAGGATATGTGGGGGGAGAGGTGGTAGGGGTCGTCGCGGGTGGTGCGGCGGGGGACGTAGGGGTTGCCGTGGGGGTCGTCGCCGAGACAGCGGCGCAGGTCACCGAGCCGGGAGTCCAGGGTTTTCTTCGACCATGGGTTGAGGGGGTCCATGTCGGCACACAATGTGTCGGCGGTGCGGCCGGGTTTGAAGTAGAGCAGGGCGGCGAGCTGGGCGATCCGCGGACCGTGACCGGACCCCGCCACCCCGGGGACGTGGACGGGTCCCAAGACACGGATCTGCGGGACGTCCGGATCGTCTGCATCCTGGTCGCCTTTGTCCTGCACAGGTTTCATCAAGGAAGGGCCGGGAGTGGAGGGTTCGGGATCGGGCGGCGCGCTGGCGCCCCGCGTGCGAGACGACGGTGTGGGTGTGGGTGTGGGTGTGAGGGGGAGGGCGGAGGGGCTGGTGGTGGCGGTGATCAACGCTGGGAATGCGCCGAGCCCTGCGGAGGCCCCGGCCGCATGCATCCCGTGACCCTGACCCTCCGGTTTAGCTTTAACGTTGGGGTCATTCTCAGGTTCATCCTCCGCGTTCGCGTCGTGGTCGGCGGCCGGTGACGGCTCGGTGGAATGGTCACCGTGTTGGGGTTCGCTGGGGGTGTTCTGCCAGGGGCCTTGGGCGGGGTGGGGTGGTTGGGCGGAGGTGCGGAGTTCGGCTGCGATCTGCTGGAAGGCCGGCTCTGCGAGCCGCTGCAGCCGGACCGCGAGACCGATCTCCTCGAGGTCCTGGAACGCGCTGGAGGAGGCGTTGAGGACGGGGGCGTCGGGGAAGTGGCGGCCGATCGGGGCGGCGGGGGCGACCAGGATCACGGGCAGGTCGCCGGCTTTGTCGAGTGCTTCGGCGAGCTGCCAGGCGGTGTCGTGGTCGAGCTCGGTCGCGCAGAGCAGGAGGTAGGGCTGGTCGGTGGTGTGGGGTTGTTGGTGGGTGGTGAGCATCCAGTCGGCGAGGTCATGTATGGCGTGGGCGGGCTCGCGTTTGTGGGCGATGCGTGTGGTCGGCAGGAGCTGGGGCAGTTCGTCGCCGAAGCCGAGGGTGACGATTTCCAGGTGCTCGGCCCAGGGGCTCATGCCGAGTTCCAGCGCGATCGAGGTGCACACTTCCCGGTTGTGCTCGACAACACCGTCCAGGAGGAGGACGCGGGTGTGGGCCAGGTTGAGCAGCACGACGCTGCCGTCCTCGGTGGCACCGATCGTAGTGAGCGCCGGACATGGAGCCGGCACCGCGGCAGCTTCTTCAGCATTGAGCAGCGTGGCGGTGGAGGGAAGGGCCCACCAGCCGCCCTCTCCCTTCACGAACGGCGCTTGAGGCTCGGTGTTGTCTTCGGCTGGCAGGAGTTGCAGGGTCTGCTGGGTGAGCCGGGCGGCCCGGACCACGGGCAGGGGCCGCTGGTCGGTCTGGGCATGGTGGGCCAGGGTACGCAGAGCGAGGTCGAGTTCGTCGACCAGGGTGGGCGCGGCCGCCTCGGCAAGCTGGGCTGCGGCCGGCGAGGTGTCCTCGGCGATGGCGATGGTTTCCCCGGGGGCGCGGCGTCGGCGCTGCAGGATGCGGCGCAGCGTGAGAGCACTCGTGACGGCAGCGGCCAGCAGCGCGAACGCCCCCGCCACGGTCGTGAGTTGGATGCCGTGCCCGGACTGCTCAACGTGATCCGTCGCGGGTGGGGCGGGAGGCGGCGTGTGGGGATGGCTGGGGGAGGGTGTGGCTGGTGCGGAGATGGAGGGATCTGGTTGGCTCGGTGTCGGTGTCGGTGTCGGCGGGGGTGCTGTGGGCGTGGGTGGCTGGGGAGTGTCGTGCGGTGAGGAGGGGGCGGGTGGTTTGAATGGCGGGGTGGGGTGGTCTGTTGCGGGTGGTTGAGGGGGTGTGGGGGTGTGGGGTGGGGGGATGGTGAGGTGCCAGCCGATGTCGAGCTGGTCGGGGTTGGTCAGGCGGCCGCCGGTGGGTTGGGGCTTGCCTTTGTTCGCTTGGAAGATGTCCTGGTAGTGGGTGCCGTCGCCGTATGCGCGGTGGGCGATGGTCCAGAGGCTGTCGCCGGGGCGGACGGTGACCTGATGCGGTGTGGCCGTCGGCGTGCCGCTCGGGCTTGGTGCGGGGGTGTGGCCGGGTGCGGGATTGATCAGCGGGAGGTCAGTGGGGAGCTGCAGGATCCAGCCGGGCTGGATGGGGGCGTTGGTGTGGAAGACCGTGCCGTCGGTCATGGTGTGGCCTTCGTTCGCGGCGGCGATTTTGGTGTAGAGCTCGCCGTGGCCGGTGAGGTGTTCGGCGATACTCCACAGGCTCTCGGCGGGACGCGTCTCGTGGACGGTGTACGTGTGCTGGGCGGTGGGCGCCTCGGCAGCGGCTGGTGTGGTGGAGGCTGCGGACCTGGTGGAATGAGCGGAGGTCTCGAGGGGCGCCTGGCCGGGGAACTGTGTGGCGGTGGTAACGGCCTGAGCGGTGGCCGGGGCGGCCAGGGCGGTTCCGGTGGGCAGGAGCACGAGGATGCCGCCGACCAGGGTGGCGGCGGCGCGCTGGCTGAACCCGAGTCCGGGCAAGCGCGGCGCGCTGCGCCCCCTGAGCTGGGCCGGGATTTCCACGAGCAGTGAGACGGCGAAGGACAGCCAGCCCATCCAGCCCACAGCGGCGATGAACAGGAGGGCGACGCTGCTGGTGTCGGTGCGGGTGAACAGGTGGGCCAGTCCGTCGAGGCCGCCAGGCAGCAGCGCGGTACTGGCCTGCCACAGCAGCCAGGGCAGACCCCCAAGGAGAGCCACCAGCGCCAGGAGCGCGGCCAGAGCGCGCACGGCGGCGCCAAGTGTGTGCCGACGGCGGGTGGCGGGGCGGGGCAGGGCCATGAGCAGTCCCTATCGGTCTGGTTGGGTGATGCCGTGGAGGAGGACGGCGGTGCTGGTGGCGTGCACCGTGAATGTCGTGGGCCAGAACAACGGGTGGTAGCGGCCGGTGACGGTCACCGTCACGGTGCGCCCGCCGTCGGCCACCTGGACGGTGCCGGTGGCCCCCGTGCGGGCGAGGTAGACGCGGGCGCCGGACGAGGCGCCGGCGGGATCGGCGACGAAGGCTCTGCCGGGGATCGCCTGGGCTGGGTCAATGGCCTGCTGGGCGGCGCGGGCTGCTTCGACGAGAGGTCATCGGCGTGTTGTTTGGCGCGCAGGACCCCGAACGCGTCGACGGTGAGCAGCCCGCACAGCAACAGCAGGGGCCCGATGATGAGCGCGACGAACACCGGTATGCCACCGCGGTCGTCCCACCGGGAGCCTCTCACCGGTACACGGCACTCCAGGATCGGCGTCATCCGCGCCCCCGGTAGGCGTCAACGATCGAGGTGAAGGTGGCCTGGACGGTGCGTACCCCGGGGCCGCCGCCGACCAGGACGAGGTCGCCAATCGGCACGGTGCACGACACGGTGACCATGACAGTGGACATCTGCCCGACCGGCACGGCCAGTCCTGCCACCTGAGCCTGGACGGTCGTGTGGCTGCAGACCTGGCCGCTGGAGGCGAGTGCGTCAGCGGCCGCGGCCTGGGCGGCGGCGCTTCCAGCGGCTGGGGTTCGCGCCAGCGACGCGGCGCGCGCTGCTGCCTGGGCGGCGGCGGCCGTTTTCTGTCCGGCGAGGGAAAGGCGGGCGCCGGCGATGAACAGCAGCACGAGCACGATCAGGACCGGAACGATGATGGCGGCTTCGACGGCGACGCTGCCCTGGTCCGTCGGGCGCACCGGCCGTAAGACCGGAGCCATCAGGGTGCTCCTGCCGTGGTCCACCGCTCGATCGGCCCGGACACCGTGGCCTCAACATGGATCCCCGATATGCCCGGGATCATCGACAGCGCCGTTGCCTCGATGCGGACCCGTAGCCGCTGTGGGGTGCTGCCGTCGGTGGACACGCTCCGGTTGGTGAGGAGGCTGGAGCCGATCTCGTCGAGGACGCGTTTTGCTTTGGCGGCCCCCTCGCTGGGTGTGGCCCCGTAGAGCCGGCCCGCTGCCACGCCGGCTCTGGCGGAGCTGTAGGCGGCGTTGCGGGCATACGCCCACAGGATCCCCTGCAACAGCAAGACGATCAGGATGATCACGAAGGGATAGATGACCGCCATCTGGATGGGATTGGAGCCCCGGTCGCCCCATCGGGACGTGTGTGGTGTGTTCACTTGCCGAGGTCCACGCCGTCCACCTTCGTGGAGGCTTTGGTGCCGAGCGCGACCAGAGCAGCCACGATACTCACCGCGATCGCGATCCCCGCAACCCACAACAACGCGGTCACCACGGGATTGTCACCCCGCTCCCCGCGCTCACTCATCTCCTCGCAGACTTTCGCCACGTGCGCGCGTATCTTGCTGCGCTGCAGCGACACGACGACCGTCGCCTTCAAGTAGGCGTCCTTCATGGCAGATTCTCCTCACGTGAGCAGTTCGGCGGGTGGCGTGCGGTGCGCTCTGTCAGGACAGTGCGAACATCTTGAGGATTACGGGGAAGCCGAGCAGGCACATGATGAGGACACACATGACGGCGCCGGGGATGTGCATCTTCTCGCTGTCGGCGTTTGCCTGGGCCACGGCGGCGGCCAGTTGTTCGTCGCGGGTGCTTTTGGCGCGGGCTCGGACGGGGGCGTAGATGGAGGCGCCGTCCTGGCCGGACATCTGCGCGAAGTCCGCAGGATCCCGCAGCACCGGGATCTTCAGCTGGGCGCCGAGCTCTTCGAGCACGTGCCAGGGCGAGGATTTGTTCATCCTGGCGCGCAGCAGGGCTTCTTGCAGGCGCAGGAATGACCAGCTCGAGCCGGTCCGGGCTGCTTCTTCCAGGGCCTGGTCGACGGCGATGTTGGAGGCCAGGCGCAGTGCGACGAGTTCGAGGTAGACGGTGACGGCGTGAGTGAACTCCGCCCGGGCCCGCACAGCATCGCGGCGCACCATCAGGTCGGGCACGAACCACAGCAAGCCCGCCGCCAGTACGCCGGTGATGGCGGGCACGAACAGCGGCAGGCTGATGCCGAGCAGCATCCAGACCGTACTCAGCACGGCTGGCAGGACCAGCCCGACGAGGGCGAGCAGTACCTTGTTGAGCAGGAACTGCTCGGCTGTCTGATTGAGCAGATCCAGATCGGCCCGGGGGAGAGGCGCCGGGATCCGGGCCACCAGCCACGCGCCCACACAGTGGTCCGCACGCTGGTCGGGCAGGACGGTCCCGGGCGCGGGAGCGGGAGGGCTGAGACGCCTGAGCGCGGGCCCCAACTTCGGTGGTGCTGGGGTGAGTTCCCGCACGGCCAGGGCCAGGCCCGCACCAATGAGCGTTCCCCAGAGCACCACTACAGCTGTCGGCGTCACCGTGCGGCCTCCATCCGGGCCGACGTCTTCACGGGGCTGCACGCGTCCGGAACCAGGACCCGGGCGGTTTGCCCGCGGGTGGCGTAATGGCGGGACCACACCAGAACGGCGACGAACGCCGTCGAGAGCAGTCCCAGGACCAGCTGCCCGAGCAGCGTGGTGAAGACGCTGGTGAGCTGGGGGACGGTGAAGCCGAGCGGGATCAGGGCCAGGGTGATGAAGGTGAGGGCGCGCACCACGGTGCGGGACTTCTCCCGCTCAGCCTCGATCTTCTGACGCACACTCACCTCGTCCCGCAGGGCGGCAGACATGTCCTGCATCGCCTGCGCCAGGCCCGGGCCGGGGTCGATGACCGACAGCTTCAGGGCAGCACACACCTTGTCCGCGGTCGGGTCATCCAGCGCGCGCCCGAAGTCCTCCACCGCCTCGCCGAGCGGCCACCCAGCCTCCATCCTGTCCACCAACTCCCCGATCTCCTGCTCCAGCGCTTGGGGCGCGTGACGGCAACTGGTTTTCAACGCCTGCTCGATCGCCACCCCCAGCCGCAGCACCTCCGCCACACGCTGCGTCCACTCGGCCAGCGCATCCCGCTGCGCCAACCGCTCCCGGGTCGCCGCGACGGGGGCTGTCAGCCACGGCACGCCCACCACCGCGGCTGCCGCGATCAACGCGACCACGAACACCCCGCTCACCAGCCACACCACCACCCCGGCGACCAGCGCCGCGACAAGCAGAGACTGCCGCCGGGCTGCCGTGCGGGCCGCTAGCCCCGACCAGGGCCGTCGACGCCAACCGGCCCAGGATCCCCGGCTTTTTGGGGGTGATCGTCCCGGCTAGCCCGGCCACGACGGCTGCCCGACCGCCGACGGCCGGGGATCGGGGTTGGTCGCTTGATTGGCGGCCTTCCGGGCCGGTGTGGGTGGGGCGCTGTGGCGGGGGCGTCTCCCAACTACCCCACCCGAGCCGACATCCCAGCCTTCCTCCACGACCACAAGTAAGCAGACCCACCCCCCGACACCACCCCCAAGACGCAGCCACCAGAAAGACACCCGACGCACCGCTGCTGCCCGCCCGGCAGCCCGCACCTGCCCCACGAAACCCCTCACCACCCCCCAGCCCAGCCGGGCGCGCCCTGACTCCCCCAAAAACCCGGTCATGTATCTGTTGCGCTGTGTGCTGCGGTATTTCCTGCGCTGTCTGTTGCGCCTTGTTCGGGGCGGGTGGGGCAAGGTTCCTGGTCAGGTGGGCTGGTTGGGTGTGGTGGGGGGTCGGGCATCCCCTTCTGCCCGGTTCCCTGCGCCCGTTGATGAAGAAAAGGTGGGGTGGGGGCTTGGGTGTGCGGGTGCGGCGGGGATGGCCCGGCTGGGGGAGTGGGGTGCGCTCGGCCGGGTGCCTCGCGCCAAGGCGGGCCGCTGGGACGGGGTCTGTGCGGGCCGTGAGAGCCGGGTTCTGGCCCCATGAGGCGGGGTGACCGGCGGGCCTGAGGTGAGCGGGGCCAGAACCGGCCCTGTACATCCGTTGGCTCCATGGCGAACCGGTTGCCGGATGCGAGGATTGCTCAGTTCCACCGACCGTCCAACGCACGGGATGGCGAAGCCCCTCCGGCACCCTCACTGATCCAAAGATGCTACATGATGCATCAATAAGCCGCTCACCCGTAACAGCGACCCTGCACGAACCACTGTCCCCCAGGCTCGAATACACCACCCCCAACCCTGTAGCCAGATTGGCCCGCTTGCGGGCCTCGGGCTTGGAGGCGAAGCCGAAAAGCCCCAGGATGGGGAAGCGCAGCGACCCCATCCAGCCGAGCAACGCGAGGCCAAGCCCCAAGCGAAGCGCGGGACTTGCAGTCCCGAAGGGACTTGCCGAGCAACGCGAGGCAACAGGGTTGCGCAGCAACCCCATTCACCGGGGAGCGCAGCGAACCCGGTGACCGACCCCGCGAAGCGGGGTCGGTTCCCTGCTCAGCGCGCAGCGCTGAGGGACCCGCTCCGCGGGAGATC
>NZ_QOLA01000046.1 GCF_003324565.1 Streptomyces sp. SDr-06 | reverse complement strand
CTGGCCGTCTCGCCTCGGATGCCCTTCTCGGCAGTCGGGCCGCTCCGAGGCTCGGCGGACTCCAGGCACCACAACTGCGACAGGTCGTCACCACAGTCGGTCACGCTGACCGGGTCGCCCGTGGCGGACTCCCAGCGCCACGGTCCACTCGCTGCCGTTGGACCTGGCGGTGATGCGCGGAGGGCTGTTGCACCGCGGCAGCGGCACACACCCGGGCCGGAATCGCTACCGCAGGCCCTGCCCATGCGGGTGCCTCGGCGGGACGGGACCGGCCGACCGATACTACGCCGGGCTCTGGCCCACGTGATGACGAAGCCGAAGTGGGTCCGGTCGGGCATCTGGGCGGGCTGTTTCGAAGCCTTTGACGTATCCGGCATCGGCTCCGGCGGGGGCCTGTGCGGCTGCTTTCGGCACATATACCCATGGGCGGAGTGATCGCGGCAAGCGGCTCGGCCTGGGCAGTCTCGCGGTGCGCGTCGGTGGTCACACCGAGCCGGTGGCCGCAGCTCTTTGCTGGAGGGCCGGAAGCCGACGGCGCGGCCCGTGTCACGCCCTGACTGCTCTGGACGCCGCCGGTCGGGGCTCCTAGCGTCCGGGGCGATGGGCGGCAGCGTGGTACAGCAACCGGGCTGTGCCGGACACCCCGCCCCGGCGCCTTGGGAGGATCAATGACGATCCAGGCCACGTTCAATCGCTCCCAGCTCAAGTGGGACACGTACATGTTCCTGGGCGATCAGTACCTGCTCTACAGCCTCACCGACAACGCCATACGCCTCGGCCCCCGGAGCATCGCCGCCGGCTGGCCGGGTCTGCAGGACACCCAGTTCGCCAACGCCATCGACGCGGCCGTCCCCTTCTCGTGGCGCCTCAACCCCGTGGCACTGGACCTGCCGATCGAGAAGGACTACCTCTACATCTTCCGCGGCGACCAGTACGTACGCTACGACGTGGCGAACGAGCAGATCCTCTACGGCCCCCTGGAAATCGCCCCGATGTGGCCGGGCATGAAGGACGCCGGCTTCGAGCGCGACCTCGACGCCGCGTTCCTGGACCAGCAAGACGTCCCCTTCGGGACCGTGGACACCTACTACTTCTTCAAGGGGGACAAGTTCGTCACCTACGACCCGGTCACCGACCGGGTCAGCGGCGGCCCCTACAGCATCGGCGACAAGTGGCCCGGCCTCAGGGCCGCCGGGCTCGACCGGGACCTCGACGCGGTGGTCTACCAGATCATCCCGCCCGCGGTCCTGGCCGGGACCAAACGCCGGCTGTGCTACTTCGTCAAGGGCGACCAGGTCCTCCAGTTCGACCTCGACGAGTGGACGGCACTGAGCGGCGCCCGCAACATCTCCGACATGTGGCCGGGGCTCAAGGACAGCCAATTCGCCGCCGCGACGCCCGCGCCGCCCTTCCCGCCGGTCAAGGCACGCGCCGACTTCCGGATCACCTTCGTCAACGACGGCGAATACGAACCCGAGCCCTACGGCTCGATCCGGCTGGACCTCAAGGACGGCAGCCACTTCCGGATCTGGACCCAGAAGAACCAGGGAAACTCCACCCCGACCCGCAACAGCGCGGCCCCGTCCATGAACCTGCCCTTCACCGCGAACGACATCGCCAAGGTCGGCTTCTGGGTCGACGAGTACGACCTGACCAGCGGCGACGACTTCCTCGCCCGCGACACCAAGGACTTCACCGGCAACGGCTCCTACACCGTCAGCAGCGACGACGGCCACGTCACCGTCGACATCACCATCACCCCGACCACCTGACCCGGCGCGCCAAGCCGCTCCGCCCGGCAGCACCCACGACGAACCAGCCACCTTGGCCGCCACAGCCGCGGCCAAGGACGGGCAAGACCGGGCCCGCCCGGCGGCTCCTGTATCAATCGCGATCCGGCGACCGGGTCCCAGCCGGGTTCGCCGTCCAGGTCACCGCCCTGGTTCAGGCAGGCCCGGACGGCGCCGGATGTGCGGTCGGCCACGAGGCTGATCCACTTAGTTGTCGCAGCCGAGACGGTGGCGGAGGCGACTTGGTCGCACGGCTCCCACGCAGCCCCTACCGCCTCCACACCACCTTCTGATGGGCGTCACCACCGAGGCGGCAGGACGACGGACAGCGGTGCGGCCGGTCGCCAACGTGCGGGAGACGACCGGCCGCTCAAGCACTCTCGGGAGCACTCCGCTTCACCGTAAAGCCTGGTCCGCCCCTGCGCTCGCCGGGACATCTGCACACCGTGTCGGTGCCGTGAGGACTCCTGGTACCTGGTGGAGCGGGCTTCCCGCATCCCGGCCCGCGACCTGGGGTGGAAACGGGTGGGCTTCCTGCTCGCACCCCTTCTGGCCGCCGCACTCCCCCTGGCCTGTCCGCCCGACCTGCGCCCGGCACATCAACCACGGGGCACGGCCGCAAAGCTCGTACTGATGGCCCGGGCCGTCCTCATGGGGCCGCCGGCGCCATGATCGCTCTGTTCGGGTTCGGCCTGCTCTTCCCGTGGAGGTTCGGCGTCCCGCTGGTCGCGGCCGCATTCCTGGCGGGCCGATGGTCCTTCCCCGGAATCCGCACCCACGGGACAACTCGCGGGCGCGGCAGCACCGTTCGTGGTCACGATGTACTTCTCCTGACACCTGGAGCGTGCCGAGGTGCTGGCACTCCTCGGCGCCCTTGCCGTGTCCGCGGTGGCCCCGCGCCTGGGCCCCGGCGGCGGAGATTTCATGAACCCGGCCTGAGCCGGCCCCGGGGTCCAGGAACGGGCCCGAGCCGACGGCTCCCCTCATCGGCAACGGAGTTCACACCGTTTTGGGGCCCCGGTCGCTTCCTCCCGAAGCGCCGTTCTCGCGGTGCGCGCACCGAAAGAGCGCCGAGTGGGCATTCCTTTGCCGGGCTTTCCACAAGCCGGGGTTACCTCCGGAAGAAGCTTTGCACGGATGGTATACGCAGGCGACCAGTTCCGGACCTCGCCCGCGAAAGATCGCAGGGGCGAGACGCAGTGTGACGGTCCTTCAGAGTTTCACAGAGTCGCCGTTCGGTGCCATGGGGCGAGACCGATGCCGTTGTGCCGCGATGGGGGACCAGGCACGACCCGTGGCCCCGACAGAAGCCGGGGACGGACCGGCGACTGCGCTCCGTGACACGTTACCGACGCGTGTACCGCGTCACGCATTGGCGAATACCTTGCTGTCCGCGTCCTTCCGTCGTGACTAACTTCCCTTCCGCATAGCCCCCTGCGGCTCAAAAGGACAGAAATGCCAGAACGCGACGGGAAAGTCATCCAGGCATCGGCAGCATTAATGAAGGATTCCTGAGTAATTTGAGGCCGCTCGTCCCGCACGGTTGGCGGGACTTCGGTCCATGGCCCGAGGGCCGATATGCCCCGGCCCTCCGAAGGAGGCATCGTTCGTGACAAGGACCGAATCCGCGCCCGTACCCCCTCCCGACGGCGTCCTGCGGGCGGACTCACTGGCCGAGATCTTCGAGCAGTCCTGCGACCGTTGCCCGGACTCGATCGCCCTGGTCTGCGGCACGGACCGGCTGGCGTACGCCGCGCTCGACGCCCGCGCCAACCAGGTGGCGCACCTGCTGCTCGAGCGGGGAGTCGGGGAGGGCACGACGGTCGGTCTGCTCCTCGACCGGTCCGTCGAGCTGTACGTCAGCTTGCTCGGGGTACTCAAGGCGGGTGCGGCCTATGTGCCGCTCGACCCGACGTTCCCGGCCGACCGGGTCGCGTTCGTGGCCGGGGACGCGGGCCTGACCGACCTGGTGACGACCTCGCGGCTGCGGGCGCACACTGCCGAGGTCGAGGGGCAGGTGCTCGCCGTCGACGACCCGGAGCACGAGCTGGCGCGCCGGCCGAGCACCCGGCCGGGCGTGTGTCCCGACCCGTCGTCCCCGGCGTACGTCATCTACACCTCCGGCACCACGGGCAGGCCCAAGGGCGTGGCCATCTCGCAGGGCAGCATCGTGAACTTCCTGCACGTCGTCGCCCCGATCTACGCGGTCGGCCCGCACGACCGGGTCTACCAGGGGCTTTCCATCGCCTTCGACTTCTCGATCGAGGAGATCTGGCCCGCCTGGATGGCCGGAGCCACCCTGGTGGCGGGGCCGGGTGACGAGCGCAGGGTCGGCCGGGGGCTCGCCGAGTTCCTCGACGAGCACGCCATCACGGTGCTGTGCTGCGTTCCCACGCTGCTGACCACCCTGGACGGCGAACTCCCCGCGCTACGGAGCCTGTTGGTCAGCGGGGAGGCGTGCCCGGCGGGGCTGGTGAAACGCTGGTCGAGGCCCGGCCGGCGCATCCTGAACGCGTACGGCCCGACCGAGACCACCGTGACCGCGACCTGCGGCGAGCTGCACCCCCACCGGAACGTCACCATCGGCACACCGCTGCCCACCTATCGCGTCTACATCCTCGACGAACGGCTCCTTCCGGTTCCGCACGGCGAGAGCGGGGAGATCTGTGTGGGCGGGCCGGGCGTCGCCATCGGGTACGTCAACCGGCCCGAGCTCACCGCGGAGCGGTTCATCGCCAACCCCGTCACCGAGGACCGGGCGCTGGCGCCGAGGCTCTACCGCACCGGGGACCGCGGGCGGTTCACCGCGAACGGCGAGATCGAGTACGGCGGCCGCGTCGACACCCAGGTGAAGATCCGGGGCTATCGCGTCGAACTCGGCGAGATCGAGGAGGTGTTGCGCGAGGACCGGGCGGTGGAGAACGCCGTCGTCACCCCGCTGGAACGGGACGGCACGGTCCAGGACCTGGTCGGGTACGTCACCCTCGGCCCCGGGCACGACGAGGGAGTGCTACGCGAGCGGCTGCACGCATCGCTGCGCCGCCGCCTGCCCTCGTACATGATCCCCTCGTTCGTCGAAGTGCTGCCCGCCTTCCCGCTGCTGGCCGCCGACAAGGTCGACCGCAAGGCACTGCCCGCCCCCGTGTCGCCGCCCCTGGGCCGGGGCGCGCGGCCCACCGTGGCACCGGGCACGCCCCTGGAACGGCGCCTTGCCGACGCCTGGTGCGAGGTACTCGGCACCGATCGGATCTCCGTCACCGACGACTTCTTCTGCGATCTCGGCGGGCACTCCATGACTGCGGCCCGGCTGGTCTCGCTACTGCGGCAGCAGCCGTCGCTGCGCGAGGTGGCCATGGGCGACCTGTACACGCACCCGACCGTGCGCGGCCTCGCAGCTCTCGTCGAGAGCCGTACGGCAGCCGCCCCCGCCGCCGAGGAGGAAACCCCGCTGCGTCACTCCACAGCCCGCGTCCGGCGCTGCGGCCTTGCCCAACTGGCCGGGCTCTACGCCTGGTTGCTGCTCCTCGGCCTGCCGGCCGTGCTCCTGCTGTACCGGCTGTGCGCCTGGCTGGAGGTGCCGGTGCGCGGGGTCGCCCCGGGCGGGATCATCGACCGTCTCTGCCACCTGGACACGGCGTGGTTCGTCGTCCTCGACGCGGGATGGCTGGCCTTCAGCGCGACGGTGCTGCCGGTCCTCGGTGCCCGGCTGCTGATGGCCGGGGTGCGGCCCGGCCGCTATCCGCTGTGGGGGGTGACCTACTGGCGGTTCTGGCTGTGCACCAAGGTGCTGGCGCTGTCGCCGGTAGCGGTGCTGGCCGGGTCGCCGCTGCTCGCTCCGTACCTGCGCCTCCTGGGTGCCCGGGTCGGGCGCGGCTGCCATCTGTCGTCACCACCGGCGCTGCCCCGGTTCGTGGAGATCGGCGACGGCACGAGCATCGGCTACGGTGCGCGCGTGCACCCGTACGCGGTGGAGCACGGCCGGCTCAGGCTGGCACCGGTGCGCTTCGGGGCCGGCAGTTTCCTCGGCACCAACTCGGTCGTCCTGCCCGGCGCATGCGTCGGCGAGAAGGCGACGGTCGCCGAGCAGTCCCTCATCGCGGCCGGGCAGATCGTGCCGACCGGGGAGCACTGGGCCGGATCGCCGGCCGCCCGCCAGGAAGGGCCGCCACCGGTGCTGGCGGACATGGCCGCGCACCGGGCCCCGGCCCGCTGGCCGTTGGGTGTGCTGGCCGGCTACGGCGTCGCGGCGGTGCTGCTGATGCTGGCGCCCCTGATGGTCGTCGCGCCCTCCACGGCACTTGTGTCGTGGACGATCGCCCAGTACGGCGGCATGTGGGGCATCGCCTCGACTGCGGCGGCGGGCCCCTTGGTGGCCGTCACCACATGTGTACTCGTGTGGGCGGTCAAGCGCGTCCTACTGCCCCGCGTGCGCGCCGGAATCCATGCGGAGCGCGGCGGGTTCGGGCTGCGCAAGTGGATCGGCGACGCCATGATGACGCTGAGCCTGACGATGACGCACGCGCTCTACTCGACGCTCTACCTTGTGCCGTTCCTGCGGGCCCTCGGCGCGCGCACCGGCCGCTGGTCGGAGGTGGCGACCGTGAGCTTCGTCGACCCCGACATGCTGGTGGTGGGCGAGCGCAGCTTCGTCGCGGACATCGCTGTCGTCGCACCCGCCGTCTTCCACCAGGGCCGCATCGCGGTCGCCCCCGGCGAGGTGGGTGCGCGCAGCTTCGTCGGCAACGGCGCGCTGGTGCCGGGCAACGGGCGTCTGGGCGACAACGCGCTGCTCGGGGTCCACTCGCTGGCTCCCGCCCGGCCGATCGAGCCGGAGACCACCTGGCTCGGCTCGCCCGCGTTGTTCCTGCCGCGCCGGGAGCAGAGCCCGGACTTCCCGGCCCGGCTGACCTTCGACCCCGGCCGGGGGCTGATCGCCGCGCGGCTGTTCATCGAGTTCTTCCGGGTGACGCTCCCGGCGACCATCGGCGGCCTCAGCGGCCTGGCCGGCCTGTACCTGGCCGTCCAACTGGCGCGCGGCACGGGACCGTTGGCCGTCTTCCTGCTCGGCCCGGCGCTGCTGCTGGGCGCGGGCACGGCGGCGACGCTGGCCGTGGTGGTCCTGAAGTGGCTGGTCATCGGCAGGTACCGGGCGCGTACGGAGGCTCTGTGGAGCGTCTGGGTGCGGCGCACCGAACTGATCACCGGCCTCTTCGAGAACCTCGTGGTCCCCGCGCTGCTCGGCTTCCTGACCGGGACGCCGCTGATGCCCGCGGTGCTGCGGCTGTTCGGGGCCCGGGTCGGGCGCCGGGTCTGGCTGCACACCACGTATCTGACCGAGTTCGACCTGGTCGAGGTGGGCGACGACGCCGCCGTCGGTGAATTCACCTCACTGCAGACCCACCTCTTCGAGGACCGGGTGATGAAGATGTCCGCCGTGAAGATCGGTGCCGGCAGCTCCGTCGGAGCCCGCTCCGTCGTGCTGTACGGGGCCAAGGTCGGCGAAGGCGCCCGCCTCGACGCGATGTCCCTCGTCATGAAGGGCGAGAGCCTGCCGCCCCGCAGCCGGTGGCGCGGCATCCCCGCCCGCCCCTGCTGACCCCCGCCGTCCCCCGGCGCCCACCCCGCGCCCCGCAACACGCCGCGCCGGCGCGGCACCCCGCCCCGGCCCCGTCCGCTCCACCACCCCCCTGGGAGTCACCATGCCATCCTCCGTCCGTCCGGCCCCCTGGAACGTCCCGCACGTGGCGGGCACCCTGCCCGGGCCGCGCTCGGCGGCCTTCCTCGCCCGCCAGGAAGCGCACGAGTCACGTGCCCGCTCCTACCCACGGCGCTTACCCATCGCCCTGGCCGAGGGCCGCGGCAGCTTCGTCCGCGACGTCGACGGCAACGTCTTCATCGACTTCCTGGGCGGCGCCGGCGTCCTGTCGCTCGGCCACAACCACCCCGAGCTGGTGGCGGCGGCCGTCGCGCAGTTCGGCGAACTCGCCCATGCCCTGGACCTCCCCACACCCGCCAAGGACGCCTTCACCCGGGCCCAGCTGGACATGCTGCCCGCGTCGATGCGGGACCGAACGAAGATCCACTTCTGTGGTCCCACCGGTGCGAACGCCGTCGAGGCCGCGCTCAAGCTGTGCAAGACGGCCACCGGCCGGAGCGACATCGTCGCGTTCCAGGGCGCCTTTCACGGCAGCAGCCACGCCGCCATGGCCGTCACCGGACTCGTCAGCCAGAAGCAGCCCATGCCCGGCGGCCTGCCCGGGGTCCACTTCTTCCCGTACTCCTCCTGTGCCCACTGCCCCGTAGGTCTCTTACCGGAGAGCTGCGCCACCAACTGCGTCACCTATCTGGAGCGTTCCCTCACCGATCCCAACGGCGGCATCCCGAAACCCGCGGCCGTGCTCCTCGAACTGGTCCAGGGCGAGGGCGGCGTGGTGCCGGCCCGGCCCGACTTCGTACGCCGGGTGCGCGCCCTGACCCGCGAGCTGGACGTACCGCTGGTCGTGGACGAGGTGCAGACCGGCTGCGGCCGCACCGGCACCTGGTTCTGCTTCGAGCAGTACGGCATCGAACCGGACGTCGTCATCGCCTCGAAGGCGCTGAGCGGCGTGGGCCTGCCGGTGGCCGCCATCCTCTATGACGAGCGCCTCGACGTGTGGGCGCCCGGCGCGCACACCGGCACCTTCCGCGGCAACCAGCTGGCCTTCGCCGCGGGCGTGGAGGCGATCCGCATCATCCGGAGGGACGACGTCCTGGGCAACGTGCGTGCCCAGGGCGATCGCATCGCCAAGCATCTGGCCGCGCTGACGGCGCTGCCCTGGGTGCGCGAGGTCCGGGGCCGCGGCCTGATGTGGGGCATCGAACTCGCCGACCTGGAAGGACAGTCGGCCGGTGCGCTCGCCGCCGGTGTCCAGTCGAAGGCCCTGCACGAGGGTCTGATCGTCGAGCTGGGCGGGCGCGACGACCGGGTGGTGCGCATGCTGCCCCCGCTCAACGTCACCTCGCGCGTCGTCGACACGGCCTGCGCGATCCTGACCCGTGCCGTGGAAGCATGCCCGGCCCGGCCGGCGGCCTCCGCACCACTCAGCTGACGAGAGGCGCGTCACGTCATGGCTCTCATCGTCCAGAAGTACGGCGCCTCGTGGCTGCTGGGCGCCGGCCGGCTCAGGCTGGCGGCCGACCGCGTCGCCGCCGCCCGCGCAGCCGGGCACGAGGTCGTCGTGGTGGTCCCTGCCGCCAGGACCCGCACGTCCCGGCCCGTCGCCCAGCCCGCGCCCCACCCGTCGTCGGCACCGCCGAGCGAGGCCGGCACACCGCCGGGCTCCGACCGCCTCCCGCTCGCCCGGGCGATCGAGGAGCGCGGTCTTGCGGCCCGCCCGCTGCCGGGGCCTCCGTACACGGGGCGGGCGACCACGCCGCCGTACGGGCCGGCGCCGGATGCCGACGCCCTCGCGCACCGGGTCCGCCAGGCCCTCGACCTCGGCGCGGTCGCGGTGGTGCGGTGCCCGCACGGGCCGGACCGACTGACCGCAGCAGCGGACCGGGACGACGCGGACACCACGGCGGTCGCTCTCGCCGTGGCGATCAAGGCAGACGTCTGCGAGTTCCGCACCGCGGTGGACGGCGCGCACACGGCGGACCCCCGCATCGCGCCCGACGCACGCCTGCTCCCCCGCCTCACGTACGAACACCTGCGGGACCTCTCGGCCTGCGGGACGCCCCTGCTCACCGTGCGGAGCGTGGAGTTGGCCTGGCGCCACGGTCTCCCGCTGCACGTCCGGGCCGCCGCCCACGAAGGTCCGGGCACCCTGGTGGGCGAGGAGGAACGGCGCACGGCGGAACAGCCCTCGCTCGTCGGAGTCGCCCACCGCCGTGCAGGCCGGGAGGTGACGATGACGACCGGGCACGCCCCCGGCCCGTTCACGGCGCAGATCCTGCGCATCGCCACCGCGCTGGGAGCCACCGCCGACGTTCTCACCCGGGACGTCGCTCCCGCCCGCACCCGGCTGACGCTGCTCCTGCCCGAATCGCGGTGCCGCGCGGTGCTGGCGGCCCTGGAGCGGGCCCGCGGACGGCTCGATGTCCGGGACCTGGCCTGCGGTCCCCGCACGGGCCGCGTGTCCCTGGTGGGCAGCGGTCTGCAACAGCGGCCCGGTACGGCGGCGTTCTGCTCGGCACTGGCCGCGGCAGGCATCCGCTTCGACGCCGTCACCGCGTCCGACGCGTACCTCACGGCCGTATGCCGTGCCGGGCAGATCGACGACGCGGTGCGCGCCGTGCACGCGTTCTGCCGACTGGGCACCGGCGGGGCGGGCGGCGCGCCTGGGGCCTGACGCCGTGGCCGCCGTACGGCCCGCCCCACCGTACGGCGGCGCGGTGCGTCAACTCTGCTTCTTGTCAGGTGAGTTCGGGCACGGCCCTGCGGCGCAGCCAGTCCCGGAAGAACGCGTCGAGGCCGTGGCCCGCCACTTCCTCGGCCAGCGCCACGAAGTGAGGCGTCGTGACGACCGCCCCGCGATGCCTGGCGGCCCACTCCTTCAGCAGCCGGAAGAACCGCTCCTCCCCCAGGGTCAGCCGCAGCGCGTGCACGGTCGCGGCACCGCGGAAGTAGACCTCGTCGTCGAAGAGCCGGCCCGCTCCCGGGTCGGCGAGAACCAGGTCCTGGTCGCCGTGCCGCAGCCGGGCGACCTCGCGCAGCGCCCTCGCATGCGCTGCCTCTGCGCCGGACGCCTCTTCCCACAGCCACTCGGCATACGTGGCGAGCCCTTCCTTCAGCCAGATGTCCCTCCAGTCGGCGATCCCCACGCTGTTGCCGAACCACTGGTGGGCCAGTTCGTGCGCCACCTCGTCCTCGTAGCCCCGCCGTCCGTCGATCCGGTCGGTGCCGAACACGGACAGAGTCTGCGCCTCCTGCGGGTCACCGACCAGGGCGTCCACCACGACCACCCCGTACTCACCGAAGGGATAGGGGCCGAAGAGCCCGGTGAAGATGTTCAGCATCTGTGCCTGTCGCCCCAGGTCGTGGGCTGCGTCCTCGGCGACGCGGGCCGGAAAGGCATTGCGCAGCAGGACGCCGGGCGGTCCACCGCTCTGTTCCTGCAGCACGAAACGGCCGATGGCCACCGTGGCCAGATAGGTGGCCATCGGCCCGTCGTGCTCGTACGTCCAGCGCGTACGCCCCTGGCCGTCCGGCCGCCGTGACGTCAATCGGCCGTTGCAGCACACCTGGTAGCCGTGGGGCACGGTGATCTCGAAGCGGTAGGCGGCCCGGTCGTCGGGCCGGTCGTTGCAGGGGAACCAGGAGGGCGCGCCCAGGGGCTCGCTGGCCACGCGTACGCCGTCGCCGGTACGGAACCATCCCGCGTAGTCATCGAGTCGACCCATGCGGAGCGGTCCGGGCACCCCCTGATAGGCCACGGCGAGCCGGGCGGGAACGCCTTCCGGAAAGGGGCGCTGCGGCGTGACGAAGAGCTTCCGCCTGCGCTGCCGCCAGGCCGCCGGCACTCCCTCGACGGCGGCGGCCGTGACTCTCAGCCGTGCCAGGTCCAGCGTGACCGTGTCCAGGGTCTCGCGCGGCACGACGACGATCTCGGCAAGGGCGCGCACGCTGCCCTGCCCCGGCCGCCAGTCGAGGCGTATGCGGTAGTGGGTGACGCTCAGCGCGGAGGTGCCGTGGCTGGAGAAGTAGCGTGCCATCGCACCCCCTGCCCCGGCCTCCGCCCTGCGGGGAACTGATACGCCCCCCGTTTCCCCAGTGTCCCCCGCCGTACGCGGCAGTCACACTCCGATGGAGAGGGTTGCCTGAAACACGGCTGCAACCACCGGGAGCCCAGGGGGCGACTGCACCCACTTCGTGCGGTCGCCCCCCCCACGAGGCCCCGGTCGGGTGTCGGAGGGCAGGCCCTGGCACCCGACCGGACGTGTCAGCGCGTCCGGATCAGCGTCACCGGATGGCTGCGTCGGCTCGAAGGCCGGTATCGGAAGTCGGCCTATGTGGCCTTCGGAACAACAACAGAAGCCTGGTCGGGCCACACGCGCAGCCATGCCCCCGTCTCCCACCAACGCCCTTTCACTGAAAGCTAATTGAGATGCAAACTCCGGCCGTGCCGGTGTAACGAAGTTGCGCGCGCCGAGGTGGATTCCTTCTTCACGAAGCCGGTCGCCTCCAGGACCAGGACACCGCGCTGCGTTATGGCCCGCGGCCACCGCACGATCGTCAGGAGTCCACACAACCCCCGATGATCACGCGGTGGCCCTACCCGTTCCCGGCCGGGGCCCGCGACAGCTCGTACGGTCAGACGGGAGTCCTATCCCCGAGCGACCTCAGCGGAGTGTGCGGGGGTGTAGCGCTCGCCCGTCACCTGCTCGCTCAGCGGGTCCAGCGCGGCCAACGCTTCGCTGTCCAGGGTGAGCTTGAGCGCGGCGGCGTTCTGCTCCAGCCGGGCCGGGCTGCGGGTGCCCGGAATGGTCGCCACCGCCACCCCGAGCCGCTCGGTCTGGGCATACACCCAGGCCAGCGCCACCTGTGCCGGGGTGGCGCCCAGCCGGTCGGCCACCTCGCGCACGGTCTGCGCGATCCTCTCGTTGGCCTCGCCCGCCGTGCCGGCGAAGCGGGGGTTGGTGCGTCGGAAGTCCTTCTCGCCCAGCGTGGAGCGGTCCAGGGTGCCGGTCAAAAACCCCCGCCCCAGCGGCGCGTACGGCACCAGCCCGACCCCCAGCTCGGCCATCACCGGGGTGACCGCCTCGACGTCGCGGCTCCACAGTGAGTACTCGCTCTGCACCGCGGCGATCGGGTGCACCGCGTGCGCCCGGCGTAGCAACTCGCCGTCGACCTCTGACAGGCCCAGATGACGGACCTTGCCCGCCTCGACCAGCTCGGCCATCGCCCCGACGGTCTCCTCGATCTCCACGTCCTGGGGCGGGCGGTGGGCGTAGTACAGGTCGATCACCTCGACGCCCAGCCGCAGCAGCGAGGCGTCACAGGCGCGCAGCACGTAGTCCCGGGCACCGCGGATGCGGCGTGCCCGGTCCCCGGCGCTGCGGTCGATGCCGAACTTGGTGGCCAGCTGCACCTGGTCCCGGCGGCCGTGAATGGCCCGGCCCACCAGTACCTCGTTGTGCCCGGTGCCGTAGGAGTCGGAGGTGTCCAGGAAGGTGATGCCCAGCTCCAGAGCCCGGTCGATGGTGGCCAGGCCGCCGTCCCAGTCGGCGGCGCCGTAGCTCTCGCTCATCCCCATGCATCCCAGGCCCATCGTGCTGACGGTGAGACCGGGCGAGCCGAGGGTGGTTCGGGTGATCATGCGCGGATACTCCTCCTGCCCAGCAGACCGGGCGGTTCCTTGAGCACTGACGAACGCCTGCGACGCTAGGACTTGGAGCGCCCTCGAAGTCAAGCCCCGAGGGCCGGCCCCCGCCGGCGGATCAGGCACGCCGGGAGCGGGCGAGAGTGAAGAGGTCCACTGGCAGCGGGTCGCCGACAGAGCCCGGACACCGCGTCTTTCCCGGCCGTCTTCACCAGCAGGCGCGGCGACCCAGCGACCGGACCCGTTCCCAGCAGGGCCGCGACAAGATCGCGACACCGTGATTTCCGTCGTCCTGGCAACCTGCCCCTGACACCCCATCGGCACCACAGGGTGGGCCCGGCCCCAACCACCGGGCCCGCCTCCAGGTCAGGCACTCCTCACGGCGCGTGGGCATCAGGTGGTATCACCCCCACGCCGAACTCCACCTGATCCGCCCGCTGATGCGCCGACGCGACGGCAGCCTGTCCATTTGGCTCGTCCTGGACCGCGACCACACCCCGCCCCTCGACGCCCGCCGCCAACTCCGCACGCCGGGAACCCAGCACTACTCCCACGTGCCACAAAGTGTGCTACTCGACGGGGATGCCCGGTGGGGTCCACGACCGCCGTGCCGGTCTCCCGCGCCGGGTAGCGGCGTCCCGGGCGCCCCCTGCCAGCCGCTCGGCGGGGAAGTTATCCTGCACCTAGGCACCCGTCTAGCCCAGGTCCGGACTGGGGGTGAGTACTGGTGCATGAGGTGCTGAAAGCAACGTCCGGGAGCCAGTTGTTCGAGGCGACCACGGCTCCATACCTGGTGCTCGACACGAACTGCTTCATCCAGGGGGTCAATGAGGCCTATCTGCGCGCCACCGAGCGGTCGCGGGACGAACTGATCGGCGCGTTCATGTTCGACGCGTTCCCCGACGATCCCACAGACTCCACCGCGAGCGGAGTGCGCGACCTGTCCGCCTCCCTGGAGCGCGTGCTGCGCGGCGCGGCACCCGACGACATGGGCATCCAGCCCTACAACATCCCCGTCCCGCGCGCCGCTGGTGCCTTCCGTCGCAAGATCTGGAGCCCGGTCAACTCCCCCCTGACCGACACCGACGGCCGCGTGGTGGGTGCCCTGCACCATGTCGAGGACGTGACCGCGGTGCACGAGGCGCTGCGCGACGCCCGCAACGGCGCTGCCGGGACGGGGGCGCGGCAGCCGGCCGAGCTGGTGCGCTGCGCGATGCTGGCCGTCACCCGGTACGAGCGGGCCGCCCGGGCGGTGGCCGCCGGGCAGGCGATGCCTGGTGGCCCGGCGCGGGCCGGCACCGTGCCATCTACGAGACTCGCCCGGCGCGATGCCTTGTGGCACGCCGTGGTGCACGCCGCCCGCCAAGTCCCCTCCGGCAGCTGCATTGCCGCGGTGTGCGGTGCCGCCGTGCGGGACCTGCCCGGGATCGACGCCGCCGTGCTCACCCTGCAAGACGGCGGGCGTATGCCCCTGCAGCTGGCCGGCAGCTCGCTGTGGGCCCGGCGTGTGGAGGAGCTGCAGTACGTCACCGGCGAGGGCCCGTCGGTGGCCGCGTTCGACACCGGGCAGTGCGTGCTGGCGCCCGACCTCGACCGGTCCGGCGCCGCGTGGCCGCTGTTCGCCGAGGCCGCGGACGGCCTTGGCGTCGGTGCCGTCTTCGCCTACCCCCTGTGCACCGCCACCGCCGCACTCGGCACCCTCACCCTGTACCGGCAGCACCGGGGCACTCCCGGCACCGGTCCGCCCGCAGAGGCGGAGACGTTCGCGCAGATCACGACGTCGGTGCTGCTGGCCGACCTGGACGACGACATCATCGAGCAGGTGCGGTCCACCGCCGACCAGGACGACCTCAACATCGCCGTCGGGATCGTAGCCGCCACCCGGGGCATCGACACGGGCGAGGCTCTTGCGTGGCTGCGCGCCCGGGCGCGGGCCCGGGGGGTACCCGTCGTCGACCTCGCCCGTTCCCTGCTCGCCCGGACTCCGCAGGACCCCGGCGGCCCTCGGTGAGGGTTGCGTCCAGTCGTCCAGCGGGGCAAGGGGCCGGAAGACCAACGGAGGCGATCTGGTAAAACGGCCGGTTTCCTTTCCTGTTCCACTCTCCGCTGCGCGGGTAAACTGCCGTCGGTACCGTGACGCCGTCTCAGGCCGGGCGGAACCGGCGACGAGATGGCCTCGGACGGGTGCACCCAGGAAGCGAGGCGAGCCGGAGCTCCCCCCGTCAGCGGGCACGACGGGCCTCCCGATGAGGCCACCCCCCTTTCGCCACCGCACGCAGGCCCGGACCCCGTCGGCGCCGACAGGCGGAAGCCAGCCGACCGGCAGGCGTCCTATGACCACCACCGACCGCGAAACACGCATCGCCGACGCCGTCCTCGACCTCGCCCACCGCCCGGCGGACTTCGATCCGCTGGAACTGCTCCACGACCTGACCGGCCAGGTGGTCGCGCTGCTACCGGTGCGCTGCGCCGGCGTCACCGTCCTGGACCGCGACACCCATGAGCCCGTCCACATCACCGCCTCCGACGAAGTGTGCCTGGCCCTGGAACAGGAGCAGTCCACGCTGGGGGAGGGCCCCTGCCTCGACAGCGCCCGCGCCCGGCGGCCACTGCCGCTCACCTCACTGACCAGCCCACCCGGCACCGTCCGCTGGCCGCGCTTCGCGCCCTACGCCCGCCAGGCGGGGATCACCGCGGTCGCCGCGGTGAGCCTGCGCCTGCCCCAGATGTCCCTGGGCGGCATGAACCTGATGATGGCCCGCCCGGCCGACGTCAGCGGCCGGGACCTGCGACTGGCGCGGACACTGGCCGACGCCGCCGCCGTGGCTTTGGCCCACCAGCAGCAACTGGCCGACAGAGACGCGGTCCTTGCCCAGTTGCAGCGGGCGCTGGACAGCCGTCTGGTCATCGAACAGGCCAAGGGCGTGCTCTCCGCCCGCCTCCAAGTGAGCATGGACCAGGCCTTCCAGCGGCTGCGCGCCCACGCCCGCTCGAGGCAGCAGAAACTCACCGAGCTGTCAGCCCGGATCGCCCGGGGCGACGTGCCCGCCGAACTACTCGACCCCGTCCGGTGACCCGGTGCCCGTCACCGCCGGGCACCCGCAACACCCTCCCACCCGAGCCAAGGGGGGAGGAGACGAGTGATGGCCCGCGATGACCTACCCGGCCTTCTGCAGCGCCTGTACCAGGCCGCCCGCACCGGCGCCGACCTGTCCGCCGCCCAGGCCGCCGACACCGCCCGCCTGCTGCGCCTGGACGCCGTCACGCTGAGCCTGCTGCCCACCCACGGCCCCCCCGAACTGCTGTGGTCCGATCCCGCCGACGACCTCGGCCGCACCCTGGAAGACCTGCAGTACACCCTCGGCGAAGGCCCCACCCTGGAGGCCGCCCGCACCGGCCGGATCGTCACCGAAACCGACCTGTCCACCGCGCCCGCCGACCGCTGGCCCGCGTTCACCCCTGCCGCCTGCGACACTCCGGCCCGTGCCGTCATCGCCCATCCCCTACTCCTGGGTGTCGTCACGGCCGGCGTCCTCACCGGCTACCGCACCACCCCTGGCCCCCTGCCCACCCGCCAGCGCCAGGACATCGCCCGCTTCGCCCGCATCGCCCTGGACCTGCTTCTGCACACCCCGCCCCACGCCCTGACCACGGGAATAGGCGACGGCCCCGACCTGCACCGCGCCGAAGTCCACCAGGCCGCCGGCATCCTGACCGTCCACCTCAGCGTCAGCATCGACGACGCCCTGCTGCGCCTGCGCGCCCACGCCTGGCGCCACAACCAGGCCCTGTCGGACGTCGCCCACGCCGTCATCACCGGCCGCCTCCGCCTCGACGCCGACACCTGACCACGACGCCGGCTCTCGTCCCCAGACCGCCCGGCCGAAACCGGCTTCGGCCCCCCCCTATCCGCTCACCTCGGTGACACCCCGTCGTACGCGCCCGCGCGAACCTCCGCTTCGCCGACAAACGCGTCGCCGACCTCGAAGCCCAGCTGCTCGAAGCCCTGCGCTGATCAGGGTGGTTGCTCGCCAGCTCCTGGCGCGGGAGTGTCCGATAGGCAGCGGATCCAACGATCATCGAAGTGATGTGGGATGACCGAGCCCGCCGTTGAACCCAAGGGCCATGACCAGCTTGCCGAGGAGGCCGTGCCGGGCACGGTGTCGGACGAGCAGTTGATCGCGACGCTGGTCGGCCACCCCCGTACCGACGGGCTGCAGCTGACCGGGGAGGGGGCTGTTGCAGCAGCTGACCAAGCGGGTGCCGACGTCCGCCCTGGAGGGCGAGATCACCGGTCGCTTTGGCTATGAGAAGCATGTCGCGAGGCGAAGGAACAGCGGGAACAGCCGTGACGGCACCTGCTCCAAGAAGGTGTCGCCTGTCCATCCCGCCGCAGTGCTGCTGGGTGTGGACACACGCAAGGATGTGCACGTCGCTGCTGTCGTCGGCGATCTCGGCGCCCTGCAGCGCACCCAGCCGTTCCCCGCCATGACCGCCGGATATCGTCAACTCGTCCAGAGGGGCCGCTCGTTGGGCGTCGTCGGGCAGGCTGGTGTGGAGGGGGCCGGCTCCTACGGGGCCGGGCTCGCCTGGCACCTGGCCGTCGAAGGCATCGAGGTGATCGAGGTCAACCGGCCGGACCGGCCGACCCGGCGCCGCTCGGACAAAACCGACACGGTCGACGCCGAAGCCGCCGCCCGGGCCGTGCCGGGCGGACGAGCCACCGGAGCCCCGAAGAGCCAGGACGGCCAGGTGAAGGAACTCCGCGTCCTGAAGGTCGTCAAGGACTCCACAGTCAACAACCGCACCCAGGCCATCAACCAGCCCAAGGCCCTCCTGGTCAGCGCACCGGCACAGCTGCGCGAGCCCCTCGCCGGGCTCTCGAACCCGACACTGTTCAAAGCATGCGCCGCCCTGGACGCGCAAGCCGACGCGGTGCATTAGGCGCTGAACTTCCTGGCCCACCGCATCACACAGCTTTCCACCGAAGCCACCACGCTCACCCGCCGGATCGCAGCGATCATCCGGGCGCACAACCCGCAGCTACTCGAACTCGCCGGCGTCGGCCCGGACAGCACCGCAGTCCTGCTCATAGCCGCCAGCGACAACCACGACCGTCTCCACGACGAGGCGTCCTTCGCCGCGTTGTGCGGCGTCAGCAGTTCGCGCTCCGGGTCGCGCCCCAGGAGGGGTACGGCGCAGCTATGAACCCCCAACGGGTGTCCCGGCCCTGGCCGGACCCCTCGCCCGCCGGCAACCCGGCGTCCTCACCGTCGCACACTCCGCCCCGAGGACATCGACTTCGTCGTCCTGGCCACCAGGGCGGCGCTGATCCTGGTCCTGCTCAACTTCCTCCGGGTTCTGTTGCTGGGCACATCGCCAACGACTGCACCATCCGGGCACCGGCCGGGCTGACCGCATCGCACAGGGTCCGTCCGCTACGGTCCGCCGCAGACGACAACTCCCGGTCGCTCACTCAGCACCGCGGCCGGGTCAACGCTGAGCCGGTGCGCAAGAGGAGACCGAAACCGCACAGAAGATGCCAGGCGTGCGATCCCTACGACGTCGTCATCGGGGGCAGGTCCGGGCTGACACGCGGCTGGTCGGCCGTCTGCTTCAGCGTGATGACCATGGTCATGCCGCCGCCCGGGGTGTCCTCTGCGGTCAGCGTGCCGCCCATCGCCTCGGCGAAGCCCCGGGCCACGGCGAGGCCGAGGCCCACTCCGGCGCCGCGCGGGGCATCGCCGTAACGCTGGAACGGCGCGAAGATACGGTCCTTGGCCTCGTCGGGGACGCCGGGACCCTGGTCGGCGACGCGGACTTCCACCCGGTCGGCCATGGCGCTCGCGGAGACGAGGACGCGCTCGCCGGGCGGGCTGTACTTGACCGCGTTCTCCACGACGTTGGCCACCGCGCGTTCAAGCAGCCCCGCATCGACAGCCACCATCGGAAGGTCCTCGGGGATATCGAGGACCACACTGTCCTCGGGTACGCCGCCCAGCGCCATCGGGACGACCTCGTCGAGGTCCACCTCGCGGATGATCGGGGTGACCGTGCCGGTCTGGAGGCGGGACATGTCGAGCAGGTTGCCCACCAGGTGGTCCAGGCGGTCTGCGCCCGCCTCGATCCCCTCAAGCAGCTCGGCCTCGTCCGCCTCGGACCACTCCACATCGTCCGAACGCAACGACGTCACGGACGCCTTGATGGAGGCGAGCGGGGTGCGCAGGTCGTGACTCACCGCGGCGAGCAGCGCCGTACGGATGCGGTCGCCCTCGGCGTACAGGCGCGCCTGGTCGGCCTCTTCCTTGAGGCGTTGGCGGTCCAGGACGACGGCGGCCTGCGCCGCGAAGGCGCCCAGCACGCGCCGGTCCTCGGCAGGCAGCACCCGGCCGGAGAGCGCGAGAGCCATCCGATCACCGACGGGCATGTCCACGTCGGCGTCCTCAGGACGGGTGACCGGCGCGGGTCCGACGGCGCGCGTACAGGTCCACGGCTCGACCTCACTCGCGCGCTCCAGCAGTGCCGCCGACTCCATGGCGAAGGTCTCCCGGACACGCTCCAACAACGCGTCCAAGCTCGTTTCCCCGCGCAACACGCTGCCCGCCAGGAACGAGAGTACTTCCGACTCGGCGCGCAGCCGGGCCGCCTGATGAGTGCGGCGAGCGGCCAGATCCACTACCGAGGCCACCGAGGCCGCGACCAGGAAGAAGATCGTTATGGCGACGATGTTCTTCGGGTCGGCGATCGTGAACTCATGGACCGGCGGCGTGAAGTACCAGTTGATGAGGAGCGAACCCAGCGCGGCCGAAGCCAATGACGGCAGCAGTCCGCCGAGCAGCGCCGACCCGACCGTCAGCGCGAGGTAAAGCAGCATTTCGTTGGCGAGGCCAAGGTCCGTGCTCGTGCGGGTGAGCGGCACCGTGAGGAGCACCGGGCCGATGACGCCGGTCGCCCAGCCCCACACGATCCGGGTTCGGCCGAGTCGCGCCCCGCGTGCCACCGGCAGTCCCCGCCCGCGGGCCGCCTCCTCGTGGGTGACAATGTGAACGTCGAGATCGGGACCGGAGTCGCGCGCCACGATCTGTCCGACGCCGGGGCCGAAGAGGTACTGCCAGGTTCTACGGCGACTCGTGCCCAGCACGATCTGCGTCGCGTTCACCCCGCGCGCGAAGTCGAGCAGAGCCGGCGGCACATCGTCGCCCACCACGTGGTGGAAGGTTCCGCCGAGGTCCTCGACCAGGGTGCGCTGGACAGCGAGCTCCTTCGGCGAGGCAGCGCTCAGGCCGTCGCTGCTCGCGACGTACACCGCCAACACCTCGCCGCCCGCACCCTTTTCGGCCAGCCGGGCCGCGCGGCGGATGAGCGTGCGCCCTTCCGGCCCCCCGGTGAGGCCGACGACGATGCGCTCGCGCGAACCCCAGATCGTGTTGACGCGGTGCTCGCTGCGGTACTCCGTCAGATACTCGTCGACCCGGTCGGCGACCCACAAGAGCGCCAGCTCCCGCAGCGCGGTGAGGTTTCCGGGCCGGAAGTAGTTGGAGAGCGCCGCGTCGACCTTCTCCGGCTTGTAGATGTTGCCGTGCGCCATGCGCCGTCGCAGCGCCTGCGGCGACATGTCGACGAGCTCGATCTGATCAGCCCGCCGGACGACCTCGTCCGGGACGGTCTCCTGTTGTCGTACGCCCGTTATCGACTCGACGACATCACCGAGCGACTCCAGGTGCTGGATGTTTACGGTGGACACGACGTCGATGCCGGCCGCCAGGAGCTCCTCGACGTCCTGCCAGCGCTTGGTGTTGCGCGAGCCCGGGATGTTGGTGTGTGCCAGCTCATCCACCAGAGCCACGGACGGGCGGCGCTCCAGGACCGCGTCCACGTCCATCTCGGTGAAGACGGTGTCGCGGTACTCGATCTCCTTCCGGGGCAGCAATTCCAGGCCGTGCAGCATCACTTCCGTGCGCGGCCTGCTGTGGTGCTCGACGAAGGCGACGACGCAGTCGGTGCCGCGCTCGACCCGGCGGTGTGCCTCGGAGAGCATCGAGTACGTCTTGCCGACGCCCGGCGCCGCGCCGAGGTAGATGCGGAGCTTGCCGCGTGCCATGGTTCCGATCTCTGTTGTCGCTGCGGATGAAGGGGCCACTCCCCCGCCGCCCTGCCAGGTGGGGGCGGCGGAAGGGGACCTGGATGGGGTCACACCTCGAAGCGGTACCCCATACCGGGGGCCGTGATGAGATAGCGCGGGTGGGACGGATCAACCTCCAGCTTGCGCCTCAACTGGGCCATGTACACCCGGAGATAGTTGCTCTGCGTACGGTAGCCGGGTCCCCACACTTCCTGCAGCAGCTGGCGCTGAGTGACCAGGCGGCCGCGGTTGCGGACGAGGACTTCGATCAGGTGCCATTCGGTCGGGGTGAGCCGTATGTCCTTGTCGCCGCGCTTGGCCTTCTTCGCGAGCAGGTCGATGCTGAAGGTTTTGGTGGTGACCATGCCCTGCTCGTGATCGGTTTGGGCTTCCGAGTCGGTCCGCCGGGTGGCCGCACGCAGCCGGGCGAGGAGTTCGTCCATGCTGAACGGCTTGGTGATGTAGTCGTCGGCGCCCGCGTCCAACGCGGCGACCTTCTCGTCGGAGGTATTGCGCGCCGACACCACCAGGACCGGCACCCGGGAAAAGCGACGCAGCGCCTTCATCACGTCGAGGCCGTCCATGTCCGGCAGCCCGAGGTCAAGCAGCACGGCGTCCGGCTTGTTCGCGGCGGCCAGACTCAGTGCCGTCTGCCCGTCGGACGCCGCGTCAACGAGATATTTGCGCGCCTTGAGATTGATCTCAAGAGCCCGTACGAGCTGTGGTTCGTCCTCCACCACCAGCACCCGGGTCATCGGTGTGCCACCTTCCTGATTGTGTCGTGCATCCGAAGGGAGCCCGGAACTGGGTGCGGTTGTGCCGAGGGGCAAGGGCCTGCCGGAGGTTCCCGGCCCGCCGGCCCCCGCCCCTCGTGATAAGCCGCTCACTTCTGCGTGAGTTCCTTGAGTGCGATGTTGAGCTTGAGGACGTTGACCCCGGGCTCGCCCATGAAGCCGAGGATGCGGCCGCTGGTGTTGTCGGCGACGAGCTTCTCGACCTGCTTGACGT
>NZ_QOLA01000045.1 GCF_003324565.1 Streptomyces sp. SDr-06 | reverse complement strand
CAAGCTCACCACGTCCGGTTCGGGCACCTCCTACAAGGTCAACGACAGTGCGAACGTGGTCTGCGGCAACGTCCCCACCGCCAACGCCACCGTCTACATCATCGACACGGTCCTCATGCCCAAGTAGGAGTGCGCACCCGGCCATCCAGGCCGTGACCGGTCAGAGCCGGAGCGTGCGGGCCGTTCAGGACGGGCGGCCCGCACGCTCCGGCCCACCCTCGATTTGGAGGACCACTGGTGACCCTCTCACCTCGCAAGGGCGAGCTCGTGGACGACTTCACCCTGCCCGGCGGCGTGCTGACCCCGGACGGTGGATTCCACCGCGGGGAGTACTGGCTGCGCGCGGAGCGGCGCCACCCCCTCGTCCTCGCCTTCTACCCCCTCGATGACACAGCCGTCTGCACCAAGCAGCTGTGCTCCTACTCCAACGACCTGGACGCGCTCGCCGAGACCGGCACCGAAATCTGGGCGATCAGCCCCCAGAACCTCGACAGTCACGAGGCGTTCGCCCGCAAGCACGGTCTCAGAATGCCCCTGCTGTCCGACACCGACCGGGTGGTGGCCCACTCCCTCGGCATCACTGCTCCCGGCATCGGAGTACGCCGCGCTGTGTTCATCATCGCCCCCGACGGCACCCTTCACTGGAAGCACATCGCCCTGCTCGGCGCCACGTTCCAGAACACCGGTACCCTCACGCGCCACCTCGCCCGCTTCCGGACCGGCTGACGGGCAGCTCTCCGCCTGGGTTGGTCACCAGCCGATCCAGGCGGACATTCTGCGTCTACGGCCCGGGGTGGCGCGATTGCCAGTAGGGGTTGTCGTGGGGCAGGGAGCCGCTGACTCGGCCATACATGCCGAACGTCACCAGCAGCAGGCCTACGAGGAAGCTGAACAGCACGTTCTGTATCCGGAATGCGAGGAAGTTGAACCGGGTGTCCAGGGCGGCCAGCCCGGCGAAGCCGACAACAAGGAAGGCGACACCGAAGAGCATGGTGATGCTGGACGCCGTGTTTCCACCGATGCCGGCTGCTGCCAGCAGCACGCCGCCGACGATCAACGAGGCGACACTGAGGGCACCGTTGCCGTTCAGGCCCAGCACCCGGTGGGCGCCCGTGGCGAAAAACCCGATCCAGTGCATCAGACCCAGTACGCCGAAGACGATGAGGAAGAGGCCCCCACCCGCCGCGCCGGCTCGGTAGATCTGGCTGAGGCGATGATCGACCGGCAGATGCTCGTCCAGCATGACGTGACGCCACCGCAGCCTGCGGCCGTGAAGTGTGATCGTTGCCATCGTGCTCGCCTCATCTCACCTGCGTCCTGTGGACGAATGGCGGGGATGTTGCCGGACCCCCTCACCCACGGATGCGGCGGCAATCCCCGTCCGCCTTTGATTCGTAGGCGTTCCTCCGGCGGATTGGGGGCGAGCTGCACGGAGCATCAGCCGCACGTCTCGGGCGATCCGCAGCGGGTTGCCCTGCGGCCGGGATGCTGCGCCGGCCGTGCGATCGCCCCGGGCAGGCGGATGGCACCCCGGGTGACGCCCGCGCCCCTGTAGTCGGCTGTTCCGCCCGTATGCGGCGCAGCAGCCGCAACGTCGCACGCGAAGATCAGCCGCGCAGAGCGGCGTCCAGCCCACAGGAGCCACGGGGCCGCCCTGCGTTCTGCATCCTCCAGAGGAAGAAAACCGGCAGAAATCCTGAAAGCCGCCAATCCGGCCCCCGGGGGTGTGCCGAATCCCCTGTGCGGCATGTGACGGAACCCGAGCCACGGCTCGCCCGTCCCGGCACCGGGCGCCCGAAGGGCCTACCGGTTCCCGGCGCCTCCTTCCGAAGGGGGCGGCTTGTGCCGCGAACCTGGAGGAACACGTCATGAACAGCAACCGGATCCGGCGCTCGGCGCTCATCGGTGCCGTCGCCGTAGCGTTCCCTCTCTCCCTCGCTCTGCCGCTCGCGGCGTCCGCGGACAGCATGCCCGGCCCCTTCGGCCCGGCCTGTGCCAGCGTGCCCAAGCAGGGGGCCGGCAGTTTCGACGGCATGGCCAAGGACCCCGTCGCCACCGCCGCGTCCCACAACCCGGCCCTGTCCACCCTCGTCGCCGCCGTGAAGAAGGCAGGCCTCGTCGACACGCTGAACAACGCGAAGAACATCACCGTCTTCGCCCCCACGAACGACGCGTTCAGCAAGATCCCGAAGAACACCCTCGACAAGGCGATGAACGACAAGGCCACGCTCACCAAGATCCTCACCTACCACGTGGTGGGACAGAAGATCACACCCAGCCAGCTGTCCAAGGGCAGCTTCAAGTCCCTCGAGGGTGCCACCCTCACCGCATCCGGCTCCGCTTCGTCCTACAAGGTCAACGGCAGCGCCAACGTCGTGTGCGGCAACGTCCCCACCGCCAACGCGACCGTCTACATCATCGACAGCGTCCTCATGCCCCCCTCCTGACCGCCAGGCACGTGAAGCCGGGCCCTCGACCCAGAAGGCCCGGCCCACGCCGGTCTGCTGTCCGGGTACAGCGGCCCGAGGCCGCCGGGCCGGGGACGACCGGGATGTCTGCAGTGCACTCCAGCAGTTCCGGTGGTGGCTCACGGGCCAGTCGGCGCGCGGTGCGGGTCATGCAGGCGATGGCTCAATGCCAGCGCGGCGTGCTGCAAGGGCTGAGTCGGCTCGAACCATGTCCGCTGGCGCTGCGTCCCGTCCGGCCACCTCCAGATCGCCATGGTGAAGGCACCCCGAATCCACCCCACCTTCTGCGGGGCGACGACGGTCACTTCCACCTCCAACGCCACCGCAACGGACACCAGTCCCGTCCCGGCCATCTCAAGACTGACCGGATCCTTGAGAACCTGGATGGTGCGCACCGAGAAGGGCGCCGCCAGCAGCCGGCCCAGATGACGACGGACATGGTCATCAAGCTCCTCGATACCGACGGCCAGGAGACCCAAGGCCTCGGGCAGGCCATCTGACGCTTTCGTCACCATGAGCTCCTCCTTCGAGGCTCGTGCCACCCTGCGCCGGCCACGCCTGCCCGGTGGCACCATCAGCAACTTCCCTGTGTTCGTTGCCCTCAGGGCGGCGGAGGGGTGTCAGACAGGGAGGTCATCTGTACGAGCGGTGCCTCGTCCGAGCCGGCGAGGCACATGACCTGCATGGCTGCGAAGCCCCGCCTCCAGCCACTTGCGCCGATCGGGCAGAAAGCGTTCTCAGCGGCACTGCACGAGCACCCCGATCTCGCCCCGCAAGTGACATCCGCACGGTGCCTGTCGTCCCCCTGGTCGCCGGGGCGCCGCGCGTGCAAGAACTCGCTTCCGCGCCGAGGCGACGTCACGGGCGCGGGCACGCCCTGAGACGAGCGCAGGCCCTGTGTGCGGGGCACGACGACAGACCAGGTGGCACGGGCCATGGCGACGGGAGCGTCAACGATCGCGGGGGACAGGCTCTTTCGCAACCTTGGCATTCAGGCCACTGGGCGCGGCGGCAGCCCTTACGACAGGGGGCACTCCCGCCGTCGGCACGCATCTGCGAATCAGGTCGTACGAACAGCCCAACGCAGCGGCGACTTGACCATACAGAGCTCCTGGTCACGGGAGAGCGTGGCCATCAGGAGGGTGAGGCGGCGGCCCTTGTCCAGGGTGTATTAGCGAGACGGCGGGAGCAGACCGTGCGATGGCACGGAGGTGCAGCACCAGGATGTGCCGACAGCCCCGGGCTCGTTCACCCCATACTCGACTCCAGCTCACGTTTCAGATTCCGCAGCGTCGTCCTGATGTTGCGCAGCTGAAAAGTGGCGAATGCACTCCCTCCGGTGACGGCACGGTCGAAGACGCCCGCTGCGAGGTCGGGCCACGCGGTCCGGTCATCGGTCCACGTCTCCGTGATCCTCGTGCCGTCCTCGGTCGTCTCGAAGCGGTATTCCCAGGTGGCGATCCGACCCCGCACACGAGGTCTGCGGAGTCCGATGGCGTGGACCCGAAACGCGAACCGGCTGCCGGGGTCTGCCGCGGTGACCGTGCACCGGGTCACCCAGCGCACCAGCCCCCGCTTATTGCGCCCGACAAACTGCGTCCCGACCTCTGCCGACCCTGCTTCGACCGGAAGCGTCGTGCCGAGATTCTCCGGACTCCACCGCCCCATCGCGGACGGACAACTCACGGCCCGGTAGGCGGTGTCGGACGAGACGCCGACGACGATGCTGCTGCTCACCGTGAAGACCCGGGCCATAAAGACGCTTCCTCGCACTCACGAAGTTACTGAAGAGTACGGATCCTGTCACGAAAGCGGGCCCCAGGGAACCGGGCGCTCCCCTGGGCATGGCCAGTGGCCCCCTGCGTTCCCGGTGGCCGACCTCGCGGGGTGAGCCTTCCTCGGCCATGGTGCGGCAGATCAGCGTCACCGTGTGGCGCGGGATTAAGCGGCTGTTGAGGTTTCGACGAGCCCGCCGGGCTGGAAGGCCGCGGTCGGAACGAGGCGGTGACCGTGCGGAGCTGGATGCCGATGATCGTGGAGGGTACCGGCTACTCGATGGGTGCCGACAGCGTGGTGTCGGGGGCCGGTGTGCTGTCACCAGTCGCACGGCCTGGCTTCGAGGGCCGGCGTCCTCACCTGCTCGTACGGTCCTCGGCGGCCGTACGCGTACTTGTCTGTACGCAGTGCAGCTTCGGGACCGGTGCCCCGCTGTGGCCAACGCCGTCTGTGCATGGCCAACGTCTGGTGGCACGGTAAGGGGTGTCAACCCAGGCGCTTCTCGTCAGAGGGGACGGAGTGCGGCGTCATGAGCGTAACCTTCGAAGCCATGGACTTGGACACTGCCCACGCGGTCGTGCGTGACAGTACAGTTCTGTGCGGATGAAGTCACCCACTGCGCACCCCTTGCTGCGGATTGTGCAAGACTTGGTGGGACAGGCTCGGTTGGAGCGGATGACGCTTCAACTCCAGTACGAGTTCACCTCGGATCTCCCGTTAGGGCGTTGGTTCATCGGGCACATGCGCGGTGGCCGGGCGCTGTTTCGGACAGGGCCGGAGGAGGTACGCGTCCCGCCGGGTGATGTCTTTGTGCTGAATCAGCCCGACGCATGTCTGGGCGGAGCGGTCGCTGATGCCGTGATTGATTTCGCGGTCCTCGAACCTGGCCTGCTGCACGAGGTCGCGCAGAACGCCTCCACCGAGCCCGGGCCCGTGCGGATCCTGGCTTCTCACCCGGTGTCCGGTGTGGTCGGCGGACGGTGGGCCCGTACGCTCGCTGTGGCCCGCGATTTGGTCACCAGCCCCCTGGCCCTCAAGAGTGACCTGTTCACGGCGCAGGTGTCGCGTCTGGTGGCCGCGGCGACCCTGGAGACGTTCCCGAACACCGCCATGGGCGATACGGGGATCGCGGATCGCCGGGACGCCCACCCGGCCACGTTGCGCCGGGCGGTGGCGTTCATCGAAGCGAACCCCCAGAACGACGTGAGTGTCGCGGACATCGACCGTGCCACCCGGACCAGTGTCCGTATGGTCCAACTGGCCTTCCGCCGTTACCTGAACACGACTCTGATGCGCTATCTGCAACAGGTCCGGCTGCATCAAGCCAGCGACGAACTCCGCGTCGCGAGTCCAGGCGGACCGGTGACGGTGACGAGTGTGGCCGCGAGGTGGGGATTTTCGACACCGGCTCGATTCTCCTTGCTCTACCGCCAGGAATTCGGGCTCACTCCCGTTCAGACCCTGCGGGGTGAACATCCGCCGCTTCCCGTCCGCTGACCGCACGTGCCGCACCCGCACACCTCGTGTACACGGAGATAGCGAGTGTCAGGTGATGTTCAGGCCCTGGGCGTAACCGGACTGTGGAGCACGGCCTGTCGTTCGGTGAGGACATGAGAAGCAGGACGGGGGCCCAGCCTCTGACGAGGCCGCGCCCGCTGCGGCCGTCCCGTCGGCTCGTTGAGCGACAGGGCGACGGGACGGCCGATCGAGGGGGCGGATGCACGGTGCGACTCCCGCGCGCTCCGTGCGCCCGCCAGCGCTGCCGATCGCCGACCACGGGCAGTGCCGGCTCCCTCGATCAAGGGGTTGCCTCTAGTTTCCTACGCTGCGACGTCTAGTGCAGTCCGGAAAACGAAACCTCATAGGGGCAGCTCAGCGCCCTGGGCGCGCAGAAAACGAAATAGCTGCGGGCTGTTTCGGGGGGCCTGGCCGCCGCCCGACGGCCTCTGTTGCTCGTGGGACGGCCGCGTTGCCTGACGATGGTGCGGAGGAGACGGCGGGTCAAGAGTGATCGGGGCGAGGGGTAAGCATCGCTTCGGCCAGTTGTTCTGCTGGGCCGCCGGTGAAGGTCCTGCGCGACTGCCGTCTCAAAGGCGGTGGCGTCCCCGACGTCGTGCTCGGCATCGCATGGCTGTGCAGTGTCGTCCTTGTGGGTTCGGGCCAGGGGAACGTCCTGTTCAGCCAGGCTTTGCCATCCCCGTAAGGAAGTTCGTCTCGGCGAGTGCGTGCAATGGCTGATCCGCCAGCCGTCGGTTGTTCGCACGGTGTCGTCGTAGGAGACGAAGCCGCAGGAGCCGTCCGCCTTGATGCCCAGCCCCTTGGAACGGACCTGTACCCGGCCGTCCGCCCAGTAGTTACGACGATGTTGGTGACGTGGTGCGCGACGCGGTTGGCCGCTCCCAGCGCCCAGGCCGCTTCCCGGATGGCCGCTACCGCGGACAGCGGCTCCTGGCCGAAGTCGGTGAGGTCGTAGACCACATCGGCGGTGAACAACTCGGAGGATGACAGGGTCCAGGTAGACACGACGGTGGCAGGCTGACCGCCAGTAAGGGGGACGATCACGACGTGCATGCCGTGCTCTTGTCGGACGCCTTTGCAAGCGTTGAGCGGTGAGGCGTCGTGGTGACCCTGGACCACTGCTCGGCCTGGCGCTCTTCACGCCGGACCGGAGAAGACGCGGATTCCGGCCGACGCGGAGGGAACGGAGATGGCCGAGCTTCGCCGCGAGATGCACCGCCGGATGCTCGGCAACGGCTGCTGCGCGCGTCCCGTCGAGATGGACTGCCCCTTCGGATCGATCTGCGAGTCCTGCACGTTCTTCGTCACCACCATCGGATTCCGCCCCACCCTCGAGCGTCAGCGGGACGATGCGGCAGCCAAGGGTCAGGTCGCCCGCGAGCATATCTTCGATGGACTTGTCAGCCGACTGGACGGAGAAGCGTCCTGATCCCCTCTGGGGCCCGGGGCGGACCGCGTCGGGCACTGCCTCACCCCCCGCCTCACCGATGCTCAGTCTCAGCGGTTGTAGAGCTTGCGCGCCAGCAGGTAGCCGGCGAGCGCGATCACCGCGCTCCATGCGACGGCCTTCGCGAGGTCGGTGCCGGCCGGCTGGGCGGCGAGCAGCTTGCGCAGGGTCTCGATGACCGGGGTGAACGGCTGGTGTTCGGCGAACCAGCGCAGCGGCGTCGGCATCGACGCGGTGGGCACCACGCCGCTGCCGAGGAACGGCAGGATCAGCAAGGGCATGGGCAGGTTGCTGGCGGTGGCGACGTTGCGGGCGATCAGGGCGAGCGCGACGGACAGCCAGGTGATGGCGAAGGTGAACATGGCCAGGATGCCGATGACACCGAGCCAGTCCAGGGCGGTGGCGGCGGGCCGGAAGCCGATCGCGAGGGCGGCGGCGGTGACCGCGGTGAGCGCGAGGAAGTTCTGCACCAGGGCGCCGAGCACGTGTCCGGTGAGGACGGAGACGCGCGCGATGGCCATGGTCTTGAACCGGGCGACGATCCCGCCGGTCATGTCCATCGCGACGGCGATGGCGGTGCCCTGGGCGGCGCCGGCGATGGTCGTGGCCATGATGCCGGGCGTGAGGTAGCCGGCGTAGGCGGCGCGGCCGCCGCCGATGCCGGCGCCCATGGTGCCGCCGAGGACGTAGACGAACAGCAGCAGGATGATCACCGGGACGGCCGTGTAGGTCAGCAGCGGTGTCGGGTAGCGGCGGACGTGTTTGAGCTGGCGGCGCAGCATGGTCGCGGAGTCGGCGACGGCTTTCATCAGGCAGGTTCCTTCACAGCGATGTCGTTGGTGGAGCTGGTGTCGTCGGTCAGCGCGAGGAGGACTTGGTCAGGGCGAGGAAGACGTCGTCGAGGCCCGGGGTGTGCACCGTCATCCCCGCCACCTCTGCGTCGATCGCGTCCAACTGGCCCACAACGGCCCTTAGTGCCTCGGCCACGCCGCCGTCCGGGATCTGGACGGTGAGTTCGGCGTCGTCGGCGAAGCGCACGGCGATGTGGCCGCCGGGAATCAGGCGCTTGAGTTCGTCAGGCGTCCCCTCGGCGACGAGCCTTCCCTCACTGAGGAGGGCCACGCGGTCGGCGAGCTGGTCGGCCTCCTCCAGGTACTGGGTGGTCAGGAAGACGGTGACACCGTCGTTCTCGACCAAGTCCCGCACGGTGCGCCACAATTCGCGGCGGCTGCGCGGGTCCAAGCCGGTGGTCGGTTCGTCGAGGAAGATCAGCCGGGGCGCGCCGACCATCGTCATGGCAAGGTCCAGGCGGCGGCGCAAGCCTCCGGAATAGCTGGCGACGGGTTTGCGGGCGACGGCCGCGAGGTCGAAGCGTTCGAGCAGCGCCTGCACGGTCCGGCGGCGCCGCGAGCGGCCGACGTGCAGCAGGTCGGCCATGAGGCGCAGGTTCTCCTGGCCGGTGAGCAGGTCGTCCACTGCGGAGAACTGGCCGGTGACGCCGATCTCGGCGCGCACCGCGTCGGGGTCCCGGGCCAGGTCGTGGCAGGCCACGCGGATCTCGCCAGCGTCGGCCTTGATCAGGGTGGACAGGATCTGGACGATCGTGGTCTTGCCGGCGCCGTTGGGGCCGAGCAGGGCGAAGATCGTGCCCTGCGCGACAGTGAGGCCGACGCTGTCCAAGACGAGGTGGGCGCCGTAGGACTTGCGCAGTCCAGTGGCGGAGATGATGGCATTTTTGTTCAGCACGGGCTGAAAGCTACGTTGCGTTCAGAGAAAGTGTCTACGAAAAGATCCACATATCCGCAGTTCAATGGCCCTATTTTGATGCATTGACGATGTCGCCGAATGCAACATCTGCATTGCAACAGATGTCGCCGAATGCAAGACTGCGGCCATGCCAGGAGGAAGACTGACCCAGCAGGACCGCCACCGCATCGCCGCCGGACTCGTCGAGGGGCTCTCCTACGCCGAGATCGCGCGGCGCCTCGGCCGGACCACGTCGACGGTCACTCGGGAGATCGGCCGCAACGGCGGTCCGGCCGGCTATCGCGCCGAACTCGCGCACCAGGCGACGGAGCGACGGGCACGCCGCCGCACGCCGAGTGCCGGGCGCACGCCCGCCGCCGGGCACACGGACGCCCAGGAACAGGCGGTGGAGCTGGCGGTGGGCACTGGGCTGCCGAAGATGATGGCCAGGGTCCTGATCGCACTGTGGCTGAGTACGGACGGCAGGCTCACAGCCACCGAGCTGACCCGGGAGCTGGGAGTCAGCCCGGCATCGGTCTCGGCGGCGGTCGGGTATCTGATCCGCCAGGAGCTGATCCGGCGCGAGGCCCAGGGACGCCGGGACGTGTACGTGGTCGACAACGACGCCTGGTTCCAGTCGACCGTGGCCGGCGCGGAGCAGACGCTTCATGCGGCACAGGTCGCGGTCCAGTACGCGGAGCAGATGGGCCTCGACACGCCTGCCGGAGCGCGGTTGGCGAAGAGTGGGGCGTTCCTGGAGCGGATCAGCCTGGACGCATTGGAGTCGGCGGCCCGGTGGCGCGACCTGCTGAGGTGAGGCCAGTCCCCGCGTTTTCAGTCGCTCAACGGCTTCTCAGTACAACCGGTGGCTTGACAGTGAGACTCGCATATTAGAGGGGTGCCGACCGGGAAGGTCCGCTACGAGAACCTTAGTGGGCATTTGATGTTGATTAGTGCTGACCGTTTTAGCGGGATTCATCCCCAATGCGCGCGGCCTGAAATGCGTGGAGGCCTCCTGCAAACAGGGAGCCTCCACGCATTCCTAAACCAGTCGGAATCTAGGTGTCATATGCGAACTAAACGGTCAGCCAGGTCGATGCGCCGAAAGCCATGAACAGGCTATAAGCCGCGAATCACCGTAAAAGACCCCGCCCGCAAGGGGATTTAGCGTCAGAAACCTTCCCTGAACGCCCACTTAGTGGGCATTCAGGCATGGCTTGTGCTGCTAAGCGAACTTCGCGGTTGCCGTTCTTGAGGCATGTGGCCCATGTGTGCGTCTTCATGTCCGCTGAGCTGCCGACCTGGCCGTTTGCTCCGCTTCTCGTGCACGAAGTCCGTCTGATTTGGATGGGGCAGAAACGCCCAGCAGCAGCGGAACGAATCCGTCCACCACGTTCATGATCACGCTACCCCGTGAGCCAGCGCAAGCCGTACCCCAGCGACCTGTCCGACGCCCGATGGGCCTTGATCGAGCCGACATTGACGGCCTGGAGAAAGCCCGGCTCGACCGCCGGCCCACCGGCCAAGGTCGACCTCCGCGACGTGTTCAACGTACTCTTCTACATCAACCGCACCGGAATCCCCTGGAAATACCTCCCGCACGACTTCCCGGGCCACGGCACCGTCTACTTCTACTCCGCCGCCTGGCGCGACTGAGGAATCCTCGCCCAGCTCAACTACGGTCTCACCGGCCTCGCCCGCGCAAAAGAGGGACGCAAACCCGAGCCCGCCGCCTCCGTCGTCGACACCCAGAGCATCGAGACCTCTACACCGTCTCCAAAGCCTGGGTCGACACCGGCTTCAAGAGTGCTGTCGTCGAACACGGAGCAAGTCTTGGAATCGGCGTCGAAGTCGTCAACAGAAACCCCGGAGTTCGCGGATTTCACGTGGCCAAAAGGCGCTGGGTAGTGGAACGAAGCCTCGGTTGGCTCATGTTGCACCGCCACTTATCCCGCGATTACGAAACCCTACCCGCCAGCTCCAAAGCCGTGATCCACATCGCGTCGTTCGGCAACCTCACCAAGCGGATAACGGACCAGACCGCACCAACCTGGCGAGGGACCTAATGGGACATAGAAGGCAATACGCCTGGATCAAATGCCCATTCACAGCGCCCAAGGCCGAAGGGGCAGGTCTGGCCCGGGCCGGTTTTCCTCGCGGGCCAGGCGGTGCGCAGCAGTTAAAGCCGGCTCCACCTGCCGGGTCGGGCCGCGGCAAGGGCCGCTCGTTCACAGGTGATGGTTGCGTGCGGGCCGTGGTGTCGCGACGAAGGCGCACTGTGGGTGAAGCGCAGGTCCGCGTGTGCCGTTCTCTCGGTCACCGAGAGGCATCTTGGGGTTGTAAAGCAGGAGAGGCGGACGCGGCAGGCAGAGGGCCTCGATGGTGCTCTCACAAGCGGTGCTTGGTGTGGCCAGGGAGGCGGAGGACGAAGCGGGCACCACCGCGTGGGCTGGTCTCGACGGTCAGTGTGCCGCCATGGGTGTGGGCGACCCAAGAGGCGATGGACAGCCCCAGGCCGGTCGAGCCGGAGGTGCTGTGGAAGCGTTCGAACAGTGAGCCGGCCAGGGAGGGAGGGATTCCCGGGCCCGCGTCGTCGATGGTGACGGTGCCCTCCGGCGAGACGGTGAGTTCGACTTCGGCTCCTTGCCCGGGCGCGTGGCCATGGGCGAGCGCGTTGTTGAGCACGTTGGTGACCGCTCGGCGCAGCAGTTCGGGATCGGCCTCCACCACGGTCGGCCGGGCCACGACCGTGACCTGGTGGCCATGGGTGGCGGTGTCGTCGACCACTGCCTCGACGAGTTGGTCGAGGCGGAGGGGCTCGCGGGTGACGGTGGCGACGCCGGCGATGAGCCTGGCACGGGTGAGCAGCCCGTCGATGAGGTCGCTCATGCGGGTCGCCAGGCGTACCGTGCGATCCAGCGCCTCGCCGCGCAGGGTGTCGTCGTGGCGGGCTGTCTCCGCGAGGGCGCGCAGGGAAGCGGCGGGGGTACGCAGATCGTGGGCAGCGTCCGCGAGGAACGCCTCCTGCTGGCGTAGCGCGGTCAACGCCGGGCGGATCGCCCTGCCCGACAGCAGATGCCCGGCGATGGCGGAGAGGGACACCAGGACCGCGCAGCCCACGGTCAGGAGCGTTACCAGATGGCGGTGTTCGGATTCGCTGTCGGCGGTGTCGACGGCGGTGACCAGTGCTCCGCCCCAGGATCGGTCGTTCGGCCCCGGGTAAAGCGTGGCGAGCAGCCGCACCGGGTCCCCGTCCGGCGTTCGCGAGTCGGCCCAGGCCTCCGAACCGTGGCGCAGCGCAGTGGAAGCGACCGCACGGACGTCATCGGGTGCGAGGGCGACGCATGGCCGAGGCGGCGTGCGGGCCACGGTCAAGTGGTCGGCCGGGCCGGACAGCACGGTCAGGGGCGGGCAGTCGCTGTCCATGGTGTCGATCAGGGGCTGGAGGTCGAGTCGGCGGTTGTCGTCGTAGTCGATCAGGCTGATGGCGTGGTCGGCCTGCAGGTTCATGGTGGCTTCGAGTTGGCGGTGTGCGGCGGCGGTGTCGCTGCGAAGGGCGAACACCGCGAGCCCGACCAGGCCGACGAGGCTGGTCAGGGTGAACAGTGCGGTGAGTCGCCAACGGAGGTTGCGGATACGGGCTTCGGCCGTCATCCGCCGCTGCCGGTCGAGGCCAGCTGGTACCCCACACCCCGGACCGTGTGAATGACCAGCGGGTCACCGAGTTTGCGGCGCAGCTGGGAGACCAGCACCTCGACGACGTTCGAGTTCGGCTCGGCCATCTCGTCCCAGCAGCGCTCGATGAGTTCGCCCCGGGGCACCGCCTGGTCCAAGCGGGTCGCCAGGAGCTCAAGGACGGCGAATTCCTTGCGGGTCAGCACCAGGAGCACCCCGCGGCGGCGGACCTGGCGTCGCGCGGTGTCGATCTCCAGGTCGGCGACTTGGTGGACCGGCGCGCGCACCACCTCCGCGCGTCGGCACAGCGAGTGCACGCGCGCCACCAACTCGGGCATCGCGAAAGGCTTGACGAGATAGTCGTCGCCGCCGACGGCGAACCCCGCGACCCGGTCAGCGACCGTGTCGCGGGCCGTGAGGAACAGTACGGGTACTGTCCGGCCTGCCTGACGAAGGCGGTGTACGTAGCCGACGGCGTCGCCGGACGGCAGCATCCGGTCGAACACCACGCAGTCGTAGCGGGTGACGAACAGGGCCTCGTCCGCGGCGGGCAGGTCCGGGACTCCGTCGACGGCCAGTCCGTCATTGCGCAGTGCCGCGACCACCGCGAACCGCAGATCACTCTCGTCCTCGACCACCAGTATGCGCACGGCCGTCAGGATAGTCGGCTCCGCCTCATCAAAACCTCAGGAACGTCCCGAGATCATCCCAGCAGGCCGAAAGGCTCAACGTCGGTGAAACGGGGAGGGATTGACAAGTGCTGCCTTGTGTCCGGAACATACCCGACTCGCGATCAGGGGTGGCCAGGTGAGCGGGATGGCCGCATCTCGCCCCGGCCGCACACGCAGGCTCGCCTCCTCGGTATGGCTGCCTTGGACATGCGGTCTGCTGGCACTGCTCACGGTCGCGGGGACCGTGCTGGCCGCAGGCGGCCGGTTCGAACGGGGCGTCACCGTCCCCACAGCCGTCCTCGACGGCCAGCGGGCCGCGACCGCCGGTGCGGCCCAACATGTGCGGCGCGCCCTGCGGGCCGGTGAGCTGGACCTCGCCCAGCTCGCGGACGGTCTCACCTTGGGGCTCGACCCGGCCAAGCTCGACAAGCAGATCACACACTTCCGTAAACGCTACGGGCGCTACCGCAGTGTGTACGTCCTGGATGCGCAGCGGCGGGTGCTCGCTCAGGCGGGGACGGCCGCGCATCCGGACCAGGTTCCCGAACGTCCGACGGGCGCCGGGAGCAGCGACGCGGTCCGCATCGACAAGATCCCGGTGGTGGTGCAGTACGCCCCGTTCAGCTATGGCAACAACGAGCGGGCGATCGCCGTCGCCGAGTACGACCTCGTCAAGCTGCGGAACGCCTTCGACGCCGTCCAGCCGGCGACGGCATGGGTGGTCGACGCCAAAGGGGAAGTACTGGCTTCGACGGCGGGCTTCACGGCGTTTCAGCCCCTCGTGGGAGAGGAGCTGCGCCGGGCGGCGCGTACCGACAAGCCGGTGGTGTCGCTCGGCGGGGGCGGCGCGGCCACCCGGGAGATCGTCGCTGCGGCGCCGATAGCCGGCGGCGGGAAGAATCACGCGCCGTCGTGGAGGGTGGTGACCGCCCGCAGTGTCAGTACCGTCTTGCTGCCCGAGACCCGGGCCCGGGACCAGGCCGTGCTCCTTGCCCAGGTGTTGGCCGTGGTGACCCTTGGGCTCTTCGGCTGGCTGTACGTCATGTGGCTGCGCCCGCTGCGCCGCCTGGTGCGCGATGCGGAGCGCGTGGCCGACGGTGACCTGCGCGACGTCGTGGAGGTCCGCAGGTACGACGAACTGGGGCTGGTGGCACGGGCGTTGGAGCGAATCCGCGTCAGCATGGCGGCCGAGGCGGCGACGAGACGCACGCATGACCGGAGGGTTCCCGCTGCTGTGTCCCGAAAGGTGCCGTGATGATCCTCTATCTGTACACCGTCTTCACGCTCACCTTGCTGACGCTCTTCCTGGCGGGCGTGGCCGAGCGGCGCCGCCACGAGCGCAACCTGGAACGGATCCCGGTACGGATCCTGGTCAACGGCATTCGCGGCAAGAGTTCCATCACCCGCCTGACCGCAGGTGCGCTGCGCGGTGGGCACCTCAAGGTGGTGGCGAAGACGACCGGCACGGCGGCTCGGTTCATTCATCCAGACGCCACTGAGGAGCCGGTTTACCGCAAGTTCGGCATCGCCAATGTCGTCGAGCAGATCGGCATCGTCCGCCGGGCCGCCGCGGTCCGCCCCGACGTCCTGGTGATGGAGTGCATGGCGGTCCAGCCGGCGCTTCAGGAGATCAACCAGAAGGTGCTGATCCGCTCCACGATCGGGGTGCTCTGCAATGTCCGCGAGGACCATCTGGACGAGATGGGCCCGACGTTGGACGACGTGGCGCGGTCGTTGTCGCGGTCCATGCCGGACGGCGGGGTGTGTGTGACGGCCGAGTGGGACCGCCGTGCGCTGCTAAAGACGGAGGCCGTTCGCCGCGGCTGTGAACTCGTCGTGGCGGAGGGCGAGTCGGTCTCGGACGAGGAGATGGCGGGTTTCCGCTACACCACCTTCAAGGAGAACGTGGCGATCGCGCTGTCGGTAGCCGACCGGCTGGGCGTGGACCGGGCGTCGGCGCTGCGCGGGATGTACGCGGCTCCGCCCGACCCCGGGGTGCTCACCGTTGAGGAGTACGAGATTGAGGAAGGCACCGTGCGGCTGGCGAACATCTTCGCCGCCAATGACCCCGAGTCCACCGTCATGAACTTCCGCCACCTGGTGGATTCCGGGCAGATCAAGCCCCCCTTCATCACGCTCATCAACTGCCGCCCGGACCGGATCGAACGCAACGGCCAGATGGGACGCATCGTGCGCGAACTCAACACCGACACCCTGGTGCTCATCGGGCACCCGACCAGATCTGCCCGGGACGCCGTCCCGGCGCACTGGCCAGGACGGATTCTGGACCTCGGCGGACCACAGCGCGACCCCGCCCAGATCTGGCGCGCCATCGCCGGGCAGGTCAGCGGGACGGCCTCGCTCGTGGCGGTCGGCAACATTCACGGCCAGGGGGAACGGCTCCTTGAGCACGTGGAATCACTCGCCCCGGCACCGCGAGCCGTCCGGTGAACGCTCCGCTGTCGAGCGAGGTCGCCACACTCGGCCTCGCCATCGGGCTGCTCTTCGGGCTCGGTTGCTACCTGGTCACCAACCTGTCTCCGGGCGGCATGATCACCCCGGCCTGGCTGGCCGTCACCCTGCTTCAGGACTGGCGCATGATCGTGCTGATCGCCGCCGTCACCTGCCTCACATGGGCCGCCGCGGCCGCCGCCAGGAAAGTCGTCATCCTCTTCGGAAAGCGGCTGTTCGCCAGCGTCGTACTGCTCAGCGTGTTCCTCCAGACGACCCTCTCCCTCTTCCTGCTCAAGGAGTACCCGCTGCTGTTCACGCACCAGACCCTGGGCTTCATCGTCCCCGGCCTGATCGCCTACCAGTTCCTGCGACAGCCGGTCGTGGCCACCGCCACGGCCACGACGGCCGTCACCGGACTGACGTACACCGTGCTGGCGAGCGGACTCCTGCTCCACCTGGCGGGATGACGATGGCGAAGACTCAACCGCCCCCCGTGCAGCCGACGACGGCCGACGCAGAGGCCCCCACCCGGCGGCTGCGGAACCTCTGGCACAGACCGGCGTTCCTGGCCATTGTCCTGGTCCTGGCACTTGTGGCGGTCGTCGTGGCGGTCGTCCTGCACGACGAAGACGGCCGAGACTTCGTACGTCTGGCAGGGACCCGCCGCACGATCGCCCGCGACGCCGACGGCAGGACCGTGGCGGTCCTCACCGAGGACGCCCGCACGGTGGTGTTCACCGGCGCGGAGCGCACCTTCGCAGAGCCGGCCACGACCGCGGCCACTGTCACCACAAGCGCCGTGGTCCGCCTGGCGCCGCACCCCTGGCACTCGGGCGCGCAGCACGAGGACTGGTTCAAGCGCTGGTTCACCACCGCCCTGACCCACCAAGCGCCCGACGTACTGGCCATAGCGGCCCAGTACGTCCGGGGCACGGCCGACCGGCACGACGACAAGGGCATCCGCTACGCGGGCCCGGCCACCTACGGCCCGATGGGAGACGACGATGTACGGCAGGCGACCGCCGACTTCAACGACTACCTGGGCATCGACTGGACCTATCCGAACGGACGCCATCGCGCAGCCAGGGAAGACTTCTACGGCTCACTGGACTGCTCCGGCTTCGTCCGGACGGTGTATGGATACCGCTCGGGATACCCTCTCGAGTTCAAGCAGCCCACGGGACAGGCGCTACCCCGTCGGGCCGTCATGATGGCCGAAGACGGACCCGGCGTCGCCATCATCGCCAACACCCACCGCCAAGCCACCGACTTGAGTCCCCTCCAGCCCGGGGACCTGGTGTTCTTCGACGCGACCCCCGACGCGGGACAGCGCATCGACCACGTCGGTATCTACCTCGGCATCGACTCGACCGGACACCACCGCTTCATCTCCAGCCGCAGGACAGCCAACGGCCCCACCATGGGCGACGAGGGCGGCGCGTCGCTGCTCGACGGCACGGGCCTTTACGCGCACGCCTTCCGGATGGCAAAGCGACTGTGAACCGAGGCGTCGTTGAGCTGCCCCGGAGGCCGTGACCGAAGCACCGCTCCGCTGCACCGCACGCTGTGTCGGACCCGGTTGCGCTGCCCGGGACTGGAAATCCGCAGAGTGCAGGGCGGATTCACCTCCGAGCACCCGATCGTCGGTTCTTAAGGACGCTCGGGAGATCCGCCGGTCGGCGGCGCAATGAGGGGGAGTTCGAGCGACTCCGTGGCGGCGGCCGACCCCACCAGGCCCCGGCCGGAACGGGGAAAACGAAGGCCCCGCCGCCTGTTACCGCCGCCTCTGCCGACGCCACGATTGCGGTCAGGCGCTCCCGGGCGGCCAGATGTCCGACGGCGGCGACGAGGACGACGAAGACGACGAACGCCACCTTGCCGCCGACGACATGCGACAAGCGCAAGAGGCAGTACGAGCGCTCCATCGCCGACCAGCGGCACCTGCGTTTTCCCGCCGCGATGCCGAACGGCAGCCGTCGCGCCGGACTCTGCACTCATGCCAGAACCTCCCGATACCACCGGGTCGCACGCGCAGCGGTTGCACGGCTACGGCTGACAGTACGAACTGCGGCACCGATGGTTCCCTCTCGCGGCGTGTGGGCGCTTTGCCGATCAAGGAGTGAGCGGAGGTTCACCGAAGTGGGCCCGATAAAACTGCTCACCATCGCCATCGTCGCGATGTCGTCTTCGGGCCGGAGAAACTGCCCGAGTTCATGCGGAATGCGACCGGTGTCCTGCGTAAGGTGCGAGCCTTCACCGACAGCGCCAGACAGGACCTGCGCTCCGAACTGGCCCCGGCGTTCGAGGACTTCGAATTCGAGGACCTCCACCCGAAGACCTTCGTACGCAAACACATGCCGGACGGCGGCGGCCTCGCCGCGGTGGAGGAGATCCGCAACGCCTTCGACCCGCGCCCCGAACGGGAAGAGGTCGCGGCTGCCGTGCGCGACACGGGCGACGGTCCGGCGCGGGGCTCCGTCCCTGGCCAAGGAGGCGCAAGCGAACCCGCCCACGCGCCACGTGTGCGACCCCGACGCCACCTGACGGCAGCCCGGGGCCCGGCGACTCGGGGCGGCGGTTCTGCCGAGAGTCGGGCGGTGGTCTAGCGGCCGGTGATCCGGCAGGGCACCATCAGGTCTTCCGTCAGGTGGTAAGCGGCACAGACCCGGTGGTAGCCGTCGGCGATGACCAGCGGAGTCCCGCGGACCAGGAGCACAGGGGAGAGCTTCTTTCCGGACTTGACCTTCTGGATGTTGTGGTTGACGTGGACGTTGTCGGCGGGCAGCAGCGGCAGGGACGAGGCCCGCATGATGTCCTTCGCCTTCTTCGTCTGAGTGGGGGCCGCGCGCAGGGCATCGACAATGTGCTTCACCTCGCCCGCTTCGAGCAGCAGGCCGAGGTAGTCGGCCGCCGCCGGGAAGTCGTGCTCCTCCGGCTCCTGGAGCCACACCTTCGTCCATTCCACAGTGCTCCCCCTGTCCTGGTCGAGCACAACAGCCGAGGCAGAAAGTCTAGAACGGGCCCGCCCAACTGGGCCCCGGCGGGCGCCATTTCATGGCCGGGCATCGACACGGCCACATGTCCGGCGCGATCTCCTCACGCGAGACGAATCCGGGCCACGCAGCCAAGGGGCGGGAAGACCGCTGCCCCGTCGGCCATCGGGACGGCCGCCGAATCGCGTACAGCCTGTACGACACCCATATTGCCCAGCTCCTGGACGAGGCCGTCCACCACATCGAGCATCTATGGGTGGGGCACCGTGACATGGTGTGATTTTGGCCGACTAGCCATGTCTGGCGTGCATCGACGCCCTTCCGAGAGGGAGACTCGGACCCGCGGGGGCCTGAGGAGAACGTACGCGAGGGAGCCGAGATGACGACCGCCCTTCATGTCCCGCACACCGGGCACACCCATGAGCACGGCAGTGGTTGCGGCCATGTGGCCGTGCCCCATGCCGACCACGTTGACTATGCGCACGACGGGCATCTGCACCGGGTTCACGAGGGACATGCCGACGAGTGCGAGCCCGCGGGTCACACCGTGCACCAGGGTCACGATCACCAGCACCGGGCGGGCTGTGGACACGTGGCTGTTCCACATGGCGAGCACGTCGACTACATTCACGACGGCCATCGCCACGCCAGTCACGAAGACCACTGGGACGATCATTAAGTACTGCTGACGGCTGCTGACTGCCTCGCCAAGTGACCGTCCTGCCACGAGAGGGAACCCAGCAGCGGCACGGCGGCTGGGGCAGGGCGGCTATCGGACGGCGACGAGGTGCACCGTCGTCCCTTGGAGAGGCCGGATCTTCCCCAGGTCGTCCGTTAGCCAACCGCGGTTCAGGAGTGAGGTGGACCGTCAAGGATGAGCGCGGCTCATCGCGTTGGCGACGCCGGAGGCGTCCTTGACGGCCCGGCTCGGTCCGCACACTTCGAGATCGGCAAGCCCCTCGACATGCACGGTCGTATTGATGCCGTGCGGCGCATGGGCGAGGGAGGCCGGGGTGGGGAGCTACGTGGGTGCTGACACCCGTCGATCGCCGAGGTCACCAACCTGCTCGCACCAGCCGGTCGGGCGGTTGACCGGCCAGCCGGAGCCGGTGTCGGTCAGCCTGGTCAGCGGTTGTTGAGTTCCGCAAGTTGTGCGGGCGAGCGTGGCTGGCTCTGGCTCGTTCGGTCGTCGCGAAGCCGCTCGCCGCGTCGTGCAGCGCCGCGATGGCCGCCTGCACTGGGGACGCCCCGCACCGGGACCGCTCAGGGCCGGCACCAGGAGCCGGTGGCCTTCGGCGATGAGATAGGCGTCCCAAACGGCGCGGTCCTGGACTTCGAGCAGTATCTGGCCTCCCCCGGCGTCGACCCTGGCCGCCTGCCGGGCGTCAGTGAGGAGGAGCAGTGCGAGCAGCCCTGTCGCTTCTCGTTCTCCGGGGTATAGCCGGTGCGGGATCCGGGCGAGCCGGATGGCTTCCTCGGCCAGGTCGGGGCGGACGAGGTGGTTGCCTGAGCTGGCGGCGTAGCCCTCGGTGAAGACGAGGTAGATGACCCGGAGCACGCTCGGCAGCCGTGCGGGCAGTTCGTCCGGCCCCGGGACGCGGAACGGGATGCGCGCACTGCGGATTGGGGACTCCGTTACGGCCGCCCGGTCCGCCTGGGCAAGAACCCCACCAAACCCAAGACCAGGATCCTTGCCACCGGAAACGACGCCGTCCGGCTCCTGGAACACCTCTACGGGCACGGAGCGGACCGCACGTCCGGTCCTCGCGTCCAGGCCCTGCGGCAGATCAGGGTGCAGAATTACCAGCGTGACGCTGCAGGGCACCTGCGCTGCCGCACCACCGAGAAGGAAGACGGGCCCGGGCTGCCGCCCTCGTCCCGGGCGGTCGTCTCTCCCTATGACACCTCGGCTCGCTACGCGCGGCACGGACACGTCATCAGATGGAAAGGATTCGCCGCTCACCTGACCGAGACCTGTGCTTCCGACGGCCCCAACGTGATCACGGACGTGGCCACCATCGCAGCGACCACCCACGACAGCCAGGTCCTGCCGGGCATCCACACCCGCCTGTCGCGTCGCGGGCTGCTGCCCGCCGAGCACCTGGTCGACGGCGGCTACACCTCGCGGCCCCACCTGGAACAAGCCACCCGTGAACACCAGGTCACCGTCTCAGGGCCGCTCCGGAGCAACCCCACCCGCCAACACCGCCACAATGCGGGCTTCGCCCGGGACGACTTCCACATCGACTACGAGCGTCGGCAGGCCACTTGCCCCCAGGGGCCGGTCAGCGCGGGCTGGCACGGCCCCTACCCACCCTCGTCACCCACCGCGGCCCCACTCATCGTGGCCCGGTTCACCAAGAGCCAGTGCCGTCCCTGCCCGTCCCGCACCCAGTGCACCAGCACCGCCGACAGCCCCCGCACCGTGGGCTTTCTTCCACGAGACCTTCGTGACCTGCAACTCCGTGTCCGCGCCGAGCAGCGGACACCCGAGTGGAAGGCCCGCTATTCCATCCGCTCCGGGGTGGAGGGCACGGTCAACGAGTTCGCCCACGGACACGGCATACGGCGCTGCGGCTACCGAGGGCAGGGAAAGGCCCACATCCAGCACGTGCTGACGGCCATCGCCATCAACATCGAGCGGCTCAGCGGACTGTCACCGACCGAGGAAACCCCCACGCACCGTCGGCCAACTGCCTTCCAGAACTACCTCGACGAGCACGAACTTCCGCGGCGGAAGTCATGGCAAACCCTGGGAACTTGACCCCCTGGCAACTCCAAGAACCAGACAGAGTCAAGCTTAGCGCGGGTCACCCTGAAACCGGCGGCCGGGACCGCAGCTCCGTAAATGGCGGGCCACCGGCTGACCCGGGGCCCAAGATTCCCCCACGGAGTCGGCGCCTCGCAGGCGTGGAGCGTGTTCGTCGTCAGGCGCTCCACGAGCCGCACGACCGGGGCCCCTCCGAGTGCAGCACCAGCTTCAGGTCACGCTCACTCCAGGTGAACGCCATCAGACCCCCACCATTCCACGTGAAACTACCAGTGGAACCATAATCCAGTCATAACAGATCATATAGAGCAAGAGCGTTGGGTGAGACCTCGTTGTGCTGGATGATCGCTGTATGGAACCGCCCGTCGTTGCTGCGCTCGTCACGTCGTCCGTGACGTCCGTTGTCGCGGCCGTGGCGGCGGGCGTCAGCCTCTACAGCGTCCGCTCGTCGCGGCGGACCGCGATCGACCTGGCCCGCCGATCGGCACAGGACACCGCGTACGCCGAGTTCACCGCGGAGTGCCGCACGTTCGTCATACGCGTGGGACCCGCGTGCGAAGCGTGCGCGCTGCTCGACAAGAACAGCCGGCGCACCGGCCCGGGCCGCTTCGGTGACCACTACGACCAGCGCAGGATCGAGGAACTGCGCGCGGTCATCAGGCCGCTGTTGGACTTCGACGAGGTACAGCGCACGGCTTCGGTCGTCCAGCTCGCCGGGCCGCACCACCTCAGCGAGCGCGCCGGGGCCATCGTGCAGCAGGCCATCGAGCTGACCGGCCTTTTGCGCAGCGCCGGTTCTCCTTACACCTCGTGGGAAGGGATCACGTCCCAAGCCGATGTCGAGCGCAGGCTCGACGAGTACCGGTGGGACGACTGCACACGCGACGAGGACGGCCGCCTGGTCGTCGACCAGTACCGCTCGTACGCGGCCCGAGCCGAGCTGAAGAGGGCCGTCGACGAGTTCACCGAGGCGGCACGCAGCTATCTCGACGACTTCACCTAGACGAATGAGTCCGATGTGTTCAGTGATCGAATGCGATGAGCGACCGGAGAGTCGGGGCGCCAGTCTTGTGGTTTCGCCAGATCGCGGCGGCCATCGCGAGGACACGTTGGGCGACACGGAC
>NZ_QOLA01000044.1 GCF_003324565.1 Streptomyces sp. SDr-06 | reverse complement strand
CGCGAGGAGTTCGAACGCCACCTCGCCGCCTGCCCGTCCTGCACCCAGGAAGTCAGCGAACTGGCCGCCACCGCCGGACGGTTGGGACTCGCCATGACCACCACTCCCCCAGCCGCCCTCAAGACGACCGTACTGCGCAGCATCACCACCGTACGGCAGGAACCACCCCACACCACGCCCGTGCTCCCGGTGGCGGCGCGCGCCGGCCGCAGGCGGGCCCTGGCCCGGTTCGCCCTCGCCGCCTGCCTGGCCGCAGCCCTCGGGTCCGGCGGCATCGCCGTCTGGCAACACCAGCAGGCCGACACCGCGCGGAGCCAGGCACAAGCAGAACAGCGCAAGTCCCAGCAGCTGGCTGACGTCCTCGCGGCCCCCGATGCCAAGGTCACCACCGGACATCTCGAAGACAACGCCACCGGCACGCTCGTCGTGGCGCGCAGCCGTAACCAGGCCGCGTTCCTGGCCTCCGGCCTCCCCCGGCCCCCGTCGGGCAAGGTCTACCAACTCTGGTACGACGACTCCGGCACCATGCGCTCGGCCGGTCTCCTGAACTCCGCCCGAACCAGCGACGCCGTCCTGCTGACCGGCCCCCTCGACCAAGCCTCCGCCATGGGCATCACCGTCGAACCGACCGGCGGATCCACCCGTCCCACCTCCGCCCCCCTGGCGCTCATGCCGATCCCCCGTGCCTGAGCGCGCGCGGGGAGAGCCCACACAGCACGCTGCCCCGGGCCGCGACGCCCCAGGCCTCCGCTCGGGCACAGAGGCAGGCCCGGCCCGATCTCATGGCGAACTGGGTGAGCAGGCGGCCTCGTGCGGCCTGCTCACCGCTGCTCCGGGTGACCGGGTGCCCCGCGCAACGCGACAGTCCGGGCCCTGGTCGCACGCCCTTGAGGGCCAGGTCGTAGCCTGCGGCCATGACTGAAAACCTGCCCACGCCCGACGAAGCCTTCGCCCTGCTGCTTGCCGGCAACCAGCGCTTCGTCACCGGCGCTTCCGAGCACCCCAATCAGGACGCCGCACGACGTGCTCAGACGGCACCGGCACAGAGCCCCTTCTCGGTGCTGTTCGGCTGCTCCGACTCCCGCCTGGCCGCGGAGATCATCTTCGACCGCGGGCTGGGCGACTTGTTCGTCGTGCGCACCGCCGGACACGTCATGGGCCCTGAGGTGCTGGGCAGCATCGAGTACGGGGTGAGCGTGCTGGGCGCGCCGCTGGTCGTGGTGCTGGGTCACGACGCGTGCGGGGCGGTCGGGGCGGCTCGGGCGGCCGTCCAGGACGGCACGACGGTTGGCGGCTACGTGCGGGACGTAATCGAACGGGTGACTCCCAGCGTGCTGTCCGCACGGGCTGCCGGGCGGTTGGAGGACCAGGACTTCATCGCCGAACACATATGCCACACCGTCGACCTGCTGCTGGAGCGCTCCCGCGTCCTGGCCGAGGCGGTAGAGGCCGGCCGCGTAGCCGTGGTCGGCCTCTCCTATCAACTCGCCGACGGCAACGCCCAGTTGATCACGACACGTGGTCTCTCCCTCGAATCCCGCGAGCTGGCCTCCTGACACCGGCGGCGTCGTACGGCATCTTCCCGGGCAGCGCCGAACGCGGGCACGATGCCCTTCGCGCCCGTGCGCGGGGGACCCGGGTCGCTTCGAGGCAAGGCCGGGCCCTGCGGTAGTGCGGGGGCAGCCCACTTCCGGGGACGACGCGCCACAGACTCGTACGAGGGACTGTCCTCGCTTGTCGGTACGCGGCGGGGCGGCATCGATAGCCTGCCGGGACGAGCAAGCAGAGGCCGAGGGGTACGGCTCCGGCCGCGGTCGTAAAACCCGCCGACCGACGGCCGGGGCTCCGCCGCGAGCGGAGCTCCGCCATGACCGTGCCGCCGGAGCGGTGGCGTCGGCTCGGCGACAACCTGCGCCAGGCGCACCTTCAGAACGTGGAGAGCGGGAAGAAATGGAGAAGAGGACTGTGAGCGTGACGGCAAGTATCGGCGACGTCGAGAGGGCGGCCGACGTGCTGCGGGCCGGGGGCTTGGTGGCCCTGCCGACCGAGACCGTCTACGGTCTGGGCGCCAACGCCGAGGATGCTGCCGCGGTTTCGCGGATCTTCGAGGCCAAGGGGCGCCCTTCCACTCATCCGCTGATCGTCCACATCGCGAGTGCGGAACTGCTGGACGAGTGGGTGGATGACGTGCCTGAGACGGCTCGCCTGTTGGCCCAGCGTTTCTGGCCGGGCCCCCTCACGCTGGTTCTGCGGAGGGGCCGCCGCGTTCCTCTGGAGGCGACCGGCGGACTGGAGACGGTGGCCGTGCGCGTCCCGGCCCACCCTCTCGCGCTTGCGCTGCTCAGGGCGTTCGGCGGCGGCATCACGGCTCCCTCCGCCAACCGCTTCGGGCAGGTCAGCCCGACCACGGCGGACCACGTCCGCGAGGAGCTCGGTGATCGCGTCGACTTCCTGCTGGACGGTGGCCCCTGCGAGGTGGGCGTCGAATCGACCATTGTCGATGCGACGGGCCAGGTCCCTGTCATTCTTCGGCCCGGCGGGGTGACCCGGGAGGATCTGGAGGCGGTGCTGGGGTGCCCGCTCGCGGTCCCGACGTCCAGCCGCGTCCGGGTGCCCGGCCAGCACCCGTCCCATTACGCACCGCAGGCGCGAGTCGTCCTGGTTGAGCCGGAGCACGTGATCGCCGAAGCGGAGCGTGCGCAGGAGGAGGGCCGCCGGGTCGGCGTCCTGCTTCCGCCCACCCTGGCCGACACTCAGGTCAAGGCGCACGCCGTGGTCACCCTGCCTGATTCGCTGGACGCCTACGCGCGCGGGCTGTACGGCTTCCTGCGCAGTCTCGACCACCAGGAATGCGACCTCATCGTGGCCTCCCTGCCGACGCAGGAGGGGCTGGGACTCGCGATCACCAACCGTCTGCGCCGCGCAGCGGGGCCTCGCACAACCGTCTGAGGACGCAGACGCTTTCTTCCATGCGGGCGGCCGGGGCGTCGGTGGTCCTGGGTGGGTGCACCGCACCCACGCCCCAGCCACGCGATGGATCTAGCGTGGCGGACATGGAGAGCAACAACGAGCTCGGCGACTACCTGCGTGCTCGCCGCGCGATGATCACGCCACGGGACGTCGGGCTCCTCGACAGCACAGACCGGCGTGTGCCGGGGCTGCGGCGGGACGAGGTGGCGCTGCTGGCCGGGGTGAGCACGGACTACTACATCCGCCTGGAGCAGGGTCGCGAGCGCAATCCGTCCGAGCAGGTGCTCCGGGCCATCGCCGGGGCGCTGCGGCTGGACGGTGCCGCAGCCGGTCATCTCTTCCGGCTCGGCCTGCCCGTCTTCGCCACGGCGGTCGCAGCGTCTGCCGTCGCCCCGGACCTGGTGCGGCTGATGGACGGCATGCGCGACGTGCCGGCTTTCGTGGTCGGCGCGGCGCAGGACGTACTGGCCGCCAATGCGATGGCGCGTGAGCTGTACAGCGGATTCGCCCGGTACGACAACCTGCTGCGGATGATCTTCCTTGATCCGTACGCCCGGGAGTTCTACCACGACTGGGACACGGCAGCGCACACCGCGGTGAGCAACCTGCGGGCATCCTCCTCGCAGTTCCCCGGGGACGAACGCATCGAGCGGATCGTCGGCGAACTCAGCGTGCGCAGCCCCGCCTTCGCCGGACTGTGGGCACGTTACGAGGTCCGTCCCCGCACCCAGGAGGACAAACACTTCCGCCACCCCCAAGTGGGCGAGGTGCGGCTGCACTTCGAAGCGCTGGCCGTCACCAGCGCCCCGGGCCAGCACCTGTCCGTCTACAGCGCCGAACCCGGCAGCGCCAGTGCCGCCGCCCTGGCCCGGTTGCGTCAACAGGCCGAGCAGGGCTCTGCTCCCACCGTCCAGGACAATCCTGAAGAGGAAGAAGACATCCGCTCATGACCGCCGCCCCGTCCGGCACCGCCGGCACCTTCACGATCGTCGGCAAGGAAGTCAGCCGTCTCGGCTTCGGTGCCATGCGCCTGACCGGCCCTGGCGTGTGGGGTGAGCCCGACGACCGCGAGGAGTGCGTCCGCGTGGTGCGCCGGGCCGTCGAACTCGGCGTGCAGCTGATCGACACCGCGGACTCCTACGGCCCTCACGTCAGCGAGGAGATCATCCGGGAGGCGATCCACCCCTGCCCCGACGACGTGCTCATCGCGACGAAGGCCGGGCTGACCCGCAACGGACCGGACACGATCAGGACCCGTGACGGGCTGGTGCGCCTGGGCCCCCAGGCGTGGCCGCCGGTCGGTCGCCCGGAGTACCTGCGCCAACAGGCCCTGATGAGCCTTCGCCGGCTCGGCCTGGACCACATCGACCTGTTCCAGCTGCACCGCGTCGATGCCCAGGTCCCGCTGGAGGACCAGGTCGGCGAGCTGAAGCGGCTCCAGGACGAGGGCAAGATCGTCGCGATCGGCCTGTCCCAGGTCACCGTCGACCAGATCGAGCGGGCGCGCACGATCGCGGAGATCGCCACCGTCCAGAACCGCTACAACCTCACCGACCGCAGCTCCGCCGACGTCCTGGACCACTGCGACCGCCACGGCATCGGCTTCATCCCCTGGGCACCGGTGGCCGCGGGCGAACTCGCCCGCCCCGGCGGGCCGGTCGACCGGATCGCGACCGCTCACGGCGCCCGGCCGTCCCAGGTGGCGCTGGCCTGGCTGCTCGCCCGCTCCGACGTCGTGCTGCCCATCCCCGGCACCTCCAAGGTCGCGCACCTGGAGGAGAACCTGGCCGCGGCAACGCTGCGCCTGACCGACGCGGAACTCGCCGAACTCACCGACGCCGCGTGACCCACACCCCTGCGAGCCCCCTCCTCCACCCCCTCACCGAAGAAGGCACCTCAAACCATGCTGCTTCCCTCCACTGAGGCAGGCCAAGGACGACCTGTCGTCCTGCTGCACGCCCGCCCCACCGACCGCACCATGTGGGACGCCCACCTCCCGCTGCTCGCCAAGGCAGGCATGCGGGCCATCGCCCTGGACCTGCCCGGCCACGGCGACGCCACCGTGCCCGACCACCGCGAGGTCTCTCCCTGGAGGGACGTGCTCGAGACACTCGACCACCTCGGAGCCGACCGCTCCGTGCTCGCCGGGAACTCACTCGGCGCCCTGGTGGCGCTCCAGGCAGCCGTCACGGCACCCGAGCGGGTGGAGGGCCTGGTCCTGGTGGGTTATCGGCCCCACGACCAGCCCGCCTCTCCGCGGCTGGACGCCGCGTGGGAGGCCGAACGAACGGCGCTGGCCGCCGGCGACCTGGACGCCGCGGTGAAGGCCGGCGTCGAGGCGTGGACCGCGGCCGGGGCGACCGAAGAGCTACGCACCCACGCCGCCCGCATGCTTCGCCACCAGCTGACCCGACAGCTCGCCCATGGCGAACCGCCCCAGGCCGCCGACCCTCTCGGCACGGGCCCGGCGGCACTGCGCAGACTCAGCGGCATACCGGCCCTGATCGGCGTCGGCGAGCACGACATGCCGGACTTCCACGACGGCGGCGAGGGTCTGGCCCGCGACCTCGACGCGGGCCCGACCGCCGTCATTCCCGGCGCCGGACATCTCGCGCCGCTGGAACAACCCGAGGCGTTCTGCGCCCTGCTGGAGGACTTCGTCCGCCGCCTCCCTCAGCCGTCATCACCCACCCACAGGTAGGACCCAACCCTGGCCCTCGACTCACCTGACAACACCTGCCACGAGGGTGCGACGGTCACCGCACAGCAGGTGCGCGATACCGGCCAACGCCGTTTCGGCGCTGGGTAGTTACTGCCCGCGGATCCCATGCAGTCGGGGCCGGGGACGCCGGGGGCGACGTCTCCCGCCAGACCTTCCCGCTGAAAGGTCACGGCTTCCACGCAGGGCGTGCACGCGCGGAATCCGTCGGCGCACAACCATCCACTCGGCGGCGGGGCCCAACAGCCGACACCGGTCCACCCGCCGTTCCCCGAGCCCGGCACGCGGCCGAGGCCACCGCGCTCGCCGGACGCACGTTCAACAGGGCCCACCCCACCAGACGTGTCCTACCCCCGTCGATGCTCCCGCTCCACCCTTCCCCCAGGCGACGGAGGTCGGATGGCCCGTGGGAGGGACGGCAACAGCGAGGATCCCAGGGAGGGTTGGAGTGTCGTCGATCCGAATGTACGGGAGTGACAGTGACCGTCCCTGCGAACTCGAAGATGGTTGGCGTTCCCAGGCCACCCACCTCACACCCCGCGCGGAAACTGTGGTGGCGGCGGTGGCCCCTATGGGTCCCCGCGGCGGCTGCCTTGTGGGGAGCGTTGTACGCCGCCGTCGAGATCACCTGGGCGACGACAGGCACCACCGTGCAATGGAAGGAGCGCTCCGCTTACGCGCCGGGGGCCCAGCTCTTCCTGGCGGCGCTCGCGCTTGTCGTCGGCGGCGCCTGCCTGGCCAGCACCCGAACTCTCGCCTCCTTCGGGCGGGTTGCGGTGGCGACGGCGTTGATCCTGGCACTCCCGGTGTTCGTCGTGGGAATGAACGGGCTGCCGATCTATTTCGTGACGCTTGCGACGCTGTCGGGGATCGAGAGTGCCACCGGGCTGGCCCAGGTGCTGCTCAACACGGTCGCCGCCGCCCTGCTGCTTCTCGTCGTCGTGTCGTACCGCCGACGGCTCCGCGGCGCCTGTCCGCGATGCGGGCAGCCGCATGCAGGCGGCTCCGACGGCCCGCTGGCCCACCCGCCCGCCTCCCGAGCCACGAAGCGAACCATGGTGGCCGCGTACCTGCTCATGTGCGGGCTTCTGCCGTGGGCGGGAACGAAGACCATCTGGACGCTGGGCGGCAACGCGCTCGATGTCACGGGTGATGACTGGCGGCGGCTGTCGCGCGGGGCGTCGGGCCCGGCGAGGGCAACCGCGTCGGCGGGCATCGACGTGACCGTGCTGGCCGCGCTGATCGGGGTCTTCCTGCTGCTCGGGTTGCTGTACCGGTGGGGGCAGAGGTTCCCCCGCTGGACCCTGCTCCTGGCCGGACGCAGGGTCCCGCGCCTGCTGCCGTTGATTCCGGCCTGGCTGACGGGTCTCCCGCTGACGATGTACGGGGTCCTCCTCACCGTCATGGCCCCACTCACGGCAGTCGGCGTGCTGCCCAAGGTCAAGCCGTCACTGCCGTTCACTTCCAGTTCGGGGATCACCTGGTTCGTCGAGTTCGGCGGCCTGGCCTTCGGCGGGCTGGGCATCGGACTGGTTGTGGCCGCTCGTTCGTATGCCGCCCGCACCCGCCCGGTCTGTTCCGTCGCCGCGGCGACGAAGCGGCCCGAGCGGTACGCCTGCCGTCGCGCACGGTAGAGAGGGGCCGTCCTGGCCCGGCCGGGAGTAGGTCGCGCGAAGGGTGACGCCGTGGAAAGCGCCGCGAGCGGGCTCGCTCCGCCCGACGGAAGCCAACAAATTCCTTGACGCGAATATTCGCCATCAGGAATACTCGACGCCATGGACGCACTCCTCGCCGTACTGGCCGACCCGGCCCGCTGGCGGCTGGTCAACCTGCTGGCCGAGCGGCCCCGCCCGGTCGGTGTGCTCGCCGAGCTCGCCGAGGCACGCCAGCCGCAGACGACCAAGCACCTCCAGACCCTGGAACGCGCGGGCATCGTGACCTCCCAGCGCAGCGGTCAGCGCCGCATCTACGCACTGCGACCCGGCCCCCTGCGGGACCTGGCGGCCGTGCTCAGCCGTATCGCCGACACCACGGAAGAGATCGGTGGCCCGAATTCGACGTACGACCGCTACGAGCGCGGCCTCCGCACGGAGCGGCTCGCGGCGACGAAGTCGGGCTGGGCCGACGGCCGGTCGTTCACGTTCCACCGGTCACTCCCGGGGCACCCCGACATGATCTGGCGACACCTGACCGAAGCCGCCCTGCTCGCGCACTGGTGGACTCCCGCAGACCTCCGGGTCTCCGAGCTCGTCTTCGAAGCGCGGCCCGGGGGACGGATCGTCCAGGAGTACCGCGACGCCGAAGACACCAACGGCGCCCGCGTGGTCGTCGGCCGTGCGGAAGGGCTCGTCGAGGACCTCCACCCCGGAGAGCACCTCGCCTACCGGCTCTCCCCGCTGCTTCCTGACGGGGGACTCGCCTTCACCGCACACGTCGACATGGGACTCAGGCGCACGGAGACAGGCTCAGACCTCGAGGTCCACTGGCGTATCGCGGACAGCACGATCGACTCCGCGGACTTCATCGCCGGCATCGAAGTCGGCTTCGGCCAGAGCCTGGACAAACTCGCGGCAACCCTCGCCGCCGACTCACACGACACCGAAACCACCGACAGCACCAAGCCAGGGAGCATGAAGTGACCGAGCAGATCGCAGGCCGCAGAGTCGTCACCAGCCTGGCCCTCTCCCTCGACGGCCACTACGCCGCCCCGGACAACCCGCTGGACATGAGCTGGGTGATGCCATACGCCGTCTCGGACGTCGCCCGCGACCATCTGACGAGCCTCTGGGAGACGGCCACGACGGCTCTGCTCGGGCGGGTCAACGCCGAGGGGTTCCTTGGCTTCTGGCCGACCGTCATCGGGATGGAGGGCGCCGACCCGCGTGACGAGGGTTTCGCCAAGTGGCTCGTCGGTACCGACAAGGTAGTCCTCTCCTCGAGTCTCGACGAGGCGCCGTGGGAGCGGACGACGATCGTGGACAAGCCGGCCGGCGAAGTGGTCGGGGATCTGAAGGCAGCCGAAGGCGGTGACATTCTCGTGCTCTCCAGCGCGAGCGCCATCAAGCCGCTGCTGGCGGCCGACAAGGTCGACCGTCTGGCACTCACCATCTTCCCCGTCTTCCTCGGCGGCGGGCCCCGCCTCTTCGACGACGGTCTGCCCGCGGGCCAGTGGACTCTGGTCAGCCAGGCCGCGGGCGAGCACGGCACCCTGGCTCTCGTCTACGACGGGTCCGCTGAACCGACCGGGTTGAAGCTGAGGGAAAGGGCCGGGCAGAGCGCAGCGGGACTACTCGGTGTCGGTCTGCTGGGCACCCGGTGGCTGGGTGCGCGGCCGTGGGCGCGGGGCGGGTGTGAATCCGGTGTCGATGACGTCCATGGCGACTTGGCGGAGCTGGATCCGGTGGGTTCGGGCGTGGGCACGCATGGCGTCGAAGGCGTGGTTGAGGCTGATGTTCCGGCGGGCGGCGAGGAGCCCTTTGGCCTGTTCGATGACGATGCGGGTCTGCAGCGCGGTGTGGAGCTGTTCGTTGATGGTGTGCTGCTGGCTGATGGTGCGGGCCTGGAGCAGGCCGATCGTGGCGGCATCCGCGAGCGCCTGGGCGAGGGCCAGGTCGTCGGCGCTCAGGGGCCGGTCGCCGGTGCGCAGGAGGAGCAGGCTGCCGAGGCTGTCGCGGCGCAGGCGCATCGGGACGGCGGTGGCGCCGGTGTAGCCGGCGGCGTGGAGCCGGGGGGCGAACTCGGGCCAGCGGTCGGCCTCTTCGGCCAGGTCACCCGTGGCAACGGGCTGGCTGGTGCGGTGCGCGTCGAACGCGGGGCCCTGGCGGCAGGCGGCGTCCAGCACGTGCTGGAGGGCGGGGCCGGGGTTGCAGGGCGCGGGGCTGTGCAGATGAGGTGGGGGGTGGGCGAGGAAGACCGCCGCGTCGGTGATGTCGAGGAGTTCTTGGCAGCGGACGGTCATCTGCTGCAGGAAGTCGATGAGGTCGAAGTCGTCCACGAGGGTGTCGGCCAGTTCCAAGAAGGTGCGGACGATGTGCTGTTCCCTGCTCATGGCTGTCCTTCTCTGACTCGTGCACCGGTGTGGTGGCGGGTGCGTTCGCCCGGGCTACTCGGGGTCATGGGGCAGTTCCTGGTCAAGGAGGTCGCGGGCGGTGTCGGTCAGGGTGCGGCCCTGGGCGTAGGCGCGGGCCCGCAGCCGGTCCAGCGCTTCGGGCAGGGGGACGCCGAGGAGGTGGCTGAGGACTCCGGTGGCCTGGTGTATCTCGGCCCGGTGCAGGTCCACTGCCCCCGCCCGGCCCGGGCCGTCGCCTTCCTCTGCGGTGGCCGGCCAATGCGCCAGGACGTGATCGGCCAGGGCGTCGGCGACCAGCCAGCCGTCCGCCCGCTGCTGCGCGGTCAGCGGGCCAACCGTGCGCCGGTAGCCGGTCATCCTCCCCGCCAGGACGGCGCCGATGTGCACGGGCCATACGAACAGGGCGGCGACACCCAGCTCTTCGGCCTCGGGGGCGAACTGCGGCCACCGCTCGGCCAGCAGCTGGCCAAGGTCGGGGACCTCACGGGCCGCCCCCGCCGGGTCGGGGAAGTCCAGGGCGGGGCCCTGTCCGAGAACGACCTGCAGATCCTCGAGGCGGGCGCTGGTGGCGTCGCTGAACCACACCAGTTCCCGGTTCACCGTGATGGCCATCCCGCCCAGCCCCAGGGCGTTCGCGCAGGCCAGGGCCCACGCCCGGCGCTGGCCCTCACCTGCCTGCGCCGGCAGACTCACCAGGAGTTCCCTCACCGTCGAGCCCACGCGAACCCGCTTTCCTCGGCCGTGACCGTGCGGCAAGGAGCTGCCGAACGCCTCTCCAGCCTAGTGACTGGGGGGGTACCGGGGCACCCAGAAGACCGGACTTCCCAGGCGTATGTACCGAGCGGGCCAGCACGTCGAGTCGCATCGGAACCGCGCTTGAAGGATCTTCCCGAAAGGGCGGCGCCGGAACGCACAAGGCCGTTCAGCCCTGCGCGCGGACCTCGCCGTCACCCCCATCGAACCGGACGTCCGCATGCTCCCGGGCACTACGCCGCCCCCGCACGCACCTCCTCCCCCGCATCGTCGCGTCGGGCGCCGTCCTTGGCGGCGAGATTCTCAATGACGCGCTGGAGCACGGATACAGCCGCCGCGTACTCCTCCTCCGCGACGTCACCGACGAGGTCCGCGCGCACCTGAGCCATGTGCTCCCTGGCCGCCGCCAGGCCTGCGAGGCCCTCCTCCGTCAGGTGCCGCCGGCCGTGCGCGTCGGGCACGAGCCAGCCCCGGTGCACCAGCGCGTCCGCCGCGTGGACCATAGCCTCGGCGCCCATGCCGTAGGGGACGTCCACGGCAAGGATCTCCTCCCTCGACAGGCCGTGCTCGGCCCGGCTGATGTTGTTGAGTGCCCACCATTGGGGCTGGGTCAGGTCGATGCGTGCCAGCGTGGCCTGTGAGTGCCGCAGAACCGCCTCAGTGGCGTGCCAAGCGACAAGGGCGATGGGTCGTCTGTCGGGTGCGTCGGTGCCGTTCCGCGGAGCTTGCGCGGTGGCGTCCTTCAATGTGCACGTGTGCGTCATGATCATGAAGCTAGAACCTCAAGTGCAATCGAGGTCAAGCTTGTTGCGGCCTTCGGCATCGCCCGACCCCGAAGAACTCTGACCGAAAGTCCCCTGATTGAGCTCGGCGCCGGCGGGCTCGGCCGGGCAGGACGGGGCGGGCAGGTCCGGGTTCTATGGCGTGACGCGCGGGGTCAAGCCGTCCACGATGAGGGAGGGTCCCGCCTCGAACGCGGATTCAGGGTGGATGGGCGGCATCTCGGCGCGCCGGTCCGAGTCACTGCCGGGACCGGAATCCGCCTGCTCTTCCAGGACGCAGCCGACCGTGAAGGAGCCGGCCGCCAGCATCGCCATCCGCGCGTCACGTTCTGGCACACCCGAGTCGACGGGGAACGACATCTTGGAGCGGATCCGCTCGAGGTCCGCGGCGGGAGTGGAACCGGCATGGAGGCGTGCGCCATCCTTCTTGGTGCGGAAGTACCAGTACAGCGACGACTGTTCGACACCCAGTCGCTTCGCCAGCTGCCGTGTACTGACGGCATCCAGGCCGACCTCGTCGAGCAGGGTGAGCGCCTCGGAGACCACGGCCTCCCGGTTCACCTCGTCCACGTTGGCAATCCATCGCTGACAGAGAAGCCGGAAAGGAATCATTCACCGACAGAGAACTCCCCCGTCCCGACCCTCGGCGCACCCCGCAACGCGTCCGCCACACGCTCCCCCGCCGACGCACCGATCCTTGCGGCCCCACCCGTCAGAACAAACAGGCCAGAAACGGCAGTCACCTGTGCCGAGAGGTGCTGTGCACACTTACCGTGAGTTCCATGCCGTACGGGACACCTGCCCACGACCCGACGACGCCGCGTTCCGCGCGGCACATCTTCGGGGACGACGCCGAGCAGTACGACGCCGCCAGGCCCGGCTATCCCCCGCAACTCACCGAGGACGTACGGGACTTCGCCTCAGCGGCAACAGACGGGGCAGCGCTTGAGGTAGGCGCCGGAACAGGCAAGGCCACCCTGCCGTTCGCGCACTCGGGTCTCGCGGTCACCTGCGTCGAACCGGACGCCCGCATGGCCCGGGTACTGCGTCGGCGCTGCGCCCACCTCCCCCGCGTCACCGTCGAGGTGGCCGACTTCGAGACCTGGCACCCCACGCGACGCTACGACCTCTTGTACTGCGCACAGGCATGGCACTGGGTCGATCCCGCCGTGCGCTGGGCCCGGGCCCGCGCCGCACTCGAACCCGGCGGAGCCGTAGCCCTCTTCTGGAACCACTGGGCCCTGACCTGCGACCACCTGGCGGGCCTCCTCAGGGCCGCCCATACCCGGCTCGGCATCGAGGTGCCGGCGGACACCCTCCTCGATCCCCGCCCCCGCCCTGTCCATCGCGGCTCCGAGGCCCGGCAATGGCGCGACATGACCGCCAACCGGTTCCGGGACCCCGACCACCGCCTCTACACCTCCCTGCACGAGCCCTCGACCTCCGACCTCCTCGGCCTGTTCGCCTCCTACGGCGGCTACCGCGCCCTCCCCGCGCACCCCCGCCAGCAGATCTTCGACGAGCTCGGCCGCATCATCGACGACGAGGGGGGACGCACCCAACTGAAGGTCACCACAAGCCTCTTCCTGGGGCGCGCCGGGCACCAGTAGCGCGCACTCGGACGTCGTCCACACGGACCGCGCTCAGCACGCCCGGCTCCAGGTCGCACCCGGACCGCGAAGGTCCAACGCCGATGCGGCCATGGAGGGAGATGATCAGGAAAGTGTCGCGTTCGACTGGCGAGCGGTGGTCCACCGGGACTTCGACGTCGACCACGACGCCCCCGGGGACCGCAGCAGTGCCACGCTCAAGGTGCTGGAAGACGACCTGGGCGTACCCGACGACGCGGAAGGCATCGAGCCTGTGCGGCGAGTGGGCGCAGCGGCTGTCCATCGTGAGCGGTAAGGGCCTGGCCGCGTTGCTGGAGCGGCTCGGTCATCCGGACGTGAAGGTACGCCGAACTCTGCCGGTGGTGCTGGCCTATGCGGACGCGCTGCCGGACGACGTGGCGCCAAGGCTGCTCCACCACAGTGAGAGCGAGCCGGACGCGCCCGTGCGGCTCGGACTGCTGCTGGCTCTGGGCCGCACCGCCGACGACCCCCGAGTGAAAGGACGACGACGTCGTACGCAGGCAACTGGACGCCATCGCTCGGCGACGCGACCCCGGGCACACTCCACACCGGGACGACATCCGCTAGACATCACCGCCTGCGAGTGGATCGGCGCACGGCCCCACGCGGCCCAGCCAGCCATTGCCACCCTGCGCCGACTACGCGACAGTGCGGCGGAGCCCGGCGCGGTGCGGGCGGCCGCAGCCCACGCATCAGGAGGATCGAAGAAGCGCCCACCGCTCAGTAAGGCCCCATGTCCCCAACACACGCACGGCGGCGCTCTACCGGCGGACCGCCGAGATCAGTCCGCCGGGCTGTTCCTCGCGCTGCGGCGGGGTGCTGAACGGGCGGCCGTAGGCGGCGGCACGCTCGCGCAGGGTATGGCTACTGGCCTCCCAGCCGTGGCCGGCCAGCCAGCCCACCGGGTCGTCGGGCATCTCCGAAACCCACATGGACGCCGCCGACCCCGGCACCGCGTCCGCGCCGAAGCGCTCGATCACACCACGTGAGCCCAACGTCAGCCCCATCCAACTGCCCGTCGCGGACTGGGCGCTGATCCGGGCCAACAGCAACTCCACCGCGTCCTCGGGAAGATAGATCAGCAAGCCTTCGGCGATCCACACGGTCGGCGCCGCCGGGTCGTGCCCTGCGGGGGCCAGCGCGCCCGGCCAGTCGTCACGCAGATCCACCGGGACGGTGATCCGCTCGCAGCGTGCGACAGCCTGCTCCTGGCGCAGCACCGAAGCCTTGAACTCCAGTGGTTCGGCCGTGTCGACTTCGAACAGTCGGGTGCCCTCGGGCCAGTCCATCCGGAAGGCCCGGCTGTCCATGCCGGCGCCCAGCAGCACGACCTGCCGCACCCCGGACGCGGACGCCTGCCGCAGCAGGTCGTCGAGGAACCTCGTCCTGACCACGATGGAGAACGCGACGCCCAACCGGCGGCGGCGCGCGGCCTCGTCACCGGGCGGGTGCGGCGAAGACGGCCAAAGGCCCCCGGCGGCGGCGAAGGCCTGCGCCAGCGGGTCACGGAACAGCGCGTCCTCCCGCTGGCTCTCCAGCGCCCGCACTCGGGCCACCCCCACCGCCGTGGCCCAGACTCCCGACGGCTGCTCCCGCTCCTGCTCATCAGTCACCGCGCCAGCGTAGAACTTGTTGTCGGGCCTCTGGCGGCGAGGGTCGTACCCGATGGACCGACACATGACGGACAGGTCGCCGCTCACCGGGTCATGGCTCGTTGGACGCCACGACCGACTGGCCCGGCCCCTGGGCCCTCGACGGAACCGCGGGCTGAGCACGCTCAAGCGTGGCTCATGCGTGCTGCGGGTCGCCGGCCGCGCATCAGTGCGCGTCGGCGTGTACGGGCGAGAGGCGGTAGCCGCCCTCGTGGAGGGTTACGTGTCCGGCCGTGGGCGGGGCGAAATGGGTGCCCAGAACGAGCGCGTCCGTGCCGGCGAGGGAGGCGAGCAGGGTGCGGCGCGAGGTCTCGGACTGCTGGGGGTCGATGTCGACGCACGCGCCGATGGCGGGGTGTGCGAGCTGGACGGGGTGGTGGATGCAGTCACCGGTGATCACAGCCGCCCGGCCGTGGCTGGTCAGTTGGACGGCGACATGTCCGGGAGTGTGGCCGGGGGTGGGAAGCAGGCGCAGTCCGGGGACGATCTCGACACCTTCGGCGGGGACGTCGACGAGGTCGAGCAGCCCTGCCTCCTCCACCGGATTCACGGAGTCCCGGAACATCTCGGCGCGCGCCTCGTCCATGTCGTATCCCGCCCAGAACTCCCGCTCGGAACGGGTGGTCAGGTAGCGGGCGCTAGGGAAGGTGGGCACCCAAGTGCCGTGCGCCTTCCGCGTGTTCCAGCCGACGTGGTCGGCATGCAGATGCGTGAGGATCACCAGGTCGATCGAGGCCGGGGGGAATCCGGCGGCCGTCAGGTTGTGCAGGTAGTCGCTGTTCAGCTCGTGCCAGGCGGGGTTGGCCCGCTGCTTGCCGTTGCCTATGCCGGTGTCGACCAGGACCCGCAGGCCGTTGAGGGTGAAGGCGAAGCTGTGGCTGTCGATGTGCAGAGCGCCCTGGTCGTCGGCGAAGTGGGGGCGGAGCCAGTCCTGCCCTGCGACGAGGTCCGGGGTGGCGTCGGGCAGCAGCCAGGGGGCAGTGGCGGGCGGCAGGGGGATCTCGTCGATGCGGTGGATGGTTACGTCGCCCACGGTCCAGGTGGGGGCGGCGGCCGGGTGGTTGGCGGGTGCGGTGCTCATGATCGTGCTGTCCTTCGAGTCGCGTCGGGAAGGGCCGTGGGGGCGAACGGCCGGGACGGGTGGGGCGGGCGCTCGCGGTGTGGCGGCGGGCACGGGTCCCGCTGCTCCGCCCACCACTAAAAGCTACTCGTTTGCGTTAATTCACTTTAGGCCCTACGGTCAGCTAACGCAACCACTTAGCTTTTACGGCGGGGCTCCTCGCCCCTCGAAAACGAGCTGCCCACCGGGCGGACCCCGCGAAGCGCGGGAAATCCGCGGAGCGCTCACAGCCCGCAGAGAAGGACGCCCATGCCAACACCGGAACTCACCCCGCCCGAGGCGGCCCGCTGGGCTGCCCGTAGCGGGCTGGCACTGCCGGCCGACCGCCACGCCGCCGTCGCCGCAACGGCCGACCACATCCACTCCGTCGTCGCCCTGCTGCGCGAGCTGGACTTCGGCGACACCCCGCCCGCCCCTGCCTACCGGGCGGGAGAGGAGACCCACGATGCAACCGTATGAACTCACCTTGGCCGCGGCCGCCGACGCCATCCGCGCCCGGCGCCTGTCCCCCGTCGAGCTGACGGACTCCGTCCTGGAACACATAGCGCTGAGGGAGCCGCGCCTTCAGGCCTACGTCACCGTCGCCGCCGACCGCGCCCGCAGCGCCGCGCGGGAGGCCGAACACGACATCGCGGCCGGTCGGCACCGCGGTCCGCTGCACGGTATTCCCATGGCGCTCAAGGACCTGATCGACGTCGCGGGGTCAGCGACGACGGCCAGCTCCCGGGTCCGCGCCGACCACCGCGCGCACACCGACAGCACGGTCGCCGCCCGCCTGGCACGGGCCGGAGCGGTCCTGCTGGGCAAGACCCACACGCACGAGTTCGCCTACGGCCTGACCACTCCCCAGACCCACAACGCCTGGGACACGGACCGGGTCGCCGGCGGCTCCAGCGGCGGATCCGTGGTCGCCGTCGCCGCCGGGATGGCCACCTTCGCCCTGGGGACCGACACCGGCGGTTCCATCAGAGTGCCCTCCGCGCTCAACGGTGTGGTCGGGCTCAAGCCGACCTATGGCCTCGTCCCCCGCCACGGCGTCACGTCGCTGTCCTGGTCGCTGGATCACGTCGGCCCGATCACCCGCACCGCCGAGGACGCGGGCCTGGTCCTGACCGCCCTGGCCGGGCACGACCCGCGCGACCCCGCCTCACTGGCCGCACCCGTCGCGGACTACCGGCCCCAGGCGGGCGCAGATCTGACAGGCCTGCGGGTCGGCGTGCCGCGTATCTACTACTTCGATCACGTCGATGCCGAGATCGAAGAGGCTGTCCGCCGCGCCATCGACCAGCTCCAGGATCTTGGCGCCCGCCTCGCCGAGGTGGAGATCCCCATGACGCGCTACATCCAGGCCACCCAGTGGGGCCTGATGGTGCCCGAAGCCACCGCCTACCACGAGAACACCCTGCGCACGGTCCCCGACCTCTACCAGTCCGACGTGCGCGTCCTCCTCGAAGCCGGCGAACTGATGACGGCCGGGGACTACCTGCGCGCCCAGCGCTCCCGCACGCTCATGCGCCAGGAATGGGCCCGCGTGTTCAAGGAGGTCGACCTCATCGCCGCCCCCACCGTTCCGACCACCGCCGTCAGGGCCGGCCAGGAGACCCTCACCTGGGCCGACGGCACCGTCGAAGGCGTCTCCGACGCCTACGTACGCCTCTCGTCCCCCGCCAACATCACCGGGGCGCCGTCCCTGTCCCTGCCCGTGGGCCACGACAGCGCGGGACTGCCGATCGGCATGCAGCTCCTTGGACGGCCACTCGGGGAGGCCGTGCTCCTGCGCGTCGGCCACGCCTACGAACAGTCCCGGCCCGCCGCCGCCCACGCCCGCGCGGCATGAACGAACACCGCTGCCCCGCGGCCGCGTCCTGCGGCGGCCGCGGGGTACGCGGCGTGGGGAACAGCAGCCGAGGGCGGCCAGTCCGGCGCCTGGGCAGGCGCGGCGAGCCCTGCCTCCCAACCCGACAGACGCAACGGATTCGCTTTAAGATGGCTCCATGAGCAGGCAGATGGTACGCCCCGGCGGACGCAGCGCCCGCGTCCAGGCGTCAGTACACGCCGCGGTACACGAACTCGCCGCGGAAGTGGGGCGCGACGCCCTCACCGTCCCGATGATCGCCCAGCGCGCGGGTGTCACGCCGTCGACGGTCTACCGCCGCTGGGGGGACCTGCAGGAACTTCTCTCGGACGTCGCGGTCGAGCATCTGCGTCCCGAGACCGCGCCGGCGGACCACGGCAGCCTGGCGCCCGACCTGACGGCCTGGGCCGAACAGTTCCTCGACGAGATGTCCTCCCCCGCTGGCCGCGCCTACATCCGCGACGCCCTCCTCGGCGACCCCGACGGCAGCAACGCCGGCCAGTGCTCCGCCTACGCCGCCGAGCAGATCGAGCTCATCCTCAACCGAGCCCACGAACGCGGAGAGGAGGCGCCCGGCACCGAGACCGTCATCGACCGCGTGGTCGCGCCCCTCATGTACCGCATCCTCTTCCGCCCACAGGACCTCAGCACGCCCTACGCGCACCAGCTCGTCAGCACGCTCCTCGCCCCCACCGCTCCCTGACCTCACAGAGCGCGTCCCCGGCCCCGGTGGGCGGGTGCCGAGCAAAGGGCCGCTCCCGCTCATCACCCCATCACGCGGAGGGAGCGGCCCTTCGGCGAGACGAGTTCCCCGCTGCCCTGCGGTCGTTGGCACCGCCACTGCCGTGCCAGTCCAGGGCGACGACGGTGGCGTCGTCCTTGAGGCTGCCGCGGCAGGCGTCCAATACCGCTGCCGTCAGGGCACCTACGACCTCCCTGGGGTGAGCTGAGCGCGTCTCGCACACGAGCGAGGACAGATCGACACCCGCGGCCCCGCGGTCCTGCATGCCGTCCGTCAGGAGCACCAGGCGGTCTCCGGGGTGCAGTTGGAGTCGCTGGAGTTGGTAGGAGGTGGGGGCCGGCACGCCGAACGGCAGGTTGACCGCGAGCTCGACCTCTTCCGCCTCGGCAGCGTCGGCCCGGAGGAGCCAGGGCCAGGGGTGTCCGGCGTTGACCAGGTCGCATGTGCCCGTTGCGAGACGAATGCAGAGCAGTTGGCCCGTGGCCAGCCCGCGGTTGTGTGCCAGCAGGGCCTCGTGTGCGCGTCGGGCCTGCTGGAGGGCGTCGCAACCGCCGCGGCGCGCTCCGCGCAGTGCGGCGGTGACCAGCGTGGCCAGGAGGGCGGAGTCGGTGTCGTGGCCCATGGCATCGGTGATGGACAGATGCAGGGTGTCCCGGTCGAGGGTGTAGTCGTAGGTGTCGCCGCCGATGTCGTCGGCGGGGACCAGCCCTGCGGCCAGCGTGAACTCGGGAGCCTCGCAGCAGGAGGCCGAAGGCAGCAACTGATGCTGGATCTCGGCGGCCAGGCTGGTCGGGGTGGTGCGCCGGCTTGCGTGGTACAGGTCGGTGAAGCGGCGGTCCGTGACGATGATGTAGGCCAGCGCGTGAGCGGCTTCGCTGATCTGTGCGAGCACCGTGGCGTCGGCGTACTGCAACGTCACCTCGAGGACACCGATGCAGTCACCACGATTGGTCACGGGCGAGACCACGCGCTGTCCGCCCTGACCGTCCGGTTGCACATGCTGACGCTGGCTGCGCAGGACGGTGTCGTAGACGCTGCCTTGTACATCGATCAGCTCTGCGGCGTCTGCCAGGTCTCCCTCGGCGGGCGCGCTCAGACGCAGCAGCCGTTGCCCCACCAGGTCGACGAACAGGAAGGACACGCTCTCCGCCCCGAAGCGTTTGCGCAGATCGTGCGCGATGACGCCGACGGACTCCCCCGGCGGCGCGGACTCCGCGGCGGCGAGCAGTTCGCCCAGTTCCAGATCCCTGCACTCCATGGCAACCTCCCACCGTCTGAGGCCACTTATTCCCCGAGAACCGGAGAACTCACCCGTCGTGATGGGGCACACCGCGCACGGGGAGCCGTCAGGAACACCCGCGCCCCGGCTCGACCGCGATGCGCGCTGGGCGGGTGGTACGGGCCGGACGGGCGGTCAAGTGGCCGGGCAGGGCGGGGTGAAGTCGACCACTGCGAAGTACCGTTCCCATTCGGCTTTGGTGATCCGCGGGTACGCGCTGTCGCAGATGCGGGTGGCGACTCTTTCCGGGTCGGTGTCCCACAGCCGGATCGTGAAGTCGTTGCCGCCGGTGGCCAGGGTGTCGCCGTGCGGGCCGAACGCCACGGCCGGTACCGGGTTGGCGTGGCCGGTGAGGACGGTGGGCGCGGCCTGCCCGTTCACCTCCCACAGCTGGATCGTGCCGTCCGCGCCGCCGGCTGCCAGTCGGCGGCCATCCGCGGAGAAGGCCAGCGCGTAGAGCGGGGAGCCGGACGCCGGTAGCTGCCTCGCCTTCTCCGGCGGGCCGTCCCCGATGTCGATCAGCCAGACCGTCTTGTCCTGCCGGTGGACGGCGGCCAAATGCCGGTTGTCGGGGCTGAAGACGCCATTGGTCAGCGGGCTGGACGGGAAGGGGGACGGCATTTCCCGGGGGCGGCTTGGATCGCCGATGTCCCACCAGCGCAGCGAGCCGGACTCGCCCGTGCTTGTCACCAGCGTGCGGCCGTCCGGCCGGAAGGACGCCATCGTGACGTCCGACCCGCCCTCGCCGATCCGGCTGAGCGGCCGGGGACTGCCAGGCTCGGTCAGGTCCCACAGTCCGGTCGCGTGCTGGGCCCATACGGCCAGCAGGTGGCCGCCCGGGCCGAAGGCCGCCCCGCCGACCTCGCCGGCGTCGGGAGTGAGGACCGATGTGAGCCGCGGGTTGAGCGGATCGCTCACCTCCCAGATGCGGACGGTGGTGTCCTCGCTGGCGGTGGCGAGAATGCGCCCGTCCGCGCTGAACGCCACCGACCGGACGAACTTAATATGCCCGCGCAGGACCGCCAACGGTCGCAGGGCCCGGCCGTCGACGACCTGCCACAGCCGTGCGGTGCCGTCCCAGCTCGCGCTGGCGAGCAGGTGGCCGCCGGGGGCGAACGCCAGCGACGTGACCACGTCGTCGTGGGTCCCGAGCGTCAGGTCGCGCAGGTCCAGCAGCCGGTCGGAGTTGGCGAGCACGCGGTTGTCCGGGCTGAACGCGGCCTGGTAGGCACCGCCCGGAATCGTGCTGATCCGCTTCGGGCGCGCCCGGTCGGTGACGTCCCAGAGCACAGTGGATCCCCCGACCGAGAGGAGGGTCCGGCCGTCGGTGTTGAACACCACCGACCAGACGATCGTGGGGTGACCGAGCAGCACCACCGGCGGCTGTGTCCGCGGGCTGGTTCCGATGTCCCAGATCCGTACGGTGTGATCCCAGCTGCCGGTCGCCACGGTCCGGCCGTCCGGGCTGAACGCCGCCGAGGCCACCGTGTCGGTGTGGCCGTGCAGCACGTCGACCTGGTGCGGATGGGCGGGGTCGGTGACGTCCCACAGGCGGGCGGTGGTGTCGCCGGTGGTCGCCAGCGAGTGACCGTCGGGGCTGAACGTCATCGAGGTCACCGCGGCGGTGTGGCCAGGGAGGATGGAGACCAGCCCCGGATGCCGCGGATCGTTCGTGTTCCACAGCCTTGTCGTGCCGTCGGTGTGGCCGGTGGCCATGACGTCGCCGCCGGGCCGGAACGCCACCCACGTCGGAGCGGCCGGCTGGTCCGGCAGCGTGCTCAGCCCGATGGGCGCGCGCCGGTTCGTCACGTCCCACAGCCGCACCGATCGTTCACTCGCCGTCGCCAGCACACCGCCGCCCTGCCCGAACGCGACGGCCAGCGGCCTCGAAGACTGCTCCAGGACGGCCAGTTGGACATGTCGGTGGGCGTCCGCGACGTCCCACAGCCGGAACGTCCGGTCCCAACTCGCGGTGGCCAGGACCGTGCTCTTGGGGGCGAAGGAAATCGAGACCACATCGGAGGTGTGCCCGGCGAGCCGGCTCGTGTACGGCGTAGCGAACGTGGTCATCAGGTGATCGCGGACGTCGTCGGTGGCGGCCAACCGGTAGGCGGCCAGGTTCAGTTGTGCGGCGAGCGAAGGATTGTGCTGCCGCACCTCCGCCGCGTCCGCGGCCGCTTTCCGCGCGATGGCCACGTTGCGCTGCTGGATGGCTGAGCTGCGGGAGCCGACGGCCAGCACGCCCGCGGTGGCGGCGACGCACACCAGGACGGTGAGCAGGATGACCAGTTGCCGCAGGCGGACCGTGCGCCGCCTGACCGCCGCTGTCTCGTCTGCCTGCGCTTCCCGGCTCGCGCCGAGAAAGCGTCGTTCCCTGGAGGACAGTCGGCTGCCGTCCGCCGCGGCCAGATCCAGTGCCGCCGCAAGGCGGGCACCGCGGAACAGGGCGTGCGGGTCGCGGTCCTGCGCCTCCCAACCGGCGGTCGCCTCAGTGAGCTGGCGGTGCAGCAGCAGCCGCTCCCGGTCCTCGGTCAGCCAGCCGCGCAGCCTCGGCCAGCACCGGATGATCGCCTCGTGAGTGATCTCGACGCACTCCTCGTCCAGCGTCACCAGCCGTTGCCGGGCCAGGGATTCGAGCACGAAGGCGGTGTCGGGGCTCGGGTCCAACTCGTCCCTGGTGATGCGGCGCCTGGTGTCCTCGGTCCCCTCCCCCAACGCGGTCAGGCGAAGGAACAGGGATCTGGCGAGGCCCTGCCGAACCGGCGACAACGCCTGGTAAGCAGCCTCGGCGGTCTGCGCGAGCGCGTGCTGGATGCCGCCGGCCGCCAGGTAGCCGTCCAGGGTCAGGCGGTTGCCGCTGCGGCGGCGCCAGGTCTCGGCCATCGCGTGGGAGACCAGTGGCAGTGCCCCTGGCTGACCGGTCGCGTCGGCGACCACGGCTGCCAACAGCGGTCCCGTCACGGTGCACTGGGCAAGCGCGGCCGGCCGGGTGACGGCCTCCCGCAGCTCCTGGTTGGTCATCGGACCGACCGCGATCTGCGCGTCGCGCATCGCCTCGACCAGCCGGGTGTCCTGGACGAGGCGACCGTAGAAGTCGGCCCGCACTCCGAGTACCACCCGGGTCCGGCTGGTCGTTGCCGTGGTGGCCGCGATCAGCATGGCGATGAACGCGTCCCGCTCGTCCTTGTCCCGGCAGAGGGTGAACACCTCCTCGAACTGGTCGGCCACGATCAGCGTGTCGATGTCCGGCGCACGGTCGGCGGTGGCCTGCCGCAGCCGCAGGTGCAGCGCCAGGGGATCGTCGCGCAGCTCGGTGATCAACGCGCCGGGCGCCTCGCCCGTCGCGTCGGCCAGGCGGATCGCGCACTCCTCCACGGGATGGGGACCCGGCGTGAAGAGCATCACCGGCCACCCCCATGCCCGCGCTCGCGCGACGAGCCCTGCCCGCAGCACCGAGGACTTCCCTGCCCCGGACGGCCCCAGGACCACCAGGAACCGGCGGTCACGCACCTTCGCCAGCACCTCACCGGTCAGCCGCTCGCGCCCGAAGAAGCGGTCGGCGTCCTCCGGCTGAAAGGCCGAAAGCCCGGCGTACGGGGCGCTCAGCAGGCTGGTGTCCCCCGGCTCGTCGCACGATTCACCGACGGCGATCTCGGCGGCGGTCGCGTGCCACCGGGCTTCCCACGCGCGGCAGTCACCCTGACACGCCGCCACGTACGCCAACGTGACGCCGAGGCTCGGAAACGTGCGCCCGCTCGCGGCGTCCGACAGCGTCGTGGACGAATAGTGCGCCTTGGTGGCCAGGGCCCGGTAGGGCGGCCGGCCCGCCTTCTCGCGCAGCTTCCGCAGGTCAGCGGCGAATCGCGTCAACGGACCATCGTCCGGGTCGAGCGGGCGTTCGGCGCGTGGCATGGTCTTCCTCTTCCGGGGCCTGTCCGCAGCCGCGCCGCGTGGCCGTTGTCCAGCTGTTGTTGTCCGGCGTCCCCGTCCCGGCGCCGGACAATCCTCGGCCGCTAGACAGGGTCCAGCGCAACCGCGCAAGGGCTGTACGGAGGGAAATCATGAGAGCTGTGGGACGACTGATGCCGCTGCTGGCGGCCATTGGGCTCGCGGTCGGCGGCACCTTGACAGGCTCGCCCGCACACGCCGCGGCGCCCCTGCTCAAGTCCAACCTGAACGGACGGTGCGCCGACATCTTCATGTTCCATCAGGAGAACGGCGCCTCCACCGTGACATGGGACTGCACCGGCAACACCAATCAGCAGTGGCGGTGGGACGGGGAGCAGATCCGTTCCGGTCTGAACGGAAAGTGCCTCGAGATCTACGCCTTCGTCCAGGGCGACCAAGGATCGGTGAGCATGTGGGACTGCGACGGCGGCAGTAACCAGAAGTGGTTCAGGAACGGCAACGAGATCCGTAGCCGGATGAATGGAAAGTGTCTCGACATCCTGGCCGGTCGGCCGGAGAACGGACAGCTCCTGGTGAGCTGGAGCTGCAACGGCGCAGCCAGTCAGAGCTGGGACTTCTGAACGGCGGCCCGGCCCGGAACATGATGTTCCGGGCCGGGCCCGGTCAGCGGACACCTTCGAGCAGGTGCTGGAACAGATCACGAGCGCGATCGCGTACGTGGACCGCGCGGGGCACCCTGGTGGCCCGGCCTGGTGGTTCTCGTCGACGACGAAGGACACGGCGGCGGGGAACGCCTCGGGCGCGTCCAAGGCCGTCGTCCTTGAACGCGCTCTCGATCCGGGCCGGGCAGTCCCCGGCACGGGGCGGGGCGTCAGCTCCTCTGAGCGGGGGGCTTGGGGGGCTCCGCGGTGGGAGCACCGGGGCCCGCGGTACCGCGCCAGCGGCTGACCTCGACGTTCTCCAGGACGCCGAGCGCGTCGGGCACCAGGATCGCGGCCGAGTAGTAGGCGGTGACCAGGTACGAGATGATCGCCTGCTCGTCGATGCCCATGAACCGCACCGACAGGCTCGGCTCGATCTCGTCCGGGATCCCCGCCTGCTGGAGCCCGATGACACCCTGCTCGGCCTCACCGGTAC
>NZ_QOLA01000043.1 GCF_003324565.1 Streptomyces sp. SDr-06 | reverse complement strand
TCTCCGTCGACCCGATCCTCGACCCGACCAACCCCCAGTCCATCAACGGCTACGCCTACTCGGGCAACACCCCGGTCACCAGCAGCGACCCGACCGGCCTGATGCAGATGTGCGGCGAGGGCGGCGCCGCCTGCTACCCCGACGACTGGAACAACGACGGCACGGCCAACACCGACGGAAACCGGGCCACCGTCAACGACAAGCCGAAGCCGAAGACGACATACGTCAGCAAGCCGAAGCCGAAGAAGCACCACCACTGGTGGCAGAAGGCCGTCGACTGGGCCGCCGACCACGTCCTGGAGATCGCGGTCACAGTGGTCGTCGTCTCCGTCGTCGTCGGATGCATCGCGGCAACAGCGGGAGCCTGCGCAGGCGTACTGATGGCCGCCGCGGAAGGATTCGCCACAGGCTTTGAACTCGGGGTGACCGCAGGGGTCACAGGAGCCGCCGTCGGGGCAGGCGCCGAAGCACTATCCGTGCTGGGCGTCGGAGCAGCAGTCGTGGCCGGCGCCGCCAAGGTGGCCAAGGCAGCAAAGGGCGGCGCCGGCAAGGCAGGAGGCGAAGGCGAAGCCGCCGCTGCGGCCGCCAAGAGCGAGGGAGGCGCGGCCGCCGGCAAGCAGGAACCCGCATCGTCCCCCGGATGCGACAGCTTCCCCGCCCCGACGACGGTACTCCTCGCCAGCGGCGCCACCATCCCGATCGACCAGGTCAAGGTCGGCGACACCGTCCAGGCCACGGACCCGCTCACCAACACCACCAAGCCGGAGAAAGTCACCCACGTCGAAGTCACCCTGATCGACAAGGACTTCACCGACACCACGGTCCACACCTCCACCGGCGACCAGACGATCACCTCCACCCAGCACCACCCGTACTGGGACGCCAGCCGCAAGCAATGGGTCGACGCCGCCGACCTGAAACCGGGCGAACAACTCCGCCAGCCCGACGGCACCCTCACCACGGTCGTCAACGTACGCAACTACCACCGCGCCGTTACCACGTACAACCTCACCGTCGACCACATCCACACGTACTATGTGCTGGCCGGATCGACGCCGGTTCTGGTCCACAATTGCGGTCCAGTATCTTCCAATCGCTATCCGGAGCGTCTTGAGGGCGAGATGGGTTTGATGAAACTGGTCGGCGCCGCCCCGCTGGAAGCTGGTTCTTCTGAGTTCGGCGCGGCCATGGCCGGGAGTGGGAATTACATCTGGTCGGTCGATACGGCTGGCAAACTCAGAATAATTGAGGGGGGCTTCAACCATACGGTGCTCACAGGAGGGGCTGATGTTGTCGGTGCTGGAGGTGTTCGCGTATCGAACGGGCAAGTAATAAATCTCGATAACAGGACGGGCCATTATCTTCCCTATGAAGATCAGGCTGCTCAGGCATTGCAGAATGGCGTGGACGCGTTCAGGAATGCGGGCGTGCATGTTCCGGATAGCGTAACGTTTAATCTTGGGGGAGAGCCGCGGCCGTGACGACCGAACCGCTAGACCTGTATAAGAGGCTACGTGCCGATAGTCCGGCGGACTATCGCGCGTGGATAGCCGCACACATGCCAGCAGGCATGCATCTTCAGTCCTGGGGTGCAGTCAATGACTTGCTGAAGACGGACGCAATATACGCGCTCGCTGATCCGGATAATCACCCGCAGGGGGATTTCGACCGTGCCGTCGAGTTCGTGATCGCTGCGATTGAAGCAGGGCGAATTCCGGCGTTCATGGGGGTCAACTGGCTAGGTGTCTATGTAACGACAGCTGATCGGTTTGGCTGGACCATTGAGCATCCGAAACTCAGTCCGGACAACTTTGGGCGGCGTGTCCTGGCGTGTCTTCCGTCGGAGCGATTCGAGGCGTCTAAACTTGCCGAGCGACTGCGCATCGGAGGGCGCTGGCAAGAGACCGACCTCGGGCTAGATCGGGACGCATGGTTGGCAATGAGGTCCGTCAGACTGGAACTGGAATGGGCCGTGCCGCGGATCAAAGATCCACAACTCGCAACCACGATGAAGGAATGGCTAGAACTCATATGCCAGATCGACGCCTTGATCGATCGAACGAGCTAGCTTCGATTTAGCCAGAAGCCCCGCCAGATTACGCATCTGGCGGGGGTCCGTAAAGTTAACGGTGGTTCTGGAGTTGTTAGTGGGTCAGCGGCGGGCGGCGGAGAGTCGGCCGTCGAAGGTGATCTCGAAGGCGTTCAGAGCGGCTTTCCAGCGTTGTGACCAGCGTTTGCGTCCTTGCCCGGTGGGGTCGAGGCTCATGACGGCCATGTAGACGCACTTGATCGCTGCCTGCTCGTTCGGGAATGCCCGCGGGAGCGGACGGCTTTGCGGATCCGCGCGTTCACCGACTCGATGGCGTTCGTGGTGCACACAACTCGCCTTATTTCACTGTCGGATTGAAGGAAGGGCACGAACTCGGCCCAGGCGTTCTCCCACAGCCTCACGATCGCCGGATACTTCTTGCCCCAGGCGTCGCCGAACTCGAGGAATTTTTCCTCGGCGACGTCCTGGGTCGGGGCGGTGTAGACGGGCTTGAGCGCCTTCGAGATCTTGTCCCAGTCCTGCCGGGCCGCGTAACGGAACGACGCCCTCAGCAAGTGAACGACACACGTCTGCGTGATCGCCTGCGGCCAGACCGTCGCGATCGCGTCCGGCAGGCCCTTCAGGCCGATGCCCCTATGGATGTCAAGCCGCGGGGCTGTCGGGAACAGGCAGCGGAGCGGAGGCGATGGCTCGGTGGATCTCGCGGGCGACGTACCGCTTCAGGCAGCGGATGACTTCCCGCTTGGTCTTGCCCTCTGCGGTGCGTCGCAGGAGGTAGGCGCGGGAGCGTTCCTCCCAGCGCAGGCGGGAGAGCACGATGCGGTAGAGGGCGGCGTTGGCCTGCCGGTTCCCGCCGCGGTTGAGCCGTCGGCGTTGGTTCTTGCCGGAGGAGCGTTCGACCGGGCTGACACCGCACAGAGCGGCGAAGGACGCCTCGTCGCGGAGACGGTCGTGGTTGTCGCCGGCTGCTGTGAGCAGGATGGCCGCGCTGTCCGGGCCGACGCCGGTGAGTTCGAGCAACTGCGGGTTGTGGGCCTGGATGATTGCCGAGATGCGACGGGTGAGTGTGGTGGCCTCGGCGGAGAGCTGCTTGATGCGGTGGGCCAGCAGGCTCAGGGCCTGGTGCACCGCGCTCGCCTGCGGATCCAGGGCAGCGCACGCCTTGAACAGCGCCGGGTTCGAAAGCCCGGTGAGGGACTCGCGCAGCTGGGCCGGTGAGCTGACCAGCAGGGCCTTGAGCTGGTTGATGGCCTGGGTGCGGTTGCGGACTGCGGAGTCCTTGACGACCTTCAGGACGCGAAGCTCCTCCACCGGGCCGTCTTTGCTCTTCGGAGCCCGGTGGCCCGTCCGCCCAGCACGGCCCGGGCGGCGGCCTCGGCGTCGACCGCGTCGGTCTTGCCCGAGCGGCGCCGGGCCGCCCGGTCGGGCCGGTTGACCTCGATGACCTCAATGCCTTCGGTGGCCAGGTGCCGGGCCAGTCCGGCGCCGTAGGAGCCGGTGCCTTCCACGCCGGCCTTCTTGATGACTCCCAACGAACGTGCCCAGTCGGCGAGTTGGTGGTACCCGGAGGCCGTGGCGGGGAACGACTGGGTGCCCAGCAAGGCACCGAGAACGCTCACGACAGCGGCGACGTGCACGTCTTTGTGAGTGTCAACGCCGAGCACGATGGTGGTGGAGTCCACGGGCTGTGCGGTGTCGCCGTTGTGCGGCATGCTGGAGGTGGTCATGTGCCTGTCTCGATCGGTTCGCGGGCGGATGGCCGCCACCGGACCGGTCGGGCGGTCAGGACTGTGAGGGTGCCTGTCGCGAAGGCCCCTATCGGGACACGCCCGCCGGGCCGGCGGCAGCGAGCCCCGCACGGGACCGGGCCGACAGATCGGCACTCAGGACACCTTGGTCAGTCGCAGACCGGGTCAAGCCGCGGCCCCGTGCGGAACACGATCATCCTCACAGTCACAGACGACCATGCAGACGTCGTCAACGCCCCTGTTCTTGATCTCAGTGAGGACCTGGAGCCAGTACCTGGCGCCCTCGCCGCCATCGCCCGCCCACAGCCCCAGGATCTCCCGGGTGCCCTCGACCGTGACCGCCAGCACGACATAGATCGGCCGGTTCGCGACCTGACCATCCCTCAGCTTCACGTGCACACAGTCGATGAACAGAACCGGATAGACCGAATCGAGCGGCCGGCTCTGCCATTCGTGCATGCCGTCGAGCACCTTGTCGGTGATCGTGGAGATCGTGGTCTTGGAGACCTCGGCTCCGTAGACCTCCGCGAGATGGGCGGATATCCCGCCGTGGGTGAGCCCTCGGGCGGACAGTGAGAGCACCATCTCGTCGACGCCGGTCAGCCGGCGCTGCCGCTTCTTCACGATCTGCGGCTCGAAGCTGCCCTCCCGGTCCCTCGGCACGTCGATGGCGACCGGCCCGACCTCCGTGAGGACGGTCTTGGACCGGATGCCGTTGCGGGTGTTGCCGCTGGTCGTCTTCTCGTGCTTGTCGTGGCCGAGGTGGTCGGTGATCTCGCCTTCGAGGGCCGACTCGAGGATCTTCTTCGTCAGCTGCTGCAGCAGCCCGCCCTGGCCGGTCAGTTTGATCCCGTCGGCCTTCGCCCGGTCCACCAGCTGGCTGATCAACTGGTCATCCAGAGCATCCGGTGCCCCGGCAGGCTGCACTTCCTCGACGGCCTCAGCCGAGACGATCACGTCTGTCATCAGGTGTTACTTCCTGTTCGAAGATCCACCGTTGACGGTACAGACCCCGCCCTTGCTCCCCGGCCGCTTGATTGACGGTCTTGGTCACCTGGTGAGCCTGACGGTGTGGGCGGTGACCATGATTCCGAGTCCGAGGACCGAGACATAGGCAAAGCCGGCGGTCATGAACAGCACGCCGATTCCCCAGAGTCTGGGGTTCCGGACCATCCTGGCGAACCATCGTCCTGGTACGCGGTTGCAGGTCAGGGCGTAGATGCCGAGCACGGCCCCGGTCAGCCCCGCCAGCGCCATGCCGAGCATTGCCAGCGTCAGCAGTTCACCGAAGGCCATCATTGCTCCCCAGTTCTTGACGGGCGATGAAAGGCGTGTGGCACGCGTCTTGTGTGGGCGCGGCCACCCGCAAGTGAGTCACTTCGGTGCCCGTCCAGTTGCCGTCGCTGGAACGGGCCGTAGGAGCTCTTTGGCTGAGCAGCCGGAATCAGGGTCCTCGACCAGGCAGAGGCTGAGGACCGTGCCGTCCCGTCGGACCTGGGCCGACAGGAGGCAGGATTCTTTCGGGCCGTCGATGCTCAGTGCGACGCGGTCACCGCTGGTGAGCGCATCGTCGGCGCCCGAGCCCCCCAGGTGGTCGGGGGCGCTGAAGAAGCTCCAACGCCCCGCGACGGTATCGGGGCAGGATGTTCCTCCGAGCATCGCGCGGCTCAGTCTTGTCCCTGTCATTCCCCGGTCGGCTCCCAGATGAAGGCGAGCGCCGCCCGGACTGCTCCACTCGCCCGCAAGCGCCGACTGGTCAACGCGGACCGACTCCCCGCCTGCATCGGCACAAGCCATACAGGCCCATGCCAACGCGGCTGCCAGAACAGACAGCCGCCCTGCCGAGGTACGCATCCACATGCCTGCCTTCCTTACTCGCCTGCTCCAGGTCTTTGCGGATCCCGCAAGGAGCGCGGCCGCCGCGCCTCCCGCCGGTGGTGCGTGGCTGCCCAAATGCCCCGCTCTGCCTTCACTGGCCGGTCTGCCCGGTTGAGTGCTCGGGGAGGAGTGGTGTGGGGACGAGGGCGGCGAAGGCGATCTGTGCCGTGACCTGGAACAGGAGCGGCTCGGGTGTGCTGCAGCCGACGAGCGGCCACGCGCACAAGATGAGGAACATGCCCAGCAGCACCCGGAACTGGACCATGTCCATCCGGCGGTGCTCCGATGTCGCGACCAGCGCGACGAGCAGACTCGGGCCGCCGATGAACACCAGCAGGCCGGCTCCCAGTTCCATGGTCTGCAGGAACGAGTCCTCCCAACCGACTGTCTGTGAGATCGCGAGCCACGCCGCGCCGTGAAGGAGCACATACGTCAGCACGCAACGGCCCTTTTGCCGGAGCTCACTCTGCACGCCGCTGCGCACGGCCTCCTCGTCGACCGACACTCCGCACCCCGCCCACAACCCAAGTATTTGAACTCGTTCAACATAGCGTGTGGGTGGCCCCCTTGGCGATCTCCACAAAGAGAGGGACAGATCCCCATCCGGGCGTGGCAGAGACTCTGCCTGGTCGGCAGCCCACCATGCTGCGTTCGGGTACGAATGGGGACATCTGCCCTCCTGGCGTCAAGGCGAGGCCTACGATGAACGGCACGGGCCTCCGGGCCTGAACGCCCGCTCGTGGGGAGGCAGTTGTGACCGTTCCGCTGGACGCCGATGGCGCCGAGGGCGAGGACGGCCATCGCCCCGACTACCCGCCGAAGACCCCGCCCCCGCCCAAGAAGCCAGTCGAGCCGCCACGCCCCGAAGGCGCTGCGCCCGGGGCCGTACTGATTCGGCCGCGGCTGGCGGCGCGGATCGCGAACCGCAGGGCGGCGAACTGGACGCTGGAGAACGCCCCGTGGTCACCCGCCAAGGCAGGCCGGCACGTGATCGGGAAGCTGGCCGAGTGGGGCTACCGGCTGGACGCCGCCCGGGAAGCGAACATCACCGAGGTGACGGTCCTGCTGGCCCGGGCCGCTCTGTCGGACGGCGGCCGCCGGATCAGCCTGCACCTGGCCGACCAGGACCACCAGGCCCTCATCCTCATCCTGTCGCACCAGAGCGGTCACACGCCCGAAGGCCCCGAGGGCGAGGACCTGCTGCGCCAGGTGACCGCGCGCGGTGTCGTCTCCTGCGGGACGGACACCGATCAGGACGACGGTGGCCGCCGACGCTGGGCCCTGGCTGACCTCGACGGGTGAGCAGTGTCATTCTGGTGCCGCAGCCAGGCCCAAAGTGCCGTATGAACCGTTCCGGGTTCGGTAGGGACTCGATCATTTGAGAGGATCGAGTCATGGCACGTCCTTCCCGATACCCGCTTGAGCTGCGCAAACGAGCTGTCCGTATGGTCGCCGAGGTGCGGCCGGAGTACGACACCGAGTGGTCCGCGATGAAGGCCGTCGCCTCCAAGCTCGGCATCGGCACGACCGAGACGCTGCGCAAGTGGGTCAGGCAGGACCATATCGACGCCGGCGCCCGGCCGGGGACGACGACGGAGGAGCCGGCCGAGTTGAAGCGGCTGAAGAAGGAGAACGCCGAGCTGAAGCGGGCCAACGAGATCCTCAAGGCTGCGGCGTCTTTCTTCGCGGCCGAGCTCGACCGGCCACACACACGCTCGTAGCGTTCATCGACGAGCACAAGGGGCGCTTCGGCGGCGTCGAGCCGATCTGCCGAGTCCTCACTGAGCACTCCTGCAAGATCGCCCCCTCCACCTACTACGCCCACCACAAACGCCAGGCCGCACCCGCGGCTCGAACCGTCCGCGACGCGGAGCTGAAGCCTCTGATCACAGAGGCGTACGAGACCAACTACCGCGTCTACGGCGCGAGAAAGATCTGGCGGCACCTGAACCGGAAGGGCCACCCCGTGGCCCGCTGCACCGTCGAGCGCCTCATGCGCGAGCTCAGCATCACCGGCGCCGTCCGCGGCAAGAAGGTGATCACCACGATCACCGACCCCGCCGCACCCCGGGCGCCGGACCTGGTCGACCGTGACTTCGTCGCCGACGCACCCAACCGCTGCTGGGTCGCGGACTTCACCCACGTGGCAACCTGGACCGGCGTGGTCTACATCGCGTTCGTCGTGGACACCTTCTCCCGCCGCATCGTCGGCTGGTCGGCGGCCACCACGAAGGAGACCCTGCTCGTCCTGGACGCGCTGGAGATGGCCCTGTGGCAACGCGACCGCGACCAACGCCCCTACACTCGCGGTGAGTTGATCCATCACTCGGATGCCGGGTCGCAGTACACATCGTTCAAGCTGGCCGAACACCTCGACGTCGCCGGCATCGCGGCGAGCATCGGATCGGTCGGCGACGCCCTGGACAACGCCCTGATGGAATCGACCGTCGGGCTGTACAAAACCGAGCTCATTAAGCCGCAGCGGCCCTGGCGAACGCTCGCCCAGGTCGAGCTCGCCACCGCCGCATGGGTCGACTGGTACAACCACCGCCGACTCCACGGTGAGATAGGGCACATCCCGCCCGTCGAGTACGAAGCGAACCACTACCTCAACACCACGAAACCCCAGGTCACACCCAACATCTGAGATCTCTACCGAACCCGGAACGGTTCACTGGCTGGTGCACCGATACGTGGAGCGGCCCTCGGGCGGAGACTCAAGGCCGGGCTTGCGCATCTTTTGAAGCGGGCGGGCTCTTGATTACGAACGGACTTCTACGCCGTGGCCCACACGCAGCGGCATTCGCTATACCGGCCACGTCCTACAAACTGGACGATCTGATTGCCGCGCTCGCCGACCGCTTGAGGAGGTCAAGGAGTCTCTGGCTCTGAGCGCTGGCTGCGGTCGGCCGGGACTGAGCCTCCAGCGGTGGGAGCCGCTGGAGGCAGGCAGCGCATCACCCACGTGAGGGGAGCGCGGCAGGCGCTGTCCTTCACGTGCTGCGGGTGGGTCAGCGGGTCCAGGCGTCCTTGCCGTCGGAGAGGGTGCCGTCGCCGTTGCCCTGGTAGACGGTGAACTTCTGCTGGTTGTTCCAGAGGCTGCCGAGGTCGGTCTTGCCGTTGCCGTCGAAGTCGCCGCCGAGGATGGCCTGGACGTTCTTCCAGCTTTTGTCGGGCCACATGGACACGCCGTCGCTGAGGCCGCCCTTGCCGTTGCCGTAGCGCACGAGTGCTCCGGCGCCGTCGGTGATGACGACGTCGTCGCGGCCGTCGCCGTTGAAGTCACCGGTGGTCAGCTTGGAGGCGACCTTCCAGGACGGGTCCTTCCACATGCTCTGGGAGTTGCCCAGCACGCCGTCGCCGGTGGTGGGGTAGGCGTACAGGTCGCCGGTGGACCAGACGGTGAGCAGGCCGTCGCGGCCGGAGGTGTCCGGCTTGAACCGGGCGATCTGGAGCATGTCGTTCCAGTTGGTCTTGGTGTCCGTCCACAGCAGCTTGCCGTCGGCCAGCGTGCCGTCCGTCTTCCCCGCATAAAGGCGGATGCGGCCGTCGTTCCAGACGGAGGCGACGTCCATCTGGCCGTCGCCGTTGAAGTCACCAGCCACGATCTTGGTGGCGGCCTTCCAGCTGGCATCCGTCCACAGCTTGCGCCCGTACTCGAAGGTGCCGTCGGGGCGGGCGGCGAAGGTGTGCAGCGTGCCGTCCTTGAGGACCATGGCCAGGTCGCTGCGCCCGTCGTTGTTGAAGTCACCCGCCGTCATCACGGTGGTGGCATCCGGGAGCAGCTTGCCCAGCTGCGGCCGGAACGAAGTCGTGTTGCTCAGCGGCTGGATGAAGGTGCCCAGGCCGTCGATGCGGGTGTCGAGGGCGCTGGTGCGGGTCTCGGCCGGGTCGGTGCCCAGGCAGCCGCCCCGCCAGGAGCGGCTGTTGACCGCTACCAGCTCCGGGGTGCCGTTGACGTTCCGCACTGCGGGCGCTCCGGCGTCCCCCTGGCACAGCACCGCCGTGTCTGACCCGTTCAGACCGACCGAGCCGCCGTCGACTGAGGCGACGGTGAAGGTGCCCGAGTGCGGCTTGTTCGGCACCCACTCGGTCCTTGTGCGCCCAAAGCCCACCGACTGCAGCTGCTCACCGGCTACTGGAGCCGATGTGCTCAGCTTGATGGGCTTGGCCCCGGCTATCGGCCAGGCCAGCTGTACCAGTGCCACGTCGCGGTCCGGATGCACGTTCACATAAGTGGCATCCACGGTGCTGCCAGTCGCCGGTCCGAGGTCGGGGCGGCCGACCGTGACCGTCGTCCGTACCGCAGGCTTGCCGGACTTCGCCGGCTGACCATTGTCAGCGAAACAAGACGCTGCCGTCATCACCCACTGCGCCTCGACCAGCGCGCCCGAACAGCCCTGCTTGTCCCCGAAGTTCAGCCTGACGGTGTAGTCGAGATCGCCGTCCTTGGCGTCGGCGCCCGACAGAGCGCCGGCAGGGGTGGCAGAGATGAGACTGGCCGCCGTAGTGAGGGCGAACAGGCCAGTGAGCCACGCGGCGCGTGGGCTCTTTCCAGACATGGTGGTCCTTCTAGAAGAATGTGTGCGGGGGTGCGGGTCATGCCCCGGAGCGGCGAGCGGCTTCCCTTGGTGGGGCGTCAAAGCTGCTGGGCCGCGGCTGTTCCTGCGGTGTAGCCGCAGGATGCGCTGCACTGCAGTTTGGTGAACAGGCCGGCTCGGCAGCCCGTTGGTCTTCCGGTGCGGGAAGGGAGCACCGGTCCGGCGGTGGCGGTCAGCCGGTGACGCGGAGTTCGATGAGAGAGGTGGGAATCCTCTCGGCGGTTGCTTCGCCGTAGCCGGTGAAGGCGTTGGCGGGTGCGTTGATGACGGTGGTGTCGCCGTCGGGGTCCTTGATGGTGGTCTTCACCGGGGCGGCCTTGGTCCAGATGCCGTAGGCCCGGGCGAGTTCCAGCGTGACGTAGCCCGCCTTGGCTTTGACGGCGAAGCAGTAGTCCTTCTGTCCGGTCTTGCTGAGGACCTTGATGTCCTCGGTGCCGTCGCAGGAGCTCAGGACGATATGTCCGTCGCCGCGCTTGAGGGTGATCCCCTTCTCGGCCTGGATCTTCGCGGCGTCGGGGTAGTTGAAGTCCTCGGTCGTGGAGGGCATCTCATCGCCGGCTGCTGCTGCTGCCGGTGAGGGGCTGCCGGTCACCGCGTGTGCTGCTCCGAGGGCTGTCGCGGTCACCGCGAACGCAGACACCAGCCCGGTCAACAGCATCTTGCGTACACGGGATATAGCCATGAGGGGCCTTTCACAATCAGAGACGGGACATAAGAATCCCATCAAGTCCCCGAGAGTGAATCACACTTGAGATCCGGCTTCGCGTTAGCCCGTCTGTGACGGGCATCTCAGAACGATTTCAATACACCATACAACCTTTCTCAAGTCCCTTTGAAGAAGCGGTAGATCGTATCCGGTGGCCGGTTTCGTGCGGCTGGATCTGCCGTCGTGGATGCTGTACTCGGTTCTGCGACCTGGGTGCCTGTCAGACACCGTTCCCTGTAGTCCCCGGCCGTACCCGTGCGTGCAGTCGGCTGTACGATCATCCGGCTTGGCTCGGTTGGGTATCTCGGCATTGCTGTCGCGCCGATCGCAGGAAGGTGCTCGTGCGCGAGCCGGAGAAGAATTCTCTGCTCCTCGCCGGTTCCTCCCCACGGGCTGGGCTGCTTTTTCAACTGCACTGTCAAATTAGGGGGCCCGCCGTATGAAACGGCGTACACCGTCCCGGTCTCTTGGCTTGGGAACACTCAAACCTTTCTCGGCACGCAGACGCGTGCTCGGAACTCTGCTGGCAACCGGCCTGGTGTCAGGGCTCCTGGGGGCCCCGAGCGCGCTGGCCGCCGAGGCGCCCGCAGTGCCGGCCGACGCGCGCAGCGAGATTGTGAGCTACTGGCAGAACGGCGGTCCTGATCTGAAGCAGGCCGCGGAAGAAGCCTTGCTGGGTGGTGACGATGCCATCCGCAAATTCCTGGCTGACGCGCCGTCCATCCAGTACGACGACAACCGGGTTGACGCGGCCCGGCTGGCGATGACGGGCGGGCCTGAAGTCAGGCAGGCCGCCAAGGACGCGTTGCTCAAGTCGCCCAGTGAGCTGGAGAGGTTCCTGCTCGACGGCTTTGAGGCCGCGCAGGACGAAGACGCCAAGGTCGACGTCGCCCGGATGATCACCCTCGGTGACTCCAGCGTGCGCGAGGCGGGCATGGAAGCCCTCAAGGGTACGCCGGAAGATCGTGAACGCTTCCTCGCGTCGGGGCAGTACGAGGCCCGTCAGGAAGACAACAAGGTCGATGTCGCCCGCATGACGAACACGGGCGGCCCGAACGTGAAGGCGGCTGCGATAGTCGCACTTCGGGGCACGCCCGACGACATTGCCGAGTTCCTGGAGGTCGGGCAGTTCGTCGCCCGCAACCGGGACCAGGAGTACGCCTCGGTCGCCCAGCTGACGGAGCAGGCCAAGGAAGCGGGCAAGCAGGCCGAAGACGCCACCAAGCAGGCCGAGGAGGACTCCAAGAAGGCGATCGAGGCCTCAAACTTGGCGAAGGCGGCCGCGAAGAAGGCCGCTGCCGAGATGCAGGGCGCCAAGACCGACGCCAAGAAGGCCGCGGTCAAGACAAAGGAAGCCGCCAACGCCGCCCGGGCCGCCGCCCAGGCCTCGCAGGAGGCCATCGGATCAGCGAACGCCGCCAACCGTGCCGCCCGCAGGGCAGCGCTCGCCGCCTCCCAGACGGCCGCTGCCGCCGCAGGCGCCGCCGACGCGGCGAACAAGGCCTACAACGCGGCCATCGCCGCATCCGGCAACGCCGACGAGGCGGAGAACGCACGCAAGTCAGCCGTCGGGGCGCGGGCCGCAGCGCAACTCGCAACTGCCTCCGCCACTGCCGCCCACCAGGCAGGGCTGGCCTCTATCGCCGCGAAGGTTGCCTCGAGCGCGGCCAAGAGCGCTGCCTCGAACTCCAACGACGCGGCTGATGCGGCGGAAGAGGCCAACAACTACGCGGACGCCGCGGGAGCACACTCCTCCGAGGCCCGCCAGGCGGCGACCGAGGCCCGGCGGCACGCGAACGCCGCCAACGCCGCGGCCGACCGCTCCGCCGCCTACGCCGACCGCGCAGCGACGGCCGCCTTCGCGGCCCGTGACTGCGCGAACTCGGCTGCCGCACACGCCAACAAGGCAGCCGACTTCGCGGACGAGGCAGCCCAGCACGCGGGAGACTCCGCCACCTACGCCGACCGCGCCAAAAAGAACGCCGATGCCGCAAAGCTGGCGGCGGAGACAGCCGGCACAGCGGTGACCAAGGCCAAGGAGATCTTCGCCCTCGCCCGCGAGGGGGAGGCCGTCGACCTGCAGACCCGCACCGAGGGCGCCATCGAGCAGGCCCGGTCGCTCAAGTCCACCGGCGAGGCCCACATCGCCGCTTCCGCCTCGGCCCAGGTGGAGGCCCTCTCCCTGAACGACACCGCCGCCACCCTGGCCCAAGCGGCCGCCCAGCCCGACGTGGACGTCAAAGCCACCGCGGCCAAGGGCCGCGAGCTCGCCATGAAGGCACTCAAGCAGCTGGGCCCCTGGCACCAGGAGGCCGCCGCCCGCGCACTGTCCGGAACCGACCAGGACGTCCTGGACTACCTGCGCACCCGCTGGAAAGAAGCCGGCCAGCACGACATCCGCGAGAACGTCGTCCGCCTGAGCACCCAGAGCCCCTACGCCGCCGTCCGCACCGCGGCCACCGATGCTCTCAAGGGCACGCCCGAACAGATCCAGGGCTTCTACACCAGCGGCCAGTACACCGTCGCCCTCGACGAGATGAAGGTCGACGCCGCCCGGCTGACCAACACCGGCGGCCCCAGCGTCGCCGAGGCCGCCAAAAAGACCCTCGCCGACGGCAGCGGCAAGGCACTCGCGACGCTCCTGCAAGTCACCCAGTACAGCGAGCGGATCACCGACGACAAGGTCACCGCCGCCCGGCTCACCAACACCGGCGGCCCCGAGGTCAAGGCGGCTGCCAAGATCGCACTGGCCGGCCCGCCCGACCTGCTCCACGCCTTCGTCACCACCGGCCAGTACATGGCCCAGCGCAAGGACGACCTGGCGGCCAACCACATCCACCTCGTCGAACGTCTTCTCGCCGAAGGCCAGCAGGTTGCCGCCAAGGCCATGGAGAACCGCTGGCGCGCCGCCGAAGCCGCCGCCAAGGCCAAGGCCGCCGCGGCAGACGCCGACGTAGCTGTGGCCGAGGCGAAGAAGTCCGCCGCGGCCGCCGCCGGGTATGCGGCCGACGCCAACGCGTCCGCCAACGCCGCCGCCGCCTCGGCAGCCGACGCGGCCAAGTCGGCCGCCACAGCACGCGATGCCGCCACCCGGGCGGAACAGGACGCCACCGCCGCCGAGAACTCCGCGGCCGACGCCGAGTTCTCAGCCGCCTACGCCCGCCAGTCCGCCCAGAAAGCCAACGCCGCCAAGGCAGACGCCCTGCAGTCCGCCCTCGCCGCCGGCAAGAGCCAAGTCGAAGCCGAGGCCGCGTCCAAGGACGCCTGGCAAACAGTCTTCAACCTCCGCGAGAAGGAAGCCAACGAGGCCCTCCGGCAGCAAATGGAGGACCGTAAGCGGCAGCAGGACGGCAAGCCCAAGCGGATATGCATCCCGTACGCCAGCCGGGACAGCCTGCTGCCGATCATGCCGTGCCTCGCCCACCCCGAGGACTCCGAACTTCGGGTGTGGGAGGACGAACCCGTCCTGCGCAACATCATCTGGGAGCTCTCCGGCCTCAACGACATCAAGGAGTGCATCCAGAACCCCACCGCGCTCGGCTGCACCATGGCCGTCGCGGGTGTGCTGCCCCTGGGCAAGGTGAAGCTCCTCGGCAAGATCGAAGACGGTGTCGAGGCCCTCAAGGATTACCGCAAAACACGGCGTTCCGTCGGCTGCCTCGTTGGCGCGGCCACTCACAGCTTCCCTGCCGGCACCCGGGTCCTCATGGCTGACGGCACCGGCCGTCCCATTGAACAGATCCAGCCAGGGGATCGTGTTACCGCAACCAACCCCGCCACCGGCGAGACCGGCCCCCGCACCGTCACACGCACCATTCACACCCCCGACGACCGGAACTTCACCGACGTCACCCTGGCGGACGGATCCGGTCTCACCTCGACGGATCACCACCCGTACTGGGTGGAGAACCGCAAGCGCTGGATCGACGCCGTCAACCTCCGGGTCGGCGACGCCCTGCGCACCCCTGTCGGCACCGCAGTACAGATCGGCAGCACCAGCCACTGGACGGGACTTCAGCCCGCCTACGACCTCACGGTCGACGACCTCCACACCTTCTACGTCAACACCGGCACCACCAACGTCCTCGTCCATAACAACGACGAAAGCTGCCCCATCTGGGTCGGCAAGATCTTTGACGGACTTCGCCCCTACCTCAAGACCGGTGACAAAACTCAGGGGGCACTGAGGGACGCAAACGGTAAGCGCATTGCCGGCCTAGGCGGAAAGTACGATGACCTCCTGAGCGGGGAAGACGACCTCTATCCGGTAGCCAGTGAGTACCTGCGCACCTCGCCTTCCCCTCTTTACGGGGGGAAGCCCGTTGGTACTAAGTTCAACATCGCCACGCATGTAGAGACGAAGTACGCCGCACTGATGAAGCAGAACGGAATCACCCACGCTACCGTTGTGATCAACAACAGTAACGGCGTCTGCAGTAATCGAATGAACTGCACCAACGCTGTCGAATCAATCCTATCCAAGGGATCCTCGCTCACGGTGTACTATCCTGGAGCTCGAAACCCGGTCATCATTCTCGGAAAGCGGTGAACGTGATTCTCGTAGCTCATTTCTTCGGCGAGTACCGATGTGCGGACGGCCTGGCGCAAATGTCTGCAGTCATCGACTCCTTCCTCGCTGGCCGCCCTAGGCAAAACGACCTGCCCCCGAGATCCGCATCTGAATGCGAAACTGCCTTCTTTGGATTCGCGGAGGCCGAGATCCCAGCAGGCGTCGACCCCGCATGGTGGGAAGGCTATCCAGACAACAGTCTGCTCGTGACAATAAATTTCAAGAACGGGTACGGCGGGCTTGCCTGGATGGTGAATGCCGGGCGAGCCGAGCAGATCAATAAGAAGACAAACAGTGACATGGCGGATTGGCCATGGGTGTCTGACAGTCAGAGTCCGCCCGACTTTGATCCGGAAATCCTGATTGATCCAGAAGGCCCTTCCTACCACGACATCAGAAACGCTCTTCCAGGTTCTCAGGTTCGTGCAGCAATTGAGGAATTCTGCCGTACTGGGACAGGGGAACGACCGACCTGTATCCAATGGGTCAAGGGGCAGGAAACGGGCGAGCGGATCGTAGATAGTGTTGCCTAGAGGCTCGGCCCGCAAGAACCCCCACCTCTAGACTCAATCGTGACGGTCCGCCAGTGCAACTGGCGGACCGTCACAGGCATATCGGAGAATTTATATCCGCGCAACGCTTCCCTCGTGCGCCGCAATTCACGCGACCCTCAAGGCTGCTTTGAATAGGCGCTCCACTCGAAGGTGCGATTAAGAGGAAGTAGGGACGATAGCCTCATGATAGTTCTTGGCACCACACATGAAGGTCCCGTTTATGCCAGGACGGATAGCCAGGTCGATGCGCTCATTGACCACATCATGAACGACCTGCCGCAAGGGTCCACCACCCCGGACGGATATGCCATCATGCCTGAGAAGGCGGTGGTCAGTATCGTCAAGGGAAAGTACCCTGAGGAGACAGATGAGAGGTGGGCAAGGAATTTCCTCTACGTCACGGTGAACACCCGGAACGGATATGGGGCGCTGAGATGGTGGACGCCCGATACGCCTGACGGCGCCGATGAAGAACACGTTTCCAGGTTCATCTGGACGTCCGGAAATCCCACCCCTCCATCGTTCGACCCCAAGCTGATCTTCGATCCAGGAACGCCCAGCTACTACCCGCCTGAGGCTGCCATCCCTGTGGCCCAAGTCCGCAGTGCCCTCGAAGAATTCTGCAGGGCCCGCACGGGGGAACGCCCGGAATATGTCCCATGGCGTAATAGGGTACGTGTACGTCGATCAGGATCTCGGAATCGACGTACACGGGGTTCTGGGCCACCAGACGGCCCGTTGTAGCCGCCCACCACCACCCCGGAGCCAGCCGCTTCCCCTGCCTGACCGCGAAACCCCGAACCGGCTCCGCCGGCACCAGCCCGGAAGCCGCCACCAGCCACGGCCGCTGCTCCCTGCAGCCGTCTGTGCCGATGAACCGCACATCGACATCCCTCGGGTCCACCTCCGCCCGCAGATGCCCGGACGGCTTCTCACCGCTCGTACTGGCCATGATGGTCAGTCAAGAACCGCCCGGAACAACTGCACAATGCGCAGCTCCAGAGACACCCCCAGAAGGTGAAAACCTCCCCGAACCCCCGCGGGCAGGAACCCGCTCAGGTAGAGGAACCCACCAGGCAGACAACTCACGTACCAGGAAACCAAGTTCACCCAACACGACCCTGTCGACCTAAGCAGATGTGACGGAGCTGTAGTTCTGCAGTAGTGGGGTTGTTGTGGCCTGGTGTTCCGTTGGTGGGCTTGGGATTTTGGGCTGAGGCGGGCGTGCTGTGAGGGGTCGGGGACGGGCCTGGCAAGGGGTGTTCGGTTTGGTTGTTCGGGGTGGTGGTCTGGGGTTTTGTAGTTGGGTGGGATTGATCTTGGGTTTGTTGTCGATGGAATGGTGCGTCGAGGGGTAGCAGCGGGGTGTGGTCGTGTGTGGTGCCCGTTGTTGCTGGTCAGTGGCGTGTGCGTGTGAGGTAGGTGGCCAGTGCGTCGCTGGTGGTGGGGGTGAACCGGGAGAGTCCGAGGCGGTGCCCGATCGCGGTGAGGGCCTCGCGTGGACGCTGTGTCCGGTAGCGGGGGAGTGCGGCGAGGGTGCGGGCGAGGACGACGGTCTCGGGGTAGATCACGAGATCACGGGCCAAGAGCACGGCTGATGCGTTTCCCACACGGTCCAAGTGCGTGTTCAGCACGATCAGTTGGTTCAGCCGGTGGTGCCACCGTTCGGTCAGGTGCTGCTGCTGGTCGTACCAGCGGGTGGTGATCGCACGTGCCGTCATCCAGGCGCTTTTGCCGCGGGGGTGTCGTAGCAGCCGCCTGTGGGCGTGGCGGGCCGTGACCAGTTCGGGCACGGTTTTGGTGTGGACCGGGGTGTCGAGCCTGGGGTCGGGGGTGGCCTGGTGGTGGCGGGGGCAGACCAGTTGGTGCCAGGGCCGGTGGATCCATGCGGCCCCGGTCGTGCCCTGGCTGTGGCGCCGTGTGCACAGGGTGCAGGCGGCCACGGGCCGGTGCAGGGCGTCGAGGGGCTTCCAGTGCGCGGTCGGCCCGGGGCCGGGGCTGCCTGGGTGGGGCAGCCGGGGCAGTGCGTGGGTGAGGTGCCTCATCGGGATGCGGCTCAGGATGGTGATGTGGTGGGCGGCGGCGGGGGAGAGGGCCAGTTCGGCTGTGGGCGTGGTGCCGTGTCCGTTCAGGGTGATGCCGCAGCCGTCGAGGAGTTGGGACAGCGTCAGCCGGTAGAACCCGGCGAGGCGCTTCAGGTAGGAGGCGGTCGCTTCGTACGGCAGGGGTCGTACCCGGGACACGCCCGCGGCCGGGGGCGGGATGTGGGCCCATGCCCCAGCTACGGGTGCGCTGCCTCGCGCAGTATCGGGCGCGGCCCTCAAAGGGGCTGCGAGAGCGGTCTGGTTCACCGGGAGCCGGATCTGGTCGGGACCCGGGGCCGGTAGTGCTGTTCGGCGAGGTGGTCGAGGCGGACCTGGTCGAGTGTGGTCTTCGTGATGCGTTCCGTGCCGTCCAACAGCGAGGTCAGGGCGGCCTGTTTGACCAGCCGCGTCAGCGATCCGATCCGCCCGGCGGTGCGGGCGTGCAGGTACGGTGCCAGCCGGACCAGGCTCCCGGGGCGGTGGTGGCGTAGGTCGAGTGCGTTCTCCAGTGCCCGGACCAGGTCTTTGAACGGTTCGTGCATGCCGTCGCGTGCGGGGAAGGGATCGCAGTCGACGAGGCTGGCGCGTGCGGCGAGCTGCTCCCCGCGTACCCCCGTGAACAACGGCGTGCTGGTGACGTCGATGCCCGCGTACACGAACGTCGCGCCGATCCGCTCGGTGAGGTCTTTGAGGAGATCGGCGCTCTGGGCACCGGTGGTGGTGCGGGGGTTGAGCCGGTGGATCTCGTCGATCAGCATCAGCCGCACACCCACCTGCCTGTACGTGTGGCAAACGCTGTTGACGACCTGCGCCTGGGACATCCGGGCGGTGGCGTGGATGCCGAGGTAGCGGGCGAACTCCAGCGCGAGAGTCTTGGCACTGGCGGCGGGCGGCACCAGCACGTAGGCCACCGGGACCTGCCCGCCCGCGGCCGACTCGCCCTGGCGGCGGATATGGGCGAGGTGGCAGGCGCGTCCTACTTGGAGCAGCGCGGTGGTCTTCCCGGCCCCGGCGGGGCCGGTGACGATCAGGGACGGGCGTGCGGTGACCTGTTGGTGACGGCCCAGCAGCATCAGGGCGCGTACCTGTTTGGCCAGCATGTCGATCGCCGGGGTGCGTACGGTGACGAACTGCGAGTGGTAGGCCAGGCGTTCGGCCAGGCTGCGTGCGGGCGCCCCGGGCCCAGGAGGAGTAACGACGGGTGTGGTGGCGAAGCGGGCGAACCCGTCCCACACCGTCACTGCCCCGGCCTGCGCCTGTCCGTCGCACTCCGCGATGCCCTCGGTGCTCACCGCAGCGTCCGCCGGCCGGTGCGCGGTCGATGCGGCACCGCTCATCGACGCCTCTCTCGTGTCCGTAGGGCTGCTCACCACTGCTCGGCCTCCGCTTCGGCATCCCACAGCCCGTACCCGTCGCCACGGGCATCAGCCGCTGCTGTGCCGGTGTCTGCTCCCTCCGGCGTACCCGTGCCAGTCCTGGCCGTCGTCTCCGTGGCGGCAAGGTCGTCCAGGCTCTCGTCCTCCCATTCCCACCCTCCGCCCGGCCCGCTCTGCATCGTTCTTTCGCCTTCTGCCAGGTCTGCCACGCCGTCCTGCACGGCACGTGGCGCGGTGTCAGGCTCTCCAGGCCGGCGGTCATCCAGGGCGGCCGACTGGCGTAATACCGGCAGACCGGCGGCGAGACCCTCGAACACGGCCGCGGGGCCGGGGGCGGTGATGGGGCTCTTGCGGCCCCGCCGCTTCGGGGGCTTCCCCACGCTGGCGCGGGTGCGGCGCAGGAGCTGGTCGAGGGCGTCGGCGAGGTCGGCCTCGTGCTGTTCACGGTCGCTACGCTGGGCGACTTCACCCTGGACGTGACGCCACATCTGGTCGTTGAACGGCTGGTGGACGTGGTCGCGGTGGATCCACGGGATCTCATGGAGCTGCTCGTCGCTCAGACGTACCCAGAGCTGCCGGGCGTCGTGAGGGTTGTAGTGGACCTCCCACTTGCCGTCCTTGACCACGGCGTCCGAGCGCCGGCCTCGGTGGGGGTCGAGGACTTCGTGGTCGTAGGTGCGGTAGTCGATGCGAATGCCGCGTTCGGTGATCGGCTGCCACCGTACCGGCAGCAACTCCAGCCAGTCGGCACCGGCCAGCGGCACAGGCACGTACCCGCACACGGTGATCAGAGCGGCCCACATCTCGTTCGGGGTGAGCACCGTCTTGGCCAGCACCGGGTGCCGCAGGCCCTCGTGCGGCCGGTTCTGCCAGCAGACGATCCACTCATCCAAGAAGTCCTGCAGCTGCGGGATCGTCCACTGCGCCTCCGCCATAGCGTCCCGCCCCCGGCGCAGCACACTGGACCCGGTATGGCCCGCAACGTGCTGGCAGAACAGGTCGTTGATCGAACCGAAGGTCCGCTCCACCACACCCTTGGCCTGTGGCCGCCGCGGCGGGGCCGGCTGCACGCTCACCCCGAGCGTCTCGCACGCGGCGACGAAGCTCTCGGAGACATAGATTTTCCCGCGGTCCACGACGATCGTCTCCGGCACGATCACCGGGCGGGCCGCCGCCCCTTCCAGCCGCTCATCCAGCGACAGCATCCGCGCATACGGCGCCTGCGCCCGCGACAGATGCAACGCTGCCGGCCAGGTGGGCCTCGCCGGACGGGGAACCGCCATCTCCGCCAGCAACAGCGCCGCGTCCACAGCCTTCGTGCCGTGCGGCCGCAGTACCGCCGCCAGGATCGACCGCGTCGCCACGTCCACCGCGATCGAAAGCTCAGGACGTCCCAGGCTTCCGTCCTCCAGTACGGCCATGATGTCCAGCCGGGTGGTGTCGATCTGCACCTGCTCTCCGGGCCGCAACACCACCGGCGCCGCGGGCCCCCGACCCGGCGCGGTGGCCGTCCGCGCCCCGTATCCCAGCCGATCCGCCGGATCCGCCAGCACGCTCACCAGCCGGTAGAACGACGACCGTGACGGCATCTCCACCACCCCGCGCCCGTGCGTCTCCTCCAGGATCTGCCCGACCAGCACCTGCAGTCCCTTCACCGTTCCCTTCGACCGACCCCGCTGCCGGCGCAACCCCTCCAGCACCGCCGCCACCACCCGCTCATCGGCATAACCCGTCAAAGACCGGCCACGCGAAGGCACCGTGCGCTTATCAACCAGCCCCCACAACCCCTGCTTGCGATACACGAGCCGCATCTTCTGTACCGTCAGACGCGTCACCCGCGGAAACCCGAGCGCCGTCATCTCCTTCGCCTTGGCCGCCTCCCGCTGCGCCAGCGTCCACCGCTCGGGGTCGTACTCCTCCCGCATCACCTGCCTCTCCCGGCCACCCTCGGGATGCGGCCACCCGGTCTCCACCTCCCGGATGTGCGGCAGCCACGCCAACGCACGCTGCTGCTCCGCCACCGGCACCGTCTCGAACAACCCCCACTGCGGCACCGCATCCGCCGCCCGCGCACCCACCACCTCAAAGCCCGGATCCGCGAACAACCGGTTCAACAGCAACGACGTATCCGCGCCGCCCTCGTCCAGCAGAGACACCTGCTGCCCCCGCAACGCGGCCACCTGAAACGTCCGCCCCTGGTAGACGACGTGCACACCGACCTCCACCACCGGACGTCGGCCCTTCCCCTTACTGCCACCCACCGCGCTCACTCCCCACCCAACATGTCGATCCCCGCTTCAGACCCACGCCCCGGGCCACCACCGGCAGGCACACCCACCAGCGATCCGCCATGCAACGGCTCATCGAGTCCCGTCACCAACTGCCCCGACCACAACGCGTGATAGACGGCAGGCAAGACCTGCAGCGGATCACCCACCGACGCCGCACCCTCGAACAGCGGCCGCGATACGGCGAACGCCTCGGCCACCGCCGCCTGCAGTTCGGACGGCCCCCGATACCGGGGATGGCGGTAGCCGGCCAGCCACCGCAGATTCCCGGCCACCACTACGGCGACGGCTCCAGTCGCCGGTACGCCCACCCCACCCGCGCACACGCCGCCTCCAGCACGGCGCCTGCCCGCTGCGCCCTGGCCCCGCTGGAGGCCGGATCCGAGGGACAGTCCGCGAACAGCCCGGTGCCGTCGGCGTACCGGGCGAACAACTGCGGGATCCACGAGCGCACCCGGCCGTCCGCCTCGTCCCGCCACACGAACCGAGCGGGCCTGCCAGCCAGGCCGGTCACGGCCGGGTCCCGGTCCAAGACCATCAGCTGCGTGCACATCGCGGCCGAACCGTGCACCACATGCCGCCCTGTACTCGCCGACCACCACCAACCCGGACCCCACCGCCGCCCCGGCACGACCGGGAACGCCGAGACCGGCGCCAGTTCCTCGAACCGCACCGATGCCACCGCCTGCTCCCACGACAGCTGTCCTACCTGCCCGGCGGGACTGCTGAAAGCGACCTCCACGCCCGAGCCTCCCCCCAGCAGCACACCGGGCACCACACGTAACTCCGCGTCCTTCACGCCGGACAGCCAAAGGCGTACCGGCCGTGCACAACCCGCGAACACCGCCCGTCCCACTCAGAATGGTGATTCTCAGCGGAAGTGCGAACCGTGCGACGCCGCTTCCCGTACGGTCCGTACCGGCCCGCGCCGGGCCCGTTCTCGTGTTCTGGCCCCACCGCACCACGCGATGGGATACGGGCCCGTTGTCCCACGAGGGCGAGGCCCGCCCGCACCGCAGCCGTGACGCGGGCGCGTCCTCAACCACCAGCAGCCGTCTGTCTCCACTGGCTACGGGCCCTCTGCTTCTTGATACGTCCCGAGGACTTCTGCCGCCTCGTCCGCGGACAGCCGAGCCCACCGGGCCACCTCCTCCAGTGGCACTCCGGCGTTCACGGCGGCCACCATGACCCGCAGCAGCACCTGGTCGAGCAGATCCGTGCCATGGCTCAGACCCTCCAGCATGGACCGGGCCACCTCCGCGGTGGTGCCGACCTGAGCGCCGTGCAACTGCTGCAGCTGCTCCTCGGCCTCACCGAGGAGATTGGTGATCACAAAGCGCTGCTCAGCCGGCACCGCGGCCCGCCAGTTCGTCCCCGACCCGGGCATCCTCTTCTCCCTGGCCAACACCCGCAGCCCAGCGGCCATCGTCGGCGGCTGGTGTTCCTGGCGCACCCCCCACAGGTTCTCCTCGAACCCCGTATCCGACCCGGGCCGCTTCTGCGGATAGCGGCGCAGACGCACCACCGTCCCCATCCACGCGATCAGCGGGCCCCCGTAATCGACCGCGATCAGCGGCCCCAGCCACGGCCTTCCCACCCTCTCCCCGAGACGGCGACAGAACACTCCGTCCGCACCATGAGGCCTCGGCCGCATACCCCCGCTGTCGGCCCACACCAGCTGCGCCATGGCCGGATCCAGCAGCGCATCCGCGACCGCCACCACCTCTGGGAAGGTCACCGCGTCCCGCCCCACCACCCGCCAACGCTCCAGATCGATCCCTGCGTTGCCGCCCGCGACCTGGTGCAGGCGGCGCGGCCAGATCTCCTCCCGCTCCCACCCGTAGGCCCCCTCCCACCACCGGGCCACCACCGCATAAGCCAGACCGAAGACCTCGCCCGGATCAGTTCCCGCCCGTGCCGCGTGCCGGGCCACCCCCAACCACCGGCGCTGCGCCACGGCCACGTCCGGGATGCCGCGCAGATCCAGATGCTCGAGAAGCTGATCGGCGTCCGCGTCCAGAGCCCACCGCCCGTGGCGTACACACACCCGCTCCCACCGCTGCGCGTACCGCATCACACACACCCCGGCCCCGGTACGCCGTGCCGTACACAGCCGGCACCCGAAAGCCACCGGCCCCCAAGCAGCCGAGCCCGTCTGCCACCTGAGCAACGGCCGCTCACCCTCTGCCCTGTCCTCAAAGGCGGCCGGCCCCAGCGGCCATGTGGGCAGGGCGCGCGCCAGGCTTCCCCCGTCGGCCCCGGACAACCGGGCGAGCATCTGCTGACCGGCCCGGTTGAGGAGGACCTCGGCATCTGCCCGCGGCTCACCGCCCGCATGCCGCGGGCAGCCGTTCGTCTGCTCCCACCACGGCAGAAGCGCCCCGGGGGCCATCCCGTACGAGGCAGCGACCCGGCACAGGAACGACCACGTTGTCTCGCCAGTGAGAGGGGCAACCCGCAAGATGCTCGTGTGCAGCACGGTGTCCAGGTTCTCGCAGACACGGTGCACACAAAGGAGCTTCCGCCCGTTTCCCCTAGAAAGAGAGCTCTATAGATCCCAACCCCACTTCTATGGAAGCTAGTTGACGAGATATCAGCCAAGTGCGACTGTCGCCGGTCAGTGAAACTGAGCAGTCGTCAAGGCTCTGACCTGGGGTTGTGCAGTTGGGGTGAGCGGGTTTGGCGATGGGTCGGCTCACTGAATCTGCGCAGCATCGGGGTTCGTTGGCCTTCTGACCAGCGGTGTTCGTATGCCTGACCGCCGCTGCGCAGTTTCGGTGATCCTCGACACCTGGGACGGGGGTCCTCTGTCCGGGTTACGCCAAGATCCAACAAAGCTACATGCTGCATCATTCATCGGTGGGCTGATGACAACTCGCTGCGGGCGTTGATCGTGACAAGCGATGACGTTCTTGATGGACAGGGTGCTGCAGATTCTCATCCGCCACGGCAGGGAGCCTGCCATGGCATGATCTGCTTCTCGCTGTCATGTACTGGGGGGGTCATGCGTTCGTTTGTGGTGTCTGGCGTGTTCGTGGTCATGCTGGCTGCGCTGTCCGGCTGTAGCGAGGCTAGCTCCAACCCGGCTGCTTCTTCTGGCTCGGCTTCGGCTTCAACGGCTTCTGCCGGCGGGGAGGCCGACTGCGATGCGGCGCATCTGAAGGTAAGCGAGCAGGCGAAGCCCGTGGTGGGTTCGCACACGGATCCGCCGCGGGAGTTGAACGAGAAGCAGGTGAAGGCCTTTGAGACCATGGTGAAGATCATGGATGCGAACCCGGGCTGCTTCTCTGCCGCCCAAGTTGAATCAACCAAGGAGGGGCTGGCTGACGCGAAGCGGCTGGCTACAAGCCTTCCCTCGGCCTGGCCGACCAAGTCTCCGTGAGCCCGGCTTCATCACCCACCCCGGTCGAACTGCCTTCTTGCAGCCAGACTGGCCCGCTTGCGGGCCTCGGGCTTGGAGGCGAAGCCGGAAAGCCCCAGGGTGGGGGAGCGCAGCGAACCCACCCAGCCGAGCAACGCGAGGCCAAGTCTCAAGCGAAGCGCGGGACTTGCAGTCCCGAAGGGACTGGCCGAGCAACGCGAGGCAACGGGGTTGCGCAGCAACCCCGTTCACCGGGGAGCGCAGCGAACCCGGTGACCGACCCCGCGAAGCGGGGTCGGTCTCTGCTCAGCGCGCAGCGCTGAGGGACCCGCTCCGCGGGAGATC
>NZ_QOLA01000042.1 GCF_003324565.1 Streptomyces sp. SDr-06 | reverse complement strand
CCATCGCCGCCTGCAGCGCGCAGATCGGGTCGATCTCCGTGATGATCACCCGGGCACCCTGGCCCCGCAGCGACTCCGCGCAGCCCTTGCCGACGTCACCGTAACCACACACCACAGCCGTCTTGCCACCGATCAGAACATCGGTGGCACGGTTGATGCCGTCGATCAGCGAGTGGCGGCAGCCGTACTTGTTGTCGAACTTCGACTTCGTCACCGCGTCGTTCACATTGATCGCCGGGAAGAGGAGGTCGCCGTCACGCATCATCTCGTACAGACGGTGCACACCCGTCGTGGTCTCCTCCGTCACACCACGGATCTCCGAGGCCAGCTGGGTCCACTTCTGGGGGTTCTCGCCCAGGGTGCGGTTCAGCAGGGTGAGGATGTGGGCGTACTCCTCGGAGTCGGCCGTCGACGGGTCCGGGGCCGCGCCGGCCTTCTCGAACTCGACGCCCTTGTGCACCAGGAGGGTGGCGTCGCCGCCGTCGTCCAGGATCATGTTCGGGCCGCCGGTGGGGGTGTTCGGCCAGGTCAGGGCCTGCTCCGTGCACCACCAGTACTCCTCGAGGGTCTCGCCCTTCCAGGCGTAGACCGGGACGCCGGCGGGGGCGTCCGGGGTGCCGTTCGGGCCGACCGCGATGGCGGCGGCGGCGTGGTCCTGGGTGGAGAAGATGTTGCAGGAGGCCCAGCGGACCTCGGCGCCGAGCGCGACCAGGGTCTCGATCAGCACGGCGGTCTGCACGGTCATGTGCAGGGAGCCGGTGATGCGGGCGCCGGCCAGCGGCTGCGTGGCGGCGTACTCCTTGCGGATCGACATCAGGCCGGGCATCTCGTGCTCGGCGAGGGTGATCTCCTTGCGGCCGAAGGCGGCGAGGGAGAGGTCGGCGACCTTGAAGTCCTGGCCGGCGCCGGTGGCGTCAGTCGTCATGGCGAGCTGCTCCTCGTGGGTTGGTGGCGAGGGTGGGTACGGCTGGTCTGCGGGCGCGGCGATGGGCATGGGAGTGCCCGAACGCGCTCGCAGCGCAGTCCGTCGGAGGCCCTCTCTCCCTCGGCCGTATCCACGCGGGACCGACCGACCGCCATCAGCAGCGACGTCTGGCTCTGGTCACGAATCTACACCGATCGGCCGAGCGCGCCCCAGCGCGGCCGGACAAAGAAGGGTGCCGAAGATCGGGACCACAGTCCGGGCGAACTAGGCCCAACGGGACTTTTGATCCCGCCTTCGCGGGGTGGAGGATGCTTGGGTCGGCCCGGCTCGGGAAACGAGCGGACCGTACGAACGATCTGCGCGACGAGGCGCGAAGCGTTAGGAGACCCCACGTGACCAGTCCGGCTAGCGAGGGGCAGCGGAAGTTGAAGCTGCTCGCGGTGACCGCCTGTCCGACCGGCATCGCCCACACCTATATGGCCGCCGAGAAGCTGGCACAGGCCGCGGCGGCGCTCGGCATCGAGATGAAGGTGGAGACGCAGGGCTCCATCGGGGCCGAAAATGTCCTCTCTGACAACGATGTCAAGGAGGCGGACGGCGTCATCGTCGCGGCCGACAAGGACGTCGTGCTGGACCGGTTCGTGGGCAAGAAGGTGCTGAGCGTTCCCGTGGCCGATGGCATTCACCGCCCCGAGCAGCTCATCGAGCAGGTGCGGAGCGCGCCCGTGCACACCGGGGGCCATGGCGCTCCGGGCGGCGGTGGCGCCGGGGGTGCGGGTGGCGGCAAGGAGCGCAGCGCCGCGTACAAGGCGCTGATGAACGGCGTCTCGCACATGATCCCGTTCGTGGTGGTGGGCGGTCTGCTGCTGGCCGTCTCGATCGCGCTGGGCGGGCACACCACGCCGAAGGGGATCGTGTTCGAGAAGGACTCGTTCTGGTTCTACGTCAACACGCTCGGCACGCTCGGCTTCAAGCTGATGCTGCCGATCTTCTCGGGGTACATCGCCTTCGCCCTCGGCGACCGGCCCGCGCTGGTGCCCGGCATGATCGGCGGCTTCCTCGCCGCCGACGCCGTGAACATCTACGGGGCCGACGCCAACGCGGGCTTCCTCGGTGCGATAGCGACCGGTTTCCTCGCCGGGTACCTGGTGCTGGGGATTCGCAAGGTCAGGGTGCCGAAGTTCGTGCAGCCGATCATGCCGATCATCGTGATCCCGATCGTGTCGACGCTCGCGCTCGGGCTGTTCTACATCTACGTACTCGGTCAGCCCATCTCCTGGGTCTTCACTCACCTGACCAGCTGGCTCAACGGGATGACCGGGTCCAGTGCGATCGTGCTCGGCGCGCTGATCGGCCTGATGATCGCGTTCGACATGGGCGGCCCGGTCAACAAGACGGCGTTCCTGGTGGCGGTGGGTCTGATCGGCACCAACAACGCGGTCATGGGCATGGCGGCCGCGGCCATTCCGGTCATGCCGCTCGGCCAGGGGCTCGCCACGCTGCTGCGCCGCAAGCTCTACAGCGACCAGGAGCGCGAGACCGGTATCGCGGCGCTGTTCATGGGGTTCTTCGGCATCTCGGAGGGCGCGATCCCGTTCGCGGCGGCTCGGCCCGCACAGGTCATCCCGGCGAACATGCTGGGTGGCGCGGTGGCCGGTGCGGTCGCGGGGGTGGCCGGAGTGACGGACTCCGTTCCGCACGGCGGGCCGATCGTTTCGCTGTTCGGGGCCGTGGGTGGGGCGGCGATGTTCTTCCTGGCCATCGCCATCGGTACGGCTGTCACGGCGCTGACCACCAACGCGCTGATCGACCTCAAGGAGCGCAAGGCTCGGCGGGGTGGGGCCGAGGTGGCTTCCCTGGTGCCCGAGCCTGCGTTGGCCGGGGTGGCTGTGGGGAGTGCTGCGGGAGGGGGTGCTGGTGGCGTTCCTGCCGGGGAGGGGGCTGCTTCTGCTGACTCCGTCTCTGCCTCCGAGGTGCTCTCCGGGTACCTCACCGCTCGTACCGTCAAGGTCCAGCTCGCCTCACGCGACAAGGAGGCGGCGATCCGGGAGATGGCCGAGATGCTGGCCTCGACCGGGAACGTACGGGATGTCGACGAACTCGTACGGGTCGCGCTCGCGCGGGAGGCGCAGGGGACGACCGGGCTCGGCGAAGAGATCGCCATTCCGCATGCCAAGACGGATGCGGTGTCCGCGCCGACCGTGGGGTTCGCCCGGTCCGCCGAGGGCATCGAGTGGGGGTCGCTGGACGGGACCCGGGCCAAGCTCATCTTCATGATCTCCGTGCCGGAGGCTGCGGCGGGGGACGAGCACTTGCGGATTCTGGCGTTGCTGTCGCGGAAGTTGATGGATACGGAGTTCCGGGGGCGGTTGGCGGGGGCTGCGGATTCTGCGGATGAGGGGGCGGTGCTGGGGGTGCTGGGGGAGATTCGGTAGCCGCGGGTGGGCTGGGTGGGGTTTTGCTCCCCGCCCCGCCCCTTCCCGAGACCCTCCGGGGGATGGTTCGTCGGCCTCGGGCCGGTGGATGGCACTGGGGGCTCCGCCCCCAGACCCCCGCTCCTCAAACGCCGGAGCGGCTGATGTTGAACCTGCCCGGCGTCGAGGGGGCATGCCCGGTTGGGCGGGAGGGGCCGCAGTCCCCGACGGAAGTGCAGGCGCCCGCCCACGAGCGCCGAACCAGGGCGGCCCGCACTGACCGGCGAGGCCACGCTTCGCAGGGGCGCCCCGCCGGGGCCCAGATGAGGGAGCCCCCAGCCACCTGCGGTAGAGGCGGCTCAGACGGGCCCGCCCTCCCCGACGGGAGCCCCGTGCCCCGCCCCGGCCCCCGCCCTCAGCGCCCGCCCATGAGCGCCGAACCAGGGTGGCTCGCGCCAATCAGCCAGCCCAGGATTCGAAGAGGGCGCCCGGCCGGGGCCCCGAAAGCGCGCCCCTCAGCCACCTGCGGTGGGGGCGGCCAGGACGGGCCCGGCCTCAGCGGCCGCCCGGGGTGGCTTGGGGGTCGGGGCCTGCTGCTGCTTCTTCCGCGCTGTAGATGTCGGGCTCCAGGTAGATGACCCGGGCGATCGGGACCGCCTCGCGGATGCGGGACTCGGCCGCGTTGATCGCGGTGGCCACTTCCTGCGCCGTGTCGTCGTGCTGGACGGCGATCTTGGCGGCCACCAGGAGTTCCTCGGGGCCCAGGTGGAGCGTGCGCATGTGGATCACGGAGGTGACCGTGTCGCCGTCGACGATGGCCGCCTTGATCTTCGCCACCTCCGCCGTGCCCGCCGCCTCCCCGAGCAGCAGCGACTTGGTCTCCGCCGCCAGGATGAGGGCGATGAGGATCAGCAGGACGCCGATGCAGAGCGTGCCGATGCCGTCCCAGACGCCGTCGCCCGTGGCCAGGGCGAGGCCGACGCCCGCGAGGGCGAGGACCAGGCCGACCAGCGCGCCGAAGTCCTCGAGCAGGACGACGGGGAGCTCGGGTGCCTTGGCGCGGCGGATGAACTCCCTCCAGGAGAGGCTGCCCCGGGTGGTGTTCGACTCCTTGATCGCCGTACGGAAGGAGAAGCCCTCCGCGGCGATGGCGAAGACCAGGACGCCGACCGGCCAGTACCAGGCCTCGATCGCGTGCGGGTTCTTGATCTTCTCGTAGCCCTCGTAGACCGCGAACATGCCGCCGACCGAGAACAGCACGATCGAGACGAGGAAGGCGTAGATGTAGCGCTCGCGGCCGTAGCCGAAGGGGTGTTGGGGCGTCGCCTCGCGTTGGGCCTTCTTGCCGCCGAGCAGCAGCAGGCCCTGGTTGCCGGAGTCGGCCAGCGAGTGGACGCTCTCCGCCAGCATCGACGACGAGCCGCTGAACAGGAACGCCACGAACTTCGCTACCGCGATGGCGAGGTTGGCGCTGAGCGCCGCCACGATCGCCCTGGTTCCGCCTGACGCGCTCATGGAGTTGCCGTCTTCCCTTCGTCGGTTGCCCTGCGCGGGGGCCGGCCGGTGCCGGACCCCGCGGCGGCACATTGTTACATCAGGCAACCACTGTGGCGCGGAACACCGTTCCCGCACCGGACAGTTCGGTCTCCTCCTCCGCCGGTACGAAGACGGACGCGCCCGGGGTCAGGGCCAGTCCCCCGACCGAGGGGCGGCCCGCCGTGCAGAGGACGATCTGCGGGGTCCGCGCGGTCAGCCGGGTTGGGGCCGCGCCTTCCGCGCGTACGAAACGGGAGAGGCGGAACTCGTCGATCGGGGTCTCGTACAGCTCCTCCCCCGCCGCCGACGCCTCGGGGCGCAGGACGCCCGGGTCGGTCGGCTCGAAGCGTACGACCCGGAGCAGTTCGGGGACGTCGACGTGTTTCGGGGTCAGGCCGCAGCGCAGCACGTTGTCGGAGTTGGCCATGATCTCCACGCCCATGCCGCCGAGGTAGGCGTGCGGCACCCCGGCGCCGAGGAACAGGGCTTCGCCGGGCTGGAGTTGGACGTAGTTCAGGAGCATGGCCGCGATCACACCCGGGTCGCCGGGGTAGTGGTGCGCGAGGGTGGCGTACGCGGTGTATCGCGCGCCGCCCAGGCGTGCGCACGCGGCGGCCGTCTCGGCCACCGTCGCCGCCATCTCGGCGCGGTCGGCGGTCAGTACGGCCGTGAGGACCTCGCGCAGGGCCGCTTCGGCGGGGTGGGCGCGCAGCAGGTCGACGTACGGCTTGAGCGAGTCGACCTCCAGGGCGGCCAGGATCTCGGCGGCGTCCTCGGGCGTGCTGAAGCCGCACACGCCCTCGAAGGGGGTGAGCGCGCAGATCAGTTCGGGCTTGTGGTTGGCGTCCTTGTAGTTGCGATGCGGGGCGTCGACCGGGACCCCGGCGCGCTCCTCGGCCTCGTACCCCTCGTGTGCCTGCGCGAGGTCGGGGTGGACCTGGAGGGAGAGCGGGGCGCCCGCCGCGAGGACCTTGAGGAGGAAGGGCAGGCGCGGGCCGAAGCGGGCCACGGCGGCGCGGCCCAGCTCGGCCACGGGGTCCGCCGCGATCACATCTGACAACGATGTCGGACCTGCGCCCCGGTCGAGCCGGGACGGCGCTCCGGGGTGGGCGCCCATCCACATCTCGGCCTGCGGTTCACCGGTGGGGGCGGTGCCGAGGAGTTCGGGGATGAGGGTGGTGGAGCCCCAGGCGTAGGGACGGATGGTGTTGGTGAGACGGTCCATGGGTCGTCCTGTGTTCTCTTTCGGGTCCGGAAGACGGTCGGCCTTCGGGCCGGCCGAAGGCTTCCGGCGCTCCGAGGCGTGGACTGGCTGTGGCAGGCGCCCTGTCCCTGGGCAGACCCCGGCCGCGGCGCGGGCGGGGTCAGGTCGACGCGATCGTCAGGTACACGGTCGCGAAGTCGGTGATGGCGAGGAGTTCGGCGAGGCATTCGAGCTCGGAGCCCTCCTCGGGTTCGAGCTCGCTGACCGGGGCGTCGTGGCTCAGCGCGAGCTCGCGGGCGGCGGGGGCGGCGGACAGGCCGCCGGTGGGGCGGTCGCGCAGCAGGAAGACCCGGGCGTGCAGCCGCTCCGGCTCGTCGACGCGGTCGCGGAAGAAGTCGTCGGGGTCGGCGCCGGCCGCGAGCGAGCCGGCGAGCAGCACGCCGTGCGCGGGCAGCGCCTCGGGCAGCTCGGCGGCGAGCGCCGGATGACCGGACAGCTCGCTGAGCACTGCGGCGAACCGGCGGCCCACCGGGGCCGCGCCCTGGCCCTCGGTCCAGATCAGCGGGAGCGACTCGGCGAGCTCGGAGGCGAGCGTCTTGGCGGGGTTGCTGTACGTCGCGATCGCCGGGCCGCAGCGTTCGGCGGTGCGGTCCAGGCGGGCGGCGATCTTCTCGACGGTCTCGGGGGGCGCGCTGAGCAGGCCGACGCGGTCGAGGAGCGCGAGCAGGGGCGTGAACAGCGACCACAGGGCGCCCGGGCTCGCGGCGGACATCTCCGCCTCGTCGGGCTCGAAGGGCGCCGCCGCCATCGGGACGACGAGTCCGTGCACCCCGTCCACGGCCTCCGCGAGCGGGGAGCGCTGCGGCGCGACGGCCACGACGTTGCAGCCCCTGCGGTAGGCCTGCTCGGCGAGGAGGGCGAGGCCCGGCTCGGTGCCGTCGGTGGTGGTGATGAGCAGCAGGTCGACGGAGCCCGCCCAGCCCGGCAGGCTCCAGCGCAGGGCGCCCGCCGCGGGGGCCACCCCGGTGGACTCCAGCCGGGTGACCGGGGCCGAGGACCCCGCCAGCGCCCTGATCAGGTCGGCCACGCCCGCCGCCGCGGTGCCGGGGCCCGCGATCAGTACGGACCGGGGGCGGCCTTCCGGCTTCAGCTCGGCGATGCCGGCCTCCGCCGCGTGCCGGGCCGCGGTGCGGACGCGGGCGCCCGCCTCCGCCGCGCCGCGCAGCAGCCCTCGGCGGTCGGCCCTGGCGAGGGCTTCCGGTGCGTCGAGCAGCGACTCGTCGAGCATGGGGGTCGGCCTCCGGCTCTACTGGGCGGTTACCGGGACGGTGTGCGGGCGGGGCCCGCACCCTGCTTACGCGGGGCGGCGGGCCTCGTCCACGAGGAGGACCGGGATGCCGTCGCGCACCGGGTAGGCCAGTCCGCAGTCCTTGCCGGTGCAGATCAGCTCGGGCTCGTCCGCCGAGGTCGCGTCGCTGAGCGGGGCGTGGCAGGCCGGGCAGGCGAGGATCTCGAGGAGGCCGGCTTCGAGCGGCATGGGGTTCCCTTCGGCGATTCTTCGTTCCGTACGCGTACGGAACGCGCGCGGGGGTCGGGCCAGGTCAGCCTACCGCCGGGGTGGGCGGGGTGCGTGCCCTGCAAAGATCCCGCCGAAGGTCCGGGCGAGGGTGTCCGTCTCACTCCGGGGGACGGTGGTGAACGCCCGGCCGGGCCGGTTCCCGCTTCCGCGCGGTGAGGTCGGCCGAGCGGTGAGGTCGGCCATGAGCCCCGCATCGCATCGCCCCATCAACCCCGCCCAGCGGGCCGCCCGCGCGCAACGCGGCCGGAACCAGCCAACCGCCTGCGCCCCGCGGAGCCTTCCGAGCGCTGCGGGCGCGGGCGGGACCCGCCTCGGCGAGGGAGATGCCTCAGCCCCGGACGATCGCCAGGACCTCGTCGCGTACCTTCGCCATCGTCGGCTCGTCGCGCGCCTCGACGTTCAGGCGCAGCAGCGGCTCGGTGTTGGAGGCGCGCAGGTTGAACCACCAGTCCTGAGCGGTGACGGTGAGGCCGTCGAGTTCGTCCAGGGTGAGGCCCTCGCGGCCCTCGTAGGCGGCCCGGACCGCGGCCGCGCGGGCCGCCTGGTCGTCGACGGTGGAGTTGATCTCGCCCGAGCCCGTGTAGCGGTCGTACTGGGCGACGAGGGCGGAGAGGCTGCCCTCCTGGCCGCCGAGCGCGGCCAGGACGTGGAGCGCGGCCAGCATGCCGGTGTCCGCGTTCCAGAAGTCGGCGAAGTAGTAGTGCGCGGAGTGCTCGCCGCCGAAGATCGCTCCGGTGGCCGCCATCTCCTGCTTGATGAAGGAGTGGCCGACGCGGGTGCGGACGGGGGTGCCGCCGTTCTCGCGGACCACCTCCGGCACGGACCAGGAGGTGATCAGGTTGTGGATCACGGTGCCGCCGGGGTGCCGGGCGAGCTCGCGGGCCGCGACCAGGGCGGTGATCGCGGAGGGCGAGACCGGCTCGCCCCGCTCGTCGACGACGAAGCAGCGGTCGGCGTCACCGTCGAAGGCCAGGCCGAGGTCGGCGCCCTCCGCGCGGACGCGGGCCTGGAGGTCGACGATGTTCGCCGGGTCGAGCGGGTTGGCCTCGTGGTTGGGGAAGGTGCCGTCGAGCTCGAAGTACATCGGGACCAGGTCGAGGGGCAGGCCTTCGAACACGGTGGGCACGGTGTGCCCGCCCATGCCGTTGCCCGCGTCGACCACGACCTTCAGGGGGCGGATGGCGGAGAGGTCGACGAGCGACTTGAGATGGGTCGCGTAGTCCGTCAACGTCTCGCGCTCGCCGATGGTGCCCGGCTCGGCCGCCGGGTCCGGGGCGCCCTGCTCGGACCACCGCTCGACCAGCGCGCGGATGTCGGCGAGGCCGGTGTCCTGGCCGACCGGGGCCGCGCCCGCCCGGCACATCTTGATGCCGTTGTACCGCGCCGGGTTGTGCGAGGCGGTGAACATCGCGCCCGGCAGGTCCAGGGCTCCGGAGGCGTAGTACAGCTGGTCGGTGGAGCACAGGCCGATGAGGGTGACGTCCGCGCCCAGGGCGGCCGCGCCGCGCGCGAAGGCGGCGGACAGGCCGGGCGAGGAGGGCCGCATGTCGTGGCCCACGACGATGGCGCCGGCCCCCGTCACGGTGACGAACGCGGCGCCGAAGAGCTCGGCAAGGGACTCGTCCCACTGATCCGGCACCACTCCGCGGACGTCGTACGCCTTCACGATCTGCGACAGATCAGCAGCCACGGCCCAACCTTCCCTGATGTCGTCGACGGCGCCCTCCACGGGGCGCCGACCGGGCCTCCAAACTACCCGCCGCCGCCTGGGCGCCGGCCACAGCTTCGGTGGACCCGGACGCGACTGTGCCAACTCGGCGGCGGTACCTGTGGGGTTGGGAAAGGGCGGTGGCCGCGTGGCAGGGCGCGGATCAGGACTCGGGCGAGCGCAGGACGCGCAGATGGCCCCGGCGCCCGACCTCGACCGGGTCCGCCGAGCGCGCCCCGCCGGCCTCGGCGGCCCGCTCCTGGGGGCGGGCGGCCTCGCGCACGGCGTTGGCGAGCGCTTCCAGGTCGTCGCCGCTGGGGCGGGCCGGGGCGGAGGCGTCGGTCAGGCGGACGACCTCCCAGCCGCGGGGCGCGGTCAGGCGCTCGCTGTGCTCGGCGCACAGGTCGTAGCAGTGGGGTTCGGCGTAGGTGGCAAGCGGACCGAGAACTGCGGTCGAGTCCGCGTAGACGTACGTCAGTGTCGCGACGGCAGGGCGGCCGCACGCGGTGCGCGAACAGCGACGTACAGGGCTCACGACGTTGGACGGTACCGCACTCTTGACCGGGCCGCGACGACTCTCCACCACGTCACTCCACCGTGTCGCGGTGTGAGCTCGGGCACAGGGGGTGCCCGAGCAACTGCGCTGACCTGCACGGGAACAGAGGACCACGGGCTGTTACCGGCCTTCCCCCGACCGCTACTTGGGAATTATTCGGTCAAACGGCGCGAAATCCTAGGTCCCGGACGGGCCGGTAACCGCTCTCATGCGTGGCCGAAATGGTCATCCCGCGACACGCCCGCGACATGCGGCCTCCCGGGCCGTCGCCGCGATCGCCACCGGCCCCGGAGGGCTACGCTGCGTCAGTGATGGACAGCTCCAGCTCAGCCGAAGGTACTGGCTCCCGTTCGGGGCCCCGGCGCCGCGACCGGCACGGCCGTGGCATGCGCGGGCCCGTGGCCCCTCCCCAGGTGCCCCTGTCGGCCAGCAGGGCGGAGACCTTCCGCGATCTCGTGCTCGACTCGGTGGAACGCCTGGAGCGGCGCTGGCCCCAGCTGGCGGAGGTCGAGTTCCTCGTCACCGACGTCCCGTTCCGGGAGGCCCCCGGCGCCGCGGACGACGACGGGGAGTCGGCGGCCTGGAGCGACGAGGCGGTGCCGCTGGGCCGCGCGCTGCCGGCCGGCAAGGACCGGCCCGCCCGGATCCTGGTCTACCGCAGGCCGGTCGAGATCCGCACCAAGAACCGGGACGAGCGCGCCCTGCTCGTCCACGAGGTCGTGGTCGAGCAGGTCGCCGAACTCCTGGGCCTGGCGCCGGAGTCGGTCGACCCGCGGTACGGCCAGGACTGAGCCCGCCCTACTTCTCCAGGACCGTGAGGTCCTGGGCCGCCGCCGGGACGGCGACCGTGCCCTTGTCGTCGGCCAGCGTCTGCACCGTGAACATCGGGACCCCGTCCTGCGTGAGAGCCAGCGTGCGCGCCGCGTAGACGGGCCCTCCCGCGGGATCGGGCTCGACGGTCAGCGCGTACGAGCCCTTGAGGCCCGAGGGGGCCGGCGGGTCGACGGCGAGGGTGGTGCCGGCCTTCACGGTGTACGTCTTGGACTGCGGCTCGCCGCCCTCGGTGCCCGCGGAGGAGGTGACCTTCACGGTGGCGTCCTTGGTGCCGGGGGCCGTCAGGGCGAGCGAGGCCGCCTTGTCGCGGTTGTCGGTCACCGTGGCGCGGGCGCCCACCTGGGCGGCCGCCGGGATGAAGCCGATCTCCTGCTTGTCGCCGGTGCCGCGGACCACGCGCAGCGCCGCGACGACCGGAGTGGAGCCGTCCGAAACCGGGGTGAGCAGAAGGGAACCCGCGTCGCCCCTGGTGACGTTCTTCAGATCGAAGGACGCCGTCATCCCCGATTTCACGTGGACGGTGTCCAGCCCCGCCGGTGCGAAGCCGCCCCCTTTGCCCAGCAGCTTGACCTTGAGGTCGGCGTCGTCCGCGCCCTTCGCGTACACGACGAGGCGTACGTCGGTGGCGTCGCCCGGGATGCCCGGAAGCACCTGGGAGGCGGCCGCGTCCGCCGAGGCGGGCAGCCAGTCCGCGCCCGCCTTCGCGTCGGTGGCCTGCACCACCGCGCCGACCCGGCCCGCCCGGGTGGCGACATGCACCGTCAGATCGTCGGCCACCGTGCCGGTCAGCGTGGAGAGGAGAACGGGGACGCTCGACCTGGCGGGGATCGTGATGCCCTCGCCGATGTCGGTCTTGATGGGACCGTCCTTGCCGAAGAGCTCGACGTCGGCGACGGCCGCGGTGTCGTCGGGGTTGGTCAAGTGGACGTAGTCCTGGCGGTCCTTGGCGGTGGACGCGCCGGGGAACCAGAAGTCGGCGTCCGGCGCGGTGCAGCTGGTGCCGAGCAGCGCGCGGCCCGCGCCGCCGGTGATCTGGGTGACCTCCTGGGCGGCCCAGCCCGGGGCGAGCAGCCCGTCGGCGGAGCCGGTGAGCGCGGGCGCGTCGGCGCCGGACACGGTGGCGGCGGCCGGCTTGCCGGGCGCGCTCAGGGAGATGACCGGCTTGTCGGGCGCGGGCTTGTCGGATGCCTTCTTGTCCTTGCCCTTGCCGTCCTTGCCGTCCTTGGGCTTGCCCCCCGAGGCCGGCGGAGCGGGCGAGGAGCCGCCCGAGTCGGCGGGCGGCGGCACCGCCGGGGTCAGCGCCGCCGTGCCCGGCTTGCCCTGCCCGGTGCCCTTGGGCGTGAAGGCCGTGTACGTGGTCTGGGCGAGGTCGGAGTTGCTGGGCGCCGGGCACAGCAGGCTGGAGCGTTCGACGGGCAGCCGGGCCGGGGTCTTGGCGCCGGTGTCGGCCGTGCCGCCGGGCGTGGAGAGCGAGGCGAAGCCGGTCAGCGCGGCGAGGGCCACGGCTCCCGCGGCGAGGGAGAGGGTGGTGCGCTTCACTGCTGGCTCCCGTCGGGGCGGTGCGGCTGCTGCTCGGGCTGCTCGGGCGAATATCCGTAGCCGTACGGGTCGTACGCCGCGTCCGGCGGCGACGCCTGCCCCTGCGCATGCTGGTAGGGGTCGTACTGCTGCTGCCCCTGCCCGTCGGCGTACTGGCCCTCACCGAACTGCCCGTCGGCGCCCGGCACTTGGGGGTACTGCGTCTCGGGGTAGTGCTGCTCGGGGTACGGGACCTGGGCGTACTGGCCGTCGGGGTACTGCTGATAGCCCGGGTACTGCTGCTGGTACGGGTCGTACCGCTGCTGGGTCTGCTGGTCGGGGTGCGCGGCGTCGGCGGCCGGGGAGGTGGTGGCGTACTGCGCCGCGTCCCACTCCTCGTACGCGGGCTGCTGCGGGATCCCCGGCTGCTGCTCGGACATGTCGTCGCCGGTGGCCTCCGCCTCGGCCTGGGCGCGGAGTCGGCGGGCCCGGCGGCCCTCGCCCGCGACCGGCTGGGCGGGGACGGCGGCCACCGCGGCCTCCGGCTCGGGCAGGTCGTCGTCGATCTCGCGGCGACGGCCCGGCAGCGCGAGCACCAGCAGGACGACGGCGAGCGCGGACTGGGCCCAGATCCAGGCGGTGTGGGTGAAGGGGGCGTCGTAGGTGACGTCGAGCCGGCCCGCGTCGGCGGGCAGTTCGAAGCCCTGGGCCCAGCCGTCGACGGTGGTCTTCTTGAGCGCCTTGCCGTCGAGGGTGGCGGTCCAGCCGGGGGCGCTCTGGTCGGCGATGCGCAGCACGCGGCCCGCCTCGCCGGCCGGGATCCTGGTGTGGATGTCGACGGGGTCGGCGGCGACCGGCAGCGTCTCGCCGCCCTTGGCCGGCACGATCACGGCGCGGGCGACCTGGCGGTCCACCCGCCACAGGGCGCTGCCGTCGAGCTGGCTGAGCCGGCTGAGGCCGGGCGTCGAGTCCAGGGTGCGGGCGATGGAGCGGGGCGCGCCGTCGCGGACCAGTACATAGCGCACGGCGTAGGCGCTGAGCTGGCTCGACTGGTCGGCGCCGGAGCCCGCGACGAGACGGGAGACGACCTTGCCGAGCCCGGCGTCACCGCCCGCGGACGCGGTGAGTTCGGCGTCGCCGAGCTGTCCGCCCGAGCCCCGGACCAGCGTGTACGCGACCTTGGCGGGCGAGGTGCCGCCGAGGACCAGGGTGCGGGCCTGGTCGCGGGTGCCGCTCTCCTCGGCGACGAAGGCCGGCACCTGCACCGGGTCGCGGCGCTCCAGCGGGCCCGCGGCGCCGCCGATCATCCAGTTCGCGGCGGAGTAGACGGGGCCGACGGCGGCCGCGAGCGCGATGAGCGCGGCGACCGGCTGACGCCAGCCGAAGCCGTGCCCGGCCACCCGGGTCCGGCCGCCCTCGGCGCCGAGCACGCCCGCGGCGAGCAGCGCGAGCCCGTACACGAGGGTCGCGGGCCCGGCCCAGGCGCTGCGGTTCGACAGGATCGCGAAGAGGAAGCCGGTGAGCGCGACGGCCCAGGCGGCGCGGATCGCGAAGGTGCGCTCCGCGCGGAGCAGCGCCGCGAGGGCGGCCCCGACGAAGCCGATGAGCAGCAGCCCTGTGACCGTCTTCGGCCCGCCGGGGCTGGCCCCGAGCAGGTCGAGCGCGCCGGCCGAGCCGTTCCCGTACGCCAGGCCCGCCTCCTTGAGGAAGCCGGAGGGGCCGGTGAGCAGGGTGAGCGACCAGGGCGCGAGCATCAGGAGCGGGGTGCCGACGGCGGCCAGGAAGCGCAGCCCGTACGCCGTGATGTCGCCCCGGCGCAGGGCGAGCACGCCGAGGCCGAGCAGCACCGCGATGGGCCACACGACCGGGGTGAAGGCGGTCGCGATGGTGAGGAGCAGCGCGTAGGTCCAGGTGGCGCGCCAGCTGCCGCGGGCTCCGTCGCCGCGGAACCCGGCGGCCGCGACCCCGGCCCGGGCGATCAGCGGCAGGAGGATCGCGAGGACGGCGGTGCCGAGCCGGCCCGCGCCGAGCGCGCCGGTGGCGGCGGGCAGGAAGGCGTAGGCGATGGCCGCCCAGGCGCGCAGTTGGCGGGACGCGGTCAGGGGGCGGGCGGCGAAGTAGGCGGTGAGCCCGGCCAGCGGGACCGAGCAGACCAGCAGGAGGGTGAGCGCGAAGCCGGTCGAGCCGAAGCAGAGCGCGGACAGCACGGCGATGATCGCGAGGTAGGGCGGCGCGGTCTGGGTGCCGCCCGTGCCGATCGGGTGCCAGGCGTCCGCGTACCGGCCCCACAGCGCCCCGACGTCGCCGGGGGCGGGCAGCAGGGCGCCGCCCATGAGGGTGCCGCCGCCGAGCAGGTCGCGGCAGGCGACGAGGGAGACGAGCAGGAGGAGCGCGAAGAGGACCGGCGCCGGCCTGCGGGCGATCTTCTTCAGGCGGGCGAACTGCTCGATCTCCAGGAAGTCGGCGTCGTCGCCGCCGGGGCCGGACTCGACGGCTCCGTGCCGGGAGCCGCCGGTGTCCTCGGTGCCCGCGCCGAGGCTGCCCGCCACGGATTCCACGGTGGCGCGGATGGTGGCGCCGGGCGGCGGGAACAGCGGCCGCAGTTCGCTCGCCTCGACGCCGCTCCTGCCGCGCTTCTTGCGCCCGGCGAGGATCCGGCCGGGCCGCAGCAGGGTGCCGAACAGGCCCATGACCTCGTCGACGGCCTGCCCGGGGACCTTGCCCACCAGATAGGCGAAGGTGCGCAGCAGGGTGCCGACCACGATGCGGAGCAGCACATAAGGGAGCAGCGCGGGACGGGAGTTGACGAGCATGGTGTAGACGGCGCCCGCCTTGTCGACCCGGTGCGGGTTGACGACCGAGCGGCCCGCGCAGTCCACGGTGCGGCGCTCGCGGGCGGCGGCCTCGGCGTGCCGGACCGCGGCGTCGGGGGCGACGAGGACGGTGTGCCCGGCGGCGTGGGCGCGCCAGCACAGGTCGACGTCGTCGCGCATCAGGGGCAGCCTGCGGTCGAAGCCGCCGAGCTCCTCCCACACGTCGCGGCGGATCAGCATGCCCGCCGACGACACCGAAAGGACGGGGCGGACCTGGTCGTGCTGGCCCTGGTCCTGTTCGCGCCGGTCGAGTCCGGTCCAGCGGCGCCCGCTGTGCGCGATGGAGACGCCCACTTCGAGGAGTTGCTTGCGGTCGTACCAGCCGCGGAGCTTGGGGCCGATGATCGCGGCGTACGGGTTGGTGTCGGCGACGCGGAGCAGTTCGGCGAGCGCGTCGGGCTCGGGGGCGCAGTCGTCGTGGAGCAGCCAGAGCCACTGCACGGGCTCGCCGTGCGGGAGTTCGGGCAGGTCGTAGCTGTCGTCGCGCCAGGTGCGCGAGACGGGGTCCCAGCCGCTGGGGCGCTTGAGGTAGGGCAGGTCCTCGGGGCCGAGCACGGGCGCGGTGCGGGCGGCCTCCTCGACGGCCGCGCCGAATCCGGTGCGGCGGGCGAGGTGCAGGACGCGGTCGGCGCCGAGCGCCTCGGTGACCAGGCGCGCGGAGTCGTCGGCGCTGCCGGTGTCGGCGGCGTAGGCGTTCTGTACGGGGCGTTCCTGGCCGAGCAGTCCGGACAGGACGTCGGGGAGCCAGCGGGCGCCGTCGTGCGAGACGACCACGGCGGTGACGACGTGTCGGGGGAACTCGGGGGTCGCGGCCGCCTCGTACGGGGCCGTCGACTGGCTGTGCACGGACATCGAGGTACGGGCCCCTCCGCCCCGGAAGGCTGCTGTGCTGACTGCGGTCGGCGCGGCCGGCGGTGCGAGACGGGCTCTGACGTGACCGGAGTGCCGTGGACAGCGCCCCACACTAACGGCTGCCACACAGACGGTCCGCCGCCTGCGGACGGGGCGCAGGGGACGGACCGTTGGTTGTGTACGGAGTTGGGCGGTTTGGGCGCCCGGGGGTGGTCGCCGGGGGTCGGACGGCGACCTGGTTCGGTCCGGAAGCGGACTCAGACCGCTGCCTTCTTCAGGCGGCGGCGCTCACGCTCGGACAGGCCGCCCCAAATACCGAACCGCTCGTCGTTGGCGAGGGCGTACTCAAGGCATTCGGAGCGCACTTCGCAGGCGAGGCAGACCTTTTTGGCCTCTCTCGTGGAGCCGCCCTTTTCGGGGAAGAAGGATTCGGGGTCGGTCTGGGCGCAGAGTGCCCGTTCCTGCCAGCCGAGCTCCTCTTCGGCCTCGTCGACCAGCAGTTCCTGAAACAGCTCGGTCATGTGCGCCCCTCGTCTGTCTTTGCTGCCCCGTGATGTTGCCGTTACCGAATCCGGCCGAACGACACGAGTGAAATTACAAGTGTGCGGATCCGGGCGAGTCAAGCCGAGATCTGCTATTGGGCTCCGTATTCACTCTGCGGAACCAAGGCTATGCGGAAAGTGTTCAAATCACCAAAAAGGTGACAGATGCCACTGGCTCACGTCGACGCCTCTCCGAAGCGGTCCACTCATCTCCCGCTCGACTGCGACTACAGAGGAGGACGAGGCGAGTGTTGATCTTGTTGCACCCGTACCCGGAAAGCGGTCCGGATCACATTCGGATCACGAGAAGGCAACGGCGTTTGGTTGCGCGGTTGCTGCGCCACATCTCCCGCCCCACGACTGCACAAACCTTTCTCCCGCCCCAGTAACCGGATGAGGTGAAACATTGCCGCCAAATCGGGCATTGGGTTGACAAGGGGGGCACCCGCCCGGTCTCCTGGATCTCATGTCAGTGACCGCAGCGCACCGAGCGACCCACGTCCGTGGGTTCCGCAGCGCTGTCCAGGCGCGCTGCCGCTGTTCCAGCTGTTGATCCCGCACCTTCCGCGCCACGTGCGATCCAGCTTCTCCCCTCGCCTCCCCCGAGACGCCGCCTCCGTCGCGAGCGTCCGCACCGGGCGGCCGCCGTCTCGCGAGACACCCCTTCTGCGACACCCCAGCACTTCTGCCGAGGAACCCCCGCACCATGAACAGCAGCCACAGCGACCTCCAGATCGCCGGTGACATCCTGGAGGTCCAGCACCTCCTGCAGCCCGCCCGCGAGCACCCCGGCACCGTCGCCGAGTTCGCCGGACTCGCCCGCGCCATCGCCGCCGACCGCTCCCAGTGGGCCCACCTCGTCCGGTACGACGCGGTGTCCCGCTGGTACCACCGCCTGCGCACCGGGCCCGGTTACGAGATCTGGCTGCTCTCCTGGGTGCCCGGCCAGAGCAGCGGCGCCCACGACCACGGCGCCTCCTCGGGCGTACTGACCGTCCTGGAGGGCGGGCTGACCGAGCGCACCGAGCGCGGCACCCGGAGCCTGACCGCCGGATCCCAGCGGGTCTTCGCGCCGGGCTACGTCCACGACGTCGTCAACGACTCCCTCGAACCGGCCGTGAGCCTGCACGTCTACTACCCGGGCCTGACCAACATGCCGATGCACGCCACCCAGAACTCCACCCCGGCGACCCAGGACGTCGTCCCCGCCTGACGCCGCAGGGGAGGCCCCCACCCCGACCACCGCCCCTCGGCGGACAGGCTTCGCCTGACACACTGTCGGCATGCGCATTGTGGTTCTGGCAGGCGGCATCGGTGGTGCCCGCTTCCTCCGTGGTCTGAAGTCCGCCGCCCCCGACGCGGACATCACCGTCATCGGCAACACCGGTGACGACATCCATCTGTTCGGCCTGAAGGTCTGCCCCGACCTCGACACCGTGATGTACACCCTGGGCGGGGGCATCAACGAGGAGCAGGGCTGGGGGCGTACGGACGAGTCGTTCGCCGTGAAGGAGGAGCTCGCCGCGTACGGGGTCGGGCCCGAGTGGTTCGGGCTCGGCGACCGCGACTTCGCGACCCACATCGTCCGTACGCAGATGCTCGGCGCGGGTTATCCGCTGAGCGCCGTCACCGAGGCGCTCTGCGCCCGCTGGCAGCCCGGCGTCCGTCTCATCCCGATGTCCGACGACCGCGTCGAGACCCATGTGGCGATCGACGTGGACGGCGAGCGCAAGGCCGTCCACTTCCAGGAGTACTGGGTCAAGATGCGGGCCTCCGTGGACGCGGCGGCCGTCGTGCCGGTCGGCGCCGAGCAGGCCAAGCCCGCGCCCGGCGTCCTCGAAGCGATCGCCTCGGCCGACGTCATCCTCTTCCCGCCGTCCAACCCGGTCGTCTCGGTCGGCACCATCCTGGCCGTCCCCGGCATCCGTGAGGCGATCGCCGAGGCGGGCGTGCCGGTGGTCGGCCTCTCCCCCATCGTCGGCGACGCCCCGGTGCGCGGCATGGCCGACAAGGTCCTCGCTGCGGTCGGCGTGGAGTCCACCGCGGCGGCGGTCGCCGAGCACTACGGCTCGGGACTGCTCGACGGCTGGCTCGTCGACACCGTGGACACTGGCGCGGCCGCCCGCGTCGAGGAGGCGGGCATCCGCTGCCGCGCCGTGCCGCTGATGATGACGGACCTGGACGCGACGGCCGCGATGGCCCGCGAGGCCCTGACGCTGGCCGAGGAGGTCCGCGCGTGAGCCCCTCCTTCCGGGTGTGGGCCCTGCCGGGCCTGCCGGAGGTGCGGCCCGGTGACGACCTCGCGAAGCTGATCGCGGCGGCCGAGCCCGGCCTCGCCGACGGCGACATCCTGCTCGTCACCTCGAAGATCGTCTCCAAGGCGGAGGGCCGGATCACCGAGGCCGCCGACCGCGAGGCCGCGATAGACGCCGAGACGGTACGGGTGGTGGCGCGGCGCGGCACCCTGCGCATCGTCGAGAACCGGCAGGGCCTGATCATGGCCGCCGCGGGCGTGGACGCCTCCAACACCCCTGCCGGGACCGTGCTGTTGCTGCCCGAGGACCCGGACGCCTCGGCGGCCGCGATCCGCGCCGGGCTGCGCGACGCGCTCGGCGTGGAGGTCGGCGTCATCGTCACCGACACCTTCGGGCGGCCGTGGCGCAACGGCCTGACCGACGTGGCGATCGGCGCCAGCGGCGTCCGCGTCCTCGACGATCTGCGCGGCGGCACCGACGCGCACGGCAACCCGCTGAGCGCGACCGTCATCTCGCTCGCCGATGAACTGGCCGCCGCGGGCGACCTGGTGAAGGGCAAGGCCGGCGGCCTTCCGGTCGCCGTGGTCCGCGGGCTCGGCCACCTCGCGGGCGAGGGCTCGGCCCGCGAGATGGTGCGCGCCTCGGCCGACGACATGTTCCGCCTGGGCACCTCCGAGGCGGTACGGGAGGCGGTCACCCAGCGGCGTACGGTACGGGCCTTCACGGCCGAGCCCGTCGATCCGGGCGCGGTGCGGCGCGCGGTGGCGGCTGCGGTCACCGCCCCGGCCCCACACCACACGACGCCCTGGCGCTTCGTACTGCTCGAATCCACCGGGTCCCGCACCCGGCTGCTCGACGCCATGCGGGACGCCTGGATCGCCGACCTGCGCCGCGACGGCAAGTCCGAGGAGTCCATCGCCAAGCGGGTGGCGCGCGGCGAAGTCCTGCGCGCCGCGCCGTACTTGGTGGTGCCCTGCCTGGTGATGGACGGTTCGCACAGCTACGGCGACGCCCGCCGGGACGCCGCCGAGCGCGAGATGTTCGTGGTGGCGGCGGGCGCGGGCGTGCAGAACTTCCTGGTGGCCCTCGCGGGCGAGCGCCTCGGCTCGGCCTGGGTGTCCTCGACGATGTTCTGCCGCGAGGTCGTACGCGAGGTGCTCGACCTGCCCGCGCACTGGGACCCGATGGGGGCGGTGGCCGTCGGGCACGCGGCCGAGCCGCCCAAGGAGCGCCCGGCGCGCGAGGCGTCCGCGTTCATCGAGGTGCGCTGACCCCGGTCGGACCGGCCCCGCCTACAGCGGCGCGATGTCGCGCGGCTGCATGCGCGGGGCCCGGCGCGGCGGGGTGTGCCCGCTGAGCAGGATCAGCCGGGCGGCCCGGTGGCGCTGGCCCGCGTACGGTTCGAGCAGGGCCAGCATCTCGGCGTCGTCGGCGTCGCGGTTGCCCGCGAGCGCGTGGCCGATGATGCCGGGCAGGTGGAGGTCGCCGACCGTCACCAAGTCGGCCGCGCCGATGGCCCGTTGGAGGGTTTCGGCGGCGGTCCACGGGCCGATGCCGGGGATGAGCTGGAGCCGCTCGGCGGCCTTCACGGCGTCCATGCCCACCGCCTCCTCCATGCGGCGGGCCACCCTTACCGCGCGCATGACGGTGTCCGAGCGCTTGGAGTCGACCCCGGCGCGGTGCCACTCCCAGGACGGGATCAGCGCCCAGGCCCTGGCGTCGGGCATGACGTACATGCCCTCGGGGGCGCCCGGGGCGGGCTCGCCGTGCCTGCGGACCAGGAGCCGCCAGGCGCGGTACGCCTCGATCGTGGTGACCTTCTGCTCCAGGACCGAGGGGATCAGCGATTCCAGCACCAGGCCGGTGCGGGTCAGGCGCAGGCCGGGGCGGTTGCGGTGGGCCTCCGCGACGAGGCGGTGGCGCGGCGTGAAGGCCTCCGGCTCGTCCAACTCCCCCAGCATCGCCGGGAGTTGCTCCAGCATCCACTCCGCGCCCTCGCCCCACGCCTCGGCGTACGCGGTGCCCTGCCGGGCCGCGACTCTCAGGGTGGCGGGGCCCGCGGGGGTCCTCGACGTGCGCCAGACCGAGCCGTCGGGGGTCGTGCGGTAGGTGGGGTCGGCGGGGCCGCGCCTGAGCGGGCCCAGGGTCAGGCTCAGGTCCACCGGGCCCCTGCGGGGGGTCCATGCCCGTGTTTTGCCGGCGGCCGTGCGGGGGGTGGGGATGCGGGGGCCGGTGGTGCGGGGGGTGAATCGTCCTGCCACGGTGGTCCTTGGGGGTGGGGGTGCCCTTCGAGGGTACGCGGCTTTCCTCTCCCCACCCCGCCCCTCCCCGAGACCCTCCGGGGTGTGGAGCGCTGAGGAAGACTCCTGGGGCTCCGCCCCAGACCCTGTATCGCGCCTTAAGGGCGCTCGTCCTCAAACGCCGGACAGGCTGAAGATGCCCATGCTGGGCCCCCTACAGGGGCGCGAGGAACTGCGCGAGCGACCACGCACGGTCCGCAGACCGAAACGGACCCAGGGGCGCGAGGAACTGCGCAACCGGCCGTCCATCGCCTGCGGAAAAGGGGCCCAGGGGCGCGGGGAACTGCGCGAGCAACCACGCACGGTGGGCAGACGGACGACGTCCCAGGGGCGCGAGGAACTGCGCAACCGGCCGTCCATCGCCTGCGGAAAAGGGGCCCAGGGGCGCGGGGAACTGCGCGACCAGTCGTCCACCGCCCGCAGACAAAGGGCGGAAGCCGGACCCGCCCGGCAAGGGGCGGAGGGCCAGGGCCGCCCAGCGAGCGGCGGGGGCCGGAGTCGACCGGCCAGGGGCAGAAGCCGGGCCGCCCGGCAGGGGCGGAAACCGGGGCCGCGCGGGAGGGGGAAAGTCGGGGCCGCCCGGTGCGGGGCGGTGGGGCTACTGGTCGGAGGAGAAGCGGATCGTGGCCGCCGGGACACGCGCGTCACACCAGATCCGCACACCCTCCCGAAGCTCGTTGTCCGCCCCGACATCCGCCCCGTCCCCGATCACCGCGCCGCCGAGGATCGTCCGCGCGCCGATGCGCGCACCCGCTCCGACCAGCGAGTCCGTGATCACCGCGCCGGGCTCGACGACCGCGTCGGACAGGATCGTGCTGCCCGAGATCCGCGCGCCCTCGCCCACCACCGCCCCGTGGCCCACCACCGTGCCGCCGGTGAGCTTCGCGTCCGGGGCGACCTGGGCCGTCGTCAGGACGAGGCGGTCGCCGCAGCGGCCGGGGACGGCCGGGGACGGGGCACGGCCGAGCACCAGGTCGGCCGAGCCGCGGACGAAAGCCTGCGGGGTGCCGAGGTCCAGCCAGTACGTGGAGTCGACCATGCCCTGGAGGTGGGCGCCCTCCGCCAGCAGGCCGGGGAAGGTCTCGCGTTCCACCGAGACCGGACGCCCCGCCGGGATCTCGTCGATGACCGAGCGGCGGAACACGTACGCCCCCGCGTTGATCTGGTCGGTGACGATCTCCTCGGGGGTCTGGGGCTTCTCCAGGAAGGCCGTGACCCGGCCGGTCGGGTCGGTGGGGACCAGACCGAACGCCCTCGGGTCGTCGACCCGGGTCAGATGGAGGGAGACGTCCGCCCCCGAGGACGTGTGGGTCGACACCAGCGCCTTGATGTCCAGGCCCGTCAGGATGTCACCGTTGAAGATCAGGACCGGCTCGTCGGGGCCCGAGCGCAGCCGGGAGGCCACGTTGCGGATGGCGCCGCCGGTACCCAGCGGCTCGTCCTCCGTGACGTACTCGATGCTGAGGCCGAGCGCGGATCCGTCGCCGAAGTACGGCTCGAACACCTCGGCCAGATAGGAGGTGGCCAGGACGATGTGGTCGACGCCCGCCGCGTGGGCCCGGGCCAGCTGGTGGGTGAGGAAGGGGACGCCGGCCGCCGGAACCATCGGCTTGGGGGTGTTCACCGTGAGCGGGCGCAGCCTCGTGCCCTTGCCGCCGACCAGGAGGATCGCTTCTGTCACCTGTCGTCTCTGCTTCCTGCTGGGGCCGGCCTTCGGATTCCGTCGCCTTGGGGCGGAACTCCCGGCCGGCCAGTGTATGCAGACTGTCCCGGTGCTCATGCCCCCCGGTCAGCGACGGCCCTGGTAGTGGGCCGCGGAGACCCGGGCCGCGCCGAGCCTGCCGTACAGCCGCGCGCCCGGGCACTCGGTGGCGAAGCCGTCGCGGTGACCGGAGATGGCGTTGAACCTGACGCTGCGCCCCTTCTTGTAGCGGTTGCCGCCGCCCGAGACGAGCGTGCTCTTGCCGGCCGGGTTCACTCCGTACAGACCGAGCTTCCAGGCCGCGAGCTGCTCGACGGCCTTGAGGGCGGCGGCCGACGGGTTGGCGTTGGTGTACGTGCCAAGGACCGCGATGCCCATGCTGTTGGTGTTGAAACCGAGGGTGTGCGCGCCCATGACGGCCTTGGCCACGCCCCCGGCGCGGCCTTCGTAGATGTTTCCGCACTTGTCGACGGCGAAGTTGTAGCCGATGTCCCGCCAGCCGCTGCTCTTCACGTGGTAGCGGTAGATACTGCGCAGGACGGAGGGGGCCTGGGCGCAGCTGTATCCGTTGCCGGACGCGGTGTGGTGGACGAAGGCGACCTTGACGCTGCCGGTGTAGACGAAGCCGCTCTCGCGCAGCCGCTCGTCGGCGCCCCAGCCCCGGCGCGTGATGATGCGCGGCCGCGCCCCGACGTACGGGCGGGCCCGGAGCGCGGCCCCCGCGGTCTCCGTCCCGGTCGCGGCCCGGTCCAGGGCGGGCAGCTCGTCGGGCGGGCTCAACGCGCGGTCGCCTTCGGCCGCCCCGCCGTCGTCGGGTCCCGCGCCGGGGTCGACGAGGTCCAGACGCAGCCCCTTGGGGAGCGGGTCGCCCTCGTCGCCCTCGGCCCGCACCCGGGCCTCCACGGCGTCCGAGTCGCCCACCCACAGCGGCGCGGTGGAGCCGTGCAGGGGACGGGCGGCCTCGGGGGTGTCCGGGTCGGCGGCGTGGTCGCGGTTGTGGGTCTCCAGGTCCTGCCAACCGGACCAGGTGCCGTCCGCGCGGCCCCGGGTGCGGACCTGGACGCTGCCGTGCAGTTCGTCGCCGACGTCGTCCCAGACCACGCCGACCAGGGAGAACGGCTTCACCTCCCGTTGGGCCAGGCCCTCTTGGGCGGCGCCGCCGGCCGCGCGGTCCGCGCCGGGCAGCGGGGCCAGCGGCAGCGACTGGGTGGAACCGGCGAGTTCGGCGGCGGGCGCCGGGGCCGCGGGTGACGCCGCGACGGGCGACGTGGCCGCGAGAGGGAGGGCGAGGGCCGCGACGGCGGCGACTCCGATCGAGGACGCAAGGAAGCTACGCATGCTGACGATCGTGGCCATAGTTGGACAAATCTGTCCATTGCGGAACTGACGGGCCGTCGGCCAACCGGTGGACCCACCCGGCCCACCGGCACCGGTGGTCCCCGGGCGCGACGCGTAGCCTTGCCCGCGTGAACGCCAGCGACCGCACCCCTGCCGACCTGCTGCGATCCGCGCTCGCCGCGGACCCGGGCCGCCCCTTCATCACGTTCTACGACGACGCCACCGGCGAGCGCGTGGAACTGTCCGTCGCCACCTTCGCCAATTGGGTGGCCAAGACCGCGAACCTGCTCCAGGGCGATCTCGCAGCCGCCCCCGGCGACCGGCTGGCGCTGCTGCTCCCCGCGCACTGGCAGAGCGCGGTGTGGCTGATGGCCTGCCACTCGGTGGGCGTGGCCGTCGAGATCGGCGGCGACCCGGCCGCGGCCGACCTCGTGGTCAGCGGCCCCGACACGCTTGAGGAAGCCCGCGCCTGCACCGGCGAGCGGGTCGCGCTCGCGCTGCGCCCGCTCGGCGGCCGCTTCCCGCAGCCGCCGGCCGGCTTCGCGGACTACGCCGTCGAGGTGCCGAGCCAGGGCGACCGGTTCGCGCCGTTCGTGCCGCTCGACCCGGACGCCGACGCGCTCGACGTCGAGGGGCTCGCCCTGAGCGCCGCCGACCTGGTGGCGCGGGGCCGCGCGGAGGCCGCCGAGCTCGGTCTGGGGACCGGTTCGCGGCTGCTCTCCGGGCTCGGGTACGACAGCTGGCGGGGGCTCGCGAGCGGCCTGTACGCCCCGCTCGCCTCGGGCGGTTCGGTCGTCCTGTGCCGCAACCTGGCCCAACTGGCCGACGGCGGGCTGGAGAAGCGGGCCGAGAGCGAGCGCGTCACGCACCGCGCGCTCTGAGCGGCCGCCTCCGGCGATCCGCCCCCCTCCACCCTTGTGGCCCAGTCGGGGCCCGGCCCCCGGGCCCCGGCGGCGCCCGCGGTACATGATCGACCGTACGCACAACCATGCGCGCGATTCGGCCGTCTACCGAAGTGCCCGGCGGCGCGGCGCGCCCGCCGATCCGTGATGGCCCGTGAGGATGGACGCCGACGTGACCGACAGTGCTGGCACGCCCCCCGAACCGGAGGACCGGGCCGGGGCCGGGCAGCCACCTCCGGCCACCGGCGGCGGACCGGACACGCCGCCCGCCGCCGCCAAGGGCGGCCGCCGATGGCTGCGTTGGACCGCGCTCGGCGTCTCCGTCGTGGTGCTCGCGGCCGCCGCGACCGGCTGGTGGTTCTACCGCAAGCTCGACGGCAACATCCAGACGGACACCTCCGCCGCGCACGAGCTGGACAAGTACGAGCGGGACCGGCCCGCCTCGATGGTGCACGACGCGCAGAACCTGCTGCTCATCGGCTCGGACTCGCGCGCGGGCGACAACTCCTCGTACGGCAGGGACGACGGCGGCAGCCAGCGCTCGGACACCACGATCCTGCTGCACCTGGCCGCCGACCGGCTCAGCGCCACCGCCGTCTCGCTGCCGCGCGACCTGATGGTCGACATCCCCGGCTGCGGCACGCCGGACGGCACCCGGACCAAGGAGCAATTCGCCCAGTTCAACTGGGCGTTCGAGTTCGGCGGCGCGGCCTGCACGATCCGTACGGTCGAGAAGATGACCGGGGTGCGGATCGACCACCACATGGTCGTCGACTTCAGCGGGTTCAAGGACATGGTCGACGCGGTGGACGGCGTCGAGGTGTGCCTGAAGGAGCCCGTCGAGGACCGGCAGGCCCAGCTGAAGCTCCCCGCGGGCCGCCAGCTGCTGCACGGCGAGCAGGCGCTCGGTTTCGTCCGCTCCCGGCACGGCTTCGGGGACGGCAGCGACACCCAACGCATGGACCGCCAGCAGCAGTTCCTCGGTTCGCTCGTCAAGAAGGTGCAGAGCAACGGGGTGCTGCTCAACCCGACCCGGCTCCTCCCGGTCCTCGACGCGGCGACCAGGTCCCTCACCACGGACCCCGGCCTGAACACCCTGAAGGACCTGTACGACCTGGTGCGCTCGGTGCGCGGCATCCCGACCGAGAACATCCGCTTCCTGACCGTTCCGCGTCAGCCGTACGCCTATGACGGCAACCGGGACGAGCTGGTGCAGCCGGACGCGGACCGGCTCTTCAAGCAGCTGCGCGAGGACCTGCCGATCAAGGTGGCGCCCGCCGCGGACGTCGAGAAGGCGAAGGAGGGCGGCAGGAACGGAAGTGGCCCGGGGGACGACAAGCCGGACGATCCGGGCCCCTCGGCGAGCCCGTCCGCGCCACCCGTCTACTCGGGCACGAACGCCGCCTCGGGCATGTGCGGCTAGGCGGCGGTCGTGTCGACGAGCTGTGAAATGCGCGTGACCATCAGTGAATTGGGGTCAAATGCCCGGTTGTAAAGGGCGTGCAATGTGTCACGGCCGTCGCTCTTGGACGAACTGGCCAGATAGTGTGACGCGATCCGGTGCGACAGGCCACAGCGGGCCGCGCACCGCAGGAGCGAGATGATTGAGCGCTTTGGGGGAAGCGACTCGGCACCGACGGAGGACAGAAGCAACCGTGGATGCGCAGAGCCGTGGGCGGGCCGATGATGTCGACCCCGCAGACCAGTGGGTCCTCAACCCGGACACCGGCACTTACGAATTGCGACTGGATCCTTCCGGAGCGCAGTCGCATTCCGGTCCCCCGCGATCGTCGAGCGGTACCGCGTCCGGCAAGGAGCCGGGCCGGTCGGGATCGCCCAAGCGCCGCGAGGTGCCCGGGCAGCGCGACCGCCGGGCCAACCGGTCCCCCGACGAGTCCCCCGACGGCCGCCGCAAGCGGAAGCCCAGGGCGGCGCGCAAGAAGAAGGTGCTGCTGTGGACGGGCGGCGTGATGGGCTTCGTGCTCGTCGTCGGCGCGGGCGGCGCGTACTGGCTGTACCAGCACTTCAACGGCAACCTCAACACCGTCGACGTCGGTGACGCGGGCAGCAAGAGCTCGGTGCCGGACGGGGCGTTCAACGTCCTCGTCATCGGCACGGACAAGCGCACGGGCAAGGGCAACGAGGGGTACGGCGACGCCGGCAGCGAGGGCCACGCCGACACCAACATCCTCTTCCACGTCTCGGCGGACCGGACCAACGCGACCGCGATGTCCATCCCGCGCGACATGGTGATCGACATCCCCGCCTGCCCGACCAAGCAGAAGGACGGCAGCACCAAGACGATACGGGGCGAGAAGAAGGTGCGCTTCAACACCAGCCTGGGCCAGGAGGGCCGCGACCCGGGCTGCACGATGCGTACCGTCAAGCAGCTCACCGGGCTCAACGTCGACCACTTCATGATGGCCGACTTCAACGCCGTCAAGGAGCTGTCCACGGCCGTCGGCGGCGTCAAGGTCTGTCTCGCCAAGCCGGTGAACGACCCCAAGTCGCATCTGAAGCTCCCGGCCGGTGAGAGCGTCGTCAAGGGCGAGCAGGCCCTCGCGTTCGTACGGACGCGGCACAGCTTCGGCGACGAGAGCGACCTCTCCCGGATCAAGCAGCAGCAGCAGTTCCTGAGTTCGATGATCCGCCAGATGAAGTCGGACGACACCCTGGGCAGCCCGACCAAGATGTACGGCCTCGCGGACGCGGCGACCAAGGCCCTGACGGTCGACTCGGGGATAGGAAGCATCAAGAAGCTGACCGACCTCGCCCAGGTGATCGGCAAGATCGACGCGAAGAACATCACCTTCACCACGCTGCCGGTCATCGACAACCCGGCCGAGGGGAAGAAGCACATCACGGTGGTGCCCGACCCGACCAAGGCCGACGCGCTGTTCGCGATGATGCGGGCCGACACCTCGCTCACCGAGGTGAAGAAGAAGGAGGCGGACGCCAAGAACGCGGCCGCCGCCGAAGAGGCCGCCCGCCTCAACGGCCCCCGCGCCCAGGCTTCCGACGTACGGGTCACCGTCCTCAACGGCGGCGCGGCGGCGGGTTCGGCGGGCGACGTGGTCACCTGGATGCAGAACCAGCAGGGCGTGCTCAAGTCGAGCAACGGCTCGAACGCGCCCGCGAAGGTGCCCGCCACGGTCCTGGCCTACGCACCGAACCAGGCCGACCAGGCCCGCAAGCTCGCGGATCTGCTCGGACTGGGCGCCTCGGCACTGAAGCCGGGCACGAAGGACGCCGTGGGCAAGGAGCCGATGGTGCTGACCCTCGGCCCCGACTTCAAGCAGGCGGGAACACCCATCGCCGCTCCGGCCAAGGCACCGGAGGGCATTCAGAAGGTCGAAGCCGACAAGTCGGTGTGCGCCAAGTAATGGACTCACGGGCCCGCCGGGCCCAGGGGGAGTCTGAACAACAGGGGGGTATCGGGGTGGGCGGGAACAGCGTGCGCGGGGAGGGGACGCACGGACGCGTCGAGCATGCGGGCGAACTCGGCTGGGACGAGAGCCTGTACGAGAACGGCGCGTCCGGCGCGTCCGGCGGGTCCGCGGCGAACGAGGAGAAGTCCGGGGAGCCCGGCGGGAGCGGGGCGTCCCGTGCGCCGGGCGGCTCCGGTGCGTCCGGTGGCTCCGGTGCGGCGGGGGACTCCGACACGCCCGGGGAACCCGCCGCGGCGGGCAGCGGGCACCGCAGGGGCGGCCCCCGCAAACGGGGCAGACGCAAGCACCGCGTCCTCAGATGGTCGGCGATCACCCTCGCGGTGCTCATACTCGGGACGGCCACCGCCGGTTACCTGTACTACCAGCACCTCAACGGCAACATCCGCAAGGGCGACCGCAGCGCGGGCGGCAGCGACGCCAGGAAGACCGCGCCCAACGCCCAGGGGCAGACGCCGCTGAACATCCTGCTGATCGGGTCCGACAGCCGGAACTCCGACGAGAACGTCAAGCTCGGCGGCGCCAAGGACAGCCGCGGCAGCGACCCTCACGCGGACGTGCAGATGCTGCTCCACGTGTCCGCCGACCGCAAGAACGCCTCGGTCGTGAGCATCCCGCGCGACACCCGGGTGGACATCCCCGCGTGCAAGGACACGGAGACGAAGAAGGCCTCCGCGCCCGTCAACACCGTGATCAACGAGGCTCTCGGCCGCGGCGGGGCGGGCTGTGTCCTGGACACCTGGGAGAAGCTCACCGGTATCTACATCGACCACTGGATGATGGTCGACTTCGCCGGTGTGGTGGCCATCTCGGACGCCGTGGGCGGCGCCGACGTCTGCGTGAAGCAGAACATCGACGACCACCCCACCAAGGCTCAGCCCGGTGGCTCGCACCTGCACCTGACCGCGGGCAAGCACACCGTGAAGGGCGAGCAGGCCCTGCAGTGGCTGCGCACCCGGCACGCCTTCGGCAGCGACATCGGCCGCTCCGAGGCCCAGCACATGTACATGAACTCGGTGATCCGCAACCTCAAGGACCAGAACGCGTTCACCGACACAGGCCGCCTCATGGACATAGCCGAGACCGCGACCAAGGCGCTCAAGGTCTCCTCGGAACTCGGCTTCAAGCAGCTGTTCGACCTGGGCATGGAGCTCAAGGACATCCCCATGGACCGCATCAACATGCTGACCATGCCGCGCCTGCCCGACCCCAAGGACCCGGACGCGCACGTGGTGCCGGACTCGGCCAAGGCCGACGCGCTGTGGGCGATGCTGCGGGACGACAAGCCGCTGGACCGCAAGGACGACCCCAAGCCCGCCACCCCCGAGGCCTCCAAGGGCCCGGCCGCCGCAGCCCCCGACTCGCTCGCGGTGAGCGTGGTCAACGGCACCGGCACCGACGGCCGCGCACCCGCCAAGGGCCGCGCCAGTGCGGTGGTCGACGCACTCAGGGCGAAGGGCTTCAAGAAGGTCGCGACCGGCTCCAGCGCCCCCGCCGCGACCAGCGAGGTCGACTACCCCACGGCCGCGGGCGCCCAGGGCAAGGCGGACGCCGAGTCGGTCGCCGCGGCGCTCGGCCTGCCCACGAGCGCGGTCAAGGCGTCCGACGTGAAGGGCCTGACCCTGGTGGTCGGCGCCGACTGGCGCAGCGGCGACACCTACCCGAAGCAGGACCCGAAGGCGAACGACCCCCTCAAGGACACCGAGTCGGTCAACGGCGCCGACAAGGGAGCCTGCATGGAGGTGTACGCGCCCTACCGCTTCTAGCGCGCCCCTGTCGTGTTGCGCTCGGACCGGCTCAGACCGATGTCGTCCGCACCGCCGGGCGGCGGCTGGCGATGACCCGCTTCGCCAGCGCCTTCGGGCTGGTCAGGAAGCCGTAGCCCCAGGACATG
>NZ_QOLA01000041.1 GCF_003324565.1 Streptomyces sp. SDr-06 | reverse complement strand
CTATAACCGCCGCCGACTGCGCAAGCACAAGGACTTCGGCTACCTCACCCCAGCCGAGACCCGGCAACGGCACCAACACAGCCTCGCAGCATAGACATCAAGTGTCCAAGATCACGGGGAAGCTTCACTTCGAGTTCGGGGACCCGTTTGTTCTTCCAGATCTTGTCGGCCAGGCTCACCAAGAGGTCCTCCATCCCGACCTCCTCGGTGGTCCAGGCCGCGTGTGTTCCAGCGAAGCGGGCCAAGGCGGTGTCGACGCCTCGGCTCAGGAGCAGCTCGCGGCCTGCTTCTTCGTGCTGAGCCCCGGGACCAGACAACTCGGCGGGATACAGGGCCTTGCCGATGTCGTGGGTGGCAGCTCCAAAGAGTACGGCGTACGGGTCGATGCCCAGATCGAGCTTGCGCGTGGCGATCCATTCGAGGAGTTGGCCCGCGACGTCGTGGACCGCTCGCAGATGAGCGACCAAGCGCGGCGGAGCGAGGACCTCGTCAAGCAGTTCGGCCGCTTCGACGGGCAGCGGACGCAGCACGGGTCGACCGGTGTTTTGAAGTGCAATCGACAGTATTCGCGAGGTCGTCACCGCGACAGGGTAGCCGTCGCCGTCAAGGCTCGGATCTCGGGCTGACCAGCACTTCCACGCACCGCGCCCAATCCGGCATCGCCCGCCCTGCACGAGGCCCGTAAATGGACCCCGGAACGTAACCGCCCCCCGGCCGGTCCGCTGATACGCGATGTCGGAGCGTTTTGGCATGCAACAGGGTGGTGCGGTGGTGCACCGAACCCCGCAGACCCCTGTAATCGGTGGAACGGGCCGCGAGGGGGAACGCTCGGCGGGCGACCTGGCCTGTCAGGCATCCCGAGAAGGACATTCGCTGGGGAGACAGCCTCATCAGAGAGGCTGCCTCCCGGCGGCGGCTCTGCGCGCTCCTCGGCACTAGATGTGGATGAGTATCTGTCTGAGGGGGTGCCCGAGTGCTTCCGCGAGGGTGGCCAGTTCCTCGTCGCTCAGCCACGCACGGTTCGGATACATGATCTCGATCCTGAACCGCGCGAAGCCCATCGGCCAGTCGTACACCAACTCATTGAGCGACGTCTCCAGATCGCAGCAGGGGACGGTCACCAGGAGCGTCGGGAAGCCTTCGCCGTAGTGCTCATCGACGGCCTCCCCCCACGAGTCGAGGGGGACCTCTGCGCCGCAGTGCGGGCAGGCAATCCTCTCCAAGTTGGAGCCGCAGAAGACCATTTCGACGCGGTCGCATCTCGTGGCTTCCAGACCGCGGCGAGCATCGTCGTCGGGGAGCATCCGCGACAACACGGCCGCAGCTCGATCCGCCGCATCCTCATCAGGTCGCCAGTACGGATCCGTCGGGATCACCGTCAGGTAGTTGTCACTCATCGGTCCGCCTCCCACCCCGGGCCGGGACATCGCTCAGGCCGGGTATCCGATTTGAGCGATGTCGTCCGCCAGGTCGTCAAGTTCGGCCTCGCGGTTCAACGCCGAGACGGTCTCCGCGGTCAACGGCTTGAGGTCGTGAACGTGCTGGACCGCGGCGAGGTCCAGTGGCACTTCGTAGTACTCCTCGGCGAACACCCGATAAGCGTCGGCAGTTCCGGCGACGAGGACGTCGAACAGCCACTCCGCGCCGTCAGCATCCTCGCTCTCGGAGGGTACGTCCAGATTGCCGGTGCTCCAGCCGGCGTCCGCGGCTTGCCTCCAGAAGCACACGGTCGCCCGCGGCGTCCCTTCCCACTCGCAGAAGGCCGGTTCGACAATGAGGGGGCGAAAGACCTCCGGGACGCTGCCGAAAAGCCCCGGCCAGGTCTCCAACGGGTCCGACCGCCACGGGGTCATCGGCGACTCGTGGTCGAAGGCGCGCGCATACGCCCCGGCGGCCGAGAAGGCGATCGAGTAGTCGTTCCCCGAGCCATCCGTCATCGAGGCCAGCTCCTGGTCCTTCGACCAGGACCGATCGAAGGAGTAGTACCGATAGCCCCGCTCACGGCACACGATCGCATCCAGCATGGCCAGGGCGCGCGATCGGTCACGGACGGTCTGGACGTCGGGCAGCCTGCCGATCACTTCAAAGACACTCATGGGCACATCCAACCGCCAGCCACTGACAACCCCTCAACAGCCCCGGCCAAGTCGCTGGCCGATCACGCCAAACCGCAGGTCCAACGCTGCTGTTCGCCGGTCGCCGAAGGCCATTGGGCACCGTACGGCGGTGGACAACCGGACAGCTCGGACGTTCCCGTGCACTCACTTCGCCCTGGCCCGCACCCAGGCACCCGGCGGCGGAGAACCGGCATTGTCGCTCAGGCTGAAACCCCGCACTGTGCGTGAGCCCTCTCGGAATACACGCTCTGGAGTCGAAGTTCGTACGAGATGCCCCGTGCAGGGCGGTGTCCTTCCGGCTGCCGGCCGGGTGCTCGGGGGCGAGCGAGAGAGCGGTGAGAGATGAAGTCCGTGGTCCGGACGGCTGCTGGTGGCCCCGAGGTCCTGGAGCTTGTCGAGCGGTCGGTTCCCGAGCCGGGGCCGGGTGAGGTTCGGGTGCGTATGCGTGTCTCGGGCGTCAACCCGACCGACTGGCGCAGCCGCGGGCGCCCGCTGCCGCCGGAGATGAAGGAGCAGGTGCCGCATCAGGACGGTGCGGGCGTGATCGACGCCGTCGGCCCGCAGGTCGACCCGGCACGCGTCGGACAGCGGGTATGGGTCTGGGAGGCCGCGTGGGAGCGGCCCTGGGGAACGGCACAGCAGTACACGCTCGTTCCCGATAAGCAGGCCGTGGCTCTGCCCGACCACGCCTCGTTCGAGCTCGGCGCCGCCCTGGGCATCCCGGCGCTGACCGCCCACCGCGCGCTGACCGTTCACGATGGCGGGCCGGGGCGTATCGCGCCCGGCACCCTGCACGGTGCCACCGTGCTGGTGGCGGGCGGCGCCGGCGCGGTGGCGAACGCGGCAATCCAACTAGCCCGCTGGGCCGGGGCGCAAGTGATCACCACGGTCAGCAGCCCCGCCAAGGCGGAGCTGGCGCGCGCGGCCGGTGCACACCGGGTGGTCAACTACCGTACGCAGGACGCGGCAGCGGAGATCCTGGCCGTCGCCCCCGAGGGCGTCGACATCATCGTGGAGGTCGCACCGGAAGCCAACGCGGCCCTCGACATGTGCGTGGCCGCACGGGGAGCCGTGGTGGCCTACTACTCGGGCGCCGAGGGCGTCCAGCTCTCCGTCCCCGTACTCACCTCCCTGTCGGCGAACCTGCGCTGGCAGAGCGTCTTCGTCTACACCGTGCACCCCGCGGCGAAGCGGCAAGCGGTCACCGATGTCGCGGCAGCCGTGGACGCGGGCGCGCTGCGCGTGGGCGAGGAGGCCGGACTGCCGCTGCACCGCTTCCCGCTGGAGCGCACCCGTGACGCACACGCTGCGCTCGAGCAGGGGATCGTCGGGAAGGTCCTGGTCGACATCCCCTGACCATGCCGCCGACCGGTGACTGGCCAGGGCCCCGGAGTCTGACCACGGGCTTCGCCCCGGCCCGGACTCGGCGCAGAGCATCGTGCACCGGGAGCTCGACGAGAGACCGACCGCCCGCGCTGAGCCCTCAGGTGTCGTTGGCGGGGCCGTGGAGCCCGGCGGCGCCCTTGAAGGTCTGCAGCACCGGGGCGCTGTCGACGCTCTGCACGCCGCGCAGGGTGGAAATCCGCGTACTGAGGTACGTGTACAGCGCGGGGATGTCGCCTGTCGCCAGTGCGGCGTGGAGGTTGGAGGACCCGCTCGTGGCGGCGACGAAGGTGACCTCGGGGTGGTCGGCGAGGGCGAGCCCGACACGTTCCAGGTGCGCGGGTTCGACCGAGAGCCACAGCAGGGTGCGCACGCCGAGGCCGAGCAGGGACCACCGTGCGTCCACGTGGAAGTAGAGCACTCCCGCGGCGCGCAGGTCGGCGATCCGGCGCTGCACCGTGGAGCGTGAGGCGCCCGTCTCCGCGGCCAGCCGGGCGGTGGGCGCGCGACCGTCGTCGCGCAGGAGGCCGAGCAGGTGCCGGTCGAGGTCGTCGAGGTCGACGGGGTGCGTCAGGTCGGTGAAGGGCGGTTCCGCAGGGCGCAGTTGCGCGGCCTGCTCGGGCGTGAGGGCGCTCAGCTTGGCGACGACGCCCGCGGCGCGTCCCGAGTAGACGTGGAGCAGGCAGTGCGCGGTGACGTCCAAGACGCGGGCGGTCCTGGGCAGTTCGCGCAGGAGCAGGCTGTCACCGGGGGTGGCGGCGGCGGTCACACAGACCAGTTCGGTGCCGCCCGACGTGCGGCTGATCCACGAGGTGTCGCTCCGCCGGGCCAGGGACTGGGCGATCGTCTGCGCCGAGTCCGGGGTACAGCGGATGCGTACCAGCCACTCCACATGTCCCAGCCGGGTCCGGTCGACCAGGCCCCACACACGCACCGTGTTCGACGCGCGCAGGCGGCTGTAGCGGCGGGCGACGGTCTGGTCCGACACGCCGATGACCTGGGCCACCCGGGAGAACGGAACGCGTCCGTCGAGGTGGAGGGCGTGCATGATCTGCGCATCAACTCGGTCGAGACCATCGGCATGCATCAGGAAATCCTTCAGGGCGTCGGATCGGTTCACCCTATGCGCAGCGGATGGAAGGGCCGCATTCGTGGGCCGACGATCGGGTCATGAACGAGAACACTCCGACCCCAGCGCCGTACGCCACGGCCCCGGACCGCGCGTCGGTCCTCATCGTGGGCGGCAGCATCGTGGGCGTCTCCGCCGCGCTCTTCCTCGCGGCACGCGGGGTCACACCGATCCTCGTCGAACGGCACACCGGCATCTCGCCACGGTTGCGGGCCAAGCTGTTCTACCCCCGCACCATGGAGGCATACCGCGCCGTCGGAGCCGCAGACGACATCTACGCGATCGAACGAGCGCACCCACGCAGCGAGTACGCCGCCGTCGTGGAATCACTGGCCGGCGCCGAGATCCGCCGCTGGCGCCTGCCCGCCGCCGACGACTACAGCGCCGTCTCCCCCTGCCAGGGCGCCATGGTCAAGCAAGGCGACGCCGAGCGCGTACTCCGGGCGCGGGCGGCTGCCCACGGCGCGGACCTGCGCTTCGGGCACCACTTCATCGACGCTGAGCAGACCGGCCGGCGGGTCACGGCCCGCGTACTCGACGACCGCGGCACTCCGTACACGGTTGAGGCCGACTACCTGCTGGCGGCGGACGGTAGCGCCAGCGCGATCCGCGAGAGCCTGGGGATAACCCGAAGCGGTGCCCCGGCCCTCGCGTCCGCCATGGAGCTGTCGTTCAGGGCGGACCTCCGGCCCCTGCTCGACGGCCGCGCCCTGGCCCTGGCGTTCGCCGACCAACCGGGCCGCCCGTTCATCTCCTGGACCACAGGCCAGGACTCCGGTGCCGTGTCCATCACCTACGACCCCGCGATCGTGGATCCGGACACCGGGTTCACCCCCGACCGATGCCAGGCCATCGTCTCCGCGGCCCTCGGCCTGCCCGCCTCCGGCTTCCAGCTCACCGGCACGCGCCCGTGGACGATGGGCGCCTGGGTCGCCGACACCTACCGCGCGGGGCGGATGTTCCTCGTCGGCGACGCCGCCCACGTCTGCCCGCCGGTCGGCGGGTTCGGCGCCAACACCGGCATCCAGGACGCCTGGAACCTCACTGCCAAGCTGGTGTCCGTACTGCGCGGGGACGCCGGGGAGCACCTGCTCGACCGGTACGAAGCGGAACGCCGCCCCGTTGGCGAGTTGACGGTACGTCAGGCCGCGCAGCGTGTACCGGGCTCCCGCGAACACGCCGCCGATGACGGACAGTTGCTCAGCGAAGCCGCCGTGGCGAACGGCTACCGCTACCCCGCGCCCGTCGCCGACCCCATAACGCCCCGCACCCGGGCCCCGCTTCCACCGGCCGACGAACCCGAACGCTGGCGAGGCGAACCCGGTACTCGACTGCCGCATCTCCCACTCGCCGAGGGCACCGAGGCGGGCTCCTCGACCCTCGACCTGGTACGCGATGGACGCCACGTACTCCTGATCGGTCGGCATGGCCAAACCTGGGCGCAGGCAGCCCAGACTCTCGACCCCGCCGGCGCCTTCCTGGACACCGTCGTCCTCACCCCGCACATCCTGGCCCCCGGTGCGAGCTTCGCGGACCGCTGCGGCATCGGCGAGGACGGAGCGGTGCTCGTCCGGCCCGACGGCGTCGTGAGCTGGCGCTCCGTCCACGGCGCCAACGCCCCGTACGCGACGCTGGAGACCGCGCTGCGGCAGACGATGTATCGGTGACATTGGCGCGACCGGGCCCTCGCGGCAGCTGACCACCGGGGTTCCGGGAGCCATCCGCCCAGGAGCCCCCCGCGTTGCGGCAGGTCGCCGACAGCCGTGCTCGGTGCCACCCAGCAGCGCCTCAGACCGTACGACCTCCCACCCCTCGCCCGGGCAGAAATGGCTCAAGGAGCGGAACTCCGCGAGGGATTGACGTCAGCGCCGTCCTCGGGTCTCCTGCTGCGATGTCTGACCTTCGTATCCAACAGCCGGACAGCGATGCCACCTTCACCGACTGGCAGTACGTCCACAACACGGTCATCCCTACCCACGCCCTCTCCCTGGACGAGGTACGCGAGCGTGCCCGGCGCAACCACATGGAGGTCGCTTATCTCGGTGACGAGCTCGTGGGCTGCACCACCGTGCGCCCTCCGGCCGATGAGACCCTCACGGCCACCGTGATCGCCCGCGTGCTTCCCCCGCACCGCAGGCGGGGGTTCGGCGAGGAACTCTACGAACGCGCACTCAACCAGGCACAGGAACTGGGAGCCGAGGTGATCGAAACCGTTGTCCTGTCCTCGAACGAGGACGGACTGCGCTTCGCGCTGGAGCACGGGTTCGTCGAGATCGAGCGATACCTCCTGCCGGGAGACACCATCCCCTGGATTGACCTGCGGCTCTCCTGACCGAAACAGGCTCCATGGCCCTACACGTCGCGTTCTGATCGACCTCTCCCCTGCTCACGGAACCCACTCAGCCACGCTCGCGCGGACTCCCAGCGATACCGCTGCTGGCTCGACTGCCGTTTGGCGCAGCGCTGCAGGGCACGAGCCCGTCGTCGCGGGCGAGGGCGGTCGGGCAGTCAGAGACCTCACCCGGCCCCCGGAGTACGGAAGTTGGCCGATGAGGCCAGTGCGAGGCGGGCCAGTCGGTACCGGCCCCGGATTGGTCGACGTTCATGAAATGGGAGACCGGCCACCGACGTTGCAGCGATCATGACTCAAGGACCAACGCCCCGCCCCCTGTCCGACGAAGCCCTCTCCGAGCTGCTCGGCCAGCAACAGTTCGGCACCCTCGCCACCGTCAAGCGCAGCGGGCACCCCCATATGACCACCATGCTGTACAGCTGGGACTCCGAAGCTCGCATCGCGCGGTTCTCGACAACGGCCGATCGGATCAAGGTCACACACCTGCGGCACAATCCTCGGGCTGCGCTGCACGTGCGGGGCAACGACGTCTGGTCGTTCGCCGTCGTCGAGGGCGGGGCTGAGGTTTCCGACATCACCACGGTCCCCGGTGACGCCATCGGTCGGGAGCTGCTGGCGATGATCCCCGAGGCCGCGCGGCCTGAGGACGAGGCCGTATTCCTCGAACAACTCGTGACCGAGCGCCGGGTGGTCATCCGGTTGAAGGCGGACAGGTTGTACGGAACAGCCCTCGACATCGAGGGTTAGCGGGAGGCGGCACTCCCGTTCTGTTCGGTGTCGGCCGCGCGACCGATTGATCGGTTACGCAGGCGTCAGGAGCCCGCCCTGCGAGCGGGCCCACGGGTCTCACGGACGCGACCTGCCGGTGCAGTTGATCGGCCCGACACCAAGGAGCGCGGCTTTATCGCAAGCCCCGGAACTCGCGCGAGCGCGCCTGCGTGGCTCACGGCCGACCTGCGGTCGCTGGTCGCCGCCCCGCCACGGGCGGGGCGGCACCGCTGCGCCGACTCACCGAATCGCGTACCCGTCCCACAACGGACCGCCAGCCAGGTCCAGCACCTCTGCCACCACCGCGACAAAGCCCGTCACATCCCCGGCGATCGCCTGGGGGACGGTCGCGGACAACGCCCGGTGCACCTCGGGGTCGGCCGCGGCCAGCCGCCGTGACAGCCACTTGCCTGAGCCGAGCCAGTGTCCGCCGACCAGGAGGACGAGCTCCGATGCGCGCTGGAGCAGGTGCGTAACCAGGTACGTCCGCTCGGCAGGGTCCGTGCAACCGCGCAGGTCGTCGAGCAAGTCCGACAGGATGTAGCGCTGGTAGTCCCGCTCGCGGTCCGTGAGGGGCGGCGGGCCCGCCGCCAAGCGCTGCCGCGCCTCGTCCTGGAGCGCGGCGCCGAGCCCATCGGTGTCTACGAGAAGCATGCCGTCAGCGCACATCGCGAGCAGCGGTGAGCTCCGCTTCACTGTCTCCTGGTCGGCGAAGCTGCGCCAGTCCGCTTCCGTCTGCACGAACAGCTCCACTGGCCAGCCGCGGTACACCAGGTTCTCCCGGCTGGGAGCGGGCGGCCCGTCCAGGAGGACCACGATGTCCAGATCAGAGGTGGGAGTGCGGCGGCTGGTCAGCACGCTGCCGGCGAGGAAGGCCGCCCGGGCGGAGGGAAAGCGGTCCGTCACCAGTTCACGGGCGGTCAGTATGGGGTCGTCCATGAGCGCAGCGTACGTGCCGACGTCTGTCCCGCTGGGTGCTGTGCGGGGGCAGCGGGCTCGTCGCGCCACGGTTGATTGCGGAACTGTCTACGGGGTGGACTCGGGCGGCCGCGCCAGCCAGATCCGGGTCCGCGCCCCGCCCCCACGGGTGACGGCACCACCGACGTGATCGCCGGTCTCAGCGCCGCCCCCGACGCCTGGCCCGGCAGCACCGGAGCGGCCTCGCTCCGTGACGTCGACCCAGACCTGCGATGCGAACCGTTGTAGCCCACCCTCAACGGACCTGGCACAACTCACCCACCAGCCCAGCCGCGTACCACCCAAGTCGACAGGAGACCTGTCACGTTGGGACAGCGGCGGGCTCATGTTCAGCAGTCGCGGGGGTCACTTGCCACTGCCGGTGTGGTAACCGACCGGGTCGACGTACACGTCGGGGGCATTGCCGGTGCCGGCGGCGATGGTGATCTTCAGACCGTTGAGGTCCATGACGTCGAAGACGGTTTCGTTGGGCGGAGTGACGGCGAGCTTGGTGTAGGTCTTGCCGGAGCCGCTGCTGTCGGGGATGTAGTGGAGGAGGAAGCGGGTCTCCTCGCCGGGGGCGATGGTGGCGGTGGCTGCGGTGGTGTCGGTGTGTGCGGCGTCGGGGCCCTTCTCGCCCAGGCCGCCGGGGCCCAGGAGCTGCACGCCGGGGAAGCCGTGCATGCTGCAGGTGGCGGAGCCGGTGTTCTTCAGGTTGACGACGATCTCGTTCTTGACCCCTGCGGATGCGGCGCTGAAGGCGAGGTGTTCGGTCTTGCACGTGGTGCCGGAAGCCGTGGATTTCCGAGACGCGGCCTTGTTCCCAGCGCTGCTGCTGCCACTGGAGCCGGATGCAGAGGTCCCGCCGTTGGCGCTGGAGGAAGCGGTGGCCGTGCCCTGGCCGCTCGTGGAACTGCTCGCGGCAGCCGGGGTGCTGTTCTGGGCGGCCGCACTGGAACCGTCGCTGCCGCCGCACGCGGTCAGCGAGAGGGCCGCCGAGGTGACGACCAGGGCGATGGTGGAGATCTTCCTGACACGCATATGCACTCCCGCGAAGCGTTGTTGTCCGGACGGTTCGAGAACCATCCGGACCGTTGTCGCTTCCAGAGAGGCCTGTGCCCGGGCGGGCCGTTGCGGCATGGGTTGGATCAAGACACCGCTGTGACAGGCGAGTCGACGAGCCGTGACCCGCACTCGGGAGCAACAGGACGAACCTGGCGAAGCGCAACGCCCGGGGCGCTCGATGACCGCCCCCTCAATGCCTCCGCCCGTCCCATCACCGGCCGATAGCGGGCTCTGGACACCGTCGCGCCGACGGGCCGACCACCGTGAACAGAGCCCGCGCCAGGTGAAGCCGCCCAGCTTCCGCAGCAGGCCGCTCCGGCTTCGACTCGGGCCGCACCCGCCGCGCTACGCGCCCTCGGCGAGGATCTGCTCCACCAGGGGCGAGCGGGGCTGGAAGACCTTGAGGAGGCCGATGGTGCGCAGGGCGGGGGCGAGTTCACGCATCTGCGTGACGAGGGCCGCGTGCTCGGGCGTGCCCTCGGTGAGGTCGTCCAGGCGTACGGCGTTGGCGACGAACGCGGCAACCGACCCCTTGCGGACGGTCATTCCGTTGATCGCGGTCGAGTCGACCCCCTCGGGCAGGACGTCTTCGGGGCGTACGGCGGGCTGGTGCGGGTTCGTGGACGAGTGCGACATGACCATCCTTAGCGTGTGGAATGCACGTGCTTTCTGCACGCATCTGAAGATAGCAGGACTCCGTGCTTTTTGCACGTACCATCGAGGCGTGAGGAAATCGACGCATGACAGCGGGTCCGCCGCCCGAGTGGCCGCGGCCATCGGGGCACTGACCCTGCGGGCCACCCGCGCCGGGCTCTACGGCCGGCTGACCTCCGGGGTGGAGGGTGTGGACGCCACGACGTACCCGGTGTTGTCCGGGATCGCCCGCGTGGGTCCCGCCACGGCAACCAAGCTCGCCGAGGCGATCGGCATGGACCGCACCGTCACCACCCGCTACGCGACGAGGTTGCAGGAAGCCGGACTGATCACCCGCCATCCCGACCCGGCCGACGCCCGCGCCACCAGGCTGGCCCTCACCGCCGAGGGCGAGCGCGCGGTCACGGCGATGCGAGGGGCCATGGAAGCCTTCCTGGCCGAGGAGATGGCGACATGGCCGCCCGGTGAGGCCACCGCCTTCGCCGTGCGACTGGAGCGCCTGACGGACGCACTCGCCCAGGGCGAGACCGACCGGCCGGGCTGACGCGGGTTGCGGGGTTCAAGGAAGTGGGAGGGGTGGAACACGGGCTGCCCGAGCTGAGTCGCCAGCGGACCACCGCACACCCATCCCAGCCCAGCCCCCCACCCAAAGCCGCAGGCTCGGCGGACGCGGGCTCGCGACGTGCGCGATGGGGCCGGGCTGGCGGGCTGCACTGTGGCACTCAACTATGCCTGGACGCCGGTTGGGCCGTAACCACCCCCGCGCAGACCAGGGAGACTTGCCGTTCTCCCGTGCTGGTGGCCCCGTTCCGGCCCCATCACCTGGACCCTACGCGGCAGCACTGACAACCCGGCCGGAGTGTGAGCCCGCGGGCGGATGCGGACCGGCGGCTGGGAGCCGGATCCGGCCCTGTCGGGTCATGAGCGGGCCGGACGGGGGACGACGGCCGCCGTCCATGCCACGCGCCCGGGCTCGACGGCGAGCAGTGTCAGGCAGGCTGACTGACGTTGTCGAAGTCGGTGGAGGCCGACAGCTCCGCCCATTCCCGCAGGTCGCGCTCGAAGGCTTCACGTCCGGCCCGGACCAGGCGAAGCGCGTCGGGGCCGAGCAGCAGGCGGGCCGGGGGCCGGCCGGCCGCCACCATGCGCAGCACCGCGGCCGCGGCCTTGTCCGGGTCGCCCGGCTGCTTCCCGTTGCCGTTGACGCGCCGGGCACGCAGCGGCTCGAACAGCTCGTCGTAGTCGGCGATCGCACGAGGTGCGCGGCTCATCGAGCGACCGGCCCAGTCGGTCCGGAAGCTGCCCGGCTCGACGGCGGTGACGTGGATGCCGAAGCCCGCGACCTCCTTGCCCAGGGTTTCGAGGATGCCCTCCACCGCGAACTTGCTGCCGTGATAGAAGCTGAGGCCGGGCATGGTGATCAGCCCGCCCATCGAGGTGACGGCGATGATGTGGCCCGAGCGGCGCTCCCGCATGTGCGGCAGCACGGCCTTGATCACCGCCACGGTTCCGTAGACGTTCACCTCGAACTGACGGCGGAGGTCGTCCATCGACGACTCCTCGAAGAGGCCGTCGTGGCCGTACCCGGCGTTGGCGACGAGCACGTCGACCGGTCCCAGTTCGCGCTCGGTCTCGTCCACGACCGCGTCCACCGCCGCGTGGTCGGTCACGTCCAGGAGGCGGGCATGCGCGTCGCCTGCGAGCGCCTCGAAGGCCTGTGCGTCGGCGGGCGTGCGCACCGTGCCCACCACCCGGTGGCCCTCGGCCAGCGCGGCGCGTGCGAGTGCGCGGCCCAGGCCGGTGCTGACGCCGGTGATCAGGAATGTCTTGGTGTCCGACACAGGAGTTCCCTTCGTACGATGCGAACGGAGGCCAACGCGGGCCAGCAGCAGCCCGGTTGGTCTCGACCCGTTCCACTTCAGCACCGCAATCGGCCGCCGATCGGTTTGCGAGGGGTCCGCTTCGCCCCGGGGACGACGGGACCGGGGGTCTGCCAGTCCCCCCTTCGCGGGCCGTCTGGGCGATCTTGGGCCCTATCGTGAAGGGCATGGACCGCAACACAGCTCTCGGTGAGTTCCTCCGCTCGCGGCGGGCACGGATCACCCCGCGCCAAGCGGGTCTGTCCGACGACGGCGGCTCCCGGCGCGTGCCAGGGCTGCGCCGCGAGGAGATCGCGCAACTGGCGGGCGTGAGCGTCGACTACTACGTACGCCTGGAACGCGGACGCCGGGTGAACGTCTCCGAGACCGTCCTGGACGCCATCTCCCGCGCCCTGCGCCTCGATCCCGTCGAACGCACCCACCTGTTCCAGCTCGCCAAGCCCGCCGCGGGCAGGACCCGCCGCACGGCGACACGTCCGCAGCCGGTCCGCCCGGGGCTGCGCGACCTGCTGCGGATCCTCGACCACACCCCCGCCCTCGTCCTGGGGCGGCGACTGGACGTGCTCGCGTCCAACCCGATGGCACGTGCCCTTCTCACGGACTTCGAGGCGCTGCCACACCGCGGGCGGAACCTCGTGCGGTTCATGTTCACCGACGAGACCGCCCGCTCCCTGTACACCCACTGGGACACCCACGCCCAGGACATCGTCGCCTCGCTCCGGCGCGACGCCGGACGCCACCCCCACGATCCGCTCCTGGCCGAACTCGTCGGCGAACTCTCCATCACGGACGAGGACTTCCGCCGCTGGTGGGCCGACCAGAACGTGTACCGGCACACCCATGGCAGCAAGCACTTCCACCACCCGATCGTCGGCCCGCTCACCCTCAATTACGAGTCCCTCACCCTGCCCGCCGACCCCGACCAGCGGCTGAGCGTCTACACCGCCGAGGCGGGCTCCAGCTCCGAGGAGGCTCTGCGGTTGCTGGACGCCTGGATTCGACGGCCCGAGCCCTCGCAGGGCGAGCACGCAGATCGATAGGCACCCGCCGGTCCGTCAAAGCGGCCACCGTGATGGCATCGCGAAACCCCGGGGCCTGCTGACCTTCGGGAATGGAACGCGGCATCCCATGGCTGTTGTGCATGATCACGCCGAGCGGCGCATTGAGCTGTACGGCCACGTGAGTACGGAAATTGAGGGAGCGTCAGCAGCATGCCCGATACACAGCCCACAGCCGAGCGGATACGCGTCTCCGCGGAGCCCGACTGGTACGCGTCGGCCGGTATCTCGCTCGGCATCCGAGTCGGGAACATAGTCTTCACATCCGGACAGGCCCCCATAGACGCCCAGGGGGCCACGGTCGGAGCCGGGAACTTCGAGGCGCAGGCCCGCCAGGCGCTCGCCAATCTGTCGACGGTCCTGACGAACGCGGGCTCCAGCCTCGCCGATGTCGTCAAGGCGACGGTGTTCGTCACCGACATCACGCAGCAGGACGTCTACGCCAAGCTGCGCGCGGAGCACTTCCCGGACAGGCCCCACCTCGCGGAGTCGCTCGTGGAGGTCTCCTCCCTCGCCGCCCCCGAGTGGATGATCGAGATCGAGGCCATCGGACTCGTCCGGGAGGGCTGATCATCGCAGGGCTGCTGCACACACACAGCAGTTCTCAACTGGGCCGCCAACCACATGATTTGACCTATACGTGTACGACCTTCTGCACGGACGCCGTTGGGGCTGCCGACGCCGCTGCCGCGGCGGCGTCGGCGGGCCTTCCGGACATGGCCCTCGTCGAGGCCGGGGCCGCCTCGCCGCGGTCGAGGACAATGCTCGATCACAGCCGGGTGGCCAGCCCCATGGTCGCGGCCGCGGTGATGGTGAGACCGGCGTTGAGTGCGATCCGTCGGTCTCCGCCCGTCAGATGGACGGCGATCGCGCCGACCTGTAGGAGCAGCAGGCCACCGGCCGCAGTCGGCGCCAGCGAGTAGGCGATGCCCGTCAGCGGCGGCAGGACCAGACCGATCGCGCCGAGTATCTCGACCGCCCCCAGGGCCCTGATTGCAGGCAAGGATACGCGATCGACCCAGGCCATCATCGGTCGGAGCTGATCGCGGCTGCTGACCACCTTCAGGGCCCCGGCGTAGAAATAGAAGAGCGCGAGCGTTCCCGCGACGAACCAGTAGACGATGTTCATGATTCCCGTTCATGGGATCCCGGTTCACGGAGACCCCTCGATTGCGTTGATTGCCAGGTGGCGTGGTGAGGGGCCGGTTGCCAGCGCGTGCCGGAAGGGCCGCCGCCCTGTCCAAGGGGGGCAGCCTGACCGTGCAGTGCCGTCGGCCTCAGAGGAGAAGGGTTGGCGAGATCGACCGCGTAACGGCCCCTCACCCCAACGGTGTTGGGGCGCGGCGTCAGAAGAGGCTTCCTCGTCCGTGAACTGCGTGGGGCCGGACGCGTCGCGTCGAGCGTGGTGATCCTGCGGCAGCGGTCCCGAGGTGGAGCGGGGGCGGACTCGGCGACCAGGGCGGGCCTGCCGCCGGTCTTCGCTTTCATGGTCACCAGTGCACCGCCGGGAACCTACCGGTGTCCAAGACCCATCCCGCAGCGCCGATACCCCGTAGGTATTGCTGGAGCGTGGAGCTACGGAGGCTTCTGGCAGCGCGCGACTCCGATCCGGACCACCCGGATGCATGGCAATGCCCGTTGGCCCCAGAATGTTTCGCTCCTGACGACGGCGCCGCGCGCGACACCGTCAAGAGACGCAGCGGCCCCGCACACCCGTCACCGCCCGAGGGAGGGGCCTGATGCTCACCGATGGGCTGTACACAACCCTGTCCGCAACTGAGATCGGCGAACGGGTCGGCCAGGGTGAGTTCACGGCCTGCGAGGTCGTCGAGGTTGCGCTGGCGCTGATCGCCGAACGCGATGGTGCAATACGCGCGTTCACCGACGTGTGGCCCGGTCGGGCCCGGGCCTGGGCCGCCGAGGTCGACGCCGCCGTTGCGCAGGGCGTCCGGTTGCCGCTGGCCGGGGTGCCGATCGGCGTCAAGGCCGGCGAAGGGCCGGACTCGGTGCAGAACCGGCGGCTGGCCGCCGCGGGCTGCGTGCCGATCGGTGCGACCTCGGTGCCCCGCGGCCGCACCGCCTGGCGGACCTACGGAGATACCGACCGCGGCCCTACCTTGAATCCCCTCACCCCCGCCTGGTCACCGGGTGGTTCGTCGGCGGGGTCCGCGGCCGCCGTCGCGGGCCGCCTCGTCCCGCTCGCCAGCGGATCGGATGGGGCCGGGTCGGTGCGCATCCCCGCGGCCTGGTGCGGCATCATCGGGTTCAAGCCCACCAACGGGCGGCTGCCGGCTCGTGACCGGGCGGGCCTGAACACCCCTGGTGTCCTGGTACGCACTCCGCTCGATGCCGCCGCCTACCTCCACGCCGTCGCTTCCGCCGACGCTCCCGCTCCCCTGCCGCGGCCGCAGCCGCAGCCGCTGAGGGTGCTCTGGACACCCACCCTGGGGTACGCGGCCACGGACTCCGCCATCGCCGACACCGCCCGCAGAGCCCTGACCCGGTTCACCGCAACCGGCCAGTGCCGGATCGTCGACCACCCGGTGGAACTGCACGACCCCGCACCGGCCTGGGCCTCTCTGCGTGCCGGTACGCGGGATGCGGTCACCGATGCCCTGATCAGCGCCAACGCGCAGCGGCTTCGGTCGGCTTTCGAGCAGACCGACCTCATCGCCACGCCCACCGTGCCGCATCCCCCACACGGCCACGATGGCCCGGGAACCCGCATGAATGTCGCGCTCACCTGGGCATTCAACCTCTCCGGCCACCCCGCGCTGACCCTCCCCGCCGGCCTGACCCCCCGCGGCGAACCGGTCGGCCTCCAGTTGGTTGCTCGCCACCATGCCGACGCCACGCTTCTGAACACGGCCATCTCCATGAGCGCCTTTACACCGCCTCTGCTGTGAAGGAGCGCGCTGCGTCTTCCGCCCCTGGAGGCGTTGGTCGTGCCCTGCTCCGGAACGGGGTGCCATGGCAGGGCGTCGCCCCCTGCCCTCCTCACCCCGTAGCGCGCTCAGAGCGTCTTCCACAAGCACCAGCGTGGACGCTCACGCCGGATCGCGACTTCCTCAGCGACGACTGAACACCGCGTCGGGGCGAAAGCCCGTAGCCGGGACGGGAGTTGCGGGCTCCCGGTCCCTGAAGGTCAGCTCCCCCGCCGCCCCGGCGACGCCCGATTCTCTGGAGGCTTCCCCGTGTTCTCTGCGCCCTGCGTAAGCCCGCCCCGTGTCTGGCGGCGCAGAGCGGGAGGGACGCACCGTCACGACGGACTCGCAGTGCGAGACTCTTGGGTTGTCCCGTAGCGGCGTGCGGTCACGAGGAGGCGCTGGGCAGTGCGGGTGCTCACGTCGTAACGCTCGGCGAGCTCGGCCTCGGTGACGTCTGGGCGCCGGCCTGCCGCGGCGCGGGCAAGCTCGGCCGCGACTTCCGCCTCGCGGGCGGCAGTGACCGAGCGGCGCACGCCGGTCCGCTCGGGCTGGTGGCGGTTCGCCTCCAGGCGGGCCATGACGGTGGCGCGGCGCCACCATCGATGCCCGTGGCGTTCTTCCCCCTCGTCGAGGCCACCCGTTTTGCCGTAGGCGCGGACGGCCTTTGGGGAGACACCGAGCACGACGGAGGCCGCGCGGACGTTCAGCAGATCGCCGGGTTGCGGCGCGAACGATTCGGGGCGGGGCGGGATGGGCCGGCCCGCGATGAAGGCGAGGGCCTGCTCCTCGTCGTACAACTTGAGGCGCTCCTCCGGGTTCATGACCTTGACCCGGGCGCGGAAGTCGACGGCGTGGCGCATCCGCCAGGCGTGGAGCGTCAGGCCCATCCTCTCGGCGATGTCGGCCTCCGTCATGGCACGGCGACCCTGAGGAATGATCATTAGGCTCAGTGATCCAATCTGATGGCGCGGACGGGTGCTGTCCAAAGCCTGCCGTACCTGTGGCTCTCCGAGAGCGCCCGCGTCAGCCTTTTGAGTGGTTGCGGCCGGATGACCGCATGTCCCCCTCGCGGCCACGGGAGCGGCGGGCATGGCCGCATCACAGTGGGCCGCTTTGGCGCCAATTGCGGTAATCGGCATAGGAGTTGAAAGAACGGCCGGAAGGGGCAAGCAGTTCACTGCGGCAGATGGAGGCGGCGCGGGGCCGAGCCGGGCCCGGTCGTCCACGCTGTCACCACCTTCGTGAGCAGCGCGCTGTCCGCGGCGCCGTCTGGCCCGACGTGAGGGCGTGGTGGTGTTACACCGGCACACGCACCAGGGGGGCAGGCCGCCCCGGGGCCAACCCCGGCCTGCGTCCCGGGTGCGGGCGGTATTGCCTGCTCAGTGGCCGCGCCCCAGCGCCATGGGCCTGCTCGGCGAGCGGGGCCACGGCCGTTCACGGGCGGAGGATGGCGCCCTCAGGGGCCCCGGTGATCATGTCACCAGACGGTGACAACGGTGTCGTGGAGCGACAACACCCCTGTCCCCGCGGCGCACAGCCTGTCCATAGTGATCGAGCACCCACGAACGAGCCGAAACGGTTCAGCTCCAACTACGCGCTTCCAAGGGGTACTTCATGTACGGCAACCGCCGCAAGGCCATCCTCGTCTCCGCCGCCCTCCTCAGCAGCACCCTGCTGATGACCGCATGCCAGAACGGTGACGACAACGCCGCGCAGGGTCCCGCCACCGGTACCCCCGCCGGGAACACCGCCGCCCCGGCCACCGGCGGCAGCCAGGGCAGCGGAAGCGACTCCGCGGGCAAGGCCTCGGGAGGAAGCAACTCCGGAAGCAAGGGCTCCACCGCGGGAACCGGATCCAGCGCGGGCGGTGGGAGCGGGTCGGGCAAGAGCACGTTCTGCAAGACGAAGGACCTGGCCATCGACGCCGCCAACGCCGCGCCCGACAAGACCTCCGGCAGGATCAACGTCACGATGATCAACCGAGGTTCGACCACCTGCTCCGCGACGGGCTTCGCGGGTGTCGACATCAAGGACGCCGACCACACCTCCACCCCCATCGAGCGCGGCTCCGCCCAGCCCCGCATCACCACCCTCAAGCCTGGCGACGCCGCCGTCTTCGACATCGCGTACACCATCGACACCAGCGGCAAGAGCCTCAGCCACCCCACCAACATCCAGGTGACACCCCCGAACGAGACCCACAGCGTCACCCTGAACTGGCCCACGGGAGCAGGACAGATCAAGGGCTCCTACGGCGACGTCCAGGTCTATCCCACCCACACCACCAACTAGCCACCACGACCACGGCGTCTGTCGTCAGGGTGCATGCCGAACGCGCCACGCGGGCGACTTCCCAGCCCCACCCATTCCTCGGAGCCCCCGGTCTCGGACATCGCGTCGGGGTGTAGCCGACCACGGGCTCGGAGGGCGCGGATGGCGGGACCTCACAACCGGTACTGAACCTGTCCCCCTCAGACCCCAGCCGTACAGAACACGCACGCCTCCCAGAACGGCAGCGCGTCGAGCACCCGGTGGCGGACACAGGATGCCATCGCTGCCTCGTCCGGCCCTGGCAGGACGTCCGTGCCCTGCGCGGTCGCGGGGTCGAACTCCTCCACCATCGCCCGGTACGTGGTCAGGTATCCCTCGACGCGGGCCGGCTCATAGGTCAGGTCCCCCCACCGGTGACGAGAGAGCGCCAGATCGAGGACGCGCAGCAGGAAGTCCTTGGCCGCCGCCCGCTCCGGCGGCGTGGCTCCCCAGTCGAGCTCCGCCAAGTCGAAGCCGACCATCCCGCGGCCCATCACGTTCTGGTCCTGCAGCGTCAGCAGAGCGGCGAAGCGGAAGTCCCACGGCTTGTGGGCCAGCGCGGACACGGCGAGCATCAGCACATCCACAAACACCGCCGTGCCGCCATTGGTCATCTCCAGACACCGGCCCTCGCCGCCACGAAACGTGTTCATGTCTTGAGGGTAGAGAGTGGGGCGATCTACATCTGAACGGCGGGGGCAGCGGCCACGAAACGGGACTTCGCCAGACTGTCCAGCGGGTTGGGGCTGCCTCAGATCTCCGTCCTCCGCACGCTCCCCTAGCGGAAACGCACCGAGGGTGGCCGGATTCGGGCCAATCAGGCTTCTGCCGCCGGACGTTGCGGCTTCGCGATCACCACCTGACCGGATCGGGGCCCGTGCCGTGTCCCCGCTCCCCGGCTGCCGCCCGGAGGCCTTCTCACGCAGCAGGTAAGGCCTGCTCCAGCTTCGAATGGCGTCCACCGGTGCACCGCGCTACCCCACCGCCGCACTGGCCAGGACCGCATCGGCCACGCGACTGTCGGTCGATTCGGGCGACTCGGTGACGCCGAGCAGGAAGGCCGACTGGTCACTGCTCTGCGCGATGATCGTCAGACGCAACCGCCCTGCCCTCCCGGTGTCGTCAAGCACGCTCAGTACCACGGTGTACGCGGGACGGCCGCTGACCGTCGTGGGCCGGGACTCCTGCACCGTCGCCTTGCTGTCCGGGTAGAAGAACTCGGCATTGGACCGCGCCGCCGTCTCCGTTCGCTGCTGCAGGGCGGGCTCGTCGAGGGGTGCGGCGCGACCGGCGAGCACGACGGCTCCGCCGTGGCCGTCGGGCCCTTTCGTGGCGATCGAGGAAGTGAAGGCCTGGATCAGGCCCTTACTGTCGTTGCGCTTCCAGCCCTCGGGTATGGCGTACGAGAGGCGGGCCGCGGTGTCCGTCACACGCGGCCGCCCCGCCAGCGGGGAGTCGTTGTCGTCCTGGGTCACCCACCATGCCGTCGCGGCGAGCAGCACCACAAGGAGCGCAACGGCGATCCAAGTGCGCCTGGTACGCCGCCGCGCGGGCGGAATCGGCGGGGCAGGGGGCAAGGGAGGCACGTACACGGAGGGCGGTGTTGTCATGGCCCCAGCTTCCGGCTTCCGGCCGGGTACGGTCCTGAGCGGTCGTACTCAGTTCCGTACTCAGGTGGTTACTGGCGCTCAGACCCAGCCAGCCATCCTCGTGAGGGGAGTCTCGATCGGAGTGCTCGCGCGTCAGGCGGCCCGCGCCGCAACGGCCGCGACCTTGGGGGTCTCACGCATGATCAGCAGGCCGTTGAGCACCATCAGCGTCGCTGTCAGGCCATGGACGCCGAGCGCGGTGGCCACGGAGCCGTGGTGGCTCAGCACGGTCGTCATGTCACCGTACGCGGCGAGGGCCTCCACCAGCAGCACCCAGCCCAGCGCCCGGCGTTGACCCGTCACCAGCAGGACGCCCAGGACCAGGGCCATGACGACGTCGCGGATTCCCTTGATGACCAGGAAGCCGCCTCCGTCGCCGGACGGCCAGCTCGGCAGGCCGAAGCCCGGCGCCGTCGTCTGCGGGCTCAGGATGAACTCCGTCCCGAACCAGAGGATGAAGAGAATGAAGGCGGCGGCCAGGACGGTATTGATCTTCTTCAGCGACATGGGTCGTCTCCTAGCGAGTCTTCGCCGACTTGGTGAACTTCGGGGGCTTGCTCTGTCGTCTGGTCCTCGATCCGGCCGCGCGGGCGCGGCTGATCGAGGGGTATGGCTCGTGCGCGGGCGCGGCTGTGGGATCTGAGCGGAGGCCGTGTTGCCGGATGCTCCGCGGTCGCCACTCGCCGCTCCCGGAGCAGGGGTTGTACGCCGTCGGCGCGGGTCGGCCCGAGCAACGAGGTACGAGGCGCTCTCGGGCTCACGCCGGGGCGGGAGGCGACGCAGGCGGGCCAACCAGCCTGCGCCTTACCGGACTTGGCGTCAGACCAGGGCCGCGACGAGCAGGGTGAAGGCGGCGATGATGACCGCGACGCGGCCGTAGTGCCAGCGGTTCCAGCGGTTCATCTGCTCCTTCCAGTCCTCGGGACGGTTCTCGGGGGTCCATGTCTTGCCCTGGTTGTTGATCGGGACGAGCACCAGCAGCGACATGATCACGCTGACGATCAGCAGCGCGACGCCGGCGACGACCAGGCCGGTGCCCTCGTGGTGCCAACCGGCGACAGCCCAGAGCGCGCAGAGGACGACCGACCCGATGTACCAGAACGGCATGAGGGCGCCGAGCATCCGGCCGCCGTGGCTGCGGCCCAGCTGACTGGCGTCGTCGGGGAGTGCGTTGAAGATCGGGTTCATGACGAAGGCGACGGAGAACTCCACCCCCACCAGTAGGCCGACGACCACGGTGGTGACGACCTCAAGCGCGTTGAGCATGACAACCCCTCCAGATTTCTAGCACTGCTAGCCGTTGAAGTAACGCTAGACCTGCTGCCGCTCTCCTGTCTAGCGGTGCTAGGATCGAGTTATGTCGGTAAAGGAACGCAAGGAGCGGGAGCGGGCGAGCCGCGAGCGGCTCATCGTGGCGACGGCCCGCGAACTCGCCGAGCAACAGGGCTGGGACGCGGTCACCACGCGTCGGCTCGCCGAGCGCATCGAGTACAGCCAGCCCGTCCTCTACAGCCACTTCCGCGGCAAACGGGAGATCATCGGCGCTGTCGCCCTCCAGGGCGCCGGCGAGCTGGCCGTCGCGCTGCGGGCCGCGACCGCGACCGCCGCCGCGGACGGACAGCGTGCCCGCGTCGCCGCACTCGCCCGCGCCTATCTCGACTTCGCCGAGCACCACCCGGCGGTCTACGACGCCCTGTTCCAGCTCGACGGCGGCCTGGCCTACGCACAGGAGGACACCCCCGAACCGCTCAAGGACGCCTTCGCGGCCCTGCTGGAGTGCCTCGCCGAGGTCGCCGGGGACGGCGTCGAGCCGGGGCTGTTCACCGAGGTGTTCTGGGCGTCCTTGCACGGGATCGCGACGCTGAGCCGGACGGGTCGGCTTCCGGTGGAGTACACCGAGCAGCGGGTGGAGCTGCTGGTGGACCGCCTCGCCGTGCTCTGACCCACCGCGACGGCACCTTGGGACGGCCGAACCCGCTCGGCGGGGCCGACGTGCTGGCCCATGCCCGGAGGTCCCGATGCCGTCGGGCGGCGCGGACCGGAGCAAGGAGCGATGTCAGTGCCGGGTGAGAGGCTCAGAGACATGCCTCTGCCTCAGCCCGACGATCTGAATTCGCTGGTCCTGCGTACTGACTTCAGTGACGAGGTTGCCTGGGATGCGGTGCGTACCGCGCTCGACGCAGCTGACGAGTACTCCCACGCCACCTTTGTCAGCGACGTCCGCTTCGACCGCGTGAGTGTCCAATCCCTGCTGGACGAAGAGTCCGCGGCTGAGGAGGACGACCAGATCACCTACCTGTTCGTGGCCGACTCCACCACGATGACGGATCCCGACCGTCCGCTCCTGGCCGTGGACCTCGCGGACGAGCCCGGGCGAACCGTCAGGGTCCCGCCTCAGTGGTTTCCCGACATCTCGGCCAACCTCAGCCTCGGGAACATGGACTTCGCGGAATTCGCCGACGCCGCTGACGACTCGGGAACCTTCCGCGGCTTCGCCCAGGACTGACCGGGGACGGCGAAAGGGCCGGACCGCAACCGGTCCGGCCCTGAGCCGCGTGCAGGCCGGGGGCATCCGCCGGTCCCGCACCGCCGGTCCCGCACAGGGCCGATACGCGGCCCCAGTTGCACCCAGGGCCGATACGCGGCCCCGTATCACTCCGGCCGTACGCGCGCTCAGTGCACCGGGAAACCGAAGGAGTAGCCCTGCTGCTTCAGCTGGGGCAGCAGGCGGCGCAGGGCCGCCACCGTCTGGGTCCGGTCGCCGCCCGCGTCGTGGAAGAGGACGGTCGGGCCGTTGTGCAGCTCGCGCTCGACCGTGGCGACGATGGCGTCCGTTCCGGGCCGTTCGAAGTCCTTGCTGTCCACGTTCCAGCCCAGCGGGCGCATGCCCCGGGAGGCGGCGAGATCGCGGCTGTAGGGAGTGAAGGCCCCACCGGGTGCCCGGTAGTACATCGGCCGCACTCCCCCGGACGCCTTGGTGATCATGCTTTCGGCGTCGAGTATCTGCTGCGACTGGTAGGCCTCGGGCTTCTTGTCCATGCCGGTGTTGTGCGACACCGTGTGGTCGCAGAGCCGGTGCCCGGCCGCCACCACCTTCTTCACGAGATCCGGGTGGGCCTGGGCCTGCGTACCCACCATGCAGAACGTGGCCTTCACGCCGTACTCCCGCAACAGGTCCAGCACTTTGGGCGTCCACACCGGGTCGGGGCCGTCGTCGATGGTGATGTTGATGCCGCGCGGTCCGGCGTCCGAGGAGTGCGCGATGGTCGTCTCGACCGGCTTGACGTCGCCGCCCGGCGTGGCCGACGCGGCCGCCTTGGGTGACGAGTCCGCGGAACCGGCCTGCGCGGTCCAGACCGAGGCGCCCGTGGCGAGCATCGTCACGCCGATCGCCGCCCCGATCACCTTGCCGTACCAGCCCCGCCTGCCGTCGTGCCGCGCCATGTCCGCCTCTTTCCCGCAGTCCTTCGCCGATCCCGGTCACATCGCAACCACTTGATGGGATGACGGATCGCGGACGGGGGATGCCTCCGTTACAGATCTCGGACAATTCCGGGAGATTTCACGGACAACTCGCCGCGGGCTCCGCCCGGATCCGGACCGCGCCACGGGCTCGGACTCTCCTGCCCGGCGTGCTCTCGCATCGGTACGGGACCCAAGCGGGACGCCGACGGGAAGAGTTGGCGGCACCTTCCCTGCATGCCTTGTGCTGGGAGGAGAACGCGATGAGCGGGAACGTGCGGCGGGTGTTGCTCGTGCTGCCGGAAACGCGGGTACTGGAATCGGTCGCGGTCCTGGGGCTCGACGCGTGGCTCGTATGGGACGGCCGTCAGGGCCCACCCCCTCACGTGGAGCCCGCTGAGCGGCAGTTGCTGGGTGACATGGACGACGTCGGCGCTCTGCGCACCCTGCTCGTCGAGACCGCGCGCGCTTTCGGCATCACGCACATCCTGTACTTCGGCGACCTCCCCGGGGCCCGACTAGCTGTCGGACTGGCCCTGCTGGAGCTGTACCCGGGGCACGGCCGAGCGCTTGAGGGGCTCGCCGATCCGGCCGTTCTGCGGCGCGTGCTCAACCAGGGCGGGGTGTCGGTGGTACGGGCCGTACGGGTCTCGTCGGTGGTCGCCGCGCTGTCCTGGGCCGAGGGGTTCCCGTACCCCTTCGTCATCAAGAGCGGCGCGGGACGGGGCCGGGGCGAGGTCATCCGGAGCAGGTCCCAGTTCGACGCGTGGGCGCGGCGGTCCCCCCGCATGCCGTGCGTCCTGGAGGAGCACCTTGCCGGGTCCGAGGTGGTGGTGGAGACCTTCAGCCATGCGGGGATGCATGAAGTGATCGACGTAACTGCCGTGCGCGGCAAGGCGGTTGAACCTCTCATCGACGCCCCTGGACAGGTGGTGACGGCACGGACCGTCGTGCGCGCACTGCTCGACCTCGTGGGGCTCGAGTTCGGTTTCGTACGGACGTGGGTGGTGCTGACCCCGGCCGGGCCCCGTATCGCGGAGGTGGAGGTGGCAGGGGGTTCGGTCCCTTCGGCGGCAGCGTACGGCACCGGGCGGGACGTCGTCGTGGATGTGCTGGGCGTGCTCGCGGGGCGGCCACCGAGCGGGCCGTGGCTCTTGTCCAGGTGAGGGTGGTGGATGGCGGGGCCGGAGTCTTGCCGTCGACTGCCCTTCCTGTCCGGGGCGTGTGGACCCGGGACGACCTCGTTGGTTGGCCGACTGCCGGTCCGGGGCTCGGCAGCCTCGTCGCTCCCGCGAGCGGCGGCATCATCTCCGCCACGGCCTCCCTCCCGGCAGCACCCGCCGCAACGGCCCTCCCTCGTCCGTTCCCCCCTCCCCCGGGCCGGTGCGGGAAGGGCCGGGGGATCCGTCGGGAACGGGGCGGGATCGGTTCGGGAAGGGGGCGCAGCAGCATCTGTGGTGTCACAGCGGTCAGCACCACTTCTCACCTGAAGGACGACACCATGCGCAGCTCCCTCACCAAGTTCGTCGGCGTCTTCGCGGCGGCCGTTCTCGCTCTGGGGCTCGGCGTCGCCGGTGCGGTCTCGCAGGGTTCTGGTGCACCGGCGCTCGCGGACAGCAAGGGGCCGACCTCGGTGCTGGCCGACAGCATGGGCCCCACCGTCGTCGTGCAGTCGCTGCCCCTCAGCAGGTGAGCGGTGCGGCGGGGCCTTGCATGAGGGCGCTCAGTTCGTCGGCGGCCGCGCGGTAGCGGGCCGCCGACGCCGGGTCGGCTGTCGCTTCGGCGGTTTGGGCCAGGCCGTACAGGGCGCCTGCTTCCTCGGCGCGGTAGTGGATGGCGGCGGCGAGTTCGAGCGCGTGGCGGTGCAGCGGCGCCGCCCGCTCGTGCTCGCCGCGTCGTGCGTGGAAGCGTCCGACGAGGTTCTCGACCTTGGCCTGCCGGGTGGGGGTGCCGCTCGCGCGGGCCAGCCGCAGGGCCTCGTCGGCGTACCGCGCCGCATCGGCGCCGCCGAAGCGGTCCTCCACCTCGGCGGACAGGGCGAGGGCGAGGGCGACGTCGCCCGGCGGGCTCGACGGGTGGCAGCGTTCACGGGCCCGGCGCAGGCAGTCGCGGGCCTCCGCGTGGGCGCCGAGGCCGACGTGGGCGAACGCCAGGTCGGTGAGGGCCATGACATGGCTGTCGCGGTAGTCGAGGCGGTCGTGGACGGCGAGGGCGGCGCGGGCCATGTCGGCCGCTTCGTCGTATCTGCCCCACTGTGCGTACAGGGTGCTGAGGTTGGTGAGGGTCTCGGCCTCGGCGCGCGGCACCCCCAGTTCCTGCTCCAGGGAGCGGGCACGCTCCAGGCGGGGCAGGGCCTCGGCGTGCCGGCCGAGGACGGTGAGGAGGAGCCCGATCGTGGACTCGCCGTGTGCCTCGGTGAGCTGGTCGCCGAGCTGGGCCGCGATGTCACGGCCTTCGGTGGCGGCCTGGATGCCCTCTTCGAGGTGGCCGAGTTTCCAGCACGCGACGCTGAGGTTGGACAGGGTGACGCCGAGCACGGCCAGGTCGTCGGTGCGGCGGGCCGCGGTGGCGGCGATGCGGCTGAGGTCCTTGTACTCCTGGAAGCGACCGAGCGCGTTGAGCCGGAACACGATGTTGCGGGTGAGGCTGACGGTGTGCCGGTCGAGGCCGTGCCGGTCGGCGAGGGACACGGACGCGACGAGGCTGGTGTGCTCGTGGTCGAACCAGCGCCGGGTCTGCTCCATGTCCGTGAAACGAGGCAACTCCCCTTCGTAGGGCGGGAGTTGGGTGGGGCGCTGGTTGCGGCCGGGGAACAGGCAGGTGCAGGCCGCCTCGGTCGCGGTCAGGTAGTAGTCGAGCAGGCGGCGTACGGCTGCCGCGTCGTCCTGCTGGGTGGCGGGCCGGCTCTGGTCCTGCGCGAAGGTCCGTACGAGATCGTGGAAGCGGTAAAGGCCGATGTCGGGCTGTTGCAGCAGGTGGACGTCCAGGAGGCGTTCGAGGACCGACTCGGCGCCGCGCGGGTCGGTGGCGAGGAGGGCGGCCGCGGCGTACGCGTCGATGTCCGCGCCGGGATGCAGTCCAAGGACGCGGAACGCCGTGCGGTGTTCCTCCTCCATGGCTTGGTAGGAGAGCTGGAGGGTGGCGGCGACGCTGCGTTCGCCCGCGCTCAGTTCCTCCAGGCGGTGGGTCTCGTCGCGCAGCCGGTCGGCGAGGTAGCTCACCGTCCAGCGCGGCCTGTTGCGCAGGCGCGCGGCGACGATGCGCAGCGCGAGCGGGAGCCTTCCGCACAGCTGCACGAGGTCCTCGGCGGCCTGCGGTTCGGCGGCGACGCGGGCCCGGCCGAGCACCTCCTCCAGGAGCAGGGTGCCGTCCTCGGGCGACATGGGGCCCACCGAGATCCAGGCGGCGCCGTCGAGATCGACGAGGCGTTCGCGGCTGGTGACCAGCACGAGGCAGCCCGGTGCGGCGGGCAGCAGCGGCAGGACCTGGGCGGCGTCCGCGGCGTTGTCGAGCAGGAGCAGCACACGCCGGCCCGCGAGGGTGGAGCGCCAGCGTGCGGTGCGGCCCGCGAGGTCGTCGGGGATGTGGTCACCGGGGGTGCCGAGCGCGCGGAGCAGCGTGTCGAGTGCCGCTGCGGGCATCACCGGACTCTCGCCGGGGGTGAACCCGCGCAGGTCGATGTGGAGTTGGCCGTCGGGGAAGTCGGCGGCGGCCCGGTGGGCGGCGTGCACGGCGAGGGAGGTCTTGCCGCTGCCGCCCATGCCGTCGATCGCCACGATGCCGCCGGTGCGGCCCGGTTCGCCGGGGCCGGTCATGGCGGCGTGGAGCGCGGCGAGTTCCCGTTCGCGGCCGGTGAAGTCCGCGAGGCCGTACGGCAGGGTGCACGGCGCCTTGGGCGACTCGGCTTGTCCCGGGGGTGGCGTCGGCGTCTCGGGCTGTTCCGGGCGGTCCCTTCGCTCCGCCGTCCCGGCCGGTTCGGCGGCCGAGGCGGAGTGGGCGGGTGCGGGGGTGGGTTGCCGCTGCGGTGCCCGCAGTTCGGGCGCCTCGCGCAGGATCGCCTCGTACAGGCCGCTGAGCCGGGAGCTGGGGTCGATGCCGAGTTCCTCGACGAGGAGGTCGCGGACCTTGCCGTACTCCTCCAGGGCCTCGGCCTGCCGTCCGCCGCGGTACAGGGCGAGCATGAGGTGACCGCGCAGGGTCTCGCGCAGGGGGTACCGCGCGACGAGGTCGCGCAGGTCGGCCACGAGTTCGCCGGTCTCGCCCGCCGCCAGACGCAGCTCGGCGAGCTGTTCGGCGGCGGCGACGCGGCGTTCTTCCAGGGTGGTCGCGACGGATTCCAGGAGGTCGCTGCCCGTGCCCGACAAGGCGGGGCCGCGCCACAGGTCGAGGGCCCGGCGCAGCGCGTCGGCGGCCTGGTCGGGCTGACGCTCCTCGGTGGCGCGGGCGGCCCGGCGTACCGCGGCGCTGAACTCCGTGAGATCCAGCTGACCTTCGCCGAGGACGGCCCGGTAACCGGGGCCGTCGGTGACGACGATGTCACCGCCGCCCGGTATGCGTCGGCGCAGCTCGGCGACGGCCTTGCGCACCTGGTGGGTGGCGGTCGCGGGCGGGTCGTCGTTCCAGGCGGCCTCGACGAGGCGGGTCACGGGAACCGTGCGGCCCGCCTCCAGAAGAAGCCCGGCCAGGACGCGCTCGTGGATCGCTCCGCCGAGTCGCAGACGCTTCCCGTCCGCCCAGCCCTCCAGCGGACCCAGGACGTTGAAGCGCGGTTCCCCGCTGTCGTACGTCGTCATCGTTCCCCCGTTCCCCTCCGACAAAGTCCTGGTCAGAGGCTCGCCCGCGATCATAGGGCTGGTCCGCGAGGCGGTACAGGGCCGTCTTGGCAGGTGAGCCGGGCACCCGTTCCTGCCTGGCTCCCGCCGCCCGGGCGCCCGGTGGTGGCGGGGCGGGAGCGAGGCGGTACCGGATCGGGAGCGGTGCGAAGGAGTCTTCAGTCGTCGAAAGCGCCCGGACGACGGGGCGGGATCGGCCGCCTCCGACGGTGACTGCGTCGCGGCGGCCCCGCCCCCGTCCGGACACCACGCGCCGCCGACCGCCCTTCTGCCCCGCCGACAAGGAACGAGAAACACCGTGGCCCTCGATACGAAAGCCCCCGAGACGGATTCCGCGGGTACGCCGTCCACCGCCCCGGCGCGGTCCGCGAAGCGCTCGCTCGCTCTGTGGCTGGGGCCGATCCTGGCCACGGCGGCCACGCTGATCTGGTCGGGCAACTTCGTCATCGCACGCGCCCTGCACGAGACGGTCCCGCCGGTCCAGACCGCGTTCTGGCGGTGGACGATCGCGATGCTGGCGGTCGCGCCGCTGGCCGCCGCGCAGACCTGGCGGCAGCGGGCCCTGATCCGCAAGCACCTGGGCTTCCTCACCGTCGCGGCCCTGCTCGGCGTGACCCTGTTCAACACCCTCATCTACCAGGCGGGCCGCAGTACTTCGGCCACCAACCTGGCTCTCATCGCCGCCACCTCGCCCGCGATGATCGTCGGGTTCGGCGTGCTCACCGGCGGCGAACGCGTCACACGACGGCGCGCGGCCGGTCTGGTCATCGCGCTCCTCGGAGTGATCGCGCTCGTCAGCAAGGGCTCGCTCTCGGTCCTTCTCGGCATGCAGTTCTCCACGGGCGACCTGCTGATGCTGCTGGCCACGGCGACGTTCGCCGGATACAGCGCGATGGTGCGCCGCAAGCCGCAGGGGCTGACCGGACTCGCGTTCCTCTTCACCACGTTCGTCCTCGGCACGCTGATGCTGGCACCGGTGTACGCGGTGAGCCTCGCCACCCAGGGCGGCTTCACGCCGAGCGGCGGCACCGTCGGAGCGCTCCTCTACATCGGAGTGTGCTCGTCGGCCGTCGCGTACTTCACCTGGAACAAGGCCATCGACCTGATCGGCGCCACCCGCGCCGGGTTCATCTACTACCTGCAGCCCGTGTTCGTGGCCGTCGTCTCCTTCTTCGCCCTCGGCGAGCCGACGACGCCCATCCAGATCGCCTGCATGGGCCTCATCATCGTGGGCATCGCGCTCGGCTCGGGCGCCACCGCCAAGCGCGCCGCGTCGGCCGCAGCCGATGCCGAGCCCGCCGAGTCCCCTGCGGCCGACCGTCGGGGCCCGCGCTCCACGAGGGCCTGACGTCGGCCATCCGATCGGGACGCCCCGTCGTCCCTCGAACGCCCACCGGCGTTTGCCCCCTTCCACTCAGCGTCCCACGCGACTTCCCACGCAACTTCAGCTCAACTTCCGCTCAACGAACAGGATCAGGAATACCGCCATGTCCTTCCCGACCATCAACGCCGAGCGCCTGCTGTCCGACCTCACCCACCTCGGTCAGATCGGCGCCGACCCCAGGGGAAGCCTGTACCGGGTGGCCGGCTCCGCCGCCGATCTGGCCGGGCGCGACTGGATCGACAAGACGATGCGCGTCGCCGGGCTCCACACCTGGCGGGACGAGATCGGCAACGTGTTCAGCCGCCGGACCGACAGCGAGGGTCCCTGGCTGCTCATCGGCTCCCACGCCGACACCGTCCCGGGCGGCGGCCACCTCGACGGGGCGTACGGAGTGATCGCGGCCATGGAGGTCCTGCGCACCCTGCACGAGGCGAACCACCCCGCCGCCGACTACCTGGAGACGGTCGCGTTCTACGACGAGGAGGGGGTCACCCTCCAGTCGAACGGAGGCCTCGTCGGCTCGACGGCCCTCAGCGAGAACCCCCACGTGCAGGAGCTGATGGGCTACCTCGAACTCCACGTCGAGCAGGGCCCCCGCATGGAGCGCGCCGAACTGGACCTGAGCGCCGTGACGGGCATCGTCGGGGTGCGTCGCTACCTGGTCGAGATCGACGGCCAGGAGAACCACGCGGGCACCACGCCGTTCGAGCTGCGCGCCGACGCGGGGCGGGTGGCGACGCGCTTCGGAGCGCTGGTGCGGGACGTGTGCCGGAACATCGACGCGACCTCGATCGGCAACGTGGGCTCCATCGTCCTGGAGCCCAACGCGCCGAACGTGGTACCGGGCCGGGCCACCGTACAGGTGGAGGTACGTGCGGGCTCCGAGAAGGCCCTGGACGGGATCGAGGCGCTTCTGGGCGAGGAGTTGCAGCGGATCGCAAGTGAGGAGAAGTGCACGGCCGGGCTGCGTACGACGTCGGCGAAGCCGGTCGCGGAGTTCGACACGCGGCTCGTCGACACGGTGGAGCAGGTCTGCGTCCGCAACTCCGAGCGCTTCGAGCGGATGCTGAGCTACGCCGGGCACGACGCCAGCGTGATGAGCACGAAGGTCCCGACGGCCATGATCTTCGTGCCGAGCACGGGCGGCTACAGCCACTCCAACCTGGAGCACACCCCGGACGAGCAACTGGTCCTCGGCACCCAGGCGTTGCTGGAGAGCGTCGTCGCGGTGGTGAACCTGATGCTCGCGACGGACGTGTCCGAGCGCCACTCGCTGGCCGCCTGACACCGGGCGCGACACGGGACGCGCCTGATGGCCCTGGCCCCCGCCGGCAACGGCGGGACCCAGGGCCTTCGCGTGCTCGGGTTGGCGGTCGTGGCTGGGCGCGGGACGGCGCGCGTGTTCGATGCCGTAGGGTGGGGTTCACCGACGCGGGGTGGAGCAGCTCGGTAGCTCGCTGGGCTCATAACCCAGAGGTCGCAGGTTCAAATCCTGTCCCCGCTACTGCATGGAAGAGGCCCGGATCCCTGGTGGATCCGGGCCTCTTCGTTCTGGGCGTACGGCGATGCTCCGGCCCCGCCCGTATGTGTCGGACATACCGAAGGGGCCCGGGCCGCTGTGTGCGGCGGGGCCCTGTTGCGGTTCGCGGGTTGGCGGCTTCGCGGTGGGTGTCGGTCACCCGACGGCCCCTCAGGCAGCCTTGGTCTGGGTGGCCTGGGCGTGGCGGAGGGTGCGGAGGATGAGCCACTGGTCGCCCCAGGCCATGGCGGTGCCGATGACGGCCATGGCGATGCCGAGGGTGAGCTGTCCGGTGGCCGCGCCGAGGGCGAGGCCCGCGACG
>NZ_QOLA01000040.1 GCF_003324565.1 Streptomyces sp. SDr-06 | reverse complement strand
ATTGCAGCCCTCAAGATCCTGGAAGTCCTCCAGAGTCGGATCCTGCGCCTGCAACATCGTGCCCATCGCACCATCAGCCACCACCACCCGGGTGGCCAGCGCCTCACGCAAAGCGTCGATACGGGTCCGGCTGTCAGCGGAAGGGGTCGGCAACGAGGCCATGGATGTGCTCCCTGGAGTGCGACGGCTGTCGGCTTTGCGCCGTCCGGCAGGAGGGCGCACGCGGCCAGCGTAACCGGGCGGCCCCCGGCGGCGCGCGGGTGTATCAGGGGGCGGACGCCCCGGGCGGGGCCCCCTGAGCCCTGAGCGCTGTCCGGAAGTGTCGGGGGCTGCCGCACTCACGGTGACACGAGGTCGGCAACGGCCGATACTGTTCAGCATTGTCGAACCAGTTGTTGAGAGAGCCGGCCGCTGCAGCGGCGAGAACCGGTTCAGCAGTGCCCTAAAGGGAGGGAGCGCGATGGCGCGCAACATCCAGTCGCTCGAACGGGCGGCCGCCATGCTGCGGCTGCTCGCGGGGGGCGAGCGGCGGCTCGGCCTGTCCGAGGTGGCCTCCTCGCTCGGCCTCGCCAAGGGCACGGCGCACGGAATCCTGCGCACCCTGCAGGCCGAGGGCTTCGTGGAGCAGGACCCGGCGTCGGGCCGCTACCAGCTGGGCGCCGAGCTGCTGCGCCTGGGCAACAGCTACCTGGACGTCCACGAGCTGCGGGCGCGCGCCCTGGTGTGGACGGACGATCTGGCGCGCTCCAGCGGCGAGAGCGTGTACGTGGGGGTGCTCCACCAGCAGGGCGTGCTGATCATGCACCACGTCTTCCGGCCCGACGACAGCCGCCAGGTGCTGGAGGTGGGGGCCATGCAGCCACTGCACTCGACCGCCCTGGGCAAGGTGCTCTCCGCGTACGACCCGGTGGCGCACACCGAGGCCGTGGACACCGTGCAGGAGGCGTTCACGCCGCGCACCGTCACCTCCTCCGAGGGCTTCGAGGAGCTCCTCGACCTGACCCGGGCGCGCGGCTGGGGCTCGGACGTCGAGGAGACCTGGGAGGGCGTCGCCTCGGTGGCCGCCCCCATCCACGACCGGCGCCGGATGCCGGTCGGCGCGGTGGGCGTCACGGGCGCCGTGGAGCGGGTCTGCAAGGACGGCGCGGTGCGGCCCGAGCTGGTGGCCGCGGTACGCGACTGCGCCCGCGCGGTCTCGCGGGACCTGGGCGCGGGCCGCTTCTAGCGGCGCAGCGCCGCCCGCGGCGGGCCGGGGACGGCCCGCCCCGCACCCCGCCCCATACCAGTACATGATCTTGGTCGCGCCGCCGGGGGCATGTTTGGCGGTTCGTACCACCTGGTAACGATCAGGGATTCCGGTCACAGAAGTCTTGACGCCCAGTTAACCCGGGGGCAAAACTGCCGTTCAACGGTCGGCATTGTCGAACACCTACCGGCAATACGAGTTAGAGTGTGACAACGCCAAGGGCCGGCAGCTCTCAGCCATTGAGAGCGCGGACCACCGGAGGGACCCGGTAGTTCGCCTTCCCCTGGACGAAGGACAAAGGAGTCGCGGGTGTCCAGCCACGACATCTTCATCGGCGAGACCATCGGTACCGCCGTACTCATCCTGCTGGGCGGTGGCGTGTGCGCCGCCGTCACGCTGAAGCGCTCGAAGGCGCGGAACGCCGGCTGGCTCGCGATCACCTTCGGGTGGGGCTTCGCGGTGCTGACCGGTGCCTACATCTCGGCACCCCTCTCGGGCGCCCACCTCAACCCCGCGGTGACCCTCGGTCTCGCGATAGAGGGCGGCACCAAGTGGAGCGACGTCCCCGTGTACCTCGGCGGACAGATCCTCGGTGCCATGCTCGGCGCGGTGCTCGTGTGGCTCGCCTACTACGGCCAGTTCCACGCCCACCTCACCGACCCCGAGATCGTCGGTGACGCCAAGGCCGTCGAGGCCCGCGAGCACGAGGCGGGGCCGGTGCTCGGCGTCTTCTCGACCGGCCCGGAGATCCGCCACGTGGTCCAGAACCTGGTCACGGAGATCATCGCCACGATCGTCCTTGTCCTCGCGATCCTGACCCAGGGTCTGAACGGCGACGGCAAGGGTCTCGGCGTCATCGGTGTCCTGATCACCTCGCTCGTCGTGGTCGGCATCGGCCTCTCGATCGGCGGCCCGACCGGTTACGCCATCAACCCGGTCCGCGACCTCGGCCCGCGCGTCGTGCACTCCCTGCTGCCGCTGCCCAACAAGGGCGGTTCGGACTGGAGCTACGCGTGGATCCCGGTCGTCGGCCCGCTGGTCGGCGGCGCGATCGCCGGTGGCATCTACAACATCGCCTTCGCCTGAGCCTCGACGCGACCCCCTTCGGACTTCCCAGGAGCACCCCATGAGCGACATCCACTCGACCGGTCCGTTCATCGCGGCCATCGACCAGGGCACCACCTCCAGCCGCTGCATCGTCTTCGACAAGGACGGCCGGATCGTCTCGGTCGACCAGAAGGAGCACGAGCAGATCTTCCCCAAGCCGGGCTGGGTCGAGCACGACGCCACCGAGATCTGGACCAACGTCCAGGAGGTCGTCGCCGGCGCGATCGACAAGGCGGGCATCACCGCCGCCGACGTCAAGGCGATCGGCATCACCAACCAGCGTGAGACTACGCTGATGTGGGACAAGAACACCGGCGAGCCCGTGCACAACGCGCTGGTCTGGCAGGACACCCGCACCGACGCGCTCTGCAAGGAGCTCGGCCGCAACGTGGGTCAGGACCGCTTCCGCCGCGAGACCGGCCTGCCGCTCGCGTCGTACTTCGCCGGCCCCAAGGTCCGCTGGCTGCTCGACAACGTCGAGGGCCTGCGCGAGCGCGCCGAGCGCGGCGACATCCTCTTCGGCACCATGGACTCCTGGGTCATCTGGAACCTGACCGGTGGCGTCGACGGCGGTGTGCACGTCACGGACGTCACCAACGCCTCGCGCACCCTCCTGATGAACCTCCACGAGATGGCGTGGGACGACAAGATCCTCTCCTCCATGGAGATCCCGGCGGCCGTGCTGCCCGAGATCCGCTCCTCCGCCGAGGTGTACGGGCACGCCAAGGGCGGCGTCCTGGACGGCATCCCCGTCGCCTCCGCGCTCGGCGACCAGCAGGCGGCCCTGTTCGGCCAGACCTGCTTCTCCGAGGGCGAGGCCAAGTCGACCTACGGCACCGGCACCTTCATGCTGATGAACACCGGTGACAAGCCCGTCAACTCCTACAACGGCCTGCTGACGACGGTCGGCTACCAGATCGGCGACCAGAAGCCGGTCTACGCCCTCGAGGGCTCCATCGCCGTCACCGGCTCGCTCGTCCAGTGGATGCGCGACCAGATGGGCATGATCAAGACCGCCGCCGAGATCGAGACCCTGGCGTCCTCGGTCGAGGACAACGGCGGCGCCTACTTCGTGCCGGCCTTCTCCGGTCTGTTCGCCCCGTACTGGCGCTCCGACGCCCGCGGTGTGATCGCCGGCCTCACCCGGTACGTCACCAAGGCGCACATCGCGCGCGCCGTCCTCGAGGCCACCGCCTGGCAGACCCGCGAGATCACCGACGCCATGACCAAGGACTCGGGCGTCGAGCTGACCGCGCTGAAGGTCGACGGCGGCATGACCTCCAACAACCTGCTGATGCAGACCCTCTCGGACTTCCTGGACGCGCCCGTGGTGCGTCCGATGGTCGCCGAGACGACCTGCCTCGGCGCCGCCTACGCCGCCGGTCTGGCCGTCGGCTTCTGGCCGGACACCGACGCGCTGCGCGCCAACTGGCGCCGGGCGGCGGAATGGACCCCTCGCATGGACGCCGACAAGCGTGACAGCGAGTACAAGAACTGGCTCAAGGCCGTTGAACGCTCCATGGGCTGGCTCGAAGAAGAGAACTGACGAGGAGTAATCGACATGACCACCCTGCAGAGCGTCCCCGCCCTGGGGACGCACCCGGCCTCCGGCTCCACCCCGAGCCGCGCCGAGACTCGGGAGCAGCTGTCCAAGGCGACGTACGACCTCCTGGTCATCGGCGGCGGCATCCTGGGCATCTCCACCGCCTGGCACGCCGCGCAGTCCGGTCTGCGGGTGGCCCTGGTGGACGCCGGTGACTTCGCCGGCGCCACCTCCTCCGCCTCCTCCAAGCTGCTCCACGGCGGTCTGCGCTACCTGCAGACCGGCGCGGTGAAGCTGGTCGCGGAGAACCACTTCGAGCGGCGTGCGGTGTCCCGTCAGGTGGCCCCGCACCTCGCCAACCCGCTCACGTTCTACCTGCCCGTGTACAAGGGCGGCCCGCATGGCGCCGCCAAGCTGGGCGCCGGCGTCTTCGCCTACTCGGCGCTGTCCGCCTTCGGCGACGGCGTCGGCCACCTGCTCTCCCCCGCGAAGGCCGCGGCGGACGTGCCGGAGCTGCGCACGGACAACCTGAAGGCCGTGGCCGTGTACGGCGACGACCAGATGAACGACGCCCGCATGGCCCTGATGACGGTCCGCGCCGCCGTCGAGGCCGGCGCGGTCGTCCTCAACCACGCCGAGGTCACCGGCCTGCGCTTCACCAAGGGCCGGGTCACCGGCGCCGACCTCAAGGACCGCATGGAGGGCGAGGAGTTCGGCGTCAACGCCCGCCTCGTCCTGAACGCGACCGGCCCCTGGGTCGACCACCTGCGCAAGATGGAGGACCCGAACTCGGCCCCCTCCATACGCCTGTCGAAGGGCGCGCACCTGGTCCTCAAGCGCACCTCCCCCTGGAAGGCCGCGCTCGCCACCCCCATCGACAAGTACCGCATCACCTTCGCCCTGCCGTGGGAGGACATGCTCCTGCTCGGCACCACCGACGAGGAGTTCGAGGGCGACCCGGCGGACGTCCGCGTCACCGAGGCGGACACCGCGCAGATCCTCGACGAGGCCGCGTTCTCCATCCGCGACCAGCAGCTGTCCCGCGATCTGATCACGTACTCCTTCGCGGGCCTGCGGGTGCTGCCCGGCGGGCCGGGCGACACCTCGAAGGCCAAGCGCGAGACGGTCGTCACCGAGGGCCGCGGCGGCATGCTGTCGGTGGCCGGCGGCAAGTGGACGACCTTCCGCCACATCGGCCGTACGGTGATGAAGAAGCTGGAGCAGCTGCCGGGCCACCCGCTCGGCGACGACTTCGAGCCGATCTCCGAACTGCCCGGCAAGATGCCGCTGCCCGGCATCGCCAACCCGCGCGCCGTCGCCCACCGCCTGATGGTGGACGGCCCCGCGCCCGGCCCGCGCATGGCCGCCGACACCGCCAAGCACCTGGCCACGCACTACGGTTCGCTGTCCTTCGACATCGCCCGCCTGGCCAACGAGGACGCGGCGCTCGCCGAGCGCATCCACCCGGACGCGCCGGAGATCTGGGCGCAGGTCGTCTACGCCCGCGACCACGAGTGGGCCGAGACCGCCGACGACGTGCTGCGCCGCCGTACGACGCTGACGATCCGCGGTCTGGCCACGGACGAGATCCGCGGCAAGGTCGACGACCTGCTGCGGAAGAAGAACTGACGACACGTCAGTCACGTGCCCGACCCAGGGGCGGCTCTCCAGCGGGAGCCGCCCCTGCGGCGTGTCCGCCGCCATACGGCGTACATGAGGCTGCAACACCGCGCGGCGAGAGTGGGAGGACGCCTCCCGTGCCGGACGGCAAGCAGATCTGAAGGGCACCGCATGAAATTCCAGGTACTTTCCATCGTCAGCCACGCTCCGCACCCGTTGACGGGTGAACTCCCCTCCGCCGCCGACCGGTTGGCGCAGGTGCTCGACGTCGGCGTCGAGGCCGAGCGGCTCGGTTTCGACGCGTACGCCATCGGGGAGCGGCACGCCGGGGCCTTCCTCTCCTCCAGCCCCACGGTGCTGCTCGCCGCGCTGGCCGCGCGCACCAGCCGCATCCGGCTCCTGACCGGGGTGACCGTGGTGGCGATCCTCGATCCGGTGCGGGTGGCCGAGGACTACGCGACGCTCGACCAGATCTCCCGCGGCCGCGTCGAGCTGGTGATCGGCAAGGGCGCGGAGGCCGGCCACTTCGACCTGTTCGGCCTCGACGAGTCCCGCCAGTGGGACCTCCAGCGCGAGAAGTACGAGCTGCTGCGCCGGCTGTGGAGCGAGGAAGGGGTGGACTGGGAGGGCGAGTTCCGTCCACCGCTGCGCGGCGTCACGACCGTACCGAGGCCGTACGCCGGGGTGCCGCGGATCTGGCACGGCTCGGCGACCTCCCTCAACTCCCCCGAACTCGCGGCCAGACACGGCGATCCGCTGTTCACCGCCAACGCCATCCAGCCCCGCGCGGCGTACGCGAAGCTCATCGCGCACTACCGGGAGAAGTTCGAGGAGTACGGGCACGATCCGGCGCGGGCGCACGTGGCGGCGGGCTCGGGCGGGCTGCTGATCGCGGACACCGCCGAGCAGGCGGTCTCCCGCTACCGGGAGGTGTACGAGGCGAAGGTGCGGCAGACCTTCAAGCCGCACCTGGCCGGGAAGGTGGGCTACAACACGCCGTTTCGCACCATCGAGGACGCCATCGCCGAAGGCCCCCAGCTCATCGGCTCGCCCCAGCAGATCATCGAGAAGATCCTCGGTTTCCACGAGGCGTACGGGCACGACCTCCAGTCGGTCACGGTGGACGGCTTCGGGCTCTCCACGGCCGAGCAGACCGAGACGCTGGCACGGTTCGCCGAGGAGATCGCCCCGGTGGTCCGCAAGGAGGCGCCGAGCTCTCTCTGGGAGTGAGGCCACCGCGGCTGGCGGAGCGCGCATAATGGGGGCCGATACATCGGATGTATGGAGGTCGCCCATGGCTGTCACCGACGAGGCCATCGAGAAGATCAAGGAAATGATCGTCTCCGGTGCGCTGCGCCCGGGCGACCGGCTCCCCAAGGAGAGCGAACTGGCGGCCGAGCTCGGCCTGTCGCGCAACTCGCTGCGCGAGGCGGTGCGGGCGCTGTCGCTGATCCGGATCCTGGACGTCCGCCAGGGGGACGGCACCTACGTCACGAGCCTGGACCCGCAGCTCCTCCTGGAGGCCATGAGCTTCGTCGTCGACTTCCACCGCGACGACACGGTGCTCGAATTCCTCGCGGTACGCCGCATCCTGGAGCCGGCCGCCACCGCGATGGCCGTGTCGCGGATCCCGGACGCCGAACTCGACGTGCTGTCCGCCCAGTTGGAGGCGCTGGGCCCCGCACCCTCGGTCGAGGAACTGGTCCTGGCCGACCTCGAATTCCACCGGAAGATCGTGGCGGGGTCGGGGAACTCGGTGCTCTGCTCCCTCTTGGACGGGCTCTCCGGACCGACGACCCGGGCCCGCATCTGGCGGGGCCTGACCCAGGAGGACGCGGTGAGCCGCACGCTCCACGAGCACCGGGCGATCCTGACGGCCCTGCGGGACCGGGACGCGGAGGCGGCCCGGTCGTGGGCGACCGTGCACATCGCGAGCGTGGAGCAGTGGCTGAGGTCAACGCTGTGATCCTGCTAGCCACGCCCCTTCCCGGGGTGGCTGAAAGACCCTGGGGCTCCGCCCCGGACACCATGCTGGGCCCCCTACAGGGGCGCGGGGAACTGCGCGAGGAACCACGCACGGCCCGCACCCGAAGGCGGGCCCGGGGGCGCGTGGCGGGCTAGGTCTGCTTCTCGCCGCTGGCGAAGCGGCTGATGACCAGGGCCACGATGATGATCGCTCCGTTGAGGAACTGGTTCCACAGCGCGGGCACACCCCCCAGCGTCATGACGTTCACGACCAGTTGGAGCGTGAGCACACCCGTCAGCGCGCCGAACAGCGTGCCCCGCCCGCCCTTGAGGCTGATCCCCCCGATGACCGCCGCCGCGAAGACCTGGAAGATCCACCCGTTGCCCTGGTTCGCCGCCACCGAACCGTAGTGGCCGGTGTAGAGGATCCCCGCGAACGCCGCGAGCAGGCCGCCGACCGCCAGGACGATCCAGGTGACGCGGTCCACCCGGATGCCCGCCGCCCGGGCCGCCTCGGAGTTGCCGCCGATCGCGTACAGCGCCCGCCCGTGGCGCAGCCACGCCAGCGCGGCCCCGCCGATCGCGAAGAGGGCGAGGCAGATCCAGACGGCCGCGGGCACCCCGAACCAGTCCGTCATCCCGAGGTAGCGGAAGGACGGCGGCATCTCGATGATGGAGCGGCCGCCGGTGATGCCGATGTGCAGCCCCCGCAGCATCGTCAGCATCCCGAGCGTCGCGATGAACCCGTTGACGTTCAGCTTCAGCATCAGGAACCCGTTGAACGCCCCGATCGCCAGGCCGACCAGCAGGCACACCGGGATCGCGGTCCAGCCTGGCAGCAGGCCGACGCCCGCGAAGCGGCCGGCCGGCGCGGAGGACGGCAGGACCAGCCACATCGCGACGACCGGCGCGATGCCGATGGTCGACTCCAGGGACAGGTCCATGCGGCCGCAGATCAGGATGAGGGCCTGGCCCAGGACCAGCAGGCTCAGCTCGGAGGACTGCTGGATGACGCTGATCAGGTTGTCCGAGGTGAGGAACACCGGCGAGACGATGAAGCCGATGACCATCAGGACGAGGATCACGGGGACGAGGGAGAAGTCGCTCCAGCGGATGTGGGACAGCCGCCCCAGGGGACCCGCGTCCCGCATCCCGGCCGGCGCCTTGGTCGCCGTATCGGTCATGTCCGCTCCCCCATGCCGTCCGTCCCTTCCACTGCCGCCACGCCGTGCACGCCTTCCATCGCCGCGACGAGCTCGCCGTCGGTCCACCCGCTGTCGTACTCGGCGACGACCCGTCCGTGGAACAGGGCGAGCACCCGGTCGCAGACCCGGAGGTCGTCGAGTTCGTCGGAGATGATCACTGCCGCGCTGCCGTCGTCGGCCACCTGCCGCACCACGCCGAGGAGCGCGTCCTTGGACTTCACGTCCACGCCCGCCGTGGGGCGTACCGCGACGAGGGCCGCCGGCCCGCGGGCCAGGGCGCGGGCCACCACGACCTTCTGCGCGTTGCCGCCCGACAGGCCCGACACCGGCTGGTCGGGGCCCTGCGTCCTGATGTCGAGCGAGTCGATCATCGTGAGGGCGAACTCCCGTGTCCTGGAGGGGAGTACGGTCCCGAAGGGCCCGAGCCGGCCGGTCACCGTCAGCGTGGCGTTCTCGGCGACCGAGCGGTCGGGGACCAGGCCCTGGCGGTGCCGGTCCTCCGGGATGTAGCCGATGCCCGCGTCCAGGGCGTGCGGCACACTGCCCGGCTTCACGGGCCTGCCGTGCACGGTGACCCGGCCCGCGGTGGCCCGGCGCATCCCGACGAGCGTCTCGCCGAGGGCGGTATTCCCGCTGGCCGCGGCCCCGGCGACGCCGAGCACCTCGCCGCCGCGCACCGCGAGGTCCAGCGCCTCGAACTCCCCGTCCAGCGCCAGCCCTTCGGTCCGCAGCACCGGCTCGGAGGTCCGCCGCGGCCGGACGGCGGCCCGCCACGAAGGAGCGCCCGCGCCCGGCCGGTCACCGGTCATCGCGGCGACCAGTTCGTCCTTGGGCAGGTCGGCGACGGCGGCGGTGAGGACCTGGCGGGCGTCGCGGTAGACGGTGACCGCGGTGCACAGGTCGTACACCTCCTGGAGGTGGTGCGAGATGAACAGGAACGCCACCCCCTGCGCCTGGAGTTCGCGGAGCTTGGTGAACAGGCGCTGGATCCCGCGGGCGTCGAGCTGGGCGGTGGGTTCGTCCAGGACGATCAGGCGGGCCCCGAACGACAGGGCGCGGGCGATCTCCACGAACTGCCGCTGCTCCACGGCCAGTTGACCGGCCCGGGCACCGGGGTCGACATCGACTCCGTACTCGGCGAGGAGGTCCGCGGCGCGGCGGCGCAGCCTGCCCCAGCGGATGCGCTCGCCCTCGAAGCGGTTCAGGAAGAGGTTCTCGGCGACGGTCAGGTCCGGGACGACCATGGACTTCTGGTAGACGCAGGCGACCCTGGACCGCCAGCCGGCCCGGTCGCCGAAGGCGGGGGCGGGCGCGCCGCCGAAGGCGACGGTGCCGGAGTCCGGCCGGTGCAGGCCCGTGACGACCCCGACCAGGGTGGACTTCCCGGCGCCGTTGCGGCCGACCAGCGCGTGCGACTCGCCGGGCCGCACGGTCAGGCCGACGCCGTCGAGGGCGAGCGTGGGTCCGAAGCGCTTGACGACGCCGTGGGCGTGCAGGGCGGGTGCGGGCGGTTGGTCCCGCTCGTCCGGTTCGGGTGCCATGGCTAGCTCTTCTTCTGCAGCTGGTTGGCCCACAGCGCGGGGTCGTCGACGTTGGACCTGGTCACGAGCGGGGCCGGCAGCTGGTCCTCGTACCCGTTGGGGATCTTGACGATGTTCGAGCCGTGGTCGGTGGAGCCCTCCTTGAACGTCTTGCCGTCCAGGGCCGCCTTGGCGTAGTAGAGCGCGTACTTGGCGTAGAGGTCGGCGGGCTGGGAGATCGTGGCGTCGATCTTTCCGGCCTTGATCGCGTCGAACTCCTCGGGGATGCCGTCGTTGGAGACGATCGTGATGTGGCCCGCGGTGCCCTTCGGCAAGAGCCGGCCCTTCTGCTGGAGCAGGGCCAGGGTCGGCTGGAGGAAGACCCCGCCCGCCTGCATGTAGACGCCGTTCAGGCCGGGGTGCGCGGCGAGCGTGGACTGGAGCTTGGCGGAGGCCACGTCGCCCTTCCAGTCGGTGGCCAGCTCGTAGACCTTGATGCCGGGGTAGCTCTTGTCCATGCAGGACTTGAAGGCCTCGGAGCGGTCCCGCCCGTTGATGGAGCTCAGGTCGCCCTGGAACTCGGCCACTTCGCCCGTGCCGCCCAGCTGCTTGCCGAGGTACTGGCAGGCCTTCTCGCCGTACGCCTTGTTGTCGGCCCGTACGACCATGTAGACGGCGCCCTTGTCCGGGCGGGTGTCGACGCTGATGACCGGGATCTTCCGCCGGCTGAGGCTCTCCAGCGTGGAGGCGATGGCGCCGGTGTCCTGCGGGGCCATGACGACCGCCTTGGCGCCCTGGTCGGTGAAGGCGGTGACATCGGCGACCAGTTTGCCCATGTCGTTCTGGGAGTTGGTGAGCGGCAGCGCGGAGACCTCGCCGCTCTTGACGCCCTTCTCGACGTAGCTCTGGTAGGAGTTCCAGAAGTCGCTGTCGCTGCGCGGCAGGTCGATGCCGACCTTCTGGCCGCCCGAGCCGCCGCCCGACTCGCGGTTGCAGCCCGTGATCAGCAGGGCCGCGACCAGTGCGGCGCAGGCGGCGGCGGTTGTCGTACGCACTCTCATGGTCCCGTCCTTGGTGGGTTGCGGCTCAGGTACTCGGTCGCAGGCGCAGGCCCTGCATGCCTCCGTCGACCGCGAGCGCCGTGCCGGTGACGGCGGCCGCGGCGGGACTGGCGAGATAGGCGATGGCGGCGGCGACCTCGGCCGCCGAGACGAGGCGTCCCATCGGCTGGCGCGCCCGCAGCGCGGCCCGCTCCGCCTCCGGGTCGTCCGCCCGGTCGAGCAGCCGGGCGACCCAGGGGGTGTCGGCCGTGCCGGGGTTGACGCAGTTGACCCGGATGCCCTCGCGCACGTGGTCGGCGGCCATCGCCAGGGTGAGGGAGAGGACAGCGCCCTTGGCGGCGCTGTAGAGGGCGCGCTGCGGCAGGCCCGCGGTGGCGGCGATCGAGCAGGTCTGGGTGAGGGACGCGCGGCCGGGCCGCTCCCCCGCCGCGCGTCGCAGATGGGGCAGCGCGTGCCGGGCGACCCTGACCATGCCGAGGACGTTGACGTCGAGAACGTGCCGCCATTCGGCGTCGTCGTTGTCCTCGACGGTTCCGGCGGCGCCGATGCCCGCGTTGGACACGACGGTGTGCAGGGCGCCGAGTTCGCGGGCGGCCCGGGTGACCGCGTCCCGTACCCCCGCGTCGTCGGTGACGTCGGCCTGGAGGGCGAGGACCCCGGCGGGGGCGCCCTTCACGTCCCGGTCGAGCACCGCGACCCGGGCGCCCCGCTCCATGAGGAGCTCGGCGACGGCCGCGCCGATGCCCGAGGCGCCGCCGGTGACCAGCGCCGCCATGCCCTCGAAGTCCCGTGTGCTGCTCATGTGTTGACCTCCTGGACCGGGCGGCGCGAGCGCCACTGCGGGCCGTCCGGATAGCGGTAGGCGGCGATCGTCTCGGGGTGCATCCGGGCCGAGAAGCCCGGCGTGGTGGGGGCGCGGTAGTGGCCCGACTCGACGACGGCGGGGGCGGCGAAGTGCTCGTGCAGATGGTCGACGTACTCGATGACCCGGTCCTCGCGGCTGCCGGAGACGGCGACGAAGTCGAACATGGCGAGGTGCTGGACGAGTTCGCACAGGCCCACCCCGCCCGCGTGCGGGCAGACCGGCACGCCGTACTTGGCGGCCAGCAGCAGGATCGCCAGGTTCTCGTTGACCCCGGCCACCCGGGCCGCGTCGATCTGCACGAAGTCGACGGCCCCGGCCTGCAGGAGCTGTTTGAACACGACCCGGTTGGCGACGTGCTCGCCGGTGGCGACCTTCACCGGCTGCCCGGCCCGCACGGCGGCGTGGCCGAGGATGTCGTCGGGGCTGGTCGGTTCCTCGATCCAGTGCGGCTGGTAGGGGGCGAGCGCGGCCATCCAGCGGATCGCCTCGGACACGTCCCAGCGCTGGTTGGCGTCGATCGCGATGCGGATGCCGGGTCCGACCGCGGCGCGGGCCAGGCCCAGTCTGCGGACGTCGTCGTCGAGGTCTGCGCCCACCTTCAGCTTGATCTGGACGAAGCCGTCGGCGACGGCCTCCTTGGCGAGGCGGACCAGCTTGGCGTCGTCGTAGCCGAGCCAGCCGGGCGAGGTGGTGTACGCGGGGTAGCCCTCGGCGCGCAGCAGCCGGGCCCGTTCGGCGCGGCCGGGTTCGGCGGCGCGCAGCAGGGCCAGCGCCTCGTCCCGGGTCAGCACGTCCGACAGATAGCGGAAGTCGACGAGCGAGACCAGGTCCTCGGGGGACATCGAGGCGAGGAACTCCCACACCGGCAGGCCCGCCATGGTGGCCGCGAGGTCCCAGGCGGCGTTGACGACGGCGCCCGCCGCCATGTGCGTGACCCCCTTCTCCGGCCCCAGCCAGCGGAGTTGGGAGTCGTGCGTGAGGTCGTGGTGGAGGGCGGCGAGGTCGGCCGCCGCGGCGGGCGCCGGGCGGCCGAGGACGTAGGGCCGCAGTGCCTCGATGGCGGCGGCGGTGACCTCGTTGCCGCGGCCGATGGTGAAGACGAAGCCGTGGCCCTCGTGGCCGTCCGCGGTGCGCAGCACCACATAGGCGGCCGAGTAGTCCGGATCGGGGTTCATGGCGTCCGAGCCGTCGAGCTGTTCCGAGGTGGGAAAGCGGATGTCGTGTACCTCGAACGCCGTGACACTCGGCCTCATGCACGCCCCCTGGACGAACCCGTGGATCCACGCATGGATCAACGCCGTGGATGAACCGCTGAACGAACGTCCGCAGAAACGTCCGCGGGAACATCCGTGTGGACATCGGACCTCTACCGGTCATCCGATGTATATCCCCGCCCGATCGCCACCGTCCAGGGTCCTGACGAAAATCGCAGGGCACAGCTCGGATGAATCACGGGCCGAATGCGCTGCTGCCCCCCGAGTCGCCCCTTCATTCCCGTGTCACTCCGGACGCCGCGGGGCCGTGCACGGGGGCTGCGGCTGGGTAGGTCTGAAGCCGTAAGGTTGGGACGTACGCAAGGGAACTTCGGAGGGAGGCACTGGGTGATCGAGCTGGAGGGCGTTCCCGAGCTGGTCGACCCGGTCATGATCGCCGCGTTCGAGGGCTGGAACGACGCGGGCGACGCCGCCTCCTCCGCGGTCGCGCACCTGGACGGGGCATGGAAGGGCGAGGTCTTCGCCGCGCTCGACGCGGAGGACTACTACGACTTCCAGGTCAACCGGCCCACGGTGTGGCTGGACGGCGGGGTCCGCAAGATCACATGGCCCACCACCCGGCTCTCCGTGGTCCGGGTCGGCGGGGACAAGCCGCGCGACCTGGTACTGGTGCGCGGCATCGAACCGTCGATGCGCTGGCGCTCGTTCTGCAACGAGATCCTGGGCTTCGCCCACGAGCTGGGCGTCGAGATGGTGGTGATCCTGGGCGCGCTGCTCGGCGACACCCCGCACACCCGGCCGGTGCCGGTCAGCGGCGTGACCTCCGACCCGGACCTGGCGCGGACCATGGATCTGGAGGAGACCCGCTACGAGGGCCCGACGGGCATCGTGGGCATCCTCCAGGAGGCCTGCACGCACGCGGGGGTTCCGGCCGTCAGCCTGTGGGCCGCGGTGCCGCACTACGTCTCCCAGCCGCCGAACCCGAAGGCCACGCTCGCCCTGCTCAACCGCCTGGAAGACCTGATCGACCTCAGGATCCCGCTCGGCGAGCTCGCCGAGGACGCCCGGGCCTGGCAACTGGGCGTCGACCAACTGGCCGCCGAGGACAGCGAGGTGGCCGAGTACGTGCAGACGCTGGAGGAGGCGCGGGACACCGCGGACCTGCCCGAGGCGTCCGGCGAGGCCATCGCCCGCGAGTTCGAGCGGTATCTGCGCCGGCGTGACGGCGGCCCCGGCCCCGGTCAGGCCACCGCGGGCGGCCACGCCACCGACGGCGACGGGTCCTATCTGCGCGACACCTCCAGCGGGCGCACCCGGCCGCCGAAGCCGCCGAAGACGGACGAGCCCGGCGAGGAGTCACCCGAGGAGTAGCCCCGGCCGGGCCGGGGCTCGCGTTGCGGCGCCTTCCCGCGCGCGGGAAGGTCGAAGGACCAGTGCCTTCGGGAGGTGTCGTACGTCATGGCCATCGCCACGGTGAATCCGGCTACCGGTGAGACGCTCAAGAGCTTCGGTGCCATGCGGCCCGAGGAGGTGGAGCGGCGCCTCGCCACCGCCGAGACCGCCTTCGGCGCCTACCGCACGACCGGCTTCGAGGAGCGGACCCGGCTCGTGCTGCGGGCCGCCGAGCTGCTCGACGGCGACCGGGACGACATCGCGCGCACCATGACCCTGGAGATGGGCAAGCCGGTGGCGGCGGCGCGCGCCGAGGCGGCCAAGTGCGCGAAGGCGCTGCGCTGGTACGCCGAGCACGCGGCCTCCCTGCTCGCCGACGAGGAGCCCGCGCCGGACGACGTCCACGACTCGGGAGCAGAGCGGGCCCGGGTCCACTACCGGCCGCTCGGCGTGGTCCTCGCCGTGATGCCGTGGAACTTCCCGCTGTGGCAGGTCGTCCGGTTCGCGGCGCCCGCGCTGATGGCGGGCAACGTCGCCCTGCTCAAGCACGCCTCGAACGTGCCGCAGACCGCGCTGTACCTGGAGGACCTCTTCCGCCGGGCGGGCTTCCCCGACGGCTGCTTCCAGACGCTGCTGATCGGATCGGACGGCGTCGAGAAGGTGCTCCGCGACCGGCGGGTGGCGGCGGCGACGCTGACCGGCAGCGAGCCCGCGGGCCGCTCGGTCGCGGCGATCTGCGGCGACGAGATCAAGAAGACCGTCCTCGAACTCGGCGGCAGCGACCCCTATCTGGTGCTCCCCTCGGCCGATGTGGAGCGGGCCGCGCGCACCGCGGTGACCGCCCGGACGCAGAACAACGGCCAGTCCTGCATCGCCGCCAAGCGCTTCATCGTCCACACCGACGTCTACGACGCGTTCGCCGAGCGGTTCACCGCGGGGATGCGGGGGTTGAAGGTCGGCGATCCGCTCCTGGACGACACCGACGTGGGCCCGCTCGCCAGCGAGCGGGGCCGGACCGACCTGGAGGAACTCGTCGACGACGCGGTGCGCAAGGGGGCGACCGCGCTGTGCGGCGGGAGCCGTCCCGAGGGGATGGACCGGGGCTGGTTCTACCTGCCCACGGTCCTGGCCGGCGTGACCGCGGACATGCGGATCCACCAGGAGGAGACCTTCGGACCGGTCGCCACGCTCTACCGGGTGCGGGACCTCGACGAGGCGGTGTCCGTCGCCAACGACACGCCGTTCGGGCTGAGTTCCAACGTGTGGACCCGTGACGGCGACGAGGTGGACCGCTGCGTACGGGACCTCCAGGCGGGCGGCGTGTTCTTCAACGGGATGACCGCCTCCCACCCCGCCTTCCCCTTCGGCGGCGTGAAGCGGTCCGGCTACGGCCGCGAGCTGTCCGGTCACGGCATCCGCGAGTTCTGCAACGTGACGACGGTGTGGCACGGCGCCGAGCCCTCGGGAAGCTGACCCGGGTCTCTGCCCCTGAGCGGCGACCAGCGAGAACCGGTCGCGCCGGACACCGGCGGCGGGCACGATCCGGCAACGGCCGGGGCGGGCGGCTCCGCCCCGCCCCGGCCCCCGCGCGCGCCCGCGTCGACCGGGCGGTCGCAGGGGACGCGCGTACCCCACCGCACCCCATCAACCCCGGTGGTATTTGGCCGAATTGCGGCGTGACAGCGGTTTCCGGACCAAATGCACGGGCTGCCCATTCAGCTTGATTTCAAACTTCCTTCGCGCCAACGGGGTGGACGACCCGCCGCCGCGGTAGCAAGGTGTGTCCCCTGAAGGCACGCCAAGCACAGCACCCGAGGGGAGCGGCGGAAGCGATGACCGATCGGATTCACCCGGGTCAGGGCCCCGGAACGGCGGGCCCAGGACCCGACGGAGCTGGATTCACCTATCACGGAGCCGAGCCGGAACTGATCGTCGTCGCGCGGGCCGAGTCCCGGTTGCGCGTCGGCGCGGAGGGCGTGCGCTCGGCCTCCGGAGCCGACACCTCGGCTCTCTCGATGTTCCTCGCCGACGAACAGATCGCCCTGGAGCCGCTGTTCGGCCGCGAGGAGCGGCTGGCCCAGGTCCCCCGCGGAACCTCCCGCGAGGCCCTGCCGGACCTGTCCCTCTACTACCGGGTGCGCGGCGGCGGCGAGCGAGCCACGGAGCTGAGCGCGCGCCTGGCCGCGCTGCCCGAGGTCGAGACGGCGTACGTGAAGCCGGGCGCCGTGCCCGCCTCGCTGACGGGCCGCGACGAGGACACCGTCAAGCGCCTGAAGGAGGGCGCGCCGGCGACGCCCGACTACACCGGCCGCCAGGGCTACCTGGCCCCGGCGCCCGAGGGCGTCGACGCGTACTGGGCGTGGCTGCGCCCGGGCGGCTCCGGTGAGGGCGTCACCGTCATCGACGTCGAGGGCGCCTGGCAGCTGGGCCACGAGGACCTGGCGGAGAAGCTCGCCGGGCTCGTGGTGGGCAACCCGGTGCAGGACCTGGCCTGGCGCAATCACGGCACGGCCGTCCTCGGCATCATCGGCGGCGACCGGGACGACAAGGGCATCACCGGGATCGTCCCGCAGGCGGTCACCGCGGCCGCCTCGTTCCAGGGCATCGGCACGGCGGCGGCGATCCACGCCGCGGCGGAGCGGCTCTCGCCCGGTGACATCGTCCTGCTCGAACTGCACCGCCCGGGGCCGAGGTTCGACTTCCAGGGCCGCGACGACCAGCAGGGCTACATCCCGCTCGAATGGTGGCCGGACGACTTCGCGGCGATCCGCTGGGCTACCGCCAAGGGGATTCTGGTGGTGGCGGCGGGCGGCAACGGCGGCGAGAGCCTGGACGACGCGCTGTACGAGCGGCGCCCCGACGCGTTCCCGCAGGACTGGCGCAACCCCTTCAACCCGTCCAACCAGTCCTCGGGCGCGGTCCTGGTGGGCGCGGGCGCGCCGCCGCCCGGCACGCACGGCCGCGATCACGGCCCGGACCGCTCACGGCTCGCGTTCTCCAACTACGGGGCCCGCATGGACGCCCAGGGCTGGGGCCGCGAGGCGACGACGACCGGCGGCTTCTGGGACCGGGCAGGTGACCTCCAGGGCGGAGCCGAGGAGATCGCGTGGTACACCGACACGTTCTCCGGTACGTCGTCGGCGGCCCCCATCGTGGTCGGCGCCCTCGCCTCGCTCCAGGGCATGCTGAAGGCGACCGGGCAGGAGCCGATGACGCCGGAGCGGGCCCGGACGATCCTGCGGTCGACCGGCTCGCCCCAGCAGGACGCGCCGGGCCGGCCCGCCTCGCAGCGCATCGGCAACCGGCCCGACATCAAGGCCGCGGTGACCCGTCTGATGCCCTCGACGGTCGGCACCGGCCAGGCGGAACGGTACTGGGACGAGCTGATCCCGTACCCCCATGAACTGCCTCCGAGGCTCCGGCTGTTCGTCGCCGGGGCGTGGCGCAACCTGAACAACCCCGCGCCCGAACTCCGCCAGGCGGTGCACTCCGCCTTCGCGGGCGGACGGCCGGACATCAGGGTCTGGTTCTCGGACGACGAGGTCGTCGGCCTGGTGGTCGCCGGCTGAGCGTCCGGACACCGGACGGCGAACGAAACTCACAACAGGGAAGGTGACACCCGCATGAGCACCACCCCGCAGATGAGCCAGCAGCACCAGCAGTACGGCCAGCAGGGCCCCAGCACCTCCCCGCCGCAGGGCTTCGGCCAGCAGGGCATCGGTCAGCAGGGGTTCAACCCGTCGTACCAGCAGGGCATCGGCCAGCAGGGCTTCGGCCAGCAGCAGATCCCGCCGCAGATCCAGCAGCAGCTCCAGCAGCTCGGCCAGCAGCAGCCCTACCAGCAGCTCCTCCAGCAGATGGGCGGCCAGCAGGGACAGCAGGGCCAGCAGTCGATCGGCCAGCCGCTCGTGCTGCCGGCCGCGGTCAACAGCGCCGCCCTGGTCAGCGGCATCGCCACGAAGTTCTGGGACGTCGTGACCCCGCTGCCCGGCCAGCCCTCGATCCTGTACCTGTTCATCGACGGCAACTGGCGCCAGCTGGCGAACCCCAACCCCGTCACGCATGACGAGGTCCAGGAGGCCTTCGCCTTCGGGCAGCAGGTCATCGGGTTCTACGACACCACCAACAGCGTCATCCAGGCGATCGTGGTGAACAAGCAGTAGGGCCAACTCCCGCACAGAGGGCGCCGGGTGGGCAGGTCACCGCCCGGCGCCCGCGGTGTGCCTAGGCGCAGCTGAACCTCGCCGCGGCCCAGTCCCCGTGGTCACCGGACTTGGAGTTGTTGGTGTCGGTGACCAGGAGGTGGACGTGGCGCGCCCCGCCGAGCGGAACGTTCACCGGCACGGTCGCCGAGGCCCCGGTCACCTTCGGCGAGGTCCACAGCACCGTGCCGTCGGCCACGACGGAGAAGGCCACCTCCCCGTAGCCGTTGATCTCGTCGTCGATGCCGACGTCGGCGGTGAAGGCCGTGCAGCGCCCGCCCGTGTAGACCTCGATGTCGGAGTCCGCGTGGGCGCCGATGCCCTTGGCGTACGTCTTCCCCGCCAGCGTGAGGGTGCGGCCGTCGGCGGCCCCCGACTCGCCGTTGGACCGGTCGCGTTCGGGCGGCCCGTACCCGTTGGTCCGGGTCAGCCAGACCATGTCACTGGCCCAGGTGTCCCCCGAGGGCGGCGGCGGCATCACGGACACCGCGATCCGCTGCTGTGAACTCCCCTGGCGCGAGGCCGACGCGGCGGTGAGCGTGGCCTCGCCGGAGGGTGTGTCTCGTGCGGGGGTGACCGCCACCTCGACGCGCCGCGTGGTGCCCGCCGAGACGCGGTCGAGCGCGGCGGCGGGGGTCACGGTCCACCCGGCCGGGGCGGTGAGGGAGACCCGGACGTCGGTCGCGTCCCTGGTCCCCGCGGTGACGTCCACGGCCACCGTGCCGGGCGCGCCCGCGCCGAGCTCCTGCCCGGCGGGCGCGGCCAGGGTGACCTGGGCGCCGGGCGTCCGGCCGCCCACGGCGCTGGTGTCCCCCAGCCGCACCTCGAACGCCTTGTCCGTGCGCAGGGTCGCGGTCTTCACGCGCACCACGCCGCCCCGGTCGCTCGGGTCGTAGAACCAGCCCGTGGCCGCCGTGTCGTACGCGGCCCTGGAGCCGAGCCGCGCGAGCCGGTGCCCCGCGACCTCCACGGTGGCGGGCGCGCTCCCGGTGTGCACCGTCAGCTCGTAGGGCCGGGCGGTCTGCTTGCCCGCGAACTGCCCCTTGCTCGCGCTCACCTGCACGGTCACATCGCCCGGTCCGCGCTGCGGGGCGGTGACGTCGGCACGCTGGGTGGCGTAGGCGCCGGTGCGGTGGGCGCGGGTCACGCCGTCGTCCTCGTACAGCTGGAAGGAGGAGCGGCCCTGCGGGTAGATGTCCCAGGCGAGGGGGGAGTTCGCGGTGCGGTCCTGGTAGGAGCGGATGCCGGGCCACATCGGGACGGCGGCGCCCGCCTTCACGAACAGCGGCAGCGTGTCCAGGGGCGCGCTGTAGCCGTCGACGGTCGTCGGCCCCTGGTAGGTGCGTCCGCTCCAGTAGTCGATCCAGGTGCCCCGGGGCAGGTAGATCCCGTTGCGTACGGTCGTGTCCTGGTAGACCGGCGCGACGAGGAAGTCCTCCCCGGAGAGGAACTCGTACTTGGCGGCGTCGGTGGCCGCCTTCGGATCGTCCGGGTACTCCAGGGCCAGCGGCCGGACCGGCCCGATGCCGGTCCTGGTGGCCTCATGGGCGTAGGAGTACATGTAGGGCAGCAGCGACTCCTTGAGCAACAGGTAGTTCCGGTTGATCGAGGTGTACGGCTCGCCGTACTGGTAAGGCTGCTTGTCGCTCGCCGCCCAGCCGTCCATGGTCATCACGGCGGGCAGGAACGACTTCCACTGGAGGTCGCGCGTGTACGTCTTGGGGCTGCCGCCGAAGATGCCGTCGATGTCACCACTGGTGTAGGCGAGGCCCGACAGCGTCGCGCCCGCGTAGGTCGGGATCTGCCAGCGGATGTAGTCCCAGCTGCCCGACTGGTCGCCGGACCACTGCACCCCGCAGCGCTGGGCACCCGACCAGCTCTCCGGCGCCCAGGTGAAGCCGCGGGCGTCGCTGTTGGCCTCGATGCCCTGATAGGCGGCCTTGCAGCCGTCGAGGGCGTGCTTGTACCCGTCGCCGACCCAGGCGACGTCCAGCTTCGCCACCCGCTGACCGGCCTTGACCTGGTCGGCGAGCTTGTCGAGGCCGTCCTCGGTCCACAGGCCCAGGTGCATGGAGTCGTTCTGGAGGCCCTTGGCGGTCTCGGGGAGGTTCTCGTAGCCGCAGCCGTAGCCGTCGTTGACCAGCATCCAGCCGTTCGGCATGCCGTTGGTCTTGTACGCGTCCGCGACCTTCACCGCGTCGAGGGTGTGCCGCTCGCCCCGGTTGGCGTTGTGCAGATAGCAGTCGGAGTCGCCGGGTTCGAGCCCGTACACGGGCGGCAGGAAGGGCTTTCCGGTCAACTGGGTGTAGTCGCCGATGACTTGTTTCGCGTCGCCCGCGAAGTAGTAGGCGTCGAAGCGCTGTTCCTTGGCGCTCGCGGTGACGGGCTGTCCGAAGACGTAGGTGTTGGGGGCGTAGGTGTTGCGGAAGACGCCGTAGCCGGCCGTGGAGAGGTAGAACGGCACGGAGTTGGGGTGGCCGCCGTCGTTCCAGTGGTCGTCCACGCTCACCTGGACGGTCTGGTCGCGGTGCGAGGTGTTGCCGCGGCCGTTCTGCATGCCGCCGCCGTAGAACTGCTCGGTGGCGCCCCGGGACAGGGTCTGGGTGGTGGCGTCCTTGGTCCAGCTGAGCGGCTTGGTCTCGGCCCACAGCCGGGTGCCGTCCGCCTTGTAGAGGGCGAAGCGGAGCGGGGACTTGAAGGCGCGCAGGGTGATTTTGTCGGTGCTCAGCTCGTAGTGGTCGCCCCGGTCCTTCCAGCGGGTGGCGGGCGGCCTGCCCTGCGGCAGGACGATGTCGGAGCCGGTCGGGTCGGTGAACTTCCCGTCCGGGGCGAGTTCGATGCGGAAGGTGTCGGCCGTCACGAAGCCGACCCGGGCCTCGGCAGCGCCCGCGTGCAGCGTGAAGACGGAGCCGGCGCCGGCCTCGAAGCCGGTCACATCGCCCACGGAGGTCTCGGCCGGGGTGTTGGCCTGCGCGCAGCCGGGCCCGGCGAACACCGCGAGCAGACCGAGCACGGCCGCACCCGCGAGCGCCACTCTCGTGCGTATTGGTGATTGCATAGAGCGTGTTTAGCGCACAAACGAGCATGGGACCATGGGGCGGGCAGGCAAAAAACAGAACCGCCCCCGGACTCACGAGGAGTCCAAGGGCGGTTGTGGCAGAGCGAGTTGGCGCCGGTCGCGGTGGTCCGGCCTCCTACAGCGCGACGCCGAGCAGGGCGTCGACCGTACGGGACACGAGGCCGGGGGCGGCCTCGTCCGTGCCGCCGTCGGCCTCCTGGCGCTCGGCCCAGCGGTCGACCGCGGCGAGGGCCGCGGGCGCGTCCAGGTCGTCGGCCAGGGCCTCGCGGACCTCCTCGACCAGGGCGTCCGCGGACGGCCCGTCGGGGCGGGAGACGGCGGAGCGCCAGCGCCCGAGGCGCTCGACGGCGTCCTGGAGCACCTGGTCGGTCCACTCCCAGTCGGCCCGGTAGTGGTGGGCCAGCAGGGAGAGCCGGATGGCGGCCGGGTCGACGCCGTCGCGGCGCAGCTTCGACACGAACACCAGGTTGCCCTTGGACTTGGACATCTTCTCGCCGTCCAGGGCGACCATGCCGGCGTGCACGTACGCCTTGGCGAAGGGGTACTCGCCGGTCAGCGCCTGGGCATGCGAGGCGCCCATCTCGTGGTGCGGGAAGACCAGGTCGGAGCCGCCGCCCTGGACGTCGAAGCCCATGCCGAGGTGTTCCAGGGCGATGGCGACGCACTCGATGTGCCAGCCCGGGCGGCCGCGCCCGAGGGAGGCGCCGTCCCAGCTCGGCTCGCCCTCGCGGGCGGCCATCCACAGCATCGGGTCGAGCGGGTTCTTCTTGCCGGGGCGCTCGGGGTCGCCGCCGCGCTCGGCGGACAGCGCCCGCATGAACGCTGCGTCGTAGTGCGAGACCCCGCCGAAGTGCGGGTCGCTCTCGACGGAGAAGTAGATGTCCCCTTCGAGCTCGTACGCCGCTCCCGCGTCCCTGAGCCGTTCGACGAGCGGGACGATCCCGGGTATCGACTCGACCGCTCCGATGTAGTGCTTCGGGGGGAGCAGCCGCAGGGCGGTCATGTCCTCGCGGAACAGGGCGGTCTCGCCCTCGGCGAGCTCGACCCAGTCCTTGCCGTCGCGCAGGGCCCGCTCCAGCAGGGGGTCGTCCACGTCCGTCACGTTCTGGACGTAGTGAACCTGCCGCTTGGTATCGAGCCACACGCGCTGAACGAGGTCGAACGCGTTGTAGGTCGCCGCGTGACCCATGTGGGTCGCGTCGTACGGGGTGATCCCGCAGACGTAGATACGGGCGACGGGACCGGGGTCGAGGGTGACGGGACCGCCGGTCGCGGTGTCGTGGATCCGGAGGTCGCGGCCCTTGCCGGGCAGGGCGGGGACCTCAGAAGCGGGCCAGGCATGCATGTACATGAGCGTAACCGGACGCACGTTCCGGATACGAACCGGATCCCGGTCTTGGCCGAATCCCCCCTCTTGCGCGCGCCACCCCAAGGCTGCTACCTGGAGCACCGCCCCAGACCCCGTAACGCGCCTGAACGGCGCTCGTCCTCAAACTCCCCCAAGGCCTTAAGGGCCAGGGGGACCCCCATGACGGGCTCAGGTTGCCAGCGCTGAGCCCCCTACAGGGGCGCGGGGAACTGCGCGACCAGCCACGCACAGCCCGCGGTCGAAAGCGGAGTGGGAGGCGAGGCGCCGCGGGGTGGGGGTGGCTCACACCGGGGGCCAGGGGATGGCGGGCCACTCCCCCGAGGGCTCGGGGTGCACCCCGGCCGCCAGCAGCGCGGCGACCCGCGCCCGCAGCGCGTCCACCTCGGCCGAAGTGAGCAGCTCCGCCATCCGGGTGGCAAGAGGCTCCAGGGGTCGAAGGGCCTCGGCCAGGCCCTTGAGAGCGCCCACCGCCTCCGAGGTGAGCGGCTCGCCCGCCCACCCCCACAGCAGCGTCCGCAACTTGTCGTCCACGTTGAACGTGACCCCGTGGTCGATCCCGTACAGCCGCCCGTCCGGCGCGGGCAGCAGGTGCCCGCCCTTCCGGTCCCCGTTGTTGATCACCGCGTCGAGCACCGCGAGCCGCCGCAGCCGCTCGTCGTCGGCGTGCACGAGGAGCGCGGTGCGCCCCTCACCGACCTCGGCGAGGGCGACGGCCTTCCAGCCCTCGGCGGGCTCCTCGTCCTCGACGAGCGCGAGCAGCCCGGAGTCCCCCTCCACCGGCTCGATCCAGAGCTGGACCATGCCCTCGCCGTAGGGGCCCTCGCGCAGCACGGTGGGCGGCACGAGGTCCCAGCCGGTCGCGAGCGACACCTCGTACGCCGCGACCTCGCGCTGGGCGAGCGTGCCGTCGGGGAAGTCCCACAGCGGCCGCTCCCCGGCGACGGGCTTGTAGACGCACTCCGCGCTGTCGTCGCCGTACGAGACGGAGCAGTACAGGACCGCGTTGGACGCCTCGCGGATCCGCCCGAGGACGGTGAGCTCACCCTTGGCGAGGAGCTCGGCGGAGGTCAGGCTCCGCGGCGGTATCCGTTCTGGCGCGGGCATACGTGTCCTTCCGGGTCGAGCGGGAGGCTGCACAGCGGGCACGGCGGCCGGCCCGCGTTCACGACGTCCAGGGCCCGCTTGGCGAAGGCCCGGGCCTGGGCTCCGGTCAGGCGCACCCGCAGCATCGGCGGGCCGTTCTCCTCGTCCTGGAGCATCCGTTCCTCGGCCTCGGCCAGGTCGTCCTCGGTGTCCGCTTCGAGCTCGACCAGGGCCTGCGCCTCGATGATCATGCGCTGTTCGTCGCCGTCCCAGGCCAGCGCCATGGTGCCGACCCGGAACTCCTCCTCGACGGGCGAGTCGAGGGGCGCGGTGTCGGTGACGTCGGGCGGGGCCACGGCGGGCACAGGAGCGTTTCCCCCGGTCCTGCGCACGACCTCGTCGAGCAGCTCGTCGATCCGCTCCGCGAGCGCCGCGACCTGGGTCTTCTCCAGGGCGACGCTGGTGGTGCGGCTGCCCGCGGACGCCTGAAGGAAGAACGTACGGCGCCCGGGGAGCCCGACCGTGCCGGCCACGAAACGGTCCGGCGGGTCGTAGAAGAACACCTGACGGGACACGTTCTGGTCTCCCTAGTTCGGAGTTGGAGCGGCGGTTTTCGGCGCGTCCACCCTACTGCGCGCGGCGATCACGGTGCTCCCGCACCGCCACCGACCTCGGCCTGTTCGTCCGCGGGGGCCTCGCGGGGGGCCAGTGAGGCGAGGTCGCCGGTGTCGCCGAGGCGTACGAGGTAGGGGCGCAGGCGGGTGTAACGGATCACCGTGAGGGAACACGGTTCCACCGAGATCCGCTGAAAGAGGTCGAGATGCATGCCGAGGGCGTCCGCCACGATGGACTTGATGATGTCGCCGTGCGAGCACATGGCGTAGACCGCGTCGGGGCCGTACTCCGTCTCGATCCGGGCGTTCCAGTCCCGCACGGCTTCCACGGCCCGCGTCTGCATGGCGCGCATCGACTCGCCGCCGGGGAAGGCCGCGTTGGAGGGGTGCTGCTGCACGACCTCCATCAGCGGCTCGGTGGAGAGCTCGGAGAGTTTGCGGCCCGACCAGTCCCCGTAGTGGCACTCCCCGATCAGGTCCTCGGGGTGCAGCGGCAGCCCGGGGCGGGCGTCGAGCAGCGGCTGGACGGTCTCGCGGCAGCGTTGCAGCGGGCTGGTGACGACGGCGGCGAGGGGGACGGAGGCGAGCCGGGCGGGCAGGGCGGCGGCCTGGGCGCTGCCGCGCTCGTCGAGGGCGACGCCCGGCGTCCAGCCGGCCAGCACCCCCGCCGTGTTGGCGGTGGAGCGTCCGTGGCGTACGAGGATCAGCGTGGCCATGCCCGCCAGCCTAGGCGTCCGGCGGTCGGCGGGTGCGGGCGGCTCCCGTTCACGGGACAATGCCCGCGATGATCGTCGACTGTGCCATCTACCGCGACGGCCGCCGCACGGACGGCCCGAAGGACTTCTCGGACGCGCTCGGTGAGGCCCGCGCCGCCGGGGACAGCTTCGTGTGGATAGGGCTGCACGAGCCGACCGAGGAGGAGTTCGAACTGGTCAGCAGCGAGTTCGGGCTGCACGCGCTGGCCGTGGAGGACGCCCTGAAGGCGCATCAGCGGCCCAAGCTTGAGGTGTACGACGACTCGCTGTTCCTGGTGCTCAAGCCCGTCGTCTACGAGCCGCGCAGCGACGCCGTGTCCACCGGCGAGCTGATGCTCTTCGTGGGCGACAGCTTCGTGGTGACCGTGCGGCACGGCGAGGGCGCGCCCCTCAAGGCGGTCCGGCAGCGCCTGGAGGCGGAGCCCGAGCTCCTGCGGCACGGGCCGACGACGGTCCTGTACGCGGTGAGCGACGCGGTCGTCGACCACTACACGGATGTGGCCGCGGAGCTCCAGACCGACCTGGAGGAGCTGGAGGCGCTGGTCTTCTCGCCGACGGGCGGCGGTGACACGAAGAACACCGCGTCGCGGATCTACACCTTCAAGCGGCAGGTCCTGGAGTTCCGCCGGGCCACCGGTCCGCTCGGCCAGCCCGTGCAGCGGCTGGCGAGCGCGGGGGTGCCGTTCGTGAACGCCGAGTCGCAGCCGTTCTTCCGCGACGTGAACGACCATCTGACCCGCGCCAACGAGGCCGTGGAGGGCCTGGACCGGCTGCTGTCCGACATCCTGTCGGCCCACCTCGCCCAGGTGAGCGTCCGCCAGAACGACGACATGCGGAAGATCTCGGCGTGGGCGGCGATGGCGGCGGTCCCCACGATGGTGGCCGGTGTGTACGGCATGAACTTCGACGACATGCCGGAGCTCCACTGGTGGTGGGGCTACCCGGCGGTGATCCTGCTGATGGTCGTCCTGGAGGTCGTCCTGTACCGCCTGTTCAAGCGGCGGGGCTGGCTGTAGTCAGGCGAATCCGGGCGCGGCGACGGGCGGTCCGCCCAGCGCGTCGCGCCGCTCGGGCATGGTGAGGCTGACCATCCGCCGCCATCCCGCGAGCCGTTCGTAGACGTACACCGCGTGGATCCCCGCGGCGATGGCCGCCGTCTTGGCGCGTGGCCAGTGGAGGATCCGCCCCATGTGGGCCATCACGGCGAGGCTGACGTCGCGGTAGACCCGGATCTCGGCGAGCGCGCACGCGCGCAGCACCCGCTGGATCGCGCGGCCGTGTCCGGCGCGGGCCAGGCGCAGCAACTCCTCGTGGCAGTACGCCAGATGGTTGTCCTCGTCGTCGGAGATCATCCGCACCGCGCGTCCGATGCCGGGGTCCGCGCCGAAGTGCTTGCGCAGCAGCTCCATCTGCTCGGAGGCGCGCTGCTCGGTGACCCGGCTGTGGGCGAGGTAGACGACGACGTCCTGTTCGCTGAGCGGCTGCTCGCCCCGGAGCAGTTCGTGACCGAGTCCGATGCCGTTCCGTTCGAGCAGCATCGTGTAGTCGGTGTCGGGCGGTACGTCGACGGGTTTCAGCCCGCGCTTCTTCATCAGCGCGTGGAAGATCCGCCCGTGCTTGTCCTCGTCGGCGCCGTGCCGGGCCACCTTGGGGGCCAGCGCGCGGCATGCGGCGGGCAGGAGGGCGGCGATCCGGCCGTTCTCCCAGCCTCCCTGGGACTCACCGCTGGCCGCGATGGAGCAGAAGAGCCGGAACGACTCGTCGTCGTCGAGGATCTCCTGGAACAGGCTCTTGGCCGAGAGCATCGCCGTACCTCCGGGTTCGCACAGGAACCGTGCGAAACTGAGTCAAATGCGGCAGCACACCCTCGGCAACAGGGGTCCCGGACCCATTGGGCCGAACGAAGGAATGTGCGGTGCCCCCACCGCCGTAACCGGGCGGCGCACCCGGGCGTTGTCAGGCAGACGGCCGTGGCGGGGAAGACCCCCGAGCCCCCACCACGGCCGCAGAGCCCCTCCCCTACGCGAGTCCCGCGCGCTCCAGCGCGTCGGTGCCCGCGCGCAGCGAGGCGAGCCGCTCGTCCAGCGTGAAGCCGGCCGGGGCCAGGGTCAGCGTGGTGACGCCCGCGGCGGCGTACGCCTGCATCCGGTCGGCGATCCGCTCCACCGAGCCGAGCAGTGTGGTCGAGTCGATGAGCTGCTGCGGCACCGCGGCGCCCGCGCCCGCCTTGTCGCCGGCCAGGTACTTGTCCTGGATCTCGGCGGCCTCCTTCTCGTACCCCATGCGCTGCGCGAGCTGGTTGTAGAAGTTCTGCTTGCGGCTGCCCATGCCGCCGACGTACAGCGCGGTGTACGGGCGGAACATGTCGGCCAGGGCGGGCACGTCCGCGTCGGCGCCGAGCGAGATCGGCAGCGTGGGGCAGACGTCGAAGCCGTCCATGGTCAGGCCCGCCTTCTCGCGGCCCGCCCGGATGTGGGAGATCGCGGTGGCCTCGATGTGCTCGGCGGCCGGGAAGATCAGCAGCGCGCCGTCGGCGATCTCGCCGGTCTGCTCCAGGTTCTTGGGACCGATCGCGGCGATGTAGAGCGGGATGTGCTCGCGCTGGGGGTGCACGGTCAGCTTGATGGGCTTGCCGGGGCCGCCGGGCAGCGGCAGCGTCCAGTGCTCGCCCTCGTAGGAGAGCCGCTCGCGCGTCATCGCCTTGCGGACGATCTCGACGTACTCCCGGGTGCGGGCGAGCGGCTTGTCGAACTTGACGCCGTACCAGCCCTCGGAGACCTGGGGCCCCGAGACGCCGAGGCCCAGGCGGAAGCGGCCACCGGACAGCGAGTCGAGGGTGGCGGCCGTCATCGCGGTCATGGCGGGCTGGCGGGCCGGGATCTGGAGGATCGCGGAGCCCACGTCGATGCGTTCGGTCTGCGCGGCGACCCAGGCCAGGACGGTCGGCGCGTCCGAACCATAGGCCTCGGCCGCCCAGCAGACGTCGTAGCCGAGCCGGTCCGCCTCCTTGGCGACGGCGAGGTTGTCGCCGTCCATTCCCGCGCCCCAGTAGCCGAGGTTGATGCCGAGCCGCATGGCCGATCCCCTTACTCGTCGTGACGCGTACGCACGCGCCCACTCCGCGTCTTACTCATGAGTAACGTTCCTGTGCCGGGGACTCTAGCGCGCGTGGGCGCGATGCGGCAGGGCCGAGTTGTCCACAGGCTCTCTCCCCGTGGGCCCCTGGCCAGTAATCTCAGCGCCCATGGAGCAGAGGCATCTCGGCCGCACGGGCCTGCGTGTATCCCGGATCGGGCTCGGCACCCTGACGTGGGGCCGGGACGTCGGCGAGCAGGACGCCGCCGAACTCCTGAAGGTGTTCTGGGACGCGGGCGGCACGCTCGTCGACACGGCCGACGTGTACGGCGGCGGGGACGCCGAGTACCTGCTGGGCCAGCTGGTCGAGCGGCTCGCGCCGCGAAGGGACCTGGTCATCGCGACCAAGGCGGGCAGCGTGCCCGACCCCGACCGCCGCTTCGACGGCTCGCGCGGCCACCTCCTCAGCGCCCTCGACGCCTCCCTCGAACGGCTGCGCACCGACTACGTCGACCTCTGGCAGGTCCACGCCTTCGACCCCGCGACACCGCTGGACGAGACCCTCCAGGCCCTGGACATCGCGGTCAGCAGCGGCCGGGCGCGCTACGCGGGCATCTCCAACTTCTGCGGCTGGCAGCTCGCCAAGGCCGCGACCTGGCAGCTCGCCGCGCCCGGGGTACGGACCCGGCTCGCGAGCACCCAGATGGAGTACTCGCTGCTCCAGCGGGGGGTGGAGCGCGAGGTCCTGCCGGCCGCTCTGGACCTGGGCGTCGGGCTGCTGCCCTCCTCGCCGCTGGGCCGGGGCGTGCTCACGGGAAAATACCGGCACGGGACGCCCTCGGACTCGCGGGGCGCGTCGGAGGGGCTGTCCGCGTTCGTGGCGCCCTACCTCGACGAGGCGGCGAGCCGGATCGTCGACGCCGTCTGCATAGCGGCCGACGGACTCGCCGCGACACCCCTTCAGGTGGCGCTGGCCTGGGTGAGGGACCGGCCGGGAGTGGTGGCGCCGATCGTCGGCGCGCGCAACGCGCAGCAGCTCGCGGCCGCATTGTCAGTGGAGGCCCTTAGTCTTCCTGACGAGATCTGCCAGGCGCTCGACGATGTGTCGGCGCCCGTGCACCGCTATCCCGATCAGGACTGGAGCACGCTGTGACTGCGCTTCCCCAGGGCTCGGCCCCTGGATCCACGGCCGACGAATCCGCCGAGGCGGAGGTGGCGCCCGAGACCGCGCAGGCGTCCGCCGACGCACAGGCCGACACCGTCGGCGACCCCGCCGTGGATGGCGCGGAGACCACGACCGGCGAAGCGCCCGGGCACGAAGGCGGCTTCGGCCCGGCCGGGGAGAGCGCCGAGGACGCCGGGGCCACCGAGCCCGTCGGCGACGGCGCGACCACGAGCCCCGCCGGGACCGGGACCACCGAGGCCCCCGCGCCCGAGGGTGACACCGGAAGCCCCGAAGCAGCCGGGGCGGCCGACGCGAAGGCGTCCGAGATCTCCGAGGCGGCGGCGGAGCTCGCGGCCCAGCGGGAGCTGCGGGCCAGGATCGAGCAGCGCAAGGCGGAGAAGGAGGCCCCGATCGCGGCGGGCACCAAGCTGAGCGGGCAGGCGGCCGACCTGCTCGCCGCGGTGCGGGCCGTGGAGAGCGGCGAGAAGTCGGGAGCCGCGTTCTTCGGCGGCCCGCCGCCCGCCCCCCGCAAGCCCGCCCCGGCACGCCCGGGGGCCCCGCAGCCCGCTCCCGCGCCGGCCGTTTCGGCCGAGGCCCTCGGCTCCGTACGTGACGTGCTGACCCGCGGCGGCGCCCCCGAGACGCTGGCCGCCCAGGTCGCCGGCGCCCTCGGGGAGCAGGCGGCCGAGCGGCTCGGTGCGGACCCCTGGCAGCTCCTGGCCGTGCCCGGGGTGCGGCCCGAGCAGGCCGACGGCTTCGCACGGGCGCTGCTCGGCGCGGAGTGCCGGCCGGACGACGAGCGCAGGTCGGCCGCGCTGGTCGGCTGGATCCTGGAGCAGGCGGCCGTCCAGGGGCACACGGCGCTGTCGGCGGACGACGTGCGCAAGGCGCTGGCCGGGCGCTCCGTCCCCGATCCGGACGAGGCGGTGCAGCAGGCCATCGCCGAGGGCGTGGTGCTGGTCTTCCAGGACGGCCTGGCGGACGAGCCGACGTCCGAGGAGGACGACGGCGCCGGGGCCGAGGCAGCGGAGCCCGCCGAGCCGGTCGAGGTGCTGCTCGGGCTCGACCGGTACGCCCTGGCCGAGGAGAGCCTGGCCGACGGCCTCGCCCGGCTGCTCAACTCGCCGGTGCGCGAGGACGGTTCGATCTGGCCGGAGGGCGGCGAGCTGGTGCGCGCCGTCGCGGGCAGCGGCCTGGTCGCGCACACCGGCGGCGAGGCCGCCCGCGCGGAGTCGGCGGCGGTGGTGACGGCGGCCGCGGCGGCCGGACTGCGCGCCGCGGGCGCGGCGCACACCGCGGACGGCCGGCGACGGCTGGCCGAACTGACCGGCCCGCTGGCCGCGTTCACCGTCGCCGGGCTGCTGTCGGGCGAGGGCCCCGGCCGGGACGCGAACGGCGCGCTCGCCCTCGACGTCCTGGTGGTGCAGGACGCCCCGCAGCTCGACGTGGAGACCGCGGCCGCGCTCGTGGAGTCGCTGCCCGACGGCTGCCGTCTGGTCCTGAGCGGCGATCCCGGGGTGCTCGGCCCGGCGGGCGCGGGCCTGGTCTTCCATGACGTGCTGGCCGCCCGGGTCTGCCCGCTCGTGTCCTCGCGCCTGCCCGATGCGGGACCGGTCGGCGAGCTCGTCTCGGGCATCGGCATCGGTGAGCTGAACCAGGTCGAGGCGCCCGGCAAGGAAGTGGTGATCGTCCCGGTGCGGGACGCGGGCGAGGCGGTGCACCGCTGCGTCCAGCTCCTCGCCGACTCGATCCCGCGGGCGATCGGCATCCCGGCGGAGCAGACCCAGGTCGTCACGGTGGGCCACGGCGGCTCGGCGGGCACCCGGGCGCTGAACGCGGCCCTGAAGCAGCGCCTGAACCCGGGCCCCGGCCGCTTCGGCGGCTTCGACCCGGCCGACCGGGTGGCCTACGCCCAGGCCCCGGGCCGTACGGTCATGGGCACGGTCGTGGGGGCGGACGCCGAGGGCCTGCGCCTCGACTGCGCCGGCACGCCCGTCCTCGTACCGAAGGAGCGCGTCGAGTCCGCACTGCGGCACGGCTGGGCGCTGACCGCGCACCAGGCGATCGGGATGCGCTGGCCCGCGGTGGTCGCGGTGCTGCCGGGAGACGCGGCCCAGGGGCTCAACCGGGCCTGGGTGTACACGGCGTTCGGCCGGGCAGAGCGGCATCTGTCCGTCGTCCACGGCGTGGACCAGGCGCTCCCGCGGGCCGTCGCGGAGATCCTCCCGGCGCCGCGCACGACCCGCCTCACCCCGCTGCTGCACGGCCTTCTGAAGATCGCGGAGTAGCCGAACCCCGGCACGGCGGAGGCCGCGCACCCCTCCAAAGGGGTGCGCGGCCTCCGCCATGGGGCCGGGTCAGGGGGCCGGTCGCAGGTCGTCCTCCTCGTCGAGGCCGTCCTCCAGCTCCTCCTCGTCGAAGACGGCGCTCACGTCGAAGCGGCACACCACACGCTGCGGATCGGCGTGGTCGAAGGG
>NZ_QOLA01000003.1 GCF_003324565.1 Streptomyces sp. SDr-06 | reverse complement strand
CCACCCGCACGATCTGACAGCCCGACGCCGTCAACTCGGCGATCTGCTGCAACGTCGCACCAATGTCCGACGTCCGCGTCGTCGTCATGGACTGCACCGAGACGGGTGCGTCCCCGCCCACCGCCACCGACCCGACCTGGATGCGCCGCGAGGTGCGGCGCACCGCCGGCGGCCGGGCCGGCAGCACGGGGAGCCCCAGGGAGACCGGCTCTCCGAGGCTCATCACATCACCCGCGGTTTCCCTGGACGGTCTCGCGGACCGCCCTGATCGACTCCTTCAGCGACCCCATGGTCGCGAGCACGGCGGTCGGCTCGTAGCCGCAGTGCGCCATGCAGTTCGCGCACCGCTCGTCCTTGCCGCGGCCGTACTTGTCCCAGTCGGTCTCCTCGACCAGCTCCCGGTACGTCGGCACGTACCCGTCGCTCATCAGGTAGCAGGGCCGCTGCCAGCCGAAGAGCGAGTAGTTGGGGATCGCCCACGCCGTGCACGGGAAGTCGGCCTTGCCCTCCAGGAAGTCCAGGAAGAGCGGCGAGTGGTTGAGCCGCCAGCGGGCGCGGTTGCCGCCCGCGAACGCCTTCTTGAAGAGCTCCCGCGTCTGCTCGACGCCCAGGAAGTGCTCCTGGTCGGGCGCCTTCTCGTAGGCGTACGCGGGCGAGATCATCATCTCGTCGACCTTGAGGTCGTCGTTGAGGAAGTTGAGCACCTCGATGATGGTCTGCGGGGTGTCGGTGTTGAAGAAGGTCGAGTTGGTGGTGACCCGGAAGCCGCGGCGCTTGGCCTCCTTGATCGCCTCCACCGCCTCGTCGAACACGCCCTCCTTCGCCACCGACTCGTCGTGCCGCTCGCGCAGCCCGTCGATGTGCACGGCGAAGGCGAAGTACGGCGAGGGTGTGAACTTCTCCAGCTTCTTGCGCATCAGGAGCGCGTTGGTGCAGAGGAAGACGTACTTCCTCTTCGCCACCAACTGCCGCACGATCTCGTCGATCTGAGGGTGCATCAGGGGCTCGCCGCCCGCGATGGAGACCATCGGCGCACCGGACTCCAGCACCGCCCCGACGGCCTGGGCCACCGGCATGCGCTGCTTCAGGATCCCGGCCGGATGCTGGATCTTTCCGCAGCCCTCGCATTTCAGGTTGCAGGCGAAGAGCGGTTCCAACTCGACGATCAGCGGGAACTTGTCACGCTTGCGCAACTTCTGTTCAAAGAGATAGGTCCCGACCCTGATGGACTGACGAAGCGGCATGGCCATCTGGCTCACCTCCTGGGGAGCAGCAAAGAACGGTGCCATTCAAAGAAAGCGGGAAGGACGGCACGAAGAACGCGGAAGGCTGATATTCCACCGCGCACCGTGCCAATCCGGACGAGTTCATGTTCTGGAGCGTCCACGACCACCCGTACGGCCGCAACCGGGCGGGCTCCGGCCTGCTGGGCGGCCCAGAGCGTGGCGGCGGACTCCATGTCCACCGCGATCGCCCCGGTCGCCCGCAGATCGGCCCGCTCGGGGCCCCGTACGACGTGGTCGGACCCGGTGAGCGGCCCGGTGTGGACGGTGCGGCCCGGCAGCGCCTCGGCGAGCGCCTTGGCCAGCACCTCGGTGTCGGTGCACACCGTGGTGCCCCGCGGGTCGCGGGTTTCCTCGGCGACGACCAGGTCCCCGGGGTGCATTCCGGGGACGAGGCCGGCGCAGAAGCCTGAGGCGATGACCGCCGCGTCGCGCGTCGCGGCCTCGCCGAGGGTGCGCAGGACGGCGCGCTCGGCGGCCCTGGGGCCCATGCCGCTGCGCAGCACGGTGACCGGCGGGCCCGTGCCCGCGCCGGCGCGGGCGCCGCGCAGCGCGAGCCGCTCGATGGTGAGCGCACAGGCGATCACCATCGGTACGGGTTGCGACGCCTGGGGTGTGTCCATCAACTCCCCTTGGTGCTGTTGAGGGAGAACGGTTCTCCATGGACGTAGCGCCCGAGCGCCGTCAGCGGGAACACCTGCCGGTAGAGGTGGTAGTTGATCGAGAAGTCCCACGGGAAGCCCGTACCGGTGAAGTACGGCTCGTCCCAGGAGCCGTCCTCGCGCTGGTTCTCGGCGAGCCAGGCGATGCCGCGCTCGGCCGCCCTGCCGTCCCGCTCCCCCGCGGCGAGGAGCGCCAGCAGCGCCCAAGCGGTCTGCGAGGCGGTCGAGGGGCCCCGGCCCATCCACTCGGTCTCGCCGTAGGAGCGCAGGTCCTCGCCCCAGCCTCCGTCGTCGTTCTGCACGGATTCGAGCCAGCCGACCGCGCGGCGGATCGCGGGGTGCGCGGAGGGGATCCCGGCCGCGATCAGCGCGGGCACCACCGACCCGGTGCCGTAGACGTAGTTGACGCCCCAGCGCCCGAACCAGGCGCCGTTGGCCTCCTGTTCGGCCAGGAGCCACTCGATGCCGCGCCGGGTGCGCGGATCGTGCGCCCTGCCTTCGTAGGCGAGCATCTCCACGACGTGCGCGGTGACATCGGCCGACGGCGGGTCGATGACCTCGCCGAAGTCGCAGAAGGGCAGCCGGTTGGGGAAGGCGCTGGTGTTGTCGGCGTCGAACGCGCCCCAGGCTCCGTTCTTCGACTGCATGCCGAGGTTCCAGCGCACCCCGCGCGCGATGGCGGCCTCGACCTTGTCCTGCTGCGGGTGCTTGACGCGGCGCAGCGCCAGGATCACCTCGGCGGTGTCGTCGATGTCCGGGTAGTTGTCGTTGTGGAACTCGAACGCCCAGCCCCCCGGGGCGAGTTGGGGCCTGCGCACGGCCCAGTCGCCGGGCCGGGTGATCTCCTCGCCCAGCATCCAGTCGGCGGCTCTGACGAGGGCGGGGTGGTCGGCCGGCACACCGGCGTCGGCCAGGGCGATGGCGGCCAGGCAGGTGTCCCACACCGGGGACTGGCAGGCCTCGATCATCCGGGCGCCGTCCTCGCGCCACACCGCGAACCGGTCGAGGGACTCCAACCCGGCCCGCATCACGGGGTGTTGGAGGTCGTAGCCGAGCAGGTGCAGGGCGATCACGGAGTACACGGCGGGCGGCTGGATGCCGCCCCAGCAGCCGTCGTTCTCCTGGCGTTCGATGATCCAGCGGGCGGCGGAGCGCATCGCGGCCCGGCGCAGCTTGCGCGGCGCCACCTTGTGGTAGGCGTGCAACACCTTGTCGAGCCGCTGGAAGGCCCCGTCCCAACTCGCCACGGGGGCAAGGGGTTTGGCCGGATTGGGGTGGCGGGCGTCGGTGTGCAGCTCGTCGAGCGCGAAGGGCGCGGGCCGCACCGGCCGCTTGGCCGAGACCACCGTGAGCGGCACGATGGTCTGGCGGGCCCAGCAGCCGAAGTCGTAGATGTTGAGCGGGACCCACTTGGGCAGGAAGATCAGCTCGGGCGGCAGCTCGGGCAGGTCGTCCCACTTCCACCAGCCGAACAGGGCCAGCCAGATGCGGGTGAACACCCGGCACGCGGCGATCCCGCCGTTGGCCCGGATCCAGGCGGAGGCGCGGGCCATGTGCGCGTCCTCGGGCCGGTCCCCGGCCAGTCGCAGCGCGACATACGCCTCGACGGTGGTGGAGAGCTCACCCGGTCCGCCGTAGAAGGTGGCCCAGGTGCCGTCGTCGCGCTGCTCACCCCGGATGTACAGGGCGGCCGCGTGCAGGGTCTTCTCGTCCTGCACCCCGAGGAACTGACGCAGCAGCAGGTCCTCGGCGTCCATGGTGACGTTGGTCTCCAGGTCGCCCTTCCACCAGCCCTGGGCGTCCTGGCGCGCGAGCAGGTGCTCGACCCCGCGCTCCGCGGCCCGGCGCGCGGCGTCGAGTACCGCCTCCGGGCCGGCCGCGGTCCCGGTTGTCCTTCTGGCCGCGGCGGCCCGGGGCCGCGGGGCCCCGGTGCTTCCGTCGGTCGTCGCTGTCATGGCTTCCCCTTCGTGCAGTAGCTACTTCTGCTGTGCTGGGGTCTCCGTCGGAAGGGGGCCCGGTCTCCCGGGCCCTTCCGGCGACTGCGAGTCATATGGGAATGGTGATCATCTCTTTCGTACGACGACGAAGTCCGCCAGCGCGGTGAGCTGCGCGCGGACCTGTTCCGGCATGTCGACGGCGCTCAGCGCCTCGATCGCGATGGCGTGCTGCCTGCGCGCCTCCTGGGAGGTCCACTCGCGGCCGCCGGCCTCCTCGATCAGGGCGGCCCGGGTGGCGAACTCCGCCTCGGAGAAGCTGTCGAAGTCATTGCTCTTGGCGTCGGCGGCGAGCAGCTCGCCGAGCCGGAGGGAGGCCGGGCCGCCCGCGGCGAGCGCGGCGACGACCGGCAGCGACTTCTTGCGCTGGCGCAGGTCGCTCCAGGTCTGCTTGCCCGTGGCGTCCGGGTCGCCCCAGATGCCGAGCAGGTCGTCGACGGCCTGGAAGGCGAGCCCGAGGTGGTAGCCGTAGGCCTCCAGGGTGTCGGCCGTCCGGTCGTCGGCCCCGCCGAGCACCGCGCCGATGGAGACGGCGCAGGCGAGCAGCGCGCCCGTCTTGTTGCCCTCCATCTCCAGGCACTCCTCGACGGTGACCCGCTCGCGGTGCTCGTAGGAGATGTCCTGGGCCTGACCGTCGATCAACTTCCGTGTGGCGGTGGTGAGTCGGCGGGTGGCGCGGCCCGCCTCGACCGTGCCGAGTTCCAGGAGGACCTCGTTGGCGAGCGCGAACAGGGCGTCGCCCACGAGGATCGCCTGCGCCGGGCCGTGCACCTTCCACACCGTGTCGCGGTGGCGGCGCTGCTCGTCACCGTCCATGAGGTCGTCGTGCAGGAGCGAGAAGTTGTGCACGAGCTCCACCGCGACCGCGCCGGGCACCCCGACCTCGGCGGCGGCCCCCGCCGCCTCCGCGGAGAGCAGCGCGAGCGCGGGCCGGACGGCCTTGCCGCCGTCGCCGGCCGCCGGGCGGCCCTGGGCGTCGATCCACCCGAAGTGGTAGGCGGCGACGGTGTCCATGGGAGCCGCGAGCCGGTCGACGGCCGCGCGCAGCTCCGGTGTCGACAGCGCACGCCCCCGCTCCAGCAGGGCGTTGACGTCCACGGTGTCCACAGCCGGATTCGCCGAAGCCGAAGGCACAGTCGGCACAGTCTCTCCTCTTGTTCCAGTACTGCTAACAGTCATGCCGCCTCCTGAAGCGGATGAACGTGGGGGCGGCCGAGGGCGGAGAGAGCGGCACCGGCGGCGCTGAACCCGCTGCGCACGGCGCCCTCCATGGTCGCGGGCCAGCCGGTCGCGGTCCACGCGCCGGCCAGGTACAGGCCCTGCGCGCGGGTCCGCGCCGACGGCCGTAGCCGTCCTACGCCGGGGGTGGGGGCGAACGTCGCTGTCCGCTCCCGGGTGACGAAGAAGTCGAGGATCTCCGCGCCGCGCGCCGCGGGCAACAGCTTTTCCAGCTCCGGGAGGTAGCGCCCGCGCAGTTCGGCCACGGGCAGGTCGATCTCGTCCTCGGCGGCCGACTGGGAGATGGCCAGATACTGCCCCTCGCCCTGGAGGCCGGAGGAGTCCGTGCGGTCGAAGACCCACTGCACCGGGCTGCCGAGCGCGGCGAAGAAGGGCCGGCGCAGCACCTTGCGGTCGTAGACGACATGGACGTTGAGGATCGGCGCGGTCCCGATGTCGAGCAGCTTGCCCGGGTCGTCGAGCGCGCCCTCGGGCAGCAGGTCGTACGTCTCGTGCTGGGGCACGGCGAGCACCACGACCTCGGCGTCCAGCGTCTCGCCGGCCATCCGGACCTGCCAGCCGCCGCCCTCGGTACGGGAGACGGACTCGGCCTTGGCGCGTGTCTCGGTGCGCACGCCCGCCGATTCGAGGGCCTTGCGGGCCAGCGTGTCGTGGAGGTGGCCGAGCGGCACGCGGGCCCATCCGATGTCGGCCGCGCCCGCCTCGGAGAGCAGGCCGGTCTTGAAGACCATGGCGGCCAGGCCCAGCGAGGCGTGCGGCGCGGTGGCGTTCAGGGTCGCCACGCCGACCAGGTCCCACAGGGCCTCGATGGTGCGGTCCGACTGGCCGTGCCGGCCCAGCCAGGTCGCGAAGTCCACGCCGTCCAGGGCCGGGTCGGCCGGGTCCAGGCGCTTGAGGGCGAGGGCGGCGCGCCCGACGGAGGCCCGCTCGGCGAGCGAGAGGTGCGGGTAGGTGGCCAGGCTGCGCCCCAGGTGCAGCGGTACGGGCAGCGCGTCGCGGCGCAGCCGGCCGAGCCGGGGGCCCCTGGGGTGCGCCACGTCCAGGACGGGAACGTCCAACCTGGCCTGGACCGGGGCGAGTTCGGCCCCGCCGACGCGGTCGAGGAACCACCGGTAGGCGGTGCAGCAGCGCAGGTAGACGTGCTGCCCGTTGTCCACGGTGAGTTCGCCGCGCCGGAAGGAGAACGCCAGGCCGCCCAGACGCGGGCGGCCCTCGATGAGGGTCACGTCCAGGCCGGCGTCGGCGAGTTCGAGCGCCGCGGTGATCCCGGCGAGCCCGCCGCCGATCACCACCGCGCGTGTGGGCCGCGCGTCGTTCATGCGCCCTCCCCTGGTGCCGCGCCGGCGGGGTGCGCACGGCGGGCGGATGCAGTCAGGGACGTCTCGAAGCGCCGGGAAGTTGCACGTCGGGCCTGCGTAATGGTCCTCAGCCCTTCGTCCGGGTACGCGTGGTGCATCAGGCGCGCCTCCTGGCGGTCTGACGGGAGACATGCCGCGTGTCCAGACCCGACAGTCCGCGTACCGCGACGTACGCCTTCTCCCGGCCGGGCAGGGAGACCCGCCCGCGCAGCACCGCCTCGGGATCGCGCTCGATGCGGTCGAGCAGCCGCCGGTAGATTCCGGCCATGGCGGCCACGCAGGCGCCGCTGCGCCGGTCCAGCATGGGAAGCAGCCGGTAGCCCTCGGCGAACAGGGCCCGGGCGCGCCGCACTTCGAAGTGGACGAGCCCGGCGAAGTCGGAGCCGGCCGGCGGCACGGAGCTGTTGAAACCCGTGGAGCAGCCGAACTTGGCGAGGTCGTCGGAGGGAAGGTAGGTCCGCCCGTTCCCGGCGTCCTCGCGAACGTCCCTGAGGATGTTGGTGAGTTGCAGGGCGAGCCCCAGCGTGTCGGCGTACTCGGGGGCGCGTTCGCTGCCCGGCGCGCCCGGTTGTGTGCCGAAAACGCCCAGGGAGAGGCGGCCGATGGCGCCTGCGACACACCGGCAGTAGACCTTCAGGTCGTCCCAGGTCTCGTAGCTCTCGCCGCGCACGTCCATGAGGACGCCGTCGATGAGCTCGTCGAGGCCGCCGAGCGGGATCGGGAAGCGGCGCGCCGCATCCGCGAGCGCCACCGCGACCGGGTCGGTGTCGTCCTCGTCGACCTCGCCGTCGCGGATGCGCCCGAGCAGGGCCCGGGTCTCCTCCAGGCGGGACGTCTTGGCGTCGTGGGCCAGCGTCCCGTCACCGATGTCGTCGACCCGGCGCGAGAACGCGTACAGCGCCGACATGGCCTGCCGCTTGTCGGCGGGCAGCAGCCTGATGCCGTACGCGAAATTGCGCGCCTGCTGACCGGTCACGGCCTCGCAGTAGCTGTATGCGGCCTGTACCGGTGCGGACACGGGTGCCTGTGCCTCCACTGTCCGGCTCACCCCTCTCTACGCGCTCTTCGCAAGACGGCTCCCACCTCGCGCATCAGCCTTGCCTTGGTGGGCTTGGGCGGCCCCGGGAGTACGTCGTGGCCGGCGGCAGCGACCGCGTCGAGCGCGGCGCGTCCTCCGGCCACGAATCCGGCCAGCAGCAGCTTGAGTCTGCCGTGGACGCTACCCACCAGGGGGGTGCCTTCATTCAGCAACGACCCGGCGCGTTCCGCTTCGAACGCGACCAGGGCACGCACCGAGGCGCTCCCGCTGGGGGCGGCCAGATCGGCCCGCGTGACGTGGAACCGTGCCATGTCCTCGGCGGGCAGATAGATCCGGTCCCGGCCGAGGTCCTCCTTCACGTCCTGGAGGTGCTCGACGATCTGCAGCGCCGTGCAGACGGCGTCGGAGCGGCGCACGCGTTCCGGGCTCGCGGTGCCGGTGATGGCGAGGACGAGCCGCCCCACGGGGTTGGCCGAGAGCTCGCAGTAGGCGAGGAGGTCCTCGTACGTCTCGTACCGCCGGACCCGCTGGTCCTGGCGGTTGGCCGCGATCAGCCCGAGGAACGGCTCGGGGGTCAGCGCGCAGCGGCGCACGGTCGGCCGCAGGGCGGCGAGCAGGGGGTGGCGCGGGCTCCCGTCGAAGACGCGGCGCAGATCCGTCTCGAAGGCGTCGAGCAGGGCGAGCCGGTCGTCCGCGTCGGCGGGGTCCACTCCGAGGTGGCGGGCGTCGGCGCCGCCGGGGGCGAGGTCGCCGTCACCGATGTCGTCGACGAGCCGGGCGAAGCCGTAGACGGCCATCAGGTCGTCGCGCCAGGCGCGCGGCAGGAAGAAGGGGGCCACCGGGAAGTTCTCCTCCGTGGCCTTGTCGAGCGTGGTGCGCGAGGAGGGTCCGGTGCGCGCGTCCCGGACTGGGGTCACCGGGTACCGCCCGGCGCGGGAACGGCGGCCGTCCCTTTGAGCTGGAGATTTTCCGTAGCCATGGCCGTCACATCTCCCGTTCTACACCGCCGACCCAAAACATCCTATTTCGGACACGCCGCCTGACCTCCCCGGACGGGGCGGCCCGTCACGCGAGGAGCCCGGGGCGTATTACCCCACTTGCCGCGAATCAGCACCGGTACAGCTTACGTTGTACAACGGCCGACAACACGTCGGGGTGTTGCGAGCATTACAACAACACTCCAATCCGGCCCAACCTTCCCCGCACACTGGCAACTTGACGGGATCTTGACTGTCCGGGCACACCCTAGGACGCGGAAACCCCTGCCGGGGTTGATCGACAGGGGCTCCGGATCACGTGTGGACCGGGTGACGGGGCGTCAGCGGCCGGATTCCTTCTGGTAGGCCTTGACGACCTCGTCGGTCGGCCCGTCCATGAGGAGCTCGCCGCGCTCCAGCCACAGGACCCGGTCGCAGGTGTCCCGGATGGAGCCGATGCTGTGGCTCACCAGGAAGACCGTTCCGGCGTGCTTGCGCAGCTCCCGGATGCGCTCCTCGGAGCGGATCTGGAACTGGCGGTCACCGGTGGCCAGCGCCTCGTCGATCATGAGGACGTCGTGGTCCTTGGCCGCCGCGATGGAGAACCGCAGCCGGGCCGCCATGCCGGAGGAGTACGTCCGCATCGGCAGGGAGATGAAGTCGCCCTTGTCGTTGATGCCGGAGAAGTCGACGATCTCCTCGTAGCGGGCCTTGACCTCCTCGCGCGACATGCCCATGGCCAGGCCGCCGAGGATCACGTTGCGCTCGCCGGTCAGGTCGTTCATCAGCGCCGCGTTCACGCCGAGCAGCGAGGGCTGGCCGTCGGTGTAGACCCGGCCGCTCTCGGGCGGCAGCAGGCCCGCGATGGCCCGCAGCAGCGTCGACTTGCCCGAGCCGTTGGAGCCGATCAGGCCGATCGCCTCGCCGCGGTAGGCGGTGAACGACACGCCCTTCACCGCGTGCACCCGGCGCATGCCCCGGGAGGCTCCGCCGGTCTTGTCCCGCTTGACTATGCGGCTCAGGGCGGCGGTCGCGCTGCCCTTCCCGCCGCCGCCACCGTTGACGGTGTACACGATGTGCACGTCGTCGCAGATGACGGTGGGAATGCGCGCGTCCTCGACCGCGACGCGGTCCTTGATGTCCTCAGCCACGGCCGTACCGCTCCTCAGCCTTCCAGAAGTACACGAAGCCCAGCCCGCCGACGACGACCGCCCAGCCGACCGCGAGGGCCCACACGTGCGGGGGCAGCGCGTGGCCGCCGTAGCCGTCCATCAGGGCGTAGCGCGCCAGGTCCATGTAGACCGCGGCGGGGTTGCACTGAAGGATGTCCTTCAGCCAGTGGGGTTTGCCCTTGAGCACCGTGGCGAGGCTGAACATCACGCCGGACGAGTACATCCACGTACGCATGATGAACGGCATCAGCTGGGCGAGGTCGGGCGTCTTGGCGCCGAGCCGGGCGAAGATCAGCGCCAGGCCGGTGTTGAAGACGAACTGCAGCGCGAGCACCGGAATGATCAAGGGCCAGGTCATGCCCGGCATGAAGCCGGAGGAGACCACCACGATCATCAGGACGATCATCGAGAAGAGCAGCTGCTGGAGCTGCTGCAGCGCGAAGGAGACGGGCAGCGAGGCGCGCGGGAAGTGCAGCGCCCGCACCAGGCCCAGGTTGCCCGAGATCGCCCGTACGCCGGCCATCAGCGAGTTCTGCGTGAAGGTGAACAGGAACACGCCGGTGACCAGGAACGGGATGTACGCGTTCGCGTCGATGCCCCGCTTCGCGTTCATCAGGACGCCGAAGATGAAGTAGTAGACCAGCGCGTTCAGCAGGGGCGTCGCCACCTGCCAGATCTGGCCGAGCTTCGCCTCGCTGTACTGCGCGGTGAGCTTGGCCGACGAGAACGACAGGATGAAGTGGCGCCGGCCCCACAGCTGCTTGATGTAAGCGGAGAGCCCGGGCCGGGCCCCGCTCACCGACAGCCCGTGCTTGGCGGCGAGGTCCGCCGGGGACAGGGTTGTGTCACTCACAAGTGAAAACTTTCGTGTTCAAGAAGTACCCGATGGTCTCAGAGGTCTCAGAGCCGAGAGTCTCAGATGACGGGGGGACGGCCCAGCCGGGTCAGCCTGAAGACCGTACGCCACTTCATGGGCCGCCTCGGTCCGCAGGGCGTCGTCCAGCCCTCCTTGAAACCGCCGAACCACGCCTTGAGCGCCGGGCCGGACGGCTTGCGCGCCAGTGTCAGCAGGAGCCAGACGCCGAGGTAGACCGGGACGAGCGGCGCGGGCAGGTTGCGCCGGGCCAGCCAGACCCGGTTGCGGGCCACCATCCGGTGGTAGACCGCGTGCCGGGAGGGGGCGGTCGCCGGGTGGTGCAGGACCATGTCCGCGCGGTAGTCGATCATCCAGCCCGCGTCGAGCGCCCGCCAGGCGAGGTCGGTCTCCTCGTGGGCGTAAAAGAACTCGTCGGGCAGCCCGCCGACCTCCGCGAACACCCGGGTGCGCACGGCGTTGGCGCCGCCGAGGAAGGTCGTCACGCGCGAGGAGCGCATCGGATCGGCGGCGCGCAGCCTCGGCACGTGGCGGCGCTGGGTGACCCCGGTCTCCGGGTCGGCGATCCGGAAGCTGATGATGCCGAGCTCCGGGTCGGCCGCGAAGGCCTGGCGGCACAGCTCGGCGGTGTCGGTGTGGGCGAGCAGGCCGTCGTCGTCGAGGAAGAGCAGCACGTCGACCTGGGCGCCCGAGGGGCCGAACGCCTCGATGCCGACGTTGCGTCCGCCGGGGATGCCCAGGTTCTCGGGCAGTTCGACGGTGCGTACGCCCTCGGGGACGTCCGGGACGGGCGCGCCGTTGCCGACCACGACGACCTCGACAGGGTCGCCGTCCTGCTTGGCGACCGAGTCGAGCAGGGCGCGCAGCTCGGCGGGGCGGTTGCCCATGGTGATGACGACCGCGCCGACCTTCATCGGGGCGCTCACTTCAGCCTGCTGGAGGCGAGGATGGACACGAGGTGCAGCAGCGTCTGCAGGAGCGCGATGCCGGCCAGCACCGCCACGCCCAGGCGCGAGAAGTACAGGTCGCCCCGGATCTGGTCCACGATCGCGAGGACCAGGATGAGCAGCGACGCCTCGATGCCGAGGACCAGCCGGTGGAACTTCAGCGCGGCGGCGGCCCTGCGGGCGAGCGCGACGCCGGAGGAGCGCGGAGTCGCCGCCGCGTCCTTGACCACGGGCAGCCCGCCCTGGTGCCGGGCGACGCCGACGAGGTCGGTCTCGGCCTTGATCAGGATCGCGCCGAGCGCCGCGAGCGTACCGAGGAAGGCCCACAGCCAGTCGATCCGGCCGCCGCCCCAGAGATCGGCGGCGCGCAGGCCGAAGCCGACCAGGACCGCCGCGTCGCACAGATAGGCCCCGACCCGGTCCAGGTAGACCCCGGAGAGCGAGAACTGCCGCTTCCAGCGGGCGACTTCGCCGTCGACGCAGTCGAGCAGCAGATAGCCCTGGACGGCCACGACGCCGAGAACAGCACCCCACACGCCCGGCACGAGCAGCGCCGGGGCGGCGAGGACACCGCTGAGGGTCATCAGATAGGTCAGCTGGTTCGGGGTGACCTTGGTGGTGACCAGGAGGCGGGTGATGCGCAGCGAGATCTCGCGCATGTACAGGCGGCCGCCCCAGTGTTCTCCGCTGACCCGGTCCTTCACACCCGCCGGGTGCACGACCGGGCGGAGCTCAGCTACGGATGGTCTTGGCATAGTCGGCGTACGCGTCCCTGATCTGGTCGGTGGACAGGTCGAGGTGCTCGAGGATGGTGTAGCGGCCGGGGCGGGTCTGCGGCGCGAACTCGACGGCCTGGACGAACTCCTCGGCGGTGAAGCCGATTTCCTCCGCGGTCACCGGCAGCGCGTGGCGGCGCAGCACCTCGGCCATGAGAGCGGACTGGTCCTTCGCGCCGCGCAGGTGCATCGCGAACGCCGCGCCCAGGCCGCACTGCTCGCCGTGGCTGCCGGCGCGCCGCGGGAACATCAGGTCGAACGCGTGGCTGATCTCGTGGCAGGCGCCGGACGAGGGCCGGCTGTCACCGCTGATCGACATGGCGATGCCGGACATGACCAGGCCCTCGGAGAGGGTGACCAGGAAGTCGTCGTCGCCGACGGTGCCCGGGTGGCGCAGGACCGCCTCGCCGGCGCTGCGCGCCATGGCGGCGGCCAGGCCGTCGACGGGCTCCCCGGTCTCGCGGTGCGAGAGCTCCCAGTCCGCGATCGCCGACAGGTTGGAGATCGCGTCGCCGATGCCCGAGCGCACGAAGCGCGCGGGCGCGTCCCGGATCACGTCCAGGTCGATCAGGATGGCCAGCGGGGTGGGCACGCCGTAGGAGCCGCGCCCGTTGTCGTTGTCCAGGGTCGAGATCGGCGAGCAGATGCCGTCGTGCGAGAGGTTCGTGGCGACCGCGACCATCGGGAGCCCGACGCGGGCCGCCGCGTACTTCGTGACGTCGATGATCTTCCCGCCGCCCAGCGCCACGACCGCGTCGTACCGCTTGCCGCGGATCTGGTCGGCGAGCTTGACCGCCGCGTCGATGGTGCCGCCGTCGACCGCGTACCACTCGGCGCCCGGCAGCAGCGGGGCGAACCGCTCGCGCAGCTTCTGCCCCGAGCCGCCGCTGACCGCGATGGCCAGGTTGCCGTTGGCGGAGATGCGCTGGTCGGCCAGGACGACCGCGAGGTCGTCCAGCGCCCCCCGCCGGATGTCGACGACAACCGGCGAGGGGATGAGGCGCGTCAGTACTGGCACGCGATCTCACGGCCCTTCGCGAGGTCGTCGTGGTTGTCGATCTCGACCCACGACACCTCGCCGATGGGGGCCACGTCGACGGTGAAGCCGCGGTTGACGAGCTCCTGGTAGCCGTCCTCGTAGTAGAGGTCGGGGTCGCGCTCGAAGGTGGTCTTCAGGGCGTCGGCGAGCTCCTCGGCGGCCTCGGCCTCGATCAGCGTGACGCCGATGTACTCACCGGTGGCGGTCGCCGGGTCCATCAGCTTGGTGATGTGCTGGACGCCCTTGCCCTCGGCGGTGATGACCTTCATCTCCTCGTCGGCGAGGTTCTTCACCGTGTCGAGGGCGAGGATGATCTTCTGGCCGTTGCCGCGCGCGGCGAGCAGGGTCTTCTCGACGGAGACGGGGTGGACCGTGTCGCCGTTGGCGAGGATCACACCGCGCTTGAGGACCTCGCGCGCGCACCACAGGGAGTAGGCGTTGTTCCACTCCTCGGCCTTGTCGTTGTCGATGAGCGTGATCGCGACGCCGTACTTGGCCTCCAGGGCCTCCTTGCGCGCGTAGACGGCTTCCTTGCGGTAGCCGACCACGATGGCGACCTCGGTGAGGCCGACCTCGGCGAAGTTCTTCAGCGCGATGTCCAGGACGGTGGTGTCACCGTCGACAGGCACGAGGGCCTTCGGGAGCGTGTCGGTGTAGGGGCGCAGACGCCGTCCGGCACCGGCTGCCAGTACGAGGCCAATCATGCTGTTTCTCCTTCGTCATGTACGGCAGGTGCTCCGGAGGACACCCAGAAGCGGATGGACTCCACAAGCACCACGAGCGCGATGGCCGCCGCGAGGGCGGTGAGCGCCAGGGTGAAGTCTGTGTCTCGCGTGGCGAGGACGGCGGCGAGCACCGTCACCACGAGCGTGCGGCCCTCGTGGCCGCCGATCAGCCGCACCAGCCACTGCGGCGGCGCGCCGGAGCCGCCCTTGATGCGGTAGACCGTGTCGTAGTGATGGTAGGCGACGGCCGCGACGAGCCCGAAGGCCGCGGGAAGCGCCCCGTCCACCTCCGACCGGGCCGCCAGGACCAGGACCGTGCAGTATTCGGCCACCCGGAAGAGTGGCGGCACGAGCCAGTCGAGGGCGCCCTTGAGGGGGCGGGCGACGGCGAGGCCGGACAGGATCGCGTAGAGGACGGCGGCGACGATCATCCGGCGGCTGCCGACGGGCTGGGTGAGGGCCGTGGCGACGAGGGCCGCCGCGCCGACGGCCGCGACCACGGGGGCGCCCGGGATCCGGGGCGCCTTCGCCGCGACCAGCTGCGCGAGCGGCCCGCTGTCCGCGAGCTCGGCGAGCGCCCGGGCCGCGCGGTCGGTGCGGGTGGCGCGGCGGGTGAGCGAGCGCAGCACCCGGCCCGCGGTGGTGTAGCAGGCGGCGAAGGCGCAGCCGATGAGCAGCGCGTAGAAGACGATGCGGGGCGTGGCGAGAGCGGTCAGTACGGCGATCATCGCCCAGCGCTCGCCGATCGGCAGCACGATCATGCGCCGCACCCAGACCGTCCAGCCGACCGAGTCGAGCTTGGTGGAGAGGGCTGCGGTGGGGCTGGTGTTGGCGGACGCGTCGGTGCCCACGACGTGCGCCTCGTTGAAGGAGAAGTCCACGACGTGGCGGCAGGTCTGGAGGACCATCGCGCCGAGCGCCAGCGCCCATACGTCGTCGCCGCCCCGGGCCGCGCCGAGGGCGAGGCCCGCGTAGTAGGCGTACTCCTTGGCGCGGTCGAAGGTGGCGTCGAGCCAGGCGCCCATCGTCGAGTACTGGAGCGAGTAGCGGGCGAGCTGCCCGTCGGTGCAGTCCAGGACGAAGGAGAGGATCAGCAGCAGTCCGGCCGCGACGAAGCCGCCGCGCGTCCCGGTCGCCGCGCAGCCGGCCGCGATCAGCGCGGTGATCAGCGAGGCGGTGGTGACCTGGTTGGGGGTCAGCCCCCGGCGGGCGCACCAGCGGGCGATGTAGCGGGAGTAGGGGCTGATGAAGTGCGTGGTGAAGAAGCCGTCGCGGGACTTCACGGCGTTGCGCAGCCGGACGGCCTCGTCGTCGACGGCGGCGACGGCCTGGCTCGCGGCGACGGCGGCGGCCTCGTCCGCGGGGACGGTCGCGACCAGCGAGCCCAGCTCGGGGCGGTGCACCGCGACGCCGTCGGCTTCGAGGGCCGCGGCGATGTCGTCGGTGAGCACCGAGGTCGTACGGGTGCGGGCCGCGGGCGCCGCGGGGCCGCTGGCCAGGGTGCGGGCGAGCGCCGCGCGGGCCTCGGCCTGGACGGTGAGGGCCCCGGTCACGGCGGCCGCCGGGAAGCGGGGGTCGGTCAGGGCGAGACGCAGCGCGTGGACGTGGCCGAGGAAACGCGGGTCGACCAGGGCGACACGTTCACCGGCCGGCACCTCGGCGAGCAGGCGGGGCAGGTCGTCGGGGAGGAAGGCGTTCTGCACGTCGAATCCCAGCGCGCGCAGATCGGGTCCGAGCTGCGATCCGGGCACCGGCGGACCGGTAAGGATGGCGGTCGACAGACGAACTCACTCCTTGCGACTGACATGGCTGGCGTCCAACGGCCCGGCCCGGCACGGGGCGGGCGGCACGTCGGCAGAGGCTATCGGATGCACGGAAGCGGGAATTCACTGGCCGTTCGCGCCCACCGCGGCCGGGGAGCGCCCAGTGCGCGGGCGCCGCGATCATCATCGTCGATCAAGGGCGCAGCCCACAAACCGCGTTCGAACACCGCCGCCCCGCCCGCCGCTCCGGGCGACCCTCCAGGAGGACGCGGCGATCTCCCCGGCGCTCTGACCTGCGAGCATTTCCGCAGGTCAGAGCACATGACAACGGTGTTCAGTCCCGTGTTGCACATACCCCCTACCCGTAGTTCACTGGCCCCTCGTACACCGACGTCACCACTGATCACCCACGGATCCGGGAGGGCCTTCATGGGGGCTGGGCACGACCACGGACACACGCACGGCAGCCCGCCGCCGACCGGCACGGCGGCGCTCGCCTACCGGGGGCGGCTGCGCATCGCACTCGGCATCACACTGACCGTGATGGTCGTGGAGATCGTCGGCGGTCTGCTCGCGGACTCCCTGGCGCTCGTCGCGGACGCGGCCCACATGGCGACGGACGGCCTCGGGCTCGCGATGGCGCTCCTCGCCATCCACTTCGCCAACCGCCCGGCCGAGGGCAACCGCACCTATGGGTACGCCCGCGCCGAGATCCTCGCCGCGCTCGCCAACTGCCTGCTGCTGCTCGGGGTGGGCGGATACGTCCTGTTCGAGGCGGTCAGCCGCTTCGTCGAGCCCGCCGACACCGCGGGCGGCACGGCCGTCGTCTTCGGCCTGATCGGCCTGGTGGCGAACTCGGTGTCGCTCTCGCTCCTCATGAAGGGGCAGCAGGACAGTCTCAACGTGCGCGGCGCCTTCCTCGAGGTGCTCTCGGACGCGCTCGGCTCGGCGGCCGTGGTGGCGGCGGGCCTGGTCATCATGACCACCGGCTGGCAGGCGGCCGACCCGATCGCCTCCCTGGTGATCGGCCTGATGATCGTGCCCAGGACCGTCAAGCTGCTGCGCGAGACCCTCAACGTGCTCCTGGAGTCGGCGCCCAAGGGGGTGGACATGGCGGAGGTGCGGGCGCACATCGTGGAGCTGCCCGGCGTGGAGGACGTGCACGATCTGCACGCGTGGACGATCACGTCCGGGATGCCGGTGCTCTCGGCGCACGTGGTGGTGAGCCAGGAGGTGCTCGACTCGGTGGGCCACGAGAAGCTGCTGCACGAACTGCAGGGCTGCCTGGGCGACCACTTCGACGTCGAGCACTGCACCTTCCAGCTGGAGCCGGGCGGCCACGCCGAGCACGAGGCGAGGCTCTGCCACTGACGGCGCACGGTTCCCCGGGCCCCGCGTGGGGCAGGACATGCGGATGCCGGTCAATGGCGGACACGCCGCTTTTGTACGGCAGACTGGGCAGCCGAGGACCGAAGCGAAGGATGGTTATGCCGAGCACACCAGCCACCACGGCGAACAACTCGTCGAACGGGACCGCGGGCGCCGCACCAGAGATCTTGCTCGAACTCGTCGACGAGAGCGGCAACACCATCGGAACCGCGGAGAAGCTCTCCGCCCACCAGGCGCCCGGTCAGCTGCACCGGGCGTTCTCCGTCTTCCTCTTCGACCCGGCCGGCCGGCTGCTCCTCCAGCGCAGGGCGCTCGGCAAGTACCACTCCCCCGGCGTCTGGTCCAACACCTGCTGCGGCCACCCCTACCCCGGCGAGTCCCCGTTCGCGGCGGCCGCCCGGCGCACCTACGAGGAGCTCGGCATCTCCCCGACGCTGCTCGCGGAGGCGGGCACGGTGCGCTACAACCACCCGGATCCGGACTCGGGCCTGGTGGAGCAGGAGTACAACCACCTCTTCGTGGGCCTGGTGCAGTCCCCGCTGCGGCCGGACGCGGAGGAGGTCGGCGAGACGGCGTTCGTGACGCCGAAGGAGCTCGCCGAGCGGCACGCCCGCGCCCCGTTCTCGGCGTGGTTCATGACGGTGCTCGACGCGGCGCGGCCCGCGGTCAAGGAGCTCACGGGGCCCGACGCGGGCTGGTGATCCCGGGCAGGGGGGCCAGCGGGAGTGCGGCCCAGACGATCTTTCCGCCGTTGGCGGTCTGCTCGACGTCGCACACCCCGCCGGCCTCCTCGGTGATCTCCCGCACGAGGAGCAGCCCCCTGCCGCCGGTCTGGCCGTAGTCGGTCTCCAGGGCCTTGGGGCGGTAGGGGTGGTTGTCCTCGACGGACACCCGGATCCACTCGGCGCCGATGGCCACCTCGACGGCCACCTGCGGGGAGAGCAGGGCCGCGTGCCTGACCGCGTTGGTGACCAGCTCCGAGACGATGAGCAGCAGCCCCTGGACGAGGTCGTCGTGGGCCGGTACGCCCTGTCGGCGCAGCAGGTCGCGCACGGCGTGCCGGGCCTGGGGGACGGAGACGTCGACGGCGGGAGCGGTGAAGCGCCACACGCCCTCGTACGACTGCTGTCTGGCCGGAGCGGCGGGTTCGGGCGGCAGGCTCCCGCGGATCTCCATGTTCCGGCACCCACCCTCGCGGCTCGACAGCACACCCGTCTGCTGAAAAGTGTCGGGAATGCCTGCGTCCGACCCGACCGACTGACCAGAAGTCAGCGTCTATCGCCGCCTTTTGACCCCCAACGCCTGAGAACGTCATCTCTCCGGCGGGTTCTGATCCCCCTCTGAGGGCTTTGCCATGGCTTGCGGGGGTGTCGGAGACATCGGATGTGTGCCGTTCCCGGCCTCCGGCGGGGTCACCGCGTCACTCACAAGAGTGACGATTCTGCGTCCGCCCAGTCCGATGGCGATCAGCCCGAGCCCGTCGAACAGAAGGGCGAGCGAGAAGAAACAGCCGATGACGTACCGGCTGTTGCTCGGCCAGTTCGCGAGCACCAGAATCCCCAGGAGCACCCCGAACGCGCCCTGCACCAGCGTCCAGCCGAACTGCGGCCCGCGTACCACCACGCTGCCCGCGAGGCGGAAGACGCCGCCGGTCAGGAACAGCAGGGCGGCGAACATCGTGAGCGCCTCGGCGCTGCCCTCGGGACGGCGGATGATCACCACCCCCGCGGCGAGGTTCAGCGCCGCGACCACGACACCGAGCCAGAAGAAGCTGGAGCCGCGCGACTGGATCGCGTGGGCCAGGCCCACGACGCCGCCGACGAGCAGCAGCCAGCCGAACAGCAGCATGGTGGTCAGGGTGGCGAATTCGGTGTAGCCGAGACCCACAAGACCGGCCAGGACCAGGATCGCCCCGAGCACGGCGAGGACGCCGAAGCCGCGGCTCAGCTTCCTGCCCTCACGCCCGACGTTCTGCTTCGTTCCGGCCATCGGCGTCTCCTCGGTGATCCGCGAGCGGCCCCCTTGTGATCATAGGTTTCGGGTGCCCGGATAGCATCCCGCGCATGCAGCCGCAGCTGGAGCAGAGCCTCGTCGAGGGCGTCGCCACCGTCGTCATCAGCAACCCCGCCAAGCGCAACGCGATGACCTCCGCGATGTGGCGCGCGCTGCCGCCGCTGCTCGACACCCTGGCCGCCGATCCGGGCGTAGGGGCGCTGGTGCTGACCGGGGCGGGCGACACGTTCTGCGCGGGCGCCGACATCTCGACGCTGCGGGAGCCGGGCGAGGACCCGCGGGCGCTCGCGGTACGGGCCGAGGAGGCGCTGGCGGCCTTTCCCCTGCCGACGCTGGCCGTCGTGCGCGGCCACTGCGTGGGCGGCGGCAGTCAGCTCGCGGCCGCCTGCGACCTGCGGTTCGCGCGCGAGGACGCCCTGTTCGGCATCACGCCCTCGAAGCTCGGCATCGTCTACCCGGCGTCCTCCACCCGGCGGCTGGCCACCCTGGTGGGGCCCGCGACCGCCAAGTACCTGTTGTTCTCGGGGGAGTTGATCGACAGCGGCCGGGCGCTGCGCACCGGTCTGGTGGACGAGGTGCTGGCGGAGGGTGAACTGGAGCGGCGCGTGGCCGAGTTCACCCGGGTCCTTCTCTCGCGCTCCCGGCTCACCCAGGCCGCCGCCAAGGAGTTCGCGGACGGCAGGACCGACCGGGACGCGCACTGGGCGGGCCAGGAACGCGCGAGCGGTGACACCGCGGAGGGCATCGCCGCCTTCCTGGAGCGCCGCGCCCCGCGCTTCACCTGGCCGCTCAGTCCTGAGGGAAGCCCTTCGTCCTGAAGTGCTCCACCAGGTCGGCGGGGGCCTTGTCGGGCGAGCCCGCGTCGTAGGGCGGCTGCGGGTCGTACTCCACGAGGAGCTGGACCGCCTGGGCGTAGCGGTCCCCGACGATCCGCCCGATCAGCGCGAGCCCCATGTCGAGGCCGGAGGAGACGCCGGCCGCGGTGACGTACTTGTGGTCCATGACGACCCGCTCCCCCGTCGGCGTCACGCCGAACGCGGCGAGCCGGTCCAGGGCCAGCCAGTGCGAGGTCGCGCGGCGGCCCGTGAGGAGCCCGGCCGCGGCGAGCAGCAGCGAGCCCGTGCACACCGACGTCGTCCAGGTCGAGGCGGCGTCGGCGACGCGCAGCCAGTCGAGGAGCGGCCCGCCGTCGAGATGCGGCTCGACGGCCTCGGGCGGCCCGCCCGGCACGATCACGAGGTCGGGCCGGGTCACCTCGGCGAAGGACTTCTCGGCGACCAGGGTCAGGCTCCCGCTCTCGTTGCTCACGGGTCCGGCCTGCTCGGCCACGAACACCGTCTCGGCGCCGGGGAGCCGGCTGAGGGTGTCATAGGGACCGATCGCGTCCAGGGCGGTGAAGCCGGGATACAGGACGACGGCTATCTGCATGGGACTCCTCTTCGGTGAGCTACGCGGGGGCGGGGCGGAAGCGGCGGCGGTACTCGGCGGGGGCCGTGCCCAGCGTCTTGACGAAGGCGCGCCGCATCGCCTCGGGGGTGCCGTAGCCGGCGGCGCGGGAGACCTCCTGGACGCTGCCCTGGCTCTCTTCGAGCAGACGGCGGGCGTGTTCCAGGCGGACGCGCTCGACGTAGCGGCCGGGGGTGATCCCGGTCTCGGCGTGGAAGGCGCGGGCGAAGTGGCGGGGCGAGAGGCTGGCCCGCTGGGCGAGGGCCGCCACCGAGAGGTCGCCGTCCGGATGCTCGGCGATCCACCGCTGGAGTTCGCGCAGCGGCTCGCGGCGGGCGGTCTGCGCGGCGAGCTGGACGCTGAACTGGGCCTGGTTGCCCGGGCGGCGCAGGAACACCACGAAGTTGCGGGCGACGGTCAGGGCCACCTCCCTGCCGTGGTCCTCCTCCACCAGGGCCAGCGCGAGGTCGATGCCCGCGGTGACCCCGGCCGAGGTGGCGATGTTGCCGTCCCGCACGAAGATCGGGTCCGGTTCGACGTCGACGGCGGGGTGGTTCCGGGCCAGCCGGGAGCACAGCGCCCAGTGCGTGGTGGCCCGGCGCCCGTCGAGCAGCCCGGCCTCGGCGAGCAGCAGCGAGCCGGTGCACACGGAGACGAGCCGGTGGGCCCGGGGGCCGTGCTCCCGCAGCCAGTCGAGCAGGGCCGGGTCGGGCGCGAGGGCACCGTCGCCGCCCGGGACGAGCAGGGTGTCGGCCGGTCCGGCGTCCGTGAGCGCGGAGTCGGCCATGAGCCGCAGCCCGCTGTGCGAGGTGACCGGGGCGCCGTCGAGCGAGGCGAAGCGCACCCGGTAGGCGGCCCGGTCCCCGACGGCGCGGCCCGCGGCGCCGAACACCTCGGCCGGTCCGGTCACGTCGAGACTCTGGACGTCGTCGAAGAGGACGACCAGGACGGAGCGCTGCGTCATGTCCTCATCCTGGTCGCGGCCCACGATGGCCGCAATGACGAGAAGCCCACCTTTCCTGCCACCGCCCGGGCATCCTCCCACCCCTTCCCGCCGTACCGACCAGTCGGTAACGTGCTGGGCATGAGTTCTCTCCCCCCGCGCGCCGGACGCCACTGCCACAGCCCCCTCAACTCCCTGCACGCCACGGTCTACTTCTCGCCGGACTTCACCAAGGAGCTCGCCGGGCTCGGCATCGAGGACCGCGGCGCCGCCTACTTCGCGGGGCGCGCCGCCGCGATGGGCGCCGTGGGCCCCGGGGTCGTGGCGGCCACCTTCTACAACTTCCGCCACGACCTGATCGCCCGGCACCTGCCCGCCGTGTGGCGCACCGCCTCCCCCGAGGCCGTGCTCGCCGCCCGCCTGAGGGCCGTCGACAGCACGCTGCGCAGGCTGCTCGGCGAGGAGGCCGTCGCCTCGGACGAGATGGCGGAGGCGGCCCGGCTCGCCCTGCGCGCCGCCGAGGGCTGTACCCGCCACGCCCGCCCCCTGTACGCCGCGCACGCCGACCTTCCCGTGCCCGAGCAGCCCCACCTCGCCTACTGGCACGCGGCCACGCTGCTGCGCGAGCACCGGGGCGACGCCCACCTCACCGCCCTGCTCGCTCTGGAGCTCGACCCGCTGGAGGCGCTGGTCAGCCACACCGCGACCGGCAAGGGCATGGCCCGCACCTGGGTCATGGCCACGCGCGGCTGGGAGCAGTCGGACTGGGACGCGGCGGCCGGCCGGCTCCGCGCGCGCGGACTGCTGGACGGCGAGGGCGAGTTGACCGAGGCGGGCGTGGCGCTGCGCGCCGACCTCGAGGACCGCACCGACCGCCTCGACCTCGCCCCGTACGAACTCCTCGGCGAGCGGGACGTGGCGCGGCTCACCGAACTCGCCAAGGGGTTCCTGGTGACGGCGGCGCTGGCGGGCGGCTTCCCGGCCGACCTGGTCGGCAAGGGCTGATCGTCGATTGTCGGCGCCGCCTGCCACAATGGCGCCTCAGGCTCAGCGAGAAGGCGGTACGGCAACGTGACGACGTCCATCGAAGGCAGGATCGCCGAGGAACTCGGCGTACGGGAGCGGCAGGTGAAGGCCGCCGTCGAGCTGCTCGACGGCGGGTCCACCGTCCCGTTCATCGCGCGCTACCGCAAGGAAGCGACCGAGATGCTGGACGACGCCCAGCTGCGCACCCTGGAGGAGCGGCTGCGCTACCTGCGGGAGCTGGAGGACCGGCGCACCGCCGTCCTGGAGTCCGTACGGGAGCAGGGCAAGCTCACCGAGGCCCTCGCGGCGCAGATCCGGGCCGCCGACACCAAGGCCCGCCTGGAGGACATCTACCTGCCCTTCAAGCCGAAGCGGCGCACCAAGGCGCAGATCGCGCGCGAGGCGGGTCTCGAACCGCTCGCCGACGGCCTGCTCGCCGACCCGTCGGTGGACCCGCTCGCCGCGGCCGCCGCGTTCGTGGACGCGGACAAGGGCGTCGCCGACCCGGCCGCGGCCCTGGAGGGCGCCCGCGCCATCCTCGCCGAGCGGTTCTCGGAGGACGCCGACCTGATCGGCGAGCTGCGTGAGCGCATGTGGACCAAGGGCCGGCTGGCCGCGAAGGTCCGCGAGGGCAAGGAGGAGGCGGGTGCCAAGTTCGCCGACTACTTCGACTTCACCGAGCCGTTCACCGCGCTGCCCTCGCACCGGGTGCTCGCGATGCTGCGCGGCGAGAAGGAGGAGGTCCTCGACCTCGTCCTGGAGCCCGAGGAGCCCTCGGCACAGCCCGGCCCCTCGACGTACGAGAACATGGTGGCGCGCCGCTTCGGCGTCAACGACCGGGGCCGTCCCGGCGACAAGTGGCTCGCGGACACGGTGCGTTGGGCCTGGCGCACCCGCATCCTGGTGCACCTCGGCATCGACCTGCGGCTGCGGCTCCGTACGGCCGCCGAGGACGAGGCGGTCCGCGTCTTCGCCTCCAACCTGCGCGACCTGCTGCTCGCCGCCCCGGCGGGCACCCGGCCCACGCTCGGCCTCGACCCCGGTTTCCGCACCGGCGTGAAGGTGGCCGTCGTCGACGCGACCGGCAAGGTCGTGGCCACCGACGTGATCCACCCGCACGTGCCCGCGAACAAGTGGGACCAGGCGCTCGCGAAGCTGGCCGGGCTCTGCGCGGAGCACGCGGTCGAGCTGATCGCCATCGGCAACGGCACCGCGTCCCGCGAGACGGACAAGCTCGCCGGTGAACTCATCGCGCGCCACCCGGAGTTGAACCTCGCCAAGGTGATGGTGTCGGAAGCCGGCGCCTCGGTGTACTCGGCCTCCGCGTTCGCCTCGCAGGAGTTCCCGGACATGGACGTGTCGCTGCGCGGCGCGGTCTCCATCGCCCGCCGCCTGCAGGACCCGCTGGCCGAGCTGGTGAAGATCGACCCGAAGTCCATCGGCGTGGGCCAGTACCAGCACGACCTGTCCGAGGTGAAGCTGTCGCGCTCGCTGGACGCGGTCGTCGAGGACTGTGTGAACGGCGTGGGCGTCGACGTCAACACGGCCTCCGCGCCGCTGCTTTCGCGGGTGTCCGGCATCGGCTCCGGCCTCGCCGAGAACATCGTGGCGCACCGCGACGCCAACGGCCCCTTCCGCTCGCGCAAGGCGCTGAAGAACGTCGCGCGCCTCGGCCCGAAGGCGTACGAGCAGTGCGCGGGCTTCCTGCGGATCCGCGACGGCGAGGACCCGCTGGACGCCTCCAGCGTGCACCCCGAGGCCTACCCGGTGGTGCGGCGGATGGTGAAGACGACGGGCAGCGAGGTCGCCTCCCTCATCGGCAACACGGGGGTGCTGCGCTCGCTGCGCCCCGACGACTTCGTGGACGAGACGTTCGGCCTGCCCACGGTCACCGACATCCTGCGCGAGCTGGAGAAGCCGGGCCGCGACCCGCGACCGGCGTTCAAGACGGCCACCTTCAAGGAGGGCGTCGAGAAGATCGGCGACCTGGAATCCGGGATGGTCCTCGAAGGCGTGGTCACCAACGTGGCGGCGTTCGGCGCGTTCATCGACATCGGTGTGCACCAGGACGGCCTCGCGCACGTCTCGGCGCTGTCGAAGACGTTCGTGAAGGACCCGCGGGACGTGGTGAAGCCGGGCGACATCGTCAAGGTGAAGGTCCTGGACGTGGACGTGCCGCGCAAGCGGATCTCGCTGACCCTGCGGCTCGACGACGACGCGTCGGCGCCGGGCGGCGCGCCCGGGCGGGACCGCGGCGAGCGGGGCGGCCCGGCTCGGGGCCGGGGCAACCGGCCGCCGCAGCAGCGGCAGGACCAGGCCCGGCAGCGCCGCGGGAACGGCGGCGGGGAGGCCCGCGGCGGCAACCGGCAGGGCGGCGGCCAGGGCCGCGGCGCGGCACCGGCCCCCGCGAACGGCGCGATGGCGGACGCCCTGCGCAAGGCGGGCCTGCTCGACCCGAAGGGCCGCGGCGGCCGCTGAGGCACCCCGGGCGCGAGCCGGGAGGCGGGACCCGCCACCTCCTCGCGCCCGCGCCGACACCCGGGTCTGGGCGTGACCTCCGCACGCCCGGCCCCTCGGTCAACTGCCGTACGCCCGGCCCTTGTCGGGGGTTCAGCCTTCCAGCGCGACCGGGCCCGCGGTCACCGGTTCGGCGTTGCGCCGGGTCTTGGCCCAGCCGGTGCGGCCGCGCAGGCTGCGCACGAAGCCCCGTGCCGAGACCACGAACAGGTGGTACGCGTACAGCCACAGCACCAGCCCCCACAGCAGCCCGGTGAGCCGGGAGGCGTCCGGGGCGTGGTCGCGCCGGTAGACCGGGCCCCACAGGACGAACGGGCCGATGGAGAGCACCGCGAGGACCAGCGTGAGCGGCCAGAGCCCGAGCGAGCCGAGGCCGCCCAGGACCAGCATCGCGGCGCACAGCACGAGCGTGAGCAGGTGCGCGACGGGCTGGAAGAACGTGTACAGCGTCTCCAGGACGCCCGCGCCGGTGTACTGGCGCGAGGAGACGATCCGGCTCGCGTAGCGCACGCACTGGAGGTTGCCCTGGGCCCAGCGGGTGCGCTGGGTGAGCAGGCGCCGCACGTGCGGGAGGCCCTCCTGGGAGACCCAGGTGTCGGCGATGTGCGTGACGCGGTGGCCCGAGAGGATCATCTGGAGGCCGAGCTCGTAGTCCTCCAGGAGCGCACCGCGCTGCCAGGGGCGCCGTTCGGCGGCGGCGATCCGGTCGAGCGCGGAGAGCCGGGTGAACTGGCCGTTGCCACCGAGCCCGACGGAACCGGTCCGCACCCGGAGCAGCTGCATGCCCGCGTTGGACACCGCGAACTCCATGTCCTGGACGCGGACCAGGAGCCGCGCGAAGGCGTTGGCGAGGCGGCCCCGGCCGGGCAGCGGGCGTTCGTCGTCGACATTGCGCATCCGCACACCGACCTGGACCCCGCCGACCTCCGGGTCGGCGAACGCGGCCGGTCCCGAGACGAGTTCGAGGGCCCGCGGGTCGAGCCGCCCGTCGGCGTCGACCACGCAGACCACGGTCCGCTCCCGGTCGGCTCCGGCCGGCAGGAAGTCACCGAGCTGCTCATAGGCGGCGTTCAGGGCGTCCCCCTTGCCCGTGCGCGCCTCGGGCCGCACCCGGCGCACCAGGTGGACCCGCCGGTCGTGCTCGGCGAGCGCGGCCACGATGAGGCCGGTCCGGTCGTCGCTGTCGTCGTCGATGACCCAGACGTGGGCGGCGGGAAAGTCGTCCCGCAGCTGCGCGACGGTGGCTCCGACCACGGCCTCCTCGTCCCGGCAGGGCACGAAGAAGTGCCAGTCGAGCGCGCCGGGATCCCCCGCCTCGGTCTCCGGCCGGCCGAGGTAGGCGCGCCGGGCCCCGGCCCAGTAGAGCAGAAAGCAGCCGAGGAGGAAGAAGGGGAAGAGGAACAGGAAGAGGCTGTTGGGCATGGAGGTGTCCTTGGCGGTGGTTCGCGGGAAGGCGGGGCTTGTCCGGGGCGGGTCGGGCGGTTACGCCGCGGCCTCGTACGCCTGGCGCGTCGCGAGACCGGCCAGCAGGGCGACGATGCGGCGCGAGGCGAGGCCGTCACCGAAGGGGCTCGCCAGCGCGGCGAGGCGGGCCCGTCCGGGCGCCCCCTCGGCGAGACGGCGGCGGGCCGCCATCCCCAACTCGGGCCCGGGGCGCACCAGTTCGGCGAAGTCGACCATCGCCTCGGGCCGCTCCGTGGAGTTGCGTACGACGACGAGGGGGCGACCCACCACCGTGACCTCCTCCTGCACGCCTCCGGAGTCGGACACCAGCAGCGCCGCGTGCTGGGCGAGCGCGAGGAAGGTGCGGTACCCCAGCGGCGGGGTGACGAGCAGGGGTTCCAGGAGCCCGGCGAGGTCCGCGGCCTCGATGCGGGCCCGGGTGCGCGGATGCAGCGCCAGCACCACCGGCAGGTCGGCGGCGAGTGCGGCGAGTTCGGTGAGGACGGCGCGCAGCGCGGCGGGGTCGTCGGTGTTCTCGGGCCGGTGGACGGTGGCCAGGACGTACCCGTCGCTCGCCAGCCCGAGCCGCTCCAGCTCGGCGAACCGCTGGGCGCTGGTGGGCAGCTGAGCGCGGACGGCCTCGACGACCGTGTTGCCGGTGACTTCGACGCGGCCCGCCGCGATGCCCTCGGCGAGCAGGTTGTCGCGGTTCCCGGGGGTCGCGGCGCACAGCACGTCCGCGATCCGGTCGATCAGCACCCGGTTGTGCTCTTCGGGCATGTTCCGGTCGTGGCTGCGCAGGCCCGCCTCCACGTGGACGAGCGGGATGGCGCGCGCGTTGGCGGCGAGCGCGCCGGACAGGGCCGCGTTGGTGTCGCCCTGCACGACGACCGCGCGCGGCGGTTCGGCGCCGAAGACCGCGTCGAGCTGGGCCAGCGCCGCGGAGATCTGGACCGCCCGGGGCTGTCCGCCGACGCCGGTGAGGTAGGTCGGCTCGGGGATGCCGAGGTCGGCCAGGAAGCGGCCGGAGAGCTCCTCGTCGTAGTGCTGCCCGGTGTGCACGACGTGGGCGGCGGGCCCGAGGAGGCGGATCAGCTCGGTCAGCTTGACCAGCTCGGGACGGGTGCCGAGGACGACGGCGATGCTGCGGGGCGGCAGGGCGGACACGAAGACTCCAGGAACGGACCGGCGGGGCGTCCTTGAGGATGTCCGGCGTGCGTTGCGCACCCGGATGGTGTTCGGTTGCGCAACGGTTGCGAAGCCGCCATTCGGACATTCCCGGGCCTTTCGCCCCCCGCGCGGCCGGGACCTTCGGCCCCCTCGAGCGCCGGGTCAGCCGCCCTGGTCCCCCCGGTAGCGGTAGCCGAGGCCCCGTACCGCTTCGAGGGGGTCGGATTCGAGACTGCCCGCGGCCTGCTGGAGCTTGCGGCGCACCCGCAGCACGGCGAACTTGACCCGCTCGCGGCCGACGCCCTGGGGGTCGTCCCACACCTGGTCGAGCAGCTGGTCGGTGGTGACGACGCGGCCCCGGTTGCGGACCAGGACCTGGAGCAGCCGGTACTCGATGTCACTGAGCCGCACCTCTTCGCCGCGCCACAGGGCCGAGCGCCGCTCGGGCACGAGCCGCAGGGCCTCGTCGTGCGAGGCCCCGGCCCAGCGGGCGGGCGAGGAACGACGCAGCAGCGCCTCGACGCGGGCGAGCAGCTCCTCGTTGCCGAACGGTTTGGGCAGGTAGTCGTCGGCCCCGGCGCGCAGCCCGCGCACCCGGTCGCTCTCGGCGCCGCGGGCGGTGAGCAGCAGCACCGGCAGGTCGGTCATGTCCCGGGTGCGCTCCAGGACCTGCCAGCCGTCCAGTTCCGGCAGGCCGACGTCGAGGACCATCAGATCGGGGCTGTCCGCGAACAGCCGCCGCAGCCCCTCGCGGCCGTCCGCCGCCGCCACCACCTCGTACCCGGCCCGGGTGAACAGGATGCGCAGGGCCATCGCCACGTCGGGGTCGTCCTCGACCACCAGGAGCCGGGTCACCGCGGGGACCCTTCGGCGGGCGGTCCCGCGACGGGCAGCCGGATGGCGAACACCGCTCCCCCGCCCTCGGCGTCCGAGACGGTGAGCTCGCCGCCGTGCCGGCGCACGATCTCGCGGCTGATCGTGAGGCCGAGGCCGGTGCCGGGAAAGCCGCCGGCCTCGGCGTTGGGGGCCCGTACGAAGCCGGAGAAGATCTCCTCGCGGTACTGCTCGGGCACGCCGATCCCGGTGTCGGCGACGGCGATGTGCCACTGGTCGCCGTGCGGGGCGGCGTCGATGTCGATGCGGCCGCCGGGCGGGGTGAACTTGGCGGCGTTTTCGAGGAGGTTGGCGAGCACGTGCTCCAGGCGGTGCTCGTCCCCGTGCAGCGGCGGGCCCGGCGCGCAGCGCAGCGCCACGAACACACCGGCCTCGGCGGTGCTGGACATCCGGTCGAGCACCGCGTGCTGGAGCATCCGGGCCATGTCCACCCGGTCGAACTCCAGCCTCAGCTGCGGGGTGCGCAGCCGGGCCGTGTTCATGAGGGTGGTCATGACGCCCTCCATGCGCTGGGCGTTGCGCCGGATCGCGGCGAGCAGGGCCCGCTGGTCGGCGTCCAGCGGCCCGGAGGCGGGGTCGGCGAGGAGCTCGCAGAAGCTGAGAATGGAGGTGAGCGGGGTGCGCAGGCTGTGCGAGGCCAGGGCGAGGAATTCGTTGCGCTGCCCGGCGAGCTCGGCCAGGGCCGCGTTGTCGCGCTGGAGCGCGTGCTCGCGGCGCTTGTCTTCGGTGATGTCCTCCGCGGTCCACAGCGAACCGAACGGCACGCCGTCGGCGTCGTACAGCGGCTCCACGTCCCGCCGGATCACCCGTCCGTCGGTGAGCGCGATCTCGGCGGCCCGGTGGATGTGCCGGGCGGCGATGGCGTGGGTGGTGTCGACGACCCAGGAGGGCCGTTCGGTGAAGGTGTCGCACACGGCGTCGACGACCGGGCCGAGCGGTGCGCCCGGGCTGTGGTCGACGCGGCCTTCGAGGGCGAACATGTCGGTGAAACGCCGGTTGACGGCGATCACGACCTCGTCGCCGCCTTGCACGATGGCCGCCCTGGGCAGTGCCTCCAGGACGGCCTCCAGTCGGTCACGGTGCACCCGACCACCGTACGCTCGGGCCGCCGCACATCGCAGTCGCGAACACGCGCGCCCGCAAGCCCGGCGGCCCGGGCTGCGTCAGTGCTCGGTGACCTTTCCGTCCGCGACTTCCAGGCGGCGCGTGGTGTGCACGGCGTCGAGCATCCGGCGGTCGTGGGTGACCAGGAGCAGGGTGCCGGTGTACGAGTCGAGCGCGGACTCCAGCTGCTCGATGGCGGGCAGGTCGAGGTGGTTGGTCGGCTCGTCGAGGACCAGGAGGTTGACGCCCCGGCCCTGGAGCAGGGCGAGCGCGGCACGGGTCCGCTCGCCCGGCGACAGTGAACCGGCGGGCCGCAGCACGTGGTGCGCCTTGAGGCCGAACTTGGCGAGCAGCGTCCGCACCTCGGCCGGTTCCGTGTCGGGCACCGCCGCGCAGAACGCGTCGAGCAGCGACTCCTCGCCCAGGAACAGGCCGCGCGCCTGGTCGACCTCGCCGACGACGACACCGGAGCCGAGGGTGGCGTGGCCCGCGTCCAGCGCCAGCCGGCCCAGGAGGGCGGCGAGCAGGGTGGACTTGCCGGAGCCGTTGGCGCCGGTGATGGCGACCCGGTCGGCCCAGTCGATCTGGAGCGAGACGGGACCGAAGGTAAAGCCCTCACGGCGCACCTCGGCATCCCGCAGCGTCGCGACGACCGCGCCCGAGCGGGGGGCGGCGGCGATCTCCATGCGCAGCTCCCACTCCTTGCGGGGCTCCTCCACAACGTCGAGGCGCTCGATCATGCGCTGGGTCTGGCGGGCTTTGGCGGCCTGCTTCTCGCTCGACTCGCTGCGAAACTTCTTTCCCAGCTTGTCGCTGTCGGTGGCCTTGCGGCGGGCGTTCTTGACGCCCTTGTCCATCCAGGAGCGCTGCATCTGGGCGCGGCCTTCGAGGGCGGAGCGCTTGTCGGCGTACTCCTCGTAGTCCTCGCGGGCGTGCCGGCGGGCGGTCGCGCGCTCTTCGAGGTAGCCCTCGTAGCCGCCGCCGTACAGGTTGATCTGCTGCTGGGCGAGGTCGAGTTCGAGCACCTTGGTGACGGTGCGGGCGAGGAACTCGCGGTCGTGGCTGACGACGACCGTGCCCGCGCGCAGCCCCTTCACGAACGCTTCGAGCCGCTCCAGACCGTCGAGGTCGAGGTCGTTGGTCGGCTCGTCGAGCAGGAAGACGTCGTAGCGGGACAGGAGCAGCGAGGCGAGCCCGGCGCGGGCGGCCTGGCCGCCGGAGAGCGCGGTCATCGGCTGGTCGAGGCCGGTGGTGAGGCCGAGCGAGGCGGCGACCTCCTCGGCCCGCTCGTCGAGGTCGGCGCCGCCGAGGGCGAGCCAGCGTTCCAGGCTGTCGGCGTACGCGTCGTCGGCGCCGGGGGCTCCGTCGACCAGCGCCTGGGTCGCGGCGTCCATCGTCTCCTGGGCCGCGGCGACACCGGTGCGCCGGGCCAGGAAGGCGCGGATCGTCTCGCCGGGCCGCCGGTCGGGCTCCTGCGGGAGGTGGCCGACGCTCGCCCCCGGCGGGGACAGGCGCAGCTCGCCCTGTTCGGGGGTGTCGAGCCCGGCGAGCAGGCGGAGCAGGGACGACTTGCCCGCGCCGTTGGGCCCGACGAGGCCGATGACGTCGCCGGGGGCGACCACCAGGTCGAGCCCGGCGAACAGGGTGCGGTCGCCGTGGCCGGCGGCGAGGTCCTTGGCGACGAGGGTTGCAGTCATGAGATGACCGATCTTAAGGCGTCCCCGGGCCCGCGCCCATGCCCGCCCTGCGCCCGCGCACCGGGCTCGCGGTCTTCGGGTACCGGGGCGGACCGGTGCTCCCTCCTTCTGCTCCGCGCCGCTGCTCGACGGGCCCTCGGGCCGGGCTCGTGGACCGCGCCCGCTTCGGCGGCCCCGCGGCCACCGCAGTGCCTGGGCGGGCCTCGCCCACACCGGCAACGATGCCCAGAACAAGGCGTCTGGGACGGGACGCGATGCGAGACTGCTCGGCGGGCGGCGAAGCGGCACCTGCCGGGCGGCCCGGAGCACACCGAACCAGCCGTCCGAGCCGCCCGGCCTGCCCCACCACGACGACCGGCCCGGGCGAACACCCGCCGCCGCACCGACCCACCTTCCCGGAGGTCTCCGCACCATGAACGCTGCCGTGCCGCCCCGCTGGCTCATCGCCGGGACGCCGCGCCCGGGCGCCCCCACGCTCTACTGCTTCGCGCACGGCGGCGGCTCGGCCACCGAGTACCTGCGCTGGGGCCGCGACGTGCCGGGCGCCGAGTTCCAGGCGGTGCAGCTGCCCGGCCGCGGCTCGCGGTACGGGGAGCCCCCGTTCGACTCGATGGAGGCCCTGGTGGCGGCGTTCCTCGACGAGGTGCCGCTCAGCCGGGCGCCGTACGCCTTCTTCGGGCACAGCCTGGGCTCGCTCGTCGCGTACGAGATCACCCGAGCCCTGCGCGACGCGGGACGGCCGCTGCCCGCGCGGCTGATCCTCTCCGGCTACCCGGCGCCGCACCACCGCCACGTCCGGGCGGACGACCCGGTGCACCAACTGCCCGACGACGAACTCATCGAGCGGATCGCGAAGATCCACGGCGGCATCCCGCAGGAGGTGCTGGACTCGGCGGAGCTGCGGGAACTGGTCGTCGGCGCGCTGCGGGCCGACTACCGCGTCCTGGAGACGTACACCTGGCGTCAGGCGCCCCCGCTGCCCGTGCCGATCACCGTGTTCGGTGGCAGCGCCGACCATCCGCGCGAGCAACTGGACGCCTGGCAGCAGCACACCACCGCGGACGTGACGGTACGTCAATTCCCCGGCGGACACTTCTACTTGCGCGAGGAGCCCGAACCCGTGCTGCGGGCGCTGGAGAGCGCGCTGCGCGAGGTGCGCACGCCGGGCTGACCTCCCGCACCCGTCCGCGGGAGACGGGACCGGCGGGGGCGGCGCGGGGTGGGCTACCGTCCCGGCATGAGCGACGACGTGATCGTGGTGGGCGGCGGGGTCATCGGTCTGACGACGGCGATCGTCCTGGCGGAGTCGGGCCGCCGGGTGCGGGTGTGGTGCGGGACGCGGCCGCAGGAGTCGACGTCCGCCGTGGCGGGTGGACTGTGGTGGCCGTACCGCATCGAACCGGAGACACGGGTCGGCGCCTGGTCGCTGGCCTCCCTGCGAGTGTACGAGGAACTGGCCCGGCGGCCGGAGGAGAGCGGGGTGCGCCTGGTCGGCGGGCTGCACGCCGGGGCCCGGCTCGACGGGCTCGGCCCCTGGGCGGCGCACGTGGCGGGCCTGCGCGAGAGCCCCGAGGGGGTGGCGGCCGTGCTCCCGCTGATCGACATGCCGACATATCTGCGCGGGCTGGAACGGCGCCTCACGGCCGCGGGCACCACCATCGAGGTGCGGCGGGTCGAACGGCTGCCGGACGCGCCGCTGGTGGTCAACTGCTCGGGGCTCGGGGCACGCGACCTCGTCCCGGATCCCCAAGTACGCCCCGTGCGCGGCCAGTTGGTGGTGGTGGAGAACCCGGGGGTCCGGGAGTGGTACACCTCGACCGAGGAGCGCGGCGGGGAGACGACCTACTTCTTCCCCCAGCCCTATGGCCTGCTCCTCGGCGGCACCGCCCAGGAGGGCGACTGGAACCTGGCGCCCGACCCGGCGACGGCCGAGCGGATCATCGCCCGCTGCGCACGGATCCACCCGAAGATCGCGGACGCCCCCGTGCGCGCCCACCGTGTGGGACTGCGCCCCGCCCGCGACCCGGGGGTGCGGGTGGAGCGAGAAGTCACCGCGCGGGGCGGGGTGCTGGTCCACAACTACGGACATGGCGGGGCCGGGGTGACGGTCGCCTGGGGCTGCGCGGAGGAGGCCGCGGCGCTGGCCGCGCCCCCCTCCGGGTGAGTCAGCAGCGGTCGGCGGTCGCGGCGGATACCAGGTGGTACCGGGCGCGGCCGTCGAGCAGCAGGGGCACCAGATCGCGCAGCGACTGCCGCATCGGCACGAAGGCTCCGCCGCCCTCCGTCCGCCGCAACTGAACTCCGTGCAGCGCGAGTTGATCCCTGACCCGGTCGTACTGGGCGGGACTCAGCCGGTAGCCGCAGGGCGGATCCCGCAGGATCTCCGCGGGAGTCGGGGGCGTGTTGTCCGCGCCCCCGAGGTGGACGGGCCCCTGGTCGCGGTACCCGGCGGCGCGCGCCGCGCCCGTGGCCGCCCGGATACTGGCGCGGCGCTCCGCCACGAAGTCGAACAAGCCGCTGAGACCGGTCAGTTGGGAGTCGACGCGGCGCCGGTTGTTGACGGCCGGGTCGGCCTTCTCGGCGTCCGTCGTCGCGTCCACCCGGCTCTCGACGAGCAGGGCGACGGCATGTTTGATGCCCGCCGTGTTGCGCAGGATCCGCTCCTGGCCGTCACCCGCGACCTGCTTGACCGGCCGACCGGTGACGGGGTCGGTCCAGATGCCGTACGTGCCCGTGCGGTACCCCTCCGCCCGGGCGGCGCCGCGGACGTAGTCGGCGGACAGCGTCCGGGACTCCTCGCGCACCCGCGGATCGGTGTTGAGGTTGCGCGGCCACAGGTCGAACAGGTCCTTGTCGTAGTACCGCGGTGTGATGCGGTACTCGTGCACGTCATAGACGACATCCGGGTGTTCGTCACGCAGCACGGTCGCGACGGCGCGCGCCTCGGCCGTCCTCAGCGCGATGTGGTCGCGGTTGATGTCGACGCCCTCGGAGTTCTCGCGGGTGTCGGCGGCCCGGCCGTCCGGGTTGGCGGTCGGGACGACCACCACGGTGGTGCGTTCCAGGAAACGGAGCGTGGTCCGGTCCTGGGTCAGGGCGAGGTCCCGGAGGGTGGTGAGGCACGCCTCGCGTCCCGCCGGCTCGTCACCGTGCTGACTGCACACGAGAAGTACGGTGCTGGTGGTGTGGTGCCCGCCGATGCGCACCTCCTGGAGCGGGCGCCCCTGGCGGGTGGTGCCGATCCGGCGCACCGAGGTCCGCTCACTGAGCCGGTCCACGGCGGCGAGGAAGGCCTGCTCCTGCGGCTGCCCGGTCCAGCGCGCCCCGTCACTGGCCTCGAAGCCGGTGCGGGGCTCGGTGGAGCGGGCCGTCGCGGGCGCCGTGGCCAGGGGGACGGCGACCGCGGCCGCCGCCACCCCGAGCACGAGCAGTCGTGCCCTCACCGGCGTACGTCCCCCGGGAGCCGCCGCGTCATGTGCGGCACCGGCACGCCCTCGGTGGCCCTCGCGCCCGCCGACAGCCGCGGAGGCGTACCGGAGGTGGCCCGTACGAACGCCCCGGCGCCGCCGACGAACGGCACCCTGGCCCCCGTGCGCGCCAGGTCCACGGTCAGGGTCGGCCTGCTCACCGGCGGCACGATGAGACCGTTGTCGGTGCCCGCCACGATCAGCGCGAGCCGGTGCCCGGCCGGTACGACGTGGTCGGTCGCGGCCAGGTCGAGCGTGATGGTGTACGACCTGCCGGGCGTGAGCGGCACGCCCTTCGCGAGGGACGCGTAGTGGCCGAGGTCGGCCCAGCCGCGGCTGAAGACGGTGTAGCCGACGTCGGTCCGGTCCGCGGACGTCGTCAGGAAGCAGGAGCTGTCGCCGGCCGTGCTCGCGCCCCAGCAGGTACGGTCGGTGCCGGTCTGGATGCCTTCGCCCGCTGCGGCGTAGTTGCGGATCGTGTCCGGCCCGAGGTCGACGAGGACCGCCGAGAGGTGGGCGTCGGCGGTGGTGGGGGTCGCGGTGACGGTCACCCTGGACGAGCCGGAGACGCGCAGGTCCCGGGTCAGCGGCTGGGTGACGAAGCCCGCCTTGTCGGGCGTGGACGTGTCGACCTGGGCGGCCCAGCTCGTCTCGTCCAGGGCGGGGTTGTCGGTGAAGGACGCGGTGGTTCCGGCCGGCGCGGACGTCAGGGAGAGCCCGCCGACGCCCGGGGCCGGGCCGCTCACGGGGTGCACCACGGTCGCCGCGGTCCCCGACGGCGGCCACACCTTGTCGGTGCTCCACTGGTCGGGGTGGCGCTCGATGTCGGCCATCGGCTGCCGCTCGATGCCGTTGTCGTAGCCGAGGAGATAGTGGTCGAACCAGTGGTGCAGGGTGTCCACCCACTCGGCGCGCCGGTAGTCGAACGGGTCGACGTGGCCTGTCTGCGACAGCCAGATCTTGCGCTCGACCCCGTTCGCGGCGAGGGCGTCCCACCACTGGCCGAAGTTCTTCGTACGGACGTTGAGATCCTGCATGCCGTGCACAACGAAGACGCTGGCCCTCACGTTGTCCGCCCGGCCGACATAGTCCCGATCGGCCCACAGCCCGGTCCAGTCGCCGGTGCGCGGGGAGCCGTCGACCAGCTTCCGCTGCACCGCGGCGCAGCGCGCCCGCGCGTCCGGGCTGTCGACGTATCCGGCGAGCTCGGCCGGACCTCCGTCGTACAGCGCGGCCCCCTTGGCGAAGTAGTAGTCGTACCAGGACGAGATGGCGCTGATCGGCACGATCGTCCTGAGGCCCTCGACCCCGGTCGCGGCGACGCCGTTGGCTATGGTGCCGTCCCAGCTCTTGCCGATCATGCCGGTGCGGCCGTTGGTCCATCCCGCGGTGGCGAGCCGGCTTCCGGTACGTGTGGTGTAGGCGCGGGCCCGACCGTTGAGCCAGTCGACCACCGCCTTCGCGGACAGGACGTCGGAGCGCCCGCCGACGTCCACGCAGCCGTCCGAGCGATTGGTTCCGGCCAGGTCCACGCCGACGAAGGCGTAGCCGCGCGGCACGAAGTAGTTGTCGTAGAACAGCGGCATCTGCACGACGTTGCCGTTGGCGTCGTACGTCTTGAGCTGGCTCTCGTTGCCGCGCCCGCAGCAGGAGTAGTAGGGGCTGGCGTCCATGATGACCGGAACCTTGCGGCCCTGCTGCGCGGGCTCGCGCGGCCGGACGATGTCGACCGCGACCCGGTCGCCGCGGCCGTCCCCGTCGCCGTCCAGGCCGGTGTCGACCCAGACGGCCTCGCGTATCGCGTTCTCGTACGAGTAGACCGGGCGGCTCTCCCTGGCATGGGCCGCCTGGGCGCCCGCCGGAGCGAGGAGCACGGCCGTCAGGGCGGCGACGGCCGCGACGACGAACGATCTGAGGGATCTGGACCTGAGGCGGGTGCCCCGCGCGCGTATCGGCATGGGCGGAAGGTACTCCGGTCAACTCCCGCGCAAAAGAGGGCAGTCGAGGTGGCAAAGCGAACGAAGCCGCACAAGTCAACATGTCGGCCGAATGGCGATCGTGTGACAGATGGAGCCATGGACATGACCGGGACGGCGAGGGCTGAATAGGGTCCGAAGAGATCGTTCACCATCGTTCACCCCACGACGACACTGACGACTTGGAGCTTGTTGTGCACCGCAGAATCATTGCCCCGAGCGTGCTCGCCGCCTCCCTGCTGCTGGTGATCCCGGCATCGGCCGCGGACTTCACTCCGGGCGCCCCGGGCATCGGCGACCCCTACTACCCGGCCAGCGGCAACGGCGGTTACGACGTCTCGCACTACGACCTGAAGCTCAGGTACCAGCCCGCCACGGACCTGCTCGAGGGCACGGCCACGCTGCTCGCCACCACCCAGCAGGACCTCTCCCGCTTCAACCTGGACTTCGGTCTCGCGGTCAGCGAGGTGCGGGTGAACGGCACCAAGGCGACGTTCGCCACGTCGGGCAGCCACGAACTGGAGATCACCCCGGCCACCCCGCTGCCCAAGGGCAGGTCCATCACCGTGGTGGTCAAGTACGCGGGCAAGCCCTCCGAGCTGAAGGTCGACGGCTGGACGGCCTGGCAGCGCACCCCGGACGGCGGGGTCGCGGCCCAGGAGCCGGACTCGGCCGTGTGGTGGTTCCCGTCCAACGACCACCCCCTGGACAAGGCCACCTACGACGTGTCGGTCAAGGTCCCCGACGGCACCCAGGCCATCAGCAACGGCGTGCTGCAGAGCCGGACTTCGAAGCTGGGCTGGACCACGTTCAACTGGCGCTCCAACAAGCCGCAGGCTTCCTACCTCGCCACGCTCGCGGTCGGCAAGTTCGACATCACCACCGACAAGACCGCGAGCGGCCTGCCGGTGCTCAACGCGTACAGCAAGGACCTCGGCGACAACGGCGACGCCGCGCGCTCCAGCATCGAACGCACCAAGGACGTCGCGGAGTGGCTTGAGAGCGTTTTCGGCACGTACCCCTTCAACGCGCTGGGCGGCTACGTCCCGAACGTGCCGAGCCACTTCGCGCTCGAAACCCAGACCCGCCCGTTCTACAGCCCGGCGCAGTTCGCCAACGGCTCCAACGTGTCCGTGGTCGTCCACGAGTTGGCGCACCAGTGGTACGGCGACAGCGTCTCGGTCAAGGGCTGGAAGGACATCTGGGACAACGAGGGCTTCGCGTCCTACGCCCAGTGGCTCTGGTCGGAGAAGGAGGGTGACGGCACCGCCCAGCAGCTGGCGGACTGGGTGTACGCGCAGCACCCCGCCGACGACCCGTTCTGGAAGGTGAAGCCGGGCGACCCGGGCCCGGACAACCAGTTCGACGCCGCCGTCTACGACCGGGGCGCGCTCGCCATACAGGCCCTGCGCAACACGGTCGGCGACACCTCCTTCTTCAAGATCCTTAAGGGCTGGCCCACCGAGCACGCCTACGGCAACGCGTCGGTCAACGACTTCGTGAAGTACGCGGAGAAGGTCTCGGGCAAGCCGCTGGCGGAACTCTTCGACACCTGGCTGTTCCAGCCCTCCAAGCCGTCCAACTCGGCTGCCGCCAAGGCCAAGTTCGGCCCGCGCGCGGGCGTCGCGGCCAACCCGTCCGCCCAGCAGGCGCAGCCGGTCGGCCCGGTGGAGCCGAAGTCGTGGAAGAAGATCACGGAATCCCACTCGGCACACTCGCCGCACGGGGCAGGCGGCCTGCGCTGAGCCGAGGGCACTGGGGGCGGGTCCGTGATGCGGATTCCTGATGCGGGTCCGTGATGCGGATTCCTGATCCGGGTCCGTCATGCGGGTCCCTGACGGGAGGCGCGCAGAGCGCCCTCGGGGGCGGGCCTCGGGGCGGGCCGGGGGCTGCCCCTCTCCGCTCACCGGGGCGGGCGCGGGAGCGCTCTCGCGGATTCGGGGCACGCGCAGGTTTCCCGGGTGGTCGCGCGCGAGAGTGCTCTCGCGGGTCCGAGGCACGGCGCAAGGCTCCCCGGGCGGGCGCGTGAGAGCGTTCTCGCAGGTCCGAGGCAAGTCGCGGGGCGTCACCGAGGCAGGCGCGCGAGAGCGCTCTCGCCAAGGCAGGGCAGGGTGCGAGACACCCCCCTGCCCGCGCGTGAGAGCGCTCGCGCCGGTTCCGCGGCGGTCAAGGCGTTCACGTCCCCCAAAGGGTGAGAGCGCTTCCGCCGCCGCCCCCGCAGCCGGGCCCACGCCTCCCCGCCCGGACCGGGTGAGAGCGCTCTCGCAGGCGGATCCGCGCCCGGTACCCTGCCGGTACGCTGCCGGGCAGAGCAGTTCCGCCAGGGTCTGTCAGCGATCCGCCGATGAGGAGAACCTGCCTTGACCGAGCAGTACTTCGGCACGCGGCCCACACTGGAGGCCGTCGCCGCGCGCGCCGGTGTTTCCCGGGCCACCGCGTCCCGGGTCGTCAACGGCGGCACGGGGGTGCGGCCGCCCCTGGTGGACAAGGTGCGTCAGGCGGTCGAGGAGCTGGGCTACATCCCCAATCAGGCGGCCCGCTCGCTGGTCACCCGGCGCACCGGCGCGGTCGCCGTGATCGTCGCCGAGCCGGAGACCAGGTTCTTCTCCGACCCTTTCTTCTCGCGACAGATCCGCGGCATCAGCAAGGAACTCGCCTCGCACGACACGCAGTTGGTACTGCTGCTCGTCGAGGGTCCGGACGACTACGGCCGGATCTCCCGCTACCTGACGGGCGGTCACGTCGACGGGGCGCTCGCCTTCTCGCTGCACGACGACGACCCGCTCCCCGCGATCACGCGCGGCGCCGGCATGCTGACGGTGTTCGGCGGGCGGCCCGGCTTCCCGACGGCCGTTCCCTATGTCGACGCCGACAACCGCGGCGGTGCGCGGGAGGCCGTGCGTCATCTGCTCTCCCTCGGCCGCACGCGCATCGCGCACATCGCGGGCCCGCTGGATCAGACCGCCTCCACCGATCGTCTCGACGGGTATCGCGACGTACTCCCGGAGGCCGATCCCACGCTGGTGGTGGAAGGCGCATTCACGGCCGAGAGCGGCGCCCACGCGATGGCCGAACTACTCGCCCGGCGGCCGGACCTGGACGCCGTGTTCGCCGCCAACGACCTCATGGCGTCGGGCGCCCTGCGGGTGCTGCGCGAGCGGGGCCGACGGGTACCGGACGATGTCGCCCTCGTCGGCTTCGACGACATGGCCTCCGTGGCCGAAGCCACCGACCCGCCGCTGACGACCGTACGTCAACAGATCGAGGAGATGGGCCGCCTGATGGCGCGCCTGCTGCTGCGCGGGCTCGACCAGAGCGGCGACGAAGGGGCCCCGCCCGCCTCCGTGATCACCCCGACAGCCCTGGTGCGGCGCGCGTCGGCCTGAGGCCACAAGTCGCCTCGGTGGCACGGCGGTTCAGCGGCCCGGAAGGTCGGCGCGACGGCCGCGGTCCGCAGGGGCGGCGCCGGTTGGTGATCGCCCGGAGGTCGGCCCTGGCGGGGCGGCCATGACGGGGCCGGGCGCTTCGGCCGCGCGGCGTCGGGAGGTCAGTGAGAGCGCTTCGTCCGGCCTGTCGCGCGCCGGTGTTCCGCACGGGCCGCGCGGGCGAGCGGCAGGTAGCGCAGGCGCTCGGGCAGCAGGGGCACCACCGCCCGTACGACCCGGCCGAAGCGGCGCAGCTTGCGCTCCTGCTCGTCCGTCCAGTCCAGGCCGATCGCCTCGCGCGCGTCTGGCGGCATGAAGCCGATGGTGACGAACCTGCGGAAGCGGGCGAGGGGCGGCAGCAGTACCGGCCAGAGCGCTCTCAGGAGCAGCCGCAGGGGCAGCGGGCCGCGGTCGGGGGCCGGGACGGGACGGTCGGTGGCGACGAGCTCCTCGACCACGGAAGACGGGATAGCCGGTGGCGTGCACCCACGCGTAATAGGCGGGGGTGAGCGCGTGGTAGCGCCGGCCGGTGGCGTCCGTGCCCTGGATGGTCTTGTGGAGTTCCCGGAGCCGGCGCCCTTCCTCGGCGGCCTGCTCGCCTCCGTACACCCAGAGCTGGACCGACCGCAGAGAGCGCTCTCCGCGCCCCCACGGATCGGTGCGGAACACCGAGTGCTCATCCACCCCGGCGCCGACCGCGGGGTGGGCGACCTGCATGGTGAGGGCGGCGGGCAGGGTGAGGAGCATCCTGATGTCTCCGGCGAGGCTCCACAGCACGCCGCCGGGCGGGGGCGGCACGGGCGCGGCATCGCGGCGGCTCATGGCGGGCTCCCTGAGGCTGGTGGGTCTGTGCGGCACTGCCGTGTTTGTAGTGATTCCAGTATGCAATCACTACAGGTCACAGCGGCACACAGGGTCCTCAGGGTCCTCAGGGGCGTGACGATGCCCCCGGCGAAGCCCGTTCGCCGGGGGCATGGTCAGGCGGTCCGGCTCAGCGGCCGGCGGAGGCCCCCAGCGGCTCGCCCAGGATGCGGCCGGCCAGTTCGGCGGCCAGGGAGTCGACGTACGGGCGCAGTTCGGCCTCGGCGGCCGCGCGGGCCTCGGCGATCCTGGCGGCGCCGGTGGTGAGGATCTCGTCGCGCTCGCGGACGCCCTCGGCGCGGGCGGCGGCTATCGCGGCCGCGCCCTCCTCCTTGGCCTGCTGGCGGATGCGGGCCGCCTCGTGCCGCGCCCCGGCGAGCTCGGCCTCATAGCGGGCGCGCACCTCGGCGGCCTCCGCGAGGATCGCTTCGGCCTCGTGGGCGCGGCCCGTCGTCAGCGCCTCGCGCTCCTCCAGCGTCCGCCTGATGCGGGGCAGCAGCACGCCCGCCACCACACCGAAGCAGAGCAGGAACAGCACGAAGCCCACCAGGAGATCGGGCACCGTGGGATTGAGGGGGCCCACATTGATGGGGAGAAGCTTCACGCCTGGCACCTTCTCTCGCGCACACGCCCGTGACGGGTGTTGTCCGAGCGTTCGTACTCCTGATCGTACGGCAGGGGTAAGACAGGCGGTGCAGGGAGGTTACCTCTAGGTAATCGTGGCTGCTTTGCTGTGGGCGCCGGTCCCAATTGCCGCTCCCGACCCAGGAGTTCATGTGCCGCTCCCCTCACTCCGCCAGGCCCCCGCCGCGGCTCTCGCCGCCGTGCTCGCCGCCGTCACTCTGACCGGCGCCGCTCCCGCGTCCGCCGCGGCCGCCGAGCCGCCCCGGCTGAAGGTGCTGACGTACAACACCTTCCTGATGAGCCAGAGCCTGTACCCGAACTGGGGCCAGAACCACCGGGCGCAGGCGATTCCCGCCGCGCCCTTCTTCCAGGGCAACGACGTCGTGGTGCTCCAGGAGGCCTTCGACAACTCCGCGTCGGACGCGTTGAAGCGGAACGCCTCGGCCCAGTATCCCTACCAGACGCCCGTGGTGGGCCGCGGCAGGGAGGGCTGGGACGCCACGGGGGGCTCGTACTCCTCGACCACTCCCGAGGACGGCGGCGTCACCCTGCTGAGCAGGTGGCCGATCGTGCGCAAGGAGCAGTACGTGTACAAGGACGCCTGCGGTTCGGACTGGTGGTCCAACAAGGGCTTCGTCTATGCCGTATTGGACGTGAACGGCACCCGGGTGCACATCGTCGGCACGCACACGCAGTCGACGGATTCCGGGTGCGGCGCGGGCGAGGCCGTCAAGGATCGCGCTCTCCAGTTCCGGGCGATCAGGTCCTTCCTGGAGGCCAAGCACATTCCGGCGAGCGAGGAGGTCATGGTCGCGGGCGACTTCAACGTGGACTCGCACGGCTCGGAGTACGCCTCTATGCTGGCGAACGGCGGCCTGGTCGCCGCCGATGCGCGGACGGGGCACGCGTACTCCTTCGACACCGCCGAGAACTCGATCGCGCGCTACCGCTACCCCACGGATCCGCGCGAGGACCTGGACTACGTCCTCCACCTGGCGGGCCACGCCCGTCCGTCCAGCTGGACCAACAAGGTGGTGGTGGAGTCCACGGCGCCCTGGACGGTACGCAGTTGGGGCACCGACTACACGTACACGAATCTGAGCGACCACTACCCGCTCCAGGCGGGCCGCACCCCGTAACCCACGCGCCCGGGCACGCTCGGCCCGGCCCCGGCCGGTCGGCGCCCGCCGTCCGCCCGGGGCCTTCGCGTGCCGCCCCGGCGCGCGGCCGGGCCCGGCACCGGGGACGTATTGAGCAGTGCTGGTGAGACAGCAATACTGTTGCACCGGATCGGCCGCGCACCCGGCGGCCGGGAGCACCGGGGAGGCGAGGCACTGCCATGGCGACGGAGACCGAGGAGCCGACACTCACGGTTGACGAGCTGGCCGCGCGGGCCGGTGTCACCGTGCGGACCATCCGCTTCTACGGCACCCGGGGGCTGCTGCCGCCCCCGGTGATCGGACCGCGCCGGGTGGGGCACTACGGGCCCGTGCACCTGTCCCGGCTCGCGCTGATCGAGGAGTTGCAGCACCACGGGATGACGCTGGCCGCCATCGAGCGCTACCTCCAGCAGCTGCCGCCCGATCTGAGCGCCCATGACCTGGCCATCCACCGGGCCGTGGTCGCCTCCTGGGCGCCCGACTCGGCGGACGACGCGAGCCGCGCCGAACTGGAGCGCCGGGCCGGGCGCGCGCTGTCCGCCACCGACATCGACCGGCTCGCCGCGATGAACGTCCTGGAGCGGATTCCCGGTTCGCCCGACACCTTCCGCGTGGACCCGGGACTGCTGGCGCTGGGCGTCCAGCTCCTGGACGTGCCCATCGCGCACGAGACGATCCTCGCGGCCCGCACGGTCCTCATGGAGCACACCCGCTCGGCCGCGCACGAGCTGACCCGCCTCTTCCGCGACGAGGTCTGGAACCCCTACCGGGAGCGGGAGTCGGACCCCGACCATGTGGAGGCGATGAAATCGCTCTCCGCGCATATGCAGCCCATGGTGCTCCAGGCGCTGGTCACGGCGTTCCAGCGGTCGCTGAAGGAGGAGCTGCGCGAGGCCTTCGGCACGCCGGATCCCGCATCCCGCCAGGGGCGCGGGTAACTGCGCGACCAGTCTCCAGCGGCCCGAGGGCAAGGCGCGGCACCCGCCGGAACGCCCGTACGAGCCGACCCGGAAGGGCGGCCGTGCCAGAGGCATGGGGGAGCCGCGCACTCGGCCCAGCTCCCCCACGTCCCGAATCCCGCGGAGCGCCTACGCGTCCTTGAAGGTCTCGCCGTTCTCCGCCTTCCGCACCAGGAGCGCGGGCGGCTGGAAGCGCTCTCCGTAGCGCTCGGCGAGCTCGCGGGCCCGGGCCACGAAGCCGGGCAGGCCGACCCTTCCTTCGGCGCCGCCGTCGTAGCCGTTGATGTACTGGAGGACGCCGCCGGTCCAGGCGGGGAAGCCGATGCCCATGATCGAGCCGATGTTGGCGTCGGCGACCGAGGTGAGGACGCCCTCCTCGAAGAGGCGGACCGTGTCCAGGGACTCCGAGAAGAGCATCCGCTCCTTCATGTCCTCGAACGGGATCTCGTACCCGGGCTTGGTGAAGTGCTCGCGCAGGCCGGGCCACAGCTTGCCCCGCTTGCCGTCCTCGCCGTACTCGTAGAATCCGGCGCCGCCGCTGCGGCCGGTGCGGCCGAACTCGTCGACCATGCGGTCGATGACCGCGTCCGAGGGGTGGCCGGGCCAGACGCCGCCGGCCTCCTCGACGGCCCGCCGGGTCTCGTTGCGGATCTTGCGGGGCAGGGTCAGCGTCAGCTCGTCCATCAGGGACAGGACCTTGGCCGGGTAGCCGGCCTGGCCCGCCGCCTGCTCGATGGACGCGGGCTCGATGCCCTCGCCCACCATCGCGACACCCTCGTTGATGAACTGGCCGATCACGCGGGAGGTGAAGAAGCCCCGCGAGTCGTTCACGACGATCGGTGTCTTCTTGATCTGGCGTACGAGGTCGAAGGCGCGGGCCAGCGCCTCGTCGCCGGTGCGCTCGCCCTTGATGATCTCGACCAGCGGCATCTTGTCGACCGGCGAGAAGAAGTGCAGGCCGATGAAGTCTTCCTGGCGCGCGACCCCTTCGGCGAGACCGGTGATGGGCAGCGTCGAGGTGTTGGAGCACAGCAGCGCGTCGGGGGCGACGATGTCCTGGATCTCCTGGAACACCTTGTGCTTGAGGGAGGTGTCCTCGAAGACCGCCTCAATGACGGCGTCGCAGCCCGCCAGGGCCCCCGGGTCGGCGGTCGGCGTGATCAGCGCGAGCAGCGCGTCCCGCTGGGCCTCGGTGGTGCGGCCCCGTGAGAGCGCTTTCGCGAGGAGCTTCTCGGAGTAGGCCTTGCCCTTCTGGGCGGCCTCGGGCGACACGTCCTTCAGGACGACCTCGATGCCGGCCCGGGCGCAGGAGTAGGCGATGCCCGCGCCCATCATCCCGGCGCCGAGGACCGCGACCTTGCGGACGGGGCGCGGCTCGATGCCCTCGGGGCGGCTGACGCCGGAGTTGACGGCCTGGAGGTCGAAGAAGAACGCCTGGATCATGTTCTTCGCGGTCTGTCCGGTGACCAGTTCGGTGAAGTAGCGGGCCTCGATGGTGAGAGCGCTCTCGAAGTCGACCTGGGATCCCTCGACGGCGGCCGCGAGGATGTTGCGCGGCGCCGGGTAGGGCGCGCCCTGGAGCTGCTTCTTCAGGTTGGCCGGGAACGCCGGAAGGTTGGCGGCGAACCGCGGGTTGGACGGCGTACCGCCGGGGATCTTGTAGCCCCTGACGTCCCAGGGCTGCTGAGACTCGGGGTGTGCGTCGATGAACGCGCGCGCCTGGGCGAGCATCTCCTCGCGCGTGGCGGCGACTTCGTGCACGAGACCGTTCTCGAGTGCGCGCCGCGGGGAGTACTGGGTGCCCTGGAGCAGCACCTTGAGCAGGGCGTCGGTGATGCCCATGAGGCGTACGGTGCGGGTCACGCCGCCGCCCGCCGGGAGCAGGCCGAGGGTGACTTCGGGCAGGCCGATCTTGGAGCCGGGTGCGTCGAGCGCGATGCGGTGGTGGGAGGCGAGGGCGATCTCGTAACCGCCTCCCAGGGCCGCGCCGTTGATGGCGGCGACGACCGGCTTGCCGAGCGTCTCGATGCGGCGCAGCGAGTTCTTGATGGCGGTGCCGGTGTCGAAGGCCTGCTGGGCGCGGTCGGGGCCGACCTGGATCATGTCCTTCAGGTCGCCGCCGGCGAAGAAGGTCTTCTTGGCGGAGGTGTAGATGATGCCCCGGATGGAGTCCTTCTCGGCCTCGGCGCGGTCCGCGATGGCCGCGATGGAGTCCTTGAAGGCCTGGTTCATGGTGTTGGCGGACTGGTTGGGGTCGTCCAGTACGAGGGTGACGACGCCGGTCTCGTCCTGTTCCCAGCGGATGGTCGTGCTCTCGGTCATTGCTGAATTCTCCGTATGAGGGGGTGCCGGGACGGGACGGTCAGACACGCTCGACGACGGTGGCGATGCCCATGCCGCCGCCGACGCAGAGCGTGGCGAGTCCGTAGCGCAGCTCGCGCCGCTCCAGCTCGTCGACGAGGGTGCCCAGGATCATCGCGCCGGTCGCGCCGAGGGGGTGGCCCAGGGCGATGGCGCCGCCGTTGACGTTGACCTTGTCGAGGCTGAGGCCCATGTCCCTGACGAAGCGGAGCACGACCGCGGCGAAGGCCTCGTTGATCTCGACGAGGTCGATGTCGTCGATGGTCAGGCCGGCCTTGGCGAGCGCCTTGCGGGTGGCGGGCGCCGGGCCGGTCAGCATGATGGTGGGCTCGGATCCGGAGACGGCCGCGGAGACGATGCGGGCTCGCGGGGTCATGCCGTAGCGCTCGCCGACCTCCTTGGAGCCGATGGCGACGAGGGCCGAACCGTCCACGATGCCGCTGGAGTTGCCCGCGTGGTGGACGTGGTTGATCTCCTCCACCCAGTGGTACTTCTGCAGCGCCACGGCGTCGAAGCCGCCCATCTCGCCGATGCCCGCGAAGGACGGCTTGAGGCCCGCGAGGGAGTCGGCGGTGGTGCCCGGGCGCATGTGTTCGTCGTGGTCGAGGACGACGAGGCCGTTGCGGTCCTTGACGGGGACGACGGAGCGCGCGAACCGGCCGTCCTTCCAGGCCTCGGCGGCCCGCGCCTGGGACAGCTCCGCGTATGCGTCGACGTCGCGTCGCGAGTAGCCCTCGATGGTGGCGATGAGGTCGGCGCCGATGCCCTGCGGGGCGAAGTTGGTGGAGAAGTTGGTCATCGGGTCGGCGAACCAGGCGCCGCCGTCGGAGGCCATGGGGACGCGCGACATGGACTCGACACCGCCCGCCAGGACCAGGTCCTCCCAGCCGGAACGGACCTTCATCGCCGCCATGTTGACGGCTTCGAGGCCGGAGGCGCAGAAGCGGTTCTCCTGGACGCCGGCGACCGTGTCGGGCAGTCCGGCGGCGATCGCCGCGATCCGGGCGATGTCGGAGCCCTGGTCGCCGACCGGGCCGACGACACCGAGCACGATGTCGTCGATGGCCGCCGGGTCCAGGCCCGGGAAGCGTGCCTGGATCTCGTGGATCAGGCCGACGACCAGGTCGATGGGCTTGGTGGCGTGCAGGGCGCCGTTCGCCTTGCCGCGACCGCGCGGGGTGCGGATCGCGTCGTACACATACGCTTCGGTGCTCAACGTCAGCAGCCTTTCGGATGAGGGTGGTTCGTGAGGCCGGGTGGTGGGGTTGGGGTCGGGTCAGCCGAGCAGGGAACGGCCGATGATCTCCTTCATGATCTCGGTCGTGCCGCCGTAGATCGTCTGGATCCGGCCGTCCGTGAAGGCCCTGGCCACCCGGTACTCGGTCATGTAGCCGTAACCGCCGTGCAGTTGGAGGCAGCGGTCGGCGACGCGTTTTTGCAGTTCGGTGGCCCACCACTTGGCCATCGAGGCGTGCACGGCGTCGAGTTCCCCGTTGGAGTGGTCGACGATGCACCGGTCGAGGAAGGTGCGGGTGACGGCGCACTCGGTGGCCATCTCGGCGATCTCGAAGCGGATGTGCTGGAGCTTGGACAGCGGCCGGCCGAAGGCCTCGCGCTCCTTGACGTAGTTCGTGGTGATCTCCAGGAGGTGTTCGGCGGCGGCGATCCCGGCGACCGCGATGCCCATCCGCTCCTGTGCGAGGTTGGTCATCAGGTGGACGAAGGCCCCGTTGAGTTCGCCGAGGAGATTTTCCTTGGGGACGCGTACGTCGTGGAAGAACAGCTCGGCCGTGTCCTGCGCCTTCTGCCCGATCTTGTCGAGGTTGCGGCCGCGCTCGAAGCCCTCGGCGCCGCGCTCGACGACCAGCAGGGACAGCCCCTTGGCGCCGCCCTCGGGGGTGGTCTTGGCGACCACGACCACCAGGTCGGCGAGGATGCCGTTGGAGATGAACGTCTTGGAACCGTTCAGCAGCCAGTAGTCGCCCCGGTCCTCGGCGGTGGTGCGGATGCCCTGGAGGTCGGAGCCCGCGCCCGGTTCCGTCATCGCGATCGCGGTGATCAGGGAGCCGTCGCAGAAGCCCGGCAGCCAGCGCCGCTTCTGCTCCTCGGTGGCCAGCCCGGTCAGGTAGGGGCCGATGATGTCGTTGTGCAGGCCGAGCGCGAGCCCGGCCGCCCCCGCGCGGGTGAACTCCTCGGCGAGGACGGCGCTGTAGCGGAAGTCGGCGTTGCCCCCGCCCCCGTACTCCTCGGGCACGGCGAGCCCGAGCAGGCCCTGCTTGCCTGCCGCGAGCCACGCCTGCCGCGAGACGATGCCGTCCTTCTCCCACTGCTCGTAGTGCGGCAGGACCTCCTTGGCGAGGAAGGTGCGGACGGTCTCGCGGAACGCCTCGTGCTCGGCGGTGAAGATCTGCCGTTTCAACTCAAGCCTCCTGTACGGGAGTTGGCGCCGGTCCCGCCGAGAGCGACGGAAGGTCCCAGTCGCGGGCGACCTCCGCCGTGTGGGCGCCCGGGAGCGCGGGGGGCCGGTGGACGGAGCCGGGGGTGGCGGAGAAGCGGGGTGCGGGCGCGGGCTGGGTGAGGCCGCCGTGCCCGGTGAAGGTGGCGCGGGCCGCCAGATGCGGGTGGTGCGGCGCCTCCTTCAGGGACAGGACGGGTGCCACACAGGCGTCCGAGTCCTCGAAGACGGCGGTCCACTCCTGCCGGGTCCTGGTGCGGAACCGGTCGGCGATGGTGGTGCGCAGATCGGCCCAGCGGGCCAGGTCCTTGCGGGCGGGCGCCTCGTCGCCGATGCCGAGGAGGCGGATGAACTCGTCGTAGAACCGCTGCTCCAGGGCGCCGACCGCCATGTACTGGCCGTCCGAGGTCTCGTATGTCCCGTAGAAGGGGCAGCCGCCGTCGAGGAGGTTGACGCCGCGCCGGTCCTGCCAGCCGCCGGCCGCCAGCATGCCGTGGATCATCGTGGTGAGGTGGGCGGTGCCGTCGACGATCGCCGCGTCCACGACCTGGCCGGCTCCCCCGCCGCGGGCGTGCTGGAGCGCGGCGAGGACGCCGATGACGAGGTAGAGGGAGCCGCCCGCGTAGTCGCCCACGAGGTTGGCGGGGACGGTGGGGCCCGCGTCGGCGGCGCCGATCATGCCGAGGGTGCCGGTGATGGCGATGTACGCGATGTCGTGACCGGCCCGCTGGGCGAGCGGGCCGTCCTGGCCCCAGCCGGTCATCCGCCCGTACACGAGGCGTGGGTTGCGGGCCAGGCACTCCTCGGGACCGACGCCGAGGCGCTCGGCGACGCCGGGCCGGTAGCCCTCGACGAGGATGTCGGCCCGCTCGACGAGGTCGAGGACCAGGCCCGGGCCTTCAGGCGCCTTGAGGTCGACGATCACGGAGCGCTTGTTGCGGTTGGTGAGGTCGTGGTCCGGATCCACGCCGAGGCCGGCGCCGCCCGGACGGTCCACCCGCACCACGTCGGCGCCGAGGTCGGCGAGGAGCATGGCGGCGAACGGGCCCGGCCCGATGCCCGCCAGCTCGACCACGCGCACCCCGGCCAGCGGGCCGGTTCCTGTCGCTGCCATCAAGCCCCCAGCACTGTGACACAACTGATGTAACATCAATGATGCTAAGAACACGTTCCACTCCGCACAAGCCCTGATGAGCAACCGCTCAGCGCGCACGGTCAACGGACCGGGACCGGTTGCCCCGATACGCCGGGCTTGCCCGCACCATGCGTCTCCGGGGACACCGCCAGGGATCATCCGCCACCCCGGGTCCGGGTGCCCCGGGCGGGGGCCGCACGCTAGCCTCACAACCCGGCACCGGCCGACGGCGTCACCAGGCAGCTCAAGTGCGGAGGCACACGGTGGAACCCTCGAAGCGGAATTACGACATCGTGCTGTTCGGCGCGACGGGTTTCGTCGGCTCGCTGACCGCGCAGTATCTCGCGACCCACGCGCCCGAGGACTGCCGGTGGGCGATCGCCGGGCGCAGCCTCACCAAGCTGGAGCGGCTGCGCGAGCGGCTCGCGGAGCTCAACCCCGCCTGTGCCACGCTGCCCCTGGTCACCGCCGACTCCACCGACGCCGCCTCGCTGCGTGCGCTGGCCGCCTCGACGCGTGTCCTCGCCACGTCCGTCGGCCCCTACGTCTGGTACGGCGAGGGCCTGGTCGAGGCGTGCGCCGAGGCGGGCACCGACTACCTCGACCTGACCGGTGAGCCGGAGTTCGTCGACACGATGTACGTGCGCCACGACGCGCGGGCCCGCGAGAGCGGCGCCCGCCTGGTGCACGCCTGCGGGTTCGACTCGGTGCCGCACGACCTCGGTGTCCTGTTCACGGTGCGCCGGCTCCCGACGGGGGTGCCGCTGCGCATCGACGGCTTCGTCAGGACCAACGCGACGTTCTCCGGCGGGACGCTGGCCTCCGCGCTGACCGCGCTCGGGCGCGGCGCGCAGACCGCGCGGGCCGCCCGGGAGCGCCGGCTGCACGAGCCGCGCCTGGTGGGGCGCCGGGCCCGCGCCCCGCTCGGCGCCCCGCACTTCAGCAAGGAGACGGGCACCTGGGCGCTGCCCATGCCCACCATCGACCCGCAGGTCATCGCCCGCTCGGCGGCGGCCGACGAGCGGTACGGGCCGGACTTCCGCTACCGCCACTTCGCCGCGGTCAAGCACCTTCCGGTGGCCATCGGCGGGGTGGCGGCGTTGGGTGCCGTCGCCGCTGCCACCCAACTCCCGCCCGCGCGCGCCTGGTTGATGAGCCGCTACGAGGCCGGGCAGGGCCCGGACGAGGCGCGGCGCCGGCGCAGCTGGTTCACCGTGCGGTTCGTCGGCGAGGGCGGCGGCCGCCGGGTCTTCACCGAGGTGTCGGGGGGCGACCCCGGTTACGACGAGACGGCCAAGATCCTCGCCGAGGCCGCGCTCAGCCTCGCCTTCGACGAACTTCCCGCCCTTTCCGGGCAGTTGACGCCAGCGACCGCGATGGGCGCGGCTTTGACCGACCGGCTCCAGAAGGCCGGGATGCGCTTCCGCGTCGCCGATACCCGCTGACCCCGCCGCGCGAGAGGCTCGACTACGGCTGCACGAGCGCCTGTTGGGCCTCCTTCAGCGCCCGGCGGCACAGCGAGTCGGCCCGCCGGGTGGACTCGGGGATGCGGTAGCGCCGGGCGAGGTCGAGGGTGTGGGCGCAGGCGCCGTCCAGGCTCACCCGGTGCCCGACCGACACGAAGACGGGCTTGGTGGCGTCCTGGGTGCGCAGGGCGCGCCCGACCTCGGTGCCGTCGTCGGCGACCAGCGTGGAGCTGTCCCCGCGGCGGGGCCCGGGCTGCTCGTAGGTGAAGGTGAACGGGTTCTTGGCGACGCCCATGACGGGCAGCCCGGTCAGGACGCCGAGGTGGCTCGCGAGGCCGAAGCGGCGGGGATGGGCGAGCCCGTAGCCGTCGCAGATCACCATGCCCGGACCGCGGGCGAGCCGTTCCAGGGCGGCCAGCACGGTGGGGATCTCCCGGAAGGCCAGCAGGCCGGGCACATAGGGGAACGCCACCCGGCCGACGGCGGTGGCCTCCTCGACGACCTCCAGAGTCGCCGCGTCGAGCACGACGGCGGCGGCGACCACGAGGTCCCGTTCGTCGTCGTACGCCACGTCGACACCGGTGACGAGCCCGCTGCCCGGCGGCGGCCCCGGCTCGTCGAGCACGACCCGCCCGCGCAGCTCGTCCTGTACGGCCAGGGCGGCCGCCTCGCTGTCCGGCCAGGCGGCCGGAATCCCCGTGATCTCCATGGCGCCCACCCTAGGCCGCCCCGCGGCCGGCCGGAACGGGGGTCCGCCTGCGGACTCCGGGGCCGATGGCGCGCTCCCGGCACGTTGCCGCGGGCCCGCGCCCCCCTCTAGCATGTAAGGCATGAGTGACGCTATCGACTCTTACGAGCTGCGCGAGGGCGTGCCCTCTCCCGAGACCTTCCGGCACCTGCGCACCAGCGCGGGCATGTCCGACCGCTCGGCCGAGGCGGTCGCCCTCGCGCTGCCCCACACCTGGTACGGCGTGGTCGTCCACCAGGGGCGGGAACCGGTCGGGATGGGCCGGATCATCGGCGACGGCGGCACCGCGTTCCAGATCACCGACATCTGCGTCCTCCCCGCCCACCAGGGCCGCGGCCTCGGCAAGCGGATCATGGCGGCGCTCACCGCGGAGCTGGAGCGCAGGGCCCCGGCCACCGCCTACGTGTCGCTGATCGCCGACGGTGAAGCACACCGGCTCTACCGGCAGTTCGGGTTCACCGAGACCGCGCCCGCCTCGGTGGGCATGGCCCGCACCATCTGAGGCCCCGCTGCCGCCGCGGTCCGGGCGAGTAGCGTGGGGATCATGTTCATACTTGAGTTGACCTACATCGTTCCGCTCGACCGCGTCGACGAACTGATTCCCGACCACGTCGCCTGGCTCGACGCCCAGTACGCGGCGGGCGTCTTCATCGCCTCCGGGCGCAAGCAGCCGCGCGACGGTGGGGTCATCCTGGCCGCCGGGGACGATCGCGCGGCCATCGAACGGCTCGTCGCGACCGACCCCTTCCTCGTCAACGACCTCTGCACGTACCGGATCACCGAGTTCCTCGCCACCAAGGTGGCGCCCGAACTCGCCGCGTACCAGCAGGCGTTGCCGGACTAGTCGGCCAGGCGCGCCACCCGGCCCCGCTCCCCCGCCGCCCAGCAGCCGCCGTCGGGCGTGCAGTCGACCGTGTCGTACGAGCCGGTGTCCACGGTGTGCCAGGTGCGGCCGCCGTCGCGGGTCAGGTCGGTTCCGGTCGGTCCAACGGCCAGGGCTGCCGAGTGCGTGTGCGTCAGCCAGGCCACGCCCGAACGGTAGGCGGCAACCGGCGTGGCCGCCTGGTGCCAGGTGCGGCCGCCGTCGCGGGTGACCGCCGCGGCCCGCGGCGAGGCCTGGCCCGCCCGGTAGTCGCCGCCGACCGCGAGTCCGTGCGTCCGGTCGCGGAAGGCGAGGGCGAACACCCCGCGGGCCGGGTCGCCGGCCGGGATGGTCGACCCGGCGGCCGTCCAGGTGAGCCCGCGGTCCGAGGAGTGCAGCACGCGGGCCGTGGCGCCGCCTCCGGTGGCGAGCCAGGCGTCGCGGGGTCCTGAGCTCACCAGGCACTGGCCGCTCGCGGCGAAGCCCCCCTCGCCGGGCTGGGCGGCGGGCATCCCCGCGTTCGGCAGCACCGTCCAGGAGCGGCCGCCGTCGGCGGTGGACAGGATGCGGTACTTGCCGTCGACCGGGTCGCTCACCGCGAGGCCGTGCCGCGGGTCGAAGAAGGTCAGGCAGTCGTAGAACGCCTTCGGGTCGGTGTTGCGGAACGACTCGCTCCAGGTGGCCCCGCCGTCCTCGGTGCGGTAGACGCGGGAGGCCTCGCCCTCGCCGATGGCCAGCACGACCGCGCGCCGCCCGTCGAAGGCTTCCACGTCCCGGAACTCCAGACCGGCCGCGCCGGCCGGCGACACGTTCTTCCAGCTGCGACCGCCGTCGGAGGTCCGCAGGACCGTCCCCTTCGTGCCCGCCACCCACGCGGTGGACCGGCTGACCGCGGCGAGCCCGCGAAAGCGCGCGTCGGTACCGGTGTTCTTCAGCTCCCACGTCATGTGCCCGTGCCCGCTCGCCTGGGCCGGGACGGCCAGTGCGGCCGCCAGGGCCAGCGCGCCCAGACCCACCGACAGCATGCGTCTCGTCTTCCCCATGGACCTCATGGGCTCGGAAGCTAGCCCCCGCCCGCCCCACGCGTCCAGAGTGCCTACGTCGCCCGCCCCGGGAGGCCGGTCGGCGAGACGTACGCGCGGCGCGACGGCCTACGCCCGATGCCGCTCGCCGGACCCGTCGAAGGGGCCGAAAAAGATGAGGCACTCCGAGGCGGTGGTGACCGGTGTGGCCGGGGTGACAACGGGAATCCGTCCTATTGCGAGCATTCCGGGTCGAGCACGGGGCCCAGGCGGTCGGCAGTGACACAGGTCACGTGAACCTCGGGTGCACGGAACACTGAATTTCGACGTCTCTCCGGGCGGCAGGAGAGAACCCCCGAGGCTGAGGGAGCAGGGCTTTGTCCACCGTCATCGAGCAGCCCGTCCAGGTGCGCCTGATCGCGTCCGCACCCCGCATGGAGACCGTGCCCGCGACCCTGCGCTACGACTCCCGTGACCCCTTCGCCGTGCACATGGCGTTCCCCGCTCCGGCCACTCTCGAAGGCACCGAGGTCTCCTGGGAGTTCGCCCGCGAGCTGCTCGAAGTGGGCATCGAGGCGCCCTCCGGGGTCGGCGACGTCCGGGTGCGGCCCTACGGCTACGACCGCACGGTCCTCGAATTCCACGCCCGCGAAGGCGTCGCCATGGTCCACATCCGCACCTCCGAGGTGCGCCGCTTCCTCAAGCGCGCCCAGCTCCTGGTGCCCGCGGGCCGCGAGCACCAGTACCTCGACCTGGACGGAGACCTCGCGGCGCTGCTGCGCGACGCCTGCTGAACCCTCCCCCGCGAGGAGGCGACGCCTCCCCCGCACCGCCTCCGCTCCTGCCCGGTCGCGGCGGTGCGCCGCCCTCACGCGCCGCCGGTGCCGCGTGCGCCCCTTAAATCGTTTGCGGGGCCGCGCGGCGGCGGCGTAGCTTCGTACCTGGCCCTGTTGTCGTCGAACGGAGTAGGACGTTGCTCGTCTGAGGCCCCTGAGACACCGTCTCGCGCACTCCCTTCCGTGTCGCGCGTCCCGGTGTGACCTCTGCCTCCGAGCCATGTCCTCCACGACCAGGGCCTTTTTCCTGCCCTGAGCGGTGTCTCAGAACCCCCGTTGCCCTCGTTCCTTCCCCGCAACCGGGAGACCCGTATGTCCATGTCACCCCCTCAGATCAGCTCGGCCGCGCTGTCCTTCGCGTGGCCCGACGGCACCGTCGTCTTCGAGGACCTCCAGCTCGCCGTCGGCCCCGGCCGCACCGGCCTCGTCGGCCTCAACGGGTCGGGGAAGTCAACCCTGTTGAAGCTGATGGCCGGTGCCCTCACGCCCACCGACGGGCACGTCATGGTCGCGGGCGAGATCGGATACCTGCCGCAGAACCTGGTCCTGGACACCTCTCTCCGGGTGGACCAGGCCCTCGGTATCGACGCGGTCCGCGCCGCCCTGCACGCCATCGAGAGCGGCGACGCCGACGAGCGGCACTTCGAGACGGTCGGCGACGACTGGGACGTCGAGGAGCGGGCCCGCGCCGCCCTCGACCAGCTCGGCCTGGACGGCATCGGCCTGGACCGCACGATCGGCGAGGTCTCCGGCGGCGAGTCGGTGCTCCTGCGCCTGGCCGCCCTGCTGCTGAGGCGCCCGGACGTCCTGCTGCTCGACGAGCCCACCAACAACCTGGACCTGCCCGCACGGCAGCGCCTCTACGCGGCGGTCGACGCCTGGAGCGGAGTGCTCCTGGTGGTCAGCCACGACCGGGAGCTCCTCGACCGGGTGGACCGCATCGCCGACCTGCGCGAGGGCGAACTCGCCTGGTACGGCGGCAACTTCACGGTGTACGAGGAGACGCTGCGGGCCGAGCAGGAGGCGGCCGAGCGGATGGTGCGGGTCGCCGAGGCCGACGTACAGCGCCAGAAGCGCGAACTGTCCGACGCCCACGTCAAGTTGGCGCGGCGCCAGCGGTACGGGCAGAAGAGCTACGACAACAAGGTGGTGCCGAAGATCGTCGCCAACAACCGCAGGCGCGAGGCACAGGTGTCGGCGGGCAAGCACCGCATCCTGCAGACCGAGCGCCTCGACCAGGCCCGCGAGCGCCTAGACCAGGCGGTGGAGGCGGTGCGCGACGACGAGGAGATCCGCATCGAGCTGCCCCGCACCAAGGTGCACCCGGGACGCGCCGTGCTCACCCTGCGGGAGCTCCAACTCCCTTACGGGGCAGGGGCGCGGTGCGAGCTCGATGTGCACGGGCCCGAGCGGATCGCGCTCGTCGGGCGCAACGGCTCGGGCAAGACGACCCTGCTCAGGACGCTCGCCGGGCAGCTGGAGCCGGTGGCGGGCGAGGCGGTGGCCCACGTGCCCCTGCGGTTCTTGCCGCAGCGCCTGGACGTGCTCGACGACGAGCTGAGCGTGGTGGAGAACGTGACCCGCTACGCACCGGGGGCCACGGACAACGCCATCCGGGCGCGGCTGGCGCGCTTCCTGTTCAAGGGAGCCCGGGCGGGCCGGCCCGCGGGGACGCTCTCGGGCGGCGAGCGGTTCCGTGCCGCGCTGGCCGCACTGCTGCTCGCGGAGCCCGCGCCGCAGCTCCTGATGCTGGACGAGCCGACGAACAACCTCGACATGGCGAGCGTGCGCGCCCTCAGGGCCGCGCTGGACGCCTACGAGGGCGCCCTGATCGTGGCGAGCCACGACGTGCCGTTCCTGGAGTCGATCGGGGTCACGCGCTGGCTGCTTCTGGACGGCGGGCTCACGGGCACCACGGCGGAGGAGGTCAGGAGCGGTCTGCCCGTGCGGTGACCCTCGCCCAGGGGCCCGGCCCGGTCGGATCCGACCGGGCCGGGCCCCGTGCCGTGCGGGCCCGCGCGAGGTGACTCGCCTCTCGTCGGACCTCTGGGACCTGCACATATAGCAGAACGTAACCGGACGAAGGGGAAGCAGGACTTGGCTTGGACTTACGGCCGCCTTAACCTACGGTCTCGTAACCTACGTTTGCGTAGGTAAGCCTGCCGTCCCCCCGTTCCCGTCCCCCTGGAGCACCCCCGTGACGATCACTTCTCCCCACCTCGGCAGCACGGACGCGTGGACCGACGCCCGGCTGCTGTTCGCGCTGGAAGAGGTAGTCGAAAAGGAGCTCAACCGGCACCTCAAGGTCGCCAAGGACTGGATGCCGCACGACTACGTGCCGTGGTCGGACGCGCGCAACTTCCCCGGCTTCTTCGAGGACGGCGAGGCCTGGGACCCGCAGCAGTCCAAGGTCACCGACCTCGGGAAGATCGCCCTGGTGGTCAATCTGCTCACCGAGGACAACCTGCCCAGCTACCACCACGAGATCGCCTCGCTGTTCGGCCGTGACGGCGCCTGGGGCACCTGGGTGCACCGCTGGACCGCCGAGGAGGGCCGGCACGGCATCGTGATGCGCGACTACCTGCTCGCGTCCCGCGCGGTGGACCCGGACAAGCTGGAGCAGTTCCGGATGGCGCACATGAGCGAGGGCTTCGAGTCGGACAACCGGCACTCGATGCTGCACTCGGTCGCCTACGTCGCCTTCCAGGAACTGGCGACGCGCGTCTCGCACCGCAACACGGGCCACCAGTCGGGCGACCCGGTCTGCGACCGGATGCTGGCACGGATCGCGACCGACGAGAACCTCCACATGGTCTTCTACCGCAACCTCCTGGGCGCGGCCTTCGAGGTCGCCCCCGACCTCACGATGCAGTCGGTGCGCGACGTGGTCGTGAACTTCCGGATGCCCGGTCACGGCATGCCGGGCTTCGAGCGGGCGGCCGCCCAGATGGCGATCGGCGAGATCTACAACATGCGGATCCACCACGACGACGTGCTCCAGCCGGTGCTGCGCTACCTCAAGGTCCTGGAGATCGACGGGCTCGGCCCCGAGGGCCTCAAGGCGCAGGAGGAGCTCGGCCTGTACATGGGCGGCCTCGACAGCGAGGCCGCCAAGTTCGACGAGAAGCTCGCCGCGCGCAAGGCGCGGATGGCCGCCCGCGCCTGAGCGCGCCCCCGCCGCCGCACGTCATGCCCGCCCTTCCCGGCGGGCATGGACCGCGCGGCCGACGGGCGCCAGGGGACCTCGGGCAGCACTGACCGCGCGGGGCCCAGGTCGGCCCGCGCGCGGTCAGTGCTGCCGGGTGCGCTGCAGGGTCAGCCGCTCCTTCTCGGAGAGCCCGCCCCACACACCGAAGCGCTCGTCGTTGGCCAGGGCGTACTCGAGGCAGGCCGTGCGCTGTTCGCAGGCTCCGCAGAGCTGCTTGGCCTCACGCGTCGAGCTGCCCGGTGCGGGGAAGAAGAACTCGGGCCCCGCCTGGGCGCACAACGCGGTCTCCTGCCACGCGAGTTCCGGGCCGATGGTGATGGTGTCGTTCAGCATGGTTCCCACGCTGCCGGGCGCTGATCAACGTCCGGTCAACGAATGTTGAACGCCGCCATTGATCGCCGCCCGCGGCCGCGCGTTCCAGCGGGCCGGGGCCTGTCTAGGACGTCGGCGCCGCGCTCGTGATGACGGCGATCCGCGCGCCGTGCGGGTCGGCGATCTTGGCCAGGCGGCCCACACCCTCGACGTCCATGGGGGCCATCCGGACCGTACCGCCCAGCGCCTGGGTCTTCGCGGCGGTCGCGTCGGCGTCGGGAACCTCGATGTACGGCATCCAGTACGCGCCCGCCTCGGCCTCCAGCGGGTCCATGTCCAGCGGCACGACGCCGCCGAACATCGCGTCCGGGCCCGCGGTCGCGGGGTTGACCGTCGTGTACGTGCCGCCGGGGAAGGCCACCTCGGAGGTCTCCCAGCCGAACACCGCGTGGTAGAACGCGGTGGCCGCCCCGACGTCCGGGGTGGACAGCTCGACCCAGGCCAGCGTGTACGGCTCGTTGGCGGCTTCCATGCCGCCCATCCGGTGCGGCTGCCAGGCGGCGAAGCCGACGCCCGCCGGGTCCCGGAAGTAGGCGCTGCGGCCCAGCTCCATCACGTCCATCGGCTGGGAGACGACGGTGCCGCCGTCCCGCTCGACGGCCTTGGCCGTCTCGTCGGCGTCCGGCGTCTGGAAGTAGACGTTCCAGGCGGGGTCGCCCTGCTCGGCCGTGACGGTCATGCCGCCCGCGATGGTCTTTCCGGCTGCCTGGAACGTGCCGTACCCGCCGACCTCCGGGCCGCCCGGCTGGAAGGTCCAGCCGAAGACTCCCGCGTAGAAGGCCGCCGCGGCGTCGAGATCCGGTGTACCGAGGTCGAACCAGCTGGGAGAGCCGGTGACGTAACGGGTGGTGAGCATGGTGAGCTCCTTCGTGGGTCCCGTTGTCCTGCCATCTTGAGTCTCGCACCGGCCACTGACAATTCGGGACGCGCCGATGCCGGGCGCACCGGGCGGGCTCCGGTGTGCGCGGGCGCGGGCCCGGCCGGCGGGACCTTCGGGTCGGGCAGTCCGGTCTGGATGAGCTTGGCGTCGCCGCCCGCGGCGGGCGGGGGCCGCGTCGGCACTCACCCTCAAACCTTCGGCGTTCGCGCACTCCACCGCGTGGTCCTCCGCCCTTCGCGACCGCGGATCCGCCCTCGGGCACCCGGCGGCGGACGCGTCGAGGACGAGGGCGCCGAGGCCACCGGCATATCCATCGACGCACCGGCGGACACTTCCGTGCGCTCCCCTGACGCCATTCCCACGGGCGCCGCCCTGGGGGACGATCCGGCCTCCAAGACACGCTCCGCCCGTACCGCCTCATTTGGCGCTCCCGCCGTCCGCATCCGGCGGGGCTGACGAAAGGATCCCTTCATGTCCGGATCGCGTATCACCTTCCTCGACGGGCAAAGTGGCCAGCCGCAGGCGCTGGAGCGCGTGATCGAGCATGTGCGGAAGCAGCTCGAGGGCCCGGCCCTCGACCGGCTGCGCGCGGCCCGGCGTCCGCTGCTGGCCGGGATCGGCGCGTCCTACGCGGCGCTCGCCGCACCGGTCGAGGTGCTCCGCGGCCATGGCGTACCGGCCCAGCGGGTGCTTGCCAGCGAGATCGAGGACGGGCTGCGCGGCTTCGACACCGATCTGCTGATCGGGGTGTCGCAGGGCGGCCGCAGTTCGGAGACGATCGCGGCGTTCAGGGCGGCGCGGGACGTGCCCACCCTCGCCGTCCTCAATGTCACCGCCTCCCCGTTGGGCGCCCTCGCCGACCTGACCGTGGACCTGGGCAACGAGCCCGACTCGTACGCCTCGACCGTCGGCTTCACCGCCGCGGTCGCGGCCCTGGACCTGGTCGCCGGGGCCGTGGCGGGCCGCGCGGAGGACCCGTGGGACGGGGTCGCCGCGCACACGGAGGCCGTGCGGGCCCGCGCGGCCGACGTGATCGCCGCGCTGCGCTTGCGCGCGGCGAGGTGTGTGGCCGCCGACTGCGTGGCCTCCGGCGCCTCCCGGGTGAGTGCCGAGGAGGCGGCGCTGCTGCTGCGCGAGGTGCCCCGCATGCCGGCCGCGGCCTCGGTCACCCGCAACTATCTGCACGGCGCGATGGAGTCGGCGGGCAACACGCTGCACCTCGTCTTCGGCGACGGCCGCGAGGTCGAACTGGCCCGGTCGCTGTCCTCGGCGGGTCATCTGACCCTGCTGATCACCACGCAGGACGTCGACCCGGCCGAGAACCTCGGGGTCGTACGCCTTCCCGGGAGCGCTCCCAGCGCGCGGGTCGTCCTGGAGACGGTCGTGGTGCAGGAACTGGTGGCCGCGCTCAGCGACGAACGGGGCGTGCCCATCGAGTCGTTCGTGTTCGCCAACGACGACACCAAGGAGGGCGGCGTCGACGCCGCGGACTTCGAGCTCGCCTCGCCGGTCGGCGCCGTCTGAGCGGGGGCGCGGCTACTTCTCCTTGGCGGCGCGGCTCGGCTGGACCCGCTTGGGCTCCCCCGGCATCTTGGGGTAGTCCGGCGGGTACGGCATGTCGCCCAGTCTGTGGTCGTGTTCGTCGCGCTCGGCGAGTTCGAGCAGCGGCTCGAGGCCGAAGGCGTGCTCGTCCATGTCCGCGTGCAGATCGCCGAGTTCGGCGTAGCGCGCGGGCATGGTCTTGAGGTCGAAGTCCTCGGGGCGTACGTCGTCGAGCTCGCCCCAGCGCAGCGGCGCCGAGACCGGAGCGTGCGGCTTGGGGCGCACCGAGTAGGCGGAGGCGATGGTGCGGTCGCGGGCCGTCTGGTTGTAGTCCACGAAGATACGCTCGCCGCGCTCCTCCTTCCACCAGGCGGTGGTCACCCTCCCCGCCATGCGCCGCTCCAGCTCGCGGCCGAGCGCGATGGCCGAGCGGCGCACCTCGGTGAAGGTCCAGCGGGGCTCGATGGGCACGAAGACGTGGATGCCCCGGCCGCCCGACGTCTTGGGCCAGCCGGTGATCCCCAACTCGCCGAGCAGCGCCCGGAGTTCATGGGCCACCGGCACCGCGTCGTCGAAGCCGGTGCCGGGCTGGGGGTCCAGGTCGATGCGGAGTTCGTCGGGGTGGTCGGTGGCCTCGCGCCGCACCGGCCAGGGGTGGAAGGTGAGGCAGCCGAGCTGGGCGGCCCACAGGACGGCGGCGGGCTCGGTGGGGCAGATCTCGTCGGCGTGGCGGCCGCTGGGGAAGGCGATGCGGGCGGTCGGAATCCAGTCGGGGAGGTTCTTGGGGGCCCGTTTCTGGAAGAACGACTCGCCGTCCACACCGTCGGGGTAGCGCTCCAGGGTGGTGGGGCGGTCGCGCAGGGCGCGGGTGATGCCGTCGGCGACGGCGAGGTAGTACCGGGCCACGTCCAGCTTGGTGTAGCCGGACTCCGGAAAGTACACCTTGTCCGGATTGGAGAGCCGGACGGTCCGTCCGCCGGCCTCCAGCTCGATCGCCTCGCCCTTGCCCATGCAGGCCACGGTAGGCGGAGGGCACCAATGCCGCATATCGGTGAGAATCGGTTGTATGGATCTCCCGGTGATGCCTCCCGTGAAGCCGATGCTCGCCAAGTCCGTGGCGAGCATTCCGCCCGGGATGCAGTACGAGGCGAAGTGGGACGGGTTCCGGGCGATCGTGCACCGCGACGGCGACGACATCGTCATCGGCAGCCGCAACGGCAAGCCCCTGACCCGCTACTTCCCCGAGCTGGCCCTGGCGCTCGCGGGCCGGCTGCCCGAGCGGTGCGTCGTGGACGGCGAGATCGTCATCGCGCACGAGGGCCGCCTCGACTTCGACCGGCTCAGCGAACGCATCCATCCGGCCGCGTCCCGGGTGAAGCTGCTCGCCGAACAGACCCCGGCGAGCTTCATCGCCTTCGACCTGCTGGCCCTCGATGACACCTCCCTGCTTGACACCCCGCTGGCCGAACGGCGCTCCCTCCTGGCCGAGGCCCTGAGAGCGGTTTCACCGCCCGTGCACCTCGCGCCCGCCACCACCGACATCGAGGTGGCCCGCCGATGGTTCGAGCAGTACGAGGGAGCCGGGCTCGACGGGGTCGTCGCCAAGCCCCTCGACCTCCCCTACCGGCCGGACGCCCGCCTCATGTACAAGATCAAACACGAGCGTACGGCGGACGTGGTGGTGGCCGGATACCGCCACCACAAGAGCGGCCCGGTGGTCGGCTCGCTCCTGCTCGGCCTGTACGACGCCGAGGGAGCGCTCCAGCACGTCGGGGTGTGCGCGGCCTTCCCGATGAAGCGCCGGGCACAGCTGATCGACGAGCTCGCGCCGCTCCTGGTGAGCGACCCGGTCGCCGAGGGCCATCCGTGGGCCGCCTGGGCCGAGGAGGCCGCGCATGAGAGCGCCCGGCTGCCGGGCGCGACCAGTCGCTGGACCGGCAAGAAGGACCTCTCGTGGCTTGCGGTGCGCCCCGAGCGGGTGGTCGAGGTGGCGTACGACCACATGGAGGGCGACCGGTTCCGGCACACCGCGCAGTTCCGCCGCTGGCGCCCGGACCGCGCCCCCTCCAGCTGCACCTACGCCCAGCTGGAGGAGCCGGTCCGCTACGACCTGGCGGAGGTGCTGTCGTCAGGAGGTGGCTGAGGGCGACGGCGAGGGGCAGCCGGGGGCGGGCGGTGTGCCGGTGGGCGCCGGGGTGGCCGGCGCGGACGGCGATCCGGTGGGGCAGCCCGGCACCCCCGGGCTGCCCGACGGCGAGGGTCCGGGGCTCGCGCTCCCCGAGGGCGAGGGGGACGGTCCCGGCCCGCCGGACGAGGACGGCGAGGGCGAGGACCCCGGCGGCGGCGCCGACGGGCTGTCTCCGGGCAGCCCCGGCACCGAGGCCGAGGGCCGCGTGCCCGGCTGGGGGCCGATGACGATGCCGCCGCCCCGCTTGCGCCCCTGGTCGGCGTCGATCTGCTGGGCGCTGCCCGCACCGGGGGTGGTGGGCAGGACGCCCTTCCCGTCGGGTACGGCGTGGGTGCCGCGCCGGTAGAACTCCAGCCACGACAGGACCGTCCGCAGATAGTCGGCGGAGTGGTTGTAGCTCAGCACCGCGCGGTCCAGGTCGGCCGGAACCGCCAGGTCCCGGTAGTCCGCGCACAGATACATCCCGGCGGCGAGCGCCGCGTCGAAGACGTTGTCGGGGTCCTTCACCCCGTCGCCGTTGCCGTCCTGGGCCCACGTCACCCAGGTGGACGGAATGAACTGCAGGGGCCCGACCGCACGGTCGTAGCGGGTGTCCCCGTCCAGCGTGCCGTGGTCGGTGTCGGCGATGGCTGCGTACCCCGCTCCGTTGAGTACCGGGCCGAGGATCGGTGTGAGGGTCGTGCCGTGCCGGTCGACCCGGCCGCCGCCCGCGTGACCCGACTCCACCTTGCCCAGGGCGGCGAGTAGCTGCCAGGGAAGATGGCAGCGGGGCCGGGTGAGCCGCAGCTTCGCCTCGGCCCGCTGGTAGGCGGCGAGCACGGTGGCCGGGATGCCCTCCTGCGTCCACACCGGATCGATCGCCCCCACGACGGGCGGGGCGTTCGGCGGTGCCGGGGAGACGAGCGGCGGAAGCTCGGTATGGTACGAGCCGTCCGCCGGGGGCTCGTCGCGCACGGCCGCCAAGGGCCCGGCCTCGGGCGCGTCTCGGTGCGGGGACACGGCGCGCAGAAGGCCGGGGGCCTGTGAGGCGGAGAGCGCGGCCATCGCGACGGCCGCGACCGCCGTACCGGCGAGCCCGCGCCGTACCCGCTTCCAGCCCGGCAGCGAGGGCCGCATCAGCCGCGTCCCCGGGTGGCGCCGGAGCGCTCTCACGATCCCTGCCCGAAGGTGTCGATGCCGGAGATCCGCCAGGTGGAACCGCTCCCCCGCACCACGTCGACGGCGAACATCGCGGCGGCGTACGACGTTTCGGGCTTCTTGCCGGAGGTCCGCGTGCTGCTCTGGTCGGCGTAGACCAGGACCCGGGCGCGCGAGCCGTCGATCATCTCCACCCCGCTGTCGGTCACGGTGGTCGTCAGGACCAGCTTCTGGTCCTTGGCCTGGGACCGCACCGTCGCCAGCATGTCGCGGTGCTGCTGAACCGCTGTGCCGGTCAGGAGGGTTGAGGCCGCCTTGTCGGCGGGGGCGGGGTCCGCGTAGTTGTACGAGAACAGCGCCGCGACGGCCTTGGCGGTCTGCCCCTTGACCTCGCTGGTACGCGCCGGGTCGGTGAGGGCGGCGTTCCGCGCGGCCGGATCGGAGCGGAGCGCATCGGCACGGGTGACGGCGAGCGCGGCGAAGGCGCCCAGCAGGACGATGAGTACGCACAGGACGACGGGCGCCCGGACCGAGCGGCGCAGGACACGGAAGGCTTCCCTGGCGGACGACCCCGCGGAGCCCCCGAGACGTGGGCGCGCCGGACTCGCCGGTGGCGCCACGGCGTCCGAACCCGCTCTCAACTTGAGCGGCCTGGCCTCGGAGCCGGTTTTCCCCTTCGACGGCCTGCCCTCCGAACCGGACTTCGGCTGGGGCGAGTTGGCCGCTCGCCTGCCTCGTTCCGGCGGCGCCTGGGTGGCTGGGCGCGCGGCACCCGCGTGCGCCAGTCGGCGCCTGCGGTTCACCAGGTGACGGGTCGTCGACATGGGCGGACTCCTGTCCGGGTTCGGTGGGGTGTCAGTTGGCCGCGCTATTGCCGACCGGCGCCTGGCCGAGCGCGCTGAGCTTCCAGCCGGCGGGCGTACGGGTCAGTTCGCCGAGCATGCGGCTGTCCTTGGCGGCGGACTGCTGCTTCGGCGCGGTCACCGTGATCCGCAGCGCCACCATCACCCGGGCGCGACCCGCCCGGTCGTCGAGCTCAGTGACGGCGCCGTCGAGCACCTTGGCGGTGGTCACCGTCTGCGCCTGCCGCACCTGTTTCTCGAACTCGCCACGCCCGTCGGCCAGTTGCTGGCGCAGGTCACCGGTCGTGGAGTCCTGCCACAGGTCGAGGCCGTGGGCCAGGTCCTTGTGGTCGAGCGTGGAGAGGTTCTGCACGGCCTGCTCTCCGGCCGCGAGGACCCTGTCGCGCGAGGTGGCGTACGCGACGGAGTCGTCGTGCGCCGCGCCGTACCAGGACCAGCCCGCCCACACCGCCACGCCGCCCGCCAGCAGGGTGAGCACCATCGCGGCGACGAGCAGGGGCTGGGTCGTCATGCGTGCCATGTTCTTCGTGATCCCTCTCGCAGGGCCCGGCGGCTGCGGGCGCGCCCTAACGGGCTCGGATGTCGGTGATCTGCCAGTGCCCGTCGGTGAGTTGGGCCGTGACAGCGAGCTGGGCGGCGGCGCTGGTGGCGGGCTGCGTGTCGCGCCGGGCCCGCTGGTCGAGGAATACGAGCAGCTCGGCCCGGTCACCGGTCAGCCGGGTGACCCCGGCGCGTACCACGTGGGTGGTGAGGCTGAGCTTCTGCTCGGCGACCCGTTGTTTCAACGCGCCGAAGAGCGCGGCGTATTGACCGGCTGCGCGCCCGCCGAGCAGTTCGCGTGCCGCGTCCTCGGTGGCACGCGTGTCCTGCGGCTCGTACGAGAACACCTTGCCGAGCGTGTTGCTGACGTCGCCGACGACGCGGGTGGTGGCGGCGGAGTCACTGAGCGCGTGATTGCGCGCGGCCGCCGTGGTGGTCAACTGGCGTGCCTGATACAGCAGTCCGGCCCCGGCGAGGAGGAGGACCAGGACGCAGGCGAGGAGTACAGCGCGGCGCGGGCGACGGCTGGGGGGAGCCGCTTCGGGCGCGTCGGGGTGCTGCTCGCCGGGCGTTGTACCGACGGTTTCCTCGTCGTCCGTCGCGCCGTCGCTCCCAGGGGCCGCGTCCTGGGCGGGCTCCGGCTCGGATGCCGGTTTCAGATCGGCTGTGCTCACGCTGCTTCTCCCTTCGGTCCGGGGTCAGGGTGCGGTGACCGGGACCGCGCCGAGTGCCTTCACCTTCCAGCCGGACGCGGTGCGTTCGAGGGCCGCCTCGAACCGTTTGCGGTCGGTGGTGGTGGCGCCGCCCGCCGGGGTGAGCTGCACCTGCACCGTCGCGATGAGCTTGGCCGTACCGGAGCGGTCGTCGAGTTCGGTGACGGCGGCGTCCGTGACGCTGCCGCGCGCCGACGTCGTCGGTTTGCCCGCGCCCGTCCGGCGGAGCTCGTCGTGGAGGGGGCCGGTCGACGCGTCGAGCCAGCTGCGCAGGGCCGCGTCCGGGTGCGCGGCGTCCAGGGTGGAGAGCGCGGCGATCCGACTGCGGCCCGCCGTCAGCGCGGCGTCGCGCGCGGCGGCGTACGCGAGCGTGGAGTCGTTGCGCGCCGCGAGGTACGTCCATCCCGCGCACGCGCAGAAGGCGGCCGAGGCGGTGAGGGCCACCGCCACGAGGCTGCGGCGGAGCCGGGGGCCGCCAGAGAGCGCGATCACGGGCGTACGTCCTTTCCGGTGGCGGGGGTCAGGCCGAGCAGCCCGGCCAGGTCCGACGGTCCGGCGTCGGGCAGCGCGGGCAGGGACAGGGCGCCCGGCAGCGCCGAGGGCGGGGCCGCGGGCGCGGCGGACGGGGCAGGCGGCAGGGCGCCCGGCTGGGCCGGTGCGGGCAGGGGGCCGCCGGTCGGCGCGTGCGCCGAGCCGCGCACGTCCCGACCGCTGCTCGCGGGCGCGGCACATCTCGCCTTGGTGTTGAGGGTCGGCGTGTCGAGGGTGTCGAGGCCGTTGCGGTAGACCGTGCCGCCGTACCCGTCGGTGCACGGCAGCGGCGCGAAGAACGTGACCGCCATGCCCAGGTTGGCGCCCTTCGCGTCGATGGCGGTGGCCCCGGCGGCCGCCAACGGCGGTAGTTTCACCAGGAGTTCCTTGATGCCGCGCTGCCGGGTGACGGCGATGTCGGCCGTGGTGAGCAGGTTGGCGAGCACCACGCTGATCTGCGGGTTCAGGTCCCTGAGCAGCCCGCTGAGCTGCCCCGCGGCATCCGGCGCGGCGGCGATCAGCCGGCGCAGATCGGCGTCCGAGCCCTTCAGGGTGGCGGCCAGGCGCTGCGCCCCGGAGGCGAAGGTCTCGATGGCGTGGCCCTCCTCGGCCTGGGTGGTGAGGACGGTCTGTCCGTCGGCGAGCAGGGTGGTCGTGCTCGGCAGCGCCTTGTCGGCCGCCTTCACGAAGTCGGTGCCGTTGTCGAGGAGCACCTGGAGGTCCTTGCCGCGCCCTTCGAAGGCCTTGCCGAACTCGTCGACGACGGTGCGAAGCGAGTCCAGCGGCACGGATGCGGCAAGGTCGTTGACGCTGGTGAGCACGGTGGTGACGGGCGCCGGGGTGCGTGTGTCGCTCTGCTGGATCTCGCCGCCGTCGCCCAGGTAGGGCGCCCCGGCGGAGGTGGGCCGAAGGTCGATGTACTGCTCGCCCACGGCGGACAGGTTGGCCACGACCGCTTGCAGGGCGGTGGGGATGGGCGGGGCCGCGTTGTCGATGTGGAGCTCGGCGACGACCCCGTCGTCGGTGAGCCCGATGGGTCCGACACGGCCCACCGACACGCCCCGGTAGGTGACGTTGGAGTGGGTGAACAGGCCACCGGTCTCGGCGAGATGGACCTTCACGGTGTAGTAGTCGCGGATGCCGACGTAGTGGCCGACGTCCGCGTACCGGAACCCGGTGTACCCGAGGACGAGCACCCCGATCACGAGGAACGCCAGGTTCTTGAGTCTGGTCGCCGTCGTCAGCATCAGTGCACCCCTCCGGTGCCGCCGACCGGCGGCAGTCCGAGCGGCGCCTGCCGCGTCGTGGGCACCCGCGCCGCGGGGGGTGTGGTGAGCGGCGGGATGACCTGGGTGCCGGGGGCGGCCGTCACGTCGAGGTAGACGTTGAGGTAGTCGCCCTTGATGCCGCGCAGCACCTCGTCGGTGAACGGATAGGTGACCAGGACCTGGAGGGAGTCGGGCAGGTCCTTGCCGGAGTCGGCCAGCGCCTTGAGGGTCGGTGCGATCGCTTGTAGATCGGCCACCATGTCGTCCTTGCTCTTGTTGATCGTCGAGACGGCGACCGTGGAGAGGGTGTCGAGCGACCTGAGCATCGTGAGCAGTGAACCCCGTTGGTCCTCAAGGACTTTGAGGCCGGGGGAGAGCCCGGTGAGGACCGTGCCGACCTGCTGTTTGCGGGTGGCGAGGGTGGCCGAGAGCCGGTTGACCCCGTCGAGCGCGTCGGTGATGTCGCCGCGGTGGCCGTCCAGGTCGGTGACCAGGGTGTTGACGCGCTGGAGCATGGAGCGGACCTCGGGCTCGCGACCGCCGATCGCTTTGTTGAGCTCGGTCGTGATCGTTTTGAGCTGGTTGACGCCGCCGCCGTTGAGCAGCATGGAGAGCGCTCCCAGCACCTCCTCGACCTCGGGGTTGCGGTTGGTCCGCGCGATCGGGATCGCGGCGCCGGGGCCCAGGCGGCCCTGGGCCGTCTCCTTGTTCTCCTTGGCCGGCGCGGACAGCTGGACGAACTTCTCGCCCAGGAGGCTGGACTGTTCCAGCTGGGCGTACGCGTTGGCGGGCAGCTTCACATCTCCCCTGATCCGCATGGTGACCTGGGCGGACCAGCCGTCGGGGGCGAGGGCCACCTTGGTGACGCGGCCGACGGCGACGTCGTTGACCTTCACCGCGGCCTGCGGAACCAGGCTCAGGACATCGGCGAAGTCGGCGGTGATGTCGTACGGGTGGCTGCCGAGGTCGGCGCCGCCGGGCAGGGGAAGCTGGTCGATCCCGGAGAAGGACGGCATCGAGCAGCTGCCGAGGGTGAGGGCCAGGGCGAGGACGGCCGCGGCCCCGGCGCCCGCCGCGGCCCCGGCCCGCCGGGTGAGGCGCGCCTTCATCCGCGGCCTCCGTTCGTGGCAGCGGGATCCCCGGACGGCCCGGTCGCGTCAATCGCGCCGTCGGCCGCCGTCCCGTACACGGTTCCGACGGGGGGCAGGGGGAGCGCGGGGAGCGCTCTCAGCCGGGCTTGCGGCACCGGTACGAGACCCGCGCCGCCCGCCACGGCGGGGTTGAGGGGGGTCACGATGTCGCCGCCCATGCTGATCTCGTTGATGTTGGCGCGGCCGTCGAGGGTGCGGTGCGCCGGGTCGTAGGCGTTGAGCGTGTTCCCGGCGGCCAGGGGCGCGGTGTCCAGGGCCTCGGCGAGGGAGGCCCGCTGGTTGACGAGGATCTGGGTGAGCGGGGCGAGCTTGTCGACTTCGGCCTTGAGGCCGGCGCGGTTGTCCCGGATGAAGGTCTTGACGTTGCCGAGCGCGGTGCCGAGTTCCTTCAGCGCGCCCGCGAGGTTGTCCTTGTTGTCGGCGAAGAACGAGGTCACGTCGGCGAGTTTGTTCTGTGCGTCGCGTACCGCGCCGTCCTTGTTCTTCAGCAGGGTGGTGAAGGTCTGGAGGTAGGAGAGCGTGGTGAAGAGGTGCGCGCTGCTGCCGTCCAGGGTCTTGGCCGCCTTGCCGAACTGTTCGATGGAGTCGCCGATCGCGGCGCCGTTGCCGCCCAGGTTCTTGGCGCCGGTGTCCAGGAGCCCTGAGAGCGCTCCCGTCGCGTTCACTCCGCCGGGGCCCAGGGACTTGCTGAGTTCGGTGAGGGAGGCGTAGAGCTGGTCCACTTCCACCGGGGTGGCGTTGCGGGAGGCGGGCAGTTCGGCCCGGTCGGCGATCTCGGGGCCCCCGGTGTAGGCCGGGGCGAGCTGGACGTAGCGGTCCGCGACGACGCTGGGCGAGACGACGGCGGCCCGCGCGTCCTTGGGCACCCGTACGCCCCGGTCCAGCGTCACCACCACTTTGACGTGCTGCCCCTGGGGCGTCACCGAGTCGACCTCGCCGACCTTGACGCCGAGGATCCGCAGGTCCGAGCCGGGGTAGATGCCGACGGCGTGGTCGAAGTAGGCGGTGATGCGCTTGCCCCCGGAGTCGGCGAGGACGCGCAGCGCTCCGACGACCGTGGCGGCGATCACCGCGAGGGCCAGGACGATCGTGAGAGCGCGTCGCCGGCTCATGGGTAGCCTCCGTTCTTCGGCGGCATGCAGCCGGTCCGCGGCAGCGACTTGGCCGGCAGATAGTTCCTGGGGACGAGTCCGCACAGGTAGTTGTCGAACCAGCGGCCGCTTCCGAGGGTGTTGCCGATGAGCCGGTAGTAGGGCCCGGCCAGGGCCAGCGTGCGGTCGAGGCCCTGCTGGTTCTTGACCAGGACATCGGTGACGCGCCCCAACGCGGTCAGGGTGGGCTTCAGTTGGGCGGAGTTGTCCTTGACGAGACCGGTGAGCTGGGTGCCGAGTGCGCGGGTTCCGGTGAGGAGGGCCTGGATGGCGTCGCGGCGCTGCTTGAGCTCGCCGAGCAGCAGTCCGCCGTCGTCGATGAGGGTCTCGAAGCTGCTCTTCTTGCCGGCGAGCGTCTTCGTCAACTGCTCGCTCCCCTTGAGGAGTTGGGCCAGCTGGGCATCGCGCTCGGAGACCGTTTTCGACAGGGCCGCCAGACCGGACACCGCCGTACGGACGTCGGGGGGCGAGTCCTTGAAGGTGTCGGAGATCGTCTCGAAGCTCTTGGCGAGCCGGGAGGTGTCGATCGCGCCGACCGTGTTGCTGAGTCCTTCGAAGGCCTGGGTGACGTCGTACGGCGAGGTCGTGCGGGCCAGCGGGATGCGGCTGTCCGGGTCCTGCTCGCCGGTGCCGAGCGGGTCGATGGCCACGTACTTCTCGCCGAGCAGGGTCTTGATGGCGATGGCGGCGGTCGAGGCGTCGCCGATCCAGGCGTGCTTCACCTTGAAGGTGACCTTCACCTTGGCTCCGTCGAGCGAGACCCCGCTGACCTCGCCGACCTTGACCCCGGCGATCCTCACCTCGTCGCCGTCGCGCAGCCCGGCGGATTCGGAGAAATCGGCGCTGTAGGTCGTGCCGCCGCCGATGAGCGGCAGGGAGTCCGCGTGGTAGGCGGCGATGCCCACCAGGGCCAGGACCAGCAGCCCCACCAGGCTGACGGCGACCGGGTTGCGTTCCTTCATCGGCTTGAGGCGGGGGCGCCCGAGGGCGGGGCGCGGCAGGTGCGGGGCCCGCAAGCGGCGCGGCAGCGGAAGCCTCATCCTTGGCACCTCGATTCGCTGACCGGGATTCCGGTGGGCGGCGCGCTGCCGTCCTCGGTCTTCACGCCGGCCACCTTGGCCTCGCAGAGGTAGAGGTTGAGCCAGGACCCGTAGGACGCGGTCCGGGTGAGGGCCCGCATCTTGTCGGGGGTTCTGCGCAGGAAGTTCTCGACCTGGGGAGCGCTCTCAGCGAGGTGCGAGGACAGCCGCCCGAGCTGTTTGATGTCCTCCTTCAGCGGCGCCCTGCCGTCCTGGAAGAGCCCGGCGGTGACCGTGGTGAGATCGCCCATCGCGGCGACGGCCTCGCCGAGCGGCTTGCGGTCGCCCGCGAACCCGGAGACCAGTCGCTGGAGCGTGACCACCAGGTCGTTGAAGCCCGCCTCGCGGTCGTTGACGGTGGTCAGGACGGTGTTCAGGTTCGAGATCACCTCGCCGATGACCTTGTCCTTGGCCGCGACGGTCGTGGTCAGCGAACCGATGTGCCGCAACAGGCTGTCCACCGTGCCGCCCTCGCCCTGGAGGACCTGCACGATGGAGCCCGCCAGCTGGTTGACGTCCTTGGGCGAGAGCCCTTCGAACAGGGGCTGGAAGCCGTTGAACAGCTGGGTGAGGTCGAGGGCGGGGGTCGTGCGCTCCAGCGGGATGGTCGCGCCGGGCGCCAGGGTCGCGCCGGGCGCGCCGGCGCCCCGGCCCAGTTCGACGTAGCGCTGGCCGACCATGTTGAGGTACTTGATCGAGGCGGTGGCGGTGCCCGGCAGGGACCGGCCCCGCTGCACGGAGAACGTGACCTGGGCCAGCCGCCGGTCGACGACCTCCACGCTGTCCACCTGGCCGACCTTCACCCCGGCGATGCGGACGCTGTCGCCCTCGATCAGGCCGGTGGTGTCGGTGAAGCGCGCCCGGTACGTCTGGGTGTCCCCGACTCCGGTGTTGGCGATGGACAGGGCGAGCACGGTGGTCGCGAGCGCCGTCACCAGGACGAAGACCAGTGATTTGACGAGGGGTCCCGCGATGCTGCGGCGCTTCACTTGATGGTCACCTCCGTCCCTCTCAGGGCGGGCCCGACGAGCAGGCTGCTCCAGTCCGGCAGGGACTGCGGTGTCTGCTTCATGCCGGGCGCGAGCAGTTCGTTCACCAGCTGGTTCTCCTGCGGCGAGTTCGCCAGCCCGAGCCCGGCGCCGGAGGTCGCCGCGGTGTTCGTGAGAGCGCTCTCGGCGGGGAGCGGGGCGCCCAGATAGGGCACCGGGTAGCAGTGCGGTCCCCCGCCCGCCGTATAGGCGGGGGTGTCGCGCCCGGCTTCGTACCTGCCGAGGGAGGGCACGGCCTTGACGGTGACGTGGAGTCCGGGCTGCCCGGAGCCCTTGCCGAGCGCCTTGTCCATCGCGGGCACGAACCCCGCCAGCGTGCGCAGGGTGCAGGGGAAGGACGAGGAGTACCGGGCGAGGAGCTCCAGGGTGGGACGGCTCACCTCGCTCAGCCGGATGATGTTGTCCTTGTTCTGCTGGAAGAAGGCCGTCAGATCCTGGGCGGTCTTCGTCGTCTGCCCGTAGACGCCCAGGAGTTGGGTCTGCTGGTCGACGACGGTGCCGGTGGTGGTCGTGGCGTCCGTGAGCGCTCTCAGGATGTCGGGGGCCGCGTCGCTGTAGGTCCGGGAGACCTTGACGAGCTGTTTCAGGTCGGCGTTGAGGGTGGGCAGGTCCGGGTTGAACTTCTTCAGGTGGGCGTCCAGGGTGACGAAGGTGTCGCCGAGCTGGGTGCCCCGGCCGCGCAGCGCCTGGGCGACGGCGGAGAGCGTGGCCGAGAGCTTGTCGGGCTTGACCGCGGAGAGCAGGGGCAGCACGTGGTCGAGGACCTGCTCCAGCTCGATGGCGTCGTGGGACCGGTCCTGCGGGATGGTCGCATCGGCCGAGAGCGCTCTCGTGGACGGGTTCGGCGGCGGGACGAGTGCCACGAACCGTTCGCCGAACAGCGTGGTCGGTAGCATCTGCGCCCGCACATCGGCAGGGATGTGGCGCAGCCGGCCCGGCTGGAGGGCGAGGGTCAGCTTCGCCCCCGCGCCGTCCGCGCTGATGGTGCGGACCTCGCCGACGACGACCCCGCGCAGCTTCACCTCGGCGCCCGGATGCATCTCGTGGCCGACGCTGCCCGTTTCGACGGTGATGGTGTCCGAGGGGGTGAAGTCCTTGTCGTACACGGCGATCGAGAGCCACACGAGCAGCGCCGGGACCAGCAGGAAGACGACTCCGGCGAGCCTGCGGCGCAGGGCCTGCGGGTTCATCCGGCCACCTTCACGGTGGTGGTGGCACCCCAGAGGGCAAGGGAGAGGAAGAAGTCCGTGACGGCGATCAGGACGATCGCGTTGCGCACCGAGCGCCCCACGGCGACGCCGACTCCGGCCGGTCCGCCGGTGGCCCGGAAGCCGTAGTAGCAGTGGGCCAGGATCACCATCACGCTGAAGATGAGCACCTTGAGCACCGACAACAGCACGTCGGTCGGGGAGAGGAAGAGGTTGAAGTAGTGGTCGAAGGTGCCGCGTGACTGGCCTTTGAAGACGACCGTGGTCAGCCGGGACGCGAAGTACGAGCTGAGCAGCCCGATCGCGTACAGCGGGATGATCGCGACGACCCCGGCGATGATCCGGGTGGTGACGAGGTACGGGAGGCTGCGCACGCCCATGCCTTCGAGGGCGTCGACCTCCTCGTTGATGCGCATCGCGCCCAGCTGGGCGGTGAAGCCCGCGCCCACGGTGGCGGACAGGGCGAGCCCGGCGACCAGGGGGGCGATCTCGCGGGTGTTGAAGTAGGCGGAGACGAAGCCGGTGAAGGCGGCGGTGCCGATCTGGTTGAGGGCGGCGTACCCCTGGAGCCCGACCACCGTGCCGGTGAACAGGGTCATGGCGATCATCACGCCGATGGTGCCGCCGATGACTCCGAGGCCGCCGCTGCCGAACGCGACCTCGGCCAGCAGCCGCTGCACCTCCTTGAGGTAGCGCCGCAGGGTGCGGGGTATCCACAGCAACGCCTTGACGTAGAAGGTGAGTTGGTCGCCGGAGCGGTCCAGGAGGCTGAGGAGGGCCATCGGTCAGCCGCCCTTCGGGGGGACGATCTGGAGGTAGATCCCGGTGAGGACCATGTTCACGAAGAAGAGCAGCAGGAAGGTGATGACAACGGACTGGTTGACCGCGTCGCCGACGCCCTTGGGGCCGCCTCGGGGGTGGAGTCCGCGGTAGGCGGCCACGATCCCCGCGATGAACCCGAAGATCAGCGCCTTGATCTCGCTGACGTACAGGTCGGGGAGCTGGGCGAGGGCGGAGAAGCTGGAGAGGTAGGCGCCCGGGGTGCCGCCCTGCATGATGACGTTGAAGAAGTAGCCGCCGAGGGTGCCCACGACGGAGACCATGCCGTTGAGCAGGGCGGCGACGAACATGGTCGCCAACACCCTTGGCACGACGAGCCGTTGGACGGGCGAGACGCCCATGACCTCCATCGCGTCGAGTTCTTCGCGGATGGTGCGGGAGCCGAGGTCGGCGCAGATGGCGGAGCCGCCGGCGCCCGCGATGAGCAGAGCCACGATGAGCGGGCTCGCCTGCTGGATGACCGCGAGGACGCTGGCCCCGCCGGTGAAGGACTGGGCGCCGAGCTGCTGGGTGAGCGAGCCGACCTGGAGCGCGATCACGGCGCCGAACGGGATGGAGACGAGGGCCGCGGGCAGGATGGTGACGCTGGCGATGAACCAGAACTGCTCGATGAACTCCCGCAGTTGGAAGGGGCGGTGGAAGACCGCCCGGGTGACCGCGGCGGCGAGCGCGAAGAGCTGCCCGGTCTGGCGGAAGGCGCCGAGGCCGGGGAGCGGGCGGCGCGGCGGCCGGGCAGGAGGGGGTGTCGGGGGGCGCGGGCTTCTCTCCGCCTCCATCGTCACGGCGCCGCCTCCCGGGCCGGCGCCATGCCCCTCTCGATGGCCCGGCGGGCGGCGGGCGGCAGCTGGTCGAGCATGTCCATCACCCGCAGCTTGCGGCGCAGCACCGCCTGGCGGGCGGGCAGACCCGGCGAAGGCTCCAGCTGCGGCGGGATCCTGCGCGGCGAACTGGCTCCGCTCTGGGGCGAGTTGAGCTGCTCCAGGGCGAGGGAGGCGGCGTCCTTCTCCTCGGACATGCCGATGGGACCCTCCCGGCGCCCGCTGAGGAACTGTGCGACGACGGGCTCCTCGCTGGTCAGGAGTACCTCGCGGGGGCCGAAGGTGACGAGGTTGCGGCGGAAGAGCATGCCCATGTTGTCGGGTACGGTCGCCGCGATGTCGAGGTTGTGGGTGACGATTAGCATCGTCGCGTCGATCTGCGCGTTCAGGTCGATCAGGAGCTGCGAGATGAAGGCGGTGCGGACCGGGTCGAGGCCCGAGTCGGGCTCGTCGCACAGGATGATCTGGGGGTCGAGCACCAGCGCGCGGGCGAGCCCGGCGCGCTTGCGCATGCCGCCGGAGATCTCCCCGGGCAGCTTCTCCTCGGCGCCGAGGAGTCCCACCATGTCCACCCGCTCCATGACGATGCGGCGGATCTCCGATTCCTTCTTGCGGGTGTGCTCGCGCAGCGGGAAGGCGATGTTGTCGAAAAGGGACATCGAGCCGAAGAGCGCGCCGTCCTGGAACATGAGACCGAAGAGTTTCCGGGTCTCGTAGATGTCCCGTTCGGGACTGTTCACCATGTCGACGCCGTTGATGAGAACCCGGCCCTTCTCCGGTTTGAGCAGCCCGATGAGCGACTTGAGGAAGACGGTCTTTCCGGTGCCGGAGGGCCCCAGCATGACGCTGACCTCTCCGGCGGGCAGAGTGAGGGTGACGTCCTGCCAGATGTTCTGCTTGCCGAAGGACTTGGTCAGGCCTTCGACCACGACTTCGATTCCCATCTCACCTCCAGCAGGCTCGTACGTGGTGACGCGAGGGCACCGAGGGGCGCACGGTAAGTCGCTCCGTACCGCCGAAACAAGATCCCGGACAGCCACATCGGTGAAATCCCTTTTCCTTGTCACGCGTTGACAAGTTTTCCGGCCGCCCGGGAGACGACTGCGCAGCAATGGAGCAGGAACGGCGTCGGCGCGAAAGGACGGGGGCGCCGCGGCCGAAGGGAGCTGGGCCGCGACGCCCCCACCCTCCGGGCAGCGACCCGGCCTTACAAGCGGTTATGGGCCGGGAGCTTCACCCAGGCGGCTCCCGGCCTTCGGGGGCGCGGCCGGGAGCGTGGACGCCGGCGGGCGGGAGCCGGGTGAACTGCCCGGACCGACCGCACTTCGGACGCTACGGCTCGGTAACCTCGCTCTGCAATACCGGTCGCGGAAGTTTCCGTGCATCCGGTTCCGGACGGCATCAACTTGTCATCGCGGCAGTGATGTCGCCCCGGAACTTGTCATTCATTGAGGGGTTTCACCTGTCACCGCACGTCCGGCCCGACCGCTGGGGGAATGAACAGGGAAGTTCGGCGCGAATGGCCCGGCGCACTCGGCCGCATTGCGCACCAACCGACAAGAAAAACCGGCCGGTTGCTCATCCTCGGCACAAGGAAGGGACTCGCTCGGCACAATATTCAACGGCAGGATTGTGCGCCCATGTTTCTCGCAAGTAACGTCCGGGTCGTCACGGATCATACGTGGCCGAATCCGTCCCCACAGCTGGTGAAACCGGAGGAGATTACCGTGCGAAGCACCCTTGGAAAGGTCGCGCTGATATGCGGCGCCGCCACGGCCGCATTCACGCTGGCGACCGCGCCCGCGCTGGCCGCGTCGCCCACGAACTGGGTCATCGGCCCCAACTCGCCCGAGAGCTTCACCGCATCGTCCGGCAATGTCGTCCTTTCCATCAACGGCATCGACATGACCTGTACGTACGCCGACGCCGGCGGCACCCTCCAGAGCGCCACCGGCAACCCGGCCGCGGTCGGCAGCATCGACCCCGCGCACTTCGGCCGCTCGGGCGAGCCGTGCACCAGCTTCCTCGGCGCGGTGGACACGGTGGCGAACACCCCCTGGACGCTCAACGTGACCGACTACGACGCGGGCAGCGGCGTCTCCCAGGGATACATCTCCGGCATCAACGCCCGGGTGACCGTGGCCACGTGCGCCTTCACGGTGACCGGCACCGCGCACGGCACCTACACCAACTCCACGGGTGACCTGGCGGTCGCGGCCACTCCCACCGAACTGACGGTCTCGGATCCGACCGCCGGCTGTTCGGGCGTGGTGTCCGCGGGCGACCACCCGTCGTTCAACGGCGACTACTACGCGGTGGTCAGCGGCACCAGCACGTTCCCCACCATCGTCGGCTCGTAGCGCCGCATGACACATCGCGTACGCCCAGGGTCCGCCCGGCCAGGCGACGGCCGGGCGGCCCGCCAGTCGCGGCACACGCGCCGTCGGCCGTTCCGGGCATCTGAGCGAAGGGAGCTGAAGGCGACGTGACACGGAGCCCGGGCCCGGCCGGCCGGTGGCGGGGCGCGCGTGCGCGGGGTGCGGTGGCGGCGGCCACCGTGGTGCTCGCCGGGATCGTGCCCGGCGCGGACACGGCCCTCGGTGACCAGCGGGTCAGCACGGAACTCGGCTACAGCTGCGCCTTTCCGGCAGGGGCGCGCCCGGTGACGGTACGCATCGGCGCCCGGTTCCCCGACCGGGCCGCGGTCGGCGTTCATTTCCAACCCGCCGACGTCACGGCCTCGGTGACCCTGCCCGACGCCGCGGTCGCCGAGCTCACCGGGCGCCGTGCGGCCAGGACCGGCGCCACCACCCGGCTGACGGTCGAGGTGGCCCAGAACGGCGCCACCGCCCCCGCGCTCTGGCAGGGCGCCGCGCCCTCCGTGCCGCTCGCCGCGACGGGCACCGCCGTGCTCGGCGCCACCGGCGAGGTCCCCACCGTCACCGCGAACAGTGCGGGCGATCTCACCATGACGGCAGCCGCCCTGACGCTCGACTTCAGCCCGGTCACCGCCGAGGGCGCCGCGACCGACCCCGCCACCCTGTCGGTGACCTGCACGCTCACGCCGGGCACCGCCGGCCTGCTCGCCAAGATTCCCGTCGGCGCGGCCACCTCCTCCTCGCCCACCCCAAGCCCCGGCACCCCGGCCACCGCCCCCGCGACCGGCGGCCCGGAACAGCCCTCCCCCGCCCCTCCCGCCGTCGCCGCCCCCCGGGCGCAAGGGCCCCGGACCGCGGCCGCGCCCGAGTGCCGCGGCGACACCTCGCAGCCGCTCGCGCTCTCGGCGTACGTCACCGGGTACTCGAACGTGACCAAGCTGGGCGGCGCCTCCCTGATCCCCGTCTACTGCGCCAAGATCGTCCAGGGGCCGAGCCGACTCAAGCGGATCGAGGTCAGACCGGGCGTCTTCGAACTCCATCTGTTCCAGAGCTCGGTGGGCCGGCTCGACCACCAGGGCCGCGCCGAGACGCCGCCCGCCCCGGCGACGTTCCTGACCTTCGGGTTCATGCCGACCACGGCCACGATGACGCTGGAGCAGACCGGGGCCATGGACATCGACTCGGACCTCAACAACACCGCGGGGCACGGCGAGACGTACATCAGGATTCCGGTGGTGCTGCGCCTGAGCGACGTCCGCGTCAACGGGACGCCCCTCGACGTCGGCCCCAACTGCCGTACCGCCGGACCGGTTTACTCCCACGACCCCGACCCGGCGAAGAACACCCAGGACCACATGGTCCTGCTCGGAAAGCTCACCAAGGGCAAGGACACGGTCTGGCGCGGCTACTCGCTCTCCCGGGGCGGGCCGCTCGACGGGTCCGTGACCATTCCGCCGTTCACCGGCTGCGGGGTGGGCGAGGACCTCAGCCCGCTGTTCACCGCGTCCGTGTCCGGCCCCGCCAACACGGTCAAGCAGAACCAGGGAGCGCCGTGCGCGTCCGGCATCCCCGACGACCCCGCGAAGCTCTGCACCGCCGACAAGCAGCCGACGACCGTGCCGGTGCCGCTGCGGTGAGCTCCACCCGCTCGACCCATCCATCGCGTCGTGATCCGGCCAACTCCTGCTCCGCTGCCGCCGGTTGCGGCCGCCTCCCATATACGTACAGGACGTCGCGAGTCGAGACGTCAAGAGGGGACGACCTCATGAGACCCGTATCCACCCGTCTGCGCGCGGGGCTGCTGGCCGCCGGCACGGCCCTGACCCTGCTCGGGACCGTGGGCCCGGCCGCCGCCGACGCCGCTCCGGCCGCCCGGCTCGGCGGCGACTGGGCCCCGTTCACCCGCTGCCCGGTGGACGACCCCGCGATGCTGGCCGCCGACGGGCGCGCCGACATCGCGCAGTGCATCGTCTCGCACGCGGCGAGCGGCTCCATCAAGCTCGGCAGCACCGAGGTCGTCACCGGCGCCAGCGACCTGCAACTCGGCGTGGTGCAGCACGCCTCGGGCGCGCCCACCCTGATCGCACCGGCGGGCGGCGCGCTGATCGCCGACTCCGCCGACATCCCGGGCGGGCTGCTCGGCCTGATGTGCCCGAACGACCTGCCCGTCATCGGCGACATCTGCCGCCAGATCACCGACAGCACCCTCAACCGCGTGACCGCCACCGTCGAATCGGCCGGTGCGCCCACCGACTTCAATCTCACCGCGGGCGCCACCTCCGGGCAGCCGATCATCGCGATCCCGGTCCGCATCCACCTCCAGAACCCGTTCCTCGGAGGCTCCTGCTACATCGGCTCCGCCGCCCACCCGATCGTGCTGCGCCCCCAGAACCTCACCCGTCCGGCGCTCGGCATCCAGCGCTTCGAGGGCAACGGCACGCCCAGCACCGCGGGTGTCATGAACCGGCTCAGCCTCACCGGAGCGAGCCAGACGGACACCACGTTCGCGGTGCCCGGAGCCAGCGGTTGCGGGCTCGCGGGGCTGCTCGACTGGGCGGTGAACCTCAAGACCGGGCTGCCCTCGGCGGCGGGCCGCAACAGCGTCGTACTCAACGACGCGTCGACCTATCTGGCCGGCCTGCACGCGCCCGGCACGGTCGTGCCGAACAACGGCAAGCTCCTCTCCCAGTACTGGCACTCGGCCATCCAGTAGCCGTCCCCATCCCCTCCGGAGGGCGGCTCCCGCGCCGCGGTCGCAACGCCCTCCGGAATCGGCCGACAACCGCCGCACCCTGAACCGGGCGCCGCCCCAAGTGTTGTCCCTCACACGGGAGTTGTTCTAGGTTCAGCAGTCCGCGAAAGGTACGCACCTGTCGGTCGGTGGGAGCGCTTTCTCCATCGGCCCTCCCCCCGCCGGGCGCCGTAGTGCAAGGGGAGTGAGATGCCCACAGCCGCGCAACCACCGGACATCCAGGAGCCCTTGGGGCCGCTCCCCCAGGAGTTCGCCGCGATCATGCGGCCCGAACTGCCCGGCCTGCTCAAGGAGATCGGCGCGGAGATCACCCGCGCCTACCCCGAGTACGCCCGATTACTGGAAGGACCCTACGGCGAGGCCATCCGGGTCGGCGTGGAGCAGAACCTCACCGTCTTCGTCGACCAGGTGGCCTCCCCCAGCGCCCCGTCCACCCTGCGCGACGAGATGTGCCGCCGCTTCGGCCGGTTCGAGGCGTACGAGGGCCGCAGCCTGGACACCCTCCAGGGGGCCTACCGCCTGGGCGCCCGCGTGGCACTGAGGCGGGCCAAGAAGATCGGCCGGCGCTACCACCTCTCCCCCGCTCTCATGCTCAGCTTCGCCGACGCGCTCTTCACCTACGTCGAGCAGCTGGAAGCGCTCTCACGGGAGGGTTACCTGGAGGTCACCTCCTTCTCCGGGGAGCGCTCGGACGCCCTGCGACGACGGCTGCTGCATCTGATCCTGGCCGGATCGCCGGTGCCGCGCGCGGCCATCGCCGAACTCGCCGAGCGGGCCCACTGGCCGCTCCCGGAGCGGGTCACCCTGGTCGCGCTGCGGTCGGGGGCGGACGTGACGCGCGCGGCGCTGGACAACGATGTCCTGATCGATCCGGGCGAGCCGCTTCCGCACCTGCTGGTGCCCGGCCCGGTCGACGAAGTACGAAGACGGATGCTGGACGCGGCCCTGCACGGCTCCTGGTCGGCGGTCGGCCTGGAGGTGCCCATCGGCGATGCGTCCGATTCCCTGCGCTGGGCGCGCCAGGTCCTCGAACTCGCCGCGTCGGGGGTCATCGACAACGACTCCGGCACGCTGTATTGCGAGGACCACCTCGTCACGCTCTGGCTGCGCTCGGATCCGGCGCTCCTCGAACACCTCGCCCGGCGCGAGCTCGCGCCGCTCGACGCGTTGACGCCCGGCCGCCGCGACCGGCTCGTCGAGACCCTGCGGACCTGGCTCGCGACCCGGGGGACGGCTGCCCAGATGGGTCAACTCCTCGATGTGCACCCGCAGACCGTGCGCTATCGGATGCGCACGCTGGAGTCCATCTTCGGCGACCGGCTCACCGAGCCCGAACACCGGTTCGCCACCGAACTAGTGCTACGCGCAAGGGATCTGGGCCACCGGGATCGAGCTTGAACTTGCCCCGTTCGGCGTCATAATCATCCGAATCACTTCGAAAACAACGGATAAATATCGTCAAGTCCTGACGCCGGGGCGAACCCGCCGCTGGATATGCCCGTCGTAGTGGGCGGATGTCCGAAGGATGTCCGTACCACCCGCACTACGCCAGAGGCATACCGTATGTCTTCGCATCTGCCGGCTGTCTTCCGCGGCGCCGCCGCCCCGCTTCCCCGCACCCTGCTCGACGTACTGGACGCGACAGCGGCCGCCCATCCCGGCGCGCCCGCACTCGACGCGGGCGGCGAGAGGCTCACCTACCAAGACCTGTGCGACCGGATCACCGAACGCGCCGCGCGGCTCACCCGCCTCGGCATCGGGCCGGGCGACCGGGTCGGCGTCCGGATCCCGTCCGGGACCTGTGACCTGTACCTCGCCATCCTGGCGGTCCTTCTGTGCGGCGCGGCCTATGTGCCGGTCGACGCGGACGACCCCGAGGAGCGCGCGGCCACCGTCTTCCGCGAGGCGCGGGTGTGCGCCGTGATCGAGGCCGACGAGCGGATACTGCCGGGGCCCGAGGCGCCGCTGGCCGCGCGCTGGCGCCCCGCGTTGCCCGACGACGACGCCTGGATCATCTTCACGTCCGGTTCCACGGGACTGCCCAAGGGGGTGGCGGTCACCCACCGCTCGGCCGCCGCGTTCGTGGACGCCGAGGCCCAACTCTTCCTCACCGACCGGCCGTTGGGGCCCGGGGACCGCGTCCTGGCGGGGCTCTCGGTCGCCTTCGACGCCTCGTGCGAGGAGATGTGGCTGGCCTGGCGGCACGGCGGCTGCCTGGTGCCCGCACCCCGCTCGCTGGTGCGGGCGGGCCACGAGCTCGGACCCTGGCTGGTCGAACACGGCATCACGGTGGTCTCCACCGTGCCCACCCTCGCGGCCCTGTGGCCGGACGAGGCGCTCGACGAGGTGCGGCTCCTGATCGTCGGCGGCGAGGCCTGCCCGGGCGCGCTCGCCGACCGGTTCGCGGTCAAGGGCCGGGAGATGTGGAACACCTACGGCCCCACCGAGACCACGGTGGTGGCGACGGCCGCGCGGATGCTGCCCGGCGAGCCGGTTCGCATCGGACTCCCGCTGCCCGGCTGGGAGTTGGCGGTCCTCGACCAGGCCGGACAGCCCGTTCCCTACGGCGGCGAGGGCGAGCTGGTCATCGCGGGGGCGGGCACCGCCCGCTATCTCGACGCCGCCAAGGACGCCGAGCGCTTCACCCCGCTCCCCCTCCTGGACACGCACCGCGCCTACCGCACCGGCGACCTCGTACGCGCCGACGCCGCGGGCCTGATCCATCTCGGGCGGGCCGACGACCAGGTCAAGGTGGGCGGGCGGCGCATCGAACTCGGCGAGATCGACGCCATGCTGCGAGCGCTCCCAGGCGTGCGCGCGGCGGCCGGCGCGGTGCGCGGCACCCCGGCCGGCGGCCAGATCCTGGTCGGCTACGTCGTCCCCGAGCAGAGCGGCTTCCGCGTCGACCAGGCGCGCGGCTTCCTCGCCCAGCGGCTTCCGGCCGCCCTCGTGCCGCTGCTCGTCGAGGTCACCGACCTGCCCACGCGCACCTCGGGCAAGGTGGACCGCGACGCCCTGCCCTGGCCGCTGCCCTCCCAGCGCGGCCCCGTGGTCGACGCCGGACAGGAGGGCTCCACCACGGCCCGCCTCGCCGGGGCGTGGGAGCGGATGCTGGGCGTCCGGCCCCAGCCGGACAGCGACTTCTTCGCGCTCGGCGGGTCCAGCCTCAGCGCGGCCCGGCTCGCCTCCGAGCTGCGCGAGCACTATCCCGGCGTGTCCGTCGCCGACCTCTACCGCCGGCCGGTACTGCGCGACATGGCCCAGCACCTCGAGTCCCTCAAGGGGCCCGCCGCCAAGGCCCGGCCCATCGAGCCCGTACCGCGCAGCGCCGGTGCGGTCCAACTCCTGGTGACGGCAGGCCTGTTCGGCGTCGCGGGGCTGCGCGGGCTCGTCGGCCTGGCCCTGCTCGACAACATCCTGGGCCGGCTCGCGCCGCGGGCCTGGGCGCCGCACACCTCCTGGTGGTTCGTGATCATCGGCGCGGTGGTCCTGATGAGCGCGCCGGCCCGCTTCGCGATCGGCGCGGGGGCCGCGCGACTCCTGACCCGGGGCGTGGCGCCAGGCGCCTACCCGCGCGGCGGACGCGTCCATCTGCGGCTGTGGACGGCCGAGCGGGTCGTCGCCGCCTTCGGCGTCCCCTCCCTCCTCGGCACCCCCTGGGCCCGCCTGTACGCGCTCTCACTGGGCTGCCGGGTCGGGCCGGGCACCGCCCTGCACGCCATGCCGCCGGTGACCGGTCTCGCCACGATCGGCCGGGGCGCGAGCGTGGAGCCGGAGGCCGACATCAGCGGCTGGTGGCTGGACGGCGCGACCCTGCACATCGGCGAGGTCCGCATCGGTGACGGCGCCCGCGTCGGCCACCGCAGCACCCTCATGCCCGGCGCGGTGCTCGGCGCGGACGCCGAACTGGAGCCCGGCGCCTGCCTGGACGGGCACGTCCCCCCGGGCCGGCGCTGGCACGGCTCGCCGGCCCGCCAGGCCGAGGCGCACGAGCGCGTCGCCGGCACCGGCTGGCCCGCGCCGCGCCCGCCGCGCCCACGCCGCTGGGCCGCCGCGTACGCGCTCTCCCTGCTCGGCCTGCCGCTGCTCACCCTGCTGTCCACCGCGCCCGCACTGGTCGGCGTCTACTACCTCGTGCGGTCCTGCGACACGCTCTCGGCGGTCGCCGTACGCCTGCTGTGGGCCGCACCGCCCATCACGGTGGTCACCACCCTGTTCTCGCTGCTGACGCTCGCCGCCCTGGTCCGGATCCTCGGGCGGGGCCTGAAGCCCGGCTTCCACCCGGTGTGCGGCGGCGTCGCCTGGCGGGCCTGGCTGGTGACCCGGCTCCTGAGCGGTGCCCGCGGCAGCGTCTTCCCGCTGTACGCGAGCCTCGCGACCCCGGTGTGGCTGCGGCTGCTCGGAGCCAAGGTGGGGCGGCGCGCCGAGATCTCCACGGTGCTGCCGCTGCCCTCGCTCCTCACCGTCGAGGACGGGGCGTTCCTCGCGGACGACACCCTGGTCGCGCCGTTCGAAATCCGGGGCGGCTGGCTGCGGTTGGGGACGGCGACCATCGGGCGCAGGTCCTTCGTCGGCAACTCGGGCATCGTCGGCCCGGACCGCCGGGTGCCCGACGGGGCCCTGATCGGCGTCCTGTGCGACGCTCCCACGCACAGCGAGCCGGGCAGTTCCTGGCTCGGACGACCGGCGCTTCCCCTGCCCCGGGTACCCACCGCGGCCGACCCGGGCCGCACCTTCGAGCCGCCGCGGCGGCTCGTCCTGGCCCGGGGCGCGGTCGAGGTGTGCCGGGTGCTGCCGCTGATGTGCTCGGTCCTCCTCGCCGAGGCCGTGCTGATCGGCGAACAGAGCGCTCTCAGCACGGGCGGGCTGCCGCTCGCCGCCCTGGCCGGGACGGTGCTCCTGGTGGCCGCGGCCGCGGTGGCCGGGCTCACGGCGACCGCCGCGAAGTGGATCCTGGTCGGCCGGTTCGAGGCGGGCGAACATCCGCTGTGGTCGTCCTTCGTGTGGCGCAACGAGCTGTACGACACCTTCGTGGAGTCCCTCGCGGTGCCGTGGATGGCGGGCTCCTTCACCGGCACGCCGGTCCTCAACTGGTGGCTGCGCAGCCTGGGTGCCCGGATCGGGCGCGGGGTGTGGCTGGAGACGTACTGGCTGCCGGAGACCGATCTGATCACGCTGGGGGACGGGGCGAGCGTGAACCGCGGGTGCGTGCTGCAGACCCATCTCTTCCACGACCGGATCATGCGCCTGGACACCGTGCGGCTCGCCGAGGGCGCCTCCCTCGGCCCGCACAGCATCGCGCTGCCGGGCACCGACGTCGGCGCCCGCGCCTCGGTGGGCGCGGCCTCGCTGGTGATGCGCGGCGAGAGCGTGCCGCCGGACACCCGCTGGGCGGGCAACCCCATCGCGGGCGAGCGGTCGGCCGTCGCCGAACCCCAACCCGCAGCCGCGTCACCGGTGATGACGCTGCGTCAGGGCACCTCACGGGAAGGGAGCGCGGCATGACCCGGTGCTCACGGCGGTCGCTGGTCCGGGTCGCCGCCCTGTCCGCCCTGGGCACCCTCACGGTGGCGGACGAGGAGGCGACCGGCCCCCGGGACCGCTACTTCCCCCAGCACGGCTCGTACGGGCACGACACGCTCGCCTACGACCTGCGGATCGCCTACGACTCGGCCAGCGGTCAGCTCGCGGGCACGGCGCTCATCCAGGCCGTCGCCCTGCGCCCCCTTGAGCGGATCGAGCTCGACCTGTCCCGGCTGACCGCCCACGCGGCGCACGTCGACGGCCGGGCGGCCCGCGTCCGCCAGCGGCAGGGCAAGCTGTATGTGACGCCCCCTCAACCCGTGGCCGCGGGCGAGCTGTTCACCACCAAGGTGCGGTACGGCGGGCGGCCGGGGCCGATCCGGTCGCCGTTCGGGAGCATCGGCTGGGACCGCACCGGCGACAGCCACGACGGCACCCTGGTGGCCTCCCAGCCGCTGGGGGCGCCCTCCTGGTTCCCGTGCAACGACCGGCCCGACGACAAGGCCGCGTACACCTTCCGTGTCACGGTGCCGCGCGACCGGCAGGCGCTCGCGAACGGCACGCTCACCGAGTGCCGCAACGAGGGCGCCACCGATGTGTGGACCTACCACCACCCCGGCCCCATGGCCACCTATCTGGCCGCGCTCTACACCGGCCGCTTCCAGCACGACAGCGTGCTCGCGCCGGGGCCGCCCGGCGGCAGGCCGATCCCGGTGCACAACGCCTACCCGCCCCGCATCGCCGACGCGGCCCGGCACGATCTGGGCCGCCAGCCCGACATGCTGAGGCACTTCTCGGACCTGTTCGGGCCGTATCCGTTCGAGGCGTACGGGGCCGTGGTGGTCGACGCGGAGCTCGGCGCGCCCGTCGAGAACCAGACCCGCTCGGTGTTCGGCCGCAACCACATCGACGGTCGGCGCGGCTGGGAGACGCTGGTGGCCCACGAGTTGGCGCACCAGTGGTTCGGCAACAGCGTGGGCATCCGCGAGTGGCGGCACATCTGGCTCAACGAGGGCTTCGCGACGTACGCCGAGTGGCTGTGGTCGGAGCACATCGGCGAGGACAGCGCCGACGAGATCGCGCGCCGCGAGTGGCTGGGCCTCGCGCGGCGCGGCCAGAACCTGCGGCTCGCCGAGCCGGGCCCGCGCCGCATCTTCGACGACCGGCTCTACACCCGGGGCGCCTGCGCCCTGCACGCACTGCGCCTCACGCTCGGCGACGAACGGTTCTTCGGCGTACTGCGCGGCTGGCACGACGCGCGGCGCGGCCGGATCGGTGACACCGCCCTCTTCCTCGCCCACGCCGAGTCCACGGCGGGAGCACCGGTACGCCCGCTGCTCCATGCCTGGCTGTACGACAAAAAGCTCCCCGAACTACCGCCCAGCACGGCGAGTTGACGGAACGTCACTCAAGCCCGGCTCTCCTCGCTTTCCGGCGCGTACGCGGCCGCCACCGTGTACGCGCCTGATCTTCAGGGAGGGAGGTTGGCCCACGAGTAAGGCGGGGGCCCGGCAGACAGCGGCGGGGAGCAGGCCCGTCAGGCCGTGGCGCACGGCGGTCGGGGCAGGTCCTTGGGGCCTGCTCGCGCCCGGTCTCTCGTTCCATCGTCCGTATGCACGCGCCCGGTGCTGTCCTCGTCTACGAACCTTTCCGGTCGTGCGGGTTCCGGGCTCTTTTATGCCGTCTTCTGCCGATGTATGCCTCTTGCCGGGTCCCCTGGGTCGCCCCTTACAGTGCGCTTGGCTGTTACGGGCCGGTTTCTTGGTTGACAGGAGGAGGGCTCGTGCGATTGCCGCGTACACGACGGGGAGAACTGTTCGCGCTGCACGTGCTGCGCGGCCAGGCCCAGGTGCACTTCATGCCGAGCGCGGTGACCGGGGTCATCTTCACGGTCGCGCTGTTCGCCGCGGGGTGGGAGTACGGCCTCTACGGGCTGGTCGGCACGGCGCTCGGCACCGGCACCGCGCAGGTGCTCGGGGTGGACCGGAGCAGGGTGTCCGCCGGGCTCGAGGGGTTCAACGCCTGCCTCGTCGCGGTCGGCTTCGCCGTGTTCCTCGGCCCCGGCCATCCGTCGACGATGGTGCTCGCGGCGGGCGGCTGCGCGGTCGTCACCGTCGTCACGGCGGCCGCCACGACCCTGCTGCGCGGCTGGGGCCTGCCCACCCTGACGCTGCCGTTCTGCCTGATGGCGACGGCGATGACGATCGCGGCGCCCGGCTTCGAGCGGGTGTGGCACGGCGGTCCGCACTCGGCCGAGCTGAGCCGCGCGGCCGAGGGGTCGGTCGCGCTCGCCGTCGACGACGTGGGACGCGCGTTCCTCGCGAACATCGCGCAGATCTTCCTCATGCCGCAGTGGTACGTCGGCCTGATCCTGCTCGTCGGCATCTTCGCGGCCAGCCGGACGGCGGGCGCGATGGCCTGCGTCGGCAGCACCGTGGGACTGGTGACCGCATGGGCGCTCGGCGCCCCCACCGCGCGGATCGTGGACGGCAGCATGGGCTACAACGCCGTGCTCGTGGCGATGGCGCTGTGCGGGGTGCTGCTCGCGGCCGACCGCTGGAGCCTCGGCTTCGCGGTGGCCGGCGCCGCGACGGCCACGGTGCTCGGCCCGGCCCTGAACGCGCTCTTCGCACCGGCCTGCGGGCACGCCTTCACGTGGCCCTTCGTGCTGACCACGCTGGTGTTCGTCGCGTCCGTGCCCGCGCTGCCAAGGCTCCACCGCGCCGCGCCCCCGGCGGTGCGGGCCCTTCCGGAGGTCGGTTCCGAGGTCGTGCTGGGCGCCTGAGCGCCGGGCACCCGCCGCCTCACCCGCACGGCCCCGAGGGCATGCGCGCCACCTGCGGCGGTGTGAGGGTGCCAGTGTGACCACCGCCAGCGATACAGCACCCGTGTCCGCGCCACCCGTGCTCGACGTCCGGCAGCGGAACATCGTCTTCGGGACGATCATGCTCGGCATGCTGCTGGCCGCGCTCGACCAGACCATCGTCGGCACCGCTCTCCCCACCATCGTCTCGGACCTCGGCGGCGCCGCCCACATGTCGTGGGTGGTCACCTCCTACCTCCTGGCGGAGACCGTCGCGACCGCGCTGGTCGGCAAGTTCGGCGACCTGTTCGGGCGCAAGGTCGTCTTCCAGGTCTCCGCGGTCACCTTCATCACCGGCTCGTTCCTGTGCGGCCTGGCGACGAACATGTCGCTCCTCATCGCCTGGCGGGCGCTCCAGGGCATCGGCGCGGGCGGTCTGATGGTGACCGCGATGGCGCTGATCGCCGATGTGATCCCGCTGCGCGAACGCGGCAAGTACCAGGGTGCGATCGGCGCCGTGTTCGGCGTCTCGACGGTCATCGGGCCGCTGCTCGGCGGCCTCTTCACCGACCATCTGAGCTGGCGCTGGGCCTTCTACGTGAACGTGCCCATCGCGATCCTGGTGGTGATCGCGGCGGCCCGGAACATCCCCTCGGTGCGCTCGTCGGCCAAGCCCGTCATCGACTACCTCGGCATCGGTCTGGTGGCGGCGGGGTCCAGCGCCCTGATCCTCGCGACCAGTTGGGGCGGCAACGAGTTCGCCTGGGGCTCGCCCACGATCATCGCCCTGTTCGCGGGCGGTCTGATCGCGCTCTCCCTGTTCTGCTGGGCGGAGACGCGGGCGGTCGAACCAATGCTGCCGATGCGGCTGTTCCGCAATCCCGTCTTCACGGTGTGCTCGGTCCTCAGCTTCATCGTGGGCTTCGCCATGCTCGGCGCGATGACCTTCCTGCCGACGTACCTCCAGTACGTCGACGGCGACTCGGCGACGGTCTCGGGCGTGCGCACCCTGCCCATGGTCATCGGCCTGCTCATCGCGTCGATTTTCAGCGGCAACGTGGTGAGCAAGACCGGCCAGTACCGGATCTTCCCGATCGTGGGCGCCCTCGTCATGGGGGTGGGTCTGTATCTGCTGTCGCTGATGGGGCCGGGCGTCGGCGCCTGGCTGGAATCGCTCTACATGTTCGTGCTCGGGCTCGGCATCGGCCTGTGCATGCAGGTCCTCACCATCGCCGTGCAGAACACCGTCGACTACGCGGACCTGGGCACGGCGACCTCCGGTGTCACCTTCTTCCGTACGCTCGGCAGCTCGTTCGGCACGGCCGTGTTCGGCACCATCTACGCCAACACCCTCAAGCCGAATCTCCAGGACGGGGTGGCCGCGGCCGCCAGAGCCGGCGGCGCGAACCCGGCCCAGCTCGCCCAGGCCGCGCAGTCCCCGGCGGGGCTGCACCAGTTGCCCCCGGCGACGGCCGCCCCCATCGTGCAGGCGTACTCCGACAGCCTCCACACCGTGTTCCTGTGGACGGTTCCGGTCGCCGCCGTGGGCTTCCTGGTCGCGCTCTTCCTCAAGCAGGTCGAGCTGCGCGACACCGCGCGGTCCGCCTCCACCGACATGGGCGAGGGCTTCGCGCAGCCGACGACGGGCGACTCCGCGAAGGTGCTCGAACTCGCCGTCGGCAAGATCGTGCGCGGTGCGGACATGAACACCGCGCGGCGGATCGTCGCCGCCTCCGACACCCGGCTCGACGTGGCGGGCGCCTGGGCGGTCATGCAGGTCGAGCAGTACACCCGCATGGTGGGGCACGCGAGCCTCGGCCTGATCGCGTCCCGCCGCCATGTGCCGCCCGAGGTGCTGGTGCCGGTGTTCCAGCGGATGGTCGAGGAGGGATTCCTCAGCCGCGAGGGCAGCTACTTCTCGCACACCCCGGCCGGGGAGCGCGAGGTGGACGCGATCTCCCGTTCCTGGTCGACGTGGCTGAACGAGCAGCTGGAGAGGGACCGCGGGAGGCCCCGCAGCGCGGAATTGCGCGCCGCGGCGGACGCGATCGCCAAGCGCCTGATGGCGGAGGACCTGGCCAACGGCCTGCCGTCGGTCCGGCGGAAAGAGAGCGCGACCAGCCGCGTCTGAGCTCGCGACCAGCGCCCCCGCAGCGCCTGATACGGTCGGGAACCGGCAGGTCAGGGACTTCAGAGCAGGGAGTGGTGGCGCGATGTCCGCTCGTCAAGGCGCCGGTGCGGAGCGGCCCACCTTCACCGAGCAGGCCCGGCGCCGCCAGCTCATCGAGGCCACCATCGACTCCATCGCCACCCGCGGCTACCCGGCCACCTCGTTGGCCGCCATCGCCGAGCAGGCCGGGGTCTCCAAGGCGGCCGTCCTCTACCACTACGCCTCCAAGGACAAGCTGACCGAGGCGACCCTGGCCCACGTCCTCGACCAGTTCACGGCGTATGTCGCCGAACGTGTCGAGCGCGAGGACGACCCCCGGGGCGCCCTCGTCGCCTATGTGCGGGCGATGATCGGCTACCAGCGGGCCAACCGGCGTCATGTGCGGGTGATCGTCGAGATGCTCCTGGACGACCACGGCGGCACCCGGCTGAAGACGCCGGGCTCGCACGACACCGGCGGCCGCTGGCAGGGGCTTGCCGCTCTGCTGACGTGGGGTCAAGAAGCGGGCAGCTTCCGGGAGTTCGACCCGCGTACGGTGTCGCTGGCCATCGGCGGGGCGATCGACGGGGTCATCGCGCACTGGCTGGTCCACCCCGAGCTCGACCTGGAGGCCGCCGCGGACGAGCTGGTGACCTTCACCCTGCTCGCCGTGGAGCGCTGAGACCCCGCCCGTCCGCCGACCCCAACTACCCTCTCCTGCACGCGAATTGCGGCGCGCGCTCGGGCCGGACACCGACGCCGCCCAGGTACGCGGTGAGACCGCGCAGGGCCGGGAAGCGCTGGACCAGGCGCAGGGGCAGCGGCAGCCGGTCACCGCTCAGGGTCCCGTCGAGCGCGGGCCCCAGCAGCATGTCGTGCTCGCCGCGCTGCTGCCGCTGCACGATGCTCACGGGCAGCCCCCGGCGACGCTGGACGCGCTCCAAATGCCGTGTGGTCACAGCGTGTTGGCGTAGCGGCTCCGCGAGGATGCGGGCGGCCGCCACCGCGTCCTGGACGGCCAGATTGACGCCGACACCGCCCACGGGCGACATGGTGTGGGCGGCGTCGCCGATGCACAGCAGCCCGTCCCGGTACCAGCGGGGCAGCCGCCCCATCGTCACGTCGAGCAGTTTCACGTCGTCCCAGGAACGGATCTCGGCCGTCACCTCCGCGTCCCAGCCGAAGAGGTCGCCGAGACGGTCGCGCAGCCACTGCACGTCGTGCGCGCGCAGGGCCGCGTCCTGGCCCTTGGGGATCAGATAGGCGGTCTGGTAGTAGTCGCCCCGGTCCATGGTGACGGCCGCCTGGCCGCCGCCGAAGCGGGCGAAGACGCGGCCCTCCTTCACGCCTCCCCGGGGCGCGGTCACCCTCGCCTGCCAGACGTCCATCGGCACCTCGAAGCGCTCCTGGCGAAGCCCGGCCGCGCGGGCCACGACCGAGTCCCGGCCGTCACAGGCCACGGTGAGATCGGCGGCCAGTTCCCGGGCGGCGCCGTGTTCATCGACGTACCGCACGCCCGTGACCCGGCCGTCCTCGGTCCGCAGGCCCGTGACGGCGGTGCGCATGCGCAGCGTGAACGTCGGCTCCTTTCCCGCCGCTTCGGCGAGCAGGCCGAGGAAGTCCCACTGCGGAACCATGGCGATGTACTTGTGCGGGCCGGGGATGCGGCGGAAGTCGGCCATGACGACGGTCGCGTCGCCGATCCGCATGTGCATCTCCTCCAGCCTGCGGGCCGGGAGTGCCGCGAAGCGCTCTCCGAGGCCGAGTTCGTCCAGCAGACGCAGGGTGGAGGGGTGGACGGTGTCGCCCCTGAAGTCCCGCAGGAAGTCGCCGTGTTTCTCCAGGACCGTCACCTCGACCCCGGCTCTGGCCAGGAGCAGTCCGAGCATCATCCCCGCGGGTCCCCCGCCGACGATGCAGCAGGTCGTGCGCTGCACAGGCTCCGCAGCCCCCATGTTCATCATTCCCTCGGTCCTTCCGCGATACGAGCAGGACGACTCTAACCGATCGGTCAGACTTCTGACCGATCGGTTCATGAACGGCCCCGGACCCCGGCCCCCGAGGGAAACCGCGCCGCCGCGGGGTCTTCCCCGACCGGCGGGTACGGCCGAGGATCTTCCTCACGCCCACGGAGGAGACGCATGAACAACACGCCCTGGTACGAGGAGCTGTCGCCCGGCACCGGACCGCTCGCGCCACGCGCCTGGTTCGCCGCGTCCGACGCGAAACGCCTCTCGCTCGACGGGACTTGGCGGTTCCGGCTCTCACCCACGGCCGACAGCGAGGACACCTCGTTCGCCGTGCCCGGGTACGACGCGTCGGGCTGGGCCGGGCTCGCCGTGCCGGGGCACTGGGTGCTCCAGGGACACGGCCGCCCCGCCTACACGAACGTCCGCTACCCCTTCCCCGTCGATCCCCCGCGCGTGCCCACCGAGAATCCGACCGGCGACCACCTGCGCGTCTTCGACCTGCCCGATGCCCTGCCGGCCGGCGGCGAGGTGCTGCTGCGCTTCGACGGGGTCGAGTCCTGCGCCCGGGTCTGGCTGAACGGCACCGAGCTCGGCACCTTCATGGGCAGCCGCCTGCCGCACGAGTTCGCGGTCGCGGCGCTGCTGCGGCCGCGGGGGAACGTGCTCGCCGTGCGGGTCCAACAGTGGTCGGCCGGGAGCTATCTGGAGGACCAGGACCAGTGGTGGCTGCCCGGCATCTTCCGCGAGGTGACCCTGCTGCACCGGCCGGCGGGCGCGGCCGGCGACTTCTTCGTGCACTCCTCGTACGACCACCGCGCCGGCCAGGGCACCCTGAGCGTCGACAGCGCGGTCCCGGGGCGGGTCCTCGTCCCGGAGCTGGAGCTCGACCTCGCCACGGGCGAGAGCGCTCTCATCGCCGTCGAGCCCTGGACGGCCGAAACGCCCCGGTTGTACGCGGCCGAGCTGGTCACGCCCGGAGAGCGCGTTCAGCTGCGCATCGGTTTCCGTACCGTGGCGGTCGAGGACGGGCTCCTGAAGGTCAACGGGCGCCGGATCCTGTTCCGCGGGGTCAACCGGCACGAGTTCCATCCTGAGACCGGCCGCACGCTCGACCTGGCCACCATGCGCCGCGATCTGGTGCTCATGAAGCGGCACAACATCAACGCCGTGCGGACCAGCCACTATCCGCCGCACCCCGCCTTCCTCGACCTCTGCGACGAACTCGGTCTCTGGGTGATCGACGAGTGCGACCTGGAGACGCACGGGTTCGAGGAGCTGGGCTGGCGCGGCAATCCGGTCGACGACCCGCGCTGGACGCCCGCCCTCCTGGACCGCGCGGCCCGGATGGTCGAGCGCGACAAGAACCACCCGTCGGTGGTGCTCTGGTCGCTCGGCAACGAGTGCGGCACCGGGCGGGGCCTGAGCGCCATGGCCGACTGGATACGCGGCCGTGACCCCGGGCGCCCCCTCCACTACGAGGGCGACCGCTCCTGCCGGGACACCGATGTGTACTCCCGCATGTACGCCTCGCACGAGGAGACCGGGCGGATCGGCCGACGCGAGGACACCGACGGGCCGCAGGCGCGGGCCCGACTCCCCTTCCTGCTCTGCGAGTACGGGCACGCCATGGGCAACGGGCCGGGCGGCCTCACCGAGTACCAGGAGCTCTTCGAGACGTACGAGCGCTGCCAGGGCGGGTTCGTCTGGGAGTGGATCGACCACGGTCTCGCCCATCCCGGGTTCGGTTACGCCTATGGCGGGGACTTCGGCGAGGAGCTCCACGACGGCAACTTCGTCTGTGACGGGCTGCTCTTTCCCGACCGCACCCCCTCCCCCGGGCTCGTCGAGTACAAGAAGGTGATCGAGCCGGTCGAGATCGCCGGGGACGGTCGTGCGGGCACGGTCACCGTCACCAACCATCATGACTTCAGCGGGCTTTCGCATCTCCGCTTCGGCTGGTCCTACGAGGTCGAGGGCGAGCCGGTTGCCTCGGGTCCGCTCGACGTGCCCGATCTCGCGCCGGGCGCGAGCGCGGAGCTGAAACTCGGCCCACCGCCCCTCGCCGACGCCTCGCGCGAGGCGTGCTGGACGGTGCGGGCGGTGCTCGCGCACGACACGCCGTGGGCGCCTCGGGGGCACGAGGTCTCCTGGGGCCAGCTGCCGGTGGTGGCGCGCCCGGCACCCGCGGCCGCCTCGGGGAGCGTGCCGGTCCGGGCGGGCAGCCGGGTCTCGCTCGGCCCCGCCGTGTTCGACGCGCGCACCGGCCTGCTGACCGGGTTCGGCGGCATCGCGGTGGACGGGCCCCGGCTCGATGTGTGGCGGGCGCCGACCGACAACGACGCGGGGGCGGCGTGGGCGCCGCAGGAGCAGTACGCCCGCCAGTGGCACGAGCTCGGCCTCGACCGTATGCGACACCGGCTGGACCAGGTGGAGTGGGAGGACGGCCGGTTCGTGGTGCGCGCACGGGTGGCGCCCGCCGCGTCGGATCTGGGGCTGCGCGTGACGTACGCCTGGAGCGGCGACGGGGAGCGGGTGCGGCTCGCCGTCTCGGTCGCGGCCGAGGGCGCGTGGACGCTGCCGCTGCCGCGGCTCGGCGTGCGGATGGGGCTGCCGGGCGCGTTCGGGCAGGCCGAGTGGTTCGGCGCGGGGCCCGGCGAGGCGTACCCGGACACCCGGCGGGCCGCCCGCGTCGGCCGCTGGAGCATGCCGGTCGACGCGATGCGGACGCCGTATGTGCGACCGCAGGAGAACGGTGCGCGCGCCGGTGTGAGGTGGGCCGAACTGCGCGATGGTGAAAGGGGGTTGAGGATCGAGGGCGATCCCGCGTTCTGGTTCACCGCCCGGCGGTGGACGAGCGAGGAGCTGAGCGCGGCCCGGCATCTGCCCGATCTGGTCCCGGGCGACCGGATCTGGCTCAACCTGGACCACAAGATGCACGGCATCGGCTCGGCCTCGTGCGGGCCCGGCGTGCTGCCGCGGTATCAACTCCGTGCCGGGCAGGCCGAGTTCGGCTTCGTCTTCAGCCGGTCCGTCAGTCGGTGAAGACCGCGTCGAGGTAGACCCAGGCCCCCTCCACGCGCGAGAACCGGCTGTGCTCGTGCAGCGAGCCCGCCTCGCCGCCGTGGGTGTAGTGCGCGCGGAAGGTGACGGTGCCGGTGGAGTGGAAGGCGCTGCCCTCGGTGGTGTCCAGGATCTCCAGGCGGGTCCAGCGCATGCCGGGGTCGAAGTCGATCGAGGCGGGGCGGGTGTCCGGGTGCCAGGTGCGCAGCAGGTAGGGCCCGTCCTGGACGGCGAAGGCGCTGAACCGCGAGCGCATCAGCGCCTCGGCGGTGGGTGCGCTGGCCGCGCCCGAGTGGTAGCGGCCGCAGCAGTCGGCGTAGGCGGCGGGCAGCCCGCACGGGCAGGTCTTCGGGACGGCGGGACGGGTGGGGCGCTTGGTGCGACGGGACATGCCCCTATCTGACCACAAGGGCCCCGCCTGCCCGCGTGGCGGCCGCCCGGGTCGCATGGTGGTGGTGTGCCGGGGCCTCCGGTACGACCGATCGCCGCGCCGGACCACGTCCTGGACGGTGACCGCCGCCGCCACCGCAAGGGAATCCGACGTGACCACAGCCCGCGACCTGCTGCTCGTCAGCATGGACGGCCCCGCCGATCGCCCCGCCGAGCAGGGCGATCTCTCGTTGGCGCTGGCCGGCGCCGAACTGCTCGACCTCGCCGACGCCGGGGTCGTCGACCTGGACGGCGGCAGGGTCGTCCCGGGGCCGCCGCGCGACCTGGGTGAGCCGCGGCTGACCGAAGCCGCGTCGGCCCTGGCCCGGCAGGCACCGTACGAGTCGGTGGAGGACTGGCTGTGGCGCAGGGGCCGCGGCCTGTACGCGGCCTACCTCGCCACCCTGGAGGCCGAGGGAAGCGTCATCCGGGAGCACCACCGCTGGCTTCCCGGGCGCACCGGCCGCACGCGGGTGGCCGATTCGCCGGACCGGCGCCGGGCGATGGAGCGCTGGGCCTCGGGCGAGCCGGTCCTGGCGGGGCTCGCGGCCGCGGCGCGGCTGTACGACGAGCCGCCCGAGGATCTCGCGGACCGCACCGGCGACGCCGTTCTGACCGTTCTGTCGGCCGTCGACGACGCGGTGACGGAGCTGGCGGCGGAGCGGCAGCGGCGCAGCATCGAGGACGCGGCCTTCGACAACGTGTGGCGGGGCCAGTGAGAGCACGGTGAGGCGCGGCGCCGACCGTCCCCCGCCCCCGCGCCCGCGCCCGCCGCACCTCGGGGAGGCGGGCGGGCGCGTGCGGCGGCGCACGGCGCGGCCGCCCACCCGTCGTTATCGGCCATCCGTGGAGTTACCGCGGTTAACCCTGAACCGCGCCCCCTACCGTGATCCGGATGCGCCGTCGGCGCGACAACGTGAGGCCATGGGCAGGGAGTTGAGGCATGAAGCAGAGGTTGAGCGTCCTGGTGGCGGTGGGCGCCCTGACGCTGGGGGCGGCGGGAGCCGGGACCGCGCGGGCGGCGGTGGCAGGGCACGGCTGCCCCACGGCGGAGATCTTCGCCACGACCAACACCGCGATCATCACCGATCCGGCCGACCCGCGGCTGAAGACCCGCCTCACCCGCTTCGACCACGAGGTACGAGCGCTCCTGCACGCCAACGGGGCGCGGCCCGGCGCCTCGAAGCTGCTCGACGGCGTCTTCTGGTCCGGTGACCTGAAGCAGACCACCTACGAGCGCTCGCGCGAGTTCGACGTCAACAGGGTGAGCCGGGAAGGGTTGCACCACATCGCGGGCCTCATCGCCAAGCAGTACCACCAGGAGTCGGTGCTGACCTTCCGCTGCCTGCCGCGCAGCGCGCCGGATACCGACGCGGTCGAGATCCAGGCGCCCGGCGTCTCGGCGACCCGCCTGCATGACGCGCTGATCGCGAACCCCGAGGCCCGTGACGAGCTCGGCGGCGGCTCGGTCACCCTCGACGGGCGGCTCATCCTCGTCGCCCCGATCGCCGACCTGCCCCTGGCCCAGAAGTTCACCAAGGCCCTCGGCGTCGACTGGAACACGGCCGAAGTCCGGTACGGGGACGAGGAGTTCGTCTCGTAATCGCCCTCGATCAGGTGCCCGGTCAGTCTTCCGGGATCGACGGGCCGACCGTATGCTCCTGCGCCGGACGTGACCGTTACCACCGGTAATAGGGGGCACTGTGGCACGCACGGGCAGTACGAGACGGACTTTTGTCGCCGGTACGGCGGCGGTGGGCGCGGCGGCCGCCCTCGGGGTCGAGGCACCCGTCGCCTCGGCCGCCACCGGCACCGAGGCGGCGGGCACCACGGCGGTCGGCCAGAGCGTCGCCGTGCTCGGCGGCGGGGTGGCCGGACTGACGGCCGCCCATGAGCTGGCCGAGCGCGGTTTGCGGGTGACGCTCTACGAGCGCCGGGCGCTCGGCGGCAAGGCCCGCTCCATGGACGTGCCGGACAGCGCGAAGGGCGGGCGCCGGCCGCTGCCCGCCGAACACGGCTTCCGCTTCATCCCCGGCATCTACCACAACCTGCCGGACACGCTGCGGCGGATCCCGTTCCCCGGCAACGCGCACGGCGTCTGGGACAACCTGGTGGCGCCCAAGGAGATGATGTTCGCGCGGACCGGCCAGGAGGACCTGCGCCTGCCCATGCCGGGGGCCGGCACGCCCCAGCCGCTCACCCTCGACGACATCCGCCGCGCCCTGACCGGTCTGCTCGGCACCTTCCAGCGGCTGCCCGCCCGCGAGGCCGCGTACTTCGTGGACCGGCTCGCGGTCTTCCTCACCAGCTGCCAGGAGCGCCGCGACAACCAGTGGGAGTCCACGCCCTGGTGGACGTTCACCCGGGCCGCGCGGATGAGTTACGACTACCAGCGCATCCTCGCCGTCGGCGTCACCCGGAACATCGTGGCGACCAAGGCGGAGGAGGCCAGCACCCGCACGGTGGGCAGCCTGCTCGAAGCCTTCGTGTTCAACGCGCTCGGCCGGGGCGCGGACGGCCCGCTGGACCGCATCCTCAACGCGCCGACCAACGAGGCCTGGATCGACCCGTGGGTCACTCAACTGCGGGGACTCGGCGTGGAGTTCAAGGTGGGCTGGACGGTACGCGACTTCACCTACGGCGGCGGGAGGGTGACGGGCGTCCGGGTCGAGGACGACGGCGGCACCGCGGCGATGGTCACGGCCGACCACTACGTCTGCGCGCTTCCCGTGGAGCACGCCCGGCCCGCCTGGAGTGCGGCGATGCGCGCGGCCGACCCGCAGCTCGGGCGCTGCGACCAGCTGCGCACCGACTGGATGACGGGCATCCAGTTCTATCTGACCGAGCGGCCCGACATCGTGCACGGGCACGTCGACTGCATCGACTCGCCGTGGTCACTGACCGCCATCGCCCAGGCCGAGCACTGGCCCCAGCGCCCCTTCGCCGCCGCCTACGGCGACGGGACCGTCGCCGACTGCCTCTCGGTCGACATCTCCGAATGGGACAAGCCCGGGATGCTGTACGGCAAGACCGCCAAGCAGTGCACCCGCGACGAGGTCGCGCGCGAGGTGTGGGCCCAGCTCAAGGCCGCGCTCAACGACACCGGCAGGACCGTCCTCAGCGACTCCGGGCTGCACTCCTGGTTCCTGGACCCGGGTGTCTCGGGCATCGGCACCCCGGACCCGCACAACGAGGACGAGCTGCTGATCCACCCCACGGGGACCTTCCACAACCGGCCGACGGCCGCCACGAGGATCCCCAACTTCTATCTCGCGGGCGACTACGTGGCCGTCCCCATCGACCTGGCCACCATGGAGGGCGCCAACACCTCGGGGCGGCTCGCCGCCAACGCCCTGCTGGACCGGGTGGGTTCGACGGCGCCCCGCTGCACGGTGACGCCGTTGTACAGCGCGCCGGAGCTCGACCTCCTGAAGGCCACCGACCGGCTGCGCTACCGGCTCGGCCTGCCGAACGCCTTCGACCTGGGGTGAGCCCGGGCGGGCGCGGCCCGCTCCGGCCGCGCCCGCCGCCTCACGCCTTGCGGGCCACGCCCGAGTAGACCGGAATGGTGTCGTCGCCCGCGGCCGCCGCCTCGCCGAGTTCGGGGTGCCAGGCGGCGGCGAGCCCCACGCCCGGCTCGGCCAGTTCGCGGCCGTGGAAGAACCGGGTGACCTCGGCCTTGGTGCGCGGGCGCAGCGTGACGCCGCCCTCCTTGTAGAGCTCCACGGCGCGGGCCGCGCTCTCCGGGTCGAAGTCACCGGTGATCTGCGACAGGACCAGGTAGCTGCCCGGCGCGAGGACGCCGAGCAGACGGTCGACGATGCCGTACACATCGTCGTCGTCGCCGATGAAGTGGGTCAGTGCGATCAGTGAGAGCGCGACCGGGCGGTCGAAGTCGAGGGTGTCGCGGGCGAGTTCCAGGATGCGGTCGGGTTCGCGGACGTCGGCCTGGATGTACTCGGTGACACCTTCCGGGGTGGAACGCAGCAGGGCCTCCGCGTGCCGCAGCACGATCGGGTCGTTGTCCGCGTACACGATCCGGGCGTCGGGCGCGGTGCGCTGGGCGACCTGGTGGAGATTGGGCTCGGTGGGGATGCCGGTGCCGATGTCCAGGAACTGGCGTACGCCCCGTTCGGCGAGCCAGCGCGTGGCGCGGTGCATGAACGCCCGGTTGACCCGGGCGATGTCCCGGCCGCGCGAGTCGAGGGCGAGCAGCTGCTCGGCGAGCGCCTCGTCGACCGGGTAGTTGTCCTTGCCGCCGAGGAACCAGTCGTACACCCGGGCCGGGTGGGGCTTGCTGGTGTCGATGGTCACGGCGGTGCGGTCTTGCCCGGTCATGTGCGCTCCATGGGGGATGAAGGTCAGTGAACAGGGGGATGGATCACGGTGGTTGACGGTGTGGTGCGCGAGGGGTGCCGGGTGGATCAGGTCAGCAGGAAGTCGGCCTTGCCCGACTTCGCGCCCTGGATGAAGGCGGCGATCTCACCGGGGGTGTAGATCAGCGCGGGACCCTCCGGATCGGCGGACTGGCGCACCGCGACCCTGCCGTCGGCCAGCTTCATCGCCTCGAAGCAGTTGCCGCCGTTGCCGCCGCTCCACGGCTTGTGCCAGCCCTCGGCGCCGAGTTCGGTGGCGGGCATGCCGTTGTAGATGTGCCCGTCCGCCGGCCCGCCGTCGTATATGTGATCCATTCACAGCTCCTTGCGGAGATCCTTGAGGATCTCCTTCGTGCGTTGTGCAGTCGCGGCCTGAGCCGCCATGCGGTCCATGACCTCCAGGTGCGTGGCCACCTCGGGACGCGCGTCGAGGTAGACGGCACCGGTCAGGTACTCGCTGTAGACCATGTCCGGCAGTTCGGGCACGGCGAAGCGGAAGAGGACGAAGGGCCCGTACGTCCCCGGGTGGTGTCCGGAGGCGAACTCGGCCAGCTGCACGGTGACGTTGGGCAGTTTCGACGCCTCCAGGAGGCGGTCGATCTGGTCCCGCATCACCTGCGGCGAGCCGACCGGGCGGCGCAGCACCGTCTCGTCCATGACGACCCACAGCCGCGGGGCGTCCTCGCGGGTGAGCAGCGACTGGCGCTCCATGCGCAGTGCCACGTGCCGGTCTATGTCGGCGTGGCTGGTCGCGCCGAGCGCGCCGCTGCGCATCACGTGGCGCGCGTACTCCTCGGTCTGCAGCAGCCCGGGCACGAAGTGCGGCTCGTACGATCTGATCAGCGAGGCCGCGCCCTCCAGGCTGACGTACATGCTGAACCAGTCGGGCAGGATGTCGTGGAAGCGCTGCCACCAGCCCGGCTTGTTGGCCTCCTCGGCCAGGGCGACGAAACCTTCCGCCTCCGCGTCGGCGATCCCGTACGCCCGCAGCAGCAGCACGACATAGGGGATCTTGAGCGAAACCTCGGCCATCTCCATGCGCCGGATGGTGGCCGGGGCCACCCGCAGCACCTTGGCCGCCTCCTCGCGCCTGAGACCGGCCCGCTCGCGCAGGTCCTGCAGGCGTCGGCCCAGCACGACCTGCCCCACGGTCGGGGCGGACCGGGGTTCACTCACTTCAGACCTCCCCACGCGCTGTTGCGAGCAGTGTGCCATGTCGATGCAGATAGGAGAACGGCACTCTGCAATTTTCAGAGTGCCTCTTGCCAAGTGTCCGCCGCGGGTACAAGGTAGGTCGGTGAACCAGTTCACACGCGGTGGCCGTGCGCAGCCTTGGGGGAGGCAGTGTCCGGTACCGCTTCCCCACTGTGAGGATTCCGGTCGTGGCTCCTGGTAACGCGCTCATCCCCCAGCTGACAGGCGCATGCTCCGGGACCGCTGTACGGCGGTACGCCTTCGACGTGCCCGCCCGTACCGAATCGGTCTCCCTGGCCCGTCGGCGCAGCAGGGACATGCTGACGGGGTGGGGGCACCACGACGAGCTGCACGAGACCGCCGCCCTGGTGATCTCCGAGCTCGTCACCAACGCCGTCGTGCACACCGCCGGCGACCACATACTGTGCGAACTCACCGATCTCCAGCGGGCGTTGCGGATAGCGGTCCGGGATCTGGGCTGCGGCTCGGCAGGGCCGCGCCTGTGCCACTCGCAGGACGACGAGGAACGCGGACGCGGGCTGCTGCTCGTGGACGCGGTGAGCAGCGCGTGGGGCACGCACGACGCCCCGTACGGGCCGGGCCGGATCGTCTGGGCCGAGCTCGCGCACGGCGGACCTGGCCAGGCGGGCCGACCGTGATGAGACAGATGCTTCCCTGGGGACCCCGGTCCGGGCGACAGGGCCCGCGACCCGATGGGTCCGGAACCGCCGGGCCCCGTGGCCCCGTGCGCAGTGGGGGTGCGCACGGAGTGCCCGGGCCCGGCGGCTCCGCCGCTCGACCCGGCGGCGGGGTGCAGCTCCCCGCCGTACGGCCCGCCACCCTGGGCCGGGACGCGGTGGGTGTGCCCGCCGCACACGGTTTCCGGCTGCTGTCCCGGCTGCCCCGGTCCGGCTGCGTCTTCGCCTCGGCCGACTGGTGGTGGTGGATCGTTCCGGCCGGCTCCGACCAGGATCTGCCCTGGCCCCGGCCGGTGCGCTACGCGCACGGCGCCGTCGTTCCGGACGCCGACCGGCCGCGCCTGATCAACTTCCCCGAGGGCGCGACGCCCTACACCCCGCCGATCCCGCTGTACCTGGTGGTCTGCCAGCTGACCGGCACCGCCCCGGCCTGGGCCTGATCCCGGAGCACGCCCGGGCGTGCCGGGTGGGGGCTTCGGCCCGGCCCGCCTAGTCGGTGGGCAGGCCCCGCGCCGCCTCGGCGAGCGCCTCCAGGACCGGCCGGAACAGCGGATGCCCCTCGGCACCCCTGCGCACCGCGGCGAACACCCGCCGGGTCGCCGCCGGGCCCGCCACCGGGCGCACCACCGTGTCCTTGCCCTCCATGCCGCGCAGCGCGGAGCGCGGCACGAGCGCCACCCCGGCCCCGGCCCCGGCCAGGGCCACCACCGCCCGGAAGTCGTCGGATGAGTGCACCAACTTGGGCTGGAATCCCGCGAGTTCACAGGCGAGCAGCATCACGTCGTGGCAGGGGTTGCCCGGGTAGGGGCCGATCCAGTCGTCGTCGGCGAGCGCCGAGAGCGGTACGTGCGACTCCCGCGCGAGGGGGTGCGTCGCATGCAGGACGGCGTCGAAGGGTTCGGCGTACAACGGGACGCGCGAGAGCCTGCTGTCGTCCTCGCGGGGCGCGCCCCGGTACTCGACGGCGAGCGCGAGATCCGCCTCGCCGTCCAGGACCAGCGGCAGCGCCTCGTCGCCCTCGGCGTCCCGCACCCGGACCCGGATCGCGGGGTGGCTCGCGCGCAGCCGCACGATCGCGGGCGCCAGGACCTCCGCGATGCCCGTGGCGAAGGCGGCCACGGTGACCTCTCCGGCCGCGCCGCCCGCGTAGGCGGCCAGCTCCGCCTCGGCCCGCTCCAGCTGGGACAGGACCGCGTTGGCGTGCTCCAGGAGGATCTCCCCCGCGGCCGTGAGCCGCACGCCCTTGCCGCTGCGGGTGAGCAGGGTGTGCCCGGTCTCCTGTTCCAGGGCGGCGAGCTGCTGGGAGACTGCGGAGGGCGTCAGATACAGCGCTGCTGCCGCGGCGGTCACCGTACGGTGGTCCGCCGCGGCGCGCAGGATGCGGAGCCGGCGGGGGTCGATCACCCAGCCATTGTCCCGCGCGTCGGCCCGCCACCGGCACGGGCGCCGTCGGGCGCCCCTGGGGCGCCCGTCGGCCGACCGGCGGGCGTCGGGCCCTCGTAACCCTGGCGCGTCAGCCCTTCATCGACGCACGGGCGTCGACGAACGCGGCCACCGTCTTCTCGATGTCCTGCGTGGAGTGCGCGGCGGAGAGCTGGACGCGGATGCGGGCCGCGCCCATCGGGACGACCGGGTAGGAGAAGCCGATCACGTAGACGCCGCGCTCCAGGAGCAGCTCGGCCATGCGCGCCGCCTCGGCCGCGTCCCCGATCATGACCGGTGCGATGGGGTGCTCGCCGGGCAGGATCTCGAAGCCCGCCTCCGTCATCTTCGTACGGAAGAGCGCGGTGTTGGCCGCGAGCTTCTCGCGCAGGTCACCGGCCGACTCCAGGAGGTCGAGGACCTTGAGGGAGGCGGCGGCGATGACCGGGGCGAGCGAGTTCGAGAACAGGTACGGGCGCGAGCGCTGGCGCAGCAGGGCGACGATCTCGGCGCGAGCGGCGACGTAGCCGCCGGAGGCGCCGCCGAGGGCCTTGCCGAGGGTGCCGGTGATGATGTCGACGCGGTCGCTGACGCCGTGCAGGGCGGGGGTGCCCGCACCGCCGGGGCCGGTGAAGCCGACGGCGTGCGAGTCGTCGACCATGACCATGGCGTCATAGCGGTCGGCGAGGTCGCAGATCTCCTGGAGCGGCGCGATGTAGCCGTCCATGGAGAACACGCCGTCGGTGACGATCAGACGGCGGCGGGCGCCGGACGCCTCCTTGAGCTTGGCCTCCAGGTCGGCCATGTCGCGGTTGGCGTAGCGGAAGCGGGCCGCCTTGGACAGGCGGATGCCGTCGATGATCGAGGCGTGGTTGAGGGCGTCGGAGATGACCGCGTCCTCGGCGTCGAGGAGCGTCTCGAAGACGCCGCCGTTGGCGTCGAAGCACGAGGAGTAGAGGATCGTGTCCTCCTGGCCCAGGAACGCCGACAGGCGGCCCTCCAGCTCCTTGTGGACGTCCTGGGTGCCGCAGATGAAGCGGACGGAGGCCATGCCGTAGCCCCAGCGGTCCAGGGCGTCCTTGGCGGCGGCGATCACCTCTGGGTGGTCGGCGAGGCCGAGGTAGTTGTTGGCGCAGAAGTTGAGGACGTCACCGGAGGGCACGGAGACGGAGGCGCTCTGCGGGGTCGAGATCACGCGCTCGGGCTTGAAGAGCCCGGCTTCCTTGATCTCGTCGAGGGTCTTCTGAAGGTCGTCGCGGACGTTCGCGTACATGCGGGGTGCTCCTAAGGCGGGCGGGGTCGAGGGGGCCTGCGGGGAGGGGCTCAGACCGTCCAGTCGAGGATGATCTTGCCGCTGCGGGCGGTGGCGGCCTCGTCGAAGGCGGCGTCGAAGTCCTGGAAGCCGTACTTGCCGGTGATCACCGGGCTGAGGTCGAGACCGCCTTCGAGCAGCACCGTCATGGCGTACCAGGTCTCGAACATCTCACGGCCGTAGATGCCCTTGATGGTGATCATCGAGGTGACGATCTTCGCCCAGTCCACGGCGAACTCCTGCGCGGGCAGGCCGAGCATCGCGATGCGGCCGCCGTGCGTCATGTTCGCGACCATGTCGCGCATGGCCTCGGGACGCCCAGACATCTCCAGGCCGATGTCGAAGCCCTCCTTGAGGCCGAGCTGACGCTGGGCATGGGCGATGTCGTGCTCGGCGACGTTCAGCGCGAGGGTGGCGCCGGCCTTGCGGGCGATGTCCAGCCGCGACTCGCTGACGTCCGTGATGACGACGTTGCGGGCGCCCGCGTGCTTGGCGACCGCCGCGGCCATGATGCCGATCGGGCCCGCGCCGGTGATCAGCACGTCCTCGCCGACCAGCGGGAACGACAGCGCGGTGTGCACGGCGTTGCCGAACGGGTCGAAGATCGCCGCGACGTCGAGGTCGACCTGGGTGCGGTGCACCCACACGTTGGAGGCGGGCAGCGCCACATACTCGGCGAACGCGCCGTTGCGGCCGACGCCGAGACCGATGGTGGAGCGGCACAGGTGGCGGCGTCCGGCCAGGCAGTTGCGGCACTTCCCGCAGACGAGGTGGCCCTCGCCGCTGACCAGGTCGCCGACCGCGATGTCCTGGACGTCCGCCCCGACCGCGGCGACCTCTCCGACGAACTCGTGGCCCAGGATCAGCGGCGTCTTGACCGCGCCCTGCGCCCAGCCGTCCCAGGAGCGGATGTGCAGGTCCGTGCCGCAGATGCCGGTGCGCAGCACCTTGATCAGCACATCACCGGGTCCGGTCTCCGGCTCGGGAACGTCCATGAGCCACAGTCCGGGTTCGGCGTGCTGCTTGACAAGTGCCTTCATGGGCGGGGCTCCCGGCGTACGGAGAGGGGCGTACGGCCACGGATCGGTGGCCGGACGTACGGGCGGACGTGCATACGGACTCGGGCCGGGCGGTGTCCGGCGAACCCGGATGACCCTGCCGATCCTCCCGATCCGCCTGATCTGCTTGATCCGCCCGATCCAGCCGGTCCGGCCGATCTTGCTGATCACCAATCTGCCGAGCCCGGGCCGCCGAGTCCATCGAGGATTTCTTAAGCGGGCCAACAGCCGAGCTTCACGCGCGCCCCTCACGCCCCACCCGCGGGCCCCTTCGGAGGGTCCCGCGCCGGGATGTCCCGGCTCTCCGCGCGTGCCGGGTGGTTCCGTGAGTGCCGGGGTGTGACGTCAGGGGGCCGGGCGTGGCCTCACGCCGGGGACACGGACGACCAGCCGGACGGAGCAGTCCACTCGGGCGGCCCGGACGGATTCTGGACGGTTCGGGAACCTTCGTGGCCCGGAGCCGGTGGAGGGCCGGGCTTCGCTTCTCGTCCGCTTCCTCGGGGCGGTGGAGGTGGGTGGTGCACGGGATCCGGCGATCCGGGGGTAGGAGCCCGGCACGGTGCCTGCGCCGGGAAAGGGCGCGCGCTCCGCCACGCAGGCCCTCATGCCGGGGCCGCGGGCCCGGCCCGGAGACCGTCACACCAGGGCCGCGGCCTCCCGCACATCGAGGTGGGCGCCTTCCGCGTAGGCGCGTTCGTACGACCCCGCGTCGAGGGCGGCGCGCAGCGCTGCTTCCGCCCGGCGCCGGGTCTCGGGCTCGACGGCGGGCGGGCGGAACCCGAAACTCCCGTGCCCGGTCGAGCTCCGGTCGTACGCCCCGAGCAGCCGGGCCCCGTCCAGCGCGTCCCCAGCGTGGGCCTTCGCCCAGGCGGAGGACAGGAATTGACTGAGGATCACCTGGGGAGCGACCAGATAGGCCTGACTCTCCAGGTGGCGCACCGCTTCCCGGATTCGGCGCTGAGCGCCTTCGTACCGTCCGTCCAGACAGTCGAGCCAGCCGTCCAACCCGGCGACGAGGCCCCGGAAGAGCTCGGGTGTCTGGGGTCCGAACTCCGCCTCGATTGAACGGAGTTGCTCCCGCGCATCGTCGAGCCGTCCGATGCGCCCGTAGTGCTGAGCCAGGAGCATCCGGACGGTGCCGATGTCCTCCCCGGCGAAGTGCCGCGACTCCTCGACGGCCTCCACGAGCAGCCGTTCCGCCGCCGCACGCTCGCCCGGAGTACGCGCCGTCTCCAGACGCACGGCCGCCAACCTGCCCTTGAATTCTGGCACTTGCCGATGCGCACCGAGCCGGGCGACCTCGTCGAGCGCCCGCTCGAAATCCGCCGCGGCCTCCTCGTACCGGTCCTCCCGCGCGTACGACTCGCCCCGCGCCGAGAGGGACTCGGCGATGCCCCACGGGTCGCCGATCCGCTCGAAGAGCGCGAGCGCTTCGGCGGCATCCCGGCCGCCGGCCAGTTTCGCGCGGAGCAGGAGAGTGAAGGCGAGGTCCCAGGGATCACCGTGCCGCCTGGCGTCCGCGACCATCTCGTCGACGACCCGGTCGAATCCGGTGAACTCGCCGGTGAGGAGCCGGGCGAAGTACCAGACCGAGCCGGGCTGGCGGCTGTTCTGCGGCAACCCGGCCCCGTACGCGTCGACGATCCGGCGCAGATACGTCACGGCCCCGGGGCTGGTGAGCTCCGTGTCGCTGCCGCCACTGGCCGCGAACACCATCAGATGCACCCCGCGCCGGGCCTCCCACCGCCGCTCCTTTGACCAGGGCGGCGGGCTGTCCGTACACCGGTCGGCGAGCGGAACGGCGGGCCGCACCGGTTCGGCGAAGGGATCCGGGCCCAGTGCGGCCACCTCCCCGGCCCAGCCGCGCGCGTCGGCCTGGTGCCCCCGCAGCTGCCAGAACCAGGCCATGGCGAGGACGAGGCACAGCGCGTCCTGCTCCCGCTTCCGCTCAACTGCCTTACCCAGTGCGGCCCTTACGTTGCCGTGCTCGGCTTCGAAGCACTGGATGACCTCGTGCTGGCGCGGACCCCGCAGCAGAGGCTCCCGGGTACGGACGAGTTCCCGGTAGGCGACGAGATGCCGCAGCTCGACCTCCGCCCGCTCCCCCGCCTCGTCGAGCCGCTGTGCCGCGTACTCCGCGACGGTCTCCAGCAACCGGTACCGCATCCCGCCCCCGGCAACAGGCGCGGCCGTGACGAGCGACTTGTCGACGAGAGAGCCGAGGAGGTCGATGACCGGGGTGGACACCCGCAGCCGCGCCGACCGGTGGGGAGCGCTCTCTCCGATGGCCGATCGTCCCGGAGCTGCGGTTCCGCGGCAGGAGGGGTTCTCTCCAGGGACCGACCGGCCGGGAGCTACGGTTCCGGGGCGGAAGGCGTGCACGCCAGGGACCGACCGGCCGGAGAGCGCTGCTCCGGGGCGGGAGGTGCTCTCGCTGGAGACCGACCGGCCGGGGACCGCAGCGCCGGGTCCTGGCTCGTCGAGGGCCGCTGCCTCGCGGTCCTCGCAGACGGCTTCCGCTTCCGGCAGGGCGAAGCCACCGGCGAAGACGGCGAGGCGCCGCAGCAGGGCCTGCTCCTCGGAGTCGAGGAGATCCCAGGACCAGTCGACCACCGCGCGCAGGGTCTGCTGTCTCGGCTGGAGGGTCCTGCTGGTCCGGGAGCCGGTGTTGAGCAGCCGGAACCGGTCGTCGAGCCGGTCCGCGATCTGTCGCGGTGTGAACAACCGCAGCCGCGCCGCGGCGAGTTCGAGAGCCAGGGGCAGCCCGTCCAGGCGTCGGCAGATCTCCGCCACCGCGTCGGGATCGTCGTCGGCGCTGAAGCCGGTCCGGGCGGCGGCGCCGCGCTGCCCGAACAGCCGGAGAGCGCTCTCGTGCGGCAGGGGCCCAAGGGCCCTCACCCGCTCACCCGGCACGCCGAGCGGCTCCCGACTGGTCGCCAGGACGGCGACCCCCGGGCACGACGTGAGCAGCTCCTCCGCCAACTCCGCCGCCGCGTCCACGACTTGCTCACAATTGTCGAGCACGATCAGCATGCGGAGGCGGCCACAGTGGGCCATCAGCTGCGCGAAGGGGTCCCTCGGAGTCGTATCGGCCGGGCCGACGAGCCTCGTCTCGCGGGCACCCAACGCAGTGAGCACGGCCTCGGTCAGACTCGCCGCATCCCGTACGGGCGCGAGCTCGACCAGCCACACCCCGTCGTCCCATCGCCCCGCTACGGCGTCGGCCGCCTCGATCGCCAGGCGCGTCTTGCCCGCCCCGCCGGGCCCAGTGAGCGTGACCAGACGGGCCCGCATCAGGTCCTCATGGACCGCTTGGACATCGACCTCCCGTCCGACGAACGACGTGAGCCGAGCCCGCAAATTGCCCGCCACCCGGACAGCCGACGCCTCCCGGCCAACTCGGCTCTCATGCCCATCGGACCCGGGCCCAGCCGCAGCTGCGTGGTGCGGGGTCAGGTGAGCGGAGTGCGGCGGAAGGGCGTGGGCGGAGGCTGCGCGGGAGGGGCCCGGGTGTGGCAGCGGCGTGTGGGACGGGGCCACACAGTCCGGGCTCGTGCAGCCCTGGGCAACTTGGCTCGAGAGCGTGTGGCCCGAGGTCGAGTGGTCCGGGGCCGTGTCGGCGGAACTCGTGTGGTCTGAAGCTGTGTGGTCCGAGGCTGCGTGGCCGGAACACATGTGGTCCGAGCCCGTCTGCCCGGAGGCCGTGTGGCCGGAGCCCGTGTGGTCCGAGGCTACGTGGCCGGAAGCCATGTGGTCCGAGCTCGTGTGCCCGGAGCCCGTGTAGTCCGAGGCTGTGCGCCCGGAGCCCGGGCCGCCCGAGGGCCCATTGCTCGTGTCCGTGTACGGCGGAGTCGCTCCGTGCGAGGCCGTGTTGGGCGGCACCACATCCGACGAACCCGTGTGGTCCGACTTCAGCGGGCCTGAGCGCAGGTGGCCCGTGCTATTCGGGTCCGAACCCACACCGAACGAACCCCCGTGGTCGGAGCCCCCTCGGCCTGAGCTCCCCTGCCCCGAGCCTTTGAGAGCGCTCGCGGCATGCCGCTCCGGATTGAGTAGTTCGGCGTGCAGAGCCACCAGCTCTGGCCCGGGGGTCGTGCCGAGGCGCTCGGAGAGCGCTCCCCGTACGGATTCGTAGGTGGCGAGCGCCTCGGCCGAGCGTCCTGCTGCTCGCAGCGCGCGGATATGGAGAGCCTGGAGCGGTTCGTCGAGGGGAGCCGCGAAGGCGAGTGCGGCCAGCTCGCCGAGAGCGCTCTCGGCACGACCCAGCTCCGCCTCCACCGCCAGCCGGTTTCGACGTGCATCGGCGCGGTGCCGCTCGGCCCGCACCACCAGCGGGTCACCGTCGCGTGACGGGAGATCCGCGAGCGCTGGGCCGTGCCACAAAACAAGGGCTTCGTCCAGGAGCCCACCTGCCCGCTCAGGATCTCCAGCGGCCAGCGCGGTCGCGCCTTCCGCCGCGAGGCGCTCGAAGCGGAAGAGATCGATCTCGTCGGCACGGGCGGCGAGCCGGTAGCCGCCGGGCACCGATTCCACTGCGCTTCGCCCGAGCGTCCGACGCAGCCGTCCGACCAGCGCTTGCACCGCCCCGGCCTCGTCGGTGGGCGGCGCGTCCCCCTCGCCCCACACCTGCGCGATCAGCGTGGCTTGCGGGACGGCACGCCCAGCACCTGCCGCCAGCGCGGCGAGGAGCGCTCTCAAGCGGGCTCCCCCCAGCCGCGCTTCACTGCCGTCAGAGCGCAGTGCCTGCGTCGGTCCGAGTATGCGATAGCGGAGCTTCACCCGCTCATTCTCTCCGGTGGCCGACCCGCATCGTCCAAGCCTCCCGGCCCACCGGCCGCCGAGCCCGTTGGGCGCCCGCACGCGCCACGGCGCTCCCCCGTCGGCGCTCGGTCCACAAAAGGCGGGCGCACGTGAGGACTGCGGGCGCACATAGAGCGCTGCCCGGAGCCCCGTGCGGGCCCGCCACCCACGCGGGGGCCCACAGGCCCCTTGGCTATCGTGGCCGCACCACAACGAGGGGATGACGGGCGTGGAGCTGGGGGTGGCGCGGTGACGGGGTCCGGTGGTCGGCGCATTCGGGTGCCGGTCGGGGACGACGCCGCGCGCTGGGCGACCCGTGGCCAGTGCCGGCGCGTGCTGTTCGTGGTGCACAACGTGACGTCAGCGACCAGGCTCCTCGACGTCCTGCCCTTGTTCCACGACGACCTCCGCATACAGCTCCTGGCCACCTGTACCGGATCCTCGGCCTTCGAGGACGGAGTGGAGTCGTTGCTGGCCGAGACCGGGGTGCCGGTGCTGCCATGGGAGCAGGCGCTCGAAACCAAGGTCGACCTGGCCATCACGGCCAGCCTCGGCGGCCAACTCCAGCGCATCTCAGGCAAGTTGGCCCTCCTCTCACATGGTGTCGGCTACAATAAGACGCTCTCCACACCGGACACCGGACACCGGACACCGGACACCGGACACCGGACACCGGACACCCTTCGCCCGCGGCCCCGGGCTCAGCCCCGGTCCCGGCCCCAGCGGGCGCGACTGATCGTGATCGAGCTCAGCCAGCACCCGAGAGCGCTCTCTCGCCGTCACCCGTCTTCGGCCTCTCCCCCGAGTGGCTGCTGCATGAGGGCATACCCATCGCGGACGCCATGGTCCTCTCACACCCCGAGCAGTTGGACCGGCTGCGTACGGCGTGCCCGGAGGCCGTTGCCACGGCGACCCTCGCCGGGGATCCCTGCTTCGACCGGATGCTGGCGGCCCGGCCGTACCGAGAGCGCTTCCAGAAGGCGCTCGGGGTACGCCGGGGCCAGCGCCTGGTGCTGCTGAACTCGACCTGGAACCCGGAGTCGCTGTTCGGTGACGGCGGCGGGGACGACGTGCTCCCTTCGCTACTGCCCCGGCTCACCGCGGAGCTGCCCGCCGACGAGTACCGGATCGCCGCCGTGCTGCATCCCAACATCTGGCATGGGCACGGCCCCGGGCAGATCCGGGCCTGGCTGGATCGGGCGTTGCGCGGCGGGCTGACACTGATCGACCCTCTGCGCGACTGGCGCCAGGCACTGCTGGCGGCGGACGCCGTCATCGGCGATCACGGTTCCGTCAGCTACTACGCGGCAGCCCTCGGCACCCCCGTTCTGCTCGGCGCCGCTCCTTTGAACGGGCTCGACCCCCGGTCGCCGGTGGCCGAATTCGTACGCGGCGCTCCCCGGTTCGAGCCGCACACACCTCTGGCCACGCAATTGCACGACCTGATCACGAGCCACCGACCACTGGCGGGGCCGGCCCGTCTGACCACCTCCTCACCCGGCGAATCGGCAGCTCTCCTGCGCGGCCTCTTCTACCGTTTGATCAACATCCCGGAACCGGCGTGGCCCCCGCTACTCGAACGACTTCCGCTGCCGCCCCGCCAACTCTCTCCGCTCACCGCCCCGTTGAAGGTGCTCACGAAGGTGGGGGCGGGCTCTCCGGATGAGGTTCATGTATCCCGGTACGCCGACCCCTGGTACGAGCCGGACAGGGAAGGCGAAGCCCACATTGCGGTCCACGAAGACACGCGCGATCCAGGTCAACTGACCCTGGCCGATGTCCTGTTGCGTGAAGGTTCACCGGACGACCTACGGTTCGGGTCGCCCGGGCTGTGGACGCGCGAGGTGCTGGCGCGCCACCCGCACAGCGCCCTGGCCGCCTACATCACGGGGCCGGGCGAGTGCACCGTACGACAGCGCAACGGACCGCTCGTGCACCTCACCGGCGATCCCGCCGGACTCGATCCCGGGGCCGCGGTCTCGGCGCTGTACGCGTGGCTGACAGCGGGCCGGACCGTCGAGGAGGCGGCCGAGGGCGGACTGATCGTGCGCACGGGAAGTGTCGTGCACCGGGTGAAGGTCACCAAGTGACCCACCGATGGAGCTACTTGGGGCCAGTGGCGCCGTCCTTGGACTCGATCCGCCCCAGCGGGTCGGGCTCGGCCGACAACGCCTGTGCCGCCGCCTGCCAAGCGTCATCCCCGGGGTGGAGCCGAGAGCGGAGGTAGGCCCAGGTGAGGTGCTGGACCGTGGCCACTCGGGCGGGGTTCTCGTCCGTGGTCTCGGCCACGTCGTAGCCCGAGATGCCGCCAAGGCCGTGCTCCGCGCCGAAGAGGGTGAGCAGGGACTTGGGTCCCGGGGCCAGGAGGTACGGATCGGCGTGCCAGTCCGGGCCGCTCACCGTCATATGGGCGGAGGTGTCCTGGTCGCCCGCGATCACGAGCGTCGGGGTTGCCATCCGGGAGAAGTCGGTGGTCAGGAAGACCGGGAAGTTTTCAGCCACCTCCTTGGTGAGAGCGTCGCCTCCCCGGCCCGGCGCGGCGAGCAGGACGCCCGCCTTGATCCGGGGCTCCGTCAGATCCACCTCCGTACCGTCGTCCGGGTCGGTGAGGCGGGCTCCGAGCAGGAGGCTCGCCGTGTGCCCACCCATCGAGTGGCCTGCCACGGCGACTCGGTCACGGTCCAGACGGCCGCGCAGCTGCGGGACGGCGGACTCGATCGTGTCGAGCCCGTCCAGGATGTGCTTCATGTCCTCGACCCGCGATCGCCAGTACAGCGGCGCGCCCGGGACGTCGGGGTCGAGGGTCAGCGTCCTCGAACTCAGGTGGGTGGGCTGAACAACCACAAACCCGTGTGCCGCCCAGTAGTTGGCGAGCGGGGCGTAGCCGCTCAGGGAGGAGAGGTGGTTGGAGAAGCCCTGGCCGTGGGAGAGCAGGATGATCGGCAGATCGGTTCCGGTCAGGGGTGCGGAGATCCTCAGTTCCAGGTCGACGGGGCGACCGGGGACAGGGAGCGCGATCGGGCTGACGGAGAGTACGGGATGTGCGGAAGCCCCAGGGCTTTCGTGCTGGGTAGGCGAGCTGACGGTGTCAGCTGCGGGGGTCGGTGTCGGTGCACTCATGATGCGCGTTTCCCCTCGATTTTCCTTCGACGGCCTTCGGGCAGGCGGTCGGGAGCGTCCGGCTTGAGCTAGGCTGCAAGCGGAGCGTTGTTCCGTTTACTATACGGAACGCCGTTCCGCTTAGTCAATGACCATCGGAAGGAGTGCGTGGTGGCCAGGACAAGTCCTGCGGGCGAGGGGGCGCCCCGCGGCAAGCGGGCCGATGCGCTGCGCAACCAGCAGACGCTGCTCGACGCGGCCGCCGCCGTCTTCGTCACATCCGGCGTGGACGCGCCGATCCGTGAGATCGCGGCCCGTGCGGGCGTCGGGATGGGCACCATCTACCGCAACTTCCCCACCCGGGCGGACCTCGTCGTCGCGGTCTACCGCCATCAGGTCGAGGCGTGCGCCGAGGCGGGCCCGAGCCTGCTGGCCGACAGCGACTCACCGCTCGCGGCGCTGCGCCAGTGGGTCGACCTGTTCGTCGACTTCCTGGTCACGAAGCACGGACTGGCCAACGCCATGCAGTCGGACAGCAGCGGGTTCGACGCGCTGCACGCCTACTTCCTCGACCGGTTGGTGCCCGTCTGCGCGGAGTTGCTCGACGCCGCGGAGGCGTCGGGGGAGATCAGGCCCGGCACCCACGCCTACGAGTTGATGTGCGGCATCGGCAACCTCTGCATCGGCCGCGACAGCGACCCCCGCTACGACCCCCGCAGGCTGGTCGCGCTCCTCCTTCAAGGGCTGCGGCAGCCACGGTCGGCGCCATCGGACTGAATTCGCTCGCACTGGGCTGATACCGCTCTCACTGAACGGAGAGACCGCCGCAACCGCAGGCTCGGGACCGGGGCCAGCACCAGCACCGGCACCGGCACCGGCACCGGCACCAAGCTGAGGGGCCGCCTCAGCCGCCAGCACCGACCCCCCGCACCGGGACGGAAGGATCGCGGCAACCGCTGCCTTGGACCGGAGCTGGGCCCGCTTCACTCTGCGAACGATGCCGGAGTCGTACCCGCGTCCAGAGAGTTGAACGCGCTCTCCCGCCCGGCGCAGCCGGACCTCACTCGCCCGGGCCCTCCCCCGCGCATCGCTCACGGAGCGCTCTCAGGTGGATCAGGTGGTAATGGGCCTGCTCGTTCGCCAGCGCCGCTATCGCCTCGTCAATCAGGGGCAGCGCGTCCGAGACGCGGCCGCCGGCCTCGAAGGTCTCGGCGAGGTCCGTGAGCGCACGGGCCGTGTTGTACGGCTCGTGAGTGCCGCGGAAGAACGCGAGAGCGCTCTCAAGGCGGGCTTCGGCCTCCGCCCAGCGCCCGAGGCCACGCAGGGCCCGGCCGCGGTGACGCTCCAGGAGAGCGCGGGCGCGCGGCAGATCACCGGCGCCCTCCCCGTCCGCGGTCACGCCGTCGAGAATGCGGTCCGCCGCCTCGAAGCAGTCGTACGCCTCCTGGTGGCGCCACTCGCGCAGCCGCAGCAGACCGAGGGACTCGACGGCGGTGGCATGGCCCCGGGTATGACCGACGGCTTCTTCTATGCGGGCGGCCTCCGTGAAAGCGCTCTCAGCCTCGGCCCATTGGCGAAGCTCCGTGAGGTTGAGGCCGAGCAGCGTGTGCATGCGGGCGGCCTCGCGGGAGCCGGGGTTCTGGGCGAGTGTGGCCCGGACGCCCGCGCGCAGTGCGGGCAGGAGTTCGTCGTGGCAGCCCATCTTCAGCTGCACGGGCCACAGCGCCTGATTGAGCCGGAACACCGAGTCCGCGTCCCTCAACTCCTCGGCTGCGCCGATGGCTTGGAGGAGGTTGCCGAGTTCGTCGTGCAGCACGGTCAGCGCCTCGCCTGCGTCCGTGTAGCGCACGCCGGCCGACGTGGGCTGCTCCGGGTCGCCCAGGCGCCAGCCCTGGCGGAGGGCGGCCCTGCTCGCGGGTTCGGCGAAGGAGACACACCAGTTCACCGCGCGCCGCACGGCCTCCTCGGCCGCCGCGAGGCCGTCCTCGCGCAGTGCCTCCGTCACGGCGTACTCCCGGATCAGTGGTCTGATCCAGTACCTGCCGTTGGTCGCGCTCTCCATGAGGCGGCTCTCGGCGAGTTCGCCGAGGAGGCGTTCGGCGGCCGTCTCGTCGAGGCCGAGGGTGGCCGCCGCCATCGGTGCGCCGATGGCGGGCCAGTCGCGCTGGGCGAGCAGCCGCAGACCGCGCGCCGCCCCCGGTTCGAGGGCGCGCAGGCCGTCCGCGACCGCGGTGCGGGCCGCGTCGCCTCCCGCGCTTCCTTCATCGCGCCACTGGCGTGCGGCGAGGCGCGCGGCGGCGGCGCGCAGCGCGAAGGGGGAACCGGCGCAGCGGGCGAGGACGGCGGGCAGGGCGGCCCGGTCCAGCGCCACGTTCTGGGCCTTGGCGACGTCGGTGAGCAGGCGCCGCGCGTCCTTGTCGGAGAGCGGTCCCACCGGGATGCCGACCGCGTCGAGGCCCGGCAGGGGGTGACGGGCCGCCACGATCACGAACACGCCAGGCGCGGAGGTGAGGACGGGGAGGACCTGCGCGGCGGACCGGGCGTGATCGAGGACGATCAGCAGCCGCCGGTCCGCGGTGCAGGCGCGCAGCAGGGACTGGCGGTCGTCGGGGCCGGGCGGGATCTCCGCCGCCGGGATGCCGAACTGCCGTAGCAGCAGGCGCAGTACGGCCGACGGATCGGCCCCCGCGGCGGCACCGGTGCCGGTTCCGCGCAGGTCGGCGTACAGCTGTCCGTCGGGGAAGCGGCGCAGTTCGGTGCAGCCCCAGTGGAGGGCGAGCGCGCTGGTGCCGATGCCCTGCGGGCCGTGCAGGACGGCCACCCGGGGCCGGCCGTCCGCGGCGCGGGAGGCCTCGCGGGTCAGGGCTTTGCGCTCGCCGTCGCGGTCGGTGAAGAAGCGGGTGGAGGCGTGCAGGGCGGGCACCTGGTGGGGATGACCGGGGCGCGGTGCGCTGCGGGCGAACGCGGTCCAGGCGCGGGCGAGGGCGGGGTCCCCGCGTAAGGCGTCGTGCACCTGGCGGGCGACGCCGTCGAGTTCGTCGGCTCCTCGCGGGGCGCGGACCTCGCGGCCGACGATGCGGCGGACCAGGCCGCCGGCGCTCTCCCAGGCCGCCTTGCCCGCTTCGTTGGCGAGTCCCGAGCCGACCGCGCCGAGCACGGCGGCGACGGCTGCCGTCGATGTGGGATCCAGCATGTCCCGCCCCCGATTCCGCTACCCGCCCCGGCCTGCCGCGGCCACGCTAGCAACATCCTTTCCGGCAGGCCGACTTCGCCCGGGTTTGGCCGAAACCATGCGGTGCGCGGGGGCTCGGGGCGGCTAGCGGGTCGGCACCACGCTGAGGTGGGCGCGGCCTCGGCGCGGCGCGGTCGGCTCGGCCTCGCGCAGCACCAGGGTCAGCCTGCGCAGCCCGAACTCCCGCAGGGTGCGCGGGGATTCGCTGATCAGGCGGCAGCTGGTACGGCCGCGGGCCGGGTCGGGGTGGCGCACGTGGCGTTCCGCGCCGTCGTGGTGCACCGCCGCGTCGCCGACGGCTTCGACCCAGTGCGGCAGCCCCAGGCGGAACGCCGCGTCCATGATCGGGTCGTCGGCGATCTCACGGCGGATGTCCCACAGCCCGGGAGCGCTCTCATCGTCGGCGAACGCCTCGGCGAACTGGGCCAGCATCGGCAGGCACCAGGCCGTCTCGTGTTCGGCGAGCACGCTGGCCGCGTCCGGGTGGAACAGGACGAAGCGCAGGAAGTTGTGGCCGGGCATGGCGGTGGGGTGTGGTCCCACTCCGCCGAAGAGCGCGTCGTACGCCGCGTTGGCGTGTGCCACGCCCCAGCCCGGGTCGAGGACCACGGAGGGGAAGGGAAGCGCGTCCGTCATCGCGAAGTAGTCGTGGACGTAGGCCGCGAACTCGGGGTCGTCCGGGAGCCCGGTGGCGTCCGTTCTCCCGGACGCCGTGTCGTCGGCGGCACGCTCCCCCGCGGCCGCCTGCTGTCCGGGCCGCTCCTGGACCAGGGCGAACGGGCGCCCCACCACCGGGACGTGCGCCACCGGAACCTTGGTCACCGAATCCTTCGCCACCGATTCTTCCGCCATCGAGTACGCGACTCCTCTTGCTGGCCCGCGGGTGCGGCGGCCGGCCTTCGGGCCCGCCCGGGGCTCGGAGGGCGATCTTCACACCGCGTGGCGATCCTGATACCGCCAACACAATGATGTCAAGCATCGTGGCATTCCGGCCCCCCGAAGCGTTGATTGCGCCACAACTGTGGCAAGTTCTGGTTGTTGTTGCCGGGACCCGCTAACCTCCGGAGCATCCACTGTTGTGCCCACCAACCTCGCATGATCTAGGAGAACTACTGGTGACGGACGGCTTCTTGGTACCGGGACCGGCGGCCACGGGCCCCCTCGCGGCCGTCGTCGCCCGTGTGGCCGAGCTCGCCGACAAGCTCGGCATGAGCCAGGCGGACGTGTTCGACGTCCACCGGCTCTCCGAGGCATCGGGTGTTCCGGCCGACGTCGTGGGCGCGCTGCTCGACGGGCAGCCGGCCGGCGAACCCGATCTGCAGGCGCGCTTCCTGCAGCGGTTCAGCCTGCTGCGCAGAACCCGCCGCAAGCCCAACGGCCGCCCGCACACCCAGCAGGAGATCGCCGACGGCGCGGGCATGTCGCGCCAGCAGGCGGGCGCGCTGATCAACGGCGACCGGCGGCCGACGATGGAGCACTGTGACGCGATCCAGCGGTTCTTCGGCGTCCACGCGGGCTTCCTGACCGCCGACGACACCGACGCGCTGGGCGGCGCCCTGCTGCGCACCGAGCAGGAACTGCTCCAGCAACTGGCGGGCCGCGAGCGCGAGGTGACGCTCACCGGGGCGCCGGGCGGCGACGCCCTGGAACGCCTGCTCCAGGACCACGGGGTCCGCGGCATCGCCTGGCGGGCCGCCCAGCTCCCCACCGACAAGCACCGCGACAAGGTCACGGAGTGGCTCGACATGCTCCTGGAGAGCGTCAAGCGGTCGGAGTCCTGACATGACCCGCACCTCGCGGCGGCATGGCCCCGCCGCACCCACCAGCCTGCCCGGACGTCACCGTCCGTTCATTTCCGGCCGTCGAATGATGCCGAGTTCAACGAACTCCGGCTCAATGATGACTGGATCAATCGCGTACGGCTCGGCAGGCTGCACAGTGACGGGCTGCTCGACGAAGTGCTGCTCCATGAACGGCTGGCGGGGAGAACGGTGGGCATAGGCAAGGAGATGCGCCGGCTGTGCGGCGAGCTGGTCGCGGGTATCACGATCCCCGCCCCGGCGGAGCCGACCGCTCTGTACGCCGCCCTGTGCGAGGGCATGAGCAAGCGCCGGGGCCGCCCCGTCGAGTTCCGCATGGCGGCCTTCCCGCCCGGCACCGCGAGCGGACTCTGGCTCGACATGGCGGACCGCGATCTGGTGGTGGTGGAGGAGCGGACCGCGCCGGACCACCAACTGGTCATCCTGGGCCATGAGTTGTGGCACATGAACGCGGGACACGGGAGTCACCACGTCGAGGGCGCGGCCGTCGCGGCCCGGCTGCTCTCGCCCGACGCCGATGTAAGCGACACCGTACGCAAGGTGGCCGCCCGCACCCGCTCGCACCTCGCCGAGGAGACCGACGCCGAAAGCTTCGGCGTGCTGCTCGGCAGCAAATGCCGCCCCTGGCTCAGCGGCTCGGGCATGCGGGGACCGGTGCGTCGCGACATGCTGGCCGGCCGCATCGAGGCCTCGCTGGGGTACCGCGGGCCGCAGGGCTGAGGCGTGCAGGGTCCCTCCTACTACGTACCGGCCGCCGCGATGGCGGCCGCTCTCGCTTTCAAGGTGCCCTCACTGGTGCGTGCCTGGCGCGACCCGCTGATGCGCGCCGTGTGCGCCCTGCTCGCCATGGCCGGTCTGGTGTTCTTCTTCGCGGCCCCGCCCACCATCGCGAAGGTCAACGAGCTCACCGGCATCACCAACTTCTCCGCCCCGCTGGTGTACGCGCTGCTCAGCGGGTTCAGCGCGTCCTGTCTCGTACTGATCGTCAACTGGCGCGGCGGGCCCGCCGAGCAGACCCGGCGCGTCTCCCGCCGCTGGATCGCCGGGTACAGCGTGCACATGGTCCTGCTCGTGGCGCTCTTCCTGCTCGGAGATGCCCCGGTCGAACGGTTGCGGGACCTGGACACGTACTACGCCAAGACGCCGTACATCCGCGAGATGATCGTGCTCTACCTCATGGGTGTCACCGTCGCGGGTGTCACCATGAACTACCTGTGCTGGCGGTGGGCGCTCCAGGTCCATGGATGGCTGCGCATCGGGCTGCTGATCATCATGCTCGGCTACACGTTCAACACGCTCTACGCGGGGGCGAAGTTCGCAGCCGTCTTCGCCCGGTGGGCCGGCGGTGACTGGGACTGGCTGAGCACCGACCTCGCGCCGATCCTCGCTTCCGTGGGCGCCCAGGTCAGCGCGGTGGGGTTCTGTCTGCCCCTGGTCTGCCAGCGGCTCGCGGACAGCTGGCACAGCTGGGGCGTCTACCGCCAACTCGGCCCCCTGTGGCGCGAGCTGAACACGGTGGCCCCCGGTCACGCCCGTTCGGCCCGCCTCCTGTGGTGGTCCTCCGCCGAGCTCTCCCTGACCCGCCGGGAGTCCGACATCCACGACGGCCTGCTCGCCCTGCATCCGTATTTCGACCGTGCGGAGCATGCCCGTGCTCATGCCGCGGCCGTCGCGAAGGGCTCCGATCCGGAACGGGCCCAGGCCGTGGCGGACGCGGCGATGCTGACGGCGGCGGTCCGGGCCCGCATCGCCGACCCCGAAGGCAAGATCCTAGACTCGTTCGGGACCGCTGAACCCACCACCGCCGAAGGCCCTCGTGATCTGGTGCGGATCTCCGCCGTCCTGCGTGAGGCATCCGTCGCCGCAGCGGCCCCCGGGCACGCGGCCCTGCCAGAGAGCGAAGTCCATTGAGCGAGAGCGACCGTTCCTTCAGAGCCCCCACCCGCCGTCGCGCCCTCGTCATCGGCGGCGGAACGGCGGGCATGCTGGCCGCCGCAGCACTGCGCGAGCACGCCGACGAGATCACCGTGATCGAGCGCGACAGCCTGCCCTCGGGGCCGGTCCCGCGCAAGGGTCTGCCCCAGGCCGCCCATGCCCACTTGCTGTGGTCCGGCGGAGCGCGCGCCATGGAGCACCTGCTGCCCGGGCTCAACGACCGCTGGATCGCCGCCGGCGCCCGGCGCATCTCCCTGCCCACCGGACTGGTGTCCATGCAGTCCCAGGGCTGGCTGCGGCGCTGGCCCGAGATGCAGTTCGTGATCGCCTGCAGCCGGGACCTGCTGGACTGGGTGGTACGCGAGCAGGTCACCGCGGACCCGCGGATCGAAGTCCTCACCCGTACCGAACTCCTCGCCCTGGAGGGCAGCGCGGCCCGGGTGACCGGGATACGGGTGCGCACCCAGGACGGCGATGAGCGCGCTCTCCAGGCCGACCTGGTCGTGGATGCGTCGGGGCGCGGCTCACGGGCCCCGCACTGGCTCGGCGCGCTCGGCGTCGCTCGGCCCCGCCACGAGGAAGTCGACTCGGGCCTCGCCTACGCCAGCCGGATCTTCCGCGCCCCGGAGGGGACGGAGCGGTTCCCGCTGATCAATGTGCAGTCGGACGCGCGCCAACCGGTTCCCGGCCGCACCACGACCATCGTGCCCGTCGAGGGCGGGCGCTGGCTCGTGACGCTGTCGGGAACCCGCGGCGGCCAACCCACCGGTTCCGCCGACGAGTTCGAGGCGTTCGCCCGGTCGGTGCGGCATCCCGTGGTCGGTGAGTTCATCAGCCACCTGGAACCCCTGACGGACGTGGTGGTCACCCGCAGCACCGTCAACCGGCGGAACTACTTCGAGAAGGTGAAGAACTGGCCCGAGGGCTTCGTGGTCCTGGGTGACGCGGTCGCCACCTACAACCCGGTCTACGGGCACGGGCTCTCGGTGGCCGCGCAGGGCGCCGAGGCGCTGCGGGACCACCTGGCCGACCGCGGCCTCACCGCCCCGGGCCTGGCCGCGCGGGTCCAGCGCGCGGTGGCCCGCCCGGTCTCGCTCGCCTGGGAACTCGCCGTCGGGCAGGACATCCTCTACCCCGGCGCGATCGGCACCCAGCCCGGCCCGGGTTCCAAGCTGTTGCGCCGGTATGTCGACCGGCTGCTGCTCACCGCGACCGGCCATCCCGCCGTCACCAGGGCGCTCTTCGACGTGATGACACTGTCGGCGCCGCGCTCCGCCCTCGTCCGGCCGCGGATCGTGCTGGCCGTACTGCGCGGCCCCTCCCTGCCGAGGCTGACGGCCCCTCCGCTGACGGAGCGTGAGCTCACGGTGGCCCAGCGCCCGCAGACGACTCCGTAGCGGAGGCCATCAACCCGCCATCGGATCAGGGGATTTGAGCGCATCGGCCACAGCCGATTTGGGGTGCGTATCGATGCTTCCATAGGATCCGGCGATGATCACCAGAAAACGGCTGGCGGCCGGAGTGTGCGCGCTGGTCGCCACTTTCGCCACCGGCATCCTCCCGGCCGTGGACACGGCCGCCTCCGCGGCGCCCCGGCCCGACGGGCAGCCCGCCCAGCAGGGCGCGCCCAAGGTCGACCTGGTCCTCGACGTCTCCGGTTCCATGCGGACCACGGACATCGACGGCAAGTCCCGGATGTCCGCCGCCAAGCAGGCGTTCAACGAGGTCCTCGACTCGGTCCCGCAGGAGGTCCAGCTCGGGATACGCACCCTGGGGGCCAACTACCCCGGCGAGGACCGCAAGGTGGGCTGCAAGGACACCCGCGCGCTCTACCCGGTCGGCCCGCTGAACCGTACGGAGGCGAAGACCGCCGTCGCCACCCTCGCGCCCACCGGCTGGACGCCCATCGGTCCGGCTCTCCAGGGCGCGGCCGAGGACCTCAAGGGCGGTGACGCGACCCGCCGGATCGTGCTCATCACCGACGGCGAGGACACCTGCCAGCCCCTCGACCCGTGCGAGGTGGCCCGCGACATCGCCGCCCAGGGCATCCACCTCACCATCGACACGCTCGGCCTCATCCCGGACGCCAAGACCCGCGAGCAGCTCACCTGCATCGCGGAGGCCACCGGCGGCACCTACACCTCCGTGCAGCACACCGACCAGCTCTCCGGCAAGGTGAAGCAGTTGGTGGACCGCGCGGCCGACCCGGTCGCCGTGCCCGTCGCGACCAACGGCACCGCGAGCTGTGAGAGCGCTCCCCAGCTCAAGCCCGGCCTGTACACGGACCGCGAGAAGTTCGCCGAGCACCGCACGTACAAGGTCGACGTGCTGCCCGGCCAGGAGCTGCGCGCCTCGGCCAGCGTCGGCGTGGACCGGCAGACCAATCCGGACTACGGCGTCCTGCTGCGGGCGATGACCACGCACGGCCGCGAGATCGTGCGCGGCTCGGAGGCGGGCGACGGGCGTACGGACCTCATCTCGACCGGTCTGCGCTACCCGAAGGCGGCCGCCGACGACTCGGCCGACAAGTCGACCCCGGAGACCGTCTGCCTCCAGGTCTCCAACTCCTTCTCCGCGCCGCCCGGCGTCAAGACCGACCCGGGTCTGCCGGTCGAGCTCGCCATCGACGTGGTGGACGGCCCCCACCCCGCCTCCGACGTGGCCTCCTTCGGCCTCGGCCGGGGCTGGTGGCTGCTCGGCGCCCTCGCGCTGACCGGTCTGGTCGCCGGTCTGGTGTGGGGCTGGATCTCGCGCTGGCGCATCGCGGTCTGGCGGACCAACTGATGCCGAACTCCACATCTCACCCGGGGAGCCAACTCATGCGTACCGTACGGACGTTGGCGGCCGCCGCACTGACCGGAGCGGCCCTGCTCGGCGGGGCTGCGCCCGCGCTGGCGGACTCGCCCTCGCCCAGCCCCTCCGCCTCGAAGAGCGGCGCCGCGCCCACGGAGGCCGGTACCGCTTTCCGTACCGCGGTCGCCGTGCAGCAGGGACAGAAGGCCACCGCGTCGGCGTCGACCGGCGACTACCTGTACTGGATGTTCCCCGCCGACGCCGGGCAGCGCCCCACCGTCACCGCCAAGGTCACGCTCCCCGACGCCGCCGCGCGGCACGGCGCCTCGACCTGGCGCATCGACGTGTACGACGGGCTGCGGCGCCGCCAGCCCTGCATGTACGGCACGCAGTCCCGGTCCGCCGCACAGGACGCGGCCACGGTCGAACTGTCCTGCACCCTGCGACCGACCGTCGCCTGGGCCGACACGTGGTCCAACGACCCGCTGCCGGGCAGCTACTACATCCGTCTGACGGCGGTCTCGCTGCCCGACACCGACCGGGGCCTGCCGTTCAAAACGGAGGTCGAGCCGACCGTCCTGGACACGGGCGGCGCTCACGCCGTGGACGGCAAGCTGTCCACGCCGCTCGGCGCGAAGTCCTCGGTCGAGCCGGACGGCGGCTGGGCGTCCGGCTGGTGGACCGACCGCTGGCTGTGGACCGGCGTCGGCGGCCTGCTCGCCGCGCTCGCCGGCGTCGCCGGCTACACCCTGACCCGCGGCCGGGGCCGTCCCTCGCGGGTGCCGCGAGGGGTCTGAGAGCGGCCGGACCCGCGCGACGGGTCACCCCGGGTGCAGGTGTCCGTGCCCGCGGGAGCGCTCTCGCTCCCGCGGGCGCCCGCTCGACTCGTCGGAGTTCGTGCCTGTGAGAGCGCTCTCGCGCACGCGCGCATCCTCTCGGCCAGTTGGAGCATGGGGCCGTGAGAGCGCTTCCCGCTCCCGCGAGCGTCGTCCCGCCCCGTCGGAGGGCGCGTCAGCGAGAGCGCTCTCACTCTCACGGGCGCCGCCCCGCCCCGTCCGACCACGGACCCATGAGAGCGCTCTCGCCCCCTCGCCCCCCTCGCCCCCCGGCCGATTGATCGCCTCCCCGAGGCAGGCCGTTCGCGAGAGCGCTCCGTTCGCAAGGGGTGCCGTCCGCCCCCGGGCGAGGGCAGCCGCGTCCGTCGTGCGGCGGCGCCATGCGCCCCGAGTGGCCCCATCCGTATAACACTCGGGGGTACGCGACCGAGCACCACCACCGCGAAGGAGTTCATCGTGTCCGAAGCTTCGAGCACGCCCAGTGTCGCCGTACTCGGCACCGGCATCATGGGGGCCGGTATGGCCCGCAGTCTGTTGCGGGCCGGTCTGCCCGTACGGGTCTGGAACAGGACCCGCACCAAGGCCGAGGCACTCGTTGAGGACGGGGCCACGGTGTACGCGGGCGCCGACGAGGCGGTGCGCGGCGCCGATGTCGTCCTGACCGCGCTGAACGACGGGCCGTCTGTGTCGGCCACCCTCGACGCCGCCGCCCCGGGCCTGCGCCCCGGCCAGCTGTGGCTCCAGACCTCCACCGTGGGACCGGACGCGACGCTGGAACTGGCCGCGCGGGCGGCCGGGTTGGGGGTGGTGTACTGCGACTCCCCCGTGCTGGGCACCCGTAAGCCCGCCGAGGAGGGCAAGCTGACCGTCTTCGTCTCGGGGCCGCCTGCGGCGCGCGAGACGCTCGCGCCGGTCCTGGACGCGATCGGGCAGCGGACGGTCTGGGTGAGCCACGAGCCGGGCGGGGCCTCGCGGCTGAAGTTGGTCGCCAATACCTGGGTGATCAACCTGGTCGGCGCCGTCGCCGAGTGCCTCGGCCTGGCCGAAGGCCTCCAGGTGGACCCGCGGCTCTTCCTGGACGCGATCGCCGGCGGCCCGCTGGACACCGCGTACCTGCACACCAAGTCCGCCGCTCTGCTCACCGGCGACCTCACACCGAGTTTCGCCGTCTCGACCGCCCTCAAGGACACCCGCTTGATCCTGGGAGCGGCCGAACAGGCAGGCGTACGGCTCGACTTGACGCAGGCTTCGGCCGAGCGGTTCGCCCGGGCGGAGGCGGCCGGTCACGGCGCCGAGGACATGGTGGCGACCTACTTCGCGGGCCGCGCCAAGGAGTGACCGGCTGCCCCGGCCGGGGTCAGAGCGTGCGGAAGGTGTAGAAGCCGCGACCGAAGGTCGCCGCCACCAGACGGTGGTTGGCATGGTCGTAGGCGAGGTCGCTGACCGGGACCAGCGGCAGCCCGCCGCCGAGGCGGAGCCAGCGGGCCCGGCCGTCGGCTCCGCCCGCCCCGTACGCCGTGCCGATGAAGACGCCCTGGTCGGTGGCGACGTAGAGCGCTCCCCCGGCGCCGAGGACGACGTCGTTCACCGGTGCCTGCGGCAGGTTGCCCGACAGGTCGGTCCAGCTCGCGCCCGCGTTCGTGGTGCGCAGCAGGTGGGGCTGGGCGGAGCCCGCGCGATAGCCGGAGAGGGCGGCGTATGCCGTCGCCGGGTCGGCGGGGTCGACCGCGACACGGGTCACCCAGGGCTGGCCGGTGAGGACTTGGGTCCAGTGCGCGCCGAGGTCGCGTGTGGTCCATACCCGGCCGTCGTCGGTGCCGACCCACACGGTGTGGCCGTCGTGGGCGGCGGAGACGGTGGTGATGGTTCCGTACGGGTAGTCGTCGCGTCCCGGTCCGCCGGTGAGGTCGGGGCTGATGGGTGTCCAGGTGGCGCCGCCGTCGGTCGAGCGGTTGAGCCGGTTTCCGCCGTAGTAGAGGATGTCGGGGTTCACCGGGTCGAACTGGACGGGCGTCAGCCAGTTGCGGCGGTCGGCCGTGGTGGCGTCCGTGTACTCGGTCAGGGTGTTGCCGCCGTCGGTGGAGCGGAAGCAGTTGCCGTACTGGTAGCAGGCGTACGCCTTGTTCTTGTCGGTCGGGTCGATCAGGTTCTGGAGCCCGTCGCCGCCGAGGTACTCGTTGAACCGGGGGCCGCCCCAGGAGCGGATGGAGCCGTTGTCCTGGGCTCCGCCGGAGATGCGGCCGGTGTCCTGGGGGGTGGCGGCCACGGTGTAGAGCTGGGTCCACGGCTCGTACTCGGCTTTGGTCCAGCCTCCGTCGCCGCGCGCGTCGGAGCGGTAGACCCCGCCGTCGTTGCCGAGGTAGAGGCGGCCGGGGTGGCGGGGGTCCCAGATCATGGCGTGCTGGTCGGAGTGGACGGCGTTCTCCTCGGCCGTCCAGGTCGTGCCGCCGTCCTTGGTGGTCATCAGGGCGACTCCGGCCACGTGGACGTGGCGGGCGTCGGCGGGGTCGACCCAGACCTTTCCGAACCACCAGGAGTAGCTGGACTGCGAGTTGGCCAGGGCGGGGTTGTCGGGCAGCCGGGACCAGGTGTCGCCGCCGTCGGCGGAGGTGAGGAAGCCGCCGAAGGTGCCGTTGGTGGCGCCGACCATCGCGTAGAGGCGGCCGGGTTCGGAGCGGGCGATGCCGAGGCCGATCCGGCCGGAGTCTGCGGTGGGCAGGCCGCCGCCGAGGCGCCGCCAGTGGGCGCCGCCGTCGTCGGAGCGGTAGACGCCGGAGCCGGTTCCGCCGTACGTCCGCTTGTCCGGTTCGCGCCGGTGGTCCCACAGGACGGCGTAGACGCGCTCGGGGTTCGCGGGGTCGCGTTGCACGTCGACGGCGCCGGTGTACGCGTTGGGTACGTCGAGGACGCGGCGCCAGGAGGTGCCGGCGTCGTCCGAGAGGTAGACGCCCCGGTCGCCGCCCGCGGTGTAGAGGGAGCCGGTGGCGGCGACGAGGACGCGGCGGGGGTGGCGGGGGTCCACGTCGACGGCGCCGACCGCGCCGGAGTCGCGCAGCCCGGCGGGCTGCCAGTTCCGGCCGTGGTCGGTCGAGCGGTAGAGGCCGGTGCCTTCGTAGGTGACGCTGCCGCCGCCGGGGTTGGGCTCCCCGGTGCCCGCGTAGAGGGTGCCGTCCGGTGCGGCGGCGACCGCGCCCATGGCCTGGGTCTGCTGGGCGGGCCAGAGGGGTTCGAAGTTCTTTCCGGCGTCGGCCGAGCGCCACAGTCCGCCGCTGGCGGCCGCCGCGTACAGGGTGTCGGGGCGGGTGGGGTCGAGGGCGAGCGAGACGACGCGGCCACCGATGTTGGTGGGGCCCGCCGGCTGCCAGGTGCCGGGCGTGGCGTGCAGGGTGGCGGCCTGCGCGGCGGCCGTGTCGTAGGCGTGCCGGGGCAGCTGCTGCCCGGGGATCGCCTTCTGTACGTAGCTGTAGTCGGCGGGCGCCGCGGGCCCGCCGTCCTCGTCGTCCTCCTGGAGCCCGGCGCCGGCCGCGTGGGCCCCCGGGACGAGGAATGCGGCGATCGCGAGGGCGGCGAGGGCGGTGACCCGCGCCCGGCCCGGTCTCCCAGCACGCATGGGCTGCTCCTTCCGCGTCCGGCGGGGCCGGAGCGCGTCGAGTGGAAGAGCTTTCCGACGGCTTTCGATGGGCTGCCGCTCGCGGCCTGTTCGCCGCGCTGCGGGCGCACCGGCGAGAAAGTGTTCATCAACCGCCGCACGAGCACCAGTAGTTGGCGACCCTATGGTTGTGTTCACGCCAAGTCCGGGGCGGGGGTTCGGCCTGATCCCTGGTTCCACGCCGGGCTCCGGGCTCCTGGTCGGGCTCCGATCTCCTGGTCCGGATACGGGGTCCTGACCCGGCCCCGGCCCCCAGGCCCGGCTCCGGGCCTGACGCCGGGTTCCTGTCCTGATCCGGCTCCCGGAGCCACCGGTCAGGTCCGGGTCCCGGTCCCCTCCCCCGCCGCCGGAACCCACCGCCGGAACCCGCCCCGGGCCCGTCCCTGAGCTCGCCCCCGCGGGCTTCCCCGACATGCCGTCCGGCCCCGCCCGCTCTACCGTGCTCGGGAGACGGCCGTCCGTCGGGGGCGGTCCTAGGAGGCGGACATGAAGTTCTCCCGGCCGGTCGACGGCGGTCCCTGCTGGGTCGAGCTGTCCACCCCGGACGTGGCGGGTGCGGAGGCGTTCTACTCGGCGCTCTTCGGCTGGCGGACCGAGACCGACCCCCGTCCGGAGGCGGGCGGGTACACGGTCGCCCACCTCGGTGACGCCCCGGTGGCCGCGCTCACCCCGCCGTACCAGCCGGGGCAGCCGCCCGCCTGGACGGTCTCGTTCCTGACCCGGGACACCGACGCGACGGTGGCCGCGGCGGCGCGGGCGGGCGGCTCGCTGCTCGCCGGACCCCTCGACGTCTTCGACCAGGGCCGCTTCGCGGTGCTCGCCGACCCGTGCGGCGCGGTGTTCTCGCTCTGGCAGGCGAGGGCGTTCGGCGGGGCGCGGCTGCTCAACGAGCCGGGCGCGCTCGGCTGGGTGGAGCTGACGACCCGGGACCGGGCCGGGGCGCTCGACTTCTATCCGGCGGTGTTCGGCTGGACCGTCACCCCGTCCGGCCATTACCCGCAGTGGGGCATCGACGGTCAGGACTTCGGGGGCCTGATGGCCATGGACGACAAGTACCCGCCCGAGGTGCCGTCCCACTGGCTGCCGTACTTCGCGGTGCGTGACGCCGACCGGGCGGCGGCCGATGCGAGCGCCGCGGGCGGCCGGACGCTGATGCCGCCGACGCCGGTGGGCGACCGGCGCCGCATCGCGGTCCTGCGCGATCCGCAGGGCGCGACGTTCGGCGTCCACGGTCCGGGCGACGGGGCCTGAGCCCGGGGCGGTACGCGCGCCGGCGGGTCCGGTGCGGGCGGCCCGGCCCTCTCGTGCCGGGTGCCTGGGCGGCCGTGCGGAAGACCTGGGGGAAGAGCGGGGGCCGAGCGCCGTCGGGGGCCGTGAAACTCCGGCGAGAAGCGGCCGGGCGGTTCGATAGCATGGCTCTGCCCATCGGGCGGGGGTGTCACGTGGTGTGAGCCCCCGGGTGGGCCTCCCTACCTGGGTTCGCCGCGGCCTCGCCGCGGTGCCGCACGCACGAACATAAGGAGCATCCGAGGATGTCTCGACACCTGATCACCAGCGCGCTGCCGTACATCAACGGAATCAAGCACCTGGGCAACATGGTCGGGTCGATGCTCCCCGCGGACGTGTACTCCCGCTACCTGCGCCAGCGCGGCCACGACGTGCTGTACATCTGCGCGACCGACGAGCACGGCACCCCGGCCGAGCTGGCCGCCAAGGAGGCCGGGCTGTCGGTCGCCGAGTTCTGCGCGCAGTCGCACGACACCCAGAAGGCGATCTACGACGGCTTCCACCTGGCCTTCGACTACTTCGGCCGCAGCTCCTCGCAGCAGAACGTGGAGATCACGCAGCACTTCGCGCGGAAGCTGAAGGAGAACGGGTTCATCGAGGAGCGGGCGATCCGCCAGGTCTTCTCGATCGCCGACGACCGCTTCCTGCCGGACCGCTACATCGTCGGCACGTGCCCGCACTGCGGCTACGACAAGGCGCGCGGCGACCAGTGCGAGAACTGCACCCGCGTCCTGGACCCGACCGACCTGCTCGACGCCCGTTCCGCGATCAGCGGCAGCAGCGAGCTGGAGGTCCGCGAGACGCGGCACCTCTTCCTGCTCCAGTCCAAGCTGCAGGGCGAGGTCGAGGAGTGGATCGACCGGGTGGGCGGCGAGTGGCCGCAGCTGGCGTCGTCGATCGCCCGCAAGTGGCTGACCGAGGGGCTGCACGACCGCTCGATCACCCGTGACCTGGAGTGGGGCGTGCCGGTCCCGGCCGACACGTGGCCGGAGCTGGCCGCCGAGGGCAAGGTCTTCTACGTCTGGTTCGACGCTCCGATCGAGTACATCGGCGCGACGAAGGAGTGGGCCGACCTCGACCCGGCGAACCGTGACTGGAAGTCGTGGTGGTACGAGCCGGAGGGCGCGGCGGACGTGCGCTACACCGAGTTCATGGGCAAGGACAACGTCCCGTTCCACACGGTGATGTTCCCGGCGACGGAGCTGGGTGTGCGCGAGCCGTGGAAGAAGGTCGACTACGTCAAGGCCTTCAACTGGCTCAACTACTACGGCGGCAAGTTCTCCACCTCGCAGCGCCGTGGTGTCTTCACGCACGACGCGCTGGAGATCCTGCCCGCCGACTACTGGCGCTATTTCATGATGGCGAACGCCCCGGAGTCCGACGACACGTCGTTCACCTGGGAGCACTTCACCGCCACGGTCAACAAGGACCTCGCGGACACCCTGGGCAACTTCGTGAACCGCGTCCTGTCGTTCTCGCGCAAGCGGTTCGGTGACGACGTGCCGGCGGGTGCGGGGGCCGGGGCGGCGGAGGCGAAGCTGGGCGAGGAGATCGCCGGGCTGCTCGCGGAGTACGAGGGCCACATGGAGGCGCTCCAGTTCCGCAAGGCGGCCGCTTCGCTGCGGGCGCTGTGGTCGGCCGGAAACTCCTACCTGGAGGAGAAGGCGCCGTGGCTGGAGATCAAGACGGATCCTGAGGCCGCCGCGCTGACGCTGCGTACGGCGATGAACCTGATCCACCTCTACTCGGTGGTGTCCGAGCCGTTCATCCCCGCTTCGGCGAAGGCGATGCGTTCCGCGTTCGCGCTCGCCGGTGACACGGCCACCTGGGTCACCGCGGAGCAGGCGCGGGCGCTGGACGCCGTGCCCGCGGGTACGGCCTTCACGGTGCCGCCCGTCCTGTTCGCGAAGATCACGGACGAGGACCTGGAGTCCTACCGCGAGCGGTTCGGCGGCGCCGACGAGGCGTGATGCGAGCCTGAGGGCCCCTGCTCGATCGGTGATCGGGCAGGGGCCCTCGGTCGTGTCGCTCCCCCGCTGCCGGGGTCAGGCGGTGAGCAGTGCCGGGTCACTCACGCCCGTCGCGCCGGTCTCGACGTGTCCGGCGAAGCGGCGCAGGAACGTGGTGTCCGCGTCGGAGGTCACCGACACGTCGTACCAGCTCTTGCTGCCCCGCAGGTCGACGGTGAACCTGACGGTGGCGCCCGGCGCGACGGTGAAGGTGTGGGTGGCCCCTCCGTAGGCGCTGGCGTTGGCGGCCTTGAGGTGGACGGTGGTGCGGCCCGCGTTGGTCATGGTCAGATCGAGGTTGCCGGTGGACGCGTTGTGGCGGGCGGTGACCTCGGGGCCCGCGGTCTTGCCGGGGTTCTGGAAGGTGCGCAGGAAGCCGTTGGGCCCGAACACGCTGAGTTTGGTGACGCCGCTCGAATAGGTGGTGTTCCAGGTGTCGGTGAGGGTCTTGCCGGCCTCGGTGGTGTAGGTCCAGGGGCCGTCCGTGCGGTTCGCGGAGGTGACCAGGAACTGTGCGCCGGCCGAGGCGCCGCCGCCGAAGGTGAGGGCGAACTTGCCCGTGGTCGCGTTGGCGGCCCCGTCGACGAACGGCGCGTACCGCAGCGGGCGGGTGGGCCGGAAGCCCCTTTCCTGTTTGGGGAGGGTGCCGGTGGCGGGCGGGACCGGCACGTAGTCGGGGTGCCTGTTGTGGTCCGGCGGGATGTACGCCGTCGTCGAAGGCAGCGCGGGCGCCGAGGAGTTGGTGCGGCTGAAGTCGAACGCCGAGGTCAGGTCGCCGCAGATCGCGCGCCGCCAGGGCGAGATGTTCGGCTCGTGCACGCCGAAGCGGCGCTCCATGAACCGGATGATCGAGGTGTGGTCGAAGGTCTCGGAGCAGGTGTAGCCGCCGGTGCTCCAGGGGGAGACGACGAGCATCGGCACGCGCTGGCCGAGACCGTAGGGTCCGGCCGCGTAGCTGATGTTGCCCGGGAAGTAGTCGGGGCCGGTCGCCACGGTGGACAGGCCCTGGTTGGCTCCGGAGGGAACGAAGGGCGGCACCACGTGGTCGAAGAACCCGTCGTTCTCGTCGTACGTGATGAACAGCGCGGTCTTGGCCCACACCGCCGGGTTGGAGGTGAGCGCGTCCAGGACCTGCGAGATGTACCAGGCGCCGTAGTTCGCGGGCCAGTTGGGGTGCTCGGTGAAGGCCTCGGGGGCGGCGATCCAGGAGACCTTGGGCAGGGTGCCCGCCTTGACGTCGGCCTTGAGGATGTCGAAGAAGCCGTCGCCGTTCTTGGCGTTGGTGCCGGTGCGCGCCTTGTCGTACAGGGGGTCGCCGGGCTTGGCGTTGCGGTAGTTGTTGAAGTAGAGCAGCGAGTTGTCGCCGTAGTTGCCCCGGTAGGCGTCGCTGATCCAGCCCCAGCCGCCGGCCGCGTCCAGGCCGTCACCAATGTCCTGGTAGATCTTCCAGGAGATGCCCGCCTGCTCAAGACGCTCGGGGTAGGTGGTCCAGCCGTACCCCTTCTCGTCGTTGCCCAGGACGGGTCCGCCGCCGGTGTTGTCGTTGCCCGTGTAGCCGGTCCACATGTAGTAGCGGTTGGGGTCGGTGGAGCCGATGAACGAGCAGTGGTAGGCGTCGCAGATCGTGAACGTGTCGGCGAGCGCGTAGTGGAAGGGGATGTCCTCGCGGGTGAGGTAGGCCATCGTCGTGGACGTCTTGGCGGGGATCCACTGGTCGTACTTGCCGTTGTTGAACGCCTTGTGGCTGCCGGTCCAGTCGTGGTTGAGGTCCTGGATGAACTGGAGGCCGAGCTTGTCCGCCTGGGGCCGGAACGGCAGCACTTCCCTGCCGCCGCCGACCTGGTGGAACACCGACTTGCCGCTGGGGAGGGTGACGGGCCGCGGGTCGCCGAAACCGCGGACGCCCTTCAGGGAACCGAAGTAGTGGTCGAACGAACGGTTCTCCTGCATCAGGACGACTATGTGCTCGACGTCCTGGATGGTGCCGGTGCTGCCCGCGGCCGGGATGGCGGCGGCCCGCGCGATGCTCTGCGACAGCGCGGCGAAGGCGGCGGTGCCGCCCGCGAGCTGCATGAACCGGCGCCGGTTGAGTTCAGCCATGAGTGGAGGCCTCTGCATGCGTGAGGGGACAGGGGGGCGAGAGGGGTGTACCAAGAACACCCAGGGTCGCGGAAGCCCCCATGTCGTCACTGTGACGTTTCCGGGTACGGCGAACGAACAGAAACCCCCCGGGGCTGCCGGGCCCCCAGGGGTGTGGAGTTCTTGTGCGCGGCGCTTATGCCATCCAGAAGAAGACGGCGGTCATGCGTTTGTCGTCGATGGTGCTGCCGCAGTATCCGGTGGCGCTGTGCATGGTGTTGGCGGTGTAGAGCAGCAGCCGGTTGTAGCGGTGGGCTACGCGTACGTCCTCGGTGAAGGAGTCCGGCGGCACGAAGCGCGTGCCGAGTGCTTCCACGAGGTTGTTGTGCGGCGCGGTGACCATGTTGCCGCCCAGTACGCCGCCGGGCAGGCTCTGCCGGAAGAAGCTGGTTCCGCAGTCCTTGGGCGCCTTCGGGTTGAGGTAGAGCACCGCCGCGTAGCGGCACAGGGCCCGTGAATCGGTGTGCGGGCGCGGTTCGCTCTCACCGGCGCCGACGACCTGGATGCAGTTGTGGTTCAGGGTCGCCCCGCCGGGCGCGGTGGCCTGCCACAGTTCCTTGGCCCCGGTGTGCTGCTTGACCAGGCGCTCGACGCGGGCGAGTTCCGCGGGGGCGAGGCCCGGCATGGCGCGCAGGCCGGGCCAGGACTCGGGCTTGTGCGGGTAGCCCTCCACCCAGTCGTCCTTGGCCACGCAGCGGGCCCTCACCTCGTCGATGTTGGGCAGGACGTCGTCCAGCACCCAGTAGTCCCGGCCGGGTTTGGGCTTGCGATAGGGAAGGACCGGGAGCGCCGGACGGTTGGGGGGCATGCGGCCGACCATACTGGCGGGTCGCCGGGCCGCTCTCCATCGAACGGGTCAACCTTTCCTCAACACAGGGGAATTGGGGGCGCGCGGTGAATGCGGTACTGGCTGGCAAATGTCCGCCGACCGGTCGCGGCAGGGGAAAGGCCGGGGCAAGGAAGGGCCATGGGCCGGTCATGGATCGGCCCGCGTTGTGCCAGGGATCGCCGCCGCACCCTTGTGCGCGCGTACGGCCGCGTCAGTGGTGTCCGTCACCCCGGTGGAGTTCCAGGTACTCCTCGGCCGTCGGTTTGGGGATGTGACTGCCCGGGCCGTACATGGCCCTGGCCAGGCGGGCCCGCAGCCGGTCGGAGCGGCGGGGTCTGCGCGTGACGCCGTTGGCGTCGACGGTCGGGCCCAGTTCGTAGGGTGCGGGCTGTTCGTGGGCGGTGAGGGTGTACAACTCGCCCTGGGTGAGCGGTTCGTGGACCTCGACGTACTCGCCGTGCGGCAGCCGTTTGACGATGCCCGATTCGCGGCCGTGCAGGGCCTTGTCCCGGTCGCGGCGCTGGAGCCCCTGGCAGAAGCGGTGGGTGACGACGAAGGCGACGGCCGGGCCCACGAAGAACGCGACGCGCACGAACCAGGTGATGGCGTTGATGGACACATGGAAGTGGGTGGCCCACAGGTCGTTGCCGCCGCCGATGAGCAGCACCCCGTACAGCGTCAGCCAGGCGACGCCGAGGCCGGTGCGGACGGGGGCGTTGCGGGGCCGCTGGGCGATGTGGTGCTCCCGGCGGTCGCCGGTGATCCACGCCTCGATGAACGGGTAGACCGCGATCGCCGTCATGATCAGCGGGAAGAGCATGAAGGGGATGAACACGCCGAGTTGGAGGGTGTGGCCCCAGGCGTTGATCTCCCAGCCGGGCATCACCCGGATCAGCCCCTCGGAGAACCCGAGGTACCAGTCGGGCTGGGCGCCGGTGGACACCAGGTCGGGCCGGTAGGGGCCGATCGCCCACAGCGGGTTGATGGTGGCGACCGCGCCCATCACGGCGAGCACCCCGAACACCAGGAAGAAGAAGCCGCCCGCCTTGGCCAGGTAGACGGGCAGGAAGGGCGCTCCCACCACGTTCTTCTCGGTCCGGCCGGGCCCGGCGAACTGGGTGTGCTTGTGGTGGAAGACCAGGATCAGATGGGCCACGACCAGGCCGAGCATGATGCCGGGCAGCAGCAGGACGTGGACCGGGTAGAGCCGCGAGATGATGTCGTGCCCGGGGAACTCGCCGCCGAACAGGAAGAACGAGAGGTACGTTCCGATCACCGGGATGGACAGGATGGCGCCCTGGGCGAAGCGGATGCCGGTGCCGGAGAGCATGTCGTCGGGGAGCGAGTAGCCGGTGAGCCCGGTGACCAGGGCCAGCATGAGGATGGTCCAGCCGAACAGCCAGTTGGCCTCGCGGGGTTTGCGGAACGCGCCGGTGAAGAACACCCGCATCATGTGCACGAGGAGCCCGGCGACGAAGACGACCGCCGCCCAGTGGTGGATCTGCCGGATGAGCAGTCCGCCGCGCACGTCGAGGCTGATGTGCACGGCGGATTCGTAGGCGCGTGTCATGCGGACGCCGTTCAGGGGCACGTAGGAGCCGTGGTAGACGACCTCGACGCCGCTCGGTTCGAAGAACAGGGTCAGCCAGATGCCGGTCAGGATGAGGATGAGGAAGCTGTAGAGGCAGATCTCGCCGAACATGAACGACCAGTGGTCCGGGAAGATCTTGCGCATGTTGGCCCTGGCCAGCGCGTGGATGCCGAGTCGGCCGTCGGCCCAGTCGGCGAGCCGTTCGCCCTTGCCGCTCTCGGGCGGCCGTCCGCTGGGCCGGGTGCGCTCGATGCGTTCGCTCATGCGTCTCCCCCTCAGGCGGACACCAGGGTAGGCACGTGCGTCGGCCGGGGCCAACAGCGCCTGCGGTAAAGGAATGTGATCCTTCATCAGGTGATGGCGCGTTCGGGCGGTCTTCGGCACGTTCGCCGGGGGCGGTGCGTTCGGGTCGTGCGGCGGCGCCCCGCCCCCGGCCGCCGCGGGCGGTGACGGGCGGCCATGCGCGCTGATGTCGGTGGCCGCCGGCGACCGCCCCGTACCGCAGTCTTGAGGGGCTCGATCAACAGACGGGACTCGGCACATGACCGACATCGAGGCGCCCCGCACGGCGCCGGAAGCGTTCGCGGCGGGTTTCGGGCTGCGCGACCTGGTGGTCCGTGAGCTCGACGCACGCTGGCCGGACGGGACGGGTGGCCTCGACGAGGTGTGCCGGCACTCCCTGCTGCCCGCCGGGAAGCTGCTGCGGCCCTGTCTGCTCCTCGCGAGCGCGCAGGCGGTCGGCGGCGATCCGGAGAGCGTGCTTCCGGCGGCGGTTGCGGCGGAGTTCGGCCATGTCGGCAGCCTGATCCACGACGACATCATCGACGCGGACGCGGTGCGCCGGGGGCGCCCTGCGGCCCACCGCAAGTACGGGGCCAACGAGGCCATCGTCGCGGGCGACCTGCTGTTCTTCTCCCTCTTCGAGTGCCTCGCGGAGTGCCGTGACCGGGGTGTTCCGGCCGACCGGGTGGTGACCGCGGTCGCGGCGATCTCGCGGGCCGGAACCGATCTGTGCCGGGGCCAGAGCCTGGAGGCGCGGCTCACCGCGGGCCGGGTCTTCGAGGTGGGCCCGTATCTGGAGATGGTGCGCCTCAAGACGGCGGCGCTGTTCCGTGCGGCGTGCGAGGTCGGCGGGATCCTCGGCGGGGGCGGGCCCGGCGCGTTGGCCTCGCTCGTCTCGTACGCCGACGAGCTGGGCATCGCCTTCCAGGTCCACGACGATCTGCTGGCCTACACGAGCGATCCGGACAGCGCGGGCAAGACGCCGACGAGCGACATCAGGAACGGGCGGCCGGTGCTGCCGGTCGTCCTCGCGTACCGCGGCGCCGGCGCGGCCGCCCGGCGCGAGATCGAGACCTGCCTGTCGGGGCGTACGGATCCGGCCGAGGCGCTCGCCGCGCTCGCCGCGATCCTGCGCGCCTCGGGGGCCGTCGAGGAGTCGCTCGCGTGGGCGGGGCGGCACGCGCGGGCGGCCCTGCGCGCGCTGGACGCGCTGGAGCCGGGCGAAGGGCGTGATCTTCTGGCCGAGTTCGGTGCCCGGGCGCTCGCCGCGCTGCCGGGCGCGGAGGGCGGCCCGGAGCGGGACGCCGGGACGGGCGTCCCGAGCGGTGCCCAGGCGCCCGCGGCGGCGAGCACCGCCGGGAACCGGCCCGGCTGAGCCATCGGGGCCGAATCCGTTCGAGGGCTGTGACCACTGGTCACAGCCCTCACTCGTGTCCCCTCAGCCACAGTCTCCGGGGTCGGTAAGAGGCCGTCACACCGCCCCCAACCAGCCAGATTTACTTGTTACTTGACTCAAGATGACTGCCTATGTTGAATTTGTTGGGTCGCAGAGTCAGCCGAGGAGGCAGGACACGATGGGGGACGACAGCACCGCCGGAATCATCCTGGCGGGCGGCCGGGGGGAACGGGCGAAGCCCATCACCCTGCAGTCCGCCGACTACATCCGCAGCAAGGCGCTCATACCGTTCGCCGGCCGGCCGCTCATCGAGTGGATCGTCGAGGCCTGCCGCGAACAGGGCATCCGCCGCTTCTACGTGGTGGCCCAGGGCATGGAGAACCGGAGCCAGATCAAACTCGTTCTCGGTCACGGCGAGCGGTACGGCGTCGAGATCAACTACTCGCGGTCGCGGTTCGACCAGTACAACGTCGGTTCGGGCGCGGCCACCTTGCACAACCTGGAGCAGTGGGACCTGACCGGACCCGCGCTCGTCATGCCGGTCGACTCGCTGTTCGACTTCTCGCTCGACCGGCTGCTCGCCACCCACACCGCGACCGACGCGGTGGTCACGGTCGCGGCCGTCACCCGCACCCCGCAGGAGACCGCCAACAAGTACGGCGTCATGCGCACCACCGGGCAGGGCCTGGTCTCGGGCTTCGTCGAGAAGCCCCGGCTCCAGCTCATCGAGCAGCTCTTCCCCGAGGCGCTCGCCACCCCCGACGCCCGCACCATCGCCACCAGCGCGGGCATGTACCTGATCGACTGCGGCAGGCTCCGGCTGGCCGCCCGCAACCCGGAGCTGATCCGGCTCGCCCAGCAACGCCTGGACTGGGGAGGCGACCTGCTGCCGTGGCTGGTCGGCCACGACCTGCCGGTCGCGGTCGAGCCCATCGACCGGCTCGGCGACCTCGGCAGCATCGGGGACTACCTCGCCACCCTGGGCGAGGTGCTGACCGGCCAGTACCCGCAGATGAACCGGGCGATGGAGCGTCCGCTCAGCGTGGAGCCGCGGTACTGGATCCACGAGTCCAGCCTGCGCACCAAGGACAACGTCACCGGCACCACCCTGGCCCAGAAGATCGCCGACGGCAGTGTCGTCATCGGGCCGGGGGTGCGCATCGGCCGCCACGCCGAGATCGGCGCGGGCGTCCACCTGCGGTACACCGACATCGGCGACGGGGTCGACGTGCACGAGGGCGTCCACCTCAACCGCTCCGCGCTGGGCGACGCCGCGGTGGTCGGGGCGTACGCGCACATCAGCGACTCCTACATCGGGCCGATGGCCCAGGTGCACTCCGAGCGGCGCAGCCCGGTCCGCCTCGACGACCACTCCGCCCTCGGCGACGGCGCTCACCTGTGGCCCGGCACCCGGCTGTCGGGGGTCATGGTCTATCCGCGGCTGCGGGTCCCCGCGGTCTCGGGGCTGCCCGCCGGGACGCAGCTCACCAGCTCGGACGACATCCTGCAATGGGTCTGACCGGCACCGGCACCCAACCACCTGACCGATCAACGGATCTGACGCTCTTTCAGGAGATTTCCGTGAACAGTCCGATCGCAGTGATAGGCGGTACCGGCCGGGTCGGCCGGCTCGTGACGCAACGGCTCCTCGACCGCGGCGAGGCGGTGCGGGTCGTCGGCCGCAGCACCCAGCGCGGCCGGGAACTGCCCGAGCGGGCCCAGTTCTTCCTCGGGGACGTGCGGGAACCGGAGACCCTGCGCATTCCGCTGCGCGGCTGCTCCGCGATCGTCTACACCGTGGAGCCCGGCACCGACCCGGCCGGACCCGACAGCCCCGAGTCGACCCTGCACACCGGCGTCCGCAACGCGTTGGCCGCGGCCGGCGGCGGCGCCGTGCTCCCGCAGTTCGTGCTGGTCAGCCAGCGCTACGTGACCCACAGGGACCACCCGATGAACGCGTACGGCCGGATGCTCGACTGGCGGCTCGCCGGGGAGGACGCGGTCCGCAGATCGGGCCTGCCGTACACGGTGGTGCGGCCGAGCTGGCTGACCGACCTGGGGGGCGACTCCCGCATCACCCTGGAGCAGGGCGACCGCAGGGACGGCTACGTCTCGCGCCAGGACGTCGCCGAGGCCTGCGTCCAGGCGCTGTACTGCCCCTCCGCGCGCGGCGTCACCTTCGAGATGCGCAGCGAGCCGGGCAGCGGCCCCACCGACTGGGAGCCGCTCTTCGCCCGGCTGCGCTCGGACGAGCCGGTCCGGGAGGCCGACGCCCGCCAGTTACCCGCTCCGGTCGCCGACCGGGCCATTGCTTGACCATCCGCTTGACGTCGAGTCATCAGACCAGGGAGGCACCCGTGACCGAGGCGCCGCAGATCACCGCAGGACGGCCGCAGCCGCTGGGGACCACTGTCGACGCCGACGGGGTGAACTTCTCCGTCTACTCCGAGCACGCCACGCGCGTGGATCTTCTGTTGTTCGACCGCTGCGACGACCCGGAGCCCTCCCGGACCATCCAGCTCCACCCCGACCGCCACCGCAGCTTCCACTTCTGGCACTGCCATGTGCGGGGGCTCGGCGCCGGGCAGGTCTACGCGTACCGGATGGACGGGCCGCACGACACCAGCAGGTCGGGCGCCCGGTTCGACCACCGCAAGGTGCTCCTCGACCCGTACGCCCGCGCCAACATCAACAGCCGCTGGCAGCGCACCCGCGCCATCGGCCTGGACGACAACGTCGCGGAGTCCATGCGCAGCCTGGTCGTCGACCTCGACGACTACGACTGGGAGGGCGACGAGCCGCTGCGCACCCCCATGTCGGAGACGATCATCTACGAGCTGCATGTGCGGGGTGCGACCGCCTCACCGACCTCGCACGCCGCCAGCCCCGGCACGTTCTCGGCGCTCACCGAGAAGATCCCGCACCTGAAGGAGCTGGGGATCACGGCGGTGGAGCTGCTGCCCGTCTTCGACTTCGACGAGACGCAGGTGCTGCGGATCGGCCCCGACGGCAGTGAACTGCGCAACTACTGGGGCTACGACCCGTACGGCTTCTTCGCCCCGCACACCGGCTACTGTTCCGAGCCCCATCTCGCGGGCCACATCGCCGAGTTCCGCGACATGGTCAAGGCGTTCCACAGGGCGGGCATCGAGGTCATCCTCGACGTCGTCTTCAACCACACCAGCGAGGGCAACGAGTACGGCCCGACGATCAGTTTCCGCGGGCAGGCCAACGAGGCGTACTACCACCTGTGGCCGCAGGACCGCAGCCACTACATGGACTTCACGGGCTGCGGGAACGCGGTCAACGCCAACCATCCGATGGTCACCAAATTCATCCTGGAGTCCCTGGAGTACTGGGTCCGCGAGCACCACGTGGACGGCTTCCGCTTCGACCTCGCCTCCGAGCTGTCGCGTGGCGCGCTCGGGTACGAGATGGCGGTGCCGCCGGTGCTGTGGGCGATCGAGCTGTCCCAGGTGCTCGCCGAGACGAAGATCATCGCGGAGCCGTGGGACGGCGGCGGCCTCTACCAGGTGGGCCGGTTCCCCGGAAAGCGCTGGGCCCAGTGGAACGGCCCCTTCCGTGATGACGTACGCCGCTTCGTGCGCGGGGACGCCGGGCTCGTGGGGGACATCGCCGCACGGCTCAGCGGCTCCGAGGACCTGTTCGGACCGCAGCAGGAACTGCCCACCAACAGCATCAACTTCATCACCTGCCACGACGGCTTCACCCTCAACGACCTGGTCAGCTACAACGAGAAGCACAACTACGCCAACGGCGAGGCCGGGGCCGACGGCGCCGGCGAGAACTTCAGCTGGAACTGCGGCGTCGAGGGCCCCACCGACGACCCCGAGGTCGAGCGGCTGCGGGTGCGCCAGATGAAGAACCTGCTCTCCGTGCTCATGCTCAGCCGGGGCGTGCCGATGCTGCTGGCCGGTGACGAGTTCCGCAACAGCCAGGGAGGCAACAACAACGCCTACTGCCAGGACAACCCGACCTCATGGCTCGACTGGGACCAGGCCGAGAAGGAGCAGGAGACCTGGAACTTCACCCGACGGCTGATCGAACTGCGCAGGCGCTACCGCACCTTCCGTGAACCGCGCTTCTACAACGGACACCTCAACTCCCGTCTGCTGTCCGATGTCACCTGGCACGGCACCAAACTGGAGCAGCCCGGCTGGGAGGACACCCACGCACGGGTCCTGGCCTGCACGCTCGGCGGCTTCAACCAGGACCCCGACCTGCATCTGATCCTCAACATGTACCACCTGGGCCTGGACTTCGAGCTGCCCCGGATCCGCGGCCGTCGCTGGCACCGCGTTCTCGACACCGCGCGCCCCGGCCCGTACGACATCCTCCCCGCCGGACAAGAGGAGCTGATCGACGACCACACCTTCCACGCCCACGGCCGCAGCGTCGTGTTGCTGGCGGCCCTGCCTGACGAGAAGGGCACCTCTCGATGAGTGGATCTGCCGAACGCCGCACGTTCTCCGACACCCTGGCGGGCTACGTCACCTACTACAGCCCCACCCAGCACCGTTTCGGTCTGCGCACCTCGGACGACCGGGAATTCACCGTCCATCTGCCCCGCAATGTCTCCTCGCGCATCGTGCGCAACCTCGGCGACGACTACCGCGACACCACCGCCTGCACCCAGGACATGCTCGCCGAGGGCCGGTATCTGTTCGCGTACGGGATCACCTACCAGTGGAAGGGCGGTGAGCGGTTCGAGGCGAAGGAGATCACCTTCCCCGAGGAGAGCCGCGGATCCTACGTCTTCGAGCACCCGGCGTGGTGGGTCCAGCAGGCCGCCGCCGTCGCCGACTTCTACCTGCGCGGGCACTTCCCCGACGGCACGTACGACTGGCGCAACTTCCGCACCAACCTCACGCTCAGCGGCACCCACCTGCCCGACTTCGACGGCGCGGACGTGCGCCAGGAGACGGACACCATCTCGCGGCTGGTGTACGGCCTGTCCACCGCGTATCTGCTGACCGGTGAGGACCGCTTCCTGGAGGCGGCCGAGAGCGGTACGGAGTACCTGCGCGAGCACATGCGGGTCACCGACGAGCAGGACGGCATCATCTACTGGTACCACGGCATCGACGTGACGCGGACCGGGCAGCGCAAGGTGTTCGCCTCGGAGTTCGGCGACGACTTCGACGCCATTCCGATGTACGAGCAGATCTACGCGCTCGCCGGGCCCACCCAGACCTACCGCGTCACCGGCGACCCGCGGATCCTGAAGGACATCGACGGCACGGTGGCCCTGTTCGAGCGCTACTTCAGGGACCGCGACCTCGGCGGGTTCTTCTCGCACCTGGACCCGATCACGCTCGACCCCAACGCCGACTCGCTGGGCCGCAACCGGTCGCGCAAGAACTGGAACTCGGTCGGCGACCACGCCCCCGCCTATCTGATCAACGCCTACCTCGCCACCGGCCGCGAGGACTTCGCGGCGCTGCTGGAGGAGACCGCCGACACCATCGTCGAGCGCTTCCCCGACGAGGCCACCAGCCCGTTCGTCCAGGAGCGCTTCCACGCCGACTGGAGCCCCGACCGCACCTGGGGCTGGCAGCAGGACCGGGCCGTGGTCGGCCACAACCTCAAGATCGCCTGGAACCTGACGCGCATCAAGGCGCTGCACGACAAGGCGGAGTACGGCGTCACCGCCGACCGGATCGGCGAGATCATGCCGGCCGTCGGCAGCGACCAGCTGCGCGGCGGCTGGTACGACGTGGTGGAGCGCCGCCCCGACCCGGACAGCGGCATCCACCGCATGGTGTGGCACGACCGCAAGGCGTGGTGGCAGCAGGAGCAGGCGATCCTGGCCTATCTGATCCTGGCCGGCACCTCGGGCGACCCCGAGCAGCTGCGCCTGGCGCGCGAGGCCGCCTCGTTCTACAACGCCTTCTTCCTCGACTACGAGGACGGCGGGGTGTACTTCAACGTGCTGGCCAACGGCATCCCCTATCTGCTCGGCACCGAGCGGCTCAAGGGCAGCCACGCCATGGCCGGCTACCACGCGCTCGAACTCTGCTACTTGGCGGCCGTCTACACCGGCCTGCTGATCAGCAACGACCCGCTCACGCTGCACTTCCGGCCGCGCCCGTGCGACCTGCCGGAGCGCACCCTGCGCGTCGCGCCCGATCTGCTGCCGACCGGTTCGGTGGAGCTGACCCGGGTGTGGGTGGACGGGCAGCCGTACCACCGCTTCGACAACAAGGAACTCACCGTCCAACTGCCCGACGGGGACGCCCCGGTGCGGGTGCGCGTCGAGCTGGAGCCGGCGCAGATGCGGCTGCGGATGCGCACCGAGTTCGACGGCGACACCGCGCACATCCGCTGCGACGGGATCATCGACGCGGCGGAGCTGGAGAAGTTCCGCCGGATCCTGGGCGAGGTGATGGCGGCCGAGCCGCAGCGGGTGGAGTTCCACCTGTGCCAGGTCACCGAGATGTGCCGGCCCGCCATCAACGAGCTGCTCTTCCAGCGCACCAAGGCCGGCCTGGACGCCGACTTCGTGATCGTGGGCTGCACGCTGCCCGATGTCGCGGACGCGCTGCTGGCCACCGACGCCTTCCTCCTCGAGGGCGGTGACGAGTGCGCCCATGAATGACCTCTCTCGTCCGCTGGGCTCCAGCGCCACCGATCGATTCGGACACTCCCGGGGGCACCTTGTCTTCCATCCTCCAACTCTCCGAGGCCCGCAAGGCTCCTGCGACGGCGGACTTCTCCGCCTACTGCCAGGACCTGTTCGTCGCGTTGACGCGCTCCGACCAGCGGCGCTGGGGCGAGGTGTATCTGCGTGGGCTGCTCGACGTACCGGGCCGCAAGACGCCCACCAGGATCTCCGAGCACGTCCTGGGGCACCGGGCCGTGCAGCAGCTCCAGCAGTTCGTCCACCAGAGCCCGTGGGACTCGGGGCCGGTCCGCCGGCGGATCGCCGAGCGGACGGGCGCGGTGTTCCGCACCGAGGCCTGGGCCGTCGACGAGGTGGTCTTCGCCAAGAACGGTGACCGCTCGGTCGGCGTGGCCCGCCAGTACGCCCCGTCGCAGCAGCGCACCGTCAACTGCCAGCTGGCGTACGCCACTTCGCTGGTCGGCACGGGCGGCGGGCTCCCGGTGAACTGGCGGCTGCTGCTCCCCCAGCGGTGGGACCAGGACGAGCGGCTGCGCGGCCAGGCCCATCTGCCCGACGCGGAGCACTGCCGGCCGCGCTGGAGCTATGTCCTGGAGGCCCTCGACGAGATGACCGAGGAGTGGTTCCTGGAGCCGCAGCCGGTGCTCGCCGACTGGCGCTCGGAGAGCGATGTGGAACCGCTGCTGCGGGGTCTGGAGGCGCGCGGCCACGGCTACCTGATCGAGGTGTCGCCCAGCACCGGGGTCACCCTGCCGCGCCCGCACGCCGCGTCTCCCGCGACCCGGGGCACGGTGACCGAGCTCGCCGAGCACGTGGCGCGGCGCGACGAGCGCACCCCGATCGCGTGGCACGACCGGACCACGGAGCGGATGCGGCGCTCGCAGTTCCTGTCCGCTCCGGCCCTGCTGTGCTCGGACGGCCCGCAGCACGCGGTGCACCGGCAGCGGCCCCGGCACCTGGTGACGGACTGGCCCTACGGCCGGCCCGCGCCGCGTGCCTACTGGCTGACCAATCTGCCGGCCCGCCGCCTCGCCGAGGCGATTCCGCTGGCGCAGTTGCGCAGCCTGTCCGCCGACGGGCTGCGCAGGCTCCAGGAGGACTTCGGGCTCGGGGACTTCGAGGGCCGCTCGTTCCGCGGCTGGCACCACCACGTCACCCTCGCGTCGGCGGCGCTCGCCTTCGACGCGCTCAGCAGACACACCGAGGAGGAGTGGCTGAGCGGGCAGGGCGCCTGAGGACCTGAGAGCGCTTCCATCCGGCCGTCCGCCGGGCCCGCCCCGGGCCCGGCGGACGGCCGCGGGCTAGGGGGTCCAGCCCACCGCGGCGAAGTCGATGTCGCCGAGGCCCGGGATCCCGTAGTTGGCCAGCCCCTTGCGGACCGCCATCATCTGGGGCCGCTGATAGAGCTCGACGTCGTGGCCGAGCTTCCAGATCTCGGCGTCGGCCTGGTTGTACAGCTGGGCCGCGCGCTGCGGGTCGAGGGTGCCGGAGGCCTGCTTGAGGAGGCTGTCGAGCGTGGCGTCGGAGATCCGGCCGTAGTTCTGGAAGCTCTGGGCGCCGCGCGGCAGCCGGTAGACGGCCTGTGTCTGGCTGGGGTAGATGAGATCGGTGAAGCGGAAGATGGCCAGGTCGAAGTTGCCGACGTCCAGGTACTTCGGCCCGTAGTCGTCGGCCGGCACCTTCTGGATCTCCACCCCGATCCCCACCTGGCCGAGCATCTGCTGCAGCAGCTGGGCGAGGTCGAGACCGAGCCGGTTGGTGGACTCCGCGATCACGAACCGCAGCTTCAGGGCCCGGCCGTCCTTGACCCGTGGCCTGCCCGCGCCCGGTGACTTCCACCCGGCCCGGTCGAGGAGCTGCTCGGCGGCCTTGGGGTCGAACGTGCCCAGCTCGCCGGAGTTGTCGGCGTACCCGGGCTGGTTGGTCATGAAGATGTGGTTGCCGAGCAGCGGCACCCCGACGGGCAGCCCCTCGGCCGCGACGTTCGCCAACGCCTGCCGGTCGACGGCCCGTTGGACGGCGTGCCGTACGTCGATGTCCTGGAGCGGGCCGCCCGCGCCGTTGAGGCTGACGTGGACCTCGTCCCACGCGGAGCCCGTGCGGACCGTGCTGTCGGGCGCCGACTTGAGCTGCTGGTAGGCCTCGGCGGTGGCCGCGTTCACCGCGTCGATCTCGCCGTTGAGGAAGGCCTGGAGGGCCGCGGCCGGCAGCAGCGCGCGGAAGACCACCTTGTCGAGGCGAGGCTTCGCGCCCCACCAGGCGGGGTCGGGGACCGCGGTGACGGACTGGGTGGTGCGGTCCATCGAGGCGATCTTGAAGGGGCCCGCGGTGACCGGGATCCGCCCGGCCCAGCCGTTGTTGAACTGCTCGGGTGTGCCGGTCGCGGAGGCCGGGAAGAGCGGGTCGAACAGGCGCTGCCAGTCGGCGTAGGGGCTGCGGAAGACGACCTGCACCTCGCTCGGGTCGCTGCCCTGGCGCACCGCGGAGATCTGGTCGTAGCCGGAGGTGTCGGCCACCAGGTACCGCTCGTCGCCCTGGCCCAGCGCCTTCCACTGCGCCGCGAAGTCGGCCGCGCCGAGCGGCTTCCCGTCGGACCAGCGGGCGCGCGGGTTGAGCCGGTAGGTGACCGTCTGCGGTGCGGTCGCGGTGACGGAGGCGGAGCGCAGGTAGTCGGGGTCGGGGTGCGGGACGCCCTTCGCGTCGCGGCGGAACAGCTGCGGCTCGACCAGGCTGTCGATCTCCGCGGCCTCGCCGATCGTCCCGGCGGCCTGGTTCACGTTGTACTGCGTGACCCACTGGGAGGTGGCGAGGGTGAGGGTGCCGCCCTGGCGCAGGTTGCGCGCGGGCTGCCGGCCGATGTCCTCGGTCCCGTAGGCGGGGGCCCGCATCGCGCGTGGGGACGCGCTCTGGTGCGGCACCGCCGCGGAGGTGCATCCGGCGAGCGTCAGCGCCGCCGCCGTGCCCAGTACCGCCCATCTTCGCGCACCACGTAACCGAGCCACCCCAGCCTCCGCCCTGACAACGCGTCAAATAGCCGAACTGATCTGCGATTTATCGCTGGGACCTTAGCATTGCGGCATGTCAGGCCGATGAACCGCTCATGCCGTCCCGCCCCATCGAGGAGACACTCTTGGTCGGCCTCTTGTCCAAGCGCCTCGCCCACGGCGCGCTGCTGCTGCTCTTCTCGGTCTTCCTGTCGTACGTCATCTCCTCGGCCGCGCTCAGCCCGCGCGCCTACTTCGAGGACCGCGAGCCGCGTCCGGCGGCCGCGACGGTCGACCACGAGCTCGCGCTGCTCGGCACCGACGACCGGACGCCGGTGCTTGAACGGTTCGCGCACTGGTCGTGGCGGGCATCCCACGGCGACCTCGGGCGCACCGTCGACGGGGGCTCGGTGGGCGCGGAGTTCGGCCGCAGGATCGGGGTGTCCACGCGGCTGCTGCTCGTCGGCACGCTGGTCGGCACGGGCCTGGGGGTGCTGGCCGGGCTGTGGGCGGCGGTGCGCCGCCGCCGCCTGCCCGACCGGGCGCTGACGGTCCTCTCCTTCCTGGTCCTCTCGGTGCCCACGTTCGTGCTCGCCCTGCTCTTCAAGGAGGGCGCGCTCTGGTTCAACCAGAGCGCGGGGCACACGGTGATCCGCTACACCGGCGAGCGCACCCCCGGCCTCACCGGCTCCACCGCCACCCACCTCAGGGACCGGGCGGTCCATCTGGCGCTGCCCGCCGCGACCGTGGCACTGGGGGCGATCGCCTCGTACAGCCGCTACCAGCGCGCCGCCACCCTGGACGTGCTCGGCGCCGACCACCTGCGCACCGCCCAGGCCAAGGGGCTCACTCCGGGCCGGGCGCTGCTGCGGCACGGCCTGCGCACCTCGCTGATCCCGCTGACCACCTTCTTCTCGTTCGGCTTTCTGACCCTGTTCACCGGGGCCGTGTTCACCGAGCAGATCTTCGGCTGGCCCGGCATGGGCAGCTGGTTCATGGAGTCGGCGCAGAAGGGCGACATCAACTCGGTGGTCGCGGTCAACCTGTTCGCGGCGGTGACCGTGCTGCTCGCGGGCTTCGTCGCGGACGTGCTGCACGCGCTGCTCGACCCGAGGGTGCGCCGGTGATGGGCGGGGAGGCCGTCGCCCCGCGCGGGCGCGCCGCCACGGCGGTGCGGGCCCTGCTGCGCTCCCCCCGGGCACTGAGCGGACTCGCGCTGATCGCGGGCCTGTTCGTGCTCGCGTACGCCGGGCCGTACGTGACCGGGTGGAGCTACACCGACATCGACTACACGGCGCTGCGCGGCGCCCCGAGCGCCGCGCACTGGATGGGCACCAGCCGCATCGGCCAGGACGTGTTCGCGCAGACGGTCCGCGGGTTGCAGAAGTCGCTGCTGATCGGGGCGCTGGTCGCGCTGGTGAGTACGGCGCTCGGGGCGGCGTTCGGCGCCTGCGCCGGGTACTTCGGGGGGTGGGTGGACCGGGCGCTGATGTTCGTGGTCGACCTGATGCTGGTGATCCCGGGCTTCCTGCTCCTGGTGCTGCTCGCGCCGCGGCTGCGCGGGCTCGGCTGGCCCGCGTTCGCCGGGCTCCTCGCCGCGCTCGGCTGGATGATCACGGCACGGGCGGTGCGGATCATGACGCTCTCGCTGCGCGAGCGGCCGTTCGTGACGGCCGCGCACCACATGGGCGTGGGACCGTTCCGGATCATCGTGCGGCACATCGTGCCGCATCTGGCCTCGTTCCTGATCACCGACGCGACGGTGGCGGTGGCCGCCGCCGTGATCAGCGAGACCGGCCTGTCCTACTTCGGGTTCGGGGTGCAGCCCCCGGACGTGTCCCTGGGCACGCTCATCGCCTCCGGCACCGACGTGGCCCTCACCTGCCCGTGGATGTTCTTCTTCCCGGCCGGGCTGCTGCTGGTCTTCGTCCTGGCCGTGCACCTGGTGGGCGACGCGCTGCGGGACGTGCTCGACCTCGGGTCCGACCGGGCAGAGGCGCTGCGGTGACGGCCCCCGCGGTGCTGGAGGTCGAGGACCTGCGCGTGTCCTACCCGGGCGCGGCGCGCGGGCCGCTGCCGGTCGTGCGCGGGGTCGGATTCGCGCTGCGGCGCGGCGAAGTGCTCGGCCTGGTCGGCGAGTCCGGGGCCGGCAAGACCGCGACCGCGCTCGCCCTGCTCGGGCTGCTGCCGCCGGGCGCGCGGGTGACCGGCTCGGTACGGCTGCTCGGCCAGGAGCTGGTGGGCCTGCCGTCGGGCGAGCTCGCCCGGCTGCGCGGGCGGCGCATCGCGATGGTGTTCCAGGACCCGCTCGCCGCCTTCAACCCGGTCCAGCGCCTGGGCGACCAGATCGGCGAGGCCCTGCGCATCCACCAACGGCCGCGCCCCACCAGGGAGTCGGCGCGCGCCCGCGCGTGCGAGCTCCTGGAGGGTGCGGGTGTGCCGGACCCGGACCGCGTCGCGCACTCCTACCCCCATGAGCTCTCCGGCGGCCTGCGCCAGCGCGCCATGATCGCCATGGCGATCGCCAACGACCCCGACGTGATCGTGGCCGACGAGCCCACCAGCGCCCTGGACGCCACCGTCCAGGCGCAGGTCCTCGACGCCCTGGAGAGCGCCCGCCGGGCGACCGGCGCGGCCCTGCTCCTGGTCAGTCACGATCTGGGCGTGATCGCGGGCGCCGCCGACCGGGTGGCCGTGATGTACGCGGGGCGGGTCGTCGAGACGGCTCCGGTGCACGCCCTGTTCGCCCGGCCCCGCATGCCGTACACGCTGGGCCTGCTCGGCTCGGTGCCTCGCCTCGACGCCGCCGTGCCGCTCACCCCGATACCCGGCGTCCCACCCGCGCCGGGCGGCACGGGCCCCGGCTGCTCGTTCGCCCCGCGCTGCCCGGTCGCGGCGCGGGAGTGCCGCACCGGCGAGCCCGAACTGGCGGGCGCGGGCGGCCACTTGGCGGCCTGTGTACGGCCGGGGGCTCTGGCCGGGCGGACGGCGCCGGACCTCTTCCCCGCCTCGGCCCCGCCGCACCGCACTCCCCCGGACGGCGCCCCGCTGCTGCGGGTTGAGGGCCTCGCCACGTCGTATCCCCTGCCCGGCCGTTCGGGGCCGCGGCTGCGTGGGCGTCCCCGTGCGGTGCGCAGGGTGCTGGAGCGGGTGGACCTGGAGGTGCGCCGGGGTGAGACGGTGGCCCTGGTCGGCGAGTCGGGCTCAGGCAAGACCAGCACCCTGCGGGAGATCGTCGCGCTCGCCGCCCCCGAGTCCGGGACGATCGAACTCGCCGGACACGACACTCGCGCGTTGAGCCGCGCCGATGTCCGCCGGCTGCGCGGCTCGGTGCAGATCCTGGTGCAGGATCCGATGGCCAGCCTGGACCCGAGGATGCGGGTGGCCGACATCGTCGCCGAGCCGTTGCGCGCCCAGCGCGCCCCGCGGCAGACCATCGCCGCGCGGGTGCCCGACCTCCTGCGGCGGGTCGGTCTCGACGCCTCGGACGCACAACGCCGCCCGCACGAGTTCTCCGGCGGCCAGCGCCAGCGCATCGCGCTCGCCCGGGCGCTCGCCGTGCGGCCCGACCTGCTGCTCCTGGACGAGCCGGTCTCCGCGCTCGACGTGTCCGTGCAGGCGGGCATCCTCGATCTGCTGCGGCGGCTGCGCGCGGAGCTGGGCCCGGCCTGCCTGTTCGTCACGCACGACCTGGCCGTGGTGCGGCAGATCGCCGACCGGGTGGTGGTGATGTACGCGGGCCGGACCGTGGAGAGCGGTCCGGTCGCCGAGGTGTACGCCTCCCCGCGGCACCCCTATACGCGCGCCCTGCTGTCCGCCGTCGCGCTGCCCGATCCGGTGGCCGAGCGGGCCCGCGCGAGGGTCGTGCTGCCGGGTGAACCCCCGGCGGCCGGGGAGCGGTCGGCGGGCTGCCGCTTCCGCGGCCGCTGCGCGGTGTACGCCGCGCTGGGCCCGGAGCGACGGGTGTGCGAGCGGGAGACTCCGACGCCCGGTGAAGTGGGCCCGGCGGTACGGCACACCGCGGCCTGCCACTTCCCGTACGACGCGAAGGGGGTGCCCCCCCGGCTCCGTGCGGAGCCGGGGGAACACCCCCCGGTGCGCTGAGAGTTCACCCCCGATGCGCCGCCACCGCGTCGCGGTAGACGCCCAGGGTCCGCTCGGCCACCCTGTCCCACGAGAAGTGCTCCACCGCCCGGGCCCGGCCCGCGCTGCCGAGCGCGGCGGCCCGCACCGGGTCCTCGACGAGGTCGTTGACGGCGTCGGCGAGGCCCGCGGCGAACTTGTCGGGGTCGACCGGCTCGCCCGTGGCGTCGGCCAGGGCCTCGAACGCGACGAGCCGTCCGGTCACCCCGTCGTCGACGACCTCGGGGATGCCGCCGACCGCGGAGGCCACGACCGGGGTCCCGCAGGCCATGGCCTCCAGGTTCACGATGCCCATCGGCTCGTACACCGACGGGCACACGAACACCGTTGCGTGAGTGAGGAGTTGACGTACGGAGGTCTGGTCCAGCATCCCGTCGATGCGGAAGACCCCCTGGCGTACGGCGCGCAGTTCCTCGACGAGTTCCGCCACCTCGGCGGCGATCTCGGGGGTGTCGGGCTGTCCGCAGCACAGCACCAGCTGGGCGTCGGAGCGCAGTCCGAACGCCGCCCGCAGCAGGTGCGGCAGCCCCTTCTGGCGGGTGACCCGGCCCACGAACAGCACGATGGGCAGCTCCGGGTCGATGCCGAACCGCTCCAGCGCGTCGCGGCGCGGATCGGGCCGGTAGGCCTCCGGGTCGATGCCGTTGTGGATGACGCGCACCCGTTCGGGCGGCACGTCGGGGTAGACGCGCAGGATGTCGTCGCGCATCGCGGCCGACACGGCGATCAGGGCCGACGCGGACTCAACGGCGGTGCGTTCCATCCAGCACGACAGGGCGTAGCCGCCGCCCAGTTGCTCGGCCTTCCAGGGCCGCAGCGGCTCCAGACTGTGCAGGGTCATGATGTGCGGCACGTCATGCAGCAGGGCCGCGAGGTTCCCGGCCATGTTCGCGTACCAGGTGTGGCTGTGCACGACGTCCGCTCCGGCGCAGTCGGCGGCCATCGCCGCGTCCGCCCCGAGGAATCCCAGTGCGGCGTCCGCCCCGGCGAGCCGCGCCGGTGGCTCGTATGCGTCGACGCCTGGTTCCGTTCTGGCCGCCCCCGAGCAGCGCACACGGACTTCGGCGAGCCGGCGCAGCCCCCGGGTCAGCTCGGCCACGTGAACGCCGGCGCCCCCGTACACCTCCGGCGGATATTCACGGGTGAGCAGGTCGATGCGCATTCCCTCTCCTACCGTTGTCGGCCACGAGGCGGTTCAGCAGCACGTTCCGCCGTTCGCGGGCACCGCTTCTATGCGGGAGTGGTCGCTGCCCGGCGATATCGACGTGGGTCCCGCTTCGAATATGAGGATCCCGCTGAGGAATACACCCACCGAGAATGCCGCGATGATGATCAGCCAAATCTGCTTCGATCCCATTGAAATAGCCCCTCCCCGGACGACTCAATTTGACTCGATGAGTCAACCAGGCGTGACCATTCGAGTCAAGTATTGGTTGTGCAATGCGCGATCATGGTCGTTACGGAGGCAGGAATTCCGAATCGCGCGGTGCGAGAGGGGTCGAAAGGAGCCAACGCGCCCACAGTTCTGCCCAGAGTTCAGGGGCTAAGCGCTTGCGGGCACCTGACATGCGAGTAGCATCGGTTGTAATGATCTGAGTCAAGCTCACCCCGCTCAACTCACTGCTCAACCTGTTGCTCAACCTGTTGCTCAAGGAGTCGCCGTGGATCACTCTGAGCCCCACTCGTCCGTCGGCCTGGGACAGCGCATCCGGGAGCTGCGGGTCCGGCGGGGACTGAAGCAGCAGGACCTCGCGTCGGAGGAGATCTCGACCAGCTACGTGTCGCTGATCGAGGCCGGCAAGCGGGCGCCGTCCGACGCGGTCCTCGGATCGCTCGCCACCAAGCTGGACTGCTCCACCGAGTACCTGCGCACCGGGCGCGACCAGCACGAGATGGAGGAGGCCCGGCTCAAGCTGGCCTTCGGCGACATGGCGCTGCGCAACGGAGCCGACGGCGAGGCACTGCAGACCTTCAGCGAACTCCTGGGCGGCACGCTGCCGTTGGACGACGCCATGAAGCGGCGGGCCCGCATGGGCCAGGCCGCGGCCCTGGAGAAGCTCGGCCGGCTGGAGGCCGCCATCCCGCTGCTCGAGGAGCTCTTCGCCGACCCCGCCCTGGCGGCGGGCTCGGACGAGTGGTCCCGCACGGCCGTGGCGCTGTCGCGCTGCTACCGCAACATGGGGGACATCACCGTCAGCATCGAGATCGGCGAGCGGGCCATGAGCAGGCTCGACGCGCTGGGACTCGATGTGACGGTGGATCACATCCAGCTCGGCTCGACCCTCATGGGCTCCTACCGGCTGCGCGGCGACCACGCCCGGGCCCATCTGCTGGCCCAGCGCCTCATCCCCATCGCCGAGAAGCAGGGCGCCCGGGCCTCGCGGGGCGCGGTGTACTGGAACGCGGGTCTGGTCGCCCAGTCGCGCGGGCAGCTGGCCGAGGCGCTGGCCCTGACCGAGCGGGCGCTGGCGATGATGGCCGAGGACGACAACGTGCGCCATGTCGCGATGCTCAAGATGAACTACGGCTGGCTGCTGCTCCAGACCGAGACGGGCGACGCCGCCCGGGCCAAGGACCTCCTGGAGGAGGCCCAGCAGTCGCTGGCGGAGTCCGGCAACGCCGACGAGCTCGCCCGCTGCGAGCTCAACCTCGCCAAGGCCGACACCATGCTCGGCAACTGGGACGAGGCGTCCGCCCACGCCGAGCGCGCCCTCGGCCTGCTCGGGACCGAACCCCGGGTGCTCGCGGTCTCCGCCCGTGCCGCGCTCGCCCAACTGCACTTCCTGCGCCAGGAGACCGACCTCGGCAAGCAGGTGCTGGACGCCGCCACCCGCCAGCTGCGGCACTTCCCGCCGTCCTACGAGACGGCCGCGTACTGGCGGGTCATCGGCGACCTCTGGAAGGGCGAGGGCTACACCAAGCAGGCCCTGGTCGCCTACGACGCCGCGCTGTCCGCGACCGGTCTCCAGCCCACGCCCAACCCCCGCGACGCGCTCAGCGAGCAGAACGCGCGCTAGCCGCCGAAGCCGTCACCACCCCGAGGACCCGGTCGCGCAGCACCTCCATCGCGGCCGGGTCCTCGGCCTCCACATGGATGCGTACCAGCGGGGCGGTACGCGCCGCCCGCACGTTGAACCAGGAGCCGTCGCCGAACTCCCCCGTGACGCCGTCGAGATGATCGAGCGCGGCGGTGGCCGCGAAGTGCGCGGTGACGCGGTGCAGCGCCGCCACGGGGTCCTCGACGCGGACGCCGATCTCGCCGGAGCGGGGGTAGCGGTCGTGTCCGGCCGCCAGCTGCGACAGCGTGCGTCCCGACTGTCCGAGCTCCGCCACCAGGTGCAGGGCGGCGAGCATGGCGGAGTCGGCGCACCAGAAGTCGCGGAAGTAGTAGCGGCCCGCGTGGCCGCCGCCGAAGGCCGCGTCCTGTTCGGCCATCAGGGAACGGATGGCCGAGCGGCCGACCCGGCAGCGCAGCGGGATGCCGCCGGCCGCCTCGACCGCCTCCACGGCGGAGCGCGAGGTGATGAGGTCGTGGACCACCGCGGCACCCGGGCGCCGGGCGAGTTCCCGGGCCGCGACCAGGGCGATGACGGCGGCGGACGGGACGGGCGCGCCGTGCTCGTCCACGGCGCGGCAGCGGTCCGCGCCCGCGTCGAAGGCGAGCCCCAGGTCCGCGCCGGCGCGGCGCACCCACTGCGCGAGGTCCCCCGTCGTCTGTCCGCCGCGCGCGCCGGGCCGCTCGAAACGCACGGGCACGAGCTCGACGGCATGGTGGTGCAGCACCCGGGGCGCGGTGAGCGCGGCCATGCCGTGGCCCGCGTCGACCACCACCTTCAGGCGGCGGATGCCGGACAGATCGACCAGGGACCGCAGATGGCAGGCGTAGTCGTCGAGCACCGGAGCGGGGACCACGGAGCCCGGCAGCTCGGCCATCGGCGGTCGCGGGCCGGCCAGCCGCGCCCGGATCGCCTCCAGCCCGCTGCCCTCGGCGACCGGCACGGCGCCGGGGCCGCACAGCCGGATGCCGTGGGGCGCCCCGGGCCCCTGCCCGGCCGTGACCAGGGCGCCCGGCACCTCCAGGTACCCGCAGAGATAGGTCAGGCAGTCGGCGGGGCCGGGACCGGCGTCCAAGACGTCGGCGCCCTGGTCGAGGACGCCCTGGGCGAAGGCGTCCGCGAGGGCCGGTGAACAGCCCCGCGCGTCGTGTGCCACCGCGATCACCGGCACCCCGGTGAGCAGCGCGAACGCGGCGCCCGCCCGGTAGGAGCCGCCCTGGTCGAGTTCGTCGGGCACCCGGCCGCGGATGCCGTGCGCCCCCACGATCCGCTCGGCCGTGCCGCGTGTCTCACTCATCGTCGCCCTCCGCAACGTCGGGGACCGGCCGCAGCCAGAAGGTGCCCAGCGGCGGCAGGGTCAGGGCAGCGCTCCGCGCGCGGCCGTGCCAGGAGACCGGCTCGGGCACGATGACCCCGGGGTTCAGCACCCCGCTGCCGCCATAACGCTCCGCGTCGCTGTTGAGGACCTCCGTCCAGGCGGCGGCCTCCGGGAGCCCGATGCGGTAGCCGGTGCGGACCACCGGGGAGAAGTTGCAGACGACCACCAGGGGTCGCCCCTCGGCGTCGTACCGCACGAACGACAGCACGTTGTCCTCGGCGCGCGATCCGTCGATCCACGAGAAGCCCGCGGGGTCGCTGTCGAGCTGCCACAGGGCGGGGGTGACGCTGTAGACCTGGTTCAGATCGCTGATCAGGGAGCGGATGCCGCGGTGGTCGCGGTGGGCCGGCCACTTCTCGTCCAGGACCCACCACTGCGGGCCCCGGTCGTGGTCGAATTCCTCGCCCTGCCCGAACTCCTGTCCCATAAAGAGGAGTTGCTTTCCCGGGTGGGCCCACATGTACCCCAGGCAGGAGCGCAGATTCGCGCGCTGCTGCCACCAGTCCCCCGGCATCTTGGCGACCAGTGAGCGCTTGCCGTGGACGACCTCGTCGTGCGAGAGCGGCAGCAGATAGGCCTCGCTGTATGCGTACACCATCGAGAAGGTCAACTCGTCGTGGTGATAGGCGCGGTGGACCGGGTCGCGCGCGACATAGCCGAGCGAGTCGTGCATCCAGCCCATGTTCCACTTGAGGTCGAAGCCGAGCCCGCCGAATCCGTCCGCGCCGACTTCGTAGGTGGGCCGCGTCACACCGGGCCAGGACGTCGACTCCTCGGCGATGGTGAGGGCGCCCGGGGCCCGGCGGCGCACAGTATCGGTCATTTCCTGCAGGAAGGCGACGGCCGCCAGGTTTTCCCGTCCGCCGAGCTCATTGGGGCTCCAGCCGCCCTCCTGCCGGGAATAGTCGAGGTAGAGCATCGAGGCGACGGCGTCCACGCGCAGCGCGTCCACATGGAATTCGGTGCACCAGTAGACGGCGTTGGCGACCAGGAAGTTGCGTATCTCGCGGCGGCCGTAGTCGAATTCCAGGGTGCCCCAGTCCGGATGGTGGGCGCGCCGGGGGTCGGCGGGCTCGTAAAGGGGTTCGCCGTCGAATCGGGAAAGGGCGAACTCGTCCTTCGGGAAGTGCGCCGGCACCCAGTCCGCGATGACCCCGATCCCGGCGCCGTGCAGCGCGTCCACGAGGTAGCGGAAGTCGTCGGGGGTGCCCAGGCGCGCGGTGGGAGCGTAGTAGCCGGTCACCTGGTAGCCCCAGGAGCCGCCGAAGGGATGTTCCATCACCGGCATGAATTCCACATGTGTGAACCCGAGGTCGGCGACGTATTTCGGCAACTCCTCGGCGAGTTCGCGGTAGCCGAGGCCGGGCCGCCATGACGGGATGTGGACCTCGTAGACCGACATCGGACGCTGCCGGCAGTCCTCCCCGCCACGCCGCGCCATCCACTCGGCGTCGCCCCACACGTACGAGGACTCGTACACGACGGAGGCGGTCGCGGGCGGGCACTCGGTGGCGCGGGCCAGCGGGTCGGCCTTCTGGAGCATGCGGCCGTCACGCGTGTGGATCTCGTACTTGTAGACGGTGCCGGGTCCGGCGCCGGGCACGAACAGCTCCCACACGCCGCTGGAGCCGAGCGAGCGCATGGGGTGCGCGGTGCCGTTCCAGCCGTTGAAGTCGCCGATGACACGCACCCCCTGGGCGTTGGGGGCCCACACGGCGAAGCCGGTGCCCTGGACGCCGTCGAGGGTGCGGGGGCGGGCCCCGAGGGCCTGCCACAGCTCCCAGTGCCGGCCCTCGGAGATGAGGTGCAGATCGAGGTCGCCCAGGGTGGGCAGGAAGCGGTAGCCGTCCTCGTGGCTCTCCTCCCGCTCGCCGTAGGCGACGTGCAGTCGGTAGGCGGGCACCTCGGCCCCCGGCAGCAGCCCGGTGAACAGCCCGTCGCGCTGGTGGGCCAGCTCGATGCGGGCGCCGTCCGCGGTGACCGCCGCGACGGACCGGGCGAGCGGGCGGAGCACCCTGACCGCGACCCCGTCCGCCACCGGGTGTGCGCCGAGCACGGCGTGCGGGTCGTGGTGCGCACCCGCCAGCAGCCGGTCGAGTTCGGCCTCGGCCATACGGGTCGTCAAGTGCCGCGTCTGGAGCACGGGTTGGGGTTCCTCTCAGGGTCGGCGGGAGCCCGCAAGCCGGTGGACGGCGGCCAGCGGGACGGGCAGCAGGGCCGGGCGGTGCCGCGCCTCGTACACGGCCTCGTACACCGCCTTGTCGGCCTCGAAGGCGCGCAGCGGAACGGGCCGGCAGGAGGGGTCGGCGCCGCCCGCCGCCCGGTAGCCGTCGCAGAACGCGCGCCGGTTGCGGACGGCCCAGGCGTGGGCCCGGCGGGTGCGCCGCAGCCGCGGCCCCGGCCCCCCGTCGGGGGACCGCTCCTGCACGTCGGCGAGTGCGGTGCGGGCGGCGTAGTCGAAGGAGCGCAGCAGGGAGGCGACGTCGCGCAGCGCCGGCCGCGGCCGGGTCCGCTCGGCGGCCGGGGTGGCGGGCTGGCCCTCGAAGTCGATGATCCGCCAGCCGTCCGCGGTCCGCAGCGCCTGCCCCAGGTGCAGGTCGCCGTGGACGCGTTGGGCGGTCATGGGGCAGCCGCGGGCGGCGAGGGCCGCGTAGTCCTCGTACAGGGCGCACAGGGCGGTGCGGTAGCGGGCCAGCGCGGGCACCTCGGTGATCGCGTCGCTCAGTCGGCGCACCATGTCGGCCGCGTCGTCGGCCACCTCGCCCGGCCCGAGCAGGGTGCGCGGGAAGGCCTCGGCGAGCGCGGTGTGCACCTCGGCGACGGCCTGGCCGAGGGTGCGGGCGTGCGCGGTGAAGCCGCCGGTGGCCGGGACGGTGCGGCAGCTCCCCTCGATGCAGTCGGCGGCGTGCCGCACCGCGCTCTCCCACCCGTCGGCCTCGGCGGGCAGGAAGTCCTCCACGAGCCCGAGCACCAGGCCCTCGCCGCCCGGCGCGTCCGTGTGCAGCGCGCCGTGCGGGCGGGGGGTGCGGGCGCACCGCCGGTCGGCGAGTGCGCGCAGGGCCTCGATCTCGGCGTGCGGGCCCGGTTCCGGCCGGCGGTAGAGCTTGAGCAGCAGCCGGTCGCCGTACGCCACCGTGCTGTTGCTCTGCTCGGCGGTCAGCGCGCGCGGCACGAGACCGACGGGCAGCGGCAGCCCCGAGGTGCGCTCCAGGCGCAGCCCGCCGGTCCGGTCGCGCACCGCCAGGGTGCGCAGGAGCACGCCGAGCAGCGCCGGATCCTCGACGGCCTCGTACAGCGTCCAACCCCGCCACGGCCCGTCCGGCACCCCGCCGATGGCGGACGGCGCGAGGCGGGCGGGCAGCTCCGGGCGCACTCCGAGCAGCAGCTGGTAGAGCCGCTCGGTGCCGTCGGCGTGGCGGGCCCGCAGCACGGCGTGGACCAGGGCCGGGGACTGCTCCCGTACGACGGTGACGGCCACCGGGTCCAGGGCGGTGAGCGGGCCGCCGCCGCCCGCGAACCAGCGCCGGGTGGTGAGCCACGGTGCGAGCGCGGGCAGCAGCGGGGCGAGGACCGGCTCGGTGGCGGTGACGCTCACGGCGTGCGCCCCTCGGTGAGCGGGGTCAGCAGATGGGCGGGCGAGCGTCCCGGCTCCAGGCGTACGTAGGTGTGCGGGTGCCAGGTGTGGAGGTCGCCGGTGAGCTCGTCGCGCACCGTCAGGGTGCCGTCTCCGGGCAGCCCGAGCGAGGCGAGGTCGAAGGACACGGTGCCCTCGCTCGCGTGGTGCGGGTCCAGGTTGACGACCGCGAGGACGGTGTCGGTGCCGCCGTCCGCCCGCCCCACCTGCTTGGAGTAGGCGAGGAGTTGGTCGTGGTCGGTGGGGTGGAAGCGGAGGTTGCGCAGTTCCTGGAGGGCGGGGTGGGCGCGGCGCAGCTCGTTGAGGCGGGTGATCAGCGGGGCGATGGTGGCGCCCTCGGCCTCGGCGGCGGCCCAGTCGCGGGGGCGCAGTTCGTACTTCTCCGAGCGGGCGTAGTCCTCGGTGCCCGCCTCCAGCGCCTCGCCCTCGCACAGCTCGTAGCCCGCGTACACGCCCCACGTCGGGGCGAGCGTGGCGGCGAGCACCGCGCGGGTCTCGAAGGCGGGCCTGCCGCCGTCCTGGAGGTAGGCGTGCAGGATGTCGGGGGTGTTCACGAACAGGTTGGGGCGCAGGAAGCCGGAGCTGTCGCGGCTGAGTTCGGTGCCGTACTCGGTCAGCTCCTCCTTGGTGTTCTTCCAGGTGAAGTACGTGTACGACTGCTGGAAGCCGGCCTGCGCGAGGGCGTGCACCATGGCGCGCCGGGTGAACGCCTCGGCGAGGAAGACCACGTCGGGGTCGGTGGCGGTGACCGCGGCGATGACCCGCTCCCAGAAGGCGACCGGCTTGGTGTGCGGGTTGTCGACGCGGAAGATGCGCACGCCCTGGGCGATCCAGTGGCGCAGGATCCGCACGGTCTCGGCGACGAGCCCCTCGAAGTCCGTGTCGAAGTCGAGGGGGTGGATGTCCTCGTACTTCTTCGGCGGGTTCTCGGCGGAGGCGATGGTGCCGTCCGCGCGGTGGGTGAACCACTCGGGGTGCTGGGTCAGCCAGGGGTGGTCGGGTGAGCACTGGAGCGCGAAGTCCAGGGCCACCTCCATTCCCAACTCCCCGGCCTTCCTGACGAATTGGCGGAAGTCGTCGAGGGTGCCGAGCGCGGGGTGGACGGCGTCGTGCCCGCCGTCGGCCGAGCCGATCGCCCAGGGCGAGCCCACGTCGTCGGGACCCGCGGTGAGCGCGTTGTCCGGGCCCTTGCGGTGGCTGCGCCCGATGGGGTGGATCGGCGGCAGATACACCACGTCGAACCCCATCGCGGCGACCGCGGGCAGGCGCAGGGCCGCGGTCTTGAACGTGCCGCTGACGGGCGCCTGTCCCGGGGTGAGCACCGCCCCCTCGGAGCGCGGGAACAGCTCGTACCAGGAACCCACGAGTGCGCGCCGGCGCTCGACGAGCAGGGGCAGCGGCCGGGAGACGGTGACCAGTTCGCGCAGCGGACGGGCGTCCAGCGCGGCGATCACCTTCGGGTCGGTGGTCGCGGCGAGCCGACGGGGGGTGGGGCTCGCTTCGTCGCGGAGCGCCCCTGCCGCCGCTGTCACCGCCTCCCGGCGGTCCTTGTCCGGGATCGCGAGGGCGGCCCGCTCGTGCAGCAGGGCCCCTTCGGCGAGGGTGAGCTCCACATCGACCCCGGCGGAGATCTTCAGCTGTGCGTCGCGGCGCCAGGTGCCGACGGGGTCGGCCCAGGCCTCCACGGTGTAGGTCCAGAGCCCGGTGGTGTCCGGGACGACGGTGGCCTCCCAGCGGTCGGCGTCGGCGTCGACCAGCACCATCGGGATCCACGGGCCCGGCCGTCCCGCCGGGTCGCGCAGCACCACGTTGGCGGCCACCAGACCGCTGCCCTCGCGGAAGACGGTGGCCCCGATGGTCACGCTCTCACCGGTCACGGCCTTGGCGGGGGCCGTGCCGCCGCGCACCTGCGGGGTGACGTCGAGGACCGGGATCCGGGCGGGGCGGGGCGCGAGCGGGGTGGCGGCGCGCGCGGAGGTCATGGAGGTCATCGGGCGCTCCTCACGGCAGCCCCGCGGGCCGGGCCGCGCCGGTCCGCGAGGAGGTCGATGATGGTGCGGGCGAACAGATGGCAGTGGGCGCCGGTCCGCGCGGTCACCAGGTCGTCGTGGACCACCACGTCCTGGTCGACGTACTCGCCGCCCATGTTGCGCAGGTCGCCCAGGAGGTTGTTGTGGACGACCGCCTTGCGCCCGCGGATCAGTGAGGGGACCGGGGCGGCCAGCCACATGCCGTGGCAGATGATGCCCTTGACGATCGCCGGGTCGTTGAACGCCCGGCGCAGGAAGGTGGCGGCGGGCGGCAGCCGGTCCGGGTCCTCGGTGTAGCGCAGCCGGTCGGAGACCATCCCGGAGGGGACGATCACCGCGGAGAACTCCTTGAGCGCGAACTCGTCGATGTCCTCGAAGGAGCGGGTCACCTCGAACGGCATCCGGTGCTCGTGCCCGGTGAACGTCATCCGGTCCTGGCCCCACAGCCGGGTCAGGAAGTGCACCTCGGCGCCTTCCTCGGGAAAGCGGTGCTGGTAGTAGAGGATCTCCGGTTCGTAGAAGTCGCTCTCCATCAGGACGGCGATCCTGTGGCCGGTGAGTCGCACGGCTACTCCCTCCCCCGGCCGGTCACCAGGTCGATGAGAAACGGTCCCGGGGTCTGTAGCGCCTCGGCGACGGCCGCCCCGGCCTGGCCGGGCTTGTCGACGCGCACGGCCGGTACGCCCAGGGCCTTGGCGAGGCCGGTGAAGTCGATGGCGGGCCGGCTCAGGTCGAAGATCTCGGGGTGGTCGTGGGCGGGGACGTCCACCGAGCGCCAGTACTGCTCGATGTTGTCCTCGAGGAGCTTGTAGCTGCTGTTGTTGCAGATGACGAACTTGGCGCCGATCCCGTAGCGGGCCGCCGTCCACAGCGCCTGGACGGTGTACATCGAGCCGCCGTCGCCGGTGAAGGCGACGACCGCCTTGTCCTGGTGGGCGAGCTGGGCGCCGATCGCGCCCGGGATGCCGACGCCGAGGGAGCCGCCGCGGGTCTGGAACCAGTGCCCGGGCCGGGTGGGCGGCAGGTGGCGGAAGAGGTCGGGCGAGGCGGTGAGCGCCTCGTCGAACAGGATCGCGTCCTCGGGGAGCTGGCGGGCCAGCTCCTGCGCGAAGGCGGTGGTGGGCAGGGCCAGCGGGTCGAGCGCCGCCTCGTTCTTCTGCTGGTTCGCGGCGAGTTCGTAGGACCGCTCGGCGGCCCGGCGCCGCAGCCACTCCTCGGCCCGCCGACGGCTCTCGGGGCTCATCCGGGCCTCCAGGGCCTCGGCGAGGGCGGCCAGGGTGTGCTTCGGGTCGGCGACGAGTCCGAGGCTCACGGGGAAGTTCTTGGCGATGGCGTCGGTGTCCAGGTCGATGTGGACGACCGGGGCGCCCGGCGCGAAGACCCCGTCCAGGGCCGGGTACACCTCGGGCAGGGCGTAGGTGCCCACGATGAGGACGGCGTCGGCGGCCGCGGTGACCCGGCGGCTGTTCTCGCCGAACATGTGGCCCAACTGCCCCGCGTACGCCGGATGTTCGACCGACAGGTTGACCTCGGACCAGTCGGCGCCCCACACCTCGGCGCCCCAGGTCTGGGCGAGGCGGGCGAGCTCCTGCTGGGCGCCGGAGAAGTGCACCCCGTCCCCGGCGATGACGATCGGGCGCTCGGCGCCGGCGAGCAGCGCGGCCACCCGGCCCAGCGCCTGGGGGCCGGGGGTGCTCGCGGTGTCGAGGTGGGTGACCGGCACGGCCTCCTCGGTGGTGGGCCGGTCCATCACGTCGGCGGGCAGCACCACGAGCACCGGGCCGTAGGGGGGTGTGCCGGCCACCTTGAAGGCGCGGCGCAGGGTCCGCAGCGTGGACTCGGGGTCCACGACACGGGTGGCCCACTTGGTGACCGGCTCGGCCATGGCCACCAGATCGGCGGCCATCTGCGCTTCCATGTTGTCGTAGCGCAGACCGGCCTCGCCGGCGATCACCACGAGCGGGGCGTGTCCCCGTTTGGCCTGGTAGAGCATGCCGATGCCGTTGCCGAGGCCCACTCCGGTGTGGAGCTGGACCACGGTGGGGCGCCGGGTGGCCCGCGCGTATCCGTCCGCCATGCCGACGGCGACGGCCTCCTGCAGCGCGAGAACGTACTCGATGGAGGGGAAGTGGCGCAGTTCGTCGAGGAATCCCTGCTCGACCGTGCCGGGGTTGCCGAACATGTACCGGACCCCGTCGGCCTGCAGCTGTTCGAGCATCGCGACCCGCGCGGGCCTGCTGACCATGGTGTGCTCACCTCTCGTGCGGAACGGGAACTGCCGTGCGCCTTCGGTCAGTTGGTGAGGTAACCCCACTGCCGCAGGCCGTTCTCCAGAACCTCGACGACCTTCTGGCCGGTGAGGTAGGAGTCGGGGGTGGACCGCCCGGTGATGAACGGGTAGTCGACGATGACCGAGGTCTCCTTGCCGAAGTTGCCGTGGTAGGCACCGCCCGGCGCGGTGGCGTCGCGCAGGATGTACTCCAGCGGGTACGGCGGCGGGCCGATGACGAAGTCGGTGCCCATGAAGCCGGTGCCGTCCTTGTAGTCGTACTCGATGCAGTGCCCGGTGACGTGCTTGCCTCGGATGATGCTGGTGCGGTCCTCCTGGTCGCGGGCGAAGGCGAGGGCGGCGACGCCGTAGCACTCGGCCGCGATCGGCCGGTCGAGGGCGTGGAAGGCGAGGATCAGGTCGTGCACCCGCCAGTTGTTGGCGAGGTCGACGATGGGGCCGCTGCCGCCGACGATGAGCAGCGCGTCGTAGCGCCCCGCGATCTGCTCGCGGACCTGCTCCAGGCGGGTGTTGTAGGCCTCCCAGTCGCGCAGGAAGTACGGCTTGCTGCGGTAGGGGCGGTCGGGCAGCCAGGACGACAGGTCCAGCGGGTCGTCGAGCCGGTCCGAGCTGTCGATGGCGCGGACCTTGGCGGCCATGTCGGGCGTGGTGACCGAGCGGCCGAGCGGCGGGTCGATGTAGTCGGGGTCCATGCTCGGCGGCAGGGCCGGGGCCCGCTTGCCGGTCGGCGTCGCGAAGCTGACGTGATAGCCGGCCTTGTCGAACGTCTCCAGGGGGCCGATCAACTCCTCGCCCCAGTAACCGTATTCGGACAGGACGACGAGGATGCGCTTGCTCACGGGAGTTCCTCTCCTTGGGGGGTTCCACGTGGTGCCGGGGTCCTGTCTAGATCCGCGCGCCCGGCCGGGACCAGCCCTTGACGGCCCGGCGCACGGACATCCACAAGTGGGCGGACGGACTACGGCATGTCGCGCTCAGGCCCAGGCCACAGGGGGTGTGACGACCCAACACCCCTTCCAGGAAGCCGAGTTGCCGCAGCCCGTACGACGACTTCACGCAGTGCGTGCCGGCCGGACGGCGGGCCGTGCGCGGCCGGGACCCGCCGTGCCGGAATCGGGGTGCGGCACCCCGCCCCGGGCGCCGCGCCGAGTCGTGCCGCGGGCCCCGGGCCCACGGCACCGGAAGGGAGTCAGCCATGACGGCCGAAAAGACCGCGCCCGGCACGGGCATCGCCGCGTTCGTCCAGCACTGGTTCGACATTCTCAGCAGCCACGAGCCCGTCGAGGAGCTCCTCGCCCATGTCGTCGACGACGGCCTGGAGATGGTCTTCCCCGAACGCACCCTGCGCAGCCACGCCGACTTCCGCGACTGGTACGAGGTGGTCGGCGAGACCTTCACCGACCAGAGCCACGTGGTCGAGCGCCTGGAGGCCACCGAGGACGGCACCGGCGTCGACATCTCGCTGACCGTCGTGTGGACGGCCAAGCTGACCTCCGACGGCTCGGTCAGCTCGTTCCGCATCGGACAGACCTGGCGCCTGACGCGCGAGGCCGGCACCGGACGGCCGCTCATCACCGGCTACCGCGTCGGCGACCTCGACCCGGCCTGAGCCCCGATCCCGCCGACCAAGGAGAGACCATGTCGCCCCGTTCCCCGGGCAATTCAGCGGCCCGCGCCTTCGACTACATCGTGGTCGGCGCCGGGTCGGCCGGCTGCGCCGTGGCGAGCCGGCTCAGCGAGGACGAGAACCTGACCGTGCTCGTCCTGGAGGCGGGCGGCTGGGACGAGCGCCCCGAGATCCACCGCACGGACGCGGCCGCGGTCCTCGCGCTGCTCACCTCCGAGTGGAGCCCCGAGATCGACTGGGGGTACGCCACCGAGCCCGAACCCGCCCTGGACGGGCGCCGGATCCCGGTCGCCCGGGGCAAGGTGGCGGGCGGCTGCAGCTCCGTGAACGCGCTGATGTGGGTGCGCGGCAGCCGGTACGACTACGACCGCTGGGCGGCGCTGGGCAACCCCGGCTGGTCCTACGAGGACGTGCTGCCCTACTTCCGGCGCTCCGAGGACTACACGGGCCGGGCCGCGGCCTCGCGCGGCAGCGGCGGTCCGGTCCGGGTGCGCGACCTCGACGACCCGACCCCGCTCGCCGAGGCGTTCGTCGCCGGAGCCGCCGAACTCGGCTACACCGCGCCGGAGCAGGACTACAACGGCGAGCGCCAGGACGGCTTCGGCTTCCTCTACCAGACGACCCGGGACGACGCCGGCGCGCGTTCCTCCGCCGCGGACGGCTATCTGCGCCCGGCGCTGAAGCGCCCCAACCTGACCGTTCAGGTGCGGGCCCGCGCCACCCGGCTGATCCTGGACGGCACCCGGGTCACGGGCGTCGAGTACGAACGGGACGGACAGCTGCACCGGGCCGTCGCCGAGCAGGAGGTCGTGGTCTCGGCGGGCGCCTTCGAGTCGCCGAAGCTCCTCATGCTGTCGGGGATCGGACCGGCCGCGCATCTGCGCTCGCACGGCATCGACTGCGTACAGAACCTGCCGGGCGTCGGCGGCAACCTCCAGGACCACCTGTTCGTGCCGGTGTGCTACCAGTCGCTCCAGGAGCACCCCGAGGGCGCGCTGCTCTCCGAGGCGGGCCTGTTCACCCACACCAAGGACGCGGGGCCGGGTGATCCGCCCGACCTCCAGTTCACGTTCGGGCCGATCAAGTTCCTCGCGCCCGACGCCCCGGCCGCGCACCAGCAGGGCCCCGGCTTCACGTTCGCGCCGATCTCGCTGCTTCCGCAGAGCCGCGGCCGGCTGCGGCTGCGCAGCGCCGACCCGTCGGCCAACGCCGTCGTACGCGCCAACTACCTGGCTTCCTCGGCCGATACGGATGTGCTGGTGCACGGCATCCTGCTGGCCAGGGAGCTCGCGCACACCTCCGCGTTCGGTCCGTTCCGCGGCGCGGAGCTCGGCCCGGGCGAGCGGGTGACCGACCCGCGCGAGCTGCGCGGCTACGTCGCCGCGCACGCGACCACCCTGTGGCACCCGGTCGGCACCTGCCGCATGGGCAGCGGGCCCGACGCGGTCACCGACGCCGAGCTGCGGGTGCACGGCGTCGAGGGGCTGCGGGTCGCCGACGCCTCCGTCATGCCGACGATCGTCGCCGGGAACACCAACGCACCGAGCGTGATGATCGGCGAGAAGGCGGCCGGTCTCATCCAGAAGTCCTTCCTGCAACCGTCACTCCGGACCGAGGGGAATCACCATGCCCACGTCTGACAACCTCCGGCTGTACGAGCGGTTCCTCGCCGCGCTCAACACCGCGGACTACGACGAGATCGCCCGCGTCATCGACGCCGACTTCGAGGACCACCACCCCGGCTTCGGGATCAAGGGCCTGGAGTCCTACCTCGAGGCGCTGCGCGGCGCGCACCGCACGCTCGACATCAAGGGCGAGCTCCTGGAGTCCATCGAGGCCGGGAACAAGCTGATCACCCGGGTGCGGCTGACCGGCACCCACCAGGACACCGTCCTGGACCTGCCGGCCACCGGCCGCAAGCTGGAGTGGACCACCACCGAGATCTGGCGCATCGAGGGCGGGCGCCTGGTGGAGCGCTGGGCGGAGGACGATCTCCTCGGCCTGCGCGGCCAGTTGTCGCCCGACGAGGAGAACGTCGCGGTCGTGCAGAAGGTCAGCGACGCCGTCAACGAGCGGCGCTACGACGACCTCGACGAGCTGTTCGGGCCCACCTTCCGGGACAACAACCCGGCCTGGGACGTGCGGAGCCTGGAGGAGCTCAAGGGCATCATCAAGGGCGCCCACGACGCGCTCGACTTCAAGGTCACCCTGGACGCCCTGTACGCCGCGGCGCCCGACAAGGTGATCATGCACATCACCTTCCACGGCAAGCACATCGGGCCGTTCTTCGGCATGGAGGCCAGCGGCAAGGAGGTGTCGTGGACCAGCCTGGAGGTGTACCGCCTGGAGAACTTCAAGGTGGTGGAGCGCTGGGTGCAGGCCGACACCGCGGGCCTGATGCGCCAGCTCGACGTTCCCCTGCCGTAAGTACGCGCCGACCGAGGAGGGATCCCCCATGAGCACGCAGAACACGCGAGAGATCGTCGACACGTACTACCGGCTCGCCAACTCCGGTGAGTGGGACGCCTGGTGCGACCTGTTCGCCGTCGACCAGACCATGGACGAGCAGCTGGCCGGGCACGTCGAGGGCCGGGAGACGCTGCGGGAGATGATGAAGGGCTTCCCCGAGATGTACGCGTCGTTCTCCAACACCCCGGTGCACATCGTGGTGGACGGCGAGCAGGCCGCGGTGGTCTCGCACATCTCGGCCGTCACCACGAGCGGCGCGAGCGTGGAGGCGGAGGTCTGCAACTACTTCCGCGTCTCCTCCGGCCTGATCCAGTACATGTCCAACTTCCACGACAGCGTGCCGTTCGCGGCCGTCACGGGAGCGTGAGGCCCGTGTCCGCGCCCGTCGACGTACAGGTCCGCTGGTCCCACGTGGGACTCAACTGCCGTGACCAGAAGGCCACCGAGGAGTTCTACACCCGCTGGTTCGGCTTCAGCCGGGCCCGCGTCGTCGAGGCGGACGGCAGCCGCGTGGTGTTCCTGCGCAGCGGGCCGGTCTACCTGGAGCTCTTCCCCACCGACGCGGCGCCCGCCTTCAAGACCGCGAAGGACGGGCCCGACCACCCGGGGGCGGCCCGGCACCTGGCCTTCCAGGTCGACGACGTCGACGCGTTCCTGGCGGCGGCGGACGGCGAACTGGAGATCACCCTGGGACCCCTCTCCTTCGACGAGTTCATCCCCGGCTGGCGCACCGTGTGGGTCGCCGACCCCGACGGGATGGTCATCGAGGTGAGCCAGGGCTACACCGACCAGTCACCACAAGAGCTGCGGACGTACGCGTGAATCCGCACGATCGCACGGGGCACGGCCGGTCGCTCGACCGGCCGTGCCCCCATTGGCACCATCACACATCCCACGGAGTGAAACCGCATGACCGCTGTCACCGAGCAGACCGTCCTCATCACCGGTGCGACCGACGGCCTCGGCCGGGCTCTCGCCCATGAACTGGCCGCGCAGGGCTACTCGCTGATCCTGCACGGCCGCAGCGCCCGCAAGGGGCAGGAGCTCCTGGCGGAGCTGCGCGAGAAGACGGGCAACGACCGGATCTCCTACGAGCTCGCCGACTTCGCCTCGCTCAAGGAGATCGGCGCCCTCGCCGACCGCGTCCTCGCCCAGCACGACCGTCTCGACGTCCTGGTGAACAACGCCGGCATCGGCGTGGAGCTGGCCCGCCAGGAGAGCCGCGACGGTCTGGAACTGACCTTCCAGGTCGACTACCTGGCGGCGTACATCCTCAGCTGCCGGCTGACCCCGCTGCTCGTGAGCTCCGCTCCGGCCCGCGTCATCAACGTCAGCTCGGCCGGGCAGGCCCCGATCGACTTCGGCGATGTGATGCTGGAGCGCCGCTGGGACGGGGTGCAGGCCTACTGCCAGGCGAAGCTGGCGCAGATCAGCCTGACCGTGGACCTCGCCGAGCAGCTCGCCGGCACGGGCGTCACGGTCAACGCGCTGCACCCGGCCTCGTACATGCCGACCAAGATGGTGGTGCACCTGTTCACGCCGCAGAGCACCGTCGCCGAGGGCATGCGCAATGTGGCACGGCTCGTCACCGACCCCGCGCTCGCCGAGGTCAGCGGCGAGTACTTCGACCGTGACCGCCGCTCGCGGGCGGGTGCCCAGGCCTACGACCCGGCGGCCCGCGCCCGGCTGCGGGAGCTGAGCGAGTCCCTGACCGGGGTCGCACTGCCCGCCCTCACCTGATTCTCCGCACTACGCACCAGTGCCCCGCCCCCGAGGACCTCACGTCCCGGGGGCGGGGCACTTTCGCGTGCGTACGCCGGTCAGACCGTGACCGACAGGGGGTGGTGGAAGACGTTGCGCGGGTCCCACGTCTGCTTGGCCCGCTGCAGGCGGGGGTAGTTGCCCTTCCAGTACAGCGCCTGCCAGGGCACGCCCGAGGTGTTCCACGCCGGGTCGGCGAGGTCGACGTCGGGGTAGTTGATGTAACTGCCGTCGGCGGCCCCGTCGGGCAGCGGGACCCCGCCCGTGTCGGCGTACATGTCGCGGTACAGGTTGCGCATCCAGGCGATGTGCCGGTCGTCCTGGCTGGGGTCGCTCCAGTAGGTGGTGAAGTTGGCCTTCAGCATCGAGTCGCGCTGCGGCATCGCGGTGGCGTCGGGGGCCACGGCGTTCACCTGGCCGCCGTAGGTGTAGAGCAGGATGCCCGCGTGGCCGTCGTAGCTCCGGTCGGAGAGGTTGCGCCAGAGCACCGCGAGCTGGGCGTCGGACCAGCTCTCGCGCAGATAGGCGCCCTTGAACTTGCCGCGGTTGAACACGCCCGTGTCGTACGGGTCCTTGAGCGTGGCCTTCAGCCAGGGCCAGCTGGAGGTGGCGGTGGTGTGCGGCGCGGCCACCCCGTCGGCCACGGCCGCGATGTAACCGCTCATCAGGTCGGCCGCGTTGGCGAGCGACCCGTCGATCTGCGCGCTGAGCACGAGGGCGCCCTGCACGTAGTTGTTCAGGATGAACACGCTGTTGAGGGTGTCGTACGGGGTGCCGACGGTGTTGTTCGCGTGGTGCCAGCCGTTGTGGTTGCGCACCAGGCGGTCGAAGTCGGCCTCCGTGAGGTCGGCCCACTTCCAGCTCGCCGTGGCCTTCAGCAGGGTGGCCGGGGGCTTGGGGAGCAGGTTTCCGGGCGTGGTGCCGGTGGCGTTCGGGGAGCGGAACCAGTACCGCGTCACGATGCCGAAGGTCCCGCCGCCGCCTCCGGTGTGCGCCCACCACAGTTCGCGGTTGGGGTCGCCGGCGTCCCGGGTGGCGACCACGCAGCGGGCGATGCCCAGGGCGTCGACGTACACCACCTCGACCGCGTACAGGTGGTCCACGACCGCGCCGTGCTTCCGGCACAGTGCCCCGTATCCGCCGCCGGTGACATGGCCGCCGACGCCGACGGTGGGGCAGGTGCCGCCGGGTATGGTGACGCCCCACTCCAGGTACAGGGTGCGGTAGACGTGGCCGAGCAGGGCGCCGGCCTCCACGGCGAAGGCGCGGCGGCCCGCGTCGTAGGTGATGGCGCTCATCTCGGACATGTCGACGAGGATGCGGACGTCGGGGTCGTCCACGAGGCCGTCGAGGCAGTGTCCGCCGCCGCGGACGGTGATTCTCCGGCCGCTGCTGACCGCCTCCTGCACGACCTGCACCACCTGGTCGGTGGAGTGGACAAGGCGTACGGAATCGGGTCTGGCGGCGAATCTGGCGTTGTAGCCGCGGGACATGAGGTCCAGATAGCGGGGGTCGCCGGGCGTGACGCTCAGGGCGGCGATCGTCGTGTCCGCCGTGCCGGTGGTGCTCGCGGCGGCGCGGGCGGGCCCGGCCGCGGTGATGCCGAGCACGGCGGCGCCACCGACTCCGGAGGCGGTGCCGAGGAATCCCCGGCGGGTCACTCCAGCCATGGTTGTCTCCTTCGTATACGTGCTTTCAGCGGGTGCTCGTCAGCTGACGTGCCGTCGAGGGGCGGGGTGAAAAGGGAGCTGCCGCTCCCCGAAGCAGGGGCCTCGGGGAGCGGCAGCGGGGGGAGCGGGGTGTGGCTCAGTAGACGTCGTGGCCACTGACCGTGGTCTCCGGCACGTCCTCGCGGACGTCCCAGTGCTCCACGATGCGGCCGTCGTCGATGCGGAACACGTCCACCACGACCATGCCGCGGTGGCCCGGCTGCGGCCGGAAGTGCGAGTGGGTGAAGACCAGGCCGTCGTCGCCGGCGATGCGGCGGATCTCGAACCGGGCCTCGGGAAGCTGCTTGCGGAAGCCCTCGATGAACTCCACGAGCGGCTTGCGGCCGTCGGGGAGGTTCGGGTTGTGCTGGATCAGCCGGTCGGCCAGGTACTCGTCGGCCCGGTCGGTCTGCCCCTCGTTCCAGATGTTCTCGATGTAGTCGCGCACGAGCTGCACGTGGTGGTTGGACACGGTGTCTCCTTGTTGTTTCTGCCTGGTGCGGGATGTGGTTCGGGGGGCCCGTTACGAGCTGGGGACCGGTTGCGCGGGGCGCTCGGCGACGGTGACCTTGCGCGCCGACGAGGCGTGCGCGAGGGCGGCGACGGCGAGGATGACGAGGGCGACGGCCGGGATGGGGCCCGCGCCCATGCCGGGCAGCAGGGCGCTGCCGATGAAGCTGCCCAGGCTCATGCCGAGGTAGAGGGCGGCTGCGTTCATCGCCAGGATGAGTCCGGGCTGGGCGGGCAGCAGGTCCACGAGGCGGGCCTGCTGGGGAGCCTGGTACATCTGGCTGAAGAACGCCCAGATCGCGAAGAGCACGAGGCCGGGCTCGGAGTGCGGCGCCACCAGGAGCAGGGCGAACCCGGCGGCGAGGCCGGCGACCGCGATGGTGATGGTGCGCGAGCCGCCGAGCTTCTCGGCGATCCTGGGCGACGAGGCGTTGCCGAGGACTCCGATGACGCCGAACGCGAGCAGGGTGACCGAGATCAGCCCGGACGAGGCGCCGAAGCGGTCCTTGAGGTAGGCGCCCGCGATGCCGTAGACCGTGAACTGGGCCGCCATGAACAGCAGCGTCGTCGAGACGGTCGAGAGCGCGGCGGGGGTGCGCAGGGTGTCGCGGTAGGCCTTGATCGTGGGCGGCTCGCCGGAGGGGATCTCCGGCACGTACACCGCGACGAGCAGACACCCGAGTGCCGACAGCGCGGCCACTCCGAGCATCGCCGGTCGCCAGCCGAGGCTGCCGCCGAGGAACGAGGCGAGCGGCACGCCGAGCACCGCGGCCGCCGTCATCCCGGCGAACACGGTGGCGAGGGCGCGCTGCCTGCGCTCCGGCGGGACGATCAGCGAGCCCGCCGCGGAGGCGCCGGGTCCGAAGACGGCCGCGCCCATCGCGCCGATGACCCGGGTCACGGCGAGGAAGCCGTAGTTCGGGGCGAGGGCGCCCAGGGCCGCGCCCACGGTGAGCAGGCCGATGCCGAGCAGGAGCACCCGCTTGCGGTTCCAGCGGCGCAGCAGGATCGGGGCGGCCGGGGCGAACAGTGCGAACGTGAGCGCGAAGACGGTGACCAGGAAGCCCACGCGAGCCGGCGCGACGTGCAGGTCGTCTCCGATGGGACCGTTGAGGCCGACCACTGCAAGTGAGATCGTCCCCAGACTGAAATAGCCCAGCGACAACGCGAGCAGGGCCGGTGTCGAACTGCGGGACGGCATCACGCCACCTCCTTTTCCATGCCGGAAAACTTGAGTACGCAGGAACGCTAGGGGCCGAAGGCCCTCTGTTTCGCGCTGGGCGGGCACCGGGTGGAGCACTCTGCGAGGTCCCCCCACGTACTACGTCAACTGGGCCTGTGACGAGCCCTGTTGGGCCCGCCGGAAGATCAGCGGGACCTGCCGCCCGGAGCTGATCAGCCAGTGTTCGAGCCCGTTCACGGCGACGAGGAGGGCGGCCGCGGAGCCGAGCGTGACGAGGCCGGGGAGCCAGGGGGCGGCGCCGCCGAGCGCGAGCAGGGCGAGGCCCCCGGCGAACCGGGTCAGCGAGGCGGCGCCGAACATCCGCCGCCGGGTGTAGCAGAAGGTGAGGGTGAAGAGCGCGGCGCCGACCGGCAGGAGCGCGGCGGCGTACCGGTGGGGCACGTGGGCGGGTTCGACGACGATCCGGTCGGCGCCGACCGAGACGAGCAACAGGCCGAGCACCAGCACCAGATGGCCGTAGCTGAGCACGTCCCGTACGACGACGGACGGCGTGGGGTGGGTGCGCAGGGCGTGCGCGATGGCGGACGCCACCAGGTGGAAGTAGAGCCACCACAGGGCGCAGCCGGTGAGGAAGGCGAGGGAGACGGCGAGCAGTTCGAGCGCCCCGAGCCGCCGTCCGGCGACCCAGGCGCCCACGGACACCACGTTCTCGCCGAGCGCGATGATGATGAACAACCCGAACCGCTCGGGCAGATGGTTGACCCCGAACGCCAGCTGACGCAGATGCCCGCTGAGGACCAGGGGGGCGAGGATCTCCGCGACCACGGCGACGGCCCAGCCGGCGGTGCGCAGCCCCGGCGGCAGCACCGCGGTCGCGAACAGCACCAGGGCGAAGGCGAGACCCGCGCGATAGGGGTGGATGGTGTAGACGGCGCACTCGCGCCGGATGGCCTCCCCGATGAGCAGCCGCAGCGCGAGGTAGCACCCGGCGTACAGCAGCGCCTCGGCGCGGGTCTCCAGGGCGTGCGGCGCGGCCACGCTCATGCCGTACGTGGCGAGCCCGGCGAGCAGCAGGAACACCCGCTGCATGGTGGTCTCGTGCACGGCGTTCATCGCCATCACCACGTCGACCCAGGCCCACCAGAGCGGCACGAGGATCAGCAGACACGTGCCCAGCGTCGCCCAGTCGGGCCGCTGCGCCAGGACGTGCGCGATCTGGCTCACCCCGAAGGCGAGCACCAGGTCGTAGAAGAGCTCCGTCCACGTGGCCCGGTCCCGCACATCGACCAACCCGGGCTCCACGGACCGTACTTGACCAGCGAGATGGACCACCGCTGCACCTACTCCCCTCCAACGACGGGAATGCCGGTTGCAGCGCCCAATATGTCCACCCCCCGCCCCGCCCCCTCGCCCCGCGGCCCGCCAAGGGAGCACATTGCGGTAAGTCGCGAAGGAAGCTGTCCCAACTCGGGACACCTGAACCCGCGAGGCCGGGACCGCGACCGGGAGGGAGCGGCGGAGGGGATCGGCGCCGGGTCTCCCCGCGTGCGCCGCGTTGCCACAGAGTGAGCCGGGCCTCCCGATGCGCAGGCGACAACTATGATAGTTGTTATAGATTGCGTGCCATGGAAACGAAGACGTACACCACCATCGACCTCCGCAGGAGCATGGGCGAGATCCTGGACCGCACCCGCATCGCCGGGGAGGCCGCCGCGATCACGCGTAAGGGCAAGACGCTCGCCTACCTCGTCCCCGCTGACTGGTTCGAGCAGGTGAACGCCCTGCCGGTGGAGGGCGACGACCGGTCTCACGCCGCCTGAACCGACTACGCCGCAGCCCCCAGGAGAAGCGCGCCATGACCGCCGAGCCCCTCCCCTTCGAGGGTGGCCCCCGCCGCCTGCCCCCCATGCCCGAGCGCACTCCTCAGGCCCTCAGGCTCGCCATTCAGGAACACGCGCCGCATCTTCTGCCGGACTTCGAGGCCCACTGGCGCCGCGACATCGCCGACGCCTTCAATGTGACGCCCGTCCCCGCCTTCATGCGTCTGTGGTGGACGCAGTACGCCATCGCGAGGGACCCAGCGCTGGAGGAGCACCTGCGCGACCTCGAGGCGCGCGCTGCGAAGTCCGAGGAACCTCAGGAGAGCGCGCGGCTGCTCGCGGAGTACAGCCGTCTACGGCACGAAGCCGCGGCCACGGAGCCGGGCCAGTGACCGACCCCCTGCCCGGGCCACCCTGGCAGATGGACTGGACGAAGGAGGCCGGGGAGGCCTTCTCCCACATGCCGGCGGAGGGACGGCAACTGGTCATGGCCGCCCGAGCCGAGTTGATCACCGTCGACGACCCGTACTTCCGGGGGATTGACGCCGACACGTCCCTGCCCCACTGGATCGCGGTACGACCGCTTGCTTCGACCAGCCCCGGAGGCCCCCACATCGCCGATCTCGCCGGGGGCCGAGGCTGGCTCATCTTCACTTTCCTCCGTCGCCACGCCGAACCCCAGATCATCGTCACCGACGTCTTTTGGACCTGAGCCGAATCCGGCGCCGCCGGTTGTGTGTCCCGCCGAACGCCGTGGCCGGGCCTCCGGTATCTCCCTCTCCTTACAGCCCTCCGGCGCACAGCTCATCCGCGGTCGGGTACGACTCCTGTGCGCCCTTCCTCGTGACGGCGAACGCGCCGACCCTCGTCGCGAACGTGGCGGCCTGTTTCAGGGGCTCGCCCAGGCCCAGGCGCCAGGCCAGTGCCGCGGTGAAGGCGTCGCCCGCGCCTGTCGTGTCGATCGCTTCCACCCGCGGGCTCGGCACCCGTACGCAGCCGTCCGCGTCGGCCGCCAGGGCTCCTTCCGCGCCGAGCGTGACGACCGCGGAGCGGGGGCCGAGCGCCAGCAGGGCCCGCGCCCAGTCCTCGGGGCTCTCCCCCGCCGAGCCGCCCAGCATGAAGCGCGCCTCGTGCTCGTTGACGATCAACGGGTCGCAGGCCGCGAGGACTTCGGGCGGCAGCGGGGCGGGTGGCGAGGGGTTCAGAACGAGGCGGGCGCCGGGGGCCAGGCACCGCGCCACTTCCGCCACCGTCTCCAGGGGGATCTCCAGCTGCACCGAGACGACCGGGGCCAGCGCGAACAGGCTGCGGGCGGCGCGGACGTCGTCGGGGGTCAGGCGGGCGTTGGCACCCGGTGACACGACGATGCTGTTGTCGCCCGAGGGGTCCACGGTGATCAGGGCGACCCCGGTGGGCGTCTTGTCGACCAGCACGCCGACGGTGCCGACCCCGGCCGCGCGCAGCGAGGTGAGCAGCAGCCGCCCGTGGTCGTCGTCGCCGACCTTGGCGAGCAGGACCGTGCGGGCGCCGAGCCGCGCGGCGGCGACCGCCTGGTTCGCGCCCTTGCCGCCGGGGTGGACGGCGAGGTCCGTGCCGAGCACCGTCTCGCCGGGAGCGGGCCTGCGGTCCACGCCGATGACCAGATCGGCGTTGGCCGAGCCCACGACCAGCAGGCCGTAGGTGTGCATGGGAGCGCCTTTCGTCGAGCATTGATGGGGCGTCAGGAGTGCGCTGCGTTCAGGAGAAGTCGGCCGCGTTCTTCTTCGTGACCACCCTCACGGGCACCTTCACCGTGCTGTCCGGCTTCTTGCCCCGGGCCGCCGCGACGGCGTTCCGCACCGCCATCCGGCCGAGTTCCGCGGGCTGCTGGGCCACCGAGGCGTACAGCGTGCCCGCCCCAACCGCCTTGACGGCATCGGGAGTTCCGTCGAAGCCGACGACCGCGACCGAGCCGCCCGCCCTGCCGCCCAGCGCCTTGACCGCGCCGAGCGCCATCTCGTCGTTCTCACAGAAGACGCCGGTGATGTCGGGGTGGGACTGGAGGAGGTTGGTCATGACGTCCAGGCCCTTGGTGCGGTCGAAGTCGGCGGGCTGGCGGGCCACGACCTCGATCCCCGGGTAGGCCTTGAGGCCTTCGGCGAAGCCCGCCCCGCGTTCGCGGCTGGCGGAGGTGCCCGCGGTGCCCTGGAGGACGACGATCTTCCCCGTGCCGCCGAGCCTTTCAGCCAGGGTCCGGGCGGCGAGGCGACCGCCGGCCACGTTGTCGGAGGCGACCAGCGTGGCGGTCCGCGCCTTGTTGACCCCGCGGTCGGCGGCGACGACCGGGATGTCCGCCTCGTTGGCGCCGTGCACGGAGGGGCCCACCGCGTCCGAGTCCACCGGGTTCACGATGATCGACTTCATGCCGGAGCTCGTGAAGTTCTGGATCTGGTTGGCCTGTTGGGAGGCGTCGTTCTGGGCGTCGGTGACGGTGAGGTCGACGCCCTCGGCCCTGGCCTCGGCCTGCGCACCCTGCTTCATCTGCACGAAGAAGGGGTTGTTGAGGGTGGACAGCGACATCCCCAGCTTGGTGCCGGTGCCCCCGGAGGAGCCGGGGTTCAGCAGATAGCCGGCGCCGACAACCGCCGCCAGGCACACCGCGGCGACGGCGAGTCTCACCGCGCCGGGCCCCTTGCGCCCCGGCCCCGCCGGGCCGGACAGCGCCCCGGGCGTGGCCCCCGCCCGGCGGCGCAGAGTGTCGAGGAGGACCGCGAGCGCGATGACGACGCCGATGACGACCTGCTGCCAGAACGCCGACACGGAAAGGAGGTTGAGCCCGTTGCGCAGCACCGCGAGGATCAGCGCGCCGATCAGGGTGCCCGACGCCTTGCCGACGCCGCCCGACAGGCTCGCCCCGCCGATGACGACCGCGGCGATGGCGTCGAGCTCGTACCCCTGCGCGGCCTGGGGCTGCGCGGAGGCCAGGCGGGAGGCGAGGACGATGCCCGCGACGGCAGCGAACAGGCCGGACAGCGCGTAGACGACGAGTTTCTGCCGCTTCACCCGCAGCCCCGAGAGCCGGGCCGCCTCCTCGTTGCCGCCGATCGCGTACATCGAGCGGCCGATGTAGGTGCGGGACAGGACGAACGCCGTGAGGAGCCCGGCCCCGATCATCACCAGGACCGGCACCGGCAGCCAGCCGCCGAGCGTGTCACCGAGCACGGACACCGAGTCGGGGAAGGCGATGGGGCTGCCCTGGGAGACCACCAGGGAGAGACCGCGGCCGACCGACAGCATCGCCAACGTCGCGATGAACGGCGGGAGTTTGCCGTACGAGACCAGCACCCCGTTGACGAGCCCGCAGGCGATGCCGGTGGCGACGGCCAGCACGACGGCGAGCCAGACGGGCACGCCCCCGGACGTCGCCGACCAGGCGAGGACGGTCGAGGAGAGCGCGGCCACCGAGCCGACCGACAGGTCGATGCCCGCCGACACGATGACGAAGGTGACGCCGAACGCGAGGATCGCGGTCACCGCGGCCTGCACGCCCACGTTCAGCAGGTTCTGCGTGGTGAGGAAGTCGCCGGAGAGCAGCGCCAGCGCCGCGACGAGCACCACCAGGGCGCTGAGCGCGCCGTTGTCGAGCAGCAGGCGGCGTGCGAGGGCGGCCCCGCCGGCGCGGTGGTCGAGCGTGTCAGTGGCCACGGGAGCCCTCCATGTCTTCCTGGTCTTCCTGGTCTTCCGGTGCGGCCACGGCCAGCGCCATGACGGCGTCCTGGGTCGCCGCGTGCGCGGGGAGTTCGCCGGCGATGCGGCCCTGGGCCATCACCAGGACCCGGTCGCTCATGCCGAGCACTTCGGGCAGATCGCTGGAGATCATCAGGACGGCGTGGCCGGAGGCCGTCAGCTCGTTGATGAGCTGGTAGATCTCGACCTTGGCGCCCACGTCGATGCCGCGCGTGGGCTCGTCGAGGATCAGCACCCGGGTGTCCGCGAGCAGCCACTTGCCGATGACGACCTTCTGCTGGTTGCCGCCGGACAGGGTGCGCACCCGCTGGTCGAGTCCGGCCATGCGCACCCCGAGCCGCCCGGCGACGCGGGCCGCGGCGGTGCGCTGCCCCTTGAGGTCGACGAGTCCGGCGCGGCTGGCCGAGCGCAGCGTGACCAGGCCGAGGTTCTCTTGCACGGAGGCGTCGAGCACCAGGCCCTGCCCCTTGCGGTCCTCGGGCACGAGCCCGACCCCGGCGCCCATCGCGGCGTTCACGTCGCCCCGGGCGAGCCGTTCGCCCCGTACCTCGACGGTGCCCGCGTCGTAGGGGTCGGCGCCGAACACCGCGCGGGCCACCTCGGTGCGTCCCGCGCCGACGAGTCCGGCGAGCCCGACGACCTCCCCGGCCCGTACCTCGAAGCTCACGTCGTGGAAGACGCCGTGCCGGGTGAGCCCGTCCACCCGCAGCAACGGCCCACCCGGCTCGGCCCGTTCGCGCGGGTACTGCTGCTCGATGCCGCGGCCCACCATCAGCCGTACGAGCTCGTCCTCGGGCGTCGTGGCGGGCACCTGGTCGACGCTGCGGCCGTCGCGCAGCACGGTGACGCGATCGCCGAGCGAGGCGATCTCGTCGAGGTGGTGGGTGATGAAGACGATGCCGACCCCCTCGTCGCGCAGGGTGCGCACGATGCGGAAGAGCTTGTCCACCTCCTCGGAGGTGAGCACGGCGGTCGGCTCGTCCATGATCAGTACGCGCGCGTCCAGGCTGAGCGCCTTGGCTATCTCCACCATCTGGAGCCGGGCGATGCCCAGGTCACGCACGCGGGTACGGGGCGAGACGTCCACCCCGACCCGGTCGAGCAGCTTCCCGGCCGCCGCCTCCATCGTCCGGCGGTCGATCATGCCGAGGCGCCGGGGCTGGCGGCCGAGGAAGATGTTCTCGGCGACGCTCAGCTCGGGCACCAGGTTGAACTCCTGGTGGATCGTGGCGATCTTGAGCCGCTCGGCGTCCTGCGCGCTGCGGATGTTCACCTCGCGCCCTTCGGCGAGGATGCGACCCGCGTCGGGCCGGTGGGCTCCGGACAGCGTCTTGATGAGGGTGCTCTTGCCCGCGCCGTTCTCGCCGAGCAGGACGTGCACCTCACCGCAGCGCAGGTCGAAGTCCACTCCGTCGAGGGCGACGACACCCGGGAAGGACTTGCGGATGCCTTCCAGGCGCAGCAACTCGCCCGGCGCGGAGGCCGGTTGATTCTCCTGGTGGCTCACTTCCCCCTCCTCGGCCCCGGGGCGCCCTCGCCGCAGGACCGGCGGACGACGAGGGAGGCGGGGAGGGTGACGGACCGCGGGGTCCGGCCCTCGATGAGATCGGCGAGCGCGCGGACGGCGGCCCGGCCGAGCTCGCCGGTGGGCTGGGCGATCGCGGTGACGGGCGGGTCGGTGTGGACGAACCAGGGGATGTCGTCGAAGGCGGCGAGCGCGATGTCCTCGCCGATGCGCAGCCCCCGGGCGCGCAGGGCGTCGAGGGCGCCGAGCGTCATCAGGTTGTCGGCCGCGAAGACGGCGTCGGGCGGCTCGGGCAGGGCGAGGAACCGCTCGGTGGCCCGGCGCCCGCTGGCCGCCTGGAAGTCGCCCTGGCCGACGTAGTCGTCGGGGAGCGAGATGCCGTGCTCGCCGAGCGCCGAGCGGAACGCCTCCACGCGCTCGCTGCCGGTGGTGGTGGCGGCCGGGCCCGCGATGATGGCGAGCCTGCGGCGGCCGAGCCGGTGCAGATGGGCGACGAGGTCGCGGATGGCGGCGCGGCCGTCGGCGCGCACCACGGGGACGTCGATGCCGGGGATCCACCGGTCGACGAAGACCATCGGGGTGCCGCCGTGCGCGGCCTCCAGCATGAGCGGGGAGCCGCCGTCGGTGGGCGAGACGAGCAGCCCGTCGATCCTGCGGTCCAGGAGCGTGCGGACATGGTGGTCCTGGAGCTCGGGCCGCTCGTCCGCGTTCCCGATGATCACGCTGTAGCCGAGCGCCCGGGCCGCCTCTTCCACGGACCGCGCGAGTTCGGTGAAGTACGGGTTGAGGACGTCGCTGATGACCAGGCCGAGCGTGCGCGTCTGGTCGGTGCGCAGCGAGCGGGCCACCGCGTTGGGCCGGTACCCGAGCGTCTCGACCGCCGCGAGCACCCGGGCGCGCGCCGCCGGGCTGACGGACGGATGACTGTTGAGCACCCGCGACACCGTGGCGACGGACACCCCCGCCTCGGCCGCGACATCCTTGATGCCCGCCATCGCCGGACCACCTCCTCGTGGAACCTCGACCGTCGACTCCCACCGCCGGAGCGCGGCATGGAATCGATTACACGCACGCATTGGAATCGATTACACGGCGCCCGGACAAGCCCCTCGACGCAGAGCGAGACCTGATCGTGACCGAAGCCGGACCGCTCCAGAGGGCCGGATTTCCGGGAATCCCTCCCACTCGCTTGCATAAACATTCGGAATAATGAATACTCTTCCTATGTCCAAGGTTCTCACCTCCCTGCCCGCCGGCGAGCGCGTCGGCATCGCCTTCTCCGGCGGACTCGACACCTCCGTCGCGGTCGCGTGGATGCGCGACAAGGGCGCCGTCCCGTGCACCTACACCGCCGACATCGGCCAGTACGACGAGCCCGACATCGCGTCGGTGCCCGGCCGCGCGAAGGCCTACGGTGCCGAGATCGCGCGCCTGGTCGACTGCCGGGCGGCGCTGGTCGAGGAGGGCCTGGCCGCGCTCGCCTGCGGCGCGTTCCACATCCGCTCCGGCGGCCGCGCCTACTTCAACACCACGCCGCTGGGCCGCGCCGTCACCGGCACCCTGCTGGTCCGCGCGATGCTGGAGGACAACGTCCAGATCTGGGGCGACGGCTCGACCTTCAAGGGCAACGACATCGAGCGGTTCTACCGGTACGGCCTGCTCGCCAACCCCCACCTGCGGATCTACAAGCCCTGGCTGGACGCGGACTTCGTGACCGAGCTCGGCGGCCGCAAGGAGATGTCGGAGTGGCTGCTCGCCCACGAGCTGCCCTACCGGGACAGCACGGAGAAGGCGTACTCCACCGACGCCAACATCTGGGGCGCCACCCACGAGGCCAAGACCCTTGAGCACCTGGACACCGGTGTCGAGACGGTCGAGCCGATCATGGGCGTGCGGTTCTGGGACCCGTCGGTCGAGATCGACACCGAGGACGTGACGATCGGCTTCACCCAGGGCCGCCCGGTGACGATCAACGGCAAGGAGTTCGCCTCCCCGGTCGACCTGGTCATGGAGGCGAACGCGATCGGCGGCCGCCACGGCATGGGCATGTCCGACCAGATCGAGAACCGGATCATCGAGGCGAAGAGCCGGGGCATCTACGAGGCCCCCGGCATGGCCCTGCTGCACGCGGCGTACGAGCGCCTCGTCAACGCGATCCACAACGAGGACACCCTCGCGCAGTACTACAACGAGGGCCGCCGCCTCGGCCGGCTGATGTACGAGGGCCGCTGGCTGGACCCGCAGGCGCTCATGGTCCGCGAGTCGCTCCAGCGCTGGGTCGGCTCCGCCGTCACCGGCGAGGTGACCCTGCGGCTGCGGCGCGGCGAGGACTACTCGATCCTCAACACCACCGGCCCCGCCTTCAGTTACCACCCGGACAAGCTGTCGATGGAGCGTACCGAGGACTCGGCGTTCGGCCCGGTGGACCGGATCGGCCAGCTCACCATGCGCAACCTCGACATCGCCGACTCGCGCGCCCGCCTGGAGCAGTACGCGGGTCTCGGCATCGTCGGCACCGCGCACCCGGAGCTGATCGGCGCGGCGCAGGCGGCGGCGACCGGCCTCATCGGCGCCATGCCGGAGGGCGGCGCCGAGGTCATCGCCTCCCGCGGCGAGGTCTCCAACGCCGACGAGCTCCTGGACCGCGCGGCGATGGAGTCCGGCACGGACTGATCGCCCGCACCTGCCCGCCCCTCACCGGGCGCGCCCGAGCCCCGCCGATCCGTCCCCCACTGGGGCGGGTCGGCGGGGCTCGTCGTCGTGCGGCCGGACGGGGGTCCCGAACGGACCGACCGTCGTCGTGCGGTCCATGGGGGCCTGGACGGCCGGCCGCCGTACGGGGACCGCCTCCCTGGCCTCCCCGGTCTCACTGACCTCTCCGGTCTCCGACGCCACTCCTAGTCCCCCGGCGTGCCGCCCGCGTCCATCTCCCTCGCCCAGCGCCGGCTCCAGGCACTCAGGGGGCTCAGCGCCTCGACGAGGTCACGGCCGAGCGGGGTGAGACGGTAGTCGGCGCCGTCGAGGGCGAGCAGTCCGGCGCCGGTCAGCTCGTTGATCCGGGTGCTGAGCACACTGGAGGACATGCGCTCGCAGCGGCGCTGCAACTCCCGGAAGCCCGCCGGGGTTTGACTCAGTTCCCACAGCACCCGCATCGTCCAGCGCCGCCCGAGCAGATCCAGTACGGCCATGACCGGGCGGCCCGAGTCGGAGCCCCGCACCGGCACACCCGGCCGGGGCGTGCTCGAATCCCCGCGCTCCATACGTCCTCCTTGTGCTTCGCCTTTCGAAGCAGCATAGTGATGCGAAAATCGAAGCAGGAGGTACGGCATGCCGCGCATCGCACCGCTCCACCCGCCCTACTCCGCCGAAGTCGACCAAGCCCTCCGCCGGTGGATGCCGCCCGGAGTGCCGCACGAACCACTCACGCTGTTCCGCGTCCTGCACCGCCATCCGGAACTGGCCTCCCGGATGTTCGTCCTCGGCTCCGGACTGCTGGGCCACGGGCTCCTCCCCGCCGCCGACCGCGAGCTCGTCATCGCCCGGACCACCGCCCGCGCGGGCTGCGCCTACGAGTGGGGCGTGCACGCCGCTCACCTGGCCGGGCGGGCCGGGCTCACCCCACGACACCTCCGGGCGACCACCGCCCCCGCATCCGCCTTCGACGCCGCGTGGCCGCCCCACCATGCGGCGCTGCTCGACGCGGTCGACGAACTGCACGAGACGGCCCACCTCTCCGAGCCCGCCTGGGACGCCCTGCACACCCACTACGACGACGCCCAGATCCTCGAAATCCTCGTATTGACGGGCTGGTACCGGACCATCAGCTACGTGGCGAACGGGCTGAGGCTGGAGGAGGAAGACTGGGGCATTCCCTTCCCGGGGTAGAACCGACGACGAACTCTGCACGCCGCCATGGAAGATGGTGGCGCTCTGACCGTGTCACCCAGCCCCGGCGACCGGTCGGGTCGCGATGCAGCAGCGAGCCCGAACGCGACTGACAGCGGCGGGAGTTGGCGGGGCACCGGTGACCGGACGGGCGGCGTGCCCTAATTCGCTTGACCTGGTCACCGGTCGGAGCTGCACTGTGGCGGGGCGCCGGGACGCGGTGCCGATATCCCGGGAGGCTGCGCCAGCGATGGAGATACGTACCACGACCGACGAGGACCGCGACGTCTTCATCGACACCCTTTTCACCGCCTTCGGACGCTTCCCGGAGACCCCGAAGGATGACGGCACCGGAGTCTGGTGGTCGGCTCTCGAAATGGACCGCAACCTGCTCGCCGTGACGGCCGACGGGCGCCCCGTCGGCACCGCCGGTGCGTACTCCTTCGAGCTCACCCTGCCCGGCGGGGCCCTGGCCCCGGCCGCCGGGGTGACCGCCGTCGGCGTCCTGCCCTCGCACCGGCGCCAGGGCGTGCTCAGCGCGATGATGCGGCATCAGCTCGCCGAGCTGAGGGCGCGGGGCGAGTTCCTCTCCGTACTGCTGGCCTCCGAGGCCGTGATCTACCGTCGGTTCGGCTACGGACCGGCGACGTACACGCAGCGTCTGACTGTGCCGCGCCACAGGACCGACTTCGCCGTGCCCCGAGCGGGCGCGGTGGCCGACGGCTCGTCGGACGGCTCGGTCGAGGTGCTGCGCCGTGCCGAGTGCGGCGAGATCCTGGAAGAGGTGTACGACCGGTACCGGCGCGCCCAGCCCGGCGCGCTGTCCCGGCCGCACCGCTGGTGGGCGTCGGGCGCCGGGCACCCCCCGATCGCCCTGGCCCCGCGCTACATCGCCCTCCACCGGGACGCCGACGGCATCCCCGACGGTTACGCGAGTTACTCGCTGGGCGAGTCCAACTTGACGGTCGACGAGATCATCGCCACCGACGACGCGGTCTTCACGGCGCTGGCCCGGTGCGTCCTGGGACACGACCTGATCACCGAGGTCGTGTTCAAGCACGTCCCGCCCGGCCACCCGTTGCGCTGGCAGCTGGCGGACTTCCGCGCGGGCGAGGCGGGCAACGACACCGACTGGCTGTGGGCGCGGCTGCTGGACGTTCCGCGCGCGCTGACCGCGCGCGGCTGGGCCACGGACGGCGAGCTCGTCCTGGACGTCGACGATCCGTTCCTCGGCGAGCGCGGCCGTCATCTGCTGACGGTCCGGGACGGCAAGGCGGAGTGCGTCCCCACGGAACGGGAGCCCGACCTGTCCCTGGACGTGAGCGACCTGGGCTCCGTCTACCTCGGTGGCACCGCACCCAGCACGCTCGTGCGCGCCGGCCACATCCGGGCCCACCACCCGGACGCGGCCCCCCTCGCCGACGCCCTCTTCCGCGCCGAGCGCTCTCCGCACTGCCTGCACTGGTTCTGAGGCCCGCCGCCGTCAGCCGGACGAGGGCGATGACGAAGGCGACGAGGACGACGAGGACGACGAATGCGGCTCCTGGACGGTCAGGCCGTACACGTGCTTCGGCGAGACGATCTTGGTGATCGCCTGGCCGAAGAGGGTGCTCGGCTCACTCTTGTCGTGCAGCACGTCGGTGTTGAGGACCATGGCCATCGTGGCCTTGGCCTCGGGCAGGTACACCGTCACGCACTCGTACCCCGGCAGCGAGCCGTTGTGCCCGATCCAGCCCTGGATGTTGACGATGCCCAGGCCGTAACCGGCGCCCGGAATGCCGGTCGGGATGGTCTTGAGGCGCTCGGCCTGCGCCTTGGGCGAGAGCAGGGTGCCGGTGGCGAGGGTGGTGGCCCAGCTCTTCAGGTCGGAGAGCGTGGAGATCATCGCCCCGGCCGCCCAGCCCCAGGAGGGGTTCCAGTCGGTCGAGTCCTCGACCTTTCCGGACAGGGTCTGGTTGGTGTACCCGTGCGCGTGGGGGTCGGGGAACGCCGCGTCGGTCGGGAAGCTGGTGTGGGTCAGACCCGCCGGCTTCACGACCTTCTGCGCGATGTACTCGTTCAGCGGCATGCCGCCGGCCTTCTCCACCACGAGACCGAGCAGGATCAGGTTGGTGTTGGAGTACTGGTAGTCCTTCCCCGGCTGGAACACCACCGGATGCTTGAAGGAGTAGTCCAGCAACTGCTGCGGTGTGAACGGCGCAGTCGGTTTGGTGAGCAGCGCCTTCACGAAGCCGTCGTCGGCGCTGTAGCTGAACAACCCGCTGCGCATCTCGGCCAGTTGCCGCAACGTGATCTTGTCTCCGTTGGGAACTCCCGAGACGTACTTGCCGATCGGATCGTCCAGGCCCACCTTGCCCTGGTCGAACAGCTGGAGCAGGGCGGTCACGGTGAACGTCTTGGTCACGCTGCCGATCCGCATGTACAGGTCCGGCCGCATGGGGGCGCCGCTGGACTTGTCGGCGACGCCGAAGCTCTTGACGTAGCTCCCCTTGCCGGGCGCCGAGACACTCACCGCGACACCGGGGACGTTCGCCTCCCGCATGACCTGCCGGATGGCGGTGTCCAGACGCGCGGCGACGGCCGGGCTGAGGTTGGCGAACTCTCCCTCGCTCGATGCCGAGGCGGACGGGGAGGGGGACGGGGAGGGCGTGACACCGTACGCGCTTCCCGTGACGGCCGGGACGGTCAGCAGCGCGGCCGCCGCGACTCCCACGCAGGCCCTGCGCCATTGGATCCGTGAACACCTCATGGGCAGGCCTCCTGCCGGGCGAGGGGCGTCCGGAGACAGACGTCCGGACGAGGACATCACTCGCCTCCCACGCTAGGCCCGCCGCGCCGCCCCCGCATGGCGGCCCCCGAGTTGCGAACCGGGCAAGTCCGTGCATAGCACCTGGTCAGGCGGGTGCAGCGGGGCGGGACCACCTGGACCCGGCACGAGGCCGCACGGCCCCCCGACGCGATACCGCACCGCCAGCCCGCAGGAGGCCGCGTGCTCCCAACGCCACAACCACGGCTTGCAGTTGGGGCTTCCCCCGCCGAGAGCTAGGCTCACGCGATGAACACGACCTGGGACCCCACGGCGCACGGCGTCCTGCGGCTGCCATCGGGGCGCCTCGTGCGCGGCCGAGGTCTGAGGAGCCCCCTCCCGCCGGGGCCGAAACCCGACTTCGCCCTTTACCTGCGCGGCCGCCGACCGGCCCCGGTCGCGTGGGAGCACCAGTGGATCCGCTGGCCGGATTTCTGGCTCCCGACCGACCGACAGGCCTTCACGAACGCGCTGCACACACTGCTGGCGCGGGCCGGGAACGAGCGCGTGGAAGTGGCGTGCGGAGGAGGCCTCGGCCGCACCGGCACGGCCCTGGCCTGCCTGGCCGCCCTGGACGGTGTCCCCCGCGCGGAAGCCGTCACCTACGTACGGGAACACTATGCGCACCGCGCGGTGGAAACCCCCTGGCAACGACGGTTCGTGACCCGCTTCGAGTGAGCGGGGCCGAGCGGGGCCGGGGCGGGGTCAGGAGCCGTAGCGCCGTTGGCGAGCGGCGAAGCTGCGGAGGGCACGCAGAAAGTCGATCTCCCTGAAGGCGGGCCAGTACGTGTCGCAGAAGTAGAGCTCCGAGTACGCACTCTGCCACAGAAGGAAGTTGGACATCCGCTGCTCGCCGCTGGTGCGGATGACGAGGTCCGGGTCGGGTTGGCCGGCGGTGTACAGATGGCGTGTGAGATCGTCTGCGCTCAGAGTGGCGGCGATCTCGTCGAGACTGCGGCCGGCGGCGGCCTGTTCGTACAGCAAGTCCTTCACGGCATCGATGACTTCCTGTCGGCCGCCGTACCCGATGGCCAGGGTCAGATGCGCGCCGGTCTCGCACTCCCGGGTGGCTTCCACCGCATGCTTGAGCGCCTGCGCGGTGGAGTCCGGCAGCAGATCGAGGGATCCGGCGATGTGCAGTTGCCAGCGGGCGTCGGGACGGGCCAGGTGCTCGGCCGCCACGCTCTCGATGACATCCATGAGGAAGGCGATCTCGGCCTCGCCGCGTCCCGTGAGGTTCTCGGTCGAGCAGACGAACACCGTGACGTGCCGGATGGCGAGGAGTTCGCACCAGGACAGGACGTCCTCGACGTGGTCGGCTCCGTGTTGATGGCCCAGCCCCGGGTGGGCCAGGCCCATCTGACGGGCCCAGCGCCGGTTTCCGTCCATGATCAGTCCGACGTGCCGGGGCACTGGCCCGGCCGCCACCTGTTTGCGCAGCTTCTTCGCGTAGAGGGAGTAGAGCGGCCCCGTGATGTCCATGACGTCCTTTCGCGTGACCAGCGAGCGGGTCGGAGAGCGGGACCGCCGTCGCGGCGCAAACCTGGCAGGCTCAACCGCCGTCCAGCCCCTCGGGCATACTACGAGGCGACTGACACGCGGCGCGTGTCATTGCGGCAATCGACCCGAGGGAAGTCACCGGAGATGCAGACGACCGACGCACAGTTGCTGATCCTCTGCGCCCTCGCTCCAGGCCCATTGCACGGGTACGCCATCAACACCGCGGTCGAGGAACTGACCGGCCGGCGGCTGGGTCGCGGCAGCCTCTCCAGCGCCCTGAGCCGACTGGAGGGCAAGCAGTTGATCGAGGCCCTCCCCGCCCAGGGCAGACAGCGTCCTCTGCGCCTCACCCCCGCAGGCCGTCAACTCCTCGAGCGGGAAGTGGATTCCGCGGCCCGCCTCACGCGACGCTTGTTCGAGACCGCGGTGCCCGACAAGGCCGACTACCAGCAAGGGTTGGCAACGACCGAGTCCTCGCGTGCCTACAAAAGCGTCATGCTCCAGGCGCTGGCCGCCGGCCCCGGACACACTGCTCTGGATCTCGGCTGTGGCCCTGGAAGTGACCTGGCCGCCCTCGCGGAGGCGGTGGGTCCCTCGGGCCTCGTCCTTGGCGTCGACCACGACCCGCACATGGTGAACCGGGCCGGCGGCGGGCTGGAAGGGCGCCCAACAGCATCCGTTCTCCTGGCTGACCTGCACGCGCTGCCCGTAGCAGGATCGACGGCCGACCGCGCGTGGATCGACCGAACGCTTCAACACGCCGCCGACCCCGACCGGGTGCTGGCCGAAGCACACCGTGTGCTCCGTCCCGGAGGGCGCCTGGTGATGGCCGAGCCCGACTGGGAATCCCTGGTCTTCGACCACCCGGATCCCGGAGCATCGCGCGCCTACACCCGGCACATCGTGGACCGGATCGTCCCCAACGCCCTGATCGGACGCCAGCTGGTGCGGCGCGCGGCACAAGCCGGGTTCGATGTCCGCGACGTCATCCCCGTCACTTCAGTGCTGAGGGATCCCCGCCAGGCGGATCGGATCTTGGGGCTGCGGCGCAACGCCGAACGAGCCGCGGAAGCGGGCTACCTCACCACCGCGTCGGCGCAGGAGTGGCTGGACGCACTGGCCGGCGAGCCGTTCTTCGCCACGGTCACCCTCTATGTGGTGGTTGCCGATCGGCCCGCAGGGGGCCAGGCGTGAAGACCATGGGGGCGTCGCGCCACACCCCCTCCAGAAGCGGCCGGGTCCACCAGCCGCCCGCTCACCGCCCCACCGCATACCCCTGCATCCCCCGCGGGTTCGCCGCCGCCGAGAGGATCTGGGTGCGGGGGTCGCGGGCCACCGCGCACAGTCTGCCTTCGGACCAGGGGGCGCCCGCCACGACGTCATGGCCGCGTCGGCGCAGTTCGGCGAGGACCTCCGCGTCCATCCGGGATTCGACGGTCACCCGGCCGGGGCGCATGCCGCGTGGGTAGAAGGAGCTGGGGAAGCTGTCGTTGTGCCAGTTCGGGGCGTCGATGGCGCCCTGGAGGTCGAGGGCGCCGCGCACCGGCGCACGCAGCGCCACCGCGAGGAAGAAGTGCAGCTGCCACTGGTCCTGCTGATCACCCCCGGGCGTGCCGAAGGCCAGCGTGGGGACGCCGTGGCGCAGGGCGAGCGACGGGCTGAGCGTCGTGCGCGGACGGCGGCCCGGCGTGAGGGAGTTCGGCAGGCCCTCGTCCAGCCAGGCCATCTGAAGACGCGTGCCGAGGGGAAAGCCCAGTTCGGGCACGACCGGGTTGGACTGGAGCCAGCCCCCGCTGGGCGTGGCCGCGATCATGTTGCCCCAGCGGTCCACGATGTCGAGGTGGCAGGTGTCGCCCCGCGTGCCGCCGTCCGCGGCGGTGTCCGGATCGCCAGGCACCCGGGCCCGGTCGGTCGGACCGTCCGACGGGGAGTCCGTGCGCCGATGCGGGCTCCTGGCGGTAGTGGGTTCGCCCGCTCCCGGCACGCCCGGCCCCGGCACATCCGTGATCACCGTGTGCGCGTACCGGCTCATCCGGGGCGCGCGCCCGCCCGGGCTGCCGGGGCGGAGCTCGTACGAGGCCTCATGGCCGATCAGCTCGCGGCGCTCCGTGTTGTACGACTCCGACAGCAGTTCGTCCATCGGTGTCCGGGCGGCGTCGCCGTACCAGGCCTCGCGGTCGGCCATGGCCAGCTTGCAGCCCTCGGTCAGCAGGTGGACGTAGTCGGCGGAGGCGTAGGGCGGCAAGTCATCGGGAAGCAGCGCGAGTTGCTGGAGCAGGGAGGGGCCCTGGCTCCAGGGGCCCGCCTTGCACACGGTCCACTCCCGCCAGTCGTACGTCGCCGGAGCCTCGTACGTCGCGGACCAGGAGGCGAGGTCGGCGGCGGTCAGCGTGCCGGTGTGGCGCACTCCGCTCGTGTCCATCGTGGGCCGTCGGGACTGGCGGACGAGGGCTCGCGCGATGAAGCCCGAGCGCCACACCTCCCGCGCCTTCTCGATCTGGGCGACCCTACCCCCGGCGACCGAGGCATCGGCGATCAGGCGCCGCCAGGTCGCGGCGAGCGCCGGGTTGCGCCACCGTTCGCCCGGCCGCGGCGGGCGCCCCTCCGGCAGGTACACCTCGGCCGACGTGTGCCATTCGGTCTCGAAGAGGGTGCGTACGGTCTCCACCGTCTCCCCCACGCGCTCCACCGGAGCGTGACCGTCCTCCGCGTACGCGATCGCGTAACTCAGCACGTTTGCGAGGGATTTGGTGCCGTGGTCGCGCAGGAGGACCATCCACGCGTCGAACGCGCCGGGCACGGCCGCCGCGAGCGGGCCGGTGCCGGGGACGAGCTCCAGGCCGAGCCCGCGGTAGTGCCCGATCGTGGCGCCGGCCGGAGCCACGCCCTGCCCGCACAGCACCCGCACCTCGCCGCCCGCCGGAGCGAGGAGGATCGGCACCTCGCCCGCCGGCCCGTTGAGGTGCGGCTCGACGACGTGCAGGACGAAGCCCGCGGCGACGGCGGCGTCGAAGGCGTTGCCCCCGTCCTCCAGGACGGCCATCGCCGACTGCGAGGCGAGCCAGTGCGTGGAGGACACCATGCCGAAGGTGCCCTGAAGGGTGGGTCGGGTCGTGAACACGTTCGCTGCCACCTCGCCGTCCGGAGCGCTCAACCTGACGTCCGACTATGGCATTCGCGGGCGGGGACGGGGCTCGCGGGCCCCTTCCCCCTCACCCCCGCACCGCCCGGGACGTCGCGGCGCCGGTCCCGCGGTCAGCCCTGGCAGATACCGCGCTCGAAGTCGACCGTCGCGGACGCCTGCGAGAACTGCCACTGTGGGGACAGGAGTTGGGCGTCCAGCTCCTTGGCCGCGGCAGGGCTCTCCACCACGTAGCCGAAGTCCTGGAGCCATGACGGGTAGAGGTTCTTCGACCCGATGTAGAACGCGGAGTCGTCGACCGAGATCAGCTTGTGGTGCTGCGCGTAGGGGTGGCCGTCCGCCCACTTCGGGTTGGCCGAACCGCGGAAGGTGGCCAGTTGGAGGTTGGAGCACATCGCCGTGCGTGCCGCGGCCCGGTCACCGGTGAGCAGTGCGAGCCGCTCGCGCAGGGTGTCGCTGATCTCGGAGAGCGACTTGATCTGCGAGTAGCCGCCGCTGCCCACGGCGCCGCGGTTGGCGGGGTCGCTCACGACGATGCGGACCTTGACCCCGGCGGCCAGCTTCGCGGCGAGGGCATCGTACGTCCGGATGTCGTAGCGGGGCAGCGGAGGGCAGGTGGCGTTGAGGTCCTGCTGCGAGATCTCGACGTGCTGCCTAGCGCTGGCGATGAGCGCGCGCAGGGCGCTCTCCTCCGGGTTGACCGTGTCGTAGTCACGGTCGGCGTTGGTGTTGTCGTGCAGCCCGACGACGCACCTGGTGTCGGGCGCGGTGGGCAGGGTGGGACGGAACGCGGAGGCCGGATCGTCGCGCTGGATGCCGACGCCGAGCCCGCCGACGGCGATCACCGGCACACCGCCCGGTGACGTGGCGGGGGCCGGGTCCCGCGGCAGCGACGGCATGCATCCGGCACCGTTGGACGACGCGAACCACACACTGGCGATGTTGCTCTTGTTGCGGCAGGTCCAGGACCACAGCTCGTCCAGGTACTTGCTCGCGGACGCGGCGGCGGGTCCGGCAAGCGCCAGGTCGACGTCGGAGACCGGGTGGGCGGTCTCCAGGTAGTCGTCCTTCCAGCTGTTGATGCCTCCGGTGACCACCGACCGGCCGTCGACCACGAGGAGCTTGGCGTGGTTCCAGGAGAACGCGGTCTTCGACGTCGTCATGGACGCGACGTTCAGGTTGATGTCCTTCGCGGCCGCGCCGAGCCGGTCGACGAGCGTGTCGCGGTACTTCGACGGCACGACGTTCAGGTGGTAGACCGGAGCCGCACCCACCAGGATGCGCACGTTGAGCTTGTGCCCGGCCGCGGCCGACGCCTTGAGTCCGGCCACGACGGCGTCCTGGAACGCCCCATTGGGAAAGGGCGCCAGGGTCGATATGTCGACGGTGCCCGTCGCGCCCGCGATGTTCTCGGTGATTTTGGCGAGCAGCCGCCGGGTACCGGGGCGATCGGCGCACTTGTCGTCGCCCCAGCAGCCGGGGGTCTGCAACAGCCAGTCGCCGCCGCCCGGCGTCGACGCGTCGAGGGAGTTGCCCTCGGTACGTTCCCAGACCCGCCCTTCGAGCCCCGGGGAGACCTGCCGGAGCGTCCGCTCGACCGCGTCCAGGTGCGGGGTGGCGCCCGCGGGCCCTGGGTCCGCGACGGCGGGGACCGCGGGCAACAAGGCGGCCAGCAGGGCGGGGACGGCGGCGCGTGCGGCGACGACGGAGACGGACGGACGCTTGCGCGGATGACGAGCCAATTCGCGTTCCTTGCTCAAGGGGAGTACTGCCGCCGCGAAGAGCGACAGCAAGATCAACTCGCGGAAAGCTATCAGCCCGTCCGCCGGGTCGAATGTCCGTGGATGCGAGATCTGGCCGGGAACAGACGGTGGGCCGAACAGCTCGTCAGGGTCGCGGTCCGCCACGGGCCCTTGTTCATCTTCATCCTGGCCGGAGGGTTGGCCTCAGCGCCGACGAGCCGCCGCCCGCCTCACCGGCATACCGGGATGTTCCGGAGCGTGCCCGGCCCAACCGCCCACCAGAGAGCGGCGGTTGACGCAGCCACTCGCGCAGCTGGTGCGCCGAGCCTCCCAGGGTTCACGGGAGGCACGGCCCGGAAGCCTTGACCGATGGCTCACGGAATCCGGAATCAGCGCCCCCCGCACAGCAATACTTAGGTTAGCCTTACCTCTCATGAACCTCGTTCACCTGGCCGCCTCGGCCGGATACACCACGCCCCCGCTCTGGCGAATCCTCACGAAATCGGGCTATTTCGCCGGACTGTCCGCGGCCATTGGCGCGACGGTGACATACGCGACGACCGTGCGCCCGGCGCTGCGCGCACCGGGGAACGCGCGGGGCGACATCGACGTACTGCGTCGCCGGACGGCCGCGTATCTGGCGTGGGCGGGGGTCGTCCTGTTGGTGTCGGGCTACTTCCAGCTCGCCGGGCGCGTGGCCCGGGCCGGGCAGGGCATGCCGTTCGGCGAGGCGCTCACGCCGGGGAACATCTGGGACTTCCTTCGCGCACCTGGGGCCAAGGGCGCATGGGTGGCCCAGGGCACGATCTACATCGCGCAGAACGCCGTCCTGCTCCTGGCGTCGGCCGCACTGGTCGCACTCTTCCTCCCCCGGGTGCGAAGACACCTCGACGTCGTGGCCCTCACTGCCCTGCCTCTGACGATCGCGGTGTCCCTCGTCGCCGCGATACCGGCCACCGCGCCGAAGAACGCGGAGAAGGTGGTCGACCTCGTCTGCGACCAGATCCACATCGTGAGCGGCACGGTGTGGATCGGCGGCCTGGCCGTCCTCGCCGCCCTCGCCACCAGCCGCGGCCGGCTGAGCGAGAACGCGGGGGCGCTGTGGGCGGACCTCTGGCGCCGCTTCAGCCTCGTCGCGCTGGTCTGCGTCGGCGCCGTACTCACCTCCGGTCTGTGGATGACCTGGAAGCACGTCGGCGCCATCGGGCAGCTGTGGAGCACGAGTTACGGGCTCTTCCTGCTCATCAAGGTGGCGCTCGTCCTGGGCATGGTCACGGCCGGGGGCGTCAACCAGTTCTGGCTGATGCCCCGCATCGCCCGGGCCCGCCGCGCCGACGCCACGAGCTCGCTCCTGCACCTGACGCTGCGGCACTTCCCGAGGGTCGTGTGGGCCGAAGTCGCCCTGGGAGTGGCCGTGTTGGCCGTCGTCCCCTTCCTCACCGGCTCGGCCCGCTCCGAGGCGGGCAGCCCGCCGCCCGTCACGAGCGGCAGCATCATCGCGACGGGAGCCGCCCTGGTCCTCACCCTCGCTGCGTCCCTCTGGATCACGGCGAGGACGTCCGACGCGCTGGCCCGGCGCGGGGGCCCGGCCGTCGCCGCCTGACTCGTACGGGACTTCACCGCGGTGGCCCGCACGGACACGGCCTTCGGGAGCGAGGGCCGGTCCGCGTCCCTACGGGTTCACCGCGGCGGAGGGTGTGTCACCTCAGCTCGGTGGGGCTCACAGCCACAGCTGGTAGTCGCCACCGTTGCAGGCCAGCATGTAGACCCGGTCGCCGTTGCTGTCGAGGCACTCGTGGGTGGCCTTGTTCTTCAGGTTCCAGCCGTGCCCGGTGTTGATCTCCTCCCAGCGCTGGTAGTCGTTGCCGTTGCAGGGCTCCATGTAGGCGTCGTGGTCGGTGTAGGCGACCAGGCAGTAGCCGGGGTCGTACTTGCTCCGCTCCAGCCACGTCCCGTCGCCGTTGTTCACGTCGTGCCAGTCGGTGTCGCGGTCCGAACAGCCGGTCCGGAGCGTGACGTCGGTCGGGTGGCCGTTGTTGTCGTAGACCGGGTACAGGCAGTGGTCGCTCTTCTTGTGCACCCAGTGCGTGTCCGAGTCCGCGTGCGCCGCGGACGTCATGGCCACCACCAGCGCGGGTGCCAGCAGTGCCGTACCGACAGCCTGAGCGACGCGCTTTCCGCGCAGTCCGAGCATGGTCAATCCCCTGTTTTCTGTCGTGTTCCGTGGTCGACGGAGCGCCCGCACCACCCTCCCGGGGTCCCTGGGCGCTCCTCGCCGGCTCCCCACCGGCGTTGCGGCCCACTCTTGTTCAGCCGGGGACCGGGCGACAGCCGCCCTGAACCTCCCGGGAGGCGTCCCATCCGTCTCACCCCTGTGAGCAGGCACTTGGGACACCACCCACCGGCAACCGGGGACGTCCCGCACCGTCGGCGGGCCCCGGTCTAACCGATCGAGAAGGTCAACCCGGGTGCGGCGTGCTCGACGGGACCGTCATAAACGGCCGAGGCGCGAGCCACCGCCTGCCGCGGGGTGAGCGCGCGGCCCACGTGCGTCACGACCAACCGGCCCACCCGCGCCGCGCGGGCCGTGCCACCGGCGTCTTCGGGCGTGTGGTGCACCCGCTCCTCTCCCTCCTGCGCGTGCGCGCTCTCGGCCTCGCACAGCAGCACATCGCACCCCTCGGCCAGCCGGGTCAGGTTCGTGCAGGGCGCCGTGTCCCCGGAGTAGACCAGCGACCGGCCTCCGGCCTCGACGCGTACGGCGAAGGCGGGCATGCCGTGGCGCACGGTCCGGCTGGTCAACGCAAGTTCCCCGACGCGCACTTGATGCCCGTCGTGCAGCTCGTGGACGGCGAAGGCGGACTCGACCGGGCTGCGCCGGGGGCCGTTGGTGAGGAAGTGCGCCAGCCGGTCGGCGGTGCCCGGCGGGCCGTACAGCGGGATGGGCGCGGTGAGCCGCAGGTCGGCGTAGAGCGCCGCGTAGTAGGCGGTGAGCAGGTCCGCGCTGTGATCGGCGTGCAGATGGGAGAGCCAGATCGCGGCCACCTCGTCGAGCCGGACGTGCCGCTGGAGCTGTGCCAGCGTCCCGCTGCCCGCGTCCATCCAGATCCGGGTGCGGCCGCTGGACACGAGGTAGCCGGAGCAGGGGTTGTCGACGCTCGCGTACGGAGTCGCGCTTCCCAGGACGGTGAGACGAAGGGGATCACTGGCCATCCGGGGAGTCTAGGGAAGGGCCCGCGTCGGCTCCGTGCCGGTCCCCCGGACGAGGGGCGACTCGGGGTCGTTCAGACTCGGGGTCGTTCAGAGGAGACCCAGGTCGCCGAGTTCCTTGTGGAGGTCCGCGCGGCCGGGATCGAGCGCGGCGCCGGAGCTTGCGTCCCCGGAGACGGCCGCGGGACGGTGGCGGTCCCGCAGGAGGTAGGCGCCCACCATCCCGCCGACCAGGCCGCCGAGATGCGCCAGCCAGCTGACGCCCGGGGTGCCGGGGACGGCGACCGTCACCAGATAGGCGAACGAGGCCGCCATGACCACGCCGATCAGGGTGTCGATCAGCCGCCGGTCGAACAGGCCGCGCAGGACCACGTATCCGAAGTAGCCGAAGACGAGGCCGCTGGCGCCGACGCCGAGGGTGTGGGAGCCCTGGAACACCCAGACGGCGAGCCCGCTGGTCACGGCGACGAGCAGGGTGAGCCACAGGAAGCGGACCACGCCGCGGTACGCGGCCAGGAACCCGAAGACGAACAGCGGGCCGGAGTTGGCCTCGATGTGGCTCCAGCCGAAGTGCAGGAACGGAGCGACCAGGATGGCCCCCAGTCGGCCCGGATCCTGCGGGATGACACCGAAGTCCGTGTCGAGCCGGTAGCCAGACAGCCAGTTGACGATCTGCAGGGCCCAGACGACCACCATGAACCCGAACATGACGAAGAAGGCCTTGCGTGCCTCCGCGATCATCTCCTCGGCGCTCTGCTGCCCCGCCCGGTCCCACCCCTCCAGCAGCCTGCCCATCGATTGCCCCCTGTAGCCATCACCCCGAAAACCCTGGAAATCCATTCTAAAGCCGCGAGAAGGCCCGACGCGGGCCGACGGATCGGGCCCGTCGGCGGTCCCGGTCGAGGACGCGTCGCACGAAGCGGGTGATGCCACCGGGCCATGTGACGAACGGGGACGCGGAGGCGGCGTTGACGGGCTCGTCCCAGGCGGTGGCGGCGCCCTGGGTCCTCAGCCGATGGGCTTGCGGATCTCGTCGCGTACCTTGGCGGTCAGCCCGGCCGCCTCGGCGATGTCGATGTCGGCGGCCTTCTGTCCGGCCGACGCGGGGCTGACGACCGCCACGCTTCCCACCGTATTGCCGTCGCCCCAGGCGCACATCGGAAAGGTGACGCTGAGAGCACCTTGCGACTTGGTCAGCACCTGGCAGTGGATCCGGACCTCCGACCCGGCAGGCGTGGCGTCCTTCGCCGGGACCGCGACCGTGGCGCCGTCGGCTTCCCTGGCGCCTCGCAGCATGCTGTCGCGCTCCCGCTCCGGGGACTTCACCCTGCCGTAAATGCCGGACAGCACCATCGACGTACCGTCGCCCTTGGCTCCCGCGTACTGGCCCACCGCCGCCCGCGGATCACGGATGTCCGCCTGGGAGCTCCCCTTGAGGCCCTCCCTGCCCTTCTCGGACAGGTCCTGGGCGAGTGTGTACTGGCCGTTCATCAGCGTGGGCGGCACGGTGAGCCGGTACTTCGCCTCGGGAAAGCCACCGGCCGCGCCGAGAAGCCGGTTCACGGAGAAGCCCAGGCCGCCGAGCACCACCAGCACGACGGCGATGATGCCGACCACCAGACCGGCCCGGCTCCTGCGCGGCGGAGGCGGCCCCATCGGAGGCACGCCCCAGCCCTGCTGCGGGAACTGCGGTTGCTGGAAACCCTGTTGGGCGTACGGCTGCTGCGGCCAGGGCTGCTGCGCTCCGTAGGGACCGGGCGCGGGAGGCCCCGGCGGCGGGGCTCCGTAGGGGCCCTGGGGCTGGGGGTGGTAGGGGCCCTGCGACGGGGGCGGAGGCGGCATGCTCATGCCGCTGAACGCTACTTGACCTCGACAAAGGGACGGCCGCCGGGCCAGCAGATCGCCGAACGGTACGTTCTTGACCCTCACACCGTGTCAGGCGCTCAACTCGGAGACATCATGTTCACCATCGGAGACTTCGCCCGGCACGGCCGCGTCTCGGTCCGGATGCTGCGTCACTACGACGCGACCGGACTGCTGCACCCGGCCCACGTCGATCCCGCCACCGGCTACCGGCACTACACGGCCGCCCAACTGGCCCGCCTCAACCGCATCATCGCGCTCAAGGACCTCGGGTTCACCCTCCAGCAGGTCCAAGAGATCCTCGACGAGAAGGTCACCACCGAGGAACTGCGCGGCATGCTCCGGCTGCGGCGGGCCGAACTGGAGGCCGCGAGGGAAGCCGCGGTCACCCGGCTGGTCCAGGTCGAGGCGAGGCTCCGGTCCATCGAGAGCGAGGGGCACATGCCCGGCAACGACGTCGTCATCAAGAGCCTGCCGTCCGTCCGCGTGGCCGAACTGACCGGTGTGGCACCGGACTTCGACACCATCGGCCCGGTCATCCAGCCGCTGTACGAGGAATTGTTCCGCCGCCTCGACGCGGCGGGTGTCACGCCGAGCGGTCCCGGCGTCGCGTATTACGAGGACACCGCGGACGGCGGCATCCTGGTCCACGCCGGCGTGGAGGTCACCGCGCCGCCCGGGGAGAACGCCGGGCTGCGGATCGTGGATCTGCCGCCGGTCGACCAGGTGGCGACCATCGTCCACCACGGCTCGATGGAGGCGATCCTGCCGACCGTCCAGACCCTGGGCCGCTGGATCGACGCCCACGGCTACCGCTCGACGGGCTACCCCCGGGAGATCAACCTGGAGTGCCCGGCGAACCGGGACGAGTGGGTGACCGAGCTCCAGGAGCCGGTGGCCAAGGTCTGACACGGGCCGGGCGCGGAGACCACTCGCACGGACACACGCGCCCCGCCCCCCTCAACGGGCGACCCGCTCCCGGGCGGCGGGGGTGACGGGTGTGAAGAAGTTCACCAGGTTGCCGTCGGGGTCGCGGACGAGCAGCGAGCGGTTGCCCCAGGGCATCGTGGTGGGCCGCTGGACGAGGTCCTCGCCCCTGCCTGAACCGGTCAGGGTCCGGTGGACCTCGTCCACGTCCTCGACGAGGAACTCCAGGATGACGCTGCGGTTGTCCGCCGGGCGCGCCGCACCGGGCGCGAACATCGGGACCGTGCGCGTGCTGCCGATCGCGAGCGTGGCGGCGGCGGTCCTGAGCTCGGCGAAGTCCTCGGTGGACCAGTCCGCCCGCACTCCGGTGGCGTGCTCGTAGAAGGCGACGAGGCGGGTGATGTCGCCGGTGATGATGCGGACCGAGACGAAGTTCATGGGTTCTCTCCGTGAGCGAAAGGGGTGGGGGTGGGGAGGGCCGTTCGGGGCTCTGACCACACGCTATGACCAATACCGGACAGAATCCGCCCGGTATGTGAGAGAGACTTCCGGGTATGGCCCGACCCACCGCGCGCGTGCTCACCCTGCTGGAACTTCTGCAGTCCGGCGGCACCCGGACCGTCGCCGAACTCGCCGGACAGCTCGGCGTGGACGAGCGCACGGTGCGCCGGTACGTCCAGCACCTCGTCGACCTCGACGTGCCCGTCGAGTCGGTCCGCGGCCGCTATGGCGGCTACCGCCTCGTCTCCGGCTACCGCATGCCGCCGCTCATGCTGAGCGACGACGAGGCGCTGGCGGTGCTCCTCGGCCTGGTCGCGGGTCGGCGGGCCGGTCTCACGACGAGTTCGGGCGCGGCCGGCGAGACGGCGGCGGCCAAGGTCCGGCGGGTGCTGCCCGAGCGGCTCGGCCATCGGCTGGACGCCGTGCTCGCCACCCTGGCGTTCACGACCCCGCCGAACACACCGGCCGCTCCGCGGAGCGCGGTGCTGCTCCCCCTCGCCGACGCGGTGCGCCACCACCGCCCCGTCTCGATCCGGTACACCACCGCCGACGGCCGACGCGGCGAACGCACCCTGCACCCGTACGGGCTCGTCAGCCACGCGGGCAGGTGGTACGTGACGGGCACGGACCCCGCGATCGGCGAGGACCGGACGTTCCGGCTGGACCGCATCGCCGATGCGCGGGCCCTGGCCGGCTCATTCGTGCCGCCCGCCGGGATCGACCCGGCCGAGCGCGTCCTGGCGGGGCTCGCCACGGCCCCGTACCGACACGAGGTGACCCTGCGGGTCCAGGGGACGGCCGAGCAGATCCGTGCCCGCCTCCCCGCCGGTCTCGCCACCCTGACGGAGTTGCCGCCCGAGAGCGGCGGGGAGGAGGCGAGCTGGTTCCGCGTCGAGCTGCGGGTGGAGCGCCTCGACTGGCTGCCTGCCGTACTCGCCTCGCTGGACGGCCCGTTCGTCATCGAGCGCCCGGCCGAACTCCGCACCCTCGTCACGGCCCTGGCCGACCGCCTGACCGCCGCGGCCCGGCCCCCTCGAAACGGCGGGGCGCGCCCGTGAAGCACTCGATACCCTGGGCGATCCCGCACCAGCGGGCCATCGCAGGCGCTCGTACAAGATCGGGGATGACCGGGGAATGTGGGTCCGGATCGAGAGGCTGCCGCAGCGCTCTATCGCGACGGCCGGAGCCTCCCGGTCACCGCTGAAGGTCCGCGTGCACTCGGACGTCGGCACCACCGTGGCGGTGTGGTGCGGTGCTCCGGAGGAGGCGGACGGCGGGCATCACATCGAGTGGAGCGTGGACGAGAACCTCCTCTGGGGCCACAACACGCAGCTGGCCGCCGTCGCCGAGCCCGGCGTCCGGCAGGAGCGCGAACAGGTGGTCCTACGCGGTCGGCTCGCCCTCACCTCGGACGGCCTGGCGACCCTCGACGTGGGAGGCGCGCACATCCTCTTCGACCACCTGACCCGTCCGCCCGGCGTGGCCCCGCCACCACAGGGCGGCGACGGCACCTGGGTGGAGATCCGTGTCGCGGCGGACAGCGTCGGCGCCTGGCCTTTCCAGCTCTGACCAGGAAGCGCATCACCCTCAACCCGCTTGAAGGAACGGTGAGTTCACGCCAGCACGTTCGGACCTCAGGGCCCCTCCCGCTCAGCCCCGGCACCACGACCGGCAGGATGTACGCGTGAACCAGGTGACCATCAGCGAAGAAGACCGCCGGGAACTCGCACTCTGGGCCGCCGACCACGTCGAGCCGGTGTTGCCGCTCTTCGAGGCACGCGCCCCCTCCGACTCCCGCCCGCGCGAGGCCATCGAGGGCATCCGCGCCTTCGCACGCGAAGGAAAGCGGCGCGGGCAGCTGCGTACCGTGGCGTGGGCCGCGCTCGCGGCCGCTCGCGACCTCACCGACCCGGCCGCCACGGCCGCCGCCCGGGCCGCGGGCTACGCGGCGGCGACTCCGTACATCCACCCCCTGGCCACCCCGCACCAGTCGAAGCACGCGCTGGCGCCGGTGGTGTACGAGGCGCGGGCCAGAGAACTGGCGGCGGGCGGGGACGCGGGGGTCGGTGACGAGGAGATCCGGCGAGCGATCGGGAGCGCACCGGCCCGGGTACGCGGCCTCGTCAGCAGAATGCCGCCCCGCAGCCCCGGTCGCAGCCGCCTGGACACGTTGTACTACGTACTCGACGCGGCTCTTCGCGAGGAGTAACCGCCGACCCGTGACGCGGTGTTGAGCCGGGGCCGCCGGGGAAATGGCGTGCGCGGGCCCACCGCCCCTGTCAGGCTCCCCCGATGAACCAGGAACAGATCTCAAGGCTCGCCCACGCGGACCATCCGATCGCGGCCCCGCTCGACGACGGCTCGGTGCGCCACCTGCTCGACAGCGCTGTCCCGCACGGCCACGCGCGGGTGCTCGACCTCGGTTGCGGCGGAGGCGAGTGGCTGCTGCGCGCCCTCGCCCTGCATCCCGGCCTGCGGGCCGAAGGCGTGGACATCGCGGCGGGCTCGCTGGCCCACGCACGTACGGCGGCGCAGGCGCGCGGCGTGCAGGACCGGCTGGTCCTCCACGAAGAGGACGCCGCCGCCTTCACCGCGCCGCACGCCTTCGACCTGGTGCTCGGTGTCGGCGCCACGCACGCCTGCGGAGGCCTGCTTGCCACCCTCGCGGCGGCACGCGAGCATCTGGCGCCCGGCGGACGCGTGCTGATCGGCGACGGATTCTGGATGAACGAACCGTCCGCCGAAGCCATCGACATGCTGGGTGACTTCAGTGACCTGCCGACCACTCTGGACCAGGTGGTCGCCGACGGCTGGACCCCGGTCCAGGGCCACATCAGCACCCGCCAGGAGCTGGACGCCTACGAATGGGCGTGGACGGACTCGCTGACCACATGGGCCCTGGACCACCCCGACGACCCGGACAGCCCCCACGCCCTGGCGGCAGCCAACACCCACCGGGACGAATGGCTGCGTGTGTATCGGGAGGCGTTCGGTTTCGTGTGCCTCGTCCTGCGGTCTACGTCCGGCTGACGCCCCGAAGCGCCGCGGCGATCAGGTCGTGGATGAGGAACTCTCCCGCGGGCCGGTTCTCCTTGAGCCGGGGAAGGTCCTGGAGTCCGAACCAGCCGTACGCGGTGTGCCGGGACCACTCCAGGCAGGGCCGGTCCAAGTCCCCGTCGACCTCCACCAGATAGTCGGCCTCGTGGCGCACCCCGCCGTCGTCATCGCCGGTCCACGCGGTGACACCGAGCAGCCTCCGCACCCGGCGCAGACGCCAGCCGGTCTCCTCCTCGACTTCACGCGCGAGGGCGGCCAGCAGGGACTCGCCGGGCTCGACGTGGCCGCCGACGATGTCCCAGCAGTCGGGGAAGAGGGCGCGGTCGGGCCCGCGTCGCTGGGCGAAGGCCTTGCCCTCCTGGTTGAGGATGACCGCGCCGGCCGTCCAGATTTCACCGGCGCCGGGCACCGGCACCGCGACGCCGTCGTCCACGACCACGTCATGCTCCTCTTCCGGCATCCCCCCATGCTAGAACCGCCCCGTCGCCCAGCCCAGCCCACCTGTGTACGGCGCGGGCAACTTGGCTTTATCCCAAGTCAGTTGGCGCGGTCGTCGTTTGGACGATGTGATGCCCGAGCACCCGGGGCATGGTCGGGGAGAGCCGGCCCCAGGGCGTCAGCGCCGAAGTCGATGCTCTGGCCGAGCACCCGGGGGAGGCTCAAGGGCAGTGGGTGTCGGACAGGGCGAAGTAACCGGCCGGGGACTCTTTCAGGGTGTGGGTGACGAAGGTGTTGTACAGGCCCATGCTCTGGCCCGACCCCTTGGCGTAGGTGTTGCCGCCGCTGACCGTGGCCCGCCCGGCCTGCACCTGGTGGTAGTTGTCCGCCGTCCAGCACGCGGCGGTGGCGCCCGTGGTGGAGACCGTGACCGCGGCGGACCGGGCGCCCTCCTGGCCGGAGGCGTCCCGGGCGGCGACGGTGTAGGTGTGGCGGCTGCCCGGGGCGAGTCCGGTGTCCGTCACCGAGAGCGCGGCGAGCGTGGTGATCCGCGTGCCGTCCCGGTACACCGCGTAGTCGGCGGCGCCCTGGACCGCACTCCACGACAAGGAGACGCTGCTGTCGGTGACACCGGTCACGGTCAGGCCGGTCGGCGCGGGCAGGCCCGCCGGGGGCGGGGCGTCGTCGAGGTGGAAGAACTGGCCGATCCAGTAACTGGAGCAGATCGACGCGATGAAGTTGGCCGTGCCCGTGTTCCCGCACTGCTGCGCTCCGCTGCCCGGGTCGACCGGGGTGCCGTGGCCGATGTCCGGCACGCGGTCCACCTCGACGGCGGTCGAGCCGTCCGGCGCGGCGTACCGCTCCTGCCGTGTGGCGTCGGGGCCGATCGTGCGGGTCGTGGTCGGAGTCTGCGCGATGCCGTGCACGGCCGTCCACTGGTCGCGCAGCGCGTCGGCGTTCGCCGGAGCGACGGTCGGGTCCTTGTCGCCCTGCCACACGGCGACCCGCGGCCACGGCCCCCGCCACGACGGGAAGGCGTCGCGGACCCGCTGGGCCCAGACCTCAGGGGTATGGGAGACGCCGGGGTTCATGCAGACGAACGGCCCGTTGTCCTGCGTGCAGTCGTAGGGGATGCCCGCGATCACCGCGCCCGCCGAGAAGAGGTCGGGATAGTCGGCGAGCATGACCGCGGTCATCGCCCCGCCCGCGGAGAGCCCGGTGACGAAGGTGCGGGCCGGGTCGGCCCCGTACGCCGACTGGGCGTGCAGGGCCATCTCCTGGATGGACGCGGCCTCGCCCTGACCGCGCTGGTTGTCTCCGGGCTGGAACCAGTTGAAGCAGGAGCTCGCGTTGTTCGCGGACGTCGTCTCGGCGAAGACGAGCAACGCCCCTGATGTGTCGGCGAGTTGGGGCAGCCCGGAGTTGTCCGCGTACAGCTGCGCACTCTGGTGGCAGCCGTGCAGCGCCACGATGACCGCGGGGTGGGCCGGGAGGGAGCTCGGCCGGTACACGTACATGGCGAGGTTGCCGGGGTTGCCGCCGAAGCCGGTCACCGCTTCCAGGGGCACGGTGGCCGGAGCGGCGGTCGCCGGGCCCGCCCCGGGTCCGGCGGCGAACGCGGCGGCCGCGAGGAGACCCGCGAGCAGCGCGGCCGCACGACGTACGGGGCGCCGCGCGGGTGACCCGGACGGTGGCGGATCTGTCCGAGCGCTGCACCGAAGGGACAGAGACAGCATGGCGGCTCCCAGGTCGTCGGGCGGAGGGACTCCGGGCGCGTCCCGGACGGGCGGGCCCGGACGTCGTCACGCTAGGAGCGGCCACCGGCACGCGGCATGGGTCCGTTCGCCACAATCCGCTCAGGGGTGAGCTGGCGGCGGCCGATTGTGCGGGTGTCTCGAGTCTGGTAGGTGGCCCAGGGCTGGTTCGAGGTGACGGGCGAGGGCGCGCGTCGGCCGCGGCCGCGCCGAACCGGCGCCCGTCGCCCTGATGTGAGGGCTCTAGCCAAAGCCCTCCTCCGATACGGCTCCTGGGCCTCCCCGGATCGCCCGATGGCGGACGGCCTCCAGGCGGTCCGGGTCCGCGAACGGGCTACGAGAAGTCGAGGACCACCCGGCCGCGCAGCCCACCGGCCTCCAGGAGGCGGTGCGCCTTGGCCGCCTCCTCGGCGGGCAGCACGTCGGCGACATGCAGCGACAGGATGCCCGCCTCGGCCTGGCGGCACAGGGTGTCCAGCCGCTCGGTGTCGGTGAGGCCGTCGGTGACCACCACCGGGCACACACGGATGCCGCGCTCGGCCGGGCCGGACCAGCCGCGCAACTCGACCAGGGTCCCGCCGTCCGCGAGGGCGGGTACGACGTCGGTGGTCTGCGTGGAGCCGTCCACGAGGCCGGGAACGCCTTGGGGCGACAACTCCCGGACGCGGGCGGCGACATCGGGGCCGCGTTCCACGACGTGGTCGGCGCCGAATTCCCGTACGCGACGCGTGTCGTGCGGGGCGGCGTCCGCGATGACGGTCAGCCCGTCGGCCTTGGCCAGCTCGATCGTGTACCCGCCGACGGCTCCGGCCGCACCGGTCACGGCGATGGTCCCGCCCGGGGGCACGGCCAGTGCGTCCAGGGCCAGGCGCGCGGTCATGGCGTTCATGAGCAGGGTGGACGCGGCGGCGTGATCCACCCCCTCGGGCGCCGGCACCACCGAAGCGGCGGGCACCACGACATGCTCGGCGTACGCCCCGCCCCGCTCACTGGCGAACAGCACGATGGCGACCACCCGTTGACCCACGGCGAGTCGGCCGTCGGTTCCGGGGCCGAGCTGGTCGATCACACCGGCGGCGTCCATGCCGGGCACGAAAGGGGGCCGCAGGCCGGGCATGCGCACGGCGTGACCACCGCGCCGCAGCACGACGTCGGTCGGGTTCACCGCGGCCGCGTGCACCCGGATACGAACCTCACCGGGACCGGCCTGTGGTTCGGGTAACTCCACGACACGCAGGACCTCCGGACCACCGAACTCGTCAATACCTATGCCTTTCATGCCTGGTGCAACGGGCTCCCCCCGCACGGTGTTCCCGTCCCCACCAGGCCATACGTGGGTGCTCTGCGCGGGTTCAGCTGGATGCGACGCCCCTCGGAGGAGCCTTCTGACGGTGCCGCCGCAGTCCCGGGACCGGTCCCCCGGGCGCGCTACGAGAGGGCAGATCCGGTGCCCGTGACCGGGCAGGAATGGAGAAGCAGGGTCCGCGGGCCGCGCCTAGCGTGATGAGCATGACTTCCATTGAAAGCGTCACCCTCGACGTCGCCGACCGTACGGCCGCCGACCGCTTCTACGCCGCCGCCTTCGGCCTGGACGGGCAGGTACGCCTGCGCGCCGCCCCGGCCCCCAGCACCGGTTTCCGCGGGTTCACGCTCGCACTCACCGTGTCCCAGCCGGCCGACGTCCGCCTGCACATCGACGCGGCGCTCGCCGCCGGAGCCACCGCACTCAAGCCCGTCACGAAGTCCCTCTGGGGCTACGGCGGTGTCGTGCAGGCGCCGGACGGCGCGATCTGGAAGGTCGCGACCTCGGCGAAGAAGGACACCGGCCCGGCCACCCGCGAGATCGACGACTTCGTGCTCCTGCTGGGGGTGACGGACATGGCCGCGAGCAAGAAGTTCTACGTCGAGCAGGGCCTCGCCGTGGCGAAGAGCTTCGGCAGCAAGTACGTGGAGTTCGCGGCCGGAACCGGCGCCGTCAAGCTGGCGCTGTACAAGCGCCGCGCCCTGGCCAAGGACGCCGGCGTCTCCCCCGAAGGCACCGGAGCCCACCGCCTCACGATCGCAGGCGCCCCCACCGCCTTCACCGATCCGGACGGCTTCGCCTGGGAGACCTCCTCCGTGGCGGCCATGGGGTGAGGGGCGTGCGCTCCGATCACCAAGGGAGCGGAGCGGCTCGAACCCCGGGGGCCGTAACTGGCCGGCTGTCCCCTGAGGGCCCCGCATTCCGGGGTTGTGCGGGCCCTCAGCGTGAGGTGATCACCGCCTGAAGCAGCTGGCACCTGTCGGCGCGACAGTCACCTCGCATGGCGCAGCCCCGGTCCCGCCTCGTGGCGCAGCCCCGATTCTGCTTCGACCGGGCATCACGATTCGGCGTGGGCCGCCCGCCCCTCCTCCCGTGACCGCAGCCGCGCCAGGATCTGCCGGGTTTCGTCACGGACGCCCTCCGGCCGCGGCGCGAACGGGCCACTCCGGTGAGTCGGCGTTCCGTATCGCCGCGCCCAGTGCTTGATCATCGGGGGGCGTCATGCCCCCGGCGTGCCAGGGAACGTGTCGGGTTACGGCACCTCGTCCTGACGGACCGGCCCTCAACGCGGCCGCACCGCCCCTGACGCCCCAGCACGCCGCCGTAGATGCGCGGAGAGACTCCAACTGGCGCCGCAATCAGCCCAGTTGAACGAACCTGCCGGGGTACGGCACCGGCATGGCTTCAGGCCCCACACCTACAGCCGGACCTCACAAGAAGCGGCCCGCCCGCGATCAGGCATCAGGAGCCCAGAGCCCAACCCCCGCCCCGCGCGCGGCCCATGGCACCAAGACCCCCACCCCAGGAATTGCCTCCGGTTTACCCGCGCGCCCTTCCCAAGCCATGTGACATATGCAATTTTACAGACCGCACCAAGGACGCAAGCCGCGTTCATGTCAAAGAATCAGCTCGACCCGCGGGCCGCCCGGGTCCGTCCGTCGTGCCCCGGTCACGGGCGGTCGGACGGGACGCGGAGCTCGCGGTACCCCCACCGCCGCGCCTCGGGCGCGGCCGCCACACCGCTGGGAGGCGGCACGTGAACACCCGACCGGAAAGACAAGCAAGACGAAGTCTCACCGGCTTCCTGATACTCGCCCTCACGCTCTGTCTGGGCATCGCCCTGCTCGCCCAACCGGGCCGCGCCACCGCCGCGGACCGTTCCCCGAAGGCGACCACTCCCCCGGCCAAGGCCACGGGCCGCGCCGTACCGCCGCCGGTCGGCTCGACGGCCGATCTGTCCGACCGTTCCGACGCCCGGCGCAACCCGCTCGACGCCGCCCACCTGCCTCCTCCGAGGCCGATGACCTCACCGGCCAAGCCGAAGGAGAAGGCGAAGCCCAGGGCGGCGAAGGGCGCCGCCGCGTCGTGCACCCCGGGCGACTTCGGCAGCCGTACCGGAGCCGACCTGGTCGCGTTCGTCCAGGCGTCGACCACGAACTGCGTCAACACGCTGTTCAGCCTCACCGGCACCAACGCCTCCAACGTGTTCCGCGAGGCCCAGATGGTCACGGTCGCCAACGCCCTGGAGAACACCGCGCGCACCTACCCCGGTGACAACTCCACCAACGTGTGGCAGCTCGTCCTGTTCCTGCGCGCCGGCTACTACGTGCAGTCCAACAACGCCACCGACGTGGGTCCTTACGGTGCGACCCTGGCCACCGCCAGTGAGGCCGCGCTGGACACGTTCACCACGTCCTCGCACTTCATGGACGTCAGCGCCGCCAACGGCGACATCATGGGCGAGGTCCTGATCCTCACCGACAGCGCCAACGAGCAGGCCCGTTACCTCGGTACGTACATCAAGGTGCTCAACGCCTACAACAGCTCCTACGACGCGTACTGGAGCATGGACACCGCCGTCAACGACGTGTTCACCCCGCTCTTCCGCGGCCACTGGAACCCCGCCTACATCTCGGCCGTGACCGCCGACCCGAGCATTGTCGACACCCTCAGCACCTTCACGCTCAACCACCTCTCGAAGCTCAACGACACGTGGTTCTACCTCGCTTCCAACGCGGGCACGGAGACGGCGCGCTTCCTCGACACGCCCGCCCTCCAGGCCAAGGTCCGCCCGCTGGCCAAGGGCCTGCTGGACGCCTCCTCCATCACCGGCCCGTCGGCGCCCCTGTGGGTCGGGGTCGCCGCGATGACCGACGCCAACGACAAGACGCAGTGCTCGTACTACGGCACCTGCGACTTCGTCGGGCAGCTCACCGCCGCCGCCCTGCCCATCACCTACCACTGCGACGCCGGCCACACCTTCCGCGCGCAGTCCCTGACGGACGCGGCGCTCACGGCGGCCTGCACCAGCCTCCAGGGCCAGGACGCCTACTTCCACGGCATCGTCAAGGACAACGGCCCCGTCGCCGACGACCACAACAGCAACATCCAGATCGTGACGTTCGCCAGCCCCAAGGACTACCAGACGTACTCCGGCTGGATCTTCGGCAACAGCACCAACAACGGCGGCGAGTACCTGGAGGGCAACCCCTCCGACCCGAACAACCAGGCCCGCTTCCTCTCGTACGTGAAGAGCGTCAACGACGGCTTCCCGGGCGATATCTGGAACCTCAACCACGAGTACACGCACTACCTCGACGGCCGTTACGACATGGCCGGTGACTTCGAGGCCGGGCAGGCGGTGCCGGACATCTGGTGGATCGAGGGCTTCGCCGAGTACGTCTCGTACAGCTACCGGGGCATCCCCGACACCGAGGCGATCGCCGACGCCGGGCAGCACACCTACGCGCTGAGCACGCTCTGGCAGAGCACGTACGCCAACTCCGACCTGACCCGCACCTACCCGTGGGGCTACCTGGCCACCCGCTACATGATCGAGAAGCACCCCGACGACGTGCAGAACATGCTGGCCAAGTTCCGCACCGGTGACTACGCCGGCGGGTACGCGGTGTACAGCACGGGCATCGGCACCCGCTACGACGCCGACTTCACCACCTGGCTCGACGCGTGCGCCGCCGGTGCCTGCGGTGCCACGAGCGGCGGTCCGGCCGCGGCCTTCGACGCCACCGTCAACGGCATGACCGTGCAGCTCACCGACAAGTCCACCGATGCCGGAAGCACCATCACCGCACACGCGTGGAACTTCGGCGACGGCACCAGCTCCACCGCCGCCAACCCGGCGAAGACCTACACGTCGCCCGGCACGTACACGGTCACGCTGACGGTCACCGACGCCAAGGGCAAGACCGCCACCACCAGCAAGCCGGTCACCGTGACCGGCGCCCTGCCCGCCTGCACGAACGCCGACCCCCGGGTCATGGGCCAGAACTGCTCCCGCTCCGGCCGCGCGGCCACCACGGGCAACCTGGACTACATGTTCCTGTACCTCCCCGCCGGGACGGTGACCCTGCACATCACCACCACCGGTGGCACCGGCAACGCCGACCTCTACTACAACCCGAAGGGCTGGGCCACCCCCACGTCCTACACGGCCCGCTCGACGAAGGCCGGTAACACCGAGAGCATCACCGTCACCAACAAGACCGCCGGATACCGGTACATCAGCCTGTACGCGAAGACCGCGTTCAGCGGGGTCACCATCACGACGACCTACTGATCCCGACCTGTTGAACCCGTTCGGTGCCGGTCCGAGGAATCGGACCGGCACCGACGCATGGGCCCTTCAGAGCCTCCCCGGCCGCGCGCTCAGCCGCCGTGCCCCTCGTGTCCCCCGTGACCGGCCCCGTGCTCGAAGGCCATCGCTTCCTTCGGCATGACGACGAAGGGACGCATCATCCCCATGTCCTCGTGCTCCAGCAGATGACAGTGGTACATGAACCGTCCGTACGCCCCCTCGAACCGGCCCATCACCCGCAGCACCTGACCACCCGGGACCCGGAACACGTCCTTGTACCCGTGCTCGTTCGGCGCGAGGGAGATCTGGCGCTTCGGGTCGAACGCCACGGGTGTGCGGGTGCCGCCCGCCGCCCGGTCGAACCCCGACACGTCGTACGGGTCGCGGCCGAGGATCTGGAAGTCGGCCAGGTGGATGTGCATCGGGTGCGTGACGGGCGGGTTCACCGCGAGGTTGAGGAAGCTCCACTGCTCGTAGGTGCCTTCGGCGATCGTGAAGCCCAGGCCGTCGTTGAAGGTGCGTGCGATGCGGCGGTACGTCTTCGTCGTACCGTCCGCGCCGCGCACCTGGATGACGCCGTCGGCGGGAAGCCGCAGGTCTCCGGTGTCCTTGACCTCGGTCATCTCCCAGATCTCCGGGTGTCCGCCGCCGCCCCTGGTGCCGGGCGGGGTGAGCACGACGAGGCGGTGGCCGTGCTCGACGTCGTGCGTGATCCTGCGGAACGAACCGGACAGGACGTCCGGCAGCTCGAAGCCGTCTCCCGGTTCGCCGGGGTCCTCGCACGTGCCGACGCGGAACTCCGTGACCTGCGGATAGCGCACGTCCCCCGCCACGTCCGGCACGCCCGGCGCCGCGTTCGGCCCCTTGTTGACGAAGCGGACGGTCCGGCCCGCGAGCGCCCGGAAGTCGATGAGGAGGTCCATCCGCTCGGCCGGGGCGACCGTGAGCGTGGGCAGGTCGTCGTCGAAGTCCACGGGCACGGGGCTCGGCAGGAACCCGCCGTCGCTGCCGATCTGGTGGAGGACTCCCGGCACCGGCCGGTCGTGCTCGTCGACGAGCACGAGGTCGTAGATGCGGGCGTTGGACGCGTTGACCAGGCGGAAGCGGTACCAGGCGGGGTCCACCTCGGCGTACGGCCAGATGCGGCCGTTGACCGTGGTGTACGGGCCGGTGAAGGGGAGCGACACCGGCCTGCCCGTCTCGGCGTTCTTCGGGTCGACGATGACGGTCTTGTGCAGCAGGCGGCCGTTGAGCCGCCCGTCGGCGTCCGTGTCCAGGTTGCGGTCGGCCAGCAGGAGCGGTATCTCCCGTTCACCACAAGGGAGTTGGAGCGCGTCCTCCTCGTCGTCCCGCACCAGGTAGGTGCCGTACAGACCCGTGTGGACGTTCCACCGGGTGATGTTCATGGCGTGGTCGTGGTACCACCACTGCACCGCCCGGTGGTCGTTCGGGTACTCCGAGAGCTGGGCGTCGCCGTACCCCACGGCGTTGTCGGCCCAGCCGTCGTTGCCGCCCCCGGTACGGGCGCCGTGCAGGTGGGTCACCGTCCAGGCGGGCAGCGCCGCGACGTCCTTGCCGGGCTCCACTCCGCCGCGCCCCGGTTCGGTGGACGGTGACGGCGTGGCGAGCGGAACCTCTACGGAGGTGACGGGATACTCGCTGCCCTTCGGGACGCGGTTGGTCCACGCGATGCGCACCCGCTGGCCGCGCCGCACCTCGATGGTGGGTCCTGGCACGATCCCCGCGTAGCCCCACATCAGGGTGGGCGGCAGCTGGGGGTGCAGGCGCACCCACGTAGGCCGTACGGCGATCTCGGTCTCCTCGCGTACGTCGCCCGAGGCGGGACGCAGCACCGGCGGGACGGGCAACGGCGCGACGTAGGGCGCCAGTTCACCGTCCTTCGGGGCCGGTGAAGCCTCGCCGGTCGGGCGGTCCGCGATGCGTTCGATGATGTCGGTCAAGGTAGAACACCCCCGTGTTCTCGTCTGTGCGCACCGCCGCGCGGGTCAGCGCGTGCGGTGGCCCCCGTCGGGCAGCCCGGTCAACGGCCACCCACATCAGTGGACGCCGGGCACCCCAGGAAAGTTCACCGCGTTCCCCTTTTCGGCCGCGTCCCGTGGCCTGCCCGTCCGGCGCGGGTGCTGCGGGGCACCCGCACCGATACGGCACCCAGAAGGTGACGCGAGTCACAGTCGAGAGGTGTCACGCTCCCGGGGTCGGGCGGTGTCCTATGCGCGTCCGCAAGGTTCCACCGCACTGACAGCGCGGAAGTGAGAGGAGCATCGCCATGAAGGCCATGATCGTGAGTGTCTCCGTGTCGCACGGCAACACGAAGAGGGTCGCCGACGTGATGGGCCAGGTCCTGGAGGCCACCGTCGTCACCCCCGAGGAGGTCGATCCGGCGGAACTGGCCTCCTGCGACCTCGTGGGGTTCGGCTCGGGGATCTTCCTGATGGCGTTCCACCCGCGCCTGGTCGAGTTCATCCGGTCGCTCCCGCGGGAGCAGCGCGGCAAGGCGTTCGTCTTCTCCACGAGCGGGCTCCCCGAGACGCCGCTCCGCCCCTTCACCCGTCCCCTGCTCCAGCTCCTGGAGCAGAAGGGTTTCGAGGCGGTCGACGCCTTCTCGTGCCGCGCCCTGGACACATGGTTTCCGTTCAAGCCCATCGGCGGCATCCGCAAGAACCGTCCCAACGCCGATGACCTGATGGCGGCTCGGACCTTCGCCGAAGGCCTGCGAGCCCGCGTCGAGGCCACGCCCCGGCGCGCCTGAGGGGGCGCACCACACGGTCTCGGCTGGGGCGCACGTCGGCGGCCTCGCATGCCGCAGGCAGGTCGGCGGCTTTCGGCCAATTACCCTCTGTGCATCCTTGGCCTGGATTATTGAGGGCGGCTGCTCGTCCGACAGAATGGTCGGCGATGACCGTCACACCGTCCGGGCCGGATGCCGCCGGTTACAGCCCTTTCGCCCACCTCACCGCGCCCAACGCCCCTCTCTACCGGCAGGTGATGCGGGCCTTTCTCGCTGCCAAGGAGCGGTTCGCGGTCCATCTGCGTCCCGATGACGTACTGGCCGCGCTGCCCGCAGGGGACCGTCCGGTCGAGCTGGACTCCGTGGTCAAGGCGCTCGACAGCCTGGTGGAGTGGGGCAACCTGCGGGCCGACCCGGACACCGCGCGGGTCACCGCCGTCGAGGACTTCTACCGCAAGCGGTTCATCTATCAGCTCACCCAGGCCGGGGAGGCGGCCGAGGAGGCGCTGTCCGCGTACGACGAGGCGCTGGGCCGGCGCGGTGCGCTGCAGGCCGTCGCCCTGCACGACATCGTCACCCAGCTGCGTGCCTTGCTGGTCCTGGCCGCCGAGCAGGCGCCTGATCCGGCCAAAACACATCTCGCACTCGACGCGCTGGCCAGCCGGTTCTCGGCCCTCGCCGACAATGCGCGGGCCTTCATGGGTTCCCTCCAACGCACCATCGATCTCCACGGCGTCGAGGAGGAGGCCTTCCTGGCGTACAAGGACCAACTGATCCAGTACCTGGAACGGTTCATCCAGGATCTGATCACCCTCGGCGGGCGCATCGCCCAGCTGATCCTCGAACTCGACGACCACATCAGCCCCTTGCTGCGTACCGCTGCGGCACGCGAGGCCACCGACGCCTCGCCCGAGCAGGAGGCGCACGCCGAGCAGGAGGCCTACGAGCGCTGGGCGGGGCGCTGGGCGGGGCTTGCCGGCTGGTTCGTGAGCCGGGACGGGCGCGAGTCGCAGGCGCGACTGCTGCGCGGCCGCGCCCTCGGCGCCGTACCCCAACTGCTTGCCGTGGTGCGGGCGTTGAACGAGCGTCGTGCGGGGCGTTCGGACCGTTCCGCCGACTTCCGCACCCTGGCCCGCTGGTTCGCCGAGGCCCCCGACGACGCCGACCGGCACCGGCTGTGGCGTACGGCGTTCGGGCTCTACCCGGCCCGCCACCTCAGCGTCGACGCCGAAACGCTGGCCGAGCGCACCGCCCACCCCGTGCCCGCCGCCACCCCGTGGGGCGCGGCCGATCCCCTGCGCATCAGCCCTCAACTGCGCCGCACCGGCAGCTACGAGCGGCGCGGCAGGTCCCGAAAGGTCGAGGACCGCTCGGCCGCCCGGCGCCACCTCGCCGAGCTCGCCGCCAAGCAGGCCGCCGAGACAGTGGCCGCCCGCGCCCGCCTCGCCACCCGCGGCGCGACCCGTCTGTCCGAGCTGGGCGAGCTCGACCCACTCGCCTTCGGGCTCTTCCTCCAGCTGCTCGGCGACGCGCTCGCCACCTGGCGCCCGGGCATGACTCGCACCAGCGCGAGCAGCGGCGACGGCTCCATGGAGATCCGGCTCACCGCCCTCGCGGACGGACGGATTGCCGAAGTCCGCACTCCCGGCGGCACCTTCCGCGGCCCCGACCACGCCATCGAGATCACCGACCTCACTGTGAGGGAAGAGCGATGAACCCCAGCAGCGACCCACCGTCGGGCACCGAGGCGGTGCGCCCCGCCATAGGCCCGGCGCCGGGCCGATACATCCCGTGGGCGGGAGGGGCCCGATGAGCACGCCCCTCGCCCAGGTCTTGGAGGGCCAGCATGCCGCCGATGTGCGCAAGGCCGCCCGGGCGCTGCTCGCCGAGCCCCTGCTGCTCGCGCGCGGCCCTCATGCGGACGCGTTCCGACTGGTGCGCCGACACGCGACGGAGCTGCGCGAGTGGTTCGACCGCAACACCGGCTGGTCGCTCCAGGTGGACGCCGAGACCGCACGGCTGCGCAAGACTCCGGGCACCCTCACCGACCCCACCCACCCCGCGCGGGAGACCAATCGGAGTGCCGCCCCGTTCACCCGGCGCCGCTACGTCCTGCTCTGTCTCTCTCTGGCCGCTCTGGAGCGCGGCGAGGCACAGATCGCGCTCGGCCGCCTGGCCGATCAGGTCGTCATCGATGCCGCGGATCCCCAACTGGCGGCCACTGGCATTGAGTTCACTCTGGACCGCCGCGACGAGCGCCTCGACCTGGCCGCCGTCGTACGGCTCCTGCTGAGCCTCGGGGTGCTCCGGCGCGTGGCCGGGGACGAGGAGGCGTACGTCAGCGGTGCGGGAGACGTGCTGTACGACGTCGAGCGACGGGTGCTCGCCGGACTGCTCGCCGCCCGCCGCGGCCCCTCCCTCATCCAGGCGGTCACGTTCGAGGAGAGGCTGTCCGAGCTCGTCGCCGAGACTGCCCTGGACAGCGACGATCTGCGGTTCCGGGCGATGCGCCGTTCCCTGACCCGCCGGCTCCTCGACGACCCGGTGCTCTACTACGACGACCTCACCGATGCGGAACTGGCCTATCTCACCCGCCAGCGCGGATTCCTCACCGCCCGCATCGGCGAACTGACCGGCCTGGTCGCCGAGGTGCGCGCCGAGGGCATCGCCATGGTCGACCCCGACGACAGCCTCACCGACGTACGCATGCCCGAGCAGGGCACCCACGGGCACATCACGTTGCTCCTCGCCGAGCACCTGGCCGCCTGCGCCGGCCCCGTCGCCACGGAAGAACTGGAGCGGCGGGTGCGGGAGCTCGCGGCTGAGCACGGCGGGTTCTGGGCCAAGTCCGCGCGCGAACCCGGCGCCGAGGCCGAACTGGTCGAGCAGGCCATCTCGCGACTCGCGGCTCTCGCACTCGTGATCCGTACAGGGGATGCCGTCGTGCCCCGCCCGGCGCTGGCCCGGTACGCCGTCGGGGAGGCAGTCGTCCTCGAACCGGGACAGCCCGCACCAGCAAGGCCATCCCGAAAGTCCGCGGCGCGAAAGCCTGCCTCGGGCCGGCCCGCCCCGGAACTGCCCGCCCAGCGAAGGACCACTGATCGATGACCGTCCTGCCCGCTCCATGCCGAACCCGCTGGCAGCCGCTGCGCATCGGGCTCGTCGACCTCTTCCACTACGACGTGGAGGAGTTCCACTTCCGCGACGGGCGCCTGCTGCTGCGCGGCAACAACGGCACCGGCAAGTCCAAGGTCCTCGCCCTCACCCTGCCCTTCCTCCTCGACGGCGACCTCACCCCGCGCCGGGTGGAACCGGACGGCGACCCGGGCAAGCGCATGGAGTGGAACCTGCTGCTCGGTGGCGAGCATCCGCACCCGGAGCGTCTGGGCTACACCTGGATCGAGTTCGGCCGCCGGGACGAGAACAGCGGCGAGGAACACTTCCGCACGCTCGCCTGCGGGCTCAAGGCCGTTGCCGGAAGGGGCATCGCCCGCCACTGGTACGCCGTCACCGACCAACGCGTCGGGGCGGGCTTCAGTCTCCTCGACGCGACCGGTACCGCCCTGTCCCGCGACCGCCTCGCCGAGGCGATGGCAGGACGCGGGATGGTGTACGACCAGGCCAAGACCTACCGGCGGGCCGTCGACGAAGCACTGTTCGGGCTTGGCGAGCAGCGCTACGGCGCCCTGGTCGATCTGCTCATCCAGCTCCGCCAGCCCCAGCTGTCCAAGCGCCCCAACGAGAGCGCTCTCTCCCGCGCCCTGACCGAGGCACTGCCGCCGATGGATCAGGCCGTCATCGCCGATGTCGCCGAGGCGTTCCGCTCGCTGGACGAGGAGAAGGACGAGCTGCGGGCGGCGACCGAGGCCGAGCGCGCCGCCTCCGCCTTCCTCGACCACTACCGGCGCTACGCGCGCATCGCCGCCCGCCGTCGGGCCCGCCTGCCGCGCACCGAGCACTCCCGCTACGAGCACCTGCAGCGCGATCTGACCGAGGCGCAGTCGCTCAAGGAGGCCGCCGAGCGGGATCGGGCGGAGGCAGCAACGCGCATCACCACCCTGGAGGAGAGCGAGGCGCGGCTCAAGGCGCACGACGCCGCGCTGCGCGAAGGCCCCGAGATGCGCAGCGCGCGCGAGCTGGAGCAGGCCGCCGCTCACGCCGAACGAACCGCACAGGCCCAGTCCCGTGCGGAGGCCGACCGCGCGCAGGCCGCCGTGCTCCACACCCGGGCCCTCGGCCGCCTCGCCGCCGCAGGGAACAGGCTGGCCTCCGCGCAACAGCAAGCCGAGAGCCTTCTCGTACGCGCCCGGGAGACCGCCGCACAGGCACGTGTCGACCTCGGCGAGGAGCCGAACCAGCAGACCGCCGAGAACGCCCTGGACCGCAGGCGCCGCACCCTCACCCATGTCGAGAACCTCCTGGACAGGGCGGATGAGGCCGCCCGCGAGCGTCTCGCCTCCTCTCGGCGCCTCGACGAGGCGGAGGCCGATCTCGCACACGGCACGGAGGCACACGCCCAGGCCGAAGCATCGGCTTCGCAGACGGGCCGGGCTCTGTTGGATTCCGTACGCGAACACAGCACCCGGTGCCGCGAGCTGACGTACGAGGACCCGGTGGGTCTGCTGGACGAGCTCCAGGACTGGGTCGGCCACTTGGACGGACCGTACCCGGCGCGGGTGCACGCCGGGCATGCCCATCGCGCCCGCTCCACCGAACTTGCCGATAAGGCAGCAGAGTTGAGCAGCCGACGCAAGGAGCTGGCCGAGCGCGCCGCACAAGCCAGCACCGAACTTGCCGCTTTGGAGGCCGGCGGCCAGCGCGGCCCCGACGCCCCGCACACCCGGACTCCCGGAGTGCGCGAACAGCTCCTGGGCGCGCCTTTGTGGCGGCTCGTCGACTTCCACGACACCGTCGCCCCCGGCGAACGCGCGCACCTCGAAGCGGCCCTTGAGGCATCCGGGCTCCTCGACGCCTGGGTGCAACCCGACGGCAGCGCCCTTGCCGACGACGGCCACGACGTCCTGCTCGCCCCGCACGCCGGGCCCGTCACCGGGGCCTCCCTGGCCGATGTATTGCGTCCGGCCGTGGACCACGGCGATGCGCGGGCAGCGGCCGTCGGCGAGGAAGCGGTAGGACGGCTCCTGACTTCGATCGGCCTCGCACCCCTCCCCGCGTCTCACGAAGCCGCTGCTCCCCCCGGGCCCTCCTGCGACACCTGGGTCGCCGCTGACGGCCGCTTCCGCCTCGGAGCGCTCACCGGGAGTTGGACCAAACCCGCCCCCGAGTACGTCGGCGAAGGCGCGCGCGAGGAAGCCCGGCGCGCCCGCATCGACGCGCTGGGCGCTCAACTGGCGGCGCTTCAGGCCGAGTCGGAGCGTGCCGCGACCGAGGCACAGACCGTATCCGAACGCCGCCGCACCCTCGATTCCGAGCTCGCCTCCGTACCCGACGACGCCCCGCTGCGACAGGCGCACTCCCATGTAAGCGCCGCCGCCGACACGGCCCGCCGGGCCCGCGCGCGCCGAGAGGAGCGTGCCACCGACCTCACCGAAGCCGCTGAACGAGCCGAGCGCGCGGCATCCGAACTGAGCTCCACGGCAGCAGACTTGGACGTGCCGGCCGACCGGAACGGCTTGGCGGCCGTCCGCCAGTCCCTCGCCGACCTCGCCACCGTGCTGGCCGCCCTGTGGCCCGCGCTGAGCCAGCGCGGCGAGGCCGACCGTACGGTCACCGAGGAACGCGCCGAGGTCGAGCAGGCCGGTCAGCGCACCGCCGAACTCGCCCTGCGGGCCGAGGACGCGGCCCGCGAGGCCGCCGCGGCCGACGAACGCCACCGCACCCTGCGCTCCACGGTCGGCGCGGCCGTCGCCGAACTCGAACGCCGCCTCACCGACGCCGCCGAAGCGCTCCGGAGCTGCGCCGTCGATCAGCGGCACGCCCGCGAGCAGCACGGCGAGGCCGACCGGCGCGCCAGCCGCGCCGAGGGCCGCATCGAGCAGCTGGAGAAGGACGTCACCGATGCGGCCGCCAGCCGCGCGGACGCCATCACCGCGCTCCAGCGCTTCGCCACCACCGGCCTGATCCGCGTCGCCCTGCCCGACCTCGACATCCCGACCCCGGACGAAGGGCCCTGGGCGGCCACTCCCGCCGTCGCCCTGGCCCGTGCCATCGAGGCCGCCCTGGCCCAGACCGATGACTCCGACAGCGCCTGGGAGCGCATCCAGCGCCGCCTCAGCGAAGAACTCACGATCCTGCAGAACGCCTTGTCTCGGCACGGCCACACCGCCTCCGCCCGCATGGTCGAGGACGGCATGGTCATCGACATCGTCTACCAGGGCCGCCGACGCTCCGTGCCCGACCTCGCCGCCGCCCTCACCGTCGAGGTCGGCGAACTCACCCGCATCCTGTCCGCGCACGAACGCGAGGTGCTGCAAACCCACTTGATCACCGAAGTCGCCGGAACCCTCCAAGAACTCATCGGTGCCGCCGAACGCCAAGTGCAGTCCATGAACCGCGAGTTGGAGGACCGCCCCACCTCCACCGGAATGCGCCTTCGCCTGGTGTGGCGCCCCTCCCGCAAGGCCCCCGCCGGACTGCCCCAGGCCCGCGAACGACTGCGCCAGTCCGCCGACGCCTGGACCGCCGAGGACCGTATCGCGGTCGGTGAGTTCCTCCAGGCGCAGATCGCCCAGCAACAGAGCGACGACACCTCGGGCACCTGGCTGGAACATCTCACCGCTGCCCTCGACTACCGTTCCTGGCACGAGTTCGGGATCGAACGCCAGCAGAGCGGCCGCTGGGTCCCGGCCACCGGACCCGCCTCCGGCGGTGAACGGGCCCTGGCCGTGTCCATCCCGCTGTTCGCCGCCGCGTCCTCCCACTACGCCAGCGCGGGAAACCCGCACGCACCGCGTCTGGTCACCCTCGACGAGGCATTCGCGGGTGTCGACGACGACTCCCGCGCCAAATGCCTGGGCCTGCTCCACGCCTTCGACCTCGACGTGGTGATGACCAGCGAACGCGAATGGGCCTGCTACCCGCAGGTCCCGGGAATCGCGATCGCCCAACTCTCCCGCATCGACGAGGTGGCCGCGGTCCTGGTCACCCGCTGGGAGTGGGACGGCGCCGCCCGCGTCCCCGGCGAGGATCCCGGGCACAGGGCGGCGGCGGACACCGCCGACGCGAGCGCCCAGGAATCGCTGTGGACGTGAACACCGAACGAGTCGATGGCGCCCGGCTGCCAGCCCAGAGTGAGCCGCACGTCGACGACGAACGCGAACGGACCGACCACGCCAGCATGGCTGCCCAGGATGAGCCGAACGTCGACGACAACGGCGACGGGACCGACCGCACCAGCGTGCCCCCACCCGCCACCGCGGACCTCGCCGCCCCCGACAACCGGCCCGCCCCCGACGCGCAGGTCGACACCGCACGCCTGCGCCGACTGCTCGGTACTCCCGACCTCGCATGGCTCGTGGAGCGCGTGCACCGCCGTCTGGAACGCGGACAGCCGCTGTCCGGCCCCATCTCGCTGGCCGCGCCGACCGACGCCCAGCGTGCGGCGGCCGAACGCCTCCTGGGCCGGCCCCCTCGCGAAGGCCGGTCCCTGACCGTGCGCCTGGAGGCCGTGGACGCCGTCCTGCGCCGCTCCGGCATCAGCCCCGACGGCCTCGCGGCTGCGCACACCGCGCTCTCCGGACCCGTCATCCCGCTCAACCAAGCCCGCGACGACGAGGCCCGGGCCTGGCACCGGGCGTACGACCCCCTGCTCACGCTCACCCACAACCGCCCCGAACTCGCCGACTGGGCAATCCGGATACGCGACGACGGCCTCGTGCGACGTCTCGCGCGCACCCCCGACGCCGCCCGCACCCTGCTCACCGACCTGGCGACAGCCCTGCACGAGCTCCCCGTCGACCCGCCCGTCTCCCTGCCCGCCTTCGCCGCCCGCCTCCTCGGCAGCGCTCATGCCCTGGACGACGCGACGCCCCTCGCCACCCTGACGCTCTCCGGCATCCGGGCCCTCACCGCCTTCCCCAGCGGCAGCGGCGCCGAGTGGCGACGCGAGGCCTGGGCTTCGGCAGGGCTGCTGCGCGACGCCCTCTCCTCCACCGTCCTCACCCTCAACCTCCACGGCACCGCCGCCCTCGACGCACTGGCCGCATCGGGCGAGCCCGCCGTTCTGACGCTCCGTCAACTAGCCCGCCAGGCGCCCGAGATGAGGGCCGCCACAATCCACGTCTGCGAGAACCCGGCCGTGCTGGCAGCGGCTGCCGACACGTACGGCTCCGGCTGTCCGCCCCTCATCTGCCTCCAGGGCCAGCCCTCGGCCGCCGCCCTCACCCTGCTGCGCCACCTCCACACCCGCGGCGCGGCCCTCCGGTACCACGGCGACTTCGACTGGGGCGGCCTGCGCATCGCCGCCACCCTGCTGCGCCACGTGCCTTGGCAACCCTGGCGCTACACGGCCGCCGACTACCGGGAGGCAGCAGCCAGCGCCACAACACCCGTTCCCCTGTCCGGCACCCCTACTGACTCCCCCTGGGACCCCGGCCTCGCCCGCGCGCTCAGCGACATCGGCCACCGCGTCGAGGAGGAGGCGGTTCTGGACACGCTCCTCGGCGACCTGACGTGACGCACCTGGGCTCAGCGCTCAGAGACCCTGCTCGTCCAGCGTCTTGATCAGGTTGCGCTTGCGTTTCTGGTCGGCGCGCAGGGTGGCGAGGTAGGCATCGAACTGCGCCTGCGTGCCCAGGAGTTGGTGGCACTCCCGGGCGGCGAGCAACAGCCGGGCCACCTGCTGATAGGTGCGGTCCCCCGTTCTCTGCCTGAGCGGTTCGATCAGGCGCAGGTAGACCGCGAGCGCATCGGCCGGCCGCGTGTCCTTCGAGCGGTCCGCGAGGGTGAGCCACTGCCGGTCGTCGGCACGCCCCTGGGCCGCCTGCCAGGCGGCGTCCAGGTCTCCGTCGTCGAGCAGGGCGTCGACCAGTACAGGGCCGCCGTACCCGCCACGACGCGGCTCCCCCGCTTCGGCACGCAGCACCTCCAGCGCGGCCTCGCGTTCCGCCTTCCAGCAGCCCGCGGCCTCGGCGGCGGTGCGCAGCACCTGGTAGGCGGCAACGGAGCGGCGAGCCTGAAAGCGCTCTCGGCGGACCGCTACCACGTCGGCCGTACGGCCCGTCTGCGCGTAGCGGGCACAGACATAGTCGGCGAGCCGGTCGTCGACGTTCTCGGACTTCCTGCTCTCCCGCAGTCCGCGCTCGGCCCAGTCGAGAGCCTCGGCCTCGCGCCCGGCCGCGTCCAGCTCCATCGCGATCCTGAGGTGGGTGGTGCCGGTGGGGGAAAGGTGGGCGGCGTACACGGCGATCAATGCGTCCACGTTTCCCTCCGCCTTGACCAGCCGCTCCATCAGGTACTTCTCCGCCCACCCGTTGGGGGCTCGGCGCAGGGCGGCGGCTGCCAGCTCCCGCGCCCGGGCCAGGCCCGCCGGGCCGAGGACCTTGCGGTAGTCGACCAGGTCGATGTCCGTGACGTCGTTGAGATCGCTGAGCAGGTGCCGGACCAGCCATTCAGCCGTCTCCACCGGGTCCGGCCTAGCCGCGTTGCAGGCCTGAAGGTGAACGTCGGCGAGGTCCCGCCCGACGTCGCCGACCGCTCCGCTGGAGTCGTCGATCTCCCCGTAGGTCTGGCTGAGCGTCCGGATCGCCTCGCGCGCCAGGACCACCGCCTCGTCGGCTCGGCCGCCAGAGGCGAGCGCGCGCAGCGCGTCCACCGCCTCGGCTGCCTGTTCCGCGTAAGCGCCCGCGTCCTCGTACTCGACGTATCCGTAACGGGCGAAGGGGCGCACATCGAGGAAGGCCATGACGCGCTCGCGGACCACGTCCATGTCCGAGCGGGCACTCGCGGCCCGCAGCTCCAGGCGACGGCGCAGCCTCCGGTCGTGGGCGATCTGCTCGCGCAGCAGGGCGACGAGCTCATCGTGCGACAGCGACGTGAGCCAGGTGTCGAGGCCCTTGGTCCGTTTCGCGGCGGCGGCCCGCTGGCGTGGGATCGCACTCGCCTGCCGCAGGACGGTCAACCCCACGGCCACGCAGTGCTTGCAGAAGTGGCCCTCCTGCCCGTACGGGCAGTTGCACTCGCCGAGGACCCCGCGTTCCCGGTCCTCGGTGAGCTCGACCTCGTAGGCGTCGGTGCCCTGTACGGTGGCCGTGAACCAGCCGTCACCGACCTCCAGGCCGGACACCGCGTCAAGGTATCCACGTCCCCGCTCGAAGGACCGCTCGCCGGCCCGCGCCAGCAGATCGTCCTCGGCGAAACCCAGCTTGCTTGCCATATTCCCTATTCAACCGGAACGTTCACACCGACGGACTCGGGTTGCCCGCATGAGCGATGGCCCTGATGGCTACGACGACGTCCGGTCAGCGGGCGGTCAGTTCGGCGTAGGCGACGTCCACGTCCGCGAAGAGCAGTGTGGTGATCTCCTCGCGGGTGGGCGCACCCCCGTCGTGGGATTCCGTGAGGCGCAGGTCGCGCAGGGCGGCCGCCTTGAAGCAGAGTTCTCGTACGAAGCGGGCGTTGCCGAGTTCGTCGATCCTGCCTTCTTTGACGGCCCCGTCGAGACGCTCCGCCAGCAGCGACTCGGCATCCGGAGCGAGGACATCGCCGCCGGCATCGAGCAATGCCCCTGCGATTTGCATGAGTTCGGCGCCGGAGTACGACGGGAACTCCACGCGGGTGGTGAAGCGTGAGGACAGGCCGGGGTTCGTGGCCAGCAGCTGTGCGATCTCCGCCGGATAGCCGACGAGGATCACCACGAGTCTGTCGCGATCGTCCTCCGCGCGTTTCAGCAGCACTTGGAGCGCTTCCGCGCCGAACGCGTCGCCGCCCGAATATCCGCTGTTGGAGAGCGAATAGGCCTCGTCGATGAACAGCACTCCGTCCAGGGCCTTGTCCACGATGTTGGAAGTCTTGATCGCGGACGAGCCGAGGTGCTCGCCCACCAGGTCCACGCGCTGGGCTTCGACGACGTGCCCGCTCTTGAGCAGGCCGAGCCCCTTGAACACCTCGCCGATGACCCGGGCCACAGTCGTCTTGCCGGTGCCGGGCGGCCCGGCGAAGACGAAGTGGCTCGGCCGGGTCGCGGAGGGCAGGCCCTGCTCCTCACGGATCGCCGCCATCCGCAGTTGCGCGACGAGCGTTCGGATCTGCCGTTTGACGGGTTCGAGCCCGGTCATCGCGTCCAGGGTGGCCAGGGCGTCGCGCAGCACGGACTCGCGCTGCTCTTCCGTCAGTTCGTCCTCCCGCGCCGGCGCGGCTCCCGCGTGTCCGGCGGGGGCCGCCGTCTCGGGCGCCGCAGCCGGACCCGGACCGGAGACGACCGGCACCGGCTGGACCTTGGCACGCTGGGCCACGTCGCGGTAGTCGGGACACAGCCGGAAGGAGTGCTGGTAGTGGCGCAGGGCCTCGTCGGCGGCGTCCAGCCCGTCGCACGCCCGCCCCCGCATGTACGCGACCTCGGCCTCGAACCGGCCGCCTCCCTCGATCCGCCCCGGCAGCTGCGCCAGGACCTGCAACGCCTCGTGGAAGACCTGGTGCTCGATGAGAGCGATGCCGACGTACAGCTGGGACTCGTCGTACATGAACGGATCTTGAATGCCGCGGGCGAACCGCAGGACCGAGTTCCAGTCCCGCTTGAGGAACGCGTACCGCGTGAAGAGGAACCGCGTCTCGTCGCAGTCCGGCACCGCCGTGGACAGCTGGCTCCCGGCCTCGTCGACCCGGCCTTCGCCCAGCAGGCCGGCCACCGTCGCCAGCCACAGGTCCCTGGCCGTCTCCAGCCTGAAGGTGACGTAGTGGCCCAGATCGAAACGGGAATGGAGCCGCACGGAGTACTTCGTGCGCAGTTGGCCGAAAGTGGCGTTGTTCCAGTACATGGCTGAGAGCGCTTCCACCTCACGCCGGCCCGTCGCGTGAAGGCCCAGCCACGCGTCCGCCGTCGACGGATCGTGGCGCACCGCTCCCTCGAACCATTCACCCGCCGCATCCTGGTGGCCCTGCTGCCAGAGCCCCACCGCCTGAAGCCAGGCCTGCTCCGCCTTCTTCACCGCTCCGCGCGGCACCCCAGCACCCACCCCGGCTCCTCCCCGTGGCCGACGGACTGCGCCACCGGTGCGGCGGCACCTCTCCCCCGGTACGCGATCACAAGCCACGCATGCTAGCGAGCACCCCGACGGGTGCCGTCATCGACCTGTGCTGTCATGAGGAATCAAGCCGAAGTCGCACCGCGTTCGGTGCGACCGGCTCTTGCCTCAACGGGGCTTGGATGAGGCCCAGTTGGTCGCCGCTTAAAGCGACGTGAGGAAGTCCGCCGACGCCGTCAGCGCTGTGTCCGTTGCGGTGGATGTGACGCCGGACCTCGTGACGGCCGCCTGCCGTCCCGGCACCGAGTCGCCTGAGGCCGGAGTACACCAACGCGTCGCCCGCCCGCAGCTGAGGTTCCCCGACATGCCGTCCCTTGGCATGATCGGTTCCGTGGGACGGCTCATCCGTCCCACGGAACCGATGTCTCACACGGGGGAAGTTCAGCCATGGACGAATGGATACCCTCACCCGACGACCGGGTGAGTGCGCTGGCCGAGTACAAACAGCTGGGCCGCTGGCGGACCGGGGCGGCGAACATCGAGGGCCGCTTCCGCAAGCAGTGGGGTGAGGCACGGCTGCATCTGTACGAGAAGGGGCTGGTCGTCACCGCCCCGGGCTCCGAGTGGGTCTACCACTGGGAGTCGACGTCGGTCCTCCAGCACCTGTCCACGCTCAACGGCAGGATGAGGGACGCCACGTACACGCTGATCGGCGCGGACGGCGCCGCGCTGACGGTCGGGCGCGGGCTTCCGGCGATGCTGCCCCGACAACTGGTCGAGTACGGCGGCACGTCCCACACCCGTGGTCCGGCGGTCGTGTACGAGGCCGCGTGGGGTCCCGAGATCCAGAAAGGCGTGGCAAACGCCCAGTGGCCGTTGATGACCGCTCGGCTCCGCCGGAACGAGACGCTGACGTTCGGACGGGTGGCCCTCGACCGTGACGGCGTGACGGACGGGCGCGAGACCGTGAGCTGGTCGGCGATCGGCAAGGTCCGCACCTCGGACGGCAGGGTGCACTTCGACGACGCCCGCGGGCGCGGCCTACTCCTGATCAGTGCCTCCCATATCCTCAACCTGCACTTGTTCCTCGCCCTCGTGGACTGGTTGCGGGCCTGAATTCCTGTGTGTGTCGCGCTCTTTGCTCCCTCCGGTGTGCGCCAGATTCTGTGTACGCTCCAGTCCCTCGCGGCTGCGGACATCCGTACAGAAAGGCCAGGCCTCGACGCCCTGGGATCCGCCTGTCTCAGGATCGCGGGGCGGACACAGGGCGGCCCGGCCCCTGCATCAGCCCTTCGTGCAGGAGCCGACCCGGAGCGCTCGGCCCGCCACCGCCTCCCGCCCTGTCGCAGCGGGTCCAGGTTCAGGGCGTTCAGGGGCATCGACGTGGGGCCCTCCCCTGGTGCCACATGCCACTGGCGCAAGGGCCCAGACAGAATCCCCTTTCACACCAACCAGGATCCTTCGGGCAGCAAGGGCACGTCGGCGCCAGGTCGGCCGAGGCGAGCGGCCCGGATGAAGGCCGAATCGGCCCGGATCGTTGGAGGCCGGAGCCCGATCCTCACAGCCGGGCCCGCATCGCCCCGCATCGCGCACACCTGCCGGATCGCGCAGTCCCGCGACAGAGCAGTCGGCTCTTGATCACGTGGCCACCCGACCCTAGTAGAGTCCCCGACGTGAACACCGGACCGGCATCGCGCCACACACGGATTGGCCACCCGGTGGACGACTGATCGCAGAGCGGGTGCGCACATGGCACCCCATCGGTTCGGCACGCGGACCTCCCAGGGCTCCTGCCCTACGAGTCCATCAGTTCGTGCCGAACGACAGCGAGGTCGACCCCATGCCAGCCACCTTCAACCACACCATCATCGCTGCCAAGGACCGCGGCGAGTCGGCTCAGTTCTACCGTGAGCTCCTGGAGCTTTCCCAGGCTCCGTCCTGGGGCCCGTTCACCAATCTCCAGTTCACCGACGGCGTGCTTCTTCAGTTCGCCGAGCCGCCGGTGGAGATCCAGATGCAGCACTACGCGTTCCTCCTCGACGACGAACTCTTCGACCGGGCGTACCAGCGTCTGCGCGAGCGCGGCATCGAGCACTGGGCCGACCCGCAGATGCGGCGCTCGGGCGAGATCAACACCGAGCACGGCGGTCGGGGGGTGTACTTCAAGGACCCCGCCGGTCACGCGCTCGAGCTGATCACCCGCCCGTATCTGTAACCGAGGGGCGCCTGGTCGGGCAGCCAACCCATGGCGCCCGGCCAGGCGGCCGATCGACGAACTCGCCGATCTGCGGGACCGGTCCGGGCACCCGCCGCTCGCTGGGACGCGGCACCTCTCCTACCGCACCAGCCGGGCGGCGCCTAGGATCGCGGGCATGGCGCTGATCATGAGTGACGTGGACCGGTTCGAGGCCGCCAGGCCCCGGCTGGAGGCCATCGCCTACCGGCTGCTCGGTTCGGCGAGCGAGGCGGAGGATGCCGTCCAGGAGACGTTCCTGCGCTGGCAGGCGGCTGACGTCGAGCGCATCGAGGTGCCCGAGGCCTGGCTCACCAAGGTCCTCACCAACTACTGCCTCAACCAGCTGAGTTCGGCACGGGCCCGGCGCGAGACGTACGTGGGACGCTGGCTGCCCGAGCCGCTGCTCGCCGGGGACCCGATGCTGGGCCCGGCCGACACCGTCGAGCAGCGCGAGTCGGTGTCGTACGCCGTCCTCGTCCTCCTGGAGCGCCTGTCGCCCAACGAGCGGGCGGTGTACGTGCTGCGGGAGGCATTCGACTACCCGCACCGGGAGATCGCCGCGATCCTGGACATCACCGAGGCGGCCAGCCAGCAGATCTACCACCGGGCCAAGAAGCACGTGGCGGACGGCAAGGCCCGCACCGACATCGACGAGGGTGCCGCCCGGCGCATCGTCGAGGAATTCCTGACGGCGGCGACCAGCGGGCGCACCGAGCCGCTCGTACGCCTGCTCACCGAGGATGCCTTCGCGGTCGGCGACGGTGGCGGCAAGGTCCCGGCCCGCGCGAAGGCGTTCGAGGGGGCGCGCGCGGTCGCGACGTTCCTGCGCGGCATGTTCAAGCCCGGCGACGCGAAGCGGGCCCACATCGGCGGCGTGCCCGACATCTACGCCACGACGGCCAACGGCGAGCCCGCCATCGTCGCGACCGTCGACGGCAGGGTGGTCGGGGTCATCTGCCTGGAGGTCACCACGGAGGGCATCGTGGCGGTGCGCAGCCAGGTCAACCCGGACAAGCTCGTCCGCGCGAACGAGCAGTGGGCCGCCGGGAGCCACGGGGAGGCCCCGCTCTACACCCTCTGAGGCATGGTGACTCAGGTCACATCCTGATCCTGTCAGGAAACGAGGGGCTGTCCGGTTCAAGGGGCGACACCACGCCGGACAGCGGCGGAACCCGTCCAGACAGGAGTACGGACATGCAGCACCGCATCGTCGTCCTCGGAGCCGGCTACACCGGCGCCGTCGCCGCAGGCCGCCTCGCCAAGCGGCTGCACCGCGAGGACGTTGCCATCACCCTCGTCAACCCCGAGCCCGACTTCGTGGAGCGCGTCCGGCTGCACCAGCTCGCGGCCGGTCAGGACCTCAAGGCGCGGCCGTTCAGTGAGATGTTCGCGGGCACGGGCGTGAAGCTGAAGCTCGCGAAGGTCACCGGCGTGGACGTGGACCGCGGGACGGTGACGGTCGCCTCCGCGGACGCCCTCGGGCCCGAGGAGCTGGCCTACGACACCCTGGTCTACGCCCTCGGCAGCGGCTGGAACGAAGGCGGCGTCCCCGGCGCCGCCGAGCACGCTCACGAAATCTCCAGCCGTCCGGGCGCCCTGCGTCTGCGCGAGCGCCTCGCCACCCTGGAGTCCGGTCGTCCGGTGCTCGTGGTCGGCGGCGGGCTGACCGGCCTGGAGGCGGCGACGGAGATCGCCGAGGCCCGCCCGGATCTCGACGTCTCGCTGGCCGCTCGCGGCGTACTGGGCGACTGGCTCTCGGAGAAGGGCCGCGCCCATGTTCGCAAGGTGGTGGCCAGGCTCGGCATCACGGTCCACGAGCACGCGGCGGTCGACGACGTGAGGGCGGACCGCGTCACGACCGCCGACGGCCGAACGATCCCGGCCGAGGTGACCGTCTGGACGACCGGATTCGCCGTCCACCCGATCGCCGGTGCCACCACCCTGGAGGTCACCGACCGCGGCCAGATCGTGGTCGACGCGACGATGCGCTCGGTCTCCCACCCGGATGTGTACGCCGTGGGCGACTCGGCGATGGCGATGGGCCCCGAGGACAAGCCGCTGCGGATGTCATGCGCCTCGGGCGTCCCCATGGCGTGGCAGGCCGCCGACGCCATCGCGGCCCGCCTCACCCGCGCCAAGGTCCCCGACGTCTCCATCCGCTACTTCCAGCAGTGTGTCTCGCTCGGCCGCAAGGAGGGCCTGATCCAGTTCGTCACCGCCGACGACCGAGCGGTCGACCGCGCCCTGACGGGCCGCGTGGCGGCCCTCTACAAGGAGCTGATCTGCAAGGGCGTGGCCTGGGGCGTCGCCAACCCGACCGTGGGCATGCCGGCCCGGCGCCGCCGGGTCGCACGCCGGGAGATCGAGAGCCGCGTACGAGCGGAGGCGTCGGCCTGACGTTCGCCAGCCCGAACTGCCGGTTCGGTACAGGCCCGTACGCCCCGTCCCGGATCCCACGGGTGGGCTTGCCCTGCCGCCTCGCTGAAGGTTGGAGGCGGTTGGGCGGGGCTGCCCTACCTCTGCCCTCTGCCCTCTGCCCTCTGCCCTCTGCCCTCTGCCCTCTGCCCGGTGAACGGTGAACGGGACCAGACCGGTGTCGTGATGACGGCCGCCACGCCAAGAGCATCGCGCCATGGCCCGGAGCGCGAGGCAGAGCTACCACTCGATCTGTCCGGTCAGTCATCTCCGGAGGTACCCGACCAGGCTCGGTGCCCCCCAGGTGCGACTGTCGTCCTCGTGGTTCCGGACGAAGCCATCGGGCCGGTCGATGGTGGAGAGCAGTGCGAAGGGCTCCCCGCTTCCCGCGTCCGCGAAGCAGGCGACGCGTCGAACGGCATGTATAGGGAGGCGAGTTCCGGATCTCCCGGCAGGGCGCGCCTGGCAGACCAGATGAGACCGCCCCGCACCGGCCTCGGGCCCATGTGCGGGGCGGTCATGTCGCTCCTGCGTGAGCTCAGGCGGCTGCCGACCGGCGGCGACGTGCGCGAAGCGCCCAGAGGCCGAGGAGCACGCCTGTGACCGCCAGGACAGCAACTCCCAGGGGTACTACGTAAGTTGAGGCTTTGCTTTCGCTGGCCTCTACCGAGGGGGGCGCGGCGTGTCCAGCGCCCTTGCCGCTGGAGTCCGGCGCGGGAGGTGCAGCGGACGCGGTGAGGTCGGGCAGGGGATATACGTCGGCGGGGCCGGGGTCACCGGGGTTTTCCAGGGCGACGCGGGGACGCACGATCCCGTAGCCGATCGAATCGTTCCGCTTGCTGCCGTCCGTGGGACCGCCGATGGTGTTGAGCATGACGCGCAGCACCTGGTTGTTGGTCCAACTCGGGTGCTTTGACCAAATCAGGGCGGCCGAGGCCGAGGCCAGGGCGGTGGCGTCGCTGGTGCCGTCGGTCTTGCACACGCCGGTCTTGCCTCCGCAAGGGTGGACCATCTCCTCGCCCGGCGCGGCCATGTCCACCTGAGCACCGTATTCGGACCACGCGGTCCTGCGGAGGTTCTTCCCCACTGCCCCTACGCCGACGACACCCGGTGTGGCAGCGGGGTACTCGACCTCGTTACCTCCGTCCCCGCTGTTTCCCACCGCGGCGAAGACCAACGAGCCCTTGTCCAAGGCGTACTTCACCGCTGCGGTCAACTGGGGCGAGCCCTCCTGCACGCCCATGGAGATGTTGATGACCCGCGCGCCCGCGTCGACCGCATACCGGATCGCCTCCGGCGCAACTGCGTTGAAACGCTTGGTTCCCTCAGCCCCACTGTTCACCTCCCCCGACATCCTTACGGGCAGGATCTTGGCTCCGGGGGCGAGCCCGAACGCGCCGCTTCCACCACCGTAGGCACCCGTACCGGCAATCAGACCGGCCATGCCGGTGCCGTGGCCGTGGCCGTGGCCGTCGGTGTGGTCCTCTCCCGGTTCGCCTTGTGTGAAGTCCTTGCCTTGGAGTACCTGACCTGCAAGGTCAGGGTTGGTCGCATCGACTCCTGTGTCGATCACTGCGACAGTGACACCCTTGCCCGTGCTGGTACGCCACATCTCCTGAGCTTTCATGGCGTCGAGAAACCACTGCTGCTCCCTGGTCGATCCTGCCCGGGCCGGCGCACCCGCGGCGCCCACGAGCAGCAGACCGCAGACCGCAGACGCGGCAGCACTGCGAGACGTACGTCGAAACGTTCCGGCCGGCATCAGCATCCCTCGTCGCTTCGCTGGATCTGACACATCTCCGACCTCGTCATTCGATCACCGGGGGCACAGCGCGGTCCGCACCCCGCAGCCAGGTTTCCTCATCCTCCGTGAGGTAGCCGGGGCTTCGACCCGCCGCTCTCCTGCCCTGAGGGCGCGCGGCTTGAGAGCCCCGCGCCGTACCGGCAGTGCCCGGTCGGCCAATGGTGGGTGTACCGCCTGAGACGCCCCCGCGCTCGGGCCCAGCCCCTGTCGATGAGGAAGAGCGAAATCCCGCGCTCCCCGCCTGTCGCGCGCTTCCGCCACTCACCCCTCTGTTCGGCACGGGCGTACCGCGAGCAGGGGCCCCGCCCGGCCTGCCAACCGGCTGCCCAGCGGGGCCTGCGCCTGCGGCGGGACCAACAACTCCACGCCCTCCCGCGGCCTCCGCTCCGACGACCGTGCCTCGCGGCGCTGTTCCCAAAGGCTCGCCCGAGGACGGTGGAACAGGTCGACCTCCGATGATGCCGACATCGCCACTCGGCAGACGTCGGGGGGCGAAGCGGGAGGGACCCGGCTCGGACACCTGCGGGGGCTTTGCTACCAGCCCGTCGCGCCCCGGGCCGACCGGACGGACGATGGGCGCTCGCCCCTCGCCGCCAACCAGCGGCGGCGGGACGGCCCCGGGCTGCGTCGCCATGCCGTCATCGGCTCCGCCAGGAACGGGAGCAGATCGGCCGTCAGCGGTTTCGGCCCTGTGGGGAAGCACAGTCGTGGAGTCGACCTCCATAGCTGCAGGGCGTTCACTGTAGGTCGGCACTGGGCTCTCAGCCGTTTTCTGCCCGGTGCTCACCACTCTCGGCACGGCCTCATGTTCCCTCGCTCCAGACACGGAATCGAGGGCCGATGGGGGCGACCCGTCGCCCACCACTGCACCTGGACGAGCCACGTCCTGCGCCGTCTGGTCGCGGGTCCGGCTCTCCGGCACGATCGCCGACGGCGGTGGCGGAAACCTGGGCCGCTCCAAGCCGTTCATCTGCGTAGCCGACACCTGGTACGCCTGCCCCAGCTTCCGCATCTGCGCGACAGCCTCCTGCCGCACCTTCTCCTCGTCCGCCGCCAGCGCCGCCAGCTCCCCGGCGGACTTCCGGCTCACCGCCGCCGCGTCCGGGTCGTTGTGTGCCGCCCGTGCCGCATCCAGGTTCGCCTGTGCGCCCGCCTTGTCGCGTGGGATGGCGGCCTGCGCCGAAGCGATCGCGTCGGAGGCGTGACCCAGCCACGTGGCCGACCCTTCGCTGAAGTCACCCAGCCGCAGCGTGGCGTTGGCAAGGTCCGCGCTCCAGGTGCGGAAGGCGTCCGCGCCCGCCCCCTTCCACTCCACCCACTGAGGACGGACCTTCAGCTCGTCCGCGATCTTCCGGATCTCTTTGGCCGCTTGCGCCAGCCGGTCGGCGGCTCCCTGAACGGTGCCGCTGTTCGCCTGGTCCAGCCAGGCGAGCATGGCCTCGTGACTCATGCCCTCGAACGGCATGCTGCCACCGCTCTCCTTGCCACCCATCAGATCGTCCCTCCGGCGTCGCCGCCCGACGACGCGCCCGGCTTGGCCCGCTGGCTGGCACCACCGCCCGGACCGATCTCCGGCTTGGCCCGACCGGGCTCGTACTCGCCCCCGTAGTGCTTCTTGGTCTGCACGCTGATCGCCGCCATCCGCGCGCGGATCTCGGCGTCGATGTTCTGGTAACCCTTGTGGGAAGCCAGGACAGCGATGCCCATGCCCTCGATGGAATCCGACAGCAGCGCCGACAGGCCCTCCAGCTCGGCGATCACCGTCTCGTACGAGGTGAACAGACCCGAGGCCTCGGCGAACGCCTCTCCCCCGCCCCCGAACTGGTCGCGGACAAGCCGCTCTTGGCCGACCTCACCCGGGCCTGCCGGAGACCCCTTGAGGTTCCGGATCAGCTCGTCGACACGCTGCTGGAACTTCGTGAACGACGTCAGCTCGGTGACCACGTCCCCCGCCGCCGCCTGCGCCACAGCGAGCGCGCTGAACGGCCAGGACCGCGACTCCGACGCCGCCCCACCCCCGCTTGGTGGCACACCACCCTCCCCGTACAGCCAGAGCCTCACCTGCAACTCTAACCAGCGGCGATTACTGTTCACAGTCGCATCATCGCAATGAGTGATCAGGACGGGCCAACCTTGACCAGGCCGGCAGATCGGGACAGCGACGCGTCTACCGGGCTACACGGTCAGCTGGGCGGGCCGCTTGAAGACCTGTCGGCCGTGCCAGATGACGAAGTCCGGGTCGAGGGACGGACGTCCGGGGCGCGGGGAGGCCAGGGGGCGGTTGTGGAGGGCGTCTATGGCTTGCCCGGCGGGACTGCGGGCTACGTACTGCTGGGACACCTGGATACTCAGGCTGGTGGTGAGGCCGAGCACACCAAGGTCGAAGAGCGTGTGGTGCAGTGCGCACAGGGCCAGCCCGTTGTGCACCTCGTCCGGGCCGTCCTGACTGTGCCAGCGGACGTGGGCCGCTTCGAGTCCGACGGGGTTACGTCCGAGCGCACCGTCGAAGCCGCACATCGCGCACGCGAAGGCGTACGCGTGGAGAACCTCCTCAGCGAACCCGGCGCGACGCGCTGCTCGCCTCCTCCGAACCCCCGGCTGCTGGGCGGCTTCTTCGGCCGCGATCAGATCGAGGCCGACCTCCGCGCAGATGGGGCCTTCCAACGCCGGGGTGAAATGCTGATCCAGCAGGAGCCGGGCCGCAGCCGCCAGATTCGCCGGGTCGGTCAAGAGCTGCTCAATGTTGGGATGCAGACGTCCGTGCGCGCCGACTCTCCGCAGCAGACTCCCGCGCTCCTGGGTGTCGGGGGCAAGGGGCGCGCCGTTCCCGTCCCTCACGTCCCAGAGGTCCCGCTCGAGGTGGACGAACGGCATAGCGGCCCGCTCCCGCGCCCGCCTGGGATCGGCCATCGTCGGCCCGAAGTCATTGATCAGACGGCTGACGGGGTCCTCCGCTTCCTCGTACGAGACCGCGGTGCTGCCCACCGCGGAGAACCGCCCGATCAGCCACAGCAGGAGCAGCGGCTTGTGCGGGGCGCGCCGGCTCCCGATCTGCGCCCGGCGCACGGAAGCCAGCAGTCCCATCAGCTCCTCAACCGTCATGCCGCCAACTCTGGCATGCGCCACGCTGACAGATCCCTTGGGTGCCGTCCCGCCATCGCGCAGCGCACCGCCCTCACCGCGAATCAGACTCGCGAGCCAATGGAAGTCGGCGGCACCTCTGCGTCCCGCACCCCGCGGACACCGCAGCCCAGAAAGCGAAGCTCGCAGCCCTTAGCCGATCCACAACACAAAAGAGCGGACCGTGATCCTGGAGTCACAATCCGCTCTGTCATGCGTTCTTACTGGGTGTCCGAGGGGGGACTTGAACCCCCACGCCCGATAAAGGGCACTAGCACCTCAAGCTAGCGCGTCTGCCATTCCGCCACCCGGACTAGGTGTTGTCTTCGCGGTGTGTTCCCCGCGGCGACATAGAGAACTCTACCAGGGGTTCGAGGTGCTGTTCACCCGCATATCGCGTGGTCAGGCGAGCGTCAGCTCTTGTTCGCCGACACCCAGTCCTCGTTGGCCTGCCAGGCGTACAGAGTGTTGCCCTCCATGTACGCGTAGTACAGGTCGCAGCGGGCCGCGGCGCGCTGCTCCGCGTGCTTCGGGAACCAGGTCGCCTTCATCGCCGGGGGCTTCGGGGAGGCGGGCTGGTCAGGCTTGCACGTGGGCGGGAGGGATCCCGTCGGGATGGTGGCCTTGAGGAGGCGGTCGCCGCCCGTCGTCTTCATCGCGTACTCGATCCGCTTCGCCTCGTCGGGGAGCCAGCGCGGCACGGAGGCCCGGTCGCCCTTCGCTTCCTTGCCCGAGCTGTAGGACGCGGCTTCGTCATGGCGGTTCGTGTACCAGTCCTGCGCGGCCGGGACGGCTACGAACCCGGCGAAGCCGAGGGCCACCGCCACCGAGGCGACGGTGAGGACGACGGTCCGGTTCCTGGTGCGGCTGGCCGGCATGGCTCTCGCTCCTCAGTGGTCAATGATCAGTGGTCAGGGGGCGGCGGTCGGGGAGGTCGCTCAGGTCCGGACGGGCTCCGTGCGTGCGCCGCGGCCGTCCCGGTCGGCCGGGAGCGCTCGCCGCGCTTCCTCTCTCTTCCATTCTTCGCGCCCAGATGTACGCATTCGTACTCCGGGAGGACCAATGTGTGTACGACTGAGGGACCACTCGGCGGCGTAGCAGGATCAGCACTGCGGCGCACGCCTAGCCTCGCCGCGTGAGCAAGGGCGAAGACAAGGGCATCGGGAACGGCACCCGGAACAGCAAGGGATACCGGCGGCCGCGGGCGCTCTCCCCGTTGCGGGAGCATCTGCGGGACACCTTCTGGTTCGCGCCGACCGCCGCCATGGTGCTGGTCTTCCTGCTGTGGACCGGCGCGTACGAACTCGACGCGGCCCTCGTGCGACTGCTCCAGGACCACGAGAGCTTCGACGACGTCGATGACCTGATCCGGATCGTCAACGACGTAAAGCCCGTGGTCAACACGGTCAGCTCGGCGATGATGACCTTCATCGGTGTCGTCTTCAGCATCTCGCTCGTCGCCGTGCAGATGGCGGGCGGGCAGTTCACGCCCCGGGTCGTACGGATCTTCGTGCGATCGCGGATCACCAAGCTGACTCTCGCCGTCTTCCTCTCCACCTTCACACTGTCGCTGCTCGTGCTCACCTCGTTCGAGAGCGACACAGACCCCCGGCTCGTGACCGGCGTCCCGTTCCTGCAAAGCGTCCTGACCCTGCTCATGGTCGCCCTGAGCCTCTTCCTCTTCATCGCGTACGTGAACTCCACGCTGCGCCTCATGCGGGTCGGGTACGTCGTCGAACGGATCACCGCCGAGGCCCTGCGGGTCGTCGACAAGATGCCTCGCGGTGATCTCGACAGCCTCGACCTCGATCCGGAGATCGCCCGGGTCGGACACAGCGGACGCGCCGGGGTGCTGCGGGACGTGAACATCGCCCGGCTGGTGCGGGCCGCGCGGCGGCACGACGTCGTGCTCCGGCTCATCCCCCGCATCGGGGATTTCGTCGTGCCGGGCACCCCGCTGCTCGCGGTCCACGGCCCCCTCGATGCCAAGCCTCCCTCGCGGGGCGCGCTGCGCTGCACCGTGTCGGTCGGTGTGGAGCGTACGTTCCACCAGGACCTCGGGTTCGGGCTCCGGCAGCTGTCCGACATCGCGCTGCGCGCTCTCTCCCCCGCCGTCAACGACCCGACCACCGCCGTCCAGTGCCTCGACAGGATCGTCCAGTTGCTCTCGGCGCTCGCGGACCGGCCGCTCGGCGCCGTCGGGCATCCGGACGGCCGGGGGCAGGTCCGGCTCGTCCAGGATGTGCCGGACTGGGCCGACCTCGTCGACCTCGGCTTCGCCGAGATCCGCCTCTGCGCGATCGGAAACCCGCAGGCCACCCGCCGGATCATGGCCGGGCTCGACGACCTGCTCGACCTCACCCCCGCATCCCGCCGCGAGCCGCTGCTCCGGCATCGGGAGCTCCTGGCCCAGGCCGTCGCCCTCGCGGTGCCGGAGGCCGCCGAGCGCACGTTCGCACTGGAGCCGGACCGGCAGGGCATCGGATGACCTTGCCGTGCCGGTCCGGAGCAGACGGGGCCGCCCCTGTCTCTACGGGATCAGCTGGTCCGCCGGGAAGTTGCCCGGCGCCCGCTCGCCCCGCCGGGCGGGAGGCCGTGTCTCCGGAATCCATGGGCCCGGAGCCGGTACCCCGGGGCCACTGGTACCGGTAGGTACCGGGACGCCATGTCCTCGGCCCCCATGCGCCGGGAACCCACAGCCTCAGCCCCCATATGCGCACAGCCTCCCCAGAGTTGAGACAGTCCGGGGCGGCTTCGTTCCGCTCGGCTAGGGTGTCGGCCGCACATGGGAACGACATGCCTGCTGGGGGAACGTATGTCTGCCGTCGATGGCACAGCGGGGGCGAGCGAGGACGCCCCGGGGCACCGGGTCTCCACCCTGGAGCTCTTCTTCGACCTCGTCTTCGTCTTCACGATCACACAGCTGACCGTGCTGCTCACCCACGACCTGTCCTTCGCCCAGGCGGGCCGGGTCCTGCTGATCTTCGCCGTCCTGTTCTGGATGTACGGCGCCTACGCCTACCTCACCAACCAGGTGCCGCCGGAGACCAACGCCCGCCGCATCCCGCTGATCCTCGGCATGTGCGGCTTCCTCACCTGCGCCCTCGCCATCCCCGGCGTGTTCACCACGAACGGCGTCGCGTTCGGCCTCGGCTACCTCCTGGTCACCGTCGTCCACGGCGCCCTCTACGCCCTCCTGCACGGGCGGCACGTGCTCAGCTTCGCGCTCACCAACGGCCTCTCCGCGCTGTGCGTGACGGCGGCGGGCACGGTGAGCGGCCGGGCCACCGAGGCCCTCTGGCTGGCCGCCCTGATCATCCAGGCCATCACCCCCGTCCTCTCCAGCCGCATCACCACCGACGTCGACGGCGAGCGCGTCCCGGTCACGGGCCGCGTCGGCACCCTCGACCCGGCGCACTTCGTGGAGCGGCACGGCCTCCTCCTCATCGTCGCGTTCGGCGAGTCCGTGATCGCCATCGGCGTCGGCTCCGGTGATCTCAAGCTGGACTGGGGCCTGTTCGGCGGCGCGGCCCTGGCTCTCGCGCTGGCGACCGCACTGTGGTGGACGTACTTCATCCGCGACGAGGAGGCCGCCGAGCAGGCGCTGCGGGCGGTGTCCGGGCTCGCCAGGTTCCGGGTGACGATGCTCGCGTACTACTACAGCTTCGTGCCGATGCTGCTCGGCGTCGCGGTGCTGGCGGCCGGGGTGAAGAAGTCCATCGGCCATCTGCCCGAGCACCTGCCGACCGCGCCCGCCGTCGCCCTGGCGGGCGGTGTGGCTCTCTTCCTCGCGGGCAACGTCGCCTTCCGGGCGGCGCTGCACATCCCGCCGTTCCGCTTCCGCGCCGCGGGTGCGGCCGCCGCCCTCGCCACGATCCCGCTCGGCACACATGTCTCCTCGCTGGCCGAACTGTTCGCCCTGGTAGGGGTGTTGGTGGCGATGCTGCTGGCCGAGGCGCGGTGGGCGCCCTGCTCGCACGGGGCCGCGCGAGAGTGACGCGTCTGCCGAAGGGCGGGGCCGGGCATGTGCGGCCCCCTCCTGCCCTTCTGGCACCTCGTAAGGTTGCTGGGATGACATCACAGCACGCACCCGATCTTGGCCCCCACTCCCCCGAGGGCGAGGAGAGCGTCGAGGAGATACTGCGGGGCGCGCACATCCGGCTGCTGGCCGTCGACTCGCTGACCCCGCGGATCGCCCAGGCCATGACCTACGCGCGCGTGGTGGCCGACGGACTCGTCTTCGCGTACGCCCTCGACCGGCCCACCAGCGTGCGCGTCCTCACGGACAGGGACGTCGAACGGGTGGGCCTCGAAGCGCTGGGCGCCGCGGCGTACGCGAACCTCATGCGGGCGCCCGCCGAACACGACGAGGTGACCGAGCAGGGTGCGCGGCTGCACACCGTCTACGGTGATTCCCACTTCGTCGCGAGCAAGGCGCTGTACCTCTCCGAAGCGGTGCGGCAGATCACCGGCGAGCCGCTCCCCGACGACGGCGCTCTCGTCGTCGTCCCGAGTCGGCACAACCTCGTCTACCACCCCATTGTCGACGGCACCGTGACGGCCGGTCTCAACAGTCTCGCCTCGTACGCGCTGGGCGCGTACGAGGACAGCGGCAAGGGCGCGTTGTCCCCGCGGGTCTACTGGTGGCACCGCGGCCGCCTGACCTCGCTCACGGCCATCGACCACGAGACGCGGGTCTTCTCCTTCGACCTGCCACCGCGCCTGCTCGGCCTGATGAAGGGCCTGGTACGCCTCGACGGCGGCGGACGTCTGGCCGGTCGGGCCGCCCCCGAGACGCCCGGCGTCACCGAACTCGCTCGCACCACCGCCCAGTTGATTTCAGGCGTCACAGAGAATCCGGCCCGGCTGGGCGAGGCGTTCCACTCGGCCGTAGCCTTGGCCCACGCCCACTGCGCCGCCGATCCCGGGGCCGCGCACATCGGCACATGGGACGCCTGGGCCACCGCCGTACAGCTCGGGTCGGCGCTGTTCACCGGCGCCGACCCGCAGGAATGCCACCTGGGCGAGGACCTGGTTGCCTCCCTTCCCGCGACGCGCGCCGAACCGCCCGTGGACGCGCGGGCCTGGCTGGACGCCCTGTACTTCGCGGTGGTGTGCCGCCAGCGGGACCGGATCAGCAGGTTGTGCCAGGTGCCGCTGGAGCGGCTGGGCGAGGACGACTCGGTCGACGAGTACGTCCTGGACTGGATCGATACCCTGCGGACCTTCTTCGCCGGGGGCTCCATGGACGATGTGGTCCACAAGCTCCTCGCCACCATGAAGTCATCCATGCCGGACGCCGTGACACACGCGCCCATGGACTTCGTGAACCGGATCGACTACCAGCCGGCGGCCCTGTTCCACCGGTATGTGGCGGCCGACCACGACGCCTTCGCCGAGACGCTGGCCGAAGCCCTCCAGGAACACGGCGGCTACTGGGGCGAATCCACCGCACCGCGGGCCCGGGTCGCCCTGGGACCGCTCGCGATGGCGAGCCTCGCCTACGACCGCGGCTTCCCGATCGCCTCGAAACAGCCGTATCTGCCGACCTACCTCCTCAACCGCGAGCGCATCGAGGACATCCCGTAACGGCACCCTCCGACGGCCGGGGCACGCGGGCCCCGGCCGTACTCAGTCGGCCGTCGCCCGGCGGACCCGGTAGTTCCAGCGATGGAGCGACCGGACGACGGTCGCCGCGCCGCTGGGGTTGGCGCTGTGGACGAACACCATGCCGATGTGGAAGGGCCGCCCGTTGAAGGCGGCTTCCTCCAGGAGGGTCACCACGGGCATGATGCTGTCGTCGCCGCCGAGGTCATGATCGAGCCAGAGCTCGTCGATGGCGACGTCCCGGTGCTCCTCCAGGAGCCGCACGCCTTCTCGGCTGGTGCGGGCGATGTGCGTGGCTCCGGGAAGCGCCCGGAGGTCATCGATGCCCAGGACGATGCGCGCCGGTGCCGTCGAATCCTTGTTCACGTCGCCATCATCCCAGGTGGGCAGCCGCGGGAGCTGCCCCGAAGGCCCGGCCCCGGGTTGAACGCGTCGTCCCGCGGCGACCGTTCACGAGCACGCGCGGGCGGCGACCGATGACCGCACCCCGCGCCCAAAACCCATGTGCGACGGCCCGTACCCCTCTGGGAACATGCCCGGATGGTCCACCCTCTCGAACCCCTGGTCCTCCGGCACACCCACCGTCTTCCCGCCCCCTGCGGTCCCGCCGGGCAAGGCGGCGTCGCCGCGCGGCAGTTCGACGCGGCGTTGATGTCCGTGGGCTACAAGCTGTCGGCGGACCTGCTGGCACACCTGTCGGCGCTTTCCGAGGGGACGGTCGTCGACACCGCGGTACGGACGCTCGACACCGTCCGCGCGATGGCCGGTGACCACGTCCAGCACAACGCCTACTTCATCGATTTCCCGGCCAACGTGCCGGAGACATTCGCCTTCTGGACCCAGTGCGTCGTCGACGCGCTCGCCGACGGCGTGACGCCCGAGCAGCTCAGCCCCGGCGTGGTCAACCTGCTGACCCTCCCCGCATACGGCACCTATCAGCACACCTACGCCGAGCTGCTCGCCGCCCACGAAGAGCTCATCGCCGCCGCGGGCGACCGCCTGACGATCCTGCACCTGGGCGGCGCTCCGGACGACGAGGTGACCGCTCTCTACCTGGCCCTGGCCGGGAGCAGTACGCCGCTGGGCGAGGAGGGTCTGCTCGACCTGGCCGTGCTCGCCGGGCACTGCGTGGACGGCCCGCAGCCGGAGACGATCCTGGTGCGGGAGAACCGTGCCGTCGTCAACCGCGCCCGCCTCGACGCGGGCGCCGACCTCCTCCTGGACACCGTCACCGACGTGCTCCGGCTCGCCTGCGCCCTCGCGGACGGCGATGTGACCCTGCTGGAGCCGACCCGCTTCCGTTCGCCCTCCCGCCGGGTCCGGCGCGCCCTGCTCGCGGGCCTCGACTCGGTGGTAGCGGCGGCCCCGGCCAAGCTCGCCGACGTACCCGCGCACCGTGAGGCGTGGAAGCGCCTGGGTGAGCGGCTGCACGCGCACGAGTACGGGGCGCGGTGGCCGCACGCCGCGGACGTGTTCGCCGTGGCCCGGGGCGAGAAGCAGGCGCGCTCCTTCGACAGCCGCGTCGAGGAACTGCTCGGCGCGCACGACGTTCTCGGCGCGGTGCGGCTGCTGGAGTCCGCTCCGGGCAGGCTGTTCCGTTCGCTGGACCGCCTGCTGCGTGGATGCGTCACCCAGGACGAGCGGGACGCGGTGGTCGCCGCCGTCGAGCGGGTCGCCCCGCAGGTCGCGGGCCGGGTCGTGCTGTCGGTGCGGGAGCACCTCCACAACCGCGCGACCAAGGGCGTGGAGCAGCGTGTCTTCGTCAATCGCCTCGGCCGGGCCTGGGTCGCGCCCGACACCCGTCCGCCGGTGCCCGCGACCGAGCGCGACCGTCTCACCACCGCCTTGGACGCCGAGATACGCCGGCGTCTGCCCGCCCCCGGCCATCTGCTGATCGACCCCGACGTCCTCGATGTCGCCCTCCCGCTCAGCGGCAAGGCGTCGGCCGCGGGCCTCGGCGTGCTGCCGCGCGGCTCGCTGTCGCCGGTGGAGGGCGAGCTGCTCCGCTTCTTCGTGCACTGGAAGCAGACGAGCCGCACCACCGACTTCGACCTGTCGGCGCTGATGCTGAACGCCGCCTACGAGACCGTGTCCTGGCTGTCGTACACCGCGCTCACGGAGATCGAGGGCGAGCACTCCGGCGACATCACCGACGCACCGGACGGCGCCTCGGAGTTCATCAACCTGCGCCTGGGTGCGGTGCGCGGCACGTACATCGTGCCGCAGGTCAACATCTACTCGGGGGAAGGCTTCGAGGAGGTCGAGGAGTCGTTCTTCGGGTTCATGCTGCGCGACGCCGAGCAGCGGGGCCGCCCCTTCGAGGCTCGTACGGTGCGCATGAAGTCGGAGCTGCGCGGCCCGGGCCGGGTCGCGCTGCCCCTGGCGTTCGTGCGCGGAGACGACGGCCGCTGGCACGCCAAGTGGCTGCACCTATATCTCAAGGGCCATCCCAACGCCAACCGCGTTGAGCGCAACAGGGTTTCGCTGGCGACCCTGCTGCGCGGCATCGTGGAGCGCGACCACCTCACGGTCCGCCACCTCACGGAGCTGATGGCCGACAGCACCACGTCCACCACGCTCTGGGACGGCACGACGGTCCCGGACGGCCCGGTCACCTACATCGGCCTGGAACGCCCCGAGGGGCTGCACCCGGACTCACACGTCATCACCCTGGAAAACCTGCGCGACTTGATCCCCGCCTGACTGCTAACGTTGGCCGGGCGAGGCCATGAACGGACTTCCTTCTCACACTCCTTGAAACTAGTCCCTTCGCTTTCCTCGCCCTCGATGTCACGCCGGGGCGCCGCAAGGCCATCCCGGCGTCGTCGTATCCCCAACTCCCCGTATTTCCACGGTTGATGGCGTCGCGGTGCCGAGTACAGCCCGACTCCCGTTCGCCTGTCCGCGCGGGCGTCAAAACCGCGACGTGCCGATGGGCTCCAGCCGGAGCTGCTGCGGGGCCGTCTTCAAATAGGCGGAGAGATCAGGCAATGGGGCGGGCGCCTCGCCGGTCGAGAACCAGAGCACGACATCCTCGCCGGTCCGGACCGGCAGGGCGGGGAAGGTGTTCTCCGCGTGCTCGGTCCGGTGCACCGCGAGGGCCGGGGTCCCGGCCGCGGCCAGGGCGGGACGCAGGTGCTGCTCGAAGTGGTCGGTGAAGCGGGAGTCCAGTGGGTGGCAGACGGTCACCACGACCGGCTCCGTGGTGTCGGGGGCGGCGAAACCCGGTCCGCGCAGCAGCAGTACGTCGTCCGAGTCCAGCATGGTCGCGTTGGCCGCTTCCCGGTGGGCCTGCCAGACGGGCCCGTAGTAGAAGGCGTGCAGCGCCCGCGCCCGCGCCTCCATGTCCGGGAAGCTGCGCATCCACACGAACCGGTCGGCGTCGTCCAGATCCCGGAACCGGCCTCCCATCGTGATGCCGGCGGCCTCCTGCCCGGTGACGAATTCCCGCTCGAAGAGCTCAACCAGGGTGTCCCGGCATCCCGGGAGGAGGGTGTACTGCCGGAGTTCGACTATGGCGTTCATGGGCCGCAGGTTAGGGCCGGTCCCCTGTCAGATCCTGTCAGTTGACCGACGGACTTCCCTGACGGACGTCTCACTGTCCCGGGCGGCGGGGCGGGACAGGTCGGTAACCCGATGTCGCGGTACGAGGGCCGAGGGGATGCACCGAGGTGCCCACCACCGCGATGGCCGACGGCGCCGCACCATCGCCCCTGCTCCGCCCGCACTAACGGCGCGGGCCGCAGGGCGTTAGTGGAGCGTTTCCGGCGGCTGCGAGCGTTGCCCACGTACGCCCGCAGCCGTCGGCGCGACCAACGGGGCTGCCGCAGCCCCACGACGAATGGACGTGCCGGTCGTTGCGCGTGGGAGGACCGATGCACGCCAACGAGCAGACCCACCTGCAGGACGGCGGTAAGCCCGCTCGCACCGCGGCGGCGCGCCCCGCACCCGGCCGGGGCATTCCGGCCAGCCTGCGTGCTCTGCAGAGCGGCGCGGGCAATGCGGCCGTCGTCCAGATGCTCCGCCAGGCCGGTCACCCCTGGGCTCAGGAGCAGCACCAGCACACCGCCGGCTGCGGCCACCGGCGGACCGAGCCCCCGACACAGCCCGCCGTGCAGCGCTCCACGGTCCCCGACGTCCTCAGAACCAGCGGGCGCCCCCTGGACGAGGCCACGCGGACCGACATGGAGACACGGCTCGGCGCCGACTTCTCCGACGTACGCGTGCACAACGACGCCGCGGCCAAGGCGTCCGCCACCGAAGTGGGCGCCCGCGCGTACACCAGCGGCAACCACATCGTCATCGGCCAAGGCGGCGGCGACCGGCATACGCTCGCACACGAGCTCACCCATGTCATCCAGCAACGCTCGGGCCCCGTCTCGGGCACCGACAACGGCGCGGGCCTGAAGGTCTCGGATCCGGGTGACCGGCACGAGCGCGAGGCCGAGGCCAACGCCACGCGGGTACTGCGGGCGCCCGCGTCCGGGGCAGCCGCGGCGAGGACAACCGGTCCGGGGAAGTCCGAGGGGCCTGCGACGGACCGCCCGGAGATCCAGCGCGCCAATGACCGGAGCCGGAACCCGCACGCGGGCAACGGCCCCAAGGACAAGAAGGACCAACCCGACTGGGAGCTCACCGCGCACCACATCGTTCCCCACACCGCGTTGAAGAGCGCACTGGAGAAGCTCGACCCGACGGACCGGCAGGACGTCCTCGTCGAAGCGATTCCCGACAAGATCAGCAAAGACATGCTGCGGGGCCTCGGCCTGTCCGAGGAACAGTGCGCAAAGACGAATCGGGTGACGCTCCAGAAAGATCTCAAGGACAGGACGAAGACCGCCGAGGAGATCGTCCCGGGGACCACCTACGACGAGATTCGTCTCGCGTTCTTCGAATGGCAGGGCGGGAACCAGTTCCTCGGCCCCAACACCAGCATCCGGGCGGAACCGAGCTCGGACAAGGACGGGATCGACGTCGACGGCCAGTACTTCCTTCCCCAGGAAGCCGCCCAGCTCAAGATGGAGTTCAGCAAGGTGACCAGGCTGGGCAACGAGCTGAAGGCCGCGTTGCGGGCAGGGGGCGCGTCGAGGGAACTCGCCGACGTCCTGAAGAAGCTCCTGGCCCTGACGCGTGACGTCGTCCCGACGACCTTCGATCCGGCGGGCTGGGTCGAGCTGACGGACCCTCAGCAGATCACGGCACTGGCGGAGAACAAGGAGCTGGGCCGGAGCCACCTCAAGGAATACTCCTTCTTCAACTTCGGTGCCACCGGCATCGACGCCTGCCCGATGATCCAGAAGCGGGACGACGGCCACTACTACGAGCTACAGGGCGCGGACAAGGACGGAAGCGGCTGGAAGCCCTACAAGGGCGACTACGCGACGAAGATCGAACCGAGACTCCTGCAGATCAAGGGCAATTCGACCTACGTCAACATGGCCAAGCTCCGCCAAGCGCACCAGAAGCTGTACGAGTACTGCGTCGAGCAGAAGCAGCAGACCTCCACCTTCCTCCCGAGGACTCTGTGCACGAAGCTGCGCATCGCCTGACCCGGCGGACGGATGGTGACGACGGCGCGCGCGTCAGCTGCGGGCGGCGGCACTGGGCACGCGCCGTGATGGCGCCGCTCGGACGGGTACGGGCGTGGTCGCCGCAACCGCGATCGCGGCCACCGGGACCGGCTTTCGGCGCCGACTTCCTCCCTCGTCACGGGTGACGTACCGCCGCCCTCGCGGCCAGCGAGCCCTGCCGCCCGACTGGCCCACCCCCGCAGCCACCGGCGCGGGCGGGGCCGGTCACTCCGCGGGGTGGGCCTCGCGCCAGGCCGCCATGGAACGGTTCCACTCGTCGCCCGACAAGGCCGTCAGGGACGCCGGGAACAGCCCGTCCTCCTCGCGGCTGACGTGGTCGTGGAGCTCCTTGACCATGGAGTCGAACTGGGCCCGACCTTCGGGCGTCTCCAGGTCCAGCGCGGGCAACCGGATGCTGTGGTCCCGGTGCTCGTCCACCAGGACGCCGATGTAGTCCGCGTATTCGGGATCTTCGCGCATCACGGCGAAGAGGCCGTTCTCCTCACCGCGCCAGTGCGAGGCCAGCTCCCGCGTCATGAAGGCGATGAGCTCCCGGGCCCGCGCCGTGTCGCCCGCGGCCAGCGCCCGCTGGGCGTCCCCGGCCGCATCGGTGACGCGTTCATGCTCGGCGATGAACTCCTTGATGAGGGGAATCTCGCGACATCCGCAGTAATGACACATGTCGTCAGTTGTACGTCCACGCGGGCACGACAGCCTGGGAGACACCGCCTGCGTCACGACCTGGGCCCGCGCCCTCCACCCGATCGGCGAACGGGCCGCCTCCCGCCGAGGGTCATGCGACCGGGCCGGACCACACCGCCTCGTCGTACAGGATGCTGGGGTGGACCTCCACCCGGAGCTCCTTCGCCGCATCGGCCGACACCGGGTACGAGTACTGGGCGGTGGCCGTGGCGCCCGGCGCCAGCGAGCCCCTGAACGGCTTGAACCCGGCCCTGGTGCTGTACAGCATGCCGAGGTCCTTGCCGGTCGCGTCCTTCACGTGGGGCTGCGCGAAGTCGAGGTTGAGCGGCTCCGAGGAGGCGTTGACGATGGTGAGGTCGATGTGGAACGTCCGGTCGCCGTCGTGCATTCCGGGCAGCCGGCGGCCGCTGAGTTCGAACTCGGTGGGCGGGGCGACAGTGACCTTCACGCCGCCCACGTATTCATGGCTCGCCCCGAACCGTACGGGCGCGGGGTCGGCCAGATCGCTGTCCAGGAGTTCGTCATCCGGGTCCTGCGCAGGGGCGGCGGGGAGACCGGGGGCCGAGGGCCTGCCGGAATCGCGCACTTCGTCCACCGCCGACCTGACCATGGTGGCGGTGATGATCAAGCCGACCACCGCGAGCAGGATCGACACCCCGCCGAGGACGGTGCCGCCCAGTGCCGAACTCCTGTTGGTCGCAAGGCCCTTGCGGACATTGCTCAGCCCCACCAAACCGAAGACGAGGCCGACTATTCCGAGGATCCATGCAATCCAGAAGAGGAACGGGAGGAACGCGACGAAGGTGCTGATGGCCCCGATGACCAGGGCGGCCGTACCGAGACCGTTGCGGGGCTGCGGCGGCAACTCCGACGCCCACGGCATACCCGGGTAGCTCGCCGTCGTCGTTCCCGCGTAGCCGGGCGGAGGCGGGAACGGGGGGCCGGGCGGCGGGCCCCAGTGCGGCTGGGACGGGTGCGAGTCCGGCTCCTGTCGCGCCGGCGGCTCCGGTCGCGTTGGGTGGGGGGTCGGCGATTCCGGCTGCGGTGACGGGGATGGCTGCGATGACTGCGGCTCCTGAGTTCGCGGCTGTGGCTGCGGCTGCGGCTCAGGGGAATCGGCGGGCGCTGTCATGCGAGTCCTTCGGCGGTGCTGTGCGGGGCCGCACCACAGTAGCAGCGGGCTTTGCGCCCCCTTTACCCGTGAGGAGATGGCCGCTCTTGCGAGACGCCCCCGCAGGAGGTAGCCGCCGCGCGAAAGGCTCTCCCGAGAGGGCGAACGAGCATGTGCAGCGCGGCGAATTCACCCAGCCAGCAGGGCAGTTGGAAGCGGGGCCCCGCGGAGTCGGAACTAAGACGGCAGGCCGATCGTCCTGGAGGACATGTCTTCCGTACTGGTTCTCGGTATCGACCCGCACACTGTCCCCGGCATGGACGGGGACGCGATGCGCGCGGTCCTCGACGAGGAGTTGGCCCGCTTCGGCGAGCACGGCATCGATGCGTCCATGGCCCTCATAGCGCTGGATGAGACAGCCGAATCCGTCGTGGTCGGCGCATTGGACGAGCGAGCATGGGACGTCGTCGTGATCGGCGGCGGAATCCGCAAACCCGAGCCACTGCTCACCTTCTTCGAACTGGTCGTGAACCTGGTCCGCCAACACACCCCGGGGGCCGCGATCGCCTTCAACACGAGCGGTGGCGACAGCGTCGACGCGGCGAAGCGCTGGCTCTGACTCCCGGCACCGGCCATGCCGGGGCGGGCGGGCAACGGACAGCTCCCGGCATTGTCAGTGCCCCGTGCCACAGTGAGGGCATGCTTGCGATCACGGTCGAGACGGAGAACGGGCAGCGGCACAGTCGGGCCACCGCCGAGCAACTGGCTGCCCTGGTGCACCGGATCGGTGCCGAGGGCGACCGGTTTCTGGTCGTCCAGCGCATACCCGATCTGCCCGACGTGTTCCTCCAGGTGTGGCACGACGCGACCAGTGACGGCTACAGGCTGGAACACCGCGACGGCGCAGCCGATCGGCACTTCGGGACGACACTCGACGGGCCGGAACCGGTGATCGCGGCCATGACCGGCTGGGCGCGCGCCAGGGACGATTGGGGTGCCGGACTGGAGTGGGAGCGGCTGGACTTCGAGAACCCCGCCCCTGTTCCGCCGCTTGAGCTCGGCGAGGAGGAGCGCGGCCTGCTGGAGACGCGGGTCCGCGAGGTGATCAAGGGCGGCTACGCGACGCGGGCCCAGTTGGCGGAGCTCGCCGAGGACTATCTCGTCTCCGGTGACTCCCGGCCCGTGTCGCCCCAGCAGGCACGTCAGTTGGTGGACCGCATGTGGCTGGAGCGAGTGGCGGAACAGTCCGCCTGGGCGGACGAGGAGACGGACCCGGAGCGGCTCGGCCGGGCCTTCGCGGCTCTGGGGAAAGCCGGTCTCACCGCCCGGGAGAACTTCACCTGTTGCCGCCCGTGCGGCCAGGCGGAGATCGGCGGGGCGGGCTCACCCGACGCCCGTGGCTTTGTCTACTTCCATTCCCAGGCTACCGACGCGGCCGCGTCCGGGCACGGACTCACGCTGCTGTACGGCGGGTTCGACGGCTCGCCGGACACCACGGCGTCCGTGGGCCGGGAAGTCGTTGCCGCCCTGGAACGGTGTGGCCTGTCGGTCGAGTGGGACGGCGACCCCGGCAAAGCCATCACCGTCATACCGCTGGACTGGCGCAAACGCCTCGTTGGCTGACGGGAGTTGACGGGCAGGGGGGCGGGCGTTGCGGACGGGGTCAAGACCTCCCCTACAAGGCCGCACTCTCGTGGTCGTGCCCCGCCTCCACGGGGCACTCCTGGTGCGGTCACGGGCAGCGTACGACCTGTCCCGCGTACGACAGGTTCCCTCCGAAGCCGAAGAGCAGGACCGGGTCGCCGGTGCGGATCTCGCCGCGCTCCACCAGTTTGGAGAGGGTCATCGGAATGCTGGCCGCCGACGTGTTGCCGGACTCGATCACATCGCGGGCGATGACGGCGTTCACAGCGCCGATCTTGCGTGCGACGGGTTCGATGATCCGCAGGTTCGCCTGGTGCAGCACGACCGCGGCCAGGTCCTCTGGTGTGAACCCGGCCCGCTCGCAGACCTGACGGGCGATGGGCGGCAGCTGAGTGGTGGCCCAGCGGTAGACGGACTGACCCTCCTGCGCGAACACCGGCGGGGTGCCCTCGATACGTACCGCGTGCCCCATCTCGGGCACCGAACCCCACAACACCGGCCCGATCAGGGCCTCTTCGCTCGCCTCGACCACCACGGCGCCGGCACCGTCACCGACCAGGACGCAGGTGGTGCGGTCGGTCCAGTCGGTCACGGCCGTCATCTTGTCCGCGCCGATGACCAGCGCCCGTCGCGCGGTGCCGGTGCGCACCAGGCTGTCGGCCGTGGCCAGCGCATGCGTGAACCCGGCACAGACGACATTGAGGTCCATCACCGCGGGCGAGCCCATCCCGAGCCGGGCGGCGACCCGGGCGGCCGTGTTCGGTGAGCGGTCGACGGCGGTGGAGGTGGCGACCAGGACCAGGTCGACGTCGGCGGGGCTCAGCCCGGCGGTGGCCAGCGCCTTCGCTCCGGCGTGCGCGGCCAGTTCGTCAACGGGCTCGTCCGGGCCCGCGACATGGCGGGTACGGATCCCGACCCGGCTGCTGATCCACTCATCACTGGTGTCGACCAGCTCGGCGAGGTCGTCATTGGTGAGCACCTTGGCGGGCTGGTAGTGCCCGACTGCGACAACGCGCGAGCCTCGCATGCCGGTCATGACGGATCTCCTCGGGACGAACATGGACTGCTGACATCCGGAGCCATCCAGTCTTCGTGGCTACTGATCGGTACAGGGGCGCGGGACCCAACAGGATTCACTGCCGCACCTTTGGAGCCTTGTGTCAGCGTTTCGTCCGAGCGGAGTGCGTCAGATATCGCGATCACTGCGAGAAAGAGGCTATGTAGACAATATTCCGTCGACGATTCCGGCTCCTCCAGCCAGCTGCTGACGGTTTTCGCCGACGGATGCCGGGCCGCCCGACGAGAGCCTCCGGGACTCCAAGATCAGTAGCGGAGCTTGAGCTGCGGTGCCCCCAGGCCCGGCTGAGCAGAACCCGGGTCCCGGTTGTCCGTCATGCCGGACAACCACAAGATGTCCATGGGCTGGGCGGAGCCCCCGATGGGTGCCGTGGTCGGGGCAGCACAACGCCCAAACATGCGCACGGAGCGACACCGCGCCTTCTACGGGCACCAAGCTGTTCCGCGTCTCGGGAAACGTGTCCCCGCCGGGCATGTACGAGCTGCCGTTCGCCTCCTCGCTCGGGCTGATCGCGCTCTCAGGCCCACCGGAACGGGTGCGGACCGTGCTCCTGGCGGTGCGACGTCCCGCTTCGTACGCCCCGACGAGCTGGACATCCCGCTCACAATCGGCGGGCCCGACATCGCGGGTGGCAGCCACCCTGGGACGAGGCGGCCCGGACGGCGACCCCCGCCGTGTACGCCTAGCGCGGCGTCGGCTGCAACGTCACCCTCCCTGTGCAGGACAATGAGACCGTCCAGGTCACCTCACCGCACGACATCCCGGTGACCCAGGCCAACCTGTGCGTCAGGACGCTTCGGCTCCCAGCACGTACAGACACGAGCACGCACAGACACGAGACCGACCAGAGCGACTGTAGGGACTGAGGGCATGGGACGAGTCACCGAACGCCGCCGCGTCATCCGCATCCGAGACGGTGCGGTGTCGACCCGCCCGGACACCCTGGTCGCGGAGGAGCCTCTGGAGATCCGGCTCAACGGGAAGCCCCTCGCGATCACGATGCGGACGCCGGGCGACGACTTCGCCCTCGCAGCCGGGTTCCTGGCCAGCGAGGGGGTGCTCGGCTCCGCGTCCGAGCTCCAGTCGATCGTGTACTGCGCGGGCGCGACGGCCGACGGGCACAACACCTACAACGTGGTCGACGTGAAACTGGCGCCCGGCGTCGCGGTGCCGGACATCACCCTCGAACGCAACGTGTACACGACGTCCTCGTGCGGCCTGTGCGGCAAGGCCAGTCTGGACGCGGTCCGTACGCAGGCCCGCTTCCCGATCGCCGACACTCCCCCGGTGCGGGTGAAGCCCGAACTGCTCGCGAGCCTCCCCGACCTGCTGCGCGCCTCGCAGCAGGTTTTCGACCGGACCGGGGGGCTGCACGCCGCCGCGCTGTTCTCGCCGGAGGGCGAACTGCTCGACGTCCGCGAGGACGTGGGCCGCCACAACGCGGTCGACAAGCTGGTTGGTCGCGCTCTCCAGGACGACCGGCTGCCGCTGTCGCGCTGCATCCTGCTGGTGTCGGGGCGAGCCTCCTTCGAGCTCGCGCAGAAGGCCGTCATGGCCGGGATACCGGTCCTCGCGGCGGTCTCCGCGCCGTCCTCGCTCGCCGTGGACCTGGCCGCCGAGTCGGGCCTGACCCTGGTGGGATTCCTGCGCGGCACGTCCATGAACGTGTACGCGGGGGACGAGCGCATCGCCCTGCCCACGGACGTCTGACCACCCCGTCCAAGCGGCCCGGCAGGCGAGGTGCGCCCCCCTGCTGCTGGTTCTGCTTCTCCTGTTCGCGGTCGAGCGGCCTGGCAGGCGAGAGACGCCCTTGCACCGGCCGGGTCTTCGCCTGCCGCCGCCTGGTCTCCGGCCTTGTCGAGAGCGCTCTCAGCGCCCCCTTGTCGGCGGCGAGGTCTCGATCCCGAAGCTCGGTCGGGAGCGGACCAAGGCCTGGTCGGGGCCCCTGTAGGCCGCCATGCGGCACCCGCTTACGCTGGCCCAGTGCGGCGAGTGACGCTGCCCTGATGCGGAGGAAGCGGCGCGATGCATGTGAGTCGGCGTACGGTGCTGGCGGTTGCGGCCGGGGGCTTGCTCACCGGGTGTTCTCGGTCGGCCGCCCCCTCCCCGGCCCCCGCCTCCCCCACTCCCGCTTCCTCGCCCTCCTCGGTGGCGGCCACGGGTTCGCCTCCGCCCTCCACGCCCCCGGCCGCCATTCCATCGAAGGCCGAGATCGTGGCCAGGTACGGCAAGCAGACCCCCACGAGCTGGGGGCTGACCGTGCCGGGAGCGCTCTCACGCCTTCCGGCCAGCGGCAAGACGGCCGCACTGACCTTCGATGCCTGTGGCGGCAAGGGCGGCGGCGACTACGACCGTGCGCTCATCGAGTTCCTGCGTCAGCGTTCGGTTCCGGCGACGCTGTTCATCAACTCCCGCTGGATCGAGGAGAACCCCTCGGTCTTCAAGGAGCTCGCCACCGACTCGCTCTTCGAGATCGCCAACCACGGCACCCGGCACCTCCCTCTGTCCGTCGCCGGACGCTCCGCCTACCGAATACCCGGCACGCGGAACGCGGGCGAGGTGTATGACGAGGTCTCCGGCAACCGCGCCAAGCTCACCGACCTCCTCGGCCGGCCACCGCGTTTCTTCCGCTCCGGAACCGCCTACTGCGACGACGTGGCGGCCAAGATCGTCACCGACCTCGGAGAGCGCTTCGCGAGCTTCGACGTCAACGGCGACGGCGGAGCGACTTTCACACCCGCACAGGTGCATCAGGCGATGCAAAGCGTGCGGCCGGGCTCGGTCGTCATCGGCCACATGAACCATCCGAAGGGCGGCACGGCAGCCGGAATGCGCCTCGCCGTGCCTCACCTCCTCGACACGGGCTACACGTTCGTGCGTCTGTCGGACGCCGTCAAAGCCTGACTTCAGACGCTCGGGCCGCGCCCCGGACCGTATCGCCGGATGCGGAGAGCCCAGGCATGGGCCAGCGCGACAAGACCCCACCCCCGGTCGTGGCACGTCCGGGACCTGCGACGCGACCACGGCACCGGCTCCCGGCCCGACGCCCCACGCCCCACGCCCCACGCCCCACGCCCCACGCCCGACAAGCGGTATCACCGCCGCACTCCGAACGCGAACGGCGCCAGCCCACGTCACCTAGGGTGCAGACGACCAACTCTCCTCTGTGAAACTGGTGTTGTATGCCGATCGCGCGCAGATCAGTACTGGCCGGTTCGACGGCAGCCGCGGCCGCGGCTCTCGGTGCCGCGGGGAGCGCCGAAGCCGCCGACCGGCCCCAGCCCCCGCCGCTGCCTTTACTCCAGCGCACACCGAGCCGCATCGGCGCTCCTGGCGTGGCGGGCCTGCACCTCCAGTTCGGCGCGGACCCCGCCGCCGAGATGACCATCTCCTGGATCAGCCCCCAGTCCGTGCGCCGCCCGCATGTGCGCCTCGGCTCCCCGGACGGGGGCGGCGGCCCGGTCATCGGCGCCGAGACCCGCACATACCGCGACGGTCTCTCCCAGGCGGAGGTGTATGTGCATCACGCCCGCCTGACCCGGCTTCGGCCGGGCACCACGTACCTGTACTCGGCCGGACACGACGGCGCCGCGCCGGAGACGGGTTCGTTCACCACGGCGCCGCGCGGCCGCGCGGCGTTCACGTTCACGAGCTTCGGCGACCAGGGCGCCCCCAACCTGCGACGGGCCGTCAAATGGCCTGCGGGCGGGGCGCCTTCACCCTCCGGACGCTTCCCGCTCTACACCAGCAGCCAGGCGGGCACCGCGGCCTCGGCCGACATCGTGGCCGCGGTGGAACGGGTGGGTCCCCTCTTCAACCTGGTCAACGGTGACCTCTGCTACGCCTCCGCGGCCGGCGTCGTCGGCCAGGACCGGGTGGCGACGTGGGCGGACTGGTTCATCGGCAACAGTCGCTCGACGCGACTGCGGCCGTGGATGCCGTGCGTCGGCAACGGCGAGAACGAGAAGGGCAACGGCCCGCTGGGCGTGGCCGGTTACCAGACGTACTTCACCCTGCCCGGGTCGGCGGCAGACACCGACCCGGAGACACGGGGCCTGTGGTACGCCTTCACGGTCGGCGCGGTCCGCTTCATCAGCCTGGCCAACGACGACGTGGCCATCCAGGACTCCGGCGACACCTACGTACGGGGATACTCCGGGGGCGCCCAACGCCGCTGGCTGGAAAGGGAGTTGAAGGCAGCTCGGGCAAGTGACGGGATCGACTGGATCGTCGTCTTCATGCACCACCCCATGATCTCCAGCAGCCGCAGCGGAAGCGGGAGCGATCTCGGTATCCGCGAGGCGTGGGGCCCGCTCTTCGACGCCTACGGGGTCGATCTGGTACTCAGCGGCCACGAGCACTACTACGAGCGCTCCCTGCCGGTCCGCGGCACCCTGCCGAACGAGGCCCGCACCCCGGTCCCGGCATCCACCAGGACCGATGTCGCCGACACCGCCAAGGGCACCGTCCACATGATCATCGGGGGTGGCGGCAATTTCGCGACCACCCAGGACGACCTGTTCGAGGAGCCCAAGGGTCGGGTCGTGGTCGATCTGGGCAAGGAGACCGAGGGCCGCCACCGCAAGGCGGTCTTCGTCACGGAGGACGCACCCTGGCGCGCCGTCCAGGACCGCGTCCACACCCACGGGTTCGCCGCCTTCGACGTCGACCCGGGCGATCCCCGCACCGGTCACACGTTCATGCGGGTCACGTACTACACCTTCGACGGGCCGTACGGGGACCTCACGCCGGTCGACCACTTCACCTTGGAACGGCCTCGCCGCGACACCCGGCGCTGACCGAAAGGCCGGGCCCACCGTCCGTGACCGTAGGGCGCGGGCCGCAGGAACAGGGGGCGGCGGCGCATCCGCCGCCGCCTCTCGAAAAGTGTAGGAAAAGCCCTGGCGGCAGGAGCGAAACGTCCGGGTCCCAGCGATTTGGCCGTGCGGGTTTTGTTTTCCCTTTCCGTCATCGGGCCGGATAGGAGACATGTGCGATCCGGCGTGATTTCGTCAGGACTGACGGGACTGTCCGAAGACCAGGGGTTGCGGTTTCGAACGCTGCCGGTATGGTCGAGTCCGACTTAGAGGAATGACCAACTCCGGAGTACGGAAAGAAAGGTGGGGGTGCCGCCAGCCATCCGGCACGATGCCGCGAAGCCGCGTTTTCCGGCTATTCGCCGGGCCGGTGAGCGATGCCGTCAGGCCCGAGGCCTCAACCCGGCGCCACACCCGCGAGCATGAGGTTCGCCCACTTCGGGGGATAGTTCCGGTCCGGATTTCCAAGGCATCGCGTCGGCGATTTACGACCTCTTTCCGTATGACGGAATGCGAAGACGACCGAAAGACGTTCGAGGCGAGGCAGATCATGAACGCTCCCACCACGACGGGCGAGAACGACTCTTCCGGCGGCGGCAACGGCGAGCGGGGCTGGTTCACTCCGCCGAAAGCGGCCTCTGCCGCTTCCCGCGAACCGCGACGGGATCAGCACGACGGCGATGAAGGCATCGCCGATCCCCGAGGCAGACAGGACGTACGGGGAAACAGCCCCGGCAGCGTGCCGAGTTCGATACGGCCCGTAGGCAACGCAGCCGAGCGGGCGCGCACGGCGGAGGCCCAGCCCACGCCGCCTCCCTGGCTGACCCGGCTCTCCCACCCCGGTGACGGAGACCGCGCCGTGCCCCCGCTCGAGACCACCCCCGCACAGGCCGCCCCCGGCCGCCAGCACGAGCACCAGCACGAGTCGCAACGGCACCCAGTGCGAGACGCGAACAAATTCGACGGCCCGGAAGGGACCACCCGAACTGCTCAGCCCGCCGAGGCAGCCGGACATAGTGAAGCGCCCCGGTCCTATGAGGCCGCCGAGCCCGGCGAGGGCCCCAGGGCCGCCGCTCAGGCCCCCACGTCCTATGAGGCGGTCAGGCCGGGCGAGGCCGTCTGGCCGGACGATCCGGGCACATGGCCGGACGACACGGCCAGCCCTGATGAAGTCAGCAGCATTCATGGGACAGTTGAGGCCGAACACACCGAGCATGCGGAAGACGCCGACGTGAGTGCACCGCCGACTTCCAACACCTGGCCTGCCGCGGCGGTGCACGGCACGCCGTCCGCCACCGCCGCGGACACACCAGAACCGGAGGCCGCTCCTGGCCCCTCCGCCGGCGCTGCCTCCACGGCGGCCTCCCCCACCGCCGTCCTCATCCGGCGCACCATGACGGAGATCGGGCCCGTCGCCGACAAGGTGACCTCCTACTTCTACGCGCTGCTCTTCGTGCGGCATCCCGAGCTGCGCGCGCTCTTCCCCGCCGCGATGGACGCGCAGCGCGACCGCCTCTTCAAAGCGCTGCTGACGGCGGCGGAACACGTCGACGACGCCGACACGCTGACCGACTACCTGTCCCATCTCGGCCGCGGTCACCGCAAGTACGGCACCAGACCCGAGCACTACCCGGCCGTCGGGGAGTGCCTGCTCGGCGCGCTGGCCCGCTACGCCCCCGACACGTGGGGCCCGGAGGCAGAGGCGGCGTGGGTGCACGCCTACACCGCCGTCTCGCAGATCATGATCGATGCCGCCGCGGCGGACGAGTCCGTCTCCCCCGCCTGGTGGCACGCCGAGGTCGTCTCCCACGAGCTGCGGACCCCCGACATCGCGGTCGTGACCGTACGCCCCGACCAGCCCTACCCCTTCCTCGCCGGTCAGTACACCACTCTGGAAACCCCCTGGTGGCCGCGCGTGTGGCGGCACTACTCGTTCGCGTCGGCGCCCCGCTCCGACGGGCTGCTCTCCTTCCACGTCAAGGCCGTCCCGGCCGGCTGGGTATCCGGAGCCCTCGTCCATCGCGCACGCCCCGGCGACGTCATCCGTCTCGGACCCCCAGCAGGTTCCATGACCGTAGACCACACCACTGACAACGGCCTGCTGTGCCTGGGCGGCGGCACCGGTATCGCCCCCATCAGGGCACTGGTCGAGGACGTCGCCGAGCACGGCCGCCGTCGTCTCATGGACGTTTTCTACGGCGCCCGCACCGGAAGCGACCTGTACGACATCGACCCCCTGCTGACCCTGGCCCGGAAGCACCCCTGGCTGTCCGTGCGCCCCGTCGTCGCGACCGGCCCGGTCGGCGGCGAGGTGAACAGCATCAGCGGACAACTGCCGGACGCCGTAAGGCAGTACGGGCCCTGGCGGGCGTACGACGCGTATCTGTCCGGACCGGCCGGAATGGTCCGCAGCGGCGTCGACGCGCTGATGGGATCCGGCATGCCGTCCGAACGCATACGGCACGACTTCATCGAAGAGCTGGTCACGGCAGGAGACTGAGGACTTGGCGACAGAGATCGAGCACGGCAGGGCGGCCGAGCCGGGACGAGTACGTCCCGGCAGTGAAGGCGAGCACCTGATACAGCGTCACCTCGGCACCACCGAGCGCGCGGACCGCTTCTACGACGAGCAGGTCCTGGACCAACTCAACGAACGCATGAGGGAGTTCGTGGCCCGCCAGGAGATGTTCTTCCTGGCCACCTCGGACCGGAACGGCGAGTGCGACTCGACCTTCCGGGCGGGCCCGCCGGGCTTCCTGCGGGTCCTGGACGAACACACCCTCATCTACCCCGAGTACCGCGGCAACGGCGTCATGGCCTCGATGGGCAACATCGCGGAAAACCCTCACGTCGGCGTCCTGATGGTCGACTTCACCCGGGACCGCATCGGCCTGCACGTCAACGGTCGGGCCCGCATCCTCCTGGACGAGGACGTCCGCGCCCACCACCCCGACATCCCGCTCGACCCGGCCCCCGGCCGCCGCGCCCGCCTGTGGGTGGAGGTCACGGTGGAAGAGGCCTACATCCACTGCGCCAAACACATCCCCCACCTGCAGAAGGTCCCTCCACAGCAACGTGCCGCACGCGCCTGGGGTACGGACGACTCCCGGCGCAAGGGGGGCGACTACTTCGGGGCGGCGGAACAGTCCGGGGCGGCCGCCCCGACCGGCGGCCATGCGGGGCGCACCGTCCCGGCATCCACCTGAGAGCGCTCTCGCTCGGCACCGCATGCGAGCATCACCTGAGGATGCCCGCGCCGAGGAGAACTGCCCCGGACTGGCACTCACGCAACTCCAACAGCACGCAGCATGACCGGAGTTGCGACGCCGACACGAACGGCCCGTCGCGCGGAGAAGCGAAAGGCCCGTTCGCGGCGCGCTCCCTGAATTGGCCACGAAGAGAACCCTCCCCCGGGAAGACGGGGAAGTCGGCTCCACTCACCGCACAGGACATCCCCTCGCCCTCCCGCTCAGGAGGACATGGCTCAGCGCGCGCGTCTGCGGGCCTCGGACGGGGCCGGGATCATCTGAAGGGCAAGTGTGGCCGGCGGGTCGGCCTCGCCGGGGCCGCCTTCTCTGGCCCAGGCCAGGATGTCGTCGGTGGCGTCGTCGTCGAGTACTCAGCCGATCCAGGCCGCCCGGGCGCCTCGCTGGCGGGCCCGGCCCGAGGGCTGGACCACGATCACGTTGGCCTGGCCGCAGGGCCCGAGGCAATCGGTGGTGCGTACCGCGAGCCGGCCGCCGGATTCGGCGGCTGCCGTACGCAGACGGGCGAGCTGGCGGGCATGGTCGGTGCCGGGGTTCTTGCGGGCGTCCCCGCAGCAGCACCCGCGGCAGACGACGAGGGTGCAGGGGCGCGAACCGGCCGCGGATATCGTGAACTTGGGCACGCGATCAGCCGAATCCGACGGCGGAGGAGGTGATGACCGTTCCGAGGCGGGGGAAGTTCAGGGCCACCGCGGCCCGGTGTTCGTCCTCGGTCAGCGCGGCCATGGCGTCCTCCGCGAAGAGCAGCTCGTAGCCGTGATCGGCGGCGGCTCGGGCCGTCGACTCGACGCCGAGGTTGGTGGCGATGCCGCCGAACACGAGGGTGCCGATTCCGCGTTCCGCGAGCAGTCCATGGAGCCCCGTACTGTGGAAACCGCCGATGGTGCGCTTCACCACGACCAGGTCGCCTTCGGCCTGGAGACCGGCGACGAGAGCGCTTCCAGGCGGCTGGGCGGCCACCCCGGGACGTTCGACCCGGACGAGTACGACGGTCGCGCCCGCCGCACGGAAGGCGTCCGCCAACTGCCTTGATGTGGCGACTACTTGCTCACCGGAACGCGGCGCGAGCGGCAGCGCGGTGATGCGGTCCATCAGATCGACGAGGACGAGCGCGGTGCGCGCGGGGTCGACAAGGGCGGGCTCGCCTTCGAATGCGGTCATGGCGGCACCGTACCGGCCCCGATGATCTAGACCGTACGCCGGGGACCGCTTCAGGCCACGGCCAAGCTCCGGGGACCCGGGCCGGATCGGCTGCGACCCCGCGACACGGTGGAGATCACGCCTCGTGCAGGCGCGCCAGGAGCGCCATGAGCCGACGCGCTTCGGCGGGAGCGAGCGGCGCGAGGAGACGGGCGTTGGCATCCTCTGCCGCGGCCGCACAGCGTTCGAGGAGACTCTCACCGGCCGGGGTGACCGTGACCGCGTTCTTGCGGCGGTCCCTGGGATCGGGCTCGCGGACGGTCAGGCCGTCGGCCTGGAGGTCGTTGAGGATGCCGACGAGATCCTTGGGGTCGATGGAGAGTCTGCGCCCGAGGTCGGCCTGCGCGATCGGGCCGAGTTCGGACACCGCGGCGAGCACCGCGTGATGCAGCATTTTGACGCCGTGCTCTGCCAGCGCCTCCGCAACGAGGCCCCGCCCGCGCGCCGCCACCCGGCCGATCAGCCAGCTCGGGAGTGACTGGATGTGCTGGAGCGGGGGGATGGCCCCGCGGGGCCCGTTCGCCGCGCCGGCCCCATGTGCATTGCCGGACGCACTGGCCCCACCAGCCCCCTCGGACTCGGCGGACTCGGCGGACTCGGCGGGAACGTCGCCGGCGCGTGCTGAGAGCGCGACCTCAGGCCCGGTGCGCGAAGAGCTAGGGCGGGCACGTTTTGCAGCCCGACCAGCCCGATCAACGCGGTCAGTCCGGCCAGTCCGGCCCGGCCCGTCGCCGGGGGCGGCTGCCGAGGTGAGGTCGGCCGCCAAGGCGGGGCCGTTGAGAGCGCTCTCACTCATGCGGGTCCTCCGAGTCATGCAGGCCTGCGGGCTTTGCGGACCATGCGCACCCTCAACACCCTAACCCGAGCCCATTGGGCTTCCCAACGATTCGCTTCAGCTATACCGTTGGGACTCCCAATGAATTTTCGACCCCGGGAGGGTGCATGCGTCGCGTTCGGTATGAGATCAACGGCGGCCCCGAAGTCATGTTCCTTGAGGACGTCACCCCGCCCGCACCAGGCGCCGGTGAGCTTCTGGTCGACGTCGAGGCGATCGGGGTGACCTTGCCCGTGGTGCGCAAGCTCCGCGAGGGCAGCGAGCCGATACCGCTGGGCGGCGAGGTGGCCGGCACGGTGGTCGCGCTCGGCGAAGGCGTCACCGGGTTCGCGGTCGGCGACCGGGTGACAGGGCTCTGCTTCGGCCACGGCTACGCGGAACAGGCCATCATCCATACCGCGATGACCTCGCGCATCCCCTCCCATGCCACCTTCGTGGACGCCATCGCCTTGGTCCGCAGCGGCGGGGTGGCGCGCGGCGCCTACGTGGCCGGGCGCACCGAACCCGGCGAATCGGTCCTCGTCACGGCCGCCGCGAGCGCGATCGGCACGCTCGTCCTGCAACTGGCCAGGGCAGGCGGTGCGCGGCGCGTCGTCGCCGCCGTCAGCTCTGCCGACAAGGCCGACTTCGTACGGGGGTTGGGGGCGGACGAGGTCGTCCTCTACGACGACGAGTCCTGGGGCGAGCCGGTCGACGTGGTCATCGACGCGGTCGGCGGCAAGCTGCTCACCCGTGCCGTGAAAGCGCTCTCACCCGGCGGCCGCCTCGTCGCCTTCAGTTCGGGCGGCGGCAGCATCGAAGCGTACGACCTGCTCGTGGGCGGGAAGTCCGCCATCGGGTTCCAGATCGCGCTGATCGCCCGCAACAAGCCGGAGCTGTACGCCCGCTGGCTCGACGAGAACTGGGAGCTGCACGCCGCCGGAGAACTCCGCACCGCCGTCGCGGCAGAGCTGCCGCTCGAGGAAGCGGCGCGGGCTCACGAGATGATCGAGTCGCGACGCAACCAGGGCAAGGTGGTGCTGCTGACGGGGCGGCCCTGAGGCGTTGTCGCCCGAGCACGGCGGGGGCCCGGTTTTACGGAGCGGTTGCTGGGCCCGAGTGGCGGCCCTCACCGCCGACATACCCGGCGATTGGTCGGGGCCGGGTCTCGGCACCTACCGGAGATCCGCGCCCAGCCCCGACCTCGGCCCGCACCGAGCCTCATGGGGACGCAGGCTCGGCGACCAGCTCGCTCCAATCGATGCGGTACGAGTACTGCCAAGCCATCCTCTTCTCCGGCTTGAGCAGCTTCATCATCGGCGGCATCAGCAGGTCCCGCACGACCCGGCCGACCGGCCCGGCTGCCTTGTCGTTGTTGATGCGGGCCGTCTCGGCGATGATCCGCTCGACACGGGGCCGACGCAGCTCCTCGTACGCGGCGAAAGCAGGCCCGTACGGCAAGTCCCTTACGCAGCGCGCGAGTTGGACCGCGCTTTCGACGGCGAGTGAGGCGCCCTGGCCGGAGCTGGGTGAGGCTGCGTGCGCGGCGTCCCCGATCAGAACCATGCGTCCCCGGCTCCAGTGCGGCACCTTCAGCATGGCCTCGACCGGCCCGGTGAGAGCGAGTTCCGCCGGGTCGGTGCGGGCCAGCAACTCCTTGGCGGGCGTGCGGTCGTCCGCCACGAGAGCGCTCAGCTCGCTCAGCCATTTCTCGGCGCCCACCTCGGCCGCGCGGGCCGCGGAGAGCGGCTCCGGACTCGGCAGATTGACGAACCAGCCTCCCGAGGAATCGTCGAAGATCTGGTAGCCGAAGAACACCCGGCGGCCGTACGTCATGTGCATCTTCCCGCCGCTGGACGGCAGTCCGGTGTCCTTGACTCCGGCCCCGATGCCGATCAGGCCCGCGTATGTGGGTCCGGGCGCGGCCGGGTCGATCAGGGTGCGCGTGGTGGAGCGTATGCCGTCGGCGCCGACCAGGATGTCGGCGGTGGCGCTCGTCCCGTCGACGAAGTGAGCGGTGATCGAGTCGTCGCTCTCCTCGGCACCCACGAGTTGCTTGCCATGGTGAATCCGCACGCCACGCCGAGCGGCCTCGTCGTACAGCGAGGCGTACAGCTCGGGGCGCCACACGAACTGGCTGGGCTGCGCGCCGGCGGGGGTACCGAACTCCGCGAGCTGCCGACCGTTCCAGCTGTGCACGACGATCGCGTGGACCGGGGCGCCGACGGAGCGGACGACGTCTCCGGCGCCGATCGCGTCGAGGGCGGCGATCCCGTTGGGAGCGATGCTCATGCCCGCGCCGACGCCGTCCGACCTGCTGTCGTACGCCTCGTACACATCGGCCTCGATACCGGCCCGGCGCAGAGCCATCGCGGCGACAGGTCCTGCGATGCCGCCGCCGATGACCAGCGCACCTCGGACGCGCGTTCCGGCGTTCACGACCGCCGCCCCTTCTGTCCGTTCTTCCCCTCCGCGATCTCGTGGGTGCGCCGCATCTCCTGGCGATGGGCGCGGTCGGTCAGCGCGACCAGGGTCGCGATGCCGCCGCGGTTGATCCGGATCTCGCCGGAGTCGATACAACCGAGCAGCGTGATACGGCGGTTGGCGCTCCCGTCGTGCGAAGGCGAGGGGCCCTGGGCGTCCTTGACCTTGCCCCGGCCGGTCCACTTCAGGTCCCAGTGGTCGATGACGGCGGCGTCGTCGACAAGCAGCTTGACCGTGGTGCGACGCACGTAGAGGCGGATGTCGATCTCTTCGGGGAGCGCCTTGGAGCGCAGATCCAGGACGACGAAGCCGGACCGGGCGCGGATCTCGAAGCGGCCCGAGGTGGTCCATTCACCTATGTGCTTCACAGCCATGTGGTCGGCGTGGATGTGTTCGGCAGGCGCCATGTGGTCGGCGAGCGGAGGGGTGATCGAGGGCGTGGTCATGGCCGTGACCTTCTTTCGGTGAGTTCCATACAGATGGGTTCAGGGCTGCTTCAGGGCTGCTTCAGGGCTGTCGGGGCCAGAGGTGACGGATTGAGGGGTTGATGGGTCAGGAGCGACTCGTTACGCCACGGGAACGTGAGCCTGACGCGCTCCCGGGGATGGGAGAGGGGGGCGGGACTGTGGGCCGGATTCGCGCGAGGCGCGGATGTCCCCGCCGTTGTCGTCCGGCCCTCCCTTGGCCTCGTTTCGACCCCTTGATAGTTGCATTGCAACTAGTATCAAGTCAACTAGTTCCTTCGTGAGTATCATCCAGATCATGACGTCGCTCCCCCGCAGCTCCCCGCTCGCCTTGACCGTCCTGGCCCTGCTCCACTACAAGCCGCTGCACCCATACGGGATCCAGCGGCTGATCAAGGACTGGGGGAAGGAGCAGGTGGTGAACGTCGGCCAGCGCGCGAGTCTCTACCGGACCATCGAGCGCCTACTGGCGGCGGAGCTGATCGCGGTCCGCGAGACGGGACGCGACCAGCAGTACCCGGAACGAACCGTGTACGAGGTGACCGAGGCGGGGCGCGAGGTCACCCGGACCTGGCTCGACGAGATGCTGGCGGCGCCCAAGGCGGAGTTCCCGCAGTTCCCGGCCGCCCTGTCGCACGCGCTGATGCTCGCGCCGCACGAACTCCTCGACGCGTTGGAGCGCCGACTGACCAGGGTCGACGCGACGCTGAGGGCAATCGACGCGGGCCTCGCCTCGGAGTCCGCGTCCGGCCTGCCCCGGGTTGCCTCGCTGGAGAGCGAGTACCTGCGGGCGATCACCGCCGCCGAGGTGAAGTGGCTGCGCGGAGTCACCGATGACCTGCGCGAAGGGCGACTGCCGTGGTCGAAGGAGGACCTGATGGCGTTCGCCGCGCAGCAGGAGAACGGAGCTGGGCCCCGAAAGGACCTGGAGGGATGAGAGCGCTCTCAACCGAGCAGCTTCAAACGTGGGCCACCCGTGACGGGCCTCGTCGCTGCCTGCGCCTTCAAGGTTCCAACGGCGCCCCAAATTTCAGCCCCATCCCGACAGCCGCTGGGAGCGCTCTCAGCAACCCGTGGCCGCAACGGCATGACAAATTCCGTTGTCCCAAGAGCGCGTTCAGACGATCCTCCCCGCATGGAGCTTCCCCAGCAGGTCATCGTTGTGGACGACAGCCTCACGCTGCGCGCTTTCGACGCCGAGGCGGACCTTCCGGAGTACTTCCGGGTCATCGAGGAGTCGCTGGAGCACCTGCGTCCCTGGATGCCCTGGGTTGCCGAACACGGCCTGGCCAGGACCACCGACTTCCTGGCCCGCCGCGCGGGACGCTGGGCGAGCGGTGACGAGTACACGTACGCGATCGTGCTGGACGGCGCCATCGTGGGCGCCTGCGGCCTGTTCCGGCGCGACGACACCCGGGAGGAGGTGCGCGAGATCGGCTACTGGTTGCACCCGGCCGCCACCGGCCGCGGCGTCGCCACCCGGACCGCCCGCGCCCTGGTCGATCAGGCTTTCCGGCTGCCCGGCGTCGATGCGGTCGAGGTCGTCCACGATGCGGCCAACCGTTCCAGCGCCGCCGTCCCGGCCCGGCTCGGCTTCGCCGAGCACCTGCGCCGCCCCAACGAACCGCTCGCCCCAGCCGAGACCGGCGTCGACCAGATTTGGCAGCTGACTCGTCACCAGGCAGAGGCTGCGAAGGCTTCCGAGCGAACCGAGGCTGCCCCGGAGCGCTGATGAGCGGCGGCCTTTCCAGGACCTGGAAGCGCTCTCATCGAGCGGCACTCTCCGGTCCGCGCCGGCCTACGCGCGTGACACGGTTCCCCCGGCCGAGGCCCGCCCTACTCCCCGACCCGCACGCCCCGCCCGCGATCGGCCGGGACTGCGTCCGTCCCCGGCTCCTGTTCGGCCAGCGGGTCGCGGGCGCGGCGCTTGGCGATCACCGCACACACCATCAACTGCATCTGGTGGAACAGCATCAGCGGCAGCACCGCGAGGGAGGCCTGGGCCCCGAACAGGACGCTTGCCATGGGGAGTCCGGCGGCGAGGCTCTTCTTCGACCCGGCGAACTGGATGGCGATGCGGTCGCCCCGGTCGAAGCCCAGCCGCTTCACCCCGTACCAGGTCAGCATGAGCATCGCGGCGAGCAGTACGGCCTCGACGGCGAGCAGGGCGCCGAGTCTGTACACGCTCACTTGGTGCCAGATGCCGCGGGCCATGCCTTCGCTGAACGCGCTGTAGACGACCAGCAGGATCGAGCCACGGTCGACGTAGCCCAGGACCTTCTTGTTGCGGACCAGGAACCCGCCGACCCAGCGCCGCAGGAACTGCCCGGCGAGGAACGGCACCAGGAGTTGCAGCACGATCTTGAGGAGCGAGTCGGCGGAGAAGCCGCCCCCGCTGTTGCCGAGCAGGCCCGCCGCGAGCAGCGGGGTGATGACGATCCCGGCGATGCTGGAGAAGGAGCCCGCGCAGATCGCGGCGGGTACGTTGCCGCGGGCGATCGACGTGAACGCGATCGATGACTGGATCGTCGACGGCACCAGACAGAGGAAGAGCAGTCCGTTGTAGAGGTCCGGTGTCAGGAGGAACGGGACGAGCCCCTTCGCCGCCAGGCCTAGCAGCGGAAACGCGACGAACGTGCAGGCCAGCACGGTGACATGAAGGCGCCAGTGGCGCAGCCCGTCCATCGCCTCACGGGTCGAGAGCCGGGCCCCGTACAGGAAGAAGAGGAGCGCCACGGCCCCCGTCGAGGCGCCGCTTGCGACACTGGCCGCGGACCCGGAGGCCGGTAGCAGCGCGGCGAGTCCCACTGTGCCGAGCAGCGCCAGTATGTACGGGTCAACCGGCAGCCAGGACGGCAGCTTCGGGGTGCGGCGGCTCATGTGCTCCACTTACATGCTCGGGCGTTCGGTCTACGGCGTGTTGTCGCCCCTGCGCTTTCCGGCGCCGGGGCGAGTGCTGGCCCGGCCTCGCTCTGGCTGAGTCCGGGTTCCATGCGGAGGCGGATTCCGGCCAGCGGTGCCGTCCGGGATCGCGCATTCTCGATGCTCCCCTTTCGACACCTGATCGGGAATCCCGTACACCACTCTCACTGTCATCACGTTTCGCGATGGCCGGGCTACCGTGAGGGCATGTACGACGCGAACCAGCTGCGGACGTTCCTCGCCGTCGCGCAGACGCTGAACTTCACGCAGGCCGCGCGGCGGCTCGGGCTGCGGCAGTCGACGGTGAGCCAGCACGTGCGGCGCCTGGAGGACGCGGCTGGGCGGCTGCTGTTCAGCCGGGACACGCACAGCGTGCGGCTGACCGAGGACGGCGAGGCGATGCTCGGCTTCGCGCGCACGATCCTGGCCGCACACGAGCGGGCCGCCCACTACTTCACCGGGACGCGGCTGCGCGGCCGGCTGCGGTTCGGCGCCTCCGAGGACTTCGTGCTGACCCGGTTGCCGGAGATCCTGCAGGCGTTCCGGCGCGACCATCCCGAGGTGGACCTGGAGCTGACGGTCGAGCTGTCCGGGACCCTGCACCGACGGCTCGAGGCGGGCCGTCTGGATCTGGTGCTCGCCAAACGGCGCCCCGGTGACAGCCACGGCGAGCTGGTGTGGACGGACGAGCTGTGCTGGATCGGGGCGCCCGGCCTGCGGCTCGACCCGGAGCGGCCGGTCCCGTTGATCTTGTTCCCGCCGCCCGGGATCACCCGGGCGCGGGCGCTCGAAGTCCTGGAGGACCACGGGCGTTCCTGGCGCATCGCCTGTACGAGCGGCAGCCTGAGCGGCCTGATCGCGGCGGCCCGCGCGGGCCTCGGGGTGATGGCCCACACCCGTGGCCTGATTCCGCCCGGTCTTGACCCGCTCCCGGCGCGTGCGGGCCTGCCGGAGCTCGGCGGGGTGGACTTCGTCCTGCTGCACAACCGGCGGGGCTCGGCCGCCCAGGACGCGGCCGGCGCGCTGGCCTCGGCGATCCTGACGGGCGGAGACCGCCTGCATCCGGGACACGGGCGCAGTACCGGCTGAGCGATGGCGCGCGGCACTCGTTGACGGCGCCGGGGGCCGGGGGCGTCAGCACATGTCGGTGGCCGAACCAGTGTGGGCGCGATCCATGGGTAGCCGAGTGTGGTCCGGACCAGATCGGGCACAGCCGTGGGCTGGGGGTGACCGGAGCGTACAGATTCCGTGGAGATTGCCTTCCGCAGAACTTGCCTTTGAGTCAGCAAGGCGCCCGAGCGGTCCCCATGTGGGCCTGTTTCGGTCGCTGACCTGTGAAGACGTCGTACGTCTCGACTTGCAGAAGACCCCTGTCACCGAAACTGCCCGTGAGGTACGGTCACCGCGCTGTGCGGAGCGCCACCGGGGGTGGCCACCCCGGAGGGAGGCAGGTCATTGCGCGAGTTCACGGTCCCACCCATGGCGACGGCGCCTCAGGTCGGCGGGCTGGCGGACGCGGTCTTCGATCATGCCCTCGACGACCCGTACCGCGTCGCCGTCTGCCGCAAGGACGCCTCCGGCCGCTGGCAGAACGTGACGGCCGCGGAGTTCAGGGACCAGGTCTTCGCGCTGGCCAAGGGATTGATCGCGGAAGGGGTGCGGTTCGGGGACCGGGTCGCCATCATGGCGCGCACCCGCTACGAGTGGACGCTCTTCGACTTCGCGCTGTGGACGATCGGCGCCCAGCCGGTACCGGTCTACCCGACGTCCTCGGCGGAGCAGGTCTTCTGGATGCTCCACGACTCCGAGGTCACCGCGTGTGTGGTGGAGCACGAGGACCATGTGATGACGATCGGCTCCGTCGTCGACCGCCTTCCCCGGCTCAAACGCCTGTGGCAGCTCGACACCGGGGCGCTCGACGAACTCCTCAAAGCGGGCGAGTCCATCGACGACGAGGTGGTCCACCGGCACCGCCGGGCCGTGACGCCGGAGTCGGTGGCGACCGTCATCTACACCTCGGGCACCACAGGACGCCCCAAAGGGTGTGTGATCACCCACGCCAACTTCATGTTCGAGACCGACATGCTGATCTCCCGCTGGGAGCCGGTGTTCCACTCCCGCCCCGGCGACGAGGCATCCACCCTGCTGTTCCTCCCGCTGGCCCATGTGTTCGGGCGGATGGTGGAGATCGCCGCGATCCGGGGCCGGGTGAAACTGGGGCACCAGCCCGCCCTGTCCGCGTCCGCGCTGCTGCCCGACCTCCAGTCGTTCCGGCCGACCTTCATCCTCGCCGTCCCGTACATCTTCGAGAAGGTGTTCAACGCGGCCCGCCGCAGAGCCGAGGCCGACGGCAGGACGGGGCCCTTCGACAAGTCGGTGGACATCGCTGTCAAGTACGCGGAGGCCATGGAGCAGAAGGCGTTCGGCCTGGGCCCCGGTCCGTCGGCGGCGCTGCGGATGCAGCACCAGTTCTTCGAGAAGACGGTGTACGGCAAGGTCCGTGAGGCGATGGGCGGCCGGGTGCGGCACGCCATGTCGGGCGGCTCCAGCATGGGGCGCCGGCTCGGCCTGTTCTTCGAGGGCGCGGGCGTCACGGTCTACGAGGGGTACGGCCTGACCGAGTCGACCGCCGCCGCCACCGCCAATCCCCCCGAGCGCACGCGGTACGGAACGGTCGGACAGCCCATCCCCGGAACCACGGTCCACATCGCCGACGACGGCGAGGTGTGGATCCACGGCGGTCAGGTCTTCTCCGGGTACCTGAACGAGCCGAAGGCCACCGAGTCCGTGCTCAGGGAGGGCTGGCTGGCCACCGGGGACATCGGGGCGCTGGACGAGGACGGCTACCTCACCATCACCGGGCGCAAGAAGGAGATCCTGGTGACCTCCGGCGGCAAGAGCGTCTCGCCGGTCGCCCTGGAGGAACGGGTACGGGCACATCCCCTGGTCGCCCAGTGCATCGTGGTCGGCAACGACCGCCCGTACATCGCCGCGCTGGTCACCCTCGACCAGGAGGGCGTCGACCACTGGCTCGCCATGCGCGGCAAGGCCCCGCTCACCCCGTCCGAGCTGGTGCGCGACCCGGACCTGGAGACCGAGGTGCGGCGCGCGGTGGTCGCCGCCAACACCCTGGTCTCCCAGGCCGAGTCGATCCGCACGTTCCGGATCCTGGCCCACCAGTTCACCGAGGAACACGGCCTCCTCACCCCCTCGCTCAAGCTGAAGCGCCGGGCGATCGAGGACGCGTACGGGGCCGAAGTGGAGGCGCTGTATCACTGAGAGCGCTCTCCGCCCGGCCCGCGAGCCCGCCCCTGGACTTCGGGGAGGGGGCCGTGGGCCGCGTGAGAGCGGTTGCTCGCGCCTGTCAGGTGGGGTCAGCTCAGCTCGAGCACCTTGTGCATGCCGAGGAACGCGTGCGGCACACCGTTCTTGTCGTCCGGAATGAAGCAGAGCAGCGCGTACCGGCCCGGCGGGAGGCGGTGGGCTCGCAGCAGCACACTGTGCCCGGGAGAAACCGCGCCGATGCCGAGAGCGGGCCCGGTGAACGGCGCCGGGCCCGGGTTTCCGGCCGCGACACGGTCGAAGTACGCCTGGATCTCGGCGTCTGAGGTGCCCGGAGCGACCGGCTGGAGCTGCATTTCGTGCAACTCGTCCGCCGCGTTGTGCACCAGAATCGGCTCCCCGGCCTTGTGGAGAGCGCGTACATCGAAGCGGGGCCCGGCCGGCGTCTCGCGTGTGGTCACCACGGCACCGTCGAAGTCACGCAGATCCCCGTGCCGCCCGCCGTCGAGCCACAGGACGCGGAAGACGGGGTGGGCGGGGTCCTTGAGGAAGGCCGTGAAGTCGAGCAGGGCCAGGCGGCCCGGCTCGATCCTGGTGGTGAAGGTCTCCGGTACCTCCGGCGTGACGAGAGCGCCGCCGGCCGCGTCCGCTTCACCACGGAGCGCCGAGACGCCCTGCGCCGACACCGCCGGCGTGTGGCTGACGGCCTTGGCGAGATCGTCGAAGACGGTCCGCAGCGGCACCCCGTCGTGCGGGCGCAGGAGTTGCAGCTGGCGACCGCTTGCGTCGTTCGTGTGGACGCGGAAGGTGGTCAGACCGCCCAGGGCATGGTCGGGCGCCTTGATCCCTGACGCGTCGACGCTGACGTTGACCGGCTCCGGGGCATGATGCGGCCGCGTGGCGCTGGCCTGCGTCACGCCGCCGATCACGCCGGTGAGAGCGAGCGCGGTGACGGCCGCGGCCCTGGCTCCACGTCGTAGCAGTGCGGTGCTCATGAAACTCCTGTTCGTGGTGCGAACCCCCAATCACCCAGGCCACCACCTCGCGCCGCGCCCCACCGTCCGCCACGCGGGCAGCAGCTCCGATCGGAGCAGAGCCCCGCACCGCGCCGCACCGCACCGGCTGCGGTCGGCACGAGTGTCCTGTGGCTTGTCACGTCCTCGCCCCGACGGGCTCAGTGCGGTGACCACATCGCCCGACCAACCCGATGTGCCCGCCAGTCCGATGGCACACCACGCACGCCGACCAACGTCATGTACGTACGTGACCATCCACGTCAACGATCAGGACCGCGGCCTGACCTTCGACACGAACGAGTTCGGCCAGCAGAGACGCGTCAGCTTTCCGCTCCTCAGCCCGCGTACTGGGAGACGATTTTGGTGAAGGCGTACGGAGACTGGCTGACCCCGCTGCACGAGTCGCCTGCGCCGCCCGAGGAACACTGGCGGTCCCGGTTGACCGCCCAGAAGGTGAAGCGCGCTATGTGATGCTGCCGGGCGTAGCCGAGGATGCTCTGGAAGTCGCCGGTGGTGACGGTCTCGTCGGACTCGTCGGTCTTGCCGTTCATGGAGGAGACGCCGATGTGCCGGTAGGCGGCGTCGTCGCTGTACCCGTAGGCGCTCTTCACCGCTGACTTGAGCCCTTCGAGAGCGCTCACCGTGGCCGAGCCCATGGACCCGCTGTGGCTTCCGAAGTCGAACGGCATGATCGTCCAACCGTCGTTGGCGAGCCCAGCCGCCGCTCCCTTTTTGATGAGGTCCCTGCCGTTGGTGTCCGGCCCGCTCGGGGTCGTCCCCATCGTCACGTAGGTGACGATGCCGGGGTTGCTGGTCTTGACGATCTTGAGAGCGCTCACCACGCGCTGCCGCACGGTGGCGTTCGAGAATTCGGTGGCTTCGATATCGATGTCGAGGGCCTTCAGGTGGTACGCGTTGATCACCTTCTGGTACGCACCCGCGAGCGCCGAGGCGCTGGAGCACTTCTCGCCGAGCTTGTTGCCGCTCCAGCCGCCGACGGAGACGACCACATTGCCGCCCGCGCCGCGGATGGAATTGATCGCGCTCTCATCGGAGCCTCCGGTCAGGGCGCGGGAACCGTCCCACTTCGGGTTGCATCCGCCGTCGGAGAGGATGAACGCCAGCGTGAACCACTTGACGCCGGTGGCCGCCATCACGTCGGTGGGCTTCTGCGGGTTGCCCCAGCCGAGGTACTCGTACGGAGCGACCGCCATCGCGCCGGATGCGGCGGAAGCGGACGCGGTGGCGACCGACCCGGCGGAAGTGACGCCCTCCCCCGAGGTGCCGGCGGCGCTGGCCTTCGGGATCGCGCCGACCAGGGGCAGGATCAGACAGCCAAGGCCTGCGAGGCCCGCGGCGAGACGGCGTGGGGGTACGGCAGTGTGCATGGAGGGGTCCTTCCATGGGGGGTTCGGCGGGTGTCAGTGGGACTCAGGAGCAGAGGTCGGGAGTTGGGCAGGGTCAGGTGTCTCCGAGGCTGAGGGCTTCTGCGGCCGGGGGCGCTTGGGCCGAGTCGCTTCTCAGGACGGGTTACTGGTCTGATCGCGTCGGGAGGCGCGGCGGGACCGGGTGAGAGTTCGGCCAGGGTTGGCGGTACACGGTGGGGAGCTCGCTGCGGGCTTGGGGTGCACGGGGGCGCTGGGGATGTACTGCGGGCTTCGTCAGATCGGCGCTGATCGGGGCTAGCTCAGGGCGGTGCGAAGGCGTGCGGTCCAGGGGTGTTAGGAAGGCTTCCTAACACCCCTGCATCGCAGCGCCTGCAACGCCTGTTGTCAATGCCCCGCGTGGGCCCAAATCCCTTTCGCCGTACAGGAGTTGCTTTAGGCAAGGCAGGGTGGACCGGGGTGGCGGCTCGACCGCCACCCCTGCCCCCTCGACAGGAGCCGCCCCCCGGCGGCCCTACCGAAGTTTCTGCTCAGCCCCCTTCGGGGGACCCGAGTTCGGAACGCGGGCGAGGCTGGCATCGGAGTTCACGAGCGCGGAAGCGAGAGCGCTCTCAGGCCCGTAGGGGTCCATAGCTGCCGACGGACCGGACGCCACGGAAGCGCTCTCAGGACGGGCAGGCACCCCCGAACCCGACGACGCGTAAGCGCCCCCGAGCCACGCCTCGTCGATTCGCAGGCGCTTGTAGCGTGCCGTGTCCGTCGCGGTCGCGTACGTACTCGTCACCTCCAGGCGGACATGACTGGTGGAGACGGCCGGAATGTCGATGAAGGCGACTCCCCGCGCGCTTGGCAGGGTGCCGGACTTCACCGGGCTCCCCCAGCTCTTGCCGTCGGCGCTGACGTACACCCTGTATCCCTTGATCCGCGCCGACTGCTCGGTGTCCGAGCGGGCGTAACTCACCGAATCCTCACGCTGGTTGATGCCCAGGTAGCGGACGGTCCGCGCCGCGTCCAGATTGAAGTCGAGCCGGACAGGGAGGGTCTTGTTGTTGTCCCAGTAGGTGAGGTAGTCGGCATCGGCGGCGGCCGCCGCACCATGGCCACTCGCGGACGCCGAGGCGCTCATCGCGTACGCGGACGGGGCGATGACCCCCACGCGCCCCCGCGCTGTCACCTTGAACACGGTGTCGTACGGGTCCCAGTCGGACAGCCCCGTCAGGCTGAGTGTGCCGTCGGCCTGGCTGTATGGAATTGCCGCGCCCGTACGGAGGTTGGTGACCGCGGTCACCTGGTAACCGTTGTCCCGCAGCTTGAGGGTGGACGTGCCCGGCGGGGTGATGACGTGGATGTACTGGAGGACGGGATCGGTCTTGCTGATGGTGGTGACCCCCTGGGCACCGTCGTTCCAGACGCCGGGCTTGAGGCCGCCGTACAGGTAACCGCCGCCCTCGACCCCGTGCAGGGACGCCCAGATCGGATCCAGATAGCCGTTCGCGAAGTCGTTGAAGGCTGCCTGGTTGGATGGGAACTTCCCGTTCACCTGAGCCGTTTCCGCCATGAGGGCCTTCACCGACGAGCCAGCGTTGGTGATCAGCCTTCCCAGAGTGAGTTTCTTGTCCACGGCCGGGTTCGTGCCGTCGTACCACCAGGCGCCCGTGGACGGCAGCTTGAAGTCGGCCTCGGTCAGGCGGGGCTGCGCGGTATAGAGCGCCTGCGGGTAGTCGTACGACGGCGTCATGCCCGTCTTCTGCTCATTGCTGATCATGTCCATGATCGGCGTATCTTCGTTGTTGTTGCTGAGCGTGTAGGCGGGGCGCTTCTGGTAGATCTGCTGGTACAGGTTGTGGCTCAGCCAGTAGTCGTTGTCGTTGTCGATCCAGAAGCCGCCGAGGTCCGGGTAACGGCCCATCACCTCGAAGAAGTTGTCGTAACTGAACTGACCGAAGCCGTCGCGGGTGGTCAGGTCGACCTGAGTGCCCTTGTATGCCGAGTAGCCGGCCGAGTCGAGCCACTCGTGGCCTCCATCGGCGTGCCATTGGGGATCATCCGTCATGTACAGGATGGTCTTGAGGCCTTTGGCCTTCGCTGCCGCGATCAGCTCTCCGAGGAAGTCGCGCTTCGTGGAACAGCTGCCAGGGATCTTGGAGGGCCATGGCCTCGCGTAGCCGAGGCGGCTGTGGAACGTGGCGAGTACGAGGTACTGGGCATGCAGTTTCCGCGCCTCGTCGACCCAGTAGTCGGGGGTCCAGCCGCCGGTCGTGACATCGGATTCCCAGGCCGAGCAGTTGGTGTGGGCGGGGGCGGTGCGTTCACCCCAGTGCAGGAACAAACCGGAGGTGGAGGCACGCAGGAAATCCTGACGCGGGTTCTGCAGATCGGCACGGGCCGGGGCCCGGAGCGAGAGGGTGCCGAGTATCAGCGCCACCACTAGCAGGAGCCGTGCGACCAAGCGGCCGCGCCTGTCTGAGAGCGTTCTCATGCGGGTCCGTCCAAGTGATCGAGGCCGGGCGCACCCTGGGCGGAGGGAGCGGTCGACCGGGTGGTGGCGCCTGTGGTCAGCTGGATGTTCGGGGTCTAGGCCGCCCAGCGCCGTACGGTCCCGCCGCCGGGGGCGTTCGCCGCGGTCCCCGCCCTGTCGACAGCCCGGCTGTCTTCGGCGAGCCGTCTCGCGTGGCCCCGTAGTCCTTAGTCCTTGAGGTTGAACATGGCCGCGCTCGGGACTGGTTGGCGATCGGCCATGTGAGTCTTCATAGAGAGCACTGCGCGTGTTGCGCTTTGGATCGGCGGTAACGCAGTGGCCGGGCGCACAAGGACGTGGGTCGTGGCTGGCTGGACGAGGGTGGGCGCGGCGGTGGGGCTGCGCCAGAGGCGGTAACCCGACGAAGGGCAGCCCGGCGAACGTGAGCCACCTCCTCGCGTACGGGCGCATGTACGTACCTCCCTGGGCGGGCCGTCAGACAAGTTGACAGCCCCGTGGGTTGGTCAGCAGCAGGTAGGTGCTTGGGTAGGCCCCGAGGTCTCGCCGAGGGGTGTAGATGCCTCACCTCGGCCGGAAACCGTCGGCGAGAAAGGTGTCGCCCCCGGTCACCGCCCTGCCGGTGACCGTCGTGCCGCCGCTCCTCCGAATCCAACGCACCGAGCCCGCCGTCTTGTCGCCGACTTTGATCTGGGCGTCGCCGTCGGCCCACCTGTCGTGCCGCGATTCGAGGTTGAAGCAGCCAATGGGGTTGGTTTGACGGAGAGTTGGAGTTCGATGGTCTGCACGCGTTCACCCGACGCGGTGGCTGCACGACGATGGGCGAGGTTCCGTTGCTGGCCTGCTTCATCTGCATGATGCGGGTGAAGGCGGTGGTCGCCTTGAGCAGGCTCGGGTTGAACATCGGGTGCGTGGCCCTCCAGATCCGGCCCGGCAGCCAGGGTGAGTGCGCGCCCTTGCGAGGCCGGGCCACGCAACGTTCCGCTGCGGGACCCCGCCACCCGCCGCGATGCCGCCCACCCGCAGCAGCATGGCGGCCCGCCTACCGATCGGCGTGGAAGTAGCGGGTGGCGTCGAGAGCGCTCTCGAAGCCCGTGCACTCGGGGGTCGACCGGCCCGCGACAGTCGCGGCTGTCTCATCCGATGTTTCCTGCATGTCTTTCACTGATTGCACCAACCTTCCTGAGAGGTGGGTTTAGGAGTGAACGATGTACGGCGCGGACAGGCGCAGTTAGCTGGACGGGAAGCACCATGTTGTTCACATGAGTGTCCATTGTTCAGGCACGTGCCCTAGCGTCGCGTCTTGTCGAGGCCTGGTCAATGGTTTGGACCGAGGAGGTCGGAGCTGTATCGGCCCAGTAATCCGGCGGCAGTGGTCACCAGTTCCTGAGCGGCGAGTCAGGAGATGTACTGAGCCGCTGGTCAGGTGCGATCGGGTCGGGATCGGGTGGGCCCGTTGGGAATGCGTCGCTCCGCTCGTTCGTTGACGATGGGAGTACCAACCGACGACGTAAGGATCGACCGCTCGTGAGCAAGGTCCCCTCCATCACCCTCAACAACGGCGTCGAAATGCCGCAGCTCGGCTTCGGGGTCTGGCAGGTGCCGGACGACGAGGCCGCGAAGGCGGTCGCGACGGCTATCGAGTCCGGGTACCGGAGCATCGACACCGCCGCGATCTACGAGAACGAGCGAGGCACCGGCAAGGCCGTCGCCGCCTCTGGGGTCGCCCGCGAAGACCTCTTCGTCACGACGAAGCTCTGGAACTCGGAGCAGGGCTACGACTCGACCCTGCGGGCCTTCGACGCCTCGCTCGACAAGCTCGGCCTCGACTACGTCGACCTGTACCTGATCCACTGGCCGGTGCCGGCCAAGGACGCGTACGTCGACACGTACAAGGCGTTCGAGAAGATCTACGCCGACGGCCGCGCGAAGGCGATCGGCGTGTCCAACTTCCAGCCGGTGCACTTGGAGCGGCTGCTCGGCGAGACCTCGGTGGTCCCGGTCGTCAACCAGATCGAGCTGCACCCTCAGCTCGCCCAGGTGGAGTCGCGTGCGCTGCACGCCAAGCACTCCATCGCGACCGAGGCCTGGTCGCCGCTCGGTCAAGGCCGGGGCCTGCTTGAGGTCCCGACCGTGGTCGCGATCGCCCAGAAGCACGGCCGTACCGCCGCCCAGGTGGTGCTGCGCTGGCATATCCAGATCGGCAACGTCGTGATCCCCAAGTCCGTGACGCCTTCGCGGATCAAGGAGAACATCGACGTCTTCGGTTTCGAGCTCGACGCGGACGACCTGGCCGCTCTCGCCGCGCTGGACGAGGGCAAGCGCCTCGGCCCGAACCCGGCAGAGTTCAACCTCGGCGCCTGATCACACACCCGATCGGACACAGACATCTACGCGGCTGACATCGCGTGCGGCTACGCGCCACATGTGGGCAGCACACATGTGCCGACGCCACACGCTGGCCAGGCATATGGGTCCGCCCTGGGGCGACGCCACACCTCGGTGCTGGTGCCGTAGAAGTCCGGGGGAGTCACATATGGCGACGACATACACGTCTACCCCACACGCTCTGAGCGCACACACACGCTGATCACCGTGTGAAGAAGGGGCGTCACCCGATCAAGTCGAGTGACGCCCCTTTTGTCGTTTTCCGGACGCAGGTTGGTCAGGTACCAACCAAGAATGTTCATTCAAGTGCGCCACCCAGGCAAAGCGTTCGACATCAAGCGATAAATCCTCTTGTCCTGCGCATGACCTTCCCGATGGGATCGCGACGACCGCCCCGCGCGGCTTCACCCCACTCAGGGAGCATTCATGCGCATAGCCCGCCCCCGGACTCGTACCGCAGCAGCGACAGTTGGGGCCACCGCCCTTGCCGCCGCCGCGGTGATAGCCACCCCGCTGTCCGGGTCCGCCACTGCTGCACCTGCCGTCCCGCAGGTAAAGCCCGTCCCGGCCGTCGCCGGACACCTGCTCGCCCACTCGACCAGTGGCCCGCTCAGCACCGAGCAGTGCCAGGCCAAGTGGAAGATCGCCTGCTACGGCCCGCTGCAGTACCGCCAGGCGTACAACCTGAACCCGCTCTACAAGGCGGGCATCACCGGCAAGGGCCGCACGATCGTGATCGTGGACTCCTTCGGCTCGCCGACGATCCAGCACGACCTGGACGTGTACAGCAAGCAGTACGGCATTCCCAGCAGCAAGGTCGACGTGGTCAAGTGGGGCAACGTACCCACGTGGGACCCCAAGAACAAGGACATGACCGGCTGGGCCGGTGAGTCCACCCTCGACGTCGAGATGGCCCACGCCGTGGCCCCCGACGCGAAGATCATCCTGGTCGAGACCGCGGTCGCGGAGACCGAGGGCGTCACCGGTCTGCCCGAGATGATGGATGCCGAGAAGCACCTCATCGACCGTGGCATCGGCGATGTCATCACCCAGAGCTTCGGCGCCACGGAGAACACGTTCCCCGGCTTCGACAAGGGTGACTTCTCCAGCATCAAGAACCTGCGGTATGCGTTCAAGGACGCGGCGGCCCACGGTGTGACCGTGCTCGCCTCCTCCGGTGACGGCGGTGCCACCGACAACACCGCGGACGGCAGCGGCTACTACAAGGAGCGCGTGAACTCCTGGCCCTCGTCCGACCCGCTGGTCACGTCGATCGGCGGCACCCAGCTGCACCTCGACGACAAGGGCAACCGCCTCAGCCCTGAGAGCGTGTACAACGACAACGGTTCGGGCGGCGGCGGGCAGTCGCACGTCTTCCAGCGCCCCTCGTTCCAGAACGGCGTGCGCGGCATCGTCGGCAACCGGCGCGGCACCCCGGACATCTCCATGGCGGCCGCGGTCAACGGCGGCGCCTGGGTGTACTCCAGCTACGACCCGACCGCCGTCGGCTGGGACGTGTCGGGCGGTACGAGCGAGGCGAGCCCGCTCTTCTCCGGCATCGTCGCCCTCGCCGACCAGGCCGCCGGCCACCGCCTCGGCAATATCAACGAGGCGCTGTACTCGCTCTACAAGCACGAGGGGTACAAGCCGAGCTCCGGCCTCGTGGACGTCAATGACGGCACGAACAACAGCTACCAGGGTGTCACCGGCTACACCGCGGTGAACGGCTACGACATGGCGACCGGCATCGGCACCATCGACGCTGCCCACTTCGTGAAGGCGCTGGCCCGCGAGAGCCGTCACCACTGACGGCACCGCACCACGGCCTGACGGTGCCGCCGCCCGGATTCACGGGCGGCGGCACTGTCGCGACCGTATCCTTCGGGATCATGAACGACACCCAGAACCCCACCCTGCCCGAGGGCCGCTATCTCGTACGCAACGTCGGCAGCGGCCTGCTGCTCGAGGTGTACGGGAACGCCTAGGGCAGCGGGGCCAATGTGCAGCAGGGCAAGGAGAGCGGTTCCACGGCGCAGCAGTGGCACATCTCCCCCGTGCACAGTGGCGGCGGGCTCTACCACCTGGTGAACGTGAACAGCGGCAAGCGGCTCGACGTCGCCAATGCCTCCACCGAGAACGGTGCCAACGTCCAGCAGTGGAAGGCGAACAACTTCGGTGCCCAGGAGTGGCTCGTGGAACGGCACTTGGACGTGCCGGGGCGGGTCACCCTGGTCAGTTACATCAGCGGTCTGCTCCTGGAGGTCGCCAACGGCTCGGCCGAGGAAGGCGCGAACGTACAGCAGTGGGAGGACACCGACTCCCCCGGCCAGTGGTGGGAACTGGAGCCCGTGGACGAGTAGCACGCCGCTGGGCGGGCCGGACACGCACGTCGCGAGAGCGCTCTCATCTCCTCGCGGCCGCACGATCCCGGCCCCACTCGGGAGCGGCCGCGCATGCGTGTGCGACGAGGTCCTCACGGAACCCCGGACACCAATCCACCGTCAACTCCGATGACACGGCTCCGTGTGCAACGCGAGCGAACGCCGCAAGAAGAGGTACAAGAGTGACTCACGGGAACGGGCCGAACCGGCGGACCCTGCTGCTCGGCTTGGCGCTGGCCGCGCCGGTCGTGGCTGCGGGCTGCGACGGAAGCCACGACAAGAAGTCCGGGGCGAACAGTTCCCTGTCGGCCGCTGCCGTGCCGTCCGACACCGGGCACGACACCACGATCATGATCATCAGGCATGGCGAGAAGCCCTCCTCGGGCGATCCGGGCTTCGACGAGGCCGGTAAGCAGGACAAGAAGTCCCTGACCCGACGGGGCTGGGAGCGCGCTCACGCGTTGCCCCGCCTGTTCACCGCGCCCGCCTCCAACAGCGGTTCGCCTGCCGGTTCACAAACGGCCCTTCCCCGCCCTGCAACCATCTACGCCGCGACGGATCAGGGCCCGCATGCCGGTGCGCATCGGATGCGCCAGACCGTGACACCGCTCGCCGAGGCCCTCCATCTGCGGGTGACCACCGACTTCCCCGAGGGTGGGGAGAAGGAGCTGGCGGCCTCGGTGCTGGCGGCGACGGCGCCCGTCCTCATCTGCTGGGAGCACTCCAGGATCCCGCCGATCGTCGACGCCCTGGGCGCAGCGCACGTGGCCGGGGTCCCTGCGAAGTGGCCCGACCGTTTCGACCTCGTGTGGGTGTTCACGCGCCGAGCCGGCACCTGGGCGTTTCGGTCGGTGCCCCAGCACCTGCTGTCCGGCGACGCCTAGAGAGCGCTCCCAGCGCCGGCCCCGGGACCTGGATCCCCGCGCCGTGAACGCACTGCACCCCTTGCCGTTCGAGAGCGAACGGCAAGGGGCAGGTGAGCGCAGAGGTTCTCGCAGGTCAGCTCAGCCGATCTGCGCTCCGTACGCCTGGAGCGCGTCCGGTACGGGCTGGAAGAACGTCTCGCCGCCCGAGCTGCAGTCGCCGCTGCCGCCGGAGGTCAGGCCCAGGGCCGTACCGCCGTCGAAGAGCGAGCCTCCGCTGTCGCCGGGTTCGGCACAAACGGTCGTGTCGATCAGGCCGTCGACCTGGCCCTCCGCGTACGTCACGGTCGCGTTGAGGCCGGTGACCTGGCCTCCTTGGACGCCGGTGGTGGAACCGCTGCGCTGGACCTGCTCGCCCACCGTGGCGTCGCCTGCGCCGCTGATCGGCTGGGAGGAGCCGTTGTACAGATCCACCGCGCTCGGGTGGTCGATGTTGTTCGTGTAGCGCACCAGGGCGTAGTCGTGGCCCGGGAACGTGGAGGCCTCCGTGACGCCGATCTCCGAACCGCCCTGCTGGTCCGACCAGCTGGAGACCGCGTTGCCGCAGTGCCCGGCGGTCAGGAAGTACGGCTGCCCGCCGACCGTCACGTTGAAGCCGAGCGAGCAGCGGGCGCTGCTGCCCCAGATCGCGTCGCCGCCCGCGATGAGGGGCTGGAAGCGTCCGGCCGTTCTCTTCAGGGTCACCGTGTCGCCGAGACTTCGCACCACCTTGTCGAGCTGGGCGAGCCGGCTACCGGTGACGGTGCGGTCTGCCTTGACGACCACCTTGTTGCTGACGGGGTCCATCGACCAGGAGGTGCCCGGTATCGAGGCCTTGACCTTCAACTCCTGCCTGGATGCGTCCAGTTGGGCCATCGAGTGCTTGACCGTGCGAGCTTCGGCGCCCGCCTTGCGGACGCTGTCGGCGGTCGCGGCGTCGACCACGTTCACCACGAGTTTCTTGCTCTGCGCGTCGTAGAACGAGCCTGCGGTGCGGCCCGCGAGAGCGGTGTCGATCCGGTGTGCCAGCTGCCCGGCCGCTGCGGCGGACTGTGTGGCGGAGTTCGGTGCGGGGGCGGCATCGGCACTCTGCATCGTCAGGGTCGCGCCGAGCGCCAGGGCTCCCGCGGCGGCGGTGGCCGCACGTCGGCCTGACATCCATCGCTGCTTCAACTCACAACCTCCTGTGGGGGGTTGAGCCCGGCAACGGGTTTTTCGCCGGGCCCGTTGGGGCGCGATGACCGGGTCACGCGGCGACCGGGTTCTCCGGCAATCACCGCCGTCCGTGCCAACTCGCCGCGTCGAGTATCCGTACCCTCACGTCCTCCCGACAAGCGAAGAACTCGCCTGTTCAGTAAGGGAGTTGGGGGCCATTGAGAGTGAGAGGGGGTGGTGCGCGGAGAAATTCGAGCCGTGCGTGAAGGAACGAGGGTTGTTCGTAAGGAGGTTGAGGTGGAATTGCCACGAGAGGGCCATGCGGCGGGATCACCTCTGCGGGACGGCTTCGACGGGGCGGGCCCCGAGGCGACCGCGGATCAGTCCCGGGACAGTTCGCGGTAGCCGGACAGGATGATGTCCACGGTGCGGTCGAAGCGCGCGGCGAAGTCGAGGCCGACACGGGTGGCCGTCACCTCGGCGAGCAGGGGAAAGCGCTCCGGGTCCGGTGCCACGTCGTCCAGGTCGGGCGCGGCGGCACGTTCGCCCGGGGTGTGCCCGGCTTCGGCGAGGGTGTGGCCGATGACGAACGTGGCGAGCGAGTTGACGATGTCCGTCGCCGGGCCCAACCCGAGACCCGCACCGGTCAGGGCAGCCAGCCACTCCTCCAACAGGACCAGATCCTCGGCGGAGCTCAGCGGGCGAGTCGCGATGAGCGGCAACACGCCCGGGTGGCGGAGGAGTTCGGCCCGCAAGCCGACCGCGAAGGCCCGGGCCCACTCGGTCCAGCCGGCCGAGGCCGCCCCAGCCCCGGCCCCGGCCCCAGCCCCAGCCCCAGCCCCAGCCCCAGCCCCAGGCGACGATGCGGTCGGGGTGCCGTGGGGCAGCCCGGCGGTGGCCCGACGTACCACTCGTCCGACGAGCGCGTCCAGCAACTGCCCTTTATTGCCCACGTGGTGATAGAGCGTCATGGCCTCGACCCCGAGCTCGGCGCCGAGCTTGCGCATGGTGAGCGCGGCGACGCCTTCGCGGTCGACGAAATCCAGCGCCGCGTCCAGCACCTTGTCGCGACTGAGCCCTGCTTTGGGTCGCGCCCGTCCGTCCGCCATCAGGTCCTTCTCCCACCTCTTGACGATTCTTACGCCGTAAGGGCACTGTATCCCTGTCGCGAAACTTACATCGTAAGAATCGAGCACCACCCACGATCCCAACCGGGCATCGCGGGCCAAGGCATCCGCTTCCGGAGGTTCACCATGCTGCTCGGCACTTCACTGCGCCGCCTCAACGACGGCGTCGACTACGCCGCCTTCCGCCAGGCTTGGCTACCCGACGAGACCTTTCCCGGCGACCCGCGCCGCGTACTGAGCGCTCTCAACCTCGAAGACCCTCAGGAAATCCTGACGTGCGCGCTCATAGACGCCGAGCCTGGCGACACCCCGGCTTGGATGGAGCGCATAGCGGCAAGCGAACAGCGCCGGATGGACCGCCTCGCGGGCCTGGTGGGCCCACCGCTCGGGGGCGGGGTCTTCCGTGTGGTCGGTAACGACGATCTCTCCCAGCACATCCGGGCCTGAAAGCGCTCTCACAGCCTGCCGGGGCCCTTTGCGAGCCAACTCGGTCGAGGCGTGGCTAAGGGGGACGCTCAGGTGCCCCGCTTGCACAGGGCCCGGTGCTCCTGTGGGCTGATACCGCGAACCCGTTTGAAGGCGGCGCTCAGCGCGAACGCCCCGCTGTATCCGACCTGCCGGGCGATCGCCTCCACGGTGGCATCCGTCTCGCGCAGCCGGTCGGCGGCCAGGGCCAGGCGCCAGCCGGTGAGATAGGCCATGGGCGGCTCCCCCACCAGCTCGGTGAAGCGCCGGGCGAATCCCGCCCGCGACACTCCGCACCGTGCGGCGAGCGAGGCAACGGTCCAGGGGTGTGCGGGAGCGTCCTGCACCAGCCGCAGGGCGGGCCCGACCACGGGATCGCCCATCGCCCGGTACCAGGCGGGCGCGTCCGCGCCCGGCCGCGAGAACCACGAGCGCAGCACCGCGATGAGCAGCAGATCGAGAAGCCGGTCCAGGACGACGCTCTGGCCGGGCTGGTCGCGGGAGATCTCCTCGTCGAGCAACGGCATGAGCGAGCAGTTCCACTCCTGGGCGGTCAGCAGCAGCACCGGAGGCAGGGCGTCGAGCAGCCGCCCGCTGATCTCGCCCTCCATCAGGTAGGTGCCCACCAGCATGGTGGCCGAGCCGTCCAGGGCGTTGCCCCACGTGCGTACGCCCAGGTCCATGGAGGCTGAGAGCGCTTCCCCGCGCAGAGTGGTGCAGGTCGCGCCGGGGCCGATCCGCGCGAAGGGAGCGAGATCCAGTGCGTGGGTGACCGTGTACGGGTCGGGGCCGCGCGCTATGACGATGTCCCCGGGAACGATGTGCACCGCGTCGCCGCGGTCCGGCACGATCCAGGCCTCCCCCGCCGTCATCGACATCAGGGAGATGGGCGCCCGGTCCTCGATCCGCACGGACCACGGGGGTTCCATCACCATGCGCAGCAGGAAAGCTCCTCTGGCGCGTGGTCCGTCGAGCAGTCCGGCGAGTGCGTCCATGAGGTCAGCGTAGAGCGTGCGGAGCGGTCCAGGAGCTGGACGAACGCGTATGGGAATTGGCCCTTGGCGCATGGAGAGTCCACAGCCGCTCGATGACGCTGGAGCCATGACGAACAAGACGGACAAGAGGCAAATCCCGCAGCTGGCAGACGACTTCAAGGAGGCGTACGGCATGGACGAACGCACGGTGCTGGTGACGAGTGGTACGGGAAAGACGGGCCACCGGGTCGTCGAGCGGCTGGCCGCTCGCGGGGTGCCGGTCCGGGCGGGGTCCCGGAGCGGGGAGGTCCGCTTCGACTGGGCGGACGACTCGACCTGGGCCGCCGCCCTGCGAGGCACGTATGCCGCGTACGTCGCCTACTATCCCGACCTCGCCGCACCGGGCGCGGTGGACGCGATGCGCCTGTTCGGGCGGCTCGCGGCGGCGAACGGGGTGCGCCGGGTGGTGCTGCTCTCGGGCCGGGGCGAGCCGGAAGCAGCCCTCGCCGAGAGCGCTCTCCGCGAGGCGTACGCAGACCTCACGGTGGTCCGTGCCGCGTTCTTCGCGCAGAACTTCAGCGAGGGCCCGATGGTCGACGGCGTCCTGGCGGGAACGGTGGCCTTTCCGGCCGGTGAAACCGCCGAACCCTGGGTGGACGCTGATGACTTGGCCGACGTCGTGGTCGCCGCCCTCACCGAGGAAGGCCACCTGGGGCAGACCTACGAACTGACCGGCCCGCGGCTGCTCACGTTCGCGGAGGTCGCGGCCGAACTCTCCCGCGCCACGGGTCGCGAGATCCACTACGCGCCGGTGTCGGGCGCCGAGTACGCGGAGATGCTCACGCAGTACGGGATGCCCGCGCCCGAGGCGCAGTGGCTCGCCGGGTTGTTCACCACGCTGCTCGACGGCCACAACGCGTCGACGACGGACGGTGTGAAGCGTGTGCTGGGCCGCGAGCCCCGCGACTTCGCGGACTTCGCGAGGAGCGCGGCAGCGGCGGGTGACTGGCACGTCTGAGCTGGTACGGCCGGGGCCCGAAGCGCGGGGTCGGAGCGGGCGGGGCGGACGGGGGTCGGCCCACCTGCCCCGGCCCCGTCCCGGTCGTGGCCCCGAGCCCCTGGTCCGGCGGGCAGCCGCCCCGGCGAGAGCGCTCTCGCCAGCGGGTGCCGAGGTCGATCAGATGCGAAGAGGTCCCTGGGGCGGGCCCACTGGCAGGGTCCCTGGTGCGGACCCCGTCGAAACGCCCCTCACGTGCCCTCACACCCAGCCGCGTCACTCGACGTACAGTGCAGCCAACTTGCTTGCAGTGTCGGCCAGTTGGGCGCGTAGCTCGACCGGAGCGAGCACCTCGATCTCCGCGCCGAGTTCCAGGAAGGCTCGGTGGGCATGGTCCAGGGATTCGACGGGCAGGACGGCGCGAATCCAGCCGTCGGGCTCCTCGGCACCCGTCTCGGCGAGTGCGCGGGCGGCAGGCCCGGTGAGCCGTTCGGCGCCGCGCGGCGAGAGGCGTACCAGCGCCTCGGCCTGGTACAGCCGGGCATGGAAGTCGTCCTGCGCCCGCTGCCAGTGGGAGGCCAGGTCGAATCCCTCGGGTATTGAGAACTCCTCGCCGCTCGGGGTGAGTTGGAGGATCTGATCGACCCGGTACGTGCGTGGTCCTGGCCCGGCCACGACGTACCAGCGGCCCGCCTTCAGGACCAGGCCGTACGGCTCCAGACGGCGGTCGACGTCGGTCGGTTCCTTCCAGCGGCGGTAGCGGACGTGGAGGACGAGGCCGCGCCACACGGCGTCGGCGACCTGCTCCAGGAACGGCACCGGGTCGGCGTCCGCGTACCAGCCGGGGGCGTCGAGGTGGAAGCGCGACCGGATGCGGTCGGCGTGGGTGCGCAGTTCGGACGGGAGTGCCGCGCGCACCTTCAGCTGGGCGGCGGCGAGGACCGGGCCGAGCCCCAGGGCGGCTGCCGGGCCGGGCAGTCCGGAGAGGAACAGCGCCTCGGCCTCGTCGCTGGTGAGGCCGGTGAGCCGGGTCCGGTAGCCGTCGACCAGCTGGTACCCGCCCGCATGTCCCGCGTCGCCGTACAGCGGCACGCCGGCGGCCGCCAGCGCCTCGGTGTCGCGGTAGACGGTGCGGACGGACACCTCCAGCTCGGCGGCGAGCTGGGCGGCGGTCATTCGCCCCCGGTTCTGGAGGAGGAGCAGCAGGGAGACCAGTCGGCTGGCGCGCATGTCGGCCAGTCTGCCCGAATCCACTGACAGCGGATGTCAGTGGAGCGCTCCTACGGTCCTGCCCATGAACGACTTCGACTTTCTCGTAGGCAGCTGGGACGTCCACAACCGCAGGCTGCTCGATTACCTCGATCCGGACAGCGGCTGGGAGGAGTTCCCGGGCCGCACCCGGGGCTCCGTGCACTTCGCGGGCGGCGCCCACTTCGACGAGATCGCGTTCCCGGACAAGGGGGGCTCGGGTCTGACCCTGCGGCTCTACGACCGTGACGCCGGTGAATGGTCCCTGAACTGGGCCAGCAGCCGCACCGGCCGACTCAATCCGCCGGTGCGGGGCCGCTTCGGCCCCGACGGCACCGGTGAGTTCTACGGCGACGACACGTACGACGGCAAGGACGTGAAGATCCGTTTCCGCTGGTCGGGGATCAGCGCCACGACCGCCCGCTGGGAGCAGTGGTTCTCCGCGGACGGCGGCGACACCTGGGTACTCAACTGGATCATGGAGATGACACGGGCGGAGGAGTAGGCGCACCCGGCGCGAGAGCGCTCTCAGTCCGTGAGCGCTCTCAACCCGTCCGCCGCACGGGCGGGCTCCAGGTCAACGCGCGCCATGGGCCGGGGCGATCTCCTCGACCCGGTGGGCGAGTTGGAAGTCCAGGTCGGTCAGTGCGCCGCCCGCGTCGTGGGTGCTCACGGTCAGGGCGACCGTGTTGTAGCCGAGGGTGAGGTCGGAGTGGTGGTTGAGCTCCTCCTGGATCTGGGCGACGTGGATGACCATGGCGGTCGCCGCGAAGTGGTTGGCGAGGCGGTAGTCGCGGGAGATCCGGTCGCGATCCTCCGACAGCGACCAGCCCGGCAGCTCACGCAGCCGGTCCTCGACGTCCTTCTGCGACAGCGGCTCAACAGGCATGTCGGGATACTCCTTACGGGGTGGTGACATCGCGGGGTGGAACGGTGACGCGGAGCTTCCACATCCGTAGCGTCTCCTCTATGCGTGTACTTGTCACGGGAGGCGCGGGCTTCATCGGCTCGCACATTGTCACAGCCCTTGCCGCACACGGCCATGAGCCGCTCGTCCTGGACCGGGCGGTCCGGCCGGGGGACGACGTTCGCGATCCGGATGTCGTGGCTGCGGCGCTTCACGGGGTGGACGCGGTGTGCCACCAGGCGGCGATGGTGGGGCTTGGCACCGGTTTCGCCGACGCGCCCGCGTATGTGAGCTGCAACGACCTCGGCACCGCGGTCCTCCTGACCGCGATGGCCGACGCCGGGGTGCGCGAGCTGGCGCTGGCGGGATCCATGGTGGTCTACGGGGAGGGTCGCTACGAGTGTGCCGAGCACGGGGTCGTACGCCCCGGGCCGCGGCCGGTCGCGTGGCTCGACGCGGGCCGCTTCGAGCCGCAATGCCCTTACTGCCAGGCCGAGTTGAGCCCTGGCCTGGTCGCGGAGGACGCGCCGGTCGATCCGCGCAACGTCTATGCCACCACCAAACTGGCGCAGGAGCACCTGGCCGCCGCCTGGGCCCGGGCGACCGGCGGGCGGGCGGTGTCGCTGCGCTACCACAACGTGTACGGGCCCGGGATGCCGCGCGACACGCCCTATGCGGGGGTGGCCTCGTTCTTCCGCTCGTCTCTGGCGCGGGGCGAGGCGCCGCGGGTCTTCGAGGACGGCCGCCAGCGCCGGGACTTCGTCCACGTACGTGATGTGGCGGCGGCGAACGTGGTGGCACTGGAAGCGCTCTCACAGCGCCGGCCCGGCGCGCTCACCGCGTTCAACACGGGCAGCGGGACCCCCCACACCGTGGGCGAAATGGCCCGGGCGCTCGCCTCGGCGCACGGCGGCCCCGACCCGGTGGTGACGGGCGAGTACCGGCTCGGCGACGTACGGCACATCACGGCGGACTCGACACGGCTGCGCGGGGAGCTGGGTTGGAAGCCGGCGATCGGCTTCGACGAGGGGATGGCGGAGTTCGCTTCGGCGGAGAGGTAGCCGGGGGCGGGAGGCGGCGAGGCGAGGCGAGGCGCGTGCATGGGACGGGCCTCGCCGCGCTCGGCTCACGCCGGTGCTGTCGGCAGGGTCAGTTCGAAGCGGCAGCCGCCCGCCACGTTGCGCACCTCCGCGCGCCCGGAGTGGGCCTCCACGATGCCCCGGACGATCGCCAGGCCAAGGCCCGCGCCACCGGGCGGGGTGCGCGCCTCGGTTCCGCGCCACCCGGTGTCGAAGACGCGGGGCAGGTCGTCGTCGGGGATGCCGCCGCAGCCATCGGTGACGGAGAGCGTGACCGCTCCTTGGCGGTCCTCGGCGGCGACCGCGACAGTACCGTCGGCCGGGGTGTGGCGGATGGCGTTGACCAGGAGGTTGGCGAGGACCCGGGTCATCTCCTTGCCGTCCACCTCGACCGGCACCGCGTCGACACGCTCTCCGACGAGGCGTACCCCGTGTTCACGGGCCAGCGGATCCGCGCCCGCCAGCGCGTCGCCGATCAGGTCGTGGACGGACATGCGGGCGGGATTGAGTGAGAGCGCTCCCGCGTGGATCCGGGAGAGCTCGAAGAGGTCGCCCACCATGGAGTTGAGGCGCTCGACCTCGGTCCTGATCTGGCGGAAGTAGCGGTCCGGATCCTTGGCCATGCCATCTTCGAGGGCCTCGGCCATCGCGCGCAGACCGGCGAGCGGGGTGCGCAGGTCGTGGGAGATCCAGGCGACGAGTTCGCGCCGCGAGGTCTCCAGGGCGCGCTCGCGTTCCCGTGACTCGGTCAGCTTCGCGCTCGTCGATGCCAACTCCCGACTCAGGGCGGCCAGTTCGGCGGTCGCGGGGCCTGCGGGGGCGTCGAATCTGCCGCCGTCACCGAACGTGCGGGTGGCCAGGGCGAGCCGACGGCTGCTGGCGACGACCCGGCGGCCGAGCAGGAGCGCGGTGGCCAGCGAGGCGACCGCGGCCATGGCGACGACCACGGTCACCACCGTCAGGTCGTGGGAGTTCAGGAGCATCGCCCATGCGACGGCAAGGGTGCCGGCCAGCATCGCGAGAACCGCGACGGCCGCGACGACGGCGACGGATGCCGTGAGCGATCGGTGCCGCAGGAGTCGCAGGGCCAGTGCCCCGCCCAGCCCCGCGGCCGCGGCGCCGAGGAAGGCGTACAACGCGATGAGCAGAATGTCACCCACGGTCGCCTCCGCGCGGCACGGCCTCGTTCGTCGCGGCGCTGCCCGGTTCGTCCCCGTGGGCACCCACCCCCTGTGGCACAGCGCCGTGTGGTGCAGCACCGTGTGGCATGGCGCCGCGTGGTCCAGCCCCATGAGTCCCGGCACCGTCCAGCCCAGCCGCACCCGGCTCGACCCCATGGGGCCCGACGCCATCCGGCCCACCTCCATATGGCCCGGCGCCATGGGGCCCACCCTCATAAGGCCCAACACCATCCCCCCGTGCATCCCCATAGGGTTCAGCGCCATGTAGCGCGCCCCCATGGGGTCCGACGCCATGGGGTCCAGCGCCATGGGACCCGCCCCCACGTGGCCCGGCTTGATGAGCCCCGCCCCCGCCCCGCTCCCCGTCCGCGTCCGCCTCGAAGCGGTAGCCGACGCCCCACACCGTTCGGATCAGGGTGGGCTTCGCCGGGTCGGTTTCGATCTTGCCGCGGAGGCGGCGGACGTGGACGGTGACCGTGGACAGGTCGCCGAACTCCCAGCCCCACACCTCGTGCATCAGCCGTTCACGGGAGATGGCCTCGCCGGGGCGGGCCAGGAGGTAGGCGAGGAGGTCGAACTCCCGCAGCGTCAGGGCCAGTTCACGACCATCCTTGGCGGCGGTGCGGGCGGCCGGGTCGAGCGCGATACCCGAACGGGACACGCGCGGCCCCGGGCGAGGCGGAGCCGTACGGGCCCGGCGGAGTACGGATTCCACGCGCAGGACGAGTTCGCGCGGGCTGAACGGCTTCGTCACGTAGTCGTCGGCCCCTATCTCCAGGCCGAGGATGCGGTCGTCCTCGTCACCCCGCGCGGTCAGCATGATCACGGGTATCGGGGCCGTGGCGCGCAGTCGGCGGCACACCTCCAGGCCGTCCATGCCGGGCAGCATCAGGTCGAGAACCACCAGGTCCGGGCGGCGGCGCGCGGCAGCGCTCAGGGCGGCGGGCCCGTCGGCGGCGAGGTCGACGGCGTGGCCCGCGCGTTCCAGGTAGCCGGTGACGACCTCGGCGACGGTCGGATCGTCGTCCACGACCAGGATGCGGGTCTCGGTGCTGTGCATGGCACCCAGCGTCGCACCGCTCGGGGGCGTCCGTCTGCGCCGGGTGGGCCCCGGGCGGGCGATGTCCGCGTTTCGTAAGAACCCGAAATCCGTTTTGTCCGGTTCGGATTCGTACGGTGAGCACGTGACTGAATCCCCCTCCGCATCACTTCCCGCGTCCCAGTCCGGTCCGCCCTGTCCGCCTTCCCCATCCCAGCCGTCGCCCGAGGCCTCGTCCCGTTCCTCCTCCGCCGCCCCTCCCGGCCCGGCCGGGGTGACGGTGGACGTCGTGCTGCCCTGTCTCGACGAGGCCGAGGCGCTGCCCTGGGTGCTGGCCCGCATCCCGGACGGCTGGCGTGCTGTCGTGGTCGACAACGGCTCGTCGGACGGTTCACCCGATGTTGCAAGCGCTCTCGGCGCGACGGTCGTGCACGAGCCCCGGCGCGGATTCGGCGCGGCCTGCCATGCCGGGTTGCTCGCCGCCGAGGCCGAGTACGTGTGCTTCTGCGACTGCGACGCCTCCCTCGACCCGGCCGAGCTGGTCCCCTATGTACGGGAGGTGGCGTCCGGCGCCGCCGACCTGGTGCTCGGCCGGCGGCGACCGCAGGGGGCCGGCGCCTGGCCGCTGCACGCGCGGGCCGGGAACCTCGCGCTGGCACGGATGCTGCGCCGCCGCACCGGGCTGCGCCTGCACGATCTGGGACCGCTGCGCGCAACGCGCCGGGAAGCGCTGCTCGGCCTCGGGCTCACCGACCGGCGCAGCGGCTACCCGCTCCAGATGGTGGTGCGGGCTGCGGACGCGGGGTGGCGGGTGGCCGAGCGTGAGGTGCCGTACCGGCCGCGCACCGGGAAGTCGAAGGTCACCGGGACATGGCGGGGCACCTGGCAGGCGGTGCACGACATGCGCAGGGTGCTCGCGGAGCCGCCGGTGGCGGCGCGCACGTCGGTGACGGCCCGATGACGGGGACCATGGGCGGGTCGGCGGCGGGTACGACGCTGATCGTCCTCGCGAAGGCGCCCGTGCCCGGCCGGGTCAAGACGCGGCTCACCCCGCCCTACACCCCCGAGGCGGCGGCCCGCATCGCCGAGGCGTCGCTCGCCGACACCCTCGACGCGGTGCTCGCGACCCCCGCGCGCAGAAGGGTTCTGGTGCTCGACGGCGAGCCCGGGGCGTGGCTGCCTCCGGGCATCGAGGTGTTGGCGCAGTGTGCGGGCGGCCTGGACGAGCGGATCGCGGCGGCGTTCGCGGCATGTACCGGGCCCGCGCTGCTGATCGGCATGGACACCCCTCAGGTGAGTCCGGCCCTGCTCGCGCCCGCGCTGGGGGAACCGAATCGGCCGGATGAGGCGTGGTTCGGCCCGGCCGAGGACGGTGGTTTCTGGGCGCTCGGCCTGACGGAGCCCGACCCCGCGCTGCTGCTCGGGGTGCCGATGTCGGTGCCCGAGACCGGGCGCGTGCAGCGGCAGCGGTTGTGCGACGCCGGGCTCAGGGTGCGTGAGCTGGCCCGGCTGCGCGACGTGGACACCTCGCGGGATGCCGAACTGGTCGCGGCCGAGGCTCCCCACGGCCGCTTCGCCCGCTCCCTGACAGCGAGCTGGTCCACGGCCCCCGAGCCCCCAGCCCCTCAGTCCGCGGCCTCCCGGACCTCCGTCGCCGAAATCCCGACCGCCCAACCCGCAGCCCCCCGTTCCTCAGCCACCGGCCCCGCCCCCTCCGCGTCCTCGACAGCCGGGCCGGGCGCATGGTGAGAGCGCTCTCGGCCACCGCCCCGACCGCCTGGCACGCCGACCCCTACACGGACGCGCTCCGCTCCGGGCGGGGGCCGTTGTTCCTGCGCAGACCCGACGGCTGGCTGCTGCCGCTGGAGGTCGAACGCTGGTGCGCGGAACCGGACTTGGCGGATCGTACAGTGCTGCGCCGCTGCCGGGGCGCGGTTCTGGACATCGGCTGCGGGCCCGGCCGTCTGGTGGCTGCGCTCGCCGCCGAGGGGGTCGCCGCGCTCGGAGTCGACGTGAGTCCCGAGGCGGTCCGCCGCACGCGGGACTGGGGCGGCAGCGCGCTGTGCCGCTCGGTCTTCGACCGGCTTCCGGGCGAGGGGCGCTGGGACACCGCACTGCTCGTCGACGGGAACGTGGGCATCGGGGGTGACCCGGCGGTGCTGCTCGGCCGAGTGGCCCAACTCGTCGTGTCGGGCGGCTTGTTGATCGCGGAGGCCGCTCCGTACGAGATCGACGAGCGGATCCGGGTGCGGGTCGCCGACGCGAAGGGAGCGGAGGGTGGCGACTTCCCCTGGGCCCGGCTCGGCACCGGCGCGCTGCTGTCCTGCGCCCGCCCGCTCGGCTGGCGTCCGGCGGGCCGCTGGACCGCGGCTGGCCGACCCTTCGTGGCCCTCCGGCGCGGGTAGAGAGCGCTCTCGCCCGGCCGCGTACCGGGTTCCGCGGTCCGGCGGGGCCGCCCCCTCGCGTCCCTCTCGGCGCGGCCAGAGAGCGCTCTCGCCCAGCGGCGTACCGCGTCCGCCTCGCCCGGAAAGGCACCCGGGGTGCTCGCGGGTGGCAGGTCGCGAACAGTGCGACGGCGACTCCGACGGACCAGGCGCAGGCGCAGGCGGCGCAGCTGCTTTCCGGGATGCCCAAAGGGCGGGGTGGGGGATGGACCCCGCCCCGCCCTTCGCGTGTTTTGGCCACCTCACGTGCAGTACCTGTGTCGCGTGCCTCCGCGCCCCACGCACTGCACACGTTCAGGTCAGCTCACGTTGAGCGCCGTGTCGTCGATGACGAACGACGTGGCCAGGCTGCTGTCCTCCGTCCCGTTGAACTTGAGGGTCACCGTCTGCCCCGCGAACGAGGAGAGGTCGAAGGACTTCTGCGAGAAGCCAGTGTTCTTGTTGAGGTTGGAGTAGCTCGCCAGGGTGGTCGAACCGGCGGTCACCGTCAGCTTGTCGTAGGCGGTGGAGGTGGTCGTCTCCTGGGTGTCGATGTGGAGGTAGTAGGTGAGGGTGGCGTGGCAGCCGGCCGGGATCGACACGGTCTGCGAGAGCGTGTCGGTGTGGGTCGTGCCGTAGCCGTCGAGCCAGGCCTTCCACGAGCCGGAGTGCGCGGCCTCGCCGCTGGAGTTGTCGATGACGCCCGCGGTCGCCGACCAGGGTGCGGCGCTGCCGGTCTCGAAGCCGGGGTTGCCGAGCAGCTGGGTCGGGGTGCAGGTCCCGCCGGAGGTGCTGACGGTCCAGGTGAAGGACGTCGAACCGCTCGCGTTGGTGGAGTCCTTGGCGGTGACGGTGACGTTGGACGAACCCGCGGCGGTCGGGGTGCCGGAGATCAGGCCGGTCGAGGAGTTGATGGACAGCCCGGCCGGGAGGCCGGTGGCGCTGTAGGTCAGCGTCTGGCCGCTGTCGGAGTCGGTGGCGTGGATCTGGAGCGACACCGCGGTGTTGACCTGGGTCGACTGGTTGCCGGGGTTGGTGACCGAGACGGTGTTGCCGGTGCTGGTGCCGCCGGTGAAGGCCGCGGTGCCGTTCGGGGTGCCGAGGCCGGTCGGGCCGTCGTAGCCGGCGCCCGCGGTGCACAGGTAGGAGGGGCTGCAGCTGCCGTTGGCGCCGGAGGTGACGTCGTTCAGCGAACCGGTGTGGGCGTACGGGTAGGACGCCGGGTCGGTGTTCGCGGTCGGGGTGCCTGCGAGGGCGTACACGCCCGCGATGATGGGCGAGGAGGCGCTGGTGCCGCCGTACACGTTCCAGCCGGTGGCCTGGTAGCTGTCGTACACCGCGAGGCCGGTGGCGGGGTCGGCAACCGCGGAGACGTCGGCGACGGTGCGGTTGGAGCAGCCGGTGTCCTTCTGCCAGGACGGCTTCGGGTCGTAGGCGGAGCAGCCGGAGCCCGCGCCCTGGCCGCCGGAGCTGGTGCCCCAGACCGATTCGGACCAGCCGCGGGAGTTGCTCGCGCGGCTGAGCGAGGTGCCGCCGACGGCGGTCACGTACTGGGAGGCTGCGGGGTATTCGACGCCGTAGCCGCTGTCACCGGAGGAGACGGTGATGGCGACGCCCGGGTGGTTGAAGTAGGAGGCGTCGGAGCTGGGGTCGGTGGAGTCCTCGCTGCCGCCGTAGCTGTTGGAGACGTACTTGGCGCCCATGGTGACCGCGCGGTTCACCGCGGTGCCCAGGTCGGCCATGCTGGCGGTGTTGGCCTCGACGAGCAGGATGTGGCACTGGGGGCAGACGGCGCTGACCATGTCGACGTCGAGGGAGATCTCTCCGGCCCAACCCGAGTCGGCGGTCGGGTAGTTGGTGCCGCCGTTCTGGTCGACCTTCTTGAAGCAGCCGTTGGCGGTGGTGCAGGCGGGCAGTCCGTACTGCGAGCGGTAGGTCGCGAGGTCGGACTCGGCGTTCGGGTCGTCCTGCGCGTCCACGATCGCCACCGTGGCACCGGAGCCCGCGCCGGAAGGCAGGGCGTACGCGCTCTGCAGGTCGCTGGGGCCGTACCCGGAGGGCGCGGCGGCCGGGGATATGCCGAGGTGGTGCCGCACATCGGTGCGGGCCAGGGCCAGGCAGGACATCATGCCCGCCTTGGTCGGCTGGGCGCACAGCCGCTGGGTGTTGGCGGGCTGGGCGCTGGAGCCCTGCGTGGCGGCGGCGACGGACGGGGCGACGGCGATGAGTCCACCGGTGACCAGGGCCGCCGCGGACAGCACGGCGGTGGCGACGCGGCCGGTCGGCCTGGGGAGGCCGAAGGGTCTCTTCGAGTACAAGGAACTGCCCTCCATGGGGGGGTTGGTTCGCCGGACCGGGGGCGAGCGGGGGCGTTCGGGTGTGCGGCGGGGCGGATCCGGCGCGTGCGGCATGACGTGTGACGATCGGCGGTACCCGTGCGGGGTGAGCGGCGGTACGGGTGCGGCACGTTCAGCGGTACGTATGCGGTGCGAACGGCGGTGCGGGTGCTGGGCGGTCAGCGGTACGCGTCCCGTGTGCGATGTGATCGGCGGTGCGGGTGCTGGGCGCCCGGTGGTGCGGGTACGCCGTGTTGTCGTACGGGGATGCAGGTGATCAGCGCGTGCGGCTATTTCTGATCAGTGCATGACAGTGACACCTCGCGAAAACTGCCACCCGCTCAGGTGGTGGCACGGTTGAAGGTAGCGACGGCCACCGGGGTCGACAACAGCCTTTGGCAAGCCCCAGGCAAAGCCTTGTCCTCGAAATGGGATGGATCACCGATCGCGGAGCCCGCGGGATTCCCAAAGGATCACAGGACTGCTCAGAGCCGGGGGTACGTGTATACGGTGGCGTGCAGCCGAGCCGAGGAGGACGTACATGGAGCGGGACGGGGACACGCATGGAGCCGGATGAGGGGTCGGTCAACGACCTCGTCGAGCTCGGCCTCTCCCGCTACGAGGCGCGGGTCTACCTCGCTCTCGTCCGGCGCGACTCCTACACGGCGGCGCAGGTGGCACGGGAGGCCGAGGTGCCGCGGCAGCGCATCTACGACGTCCTCGACGGGCTGGTCCGCGCGCAGCTCGCGGTGGCCCACCGGGGGCGCGTCGCCACGTTCACCGCGGTCGCCCCCGAACTCGCCGTCACGCGCCTGATGAACCGTCAGAGGGAGTCGCTCGAACGGCTGGAGAAGGTGTCGACGGGGCTGACGTCGCTGCTGCTGCCGCTCTGGACGGACGGCCGCGCGCACACCGATCCGCTCGACTACATCGAGGTGCTGCGCGACCAGCGGCAGATCGCCGAGCGCTTCGCGGACATCCAGGAGCAGGCCGACACCGAGCTGCTCTCGTTCTGCATGCCCCCGTTCGTGGCCCCGGCCGCCAACACGAGCGGGATGAAGGCGACCCGGCGGCTGCGGCGGGCCAAGGGCACGGTGCGGGCGGTGTACACGCACGACGCGCTGGCCGACGCGGAGGTCCTGGAAAACGTGCGGCGCTTCGCCGAGGCGGGCGAGGAGGCCCGCTTCACGCACCGGCTGCCGCTCAAACTGGTCATCGCGGATGCCTCGTTGGTGCTGTGCGACATGCCGGATCCGGTGGCCGGAACCGGCTCGACGACGGCCCTGTACATCGAGCACCCGGCGCTCGCGGCGTGTCTGCGGCTGGCGTTCCAGAGCGTGTGGGAGGTGGCCGAGCCGATGCGGGCGGACCCCAGCGCAGACTGACCTCGCCCACGTGCGGCGCCGGGAACGGCCCGGCGGAAGGCGCGGAATCCTCCCATCCGCGCCGCCCGCCGCCCCCGCCGTCAGCTCTCCGGCGCGTCCGGTCGGCGCGTCCTTCCGCGGGCCCAGCGCCCCACGCCGATCAGGACCGCGAGCGCGGCCACCACCGCGAGGGACAGCAGTAGACCGCGTACGTAGTCCAGCGGCAGCACGGACGGATTGGCGGTCGGGAGGGGGCGCAGCAGCACCGGGAGCGCGATCAGGGTCAGGCTGCCCATGGTCATCAGGGCGGCGCGGAGCAGGCCGCGGTGCTTCAGGCCGCCGAGCAGCAGGCCGGTGGCGAGGACCAGCGGGGCGATCACTCCGTCGTGCAGGACGACGGCCCCGCCCAGCCAGATCAGGACGTCCCAGTGCGTGGTCTGGTCCCAGACGAGCAGCGCGCCGAAGCCCATCAGAGCGAGCCCCGCCGCGCCGAGCACGGTGCGCATCACAGCACCTCCAGGCGGGTGACCCACTTCGTCTGGAGCACGCCGGGGCGGTTCGGCGCGATGACGCGGGCGGGGTAGCCGTGGTCGGGGGTCAGGATCTGCCCGTTGAGCCGGAGGGCGAGCAGGGTCAGCGGGTCGTGGGCGTACTCGCGGCCCATCTCCATCACGCGGTAGGAGCCGTACTTCTCCAGGGAGGTCACCCGCACCCGCGCGTCCGGCGGGGCGCCGGCGCGGCGCAGCAGGTCGCTCATGCGCACGCCCGTCCAGTGCGCGGACTTGCTCCAGCCTTCGACGCAGGCGATGGGCAGGACGGACTCGTGCTGGGAGAGCGCGGCCAGTTCGTCGAGGGTGAGCGTGTAGGGGCGGGGGCCCGCGACCGTCAACCGGTAGGCGGCGGAGTCTACTTGGCCGACTCCGGCGGTCGCTGCGGTGCGGTTGATCGGGAGTCCCTGCGGACCGTGGTCGGGGTGGCGCGGCGCGAGGACGTCGAAGGCCTTCAGGGGGGTGAAGGCCTGGCCGACGGTGGTCAGGGTGACCGCGCCGACGGCGGCCGTCACGCCGGTCAGCAGGGAGCGCCGGTCGGGCCCGTCGGTCGCGGGAAGCGCGAGCGTGCCGGGCGACCGGCGTCCCCAATGCGCTCTGATCTCGGGGTACTTGACGGCCAGGTGCAGCAGGAGGGCGCCGGTGAGCAGCCAGGCCACCGCGAAGTGGACCGGCACGAAGGAGAACGGCCACGGATACCACTGCACCGTGTTCAGGAGCCCGGTGAGCAGTTCGAAGACCGCGCCCGCGACGAGGACCGCGACGGAGATCCGCTCCAGTGCGTGGCGTACGGAACGCAGCGGCGGCCAGGCGAACAGCTTCGGGTACACCGCCCACAACTTGGCGAGCAGCAGCGGAATCGCGGCGATGCCGGTGGCCACATGCAGGCCCTGGGTGAGCCGATACCCCCAGACGGGCCTGCTGGGCAAGACGTCCACCAGCCATCCTGGCTGGTGCTGGAGGTAGTGACTGATCAGTCCGGTGCCGAAGCACACCGTAATCGCGACACCCAGCCAGCGGCCGATCGAGGTCGCCGTACGGGCGTCGTGCAGCCTGCCCCGGAAGGCGGGCGGGCGCACCGCGGGAAGTCGTGGCTTCATGGCTCCATCCCACCGCGGCCGGACCCGTTTCCGGGCGGCCCGACACCTTACGGTTCGCGAACGCCGCCGCCCGGAGCGGGAATGTGATGACGCAATCAATACCGTGACAAGGGCGCGGACCCATGGTTAGGATCTTCGGGCAGCATCGCGTGTCGGTCACCGGCCGGGTGAGACATGGAGGTGCTGTGAGATGCCTTTTGGAGGCATTACACCGTGTCAGTGCAGTTGAATCACACGATCATCGGCTCCCGTGACAACCGGATCTCCGCTGAATTCCTGGGCAATATGCTCGGCCTTGAGGTCGGCAAGGAATGGGGACCGTTCGTGCCCGTGGTGACCGGCAACGGAGTCACTCTCGACTTCGCCACGGTCCCCGAGGGAACCGATATCACACCGCAGCACTATGCGTTCCTGGTGTCCGAGGAAGTGTTCGACGCGGCTTTCCAGAAGATCACGGATCTGAAGCTTCCGTACTTCGCGGATCCGCACCGGAAGCACCCCAACGAGATCAATCACAACGACGGCGGTCGCGGGGTGTATTTCCCCGATCCGTCAGGCCACTGGCTGGAACTGCTGACCGTTCCCTATGGCGGCTGGCAGTAACCCGGTGACGCGGTAGTCCCGCGCTCGGTGCGCCCCCACGCCCGGCCGAACCTTACGGTTCGCGGACGGCGGGGGCGCCCTGCCGTCCGGAGCGGCTCGCAGGTGCGAAGCTCGCGGGGTGACCCATGGACCTGTCGTACGCACCGCCGCTCTGCTCGCCGCGCTCACCACCGTGCTCGCCCTGACCGTCCGCCGCGACGACTACGCCGGCGACCCGGGCGGGCTCTCCTGGTGGTACGGGGCGGCCTGGCTGCTGTTCGCGGCGGCCGTCTGGTCGTTGCGCACGGTGCCGGTGGGCCACCGGGCGGCCCTGATCGTCGCGGGCTCGGTCGCCGTCGCCGCCACCGGCCTCCTCGCTCCCCCGCGCACCAGCACCGACGCCTACCGGTACGCCTGGGACGGCCGGGTGCAGGCGGCCGGGATCTCCCCCTACGACCATGCGCCGGCCGACCGCGAGCTGGCGGGGCTGCGCGACAGCTGGCTGTTCCCGACGGACCCGGCCCAGTGCGCGCTGCCCGACCACGCCGCCGTCGACGGCGGCTGCACCCGCATCAACCGACCGACCGTGCACACCATTTACCCGCCGGTCGCCGAGGCCTCCTACCTGCTGGTGAACGCGCTCTCACCCGGCTCCGCCCGCCTCAAGCCGCTGCAGATCGGGGGCGCGCTGTGCGCGGTGGGCACCACCCTCGGACTGCTGCGGATGCTGCGGCGACGCGACCCGGACGGGACGCGGGGCTCCGTGTCGGGCGCCGCGTACTGGGCGTGGTGCCCGGCCCTCCCCCTGGAGGCGGTCAACAACGCGCATGTCGACGTCCTGGCCGTGCTGTTGACGGTCGCCGGGCTCGGCGCGCTGACCGGCGGGCAGGGCCCGGGCCGCCCCGCGATCGGGCGGCTGCGTGCCGCGTCGGGAGGGGCCCTGTTCGGGGCGGGTGTCGCGGTGAAACTGCTGCCCGCCGCCGTCCTGCCCGCCGTACTGCGACGGCGCCCGGTCACCGTCCTGCTCTCCACGGCCGGGGTGATCGCGCTCTCCTATCTGCCCTACGCCCTCGCCTCCCACTCCTCGGTCTTCGGCTACCTCGGCGGCTACACCCAGGAGGAGGGGTACGACGACCCGTCCACGCGGGGCCGGTTCGCACTGCTTCGGCTGGTGCTGCCCGACGACTGGTCCCTGCCGGTGACCGCCGCCGTGCTGCTCGCCGTCACCGGACACGTCCTGTGGCGCGGCAAGGCCGAACGCCCGTGGTCCGGCGCCCTGTTGCTGCTCGGTACGGCCTTCCTGCTGCTCACCCCCGGCTACTCCTGGTACGCCCTGCTCCTGGTCGCCCTGGTCGCGCTGGACGGGCGCTGGGAGTGGCTCACGGTGGCCGCCGCGGGCGCCGCCGCCTATGTGACGGCCCCGGCCGCGCCCGACTTCCCCGTACCGACGACGGCGTACGGGGTCGCGGCGTGCGCGGTCCTCGCGGGCGGGCTGCTCCGGCGCCGAGCGGTGCGCGGGGCGGGACGGCCGGAGGCGTTGTCAGTGGAGCGGGTTAATGTCTGAGCTATGACAACTGCCGCACTCGAAACGGGAGTAGGGCCGATGCTGCGCGGCTGGCGCGAGCAGCGCCGGATCAGCCAGCTGGAGCTCGCGCTGCGCGCCGACTCGTCGGCCCGGCACATCAGCTTCATCGAGACCGGCAGGTCCCGGCCGAGCGAGGAGATGATCCTGCGCCTCGCCGAGCACCTGGACGTGCCGGTGCGCGAGCGCAACGCACTGCTGCTGGCGGCCGGTTACGCCCCGCACTACGCGCAGACCCCGCTCGACGACCCGTCGATGAGCTCGCTGCGGGAGGGCATGGAGCGCCTGCTCCAGGCCTACGACCCCTATCCGGCGCTGATGGTGGACGCGACGTACACGGTGCTCGCCGCGAACCGCGGGATCGAGATGCTGCTCGAAGGCGTGGCGGGACATCTGCTCACGCCGCCGGTCAACGCGATGCGGCTCACCCTCCACCCCGAGGGCCTCGCCCCGCGCATCCGCAACCTCCCGCAGTGGCGGGGCCACCTTCTGGAGCAGATGGAACGGCAGATCGCCCTGCTGCGCAGCGAGACCCTGCGCGAGCTGTACGACGAGGTCGCCGCCCACCCCGTGCCGTCCGGCCGGGAGGAGCCGGGCGACACAGAAGTCCACCGGGCCTTCCCCTTCGCCCTGCCCCTGCGCATCGAGCACGCGGGGACGGTCCTGTCCTTCATATCGACCATCGCCACGTTCAACACCCCGATGGACGTCACCGTCTCCGAGCTGGCCATCGAGACCTTCCTGCCGGCCGACCCGGAGACGGCGAAGTACCTTCAGTCGCTCATGCCGTAGCCGGGACGCGGTCCAGGAACCCGGCGACGGAGCGGATGCGGCCGTCCTCGGCGAGGGTGATCACATCGAACCCGGCGACGGGGGCGGAGCCGTCCGCGACCGACACCAGCTCCCAGCCGAAGCGGGCGATGTCGTGATTGCCGTCGACGGGGCCGAGCGGGCGGAACTCGAACCCCGGGAACTGGGCGTGCGCCCCGGCTATCACGGCGGCCACTCCTTCGTGTCCGGCGACCTGGGCGAGCGGGTCGGTGTAGGACCCGTCCTCGGTCCAGGCCGCCGCCACGGCCTTGGCGATATCCTCGGCCGAGTCGGCGTTCCAGGCGGCGAAGTAGCGGGAGACGGCGGTCTCGTAGCGGTTGTCGGACATGGGAATCAGCCTCCGTGAAGTACGTCCTGCCTGGTCAGAGAGTCGGAACCCGACCGGAGTGCGCCGCCCGGGTCCCGATGTCCTCCACTCTGCCGGGGGGCGGCGGGAGGGTCGATTACCGCCGAGGTAATGGGCGGGCGGAGGGGAAGGCGAGGGGGGCGAGGGCGTGGGGGCAGCGGGGCCCGGCAACGGGGAGGGGCTGATCTGGTACGCCTCGTACGGCTCCAACATGCATCTGGACCGGCTCGCCCACTACATCGAAGGCGGGCGGCCGCCCGGCGTGGCACGGTCGTACCCGGGGTGCCGGGACCGGCGCCCGCCCGCCGTGTCCGTGCCGGTGGAACTGCGCGGGGCGTTGTACTTCGCGACCCGCTCCTCGGTGTGGGGAGGCGGCCGGGCCTTCTACGACCCCGGGGCGGACGGGCGCGTGTTCGCCCGGGCGCACCTGGTCTCGGCGGGCCAGTTCGCCGACATCGCGGCGCAGGAGATGTACCGGGAGCCCGGCGACGATCTCGACCTCGGCGAGGTGCTGAGCACGGGAAGGGCCGTCCTGGGCGAGGGCCGGTACGAAACCCTCGTCTGCGCGGGGCGGCACGAGGGCCTACCCGTCCTCACCTTCACCGCGCCCTGGCACCTGCACGAGGTCACGGGGTTGGCACCCTCGGCCGCCTACCTCCGCCACCTCGCCAAGGGCCTGCTGGAGACGGGGCATTGGGGCATGCGTGAGGTGACTTCCTACCTGGCGGCCTGCCCGGGCGCGACCGGCCTCTGGACCGAGCGCGCCATCACGGAGCTGCTGGCGGAGGGCTGATCCCCGATCAACTCCCGCTCTGTCATGGTCGGTTGCCGTGCGTCGTTCCGGCCGGGAAACCTTCAACATCACGTCCGTATCCTTGATCGACGTCAAGGCCATAGTGGGACCGGGTGTTGAGGGGGACATTGATGACGGTGAATCTGCGGGTTGGGGCGACGGCGGCGTCGGGTGGTCTGGTGTTGCGGCCCTGGCGGGCGGACGACGTCGAGTCGGTCATCGAGGCGTACGCCGACCCGGTGATAGCCCGCTGGGCGAGCAGGCCGATCGACAGCCCTCAGGAGGCTCGGCGGTGGCTCGATGTGCAGCGGCAGGGCTGGGAGAACGGCACGCGGTGCGGCTTCGCGGTCTGCGAGGAGCAACCCGGCCTGGCGGAGGGCACGTTGATGGGGAACGTCGTGCTGAAGTGGCAGGACGGGGGCGGGCGGGAGGTCGCCGAGGTCGGCTACTGGACCATGCCCCACGCCCGGGGCCGGGCCGTGGCCCCCCGCGCCCTGGAAGCGCTCTCAGCGTGGGCCTTCGACACCTTCGCGGGTGACGGGCTGGACCGTCTCGAACTGATCCACCAGGTGGACAACCTCGCCTCGTGCCGCGTAGCGGAGAAGACCGGTTACCGCTTCGACCGGATCCTTCCCGCCCAGCCGCCCTACCCGAGGGACGGCCACCTCCATGTGCGCGAGGCGGGCTGAGCCTGGCTCAGCGGGGCGAGCACCCGGGGCCTGCGCCACCTCCACGCGGGCGGGGCGGGCCGAGCGGACTCGGGAGGTTTCGGCCGACGGGGAGGACCGAGCGGACTCGAAGGGTTTCGGCCGACGTGCCCGGCCGTTCCCCCGTACGGCCCAGGATCCGGGCGCGGGGCGGTGCCGGGATGCCAAGATCTCCGCATGTGGTGGGTTCGGCATCCCTGGAGTCCCATGTCCCGCAGGTCACGCTCCCTCCTCCACTGCCTCGCGGCGCTCGTCGCCACGCTCTCCCTCGGATTCACCGCCCCGCGGGCAGCGCCCGACGATCCGTATCCCGGCCCGTACTGGGTGAACCCCGTGTCATCGGCCGCCGTGCAGGCCGCCGAGTGGCGCCGCACTGGCCGGACCGCGGACGCCGCGCTGATCGAGCGGATCTCGCTGCGGCCGCAGGCGGAGTGGCCGCGGTCCGACGGGGTCGAGCAGTCGGTGCGGAGCCTGACCGGCGCCGCCTCGCTCGCCGGGCGGATCCCGGTCCTCGTGGCGTACAACATTCCCCACCGCGACTGCGACGGCGAATCGCAGGGCGGCGCCGAGGACGCGGACGCCTACCGTCTGTGGGTCGACGCCTTCGCACGTGGCATCGGCGAGCGCCCGGCCGTCGTGATCGTCGAGCCGGACGCGGTCGCCCACCTGGTGAGCGGGTGTGAGAGCGCTCCGACGGAAGAGCGCCTCTCGCTTCTCGCCTACGCCGTGGACCAGTTGAAGCGCGGGCCCGCGACGAAGGTGTACCTCGACGCCGGCCACGCCGGCTGGATCAGCGACCAGTCGAGCTTGACGGACCCGCTGCGGGAGGCGGGGGTGGACCGGGCCGACGGGTTCTCGCTCAATGTCTCCGCGTTCCAGACGAACGCGTCCAGCGCCGAGTACGGACACCGGCTCTCGGCCGCGCTCGGCGGCAAGCACTTCGTCGTCGACACCAGCCGCAACGGCAACGGCCCCTACTCCGGCACCGACTCCTGGTGCAACCCGCCCGGCCGGGCCCTGGGCACGCCGCCCACGGCGACCACCGGAGACCCGCTGATCGACGCCTACCTGTGGGTCAAGCGCCCAGGTGAGTCGGACGGCACCTGCCGCGACGGCCCCGAAGCAGGGCGCTGGTGGCCCGAGTACGCACTGGAACTCGCCCGCGGGGCGAGCGCGTGAGGTGCGACCGGAAGCCGGAGCACGGGAGCGAGACGGGCTCGCGGGCGGCGGTGCCGGAGCTGAGCCCTGTCCACCGTCCGCCCCTCGCAGGCCTGCGTCTCGGGCGCCGCCCCGAACAGCGCGCCGAGCACCTTCAGCACCACGCGAGTGCGGCGCAGGGCAGCGAGGGAGGCGGACGGCACGAGGACAGCTCTGCCCCTCCGCCGCGGTGACGTGCCGCGATTCCCGGCAGATCCGCTCGACCGGGTGACTCCTCTTGGCAGTCCCGGCGCGGCGTGGCAGTCCCGGCGCGGCGATGTCTTCCGCTGATCTGCCCACGCCACGCGTGGCGCCTCGCGGTTCCGGCCCGCACGGCGGCGGGCCCTGGGCGGATGGGCTCACACCCTGTCGCCCGCCCGAGGCACGGGCCACGGGGAGCAGGTCTCGGAGCCTCGGCCGGTCGTGGGATCGGGTCCGTCGTGTGCGGCACGGAGTCCGTCCCACACGCCACGGATCCGCCCTCGGCGGCGGTCGCTGGGGACCGGCGAGGGCGGAGTCGTGGTCACGCCCGTGCGGGGTCTAGCTCTGCGGCGGGGGGTCCTGCGGCTTGTCGGAGCCCAGCTGCTCGTTGAGCCGCTGCTGAGCCATGTCGACCTGGCTCTGGTACTTGTTCCCGGTCTTCGCGTCGAACGCGTCGCCCGCCTTCTCGACTCCCTGCCGTGCGGTGTCCTCGTGACCCTTGAGCATGCCCTTGAGCTTGTCGAGCATCGACATATCTGCCTCCTTGCGGATGCTGGCACACCCAGCATCCGCGCATTCGCGGAGGTTCGCACCCCCAGACGCGACCGGGCCGGGCCCGGCCCGTCTCCCAGCGGCCCGGGGCCGGGCCCCGGGGGCCTCCGGCTCCGTCCAGCCCGGCCGGGCTAGTGGTCCTTGCCCACCGCCAGCTTCCTGCCGGAGACGGTCGCCACGACGCCGTCCTTCTCGACGCGCACGCCGCGCAGCCGCAGGTCCTGTGCCTCCTTGGGCAGCGTGAACGAGAACGAGAGGCGGTCGGACAGCTCAGGGGGACGCATCGCGATCAGGCCGGTGATCAGTTTCGGATCGATACCGACCTTCGACAGCAGCCAGGGATGGTCCACCACCACGTCGACGAGATTGACGTGCATCAGCTGGTCGAGGAACCGGGGCGTGCCCACGAGCGTGTGGAGCTTCGCCTCGTTGCGCAGCGCGAGGTCGACGTCCTGTTGCGGCACGCCGAGCCGCTGCACGACGGCCGGGACCGCCAGGAGGGCCTTGACCCGCGCCGTGTCCCGGCTGATGAGTTCGGCGGTCTCGCGGTGCAGCGTCAGGCCCCGGTCCCGGCCGGGGCGGTAGGTGGCGATGCCGGGCATGTCGAGGCTCATGCCGTCGATGTCGGTGGACAGGCCCTGGTTGCCGTCGAGCCGCAGCTGGGCCTCCGCGCTGACGCGCAGTTCCTGACCGGCGATGGTCAGCTTGCCGTCAGCGCCCACCGTGTTGTCGCCGCGGCGGCTGAACTTGACCTGGGAGGCGGCGAGTTCACGGTTCATGTCGTCGAAGGAGAGCGTGATCTCGCCGTCGAGGTCGCCGATGACCGCGCCGCGTATGTCGCTCGGCAGATCGCCCGTCATCGTGATGTCGCGGGCGCTGGCCCGTACCTGTGCGAGCGACACCCGGTCGGCGGGCACGTGCGGCACGGTGACGTCCACGCGCTCCAGGCGCTTGTCCAGGACCTGGGTGAGGAAGGGGAAGCCGTGGATGTCGACCTGGGGCGCGGCGGCGAGGTGGAGGTCGCTCTGGAGCGCTTTCTGCGCCTTCTTCTCCGCGTACATCGCAGCGCAGCGGTCCGCGAGGACGAGGAATCCGGCGCAGAGCGCGAGGGCGGACAGCAGCTTCGCCACGCGGGGCAGGGCGGCGAAGGGGCTCCGGCGGCGTCGGCGGCCGCGGCGGCCGTTGCCCGCTCGGCGGTGGTCGGGCGGGGCCGAGAAGAAGTCGTCCTCGGGCTCGGTGTCCACGGGGCGGAACGGGATGAGCGGCCCGGTCAGGGTGTCCGCCGCGTCGTGCGGCGCCGTCCCTTCCGGTATCGCCCCCGAGTCGTGCGCGGCCTCGGTCCAGGGTTGATCGCCCGGGTGGGGGTCGGGCTCGGGGTCGGCCAGGGCGGCGAGTTCGTCATAGGGGTTGCGGTAACGGGGGTGCATGCGTGTGGGGGTTCGCATCGGCTCATCCCACCACACATGATCCACTCGTACGCAACCCGCTCTTGGCGGTACGTCCGAAATGGCCCGGCCCGTGACGCCCGCGCACCGCTCGCACGGCACGCGGGCGTGGCGAACAACACGTCAGGCGCCGGTCCGCTCCTGGGTGTGCTGCCTGCGGGCCGCCATCCACGCGTACACGAGGACGCCCGCGAAGAGGAACAGCACGCCCTGGTAGACGGCTTCGTACCCGGAGCCCGCCACCAGCCACATCGAGAAGCCGAAGGCGAGCACGGCCAGGACGCTGTCGCGGACCAGTCGCGAGCGGTGAACGCGCTCTCCCTGGCCGGAGGCGAGGAAGTAGATCTGGGCGGCGGTCGACAGGAGGTAGGGCACGGTGGCCGTGAAGGTGGTCACCAGGACCAGGATCTCGAAGACGCCCTGGGAGCCCGCCGTGTAGTTGTAGACCGTCAGGAGCGAGGCGAGGACTGCGGTGACCAGCACACCCACCGTCGGGACGCCACGCTTCCGCTTGCCGAACACCTGCGGGAAGAGGCCGTCCTTGGCGGCGGCGTACGGGGTCTGGGCGCTCAGCAGGGTCCAGCCGTTGAGGGCGCCGACCATGGAGACGAGGGCGGCGAGGGCGACCGCGGTGCCGCCCCAGGAGCCGCCGAACATGGAGTTCACGGCGTCGGTGAAGGGCGCGGTGGAGCTGACGAGCTTGTCGTGCGGGACCGTTCCGAAGACGGAGAGCGTGCCCAGGAGGTAGATCACGGCGGCGCCCAGGGTCCCGAGGATGGTGGCGCGGCCGACATTGCGGCGCGGGTCGCGGACCTCGCCCGCGCTGACGGCGGCGGACTCGACGCCGAGGTAGCTGAAGAGCAGGATCGCCGCGGAGGCGGATATCGCGCCGAGCCCGGACTGCCCGCCGCTCTGGAAGGGGCCGAGGTTGGCGGGGTCGAAGAAGAAGAGACCGCCCACGGCGACCAGGAGCAGCGGGGCGAACTTCAGTACGGTGGCGACGAGTTGGACGGCGCCGACGTACCGGGTGCCCGCGAGGTTGGCGAGGGCCGGGAGCCATTGGAGCAGCAGGGCGGCCGTGATCGTCGCCGCCTTGGACTGGTGGACGGGTATGAGCACGTCGAGGTAGCCGACGGCGGCGACCGCGAGGGCGGCGTTCGAGACCCAGGTGGTGATCCAGTAGGACCAGGCGGCGAGGAACCCGGCGAAGTCGCCGAAGGCCGCGCGGGCGTAGACGTACGGGCCGCCGGTCTGCGGGTGCCGCTCGGCGAGCCGGCCGAAGACCAGGGCGAGCGTGATCGCACCGGCCGTGAGGACGGCGAACGCGACCAGGCTGATCGTGCCGAAGGGGGCGACGGAGGCGGGCAGCAGGAAGATCCCGCCGCCGATGATGTTGCCCATGACCAGAGCGGTCGCGATCGGCAGGCCGAATTGCCGGGCGTGCTTGCTCTGGGTTTCTTGCGTGGTCATGGTAGGTGGGAGCGCCTCTCGTACGGGACAAACCTGACCATGGTCAGGTACGTCAGGCACCGCACCAAATCAGCTGGTTTTGTCCTGCGAGGCGAGGCCGACAACCGGAAAAGGTCCTTCCGGTCCGTGTGTTGACGGCGAATTCTCCACCCCCGCCATTGGCCCGGCACCCGCCGTGACCTGCGGTCCCCGGGCTTCGCGCAGCCAGCGCCGCAGGACGTGGTGCACCTGCTCCGCGCCGACCAGTTCGCCGCCGTCCGGCACCGGTTCGCTCAGGTCGAGCGGGGAGAGCAGGAAGGGGTGGGACTGCTCGCCGCCGAGCCCGCCGTGCGAGCCGATCTGCTCCTCGAAGGCGTGCACCTGCCCGGTGGCCGGGTCGTACATCGAGTTGACCATGATGTCGGCGGTGTGCGGGAAGCTGTCCGCGCGGCGCACGGCGTCGGCCGCGCCGCGCCCGAATCCCGTCAACGGGCCCTGTTCGTCGGCGAGTTGGGCCAGCGGCGTCTCGCTGCCGCCCCGGCCGAGGACCACCGCGCCGTGTTCCTGGCTGCCCACGAGGAGGAATCCGATGCCGGGATGGTTCGCGAGGGTGGCGAGCAGCGCCGGGTGGCGGCGGTCGATGTGCTCGCGGGTCAGGCGGCCGCGGGTGTCGGGGAAGGAGATCAGGCCGAGGTTGCCCGAGGCCAGCACGACCGGGTCCGACTGCGGCACGGGAGCGCGTTCCTCCCCCTCCTCGACCGGCCGGTGCAGCGCGACCCGCACCGCGTACCTGGCCTCCGCTCCGCTGCGGGTACGGCGGGCCCGGCGCGGCACGGGCAGCCCGCAGCCGGCCCGCACGAGGTCCTTCAGGGTCAGCCCGAAAGCGCTCTCAAAGGTCTCGCCGGGGCTCTGTCCGTGGTCGGACAGGAGCACGATGCGGTACGGGCGGGGGGCGTGCGCGGCGGCGCCTGCGATCAGGGCGAGGGACCGGTCCAGGCGCCTGAGGACCTGATCGGTGTCCCGGCCGCTCGGTCCGGAGTGGTGGGCGACCTCGTCGTAGGCGACCAGGTCGGCGTAGACGGCGGTGCGTCCGGCGAGCAGGTCGCCCATGACGGCGGCGACGACCACGTCCCGTTCGACGACCGTCGCGAAGGCGCGGATGAACGGGTAGAGGCCGCCGCGTTTGATGCGCGGCGACACGCGGGCGAACCTGGCCCTCCTCGACTGGACGATCTCCCGGCCGACCTCGGCGACGAACGAGCCCGCGGTGCGCACGGCGTTGGCGGGGTCAAAGAAGTAGGCGAAGTATCCGGCGCGAGAGCGGTTGCGGCTGTCGCGGCGGGCGGCGGCCGTGAGGACCAGGGCGACCTGGTCGGCGCCGCCGGAGAACAGGTTGCCCCGGCTGGCCCCGTCGGCGGTGAGCAGTCCGCCGTCGCCGGTGCGCTCGACGGCCCGGCGCTGGAGTTCGACGGCGGACGCGGGCCGGTTGGAGACCATCACCTCGCCGCGCTCCTTCTCGTACCAGCGGAAGGCGGGCACGTCGAAGGTGGAGCCGTGCAGGATGCCGAGCTGGCTCGCGCCGGTCTGGCTCGACCAGTCGGTGCGCCAGGGCGTGAGCCGGTGGGTGCCCTTGAGCCAGGTCGCGACGGTCGGCATGAGGCCCGCGTCGACGGCGCGGCGCAGCGTCTGTTCGCCGACGCCGTCGAGCTGGATGAAGACGATGCCGGGCGGGCGCGGCACCGGGCCGCCTCCGTGCCTGCGTCTGCGGCGGTCGGCGAGCCGGGACAGCCTGCGACGGTAGGCGTCGTCGTCGCGTACGGCCAGCGCGGTCGAGGTCGCCGACGCCACCGCCGACATCACGGCGGCGACGATCACCGCGGTCTCGGGCTCGGCGGCGCCCCGGCCGGTGGGGATCAGCCGGAGCGCGATCAGGAGCAGCGAGCCGTTGAGGAAGAACACGAGCAGGCCGAGTACGAGGGCGGGCACCAGCAGGAACGCGCGCACCACGAGCGGCCACACCAGCGCGCTGAGCAGGCCGAACGCGCCCGCGCCCCAGGCCGCGGTCAGCGCGACCCGGGTGATGCTGTCGCCGTTGTCGGAGGTGAGTTTGAAGTCGGGCAGGACTCCGGCGAGCACCATCATGGTGAGCGTCGAGACGACCCACACGACGATCACCCGCAGCAGGGCGCTGCCCGTCGTCCGCCATCGCCCCACGCCGCCCGCCTCTCACCTCGCCCGTTTCCCTTCCACCCTGCCATAAGGGGAGAAAGCGGCTGCGGCGTGCCTTGGGGCGGGAGCCCGCGGGCTCCCGGGCGCAGGTCAGCAGCCGTCGTATCCGGCGGTGGGCATCGAGAGGCGGCGGTGGATGTGGGCCTTCTTGGTGGCGTCGTAGGCGGGCTCGTCGAGCCCGGCCGTCTCCAGGCGCACCCCGCGCCGCTCGCACTCGGCCGAGAACTGAGGCACCGACGTCAACGCCCTTGCCAGAACACGCTCGTTGGGGGCGACGAACACGTCGACGAGGCCCGCGTCGACATCCGCCCAGAGGCCGACATGGTCCGGACGCAGACCGTAGAAAAGCAGCTGCCTGGTGACTACGTAGCCCCGGCCCGCGGCCCACTTCGCACACATCTCGTGCTGGCTGCGGGTGTCCACCAGAAAGGGATCGAGATCGAGTTCTTCCAGCGGGGTCAGACTGGCGATCGCCGCCACACGTACGTCGTCGTCCATCGCTGTCCCCCTGGGTGAGCTGTCGGGGCCGACCCTACTCCCCCATCACGGCGGCGAGGAGTAGCCGCAGGAGTGGCAGATCTTCCAGCCGTCCTGGCTCACCGCCAGGACACCTCCGCAGCGCGGACACTGCTCGCAGTGCATGGTCACGGCAGGCCTCCCCTCTGGTGCCGGATGACTACCCCGACTGCCGTGCTTTGCGCGCGCGGAGATTTAGGCTCGTCAGCAACTGTCGTCGAGCCAAGGAGTGGGTTTCGTGCCGGTGGAGGTCACCTGGTGGGGTCATGCCACCTGCACGATCGAGGAGTCCGGGACCCGTCTGGTGACCGATCCGCTCTTCGCGCGGCGCCTCGCTCATCTGCGCCGGCGCCAGGGCGAGGTGCCGCCGCCCGAGGCCGCCGTGGCCGACGCGGCGCTCGTCTCCCATCTGCACGCCGACCATCTGCACGTGCCCTCGCTCGCGCGGCTCGTGCCCGGCACCCGGCTGATCGTTCCGGCCGGGGCGACGCGTACGGTGCCGGGGCTCGCGCGGCTCGGCCTGCCGGTGACCGAGGTGCGGCCCGGCGACACCGTCGACATCGGCGCCCTGCGGGTACGGGCCGTGCCCGCCCGGCACGACGGACGCAGGCTGCCGCTCGGACCGCACCGCTCCCCCGCGCTCGGCTACGTCGTAGAGGGCGGGGCGCGCACCTACTTCGCCGGGGACACCGGCCTCTTCGAGGGCATGGCGGAGGCCGTCGGGCCGGTGGACGTGGCGCTGCTCCCGGTCGGCGGCTGGGGACCCCGCCTGGGGCAGGGCCATCTCGACGCGGGTCGCGCGGCTGAGGCACTGGCCTCCTTGGGAGCGCTCTCGGCGGTGCCCGTGCACTACGGCACGTACTGGCCGATCGGCATGGACGCGGTGCGGCCGCACGAGTTCCACGCGCCCGGCGAGGCGTTCGTACGCCACGCGGCCCGGCTCGCCCCGAAGGCGACCGTGCACCGCCTCGGCCACGGCGAGAGCGTACGTCTGGAGGCCAGGCCATGAGCGCGGGCCGGATGCTCGCACTGGCCGCGGCGGTGACCCCGGAGTCGACGCAGCAGGCGGTCGGCTGCCCGACCCTGTTCGTGCTGGTCGTGCTCGGGGCGCTGGTCCCGGTGGTGCCCACGGGGGCGCTGGTGTCGACGGCCGCGGTGGTGGCCTTCCACCAGACCGCCTGGTTCTCGCTGCTGCTGGTGTTCGGCGTGGGCGCGCTGGCCGCGTTCCTCGGCGACGTGGCGCTGTACTGGCTCGGGCAGCGCGGGGTGCGCTCCAGGAACGGCTCCCGGTGGCTGGCGGCGCTGCGCGGCCGGGCCGCGCCGGACCACCTGGACCAGGCCCGGCGCAAGCTGAACGACCACGGGGTGGTCGTCCTGGTCCTGTCCCGGCTGGTGCCGGCCGGGCGGATCCCGGTGATGCTGGCCTGCCTGCTCGGCGAGATGCCGCTGCGGACCTTCGTACGCGGCGACATCCCGGCCTGCCTCGCCTGGGCGGGCGCGTACGGCCTGATCGGCATCCTCGGGGGCTCCCTGTTCGACGAGCCGTGGAAGGGCGTGGTGGCGGCCGTCGCGCTGACCCTCCTGATCAGTGGCGCTCCGGCGGGGTGGCGGAGGCTGCGCCGGGGGCGGCACGGACGGGTGGCTGCCGCGGGCGCGGGCGACGGGGGTGGGGGCGCGGGCGGGTGACGGGGGTGGCTCGCGGAGGCCGGGTTGGGTCGGCGACCCGAGGGCGGCTGAGAGCGCTCTCGGCATTTCGGGGCTCCGGCGGCGCGGTCCGGGCCAGACGCGGGAGAGCGCTCTCACGCGCCCTCTCGCCCGATGGACCCCAGCCACCCGCCGGCGCCCCCGCTCACCCCAGCCCCCCGAGCACCTCCCCGAATCGGCTCAACGCAGCGCGCACGTGCGGGAGTTGCAGGGGGTCGGGGGCCGCCAGGGATGCTTGGCGTTGGTCTTCGGTCGAGCCGAGGAGGGGGCCGGTGGACAGGCGGGCGCGCAGGGCGCCGAGGTCGTCGTCGAAGCGGTGGCCGCCGGGGGTGGGGGCGGCGAGGCGAGCAGTGAGGTAGTCCTCCAGTTCCATCGAGTCGGTGACGCCGCGCGCGGCGAGGGCGGTGCGGAACGGACCGAGGTCGACGTAGAGATGACGGCCGGTCTCGGGAGGCCTGGCCAGGGCGCCCGCTTCCAGCACCGCGTGGTGGGCCGCGGCCGCGACGCGGGCGTGCAGGGCCGCGGCCCGGCGCACGCGGTCGACGACGGGGGCGGGTTCGGTGAGGGCGAGGGTGGCGGCCGCGGCGACGGGCGCGGCGACGGCAGCGCCGAGCGCGGCGAGGATGTCCAGGGTGCGGGCCCGGCGCGGTTCGGCGGCCTCGGTGCCGGGGAAGCGGGCGATGGCGGCGGGCCAGCCGGGCGGGGTGAACGCGCCGCCGAGGTCGCAGAGGACGGTCACGTCCTCGGGGCACATCTCGGCGGGACTGAGCGGCACCGTCTCGTGCGGGCGGTGGACGGTGTCGCGCCAGGTTTCGTCGCTGATGATGTGCAGCCCCTCGTCCACGGCCGCCTCGCAGGCCTCGCGGACCGTCTCGGGCGGCGCCACGGTGGCGGTCGGGTCATCGGCGACGCAGAGCAGCAGGAGCCGGGGATCGCCACCCTCGGCCCGCACCCGGCGCACCGTTTCGAGCAGGGCGTACGGATCGGGCACGCCGCCGCACTCGGCCGGGGTGGGCACGTGGTAGACGGCCCGGCCGAGCAGCCTGGCCTGCGGGGTCCACCACGCCGGGCACGGTCGGGGCATGAGCACGTCACCGCCGTACGCGCCGAGCAGGGCGATCAGGAGGGGCTGGGCGCCGGGGGCCGCGACGATCCGGTCCGCGGGGGTGGGCAGTCCGCGCCGGAGCCAGTAGCCGCGAGCCGCCTCGCGCAGTTCGGGGCCGCCGCCGGGTGGCTCGGGTTCGGTGCGCGGGGCCCCGGCGGCGAGCGCGGCGGCGAGTTCCGGGAGTACGGGCAGTCCCGGCTCCGGGGCGGGTGGGCCGTAGCGCACCGGCCCGCGCCCTTCGGCGGCCGTCCCCTGCATGCCGTTCCCTCCTTGGCCCCGTCCCGCGCGAGCCATGCCTTTCCTGCCTTTATACGGAGGTTTGGCGCGGGGCGCCGCTTGTACGGGTGCCTGGCGCCCCCGCGCCCGGCGGGGATCAGTCGGCCGGGGCCGCCAGCGCCGAGAGTTCGGATTCCAGGCCGCGGCCCTTGGTGCGGACGACCGCTTCGGCGACGTCGGCGAGTTTGCGGTTGGCGCGCTGGGAGATGGTGCGCAGGATGGCGAAGGCTTCGTCGGCCTCGCAGGCCAGGACATGCATGACGATGCCGCTGGCCTGGTCGATGACCGGGCGCGAGCGCAGCGCCGTCTCCAGTTGTTCGACCTCGGCGAGAGCCGCGCGGTAGCGGCGGTCGCGGACCAGGGCGGTGGTGGTCTCCTGGGCCAGGGCGCCCACCGGGCCGCGCACGAGGGGGGTCAGCGAGCCGGGGCGGAAGCCGTACAGGCTGACCGTGACCTCGATGCCGGACCGGCGGAAGGGGAGGGTGACGCAGGAGCGTACGCCCGATTCGAGGGCCAGGGCGCGGTAGCCGGGCCAGCGGTCCTCCGTCAGCAGGTCCTCGGTGTCCACGGGTTCGCCCGCGCTGAGCGCGCTCGGTATCGGCCCGTCGCCGCAGGCGAGTTGGACGGAGGCGAGCGGCGCGAGGTCGGGGTGGGTGGCGGTGACCCGGCGTTCGGGTCCGCTGGCGGAGATGGTGGCGACGGCCCCGCAGCAGGCTGGTGCACAGCGTGCGGACTGTTCGGCGAGCAGGGAGAGCCGTCGGGCGGTGGTGGTGGTCTCGGGTTCCTGGTGTTCCGGCTCGGTCAGCATCGCGAAGACCTCCTCATGCTGCGGCTTCCCGGCCCGCGGGGCCCGAAACGGTGGCCCCCGGGCACCGGCGCGGGGGGCTAGCTTTCTCCCATGACGCAAACGGAGGACGACTTCGGCGAGGAACTGGCGGATTTCGTCAGACGGGTGGGCGAGCTGCGCACCGCGCGCGCTCGCCCGGCGGGGGAACAGTTGACGGTGCTGGACGCGGCGCTCTTCGAACTCCAGCATGTGGCGGAGCAGTTGTGGCCGCGCTACGAGCGGATCATGGCCGCCACCGGATCCCCTTCACCTGGGGAGCGACAGGAGCGGCAGCTGCTGAAGGCGCTGTTCCAGCGGCTGCCGTTGCCGGTGGCGCTGGTCGACCGGGAGACGGTGGTACGCCGTCTGAACTTCGCGGCGACCGGCCTGACCGGCGTCCGCGCGGGGTACGCCACGGGGCGGCCGCTGGCCGCGCTGCTCACCCCGGGCGACCGAGCGGCGTTCCGTTCGCAGGCCGCAGCGGTGGCCCGGGGCGAGGGCGACCGGGGTCTCACCGTGCACCTCCAACAGCGTCCCGACGAGCCCCTGTTGGCGACCTTGACGGCGCTGCGGCCGCCGGACGAGGCGCAGTCGGCGGTGCTCGTGGTGTTCCAGGCGGGCAGCGCGCGCGGCTCGGCGGCCGCTCCCCCGCCGCCCGCGCTCCCCGATCTCGCCGAGTCGACCCGGCATGCCGAACTCATGGACGTGATTGACCTCATGGCGTCCACCTTGCTGCAACTCCACACGGGCGAGCGCGAGTTGCTGGTGGGCGGGGCCGCGCGCGTGCTGTGCGGCCGGTTCGCCGACTGGATCGTGTGCGATCTGGTCGAGGGCGGGCTGCGCCGTGCGGTGGTACTGGGCCCCTCGGGTCCGGCGGCGGCTCCGCTGCTGCACGCGGTGGCCGGGCAGGACCCGGCGCGCTGCCCGCTGGTGCTGGAGGCGGCGCGGGCCGGGAACGGGGCTCTCCAGGTCCAGCCCGAGGACGCCGACGGCTTCGGTCACGACCCCTCGGGGACTCCGATGCTCGCCCGCGCGGAGGTGTCGTCCCTGATGTGCGTGCCGCTCGGGGCGCCGGGGCCGGTGACGGGGGTGCTCACCCTGTTCCGCACCGGGTCGGCCCGCCCCTTCTCGATGGCGGAGGGGCGGGCGATGGACGTGATGGCGCGTCACATCACGCTGGCTATGCGGCGTCCGGCTCCTGACGGTCCTGGCGAGGCGGCAGATTCCGCTCCATGCACGTCAGTTGATCCGCGCGAGGAGTCCTGCGCGTCCGCGACGCCCCCTGCGCCGGCGGCGCCGCGGCCCGCAGCTTCGCCTTCGACTTCCCCTCCGGACGCTCGCCCGCCCCGGCCCCGCTCCGCGCGGAACGATGGGACGGACGGGTCGGCCGCCGCTGATCGTCGTGCGGATCCCGCAGGGCCTGGTCCCGCAGACGGGTGCAGCAGCGCGTGAGGAGCCGGGACACGTGCATCTGCGAGATGCCGAGGTCCTCGGCTATCCGGCTCTGGGTCATGTCGCGGAAGAACCGCATGTAGAGGATCTTGCGTTCGCGCTCGGGCAGGCAGCGCAGGCCGCGCTTGACGGACTCGCGGTCGACGACGGTGTCGAGGGCCGGGTCGGCGCTGCCGAGCGAGTCGCTCAGGCTGTATCCGTCCTCGCCGCCGGGGAGTTCGGCGTCGAGGGACAGGGCGCTGAAGCTGTCGATGGCTTCGAGCCCGGCCCTGATCTCGCCCTCGGTCATCCCGGTGTGCGCGACGAGGTCGGCCACGCTCGGCCGCTGACCGTCCGCGCTCGCCGCGAGCTCCTGCGTCGCCGCTCGCACCCGTCCCCTCAAGTCCTGTACTCGGCGCGGCACATGGAGCGTCCACATGTGGTCGCGGAAGTGCCGCTTGATCTCGCCCGTGATGGTGGGCACGGCGTAGCTCTCGAACGCGGCGCCGCGGCTGGGGTCGTACCGGTCGACGGCCTTGACCAGGCCGAGCGCCGCGACCTGGCGGAGGTCCTCCAGCGCCTCGCCGCGGTTGCGGAAGCGCCCGGCGAGCCGCTCGGACATGGGCAGCCAGGCACGGACGAGTTCCTGGCGCAGTGCGTCGCGTTCGGGGCCCTCGGGCAGTGCCGCGAGCCGTTCGAAGGCGGCGGCGGTCCTCGGTGCGTCGTCGTGCGGATGCCTGTGCTTCGCCGTGGTGTTGGTACGCATATGCGATCCAGCTCCCTGAAACGGTGCGGCGGATGGTTGTCACCGGGGAGCCTGCGGCCGGGCAGCGTGGCCGGACGCCCGGAGCGGACAGCCGCTCCCACGGACGTGCCTCCGGTCCGAAGCACGAGGTTCGCCTGCCCGGAGTCCGCAGGGCCAAACGTGCTGTTGTGCGAATGGCGTCGGGGACGCGTTTCCCCCGGCCGGAGCCCGGTACCCGGTCCCGCGCGCGGGGCCCAACGGGGCCGCGCCACAGCGGGATCGAGGAAGACGGGGCGTGAAGCCATGGCACGTTTCGTGCGGGATGTGATGACGGTGGGCGTGTGCGCGGTGCACTGCGACGCCTCACTGGTGGAGGCGGCGCGGCTGATGCGGGCCCAGGGCAGCGGGAATGTGCTGGTGACCCGGGCCGGGCTGGTCATCGGGGTGCTGACGGACCGGGACATCGCGCTGCGGGCGGTGGCCGAGGGCGTCGATCCGCTGGCGGTCAGCGCGCAGGCGGTGTGCACCCGGGCTCCGGTGTGCGTGGGCCCGGACGACGAGGTGGCCGAGGCGGTGTCGTTGATGCGCCGGCACGCGGTGCGCCGGCTGCCGGTGGTGGCGCAGGGGCGCCCGCTGGGCATGGTGAGCCTCGGCGACGTGGCCCACCCTGCCGAACGCCCGGTCTGAGCGCCGCGTAGCCCCGTTCTGCCGGACGGGAGCGCGTCCCACCCGGCCGGGCCGCCCCCGTCGGCGCTGCTGGGACGGCAGCCTGGTCTGGACGTCGGCGCCGGGCGGCGGCGTCACGGGCTCGGCGAAGAGCCCGCTCCTGAGAACGCGGCGACCTCGCGGACCGCGAACTCGCCTAACTGTTACAGGAGTTGCCCGTCCGCGCCCATGGGGCACGAGGGGTCCCGGGCGTGCGGGGCCCGCAGGGGCTCAGGCGCACAGGGCCGCCGGGGCAGGCACACGTCAGCGGTGTCCCAGGACGTTGATCACGCGGCCATTGGGGTCGCGGACGAAGAAGCGTCGCACTCCCCACTCCTCGTCCTGGAGCGGATGGACGATCTCCGCGCCGTGCTCGCGCATGAGGGCGTAGGCCGCGTCCACGTCGTCCACCTCCACGCTCAGGTCGGGCGTGAGCGGGGCGGTCTTGTCGTCGGCCATGAAACTCACCTGCGCTCCCGGGCTGGACGGCGAGGCGAGCGTCATGATCCATCCGTGGTTCATGACCTCCTCGAAACCCAGCAGGCCGTAGAACTCCTTGTTCTCCCGCACGGACTCCGACTGGATGTTGGGCACCACACGACGTACGGCCATCGACGACTCCGGAGAAGAAGGGCAGGGCAACGGGCAGAGCTGTGGGACTCCTCAGGACTACTACGGCGCGCGCCCCGGCGCACATGTTTTCCGCGACACGGGGGACGGAAGGGGCGGGTCGTGTCGAGCCGCGCCGCAGGTGGGACCGGTTGGGCGCGGGGCGCCAGGGTACCCGCGCGCCATGAAGCACTCGACTTGGCACAAGCGACTCGGCGCCCGCGACAAGGCGCTGTTCCACTTCGCCGCCACCCGCAACTGGCCGGCCGCGGAGGCCGTGCTGCCCCGGCTGAGCCGGGCCGCCAACCACGGCGCCCTGTGGTTCGCGACGGCCACCGCGATGGGCGCGACCCGCTCTCCCCGCGCCCGCCGGGCGGCACTGCGCGGTCTCGCCTCGCTCACGCTGGCCTCGCTGACCGTGAACACCGTGGCCAAGCGCTCGGTGCGCCGGGCCCGCCCGCTGCTCGACGCGGTGCCACTGGTACGCCAGTTGAAGCGCAGCCCGATCACCACGTCGTTCCCGTCGGGCCACGCCGCCTCCGCCGCGGCCTTCGTGACCGGCGTGGCCCTGGAGTCGCGGGCCTGGGGCGCGGCCCTGGCGCCGGTGGGGTTCTCGGTGGCGGCGTCCCGTGTGTACACCGGGGTTCACTATCCGGGTGACGTGGTGGCGGGCGCGGCGCTCGGGGTGGGCGCCGCGTTCGCGATCCGCGGGCTCGTGCCGACCCGCACCCAGCTCCCGCCGCCCGGCCGCCCGCACGCCGAGGCCCCGGCGCTGCCCGCGGGCCAGGACCTGGTGGTCGTGGCCAACCGCGGCTCCGGCACCGCGCTGGCGAAGGCGGCGCTGATACGGGCCGCGCTCCCGCTCGCCGAGGTCGTCGAGTGCGACCCGGACGACCTGCCGGGGGCCCTGGAGAAGGCCGCGGGCCGCGGCCGGGTGCTCGGGGTGTGCGGCGGCGACGGCACCGTGAACCTGGCGGCGGCGGTCGCGGCCCGCGTCGGTGTGCCGCTCGCCGTGTTCCCCGGCGGCACCCTGAACCACTTCGCCCTCGACCTCGGCATCGAGGAGGTCCAGGACACCTGCCGGGCGCTGGCCTCGGGGGATGCCGTACGGGTGGATCTCGGCCGCTTCCGGCCCGGTCCCGATGGCGCGGAGGCGGGGTACTTCCTCAACACGTTCAGCCTCGGCGTCTATCCGGAGCTGGTGCGGGTGCGCGAGCGCTGGTCGCCGCGGATCGGCAGCTGGGCCGCGGGCATTCTCGGCTCGTACGAGGTGCTGCGCGGGGAGCGGCCGTTGCGCAAGGATCCGGCGGGCAGCCGCCCGGAGCTGTGGTTGCTGTTCGCGGGCAACTGCGTCTACCAGCGTCTGGGACCGGCTCCGGCGCGCCGCTTCGACCTCGCGGACGGGCTGCTCGACGTGCGCGCGGTGCGCGGTGGCCGGCTGCCCGGCGTCCGCCTCCTCGCGGCCGCGCTGGCCGGGCCCCTGAACCGCTCCCCCGTCCACGCCTCGCGCAGGATGTCCCGCCTCAGGGTGGCGGGCCTGGAGCCGGGCACGTCACTGGCGTACGACGGTGAAGTGGCCGCGGCACCCGAGGAGTTGGTCCTGGACAAGCTTCCGGAGGCCCTGACGGTCTACCGGCCGCCGGTGCGCCCCTGGGCCGCTTGAGCCTCCCGCAAGGGAGAGCGGGTCCGGTGGCGCCGGCTGTCCGGGCCCGTTTCAACTTGCGGCTTAGGGCGGGAATTCAGGGGAACTCGAACGCCAGGAGGTACACATCATGGTCCCGATTCTGCTGGTCCTGCTCCTCGCACTTCTTCTGTTCGGTCTCGGCTTCGCGGTCAAGGTTCTGTGGTGGATCGCGATCGTCGTGCTCGTCGTGTGGCTGCTCGGATTCCTGATGCGCAGCACGACGACGTCCGGCCGGTCGCGCTGGTACCGGTGGTAGTCGGCCGCCAGGGATCCACTGGTCGCTCCCACCGGAATTCCCCTCTCTCGGACATCCGGAAAGCCCTGGATTCCAGAAGTCGTGGACTCTAGGAGCCTTCCCTCGGAAGCAGGGGGCCGAGCGGGCCGAGGTCGATGTTGAGATCTTCCGGGCGCAGCCCGAACTTCGACCTCAGCTCGCTCATCCTGCTTTCCAGCAGCATCAGCGTGAGCCCGATCCGCTCCTCCTGGTCCTCGGTGAGCTCGCCGGTCTCGACGCGGCGCAGCGCCTGGCGCTCCATGAGCTGGCGCAGCAGCTCGACGACGGTCAGGACGAGCCGGGCGAGATCGCGCTCCACCGTGTCGGGGTCGAGTTCCACCCGACGCCGGGGCGCCCCGCCTTCCTTCCGCTCGCTCCCGCGCTCCTCCCGCCGCGGGTGCGTGCCGTTCACCTGCTGGTGCCGGGTCGTGTGCTGGCTCATCGCGACGGCTCCTTCCGGTCGTCCGCGTCTTCGAACTCGTGCGCGGTGACCCCGCCCGAGGCGACCTCGCCCGGGTCGAACTCGGTGAAGGGAGAGGGGACTTGGGCGCTGACCGAGCTCACGAGCGCGTTCAGGTCGATGCGTACGAGATCGACGTCCGCGATCCGCAGCGTCAGGTCGCCCGTGATGACCACGCCTCCGGCGAGCAGCCGGTCGAGCAGGTCGACCAGGGCGACCTCGCGCTGCGCGAGGGCTTCGGCGTCGCCGCTCACAGCCTCTCCCCACCCTCCGGCTGGTCCTGCGCGCCTTCCCGGCCCTGGGCGTCCGCGTCCTGGCCGCCGTCCGCTTCGCCGACGAAGGAGTACGGCGCCCACGGCCCGGTGATTTCCACGCGGACGCCCGTGATGTGCGGAACGCAGTCCCGCACGGCCGCGACGAACTCCTCGCTCCGCTCGCGCGGAACCAGATAGGCGGCGTTGAGAACGTTCTCGCCTGGCTCGCCGGACAGCTGGGCGTTCTGGGGCCGGTGGAGCCGTTCGGCCTCGGCCCGGTCGCACAGCTCCGCGTGCAGGGCGCGGGCGAGCGTTCCGGCCCGCCGCCAGGTCTCGTCGCGGGACTGCCGCTGGCCCAGGCGCCGGCGCAGGTAGTCGCGCCCGGTCGCCGCCTTCACCTCCGGTGCCGGTGCCTGCCGTTCGGGCTGGGCGTAGACCTTGACGCCCCATTCGACGCGGCCGTCGAGGCGTTCGATGGCCGGTACGAAGCGGGCGCGTCCGGAGTCGAGCAGACGCCGCACACCGCTCTCGTCGCGGCACACCGTGGCGAGCCTGAGCGGCAGCGGGCAGGTGATCCCGGCGAGCGCCGCGATCACGGCCTGGTGGCCGCGGGCGGTGCGGCCGAGCCAGTCCAGGTCCTCCAGGTGGGCCTTGAGCGGGGCGGCGCCGAAGTCCCCGGCGGGGACGCGGCTCACCACGGCGCACAGGCCGCGGTGCTCGATCAGACCGGGCGGTCGCCCGTCGAGCCCGAGCACGCCGTCGGGAAGCGCCCCGGTGAAGGGGCGCGTCACGGCGTACACGTACAGCAGCTCGTCGTCGTTCACATCATGCATCGGGCACCGCCCCTTGCTCCCTTTCGGTGCTCTGCGCCTCTGGCGTCCCGGCGGCGCGCGCCGATTCCAGGGCGGCTATGCGCGCCTTCAACTCCTCGTTCTCCCTCGCCATTTCACGGCGGCGGGCGCCGGTGGAAAGGGCCGGGTCGTCCTCCCACCAGTCGATGCCCATTTCCTTCGCCTTGTCTATGGAGGCGACGATGAGACGCAATTTGATGGTGAGGAGTTCTATGTCGAGGAGGTTGATGCGAATGTCCCCGGCAATGACGATTCCCTTGTCAAGGACACGTTCGAGAATGTCGGCGAGATTGGCGCCACTGCCGTCGGGCGGGTAGGCGTCGGGGAATCGTGCCGGGGTCGCCATCAGTTCCTCCGTGGTTCGGATGCGGCGCGGGTCGGGTGTTCCAGGCGGTCGAGGAGCTCGTCCTCACGGCGGTCGAACTCGGCCTCGTCGATCTCGCCGTCGGTCAACCGCTGTTCCAGCAGGGCGAGTTCGCGCCGCACCGTCTCGGGGTCGTAGTACTGCCGCTCCGCCTCCGCGGCCACCTGGCCGAGCACCCAGAAGGTGCCGCGGACGGGGGCCGCGGGAAGCAGCAGCAGCTCCTTGAGGAGGCCCACGTCCTACTCCGTGAAGCTGTAGGGCGGCAGCGGGCCGTGGACCTGGATGACGAGGTGCGGGGCGCGCTCGCGCAGGGTGTCCACGGCGGCGACGAAGTCGGCCGTTGAATCACGCGGGACGAGGAAGGAGATGTTGGCGAGCCAGCCGGTGGACTGGGGGCCGGGGCTCCGTTCCTCGGCCACGCCCTCCAGGGCGCGCTCCACCAGGACGGCGTCGGTCGCCTCGCGCTGCTGCACGGCGGCCGCGATGCGCTCGCCGAGCCGCAGCTTCTGTTCGTAGGTGCCGCCGCCGGCCTTGCGGTTGGCCTCGCTCATGGCCCGCAACTCGGCGTTCTCGGCGAGGACTTGGTGAAGCACGGCCTCCTCGTCGTGGGTGGCCTTCACGTTGTACTCGACCTTGCCGTCGAGGGCTTCGAGGCGCTCCAGGTAGCGCTTCTCGTGTTCGGCGAGCACGGCCCGCACGGCGTCGTCGTCGGGCGAGACGCCGCCGAACCGCATCGGCAGGACCGGCCCGCCGGCCCCGGCCTCGGCGAGTACGTTCTGGTGCGCGAGCAGGTCGCGTCGCTTGGGCCTGAGTTCCTCGGGGGCGTCGCTGACGAGCGCCACGAGGTCTCCCTGGGCGACCGTGCGGACCGGGCACGGCGGGTCACCGATCCCGCCCATCCGCTCCGGCAGCCGTCCGTGGGTGCGGCGGGCGATGCCGTAGACGTACGTGGTCATTCCTGCTCCTCCTTCCGGCGCGACGCGGTGCGCCGGGCGCGCGGCCTCGGCTCCGGTTCGCTCTCCTCACGGGCTTCCTTGAAGGCGTCGGAGATGGTCTGTGCGGCGCCTGAGAGCGCTCCCTTGGACTTGCCGCGGGCACCGGACTCGGTGATCTCGCCGACCAGGTCGGGAAGTCCGGGGCTGCGGTGCGGGCCCGCTTCCAGGTCGAGGCGGTTGCACGCCTCGGCGAACCGCAGATAGGTGTCGACGCTGGCGACCACGACGCGTATGTCGATCTTCAGGATCTCGATGCCGACGAGGGAGACACGCACGAACGCGTCGATCACGAGTCCGCGGTCGAGCACGAGCTCCAGGACGTCGTACAAGCCACTGGTGCCGCCGCTGCCGCCGCCTTGCTGTGCCGGGACAACCGTCATGTCGTCCGGCCCTCCTTGTCTGTAGTCCTTGGCCGTCGGTCAGCGGACAGTGGGCACCTGTCGGCTGACACGTGACGCCTGATGGGTTGGTCGGTGCTTCGCTGGGGTGCCGTGCCGGTCGTGTTCGGCGCGCCGGTCCGGTGGGCGGGCTCAGGTGTTGCGGTCGGCCCGGCCGCGTTCGTACCTCCGCAGGCGCCGGTAGCCGGTGAGTTCGCCGCCCGGGGCGAGCTCGACCTCGTAGGAGGCGAGCAGACTCATCGTGTCCGGCACTCGGGAGAGTTCGAGGACCTCGATCTTCAACTGCCATCCCTGGTCGGTGCGTTCGAACGACGAGACGGATTCGGCGGGCATGCCGATGAGTTCGGACAGCTGGGCGCGGGCGCCCCGCAGGACGTCCACCGCGCTCGGGAGGCCGTCGTCGGCACGGGATGCCGGGGCGGACTTCTTCGCCGCCGTCCCAGGTGATGTCTTGGGTGGGTTCTCCGGTTTGCTGGCCATGTCACCTCGCGTGGTAGGCCTTTCGGGTAGCCACCATGCGGCGGATCAAACCCGCGCGGGCGCACGGCGCGTCACATGCGGGCAGGCAGCGGGCACGACGACGCCCGCCGGACGGCACGGTCGTTCGTGGTGCCGCCCGGCGGGCGCGGGGTGGTGCGGGGGCAGGCCCTTCGACGAGCCAGGGAGGCCGCGTCGGGGTCAGAGCGTGAAGCGTCCGGCCGGCTTGAGCAGGTGCAGCCGGTCGCTCAGCCCGGCCGCCCCGAACGCCTCGACGAGCGTGTCCGGACCCTGGCTGAAGTGGGCCCAGTGCTCGAAGTGCAGCGGGACGACATGCCGCGCGCCCAGGATCGCGGCGGCCTCGGCGGCGTCCGCGCTGGACAGCGTGAGGTAGGCGTCGATCAGCGGTGTGCGCGCGCCGCCCGCGAACAGCAGGGCCACGTCCACGGGGCCGAAGCGGTCGGCGATGGTCCGTACATGGTCGAGGGAGGCGTTGTCACCACTGACGTACACGGTCGGCAGGTTGTCGCCGTGCAGCACGAAGCCGGTGACCTCGCCGACCACGGGCTCGCAGCCCGCGGGGCCGTGCAGGGCGGGCACCGCGGTGATCCGCAGCCGCCCGCTGCGGTAGGTCTCCCAGCTCGGCAGCGGTGTCACGCGGTCGCTGAGCCGGCTGTGCGCTTCGGCGGTGGAGAGCACGACGGGGACCCGGTCGAGGTAGTCGCGCCCACCGCGGTCGAGGTTGTCGGGGTGCTGGTCGTGGGAGAGCAGGACCAGGTCGGCGGCGCCGACCTCGTCGGCCCCGATGCCGGGCCCGGCGCTCTTGACCAGCTTGCGGTCGCCGACGGGGTAGTCGCCGGGCGCGTCGAAGGTGGGGTCGGTCACCAGCCTCACCCCGCCGATCTCAAGGACGGCCGTGGGGCCGCCCACGTACTGGATGGCGAGGTCGCTCATGTTTCCCTCCCGAGTCGATCACTGCGTGGCGGGGAGGACAACGAGCGCGGTCGGCGCCTTGTTCCCGCTGCCCGGCTGCCGCGGTCGCCCACCTCCCCCGGGGTCAGCGCGTGCGGTCGTGCGGTGCGCCCAGCGGTCCGCGCGGCGGTTCGGGGGCGCCCGGCGGCACCATCGGCGGTATGACGGGGGCGCCGGGCGGCACGCCGGGTTCCAGGGGCTCGGATGCGGGGTTCGCGGACACCCCGCCGCCGCCGTCGCGGGCACTGCGGCTCAGTACTACGGCGGCCCCCACCAGCAGGAGGCCGACGATCAGCGCGGCTGCCCAGTAGGGCAGCGCCATCGCGAGGACGAGCAGCAGGAACGCGGTGAGCGCGGCGCCTCCGTAGAGCCCCGCCGCTCCGGCTCCCGCGTACATCCGCGCGGCTCGGCGCTGTTTCCTGGTCTGTTCGCGCAGCTCGTCCTTGATGGCGTCCCGGACGACCTGGGAGAGCTGCTCCGGCAGGTTCGGCAGGTTCGTTTCCATGCGGGCCGAGTACCCGGACCGCCCGGCGGCAGTCATCGGAAGCCGACATCGGATGTCCGCATACCAAGACGACCATCTCAGATTCTGGCCGACCGCTCTAAAGTGGGCTCACCAGCAGGGCAGTTCACCGTCCTGTGGGACGCGCCGCGCCTCGGGTCGGCCGACCGCGCGGTGCGCGGAACCCGTCAACTCTCGGAAAGGGAGTCCGCTCATGTCGCAGGAGACGCCCCGGGCCACACCGGGCGAGACCGCCGTCTACACGCACGGCCACCACGAGTCCGTGCTGCGCTCGCACAGCTGGCGGACCGCCGCCAACTCGGCGGCGTACCTCATCGGTGAACTGAAGCCGCACATGCGGGTCCTGGACATCGGCTGCGGGCCGGGCACCATCTCCGCCGATCTGGCCACCCTGGTACCCGACGGTGAGGTGACGGCGGTCGACCACGCGCCGGGCATCGTCGAGCAGGCCCGCGCCCACGCGGCGGAGCGCGGCCTGGACAACATGTCCTTCGCCGTCGCGGACGTCCACGCGCTGGACTTCCCGGACGACACGTTCTGCGTCGTGCACGCCCATCAGGTGCTGCAGCACGTCGGTGACCCGGTGCGGGCGCTGCGCGAGATGCGCCGGGTCACCCGGCCCGGCGGGATCGTCGCGGTGCGCGACAGCGACTACGGCGCCTTCGCCTGGTTCCCCGAGGTGCCCGCGCTGGACGGCTGGCTGGAGCTGTACCACCGGGTGGCCCGCGCCAACGGGGGCGAGCCGGACGCCGGTCGTCGCCTCAAGTCCTGGGCGCTGCGCGCCGGTTACAGCGACATCAGGGCCTCGGCGAGCACCTGGTGCTTCACCACCGGGGACGAGCGCGCCTGGTGGAGCGGTCTGTGGGCGGACCGCACGGTCGCCTCCTCGTACGCGGGCCTGGCGGTCGAGGGCGGCCACGCCACGGTGGACGAGCTGACCGCCATCTCCGAGGCGTGGCGGTCGTGGGGCGCGCGGGACGACGCCTGGTTCATGGTGCCGCACGGCGAGATCCTCTGCCGCGTCTGACCGCCGGGCAGCGCACCGCCTCCCAGGGGGCGGAGTCTGGCGGGCGCCCGGATCCGCTGCCGCGGACGATCTCCCCCAACTAGGCTTCGGGCCATGGAGATCCTAGGCACCACGCTGCGCATCTGCGTCGACGACCTGGAGAGCGCGATCGTCTTCTACGAGCGCGTCACCGGTGGTCGTGCGCTCCGCTTCGACCGCGGCGGTGTGTCCGTCGCCGCCGTCGGCGCCTTCCTGTTGATGAGCGGGCCCGAGGCGGAGCTCGACGTGCTGCGCAAGGTGACGGCGACGGTGGCGGTCAACGACGTCGACGAGGCGCACACCACGCTCACCGAGGCCGGGGCCCACGTCATCGCGGGCCCCGTCGCGACGCCGGCGGGCCGCAACCTGATCGCGGTGCACCCGGACGGCTCGGTCTTCGAGTACGTCGACCGCAAACCGGCGTACTGAGGGGCCGCGTTCGGCCCGCCGGGACCCCGCTGTGGCCCCGCGGCGCGGCGGCAGCCGCTCGTACCGCTGCCGCTACGCGTCGAGCACGAGGTCGGACGTCGGTACGGACTGGCAGGTCAGCACCGAGGTGTCCGGCAGGGACGCGTCGGGCGTCACCAGATGGGCCGCCTTGCCGGACAGCACGGAACAGGCGCAGCTCTCGCACTGTCCTACGCGGCAGCCGCTGGGCAGGGTGAGTCCCGCGGACTCGGCGGCGGCCAGCAGGGTGCCAGCCGGTTTGGTCCAGCGCACCGTGCGGCCGGAGCGGGCGAAGGTGACGGTGAAGGCCGCGTCGTCCGGCACGGCGACCTCGCTCGGGGTGGCCCGGAAGCGTTCGCTGAAGATCTCGAACGCGGGGACGCCGCGGGCACGGAGTCCGGCCGTCAGGGAGTCGAGCATCGGGGCGGGGCCGCACAGGTAGAACCGGGCCCGCTGCTCGATCAGGTGTCCGCTCGGGGAACGGGCGGTGATGAAGCCCTCCCGGTCGTGGTCACGGCCCAGGACGTCGCCCGCACCGGGGGCGGCGTAGTGGTCGATGACACTCAACTGCGTTATGCGAAGGGCGAGTTCGCGGATCCGGGTCCGGAAGGGGTGGTCCGCGGAGTTGGCGTTGCCGTAGTGCAGGATGACCTCGGGGACGGTCCCGCCGGTCGCGGCGAGGGTCTCCAGATAGCTGAGGAAGGGCGTGATGCCGATGCCGCCCGCGACGAGGACGACGGGGGCGTCGGTGTGCGTGGGGATCACGAACGTGCCGCCGGGCCGGGTGAGGTGCAGCCGGTCGCCGACGCGCAGCGCCCGGTGGACGTAGCCGGAGAAGGCACCGTCGGGGAGGTGGCGCACGGCCAGCTCGTAGGCGGTGCGTTCGGGGGCGAGGGCCGGGCCGGTGAGTGAGTAACTGCGGCTCAGCGCCGGTGGGGTGAGGGCGCCGCCCGCGTTCTCGGCGCGTACGGTCACGTGCTGACCAGGGCGGAAGTCGGGCAGCGGGCCGCCGTCCGCGGCTTCCAGGCGTACGGTCCGCACACCGGGCCCCTCGGAGCCGAGCGCGGTCACCACGAAGGGCCGGGTGCCCGTCCAGGGGACGTCGTCGGCTGCCGGGGCGATGCGGCAGGCGGCGGAGCGCAACGGGACCGAGCCGCTGAGCGGGTCGGTGTCCGTGTGGTCGATCAGGCGGTTGAAGTTGTGGCCGTGCTCGTCCAGCGGGTCGGCGCCGGGCAGCCCGAGGTCCGGTGCGTCCTGCCACCAGCCGTACTCGCCGACCACCACCGAGGGATGCAGCGAGTCGTCGAAGCGGGCCCGCAGCCGGATCGATCCGAGCCGCGTGGACACCTCGGCCCACTGGCCCTCGGCGATGCCGTACGCGGACGCCGTCGCGGGGTGCAGATCCACCGCCGGGTCGGTGGCCCGGCGGCGCAGGGAGGTGAGGGAGCGGTGCTGGCTGTGCACGAAGTAGCCGTGCTTGGCGCAGGTCAGCACGAGCGGGAAAGCCGAGGTGGTGGGTGCGGGGTCGCGGTGTTCGGGCACCGGTGGATAGCCGTGGTCGCGCAGGCGCTGGGAGTAGAGCTCGACGCGCCGGGTGGGGGTGTTGAAGCCCGCGACGCCCGCGCCGTCCGCGGCGGCGTACTTGCGGTGGGCGAGCGGGCGCGGCACTCGTACGCCGCCGGGCCTGGCGCGGAGTTCGTCGACGGTCAGGCCGAGCGGTTCCAGCTGCCAGTTCCAGGCGGCCTCGATGTCCCCGCCGAAGAACAGCTCGCCCATGCCGAGCCGGCGGGCCAGCTCGAAGACCACCTCGGTGTCCGACCGCGACGCGCCCTGCGGCTCGACCGCCCTGGGCCGCAGTTGCACCTGCTCCTGGGCCCGGTGGCCGGCCTCGAAGCCGAAGCGCAGGGCCTCGCGTTCGTAGGCGCTGTTGACCGGCAGGACGATGTCGGCGGTGGCGCTGGTCGGGTTGGCGAACAGGTCGAGGTGCACCTGGAACTCGAGCTGCCGCAGGGCGCGGGCGACGCGCGCCGAGTCCGGCTGGGCGACCACGAGGTTGGAGCCGAAGCCGATCAACGCCCGCACCGCGTACGGCTGTTGGTTCTCGATGGCGCGGCACAGGTCACCGGCGTTGATGTAGCCGGAGGCGGGCGGGCCCAGCGGGTGCCGGTCCAGGCCGAGCGCCTTGGCCCGCTGCCCGGGCGCGAACTGGCCGAGGTGCGTAGCCGCGTTGTACGGCGGCGGGGGCACGACGTGGTTGCCGCCCTCCGCGTCGAAGGACCCGGTCAGCGCGTACAGCGTGGCGATGGCCCGCTCGGTCTGGGAGGCGTTCGCGCTCTGCCCGACGCCCGTCCAGCCGTAGTAGGCCACCTTCCGCGCGGCGCCCATCCGGGCTGCCAGCTCGCGGATCTCCCCTTCCGGGATCCAGGTGGTGCGGGCCACCTTCTCCACCGGCCACCGCGCGCAGGCGTCCGCGTACTCCTGGAACGCCGGGACGCAGGTCACCAGGCCGCCGTCCGCGGTCCGAACCGGGAACGCGCCGGACAAGGCGAACCGCTCCGGGCGGACGGCCGCCGCGCGGGTGTCGTACGGCTCGGCCCGCCCGGTGCCCAGGTCGTGCACGACGAATCCCTCGGCGTCGGCGGTGTCGGCGAGCTCGCCCGCGCGCAGGAACCGCCCGGTGTCACGGCGCACCAGGAGCGGCCCGTTGGTCCAGGAGCGGACGAACTCCTCGTCGTACGTGCCCTGTTGGATCAGCAGGTGGGCGAGGCCCAGGGCGAGGGCGGCGTCCGTGCCGGGGCGCACCCGCAGCCAGTGGTCGGCGCGCAGCGCGCTGGTGGAGCGGCGCGGGTCGACGACCGCCAGCTTCATTCCGCGGGCCTGCGCGGCGGAGACGGCGGCGGACTGGGCGAGCCATGTCTTGGCCGGGTTGAAGCCCCACAGCAGGGCGAGGTCGGCGTGGGCGTAGTCCGGAGGCGGGATCGGGGCGCCGAAGGTGAACGCGTGGGCGAAGTCCTTGTGCCAGTTGCAGATCTCGGCGCTGTAGACGGTGTTGGGGCTGCCGAAGTGGCGTACGAACCGCTCGATCCACTCGGTCGCGTCCGACACGGCGGTGCCGCTCGGCGTGGCGACGGCGAACGCGACGGCCTCCGGGCCGCTCTCGGCCGCGATGGCGGCGAGCTTCCCGGCGATCTCGGCCATGGCCTCGTCCCAGGAGATCTCCTCCCATCCGGGGTCGGGATCGGTCTTGGGGCGCGTGCGCCGCAGCGGGGTGGTCAGGCGCCGGGTGCTGTGCGCGATCTCCGGCGCGGACCGCCCCTTGGGGCACAGGGCCGCGCCGGTCGGATGCGCGGGATCCGGCCGCACATCGGTCAGCCGGCCGTCCTCGACGGTGAAGACCGCGCCGCAGCGGGACTTGCACAGCGTGCAGTAGCCGCGCTTCTCGACGACCGCCATGACAGGACCTCCGTACGCCCGGCCTCGTTGCCCCCTGTCATTGAAGCCCCACCGGACCGCTTCTCACGGCGGTCCGAAGGCCCCTGTGCGGGGGCCCAAGGGCCTGGCGGGCAGGGGCGAGGGGCCGTGCGTCCTGCCGAAGGACCGCTCGGCTAGTCCCCCGGGCGCATGCGGTAGTCGTAGGCGTCCGGGAGCGGGGCGTCCGTGAGGCGGGACCACACCTCGTTCAGGGTCTCCGCGCCCTCGCGCAGGTCGGCGACCTCGAAGCCCGCTTCGAAGAGGGCGCGGGCCGCGTCCCGGTCGCCCTCCGCGAGGAGCAGCTGGGCCTCGACCAGCCGGAAGCGGCCGCGCTCGCGCACCGCCGGCCGCAGGCGCTCCCACACCCCGCGGGCGTCCGCCGGACGCTCGGCGGCGAGCAGCGCCTCGATGGCCTCGCGGCCGAGCGCGGCGTCGGCGGCGGTCCACTGCTCGCCGTCCCTGCGCTCCTCGCAGAAGTCGTCGTACGCCTCCACATAGCGGTCGGCGGCGCGGCTGGGGTGGCCGGACAGCTGGTCGGCGACCGCGAGGCAGCGCAGCAGCGGCCAGCGGGACGGGGCGAGCGGCAGGCCGCGCTCCCAGCTGCGGACGGCCTGGGCCCGGTCGCCCGCGTGCCACTGGGCGACGCCGAGGTGGTACTCGGTGAGCGGGTCGGCGGGCGCCGTCTCCAGCATGTCGCGCCAGTGCGGGGCGACCAGGGTCGGGCCGGGCGGGGTCACCTTGCGCGGCTCCGGCAGCACGCCCGTGTGCAGCAACTCCAGCCAGGGCCACTGTTCTTGACTGAGCGTCAGCTCGGCGAAAGGCGTGCCGGGCAGCTTGGCTCCCGTGCGCAGGACTTCGAGGGCGCCCCAGCCCGAGCCGGTGGCGAGGCTCTCGCCCGGCTCGGCGTCGGCGAACGGCCGCCAGGCCGCGTACGCCTCCTCCACCGTCGCGCGCGGCAGGGCCCGCTCCAGGCGGTCGGCGGCCTCGGTCTGGGCCGCCGCCCAGTCGGCGCCGTGCACGAGGGCGTGGTCGGCGGCCAGCGGCCCGTACGCCTCCAGCCAGGCGAACTCGCCGCCCGGGTCGAGCGGCACGTGCTCCAGCTGGGTGCGGGCCAGGCCCGCCTGTATCTCGGCGTACCCGGTGGTGCCCGGCTCGGTCAGCCACTCCTGCCAGCGGCGGCCGCCGCGCCCGGAGCCCCACAGGAACAGCTTGCGGCCGCGCAACGTGTCCGTGGAGGTCTGGACGAGCCCCTGGCCGTTCTCGTCGAGGGAGGCGATCCAGCGGCGCTCGCCGTCGGGGACCTCGTAGAAGTAGTCGGCGGGGTACTCGCTGCGCAGCGGGTAGGTGCGGTCGACGCCGTCCCACGTGGGCACCGGGACCCGGCGCAGGGTGCGTTCGTAGCCGAAGTGCCAGGCCTCGTCGGCCGGGGCGAGGACACGGGTGCGCGGGCCCTCTTCGACGGCGATGTTGGACCACCAGTAGACGGGCGCCGTCCGCTCGTGCGGGTTGCGGATGCGCACGCCCACGTACAGGAAGTCGGAGCCGTCGGGGAGCCAGAGGTCCACCTGGAAGGGCAGGTCGCGCAGCCGCTCCCACTCCCACAGGCGGACCATCTCGCCGCCGTCCGGCGCCGGGACGCGAGCGGCGTGGACGGGCGCGCAGGACAGGGTGGTGTGGCCGGTGGCGCCTATGTTCCACTCGATGCCGCCGGAGAACCAGGCGCCGTTGAGGGCGAAGTCGGCGGGCTGGAACACCGGGTTGGTGTAGAGCAGTTCGCGGCCGGTGGGCTTGTGGAACAGGGAGTGGACGCGGCCGCCGAGGCCCGGCAGGACGGTGGCGCGCAGCCGGTCGTTCTCGATGACGATCGTGTCGAGCTCGACCGGGCCGCGCGTGCGCCCGTAGCCGTCGAGGACCCGCACCGGCAGCAGGGTCTCCAGCGGCTCGTACCCGATCTGGCGGGCCATGTCGCGGGGGAGGCCGTCGCGCGCCCGGTCGTCGAGGCGGTGCAGTTCGTCGCGCGGCCGCAGTGCGGGCAGGGGGTTCGGCTCGCCCAACGGGGCGCCGGGCAGGGTCAGTACGGCACGTCGCACGGTCGTGGCCAAGGCAACCTCACTCCCTCGTACGGGGCGCCGGCAGCCCTTTCGGCCGATCCCCCGATGACCATGGAACACCGAGGCACTGACAACGGCCAGGGGACCTCCCGGTCAGGATTGCGCAAAGGCGGCCACGACGAGGTCGGCGAGCAGGGCGCCCGCCGTGCCGTCCGGGTCCAGATCGGGGTCGTAGATGGTGAGGTTCAGGCCTGTGCAGCGCGGCGAGCCCACCAACGTGCGAAGCAGCGGCGCGAGTTCGTCGGGGAGCAGGCCGCCCGGCTCCGGGCTGTCGACGGCGGGCATGACGGACGGGTCGAGCACGTCGGCGTCCAGATGCACCCAGAAGCCGTCGAGCACGGGCACTTCGAGGCTCTGACGGTACCCGTCGGCGAGCTCCGCCGGACCCCACTGCCTGAGTTCGCCCACCGTCGCGGTGGGGATCTTCAACTCGGCGAGCTCGGCCCGGTCCTCGTCGTGGTCCCGCATCCCGAGGACGCGGACATCCTCGTCGCGCACATAGGGCCGCAGCCCTTCGAGGTCAGTGAGGTCGCGCTGGCCGCGGCCGGTGGCGAGGGCCAGTTCCTCACCGCCGGCCGCGCCGACGCGGTCGGAGGTGCCGGGATGGCGGAAGTCGGCGGAGCCGTCGATCACGGCGATGCCGTAGCGGCCGATGCGGCGCAGCGCGAGCGCCGCGCCGAGCTGGATGGAACAGTCGCCGCCGAGCACCACGGGGAAGTCCCCGGCGCGGACGTGGTGTTCGACGCGGTCGGCGAGCCTGCGCGTGTACGAGGCGATGGCCCGCGCGTTGAACACCCCGTCGCCCTCCTGCCAGTCTCCCCGGTCGTAGCGGGGCGGTACGACGACTCCGCCCTCGTACGCGCCGAGGCGGCGCACGATGCCCTGCTCGCGCATGGCTCCGGCGAGCTTGTAGCAGCCGGGCACGGTGCCGGGGGCGGGCGGTCGCAGGCCGAGGTTGGACGGGGCGTCGATGACCACGAGGCGTCGCATGGGCCCATCGTGGTCGAGGGCCGCGCGCGACTTCAAGAGTGGGTGGGGCCCCGGCTGGTGGATGCGGCCCTCGCGGCGGTCCGCGGTATATCGGTCGACACCTCCCGACGCGTGGGCGACGATCGACGCGCAAGGGACGTGCGGTACGGAAGGACAGCGGGACATGAGCGAGCAGCACACCTACCGGGTCATCGTGCGCGGGGTGTGGGACGGGCTGAGCGAACGGTCGCGCACGCGGCTGCTCGCCGAGGTCGAGGACCACGGCCTGACCGCGATGACGTTCACCGAGGAGGGCTCGCTCACCTACGACCGGTCGCTGAAGCACTTCTCGTGGCGCTTCACCGTCGTCTCGGACGCCGCCGACGGCGAGGAGATGGCCGCGGCGATCGCCGAGGACAGGGCGCAGACCGCGCTCTCGGCGCTGGGGCACGGCTTCCGCGATCTGCGCTCGACGGTGACGGACCTCGACACCATGAAGATCAACTACAAGGGTGGCCGGCGCTAGGCGGTGGCGCCCCGCTCCGTCATCTCCTTGGTGATCGCCCACCGTTCGTGGTCGCGCCACGCGCCGTCGATGAGCAGGAAGTCCGGCGAGTAGCCCTCCAGGCGGAAGCCCGCTCGGCGGACCAGTCCGATGGACCCCTCGTTCGCGGACTGGATGTTGGCCTCCAGGCGGTGCAGGCCGAGCGTGCTGAAGGCGTACCGCAGGACGAGGCCCAGTCCTTCGCTCATCAGGCCGCGCCCGGCGGCCGGGGCGAAGGCGCCGTAGCCGATCGCCCCGGACTGGAAGGCGCCCTCCACCACGTTGTTGATGTTGATGAATCCCGCGATGCGGCCGTCGGCCCGCTCGCACACCAGGAAGCCGTGCCGGGTGGGGTCCGTGATGAGGCGGTCCGCGTACGTCGCGTACGCCTCGGGGTCGGCGGGCGGGAAGAGCCAGGGCGCGTGCAGCGTGCGGCTCGCCGCGGCGAGCGCGGTGAACTCCTCGGCGTCCTGGTGGGTGAAGTTCCGTATGCCCACGCGGGGGCCCTCGGCGAGGAAGGTGGCCTCAGTTCGCATCGCCCCAGGCTACTGATCTTTACGGGTTCAGCCCGCCGGGCACCGCTCGGTCTTCTTCACCACGCCGATGCTGACGCGAGTGTGCTCGGCGAGGGCCGCGCCCGCGGCCGGACGCTGCGTGCACACCTTCCAGTTGAACGGCCACAGCACGGTGCGGTGCTCGCCGCCGACGTCCGCCACGTCGAGCTTCGTCCGGGCGTCGAGCTGGTGGAAGACCTGGATCAGGCCCTTGCCGACGAACGCGGGCATGGACGGGGGCGCCCCGGCCTCCTCGGCCAGGGCGATGCCCGTCGAGGCCGCGGTCACCAGGACCAGGGCGGCCGTCGCCGTCACGGCGCGGGCCCGCGCGCGCGTCACCTGCTCCGCCTCTTCATGAAGTAGCCGCCGCAGCACAGCCCCACCACGAACACCGCGAGCAGCGCGAGGTAGAGGGGCATGGAGACCTCGGGGATCAGCAGCCGGATCTTGACCTGGCGGGTGTTCTCGAAGATGAAGACGAGCGCCAGGACGGCGAGGAGGAGGATCCCGATCCTGGCCGGGGTGAAGCCGCCGCCCGCCCTGCCCGTACTGCTCGACTCGTCCCTGGGGCTCATGACCCGGCCCTTCCACTCGTGGTGCCGCCGCTGCCTTGGGCCCAGAGTGACCGATCCGGTCCGGCCCGGGGCGCTTGAGCGGTCCGTACGGGTGAGCGGGCAACCCCCGAGCCGCCTTGTCAGACAAGTGGGGGCGGGGCATGCTGGCCTTCCGGTACGTGGAGGGGCAGGTTCATGGCAGTGAGCGGGCAGCAGCGCAGGCCGGTCGTCGCGCTGTACGAGCGGATCGCGGACGCGATCCACGACGGCACCTATCCCCCGGGCTCCACCCTGCCCTCCGAGCCGAAGCTCGCGGGCGAGCTCGGGGTGAGCCGTCCCGCCCTGCGCGAGGCGCTGCTCCTGCTCCAGGAGGACGGGCTGCTCTCGGTCCGGCGCGGGGTGGGCCGGACCGTCAACGAACGGCCGCCCCGGCGCGGCTTCGAACAGCTCCGGCCCCTCGACGACCTGCTGGGCCCGGTCCGGGTGCGGGCCCTGCTGCGCAGCCGGGAGGAGCCCACCGACTTCACCGCCCAGCACCTGCTCGCGGCCGCCGGGTCCGAGCTGCGGTTCTGGGAGTCCGTCCTGGTCGGGGAGGCGCTCTCGGTCGCCCTCAGCCATGAGTGGGCGGCCCCCGAGGACGTCCTGGAACGGCTGCACCCCGCGTTCGGCGCGGCCCTGTCCGCCGAGCCCGCCGTCTCGATGCTCACCGTCCTGTGCGAGGCCTCGCGGGGCGTCGCGCTGAGCGCGCACAGCGCGGTGAGCGCGACGCTGCTCGGCCGGCGCAGGGGCGAGCAGCTGGAGCGCCCGGCGGACACCCCGGCGGTGCTGATCACCCAGGTCGTACGGGTCGAGGGCACCCCGGTCATGGCCGCCAAGCACATGCTGCCGACGGGCGCCCCGGCGCTGGCGGTCCTCCAGTCCTGACGGCGCCCCGCCGGAGCGGGGTACGGCACGCTGTACACTCCCGCCTCATGCACTTGTCAGACAACCCTGCCGCCGCCGCTCCGGTCACCCCCGCCGAGTGGATCCGCCGCGCCCCCAAGGCCGTCCTCCACGACCACCTCGACGGCGGCCTGCGCCCCGCCACCATCGTCGAGCTGGCCCGCGCCTGCGGATACACCGCGCTGCCGACCGAGGACCCGGCCGAGCTCGCGCTCTGGTTCCGCGACGCCGCGGACTCCGGCTCCCTTGAGCGCTACCTGGAGACCTTCGCCCACACCTGCGCGGTGATGCAGACCCGCGAGGCGCTGCACCGCATCGCGGCCGAGTGCGCCGAGGACCTGGCGGCCGACGGGGTGGTCTACGCGGAGGTGCGCTACGCCCCCGAGCAGCACCTGGAGGGCGGCCTGACCCTCGACGAGGTCGTGGACGCCGTCAACGAGGGTCTGCGCGAGGGCGAGCGCCGCACCGGCGGGGCGATCACCGTGCGCGCCCTGCTGACCGGCATGCGGCACACCCGGCGTTCGCTGGAGATAGCCGAGCTCACCGTCGCCCACCGCGACCGCGGGGTGGCGGGCTTCGACATCGCGGGCGGCGAGATCGGCAACCCGCCGGCCGCGCACCTGCCCGCCTTCCAGCACCTCAAGCGGGCCAACTGCCACATCACCATCCACGCGGGCGAGGCCGTGGGCGCCGAGTCGGTGCACGAGGCGGTCCAGGTGTGCGGGGCCGAGCGCATCGGGCACGGTGTGCGGATCACCGACGACATCGCCGCCGACGGCACCCTGGGTCACCTGGCCGCGTACGTCCGGGACAACCGGATCGCCCTGGAGGTCTGCCCGACCTCCAACCTCCAGACCGGCGCCGCCCTCTCGTACGAGAAGCACCCGATCGACGAGCTGCGCAGGCTCGGCTTCACCGTCACGCTCAACACCGACAACCGTCTGGTGTCCGGGACGACCATGAGCGAGGAGTTCCAGCACATGGCGGACGCCTTCGGCTACGGCCCGGAGGTCTTCGAGGAGTTCACCGTCGCCGCGGTCGAGGCGGCGTTCCTGCCGCTGCCGGAGCGCCGTCGCATCATCGACGAGATCGTGCGCCCCGGCTACGCGGCGCTCAGTTCAACGTCCCGCTGACGACCGGGAGTTGGAGCGTCCCCGTCTCGCCGGGGGCGCTGACCACCGTCACCGGTTTGACGCCCTTGTTGCCGAGGTAAGCGTCGTCGCTGGCGGCGACGGCGAACTCGATGCGGTGCCCGGCCTCGTACCGGTGCGCGATGCCGGGCAGGGCGACGGTGAACGGCTTGGTCACGTCCGGCACCCGCACCGGGGCGACCAGGCGGCGCACCAGCGTCTTGGTGCCGTCGGGCGCCACGTCGTACAGCTTGGCGAAGAGGACCAGCTTGTCGGCCGCGTCGCCGGAGTTCTGCGTCCGGCGCGCGGCGGGCGAGGACACCTTGAGGGTGGCCTTCGCCGAGCCGACCACGTCGACGGGCGCCTTCAGCGCGTCGGTGTCCCAGCCGAGGTAGGTTCCCGGGGTGTCGTAGGGCGCCGGGTCGGGCAGGCCGATCATGCCCGCGAGCGAGCTCTCCGAATGGCTCGTCGGGACCGCCCAGTTGGTGTAGGTGCGGCTGCCGCGCGCCACCTTCGCCCGGTTGTCGACGAGCTTGCCGTCGCCGGAGAGGTACAGCTGCCGCGAGAGCGGCGGGACCTTGGACGCCTCGCCGTAGCCGCTCCGCCAGTCGCGGTAGTAGGCGAAGGCCGGGCCGGTGTCGGTGTGCTTGTGCCCCCGCAGATAGCGGTCGAACCAGGCCAGGATGCGGGTGCCGGTGTAGCTGGTCTCCAGGTTGCCCTGGGCCAGGTTGAGTTCGCCGGGCGCCTGGCCCCCGCTGTGGCCCCAGGACTGCCAGATCATCTTGGTGGTGGTGCCGTTCTCCTTCAGCGCGTTGTACGTCGCCGTCGCCTCGTTGAGGTTGAACAGGCTGTCGCTCTGGCCCTGGATGAGCAGGGTGGGCGCCTCGACCCGGTCGAGATAGCTGACCGGGGAGACGCCGCGGGCGTAGCGCCGCATCGCGGCGGTGGGGGCTGCCGGGTAGCTGCCCGAGTTGAGCAGCCCGATGGTCCTGCACGCGTCGGAGACGAAGTGCACGCAGCCGAGCGTGCCCCAGCGGGACGGGTCCAGGTTCGGCAGCGTGATGGGCTGGCTCTCGCCGATGAGGTAGAACCCGTTGGTCCACTGCCATTTGAACGCGCCGGGCACCTTGCGGTCGGCCGCGTTGTTGGGGTCGAGCGCGTACGACAGGTCGTTCCAGGTGATCATCGGGACGAGGGCGTCGACGCGGTGGTCGACGGCGGCGGTGGCCATCTGGATGGCGCCTCCGTAGGAGCCGCCGATCATGCCGACGCGGGGGTCGCCCGGCCGGTCCTGGGTGACGTAGTCGATGCGGGTGCCGTCGTCCGCGGCGCGGGTCCCGGCCAGGAAGTCGACGAGCCGGGACGCCGCGCGGCCGTCGATCGCCGGGTCGTCGAGGGAGATGAGGCAGCCCGACTTGCCGAAGCCGAGCCCCGAGTAGGCGAGGGCGACATAGCCCCGGGTGGCGAATGCCTTGGCGGTGGCGTTGGTCGAGCCGTCCGACTTGCTGCCGCCGAAGCCGTTGGTGGTGAGCACGGCGGGGGCCGGGTGGGCCCTGTCGACTCCGGCGGGGCGGTAGAGATCGGCGTCGATGGCGCAGGTCCGGCCGCCGACTCTGACCGTGAACGTGAGCGCGGTGACAGTGACTTGACCGCCGGGTGCGCTCCGGCCCGGTGACGCGGCGGCCGGTGCGGCCGCGAGCAGCGGTACGGCGAGCGCCGCGCCGAGTGCTCCGGCCAGCGGCTTGCGGATCCTGGACACGGTACGGCGACGGGTCACGGCGTCCTCCACGGCGAGGCGGGCCTACCTGTCGGTAGGCCCGGGTGCGACCTCATGCTGTGACACGTGAAACTTCCGCGTCAACGCCTGGGACACGGATGGTTCGGCGCTTTTTGGCGGGGGCTCGGGCGGGAACGGCAGGCGGTCCGTGGGAGCACGCGCTCTCCCACGTCTCGTCAGGCGCGTTCCACCGCAGGGGGTTTCACGCCAGCGCGGGCTTCTCCAGGGTGAGCGTGCCGCGCTCGGCGTCCAGGACCGCGGGGACCCCCAGCGGCATGGTGAGCGCGGCGTCGCAGTGGCCGAAGCCGAGGTTCTCCACGACGGGCACGCCGAGCCGTCCCAGGCGCTCGTACAGCACGGGACGCACCCGTTCCGCGTACGGGCCGCACTCCTGCCAGGAGCCGAGGGCGACGCCGGTGACGCCCTCCAGCCAGCCCGCGCGCAGGAGTTGGGTCAGGACGCGGTCGATGCGGTAGTCCACCTCGCCCCGGTCCTCCAGGAGGAGCAGCCCGCCCGCGGCGCCCGGCCGTGCGTGCGAGGTGGCGAGGTCGGCCGCGAGCAGGGACAGGCAGCCCCCGACGGTGACACCCCGGGCCCGGCCGGGCACCATCGCTCGGGCGCCCGGCAGGCCGAGGGTCATCGCGGCCTCGGGCTCGAAGAGGGTGGTGCGCAGGGACTCCTGGGTGGTGGCGTCCTTGAGGAAGGCGAGCGCGGAGGTCATCGGGCCGTGCAGGGTGGCCAGGCCCATGCGGACGGCGAACGCCTCGTGCAGGGCGGTCACATCGCTGTAGCCGACGAACACCTTGGGCCCGGCCGCCCGCAGCGCGTTCCAGTCGAGCAGGTCGACCATGCGCTGGACACCGTAGCCGCCGCGGGCGCACATCACCGCGTCGACCGCGGGATCGCACCAGGCCTGCTGGAAGGCGCGCGCCCGCGCCTCGTCCTCACCCGCCAGATATCTGAACTCCCGGTGCCTGTCGGTGACATGGGGGGCGGCGACCGCGTCGAGGTCCCAGCCGCGCAGGATGTCGAGCCCGGACTGGAGGCGCTCTTCCACGACGGGGCCGCTGGGAGCGACCACGGCGACCCTGGCGCCCGGCCGCAGCCGGGGCGGCCGGGTCAGTTCGACGGCGCTCACTTGCCGAGCTCCAGGACGGGGATGTCGTTCCGGTCGATCGCGAACACCTGAGCGTACAGGGAGAGTTCGGCCTCCAGGGCGCGGATCATCGTGTCGGCGCGACGGAAGCCGTGCCCTTCGCCCTCGAAGGTGAGGTAGGCGTGCGGGATGCCGCGCCCGGCCATCTTCTCCAGGAAGCCCTCGCACTGCGCAGGCGGGCAGACCGCGTCGTCCAGCCCCTGCAGGAGCAGGAACGGCGCGGTGATGCGGTCGGCGTGCCGGCCCGGTGAGCGTTCGAGGTAGCGGCCGGGCAGTTCGGCGTGCGGGCCGACGAGGCTCTCCAGATACCGCGACTCGAAGTCGTGGGTGGTGTCGAGCCAGCTCGTGAGGTCGAGGACGGGGTAGCTGATGGTGCCGCAGGCGTACACGTCGGTGACGGCGAGGGAGGCTGCGGCGGTCCAGCCGCCGGCACTGCCGCCGCGGATCGCGAGGCGGCGCGGGTCGGCGGTGCCCTCGTCGGCCAGGGCGCGGGCGACGGCCGCGCAGTCCTCCACGTCGACGACGCCCCACTGCTCGCGCAGCCGGTTGCGGTAGGCGCGGCCGTAGCCGGTGGAGCCGCCGTAGTCGACCTTGACGACACCGATGCCGCGGGAGGTGAAGTAGGCGGTCTCCAGGTCGAGTACGAGGGAGACGTTGCTGGTCGGGCCGCCGTGCACCCAGATCACATAGGGCGGCAGCTCGTCGGCGGGGGCGATCCGGTCGGGGTTGTGCGGCGGATAGACGTGGGCGTGGATGTCCCGGCCGCCGGGGCCCGTGTAGGTGCGGATCAGCGGCTCGGGGTAGTACGCCGGGTCCACCGCGTCGGCGTGGCCGCAGCCGATCACTCGGGCGCGGCCGGTGGCGGTGTCCAGCTCGACGAGTTCGTAGGCGGTGCGCGGGCTCGCGGCCACGCCCACGACGCGGCTGCCGTGGGCGGCGAGGGTCGCGCTCCACTGCGTCCAGGGCCCGGCGGTGTCGACGAGTTCGCCGCTCTCGGGGTCGAGTATGCCGAGCGTGGTGGCGCCCTTGCCGTGCACGACGGCGACCAGGCCGCTCTCCAGCGGCTGGAACCAACGCCGCCCGACCAGCCAGAGGGGCCCGGCGAACTCCTCCTCGCGCGGGCACAGGGCGACGGCCTCGCCCCCGGCGGGGTCCGCGCGGTACAGGTTCCACCAGCCGCTGCGGTCGGAGGCGAACAGGAGCTGTCCGTCGGCGGACCAGTCGGCCTGCGCGATGGACTCCTCGGGGCCGCCCGCCACGGTCCGGGCCCGGCGCAGGTCGCCGTCCGCGCCGATGTCGGCGAGGATCAGCTCGGTGCCGTCCCACGGCATCCGCGGATGGTCCCAGCCGATCCAGGCGGCCCGCGCCCCGTCGGGCGAGAGCCGCGGGCCGGTGACGAAGCGGTGCCGCCCGTCGCTCAACTCCCGGACGGCGGCCCGGTCTTCGGCGGCCGACCCGTCCAGCGGCACGGCGGCGACGACGCGGCGCACATCGGTGGGGCCCTCGCCGGTGAACTCCTCCAGGACGCACCACACTTCGCCCCGCTCCAGGTCGACGCGGGGGTCGACCCAGCGCAGTCCCCCGCCGACGGCGGACAGCGGGGTGAGCGGCCGCGGCGCCGCGGTCGTGTTCGGCTCGTAGGCGTAGAGCCGCTGGTCGGGAAAGTGGACGAAGACGACGAGCGGGCCCTCGGCGCCCCGGTCGGCGCCGTTCCAGGGGCGCCCGCCGTACTCCATCACCCGGCTGCGCACGTTCCACGGCTCGGGCAGGACCGGCTGCGCCTCGCCCTCGGGACGGCGGCGCACCAGGACCCGCCTGCCGCCCTCGGTGGGGCGCGCCTCCGTCCACCACAGGTCGTCGCCGACGGCGGCGACATGATCGGCGTTGCCGTCGTGGGAGGCGGCCAGGGCCGCGTCGATCGGTGACGGCCAGCTTCCGTAAGGCCCCGTGGGCACCATCTTCCAACTCTCCCTATGCGGACCGCAGATAGTGGTCGAGGACCCGGACGCCGAAGTGCAGCGCGTCCACGGGAACCCGTTCGTCGACGCCGTGGAACAGCGCCTGGTAGTCGAGCCCGGCCGGCATCCGCAGCGGCGCGAAACCGTAGCCGGTGATGCCGAGCCGCGAGAACTGCTTGGCGTCCGTGCCGCCCGACATGCAGTACGGCACCACGTGCCCCTCCGGCGCGAACCGTTCGACGGCGGCCTTCAGCCGCAGGTACGTCGGGGAGTCGACCGGAGCCTGGAGCGCGACCTCTCCGTGGTGGAAGTCCCAGTCGACGTCGGGCCCGGTCAGCCGGTCCATCGTCGTACGGAACTCGGCCTCGCCGCCGGGCACGATCCGCCCGTCCACATACGCGATCGCGTGGCCCGGGATGACGTTGACCTTGTAACCGGCCTCCAGCATCGTCGGGTTGGCGCTGTTGCGGATCACCGGCTCGACCAGCGCCGCGGCGGGCCCGAGCTTGCCGAGCAGTTCGTCGGCGTCGAACCCCTCGGCGTCGGGGTCGGCCGCGATGCCGTGCAGGGCCGCGAGCTCCATCAGGCAGGCGCGCACGGTGGGGGTGATCCTGACCGGCCACTCGTGCTCGCCGATGCGGACGATGGCGGCGGCGAGCCGGCTGACCGCGTTGGCGCGGTTCACCTTGGAGCCGTGGCCCGCGCGGCCGTGCGCGGTGAGCCGCAGCCAGGCGGTGCCGCGCTCCCCCGCGCCGATCGGGTAGATCTCCATGCCCCGCCCGGCGTGGAAGGTGACCCCGCCCGACTCGCTGATCCCCTCGGTGCACCCTTCGAACAGCTCGGGGTGGTGGTCGGCGAGGAAGCCGGAGCCGTCGACCGCGCTGGCCTCCTCGTCGGCGGTGTACGCGAGGACGATGTCCCGCCGGGGCCGCACCCCGTGCCGGGCCCAGGCCCGTACGACCGCGAGGACCATCGCGTCCATGTTCTTCATGTCGACCGCGCCGCGGCCCCACACCACGCCGTCGGCGACCTCGCCCGAGAAGGGGTGCACGCTCCAGTCGGCGGCCTCGGCGGGCACCACGTCCAGGTGCCCGTGCACCAGGAGGGCGTCGGCCGACGGGTCGCTGCCCGCGATCCGGGCGACCACGTTGGTGCGCCCCGCGGTGCGCTCAAGGAGATGGGGTTCCAGGCCCGCGGCGGCGAGCCGCTCGGCCACGTACTCGGCGGCCGGGCGCTCCCGGCAGTCGCCGCCGCCCCGGTTGCTGGTGTCGATCCGGATCAGCTCGGAAGTGAAGGCCACCACCTCGTCGAGCGCCACCTGATCGGCCGTCTCCACCTCAGCCATACTGCTCCTCCACCGCGGACGAGACGATCGTCGTGACCGCCTTGAAGGTGCGAATGCCCTCATACATCGTCAAACTGGTGTAGGAGACGCGGCGTTCACCCGTACGCGCCACGCCGGGCACCACAGTGGCCGCGTCGGCCAGGTGCTCCGCGTCGAACTCGATCTCCACGGTGAACGGCCCGCCGTCCACCGGCTCGGCCCGGCGCGCGAGGGTGGCCGCCTCCTTCGCCGCGGACCGGATGTCACCGGCGGTACGCGCCGGGGTGCGGCACACCGCCGCGTACCGCGAGACATGGTCCTTGACGGCCACCTTGCGGGCGTGCGGCGCGTACCCCTCGGCGTCGGCGCAGGTGAGGTCGTCGCCGGTCACCAGGACCACGGGCACCCCGTACTCGGCGACGACATGCGCGTTGAGCAGCCCCTCGCTCGCGCGGACGCCGTTGAGCCACACCCCGGTGATGGAGTTGGCGAGGTAGGTGTGGGCGAGCACGCCCGCCGTGCCGGCCCCCGTGTGATAGCCGACGAAGGCGATGCCGTCCACGTCGCCGTGCTGGATCCCCTCGACCATGGAGAGCGACTTGTGCTTTCCGGTGAGCATCTGGGCCCGCTCGTCGAGCCGTTCGAGCAGCAGATTGCGCATGGACCAGTGCGCCTCGTTGATGAGCACCTCGTCGGCGCCCCCGTCGAGGAATCCGAGCACCGCCGCGTTCACGTCGGACGTGAACATCGCCCGGCAGCGCTCCCACTGCGGCGTCCCCGGCAGCACGTCGGCCGGCCAGGTGACTCCGGTGGCGCCTTCCATGTCCGCACTGATGAGGATCTTCATGGCGCCCCACGGTACCCGCCGCCCCCTGCCCCGGCCAGGCACCGGGCGGCCACCAGAGGTCCATACCTGTGGAGGCCCTGGCCCGCGTCGGGCCTGGCTGCGGCCCACTGGGTCAAGGGAGTTGAGCGGCGACGCTCTTGCTCCAAGCCACCGGCGCGCGACCGCGTCCCCCCACGGGGATTGCCGTGACCGGTATCGCGGGGCGGACGACGCTTCCGGGGCGTGAAGGGGTCGACGGATACGGGCGGGATGCCGCTCCACACGGAGATCAACGACACGGCGACCGACTTTCCGCGCGGGGTCAGTGAGTTCACGGAGGTGGGCCTCGCCACCGAGCCGAGCCTGCGGGTGAAGCCGCCCCGGGTGGCGCTGTCGCCGGTGGCGCTGGAGTGCGAACTGCACAGCACCCTCGGGATCGGCGACTCGACGGTCGTGTTCGGTCGCGTGGTGCACGCGGTCGTCTCCGAGGAGGTCATGGTCGACGGCCACCCCGAGATCACCCTGCTGCGGCCGCTGTCCAGGCTCGGCAGGGACGAGTGGGGCACCCTCGCCGCGCCGCGCGAGCTCAGCCGCGTGCCGTACACCGGGCAGGCGGGGGCCTGAGCGCCGCGCCCGGCGTGCGGGAGCCGCGCGGGCGGACCACGCTGGGGGCATGGGCAGTCCGAGCACACACAGCACCCGCATGTCCGTACGGCGCGGGGCGGTCCGCGCACGGGCCCGCCGGGCGGGGTGGGCGGCCCGGCTGGGGGGCCGGATCTGGGCGGCCGGGCGGGTGACGGGCCGCTGGGAGGAACGCCTGCGGCGGTTGCGGCGCCGCCGGTAGCGGCACCTCCTGAAGAGCTGCCGCGTTAGCGCCCGGCAGCCGGTACGGCGTGCAGCTGCTCAAGGCGCCGCTGCACCGCGTCCAGCGCGCCGCGCTGCCGCCCCGGGACCTGTCGGCGCAGGGCGACCAGGGCCGGGGCCAGGGACCGGGCGCGTTCCGGGTCGCGCAGCTGCTCCCACTGGTGGTGGGCCCGGTCGACGGCGGCCTGGACGTCGGCGTCGTCCGTGGTCTGCCCGCCGGCGAGCCGGGCCTGGGCGGAGGCCATCCAGCCCTCGCAGGAGCGTGCCGGTTCCCCGGCGAGCCGGGCCAGATCGGCGCGGACCTCCAGCCAGTGAATGGCTTCGAGGGAACCCGGCCCGTGCGCCCGCAGCGCCTCGCTCTCCCACATCGCCGCCATCGAGGCGGCCTCGCCGTGGCGCCCCGCGGCCGCGGCGGCGAGGATCGCCGGATGCGGATCGGTGCCGGGCGCCGCGCCACCGGGCGGCGCGGAATGCCGCGGCTGGTCGGCGGAGTCGGGGGCCGACCCGTCTTCGGCCAGGAAGAGCGCGTCACCCGGGCCCACCTGGTCCGCTGCGTAGGCGTGGAGCTGGGCGAGGGTGGGCCGGGCGCCGCCGCGCCACACCTCGGCGTACACCTTCAGGTAGTCGGGCGCGGTTGTCCCCCGGCGCGGCGCGGGACCGGTCACCCGGCCGTACAGGTGGACGCCCGACCCGAGGCCCAGGCCCTCGTGCCGCAGCCACTGCCAGGCCGCCGCGTCCGCAACCAGGTCGACGACCACCGTGGTGGTGCCGGGCCGCCGCACCTGGAACTCGTGCGCCAGCCACGCCCACGGAAGAGCCGTGTAGCGCAGGGCCGCCTGCGTGGTGCGGGCGAGCGCGACATGCGGGAGGCCCTGCTTGGCATCCAGATGCACCTGACCCGCCAGGTACACGGAGACCGGGCCCGGTGTGGCGGCCACGGCCCGGATCCGGGTCAGCACGGTCTGCGGGTCGACCGGATCGGCGAGCTCCACGACGGTGGCCGCGGCGGTACCTGCGAGCACGCCCGGGGCGACCGCGGCGAGCCCCGGCAGGACGGACGCGGCGTCGACGAGACGGCCCTTGTTCGCCGGAGCGGCCGCCAGCAGCAACGCCGTCCCCGGTCCCTCCCCCTTGATCAGCACACCAGCACCGTATCCGGTCGGCCACGCCCCTCGCCGCACCCGGGGACCAACTCCGCGACAAGCGACGGCAGTTATGGGAACAAACGGCGATCGAGGGCATTCAGGATCATTTCCCCCCACGTTCCCTCCGGACACCCGTATCCCCGGCAAGCGGCCAGGCCCCCAGCCGGGCCACCCCCGCCTCGGCCGCCGACGGACACGGTGGTCGCCTGTCACCACTCCCGCGATTTCCACGCCGCGCTCGTCGAGCGGCACCGGCCCGCCCGGCTGCACGAGGCCGGGACCGATCACGCGGGGGTCATCATGACCACGTACGCCCCGGGGCTCGGTCACTGTGTGCCCGCCACCGACGCGGGTGCGCTGCGGGCCGGGCGGGAGACGGCCCGGCTCGTCGCGCGAGCCGCGCTCGGCTGATGCCGGGGCTGGGTCGGTCCTCGCGTGGCTGCGCCGGGCTCGTGCGGCCATTCTGGAAGCGTGATGACCGTCCTGCTCGTAGCCACCGACGAGGAAGCCTCCGTGCTGCGCGAACTCATCCATCGCAACGCCCACTTCCGCGTCGTCTCGCACACCCCGAGCCCCCGGCACGCCCTGGCCCAGGCCCGGGTTCTGCTGCCCGACCTCACCGTCCTCGACCCGAGCATGAACGGCGATGGCGATCCGGTCGCGCTGTTCACGGGGTTGCGGGCGCTGACTCCGCCCAGCGGTGTCATCCTGCGGACCACCCCGGCCACGGCCGGGCTGCCCGAGCTGGACGCGGTCCTGGAGGAGGGCGCCGTGCACGTGGCGGCGCGGGACGACGACGAGGCCCTCATGGCCGCGCTGATCACGATCGGGCGGCGCCGGGAGAGCTGCGATCCCGACCAGTGACCCACGCTCCGGGCGGCTCCCGGATGGCGGGTGGGGACCGGCGGCGAGACAATGGTCGGGTCTATGTGCCGGTACGCCGAATTCCTGAGAGCGAGGGTTTTCGTGACGCCGTCACCGAGTGATCCCGACGCCACGGCGGAGCGACGCGGCGCGGCCGACGCGAGCGCGGCCGTGTGCGGCGCGCCGTGCTGGGTGAGCCTGATGGCCCGCGACCTGGGCGCCGCGCTCGACTTCTACGGCGCGGTGATGGGCTGGACGTTCCGGGGCGGGTCCCTGGGCGAGGAGTTCCGCGTCGCGCTTGCCGACGGCGTCCCCGTCGCCGGCATCGGAGCGCTCGCCCCCGCCCTCCAGGTGGCCGTGGCGTGGACGCCGTACTTCGCGGTGGAGGACGCGGATGTCACCGCGGCCCGGATCCGGGAGCGCGGCGCGACGGTCGCGGTCGGACCGGTCGCCCTGCACACCGGGCGCGGGGCACTCGCCGCCGACCGGGACGGGGCCGTCTTCGGGATCTGGCAGGGCCACCTCGTGTCCAACTGGGAATCCTGGCGCGACACCGCACCGGCCTGGACCCGGCTGCACACCCGAAACGCCTTCGACGCGGCGATCTTCTACGGCGAGGTCCTCGACTGGGCCTGCGACCGCCCCGGCTGCTGCGACGTCCAGTACGAACACGACGAGGTCGTGCTGCGCCACGCCGGGCACATCGTGGCCCGCCTGACCTCCGGCGCCGTCGAGGCCGCCCCCGACCCCAGCCTGCGGCCCCACTGGCACACCCACTTCGCCATCGAGGATCCCCGCGGCCATGCCGAGAAGGCCCTCGACCACGGCGCGACCGTGCTCGCCGACGGCACCTCGCCCACCGGCGTCTGGGTCCGCCTCAGCGACCCCGACGGCGCCACCTTCACCCTCAGCGACATCCCGCACTGACGCCGTCGGGCCGCCCGCGCCGCCGGCGCAGAAGGTGGCGCAGGACGAGCGCGAGGACGCCGGTCAGCGCCAGGGCCGCGGCCCCTGCGGTCAGCCAACTCCCGTGGTGCGCAAGGGGTTTGCCGCCGACCCGCAGGCGTGCGGTGCTGGTGTGGTTCCCCTCGTGACTGACGACCGTGATCGGGTAGGACCCGGCGGGGAGATCGTCACGCACCGTGGTGTGTCCCGTGTACACGGTGGCGCCGTCGTCGCACTTGCAGCCGGGGTCGTCGTCCTCGTCGTCGGTGCTGATGGTCATGGGCGCCTCGAACGCCGTGGACCGGACGGTGAGGGTGTCCTCGGCGGGGGCGGGGCTGTGGTCGGCGAGCAGCACGACGATCTCGCTGCCCGGCCGTACGGTCACGCGGGGTGTGGCGTCGGCCCCGCCCAGGTTGCCGCTCTTGGGGCCGGCCACGAACCGGGTGATGAGCGCGGGTGCCTGCGGCGTGACCGTCAGCCGGGCGCTCGCCACGGTGTGGCCGTCGCGGGTCGCGGTCACCGGGTAGCTGCCGGGCGCGATGTCACCGCGCACGTCCTGGCCCTCCGATGCGGGGAACCGGCGCGATTCGCGCGCGCCCGCCTTCTTGGGTGTGAGGCGGACCGGAGCCGTCAGGGCGGGCGAGGTGACGGTCACCGCGTCCCAGCCCGGGGGCATGCCGGTGATGGCGACCCCGGCCCAGCCGCCCACCTCGACCTTGTCCCAGTCGAACGCCAGATGAGGCCCGGCCGGGCTCGCGCCGGGTGCGGGTGCGCCCCCGTCCCGGGCGGCCGTGCCGGGTCCGGCCGCCAGGAGTGGCAGGGCCAGACCGGCGACGGCCACGGCGCGGGCTGCTGTGCGGAACACGGTGCTCCTTCTCGCGGGGGCCGGCCCGGCTCCCGGATGTTCTCGGGGGTGCTCGTTCGAGAAGAGGGAGGCCGGGCGCCTTACGTTGCTCCGCACCCGGGTGAAGTTGGGCCGCCCTCAGGTGGACGCCCGCGGTGTCACGCCGGGGCGCCGTCGCTTCCGCTCGGACCCAGCACCAGCCATCTGGACGGCAGCTCGATGCGGCGTCCGTCGGGGTCGTACTCCGTGGTGGTGAGCGGGAGTTCGCCCTCGGCGAGCACGGTCAGACCGGCGGTGGTGAGCAGGTCCACGAGCGCGCTGTCGGAGACCTCGCCCGGCGCGATGCCGTGCGCGAAGACCGGGCGGAGCTTGGGCGGCGGGCCCGCCGGGCTCTGCGCGAGCCCCATCAGGACCGGCTTGGCCGCCTCGGCGAGCTCGACCACGCAGGCCCGGCCGTGCGTGCCTATCAGGGTGGCGATGGCGTCGGCCACGGGCTGGCGGTCGGCGGGTTCGCACTGGTGCAGGACGCCCCGGACGTACACGTTGGCGTCGCCGACGCGGGCGTGCAGCTCATGTACGGCCTTGGCGTCGGTGGCGTCGAGCTGCTCGAACTCCGCCTCGTCCGACGGCACTTGGTGCCGGGCGTGCTCGACCGCGGCCAGGGACAGGTCGGTTCCGATCACCTTCGGGAAGCGGCCCGCCAGGTAGCGGGTCTGGGTGCCGTTGCCGCAGCCGAGGTCCACCAGAGGCAGCTCGGGCCGGTCGATGCGGGCGCCGAAATGCGCCAGGTGACGGGCGGCCGTCAGGGCCGGTTCGGCGTCCCAGAAGACCGCACCCGGTTCGTCGGGCGCCTCGCGCCAGAAACCTTCCCAGGCGTCCTTGTACCTGCTCGTCACGCTCATGACCGACTCCCCAGGCTGCGCGCACAGTGTCAAGATCGGTCTACCGCGTGAGCGCACGCCGGACAAGAACCCGGCGCATACCTTCACCTGCCGTTCGACCGGCCGGAGTTGGGATGTGGTCCCGGCGCACGCCCCGGGGCCTTCCGTCAGCGCGTGCGGCGCTCCGGGCGCGGCAGTGCCACGTCGAACCAGACGGTCTTGCCGTCCCCGGTGCGGCTGGTGCCCCACTCCCGGGCGAGCGCGCTGACCACGCGAAGGCCCCGGCCCGCCTCGTCGTCCGGGCCCGCGCTCAGCAACGACGGCAGGGTGTGGTCGTCGTCGACCACCTCGCACAGGAGCGCCTCGGCCCGCACCAGACGCAGTTCGACCTGGTGGCCGTGCGCATGCCGGATGCCGTTGGTGACGACCTCGCTGACCAGGAGCTCGACGGTCTCCGCGACGCCGGACAGGCCCCAGCGCGCGAGCTGGTCGCGGACCAGGCGGCGGGCCCGGCCCACCTCGGCGGGCTCCGCGGCGAGCCGCCACTCGGCCACGTCCTCGCGGGCGATGCCGTTGAGCCGCGCCATGAGCAGGGCCACGTCGTCCTTGCGGCCGCCCCGGGTGTTGAGGGAGCGGATGATCGTGTCGCAGGCGTCGTCCATGGAGGCGGCGGGGTGCGCCGCCGACTCGCAGAGGGTGGCGAGGCCGACGCCTATGTCCTCGCCGCGCACCTCGACGAGCCCGTCCGTGCACATGACGAGGCGGTCGCCGGGCTCGACCCGGATGCGGGCCGTCTCGAACGGCACCCCGCCGACGCCGATCGGGGCGCCGGTGGGCAGTTCCAGGAGCTCGCTGCGGCCGTCCGCCGACCGTACGATCACCGGCGGCACATGGCCCGCGTTGGCCATGAGGAGCTCGCCCCTGATGGGGTCGTAGACGGCGTACAGACAGGTGGCGAGGTAGTGCTCGCCCAGGCGCTGCGCCAGGTCGTCGAGGTTGCGCAGGAGCTGGTCGGGCGGCAGGTCGAGCGCGGCCATGGTCTGCACCGCGGTCCGCAGCTGGCCCATCATGGCGGCCGAGTTGAGGCCGTGGCCCATGACGTCGCCGACCACCAGGGCGGTGCGCGAGCCGGGCAGTTTGATCGAGTCGAACCAGTCGCCGCCGACCCGGCCGAGCAGGGTGCCGGGCAGGTAGCGGGTGGCCGTGTCGCAGCCCGCCATGCGCGGGGTGACCTGCGGCAGCATCGAGTCCTGAAGCGTTTCCGCGACGCTTTCCTGGTAGGTGTACATGCGCGCGTTGTCGAGCACGAGGCCGGCGCGCGCGGCCAGTTCGGCTCCGGTGACGCGGTCCATGTCGTTGAACTCGGCCCGTTCGGCGTGCCGCAGCAGGATCATGAAACCGAGCACCACGTTGCGCGCCTTGAGCGGAACCACCAGCATCGAGCGGCCGTTGATGAGCGGCCGGATGTCGCGCTTCTCGAACTGCGAGGCGATGGCGGTGCCCATCTGCTCGCTGATCCTGGGCACGAGCACGGGCTCGCCGGACGTCATGCACTGGAAGAACGGGGTGTGCGCGGGGAACGGCATGGACTCGCCGACCGGCACCACGTCGTCCCAGCGGCCCGGCTCGTCGACGTGCTCGACGGCGACGCGGTGCCACAGGGTCCGTTCGTCGGGCGGCCCGTCGGGGAAGCCCTCCCCCGCGATGACCTGCTCGCGCAGATAGGTGCCCGCGACGTCGGTGAACCGCGGCACGACGGCGGCGCTGACCTCGTGGATGGTGCGGGACAGGTCGAGGGAGGAGCCGATGCGGCCGCTGACCTCATTGAGGAATTCGAGCCGCTCGCGGACCGCCGCGTATTCGAGGTCGGCCGCGAACTCGGGCGAGGGCGGGCTGGTCCGCGTCACCGGCTCCATGGGGTGGCGGCGCCCGAGGGGCCGGTGTTCGGCACGTCGGGGCACGCCCCAGTCGGGGGTCACCGGCACCCGGTCGTGCTGGCTGAACTCCAGCACGGGATAGCCCAGTTCGAGGACCTGGGAGACGATGCGGGAGCTCTCGCCGACGCTCATGCTGGGCAGGATGTCGGGCAGCCGCCTGGCCAGTTCGTCGGCCCCGGGGAAGTCGGTGTGCAGGGCGAAGCCCGGCGCTATGCGCTCGATGGAACCGCCGTCGTCGTCGGCCTCGTGGTGCAGTTGCGCCGCGTCGGCGGCGAGCACCAGGAGCCGTTCGGGCCCGGGGCCGATCAGCGGATAGGCCCACCACAGCACGTCGGTCCGCTCGCGGCCGGGCTCGCAGAGCGCGGCCCGGCCCGCGGTGGGGTAGGCGGTGCGCCCGGTCAGCGGGCCGTCGAGCCCGGGTCCGAAGGCGTCGAACAGCTCGTAGTCGTCATAGCTCTGCTCCAGCGCGCCGGAGACCGGGAGCAGATCGGCGGCGGCCCTGCCGACCGCCTCCTCCTTGCCGGGACCGAACAGCCTGCGCGCACCGGAGGACCAGTGCGACACCAGGCCGTCGCCGTCCACGACGATCACGGCAAGCGGGATCCGGCCGGCCACGGCGAACTGGTGCGGCAGCTTCGGCGGAGTACCACTGTCCATGGGTGGGAGGCTCCTTCCCCGCCGCGAGAATCGGCGGCTGTACCACCACCGTACGGCCATCGGGACACCGCGCGCGGGCCAACTCCACAATAGGCGTACGCCCGCGCGCACATGCCGCACGCATTGACCAAAGGTCAGTCCTCGTGGCCCAGTTGGAGATCCCTTTCGGTCCGGCCGCCGCCCGCGACCTGCAGCACCGTGGCCACCGGCGGATAGCCCGCCGCGATCACCGTGTACTCGCCCGAGGACAGGTCGACGAAGCGGAAGGTGCCGTCGGGGCCGGTGGTGAGGGTGTCCACGACATTGCCCGCGGCGTCGAGCAGCGTGACCCGCGCGTCCTCCACCGGCCGCCCGCCGCCGGCCCGCACGGTGCCGCGCAGGACGGCCCCGCCGGCCAGCTCGATGTCCTGCCGGGTCTCGCGCGAGGCCTGCACGCTCACGGGGAGCGCGGCGGGGCGGAAGGCGGGTGCGCTGGCGGCCAGGGTGTACTCCCCCGCCACCAGCTCCGTGATCACATAGCCGCCCTCGCGCCCGCTGCGGGTGGCGGCCACCACCTCGCCGCGTACGTCGGTGAGGGTGACGGCGGCGTCCCGCACCGGGGTGCCGTCGGCGGTGACGACGCTGCCCGCGAGGCGGCCGGCGCCGCCGAGGACGACGTCGAGGTCGACGGGGCGTTCGCCGACGGTCACGGCGACGGCCTGCGGCTGGTGGCCGCCGGCCGCCGCGATCAGGACGTAGGAACCGGCGCCGGGCACGCTGAGCGCGTACCGCCCGTCCGCGCCGCTGGCTCCGCGTCCGACCTGCTGGCCGCGTACGTCGACGAGGGTGAGGGCGGCGCGTGGCACGGTGGTCCCGTCGTGGTGCTGGACGGTGCCGCAGACCGGGACGCCGCCGGTGGGGGCGGGGGCGGCGGTGCGGGCGTGGGGCAGGGGCGCGGTCTCGGCGGCGGGGGCGTTGTGGGACACCAGCGGTTGCTCCTTGAGGAAGAAGGCGAGGACGAAGCCGAGCACGAGCACCGGCACGAGGTAGAGGAAGATCCGCGGCATGGCGTCGGCGTACGCCCGGATGTATCCGTCGCGCAGCGCGGGCGGCATGGCGTGGACCAGCTGCGGGGTGATCGACTCGGGATCGGGCAGGCGGGCCCCGGCCGGGAGCCGTTCGGTGAGCGCGTGGGCGAGGCGGTTGGTGAACAGGGTGCCGAAGACGGCGGCGCCGACGCTGCCGCCGATCTGCCGGAAGTAGTTGTTGGCGCTGGTGGCGGTGCCGAGGTCGGCGGGGTCGACGGCGTTCTGCACGGCAAGCACCAGGACCGGCATGACCAGGCCGATGCCGATGCCGAGCACGGCCATCCAGATGCTGTAGTGCAGCCGCGGGGTGTCGGTGCCGAGCCGGGACAGGAGCCACATGCCGACGGCGGAGACCGCGCCGCCGAGGATCGGGTAGATCTTGTAGCGGCCGGTGCGGCTGATGAGCTGGCCGGAGATGATCGAGGCGCCGACGATGCCGCCCATCATGGGCAGCACGAGCAGTCCGGACCCGGTGGCGCTGGCCCCGTCGACCATCTGCAGGAAGGTGGGCAGATAGCTGGCGGCCCCGAAGAGGGCGACGCCGACGACCGCGCCCACGAGCCCGGAGACGTTGAAGATCGAGCCGCGGAACAGCCGCAGCGGGATGACGGGTTCGGCCGCGTAGTTCTCGACGACCAGGAACAGCAGGGTCGTTCCGGCAGCGCCCGCGGCGAGCCCCAGGATCGGCCGCGAGTCCCAGGCGTACCGCGTGCCGCCCCAACTGGTCAGGAGGACCACGCAGGTCGAGGCGGCGGCGAGGAGCAGCATGCCGAGCACGTCGAGGCGGGGCCGCACGCGAGGCCGGGGCAGTTTCAGGACGACGGTGATGACGGCCAGGGTGACCAGGCCGAACGGCACGTTGATGTAGAAGCACCAGCGCCAGGAGGCGTGGTCGGTGAAGAAGCCGCCGAGCAGGGGCCCGGCCACCGAGGCGAGTCCGAAGACCGCGCCGATCAGGCCCATGAACCGGCCGCGCTGCCGGGGCGGCACGATGTCCGCGATGATCGCCTGCACGCCGATCATGAGCCCGCCGCCGCCGATGCCCTGGACCGCCCGGAAGGCGATCAGCTCGTCCATCGTGCGCGACCAGCCGGCCAGGGCCGAGCCGACGACGAACACGACGATCGCGAACTGGAAGACCGGTTTGCGGCCGAAGAGGTCGCCGAGCTTGCCGTAGATCGGCAGCCCGACGGTGGAGGCGAGGAGGTAGGCGGTGACGGCCCAGGACACCTTGTCGAGGCCGTGCAGATCGCCGACGATCTTCGGCAGGGCGGTGGCGACGATCATCTGGTCGAGCGCCGCGAGGAGCAGGGTGAGCATCAGCCCGAGAAAGACGGTGCGCACCCGGCGGGGCGTCAACGGCTCCCGGGGTGCCGGGAGTTCGCCCGCCGGCTCGGCCGCCGGGGCCGGAGCGGGCTCGGCGGCCCGCTCGTCCTTCACCAGAGTGATCCCGCCCACGAAACTGCTCCCCTCGTCGCGCTTGCGCCGACCATTTCTCGCATTACGCGACAACCGGGGCAAGCGAGACGAGCGGTGCGGGAGGCGTACGCCGGGGGCTTAAGCGCTGGCGGGAGCACCTACGGCGCACAACGGGCCGGAACGGAAATCCACCCGAACCGGTGACCGCGGGGAGGGGTCGCGGGCTACTTCTCGACTTCGGTGGCCAGCTTGTCGAGCATCGCGTCGTAGATGCGGCCAAGTCCCTTGGGCGCAAAGGTCCTTTCGAAGAATCCGCCGATGCCTCCGGCGCCGTTCCACACGGTGCTGACGACGACCTTGGAGCGGCCCTCGCCCGCGGGCGTGACGGTCCAGGTGGTGACCATGGAGGAGTTGCGGTCCTTCTCGACCAGCTGACCGTCGGTCGGCTCCGCGACCTCCAGGAGGCAGTCGCGGACGCGCTTGCTGGTGGCCTGGAGCTTCCAGTGGACGAGGGTGCCCTCGCCGTCGCCGCCCTCGCGGACCTGGTACTCGCTGAAGTGCTCCGGCAGGAGCTTGGGGCGGCTGTCCTTGTAGTCGGCCAGCGTGTCGAACACGGTCTCGGGATCCGCCGCGACGATTCGCTCCGTCGTGGCCTCGACCTGCGCCATGGCACTTCCTCCAGCAGTTGTGTTTCCGGGGTTTCGGGGGTGGGCCAAGCCAACCACCTCACGCTCCGCCGTCACAATCCGGGTTGCGATCAAGAAGGGAACGTGTGTTCTATTCAGGGGTGGGGAGTGATCGACCAGGCCCCACGGGAGCAAAGGAGGCGTGCATGCGCTGGGAGAATCTCGCCGACGACGACGCCTTGGCCGGCCGGGCCGGAGCGGCCGCGCTCTTCGCCGCGGACGCGGTGACGACCCGCACCTTCGACACCCCCGAGTTCCGCGGGATCACCTTCCACGAGATCCGGGCACGCTCGATCGTCAACCGCGTGCCGGGCGCCTCCCGCATGCCGTTCGAGTGGACCGTCAACCCCTACCGCGGCTGCTCGCACGCCTGCGTGTACTGCTTCGCCCGCAAGACGCACAGCTATCTGGACCTGGACACCGGGCTCGGTTTCGACTCGCAGATCGTGGTGAAGGTCAACGCCCCGGAGCTGCTCCGGGCGCACCTCGCCTCGCGCCGCTGGCAGGGCGCGCACATCGCGATGGGCACGAACGTGGACTGCTACCAGCGCGCGGAGGGCCGCTACCGGCTGATGCCGGGGATCATCGCGGCCCTGCGCGACCGGGCGAACCCGTTCTCCATCCTGACCAAGGGCACGCTCATCCTGCGCGACCTGGAGCTGCTCAAGGAGGCGGCCGCGGTGACCGAGGTGGGCATCTCGGTCTCGGTCGGCTTCCTCGACCAGGAGCTGTGGCGCACCGTCGAGCCGGGCACCCCCGCGCCGGACCGCCGTCTGGACGTCGTGCGCACCCTGACCGAGCACGGCATCGGCTGCGGCGTCCTGATGGCCCCGGTGATCCCGTTCCTCGGCGACCACCCCGACCAGCTGCGCGCCACCGTCCGCGCGATCGCCGCCTCGGGCGCGACCTCGGTGACCCCGCTCGTCCTGCACCTGCGGCCGGGGGCGCGCGAGTGGTTCATGGCGTGGCTGGGACACCACCACCCCCACCTGGTGCGCCGGTACGAGCGGCTGTACGCGGAGGGCGCCTACGCGCCGAAGTGGTACCAGCGCCGGATCACCGGGCAGGTGCACGAGCTGGCCACCGAGTTCGGCATCGGCCCGGCCCGTCGGGGCGCGGCCCGCCGCATCCCCGCCCCGCCCGAGCCCGTCGGCCCGGAGCCGACCCAGCTCACCCTGCTCTGAGCCGCGCCGGCCCCAAGTGCCGGGGGCCGGGGCCCGGTTGTCAGTGGTGTGCGCGAGGATGGTCCGCATGACTTCGCTGACTCGCATTCCCGCCCCCGAAGGCGTCGCCCCCGGCCGCGGCTACCACCACGTGGTCTGGGGCACCGGCCGGTTCGTCGCCATATCGGGCCAGTGCGCGCTGGACGAGAAGGGGGACGTGGTCGGCGAGGGCGACGCGCGGGCCCAGGCGGACCAGGTCTTCGAGAACCTGCGCCGCTGCCTGGCCGCGGCCGGAGCCACCTTCGAGGACGTGGTGAAGCTGACCTACTTCGTGACGGACGTGGCCCATCTGCCCGCGGTCCGCGCGGCGCGCGACGCCGTCATCGGCCCCGACCAGCTGCCGGCCAGCTCGGCCGTCCAGGTCAGCGCCCTGTTCCGGCCCGAACTCCTGGTGGAGATAGAGGCCTTCGCCGTGACCGACCAGGCGTCCTGAAGGGCTCGGGGAGCGCTCCAGCGGGCGGCGCCCCGCTATCCGCGACCCCGGCCCGCCTCGATGCGCCGCAGGGCCCAGGCCGCCGACCGCGCCAGACGGGGATGGGCCAGGGCCTCGGTCAGGACGTCGACGGCCCGCTTGTCGCCCAGTTCGCCAAGACCCTCGATGCAGGCCAGGGCCACCCGCCAGTACGGGCTGTGCGGCGACAGCAGCGGCCGCAGCGTCTTGATCAGGGCCGGTACGGATTCGGGGGCCCGCAGCGCGGTGAGCAGCCGCACCGGATGCAGGGCGTACGCGGTGCGCAGCTCGTTCGTCGCGAGGGCGGCCGCCGCGCGCGCGGTGCGCGGGTCCGCGAGCCTGGCGAGCGCGTACGCGGCGCTGACACAGCGCTCCGGGTCCCGGTGGTTGAGCAGCAGGATCAGGGCTTCGAAGGCCCGGCGGTCCCCGGCCACACCGAGCCGGAACGCCGCGATCTCCCGCGCCCAGAGCGGGCGTTCGGGCTCGGTGAGCACCGCCGCGAGCTCGTCCTGGTCGACCGTGGCGATCAGCCGCTCGTACGCCGCCGACCCGCCGGTCTCGGCCCGCACCCGGTCCACGAGCGACCGAAACTCCTCATCCATGCCGAAAGCCTATTGACCTCCGCCTCCCCGCGCTGAGTCACCGGGAATTCTCCGTCCCCGGGTGATCCGGCCCGTCCCGGTCCGGGGGCGAGCCAGATCACACGGGTTCGGCACGACGGAGGGCTGGCGCGCTCGTTACTCGCCGGTTAACCTCAAGTGAGCGGGTAACCCCCGCGGCTCCGGTGGCCTGGTGACGCAGCCACCGCGAGTGATCGTCGGTTCGGCAGTTCTGTACGACGTGCCCCGGGACAGGGCCGTCGGCCCTTGGCACCACGACACAACTCCCGCACGCCGTGCGCCCGTTGGCGTATCCGAGCGCCCCTCGATGCCGGTCGCGTGCGCCCTCTCTCAGTCGTCACTCATCCCTGGAGTCCCGTGATGGACATCCCCCTGAACACTGTCGCCGTGGTCGGCCTCGGCACGATGGGCACCGGCATCGCCGAGGTCCTGGCCCGGGCGGGCCGCGAGGTCATCGGCATCGACATCAGCGAGCGCGCCGGTCGCCAGGCCGTGGCGGCCCTGGAGGCCTCCACCGCCCGTGCGGTGGACCGCGAGCGGATCACCTCGCAGGAGCGCGGCGACATCCTCGCCCGGTTCCGCACCTTCACCGACCTCCAGGCAGCGGCCGAGGCCGAGCTCGTCATCGAGGTCGTGCCCGAGTCGTACGAGCTCAAGCAGCAGGTCTTCCACGCGCTCGACGCCATCGTCGCGCCCACCGCGATCCTGGCGACCGGCACCAACGCCCTCTCGGTGACCCGGCTCGCCGCCGACTCCGCGCACCCCGAGCGCGTGCTCGGCCTGCACTTCTTCAACCCGGCGCCCGCGATGAAGCTCGTCGAGATCGTCTCGTCGGTGCTCACCGCGCCCCCGGCCGTCGACGCGGTCACCGCGCTCGCCCTCGACCTCGGCAAGGAGCCCGTCGCGGTCGGCGACCGGCCCGGATTCGTCGCCGACGGGCTGCTCTTCGGCTACCTCAACCAGGCGGCCGCGATGTACGAGTCCAAGTACGCCTCGCGCGAGGACATCGACGCCGCGATGAAGCTGGGCTGCGGCCTGCCGATGGGCCCGCTCGAACTGCTCGACCTGATCGGCATCGACACCGCCCGCACCGTCCTGGAGGCGATGTACGCCTCCTCCCAGGACCGCCTCCACGCGCCCGCCCCCATCCTCGGCCAGCTCGCCGAGGCCGGGCTCACGGGCCGCAAGAAGGGCCGCGGCTTCTACACGTACGAGGGCGAGGGCAGCCCGGTCGTGGTGGCCGACGCCCAGACCCCGGACGCGATCGCGGGGGCCGGGGGCGGCCGCGAGATCCGCTCGGTCGGCGTGGCCGGCTCCGGCACCATGGCCTCCGGCATCGCGGAGGTCTTCGCCAAGGCCGGGTACCAGGTCGTGCTCGCGGCCCGCAGCCTGGAGAAGGCGGAGACCGCCAAGTCCCGTATCGCCAAGTCGCTTTCGCGCTCCGTCGACAAGGGCAGGCTCACGGCCGAGGCGCGCGAGGAGACCCTCAACCGCATCACGGCCGCGGGCGCCCTGGAGGCCTTCGCCGAGGTCGACCTCGCCGTCGAGGCGGTCGCCGAGGACCTGGAGGTCAAGCAACAGCTCTTCGCCTCCCTCGACAAGATCTGCAAGCCGGGCGCGGTCCTCGCCACCACCACGTCCTCGCTGCCCGTCGTCGCCTGCGCCCGCGCCACCTCGCGCCCGCAGGACGTCATCGGCATGCACTTCTTCAACCCGGCCCCCGCGATGAAGCTCGTCGAGGTGGTCCGCACCGTGCTCACCTCCGACGAGGTGCACGCCACCGTCCGCGAGGTCACCGCGAAGATCCGCAAGCACCCGGTGGACTGCGGCGACCGTGCCGGGTTCATCGTCAACGCGCTGCTCTTCCCGTACCTCAACAACGCGATCAAGATGGTGCAGGAGCACTACGCGACGCTCGACGACATCGACGCCGCGATGAAGCTGGGCGGCGGCTACCCGATGGGCCCGTTCGAACTGCTCGACGTGGTGGGCCTGGACGTCTCGCTCGCCATCGAGAAGGTGCTGCACGCCGAGTTCCGCGACCCGGGCCTGGCGCCCGCGCCGCTGCTCGAACACCTTGTCGCGGCCGGCTGCCTGGGCCGCAAGACGGGCCGCGGATTCCGCGAGTATGCCCGGCGCTGATCCGGAAGCAGGATGGGGCGGGCTGCTGCAACCTCCGGGCAGCTCGCCCCCGTGGGCACGGCTTCCCACAAAGATGCAGTACGTTCGGTCCATGCCCCAGCCAGCCAGGTCCTCCCGTACGAACGCCGTGCCCGACGCCCCGGAAAGCGCCGCGGGCAGCCGGGCGGCCGCCCAGCGGCTCAAGATGCGCCGAGAGCTGGCGGCCGCGGCCATGGACCTGTTCTCCGCGAAGGGGTACGAGGCCACCACCGTCGACGAGATCGCGGCCCGGGCCGGGGTCGCCCGGCGCACCTTCTTCCGCCACTTCCGCTCCAAGGAAGAGGCGATCTTCCCCGATCACGACGACACCCTCGTGCGGGCCGAGGCGGTCCTCAACGCCGCGCCCCCGCACGAGCACCCGCTCGACACGGTGTGCCGGGGCATCAAAGAGGTCATGAAGATGTACGCGGGCTCCCCCGCGGTCTCCGTGGCGCGCTACAAGCTGACCCGCGAGGTGCCCACCCTGCGCGAGGCCGAGATCGCCTCGGTCGCCCGCTACGAGCGCCTCTTCACCCGCTATCTGCTGGGCCACTTCGACGAGCACGACCACCAGCCGGGCAATGACGACCCGCTGCTCGCCGAGGTCGCCGCCTCCGCCGTCGTCACCGCCCACAACCACGTGCTGCGCCGCTGGCTGCGGGCCGGCGGCCAGGGCGACGTGGAGTCCCAGCTCGACCACGCCTTCGCGATCGTCCGGGAGACCTTCGGCTCGGGCATCGGAGCGGGCCGCACGGCCAAGCCGAAGCAGGCCGCGGCCTCCGTCTCGGCCGGCGACGAGGTGCTGGTCGCGGTGGCCCGCACGGACGCGCCGCTCGACGAGATCATGCAGACCATCAAGCAGGCCCTGCAGACCAGATAGCCCGCTCGCCCTTCCTGTTCCGCGCCGGTGGCCGCATCCCTCGCTCAGGGATGCGGCCACCGGCGTATGCGCTGACCTGCAACGATCGATCATCGCTCATCTGTGCAGGTCATTCCGCAATTGAGAGAAACTCTTGGCACGCAGTGTCTTGTCACTTGGCACCCGGTGCCATACGTTGATGTTGTCCGGGCGGCCGGCGTGCAGAGCAACCTCGTACGCCGGCTGTCCCCACAAGCCGCCACTGGCGCGTGCGCCCGGACGCCTGCGTCACAGGCAACCCTCCCGCGCCCACCAGGCGCTGCCGTACTCGCACCACACCGCCGAACCGACGGCACACCTCCACAGCACCACCCCCGAAGACCCTCAACGCCCCTCAGGGGCGCTTCGCCGGAGGCAACACCGTGAAGGAAATCCTGGACGCGATCCAGTCGCCGGAGTCCACCTCCGCCGACTTCGCCGCTCTGCCGCTCCCCGACTCGTACCGCGCGATCACCGTGCACAAGGACGAGGCGGAGATGTTCGCCGGGCTCAGCACCCGCGACAAGGACCCCCGCAAGTCGATCCACCTGGACGAGGTCCCGGTGCCCGAACTCGGCCCGGGCGAGGCCCTGGTGGCCGTCATGGCCTCCTCGGTCAACTACAACTCGGTCTGGACGTCGATCTTCGAGCCGGTCTCGACCTTCAGCTTCCTGGAGCGCTACGGCCGGCTCAGCGAGCTGACCAAGCGCCACGACCTGCCGTACCACGTCATCGGCTCGGACCTCGCGGGCGTCGTGCTGCGCACCGGCCCCGGCGTGAACGCCTGGCAGCCGGGCGACGAGGTCGTGGCGCACTGCCTCTCGGTCGAGCTGGAGAGCTCCGACGGGCACAACGACACGATGCTCGACCCCGAGCAGCGCATCTGGGGCTTCGAGACCAACTTCGGCGGGCTCGCCGAGATCGCGCTCGTCAAGTCCAACCAGCTCATGCCCAAGCCGCGGCACCTGAGCTGGGAGGAGGCGGCGGCCCCCGGCCTGGTGAACTCGACCGCCTACCGCCAGCTGGTCTCCCGCAACGGCGCCGGGATGAAGCAGGGCGACAACGTCCTGATCTGGGGCGCCAGCGGCGGACTCGGCTCCTACGCCACGCAGTTCGCGCTCGCGGGCGGCGCCAACCCCATCTGCGTGGTCTCCAGCCCCGAGAAGGCGGACATCTGCCGCGCCATGGGCGCGGAGGCGGTCATCGACCGCAACGCCGAGGGGTACAAGTTCTGGAAGGACGAGCGGACCCAGGACCCCAAGGAGTGGAAGCGCTTCGGCAAGCGCATCCGCGAGTTCACCGGCGGCGAGGACATCGACATCGTCTTCGAGCACCCGGGCCGCGAGACCTTCGGCGCGAGCGTCTACGTCACCCGCAAGGGCGGCACCATCACCACCTGCGCCTCCACCTCGGGCTACATGCACGAGTACGACAACCGCTACCTGTGGATGTCCCTGAAGCGCATCATCGGCTCGCACTTCGCCAACTACCGCGAGGCGTGGGAGGCCAACCGCCTCATCGCCAAGGGCAAGATCCACCCGACGCTCTCCAAGGTGTACTCCCTGGAGGACACCGGGCAGGCCGCCTACGACGTGCACCGCAACCTCCACCAGGGCAAGGTCGGCGTGCTGGCGCTCGCGCCCCGCGAGGGCCTCGGCGTCAGCGACCCCGAGCTGCGCGAGAAGCACCTCGACGCCATCAACCGCTTCCGCAACATCTGAGGCTGGGAAGGTTCATGACTGAGCGTCAGAAGGATCGGCCGTGGCTCATGCGGACGTATGCCGGGCACTCGACCGCCGAGGCGTCCAACGAGCTCTACCGCAACAACCTCGCCAAGGGTCAGACGGGTCTGTCGGTCGCGTTCGACCTTCCGACGCAGACCGGATACGACCCCGACCACATCCTCGCCCGCGGCGAGGTGGGCCGGGTCGGGGTCCCGGTCTCCCATCTCGGTGACATGAGGCGGCTGTTCCAGGACATTCCCCTGGAGCAGATGAACACCTCGATGACGATCAACGCCACCGCGATGTGGCTGCTCGCCATGTACCAGGTGGTCGCCGAGGAGCAGGGCGCGGACATCACCAAGCTCCAGGGCACCACCCAGAACGACATCGTGAAGGAGTACCTCTCGCGCGGGACGCACGTCTTCCCGCCGGGTCCTTCGCTGCGGCTGACGACAGACATGATCTGTTACACCGTGAACAACATCCCCAAGTGGAACCCCATCAACATCTGCAGCTACCACCTGCAGGAGGCGGGAGCGACCCCGGTCCAGGAGATCGCGTACGCGATGTCCACCGCGATCGCCGTGCTCGACTCGGTGTTCGCGTCGGGCCAGATCCCCGAGGACCGCAAGGGCGACGTCGTGGCCCGCATCTCCTTCTTCGTGAACGCGGGCGTCCGCTTCATCGAGGAGATGTGCAAGATGCGTGCCTTCGGCCGCATCTGGGACAAGATCACGCGGGAGCGGTACGGGATCGAGGACGCCAAGCAGCGCCGCTTCCGCTACGGCGTCCAGGTCAACTCCCTCGGCCTGACCGAGGCGCAGCCCGAGAACAACGTCCAGCGGATCGTCCTGGAGATGCTGGCCGTGACCCTCTCCAAGGACGCCCGCGCCCGCGCGGTCCAGCTCCCGGCCTGGAACGAGGCCCTGGGGCTCCCCCGCCCCTGGGACCAGCAGTGGTCGCTGCGCATCCAGCAGGTCCTGGCGCACGAGAGCGACCTGCTGGAGTACGAGGACATCTTCGCGGGCTCGCACGTCATCGAGGCCAAGGTGGACGCCCTGGTCGACGAGTGCCTGGCCGAGATCGACCGGATCCAGGAGATGGGCGGGGCGCTCGCGGCCGTCGAGTCGGGCTACCTCAAGTCGCAGCTCGTTTCCTCGCACGCCGAGCGCCGGGCCCGTATCGAGGCCGGTGAGGAGAAGATCGTCGGCGTCAACTGCTACGAGTCGACCGAGCCGAGCCCGCTCACCGCGGACCTGGACGGCGCGATCATGACGGTCGACCCCGCCGTCGAGGCCCGCGTCGTCGCCTCCCTCAAGAACTGGCGCGACACCCGCTACCAGCCGCCGTTCAACCATCCCCGCCCCTGCAAGGCGCTGGAGAAGCTGAAGGAGGCGGCCCAGGGCACCGGCAACCTCATGGAGGCGACGCTGGAGTGCGTGCGCTCCGGGGTCACCACCGGCGAGTGGTCCCAGGCGCTGCGCGAGGTGTTCGGCGAGTTCCGGGCGCCCACGGGCGTCTCCTCCGCCCCGGTCGCGGTCACCGCCGAGGAGGGCACGCCGCTCGCCCTGGTCCGCGAGAAGGTGGCGCGCACGGCCTCCGACCTGGGTGCCGGGCGGCTGCGCCTGCTGGTCGGCAAGCCGGGCCTGGACGGGCACTCCAACGGCGCCGAGCAGATCGCGGTGCGCGCGCGGGACGCCGGCTTCGAGGTGGTCTACCAGGGCATCCGGCTGACCCCGGAGCAGATCGTGAGCGCCGCCCTCGCCGAGGACGTGCACTGCGTCGGCCTGTCCATCCTGTCCGGCTCGCACGCCGAACTCGTCCCCGACGTCCTGGTGCGACTGCGGGAGGCGGGCGCGCCCGACATTCCGGTGATCGCCGGCGGGATCATCCCGCCCGCGGACGCCGAGGAGTTGCGCAAGGCGGGCGTCGCCGCCGTTTTCACCCCGAAGGACTTCGGTATCACGGAGATCATCGGCCGTATCGTCGACGAGATCCGGAAAGCGAACAAGCTCGACCCGTTGGAGGTCCCCGCATGAGCACCCCCGTCAACCGTCTCCGCCCGCGCCGCTCCTGCCTCGCGGTTCCCGGGTCGAACCCGCGCTTCCTGGAGAAGGCCCAGGGCCTCCCGGCCGACCAGGTCTTCCTCGACCTGGAGGACGCCTGCGCGCCGCTCGCCAAGCCCGAGGCGCGGCACACCATCGTCAAGTTCCTCAACGAGGGCGACTGGACGGGCAAGACACGGGTCGTGCGGGTGAACGACTGGACGACCGAGTGGACGTACCGCGACGTCGTCACCGTGGTCGAGGGCGCCGGCCAGAACCTCGACTGCATCATGCTGCCGAAGGTGCAGAGCGCCGACCAGGTCGTGGCCCTGGACCTGCTGCTCACCCAGATCGAGAAGACGATGGGCTTCGAGGTCGGCAAGATCGGCATCGAGGCGCAGATCGAGAACGCGCGCGGCCTGAACAACGTCAACGCGATCGCGGAGGCCTCGCCGCGCACCGAGACCATCATCTTCGGCCCGGCCGACTTCATGGCGTCGATCAACATGAAGTCGCTGGTCGTGGGCGAGCAGCCGCCCGGGTACGGCGCGGACGCGTACCACTACATCCTGATGAAGATCCTGATGGCGGCCCGCGCCAACGACCTCCAGGCGATCGACGGCCCCTACCTCCAGATCCGCAACGTGGACGGCTACCGCGAGGTCGCCCAGCGCGCGGCCGCGCTCGGCTTCGACGGCAAGTGGGTGCTGCACCCGGGGCAGGTCGAGGCGTCGAACGAGATCTTCTCGCCGTCGCAGGAGGACTTCGACCACGCCGAGCTGATCCTGGACGCGTACGACTACTGCACGTCCGAGGCGGGCGGCAAGAAGGGCTCGGCGATGCTCGGCGACGAGATGATCGACGAGGCCAGCCGCAAGATGGCCCTGGTCATCTCCGGCAAGGGCCGTGCGGCGGGTATGCAGCGCACGTCCAAGTTCGAGATCCCGGAGGCGTGAGCGACATGCAGTTCGGCCGTACCTACGAAGAGTTCGAAGTCGGCGCCGTCTACAAGCACTGGCCCGGAAAGACGGTCACCGAGTACGACGACCACCTCTTCTGTCTGCTCACGATGAACCACCACCCGCTCCACATGGACGCCAACTACGCGGAGAACACGACGGACTTCGGCAAGAACGTCGTGGTGGGCAACTACATCTACTCGCTGCTGCTCGGCATGAGCGTGCCGGACGTGTCCGGCAAGGCGATCGCCAACCTGGAGATCGAGTCGCTGCGGCACGTGGCACCGACCTTCCACGGCGACACGATCTACGGCGAGACGACGGTCCTCGACAAGACCCCCTCGAAGTCGAAGAACGACCGCGGGATCGTCTACGTGGAGACCAGGGGCTACAAGCAGGACGGCACGCTGGTCTGCGTCTTTCGCCGCAAGGTAATGGTGCCGACCGAGACGTACATCAAGGAGCGCGGCGGCGAGCAGCCCGGCCGCCCCGAGCTCAAGTCGCAGGAGAAGTAGCCATGGCCCGACTCGCGCAGACCGCCGGTCTGACCGACGTCCAGCAGGAAATCCTGTCCACCGTGCGGGACTTCGTCGACAAGGAGATCATTCCGGTCGCGACCCAGCTGGAGCACAAGGACGAGTACCCGACGCAGATCGTCGAGGGGCTCAAGGAGTTGGGCCTGTTCGGCCTGATGATCCCGGAGGAGTACGGCGGTCTCGGGGAGTCGCTGCTCACCTACGCGCTGTGCGTGGAGGAGATAGCGCGGGGCTGGATGTCGGTCTCCGGCATCATCAACACGCACTTCATCGTGGCGTACATGCTCAAGCAGCACGGCACCCAGGAGCAGAAGGACACCTTCCTGCCGCGGATGGCGCTCGGCGAGGTGCGCGGCGCGTTCTCGATGTCCGAACCGGCGCTCGGCTCCGATGTGTCGGCGATCACGTCGAAGGGCGTGAAGGACGGCGACGAGTACGTCCTGAACGGCCAGAAGATGTGGCTGACCAACGGCGGAACGTCGTCCCTGGTGGCCGTTCTGTGCCGAAGTGACGAAGGACACCCCGAGGGCACGGCGCCCCACAAGTCGATGACGACCTTCCTGGTGGAGAAGGAGCCGGGCTTCGGTGAGGTCCGCCCGGGTCTGACCATTCCCGGCAAGATCGACAAGATGGGCTACAAGGGCGTCGACACGACCGAGCTGGTCATGGACGACCTGCGCATTCCGGCCAATCGGGTGCTCGGCAGGAAAACCGGCCGAGGCTTTTACCAAATGATGGACGGCGTCGAGGTCGGCCGCGTCAACGTCGCGGCCCGTGGCTGCGGTGTCGCTCAGCGTGCATTCGAACTGGGTGTCTCGTATGCCCAGCAAAGGCACACTTTCGGCAAGCCGATCGCCCAGCACCAGGCGATCCAGTTCAAGCTCGCCGAGATGGCTACCAAGGTCGAAGCGGCGCATGCAATGATGGTGAACGCAGCACGCAAAAAGGACTCCGGGGAACGAAACGACCTCGAAGCAGGGATGGCGAAATACCTCGCCTCCGAGTACTGCAAGGAGGTGGTGGAAGACGCCTTCCGCATCCACGGCGGCTACGGCTTCTCCAAGGAGTACGAGATCGAGCGCCTGTACCGCGAGGCGCCGATGCTGCTCATCGGTGAAGGTACCGCCGAGATCCAGAAAATGATCATTGGGCGCCGACTTCTTGAGGAGTACCGGTTCCAGGGTTGATTGTCGCTTTTGAGTCGGTTTGGCCGCGAAGAACATCACACCCTGTCATCGCCTTCCGGCCGCCGACTCGGCTTCTGGCTTGCCCAGTTGCGGCTCGCAACCGATACCATCGCCGGTAAACCTGCCGCCGTCCCCCGTTGCCAGCGCGGCATCATCCGCTACGAAGGTCATCCATGCCCCACAGCCAAACCTCTGCACCACGCGACGGCTTCCTCAAGGGACGCCTTGCTCGCGGAGCATCGCCGTGGCTTCTGCCGACCGTCGCCACCGCAGCCCTCAGCCTGGCCCGATCCCTTCGCGCCCCCAAGTCGCGAGGTGCCGCGATCGTGGCCGTGCCCACCACCGCCCTCGCGGCGGGCATGCTGTGGTTCTTCCGCGACCCCGAGCGTGAGATCACGCAGGGGCGGGTCATCTCCCCCGCCGACGGTGTGGTGCAGAGCATCATGCCGTGGAAGGACGGACGGACCCGCGTCGCGATCTTCATGAGCCCGTTGAACGTCCACGTCAACCGCGCGCCCCTCGCGGGCACGGTGACGTCGGTGGAGCACATCCCCGGCGGGTTCGTCCCGGCGTTCAACAAGGAGAGCGAGAACAACGAGCGCGTTGTCTGGCACTTCGACACCGAGCTCGGCGACATCGAGATGGTGCAGATCGCCGGCGCGGTCGCGCGGCGCATCGTGCCGTACGTCCCCCAGGGCACCAAGGTGGAGCAGGGCGAGCGCATCGGCCTCATCCGCTTCGGCTCGCGGGTCGACATCTACCTCCCCGAGGGTGTCGAGGTCGCGGTCGAGGTCGGGCAGGCGACCACGGCGGGGGTGACTCGAATTGACCGTGATTGATCCCGAGACGCAGGCCGGCTGGGTCCCCGAGGCAGAGTCCGAGGACGACGTCGAGGAGATGCCGCTGTCGCTGAGGCTGTCGATAGCGGACACCCTCACGCTGGGCAACGCCACGTGCGGCTTCATGGCGGTGTACTTCACCACCACCGGCATCCTCATCCCGCACCTCTCCGGCAGCCAGGAGACGGGCATGGCGCGGCACTCCGCCGCGACCGCCGTGATCCTGATGCTGCTCGCGGCGATCTTCGACCTCTGCGACGGTCTGGTCGCCCGGAAGCTGCGCAGCTCCCCCATGGGCGCCGAGCTGGACAACCTGTCCGACCTGATCAGCTTCGGGCTCGCCCCGGCCTACTTCGTGCTCGTGTACGGAATGGTCGCCGACGACGCCCACCAGCGGGTCGCCGCGGTCGCCGCGATCACGGTGCTGCTGGCCGTGGTGCTGAGACTCGCGCGGTTCTCGTGCGTGACGATGAAGGACGGCATGTTCCAGGGCATGCCGAGCCCCTTCGGCGCCCTCACGGTCGTCTCGATCGTCCTGCTCGAGCTGCCGTTCGTCCCGACGCTGCTCGCCGTCATAGGAGTCGCCTGGCTGATGGTGAGCCGGGTCGAGTACCCCAAGCCGCGGGGCATCCTCGCGGTGGCGATGCTCAGCTGGATCATCGGCGCGATGGGGCTGCTCGCGGCGTGGGCGTTCGACGCTCCGGGCGGTCAGATGCTGCTCCAGACCGGCTGCGCCCTGCAGATCGTCCTGGCGGCCACGATCCCCCTCTTCGCGACGGCCCGTCGGGTCAACACGTTCCGTGACAACCGGCGTGAGGCTCGGGCGGCTCAGCTGCCGTAGTTGCTCTCGCCGCGGTAAAGGGGCCCAGGGTTTTTCGACCCGGGGCCCCTTTTTGTATCCCGATACGTCGGGGGCTTTGTGGCTGCGCGCCGCTGGGGGTCTCTTGCGCTGTTCCCCGCGCGCCTCGCCTGCGGTTATCTGCGGACCGTGGTCGCTTCTCGCGCAGTTCCCCGCGCCCCTGGCACCCCCTCGGCCATCTGCGGACCGTGGTCGCTTCTCGCGCAGTTCCCCGCGCCCCTGGCACCCCCTCGGCCATCTGCGGACCGTGGTCGCTTCTCGCGCAGTTCCCCGCGCCCCTCAAGCCCGGTCATCTGCGGGCCGTGGTCGCTTCTCGCGCCGTCCCGCGCCCCTGGCACGCCGGTCTGGCCGCGGGCCGTGATCGGTTCTCGCGCCGTTCCCCGCGCCCCTGGCACCCTCGGTCGGGCGAGGGATTGAGGCCCTCGGGGGTTAGTGGGTGTTCTCTGTGGGGCGTAGGTCTCGGGGGATTCTGGACCAGGCCAGGGCCGCGGCGGACAGCGGCAGGACCGCGGCGAGCAGGAACGTCGGGGTCATGCCCGCGGTGAAGGCCGTCGAGGCCTTCTCCAGGAGCAGCGCGCCGGCCGGGCCGCCGATCGAGGCCGCCACATGGGCCGCCTCTCCCACCGAGTCCCGTACGGAAGCGGTCGCGCCCGCGTCCAGGGCGAGCTCGGGCAGCCGCGCGCGGTACAGCGCCCCGGCCACACTGCCCAGGATGGCGACGCCCATCGCCGCGCCCAGTTCGTAGCAGGTCTCCTCGACGGCCGCGGCCCCGCTGACGTGTTCCTTCGGCGTGGAGGCCATCAGGGTCACCGACGCGGCCGTGGTCCCGATGCCCACCCCGCAGCCGAGCACGCCGAGCGCCACGGCGACGCCGGGGTAGGCCAGGGGTCCGGACTGCTGGAACAGCCACGGCAGCGCGAGGCCCGCCGTCATCAGGAGCAGCCCGCCGCCGATGACGTGCCGGATCGGCAGCCGGTGCATCAGGACCGGGGTCACCAGGGAGGTGACCACCAGGCCGAGCGGCGCCGGCAGCAGCCGGATGCCCGCCTCCAGAGGGGTGTAGCCCTGCCCGTACTGGAACCACTGGGTGACGAGGAACAGCGCCGAGCCGAGCGCGATCATCCCGAGGAAGATCGAGGCGGCGGCGATGCTGAACGAGCGGTTGGTGAACAGCCTCACGTGCAGCAGCGGTTGGGGCAGTCGCAGCTGACGGCGGACAAAGACCGTCAGCGCGACGGCGGCCACCGCGAGCAGCACCCAGGCCACCGGGTCCGTGGGACCGCCCTTGCCGAGCTGCTTGATGCCGCCGGCCAGGGCGAGCATGCCGACGATCGACTGGCCCACGCCCCACCAGTCCCAGCGGCCCTCGCGGGGCCGGCGGGACTCGGGCAGCAGCCAGACGCCCAGCGCGATGATCACCAGGGCGACCGGAACGTTGATCAGGAACGCGGACTGCCAGCCGTTCCGCTCGACCAGCAGACCGCCGACCACCGGCCCGAGCGCCATGCCGCCGCCGAAGACCGCCGCCCACACCGCGTAGGCGAGGGCGCGCTCGCGGGCGTCGGTGAAGACGTCGCGCAGGATCGACAGGGTCGACGGCATGATCGCCGCGCCGCCGACGCCGAGCAGCGCCCGGGCTCCGATGACCTGCCAGGCCGCGGTCGCGAAGACCGCCATCAGCGAGGCCAGCGCGAAGATCGTGAAGCCCGCGAGCAGCAGCCGCTTGCGCCCCCAGCGGTCGCCGAGCGCGCCCGCGGTCACGAGCAGGCCGGAGAGGGCGAGCGCGTAGACGTCGATGATCCACAGCTGCTGTACGGAGCTGGGCTGCAGGTCGCTGACAAGCGAGGGGAAGGCGACGTTGAGGATGGTCGTGTCCATCGCGATCAGCAGCAGGCTGCCGGAAAGAATCGCGAGGACGACCCAGCGCCGGGGGTCGAGAGGCGGCGGCGTCATGAAACACTCCAGTATCGAATGAGACATCATTGTCTCACGAGTGGAGGGGGCGCGCATGCGCGAGCCCGGACGGGAGCCCGATCGGCTCGGCAGCGCGGGACCGTGCGGAGGCTCGCGCTCAGCGCGTACTGCTTCAGGGAACGACACCACGGCCCCCGTCGCGACTTGCGACGGGGGCCGTGGTGCACGCACCGGCTCGTTACGGGGCCGAGGCCCCTGGGGCGGGAGCTAGCGCAGGAAGTCGTTCGCGATGTTCTCGGCGACCCGCTCCAGGAGCGGGCCGGCGTTCGCCATGGAGCGGGCCGGGTCGGACTCCAGGTCGGTGAGCGCGTAGGCACGGCGGATGCCCGCCTCGCCGAGCTGACCCGGCTGGAGCAGGAGGCGGCCGCACACCGCGACGACCTCGATACCGGCCGCGCGGGCCGCCGCCGCGACGCCCGCCGGGGCCTTGCCGTGCAGCGTCTGCTCGTCGAGGGAGCCCTCGCCGGTGATGACCAGGGTGGCTCCGGCCAGCGCGGGCGCGAAGCCGAGCACGTCGAGCATCACCTCGATGCCGGGCCGGAACGTGGCGTCCAGCGCGACCAGCGCGCCGTAGCCGATGCCGCCGGCCGCACCGGCGCCCGGGGCGAGCGCCGCCTCGGCGGCCTTCGCTCCGAGGACGCCTTCGAGGACCTTGGCGTAGTGGGCCAGGGCCGCGTCCAGGGTCGCCACGTCCTCGGGCGAGGCGCCCTTCTGCGGACCGTAGACGGCGGGGGCGCCCTTGGGCCCGGTCAGGGGGTTGTCGACGTCGCTGGCGAGGACGAGTTCCACGTCCTTGAAGCGGGCGTCGAGGCCCGAGAAGTCCGCCGTCGCCAGGTCGGCGAGCGCGCCGCCGCCCGGACCCACGGGCTCGCCCGCCGCGTCCAGGAAGCGCGCGCCGAGCGCGGCCAGCATGCCGGCTCCGCCGTCGGTCGTCGCGCTGCCGCCGACGCCGAACACGATGGTCCGGGCGCCCGCGTCGAGCGCGGCGAGCAGCAGCTCGCCGGAGCCGTACGTGGTGGCGGCCAGCGCCGCGAAGACGCCCTCGGGGAGGTGCTGGAGCCCGGAGGCCTCCGCCATCTCGACCACGGCCACGCCGTCGCGTACCGCGTACGCGGCGGTCACCGGGGTGCCGACCGGTCCGGTGACGCGCGCCTCGCGGCGCTCGAATCCGGCCGCCACCGCGGCCGCCACCGTGCCGTCACCGCCGTCGGCGACCGGCAGGGTCTCGACCCGCAGATCCGGGACGACCCGCCGCAGCCCGGCCGTCACCCGCTCCGCGACCTCCACGGCCGTGAGCGAGCCCTTGAACTTGTCCGCCGCCACGAGTACGCGGGCGGTCTCCAAAACTGCGCCGTCCGTCACCTTGCTATCCCTTGCTTTCGAACAGGCAGTCGCGCCGCTTCAGACCCTATCCGCCCGGCGCGCGCCTGCCCATAGCCGCCGGGCTCCACGGACGGCGCGCCACCCTGAAAAATAGGCTGATTCCCCACCATAGTGGGGCGCCATGAGTATGGATTCGATCGATCGTTCCGGCTCCGGCATCCCGCCGGGCGACGCGCCCGCGGCCCCCGATCCCTCCCCCGACCACAGCGTGATCACCATCGGTGTGCTCGCGGTGGTGGCCGTGGTCGCCTGGGCGGCACTCGGCAAGAGCTCCTTCGACAGCGCCTCCTCAACGGCCCTCTCCTGGGTCCTGAACAACTTCGCCTGGCTCTTCGTGGTCGCCGCGGACACCTTCCTGGTGCTCTGCGTGGTCCTCGCGATCAGCCGGTACGGGCGGATCAGGCTGGGCGCCGACGACTCCGAGCCGGAGTTCACCAATCTGGCCTGGATCGCGATGATGTTCAGCGCCGGGATGGGCATCGGCCTCATGTTCTACGGGGTCGGCGAGCCGCTCACCCACTTCCTGAGCCCGCCTCCGGCGACCGGCGCCCAGCCCGGTTCGGGCGACGCGGCGCGCACCGCCCTGGAGTACTCCTTCTTCCACTGGACGCTCACCCCCTGGGCGATCTACGGCATCGCCGGGCTCGCGCTCGCGTACGCGGGGTTCCGCAAGGCGCGCGGCAACCGGCTCTCGTCCGCGTTCGTGCCGCTCATCGGGGAGCGGCGGGCGGCCGGGTGGCCCGGCCGCTGCATCGACCTGCTCGCGGTCTTCGCGACCGTCTTCGGCACCGCGACGAGCCTGGGCCTGGGTGCGCTCCAGGTCGCCGAGGGCCTCAACATCACCTCGAACGTCGACAACTCGCGGACGACCCAGCTCGTCATCATCGCCGCCCTCTCGGCGGCCTTCGTGCTCTCCGCCTTCTCCGGCCTGCACAAGGGCGTGAAGTGGCTGTCCACCCTCAACATCGTGCTCGCCGCCGTGCTGATGGTCTTCGTGTTCCTGCTGGGCCCCACCGTGTACGTCCTCGACACCATCCCGGCCTCGATCGGCGGCTATCTGCACGACCTGCTCCCGATGGCCAGCCGCACCGGCGCCTTCACCGACCGCGACTGGCTGGGGGCCTGGACGGTCTTCTACTGGGCGTGGTGGCTGTCCTGGGCGCCGTTCGTCGGCACCTTCATCGCCCGGATCTCGCGCGGCCGCACGATCCGCGAGTTCCTCATCGGGGTGCTCCTCGTGCCCAGCGGGGCGACGGTGGTCTGGTTCTGCGTCATGGGCGGCACGGCGATCCGGCTCGCGTCCACCGGCGCGGCGGACCTCGCCGGCGCGGTCAAGGACGGCGCCGAGGCGTCGCTCTTCGCGATGCTGGACGCGCTGCCGATCGGCACGGTCACCTCGTACATCGCGATGGCCCTGGTGATGACGTACTTCATCACCAGCGCGGACTCGGCCTCGCTGGTGATGGGCTCGCTCACCAGCCGGGGCTCGCTGCACCCGCCGACGTGGCTGGTGGTGATGTGGGGCGTCCTGATGGCGGCGGTCGCGGCGGTGCTGCTCGTCGCGGGCGGCCTCAAGTCCCTCCAGACGGCGACGATCCTGGTCGCGCTCCCGTTCGTCCTGGTGATGCTGGGCCTGTGCTGGTCGCTGGTCAAGGAGCTGCGCGAGGACCCGGGCGCGGGGCCCTCCCGCCACGGCGCCCTGCACGGTCTGCGCGACGCGGTACGGGCGATGGTCGGCGACGCGATCACCGAGCAGGGCGCGGCCCGCCACCACCGGCTGCGCCGGGCCGCCAAGTCCCGTACGGGTGACGACGGTTCGGGCCCCCAGCTGCCCTGACGCCGGGCCCCCTACCCTGGCGACCATGACGACCGACAACGGCTACGCCGCCTACATCGCCGGACTCCCCCGCGTGCTCGCCGGAGCCGCCGCCCTGTTCCGGGACGCCGGGGGCCGGGTGCTGCTGGTCGAACCCAACTACCGCGAGGGCTGGGCGCTGCCGGGCGGAACCGTCGAGTCCGACACCGACGAGACCCCGCGCGGGGCGGCCCGCCGCGAGACCCTTGAGGAGATCGGCCTGGACGTGGAGCTGGGCCGTCTGCTCGCGGTGGACTGGGTGCACGGCGCGGCCCGCCCGCCGATCGTCGCCTACGTCTACGACGGCGGGGTGCTCGACGAGGGCGCCCTGAAGTCGATCCGCCTCCAGGAGGAGGAGCTCCTGTCCTGGCGCCTGGTCCCCCGCGAAGAGCTCCCCACCCACCTCCAGGGCGCCCTGGGCCACCGCGTCATGGCCGCCCTGGACACCCTGGCCGAGGGCCAGGGGACGGTGGAGCTGGAGAACGGACACCGGGTGGCGCCGGGGGCTTGAATCCCTGGCGCCCCGCTCACAAGGCGGCTGCCTTCGCGTCCTCGTCGCCGACCTGGACGACCCGCGCCCCGGACAGCGCCTCCCGGCGGCTAGAACAGCGCCTCCTCCGTCTCTCCCCGCTCGAACGCGAGCAGCCGCTGCTTGCGGTCGAGGCCGCCGCCGTAGCCGGTCAGGCTGCCGTTCGCGCCGATGACGCGGTGGCACGGGACGATGATGCCCACCGGGTTCTTTCCGTTGGCCAGGCCCACCGCGCGCGAGGCGCTCGGACTGCCGAGCGCCTCGGCCAGCTGGCCGTAGGAGCGGGTCTGCCCGTACGGGATCTGCTGGAGCTGGTGCCAGACGCGCTGCTGGAAGGGCGTGCCCTGAAGAGCCAGGTCCAGCTTGAACTCGGTGAGTTCGCCCGCGAAGTACGCCTCCAGCTGGCGGACGGCTTCCGGGAAGGGGCCGCCCTCGTCGCGCTCACCGAAGGTCTCCTGCGGCGGCCGGTGGCGCTGGCCCTCCATGTAGAGGCGGCTCAGGACGCCGTCGGCGGCGACCAGGGTCAGCGGGCCGTACGGGCTGTCGATGACCGTGTGCGTGATGTGCACGACTGAACTCCCTTATGCGGGCAGGTGGTTGATGGCGTGGCTGTCGGTCGCCCAGAGGTACTGGACGGCGTAGGCCCGCCAGGGGCGCCAGGCCGCGGCGCGCGCCGTGAGGGCGGCGGGGGTGGCGGGCAGGCCGAGGTTCTCGGCGGCCCGGCGCATGCCGAGGTCGGTGGGCAGGAAGGCGTCCGGGTCGCCGAGCGCCCGCATCGCGATCGCCTCGACGGTCCAGGGGCCGAAGCCCGGCAGCTCCATGAGCTGGGCCCGGGCCAGGTCCCAGTCGCTGTCGAGGCCCAGGCTGAGGCTGCCGTCCGCCAGGGCCGCGACCAGGGTGGTGAGCGTGGTGCGGCGGCTGCGCGGCAGCGCCAGGCGTTCCGGGTCGATCTCCGCGAGCTGGGCGGGGGTCGGGAAGAGGTGGGTCAGGCCGCCCGCCGGGTCCTCGACGGCCTGGCCGTGGGCGACGACGAGCCGGGCCGCGTGGGTGCGGGCGGCGGCCGTCGAGACCTGCTGCCCGAGGACGGCGCGGACCGCGAACTCCGCGGCGTCGACGGTACGCGGCACCCGGCGCCCCGGCGCCTTGTCGACCAGCGGCGCGAGCAGCGGGTCGGTGCGCAGCCGGTCGTCCACGGCGACCGGGTCGGCGTCCAGGTCGAGCATCCAGCGGCACCGGCTGATCGCGATGGTGAGGTCGCGCAGATCGGTGAGGCGCAGCACGCAGCCGACGTGCTCGGGCTGCGGGGTGAGTTCGGCGATGCCGTGCCCGTACGGCAGGGACAGGGTGCGGCGGAACGCGCCGTCGCGCCACTCCTCGACGCCGGGCACGCCCGTCGCGGCGAGGTGGCCGAAGAGGTTGTCCGGGGTGAGCGGGGCCCGGAAGGGCAGCCGGAGGGTGATCGCGCCCGGCGTCTGACGGGCGATGCCACGCGCGGCCCGGGCCCGCAGCTCGGTCGGGGCGAGCGCGAACACCTCGCGGACGGTGTCGTTGAAGGTGCGGATCGAGGAGAACCCGGCGGCGAAGGCCACCTCGGCCATCGACAGCGGGGTGGTCTCGATCAGGAGCCGCGCGGTCTGCGCCCGCTGCGCCCTGGCCAGGGCGAGGGGCCCCGCGCCGAGCTCGGCGAGCAGCTGGCGTTCGATCTGGCGGGCGCTGTAGCCGAGCCGGGCGGCGAGCCCGGGGACGCCTTCGCGGTCGACGACTCCGTCCCGGATGAGGCGCATGGCGCGGGCGACGGTGTCGGCGCGGGCGTTCCACTCCGGGGAGCCGGGCGTGGTGTCGGGGCGGCAGCGCTTGCAGGCCCGGAATCCGGCCTGCTGGCAGGCGGCCGCGCTCGGGTAGAAGGTCATGTTCTCGACCTTCGGCGGCACCACGGGGCAGCTGGGGCGGCAATAGATGCGGGTGGTCAGGACGGCCGTGAAGAACCAGCCGTCGAAGCGCGCGTCCTTGGACTGGACGGCGCGTACGCAGCGCTCGGTGTCGTTGTGCATCGGTGCGGGTGCGACGGGGGGCATGGGTCAAGCATCGGGCACGGACCGCCCTCCGGGCTGGCAAGAATCCGACATCGACCTGACGTGGCCTCGGACGCGGGGGCCGCCGCGGAACCCGGCAGCACCCCGGAGCCCGACATCGCCGCGCTGCGGCCCCGCACCCGACGCCCCCAGCGCACCCCACCGGCCGACGCGGTGGCCCGGCCGATGGCCCGGCGGGATCCGGATGCCCGGCGGCCCGGGTGATGCGGCCGTCCGGGCGGACCGGCCGGGTGGTGGGCAGGGAACCGACGGGTGTGCTCCTGGCCCACCCGCATGATGCCCGCCCCCGGCAGCCTTTCAGACGATGCTGGGCACCCCGGTGTGGAACGCGATGTCCCGGGCGGCCTGGATGTCGGACTGGAAGTGGACCGCCTGCCAGCCCTCCCGGCGGGCCGCCTCGCAGTTCTCCAGGACGTCGTCGATCAGAAGGCAGTCGGAGGCTCGGGAGCCGACGGCTTCGGCGGCGACGTGGAATATCTTGGGGTCGGGCTTGCGCACGCCGACCTTGCAGGAGTCGATGACGGTCGCCACGTCGTCCGCGACGCCGATCAGCTCCTTCCAATGGGGCTCCCACTCGACAACGTTGTTGGTGAGAAGGCCCACCGTGAATCCCGCATCGCAGAGCTGCCGCAGGGTCGAGATCATCAGGAAGTTCGGTTCGAGTCCGCCGAACCACTGCCTGCCGAATGTCTCGAACTCGCACCTGGAGAGGTCGATTCCCGGATGGCGCCGGGCCAGGCTCCGTGCGACGCGCCTGCCCCAGTCGATCTCGGTGACCGCGGCGACCTCCAGCGCGGCGAGGCCCGGCATGCCGAGTTCGGCGCCGACGTCCTCCATGGCCGCCCACAGCTGCTCTCCCGTGACTCCCGTCTTCCTGTGGTACGCGTCGAACAGCTCCGGGATCGGGGGCGAGAGCACACCACCGAAGTCGAACCAGACGGTCTTGAGCGTCATGACGTCCTCCTTGTGGGACTGCCTTGTGTCGTGCGGGGGCCGGCTTGTGTGGTGGAGGGGAAGAGGAGCGGCGGGCTACCAAGCGCCGCGCACCAGGGCGAGGCCGATGTCCGCGGCGGCGATGGGCACGCCGTCCTGGGACACGGTCAGGCGGGTGCGGAGGGCGTCGTCCCCCGCGCTCAGGACGGGCACCTCCGCCCGGCAGGTGGTGGGCAGTTCGAACTCGCCGAAGCGGCTGAAGGCCACATGGCAGGTCTCCACCGCCAGCCGCTGCGGAGCGAAGCCGAAGTGGTCGTGCGCGGCCGCGACGGCCAACTGCCGGCATGCCTCCTGCAGCAGCACCCCCGGGATGTGGTCGAGCGGGTGGTCGAAGAGGGCGGCGTGCGACTGGTCGACCACGACGTCGGCGGTGAAGCCGGAGGCGTCGGCGCACGGAGTGCCGATGACCACGTTCGCGGGATCCAGCCGGCCCACGACCGACGGGTCCGCGGCGCGCGGGGCGCGCACGGTCTGCCCAGGGCTCACGGTCAGCTGGGCGCGGCCGCGCTCCCTGAGCTTGTTCCAGGCGCTGCCCGGCATCCACTGGATCGTGATGTCGAGCGCCACCACGGAGCGCCCGTCCAGGTCGACGTGCATGGTCGCCGTGTAACCCACGGTCTCGGTGCCGCGCAGTTTCCGGTCGGTGACGGTGACTTCGACCACCGATGTGCCGGGCGTGTCGCCGACGCGGAGCCCGGCCCGGTCGATCACCCGCAGGTCGCTGTGGTTCAGGACGAACTTCTGGTCCAGGGGGACACCGAAGTACTCGTGGGCGAGAAGGATCGAGGACTGCCGGCACACCTCCGCCAGGAGCAGCGGGTCGTAGTTCCGCGGCGCCAGGAGGAAGTCGCTGTAGAAGCTGTGCACCCGCGGCAGTTGGGCTCCCACGACGAAGGAATCGGGACCCACCTGGGCCGAGTCCGTCAGAAACACCTCGCACACGGCTTCCCGGTGCACCTTCACGCGCGGCACCGTCGCGGCGAAGGAGAGCTGCGAGGAATCCAGGCGGCGCTCACGGGTCATGACACTCATCACGTAAACCTCCATGCGTCCGGGCAGACTTGGTTGGATTTCACGGTTTTTCGGGCATGCCGGGAGAACCCCGGGAGCCGAGGAGGGCGGGATCACCGAACGTCCGGGATGTGTCTTCCCTGATCCCGCGCCGGGGGTGGTTCGGTCGAGCGGGTGGCGCCGGGTGGGGCCGCCGGACTCACTCCGGCGGCCCGCCACCGGCGGTGTTCAGCGAGCGGACCTGCTGATCACCAGGTGACCGGGAGCGAGGAGGGGCGGCGCAGTCCGATGCCCAGGTCCCAGGGCACTTCGTCGACCGCGCAGGCCAGCCGCAGGCCGGGCATCTCCTCGATCACCTTGGTCAGTACGAGGGTCATCTCCAGCCGGGTCATGGCCGCCCCCATGCAGTGGTGCATGCCGTAGCCGAACTGGAGGTGGCGCTTCGCGTCGCGGTCGAGGTCGATCGACAGCGGGTCGGGGAAGACCTCCGGGTCCCGGTTCGCCTGGTTGACGTTCGGGTAGACCACGGTGCCGGCCGGGATGGTCCCGTAGCTGGTGGTCAGGTCCTGCGTGAGCAGGCGGGGGAACGTGCCCGGGGTGCCGAGCGGCATCAGCCGCAGGACCTCCTCGATGAGCGCGGGTACGGCCGCGCGGTCCTGGACGAGCCGGGTCCAGATGTGCGGGAGGCTCAGCGCCACGCACGCGGTCTTCGCCAGCATGGTGGCCACGTTGTTGTCCCCGCCGAGGACGACCCCCATGACGATGCCGTCGAGGTCCGTCGGGGTGAGCCGGGGCTCCACCTCCGTCGCGCGGCGCCGGTAGTGGTCGATGAGCCCGCCGGGTTCGGCCGGCTCCTCACCGCGGACCAGCCGCTGCACGTAGCCGTACAGTTCGGTCCAGTTGGTGGCGAGGCCCTCGATGTCGGTGGGGTCCGCCATCTGGATGATCCGGCCCGCCGTGTGCATCCAGGCCCACTTCTCGGCCGGTACGCCCAGCAGTTCGCCCGTGACGGCGGGGGCGACCACCTCGAACACCGAACGGACGAGGTCGGGTTCGGCCGTGCCGTCCCGCAGGGCGGCCAGGCACTCGGCGGTGACCCGCTCCACGATCGGTCCCAGCCGGGCGACCCCCTGCACGCTGAAGTCCTGGGAGATGAAGGTACGCATCCGGGCGTGGACGGGCTGGTCGAGGTTGATCAGCACCTCGGGGGCCCACGTGGTGGGCATGAAGCTGGGGCCTCCTTCGACGTTGCACTCCGCCCGGCTGGAGGTGGAGTCGGCGAGGACGGCGCGGACGTCCGCGTAGCCGGTCAGATTGATCGCCTCGTGCCCGCTGGGCAGTTCGATCCACGGCAGGCCATCGCTTCGCGTCAACTCGCGGTAGGGCGGCGGGGTTTCGAGACGGGGGACGGCGTGGACGGTGGGCTTGTCGGCGACAGGGGTCGCGACCGTGGCAGAACTCATGACTCCTCCTCGTGGGGCGAAAGACCTCGTGGGGACGGCGGCGTCGGGCACCGGCCGGGCCGCGCCAGGGGCGGCGGCGAGCCGGGACGGCAGGCCGGAAGAGGCTCCGGCGGCGGGCAGGGCCGCGCGCACCGGCGCCTGGACAGAACGCGGGCGGGGAAAGGACCGGCTTGGGCGCCGGAGGCAGGGAAAGGGTGGCGGAAAGCGGTCTCATCAGAGACCGGACCAGGGCGGGGCAGGGCGATACGGCCGACGGCCGGGCCGCGTCATCGGGCCGCTTCCCGCAACAGCCCACGGACAGAGCGGAGTTGCCCGCGAAGCGGTGCTGCGCACTGGCGTGCCAAATCCGCTCGCGACGCGCACTGCGCAGCAAAACTCATGCCCGGGAAAAAGGGTGCAACGCCGCACCGACTCCTGGGAAACCATGAGGGAATGGAAATTTCTAAAGCTTACCGACGTCTTCGGAAACAGCCGGAAGCCGTACGGAATTCTTTACGCGCACAGGGCAGACAAATACCCCGTCTGAAATCTTTGAGTCTCTGTTGCATGCACACTGCGGCAGCACTGATCAATGGATCCATGACTGACATACCTCAGGCGACGGAAAACCGTCGCTCCCCCATTCCATGTAACGCAGAGGTTTCTGCGGACTCAACAGCGGTGCCTAGTGCCGCACGCGACCGAGACATCGGGAGGCGGGACAGTCCGACGAGTCGACCGCGCCCTGCGGCAGGTTCGGCCCGCGGCCTGTCGATCCAGGCCAGGACGTGTCGACAGGCAAGGAACCGAGAGCCGGACACGGGACTTCTACCCGACATCCGAACAGCGGCAGCGCCATACATCCCCCTCTCCCCGTTGAACCCTTCAAGCCTCTTCGGCATTTCGACGCGGGAAGCTCCGGGAGATCCCGCGTCCAGGGGCACCGATATCGGCCACCCCCTTGGTTCTATCAAGATCGTACTTGAATGCTCGACGGTCGCACTATGAACCAAGTCACAGGAAGCTCAGAGGGACTGTAAAACCCGGTGAGCCACTGAAGATGTTGCGTACAACTGCCGGTGGAAGCATCCGGCACGTACACCTCGAAGCTCTGGTGGATGCAGGCGCCAATCAAGTCGCACGCATGGGCCGGGAGTTTCGCAGTGGCACCGGTCCCGGGCTGCTTGTCGCTCGTGACTCCACTCACCTGGAATCGCGCAAGGAAGCAACTCGCTTGCCGCCATGGCGCTTTCGGTCAGCAGAGGTGAGCGAATGAGTGGGAACCGGCGCCAACTCGCTTCGCGCGCCCATGAGATACGCGCTCGACGTACGCGGGGTGCGGTGGAACAGGCCCGCCCCTGGCCGGAAACGGGGGATGGCGGCCAGGGGCGGGAGCAGGGGGCCGCTTTGCCGCGGCCGGAGAGAGGCGGTCAGCGGGTCCGGGGGCTGGGACGCAGAAGGCTGACGACCAGGACGGTCAGGACGGCGCCGACCGCGACGAGCACCCAGAGCATGGTGTGCAGTGCCGCGTCGTAGCCGGTGACGAGGGTGTGGGCGAAGTCGGCGCGGTCGGCGGCGGGCGCCTGCGCGGCCGCTTCGGTGATCTTGCCGGTGGAGACCTGGTCCGCGATCTCGTGCGGGTCCGCGTCCGGGCCGGCGGCCCGGTGCACGCTGTCGGCGATCTTCGAGGCGGTGAACGTGGTCAACAGGGCGCCGTAGATGGCGACGGCGATGGCCTCGCTGCCCAGCCGGGCGGTGTTGACCAGCCCGGCGGCCATGCCCGACTTCTCGGGGCTGACCAGGCGCAGGGCTTCGCCGTCCACGAGACCGACGCCGAGGCCGAACCCCGCGCCGATCAGGATCATCGGGACGACGACCGAGAGGAACGAGGCCTCGGGTCCGATGACGAGCAGCCAGGCCGGTCCGACCACGAAGAACAGCAGCGAGCAGGCGAGGATGTGCCGGGGAGCCACTCCCCGCTGGGCGATCCAGCCGGCCAGGACCGGGGCGATGACGATGGGGATCGTCATGACGAGCATCTTCAGCCCGGCGGTGCCCACGCTGTCGCCCCACGCCGTGGACATGTAGGTGGGCAGGTAGGTGAGGAGGGTGACGAAGCCGAACGACGCGGTGACCGGCACCATGATGAGTCCGACCATGCGCCGGTCGCGCAGGACCGAGAAGTCGAACATGGGGTGCTCACGGCGCCGTTCGACGGCCACGAAGACGGCGAGCAGGACGACACCGGCGGCCAGCAGGGCGAGCGTTCCGGGCGCGGTCCAGCCCCAGGCACCGCCCTGGACGATGGCGAAGATCAGCAGCAGCAGTCCGCCGACGAAGGTGGCGGAACCGGGGGTGTCGATGCTCGCACCGTGCCGCAGGGTCTCGGGGGCGGACTTGGCGATGGCCACCAGGACCAGCACGACGGCAATGCCGACCGCATTGAACACGAAGATGGTCTGCCAGCCGAGCCGGTCGACGAGCAGACCGGAGATGGTGGGGCCGAGCCCCAGGCCCAGACCGGCCGCGGTGCCCATGAAGGCGAAGGCACGCACCTGGCTCTTGCCCTCGAAGTTGGTGGCGAGGAGGGCGCCGCCGCAGGAGAAGATGGCGGCCGCGCCGATGCCCGCGAGAGCGCGGGCGATGTCCAGCACCACGATGTCCGTGGTGCTCGCGCTGAGGACGGCGGCCACCAGGAACGTGCTCGCGCCGGTCATGAAGAGGCGCTTGCGGCCGAAGATGTCGGCAAGGGAACCGGCGAGCAGGGTCGAGCAGGCGAAGGCCAGGTTGAAGGCGTTGACCACCCACTGGAGGGTGGCGGCGCCCGCTCCGGTGTCGGCGGCGATGGCCGGCAGGGCGACGCCGGTGCCGGACACGCCGGTGGGCACGATGAGGCAACCCAGCAGGACGGCGGCCAGCAGGATCCTGCTGCTGACAGGGGCCGCTTCGGCGGCAATCGGCTGTTCAGTCAAGGGCGTTGGGGCGAGGTTCGGGGCAGCGTCGGGCATGGCGTGCTCCATAGGCAGGACGGACTGGTACGGCGAACACCGAACCAAGGTACGGTCCGTAACGTACCATGAGAGGTACGCCGAACATCGTACCCACCGGAGGTCTCTCCATGCCTTTGTCGCCTCTTCCCCCCGCAGCGGACGTAGTTGTCGTCGGAGGCGGTCCCGTCGGCATGCTGCTCGCGGCGGAACTCGCCCTGCGCCAGGTGCGGGTGGTGGTTCTGGAGCGGGCGGAGCGGACCGTGGACGAGCCCCGGGCCGGCACCCTGCACGCCCGCACCGCGCAGTCCCTGGTCCGGCGCGGCGTGCTGCCCGGCGGTCCCGCCGACGCGTCGGCCGGGGAGTGGACGAGCACGCCCTTCCACTTCGCGGGGATGCCCGGACTCACCATCAGCGCACCGGCCGCCGAGGGCGCGCCGGTGGTGGGCATGCCGCAGGCCCGGATCGAGCGCTACTTCGAGGCGCGCACACGGGAGTTGGGCGGCACCGTCGTGCGCGGCGCGACCGTGCGCGCGGTCCGGCAGGGCGCGGGGAGCGTCGAAGTGGAACTGAGCGACGGCTCCGCCATCACCTCCGGCTGGGTCGTCGGCTGCGACGGCGCCCGCGGCACCGTCCGTGCCCAGGCCGGTATCGGCTCGTCCGAACACCCCGCCACCTGTGCGGCACTTGTCGCCATGGTGCGGCTGACCGACCCCGCCCGCGCGTTTCCGGGGTGGCACCGGACGCCCCGCGGCTGGATCATGATGAACGTCAACCCGTTCGGCATCAGCCGGGTCCTCACCTTCGACTTCGACGCGCGCCACGACGACCGGCGCGCGCCGGTCACCCTGGCGGAGCTCAGCGAGACCACGGAACGCATAGCGGGACGTGCGGTCCCCATGACCGGCCTCGGCCCCGCCGGGCGCTTCAGCGACTTCGCCCGCCTCGCCGACACCTACCGCGAGGGGCGCGTCCTGCTGGCCGGTGACGCCGCCCACGTGCACTTCCCCGTCGGCGGCCAGGGGCTGAACCTCGGTCTGCAGGACGCGTTCAACCTGGGCTGGAAACTCTCCGCCGTCCTGCGCGACGGCGCGCCCGAGGAACTCCTCGACAGCTATACGCAGGAGCGGCGGCCGACGGCACGCCGGGTCATCGACAACACCCGGATCCAGGCGACCCTGATGGATCCGTCCAGCCGGTTCGACCCGCTGCGCGCCCACTACCGCGAGCTTCTCACCCTCCCCGAGGCGAACCGCCGCATCGGCGACATGATCAGCGGCCAGGAAGCGGCGTACGGACACGGGTTCGCCCAGGACCGTGCGCTGGGCGGCGCCCACGCCGGGCTGCGCCTCAGCGATCTGCTGGCAGGCGGCCGTGCGGTCCTGCTCGACGAAGGGGAGGGGGCGGGTGCCGCCTCCCAGGCCGCCGAGGCCTGGTCCGACCGGCTGGAGACCGCCGTCGCCGCCCGGCCCGAAGGCCCGCGGCCCTGCGTCCGGCTCGTCCGCCCCGACGGCTATGTCGCCTGGTCGTCGCCCTCGCACGCGGTGCGCGCCCGCGAACTCCAGGACGTACTCGCCCGACTTCTCGGGCCGCACCGGCCGCGGACCGCGGCAGGGCAGGGCACAGAGCCCCCGGCGGCCGGGCAGCACGCCGAAGCCGCCACCGCGCGCGGAAGGTGACGGCGGCGGGCCTACAGGTACGGCCGACAGCGTACCCTAAGGGGCAGGGAGAGCCAGAAAGGGCCGACATGACCACAGAGTTGTTCCACCCGGAGCTCAAGGACGTCGAGCTGGGCCGGGTCCTGACCGCCCTGACCGACCCGCTGCGCCGGCGCGTCGTCACCGATCTCATCCGGGAGGAGGACGGGGTCGAGCGCACCTGCATGTCCTTCGGCCTGCCGGTGGGCAAGTCCACGCTCACCCACCACTTCCGCATCCTGCGCGAAGCCGGACTGATCCATCAGGTCGACCGCGGCAACAGCCGCAAGGTCCAGCTGCGCCGTGCCGAATTCGAGGCCCGCTTCCCCGGCATCCTCGCGCTGCTGCTCGCCGAGGCCCCCACGGACCTGGGCTCCGACACCCGGCCCGCCGCCTGATCCGTCGCCCGGCCCGGAGCGTGAGGCACCGCTCCGGGCGCGCCGGGCAACGGCACGCCACGCCACGCCGCAGCCTCCGTCGGAGGCTGCGCCGGCCTCATCGCCGGTCCGCCTTCCGCAGGCTGCGCCACACCGCCTTCGCCGCGTTGTGGCCGGACATACCGTGCACGCCCGGGCCCGGCCAGGCCGCCGACGAGCACAGGAACACCGACGGATGGCGGGTGGCGTAGGGGAACAGGGAGATCTTCGGGCGGAGCAGCAGCTGAAGGCCGCGGGCCGCGCCGCACGCGATGTCGCCGCCCACGTAGTTGGCGTTGCGCTCGGCGAGTTGGGGCGGGCCGGCGGTGGCGCGGGCGAGGATCCGGTCACGGAAGCCGGGTGCGAACCGCTCGATCTGCCGCTCGATGGCGTCCGTGAAATCACCCTCCCACCCGTTGGGAACGTGTCCGTACGCCCAGAACACGTGCTTGCCCTCGGGCGCGCGGGACGGGTCGACAAGGCTGGGCTGGGCGGTGATCAGGAAGGGCGTCTTTGGCGCGGTGCCGCCGGAGGCCTGGCTCAGGGCGGTGCCGATGTCGCGGCTGGAGGGCCCGATCTGGACGGTCCCGGCCAGGCGCGGCTCCTTGGCCGTCCAGGGGACGGGCCCGTCCAGGGCGTAATCGATCTTGAACACGGCGGCGCCGTACTTGTAGGTGTCGTAGGCCCGGCCCAGGCCCGCGATCCGGGCGAGCGCGGTCGGCGAGGTGTCGAAGAGGTAGGTGCGGGCCGGTGGCAGGTCGTCCAGGCGCTTCACCTCGAACCCGGTGTGGACCACCCCGCCCAGCTCCCGCAGATATCCGGTGAGCGCGTCGGAGATCGACTGGGAGCCACCCCTCGGCAGCGGCCAGCCGTTCTCGTGCGCGGCGAGCGCGAAGAGCATGCCGACACCGGCCGTGGCCACGCCGCTCAGCGGGGCGATGACATGGGCGACGAGCCCGGCCATCAGGGCGCGCGCCCGGTCGTCCCGGAACCGGCGCATCAACCAGCTGTACGGCGGCAGGCCCACGGTCCCGAACCGGGCGAGGCCGACCGGATCGCGCGGCAGCGCGGTCAGCGGCAGCGACATGAAGTCCCGTGCCAACACGTCCCACTTGCCGAGGTAGGGGGCGACGAGGCGGCGGTACGCGCCGGCGTCGCGCGGCCCGAAGGACGCCGCGGTCTCGGCGACCGAGCGGGACAGCACGGCGGCCGTGCCGTCGTCGAAGGGATGCGCCATCGGCAGCGCGGGGTGCAGCCACTCCAGGCCGTACCGGTCCAGCGGCATGGTCCGGAATGCGGGCGAGCCGATGCCCAGGGGGTGGACGGCGGAGCACGGGTCGTGTCGGAAGCCGGGGAGGGTGAGCTCCTCGGTCCTGGCGCCGCCGCCCACGGTGTCCTTGGCCTCGAAGACCTCGACGCGCAGTCCCCTCCTGGCCAGTTCGACCGCAGCGGTCAGCCCGTTGGGGCCCGCCCCCACGACGACGGCATCGAGCATCGACGGCACCTAGGACTCCTCACGCCACGGCCAGTGCCCCCAGGATATTCCGGTGCACCGACAACCCGGCCCGGGGTAGCGTCCGCCTGGTGAACTCCCCCACGGACACCGCCTTCGGCCGACGCGTCGCCGCCCTCGCCGAGCGGCTCACCGAGGTGCCGGGGGTGCGCGCCGTCGCCCTCGGCGGCAGCCGCGCCCGGGGCGCGCACCGGCCGGACTCCGACTGGGACCTGGGCCTCTACTACCGGGGCGAGGTGGACGTCGGCGCCCTGGCCCGGCTGGCCGAGGAGACCACGGGCGCGGCGGTCGAGGTCGCGGGCCCGGGCGGCTGGGGCCCCTGGGTGAACGGCGGCGCGTGGCTGACCCTCGACGGGGTCGCGGTCGACTGGATCCTGCGTGACCTGGACCGCGTCGAGCGCGTCTGGGCCGACTGCCTCGACGGGCGGTACGAGGTCGGCGTGCAGCCCGGCCATCCGCTCGGCTTCTGGTCGCCGGCGTATCCGGGCGAGGTCGCCCTCGGGCAGGTACTGGCCGATCCCCAGGGCGAGTTGACGGAGCTTCAGGAACGGACGCGGTGCTACCCGGAGCCGTTGCGGGCGGCGCTGGTCGGTGCGTCCTGGGAGGCGGAGTTCTCCGTCGCGCTCGCCCGCAAGTCGGCCGGGGGCGGCGACCCGCTGCACGTGTCGCTCTGTCTGTCCCGGGCCTTCGGCATCCTCGCCCAGTCGCTGCACGCCCACCACCGGCGCTGGCTTCTCAACGAGAAGGGCGCGCTCGCCTCGGCGGCCGCTCTGCCCGCCGCTCCGGCGGGCTTCGCCGAGCGGGCGGCCGCGGCCCTGGCCGGGCTCGACGCCGAGGCGGTCGGGCTCGCGGCCGCCCTGGTCAGCGACGTACGGGCAGCCCTGTCCTGAGCCGCCGCGCGCCCAGCGGTGGTCTCACTCCCCCGCGAGGAGGCTCCGCACCCGCTCGGCCGTCGCCGCGTCGCGGGCCACGGTGAACGGGAGCGCGTTGCCCCCGGCGATCCGGAACGGCTCCCCGGCGACCGTGGTCTGCGCGCCGCCCGCCTCGGCGACCAGGAGCAGCCCCGCCGCGTGATCCCACGCGTACTCCCAGGAGAACGCCACCGCGTCCAGCTCGCCGCGGGCTATCGCCAGGTATTCCAGGCCCGCCGAGCCGCAGGGCCGGGCCTGCACACCGTCGGTGCGCAGGCCGAGCAGGGCGCGCTTCTGGTCGGGCGTCGTGTAGTCGGGGTGGGAGGTCGCCACATCGAGCGCCGCACCGGGCGCGGGTGAACCGGCGTGCAGGGGCTCGCCATTGAGGGTGGCACCCCGGCCGCACACCGCCACGGCCATCTCGTCGAGCGCGGGTGCGTAGGTCCACGACGCGAGGAGCTCGCCCTGGTGGGCGAGGGCGACCAGGGTGCAGAATCCGGCTTCGCCGCGGACGAACTGGCGGGTGCCGTCCACCGGGTCGACGATCCACACCGGGGCGTCGCCGCGCAGCTCCGCGTACACCTCGGGGTCGGCGTGCACGGCCTCCTCGCCGACGACCACGGAGCCGGGGAGTATCGCGGTGAGCGAGGCGGTCAGGTGCTCCTCCGCCAGCCGGTCGGCGACCGTCACCAGGTCGTGCGGGCCGTTCTTCTCGACGATCTCGTGGGCGGCGAGCTGCCGGAAACGCGGCATGATCTCGGCGGCCGCCGCCTTGCGGAGCGCCTCTTCCACTGCTGCCAGGTCACCTGCGAGAAAACCTTCGTCGATCATGTGTCCAGGAAAGCACGCGGCACTGACAGTCAGCGAGCCCCGGGGAACCGCCCGGTGAACACCGCCCGGCTTCGCCGTGAACGCCCCCGCCCGGCAGCGCCCCGGCCCGCGACCGGAATACCCGCCGTCCGATTACCGTTGATCCCGCCCGGAACAGATGGAGGCACAACGGTGCACGGCGAATACAAGGTCCCCGGCGGCAAGCTCGTCGTCGTCGACCTGGACACCCGCGACCAGGTCCTGCGGGACGTGAGGGTGGCGGGCGACTTCTTCCTCGAACCCGACGAGGCGATCCTGGCGATCAACGGGGCACTCGAAGGCGCCCCCGCCGACACCGACGCCGCCGGGCTCGCGGCCCGCGTCGAGGCCGCGCTGCCGCCCGGCACCACCATGTACGGGCTGACCTCGGAAGGCGTGGCCGTCGCCGTGCGCCGGGCGCTGGCGCATGCCACCGACTGGAACGACTACGACTGGCAGCTGATCCACGAGGCTCCGCAGTCGCCCGCGCTGCACATGGCGCTCGACGAGGTCATCACCGCGGAGGTCGCGGCCGGCCGTCGCCCGCCCACCCTGCGGGTGTGGGAGTGGGGCGCGCCCGCGGTCGTCATCGGCAGCTTCCAGTCGCTGCGCAACGAGGTCGACGCGGAAGGCGCCGAGCGCCACGGCATCACCGTCGTGCGACGGATCAGCGGCGGCGGGGCCATGTTCATCGAGCCGGGCAACACGATCACGTACTCGCTGTCCGTGCCCGACGCCCTCGTGCAGGGTCTGTCCTTCGCCGACAGCTACGCCTACCTCGACGACTGGGTGCTCGGGGCGCTCGGCGACATGGGCGTCAAGGCCTGGTACCAGCCGCTCAACGACATCGCGACCGAGGCCGGGAAGATCGCGGGTGCGGCGCAGAAGCGGATGGTCGCCGACGACGGCGCGGTGCTCCACCACGTGACGATGGCGTACGACATCGACGCGGACAAGATGACGGAAGTGCTCCGCATCGGCCGGGAGAAGCTCTCCGACAAGGGCACCAAGAGCGCCAAGAAGCGGGTCGATCCGCTGCGGCGGCAGACCGGGCTGCCGCGCGAGGCCGTGATCGAGCGGATGATCGCCTCCTTCCGCTCCCGGTACGGTCTGTCGGAGGGCAGGGTCACCGACGACGAGATGGGCCGGGCGCGCGAGCTGGCGGCGAGCAAGTTCAGCAGTGCCGAGTGGACGGCGCGCGTGCCGTAGCCCGGGCGGGACGAGGGAGCGGGGCATGGCGGAGCAGTCGCTGTACGTGGAGGGGCCCGCCGTCCCCGCGCTGCGGGTGGAGGCCGCGTCCGGCAGGCGGCTGCTCGTGCGCCAGGGCGCGGACCCGGTCCAGCGGTCCAGTCACCGGGGCCTGCACTACGCGCGGACGGGCCGCTTCGTCTCGCCACTGCCCCCGCCGCGCGCCTTTCTGGCCCGCTCGCTGCGGGACTCGCCGGACCGGTCGGCCCGCTGGGCGCACCACTTCACCTCAGCGCTGCGTTCGAGCCCCAACGGCCCTCTCCACCAGGGGGATTGGCAGGTGCTGCGGTCGCTGACGGGCTGGTTCGCCGACGCCAACTGGGCCAAGCTCCTCGCCCACGACCCCGACCGTGGCCACCTCACCTGGTTCGGCTACGGCGACCCGGCCGAGGACGCCCGCGACCTGCTCCCCCTGCGCGCGCTGTCCGCGCCGGACGCCCCGCGCGTGAAGGCCTACCGGCGCCAGTACCGCGAGGGCGTGCTCCCTCCGGTGCTGCTCTGGTGGGTCAGCGGGCTCAACTCACCCGTGGTGCTCGACGGCCACGACCGCCTGACGGCCGCCCTCGCCGAAGGCGGCCGCCCCGAGCTCCTGGTCCTCACCCGCGCGAGGCCGATCGGCTGGGCCGAGCGGGCGGTGCGCGGGCGGGTCGAGGCGTACGAGCGGCAGGTGCGCGGGCAGCGGGCGACGGGCGGGCCGCTCGCCCCGGTGCTGATCTCCCAGGAGTCACGCCGGTTCGCGGCCGACCTGACCGCCCTGGCGGAAACCCCGGACCTCACCCGCGCCTGGCCCCTGCCGGGCGGTCCCGCGGCCTGGCAGCGGGCGGTCGACGTCTACGCGCCGGGCTGGGTGGCGGGCCCCGGGGACTGACGGCGCGCGGCGGGTGTCCCGGTCATGAGCGCGACGTACAGCAGCAGCGCCGAGCCGAGCCCCACCGCCCAGCCGTAGTCCGCGAGCGGTTTGAGGAAGGGGATGAGGCCGTCGGTGGGGAACGGGCCCGCCTTGGCGCCCTTGTCGTCGAGGGTGGAGTACGAGCCGCCGACCGCGAGCACCCCGCCCACCAGGAACGCGGCCACCGCGCGCCAGTTCCAGCCGCCCGTGTACCAGTAGCGGCCGCCCGGACGGTACAGGTCGGCGACGTCCAGGACGGTGCGGCGCACCACCCAGTAGTCGGCGATGAGGATCCCGGCGACCGTGCCGAGCAGGCCGCCCACCACGCCGAGCCAGGTGAAGATGTACAACTCGGGGGTCGAGGTCAGCTTCCAGGGGAAGATCAGCACGCCGACCACGCCCGTGATGAGCGCTCCTCGGCGGAAGTCGATGAGTTTGGGGGCCAGGTTCGCCAGGTCGTACGCGGGTGAGACGACGTTCGCCGCGATGTTCACCGAGACCGTCGCGACCAGCACGGTGATCAGCGCGAAGAGCAGCCCGAAGACGTTGTCGGTCTTGGCGACCAGGTCGACCGGGTTCCAGATCGGCACCCCGTACACCGCCTGGGAGCCCGAGGTGACCAGCACCGACAGGAGCGCGAACGCGGTCATCGTCGTGGGCAGCCCCAGCGTCTGGCCCCAGACCTGGGCGCGCTGGCCCCGGCCGAAGCGGGTGAAGTCGGGGATGTTCAGCGACAGCGTCGCCCAGAAGCCGATCATGCCCATGAGGGAGGGGAAGAAGACGGGCCAGAAGCCGGGGCCCCAGCCGTGCCGGGCGGGCTGGTCGAGGAGCGGACCGAAGCCGCCGGCCTTGTGGGCGATCCAGACCAGCAGGACCAGCGCGCCGACGAGGACGAACGGGGCCGCCCAGTTCTCGAAGCGGCGCAGGGTGTCCATCCCCCGGTGGATGATGGCGAGTTCGAGCGCCCAGAACAGCACGAAGCACAGCCAGAGCGTCCAGGGCCGACCGCCGATCGACGCGACGTCGGTCCAGCCGCCGAAGACCTTGCCGAGCAGGACGAAGATGCCCTGCCCGCCGATCCAGGTCTGGATCCCGAACCAGCAGCAGGCGACGGCGGCGCGGATCATCGCCGGGAGGTTGGCGCCGCGCAGCCCGAAGGAGGCGCGGGCCAGGACCGGGAACGGAATGCCGTACTTGGGGCCCGCGTGCCCGGTCAGGAGCATCGGGACCAGGACGATCACATTGGCGACGGCGATGGTGACGACGGCCTGCTTCCAGTCCATGCCGAGCGCGACCAGACCGGAGGCAAGCGTCCAGGAGGGGATGTTGTGGGCCATGCCGACCCACAGGGCGGCGAAGTTGTACGTCGTCCAGGTGCGCCCCTCGGGCGGTACGGGCCGCAGGTCCTCGTTGGCGAACCGGCCGTCCTGGGGGCGGGCCGTGGTGGGTATGGGGGTGGTGTCGGTCATGGGCAGGCCATTCGTTCAAGGTGGCGGCGAGGACGGCGAACGGGCCGTGCGGTGGGGCGGGTTGGCGGGGGCTCAGCGCAGGGCGGGGATGACCTGCTCGCCGTAGGCGTCGATGACGGCTTCGCGGGCGTCGTGCATGGCGTACACCGCGAACTGGTCGACGCCGAGGTCGCGCAGTGCCTTCAGCTTCTCGATGTGGGCCTGGGGCGGCCCGAGCAGGCAGAAGCGGTCGACGATCTCGTCGGGCACGAAGGCGGTGTCGGGGTTTCCCGTGCGGCCGTGGTGGCTGTAGTCGTAGCCCTGGCGCTGCTTGATGTACTCGGTGAGGGCTTCGGGGACGAGGCCGGAGTGCTCGCCGTAGCGGGTCACCAGGTCGGCGACGTGGTTGCCGACCATGCCGCCGAACCAGCGGCACTGCTCGCGGGCATGGGCGAGGTCGTCGCCGACGTAGGCGGGCGCGGCCACGCAGATCGTGATGGCCTCGGGATCGCGCCCCGCGTCGGCGGCGGCCTTGCGGACCGCCTTGACCATCCACTCGGTGAGGAACGGGTCGGCGAGCTGGAGGATGAACCCGTCGGCCTTCTGGCCCGCGAGCGCGAGGGCCTTCGGTCCGTACGCGGCCATCCAGACGGGGAGTCGGCCGTTCTTCACCCAGGGCAGCTTCAGGCGCTGCCCGTCGACGTCGGCCTCGCGGCCCTCGGCGAGGTCGCGGATGACGTCCATGGCCTCGCCGAGCCGGGCCAGCGTGTTCGGCTTGCGCCCGGCCACCCGCATCGCCGAGTCGCCGCGCCCGATGCCGCACACGGTGCGGTTGCCGTACATGTCGTTGAGGGTGGCGAACGTGGAGGCGGTGACCTCCCAGGTGCGGGTGCCGGGGTTGGTCACCATCGGGCCGACGGTCAGCCTGGTGGTGTGTTCCAGGATGCGGCTGTAGATGACGAAGGGCTCCTGCCAGAGCACCGCCGAGTCGAAGGTCCAGCCGTAGCAAAAGCCGTTGCGTTCCGCGCGCCGCATGAGGCCGACGACGGCCGAGGCGGGCGGATCGGTCTGCAGGACGAGTCCGAAGTCCATGGTGCGGTGCTCCTAGCCGAGGTACTGACAGGTGGCGCGCGGTACGTAGCAGCCGTGCCCGGCCCGCCCGGTGAACTGGCGGTCGTGGATGACGGGTTCGCCCCGTGAGAGCACCGTCTCGACGCGGCCGGTGACCCGCCTGCCTTCGTACGCCGAGTAGTCCACGTTCATGTGGTGGGTCTCGGCGGAGATGACCTGCTCGGCGTGCGGGTCGTAGATGACGACGTCGGCGTCGGCGCCCGGCGCGATGGTGCCCTTCTTCGGGTAGAGGCCGAACATCCGGGCCGGGCTCGCGCAGGCGATCTCGATCCAGCGGCGGCGCGAGAGGTGGCCGTCGACGACGGCCTGGTGCAGCAGGTCCATGCGGTTCTCGACGCCGGGCAGCCCGTTGGGGATCTTGGAGAAGTCGCCCCGGCCGAGCTCCTTCTGCCCCGTGAAGCAGAACGGGCAGTGGTCGGTGGACACCACCTGGAGGTCGTTGGTGCGCAGACCCCGCCACAGCGCGGCCTGATGTTCCTTGGGGCGCAGGGGGGTCGAGCAGACGTACTTGGCGCCCTCGAAGTCCGGCTCGGCGAGGTTGTCGGTGGACAGGAACAGATACTGCGGGCAGGTCTCGCCGAAGACCGGCAGCCCCTTGTCGCGGGCCCCGGCCAGTTCCGCGAGCGCCTCCTCGGCCGAGACGTGGACGACGTAGAGCGGCGCGCCCGCGACCCGGGCGAGCTGGATCGCCCGGTGGGTGGCCTCGGCCTCAAGCAGGGCCTTGCGGACCTCGCCGTGGTAGCGGGGGTCGCTCTCGCCGCGCGCGAGGGCCTGCTCGACCAGGACGTCGATGGCGATGCCGTTCTCGGCGTGCATCATGATCAGCCCGCCGTTGGCGGCGGAGCGCTGCATGGCGCGCAGGATCTGCCCGTCGTCGCTGTAGAAGACTCCGGGGTACGCCATGAACAGCTTGAAGGACGTGATGCCCTCCTCGACGAGCAGGTCCATCTCCTTGAGCGAGGACGCGTCGACGTCGGAGAGGATCATGTGGAAGCCGTAGTCGATGGCGCACTGCCCGTCGGCCTTGGCGTACCAGGCGTCGAGACCGGCCCGCAGCGACTGGCCGCGGGACTGGACGGCGAAGTCGACGATGGTGGTGGTGCCGCCCCAGGCCGCCGCGCGGGTGCCGGTCTCGAAGGTGTCGGAGGCGAAGGTGCCGCCGAAGGGCAGTTCCATGTGGGTGTGGGCGTCGACGCCGCCCGGGATGACGTACTTGTCGGTGGCGTCCAGGGTGCGCTCGGCGGTCCAGCCCTGGGCGACGGCCGAGCCGTGCGCCGCGATGGCCGCGATCCGGCCGTCCTCGATCAGTACGTCGGCGTGCGTCTCGTCGGCGGCGGTGATGACCAGGCCGCCGCGGATGAGGGTGCGGGTACTCATGGGTGGAGCTCCCTTTCGTACACGTACATGTGCGTGTGCTGGGTGAACTACACGGTGCGCAGGGCGCGTTCGAGGATCGCCGCGCCCTCTTCGGCCTCGGCGACGGTGAGCGTGAGGGGCGGGGCGACACGCAGCACGCTGGTGTCGTGGCCGCCGCCCTTGCCGATGAGGAGGCCGCCTTCGCGGGCGGCTTCGAGGACCGCGGCCGCGGCTTCGGGGTGGGCCTCGTCGGTGCCGGGCTTGACCAGCTCGATGCCGGCCATCAGTCCCCGGCCGCGCACCTCGCGGACGACGGGAAGCTGGGCGCCGATCGCGCGCAGCCGCTCGATGAGCAGTCCGCCGACGCGGCGGGCGTTGCCCTGGAGGTCGTGTTCCAGGAGGTAGGTGAGGTTGGCGAGGCCGGCCGCCATGGTGACCGGGGAGCCGCCGAAGGTCGAAATGGAGTTGCTGTCCAGGCAGTTCATGACGTCGGCGCGGGCGACGACGCCGCCGATGGACATGCCGTTGCCGATGCCCTTGGCGAAGGTGAGCAGGTCGGGCGGGCCGCTGCGCGCGTGGGCCTGCCAGCCCCAGAAGTGGTCGCCGGTGCGGCCCCAGCCGGTCTGCACCTCGTCGGTGATCCACAGGATGCCGTGCCGGTCGAGGACCTCCCGGAACGCGGCGTACAGGCCGTCGGGCGGCGAGGTGAAGCCGCCGACCCCCTGGATGGGTTCGGCGATCAGGGCGGCCACGTTCCGGGTGTGGCCGAGCAGGTCCTCCAGGTCGGCGACGCAGGCCTCGATGAACTGGCTGTCGCTGAGGTGCGCGTACGGGCCACGGGCGCGGACGCCGCCGTGCACGTACAGCGTCTGGAGCGGCGAGAGGCTGGTCGGGGACCAGGCGTGGTTGCCGGTGATGCCCACGGCGCTGAACGAGCGGCCGTGGTAGCTGTTGCGCATCGCGAGGATCTGGTTGGAGCCCCGGTAGGCGGTCGCGAGCAGCAGAGCGGTGTCGTTGGCCTCGGTGCCGGAGGTGGTGAAGAAGACCCGGGCGTCGGGGATGCCGGACAACTGGGCGACGCGTTCGGCGAGTTCGACCATCTGCCGGTTGAGGTAGAGGGTCGAGGTGTGGATGATCCGCCCGGCCTGTTCGGCGACGGCCTTGGTGACCTCGGGCAGGGCGTGGGCGGTCATCGTGGTGAGGATGCCGCCGAAGAAGTCGAGGTACTTGTTGCCGTCGGCGTCCCAGACGTGGCGGCCCTCGCCGTGGGTGATCTCCAGGGGCCGCTGGTAGTAGAGCGCGAGCCAGTCGGGCAGGACGGACCTGTGGCGTTCGTGGAGGGGTCGGTTCACGGCTTCACCAGGCCTTCGTAGGCGTCGGGACGGCGGTCTCGGTAGAACGCCCACTGCCGGCGGACTTCCTCGATGAGGCCGAAGTCGAGGTCGCGCACGAGGAGTTCCTCCTCCTTGTCGCTGGCCACCTCGCCGACGAACTGGCCGCGCGGGTCGACGAAGTAGCTCGTCCCGTAGAAGTCGTTGTCTCCGTACTCCTCGCGGCCGACCCGGTTGATCGCGGCGATGAAGTACTCGTTGGCGACGGCGGACGCGGGCTGCTCCAGCTGCCAGAGGTAGGCGGAGAGACCGCGCGAGGTGGCCGAAGGGTTGTACACCAACTGGGCGCCATTGAGGCCGAGTTGGCGCCACCCCTCGGGGAAGTGGCGGTCGTAGCAGATGTAGACGCCGACCTTGCCGACGGCCGTGTCGAAGACGGGCCAGCCGAGGTTGCCCGGCTTGAAGTAGTACTTCTCCCAGAAGCCCTTGACCTGGGGGATGTGGTGCTTGCGGTATTTGCCGAGGTAGCTGCCGTCGGCGTCGATGACGGCGGCGGTGTTGTAGTAGAAGCCCTCGCCCTCGATCTCGAAGACCGGGACGACGATGACCATCCCGGTCTCGCGGGCGAGTTCCTTCATCCGGGTGACGGTGGGGCCGTCCGGGACGGGCTCGGCCCAGCGGTAGTGCTCGGCCTCCTGCACCTGGCAGAAGTAGGGGGCGTTGAAGACCTCCTGGAAGCCGATGATCTTCGCGCCCCGGCGGGCCGCCTCGCGGGCGTGCTCCTCATGTTTGGCGATCATGGAATCGGTGTCGCCGGTCCAGGTCGCCTGGACCAGTGCGGCGCGCACGACGTTGGCCATGAGCTGCTCCTTCGACGGGTCGTCAGCCAGCCAAATCCACACGCGTAGATCCGTGTGTGGATGAGACCGTAAGGCGCGTCACGCACCGTGGCAAGACCATCGCCGTCACGGCGAGGCTGATTGCGGCGTCACAGGTCAACCCCGGATGGACCAGGCCGGGACCTGACGCCGTGTCACCTGTCGTGGGGAGCGGGCCCCGGCAGGCGGTCCCAGACGCCGCGCCGCGCGTGGCGCAGCAGGACCGGGTCGTCACCCACCACCACGGGATGGCCGACCTCGGCCAGGAGCGGCAGGTCCGCCGCCTCGTCCGCGTACGCGTAGCAGTGGGCGGCCAGGATGCCGCGGTCGCGCAGCAGGGCGCGGACGGCGTACCCCTTGCCCTGGCCGAGCATGGGCGCCCGCGGCCGGGAGCAGAGCACGGCGTCGGGCGCGAGGTGGCGGGCGACCGGTTCGAGTTCGGCCGCGCTCGCGCGCGCGACCAGCACGACGAGGTGGCCGCGCGCGGCGTGGTCGTGGAGCGCGGCGAGGACCGGCGGGTGCCACAGCCGGCCGAGCGGCCCGGTGGCCCCGGCCAGGTCCGGCACGGCGAGCAGGGTGCCCTCCACGTCGAAGAAGGCGGCGGCGGTGGGCCGCCGCGCAGGGTGCTTCGGCCCGCGCGGGCTGGTCGTGTCCATTGCACGCTCCATGCCCAGGCCCGCCGGCCGCCCAATCCCCGATCTTCAACGTTCTGTTGAATACGTCCGGAAAGGGGCGGCTCTTTTCGGCTACACGGCCGCCCCGGGGTTCTGCGCGTGGGTCAGCGTCTCCCAGGCGACGAAGAGGTCGTCGGTGCCGGCCGGACGCTGCTGCTCGGCGAGCCTGCGGGTCTGGGGCAGCGCCTTGTGCAGGCGGTTCTCCAGGTGGTTGAGCAGCACCTCGACGTCCGGGCCCAGCGTCCGGTCGACCTTGCCGCCGCACAGCCAGGGCGGGACCCGCGCGCCGAGCTGGTAGCGGGCGTGGAACTCCAGGGCCGCCGCCAATCGCCCGGCCGTGGGCCCGTACAGGTCGACGCCCTGCTGCCAGGCCGTCTCGGCGATGTGGCCGGACGCCGCGAGGGAGTACCCGATGTGCAGGAAGTTGCGGCAGGTCTCCTGGCCGAGCCCGTCCGCGTAGGTGCGCTGGCCGAACCAGTACGTCGCCAGCTGGTCCGGGGTGTTCATCGAGCCGCCGGGCGGCGCCTTGGGCAGCCTGCCGTCCGAGGCGAGGTAGAAGTAGGCGGGCACGCGCGCCCGGTAGCGGTCCAGGGCGTCCTTGAAGACCTGCCGGTCCTCGACGAACACGGCGATGCCGATGGCCGCGTCCGTCATCGCGAGTTCCCAATTCCCGTTGTAGTCGGGGACCTTGGCGGTCACGGCGGGCAGGTACGCCTTGCGCAGCATCCACTTGAAGCGCTGCACGGCCGGGGCCTGCCACTGCGGGTAGCCCGCGTGCACGATGTCGGCCGCCCGCGCCCACGACGATCCCGCCCAGGCGGTCTGGAGGTCGGCGTTGCCCTCGGTGTGCCGCTTCACCACCCGGGCCCAGCCGTCCATGATCTCGACGGCTTTACGGGCGTGGGCCTCGTTGCCGTTGACGGTCCACAGCAGCGCCTGGGTGTAGGCGGCGATGGCGTCCTCGCGTTCGGCCAGGCAGGCGGGCGGCCCGGCGTTCGGCGGGCACGGGACGACCTCGGCAGGGTGCGGGGTGTAGCGCAGGGAGCCGTAACGGCTGGTCCGCATCTGCTCGTACGCCGAGCTCCACGGCTCCTGACCGGCCCGCACCCTCGCCCGTACCGTGTCGAGCTGGCTCCTGCCGACGACCACGCCGGGGTGATGGAAGACCAGGGTCGCGGGGTCCGCGCTGCCCACGGCGGAGGCGGTGGAGACGTGCGGCCGGGGGGTGCAGGCGGCGAGCAGGGCGAGGGCACCGAGGGCCGCGACGGCGGCCGCCCGCAGGGGGCGGCGGCGCCCCCGGGGAGAATGAGACGGATTGACCACGCTCCCACGGTCGCTCCGGGCCCGCGTCCGCGCAGGATCTGTTGCGCCGAACAGGCAGCCGGGGCACGCCTCCTGGCGGGGTGACGGTCGGCCGCGGCATGTCGAGGCGGTCTCAGCCGGACGCGTCCGAACGGCTCCGCGCGGGCACGTGGCCCAGGTCGGTCGCGGGAGCGCCGGGCGAGCCGGGGCGCCGGTCGGGCGCGGCATGCCGAGGCGGTCTCAGCCGGACGCGTCCGAACGGCTCCGCGCGGGCACGTGGCCCAGATCGGCCGCGGGAGCGCCGGGCGACCAGCCGTCGAGCAGTTCGTGCAGGGTGGGCGGCCAGATCTGTTCGTCCGTGCGGCGCAGTTCCGCCGGGCTCCACCAGCGCGAGCCGAGTATGCCGTCCGCGAGGTGGTCGGCCGCGACCTCGGGGCCGAGCTCGCGCCGGGGCCCCGGGGCGTCGGCGAGGTAGATGTGCTCGTGCTGGCGGACGGTGGTCCCGGCGCGGGTGAAGTCGTGGGTCCAGGTGCACAGCAGCGGGCCCGGTTCGACGTCGTGCCAGCCGGTCTCCTCGCGCAGCTCGCGCCGGGCGCCCTCGCGCGGGGACTCCCCCGGGTCGAGGCCGCCGCCGGGCAGCGCCCAGTGCGGGCCGACCTCCTTGTTGTCGTAGCGCAGCAGGAACACCGCGCCGAGCGCGTCCCGCACCACGGTGCGGGCCGCCCGCCTCGGCGTCCGGGGTCGGGCAAGTGTCACGCGGCGACCGCGGGCGGCATCGCGCAGTCGCTCACGATCTCGTCCATGGACAGGCCGAGGACCGAGGCGAGGGCCGCCACGGTGAAGAACGCGGGGGTCGGGGCGCGGCCCGTCTCGATCTTGCGGAGGGTCTCGGCGGAGAGGCCCGCGGCGGCCGCGACATCCGCCATGCTGCGGTCGGCCCGCGCCGAGCGCAGCAACCGGCCGAGCCGCTCGCCGCGTTCGCGCTCTTCGGGGGTGAGTGGAGTGCGGACCATGCCGCGATTCTAGACCCGGCGCCTTGGACGGCACCCGGTCCGCCCAGCAGACCTGGGGCGTCACTCGGGGCCGAGGGCGGACCAGCCCGGGGCCTGGAACCGTACGGTCGTGTCCGCCCGGCGCACCTCCTCGCCGCAGCAGCGGCAGACCACCGTGGGGTCGAGGTCGGCCCCGCACTTGTGCCGCCACACCGTCGGCGGCACGTCCGCGAGGTGGCGGTCGCCCCAGTTCATCAGCATCAGCAGGACGGGGCGCAGCTCCTGGCCGGCCCGCGTCGCGCGGTACTCGTAGCGGGCCGGGCGCTCGCTGTAGAGGGTGCGCTCCAGGACGCCCGCGTCGACCAGGGTGCGCAGCCGGGTGGTGAGGATGTCGCGGGGCGCCCCGGTGTTCTTGGCGATCGCGTCGAAGCGGTGGACACCGAAGAAGACCTCGCGCAGCACGAGCAGGGAGTACTTCTCGCCGACCACCCCGAGGGCGTCGGCGATCGAGCAGGGCCGGGGGTTCTTGCCCCTCGGGGCACGGGCGGCGCTCGGGCGGGGCTGGTGCTGCGGCTGCTCGGACACGTTCATGCGCCCACGGTAATCGAGCCGGACGGGGTCCGTTGGATTTTCCTACTCACCGGGCTAGAGTGAGTCCAGTTTTCCAACCTACTCACGAGTAGAGCCGAGGGAGCGCATCATGCGTGACGCCGTGATCGCGGAAGCCGTACGCACACCGATCGGCAGGGGGAAGCCGGGCGGGGCCCTGTCGGGGACCCATCCGGTCGAGCTGCTGGCCCACACCCTGCGCGCCCTCGTGGAGCGCAGCGGCATCGACCCGGCCCTCGTCGACGACGTCATCGGCGGCACCGTCGACCAGGTCGGCGAGCAGGCCATGAACACCACGCGGTACGCCTGGCTGTCGGCCGGGTTCCCGGACTCCGTGCCCGCGACGACGGTCGACCGCCAGTGCGGCTCCTCGCAGCAGGCCGTGCACTTCGCCGCGCAGGGCGTGATGTCGGGCGCGTACGACCTGGTCGTGGCGTGCGGGGTCGAGTCGATGAGCCGGGTGCCGATGTGGTCCAACGTGCCCGCGGGCGCGGACCCGTTCGGGCCAGGCGTCACCGCGCGCTACCCCGAGGGGCTGGTGCCGCAGGGGATCAGCGCCGAACTCATCGCGGCCAAGTGGTCGATCGGGCGCGAGCGCATGGACGAGTTCGCCACCGCCTCGCACCACAAGGCCGCGCGCGCCTGGGAGGACGGCCTCTTCGCGGCGCAGACCGCGCCGATCGCCGGGCTCACTCGGGACGAGTCGGTGCGCCCGGCCACCAGCCCCGAGATCCTCGCGGGGCTCAGGCCCTCGTTCGTGGACCCGGCCTTCGCCGAGCGCTTCCCCCAGATCGAGTGGTCGGTGACGGCGGGCAACAGCAGCCCGGTCAACGACGGCGCGTCCGCGGTCCTCATCACCTCCAGCGAGACGGCGGCCCGTCTCGGGCTGCGCCCGGTCGCGCGGCTGCACAGCTTCGCCGTGACCGGCTCCGACCCCGTCCTGATGCTGACCGGGATCATCCCGGCGACCGAGAAGGTGCTGCGCAGGGCGGGCCTCGACCTCGGCGACATCGACCTCTTCGAGGTCAACGAGGCGTTCGCGAGCGTGGTCCTGGCCTGGCAGCAGGAGACCGGCGCCGACCCGGCCAAGGTCAACGTGCACGGCGGCGCGATCGCGCTGGGCCACCCGCTCGGCGCGAGCGGCACCCGGCTGATGACCACCCTGGTGCACGCGCTGCGCGAACGCGGCGCGCGCTACGGGCTGCAGACCATGTGCGAGGCGGGCGGCCTCGCCAACGCGACCGTTCTGGAGGCCCTCTGATCACCTCCGGACCCGCCCGCCGCACCGACCCCATTCAAATACCGGTATAGTAATTGGAATGGTGGAGATCAAGAGCGATACCCAGATGGATGCGATGCGCGAGGCGGGCCGTGTGGTCGCCCGGGCCCTGGCCGCGGCGAAGGAGGCGGCCGCCGTCGGCGTCAGCCTCACCGAACTCGACGCCGCGGCGCGGGAGATCCTGGTCGAGGCGGGCGCGACGTCGCCGTTCCTCGACTACCATCCCGAGTTCGCGCCCGTCCCCTTCCCGGCCACCGCCTGCGTCTCCGTCAACGACGCGATCGTGCACGGCATCCCGGACGGCTACCGGCTGCGCGACGGCGACCTGGTCAGCGTCGACTTCGGGGCCGTGCTCGACGGCTGGGCCGGCGACTCGGCGATCAGCTTCACGGTGGGCCGCGCCCGGCCCGAGGACGTACGGCTCGTCGAGACGGCGTTCCGGGCCCTGGACGCCGGGATCGCGGCCGCGGTCGTCGGCAACCGCATCGGCGACATCGCGCACGCGATCGGCCGGGTCTGCCGCGGCGCGGGCTACGGCATCCCCGACGGGTTCGCCGGCCACGGCATCGGCCGGCACATGCACGAGGACCCGGGCGTGCCCAACGAGGGGCGCGCCGGGCGGGGCATGGTGCTGCGGCACGGGATGGTGCTCGCGATCGAGCCGATGCTGATCGCCGACGGGAGCGACGAGTACTACGCGGCGGCCGACGGCTGGACGCTGTGCACATCCAGCGGCGCGCGGGCCGCGCACGCCGAGCACACGGTGGCCATCACCCACGCCGGTCCCCGCGTCCTGACCCGGGTCTAGCGCCGGGCCCGCCGGACGACCGGCCGCGACGCCCGCTCCCCCGGGGTACGGGCGCCGCGGCCCGTCACGCCCGTTGACGGGTACGTCTAGTTGCTCGCCAGGAACCGCTGGGCGAGGCCCGCGCCGAGGGCCGCCGCCGCGCTGTGGCTCTCGATCGGCTCGACCTGGGAGTTCTTGAACAGGATGTACGTGACGCCCGACTCGGCTCCGCCCGTCCTCGGATCGGGGTCCATGCCGAGCGACTTGGCGGTGGCGTACGACGCCTCGCCGATCACGGCGCTGGGGCCCGTGTCGCCGACCACCGCGTACTCGACCTTGTCGTTGTAGACGACGGCGACCACACCGCCCCCCTTGATGCCCGCCGAGGCGTAGTCCCAGATCGGGCTGGGGCTCGGCACCACCACGTACGGCAGCTTCTCCGCGCTCAGCGGCTTGCCGTTCGACTGGTGGAAGCGGGTCTCGGGCTGGAACCACGGGTCGGTGCTCCTGTTGCAGGCCGTGGTGATCTGCCCGTCGCAGTCGACGTCGAGGTCGGCCTTCCAGAACACGGCCCCGTTCGTGCCGCAGACCGGGACGGTGGCCGACGTCCCGGTGTGCGTCCTGTACCTGCCGTGGGAGATCTGGTCGCAGGTCTTCACCTTGGCGAGGAGCGCGGCCGCGCTGACCGAACCCTCGTCCGCCCTGGCGGGCGCGTGGGAGGCGTGGCCGCCCTGGGCGGTGGCGGGGAGCGCCACGGTGGCGAGCAGGGCGGCGCCGGACGAGGCGGCGAGGGCGAACGTTCTGGTACGCACAGGGGGACCCTTCTGTCAGGAAAAATCCCTTACCCGTTGTGCGGACGATCTTCCCTCTCGCCATGGCCGCATCACCCCCCGCGCGACAAGAGGCGCACGGTTCCCGGCCGTTCAGGCTGGGGTCCATGGGCCTCTTGGGCAACGTCGGCCGGGGCTACTGCTTTCCACTCGGATGGACCACCAGCGCCGAGCCGCCACCGCGCCGCACCTTCTCCGCCGCGGCGAGCCAGCGCCCGTCCGGCAGGCGCTGCACCCCGGTCGCCGCCCCGATCTCGGGGTTCAGCGAGAACGCGTGGCCGAGCGCCTCCAACCGGGCCCTCAAGGGGCTGCTGTAGAGAGCGGGTTCGAGCTCGGTCCTGGCCGCGTTGCGCTGGCTGGCGCGCGGCGCCGCGATCGCGTCGACCAGCGGCATCCCCCGGTCCAGATGGTTGATCAGGGTCTGGAGCACGGTGGTGATGATGGTCGCGCCGCCCGGCGACCCGAGGGCGAGCACCGGCTTGCCGTGCCGGTCGAGCACGATCGTCGGCGAGATGGAGGAGCGCGGCCGCTTGCCCGGGCCCGGCAGGTTCGGGTCGTGGACGGCCGGGTTCGCCGGGGCGAAGGAGAAGTCGGTCAGCTCATTGTTGAGCAGGAAGCCGCGGCCCGGCACGGTGATGGCGCTGCCGCCGGTCTGCTCGATGGTGAGGGTGTACGCGACGACGTTGCCCCACTTGTCGGCCACCGTGAGGTGCGTGGTGTTGTCGCCCTCGTACGTCGTCTCGGCCGCCGGGCCCGTTGTCCCGCACGCCGCCGGATGGCGCGGGTCGCCGGGCGCGAGCGGGCTGGTGAGGACCGCGTCGTCCTTGATCAGGCAGGCCCGCGAGTCGGCGAAGCGCTGCGAGAGGAGGCCCTTGACCGGCACGTTCTCGAAGTCCGGGTCGCCGACCCAGCGGCCCCGGTCCGCGAACGCGATACGGCTCGCCTCGATGTAGTGGTGCAGGAACTGCACGTCCGAGGCCTTGGACAGATCGGTGTTCTCCAGGATGTTGAGCGCCTCGCCGACCGCCGTGCCGCCGGAGGTGGAGGGGGCCATCCCGTAGACGTCGAGCCCGCGGTAGCCGACCTTGGTGGGGGCCTGGAACTTCGCCTCGTAGCCGCGCAGGTCCTTCTCGGTCAGGTCGCCCGCGCGCACCTTGCGGGTCGACTTCGGGTCGACCGGCGGCTTGCGGACCGTGCGGACGATGTCCTCGCCGAGGTCGCCGCGGTAGATCGCGTCGACGCCCTCGCGGCCCAACTCCTCGTACGTGCGCGCCAGATCGGGGTTCTTGAAGGTGGAGCCGACCACCGGGAGCTGCCCGCCGGGCAGGAACAGCTTGGCGGTGTCGGGGAAGTCGGCGAACCGGGCCTGGTTGTCCCTGGTCTGCGCGCGGAAGGTGTCGTCGACGGTGAACCCGTCGCGGGCGAGCCGCTCCGCCGGCTTCAGGAGCGTGCGCAGCGGCTTGCTGCCCCAGGCGTCGAGCGCACGGTCCCAGGTGGCCGGGGTGCCCGGGGTGCCGACGCCGAGCCCGCTGGTCACCGCGTCCGCGAAGGGCAGCGGCTTGCCGTTCTCCAGGAAGAGCGAGGAGGTGGCCGAGGCCGGCGCGGTCTCGCGGCCGTCGAGGGTGTGCACGGAGCGGGACGCGGCGTCGTAGTAGACGAAGTAGCCGCCTCCGCCGATGCCCGAGGAGTACGGCTCGGTGACGCCGAGGGCCGCCGCGGTGGCGACGGCCGCGTCCACCGCGTTGCCGCCGTTCTTGAGGACCTCCAGGCCCGCGGCGGACGCGTCCGCGTCCACGCTGGAGACCGCTCCCCCGTAGCCGACGGCCTCGGGCACCTTGGCGGGGGTGCGACCCGGGGGCGCGGCCGTGGTGGGCGGGGCGGCGGCGACCGAGGCAGCCACCGCGGCCGCCGCGGCGAGGAGGGACAGGGTGCGGGCGGCAGGACGACGCATGCATACCTCCGTAGGCGAAACTCCGCGCAGCGTAACGCCGTCCCCGGGCTCACGTCATGAGCACGTCGAACACGGGGGCGAACTCCCGCTAGCATGCCCGCCCATGAACGACGACGTACGCAACATCGTCCTCGGCGTGGTGGCCGCGGGCATAAGCGCCGCCTTCGGCTGGCTCACCCGCACCTACCTCTGGAAGCGCAGACTCCGCCGCAAGCAGGCGTTCTTCGGGCTGCCGACCCATTCCGAGTGCCTGCTGGTCGTCAACCGGGCCGCGGGGCACGAGGGGTCCGTGCACCGCTTCGACGTGTTCGCGCTGCTCGAACTCTCCTCGCTCATCAAGGACTGCGGAGCGCACGCCCAGATCATCCAGCACGACCTGGCACAGCAGGGCTTCGGCGAACGCACCGAGTTCTGCCTGGGCGGGCCCTACTCGAACCGCCGGATGGCGGCCCACCTCGCCTCGCTGCTGCCCGGTGTCACGATGAACGTGGACCCCGAGCCGACCCCCGACCGGGGCGCCTTCCAGATCGGCTCGGAGCGCTATCGGCTGGAGAACGGGGTGGTCGAGTACGTGATCCTGGCCCGGGTCACACCCGGCCGGGACTCCCGTCCCGTCTTCCTCTTCTGCGGCCAGTCCGCGATCACCAACCAGGCGGCCACCCGCTATCTGGCCCGCAACGCCGAGAAGCTCGCCCGCAAGCACGGGAACACGTCGTTCTGCCTGCTCCTCAAGGTCGTCAACTCGCAGGCGTACGGCCCCGATGTCGTGGAGGTCGTCGCCGATGTCACCCGGGCCGCCCAGGAACCGGCCCCCGTGGTCCGCACCTCCCACCGCGCGGGCGGCTAACCGACCCTCAACGGGAGGGACTTGACGCCGTTGATGAAGTTGGAGACGAGACGGCGCGGCGGGGCCGCGAGTTCGGCGGCGGGCAGGAGGCGCAGCGCCTCCTCGTGCAGGACCCGCAGTTGCAGCCGCGCGAAGTGGGCCCCGAGGCAGACGTGCGGCCCGTCGCCGAACGCGACGTGCGGATTGGGGCCGCGGGCCAGGTCCAGGCGGTCCGGCTCGGCGAAGACGCGCTCGTCGCGGTGGGCGGAGGCGTGGAAGACGACGACCTTGTCCCCGGCCGCGAGGAGCTGCCCGGCCAGGACGGTGGCGTGGCGGGCGGTCCGCCGGAAGCTCAGCACCGGCGGATGCCACCGCAGGAGCTCCTCGATCGCGGTGTCCACGGAAACCTGACGCCCTCTCAACCTGGCCTGCTCGCCGGGGTGTTCGGCGAGCGCGAGGAATCCGCCCGGCGCCGCCGCGCGCACGGTGTCGTTGCCCGCCACCGTCAGCAGGAAGAAGAACATCTCCAGCTCGGCGTCGGCGAGTTCGCAGTGGGCGAGCGAGGTCATGATGTCGTCCGCCGGACACGCGCGTTTGTACGCGGCGAGCTGCTGGGCGTACGCGAACATCTCCGCCAGCATCGCGGGCGAGCGCGGGTTGACCGGCCGCCCGTCGGGGCCGAGGACCGATGGTTCGTCCGGGTCCTGGTAGGCGATGACGCGCTCGGTCCACTCCAGCAGGAGGCCCCGGTCGCCGGGCGGCACCCCGAGCAGGTCGGTGAGGTTGAGCAGCGCGTAGTCGTCGGTGACGTCGGCGACCAGGTCGAACACGCCGTCCTCCGCGCCGTCGCGGGCCGCGCCGAGCAGGGCCCGGGCCCGCTCGCGCGCCAGCGCCTCGAAGCGGTCGACCCGGCCGGGCGTGAAGGCCCGGCTCACCAGTCGGCGCAGCCTCCCGTGATCCTGGCCTCCTCCCTCGCCGGGGCGCGGCCGCGCCTGCGCGGCGGGGTCCTGGTTGAGCATCATGCGGCGGATGAACGGCAGGTCGGCCGGGTCGGGGTCGCGGATCTGGGTGGCGCCGAGCGCCGAGGAGAAAGTGCCCGCGTCCTTGAGGACCCGTACGACGTCGGCGTGCCGGGTGACCGCCCAGAAGCCGGGTCCGGCCGGCCAGCCCAGCACCTCGGGCTCCGCCTGCCACGCGACCGGCCGGTGTTCGCGCAGCTCGCGGTAGGCGGCGTACGGGGGCCCGGCCGCGTACAGCCGGGGGTCGAAGACGTCGGGTGGTTCAGCCATGGTGGGCACGGTCAGACATGATCCGCCCGCAGGAAGTCCTCGACGGTGCGGATCAGGTCGAGCGGCGCCTCGTCCATGGCGTGGTGCCCGGCATGGGGCAGTTCCACGAGCTGTCCCGCCGGATACCAGCGCAGCCAGGTGGCGCGCAGGAACGTGGCGTTGAGGGCCGGGTCGAGCGCGCCGGTCACCGCGAGGGCGGGCACCGGCGAGCCCTCGGTCTCCTCGTGGAAGTCCTCGCCCGACCACGAGTCGAGCCAGGCGCGGAACGCCTTGGGGTCGCTGCGCTCCACCGAGCGCCGGGTCATCCGGTCCAGCCAGGCGTCGGGGCGCTCGCCCCCGGTGGTGAGGTCGATGATGGCCCGGCGCCGGGCGGGGTGCTCGGCGGCCTCGGTGAACAGTTCGCGGGTCGCCTCGTCCATCGGCATCCCGCTCGCCGGGACCGGCGAGATGCCGACCATGCGCCGCACCCGGTCGGGGGCGGCGGCCAGGACGCGCTGCACGACCGCGCCGCCCATCGAGTGCCCGATCAGCGAGAAGCGGTGCCAGCCGAGCCGGTCGGCGAGCGCCAGGACGTCCTCGGCGCCCTCGCTGGTGGTGTAGGCGCCGGGTGCGTCCCTGGCCTCGCCGTAGCCGCGCAGGTCGACGAAGGCGTAGGTGAAGGCGGCGGCGTCGAGATCGGGCAGGACGGCCGCGTAGTCGCCGCGGTCGGCGAGCCAGCCGTGCACGGCGACGACCCGGTGGGCGCCGTCGCCGTGCAGCGTATGGGGCAGCGTGAAGGGGGCCATGGGCACTCCGGTTCCGGGGCAGCGGTCGTCGGCGTACGGACTCGCGGTGGTGCTGTCGGCGTGCGAGACGTACGCGTACACGGTGGCGCTCGCCCTGCCACGAGGCAAGAAGCCGGTCAGAACTCCCAGGGACTGTCGGCCGGTTCCACCGTGCGGTTCTCGACGGCGACCTCGTCGGGCGCGAACGCGGCCACCACGCCGAGCAGTTCGGCCGCGTCGAAGTCGAAGACCTGCTCCTCGAAGCAGAGCCCGTGCGCGTGCTCGGCGCGGCCGAGCGCGGGCGCCAGGCGCCGGTACATCGACCGCGGGCGGCTGATGTAGGGAAGCGCGGGCGAGCGCAGGTCCACGACGAGGAAGCGGCGCACCCGGGTCCCGGTCCGCACCGCGAGGGCGGTCACGGCGGTGACGTCGTCCCAGTCGATGCGACCCGCGAGCCAGGTCGGCAGCCGCACGGTGAGGGCGTCGGCGTCCACGTCGATCCGCAGCGGGCGCACCAGATAGCCCGCGAAGGTGGCCGCGGCGACCAGGACGGCGACGCCCGAGACGGCCATCACCGGGCCCGCGAAGCCGCCGTTCGGCCCGTCGAAGACGGAGGCGGCGGCGACGCACCAGAGCACGGCCACCGCGATCGCGGCGAGCGGGACCCAGATCAGAGTGCGCCGCAGCCGCAGGACGACCGGGCGGGCCGCCGGCTGCGCTGGGCTGGCTGAATTCTCCACACGCAGAGCTTGGCCCGTCGCCGGGCCGCGCGCCAGAGTGTTACCCATGGGTTTACTGAATTGAAGTCAACAGTCCCGTGGACGCACCGACGCCTCCTCAGAGCGGGCAGCCCAGCGGGCTCAGCGAGCTCGGGCCGCCGGAGCCGGTGATCGTCACCCTCAGCCGCGCGCCCCGCGAAACCGCCTGGAGGACGGTGCAGGCGATCTGCCGCTGGGCGGTGGGGGTGAGCCCTGTGACGTCCTGGCCGAGCGCGACCGTCACCCCGCCCTCGGACACGCCCAGCTTCAACGCGCCCTTGGCCGGGGGCAGTTCGGTGCGGAGCCCGGCCGCCTGCTCGTCCTGGTCCGGGCCCGCGAAGAGCAGCGGCAGCGGCGGCCGGTGGCCGCCGGGGCGGACCACGGGCATCAGCCCGTCGGGGCCCGTGAAGTAGAGCACGGTGGAGCCGTCGTCGGGCGGAAACGCCTGCACGCTCGCGGGCCCGCCCACCGCGATGACATCGGTGGACTGGATGCCGCAGCCCGCGGCGAGCAGACCGGCCGACAGCAGGGCGAGCGCGGCCAGCGCACGGGGCCCGGTCGTCCTCGGTCTCATCGCGCCGCCTCCGCGGACGCCGGCGCGAGGAGACCGGTGGGCAGCTCGACCGTGAAGACGGCTCCGCCGTCCGGCGCGTTCGCCGCGCTCACGGTGCCGCCGTGCAGCCGGACGTTCTCCAGGGTGATCGCGAGGCCGAGGCCGCTGCCCGCCGAACGGGTACGGGCCGCGTCCGCCTTGAAGAAGCGGTCGAAGATGTGCGGCAGCACCGCCGCGTCGATGCCAGGACCGCGGTCGGCGACCTCCACGACCAGGGGCCCCTGCCCCGCGCCCGGGCGCAGCCGCACGGTCACCGGCTCCGCACCGTGCCGCAGCGCGTTGCCGACGAGGTTGGCCACCACGATGTCGAAGCGCCGGGGATCGATCATCGCCCGTACGCCGTCGGGGAGTTCGGTGATCACACGGTCCTCCCAGCGCCGCCGCTGGAGGGTCTTGCGGATGGTCTCGGCGACGTCGACCTCGTCGGTGTTGAGCTCGGCGGCCTTGGCGTCGAAGCGGGAGATCTCCATCAGGTCCTCGACGAGTGTGGCGAGCTTGCCGGTCTCGGCGGAGATGAGGCGCACGGCGCGCGCGGTGTCCGGGTCGAGCCCGTCGGCGTCCTCGTCGAGCACCTCGGTCACCGCGAGCATGCCGGCCAGCGGGGTGCGCAGCTCGTGCGAGACGTCGGCGGCGAAGCGCCGGGCGCGCGCCTCGGCCTTCTGCAACTCCTCGACGGAGCGCTCCAGTTCCTCGGCCGACTCGTTGAACGTCCAGGCCAGGTCGGCCAGTTCGTCCGAGCCCTTGACCTCGATCCGGGTGTCGAGCCTGCCCTTGCCCATGCTGCTCGCGGCCCGGCGCAGGTCGCGCACCGGCCGCAGCACGCTGCGCGCGGCGAGCAGGGCGGGCACCACGGCGACGGCGAGGGCGGGCAGCGCGCCGTTCTTGGCCGCCGAGACCATGGCCTGGATGGTGACGCCCTCGGGCCGGAGATCCATCACGGCGTACAGGTAGACCCCGGTGCGCTGCTGGACGCCGCTCCGCTCGAACATCACCGGCATGCCGATGGTCAGGTACGGGGTGCCGTCCTGCACGACCCGCTGGAACGAGCCGTGCGCGTTGGCGTGGGTCTGCCGGCGCAGGTCGTCGGTGATCACGGTGGAGGTGGGCCGCATGGTGGAGGACGCGCGCAGGCTGCCGTACTCGGCGAACACGTACCAGGGGCGCGGCTTGCCCGCCCGGGCCAGTGACTGGCAGACGTTCTTCATCGCCGCGGTGGAGGTGGGCAGCGCGAAGTACTGCTGGGCGATCTGTTCGCGGAACTGGTCGACGGCCTGGTCCTGGGCCTGCTGGAGGATGGCCGAGCGCGCCGACTGGTAGGTGAGGGCCGCCGTGGTGACCGCGCTGACCGCGGCCACCAGGAGGAACGCGGCGATCAGCCGGCCCCGCAACCCCAGGCGCGGGGTGCGGCGGGCCGGGAACCTCACAGCGGCCCGAACCGGTAGCCGAAGCCGCGTACGGTCTGGATGTAGCGGGGGGCTCCGTCAGGGCCCGAGGTGTCGCCGAGCTTCTGCCGCAGCCGCCGTACACAGGCGTCCACCAGGCGGGCGTCGCCGTGGTAGCTGTGCTCCCACACCGATTCGAGGAGTTGCTGGCGGCTGAAGACCTGCTCGGGCGAGGCCGCGAGGTGGAGCAGGAGCTTCAGTTCGGAGGGGGCCAGCGCGAGCCGTTCGCCGTTCTTGGCGGCGGTGAGCCCGGCCCGGTCGAGGGCGAGCTCGCCGTGGAACTCGGGGCCGGGACGGACCGCGGCCGGGTCGGCGAGGCGGCGCAGTACCGCCCGGATGCGGGCCTCGATGACCTCGGTGCGGGCGGGTTTGACGATGTAGTCGTCGGCGCCCGCCTCCAGGCCGACCACCACGTCGAAGTCGTCGCCGCGCGCGGTGAGCATGATGATCGGCAGCTGGCTGGTCTCGCGTATCCGGCGGCAGACCTGGACGCCGTTCATGCCGGGCAGCATCAGGTCGAGCAGCACCAGCTCGGGCTGGAAGGCCTTCAGCGAGGCGAGTCCGGCCTCGCCGGTCCCGGCCGCCCGCACCTCGTGGCCGCGTCGCCGCAGCCCGAGCTCGACCCCTTCGCGCACCGAGGGGTCGTCTTCTATGAGGAGCACGCGTGGCATGGCGTCAGTATCCCAACCGTCTCTTTTGTCCCGTCACCGGGCTCGGTGGCGGCCGCCGCGGCGCACCTTGCCGAGCACGGTGTTGATGTCGTCGAGGCCGAGCGGCCGGGCGAGCAGGGCGAGGGCCACGACGAGCGTGACGGCTCCGGCGCCGGCCGCCGCGACGCTGCCGAGCGGGTCGGCCGCGCGGGCCGCCGCGAAGCCGAGCGCCGCCGCGGGCAGGCAGCCCAGGAGCAGCCGCAGCTGCGCGCGCAGCGCGCGCGAGCGGAACAGCGGGCCGCCGCCGAGCCTGCGGTTGAGGGTGTACGCGGTGACGGCGAGACCGGCGAAGAGCGCCACGGTGTAGGCCCCGGCGATCCCGGTCACCGCCCAGCGCGCGGGCAGCACCAGGTAAGCGACCACGGTGAGGCCCGCGTTCGCCCCGGCGATGACGAGGTTGAGCAGGAACGGGGTGCGGGTGTCGCCGAGCGCGTAGAAGCCGCGGGACAGGACGTACTGTCCGGAGAGCGCGATCAGGCCCGGCGCGAACGCCATGAGCATGCCCGCCATCACCGTGATGTCGCCCGCGCCCGTCCTGCCGTACTCGTAGACCGAGCCGAGGATCCAGGGCGCGAGCGCGAACAGCGCGCAGGCGGCGGGGACGATCACCGCCGCGCAGGTCCGCAGCCCGTACGAGAGGTCCGCGCGCACCCCCGCGAGGTCGCCGTCGGCCGAGGCCCGGCTCATCCGCGGCATCAGGGCGGTGACCAGGGAGACGGTGACGATGCCGTGCGGCACCATCCACAGCACGTACGCGTTGGTGTACGCCGTGTATCCCGCTCCCCCGCCGACGCCCTCGGCCGCGGCCCGGGCCCCGGCGGTGGTGGAGAGCCGGGTGACCACCCAGTAGGCGAGCTGGTTGGAGACGACGAGCAGCACCGCCCAGCCCGCCGACCTGAGCGGGCGGCCGAGTCCGCTGCCGCGCCAGTCGAACCGGGGCCGCCAGCGGAATCCGGCCGAGCGCAGCGACGGGACCAGGGCGAGGGCCTGCACGGCGATGCCCGCGGTCGTGCCCCAGCCGAGCAGCCGGGCATCGCCCGCGCCGAGCGTGCCGCCGCCGCTCGCGGCCAGCGCGAGGTAGAGCCCGAACACCCCGATGACGACGAGGTTGTTGAGCACGGGGGTCCACATCATGGCCCCGAACCGGCCGCGCGCGTTGAGGACTTGGCCGAACAGCGTGAACAGCCCGTAGAAGAGGATCTGCGGCAGGCAGTAGCGGGCGAGGGCGATGGTCAGGTCGGCCTGGGCGCCGCTGTAGTCGGTGTACGCGCCGACGATCCAGGGCGCGGCGAACACCGCGAGCGCGGTGACGGCCACCAGCGCGGTGGCGCAGGCGGTCATGAGCCGGTCGGTGTAGGCCGCGCCGCCGTCGGCGTGCTCCTTGGCGGCGCGCACCAGCTCGGGCACGAAGACCGCGTTGAGGGTGCCGCCGATGAGCAGCATGTAGAGGATGTTGGGGACGTTGTTGGCGACGGCGTAGCCGTCACCGAGCAGCCCGACGCCGAGCGCGGCCGCGATGACGGCGGAGCGCACGAAGCCGGTGGCGCGCGAGACGATCGAGCCCGCCGCCATCAGCGCGCTGCTGCGCAGCAGGCCGGACCCCTTGTCCACGGTCCGCGGGGCGGTCGCGGTCACCGGCGCGCCAGGTACGCCTGGAAGGCGCGGTACAGCGCGTTGTTGGTGGTCCCGCCCATGGATGTCTCCCACTCCCCCAGCGTCTCGACGACCTGGCCGCCCGTGCCGAGTTTCCAGCGCAGCAGGCCGAAGGGCCGGTCCTGCGGATCGAGAGTGGAGGGTACCCCGCGCATGTCGTACACCTCGGCGCCCAGCGCCCGGGCGTCCTGGATCATCTGCCACTGCAGCGCGTTGCTGGGCCGGACCTCGCGGCGGTGGTCGGCGGAGGCGCCGGTCTGGTACCAGACCCGCCGCCCGACGGTGATCATGGTGTGCGCGGCGAGCACCTCGCCCTGGTGGACGGCGAGGCAGAGCCGCATCCGGCCGGGCTGTTCGGCGTTGAGCGCGGCGTACTGGCGCTCGTAGTACGCGAGCGAGCGGCCGAGCCGGAACCCGTCGCGCTCCTCGGTGATCCTGAGCAGCCGGTAGAACTCGGGGAGGTCCGCGGCGCCGCCGACCACGATGCGCACGCCCGCCTTGCGGGCGGTGCGCACGTTGCGCCGCCACTCCTGGTTGAAGCCCGCCCACAGCTCGGCGTCGGTGCGGCCGGCCAGCGGCAGCCGGAAGACGTGGCGCGGCTGGGCGTCGCCGTCGTCGTCCCCGCCGCACCGCTTCCAGCCGCGGGTGCGCAGGCGTTCGGCGACGGCGGAGCCGAGCGGGTCGACCTCGGTGGCCAGGATGTCGCCGATTCTGCGGCCCGGACCGGTGGCAGCCTTCAGGCGGGCGGCGTCCCAGCGCCGGTAGGCGGGGGCGGGCCCGATCCGTACGGCGAAGGCGCCGGCCCGGCGCAGATGGCGCAGCAGGGGATCCAGCCAGCGGTCCATTTCGGGGTCGGACCAGTCGGCCACCGGGCCTTCCGGCAGATAGGCGAAGTATTTCCGGGTGCCAGGGAATTGGCGGTAGAGGATCTGCGCGACCCCGGCCAATTCACCGTTGTCAAGGGACCATCCGACCCTTTCCGAGACCCATTGGTCCTTCACCTCGGACCACGACGGACATTGCAGAAAGCTGACGTCGGCGCGGCCCGCGAGAAAGGCGCGGTACTCGGCGGTGCTCAGGCCGCGGACCCCGGCGTCCTGGTCGCGGTCCCCGGTCACCAGCAGTGCGGACACGTCTGTGGCCTCCCAAGTGCGCCCCGCCGTCGGCCCGTCGGGGATGCACAGGATGCTCACAGCGCTCCATGACCGGTCCGCGCGAGGCATGTGACCGGACGATGACCGTTCCTCTGCGGTCTTTGTCACACAGCGAATTCCGAGTTTGCCGCCGCTTTTCGCAACCTAAAGTCCCGCTGGTGACTCTCACCCAGGGAAAAGCATGTGCTACGGAGGTTTCCAGTTGAGCCGCATACGCCGCCACACCCTGCCCCGCCGACAGGTCCGCCTCGCCGCGATCGCCGGCACGGCAGTCCTCGCCGCCGCTCTGACCGCCTGCGGGGGCGGCGATTCCTCGTCCGGCGGCGCGAAGTCCGACCTCAAGGCCGGCAAGAAGACCGAGATATCGGTGAACCTGACGGGACAACAGGCGAAGGCGGGCGGGCCCGTGACCGTGACGCTCGCCGAAGGCAAGCTCCAGAGCGTCACGGTCACCGCAGCCAAGGACGGCGGCAGGCTCGACGGAAAGATATCCGCCGACGGCCGGACCTGGACCTCCGACCGCGTCGCCGCGCCCGGCACCTCGTACGCGATCGAGGCCAAGGACGACAAGGGCGGCAGCGCGAAGGCCGACTTCGCCACGGCGGCGCCCGAGAAGGTCAACAAGGTGAGCATGGTGCCGGGCAAGGACTCGACCGTCGGCGTCGGCCAGCCGATCTCGATCGTGTTCGACCACCCGGTGAAGAACAAGGCCGAGGTGGAGAAGCACCTGAAGGTGACGACCTCCAACAACACCGAGGGGTCCTGGGGGTGGATGGAGGACTACTCGGGCAACGCCCGGGTGGACTGGCGGCCCAAGGACTACTGGAAGTCCGGCACCCAGGTGACCCTGGAGGCCGACCTCAACGGGGTGGACTCGGGCGCCTCGGGCGGCTGGTTCGTGAAGGACTACAAGACCAACTTCACCATCGGCAAGAACCAACTCGTCAAGGTCGACCTCGACGGCCACCGCCTCAAGCTCTACCGCGACGGCCAGTTGGTGAAGGACATCGCGATGTCGGCGGGCACCCCGGGTGGCGACAAGGCGTCGTGGCGCGGCAAGACCGTCCTGATGGCCAAGGAGGGGACGATCAACATGAACTCGGAGACCGTCGGCCTCGGCAGCTCCTACAACAAGATGGTCGACTACTCGATGCGGCTCACCTGGTCGGGGATGTACGCGCACGCCGCGCCGTGGAACGCCGGCTACTTCGGCTCGGCCAACAAGAGCTCCGGCTGCATCGGCATGAGCGACGCGGACGCCAAGTTCGTGTACGACTCGGTGCAGGTCGGCGACCCGTTCGAGATCACCGGCGACGACGCCAAGGGCACCCAGGCGCTCAACAACGGCTACGGCGAGTGGAATCTGACGTACGACGCCTGGAAGGCCAAGAGCGCGCTGGCGGGCGGCGGCGTCACCGCCAACTGACGCCGCGTCCAACAATCGTTACCCTCGCGTAACTTACCGGCCAGTTACCCCGGGTAAGTCCTCGCGGTTACCGTCGGGTCACTTTGCACCGGCGAGCGAGGAGCGATGCATGACCCCCCACCACCTGTCCGGCCGGCCGTCCAGGACCACGGCCGCGGCTCTTGTGGCCGCGGCCCTGTTCGCGGGCGCGGCCCTCGGCCTCGCGCCCGCGGCCGGGGCCGCCCCGGCGAGAGCCGCGGCCATCGCCTCGTCGAGCAGCGGCCCGACGTTCCACGACATCCCGGGCTCCGGCGGGATCACCCTCAAGGGCAATGTGTTCACGCCCGCCGGAGCCAAGGCGGGCGACCGCTACCCGCTGATCGTCTTCCCCACCAGCTGGGGCATGCCGCAGATCGAGTACCTCGTGCAGGCCCAGAAGCTCGCGGACGCGGGCTACACCGTGGTCAGTTACACCTCGCGGGGCTTCTGGCTCTCGGGCCGCGAGATCGAGGTCGCGGGCCCGCCGGACATCGCCGATGTCTCCTCGGTCATCGACTGGGCGCTGGCCCACACACCCGCCGACCCGGCCAGGATCGGCATGGGCGGCGTCTCGTACGGCGCGGGCATCAGCCTCCTCGCGGCCGGACACGACAAGCGGATCAGGGCAGTTGTGGCGATGAGCGGCTGGGCCGACCTCATCCGGTCCATCTACAGCGGCCGCACCCAGCACCTCCAGGCCGCGGCCGTGCTCGGGGCCGCGGGGCAGATCACCGGCCGCCCCAGCGCCGAACTGAGCCGGATCCTCAAGGAGTTCCTCGGCTCGGACCTGGCCAAGGAACAGGACATGATCGACTGGGGTTGGAAGCGCTCCCCGGCGGCGTATCTGGACCGGATCAACCAGAACGGCGCCGCCGTCATGCTCGGCAACGCCTGGGGCGACAGCCTCTTCCCGCCCAACCAGTACGCCGACTTCTTCACCGGGCTGACCGGCCCCAAGCGCCTCGAACTCCGCCCGGGCGATCACGCGACGGCCGAGGCGACCGGCCTGCTCGGCCTGCCCAACGACGTGTGGACGGACGCCCACCGCTGGTTCGACCACTACCTCAAGGGCGCCGACAACGGCATCGACCGGGAGCAGCCCGTCCAGCTCACCTCACGGACGGACGGCTCCTACGAGGGCTATCCCACCTGGCAGGCGGTCGGCGCGGCCAAGGAGACCCTGCCGCTGTCCGGCACGAGGAAGATCTGGGCGAACGTCGACTCGGGCGCGGACGGCGGAGTCATCTTCCTGTCCAGCGTCCTGGACCAGTTCGCGAAGCTGCCGCCCATGGCGTCGATCCCGCTGCTGCCGCGCTCCTTCGCCGCGGTGTGGCAGTCGGGTACGTACGGCGAGGACCGCGCGATCCGCGGTACCGCGAAGCTGCACACCACCCTCACCTCAACCAAGGAGAGCGGCACCCTCGTCGCATACCTCTACGACGTGGGCCCGCTCGGCCTCGGCAAGCTGGTCAGCAACGCCCCCTACACCTTCCACGGACAGACGCCCGGCCGGCCGTTCCCCGTCGACCTGGAGCTCTTCTCCACGTCGTACGACGTTCCGGCCGGCCATCATCTGGCACTGGTGGTGGACACCGTCGACCCGCTCTACATCGAGCACAACCCGCTCGGCGCGCAGCTGACCTTCTCCTCGCCCGCGTCGGACCCGTCGTGGCTGACGGTCCCTCTCCGCGAGAAGTGATCACCGGCTGCTGCCGGGTGGGTTCCTGCCCCTCAGCTACTGCTCCCCCAAGGACTCACGGTCCAGGGGGGACCCCCCTCGGCAGCAGGGTCCCTGGTTCGGCCGGTGCGACGTCCACGGCCTCCGTCTTGGGATTGCGCTTCTGTCTCCTGGCCATCCAGGTGGCGAACCAGGAGAGCAGCATGCACATCCCGATGTAGATCGGCGAGATCACCATCACCACGGGGATGAACGGCAAATCGTAGTCGAGATTCGACGCGATGAGCTTCCCCGCGTGCAGGAACTCCTCATAGGTGATCAGGTAGCCGAGCGAGGTGTCCTTCAGGGCGACCACCAGCTGGCTGATGATGGTCGGCAGCATCGCCCGGACACCCTGCGGGACCAGCACGAACGTCATGACCTGCGTCTTGCGCATGCCGAGCGAGAATGCCGCCTCCTTCTGGCCGCGTTCCACGGAGTTGACGCCGGTTCTGAAGACCTCGGCGAGCACCGAGCCGTTGTAGAGCGTGAGCCCGGCCACCAGGGCGGGCAGCGGCTGCACCTTCAGCGCCACGAAGATGAAGAAGATCATCACGAGGACCGGCATCGCGCGGAAGAACTCGACGAGCAGCGTGGCGATCCAGCGCAGCGGCCGGTGGTCGGAGAGCCGCCCGGTGGCGAGCACCGCGCCGAGCGCCAGCGAGAGCACCGAGGCGAACGCGAAGGCCCGCAGCGTGTTGCCGAGCCCCCGGAGCAGCAGCTCCTGGATGCCCTTGTACTCGAAGGGCATCCACTTCGCGGCGGTGAACTGATCGGTGTCGAACAGGAGATACACCACCCAGCCGACCAGGGCGAGGATCAGAAGCGTCGAGATGACGCCGTAGACCAGGTGCCGCTGCTGGGTGCGCGGCCCGGGGAAGTCGTAGAGAGCGGTGGAGTCCTTGGCCAGTGGCGCGGTCATCGGGCGACTCCCCAGCGCTTTTCGAGAAGGTTGAAGACGGCGCTGATGAAGAGCGTGATGATCAGGTAGCCGATGGCGATCCAGACGAAGGTCCAGATGATGTTGTAGCCGAGTTCGCTCAACGTCTTGTACGTGCCGAGGAGTTCGGTGACGCTGAACGCCCCGGCGATGGCGGAGTTCTTCGCGAGTGCGATCAGCGTGGAGCCGACCGGCGGGATCACCGACCGGAACGCCTGCGGGAGCACCACCGTGGACAGGGTCTGGCCGAACGTCATCCCGAGGCTTCTGGCCGCCTCGCCCTGGCCCTTGGGCACGGTGTTGATGCCGGAGCGCAGCGCCTCGCAGATGAACGAGGAGGTGTAGCAGCCGAGCGCGATCACGGCGAACAGCTGGAAGGGCAGCACCAGGCCGAAGCGCGGCAGCCCGAGCAGCACGGCGAAGAACAGCAGGGTCAGCGGGGTGTTGCGCAGCACGGTCACCCACACCGTGCCGAGCACCCGGAACGAGCCGACGGGCGAGACCCGGCAGGACGCCATGACGAAGCCGAGCACCAGCGCGAGGACCGAGGCGTACACGGTCAGTTCGACGGTGCCGAGGAAGCCCTTGCCGTACAGCGAGAAGTTCTTGGTGAGTACGTCCATTGCGGCCTCAGCTCGCCGGGTAGCGGTCGATGGGCGGGGCGGGGGCCGCGGGGCGCCCGGACAGGCCGAGCGTCGCGGCGTAGGCCTTCTTCCAGTCGCCGTTCTTCTCGTGGGTCTCGATGGCGTCGTCGAGCGCGAACCGCAGCGTGGTGTCGCTCCGGGGGACGCCGACGCCGTACGGCTCCTTCGAGAACGGCTTGCCGACGACCTTGAGTTCGTCGGGCACCTTGGCCGCGTAGCCGCTCAGGATGGTGTCGTCGGTGGTGACGGCGGCGACCTGGAAGGTGAGCAGGTTGTCCACGCACACGGAGTACGTGTCGTAGGCGACCATGTCGACCTTCGGGTAGTCCTTCTCCATCCGCTGGTACGGGGTCGATCCCGCGGCCGAGCAGACGCGCTTGCCGTCGAAGTCCTGCGGGGCGCCGACGCCGTTCTCGTCCTTGCGGACCAGCAGTCCCTGCCCGGCCAGGTAGTACGGGCCCGCGAAGCCGACCAGCTTCTTGCGCTTGTCGTTGATGGTGTACGTGCCGACGTAGTAGTCGATCTGGCCGTTCTGCAGCGCGGTCTCGCGGTTGGCCGAGGCGATCGTCTTGAACTCGATGGTCTGGGGGTCGAAGCCGAGGGAGGCGGACATCATCTTGGCGATCTCGATGTCGAAGCCGGTGTAGACGCCGGTGGCCGGGTCCTTCTCGCCCAGGTAGGGCTGGTCCTCCTTGGCGCCGACGACCAGGTGGCCGCGGCTCTTCGCCCGCCGCCACACCGGGGACCCGGGCAGGTTGATCTCCTTGGCCACCGTGTAGTGCGGCAGCAGTTCGGCCTTGGGGCCCTTGACCGGCGGGCTGCCCGACCTGCCGCAGCCGGCCACGGCCAGCGTGAGCAGCAGGGCGGCCAGCGCGCGTCGTTTGGCCATCATCGTTGCGTACACCCCCGCTCAGTGCTTGAGGATCTTGGAGAGGAAGTCCTTGGCCCGGTCGCTCTGCGGGTTGGTGAAGAAGTCGTCGGGGGTGCGGTCCTCGATGATGCGTCCGTCGGCCATGAACACGACGCGGTTGGCCGCGGAGCGGGCGAAGCCCATCTCGTGGGTGACGACGACCATGGTCATGCCGTCCCGGGCGAGCTGCTGCATGACCTCGAGCACCTCGTTGATCATCTCCGGGTCGAGCGCCGAGGTGGGCTCGTCGAAGAGCATGACCTTGGGGTCCATGGCCAGGGCGCGGGCGATGGCCACGCGCTGCTGCTGACCGCCGGAGAGCTGGGCGGGGAGCTTCTCCGCCTGGGCGGCGAGGCCGACCCGGTCGAGCAGTTCGCGCGAGCGCCGGTCGGCGTCCTCCTTCTTGCGGCCGCGGACCTTGCTCTGGGCCAGCGAGACATTGGCGAGGACGGACTTGTGGGCGAAGAGGTTGAACGACTGGAAGACCATGCCCACTTCGGCCCGGAGCTGAGCGAGGCCCTTGCCCTCCTCCGGGAGGGGTCTGCCGTCGATCGCGATGGAACCCGACTCGATCGTCTCCAGCCGGTTCATCGTCCGGCAGAGCGTCGACTTGCCCGAGCCGGACGGCCCGATGACCACCACCACCTCACCGCGCCCGACGGTGAGGTTGATGTCCTGGAGGACGTGCAGCTTTCCGTAGTACTTGTTGACGTCACGCAGCTCGATCAACGGATCGACGGCCATACGCTGTCCTGCCCACTCATCGCTGTGTCGAGGTCAGCGCAAACTATCCAGCCGGGTAGGGGACTTCATCTCGACACGCACGAATAGGGCATAAACCGTATTTTGACCATGGCGGTCAGGTGGGCGCCCCGGGCGGCGGGGCCGCCCGTCAGGCCTCCGAGGCCTCGGCGTACACCTGGAACAGCTCGGGGGCTCCGGTCGCGGCCCAGGTCAGGCCCGCGTCCACGACGTCGATCTCGCGGCCGGAGGCGAGCCGCACCACCGGCTGGCCGCTGGGCCACACGTCCCAGCTCGCGCCGGGGATCGTCCGCACGATGACGGTGCCCAGGTACAGACCGGCGTCATTGCCCAGCCAGGGCAGCTCCTCCGGGTCCTCGCGCCAGCGCGGGGGCAGCTGGTCGAGCGCCTGCAACGACGTCGGGGTGTCGTCGAGTTCGAGCTTGTTCTGCCAGGCCCGGGTCCGCAGCAGCTCGCACTCCGCGAGCATCTCCGCGACGCCCTCCGGGTCCTCCCTGACCGCCGCGTGGACCGCCACCCCGGGCGCCGTGGTGTGCCGCTTTCGCCAGCTCTGGAGGAAGTTCATACGATCCAGACTCCCATTCGAGGTTCGGTTGCACTACCAGGCACGCGGGGTGCCGACGCGACGCCGGGAACGGCGCCCGGCCCTCACACCTCCAGGTCCACCACGACCGGCGCGTGGTCGGAGGCACCCTTGCCCTTGCGCTCCTCGCGGTCGACATAGCTGTCCTTGACCGCCTTGGCGAACGGCTGGTTCCCGTAGACCAGGTCGATGCGCATGCCGCGGTTCTTCGGGAAGGCCAGCTGGCGGTAGTCCCAGTACGTGTAGGGACGGTCGTACTTGAGCGGACGCGGCACCACGTCGGACAGGCCCGCCTCGCGCAGGGCCGCGAGCGCGGCCCGCTCGGCGGGGGTGACATGAGTGAGGCCCGCGAAGACCGCCGGGTCGTAGACGTCCTCGTCGGTCGGGGCCACGTTGAAGTCGCCCAGCACCGCGAAGGGCCGGGGGCCCGCGGCGTCCTCGGCGACGGCGGTCTTGAGGGCCTCGAACCAGCGAAGCTTGTACGCGTAGTGGTCGTGCTCGACCTCGCGGCCGTTGGGCACGTACACCGACCAGAGGCGGACCCCGCCGCAGGTCGCCGAGATGGCGCGCGGCTCCTGCGCGCCCTCGTAGTCGGGGCCGTCGGGCAGGCCGAGCACGATGTCGTCGAGGCCGACCCGGGAGACCAGGGCCACCCCGTTCCACCGGCCGGTGGCGTTGACGGCCGACTCGTAGCCGAGCTCGCGCAGCTCGGCGGCGGGGAATCCCTCGACGGTGGTCTTGGTCTCCTGGATGCACAGCACGTCCGTGCCGGTGCTCTCCAGCCAGGCCAGCAGGCGGGGCAGCCGGGCGGTGATCGAGTTGACGTTCCAGGTGGCGATGCGCATGGCTCCCAACCTACCGCCCGGCTCTGACACTCACAGTTCCGTCGAGTCCCCCGGCGTCAGGCGGGCGTGGTCGGCGCCACCCAGGCCCCCGATCTGCGCGTCGTAGATGGGCCGGGCGAGGTCGGTGAGCAGGGCGTCGTGGATGTCGATGGCACGGCGCGGCTTGACCTCGCGCACATAGTCGATGACCTCGGAGATCTTGTTCCAGGGAGCCATCACCGGCAGCATCAGGGTGTCCACCGGGTGGTCGGGGACGGTGAGCGCGTCCCCGGGGTGGAAGACCGAACCGTCCACCAGGAAACCGATGTTGGTGATGCGCGGGATGTCGGGGTGGATCACCGCGTGCAGCTCGCCGTGCACCTGCACCTCGAACCCGGCCGCGCTGAAGGCATCGCCGTGCCCGACCGTGTGGACACGGCCGGGGAAGGCCGCCGAGATCTTCTCCGCGACGCTGCGCAGGGTCCAGATCTCCGCGGCCGGGTTGGCTTCGAGGCCGCTGCGCAGCCGCTCCTCGTTGAAGTGGTCGAGGTGCTCGTGGGTGACCAGGATCGCGTCCGCACCGAGCGCCGCGTCCTGCTCACTGAAGGTGCCCGGGTCGATGACGAGGGTGCGCCCGTCCTTCTCCAGCCGAACGCAGGCATGGGTCTTCTTGGTCAGTTTCAGGCTCATGCCCCCATCCTGCTCCCGACGCCCCGCCCGGGCACGCGATCAGGTCATTCCCGGAACGTCGTTTCCTCCCGGATGACCGCGCCCGCGACGCGGAACGCGGCGCTCGCCGCGGGAACCCCGCAGTACACGCCGGTCTGGAGCAGCACTTCCTTGATCTCGTCGGGGGTGAGTCCGGCGCGCAGCGCGGCCCGGGTGTGGGCCGCGAGGTCGTCGAGGTGGCCGCCCGAGGCGAGCGCGGTCAGCGCCACCACGGCCCGGGCCCGCCGGTCGAGCCCCTCCCTCGACCACACCTCGCCCCAGGCGTGCCGGGTGGTGAGTTCCTGGAAGTCGCCGCCGAAGCCGTCGGTGGCGGCCGTCTCCGCGTCCACCTGCGCATCGCCCAGCACCTCGCGCCGGATCTTCATGCCGAGCTCGTACGGGTCCGGGCCCGCGGACGGCTCGACGGCGACGGGGGCGGCCTCCTCGGCCACGGCCTCCGGCGCGAGCGGGGCCGTGGGCGGCGCCAGGGGCACGGGGGCGGCGGGCGGCACGGGCATCGCGGTGAGCCCCGTCGTCGCCTCGGGCGCGGCCTGCCAGGCCGTCGAGAAATGGCGTACGAGGAGATCGGTGACGGCGGCCGGCTGCTCGACCGGGGCCAGGTGGGAGGCGCCGGGCACCACGGCGAGGCCGGCGCCGGGTATCCCCGCGACCAGGGTGCGCGCCTCCCCGGGACCGGTCACCCGGTCCTCGGCGCCGACCAGGGCGAGCGTGGGGGCGGTGATGCGGCCGAGCTCGGCCCGGATGTCGAAGGCGGCGAGCGCCTCGCAGGCCGCTATGTAGCAGGCAGGGTCGGTGGTGCGGACCATCTGCACGGCCCACTCGACGATCGCGGGCTGCGCCGCGGCGTACGCGGGAGTGAACCAGCGCTCGGGCGCGGAGCGCGCCATCGGGTCCATGCCGTTGGCCCGGACGATCACCCCGCGCTGACGGAACTCGTCGGCCGTGCCGAACCGGGGCGAGGCGGCGACCAGCGCCAGCGAGGCGACCCGGTGCGGGTGGCGCAGCGCCAGATCGGCACCGATCGCCCCGCCGATGGAACAGCCGGCGTACCCGAACCGCTGGACGCCGAGCCCGTCGAGGGTGGCGATCAGCCGGTCGCCGAGCTCGGCGACGGAGTGGGCCGGCTGCGCGGGCGCCCCACCGTGCCCCGGCAGATCGAACCGCACCACCCGCCAGGCCCCGGCCAGCTCGGGTATCTGGCGGTCCCACATGTGCCATGTGGTACCCAGTGAGGGACCCATGACCAGGACAGGAGCGTCTTCTGGCCCGTCAACGCGGTATTGCAAGGTGTTCATCGCTGTCTCGCTCACCCGCCCGACCCTCTCATCTGTCACCCGCAGTCCTACCGCCAGGGTCAGGAAGACCGGGCGACGCGGGCATGGACGCCTTGTGGTCTGTCTCCACGATCAAGGTCATCTGCTCCGGTACCGATGACCCAGAGCGCCGGCGCTGCCCGGAGCTGATGGTGCCGTAACCGGCGCGGGTGAGTGTTCCGCGTGCGGCGCAGCCGTGAGGTCGCGGCGTGCCGGGCGGACGGTGACGAACAGCGTGGCCAGGTTGTGCCGTGCGGTGAGGTGTCGGGCCAGTTCGGAAAGGGCGGTGTCCGGGGGCACGGTGTCGTCGGAGCGGTAGCCGAGAACGAGGGTCGTGTGTTCTTCGATGCCCGCGGGGGTGTGGAGAACCCGCGTGGTGGCAATGGCCGGCTGCTCGCGTGCACCGAGGGTGATGAAGAACGTGGGGGCGCCCTTCTGGGCGCGGGTGCGGGCGAGGTCGGTCAACTCGCGCTTGGACCAGGGCAGGTGGACGGGTTCGGCGGTGCCCCAGCCGGTGGGCCGGGCACCGGTGAGGTGCTGCCAGGCGGCTTCGAGTGCACCGCCGAGGACGAGGTCGGCTGTCGCGGGGTGGACGGTCTGGAGGGAGAGGGCGAGCTGACGCTCGCCCTCGGGGGTGGCGGCGTCGGCGGGAGCGGTGAAGGTCTCGGCGACGACCGATGCGCCGTCTGGGCCGCGCTCCTCGGTGAAGGCACCATCGCTCCACTGAAGCCGGGCGCCTCTCAGTCCGTCGTAGTAGCCGGTCTCAGGGTGTTGGACGACCCAGCGATGCGGGCCGAACGCCAGGGCGGCGCGGACGGGGAGGGTGAGCCGGCTCATAGGCGGGGTGACCAGTTGCAGGGCCCGGCCCTGCGCGGTGGTCTCTGCGAGGGCGCTCGAGAGCCAGGTGGTCAGCGCGGTGACAGGGCGGTCCTGGACGACGACGGACGCCCGATCGGTTTGGATGTCCACCGCTGGCGGCTGATGGTCGGGGACCGGCCGGAGCGTGAGGGGCGAAGGAAGCGCCACGACGTCGGTATGGGCAGTGCCAGGGGGCCAGACGGCCCCGCCCAGGACGCTGGTGAGGCGTCCGGCGAAGGAGGCGGCGAGGCGCTCGGCTTCGGGGAGGGCGCCGGTGGCACGGACCTCCGTCCACCAGAACGGGCCCTCGGGAAGCGGGACTTGGGGGCCGAGGAGACGGTGGACTTCATCTGGGTGGTGGACCAGCTGCGGCGCCTCGACGGAAAGCAGCGGGGCCCCCTCGGGGGTGCGGAGCTGGAGAACCATGCCCTCCGCGAGCGTGTTGACGGTGAGGTCGGGGCCGCCCGCGTACAGGCCCGCGAGGAGGGTGGTCGGGTCGGGCATGGAGGGGGTGAGGGCGATGACGTCTTTGGTCACGGCTGGAGTTCTTCCGGTCGGTGGGCGTCGTCGCTCACATAGGGCTGGACAAGGTGGCTCCCGCTGTGGATGAGGGCACGACGGCCAGTTGCTTGGAGGAGGCTGGGGAAATGCCGTCCTCCGATGCGGTCGCCGGTCACGTATGCCCGCCGCCCTGATGTCCGTGGACAGAAGGCAGCCCGGGGGTATCGGTGGTCCGTGAGCAAACCGCTTGAATGCGCTTCATTCCCCCTGACCGATTTTGGAGGCCCTCCAGCGAAGCAGCCGTCCACGACGAACCCGGGCTATACCGCCACCCCGTGAATCTGCACGCGGCAACGCCAGTTCACACAGTCCCTCCTGCAGGGAAGGCCGCGCAACGCTTCGCCAAATCGCGCCGGACGGAGAGCTTTGGGGCTCCCAAGACCAGCTACCAACCGGCCTTGCGCCTGTCGGGAACGAATTGGCTACGGCTGTCTTTGCTGCCGACTCGAGCGTCAGAGCCTGTCAGTGACGTTGGGGCCGGAACCGTCTTCAAGTGCGTCGGGCGTTTCCATTCCGAGATTGCCCGAGATTCCGAAGTATGTTGCTTCTCCTGGCTCGGCGTTGACGCCGAGCATTGCGTTGAGGTCGGTGAGAGCTGCTGCCAGTCGTGGTGCATTCTGCTCCTGCACCTCGGGATGCGGACGCCCGGCAAAGTCGAACCAGCCCCAGATGTCGTGAAACACAGAAAGTTCGGCGGACAGTCCGATGGGTGTGGGAGAGACGGACAAGTCGACCAACTGCGGCTCGATATGCCGGTTACCCTGTGCGTCAATCCACGTCCCCGAACCTACCACGTGAATATCGTCGACCTCCGCGGTCGAAAATCCCTGGGGCCTGCTTTGGCGGATCCGCTCAGGAAGGGAGGGACTAGGACCACTCACCGGGTTGGTCAGCATCAGAGTTGTCGTGATACCGATGCCGCCCACGTCGAGGACATACCAGTCGTATGTCAGCTTGTGGGGTGTCAGGAGATCGTGCTTGCTGAGAATTTCCGTCATCTGCGCCGCAGTGGCCAGTGCGGGCTCCAAGCCTGGCCCGACGACTTCATCAAGGTCCCAAAACCAAGATCCGCATTCGCGGGGGGCACGCATCAAAGTCGACATTATACTTCCTTACGGGAAAACAGGGGCATCGGGCGGCACGGTCATGGATCCATCCTTGAAGCGAAGATGGACGACAGCCCCACGTTTCCTGGCTTCGATTTCTACGATCTTGAACATCTTAGCGTTCATTTCCGCCAGAGGCTGATGGACGTCCAGGAAGGCGATCCTGTGTGAGGCGGAGCTGGACTTGAGCTGTGAAGTGGCCTTCTTGACGGCACTGTTGATGCCCTCAATGGTGTCGACATCCTTGAACTGGTACGCGAAGTCGGGTGTGCCATCGGAATGGAGAGTTGCGAGGTCCAGGTCGACTCCCGTCGCTTCGTTCTTCAGGTCGAACACGATGTTCGGCACGCCTCGGCCCTGTAGCTCTGTTGCGTGAGTCAGTGCCATGTACGAGGCGGGAACCATCCCCTTGTCGCGCTTGGTCGGACCCTGCTTGCAGTCATTCAGCACCTGGTCATACTTCGGCAACTCCGCTAGATGCCCCCGCGAGATCATTTCGGCAACTTGAGAGCCGTACGGGTCCTTCCGCAGGCTCTGGATCAGACGTTCTTGGTCCTGCGGCGGCATCTTCGCCCGAGAGAGGGCTTCATGGAGTGCTGACTCCTGTTCAGGCAGCACCGGGTGAGCAGCAGTGCCCGAAACATCCTCTCCCGTGCTGTACTTACCTGGAGGAATTTCATCGAGAGGGCGCCCCGGCGGCACACCCGGGTCCGGGTCATCGATGCCGTGGGCGCTCGACTCTCCGCCGCCGGTTATGCCTCCGTGACCACTGCCATGGTTGCCGCCCCCGGTTCCGTGGCCCTGCCCGCTTCCGGTGGGACGAGCGGTGTGGTCATGTGTGGGTGACGAGGCCCCGTCACGGGCCGAGCCCGCATGACCTGGCGTCTCATGTCCTGCGTTGCCTGGTGCCGGGGTCTCACCCGCATGGTTGCCATGTGAGTGGCTGGCTTCCGGACTGCGCGCCCCGACTCCTGCGAGTTCGGGCTCGTATGCCGGTGTGGTGGAGGGGACGCGCTGGTCGGCTGGGAGTTCGTGCGGGGCGGGTTTGGTGTTGGGGATCCCGTCCTTGCTGATGGTGAAACTGCCGTCGCCGATGTGGAGTTTCGAGCCGCCCTTCAGGTCGATGATGCTGTGCACGCCACTCGCCTCGGAAGTCACCTTGGTGACGGCGGCGATGTTCTTGGCGAGCTCGGAGACCTTGGGCAGGGCGCGGGCTCCGGTGCCGACGACCTTCGCTGTCGCACCGACCGGGTCGAGGACCTCGCCCACCTTGGACAGCACACCTGCCGTGCGGGCGGCGACGGAAGCTGCCTCGCCGACCTTTCCCGCAGTGCCCACCTTCGAGGCAACACCCAGGGGGCCGGAGGCAAAGGTGAGGGCATTGAAGACAACCGTGCCGGCCGCCTTGCCCGGATTGGTCTTCCAGTCGTCCCAGCCGACCAACGACTTGGCGAACGCCTTGGCGTAGGGGCGGCCTTCGGGCCCGAGCGGGTCCATCGGGCGATTGCCGTCGGGGTCGCGCAGGTAGTCCTCGGCCCCGACGATGGTCATGAGCAGGCCCTTGCGGGTGTCCTGCCCCTGCTGGCCGGGGCGGAACATGTCGACGAAGCCGGTGGCCACGCCCTTGATGTTCTCGCCCAGACTCTCGCCGAACTGCTGGAAGTGCCAGTCAAGCCCGAAGGGGAGGTAGGAGAAGTGCTCCGGGGTGCCCCAGGGGAGCTTGGCCTCCCTCTCGAGCTGCCCGGCGCTGAAACCGTAGGGGTTGCTCTGCTTCGGGCTGCCGTTCGCAAGGTGCCACTGGGTTCCGCCGACCACAGCGGTGATCCTGTCAGCGGCCGCCACCTCGGCGTCCTGGAAGGCGCGCACAGTGGCCGCCACCTCGTGCATGAGCGCATTGTGGGCGGCCATCTTGGCCTTGTCATGGTGCCACTTGGGGTCTACGTCACCCTGGCCCTGGACGGATGCGACAAACGCGGCGGCCTCGAAGCGCAGCCGCTCCAGCTTGTCCACCAGCGGCCGGATCTCAGAGGCATAGGTCTCCAGGGCGCCGGCCACCGTCTCCAGCCTCGAAGCGAAATCGGCGGAGGTGTCGTGCACGCCCTGGGTGGTCTGAAACAGATACTCGGCTTCGGGTGCCCGGTAGACGGTACTCAGGTTCCGGAAGTGGGTGTTGACGTCGCCGCCGTGCTCGCGGATGGTCTGCGCGGCCTTTCGCAACCGGCCGACCTCGACCTCCACCGCGCCGATGTCCCCGGTGTAGGAGGGCACCTTGTCCGGGCTGATCACTTCCCGGACCCCTTCTTCCGCGCCGCCTCCAGCACCGCGGCCACATCCGGCGCCAGCCCGGCCTGGCGCTGCGCGTCCGACGCCTGCTCCAGCGCCCCCCGTTGATAGCAGTTCGTTGCCTCGACCGCACCGTTGATCGAGTTACTGGTCCGCAGCGGCATGAACACCACATCGGTCTCGGTGCCCTGCATGAACTCACTCAGCGCGACGGCCACCAGACCCGCCTGGCCACTGCCGCGTCCGACCGCGCCGCTGAAGTCCAAAGTGCCCACGCAGAGAGCCGCGGCCTCCACACCCATGCCGTACAGCGCGATGCCCTCATGCAGACCGTGCTCCGCCTCCTGCACCCGCGACAGCACCGAACCAACCCCGGCCGGATCGATGTCCCACCCCGTCACGCCAACCCCCACCAATCCGTGTAACCCGCGCACTCCGCAGCCTGCTTCATCCCATCCGCCATCAGGCGGAGGGGTGGGCGTCGAGCCACGCCACCGATCGCGGTGCAAGCCTTTGGCAGGACGGTGGTGGGCGTTTTTCGACTTGCCCACCAAGTGGTCCGCCGCCTGAACCAGCAGGCCGAGGCGCTTGCCCACAGCGCCAATGGAGCCCTGCGTAGGCGCGTCAAGGGCCGACTCACCCGTGTCGGGCTTCCCGTGCGTCCCACCCTGCGAATACCGGTCAACGTCGCCGCGTGCCAGGCGTGCTGACCACCAGTCCCTGTGTGACCAGCTATCACTCACGCCTTGCAGCTGTCTGACATCCTCTCCCCAAGGCGTTGCACGCGCAACGCCTTTGCGGGCGTCGTGGCCTGATCCAGCCTACGAGAGGCGAGGTTGCGCCACACCGACTGGCTGCTCTGGGTGAAGCTCCACATGGAGCCCTGCGCCTCCTCCCCGCACCGCAGGCCATCCTCAGGCAATCCCGTAGGCGCGCACCCGCACGCCGACCGGGCTGGTCGCCGGGGCGGTACGGAACGGTCCCGCCACCCGCGCAATGTCACTGCCGACCAAGAGGGCGGCGAGCACACTCATCGGCTCAACGACCAATGCACCGGCACACACTCGGCGAGCAGGTCGACGACGTCGCGCCAGGCTCGTCGCGCGTGTCGTGGGTGGTATCCGATGCCGGGGCGCACGGTGTGGTCCACGGTCGGGTGGTGGAAGGCGTGCAGGGCGCCGCCGTAGACGACGAGGCGCCAGTCGACGCCCGCCGCCTGCATCTCGGCGGCGAACGCGTCGCGTTGGGCGTACGGCATGATCGGGTCTTCCGAGCCGACCCCGGCCCACACGGGGCAGCGTATCCGCGCCGCCTCGCCCGGTCGGCCCGTGGTCAGGGCGTTGATGGTGCCGATCGCGCGCAGGTCGGCGCCGTCGCGGCCGAGTTCCAGCGCGATCGCGCCGCCGGTGCCGTAGCCGACGGCGGCGATCCGTTCGGGGTCGGTCCGCGGTTCGGCGCGCAGCACGTCCAGGGCCGCGTGGCCCATGGCCCGCATGCGGCCGGGGTCGGCGAGCAGCGGCATGCAGCGGGCCAGCATCTCCTCGGGATCGGCCAGATAGCGCCCGCCGTGGAGGTCGAAGGCGAGCGCCACGTAGCCCAGTTCGGCGAGCGCGTCGGCCCGCCCGCGCTCGACGTCGCTGAGCCCCGTGCCTTCCGGCCCGAGCAGCACGGCGGGCCGTCGGCCGTCGCCGGCCGGGAGCGCGAGGTGACCCTTCATCGTCAGGCCGTCGGCGGGGTACTCGATCGTCCGCGTGGTGATCGTCATGCCAAGGGACCGTAGTGAGCGTGGAGCCCGGCCGGTCCGGTGTTCGTTCTCGGGGGAATCACGGAGAGCGAACAGGCCCCAGGGCCGTCGGGGCTCACCAGTGCCGGGAGTCGGGAGCGGGCGGCCCCGGCCGGGTCAGGACCCGGGAACGGGCGGCCCAGCCGGGTCAGGACCCGGGGGCGGGCGGCCCGGCCGGGTCAGGGAGTCGCCGTGGAGACCACGAAGACGACCGGCTTGTCCGGGTCGGTCTCGTCGACGGTGATGTTCTGGGTCGGCAGCGGGTCCTTCTGGACGTGGGTGGTGCCCGCCCAGTCGTGGCCCGCCGGGAACGTCCAGCCCACCTTCGCGGCGTCCTCCCGGGCGATGGTCACGTCGCCCGGCTTGAGCGCGGCCGTGCTGGTGCCGCCGTCCTTCAGGAACTCCGCGAGGCCCGCCGCGCTCGTCTTGAACTGGACGTACAGCTTGCTGACCTTCCAGCTGTTCGTCTCGTAAAAGGCGACGGCGACCGCGTCGTCGGGGACCGGTACGTCGTAGATGCGCCGCTGGGTCTTGGACGGCCAGTCGTTCTGGAGGCCGTGGGCCGCGGCCCCGGACTCCTTGTCGCGGCCGCTGGTGCGGCTCTGCTCGGCGGAGATCGCCAGGTACCCGGCGGGCACGCCGATGAGCAGCACGATGATCACGGCGGTGATCCAGCGCCGCCGGATCATGTGCTGCCGGGTCTCGGGCGGCTTCTCGTCCGGCGGCGGGGACTGGCGCGGGACCGCGGGGCGGTCGGAGGGGGTCATCAGTCGGATTCCTGGGTGGTGCGGGAGGTGCCCGTCCTGCGGACGGCTTCGGCGGCCTTGGCGTACCGCTCGTACCGCTCCACGCGGCGGCGGTTGGCGCGGCGGAAGCGGCGGGCCACCAGGCGGGCGAGGTCGGCGGCGCCGACCATGCCAGCCTCGGGGCCCAGCTGCGCCTTGGCGATCCTGGCCTCGGGGCGGTAGCCGCGGCCGGTGAGGTGGCGCTTGAAGGCGTCCCTGGCGGGGCCGATCAGCAGGTCGTCGGCGGCGCTGACACCCCCGCCGATGACGAAGCACGAGGGGTCGAGGGCGGCCGCCAGGTTGGCGATGCCGACGCCGAGCCACTGGCCGATGTCCTGGAGGAGCTCGACGCACATGGCGTCGCCCTCGCGGGCCAGCTCGGTGATGAGCGGCCCGGTGATCTCGGGGATGTTCCCGCCGACGCGCTCGATGATGTTGTACGCCACCGGGGAGTCGGCCGTGGCCAGCTCGCGGGCCTCGCGGACCAGCGCGTTGCCCGAGCTGTACTGCTCCCAGCAGCCGCGGTTGCCGCAGGCGCAGCGGTGTCCGCCGGGTACGACCTGCATGTGGCCGAACTCTCCGGCGACCCCGTACTTGCCGCGTTTGACCTGCCCGTCCTCCAGGATCGCGCCGCCGATGCCGGTGCCCAGCGTGATCATGACCAGGTGGTCCTCACCGCGTCCGGCGCCGAAGCGCCATTCGGCCCAGGCGGCCGTGTTGGCGTCGTTGTCGACCATCACGGGGACGGCGAGGCGGGCCTGGAGGGCGTCGCGCAGCGGCTCGTTGCGCCAGGCGAGGTGCGGGGCGAACAGGATGGTGGAGCGGTCCGCGTCGACCCAGCCCGCCGCGCCGATGCCCACGGCGTGCACGTCGTGCCGGTCGGAGAGGTCGAGCACCAGCTCGGTGATGGTGTCCTCGACGACCTTGGGGCTCTTGGACTTGTCCGGGGTCTCCGTGCGGAGCTTCTCCAGGATGTTCCCGTCGGCGTCCACGACGCCGGCCATCACCTTCGTACCGCCGATGTCGATGCCGACGGTGGGGACCCGGGGCGCCGTCAGGTGCGAGCGGCGTTCCCGGGTGCCTACGGTGCGCAGCACGGTGGCCCGGGCGGATCCCCGGTGGGCTAGGGCGAAGTCGCGGTACGTGGTCATCGGGGCCGATTCTGCCACCCCTGGGGAACGCGGACCTCGCGCGGAGGGGCCGCCCCGGTGGCCCGGGGCGGCCGCTTCACTCGCTGTCGGAGGGCCCGCCGAGGTGGCCGGGGGCGGGGGCGCGCTGGAGCTCGTGGCTGAGCTCCTCCAGCTCGCTGCCGCCCGCCATCTGGCGCGTGAGCTCATCCAGGGTGATGTCGGAGCGCAGGTGGCTGCCGGTCATCGTGCCGCGCTTGAGGAGGACGAAGCGGTCCCCGACGAGGTAGGCGTGGTGCGGGTTGTGCGTGATGAGAACCACGCCGAGCCCGGCGTCCCGGGCGGCCGCCACGTACTTCAGGACGACGCCGGACTGCTTCACGCCGAGCGCCGCGGTCGGCTCGTCGAGCACCAGGACCTTGGCGCCGAAGTAGACCGCGCGGGCGATGGCGACGCACTGGCGCTCGCCGCCGGACAGCGTGCCGATGGGCTGGTCGACGTCGCGCAGGTCGATGCCCATGCGCAGCAGCTCCGCGCGGGTGGTGGCGCGCATCTTCTCGACGTCGAGGCGCTTGAAGGGGCCCTTGCCCCTGGTGGGCTCGGAGCCGAGGAAGAAGTTGCGCCAGACCGGCATCAGCGGGACGACGGCCAGGTCCTGGTAGACGGTGGCGATGCCGCGGTCCAGGGCCTCGCGCGGGTTGTTCAGGGACACGTCCTCGCCCTCGATGCGGAAGGCGCCGGCGTCGTGCCGGTGCAGCCCCGCGATGATCTTGATGAGGGTCGACTTGCCGGCGCCGTTGTCACCCAGGACGCAGCTGATCTCTCCGGCGTGGACCTCCAGGGAGACCCCTTCGAGGGCGCGGATGTTGCCGTAGTACTTGCTGACGTCGTCGAGCTCGACGAGCGCGGTCCGCCCGTCCCGCGTCGCGTCCGTCTGCTCCGGGGTCGTTGTCATGCTGTCGCCTCCGCCCGCTTGCGCACCCACGCGTTGAGCAGGGTGGCCAGCAGGAGCATCGCTCCGAGGAAGAACTTGAACCAGTCCGGGTTCCACTCCGCGTACACGATGCCCTTGCTGGTCATGCCGAAGATGAAGGCGCCGACGGCGGAGCCGATCGCCGAGCCGTAGCCGCCGGTGATCAGGCAGCCGCCGATGACGGCCGCGATGATGTAGATCAGCTCGTTGCCGACGCCCTCGCCGGACTGCACCACGTCGAAGGAGAACAGCAGGTGCTGGCCGGAGACCCAGGCCGCGAAGGCGACGCCCATGTAGAGGCCGATCTTCGTCTTGAAGACCGGGACGCCGACCGCGCGGGCGGCGTCCGCCTCACCGCCGACCGCGAAGATCCAGTTGCCGAAGCGGGTCCGCAGCAGGATCCAGGTGGCGACCGCGACCAGGGCGAACCACCACAGGATGGTGACCTTCAGGTCGACGGAGCCGACGGTCAGCTGGGAGGCGAAGAGCTTCTTCGCGGACTCGAAGCCCTCCATGTCGGCGATGGACTTCGTGGAGACCGTGCCGCTGATCAGCTTGGTGAAGCCGAGGTTGAGGCCGGTCAGCATCAGGAACGTGCCGAGCGTGATGATGAAGCTCGGGAGTTTGGTGCGGGTCAGCATGAAGCCGTTGAACGCGCCGATGGCGAGGGTGACGAGCAGGGAGACGCCCACCCCCACCCAGACGTTCGCCGTCATCTGATAGCTGAACATCGAAGAGACGAGAGCGGACGTCGTCACCAGGACGCCCGCCGACAGATCGAACTCGCCGCCGATCATGAGCAGCGCCACCGGCACCGCCATGATGCCGATCGTCGAGGCCGCGTACAGGACGGTCGAGAGGCTGGAGGGTTGCAGGAAGCTGCCCGCGGCGACCGAGAAGAAGAGGAAGACGGCGCCGGCGCCGACCACCGAACCGAGTTCGGGGCGGCCGATGATCTTGCGCCAGACCGAGCGCCGCAGCAGCCGCTCGTCCCCGGCGATGTCGGTCGCGCTCATCGCGTCCCCCGCTTCGTGTACGCCTCCAGCTGGGCGGCCTGGTCCTTGGTGATGATCTGGGGTCCGGTCAGGACCGGGAGCCCGCCGCCGAGCACGTCGGCGTTGTACTTGTACAGCCAGAGCAGGTCCACGGCCTCGTACCCCTGGAGGTAGGGCTGCTGGTCGACCGCGAAGCCGAGGGTGCCGGCCTCCAGGGCGGTGGCCACCTTGGCGTTCAGGTCGAAGGTGTCGACCTCGGCCGAGCTGCCCGCCGACTGCTTGGCCTTGACGGCCGTGTCCGCGAAGGGCGCGCCGAGGGTGACCACGGCGTCGATGGAGGGATCGGCCTGGAGCTTGGCCTCGATGGAGGACTGCACGTCGGGCATGTTGGTGCCGGTGACGTAGAGGTTCTGGACCTCGCCCTTGAACGTCTTCTTGGTGCCCGCGCAGCGCTGCTCGTGGCCGACGTTGCCCTGCTCGTGCAGGACGCAGAGCGCCTTCTTCCGGCCCCGCTTGGTGAGTTCGTCGCCGACGGCCTCGCCCGCGATGGTCTCGTCCTGGCCGATGTGGGTGAGCGCCCCGAACTCCTTGGACTTCTCCGAGCCCGAGTTCACGGTGATCACCGGGATGCCGGCCTTCTCGGCCTTGGCCACGACGTCCTTGAGGGCGTCCGGCTTTGCGAGCGTGACGATGAGGGCGTCGACCTTCTGGTCGATGGCGGCCTGCACGAACTGGGCCTGCTGCTGCCCCTGGTCGCTGTGCGAGTAGAGGAAGTCGATGTTGTCCTTGACGGCGGCCTGCTTGGCGCCGCTCTGGACGATGTCCCAGAAGGTGTCGCCGTCGCCCGAGTGGGTGACCATCGCGAACTTCCAGCGGGGCGTGTTCACCGCGGCCCTGCCCTCGGCCTGCGCGGACTTGCGCGCGTCCTCGGCGCGCTTGCCGCCCGTGCTGCTGCACCCCGCCAAGGAGGCCCCGAGCACCGCTGCCAGCACCGCGCCCATGACGCGTACCCCTGTCCGAACCCTTGCCACGACGCCGTGCCCTTCTTGCTGTACCACCGGGTGCCGCCGGGACTGGTTCAGACCTGCCCCGGCCGCCCAAGTATGGGTCACGCGGGGTCGGCGGGCGATCATCGGGTACCGCGGGCGGTGTACTTCTCCAGCGTCGGCACGTCCTTCTCGGTGACGATCGCGGGCCCGGTGAGGACCGGCCGGCCGCCGCCGATCACATCCCCGTTGGTCTTGTCCAGCCACAGTTCGTCGACCGCGAGGTAGCCCTGGAGGTAGGGCTGCTGGTCGACGGCGAAGCCGATCTCCTTCGCCTTGAGCTGCCTGATCACGGCCGCGTTCAGGTCGAAAGTGTCGATCTCGGCCGTGCTGTTCGCGTCGCCCTTCGCCTTGACGGCGGCCGCCGCCATCGGCGCGCCGAGCGTGACGACCGCGTCGATGTCCTTGGCCGACTGGAGCTTCGCCTCGACGGACGAGGTGGCGGCGGGCGTGTTGGTGCCGTCCACGTTCAGGTTCTCCACGCTGCCCTGGAACGTCTTCTTCACACCCGCACAGCGCTGTTCGAGCGAGACGTTGCCCTGCTCGTGGATGACGCAGAGGACCTTCTTGCGGCCCCGCTTGGTGAGCTCGTCGCCGACCGCCTCACCGGCCACGCCCTCGTCCTGGCCGATGTGGCCGAGCGCGCCGACCGCCTTGGAGAAGTCGGCGCCCGAGTTGATGGTGACGACGGGTATCCCGGCGGCGACGGCCTTCTTGATCACGTCCTTGACGGCCTCGGGCTTGGCCAGGGTCACGACCAGGCCGTCCACCTTCTGGTCGATGGCGGCCTGCACCAGCTGCGCCTGCTGGTTGCCCTCCTTGTTCGCGGAGTACAGGAAGTCGACGTTGTCCTTGGCCGCCGCCTGTTTCGCGCCGCTCTGGACGATGTCCCAGAACGTGTCGCCCTCGCCGGAGTGGGTCACCATCGCGATCTTGAGGCGGGGAGTGCTCACGCCCTTGCCGCCGCTCGGCGACCCGGAACCCTTGTCCTCGGAGCTCTTGCCCCCCGAGCTGCTGCAGCCGCCGAGCGCGAGCGTCAGTGCGGCGACGGCCACGGCCGCCGTGGTTGCCGTGCGGGGTGTGCGCATGGGTTCCGCCTTCTGTCCCGGCCGCCCGGTTGCGGCACGTGAGTTCTAGCGGCGGTTCCGCGACACCGTCAATACTTTGTCCGAACATTCTTACGCAGGAGCGCCTTGGGCGCCGCACCGTTCACGGGCGTACGAGCAGCTGGAACTCGAAGGAGTAGCGCGAGGCCCGGTAGATGTGCGAGCCGAACTCCACCGCCCGCCCGGTGTCGTCGAAGGTGGTCCGCTCCATGGTGAGCAGCGGCGCGCCCTCGGTCTCGGTGAGCAGGTCGGCCTCCTGCGCACTGGCCGCCCGCGCCCCCACGGTCTGGCGCGCGCTGTGCAGCGTGATGCCCGCGCCCCGCATCAGCCGGTACAGGCCGGTGCCCTCCAGGTACTCGGTGTCCAGCGGCAGGAGCCCGGCCGGGAGGTGGTTGCGCAGCCGCGCCATGGGCTCGCCGTGCGCGTACCGCAGCCGCTCCACCAGATGGACGTCGCTGCCCTGCGGCACCCCGAGCGCGGCGGCGACCTGGGCGGTGGCCGGCTCGAAGGTGTTGCGCAGCACGGTGGTGGCGGGTTTCTGGCCGGCCGCCTCCAGGTCGTCGAAGAGGCTGCTCAGTTCGAGCGGGCGCTTGACCTGACTGTGCACCACCTGCGTCCCGACACCCCGGCGGCGGACCAGGAGGCCCTTGTCGACCAGCGCCTGGATGGCCTGGCGGACGGTGGGACGGGACAGGCCGAGCCGGTGGGCCAGGTCGATCTCGTTGCCGAGGAGGCTGCCGGGGGTGAGGGTGCCCTTCTCGATGGCCGCCTCCAACTGCTGCGAGAGCTGGAAGTAGAGCGGGACCGGGCTGGTGCGGTCCACGCTGAGCTGGAGCGGCTTCGGGAAGTCCGGCACGGGTCTGGGCTGCTTGGGCACGGAGCGAGCGTAGTGCGCCGGGGATGTTGACGGGAAGTCGTGAAGTTCGATTGTCAGGACAAAGTCTTGACAGGATGACCCTCCCCGGTCACGGTGTGCCCATGCGTATCGGACTGATCGGAACGGGACGGATCGGCGCCTTCCACGCGGGGGTCCTGGCCCGCCATCCCCAGGTCGGACAGCTGGTGGTCGCGGACGCCGACGCCGCGCGGGCCGCCGAGGTGGCCGCGCTGACCGGCGCCACGGCCGCCGCCACCGTGGCCCAGGCCCTCACCGATGTCGACGCGGTGGTGATCGCCTCCGCCACCGCCGCCCACGCCGGACTCATCGCGGCCGCCGCCCGCGCCGGGCTGCCCGCCTTCTGCGAGAAACCCGTCGCCCTGGACGTGCCGGGCACGCTCGACGCGCTCGGCGCGGTGGAGGCGGCGGGCACCGAGCTCCAGCTCGGCTTCATGCGCCGCTTCGACGCGGGCTACCGCAACGCCCGCGACCTCGTGCGCTCGGGGCGGCTCGGCCGGCTGCACACCGTACGGGCCGTCACCTCCGATCCGGCGCCGCCGCCCGCCGCCTACCTCCCGCTCTCCGGCGGGCTCTACCGCGACTGCCTGGTGCACGACTTCGACATCGTGCGCTGGGTGACCGGCCGCGAGGTGACCGAGGTGTACGCGATGGGCTCGGACGCCGGCCCCGCGATGTTCCGCGCCGCCGGTGACGTCGCCACGGCGGCCGTCGTCCTCACCCTGGACGACGGCACCCTCGCGACCGCGACCGCCGCGCGCTGCAACGGCGCGGGCTACGACGTACGCCTCGAACTGGCCGGAGAACACGACCAGTTCGCGGTCGGGCTCGACGACCGCACCCCGCTGACCTCGGCCGAACCGCACGGCCCCGGGCGCCCGGACAAGCCGTGGACCGGCTTCCTCGAACGCTTCGCCCCCGCCTACGAGGCCGAACTGGACGCCTTCCTCCGGCTGGTACGGGGCGAGGCGGCGAACCCCTGCGACGGCCGCGACGCCCTGCACGCCCTGCGCATCGCGGAGGCGTGCGAGGTGTCGCGCAGGGAGCGGCGGGTGGTGCGGGTGGCGGAGATCGCGGGCGGCTGAGCTACCAGCGCACCGGCAGGCTCTCCGGCCCGCGCACCAGCATCCCGGTGCGCCACTGGAGGGCCGCCGGGTGGATGTCCAGGGTCAGGTCCGGGCAGCGGTCGAGCAGGGTGCGCACCGCGATCCGGGCCTCCAGGCGGGCCAGCGGGGCGCCCAGGCAGTAGTGGATGCCGTGGCCGAAGGCGACGTGGCCCCGCGCGTCGCGGCGGATGTCGAAGCGGTGCGGGTCCTCGAAGCGCGCCGGGTCGCGGTTGGCGTCGGCCAGGGCGACGAGGACGAGCTGGCCGCCGCCCGGGATCAGCGTTCCGGCGATCTCGACGGGCTCCTGGGTGAGGCGGTACGTCGGCGTCTCGACGGGGCCGTCGTAGCGCAGCATCTCCTCGACCGCGTTGTCGATGAGCCCGTCGAAGTCTTCCCGCAGCGCGGCCAGTTGATCGGGGTGGCTCAGCAGCGCGAGCATGCCGTTGGAGATGAGGTTGACGGTGGTCTCGTGGCCCGCGACCAGCAGCAGCCAGGCCATCCCGAGCAGTTCGGGGCCGGACAGGTGGTCGCCGTCCTCCTCGTCGGCGCGCCGGATCAGCGCGCTGATGAGGTCGTCGCCGGGTGCGGCGCGCTTCTCGTCGAGCAGGTGCGTCAGATACTCGTTGATCGCCTTGGCGGCGGCCAGGCGGTCTTCGAGGGCGGGCGCGGAGACGGAGGCATTGGACCACTGGCGGAAGTTGTCCCGGTCGAGCGAGGGCACGCCGATGAGTTCGCAGATGACCGTGATGGGCAGCGGGAACGACAACGCCTCCACGAGGTCGGCCCGGCGGTCCGGCGCGGCCAGCATCGCGTCGACGAAGCCGTCGGTCATCTCCTGGATGCGCGGCGCGAGCGCCTCCACCCGGCGGGGCGTGAACTCCCGGGTCACCAGCTTGCGCAGCCGGGTGTGGACGGGCGCGTCGGAGCTCAGCATGGTGGGCCCGGAGGCGACCTGCTTCACGCCGAGGTCCGGCGAGGCGTTGGCCCACTGCTTGGAGAGCCGGTCGTCGGCGAGGGCGGCCCGGCCCGCCTCGTGTCCGACGACGAGCCAGGCGTCGGAGCCCTCGGGCATCCGGATGCGGTGCACCGGCCCGCGCTCCCGCAGCCCGGCGTAGACCGGGTAGGGGTCGCGGGTGAAGTCCTCGCCCAGCGCGGCGAGATCGACTATGACGTCGCTGGTCAACGCGTGTCCCTTCAGGACGGTTCGGCGGATGCGGCGGACGCCTCGGACACAGTGGACACCGCGGACAGTACGGTGCCCTGCGCGACGGCGCACAGCTTTTCCGTGCCGCGCGCGTCCAGGGTGAACAGGTCGCAGCGGACGGTGGCCTGGCGCCGCTCGCCGTGCACGACCGTGGCCCGCGCGATGAGGGTGCGCCCTTGCGCGGGTCGTACGTACTGGATGGAGAAGCCGCTGGTGAGCACGGCGGGGCCGAGGGCGGTCCCGGCGGCGAAGGTCAGGGCGTTGCCGGCCGCGTAGGCGAGGACCCCGCCGTGCAGGAAGCCGTTCTGCTGGTGCAGTTCCTCGCGGATGTCCACCTCGAGGACCGCGCCGCCGTCGCCGAACGCGGTGATCCGCGCGTCGAGAAGACGGCTGAACGGCTGGCTCTCCAGCGTCGCCCTGGCCGTTTCGAGATCGAGCTCCCCCATGCCGTCCACCTCTCGTCGCGTGATCGGCCACACCCTAACTCTCCAGTAGCTTAAGGGGCTTCTACCCTGGTCACGCGAGGGAGGCAAGGTGCTGAGGCGTTGGTGGTTCATGGAGAGGCTGCGCCCGGCCGTACCCGAGCAGCGGCGCGGGGAGCTGTCGAAGGAGCGGCAGCAGCTCGTCCTCGACGAGTGGGCGGCGGCCCGCGAGCGGCTCGACCGGCTGGTGTCGGCGCGGGTGACGGCCGTCGGCGACGTGCTGCGCACGGCCGAACTGCCGCCCGGCGCGGGCCCGTCGGCGCCCGACGGCTCCGATCCGCGCGCCCGGGTCGACTGCGCGTGGGTCTTCGACGCCTTCCAGGCCGCGGGCAAGCTGCTCGACGAGGCGGCCGACCTGCCGGACCTCGCGGCCGCGGCGGTCCTCGCCGACCGCGCCCTCGAACGGTTCGCCGCGGTGCACGCGCGGGCGGCGGGGCAGCCGGTGCCCAAGGCCGCCCAGCGCTGCTTCTACAACCCGCTGCACACCGCGGCCGAGGAGACCCACTCCCCGGTCCGCAAGCAGCACCGCCAACAGGCCAGGCGCCGCACCGGGCCGCGCGAGGCGGCGGCCGACCGGCGCCCGGCCTGCCCGTCGTGCCGCCGGGCGATCCTGGCCGGGCAGACCCCGGACGTCCTGCCCGCGCTCGTCCCGGTGAAGCTGTCGCGGCTGCGCACGGCCCGGGTGCTCGTGCCGTACTACTCGGTCCCCCAGCAGTGGTCGCTGTGGTCGGTCTGCGCCTGCGGGGCGTACGGGGACGAGTGGCCCGCGCTGGTGCTGCGCGGCGAGCACCGCAAGCGGGCGGCGGCCGCCCGCAAGGGGTGACTCACCCGCGGCTCACCACCGTACGGGCAGATGCCGGACGCCCCGGATGAGCAGACCGGGCAGCCAGTCCAACTCGCTTTCACCAGAGGCCCGTTGGAGGTCCGGGGCGCGCTCCAGAAGGGTGCGGATGGCGATCCGGCCCTCCATCCGGGCGAGCGGGGCGCCGAGGCAGAAGTGGATGCCGTGGCCGAAGGCGAGGTGGCCCTGCGGGGCACGACGGATGTCGAAGCGGTCCGGGTCCGGGTGGCGCTGCGGGTCGCGGCCCGCCGAGGCGAGCGAGACCAGGACGGGCATGCCCGCCGCGATGCACACGTCGCCGATCCGGAGCTCCTCGCGGGCGAAGCGGTAGGTGGCGGTCTCGACCGGGCCCTCGTAGCGGAGTATCTCCTCCACCGCGCCGTCGATGAGGCCGTCGACGTCGGCGCGCAGCGCGGCCAGTTGGTCGGGGTGGTCCAGCAGGACGCGTATGCCGTTGGAGATCAGGTTGACCGTCGTCTCGTGGCCCGCGACCAGCAGCAGGAAGGCCATGCCGATGAGCTCGTCCGGGGACAGCTGGTCGCCGTCCTCGTCGCGGGTGCGGATCAGCGCGCTCAGCAGGTCGTCGCCGGGACGGGTGGAGCGCTTGTCCTCGATCAGACCGATGAGGTACTCGCCCATCTCGCGCACGGCCGTGTTCTTGCCGTCGTCCACGGCGGGCGCGACGGCCGCGTTGGACAGCACCCGGAAGGCGTCCTGGTCCAGGTCGGGCACCCCCAGGAGCTCGCAGATCACCGTCATGGGCAGCGGGAAGGCGAGCGAGTCGACCAGGTCGGCGGTGCGGCCCGGAGCGGCCAGCATGGTGTCGAGCAGGCGGTCGGTGATCTCCTGGACGCGCGGCCGGAGCGCCTCGATGCGGCGCGGGGTGAACTCCCGCGCCACCAGCTTGCGCAGCCGGGTGTGCTGCGGCGGGTCGGTCTCCAGCATGTTGGCGCTGGCCGGCAGCGCGCCGTACTCCCAGTCGCCGTTGCTCCGCCAGTCCTTGGACAGGCGGGGGTCGGCGAGTGCGGCCCGGCCCTCCTCGTGACCGACGATCAGCCACACCTCGCCGCCCTCGGGGGTGCGCACGAGATGCGCGGGGCCCTCGGCCCGCAGCTTGGTGTAGACCGGATGGGGATCGGCGTTGAACTCCTCGCCGTACGCCCCCAGATCGATGACCTTCATGTCCCCGCCCTCCGCTCGGTTCGTCTCAGCCTACGTCGCCGTCCGCCTCGTCGAGCAGCCCGGCGTCGTGCACCAACAGGGCGATCTGTACGCGGTTGTTGAGACCGAGCTTGGCCAGGACGCGCGAGACGTGGGTCTTGACGGTGGGCACGCTCAGGTACAGCCGGGCGGAGATCTCGGCGTTGGAGTGGCCCCGGCCGACGGCCACCGCGACCTCCCGTTCGCGGTCGGCGAGCAGCGCGACGCGCTCGCGGGCGCGGGCCGCCCGGTCGCCACAGCCGGCCGCGCCGCCGGACACCTGGGCCATCAACTGCCGTGTGACGGCGGGCGACAGCACCGGGTCGCCCTGGGCGACCCGTCGTACCGCGGCGACGATCTCGGCGGGCGGGGTGTCCTTGAGGACGAATCCGGCGGCCCCGGCGCGCAGCGCCCGCAGCACCTGCTCGTCGGCGTGGAAGGTGGTCAGGACGATCACCTCGGGCGCGTCGGGGCGGGCGCGCAGCGTCTCGGTGGCGGTCAGGCCGTCGACGCGGGGCATGCGGATGTCCATGAGCACGACGTCCGGGCGCAGTTCCCCGGCCAGCCGGTCGACGCCGGAGCCGTCGGCGACCTCGCCGACGATCTCGATGTCCTCGGCGCCGCCGAGCATGAAGGTGAGTCCGGCGCGGACCAGCGGGTCGTCGTCGACGATGAGCAGGCGGATGGTCATGACGGCCACGGTAGCCAGGCCTCGACCGTGAACGAGCCGTCCGGCCCGCTTGCGTGGTCGAGCCGGCCGCCCGCCAGGGTGGCGCGTTCGGTGAGCCCGATGAGGCCCTGGCCCGAGCCGGGCACCTCCGGCACCGGGCCCGGCGGCGCGGGGTTGCGGACCTCGACGGTGAGCCCCTCCCCCGGCCGGCCCGACACGGTGACGGTGACCTCGGCGCCGGGCGCGTGCTTGCGGGCGTTGGTCAGCGCCTCCTGGGCGATGCGGTAGGCGTTGCGCCCGGTGGCGACCGGAACACCGGCCGGGTCCGGGATCCGGCTGTCCAGGGCGACCTTCATCCCGGCCTCGCGGGATTCGGCGACGAGCGCGTCCAGGGTGGCGAGCGTCGGCTGGGGCCGGTCCTCGGCGCCCTCGCCGGGACTGCGCAGCACCCCGATGATCTGCCGCAGGTCCTGGAGCGCCTCGTGGGCGCTGTCCCGGATGACCCCGGCGGCCCGGGCGACCTCGGCGGGCGGCGCGTCGGGCCGGAATTCGAGGGCGCCCGCGTGCACCGAGAGCAGGGTGAGCCGGTGGGCGAGCACGTCGTGCATCTCGCGGGCGATGGCTTCGCGGGCGAGCCGCTGCGCGTTCTCGGCCCGCAGCGCCGCCTCGGTCTCGGCGCGCGCAGCCCGTTCGCGCAGCGCCAGGACGAGCTGGCGCCGGGAGCGTACGAGCATGCCCCAGCCGGTGACCAGCAGGACCAGGACGATGCCGACGACCGCGTTGGTGAGCAGGCTGGTGGTCGGGTCGGGGCGCAGGACCGGCTGGAGGACCGTGCTCGCCGCGGCGGCGCTGCCCACCGCGAGCACGGCGGGCTTGAACGGCCGGTGCACGGCGAGGCTGAACAGGGCGACCAGGAGCCCGCCCGAGGCGACCGGCGCCACCGTCGACACCACGACGAGCACCGCGGCGAGCCCCACCGGCCGGCGCCGCCTGAGCCACACCGCGCAGCAGGCCGCGGCGCCCACCAGCTGGTCGAGGAACAGGACGGTGTCGGAGTAGCCCGGCGTCTTGTCGAGGGTGTCGGCCGTGAGCAGGGCGATCAGCCCGGCGCAGAGGAAGGCGCAGATGTCGACGACCCAGTCGCGTACGGTGCGCCGGGGCCGGGCCCGGTCACCGGGCAGCTCGGGGTCGGCCACCGCCGAGGGCAGCAGCCAGCGGAACTCGGGTCCGGCACGTGTCATGTCGACAAAGTTACGCAGCCGAGGGGCCCGGCGGCGCGGTGTGGGCGCGGGACGCTACCAAAGTCGCGCGGCCCGAGACTTTCGATGCGGCGGCGGTGTCCCTCCGGCCGACGCGGAGGCCTGTCCGGCGCGGGCAGGCTCGGGGCATGAGGAGATTCCTGGAGGTCACCGGGGGCCTGCTGCTGGTGCAGGGCGTCGGCGGACTGCTGCACGAGTGGACGGGCTGGTTCGGCCTGTGGACGCTGGTGCACCGCCCCGACGCCCTGGCCGGCCACGAGGTCTTCGCGAGCATCGTGCTCGCGGCCGCGGGCGTGGCGGTGCTGATCGCGTCCGAGCGGGCCCCGAGGCGGTAGTCAGGCCGCGGCCCGGCGCCCCCAGCCGGTGCCCGCGAGGACAAGGAGTGCCCCCAACAGGCCGGGCGCGCCCAGGCGTTCGCCGCCGAGCGCGATGCCGGCGGCCGCGGCCCACAGCGGTTCGGTGCCGAGCAGGAGGCGTCGGGTGTGGAGACGGCGGCGGCTCGCACGGGGAACGATCACCGCACTGGGCGGCGGGCGGCCCGGGAAGGGGCGTTCCGCCTCGCGGTCCTGCCTCACTCGTCGAGGTCGTAACTCCCGTACGTGGGGCGGCCGGTGGGGCGCAGCGTGGTGATGGTGACCCCGCTGGAGGTGGTGCTGGACCCGGCCACGGCGAAGGAGGTCGCCGGGACGCCGTCGGTGAACAGGCGGCGGCCCTCGCCGAGCACCACCGGGTAGGTCAGCAGGCGGTACTCGTCGATGAGGCCGTGCCCCATCAGGAACCGGGCCAGGGCGCCGCTGCCGTGCACCTGGAGTTCGCCGCCGGGCCGGTCCTTGAGCGTCCGGACCGCCGAGGCCACGTCCGCGTCGGAGCCCGCGACGACCGTGGTGCCGTGCCACTCTGGGTTCTTGAGGGTGTTGGAGACGACGTACTTGGGGAGCGCGTTCAGGGGCGCCGCGATCGGATGGTCCGGCTCGGTGACGCGCGGCCAGTACCTGGCGAAGATGTCGTAGGTGCGCCGGCCGAGCAGGAAGGCCTCAGCGCCCGCGAACCACTCGATGATCTGCCGGTCGGTCTCGTCGTCGCCGAACGGCGCCTGCCAGCCGCCGTGCGCGAAGCCGTCGCCGGGGTCCTCCTCGGGCCCTCCGGGTGCCTGGACGACGCCGTCGAGGGTGAGGAACGTGGTGAAGGTGAGCTTCATGGTCCGAGCCTTTCTGGGGGGCGCTCCGGCGCGGTCGGGCCGCGCCGGTCACACCAGCTCAGACCGCGCGCTCCCGCGGAACTCATCGCCCTCGCGGCGCGTCATCCCGCGTGCGTGGAGAACAGGCCGCCGGTGGGGCCCTGCTTGTCGCCGCCCTGCGCCTTCTTCAGGGCGTTGGCCAGGCCTTCGATGGTGAGCGACTGGAGGATGACGCGGCCGTCGCCCTCCAGGGTGGCGAGCGAGAGGCCCTCGCCGCCGAAGACGGCGTTCATCAGGCCCTGGCGGTTGAGGCCGCCGATGCGCTGCACGCCGTACTCGATGCCCTCCTCGAAGGCGACGATGCAGCCCGTGTCGACCTCGATGCGGCCGCCGAAGTCGGCCGGGTTGAGGTCGATGAAGTTGCCCGCGCCGCAGATGATCACGGTGCCGGTGCCGGTGAACTTCTCCAGGATGAAGCCCTCGCCGCCGCTCATGCCGGTGCGGCCGCCCTGGAAGGCGATGCCGAAGTCGACGGTGGACTCGGCGGCCACGAAGGCGTCCTTCTCGGCGAACCAGGCCCGGTTCCCGGTGAGTTCGAGGGCGCGCATCTCGCCCGGCAGCACGCCCGCGAAGCCGACGGTGCCCTCGCCGCCGGTGGAGGTGAAGTACTGGAAGGCGAGCGACTCGCCGGCCAGTGCGCGCTGGCCGACCTGCATCGCGGTGCCCATGGCCTGGCGCAGCATGCCGCCCATGCCGCCACCGCCCTGGCCCGCCTGGTCGCGCCCGCCCCGGTCGGGTCCGGACAGCCGGGTCTCCATCGACACGTTGGCTGTCTTGAAGAGGAACTTCCCGGCCTCGCAGTAGACGGTCTGGCCGGGAGTGAGGTTCACGACGGCCATCTGCATGGCGTTGCCGACGATCTCTTGCCGAAGGGTCACGGCGGTCTCCTGACGGGTGCGGGGTGCTTGCCGGGGGTCAACGTACGACACCGAGTGCCAGGTTCCGGCAGCGGGACTCGGTGTCCGATGGCCGCCAGCACGGGGGTCCGGTGACGGCTTTGCTTGAAGCCGCAACAACAGCCGCTCCGGGCGGACCGCACCGGACGCGCCGAAGGAAAGGACCTCACGATGAACTCGCTCAACGGCAAGAAGGCCCTGGTCACGGGCGGCAGCCGGGGCATCGGCGCCGCTACCGCGCTGCGCCTGGCCCAGCAGGGCGCCGATGTCGCCGTCACCTACGTCCGGGGCGAGGAGGGGGCCAGGGAGGTCGTCGCGAAGATCGAGGCGATGGGGCGGCGCGGGATCGCGCTGCGCGCGGACCAGGCCCTGGCGGCGGACGCCGTGGAGGGCGTCGAGCGGGCGGCCGGGGCGCTCGGCGGCCTCGACGTGCTGGTCAACAACGCGGGTGTGGGCGTGCTCGCCCCGCTCGACCAGCTGAGCCTCGCGGACGTCGACCGGGTGCTCGCGGTGAACGTGCGCGGCGTCTTTCTCGCCGCCCAGGCCGCCGCGGCCCGCATGCCGCGCGGCGGACGGATCATCACGATCGGCTCGTGCCTGACCCAGCACGCGCCGGGGCCCGGCGGTGTGCTGTACACCCTGAGCAAGTCGGCCCTCATCGGGCTCACCAGGGCGCTGGCGCGCGAGCTCGGCGCGCGGGGGATCAACGCGACAGTCGTCCACCCGGGCCCCGTCGACACCGACATGAACCCGGCGGACGGGCCGTCCGCCGCGGACCAGGCCGCGATGACCTCGCTCGGGCGGTACGGAACGGCCGACGAGGTCGCCTCGATCGTGGCGTACCTGGCGAGCGAGGAGGCGTCGTATGTGACGGGCGCCGAGCTCTCGGTGGACGGGGGCTACGCGGCCTAGCGCGCAGGGGAAAGCGCGAGGCACCCCGGTGCTGTCGGGTCGGGATGCCTCGCGCGCGGGCGGGTGTCGTGCCGCCCTGCTGTGGGGATCGGGCCGGCTCAGCCGCCCAGTTCCTGGTGGCGGGCGGTCAGCCGCGCGGCGCCCTCGGCCGTCAGGGAGCCGAAGAGGCGCAGCCGCGAGATGCCGCCGTCGGGGAAGATGTCGATCCGTACGTGGGTGCCCACGGCGGGGGCGTCCAGGACGAAGCGGTGGTTGGTGTCGGGCTGGAGGCGGGTGCGCGGCAGGACCTCAGCCCACTCCCCCGAGGCGCCGTCGCGCACCGAGAGCGCCGCCCAGCCCGCCGAGTTGCCCTTGAGGTACGCCGTGTCGATCTCGACCGCGCGGATCTCCGACTGGGCCGCCAGCTGGTAGCGGATCCAGTCGTTGCCCTTGTCGCGGCGGCGCCGGGTCTCCCAGCCGTCGTCCATCTTGCGGGAGCGGCCCGGCTGGATGGTGTTGGTGGCGGGCGAGTAGAAGCGGTCCGAGGCGTCCTCGACCTGGCCGCCGTTCTCCAGGGCCGCGAGGTCGAAGGTGCCGAGGGCGGCCAGCCAGCGCGGGTCGGGGGCTATCTCGCCGTGGACCCGCAGGCGGGCCACGCCACCGTCGGGGTGCTGGTTCAGGCGCAGGTGCGTGAAGCGCTGCTCGACGTCGACCGCGAAGCCGTTGGCCGCGTGGCCGCCAACCGCCGTACGGGGCACGAGCGTTGTCCACTTCACGTCCGGCGCGAGCAGCTCCTCGGGCGAGGGGGAGCCCGGCACCGAGGTGGCCTCGACGGAGACGGCCTGCGGGTAGTTGCCGCGGAAGTGGGCGGTGTCGACGACGACGCCGCGCACCACGCCGGGCGCGCCCAGGCGGATGAGCGCCCAGTCGTGGTCCTCGTCGGTGGGGTGCGGCTGCTCGGCCGAGACGCCGCGGCGGCGCCGGGTCTCCCAGCCGTCCATGATCTTGCCCTTGTGGCCGAAGTGCTCGGGGTCGAACTCGGCGGCCTCGGGCTTGAGGAGGTTCTCGCGCTCGGCGAAGAACTCGTCGTTGGCGGCGATCACACCCGCGCCCAGGCGCCGGTCGGCGAGGTCGACGTACCGCGTGAAGGCGAAGTCGGCGGTGCGGTAGTCCGCGTACGGGTCGCCGCCGCCGAAGGGGCTGGCGTCACCGGTGAAGGAGGGAAGGGTGCTCACGGTGTCAGTTGTTCCTTTCGAGCAGGCGGCCGGTGGGCTCGGCGATGACGCCGTCGTGCTGGATGCGCTCGCCGCGCAGCCAGGTCGACCTGACGACGCCGTGCAGCGTCTTGCCCGCGTAGGCGGTGACGCGGTTGCGGTGCTGGAGCTCGGCCGGGTCCACGGTGAAGGTCTCGTCGGGGGCGAGCACCGCGAAGTCGGCGTCGCGGCCGGCCTCGATGGCGCCCTTCTGGGTCAGCCCCACCAGGTTCGCGGTCGCGGTCGACATCCAGCGCACCACGTCCTCCAGGCTGTGGCCACGCTTGCGGGCCTCGGTCCAGATCGCGGGGAGGCTGAGCTGGAGGCCGGAGATGCCACCCCAGGCGGTCGCGAAGTCGTCGGTCTTGAGGTCGGCGGTGGACGGCGAGTGGTCGGTGACGACGCAGTCGATGGTCCCGTCGGCCAGCGCCGCCCACAGCAGGTCCTGATTGGCGGCCTCACGGATCGGCGGGCAGCACTTGAACTCGCTCGCCCCGTCCGGGACTTCCTCGGCGGTCAGGGTGAGGTAGTGCGGGCAGGTCTCGACGGTGAGCCTGACGCCCTCGCGCTTGGCGGCGGCGATCAGCGGCAGCGCGTCCGAGGACGACAGGTGCAGCACGTGGACGCGGGCGCCGACCCGCTTGGCCGCGTTGATCAGGCCCTCGATCGCGGTGTTCTCCGAGACGCGCGGCCGGGTCGCCAGGTAGTCGGCGTACTTGGGCCCGGTGAGGTGCGGGGCGGCGTCGAGCTCGTGCGGGTCCTCGGCGTGGATGATCATCAGCCCGTCGAACCCGGCGATCTCGGCGAGCGAGCGCTCCAGCTGCTTCTGGTCCAGTTCGGGGAACTCCTCGACGCCGGACGGCGAGAGGAACGCCTTGAAGCCGAAGACGCCCGCCTCGTGCAGCGGCCCCAGGTCCTTGACGTTGTCGGGCAGCGCGCCGCCCCAGAAGCCGGTGTCGATGTGCGCCTTGCTCGCGGCGACCTCCTGCTTGACGCGCAGGTTCTCGACCGTGGTGGTCGGGGGCAGCGAGTTGAGCGGCATGTCGATCAGGGTCGTGATGCCCCCGGCGGCGGCCGCTCGGGTGGCGGTCCAGAAGCCCTCCCACTCGGTGCGGCCGGGGTCGTTCACGTGCACATGGGTGTCGACGATGCCGGGCAGCAGCACGTCGTCACCGAAGTCCTCCAGGCGCGCGCCGGCCGGGACCTCGGCCTCGTACGGCAGTACGTCCGCGATCTTCCCGCCGGCGACGGCGACCGTCGCCGGGCGCGTCCCCTCGGGGGTGATGACGCGCGTCGAGCGCAGTACCAGGTTGACGTCGGACACCCGAGCCCTCACTTCCCAGCGGATTCTTCCGTACACCGGAATTCAACGATCTGTTGAAGGAGTTTGCGCGCTCGCCGAGGAAGCCGTCAAGGGTGGCCGACGAGTGACGGCCGACACGGGGGGAGTCTTGGAGGTTTCCACAGAATGGAATTAGAATTCCACCAAGCAGAATGTAGGTATCGCCACGCAGTGCCGCCGACGAACGGACAAACCCGCTCTGACCGGCGAGGACACCTGCCCCGTCCAGGGTAGGACGGACAACCGCCCGGTAGTCTGCTCCTTCGCCTGCCAGCATCGAAAGGAACGCGCCGTGCCGACGTCAAGCGCCAGCACCACCGACGCCTCCAAAACCTCCCCCGCCACCGGAGGCGTCCAGTCCCTCGAGCGCGCCTTCGATCTCCTGGAGCGGATGGCCGACGCCGGGGGCGAGGTCGGCCTCAGCGAGCTCTCCGCGAGCAGCGGCCTTCCCCTGCCGACCATCCACCGCCTGATGCGTACGCTCGTGGCCTGCGGCTACGTCCGCCAGCAGGCCAACCGGCGCTACGCGCTCGGCCCCCGCCTGATCCGGCTCGGCGAGTCCGCCTCGCGGCTGCTCGGCACGTGGGCGCGGCCGTATCTGACCCGCCTCGTCGAGGAGACCGGCGAGACCGCGAACATGGCGCTCCTCGACGGCGACGAGATCGTCTACGTCGCGCAGGTGCCCTCCAAGCACTCCATGCGGATGTTCACCGAGGTCGGCCGCCGGGTCCTGCCGCACTCCACGGGCGTGGGCAAGGCGCTGCTCGCGCACACCCCGCCGGAGGAGGTCCGCGCCCTGCTCGCCCGCACCGGCATGCCGGCCGCGACGGAGAAGACGATCACCACGGCGGACGGTTTCCTGGACGCCCTGGAGCAGGTGCGGCGCGCCGGGTACGCGGTGGACGACAACGAGCAGGAGATAGGAGTCCGCTGCCTCGCGGTGTCGGTCCCCAACTCCCCCACCGCCGCGGCCATTTCGATCTCGGGTCCGGCCGGCCGGGTCACCGAGGCGGCCACGGACCGGATCGTCCCGATCCTCCAGGGCATCGCCCAGGAGCTCTCGACGGCCCTGGCCAACACGGGCGCCCAGGCCTGAGTCGCCTTCGGTGGGCCCCCTGTCGCCGTCGCGGCAGGGGGCCCACCGGTGTTTCAGCGCACGGGCAGCACGCGGGTGTGCTCACGGCGTACGGCCTGCAGGTCCCGCGGGTCCAGGCCCAGCAGGGCCAGGATGGTGGGCGCGATCTGCGTGGTGTGGACGCGGCCCTCCTCGCGCACCCCGGCCGGGGTGCCCGCACCGGAGACGACCAGCGGGACGTCGAGGTCGTCGGCGTTGGCGCCGCCGTGCTCGGCGATCTTCTTGGTGCCGCCGGTGTAGACGACGCCCTCGCGGGCGATGCCGAAGACGTCGGGGACCCGGGCGTCGCCCGTCCGCACACCGAAGTAGCGCGCGGCTTCCCGGCCCGCGTACCCCTTGGTCAGGCCGGACGCGGTGAAGGGCTTCGGCTTGGCGTCGATGTCGGTGCCGGTGCCGTGCTGGGCCAGGAGGTAGGCCTTGGCGAAGTCGGCGGCGGCCTGCGAGTGGTCGGTGAGCCACAGCATCATGCCGTCGTCGTCCGCGGAGTGCGCGACGAGGGGACCCGCGCCGGGGTGGGCCTTCTTCCACGCCGCGTCGAGACCGGCGAGCAGCGGGGCGTCGTCGATCCGGGTCAGCGCGGCCGGGTCGGTGGGCGACTGGCCGTGCTTGGCGGACAGGATGACGGTCGTGCTGGTGTCGAGGTGGCGGGCCTTGAGCTCGGCGACCAGCGAGCCGAGTTCGGAGTCGACGAAGTCGATGCTCGCCTCGACCAGCGGCCCGGGAACGCCCTTGGCCGTGTACCCGCCCTTGAGACCGTCGGAGGCGGGCAGCTTCTGCGCGGTCGATACGGACTGGAAGTTGAGGCCGAAGACGGCCGGGGTGCCGGTGCGGTGGCCGCGGCTGTGGTCGTAGCCGTCGATCTCGTTGCGGACGGCCTGGACCTTGTAGTCGTCGTACTGGCGCGTGGCCTTGTTGTCCTTCGTCCAGTCGGTGCCCTTGGCATAGCCGGTGGCGTCGGAGTTGATCTCGGGCGTGAAGAGGTCCTGGATGCCCTGGCCCGAGGGCCCCTGCAGGATGTCGTACGCCGCGTGTTTGTCCGACCAGGCCGTGCGCAGCCCCGCCCGGCGGGCCACGTCGAAGACGGTGTTGACGCGCAGGTAGGAGTGCGGGGCGAGCGGCTTGCACGTCTTCGGGTCGACGGGCAGCGCGGCCGGGTTGAGCAGCGTGCCCGGGTTGCCGGTCATGCGCAGGATGCTGCCCGGCAGTCCGGTCAGGCCCTGGCCCGCGTCGAGGGCCGACTTGTCCTTGTCGAGGTCCTCGGTGAGGTCGACCTCGGCGCCCGGCACGGCCTTCGCGCAGTCGGTGGTGCCGGCCGGGAGCAGGGTGCGGTCGTAGGAGTCGTCGTAGTAGACCCCGGTGGTGCCCGGGCCGCCGCCGGTGACCTGGGCGGTCATGCCGGGGAAGGAGTCCGAGGGCGTGGTGGTGCTCGCGTGGGTGTACTGCACACCGCCGTGCGCGAGCCGGGCCAGCGCGGAGTGCGGGTGCCGGGCGGTGTAGCGGTCGAGGTCGGCCTGGTGCAGTCCGTCCACGGAGATGAGCAGGACGTGCTGGGCGGCGACGCGGTGCGGGCGCGCCGGGGTGGCGTCGGCGTGCAGCACGGTCGTTCCGGCGAGCGCGCCGGCGGCGCCGAAGGTCGCGGCCAGCCGGAGGAGCGGGCGGTTCACAGGTATCCCCTGACGTTGATGGAACCGGGGTGCGGGGGGTGCGCGCTCATGAGTAGTGGCGCCCTGTGTACCGCCGTCGCCGCGCAGGTGAACCCCCGGCGCACGGGCGGTATGGAGCCCCCCATGCGCCGGCCAAGAGTGTGCCGCGGTCGCCCCCCGGGGGCTCAGCCCGCGACCGCCCGCGCCTCGCTGAGCCGCCCGTCGGCCATGGTCACCACGGCATCCATCCGCTCCAGGTGGGCGCGGTCGTGGGTGACCAGGACGGTGGCCGTGCCGCGGTCGCGGGTGAGCGTGAGCAGGAGGTCGAGTACCGCGGCACCGCGCTCGTGGTCGAGGGCGCTGGTCGGCTCGTCGACCAGGAGCACCGCGGGCTCGTTCATGAGGGCGCGGGCGATGTTGACGCGCTGGCGCTGGCCGCCGGAGAGCTGGTGGGGGCGGCGGTGGGCCTGGTCGCCGAGACCGACGGCGGCCAGGAGTTCCAGGGCGCGCCCGCGCGCCTCGCGCGGCCTGCGGCCCGCGAGGTGGGCCATCACCTGGAGCTGCTCGGCCGCGGTCAGCGAGGGCAGCAGGTTGGGCTGCTGGAAGACGATGCCGATGGAGTCGCGGCGCAGCGCCGCCTTCTCGCCGGGGCCGAGCCCGGCGGTGTCGGTCCCGGCCACCACGACGCGCCCGCTGTCCGGGGTCACCAGGGTCGCGGCGACCGCGAGGAGGCTGGACTTGCCGGATCCGGAGGGGCCGACGCAGGCCGTCACCGTGCCGGCGCCGACCGCGAGCGAGACCGCGTCCAGGGCGGTGAGGCGTCCTTCGCCGTCGGCGTAGGTCAGGGTGATGTCGTCGAGGACAAGTGTGGAGGGGTTCACCGGGCACTCCCGAGCGCGGTCAGCGGGTCGACGGCGGTGATGCGCCGGATGGACAGGGCGGCGCCGATCACGCCGAGCACGATGAGCACGGCGGCCGGGGCGAGCGTGGTGGCGGGGTCGAGCACGAAGGGCACCGCGCCGCCGACGAGCCCCCCGGCGAGCGAGGCGAGCCCGGTGCCGAGCAGCGTGCCCGCCGTCAGCATCACGACGGCCTGGCCGAGCGCGTCCTTGAGGAGATGGGGCGTCGAGGCGCCGAGCGCCTTCAGTACGGCGATGTCGCCGCTGCGCTGGATCGTCCAGACGGTGAAGAACGCGCCGACGACCAGCGCCGAGATGACGAAGAGGAAGCCGCGCATGAGCTGGAGCGAGCCGTTCTCGGCCTGGTAGGAGGGCAGCGCGGAGAGCGCGTCGGAGAGCGTCAGGCTCTCGGTGCCGAGCCGTCGGTCGGTGGCCGCGAGGTCCGCGCCGCCGTCGAGGGTGAGCGCGACGACGGTGGCGGGCGCGTCGTCGGCCAGCGCCGTCCACACCACGGGGGTGTGGCTGTAGGAGTCCTCGCCCTCCACCGCCGACACGGTCAGCGTCCGGCCGCCCAGCGTCAGACGGTCGCCCGCCTTCGCGCGCAGGTCCCCGGCCGCGCCGTGCGAGAGGACGACGGACCCGGCGCGTACCGCGGACGGGGCCAGGCCGGACCCCGCCGGTACCGCGAACGAGGACACCGCGGCCGTGTGCTCGCCCGCCTTCGCGTTCAGCGTGGAGATGCCGATCGGCTGGGCCTCCTCGACTCCCGGCGCCTGCTGCCACCGGTGCCAAGTGCCGCTCGGCACCACGGAGTTGGTGAAGGACGCCGACTGCCCGGAGGGCGGCGCGGCGAAGGCGAGCCGGTCGGCGGGCAGCGCGCTGACGGCCGAGGTGTTGTCCCTGGCCAGCCCGGCGGTGAGCCCGGAAAGCAGCCCCACCAGCAGGGTGATGAGCACCACGACCGTACCCATCAGCGCGAACCGGCCCTTGGCGAACCGGAGGTCTCTCCATGCGACGAACATGGGCTCAAGCCTGGTCTCCGGGGGTCCGGGGCACATCGCGCCCGGGCATGCGTCCGCGGATCGAAGGATGCATCCGCACATCAAACTTTCGGTTGACCGGGGCCGCCCGGCGGGCCCGTACGCTGGAAGTCCTATGGATCCCGCACGCCCCCACACCCCCGTCGCCGCCCTGCTGCGGCTGTGCCTGCACGCGCTGCTCGGCGGGCTGCTCGCGCTCTCCGCGGTACGCGCCGCGGGCGGTGGCGCGCCGCATCCGGGGGCCGTTTTCGGGGCGGTCGTCCTGATGGCCGCGGTGTACGCGGTGGGCGTCGCCCTGCCCGCGGTGCGGCCGCGGTCCCCGGCGGCCGCGCTGTGGCTCGGGGCGCTCGGCGCGTCCTGGCTGCTGCTGCTCGCGCTCTCCCCCGACGCGCTGTGGGCCGCCTTCCCGCTCTACTTCCTGCTGCTCCACCTGCTGCCGCTGCGCTGGGCGCTGCCCGCCGTGCTCGCGACGGCGGGCGCGGCCATCGCGAGCTTCCTGCTGCACGGGCAGCAGGTCACGCCGGGAGCCTTCATAGGGCCGCTGCTCGGCGCGGCGGTCGCCGTGGCGACCGTGCTCGGGTACGACGCGCTGTACCGCGAGAGCGAGCGGCGCCGCGAGCTGATCGACGAGCTGGTGGCGACGCGGGCCGAGCTCGCCGAGGCCGAGCGCACGGCCGGCACCCTCGCCGAGCGCGAGCGGCTGGCCCGCGAGATCCACGACACGCTCGCCCAGGGCCTCTCCTCGATCCAGCTGCTGCTGCGCGCGGCCGAACGCGCGCTGCCCGCCGGCGACCCGGCCCGCGACCACGTCGAGCAGGCCCGCCGCGCGGCCCAGGACAACCTGGCCGAGGCCCGCCGCTTCGTGCAGGCGCTCACCCCGCCCGACCTGGAGCACGGCTCGCTGTCCGGCGCCCTGGAGCGGCTGTGCGCGGCGGCCCCCGGCCCGGCCGTGCAGTTCGGCGTGAGCGGCACCCCGGTCGCGCTGCCGACCCCGTACGAGGTGGCGCTCCTGCGCATCGCCCAGTCGGCGCTCGCCAACACCGTGCAGCACGCGGGGGCGGACCGCGCCGAGATCACCCTCAGCTTCATGGAGACCTCGGTGGCCCTGGACGTCGTGGACGACGGGCGCGGGTTCGACCCGGCGGACCGCCGCCCGCGGGAGAGCGGCGGCTTCGGCCTGCCCGCGATGCGCTCGCGGGCCCAGTCGCTCGGCGGCACCCTGAGCGTGGAGTCCGCGCCGGGCCAGGGCACGGCCGTCGCGATCACGCTGCCGCTGCCCGTGGCGGGCGCCCGGTGAGCGCGGCGCCGATCCGGCTGCTCCTCGCCGACGACCATCCCATCGTGCGGGCGGGGCTGCGCGCGGTCCTCGACACCGAGCCGGACTTCGCGGTGGCCGGGGAGGCCGCCACCGCCGAGCGCGCGGTGGAGCTGGCCTCCTCCGGCGCGTACGACGTGGTCCTGATGGACCTCCAGTTCGGCGCCGGGATGCACGGCGCGCAGGCGACGGCGGCCATCACCGCCCGCCCGGGCGCCCCGCGTGTCCTGGTGCTCACCACCTATGACACCGACGCGGACATCCTGGCCGCGGTGGAGGCGGGCGCGGCGGGCTATCTGCTCAAGGACGCCCCGCCGGAGGAGCTGGCGGCGGCGGTCCGCACCGCGGCCGCGGGCCAGTCGGCGCTCGCCCCCGCGGTGGCACACCGGTTGATGGACCGGATGCGCACGCCCGCGGAGGCGCTGACGCGGCGCGAGCTGGAGGTCCTCCAGCTGGTCGGCGACGGGCTCTCCAACCAGCAGATCAGCAAGCGGCTGTTCCTCAGCCAGGCCACCGTCAAGTCCCATCTGGTCCACATCTACGCGAAGTTGGGCGTGGACTCGCGCACGGCGGCGGTCGCCGCCGCGAGCGCGCGCCGCCTGATCCGCCAGCCAGGCTGAACCCTCGCGCCCGTCCCGGACGACGACCGCGGCGCGGCCGGGCGATCGCGGGGCCGGGCCGTCCCCCGTACGGTCCGGCCCCCGCTCTCCTCACCCGTGCAGGGCGAAGTCCTCGGCCCTCGCGTGCCGCAGGGCTCGCGCCGCGCGCCGCGGCAGCGGGGGCGCCGGCGCCGTCAGGACGGCGGCGCGCGCGTGCTGGTGGACGTGGCGGCGCACCGGCGCCCGCCGCGCACCCGGCCGCGCGCCGATGACGAGCAGGTCCTCGGGCCGCGCGGCCAGCGCGCACAGCACCCGTCCCGCCCTGCCCCGGACGACGAGCCTGCGCACAGGCACGTCCTCGGGCAGGGCGCCCAGGGCCTGCTCGACGGCGCGGTCCAGCGTCTCGCGGGCCAGCCCCTCGTGGTGGGCGGCCCACGCGGCGTCCGGGTTGCGTGCGAAGAGGAACTCGCCCTCCGGCGGCTCCCAGGCGGTGACGACCAGCAGTGCGCGGCCGCCGCGGCGGGCCTCGTCGACCGCCGTCCGCAGCGCGGCGAGGCTGCCGAGCGACCCGCTGACGCCCACCACCACGCGGCCCCCGGTCACTTCGCGCGCCCCTTGCGCAGCCGTCGAAGGCCGCGGAAGCGGAGCAGCGAGACGCCGCGCGGGCCCTCCTCGCGACGCCGCTGCATCTCCCGCTCGAACCGGTCCGTGACCGCCACATCGCGTTCCATGACAACTCACCCTTCTCGGCCCCTGCGTGCAGGCCAATGCGCTGACAGAATCCGAGTCTGTACGCTGATTGGCCTGGAAGGCAGGGCCAATTCACGGAGGTTGGTATGGCAGGCATGCGGGTGGTCCGGTCCGTGGACACCGTGAGCAGCACCGCCCGCACGCTGGGCAGCCGTCAGCTCGCCGGTCAGGTCACCGCCATCACGGGCCCGCGCCCCGGCTACCGCGCACTCGCCCAGGGCGTGCGCTCACTGCTCCTGGACGGCCGCATCCCGCTGCACACCCGGCTGCCCGCCGAGCGTGAGCTCGCCACCGCCCTGGAGGTCAGCCGGGCCACCATCACGGCGGCGTACGACCTGCTGCGCGAGGGGGGCTACGCGCTCAGCCGACGCGGCTCGGGCACCTGGACCGAGCTGCCCGAGGGCACGACCCCGGCCAATGTGGCCCGCTATCAGGCGCCCGACGGCGTCATCGACCTGGCGATGGCCTCACCCGCCGCCCCCGCGGCGGAGCTGGCCGCGGCCTACGCACTGGCCGGGCCGGAAGTGGCCTGCCACGCCGCCACCAACGGCTACCACCCGCTCGGCCTGCCCGAACTGCGCGCCGCCGTCGCCGAGCGCTACACCCGGCGCGGCCTGCCCACCCTGCCCGAGCAGATCCTGATCACCACGGGCGCCCAGTCCGCGGTGTCGCTGGTGGTGAACCTCCTCGGGCGGCCGGGCGACCGGGCCCTCGTGGAGAGCCCCTCGTATCCCAACGCCCTCGACGCGGTGCGCCACGCGGGGCTGAGGATCACCCCCGTGCCCGTGACCGAGGACGGCTGGGACATCGAGCTCCTGGAGTGCACCCTGCGCCAGACCGCGCCCCGGCTCGCCTACCTCATCCCGGACTTTCAGAACCCGACCGGCGCCCTGATGAGCACCGAGCAGCGCACCCGGCTGCTGCGCGCGGCCCGGGCGACGGGCACCTGGCTGCTCATCGACGAGACCATGGCCGAGATGTCCCTGGAGGGCCCGGCTCCGGCGCCCTTCGTGTCCCTCGCCCACCAGGGCGAGTCCGAGCAGATCGTCACGGTCGGCTCGCTCAGCAAGACGCACTGGGGCGGGCTGCGCACCGGCTGGGTGCGGGCGAGCTCCCGGCTCGTCAACGAGCTGGCCGCGCTGCGCATCCATGTGGACCTGGCGCCCTCGCTCGTCGACCAGGTGCTCGCCAAGACGCTGCTGCCCGGCATGGACGACGTCCTGCGCACCCGGCTGCCGCAGCTGCGCGAGCGGCGCGACGCGCTGGCCGCGTCCCTGGCCCGCCATCTCCCCGAGTGGCGCTGGCAGTCGCCGGCCGGCGGGCTCTGCCTCTGGGTCGATCTGGGCCGGCCGGTCGCGGGGGTGCTGGCCCAGGCGGCCCTGGCCCACGGGGTGAACCTCCAGCCGGGTTCGCGCTTCGCCGCCGATCCCGGCACCCACGAACACCGGCTGCGCATCCCCTTCGTGCACGAGCCGGAGCGAGCGGAGGAGGCGGTCCGCCGCCTGGCCGCCACCCTGGACGCGGGCCTGCCCGCCGTCATCGGCGAGCAGAACCGCCCGCACTGGGTGGCGTGAACCCGCCCTGGCGGGGCGGAAGTTCACGCCGGGGCCCCGGGGCGGCCGCTCAGGTGCGGCCCGGCGGCTCGCCGAACAACTCGACCGCCTTGCGTACGTCACTCACCGCGGCCGCCAGCGCGCTGACCGAGCCGATCGAGCCCGCGATCAACAGCAGCGAGCGGCGCAGCCGGGGAACCTCCGGGACGCCACTGATCGCCATCGCGTCCAGCGCGGCCAGCTCGTCCTCGGCCACGGCCCGGTCGGGAAACTCCGCCGGATGACCGGCCAGCTCCCGGCGCAGCCGCGACACGGCCGCCCGCAACTCGCTCACCCTGGGGTCCTCACCACTGCCCGCCACGGCCCTCTGCTCCACGCCTCGCAACAAAAGCCCTCCCCCACGCACGTCCTTGTGCAGGTGTTGAGAACCCGCGCAGCGAAGGTCAACTGCCGGGATTCGCGGGTCAGTTAACGCCATGCGGTGTGCCGTGCGCCACTGCGCGGACGGAATTCGGCAGAAGCATTGGGTATATCTGGGGCCATGACACAACCGATGACAAATGCCGCACAGGTCACAGGGCTGCTGCTCGCGGCGGGCGGCGGCCGGCGGCTCGGCGGCCGCCCCAAGGCGCTGCTGCCGCACCGGGGCCGTCCGCTGGTGGAGAACGCGGTCCGGGTGCTGCGCGAGGGCGGCTGCCGCACCGTGTACGTGGTGCTCGGAGCCGCCGCCGACGAGGTGCGGGCCCGCGCGGACCTGGCGGGCTGCGTGCTGGTCGACAATCCGGACTGGTCCGAGGGGATGGGCTCCTCGCTGCGGGCCGGCCTGGAGGCGCTGGCCACGTCGGACCCCGGCGCCGAAGGCGGGCCGGGGGCGGCGCTGGTCTCGCTGGTGGACCAGCCCGGCATCGGCGCCGAGGCGGTGGCCCGGGTGCTCGCCGCCCACCGTTCGGGCGATGCGCTCGCGGCCGCCTCGTACGACGGCAAGCGCGGCCATCCGGTGCTGTTCGGCGCGGGCCGCTGGGCGGACATCGCGACGAGCGCGACCGGCGACCGCGGTGCCCGCGCCTATCTGAAGGCCCATGAGAGTGAGATCGTCCTGGTCGAGTGCGGGGACGTGGCGGAGCCGTACGACATCGACACGGAGGCGGATCTGGGCCGTCTCGCCTAGATGTGGAGTACACAGGAAGGGCGTGGAGTCCGGTGGAGACGTGGAGTGAACGGGGTGGCACCCAGCGCCATGGTCTGTCGACCCGGAGAATCTCGACATCAACAAACCATTGAACTTCCACCATGAGGAAACTAGTATCCACTGTTCAGAAGCGCCCGTCAGATCAGCCGGCGCCCGCAGTCGTATCTCGGAGCCCTGGCACTGAGTGCCATGTTGGGTGACCCGGCGGCCGTCAGGGCACCGCCCGCGAAGGAGTGACAGCTCATGTCCGCACCAGCGCCGTCCCCGCTGGCCATCGTCGATGCCGAGCCCCTGCCCCGGCAGGAGGAGGTACTCACCGACGCGGCCCTCGCCTTCGTGGCCGAGCTGCACCGGAACTTCACGGCCCGCCGTGACGAGCTCCTCACCCGCCGCCAGGACCGCCGGGCCGAAATCGCCCGCACCTCCACGCTCGACTTCCGCCCCGAGACGGCCGAGATCCGCGCGGCCGACTGGAAGGTGGCGCCGGCCCCGGCCGCGCTGAACGACCGCCGCGTGGAGATCACCGGTCCGACCGACCGCAAGATGACCATCAACGCCCTGAACTCGGGCGCGAAGGTCTGGCTCGCCGACTTCGAGGACGCCTCGGCTCCCACCTGGGAGAACGTCGTCCTCGGCCAGCTCAATCTGATCGACGCGTACGAACGCCGCATCGACTTCACCGACGCGAAGTCCGGCAAGTCGTACGCCCTCAAGGACGCCGACCAGCTCGCGACCGTCGTCATGCGCCCGCGTGGCTGGCACCTGGAGGAGCGCCACCTCCAGTTCGACGGCCGCCCGGTCCCCGGCGCGCTCGTCGACTTCGGCCTGTACTTCTTCCACAACGCCCAGCGCCTGATCGACCTCGGCAAGGGCCCGTACTTCTACCTCCCCAAGACGGAGTCGTACCTGGAGGCCCGCCTCTGGAACGACATCTTCGTCTTCGCGCAGGACTACGTGGGCATCCCGCAGGGCACCGTCCGCGCCACCGTCCTGATCGAGACGATCACGGCCGCGTACGAGATGGAAGAGATCCTCTTCGAGCTCAAGGACCACGCGGCGGGCCTGAACGCGGGCCGCTGGGACTACCTCTTCTCCATCGTGAAGAACTTCCGCGACGGCGGCGAGAAGTTCGTCCTGCCGGACCGCAACGCGGTGACGATGACGGCGCCCTTCATGCGCGCCTACACCGAGCTCCTGGTCCGCACCTGCCACAAGCGCGGCGCGCACGCGATCGGCGGCATGGCCGCGTTCATCCCCTCGCGCCGGGACGCCGAGGTGAACAAGGTCGCCTTCGAGAAGGTCAAGGCCGACAAGGACCGCGAGGCGGGCGACGGCTTCGACGGCTCGTGGGTGGCCCACCCCGACCTGGTCCCGATCGCGATGGCCTCCTTCGACGCGGTCCTCGGCGACAAGCCGAACCAGAAGGACCGGCTGCGCGAGGACGTCTCGGTGGCCCCCGGCGACCTGATCGCCATCGACTCCCTCGACGCCAAGCCCACCTACGCGGGCCTGGTCTCGGCCGTCCAGGTCGGCACCCGCTACATCGAGGCGTGGCTGCGCGGCCTCGGCGCGGTCGCCATCTTCAACCTCATGGAGGACGCGGCCACCGCCGAGATCTCGCGCTCGCAGATCTGGCAGTGGATCAACGCCGGGGTGGTCTTCGAGAACGGTGAGAAGGCCACGGCAGACCTCGCCCGCAAGGTCGCGGCCGAGGAACTCGCCGCGATCCGCGCGGAGATCGGCGAGGAGGCCTTCGCCGCCGGCAAGTGGCAGCAGGCCCACGACCTCCTCCTGAAGGTCTCCCTGGACGCCGACTACGCCGACTTCCTGACCCTCCCGGCCTACGAGCAACTCGTCGGCTGACCAACCTGGTCGGACTCTCCGGCTGGACCCCCGGTACCGCACAGCACCGGGGGCCCAGCCGTGTCACGTCAGGGCCGCGCCCGCCGCCACGAACGCGCAGACCAGGATGAACAGGATGGCGAGCAGCGGCGCCACGAAGCGCAGGTACTTGTTGTAGCCGACCTTCGCCAGGGCCACGCCGCCGATGGTGACGGCGGTCGTGGGGACCCACAGGTTCATCCAGCCGCTCGCCGCCTGCCAGGCGGTCACCACCACCGCGCGCGAGACGCCCGCGAAGTCGGCCAGCGGGGCCAGGATCGGCATCGCGAGGGTCGCGTGGCCCGAGGTCGAGGGGATCAGGAAGGCCAGCGGAAGGTTCACCACGAAGACGATCACCGCGAACAGCGTGGACGGGGCGCCCTTCACCACGCCCTCGATCGAATGCAGCACCGTGTCCGTGATCTGCGCGTTGTTCATGATGACCGTGACGCCGCGGGCCAGCACGATGACGAGCGCCGGGGAGATGAAGTCGGCGGCTCCCTGGATGATCGTCGAGCTCAGTGCGGCCTCGCCGAGCCGGGCCGCCACCCCCACCAGGACCGCGGCCACCAGGAACAGGGCCGCCAACTGCGGGAAGGACCAGCCCAGTTCCCAGCCGTACGGGGTCGCGTCAGCCCTGCCCGTCAGCGCGCTGGACCACGGCACCACCGAGAAGATCATGAAGGCGAAGACGAGGGCGAGGAGGGCGAGGACCAGTCGGTGGGTCCGGGTCAGCTCCGGGGGTTGGTCCGCCGGACCCGCCGGCGAGGCCCCTTCCGGTGCTGACCGGGGCTCGTCGCCGGCGTCCGCCGACGGCGCCGCCGCTTCCCGGTGGTCCAGGTCTCCCGGCAGGAAACCCGTGAGGGACTTCGACGGGTCCCGCTGCACGCGCCGCCCGTAACGGACCACGTACAGGATCGACACCGCCGTGAGGACCGCCCACATCACGAAGCGCAGGACGATGCCGTCGCCCAGGGAGATCCCGGCCGCCGAGGACGCGACGCCCGTCGCGAACGGGTTGACCGTCGAGCACAGCACACCGATGCCCGCGCCCACGATGATGGTGCCGGTCGCCACCAGCCGGTCGTAGCCGAGCGCCAGCATCAGCGGCACGATCAGTCCGTAGAAGCCGAGGGTCTCCTCCGCGAAGCCCTCGACCGTGCCGAGCACCGAGAAGACCGTCATCACGCCCGCGATGAGCAGCGCGCCGCGCTCGCGCAGCCGGTGCGCGAGCAGACCGATCCCGCGGTCGAGCGCGCCGGTCCTGAAGACCACGGTGATGAACGCGCCGATGGCCAGGACGAAGAGGAACACCCCGGCGCTGCCGTACAGTTCACCGGCCATCGTGGGGCCGACCCGGCCCGACTTGGCGTCCTGGACGCCGTACAGGCCGTTGACCGGGGAGAGGAAGAGGTCGCCCAGGCGGTCCGTGAAGCTCTGGCCGTTGTCGACCCGGTGGTAGGTGCCCTCGACCGGCGCCCCCTTGTCGTTGCGGTCGTACGCGCCGGACGGGATGACGAACGCGAGGACCCACACGGCCAGCGTGACGATCGCGAGGATCGTCAGCGCACTCGGGAAGCGCAGTCCTCCGCTCTTGGCCGGCGGCTCCTCGAAGGGCGGGTCCGGGGGCGGCACCGCGGACGGGGCCGGCGCCGTCACGCCCCGGCTCCGAACGCCGCCGCGTACTCCCGCAGGAAGGCCGCCTCCGCGATCACGGCGCCGCGCAGCTCGGAGAAGAGGACGCGTTCGTTCGGGGCGTGCAGGGCGCACATGCTGTCCTGCGCCCCGAAGAGCAGCACCTCCGCCCCGGGCGCCGCCTTCGCGAGCCCGTTGACCAGGGGGATCGAGCCGCCGCTCGCCGCGAAGGCGGGCTCCGCGCCCCAGCCCTCGCGCAGCGCGGTGAGCGCCGCGCGGTAGGCGGGGCCGCCGGTCGCGGGCTCGAAGCCGGGCCCGGCGTCGCCCGCGGTGACGGTGAGCGCGATGCCGAAGGGACGCAGTGCCTCCAGATGGGCGACCAGCCTGCCCTGCGCCTCCTTCGGATCCTGCTGCGGATGGACGCGGAGGTTCAGCTTGGCGCGGGCGTAGGGGACCACCGCGGACGCGGCGTGGTCGACGGTCGGGGCGTCCAGGCCGATGACGGTGACGGCCGGCCCGCTCCACAGGCGTTCGCCGAGGCTCCCGGTGCCCAGGAGCGGCACCCCCTCGCAGACGGCCGCGAGCTCGCGGAACTCCGCGTCGGTGTACGAGGTGCCGGACCACTCCTCACGGCGCAGCCCCGCGACGGCCACGTCGCCCCCGGCGTCGTGGAGGGTGGCGAGGGCGTGCAGCAGCACGAGCAGGGCGTCGGGCGCCGCGCCGCCGAACTCTCCGCTGTGCCGCGCCTCGGCCAGGGTGCGCACCTCGACGACCACCTCGCAGGCGCCGCGCAGCCCGGTGGTGAGGGTGGGTGAGCCGGGGCGGATGTTGCCCATGTCCGCGATGACCATGGCGTCGCAGGCGAAGCGTTCGGGATCGGTGGGCGGATAGTCGTCGAAGGCGCTGCCGTACTCCTCCTGGCCCTCGATCACGATCTTGATGCCGGTGGGCGGGCGGCCGCCGTACGCCCGCAGCATGCCCACGTGGACGAGGACGTTGGCCTTGTCGTCCGCGATGCCCCGCGCCCGCAGTCCGCCCTCGACCGGGGTCGGCTCGAAGGGCGGCGAGAGCCACAGCGCGGGATCGCCGGGCGGCTGGACGTCGTAGTGGCCGTACAGCAGCACCGTCGGGGCGGCCGGGTGCGGCGGCGGGATCTCGGCATAGACGACGGGGGCGGTACCGGGCAGGTCGAGCCGTTCGATGCGCTCGACACCGGCGCCCCGCAGCAGCTCCACCACCAGGTCGTGCGCCTGGCGCACCGGTTCGGGAGGGAAGCCCGGGAAGGCGATGGAGGGGATGCGGGCCAGCCGTTCCAGGTCTGCCCGCAGCCCGTCCATCAGTGCGTCGACCCTCGCTCGCAGGTCCTGGTCCGCGTCCATGGGACTCAATGGACCACGCGGGGCACGGCGGCGCATCCCGTGATCGCCCGAGTGCCCCCTCCCCACGCCCCCTGCGCGGTCCGCGCCTTGCTGCGACAATCCGGCGGGGGACGTCCGCCGGGCCGGGGGGCTCGGCACCCCTGACGAGAATGCGAGGACGCTGGGGATGCGTGGAGGGCGAGTGGCCGTCGTGGGCGGGAGCGTCGCGGGGTGCGCCGCGGCACTGGCCGCGCACCGCGGGGGCGCCGAGGGGATCACGGTGTACGAGCGGGCCGCGGGGCAGCTGGCCGACCGCGGGGTGGGGCTCGCGATGCACAACGTCCGCTACGCCGAACTGGAGGCGGCCGGGTACGTGGACGCGTCGATGCCGTGGATCCAACTCACCCGGCGCAGTTGGTACGTTCGCGACGGCGCGGCCCCGCTCGGCCGTCTGGTCGGGGCGCTGCCGTTCCCCTTCCGCACCTACAACTGGGGCCCGCTCTGGCGCGAACTGCGGGCCCGGGTGCCTCAGTCGGTGGAGTTCCGCGCGGGCACGGCGGTCGACCGGCTCGATGTCACCGGGCACGAGGTGCGGTTGAGCACGGCCGGGGGCGGCACCGAGCGGTTCGACTTCGTCGTGGGCGCGGACGGCTACCGCTCGGTGGTCCGCACCGCCGCCTGCCCCGAGGTGGGCCCGGCCTACGCGGGCTATCTCGCCTGGCGCGGCGCCTTCCCCGCCGAGCGGCTCCCCGATTCCGGCCTGTGGCCGGTGGAGGACTGCGTGTACGCCGTCTTCGCGGGCGGGCACGCGATCATCTACCGGATCCCGGACGGCCGGGGCGGCCACCGCGTGAACTGGGTGCTGTACGGGGCCCCGCCGGCCGATCACGGACTGCCGCTGGACTCCCCCACCAGCCTGCCGCCCGGCACCCTCACCGACGCGCTCCGGGCCCGGGCCCTGGAGATCGCGGACACCCAACTCGCACCCTACTGGGGCCGGTTGATGCACCTGACGGCGCCGGAGGAGCTCTTCGTCCAGCCGATGTACGACTTCACCGCGCCCCGGTACGCGGTCGGCCGGCTCGTGCTGGCCGGGGACGCCGCCACGGTGGCCCGCCCGCACACCGGCGGCGGCGCGGTCAAGGCGCTCCAGGACGCGACCGCCCTGGAGTCCGCGCTGACATCGGCCGCGAGCTGGCCCGAGGCGCTGGCCGCCTACGACGCCGGTCGCTCGGCGGTCGGGCGCACCATGGTCGACCTCGGCCGCAGCCTGGGTCGCGGGCTCGTCCAGGAGAGCCCGGACTGGCGCGCCATGGACGGGCCGGGCCTGGAGAAGTGGTGGCAACAGGCGGACGGATCGGGCGCGTTCGGCGGCCGCAAGCTCGCCTGAAGCACGGTCGGCCCCGCCGTACGCGCTGAGCGGGGGTAGGGCGACGACCTGTTCGGTGACCGCCCCGGCCGGACGACGGGCGAACGCGCGGGGCGCCGGGCGATGAGTTTCCGGTCCGCGCGCCGTCTTCCCTGCATGAGCAGCGACACGAACGCCCCCGCACCCCTGCCCGACCTCGGCCACGCGGCGGCCGAGCTGACCCGCCTTCTCGCAGGCGTACGCGACGATCAGCTGAAGGGCCCCACGCCCTGTCCCGAGTACACCCTGCGCGACCTGCTCGCCCACATCGCGGGGCTCAGCGTCGCCTTCCAGGACGCCGCCCGCAAGAACCTCGGCCCGACCACCGGCACCGCCCCGAGCAGCACCCGCCCGCCCGAGCTGCCCGCCGACTGGCGCGGCTCGCTGCCCCTCGCCCTGGCCGCGATGGCCGCCGCCTGGCGGGACCCGGCGGCGTGGGCGGGCACCACCCAGGCCGGCGGTCTCACCCTGCCCGCCTCGGTCGCCGGGTGCGTCGCCCTCGACGAGCTCGTGGTCCACGCCTGGGACGTGGCCCGGGCCACCGGTCAGGCCTACCGGCCCGCCCCGGCCGACCTGGAGGTCTCCTACGCGTTCCTCGCCCCGTCGAAGGACGACCCCGCCTCCCGCGGCGACGCCTTCGGCCCGGCCGTCGACGTCCCGGCCGACGCTCCGCCGCTCGACCGCCTCATCGGCATGAGCGGCCGGGACCCGGGCTGGACGCCCTAGCTCCCGGCCCCGGCCGGGCGCCGACCGCCCGCGGCGACGCCCTGGGCGGCTACCAGTGGGCGGGCCGGGTCAGCGACGGCGGGAGCTTGGTCGTCGCGTCGCCCTTCGCCGCGTTCAGCTGGGCCTGGGTGAGGAAGAACGCCTCGGTGAGGTCGGCGCCGGCCAGCCGCGCGTCGCGGAAGTCCGCGCCGATCAGGTCGGCCAGGCGCAGGTCGGCGCCGCGCAGATCGGCGGCGATCAGGAAGGCGCCCCGCAGGTTCGCGCCGCGCAGATCGGCGCCCTTCAGCCTGGCGCCCATCAGGTCGGCGCCGCGCCGGTCCTTCTTCCTGCCCTTGAAGTCGGCCCTGACCAGCTCGCTCGCCCGCAGCAGGAGCTGGTTGACCCGGCCCCGGTGGGCGGGCACGTCCAGCCCTGCCAGCGCCTCGGGGGCCAGTGCCGTGAACGCCTCGGTCTCCTCCAGCGCGGCGCGCAGCTCGGCGTGGACGGGCCCCGCCTTCGGCAGGGCGAGCGCTTCGGTGACGTACCAGAGCAGCTCGTGGAGCTGGCGCATCACCGGGAAGACCGCGAACATCGACGCGGCGGTTTCGGGCGCCGTACGCCAGTCGCGGCCCTCGAAGGTCTGCTGGGAGACCTTCTGGCCGGCGCCGAAGCAGTCGTACACCGTGCAGCCCTGGAAGCCGCTCGTGCGCAGCTCGCGGTGGATGCCGCAGCGGAAGTCCTGCTGGAGGTTCGGGCAGGGCTTTCCGGCCGGCTTGTCGATCGCGAAGTCCGCGGACTTCGCGTAGGCGAGGGCGACGCAGCACAGGCCGAAGCAGCTGCCGCAGTCGGAGACGAGGGCGAGCCGGGTCGCGCCGGGGGCCGGAGCGGCCGGCTCGGGGTGCTCGGACAACGTGCGGGACTCCTCTGACATGCGGTGACAGCAGCCCGTCACTCTACCCGGGGAGCCCCGCCCCGCGCGCCCGCGAGCGGCGCCTCGGCCGGTCGGCCCGGCGACCGTCCGTGCGCGACCGGGGCGAGGAGGCCCGGGATGAGCGCCGAGGCCCCGCCCCTGCGCACCCCCGGTTCGTCCGGCGCGCATCCGGTCGGCACGACGACCCGCCGGACCTTTCCGGGCGTCCCTCCAACTCCCCCTTGTCCAGGCCCCGTTCGGTGACCGCGACAGGGCGCCCCGGTGTCCGGACACTTCAACTTCCTTGTGCCGCAGGGGTGTACGGCCGCTTCACGACAATGGTAGGAAAGTTTCCTAACAGAACACCGGAGCGACCAACTCCTTTTGGAGGTCCAGGTGCACACCCCCCACCGCAAGACCACCGCACGCCGCACCAAGATCGCCGTACGCGCCCTGCTCGGCACCGCGCTCCTCGCGGTGCCGGTCACGGCCTACGCCGCCGAGAACCCGGCCGTCGCGACAGCGGACAATGCGACGGTGAACAACGCCGCCGCGACCGGGCTCGACGACCCGGCGAAGAAGGACATAGCCATGCAGCTCGTCTCCAGTGCGGAGAACTCCTCGCTGAACTGGAAGGCGCAGTACAAGTACATCGAGGACATCAAGGACGGGCGCGGCTACACCGCCGGCATCATCGGATTCTGTTCCGGTACCGGCGACATGCTCGACCTCGTCAAGCTCTACACCGCGCGCAACCCCGGCAACGTCCTCGCGAAGTACCTGCCGGCCCTGGAGAAGGTCAACGGGACCGACTCGCACAAGGGGCTCGACCCGGGCTTCACCAAGGACTGGAAGACCGCCGCCTCGGAGACCGCCTTCAAGGAGGCCCAGAACGACGAGCGGGACCGGGTGTACTTCAACCCGGCCGTCAGCCAGGGCAAGTCCGACGGGGTCGGCACGCTCGGGCAGTTCATCTACTACGACGCCATCGTGATGCACGGCGACGGAAGCGACCCCACCAGCTTCAGCTCCATCCGCAAGAAGGCGCTCGCCAAGGCCAAGCCGCCGTCGCAGGGCGGCAACGAGACGACGTACCTGAACGCGTTCCTGGACGCCCGGGTGTGGGCGATGAAGCAGGAGGAGGCACACAGCGACACCAGCCGCGTCGACACCGAGCAGCGGGTCTTCCTGAAGAAGGGGAACCTGAGCCTGGACACCCCGCTCGACTGGAAGGTGTACGGCGACCCGTACCACATCGGGTAACGGCCCCCACGGGAACGGCGGGTGGGGCAGCGGAGGGCTGCCTCACCCGCCTTCTCCGTACGTTCCCGAACGTAGTGCGGCTGAATTCGGCCGAGTTGACCCATCTCCCTTTACGAAACCTTTGCGGCCCGTATTCTCTCCTTCACCGGATCATCACAAGCGCCCGATCGTTCGAGAGAGCCGCCGCATGCGCATATCCAGCCCCGCCGTCCGCACTCTGCTCCTGACCGGCGTGCTCGGTGCGCTCGCCCTCACCACGACCGGCTGCGACGACGACAAGCCCGAGCCGAAAAAGCCGCCCGTCGTGAGCACCCCGGCCGCGACACCTTCGCCGTCGCCCTCACCGACGCTCCCGGCGAGCCCGAGCGCGACTCCGCCCGCCACTCCGACGCCTCCGGCGACCAGGACCCCGCCGAAGCCCAAGCCGGCGGCCCCCAGCCTCCCGCCGCCGATGGACGGGGCTGGGGACAAGGGCGGCGACAGCACCGTGTACTACAAGAACTGCGCCGCCGCCCGCGCCGCCGGAGTGACCCCGCTCCACCGCGGCGACCCCGGCTACGCTGCCCACCTGGACCGGGACGGCGACGGCATCGCCTGCGAGCGGTGACTCGCTCAGGCCGCCTGTCCGTTGGCGAGCCGCCAGGTCATCCAGTCCGCGCCGTCCTCGAACTGGGCGCTCGGGAAGGCGCGGGCGCCGCAGCGCACCCGGCGCAGCCGCCCCTCCGCCTCCAGGAGCGCCAGATCGCGGTAGACGGTCATCCGGCTCACCCGCATGTCACGGATCAGCTCGGCGACCGAGACGTGACCCTGGTACTCGACCCGGGCCGCGATGCGGGCCCGGCGCCGGTCGGCGGTCAGCATGCGCCGCACCGGGTGCCGCGGCCGCCGAGCGCCATCCGGTTCCAGGTGTGGCGACGCCCCCGGATCGCGACCGAGTACGCGTAGAGCAGCTCCGGGTCGCACATGCCGGGGATGAAGGAGTCCCCGAAGTGATGGGCGTCGACCCCGATCTCCTTTGCCGTCAGGGCGAGTTGGGGCACGACGTCGGTGTGCGAACCCTCCTGGCTGGTGCCGATCGCGCCCATCACCACGGCGCCCGCGTCCTGCACGGCCGCGACCGCCTCGGCGGCCAGCTCCCTGGTGACGCCGGGCATGGTGCCGGGCAGCGGCAGGACGACGCCGTCGGCGCCCGCCTCGACGAGCGAGGCGAGGCGGCCCGCGGTGACCCGCTCGGGATGCCCGGCGTGGTGCATCTTGCCGCTCCACAACGCCACATCGTCCCCGAGCCCCTTGCGCAGCTCCTCGGTCACGCGGGCCAGGCCCTCGTACGAGCCGCCGGTTCCGGGGTTCGCGGTGAGGCAGAGCATGGCGGCGCCCATGTCGACGAGCCGCTTGGCGTGCTCGGGCCTGGCCCGGCGGATCTCGGGTACGTCGCCGGGTTCGAGGTTGACGGCGACCGGGCGGCCGATGTGCGCCGCCAGGTCACCGATGGAGGTGAAGGTCCCGAGGCCGGGCAGCGTCAACTTCCTGCCGTCCCAGGCCCGTTCGATGAGATTGAGGACGACGATGTCGGCCCCGAAGGCCGCGACGAGCTCCATGTTGTGGACGCCCCGGCCGTCCTCCCCCGGGATGAGCGCGGCCCGCTCGGCGAAGACCTCGGCGACCACGGTGCGGCCCTCGGCGGCCGCCACGGCGGCGGTGAGCCTCTTGCCGCGCAGGGCGGCCAGCCTCTCCCGGTCGAGGTCGAGGATGCGCGTGGTCGTTTCAACCGCTGGATTCTTCATGGCTACTTGGCCTCCGCCTTCATGAGTTCGGCCAGTTCCTCGTCGGATTCCCGGCCCGGTGTCGGCAGGTTGAACCGGGTGATCGCGAAGCGGAAGACGGCGTAGTAGAGGGCGGCGAAGCAGACGCCGATCAGGGCGAGCAGCCAGGGGTGGTGCGCGATGCCGAGGTTGAGGAAGAAGTCGATGGCTCCCGCCGAGAAACCGAAGCCGTCCTTCATGCCGAGGGCCCAGGTCAGCGCCATGGAGACACCGGTGAGCACCGCGTGGATCGCGTACAGGACCGGCGCGATGAACATGAAGCTGAACTCGATCGGCTCGGTGATGCCGGTGATGAACGCGGTGAGCGCGAGCGAGAGCATCATGCCGCCGACGACCTTGCGGCGCTCGGGGCGCGCGCAGTGCGTGATCGCGAGGCAGGCCGCCGGAAGGGCGAACATCATGATCGGGAAGAAGCCGGTCATGAACTGCCCGGCGCTCGGGTCCCCGGCCAGGAAGCGCGGGATGTCGCCGTGCTTGCCGTTGTAGTCGCCCGCCTGCCACCAGGGGAAGGAATTCAGGAGGTGGTGCATGCCGACGGGGATGAGGCCGCGGTTGGCGACGCCGAAGATCCCGGCACCGACCGCGCCCGAACCGACCAGCCACTCACCGAAGTTGTGCAGGCCCGCGCCGAGGACGGGCCAGATCAGGCCGAAGACGATGCCGATGAGCAGGCCCGCGAAGGAGGAGAGGATCGGGACGAGACGGCGGCCGCCGAAGAAGCCCGCCCAGTCCGGCAGCTTGGTCCGGTAGAACTTCTGGTACAGCAGCGCGACGACGATGCCCATGACGACACCGCCGAGCACTCCGGCGTTGACCGGGGCCTCGTTCATGACGATCTTGCCGTCGACGACGGCCGCCACCTTCGGCAGGGTGCTGTCGGTGAAGGTGGCGAGCACCTTCTGGAAGACCAGGTATCCGGCGACGGCCGCGAGCGCGGTCGAGCCGTCCGACTTCCTGGCGAACCCGATGGCGATGCCGACGCAGAACAGCAGCGCGATGTTGTCGATGATCGCGCCGCCGCCGGCCGCCATGTATCCGGCGATCTTGGTGACGACGGTCGGGAAGGAGTCCCGGCCGAGCATGTCGGTGTTGCCGAGGCGTACGAGAAGGGCCGCGGCCGGCATCACGGCCACCGGCAGCATCAGGCTCCGGCCGATGCGCTGCATCACGGCCATCACGCCTGAGCCCTTTTTCTTCTTCTCGGTCGCGTCCGTCGGGGCGGCCGTACTCATCTGCTTCCTCCACGGAAAGGGTGTTGCCGTGGCAGGGAGCGCAACATCCGGACGGGCCGCACCCGTGACGGGATACGGCCCTTCCGTTCTAACACCGTGAACCGGCGCTCGGCGGGGCGAGCGGGCAACGGGCGACCTAAGGCCCGGCAGGTGGAGCCACAGGTCCCGCGACCGGCCGGGACCTGCCCGGCCGAACGGCCGATCCTCAGTGCAGGGCGACCGCCGGTTCGGCCGCCTGGAGCGCCTCGACCTCGCTCTCGTCCCGCTTCTTGCCGAAGTGGTTGAAGGCCAGGTTGAGGACGATGGCCACCACGCATCCGGTGGAGATCCCGGAGTCGAGCACGACCAGGAGCTTGTCGGGGAAGGCGTGGTAGAAGCCGGGCTTGGCGATGGGGATCAGTCCGATGCCGACCGAGGCGGCCACGATCAGCGCGTTCTCCCCCTTCTCCAGGGCCGCCGTCGACAGCGTCTGGATGCCGCTCGCGGCGACCGAGCCGAACAGCACGATGCCCGCGCCGCCGAGCACCGGCAGCGGTACGAGGGAGATCACCGAGGCGGCCACGGGGCACAGGCCGATGACGACCAGGATGAGGCCGCCGGTCGCGACGACGAAGCGGCTGCGCACCTTGGTCATCGCGACGAGCCCGATGTTCTGGGCGAAGGCGCTGGCCATGAAGCCGTTGAACACGGTGCTCAGCGCGGATCCCAGGGTGTCGGCGCGCAGACCGGCCGCGATGGTCTCCTGGTCCGCGGGGCGCTCGACGATCTTCCCGAGGGCCAGCATGTCGGCGGTGGACTCGGTCATGCAGACCAGCATCACGATGCACATGGACACGATCGCGGCGATGTCGAACTGCGGGGCGCCGAAGTGGAACGGCGTCGGGAAGCCGATGACGTCGGCGTGCTTGATGGTGTCCAGGCTGGTCTTGCCCATCGGGATCGCGATGACCGAACCGGCCACCAGACCGAGCAGGATCGCGATCTGCTGCAGGAACCCGCGCAGCATCCTGCGCAGTGCGAGCACGATGACCAGGGTGATCCCCGCCAGCGCGAGGTTGGAGAGCGAGCCGTAGTCGGCGGCCTTCTCGTTGCCGCCGGAGGACCAGTTGAAGGCCACGGGAAGCAGCGAGACACCGATCAGGGTGATCACGGTGCCGGTGACGACCGGCGGGAAGAACCGGACGAGCCGGCCGAAGTACGGGGCGGCTATGAAGCCGAGCAGTCCGGCGACGATGACACCGCCGAGGATGACGGGGATCGCGTTGGTGCCGTGCTCCTTGCCGATGGCGATCATCGGGGTGACCCCGGCGAACGAGACTCCGTTCACGAAGGGCAGCTTGGCGCCGATCTTCCAGATCCCGAGGGTCTGGAGCAGGGTGGCGAGGCCCGCGGTGAACAGGCTCGCGGCGACCAGAAAGGCGGTTTCCTTGGTACTGAGCCCCACGGCGGGGCCAACGATCATGGGCGGGGCCACCACACCCGCGTACATGGCGGCCACGTGCTGAAGGCCGCTGGTGAACATTTTCAGCGGGGGGAGTGTCTCGTCGACCGGGTGCTTCTCGCCGGTCTGGGCGGGGCTGACTGCGAAGTTGCGAAACCTGGGCTGTGCGGCCACGGCGGTTCCTCCGGTCGGTTACACGTCGGCGGTGGACGCGGGTGTCAGGGAGGTGGTGCGGTGTGGTGCGTCGAGCAGGTGGTGCAGGCAGTGCGGACAGCGCGGCTCTGCTGTCGGGCGGGGCGCGGGGGCCCGGACGGCGCGGGGTGGCGACTGCCGGTGCGGGCGGGTCCCGGTCGGGCGGGGGCGTGGGTGGCGCCGGGGTGTGCGATGTGACGGAACGTCAACTGCTGTCGTGTGCACGGTGGTTCGGGACGGGTTTTCACCGTTCCGGGGGGTGCGTACGTCCTTGTAGTACGCACCCCCCGGCCCAGCTTCCGTGGGCCCCGCTCGGGTCCACGGCGACCGGCCGAGGGCCGTCCCCCTCGGCCGGACTCCTTGGGGTCAGGCCTGCGCCGCGATCCGGGCGAGGCGCTGGGCCTCCTCGCGGGTCGCCACGGCGATGGCGTCCTCGTCGACCGTGGTGAGACGGCTGTTCTCGACGATCTGCCGGCCGTTCACGAACGAGGCCGTGACCGGGGCCGCCGCGCCGAAGACCAGCGCGGTGACCGGGTCGGCGATGGAGGCGTGGGCGAGGGTGTCCAGCTTCCACAGCACGAAGTCGGCGAGCTTGCCCGCCTCCAGCGAACCGATCTGGTCGGCGCGGCCGAGCACCTGGGCGCCGCCGTAGGTGCCGAGCCGCAGCGCCTGGCGGGCGTTGAGCGCGGCCTCGCGGTGCTGGGCGTTGAGGCGGTTGATGAGCAGCGCGTTGCGCAGTTCGGTGTGCAGCTCGCCCGACTCGTTGGAGGCGGTGCCGTCCACACCGAGGCCGACCGGGACGCCCGCCTTCAGCATGTCCGGGACGCGGGCGATGCCCGCGGCCAGCCGCGCGTTGGAGGACGGGCAGTGGGCGACGCCGGTGCCGGTGCGGGCGAAGGCGGCGATGTCGGAGTCGTTCATGTGGACGCAGTGCGCCATCCACACGTCGTTGCCGAGCCAGCCGGTCGACTCGAAGTAGTCGGTCGGGCCCATGCCGAACAGTTCCTTGCAGAACTGCTCCTCCTCCACGGTCTCCGAGCCGTGGGTGTGCAGGCGTACGCCCTTGGCACGGGCCAACTCGGCGCCCTGCTTCATGAGTTCGGTGGAGACCGAGAAGGGCGAGCACGGCGCGACGGCGACCTGGGTCATCGAGCCGAAGGAGGCGTCGTGGAAGCGGTCGACGGTCTCGGCGGTCGCCGACAGGGCGCCGTCGAGGGTCTCGACGGCGAAGTCCGGCGGCAGGCCGCCGTCCTTCTCGCTGCGGTCCATGGAGCCGCGGGCCAGGGTGAAGCGCACACCCATCTCGGAGGCCGCGCCGATGATCGCGCCGGACAGGTCGCCCGAGTTCCGCGGGTAGACGTAATGGTGGTCCATCGCGGTGGTCACACCACCGCGGGCCATCATCGCCAGCGAGCCCTGGGCCGCGACGCGCCCCATCTGCTCGTCGATGCGCGCCCACGTCGGGTAGAGGGCGACCAGCCAGTTGAAGAGGTTGTGGTCGGTGGCCAGACCACGCGTGATCCACTGGTAGAAGTGGTGGTGCGTGTTGACCAGGCCCGGGGTGACCAGGTGGCCGGTGCCGTCGATGCGGCGGACCACATTCTCCAGGCCCTTCGGGGCCTGGCCGGCTCCGATCGACTCGATCTTGTTGTCGGCGACGACCAGGTAGCCGGAGGCGTACTCGGTGTCATTCGCGTCCACGGTGGCGATCGCACAGTTCTCGATGACGATGCGCTGGGGGGCTGCCGAAGGTGCCATGGTGCTTCCTTCTTCGTTCAGTGGCGGCTGCAGATTGGGCACGGCAGGACCCTACGAGGATTTGAGTGCCGGGGCCGCGACGCGGCTCCGGGTGCCGAGATGGTGGAAGAAAAGGTTGAGCAGGACCGCGGTGAGCGCTCCCGCGCTGATGCCGGAGCCGAGCACCGTCTGTGCCCAGGCGGGGAATCCGGCGTAGAAGGTGGGCGCGGCCAGCGGGATGATGCCCGCCCCGAGCGCCACGGCCACCAGGATGATGTTGGAGCTGTCGTCGAGCCCGGCCTCGGAGAGGGTGCGGATGCCGCTCACCGCGATCGAGCCGAACAGGACGATTCCGGCGCCGCCGAGGACGGGCATCGGGACCAGCGAGACGACCGCGCCGAGCACCGGGAACGCGCCGAGCACGAGGAGCGCTCCGCCCGCGACGGCCACCACGTACCGGCTGCGTACGCGGGTCAGCGAGACCACGCCGACGTTCTGGGCGAACGCGCTGGTCGGGAAGCCGCCGAAGACGGGGCCGAGCAGGGTGGCGAGGCCGTCGGTGCGCAGCCCGCGGGCGATGGTGCGCCCGTCGGTGCGGCGCTCGCAGATCTCGCCGATGGCCAGCATCCCGGCGCTGGACTCGGTCATCAGGACCAGCATGACGATGCAGAGCGAGAGGACGGCGGCGGGCTGGAACTCGGGGGCGCCGAAGGCGAAGGGCGTCGGCAGGGCGGCGACGGGCGCGGACCTCAGGGCGGAGAAGTCGGCCATGCCGAAGGGGATCGCCGCGAGCGTGCCGATCAACAGGCCGAGCAGCAGAGCGACTTGGCGCAGGAAGCCGCGGCCGAAGCGCTGGAAGAGCAGGATCACGACGAGCGTGAAGGCGGCGAGCGCCAGGTGGCTCATGGACCCGAAGTCGGCGGCGTTCTTGTCGCCGCCCTGGGCCCAGGACACGGGTACGGGCATCAGCGTGACGCCGATGAGCGTGATCACCACACCGGTCACCAGCGGCGGGAAGAAGCGCAGCAGCCGGCCGAAGAACGGCCCCACCAGGAGGCAGAAGACTCCGGCGACCATCACCGCGCCGTAGATGGCGGGGAGTTGATGGCCCTTGGCGCTGGTCTCGGCGATCGCGAGCATGGGCGCGATGCCGGCCGAGGAGGCGGCGTTGACGAACGGGAGGCGGTTCCCGGCGAAGTTGGCGATGCCGAGGGTCTGCAGGACGGTGGCGAGCCCGGCGATGAGCAGGCTGGCCGCGATCAGACGGGTCTGTCCCGCGGTGTCCAGGCCGACGGCCTGGCCGATGATGAGCGGAGGGGTGACGACGCCCGCGTACATGGCGGCGATGTGCTGGAGCGCGGCGGGGACGAGCCGCGCGGCAGGAAGCTTTTCGTCCACCGGGTGCACGGCACCTTCAGGTGGGGTGGGACATGGGCCGTCGGCTGATGCCGGCCCCATTGCGGGCTGTGCCATGGGATTTCCCTCCGGTCTGGCCGGCCCCCGCCCGACTGCGGGCGGGCGGGGGCGGGCTCAGTGCCGCGTCAGAGGTTGGTCATGTCGACCGGGATCTGCGGCTCGACGCCGTCGCGCAGGACGGTCGCCTCGATCAGACCGTACGGACGGTCGGCCGCGAAGTAGACCTCGTTGTCGTTCTTGAGCCCGAACGGCTCGAGGTCCACCAGGAAGTGGTGCTTGTTCGGCAGCGAGAAGCGAACCTCGTCGATCTCGGACCGGTTGTTGATGATGCGCGAACCCATCTGGTACAGGGTCTGCTGGAGGGAGAGCGAGTACGTCTCGGCGAAGGCCTGCAGCATGTGCTTGCGCACCTGCTCGTAGGACTTCTCCCAGTTGGGCGCCTTCTGCTCGTCGTCGCTCCAGTTGAAGCGCCAGCGGGCCGAGACCTGCGTCGCCAGGATGCGGTCGTAGGCCTCCTGGAGCGTCGTGTACTTGTCCTTGACGTAGCCCCAGAACTCGGAGTTCGTCGAGTTCATCACGACCAGGTCCTTGAGGCCCGAGATGACCTCCCACTTCTCACCGTCGTAGGTGATCTGGGTGACCCGGGTCTCCTGGCCCTTGCGGACGAAGGAGTGCTTGACGTCGTCGGAGCCGATGAACTTCGAGTTGGCCTCGGAGGTCTCGATGCGCTCCCAGGAGTACTCCTCGATCCGGATGCGCGCGACCTTGATCGGCTCCTGCGAGGTCACGAAGTGCCGCGCGAGGTGGATGCCGAACTGCTCGGCGGACTCGATGCCGTACTCCTTGGCGAACGCGTACACCGTGTTCTTGGTGGTGTCGGTCGGGAGCACATTGGCGTTCGAGCCGGAGTAGTGCACGTCCTCCATGTCGCCGGACAGGGCGACGGAGACGTTGAGGTCCTTGATGTGGTGCGTGTCGCCGTCCCGCGTGATCTTGACGACGCGGTTCTCTGCTTTGCCGTACTGGTTCTGGCCGAGAATCGTGGGCATGTCTGCTAGCTCCCTCGGTAAACGGAGTAGCCGAACGGGTTGAGCAGCAGCGGTACGTGATAGTGCTCGCCCGGCGTGACGGCGAACGTGATCGCCACCTCCGGGAAGAACGCACCGCTGTCCCTTACGCGGGGGGCGTCCTGCTGCGCCTCGGCTTGCTTCTTTGCGAAGTACGACTCGACCTCGAAGTCGAGCCGTACGTGGGTGGTGCCTTCCGGCAGCGCCGGCAGGTCCTTGCAGCGCCCGTCCGCGTCGGTGGCCGAGCCGCCGAGCGCCACCCACTCGGCCTCGGAGCCCGAGCGGGCCGCGAGCGAGATGGCGACGCCCTCGGCGGGGCGTCCGATGCTGGTGTCCAGGATGTGCGTGGACACCGAGGCCGTGGTCGCGGTACTCATCAGTCCTTGTCCTCTTCTACGAGACGGGTCAGCCGGATTCGGTTGATCTTCCCGAGTTCGGTGCGCACGATCTCGCGCTCCTCCTCGGCGGTGTTGCCGATCCGGGTCTTCACCGCGTCGCGCATCTGCTCGCCGGTGGCACCGGTCGCGCAGATCAGGAAGACATGACCGAACTTCTCCTGGTAGGCCAGGTTCAGTTCGAGCAGCTCGGCCTTGAGGGCCTCGGAGGCCCCGGCCATGCCGCGCTGTTCACGCGCGGAGGTGGGGTCACCCGGCTTCGGGCGGCCGATCGGCGGGTGCCCGGCCATCGCCTCTTCCAGGTCCTCAACACCGAGCTCGGCCAGAGCGGCGTCACTGGCGGCGAAGAGGTCCTCTGCGGTGGCGTACGGGCGCTGGGCGAGCAGCTTGCTCCCCCACGCCGAACTGGCGCACACCTCGTGGAGCTCGGCGAGCGCCGCGCTGTCCTGTGAGGTGTTGAACCGGGCGAGGCCCGGTGTCGAAGTCGAAGTCACGGCGGCCTCCGTGGCCTTGGTGCTGAACGGGCTGCGGATAGCTAACGCCCTGAGAAACATCCCGTCAACACTTTGTTGAAAACTTGGGGTTACAAAAACCGCCGCCCGATGTCCGGACGGCGGTTCGTTGCGCGGGGGGTGCCCAGACCGGCACCGAGGGTGCTCGCTCAGTCGTCCTTGGCGGCGTTTTCCCTGTTCAGGTAGTTGTACACGGTGAACCGGCTGACCCCGAGGGCCGAGGCGACGGTCTCGACGCCGTGTCGCACCGAGAAGGCGCCCCGCGCCTCCAGGGTCCGTACGGCGGACTGCTTGGCCTTGCGGTCCAGGGACGCGAGCGGCATCCCGTGGCGGCGCTCCATGGCGGCCAGGATGTGGTCCAGGGAGTCCGAGAGCTGCGGGAGGCGCACGGCGACGACGTCCTCGCCCTCCCAGGCCAGCAGCACGTCGTCGGGCCGGGCGCGCTCGGGCGCGAGTATCTCGGCGCCCATGGCGTCGACGAGCGGCTTGACGGCCTGGATCAGCGGGTGGTCCGTCGGTTCGGTCACTTCTCGCCCTCCCCGATCACGTTGACCTGGAGCGAGACCCGGGTGGCGCCCGCCGCCAGAGCCTTGCGCAGCAGCGCGTCCACCGCGGTCAGCACCTCGTCGGCGCCGCCTTCCGCGGTATTGCCGAAGGGGCCGACGTCGACCGCGTCGAGCCGGGCCGCCTGGATGACGTCGCGGGCGACCACGGCATGCGGGGGCGCCTCGTCGAGGTCGAAGGGCTCGGTCGTGAACTCCACTCTCAATCGCACGCGCTCAACCTACTGCGAGGTCGACGAAATCCGGGAGGGCCCCTTGACAAGCTCGCAGGTCCCCCTGCAACCTTCCATCAAGCAGAAAATAACTTCCGCAATACGGAAGGAGCGCACACCCCTCATGGGATACACGGACCAGCGCTTCGATGTGAACCTCTCGATCCTCTTCACGGAACTCCCGCTCCTGGAGCGTCCCGCGGCAGCCGCCGCGGCGGGCTTCACGGCGGTCGAGCTGTGGTGGCCCTGGATCGAGACCCCCACCCCCGAGCAGGCAGAGCTCGACGCCCTCAAGAAGGCGCTCGACGACGCCGGCACCCAGCTGGTGGGCCTCAACTTCTACGCCGGCGCCCTGCCGGGCCCGGACCGCGGCGCGCTGTCGATTCCCGGCGAGGAGTCCGACCGCTTCCGCGCCAACATCGAGGTGGCGGCCGGCTTCGCCGCCTCGGTGGGCTGCAAGGCGCTCAACGCGCTCTACGGCAACCGCGTCGAGGGCGCCGACCCGCAGGTGCAGGACAGCCTCGCCCTGGAGAACCTCGTCCTGGCGGCCCGCGCGGCCGACCGGGTCGGCGCGATCCTCCTGGTCGAGACCCTCAACAAGCCGGAGTCGCCGCTCTACCCGCTGGTGAGCGCACCCTCGGCCATCGAGGTCATCGACAAGGTGAACGCGGCGACGGGTCTTGGCAACGCCAAGTTCCTCCTCGACATCTACCACCTGTCGATGAACGGCGAGAACGTCGGCGAGGTCATCGAGGCGTACGCCGACAAGACCGGCCATGTGCAGATCGCCGACAACCCGGGCCGTGGCGCTCCGGGCACCGGCTCGCTGCCCCTCGAGGAGCTGCTCGACCAGCTCAAGAAGGCCGGCTACGACGGCTGGGTGGGTCTGGAGTACAAGGCCGCCGACGCCGCCGCCTCCTTCGGGTGGCTCCCCGCCGAGGCCCGCGCGGCGAACTGACCGCGCACCCGAACTTCTTGACGTACCACCGTAGTGAGAGAGGCACCCTCATGAGCAACACCCCCAAGATCGCATGGGTCGGCCTCGGCATCATGGGCTCCCCCATGTCCGAGAACCTGATCAAGGCCGGCTACTCGGTCACCGGCTTCACCCTGGAGCAGGACAAGCTGGACCGCCTCGCGGCGGCCGGCGGCACCGCGGCGGGTTCGATCGCCGAGGCCGTCAAGGACGCCGACGTGATCATCACGATGGTTCCGGCGTCCCCCCAGGTGGAGGCCATCGCCTACGGCGAGGCCGGCATCCTGGCCAACGCCAGGCGGGGCGCGCTGATCATCGACATGTCGTCGATCACCCCGCAGACCTCGGTCGACCTCGCGAAGAACGCCGCGGAGAAGGGCATCCGCGTCCTGGACGCCCCCGTCTCCGGCGGCGAGGCCGGCGCCATCGAGGCCGTCCTGTCGATCATGGTGGGTGGCGAGCAGGCCGACTTCGACGAGGCGCTGCCGATCCTCCAGGCCCTCGGCAAGACCATCGTGCTCTGCGGTCCGCACGGCTCCGGCCAGACGGTGAAGGCCGCCAACCAGCTCATCGTCGCGGTCAACATCCAGGCCTGCGCCGAGGCCGTCGTCTTCCTGGAGAAGTCCGGCGTGAACCTCACGGCCGCCCTGGACGTGCTCAACGGCGGTCTGGCCGGCTCGACCGTGCTGACCCGCAAGAAGGACAACTTCCTGAACCGGGACTTCAAGCCCGGCTTCCGGATCGACCTGCACCACAAGGACATGGGCATCGTCACCGACGCCGCCCGCAACGTGGGCGCGGCCCTTCCGGTCGGCGCGGTCGTGGCCCAGCTGGTGGCCTCGCTGCGCGCCCAGGGCGACGGCGGCCTGGACCACTCCGCCCTGCTCCGGGCCGTCGAGCGCCTCTCGGGTTCGCAGGTCTGACCTGCGAAAACACCCCTTCGGGGGCCACTGATTTCCGGGCGGCGGCGGTGCTGACACCTGTCCTGTCGCGCCCAGGCACCGCCGCCGCCCGGAAGCTCACATCTCGTTTTTCAACAAACTGTTGACGTTCCCTTCCAGGCGTCCCTACGCTCCAGGAACCGCGGAACACAGTCAGCGGTGCAGCTCCAGTACGGAAGGTCACGATGTCGAAGCGCGTGCTTACGACCGAGTCCGGCGCCCCCGTCGCCGACAACCAGAACTCCGCCACCGCCGGCGTCGGTGGCCCCATCCTGCTCCAGGACCAGCACCTCCTGGAGAAGCTCGCGCGCTTCAACCGTGAGCGCATCCCGGAGCGTGTGGTGCACGCCCGCGGCTCCGGCGCGTACGGCTACTTCGAGGTGACGGACGACGTCACCGGCTTCACCAAGGCCGACTTCCTGAAGGAGGTGGGCAAGCGGACCGAGACGTTCATCCGCTTCTCCACCGTGGCCGACTCGCTCGGCGGCGCGGACGCGGTCCGCGACCCCCGCGGCTTCGCCCTGAAGTTCTACACCGAAGAGGGCAACTACGACCTCGTCGGCAACAACACCCCGGTGTTCTTCATCAAGGACCCGATCAAGTTCCCCGACTTCATCCACTCCCAGAAGCGCGACCCGTTCACGGGCAAGCAGGAGCCGGACAACGTCTGGGACTTCTGGGCGCACGCCCCCGAGGCCACCCACCAGATCACCTGGCTCATGGGCGACCGCGGCATCCCGGCCTCGTACCGCCACATGAACGGCTACGGCTCGCACACCTACCAGTGGACGAACGCGCAGGGCGAGGCCTTCTTCGTCAAGTACCACTTCAAGACGAACCAGGGCATCCGCTGCCTCTCCTCGGAGCAGGCCGCCGAGCAGGTCGGCAAGGACGCGAACAGCCACCAGACCGATCTCCTCCAGGCGATCGAGCGCGGTGTGAACCCGTCCTGGACGCTGTACGTCCAGATCATGCCCGCCGCCGAGGCCGCGGACTACCGCTTCAACCCGTTCGACCTCACCAAGGTGTGGCCGCACGCCGACTACCCGCTGCAGCGCGTGGGCCGCCTGGTCCTGGACCGCAACCCGGACAACGTGTTCCAGGAGGTCGAGCAGTCGGCCTTCTCCCCGAACAACTTCGTCCCCGGCATCGGCCCCTCGCCGGACAAGATGCTCCAGGGCCGCCTGTTCGCCTACGCGGACGCGCACCGCTACCGCCTGGGCGTCAACCACACCCAGCTGCCGGTCAACGCCCCGAAGGCTGTCTCTGGGGGGAGTGCGGACAACTACGGCCGTGACGGCCTGATGGCGACCCGCAACGGCCGCCGCACCGACAAGAACTACGAGCCCAACTCGTACTCGGGTCCGGCCCAGACCGACGCGGCCCTGTCGGCCCCGCTCGCGATCCACGGCTACACGGGCACGCACGCCGCCCCGGCCCACGTGAAGGACGACGACTTCTTCCAGGCGGGCGAGCTGTACCGCCTGATGTCGGACGACGAGAAGTCCCGCCTCATCGCGAACATCGCCGGTGGCCTCTCGCAGGTCTCCCGCGACGACGTCATCGAGAAGAACCTGGCCCACTTCCACGCCGCCGACCCCGAGTACGGCAAGCGCGTCGAGGAGGCCGTCCGCGCTCTGCGCGAGGACTAGCCGGTTCGACTCCCAGACCGTGCAAGGGAATTGACGGGAGGTCAACTTTCTTGCACAGTCCGATCCGCCGACCCGGATGAGGGGTGGTCGGCGGATATGGACAACCCGAGGATCGCGGCGGTGTGGCGATGCCAGTGCGGTGGTGAAGGCGTGTGTGCCTCCCTTCCTGACCTGAAGGAAGGGCCCGTGGCGCCCACACCAATCGCCGCCGCCGCGATCCCGGCAGACTCCGCCCGGCGGTGCGAACGTCCTGTCGCGCCAGCCTCGCCCCGCCGGGCGGTCACCACCCCCATGCCAGGACGCTGGGTTCGGTTTACGGTCCCGAACCGAGCGTCCGCTGATCAAGGCCCTGCCCGTGTGTTCGGGTGGGGCCTTGATCGTTGTATGAGGTTGTCCGCAATCCGACGTGCGGACACACGCGATGTGCAATCTGTCGCAATCACCCGGCGTGCACGGGGCCGCACATCACATCCTGGTTCTCCAACAAGTTCGGATGGAGGGCGATATGACGCTCCGGCTCATCGGCACCACCAGCGACGACGGCGACCGTCCCACGCTGTACGAAATCGAAGGGACCGAAAACGTCCTCGTGCAGGGAGAGCGAGTCACGGACCCGGAGCACCTGGCCCAACTGCGCGACGTGAAGGAGTCCGAAACCTTCGTCACCGTGCCCCGGGATCTACTCGCCCGGTTCGCTCCCCGGGCTGCGGCGAACGACCTCATCCCCTTCTCCGAAGTGGCCCACCTGTTCTCGGACTTCCAGCACACGGCGTGGCGCCTGGAGACGCGCCGGGGGTACGCGTCCGACCGCAAGGGCACCAAATGGCAGCGCTGGCAGGCGGGTGGAGACATCGCCGCCGAGCCGTTCGACGCCTGGCGCACCAACGTCCGTGAGCAGACCGGGCAAGGGAAACGGTTCGAGCGAGTACGCCTGGTCGACGCCCCGCCGACGGAGGGGCAGCGGTACCTCCTCGCCTCTGGGCTCGGCAACGTGGCCGCGGGTGAGGACATCCGCAACCTTCCCCGTGCGGACGCAGAGAAGCTGGGCCTGCCCGACTGGGACTTCTGGCTCTTCGACTCCCGCACCCTGGTCCGCTTCGTCTTCGACGACCTGGACAACACCCTCGGTGTGATCGTCAGCGAAGATCCCGCCGAAGTCGTCGCCGCCTGCCAGACGCGTGACAAGGCATGGCACTACGCGACCCGTACCGAGGAGTTCGTGAGGCAGGTACGTTCCACCATGTGAGCACGGACTTTCAGAACGCCAGGATCGCCTTGGGGGCGCGGCTGCGCGAGCTGCGTAGGGCGGCCGGCTTCGATGGGAAAGGGATCGCGGAACGGCTCGGCTGGCAGCGCTCCAAGGTGCCCCGCCTGGAGCTCGGAAAACAGACCCCCACCCCGGGCGACCTCGGCGCATGGGCGGAGGCCGTCGGCCGACCTGAGCTGGCGGGCGAGCTGACCGGGCGCCTGTCCGGCGTCGAGACCAGGTACCGGTCCTGGCGCCGGCAGCTGGCAACGGGACACCGTGCCAGACAGGAGTTGGCCCTCGCGGAAACGGCGGACACCACGGCGATCCGGGGCCTGGAAGTCGCCCGCATCCCGGGCCTGTTCCAGACGCCGGACTACGCCCGGGCGATCTTCACCGCGAACTCCGAGTTCCGTCAGGTCGTCACAGACGTCGACGACGCCGTACGCATGCGCATGCGCATGCGCATGCGCCGCCGGCAGGCCCTTTACGAACCGGGCAAGAGCTTTCGCTTCCTCGTGTGGGAGGCCGCCCTCCATGTGCGGATGTGCTCGCATGATGTTCATGCGGCCCAGTTGGACCAGCTCATCAGCCTGATCGGCCTCGACACGATCGAACTTGGCATCGTGCCGCTGAGCGCGCACGTGCGCCGCACCCCTGCCCACGGCTTCTGGATCTACGACAGACGTCTGGTGATCGCCGAGACGATCGACACCGAGATGTGGCTCGACGACGAGGACTCGCTCCGCCTGTACGAGCGCGCCTGGGACTGGCTGGCGGAGTCGGCTGTGTACGGCCCGCAGGCGCACCGCGTCATCACACGCGCCAGGGCATCCCTCAGCGCCGTCTGAGCAATCTCGGCGAACTCCGCTCCCCCCACCGGCAATCGCGCGCAATCGACAAGCGGCTCCGGACTCCGCCTCCATACGTTGCTGGCGACGTAGCAACCAACGGCGGAGGCACCCATGAACACCGTTGACCCTCCCCTCGCCCACTCCCTCAGCCGGGCCGAGCGGGACACGATCCGCGACTGGCTCGCCGCCAGTCTCAACCGGCCTGGTGACGCGCACCAGCAGTGGAAGGACGGTCACATCGCCGTCCTCGCCCTCGGGCGCCGCTTCTCGGCCGTCCGTCTGCCCGAGGCGCTGGTGTGCGCCGTGGCCGCCGCCGAGGGCTCGACCGTGTCCTCGATCCTGCGCACGCTGAACGGGCCCGTCATCCACGACCCGTACGGCCACCGGTTCTACGCCCTGGTGCCCTCCTCACCCGGCTCGGAGCTTGGCCCCTACGCGAAACACCTGGGCCTCGGCCACTATCTGGGCGTTCCGCGCGTCGGCGACCACGAGCCGGACGGGACCCACGCGAGTTACTGGGTCGTCCCCCTGCGCGCACCCCACGCCCTCTGCGACCCGGCCCGGCTGGCCACGCTGATCGAGACCGGCGCCGCGGCGCTCGGCAGCGAGGACCAGGCGTGACACAGCCCCGGGCCGGCACGGCCTACGTGACACCCGAATGCCGCGAGGCCCGCAAACTCACCTGGGACGAGGGCCACTTGCACTGCCCCGGCCCCCTCGAAGTACGCCAGACGCCGGGCACCGTGGCCGTCGAAGTACTCCGATGTGCCTGCCCCTGTCACACCCACATGCCCGCAGACACCGGGCCGCCCCTCCCGGGCGGCGTCGAGGACAGCCACTCGTGCCTCGGGCCGGGTTCCGGAGGACACGGCCCGGCGCTGCCGTCAGTGACGTCCTGACACTGACACTCGTCATGCCCGAGGTGGAGCCCCCGCTGTCACCATTTCGGGGCATTCAGCCCCAAAGGGCGCGACCCCGCGCCCCTGGCGAGCCATCCTCTTCCCTGAGCGCAGACACCCGTTCTGCCTGGTCCGAGCACCCTCGGAGGGGTCTTGAAGACGCACATGACGCACATGACGCAGACAACGAAGACGACAACGCCTGCGAAGGCATCCGCGCGCCTGGCCGCACCGCTCGCCTGGGGCTGGTCCTCGCCGCCGGGACCGCGGCCGTTCCGGCGACCGCCAGCCCGCACCTCACCCCCGCACCCTCCACGCGGCCCGCGGCGGTCAAGCGTGTCGTGCTGACGAACGCGGACGACGGGCGGGCCGTGGCGCTGGCCCTCGGCGATGACTTGGAGGTCCGCCTCACCGGCTCCCGCTCCCAGGGGCTCAACTACACCTGGCGCGTTCCTCAGAGCAGTGACCCGAGCAATCTTCAGCGGGCTACGGGCGGCACCACACCGACAGGCAGCGCCACCGCGGTCTTCCGCGCCCAGCACCCCGGCACGGCCACCATCACCTCGGCACGCGCCTGCCGCCCGGACCCCAGCCGCGTCTGCCCCATGGTCGTCGCGCCCTGGAAGGTCACCGTAGAGGTGAAGTGAGGTGACTCTCGACCTCGCCCAACCCCGCGTGTGACGCGTCGGTCCGGCCACCATCAACGGCAACTACACACCCTTGGCGCCTCGTTGTGGCGTGTCGGCCGTGCACACGCACACCGGGTGGGCCTACGTCACCTCCACGCTCGTCCCAACGACCCGCACCCGCAACCCACTTGAGACCACCGAAACGTGCTCCGCGCACGACTTCGCCATGCACAATGAGGCATGACTACGAAGCTCGTGTCCGCCGCATCCCGCCGCCCCCTCCCGGTCGCCGCGACCGGCCACCGAGTGGCGCTCGCCGCCCGCGCCGCCGCGCAGCACGCCGGACGCGCCCCCGCCGTCCTCGATCGCGTCACCGAGGCGGGCGGCACGGCGCCGTCCGCCTCGGCCTTCCAGTCCGCGCTGTAGTGCGCGCCACGGCCCGCCCGGCCGCGGCGTCGTCCCACGGAATGGGCCCCACCACCTAGGATCGGCCTCGATGATTGAGACCATCGTGTTCGACATGGGCGAGACACTGGTACGCGACGACCGCTACTGGGCATCGTGGGCCGACTGGATCGGCGTGCCACGACACACCCTCGCCGCCCTGGTCGGGGCGGTCGTCACGCAGGGGCGCGACTGCTCGGACGCGTTGCGCATCCTCAAACCCGGCATGGACGTGGGCGAGGCCCAGCTGGCCCGGGAGGCCGCCGGGCGCGGTGAGCACCTCGACGAGACCGACCTGTACGACGACGTGCGGCCCGCGCTCGGCGGGCTCCGCAAGCTCGGGATCCGGGTCGTCGTCGCCGGGAACCAGACCGCACGGGCGGGTGAGCTGCTGCGCGGGCTCGACCTGCCCGCCGACCTGGTGGTCACCTCCGCCGAGTGGGGCGTAGTCAAACCCCAACCTGCCTTCTACGAGCGGGTGTTGGAGGCGGCCGAGGCGGCTCCTCACGAGACCGTGTATGTCGGTGACCATCCCGCGAACGACGTGTTCCCCGCCAAGGCGGCCGGGCTGCGCGTCGCCCATCTCAGGCGCGGGCCGTGGGGGCACTGGTGGGCGGACGACCCGGAGGTCGTCGCGGCGGCGGACTGGCGCATCGACTCACTCGTCCACCTCACGTCCATCGTCGCCGAGGAAGCAGCGGCCGGGTAGCCGAGCCAGGGCACTTCGGGCCTCACCCGCTGGTGCGGGCGAGGCCCTGCCGTGGTAGCCGTTTCACGCCTGGGCGCGCGGCTGTCTCCGGCCGCCCGCCCTCACGGGTGGTGGAACGTCACCTCCGGGTTGGCCGCGGTCGGCCCCGCGAGGACCGGGCGGTCGATGCCCCGCAACTCCTGGTCGAAGAAGGCGCCGACGTACGTCCGGATCAGGGCGACGGAGCGATGCGCGGGCAGCGGGGAGTGCGGGAGACCGAAGTGGTCGTCGATGACGGGCGCGTCAGAGAAGGTCATGTGCTCGGCGCCGGCGACGGTCAGCCAGCGTTTCCAGCCGTCCAGCGTGGGCCATGTCGCGTCCCACGTCCTGTCCTTGCCGCCCGGGCGGTGCGTCTCGTCGTCGGCGCCCAGCATCATGAACGGCCGCCCGCCGAGCCCCTGGGGCGACGGGGCAGTCCAGAACGCCCCGTCCATGTTGACGCCGGCGCCGATGCGCCCGTCGCGCGCCATGGCGGCGAGTGCGGAGGCCCCGCCGATGGAGTGCCCCGCCATGCCGATGCGCTGCTCGTCGATCGCGGCGGAGTACCGCCAGGCCGGGTGCCGTCCGGTGAGGCGGTCCAGAAGGTAGGAGACGTCCGCCGCTCGGGTCGAGGTGACCCGGCTGCCGGGGGCGCCGTCCTCCAGCGCCTTGCAGGCCACGCAGGTCAGGACGCGTCCGCCCGGGAAGCTGGTGCCGAACGACTCGTAGGCGTGGTCCACCGACGCCACGACGTAGCCGCGGCTCGCGAGGTCTTCGGCGAGGGTGGTGAGCGAGTAGCGCGGGGCGCCGAAGCCGGGTGAGAGCACGACGAGGGGGTGGCTGCCGGGCGCGGGCCGTGCCCCCGGCCGGGCGTGCGTGCGGGTGCCGGTCACCTCGCCCACCCGCTCGGAGTCGACTCCGAGGGCCTTGAGGAGGGCCGGGGCTTCGGCGGTGGTGGTGTAGGGGGTGGGACGGCCCGCGCCGGGGCGGGCCGCCGGGTAGGTGAGGGTGACCATGAGCTCGCGGTCCTGGGTCGGCACCCAGGGGTCCCGGCGGGAGTGGTCGACGAGATGGAGGGTGTCCGCGCCGATCGCGTACGGGCCGGTGGGGCGCGGGAGTTCGATCGGCAGGGCCTCGGCGGTCGCCGTGGCGCGACCGGGGACCGGGGCGGCCTGGGCGGCGGTGGCGGCGGCCAGGGGGGCCGCGAGGGCTAAGGACAGCGCGACGGCGGCCGCGCGGGAGAAGCGGGAGAAGTTGACCATGGACGACACGCTAAGGGGGCGTGGCGAACCGGCACATCCGGCTCAGGTCTCACGGCGTCCGCGACGACCTCCACCCCAGGGCGGCCCGGCCCGTACGCCCGCGGTCGGATGCGGGACGTGGGTGCGGGATGTACGGCTCGGTCTGGGGACGTGGAGTCGGGGTTTCACCCGGAAGGGCAGTGCGCGCGGCGGGGACGCGCCCCCGGGCCGGGTCGCGAGGGCGATCCGGGCCCGGGGCTCTCCCCTGGGGGCGAGGTTTAGAGCTTGTCCATGCGGGTGTACGGGCTGACGATTCGGGCCTGGCGGGAGCCGAAGTCGACGAGCATCGCGACGCCGTCCTCGACCCCGATGATGGTGCCCAGGCCGAACTGGTCGTGTGTGACCCGGTCTCCCAGGATGAAGTGCTTGGCCGCCGGAGCGTCCGGGGCTTTGAAGGGGCTGGTGGGCAGGTGGCGCCGGGGCGCGGATGGCTTCGTCATCGTCACCCCAGTATGCGCCGCCGAACGGCCCGAAGGGCAGGCCCGCCGGATGACGATGGGGAATCGATCCGGTATCTGCCCCGACCGGAACGCATCCAGGTGCGAAATTCGTCACGAATTGACACGCAACCCGCAGGTTGCAAATCTGGAGTGGAAGCCCTGTACGCACGGCGTCGGAGGTGGGTGTGGACGACGTCTTCAGGGCGCTGGCCGACGCCAGTCGGCGGCGCCTGCTCGACCGGCTTCAGGCGCGGAACGGGCAGACGTTGCGCGAGCTGGGCGAGGGCCTGGCCATGTCACGGCAGGCGGTGAGCAAGCATCTCGCGGTGCTCGAAGCGGCCGGCCTGGTCACGTCGGCGCGGCAGGGCCGGGAGAAGCTCCACTACCTCGATCCGGCGCCGATCCACGAGCTGTCCGACCGCTGGATCGGCAAGTACGAACACGGCGGACCCGACGCGCACGGCCGGACCAAGCGGAGCATGAAGGAGCGACGCACCATGGACAAGCCCGAGTTCAGTTACGTGATCTACATCCAGGCCACCCCGGAGCGGGTCTACGAGGCCCTGACGGACGCGGAGTTCGCCCAGCGGTACTTCGGCGGCTGGGGGCCCATGTCCGACTGGCAGGTGGGTTCGCCGGTGCTCTGGAAGATGGGCCCGGAGGGGGCTTACGAGGATCTCGGACAGGCGGTGCTCGAAGCGGTGCCGGGCCGCAAGCTCGCGTACACCTGGCACCGGCTTCTTCCGATGCACCGTCAGCTCTTCGACACGGAGCAGGAGTTCGAGGCCGCGAGGACGGAGCAGTCCCAGGTCGCGTTCGACATCGAGCCCGCCGATCCGTCCTCGCTCGGGGTGCGGCTCACCATCACGCACGACGGTTTCGACAGCCCGGACAGCGAGATGCTCAAGGGGGTCAGCGGCGGCTGGGTGATGATCCTCTCCACGCTCAAGACGCTGTTGGAGCACGAGGAGACCACGCTCGGGTGAGCCACACGCGTCCGGCCCCCGTTCCCCAGTGCGGGGGAACGGGGGCCGGACCGCTCGCGGGGCGGCTCAGACGGTGAGCGGGCGGATCGCCGTCGGGGCGTGGCCCGGCTCGGTCGCGAGCTCCTCGAACTCCTTGACCGCGCTGATGTCGGACGTCGGGCTCATCGCGATGTTGGTGACCCGCTCCAGGATCGCCTCGACGACGACCGGGACGCGGAACTCGGCGGCCAGCTTCTTGGCCTCCTCGAACGCGGGCAGCAGCTGGTCCGGCTCGGTGACGCGGATCGCCTTGCAGCCCAGGCCCTCGACGACCTTGACGTGGTCGACGCCGTAGACGCCCAGCTCGGGGGAGTTGATGTTCTCGAACTCCAGGTTGACCTGGAAGTTGATGTCCAGGCCGACCTGCGCCTGACGGATCAGACCAAGGTAGGCGTTGTTCACGAGGACGTGGACGTACGGGATCTTGTGCTGCGCGCCGACCGCCAGCTCCTCCAGCATGAACTGGAAGTCGTAGTCGCCGGACAGGGCGACGACCGGGGTCTCCGGGTCGGCGGTGGCGGCACCGAGCGCGGCCGGGATGGTCCAGCCGAGCGGGCCGGCCTGGCCGCAGTTGATCCAGTGGCGCGGCTTGTAGACGTGCAGCATCTGCGCGCCGGCGATCTGGGAGAGGCCGATGGTGGTGACGTAGCGCGTCTCCGGGCCGAAGGCCCTGTTCATCTCCTCGTAGACCCGCTGCGGCTTCATCGGGACGTTGTCGAAGTGCGTGCGGCGCAGCAGCGTCGACTTGCGCTCCAGGTGGGAGGCGACCCAGGCGGAGCGGTCGGGCAGCTTGCCCGCGGCCTTCAGCTCTTTGGCGACCTCGACGAAGAGCTCCAGGGCGGCCTTGGCGTCGGAGGCGATGCCGTAGTCCGGCGCGAAGATCTTGCCGATCTGGGTGGGCTCGATGTCGACGTGGACGAACTTGCGGCCCTGGGTGTAGACGTCGAGCTTGTACCCGGTGTGGCGGTTGGCCCAACGGTTCCCGATGCCCAGGACGAAGTCCGACTCCAGGAATGTCGCGTTGCCGTAGCGGTGGGCGGTCTGCTGGCCGACCATGCCCGCGTTCAGCTCGTGGTCGTCCGCGATCGTGCCCCAGCCCATGAGGGTCGGGACGACCGGCGTGTTGGTGATCTCGGCGAACTCGACCAGGAGGTCACTGGCGTCCGCGTTGATGATGCCGCCACCGGCGACGATCAGCGGGCGCTCGGACTCCAGCAGGAAGCTGATGGCCTTCTCGATCTGGGCGCGGGTCGCGGCCGGCTTGTAGACCGGCAGCGGCTCGTAGGTGTCCGGGTCGAAGTCGATCTCGGTGAGCTGGACGTCGATCGGCAGGTCGATGAGGACCGGGCCGGGACGGCCGGAGCGCATCAGGTGGAAGGCCTGCTGGAAGACGCCGGGGACCTGCGCGGCCTCCAGGACGGTCGTCGCGGCCTTGGTGACCGGTCCGGCGATCGAGGCGATGTCGACCGCCTGGAAGTCCTCCTTGTGGATCACCGCGACCGGGGCCTGGCCGGTGATGCAGAGGATCGGGATCGAGTCGCCGATCGCGGAGTACAGGCCGGTGATCATGTCGGTGCCCGCGGGGCCCGACGTGCCGATGCAGACACCGATGTTGCCCGGGTTGGAGCGCGTGTATCCCTCCGCCATGTGGGAGGCGCCTTCGACGTGGCGGGCGAGCGTGTGGTCGATGCCACCGCCCTCCTTGAGCGCCTTGTAGAAGGGGTTGATCGCCGCGCCCGGCACACCGAAGGCGTGGCTGACGCCTTCGCGCTTGAGGATCTCAACTGCCGCTCGGGCAGCGGTCATACGAGGCATGGGGTGCTCCTGCTTCGGCCGGCGAAATCGGCTCCGACGCGCCACCTGGCCGCGCCACCTACGAACCTGATTCCGTAATGCGGAAGTTTCATTCTGCTATGTGGAAGCAATGTAGGACGGGCTTGGCCGACCCGTCAAGGGAGTGCCGGGATGTACGAATGCGCCACGCCGCGGTCGCGGTTGATGGACCATGGACCGCGGAACCCCCCGGGCGGGCCGCCGGGGGCCTCGTCCGGCGCGGACCCGACCCCGATACGGGCCGCGTCGTCATGAAGGTGGGGGCGGATGAGCGGTGAGGGCGTGCCGGTGCGCTGTCCAACCTGTCGGCGCGATCACGTCTACGTGCCACCCGCGTACCCGTGCGCCTGCGGGGCCCCGCTCGCGCCGCCCATCCAGCGCGGCGCCGCACCCTCGCCGATCACCCACCGGACCTGGACGGACACCTGGGTCACGGTCCGGTGCCGGGCCTGCGGCAGGCAGAGCCAGTGGCCGCAGCCCGAGCTCGGCTGCTCCTGCGGAGCGGTCCTCAAGGTGCCCGTACGACCGGTGACGGCGCCGCCAGCGCCTGCTTCCGCGAGCGCGCCGCCGCGGCCGCCGGGGGCGCGGGAGCGCCGGACGTTCCGGCCGCTCACGATCCGTACCGCGCGGGACGCGGTGACGGCGGCCGGGCTCTATCTGACCTGGCTCGGCTTCAGCGACATACTCCAGGCCGAACCGCCCGCCGCCTCCGGCATCGACCTGCGGGGCCGGGGCCTGGTGGCGCAGGTGGACCCGACGACGCGGCCGGCGTCGCTCAAGGCCGTCGAGTGCCTGTGGTTGCACGGGATGACCGCGTCCGCGCGCAGCGTCCACTTCTCGCTCGCCGGGTACACGCGGGACGCCAGGGAGCGCGCCGACCAGCTGCGCGTTCCGCTGTTCGTCCTGGATCTGACGGGCACGCCCCAGCCGGTGAACCAGGCGGCTCGGGAGCTGGTCTCCCGGGGCGCCGGGGCCGCCCCCGGCCCTCAGGCGCCGTAGCCCTCCCGCAGCTCCACCTTGCGGACCTTGCCGCTGACCGTCATCGGGAAGGAGTCGAGAACCCGCAGGTGGCGCGGGACCTTGTAGTGGGCCAGCCGCTCGCGGCAGTACGCGGCGATCTCGTCCAGGGTGGGCGGGTCCGCCGGGTCGCGCGGGATGACACAGGCCAGGATCTCCTCGCCGTACCGCTCGTCCGGCACCCCGACGACCTGCACGTCGGTGATCTTGGGATGCCGGTACAGGAACTCCTCGATCTCCCGCGGGTACACGTTCTCACCACCGCGGATGATCATGTCCTTGATGCGGCCGACGATCTCGACGTACCCGTCCTCGCGCATCACCGCCAGATCGCCGGTGTGCATCCAGCGCCCCGCGTCGATGGTCTCGGCGGTCCGCTCCGGCTCGTCCCAGTAGCCCAGCATCACGCTGTAGCCGCGGGTGCACAGCTCGCCCGGCTCGCCGCGCGGGACGGTGACGCCGGTGGCCGGGTCGACGACCTTCACCTCGACGTGCGGCATGACCCGGCCGACCGTGCCGGTGCGCCGCTCCAGGTCGTCGTCCGCGCGGGTCTGGGTGGAGACCGGGGAGGTCTCGGTCATGCCGTAGCAGATGGACACCTCGGCCATGTGCATCTCGGCGACCACCCGCTTCATCACCTCCGCCGGGCACGGTGAGCCCGCCATGATTCCGGTACGCAGCGAGGAGAGGTCGTACGCGGCGAAGCCGGGGAGGTTCAGTTCGGCGATGAACATCGTCGGCACGCCGTACAGCGAGGTGCAGCGCTCCCGCTCGACGGCCCGCAGCGTCGCCTCCGGGTCGAAGGACGCCGCCGGGATCACCACGCAGGCCCCGTGCGAGGTGGCGGCCAGATTCCCCATGACCATGCCGAATGGTATGGGAACACCTATGGACTGTCCACAAGCCCATCAGAACACCTGCACGGCGTAGGATTCCGCCCAACATCCAAGGGGAGGCAACGCACATGGACGCTCAGGGGCGCACTGGCCGTATGCAGTGGGACGGAGCCGCCATCACAATCAGTCGGCGGTCTGGTGAGATCCGCGTACCGGTCGAGCAGATCAGCGCTGTGGAGTGGCACCAGGCGGGGGCGCTGTCCGTGGGCTGGCTCCGGCTGATAGTGCCTGGCACTCCCCCGCCGCGCGTGCAGCGCAGACCCGCGCAGATGGCACGCATTGATCGTTACGCCGTTGTGTTTTCTCGGGCGCAGCAGCCCGCGTTTGAAAAGCTGCGACACGCGTTGGGCATGTAGGCAGCGAAAAGCCCCACCTGATGTGACGTCAGGTGGGGCGTCTTGTTGCTCGGGCCGCCTAGTTGCTGATCCAGATTGCAATCTGGATCAGCAACCGCCGCTGACGGCAGGCAGGCCGTAACACGACGTGGGCATCGGCCATGAAGGCGGGTAACCGAGTGGCCGGTGCTCACCCATCGAGATGAGACTAGTGGGGCAGACTTCGCCCTGTACGGCAAACCGGAAGCTCCGCCCTGGTTGATCACTGGGCGGGGTTGACTAGTTGGTGCCGTACAGGGGTTCTTTGCAACCTGTTGGGCAGTGGCCCCGCACTTGTACCTCTGGGAGTCCCTTGCCGGACTCTTGCACAGCTTCGCGGACAGTGATGACTAGCGCAGCACCACAAGTTCGGCACTGCCGGGGTTGGTCGCCACTGTCCTGTACTGCCGCCTGAAGAATGCGATCAAGGCTTGCGTCGCCATCCATTGAGGTTCCTCCGTGTACCCGGGGTACCAGCGGTAGCTACACACCATGCACGTCCACGCTCCGCCACCAGTGGAAGTGACGTTAGTGCTTCCGCACTGCGGGCAAGCCATCCTTCTACTCCTTCCGCTCGATTGGGGTACAACGGGCCCTGAGGAACGCCCCTCAGGGCCCGTCGCTGGTACCGCCTACCGGATGCACACCGGATCATGGGCGGCCATACCGCGCGGGCAAACGATCAGAAAGCCGCGCGGGGTCTCAGGGTTTGTGGCCCGTGGAGTGCTGTCGAATGGCTTCGGTTGCTCTTTGCACGTCCGCAGGGCGGCCCGACATGTGGGCGGCGGCTCGCTGCCTGCTCGCCTCAGTGCATGTTGGACAGTCAGGCATTGGCACCGGTTCGAGCCTAGGTACGTACACCGATGGATTCACGCGCGCCGACCACCAACCGGGGTGTCCAGAACGCGAACACGTGCCTCCTCTTCGCGGGTCAGGTGCCTGAGCCTTTCCGGCGGTACAGCCCATTCAGTTCCGCCGCCGGGAGGACGTAGGTACACGCTCCCCGCGTATCGCTCTTGAATCACTCCGACTTTGCCGGTTGCGGTGTCTACCGCGTACCGCGTGCCATCGTCACGGGGCATGATCACTCCTCCGTGTAGCGGAATCACTACCAGGTACCTTGAGGTTCCCCTACACTCACAAAGTCTTCAACTTGCGCCTTCTGTTTAGGGAGTTGAGTGGCCATGGTCAACCGCAAAGATCTAGACCCCACCGCTTCCCCCCGTGCTCGGTTTGGCCAGCGACTACGGGAGCTGCGCGACGAACGGGGATGGACCCAGGATGAGTTAGCCGAGCGTATGGGGTGCTCAGGCACGCACATTTCTGCGGTAGAAACTGGGCGCCGCTCTCCAACTCTTCGCTTCGCCGCAAGTGCTGACAGGGCGCTGGGAACGGGTGATCGGCTCCAACGGCAAACGCGTGCCGTCCGACACACAGCGCTGTTGGAGGGCTTCTCGGAGTACCTGACACACGAAGCGCGCGCCGCTGAGATCCGCCTGTACGAAGTGGGGGTGATCCCGGGTCTACTTCAGACGCCGGAGTACGCAACAACACTGGAAGCGGACGCAGTGCGGCGGCAGGCTATTACGCCTGATCAGGCACAAGAGCGAGTCGCCCTAGTAGCGCGTCGGCAAGCCGCCCTGAACCGCTTCCCGGTGCCCCTGCTCTTCGTCGTACTCGATGAGGGCTGCATCCGGCGTCCCATGGGCGAACCGTCCGTCATGGATGCCCAGCTAGAGCGCTTGATCAACTTCGCTGAGCTGCCCAACACGACCCTCCAGGTTGCACCGTTCAGCATGGGAGCCAGGCGCCCCTTCAACCTGCCCATAACCGTGCTGACAGCGCCAGACCGGACGCTGATGTCCTACGCCGAGTCATCGCAGCGTGGCCACCTGGAGCGCGAATCCCCTTCGGTGCTTCCCCACTTGACGGCTTACCATCAGCTACAGGCTGAGTCGCTGTCACAGGCGGCTTCGGTCGCCATGATCCAAGAACTTCGAAAGGGCACCCCGTGACAACTGATAGCCCCCAGTGGGTCAAGTCTTCGTACAGCGGCAATGGTGGCCAGTGTGTAGAGGCTGCCCTGAACCTTGCCAGCACTGGCGTTGTTCCCGTGCGGGACAGCAAGCAACCTGAGGGTCCGTCCCTCATGCTGGCGCCGCAGGCCTTTGCTGGGCTTGTGCAGTTCGCCAAGCAGGCCTAGCCACCTGAGCCCCGCCAGCCTGACACAGGGCTGGCGGGGCTTCGCCATGTCTAGGCGGCAGCTCTGTTCAGCAGTGAGGATGCCAAGCGGTTCCGGCGAGCGTCCAGCTTCACGGCATCACGCACGATGGGAAGGCGCCCTGAGCGTTCAAACCGTTGCGCGCCAATTAGCTGCCCAGTGGCCTCCCAGTAGGCCCGTGCGGCCACCCTCCAGCCGTCCAGGGGCTCACCGTGGGCTGCATACGTGTGGGCATGGTCGTCCCACACCCACTCAGCACGCCGCAGAATCAGACCAGTTACGCGACCACGGACCGTGATGCAGAACCGATCCGCCTCGCATGTCCGAATCATGCGGCTCATCATCGTGCCGTAGGTATTGACAACTGATGCGCACTCGGCTGCGTCGTAGACGTACTCTCGCGCCAGCACCGTTCCGAGTCTCGGCAACTCGCCCCAGGACCATCCGCCTGCCCCCCACGACACGGGAACTGCCAAGAGCACGTTGACAGTTGGTACCGGCGCAAGATCAATAAATGCGACCATGACCTAATCCCCCCTCAGATCTGGCCAAGTTGGATGGGCCAGATCGTATGACTCTCACGTACGTGTGGTCTAGAAGTGAACAGAGGTTGGCGGAGTATGTAGTTCCTGTGAAGGCGGGACGCGATGATCTACACCCAGCTTCCGAGCGAGCACACATTGTTACTCGAACACCCATACGAGCGCAAGGGAATATGCCCATACTTGACATGGACACGTCACGCTACCTACGCGAAAGAGGCCCCCATTTCTGGGGGCCTCTCTATGACTATCTACCGGCGCGTACGGCTGCACGGAATCGCTCCGCACGGTCTTCAGCAGGTCGCTTAGCTAGGCACTCTGCGATCTGCGAAGCCAACCAGGATGCGTCAGCCTCTGTCATGCGCAGTAGCTTCTGAATGCCCCCAGCGGTTGTCACCTCTGCTTCCAGCACGTGGAAGTCACCTTCCAGTCGCATGGCCACTGCCCCTACGCTGCGGATTGAGTCGGCGTGTCGCACCTCAGTTGCTCCATGCGCTCTCATATCCGAACAGACGAGCCACACGATCAGCCTCGCGCTGAATGATCTCGCGGAACTCGGCCAGCTCAGCCTCTGTCATTTCAACCCCGCAATCCCTAGGGTCGTAGTAACCAAGGGTATTCGCGATCCCGTTCATGAGAGCGTCTTGAGCCTTCCGCTTGAGTTCGGTCCGCGTCATCTTCGGCATGGTTCCTCCAGACGGTTACCTGAGCGCTTCGGCGCCGAGACCACTATGGGGCACGGCTACGCCTCAGCGCAAGCACCTACAGGAAACTGCATGTGGTACCTGAGAGGTAGGGGCACATGCAGTTTCCTGTACATGACCCGTTGCCCGCGATCAGAAGTCGTCGCCAGCGAGCCACTCTGTCAGCCTGAGGATGTCGTCAGGCTCGACGCCCTGCGGCACGTTTGCTCGAATCAGTGCTGCCGCAATCGTGTAGACGTCCACCCGATCGGCCAGACGGGAGACGGCCGTAGGCTCATCCACGGAAGCGTCAATCTTGGCCATATCTAGCGCCCTCTCAGGCATTGCAGCACACGAAGGCTGATCTTCAGGTCGGCTGCCTCGACTCCATGCAGGTTAACCACGCTGGTGGTTTCACCTTCGGCGTTTAGCATCTCGAACTCGGTCATGCCGTGGGCAAGCTCAGCCACATGGACGCTGTAGCCGTTTGTCAGGGTGTACCTCATACCGTCACGCTCTCTTTTTCACGTGCGCCAAATGTTGCTGCCCACTGAGCTAGCGTCAGCGTGCCCTTAGACGTGTTACAGGGTGCGCAAGCCGGGAGCACGTTCCGAAGAACGTCAGTCCCGCCCTTCGCGATGGGCTTGATGTGGTCTAGGTGCTCCGCTGGCGCGTCACAATAGGCACAGCGGGTTCCCCATCGGGCCATGACGTCAGCGCGCCTGTACGGGACTTCCCTTACCCTTCGGTGTGCCCAGTACAGGGCCGCGTAGCTCACTTGCGACCGCCACGACCGAGACGCTCCGCAGCGATAGCGGTCAGCTCTTCAGCCTCTGCGTCGTCGCGGGCCACTGCCTTGATGTAGCGCTTGGCGAACGTCTTGTGACCCTTCACGCGGGCATCACGCGCCGGAATGATCCCCAGCCCCAGCGCCGCAGCCAGCCCGGGAAGGTCACCGGCTTCGCCCGTACCGAAACACTGTGCTCCGCCGATTCCGTAGGAGAGTCGCAGCGCATTCGCTTGGTTGTCACTCATGGAATCCAGCACAGCATTCACGGTGGCTATCTTGGCTGCGCGATCTTCGCCGTTGAGGTCTTCCGCCGTTACCAGGTCACCCGGCACGCCCCATGGGCTAGTCAGGTTCGTGTCAGACCACGGCAGCTCAGTCTCAGACATCTGACTGTCCAGCGACGTTGTTCCCTGCCACGCCAGGCGGGCCGCACGGGCACGGTCAGCGCCGAGCCGTATTCCCTTGGGCGGAACGCTCTGGGCGAGTTGCTCAGCAAGGTGCTGGTCACCATCTGCCCGTTCGAGCATGGAGGCAAAGACCTTGATTGCGTCCTTGTCGATTCCGGCGTTCATCTCGCTGCGGCTCTTGTCCTTGAGTCTGTTGTCCATGGACGAGTACATGAAGGCGAAGAACGAATCGACCGTTTCGCCAGCGAAACGGGGCAGCGCCTCCCACAGCGCCAAGCTGGCTTCTTGCGAGGCATCTTCGTAGTGGTCACTGAAGTGTGAGCCAGTGAGCTTCATGCGGTTGGCTGCGGCCCTTGCCAGCGTGGCTATTCGGCCTTCGAGGGCTTCAAGCACCGCCTTGATCCCGTCAAGGTCGTTGCGCTGGGCTGCGTGGATGAGGTCCATGTTCAACATGGCTGGTTCCTTCCGTTCGCTGGTCTCAGATGGAGAGAGAGCGAGTCGAATGCCTGGAAGGGGTTAGCCATCGGCCGGTAGACGAGTGACGTGGGTCACGGCATGGGGGTGCCCAGGGTCATCAGGTCATGGAAGGCGGAGCGGACTAGCCCCCTCAGATCGGGGGTTCCGCTTGTACGAAGGTCCGGCCGGAGCCTTCGTCGTCGCTGGGGTGAGTAGACGCTTTTTCCTGTAGGTGGTCAATAAGGTTCGCGCTTGAGCTACCCAGTAGACCCGTGCAAGGCAGTAGAAGTTGTTCGAAGATTCGAAGGCGTGACCCGGTTCGTCCCTTGGGATGACAGGGCGGGCATATGCCAAACCGGACGATGACCTATCGAACGAAGGTCGTGACCTTAGGCGGCTCAGCACCACAACCGATCAAAAAATCATGGAAACTGGCCGCTCCGCAGCCACTTGCAGTTTCCTGTATGTGACCTCTGCGTAACCAACCGATCAGCAGAGAGTCACACAGGGACTAGTTCAGGTCACACGTCGGCACCGTAGAGGCTGCCCCAACTACGCCGACCAATCTCCGCCTCAGCCTCAATGGGGACGCCGAACAGATCGAACGTCATAGCTTCGCGGATGGACTCGGCGAACGCCCCGGCATCAGCCTCAGGCACGCTGCACAAAACCTCGTCATGGATGGGCAGTCGCATGTACGGCAAAAGCCCCTGTTCCTCCATGTTGATGAGGCTTTGTCCCAAACAGTCGCGCGCAACGCTCTGACAGGCGTAGTTCACAACGGCGTACATGCGCTCTCTGTCGAGGGGCAGGCGCCGCCCAGTGACGCTCAGGTGCACCATGCCAGTCTCGTACGCTTCGCGCTGCCAGCGGTTGGACATGCGCTTGACTTCCGGGTACACGCGGTCATACGCGGCAAGCGCGCGCCTTACCTCTTCCATGGGCGCGCCGGTTTGCCGCTGAATGGTCGCAGCCCCTCCCCCGTACACCTTGCCGAAGGCAATTCCCTTGGAGATCTTCCGGTGCTTTGGGGTGAAGTCTTCGCCGAATACCATTCGCGCTGTGAAGGAATGCAGATCCTCGCCAGCGTTGATGGCCCGCTTCATCTGCGTCACATCTGCCAGCGCAGCAAGCACGCGAAGCTCAACCGCAGCGAAGTCGGTCGAGACCATTACGTGATTTGGCTCCGCCAACAGACAGCGCCGGATCATGGCGTCACCGGATGGGAGCGTTTGCAGCGCCGGACGGGTGATGCTCATACGGCCCGTGCGCGCCTGCATTGAATTTATAAAGCAGTGAACGCGGCCCTCAGCGTCCGCAGCTCCCAAGAATGTCTGCGTGTATGTGCTGCGCCACTTTCCAGCCCGCTTGCTGCGCAGAATGGCTTCAGCGAGCGGATTGGGCTTTCGCAGGTTCAGGCGCTCACCTTGTAGGCTGACATCAGCAAGCGCACTCAGTACGGCCTTATCGACTTTCAGGGCTCCGCTGGCCGTGCGCTCCGTGAGGGTTTCCCCCATGCCCACCAGGGCTTCAGAGATTTGCCGAATGCTGTTGACACTGGATACTCCATAGCGGAGTGCCTGAGCTTCGAAATGCACAGCCTCTTCGCCTAGCTGCGCGTCCAGCGCCCGGGTGTAATCCACATCGAGCACCATTCCCGTTCGCTGCATGATGGCGCAGATGCGAGCTATCTCGTGCTCGTAGGCGATAAGGCGGGGTCGTACGTCCAGCTTCGCCAGCTCAGCGTCAAGGGCCACGTTCAGGCGCGCTGTCAGTAGCACGTCCAGACCCGCGTACAGAAGATATGTTGGGTGCTCCAGCGGAATGCCAGCCCATCCCGTGGCCTTCGTGAGCTTCAGCGACCGGAAGACAGCCGTCAGGTCACCCTGAGTGTCAGGCGAAGCCGGATCAATATAGTAGGCGCTGAGCGGCTTGAGGGCAGTACCACGTCCACCTTCTTGGGGCTGACGCGGGTCAACAAGTCCGGCCTTTAGCCGAGTGTCTACAGTGCGTGGCGCCAGGCTCTCAATGGGCATGTCCGCGTGGCGATCCAACACGGCCCAATCGAACGGCGCGTTGTGGATCAGAAACTGTTGCCCGTGATGCAGGGCCCACTCAGCGGTGCCAGCATGGTAGCCGCCGTACTCGTACAGAAGCACCCACGCGTTAAACCGGTCGCCAAACTGCACTGTCCGCAGTCGATACCCGGGCGAATAGATGTCGAGCCCCGTAGTCTCTGTGTCAAGCGCAATGGGTCCAGCGTCGTTAGCGCGCTTAAACCACGCTTTGAATTCCTGCAAGTCGGCGTAGCTCTCAGGCACCTTGACTGTGACCGATGAGCCAGCGATCTCGTACGGGTATACCTTCATACCGCCTCTTTGTGTGCAGCAAAAAGGGGTCACATACAGTTTCCTGTACATGACCCCTTCTGCGTGTTGTGTTAATCCTGGGCGAAGATGCCCGGACCCGATGGCTTCGCAGTGCTCTGCGCAAGCCGGATTCCTACCAGCGCCATACCCTTAGCCACGCGCACCCGCTGAATGCCACGCTCTTCCATGGCTCCATAGAACGCGCGACGCGACCAAACTTCCTTGGACGGAAGGCCTTCAGCTTCACACCAGTCGCGGTAGCAGTTGTAGGCTTCCGCCCCATCCAAGCGGGCACCATCGTCACGCGTCAGCACCCCAGGAAAGAAGCCAGCCAGCGTGTCTGACGTTTCCTTGTACTCTCGCGTAGCTGCACTAATGCACTCAGGGTCGGCCAAGCCTTCGGCAAACCAGCGGGCTGCACCTCGAACTGCCCACGCTGCAATGCCCTGTGCTTCCGCCATGAGCTTTTTGTCAAGGTCGTGGTCACGCTCATGCGGAGCAAAGAACCGCTTGAAGGGGATCATTTTCACGCGTCGCCAAAGCCCGTCATCCTGCCCCCGGAATTTCGGCTTGTGATTCGTCGCCAGCATGAGCAGAAAGGACGGCTTGAACTCGAAGAATTCCTGCCGAAGGAAGCGGGCCGCGATCATGTCCTTACCCGTGACCCGCTTCAGAACCGCTTCGCTCATAGGCTTGCCTGACTCGCCCTCAGAGGCCATAACCAGCCGGGCCCCGCGCAACGCGGCAATATCGTTCGGGATTCCTCCGCTGGCCTTTTCTTCGAAAGTGGCGAACGGCGTAGTCTTCGACACGCTTCGAAAGACCTCAGACAGCGTGTCAGTAAGCACACTCTTGCCGTTCGCACCTTTGCCCCAGAGCACAGCGAAACACTGCTCATCGGTATACCCCGTGACGCCGTACCCGCAGAGGCGCTGAATGTACGGCACCAACTCAGGGTCATCGGGAAAGATTTCCGCAAGAAAGTCCTCCCAACGAGGACATTCCGCTGAAGGTTCGTATTCGAGATCAAGGCAGTACGTAATCATGTCGCTCTTCGCATGTGGTCTCAGGCGCCCAGTGCGAAGCTCAACGGTGCCATTGCGAAAGCTGAGCAGATCCGGGCGAGCATCAAAGTCGCCAGCGGCCACATACACCGATGGCACGGCTTTCAACTCAGTCATTAGGTCGTCTATCCGCGATGTGGTCGCGAACGGTTTCGCCTCTTTGACCTTGCCAGCGAGCATGAGAGCAGCGGCCATGCGGTGGATTTCCTGCCGCACCTTGACTTGGCTCGGCTCCCAGACGCGCCCGTTCCAGACATAGAAGCCGAGCCCCTTTGCCCAGCGAATACGTCCGTCACACCAAGCAACCAGCGCATGCGCATTCATGGCGTCCGTGTCGCCGTAGCGTTCCAAGAGCCCCGCGAGAATACGCGCCGCTTCATGACCCTGATCACTCGACACAATGTCTGCGCCGGTTGCTTCGTTCAGTTCCTCGCTGACGGCTTCGCGCTGGGCTTCGCGGGCATCTGCTACAGGCTTCGCGCCCTTGACCGCCTTGTGCAGTGCCGGGGCAAAGATTAGCGGGTCTGCCTCACGCCACGCTGTTAGATCAGTCTTCGGGCCATAGTCGGGTATGCGCAACTCGAAGACCGGAGTGCCATAGGGCTTAAGTCCTTCGGCCAACAGCCTGTTGAAACGAAGCCCAGCTTCGTCATTGTCCCCACATGCGATGATCTGAGTACCGCGAAGCCCTTCGGCAAGCTCAGCTAGCAACTCCGGGCTACCCGCCAGCGCAGCACCCCGAACCATAACCACGTCGTAGCCGACTGCAACCGCTGTAAGGCCATCTCCGGGCCCTTCGGTCACCAGCGTGACCCCGTAGCCACCCTGTCCATGGAACACGCCGTAGGGTGCCCAGCGTCGCCCCTTCGGATTCATCAGGGATACCCAGCGCCCGGGGCATTCGCCGCTGATATCCCGACCCTGCAAGCCGCGAGGCACACCGTCAAAATCACATAGTGGAACTACCAGGCGCGGAAAACGATCAAATGCATCGCTGGTGTAAGCGAAACCAGTACCCTCGTCATATCCCAGCCCCAGCCCCACGGCATCATCTACGGAAAGCCCGAACCGCCGACTCATGTAGTCAATGGCTCGCTTGCTATTTGGCAACCGCGTTGTGGACTCATCCACGTACATGGCCAAAGCCGCAATGTGCGCAATGCCCACCATCGCAGGTCGCTCCTTTGGCACTGTTGCCCCTTCCCCCTCAACATCGAAGAAGGCAGAAGATCTCAGCCCAGCCGCGCCAGCGATAGCGTCAAAGGTGCAACCCGCTCGGCAATGTACCCGAACTTTGTTGTCATCCCCCCGCCAAATCCGAAGAGACGGACGGGAATCACTGTGCGCCGGACACGCCGCAAGGTAACCCCCGTCCGCCTCTTCGCTCACTTCGCTGAATCGGTCAAGGATGTCCCTGAACAGCATGATTGACCCCTCTCTTTTGATTTCAGCGATAGGAGAGGCAGTCGGTAGCGCGCTAGAAGGGGTAGCCGTTACCGGGCGTCTCGTCGCGCTTGAATGTCAGCGCCCATTCCGCCAGCGTCTTAGCACCCTTGGAAAGGTTGCAGCGTTGACAGGCAGGCACAATGTTGCGCTCCGCATCCACCCCGCCCCTACTCAGCGGGCGAACGTGGTCAAGATGGGTGGCGTGGGCACCGCAATAGGCACAGGCATAACCCCAGCGCGTGAAAATGGCGGTACGCGAATACGCCTCATGGACCACGCCATACGCCTCTGCACGCCGCTTATGGGTCAGCCTGTGACGCTCATCTGGCGACAGCGACCGGTAATAGCCCTTGATGTGCTGCTGTTGCTTTTTGCGGCGACACGTGGCGCAAGCAGAGCTTGGTTTCTTGGCTTTGCCTGCCAAAAACTGTTCAGCGGGTTTGGCCCGCCCACATAGCCGACAGATTTTCATTGCTACGCACCTGCCAGAACGGCCATCCATAGACCGAAGAACATGAGCCACGTCACTGCCACTACGACGAAAATGACTAGCACTGCCTTGAGTGTTTCAAGCATGAAACCACCTAACGTCAGCGCCCCGCGCAATGGCTGTGGCCAGTGCATCGGCGTAGCGTGTCCAGTCCTTGCGCTGTCGCGCGTCGGCTTGCAGCCAGATTGTGTCACCGTGCCCCAATTTCCGAAGGTCTCCCAGCGCTGGGGCTGTGTCATGCGAGACGCGCCTGTCCACCTACGGTTTCCTGTATGTGGTCACCGCTGACACAGCCCCTTGACAACAACCAGCGTCATTGCGAATGCCTCAGCGGGAGAGAATCCCGCGAAGATGTACGCGTCATAGAACTCGCGCATCTGCACGGCATGCTTGCGGCATTCGCTAAACGGATCGTTCATACGGCGAATCCGGGGGTGATCAGTCGCACGTGCTCCGTGGTGATCCATTGTGGCGTCAGCGTCTTGCGCCTGGTGAAGCCGGATTCCGTGCCCGTGGGCTGAATATGCAGTACGGGAATCAGCACGTTGCCGACACCCTCAACGGATGTGCTGCGTGCGGTGGCTTCCAGCACGATTGCGTCAGCTACACGCACCCGGTTGCCCTGTCTGGCCGAATAGGCCACGAGGTCACCTGCATGAAGCTCTTCGCCTGCATAGTCGGTTACGACCCCTCTTTTACCCATGGGTTACTCTCCGCTCAGTTCTGCAAGAAGGGTTTGTACCGCAGCGTCTTCCTTCGCGGTAGACGTCTCGTACGTGATCAGCGCTTTGAGGCCGCGCAAAATCAGCGCAAGTTCCTCGTAGGACGCTTCGAGCACAATTGAACTGGTCGACAGCTTCGCCATACTTCCTCCCTAGCTTCCTACTGCCTCAGGCCCGGCACCCGCGCGACAGCGCAAGTGCCGGGCAATCGGCGGAGCTCTTAAAACTCAGGGAAGGCGTCAAGCGTGTCAGGCTGCGCAGGCTCCCGCTCATCAAAGTAGGTCGACAGAATCGAAACGTCAGCGACAACGTCAGTCCGCTTAGCCTGCACATTCTTCGCTGTCACACCCTCAAAGTGCCTGACAGCATTTCGTGCCTGTGCCGCGCCACCAGCAATGACAAGGGCGCTGACAAACTCGCCAGGCTGAACGTCGTCAGTGCGGGAAACCGCATAAAGGGCCATAGCTTCGCTCCTAGTGTTAGCTGTATTCGGGATCGCCAATAGGCTCAGGGTCGGTGCTCAGGAATCCGCGCCGGGCACGCTCAGAAAGTACAGTCAGGCGCTGGCGCGGAGGAAACTCCCACAAGGGGCGCTGAACAAGTTCGTCCGGCGCCGCCTTGAAGAGTTGTGCGTCTGTGGTCACGCACTCTTCAGAAATGGTTGTCCACTGTGCCATTAGCCTTGCTCAGCGCTCTTCGCCGATGGCATCGTTGTAGCTGCCGAGCACAGTAATTACCGGCTTGTGATAGCTCACGCGGCCGAACTTTGGCGAGTCATATTCGACATGCTCAAGCTTCAGCTCACACAGCGCGGGGCCATCCACAGCGTCTAGCGCATCCTTGACTTCGTGAATGACCTCAGCCAGCGTCCAGGCAGTGGCGATCATCTTGCCCACGCCCAGCTCATAGCCCAGACCAGCGAGCCGGAAAGTCACGTTGATGGAGGGTGCCGGACCGCGCTTCTTCTTGGCCCGCTCCTTGCGCTCAGTCATCAGCTCGGGGCAGCCGCACGGCTCTCCCTTGTCTTCAGGCAGAAGGGAGTACTGGCCATCACACTCGTGGATGGGGCCGACCGGACCCCAGAGAATGAGTTTGTCCTCAATGGCTGCGCTACCGTCGATGACGATTTCAACCGCGTTGGCTTCAGTAAGGACATGCAGGTTCATGTCCTTCGTTGCGTCGTACTCTTCGGGCGTGCCGCCGTACAACTCAGCAATGCCAGCGGCTATGGCCGGGTCGTCGGTCAGCACGCGCCAGGCGCTCAGGCTTACCGGCTTCTTGTCGCGCTGCATACCGGACCGGAACTGAAAGGCCGGACGCTCGAACGATGTAGTCTCGCGCTTTACGGGCTTAGCGTCGGGGTCGGTGTCGAAAATGCGAAGAGCCATGCGGGCCGCCTTGTCTGTGAGAGTGATCAGAGGGGCGGAGCAGGGTCACCACGTCTTATGGCTAGTGCGCCAGCGCGGGCTATTCCTGCCGCTCCGTCCCCCTTCAAATGGGCTCTAGCGAGTCGAATGCCAGCCGCTACGCCTCCCACTTGCCCGCGTCGTTGTTGTCTAGCGTGACCTTGCTGACGCTGCGCGAAGCCGTGTGATAGACGCAGATGCCCTCAGGGCGCATGAAATGCGGTGCGGCAACTGACCCAGACGCAGCAAGGTTCCCCAGCGCTGTGCCAATCGCCTTTTCGCTGAACATGCCTACGTACAGCGTCGGAACAACACCCAGCGTTGCGGTACCAACCGTTTCCCGAATACCCGCATACCGCTCTGTGTTGAATAGAGAGAAGCTGCGCAAGTCGCGGGCATAGCCTCGCTGAATTCCTTGGCCCCACCATTCGCCGAAATGCAACCCTTCCCCGAGCAGGGTCACGAGCTGTGCGGCATTTTCGTAAACCCATGCGGCAAAACCGAAATTGTCGGTGGTCTTGCCGGGCGTGATGATGCGCTTGCGGCTCTGTGCAGAAACTATGTACCGAGTGCCACCCACAACAGTGGTGTACGCGGTACCTGGGTATGGCGACTGCGCGCGCTTATCAAAAGCGCTGATATGGATTGCTGCGTTCGTGCCGTCCAGCTTTTCCGTGACGATGATGTCCCGAAAAAGGCGAGTGGTCTTGGGCCATGCAACGAACTCGTGCATCGTCTCTCCTCGCGTAGCCATCTGCCTTCAAAGGGAGCTCTAGCGAGTCGAATGACAGGCTGCGCCGGACAGAAAAAAGCCCCCGGCATCCCACGAGGGACACCAGGGGCTCACAACGGGCTAGGCGCGGCGCTGAGTACCAGTAGCCACGCGGGAGGCTGCCAGCGGGGCACCCAGAGCCTTACGGCTGCAACTCTGCTCCCAATCAAAGGTCTGGCGCAGGTACACGAAGTGGCTGAACGCCTCAGCGAGCTGCGGAGCATACACAGGATGCAGCGTCCAGCCTTCCGGCGTGATGTGAAGTACGACTGCGCCGCTGAATGTGGGCATGCGCTCTTCAGCGCCAGACGGATCAATGAGCTTGTCAGCGCTGGCGTATGCCGCCATCTGAAGTGCGACGCTGGGCCACACGCTCTTGGATGTCTTCCAGTCAGCTATGACGTTTACCCAAACGGCCGCACCACTGGCATTGGCAGGGTCCATCGTCCATGTGCCATCAGCGTTTGTGACCACGCGCAGCCGCAGCCAGGCATCAAAGCTGCCCGCATAGCGGTAGGTGTCGGACCATGCGACGTCCTCAGCGCGCACAAGCTCCGGCCGCACACGCTCCAAGAAATCGGCAAATCCCCGCCGGTACGGCTCTAGATCAGGGTGTACCCGCCCAATGGGCTCACGCCGAATCTGACGCTCAAACAGGTCGTGTGCCTGGCTGCCAATCTTGCTCCGCGCGCTGGTGTATCGCGGGGCAGCGCCAGCAAGGTACTTCTTGGCCCCTTCGCGGTCGCGCTCAGCCATGGCAGCGATGAAGTCCAGCGAGTCAATGGCAAGCTCAGCAGACATGTTCGCGTACCAGCGCTGAAGGAACGGCTTAGGCAACATGTCCACGATGCGGGTAACGCCCGGGTACTTGGTGTCCGGCTCCGCTTCCTTGTAGTAGAAGCGGTTCTGTCCTGGCGTGGTCTTGATCGGCATGTGATCCCCTTTCGAAGAGGATCTAGCGAGTGGAGTGCGCATGTAGGAATGTAGTTTTGCGGGGTACTTCTGTTTTCCTATAGGGTTTTCTAAGGGATTACAGAAACAGGGTCTGTAACTACACTTCTACATCGCGGCGCTGTGTAGCTCGCTGAAGCCATGCGAAAGCCCCGCCCGACCACTGGGGCCGAACGGGGCTCAGAGCCGCTGAGGCGAGAACTACAGGGTTAGATCAACACGGAACCTGACCACGCTGACGATCGTGCCGAAATTATTTCGGGTTGCTGCGTCTACAGCGTCTCCGAGATGCTCCGTGTTGTCACAGGCGAAGAACTCAGCCGTTTCATGCACGTTGGCGTCACACTCGCTCTCTCCCTCGGGGACTGTGATACGCACGCCATACCGCATGGGCCCGCCAGCCTTGCCACAGGTATAGCAGTCCCGCTCACCCTCGTACCGCTCTTGACCCTGCACACGTGTATTCATTCCGGACCTTTCTGTTTCCCTGTGAGTCGAATGACTACAGCAGAGCCCCGGGGCACTGTGAGTACGATCCGGGGCTCTGGGTGACTATCCGTCAAATGGTGGCCTTGAGCATTTCCTTAGCCAGTTCGATGATGTTCTCCAGACGCTCCCGCTCCTTGGTTCGCACTTCGTCAGACGCTGCGGCGATCTCTTCAGCGCTAAAGTGCTTTCCAACCTTCTTTGCTGCTGCTTCCAGAACATCTACAGCAGCGGTCAGCTTGACGTCCGGGCTTTCAAGCTCGGCCGCTGACTTGGGCTCCAGCATGGCAGGCTCAAACTCGACCAGCGCCCGGAGACGCGCGGGCAGAGCATCTAGAACGAGAACTCCGTCATTCTTCTTGATGTGGTACTCGATGGCGTCACGCTCACTAGCCCCGATGAGACTGGTGTTGTACTGGTCGGCCACCCAGCGCGACGCCGGTACATCGTCGGGCTTACCCTTGAGTACAGCAGCGAACCGCTTACGGTCCGCCTGTGCCTGTTCGTTGTCGCTGTCGAGGTTGCGGAGCCTCTGTGCGCGCACATCGGTCCGCTTCGCCTGTACGAGACGCCAGAGCTTTTCTAGCTCCTTCTCGGCGTCGTACGCGTCCATACCAGAGCGGGCCAGCGCTTCGCCTGCCGCTTGCTTGAGCGCGCCGGAAGCCTTCTTGGCTTGGTCGCTGTCTCCCATCACGTCGGGCAGATCCTTCGAGTTGGGAATCAGCGTCCACATGTCGAAACCGATGGTCGCGATTTCCTCCGCCATGGCGCTTGCCTTGACGTGAAGCTGAACGCCCTCAACGACCTTCTCGGCGCCAAGGTTTACCAGCTCCTGCACACCCTCAAACTGGTCGTAGGTCTTGACCGGCGGGGCCTCTTCCTTCGGAGCTACGCTCTTACTCTTAGCCTTCGGCTTTTCCTGCACGGTGGCAGCCGCTCGCCAGTCATCACGCGCCTTCTTCTTGGCCTTGATGCTGTCCTTGCCGCGCAGGCTTGTAATCAGCGCCTCAGTCTCGGCCCCGAGCTCTTCGAGCGCTTCGACGTTCTCAGCCTCAGCCAGCGAAGCGGCCCGCTCGATGTTGGCTGCGATCTGCTCAAGCGTAGCTTTACCTTCGGGCGTGTTGATGTCGTTCTTTTCCGCTGCCATGGTCTCTCCTTCGTCGGTTGCACTGTCGGTGCTGACAGTAGCAGATTTGCGACGCTCAGCGTAGGTAAGGCACGTTTTGCACGTCAGAGGCGCGTCGATGGTGCGGAACTGGGTCAAGTTCTGGTTCATGCCTCCGCCACGGCACAGCGGGTACGGGTGCTCTTCCTGCCCCGGCGTCATCGTGTGCACCTTGCCGCCGTTGTAGCTGACCACGTTCACTGATTCCGCCCCTTCGTTGCTGCGCTGACGCGTTACACACTACTGGAGCGCCAGAGGTGCTGTCCACATACAGTTTCCTGTAGGTGCCGAGAGTCCATTCTCGGCACCTACAGGACGACTGAGGATACTAGCTGTTGCGCTTGGCCATGAATTCTTCAACCGCCTTGCGTCCCCGCTCCTTGGCGGTTTCGCTGTTCATTTCGCTCCACCACCAGTGGGTGATCCGCTTCATGTCACGATCGGTCAGACCGTGTGTTTCACGGACCCAGTTCAGCAGCGGACGCAGCTTGCGAAACTTTTCTTGGTTTTCGCGCTGTCGGTCAAGGCGCATCACAACGGCGTACTCAAGGGCAATCTTCTGTACGTCATCACGCGGAAGCTCAACTTCATGTCCGCCCTCAATGGGCACCCACATCATTTCCACATCCTCATGGAAGGCCACCCAGCACTTAGCGGCAGCTAGCGCCATGTCCTCCATGTAGAAGGCAGGGGTTCGATGCGCAACGCGGTCGCCAGCGCTTACTGTGGCGTAGTACTTGCCGTCAATTTCCGTGGTCTTCGTGTTCATCGTCCCCACCCCTTCGCTGACGTGCTGACGTGCTGACGTGCTCCAAGCTAGCGCAGGATCATGGTCTCTGTCCACATGCAGTTTCCTGTATGTGCCCAGAAACGACGAAAGCCCCCGGCACTCCGCTCAGGGAGTAACCGGAGGCTAAGCTCAGATACCTGCGCTAACCAGCGCGTCTAGCGCGTCAGGAAGGGCACAGCAACTCCTACCAGGGCTCCCAGGGTTGCGGCCACGCCAGATGCCCGCCATATGCGCTGCTCTACGGCGCTCAGGCGGACGTCAAGGCGCTCTAGCTCTGCTTGCGTGTCATCGTGCGCTAGGCGCTCTTCTAGGCGTACTACAGCGTCAGACAGGCGCCGCAGCTCTGCATAGATCTCAGTCGCTGAGACCCACGCCCCGCCCTCTTCCGGCGGAGCCATTAACCAGCGACCACCTTCGGAGCCTCCGGCGCAGCACTGGCGCTAGAACCGGTGAAGCTCGCAAGAGCCGTCAGCGCGGAAAGCACCGCAGCCGAACCAGCAACCGCCAGCGCCTGAGGCCAGCCCTGGTGAATGACGTTGGCGCCATCTAGGCCCAGCGCACCGACCAGGGTCTGAACGAACGTACGGGTAACCCGGACGCCAGCGTCACGAACGAAAGACTTGTTCATGGAGTTCCTCTCCTTAGGCCTTGACGGAAAAGCCGTGCGAAGCGCCCAGCTTGCTCAGCGAAGTCATGCCGGGAATACCGTCTGCGTCGCTGCCGCTGTACCCGAGCTTCCGCTGCCACTCGGCGTAGGCCGTAATGGTGGAAGAGCCGTAAGAGCCGTCAGAAGCGTAGGTGGCCGACAGAAGGCCTTCGGCGTGTAGCGCAGCCTCTACCAGGCGAACATCCGCCGCATGCGTCTGGTGCCCCTGAGAGGCGCCCGGATCGGTCTCAGCCGCAGCCACCACGTTCGACAGAGACACAACCGGCTTAGGCGCTGGCGTAGGTGTAGATCCGCCCGAAGACTTGCCACCATAAGCAGGGTCGGCGGAAACGATGCCCTCAGCGAAGCGCGGGTAACCGTAGCCGTACACGTAGTCATCGCGCCGCCTACGCGTCTGCCGATAAACTCCGTCGCCCTGAGCCGATCCGTTGTCGTTGGTGTTGCCTTCGACCGTGTAAATGTGCGTGTCGTCGAATCGGACCACGAGACCAGTATGCGAACCTCCGCCGGGCCCATAGAAAGCCTGAGCACCTACCGCAGGATATTCGCTGAATCGACCGATGGAGCGGAACCAGTCGACGCCCTCCGCGCAAGACGCGGTACGCGGATACAGCGCCGCATTGCCGGACACCATGGCTAGCCAAGACATGAACGTCGCGCACCAGGCTTCGCCATCCGACCAGGCTAGGCCGGGAACCTGCTCGGAATACTTCTGAATGTTGTTCCAGTTACCGTCAGAGTCACGGCCTTCGTGGTAGCCGACTTCGGCTTCAGCGGAATTGATGATTGCGGATGCACCCGACATATGGATTTCCTTTCGTTAGAGTTGCTTGACGCTGAGATTTACGATGACGCCAACCTGAAACGGCGTGCAGTCGCACTTGGGAAGCTCCGCCAGATTTGGAGCCGTACACGTGGCCTGGTGCCTCAGCGCCGCAAGGTCCATGGAGATCTCATGGGACGTGCAGGCGTAGACAGGTACCGTGCTGGATGCGTCGGCTGGATCAACCCGGGTCCATTGCAGATAGGCGACTTCGGGGCAGATTGCGCACTTAGGCACAGCGGTTCCTTACGGGTGAATGAACTTCACTGAAAGACTGCACCAGGGTCCACCATTGGCCGTTGAGGCAGCGGAGCTACACAGCACGTAGGTTTCTACGTAGTCCCCTACATTGAGCTGGACCATGGCAGGGGGCGACGAAATACCGTTGAAATGAGTCGACATGGGAGGCGTTTCTACCTCGCTACCTGGAATGATCGTGCCGTTTTTACCCACGTACACGGCCAACAGGGTGCCGCTGGTCGATTGCAGTGAGCCCGCGCCAATGACCTCGTACACGCCAGCCACCTGAGCCACATATCGGCTAGTGTTGGTGACTGTAGAATGTCCGCCGTAGCTGTCGAACACTTCGGTATCAAGGCCAATCGCTGTGAAGACACCAGCGGCTAGGGATACGGTGCTAGTTGAATACCCGAAGAAAATCGGCGGGTTTAGCACGAAGTTGATCGCATCCCGCACCTGTGCATTCCACAGCGCAGATGTCAGAAAATTGCCGGGCGCCGCAGTGCTCATTACAGGGATGGGCAGGTTGGTCAAAATGTCTCCTAGTACGAGAACGCCACGCTGTCGAATTTCGCAAGGCTGTCGAAGGCCGTTGGGCTGGAAGTCCCCGCCGGAAGAACCTCGTTGATGAGGTCACCCGCTGTGTGAGACTTCGTGGTTGCAGCGCTGAGGGTGATAACGGCGCTTGTCCAGCCCGGCGACGTCGCCCCGACCGATAGCACAGTGACCGTTTCGGTGTTCACGCTGCCCTGCCCTAGCGTCAGGGACGTACCCGCAGGAAGCTGCATAGCAAGGGGGTTGGTAGTGTCTTGCGAAGCGTTGACCGTGATCGAAGTGACGCCGGATGCGACCGTTGTTTTCAGCGTGGTGTGCCAGGCTGCGAATTCGCCGTACGGCTGAGGATCAATGGGCGAGCATTGCAGGGTGACGAAAGCTTCACCCTTGTCGTCTACACTCCATTCGATCTTTTCCACGAAGGCATCTATCTGAATGGTGGCTGCGCCAAGGGGTCGCCGCATAATGCGCACACGGGTGCCTAGTTCGAGGCTGAGGCACATGGGCCAGAGTGTCGGATTCGCCGAAGGATGGAGCCTCAGCGCTGACACACGAGCTAGCGGATTTCTGTACCGGCTTACGAGGTAGTTCGCCGCATCCTGGCATTCCAGCGCACTGGTGCTGTTCACATCACGCTGCATGGTGCGCGGAAAATAGTTGGTCTGCGATGTCGCGTCAGCACCAGTAAATATCTGATTTGTTGACGACTGCGTTACCTGCACGAGGTTAGCAAGGTGCGTCGGGTCAAAATCTAGCTCAACTTCTTCGTACGGGAACTCCCCCGCTGCCTCATTCTCGCCGAACGTATACACAGCACTAGTCGCGTTATAGCGCGCAGCACGAGACCGGAAAGTGAGTATGCCCTGTCGGTCTACGAAATGCTCGCCGTTCTCTGTGATGACGATATCGGCGAGAGCACTTAGCGCATCCTGCCCGCCAGTCACCATGGGGCCCATTCTGCGGGTGACACCAGTCTGAATACTGGAAGGCCCGCCATACCCCGCGTACGTCAGAATGCGCGCGTACCGCTGATCGGTCGAGTCGCCAGAGAAGGAGCTTTTCCATGCGTTGTAGATGGACCCGAAATCAGTAGGCCCCAGCGCAGTAGGAAACTCGATTGCGTAGGAAATATCGCCCTGGAAATTCCACACGGACCCGTTACCAGTCGTGTCGTCAATCCAGTTGCCCAGCGCGTCACTCTGACACCCAGTGGGATTGCTGGCGCTTGCACTTCCCCAGTGGGTTTGCACGTTGTCAATGGTGACCCATACGTCGCCAGTGGTTGCATTCATCGAAATACCGGCAAGGTGCCAGTTTCCGTCATTCACGCTTACCGACACACCTGCGACGCTCGGATAGAAGGCGGCGGTATTGTTACTGGGGCCACCCATCGCTATGTAGAACTTTCCCGCATTGTCGATGGCGAACCAAATTTGAGACCCTGAGGGCAGACCTCCAGACCGCTGCTTATCCATTGTGGACCAAATGACAGCACGGTCAGTAGGAGTCGGCCCCGCATAGCGGAACGCAACCATACGCGTCCATGTGGCCGTCCCACCCTTTGGCCCCTTGATGCCGACCTTCGACAGCGAGATATACGAAGCGGGGCCCGGAATCGGCGTTCCAGGGTTCGTGTTGGCGATCGTCACGACCGATGAAGCTGCGCCCGTGTAGGCACCCGAAGGGCTGGCCGATGTGATCTGATTTCCGGAGGTAAGCGTGCCCGGCCCATACTTGCTGGAAGAAATCGGCGCTGCCGAATAATTTCCTGTGGCGTCAGCGAAAGACTCGACCTGTGAAGGGTCCCCAAGCGTGTAAAGGAAAGTCGGGTTGCGCCGATAGATTTCCTCGGTCAGCGGGTCGCGAAGTAGTCGCTGAGATAGCAGCGCGAAAGTATCAACTCCGGTCGCCTCAACCAGCCCGAAGGTGTTATCCAGCGCCCATTTCTGGGGCCAACGCTCGACATACCCGGAGTACATTGGGTACCACGTGCCCGGCGACACAAAGGCGCTAGGTGTGGCCGACTTCTCTAGCTGCCAGGCATCTACCTGCACGTTGCACGTGGAACCTGGCGACGTTGCCACAGCAAGCCCAACATCCATGCCGTACGGATTGGCGGGCGCCGTTGCCGTGAGCGTAAGCGTGGCCCATCCGGTTGCCGTCGAAGACCCAGTGAGCGTGACCGGTGATCCATAGACGTTGGTGGTCGGAGCAACCGAGGGTGGCGGTCCGTACCAGGAAATGAACGGTTTCACATCGAGAGTCGTGGAGTCCGTGACGTTCCGCACGTGGATGGTAAGGCTGTAAGTGACGCCCGGAGTGACAGCGGGCTGAGGCGTGTGGCAAATCCGGTTACCGACAGGCTGAGACGCCGGTACGGCAAACTGAAAGACATTCGCCCCGCTGAAAGCGCTGGCGCTGGCAACAATACTGCCGCCCGTACTATCGGTTACCGAGTAGACATCCTGCCCAACGGCTCCGCCGCTAATAGTGCCAAGCGCCGAACCGTCGCCACCGTTGGCGATCCATGGATCAAGGATGTTTGCCGTAGGTGGCCACTGAGCGCGCACACGCAGCGGCTGGTACGGCCAGATATTGCCAGCCCATGGACCCGATTGATTGTTGGGATCTAGGGAACCGTCCTTGTTCGTCAGCGAGGCACGCAGCGTGCCCGACTGCACTAGGTCTAGCTCATACTGACGACCACGCTGAGTGCCCACCGTTCCGTACGTACGGCCGGTAATATCAACGTACCGATCAATCGGCGATGCGCCAGCGTTGCAGTTCCAGAGCGCGCCCCATCCGTACTCCATCTGCGGAAAGTTCGGATTGATCGTCATGCCACCCCTTCGCAAGGGTGACCACATACAGTTTCCTGTATGTGGTCACCCTCTTAGATGCGGAACTTCTGCCACGTCTGACTGTTGCGAGAGCCTAGGCGGAGCATCTCCCGCTGTAGCGTGTCGCGTAGATCCTGCTCGGCCATCACGGAGCCCTCGACGTGAACGTTTACGATGGTTGTAGAACCAAAGCCACCCGACGTGCCCATGCCGAGACTCACAGACCCTCCACTGATGGCAACTCCCCCAAGGGAGGAACCAGTTGCAGCGCTCACAGCCTGACTCACCACGTGAGCCGACCCCTTGATGCCCTCAGCGATGCCGTGTGGAATCCAGTGGCCCACTTCCTGGGCGAAAACGCGCGACGGAGAGTTGATACCTAGGAAGCTCTTGGCCTCGCTCAGAGCGTTACTCGCCAGGTTCTTCAGTGAGCTGAAAAGCCATCCTGCGCCGTTCTCGACTCCGTGAACGATTCCCTCAACGATCGAAGAGCCGATACTGGCGAACCAACTGCCTACACCCTTCACGGATTCCCAAGCTGAATGCAGACCGCCGGAAATTGTGTCGCGTATGGACCCTATGACGCGAGAAATCGCGTGCCAGGCATTTTCCAGGGGCTGAACCATGTAATCTCGTATGAGCCCCCAGATAAATTGCGCGGCCGCAGAAATCCCGCTCCAGGCAGAGGAAAGCCAGCCAGAGAGTACGCGCCACCCGGACCTAATAATCGCCCAGGAATCCTCAGCAGGTTGAACGATGGCGACCTTGATAGCCAACCACGCGGCAGCGCCGATATCCCGGATTACCCCCCAGGTCGCCGACAAGAACGTCTTTATGTAGCCCCAGACGGTCTGGGCGGACTTTACAATTGTGTCGTGCGAGGAATTCCATATGTGAACCAAAAGCGCGACGAATGGCATGAAAATGACGAGCAGAAGCGGCCACCATTTGCGAAAAAACCCGCTTATGGAATTCCACACAGCGGATGTGATATGCGCCAGAAACTGCCATCCGGCGGCTATGGGGTCGGCTACTGCGTGCCAGGCTGAGGAAAAGAACGATGCAATTGCGCGCCATCCGGACGTTGCTGCGCCAGAAATGGCCCGCCAGGCATCCTCGGTTACGCCAACCAGCCAATGCCAGGCAGCACCGAGCCCGTCCACTACGGTGTGCCAGGCACCGCCTAGCCAGTCCGCTACCGACTTCCAGTGAATGACCAACTCGACCAGGGCCACTACCAGGGCGACAATACCCACTACGATCCACGTAATTGGGTCGGCTAGCAGAGAATCGGTGAATGACCATGAGCTAACAGCCGCTGCCGCCATTCCTATAGCTACAGCGCCGAGCGCTCCCGCGAAAATCATCAGGGTAGTGTGATGCTTTGCGGCTAGTGCGGCAACAGTGGCAAAAGCGCCCATCAGCTTCGTTGCGGCGGGTAGCAGCGTCAGGCCGATTTCGATTCCCAAGGCTTGCATGGAACCCTTGGCCTCAGCCATTTTCTGGTTGAAGGTTTTCTGAACGTCGGCCCAGCCTTCGACTTCCTTACCGCCCTTTTTGACGTGCTCGGCGATTCCCTTGACGTTGTTCTGGAACGTCTGCATGTGGGTGCCAGTAAGCTCTAGCGCACCCATCATGGATTTGGTGCCGCCTACCATCGTCGCCAAAGCGCCAATATATGTTTTCTGTGAGCCCGTGAGCTTGTTGAGCTGCCCGTTGAAATCCTTCGAGTTCGAAGCGGCCTTTTGCAGCGTCTGAATCAGCACCGTGCCGCTTGGCCCCATGTGCTGGGAAATCGCCGTAGTCAGCTCATTCAGCGTGTAGGCAAGACCATGAGTCCCAAGATCCTTAGCTACCTGAGTGGCATCAAGACCTAGCCCGCGCATAGTCGCTGCGGCCTTCGCCGTGGGATTGGAAAGCTGGCCGATCGTCTGCCGAAGATATGTGGCAGCGACGTCAGCACTTGTGCCCTGGGCGGTCATGGTCGCCATTGCGCCCAGAACCTCATTCAGACCTACGTGTGCAGCCGCAGCAACAGGCAGAATGGACGCCATGCTGCCCGCTAGGGCTTCCATGTTGGTCTTGCCCTCGGCCTCAGTGGCTACCAGGGCGTTCATGACCGGAACGGAATCCGCAGCGCTCAGCTTGTAGGCGTTCAGCGCGGTAGTAACTGCGTCGGTCACAGTGCCAAGTTCGGCCGCACCCACCTTCGCACCCATGGCGGAAGTCTTGAGCACCGCCAGCGCATCGGCCCCGTGATATCCGGCTGACTCAACGGTATAGAGTCCGGTCGTTAGCTGCTGAGTGGACTGGCCGACTTCGCCAGCCATAGCCAGCACACCGTCAGAAACGAGCTTCATGTTGGCCGCTGATTCACCCGCGCCAGTGCGCACGCGGGTCATGGCAGTTTGAAAGTCACCTGCCATATGAATGGTTTTGACAGCCGCAACTCCTGCGGCTACACCGATACCTAGAAGCGCTCCCTTTGCGACCGCACCAAGACGGCCCATACTTACGGCGCCTTCGGTTTCGACTGCGGCTAGCTCAGTCTTGACGACCGCGACGCTTCGGGTAAATCCCGTGGTACTACCTAGAAACTCAATGAAAACGGGGGGTAGTGTGCCCACAGGTCCACCCTCTTATTCAGTCGCCCCTCTAACGGGCGCGTTCAGCATTGCCTGAGTGGCCAAAGCCCATTCCTTCTCCCAAATGGCGGGCATTTTCGGCTCGGCCTTTTTCACTCCGGGAGCGACGTACGGAAACTTTCCCTCAATCGTTTTTCGGTACCGATTCGTGTAGCTCTTCAGGCCACCAGTGCCGACACCACCCCGAAAAAGGTCACCAACCTTTTTGGGACGCTTCACAACACCGACTGACGCCCGTAGGTGCCCGGACAGACTTCCTGGACCCCCAGACTTGTGCACGACATGCGGGGTGAGATTCAGGTTTATGCCCGCCGACTGATACGGGCGTCTACCTCTGCGATCCCACCTGGGGCGGCCACGCATGCCGGATCTGATAGACGACTTTGCTACCGTCTGTGTCCGCTTCAGCGCCCGCAGCGATGCGAGGTCAACCCGCCGCAGCATGCTGCCTAGGGCGCCTTCAATTTCAGGCATGCCCTTAATCCGGACAACCATTGGCTCATCAGCCATTAGCATCCCTTTCCTCGGCATTTCGCCGGGCACGCGCTACGGCGTCATCTACGGCTAGTAGCCAGTCGAGTTCAACCGCCGATTCCTCATCCAGCTCGGACGGACGACAGCGCATGAGGGTGCACAGTCGCCACGTCCGATATTCCTCAAGAGGCAGCGCGTCGGGCGGGAATTCGAATGCCCCCTCTAGTGCCTGGCTTAGGCGCCAGAGGGAGCGATAGGGGAATCGGACTCCGCCGAAACATCAAAGTCAGGGAGGAGCTTTGCGAGATAAGGTGAACATTCCTTGCGGAGCGCATCGAGATCCTCCCCGGGAACGTCCTGCACGCTGTCTAGGGTCACCGCGAAGCCGTACGACCACCCGGCAACCAGGGCGACCACAAGAGCGTCATTCAGCTCCTCAAGCAGGTCGAAAGCGTCGCCCATACCGGCTGCAACACGCAGCTCAGCCTCAGGGCTCAGCTCGGCACCATCAGCCTTCGCAGCCACCTGAGCTTCCTTGACTGCGGCTGCGAATGCGGGACGTGCGGCTAGCTGTGCCCGAATGCGCTTGATGGGGCGGCGCTGCCGTTCAGTGACGTCAGGCACAGCGCGAAGATCGGCAGAAGCGCCCGAAGGCAAATTAACGTGAATCATTTAGGCGTACGTCCCCGATGCAATAGCGTTCTGAATGGTGGCCTTGATGGGCGAGTAACCGCCGGAAGTTCCAATGTCAGTACTGTTGGCACGCGCAGTGAAAGACACGGACAGTTCCACATAGTCTTTGCCACGCCCAATGTCAGCGGCGCTGTAGGTCACGTTCGTCATGTGCAGCTTGACCTGAATGGCGTTCGCCCCAGCACCAGCAGCAAAGTTGATGTCCAAAGCTGGCTGCACAACAGTCAGGTAGTTCGTTAGCTGCGTGTCGTCTTCCATTACTAGCGTCATCTTGCCGTCGACCGACACAGGGCCCGACCAAATGTTGCCCGGATTTTGAGAGCCAGCAACGGGCTGGACGACAGTTACGGGGCGCTTGATGGAAACTTCACCATCAAGAACAGTCGTAACGGGTGTGCCGCCGATAGAAACAGCGCCAGCCCACGCAGCAAGGGGCGGAAGACTGGTGAATGATGGGGTTGGTGCAGTGGTTGTCACGGACGGAAACGCAGTTGCCTTAGCACTATAGGTGAGCATGCTGTCGCCGTTGAACTTGAAAGACAGCTCGCTGAACTTGGCGCCCGGGTACTGTCGCGTACCGGTTGCGTAGTAGTCAGTGAGCGTGTAGCTCTTCGGCTGACCATCGGAACTGTTCAGTACAGCCATGGCGTGCGTGAACGGGGCGCTTGCGCCAGTGGTCGACACATCACCCAGCACGCCAGCGAGAAGCCAGCCGATAGTGTCAGGGAAGACGTCGCCACCGAAATCAAAGGTCGAGTGCTTCGGCCCCGCGATTTCGTTGTAAACCGACACCATCGAACCGCGCAGTCCCTTGTCCTGAAGCAGGGTTAGCGATTCTTTAGGGGTGGGCTTATCGACAGGTATAAACGCGGCAGCGGCTACCGGCATACCGATGGATACTTCCTTGGAAATACCTAGGAAGCTGAGATTAGAAGAGTGCGGCATGGGCAGCCCTTAGAGATTCGTCGGTTCAGGGTCATTGGCGGGCGCCTCTGGTACAGGCTCGGGATTCTCCAGAGGTAGCGGCGCAGCACCCTGGGGCGTGGCGACCGAAGCCCAGCGACCATCGGCGGGAGCTTCCGCGAGAGCTAGCACAACGCCCGGGGCGGCCATAATGCCCAGCGTCGGGTAATAGCGTTCATCAGTGCCGGTATAGGCAAACAGAGGCATAGGGGTCCCTCGGGGTTGGGCACATACAGTTTCCTGTATGTGCTTAGATGCGCGTGTAACACTCGACTTCGATAGCCACCGTGCCGTGCCGTCCCATGTGCTTGTCGTCCCACGTGACCTCATGGGCCGCTGTCTGCGGGCGGGACGTCAGCACTAGGCCACCTAGCGACGGATCGGATCGGACAACCGCTATGGTCGCGTCAGCCAGATCGGATGCACGCTGGTACACGTACTGGGGATCGTCGTTGCCGCGAAATACGTCAATCTCGATTTCCACCGTGTAACGCTCTTCGAGCCATCCGGCGCCACCCCCGCCAACCATGGAATTCACACTGACCGTGCGGTGCACCTTGCCAACCGAGACAATGTCGTCCGGCTGATCGGGTCCCGGTTCGTCGTAACACACCAAAAGGCGGGCAGTCATTACGTTCGGGTCCGGTGCGAGATTCGCAGTTAGCTGATCAAAGAGGTACTTCCGCACAGCGGGTGATGTTGAACCAGGTATAGGCATTAGGCGATTCCCGGGGGTCGGCGCTTCGGACCCCAAAGCTCAATCACGCGGTCCGGCAGCGCAAAGCCCATGGGTACACCTAGGCTTTCGCCATCCATTCCGGCGCTACCGAATTTGGGTCTGCCGCCATTCTGGGTTTGCTGCCAAAGATGCCGAATCAGTTCAAGGGCGCCGAGGCGGATAGTGAACGGAATCTGACCGCCCGTTCCAGCGGTATACACGAGCTTGATGTTCTTGTTGCCAGCGGCAAAAAGTGCAGCTTCCCCGCCGAAGGTGCGCCGCGTAATCTGGCCTGAGGCGTAATCCACGGTGTACGCGAAAGCGTTGCTCTGCCCGCCTAGGGGCTGTTCGGTCAGCGTGAAGCCCGAAAGCCCGTAGTACTCGGTCACGGACTGCACTGAAGCAAGCGGCAGCCAATCCGGCTGAATAGTGGACCGTCCGCCGCTGAAATATTGGGTGTGCTGCTCCGGCAGGAAGGGGCCGCAGACATCTCGCGCCTGATCAGCAGCGGTGAGGATGAAACCCTGTAGTTCCTCATCCTGCCGAACGTCGTTCAGCGGAATATTGAGGTGCTTTTTCACCGAGATCAGGTCGACCAGTTGCTCAACACCCTGAGGGCGGACCGTGAATTGATCCTCATAGGCCCAGCCAACGCCCGTGCCGGTTGCAGTCCAGCGCACCAGCCACGTACCGGCCGAGACAGACGGCACAACCGCGCTGTACGCCCCGCTACCGGCCGAACTAGCCGTAGGGGTGGTAACGGTGCCTAGCGGGCTGGTGACGCTCACAGAGACGCTCAGAGTGCCCGTAGCGGGGTTGCCGCTGTCGTCCAGCGGAGTAGCCGTAAGGCCCACGTCTTGGCCTACGTAGTAAATCGTCTGCGTAGTCAAGGACTCCCCTAGCGGTAACGGCGTGTCTGGCGGAGCTGTGAACCCTGCCGAGGATTGTGGGTTGCCTTACGCGGGTGCCGCTGATGGACTACACGGTGAATCGTCTTGCGCTGCACCCGATGCAACTGACGGTGCACCTGTTGGCGACTAGTCGCGTGATGTACCGCCTGACGGTGGTTACTGACTCGTCGCCGAAGCTTTCGCGAGAGCCGAGCACTCTTGCTCGTATGCCGGGCCGCACTGCGGTGCTTAAGTACCGTTCGGCTGAGCCGCTTTCCACGTCGGTGCGAATGCACGAACCGCGACATGTGCAACCGGCGGGGGTGGCCACGGCGATCCATAGACCGGCGAACTGCACGCCTCAAGCGGTCATAATGAGTCGCCATGGCCACCACCCAAAGGGTTTAGAAGGTCGGAGCGCCCAGGTTCTTACCGGTGATAACCGAGATAGAAGCCGGGTAACGGCCCGCCTGGAACGAGACGTAGTTGTACAGGCGAATGAACACAGACATGTTGTTAGCGTAGGTCTGCTCAAAAGCCTCAGCGCGAACGTGGGACTCCCACAGCATGAGGTCAGCCATGCGAGCGACAATGACCGCATCCTCATTGGTGCCAGCACCCGCAGTCAGGTTGGTCGGGATAAGCGCATCCACGTAGACCGGAAGGCCCAGCATGGTGCCCACGTAGCCCTGAGAAGCAACCTGGCCCGCGTTACCCAGCGCGTTCATGGCATTGCCAGCGGCAGGAACCACAAGCGGACGACCCTGCCCATCAACCTGCGTGAGCAGATAGGCCCAGCGCACCGGGTGCATGATGATGGTGTCCGGCGGCAGGTAACGGCTGGTGTGAATCTGCTGAATGGCGCCAGCCAGCTTGCTGTAGAAAGTGCTCGCCCAAGTGGCGGGGGCCGTAATCGTGGCGGAGAAATCGACAGCGTGAACGCCGGAAAGGGTCATGATGCCCGTGGGCTGACCAGAGGTACCCGAGCCGTTCAGTACCAGGGTGTTGAGCTGGCGCGCATAGTCGGCAGCAAGATCCTGTAGAACAACGTCGTCAATGTTCAGCGGCGACTGCTCAATGAGCTGAAGGGAAACCGTCTGGCCACCCGCAACAGTCGTCACGCCGGACGAAATCGAAGTAGTCGTAAGGTCGGTGTTCTGCACAGCGGTGTTCTGCGTGCCCTGAACCGCGACAGCAGTACCCGTGTTGACCTTCGGAACGTTGATCGAGTCAGTACCGGCCGGAAGCGGGAAAGTCGGCGTCAGGTTCGCGGTAATGCGACCAGCACGCGCAATCTTGACGAACTCGCTCTCAAGCCACAGCGGAGGAACGAACTCGCCACCAGCGCCATTTGATGTGCTCAGCGCACGCTCTTCGGTACGACCCTTGTTATTGCGGTGCAGTCGGTCGGTAGCGTCCCTGTCACCCTTATTGCGGGAAAGGTGTAGGTCACGGAAGTACGAGCGACCACCATTACCGGACCGATAAATCTCAGGCTCGGACTGGACACCATCGCCAGCCTTCGGCGCATAGCGCTTAGCCATTTCGGCCGCAGCGTCGTCTGCCCTTACCTGAGCGTCCAGCTCCTTGACTCGCTCATCAAAGGCTCGAATCTCAGCCTCGCCAGCGTCGAAGCGGGCAGTTTCGTCATCGGAAAGGCCACGCTTCTCCGTGGTAGCAGTGCCGACCAGACCATCAAGCTCGGACTTGACAGCGGAGCGCTTCGCGAGTAGGTCAGCGATCATTTCGCGCTTGGACAATTTATCTCCTAGAAATTCAGCGCGCGTAGTCGCGTCGCGAAATGGGAAAGGTCGGCGCTGTCTGCGCCCTCAGTGACCTCAGGAATGGCGCCAGCTAGTGCCGTACGAAGAAGCTGGGCAGTCTCCGGGGGCATCTGCCCATCTCGGAGCGCCAGGAAAGCCGCCGCAACATCATGTGAACGCAGTACCGCACCCGCCGTAGCAGGATTAGCGCCAAAATTGACAGCGGAAACGTCACCCTTATGTAGATCAACATCGGTAATATCGCGCTGCGACCAGTCGGGCGACCACTCCTGAGCATTCACGCGGAAAGCGAAGCTCATTTCATCGAGATCGCCGCGTTCCATTGCACTGCGAAGCGCCTGAACATCGGGATTACGCGGGTCTAGATCTGCCTCCACATGCAGGCCCCGAGAATCCTCAGCAAGCCGCATGGTGCCGCTCCTGGTCCTAGCGAGCGTGAGCCCACCGTGATTGACCTTGAACGGAACATCAGCCCCCGCAGCCAGCGAAGCGGCGAACGCTCCCCCACGGATAACCTCTGTGTAGGGCCCTAGGAAATCTTCCATTTCATAGGGTGTGTTCGTCACCGACGCATAGCCGGTGAATCGTAGATTTTCGCCGCCAGTGCCGTTGTCAAGTGCGCGAAGGTCCATGCCCTCAAAGGGCCGCTGACGATTCTCGGTCACATGCTGACGCTGAGAGCGAATAGAGAAATCTGTCATTACAGCACCGCTCCCAAAGCGTCGGCTGAAGCGGCGGACTTCCCCGCCTGCATGTCCTTAGTGGGCTTGACGTTGCTATTCAGCGGGGCGTCAATGTCGTCTCCGCCTTCGATCGGCGGGAAGTTTTCCAGCGCACGAATCTCGTTGGAGGTGAGAATTGCGGCAGACCGAGCCACCGCATAAACGGCGTAACGTCCGGCCGCATCTGTGCGGAGCAGACCATCAACGTTGAATCGGGCCGTCTGGGGCTTTGGCAGCATTGCTGACCAGGCATCCTCAAAGCGGCCGAGCCACGGATTCAGGGTGTAGGCAAGGAACCCGAGTGCCTGTTGCTCAATGCCGGTACCCCAGCTCGTGGTTTTGTCGACCTGCCCGAGCATGTGCGGCGGCACTCCGAAGAGCATCGCCATATCGAGGTTTTGCGCAGCACGCGTACCAAGGAACTGGGCATCTTCGGGGCTGACACTAATCGGCTTCCACTGGGCTCCGCCCGACATAACACCGACGGTAAAAGTGTTCTTCAACCCAGCGTGAGACGCCGTGAAACCTTCCTTGAGGCCCCGTGCGCGTTCCTTGTCGAGATCCCCGGGCACTTCGATGATGCCGGACATGTGAGCGCCAGACCCAAAGAAGCGGGCGCCAAATTCTTCAGCAGCAAGGCCCAACCCGATTGACTGACGCGCATAGGACAGGACACTAATTCCGGTCGCTGCCTCAGGGTACGAGAGCCCCAGAATGTGAATGATGTCTTCGGAGTCAACCGGCATCCGGTCGATTTCGTATACGCGGGCGCCCGTCTCGTTGAACTGACAGCGCACACGATCGGGATGCAGTACCCGCAGCCGAGTGGGGCGGCCCATACGGTCCCGAGAGAGCACCAGGCAATAGGCGTTGCCACGCAGGAGCAGCGAAACCATGAGTTGCGATAGCCCTAGGCGACGCGTCGGATATCGACTGTCGTTCGTCCCGCCGAAGGGGTCAGCGACGATGCCCGGCGGAGGTTCGATGGTGCTCCGCACTGTCCCGGCCGCCTTGACAGCATCAAAGGGAAGACCAGCGACAGTATCGGAGAGAATCCGCACGCACGCCGACACAGAAAGTAGCTGCATCGCCGTTTCGTCGGTGACCTGAACGCCAGCCGCAGTAATCGCCTGCAAACTACCGTTGGAAGGAATCGCCCAGGGATCACCAGCGCCGGACGGGGCATAGAAGCGCTTTTGCATCGCCCGCTTAATCACTGGTCACCCACCCCGCAAGCAACAGCGCGAGACCAAGCGTCACAAGGCCAGCGATAGGCGCCCACCAAAAAGCGGCCCCGACCAAACAACCGAGACCGCTGATATCAAAAACATCTGAAGTTGCACTGCGAGGTATTCGGGCCCGTAGGCCGCTTAGCCGCCCCCGCCATGTGGGCTTGTCCTTATCCATGGCCCTCCTATAGGTCAGCCCACGAAAAGAACTGCGGAGTGGGTGCTAGTTCCGGTTCCTGGCATGCACGGTCGAGCGCCATCACAGCGGATACAGCCAAGTCAATTTTTCGGGGCGAGTTTTTTGCGTCTTTGGTGATCCGTGAGCCCCGATTGTCCGTGCGAATGACACAGTTCCCAAGGTGCCGCGCAAGTCGCTGGTCACCAGAATGCGTAATCGTCTTGTTCATGACCGCTTCATAGAACCGCTGTGTAGCCGGGACCATGCGCGCGGGACTCTGCGGGTATTCCACAACGGGAAGGCCCTCATCTTCGAGCACCTGATAGGTACGGGCCCAGCGGTAGGGGTCACAGACGATTTCGCGCACTTGCCAGCGCCGACAAGCGGCCTTGATCTCTGCCTCAACGTCCAGAATCGGCACGGCCCAGTCATTACCGGTGCCCTGCGGCTTCTCCCACGCTGCGACTACGTCAATATGTGGGGCTTCCTCGCCCTGAGGGCACGTAACAACCACCAGCGCCGTGCTGTCGTTGTTGAAAGACCCGTCAAACCCCAAGACAACTTCTGCGCCATCAGGAATGGCGGTCTCGGAGCTTTCGCACGCCTCCCACGATCCGCCGGGCAGCCAGGCTTGCGCCGTGCTCACCCATTGATTAAGGCGCTTCGTACGAAACTCACTCTCGGGCGTCCGCAGTACCGCAGACTCGAAATCCTCGCGCGAGACGATGTCATCAAAGCCAGGATTCGAGGAATGCCAGACAGCGGGATCAGTGTGAACAGCGCCTTCGGGGGCGCCCCACCATGCCATGAAGAACCCGGGGTCATCGACTTCGCCGGAAGCGACGCGCATACCGTGCTGATAGAGCTGGTAACACGTGCTGTCAGCGCCGGAGGAATCGGTCTTGACACCCGCAGTGGTAATGCCGACCATCATGGGCTCACGCCGGGCACCGCTGGCTAGAGCCATGACGTCCCATAGTTCGCGGTTGGGCTGAACATGAACCTCATCGAAGATGACAAGGTGGGGATTCAAGCCCTCTTTGGTGTACGCCTCAGCGGAAAGCACTCGGTAAACGCTGCCCGTTGCCGGTAGCTCGATCGCGTCGCGATACGTCTTGAACATGCCCGAGAATTGCGGCTCCATCTCGACCATCTGCTTAGTAGTCGAGAAAACAATTCTGGCTTGCTCCTTGTCACCTGCGGCCGAAAAAACCTCGCCACCACGGGGCCCGAAAGCCAAGCCGAATAGCGCAATACCAGCGGCTAGGGCGCTCTTACCGTTCTTACGAGGCATGCCGATTAGCGCGGTACGGTGCCTCAGCCGCCCATCAGCGCGACGGGCGTACAGCCGATTCATGAGATCTATCTGCCAGTCCCGCATAACCAGGGGCTCACCGGCATTACCGCCGATGGAATCCTTAGTGATCCTCAAGAACTGCGTGAATGTTGCAAAGTCGGGGCCGTCGCCGCTGGCCATTTCCTCAGGGGAAACCGGGGTGCGGTACAGGGGCTCTATCACTCATCCACCCTGCGCAGAACCAGGGCTTCGCCATCCTGTCCTACAACCACGTAATCAACGCCGAGGACTTCGATGGTCAAGCCAACCCATCCAACCCGCAGGTACCTAGGGTCCGCAGTTACAAGAAGTTCAGGCGTAATGGACGTGTAGGCTGGAAAGTGGTCTGCCGTTACCGTGCCGTCAGCATGCGCGGTAAACGATATGGTTTCAACGCGCAGCATGATTACTCCCTATTGGACCGCCTAGCTAGCATTTCCTCAAAAGCGTTCCGGGCCTTTACCTCGGCCACACCCATTCGGGTTCGGTCAGTCGGCGTAAGCCCTAGGGCGCTGAAAAGTCGGGCTATCTCTGTCTCGATGGTCGAGAGCATGCCGACCAGAGGATTTGGATAGGCGTAGCCCTTGTCCGTGTACAGCACTGGCTCACTGCGCGACAGATCAGCGAGGAAACCAGCGCGACGGTCGTATTTCTCGCACAGCAGGATCAGTGTGGGAGTGTCCGAGTCAGCCAGCCAGTGGGCACCGCCAGTGACGCGCTCCCAGAGCTTGCGCCCGGCGTCTTCCAGGTGCATCGGGGGGCGATTCTCGACAGGTGCCACGGAGCCAACGTCGGCAAGATCCGGCATAGCGCGCTGACCAGGATTTCCGAGTTTGCGTTTGCGCTCATTTGGCACGGGGGGACGTCCGGCGACCATTACCCACCCCCAAAGGTGTAAAATAGGGCATTCTGGCCAACACCCCCCGGGTCAAAATTTCGCAGCCATGTCTCCCCTTAATGGGGCCGGGTCCATCAGAGAGTAACCGTCAGACTTTTGTATGCCCCCATACTGCACATAATGTCCGTATTGGTGCTCACGATGTGTAATAATTGCTGCTCACAGCCACAGGGGGTCACAGCGCAACCAATGGTGCCTACTTGTTGTGTTTGCTGCTGTTACAGGCTCTGCATAGCACTCTGAGATTGTCTGGCTGATCACTGCCGCCCTTAGATCTAGGCACGATGTGGTCCACAGTGAGATCAGTAGCAGCATGCGGAGCTACCCCATAGCCAGGGCAGTAGTAGCCTTGCGAGGCAATGTGTTTCTCAAGGACCACGCGCGCAACCACGCGCCAGGCAGACCCATAGCCACGGGCCGTGGAAGACCCTCTACGGCGCTCTAGGCGGGCAGACCACACGGCGGCATGCTCGGGGCAGCGAGAAGGGTTAGTGGTTAGCCGACCACAGTCCAAGCAGGGTCTACGCGGCAAAACAACCACTTCCAAAAACCATTGTTTCCAAAACAACCACGCGCAAAATGATTAGCGCGCGTTTATCAAGCGGGCCAAATCACCGGGCGTCACATTGCCTGGCGCACGATCAGGGAATAGCTCAACGCCAGCGCTGGCATACGCGTCAGCAACCAGCTGAGAACAGATCATGTGGCCACTATCGCTGACGTAGCGGCGAAGCCCCTTGAAGGGCAGCCCCAGACGCTGGGCACCAATGGCCACATAGTCGAGCCACGAATACGGCGTACCGACCAGCGCACGACCAGCGGCCACAATCGCAGCACGCTGACTATCGGTAAGCGGCAGCTTGCTGTAGACGGCACCAGGCCAATCCGACTCGCTATAGATCTTCGCTCCGCCAGGCTCACCCTGAATGATCTGCCCATTGTCGAGAACAAGGAAGGCGTGCGAGAAGCGCGAAGGGCAGCCGATCAGGCGCTGACCCAGCGAAATGAGCCTTCCACCCATGCCGCCGATCCGGACCACGCCGAAGTCTCCGGGTGTCGCCACTGGGTCACCTCCAGTTTCCTGTATGTGGTGGGGTTGCGCCGAGACTGCGCGGTCTGATCTACTGGCCTCAGCGACGACGAAGGAGCGCGATGCTCAGCAAGGGAAGCAGGGTCCGAAACACCCGCTGGAACTACGAGGGGACTGTAGAAAGCCACTTGGGCGGCACCACGTACCTGATTCACGCCGACAAGCCGGGCGGCATCTACACGCCAGTGGAAGCTCAGGAAGAGGACTTGACGCCACTGGTCGCCGAAGAGAGCCCGGAGACGCGGGCAGTAATGCGGTACCTGAGTACCGCAGTGCGCATGCACCACACAATCGCAGACAAACTCAGGCTGGACTCCATGGAGCAGTTCCGCGCAGACGCCACGCGTGCACTCGGGGATGCCACAGACGTAACCGGAGCCGAACTCAAGGCGGCCGATTGGCAGACCGTGTACAACGAAATCAAGGAAGATCGCGGCGAATGAACAGCAGTGAGCCCTAGCCATCGTGGACTGACTCAGCCACAGTGAAGCCCCCAGCCGATGCGGCTGGGGGCTTTTGCGTAGCTGGTACCCACGGGGAGATTCGAACTCCCAGACTTCGCGTCCTAAGCGCGACGGCTTTGCCAGATTTGCCTACGCGGGTATGCGGGGATGCCGGAATTGAACCGACCCGCCGCCGTTTCGCTGCACTGACTAGGTGCTAGCTACTCGGGCAGGGCTCTCCATGAGCTTTCCCCTGAGGGCTACGCAGACCGGTCAAGGCCATGCGTTAGCCCTTTGCTGGCGTGGCTGGATTCGAACCAGCGCACACGGCTTCGTAGGCCGCTGCTCTATCCACTGAGCTACACACCATGGTGGCGTGGGGAACGTATTCCCACTCGCCAGGTACTTTCCCGGATGCGTGCGCACACAGTGCCGGTATCCTCCCTGGCTCAACGCCCGCGCCCCCTACCGGATTTGAACCGGTGACCTTCCGGACGACAACCGGATGCTCTCGACCGCTGAGCTAAGGAAGCTGGGCCCTGGTGCTCAGAACCGTGCCGCAGGCACAGGAGCACGCTCAGGGCGGTTCGAGAGAGTGTCCGCAGTCCGCCGGATCGTAGAGTCTTGATGCGCGGGAACATCCTCTCTCAATATATATCTAGCGAGTCGAATGCCAGTGCCGCTGAGGGTGCCCATGTAGAAGTGTAGGTTTGAAGGTCGGTTCGGTATTCCCTATAGAAACTCTTATGGATTACCGAAGTAGGGTCTCTTTCTACACTTCTACATTGTTGCTGGTTAGATGGTGTGTTCTGATGGTGTGTCAGCAAGCTTGCTACACACTCCGTGCGCTGACACGCCGAAGGGCGCCCGCTAGCCGTAGCCAGGGACGCCCTTGTGTGACTCAGGTCACCCAGCCCACTTGATCGTGACGCGCGTGTCCCCGTTGAACTTGCGCTGATCATTACCGCTGCCTGCACGGGTAATGATCACACGGTCGATAGCCAGCCGTAGTAGATCACGCCTCAGGCTTGTGTCTGCGTCCTCCCACGCTTCGCGCGCTGACTCTTCGTCCAGCAAAAACGAGATGTCTACGCCGCTTCCGCCATGCTTCCTGACTGCAAGACTTGCTGCGTTGTAGTCGGCCATGACCTCTTCGTAGGCTGGCTCAAAAAACCTTGCGGCTGGTCCCTCGTACAGTCCCGCTCTTCGGTCTCGTAGAAGTCGCTCGATTATGGCCTCAGCCGACTTGAGTACTGCTATGGCTTCCGCCAACTCTGCTGTCTCGTTGGGCTTAGTTAGGGCTGCCCAACGAGACGCGACAGCCGCCAACAGAGGATCTTCAGCGTCAGCGTTAGTGAGACGTGCCAGCCAGCACTCAACTACGTACTTTTCCAGCGGGGGCCGGAAGACGCTGGCGGGGTTTTCGCAGGTTGCCCCACTGTCCAACGCTGTAGTACACGTGTAACTGGTGGATGACATAGGCGCTGATCTGCCACAGGTGCACTGCGTAAGCCCAGTAAGCAGATGAGCCGCCTTTCCGGCGTACGGTGCCTTCGGCTTACTGTGACCCTTGAGTGCCCGTACTGCCCTCTTACGCCTGTCATCGGACACCAGGGGCTCACCTACCCGGACGCGCTTGCCCTTGGCCGTTACGTAGATGACGCCTCGCTGTTTGCCAACGCAGTGCACTTGCCAGCCTGAGTACGCGGGGTTGGTGATGATGCGATACACGGTGTTAGCTGCCCATGCTGGCTTACCCGTAGGTGACGGAATGCCATACCGGTGCAGCGCACGGGTAATTGCGCGAAGGCTCAGGCCCAGTGCAGCCAGCACGAAGATGGATTGGGCCACTCGCGCCCGTGTGGGCCCCTCAGGCGCCCCAGGAATGGCCGGACGGGTGTCAGGTACCAAGTGCCTAGCTTCGTCCGCCACAAGTCCATATGGGGTCTTGCCGGTTACCCATTCACCGTGGTCCCGCTGCCATGCTTTGGTGTCCGTCACACGCTGGCTGATCCTCAGGGATTCGTCCCGCGCGTCTTCCGCCTTCCACATGATCATGCGTCGGTGGTTGGGGTCGGAACTGTCCAATCCGTCCTCACCGAAGATGATCCGTGCGCCGGTTTCACCAAGGTGCTCAAGGACGTTCAGGACAGCTAGCGCACCCTTGCGGCTGAAGCGGTCAAGCTTGTAGCACCACAGGGTTTTGATCTCGCCGTTAGCCAGCGCCAACAACGCTTTTTCATAGTCTGGGCGCTTTACGTCTTTTGATGCACTCAGCGTGTCTTGCCAGACATGTCTGACACGCAACTTGTTCCAGGATGCCCAGTCCCGACCCCGCTGGATTTGGGCATTAGGGGACAACTCGCCACGTCGGCCAGCGAGTTTCACCGATTTCCGGGCGTAGATGTCTACAAGATCATCAGGGGTGGTTTCCTCCACTGCCTCACTCATGAACGTCAGTATGTGCCGGTTACGCTGCTCAGCGCTAGTTCCATAGGTGTTCACGTATCCAAGCAGTGATAGAAGGGGACCGGGACGCAGATCCGGTCGGCCTGCGTGTAGGAGAGCAACTCCCCCACGAAATAACCGTTGTTGAGGACGTTGTGGTGCGAGAGCGTGGCTCCCTTGGGGAAGCCCGTCGTGCCCGAGGTGTACTGGATGTTGACCGGGTCGTCGCAGGACAGCTCCGCCTCGCGCGCCGCCAGGTCGGCGCGGGTGCGCCCGGCACCCTCGGCCAGCAGCCGGTCCCATCCCGGGTCGCCGATGAAGACCGTCCGCCGCAGCGCCGGACAGGCGCCCCGCACCTGCTCGACCATCGCCCGGTAGTCACTCGTCCGGTGGGACAGCGAGGCGAACAGGACCGAGACCCCGGCCTGGCGCAGCACGTACTCCAACTCGTGCACACGGTAAGCCGGGTTGATGTTCACCATCACCGCGCCGATCCGCGCGGTCGCGTACTGGACCAGGACCCACTCGGGGCAGTTCACCGCCCAGATCCCGACCCGGTCCCCCTTGGCGACGCCGCCCGCGAGCAGCGCGCGGGCCAACTCCTCGACGGCGGCGCCGAATTGGGTGTAGGTCCAGCGCCTTCCGGAGGCGGCGTCGACCAGCGCCTCGCGCTCCCCGTACGCCTGGACCGCGCGCTCCAGGTTGCCGCCGATCGTGTCGCCGAGCAGGGCGGTACCGCTCACCCCGTGGGCGTACGACAGAGTCACCATCGCAGCTCGCCTCACTTTCTGAACCGTGGCCCCAGCATGCCCCCACCGGCCCTGACCTGCCTAGGCTTGCGCGCGGGAAGATCGACTCGATGGCCCACCCACCGGGCTGCCTGGTGGGTGGACCGGAGACGGCGAACGCCGGACGTCGCGGCGGGAGACCGCGGCGTCCGGCGTCGTCGGCGCTCAGGCGGCGCCGCCGCGGGTGGCCGGGAACCCGTGCGCGCGGGCCGCCAGGACCACGACGAGCACCGGCGCGAGGAGGGCCAGGACGCTCCACGGGAAGGAGCTCGAACCCAGCGCGTTCAGGAGGACGCCGCCGACGACGCCGCCCCCGGCCATCGCCACGTTCCACAGTGTCACCAGCATGGCCTGCGCGGCGTCCGCGTGCTCGCCGCCCGCGTCCCCGACCGCGGTCTGGAGCAGGGTGGGGGCGCCGCCCCAGCCGAGCCCCCACAGGGTGACGGCGACGTACACCATGGCGGTGCTGTCGGAGAGCAGGGCGAGGGCGGCGGCGGCGACGGCCACCAACAGGGCGCTCACGGTCGCCAGTTGACGCAACCGCCGGTTGATCCGCGCGCCGACCGCCCAAATGCTCACGAGCGAGGCCGCCCCGAACACCAGCAGCACCCGATCGGTGGAGCCGCCCATGCCGAGCCCGCCCAGGAAGGTCGCGATGAAGGTGTAGAGGATGGTGTGAGCCAGGACGAAGACCAGGGTGACGAACAGGACCGGCACGACGCCGGGCACCTTCAAGGCGACGGCCATCGGTGTCCTGCCGCTCCGCCGCCCGCCCGGGAAGTCCGGCACCGCCGCGCCGATCCACCCGAGCAGGGCCACGGTCAGTACGGTCATCACCAGGAACGCCACCTGCCAGGTGACGGCCCTGCCCAGGAACGTGCCCGCCGGTACGCCCAGCGACAGGGCGACCGGGATACCGGCCATCGCGATCGCGATGGCCTTGCCCTGCGCATGAGCCGGGGCCAGGCGGCGCGCGTACCCGGCGAGCAGCGCCCAGGCCAGGCCCGCGGCCACCCCGGCGCCGAACCGGGCCACCATCGTCAGGGCGTAGTCGGCCGAGAGCGCGGTCACCGTGTTGGCCGCCGCGAACCCGGCCATCGACACGAGGAGCAGCCGCTTGCGCCGCCAGGCCGCGGTCGCCGCGGTGAGCGGGATCGCGGTGAGCGCGGTACCGACGGCATAGATCGTGACCGTCTGACCCGTCGCGGACTCGCTCACCCGAAGGTCCGAACTCATCGCGGGCAGCAGCCCCGCGGGCAGCGTCTCGGTGAGGCTGGTGATGAAGACCGCCGTGGCCAGCGCGAGCAGCGCGAGCCAGGGCAGCTTCTGATGGTCGTTCTGGTTGGTCTGGTTGGTCTGTTCGTTCTGGTTGATCTGCTTGATCTGGTTGATCTGGTCGTTGTCGGTGACGCGGGGACCAACTGTGTTCCGCTTTTCGCTGATGGGCATGGTGTGAATGCTCGAACCCTCACATCTATGTGAGGGTCAACGCGGAAGGCTGTGGGCTGCGTCACACGCTCGGGCCGCCGTGCGTGGGGGGCCGCCTGCGCCTCTACGCGGCGGTCCACCCTCCGTCCACCGGCATGGCGGCGCCGGTGACGAACGTGGCGCGGTCGCTGCACAGCCAGGCCGCGGCCTGGGCGACCTCCACCGGAGCCGCCATCCTGCGCTGGACCGAGCGGGCCACGAAGCTCTCCTCCAGCTGCGGCGTCCCGGCCAGCACCTCCTCCATCATTTCGGTACGCGTACTACCCACCACGAGCGCGTTGACCCGGATGCCCCGGCGCCCGTAGTCGGCCGCGGCCGCCCGGGTGAGCCCCAACACGGCATGTTTGGCGGCCACATAGGCAGCCGACGCCCCGGTCGCCTGGAGGCCCGCGACGCTGGAGGTGTTGACGATGGAGCCGCCTCCCGCCTGCAACATGGCGGGGATCTGGTGGCGCAGACAGTTCCAGGTCCCGCGCACGTTCACATCCATGGTCCGGTCGAAGACCGCCGTGTCCATCTCGTGCAGCGGTGTTCCCGCCGTGGCCCAGCCCGCGTTGTTGAACGCCCCGTCCAGGCGGCCGAACCGGCCCACCGCGATCTTGACCGCGTTGGCCACGTCCTCTTCGCTCACCACGTCACCGGCCGCGGTCTCGGCCCTGCCTCCGGCCTCGACGATGTCGTGCGCGAGCGCGTCCAGACGTTCCGCGCGCCGTGCCATCACGACCACCGCGGCCCCTTCCGCCGCGAAGAGGCGGGCCGCCGCCTCCCCGATGCCGCTGGACGCCCCCGTGATCAGAACGGTCCTTCCTTCGAGCATGCCCTGCGCTTCAGCCATGGTTCCTCTTCCTTCCGATGCCGCTGTCGCCGGTGTCGCTGTCGTCGCCCCGGCCGGCGTGTAGGTACGCGTGTGACGCGGGCGGGCGCCCGGCACGCCCACCCTGCCACGCCCCATCCGGCAGCTCTGGGTGGGGAATTGCTCGCTGTGGTTCAAAGAGGTGTGGTCTTGCGACGTGGGGACACCCGGTGTGGGGAGTTGCCACATGTGGCTGAGCCTGGGGTGGCCTCGCCACATGTGGCAACCCGGGGTGGCGAGTTGCCCCATGTGGGGCGTCACCCCCAGCACAGGCCCGCGTCAGCGGAACGCCGACGCGTGTCGAGCGGACCAGTCCCTGAACGTGCCCGGTTCCCGGCCGGTGGCCTCCCGGACTCCGTCGGCGAGCTCTTCCTTCGCGCCGGTGGCCTGCCGCTCGGCGCTGGCGAGCAGGGCCTGGGCGAGCAACTCCCCGAACCGGTCACGCCAGGCACTGAATGCCTGGTCCACGGTCAACTCCTCGTACACCAATGGACGTTGAAGCGCTTCGGACAGCTGGTCCGCCTGGTCGCGTACGCTGAGCGCCTCCGGGCCGGTCAGGGTGTGGATACGGCCCGCGTGGCCGTCGACGAGAGCCCGGGCCGCGGCGAGCGCCACGTCCCCGGGGTCGACGCACGAGTTGCGGGAGTCCCCGTACAGCGCGCGGATCACCCCGTCCTTGCGCACCCCGGCCGCCCAGCCCAGGGCATTGGACATGAAGGACCGCGGCCGCAGCAGCGTCCACTCCAGGCCCGACGCCCTGACCTGCTCCTCCATCGCACGCTGCCAGCAGGTGATCCGGTCCTGGGCCAGCGGGTCGGACACCGCCGCCGCGGACAGCTTCACCACATGCCGGACTCCGGCCGCCCTGGCCGCGGCCAGCGCGTTGGCGTCGTGTGCGGGCCGCAGCGGGTCGAAGGTGACGAGCAGCAGGGCATCCGCCCCGTGCAGCGCGTGGCGCAGCCCGGCGGGGTCGCCGAGGTCGGCGCCCACGATCTCCCCCGCGACCCCGTCCCGGGAGGCACGCTCCGGGTCCCTGGTCAACGACCGCACGTCGTGATGCGGCGCGAGCAGACTCGCCACCTTTCCGCCCACGGTGCCGCCGGCTCCGCTGACCACGATGCGCATCCGCCGCTCCCCGCTCAGGTTTTCACCGACGCGATCCGGCCATACGGTCCGCTCGCTCATGACACCTGACCCCGCTCCGCCTCCAGGCTGATCGCCCGCGCGGCGTCGGGCACGGCGAGTCCCGGCAGGAGCAGCTCCCACATCCGGATCGTGCGCTCGACCAGGTCCTCGCGTCCGTTGACGAGGTTCGAGTACAGCTGGATTCCGGTACACGCTCCGACGACGAACTCGGCGATGTGCTCGGGCACCACACCCGGCATGAGTTCCCCGTCCTGGTCCGCGTCGGCCAGGCACGTGATCATGATCTCGCGCCACTCCAGGAACGTGGAGGGGTCGTGCATGCCGAAACTGCCCTGCTCAACAGCGAGACGCACCCCGGCGCGCAGCAGCGGATCGACGCGCAGCCGGTGCGCCCAGACCAGCGTGATGTCGACGAGACGCTGCAACCCCCGTGAGCTGAGGCGCGGTTCGATGGTCTGCTTCTGTGCGTTCATCACCGCGACGGCGAGATCCTCCTTCGACTTGAAGTGGAAGTACATCGCCCCGGCGGTCAGCCCGGCCCGCGCCAGGATCTGGTTGATCAGCGCCGCCGCGTACCCCTTCTCGTCGAACTCCTCCGCCGCGGCCCGCAGGAGCACCTCGCGGGTCCTCACCGCCCGCTCCTGTCTGATTTCAGCCATCGTTCCGCTCCCGAATGGGTTCGACAAAAATAGAGAACGCCTTTTATATTATCGGCCGTTGACGCAGCGGTCCCTCACTCACGGTGACGCACCGACCGTTTCGACTTGTGCCCGGGGGCCGCATGATGTCGGAGATCCAGCGCGCGCTCATCGCCGCGCTCCAGCGAGGCGCCATCCACCCGCAGCACCCCGCCGGCTCGCTCCGGCGTCGCGGAAGCTGTCTCTGCGTCTCGCTCAACTCTCTTCCCTAGCAAGCCATTTGCTTCATTCCGGCACACCCACTCACTACACGCACCCCACCCGTGAGCCCGTCGGCCCCCACGCCGACCGGCCGTCTGTGAGGAGTACCCATGCCGCCCCTGCCCCTGTGCCCCGCGCCACCCGCGCCCCCGGTGCCAGGTGAGCTGGTCCACAAGACCAACCCCGCCGAGGTGCTGCTGACCGGTTGGCGCCGCACCGCTCCCGACGCCTTCGCGGTGACCGCCCGCTGGCCGGACGACCACCCCTTCTACGAGGTGCGGCACGGGCGGCACGACCCGCTGATCCTGAGCGAGACGATCCGGCAGATCTTCCCGCTGCTCTCCCACGCGGCCTACGACGTCCCGTTCGGACACCACCTGTTATGGGAGCACTACCGCTTCACCCTGCAAGCCGACGCCTTGGACGTGGTACTGCTCCCGGCCGCCGTCGACCTGCACGTGACCTGCCTGGAGGCGGTGCGCCGCAACGGGCGTACCACCGCGCTGACGCTGCTGATCCGCGCTTTTCGCGGTGACACCCAACTGGCCACGGCCCACACCCGCTTCGCCATCCAGCCGCCGCCCGTGTATCGCAGGCTGCGATCCCGATTCGCCGATGCCCACATGTGGCCCGCACCCAGGCTCGGCCTCCCTGTGCCCCCCGCACGTGTGGCCCGCACCCACAGCAACGACGTGGTGCTGTCGCCCGCCCACACACCCCACCGCCATCAGCTCCGTATCGACCCCGAGCACCCCATCCTGTTCGACCACCCGGTCGACCACGCGCCCGGCATGCTCCTCCTTGAGGCGGCCCGTCAGGCCGCCCACCATCTGTACCACCCCGAGCCCACCCTCCTCGTGGCGATGGACTGCCAGTTCCACCGCTATGTCGAACTCCACGCACCCTGCTGGATCGACACCCGCGAGCTGCCCCCCGACGCGTACGGCCGCCCCCGAGCCACCGTCACCTTCCACCAGAACCACACCCCGCACTTCACCGCCACCCTCACCCACCAGAGAGTCGGCTCCCCCGGGGCCAGGTGGCACGTCTGACCGCCCCCGGGCCCAGGTCGTGCGGAACCTCCAACTGGATCCTTACGCATGCGAGTTGACGGGCTCAGGCGGTGGTCGGGAGCGTACGCCACCGCCAGAAAGGGGGGAGATCAGTTGATCTCCCGCTCCAGGCCGGACCAGTACGGCTCGCGGAGCTTGAACTTCTGGATCTTGCCGGTGGCCGTCCTCGGGATCGCGTCGCGGAACTCGACGGAGGTCGGGGCCTTGTAGCGGGCCACGCGTTCCTTGCAGTACGCGATGATCTCGGCCTCCGTCGCGGACGCGCCCGGGGCCAGGACCACGAGCGCCTTGATCGTCTCGCCCCACTTCTCGTGGGGCACGCCGATCACGGCGACCTCCGCGACCGCCGGGTGACTGAAGATCGTGTCCTCCACCTCGATCGAGGACACGTTCTCACCGCCCGTGATGATGACGTCCTTCTTCCGGTCCGAGATCGTCAGAGAGCCGTCGCTGTCGTCGATCGTGCCGCCGTCCCCGGTGTGGAACCAGCCGCCCTCCAGAGCCGCCGCGGTCTCCTCGGGCTTCTCCCAGTAACCGTCGAGCACCACGTTGGAGCGGGCCAGGACCTCGCCGGAGCCGGACACCTTCAGCTTGACGCCGAGCGCGGGCACGCCTGCCCGGGACAGGTTGCGCGCCCGCTCCTCGGCGGGCAGCCCCGCGTCGGCCGGCCGGGTGCGGTTCATGGTGAGCAGCGGGGACGTCTCGGTGAGCCCGTAGATCTGGGTGAACTCCCAGCCCAGCTCCTCGTCCATCCGCTGGATCATCCGGGTGGGCGGCGGCGCCCCCGCGCAGACGACCCGCACGCGGTCGCGCCCGGGGATCTCGCCCTGCCACGAGGCCGCCGCGTCGAGGACGAGGTTCCACACCGCGGGCGCCCCGCACATCAGCGTGACGCCGTGCTCGGCCACCCGGCGCAGGATCTCGGCGCCGTCGACCTTGCGCAACACCACCTGCTTCACGCCGAGCCCGGCCATCACGTACGGCATGCCCCAGCCGTTGCAGTGGAACATCGGCAGGGTGTGCATGTAGACGTCACCCTCCCAGGCCCGGGTGTGCAGTCCGAACGTCAGGCCGTTGACCCAGATGTTGCGGTGGGTGAGCTGAACTCCCTTGGGGCGGGCGGTTGTTCCGGAGGTGTAGTTGATCGTCGCCGTCGCGTCCTCGTCGGGCCGCGACCAGGGACGCGGCTCGACGCCGAACCGCATGAGATCGCTCTCAGTGCGCTCGCCGAGCACGAACCGGTGGCGCGCCTTGACGCCGGAGAGCTCTCCATCCACCTCCGGATCGACGAGCAGGACCGAGGCCCCGCTCTGCCGCACCACGTAATCGATCTCCTCGGGCTTGAGGCGGAAGTTCACCGGCACACAGATCCGGCCACTCATCGGCACCGCGAACAGCAGCTCCAGCATGCGGGCGGAGTTGTGGCTGACCACCGCCACCCGCTCGCCCTCGCCGACGCCGAGCGCGTCGAACCCGGCCTGCCAGGCACGGACCCGCTCGGCGAACCGGCCATAGGTGAGGCCGGGGACCGGCGGGGCCGGCTGGTCCGGCTCGTCGACGACGCCGGTACTGGAGGAGAACCCCAGCTCTGCCCGGTCGAGGAAGTCCGAGACCGTCATCGGAATCCGCATCGTTCTTCTCTCCTGTATCAACGTCATCAGCAACAGCTGTCAGGTGGGAAGTCTGGTACCTACCGGCGCGGCCAGTGGCCGAAACCCCGAATCGACCTGCTGGGACCGCCGAACGGGCCGTCCGCTCAGCTCAGTCGGCGCACGGCCGCCTCGGACTCCGGCCCGTCGGGCAGGTAGGCCAGGAAGTGGTGGCCCGGTTCGTCCACGGCGGCGAGCTTGACGGAGCGCAGCCGCAGTTCGCCCGCCACGGGGTGCCGGAAGCGCTTCACGGCCGGGCGGAAGGCGGCGGTCTCCCGCTCGTCGAGCCAGCGCGCCGCACAGGGGTCCGCCCGGATCTCCTCGATGATCTCGGCGTACCGGGGATCGTGCGGGTGGTGCGCGGCCCGGGCCCTGAACTGGCCCAGCAGCGCGCGGGCTTCGGGTTCCCAGTCGGCGAGCAGCGTCCGGCACGGCGGCCAGCGGAACACCAGCCAGAGCATGTTGCGCCGCTTGGGCGGCAGCCGGGCGAGGTCGGTCAGGAGCGCGGCGTACGCGGTGTTCCAGGCGAGCAGGTCCCAGTGCGGGTCGACGACCATCGCGGGATGCGGGAGCAGCGCGTCGACGAGCGAGCGCAGATGGGGCGAGACCCAGCTGGCCGGGGTGGCGTGCGGTGCGGGGGCGTCCTCCGCGAAGGAGAGCACGTGCGCGGTCTCGGCCGGATCGAGCCGCAGCGCCCGCGCGACGGCCCGCAGCACCTGCTCCGAGGTCCGCACCCGGCCCTGTTCCAGCCACGCGTACCAGGAGGAGCTGATTCCGGCGGACTCGGCGACCTCCGCGCGGCGCAGGCCGGGGGTGCGGCGGCGGGGCGCCACGGGCAGGCCGAGCATGTCCGGGGCCAGGCGCTCACGGCGCGAGCGGAGGAACGCGCCGAGTTCCGCTCGGGGGTCCGGTGGGTTCGTCACAGTGTGAGTGATGCTAATCGGCTGAGCCCCCACGGCCGTTGGCACCCCTGCTGAGCTGGGGGCATGACCACTTCACCGCCCCGGGGGCTGCTCGGCGCCGCCGGTTTCGTCAGCAACTTCGACCGCTTCTCCATCGCTCCGATGTTGATGCCGATCGGCTCGTCCTTCGGTGTGCCGCTCGGCACGGCCGCGCTCGCGGCGAGCGCGTACACGCTGGGGTACGGTCTCGCGCAGCCGTTCTGGGGCATGGCGAGCGACCGGTTCGGCAGAGTGCGGGTGATGCGCCTCGCGCTCGCTGCCTCGGCCGTCGGCGCACTCGCCTCGGCGGCGGCGCCGGGCGCGGCGGCCCTCGTCGCGGCGCGCGGGTTCACGGGGGCCTGTTTCGCCGCCGCCATCGCGGGTTCGCTGACGTACGTGGGTGATGTGGTCGCCCCCGCCGGACGGCAGCGGGCGCTCGGCTCGTTGATGACCGCTTTCGCGCTCGGCACGTCGCTGGCCACGGTCGTCGCCGGGACGCTGGCCCACTGGGTGAGCTGGCGGCTGGTGTTCGCGCTGCCCGGCCTGATCGCCGGACATCTGGCCCTGGCCCTGCGCCGCCTGCCCGAACCGGCCCTCGCCCCGCGCGAGGGCGGCGCGCTGCGCACGGTCCTGCGCTCCCGCTGGCAGTGGTACGTGATGGGGGTGGCCCTCCTCGAAGGAGGCGTGCTGCTCGGCTGCTTCACCTATCTGCCGACCGCTCTGGAGTCGCTCGGCGCGGCTCCGGCGACGGCGGGCGCGGTGGCGGCGCTGTACGGGGTGGCGGCCATGGCCGGCGCCCAGGTGGTGCGGCGGCTCGCGGGCCGGCTCGGCCCGGTCGCGCTGATCGTGGCGGGCGGCGCCCAGCTGACCCTCGCGTACGCGGCCCCGGCCCTGCGCCCGTCTCCGCTGACGCTGGGCCTGAGCGCGCTCTTGCTCGGCGGTGGCTGGGCGTTCCTGCACTCGACGGTGCAGGCGTGGGCGACGCTGCTGGTCCCGACCGCCCGCGCGACGGGCGTCGCCTTCTTCGGTGTCGCCCTGTACCTGGGCAGCGCACTGGGCACGGGGCTTGCCGCCGCTCCGGCGCAACTGGGCGATTTTCAGGGCCTGTTCGGGGCGGCGGCGGCTCTGTCCGTGCCGCTGACCGCGCTCGCCGCGTACGGTCGGCGTCGCTACGGGGACGGTGGGCCGCCGCGCCGAGAGCGCTCTCGGCACGCGGCGGACCCGCGGCCGTCCGACCCCCGTACGGACGGCCAGGCCCGTGGGCGGTGAGCCCGCCGGGGCGCGGCTACTTGTCGGCGGTCAGCGTGCCCGCCGCGCCCCAGCTGTCGGTGGGGACCTCGTGGATCCACACCTGGACGGTCTCGGCCGGGATCTTGTAAGCGTCGACGAAGGCGTCCGTCACGCGCTTGACCAGCTCGCGCTTGAGCTCGACGTCGCGGGGACCCTGCTGAACGGTGACGATGGGCATGGCCAACTCCTGTGTCGGCGGCGGCTTCCCGGCCTTTCCGGGTCGCTCACCGGCGTGACCTCAGTCCACCGGATCCGGTCCGCCCGGCCAAGAAGCAGACCGCGACCGCAGCGATCAGCTTTCGTGATCGCTCCAGGTCAGGCTGCTTCTATGCGTTTCCACCCGGGCTGCTCACGGAGGCTGAACACGCTCTCAGGAGCAGCTCGACACTGGCGGGCGTCCGACCGGCGCCCACCGCGAGTCCGGTGGGCAGCACCAGCCCGGGATCGCGCACCGGCCGGAAGGCGACACGGGGGCTGTGCAGCACGCGGGAGTGGGCGGCGTACACCACCGTCCACAGCGAGCCGAGTCCGATGGTGGCCAGGACGTCCTGGAGCGAGCCGCCGACCGGGCCCGGCACGGGTTCGAAGCCCGCGGCGTGGCAGGCGCCGACGACGAGGTCGACGAGGGCGGGATTGTTGCGGCGTGCGGTGATGCACAGCGGAAGCGCGGCCAGCTCTGAGAGCGCTATCTCGTCCTGGCGGGCGAGCGGATGGGTCGCGGGGAGGGCCACGACCAGTGGGTCCTCCCACAGCGGCAGGACCCGCAGGCCCGGCGCGGGCTGCGGGGAGCGCACGAACGCGGCGTCGAGCCGCCCGTCGGCGACCTGGGCGAGCCGGTCACGGGTGGGTGCGGAGACCAGCTCGACGGCGATGTCCGGGGCGATCTCGGCGAACGCGCCGAGCACGCGATCGAGGTGCTCGCCGAGTCCGGTGCTCGTGCCGAGCCGCAGGGTGGTGCGCTCGCGGACGGCGGCCCGGGCCCGCTCGGCCGCGGCGAGCACCTCGCGCGCCTCGGGCAGCAGCCGCTCCCCCGCGCCGGTGAGCCGTACATGCCGGGGCGACCGGTCGAAGAGGTCGCATCCCAACTCCCTTTCCAGACGGCGCACTTGCTGGCTCACCGCCGACTGGACGATGTGCAGCCGCTCGGCGGCCCGCCCGAAGTGCAGTTCCTCGGCGACGGTGACGAAGTAGCTGAGCTGCCGCAATTCCATGCGGGCGACTGTATCCACGGGGCGGGAGGCGGCCCTGACCGCCTGCGGGCCGCCTTGGTCGCATGGGGGCTGCCCTGACCCGCGCCGGGCTGACCTCGCCTCGCCGCACACCGCGCGGACGAGAAGGTGTGCGGCGGCGACAGGCGGCCGGGCCCGGCAGGCGCGTCACGGCACGGCACGGACAACTCGGGCCGCTGGTATGGGTGCGGCCCACCCATGTGATGTCCGTGCCCTGGTCGCCTCGCACATGGGTGAGGTTGAATGACGGACATGGTGTCGACCGACCGCTTCCTCGCCTTCGCCGCGATGTCCCTGCTGGTGATCGTGATCCCCGGACCGAGCGTGCTGTTCGTGATCGGGCGCGCCCTCGCACACGGCCGCCGCACCGCCCTCGCGACGGTCCTGGGCAACGTGCTCGGCTCGTACGTGCTGGTGGTGGCGGTGGCGCTCGGCATCGGCGCACTGGTGGAGCGTTCGGCGTCGGTGTTCATGGCGGTGAAGCTGGCGGGCGCCGCGTACCTCGTCCTGCTCGGGGTGCAGGCGTACCGGCACCGCAAGGACATGCGGCTGGGAGTGGCGGCCGTCGGTGAGGTCGCGGCCACGGTCCGGCCGGCCCACGGCGACCTGCGGACCGTCGTGGACGGCGTTCTGGTGGGCGTCACCAACCCCAAGGGGATCGTCTTCTTCGCCGCGGTGCTGCCGCAGTTCGTGGACCACGCGGCGGGCCACCTGCCCTCCCAGATGCTGCTGCTCGGCCTGGTCCCCATCACGATCGGCCTGATCACGGACACCTTGTGGGGCCTGGGCGCGGCGGCGGCCCGCGGCTGGTTCGCCCGCTCCGAACGCCGCCTCTCGCTGATCGGCGGGGCGGGCGGCTTCGCGATGATCGGCCTCGGTGTGACGGTCGCTGCGACGGGCCGGGCCGACTGAGCCCTCAGCACCCGGTCGGGTGCTCCCGCGGCCACCACCCGGTGGGATGAAATCGTTCCCGGGGGCCGCCTCCACCCGGTCGGCCGACGCTCCCGTGCCCACCTGCGCCAGGAGCGCGTAAAAATCCGGGGCGCCCGGGTCAATGCCGCGTCATGGCGCGAGAGGGCGCCGGTGCCGGGGGCATACCTTCGGGCGTACGGGCGCATGACGCGTACGGCATCCGCACTTCCGCACCGGAGGACACCATGGACAGCCTCGCCATCGAGGACGCCGATCCCGAAGAACGCCGCCCGGCAGGGCCGCTGTACGTGCCGGTTCGGCTCGGCTCTGCCGGAGGACACCAACTGCGCTTTCTGCGCGACGAGTTCGGCGCACGCACCGCCGTCGGATTCACCAGCCCGGACCGGTTGAACGCGGTCCTGGGTCGCGACCAGAACTGGATCCGCCTCGCCGAGCCCGCCCTGAGAGCGCTCTCGGCACCGCTCGGAGTGACCGTGGTGACGGTCGACCCGCTGCTCGCCCCGCCCGCCCCGCGCCGACGCCACAACCAGACCCCATCGGCGTGCACCCGCCGGGACCACGCGCTGAGCCGATAGAGCGGCTGTGGGGGCCCTTCGGCCGGGGGCCATCGCCTCTGGCTTTGAGGTATCACCCCTTGTCGACGAATTCCCCGAAGCGTACGTCGTAGGAGGTGGCCGAGGTCAGGTCGGCGAGGAGCCGTGCCCCTTCCTCGGCCACCGCGGCGCGGCTCTCCCTGCCGAGTGCCCCGAAGGGCTGCACGGTGAGCAGAGCAGTGCCGTCCTTGTGTTCCTCGATGCGCCAGATACCGGCGAGGAAGCCGTCGACAAGGAGGGTGCAGTGGGCCTGGTTACCGGTCCAGCTGCGCCCCTTGTACTCGGCCGGCACGACCCGGCCGCGGTCGGCGTGCGAGAGCAGCAGGTTGTCGAATTCGGGCAGAAAGCGCGGCGGGGCGGGGGTGTCCTCGGCGGGCCGGGCGGCGTTCGGCAGGTCGAAGAGTTCGATGCCGTTCTCGTCCTGGAAGACTGCGAGTTGGGGCCGCAGCCGCTCGAACACGGCACTGAGCCGGGTGAGCCCGGACCAGACCTGCATGTCCTTGACGGAGGCGGGGCCGAAGGCGGCGAGATAGCGCAGGACGGTCTCGTCGGGGGCGGGCGCGGGCCGGGGCGCGCGGCCGAGCCAGTGCTCGACCGTGGTGAGCGCGACCTGCCCGCTGCGGCCCCACATCCCGCGCGGGGTGACCTGCACCAGCGGCAGTACGCAGCGTGCGGCGACGGAGAGCGCGGTCGGGTCCGCGTCGGGCCACTCCTTCGCGAGCTCTTCGCGCAGCTCCTTCATCGTGTACGGGCGCTCATCGACGAGCGCGCGGACGATGGCGCCGAGCCGGTCCGTGTCGACCCCGACGAGCCCCTTGCGGAAGGTGTTCAGCTCCCGGTTCCGCGATGCCTGCACCAACGGGCGCAGGGTGAGCGCGTCGTCCGCGGTGTGCGTGTGGATGGTGGAGCGCAGGGTGACGATCCGCACCACTTCGCGCGCCTCCATCAGCGCTGAGAGCGCTTCCGGCCGGAACCCGGCGAGGCGCGACCAGAGCGCGAAGTAGGGCGGTTTCACGTTCTGTGCCTGAAGCCCGACGAGGTGGGCGACAGCGTCCTTGGGCGAGAGCGCTTCGCTGCGCCGCAGCAGGAGCTGACGGTCGAGGGTGGCGCGGTTGAGGGCGCGGCGGGAGAGGACGGGAGGGTTGCCGGTGCCGTTCTTGGAGGCCATACGGAGCACGGTACCGAGCTTTGAGGACAGGTTCTGTCCGCTTTTGGTCCCGGGGTGAGTGCGGGCCGAAGCGGGCGGGCGCCGGCGATCCGACCGACTCCGCGTATAGGAATGGGCCGTGAAAATGCGTACCCGAGCTGGGCCTTGGGGCCGTCGCCCCGTCGAGGTCGCCATCGTGAACACCCAGGTAGCGTGGCCCCATGGACGAGGCCGGCACTCCCGACACGCGACCCGCCGCCGAGGATCGCGGCTTCCCCGTCTTCCACGCGGCGCGTTGTAGCGGGCTCGGTGAGCTGGACGGCCGGCTCACCGGGTGCCGGGCCTGTCCCCGGCTGGTCGCCTGGCGCGAGGAGGTCGCCGCGACGAAGCGGGCCGCCTTCCGGGACTGGGAGTACTGGGGCAGGCCGGTCCCGGGCTTCGGTCCGCACGACGCGCCGCTGGTGGTGGTCGGGCTCGCTCCGGCCGCTCACGGCGGCAACCGGACGGGCCGTATGTTCACCGGTGACGCGTCGGGGGACTTTCTCTTCGCGGCCCTGCACGCCGTCGGCCTCGCGTCCCAGCCCACGGCCACCACGGCCGACGACGGCCTCGAACTGTACGGGGTCCGGGTGACCTCCCCCGTCCACTGCGCTCCTCCCGCGAACAAGCCCACGCCTGACGAGCGGGACACGTGCCGACCCTGGCTGGCAGCCGAGATCACTCTGCTGAGCCCTCGGGCGATCGTCGCCCTGGGGGCCTTCGGCTGGGGGACCCTCCTGCCCGTCCTCGCCGAGGCGGGCTGGCAACTGCCCCGCCCCCGACCCCGGTTCGGGCACGGGACCGTGGTGACACTGCGGCGCGCCGAGCCGGAGGCGGGAGGCCGCGGCGAGCGCCATGGTCGGGCCGCGGCCGGTGAACTCCATCTGGTCGGGTGCTATCACCCCAGCCAGCGCAACACCTTCACCGGGCGACTGACCTCTCCCATGCTCGTGGACCTGCTCCAACAGGCCGCCGGTCTCGCGGGCTTGGAAACACACCCTCCCCGCGTGCCGGGCTCAGCTCCGACCGGCCATGACTCCGGCTCACCCCACACAACACACTGACTGCCGGGTTCGCTCGGATACGCGGGCCACGTGTCGTTGAAGGGCTACGCGTCATTGAAGGAATGCGTTTATTTTCAACACCCATCCAGGTTGCGGTACCCCTCCCGTCGGCGGGTGCGCGACAACAGCCCCAATGCCGCCCCGGGTTGCACAACATAAACCCTTTCCCTCTGGCCCACCTGTCCCCGATTCGTGGGACGCGGGCGGGGATTGACCCTGTCGGCACCCGCTGTGGATCATCCTCTCATTCCCCGTTCCGCTGGAATGATTCAGGAGCCAACCATGGCCATTCGCGATGATCTGATTCTCGAGGACACCACTCTCCGGGATGGCGAGCAGACGCCGGGCGTAGCGTTTTCCAAGGAGACCAAGACCAAGATTCTTGACGCGCTCATCGCCGCCGGAGTGACCTCCGTCGAAATCGGTATTCCGGCCATGGGCGGTGAGGAACTGGACTTCATCAAATCCTGTGTGGACCGGCAGGACGAGGCCCGGCTCGTCGTGTGGCACCGGGGTGTCCGGGAGGACGTCGAGCGCTCGATCGACATGGGGTTCAAGGCCGTTCACATCGGTCTGCCGACCTCCGCGGGGCACCTCAAGGCCAGTGTCCGCAAGGACCGCACCTGGCTGCTCGCCACCGCCACCGACCTGATCAAGATGGCCAAGGACCGCGGCGCCTACGTGTCCATCAGCGCCGAGGACATCGCCCGCACCGAGATCTCGTTCCTCCAGGAGTACGCCGGGGTGGTGCACGAGGCGGGTGCCGACCGGCTGCGGCTCTCGGACACCGTCGGCCTGCTCGGCCCGGAGGCGTACGGCGAGCGGGTCGCGGCGGTGGGCGCGGCGGCGCCGATCGACACCCAGTGCCACGCCCACAACGACTTCGGCCTGGCGACCGCCAACACCATCGCGGGGCTCAAGGCCGGTGCCCGCTACTTCCACGTGACGGTCAACGCCATCGGCGAGCGCGCGGGCATGGCGGACCTCGCCCAGGTCGTGGTCGCGCTCAAGAAGCTGTACGACCGTGACCTCGGCATCGACATGACCAAGCTCAAGGACCTCAGCCGGCTCGTCTCGGAGGCGGCCAAGCACCCGGTGCTGCCGTGGCAGCCGGTCATCGGGGACAACGTGTTCGCCCACGAGTCGGGCATCCACGCCAACGGCATGCTGCGCGACACCTCCACCTTCGAGCCCTTCCCGCCGGAGCACGTCGGCGGTGAGCGGCGTTACGTGCTGGGCAAGCACTCGGGGCGCGCGCTGATCGCCTGGTCGCTCGAGCAGCAGGGCATCGAGCCGCGGGAGGACCTGCTGGGGCCCTGCCTGGACGAGGTCCGCCACATGTCCATCCGCACGGCCAGCGCCGTTCCGCCGGAGGACCTGGCCGACATCTACCGCCGGGCGCTGGCCCGCGCCACGGCAGCCGCCTGACCCTCCTCTCCCGCCCACCGGTCCGGCGCCCTCCCCCCTCGGGCGCCGGGCCAGTGACCCCCGACCCAGCGAGAAGGGCCAACCATGCACGACATGCTGCGCTCCCTGCCCCAGGCGCGGGGAGCAGGCCGGTACGTGAGCCTGGCCGCAGCCGAGGAGAACGGCCTCACCGGTCTTCATGCCGCGCCCCGCAGCGTGCGCATCCTGGTGGAGAACGTCCTGCGGGCCGCGGTGAAGAGCCGGGACGAGGCGGCTCTGGGGCGGGCGCTGGCCTCGTCCGCGGCGCTGATCTCCGCCTGCGCGGGCGCGGGCCCCGAAGAGGAGATCACCTTCAGCCCCACCCGGCTGATCCTCCAGGACCACACCGGCGTCCCCGTCCTGTCCGACCTGGCGTCACTGCGGTCGCTGATCGCCGAGCGGGGGCTCGACCCGCGCCGTGCGCGGCCCGCGCTGCCGGTGGACATCGTCGTGGACCACTCGGTGGAGGTGAACGCGTGGGCCCGGCCGGGCGCGGTCGCCCTGAACATGTCCCGCGAGTACGAACTCAACCGCGAGCGCTACCGGTTCCTGCGCTGGGCCCAGCGCGAGATGAGCGGGCTGCGGGTCGTGCCGCCCGGCCGGGGCATCGTGCACCAGATGAATCTGGAGCACCTGGCCCAGGTCGTGATGCCGGACCCCGACGGCCTGCTCGCCCCGGACTTCGTCCTCGGCACCGATTCGCACACCCCGATGGTCGGCGCCCTGGGCGTGCTCGGCTGGGGTGTCGGCGGCATCGAGGCGGAGACGGCGCTGCTCGGTCACTCGGTGTCCCTGCTGAGCCCTCCGGTGGTGGGCGTGCGGCTCACCGGTGAACTGCCCGTCGGCAGTACCGCCACCGATCTGGCCCTCACCATGACGCGGTTCCTGCGCGACACCGGTGTGGTGGGGCAGTTCGTGGAGTTCTTCGGCCCCGGGGTGCCCACGCTCTCCGTCCCGGACCGGGCGACGGTGTCCAACATGGCGCCGGAGTACGGCTGCACCGTGGCCTTCTTCCCGGTGGACGAGGCGACCCTCGACTATCTGCGGCTCACCGGCCGCCCCGAGCGGGACGTCGCCCTGGTGGAGGCGTACGCGAAGGAGCAGGGCCTGTTCGTGCCGCTGGGCAGTGCCGAGGAGCCCCGTTGCGCGCGGACCGTCGCGTTCGATCTGTCGTCGGTGGAGCCCAGCGTCTCGGGGCCGCGCAGGCCGCAGGAGCGGTTGCCGCTGCCCGCGGTGGCGGACAGCTTTCCCGAACAGCACCGGTCGAGTGGCCATCAGGGAGCGCTCTCTGATGGGGCGGTGGGCATCGCCGCCATCACCAGCTGCACCAACACGTCCAACCCCGAGTCCATGGTCATCGCCGGTCTCGTGGCGCGCAAGGCCGTCGAGCGCGGGTTGAGCGTGCCGCCCTGGGTCAAGACGACGCTGGCCCCGGGCTCCCGTGCGGTGCCGCGCTATCTGGAGGCCGCCGGGCTCCTGCCGTACCTGGAGAAGCTCGGGTTCGCGGTGGCGGGTTTCGGCTGCACCACATGCATCGGCAACTCCGGCGGACTCGCACCCGCCGCCGAGGAGGCCGTGCGGCGCGACGGCACCCGGCTCGCGGCGGTCCTCTCCGGAAACCGCAACTTCGAGGGCCGCATCCATCCCGACGTGGCGGCCGCCTACCTCGCCTCACCGGCGCTTGTGGTGGCGTACGCCCTCGCCGGAACCGTACGGACCGACCTGAGCGGCCAACCCCTCGGCACCGGCGCGGACGGGCACGGCGTGCGGCTCGCGGATCTGTGGCCCACTCCGGCGGAGATCGCCGAGGCGGTCGCGCATGTGGCCCGCGAGCACTTCGTACGGGAGAAGGACGCGCTCTTCGAGGGCGGCGCCGAGTGGCAGGAGCTCAGCTTCCCCGAAGGGCCGGTGTACGACTGGCCGCGGGAGTCCACCTATCTGGTGCGCTCGCCGTTCTTCGACCCGGACAAGCGGACCGGCACCGCCGACCTGCGGGGCGCCCGGGTCCTGGTGTTCGCCGGTGACTCGACCACCACCGACCACATCTCCCCCGCCGGAACCATCGCCGAGGACTCGCCGGCCGGCCGCCATCTGGCCGGGGCCGGGATCGCCCGCGCCGACTACAACTCGTACGGCTGCCGGCGCGCCAACCACGAGGTGCTGGTGCGCGGGGCCTTCGCCAACCCGGGCTTCCGCAACAAGCTCACCCCGGACCAGGGCGGCAGCCGCACGCTCCATCTGCCCACCGGTGAGGAGATGAGCGTGTACGACGCGGCATCCCGTTACGCCGCCGAGCGGACTCCGGTCGTCATCCTGGCGGGCCGCGACTACGGGTTCGGCAGTTCCCGCGACTGGGCGGCCAAGGGCCCGGCGCTGCTCGGCGTGCGGGCCGTGCTCGCCGAGAGCTTCGAGCGGATCCACCGCAGCAACCTGGTGGGCATGGGCATCGTCCCGCTCCAGTTCCCACCCGGACGGGGTCCGAAGGAGCTGGGCCTCACCGGCCGCGAGACCTTCGAGATCAGCGGGCTCGCGACGCTGCGGCCGCGCGGCGAGGTCACCGTGCGGGCACTCGGCCCCGGCGGCCAACTCGTCGGCGCCTGGCGGATGGTGGCCCGCGTGGACACCGCCCGCGAGCTCGACTACGTACGGCGCGGCGGGTTCCTGCGTGCCGTGGCGGCCCCGCTGCTGGACCCCGCCCGCCCGCCGGCGGCCGAGACCGTGCGGCAGGGCGCGTCATGAGGATCGTCGGGATCGGCGGATCGAACCGGCCAGGATCCACCGCCGAACGGGCGCTGCGGGCGGTCCTGGCCGAGGCCGAGCGGCACGGCGCCGAGGTCCAGCTGTTCGCGGGCGCCGACCTGGTCATGCCCTTGTACGACCCCGGCGGCGCCCCGCTTTCCCGGCCCGCCCTGCGTTTGATCGAGGCGACGGCCGCGGCCGACGGGGTGGTGCTGGCCAGCCCGGCCTACCACGGCGGCATCTCCGGGCTCGTCAAGAACGCCCTGGACCACCTGGAGGAGCTGCGCGACGACGCAAGGCCGTATCTGAGCGGCCGGGCCGTCGGCTGTCTGGCCGTCGGGCAGGGCCACCAGGGCGCGGTGGTCACCCTCGGCGCGCTGCGCGCCGTGACGCACACGCTGCGCGGCTGGCCCACCCCGCTGGGCGTGGCGCTCAACAGCACGCAGACCGGCTTCACCCCGGCCGGGCGGTGCGACGACCCGCGCGTCGAAGAACAACTCATGTGTGTCGCGGAGCAGGTGGTCGACTTCGCCCGCCGCTCCGCGAACCACCCTCTCGCACCCCATATCTGAGGAGTCATCATGAACAAGCGAGCCATGCTGCGTGAGGCGATCGCCCGGGACGGAGAGCTGGCCCTGGCCGCGGGCGTGCACGACGGGCTGGGCGCGCGGATCGCGCAGAACAGCGGTTTCCAGGTGCTGTGGGCGAGCGGTCTGGGGATCTCCGCCTCGCACGCGGTGCCCGACGAGAGCATCCTGACGATGACCGAGTTCCTCAACGCGGCCCGCATGATGAACGACGCCACCGATCTGCCGGTGCTCGCGGACTGCGACACGGGCTTCGGCGACGCGCGCAACGTGGCGCGCATGGTCGACCAGTACGAGCGGGTCGGCATCGCGGGCGTCTGCATCGAGGACAAGGTCTTCCCCAAGCGGAACTCGCTGGGCGACGGCACCCAGCACCAGGAGACCATCGAGAGCTTCAGCAACAAGATCCGGGTGGCCAAGAAGGCCCAGCACACCTCCGACTTCGTCGTCGTCGCGCGGATCGAGACGTTCATCGCCGGAGGCAGCAAGCAGGACGCGATCAGCCGGGCCGACGCCTACGTCGAGGCCGGGGCGGACGCGGTGCTCATCCACTCCAAGTCCCGCGACGGGCAGGAGATCCTGGACTTCGGCCGCAGCTGGCAGCGCACCGACGTCCCGCTGATCGCGGTGCCGACGACCTACCCGGACGTGGACGCCGGGCAGCTGCGCGCCGCCGGGTTCTCGCTCGCCGTCTACGCCAACCAGGGGCTGCGCGCCTCGATCACGGCGATGCGGCAGAGCTTCGCGCACATCTCCGAGCACGGCTCGACCCGGGGCCTGGAGGACGGGATCGCGGAGCTGCGCGAGGTCTTCCAGCTGCAGGGCTGAACCCCTCCCGTACAGAAAGGAGATCGGCCCTCATGAGCGAGTCAGAGGACCGCCGTCTTGTGCTGGGCGCCTACCTGTCCTACGGGACGGGCCACCACGCCGCGGCCTGGCGGCATCCCGACGCCGTGGCGGACGGCGCGCAGAACATCGACCACTACGTCGACCTCGCCCGGACCGCCGAACGCGGCCTGTTCGACTTCATGTTCCTGTCGGACACACCGTCCGTGTTCAACGACGACCGGGACGGCTACGGCAGCCGCGTGGTCGTCTTCGAGCCGATGACGCTGCTGTCCGCGCTCGCGATGAAGACCACCCATCTCGGGCTGGTCGCCACGGCCTCGACCACGTACAAGGAGCCGTACAACGTCGCCCGCGAGTTCGCCTCGCTCGATCTGCTCAGCGGCGGGCGCGCGGGCTGGAACATGGTGACCTCGTCCAAGAAGGACGCGGCCCACAACTTCGGTCTTGAGGAGCATCCGGAGCACGGGGACCGCTACCGCCGGGCCGCCGAGTTCTTCGACGTCGTCACCGGACTGTGGGACAGCTGGGACGACGACGCCTTCCCCCGCGACAAGGAGCGCGGCGTCTTCTACGACCCGGCCCGACGGCACGAACTCGGGCACGAGGGCGCGCACTTCGGGGTCCGGGGCGAGCTGAACGTGTCCCGCCCACCGCAGGGCCACCCGCTGGTGGTGCAGGCGGGCTCGTCCGAGGACGGCAAGGAGCTGGCGGCGCGCACCGCCGAGGCGGTGTTCACCGCGCAGCCGGACAGGGAGGCGGCTCGGGTCTTCCGCCAGGATCTGCGGCGGCGGCTCGCCCGCTACGACCGAGTGAATCAGGACATCCTGGTGATGCCGGGTCTCTGCCCGTTCATCGGCGCCACCGACGAGGAGGCCCAGGAGAAGTTCGAGCAGTTGCAGCGGCTCATCCATCCGCGGCTCGGCGTGGCCATGCTGTCCGACCTGGTGGGCGGATTCGACCTCTCCGGGTACGACGTCGACGGTCCGCTGCCGGTGCTGCCGCCCTCGAACGGCAACCGGAGCCGGCGCGGGCTCATCGAGAAGCTGGCCGCGGAGGGGCTCACCATCCGCGAACTGTACGAGCGCATGACGATCGCCCGCGGGCATCTGGTGCTCGTCGGCTCCTACCGCCGGGTGGCGGAGACGATGGCGCGGTGGCTGCGGTCGGGCGCCGCCGACGGGTTCAACATCATGCCGCCCCAACTGCCGGGCGGACTGGCCGAATTCGTCGATCACGTCGTGCCCGAGCTCCAGAAGCTTGGCGTATACAAGGATAGCTACCGGGAGGGCACCCTGCGCGAGAAGCTCGGCCTGCGCCGTCCGCCCTCCCGGTACGCGCCCGCGGCCGGCGACGCTCCGGGGCACGTCGGCTCATCGCACTACGGAAACAGGTGACCGCGCATGGAACCGCGCAAGCAGAAGTTCGACACCCTCGCCGACGACTACGACCGGCACCGGCCCCGCTACCCCGCGGCCCTGCTCAAGGAGCTCGCCGCGCCGCTCGCGGGGCGTCCCCGGCCGCATGTCGTCGACGCGGGGGCGGGCACGGGCATCGTCCTGGAGGGGCTCATCCCGGTCCTCGGCGAGGACGGCCGGTACGAGGCGGTCGATCTGTCGACCGACATGGTGGCCAGGGGCCGGGCCAAGTTCCCGTCGGTGAGCTGGTCGGTCGGACCGGCCGAACCGTTCCTGGAGCAGGCGCGGGACGTCGATCTGATCGTCGCCGCCCAGTCCTTCCAGTGGATGGACCGGCCGCGCTTCCTGCGCGCGGCCCTGGGCTGCCTGAACCCGGGCGGCCAGCTCGCGATCATCCAGAACAACCGCGATTTCGGGGCGAGTCCGTTCCTGGACGCCTATGAGTCGCTGCTGGAGGAGCTGAGCCCCGGCTACAGCCGGCACTACCGTGCCTTCGACTTCGCCGCCGAGCTGCGCGAGGCCTTCGCCCCCGGCGGCGGCACCGTCGAGGTCAGGACCGCCGACTGGACGACGACGATGGCGGCGGACGACTTCGTCGGCATGGCGAAGTCCTCCACCCAGGTGCAGCGCGGCATCGCGGCACACGGAGAGGCGCTGCTCGACCGGCTGCGGGACCTCATCGACCAGCATGCCGACAGTGACGGCGTGCTTCGGATGCCGTACCACAGCGAACTCTTCACGGCCCGCACCGCACCGGCCGCCGAGAGCGATGGATGACCCGGTCCCGGCGGCCGTGCGGGGCGTAGCGGTGGCCGGCGCCGTCGAGGCGGACGTGGCCGGGATCCTCGCGGTGCTGGCCGCCGCCTACGCCCCCTACGCGGGAGAGTTCCGGCCGACCGCTCTGGGCCGTACGGCCGGGTCCGTCCGCCGCGAACTCTCCCACTGGCTGGTCGCCCGCCTCGACGGGCGGCCCGTCGGCTGCGTGCTGCAGTACCCCGAGGACGGCTCCTACACCCTGTGCTTCCTCGCCACCGAACCCCGGCTGTGCGGCCGCGGCATCGGTTCGGCGCTGGTCGACGCGGTGGTGCGGCGGGCCGCGGCGGCGGGCTGCCGCGAGATCCGCATCGCGCTGCGCACGAGCCTGGCGGCGAACACCGCCTTCTTCACCCGGCGGGGCTTTCGGCGCGTGGCGCCGTTCCGCCCCGGCACGCACGACCTGTACGAGCTGAAGCTGGAGGCACCACCATGGGCACCATGATCGTCCTGGGTCACCGGAAGGGCATCGCCGACGCGGTCGCCCGCCGCGGCCTCGAAGTCTTCCAGGTGGAACGGAAGATGAAGGAGGCGCTCGCCGGGACCCGGTTCGCGCTGGTCGACGACCTGGAGGACGCCCAGGAGGTGCTCCGGACGGTCCTCGGCGCCCGCCTCACCGATGTCGTCGGTGTCGTCACCGGACACGAGCAGGGCGTGTTCACCGCGGCCCTGCTCCGCGACCACCTGGGGCTTGTGGGCGACCGTGACTGGGCGCGCACCCTGCGGTTCCGGGACAAGTACCTCCAGAAGGCGGCCCTGCCGCCGGACGTGCCGCGGGCCCGGTGCCGGTACATCGGTCCGCGCACCACCTACGCGGAGCTGGCCGACGGACTCGGCACCCCCTTCGTCGTCAAGCCCGCCAACGGGGCCGGGTCGGTCGGCGCGGCGCCCATCGCCTCGGAGCGGGAGTTCACCCGGCACCTGGGCGCGCGCGGCGGGGCCGGCGCGGCCTGGGTCGCGGAGTCCTTCGTGAGCGGCCGGGAGTTCAACATCGACGGCGTCTGGTCGCGGGGACGGCTGCGGTGGTGCGCGGTCTCCCGGTTCCACGAGCGCCCGATGCACACCAACTCCGGTGCCGTACTGGCCTCCCAGGTGCTCTCGCGGAAGGAGAACGCCCCCTTCCTCGACCGCGCGGCGGCCCTGGCGGAGCGCGCGCTCGGCGGCCTCGGCGCGCCCGACTGCGTCTTCCATCTGGAGGCCTTCGAGGACGGCGACGACCTCGTCTTCGGCGAGTGCGGCACCCGCACCCCCGGCGCCCACCACACCGAGATCGTGCAGCTGACCCACGGCGTCGACCTCTACGACCTCACGGTGGGCCTGGCCCTCGGGCAGGACGCGGACGAGCTGCTCGCACCGCGGGACCCCGAGGCGTACTTCGCCTACATCTACCTGCGGCGGTTCGAGGGGGTGGAGCTGACCCGGGCGGACTTCGAGAAGCACTTCACGTTCCACGAACTCAGCTACCCCGACCATCCTGGAGGCGCAGGCACCGGTTCGTACGGCCGGGCCGGGCACGCTCTCGTGTCCGCCCCCGACAACGCCCGGCTCGGCGAACTCGTCGCCAGGATCGTCGCGTTCAACGAGTCCGGCCGTGTCTGACGCCCGCGCCCTCGTCCTCAGCACCGGCAAGCCCCTCTTCGACGCGGCCCGCGCCCCCTTCGCCGCCGAGTTCGAGTACCTGGACCTCCATGCGGGCGGGGCCGTGGGCGGCGGGCTCACCGTGCCGTCCTTCGACCACGAGCGCGAGACGCTCGACACCGTCGACCGGCTCATGGCGCGGCGGCCCTTCCAGCACGTCCTCGCCACCTCCGAGAGCAACCTCGCCTTCGCCGCCTTTCTGCGCAGCCGGTACGGGCTGCCGGGCCTGGGCTTCGACGCGGCCCTGACGGTCACCAACAAGTGGCGGATGAAGCAGTGGATCAAACCGTCCCTGCCCACGGCCCGCTGCTGGCTCTCCGGCGACTTCGCCGCGGCCGCACCCGGGGACCCGTCGGCGGACGTGGTGGTGAAACCGCTCTCCGGCTCCTCCAGCAAGGGGGTGCGCCGGATACCGGCCGGGCAGGCGCAAGAACTCGCCGCCGCCGGTGATGAGCTCTTCCTCGTCGAGGAGGCCGTCGACGCGGACGCCGAGCTGCACGTGGACGGAGTGGTCCGCGACGGCGAACTGCGCGCCGCGTTCGCGTCGGCCTATGACCGGCCGGTGCTGAGCGCCGCCGGAACGACCCGGGCGAGCCTGCATCTGCCGCCCGAGGACCCCCGCCGCGGGCCCGCGCTCCAGGCCGCCGAACGCGCCGTGGCCGCCCTCGGCATCGCCGATCTCGTCTTCCATCTGGAACTGTTCCAGGTCGGCGACCGGCTCCTGTTCAACGAGATCGCCCTGCGCCCGGCCGGGGGCGGGGTCGCCGAGTCGCTGCGCACCTTCCACGGCGTCGACCTCTGGGACGAGTTCGTACGGATCCAGCTCGGCAAGCCGCCGGGTGCGGGGCTGTCGGACGGAAGCGGACGGAGTGGCTTCAGCGGCGTGATCGGGGTGGCGGCGCCCGCACCGGGCAGCGGCCGACGCGTCCCCGCGGACTCCGAGCTGCTGGCGGTGCCGGGCATCGTACGGGTCTCGCCCGGCAGTTCGCGGGCCGCATCGGAGGCGGGCCTGGGCAGTTCGTGCGCCTTCTCCCGGCTCGCGTTCTTCTCGTGCCCCGACGAGGCGGCCGTGCACGCCGCCCTCGCCGGCATCGGCCGGCTCTCCGGCGGCTGACCCGTCCGCGCCGCCGCCCACCTCACCGATGCCTCACGACAGGTCGTTCCCCCATGCCCTTCGCCAAGCCGCCGTCGCGCCGGCTCGCTCCGCCCCCGCCCGCCCCGGCACGGCGCTCGTCCCGCCTGTTCTTCACCCTGTTCTTCACCCTGTCGTCCTTCGCCGAGGGCGGGCAGGCGGTCGTCCTGCTCTGGCTCACCTACGCGTTGACGAGCAGTGCCCTGCTCATCGGTCTCATGGTGGTGCTCGGCTACCTCCCCGCGGCCCTGCTGGGACTGCTGTTCAAGAGGTTCGCCGACCGGGGGCGGGCCGGGCGGGTCGCGCGCCGCACCAACACCACGCTGTCCGTGGTGTCGCTGCTGCTGGCGATCCAGCACTTCTCCTCCGGCGGGCGTACGGCCCTGTCCATCACCGTCATCGCCCTGAGCCAAGTGGTGCTGTCCATCGCGAAGATGTTCAACAAGGCGGCGCTGAACCGGCTGATCCGGGGCGCGTTCGAGCGGGAGGAGGCGGGGCGGCTGCTCGCGGTGTCCCAGTCCGCCTCGCTGACCGGCCAGGTCTTCGGCGCGGGGCTGGCCGGTGTGGCGCTCGCCCAGGGCTGGATCACGGCGGGCCTGGTCTGCGCGGCCCTGGCGTACGCCGCGAGCGCGGGCTCCCTGGCCCTCGGCACCCGGGGGTACGCCGACCGGGCGGAGCCGAGCCCGGGTACCAAGGAGAGCCCGGCGGACGGCGGGGAGCGCACGAGAGGCGAGCGGGCGGCGGTCCGCATCCGCTGGAGCCCCGCCCTGATCGGGGTGCTCGTCTTCTCGGTGCCCAGCAGCGGCGCGCTGCAGTTCCTGAACACCGTCCTGGTGCCGCTGGCGAGTGCCGTCGCCCCTGAACAGCCCTCGTACTACGCGCTGTTGAACATCGTGACGATCGCGGGCGGCTTCCTCGCGGGTGTCCTGCTGTCGACGGGTGCCGTCTCGTCCCGGCGGGTGCTCGGCTGGGCGCTGCCGGTGACGGTCGTGCTGGCGCTGGCCCTGGCGCTGGTCGATGCCGCGTATCTGGTGGCGGTGGTCGCCTTCGGTCTGTCGCTGGCCGTCACCTGTCACGTGATCTGCATGCAGGTGCTGACGAACCAGGTGCCCGCGGACCACGAGGTGGGGCAGTTCGCGGTGGTCCGCAATGTGGTGGCGTCGCTGGCCAAGGCGGCGTTCTCGTTCGCCGCGGGAACGCTGGTCGGGGTCTACGGCGTCACCGCGGCCTTTGTCGTGCTGGCCTGCTCCACGGCGCTGTTCGCTGTCGGGTGGCTGGTGATGCGGCCGGAGTGGGACGCGCCGGGCGTCTCCCCTCGCTGAGTTGTGCCTCGACGCGGTCTCGGAAAGGAACGGTGACATGGTGTTCGACGCGAGAGAGAGCCGTGGGGCGTTCGTCGCGTGGCTGCGGTCGGCGCGCGACGCGCTCGTGGCCGACGAGGGGAAGGGGCGTGCGCTGCGAGCGCTCGGTCTCGACGACGCGGGCCTCGACGCGTTCACCGACGCGCGGCGCGTCGTGGTCAGCCTCCCGCACGCCAGCCCGAACGTCTTCTTCCCCCGGGTCGGCGTCTCCTGGTACGTGCGCCACCTTCAGCGCGCCGATCCCTCGGCCTTCCATCTGCGGGTCGCGCTGACCCATGTGAACTTCTCGGACCTGGGGTGGCGGCCGTACGCGTGGTGGTTCCTCGACCAGCGCGGCGCGCTGGCCCGCGAGACGCTGTTCACCCGGAACAAGAAGGCCAAGCACGTGGTCGTCGCCGGGCAGCCGCCGCTGTCCGAGGTGCCTTCGCGCGCGGTCGGCGCGGACCGCGAGGCGGCCCGCCTCGCGCTGCACGGAACCGATCGCGCGCTCTCGCACCTGCTGCTGATGTCGGCCGTGGAGCGTGCGGCCGGGCTCACCGTGCCCGGCCGCACGCTGTACCTGCCGCTGGACCTGCTCGTCGCGTTCTTCCGCGACGGTCTCGCGGGGGCGGATCCCGCCGCGACGCGAGCCGGGTCCGACGCGTCCGGCGGCCGGGCCGCCGCGCTGTTCGGGCTGCGGACCCGGGCCAGGAGGCTCGACGCCACGGGCCGCCTGGTGGACTGCGACTCCGCGGGCGAGGCCTTCGTCCTCGACAACTCCTCCAACATCGCGCTGCTTTCGCTGCTCGGCTGCGCGGGAGTGGTGGGCGGCGCCAAGATGGCGGGCTACTGGGGAGAGATCGAGGAACGCGTCGAGCGGGCGGGTCGGCTCAGCGGGGTGCCGGTGCCGCTGCCCGAGCTGCTGCGGCTGCCCGACGGCGTCGCGTACGAGGACGTCGTACGCCCCTCACCGGGCCTCGCGGCCGAGCTGGCCGCCGCGGGCATCGGTTACTCGCAGGGGATGGCGGTGGCCGAGCACGGCTCGTTCGCCGAGGAGGCGGACCCCTTCCGGTGACTCGGCGAACGGAGTCCGGGGCCGGACCGGTTGTCAGCTGACCGAGCCCGAACCGGGCGCCACTCGGGCGCGTCCCGGTCGGTGATCCGGTGGCCGAGGGTCAGTTCCAGCCATAGCACATCGCCGCCTTGACCAGCTCCGCCTTGTTGCCCAGGGTCAGTTTGGCCCGGATGCGTTTGACATAGGTGTCCACGGTGTGGCGGCTGATGCCGAGGCGGCGGGCCGCCTGATCGTGGGTCAGGCCGTCGGCGAGCAGGCGCAGCACCTGCCGCTCCCGCACCGAGAGGGACCCCGCCTCCTTCGCCGCCCCGGCCGCCCGGGGCGGCAGCCGCGCGTTCCGTGCCGCGAGGTGCACGGCGGTGGCCAGGGCCACCGGATCCGTGCGCTCGGGCAGACAGAGGGACACTCCGGGGCAGGGCTGCTCGGTGGCCGCGGCACACAGCAGCACCACGCAGGACGCCCTGCCCGCCGCCGCCTCGATCCCGGCCGGGTGGGGCCGCCCGGGCGGCCGGTCGAGGACGAGCACGTCCAGACGGTCGGGCAGCACCAGGGGGGCGCCCGGCAGCGCGACCGCCGCCGCGCTCAGCAGATGCACCCGTACGTCCGGGAATGCGGACAGCGCGTGCCCGACCGCCCAGGCGATCAGCGGGTGTTCATGGACCACACCGATGTCATACATCGCGACCCTCCCTGGTGTTCGAGTGGGCACATCCTGCAACGCCCCCCTTGCGGCGCCCTGTTCGGATCACACCGGCTCCTTGCCGTGCCCCTTACCGCTCCCTTGCCGCGAGGTTGCCGACCCCTTGCCGTCGGCTTGCCGTGGGGTGACGGAATCCCGCCGGACGACCTTGGAGCGGTCCGATCGGCATGCCAAGATCACGAACGGAGGGTCCAGGCATTCGTCGGTCCGCCGCCTCCGGCGCGACCGCAAGCGCGAGAACGGTGGGGATCACATGTACGCACCTCGGACGCCGGGCCCGCCGCCGCTGCCGGAACAGGACCCTGCGTCCGGGCTGCTGCTGCGGGTCATGGGGCCCATGTCGGTGCGGCACGCGGACGTGGACCTGCCCCTCGGCCCCCCGCTGCGCCGGGCGCTGCTGGCCCTGCTGCTCATACGCCTGGGCCGGGTCGTGCCCACCGAGCAGCTCGTCGAGGAGCTGTGGCGGCACGAGCCACCGCGGCGGCCCGTCGCCGCGTTGCAGAGCCACGTCTCCCATCTGCGGCGCGCCCTCGATCCGACGGGCGGCCCGGGCACCCGGTCGGCGGTGCGGCATCTCGCACCCGGCTACCTCCTCCAGCTCTCCCCCGAGCAGGTCGACGTCTGCCGCTTCGAGCAACTCGTGGCCTGCGGGCGGCAGTTACTGGACCGGCGTGACCACCTCTCGGCGCGGGCCCGGCTCAGCGAGGCGCTGGAGCTGTGGCAGGGCCCTCCGTACGGCGAGTTCGGCTCGCATCCGCGGCTCATCGATGAGGGCGCCCGCCTTGAGCAACTCCGGCTCACCGCACTGGAATCGTGCGCCGAGGCGGGCCTCGCCCTCGGGGCCGCCGACGAGGTGGCGGTCCTGCTCGGCCAGGAAGCGGGCCTGCACCCGGCGCGCGAACGTCTGGTCGGCCATCTGATGACCGCGCTCTCCCGCCTCGGCCGCCAGGCCGAGGCGCTGGAACTGTACGAGCGCACCCGCAGCCATCTGGCCGAGGAGTTCGGCGTGGACACCGCCCCGGGACTCCAGCGCGTCCGCGATGCCATCCTGCGCCAGGAGCTCGGGCACGGGCTGCTCCCGCACGAGCCGGAGACGGTCGAGCTCACGGCCGCGCCGACACCCGACTGCCCGGACCCGGAGGTTCCGTCCCCCTTCACCGGCCGGGACCAGGAGCTGCACCGCCTGGTGGGCGCGGCGGCCGGCGCGCTCACCGGCCACGGTCACGTGGCGTGTGTCCTCGGCCCGGCCGGCGTCGGCAAGACGCGGCTCCTGCTGGAGCTCGCCCCCCGCCTGGAGGCCGCCCCCGGCGACCTGGAGGTGGTGTGGAGCCACTGCTTCCAGGGCGAGGGCGTCCCGCCGTACTGGCTGTGGACCCAGGTGCTGCGCCGGCTCGCGGCCACCCGGCCGGAGGAGTTCCGCGCCGCGACCGAGCCCTTCGGCACGCTCCTCGCCCCGCTGATGCCGGAGCGGTCGCGGCGGACCTGCGAGGGACAGGGCTCCGAAGTCGACTGGGCCCAGGCCCGGTTCCTCGCCCACGACGCGGTCTGCGAGGTGCTGCTCACCCTGGCCGCGCGGCGCCCGCTGGTGCTGCTCCTGGAGGATCTGCACTGGGCCGACACCGCCTCCCTCGAACTGCTGCGGCTGCTCGCCATCCGCCGCCAGGGCAACCCGCTCAGCATCGTGCTGACCGCCCGGGACTTCGAGGTCGAGTCCGACGCCGCCATCCGCCGCACGCTCGCCGAGACCCTGCGGGGCCCGCGGACGGAGACGCTACGGCTCGGCGGTCTGTCCCGGAGCTCGGTCGCGGCCCTGGTCCGCGCGCAGGCCGGGCCCGGGGTGCCCGGCGAGGTCGTCGAGGCGCTGCACCGGCGCAGCCGCGGCAACCCGTACTTCGTCATGCAGCTCCTCTCCCTGCTCGGCGACGTCCGGCACCTGCACGACCGGGGCGCCGCGGACATGCTCCTGGCCCGCGTCCCGACGGGCGTACGGGAGGCGCTGGGCCAGCGTTTCGCCGCGCTGCCGGAGCCGGTCCTGCGGGTGCTGCGGCTGTGCGCCGTCATCGGCAGCGAGGTCGACACGGACCTGCTGCACCTCACCGCCGCCGGGAACGAACCGGTGGCCACCGCCCTGGAGTCGGCGATCCGCGCCGAGCTGCTCGACGAGGACCCGCACCGCCCGGGCCGGCTCCACTTCGCCCACGCCCTCGTCCAGGAGACCCTCCTCGACGAGCTGCCGCACGAGGAACGCTGCCGGCTGCACGCCCGCGTCGCGGCCGGGCTGTGCGCGCGGGGGCACCGGCGGCGGGAGGACGAGGAGATCGAGCGCGTCGCCCACCACAGCTGGCGTGCCGAGGACGCCCTGCCGGCCCGCGAGGTCCTCCCCCGGCTGCTGCGCGCCGCCGAACAGGCCGAACAGCGCCTCGCGTACGAGCAGGTGGAGAGCTGGCTGCGGCGCGCCGTCCGCCTGATCGGCCGGCTGCCGCCGGGCGACGACTCGGCTCCGGCCCTGGAGCAGCGGCTGCACATCCAGCTCGGCCAGGTCCTGGCCATCACCCGGGGCTACGGGGACGCCGAGGCCGAGGCGCTGCTCGGCCAGGGCCGCGCGCTCAGCGCCGTCACCAGGACCCCCGAGGACCCGTCGGTGCTGTGGGCGCTGTGCGCGGGCCTCCTGGTCACCGGCCGCTACGACGACTCCCGCCGGTTCTCCGCACTGCTGCGCACGCTCGCCGACCGCACCGGTCACCCCGTCGCCCGGCTGGGCGCCGCGTACGGCGAGGGCATCGTCCTGCACATCCGCGGCCTGCTCCCCGAAGCGCTCACCGAGCTGGAGGGCGCCGTCGAGACGGCGGACCGCTTCGCCCGCGAGGGCCACGCGCTGGCCCGTACGTTCCAGCACGATCCGCGCGTCTCCTGTCGTTCCTACGACGCCTTCACGCACTGGCTGCTCGGCGACCGGGCCGCCGCGACCGAACGCCGCCGCCAGCTGCTCCAGTTGACGGCGTACGAGAGCAGGCCGTCGGACCGCGCCTTCGCCCTGTACGTGGACGCGGTCCTGGCGGCCTGGGAGGACGACGTCGACACCGCGCTGCACTCGGGCGCGGAGGGTTCGCGCCTCGCGGGCGAACACGGGCTGCTCTACTGGAAGGCGATGCTGAACCTCCCCGAGGGCTGGGCGCTCGCGCACGCGCGCCGCGAGGCCGAGGGCATCACGCTGATGCAGTCCGCCCTGGCCGGGCTGCGCCCTTCCCGGACCCACCTCCGTCTGCCCCTCCACCTGGGGCTCCTGGGTCAGGCCCAGCACCACGCGGGCCGTCAGGAGGACGCGCTCGGCACCCTGCGCAAGATGCTCGCGGTCATCGAACACCGCCAGGAACACGTCTACCTCGACCCCGCCCTGCCCCCGACCCGCCTGCTGCACTCGCTGCTGGGGAAGGCCGCGGCGGAACGGGTCCTCAAGGCGTAACGCCGAAGCGCCTGACGGTTGTCCGGCCCCGGCTAACTCCGGAGCGCGTGCGACGCCCCGAGCGCGGCCAGCGTGAAGCCGTCCCGCAGCTCCCCCGCACGGACCGCCCGCGCGATCTCCGGGGGGCTCCACCACCGCGCGGCGGCGACCTCCCCGTCACCGGCCGGGCCCTTGCGCGGGGACGCGTCGCCCCGGACCGAGACCTCGACGACGGCGACCTCGCTCTCCAGCGACCCGGAGTCGATGTCCAGGTACGCCACCGTGGCCGCCGCGGAGCCCACAAGCCCTGCCTCTTCCACCAGTTCGCGCAGCGCGTCCGAGACGGGATCCATCTCCCCGAATCCACGCGGAAGCTCCCAGGCCCAGCGGCCGACCGTGGGGCGCCACTGGCGGACCAGCAGTACGTCGTCCCCGCGCCGGGCCAGCACGACGACCCCGGTGCGCCCGCCGCCGACGCGGATGCGGTGGCGGACGGTCTCGGTGCCGGAGGGCAGCCGGTAGGTGTCCAGGTAGACCTCGCACCACCGGCCGCCGTCGGCGTCCGTGTAGGCCTTGCGGGTGTGCGTGCGGGGTGCCTCGGTGTCCATCAGGAGCTCCTTCCCAGTACCCCGGGAAGCTCTATCACGTCGTACCGGCCCCGGAAGTCGCTCAGGCGGGTCACCCCGGCCGCCACGGCCGCGACGACCACCGGGGCGAGCGCCCCGCCCGCGCCGGCGGCGAACACTCCCGGCATCCCCTCGCCGAGCAGGCTGGTCGCCAGGCTCATCCCGCCGCCCGCGACCATCTGGGCGGTGGCTCCGCGTGCGCCCTGGGTGAACCGCTGGAGCCGGGTCACCGACGCCTCCTCCCCACCGCCGTCCGGTGGCTCCTTCGTACGCCCGGCGAGCAGGTCGCCCACCTCCTGCAGGGCGGCGAGGTCGCGCCGGTGCCACCAACCGGCCAGCGCGTCGGCGGCGTCGTCGGTGTAGCGCTGCCATTGCGCACCGGTCATCAGGCCCAGCCGCAGTTCGAACCGGGTCGGGTAGCGGACGACCGGTGTCCGCTCCACGTACGTCGCCGCCTCGCGGCGCCGGATGCCGCGTCGCGGCGAGGCCAGCCCCAGCATGCAGCCCTCGCTCACCGCGATGGCCCGGTAGTACGTCTCGTCGAAGGACTCGCGCAGGATCCGCGCGTCGGCCCGGTCCTCGGGGTCGTCCGAGCGCAGCAGGGGGTCGAGGCTCTCGTACAGGCGGCTCCGGCTGGGCAGACCGTTCACGTCGAGCCGTCCGTCGGTCCAGGCGGCGAGCACCGCCCGGCCCGGTTCACCGGCCACCTCGTCGGGGCGCGGCGGGGGCCGCAGCGCGTAGGCGGTCGCATAGTCGGCCGGTGCCAGCGGGCTGACTTCCAGCAGGCCGCGCTCGGCGGCCTCCAGCCAGTCCCGCCAGCGGGCCACCGTGCGCCGTCGCAGCGCAGCGTCGAGGACTCCTGTGGCCGTCAGCAACCGGTCCGCCACGGCGGCCGGTCCCTCCGCCGCGAGGGCTTCGGCAGCGGCGTCGGCGTCCGCGCGGGCGGCCAACTCCCGCTGGAGGAGCAGGCATTGCCCGTCGGGGACGGGGAGCGAGGAGAAGAGGAACCCGGTCGAGAGCATCGCCGTCAGCTGGCCCGCCAGGTCCGCGTTCCGGGAGTTCACCCGGATCGGCAGGACCGCGCCCCCGCCGATCGCGCGGATGGCCAGCTCGTCGAGGAGTTCGGCGGGCCGCAGCACCGCGAAGGCGGCTCCGTCGAGCAGTTGGGGATACGTCAGGAACAGGGAGCCGCCCTGGATGACCTCCCACCGCAGCCGCCCGAGCAGCTCCGCCCGCCCGAGCGCGGTCGGCCTCTCCACGGGAGCGTCGCCCCCGGGCGCCCGGGCACTCAGTCTGGCCCGCTGCCGCACGCTGTCCCACCCCGTACTGAGGACCGCCGTCATGTACCAGCCCTTCCTGTACCGCGCCCCGCCGCCCTGGAGGAGACTGCGGGCACACGGCCGGTACCGGCGTGCCCCGCGGGCCGAACGCGACCGGGCGCGTGACGCCGACGCGGAGGCGGACACACTGGCGGCGCTTTCGGACCCGACGTCCCCGAGCCGAACAGTGGCGTCCCCGCTGCCGGACGTCAAGGAAACGCCGGGAGTTGAGAGCCAGAGGCCGCGTACGACGCACGCGCCGCTTCGGGCCTCACACCTCGAAGCGGTACCCCATGCCCGGGGAGGTGATCAGATAGCGGGGGTGCGCGGGGTCCGTTTCGAGTTTGCGCCGCAGCTGGGCCATGTACACGCGGAGGTAGTTGCTCTGCGTGCGGTAGCTGGGGCCCCAGACCTCCTGCAACAGCTGGCGCTGGCTCACCAGTCGGCCGCGGTTGCGGATCAGGACTTCCAGGAGGTGCCACTCGGTCGGGGTGAGGCGCACGTCGCGTCCGGCGCGCCGCGCCTTCTTGGCGAGGAGGTCGAGCGTGAAGGCCTGAGTGGTGACGACTCCCCCGTCCGCGCTCCTCGTGGCCGGTTCCACCCTGCGGGTCGCGACCCGTAGGCGGGCCAGGAGTTCGTCCATGCTGAACGGCTTGGTGATGTAGTCGTCCGCGCCCGAGTCGAGGGCCTCGACCTTCTCGTCGGAGGTGTTGCGCGCGGAGACCACCAGGACCGGCACCCGGGAAAAGCGACGCAGCGCCTTCATCACGTCGAGGCCGTCCATGTCGGGCAGGCCGAGATCGAGCAGAACCGCGTCCGGAGGCCGCACGGCGGCGAGTTGGAGGGCGCCGGCGCCGTCCGTCGCCGAGTCCACCTCGTACGCCCGCGCCTTCAGGTTGATCTCAAGAGCCCGTACGAGCTGTGGTTCGTCCTCCACCACCAGCACCCGGGTCATCGGCGTGCCGCCTTTCTGTCGTGCGCGGGCCGCGGGAGCCGGGGCCCGGAGGTCGTCCGGGCCCGCGGCTCCCGCCCGCGGTCCTAACGGGCTCACTTCTGCGTGAGTTCCTTGAGTGCGATGTTGAGCTTGAGGACGTTGACCCCGGGCTCGCCCATGAAGCCGAGGATGCGGCCGCTGGTGTTGTCGGCGACGAGCTTCTCGACCTGCTTGACGT
>NZ_QOLA01000039.1 GCF_003324565.1 Streptomyces sp. SDr-06 | reverse complement strand
CCGGCGCCCGCGGCACCGGCCACCCCGGCCGCCGCTCCGGCACCGGCCAAGGCCGCCGCGCCCGCTCCGGCCAAGCCCGCGGCCGCAGCGCCCGCCAAGCCCGCCGCCCAGGCCGCCCCCAAGGCGACCGAGGCCACCGAGGCTCCCGCCGGGCCCGAGTACGTGACGCTGCGCGGCCCCGCCGCCGCGGTCGCCAAGAACATGAACGCCTCGCTGGAGATGCCGACGGCCACGTCCGTCCGCGCCGTCCCGGTGAAGCTGCTGTTCGACAACCGCATCGTCATCAACAACCACCTCAAGCGCGCCCGGGGCGGGAAGGTCTCCTTCACCCACCTCATCGGCTACGCGATGGTGCAGGCGATCAAGGCCATGCCGTCGATGAACTACGCGTTCGTCGAGAAGGACGGCAAGCCGACCCTGGTCAAGCCGGAGCACGTGAACTTCGGTCTCGCCATCGACCTGGTGAAGCCCAACGGCGACCGCCAGCTCGTCGTCGCCGGCATCAAGAAGGCCGAGACGCTCAACTTCTTCGAGTTCTGGCAGGCGTACGAGGACATCGTCCGCCGCGCCCGCAACAACAAGCTGACGATGGACGACTTCACGGGCGTCACCGTCTCGCTGACCAACCCGGGCGGCCTCGGCACCGTGCACTCGGTGCCGCGTCTGATGCCCGGACAGTCGGTCATCATGGGCGTCGGCTCGATGGACTACCCGGCCGAGTTCCAGGGCACCTCCCAGGACACCCTGAACAAGCTGGGCATCTCGAAGGTGATGACGCTCACCTCGACGTACGACCACCGGGTCATCCAGGGCGCCGCCTCCGGCGAGTTCCTGCGCATCGTCGCCAACCTGCTGCTCGGCGACAGCGGCTTCTACGACGACATCTTCGAGGCGCTGCGCATCCCCTACGAGCCGGTCCGCTGGCTCAAGGACATCGACGCCTCGCACGACGACGACGTCACCAAGGCCGCCCGCGTCTTCGAGCTGATCCACTCCTACCGGGTCCGCGGCCACGTCATGGCCGACACCGACCCGCTGGAGTACCGCCAGCGCAAGCACCCCGACCTGGACATCACCGAGCACGGCCTCACCCTGTGGGACCTGGAGCGGGAGTTCGCGGTCGGCGGCTTCGCCGGCAAGACCCTGATGAAGCTGCGCGACGTCCTCGGCGTCCTGCGCGACTCGTACTGCCGCACCACCGGCATCGAGTTCATGCACATCCAGGACCCCAAGCAGCGCAAGTGGATCCAGGACCGCGTCGAGCGCTCGCACTCCAAGCCGGAGCGCGAGGAGCAGCTGCGCATCCTGCGCCGGCTGAATGCGGCCGAGGCGTTCGAGACGTTCCTGCAGACCAAGTACGTCGGCCAGAAGCGCTTCTCGCTTGAGGGCGGCGAGTCGGTCATCCCGCTGCTCGACGCCGTCATCGACAGCGCCGCCGAGTCGCGCCTGGACGAGGTCGTCATCGGCATGGCCCACCGCGGCCGCCTGAACGTGCTCGCCAACATCGTGGGCAAGTCGTACGCGCAGATCTTCCGCGAGTTCGAGGGCAACCTCGACCCGAAGTCGATGCACGGCTCCGGCGACGTGAAGTACCACCTGGGCGCGTCGGGCACCTTCACCGGTCTGGACGGCGAGCAGATCAAGGTCTCGCTCGTCGCGAACCCCTCGCACCTGGAGGCCGTCGACCCGGTCCTCGAAGGTGTCGCCCGCGCCAAGCAGGACGTCATCAACAAGGGCGGCACGGACTTCACGGTCCTGCCCGTCGCCCTGCACGGTGACGCGGCCTTCGCGGGACAGGGTGTCGTCGCCGAGACCCTGAACATGTCGCAGCTGCGCGGCTACCGCACCGGCGGCACGGTCCACATCGTCATCAACAACCAGGTCGGCTTCACCGCCGCCCCGGAGTCGTCGCGCTCCTCCATGTACGCCACCGACGTGGCCCGCATGATCGAGGCGCCGATCATCCACGTGAACGGCGACGACCCGGAGGCCGTGGTCCGCGTGGCCCGCCTGGCCTTCGAGTTCCGCCAGACGTTCAACAAGGACGTCGTGATCGACCTCATCTGCTACCGCCGCCGCGGTCACAACGAGGGCGACAACCCGCAGTTCACCAACCCGCAGATGTACAACCTGATCGACAAGAAGCGCTCGGTGCGCAAGCTGTACACCGAGTCGCTCATCGGTCGCGGCGACATCACCCTGGAAGAGGCCGAGCAGGCCCTCCAGGACTTCCAGGGCCAGCTGGAGAAGGTCTTCGCGGAGGTCCGCGAGGCCACCTCGGCGCCGGGCGAGATCCCCTCCTCGGACGCGCAGGCCCAGTTCCCGGTCGCGGTCTCCACGGCGGTCTCCCAGGAGGTCGTCAAGCGGATCGCCGAGTCGCAGGTGAACATCCCCGAGCGGATCACCGTGCACCCGCGTCTGATGCCGCAGATGCAGCGCCGCGCCGCCTCCGTCGAGGACGGCACGATCGACTGGGGCATGGGCGAGACCCTGGCCATCGGCTCGCTGCTCATGGAGGGCGTCCCGGTCCGGCTGTCCGGCCAGGACACCCGCCGCGGCACCTTCGGCCAGCGCCACGCGGTCCTGGTCGACCAGGTCACCGGCGAGGACTACACCCCGCTGATGTACCTGTCCGAGGACCAGGCGCGCTACAACGTCTACGACTCGCTGCTCTCCGAGTACGCGGCGATGGGCTTCGAGTACGGCTACTCGCTGGCCCGTCCCGAGTCCCTGGTGATGTGGGAGGCGCAGTTCGGCGACTTCGTCAACGGCGCCCAGACGGTCGTGGACGAGTTCATCTCCTCCGCCGAGCAGAAGTGGGGCCAGACCTCCGGCGTCACCCTGCTGCTGCCGCACGGCTACGAGGGCCAGGGCCCGGACCACTCGTCCGCCCGCCCGGAGCGCTTCCTCCAGATGTGCGCGCAGAACAACATGACGGTCGCGATGCCGACGCTGCCGTCGAACTACTTCCACCTGCTGCGCTGGCAGGTCCACAACCCGCACCACAAGCCGCTGATCGTCTTCACCCCGAAGTCGATGCTGCGTCTGAAGGCCGCGGCGTCGAAGGCCGAGGAGTTCACCAACGGCGGCTTCCGCCCGGTGATCGGCGACGAGCACGTGGACGCGAACGCGGTCCGCAAGGTCGTGTTCTGCGCGGGCAAGGTCTACTACGACCTGGCCGCCGAGCGCGACAAGCGCGGCGCCAACGACACGGCGATCATCCGCATCGAGCGCCTGTACCCGCTGCCGGGTGCCGAGCTCCAGGCGGAGATCGCCAAGTTCCCGAACGCCGAGAAGTACCTGTGGGCCCAGGAGGAGCCGGCGAACCAGGGTGCCTGGCCGTTCATCGCGCTCAACCTGATCGACCACCTGGACCTGGCCGTCGGCGCGGACGTGCCGCACGGCGAGCGCCTGCGCCGCATCTCGCGCCCGCACGGCTCGTCCCCGGCGGTCGGCTCGAAGAAGCGCCACGAGCAGGAGCAGGAGCAGCTGGTGAACGAGGTCTTCGAGGCGTAGTCGCTCCGCGAGGGGCGCGGTCACCGCGCCCCTTCGGCCCGCCGCGACGCACCGGACTCCGTACCGGCCGTAGGCACGCGAAGGGCCCGGCATCCCCACTGGTGGGATGCCGGGCCCTTCGGCGTACGAACTGCGCGACGGCCCCTGTGCTCGGCCTGCCGCCCTCAGGCCTCGTCGTCGCCCCCGGTCACGTCCTCCTCGCACGCGCCGCCTCCGGCCTGGGGCAGGCGTATGACCACGCTGCCGCTGGCCAGGTCTATCGGTCCGCGCCCGGGATCGGAGTCGCCGACCTCGTCGAGCGTGATCTCCTGACGACGGCGCTCCTCTTCCGTGTGCCGCCGCCCTGGTGCGAACAGCTCGTCGAGCCCACCGAACATCCGAAGCCACCTCCGTCAGCCGTCCCGTACCCACACAACGCCGCACGGCCCCCGTCATATCCCGATCATGGCCCCCAAATCCGTCCGGGAGGCCCCGCGGCCCGCCCCTGGGGCCACGAGTACCCCCCACACGTTCGGCGAAGCACCACCAGGGGGCGAGCCCTTGTAGGGGGTCGGGGGTGGCGGCGACCGCCGGATACGCTGAAGGGCGAACATTCGGTACGGCGTCCCAGGAGCATGTTGTGTACTTCACCGACCGCGGCATCGAGGAGCTGGAGAAGCGGCGGGGCGAGGAGGAGGTCACCTTCGAGTGGCTCGCCGAGCAGCTGCGCACCTTTGTCGACCTGAACCCGGACTTCGAGGTTCCGGTCGAGCGCCTCGCCACGTGGCTCGCGCGCCTCGACGACGAAGAGGACGACGACGAGTGAGCCGGACGAACCGTGGTCGTACGTGGTCCCCGGCGGACTCGGGCCCGCCGACCGCGGTTCCACCGACACCCATCGGTGGCATGAACGCGTAATACGCGTCAGCCGCCGGGCCGGGCGCGCATCCGGTCGTACGCGAGGCTCAGCGCCCCGTGGGCGATCAGGATCGCGCCCGCCGTCGTCCAGCCCCCGCTGCGCCGGCTCAGGCCCCAGGCCGCGAGCGGGAGGCCCGCGGCGAGTTGGGCGGCGCCCAGGAGGCGCGCCCTGGGGCCGCGCACCCAGGGGCCGAGCGGACTTTCCTCGACCGCGTCGAGCTCGGCGCGTACGGCATCGCGCCAGCCGGACCACTCGATCGTCTCGGCGCCCTGGGCCGCGGCCACCGAGCGCAGCCGGTCGGTCGGTTCACCCGGGGTGAGCCCGGTGGGCAGGGCCACGCCGGTGCGGGCCAGGATCGCGATCAGGCCGAGGAGCCGGGCCCGGGCGTCGGCCTCCACGTCGGGCCGGGTCAGCCCGTCGAGCGCCTCCACGTCGTGTACGGGGTCCAGGCCGAGCCGGGCCGCGAACGTGCGCATCGCCTCGTCCTCGCCGAGCGGGGTGCCGTCGGACAGCCAGATGTAGCCGACCGTGCGGCGGAAACCCGACGCCAGGGTGTAGCCAGCCCGGGCGTCGTCCCACCACAGCGCGATCGCGGGCCAGCCCGCCGCGACGGTCAGCGCCCCGGCCCAGCCCGCGAGCACCTGGTCCACCGGGTCGGTGCCGGTCAGCCAGGGTTTGGCGGCCGGGACCAGCACGCTCCAGCCGTCGCCCGCCGGGGCCAGCAGCATCGGCTCGCGCAGCAGGTGGGCGACCGGGCGGACCGCCGGGGGTTCGGCGCGGCAGAGGAGGAGGGCTCCGGGGGCGGCGGGAGGGGTGACGCGCATGATCCATACGCTAGGCCATTTCTGTCCCGATTTCGCCCTGTTGATACCTGCCACGACGCAGGGGCGCCCGGCGCAGGGACCGCCGCACGCGCTCCACCGCCGCGGCCGCTCCTTGACATTGCCCAAGCGCGATATATCGTGTCTAACGAGAGACGCGATATGTTGCGTCTCGCCGTACCCACTCCCAGCGCCCAGGAGGTCAGCACATGTCCGAGTCCACGTGGGCCGTGCCCGACTCGCGGAAGCTCACCTTCGACGATGCCGACGAGCCGGTGACCAAGCTCCAAGTGCGCGTCGTCAACGGAACAGTGAACGTGGTGGGGACCGAGGAAAGTTCCGCGCGCCTGGAGGTCTCCTCGGTCGAGGGGCCGCCGCTGATCGTGACGCGGGACGGGGCCACGCTCACCATCGGCTACGAGGACCTGCCCTGGCGCGGCTTCCTCAAATGGCTCGACCCCCAGGGCTGGAACCGCAGCGCGGTGGTCTCGCTCGCGGTACCGGCGGGCGCGGACGTCGAGGTCGGCATGGTCGGCGCGGGGGCGGTGGTCTCGGGGATCCGGGGGCGTACCGAGGTGCGCGGCGTCAGCGGCGACACCACCCTGGTCAAGCTCGCCGGGCCGGTCCGCGCCGAGAGCGTCACCGGGAACCTGGAGGCGCAGGCGGTCACCGGCGAGCTGCGCTTCAAGTCGGTCTCCGGCGACCTGACCGTCATCGAGGGGGCCGGGGGCCGCGTGGCGGCCGAGTCAGTGAGCGGCGACATGCTGCTCGACCTGGACCCCACGGCCAGGGCCACCGACATCCGGCTGACCACGGTCTCGGGCGAGGTCGCGATCCGGCTGCCGCACCCGGCCGACGCGCGGGTCGAGGCCAACACCGCCAGCGGGGCCGTCTCCAACGCCTTCGAGGACCTGCGGATCAGCGGGAATTGGGGCACGAAGAAGATCACCGGCACACTGGGGGCGGGCAACGGCACGCTCAGGGCGACCACGGTCTCCGGCTCGATCGCGCTCCTGCGCAGGCCCGCGGACGAGGAGCCCCCGTTCGAGGACGCACCTGGCGAAAACCCGCCTGCCGGTGACGCGGCTTCCGGGGGCCCGGCGCCCGAGGGTGCCTCCTCCCCCGCCGACGACCAGTCCGGCTCGGCCGGCTCGACCAAGAAGGTGCTCTGACATGCCCCCCGTCTTCGCCCACGGCCGCCTCCGCCTCTACCTCCTCAAGCTCCTCGACGAGGCGCCGCGCCACGGGTACGAGGTGATCCGCCTCCTCGAAGAGCGCTTCCAGGGGCTGTACGCGCCCAGCGCGGGCACCGTCTACCCGCGGCTCGCCAAGCTGGAGGCCGAGGGGCTCGTCACGCACACCACCGAGGGCGGCCGCAAGGTGTACTCGATCACCGACGCGGGCCGCGCGGAGTTGGCGGGCCGGGGCGGTGAACTCGCCGATCTGGAGCTGGAGATCCGCGAGTCCGTCTCCGAACTCGCCGCCGAGATCCGCGACGACGTACGCGGTGCGGCGGGCAGCCTCCGCGACGACATGCGCCGGGCGGCCCGCGAAGCGCGTACGGGGCAGGCGTCCGCGGCCGGGGCCCGGGGCGCCCGGAAGGGGTTCCCCGAGGCCTCCGACTTCTTCGACGGGGCCTGGGGCGACCGCGAGGCCTGGCAGCAGGCGAAGGACGAGTTCAAGCGGGCCAAGCAGGAGTGGAAGGAGCAGGCGCGGCGGGCGAAGGACGAGTCCCGCCGGGCCCGCGACGAGGCCCAGCAGGCCCGCCGCCAGGCCAAGGAGGCCCAGGAGAAGGCGCGCGAGGAGATGCAGCGGGTCGCCCGTGACGTGCAGCGCCAGGTGCAGGAGCACTTCGCCCGGGGCGACTGGCCGACGGGGGTGCGCGAGGGCCTCGCGGAGATCACCAAGGAGCTGGGCCGCTTCGGCTTCGGCCAGCCGCCCGCGCCCGCGCCCGAGACGGAGGTCGAGGTCGAGCGGGTGGACCTGGGCAAGCCGGAACCGGAGTGGGCGCGGGAGGAGCCGTCCGACAACCCCGCGCGCGACCTCGACCGCCTGCTCGACCGCTTCCGGGACGACATCCGGGACGCGGCCAGGGACCACGGCGTGACGGCCTCCCAACTCCAGGAGGTCCGCCGCCACTTGGCAACAGCGGCCACCCACATCGCCACAACCCTCCACCCCCCCAAACCCTGACCAACCCCGCCCCCGAAGGCGCCAGGGGACAGAGCATCTACAACCCGGCACCACCACACCCACCCAGGGGCGCGGGGAACTGCGCGACCAGCCACAGCGGACCCGCAGCGGAATCCGAACCCCCTGCGGAGCCGGGGAAGGCGGGGCCCAGCCCCGCCAACCCCGCGGCACGGGCGGGCGGGTGGGCAAAAGCCGCTCACGCCCCGAACAACACCCGCTCCACACCCCCATACGTCCCCCCGCACTCCGCGAGAACCTCCCCCACCACCCCCGGCATCGCGGTGAGCGCCAACAGCAGATGCTCGTCGCCGATGTACTTCTGCTTGCGGGCCACGGCCATCCTCAGCGACTCCTCCAGGACCTTCCTGGAGCCCTTCGTGAAGGAAGGGCGGCCCGAGGGCCACGCCCTGCCCGGCTCCGCGCCGGACAGCGCGCCCGGACCGTGGGCCTCCTCCGTGCGCGCGACGATCTCCTCGACGCTGATGCCGAGCCCCGCCAGCGCGTCCTCGTCCGCCTTGGACATGCCACCCCTGCGGCGCGCGGCGGCCAGCGCCTCGGTGACCTCGGCGCGCCGGTCGCTGACGCCGAGGGAGGCGAGCGCGAAGGCCGCCTTCGTACCCTCGCGGTCGAGGAGGGCGAGGAGCAGGTGCTCCTCGGTCACCACCGGGGACCCCGCACGCGTGGCGTGCTCGACCGCGCCGGTCACCACCCCACGGGCGTTCGCCGTGAATCGCTCGAACATCAAGTCCTCCCGTGCTTCTTGTGGACGGCCTGACGGCTCACCCCGAGCTCGGCGGCGATCTCCTGCCATGACCAGCCCTGGTTGCGGGCGCTTCGTACCTGTACGGATTCGAGCTGTTCCAGGAGCCGGCGCAACGCGGCGACGGCTCGCAGTCCGACCCTCGGGTCGCGGTCGCCGGCTCGTGCGGCGAGATCGGTTGCCTCGGTCATACCTGTCAACGTACATTGACACCAGAGTGGACGTCAACCCAAGTTGACACCCTTTCCCACAGAAAGGCCGCGGCCCGCGCAGTCGTCCACGCGAAACCGCGGCCACAGGCCACCGACCCCAGGTCAGAGGGTGGTCAGGACCACCTTGCCGAACAGGTCGCCCGACGCCACCTTCTCGAAGCCCTCGCGGGCCCGGTCCAGCGGGAGCACCTCGTCGATGACGGGGCGTACGCCCGTCGCCGAGCAGAACGCCAGCAGGTCCTCCAGCTCGTCCTTCGTGCCCATCGTCGATCCCACGACCTTGAGCTCCAGGAAGAAGATGCGGGTCAGCTCGGCGTGCACGGGGCGGTCGCCGCTGGTGGCGCCCGAGATGACCAGAGTGCCGCCGGGGCGCAGGGACTTGACCGAGTGGGACCAGGTCGCGGCGCCCACCGTCTCGATCACCGCGTCGACCCGCTGCGGCAGCCGCGCACCCGGCTCGAACGCGTCGACGGCGCCCAGCTCCACGGCCCGCTCGCGCTTGTGCTCGTCGCGGCTGGTGGCGAAGACCCGCAGGCCCGCCGCCTTGCCCAGCACGATCGCGGCGGTGGCCACGCCCCCGCCCGCGCCCTGCACCAGCACCGAATCCCCGGGCCGCACCCCGGCGTTGGTGAACAGCATCCGATACGCCGTGAGCCAGGCGGTCGGCATGCAGGCCGCCTCCGCGAAGCTCAGCTCCTTCGGCTTGGGCAGCACGTTCCAGGTGGGCACGGCGACCTGCTCGGCGAAGGTGCCCTGGTATTTCTCGGTGAGGATCGAGCGGCCCTCCGCGGGGCCGACGCCGTGACCGGTCTGGCCGATCACCGAGTGCAGGACCACCTCGTTGCCGTCCTGGTCGACCCCCGCCGCGTCGCAGCCGAGGATCATCGGCAGCTTGTCCTCGGTGAGCCCGACGCCGCGCAGCGACCAGACGTCGTGGTGGTTGAGGGAGGCGGCCCGTACGTCGACGAGGGTCCAGCCGGGGCGTACCTCGGGGGCCGGTCGCTCCCCCAACTCAAGGCCGCTGAGCGGCTGGTCACGGTCGATGCGGGCGGCGTAGGCGGCGAACATGGCCCTGACGATAGGGCGCGCGGCCCGGCCGCCGGAACCTCCCACGGCTGTGACGCCCCGCACGCCGCGAGAACGGCGAAAGCCGTGCCGGGCGCCCCCGGAGGAGGGCCCGGCACGGCTCCGCGGGCGCATGCCCGGAACGTGCCTACCGGCGCGCCACGCCCTCGGCGCGCGCGGCCGCCGCCACCGCGGCCGTGACGGCCGGGGCGACCCGCTCGTCGAACGGCGACGGGATGACGTAGTCGGCGGCGAGCTGGTCGCCCACGACGTCGGCCAGCGCGTTCGCCGCGGCGATCTTCATGCCCTCGGTGATCCGGGAGGCCCGGACCTGGAGGGCGCCCGCGAAGATGCCGGGGAAGGCGAGCACGTTGTTGATCTGGTTCGGGTAGTCCGAGCGGCCGGTGGCCACCACCGACGCGTACTTGTGCGCGATGTCGGGGTGCACCTCGGGGTTCGGGTTGGCCATCGCGAAGACGAAGGCGCCCGGCGCCATGGAGGCGACCGCGGGCTCGGGGACCGTACCGCCGGAGACGCCGATGAACACGTCGGCGCCCGCGAGCGCGGTCTCCAGGGAGCCGGTCAGGCCCGCCTTGTTGGTGAGCTCGGCGAGCTCGCGCTTGACGTCCGTCAGGTCCGTCCGGTCGCTGCTCACGATGCCCTTGCGGTCCGCGACCGCCACATCGCCCAGGCCCGCTTCGAGCAGGAACTTGGCGATGGCGACACCGGCCGCACCGGCCCCGGAGATCACCGCGCGCAGGTCGCCGAGCGTGCGCCCGGTGAGCTTGGCGGCGTTGCGCAGGGCGGCCAGGGTGACCACGGCCGTGCCGTGCTGGTCGTCGTGGAAGACGGGGATGTCCAGGGCCTCCTGGAGCCGGCGCTCGATCTCGAAGCAGCGGGGGGCGGAGATGTCCTCCAGGTTCACCCCGCCGAAGGACGGGGCGAGCCGGACGACCGTCTCGATGATCTCGTCCGTGTCGGTGGTGGCGAGCGCGATCGGAACCGCGTCGACGCCGCCGAACTGCTTGAAGAGGATCGCCTTGCCCTCCATGACCGGGAGGGACGCCTCCGGGCCGATGTCACCGAGGCCGAGCACCGCGGTACCGTCCGTCACGACGGCGACCACCTGCGACTTCCAGGTGTAGTCGTGGACCAGCTCCGGGTTCTCCGCGATCGCGCTGCACACCTTGGCGACACCGGGTGTGTACGCGAGGGACAGGTCGTCCTTGTCGCGGATCGGCACGGTGGCCTGCACGGCCATCTTGCCGCCGCGGTGGAGCGCGAAGGCCGGGTCGAAGGGCTCGTCAGAACCCTCCGTGCTGCTGTCGCTGCGAGGATTGACGATCTCCGCTGCCATTGTGTTGACCCCTTAAGTCTTCATCAGTTGAGGGTGGCCACTCCTTGTTGAGGAGGGGTGGGCGGACCCGCGTACGTGCCCCGCTGAGGGCGGTTGGCCCGCCCCGCGGGGAGGAGGTACGTACGCGCGGGCGCGCCGCACACGCGCCCTGAGCCCCGGATGAGGGGTGTAAGGATCCTTCTTACCGGACAAAGACGTCCGCCGACGAGTCCATATTGGCCCAGCGTGGACACCCCGTCGCAAGCGGCCTCCGTACCGTGACACGACTCCTGGTGCGATGTCACGACAAGTCGCTCATGCGGCATGAAACGCGTCCACAACGCGAGATGAACCGGAGGATCTGCGGCCCTCGCGGACGCTGCCCGCACATGGTCCGGCCAGTCGGCCCTTGGCGTACGGGCCTGTTGGGGTTCGGGGGGTGACCCGTTATCCGATTTTGACATGGCTGCGACCCTGATTTCCGGGGTCCGAATGGCAAGATGCGACTTCACACGCGGTTCACACCGCGGTCGCGACACCCGAGGATGCGTGCACGACCACCGCCCAGGACCTGTGCGTCGTCGATTCGTACGCACTCCATGGCCACTCCACTCAACATCTGCCGGAGGAACCCGACCATGACCGCAAGCACCACCCGCCGTACGACCGCCTCCAAGTCCCGGATTGCCGCGGTCGGCGCGATCGCGGTCGCGGGCGCCCTGCTGGTCACCGGCTGCGGTGACCAGACGAAGAAGGGCTCGGCCCCCGAGTCCTCGGGCGGGGCCTCGAAGTCCGCCCCGCTCTTCTCCAAGCTGCCCGCGAACATCCAGAAGGCCGGCGTCATCAAGGTCGGGACGGACGCCACCTACGCTCCCATGGAGTTCAAGCAGGGCGAGAGCATCGTCGGCATCGACCCCGACATCGCCGCCGCCCTGGGCAAGCAGCTCGGCGTGAAGTTCGAGTTCACCAGCGGCACCTTCGACACCCTGCTCGGTGCGCTGCCGACCGGCCGCTACGACGCGGTCATGTCCTCGGTGAGCGACACGAAGGCCCGCCAGGAGGGCCTCGACAAGGACGGCAAGAAGACCGGTACGGGCGTCGACTTCGTCGACTACTACACCGCGAGCACCGGCATCCTGGTCAAGAAGGGCAACCCGGAGGGCATCAAGTCCACCGACGACCTGTGCGGCAAGAAGATCGCCGTGCAGCGCGGCACCACCTACGAGCAGGCCGCCAAGGACCTCGCCGCCAAGTGCAAGTCGGGCGGCAAGGGCGAGCTGACCTTCGAGGCGTTCGCCACCGACGCCGAGGCGCAGACCCGCGTCAAGGCCGGCGGCGCGGTCGCCGACCTCAACGACTCCCCGGTCGCCGCGTACATCGCGAAGACCGCGGGCGGCGGCGCCGACTTCGAGTCGGTCGCCAACCCCTCGGACGCGGGCCCGTTCGGCATCGCGGTGGACAAGAAGAACTCCCAGCTGCGCGACGCCCTGTCCCAGGCGCTGGACGCGATCATCAAGGACGGTACGTACAAGGCGGCCATCGACAAGTGGGGCGGCGCGCAGGGCGCCGTCACCAAGGCAGCCATCAACGGCGGCTCCTGACCCCCGCACCACTGAAGGGCAGTCGCTGTGACTGACAAGCTCGACAAGACCCCCTCCGGTCCGGCGGACGCCGCCCCGGAGCAGGTCCCCCCGGACATCATCCGTGCCATCCCGGTCCGCCACTACGGCCGCTGGGTCAGTGCCGTCCTCGTCGTCGCCGTGCTCGGCGCCCTCGGGTACGCGTTCGCCCAGGGCAATGTGCGCTGGGCGACCGTCACGGACAAGCTGTTCGACTCCAGCATCCTGACCGGCCTGTGGCACACCGTGCTCATCAGCGTCGTCTCCATGGCCGTGGGCCTGGTGCTCGGTGTGCTGTTCGCCGTGATGCGGCTCTCGAAGAACCCGGTGACCAGCTCCGTCGCCTGGCTGTACATCTGGTTCTTCCGCGGCACCCCGGTCTATGTGCAGCTGCTGATCTGGTTCAACCTGGCGCTGATCTTCCCGATCCTGAACCTCGGGTTCTACAAGGACTACATGACCGCGGTCATGACGCCGTTCCTCGCGGCCCTCCTCGGCCTCGGCCTGAACGAGGGCGCGTACATGGCGGAGATCGTCCGGGCCGGCATCCAGTCGGTGGACGAGGGCCAGACCGAGGCCGCGCACGCGCTCGGCATGACCCAGACGCAGACCATGCGCCGCGTGGTGCTCCCCCAGTCGATGCGGGTGATCATCCCGCCGACGGGCAACGAGTTCATCAACATGCTGAAGACCTCGTCGCTGGTCGTCGCGGTCCAGTACCAGGACCTGCTGCGCAGCGCCCAGGACGTCGCCGCGACCTCGTTCGCGGTGATGGAGATGCTCTTCCTGGCCTCGCTCTGGTACCTGGCCCTGACCAGTGTGTTCAGCGTCGGCCAGTACTACCTGGAGCGCCGTTTCGCACGAGGTTCGCTGCGCGCCCTGCCGCCCACGCCGCTGGAGCGCATCAAGTCGAACCTGCTCTCCCTCTCCCAGTGGCGGCGGTGACCCCATGACTGCACAACCGATGGTCAAGGCGGAGGGCGTCCACAAGTCGTTCGGCCCCGCCCACATCCTCAAGGGCATCGACCTGGAGGTGGCCGAGGGCGAGGTGTTCTGCCTGATCGGCCCGTCCGGCTCCGGCAAGTCGACCTTCCTTCGCTGCATCAACCACCTGGAGCAGATCAACGCCGGGCGTCTCTACGTCGACGGCGACCTGGTCGGGTACCGGCAGAAGGGGGACAAGCTGTACGAGCTCAAGGACAGCGAAGTCGCCCTGAAGCGCCGGGACATCGGCATGGTCTTCCAGCGCTTCAACCTGTTCCCGCACATGACGGCCGTGGAGAACGTCATGGAGGCGCCGGTCCAGGTCAAGCGGGAGCCGAAGGCGGTGGCCCGCGAGCGGGCGCTGAAGCTGCTCGACCGGGTCGGCCTGGCCGACAAGGCGGGCAACTACCCCTCGCAGCTCTCCGGCGGCCAGCAGCAGCGCGTGGCGATCGCCCGGGCGCTGGCGATGCAGCCGAAGCTGATGCTCTTCGACGAGCCGACCTCGGCGCTCGACCCCGAGCTGGTGGGTGACGTCCTGGACGTCATGCGGGGCCTCGCCGAGGACGGCATGACGATGATCGTGGTCACCCACGAGATGGGCTTCGCGCGCGAGGTCGGCGACTCGCTGGTCTTCATGGACGACGGCGTGGTGGTCGAAGCGGGCAACCCGCGCGATGTTCTGACGAACCCTCAGCACGACCGGACGAAGTCGTTCCTGTCGAAGGTGCTGTAACTCGCGGTGCGCGAAAAGGGGGGTTACGAGCAAGAGCCCGTAACCCCCCTTCCCCATGCGCTACTTGAGGGCGAGCAGCAGGGTGTCCGAGGGCGAGGCCCACACCGGGCGGGCCTCGGCGAGCCCGGCCGCGCGCAGGGTGTCGGCGTGCCAGGCGGCCGAGGGCATGTCGCCGTCGGCGTGCTCGCCGTAGATCTCGTACCGCCGGGCCGTCGGCTCCGCGAGCACCGGGTCCGCGGCGGCGAGCTCCCACCAGTCGGCCCAGTCGAGCGTGCCCTGCGCCTTGGCCCGGTCCATCCGCCGGTGCCGCTGGGCGCGCTCGGCGGCGTTGATGCGCGGGGTGGCGGGGTCGATCATGTGGTCGGCGTTCATGAACACGCCGCCGTCGCGGACGAGCCCGGCGACCTGTCCGTAGAGCGCGGTGAGCGGCCCGCTGTGCAGCCAGTGGAGGGCGGTCGCGGTGAGGACCGCGTCGTAGGAGTCGTACGGCAGCGCCTCGACCCAGTGCGGGTCCTTGAGGTCGGCGGTCACGAAGGTGACGCGCCCGTCCCCGGCGAAGGTGCCCCGGGCGATGGCGAGGAGGGCCGGGTCCAGGTCCACGCCCGTGCTGACCGCGTCCGGGAACCTCCTGAGGAGCCTGTCCGTAATACTCCCCGTACCGCACGCGAGGTCGAGCACGCGCGGTGCGGGACCGACGCAGGCCTCGACCATGTCGAGCATGACCCGGAAGCGCTCCTCGCGGTCCGGCATGTACCACTCCTGCTGCCGGTCCCAGCTGTCCTGCCAGCCCCGCCAGTCGGTGCTCTCGCCCGCCCCAGTGACCGTCTCCGACACAGGAATCCCTCCTTGGAAGCCACTCTGTAATACCCTCGATGGGTACCCAGCCGTTACCTGGAACACTCCAGACCCTAGACCGCCGCCGTAAGGACTACAAGTGGAACTGGCCTATTACTCGGACTACGCCGTGCGCCTGGTCAACACCGAGGAGCCGGCCCGCAACAAGGACGCGCTCACGTCGGTGGAGACGGTCCGTGAGCTGTTCGGCGGGAACCAGTCGGCGGCCCGCCGGGCGACGGACGCGGACGTGACGCGTTTCCGGTCGGTACGGGCCCGGCTGCGCGCGGTCTTCGAGGCGGCGGACCGGGGCGAGGAGGTCCAGGCGGTCGACCTGCTGAACTCGCTGCTCCTGGAGTTCCCCGTCAGCCCCCAGGTGTCGGGCCACGAACACCGCGACGAGGACGGCCGTCCCCTGTGGCACATGCACCTGGCCGACCACCCCTCGAACGCGACGGCGGGCTACGCGGCGATCGCCTCCATGGGCCTGGCCTTCCACCTCACGGAGTACGGCGTCGACCGGCTCGGCCTGTGCCAGGCCGTGCCCTGCCGCAACGCCTACCTGGACACCTCGACCAACCGCTCGCGCCGCTACTGCTCGGACCGGTGCGCGACCCGCGCCAACGTGGCCGCCTACCGGGCCCGCAAGCGCCTGGAGACCGAGCGGTCGGAGAGCACCGGCCGCACCGACGAGAGCATCCAGGACGCCAAGTAGCCGACGGAACGCCGGCGCCCGGCCGTCATCGGCCGGTACCGCCCGCGCACCCGGCCGAGCACGAGGTCGACCGGCACGGCGCCGAAGGCGCGGCTGTCCACGACCTCGTCGTCGGTGTTGTCGCCGAGCACCCACCAGCCGCTCTCGCGCAGCTCCATGAGCCGTTTGACGATGAGCAGGTCCTGCTGCAACGGGTGCCGCAGCACGGCCACGTCACCGGCCCTCAACTCCGCCCCGTAGTGCACGAGCAGCTGGTCCCCGTGCAACAGCGTGGGAACCATCGAGGTCCCCAGGACCTCGGCGATCCCCAACGGCACCCTCGGCTCCCGCCCCTCGTCCGTCATACGTCACCCACCTCCCGGCCACCGGCACCCCGCCGCCACACCCACGGTACGTTCCGCCACGAGTCCCGGGGTGACCCTGGACTTTTGGCCTAAGCCCATGGGGGCACCCGCGAAATCCCGTCTCTCACCGAGTAATGTCCCACCTGAGAAGACGATCACGAGGAAGGACAGCTCAATGCTTTCCCGCCTGTTTGCCCCCAAGGTGAAGGTCAGCGCGCACTGCGACCTGCCCTGCGGTGTGTACGACCCGGCCCAGGCCCGCATCGAGGCGGAGTCGGTCAAGGCCGTGCAGGAGAAGTTCCAGGCCAACGAGGACCCGCACTTCCGTGCGCGTGCCGTGGTCATCAAGGAGCAGCGCGCGGAGCTCGCGAAGCACCACGTCTCCGTGCTGTGGAGCGACTACTTCAAGCCCCCGCACTTCGAGAAGTACCCCCAGCTCCACCAGCTGGTCAACGACACCCTGAAGGCCCTCTCGGCCGCCAAGGCGTCGACCGACCCCAAGACCGGCGAGAAGGCGCTCGAACTCATCGCCGAGATCGACCGCATCTTCTGGGAGACCAAGAAGGCTTGATCTAAGGCTAGGACGTTTTACCTGCGGTTTCGCGGGTCGCATCGCCTACCTGTCCGCACCCGGTCCACAGGCCGCCGAGAACGGCGTCCATGACGGTCCGGGTGCGGTCTTCTTCACCCGGCCACAGGTGCGCGTAGATCCGCAGCGTGATGACGGCGGACGCGTGGCCGAGGACGAGCTGGACCTGCTTGACGCTCGCTCCGCCGGCGATGAGGGCGGAGGCGTAGAAGTGGCGCAGGTCGTGGGTCACCATGTGCGGCAGTTCGACGGACTTGCGTGCCTCGCGCTCGGCCGCTTCGTTGGGCCGGGCGCCAGCGGGCGCCCGAGCCTGAGGAGGGGTGAACGAGCCCCGCACCGCGTCTCCCGCCGATAGCACCGAGCCCCCCGTCCCCGACTCCATCTCCCCACACGCCGAGCTGTCTGCCCGTCAACCGCCCGCCGCCGTTGAGCAGCCCTCGTGGCGTGAGCCTGACGCCCCCGCGCTGCCCGCGCGGATGAACTGCAAGCGCACCATTGAGAAGCGCGACCAAGAGAAGAAGATCGGCTTCACGCCGACCGCAGTCCGCCTCATCGACGCCGAGGCCAAGCGGCGCCACCAGAAGTTCGCAGGCTTTGTCGGCGACGCCGCCCTCGCCATCGCGCTCGGCAAGGCGGGCATGGTCGGCAGCCCGGAGGACGACCCCATCCGCCCTCTGGTGGAGGCCATCGAAGCGCACACCAAGGCGCTGAACCGGATCGGCACCAACCTGAACCAGGTCACGGCAGCCATCCACTCCGGCGCGATACCCGAGCGTGCCGAGGTCGTCCTCGACCGCATTGAGCAGGCCGCCCAGGCCAGTTACGCACTCATGGACCTGCTCCTGGCGGAAGGAGCCGGTCATGGTGCCTGACGTCTCCACCGGCTCCAGCACCCTCGGCCTGATCAACTACCTCTTCGGCAAGGGGCGGCGCGACGAGCACACGGACCCCCACATCGTGGCCGCCTGGGACATGGCCGGCGCCCCCGACCCCGGCCGCGACCACGCCGCCACCTACACCCAGCTCGCCCGGCGCCTGGACCACCACGTCGACCTCCGCACCCGGGAACTCGGAGGAAAGCAGCCACCGCAGCATGTGTGGCACTGCCCGGTGCGCACCGCACCCGGCGACCGCTACCTCACCGACGCTAAGTGGGCCGAGGTTGCCCGCCGCGTCGTAGCCGCCACGGGCATCGCCCCCGAGGGAAACGACAAGGCGTGCCGCTGGATCGCGGTACGGCACGCCGACGACCACATCCACCTCATGGCCACCACCGTCCGAGCCGACAGCCGCCGCCCTCGTACTAACCGGGACGGCTGGCGGGCACAGCTGGAATGCCGCAAGATCGAGGCCGAGTTCGGGCTGCGCCGCCTGAAGTCCGGTGACCTCACCGCCCCGCGTACCCCGACCGGCGCCGAGCGGGCGAAGGCGGAACGCCAGGGGCGGGAGGAGACCGCGCGGGAGTGGCTGCGCGAGCAGGCGTACGCGGTCGCCGCCGCCGTACGCAGAGCATCGACGAGTACTTCACCGTGCTGCGCTCCCTCGGCATCCAGGTCAAGCCGCGCATCGGCCCCGAGACCGGCGAGGTGACCGGCTACAGCCTGGCCGCCCCTGGCGACACCGCCCAAGGCGAGCCGATCTGGTACGGCGGCTCAAAGCTCGCCCCCGACCTGTCCGGCAACCGTCTGCGCGAACGCCTCCCGACCCAGGAGCTGGACGACCGCCCTCAACCGATGGCGGACCCGGCCGAGCCGTGGCACCGCGCCGAAACCGCCATCCGCCACGCGCACGCCGTCCTCGACTCAGGTGGCGAGGCCGTGGCCCAGGGCCACCTCTATGCCTTCGGCGACACCCTCCACAACCTGGCCCTCGCCAGCCACGGCCCGCACCGGGCCGAACTACAAGCAGCGGCACAGGTGTTCAACCGCGCCCGCCGTTCGGCGATCCGGGCCGACCATCAAGCCGCCACCGCTCTGCGGGAAGCCGCCAAGGAACTCGCCTACGCCACACACGATCCGGGCGGACTCGCCATCGCCCTGCTCTTCGCCGCGCTCTACCTGTCGCGGGCAGCTGCCAAGTGGCACGAACAACGCGGCCACGAGCAGCAGGCCGCCGCGGCTGAGCAAGCCTTCCGTCACCTACAGGCCGGTTACCAGGAAGCTGCCGCGCCGGTCCTGGCAGATCTCACCCGACGCGCGCCACGCGCCGCCACCATCAGCCGCTTCGAGCAGGATCTGCGCGCAGCCCTCCCCAACCAGGCCGAACGGGTCCTCGCCGATCCCGCTTGGCCAGCCCTGACCACAACCCTCGCCCGCGCCGAGACCGCCGGCCACTACCCCCGGCGTCTCTTGGCTGAAGTCGCCGCCCTGCGAGAACTCGACACCGCCGAACGCCCCGCCGAGGTCCTCAACTGGCGCATCACCGTCCAGCCGAACAGGCGAGCACAGGCAGCACGCAAGCGAAGCAGCACACCGGGAGGGTCCTCTCGGCCCCTGGCTCTCCAGCCCTCGGCCACGACGCCGGCCTCCAGGCCCGAGGAACGTGGACGACATCGATAGATCAAGCAGTCGGCTCGGCTCTCGGACAGTGTTGACGTCCTGCTCCGTGATCACTTCAGGCTACTTCGGCTCCAGGAGCACCAGCGGATTCGCTGGCTGGCACGACGGACAAGCGGTCAACCCATTTCATGACCTCAGCCAGGTGCTCGGCCAACAACCCGATGTGGGGATCAGGCTGGACCAGGAAAGTCGTTATCCCACGCGCCGTGCGCTCTGCTGCCCAGGCATGGTCGTCGGCGGTGAAGTCGTCGTCGACCCAAGCAACAGGCATGTCGCCCAGCCAGACATCGACATGGTCTCGTTTCCAGAGATAGCCGTTGGGGTGGCTGGTGGTGATCTGCGGACGCGGGAGGTCGACGTATGGCAGAGACGGGAGGCCGAGGAGCGGCCCGATCAGTGTGGTGGCGTCCTGGCGCCAGCTCGTGCACCAGACCGGGGTGACCAGGCCGGTCCGTATCACGTCCATGAGCAAGGGGCCATGGATCGGGCTGAGCCAGACGGTGACCGGATCGTCGGCGCTACGGCCGGTGGGAACGACGTCGTGGCGGTCGTGGGTGGCCGGACTGGTCCCATCGGCGTCCGGGAAGGGTATGAGGACGCCGTCGACGTCGAGGAGCAGATAGGGCGGGCGCATCGGTTTCTCCCAAGAGACGGCGGAGTGGGGGTCAGAGCTTGCGCGCGGTGATCAGCAACGTGGTGGGCCAGAGGCCGCGGCGGGCGTCATGGAACTCCTGGGCCGAGGTGAGCCAGAGGCCGGCGCGGTCGAGGTGTTTCTCCCAGCGGTCGGCATCGAAGTCCCAGCGGGCGATGGGTAGGCGGGTGCGGTCGGGGAGAGTGACGTAGTCTCGGCGGGGTCGGTCGTCGGCGGTGGGTCGCAAGCCGCCGCGCTTGGGATGGGGGACGGAGAAGGCGAGGGTGCGCCCGGGTTTGAGGTGCTGGGCGATGGCCGGGAGCAGAAGCTCGGGCGCTACCAAGCCGATGGCCCCGAAGACGGAGTAGATGGCGTCGAACTGCTCGTCGGAGGCTTGCAGGTAGTGCAGGGCATGGCCGGCGACGAAGGTCAGGTTGTTCAGCCGCCCGTAGTGCGACCGAGCCCGGCGGACCTGCAGCCCGACCAGATCGACACCGGTGACCTGGGCGCCGTAGCGGGTGGCGAGGTGGGCGGCGTTGTGACCGGGGCCGCAGCCGAGTTCCAGCAGCCGCTTGCGGCGCAGGTCCGAGCCGAGAATCTCGGCGCCGGGCCCGCTGCCTGGCCGCGTTGTCCATTCCATCCGGGCGGGTACCGACAGCGGCTCGGCGGGGCTGGCCGTAGTGCGCTGGAGGGCGTGTACGTACCACGGGGAAGCCTGGGCGAGCACGTCAGACCTCCAGGAAGTGGAGGATGTCGGTGAGATGGCGGCGTACGGCCTTGACGTAGCTGGGGTCGGTGGCCTGGTCGTTGATCCAGCGGATGGACTGTTCCATGAACCACTCGACGGCCCACATGCGGTGCCAGCCCAGCGCCCAGTTCTCGGCGGTGAGTCCGCCGCGCTGGGTGAGAGCGTCCGGGGTGCCGCCAGCGGTGACGTACTGCTCCAGGAAGACACGGAGGCGTACGGGGTTGGGGGTGTCGAGGGTGCCGTGCCAGCTGGCGAGGTCGAGCAGGCCGGGGCCGGTAAAGGCGCGGGCGAAGTCCAGCAGCCGCCAGCCGTGTTGGCCAATGTGGAGGCTCGTGGGGTGGAACTCGGAGTGCACCCAGCCGAACGGCGCCACCGTCGTACCGGCCGACCGGGCCTTGGCGGCCTGAGCGATCCGGTCGAGCGCGTCCTCGATGTCGTCCGTGTCTTGCCAGCGCTCGGCCTTGCGGAGCTGGGCGAGGTGTTCCAGGGCCCGGTTCGGCAGTGAGCGGAGGCGGACCTGGTCGAGGACGGGCAAGGCTGCAGCCGTACGGGTGCCGTGCAGGACCACGGCCGCGGCGGTGCCGTCGAGGTCATCGGCGTCGCGGACGGCGGGGCCGAGGTCTTCCATGAGCATGCCGAGCCAACCGTCCAGGACGGCGGAGGCGTGGATCTGCGGGACGGGGACGCCGAGCGTATGTGCCAGACGGAGGGACTGATCCTCGCTGTCGAAGGGCCGCTTCGCGTACTTGAAGATCGCGGTGCTGGCGTCGGGGAAGGTCAGGCGCTCGACACCGGACATGGACCACACGCGCACCTCCTCGCGCACGGCGGTGGTCCGTCCGGCCATGGTGAGCAGGTTGTCGAGGAGTTCGGCGCTGGGGTTCGCGGTCACGTGGGGGCTCCAGGGAGTTTGGGGGCATCCGGGGCGGGCGAGAGATGCCGGCCCGCCCCGGAGCCTGGTGTGCGGTGTGGTGCTATGCGGCAGGGCTCACGCGATGGGCGTAGACCTGCTCGATCCAGCCGGCCTTGAAGGCCGCGAGGCCGTCGCGGAAGGCGGTCATCGACGCACCGTAGGGCGCGACAACGCCGCCGGACTGGTCCGGCACGGACTGGCAGCCGTGCACGAGCCGGCCGCCGAGGGCGGCGTGAGCCTTGATGGACTCGATGCGGCGGTGCTCGTTGAACCAGCCGCCGTGGTACACCTCGTCGAGCGTCCCGCCCATCTCGTCATCCAGGTCGAAGACGACGGAGGTGGCAGCGGGGAAGAACCAGCACGGACCGACGTTGGAGATGTGCCCGTCCAGCTCCACCTTGTTCAGCGCCATCAGCGTGGCCGCCTCGCGCAGCATCCGCAGATGCTCGGCGGTGATCTGCGGCAGGCCGAGGCCGGCGAGGTGCTCGTCGCGGAACAAGTAGGCGTACACCTCGTACGCCGTGGACATGACTCGGGCGGCGTCCGAGGTAGAGACGGCGTGGGCCTTGATGAAGTCCAACGCGAGCTGCTCGACCGCGCTCTCGGTGGTCTCCTGCAGCTCCAGGAGCTGGGACTTGACCAGCTCCCAATCGGCGACGAGCCAGGTGTTGGACTCGAAGCGGAAGAAGTACTCGGCCGGGTCGATGGTGATGCGCCGGCCGTCGACCTGGATGCCGGGCAGGCGGCTCCAGCGCTCGTCGAACGCCTCGGGCAGTACGACCGTGATGGCCGTGGTGTCGATGGTGGTCACCGTGTCTCCGTCTCTGATCGGCCGGGTTCGGGCACAGGAATGCCCGAACCCGGTGTAGGCGTACGGAACTTCGGGGGCCGCCCGGCCGAAGGGGGGAGCCTGGTCACGGTGTCGGACCGGGGCCGGGCGGCTGATGTTTAGTGAACCCTCCGTCACGCACAGTGGGTACGGTGAGAGGCAGTTGAAGCGGTATACGCGGTTTACAGCTCTGGAGCGGAGGCGATCGTGGCAGCGCCGAAAGGGCCCAACTCCCGCCTGCGTGACGTCATCGAGGCGATCGGCTGCACCTACGAGGCCCTGGCGAAGGACATCCGGCGCATCGCGGCCGAGAACGGCGAGATCCTCCAGACCAACAAGTCGGCCGTCTCCCACTGGGTGAACGGCACACGCCAGCCGACCGGACGGACCGGCCAGTACCTCGCTGAGGCGCTGTCCCGCCGGACAGGCCGCCCCATCACTCTGGTCGAGATTGGCCTTCGAGCACCCGAAACTACGGTGGCGCAGGAGCCCGATCCTGTTCTGGCCGCCACCGATCTGGGCCGTGCCGACGTCGAACGCCGCCGCTGCCTTGCCGTGGCTGCCTTCACCACGGCCGGGGTGGCCATGCCGCTCTTCTACGACCACGAGGCCACCGCCCGGATGTTGCGGGCCCGCACCGGCAGCTCCCTGGTCGGGATGGAGGACGTGGACGTCGTAGGGCAGATCACCGCGGCTTTCAGCGCGGCTGATGAACGCCTCGGTGGCGGCCACGGCCTGACCACGGTCACGGCCTACCTCGCCGACACCGCCGCTCCCATGCTCCGCGGCCGATTCCCGAATGAAGCGCTACGGCAAGCGGCCTTCGGTGCCGTCGCCGAACTCGCGTACCTCGCCGGGTGGAAGCACCACGACCTCGGCCAGGAAGGGGCCGCCCAGCGCTATTACCAGGTCGGCTACCAACTCGCCTGCGAAGCCGACCCGCGCGGCCACGCCGCCTGGATGATGCGCGCCCTCGCCCACCAGGCACTGAGCCTCAAACAGCCCCACCACTGCGTCGACCTCGTCGAAGGCGCCCTCACCCGCGGCCTGGGCCACGTCGACGGCCAGACCGAGGCGCTACTGCACATCACCCACGCCCGCGCCTACGCCGCGGTCGGCGCGAAGCCCGCAGCGGCCCGCGCCCTGCTCGCCGCCGAAGACGCCCTCCTACGCGACGACGGGCCCCAGCCCAGCTACTCCCGCGTCAGCGGCCCGGCCGCCGGCACTGTCGCCAGCCACACCGCCCGCACTCTGACCGACCTCGCCGACCACGTCGGTACCGAGCAACAGCACCGCGATGCCCTGGTGCGCTGGGACCCCGAGAAGTACAAGCGCGTCCACGCCCTCACGCACGCCGACCTCGGCGACAGCCTCGCCGCCCAGGCCCGAGCCGACGAAGCCGTCGCCGCCTGGTCACAGGCCCTGACCCTGATGGAGGGAATGACGTCCGACCGCACCCGCAAAGCGATCACCTCGCTCCGCTCCACCCTCTCCATCTATCAGCGCCGCAAAGTGCCCGGAGCCGCCGAACTCGCCCGCCGCGCACGCGAAGCACTGGCCTAAGCTGCCACCATCCGGCCGACGAAGGGACACAAGCCGTGGCTCAGCGGACCACCGACGACCAGCCCAAAGCCCTGCCGCCCGCCCTCGAATCCATGACCCTGCTGGTCGCCGCCGTCATCGTCCACGACAAGGCCACCAACCGCGTCGTCCTCCTCCAGCGCAGCCAGAACGCCAAGTTCGCCCAGGGCATGTGGGACCCCCCCGTCGGCAAGAGCGAGCCCGGCGAGCCCATCACGGAGACCGCCGTACGCGAGCTGTACGAGGAGACCGGCCTGACCGTGAAGCCGGAGTCCCTGAAGGTCGCCCACATCATCCACGGCGCCTGGGGCGTCGAAGCCCCCAACGGCTTCCTCACCGTCGTCTTCACCGCCCACGAATGGACCGGCGAACCCGAAAACCGCGAACCACGCAAACACTCCCAGGTCTGCTGGGTCGATGCCGACGCCATCCCCGCGGAGTTCGTGGACACCACCGCCAGTGCCCTCCACCGCTACCTCGCGGGTGGTCCGGAAGTCTCCCTCGACGGATGGCAATAGAGCGCAGACACCCTCATGGACTGAAAGGACCGGCGTTGAAGTTCCTCCTCCACTTCTATGCGATCGTGTCGGCCCTGGCAACCGTCGTGACGCCATAGCGATACTGGCTGCTGGCTGCTTTGTCTTCGTTGCCCTCGCTGCCGGAAGACCAGGGTGGGTGATCAACCGAACGCCGTTATTGCGCGGGCGCGTGCATACACGGATTCGAGTGCTGATCCGCGAAACCGAAGGAGACACCAACGCCACTCCCAGGTCAGGCTCGAATCATGAAATCCACGTGCTCTAGTCAGGGCTAAGAGGGGATCATTCTGGTACAGCCCCACAGCCGCGACCAAGATAGACGCTCTGTGCTGGAACGATTGAGATGACGTAGCCCATGACCGTGCACACCTTCAAGCTGGCCTTTTCCCAGATCACCTGCTCAAGGTGCGGTGTCAACCGCATTCGGGGCGTCGAGTGTCCCGACTGCGGCAGGCGACCCGAGCCGTGGGAGGTAGACACGGCCAGTCTCGCGCGTCGGCAGGCCGCCGCGCGGGCGCGGACGGTTCTGTCACAGCCGGTCCCCCTGGTGTCCTCGCGACAAATGGACGCCACCGAGTTCTTGCATGCCGATGTCTTCGGCAGCCTGAGCGAGTGGATGGGTATCTTCTTCGAAGCCGCGACAGCCACGGCTGAAGGTAACGTCCAGGGCGCTGAGGATCTTGAGCGCGCGGTGTCCGAGTACGTCAAGTTGCGTGCCATAGTTGACGGCGCTGATGGAAGGCGTCCTCTGCGGGCGCTTGTCAAGCACCTGCGTGAGCTGGCAGGCGAGTTGGACGCCGTGGTCGATGCCTACCTTGCAGCGCTGCTCGCGGCATCTCCCCTGCAGGCCCAGAATCTGGCCAGCACCGCGCAAAAGCACCTGGACCGCACCGCAGCACTAGCCGATCAAGCAGCGGTCATCGCAAACACCATCAGCGTGATGACCAAACAGCGCGACATCGCACAAATTCAAGATTGTCTGTTGGCGCGGGCGCTGGAGGCGTGCCAGGCTTCGGACCTGCTGGCCCTGGACACCGCTGGCCGTGACGCGCTTATGCAGTTGGTATCTTCGCGCGGGGTGCCCGGCTCCGGGATTCTGTTCGCCGTGCACGACCTGCAGGCCCGCAGCCTATTCGACCCCGACCAGTTCCACGAGGTGCTGCATCGCGCCTACGAAGTATTCCGGTCCAGCCCGACAGTCTTGCGGACGCTAGCCGCGACGCCTTTGTTCGAGGAGGACTTCAAGCGGGCCGTCTGGGAGCTGTTCGACGGCTCCATGGAAGCTGCGCACGCGATGGACAACGCGGTCCACTCTCGGCAGGCTGGCCGCGCGCTACTTGGTATGGCTGCCGCCCTGGTCGAGGGGCCGGGGCAAGTCATTGCGACCGTCCTACTACTAGCCTGCGGCCGAAAGTCGGCCGCGTACGAGAACCTGCGGCACAAGAACGCCACTGACCTGGTGAACACCGCCCAACAGGAACCAGCCCTGCAAGGACTCATCAACGGCTTGGACAGCGACCTGCGCACCGGTCGCGCTCATGCCCTGGTTCACTACGAAGAAGACTTCGCCGTGATCGAGCGCAAGTCCAAGACCCGCAAGGTGGCGTGGGCCGATGTACTCGATGGGGTTTTCCAGGGGTACGAGAGCGTCTTGGCCTGCCAGTTGGCGCTGCTCCAGGCACTGGGCGAACTCGGGTTCACCAGCTTCGGACTCGACGGCCTGTGGCACAGCCTTGGTTTGACTGCCGAGCAGATGACCACAGCCGTCCTGGAGACGATGAACTGCCACGATGTCATCATCACGGCCAATGACAAGCAGTGGCAGGTCGAAGCCCGGACAGGCTCCGAGACGCCCTTGCCGATGCTGATCGCTATGCTCCAGCCGACCCTGCCGGAAGACTTGGAAGAACTGGTCTTCACCGCGCATCAGGACAGCGGTATCCACATCCTTGCCGGGCCCATCGCCCCGTGGCGTGCGCTCTCGGAAACAACGGAGGATACCGACGCACACCAGCTGGCTTTCCTTCGCGCCCAGCTTCGCTGGACGTACGACGGTACTCCTTGGCTACCCACCAGCTTTGTGCGTAGATGGATGGCCGGGCAGGCCGCCAATGCTCTGCAAGCAACGCCTGCGACAGCCGTCGCGCGATTGCGCGAACTACGCGAACTTGCTGTGCTCGCCACAGACGATGACCTGGCGTGGGCACTGTCTGGGGCGATTCGACACACACGTCTGGGGCAAAACAGCGATGCAACAGCAGAGCTAACCCAACTGACGACCTGGGGCACCGCGCCTGCCGCAGGCCCAACATGGTGGCAAAACTACAAGGCTCCTAATCGCTAGCCCCCTTGATGGCGATATCTGAAGCTGCGCTATGTTGAAGTGGCAGTTCAGGAGCCTAGTCTCCGTTGGACGGAGAGCTGTCGGCCAACTCGATCCCCCGAAGACGCTGGAGCCAGCGGACAAAAGCGAACGCCGCCGCGCCGCAGCCACCAACCCAGCCCCACCCCTCAGTCAAAAGGGTGTGCACTCCATCGTGCTCGGCGATGTAGACCACCAGCAGTGCAGGTGGCACGCCGATAAATGTCTCCCGACGGTTCCTCGTCTCCAACGTCCAGTCGACAGGACGCCACAAACGTCCAAGACCGTCACGAAGACGGCACCGAACAGCGGCAACGAGCACTCCCAACGCGTACCGTCGTTGCTGCCAGGTGGTGAGAGAGACGCCGGCATCAGGGTCACCGTCGAGATCAGCCAGCCATGCTGTGCGCATGCCACGCCGATCCCCTGCAATTATAGCTGCCAGGGAGGCCAACCGCTCCGCTCGTGGCTCCCGGCGCTGCTGCTCGCGAACGAACGTCACGTTGAAATCGTCGATAAGGGCCGCCACGTTCGGGAGGCTCTGGAGGCGTTCAAGGAAGCTCGGGGTCGGCTCCTGCGACACGTCATCGAAAGCCGCCTTGAGACGTCGCTGCGCGTCAGCCTCGGCCTTGCACCTCGCACAAGTCGCGAGGTGCGCAAGTACGCGTTCACGTACACCGTGGCCAAGCTCGCCATTCACCAAGGAGGCCATACGCTCTCCGAGGTGGTCTGCCCCCAGTCCAGGCGTACGGTCCTGATCATGCTCCGTCATGCTGCACCGCCCGCAGGCCGGAAACCGAACCGGGCACGGCGTGCATTACGCGCCTCCAGCGCTTCAAGCGCCTGGGCACGACCAGCCCCCGTGAACTCGTAGAACCGTCGTGCCGGACGCCCAGGATGAGCTTCCGTCTCATCCCAACAGCTGAGCCAGCCACGCTCCAGAAGGCGGTCAAGAATGGGATAGACGGTGCCGGGGCCGAGATCGGCATCACGACAGATACTCAGACCCCACGCTGGCGCGTTGGGCTTCGCATCGAGGAGCACCCCCAGGACCGCCATGGTCGACTTGGTGAGCCTGATGTTGGACATGTCTCCAAGTGAACCATGTATCGAGTACGAGCAACAAACGTATATCGAGTACGAGCATCAACTGGGTCGCCCCATGGAAGGCCGAGAGTGCCTTCAAAGCCAGGCGTTCTGGTGTCACAGTCCGCACCCAGTCCGCAAGACACCCGCTCAAAACCGTCGCACCCCATCGCCACCCATCACCAAAAGGCCAGGTCAGCGCCCTGCGCGAAAGATCCCCGCAGGTCACCGACCCGGCCCATTACTAGGAGACCAAGAAGGCCTGATCCAGGCCGTGTTCGCGGCTCCGTGCGCGTTCGGTGGACGCGCGGGGGGAAGCGGACGAGAAGGGGCCCGGCCGGGATTCCGACGCTGTTGGTTATTTCGGGGCCCGGCGTGACGTCGGCCTTCCAGACCTGGTTGTGGTCTGGAAGGCCGACGTTGTGGTTTGGGGTGGGTGCAGGTGTCGATGCAGCCGAAGGGGTCTGGGGAGATTCCGGCGGAGACGGTGCGGGTGGCTCGGGCCGCGTTCCCGAAGGGGAGTTTGGCGATCCGGGTTCGGGACGAGCTGGGGCCGCTGTTCACGGATGAGGAGTTCGCGGACCTGTTCCCGGTGCGGGGCAAGCCCGCCTGGTCACCGGGGCGCCTTGCGATGGTGCTGGTGTTGCAGTTCGTGGAGGGGCTGACCGACCGGCAGGCCGCGGAGGCGGTGCGGGCCAGGATCGACTTCAAGTACGCGCTGGGGCTCCGGCTGGATGATCCGGGGTTCGACTTCTCGGTGCTGTCGGAGTTTCGGGATCGTCTGGTTCAGGCGGATGCCGGCCGGCGGATGCTGGACGGCGTCTTGGTCGCGGCCCGGGGCAAGGGCCTGCTCAAGAGCGCGGTACGAGCCCGGACCGACTCCACACACGTGCTGTCGGCAGCACGGGAGCTGTCCTGGCTGGAGATGGTTGCCGAAACGCTGCGCTCGGCGCTGAACGCGCTTGCCAGGCCGCCCCCGCATGGTTGGCCCAGGTGGCAGAGCCGGAGTGGTTCCAGCACTACGCCACGAGGGCCGAGGAATCCCGGTTCCCGAAGGCCCGCGGCAAGCGGGACGAAATGGGCTTGCGGATCGGCCGGGACGGGATGTGGCTGCTTGAGGCCGTCCGGTCCCGGCAAGCGCCGCCCGGCCTGCGGGCACTGGAGCAGGTGGAGACTCTGCGGCAGGTGTGGGTGCAGCACTTCCACCAGGTTGAGGACGAGGTGAGGCGGCGGGACCCAAAAGACCGCCCGCCGGGCGCGATGCGCGTGGTCACTCCCTATGACACCGAGGCACGCGGCAGTGTGAAACGGAACATCACCTGGGACGGATATAAGGTCCACCTCACGGAGACGTGCGAGGCGGACGCCCCGAACCTGGTCACCAACGTGGCCACCACCCTGGCGACCGTTCCGGACAATGTGATGACCGAGGAGATCCACTCGTCCCTCGGTGGACGGGACTGCCTGCCCGGCGAGCACTGGGTAGATGCCGGATATCCCTCCGCCTCCGCGATCGTTGCCGCCCGGCGTACGCATGGCGTCGCCCTGCACGGCCCGGTCCCGGCCAACACGAGCGCCCAGTCAGCCACGGCGGGTGGCTTCGACCAGGAAGTGTTCACCATCGACTGGGAGACCAAGCAGGTCACTTGCCCAGGAGGTCACACCTCCTCCGGCTGGCACGAACGGCGTTCCCAAGAAGGGCTGCCTGTGATCCGGGTGCGGTTTTCCATGATCGACTGTCGGCCCTGTCCGGTCCGGCGCGAGTGCATCAACTCGCCCACCGCCATCCGCCGTGAACTGCGGCTGCGGCACTACGACGAACACCATGCAATCCGCACGTCCCGGGCCGAGCAGCAGACCGAGGGCTGGAAGGAACGCTACAAGATCCGCGCCGGGGTCGAAGGCACCATCTCCCAAGGTGTCCAGCGCTGTGGCCTGCGCAGATCCCGCTACCGAGGCCTGGCGAAAACCAGCCTCCAGCACCAGCTCACAGGCGCCGCGATCAACCTCGCCCGCATCGACGCCCACCTCACCGACACACCACGAGCCCCCACCCGCACCAGCCACTTCGCAGCACTTCGCCCCGCCGACCACAAGGCCGACGGGGCGAAGCAACAGGGCCCGAAATAACCAACAGCGTCAGTTCACTCCCCGGGCCCCTTCTTCGCTGTCCGGGAAGCCTGAGGGGCGGGGCGGCCGGATTCGAACCGGCGTCCTCCTCCATGCTGTGTAGGCGCACTGCCTCTGTGCTACGACCCCACCTTGATCAACATCCTACGGCGAAGCGCGCCCCACCAGGAAGGGGGGCCACGGGGCGGAAATCGGTTGGCCGGCCCCGGGCCGCCCGCCTACCTTGACGGCGTGATGGATCAGAGGGACATGCCGCTGTGCCGGGTGATCGTGCTCAACGGCGGGTCCAGTTCCGGCAAGTCCGGAATCGCCCGGTGCCTCCAGGCGGTGCTGCCCGGCGCCTGGCTGACGTTCGGGGTCGATTCGGTGGACGCCGCCATGCCCGCCTCGCTCCGGGCGGGCGGGGAGGGGCTCGGACTCGGGGCGGACGGGTCGGTGAGCGTGGGCCCCGAGTACCGGCGCCTGTCGGACGCCTGGCGGCACGGTGTCGCCGCCATGGTGCGGGCCGGCGCCCGCGTGGTGCTCGACGAGGTGCTGCTCGACGGCGCCGACGGCCAGCGGCGCTGGGAGCACGCGCTCGACGGCATCGACGTGCTCTGGGTCGGGGTGCGCTGCGACGCCGACACCGCGGCCGGACGTGAGACCGCCCGCGGCGACCGGATTCCCGGCATGGCCCGCGCCCAGGCCGAGTCCGTGCACCTCGGCGTCCGCTACGACATCGAGGTGGACTCCTCCGGTGCCGAGTCCATGGCCTGCGCCCGGCTGATCGCCGAGCACGCCTGCCAGGACCGCCCCGCACTCTCCTCCCCGCTCCGGGAGCGGTGACGGCGGGCATGCTCGACGGCACCTGAGAGGCGGGCCGCGTGGTTCACACGCTTCGGGCGGAACGCGTGACCACCGGCACACCGCGGAAGGTCGTCCTCCGGGTTAGGTTCGAGGGCATGGACCCTCTGGAGCCTCCGTACCCCCGGCTTCTCGTCGACCGCTACGAGCCCGCGTTCCGCTTCTACGAGACCGTGCTGCCCACCCTGGCGGGCTGCACCCTCGCCCGGGGCAACCCATCGTCGGGCTACGCCAGTTGGGACGCCGCCGACGGCCGCACCGCGCTCGCGCTGTTCACCCGGTCGGCGATGGTGTCCGCGCTCGGCGAGGACCGGGTCCCGCGGGGCGGCTCCCTCGTGATCCACGTGGCCTCGCGGGAGGCCCTCGACGCCGCGGTCTCGCTCTGCGCGCAGGCGGGCGGCACGGTCGTGGCCGGGGCGCGCGATCTGCCCGAGTGGGGTCCGGGGCTGCGGGCCGCGCACCTCCACGACCCGGACGGGAACCTGGTGGAGCTCCAGACGTACTAGCCGCGCGAGCCTCGCGCCGCCGTCGCCCTACGCCAGTCCCTGCCGTACCAGCCCGACCACTTCCTCCTCCGTGAGCCCCAACTCGCGCGCTTGGTCGACCAGTTCGCGCACCCGCAGCATCAGCGCCGCCCGGCCGCGCGCGCCCGTGTCGTCCACGACGACCGCGCCCCGGCCCCGGCGGAGCTCGATCAGCCCCTCGTCCCGCAGCCGCTGGTAGCCCCTCAGCACCGTGTGGAGGTTGACCCCCAGGGAGTCGGCGAGGGTACGGGCCGAGGGGAGCCGTTCGCCCGGGGCCACCTTGCCCTCGGCGACGGCCCGGCGGACCGATGCCGCGATCTGATCGCCCAGGGGCTGCGGCGAGGCGGGGTCGACTCGGAAGAGCATCAGCGCCTCCCCGCCGCACGGTGGGCCAGGGTGTTGAGCAGGGCGGCGGCCGTCGTCGAGTCGTCCACGGTCACCGCGAACTCCCGCCCGCCCCTGCGCCGTACGACGATCGCCTCACCCGAGCGCAGCATCAGACCCGACTTGCCCGGACGCATCCGGTAGCCCCAACCCCCGTACTCCGCCAGGATCTTGACCTCGCGGCTGACCGCCCGGTCGACGTCGGACAACGGGACCCGGATCCGCGGCCAGGGCAGCGCGGTCGGGCGCGCGGTCAGGCCGCGCCGGTCGACGGTGACGTACGGGCGGGAGAAGGCGAGGCAGAGCAGGCCGCCGCCCAGCATGGCGAGGGCCGGGCGCCAGCCGCCCGCGTACAGCAGGACGAGGCCCGCCGCCACGACCGCGAGGCCCGTCAGAAGCAGCACCCGCGACGGCGCCCGGCGCATCCAGCCCGCCACTTCGCCCTCGGCCAGATCGAGCTGCTCGGCCTCGCCGGGTCCGGGGGACGGCGCGGGGGCGGGCAGCGGCACGGTGAGCAGGAGCAGCGAGCCGATGCCCGCGGCGAGGGCGCCGCAGCCCGCCGCGACGGTGAGCTGCCACGGCGGCATCCGCACCCGCGCGGGGTCGGCCGCGTCGGCATTGGCGAGCAGTACCGCGACCATGAGGTAGCCGACCAGCCCGGCGACCGCGTACCCGGCCCCGATCATCCAGCGCATCCCGCGCAGGACCGGGTCCGCGGTCCGCGCGACGATCGTCCACAGGGCGGCGAGCCCGAGGTGCACGACGAGGACGAAGACCAGGTACGAGGTGTGGCTCTGGGTGCCGTCGGCAGTGCCGCCCGCGGTGAAGTGGCCGGCCATCGGGTCGGGCAGGCGGCCGCGCAGGAGTGCGTACGCCGTGAGGTCGACGGCCAGGGCGAGCAGGAACGGCAGCACGGAGATGGCCACCAGGCGGTACCGGACACGATTCATCGAAGCCTCCTTGTTCGCATAGTAGTAGAACAATGCGAGCCGCTGGAAGGGCGCTGCCCCGGGAACGCGGAGCGGCCGCCCCACACCGCGGAGTCCGGCTGGACTCCCCGGTGCGCGACGGCCGCGGAGGAAGGTGAGCGAAACGGACGGGGGGACGGGGAGCGGTCAGATCGCGTCCAGCGCGGACGGCTGGAGGCTTGCGCCGGACGGCAGTTGGCGCCGGATGTCGTCGAGCACCGAACCGAAGTCGAGCTCGGCCCGGCCGCTGGCGTACACCGCTCCGCCGAAGTGCAGGGCGACCCCGAGGTCGGGCTCCGGGGGTTTGAGGGAGAGCAGGCAGCTGAGGGTGGCCTGCTGGACGGCGCCGTCGGCGGCGACGGGCACGGGCATGTCCCATTCGAGTACGAAGTCGCGAAGTCTCCCGCCGTCGAGCGCGAAGGTGCCGCTCTCCGTCGGTATCCCCGGTACCGGGCCGAGCGAGTCGAAGCTCGCTCCGGCGAAGTCGACCCCCCTGATCCGGGTACGCAGCTGCGTCCCGTCAGTGGTGATCGTCAACGCTTCGGATCCTAGGCGGTCCCGGTACCAACCCGCCCATGACTGTGGTGTCATGGGCGGAGATTAGCGGCGTACCCTGCCGTTCGTCACAGGGGGTGACCGAAATGAGTGTTACCGCTTCCTTGTGTACTTCGAGACGACCGCCCCGTTGTCGAACGACCGGGTGTCCGTCAGCGCGAACCGGCGGGGCTCGAACGCGCCCCGGACGACGCGGATTCCGTCGCCCGCGAGCACCGGGTACGTCTTGATGACCAGCTCGTCGATCTCCTCGGCCAGCTGACCGGCGAGGTCGCCGCCGCCGCACAGCCAGATGCCGAGGCCGTCACGCCGCTTGAGTCCGCGCACGGTGGCGACCGGGTCGCCCGCCACCAACTCGACGGCCGGGTCCGGGGATTGAGTGAGGCTCCGCGAGAAGACGTACGTCGTGAGGTGGGCGTACGGATTGCCGATGCCCTCCTTGAGGCCCAGGTCGTAGGTGGCCCGGCCCATCAGGACGGTGTCGTAGTGGGTGTTCTCCGCGTCGTCGAAGCCGAAGTGCCGGCGTCCGGCGGTCGCCATCGTCTCCGGCCAGTGCGTCTTCAGATGGTCGAAGTACGCCGGTGACATCTGATCCATCAGGAACTGGGCCTCGTGACCGGGACCCGCGATGAAGCCGTCGAGGGACATGCCGACGAAGTACGAGAGCTTGCGCAAACCAACCTCTTGGAATGGGGGGTGCGGCCTTCCGTGCTGACCACGACAGCTATAGTGCTTCAGGTGTAGTGGTTTCGCAACCCCGTTTTCCCGCAGAGGAGTTCCCGCATGGTCCGAAACCCGGAACGCAGGACGGCGCTGGTCGACGCGGCGATCGAGGTGCTCGCGCGCGAGGGAGCGCGCGGGCTGACCTTCCGCGCCGTGGACGCGCAGGCGGGCGTCCCCTCGGGCACCTCGTCCAACTACTTCGCCAGCAGGGACGACCTGTTCACCCAGGCCGGCCGGCACATCCACGTCCGCATGGCACCGGACCCGGACGAGGTCGCCGAGGTGATGCGCCAGCAGCCGTCCCGCGAGCTCGTGGCCTCGCTCGCGCACTGGGTGGTGCGGCGCATGACCGCCGAGCGCACCGGCTACCTGGCCATGCTGGAGCTGCGCCTGGAAGCCGTCCGCCGGCCCGCGCTGCGCGCCGAGCTGACCCGGGCGCTCCGGGCGGACCTGGACGCGAACATCCGCTTCCACGTCGACTCCGGCCTGCCGGGCGACGCCGACACGGTGCGCCTGCTGTATCTGGCGGTCAACGGGCTGCTCGTCGAGGCCTTCACCCTGCCCGGGATGTTCGGCGGGGCCGGTGAACAGGGCGTCGCGGAACGGGAGTCGGCGGACGCGGAGACGGCCCGGCTGGTGGACCTCATCGTCGCGCGCGTCGTGCCGGACTGAACCTCCCCCGCCAGGGCGTCGCTCGTGCCACATCGGGCACATCAGCGGGCCGTCCGGCAGCCGCAGCGGCTCGCCGGGTCGTTCGTGAACGCCGCGCCGAGGACCCGCACCACCGCCGCCCGGTCGTCCTGGCCCGCGCGCCTGGTCCGTCTGCCCCTGTCCGTCGCTCCCGACCACGGACCCGCGTCAACCGACGGCCGCGGTACCGGAGTTGACCCGCTCCGCCCAGCGGACCGCCGGGCCCAGTGCGAGGCCCGCGCCGAGGAACAGGGCGCCGAGCAGCAGCCAGCCCGGCACGCCCCAGTCGACGATGAGGGCGGTGAGCAGGAGTGGCCCGAGCATCCGGGCCAGCGGCACCCCCATGCCGAAGAAGCCCTGGTACTGGCCCTGCTGGTCGGCCGGTGCGAGGTCGAAGCCGATCTGCCAGGCCCCCGCGGACTGCATCATCTCGCCCGCCACCTGGAGCCCGCCCGCGACCAGCAGCACGACCACGGCGACCCAGGCGGACGCACCGGCGGCGCTCAGCGCGAACACCGCGCAGGAGGCGAGCATCAGGACGCCGCCGCGCGCCACGGTCCGCCGCGCGCTGGACAGATCGCGTACGGCGGAGGCGGTACGGACCTGGAAGAGCATCACGGCACCGGTGTTGAGCACGAGCAGCACGGACACCAGCCAGCCCGGCGCATCGGTGCGGGTGACGGTCCACAGCGGGATGGCGAGGCTGATCAGCGGCATCCGCAGCAGGAGCAGCGTGTTGAGGAGGGTGACCAGGGCATAGGGCCGGTCGCGCAGCACCGCGAACCGGGGGCCCCGGCCCGGCAAGGCGGCGGTGGGCGCCACCGCGGGCAGCCGGAGCAGCACCAGCGCGCAGAGCAGGAACGCGGCCGCGTCGAGGGCGAACACGGCGAGGTAGGCGGTGCGGGTGCCGTAGTGCAGCGCGACCCCGCCGAACGCGGCGCCCACGGCGAGCCCGGCGTTCAGCGTGGACTGGAGGTGCGCGAGAACGTGGGTGCGGTCCCGCCGCTCGACGAGCGCGGCCAACAGCGCCTGGCGGGCGGCCGCCAGTCCGGTCTGCGCGGTGGCGTAGCAGCAGGCGGCGAGCACGAACGGGAGGAAGCCGCGCACGAAAAGGAAGGCCCCGACCGAGAGCCCGGTGGCGGTGGCGAGCAGGACGGCGACGGTACGCGGGCCGCGCCGGTCGGCGAGCTGCCCGAGCGGCACCCCGGCGAGGGCGCCGACGGCCCACGCGAGGGTGAGGCCGAGGCCTATGCGGGTGGCCGGGAGCCCGACCACACGGCTGAAGTACAGCGCCGAGGTGACCAGAAAGGCGCCGTCACCCAGCGAGTTGACGAGCTGCGCGGCGGCGAGTCCACGGGCGGGCCCGGGGGGAGGCAGGATGCGGGAGGGCCCGGCGGATGACAGGGTACGGGAGGGCATGACCACATCAAACCAGCCCGAGTGGCCCAGTACTGGGGCCACTTGGACCTTGATTCAGTGGGCCATTGCGTGCTGGCGGCCTGCCGGGTCGAGTCGCACCCGGCGAGCGGTCGGGGGCGGGGGCAGAGCGGGTGCGCCTGCGCGGCCATGGCGTGAACTGTCGGAGCGGGGTCCGCCTGCGCGGCCGTGGGGTGGGCGAGGAGGGGTGTTCAGTGGGCGCGGCGGGTCACGAACTCGGCGAGGGCCAGCAGTTCGCCCGCCGCCGTGAGGTCCGGGACGGCGCGCGAGAGGTGGTCGACCGCGCGGGCCATCCGGTCCGCGGCGTGGATCTGGGCCCAGTCGCGGCCGCCCGCCCGGTCGACCGCGTCGGCGGCCCTGCGGACGGCGTCGGCTCCCATCGGCCCCCGGTACAGCTCGGCGAGTTCGGCCGCCGCCGGGGTGCCCGAGCCGAGCGCGGCGACGACGGGCAGCGACTTCTTGTGCGCGGCGAGGTCGGCGCCGGCCGGTCTGCCGGTGTGCCCGGGGTCGCCCCAGATCCCGATCAGGTCGTCGATGAGCTGGAAGGCCAGCCCGGCCTCGCGCCCGAACGCGTCCATCGCGGCGACCTCCTCCTCGCCCGCGCCCGCGTACAGCGCGCCGAGCGCGCAGGCGCAGCCGAGCAGCGCGCCGGTCTTCGCCATCGCCATGGCGAGGCACTCGTCGAGCGACACGTCCTGCGGGCCGCGCTGCTCGAAGGCGCAGTCGGCCTGCTGGCCCGCGCAGAGTTCGATGACGCAGGCCGCGATCCGCGCGGAGGCGGCCGGGGCGGTGGGATGGCCGTCGTCCGCGATCAGCCGCAGGGCGAGGGCGAGCAGCGCGTCCCCCACGATGATGGCGTCCGGCGTGCCGAAGACGGTCCAGGCGGTGGGCCGGTGGTGGCGCGTCGCGTCCGCGTCGATGACGTCGTCGTGGAGCAGCGTGAAGTTGTGGACGAGCTCGACGGCGGCGGCCGCCCGGACCGCTGTCTCGGGCCGACCGCCGAACGCCGCCGCGGCGGCGAGCACGAGGGCGGGGCGGATCGCCTTGCCCGCCTGCCCGCGGGCCGGGGTGCCGTCCGCGCGCTCCCAGCCGAAGTGGTACATCGCGACCCGCCGCATGGAGCCCGGCAGCGACTCGACCGTGGCGCGCAGGTGGGGGTTGACCACCACGCGGGTCCGTTCCAGGAGCTCGACGGCCTCGCGGCCCTCCATGGCTTCCGGCATTGCCAACTAGGGTGCCTTTCCTCGGAGTCGACGGCGGCGCCGGGCGCCCCGGAGGCGGCGCGCCCGGACCGGAGGCTCACCGCCAGCGGCTGACCTCGACGTTCTCCAGGACGCCGAGCGCGTCGGGCACCAGGATCGCGGCCGAGTAGTACGCCGTGACCAGGTACGAGATGATCGCCTGCTCGTCGATGCCCATGAACCGCACCGACAGGCTCGGCTCGATCTCGTCCGGGATCCCCGCCTGCTGGAGCCCGATGACACCCTGCTCGGCCTCACCGGTAC
>NZ_QOLA01000038.1 GCF_003324565.1 Streptomyces sp. SDr-06 | reverse complement strand
ATCCGCCTGGTCGGCGCCGTCCTGGCCGAGCAGAACGACGAATGGACCGAGGCCCGCCGCTACATGGGACTCGACCTCCTCGCCAAGGCCCGCCTCCACCCGATCGAGTCAGAAACCCACGACACCGACCCACCCACCGAACTCACCGCATAGCCTCAAAACGAGATCACCGAGTGACCGTCGATACACCACTCCCGCGGACGTGACCGGACCCGGCAGCGTCCGCTGCCTGCTTGTCGTGGCGGCTTCCCGGGCCGCGGGCGCGCCACGCTGGTGGCGTCGGGACACCGTCACGGTGCATCACTGCGTCCGTCCCGCGGCGCGAAGGCTTCGAGAGCGTCTGCGTCGGTTGCCCGGGCATGAAGGAAGTAGTCGGCCCACTCGGCGATTTCGGGGTAGGAGGAGTCCTGTGTGACCTGGGTGATCGCGGCCTCCACGTCGAAGTCGGTCGATCGCAGTTCGACGCCGGGGCCCAGGAGTGCCCAGTGGGCCCCGGGCCGTCCGTAGGGCATGCCGACGCTGCCGGGGTTGATGACGAGTCGGCCGTGGGCGAGACGGACAAACGGCATGTGTGTATGTCCGCAGACCACCGTACGGACATCCGGGTCGAGCTCGCTGAAGACCTCTCGCCAGCGGTCAAGGCGTCAGTCCACCAGGACGACCTCTTCATCGTCACGAGGGGTGGCATGGCAGAACAGCGTCTTCCCCAGGCCGCGCACTGGCAGAGAGACTGAGCGGGACAGTTGGCCGAGATGGTCGAGGTGGTCTTCGCGTAGTTGTTCGGCGGCCCAGGGAGCGATTGGATCGGGGATCGAGTCGCGTTGGCCCCGGCGGTATTCGAGGAGTTCGCGGTCGGCGTTGCCGCTGATCCAGACGATGCGGTCGCCGAGACTGATCAGCAGGTCGAGAACCTGGGTCGGCTGCGGGCCAGCGATGATGTCGCCGGTCAGCACGATGCGATCGGCGGCGCTTACTTCTGGTTCGGCGAGCACGGCCTCCAGGGCGGGCAGGACTCCGTGGATGTCGGACAGGACGGCTACTCGGTTCAGCATGGTCACCACTGTGGGATGAGGTGCGATCGGAGGCGGGACCGTTCGCCGGACGCGTAGTTCAAGTGGTGACTGCTGCAGCGCGTGCGGTCATGGGCGTGCTTATTCCGGATCCTCCTCATCAACGCTGGTGCCGATCACCGTGGTTCGCGGTGCGGGTGGGCGGCTCACTCGGCTTGCCCCAGCGGCGGACTCGCGAAGCCGGACGATCTCCTCGTGCTGCGCGTCGGCCAGCAGAGGACGACCGCGCGGTGACCTGGAATGTCTCCACACGATAGTGATGCGGCCCGGATGTGGCCCGCCGATTCCTGGGCAAGGGCATACGGAGCGGCGCTCGACGCCGGTCAGCGCCCTCCGGGGAAGGCGGCGCGCAGTGCAGAGCCGCGGGTCATGAACGCGACTCGGATGACGGGCAGCATGCAGACGCCCTGCATCATGATGTACCACGGCGGACAGACACCGGGGATCAGGTCGACGCCGATGATCGCGATCGGCATGATGACGGTGAGAGCCCTCACGCGCTCGAAGGCCCGTCGAGATCCCCGGGAAGCGGATCCTGTCATCCGGTAGATCAGCAGGGCGACTACGGGCAGCAGGACTGCCCGGACCCACATGAACGTGTTCACCGTGGAACCGCTGACCGATACCGCGATGACCGCGAAGAGGGCGGTGGCGCTCAGTGCGCCGTGAACCTTGATGCTGCTCTTCGCTGCGTCGAAGGCCCCGTGGGTGCGGGGGGTGTTGAGGAGTGCTGCCTCGGCCGTGGAGTGCGCGTTGTTTTCCATGCTTGCGACGCTATGAATTGCTTGGCTGACGCGGTATCCGCCTGGACACACAGGCGGGTGGGGCTAGCCCCACTCCCTGCCCGAACAGGGAAGGAGCGGGCTCCGCGCGGTGCACAGGGGGAGCACCGAACGGCAAGCGAGGGAGGGGTCATGAGGCAGCTGGGTTCGTGGCGTGCGTCGGTGTGGGTTTCGTGCGGGGATGCGTCGTGGCGGTCGCCAGCATGCTGGTCCCAGCCGTGTGGGCCGCCGCCGCGGGGCTGGGGATCTGGTGGTGGCGGGAAACCCGTGGTCGTGGGTGGCGCCGCCCGTGCTGGTGGACGGGGGAGGCTCGCGTTGTCCGGCCCGGTCTGCCGGATGGTCCGCTTCCTCGTCGCGAGATGGACCGCCACCGCCATCCCTGCCGGATACCGGCAGGCCGGGCCGGTGATGCGGATGTCCACCGGCTACTGGCGGAACGGCTTCTCCTACGAGCGCAGCCGCCGGGACGCCCACCTGGACAAGAAGAGGCGGGTCCGGTGGAGAGCCCCAGCCAACTGGCGCGACCTGCGGTTCACGGGGATATGCCGCTGACCGGGGGCGTGGTCGCCGCCCTACCGTCGGCCGGGGTGGCCGCGGCGGCCCTCGGGCTCGGCAGGCCGGGGCTCGCGACGCGCCTCGCCGGGCGCTCGGCCTGGTCGTGGCCGTCGCCTCCGCCCCGTACGCTTGGCGGCTCGTCGAGCTGATCGCTGTCCGCTTCCTGCGTCGGTTACCTGCGATGGTGCTGACGGACCGGAGGATGAGCTGACCGCTCAGCGCGCGGACTCGAGGGTCGCGCAGGCTGCCGAGATCCGCCGGATCGAGCGGGACCTGCACGATGGGGCGCAGGCTCGCCTGGCTGCACTCGGGCTCTCCTTGGCGACCGCTGAGAAGCTGATGGAGAGCGACCCGCCCGCCAACGCGTCCTAGATCGCAGGGTGGTCGTCCGTGAGCGGGGGAGAGGGGCGCGGTATGGGCCGTAGCCGCTCTCCCTGGCCTTCTCCGGCGGCCCGTCCGAGCCGGGGTCGCCCCTGCGCGCGGTCAGCGTTCCTTGTCCGTCATGTGGTTGAACTGCGTCGCCAGGACGGCCGCTTGGATACGGCGTTCCACTCCCAGTTTCGCGAGCAGGCGCGACATATGGTTCTTGACGGTCTTCTCGGACAGATAGAGCCGCTGGCCGATCTGTCGATTGGTCATGCCTTCGCCGATCAGGGCGAGGATGCTTCGCTCGCGTTCGGACAGTCCGGCAAGCCGCGGATCTTCCTGCGCAGCCTCGGGTCCGCGCAGGCTGCTCATGAGACGGGCGGTGGTGGCGGGGTCCAGCATGGACCGGCCAGACGCGACGGTTCGCACCGCGGTGACCAGGTCGGCCCCTTTGATCAGCTTCAGGACGTATCCGGCGGCTCCGGCCATGATCGCGTCGAGCAGCGCGTCGTCGTCGTCGAACGACGTCAGTATCAGGCAAGCCAGTTTCGGCAGCCGGGACCGCAGTTCGCGGCAGACGGTGATGCCGTCGGTGTCGGGCAGCCGGATGTCAAGGACCGCCACGTCCGGGCGCAGCGCCGGGCCACGGACGAGCGCCTCCTCGCCCGTGGACGCTTCGCCGACCACTTCGAGATCGGGCTCGGCGTCCAGCAGGTCGCGAACTCCACGGCGTACGACCTCGTGGTCATCGAGGAGGAGGATCCGGATGGGGGCTTGCGAAGAGAAAGGGCGCGTGTCACTCACGTGTGTCTCCTGCCTCCTGGTCACGACGGCTCCAGGGTGTCGGGCGGAGCGGTGCAGTGGCAGGGGCCGAACGGCCCATTGATCTGGAGGCCGCGCGAACGCGAGGGGCGCTCGTAGCGCGAATCGGCCAGGGAGACAACGCCTCAGGGCTAGGGGACTTGGGCGGCCCGGTCCGGGGCGGGTGGCCTTCGGCGGTCGACGCGAGGGGCCCTTGTCGAAAACACCGCCCCGGCCCTCGGTTTCCGGCGGGCTCGCGCAACAGACTCTGCTCCGCGCGCACGGTGACTGCACCAGCGACGAGCCATCCCCAACGGGCAGGCTGGTGAGCCAGTTTGAGCCGCCGTAGTGGACCGGCGCCGTTATGGCTTCTGCGTTCAGGGGCGCGCATGGTCCTGCCGGAGACCACTCACGGCTCCGACGTGAACGCCCTGCTCTGTGCCACTGCCTTGCTTCGAGACCAGAACGCCCTGACGTCCAATGGGCGGCTGGTCGGACGGTTGGGCCGCTGACACGCTGCTCGCCAGGCCGGTTGGCGGTGAGTCGGGATGGTCGTGGAGCCAACCTCGGCAGGATCCGCGGCGATGACCGGGAACGCTCGCATGTTCGGGCATCGGGGTCGCTGGTTCGCCGGTACCGGTTCTCCCGGCACCGCGACAGCGAGCGGTCCTCAGCCTGACGGGTCAACGCACATCGGGGCAGCCGTGTGGTGAGCGCTGAGGCGGGGAGTCCCGGGTCGCTGTTCCCCAGTGAGGGGCGGCCACCGCCGGGAGAGAAAGCGACGACGGCGGTGACCGCCCTGCGCGCGGTGGTGGGTTGTCCCCCCCCTCCGCATCACCGCGCGCACGGTGTCCTCACCGGGAAGCCGGAGCATGCGGGAGACGCTCCGGCTCGACAGTCCGGGAGGACCCGGGCCGTAGCCGTGTATGTGTCGCTGCGGACACGGCTCCGGCCGCCTGTAAAAGCGCGCCGTTCGGGGCTCGGGGTCTCGGAGCCGCCCAAAGACTCTTGCGGCAGCCTAAAACCACCGGGTGCCTGTGAACAGACGACATCCGGGCATCGGCTGGCCGGGAGGGCGAACCGGGCCGGCGGGAAGGGCCGTTCGGCCCCTGCCGCCGGGCGATGGGGCAATCGCAGACTGAGAGCATCCCGGGGCTCCCCGGCGAGGAGAGGTTATGGCCGACCGGACACGGTCCGCTGGGGCACGGCTCGCCCTTGCGTGGCCGACCGACCGGGCCGCCCGGGGCTGAGGAGAGCTTCATGGATCAGCGTGTTGCGGTGCGTTTCGACGTGGTGGGAACCGTTCAAGGGGTTGGCTTCCGCCCCTTTGTCCACCGCCTTGCCACGCAACTGCGCCTGGACGGCTGGGTGTGCAACAGCGGGGGCCACGTGGCCGGCGCGGTGGCCGGCCCACCGGAGGCAGTCCGCGCCTTCCGACAACTGGTGCGTACCGACGCCCCCGGGGAGGCACGGGTACGGAAGGTCCATCTGACGGCTTTGTGCGGGAGCTCGCCGGTTCCCGGCTCCGGGTTCACCGTTCGGACCAGTACCGCCGCACCTGTCGCGATGGCGGGTCCCAGAGAGGTTCCGCCGGACGCAGCCACCTGCGGGGCCTGTCTGCACGAGCTGTTCGATCCTGCCGACCGCCGGTTCCGCTATCCCTTCATCGCGTGTTCCGACTGCGGGCCGCGCGCTACCGTCATCGAGGCGCTGCCCTACGACCGGGACCGCACCACGATGCGCCACTTCCCGCTGTGCCCGGCCTGCTCGCGGGAGTACACCGATCCCCTCAACAGGCGCTTCCACGCCGAGCCGCTTGCCTGCCCGGCCTGCGGGCCCGAACTGAGCTGGGAGGGGCTGCGCGGAGAGGCCGCTTTGCGCTCGGCCGTCACGTGCGTGGCGGACGGAGGGATCATCGCGGTCAAGGGGCTCGGCGGCTACCAGCTGGTGTGCGATGCGACCGCCGAGGCAGCCGTCGCCGAGCTGCGTCGGCGCAAGGACCGCCCGGCCGAACCGTTGGCCGTGATGGCTCCGGATCTGCGCACCGTACGGCGGTTGGCCCGGGTTTCAGCCACTGAGCGAAAGCTCCTGGCCTCGCCGGTGCGCCCCGTTGTGTTGCTCGCCGCCCGCGAGCACACGCCGGTGGCTGCCGCTGTGTACCCGGGGGTCCGGCGTATCGGCGTGTTGCTGCCGACCACGGGCCTGCACCATCTGCTGCTCGGCGAGCTGGCCGGCCCGCTGGTCGTCACCAGCGGCAATCAGGCAGGCGGCCCGATTGTCACCGATGACGCGGAGGCCCGGCATGCGCTTGGACCGGTTGTCGACGGCTTCCTGGGCCACGACCGGCCCATCAGGGTCCGGTATGACGACTCGGTGGCGCAGGCCGTCGGGCGCGCGGTGGTCACGATCCGACGGGCCCGGGGCCTGGCCCCGGGCCCGGTTCCGCTGCCCTGGCCTGCCCGGAGCGCGCTGGTGGCCGCCGGTGCTCAGCTTGAGCACACGTTCACCCTTGCGGAGCGACGCAGCGCTCATATCGGCCCGCACACCGGCGATTTGGCTGATGTGGCCTCTCTGGAGGCCTTCACCAGTGCTTACCGCGACCTCAAAGCCCTGACCGGTATCGAACCGCGGGCGGTGGCTCATGACCTGCACCCCGGGTACCTCTCGACGCGATGGGCTCACAGGCTGCGGCTGCGGCGGATCGCCGTGCAGCACCACCATGCCCACCTCGCCGCGTGCGCCGCCGAGCACGGCCTGCGCTCTCCCTTCCTGGGCGTGGCCTACGACGGTCTCGGCCTCGGTGACGACGGCTCCCTGTGGGGAGGTGAGGTGCTGGTCGCCGACCTTGCCCAGTACCGCAGGGTGGGCCGGTTCGCGACCGCGCCCCTCCCCGGCGGCGAGGCAGCGGTGCGCCACCCCTCGCGGATGGCGCTCGGCTACCTCGACGGAGCTGAGCCGCTGGGGACGCCCCGGCCCTACAGCTGGCTGACCGAACCGTTCGTCGAGCGCCTCGACCCTGTCATGGCCGGTGCCGTCCAGTCCATGGTCGCGCGGAACATCAACTGCCCACGAGCCTCCAGCGCGGGGCGGCTGTTCGACGCCGTGGCCGCGCTGCTCGGTCTCGCCGGGACCGTGAGCTATGAGGGGGAGGCGGCCCTGGCTCTGGAGTCGGCGGCCGGGGCGAGGCACGCCCGGCCGTTCACCGCCCGGATCGTCCGGGCTGGAGGCCTGTGGGTGTACGACCCCTCGCCCACCCTCAGCGACCTCCTCGAGCGTCAGGCCTCGGGCGAGGCCGTCGCCGAGCTGGCGGCCGCCTTCCACGTCACGATCGCCATCGCCACCGCCGAACTGGTCGGCCGGGCCGTGCAGGAGGGAGCGCCGCGCACGGTCTGTCTCGCCGGCGGCTGCTTCGTCAACCGGCGCCTGTTGACCGACGTCCGGCGCCGCCTGAGGGCGCAGGGTTTGCGGGTCCTGACCGCCAGTGCCGTCCCGCTCGGCGACGGCGGTATCAGCTACGGACAGGCCGTGGTCGCGGCAGCGCGGCTCGCCAAGGAGTGAAGCCCGTGTGTCTGGGCATACCCGGCTGGATCACCGAGACCCACGAGGAGACCGGACTGCTGATGGCGACGGTCGACTTCGGTGGAGTGCTCCGCGAGGTCCGTCTCGCCCACACTCCGCGAGCCGCCGTCGGAACGTACGTGATCGCACGTCGGGTTCGCCATTACGGAGATTGACGGGGTGGAGGCGACGAGGACGCCGGCCGTGCTGCGGGCGATGGACGAAGCAGCGAAGGGCGCGCTCGGCGAACCGCTGCCCGGCGGTCGCGGGGGCCGCACCTGAGGGGGGCCGGGTCGGCTTCCGTGCCGGCATCGAGCCGTGGAGTGCCAGACGCCATTGCTGGAGACAGCGGGGGCGCCGACGGTCCGGAACGGGTGTTTATGGTGGCTCCAGGCTGCCTCCGGGCGTAATCGACCTCAAGGCTCCGGTCGCGGCCAGAAGGGTCCTGTACGGGCCAGGCATACGGGCCGGACTCCGCATCGGCGCCGGTCGTTGGGTTCGCCCGTGACCCAGCGGCAGCCCGCCCCTGCGTGGCCGGGGCGTACGAGAACAGGACCCTTTCGGCACGGGGCCGGGACCGGTCGGCCCTGCCCCCGCTCATCGTGAAGGCGCACACTGAGAGTGTGCGACGAGGGCATGCGTGCGACGGCACGGGACCTCAGGGACGGAGGCCGCCATGATCGGGACAAATCGGCTACTGGACACGTTGCCCTCGGAAAGCCGTGAACGGCTGCTGGCGCTGGCCAGGGAAGTGACCTTCCCGGCGGGCACGCGGATCTTCTCGCAGGGCAGCCACGCCGACCGGTTCTGGATCATCCAGTCGGGAAGCGTCCACCTCGACATCCATGTGCCGGGCCGCAAAGCGGCCGTGATCGACCATCTGCGGCCGGGCGATCTGCTGGGCTGGTCGTGGATGTTCCCGCCGCGCACCTGGCAGTTGGGGGCGCAGGCGGCCGGCGATGTCCGAGCGCTGGAATTCGACGCCGCGGTGGTGGATGCCCTGTGCGACGCCGACCCGGCACTGGGCCAGAGCCTGGCCCGCCGTGTCGTCGAGACCGTCGGTCACCGGCTGCGGGCCACCAGGATCCGCCTGCTCGACCTGTACGGACCGTACGGAAGCGGCAACACCTTGCCGCTGCGCTGAAGGGATGCGCCGTGAACGATCTGTCGCCTGCTTCGTGAGCGATGTCATGACCCGCCGTGTGGTCGCCGTGCTGCGCACCGCGCGGTTCAAGGAGATCGTTGAAACCATGGCGCGCTGGCAGGTCAGCGCCATGCCGGTGGTGGACGCGGAGCGCCGTGTCGTCGGCGTGGTGTCCGAGGCAGACCTGCTGCTGAAGGAGGAGTCCCAGGGTCTGGCCTCGATGGGGTCCGGGCGGACACGGCATCCGGCGGACCTTGCCAAGGCCGGGGCCTCGACCGCGCAGGAGCTGACGAGCAGCCCCGCGCTCACCGCCCATGAGGACTTGACGCTGGCCCAGGCCGCGCGGCTGATGGCTTTGGACGACCACGAGCTGGTCCGGCGCGGATTGCACGATCTGCTGGACGCCGAACCGGACATCGTCGTAGTGGGGGAGGTGGGCACCGTGGACCGGGCTCTGGCCCGGGCGCCGGCGCTGCGGCCCGACGTTGCCGTTCTGGAGTGCGCCTGCCGGACGGCGACGGCATCAGCACCTGCCGGGAGCTGCGCTCTCGGCAGCCTGGCCTGGAATGCCTGATGCTGACCTCGTTCGACGACGACGCGCTACTGGACGCGGTCTTGGCGGGTGCGTCCGGCTATGTCCTCAAACTCATCAACGGGGCCGATCTGCTCGGCGCGGTACGGACCGTCGCCTCGGGCCGATCCCTGCTCGACCCGGACACCCCCGCGCGCCTCCTGCGAAACCTGCGCCACGACGATGAGGGGCCGGAGGAAGCCGAGGACTCGGCGCTGTCGCGCTTGACTCCGTGTGCAGCCGAGATCGTGGCGTTGATCGGGGAAGGGCTGACCAACCGTCAGATCGGCAAGGCGCTGTATCTCTCAAGAGCAGACGGTGAAGAGCCACATCTCGCGGGTGCTGGCCAAACTCGGTGTGGAACGGCGTATTCAGGCGGCGGTGCTGGCGCTGCAGCCGCATCCGCACGAGGACTCTTTCACTTCAGGCCGCGCAGCGGGACCGTCCACTCCAGATGTGTGCCCTCTTCGGGGCCTCGGCCGACGCTGAGGTCGCCTGCGAGCCGCGCGGCCCGCTCCTCCAGATTGCGCAGCCCGCTACGCCGGCCGTCCGCGACGCACCCCACCCCGTTGTCGGAGACGGTCACCGTCAGATGCTCCTTGCGTACGACCAGGGCCACCTCGGTCCGCGTGGCCTGGGCGTGGCGTGCCACGTTGGACAGGGCCTCGCTCAGGACCGCCAGCGCTTCGTCCGCGACCGCCCGCGGCACATCCGTATCCAGCAGGCCCTCCATCCGCAGGGCCGGAGTGAAGCCGAGGGCTGGTACCGCCTCCTCCACGGACCGTGCCGCCCTGGCGCGCAGGCCCGAGCCGGGTGCGTGGAGTTCATGGGCGCGGAGCCCGAATATGGTCGAGCGGATGATCTTGATGGTCTCGTCCAGATCGTCCACCGCCCGGTGCAGGCGCTCCTCCGCCTGCGGATGCTCGACGAAACGCTGCGCACTCTGCAGCGTCATTCCGGTCGCGAACAGCCGCTGGATGGCTAGATCGTGCAGGTCTCGCGCGATGCGGTCCCGGTCCTCCAGCAGGGTGACCTGTTCGGCGACCCGGCGGCGCTCCGCGAGTTCCAGGGCAAGCGCCGCCTGACCGGCGAACCCCGGCAGTGGCGCCGTCTCCGTCTCGTTGAACACGGACCGGCCGGCCTGGCGTGCCAGTACCAGGACGCCCCGGGCGCCCATCGGAACCGCCACCGCGGGACCCAGTCCAGCCCATCGTGTCGGCTCGTACGTGATGCGCGGATCTGTCGACACGTCCGGGGTCGCCACGAGACCGGCGGCCTGCAGGGCTGAGCCGGCCAGCGTGCCCTCGACGGGGACGAGGCGTCCGCGGTGAGCCTCTGCCCCGAGGCCCAGGGCCAGCGCACCGCGCAGGCCCGCCGAACCCTCCACAACGAGATCGACGACACCCAGGTCGGCCGAGGTGATCTGCCGCGCGCGGTCGACCATGGTTTCCAGAACCCGGGCCTCGGGCATCCCGGACAGCAGGCCGGCGGTGAATTCGGCACTGGCTTCCAGCCACACCTCGCGCAGCCGTGCCTCCTCGTACAGCCTGGCGTTCTCGATGGCGACGCCGGCAGCCACCGCGAGGGTGGCGAGTACGGACTCGTCCTCGTCGTCGAACTGGGCTCCGCCACGTTTCTCGGTCATGTACAGATTGCCGAAGACCTCGCCCCGCACGCGTATGGGAACGCCGAGGAAGGAGCGCATGGGCGGATGATGGGGTGGGAAGCCGGAGGAGGCCGGGTGCTCCGAGAGTTCGGCCAGCCGCAGCGGCTCCGGGTGCCGGATCAGCTCGCCGAGCAGCCCGTGGCCCGTCGGGAGGTCACCGATTTCGGCCCGCAGATCGTCGGCGATGCCTACCGGCAGGAACTGTGAGAGCTTGTCGCCCTGGCCGACGACCCCGAGCGCCCCGTACTCGGCGTCCACCAGCACCACGGCGGTCTCGACGACGCGCCGTAGCACCTGGGGGAGGTCCAGCTGCCGCCCGACGGAGAGCACCGCCTCCAACAAGGTGTGGAGACGGTCACGGGTTCCCCGCACGGCGTCGACACGCGTCTGCAGTTCTTCGAGCAGCTGGTCAAGGCGCAGCTGTGGCAGCTGCCCCGGCCCCCGTCGCGCGTCCCCACTCATCGGTGCCTCCGCACGGATCCCCTGGACAGCCGCTCCCTCCTCTCCACGGTAGTGACCAGACGTCTGTCGTACGCCGAGAGCGCAGCAAGCTGACCGATACGCACTATCGATGAGGGCGCGGTCTCGTGGCGGCTCGGTTTGCCGCACCGTCAGTTGGCCAGCGGTCCCCGGGGGCAGGGCTGGGACCGATCGGCCCTTTCTGCGCCCCAGAGGGGCAGGCAGCCCCTGGACCGCGGGGGAGGCAAGGTGGCGTGGGCGGAGCCGGCCGCTCGCAGGAAAGCCCCTTGTCCATGGTGGTGCCCCCGGTCGGCGCGGTTGGCGGACGGACAGCGGGAACGCCCGTTCGGGCCGAACGGTTCCGCCGGGCCCGCGGCACAGGACGCCGCGTCGGGTGGGAATTCGCCTGGCGCCTTCTCGCGGCGTGCCGCTCAACTCAGCTGCGGGCGGCGGCGTCGCGGTGCCGGGTGATCTCGGCCTCGACCTCCTCGGCGAGCCGTTGGACCACTTCCCCGACCGCTTCCGAAAGGCCGGTGCCGAGGGAACTGTCCGCGCCCTCTACTGCGTAGACGACGAGCCGCCCGGGCAGTCTGCCGAGCACCCGGGCGAGCTCGACGGCCTCGCCGAGGCCGAGGCCGTGCGAACTGGTCGCGGGGGTCTGCAGCCTCCGAGCGTCCAGCTCCAGGTGGTGTACATGGCCGGGGCGTGCGGGGTGCGCGTGCGCTGCATCCACGACAACCGCGAGGTCGGCGCCCTCCCACAGGTTGATCAGGCGCACCGGGTCCCCGTCACGGGTGGCCAGGACAGTGCCGGCGGGAAGCGGCCGGGCCGCGGCGCGCTCCCTCAACCGGTCGATCACCGCCCAGCCCACACCGTCGTCGCGCCGGAAGTCGTTGCCGACTCCGATGACGGCTATGCGCGTACGAATGGTCATCACGCCTCCTTCCGTCAACGGGTCCCTCCACCTTGTGGAAGGCGGACGGTGAGCGGCATGGGCCGAACGTCCCACTCTGGGGCCGGTTCGCCCCTCCCCGTGGGGGGCCGATGGTGGAAACGTCCGGTACGGCGCCCCGCTGGGGCGCGCCGTGAAGGAGGTGCCAGACCATGGACAAGCCGGTGATCGTGGGAGTTGACGGTTCCGAGCAGAGTCTGCGAGCACTTGACTGGGCGGTGGATGAGGCAGCTGTACACGGTCTGGCCCTGTCCGTTGTCCATTCCCAGGCCTGGGGGTGGTACGAGGGGTACGGTCCGTCGTTCGGCGCCAACCGGAGCGCTCTTCGGGTGTACGCCGAGAATGTCGTCGGGTCCGCCGTCGAACGCGCCAACCGTCGTGCCACGGCCGTCAAGACCTATGGGGAGCTGGTCACCGAGGATCCGGCCGCCGTACTGACCAGGATGAGCCGTGAGGCTTGCATGGTCGTGGTGGGCGGCAGGGGAGCGGGTGGCCTGGCCGGACTTCCCCTGGGATCGGTCGGACTCGCAGTCGCCGCCCGGGCCGAATCGCCGGTGATCGTCGTGCGCGGGGAGGAACAGTGCATCCGGCATGCCTTCCGGCGCATGGTCGTCGGTATCGACACGGCCAAACAGGCGGGTCACGCCGTCGAGTTCGCGCTCCGGGAGGCCCGGCTGCATGGCGCCCGCCTGACCGCGGTGCACGCCTGGCGCTGCCCGGCTCGGGAGGTCCCGGATCACCCGGACCACCGGGCGGACGCCGCACGGCACCGGGCACTGGCGGAGGAAGTGCTGCGCGCGGCCCTCATGCCCGCCGCTCGGGTGAAAGGCGCGGTCGAGGTGCGACCGGAGATCGTCGAGGGTCATGCACGCGCGGCACTCTTGGACGCGGCACTCACGGCCGATCTGCTCGTGGTCGGGGCCCGCCGGCGCAGGAGCCACCTGGGCATACAACTCGGCACCGTCAACCACGCAGTGCTCCACCACGCGGCATGCCCGGTGGCGGTGGTTCCACACCCCTGACAGCTGGTACGCGCGTCACCGGCGCGAGGTACCTGAACCGACCGACGCACCATCTCAACCCGGAGGAGTCACTGTGACGAAGGACCGGCAGCTCGACCTGGCAGCCCTGGATCTCCACTGGCGGGCGGCCAACTACCTGGCCGCGGGCCAGATCTACCTGATGGGCAACCCGCTGCTGGCCGAGCCGCTGCGCCCCGAACACATCAAGCCCCGGCTGCTGGGCCATTGGGGCACCTCGCCCGGCCTGAACCTGGTTCACACCCATCTCAACAGGGTGATCAAGGACCGCGGTGTGGACGCCCTGTGCGTCTGGGGTCCAGGGCACGGAGGGCCAGCCGTGCTCGCCAACTCCTGGCTGGACGGCACCTATTCACAGATCTATCCGGACGTGAGCCGGGACGCGGCAGGCATGGAGCGCCTGTTTCGGCAGTTCTCCTTTCCCGGTGGCGTTCCCAGCCACGTCGCGCCCGAGACGCCCGGCTCGATCCACGAGGGCGGCGAACTCGGTTACTCCCTCGCGCACGCCTACGGGGCCGCCTTCGACAACCCAGGTCTTTTGGTCGCTTGCGTGATCGGCGACGGAGAGGCCGAAACCGGGCCGCTCGCCACCTCCTGGCACTCCAACAAGTTCCTCGACCCCGTGCACGACGGCGCGGTCCTTCCGATCCTCCATCTCAACGGCTACAAGATTGCCAACCCGACGGTCCTGTCCCGTATCCCACAGGCCGAGCTCGACGCGCTGCTCACGGGCTATGGGTATGAGCCCATCCACGTGACCGGATCGGACCCGGCCCGGGTGCATCTGAGCATGGCGCGCGCCATGGACCACGCCCTGGAGCGGATCGGGCAGGCCAAGAAGCGCGGCAGCCAGCGTCCGGCGTGGCCGGTGATCGTGCTGCGCACCCCCAAGGGCTGGACCGGACCCGCCGAGGTCGACGGCGTGCCCGTCGAAGGGACCTGGCACTCCCACCAGGTGCCGCTCGCCCATGTGCGCGAAAACCCGGAACACCTGCGACAGTTGGAGAGCTGGCTGCGTTCCTACCGGCCGCAGGAGCTCTTCGACACCGACGGCCGACCCACCGATCAGGTGCTGGCCTGCGTACCGGAAGGCGACCTTCGGCTGGGCGCCAACCCGCACGCGAACGGAGGTCGTCTCACCAGGGAACTGCCCATCCCACCCCTGGAACACTTCGCCGTCCCGGCCGACAAGCCGGGCGTCACTCTGCATGAGCCGACCCGGGTCCTGGGCGGCCTGCTGGCTCAGATCGCGGCCGACACCTCCCAGCGCCGGGACTTCCGGGTGGTCGGCCCGGACGAGACCGCCTCCAACCGCCTCGAAGCGCTGTTCGGCGTCACGGGCACGGCGTGGCAGGCCGCGACCCTGGAGACCGACGAGCACCTCGCCCGGGACGGCCGCGTCATGGAGATTCTGTCCGAACACCTCTGCCAGGGCTGGCTGGAGGGCTACAACCTCACCGGCCGGCACGGTCTCTTCTCCTGCTACGAGGCGTTCGTCCACATCGTCGACTCGATGGTCAACCAGCACATCAAGTGGCTCAAGACCTCCCGCCGACTGTCCTGGCGCGCCCCCATCCCCTCGCTCAACTATCTGTTGACCTCCCACGTATGGCGCCAGGACCACAACGGGTTCTCGCATCAGGACCCCGGGTTTGTCGACCACGTGCTCAACAAGAGCCCGGAGGTGGTCCGCGTCTATCTGCCGCCGGACACCAACACCCTGCTCTCGGTGGCCGACCATGTCCTGCGCAGCCGGGACTACGTCAACGTGATCGTCGCCGGGAAACAGTCCTGCTTCGACTGGCTCTCGCTGGATGAAGCCCGCACGCACTGTGCGCGCGGGGCCGGAATCTGGGAGTGGGCCGGCACCGAGGACGGCACCCGGGAACCGGACGTGGTCCTGGCCTGCGCCGGCGACGTGCCCACCCAGGAGGTGCTCGCCGCCGCGGCCCTGCTCCGGCGGCATCTGCCCGACCTCGCGGTCCGGGTGGTCAACGTCGTCGACATGACCAAGCTGCTGCCCCGGGAGGAACACCCGCACGGGATGCCGGACTTGGAGTACGACGCGCTGTTCACCCGGGACAAGCCGGTGATCTTCGCATACCACGGCTACCCATGGCTGATCCACCGCCTTGCCTACCGCCGGGCCGGACACGCGCATCTGCACGTACGCGGCTACAAGGAATCCGGCACCACGACGACCCCCTTCGACATGGTCGTCCGCAACGACCTCGACCGGTACCGGCTGGTCATGGACGTCATCGATCGCGTTCCCGGCCTGGCCACCCGGGCGGTCGCCGTCCGGCAGACCATGGCCGACAACCGCACCCGCCATCACGCCTGGATCCGGGAGCACGGCACCGACCTCCCCGAGGTCGCGGACTGGACCTGGACCGGGTGACCCGAAACCGCACCCAGGAGGTGCGTCATGCAGCACATCATCACCGCCGGCATCGACGGTTCCGTCGAGAGCCTGGACGCCGCCGACTGGGCGGCCCGTGAAGCCCTCCGCCGGGGCCTGCCCCTCCAACTGCTCCACGCAGGGGAGGAGCCAGGAGCCCGCACCGGCCTGCCCGAACTGGACGTTCCGGCCGACCGGGTCCGCCACACGCTGGAAGACGCCGCGCGACAGCTCTCATACGCCCACCCCGCCCTGGAGATCACTCGCCGTCGCGCGGCAGGTCCCGCGGCCGACGCCCTCGTGAGTGCCGCCGGCTCATCCGAGGCGCTGGTACTGGGATCCCGGGGCTTCACGGGCTTCGCCGGATTCCTGGTCGGCTCGGTGGCCCTCGCGGTCTCCGCACGCGCCACGTGCCCCGTCATCCTGGTCCGAGCAGGAGAGCGCCCGGAAGACGAACACTGGGACTCGGAAGCCGGACCGTACCGCCCCGTGGTCCTCGGCCTTGACCTGGACCACCCCTCGGACGACCTTCTCGCGTACAGCTTCGAGGCCGCGGCAACCCGGCGTGCACCCCTGCACGTCCTGCACACCTGGACGGTCCCTCTGGCCCCGTCGGCTTCGGCCGTAGACCCGGTCGCCGAGAAGAGGGCGGCCTTGGCCGCGGCCCTGTCCCCATGGCGCAGCAAATTCCCCGAAACGGAAGTCAGCGAGAAGGTGCTCCACGGCCGGGCGAGCCACCACCTGCTCATGGCGTCGACCAAGGCGAGCCTGCTGATCGTCGGCCGCCGTGTCACAAGTGGAGCCCGACTGGGGCCAGTTGCCCACTCGGTGATCCATCACAGTCTGTGCCCGGTCGCGGTGATGCCGCACTGACATCCCCACATGAGCGCGTGCGGGCTGTCGCGCCGCACCGAGGGCAAGGCCTGCGGCGCCCGACACATCATCGCCAGGCTGTCATCCGCGGGGGCCCACAGAACCAGACTCTGCCGGGATCGGGATGCTCCCGGCCGCCACGCCATATAAGCCAGGCACGGCAGAAAGCCTGCCGGTGTCCGAGGGGAGACATGATGGGATCGGGAGCCGACAACGCCGGGGACGACATGGTGGTGGGGCGTACCAACCAGAGCGAGGAGCGCACCATCCTGGTCGCGAAGGCAGGCGACGGAGCGCTGGACGGCTACGGCGAGGACTTCGTGCTGCGGGTGGCGATCGAGAACGACAAGGTGCTGCGGGGCACTTCCGAGGGCGTGGACGCCATCCACGCCAAGGGGACCATCGCGTTTCCTGGCCAGGCGGCGGGCAACGGGATGGTGGCGACCGGAGCCAACGGTGTCGTCGGCTACGTACACGGCGCACCGCGTGACAAGGAGCAGGAACAGCAGGTGCAGGCGGGCGTGCTGGGATTCGGCGGCACTGCCCTGCCCGGTGTCTTCGGGCGCGGCGCACCCGGCGTGCTCGGCTATGGGCAGGGCGCGGCCAGGGACGCCGCCTGGGAAGCCGCGGATCCCTCGGCCGTGCTCGGCAGGGCCGAGGGCGTCGGCATCCGGGGCAAGGGCGAAGACGGCGGTGTCCGCGGGGAGAGCGAGAACAGCTTCGGCGTGGAAGGCAAGAGCACCTTCGCCCCTGGCGTGCACGGACAGAGCGCGCTGGGCATCGGCGTTCTCGGAGAAGGGGCCCCTGGCGTGTCCGGCCTCGGCCCGGGCAACGCGAACGGCGGCCAGTTCGAGTCACAGGCAGGCGCTCAACTGCGCTTGCTGCCGCGTCGAACGGACCCGCTCAGCTCTCCGCTGCCGGTGAGCCCCACCGCGATCCCCGTCGAACGCGGTCGAGGACCCGAGCTCCCGAGGACCGGGCGGGCCGGCGAACTCACCGCGCTCCAGGACCCGTCCGGCACCTGCACCCTCTGGTTGTGTGTAAGCGACCTCGGCGAGGGACCGGCCCGCTGGGCCCAGGTGCTGCTCGGGCCGACGTTCGACGGTCGCGCCTGACATCCGCTCTCAGGGTGAGGGGTTGAGGACGACGATGCGTCCCCGTGCTCGCTTCCGCAGAAGGCGGCAAACCGTCCTCCGGGACCAGTACGACCGGGGGCGCCACGCCTAGCCACCCGCACCCGCTCGGCACCCGGTCCGCTCACGGCTGGGGCGGGAAGTTGCGGAGTGGAGCGATCGGCAGGGCGCCGCTCCAGACCGACGGGACGATGTGGATCGAGGGCCTCGCCGCATACTTTTTTGACCGGGAGGCCGCGTCACCGGGGCCCAGGAACTCCAGCTGTGGCGGGTGACGACGGTGTGGATGAAGCCCTGTCCGGGTCGGTAAACGTGGCGGGGCGAGTGCGGACGAACGAGAACGCGGCGAGCGCCAGCAGGGTGGATGCGCACAAAACGGTGCGGGCGGCGTGGTACGGATCGGGCGGCGGAAGTGGTGCGCTGACGGTCACGATGAAGTGCGGCGTGGCCCACGATCAGCCAATGAGCGCTGTCCGCATCCCGGTTGCCGGGGCCGTTCGGTGTTCAGGCAGAGCGGCTCGATGTCCCAGATCCGGTGAGCGCGGTGCAGCGCCGCACCCTGGTGGGCCGGGACCGCGTACGGTGATCCGCCTGGATGCAGTCGTCCCTTGCTTCCCCTGCTCCGCCATGAGCGTCCGACGCCCTTGCCCGCCGGCGGGGCGTGGATGGTTGTGCTTCGGGGGAGAGCGCCGTGAGCGTGGGCATCGGTCATGCGCCGGACATGTATGTCCGGTGCGGTGGGTGTGAAGGTACGTCGGCTGGCCTGGGACCGCGTATTGACGCGTGGGTGCTTCGAGCGGATTTCGTCGAGGTCCGCCGCGGGACGGGAGGCAGGTGCGGCGATGGGGAGTAGCGTCAACGCTCTGGCGGTCAGTCGGCCGCCGGAGGGGCGCGAGAGGCGACTGCGCCGCTGGTCGGATCAGCGTCGGTGTTCGGACCCGGACCGCTGCCTTCAATGGACGTTGGGGCCGCTGGCGAATGTCTCGCAAGGGGCCCAGCCGGGAGTCCAGGGGCGTTTCGAGGCGATCTGACGCCCAGACATCGTGCTTCATTGACTTCTCGTGGCATAGCCGGAGGTGTCCCATGCGCGTGCGACGCAGTCTGTTCGCCTTTCTCACCGCAGTGTTGGCGGTCGTGGCCCTAGCTCTTGCCGGAGCACCGGCACACGCCGATGGCTTCGGTAACATCAATGTCTGGCATTCCAGCCACTGCCTCGACAACGCCACCGAGAACTACGCCAAGCTCCAGATGTGGTCCTGCGACAGCGGTTCCGACGAGCAGTGGCTGCTCGGATACAACCCGCAGACCACGCTGTTCAACTTCACCAATCAGCGCACTGGCCGATGCGTCACCGCACCGGCCTCCGGATCGGGGAGCGTCACGATGGCGTTCTGCAACGCGACCGACCCAACCCAGCAGTGGGGCGTCTATGCCGCTGACAATCCGGACGGGTCGGGCTGGTACGACGTGTGGGTCAACCAGTCGAGCGGACTGTGTCTGTCGACGCCCAGTGTGCGCAACGGCACTGTCGTGCAGACGACACCCTGCGACCCCTCGGACCAGTACGACCGCTGGCACAACGCATAGCTACGCGCACGGCCTCGTCCTGGAACTCCCTCATGTCGGGGGCTGGCTCTGGTCGTGTGTCAGGCTCTGCGTGGTGACACGGGCCTATGCGGAGGCATGGCCAGGGGCGGTTTCCTCCAGTTGTTGACGGAGCTCCATGAGGTCCTCGCGGTCCGCCACGGTGGCCAGTTGACTCAGCAGGCGCCCGATGTGCTGGTCGTCCGCTGCTTCCACCGCCGCGACTATCGCCGAGATGAGGCCGCTGGCCGCGGCTGGTTGCTCGGGAGACACGGGGGTCGGGGCGGGGGAGCGCGACGGGGAGTGCTGCACTGGCTGCGGTGCACCCTGATACAGGTACTGGACCTTGATGCGCAGGGCCCACGGGTCGACCGGTTTGGAGATCAGATCGGCGACGCCCAGCTCAAGGGCGTGGGCCACCAGGCGCGGGTCCGGAGCCAGGCCAGTGATCAGGATGACGGGAATGGAGCGTGTCTGCGGTAGCCGGGACAGGTATCGCACCACTCCCAGGCCGCTCACGCCAGGAATGCGCACATCAACGACGGCGACGGCCACATCGCCGCGCAGCGCGGCCTTCAGCGCGGCATCGCCGTTGGCGGCTGTGATGATCGGATGGCCCAGCGGGCCCAGGGCGCTACGCAGTGCGAACAGGGTGTCCTCGTGGTCGTCGACCACGAGCAACTTCGTGGACGGGGTCACGGTCCGCTCCCCCTTCTGGCGTGGGTGGCGCCAGTCTAGGCCCGTTCCTCTTCGCCCTGCCCCCGGTCGGGGCCCCGGGACGTGAGGGAACGTTCCCCCTGTCAACGGGTGAACTCTGGCCGGATTGCGCGGTGTTGGTGGTGCCCGCCTCAGTTCTTCGCCCGGTCGTTAAAGGGGGCACGGTGTACCCGCCGTCTGCCTTCCCCGTTGGCTCCGGTCCGCGAGTTGGCAGCCCGGACGGCCGGGAGACCGTACCCGCAGCAGCCCCGTACCGTGTCCTGGACCGGCCTCGGCCGCCGACATGGCTCCCGCACCATCCGGCCCGCCTGTCGAGCACGGCCACAGGGGCTCGTGGAGGGCAGCCGGGCCCCCGCCGCACGCGGCCGCCACCAGTGCCATATCCCACCCGGCGGTGGCCGCTCACGTCCCGACCCGCCGTGCTCGCGGCGAAGTGACATACCCGCAGGGTGCGCACCATGCGCCAGCCCGCCTCACGAGGGTCCGTGTTCCGGCGGCATCGGCTCAGAGCAGGCCGGCGGCGCGGGCCGGGGTTTGCAAGGTGCCGTGCTGTGCGGCCGTCCATGCGGTGGCCTGGCGATGGTGGGCGGAGACCACGCCGACGAGCGCGCCGTCCCGATGGGTGATCGGCGGCGAGACGACCGCCCCCACGCCGGCGTCCTCCAGCACCTCCAGGGCCGGGGTCCCCAGGAAGACCGGATGTGCCGTCACCCCGGCGCCGCCTACCGGGAGGTGGCGACATCAAGGTCACCTGGCACAGAGAGAGGTACGAGCGGCAGGCCGCTGGGGCCGGCGCCCAAGGGGCGGAGCCGGGCGGGGGCTCATACTTCGGGCCGGTGTGAGAACCAGGTGGCGGCCAAGACCGCGGCCGCGCTGGTGTTGTTCATGCCGGTGGCGAGCGTGAGGGAAGGGTGGTCCGGGCCGTTGCACCGGGTCCAGCGGGACAGCCACCGGCCGAGCAGGAACGAGAGGGCGCACGCCATGGCGGACACCACAAGTGCCAGAGCCAGCAGATCGGGATCCGGGTGGGCGAGCGCCTGGCCGAGCGCACCGGCGGCGTTGATGTAGCAGAGCAGCACAACGTTCACGAGGTTAAGTGCTTTGGCCCAGGGCAGCACTCGTGCGATGCGGCGATCGCCGAGCAGGGCCCGCGCGGGGATCCCTACCAGGCGGGGCAGCACGACCGAGGCCAGAGCGAAGGGGCCCGCCCCTGTACCGGCGAGGCTTACGAGGCGGGTGGTGTCGTCCAGGCCACCGGTGCCTGCGGGACCGACGAGCTGGCGGGCCAGGTGTAGTCCGAGCGGGACGGTCAGCGGGCTGAGCAGTGTCGAGCCGAGCACCATCGCCACGACCAGCGGGACGTTCCCACCGGCATTCTGCCCCATGATGCCGCTCCTCCCGCGATGGGCATCGCCAGCACGAGCATCACGCCGACTAGGAGGCATTCGGCCTCAACAAGGTCGGGCCATGAGCGCAGAAAGAGCGCGAGGGCAGGCAGCGCCTGTGTCAGCTCTGCACTGAGCGACTCCTGGGTCGCGTTGGCCGAGGCGGGCAGCGGCATCGCCCGACGAAACCGCACCGAACTGGTCCTGCCCGGCGCGTAATCTGCCGCAGCTTCCCTCTCCCGTCGGTCAACCTGCACACACGGACATGTCGTGCCGTCACGCCCCAAGGCCAGAAGAACGGGTGTCGACCCACATCCAATTGGGGGCGGAACGCCGTCAGGGCGTCCGTCTGGTTGTGCCTGCTGGCCGGGCCGGGCGCCCGGTCAGGGGTTCAGTGCGGCACGGATGAGAGCGCGAAGTTCATCGTCAGTGATGGCCGCCATGTCCGGGGGTCGCAGACGAATGGTGGCCTTTCCGCTGATGAGCGTGGGGTGGCGGGAGCTGAAGCCACCATCGCGGTCGGTGCCCCATCCGTAGATCGAGACGCCGTGCTGCCAGACACCGATGTGGAGCCTGCGCGTTTCGACCTCGTAGGTGGGCATTCCGTACGCCAGCGCCACGCGCGCCTGCGGGAATTCCTTCAGGATCAATCCGCTCACCCGGTCGAAGAGCGGGCGGTGACCGGGCGCAATCGCGTCGATGTACTCCTGCACAGGGTCCATGCCACCCATTCTCGTCGCCTCGCGAGCCGCCGCTGTTGCGCCGCACGCCGGGCCTGACCGCTAGTGGGCGACAGGCGGGGAGAGGGAAAGGAGCTGTCCCGACGGTGGCGCTGAGGGTGGCAGGAGTGGCGTGAATGCACCTGGTCCGCCCTGGTGTCCGGGCGGCTTGCCGACAGCCTCGGCCCACCGCGATCGAGGCCAGGCGCCGTCCCCGGACCCGCACATGACGGCCCGCGTGTCGGTCCCGCTCACCGGCAGGGCTGCCTGCGGACGGGCAGGTGCTGTCACTCGCGGGCCGGGATGCGTGGCCGGAGGGCGTCGCCCAGGGTGGGGACCGGGCGGAACGGTTCGGTGAGCCCCAGGACGCGCAGCATCCGCAGGGTGAGGGGGTGGGGGCAGACCAAGAGCAATTCGCCGCCCCGCTCGTCCAGGCGGTGGCGTGTGCGGCAGAGCAGGGCGAGGCCGGAGCAGTCGAAGAAGGTTGCGAAGGTGAGGTCGATGACGATCAGCGCCTCCGGCGGGTGGCTCGCCGCGTCCAGGCGGGGCTGGAGCGTCAGGGCGGCTGCGATGTCGATGTCGCCGTGGAGCTCCATGACAGTGTGGCCGTGGGCCCGGTAGGTGCGCAGACGCCCGGGGTCGGGCGGAACGCCGTGGATCATGGCGGCATCCTCACTGCCGACGCCCCCCTCCTGGGGGCACGGTGATCGGGTAGGGCGGAGAGCCACCGGGGTCCGGGGTGACGACGTGGAGCGAGCGTAGAACCAGGGCTCTGGGTGGGGCGACCGAGGAAACGGTTCTCATGGGCTGCAATGCCCCCATTGGAGCGAAAAGCAACACAACGACTTGACATGCTTTGAAGCCAAGGCGGCTGAGGCGTCGGAGAGTTGAAGGCGACTGTGATCTGGCCTACGACTCGTTTTGCCCGCCGCCGGCAGGTGACGGGCCTGCTCGCCGAGTTCCACGACCGGCTGCGTGACCGCGTGCGGGACAAGGAGGGCGGCCCACCGGACCCGACAGCCGCGATCGTGGACTCGCAGTCACTGCGGGCGGCGGCGGACGTCCCGCGCTCCACGTCCGGCTGGGACGGCGGGAAGAAGGTGGGCGGCCGAAGGCAGCGCCTGGTGGTGGACTGCCTCGGCATGGTCCTGGCCGTCGAGGTGACCGCGGCGAGCGTGCAGGACCGCGACCCCGGGCTGTATCCATGGCCCTTCGCTTCAGTTGGAGGCGGAACTCCCCATGCAGGCGCCCATCTGTTGGAGGGGCAGCGTTCCTTGGGGGCGGACGGACTCAACGGAGCGCGCGACGTGATGGACTTGAAAGAGCGGAGCACGAAACGGACACCGACTACCGCTCCGTCGCGCCGCCTCCTACACGTGTGCTGAGGCCGCTCGCGGACGGTGCCCAGTTCGTCAGGCTGGCCGAATCGGAGCAAACTACTATGGAAATTCGCCCAGTACCATACGGAGCCCCCGGGCTGTGTCCACGTACTCGCGGGCCCGGTGGATCAGCCCGTCCTGGATCTCGAAGACGAAGCAGAAGTCGTTGTCATAGTGGTTGCCGTTGGCGAGTGTTGCCGTCATGGTCGACTCCACGACCACCCGCTCGCCGTCGACGTAGACGCCGTGGAGGGTGACGGCGACGTCACGCGCGTACAAGCGGGGGAAGTCCTCGGAGAAGAAGAGCACGATCGCCTGCCTGCCCACCATGTGGTGGGTCCCCCCGAGCGCGACGGCACTGGGGTTCCCAGGAGGCGACAGCCATTCGGCGTCCTCGGTGAGGACTGCAGAGATCCGGTCCGGGTCATTGCTGGCGAACGCCTGGAAGGCGTCCTCGACGATGCTGCTCATGAACCCAATGTCGCCGTAGGCGTGCGGCTATGACTTGGACAGATGTTCCGACGGTGCGATCCCCTTGTGCGCGAGGGTGCGGCGGTGTTCGGGCTTGTCGGCAGGTCGGATGCCGTCCGTGCGGGTCCGCGGAAGACGCACCGCGCGGCGTCGGCGGGGGCCGATCGTCCGTCGAGCTACGTGAACGGGGCGGCCTCGGTGCGCGGCGGGCCGGTGTCGGGCACACCCTGGCCGTGCGGTTCTGCGGGGTGGCGCAGGGCCTTCGCGTGCGGGGGGCGCAGCTCTTTGACAGCCCTTCTTGTGTTGTGTGAGCGAATGATGACGACCGGCGGAATGCCTGCTGGGCGCTGTTGTGATGAGGGCATGAACAGCAACCATTCCGGTTCGACCGGCCACGCCCCCACCCGCCGCATCGCCTCCCGCGCCGCGATCGCGACAGCCCTCGCCGCCGTGCTCGGCGTCGCTCTGGTCGGCTGCGGCGGGCAGGGCAAGGACTCAGGGCAGCAGGGCCAGGCCGCAGCGTCAGGGGAGGCCGCGGCCGACAACGGCGCGAAGGTGCTCTGGGTGGGCGATTCCATCGCCGGCGCGGAGGCCCCCGCCTTGGAAGCGGCGTTGAAGGCCAGCGGGGTCGGCTTCAAGGACGCGTCCTCCGACGGCGGCGGCACGGTCGTCGACGGCGGTGACGAGATCACGGGCAAGATCTCCGGAGACACCTGGAAGCAACTGGCCGGGGACATCCAGTCGTTCCGGCCCACCGTCATCGCGTACCAGGTCACCACGTACGACTGGGGTGCGCAGGACAAGCAGCGCGCCGCCTACGAGAAGCTCGCCAGGACGGCCAAGGACGCGGGCGCGAAACTCGTCCTCGTGGCCGCCCCGCCCATCAAGATCGACGAGTTCTACCAGAAGCACGAACCGCAGATGCGCACCGCGCCCAAGGCCGCGGAGGAAGCCGCCAAGAACAGCGGTGGGGCGGCTGTCTTCCTGGACTCCTCTCCGCTGTGGGGCACCGACGCGGGCGCGGCGAAGGCCCAGCGCTCCTCGGACGGCATCCACAACTGCCAGCAGGGAGCCGCCGCCTTCGCCAAGTGGTTCAGCGAGCAGCTGGGGCGCCAGGCCGGGTTCACGCCCGCGACCGTAGACACCTGGGCCAAGGGCGCGTGGACCGGCGACGCCCGGTACGGCAACCTCAAGTGCGGCAGCTGAGGGGCCGCGCACCCATGCCTGCTCTGTCGCTCGCGCCCGCCCCCGGAGCCCGTCACCGTGCTCCGCGCGCGGGCGGCCGCGCCCACATCGCCGCGCTCGACGGGCTGCGCGGCTGCGCGGTCGCCGCCGTGCTGCTCTTCCACGCCGGGCACCTGAGCGGCGGCTTCCTCGGGGTGGACCTCTTCTTCGTCCTGTCGGGGTTCCTGATCACCGGGCTGCTGCTCGGCTCGGCACAGCGTGGCCGCCGGATCGCGCTCGGCGCGTTCTGGGCCCGTCGTGCCCGGCGCCTGATGCCCGCGCTGGTCGTGGTCGTGGTGGTGACTGTGTTTCTCACCTGGGCTTTCGGTACCGGCGAGCAGCTGCGTTTCGCGCTCGGTGACCTGCCGTGGGTCGCGGCCCAGTCGGTCAACTGGCACTACATCACCGACCAGATCGGTTACTGGAACGCCTCCGACACCCGCGTCTTCGCCCATCTGTGGAGCATCGCCGTCGAGTGGCAGTTCTACCTGTTCTGGCCGTTGGTGGTGATGATCGCGGCCCGGGGCCGGCATCCGCAGCGGACGGTGGCCGTCTTGGCGGGTACGGGTGTCCTGGCCTCGCTCGCCCTGATGGTCACGCTGGGCGCCGCGGTGGACACCACCCGGGCCTACGAGGGCACCGACACGCGGGCCGTCGCGCTGCTGCTGGGTGCCCTTGCGGCGACCGCGCCGGTGCGCGGCCTTGCCGCGAGGATGCCGCGCCGCGCGGCGGAGGTTCTGTGCCCGGTGCTGGTGGCCGGGCTCGCGGTGGCCTGGACGGTGACGGACGGCGAGAAGGCGCCGCTGCTCTTCAAGGGTGGACTGTTCCTCCACTCCCTGGCCGCCACCGTACTGATCACCGTCATCGCGCAGGTGCCGGGCGCCCGCACGGCGCGGGCCCTGGGGAGCTTCCTGCCGCGCCGACTGGGAGAGCTCTCCTACAGCCTGTACCTGTGGCACTGGCCGGTCTACCTGTTGCTGCTGCCCCGGCTGTCCGCGCTGGGGGACTGGGGTGGCACGGCGGTCGCCATCGCGGTCTCGCTCGCCGCCGCGGCCGCGACGAAGTGGCTGGTCGAGGACCCGGTCCGGTTCCGTTCGGGCTGGGCACGGGGGCACCGCGGCCTGGTCGTGGTCGTGGCCCTGGCGGTGATCGTGGCGGGCCTGTGGGGGCTGATCCCCGTTCCAGCTCCCGGTGCGGGCACGGTCGACCTCCAGCAACTGCGCTGAACCCCGCCGTCGCGGTGCCGGCCCCGCCAGGATGGCGGCGGTGACCGGCCCCGCGAGGACGGTGCGGCAGTATTCGTACCGTTATGGGCTTGTGCATGCATCGGTCGGTGAAGGGATCTGTTTCATGACGCGCGTGCTGTTGATCGAGGACGATCCGGCCGTACGCCGCGGCGTCGTCCTGGGGCTGCGCCGCTGCGGGCACGAGACGGAGGCGGTCGGCACCGGCGAGGACGGCATGGAGGCGCTGGTCGCGTTCAAGCCGGACCTGGTGCTCCTCGATCTCATGCTGCCGGGGATGAACGGCCTGGAAGTGTGCCGTCGCATCCGCGAGACCAGCCAGATCCCCATCGTGATCCTCTCCGCGCGCGGTGACGACATGGATGTCGTGGTCGGTCTGGAAGCGGGCGCGGACGACTATGTGGTGAAGCCCGCCAGCGGCGCGCTCATCGAGGCGCGGATGCGGGCGGTGCTGCGCCGCGTCGCCCCGTCACAGGCCGACACCGACGTGCGGGCGGGGCCGGCGGTCGTGGGGGAGCTGGAGATCGACCGCAGCGCGCTGAGTGTCCGCAAGCGCGACGAGGTCCTCCAACTCGCGCCGTCCGAGCTGAAGTTGCTGCTCTTCCTCAGCGGAACGCCGGAACAGACCTTCAGTCGCCGTCAACTCCTCGAAGACGTATGGGAGCACAGCTACTACGGTGACGCGCGTCTGGTCGACGCCTGTGTGATGCGGCTGCGCTCCAAGATCGAGGACGATCCGCGCCACCCCGTCTACGTGCAGACCGTACGGGGCTTCGGTTACCGCTTCGGCCCGGTGCCCGCGTGAAGTTCGCCCTGGCGCGCGGGCTGCGCACGCGCCTGGTCGTGGCCTTCCTACTGGTCGCCGCAGTGAGCGCGCTGATCACCGCGGCCCTCACCTTCCGCCAGGCTCGCGCCGGAATCCTCCAGCGCACCCAGAACGCGGCCGTGCACGACCTGCGGCTCCAGGTCGACTCGCTGGCGCCGAACCTGCCGCCCGAGCCCACCGACACCGATCTGCGCGGCCTCGCACAGCAACTGGACCGGGTCGGCGGCGCCCGAGGCTGGACCACCGCCGTCTCCCGCAACGACGGACCGCCCATCGGCACCGCCCACCCCATCAGCACCGCCCTGCGCACCGAGGCGATGCGGAGCAACACCACCGTGTACGAGCGCACCGGCCAGGCCCCGGGCCCCCGGCTGGTCATCGCCATGCCCGTCACCTACGACGCCCGGGACGGCCAGGCCGGGAAGCCCTCGGGCCTCGTCGTCTACGCCGCGCTCAGTCTCCGCGCCGAACAGGCCGACATCTCCGACCTGATCACCGCGGCCTGGGCCGGCGCCGTCCCGGCGCTCGCGCTCGCGGCCGTCCCCGCACTGTTCGCGGCCCGCCGGGTGCTGCGCCCCGTACGGCAGCTGCGTACAGCCGCCGAGAAGATCACCGCGGGAGTGCTCGACACCCGGCTCGCCGTCACCGGCAAGGACGAACTCGCCGAACTGACCGGCACGTTCAACACCATGGCCACGGCCCTGCAGCGGGACGACGCGGAACTGCGCCGCATGGAGGCCAACGCACGGCGGTTCGCCGCCGACGTCTCCCACGAACTGCGCACCCCGCTCGCCGCGATGGCCGCGGTCACCGACGCCCTCGACGAGGACGCCCACTCCGGCGAACTGCCCCCGGACACCGCCGACGCCGTACTCCTCATCAGCGACGAGACCCGCAAACTCGCCCGCATGGTCGAGGACCTGATGGAGATCTCCCGTTTCGACGCGGGCGCGGCGGCGCTCCACCTCGATGACGTGGGGCTGCGCACCCTGGTGCGCAAGACGCTTGAGCTGCGGGGCTGGCGCGAGCCCGAGCAGGTCGTCACCCACCTCCCCGAGCACGACGTACGCGTGCGGGTCGATGTTCGCCGCATCGACGTCGTCCTGGCCAACCTCATCGCCAACGCCCTGCGACACGGCGCGCCACCCGTCACCGTGCGGGCCGGGGTGATCGGTCAGAGCCTCGTCATCGACGTGGCCGACCGTGGCCCAGGCATCGCCGCGGATGTCCTGCCCCACGTCTTCGACCGTTTTTACAAAGCCGACGTGGCACGCACCCGGTCCGAGGGCAGCGGCCTCGGGCTCGCCATCGCCATGGAGAACGCGCACCTGCACCGCGGCACCCTGAGCGCCGCCAACGCGCCTGGCGGGGGAGCGGTGTTCACGCTGACCCTGCCCGCCAACCCGGAAGAGGAGCCGTCATGAGACGCCCCGTCATCGCTCTCACGGCCCTCCTCGCGGCGTCTTTGGCGGGCTGCGGCATCGGCGCCACCGGCCCGGCACCGGCCGGGCCGCCGGCCTCGGGTCTGCGCCACCCGGGCAGCGCGGACTACTACGCCCAGCTGTACTTCGTCAGCCCCTTCGGTATGCAGGCCGTCGCACGCCGCGTGAAATCCCCGGTCGGCCCTCAGCAGGCGCTCGACCTGCTCCTGGCAGGCCCCGATCCGGCGGAACGGGCCCGCGGCCTGATCACCGAGGTGCCCGCCATGCCCGGCCGCCCGACCGCGACGGCCGGTGCAGGTGCGGTGGACCTCTACCTTCCGGTACCGGTGGCACAGATGAACGGAGGGGGCCTGGGTGTCTCCCAGCTCGTCTGCACGGCCGCCGGCGCCGAGGTGCCCGGCGGCAAACAGCCCCCCGCCGTGGACGTACGGGTGCACGAAGCGCACACCCAAGGAACCTGGACCGTACGCTGCAACGCCGCCGGCAACGTCATCCCCGTCCCGAGCCCGACGTGACGATGCGTGCATCCCGGGCAACTTCGCCTACTCCCTCGGGCGGGTATACGACGAGCTGCACCGTGTGGACCGGGCCACGAAGGCGGCCGAGAAGGGACCCGGCCATTCTTCCGGAGCCGGGCGACCCGATGAAGACGGGTCGCGCGACTCGGCGACGCGCGCACCTTCGACAACCTGAAGCGGCACCAGCGCCTGCCGCTCGTCGGCGTGCCCGCCGCCTGCGGGCAGATGCCCCCTGCTGGGACGCCCAGGAGACGCCTTAGCAGGGGGCTTGCCCTCCCGGGAGGGCAAGCCCAGGCGGGTCGTAAGCGGGCCACCTCGTCTTCGGTTGTCGGCGAGCCGGGAGGGGTATGTATGTTGGACGTATAGCCGTTGGTGTCTGCCGCGCTGCTGCGTCCTACCCAGACCCTGTGGGGCGCCTCGGGTACGGGTTTCCTCAACCGCATGGCCGCCGTAGTGACCGTGCACTCCCTTCCTGGAACGTCCCGCGGAAGGGGAGGGCTCCCCATCAGCCTGGGCGGCAGCCGTGCACCCGCATCCCCGCGACCCCCACGCACCCGCACGTCCCAGCCCCGTGTCCTTCGCGGCCCTGCCCGAGGACCCCGCGGCCAGGGTGACCCGCGTCGTTCTCCCCGGACGCATCCTGTTGCTGCGGGCCACCGGCGAGATCGACATCGATACCGCCCCGCTGCTGCGAGCAGCACTGCGCCCCGGTCGGCAACACCTGACGATCGTCGATCTGTCCAGCCTCTCCTTCGCCGACTGCGCTCTGCTGCGTGTCCTCGTACCGGCACGTTTCCGCTCGCGTCTGGTGCTCGTGGCGGGCAGGCGGCACAAGGTACGGCGGCTTTTCGCGTGCACCTGCACCGACAGGCTGTTCACCTTCGCCCCGGACGTGGACACCGCTCTGCGCATGGCGATAGGCACCGCACCACCGCGCACGCCAGAGGCCGCTTGGAACGGGCGGCTCTGACAGCGATAGAGCTGTTCCTTCACGGAGGCGAGAGCGCGCGCCGCCCGGATCTCAAGGGCCACCGCACCGCGGTCGCTCTCGTATCTGACCTTTCATGAATCCCCTGGCGCCGGCAGGCGAGAGCCGCCGTGCACCCCGCCGCGACGGGCGGGAACGAGAAAGAGGACTGTGTTGTGCGTGGAAGAGTTGCAGGCCAGGGTGGCGAGGGCGTCGTGTTGTGTGATCGGTGCGGCCGGGCGGTTGAGCCTGGGCTGGCGGGCTATGGCCGTGTGCGGGATTCTTCCTGGGCGGATCCGGAGGATGCCCGGATTGATGGGTACCGGCAGGTGGCAGCCTGTGGTGCGGCACACCTGGCGGAGCTTCAGCAGTACTACCGCCGGCGCCCCTTCGTCAGCGAGGAGCAGTGGGCGGCGAAGTCGCACGCGCGATGAGCCGGCACCCCGAGGGACTCACCCTCGACGAGCTGGCTGCAACGACCGGTCTGAACACCATCCAGCTGCAAGCCGCCGCCCTGTGGAGCGCCCGGGGCAGCGACGACGAAGCGGGTCTTCCTGCGGATGCGTGAGGGCTCGGCGAACGCCGGACGGCCGCGTGGTTGCCGGATGCGGCCGTGCGCGTCCTGTCGCAGGGTGGGGTCATGGCCGCGGAGCGTGTGATTGTGGTGTACCCGCCCGATGAGACGGGCGGGCGGCGGGTGCGGGTGGATGGCACGATCCTGGGCCGTGCCCGGGATCTGCGGGATCTCACGGAGTATCTGCGGCGCGCGGGCCTGGAAGGCCTCGATGACCTGGACGTGGTTCGCTCCCTGCTGATCGAGTGGCGGGGCGGTGGGCCCGAGGACTGGGATCCTCGTCCGCCCTGACCGCTCCGTGGTGTCCGGGACGGACGTTCCGTCACCGGCAGGAACCCGCTGTCCGGCCCGGGCATACGCGGACCCCCTGGGCGTCCTTGGTCCTACGCATGACCGTGCGAATTGATCATGGCACCGCTCGGTCGCCTGACCCACCGAATGACTGACGCCTCAGCAGTCTTCTTCCGGAATCGTCGGCCAGCCGGGCGGTGCCGTCATGCACGCGGCCGGTCGGGCATCTGTGACCTCCAGATCCGACCCGCTTGAAAGGTTGGACAAGCTCAGGGGTGTTCCGGGCGCAGGGCACCTTGGTCGTCGAGGTTGTTGAGCACGGCAGGCAGGCCCTTGGTGAGCATTTTGGTGCGGACGGAGCCGAGGATTTTGGCCATGAAGAAGCCTCCGGGGCCGGTGAAGCCGGTGTGGTCGTAGGTGAAGCGCGTTCCACTGCCGTGTGGATCGAGCCGATAGGCGACCTCGGTCGTCTCGCCGCCGCCTTCGTCTTGCCATGAGTAGCGCAGCAGCGAAGGCTCGCGCACCTCCAACACCTCGCACACCACGACGCCGCTCCAGCCGGGCTTCGGTTTCGCGATGAACTTGAACGTGGTGCCGACCGTGGTGGCGAAGCCCTCCGGCCGAGCGCCGGCGCCGGTGGCCGTCCAGAGCGGGATCAGATGCGGATCGGTGACCGCACGCCAGACCTTCTGCAGTGGGTGGGGGTACTCGCGGACGATGTGGATGGCGCTCACGGTGGGCTCCTCAGGTATGGGCGCACATAAAGTACAGTGACTGTAAAGTTACAGTAACAGAAAAAGGGAGGTTGGCCAGACTATGCTTCAGGGCATGAGCACGCCTACCGTGGACTGGACGGCCTTGCGGCGCCGCGAAGAGGAGCCTGCAGCCGAGGGGCTGCGAGAGTGCAAGAAGCGACTGCTACGGCAGCAGCTGTCCGACACGGCCACCGAGATGTTCATGGACCGGGGCTTCGATGCGGTGCGCGTTTCTGAGGTCGCCGACGCCTGCGGGGTGTCGGAGAAGACCGTGTTCAACTACTTCCCGACCAAGGAATCCCTCGTCCTGGACCTGGGCGAAACCACGTTGGACTCCCTGCGGACCACATTGGCCGATCCGGACCTGTCACCGGTCGAAGCGGTGCTGGAGATCCTGTCCGGCCAACTGGCGGGCCTCACGTCCTGGCTTGCGGCGCAGGCCGACTGGACCCAAGCCAAAGCGGTTCTCCTTCGCTTCGGCCTGCTGATCGGATCCACCCCGTCCCTGCGGGCATATCAGCGGGACATGGTCGACCAGCAGGTCGCCGTGGCCGCCGAAGTCCTGGCCCGACGCGCCGAGATGAGCCCGGACGACCCCGAACCTCAGATCGCCGCGGCCGCCCTGCTCGCACTGTGGCCCGTCCAGTTCCAGGCGCTGCGCAAGCACCTGCATCGCGCCCAGACCCCCGAGGAACTGCACGATGAGGTCAGCGCAGACGTCCAGCGCGCAGCCCGACTCATCGACGCCGGACTCAACTCACTCGCCCCCGCCGGACGTAAGAGGTGAAACAGCCAACCGGCCCGGGGCAGCGGCGAGAAGCATCACCGTTCCTCCGGCCCGTCAGTCGACCCGTGCCCATCACCAACTTCCTTGGGGAGGCGGAGCTGAGGCTTGCGATCGCGGTGGGGCGGTGGCAGCGGCAGGCCTGCCAATGCAGACTGGAACCGGCCCGGTGTTGAGGCGGCCCTTGGTCAGTGCGCCTTGCCCAGGCTGGCGCTCTCGTGTCGGTGAAGGGTCCGCCGGGGGCATCACCGGGCTTCGCCGCGCAGCAGCGTGTTGGTCGGCTCGCATAACGCGTTGCGCCGATGGGCCGGACAGTTGCAGGAGGCCACTCGAAGCGTGTCAGCGCCGCGAATGACTTGCCTTGAACACCCCGTATCGCCGTCCCGGGTATACCCGGACGCTTGGGCTGGGGGCCGGCCACGGCTCCGGGGCCGGCCCGGTGGGAGTGCAGGAACGTGCAGGGGAAGTTGCGCCGGGCGCAGGTCACGCCCGTCGGGTCGGCGACGTAGCCGTCGACGAGGAAGACCTCGTGGCCGGCGTACTCGGTGAAGGTCTCCAGGATGTGTTCCCCAGCATGCAGAGCGTGGCCTTCACGTTGTTGTCCTTGAGGAGTTCGAGGATCGTCGGCGTCCGCTTCCCGTCCGGTCCGTCGTCGATGGTGTGGTTGACGACTCTCGTGGCGCCCTCGGGCCTGCGGGACAACTCCGGAGTCACTGCCGCCGTGTCGGCGGCGTTTCTTCGCGTCCGGGGGACAGGACAGGATTCCCCACGGAGCCCACGTCGACGACCGCCAGCTTTTTCGTACCATCCCGGAGCGCCCCGCCTCAGCGCTACCGTGGGGGCACACGCCAGAGACGAAGCCCAGGAGTTCCGGATGAGCAAGCCGCCGGCCCCCACGCCCGCCCGTCAGCCCCTCGATGAGCACGCCGCCGAATCGGCCCGCGCGTACGCGGCCGCGGAGCGCGCCAAGACGGACGTCCTCGCCTCGGTCCTGGAGGACATCGCCGCCAACGGCTACCCCTCGCCCGAGTCCGGCGTCCCGTGGGAGACCGCCCGCGACGCCCACCTCGCCCGCCTCGCGGACGAGCAGCCGCGTGTCGCCTGAGCACGGCGCGCGCCGCTCCCAGGTCGTCATGGTGGAGCCCGCGCTCACCCAGCTGGCGAAGCTCACCGCGTCCGAGACGCACCGTCTGGACCGCGCGATCGTCGCCATCAGCGTCAATCCGGAGCTGGGCACCGAGGTACCCGGCACCCTGCTGCGCGACTACACGGACGAGATCGACGCAGTCCGGGTGATCTACTACGTTACCGCCCTGAGGACGATCACGATCGTGGCGTACGTCGAAGCCTGATCACCGTACTGGCGCCGGCTGGTTGATCCAGAGGCTGCCGAGGGCGGTCTTGCTGGTGCCGTCGAAGTCGCCGCCGGGGATGGCCCGGTGTGGCTCACCCGCACTTTCGACGTGGGGCTCGCTGCAGGTGGCGCGCTTCTCGGAGGCAGATACTCGTCTGGTCCCCCCGCTCCTGAAGGAGCTACAGGACCAAACGCTCAGTACTGCAGGGCGGTGGTCATTCCATGCAATGTCTCAATCCCTGGCAGTGGCGCGCACTCAAGGTGCGAACGACGGCGAGCGATGAGTTCAGCCAACGCACGGAGTAGGCGACCACCTGGGGCAGACGTCCGGGGACGTACGTCACGTTCTCGCCCTGCATGCGGGTTGCACCGGCGTGAGCCCGGCGACGAGGTTTCCGCGGTGTTGTCGGTCGGCGGCGTCGGCGGCGGGGAGTGGGACGCCATCGAACTCCACAACCAGTGCGAAGGCCGAGTGGGGGACCACCTGCACGGCAACCGGGCACGCACCGCGGTCACGGAATCCGGCAAGCCGCACGCCCGCTGTCCGGCTGGGCCGTGGTGCACTCGCAACGTCCCACCTGGACGCCGCCGCACCCTCGCGCGCAGGAATCGCCTCGCCCCATTCCGCGCGCACGCGCGCCTGGTGACGCGGCAGTTGGGCTTCGGCCGCGTGCCCCCGGGGCTGCAACGCGACTGCATCTTTGGGACTACTGCGTCTTCGTTCCCGCGGAGGATGATCCGGTGGTACCGCCGCGGGAGAGTTGGCTTGTGCGAATCACCATCGGATACACGGCCGAAAGTGTCGGCTACGTCGTAGGAGCCCAGGGGCTCGTCAGCTTCGCGTCCCAGGCGTTGTTCGGCACGGAGTGGGGTTGGCTGCACAAAGTGGTCGACCTTCCGTCCCCCGCCTACCTCGGCGTCGTCGCCGTCGGGGCGGTGCTCATTCTTGGCGGAGTCAGGATGCGCAAGACGCCTCAGCCCCAAAAGGTCGCCTGACCGGCGGACCTTTCGGCCCGTGACCAGCGCGAGGCAGCCGGGCCCGGCGCCACATGGAGCCGAACCCACCTGCAGTGAAGACGGCGTGCGGGCGGACTTGGCGGCAGGGGTGCCGTTCTGGGCTGCTGGAGCTCGGCGAGCAGGCTCGCTGCTGACCCGCGAGCTGGTACGGGCCCCGGCGACCGAAGGCGGAACTTCGCGCAGAGGAGCAAACGCAGCCGACGGAGCCACCGGCGGTGACCATCAGGGCCTCAGTAGTCCGCCTACCCACCAGTCGTAGGGCTGGCCGTCGTTGGCGATGCTGCGATGGCGCAGTGTTCCTTCGACGGTGAAGCCGAGATTCTCGGCGACGGCGCGTGAGCCGGTGTTCCCGGCCATGGCCCACCACTCGATGCGGTGGACGTCGAGGGTGGCCCAGCCCCAGTCGCACAGGGCCCGAGCAGCTTCTACCGAGTACCCGCGTCCGCGCTGTTCCTTGACTGCCCAGTAGCCGAGCTCCCAGACGCCGCGGCTGATGAGGGTCAGGCAGTACGAGCCGACCAGGACGCCGGTGTCCTTGCGGAACGCGCCGAGCGTGTAGTCCTTGTCCTGGGCCCACTGGGCGGGCAGCTTCTCGCGGACGAGCTTCTCCGCGTCCGCACGCCGGTAGGGCACCGGCACCGGGGTGTAGAGCTGGATGTCTTCGTCCTGGCAGGCTGCGTACACCGCATCAACGTCGGCAGGTGTGAAGGCCCGCAGCAGCAGACGGTCGGTCTCGAGAGTCACCGGGTCCATCGCGGCAGTATGACCTCCATCAACGAGCGGCGACCAGCGAATATCCCGGCCGGGCACCGCCGATCACCACGCCCCGGGCCGGCCAGCGGTCGCCGGAGAGAGGCTCTCGCAGGACGGCCCAGCCCGCGGTGAACTGGCACCCGAGCACGAACGGAACACCCCCGCCAAGGCCGGGTGACCAACTGTCGCCGATCTTGACATGGCTGACGAGCGTGAAGTCAGATGCGATGAGAAGTCGGCATCAAGAAGCGGCACGGCCGGAGGGGGTTTGGCGTGTTCATCGCGGAAGAGAGCGTCTTCGATCCTGATGAGATGCTGAGCCTTTACGACTCGGTCGGCTGGGAGGGCTACACCGCCGACGTCGAGAAGCTCTGCCGCGGCCTGCGGAACTCTCACCTGGTCATCACCGCACGAGATGGTTCAGGAACGCTCTTCGGACTGGCCCGGACCGTCTCCGACGACGAACACATCTGCTACGTCCAGGACGTCGTGGTCAACCCAGCGCATCACCGAAAGGGCGTCGGCCGGGCCCTGGTCGAGCACCTCAAGCAGCGATACTCGCACTGCCGCTTCTTCCTCCTCTCCACAGACCACGAGTCGTCACCGGAAGGCAAGCGCAATCACGCGTTCTACCGGAGCCTTGGCTTCCTGTCCTACGAGGAGAAGCAGATGGCGGGCTTCGGGCTGCCCAGAAACCGCCCTGACCTGCGTGAGATGACGCCATAGAGATTTGCCCTCTCGGCCACGTCCCCCTCGCCGGCCCATCCATCCAGTGATGAGTGCAGGCCCCTGCCACGTCCCAGACGCGACCATGCCGTCATTTCTCAACGGCAGCCGTCAGCCCAGCGATCAACACCTGCCTCCGAAACCGGTCGACAATCGCTGTTCCCAGAGATCAACGAGGCCAGGCACGGCGACGGTGGAATGCGGCGGCATAGTCGCGCCAACTGCCTGCCCGCTCTTGTTGACTGGGTGCGGGAACGTGCCTGCAAAGAAGCCTGGAGTGAAGTGCTCGGGCCAGGAGGCAGGCCTGGCCGGGCTGAATTCCTTGCCGTGCCTGGATGGCCGACCGCTTTTCGGGTCGTAGACGCGCGGCGGTTTCGGCAGCCGCAGGTCGCGGTCCGAGCGTAGCTGTCCGACCAGTTCGACGGGCAGGTCGCACAGCCCCCAGGCCAGCCGCATCAGGTCGTGACCCGTGTCCATCACGACCAGGACGTCCCGGTCACCGTGTTGCTGCTGACCGACCGGGACCAGGCGCTCGACCACGGCCCGCAGCTGGTCAGCGGTGACTGCCGCGGCATCGTCCGTGGGGCCAGCCGGACCGCGTCCAGGGCCTGCGTCCACGACGTGTGGCGGTCCGGGGTGACGGGGTGCACGTCCTGGAGGCAGTGCTGGACGCGGTCCGCCTGAAGCCCGGCGCGGACGTGGCCGCTGTGACCTCTGATGACCCTGCCGGACGACCCGGGCTGGTTTGCCTCGGCGCGGGCATCGGCGAGCAACTCGCGTGCCAGAACGGCATGTTGCGCCGGTCGCGCCACCAGGGCCCTGTACGACGTTTTCGGGGCCCGGCCCTGCCCATGGGGTTGTTACGAGCTCTATGGCGCACCGTTACATCACTGGGCAATCTTCGCAATATGCGACATTTACGTTGTTGGAGTCAGCAGAAGTCCTCCCAGCGATCAGCCGGGCAGCCCGTCGGGCGCCGACCGGGGTTTCGTTGTGTGTAGTGAGAAGGAAGAGCTCTTGACCAGCAATCGCCGTACCCTCGTCCGCGCTGTCGCTGTCTCCGCTGCCGTCAGCGGTGCGCTGCTCGCGCCGGCCGCCGTCGCCTTCGCCGACAGCCCCGCCCCCGCGCCGTCGCAGTCCGCTCCCTCGACGCCGTCCGAAAGCAAGAAGGACGAGAATAAGAAGTCGGAGAAGGAGCAGGACGCTCAGGAGTTCAAGCTCAGCAACAACGCGGTTGCGCACGTCTACAAGCTGCCCAAGGGCGGCTACATGGCGTGGATCACGATGAACGGCCAGCGCATAGCGAACCTGAGCGCCGAGAACCCGACCGCCACGGTCAAGGGCTACAAGTACGAGCTGAACCAGGCCAACGGCTTCGTCGGCGTCCAGCACCCGGGCGGCTGGCACAGCGAGCAGGACAAGCCGAAGCCCAACTCGGACGGCAAGAAGAAGGATGACCGGCGTGACGGCAAGACCGTGACCCCGAAGGGCGGCGTCAAGGCCGGCGCCGAGGGCGTCCAGGAGCAGAACCCGGCGTTCCTCGTCGCCGGTGGCGGCATGGCGGCGGCCGGTGCGGCGGGCCTCGGCTACGCGATCCTGCGCCGCGGCCGCGTCAAGGCCTGACCCCAGGCCGTACGGCCCACGTTCCCCTCACCACCCACCGGCCGCCGGGCGGAGCCGATCCGTCCGGCGGCCGCGCCTCGCAGGAGTTGTCGTGCCCAGTACCCCCGAAGCGTCCGCCGACCGCGGCATGTCCCACCCCGGCCTCGACGGGCGACCGGACACCGTCGCGACGCGGGGCCCGCGCCCGGCCCGGCACACCCGTCGTCTCGCGGCCGTCGCCCTGCTCACCGGGGCGCTCGGGGTCGGCCTCATCGCCTGCGGCTCGGGCGACCAGGCGCCCGACGTGAACGTAAAGAACACCGCGTCCGCCGTCGCCGGGAACGCCGCCGCACCGCTCAAGGAATCCAAGCCGACCGGGCTGCGCATCCCGTCGGCGGGCGTCGACGCGAAGTCCATGCTGGATCTGGGCGTGGACGGCGACCAGGAACTGCAAGTGCCGCCGGTGGACAAGGCGAACGAGCCGGGCTGGTGGACGGGCGGAGTCACGCCGGGCGAGAAGGGCGTGTCCGTCATCGTCGCGCACTACGACACCGCCAAGGGCCCGGCGCTCATGAGGAACGTCGCCAAGGTCAAGGTGGGCGACACCATCGAGGTGCCGCGCGCGGACGGCAGCACGGCCACGTTCAAGGTGCGCGAGATCCAGCAGGTCGACAAGAAGGACTTCCCCACGGAGAAGGTGTACGGGAAGACCGACCGTCCGGAACTGCGCCTGCTGACCTGCGGCGGCCCCATCAAGGGCGGCCATCGCACGGACAACATCGTTCTGTACGCCGACCTCGTCAAGCAGCGGGCCCCGCAAGCGTGAACCGGTCAGGCAGCAGAGCAGCGAGCGGGCGGGCCGCGAGTGCGGTCCACTCCGCCGGGCACTCCGGACGCGCCGCGTCCCGCATCCGCTTCTCCGGGCGTTCGTCGTCCCCGCCACGGCCGGACTGGTCCTGACGGGCTGCGGTCATCCGGGCGGTCTGCGCAGCATGGGCGCCACCCCGACCGCGATCGCCCCCGCGCGGCTGTGGCCGGACGAGTCGACAGGCCCGGCGTCGCCCTCGACTGCAACGACGTACGGCCCGAGCCGGTCGAGGACGTGTCGATGCCGGGACGGAAACCTGTCGACGTCGTCAAGGCCCAGCGGGGGCATCCCTCGCCCACCTTCGACGACCCGCTGGTCACGTCTGGCGGGCGATATGTGCCGTGGAGGAGGCCCTGGGACCGGCGGCCGCCCCATCCTCGGGCCGGCCCGAAACTCCGGCCGGGGCCAGGACCATACCCGCCACTGCAGCACATGACCCAGCCTGGCAGAGGCTGACGCACAGTCAGCTGGAGCCGTGAGTGATGCGCAGTCGTCCGTCGTTCTGTAGGCCGGTCTCGTAGCCTTCCTGGAGCCCGCCACCGGCGAGGGCCGGTCTCCCAGTGGTGGTGGTCTTGTAGTTCAGTTCAGGCGGGTGGCGGCGTAGGCCAGCGGGTATCGGCGCCTCAAGGACCGGCCGCTACCCGCCTACCGGGTGCCGCGCACGGTCCTCGTCGTCGCCTATGCGTTGTCTTGTTCGGTGCGGAACTGGGCGAGAGCGGCCGCCAGTTGCTGCTGGAGGGGCTGAGGCAGGGGAGTGCGGTTGATGGAGTCGAGCACGTTCTCGGCCACCAAGCGCACTGTGCTGTTGGAGTGCTGGGAGACGGTGACGAGTACGTTCCAGGCGTTCTGGCCTGCCGAGTTGGAGGGAGGCCGGCCATCAGGGCGCCGCGGGCGAGGTCGATGACGGGCCTGGTCTCCAAGGCGTGGCGCAGCTGGGCGACTTCGCGGTGCAGGGCGTCGGTGTCCTGGGCGGGGTGGGAGTCGTTCACGCCGACGGCCTCAGGCGCGTGCGGGCGGGGTTCGGCGAGGGTGAACAGGGGGTGCGTTCGAGTCGTCGTGAGCAGTGTTGCCAATTGGGATCAGAGTCGACCATGCACAGCAACAGCCCCCTCGCCACCGTCGGCCCCTGCCTCGCCGCACAACTGGTGCGAAGTTCCAGCGCAGCGGATGCCGTCCAGGCGGCGGCGCTCCTTTCCGGCGTCGGCACGCCCACGCCGCATTCGATACGCCGTCGTGCACCGCGGCTTCGACGGGTACACAGGGAAGTCTCCCTGCCGGTCAGTGGGCCGATGCGCCGAACTCGGCATGCTGGGCGCGCAGAGCGAATTCCGCCTCGTCGCCCGGCTCGCGGACGGGAGGGGGCAGGACCGTGCGGTGTGCTTCCTCGCGTGCCTCGGCGAGCAGGACCCGGAATTCTTCATCCGTCATCGCCGTCACCTCCTCTCCCGACAACCAGCTGGGAACCCCGTAAGGGATTCGTCACTGACGGGCCCGCAGATTGGTCGTTCGGCTGCCCACGCCGGCTCCGCGGGATTATCCCTTCAGCCCGAGCCATCGACATGGGTCCCAGAGGAGGCAACGCCATGTGCTGTGCTGCAGCCGCCTGGCCAGGCGGCCCTTCCAAAGTGACGGGTCATGGGGCGTCCCACACCCGCCGGACAACGCGGAGCGTGGGAGGCCCGTCGGGTGTGATTCAGGCGCGGGGGAATGCCATGAGCGCCAGCGGCGTGGTGGTGGGATGGATGGATCCGCCGGTCGGTTCGACGGTGATGCCCATGGCGGAGGCCTGGCCGACGGGGCCGGTCAGCAGGACGGCTTCGGTGGTGCGTGCAGGGTCCATCAGGCCTGCTGGGCGCATCGTGCCGGCATCGTCGAACCACAGCTGGTAGACCTTGCCCGACGGGGGCCGGGGGAGGCCGGAGGCCAGGAACGCGGCCTGGTTGAGGCTTCGGGTCACGACCAGGGTGCCGGTGGCGTTGTCTTCGAGATGTCCGGTGGTGACCTTGGCATCGGGGGCCGCGAGAACGTCGGCCAGCTGCTGGGACTTCTGCTGTTCCGCTTCTGCCTGGTTCCGCGCGGTGTCGGCCTGCTGGTGTTGCCAGATGGCGATGCCGCCGGACCCGAGGGCTGCGGCCAGGCAGGCGGCGAGGGCGAACCGGGCCAGGGCCCGCCTGCGGCCGGCGCGCGCCGCCACCGGGAGCACGGGCGTGGTGGGGGGTGGCTCCTGCCGTACGGTGGTGATGCTGCGCAGTACGTTCGTCTTGAGGGCGGCTGGGGGAGTGGTGGTCATGGCGAGTCCCAACCGTCCGGCGGTGGCGGCCAGTTCGCTGACTTCCTGGGTGCAGGACGGGCAGGCGGCGAGGTGGCGTTCGAACTCCTCGCG
>NZ_QOLA01000037.1 GCF_003324565.1 Streptomyces sp. SDr-06 | reverse complement strand
GTGGCCGGTGCCGCGGGCGCCGGGGCGGCCTGGGCCGGGGTGGCGGGCGCGGCCGGAGCAGCGGCGGCAGGCGCGGCTGCCGCAGCCCCCGCGGCTGCGGTGGGAGCACCCTGAACAGGGTTGTCCGCCGTGCCGGTGGCACCCGGCTTGTAGTCGGCGAAGAAGTCCCACCAGGCACGGTCGACCGAATTGGGGTCCTGGAGGTACTGCTGATAGATCTCGTCGACAAGCCACTCATTGGCACCAAAGCCGGCCGCAGGGTTCTTGCCCTGCCCGTCTTGGTCGGTCGAGACGCTCGAATTACTGGGGGACTGAGACGACACGGCGGTAACCGCCCTCTTCCGCTTCACAAGGTGATGGACAGCGGAAATAAAGGCTACGCCTCCCTGGCCTGGACGTGCAGACCGGGCATGCCACAGTCGTGTAAGTCACACCGGAACCCTGGTTTCGGGGCGCGAAATGGCGGGAAACAAGCGTGGTTCCGCTTCTGTGCGAGCCCCTTCGGGTACGCGACAGCGCGACTGCGGCCCGCTGGACCGCACCCCGGAACGACGCCTTCTGCTGTAGACCACGCAGAACGACCGCTTCCGGTTCGAACTTTACGTCAACTTTGCTGCCGGGGGGTGCCCGGGAGGGTGACCTGGATCCGGCAGCCCCGGGCGGATTCGGCCACACCGATCCGGCCACCGTGAAGATCCACCGCCCAGCGGGCGATGGCGAGGCCGAGCCCCGTGCCGCCGTCGCTGCCAGGCCCGTGCGGTGAGGGCGCGGTGCCGCGGTTGAACCGTTCGAAGACCCGGTGCCACTCCGACTGCGGAATGCCGGGCCCCTCGTCCAGGACCTCCAGGTCGAGCGACTCGGGCTGCGGGCCGCGCCGGGCCCGCACCGTCACGCGGCCGTGCGGCGGGGAGTGCTTGACGGCGTTGTCGATGAGATTCGCCACGACCTGGTGCAGCCGCTCCGCGTCCGCGTGCGCGGTCAGCTCGGGCGGCGAGACGTCCAGGTGGAGGTGGACGTCGGCGCGCTGGTGGTTGCCCGAACCGGAGGACAGCTTGCGCTGGGCGGCCGCCAGGTTGGCCTCCTTGAGGACGCCCGAGAGGTAGGGCCACACCTCGAAGCGGTGGGCCCGCAGGGTCACCACGCCGTTGTCCAGGCGGGAGAGGTCGAGCAGCGTCTCGACCAGGCGGCCCAGGCGCTCGGTCTGCTTGAGGGCCGTGCGCATCGTCTCGGGGTCGGCGGCCGAGACGCCGTCCACCACGTTCTCCAGGACCGCCCGCAGCGCCGCGATGGGCGTGCGCAGCTCGTGCGAGACATTCGCCACGAGTTCCTTGCGGTGCCGGTCCACGGCCTCCAGGTCGTCGGCCATGCGGTTGATGGTGCCCGCGAGGTCGCCGAGCTCGTCGCGCCGGTCGGCGCCGCGCACCCGGCGCGTGTAGTCCCCGTGCGAGATGGCGCGGGCGACGGTGTTCATCTCGTCCAGCGGGGCGGTGAGCCCGTGCGCGACGAACTGGGTGATCAGCAGGGTCGCTATCACCGAGAAGACGGTGATGAAGCGCAGCTCGGTGCGGGTCTGCAGGGCCACCATGAGCAGTCCGGTGGTGATGAAGACGGAGACCACGACCAGCGTGCCGAGCTTCGTCTTGATCGATATGGAGACCGAGCGCAGCCCGGCCGTGATCCGGCCGCGCAGTCCTCGCCTGGCCCTGGCCCACCTGCCGCGTCTGGCCGGCTCGTCCCAGCCGGGCCGCTCGCCGCTGCCGCGCAGCTGCCGGGCCCGGTCTCCGGCCCGGCTCATGGCGCCGGGGTCTCCAGCGCGTAACCGACGCCGTGGACCGTACGGATGCGCTCGGCCCCGATCTTCCGGCGCAGCGCCTTGATGTGGCTGTCCACGGTCCGGGTGCCGGACGCGTCGGCCCAGTCCCACACCTCGGCGAGCAGCTGCTCGCGGGAGAGCACCGCGCGCGGCGTGTTCGCCAGGCAGCTCAGCAGGTCGAACTCGGTCGGCGTCAGGTGCACGTCCTCGCCGCGCACCCGGACCCGGCGCTGCGCGTGGTCGATCTCCAGCTCGCCGAGCCGGAGTATGCCCGTGCGCGGCGTGGTGGCGGCCAGCGCGGCCCGCTCCACCCGGCGCAGCAGGACGTGCACCCGGGCCGCCAGCTCGCGCATCGAGAACGGCTTGGTCATGTAGTCGTCCGCGCCGACGCCGAGCCCGACCAGCATGTCCGTCTCGTCGTCGCGGGCCGTCAGCATGAGGACCGGCACGGGTCGGCGGGCCTGGACCCGGCGGCAGACCTCCAGGCCGTCGAAGCCCGGCAGCATGATGTCGAGGACCATGAGGTCCGGCTGCCAGGCCTCGGCCGTGTCGACGGCGGCGGGGCCGTCGACGGCCGTCTGCACCTGGAAGCCCTCGGCCCGCAGCCGGGCCGCGATGGCGTCGACGATCGTCGTGTCGTCCTCGACGACCAGCACCCTGCGCTGGGCGCCGGGGGTCGCCGCGACGCCGTTGTGGCCGGTGTGTGTCTGCTCCATCGGTTGCCCCGCCCTGACTGTGCTCGCCCGGGGATCCGTGGGGTGATCCCCTGTGTCGGTCAGAGACTAGAGGCACTTTCCGTATCTCGGCTACGCAGGGCGAACGCCGAGATGGACCACGTCAGGGACGCCCCGGGCAACTAGCACCTCTCTGGTATTTACCCCGGTGAATCCGGCATTCCGGAGAGCCTGCTCAAAGGCGGGGGAGGGCTGCGCGGACCACACGGCGAGCACCCCGCCGGGGTTCAACCGCCGTACGCAGTGGGCGAGTCCGGCCGGTGAGTACAGTCCGCCGTTGCCCTCGGTGACGGTCCAGTCGGGCCCGTTGTCGATGTCGAGGCAGAGCGCGTCGAAGGTGTCTCGCGCGGTACGTACGTATTCGACCAGATCAGCAGGGATGATCCGCGTACGGGAATCGGACAGAGCCGGGCCGGAAATGGCGCCGAGCGGACCCGCGCGATGCCAGTCGATGATGGCCTCCTCCCTCTCCACCACGGTGATTTGGCCCCAGCGGGGGTCCCGCGCCGCATGTGCGAGGGAGAAACCGACGCCGAGACCGCCGATGAGAACGGAGGGTCGGCGGGCGCCTGGCGAAAGTGTGTCGTACGCCGCATCGACGAGCAGGCGCTCCGAGCGGCCGTCCGAAGTGTCCATGAGGAAGCACCCGTTGGCGATGATCTCGAAATGCGCCCCGCGCTGCCGCAGCACGACTTCCCCGTGGGGTCCCTGGCGCCGGTCGAGGGTGGCGATGTCGTCCATGCCGCAGAGGATGCCGCGTCCGGCGGCGCCGCGCACGCGAGTTGGCGGCGGGACGCTCGGGAGGCGTCAAAGGTTGTCCGGTGTGGCGCACGCCATAGACGGGGCAGGAGTCGTTCGCGGAAGGTGGGCCGTTGTAAGGACGTAGACGAGTACGGAACAGGGCACACGTAAACGGAACACGGCCGAAGAACGCGGGCGTGGCTTGGTTCGGGACGCGCGCGCCGCGACCCGGGGAAGGGGCCTCTCCCGGTGCACCCGCTCGAAACCCGCCGGTCCCCGGCCCCGGCGGTATCCCTGCCCGCCGCACCCGCGGGCACCGCGGCCACCGTGCCGGCCGGTCCCCTCGACGCGATACCTCCGCAGCGCCCGAGGCCCGAGCCCGAGGCGGTGCCCGCTCCCCGGGCCCCCGGTCTGCGCGGCGGGCTCGCCCGGGCCCGGCGGACCCTGCCGTCCCCGGCCGCGACGCCGTTCGCCTTCGGCTACGCCCTGCTGCTCCTGGCGACGTCCCTCTACGCCGACTACGGCGACCCGGACACGGTGGACGCGCTGCTCCAGGGGTCGAGCACCGATGTGGCCCACCTCTCCACGGCACCGGTCCCGACGATCTTCGCGAGCGCGCTGTGGATCGCGGGAGGGATCGCCTCCCCGTACGCGGTGGTGTTCATCTTCGTGCTGGCCGCGCTGGAGCGGCGCATCGGCGGCTGGCGCACGGCGGGCGTCTTCCTGCTCGGCCATGTCGTGGCGACGCTGGCGACCGAGATCCCGGTCGCGCTCTCGGTGCTGGCCGGCCATCTCCCCGAGAGCTCCCTGCACCGGCTCGACTACGGGATCAGCTTCGGCCTGATGGCCACGGTCGGCGCCCTGACCGGCCTGCTCGCGCCCCTCTTCCGCTGGACCACGCTGGCCGTGGTGGCCGTGCTCCTGGTGGACGATCTGCTGGACATGGTCGAGCCGCTGGCCGCCTGGGGGCACCCGATAGCCCTCCTGGTGGGCCTGGCCTGCTGGCCCGCGGTGCGCCGGGTGGGTCCCGGGGCGTCCCGCGGCTGAGCCGTCGCCGGGTGCTCAGTCCCGCGCGGGACTGAAGTACAGGCTCGCCATGGGGGCCCGCGTGTGCCAGCCCAGCGCGGTGTAGAGGGAGCGGCCCTGCGGGGTGCCCACCAGGATCCCCGTGGTGGCGCCCGCCTCGTGCGCCGTGTTCTGCAGGGTGCGCATGACCAGGCTGCCCAGGCCGCGGCGCTGGTGGCCGGGGGCGGTCTCGATCTGGTCGGCGACGGCCGTCGGGCCCGTCGGCGCGACCTGGCCGCGCGCGGCGAAGTGGCCCTCCACGGTGCGGACCAGGACCCGCGTGACACCGCCCCGGGTCCAGGAGGTGAGCGTGTACCCGGCCGGAACCGCGGGCTTCTCGGCGGTGAGCGGGAGCGTCATCAGGAAGCCCGGCTCGTCGAACTGCCAGCCCGCGCCGATCCAGGGCCGCACGGTGTCGTCGTCGGCGAACAGCTTCAGCCACGTCCCCGGCGCGCTCGTCGCGGCCACCAGCGCGCGGACGTCCGCCTCGGCGGGGGCGGGAAGCACATGGCGCGACACGTGGTTGACCTGTCCGGCGTCGATCGTCCAGCCCCACGGCCGGTCGATCGGGTCGGAGGTGCCGCGCGAAACGATCCAGCCTTCGATCCAGGCCCGCACGAGCGTCTGGACGGTGGATCGGTCGGGTGTCGTCACCGTGGTCGCGGTCATGGCCTGCCCCCAGAGCGGTAATAGATGTATCTCGTGGGAGCACCTTACATTCCGAGAGCCCTTCCGGTGATCGCTCAGAGCGAACACAGCTCGGGGAACATTCCTCGACTCACATGCATTGAGTCGGCATAGCTCAACTTGACTGCCGAAGGGGAGATCATGGCTACCGAGTCCACGGCGTACACACCGTCCAACCTGCCCGTGCTGCCGCTCGACGACGAGGTCGTGCTGCCCGGCATGGTCGTTCCGCTCGACCTGTCCGATGCCGAGGTGCGGGCCGCCGTCGAGGCCGCGCAGGCCGCCGCGCGGCCCGACGCGGGCAAGCCGCAGGTGCTGCTCGTGCCGCGCATCGACGGAACGTACGCGGGGACCGGTGTGCTCGGGACCGTCGAGCAGGTCGGACGGCTCTCCGACGGCGACCCGGGCGCCCTCATCCGGGGCCGCCACCGGGTGCGCATCGGGGCGGGCACCACCGGCCCCGGCGCCGCACTGTGGGTGGAGGGCACCCGGGTCGAGGAGACCCTGCCCGACCCGCTGCCCGGCCAGGTGACCGAGCTGGTCAAGGAGTACAAGGCGCTGGCCACCGACTGGCTGAAGAAGCGCGGCGCCTGGCAGGTCGTCGACCGGGTGCAGCAGATCGAGGGCGTCTCCGCGCTCGCCGACAACTCCGGCTACTCGCCGTTCCTCACCACCGCCCAGAAGGTCGAGCTGCTTGAGGCGAGCGACCCGGTGGCGCGCCTCAAGCTCGCCACCGAGCAGCTCCGCGAGCACCTCGCCGAGCAGGACGTCGCCGAGGCCATCGCCAAGGACGTCCAGGAGGGCGTCGACAAGCAGCAGCGCGAGTTCCTGCTGCGGCGCCAGCTCGACGCCGTGCGCAAGGAGCTGCGCGAGCTCAACGGCGACGGCGGCCAGGAGGACGAGAGCGACGACTACCGCGCCCGAGTCGAGGCCGCCGACCTGCCCGAGAAGGTCCGCGAGGCCGCCCTCAAGGAGGTCGACAAGCTGGAGCGGTCCAGCGACCAGTCGCCGGAGGGCTCCTGGATCCGCACCTGGCTCGACACCGTCCTCGAACTGCCCTGGAACGACACCACCGAGGACGTGTACGACATCCGCGGCGCGCGTGCGGTGCTCGACGCCGAGCACGCAGGACTGGACGACGTGAAGGAGCGCATCACCGAGTACCTGGCGGTCCGCAAGCGGCGTGCCGACCGGGGGCTCGGGGTCGTCGGCGGCCGCCGCGGCGGCGCCGTGCTCGCGCTCGTCGGCCCGCCCGGCGTCGGCAAGACCTCGCTCGGCGAGTCCGTGGCCCACGCCATGGGCCGCAAGTTCGTCCGCGTCGCGCTCGGCGGCGTCCGCGACGAGGCCGAGATCCGCGGCCACCGCCGCACCTACGTCGGCGCCCTGCCCGGCCGGATCGTCCGGGCCATCAAGGAGGCCGGGTCCATGAACCCGGTCGTGCTGCTCGACGAGATCGACAAGGTGGGCTCCGACTTCCGGGGCGACCCGGCGGCCGCGCTGCTCGAAGTCCTCGACCCGGCGCAGAACCACACCTTCCGCGACCACTACCTGGAGGTCGAGCTCGACCTGAGCGACGTGGTCTTCCTGGCCACCGCCAATGTCCTCGAAGCCATCCCGGAGGCCCTGCTCGACCGCATGGAGCTGGTCCGCCTCGACGGCTACACCGAGGACGAGAAGGTCGTCATCGCCCGGGACCACCTGCTGCCGCGCCAGCTGGAGCGGGCCGGTCTGGAATCCGGCGAGGTCCTCCTGGAGGACGCCGCGCTGCGCAAGCTCGCGGGGGAGTACACGCGGGAGGCGGGCGTACGGAACCTGGAGCGCTCGATCTCCCGGCTGCTCCGCAAGGTGGCCGCCCAGCACGAACTGGGGCAGCAGGAGCCGCCGTTCACCATCACGTCGGACGAGCTGCGGAGCCTCATCGGGCGCCCGCACCACGTGCCCGAGTCCGCCCAGGACCCGGCCGAGCGGCGCACCGCGGTGCCGGGCGTGGCCACCGGCCTCGCCGTCACCGGGGCCGGCGGCGACGTGCTCTTCGTCGAGGCCTCCCTCGCCGATCCCGAGACGGGGGCGGCGGGGCTGACCCTCACCGGCCAGCTCGGCGACGTGATGAAGGAGTCCGCACAGATCGCGCTGAGCTTCCTGCGCTCGCACGGGGCCGAACTGGAGCTCCCCGTGGGGGACTTGAAGGACCGGGGCGTGCACGTCCACTTCCCGGCGGGCGCGGTCCCCAAGGACGGCCCGAGCGCCGGTATCACCCTGGTCACCGCGCTGTCCTCGCTGCTGTCCGGACGGCAGGTCCGTACCGACGTGGCGATGACCGGCGAGGTGTCGCTGACCGGGCGGGTGCTGCCGATCGGCGGCGTGAAGCAGAAGCTGCTCGCCGCGCACCGGGCCGGGATCACGACCGTCGTGATCCCCAAGCGGAACGAGGCCGACCTGGACGACGTCCCGGCGGAGGTCCTGGAGAAGCTGGAGGTCCACCCCGTGACCGACGTGCGCCAGGTCCTGGAGATCGCGCTCTCCCCGGCGGAGGTCGCCGTCGCGGCGGCCGCGTGACGGCTCCGCCGCGCGCGGGGACGGAGGCCTGAGGGCCCCGTCCCCGCGCCCCTCTCAGGCCTGGGTGGCCCGCTCGTACAGCGAGCGGGCCTTCGCGTCGAAAAGGACCGCCGTCGACTCGACGTCCGTGTCGCCGCCGCTCAGCACCCCGATGATCCGGCCGAGCCGGTCCGGGCCCTGGTAGCCGACCAGCCAGGGGCTGCCGCTCGTGCCCTCCCAGAAGCCGCCGCAGTGCATCAGCAGCATGGCGGCGAGGTCCGGGTCGCGGTGCACGTCGGTGGTGCAGGCGATGGGGCGGTTCTGGGGGTTGTGGTCCTCCAGCGGATAGCCGACGACGGTCACCCGCTGGTCGGGGCCCGCGCCCCAGTCCGGCGTCGAGGCGCCGACCACGCTCTGCACGCTGCGGCCCTGGGCGTCCGGGTCGACGGTGAGGAAGGCGTAGTCCACCGAGTCGTCCTGGTCCGAGGTCCACCGGTCGTCGACCTGGACGGCCCGCACCTTCCACTTCCCGTACGGATAGCTGCCCTTGGCGGCGCCGGTGAAGCCGGGCGCGAACTCCAGCGTGCCGGAGCCGAAGTCATTGGTGCAGTGCGCGGCGGTGGCGATCACGTTGCCCCGCGGGCTGTCCACCACGCTCGCCGTGCAGAAGTGGCTGTCGCCGCTGACCAGGACGCCGACGGACGGGGTCCGCCCGGCGGGCACGGCGTCGCTCTGGGTGGCGGACCCCGGGGGCGGGGCGGCGCTCGGCGAGTTCTCCGGCTGCGGTGAGGAGGCCGCAGGGCCGCCGCATCCCGCGCCGCCGACCACGACGGCGGCCGCCAGGGCCACCGCCCGCCACACCGCTCCCAACCTGTGCATGCCCCCCATCCTTACTCATGCCGGCGGCGAGAGGGGTTCAGGTGTGCGAGGAGTGGTCCGTACGGGCAGGCGAAAGGGCCCCCGGCTACGCAGCGCCGGGGGCCCCGCTCGCGGAGGAGGACCTGGTCAGCCGTTGGCGAGCGCCTGGAGCCGGTCGTACGCCCCGTTGAACCGGGAGTGGTCGCCGACCGTCGGGCCCGACGAGGTGTACTGCCACATCGTGTAGTAGCCCCAGCCGGCCGGAAGGGTGCCTGGGTCGGTGTTGTAGCGGGCGATCCAGAGCGGGTCGGTGGAGCCGAAGGCCGCCGAGTTGCCGGTGCACTGGCTCCACCAGCTGGCCGCGGTGTAGATCACCGCGTCGCGCCCGGTGCGGGCCCGGTACTCGTTGACGAAGTCGCCGATCCAGCCGACCATCCCGGCCGCCGACTTGCCGTAGCAGGCGTCGCCGTACGGGTTCCACTCGATGTCGAGCGCGCCCGGCAGGGTCCGGCCGTCGCGCGACCAGCCGCCGCCGTGGTCCACGAAGTAGTCCGCCTGGGCGGCGCCGCTCGTCGTGTCCGGGGTCGCGAAGTGGTAGGAGCCGCGGATCATGCCGACGTTGTACGAGCCGTTGTACTGCTGGGCGAAGTAGGGGTTGGTGTAGTAGGTGCCTTCGGTGGCCTTGACGTAGGCCCACCGCACGCCGCTGTTCCACAGCGTGGACCAGGCGACGTTGCCGTTGTGGCTGCTGGTGTCGACGCCTTCGGTCTGGGTGGCGAGCGCGGCGCGCGCGTCACGGGGCGAGCCGCCCACCCCGTCGTGCGCGGCCACCCCCATGCCCAGGGTGGCGGAGCCGCGGGCGGGGGTGTCGGCGGCGCCCGACGTGCCGGTGAAGCCGAGGACGAGAGTGAGGGAGGAGAGGAGGATCCCGGCCGCGGTGAGGGGTCCGCGGCGGGCCGTTCCGGATCTGTGCACGGGCATTGCGTGCCTCCGAAAGGCTCGGTGGGGCTGGGGACTTGACGGCCTCGGGTCGACATGCCGACGCATCGCTGTGGACATGTCAGAGACGACGCTACGCACGTAGACCGCTGGCGCGAAAGAGGCTTCAGGTTATGCCGATGGTTCAGACCCTTGGTGGTGGCGACACGCTGCGGGAACAGCGTGGCCGGTAAGAAACTTTCATCCCGCGTTGGCCGTGGCGCCATGACGGCCTTCAGCCGGACCGGGCCCTCGGAGTGCCGGGCGCACGGCAGGCTGGGAAATACTGTCCCGTCACGACACACCTACGGCATGGGAGCCGATGTGCACGGTCCGGACCAGGAGTTCCTCGCGCTCGAACGCGAGCTGGCCGTCTTTCTGCGGCGGGCCAGGGCCTCGTCCGGCGAGATGGCCCGCGAGGTGCACCCCGATCTCGAACCGGCGGCGTACGGACTGCTGGTGCGGCTGGACGAGGCCGGGCCGCAGCGGGCGACCGAGCTCGCCGGGTTCTTCGGCGTGGGCAAGGCGACGATGAGCCGGCAGCTCCACGCCCTGGAGGACCTCGGCCTGGTGGCCCGCGAGCCCGACCCGGCGGACGGCCGGGCGTCCCTGGTACGCATCACGGCCGAGGGAACGGCACGGTTCGGCCGCGTACGCGACGCCCGCCGCGAGCGCTACGTCCGCAAACTGGCCAACTGGGACCGAGCGGAAATCTCCGAACTGGCCCGCCTGCTCCACCAACTGAACGCAGCCGCAGAAAGCTGACCGGCCCACCCGCCCCCGGGCCTGGGATGCAGGGGGCGCGCCCCCCGGCCGGGATCAGGGGCGCACCCCGAAAGCCCCTGCCTCGCGTCCGCGGGGGGGTTCGGGCCGGAGCCCCGAAAGCCTCTGCCTTTCACCTGCCGGGAACCCCCGCCGGGGTCTGGGGCGCAGCTCTGAAAGTCTGCCTCGCGTCCGCGGGGAACCTCCGCTGGGGGCCCGGGGGACGGAGTCCCCGCGGGGGGTTCGGGCCGGAGCCCCGAAAGCCTTTCCCTCTCACCCTCCGGGAACCCCCGCCGGGGGTGCAGGGGGCGAAGCCCTGTCGAGGTCCCGGGCTGAGTCCCGAAACCTCTGCCTCTCGCCTGCCGGGAACCCGCGCTGGGGGTCCGGGGGACGGAGCCCAGGGAAGTTCTCCCTCTCGCCCGCCGGGAACGCCCGCCGGGAACGCCCGCCGGGAACGCCCGCCGGGAACGCCCGCCGGGAACGCCCGCCGGGGGTGCAGGGGGCGGAGCCCCCGCCGGGGTTCGGGGCGGAGCCCCGGGAAGCACTCTTACCCTCCGCCCCCTTCACCCCCGGAGGGTCTCGGGGAGGGGCGGGGTGGGGGAACTACACCTCCACCAGCACCACCGTCGCGTCGTCATGCCGCTTCCCGCCCCCCAGAAACGCCCGCTCCGAATCCCCCGCCTCCAGCGCCCGCACCCGCTCGATCAACCCCTCCGGCCCCGCCTTGCGGACCAGCGCCACGCAGTCCGCCCACGAGCCCTCGCGGAACGTCTCGACCCACCGCGTCGCCCCGTCCGTCAGGGCGAGCACCGCACGCAGGGGAGCGAGCGGCTCGCGGCCGGTGACGGCGAGGGCGGCCACCGAGGGATCCGCCGCGGCCGTGAAGAAGCCGCCCGCCTTGTTGCGGACCAGGGAGTCGGCGACCGCGTCACTGACCAGGGACGCCCGCGGCACCCGGTCGAGGCGGTCGTCGAGGACCGCCCGCACGGTGCCGTCGGCACGGGCGAGCAGCAGCGCCGAGTCCGACAGGACGAGGTACTCAAGCTCCGCCTCGTCCCAACGCGCGAGCACCACCGTTGCCTGAGGCGTACGCGGGTGAGAAAGGTCACACGTGTCGCGATGGGCATCGGCGGTGCGCCGAATGGATTCGGCCAGGATCTCGGCCAGCGTCATATCCCGCCGTGAAGCCGACAGTTCGGTCAGCGCGCCACCGAGCCGCGCGGTGAACCACGGCACGTCGTGCACGCAGTCGCCGTTGCCGGGCGGCGGCGTCACGCCGTCGAGCACCACGAGCAGGCCACCCAGGCCCGAAGCGGGCAGCGCGGTGGCCGCCCAGTCCTCGTTGGGGCGGGCGGGGTCTCCGGGAACGGTGGCCAGCTGGATGCGCATGTCAGCCAGTCTGCACGACGCCTTCACGACGTCTCCATGGGCTCCGCAGGCCCTGCGGACGGCCCGTCAATTGGCCTGCACCAGTGGGCGAAACCCACGATCCCGGGAGGAATCAGCCACTCCGCCGAGCTGTGGGCGGGCATCCTGCCAAAGGCCGCGCGGAAGTTCCAACCGGGGGTGACCACGAGCGGTGCCGGGCATTCCGCGGGAGTTGATGGTCAACTCTGAAGTGATGTTCACTCGTTCAGGTGGCCGAGCAGTGACTACTCGTCATGACCAGTCGTCACCTTGGCTTCCTTGGTGGACTGGCAAACACGAGTGAAGATTGAGAGCACCGGTGCAGAACAAGCGGCCTCGGGGCAACGACGGCACACGCGCACAACGCACCGTCCGGGTGCGCAGTCGCCTGGTCGTCTCCGTCGCCGTCGTCTCCCTCGTCGTGCTCGGAGCCGGCGCGCCCACCCTGTTCGCGGCCTCCGCGGACCTCACGGACTCCCAGCACCTGGTCACCCTGGCCCAGCTGGACCAGCAGACGATCAGCCTCGCGCACGCGCTCGGCGACGAGCGGGACGGCGTCACGCAGTACGTCGCGGCCGGCCGGCCCAGCGGCAAGGAGGCGGCGCTCAAGGAACCGGCCGCCCGGGTCGATCGGCAGATCGACGAGCTGCGCGCCACCGCCCCGGCGGGCCTCGCGCGCGACCTCGCCACCGTGCCGGCCCTGCGCCGCACCGCGCTCACCGGCAAGGGCACGGCCCTGGAGGCGCAGAAGGCGTACTCCGACGTGATCGCCTCGCTGCTCGCCGTCGCCGACGAGCTCGCCGACCGCACACCCCCGCGCGCCGCCGACGCCGTCCGGGCGCCGGGTGCGCTCGGCCGGGCCGTCGAGCAGGCGTCGGCCACCCGGGGGCTGCTGCTCGGCGCGCTCTCGGTGCCGTCCGGTGGGACCTCCAAGGTGTACGACCCGGTCACCGGCAAGGTCGTACAGAAGGAGAAGGACGACAGTGACGCGGGGCGGGTGCGGGACGCGCTGAGCGCCGCCGCCCAACAGGCCCACGTGCGCGAGCAGTCCGCGCTCGCCGACTTCGACCAGGCCGCGGGCGCCGCCGCCCGCGACAAGGTCGCCGCCACCGTCACCGGCCCCGAGGTGGAGGCCGCCGACGGCTTCCTCACCCGCCTCACCGACCAGCCCCAGCTCAGCGCCGCCGAGCGCAAGTCCGACCCGAACGTGGTCGGTGCCGCGCTCTCCGCCCGGATCGACCGGATGCGCGGCGCCCAGGCGGCGCTGGCCACCTCCGAGGTCAAGCGGTTCGAGCAGCTGCGGGACGACGACGTGACCGCCCTGGAGATCCGGGTCGGGCTGATCGGCGCGCTGCTGCTGCTCGCCATCGGCGTCTCGGCCGCCACCGCCCGCAGCCTGACCCGCCCGCTCGCGGTACTGCGGCGCGGCTCCGCCCGCCTGGCCGGGGCGCCGGAGTCTCCCGAGAGCGCGGAGCCGGTGCGCTTCACCGGCCGCAACGACGAGTTCGCCGAGGTCGTACGGTCCCTCAACGAGCTGCACGGCAAGCTGGTCGAGCAGCACGCGCGGGCCGGTGAGCTCGGCGAGGACCTCGCCAAGCAGCGCGGCCGACTGGCCCGACTGGCCGCCGAGAAGGACGAACTGCGCGCCCATGTGCGGGAGTTGACCGCCCAGCTGGAGCGGGCCCAGGGCACCGTCAAGCACGCCTTCGTCAACCTGGGACTGCGCAGCCTCGGCCTGATCGAGCGCCAGCTCGCCGTCATCGAGGGCCTGGAGGAGCGCGAGCAGGACCCGGACCAGCTCGCCGTCCTCTTCAAGCTGGACCACCTCGCCACCGTCATCCGGCGCCACGGCGAGAACCTCCTGGTCCTGGCCGGTACCGAGCACCACCACAACCACCCGGGGCCGGTCCCGCTCGTCGATGTCATGCGGGCCGCGGTCAGCGAGATCGAGCGGTACGAGCGGGTCGTCATCCAGGCCCTGCCGCCGCACGCCCAGGTCGCGGGCTTCGCCGCCGACGACCTGAGCCACCTGGTCGCCGAACTCCTGGAGAACGCCACCTCCTTCTCCCCGCCGGACGCCCAGGTCGAGCTCTCCGGCTGGCAGCTGGAGGGCGGCGAGATCATGCTCTCGGTGCAGGACGCGGGCATCGGGGTGCCCCCGGAGCGGCGCGCCGAGCTGAACCGCCGGCTCGCCGACCCCGCCTCGTACGAACCCGGAGACCCCGGCGCCGAGACCGGCGGCCTCGGGCTGCACGTCTCGGCGCTGCTCGCGCAGCGGCACGGCGTGCGCATCGAGCTGCGCGAGCAGAAGCGGGGCGGCGTCGCGGCGGTCGTGGTGCTGCCCGAGGCGATCCTGCCGACCACCCCGCCGACGGCGGCGCCGCACGTGGTGCCGACGGCGGGCGACGCCCCGAGGTTCACGCTGCCGGGCGCCCTCGCCGAGGCCAACTCCAATGTGCTGCCGGAGCGTACGGAACGCTCCGGCGAGGTGGCCAGGCCCGCCCCCGCCGAACCGGCGGCACCGGCCGGGCCCGCGGCGGGCGTCGAGCCCGCCGGATCCGGCGAACTCCTCGTCGACGAGCCGACCTTCGAGATGCGCCTCCCGGAGCCCCGGCCCGCCGCGGCCGAGCCGCCCGGTGCGGAGCCCGAGCCGGAGCCCAAGACTGAGGCTCCCGCGCCCGGGGCACCCGAGCCCGTGCGGCGGGTCACGGACAAGGGGCTCCCCAAGCGCACTCCCAAAATCGTGCAGGCAGGACCGGCCAAGGCACAGGAGCGCAAGGGCGGCACCGACGCCGCCGAGGCGCTGCGGCGCAGGCTGGGAGGTTTCCAGCAGGGCGCCAAGGAAGGCCGCCGCGACGTGGCGGCGGAGCTTGACGAGACCCAACAGCAGGCAGACACGGACACGGGGGAGACAGTCGAGGAGGTACGCAGATGAGTGCGACCGGCACCGGAACCGGCAGGTCCGGCAGCGGCGCGTCCGGCACCGGCACGATCGGAGCGAGTACCGAGGCCCGCAACCTGCAGTGGCTGCTCGGGAACCTGGTCGAGGAGGTGCCAGGGCTCATCTCCGTAGCGGTCGTCTCCTCGGACGGGCTGCTGCTGCTCTCCTCCGACCCGGAGCTGCGCCCGAGCGCCACCGTTCCCCGGCAGGGCCCGCGCGGGTCCAGCGCCGACCTCGCCACCATCGTCTCCGGCATCGGCAGCCTCACCGTCGGGGCCGCCCGCCTCATGGACGGCGGCCCCGTCAAGCAGACGATGGTCGCGATGGAGGAGGGCAGCGTCTTCGTCATGGCCATCAGCGACGGCTCGCTGCTCGGCGTGCACGCCACCCCGGACTGCGACATGAGCGTGGTGGCCTACCACATGGCGCTCTTCGTGGGCCGCGCCGGACACGTCCTGACCCCCGAGGTGCGCAGTCAGCTGCGCCAGTCGATGGAGGCCGCCCGATGACCCCGCCCGCAGCGAAACCCGGTCGGCTCCCCGTGCGCGGCGCCGACCGGAAACCCGCCCGGGTCCGCCCGTACTCGCTGACCGGCGGCCGCACCCGCTTCGGCCACGTCCTGCTCGTCGAGACGTTCGTCGCCGCGATCGAGGCGCCCCCCGAGCGCAAGGAGCTCGGCGGCGGGACGCACCGGGTCATGCCCGAGATGCGGGCCATCGTGGAGATCTGCCGCGCCATGCGCACGGTCGCCGAGATCTCCGCGCTCCTGAAGATGCCGCTCGGCGTGGTGCGGGTGCTCCTCAGCGACCTGGCCGACCAGGGAAGAATTCGTGTGTACGGCACCGGGCACGGCCAGGGCCAGCCGAACCGCGCACTGCTCGAAAGGGTGCTGAGTGGACTCCGCCGCCTCTGAACTGCTCGTCCCGGACGAGGAGTTGATGCCCTGGCAGCAGGACCGCAGCCGGGCCCCCATCGCGACGAAGGTCGTGGTCGCGGGTGGTTTCGGGGTGGGCAAGACCACCTTCGTCTCGGCGGTCTCCGAGATCACCCCGCTCCAGACCGAGGCGGTGATGACCCAGGCCAGCGAGGCCACCGACGACCTGTCGGCGACCCCGGACAAGCTGACGACCACCGTCGCGATGGACTTCGGCCGCATCACCCTGGACGACGACCTCGTCCTGTACGTGTTCGGCACCCCGGGCCAGCAGCGGTTCTGGTTCATGTGGGACGACATCGTGCGCGGCGCGATCGGCGCGATCGTGCTCGCCGACACCCGGCGCCTTTCGGACTGCTTCCCCGCGCTCGACTACTTCGAGAGCTGCGGGCTCCCGTACATCGTGGCCGTCAACCACTTCGAGGGCACCGAGTCCTTCGAGGCCGAGGACGTGCGCGAGGCGCTCACGGTGCCGCCGCACATCCCGGTGGTGATCATGGACGCCCGCAACCGGGTCTCCGTGATCGAGTCCCTCCTCGGCCTCGTGGCGCACGCGCTGGAAGCCTGCCCCGAATAGACCCCGCCCCCCACGGCACGTTACGCACTCAACGGAGAACATCCGCATGCGGAGAATACTGATAGTCGGAGCCGGCCAGTCCGGTCTCCAGCTGGCCCTCGGACTGCAGGCGCAGGGCTACGAGGTCACCCTGATGTCGAACCGCACGGCGGACGAGATCCGGTCCGGCCGGGTCATGTCCACGCAGTGCATGTTCCACACCGCGCTCCAGCACGAGCGTGACCTGGCGCTGAACTTCTGGGAGTCCCAGGCCCCGCTGATCGAGGGCGTGGGCGTCTCGGTCGCGGCCCCCGACGCCTCCCGCGCCGTCGACTGGGTGGGCAGGCTGGACGGCTACGCGCAGTCCGTGGACCAGCGGGTCAAGATGGCCGGCTGGATGGAGACCTTCGCCCAGCGCGGCGGACAGCTGGTCATCCACGGCGCCGCGGTCTCCGACCTGGACTTCTTCGCCCGCACCTACGACCTGGTCCTGGTCTCCGCGGGCAAGGGCGAGCTGGTCTCGATGTTCGGCCGCGACGCCTCGCGCTCCCCCTACGCCGAGCCGCAGCGCGCGCTCGCCGTCTCCTATGTGCACGGCCTCGGCCCGCGCCCCGAGCACCCCGAGTTCGACGCCGTGCGCTGCAACCTGGTGCCCGGCGTGGGCGAGCTGTTCGTGATGCCGACCCTGACCACCTCGGGCCGCGCGGACATCCTGTTCTGGGAGGGCGTCCCCGGCGGCCCGGTCGACGTGTTCAACGGTGTGACGGACCCCGCCGAGCACCTGGCGCTCACCCTGGAACTGATGGAGAAGTTCCTGCCCTGGGAGTACGCGCGGGCCACCAAGGTGGAGCTGACCGACGCGGGCGGCACCCTCGCGGGCCGCTACGCGCCCACCGTCCGCAACCCGATCGGGCGGCTGCCCGGCGGCGGCCTGGTGCTGGGCGTCGCGGACGTGGTCGTGGCGAACGACCCGATCACCGGCCAGGGCTCCAACTCGGCGGCCAAGTGCGCGGCTTCGTACCTCTCCTCGATCGTCGAGCACGGCGAGGCGGAGTTCGACGAGGCGTGGATGCGCTCGGCCTTCGACCGCTACTGGGACACCGCCCAGCACGTGACGAAGTGGACCAACGCCATGCTGGGGGTGCCCCCGGAGCACGTCCTGAACCTGATCGGCGCGGCCGGACAGCTCCAGCCGGCCGCCGACCGCTTCGCCAACGGCTTCAACGACCCGGCCGACTTCGAGAACTTCTTCTACGAGCCCGAGAAGACGGCCGCCTACCTCGCCGGACTGACCGGCTCCCAGGGCTAGTTGGCGCCCGACTCCTGCGAGTTCCCCGTGTCCACCCCCACCGTCGCGCCCTCCGGGAGCTTCGGGGGGTGGTACGCGGACAGCGGGGTCAGCGGGGCCGCCGCCGGGTCCGGGCGGACCGCGCCCAGCAGGGGGTTCGCGGCGATGGGCGAGACCTTGACGCGGGCGCCGGGCCGGGGCGCCTGCACCACCAGGCCGTCGCCCAGGTACATCGCCACATGGGTGGCCTTGGGGAAGTACACGACCAGGTCGCCGGGGCGCAGCGAGGACAGCGGCACGCGGGGCAGCTCCGCCCACTGCTCCTGGCTGGTGCGCGGGATGGCGCGGCCCGCGTGCGCCCACGCCTGTGAGGTCAGCCCCGAGCAGTCGTAGGACTCGGGGCCCTCGGCGCCCCACACGTACGGCTTGCCGATCTGGTCGACGGCGTAGGTGAGCGCCCGGTCGCCCTCCCGCGAGGGAGCGCGGCTCCCGCTCAGCGCGCCCGAGGCGAGCAGGCTCTGCTGCGCCCGTTCGGTGCCCTGCTCTTCCAGGCGGGTGAGTTCGGCCAGCTCGTCGGGGGAGAGGCCGGCCAAGAGCTTCTCCACCTCCTTGAGGCGCAGCTCGACCTCGTCCTTCGCCTGCTGCTGCTGTCGGGCGAGTGCCTGCTGCTCTTCGAGCGCCTGGCGCGAAGCCCGCGCGAGATCGGCGGCCTGCCGTTCGCCGCGCGCCAGCCGGTTCAGTGCCGCCTGCCGCTCACCGGCGGCGCGGTCCAGGACGTGGCGCTGGTCGAGCGCGCTCTGCGGGTCCCGGGCCAGCAACAGCCGCAGATAGGGGGAGAGTTCGCTGCGGCCCTGGTACTGCTCGCGGGCCAGCCGCCCGGCGTCGCGGCGGCTGGCGGCGAGGGCGGTGCGGGCCTTGCCCAGCGAGGCGGCCAGCTTCTTCTCCTCCGCCTCGCGCCGCTTCAGCTCCCCGTCGGTGGTCTTGTACGCCTCGGTCGCCTCCTCCGTCTGCCGGTACAGCGTCTGGAGCTGGGTGAGCAGCGCCCTGGCCGAGGCCTCGGGCGGCTGGGCGGGCAGGACGGACGAGGATTCGCCGGGCGGCTGGGGTGCGGCCATCACCGGCCGGCCCGCCACGGCCGTCACCAGGGCCGCGGCGACGGCCACCGCGCACGCCCGGCGCACGCGAGCTGACATGTGCTCACCTCCGGTACGGAGTCGGTCCTTCCGGCCCCATCGGATCGTGGCACGCGCCCGGGCGACATTCGCCGCGGGAGAAGTGAACGGGGTATTCGGCTCACTCGTGCGGCGGCAGCCCGGTGCGGGGGCTTGCGCCGCCGCTCTTCCTCGTCCATGGCCAGCGGCGCGGCTCGCGGCCCTCGGGCACGTAGGTGTACTTCCAGCCGCGCGGCAGGCCGAGCCGCTTGGTGTGGCCGGCGGGCTCCAGACGGTAGGCGTACACCGTCGCCGGGCCGCCGTCCGCGTCCGGCACGGGCACCTCGTACCACTGCGGCGGCTTGCCGGTCGGGCCGGTCAGCACCGGCAGGACGCGCCCGTCGAGGGGGCCGCCCACAAAGAGGGTGTTCTCGCTTCGCACCCCCCAAGTCTCACAGCAGGTGGCCCGCCTCGCTCACCACGGGTATCACCCGGCGGGCCAGCACCCCGGCCGGGCCCTCGACGGGCTCGTGGGCCAGTGCCCCGCGCACCACGGCCGCGGTCTGCTCGTCGGTGGCGGCGGTGGCGGTGAGCAGCGCCACCAGGTGGTCCACCAGCCAGTCGCGCAGCTCGGGCAGGGCGGGCTGCTTGTCCTCGTCCAGCCAGATGAGGGAGGCCGCCTCCACCGCCGCTATCCAGGTGCGCACCATCATCCGCAGCCGTGGGCCCGGCTGCTCGACCCGCAGGTGGACCAGGATCTGCTCGGCCGCGGCCCGCCGCACCTCGTCGACGATCGCCGTCGTACGCGACGTCTCGGCCACGCTGCCGCCCTGGAGCAGCGCCGAGAACCCCGCGTCGTGCTCGTCCACGAAGGCGAGGTAGCGGTCCAGGGCCCGGGTGAGCCGCCGGGTGAGCGGGCCGCTCTGCGCCTCGGCGAAGCACAGCTCCAGCTCGTCGGCGGCCGAGCGCAGCGCCGCCTCGTACAACTGCTGCTTGCCGCCCGGGAAGTAGCGGTACACCAGCGGCCGCGAGACCCCGGCGGCCTCGGCCACGTCGTCGACCGATACGTCCTCCGGCGCCCGGTGCGCGAAGAGCGACAGCGCCGCGCCGAGGAGCTGGGTGCGGCGCTCCTCGACGCTGAGCCTGCGGTACGCGGGGGTGGCGGCGGGTGAGGTCATACAGGCAGCGTAATCCCCAGGTCCGGGGTTTACGCCAGGAGTCCGGAGCTCTTCCACAGCCGTCGGCTCACGCCGTTCAACACGCCTATGTCGTCGAGGAATTCGGTCAGGCGGCCCGCGCCGCTCTGCATGACCTCGCGGCGGTGGCCGCTCGCCTTCACCTGGGCCACGGCCTCGCGGCGGTCCAGGCCGACGTTCTCGTACACCTGCGGGTTGACGAAGCAGGTGGCGAAGACGCGGGCCGCCTCGCCGCAGCTGAGCCGCGTCAACTCCCGCTCCCAGCGCGGCGCCGACACCATCTGGCGGCGCAACTCCTCGCGGGCGTACCGGACATGGCGGGCCTCCTCGACCACGTGGATGCGGGTCACGCCGCGCACGATGGTCTGGACGCGCTCGTCCGGGAAGGTCAGGCGCTGCATCCAGTCGAGGATCTCCTCGCCGAGCAGGGTGGCGGCGAAGGAGCCGGGGGTGGTCGAGATGGTCTTCAGGACGCGGGCGAGGTTGTGGTAGACGCGCGGCACCTGGTACGTCGGCGCCCCGCCCTTCTTGATCATGCGGGCGAACATCATCGAGTGGCGGCACTCGTCGGCGATCTCGGTGAGTGCGTAGCGGACGTGGTTGCTGGTGAGGGACTTGTCGTAGATGTGCCGCACGAGGAGCTGCATCAGGATGATCTCGAACCAGATGCCGAGCGAGGCGAGCGAGGCGGCCTCGTGGCGGGCCAGCTCCATGCGCTGGTCCTCGGACATCTTCCGCCACAGCGGGGTGTCGTACAGGGAGAGCAGCTCCGGCGGCCAGAACCACTTCCCGTCCTCGACGGGAGCGTCCCAGTCCAGCTCCCTGTCGGGGTCGAAGGAGTGCTTGGCGGACGATTCGAGCAGCCGCTCGGCGACCTGCTCGCGGTCCCTGAGCAGGCCGAGTGCGTCGCGGAGCGCATCGCGTTCGGTCACGGTGGTCATGGCTGGGGGCACCTCGTGGCTGGGTTACCTGCGGTCGCCTCTTATGAGACTGCTTGTCAGCAAGCCCGTCAATCCCTTGCGCGCGACTTGTTGACCCCGCGTCTACCACCGTGTGAACCTGCCAACTGCACAGCAGTGTGCAGAAGTTCAGCCGATGGACCATGCCGTCCGCGAGGCGAAGGAGCCGCACGTGTCGACGCACGACCTCTATGTGAAGGCCCCCCGAGAACCCCTGTGGCAGGTGCCGGCCTCCGGCGCCGCCCGCTTCAACTGGGACTACGACGACGGGCGCGACCGGCTGCTCGCCCTCTACCAGAAGGGCAAGGACAAGCAGTGGGACGGCGCCAAGCGCATCGACTGGGACCTGGAGGTCGACCCCTACGACCCGCTGGGCACCCCGGACGAGGCGATGACGCTGTTCGGCACCCCGTACTGGGCCAAGATGACCGACCGCGACAAGGGTGAGCTGCGCAAGCACTACACCTCGTGGCAGTTCAGCCAGTTCCTGCACGGCGAGCAGGGCGCGATGATCTGCGCGGCCCGCATCGTGGAGTCCGTGCCCGACCTGGACGCGAAGTTCTACTCGGCGACGCAGACCATGGACGAGGCCCGGCACGCCGAGATCTACGGCCGCTTCCTGCACGAGAAGCTGGGCATGCTCTACCCGATCAACGACAACCTCCAGGCGCTGCTCGGCGACACCCTGCGCGACTCCCGCTGGGACATGCCCTACCTCGGCATGCAGGTCCTGATCGAGGGCCTGGCGCTCGCCGCCTTCGGCATGATCAGGGACACCACGGACAAGCCGCTGCCCAAGCAGATCCTGGCGTACGTCATGCAGGACGAGGCCCGCCACGTGGCCTTCGGCCGGATGGCGCTGCGCGACTACTACACCCAGCTGTCCGACGCGGAGCTGCGTGAGCGCGAGGAATTCGTCATCGAGGGCTGCTATCTGATGCGCGACCGGCTGCGCGGGGTCGAGGTCCTGGAGAACTTCGGCATCCCGAAGAAGGAGGCCGAGGCGCTGAGCGAGGAGAGCGAGTTCCTGCACCTGTTCAGGAAGCTGCTCTTCAGCCGCATCGTGCCGTGCGTGAAGGACATCGGCCTGTGGGGCGAGCGCCTCCAGAAGGCATACGTCGACATGGGCGTCTTCGACCTCGGCGACTCCAACCTGGACCTCCTCATGACCCAGGACGAGGAGATCGCCGAGCAGCTGGACCAGGAGCGGTTCGCGGCGGAGGAGGCGGCGCGGGTGGCCGAGGTGGAGGGGGCGATCGAGGAGGGCGCCTCGTCCTGACACCGTCCGGTGCCGGTCGCGCCGCCCGAGTCGTCAACGGCGCGACCGGCGTGCACTCTTTCGTGCGGCACCTCCGGATTGCCGCTGGGTAGGCTGGCAGTGCGAGACGGACTCCGTCGCATGGGAGCAATCATGAGCGCCGCACGCGAGTACGCGCTGGACGACGACCACCGGTGGGCGCGCCCGCCAGTGGGCGGCTGGACGGCGGACGACCTGGACCGGCTTCCGAATCTCCCTCCGCACACGGAGCTGATCGACGGGAGCCTCGTCTTCATGAGTCCGCAGACCCGGTTTCACATGCGTGCAATGCGTCTCTTGGAGAACGCGCTAGTGGCGCAGGCGCCGGAGCACCTGGAGGCTGTCCGCGAGATGACCATCAAGATGGACCCGCGCAACCGTCCCGAGCCGGACGTCCTTGTTGTGTCCGCGGACGCGGACACCGGCCCCCGCCAGACCTGGTTCAAGCCGGAGGACGTACTCCTCGCCGTCGAGGTCGTGTCCGATGACTCTGTGGACCGGGACCGAGAGGTCAAGCCCCTCAAATACGCTCGGGCCGGGGTCCCGCACTACTGGCGGGTCGAGGAAAACGACGGACTGCCCGTCGTGTACGTCTTCGAGCTGGACCCGGGCACCCACGCGTACGGCCCAGTCGGAATCTTCCACAAGGAACTCAAGGTCGACCTCCCCTTCCCCATCGAGATCGACCTGACCGCACTGGACCGCCGCCGCTGACCCCGAAATCCTGGGCCACCGACGTGCGTGCGACGAGCTGTCACGGGGCCAGCGCGGCCTCCATCACCGCCTTCGCGATCGGCGCCGCGTCGCCGCCGCCGCTGATGTCGCCCCGCTTGGCCGACGCGTCCTCGACGACCACCGCGACCGCGACGGCGGGCCGGACCGCGCCGTCCGCCTGGGCCCAGGAGATGAACCAGGCGTAGGGGCTGCCGATGTTGCCGATGCCGTTCTGCGCGGTGCCGGTCTTGCCGCCGACCGTGGCTCCGGGGATCGCCGCGCTGGTGCCGGTCCCGGTCCGCACCACGTCCACCATCATCTGCTGGAGCCGCAGCGCGGTCGCCGGGTTCATCGCCCGCTGATAGGTCCGCTGGGCGGTCGTGGAGACGGTCGCGCCGCGCGCGGTCGTCGTACGGTCCACCAGATAGGGGTACTTGAGGTCCCCGCCATTGGCGACCGCCGCCGAGACCATCGCCATCTGGAGCGGGGTGGCCGTCGTGTCGAACTGGCCGATGGCGGAGAGCGCCAGCTGGTCGGGGCTCATCCGGGTGTCGAAGTTCGACTTGGCCACGCCCGACGGGATCCGCAGGTGCGTGTCGTTGAAGCCGAACTTCCGGACCGTGTCCAGCATCCCGGCCAGCCCCACCTTCACCCCGAGCCCCGCCATCACGGTGTTGCAGGAGACGGTGACCGCGTAGGCCAGCGAGGCGTTGCCGCAGCCGCTCGCCTCGTTGGGGAGCGTGGTGGAGGTGTTCGGCAGCATATAGGGGTCGGGGGTGTCGGTGGGCGCGTTGACGTCCGTGACCGCCCCCGAGTCGAGCGCGGCCGCGGCGGTCACGATCTTGAAGGCGGAGCCCGGGGGATAGGTCTGCCGGATCGCCCGGTTCAGCATCGGCTGGTCGGCGTCCTTGGTCAGCCGCGACCAGGCGCTCGCCACCGACCTGCCCGTCCCCGAGAGGACCCCCGGTTCGTACGAGGGGCTGCTGACCAGCGCCAGGATCTTCCCCGTCGACGGTTCGAGCGCCGCCACCGCGCCCTTCTTGCCGGCCAGCCCGTCGTAGGCGGCCCGCTGCATCGACGCCCTGATGGTGGTGACGGCCCGCCCGCCGGAGTGCCGGCTGCGGGTCAGGTCGTTCCACAGCGGGAACACCGAAAGGAGCGAGGAGGTGCCCGACAGGACGGGGTCCTCCGCGTTCTCGACGAGCGTGGTGCCGTACGTCTGCGAGGCGTACCCGGTGACGCTGGCGTACAGCGGGCCGTACTTGTAGGTCCGCTCGTACCGCAGTTGCTGGCCGGTGTCCTTGGAGCCGGTGACGCTCTCGTCGCCGACCACGATCGCGCCGCGCGGCTGGTGGTAACGGGCGATGGCCAGACGGCGGTTGGCGGGGTTGGCGTCGAGCGCGTCGGCCTGGAAGACCTGGACGCGGGCCGCGTTCACGAGCAGCGCCACAAGGAGCACCAGGCAGAAGGCGGCGGCCCGCCGGATGTAGCGGATCACTTCGCCGTTCCCTCCACCGATGGCTCGGGCCGCGCGATGACGCCCGTCTCGACCACGGGCAGCGGGCGCCGGGCCAGATCACTGATCCGGATGAGCAGCGCCACGATGATCCAGTTGGTGACCACCGACGAGCCGCCCTGCGCGAGGAACGGCATCGCCATGCCGGTGAGCGGGATCAGCCCCATCACGCCGCCCGCGATCACGAACACCTGGAGCGCCAGGATCGAGGCGAGCCCGATGGCGAGGAGCCGCCCGAACGGGCTGGGCAGGCTGAGCCCGGCCCGGTAGCCCCGGGCCACGAGCAGCGCGTACAGCAGGAAGATCGCGCTCAGTCCGGACAGGCCGAGCTCCTCGCCCGCCGTGGCCAGGATGAAGTCGGACTTCGCGGCGAAGCCGATCAGGATCGAGTGGCCGAGGCCCAGACCGGAGCCGAGCGTGCCGCCCGCCCCGAACGCGAAGAGGGACTGGGCGAGCTGGCTGGGGCCGAGGCCCGCCTCGATGGTGGCGTACGGGTTCAGCCAGTCGGTGACGCGGCCGTGCACATGGGGTTCGAAGAGGGCGACCGCGGCCGCGCCCACCGAGGCGAGCAGGAGCCCCACCGCGATCCAGCCGATGCGCCCGGTCGCCACGTAGAGCATGACCACGAACAGGCCGAAGAAGAGCAGCGAGGTGCCGAGGTCGCGTTCGAGGACGAGTACGCCGACGCTCAGCAGCCAGACCATCACGATCGGGCCGAGCACGCGTCCGGTGGGCAGCTGGAGCCGCCAGATCCGGCGGCCGGTGTAGGCGAGCGCGTTGCGGTTGGCGGCGAGGTAGGCCGCGAAGAAGAGGGCGAGCAGGACCTTGGCGAACTCCGCGGGCTGGAAGGAGAAGCCGCCCACCCTGATCCAGATCTTGGCGCCGTTGACCGCGGGGAAGAGGATCGGCACGAGCATCAGGACCAGGCCCGCCGCCATCGAGAGGTAGGCGTACCGCTGCAGGACGCGGTGGTCGCGCAGGACCAGGACGACGGCCAGGAAGAGGCAGACCCCGAGCGTCGACCAGACCAGCTGCGCGGGGGCCGCCCGGCTGCCCGGGGTCGCGAGGTCGAGCCGGTAGATCAGCACCAGGCCGAGCCCGTTGAGCAGCACCGCGATCGGCAGCAGCAGGGGGTCGGCGTACGGGGCGCGGAAGCGGACCACGAGGTGGGTGAGGAGCGCGAGCAGGCCGAGCCCGGCCCCGTAGCGCGCGGCGTCGGGCGGCACCGTGCCGTTGCGCGCGAGACCGACGTCGACGTAGCCGAGCACCACGACCAGGACGGCACCGACGAGCAGGGAGAGTTCGACGCCCCGCCGCTTGGGGAGGCGGAGCTCGGGCGGGGGCGCGTCCGCCGCCGACGGTGCGGTCATGCCACGCAACGTAGCAAGACGCAGGCCTTATGTCCCTGTATGTCATGGGGTGCCGAACCGAATGCGTGACAGCCCGTCAAACCTGGCAGCTGGTCGCCGGACCCGCGGGCTCCGGCGTGGCCTCCGTGCCCGCGGCCCGGGCGGGACCGGCTCCGCGGGCCGGCCGGCCCGTCCGGGTGAGCCGGGCGCCCGAACGGCCGCTCACCCTCGCGGCGTTCGCGACCGCCAAGTCCCGGCTCCTCGGCGGCCGGACGGGCGGCTCAGCACCAGCGCGGCACGGCACCGATGTTGTCGATGTAGAAGGCCGATCCCCAGGCCCAGGTGCCGTCGGTGAGCAGGTACCAGCGGTCGTTCCCGTTGACCCGGTCGCCGCCGGTCTTGCAGAAGATGTGCACGATCGAGCCGTACGGCGCCTTGCCGACGATCCTGCTGCCGCGGGTCGGCCGATCGCGCAGGAGCAGGCCGCTCTTGGCGGTGACGCGGCCCTTGTACTCGTTGTGCGTGGCCTCCTCGGCGGAGGCGGGTGACGTGGTGGCGAGCACGGCCACGGCGGCGGTCGTCACGCAGAGACCGAGTGCGGCAAGAGGGGAGCGCAGGGACATGGTGCCTCCTGGAGAGAGCCGGGGCCGCTGGTGAGCGACCCTCAATTCGCCTGCCTCACACTAAATTCGCCGCTTTGAGTTCGCAAAGCGTAACGATGCGTCATGCGGTGCGGGGGCTGTCCTCGGCGCCGGGCGTCTCGAAGCCGACGTACTCGGGGAGTTCGAGCCGGGCCACCGCGCCGCCGTCCGGGGCGTTGCTGAAACGCAGCTCGGCGCCGATCACGGCCGCCTGCCCCACCGCGATCGTCAGCCCCAGGCCGTGCCCCTTGCTTCCGGCATCGGTGCGAAAGCGCTGCGGCCCATGGTCCAGGAGGTACTCCGGATAGCCCGTGCCGTGGTCCCGCACGGTGACGACCGGGCCCTGCACCGTCAGCTCGACCGGGGCCTTGCCGTGCTTGTGGGCGTTGGCGACCAGGTTGCCGAGCACGCGCTCCAGACGCCGCTTGTCGGTCTCCACGCAGGCGTCCCGCACCACCGTCAGGACGGTGTCCCGCTCGGCGGTGCCCGAGGCGACCGAGGCCCGCACCACCCGCTCCAGGACCGGAGCCAGCAGCTGGAGGTCGAGGTCGACGGTCTCGCTGCCCGCGTCCAGGCGGGAGATCTCCAGGAGGTCCTCGGTGAGCGAGCGCATCGCCCGCACCCGGTCGCGCACCAGCTCGGCCGGGCGCCCCTCGGGCAGCAGCTCGGCCGCCGCGTGCAGACCGGTCAGCGGGGTGCGCAGCTCGTGCGCCACGTCGGCGGTGAAGCGCTGCTCGCTGAGCAGCTTGCCCTGGAGCGTGGAGGCCATCGTGTCCAGCGCGCCGGCCACGGTGGCCACCTCGTCCTGGGGGCGCGAGGGGTCCTTGGTGCGGGGGTCGTTGACCCGGGCGTCGAGGTCGCCCGCGTCGATCCGGCGGGCCACGGTCGCCGTCTGGTGCAGCCGCCGGGTGATCCGGGTGACCGCGAAGACGCCGACCAGCAGGGTGGCGCCGATCGCCAGGATGGACGAGCCGAAGATCGCCTTGTCGAGGCCGTTGATGGTGCGGGCGCTCTGGGTGTAGTCGAGCTCGGCGGCCAGCGCCTTGCCGTCCGCCGGGCCCGCCGCCCACATGGTGGGGCGGCCGTGGTCGTCGTCGACCAGGGTGCCGCGCTTGCCGGAGAGCGCGAGCGCGCGGAGCGAGGGGGGCAGTTCGGGCGGGTCGAGACCGGCGCCAGGTGGCAGCGCCTCGCCCGCCTCGTACATCTGGGTGACGGCGGCCAGCTTGTCGAGCGCCTTGTTGCGGGCCTCGCCGACGGTCTGCCGGGTCACCGAGACGTGCACGAGCGCGCCGAGCAGGGTCGCCAGCGCGCAGCACATCACGGTGATGAACACCGCGGCCTTCCAGGTGAGCGTCGCCGTCCAGGCGGGCAGCGGCAGGCGGGGCGGCCTGGGTATCCGGGGGGTTCTCATGGTGCGTCCGCCGTCAAGGTGGCCGACGGACGCGCCGTCGGCGGCTTCTTCTTCGGTGAGGGCGGGGTCTGCCCGGGGCCGGAGGGCCCGGGGTGCTTGCCGCCGCTCTCGCCGCCCGGCTTGCGGCGCACGATCTCGTCCCGGGTGGGGAGCATCGCCTGCTGGTGGTCGTCCCAGGACCAGGCGGTGCGGTACTCGTAGCCGGGCATGCCCGCCGACACCGACCGCAGGATCACGTCGCGGCCCGCCAGGTCGACGCTGATGATCTGGTCGACCGTCGACATGATCCGGATCAGGCCGCCGTCCTTGGCCAGCATGTAACAGCGCACCGCCAGGTTCTGGTCCGGCATCCGGATGCCGAGGATCAGCTCGTCCTTGCCGTCCCCGGTCAGATCCCGGTAGTACGGCTTGAGCACCGGGCAGCTGGCCGGCTTCTGCTTGCAGGTGGCCAGCTGGCGGACCGTCTCGTCGTACAGCCCGTCCTCGCCGCTGTAGGTGTTGGGGTGTGCCTTCACCTCGGCCTGCACCACGGCGACCGGGTTCAGTTTGCGGACGTCACCGCCGTGCACCTTGATGCCGGGCACCTGCTCCGTGTCGGTCTCGCCGTAGGCGTTGGGCGTCGCCGAGGCGGGGGGCAGATCCGGCCACAGATGGATCGGGCCGACGGCCGTCGGCGTCGCGCCCGAACTCTCCAGGTGGCCCGCCCCGCCGCAGCCGGACAGCAGCAGGACACCCACTGCGGTCAGCAGGGGTGCCAAGAGTGCGATGCGGCGGTGGCGGATCAAGGTGCTCCTGTCGTGCGGTCACCCCAGGCTATTTCACCTGCCGCCGGGGCTTCGCCGGAGCCCCGGCTGCCGGGTTTCCGGCGCTGTCGCGCGGCCTACCGCTGGTACGGGTTCTGGCCCTGCACGGGCCCCGGCTGCGCCTGCCCGCCGTACGCCTGCTGCGGCGAGGCCTGCGGGGCGAGCAGCCCCTCGGCCTGCTCCTTGGTGATCTGCTGCTCCAGACCGCAGAAGGTGCACTGGGTGCGGTACCGGGTGGAGATCGGGAACAGCGGAATGAAGAACAGCGTGAACTTCGTGACGTACTTGCGTACCCCGTGCGCGGACGGGTTGCCGCAGTTGCCGCACACCAGGGTGAGCATCGCGAGCTGGTAGAGGTAACTGCGGGTGCCGAAGATGATCATTGAGTGGGTCCCCTCCCGGATTCTGTGTCGTGTCGCGCGCAGGCGTCGTGGCCATGACCTTCCCGAGCCCATCGCGTGGTGACGACCCCCACCCGGCTTATTGCCCTCACGGGCATCGGGCTGTTCCCATGGTCGGGGTGGGGTGATGGGGCATGGCAGGACTGCGGGTCACACCGGTACACCGGCACGGACAGGCGCGACTGTACGTCAGCCTTCCGGACGGGCGCAGCGTCGCCTGGTACGACCGCGACACCGGACGGGTGTCCCTGCTGCTCGACGACCACCGCGACGAGGTGCTGGCCGCGCTGCGCCCGTACGCGGTCGGCGAGCTCGTGGTCGGCCCGCCGCCCGTGCCCACCTCCGCCGACCTGGTCCGGCTCTCCCTGCACCCCGACGACGACCTCGCGCCCAACCGGCCGGGCGAGGCGCTCATCGCCGAGCTGGAGCGGGGCGAGCCCCAGCGCCGCTTCAGGACCGACCCGCGCCGCGGCGAGCTGGCCGCACAGCAGCTCGCCGGGGCCGCGCTCGACCGGCTCGAAGCGGTGGGCTGGCGGGTGCTGCACTCGGTCCCGCTGCCCGGCCGGGCGCGGATCGACCACCTGGCCGTCGGGCCCGCGGGCGTCCTGACCGTGCGCTCCCTCAGCGCCCGGCGCCACCGGGTGCGCGTCGCCGACCCGCTGGTCACCGTGGGCCGCGCCGCCCCGCTGCCCCACCTGCGCGCCGCCCGGCACGAGGCCGAGCGCGCCTCCCTCGCCCTCGCGGCCGCCGTCCGCCCGGTCCTCGTCCTGGTCGGCGCGGAACGGGTGGAGCTCGGCCCGCCCGGCGTCCGTGACGTACGCGTCCTCACGGACGGCGAGCTCCCGGACCTGGCCCGCCTGGGCGGCGTCCTGAAACCCGCCGACGTGGAGTCCCTGTACTGGACGGCCCGTGACCGCCGGACGTGGTCGCGGGTGTGAGCGTGCGGCGGCTCACCCGCGGCTGTGGCGGCGGGGCCGCGTCGTCGGGGCGGTCACGGCAGGCGGCCCGCCAGGCCGGGGTCGGCCAGCGGCGCGAGCAGATCGCCGTCCCGTTCCAGGCGGGGCCCGATGTCGCCGATCAGGAACGTCAGGTCGGCCGGGTCGGCGCACGCCTCCACCTCCGCCCAGGACACGGGCGCGGACACCGTCGGCCGGTCCTTGGCGCGCACCGTGTAGGGCGTCGCCGTCGTCTTCGCGGCGGCGTTCTGGCTGAAGTCGACGAACACCCTGCCGGGGCGCAGCGCCTTGGCCATCTTGTGCGTGACCAGCCCCGCCAGGGCCGCCTCCGCCTCCCTGGCCAGCGTCTTCGCGTACGCCGACACCTGCTCGGAGGGGGTCGGCTCCAGCGGGCTGAGCAGGTGCAGCCCCTTGGCGCCCGAGGTCTTGGCGTACGCGTGCAGCCCGTCCGCCCGGAGCCGGTCCCGCAGCCAGCGCGCCACCACGCAGCACTCGACGACGCTCGCGGGCTCACCCGGGTCGAGGTCGAGGACGAGCCGGTCGGCCCGGGCGGGGGCGGCCGCCCGCCACTGCGGGGTGTGGAACTCCACCACCAGGTTCGCCGCCCACATCAGGGTCGCCAGATCGGACACCACGACCTGGCGGGCCCCCGGGTCCTCGGAGCGGGGCACCGAGGCGGTCGTCACCCAGGAGGGCGTGCCGGGGGGCGGATTCTTGGTGAAGAAGCGCTGGCCGGCCGGGCCGTCCGGGAAGCGCAGGAACGACACCGGACGATCGTCCAGCTGGGCCAGGAGCGGGCCCGAGACCGTGGCGCAGTAGTGCAGCAGCTCGCCCTTGGTGGTGCCGGTCGCCGGATACAGCACCTTCTCCAGGTTGGACAGCGCGATCCGCCGCCCCTCCACCTCCGTGATCGGCGTCATACGATGAGAGTCCCACGAACCACGCAAACCACACTCCTCGGGGACGAAGAGGAGAAACAGTGCGATCCATCTGGAACGGTGCGATCTCGTTCGGCCTGGTCAGCATCCCGATCAAGCTCGTGAATGCCACCGAGAACCACTCGATCTCCTTCCGCCAGATCCACACCGCGGACGGCGGCCGGGTCCGCTATCGCAAGGTGTGCGAGCTGGACGGCGAGGAGCTGACCACCGACGAGATCGGCAAGGCGTACGAGGACGCCGACGGGTCGATGATCCCCATCACCGACGCCGATCTGGCCTCGCTTCCGCTACCCACCGCCAAGACCATCGAGATCGTCGCCTTCGTGCCCGCCGACTCGATCGACCCGCTCCAGATGGACGCCGCCTACTACCTCTCCGCCAACGGCGTGCCCGCCGCCAAGCCGTACACGCTGCTGCGCGAGGCCCTCAAGCGGAGCCGGAAGGTGGCCATCGCCAAGTTCGCGCTGCGCGGGCGGGAGCGGCTCGGCATGCTGCGGGTGGTCGACGACGTGATCGCGATGCACGGGCTGCTCTGGCCGGACGAGATCCGGGCGGCCGAGGACGCCGCGCCCGAGACCGACGTCAGCGTCCGCGAGGCCGAACTCGACCTGGCCGACGCCCTGATGGACACGCTCGGCGAGGTGGACATGTCGACCCTGCACGACGACTACCGCACCGCCGTGGAGGAGCTCATCGCCGCGAAGGCGGACGGCGCCCCGACCCCGGCGGCGGCCCCCGCCGCGCCCGGCGGCAAGGTCATCGACCTGATGGCGGCCCTGGAGAACAGCGTCAAGGCCGCGAAGGCCGCCCGCGGCGAGGGCGACGCGGTCGCCGAGGTCACCGAGCTGAGCTCGCGCAAGTCCGCGGCGTCCAGGAGCGCGCCCGCGAAGAAGAGCGCGGCGAAGAAGGGCGCCCAGAAGGCGCCGCAGAAGAAGGCGGCGCAGTCCAAGACCTCCCAGGCGCGCAAGACCACCGGCGCCAAGAAGTCGGCCGCGGCCAGTCCCAAGTCCACCGGCGCGAAGAAGTCCACCGCCACCACCGCGAAGAAGACCGCGGCGAAGAAGACGACACCGAGGAAGCGGGCCAGCGCCTGACGTCCCCGCCCCGGCACGGGGCCTCGATTCGATAACGGAAGGGTTGCGGCGCGTCCGCTGCGGCGAAATGGATGGCCAGGGGTGTGAAAGGGGTGCGGCCATGATGCGGAGAACCGGCGACGGCCACACCCGTACCGAGGCCCCCGGACGACCGGACCCCTATGTGCTCTCCGTCCTGCCGTACGCCGTGATGGCGCTGGTCGTCGTGGCCAACCTGATCGCGGGCCCCACCGTGGGACTGCTGCCCCTGGTCTCGCTCGGACCCGCCTTCGCCGGTCTGGTCGGCGGCTGGCGGCGCACGGTGGTCGTCGGACTGATCGCGCTGGCCGCCGGGGTCGGGCTCGGGATCTACAGCGAACTCTTCGAGGAACGCCGGGGCTTCGCCTCACTGGCCGCCGTCGCGGGGGTGACCGCGGTGGGCGTGGCCGGCAGCGTCATGCGCCAGCGCCGCGAGGCCGAGCTCGCCGACATGCGCTCGATCGCCGAGGTCGCCCAGCGGGTGCTGCTGCGGCCGGTGCCGCGCAGCGCGGGCCATCTGCGCGCGGCGGTCTCGTACACCTCGGCGGTCGCGGAGGCCAGGATCGGCGGGGACCTGTACGAGGTCGTCCCGGCGCCCCAGGGGGTCCGCGTGATCATCGGGGACGTGCAGGGCAAGGGGCTCGAATCGGTGGAGACGGCGGCCGTGGTGCTCGGCGCGTTCCGGGAGGCCGCGCACGACGAAGCGGACCTGCGGGGGGTCGGAGCGCGCGTCGAGCGGGCGGCCGGGCGCGCCCTGGAGGGCGAGAAGTTCGTCACCGCGATCATCGCCGAACTACACCCCGCGAACGGGGTGGTCTTCCTCAACTACGGCCATCCGCCGCCCCTGTTGGTCCGCGCGGACGGCTCGGTGTCCTTCCCCGAACCCCCTCGGTACGCGCTGCCGCTCGGCCTCGGCCTCGGCTCGGGCGAGGGCCCGCAGCCCTTCACGGTGCCCTTCGCCCCCGGCGACCAGCTCCTCCTGTACACCGACGGCGTCACCGAGGCCCGCGACCGGTCGGGCGAGTTCTACCCCCTGGGCGCCCGCACCCCGCTCCTGAAGGACCCCGACCCCGAGGCCGCCCTGGAGGCCCTGCGGCGGGACCTCATCCTCCACACGGAGGGCCCCCTGCACGACGACGCGGCCATGCTGCTGCTCCGCCACCGGGAGTAGCGCGGGGTGCTGGGTCCCCTACGGGGGCGCGGGGAACTGCGCGAGTGACCCAGCACGGTCTGCGGGCGACCGGGCGTCCGCGGAAGCGGCTGGGCCGCGCGGGGCTCTCGCGCCCGTTCGTCCGTGGACCGTGCGTGGCTGGTCGCGCAGTTCCCCGCGCCCCTAAGGGGGTGGTGCTGAGCCTGGTCTCGAAGGCTGGGCCGCGACCCTAGAGCGCGGCGCCGCGTTGGAGGTGGGCCGTGAGCTGCTCCAGGACCGGCCACGCGGCCGCGTCCGTGCCGTCGCCCAGGACGTAGTGCAGCGCGGGTTCGGACGGCGGGCCGAGGGGGACGGGGCGCAGGGCCAGCGGGGGGCGTTCGGCGTGGGCCAGGCCCGCCGAGCGCACCCCGTCCGCGCCCAGCGTGTACGAGACGGGGATCGGCGGCGCCTCGAAGTGGGCCGGCACGGCCAGGTCGCGGCGGCCCCGGCGCAGCGAGACGAACATCTGGTCGAGCCCGGGGTCGGCGGCCAGCGTCGCCGCCAGCGCCTGCACGGCGTCCAGCGGGGGCGCCTCGTCCGCGCCGTACCCGAGCGTGAGCGTCGCGTCCGCGGCCACGCCCCGCTCGACCCGCGTGACCCGGAGCCCGGCGAGCGCGGGGCGCGCCGGGTCACCGACCGCGAGCAGCTGGGTGGGCTCGGGCGCCCGGTCGCGGGCGAGGTCGGTCAACTGGCGCGCGGACCAGGGGAGGTTGATGGGTTCGGCGGTGCCCCAGCCGGCCGGGGCCGCGCCGGTCAGCGCCTGCCAGGCGGCCTCCAGGGCGTGGCCGAGCACCAGGTTCTCGTCCGGGTTGTGCACCGTGCGGAACGCGACGATCAGCTGCCGCTCGGAGGTGAGCGGGGGCGCGCCGAACGCCTCGGCCACCACGGCCTCGCCCTTCGCGTCGCGAGCCGGCGCGAAGGTGCCGTCCTGCCAGCGCAGGACCGCGCCGGACAACCCGTCGTAGTAACCGCAGTCGGGGTCCTTGACCACCCAGCGGTTGGGCGCACCCGTCAGCGCCGTACGCAGCGGAAGGCTGAGCCGCACGCCCGGCGGCGTGACGATCTGCAGGGCGCGGCGGCTCTCCACGGCCGTGCGCAGGATGTGCGACAGCCAGGCGGTCAGCGCGATCAGCGGCCGGTCGCACATGACGACGGCGGTCGACTCGGTGAGCACGTCCACCGTCGGGTGGGCGCCGCCGGCCGCGGGCCGCGCGCTCACCTCGGCTTCGTTCACCGGGACGACCTCGGTGCTCGCGGCGCCGGGCGGCCAGGTGGCGCCGCCGAGCAGGGTGGTGAGCCGCCCGGCCACCGAACCCGCGAGCCGTTCGGCCTCGGGCAGCGCGGTGGAGGCCCGCGCCTCGGTCCACCAGAACGGGCCCTGGGGGGCCTCGACCTGGCCGCCCAGGAGCCGCTCGGCCTCGCCCGGCACCTGGACGAGCAGCGGCGCCTCCAGGGAGACGAGCGGGCGCCCGTCCGCGGCGCAGAGCTGGACCACCGCACCGTCGTGGCCGGTGTCGACGGCGAGGTCGGGCCCGCCCGCGTACAGCCCGGCGAGCAGCGCCCAGGTGTCCGGCATCTTCGGGGTGAGGGCGATGACGTCCTTGGTCACGAGAGCTCTGCTTCTTCCTGGTGGGCGAGGGCGGTCTGGACGAGCTGGTGGCGGCGGCCGCGACGCACCAGGAAGCCGCGGCCCGGCGGCTGCGCGGACGCGTACAGGCCGGGGAACAGCTGGCCCTCGGTGCGGTCGCCGGTCATGACGAGCGCGGCGGTGCCGGTCTCGCGCAGGGTGGTCAGGAACGGTTCGTACAGCGCCCGCGCGGAGCCCGCCACACGGCGGGCCACCACGAAGTGCAGCCCGATGTCCTGTGCGGAGGAGATGTACGGCAGGAACGGGGCGAGCGGCTGCTGGCCCGCGGTGGTCAGGATGTCGTAGTCGTCGACGAGGATGACGATGCGCGGCCCGTCGAACGAGGGCCCGTCCGGCAGCGCGTCATGATCCACCGTCTCGTCCGGCAGCCGCTTCTCCAACTCGGCCGCGATGCCGGAGGCGAGCCCCGCGCTGATCTTCGCGTTGTGCGCATAGCCCCCGCGGTACGGCTCGGGCACCACGCCGCGCAACCCGCGACGCGGATCGAACACCGCGAAGACCAGCTCCTCGTCGCTGTAGCGGGCGGTGAACTGCTGGGCGATGAGCTTCAGCAGGTTCGTCTTGCCGCACTCGTTGTCACCCAGGATCAGCAGGTGCTGGTCGTGCTCGAACAGGTCGAGCAGCACCGGGTCGAGCGCGTCCTGGTCGACCGCGATGGGGATGCGCCTCGGCTCGGCGGCCGGCGACGGGAGCCGCTGCGCGGGCAGCCGGGTCGGCAACACCCGTACCGGAGAGGCGAGTTCACCGTGCCAGGTGGCGCGCACCGTGCGGGCCGCGTCCTCCAGGGCGGGGCCCAGGTCGGCGGCGGACGCCACCGAGTCGGTGCGCGGCAGCGCGGCCTGCGCGAACAGCTTGCCGTTGGTCAGCACCCGGCCCGGGGTGTCCTGGGCGAGCGTCTCGGACAGCTTGCGGTCGATCGAGGAGTCGGACGGGTCGTTGAGGCGCAGCTCCAGCTGGGTGCCGAACATCGACTGCGTCGCGATCCGCACGTCGTTCCAGCGCAGCATGCCCGCCACGATGTGGATGCCGTAACCGCTGCCGCGCTTGAGCAGGTCGGCCACCGCGTCGTCGAGGTCGTCGAACTCGTCGCGCAACGCCCCGTACCCGTCCACGAGCAGCACCACGTCGGTCGAGCCCAGCTCGGGCAGCCGGCCCTGCGCGCGCAGGCGGCGCAGCTCGTCCACCGAGTCGATGCCGTGCTCGCGGAACAGCTCCTCGCGGGCCGCCAGCATGGCCCGCACCTCCGCGACGGTGCGCGCGGCCCGCTCGTGGTCGGCGCGCCCGGCGATCCCGCCGACGTGCGGAAGCCCGGAGAGCGCGGCCAGACCGCCACCCACCAGGTCGAGCCCGTACAGGGCCACTTGTGCCGGTGTGTGGGTCAGGGCGAGGGACAGCGCGAGGGTGCGCAGCAGCGTCGTCTTGCCGGACTGGGGCCCGCCGATGATGGCCACATGGCCGCCGGCCACCGTCAGGTCGAGCGTCCAGGGGCCCTGCCACTGCCGGCCCGGATCGTCGAGCACACCGAGCGGCACCCGCATCGGGCCCGGCCGGTGACTGAGCTGGAGCCCGTGCTCGGAGACCTGGAGCGGTCCCGCCGCCGCGTCGAGGCTGATCGCCGACGGCAGCGGGGGCAGCCAGATCCGGCGCACCGGCTCGGCGGCGGTGCGCAGCTGGTCGACCATCGCCGACATGACGGTCGGCCCGGTCTCGCGCTCGCGCATCTGCGGCTCGGCCGGGACGTCCGTACTCTCCTCCCGGGTCGCGGAGTTGAAGGTCGGATACGGCCACGCCAGCGGGGTGTCGTCCTGCTGTTCCAGGACGGCGGGGCCCCGGTAGGCACCGGAGACGTAGCCCGCCTTGAAGCGTTCGTACGTCGAGGTGTCGACCTTCAGATAGCCGAAGCCCGGCAGCGGCGGCAGGTGGAAGGCGTCCGTCGTGTCAAGGACGGTGCGCGACTCGTCGGCGGAGAACGTCCGCAGACCGAGCCGGTAGGAGAGGTAGGTGTCCAGGCCCTTGAGCTTGCCGCCCTCGATGCGCTGGCTGGACAGGAGCAGATGGACGCCGATGGACCGGCCGATCCGGCCGATCGACAGGAACAGGTCGATGAAGTCCGGCTTGGCGGTGAGCAGTTCGCCGAACTCGTCGATCACCACGAAGAGGTGGGGGAGCGGTTCGAGCTCGGGCCGCTCGGCGCGCAGCGCGGCGTAGTGCCCGATGTCGGCGACGTTGCCCGCGTCCTTGAGGACCTGCTGACGCCGCTTCACCTCGCCCGCGAGGCTGGTGTGCACGCGCTCGACGAGACCCGCCTGGTTCTCCAGGTTGGTGATCACCCCGGCCACGTGCGGGAGTTCGGCGAACGGCGCGAAGGTCGCACCGCCCTTGTAGTCGACCAGGACGAGCGCCAGGTCCTCCGGCGGATGCCCCGCGACCAGGGCGAGCACCAGGGTGCGCAGCAGCTCCGACTTGCCGGAACCGGTGGCTCCCACGCACAGGCCGTGCGGGCCCATGCCGAGCTCGGAGGGCTCCTTCAGGTCGAGCAGCACCGGCTGGTGGCGGTCGTCGAGACCGATCGGCACCCGAAGGAACGCCCGCTCGCCGCGCGGCGCCCACAGCCGGTCGACGTCCAGGTCGGCCGGGTCGTCGATGCCGAGCAGCTGCGGGAAGTCCACGGGGCCGGTCACCGGGGTGCCCTCGGCCACCGACTCGGCGGACAGCCGCAGCGGCGCCAGCATGCGCGCGAGGCCCTCGGCCCCGGCCGCGCTCACCTCGTCGGACAGGCCGTAGGACACCGGCGGGCTCGGGTTGGCCGGATCGCGCAGGTCCTCGACCGTGATGCGGTCGCCGTCGACGCTGATCCGGACCGTGACGTGGTCCGGCTCGTGCACCTGCTGCTCAAGCAGGTGCAGCACCGTCACGCCCATCTCGGTGAGGCCGACCGCCGAGTCCGGGCGGGGCAGTTCCTCGGCCGGGGTGCCGTACTCGTCGCTCACCACAAGCAGCCGGTCGATCATCCGCAGCGCGTCCCGGTCGGACAGCCCCCGCCGCACCTCCGCCGCGTACGAGGCCCGCTGCCGCAGGTCCGCCCGCATCAGACGGGCCAGCTGCGGCATGCTCGGCGCGATCCGGCGCGCGGCCACCGGGCCGTCGCTCTCCAGCGCCTCCAGGACGTGGGGCAGCCACTTGGCCCACTCCCACTCCTCGATCCGCTCGCCCGGCACCCCGAGCGCGATCGACAGATCGTCCGGCGCGTGCGTCACGGCCGCCTGCACGAGCAGCGCCCGCGCGACCCGCAGCACCCCTTCGCGGTCCCCGACGACGCTCACGTTCGCGGCCCGGTCCAGCGGCACCGTCAGCGGCGACTCCGTGGCCGTGGCGTACCGGGCGACCAGCGCCCGCGCCTCGTTCAGCATGAACGGGTCCGGCGGCGTCAGCACCCCCTGGGCGCTGTTCTGCCCGATCGACAGGTCCTGCGTGGGTACGGTGCCGGTGCCCACCCGCACCCGCAGGAAGTCGGCGTCGCCGCGCCGGCGCTCCCACAGTCGGGCCGGATCCCGCACTAGGTCGTACAGCGCCTGCGGCGGCGGGTTCAGGAGGCGGGCCCGGAGCCTCGACTCCCGCTCCACGGCGCCGAGTTGCTCGCGCTGCTCCTCCAAATACTCCAGATAGCGCTCGCGCTGGGTGCGCCGGGTGCGCTGGGCCTTGCCGCGCTGGGACAGGAACAGCGCCACCGCGCCGAGCAGCGCCACCACCAGGACGATGGCGCCGAGGCCCGCGAACTGGCTGTTGCGGATCACCGTCATCATGATGACCGAGCTCATCACTCCGGCCATCGGGAGCAGCGCGGTCGCGGCCGTGCCGGTCTTGCCCTCGGGCAGGTTGGGCGGCGGCTCGATGGCGCGCGGCGCGGCGGGGGCGGTCGGCCGGGTGGAACGGGCCGGGCGGTGGACCTGGTGCAGCGTCATCGCACCCTCACCGCCCGCTCCATCGCCTCGGCGGCCAGCGCGACGGCGGCCTGCCGGGTGGCCCGGCCGAGCAGTGCGGTCTGGATGGGGCCTCCCTGGGCCAGATGCCGGTCGTAGGGGACCGGGAGCACGGTGACGCCCGCCTCGCGCAGATGCGCGGTGGCGGCCTTCAGGTCGAGGGTCATGTCGGGGGAGTTGGCGGTCAGCGCCACCACGGTGGTGGCGAGCGCCGAGTGCGGCAGCTGGGCGAGCCAGTCCAGCACGAGCCGGGTGCCGCCCACGCCCTCCGCGGTCATCGGGGCGACCACGATCCGGGCGTGCGCGGTGTCCATCGCGGTACGCGCCACCTCGCCGGGCAGCGTCTCGCAGTCGACCACGGTCACCGCGAAGTACCGCCGCAGCGCGAGCGTCACCGTGCGGTACGTCCGCATGCTCAGCGGCGCGCCGAGGCGCCCCTGGCTCGCGGGCAGCAGCCAGCCGCCGTCGGTGACGGGCACCAGGTAGCCGGTGACATCGGTCAACTGCATGGCGGGAGTGAGGATCTGGGCGAGATCGGCGCAGGACCAGCGCACCGATTCGGCGCCCAGCCGCACCGGCAGCGTGCCCAGCGCGCCGTCCGCCTCCAGGGCGAGCACGGGGTCGTGCCGGTAGTGGTTGAAGCTCCGCGCGAGCAGCGCGGCGACCGTGGTCTTGCCGACGCCGCCCCGGATCGAGGTGACGGCGATGACCCGCCCGGTCGTCACGGGCTGCTGCAACTCCCGCCCGATCCGGGTCTCCTCGGCCACGTCCTGCGCGGCGGAGGAGGTGAGCCTGCGCATGGAACGCCCGGCCCGCTTGGTGACCGAGTCGCCGTGCACCGGCCGCCCGAGCGCCACGGCGAGCCGGGGATCGACGGTGGGTACGGACTCGGGGGTGGCCATCGGCACCGCCGCCTCGCGCCCGCCGGGGACGCGGAGTTCGGGGAGGGTGGCGGGGCGGGTGTCGGCCGGGGGCACGGGCTCGGTCGCGCGCATCGGCAGGGCGCCGGGGCGGCCGTCCGGCGCGGCGCCGTCCTGGGCGGCGGCGCGCGCGGCCGCGAGGGCGTCGAGGGTGCCGGCGATGTCGAGGTCCGGGGTGTTCGCCCGGGCCCCCGTGGCGTCGGGGTGCCGGACGGCCGGAGCGTGCCCGGAGGCGCCGGGCTGCCGGGAGGGCGGGGTGCGGCCGCCGCTGTCCGCGGCGGAGGCATCGACGCTCGCCGCGCGGGCGTCGTCGGCCGGGCCGGGCCCGGCCCGGCGTATCCGGAAGGTGCCTTCCGCGGCGCCCGGGTACGGCCGAGCGTCCGGCGCCGCCGCGCCCTGCGCGTCCGGCCGCGCGGCCGACCCCGCCGAGTCGGCCGCATCCCGCTGCGCGGCCTCGTTCAGCTCGCGCAGCACATCGCGCTGCCAGTCCTCGCCCACAGCCATATCCCGACCTCTACGCATACCTACGCGAATGTGCCGAGCAGACGCCCGTACACCCCGAACACACCGAGCACCAGCGGGAACAGCGCGATCACGCCGATCGATTCCAACGCGTCGCCGAACCGCCGCAGCCGCACCCGTACATGGTCGGCCGGCTGGACGACGAGCACCGCGACCGGGGCGAGCGCGAGGACCACGAGCAGGGCCAGCGGGCCGACCGCGCCGGTGCGCTCCCACCACACCCAGGCGAGCCGCCCGGCCACCGCGGCCGCGGCCGCGAACAGGCCCACGACCTCGGCGACCAGCGGATAGGCCCGCGCGCGCAGGGCGAGGACCACGGCGAGGACCGAGGCGAGCGGCACCGTCCACACGGTCGGCGTGCGCAGCGCCAGGATCCCGGCGACCGCCGCGCAGGCCGCCATGACGACCGTGGCGAGAGCGAGCCCGCGGTGGGTGGCCGCGAGGGCGGTCGACACCTGGTAGCGGCTCACCGACGCCCCGCCGGAGCGCCGGTCGTCCAGACCCGAGAGCCCGGACGCCATCAGCGCGAGGCGCGGCAGCACTCCGAGCAGCAACGCGGAGACGACCACCACGATCGCCCCGGCCCGGGCCTGCCCGACCGCCGTGCCGGCCCCGGACTGCAACGCGATCACGGCCTCCCAGCAGACCCCGGCCCCGGCAACGGCCCCAGCGCCGATGAGCCCGCCCCGCCCGAGCGGCGAGAACAGGCCGAGCAGCAGGAGTCCCACCGCGACGGCGGCGCCGACCGCGCCGAGCCGGGCTCCGCCCGGCCAGCCGTACGCGTCCGCCAGCGTCCAGGCGCCGAGCATGGCCAGCACACCGGCCGTGACGATCAGCGTGGTCGCGGGCCCGCGCTGCCCGGTCCGGCCGAGCACCGCCCCTGCGACCGCGCCGGCCCCGGCCACGGCGAGCAGCACCGCGCCGACGGCGGACAGCGCGAACTCGTCGCGTGCGAGCGCCCCGGCCGCCAGCGCCCAGCCGACGGTGGCGAGGCCCGCGACCGCGCGCCGCGCGGCGGGCCGCCAGCGCCAGGCCCGTACATCCAGATCGTCCGCTGCCTCGTCGGTGACGTCGTGCACGACGGGCGCCGAAGGCGCGTCCTCGACCCGCACCAGCCGCAGGACCGCACCGTCCGGCACCCCTGCCGACGCGAGTGTCGAGTCCTGGGCCAGGGCCGATCCGTCGGCCGTCGTCAGATGGCGCAGCATCGGCCGACCGTCCGGCCCGTCACCGAGCAGCCGCATGATTTCGGGCAACAGCAGCCCAATGGGCTCTTCGGAGGGCAGAACGAGATCGACCCGACGCTGTTCACCGACCAGAGTGACCCGGCTCAATGCCGTACGGCTCACCGATCCCGTAGTTATCACGCGTGCGAACCTATCATCGGGCCGAAGACTTCACGGCGGGCGAAGAAGCAGGAGAAGAAGGGGGCGGAGACGATACCGAAGTCGGCTGAACCGAAGTCCCGTACGGCGTCTTGCCGATGAGCTTGTGCGAAATGAACGACCAGCCCACACAGCCCGCGCAGAGCACCGCCGCAATCACAATTCCGGCGAAAAGCTTCCCGAGGCGTTCATCGACCGAGCGCCGCCCGCGCTGTCCCCCGAACAGAAGGGCATCGCGAAGTCGCCGACGCCGTACCGAAACCGACTCCAGCAATTGGCTGTCATAGTCCTGCGCGGCTGTCATGCCCGGCCGATCCCCTCAAGAGCCTGCTCACGCCGCACGGCGCGATGCCGGTGCGACCCTTTCTGATACGGACGGAAATCAAGGGCATGCGCGAAGCCTCGCGGTGACCGCCGCGACGAAAGCGCCCGCCGCTTCCCGGGTGATCTCCACATTCCCTCCCCACGGCCCTCGGTGCGGCTGCTCGAAGACCCTCGTCGAAAAGGCAGGCGTACGTACCCCGGAGATACGGTGCTCAGCCGATGGCGTCGACGGCGGCCTTGGCCTTCGACAGTGTGGACTGGGCGGTTCCGTCGTTGAGTTCCAGGGTGCCGCGGACGAGGCGGATGATTTCGCGGACCTCGTTCGCGGCCTTGTT
>NZ_QOLA01000036.1 GCF_003324565.1 Streptomyces sp. SDr-06 | reverse complement strand
CCGTGCCCGGCCTCTACGCCTGCGGCGAGGCCGCCTGCACCGGCGTCCACGGCGCCAACCGCCTCGCCTCCAACTCCCTCCTCGAAGGCCTGGTCTTCGCGGAGAACATCGCCGCTGACATCGCGGGCGGCGGCTCCGGTGCGGCTGAGCGTCTCACTCCCGCATCCTCAACTCCCGTACCGGACAAGGCCGTTGACGCCGAGCCGGACGGCGGGCCCGTGCCGCTGCTCGACCCGGGCGCCCGCATCCAGATCCAGCGGATCATGACCAACGGCGCCGGGGTGCTGCGCTCCGCCGAGAGCCTCGCCGGGGCGGCCGCCCGCCTGGAGGCGATCCGCGCCGACGAGCACAAGGCCGCCGTGCCGGGCGTCGAGGCGTGGGAGACCACCAACCTGCTGCTCGTCGCCCGCGTCCTGGTCGCCGCGGCCGCCGCCCGCGAGGAGACCCGCGGCTGCCACTGGCGCGAGGACCGGCCGGACCGCGACGACGCGGCCTGGCAGCGCCACCTCGTCGTCCGCGTCACCCCCGAGCGGTCGCTGGACATCCGTCCCACCGCAAGCGCCACCTTCCCCCCGACCGTCGCCGCCACCCCCCTGGAGCCGTAACCGTGAGCACGCCCGAGGAACTCCGTCCCCAGCCGGTGGACGTCCCCCTGATCCAGATCGGTGCGCCCGTCCAGGGCGGCGGCTGCGGCGACGACTGCGGCTGCGGCGGCGAGGAGGTGTACGAGTGCGGGCTCGACCCCGCGCTCGCCGCGCTGCTCGCCGAGTCCGGCCTGGACCCGGTCCAGGTCGAGGACATCGCCCACCTCGCCATCGAGGAGGACCTGGACGGCGGCGTCGACGTGACGTCGGCGGCCACCGTCCCCCAGGACGCCGTCGCCACCGGCGACTTCACCGCCCGCGAGGCCGGTACGGTCGCGGGCCTGCGGGTCGCCGAGGCGATCCTGTCGATCGTCTGCACCGAGGAGTTCGAGGTCGAGCGGCACGTCGCGGACGGCGACCGCGTGGAGGCCGGGCAGAAGCTCCTCAGCGTCACGACCCGCACCCGCGACCTGCTGACCGGCGAGCGCAGCGCGCTCAACCTGCTGTGCCGCCTGTCCGGCATCGCGACCGCCACCCGCGCCTGGGCCGACGCCCTGGAAGGCACCGGCGCCAAGGTCCGCGACACCCGCAAGACCACCCCGGGCCTGCGCGCCCTGGAGAAGTACGCGGTCCGCTGCGGCGGCGGCGTCAACCACCGCATGTCCCTGTCGGACGCGGCGCTGGTCAAGGACAACCACGTGGTCGCCGCGGGCGGCGTCGCCGAGGCCTTCAAGGCCGTGCGCGACCGCTTCCCGGACCTGCCCATCGAGGTCGAGGTCGACACCCTGGCCCAGGTCACCGAGGTGCTGGACGCCGGGGCCGACCTGATCCTGCTGGACAACTTCACCCCGGCCCAGACCGCCGAGGCGGTCGCCCTGGTCGCGGGCCGGGCGATGCTGGAGTCCTCGGGCCGACTGACCCTGGCCAACGCCGCCGAGTACGCCGCCACGGGCGTCGACTACCTGGCGGTGGGCGCCCTCACCCACTCCTCGCCGATCCTGGACATCGGCCTGGACCTGCGCGAGGCCGGGCGAGAGGGCGCGGCCTGATGCTGCTCACCATCGACGTCGGCAACACCCACACCGTCCTCGGCCTGTTCGACGGCGAGGAGGTCGTCGAGCACTGGCGGATCTCCACCGACGCCCGCCGCACCGCGGACGAGCTGGCCGTGCTGCTCAACGGCCTGATGGGCACCCACCCGATGCTCGGCGCGGAGCTCGGCGACGGCATCGAGGGCATCGCGATCTGCGCGACCGTCCCGTCCGTGCTGCACGAGCTGCGCGAGGTGACCCGCCGCTACTACGGCGACGTCCCCGCGATCCTGGTGGAGCCCGGCATCAAGACGGGCGTGCCGGTCCTGACCGACAACCCGAAGGAGGTCGGCGCCGACCGGATCGTCAACTCGATCGCCGCGGTCGAGCTCTACGGAGGCCCGGCGATCGTGGTCGACTTCGGCACCGGCACCACGTTCGACGCGGTCAGCGCGCGCGGCGAGTACGTGGGCGGCGTGATCGCCCCCGGCATCGAGATCTCCGTGGACGCGCTCGGCATCAGGGGCGCCCAGCTCCGCAAGATCGAGGTGGCCCGGCCCCGCTCGGTGATCGGCAAGAACACCGTCGAGGCCATGCAGGCGGGCATCGTGTACGGGTTCGCCGGGCAGGTCGACGGCGTCGTCAAGCGCATGAAGCGCGAGCTGGTCGGCCCCGACGGCGACCCGCACGACGTCACGGTCATCGCCACCGGCGGCCTCGCCCCGATGGTGCTCGGCGAGGCCGAGGAGATCGACGAGCACGAGCCGTGGCTGACCCTGATCGGCCTGCGTCTCGTGTACGAGCGCAACGTCTCGCGCTCCTGAGGAGGCGGCCGGGCGCCGGGGGCCCACCCCGACAACGCGCCCGGCATGCCCTCATTAACACGATTTTGTCCATTTAGGACGTATCGTCACCGCATGCCCACGCCATACGGATCCCGAGGCGGCATGGCGTTCGGTGCGGACGAGCTGCGTGTGCTCCGACGCGCCCTCGCCATCGCCCTGCACCCCACCGCCGCCCAGGACGAGGACATCCAGGACTGTCTGCGACTGGCCGACTCCGTGGACGAGGCCGTCCGCGAGGCGGGCCGGCTGCGCGCCTTCCTCCTCGCCGACCTCGCCCGTTACCGTGACGCCCTCCCCGGCTCCCTGCCCGGCTACACCGAGCTGCTCCAGGACGCCCTGGCGGCCGGCTACGACCCCGGGCCGGACGACCTGGCCGCCCTGCGCGCGCTGCGCTCGGACCCGGTCTGCGCGGCCCTCCTGGAGCGCTGCCGCCGGATCGCCGAGCGGTCGGTGCGAGCCCGCCTGGCGGGCCGCACGGTCACCGCTCCGGGGCAGCGCACCCGGCTCCTGACGCTGATCGGCGGGGGCGCGGGTGAGGCCGGGGGCAAGGACAAGGACAAGGCCGCCGAGAAGGACGAGGGGGCCGGTCCGGGCCGCCCGGGGCCCGTCCGGCCCGCACCCGAGCGCCCCGTACCGAAGCCCTCCGAGGTCTTCCCGCCACGCCGCCGCCCGGTGCCCCCGCCCGAGCAACGGCGGGCGGGCTAGCTACTCTGTCGGGTATGGACTACGTTTCCGCGCTTCTGCCCCCCGTGGTGATGGCCATCTTCTTCATCGCGCTCGTCGTGACGATCGTGAAGAGCCAGGGTGGTCCCAACAAGGGCAAGGAGGACGCGGCCGTGGACAGCGCGCTCGCCCGCGCCGAGGCCGCCCAGCAGAAACACCCCGCCTCCTGACCGCACGGTCCGGACGGCACACTCGCAGCGGGGGCGCACGGGGCATTTCCCCACGTGCGCCCTTTTTGCTGCGCGCTAACTGCAAATAACCAGCCATTCGCGACATCTCCCACTATGGTGCAGATGTGCCCCGTCAATTGGGAGAGCTGGAAGACGCCGTCATGACCCGGGTCTGGCAGTGGAACCGTCCGGTGACCGTCCGGGAAGTCCTCGAAGACCTTCAGCAGGAACGGTCCATCGCATACACCACGGTCATGACCGTAATGGACAATCTCCATCAGAAGGGCTGGGTCCGCCGGGAAGTCGACGGCCGGGCCTATCGATATACGGCGGTCTCCACGCGGGCCGCGTACGCCGCCGCCCTGATGAACGAAGCCTGGTCCCGGAGCGACAACCGGGCCGCCGCTCTCGTCGCCTTCTTCGGCATGATGTCCCCCGAGGAGCGCGAAGCGCTGCGCGATGCCGTGCGCATGGTGCAGGAGCCGGAACCCGAACGGGAGCGGGAAGCCGAACAGGGATCCGAAGAGTCGCCAGAGGCCGATGCGCCCGGGGACGGGACGGGGCGATAGCGTCCAGGCATGTCTTATCCCGCCGCAAATGCGGTCACCGTCCGCCGGGCCAGGACCGGCGATGTACCGTCCGTGCGAAGCCTTCTCGACGCGTACGTCGGTGATGGGATCCTGCTCGACAAAGCGACGGTCACCCTTTACGAGTCCATCCAGGAGTTCTGGGTCGCGGAACGTGACTCCGACGCCCGGGTGGTCGGCTGCGGGGCGCTGCACGTCATGTGGGAAGACCTCGCCGAAGTGCGCACTCTCGCCGTGGACCCCGAGTTCCACGGCAGCGGCATCGGACATCTGGTGCTCGGCAAGCTGCTCCAGACCGCCCGCTGGCTCGGAGTGCGCCGGGTTTTCTGCCTCACCTTCGAAGTCGCCTTCTTCGCGAAGCACGGGTTCACGGAGATCGGCGAGACTCCGGTCGATACGGTCGACACAGATGTCTACAGCGAGCTGCTGCGCTCCTATGACGAGGGCGTCGCGGAGTTCCTCGGTCTCGAACGAGTGAAGCCGAACACCTTGGGCAACACCCGGATGCTTCTGCACCTGTGATCGGGGAACCGGCAGGAAGCTGTCGGAACCCTATGTCCGAATCGCGTACGTTTCCCGCGGAGCAAGGATCCTGAACCTCTCCAGGGGGTTTGTGTTTTCCAGTCAAAAGCGGTTTCCTTTCCGCGTACTGCATTTTCGATGAAAGGAAATCCGGTGGCACAGAAGGTTCAGGTCCTTCTTGTCGATGACCTCGACGGTGGCGAGGCTGACGAGACCGTGACGTTCGCTCTTGACGGGAAGAGCTTCGAGATCGACCTCACCACCGCCAACGCGGACAAGCTCCGCGGTCTCCTGGAGCCGTACGTGAAGAGCGGCCGGCGCACCGGTGGCCGCGCGGCGGGCGGTCGGGGCAAGGCCCGCGGCGCCCTGCTCGGCACCGGCAACCAGAACACGGCCGAGATCCGCAAGTGGGCCAAGGAGCAGGGTTACAACGTGAACGACCGCGGACGCGTCCCGGCCGAAATCCGTGAGGCCTACGAGAAGCAGAACGGCTGAGTTCCCGCGTTCCCCGCACCACCTGGGGATTTCGCGTGAAACAACCGGGCCCGGTGGCATTCCGTCGCCGCCGCGGCCACCAGCCTCACGAGGCTGAGGCCCGCGGCGCGACCGCCCGGCAGGCCCTCGGGCCCCCCGGAAGGCCCCTTTCCGCCGGCACCACCGCACTGGGTGAGACCGGTGAACGAGGGCAGCCGCGCTTCCACCTCGCACCCGGGCTCGGGGGGTCGCAGCCACACGGCGGCCCCCCGCGAGCCGGCCCACCCCGGCGGGACGGGAGCGGTGATCCGGCCTCCGGCGCCGACGGCCGTCAGATCGAGGCCGACGCCGCCCCACTCCAGCCAGTCGAGCAGCCCGGGCAACTCGTCCGCGCTTCCGGCCGCGACGAGCAGCCGCATCCGGCGCCCCGCGAGGGCGACCGGGCCGGTGTGCTCGTACCGCTTCAGAAGGGCGAACCCGGCGGCCGCCGGGAGCTCCAGGACGTCGAAGCGCAGCCCGGTGAGCAACTGGACCGGGGGGCCCGCCGAAACGGCCCAGCCGAGCTCGCGCTCGTACCACTGCGCGAGCGAGTCATCCAGGGGGACGCGGGGTGCCGGCACGGTGAAGGCCATGTCCGGAGCAACTGGAGAAACGGCCCGGAGTTACGCAGGGTTTCCGGACGACTGCGCTCCGTCGCGGGAGGCGGGGCGCGCAGGGGTGTGAGCGGGGGCAAGGGTGTTCGCCCGTAGCTTACGGAACCGGGGTCTTCCGCATGGAGTGTCAGTCCCGACGGGTAAGACATTCCTAGTGGGGAGGGGCGACACGCTCGTCAGGCGGTCTCACGTTCGCCATCGGCGTAGTGGAGACAGGGGTATCTGTCTGGCCTGCGGGAACATCGTCTCGCACCATCGGGTTGGAGCAGTTGTCGGCTGTTCGGGCCGGGAGGCAATGAACGGGTGTCGGCAGTTGGAATGAGCTGTCCCGCCCTGCGGGACTAGCATGCGGAAGGACAGGGAGGGGACCGCCCCCTAACTGCCCGACCGCTCTGAGGAGCGATTAACGATGTTCGAGAGGTTCACCGACCGCGCGCGGCGGGTTGTCGTCCTGGCTCAGGAAGAAGCCCGGATGCTCAACCACAACTACATCGGCACCGAGCACATCCTCCTGGGCCTGATCCACGAGGGTGAGGGTGTCGCCGCTAAGGCCCTGGAGAGCCTCGGGATTTCGCTCGAGGCGGTCCGCCAGCAGGTGGAGGAGATCATCGGCCAGGGCCAGCAGGCCCCGTCCGGACACATCCCCTTCACGCCCCGTGCCAAGAAGGTCCTGGAGCTTTCGCTCCGCGAGGCCCTCCAGCTCGGCCACAACTACATCGGCACCGAGCACATCCTGCTCGGCCTGATCCGCGAGGGCGAGGGCGTCGCCGCCCAGGTCCTCGTGAAGCTGGGCGCCGATCTCAACCGGGTGCGGCAGCAGGTCATCCAGCTGCTCTCCGGCTACCAGGGCAAGGAAGCCGCCACCGCCGGCGGCCCTGCGGAGGGCACCCCCTCCACGTCCCTGGTGCTCGACCAGTTCGGCCGCAACCTGACGCAGGCCGCTCGTGAGTCCAAGCTCGACCCGGTCATCGGGCGCGAGAAGGAGATCGAGCGCGTCATGCAGGTCCTGTCGCGCCGTACCAAGAACAACCCGGTCCTCATCGGCGAGCCCGGCGTCGGCAAGACCGCCGTCGTCGAGGGCCTCGCCCAGGCGATCGTCAAGGGCGAGGTGCCCGAGACGCTCAAGGACAAGCACCTGTACACGCTGGACCTCGGCGCCCTGGTCGCCGGTTCCCGCTACCGCGGTGACTTCGAGGAGCGCCTGAAGAAGGTCCTCAAGGAGATCCGCACCCGCGGCGACATCATCCTGTTCATCGACGAGCTCCACACCCTGGTGGGTGCGGGTGCCGCCGAGGGCGCGATCGACGCGGCGAGCATCCTCAAGCCGATGCTGGCCCGTGGTGAGCTCCAGACCATCGGTGCCACCACGCTCGACGAGTACCGCAAGCACCTGGAGAAGGACGCCGCTCTCGAGCGCCGCTTCCAGCCCATCCAGGTCGCCGAGCCGTCGCTGCCGCACACCATCGAGATCCTCAAGGGTCTGCGCGACCGCTACGAGGCCCACCACCGCGTCTCGATCACGGACGAGGCCCTCGTCCAGGCCGCGACGCTGGCCGACCGGTACATCTCGGACCGCTTCCTGCCGGACAAGGCGATCGACCTGATCGACGAGGCCGGTTCCCGGATGCGCATCCGCCGGATGACCGCGCCGCCGGACCTCCGCGAGTTCGACGAGAAGATCGCGGGCGTGCGCCGCGACAAGGAGTCGGCCATCGACTCCCAGGACTTCGAGAAGGCGGCCTCTCTCCGCGACAAGGAGAAGCAGCTGCTCGCCGCGAAGGCCAAGCGCGAGAAGGAGTGGAAGGCCGGCGACATGGACGTCGTCGCCGAGGTCGACGGCGAGCTGATCGCCGAGGTCCTCGCCACGGCCACGGGCATCCCGGTCTTCAAGCTCACCGAGGAGGAGTCCTCGCGGCTGCTCCGCATGGAGGACGAGCTCCACAAGCGCGTCATCGGCCAGAAGGACGCCATCAAGGCGCTCTCGCAGGCCATCCGTCGTACGCGTGCCGGTCTGAAGGACCCGAAGCGCCCCGGTGGTTCGTTCATCTTCGCCGGCCCGTCCGGTGTGGGTAAGACCGAGCTGTCGAAGACGCTGGCGGAATTCCTCTTCGGTGACGAGGACGCGCTGATCTCCCTCGACATGTCGGAGTTCAGCGAGAAGCACACGGTTTCCCGCCTCTTCGGTTCGCCCCCCGGTTACGTGGGTTACGAAGAGGGCGGCCAGCTCACCGAGAAGGTGCGCCGCAAGCCGTTCTCCGTCGTCCTCTTCGACGAGGTCGAGAAGGCCCACCCCGATATCTTCAATTCCCTGCTCCAGATTCTGGAAGACGGTCGTCTGACCGACTCCCAGGGCCGGGTCGTGGACTTCAAGAACACGGTCATCATCATGACGACCAACCTCGGGACCCGGGACATCTCCAAGGGCTTCAACCTGGGCTTCGCCGCCCAGGGTGACGTCAAGACCGGCTACGAGCGCATGAAGGCCAAGGTCAACGAGGAGCTGAAGCAGCACTTCCGCCCCGAGTTCCTCAACCGTGTCGACGACACGGTGGTCTTCCACCAGCTCACCGAGGAAGACATCATCGAGATCGTCGACCTCATGATCGCCAAGGTGGACGAGCGCCTCAAGGACCGCGACATGGGCATCGAGCTCAATGCCGAGGCCAAGTCGCTGCTCGCCAAGAAGGGCTACGACCCGATCATGGGCGCCCGGCCGCTGCGCCGGACGATCCAGCGGGAGATCGAGGACATCCTCTCCGAGAAGATCCTCTTCGGTGAGCTGCGCCCCGGTCACATCGTGGTCATCGGCACCGAGGGTGAGGGTGAGGACAAGAAGTTCACCTTCCGCGGCGAGGAGAAGTCGGCCCTGCCCGACGTCCCGCCGATCGAGGACGCGGCCGCCGGCGGCGCGGGTCCGAACCTGAGCAAGGAGGCGTAGTCCTCTTCGGAGGCCTTGCCCGAAGGGGCTGCCCCGGCTCGTACACACCGTACGGGCCGGGGCAGCCCCTTTTTTGGGGCAGGGAAACCACCGGTGGACCGCAGCAACTCCTGGCCTTCTCAGGGGAGTTCGGGCGGTGGCGGGCCGCCGTTGACGGTGACCGTGAGGCCGGGGCGGCGCAGCAGGGCGGCCGGGTTCCACGAACCCGCCTGGACGGTGCCCACGGCTAGGTCCACCGTCGTCAGCGCGGGGAACACCGCGAGGACCGCCCCGAGGTCGCCGTCGGAGTTGGCGAGCCACAGGTCGAGGTGGCGGACGGTGGGCAGCGGCGCCACCCCGGCGAGCGCGGCCACCGAGCTGAGCGCCACGCCGAGCCGGCTGATCCGGGGCCTCCCGCGCACGTACGCGAGGAGCCGGCGGGTGGTGGCCGATGAGGAGGGGGCGAGCTCCAGGTAGGTGAGGGCGGGCCAGCGGCTCAGGGCGTCGAAGCCGACGACCTGGTCGGCGTCCAGATGCAGGGTGGTGACGCCCTTCAGGACGGGCAGCTGGGCCAGGTGGAGGTCGGTGCTGCTGCCGAACAGCAGGGTGCGCAGGGCCGGGATCTCGCCGAGCGGGCCGAGGTCGACCTCCTGCGCGGACAGGCCGAGCAGTCCGAGCGAGGTCAGCCGGGGCAGCCGGGCGAGCTGGCCGAGGTCGCGCAGGGCCGGGCCGCGCAGCACCTCCAGCTCTTCGAGGTGCTCCGCGCTGTCCCGCAGGAAGGCGAGGTCGGTGAGGCGCTCGGTGCCGTTGAGGCGCAGCGCCGCCACCGTCCGCCCGCGCAGCGCGCTGTGCAGCTCGTCGGCGGTCAGGTCGGGCGGCACGGTGATCCACAGCCGGCGGGCGTCGGGGACGTGCGGGAGCTGGGCGAGCTGCCAGCGGGTCTCCACGTGCAGCTCGGTCTCGCGCAGATCGAGGTGGGCGAGCACTTCACGGGCGTACCGCTCGGCCGGGTAGCGCGACCACTCGGCGGTGAACAGGTCGACCGCGTCCGGGTGGGCGGCGGACCAGGCGCGGGCGTGGTCGACGGACTCCGCGTTGCCCACCCGGTTGATGAGCCCCACGACGTTGGCGAGCGCCTCGGGTGGCGTCTCGCGCGGAGACGGCAGATGGTTCAGGACGGACGGGCCGAGGCGGGCGAGGAGCGTGATCGTCTCCAGGTCGCGGGGCGGGAGCAGCGCCTTGATGTGCTCGCGGACCCGGCGGGCGGTCGTCTCGTCGAGGTACGCGGCGTGCTGGGCGCAGCGCGCCGCGAGGACGTGGATCTTCGCCTTGTCCTGGTGGCCGGACTGCCGGGAACCCGCGTCGAGGAGGCCGTTGACCAGGACGGGCCGGTCGCGGCGGCCGCAGTGCCCGGCGGCGAGCAGGATGACGTCCTGCCACTGCTGCTCCTCCGAAGCGTGCCGCAGCAGCTCGCCGAGGTGGCCGTCCTCCACGAACTCCTTGGCGGCGAGGAAGTCCTGGAAGGTGCGGTGGGTGAACTGGAAGACGTCGTCGGCGCGTTCCTGGAGCAGTCCGCTGCGGTTGAGCAGATGGCGCAGGACGTCCTCCGGGGTGCCCTGGCCGCGTACGTTCTCCATGCCCGACAGGGCCCGCTTGAGCTGGCGCAGCGCCTGGTCGCGGGAGAACTCCGACTGGCCCTCGCGCACCAGCCACACCGCGATCCGCTGGAGCAGTTCGGTGCACTCCTCTGCGCTGATCTCGATGCCCTCGGGCGCCTCGACCTTGCGCTGCTGGTCCCGGTTGCCGAGCAGCATCCGTAACGCCGCCTCGTACAGCTTCCAGCGGGTGTCCGGCAGGAAGCCCTGGCGCAGCCGGTGCAGGGCGCAGATGACGGCGCAGAGCAGGGGGGTGCGGGCGAGGTCGCGCAGGGCGCTGTTCTGCTTGAACTGCTCGGACAGGTCGCGCTCCAGCTCGTCCAGGTCCTCGTGCGGGCCGCTGTCGAGCCGGGCCGCGCGGTGCCAGGCGGCGATGAACGCGGTGATGTCCTCGTCGTTCATCGGGAGCAGCCTGAGCTCCTCGAAGCCCGCGTACTTCAGCCAGTCCGGCTCGACCGCCATCGGCCGCACCGTCACCACGCAGCGGGTGCGCGGATAGCGGTCCAGGAGGGCGGCGAGCCAGCGGTTGGCCTCCTCGCGGTCCTCCTGCGGCACCTCGTCGAGGCCGTCCACCAGGAGGAGCGCCTGCCCGGTCTTCAGGACGCGCCCGGCCCAGCCGTCCGGCGCCGCGTCCACCACGAGCCGTGCCGCGGTGGGAAGTTGGGCGGGCAGCGGGAAGGTGGCGCCCTGGGCGCGCAGGCTGCGCAGCGGCACCACGAACGGGACGAGCGCGTTGAGGTCCGCGAGGCCCGGGCCGAGGCGGCCGGCGGCCGCGTGCGCCGCGAGCCACCACACCAGGGTGGTCTTGCCGGCGCCCGCCTCACCCCTAATCAGGACCCGGGGCCGGGAGGCGAGCAGGGCGTCGATGCGCTGCGGAGCGCTGTCCATCAGGGCGCGGGCGGCCTGCGGGGGCTCGGTGGCCTTGGGTCTCGCCTCCAGGCTCAGATAGGCGGTGTCCAGGTCCCATTCGGAGTCCCGCTTGTTCAGCTCGTCCAGGCCGAAGATCTTCGTCTTGCGGTAGGACGCGCCGATCGCCTCGGCGTAGTCGTGCTCGTAGCGCTGGTCCTCCGGGGGTACGCCGGTGACGAGTTCGAGGCTGGTCACGGCGGCCAGGGTGGCGAACGCGGCACGGAATCCCTCCGAGGCGAAGACCGAGCGCAGCGGCACACACACCACCCTGCGGTGGCCGCGCCCGCGCGGGATCTCCTTGACCAGGCCGAGCAGGGTCGCCGCGGCGAAGAGCGGCGCGCCGGAGAGGCCCGCGAGCGGCGAGCTGCCGTCGGCGCGTTCGGTGGCCGGGGGACGGTGCAGTTCGCAGACCAGGTCGTCGCGCAGGCTGCCCGCGACCGGCAGGACGGTGCCGATGAACTGGTCGTAGTCGAGGTGGTGGTCGGCGCCGTAGCGCTGGATGTCGGGGAAGCCGATGATCTCGCAGCCGGGCAGCGACTGCGCGGTGTCGACCGTGCCGAGCCGCAGCAGTCCGGGCAGCAGCTCCTCGTCGCTGTAGATCAGCGCTGCGTCCAACTCGCCGTCCTGCCAGAGGACTTGGCCGGTCACCTCGCCGATGGAAGGGTGGGCGAGCCGGACCGGCGGGGCGCCCACCAGGTTGTGCGCACAGGTCAGCACCAGCCAGGGGGACACGATGACCCCGCTGCCCTGGCGCCCGTCGGAGAGCACGGCCACGACCCGGTCGGCGGTCGTGGGCAGCGAGGTGCTCATCGTCGTCCGGTCCCGAACTGCCCGCCGGGCCGGTCGTTGCCGACTCTCCAGGCGGCGCCGTCGACCGCGGCGTGCGGCTTCAGGGTGAAGGACACCTTGTGCGTGCGCCCCGTGGCGCGCCCGGCGTCGGCGCCCGCGTCCACCACCCACGCCCGGACCTTGAGGCCGCCCTTGACCTCCTTGCGGAGTTCGAGCGTGAACTCCATCTGGATGTCACCGAGTTCGAAGACCAGCGGCTGTCCGGTGGCCCGGGTGGCGGCCGCGGTGAGCTGATCGCGTACGGACTCGATGGCGTCGGCCAGTTCGATCCCGTCGAATGCGTGCGTGTCGTCGGTCATGGTGGGCCCCCTCGCCTAGGCCCCAATTCTTGCTCTGCGTAAGGCAGTTGGGACAGGGTCGGGAAGGCGTCGGGAGCGGCGGACGGCGAAGCCGCCGGTACGGATCGACGAGCGGGTCGGGCTGCCTGGGAATATTAGGTTGCTGCCTAATGCCCCTAGCATTAGCGTCCTGGACCATGAAGGCAGTGACCGAGCGGGAGATCCGCGCATCGTTCATCAATTGCTCCAAGGGCGAGGCCGCGCGCCTGGCCGTGCCGCGCGAGCTGGACTCGCTTCCCTGGGACGACCTGGACTTCCTGGGCTGGCGCGAGCCGTCCGCGCCGGACCGGGCCAACCTCGTCACCGAGCACGGCGGGCGCCTCACGGCCGTCGCGCTGCGCTTCGCCTCCCGGCAGCGGGGCCCGCTCCAGCGCAGCATGTGCTCGGTGTGCCTGACGACGCACGCGGGCAGCGGGGTCTCCCTCATGACGGCGCGCCTCGCCGGCAGGGCGGGCCGCGAGGGCAACTCGGTGGGCATCTATCTGTGCACGGACCTCGCGTGCTCGCTCTACCTGCGCGGCAAAAAGGTGCCCGAGGGGATCGGTGGACGGTTCGAGGAGTCGCTCACGCCGGCGGAGCAGGTGGAGCGGGCCCGGGGGAACCTGGCCGGATTCCTGGCCAAGGTCGGCCTGCCGGAATGACCCGGGCGCCGCGACGCGTCCACTCCGCGATGGTTGCGGGCCCTTGGCCCCGAAAGGGAAGGGCCTTGGGCCCGGTCGCGGTGACAAGGCGCACAGGGGGTCACGCCCCTACTAGGCGGCTTAGGGGCCGTTGACGGGGGATCTGCGCTATTCCCGGGTTGATCCTTACGGCTTTCGATAGTAGATGGGCGTTTTGGGCGGAGATGGGGGCTCGGGTTACCAAGGTGAGGCCGACCCGGTGCGCCCTTGTGCGCGCCGGGTCCTCGCATGCCGCCGGACTCGCTCGGCGGCCGCCCCTGTCGCCGTACGGAGAGAGTCCCCGCATGCCCCAGCGCACCCCGTCCACGCCCTCCCGCCCGTCCGCGTTCCGGCTGCGCGCCGTGTCCGTCGCCGCGCTCGCCGCCGCCCTGGGCAGCGGGACGCTGCTGGGTGCGGGTGCCGCGGCCGCCGACGAGGTGGGCTCCGTGCCGCTCGCCACCGCGGCCACCACGACGACCGCTGTCGCCGACCAGGCCAAGGCGCAGACCAAGGCCGCCGCCGCGGTGCGCAAGGCCGCGGCCGCCAAGGCCGCCTCCTGGGTGGACCCGGTCGAGCACTACACGCTGAGCGCGAGCTTCGGCCTGGGCGGTTCGATGTGGTCGAGCAAGCACTCCGGGCAGGACTTCGCGGTGCCCAGCGGCACGCCCGTGGCGGCCGTGCACGGCGGAACCGTCGTGAAGGCGGGTCCGGTCGGCGCCGGTGACGGCCCGGCGTACGGCAACGCGATCGTGATCCGGCACGCGGACAACACGTACTCGCAGTACGCCCACCTCTCGCAGATCGGCGTACGCGTCGGCCAGAGCGTGGGCACCGGCGACCGGATCGCGCTGTCCGGCAACACCGGCAACTCCAGCGGCCCGCACCTGCACTTCGAGATCCGTACGACGCCGCACTACGGCTCGGCCGTCGACCCGGTCGCGTTCCTGCGGACGGTGGGCGTCACCGTCTGAGCGCGGCGCGCGTGACGGTCTACCGGCCGCGCGTGTTGTGGTGGGCCTGGACGACCAGGTCGCCCGCGACTTCGAGGATGCTGGTGCGCTTCTCCTCGGGGTCGCCCTCCATGTCCTTGAGGACGAACATCCCGGCGTGCATCGAGAACAGCGCCGTGAAGCAGCGGATGCGGTCGGCCATCGCGGAGTCCGGGTCCTTCAGCAGGTCGACCATCGCGTGCATCCGCTCCTTGAACATCTCGCCGATGCTCAGCTCGCGCATGGTCGCCTGGTTCTCCTGCATGAACCGGAAGAGCGGCTCGGCGCCGACGAGGGCCTCGCTGTAGCGGCGCAGGATCTCCAGCTTGACGTCGAGCGTCTTCGGCTGGGTCCGGCCCCACTCGATCACCTCGTCCATGGGCCTGGTGAGGTCCTGGAAGAGGCTGATGAGGATGTCTTCCTTGGTCTTGAAGTGGTAGTAGAGCGCGGCCTTCGTCACCTCCAGCCGCTCGGCGATCTCCCGCAGCGAGGTCTTCTCGTACCCCTGCTCACCGAAGAGCTCCAGGGCCACGTCCTGGATCCGCTGGCGGGTGTTTCCTCTGGCCATGCCGCTCTCCCGAATACGTACGGCCGCCGTCCCCCGGCGGCCGTGCCGTTTGCCATCAACTTACTTGACGCCCGGCAAGTTGGGGTCTACCTTCCCCAGTGTAGTGGTAACTAGCCGGGCGACAAGTAAGTACCTCGCCCGGTGGACAGCAGGCTCAGGGAGTTGGGGACGATGGCGACGGGGATACCGGACGAGGCGGCCGTGGAGGCGGGGGTGAGCGACGGCCCTCAGCCCCGCAGTGTGCGGGTCGTGCTGCTCGCGCTCATGATCGCGATGCTGCTGGCGATGCTGGACAACATGATCGTGAACACGGCGATGCCGACGATCGTGGGCGAGCTCGGCGGCCTTGAGCACCTGTCGTGGGTGGTCACCGCCTACACCTTGGCCACCGCGGCCTCCACGCCGATCTGGGGCAAGCTCGGCGACATGTACGGGCGCAAGGGCGCCTTCCTCACCTCCATCGCGATCTTCCTGCTCGGCTCCGCGCTCAGCGGCATGGCGCAGGACATGAGCCAGCTCATCGGGTTCCGCGCGATCCAGGGCCTCGGCGCGGGCGGCCTGATGGTCGGCGTCATGGCGATCATCGGCGACCTGATCCCGCCCCGGGACCGCGGCAAGTACCAGGGCATGATGGCCGGCGTCATGGCGCTCGCGATGATCGGCGGCCCGCTGGTCGGCGGCGCCATCACCGACCACCTCGGCTGGCGCTGGACGTTCTACATCAACCTCCCGCTCGGCGCGGTCGCGCTCGCGATGGTCACCGCCGTGCTGCACCTGCCCAAGAAGCGGGCCCGCGGCCGGATCGACTACCTCGGCACGATCCTGCTGACCGTCGGCATCACCTCGATCGTCCTGGTCACCACGTGGGGCGGCTCGCAGTACGCCTGGGGCTCCGCGATCATCATGGAGCTCATCGCCCTCGGCGTCGCCTCGATCGTCGGCTTCCTCTTCGTCGAGACGAAGGCCGCCGAGCCGATCGTGCCGCTGCACATCTTCCGCAACCGCAACTTCTCGCTCATGTCCGGGATCGGCTTCCTCACCGGCTTCGTGATGTTCGGCGCGATGCTCTTCCTGCCGCTGTACCAGCAGTCCGTGCAGGGTGCCTCCGCCACCAACTCCGGCCTGCTGCTGCTGCCGATGCTGCTCTCGATGATGGTCGTCTCGCTGATCGCGGGCCGGGTCACCACCAACAGCGGAAAGTACAAGATCTTCCCGATCCTGGGCGGCGCGCTCGTCGTGGTGGGCCTGTTCCTGCTCTCCACGATGGACACCACCACGACCCGGCTCATGTCCGGCGTCTACATGGCGGTGCTCGGTGCGGGCATGGGCTTCCTGATGCAGATCACGATGCTGGTCGCGCAGAACAGCGTCGAGATGAAGGACATGGGCGTCGCCTCGTCCTCCACGACCCTCTTCCGTACGCTCGGCTCGTCCTTCGGCGTCTCGATCATGGGCGCGATCTTCACGAACCGGGTCGGCGACGAGATGACGCGCCGGCTCGGCGCGGCGGCCTCCTCGGGTGCGGGCAAGCTGGCCAACGCGCAGCTGGACCAGGCGAGCCTGGCGAAGCTTCCGGCCCCGGTACGTGAGGCGTACCAGTACGCCGTGTCCTCCGGTACGCACGGGACGTTCCTGGTCGGTTCGATCATCGCGGTGGCCATGTTCGTGGCGGCCCTGTTCGTCAAGGAAGTCCCCCTGCGGGGCTCGGCCCCCGCCCCCACCCCGGACGAGCCCGCGGCGGCGGAGCCGGTGTCCGAGCGGGTCGCGTAGGCCGGACCCGGGGTCCCCTCCCGGGGGTGGTGGGGGTGACCCGGGGGGGGGCATGTGCGCCCCCGGACCCCTTGGGGGCTGCGCCCCCCCGGCCCCCCGGGGGGTTTGCCCACCCGCTCACCCGTGCGGGGGTTGGAGGGTTCGGCTCCTGGGGGCTGCGCCCCAGACCCCCGCGGGTTTGCCCACCCGCCCCCCGTACAGGGGGGTGAAGGGTTCGGCCCCTGGGGGCTGCGCCCCAGACCCCCGCGGGTTTGCCCACCCGCCCACCCGTACAGGGCGTTGAAGGGTTCGGCTCCTAGGGGCTGCGCCCCAGACCCCTGCGGGGAGTTGGTCCCCTGTACCCCAGTCGGTGGGTTGCGGGCCCCGATGCGTTGGCCTAGCTGCCTGTGAGGGGCTTTGGCTTGTGGGGCTGTGGTCCGGCTCCCCTGTGGGGCGCTTGCCCGCCTGCGACGGGGGTTGAATGGTTCGGCTCCTGGGGGCTGCGCCCCAGGCCCCAGCTGGGACTTCGTCCCCCCGCAGTCCTTTCGGGCTTCGCCCCATGCTGGCTGCCGCCCGTGGCGGGAGTGTCGGCCGATCGGGTTCAGCCGCACGGGCTCTCGCCTCGCGGAGGCCGGGGTGCACGCTGTCGGCGGGGTCCAGGGGCCGCAGGCCCCGGGGGGTTTGGGGCGGAGCCCCGAAGGGTTCCTCCATTCTGGGTTACGGGTGGGCGGGTGGGCAGGGCGCCCGGGGTCTGGGGCGGAGCCCCAGGGGCCGGCACCAAGCCGCCAGGGTCATGACGTGGCCTGTACGCGGCGCCCCGGGGCCAGGGGGCGGTACCCGCCAGGGTTAGGGCGTGGACTGGACGCGGCGGCGGTGGCTGGGGGCTTCCGCTGTTACTGACAGGGCCAGCAGCAGCGCCGGGGCCGCCAGCATCGCTGGGACCGGGGCGCGGCCCGCCGCAGGGACCAGGGCGGCGATGAGCAGCGCCGTGGCCAGGCGGAGGCGTACCACCGGGTCGCGTACACCGGTGAAAGCCGCTCGTACCGCCGCCGTGGACAGCAGGAACAGCGCCACCCCGCCCAGGATGCACAGGGCCAGCGCGGTGGTCAGATGGCGGCCCGAGCCGAGGACCGCCGTGCCCACCGCGCCTCCCGTCACGGCGAGCCCGAGCTGCACCGGCAGGTGGCCGAGGACGTACGTGTGCAACAGGCGCGGGTCACTGGCGAGTTCGGCGTGCGCGCCGGGCCGGGTCCCGCTGGCGCTGAAGTAGGACCACCACAGGCAGGCGCACAGCGCGAACGCCGCCGCGCCCGTCACCATCGCGGACCCGGCGGTCCGCGCCTGGACCAGCCCGTTGGTGAACCCCAGCACCGACTCCCCGAGCACGATGATCGTGAACAGCCCGAAGCGTTCCCGCAGATGCTCGGTGTGGTGCGGGGCCCGCGCGATCCGGCGGCCGGAGAGCAGCGGGATGGCGAGGTCGACCGCCATCCCGCCCGCCCAGATCCCGTACCGTACGGGCCCCGCCGGGGCGAGCAGCGCGCCCGACCAGAAGAGGGCCGAGACGGTCGAGCCGATGGTGAAGGACCGGAGCAGGGGGACCAGGCGGCGGTCCCGGCGGGCCTCCAGGGCGTACAGGGCCGCGACGCCGAGCCGCGCCCCGAGGTACGACAGGGCGAAGCCGGTGTCCGCGCCGTCGGAGGTGCCCACGCTGCCCACGAAGACGGCGAGCCCGCACACCGCCACCAGACCGGCCATGGTGAGCAGCCGGTGCGAAGTGACGTCGCGGTCCGCCCGGTTGGCCCGGACCGCGTACAGCACCCACGTCCACCACAGCGGCACGAACAGCGCGGCCGCCGCCGCCACCGAGCCGAGCGTGGGGTGGGCGCTGATGCGGCGGGTGATCTGGCCGACGGCGGCGACGAACACGAGGTCGCAGAACAGCTCGAACCAGGTGGCCCGCCGCTCGGCCTCCGCGGGCGGGGCGTCGGCCCGCGGCAGGTCTCGTACGGGTTCGGGATCGGACGGCGATGTGTAAGGGCCCTCATGCATGGTCAACAGTGTTGCCACTGCTGGCCGTTGACGCCCCCTGTTCGCCCACCGGGCCCGCTACACCTGGCGGGCGTCCTTCGTCGGCGGCTGGACCGGGAAGCTGCCCGTGTTGGTCGGCGCGTGTTCGGGGAGCCAGAGCACGGCGATCGCGCCGCCCGTGCCCGCCGCGTTGGGCGCCCCCTCGGGAGCGGCGTTGCGGAAGGTGAGCCGGGCGCCGAGCACCTTGGCCTGGCCCGCGGCGATCGTCAGACCCAGCCCGTGCCCGTTGCCCGCCCGGTCGCTCGACCCGGTGCGGAACCGGCTCGGCCCCTCCCGCAGGAGCGCCTCGGGGAACCCGGACCCGTGGTCGCGGACCCGTACGACCCGGCCCTCGACGGTGACCTCCACCGGCCCCCCGCCGTGCTTGGCGGCGTTGCCGAGCAGATTGCCTAGGATGCGTTCCAGACGGCGCGGGTCGGTGGAGACCCACGACTCGTGGACGACCCGCACCTTCACCTCGGGGTCGAACGCGGCGACCCGCCGGCTCACGAACTCGCCGAGCGCGATGTCCTGCAGCTCGGCCCGCTCGGACGCGCTGTCGAGCCGGGCGACCTCCAGGACGTCCTCGACCAGCGTCCGCATGGCCTGCGCCCGGTTGCGCACCAGCTCGGTGGGGCGGCCCGGCGGCAGCAGTTCGGCGGCCGTGAGCAGCCCGGTGACCGGGGTGCGCAGCTCGTGCGCGATGTCCGCGGTGACCCGGCGCTCGGCCTCGATGCGCTCCTGGAGCGCGTCGGTCAGCGCGTCCACGGCACGGGCGAGCTCGTCGGTCTCGTCGCGTACGACACCGCCGATGGCGTCCCGCACCCGTACCTCCGTGTTGCCCTCGGCGACCTTGCCCGCCGCGTCGGCCGCCTTGCGGAGCCTGCGCGAGATCTGGCCGCCGATGAGGATGCCGAGCGCGCAGCCGCCGAAGACCACCGCGACCGAGCCGATGACCAGGGCGCGGTCGAGGTCGGCCATCACGTTGGAGCTGCGGTCGGTGAAGGTGGAGTGCAGCGACAGGACGTCGCCGTTCCCTACGGGCACGGCGGCCCAGATGTCGGGCGGGCCGCTGCCGCGCTCCTGCACCGAGGAGACCTTGCGGCCCTGGAGGGCCTTCTCCTTCAGGGTGGGCGGCAGCGCGGGGTCATTGAGCTTGGTGCCGAAGCGGACCCGCTTGTTGCTGGTCTCGTAGTAGTTCTGCGCGAAGTTGAGCCGCTCCATCTGCACTTCGCGGGCGTTGTCGAGCATCGAGACGCGGGCCGCGTTGTGCACGACGAGGCTCAGCGCCATCACGGTGAGCGCGCCCACCGCCGTGATGGCGATACTGATCTTCCACCGGACGCCGGTCCGCAGGGCGGGACGCCTCACTCCCTCACGCCTTCAACTTGTAGCCGAAGCCACGGACGGTCTCGATCCGGTCCTGCCCGATCTTGGTACGCAGGCGCTGGACGTGGACGTCCACGACCCGGGTGTCACCGCCCCAGCCGTAGTCCCAGACCCGCTCGAGGAGCTTGTCGCGGGAGAGCACGGTGCCGGGCGCCGAGGAGAACTCCAGCAGCAGCCGCATCTCGGTCGGGGTCAGCGCGACGGGCTCGCCGCCCTTGCGGACCTCCATGCCCTCGGTGTCGATCTCGATGTCGCCGAAGGCGAGGACCCCCCGCTCGGGCGCCTCCTCGGGCGTCTCGGGGGCGGCGCCGGGCCCGCCCGCGTGCCCGAAGCGGCGCAGCACGGCGCGGATCCGGGCGACCAGGACGGCGCCGTCGAAGGGCTTGGTGACGTAGTCGTCCGCGCCCGCCTCCAGGCCGAGGACGACGTCGATGGAGTCGGCGCGCGCGGACAGCATGATGACCGGCACCGTCGACTCGTCGCGGATCCGGCGGCACAGGCTGACCCCGTCGAGCCCCGGCAGCATCACGTCGAGCAGGGCGATGTCCGGCCGGTCGGCGCGGAACGCCTCCAGGCCGGAGAGCCCGTCGGGCATGGCGGTCACGGTGAAGCCGTCCCGCTCCAGGGCGAGCTGGGTGGCTTCACGGATGACGTCGTCGTCCTCGACGAACAGAACATGGGTTTCGGCCATCGCGCTGCTCTCTCAGTTCTCCGGCGGTCTCTTCCGGCGCCCGGGGTGGTGCGGTGGGTCCGGGCGCAGTACCAGTCTGCGGCATGCCCGCGCCGCCGGTTGCCGACCCGGGCCGCCGGATCAGGGGGTGGCGGGCGCGGGGGCGGCGGTCTCGTTGCCGCCGACCGTTTTGCTGTAGTCGTTCTCCACCTGGTCCTGCTGGGCGAACTTACCGCCCGCGCCACCCGACCACCGGTAGGTCGTCACGACCTCGCTGGACGCGAAGGCCGGCTTGTCGCCCGCCGCGTACATCTGCCGGGTCACCACCAGGTCGCCCCGGTCGATCTCGGCGTACACGGGTGTCTCCTCGGCGGTGAAGACGTTGTCGTACGAGGTGCCGGAGGACCGGTACACGTACGCGCCGAGGCCGACGGCGTCCGCGCAGTTCATGACGTTCACGATCACGTCCTGGCCGGTCGCGCCGGTCAGGTGCCCGTACGTCACGTCGATGGGGTACTCGTTCTTGGAGCAGGGCTTGAGCTGGGACTTGACCCGGGTACTGACCTTCGGGTCGTCCTTGAGCAGCTTCACCGCGTCGACCTTCGCGAAGGGAGCCGGGGAGGAGGCGCTGGGCGACGGGCTGGCGTGGGCGACCTTGTCGGAGCGCGGGGCCTCGCCCTCGTCGCGGGTGCCGGTGCCACCGGTGGAGCAGCCCGCCATGAGCAGCCCGAGGGCGGAGAGCCCGGCCAGTGCCGTGGTCCCCGCCGTCAACGCGCCCCTGCTGTGCCTGCTCAGGCCGCGCACCGCTCCCGCCCCTTTACCTCGCGTACGTTGCCGTGCTCCAGGGCCCGGAAGTCCAGCTCGCGGCTCTCGAGCTCCTGGCGGAGCCGGGCCAGCGCGCGGTGCAGCGTGCTCTTGACCGTGCCGGCGGACATGCCGAGGGCCGCGGCCGTCTCCTCGGTGCTCATCTGCTCCCAGTGTCGCAGCACGACGACGCTGCGCTGCTTGGGGGCGAGCACCTTCAGGACGTCCATCAGCAGGGCGCGGTCGGCGCGCTGCTCGGTGCCGTCCTCGACGCGGGCGTCGGGCAGCTGCTCGGTGGGAACCTCTTCGAGCTTGCGCGCCCGCCACCACTCGGTCCGGGTGTTGATCATGACCCGGCGCAGATAGGCGTCGGCGAGGGTCTTGTCGGCGATGCCGTCCCAGCGGCCGTAGGTGCGGGCCAGCGCGGTCTGCAGCAGGTCCTGCGCGTCGACCGGGTCCGGAACGAGTCGCCGGGCACTCCGAAGAAGCGCGTCCTGCCGGGTGCGTACGTACTCCTCGAACTCAAGCACCTCGCCCTGCGCCATACCCAACCGCCTCCGTCGTCCCCGTGAGCTGGTCCCGCTCGTCCTGCTGGTCGCTTACCGGAATGAACCTACGGAGGACTTGTCACGGGCCTGTGCGGAGGAGCCGTCGGCCGACGCACGGAGAGCCATCGGTTGTGTAACAGCCGAGGTTTACCGCCGTTTTCCAGGGGTAACGCCGCTCTTTCGGACGTTACGGACACAGCCGGGCACCCCGCGAGGGGGCGCGGGTCAGGACTGCGGCAGCCGGTAGAAGCCGTCGTCGAGCGGCTCCACGAGACCGTCCGCGACCAGGCCGTCGAGCGCCCTGGCCCGCTGCACCGGCTCGCGCCACACCGCGTCCAGCGCCGACCGCGGTACGGCGCCGGTGGCCTCCCGCAGCACCGCGAGGAGCCTGCCGCGCACCTGGCGGTCGGTGCCCGCGTACGTCTGGCCCCGCCGCGGCGGGCCCTGGTGCGCGGGCTTTCCGGCCAGCCGCCACGCGCACTGCGCGGCGATCGGGCAGCTCAGACACGTCTCGTTCTTCGCCGTGCAGACCAGCGCCCCGAGCTCCATGGAGGCGGCCGCCCAGCGGGCCGCGGTGGCCTCGTCCTCGGGCAGCAGCGCCCGGGCCAGGCGCCGCTCGGCGGCGGTGGTGGCGGTCGGCGGGTACTGCACACCGGTGACGGCCCGCGCGAAGACCCGGCGGACGTTGGTGTCCAGGACCGCGTGGCGCTGCCCGTACGCGAACGAGGCGACCGCGGCCGCCGTGTACTCGCCGATGCCGGGCAGCGCGAGCAGCTGGCCGTGATCGGCGGGCACGTCGCCGCCGTGCCGTTCCGTTATGGCGAGCGCGGCGCCGTGCAGCCGCAGCGCCCGGCGCGGGTAGCCGAGCCGGCCCCAGGCGCGCACCGCCTCGCCGGGGGCCTCGGCGGCCAGGTCGGCCGGGCGCGGCCAGCGCGCCAGCCACTGCTCGTAGACCGGGAGCACCCGGCTGACCGGGGTCTGCTGGAGCATGAACTCGCTGACCATCACGCCCCAGGCGCCCGCCTCGGGGCGGCGCCAGGGCAGATCGCGGGCGTTCTCGCCGAACCATCCGATGACGGATTCGTGGAGAACGGCATTCTGGGCGGGCTGGGTGGTCGCGTTCATCTCGTCCATGGGCACGGTGGGCATCGTCGGCAGAGTGTTCATCGCAGAGCCGATCCTGGCATGTTCGGCCTCCGAGGGGGGCGCGCAGAGGCGCTCAGCGGCGTGCGTGCTGCCTGGCGTGCAGGCGTGCGCCGGGCCCGGCGAACCAGGCGACGGCCGAGATGTCGCTCGCCCGCATCGACTCCGACAGCGCCCGCACCGGGCGGGTGCCCGCCTTGACGACCAGGAGCGCGGCCACGGTGCCGAGCACCAGGCCGACCGCCACGTCGTGCGGGTAGTGCACCCCGACGAAGACCCGCGAGAAGGCCATCGCCAGCGCCATCGGCACGGTGAGCAGCCAGATCCGCGACCAGGCGAGCGCCAGCGCGACGGCCGCCGCGCCCGCGATGGTGGCGTGGTTCGACGGGAACGACCAGTCTCCGTTGGCCGGGCAGGCGATCAGCGAGGTCGCCGCGCCCGCCACCGCCCGGCAGGGCCGCTCCTCGTCGACCAGCGACTTGATCACCTCGCTGCACAGGTAGGCGACGGCCGTCGCGAGGGGTGCGAGCAGGGCGAGGGCGAACGACGTGGTGTCCCGGCGGCGGGCCCGCCACCAGGCGCAGACGAACAGCACGCCGAACAGGAGCAGGCCGAGCTCCGTCCAGACCTCGACGAAGCTCTGCACCCAGGACGGCATGTCGTGGGCGAAGTCGGTGATGTTGCGGTAGAGCTCACTATCCATGGTGACGGACAGTATGGATCATCCGCGGGGGGCGACCACGAGCGACCGGTGGGGGACGCGTGTGAGCGATGGGTGGGTGGCGACCCCGGGGGAGGGGGGCGCGCCGCCCCGGAGGGTGCGGCTCCGGGATGATGATCCGGAAAACTTGGGGACAGTGGCGGCGGGTGGGGCGGGAGTTGGCCCCGATCTCTCGTAAGGTTCGGTGCGTGGGATCTCTGCGCAATCCGGTCGGGCCGCTTCCCTCCTCCATCTACTGGCGACGGAGGGCAGTCGCGCTGTCCTTGATCGCGCTGCTCGCGCTCCTCGTCCTATGGATCGTCACCTCCGGGGGTGGCAGCGGGAACAAGAGCGGCAGCAACAACAAGGGCCCCACGCCCACCCAGTCGATCACCCCGGGCCCCTCCGGCTCGGGCCCGGCCGTCAGCACCGCGCCGGGCGGCCGCGACGAGACCGGTGGGTCGGGCGGGTCCGGAGGCTCGGGCGGCTCCGGTGGTTCGGGCGGCTCTGGCGGCGCTGGTGGCGCCAACTCGGGCTCCGGCGGTACGAGTACGGGCTCGGGCGGCTCCGGGGGCGCCAACTCCGGCTCGGACGGCGGGAGTTCGGGTGGCGGCGGCAGTGCGGGCAGCCGGGTCCCGGCCGGGTCCAGCCTGCCGACCTGTGCGCCGGGCTCGCTGACCCTGACCCTGCGCAGCACCAAGACGACGTACGCCGTGGGGGAGAAGCCCCGTATCGAAGTCGTCCTCAAGAACAACGCGGCGTCCACGTGCAAGGCGGACCTCGGGCCCAAGGGGGCGGTTGTGACGGTGACCTCCACCGGGAACGACCGGGTGTGGTCCACGGACGACTGTCCGGTGGGTGACGCGAGCGTGTTCTTCCAGGTGCCGGGGGGGTCGACGATCACGCACACCGTGGAGTGGGACCGGGGGAAGTCCGCGCCGGGGTGTGCGACTCCGGGGGCGGGGGGTGTGGGGCCCGGTACGTACCTCGTGGAGGCCCACTTCCCCGGGCTCCCCGTGGCCCGGGCGTCCTTCGCCCTGGCCCAGGACTAGCCCGCCCCGGGGCTCCGGCCCTTCCCTGAACCCGCCGGGGATCCGGTTCGCCGCGGACCGTGCCCGCTTCTCGCGCAGTTCCCCGCGCCCCTTGGCGGCATCGTGCTGGCCCGCATCGGCAACCTCAGCCCGTCATGGGGGTCCCCCCTGGCCCTTAAGGCCTTGGGGGAGATTGAGGACGAGCGCCGTTCGGGCGCGAATGGGGGGGGCTGGGGGCGGAGCCCCCGGGCGGGAGGCGAGGGCGGGGCTCCCCCTCGGTCGGCTATACGTAGCGCTCCAGAATGGACGACTCGGCCAGCCTCGACAGGCCCTCCCGGACGCTGCGGGCCCGTGCCTCGCCGACGCCGTCGACGGTCTGGAGGTCGTCCACCGAGGCGGCCAGGAGCTTCTGGAGGCCGCCGAAGTGCTCCACCAGGCGCTCGATGATCGCCCCCGGCAGCCGCGGCACCTTCGCCAGGAGGCGGTAGCCCCGCGGGGACACCGCGGAGTCCAGCGTCTCGGGGGAGCCGCTGTAGCCCAACGCCCTTGCCACTATGGGCAGTTCGAGCAGCTCCGCATGGGTGAGGTCATTGAGCTCGCGCAGCGCCTCGTCGACGGTGCGGGAGCGCTTGGCGGTGGGCTCGGGAACGTAGTCCCGGACCACCAGCTCACGCTCGGGCTCGACCCCCGCGATCAACTCGTCCAGCTGGAGCGAGAGCAGGCGTCCGTCCGTGCCCAACTCCACCACGTACTCGGCGATCTCGGTGGCGATGCGGCGCACCATCTCCAGGCGCTGGGCGACCGCCGTGACGTCCCGGACCGTCACCAGGTCCTCGATCTCCAGGGCGGAGAGGGTGCCTGCGACCTCGTCCAGGCGGAGCTTGTAGCGCTCCAGGGTCGCGAGCGCCTGGTTGGCGCGGGACAGGATCGCCGCCGACTCCTCCAGGACCCGGCGCTCGCCATTCACGTACAGCGCGATCAGGCGCATGGACTGGGAGACCGAGACGACCGGGAAGTTGCACTGCTTGGAGACGCGGTCCGCCGTGCGGTGGCGGGTGCCGGTCTCCTCGGTGGGGATGTCCGCGTCCGGCACCAGCTGCACACCGGCGCGGTGGATCTTGGTGATGTCCTTGTCGAGCACCAGCGCGCCGTCGAGCTTGCACAGCTCGCGCAGCCGCGTCGCGGCGAACTCGACGTCCAGGACGAAGCCGCCCGTGCACATCGAGTCGACGGTCTTGTCGAGGCCGAGCACGATCAACCCGCCCGTGTTGCCCCGCAGGATGCGCTCCAGGCCGTCGCGGAGCGCGGTGCCGGGCGCGACGGCGCTCAGGGCGGCGCGCATCAGCGCTTCGTTACCGGAGCCTGTGCCGGACTTTCCGGGTGCTGATGCCCGGTCGTTGGCTGCCACTGCACTCCTCCGGTGTTGCTCATACGGCGCGTACTGCCGGCGTACCGCTCGTACGGACGGGCGAGACCAGGGCAAAGTCTACCGGCGCGGCTACTCCTCCCGTGGGGCCTGTGCACGACGCCCACGCGGGAGCACTCGCAGCGCGTCCCCCATGTCGGCGACTTCCGTGACCTTCATACCGGCCGGGACCTTGCCCGGGTCGGTCGGGACGAGGGCGTGGGTGAAGCCCAGACGGTGGGCCTCGGCGAGCCTGCGCTGCACTCCGGTGACCCTTCTGACCTCGCCCGCCAGGCCCACCTCGCCGATCGCGACCAGGTTCTTGGGCAGCGGGGTGTCGCTCGCCGCCGAGGCCAGGGCGAGCGCGATCGCGAGGTCGGCGGCGGGCTCGGAGAGCTTCACCCCGCCCACGGTCGCGCTGTAGATGTCGCGCTTGCCGAGCGCGGTGATCCGGCCCCGCTGTTCGAGCACCGCGAGCATCATCGACACCCGGGAGGTCTCCAGGCCCGAGGTGGTGCGGCGCGGGGAGGGGATCTGCGAGTCGACCGTGAGCGCCTGGACCTCGGCGACCAGGGGGCGGCGGCCCTCCAGGGTGACGGTCAGACAGGTGCCGGGCACCGCCACGTCGCGCCGGGTGAGGAACAGGCCGCTGGGGTCGGCGAGTCCGGTGATGCCCTCGTCGTGCAGTTCGAAGCAGCCGACCTCGTCCGTCGCCCCGTACCGGTTCTTGACGCCCCGTACGAGGCGCAGGCGCGCGTGCCGGTCGCCCTCGAAGGAGAGCACCACGTCCACCAGGTGCTCCAAGAGGCGGGGGCCGGCGATCGCGCCGTCCTTGGTGACGTGACCGACCAGGAGCGTGGACATGCCGCGCTCCTTGGAGGCGCGGATCAGCGCGCCCGCGACCTCGCGGACCTGGGCCATGCCGCCGGGGGCGCCGTCGATCTCGGGGGAGGCGACGGTCTGGACGGAGTCGAGGACGAGCAGGGACGGCTTGACCGCGTCGAGGTGGCCGAGGACGGCGGACAGGTCGGTCTCGGCCGCCAGGTACAGATGGTCGTTGAGCGCCCGAATGCGGTCGGCGCGCAGCCGGACCTGGCTCGCCGACTCCTCGCCCGTGATGTAGAGCGTGCGGTGGTCGTCGCTCGCCGCCTTGGCCGCGACGTCCAGGAGCAGCGTGGACTTGCCGACGCCGGGCTCACCCGCGAGCAGCACCACCGCGCCCGGCACGAGCCCGCCGCCGAGCACGCGGTCCAGCTCGTCGACCCCGGTCGTGCGCGCCGTCGCCTGGCGGCCGTCCACCTGGCCGATGGGCAGCGCGGCCGTGGAGACCCGGCCCGCCGCCGTGGTGCGCACCGCGGGCGCGCCGTACTCCTCGACCGTCCCCCAGGCCTGGCACTCGGGGCAACGGCCGAGCCACTTGGCGGTCGTCCAGCCGCATTCGGTGCAGCGGTAGGACGGCCGGTCCTTCGCGGATTTCGTACGGGCAGCCATGGCGTCACCGTATAGGGGGCCACTGACAATCCCGCACGGACGGTTGAAGCGGCCCCGGCGAGGGCCCCGCCGCGACGCCCCGGGCCCGGACGCGCGGCTCCGGGCGCGAACCCCGGGCTTTCCGCGCCCCGCCGTTCGGGTGGATGCCGCCGCCTCCGCGTCGCCCCGACTGGTCGCGTCCGTTTGCACAGTGCGTAGCTGGTCTGCCATGGAATGCCATGGAATTCCCGATTCCTGTCCCCTTTTGAGGGATACGTTCACCCGTAAGGATTAAATGTGCTCAACCGGTACGAAGAAGCCCTCATGCTGCGCCTACGGTCGCACGCGTGACGAGCAGCAGACTGGATCAGCCAGCGCACAACACCGGCGCACACCGGGCGCAGCGCCGTGCGCCCCGGACGCTGGCCCAGCGCCCGCCCGCGCGTTACGAGGCGTACCTGGACGGCCTGTTCACGTACTGCCTGTCCGTCCTGTGCGACCACGACGAGGCGACCGCCGCCCTCGGCGACATACTCGCCGTCTCCGAGCGCCAGTACGCGCGCTGCCCCGCGGCCGAGCCCGAACGCAAGGCGTGGCTGTACGCCCTCGCCCGCTGGGCCTGTCTGCGCAAGCTGGCCGAGCGCAGACGCGCCCGGCCCGGCGCCCACACCGGCCGCCCCGCCGAGGAGGCCCCCGCGGTCGAGGTGTCCGAGGAGGAGCGGGAGCGGCGCCGGGGCGAACTCGCCCTGCTCGCCTGGCCCGAGGCCGCCGGCACCACCCCCGAGCAGCGCGAGGCCCTGGAGCTGGCGGTCCGCCACCAGCTCGGCGCCCGCGAGGTCGCCTCGGTGCTCGGCATGAACTACCCGGCCGCGCGCGAGCTGCTCGCCGCGGGCGCCTGCGAGGTCGAGCGGACCCGCGCCGCGCTCGCCGTCGTCGAGATGGGAGGCTGCCCCACGGTCGCCCAACTCACCGGCGACCACCAGGTGTTGCTCTCCGCCGCGCTGCGCCGCGAGCTGGTCCGGCACGTCGACGACTGCCCCCGCTGCCGCCGCGCCGCCGAGCGCACGGGCGCGGCCGGGCCCTGGCCCGGGTCGACCGTCACCCCGGCCGCCCTGCCGCTGGCCGAGGCGCCGCGGGCCGCCGCGCAGGCCGCCATGCTGCACGTGCCGCGGGCGCGCGGCGGCGCCCCGCGCTTCGACCGCACCGGATTCCCGATGGACCCCAAGGACCGGGCCGCCCGGCGCGACCGGCTGCGGGCCAGGGCGGTGACCACCACCGTCGTCGCGACCGTGGTCGCGGCCCCCGTCTTCGCGCTCTGGGCCGCCTACCGCGGCGCCCCCGCGACCGGCGAGCCGGAGGGCGGCGCGAAGGTCACAGCCAGCGAGGCCGACACCCCCGGCGGCCTCAACGGCCGTCCCTCCGACCGCTACGAGAACGCGGGCAACGCCCGCAGCGAGCCCGACAACCGCTTCACCGCGGGCAGCCGCGCCCCCGACGTGTCGGTGGAGGTCATCAGCCCCTCGACCGCCCCGGCGGGACCCGCCCAGCTGTCGGTCGCCGCGAGTTCGGCGGGCGACACGACCGTGCTCACGCTGACCTCGACCGGCGGCGCGCCCGTCGACTGGTCGCTGCGCAGCCACGCCCGCTGGCTCGCCTTCAGCCAGAGCGCGGGGCGGCTGGCACCGGGCCAGAGCGTCACCGTGTACATCCGGGTCGACCACACCCACGAGCCGCACCACGCCTGGGCGGTCCGGGTCGAGGTGGCGCCTTCGGGGGCCGCGGTACGCATCGCGGGCGACGGCACGCCCATCGCCACGCCGTCCTCGCCCGACCCCGGGAACCCGGGGCATCCCGGCCCACCGGGATCGAGCGCGCCGCCGACGCCGCCCACCCAGACCCCGGGCAGCCCGACCCCCACGCCGACCCCGCCGAGCCAGAGCCCCACCCCGACGGCGACGCCCACGCCCACCCAGACGCCGCCCTCACCGACCAAGAGCGGCTGACAACTCCCGTACGAGGTAAGGCGGTTACCGCTTCGGGTCGGCCGGGTGCGGGGCGACCAGGGGCAGCTGCGAGGCGAGCCGCGCCTCGCACAGCCCGACGAGCACGGCGTACGCCTCCTCGCCCATCAGCTCGGTCAGCTCGGGCCTGTACGTCACGAAGACGGGCTCGCCCGCGCCGTGGGCGGAGGTCGCCGAGGTGCACCACCAGTGCAGGTCGTGGCCGCCGGGGCCCCAGCCGCGGCGGTCGTACTCGCCGATCGAGATCTGCAGCACCTTGGTGTCGTCGGGCCGCTCGATCCAGTCGTACGTGCGGCGCACCGGCAGCTGCCAGCAGACGTCCGGCTTGGTCTCCAGCGGCTCCTTGCCCTCCTTGAGGGCGAGGATGTGCAGCGAGCAGCCGGCGCCGCCCGCGAAGCCCGGCCGGTTCTGGAAGATGCAGGAGCCGTTCCAGCGGCGGGTCTGGCGGTCGCCGTCCTCGTCGGTCTGGACCCAGCCCGACGAGGTGCCGACGTCGTGGAACTGCCACAGCTCCGGGGTGAGCCGCGCCACATGCCCGGCCACCCGCTTCTCGTCGTCCTTGTCGGAGAAGTGGGCGCCCAGGGTGCAGCAGCCGTCGTCGGCCCGGCCCGCCTCGATGCCCTGGCAGCCGCTGCCGAAGATGCAGGTCCACCGCGAGGTGAGCCAGGTCAGGTCGCAGCGGAAGACCTGCTCGTCGTCGGCCGGGTCGGGAAATTCGACCCAGGCGCGCGGGAAGTCGATCCCCTGCTCGTCCTGAGCCCTCTTCTGCTCACCCGGTGACTGGTTCTCGGGGTTCTTCGGGGCTTTGGCTTTGCCCGGCTTCGCCTTTTTCGTCTTTGGCACACCTCAAGCGTATGTCCGAGGCCCCGTCCGGACGCGCAGTAGCGTTCAGTCCATGAGACTCGGAGTCCTCGATGTGGGGTCGAACACGGTTCATCTGCTGGTGGTGGACGCGCACGCCGGCGCCGCGCCGCTGCCCGCGCACTCGCACAAGGCCGAGCTGCGGCTCGCCGAACTCCTCGACGAGGACGGTGCGATCGGGCCGGAAGGCGTCGACCGCCTCGTCGCCACGATCAGCGGCGCGCTCCTCTCGGCCGAGGACAAGGGTGTCCAGGAACTGCTCCCCTTCGCGACCTCCGCGGTGCGCGAGGCCAGCAACGTGGACGAGGTGATCGCCCGGGTCCGCGCCGAGACCGGGGCCGATCTGGCGGTGCTCTCCGGCGAGGAGGAGGCGCGCCTCACCTTTCTCGCGGCGCGCCGCTGGTACGGCTGGTCGGCCGGGAAACTGCTCCTGCTCGACATCGGCGGCGGCTCGCTCGAAGTCGCGTACGGCATCGACGAGGAGCCGGACGCGGCGGTCTCGCTGCCGCTCGGCGCCGGTCGGCTGACCGCGGGCTGGCTGCCGGGCGACCCGCCGGACCCGGCCGACGTGCGGGCCCTGCGCCGTCATGTGCGGGCCCAAATCGCGGGCACCGTGGGGGAGTTCACCCGCTCGGGGCAGCCCGACCACGTGGTCGCCACGTCGAAGACGTTCAAGCAGCTTGCGCGGATCGCGGGGGCCGCACGGTCGAGCGAGGGCGCCTACGTCCAGCGCACTCTGAGTCGTAAATCACTGGAGGAGTGGGTCCCCAAGCTCGCCGCCATGACGACCGAGCAGCGCACATCGCTGCCCGGAGTGTCCGTCGGGCGGGCGCCGCAGCTGCTCGCCGGGGCGCTGGTGGCCGAGGGCGCGATGGACCTGTTCGCGGTCGATGAGCTGGAGGTCTGCCCCTGGGCGCTGCGCGAGGGCGTGATCCTGCGCCACCTCGACCACCTGCCCGTGAGGTGACGCGGGGGTGAGCGGTTCCCGGCGAGTGTGACGTTCGTCGGGCTCACCGGACCGCCTCCCCCCTCGGCGGTGGCGGCCCGTACCCTGTCTCCGTGGCAGAACCAGTGGTGCGCATCCCGGATGCGAAGGTCGCCCTGTCCACGGCCTCGGTCTACCCGGAGTCGACGGCGACGGCCTTCGAGATCGCCGCGCGCCTGGGCTACGACGGCGTCGAGGTCATGGTCTGGACCGACCCCGTGAGCCAGGACATCGAAGCCCTGCGGCGGCTCTCCGACTATCACCAGGTGCCGATCCTGGCCGTCCACGCGCCGTGTCTGCTGATCACGCAGCGGGTCTGGTCCACCGATCCCTGGGTGAAGCTGCAGCGCGCGCGGGCGGCGGCGGAGAAGCTCGGCGCGTCCGCGGTGGTGGTCCACCCGCCCTTCCGCTGGCAGCGTCAGTACTCCCGCGACTTCGTCAACGGGATCTGGCGGATGGCCGACGAGACGGACGTCAGATTCGCCGTCGAGAACATGTACCCGTGGCGCTACCGCGACCGCGAGATGCTGGCGTACGCCCCCGACTGGGACGTCACGAAGGACGACTACCGCCACTTCACGGTGGACCTGTCGCACGCCGCGACCTCGCGCACGGACGCGATGGCCATGGTCGACCGGATGGGGGACCGGCTCGCCCATTTGCACCTCGCGGACGGGCGCGGCTCGGCGAAGGACGAGCATCTGGTGCCGGGCCGCGGCACCCAGCCCTGCGCGGAACTCCTGGAGCGCCTCGCCCTCACCGGCTTCGACGGCCACGTCGTCATCGAGGTCAACACCCGGCGGGCCATGTCCGCCGCCGAACGCGAGGCCGACCTCGCCGAGGCCCTCGCCTTCACCCGGCTGCACCTCGCGTCCGCGCCGGCCCGCCGCGCATGACGGACGCCGCACCGCGCCGGCGCGGCCGCCCCCCTCGGGCCGCCGCCGAAGCGGGGCCGGGCGCCCGCGAACGCATCCTGACCGCAGCCCGTACGGAGTTCTCCGACCGGGGCTACGACAAGACGTCCATGCGGGGCATCGCCAAGGCGGCGGGGGTGGACGCGGCGCTCGTCCACCACTACTTCGGCACGAAGGACGAGGTGTTCGCGGCGGCCATCGAGGTCCACTTCGAACCGGCGCTGACGTTGCCCGCGGTGCTCGGCGACGACCTGGACGGCGTGGGCGAGCGGCTCGCCCGCTACTTCCTCTCCATCTGGGAGAACCCGGCGACCCGCACGCCGCTGATCGCCGTGCTCCGCTCGGCCCTCACGCACGAGGCGGCGGCGAAGGTCCTGCGGGGGTTCGTCCTGCGGCGCCTGCTGGAGCGGGTGGCGGCCGACCTGTCGGTCCCCGACCCCCGCTTCCGTGCGGAGCTCGCGGCGTCGCACATGATGGGGATCGTGATCATGCGGTACGTATTGGAGGTGGAGCCGCTCGCCTCCGTACCCGCGGAGGAGATCGTGACCATGGTCGCCCCCACCCTCCAGCGCTACCTGACCGACCCCGGCTGAGGCCGCCCACGCCGGCCGACACCGCCAGGGGCGCGAGGAACGGCGCGAGAAGCGAGCACGGCCCGCGGCCGAAAGCGGCTTTTAGGGGCGCGGGGAACTGCGCGAGCAACGACGCATGGCCTGCGGCCGAAGGCGGGTTTCAGGGGCGCGGGGAACTGCGCGAGCAAGTGGTCACGGCCCGCGGCCGAAGGCGGGTTTGAGGGGCGCGGGGAACGGCGCGAGCAACGACGCACGGCCCGCGGACGAAGCCGGGTGAAGGGGCGCGGGGAACTGCGCAGACGGGCGGGGCCGTCGCACCCCAGCCCCCCGACGGGGGTCACATCGCGAACCCCGGGTCCCGCCATCCGGACACCCTGTCCAGATGGCGGAGCCGCGGCGTAGGCTCACACACAGGCATACCCCCACGCTAAGAGGAGCAGGGGGGACCCGACGAGGAGACGAGCGACGATGCCCGAGCTGAGGTCCCGCACAGTCACCCACGGCCGCAACATGGCGGGCGCCCGCGCCCTGATGCGGGCCTCCGGTGTAGCGAGCGAGGACATCGGCAAGCCGATCATCGCCGTGGCGAACAGCTTCACCGAGTTCGTTCCGGGCCACACCCACCTCGCCCCGGTCGGCCGCATCGTCAGCGAGGCGATCCTCGCGGCCGGCGCCGTGCCCCGCGAGTTCAACACGATCGCCGTGGACGACGGCATCGCGATGGGCCACGGCGGCATGCTCTACAGCCTCCCCTCCCGCGACCTCATCGCGGACAGCGTGGAGTACATGGTCGAGGCGCACTGCGCGGACGCCCTGATCTGCATCTCCAACTGCGACAAGATCACCCCCGGCATGCTGATGGCGGCGCTCCGCCTCAACATCCCCACCGTCTTCGTCTCCGGCGGCCCGATGGAGTCCGGCAAGGCGACCCTGGTCGACGGCACGGTCCGTACCCTCGACCTCGTCGACGCGATCTCGGACGCGGTCAACGACAAGATCTCCGACGCGGACATCCTCCGCATCGAGGAGAACGCCTGTCCGACCTGCGGCTCCTGCTCCGGCATGTTCACGGCCAACTCCATGAACTGCCTCACCGAGGCGATCGGCCTGAGCCTGCCCGGCAACGGATCGGTCCTGGCGACCCACACCGCCCGCCGCGCCCTGTACGAGAACGCGGCCCGCACGGTCGTCGACATCACCAAGCGGTACTACGAGGAGGACGACGCCTCCGTCCTGCCCCGCTCCATCGCGACCCGCGCCGCGTTCGAGAACGCCATGGCGCTCGACATCGCGATGGGCGGCTCCACCAACACGATCCTGCACCTGCTCGCCGCCGCCCAGGAGGCCGAGCTCGACTACGGCCTCAGCGACATGGACGCCATCAGCCGCCGCGTCCCCTGCCTGGCCAAGGTCGCCCCGAACGTCGCCAAGAACCGTACGTACTACATGGAGGACGTGCACCGCGCCGGTGGCATCCCGGCGATCCTCGGCGAGCTGTACCGCGCGGGCCTGCTCAACGAGGACGTGCACACCGTCCACTCCCGCTCGATCAAGGAGTGGCTGGACGCCTGGGACGTGCGCGGCGGCTCCCCGTCGGCCGAGGCGGTCGAGCTGTGGCACGCGGCCCCCGGCTGCGTCCGCTCGGCGACCGCCTTCTCGCAGTCCGAGCGCTGGGACACCCTCGACACCGACGCCGCCGAGGGCTGCATCCGCGACGCGGCGCACGCGTACAGCAAGGACGGCGGCCTCGCGGTCCTGCACGGCAACCTCGCCGAGGACGGCTGCGTCGTGAAGACGGCCGGCGTCGACGAGTCGATCTGGACCTTCGAGGGCCCGGCCGTGGTCTGCGAGTCGCAGGAAGAGGCCGTCGACAAGATCCTGCGCAAGGAGATCACGCACGGCGACGTCGTCGTGATCCGCTACGAGGGTCCCAAGGGCGGCCCCGGCATGCAGGAGATGCTGTACCCGACGTCCTTCCTCAAGGGCCGCGGCCTCGGCAAGACCTGCGCGCTGATCACCGACGGCCGCTTCTCCGGCGGCACCTCGGGCCTCTCCATCGGCCACGCCTCGCCCGAGGCGGCGTCCGGCGGCACGATCGCCCTGGTCGAGGACGGCGACCGCATCCGGATCGACATCCCCCACCGCACGATCGAACTCCTCGTCCCCGAGCCCGAGTTGGCGGCCCGGCGCGAGGCGCTGGGCGGGGTCTACGCCCCGAAGAACCGCGAGCGCAAGGTCTCGGCCGCGCTGCGCGCCTACGCGGCGATGGCCACCAGCGCCGACCGCGGCGCCGTCCGCGACGTCTCGAAGCTGGGCTGACGGGGAGCGTCCCGGAAGAGGTGGCGGCGGCCCGCCCTCAAGCGGCCGTACGCCACCCGCACGGCGCGGCGCGTCCTGTGCGGGCGCGCTGCACCGCCGTCGCCGACCGTCCTCGGCGGGCGCTGGGCCATCGCCGCCACCCGGCCCTCACCAACTGGCGATGTCCGCCGGGTCGACCGCGAAGACCGACCCGTCGGGCGAGGCGGCGTACACCCGTCCTCCGGCGGCGAGCGGTGCGGGAAGCGCGGGCGTGAAGGTGTAACGCCCTTTGTTCATGCGGGGGTTGGTCTGCCCGGTGAATACGCCCCTGCGCGCGTCGAAGGCGAGCAGTCGGCCGTCGGCTCCCGTCAGGTACACCTGGCCGTCCGAGGCGACGGGCCGCGAGGCGCGGGCCACCCCCGTGTCCAGGCGCCACTTCTCGCCGCCCTGTGCCGAGTCGACCGCGACCAGCGCCCCGCCCGCCCCGAAGAGGTAGACGCTGTCCCCGTCGATCCCGGCCTGCGCCTGGTCGAGCGGGGCGGTCAGGGTGGTCCGGCGGGCGGCGTGGGTGGCGGTGTCGAGCCGTACCACCGCCGAGGTGAACCCCGCGGCGTCGGTCGCGATCAGGAACACGGCCCCGGGCCCGGCCCCGACGGGCCGCAGCCGCCCGTCGGCGCGGGCCTGCCACCGCACGGTCCCGGTGGCCGGATCCACGGCGGACACGGAGGTCGAGGCGCCATCGGCGGAGGGAGTGGCGACGTAGACCGGCCCGGCGGCGCCGCTCGCCGACCCCGCCCCCTCCCCGCCGGACGGCGCGACGCCGGGCGGTACGACCCACTGCGACCGAGGCCCCCCGAGCGGCTTGCGCCAACTCTCCTTGCCGGTCGCGGAGTTGAGGGCCGCGACGCGCCCGTCCGCCGTGGTGAGCAGCACGGTGGCGCCCGCGGGATGCACCCCGGAGTACGCCGATACGTCGGCGGACCACACCGGCTTCCCGGTGTCCGCGTCGTACGCCCGCAGCGGCCCGCCCGGGGCCCGCACCAGGACCCGGCCGCCCGCCGTGACGGGGGCGAGATCGTCCGAGAGCAGTTCCCCGCTCGCCCCGGGCACCGACCACACGGCCTTCCCGCCGCCGGGGTCGAGCCGGGCCACGACGACCCCGGGCGCGGAGCAGTACAGCGCGCCGCCCGGGTCGCCGAGTGAGCAGAACGCCGTACGGTTTCCCTCGCCCTTGGCCGCCAACTGGACGTTCCAGGGCCTGAAGCGGGGCGCCTGATGGTGTTCGGGGGCGGTGGCCACGGTCCCGGTGCCGTCGGGCAGCGCCTGGACGGCGGCCACCCCCGCGCCGGCCACGCCCGCCAGCGCGAGCGCCGCGACGACCCAGCGGGCCCGGCGCCACGCGGGCCGGCCGACGGAGGCGTCACGAGAGGTGCCCTCGCCGGAGGGCGCGCTCTCGTCGGGGGCGGGAGGGACGGGGTTGCGGAACCGCTGGGTGGGGGTGTGCGCCTCGGACCCGTACGCGGCCGAGCGCAGCGCGGACATCAGCTCGTCCGGGGTGGGCCGGTCCCCGGGGTCCTTGGCGAGGCAGCGGCTCAGCACCGGCACCAGATCCTCGGGAATCCCGGTCAGGTCCGGCTCGTTGTGCACCACCTGGTAGGCGACGACATAGGGCGAGTTCGAGTCGAAGGGCCCGCTGCCCGTCGCCGCGTGCACGAGCACCGCGCCCATCGCGAACACGTCCGCGGCGGGACCGACCTCGCGGGGCCGCTGGAACTGCTCGGGCGCCATGAAGGGCGGCGTACCGATCAGCTTCCCCGTCTCGGTCCGCAGATCGCTGTCGTAGGGACGCGAGATCCCGAAGTCGATGACCTTGGGCCCGTCGGCGGCGAGCAGCACATTGCTCGGCTTGAGGTCGCGGTGCACCACCCCGGCCCGGTGGATGTCGCGCAGCGCCTCGGCGAGCCCGGCGCCGAGCCGGTGCAGCTCGGCGGCGGCCAACGGCCCGTCCCGCTTGACCCGTTCGGCGAGGGTGGGCCCGGGGATGTGCACGGTGGCCATCCACGGCCGGTCGGCGTCCGGGTCGGCGTCGACGACGGAGGCGGTGAAGGCGCCGCTGACCCGGCGGGCCGCCGAGACCTCCTGCCGGAACCGCGCCCGGAACTCCGGGTCGGCGGCGTGCTGGGCGTGCACGACCTTCACGGCGAGCCGCATGCCGGAGGGGGACGTGGCCAGGTGCACCACACCCATTCCGCCCGAGCCCAGCACGGATTCGAGCCGGTACGCCCCGACGGATTCCGGATCCTCGGCGCCCTCCGCCCCGAATCCGATACTGCGCGGCGACGCCATGGCCCACCCCCGTGTGTCCGTTGTACGCGCGCGTCCGACGGAGCCTAGTCGATGGCACCTGCGGGCCCGATGGGGCTTGCTAGCCTGCGTGTTGCACGCAGAGTGAAGCCGACGGGGGAGATCGCCATGACAGCAGCGTCCGCAGAGTCCGTGTCCGCGGGGACCCAGCGCTACCCGGTGGCACCCGGCTGTGAACTGAACGTCCGCAGCGGCCCCGGCACGGGCTACTCGATCGTCGACGTCCTGCCCGTGGGCGCCACGGTCCCGGTGAACTGCCAGACCCCGGGCACCCGCGTCTCGGGCCCCTACGGCACCTCGAACATCTGGGACAACATAGGCAACGGCCGCTTCGTGTCCGACGCGTATGTGAAGACGGGCAGCGACGGCTACGTGGCGCCGCGCTGCGGGTAGCCGTACAACGGGTTCCGAGCTGAGGTGGGGCACTCCATGGGCGCAGCGCGTACACCGCCCGAGAGGTGGGTCGAGCAGGGCCTGCGGGCGCTGGCCGAGGGCGGGGTGGACGCCGTGCGCGTCGAGGCCCTGGCCAAGGCGCTCGGCGTGACCAAGGGCGGGTTCTACGGCTACTTCGCCGACCGCGACGCCCTGCTTGAGCGGATGCTGGACACCTGGGAACGCGAGAGCGTGGACGACGTGCTCGACCGCGTCGAGCGCGAGGGCGGCGACGAGCGGGCGAAGATCCGCCGTGCGGGCCAACTCACCCTCTCCGGGCGCCTGTTGCCCATCGATCTCGCGATCCGCGACTGGGCGCGCCGCGACGCCTCGGTCGCGGCCCGCCTGCGCCGCGTCGACAACCGGCGCATGGAGCTGCTCCGCGAGATGATCGGCTCCTTCTGCCCCGACCCGGACGAGGTCGAGGCCCGCGCCCTGCTCGCCTTCTGCGCGGCCATCGGCCACCACTTCCTGGCCGCCGACCACGGCGGCCGCCCCCGCAGCGAGGTCCTGGCCCGCGCCGGCGACCTCCTGCTCGACATCCCCCACGCCGAGCCCGGCGGCTGACCCGGCCCGGCGCCGCCGGGGATAATCGAGTCCATGAGCGAGAACAAGGGCGAAGGCGCGGGCAACGGCAACGGCGACGCCAAGGCGTCCGCCCCCGGCCCCCGGCCCGAGCCCATCCGTTTCTTCGGCACCACCTGGGTGGACCACGACCACGGGTACGGGCTGCGCCGGGCCGGTGCGGCGATCGGCTCGCTGGCCGCGGCGGTCGCGGGTTGCCTCGTCCTGCGCTTCGCGTACGAGGGCCTCCAGCTCTCGAACACCGGCACCTTCGTGAACGTGCTGGTCGTGGTGATGTTCGCGATCTGCAGCGCGCTGGCCTTCCGCAAGACCTGGGACGGCTTCTCGGCCCGCCCGGCCGACCCCGACGCGGACCGCTCGCTCCAGGGCCTCAAGGCCATCGGCTTCATCGGCTCGCTGCTCGCGTACTTCTTCCGTACGTTCACGGAGGCCCCCGGCGAGGGCCTGCACCGCAAGGAGTACGAGGCCGCCCGCGCCCAGTACGAACGCCGCCGCGGCACCCGCACGGGAAACCCCGCGGCGAAGAAGAGGCCGAAGCAAAAGTAGGCCGAGGCGCGCGGATCGGGGCGGCGGGCCGGGCGCGGGGCCTCCGGGAAATCACCCCGGGCCCGCCCGCGTCCGGGCAGACTCGCCCCATGGCACTCGACCTCTCCGCCCGGGCCCGGTCCTTCAACGCCGCCGCCGCTCAGTACGCGGCGAACCGCCCCTCGTACCCGCCGCTCCTCCTCGACACGGTCGAGGAACTCGCCGGACGCCCGTTGAAGGACGCCCGGGTCGTGGACGTCGGGGCGGGCACCGGCATAGCGAGCAAGCTCCTGCACGCGCGCGGCGCGCGGGTCATCGCGGTCGAACCCGGCGACGGCATGGCCGAGGAGTTCCGCAGGACCAACCCCGCGATCCCGCTGGTGCGCGGCGACGGCAACCACCTCCCGCTGGCCACCGCGTCCGCGGACTTCATCACCTACGCCCAGGCCTGGCACTGGACCGACCGGGCGAGGTCGGGACCGGAGGCCCGCCGGGTCCTGTGCCCCGGCGGCGCGCTCGCCCTGTGGTGGAGCTTCTCGGACCGCTCGGTCGCCTGGGTGGCCGCCCAGGACGCGCGGCTGTGGGAGTTCTTCCAGCCCGGGGTCCGGGCGGGCGACGGCGCGGACGCTCTGCGGGGCGGCCACCCCCGGGCCGACGTCCCGGGCCTGGAGTTCACCGACCACCGCATCCCGCACCGCCGCACCGTTCCCCTCGCCATGCACCTGGCGAACCTCGCGAGCCACTCCGCCTTCCTGGTCCTGGGCGAGGAGAGGACGAGGGAGTTCCTGGCGAGGGAGCACGACGTACTGAGCGAACTGTTCCCGGACGGCCGGGTGGAGGAGCGCTACGTGGTCCACCTCCAGCTGGCGATCAACGAACGCGGAACGGCCGAGGTCGCGGCCACCTGAATCGCCCCCTCCACCCGGGCGCCCCAGCGCCGCCCACCAGCCGGACGGGCCAGGGGGGATGACCCTGACGGCCCCCGATCCTTGACGCCCGAACCCCGTCGGGAGCACTATTCATCACATGGTGAATTACGAGGGGAACCCTCCGGGCGCCCCCACCTCCCCAGGGCCCGACGCCCGCACCCCCGCCGTGGCGGCCCGGGACCTCACCGTCGTGCGGGGCGGCCGCCGGGTCCTGAAGGGCCTGGACTTCACCGTCCCGCGCGGCCGCATCACCGGCCTCCTCGGCCCCTCCGGCTGCGGAAAGTCGACCCTGATGCGCGCGATCGTGGGGACGCAGGCGGAGGTCACCGGCACGCTCGACGTCCTGGGCGCCCCCGCGGGCGCCCCGGCCCTGCGCGAACACATCGGTTACGTCACCCAATCCCCGTCGGTCTACCAGGACTTGACGGTGCGTCAGAACCTGGACTACTTCGCGGCCGTACTGCACCCCGGCCGCGCCCACCGCGCGGCCCGCGCCGAAGCCGTCGCCCGGGCCATCGGCGACGTCGACCTCACCCGCCACGCCGACGACCTGGCGGGCCGGCTCTCCGGCGGCCAGCTCAGCCGCGTCTCGCTCGCGGTCGCCCTGCTCGGCACCCCGGAGTTGCTCGTCCTGGACGAGCCGACCGTGGGCCTCGACCCCGTGCTCCGCCGCGACCTGTGGAACCTCTTCCACACCATCGCCGCCACCCGGGGAACCACCCTCCTGGTCTCCTCGCACGTCATGGACGAGGCCGAGCGCTGCCACCGCCTGCTCCTCCTGCGCGACGGCGAGCTCCTGGCCGAGGACACCCCGGACGCCCTGCGCGCCCGTACCGGCGCCGAAACCGTCGAGGAGGCCTTCCTGCACCTGGTCGACGAGGCCGCGGCCCGCACCGAGCCGTCCCGATGACGCCCGCACCCCGCATCCCCGTGCCAGCCCCCCACCCCGAGGCCCGCTCATGAACGCGTCCCGCACCCTCGCGACCGCCGCCCGCGTCCTGCGCCAGCTGCGCCACGACCCGCGCACCATCGCGCTGCTCCTGATCATCCCGTCCCTGATGATCATCCTGCTCCGGTACGTGTTCGACGGCAGCCCCACCGTCTTCAACAGCATCGGCGCCTCGCTGCTCGGCATCTTCCCGCTGATCACGATGTTCCTGGTCTCCTCCATCGCCACCCTGCGCGAACGCACCTCGGGCACGCTGGAACGCCTCCTCGCCATGCCGCTCGGCAAGGGCGATCTGATCGGGGGCTACGCGCTGGCCTTCGGCGCCCTGGCCGTGCTCCAGTCGCTCATCGCGACGGGCATCTCCGTCTGGCTGCTCGACCTCCGCGTGGTCGGCTCCCCGTGGCTGCTCCTCCTGGTGGCCCTGCTCGACGCGCTGCTCGGCACCGCCCTCGGCCTGTTCGTCTCGGCCTTCGCCGCGTCGGAGTTCCAGGCCGTCCAGTTCATGCCGGCGGTGATCTTCCCCCAGCTCCTGCTGTGCGGCCTGTTCACCCCGCGCGACACGATGCAGCCGGTCCTGCGCTGGATCTCGGACGTCCTGCCCATGTCGTACGCCGTCGACGCCATGACCCAGGTCCTCCACCACCCGCAGGCGACCGCCGCGTTCGCACGGGACACCGCCGTCGTGGCGGCGGTCGCGGTCCTGGTCCTCGCCCTGGGCGCAGCCACCCTGCCCCGCCGAACCCCCTAGCGGACCGCCCGTACCGCCCTTCGGACACCCCGTTCGGCCACCCGCCCCCGATGCGAGGATGACGGCACGAACGCCGCACCACCTGGAGGGTGACCGCATGACCCAGACCGTCGCAGTCCTCGGCACCGGCAAGATCGGCGAGGCCCTCCTCAGCGGAATGATCCGGGCCGGCTGGCACCCGGCCAACCTCCTCGTCACCGCCCGCCGCCCGGAGCGCGCCGCGGAACTGCACGCCCGCTACGGCGTGGACGCGGTCACCAACGCCGAGGCCGCCAAGCGCGCGGACACCCTGATCCTCGCGGTGAAGCCCCAGGACATGGGCAGGCTCCTGGACGAGCTGGCCCCGCACCTCACGAGCGACCGCCTCGTGGTCAGCGCCGCGGCGGGCATCCCCAGCGCCTTCATCGAGGGCCGCCTCACCGCGGGCACCCCGGTCGTCCGCGTCATGCCGAACACGCCCGTCCTGGTCGACGAGGGCATGTCGGTGATCAGCGCCGGCAGCCACGCGACCCCGGCCCACCTCGCCCATACGGAGGAAATCTTCGGGGGAGTGGGCAAGACCCTGCGCGTACCGGAATCCCAGCAGGACGCGGCGACGGCCCTGTCCGGTTCGGGCCCGGCGTACTTCTACTACCTGGTCGAGGCGATGACCGACGCCGGAATCCTGCTCGGCCTGCCCCGCGCCCAGGCGTACGACTTGATCGTGCAGTCCGCGATCGGAGCCGCCGTGATGCTCCGCGACAGCGGCGAGCATCCGGTGAAGCTGCGCGAGGCGGTGATGTCCCCGGCGGGCACGACCATCAGCGCGATCCGCGAGCTGGAGAACCACGGCGTACGAGCCGCCCTGATCGCAGCGCTGGAAGCCGCCCGAGACCGCAGCCGCGAGCTGGCGTCCGGCAACGGCTGACCGGCTGGTCCCCGGTACGCGGCCGTCGCGTCACGGCGGCGGCCACACCCCCACCGACCAGCGCCAGCGCCCCTCCGCCGACCAGACTCAACACCCCGGTCGGCGTGTGGGGGATGGCCGTACGCGCGGCCTGGAACACGCTCTCGCCGGACGACCGGCCGCCGTCACCGGCCGGAGCCCGGCCGGACCCGGCGGGGACGGCCGCGATTGAGGCACGCGGCCGGACCTCTCGCACGGCCCGCAGGTCCGCCGCGAGCCGGCACCCCTCCCGCAGCTTGTGCTCAAGCCGGGCCACCTCGCCGGACGCGTCCTCGCCCAGGCGCGCACGCATCCGCTCGATCTCGGCGCGGGTCCCCTCGTTCACGGCGTCGACGACCCGCAGCCGAATCCGGGCGACGCGCTCGTCGCCGTCCGCCGCCCGGGCGGTACCGGGCGCCACGGCCAGGCCGAGCAGGAGGAGGGTCGTGGCGGCGACGGCAATCCGAAGAAGAGACCTCATGCCGCCAAGCTAGGGCGCGGCCCGCCCCGCCAGATCGGCCGTCCCGCCAGGCCTGTCTCGGCCGAAAGCACGAGGTCCGGGGCGTGCGGGGCCCTCCGGCGGCAGCCTGGTCGAGGGTTGACACGGCCATCGTGGATACGTAGTGTTCTCCGAGTTGTCCGACGTGAGCGCCGACTCCGGTCGGTCCCCGGACAGCCATTCCGCATCAACCACTTCTTATGAACGACACCTCGTCGTCTCGTTTTTCGTGCGCTTTTGCGAAATGAGGAATCCGCGTTCGAGAACGCGCCCCGATTGGCGTCGGGGGCCAGGATTCCGCTAATATCTCACCCGTCGGAACGGCCCAACGGCCGGGAAGACAAGCCGACTTGGCCCCGGGAGACCGGGAATCGGGCCCGAAAGGATCTGATAGAGTCGGAACCGCCGGAAAGGGAAACCCGCAAGGGAGAACCGGAAAGGCGCCGAGGAAATCGGAC
>NZ_QOLA01000035.1 GCF_003324565.1 Streptomyces sp. SDr-06 | reverse complement strand
AACCGCCCATGCACTGCGCCCAGTTCCCCGGCCCACAACGTGACATCACTAAGGTCGTCCCCACCCATAACCACACCAACGACCGACCTGCCCATCCGTCACAGAAAAGACCGTTGCAGTACTAGGGCGGTGATGTCCTTCAGCGACGCGGCGTCGCTGCGGATGCCGACCGCCTTGCCTCCCAACTGCTCCACTGCGGCGTCCAGGGTGGAGCGGGTGCGGCCGGTGATGAGGACATGCGCCCCGCCGTCCGCGAACAACCGTGCCGTAGCCAGGCCGATTCCGCTGCTTCCGCCCGTGATCACGATTCTCTTGCCGTCATAAGTGGTCATGCCCTCAAGTCAAATACCCACCCGCACGCCCCGTCCAAGGCCCATTTCGCATGCCGTCATGTTCCCGGCGTATGACGGCGCTCGACGTACCCTGGGCGCATGGACTTCGACCTGCGGCTCGTGCGCTATTTCACGGTCGTCGCCGAGCACGGCAACTTCGGCCGGGCCGCCACCAGGCTGCGTCTCGCGCAACCGTCACTGAGCCGCCAGATCCAACGGCTGGAAAGCCAGCTCGGTGTCCGCCTCTTCGACCGCTCGCCGCAGGGCAGCAGCCTCACCGACGCCGGCCAGGCGTTCCTCCCCAGGGCTCGGATACTGCTCCACGAGGCCGAGCAAGCCGCTCACGCGGCCAGAGCCGCTGTCCAGCCCCCTGCTGTCACCGTCGGCTGCGCCGAAGGACTCGTCATCACGGCCTGCGTGCAGGAACTGCGGCGTCGCCATCCCGACAGCCAGGTCCGCACCCGGCACCTCGACTGGCGGGACACGCGCGCCCTGGCCGAACGGCGGGTCGACGCCCTCATCACGTACAAGCCCCTCCCCTTCCCCACAGACGGCCTCAGAGTGACCAAACTCCATGAGGAATCGCGGATACTCATCGCGTCGGCGAGTCACCCCCTCGCCCACGAGAAGGCCGTCAGCCTGCGGGCTCTGGCGAACGAGGAACTGGTGGCCTGCGTCAGCACGCCAGTTGTCTGGAGCACACCCAAGCCGGTCGGTGACCGCCCGGCACCCTCCGCGCCGGCGAACGACGACAGCTACGAGGACAAGCTGGAACTCATTGCCACTGGTCACTGTGTCGCCATCGTCCCAGCCGGTGATCGACGCGCTGCCCTGCGCGAAGACATCGCCCTGGTACCCGTCACCGACATCGATCCCTGCGAGGTCGTGTTCGTCACGCGCGCCGCCGATCCCAACCCGCTGCTCGTATCACTGGAAGACGCCGCACGTACGCTGCTCGGCGGAGCCTCCCGACGGAAGAACGTCGCGCTGCCGATCCTCTGAACCCCTGCGCCCCCGAGTATTTGACGTCACGTGGACAGCTGGTGGAGCGGCGCGGACGGAACCGTTGACCAAGTCTGGTCACCAGAGGGTGAGTTCGCTGTACCGGCTCTGGCGTCAGGCGCTGCCGGTGAGAGAAGGGTGGACGGCGAGGACCAGAGGGGCGTGAGGGTGCCAGCCGGTCCATGAACGTGACGTCATACGGGTGGAGCCACACATCCGCACGCACTGCGGACACACACATAACCGATGGGACTTCCAACATTTTCGTAACCGGTGATCGCGCCAACTGGCTTGTGGGGTCGACTGGTTGGCGGCGTCATTCTGGTGCCCTCTGAGTGGGCGTTCAGGGAAGGTTTCTTAACGCTAAATCCCCTTTGCGGGCGGGGTCCTTTACGGTGATTCGCGGCTTATAGCCTGTTCATGGCTTTCGGCGCATCGACTCGGCTGACCGTTTAGTTCGCATATGACACCTAGATTCCGACTGGTTTAGGAATGCGTGGAGGCTCCCTGTTTGCAGGAGGCCTCCACGCATTTTAGGCCGCGCGCATTGGGGATGAATCCTGCTAAAACGGTCAGCACTAATCAACATCAAATGCCCACTCAGAGCAGCCGCACAAGTAATCGTGGAGCGACTGACCTTCGCATTTGATCAGCGTAGCGGTGCTGATCCGGGAACCCCTGCGCGCAGTCCGTTCGTGCGGCCCGGCTGCCAGGCCAGGCCTGGCAGCCGTCCAGACCGGCGGACGGGTTAGGTCACGCAGGGGCGTCGAGCGGCGGGTGCTCGAGCACGCGGGGTGTGTACTCGACCAGTTGGATGCGGCCGTCGAAGGTGCGGTGGTTGATCATCTCGAGGGCGATGTCCGGGTAGCCGTCGTAGATGCGTTCTTCGCCCGTGGCCCCGGTGATCACCGGGAACATCACGACCCGGAAGCGGTCGACGAGTCCGGCTCGTAGAAGGGTCCGGCACAGGCTGAGGCTGCCGATCGTACTGAGGAGCCCCGAGCCACTCGACTTCATGGCGCGGACCGCCTCGACAGCGTCGTCGCGGATCAGCGTGGAGTTGGCCCACGCCAGTGGCCCCTTGAGTGAGGAGGAGAACACCACCTTGGACGCTTGCGTGAGCTCGTCGACCGACGCCTCCTCTTCGGGCCTGAACTCGTCCTGGCCCTTCGGGACCTCGCCTGCGGCGAAGCCCGACATCAGGCGGTAGGTGTTCGCTCCCATCAGATAGGTGGCCTCGGGTTGCTTACCGAGCCATGCGAGGTACTCCGGGCCCTCAAGGCCCCAGAACCCGGGCCATCCGTCTCCCGACGCATAGCCGTCGAGCGAGGTGATGAAGTCGACGAGAAGCTCCGACATGACGGTGTCCTTTCATAGGGTGTCACGAGCTTGGACCGCCCGGGAGCACCAAACTCATCGGCCGCGCTAAGGCTCTGAAGGGATCGGGGACTTCATCGACCACACCCGGCCAGGGCTCGCCGTCGTTGCCGAAGGGGCCGCCGGATGGTTGGCGACCGGGTGGAAAGGTCCTCCAGCGCTGAGTGTTCAGCTGCTGAGGTCGAACACGCCCCACGCGGTGAACGGCTCGGCCTGGACGTAGATCCTGCTTCCCCGGCCGACGGCCCGTCGCGGGCCGGGAAGGCGGCAGTCAGGCAGGGTCAGCAGGCCGACGTCCGTTGGCTCGACGGATGTTTCGGTGAGCTCTCCGTGGGCGAGCCGGTCCAGCTCCTCGCCGTAGCCGCCGCAGAAGGCGACCCGCTCGCCGTGGACCGCCACCGCCTTGGCGCCCCGTACCTGGTTCGACCACACCCTCACGTGCCGGTCAGGGCGTATCTCGACGAACGGGAAGTCCGTGTACGGGCACGCCCAGGCGGTGGTGCCCGACACGTTCAGGGCGTAGCAGTCGAACAGGCCGGGGATACCGGCGCACGCGAGTTCCACTGGCGGTTGGCAGGCCACTTGAATGGCCGTCCGCAGCGATGCATGGGCTGCGACGTAACCGCTCTGCCCGACGAAGGACTCGTCGAGATCGTCTGGGCACCACGTGGGCCGCGTCGCTTGGGCCGAGCGAACTCTCCTGCGAGGGCGCGCCGAGCGGTCGGTGATCAGGTGTCAGACGGGCGGGTTCTTGTCCCCGGCCGGACCCCGGGATGTCTTCCGCTTGCCCTGCACGTGGTCGGCAGCTGGACGTCGCAAGGGTGCTGCTCGGCTTACCGGAGGCCGGGACGGTCTGGGAGCCAGGAGAGGAAGCCTGGGCGGACAAGCTGGCGGTGCTCCGCTCGTTCCGGCAGGCGACCGGGCGCCTCGCGCCCCGTCAGGACGCCGTGTGGGGCGAGGACGACCAGATGGTGCCCATCGGGCAGCACATGTCCAACCTGCGCCGCAAGGGAGGCCTCGGAAGACCCGAAGCGCGCGAGGGAGCGTGCGGAGCGGCTGACAGCGATCGACCCAGGCTGGAGCTGTCCCTCCCCGCTCAACGAGCAGCGAACTATCGAGCCTTCGCCGACCTCGTCGACGCCGACGGCCACCTCCCCGGCATCGCCCCCGGCGTCACCTTCGACGGCGACGACATCGGACGCTGGCTCCAACAGCAGAAACAACCGAACACCTGGGCGCAGCTGTCGAGCGAGCAGCAGGAACGACTGACCGCACTGGGCATCAAAGCCGAGGCCCCCTCTCCTGCTCCGGCCGCCAGCCGTACAGAGAAGGGTCCGGCCAAGGCACAGCAGGCGTTCCAGTGGGGCCTTGCGCCTTGACGCAGTGGGTGGGGCGGGAAGGCGCACACCGGCCGGCCCCGCAGGCACAGCGAGCCAATCACGGCCGACGCCCAGACAGAGTCGGTGACCGTGAAACGGGGCGTGTGGGTCTCCAACACCAAGGCCAAGCGCGACAAACTCACCACCGAACAGCTGGTGACGCTACGGACGCTGGGCATGGGCTGGACGTGACACAGACCGCAGCCGGACTGGATCAGCGCGCACGGCCGGCAACCCGGTCGTTGAAACGGTAGGGAAGCTCGCCGTGCCCCGTACGCCAACCAGCATACGGGGCTCGATAGTTGACGGGGCCTTGTCCGGGGCCGCGTGGATGGGGTGCGAGCGGGCAGATGGACACGGGAGTGATCTTGCTGGGCGTGAGGTCGCTTCGGTCCGTCCGCCTTGCCACGAGTCCGCAGTCCGAAGGAGCCCCCGATGACAATGCCCGTCCGCCGTCACCCCGCCATCGCACAGCGCCGGCGTCAGGCGTTCAGTCTGCGCACCACCTCGCTCGGGTTCGGTCTGGTGGCTCTCGTGGTCTGGGGCGTGGCGCTGACGTTCAGGACGGCCATCGCGCCGCACTCGGATCCGCTGGGCGCCGTCCTCGCGCTGCTCGCCCTGCTGTTGCTGTCCACCGCGACGATACGCAGCGCCCGGCTGCGCCGTGCGGCGCGCAGAGCGGCGCTCGTCACGGTGCCGGAGCACCCGGCGCCCGTGCTGCCGCCCACCGTCGGCGCCCCGCAGGCCGCCGACTGCGCCGACATCGACCCGTTCGCCTTCGAGGACGCAATCTCGCGGCTGTGCGAGCGCGACGGCTGCTCGGACGTCCAAGTGGTGGGCGGCGCGGGCGACCTCGGCGCGGATGTCCTGGCCACCACGCCGGACGGCCGCAGGCTCGTCGTCCAGTGCAAGTGCTACGCGCCGGGCCACAAGGTGGGCTCACAGGACCTCCAGCGCTTCGGCGGCACCTGTTACGCGGTGCACGATGCCGAACTGGCCGTGGTGGTCACCACCAGCGAGTTCACGGACCCCGCCCTCGACTATGCCGAGCAGTGCGCCATCCTCTGCTTCGGCGGTACATCGCTGGCCGCCTGGAACAACGGGACGGGCCCGGCTCCGTGGGAGCTCCCCGCGCAGTGAGGTACCGGGGCGGCCCCGTGACGGGGGGGCGCCCCGGTGTTCAGACGCGGTGTTCAGGAAGGTGAAGGTGCTGGGATCGTGCCGACGGCGAGTGTGTTGCACTCGCTGATGCAGCCGTGCGGTGCGCGCAGCGGGTGGTCCGCGCCGTCGGGGTCGAGGCGTTGGCTCGGACAACGACGGCCCGTGCCCCCGATATCGACCTGGCCGCCAAGGCCCCGGGACGTCATGGCTCATTCTCGGGGTCTCATCCTGTCTGCGGGCCAGCGGAGGCTGGAGATAGGCCTCAAGGGGGTGCGACGCTGAAATGCGAGAGGTCGCTCGGAGGAAGTCCACCCGGCCACTGGGCTGCGACCTTCCGGCTGCCGGATACCCTGCGACCATGGCCGATCTTGACGAACCGATCATCCTGGCTCCCTACGCTCCGGCGTGGGCAGCGCTGGGACAAGAGCTGGCGCAACAGGTCTCGTCAGTGCTGCGGGGCATGCCGGTTGCGGTCGAGCACATCGGATCCACCTCCGTTCCTGGCCTTGACGCCAAGCCGGTGATCGACATCCAGGTCGGGTGCCAGCCCGTTGATGCCAGCACTGCTGTGGAGCGGGTCAAGGAACTCGGCTTCGAACACCTGGGAGAGTCCGGCGTGCCTGGCCGCGAATACCTCCGTCGGCGCTCCGGCCAACCCACCAACGTTCACGTAGTCGAGAAGGACGGGCGACTGTGGAATGACAGCATCCTCTTCCGCGACTACCTCAGGACCCATCCGGACGCAGCCGCACGCTACGCACGGGTCAAGCACTCCGCGGCGCGCGAAGCCAGCGTGCTTCTCGCCTACTCCGGACTCAAGGCGAGCGCCCTCACGGAGATCATGAACGCTGCACGGAACGGCGGGCACCCGCGGTAGCCCGAGGCTGACGACCGGCCCGCTCCTCGCGTGAGGGCCAAGGTTCCAAGCTGCCTGGTCTCAGCGCCGCATCGGCCGCGGCACCCCGCAAGCGCAACGGCAGAACAGACTGTTCATGCCCTTGATCTGCGGAGGCATCCGCTGCGCCACAGAAGCTCCGGTAAATTCGGGCTCAGGCCACCGCGGATCATCTGCTCGACCTCCACGACTGGCGTGTGCGCTCGCCCCCGAACCCCGACCGAGTCGGCGAGGCGAAGTGGAACCGCGAGCTTGCGGCGTACACGCGGCTCTATGATTGGCCACGCCCGGCCCCGTCGTTCGACTGCTGCCTACCCAGCCCCAGCCTCTGGGACGGTGATCACACGCCGCCCCACAACGCACGCGCCGGCCCCGCCCTGTGGAACCCGGCAGCGTCACGAACCGGTCCGAGGCTGTCACTTCCTGGCCGCGCCGGGTTCCCCTCCAATGGATTCCTGGTAGGCATCCGCGTAGGTGGGAGAGTCCTTGATCAGGTCGTCGCAGAACGCGGCCACGTCGGTGCCGATGAGTTCCAAGACTCCCTTGCGCGCGGCGACGCCCTCCTCGAAGAAGTCGACGATTCCAGGGAGGAGAGAGCCGTCGGACAGGCTGACCGGTCCGACCTTGAACAAGTACTTCTGCATCTCCTTGTAGACGATCTGGTAGTCCGGCGGGAGCGCCTTGACCCGGGCCACGTGCGCCCGCCACTGTTTCTTGCCCTCGATGATGTCTTGGATGCTCACGTCAGCCTCCCAGCCGGCTCAATTTCCTGGCGACGTTCCTGTTCAACTGCTCGCGCCACCGGTCGCGATAAGTCCGGGCTCCTGCTCCGCCGGCCAGCGCCGTGCAGAAGCCTTGGATGTCGTCACCGAGCACCTCGTGGACGCTGTGCCCGTCCGCTGCCGACACTTCGAGCAGCCCCAGGGCGGAGTCGAGGAGCGGCGTCAGGCTGCGGCCGGTGAAGTCCCCGTGCGGGAAGAGGTGGGCGACGATCTGTCCCCACACCGCCCGATAGTCGTCCGGCAGGTCCTCGACCCGGGCTTCGAACGCCTTCCATTCCCTCGTGAGATCGCTGCCTGTGACCTTCTCCCAGAAGTTCATCTCCCGCCCTCCTTGAGCCTGTTGATGCGCGATGAGAGGTACTGCCACTTCGCCCAGAACTTCGCGAGTTCCTCGCGTCCGGCATCGTTGAGCGTGTAGAACTTGCGCGGCGGGCCCACCCCGGAGGGCCGTTTCGCCACGTGGACGAGCCCGTTCCTCTCCAGCCGCAGCAAGATGGTGTACACCGTCCCCTCGACGACGTCGGCGAAGCCGAGCTCATTCAGCCGGCGGGTGATGGCGTACCCGTAGGTTTCCTCCCTGCCGATGATTTCGAGCACGCACCCTTCGAGTGTGCCCTTCAACATCTCCGTCAGGTCGTCCATCGCAGGTGCCCCTCAACCTCGCCGGTACTACGTGGTACCGAGTACCGCTATACGGTATCACCGAGTAGCGGATCGGCAAGGTCTCCGACGAACTCAATCCCGGGCTGCCGTCCTTCGACTCCGCCACTGCGGACGTGCGGGACTCTGTTCAACTGGTGCCGCGGGTGATCCGCAGCCGTCCCGTCGTCCTGGATGCAGGCCTCGTAGCCCGCCGGGACCAGGATCTCCGCGACGGCCATGTACAGGGCGTGGCGGATGCCGGCCCGTCCGGGGTGCGGGCCGTGGCCGGGCGCGTGTCGATGCAACTGGTCGCCGGGTCACAGGAGTTGACCGGCACCGGCTCGTTGCACGAGGACCTGCCGGAACTGGTCCGTGCGTTTCACGTCCGCATGGCCACCCCGGCGGCCATGCAACTGGCGCCGGTCCTGATCGGCGAAACACGCACGCGCAGCCTGCACATGCGGGCCGCCCGGGAGAGGTCGGGTAGCAGGGTGAGACGGAGACACGGCCTGTCCCCCAGTGACGAAACACTCAACTGATCGACTGGAGCACGTGGCTCAGCGCCCCCTCCTCCCCCAGGGCGGTCCCGTGGCCGGGGACGGCGGGCTCAGCTCCCCACAGCACCCTTAACCCGCCCCCGGCATACGGTACGTCTCCCTGCCATTCCCTGACACCCGCCCCAACCCCGACCTGGCGGAGGCGGTGTGAACTCCACGGCCGCCGAGACGTCGCTGTGGCGCAACCGCGACTTCGTCACGCTCTGGAGCGGTCAGGTCGTCTCGACCCTCGGCGCCCGGATCAACTCGACAGCGATGCCGCTGCTCGTGCTGGCCCCAACCGGCTCGCCCGCAGACGCCGGCCTGGTCGGAGCCGCCGGTACCCTCCCCCTTCTGGTGGACCGGTACAACCGTCACCGGATTCTGCTGATCAGCGAGATCCTGGCCGATGTCCTTCTTTGCGCTTCGGCATTCCCCCTTCCACCGGCCACCTACTCCGCTTGACCGTCCTGGCATGGTCAAGGGTGCGGGCCCATGGGCCAGGGCCGGTCATGCTGTGGCATCGTCGGCCTGCGGCGCCGAGGAACAGCTGTCCTCTCCGGCCGGGACATCGAGGACGCCGCCGGCAGCTTCTTCCACCGCCATCGGGCGAGGGGCGGAGAACGGTCCCCGGGTCATTGCAGCGTGGCACCTCCTGCCGTGTGATGCGCAGGGGCGGGCGTGGTGCAGGGCCCGCCCCTGCGCATCATCGTCGCGGGGGTGCTCAGGGCAGGTGCCACACCTGGGTGGACAGCCCGTTGCAGGCGTAGATCTGCAGTTGTGTTCCGTTCGCCGTGTTGCCCTGGGGGTCGTCCAGGCAGCGTCCGGACTGGGGGTTGTACAGGCTGCCGTCAGCTCGGGGGACCCACTGTTGGCCGCCCACGCCGTTGCAGTCGTAGAGCTGTACCTTGCTGAAGTCGGCGGTCGCGTTCTTGTCGATGTCGAGGCACTTGCCGAAGGCCCGCAGGGTGCCGTCGGCGGCGGCTGTCCACTGCTGTCCGCCGGCCTGGTCGCAGTCCCAGAGCTGGGCCGCGTTCTGGTTGGTGTTGGTGTTGGTGTCGACGTCGAGGCACTTGCCGGTGGTACCCGGACCCGTGACCGGGCCCGCCGTGCGGACGGTGATGTTGCGCCAGGACGCGGTGGTGCCGTAGTCGCGCAGCCCGACGGAGCCGTGGGAGAAGGCGCAGTCGCTCAAGCTGAGGTAGGCGGGATTGCTCCAGGAACCGGACGGCGCTCCCTGGACGGAGATGACGCAGCCGGAGACCTGGACGGTCAGGTGATACCAGGTGCCGGCGGACAGACCGCCGGGTACCGGCGTGCTGCCCAACTGGGTCCAGCCGTAGTTCTCGCGCCCGATCACGAGGTTGGAGCCGGTGACGCCCACGTAGTAGCCGTTGACGTTGTCCGTTCCGGTGGTCGGGTCGGTGGCGCGGACCAGGAAGCCGGCGTTGCCGTTGCCGGCCGTACCGCCGAGGCGGACGTCGCCCTGGAGGGTGTAGTCGGTCCAGCCGGTGGAGCCGGTGACGGCCTTGTTGCCGCCGGTGCCCCCTGCGGACTCGGAGGAGGTCCCGCCGGAAGCCGACCAGGTGCCGCCGTACTGCGTCCACCCGCCGTCGTTGGAGGTGAAGTCGGCGGTGTAGGGCAGGGTGCCGGCGTTGCCCGAACCGGTGAGCTCCTGGCAGTTGTACGGACCGGCGACGCCCGCCGCGCTGTAGCGCACGGTCCTGCCGTCGGCCGAGGGCAGCAGTTCAGGGCTGTAGTTGGTACCGCAGTTGGAGGAGGCTCCACTGGTGGGCACCGCGATGGGGGAAGGCATCCAGGACCAGGACCCGCTGCCGCCGGCGGTGTTGAGGAGAACCACCTGCTGGTTCTCCGGGGCTCCGCCGGCCAGGCGTGACTCGGTGCGGCCGGTGAGCATGAGCTCGCCCTTGGACCCCCCGGCCGGGCTCCAGGCGATGACGGGGGTGCTGAAAAGCTCTCTGCCGTCGTCGGTCTTCGGGACGGTGCCCAGGTCGGAGGGGCCGCTGCCCCAGGTGTCGCCGTCGGAGGACGTCTTGGTGTGCACCAGGCAGTTCTGCGGTCCGCACACCTCGTAGCTCGCCACATAGGTTCCGGTGGACGGTATGCGGGCCATGGTGATCATGCCGGGCCGGTCGGCCTGTACGGTGCTGGCGACGTCCTTGACCTCACCGGGAGCCACACGTGTGGTGCCGTCGGGATTGGCGCTCCACGTGTCGCCGCCGTCCGTGGAGACGATGTGCCCGAGGAACTGGCTGTAGGTGGTGTTCTGACGCTCGTCGGAGAAGTACATGAGCATCTTGCCCGCGGAGTCCAGGCCGATGAAGGGTTCCCAGATTCCGCTGCCGTCGGCTCCGTGCGAGGTCTGCGGGGCCCCCACGTAGGTCCACGTGGCGCCGTGGTCGGTGCTGCGCCATTCGCGGAATGTCACGCCGGACCGGTCGGCCGGCAGTGTGGCGCCCACCAGCAGCAGGGTTCCGGCCGGGTAGGCGCCGAGGGTCCGCGGATATTCGAAGAGGAAGGGCTGGTAGGAGAAGGTGTCGCCGACGGTCGCCGACAGGGTGGACCACGAGGCACCGTCGTCGGTACTGCGGCGGATCACATACGAGCTGGAGCTGCCGTCGGTGCTCCAGTGCTCGAAGCTCGCGAGCAGTGTTCCGTTAACCGATCCGCTGTTCTGCAGGCGGATCATGCGGGTGTAGGCCATGCCCTCCGTACTGGAGGCGGGGCTGTACAGGACGCTGCCCGGGGTGTTGGCGAAGGCGCTGGTCGGCAGGGCGAGCAGACAGAGGAGGACCGAGGCGAGCAGGCTGAGCAGGAGGCGCGCACGACGTCTGCGACGGTCGTGCGGTGGCGAGGTGGCCATGGCGGCTCCTTGTGCGGTGACGAGTGGGGACGCGGCCCGTCCGTGCGGCGACAGGTGCGGCGGGCCCGATTGCAACGATGGAAATGCCCGCAGTCGGGGAGTATGGAGCCGCGCGGCAACCCTTCGCAATGCTTCGGCAGCAGGTTTTTGCATCGATGCAACCGCCTAGACTGTATGCACCGCGCACGGCACCGTCCGCGCCGCGAACCGCCGTGCCGGCACCGCAGTGGACCACCGCGGTGCCGGCGCGGCGGTATCCGTGGCAGACATCCCACCGCGCACCCGCTCGGCCAGAGAGGTCAACACGTCATGACGGCCCCCACGCTCCGAGACGTCGCCGAGCGCGCCGGCGTCTCGATCCGCACGGTGTCCAATGTGGTCAACGGCTACGCCCGGGTGACCGACGCCACCAAGGTGCGGGTCCAGGCGGCGATCGACGCGCTCGGATACCGCCCCAACCTGATGGCCCGCAACCTCAAACAGGGACGTACGCGGATCATCGCGCTGGTGGTGCCGGCGCTCGACGTGCCCTACTTCGCCGAGCTCGTGCGCCTGATCATCAGCGAGGCGCGGGCTCGCGGATACGCCGTCCTCATCGACCAGACCGACGGCGACGTCGAACGGGAGCGGGAACTGATCATGGAGGCGTCGCACGCGGTCAGTTTCGACGGCGTGATCGCCAGCCCGCTCTCCCTGACCGCCGCCGACCTCGAATCCCGGCACGGCTCGGCGCCCATCCTCCTGCTCGGTGAGAAGATCTTCGACTCCAGCGCCGACCACGTCGCCATCGACAACGTCACCGCCGCGCGGGAGATGACGGCCCATCTCATCGGCCTGGGGCACCGGCGCATCGCCGCCATCGGCGTCCACCAGGACCCCACGGACGGCACGGCCGTCCTGCGTACCCGCGGATACCGGGAGGCGTTCGCGCAGGCCGGCCTCGCCGTGGACGAATCGCTCATGGTGCCGACCCCCCACTACGAACGCCGCCACGGCGCCGAGGCGATGGCGCGGCTCCTGGACCGTCCCGACCGGCCGGACGCGGTGTTCTGCTTCAGCGACCTGCTGGCCCTGGGTGCCATGCGCGTGGCCCACTCCCGGGGGTTGCGCATCCCCGAGGACCTGGCGCTGGCCGGATTCGACGACATCGAGGACGGCCGCTACAGCAGCCCCACCCTGACCACCATCGCCCCCGACAAGAGGCAGCTGGCCCGTGCCGCCGTGGAGGGCATCCTGGCCAGGATCGAGTCTGGCGCGCACGACGCGCCCGTGGAGATCACCGCTTCCCATCAGCTGGTGGTCCGGGAGAGCACGGCCCAAGACGCGGCCCGCTGACCCGCGTGCCCCTTGATGCCGTTTCGTTATGAACGGCGGATTGCATCGTTGCAAAGAATGGTCTGATACTCCGTGGCGTGAACGATTTTGCATCGATGCAAGGCGGCGGGCCGCTGGCGGGACACGGTCCCGGCCCCCACAAGGAGCGCGGCCCCACGCCGACGGCCCCGCCCCGGCCGGAGTACCCCCGACCGCAGTTCGTGCGCCATGACTGGCTCTGCCTCAACGGCACCTGGCAATTCGAGATCGACCAGGCCGACACCGGTCTGGAGCGCGGCCTGCCGCACCGGGAACTCGCCTCCTCCATCACGGTCCCCTTCGCGCCCGAGGCGCCGCTGTCGGGCGTCGACTGCCAGGACTTCCTGGAGGCCGTCTGGTACCGCCGCACGCTCCGCATCCCGCACGAGTGGACCGGGCAGCGGATTCTGCTGCACTTCCAGGCCGTCGACCACGACACCACGGTGTGGGTCGACGGGCACGAGGCGGGCCGCCACCGGGGCGGCTTCAGCGGCTTCACCCTGGACATCACCGAGTTCGCCGCCCCGGGCACCACGCCGGACCTGGTGGTGCGGGCACGGGACAGCCGAGCCGCCGTCCAGGCCCGGGGCAAGCAGTCCAACCGGTACGGGACCTACGAGGCGTTCTACCCCCGGACCACGGGCATCTGGCAGACCGTCTGGCTGGAGCCCGTCCCCCAAGTCCACCTGCTCCGGCCACGGGTCACCCCGGACACGGCAGGCGGCCGGTTCCTTGTGGACCTCCCGGTCTCCGCCAACGCCCCCGGCCACCAGTGCCGCGCCGTCCTCGGCGACGACGACGGAACGATCACGGAAGCGACGGCTCCGCTCGACGCGGACCGCACGGCACACCTCGTCCTGGACATCCCCGCCGACCGACGCCGGCTCTGGCAGCCGGGTGACCCGCACCTGTACACACTCACCCTCGAAATACGCACCGCCGACGGTGAACCGGTCGACTCGGTCACGAGCTACGCGGGCCTGCGGTCCGTGACGATCGACGGCCACGCCGTCCTCCTCAACGGGCGGCGCGTCTTCCAGCGTCTTGTCCTGGACCAGGGCTGGTACACCGACGGCCTGATGACGGCGCCGGACGACGACTCCCTCGTACGCGACATCGAACTGTCGATGGCCGCCGGCTTCAACGGCGCGCGCCTGCACCAGAAGGTCTTCGAGGAGCGGTTCCTGCACCACGCCGACCGCCTCGGCTACCTCGTGTGGGGGGAGTTCGGCGACTGGGGCGCCAGGACCGGAGCACGGCCCGAACGGCAGGTTCCGACCGCCTCGTTCATTACCCAGTGGCTCGAGGTCCTCCAGCGGGACTACTCACACCCCTCGATCATCGGCTGGTGCCCCCTCAACGAGACCTTCCAGAAGATCACCGACCGGCTCACCGTCCTCGACGACGTCACCCGGGGAATGTTCCTCGCGACCAAGGCCGCCGACCGGACCCGGCCGGTGATCGACAGCTCGGGCTACTCCCACCGCGTGCCCGAGACCGACATCTACGACTCCCACAACTACGAGCAGGACCCCGGACGCTTCGCCCGGGACATGGCGGGCCTCGCCGACGGCAGACCGTTCGTGAACACGGCACCGGACGGCAGCGCCTGGTCCCTGCCCTACGCCGGACAGCCCTACTTCTGCAGCGAGTTCGGCGGCATCCACTGGCCCACCGACCAGGCGGGGCTGCCCGACACCGGCTCGTGGGGCTACGGCAGCACGCCCGCGAGCGAGGAGGCCTGGTACGAGCGCTTCGCTGGCCTGGTGGGCGCTCTGATCGACGACCCCTTGATGTTCGGCTACTGCTACACGCAGCTCACCGACGTCTTCCAGGAACAGAACGGCATCTACCGGTTCGACCGGACCGCCAAGCTCGACATCGCACGCATCCGGAAGATCCAGACCCGGACCGCCGCCTACGAACTCGGCCAGCCCTGACCGGCGACGGCACACGCGTGCCCCCGCGCCGAAGCAACCGTCTCCGCCGCGCCACCCTCCCTACAAGGAGCCCGCATTGAGAACTCGCCTTCGCCGACTGGCCACGACGGCGGCCGCCTCGGGTCTCGCCCTCGTCCTGGCCGCCTGCTCGTCCTCCTCCTCAGGCACCACCGCCGACGGAAAGACCATCCTCACCGTGGTCGGATTCGAGGGCGGCGGCAACGAGATCGCCGACATCCCGGCCATCAACGCGGCCTTCGAAAAGGCCCACCCCGACATCAAGGTCGACTACAAGTACGTCGCCAACACCGAATACGACGCCTACAACAACACCCGGCTCGCCGCGGGAACCGCCGCAGACGTCCTCATGGTCAACAAGAGCCGCCTGACCACCTGGCAGCAGCAGGGCTTCCTCGCTGACCTCAGCGACCAGCCCTGGGTCAAGCGGATGCTGCCCAACCTGGCCCCGTACACCCAGGTCGACGGCAAGACGTACGACTTCGTCCAGCAGAACATCCCGATCGGCCTGTACGCCAACCTGGACCTGCTGAAGACGGCGGGCATTCAGCAGGTGCCGCAGACCTGGCCCGAACTGATCAGCGACCTCAACAAGCTCAAGGCGAAAAACATCGGCGGCCTGGAGATCCCCAACCTCAAGGGCTGGGACGCCGAACAGGTCTCCCTCGCCCTGGCCGCCAACCTCGTCGACCCGTCCTGGGGCAGCGGCTACGACAACGGCACCTCCACCTGGGCCGCCAGCTGGGGCCCGGTCATCGATCACCTCAAGGAGCTGCTGACCAGCGGCCTCGTCGACGGCAAGACCATGAACGGCCTGGACCCGTTCAGCCAGGGCGTCTCGCAGTTCACCGCGGGCAAGTGGGCCTTCTACGTCGACGGCGCCTGGGACCTGAGCCACTACCAGCAGAGCGCCAAGTTCGACTTCACGCTCAACCCCTTCCCCGGTGGCCCGGCAGGCAGCAAGCCCAAGACCTTCACCTTCATCGGCTCCGGCTGGTCGGTCAACGGCGCCACCTCGCACAAGAACGCGGCGAAGAGCTACGTCGACTTCATGTCACAACCGCAGCAGGACGGCGCCTACCTGAAGGCAGAAAGCTGCTTCACGACGCTGACCGACGTACCGAGCCCCAAGGTCACCCAATCCGCCCCGGTCGCCGCCGCCTTCGCCGCCGGCAACACCAGCCCCTCCCAGGTCGAGGCGCCCACCTACCCGAACGCCGAGGACAAGTTCACCGCTCAGCTCAACGCGCTCTTCAACAACCCGTCCATGGACACCGGCGCGCTGCTGAAGCAACTCGACAAGGACATCCCGAAGACCCCCTCCAAGAAATAGTCACCCCAGCCGCTCCCCGAACCAGTGCGGGGCCTGCCATGCGACAGGCCCCGCGGTCCGCGCCCCCGATGAGGTCGCCGTGAGACTCACCACCCGATCCGCCGCGCTGCTCATGCTTCCGGCCACCGCCCTGTACGCCCTCTTCGTCATCTACCCCACCATCAGGTCCGTCCTGCTCAGTCTCACCGACGCCCACGGCGTCATCGGCGGCTCGTTCGTCGGCCTGGCCAACTACCGCGAGGCCCTCCAGGACCCGCAGGTGCTCGCCGCACTCGAGAACACCCTCGTCTACACGGTCGTGGTGGTCGTCGTACAGAACGCGCTCGGCCTGGGTATCGCCTACTGGCTGTACAACTCGCCGGCCGTCCGCACCATCGCCCGCACTGGGCTGCTGATGCCCGCGATGATGGCCCTGGTCGCCGTTTCCTACCTGTGGTCGTTCCTCTACTCACCGGTCGACGGCCCGCTCGACGCCGTCATGAACGCCCTCGGCCTGCACGGCCTGGAGACTTCCTGGCTCGGCGACACCCACACCGCCCTGATGGCAATCGCCGTCTCCTACATGTGGATGTACCTCGGCTACACCGCCACCATCTATCTCTCCAACTACCTCGCCGTGCCCGCCGAGTTGATGGAGGCGGCGGCCCTGGACGGCGCCCGCGGGTGGACCCGGTTCCGCCACATCGACTGGCCGCTGCTCGCCCCCTCCCTCACCGTGAACATGACTCTGTCGACGATAGGCTCACTGCGCGTGTTCGACCTGCCCTTCATCATGACCGACGGCGGCCCCGCCAACTCGACCCAGACCCTGAGCTACGTCGTCTTCCAGGACAGCTTCAAAGACTTCCGCTTCGCCTACGGCACCGCGGTGGCCGTCCTCCTGCTCATCATCACCGTCATCGTCGGCGTGCTCCTGACGACCGTCCTGCGCCGCCGGGAGGTCGCCGCATGACTCTCACCGCCCCCAGCACCACAAGAGCCCTCAGCCCCGCCCCGTCGAACACCGCCCCGCCGCGCCGACGCAGGCTGCGCAGCACCGCCTCACACGTCGGCCTGCTCCTGGTCACCCTGCTCGTCGTCGCCCCGATCCTGCTCATGGTGAAGGTCTCACTGCAGTCCGACGCCGACGTCGCCACCCATCCGCTGTCCTGGCCCAGCCACTGGAGCCTGCACAACTACGTGGCCGCGGTGCACGCCATGAACTACGGGCGCACCCTCTACAACACCGTCCTGATCACCGGCGGTGCCGCCGTCCTGGTCGTCCTCACCGGATCACTCGCAGCCTGGCCGATGGCCCGCATCTCCCGCCGCTGGACCAAGACGGTCTACCAGCTCTTCGTGGCCGGCCTCACGGTCCCGGTCTTCGTCATGATCACTCCGCTGTACATGTTCATGCGGGACCTCAAACTGCTGGACTCCTACGCCTCGGTGATCCTCGCGGAGGCCGCGATCAGCCTCCCCTTCGCCGTGCTCTTCTTCACCAGCTTCCTGAGATCCGTACCCGTCGAGCTCGAGGAGGCCGCCGCCATCGACGGGGCGGGTCCGCTGCGCACGTACTGGCACGTCATCCTGCCCGTCCTGCGCCCGGCCACCGCGACCCTCGTCATCACCCTCACCCTGGCCATCTGGAACGACCTGGTCATTCCCCTGGTCCTCCTGACCTCCGACAGCAAGCAGACGATGACGCTGGACGTGTACTCCACGATCGGCACCCACGCCTACAGCACGTCCCAGCTCCTGCCCACGGTCGTCCTGGGCACCGTCCCGCTGCTCGTCGTCTTCCTCGTGCTGCAACGGCACATCGTCGCCGGTATCACCGCCGGGGTCAGCAAGGGATGAGGCGTCCCCGGAGCGACCGGGGAACGCCCCAGGGGGCTCGGCCACGGCCAGTGGTGAGGTGACCGAGGTCGGTTCCAGCCCATCCGGCTCGACCAGGCGCCGGCGCCGCCGCTGACTCCCCAGTACGCGTACAGGCCTGTCGACCCTTCCACTGCACGGTTGAGCCCAGCCTGTCCGACCAGAACGCCAACCATCCAGCACCGTTCCACGCGGCCACGTACTCCTGCACGGTCAGCTGCCGGTTCATCAGCCGGCGGTAGGGGTCGTCGGCCGGGTCGACCAGCGCAAGCAGATGCATGGTCTTGTGGATCCGACCGTACTCGGCGAACACGACGCCCAGCAGGGTTGGGTGGCCCTGCACTCCCCCGAGGCCTTCAGGGACGACGCGTTCCTTGAGGTTCGCAGCGCATACTTCACAGTCCTCTGGAGCTTCGAGCGACTCAACGCGGGCGGCGCGCGATCGAGGACGGCGGTACCGCCAGCCGGCGCCCGCTGAAGTTCCTCGACCGCCTGATCAGCTGGCCGCTGAACTACTGGGCCGAAGCGATGTGACGGAACGCCCGGCCCCGGGGCCCCAGCACCCCAGCCCACCCCGAGGAATGCCGCGGTCTGGGCCGGGTGAATGCGCAGCGGTCCCTTGCCGTGTGCCCCAATTTGGTAGCGGGCCCGGGGCGCGGCCCCGAAGGATGCGGTGATCAGGCAGACATGGGATCACACACCGTTGCCGGACACGGCCCCGCTGTGGGGGGACCCTGGGGGGCGTGTTCCGACCATGGGCCCATCCTCAGCACCAGTGCGGGCCGCTTTGGTGCCGTCTGCCGGAGCTGTTTCGTCAGGCGACCGCCCCGCCCGCGTTCCGGGTCAGCCGCTGGAGCACCATCACTGTGGTGACGTAGTCAGCGTCGTCGATGCCCTCGTGGAGGGCGGCGCGGATCGCTGGGGCGTTGCGGGCCAGGTCGACGCGGGCTTGTTCGCCTTCCGGGGTGAGCCACAGCCCGCCGTGGGTGTCCTTTGTCAGCCAGCCGCGTTCAATGAGCACCTCGGCCTCCGCCACCAGGTCGTCCTCGGGACGAATGTAGGAGGTCATGGCCTCCCGCAGCTCAGGCAAGGTCATCCCCTCGCCGTCGGGCGAGATGTCGTTCGCCGACAGGTTGCGCAGCAGCCAGAACTGGGGCTGGGTGTAGCCCTTTTCGGCCTGCTGGGCCCGGGTGTACGCGATGAGCGCTTGGTAGGCGACACCGGTCCAGTACGCGGCGGGCTGCCTGGCGAGTTCGGTGTCGGAGATCTGCTGGGTCGTCATGGGGAATTCCTTCCAGGTACTTCAGTGCGGCGCCCGCACACCGTGCAGGCCATGCGGCGACCGTAGGACCTCAAGCGTGGTTGAGGGCAGGCAGGTGATCCTCCTGGGGGCCGGAGGTGCGCGAAGAATGAGGACTCTGCTGCAGGTCCGCAATCCAGGGGACTTAGGGCGTCGTCCCTGCGCACGTGTCCTCGAGGTTCTACGGCCGCGTGCGAGTAGAGGGACCTGGCCAACCGCGTCAGACGACTGCCCGGGCCCCGAGGGTCCATCCCCTGTGCGCCCCAGGTACAGCCATGCGTCGACCCTGGCACGCCGGTTCACGCCACCAATACGTGAAGCAGGGTTCCGGTAAACCTTGGTGCCAAAGGGGTGGACCTCCTGGTCCGCCGGTCTGCTCTGCTGCGCGTGCTTGTGACGGCACGTTTCCGCTTTCGCCTGCCCCCAGTGAACTCCAGGCCGAGGCATGGGAGGAGCCGTCCATCGGCGAGCTCACCGCCCGCTCTATCCATCACGCCCAGACATCTGATGCAGGTGACGGGCGGGCGGCCACCGCGCATCTTCAGGGGGCGACACATCCCTTGAGTTGCTCACGCGGTGGCCACTCTGGCTCTTACACAGGAGTCGTGTGCTGCAGGATGCGCTCGATGTCCCAGCCGTGGTGGTGCCCGTCGTGGGCGTTATTGCGTGCGACATCCTCGGCGCGCTGGGCTCCGCGGGTGGCATGCTGCAGCACGATCCCCTCTCCCAGCGCTGCAGTCACCGATGCGGCCCAGGCATCGACCGCGTGTCCCAGGGACCACAGCGCCGCAGCGGGAGCGATCGCGTTGTAGTGGCGGGCCTGCGCGACAAGGTCGGGGTCATAGCCAGGTACGTCAACCGCCCCGGACAGCCGGGCCCCGGCGAGCCGTTCAGCCCAGTTCCGCAGGTTGTCAGTCACGTGGCTGACGTATGCCGCGGGCGTCCACGACAGATCCGGGTGACGTTCATATCCCGTACGCCCCGCCAAAAGCGCGCGGAAGCGAGCCGGCAGCCCCTCCACGACCCGGATCGCTTCCTCCGGGGTCACCGACCACTCGAAGCCGCAACCGCCACACGGGTCCCCATACAGACTTGCGCCCCATCTCTCCATGGCCTTCAACCCTACCCAGGCACTCATTCGCGCGGGCCCCCACCCCAGAACATGCCAACTACCACTGGCCGAGACCACGAACTCGTACGCAGTACCAGCGCGCTTCCTTCGAGTCATTGGCAAGATCTGTGAATCGGGCCGGGTTGAGGAGGCTTGGTGGACATCCTGATCTTGATGTTGTTCTCGCCGTGACGCGCGACGTCGTGCAGGCCCAGCCGCCGGTAGAGGGACCGGGCTCGCTGATTGACGACGAGGACGTCCAGGGTGAGGCCCCGTCCCTGCTCACGGGCCTGGTGCAGGAGGCCGCGGATGAGCCGGCTGCCGATGCCGCATCCCTGGTAATCGGGGTGGAGCTCGATCCGCGCCAGATAGATCCCCGACGCCTGGTCCTCGACGTGGAGCATGCCCGCATCAACGCCGTCGACAGTGACGATCTGCCAGCAGCCAGGGCTGAACACCCGGGCATGGAAGCCGCGCTGGGTCTGCTCGCCCCAACCCCAGATAGCCTCGATGTAGGCACCCATGGCGGCCTCGTGCAGCCGGAAGCAGTACTCGCTGTCCGCCGGGGTGGCAGGACGTAGGCCAATGACCGTCATGCCACCCCTCCGTGGGCCGCCCGATCACCCGACCGCCTCCGGAGCGGACTCCGTGGTCGGTGCCGGCTCCGTGGTAGCGAAAGACGTACCAGCGATGAGGGCGCCGTTGTGGCGGGGAGAATGCTCTGGCTGCTGCCATGACCTCCAGCCTGGGCGGCCGATAGCTGCCAATGGGCAACCGCGGACGCGCCACCGCCCGCGCAACCCCGGCCCCGCAGCGCCGCCCGCCCTGGCCCGGCACGGGCGAGATCGTTGCCACGCCTGGCGACGTCACCCCGGTGAGCCGGAGTCAGTAAGGCCCATGATTCGCTGGCGGACCACGGCGCGGCGTTCGGCCTGCTTTCGTGCGTCCAGGGACTCATCGAGTTCCGCGAGCGCGGCCCGCAGCATGACCGCCGCGGCGGCGAACGAGACGGCAGCCTCACCGTGCTTGCGGACGTCGGCCGCACACGCGTGAAGACAGGAGACCACCCAGCGGGCGGCCGCCTCCCGGTCATCGTCACCCTTGGCGTCATGCAGAGTCTCGAGAGCGGCGGGCAGGTCCTGGGTACCAAAAGGTTCCAGACTGGAGACCTGTTCCACCGCCTCGGACGCCAGCCCAGCCGAGCGCTTGAGCATCGTGCGAGCGACGGCTATGCGCGCATAACCGCTTCGGTACGGGTTGTCGGGCCCCTCGCAGTCATAGCTCATGTCGTCATCCGTACGCGGCCGGCGGCAAGTTCACCTCCACCCTCCACGCCCCCATGCCCGCCCGGCAAGGAGTTGGACAGCATTCGACCTTACGGAAAGCCACCGTCCGCGCTTACGCAGCAGAGTCGTCAAGGAAAAACTACACGAAAGCGCCCCGGGATCACGGTCAGGCCCAAGGCTTCGTGACGCCCCCTCCGCCCAAGGGGATGACGCACACCCGCCGACAAGCGCCGCAGCCCGTGCCGCTCCTCCGGAGATCCGCACCGCGCACCGCACCGCGGGTCAGCGCCGACTTCGGACCCGACGGCCGGGACAGCACACCCTCAAGCTCGACGGTTCTCCAAACGCTTCGTACGCGTCTCAGAAACCTGCGAGACAGGTCGAGGCGTACGTGTAGCTCCGGGACCGTTGTTGGAACGGTGGTATGGCGTCTGGCCCGGTCGCTACGTCTGATCGGTGACTCCTCACTCCGAGCTGTAGTACAGCCGGAGGAACTCCTCCATCGCCGCGTCGACGCCGGCGCGGTCACCGGTGGCGAGCAGGTCCAGCAGCAGGCCGCGGACGGTGGCGAGTCCGAGCCTGGCCCGGTTCCGGGCCAGGGCAGGGTCCGCCCCCGCCCTGACCTCGGCGACCGCGAGCGGCTCCAGCCAGTCCGTAACGATCCCTTCGAGGACCGGTACGGCCTCGGAGCGGCCGCGAAGCGCGTGCCCGCAGATCTCGAAGAAGAGCCGCTCCTGACCGGCCAGCCGTGGGTCCGTGAGCTGCCGCCACAGCAGTCGCGAGACATCGGCGGGTGAGAGGCCGGGTTCCAGGCGGAGCCGGGACAGCACATCGCGCTGGCGCCGCTCCGACGTCCGGACGATCTCAACGAGCAGCTGTTCCTTGGAGCCGAAGTAGTGGATCAGCATGCGGTGACTGACCACGATCGCGGCACCCAGCCTGCGCAGGCTCAGATCTGCGATGCCGTGTGCCGCGACGTGGTCGACAGCCGCGTCCACCAGTTGTGCGCGCCGAGCCCTGGGCGCGCCTTGCCTATCCTCACCCTCGGGATGCGAGTCGTCCATGGTCGCCACGTCACGACTGTACCAATCGGTACAGGGCGCATGTACCGTGTGGTACATGAAGCCTGTCGCCGTGTCGATCGACGTACCTCAGACTCCCGAGCAGGTCTACGGCTTCCTCGACGTCATGGCCCACCACGAGCGGTTCACCGACCACTACCTGACCAACTGGCGCTACACGGGCCCCGCCAGGGGCATCGGATCGTGCGCCACGGTCACCGCCGCGCTGGGCGGCACGAAGACCGACGTCACCATCGATGTCGTCGAGGCCGAGGCCCCCCGGCGCATCGTCGAACGCAACGTCAGCGGGGCCGGCCGACGGCAGTGCCGCGGCACCTACGCCATCGAACCGCTGCCCACCGGCGGGGCCCGCGTCTCGTTCACCTACACGTGGGTACGCGCCCCGCTCGCCGACCGGCTGCTGGCCCCCGTCATACGGGCCACGATGCGGCACGCCAACCGCACAGTCATGCGACGCCTGGCCACCGAGTTGGCTTGCCACGTGACCGCCACCGAATCCTGACGGCGGCTGACCGAAGACGGTCACGCGGAGATCAACACCACCGTTCAGGCCGGAGCAGCTGTATTCGCGGACGTCATCTCCGACTGGCCGGACGCGAACGTGTCCACCTAGCCCTGATCACCCGGCTCAACCACACCTGGGCGCAGTGCGGCGAGATGCCCGGCACCCGAGCCCAGCCCGGCACCGGGCTTTGGTGGCTGCGAGCACGAGGCCAAGCGCCTACGGCGATCAAGGAGGGCTAGCCGTGCAACGATCTGCTCAGGTCATGGCGTCGCAGATCCCGGCGTCTGTCCAGACGGCGCGGGTTCTGCTGGCCGTGATAGCGATCAGCCATGGGGTCGTGCCCCTGTTTATGATCTTCGACCAGGGCGACCTGCGCCTCCAGATCGCGACCCGGCATCCTGATTTCGGCGCGGCCGAGGTCGGCCGGTCAGCCACCATCGCGGTGACGTCGGGGGCATCTTCCACGGCATCCTCCTGCTGCTGTGCACGCTGCTGGCGTGGAAGCTGGCCACCGCGCGGACCTGGACACGGCGACTCGCCACGGTGCCCCAGCTGCTGTCCGTGGTGTTCAGCGTCGTGTCCTGGACATCCTCGCCGATGTTCCACACGGTCATCCCGATCATCTGCGCTGCGCAGATACTCACCGTCGCCCTGCTCTGGCTTCCCTCGACAGCGAGGGAGTTCTTCGCCCAGCGCTCCTGAGCGTGGTTCCTGGCGCGTAAGGAATTCCCGAGCGGCACGAGGCGCCGATGGGTTCGGGCGCGGCCTGTGCCCGCTCGCGCAATACATCGCATGGGGGCAGCGGACCGTGATCCCACGTCAGCACGCCCAACCTGTCGTCATCGACGGCCAGGAGCACGCCGTGCGGGTCCGGGCGGGGCCGGCGAACCAGAAAAACCGCCGCGGCCGGTTGAGGGGTCAGCAGGTCGCGCAGCTCGCCGCCCTGAAGCCGCCACGACAACGAACAGCGGGACGCGCCCCAGCCTCGCTACCCCACACCGCCCCACGCCACCCCACGGGTGACACGGCCCGTCACGGACGGCCGAGGTCCTGCGGGGAGGCCGGAGACCAGGTCACTGTGACGTGTCGTCACCGGCTTGATCGGCGAAGGCGCCGGCTGCTGCGGCGAGGGCGGCGGTTTTGGCCGCATCGCCGGGCAGATGCGGGTCAGGTGCCGTGCGGAGGAGCACCAGCTGGTGGTACAGCGGTGCGGTGGCGGCGAGGAGCAGGCGCCGGGCGTCGGTGCCTGAGGGGAGTTCGCCGCGTCGGACAGCGCGGCTGACGACGGCCTCGCACCGGGTGTAGCGGTCCTCCCAGAGCCGCTGTTGGGCTTCGGCGGCCTTCTCGGAGCGGAACGAGGCGGCGATGAGTGCCGTCACGATGGGGGGTTTGGCGGTCAGGGCTGTCTGGATCTCCTGGTTGAGCGCTGTCAGGTCGCCTTCCAGGGAGCCGGTGTCCGGCGGCTGCCAGTCGTCGTCGCTCGCCGCGTCGAGGACGTCGGCGAGCAGGCCGCCGATGTCGCCCCAGCGCCGGTAGACCGTGGTGCGGTGGACGCCGGCGCGAGCGGCGACGGTGTCGGTGGTGAGCGCGTCGAAGCCGTGTTCGCCGAGCTCCGCAAGAACCGCGTCGAGTACCTGCGTACGGATACGGGCGGTGCGGCCCCCGGGGCGGCGCCGGGTCGGCAACGGGCCGGTGTCCGCTGGTTCTTGTTCTGAGGGTGTGGGAGTCGTCACAAGGGGTCCGATTGATCGTGGGACGGCGGTGTGGCACCATCTTAAAGCATCAGTTGTCGCACTAGTGGAGTGATCGATGCTCATCCAAAGCGTTCGCCTGCCCGCACGGCTCTTGACGGCCGTCTCGTTCTCGAATGCTTTGGAGTCCCCGTATGCCCACACAGATCTCCGCGCTCGCTGTCAGCAAGTCCTTCAACGGCAGGCTCGTCCTTGACTCGGTGACCTGCTCGTTCGCCGCGGGCGAACGCACCGGGATCGTCGGCGAGAACGGATCGGGCAAGACCACCTTGCTGCGCCTGCTCGCCGGGCGTGAACGGCCCGATCAGGGCGAGGTCGTCCTCCAAGCCACCGGAGGCGTCGGGTATCTCGCCCAGGACGAGCGGATGGAGGCCCGAGCGACCGTCCAGCAGATCATCGACCGTGCCCTGAGTGATCTGCGCGCCGTCGAGCGGCGCATGCGCAGCCTTGAGGCGGCGATGGCCGACGGCGATGAGTCGGGCATGGCCGAGTACGGCGAACTGATGACCGTCTTCGAACTGCGCGGCGGCTACGACGCCGACGCCCGCGTGGAGCGTGCCCTGCACGGTCTCGGCCTGGGTCTGGTGGGCCGTGACCGCACCGTGGGCGGCCTGTCCGGTGGAGAGCGGGTCAGGTTGCGGCTCGCGGCCGTCCTCGCGGCCGCGCCGGAGGTGCTGCTCCTTGACGAGCCGACCAACCACCTTGACGACAGCGCCCTGAGCTGGCTGGAAGAACACCTGCGGACCCGCCGGGGCACCACGGTGGCGGTCTCCCACGACCGGGACTTCCTCGAACACGTCGCCACCGGCCTCCTTGAGGTGGACGCCGACCGCCACACCGTGGTCCGGTACGGCAACGGTTACACCGGCTACCTCGCCGAGAAGAAGGCTGCCCGGCAGCGCTGGGCCCAGGCACACGAGCAGTGGCGGGCCGACGCCGACCGGCTCCGCGAGGCCGCCGCGACCACCGCCCGCCAAGTGGCCCCCGGCCGTGCGATGAAGGACGGCAACAAGATGGCGTACGACCGGGCGGGCGCCCGGGTTCAGCAGTCGCTGGCCAGCCGGGTTCGCAACGCCGAAGAACGGCTGCGCCGTCACCTCAGCACCCCCGCCCCGCCACCGCCGGAGCCGCTGCGCTTCTCCCCCGTGCTGCACACCAGCAGCCCGCAGGGACCCGTACTTGAAGCCGTCGATGTCGCCGTCACGGACCGTCTCGACCGCACGAGCCTGACCCTCACGGCGGGCGAGCGCCTGCTGATCACGGGGCCGAACGGAGCGGGAAAGAGCACCCTGCTGCGCGTGCTGGCCGGAAAGATCGACCCCGACGGCGGGGGTATCACCTGCCGCGGCAGGGTCGGGCACCTCCCCCAGGAGCCGCGATGCGGGGAGCCGGACGAGACCGTCCTTGCCGCATTCGCCCGTGGACGGGCAGGAGAGGCCGCTGAGCACGCCGAACAGCTGCTGTCTCTCGGCCTGTTCGACCGCGACCACCTCACGGTGCCGGTCGGCCGGCTGTCCACCGGGCAGCGGCAGCGTCTGGCCCTGGCACGGCTGCTCAGCGAGCCGGCAGACGTCCTGCTGCTCGACGAACCCACCAACCATCTGTCTCCCGCCCTCGTCGAAGAACTGGAAACGGCCCTGACCGGGTACGACGGCGCCCTCGTCATCATCAGCCACGACCGCCGGCTGCGTCGGCACTGGCGGGGCGCCCATCTGGCCTTGCAGGCGACCGATACGTCCGCCGCCACATGCTGAGGTCCTCCGGACCCGCAGACACCCACAGACATCGCTCAGGAAGGACGAAATCCGTGATGCCTCCTGTCCCCGCCGACCCGACCGTCCTGCACCCGATGCCGGACCAGCCGCGGGTGGTGCTGCTGAAGCCGCTGGTCACCTCGCCGCTGATCGAAGTCGGAGAGTTCTCCTATTACGACGACCCCGATGACCCGACCGCCTTCGAGACCCGCAACGTGCTGTACCACTACGGGCCGGAAAAACTGGTCATCGGGAAGTTCTGCGCACTGGGCGAGGGCGTGCGGTTCATCATGAACGGCGCCAACCACCGCATGGACGGCCCCTCCACGTTCCCCTTCCCGATCATGGGCGGTTCCTGGGCCCAGCACTTCGACCTGATCACCGGCTTGCCCGGACGGGGCGACACCGTGGTGGGTCATGACGTCTGGTTCGGTTACCGGTCCACGGTGATGCCGGGCGTCCGCATCGGCCACGGAGCGGTCATCGCCTCCGGCTCCGTCGTCGTCGACGACGTTCCCGACTACGGCATCGTCGGCGGCAACCCCGCCCGCCTCATCCGCCGCCGCTACAGCGACGCCGACATCAACCGCCTCCTCGCCCTGGCCTGGTGGGACTGGCCCCTTCAGCACATCACCGAACACCTCCGCACGATCATGTCCGGCAGCATCGACGACCTGGAGAACGCGGCGCCCAGGCACGCGGAAGCAGAACGTCTGCCCCCCACACCCCCGAGCGCCACGGACCGTTGAACGAACCCGGCCCAGGACGACCTGCGCCGAGACCCGCCCTCCTCTCCGCGATCCACCGTTCCAGCACCGAGAATCGAGCTGTCCGCATGCCTGCTTCGCCCGGTAGCAACCCGTTCTCCGACTGGCTTCGCACCCACGCCGTCCCCCTCCACCACCTCGCCCCAGAAGCACCCCTCGATGATCTGGAGCCGCTGCGCGCCATCATCGGCGACGCACGTGTCGTCGCGATCGGTGAAAGTTCCCACTTCATCAACGAGTTCGCGTCCATGCGCGAGCGCATCCTGCGGTTCCTGGCCGAACGCTGCGGATTCACCGTCCTGGCCTTCGAGTACGGCTTCAGCGAAGCCTTCCCCCTCGACGCATGGGCCCAGGGCGAGGGGACGGACGACGCCCTGTCGGCGCACCTCGCCGCGACGATCCCCGTGGGAGTCGACGCCCCGCTGCGCTGGATACGCCGACACAACCAAAGCGCCTCAACACCGGTGCACTTCACCGGCATCGACATCCCGGCGGCCGGTGGATCTCTGCTTCCCGCCCTGGCCCTGGTCACCGACTACCTGCGCCGGATCGACCCCGAAACCCTCCCGATCGTCCAGGAGGCGACGCGGATCGCCGGATCGTTCGCCGGTGGCTCCGCAGCCGTCGCCGCGCCCGCGTGGGCACGACTGCCCACCGCCGAACAGGACGCCCTCAGCGCGGCCCTGGCGCGCCTGCTCATCCGGTTCCGCTCCGTCGCACCACTGTATGTTTCCCGCGCCGACCAGCACAGTTACGACATCGCGCTGCGCGGACTCGAAGGCGCCTGCCACGCCGACTACACCTTCCGGGCCATGGCGGACCTCTTCGCCGGCAAAGGACTGACCGCCGACACCTCAGCCCGCGACGCCTACATGGCCGAGTCTGTCCTGTGGCACCTGGAACGCCTCAACCCCGGGACCCGCATCGTGCTGGCGGCTCACAACGCCCACATCCAGAAGACACCCGTGTCCTTCAACGGCCACCTGACGGGACTCCCCATGGGACAGCACCTGCACCGCGCCCTCAGCGCTGACTACTTCGCCCTCGGCCTGGCGAGCACCACCGGACACACAGCGGACATGCCCCGCGACGAGAACACACCCTTCGGCTTCACCATCGAAGCCACCGCACTGGAGCCGGCCGAACCCGGAAGCATCGAAGCCGCATTCACCGACGCCGAACTCGGACTCAGCATCGCTGATCTCCGCCCAGCACGCCCACAGGCCGCCCCTGAAAGCGTCGCCCCCGCCCCCGGCCCCGACCGCATCCGGATCCAAAGCGCCTACCTCCACACCCCCGTCCTCGAAGCGTTCGACGCCATCCTCCACACCCCGACCTCCACCGTCACCGACATCGAGAACATGTGAGAAGAGCCCACGACCCGAGCGTTCAGACGGACCACCTACTTCCTGACCGAGTGCCGGAACCCGGCCTCACCCTCCCGGGCGCCGATTCTGCTGCAAGCAGGTCGACAAGTCAGGAGATGCCCGGGCGATGCGCTCACCGTGACCGGCCCCGTGCCCACCGCGCGGCCTCCTTCGTCCGCGTTCCAGGGGACGGCGGTGTCCACCACCGCAGCCAGGCCCGCACCCAAATGCCCGCGTACTGAGCACGAATGAAGGAGCCGGGGACTCCGGGGCCCCGAGTGCTGAACGTCGGCTCCTCCCAGCTCCGCGGACAGCCCCACCGGCGTCAGTCCGCGGGGTCGGGCGGCGTGGCCTTGTCGTGGCGTGCGGCCCGGCGGGCCCTGTAGCGCTCGGCACGGGGCAGGCCCAGGGTTGGCCTCGAGGAGGCCGCGGCGCGCGACGACCGTGTGCATCATCGGGAAGATGCCGGTGCTGCGGTTCCACTCGCGTTCGCGGGCTGCGGGGTTGGGAAAGAGCGGTGCGATATTCGGCGAGCCCGCGAGGTAAGCGAGGGGTGCGTCCGAGGCGAACAGCGCATCGATCTCACCGCAGTCGAGCATGGCCCCGAGCGTGCGATCCGGCGGCGCGAAGCCGACATCGATGCCTTCCGGGTGGCGGTGCGTGGTGAACTCGAACCCGGCCGGCAGCGGCGTCTCAAGCCCGCCGCCGACCCAGCGGTTGCGCTCCGGTGCGAACCCGTAGTCCTCGGCAAGAATGCCCTTGGCCCAGATTCCCGAGTCCGGGCTGTACGTGCCGAACTCGCCGATCGTGCGGCCGACCAGGTGGGCCGGTCCGCTGATCCCCGAGGACGTGTTGACGAAGACGCAGGAATGCCGGAACACCCGCCCGGGGAAGGCCGGAAGAGCGATGAGATCGGTGCCGACGTCCAGAGCGTGCAGGTAGTGAGTGAGGTGAACTCGGCGGCGTCGAACCGTCCGGCCGCCTGGCGCGCGAAGATCTCGGGAATGCCGGGACTATGCAGGGTGTAGTCAACACCGTCGAAGGCGGATCCGTCGAACAGTGCTCGGGTGTTGTCGTAGCGGGTGACTGCGATGTCGAGATGCACACTGGACACAGCGGCGTCCTCGGTTCGGTCTTTGAGACAGGGCCGGTCCCTGCCGCCGCTCAGGTGTCGAGGAGCGCGGGGACGATGATGTCCTCACTGGTCAACAGCCGCTTCGAGAGACCCTGTTCGTGGTGGTATCGCAGGAACGTGTCGAGCATCTTGCGGTTCGCGTCTAGGCCGTAAGGCCACCAGTCCTGGCCCAGCAGCGCCCGGTTCTCCTCGAAGTGCCGACTGAACCAGGGGGTCACTACGCTCATGTGCTGCTTCAGCGCACCGCGGCGGTACGTATTCTGGGCGATCTCCTTGGCCTCGCAGAAGGCGCGGTAGACCGAAGTCATCAACTCACTGTCGGCGGCAAGCCCCCGCGGGACCGCGACGATGTGCATGGCGGGGAAGATGCCGGTGCGCCGGTAGTAATCGCGCTCCACGGCCTCGTAGTCCGGGAACAGACGGGCAATCTTCGTCGAGCCGTCAAGCAGCGCCTGCGGGACATCGACCGAGATGAGTGCGTCGATCTCGCCGGCCTCGAGCATCGTGCCCAGGGTCTCGGCCTCCGCCGCGTGCCGCACGTCCACCCCCGCCGGTACCGGCTGCGGGACCCAGTCGAAGGCAGGGATGGGGTGGTCGGTGCCGCCGATGACCCAACGGGACTGGTCAGGGGTCAGACCGTACTCGTCGGAGAAGATGCCCTTCATCCACACTCCCGGGTCGTGCCCGAACAACGCGAACTCGCCGATCGTCTTGCCCGCGAGGTCCCGCGGATCCTCGATTCCCGCCCCAGTGTTCACGAAGACGGACGAGTGCCGGAAGTTGCGGTTCGGGAAGACGGGCAGCGCGAGGAACGGCGAGTCATCGAGGTCGAAGGTGCGCAGGAAGTAGGTCAGGCCGTACTCGGAGACGTCGTAGCGTCGCTCGACAGTCCGCTGGAAGATGTCCGACACCAAAGAGGCCGTCTCGAACGTGGCGTCCGCCTTGTCGATCGGGACGCGACCGTCGAGCAGCGCCTCGGTGTGCTCGTAGGTGTAGGTAGCAACACGCAAAGCCGTGCTCATCGCGGGATCCTCACTTCCGTGAATGACCTTTCACTTTTAGGCTAGGGCCGCGAAACATCAGCCGTCAAGGTAAATGGTCATTCACGTTGAAGGAGGGCCGGTCATGCCGCGCCTCACACCCGAGCGCCGCGAGGCCAAGCGCGCGGACATCATCGCGGCGGCGCGCCGCTGCTTCTCACGCGACGGTTTCCACCAGACCTCGATGCCCGACATCGCCGCCGAGGCCGGCGTCTCAGCGGGGGCGGCCTACCGCTACTTCGCGAGCAAGGACGAGATCATCCTCGCCATCGCAGGAGACGCGTTCCGGCTGATCTTCACGCCGATTGAGCAACTGGCCACCAGCACGACCACGGCCTCCGTCGCCGATCTGGTCGTGGCATCGCTCGACGCACTGAGCTCCGAGACCGTCACCGACGCCGCAGGGCACGAAGTGCCGGTCGAGGAACTGTTGCGCTGCGCCGTGCAGACATGGTCAGAGCTGCTGCGCAACGACGCCGCACACGCTCATGCCCTCGAAGGCTTCGAATCCGTACGCAGCAGCATCGCCAGCGCACTGCGCCGCGGCCAGGCGGCGGGAACCGTGACGCTCGCCCTGGATCCAGAGCGCGGAGCACGAGTGGTGATGGGCCTGCTGCACGGATTCCTGCTCCAGCTCGTAGCCTTCGGGCTGACCGACATGACGGGATTCCACGACGACATCCGGCACCTACTCGAGCCCGAGAGCGCCCCGGAATAGAATCGCAAGTCTCCACTGCAACTGGCCGCCGGCCCGAGAAGTCGGCCACGGCCGTGAGACCGGACGGTTGGCCAACCCGTGAGACAGCGCGACAACCTCCAGGTCACAGCGCCACCCTCGGCCACCGGCGGCGAGCCCCTGATGTGTAGGCCGATTTGTCAAGTGAGCAGGGGCTGTTGGACTCGCTTGCGCGGGCCTGGTGTGGTGGTGTGGGACCGGCGGGAGGCCGTGGTGTGTCGTGCGTCGACGCGCGCTCAGCCTGATATCCGCGGGTTGGTGACCGCATGACCGGATGTTCGTCGGGGACGGAGCCGCCGGTCTGCAACCGAGCGTGGCCCACCAGGTGTCAGGAACGCTCCCGTGTCGACCTTCTACCGATTTCCGTAGGCCGGCCAGCCCGCTGATCGAGCCCGCGGGCGGTCAGCGGTAGGGGCTCCAGCGGCCGAAGCGGGCCAGCGTCCTGCGGGTCTCGTCCTCGCTCAGCCCCAAGGCGGCCGCGGCCTGCTCAACCGTCGCATCGCCCCGGCTGCCGTGGGCCGCCCAGTAACCGGTTTCAACGGCCGTCACCTCAAGCCTGCGGGCCGCGCGCACCGCCGCCAGCGGTGACGTCTTCTCCAGCTTCTCCAGCTCCGCGTGCAGCTGCTCCAGCAGAACGCTCACCGCCTCAGGAAGCGGGATGGCCGAGCGCTCCACGTCTTCCGTGTGCGCGTCCCACTCCCGCGTGCACCCATCCGCCACCGTCTCCGCCGCCTCAGCCAGCGCCCGATCCCCGATCTCGTCCCAGTCCAGCGGGTGCTCAGGTCCGCTCCAACCGCAGGAGCACACCGCACGCAGCGCGGCCGCCCGCGTACCGCTCCACGGACGGCCGTCGTAAATGCTCCACTGCGCCACCGACTAGCCATCCGGCCCTCAGCTCGATGCGATGGAGACCGGGGAGGGAACGGTGCCGTCGGCCAGGAGCACACCGACCGAGCCGGTATGGGAGGCACCGAACTCCTCCGTCGTCCACGTCTCCTGCTCGCCCATGACGCCCCCTCCAGTCCGCGATACCCCTCCGCACGCCCCAGGTGGGCCTACCGCAACGACGCTGCCGCACCAGGGCTTGGCATGAGACGCCTTCCCCCAAAACAGCCCCGATCCGCTGACGGACACAACCCCCAACGCCGACCACAAGAGCGTGCGTTGACGATGCGGGCCGCCGCAATGCGCCGCCGCCCGGCCGACCCGGAGTGCGGCGCTTCTCCCTGGGCCGGAGAGAACCCACGGGGCCGCTTCCACATTGCCGCCGGTTCCGGCCGTCGCTCGAAGGAAGACAGGGCGATTTCGTGCGCGGTCTTAGGCATACATCGACTCCCCTTCGACAGTTGAGGCTCCACGCTATCGACGGGGCAGCTCTCCGTACCGGACGCTGTCACCGGGATGCATTGGGTTATGTCAGTGGCAGCGCAGAGTCCGTGTCAGTGGCGGGTGACGGCTTAGGTGACGGCTTGGGTACCGGACGCTTAGGCGGAAGCGCGCATACTGCCTCGTTGTGGTGCTGCTTTGCCACGTAACCCTGCTGGCATTGCCCCACGACGACCTCCTTGCCGTTGGAGCACGCGATGATCAAACTTCCCATGGCCTTTGTCCCCTTGAAGCTGCACGCGTGTGGGGCAGCCTCCGCGGAGGTGAGGGGGAGGCTTGCGCCACCGGCCAGTAGCAAAATGGTGAAAAGCGATCGGACACGCAAGGCGAGGCTCCTGGTCTTCGCGAAGGTTCGGTATGTCCCGTCCAACGACCCGAACCTCTGCGCGTCACTGCCCCTACCCTGCGCCCGACAACTCAGGACGCTGGGAAGTGCCAGCGCAAGGCCCCGAAGGAACAGCGGCACACGGTCGAGTGCGGGATCAATCGCCTCAAGGTGCGACACGAAGTCGCACACGTTAAGTGGGAAAGCCACGAGGGAAGGAAAAATGTGCTGACCCCGGATTAGTGTCCGCAATCCGTTCCCGCGCTCACATGCGTCGCCGGTAACAGCGAGGTGTGAAGCTGAGCGTTAAAGCCCAAGGGTTCCCTGGCCATCGGGGAACAACAGGCGAGGGAAAGGCTGGACGGGTGAACCTTGTGAACCCCCGTTGATGTCTCGTAAGGTTGAAGCCGCCCGATGGTTCGTAATCAGTGGCTACAGAACCCGGCGTCGGAAGACGTCAGGCGACTTCCGGAGACTTGAGATCGGGAGGAGGACACCGCCGGTTCCGGGACAGAGGGGGCACCCACCCCGGCCTCAACTTACGTGTGTGGAACGTGGAAACCCCGTTGGAGTCCGGGCTTGTCCGGTAAGCCGACCGCAAGGAAGGCCCAACTCTCTAGCGGGAACAGGATGGCCCAAGAAGCGAATTCCGGTTGACCGAAAGGTCAGAGGAAGACCCTGGAGTCCTTCAACCCAGGCCATAACTCGCCGGATACAGGTCTGATGGCCTGACCCGAAAGGGTGCCCACGTGGGCCGGGTGAGCCTTTGAATCATCCTGAGTAATGACGCCAGAACCTGCCGGACAAGTTGGACGCGAAGGAGGAACATGCGACAGACAGTCTCTACTGCCGGCCGCACCTCCACAGTGAACGGACCGCAGGGCGAACCATTGGACTGGCACTGCATCGACTGGGCGAGTACTGAGGGAAACGTACGACGCTTGAGACAACGGATCTGCAAAGCGACACAGGAGGGGGACCTCAAGAAGGTCCGCAATCTGCAAAAGCTTATGCTGCGGAGCCGCAGTAACACGCTCTTGAGCGTGAAACGGGAGACGCAGCTGAGCAAGGGCCGCAAGACGGCAGGCATCGACAGGGAACGAGCACTCACCCCCCCCCCAGGCGCGAGCTCGCATGGCGGTCGACATCGACCAGCAAACCCAACCCTGGAGAGCCAGGCCCGTGAAGCGGGTCTACATCCCGAAGAGCAATGGAAAGCAACGCCCGCTCGGCATCCCAGTAATGCGCGACCGAGTAATGCAGGCACGCGTAAAGAACGCACTGGAACCCGAGTGGGAAGCCCGGTTCGAATCACGATCCTACGGATTCCGACCAGGCTGCGGATGCCACGACGCCATCCAGGCGATCTTCAGCACCGCAAGGGCAAAACGGCCAAGCGACAGTGAAGCTATTTCATCCTGAATAGCTGCAGGTGAGGAGGGTGTGGACGGCGGCGACACATCTGCTGATGCGGTTGGTTGAGCAACGTGCCTTGCGGAAGAGGCGCCATGTCTTGAGTCGGGCGAAGGCGCGCTCGCCAGGTGCACGCAGACGGGTGTGGTCACGGTTGTATTGCTGGTAGTGCTCGGGTTGTTCGCGGTGGTGGTAGTACGGCGCCGGCGCCCTGGTAGGCCCGGTCCGCGAGGATCAGGACCTCCCGGGTGAGGCAGGCCTGGACGATGCCGTGGGCACGGGCGGCCGTCAGGTCGTGGGTCCGGCCCGGAAGAGCACGGGAAAACCACAGGGGTGTGCCGTCCGGACGGGCGATGACCTGCACGTTCATACCGTGCTTCTTGTGCTTCTTGTGCTTCTGCGAATAGTACGGCTCATCTGCACAGATCCGGTCGGTGGGGATCAGGGTGCCGTCAACAATGACGAAGTCGCCTTCCGCGAACTGCGTCAGCGGACCCGTGTCCTCGTCAAGCGGACGTTCAGGGCGTGGCATGGCTCTCCTTTCCGGAGCGCTTCCCGAGCCTTTCCGTAGCCGCAATACGCAGTGATTGTCCAGTTGTTGATGTCCGGCACCCACATCCCGGCGCCGGACAATCCTCGGCAGCTAGACAAGGGCCGGCGCAACCGCGCCATTGGCTCTTCGGAGGGGAAGCATGAGCGCTGCAGGTCGACTCCTCACTCAGAAACACGAATCCCGGGATTGAGGCATCGCATGCGATCCGTGAAGAAAATCCGGCTGTTGACCGTGCTCGCGGCACTGACCGCAGTGACATCCATCGGGCTCTCGGGGGAAGCTAGCTCCCATACCAGGGCCGACGGCACCATGCGGAACGCCGGCAACGGCTTCTGCCTCGACATCAAGACCTACAACGTCGGCGAACCCGTCATCCTGTGGCCCTGCCACGGCGGAACCAGCCAGCAATGGCAGCGATGAGCACCACCCTGCAGTTCTGAACGTTTGGTCCTGGAGTCCCTTCACGGGCGGGGGGCTCCGCCAGATGAGTGCTCCTCCGAGGAGCGCACCACCTGCGGCGGGCCCAACGTCGAAAGTGCGGGTGAGTCGCATCGGCGGCCAACCGCCTACGCCAAGTGTGCGAACAACTCGGCGTGGGCGGTTGACCAGGCGGATCGGGGCAGGACCCGCGTATTGGGCTTTTACCCCCGCTTCCTGCCCCGATGTCTGTTTCTGGGCTGGGGCCGGGCTTCCTGCGCGCCGGCCCCACTGTGGCCCGGCCGCGATGTCCGAGCGTGACCCTATCGTCGTCAGTTCTGGTTGCGTCGTGGCGAGGACACAGGGTGGCATACGTGGGGGATGGTCCGCTGGTGGCGGCGCCGGAGGTGCGCGCCTATCTTGATGCGGTGTTCACGCCGGGCGCCCGGCTGGGGGCGCGGCGTGGCGATCCACTGACGCTCGTTGAGGCGGTAGAGGTGGCTCGGGTGGCATCGATCCGCGTGCCGAGCGACCGGCTCGTGGTGGACAGCCCATGACTGGAGGACGAGGACGGGGAGCCGCGGGAGCTCGCGGTTCGGGTCCCTCCTGGTGCATACAGGGTGGATGCGGCGTGGACAGAGGCACCGTACGAGTTCAAGAGCCAGCGCCGCCGCCCCGGGCAGCCCCCGCCGCGTGGCCGGGGACGGCGTCGTCGACGACGTGCTCACCGGTCGGCACACATAGCGAGGCGCAGCCGGATCGAAGCCGTCGGCCGGGCCGCACGAGGTCCATGAACGTCACCGCGGACCGTGGACCAGCTCAGGCGCACCATGGAACACGGCAAGCGTGGGGCGCCATGCCTTCCGGACACAGAGTCTTGATCACTGTCTTGCGGCCCCATGGGATGCCGGAGGCATTGTCAAGTCTGTGGATGAGGAGTGGTTGGCTGCTGGCAGGCGAAGAGAGGCTTGAGTCTCCAGTAGGGGGAGACACAAAGGTGGGGGCATGGACGGCGACACGCTCTACTCGATCGGCGAACTCGCTCGGCGGACCGGTCTCACGGTCAAGACCATTCGGTTCTACTCCGATCGCGGAATTGTGACGCCAACGGACCGTAGCCCGGCCGGCTACCGCCTCTACAACATCGACGCCGTCGCACGCCTGGACCTCGTGCGGACCCTGCGCGAGCTGGGGCTGGACCTTCCCACGATCCGAAAGGTCGTGGACCGCGAGCTCTCGCTTCCCGAGGCCGCCGCGACGCACGCCGAAGCACTGGCAGTGCAGATCCGCGTCCTGCGCCTGCGGCGCGCGGTGCTGATGGCGGTGGCCGAGCGCGGGTCCACACCTGAGGAGACGGAACTCATGCACCGGCTGGCCCAACTCTCCGAGGACGAACGCCGACGTCTGATCGGCGATTTCCTCAACGCCGCCTTCGGCGGTGTCGGCGTACACGTGAACGTGGCTCCGGCAAGATTTCCGTGAAGCTGGCGTGTGCCACCGTGCGCCGGTGACGCTCCGTCACTCGTAGCGGCACCGTCGGCGAGTGTGATGACCTCGTACGGATCGTGTCCCCGCACCTGGATGCGGTGCGGGTGGAGCGGGTGTGGGTGAAGAATGGTGTGGTCTGCATTTCCGCCCGTACCCGCGAGTTGCCGGTGGGCTGCCCGGATTGCGCAGCGGCCTCTGTGCGGGTGCACAGCCGCTATGTCCGCACCCTGGCCGACCTCGCCGTCGGCGGCCGCCGGGTGTCGATCGGGCTGTCGGTGCGGCGGTTGTTCTGCGACAGTCCGCACTGCGGCCGTCGGACGTTCGCTGAGCAGGTCGACGAGCTGACGGTGCGCTACCAGCGCCGCACTCCACTGCTGCAGCATCTGGTGGAGACGGCCGCGGTGTTGCTCGCCGGCCGTGGCGGCGCCCGGTTGCTGCAGATCTTGAACGTGCCGCTGTCCCGCACCAGCGTGCTGTTTCACCTGATGCGCATGCCGCTGCCACCAGCGTCCACGCCCCGTGTGCTGGGCGTGGACGACTTCGCGCTGTACGCCGAGGTCTACGGCACGCTGCTGGTCGATGTCGACACCCGGCTCCCCCTCACGCTCTGGGAGGGGCGGGATGCGGAGCAGCTGGCCGCCTGGCTTCGGGAACATCCCGGCGTCGAGATCGTCTGCCGCGACGGCGCGCTTCAGTACCGGCAGGGCATCAGCGCCGGTGCACCCGACGCCACCCAGGTCAGCGACCGCTTTCACCTCTGGCAAGGACTCTCCAAGCGGGTCGCGGACATCGCCGCCACGCACCGCGGCTGCCTGACGGCCGCGGTGCCCGAACCCGAGCCCGCCACATCGGCATCACCGTCCGATCCGACCGTCACGCCGGCCCGCCGTCACGCGAAGCTGCTGTTCGAGGCGGTGCACGCGGTGACCGACGACGGACGCTCGATCAACGCGGCAGCCCGTGAACTGGGCCTGGACTGGCGCACAGTGAAGAAGTACGCCCAGGCAGCCACCTGGCAGGACTGCATCCGCCGGTCGCGACCGCGTCAGCCCACCGCTCTGGATCCCTACCTCGACTACCTGCGGCAACGCTGGGAGGAGGGCGAGCACACCGCGAAGGTGCTGCACCAAGAACTGCTCACCAAGGGCTACCGAGGCCATTACCAGCGGGTCAAGATGGCCGTCGCGCCCCTGCGTCGCGGCTTGCCGATCGACATGCCGCGTGAGCGGCCGCCCTCACCTCGGGACGTCGCCCGCTGGATCATCACCGCGCCGACGCGACGCGGCCTGCATACCAGCGAACGGCTGGACCGACTGCTCGCGCACTGCCCGGAGTTGCACTCGGCACACGACCTGGTCCGGGACTTCGCCGCCATGCTCGATAGCCAAGACGCCGCATCGCTGCCGGACTGGCTGCAAAGGCTCGCCACGTCGCGACTTGCTCCCTTGGCCAGTCTGGCCAAGGCCATCCGCGAGGACCAACCGGCGGTCGAGCAGGGCATCACCACCCCGTTCAACTCCGGCGTCAACGAAGGCCGGATCACAGACTTGAAGCTCCAGAAACGGATCATGGCAGGTCGCGCCGGAGTCCCCCTTCTCCGCCACCGAGTTGTCCTCATGGCTCACCTCCGACGCCGCTACGAGTGACGGAGCGTCACCGGCGCACGGTGGCACACGCCAGCTTCACGGAAATCTTGCCGGAGCCAGCTGAAGTCGTACGCCGACACTTCGGGCAGTCAACGGATCCACGGACAGCACGGTTCGCCCCGTCCTCACCACATCGGTGGATACAGCGAAGGAGCACTACATCATGGCTCGGAATCACACCAAGCACATGCTCGCTCTCACGCTCAGCGTCGTCTCCCTCGTCGGCGGCGATCTGGTAGCTGCCGCCCCGGCCGGCGCCCAAGCCAAGCCCAACGGCCCCAGCCTTGCGGCGGGCGGCGGCCCCGTGGTCAACGTCGACAGCGGCAAGTGCCTGGACGCCGTGTGGAGTCACAGCAACGGCACGGCCGTGAACCAGTGGGACTGCTACGGCGGCGCAACCCAGCTGTGGAGCTGGAACGGCCAGGAGCTCGTCAACTCCGACAGCGGGAAGTGCCTGGACGCCGTGTGGAGTCACAGCAACGGTACAGCCGTGCACCAGTGGGACTGCTACGGCGGCGCAACCCAGCTGTGGTCGTTACGGCTGGTGGGCAACGGATAAGAAATCGTGAACGTCGACAGCGGCAAGTGCCTGGACGCCGTGTGGAGTCACAGCAACGGCACGGGCGTCAACCAATGGGACTGCTATGGGGGTGCAACCCAACTCTGGCACGGGTGAAGCCCGCACAGCGGTCGTCCCTGAGCCTCTTCGAGCCTGCCACTGATCGAACGGCGGCGAAGGGCGCATGACGGACAAGGCTCCCGGGCGGATGAGCGAGAGATCTCCTGTCTCAACTCATCTGCCAAGGAGCCTTGTCGGTATCCCGTCCTGCCGCACTGGACCAGCCTCATGCCCTGATGGAGGGGATGACCATGCTGAAAAGCTACTTGCTTCCCGTCGTGGGCACTGACCCCATGTGGCCGGTCTGCGGTCGGCCATTGGCAGGGCCAAGCCTGAGCTCCCGCAGCCGGAATCGCGCCACCCAAGGCCGTAGACACAGAAACACAAGAGCGTCCGCCTGGATCGGCTGGTGACCAACCCAGGCAGATAGCTGGCCTTCAGCCGGCCCGGAAGCGGGCAAGCCGGCGCGTGAGGGTTTCGATGCTCTGGAACGTGGCGCCGAGCAGGGCGATGTGCTTCCAGTGGCAGCCACTCTTCGTCGGTACTGCGGGCGACGTCCCGCTTTGGTTGCACAGCATGCCTGCTGTGCAACCAAAGCTCGCTCCGTCAGGCCCTAAACCAGCAGATCTCGATGAAATCCATGGGGTCGTCGTAGCGCTTCATTTCCTCAGCCACACGCCTCAAAGTTTCCGACTTCGAGGATTCCCAGGGGGTGAAATCCCCGCCTGAGCCACCCAGGTCCACGACTTGCACTCCACGGTCGATCACGTCTGAGATCAGTTGCAATATGACTCGCTCGACCTCTTCCCTGGAAGGTTTCGAATCCAGAATCCCTTCCGCAGCATCGTAGAGCAGCGGAAGGTAAACGGTAGTTTGCCCGGCATAGTCGACGAAGTAGTCCAGTTCTTCCCGATATTGCCTGGAATCGATCATCATTAATGAGCCTTTCCGTGGTAGCGCTCCAGTCCGAGTTCCGCCTGCAGGTCCTTCCCGGCGAAGTCGATGATCGGATCATCCGCACCGTTGCTTGAGCTGAAGTCACGGTAGTTGATCTTTCCGCCCTCGACTTCCCACATATCGATCGTCCCTTCGATCACCCCGTCCGCACTCTCCTTTCGAACGGGTATGGTACGGGTCGGCTTACCGAGCTTGCTACGGATGTCAGCCGCTATTGATCGCAGCTCCTCCGGAGTAACGGTGTACACGGGCGGCTTCGAGGAGTTGGCAACACCCAGAGGCTTTCCTTCCTTCAGGACCGCTTCTGAGATGTGAGCAAGCTTCTCAACAAGGTCCAGACCACCAGGGTTGCGATTCTCCGGCGTGTCACGCCCGTGCGGTCTCTATTGGGGTCAGCCGCAGCCCCCTGCGGGGACGGCGGACGACGCATCGTCCCCGGAATTCCCCACCCCGGATCAGTTGGCGCAGCTCTTCGGGTGACCCGTTGCGGCGTTCACCCCCGGACCGGGTCAAACCAGAGACGCCAGAAACGCGATCAGAGCGATCGCCAGGAAAAGACCGATCGCCCTCGCATGAGTGAAACGGGGGTAATTCTCCCCTACGTAGATGAGGTGGGCGTTCTTCGGGTCGTAGGTTATTGGGATCTCGTCATTCACTTTGAGCCGCGCTTCTTTTTTGGTGCGCAACAGAACTTCCGCCCTTTCGCCCCCGACGGACTTTCGACGGAGAAGGTGAGTGAATTCCTTCGCGGACACCTTTTCCACTCGCATACACCGGGCCCGGACAGTGACACTGCGCCTGTAGGACCTGGCGTTCGAAAAAGCGAGGGCGCAGGCAATAATGAGCCAGGCGATTCCGAAAACCACGAGAACTAAACGCCCGAGTGCGAACATCTGCGACGAAGAAAGAATTTCCATGGCGGCCGACTTTCGGAACGATAGGAATATTTTCGGCAGTCTACTTGTCGCTAGCCGCACTCCTCGACGTGCGGTTCTCTAAGGCTTGTCCCGTAACTGCTGGTCACGGGTGAGATGATCTTGCCGTGGCTGGTGTGATCACGGCGTCAGAGCCGTCCTGGATAACCCCGTTCACTGGGCTGAGCCCGCGTCAGTTCGGCAGACTCATCACGTCGTTGCGGCGTGGGGGCACCGACCCCGTTCGCAAGGGTCGGCCGTGGAGCCTGCCGCTGGAGGACCGGGTCCTGCTGGTCGCCGCGTACTGGCGCACCAACCTGACACTGCGCCAACTCGCCCCGCTCTTCGGAGTGTCGAAGTCCGCTGCCGACCGCATCGTCAACCACCTCGGGCCGGAGCTGGCCCTGCAGCAACGCAAGCGGTTCCGCAAAGACACCGTGCTGATCGTGGACGGCACCCTGGTCCCCACCCGCGACCACACCATCGCCGAGCAGTCGAAAAACTACCGCTACTCGACCAACCACCAGGTCGTCATCGACGCCCACACCCGGCTCGTCGTCGCCGTCGGCCGTCCACTGCCCGGCAACCGCAACGACTGCAAGGCATGGGAACTCTCCGGCGTGAAAGCCGCCGTCGGCAAGACCACGGTCATCGCGGACGGCGGCTACCGGGGCACCGGCCTGGTCATCCCGCACAGACGCGAAAGAGGCCAAACGGAACTTCCGGCCTGGAAAGAGGAACACAACACCTCCCACCGCAAAGTCCGCGCACGCGTCGAGCACGCCTTCGCCCGCATGAAGACCTGGAAGATCCTGCGCGACTGCCGACTCAAAGGCGACGGCGTCCACCACGCCATGCTCGGCATCGCCCGCCTGCACAACCTCACCATGGCCGGGTGATCAAGGAAGGGGCAAGTCAACCAGCATGTAAAAGATCATTTACGGGACAAGCCTTAGACAGGTCAGCACGACAACGGTCGCCGATTCAGCAGGGTATCTGTCGGTAGGTGATCGTTCGGCAAGCAAGTTGTCGCCAACTCCGAAGAAGTCGCCCCGCCGACGCGAGCGGAAGCGATCACCAGTGGCGAGGAGCGGCTGACACCCGAGCTTCTGGCCTTCACCTCGATCCGCCTGGGCAGTCTCGCCGATCTCGACCCGAGGCGGGCGAGGTCCCCGAGATCCCGCTGAACGTCAAGCCTCCACAGCAGTCGCGGAAGAAGCCGGGAAGGAGGCCGCGCAACACGGACTTCGACGACCAGGGCAACAGGACCGGCCGCCAATGGCTGAACTCCACAGCCACGACCGACCGCTGGCTCGCTCTGCACGACCTGGCCGAGGAACTCGACCGCGCGACAGACTCCACCAACTACCAGCGCCGGCGCGAGGTGCTGCGAAGCTGGTCCCTGTCGTCCGAGACTTGGAACGAGATCATCACTCGGCTTCCGCCCGTCCCAGGGCCCGTTCGCCCCAACCTGGACGACCGAGTACGCCAGGAAGCGTCCGCGTTCGTCTGGGCCTATGTCACCGGCGGCGAGCCGCTCTTCGCGCCGCGGCACGTCGAAGCCGAACTGCCCCCGGAGGTGCGCCAAGTCTGGCGGGAGCACCGGGCGAGCACCTGGTTCCAGCTCTCCCGTCCCGACGCTCTGAACCACTACACGGCCCTACGCTGACTCCTCTGTCAGCATGGCGAGGCTCTCATCGAGAAGATCGAATCGGGCACCAGCATGCCCATTCGCTAGCTTCCGTCCGCTCCGCCAGCGGCGCCCAGTCGTACCCGGTGACGCTGGAGGTCGACCTCGGCGACCTTCACCGTGATCAGTTGGCCCTCATCGACAAGCTGATCCGGAGTCTCGGCGGGCTCGTCAGTCAGCTCAGAGAGATGCAGGAACCCGACAATGTCCGGGGCAAGCTGCACGAACACGCCAAAGGGAACGATCTTGGTGATCGGTCCGTTGAGGATTCGGCCAGCCTGATCCGCAAACCGGATGAGTGGATCTTCTTGCAGAGCCTTCAAGGAGAGGGTGACCTGTCCGGAGCGCATCTCGGCGATGATCACCTCAGCGGTGATCCGCAGGCCGGCTTCGACTGCCTCGGAGGGGTGGTTGATCTAACCCCACGTCAGGTCCGGCACCCGGATGAAGCCGGTGCACAGGCCGTCCGGTTCGCCGTCGACGTGAACGAAGACCCCGAAGTTGTGGACCTCGGAGACCGTCCCAGTGACGACCTGCCCGCGTTCGAGCGCGAGGAGGAAGGACCGCAAGGCCGGAATCTCGCACGCCCTGGCGGAGTGGTGAAGCTGCCCCTCGCGCCAACGCCCGATCTCTTCGGCATCGATCTCCTGGCCGACCTCAAACAGCTCGGATGGATGCGAGATCCGACGCGCCGACGCTTCCTGCCGAGGAATCCGACCGATCTCGATCGCCCCACCTTCGGCATCTACGAGCTGCACCAGGACGTCCGCTCCGTCGAATCCGATGACCTTCACCGTCCTCACAACCCCCGGCCGCCGGAGCTGGTTGATCAGGGACTGCAGGCGAGGGTCGGAGGTTGGCTCGGACATGGGAGTGAGCCTAGTCGGGGCCGGCCGCAGACGACAGATTCCGTGCTGACACGAAAGTCAGCCTGCTGAGTCACATCAGTCGGCGGGCCAACTACCGCGCGCATGGGCCAACTAAGCGCGTTTCCAGAAGTTGTGTGTGTAACGGGAGTTGAGACCTTCTGAGGCAGGGGCCTTGACATGGCCCTCGCCGGGCGTTCGATCGAGGTGTCAGCAACGTTCGCCCACCCGGCGAGGTCGTGGTCTGTGTGCGCCCGTCCACCGTGTACGCCAATGCGTCCGCCACCGAGTGCCAGAGATTACGCGGTCTGTTGCGTGGCCGATGGCGGCCGGCAGCGCGGGCGGTGATGGTGCTGCTGTCGCTGCACGGCCTGTCACCAGCACAGATCGCCGCGCTGATGGAGTACGACCCGGCCACGGTGCGCCGCTGGATCGGCCGCTTCAACACCGCTGGCGTGGCGGGTCTGGCAGACCATCCCCGCAGCGGACGACCCCGGCTGGGCGGGCGCCGACTGCCCGCGCGGATCGCCGCACTCCTTGCCCGGCCGTGGCCGTGGACCGTCCGCAGGCTGCACCGATACCTGGGACGGCCGCAGATCAGCCACCGCACGCTCTACCGGCGCCTGCGACAGGTGGCCGTGTGGCGGCGGCCCAAACTGATCGCCCGTGGCGATCCGGCGCGGGACGCGGTCACCACTGCCGTCCGCCGCCGGGCGGCAGTGCTGCCAGACGGCGCGAAGATCTTCACGGCCGACGAAACGCATGTACACCTGCTGCCGCACGTCCATGCCCGCTGGACGCTGCCCGGCTACCGCCCCGAAGTCCCCACCCCGGGCAAGAACCGGCAGATCACCGTATACGGAGCGTTGGAGGTCACCACCGGTGCCTTCTTCTACCGGCTCGGGCACCGCTGCGCCGCCGACTTCCTCCTGCTGCTCCAGCAACTCCTGGCTGCCTACCCCGATGCCCCGGCCATCGCAGTCATCTGCGACAACGACCAGATCCACCACGCCCGCACGGTCCGCGACTTCCTCGCCGCCCACCCCGGAACACACCTGTGGTTCGGTGCCCGCTACAGCCCGCACGACAACCCGACCGAGCGGATCTGGGCCGCACTGAAGAACTTCATCGCTGACACAGCAGTGTCCTGGCCCGGACGCAGACGGCAGATCCACGCGTTCTTCCGCGGCCGCTCACCCGATCAAAACCTGGCCACCGCCGCCCCCTGGACGAGCCCCTGGTTCCCGGCCCATTACCGACAGGACTTCTGGAAAGCCGCTTAGCGTGCTCAAAGGCCACCTATCGGGCTCAGTCACAAGATCAGTGTGACTAAGCGCCCGACCTGGCAGGGCTCGCCAACTGCAGTGCAACCACCGTGCCCGCGGAAATGTCAGGGGCAGAGAGCGGTAGTGAACCGGGGCAGGGACTCGGAGAGTTCCAGTACGCGCATGACCCGTCTCCCATGCCGCGCAGCTCCAGCCTTCCGCCCCCTAGGTTCCGCGGTTTCGTGAGCACTTCCAGTGATCATGAGCATCGTTCGAGCATTTCCGCGCGATCATGAGCATCGGTAGGATTCAGTAGTTGTCACTTGCCGTCTGTTAGTCATCTTCCGGTTCGGGCTGGGCGTCCCCTTCATAGGGGGGCCGTGAATTTTCGGCCTCAGGACAGTTTCGCTTCGGGGGCGAAGGCGGGCAGCTTCTCGAGGCTGCTGCGCACGGCCTCGGTGCCGTACTCGAACATCTGTCGCTCGTAGTCGTCGAGCGCGCCGAGTAGATCCTGGCGGCCTTCGTTGGCCTCGATCAGGCAGCGGCGCAGCAGGTCGGCGTCGCGCAGCGCGGTGTTCGCGCCGTTGCCGCCGGTCGGGGAAGTGGCGTGGATCGCGTCGCCGAGCAGCGTGACCGGGCCGGACGCCCAGCGCTCAGCGGGCTTGACCACTCGGATGGACAGCAGCGTGCTGTTGTTGGGGTCGGTTTGCTCAATCAGCGCGCGCAGCTGCGGGTGCCAGCCTTCCATCCTGGACAGTACGGCGTCCTGTGCGGTCAGGTCCCCCAGAGAGCCGTCCGGCGGCAGGATCATGGCCCAGCGTACGTAGTCGCCGATGTCGGGGAGCGTGACGTAGGGGGCCAGTTGCTCGGCGGCCTGCTTGGGCGGGGTACGGAAGCGCATCGCGCCGAGCAGCAGGCTGACGCCGTCGCCTGTGATCTTCGAGCCGTAGGCTTTGGACAGGTTGACGAACTCGTCGGCCAGCGGGGTGCGGCCGATGACGAACCGGACGCCGGTGTCGGTCGGGGTGGTCTGCGGCGACAACACCCCGCGGACCGCGGAGGTGACGCCGTCCGCGCCGACGAGCAGGTCGGCGGTGGCCGGGGCGCGGCGGGCGAACCGGGCTTGGACCTTGTCGTCGGCCAGCACGCCGTAGCCGGTCAGCGCGGCATCGGTGTGCACGGTGAGGTCGGTCAGCAACAGGTGTCGCAGCACCTGCCGGTCGACCACGACACCGGTCCGGCCCGCGCCGAGCCTGCCGATCTCGTTCAGTTGCGGGTCCAGGATCAGCTGCTCGGCGGAGGCGTGCATGACGATCTCGTCCAGCAGCGGGTGCCAGCCCGTCGGCAGGCAGTCGCGCACCGCCTGGAAACCGGTCGGGTCCAGCACGAGCCGGTAGCCCTGGAACCGTGCGGCGATCTCCGGGTCGCGCTCGAACACGTCGGCCTCGATGCCGGCACCACGCAGGCCCTGCGCGAGAGCCAGACCTCCCAGACCGGCTCCGACAACGGAAACTCGCATCACAGACCTCCGAGACATCGGTGCGAACTTAGTTCGTCATGACGAGCTAAGTTCTAGGCAGCGAACTTAGATCGTGTCAAGCTATAGTGGTCGGTATGCCCGCCGATCCCCGCCAACGCCGCGCAGCTCGCCACGCCCAACCCGCCGCGCAGCTCTCCACGTCGGCACCGCGCAAGAAGCCGATCACCGTCGAACGGATCACCGACGCCGCCCTCGAAGTCGTGGCCACCGAGGGGTATGACGCGCTAACCATCCGCCGGGTCGCCGCCGTGCTCGGCACCGGTCCGTCGTCGCTGTACGCGCATATCGTCAACAAGGACGACATCGACGATCTGCTGATCGGCAGGCTCTACGCCGAGGTCGTGCTCCCCGAACCGGACCCGGCTGCCTGGCGCGAGCAGCTGCGCGGCGTGTACACACAGATCCGTGACCTGTACCTGAAGTACCCTGGAGTCTCGCGCGCCGCGCTGGCTATGGCGCCGACCAACCTGGAAACGCTGCGGGTCGGCGAAGGAATCCTGGCGATCCTGCTCGCGGGCGGCATCGAACCCAGGACTGCCGGATGGGCCCGCGACGCGCTGTCCCTCTACGCCAGCGCCTATGCACTGGAGCAGTCGCTGGTCCAGCAACGGCGCCAGCACCAGGATCACGAATGGGTGCTCAGCCGCGAGGAGTTGTTGGACCGCTTCACCGCGCTGCCCGCCGAGAAGTTCCCGCAGACCCGACGCTACGCCGCCGAGCTGACCTCCGGCACCGGACACGACCGCTTCGAGTTCACCCTCGGCCTGCTCATGAACAACCTACGGCCCGCGTCCGGTTGACCTGTGGCTCGCGGCATGCGGCATGCTGAACCGTTCCGACTTTCCTGCCGGTGTCTTGTTGGCCGGTGATCAGTCGGCTCGTGGTTCTGTGCCAGCGTAGTGTGCTGCCTTGTGCACCACCTGCCCCAGTAACACCAATGGGTACCTCATAACGCATCACCCGCGCGCACCCTCGCTGCCCTGCCGGCGGAAGGCAGGGAGGCAGGGAGGCAGGGAGGCAGGGAGGCAGGGAGGCAGCAGACGATAAGCAGAGCGACCGCCGGAAGCAGCCCGCTTGGACCTTGTGCTCATGATCGGCACCCAAGGGCAGTGCTCATCAAGCGCGGAAAACCCCATCGCCGCAGGAACCAGTGCTCACGAAGATGCGGTCCCTAGACGCCCTCCTCCTCGGCCCGTTGGCGCAGCCGCAGCAGCAGGTTGAGACCGACCGAGTCCATGAACGTGACCGCGGACAAATCCATGATCAGAGTCTGACCGTGAAGGGAGAGGGCGCCTGTTGCTTCGATGACGTAGGGGCAGGTATCGAGGTCCAGTTCACCCGATACCGCGACGACCGCCCGACAGGGATGTTCTGCGACGGCCACGTCAAAAGTGGAGGGCATGGCTGCACCGCCCTTCGGTGGTAGGGGCCAATCACGGTCCGTTCTCCACCGCGCAGACAGAGAAGACCGCCAAGCACACGGCACGAAACCGCGTACAGCCAAGCGAGACCACCCGCACCCTCCACCGGCCACCTCGTGACCACCCAGCAGCGCGGAGCCCCCACCAGACCAGGCTGGTTGCCCTCCGAGCCTGACACTCTCCACACACCAAGTCCAGGCCGCTCCGGTCACGTCCACGGACCCCCCACCAGGTGCGCCGCGCCGGGCGGGCCGCGCCGGGCGGGCGGGCGGGCGGGCGGGCCGAGCGAACACGCTCCTACTCAGTCAGTGCGGCCAGAGCGTGCCGGGCGGACGCCACGACCCTGGGCCAGGACCTGGAGGCCATGAACTCGGGCCACCGCTCTGGACTCAGCGCTGGACACGGTCGGCCGCGCTGCATCGGATGCGTGCCTCCATCGCCGTCACCTCTGCCTGCGATGCCAGCGTGTAGCCGAGGGCGGCTTCAGGGCCGGCAAGCACGGTGGTGTCGTCGTAGAGAAGGTTCACATTGAGGGTGAAGTCGTCGTAGAAGTTCGCCTTCGAATAAGTCCGGTCGATCCATACCTGCTGTTGGTATTCGGGGTCCGACAGTGCCCGGAGGGCCGAGATGGCCTCGACTCGCATCTGCGGCAACGTCACCTGAGCACGATTCACGGCCTGTTCCATCCCTTCCACGTGAGCCACCCCGTGAGCGGAATGTGCCAATGCGCATTCCCTCCTTGATGGACCCCTCGATCGGCCGTCTCGCGGATCGTGCGGCGGCCAAGCCGATGCTCGACCCAGCCGTCGCAGCCCGCACATCGCCGCGGACGGCCGTTCAAGGCCTGCCAACCGCCAGTGAAACGCACTCGCGCGGAAAGTCCCAGGTCGCAGCCACCGACGGGGACCGGCGCATCGGCCATGCTCACTCCGGGCCTGCTTCTCGGCTCTTCTTGCGCGGCTAGCCCCAGCACCCCTCACTCTGTGGCCCCGCTTCGACAAACGCGTTTGTCCAAGCCCGGCCCCTGTGACGCCAACCGCGCGACGCATAAGGCTCTCTGTCCCTCGGTGTGCTTGCGCACGCCCTGTCCCGAAGGATGACCGTGCCCACCAACTCCCCTTGCCCTGAGAGGCCCACCGCTCCCGCCAACGGCCCTATCCAGCCCCCGGCTGCTCCGGCCCCGGGTCCTGAGCCCTGGTCGGCATCCCGGTGGAGAAACACCGCGCTCGCCTTCGGCGCTCTCGCCTACCTCCTACTCATGGCGACGGTGATCATCCTGTGGATCCAGTACCCGACCATCCGTGCCCGCCTGGATCATCGCGGTACGCCGCCGCTGACCCACCCCAGCTCCATCGGCTGGAGCAGACCGACCGTGGATTGCCGCCGAGGAACGCGGCGAGGCAGCCGCCCGTCCGGACGCCGTACACGTCGGCGACTGCGGCACGACCGGGAAACGGAGCACACCGACCAGGCGCTAGCACACTCCCTATACACCAACGCCACAGCCGCGGAGCCGGGGGATGCATGGTGGTGAACCACGCCTCGTCGTTCTCACGCGCCGGCGCCCGCTGCGGGTGCGCACGGACTCGGTCGACCCGGGCGGTGGCTGCGTGGGAACCACCGCCACGCCGTGGCTGGACTGCCGCCCGGCGAAGAGGTCACGGCCGAGGCCGACAGCTAGACGAATGAGTCCGATGTAATCAGCGGTGGGGCGATCGCTCTACTGCGCAGGTGGGCCGAAGTCGCCCTGCCGCCAGATGACGTCAAGCGTGACCGTCTGGAACCGCCATCCAGCCGTGGTACG
>NZ_QOLA01000034.1 GCF_003324565.1 Streptomyces sp. SDr-06 | reverse complement strand
GCACCCCTGCGGGGGGTTGTGGGTGGGGCCTCGGTCGCCTGCGGGTGGGTGGGTCGGCGTCTCGCGGCTGCGGGCCCGGCGTCCCTGCGGGGTCGGGCCGGGCGAAAGTTCCCGGGGCTCGTGCCCGCTCTCCCCGAGCGGGGGCTGCGCCCCCCCGGCACCCCTGCGGGGGGTTGTGGGTGGGGCCTCGGTCGCCTGCGGGTGGGTGGGTCGGCGTCCCGCGGCTGCGGGCCCGGCGTCCCTGCGGGGTCGGGCCGGGCGAAAGTTCACAGGGCTCCGCCCCGCCCCCCGAGCGGGGGCTGCGCCCCCGCACCCCTGCGGGGGGTTGGGCGGGGGCCCGGTCGCCTGTGGGTGGGTGGGTCGGCGTTTCGTGGCTGCGGGCCCGGCGTCCGTGCGGGGGTTGGGCCGGGCGAAAGTTCCCGGGGCTCGTCCCCGCTCCCCCCGAGCGGGGGCTGCGCCCCCCCCGGCACCCCTGCGGGGGTTGAGTGGGGCCGGGGTTCCGTGGGAGGGGATCTGCGGGGGCTGCGCCCCCTGCATGCCTGCGGGATCAGTTCTTTGAGCGGGCGAAGAATTCCAGCTCTGCTATGGCCACCTGCTTGTCCTTGGCCGCTCCGAAGGCAGAGCGCAGGATGACGCGGACCGAGACCGCGTTGCGTACGCGGACGTCGATGCGCTGGACGCCGCCGTCGTTGATCGCGCGGTGCGAGGTGTGCTGCTTGCCGCTGGAGTCGGTCACCACCAGGTCGAACTCCTGGGGGCGGGCCTGCTCCGACTGCTGGCCCTGGCGCGTGGAGGTGCCCGGGGTGATCAGCAGGGCCAGCAGGTCGGTGGGCTGGCCGAACGTCGCCTCCAGGTACGTGCCCTGGGCGTCGCCCGCGTAGCCCGTGCCCCACCAGGTGTTGGAGTAGCTGTCGCCGGCCAGTTCCGGGCCGTGCTTCGGGTCCCAGTGGGAGGCCGTCCACGCCGTCGGATGCACCGCCACCCGCTTGGCGAAGTGGTCCTGTACGGCCCTGGCCGCCGGGGGGCCGCCGATGATGCCGCCGACGACCACGGCCACGACCGCCGCTGCCACCAACGCCCTCGCTATCCAGCGCTTCCTGTCCCGGTGCAGCGGGGGGCGCTGGCCCGCGTACGGGCCCGTCGCGTTGTCCTCGCGGCGCGGGGTCAGCGGGGTGGCGCAGCTGCGGCAGAAGTTGCGGTGCCCGTGGTTGGCGGTGCCGCAGGCGGGGCAGGGGGCGCCGCTCTCCGGCTCGGGCGCGGCCGTCGCGCGGACCTTGGGGCGGGCCGCCTCCGGACGGCCGGGCAGGACGGTGCCGGGGGCCTCCGGGGCCGGGGCGGCCGAGGCCTCCGCCACGGGCACCAGCAGGGCGCGGGCCGCGTCCGCGGCCGAGGTGGTGCGCGCCTCGGGCAGGGGGGTGGTCTCCCGGGCGTCGTCCGCCACCGCGGGGGTCGGCACGGTCACCGCTTCCGGCCGGGCGGGCGGCGCGGCCGGGGCCGCCGGTTCCGCGGAGCCGGACGCGCCCGGCACGAAGACGGGGGTGCCCGCGGGCGGCGTGGGCGCGTCCGGGGCGATGCTCCGTGCGGCGCTCTCGCGGGCGGGCTCCTCGGCCGGCTCGGCGGCGGGCCGGGCCGGTTCCGGGGCGGGCGTCGCCTTCTCCGAGGAGGCCGACGGAGCCGCCGGGGCCGCCGGGCGCGCCGCGTCCCCCGAGGGCGCGGACGCCGGCGGGGTGGTGGAGGCCGTCCAGCGCAGGAAGGCCCCGCAGGAGTCGCAGAACGACTGGCCCGTGGCGCGCGCCGGGGTGCCGCAGTCGGGGCAGGGGACCATGGCCGGGGTGGACATGAAAGGTCAGTTCCCTTCGTGGGTAAGGGTTTTCGCGGATACCTCGGCCGTGAAAGGGAGGTGGGCGGGGCGGGCCGCCGCCACCACCGCCTGGAGGCGGTGGGGGTCGACGGCGGACGGGTCGGAGACCCTCAGGGTCACCCGGAGGGAGGCCTTGGGGGCGCCCGGGAAGGGACCGAGGGGGCGGGCCGACCAGGTCGCGCCGCCGCTCTCGGTGATCTCGGGGCGTACCCCGAAGGCGAGTTGGACCGCCCGTTCCAGACCCTGCGCGGTGCCGCGCACCCGGTGCAGGGAGACCGCGGTGGCCACCGCGTGGCGGCGGATCTCCAGCGGCTCGGTGCCGTCGAGCTCGGTGCCGACCCAGCCCGTCAGCCAGTCCACGAAGTCCTCGGGGGCGAGCGCCGGGTCGAAGTACGCCTCCAGGCAGTCCAGGACGTTGAACAGCGGGGCCAGGATCACGTCCAGGCCCTCGACGAAGCGCTGGGCGAAGTCGTCGTCCGCGTACACCGCGGGCAGCTGGCCGCCCAGCGGGTGCGACGAGCCGAGCCCTTCGACCGTTCCGCGCGCGCTCATCGGGCCTCGATGACGCGGACGCGGTGGTCGAAGGGGAACAGGAGCGCGGACGGGGAGAGCTCGATGCGGTCCGTCGCGTCGCCCCGGCGGCCGGTCAGCGGGTCCGCCGGGTGGAGCAGGACCTCGTCCACCAGCTCCACACCCGGCACGCGCTGCAGGGCCGCGAAGATCTCGCCCGCCCGCAGCGGACGCCCGAAGGGCCAGCCGGTGCCGTGGGCGCCACCGGTCAGCGGGTCCAGGTAGGAGTACAGCGCGTTGAGCGCCTCGTCGCGTACGTGGTCCGCCTTCGCCGCGCGGAACGCGTGGAGGGTCGCCACCACCGTGACGCCCTGGTAGAACGGCGGGCCCACGGCCAGGCGGGTGCCCAGCGGGCGGCGGTCGTCGAGGAACGTCGTGACGCGGCCCAACAGCTCATCGCCGGGCACCAGTTGCTCGAAGCGGAGCCGCCCGCCCCGGTCGGGGACGGCCTGCGGGACGACCAGGACGCGGACCGCGTTGTCGCCGGACTCGGCCGCGTCCGCCGCCAGGCACGCGATGCGCGCGGTCTCGGGCGCGGCCCGGCGGGCCAGCTCCTCGTAGTCGCGGGCGGTCACGGCGCGCTCCTGGGCGCGCAGCGCGATGGGGGCGCGGGTCTTGGCCTCCTCGACGGTCTCGCCGTCGACGCCGCCGCGCGCCGCCTCCCGGTTCTCCACCCGGGCGATGTACGGGATCGAGCTGCGCAGGACCTGGATGGAACCCCGGGCCACGTTGCCGGAGCGGCCGCCGCCGGTGCCGTAACGGGAGGCCCGGATGGCGGCGCCCTTGAGGGGGACGGCCCCGAACTGCCGTACCGTGCCGTCCGGTTGGCGCACCGACGGGCCGAAGGCGAGCTCGCCGGTCGCCGCGTCCAGGGTGAAGTGGCGGTCGAAGGGCCCCGAGGAGGCGAAGTCGTCGACCGCCTCCCACTCCTCCCAGCCCTCGCCCGCCGAGATCTCCAGGCGTACGCCGCCGACGACCGGCGCGTGCGCCAGCATCAGGCGCTGGCCGGGGACGCCCTCGGAGTCGCCGAGGGACTCGTCGCGCACCGTCTCGGCGTGCGAGACCCGGGTGGTGCCGCCGATGGTGAACGCGGAGGCGCCGCGCACGGTCGGCGAGACGCTGTAGAACGGCTGGCCGGGCGCGGCCTCCACGACCCGGCAGCGCACCCAGCCCGCGTCCAGGCCGCCCATGCGGGACACGGTGTGCGCGGCCGGCATGTGCAGGACGACCTCGCCGGGGCGGTTGAGGCCGCCGGTGGTGTCCTCGGCGACCTCGCACTCGGCCCAGCCGTCGGCCGTCCACGCCTCCCACACCAGCGGGGGCTGGCGCGGGTCGACGCCGACGCCGTCGACACGGCTGTCCAGGCGCAGCGCGGCCGTGCAGTGCGGCAGGGCCGCCGACAGGCCGAACAGGAGCACGTCGCCGGGGAGCGGGCCGGAGCTGAACACGGAGACGTCGTTGCCGCCGAGCACGTCCTGCGAGCAGTTCTCGGGGGCGGAGCCGGCGGGCTGGCGCAACACCTGGTCGAGCTGGCAGGGCACGATCGTCAGATCGTCGTCGGACGCGAAGACCACCGCCTCCTCGGTCTCGGTGCGGCCGGTGGCGACCTCGGTGCCGCGCGGCAGCAGCACCGGCTCGGTCTGCGGCGCCGACAGCCAGAACGTCACCGACGCCTTGGCCGCCGACGGCGGGAACAGCGTCACGCCGAGCAGGTCGAGGAAGGCCAGCTGGTTCTTCTCCGGGACCCGGTTGAGCCGGTACACGAGCTGGTCGGCCATATGCGCGACGGCTTCGATGAGGGTGACACCCGGGTCGGAGACGTTGTGGTCGCTCCACTCGGGGCAGCGCTGCTGGATGTAGCGCTTGGCGTCGTCGACGAACTGCTGGAAGCGGCGGTCGTCGAGATGGGGTGCGGGCAGGGCCATCAGTGTCGTTCGCTTTCGCCGGCCGTCGGGCCTGGCTGGTCGCCGCCCTCGGAGGGAATCACATAAAAGGGGAAGACGAGGCTGCGCGGGTTGTTGGTGCCGCGCACCGAGTAGCGCACGTCGATGTGCAGCACGGTCGGCTCGTCGGGCGCCGGGGTCACCGTGACCTCCTCGACCTCGATCCTGGGCTCCCAGCGGTCGAGCGAGGTGCGCACCTCGTAGCGGATGCGCCCGGCGGTGGCGTCGTTCACGGGCGCGAACACCAGGTCGTGCACCGCGCAGCCGAACTCGGGTCGCATGGGACGTTCGCCCGGCGCCGTGGCCAGCACCAGCCGCATGGACTCCTCGATCTCGCGGTCGCGCCGGGCCAGCGCGATGCCGCCGCCCGGGTCGGTGCGCATCGGGAACGCCCAGCCGGCCCCGACGAAGTGTTCGCTCATCTCAACTCTCCTAGATGATGGGGGCGCCGTTGACCAGCGGGGCCGCGGACGTCAGCTCGATGGCGGCCGCTCCGCTGAGGGCGACGGTCGCCGCGGTGATGCTGGCGTTGGCGATCGCCGTGATGGCCGCTTCGCCCGCCGCGTTCACCGACACCGCGCCGCCCGCGGCGATGGACGCCTCGCCGCCGGCCTTCACGTCGAAGGCGAGGCCCGCCTTGACGTTGATGGCCATGCCCGCGTCCATCTCGATGCCGGCGCCCGCCTTCAGGCTCAGCATGCCGCCGGCCTTCAGGGACAGGTTGCCGCCCGCCTCGATGTCGACGCTGCGGGTGCCCTTGATGTCGACGCTGCCGTCGCTGTTGATGGTGAGGGAGGTGCGGGCCTCGTTCAGCTGGATGTGCAGCCTGCCCTTGCCGGTGCGCAGCCGGATGCCGCTGGACAGGCGGGCCGCGCCGCCCTCTTCGAGCAGCTCGACGGTGTGCCCGCTGCGGGCCGTCACCGAGCGCCAGTTGATCTGCCCGCTGGTCGGGTCGACGGCCGGGATGTTGTCGGGTTCGCGGGTGTGCTTGTCGACGCCGTTGTAGAGCCCGGCGATGACGTACGGGTGCTCCAGGGAGCCCCGGTCGAAGGCGCACAGCACCTCGTCGTTGACGTCGGGGAGCAGCAGCCCGCCGCCGCCCTTGCCGCCGAACTGGGCCACCCGGCACCAGTCGCTCTCGTACGTCTCGGACAGCCACGGGAAGCGCAGCCGGACCCGGCCGAGGCGCAGCGGGTCCTTGGTGTTGGTGACCAGGGCGACGGCCACGCCCGGCATCGGGGGCGCCTGCTCGGTGCCGCCCGCGGCGAGCCCGTACAGCGAGCGGAACTGGCGGCCCGAGACGGTCAGCCAGGTCGTGTACTGCTCGCCGGAGGCGAAGACGTGGCGCACGCCGGTGGCCGTGTACTTGCCCTCGAAGGGGAAGCCCGCGCCCTTCACGGCGATGGGGGTGCCGGGCTTGAGGTCGGGGTTGCCGGTGACGGCGACCTCCAGCTCGGCGAACGCGCCGGTGACGTCGTCGGCGAGGGCCTGCGCGGCGTGGGTGACCTCGGACAGGGTGGTGTACGGGATCTGCGTCGCGGTGAGCTCGGCCGCGCCGAAGGGCGCGGTCACCGTGGCCGGGGTGATGTCGGCGACGATGTCCTTGCTGGTGACGGCCGGGGCGGGGGCGGCGAGCTGGCGCTTGGTGCGCATGTCCCAGCCGCGCACGCTGACCTTCTTGACCTGTCCGGCCGAGGTCATCGCGATCCGGCTGTGCAGGGTGTTCGTCCCGAAGTCGAGGACGTACGGGCTCTGGGCGGCCGGGGTCGTGTCGGAGGGGGCGCCGGAAGCGGGCTTCAGCTCGGCGAAGTTGAGCTTGCCCAGGGTGTCGAAGGACAGCCGGACGTCGTTCTCGGCGGCCAGGCGCGACAGGAAGTCCCAGTCGGTGATGTTGGGCTGGGTCGCCAGGTCGTACACCGTCGACGTCGAGTCGATCTTGCCGAGCGTGAGGCCGTTGAGCCCGGCGATGCGGCGCACGATGTCGGAGGCGGTCATGCTCGGGTAGCCCTCGACGCGGCGGTTGCGCAGCAGCCGGTGGCCGGGGTCGTAGCCGCGCACGACGAGCTGGCGGCCGGTGCCGGGCTCGGCGTCCACTTCGAGCGCGGTGATCTCGCCGGTCAGCATCGGGTCGCCGCGGCGGCCGTCGGTGAACGGGCTGAGGACCACCTTCGCCCCGATCTTCAGCATCGGGTACTTGGTGGTGACGACGCCGTCCTTGTCGCTGAAGGTGAGCTGGAAGGCGGAGGGGACGTTGACGGAGGCGTCCACCCAGCCCTCGATCAGGCGCACGGCCAGCGGGTCGGGCAGCACCGCCCCGTTGATCTGGACGTGCAGGACGGTGGTGAAGGTCTTCTCGCTCACGCGGCACCCTCCGAGGAAGCGGGCAGGAGCAGCTCGGTGCCGGGGCGCAGCCGCATCGGGTCGTCGATCTCGTTGGCCTCGGCGATCACCCGCCAGCGGGTGGCGTCGCCGTACTCGCGCCAGGCGAGCGAGGCCAGCGTGTCCCCGGCGACCGTGCGGTGCACCCGGCGCGCGGAGAGCGCGCCCGAAGTCGGGTTCTGGCCCTTGGTGTTGGTCGCGACCTCGGTCAGGGAGAGGTTGCACGTGGCGCGCAGGGGCGTGCCGTTGGGGCTGAACAGGGTGTAGTTCGCGTTCACGTTCGTGACGTACGCCGTGAACTCGACGGTCGAGAACGAGCCCCAGCTGAACTTCACGAACGGCGGCGAGGGCGCCTTGGAGGCCACGCTCTGCGGGGTGACCTCGCAGCACGACAGAAGCAGGTCGACCTGCTTCTGCACGGTGTTGGAGCTGGGCGTGCCCGACGCGTCGAGGAACACCTCCAGCTGGAGGGCCGCGGGCTGCGCGCCGGTGAACTTGGCGGGCGCGCCGCGGGTGTAGGCGATGGCCGGCATGACGACCCAGCTGGACGAGCGGCCGAGCTGCACCTGTGACGGGTTGAACTGGAACTTGACCTCGCCCATGAGCCCGCCCACCGCGCCGCCGAGGTCGGTGGGCGGCTGGTGGATGGCGAGGGTGGCGCGGGACAGACCCGCCGCCTTGCCTCCGGTCGGAGCGGCCATGCTCAGGCACCTCCCGCGTCGGTGAAGCCGTGGTGGGCGATCTCCAGGGTCTCGGTGGCCACGCTCGGGCTCGCCGGGTCGAGGCTCGGCCCCGTCCAGCGCACCGGCAGCACCTCGATGAGGCCCCACTGCGCGACGATCGAGCCGTCGGCGCGCAGCGCCGCGATCTGCGCGGTGGGCCGGGTGATGCCGGAGGCGAGCGAGGAGATCCAGGACGCGACTTTGGAGGTGTCCGCGGTCAGCGGACGGGTCAGCCGGATCGTGGAGAACGTGACCCGCGTGGGCAGTTGCCACACGAATCCGTTGTTGCCGCCCTCCTGGCGCTGCTCCACCTCGACCTCGGACGCGAGACCGTCGCAGCCGTTGAACAGGCCGAGGTTCTGGCCGTCGATGGTCAGCTTGAAGAAGACGGTGGATCCGGGGTCAAGGGTGGAGGGCATGGGGTGGTCTTCCGTCGGTGGGAGTGGTTACGGGCTGGTCGTGGGGGTCAGCGGTCGCGCAGGCGCCCGATCCGTTCGCGGTCACCGCGCAGCTCGGCCCGGAGCAGCCGGGACAGCGGCGCGACGAGCCGCCGGGCCAACGCGTCGATGTCGGGCCCCTGCTCGGCCTCGGCGGCGGCGGGCTGGGCGGAGGCGGCCGCGGGCGCCGGTGGCGTCGTGGAGCGCTGGGCGGCGGGCGGATCGGCCTGCCGCTGCACGGCCTGGCGCTGTACGGGGGCGGAGTACTGCGGGGCGGGCGCGGGTGCGGGTGTGGGAGGCGCGGGCGGCGGGCTGCTCCGGCGTACGGGGACGACGGGTGCCGGGCCCTGCTCGGCGGCCCGTTGCACGGACGGCCGCGTGGTGCCGGGCCGGTCGGCGGGCCGGCGCAGCGGCACGACCGGTCGGCTGTCGTCGCCGGAAAGCACCTGCGTGAGCGGGACGGGCGCGGCGGCGGGCACGCTCGCTGGGCGGCCCGGGGTGTCGGCGCCCCGGTGCCGGGTGGTCAGGGGCCGGGCGGAGGCGAGCGGAGGACCGTCGACCGCCGCGCGCTGCAAGGGCGTTGGTCCGGGCAGGCGGACCTTGCGGAGCGGGGTGGGCGGCTCCGCCGGGGCCGGGGCGGCGGCACGCTGGACGACGGGCGGCGCCGGGTCCGGCGCGGCTGCCGGGGTGGGCGCCTGGACCGGCGCCGGGGGCGGCACGGTGCCCGGGGCGAGGGGCGCGCCGATGAGCGGCCGCCGCTTGGCCGCGTCCGGAGCCGCGCTCTGCACGCGGCTGACCCGCCGCACGAGGGGCTTGCGCTGCACGGGGGGCGCGGGGGTCCCCGCATCGGCGGGGGAAACCGATGCGGGGACGTCGGAGGGGCCGTCGTGGGCGACGGCGGAGGGGGCGGCCGCGGGGGCGGGCGCCTGCGCGGGGGGCCGCACCACGCCGACGGGGTCGAGGTGGTGGGAGGGCCGCACGGCACGGGGCGCGGCCGTGAGCGACCGCCGGCCGGCCGCGGCGGCGGCCCGCTGCACGGGCAGGGCGGGTGCGTCCGGCGCGGCCCCGGGACCGGAGCGGCTCGGCGTGGCCGTGACGACCCGCCGCACCGCGGGAGTCGCCCGGTCCGCGGCGAGCGGCGCCTGCGCCGAGCGGGGACCCGCCGGGCCGGACGAAGGCAGGCCACCACGAGGCCCGCCCCCGGGCCCGCCGACACCGGGGTTGCCCGGCGGGGGCTGGACGGGGTTGGCCGGAAGGCTGCATGGAGCCTCAACGGCCCTCTGTACAGCGGGAGTCGGGTCGGCACTGGAAGCCGCGCGGGAGGGGTTGGTCCCCGCGCGCGGGGGAACGGCGGCGGCGCGCTGGATCGGCGGTCCGATCGGGGTGGCCGACCGGGGGCGTACGGGCGGGACGGCCGTGCCGGGGCTGCTCGGGGTGCCCTGGGCGGGCCCGGACGCGGGGCTTGCCGAGGTGGGGCGGGGGCTCGTGGTTCCGGACGCGGAGGGTGCGACCGCGCGCTGCACAGGCCCGGTTGAGCCGGGACCGGACGCTTCCGGCGAGCGGCTCGCGCCGGGACGAACGGCGGCAGGCGAAGCCGGGCCTGCCGGAGCCGAACCCTTGGCGGGCTCGGCCGCACGCTGCACGGCGGGGGTCGCGCCGGGCCGGGCACTCCGCTGGACCGGGCTGGGCGTCGGGCCGGTCGAGGCCGCGTCACGCGCGGGGGCAACGGGCTGCGGGCCCGCCGGGGCGGCGGCCGTACGGGAGGTGTCGGTGCCGGTCCTCCGCTGAACGGAGGGCGCGGCGGAGGGTGCGGGCGATGGGGGCGTGCCGGTGGCGTTCCGGGTACCCACGACAGGCTCAACTGCTCGCTGAACAGGCCCGGTTGAGGCCGAGGGCGCGGGCTCCGCCGAGCGAGCGGTGCTGTGCTGCCCCAGAGGCTCGGCCTCGCTGGACAGGGGGCGGTCGGCCTGCGGCGCGTCGGTCCGGGGGGAGGGCTGCGGGGTGACGGCGGGGGCGGTCGGTCCCGCACCGGGTCCCGACGTGGCCGCACGCTGGACCGCGCTGTTCGGAGCCGCGCTCGCAGGAGCCGGGGCCGGGGCGGAGCCGGTGGCGGGCTTGGCGGCGCGCTGTACAGCGGGCCCGGTGTTCGTCGTTCCCGGGGTTGCCGGTGACGGGGTGGAGCTGGGCGCGGACTTCGCCGCCGTCTTTCGCGGGGCGGGGTCGGTGCTCGACGCTCCCGGGGTGGCCGGGGACGGGGTGGCACCGGAGGCGGGCTTCGCCGTCCGCTGCACGGCGGGGCCGGGGTTCGTCGGTCCCGGGGTGGAGCTGGGCGCGGGGTTCGCCGCGCGCTGTGCGGGGCCGGGAGTGATCGTCCTCGGGGTTGCCGGGGCGGGGGTCGAGCCGGTCGCGGGCGTGGACGCTCGCTGTACGGCGGGACCTGCGTTGGCCGGAGCCGCGTTGGGCGGAGCCGCGTTGGGCGGAGCCGCGTTGGTCGGGCTCGTACGTGCCGGGGTCGAGTTGGTGCTCGGGGTGGGGCCGGTCGCGGGCTTCGCCGCGCGCTGGACAGCGGGACCGGTGTTCGTCGGTCCCGGGGTCGCCGGAGGCGGGGTGGAGCCGGAGTTCGGAGTGGGGGCGTTCGTGGGCTTGACCGCGCGCTGGACGGCGGGCCCGGCGCTCGCCGGAGCCGCACTCGCCGGACCGGCGTTCGCCGAGGGCGAGTTGGTGCTCGGCGTGGGGCCGGTGACGGTCTGGGCCGTGCGCTGGACAGCGGGGCCCGTGTTCCCCGTCCCCGGGGTTGCCGCAGCCGGGGCGGAGCCGGTCGCAGGTGTAGCTGCCCGCTGGACGGCGGGACCCGTGTTCGTCGTGGGCGTCACCGCTCGCTGGACGGTAGGCCCAGCGTTCCCCGGAGCCGGAGCCGGAGCCGGAGCCGGAGCCGGGCCGGTGCTCGGGGTGGGGGCCTTCGCAGGCGTGGCCGCACGCTGGACAGCGGGTCCCGAGGGTGCCGAACCACCCTCCGCACGCGCCGGGTTGGCGGGCGCGGCCGAACCTGTGCCCGGCGTCACCGCACGCTGGACAGGGGGACCCGAGCTCGCGGGAGGCGTCGTGGAGCCCGTCGGGGGTGTCACCGCTCGCTGGACGGCGGGTCCGGGGTTCGTCGTCCCCGGGGTGGAGCCCGGCGCGGGCGGGGTGGCCGCTCGCTGCAACGGAGCCGTCGGGGCGGAGGGGGTCTCCGCCGGGGGCTCCGGCGGCCTTCCCGCCACCGGGAGGCGCAGCTGCGGGAGGGGCAGGGCGGACGGGGCGCCCGCGACCGGGGTGAGGGCGTTGTGGAGGACGCCGTGCGGAGCCGTCGGGGAGACGGCGTGGGTGAGCGGGCGTACGACCGAGAGGTCCTGGTGGGCGGCCAGGGTCGCGCCGAAGCCGGGCTCCGCGGTGAGGCGGGGCGCGGCCAGGGCACGCTGCATCGGGGGCGCGGCGGCCCAGCCGCCGTCCCCCTGGGCGGGGTACGACGACGGGGCCGGGGACGCGCCCTCGGAGGCCGCCGCGACCGTGGCGGCCGCCGCGTTCGCGGCGTTCGCGACGGACTCCGTCGACCGGCTACGCCGGCGCTTGAACAGGCCCATCCCCCGTCACCGCTCCCCTTCGCCTTGTTCCACCAGTGCCGCCACCCGCCGTACGTACGCCCGCCGGTCCGCATGCTCCAGGTCGAGGATGGAGTCCATGTCCCAGTGGAAGTGGTAGGCGAGGTACGCGGTCTCCTCCTCGATCCGGTCGGCCGCGTACGTCACGATTCCCCCAGGCGGCTCCCGGCCAGTTCGACCTCGAAGGCCTGCTCGCAGTGCGGGCAGGCCACGGCCGCCCGGGTGTGGCCCTCGGCGTTGATCTGCCGGTAGAAGTCCTGGAGGAAGGCGAGGTCGGAGGCGAACATGTTCTCCACCGTGCCGTCGTGGACGTCACCGAGCGTGCCGAGGCGGGTGATGACCCGCCCGAGCAGCACCACCGACAGGTACGCCGGGTTCTCGCGGACCCGGACGTCCCGCAGCGGCACCAGCTCGTCGCGGGCCGTCGCGAGCCGCATCGCGCCGCGCCGGTGCACGGTGCCCGCCTCGTCGACGTACCCGCGCGGCAGCTCGAACTCGAACTCGGTGCGCAGGGTCTCCCGGGCGCCCGAGGCGGACGGAGCGTCGAAACCGGGGACCGCTCCCCCCGGAACTCCAGGACCTTCGCGGCGCATTACTCGATGACCAGCTCTTCGAAGGTGATGGTGACCTGCTCGGTCATGGCGGAGGCGTCGCCGGCCTTGACCGCGCTGACCTCGACCTTGGTGCACCAGGCGTTGCGCAGGTGGTAGCGCTTCACCGGGCTGTCCATGTAGTCCATCATGATGATCGAGGCGTTCTTGCGGGCCGAGCCCATGTTCCCGTCGATGGACTGCTTGATCCACTCGGAGAACGTCGAGGACTGCGTGGCGCCGCGGGTCACCGTGCACTCACCGGCCTTCTTGACGCCGGGCAGCTTCTTGATGATCGGCTTGCCGTCGGCCGAGACCTGCTGGTACTCGATGACGTCCTGCTCCATCGAGAGGCTGCTGACCTCCTGCAGGTACTCGACCATGACACCGTCGATCTGCAGGCCGAAGTTGTGTGTGGTGAGAGCGTCACCGGGCTGAAGCGACATGCTGGGTTACTCCTGTTCGTGCGAAAACGGCTGGGGGACAAGCGGGTTGGAGGGTGCTGCCTACTCCTCCAGCTCGCCGCCGCCGCCCGAGAACTGGGCGAGCCGGAACACGACGAACTCGGCGGGCTTGACGGGCGCGATGCCGATCTCGCAGACCACGCGGCCGAGGTCGACCGACTCCGGCGGGTTGGTCTCCTCGTCGCACTTCACGTAGAAGGCGTCCTCGGGGCGCTGGCCGAACAGGGCGCCGCTGCGCCACTCGTTGACCAGGAAAGCGGAGATGTTGCGGCGGATGCGGGCCCACAGGGCGTGGTCGTTCGGCTCGAACACGACCCACTGGGTGCCGATCAGGATCGACTCTTCCAGGTAGTTGAAGTACCGGCGCACGTTCAGGTAGCGCCAGGCCGGGTCGGAGGCCAGCGTGCGGGCGCCCCAGACGCGGATGCCGCGGCCCGGGAAGGCGCGGATGCAGTTGACGCCCACCGGGTTCAGGAGGTCCTGCTCGCCGCGGGTGATCTGGAGCTCCAGGTCGACGGCGCCGCGCACGATCTCGTTGGCCGGGGCCTTGTGCACACCGCGCTCGGCGTCGTTGCGGGCCCAGATGCCGGACATGTGGCCGGACGGCGGGACGATCTGGGTCTGGCCGCTGGACGGGTCGAAGACCTTGATCCAGGGGTAGTACAGGGCGGCGTAGCGGGAGTCGTAACCGGCCACCTCCATGCGCCACTTGCGGATGTCGCGGGCGTTGAGGCCGGGCGGCGGGTCGAGGACGGCCATGCGGTCGCCCATCAGCTCGCAGTGCGCGACCAGGCCCAGCTGGACGGCCTTGACCTGCTCCAGGTCGATCAGGCCCTGCTGGTAGGCGGCCATCAGGTCCGGCACCGCGACCATGTTGATCTCGTCGAGGGCCTCCAGGCCGCCGAAGCCGGTGCGGTCGGCGGAGTCGCCGATGAACTGGCCGGACTCGATGCGGGCGACCGCGGTGCCCGTGGGGGCGGGCGCGGGGGCGGCGGTCGGCGGGGCCAGGGTGACCGACTGCGCGTCCGGCTTGGCCAGCTGGCCACCGGCCACGGCCTCCTCGACGGTGATCGTCTTGGAGCGCTGCTTGACCTGCGTGACGACGAAGTTGCGGGCCGACTTCTTCGCGCTGACGTCGAAGTTCTCGACGACGGTCTCGCCGTCCTTGACGACCAGCTTGAAGCGGTCGCCGTTGGACTCGCCCTCGGCGTCCTGCACCTCGACGGTGAGCGCGCCGCCGTTGGCGGAGCCGGAGGCGATCGCGGACACCTTGAAGGTGCCGAGCGCCACGGCCTCGCCGGCGGTGATCGCCTGCGGCGCGGCGGTGGCCGCGGCCTGCGGGGCGGCCTGGCCGGCGCCGCCGTCGGAACCGCCGACGCGCACGACGTAGGCGGCCGTACCACCGTTGTTGAAGAAGCCGTAGACGGAGTGCGCCAGGTAGTACCCGTCCGTGAACTCGCCGAACTCGGCGACGTACTGCGACCAGTTGGTCACCAGCGTCGGCTCGTTGAGCGGCCCCACGGGTGCGAGCCCGACGAAGGCGGCCACCGAGGTGCCGACCCCTTCGATGGGCCGGGATCCGCTGGCGACTTCCTCGACGTAGACGCCGGGGGACAGGTAGTTGGGCACGGGAAGCTGCTCCTTGTTGCTGGGTGTACGGAGGTGTGGGCTAGCGCCCGACGACCGTGGGGCCTAGCTGAGCGCGGGGTGGACGGCTCGCTCCGAATCCGAGCTGCATGCGGCTGTCCCGCCCCCCGAAACGCTGCTACCGGCCAATTACCCCTCCAGCCTCGCGCGGCCCGGCGCGCGCGGGGAGGGGAGAAGGTGCGTGGGCGAGGGCAGCACAAGGTGCCCTTCCGGTCATCGGCGCGGGTTCGTCCGGCCGGATCGGGTACGGCGGGTGCCGTGACCGGGCGGTTCTGGGCCCGTGCCGGGACGTCCGGAAGGGAACGGGTCAGGCCTCGTCCTCGTCCTCGGCGAGGGTGAGGGGGCCCGCCGGCGAGCAGGGTCGGCCGGTGCTCAGCCGGTTCGCCTCACGGACCTTCTCCAACAACTCCTCCCGCCGCCTCCTGTCCTCGGCCGCCTGCTGTTCCGCACTGCTGTCACCCATGGCGCGCACCCCCTAGGCACGTATGCCGGCTCCCCGTCCACGCCGCCCCGGTCCGTGATCGTGCAGTAGCTGTCCGTACATCCAGCAGCGTGCCCCCCCGATGCCCGGCCTGAACAGGGGGCGCGGCCCGCGACTCGGGGCGGGGGTGCGCCACCGGCGGCCGGGGAGCGGCCGGAACTCCCCTACTGGCCGGCCGTGTCGGGCGACGACGGCGGGCGGGCCACCCGCAGCGTCATCGGATTGTTGAAGTAGCCCGAGGCGGCCTGCTGTTCGTGGAAGCTCTCGCCGGGGCCGCCGCCGTAGACGCGGAAGAACCAGGAGCGGCAGGTGTGGTCCTCGAAGTCCTGCTGCAACTGGAGCCGGGGCATGCCCCGCTTCCTCTTGACCTCGGGGTCGGTGACCAGGGCGGCGAGCACCTCGTCGAACTTCTTCTTGAAGGCCTGCTGGTCGTCGCTCTCCAGGAGCGGCTTGAGCTGGCTGAACCACCCGCCGCCGCTCTTGGCCCGCTGGTACAGCACCTCGTACAGCTCGGAGCGGGCCTTCGCGTCGAACTCGTTGCGGGCGTAGTTCTCCAGCGTCACCTGGCAGCTGCCGTCCAGGGAGCGGGCGACGACCGCCGCGAAGTGGTAGCCCCAGACGTTCTCGCCGCGCTCCACGGCGGGCGCCACCGAGTGGTCGAGGCCGTCCTTCGCCAGCATGCTGAAGATCGCGAAGCCCTCGCCCGGGGCGGGGGAGGCGTACTTGTTGATGCCGAGGCGCTGCTCGGTGGCGTCCCGGCCGCCGTCGCGGGTGGCCTCGCCGTAGCGGCGGCCGAGGTCGTCTCCCAGGGCCTGCCCGCCGTTGGCGGCGGTGACCGCGCCGTCGAGGCCGAGTGAGGACGTGGTGTCCTGGGCGACCGCGTCCGCCAGGCGGTTGGCGCGGGCGTCGCTGTCGGAGTTCGGGGTGAGCAGGAAGCCGCCGTCCCCGCCGCCGAGCACCGCCTGCGCGCGCTTGGCGTGCTCGGAGCCGATCAGGCTGCACGCCACCGAGATGCAGGTCGAGCGCAACAGCGAGACGAAGGGGCCCAGTTGGCTGGTCGGTGTCGTGTCCCGTACGACGCTGGGCTGGACCCGCAGCAGCCGCAGGCCGCCGACGCCGATGCTGCGGCCGCCGGTGACCAGCTCGACGGTGCTGTTGGCCGCGCGCAGCGCCGTGTTGGCGGTGTCGACGACGGCCTGCACCGCGTAGAACTCCTTGGGCTCGTCCACCCCGTGCACGGCGAGCGTCCCGTCGTCGGCCACGCGCAGCGGGGCGTTGGCGGGGCCGACCTCGGCGAGTTCGTACCGCAGCCGCTCCCGGATGTCGCGCGGTTCGCCGCCGCCGCCCAGGGCGACCCGCGGCTCGGGGCCCTGTGCCACGAAGTGCGGCCCCCGTTCGCCGGGTTGGGGCTCCGCGTCGTAGGTGCCGCCGGGGTGGGTGGTGATCCGCTGGACGGACACGGCCCGATCGGTGCGGGAGGCGGAAGGCGTCAGCAGCCGCGCGACCGCGGCGTTGCCGGCGGTGTGCTGGAGCTCGGCGAGCCGGGAGCCGGACCTCCCGGGGCGGGCCGCCGTGGCGCCCGGACGCCGCTCGGTCTGCTGTTCCTGCTGGACCCGCACGCTGGTCCACTCCCCTCGGTCGTCGCCTCGCGATTCTTGGGGCCTGCGCTACGGAACGCAGGAGGCGCCCGGACCGTCTTGGGGGCAGGGAGGGTGCCCTTTCGACCGGTTACCCACGGGATACAGGGGACAGTTCAAGCCAACTCCTTGTGCGATACATGCGGTGATGCGGGCCCATGGGAGCTCCTGGCGTAGCGTTTCGGTGGACCGGACGAACAAGATCCGGAGGGCCGAAAGGGCAAGCGTCGGGGGACGAACCGGCCGGTCGAGTGAGAGGAAGAGGCGGCGGCGCGTGACGGAATCCGGCCCAACGGGCGAGGGCGGCACAACCGACGGACTGCGGTTCCGGATGCTCGGGCCCGTCGAAGGAGAGCTCGACGGCCGCCCCCTGCGCCTCGGCCCGCCCCAGCAGCGCGCCCTGCTCGCGGTGCTGCTGCTGCGCGTGGGCCGTCCGGTCTCGATGCCCGAACTCCTCGACGCGATCTGGGGGGAGCGGCTGCCCCCGCGCGGCGTGGGCACGCTGCGCACCTATGTGTCGCGGCTGCGCACCCTGCTCGAACCGGGCCGCCCCGCGCGCACCCCGGCCCGGCTCCTGGTGTCGGCCGACGACGGCTACGCGCTGCGGGTGCCCTCCACGGCGCTCGACACCACGCTGTTCGAGACCCGGCTCGCCGAGGCCGCCCGGCTGCGCGGCGTCGGGGACACCGCCGGCGCCCACCGCGAGCTGACCGGCGCGCTCGCCCTGTGGGGCGGCAGCCCGCTCGCGGGCCTGCCGGGACCGCACGCGGAGCGCCAGCGCGACCGGCTCACCGAACTGTGGCTCTCCGCCCGCGAGGACCACTTCCACGGCGCCCTCGCCCTGGACCGCCACGCGGCGACGATCGCCTCGCTGCGCTCCTTCGCCGCCGAACACCCCCTGCGCGAGCGCACCCAGGCCCTCCTGATGCTGGCCCTGCACCGGGCGGGCCGCCAGGCGGACGCGTTCGCGGTGTACGAGGCCACGCGCCGCACCCTGGACGCCGAACTGGGCGTCCCCCCGGGCCCCGAACTGACCGCCCTGCACACCCGCCTGCTGAGCCGCCCCGCCGAGGACCCGCACACCGCCAGGGCCGCGCCCGCGAACGCACCGGCCCGCACGGTGGCGGCCCCCCGTCCCGCCCCCGTCGCGGACGGCCGGTCCGCGGAGCGGCCGGGGCCCGCCCCGGCCGGGCGAAGCCGCGGCCCCGGCGAAGGGCGGGCGCGGCGAACCCCGCCCGCCGGAACCTCCATGTCCGCGCCCGCCCCCGCAGAGCGGACCCAGGCTCCCGCCCCGGAACCGCGCACACCACATCGCCCCGCGCAACTTCCGCCGCCCGTACGGGACTTCACGGGCCGGGAGGGCCTGCTCAAGGATCTGCGCGCCGTCCTCCAGGACGCCCAGGACACCCGCACCCCGGCGCTCGCCGTACTCACCGGCCTGGGCGGCGCGGGCAAGAGCGCCCTGGCCGTCCGCGCGGGCCACGCGGTGCGCCGGGCCTTCCCCGACGGACAGCTGTACGCGGACCTCCGCGGCGGCGACCCCGACCCCGCCGACAGCGCGGACGTCCTGACCCAGCTGCTCCGCTCCCTCGGCGTGGCCGAGGGCGCCGTACCGGACGACGCGGGCCAGCGGGCCGCGCTGTACCGCTCGCTGCTCGCGGGCCGGCGCGTACTGGTCCTGCTCGACAACGCGCACGACACCGCGCAGCTGCGCCCCCTCCTCCCCGGCACCCCCGGCAGCGCGGTCCTCGTCACCAGCCGCACCCGGATCGCCGGACTGCCCGGGGCCCGGCTCCTGGACGTGGAGGCGATGACCGAGCAGGACGCACTGGCCATGCTCGAAGCCATCGTGGGCGAGGAGCGGGTGGGAGCCGAGCCGGAGGCCGCCCGTCAACTGGTCTCCGCCTGCGGCCGGTTGCCGCTCGCGGTGCGCATCGCGGCGGCCCGCCTGACCGCCCGCCCGGACTGGGCGCTGGCCGACCTGACGGCCCGGCTGCGCGACGAACGGCACCGCCTGGACGAGCTGGAGGCCGACGGGCTCGGCGTCGACGCCGCCTTCCGGCTCAGCTACGAGGGGCTGGACCCGCACGCCGCCCGCGCCTTCCGCCTGGCCTCCGCCGCCGCCGTGCCGGTCTTCGACCGCGCCACCGCGGCCGCCCTGCTCGACGTCGAGGAGTACGCGGCCGAGGAGGCCCTGGAGGCGCTCGTCGACGCCGGTCTCCTGGAGGCCCGCGGCGTGGGCCGCTACGGCTTCCACGACCTCGTACGGATCTTCGCCCGGCGGGTCCTCGACGACTCGCCGGACGCGGCCGAGCGGCCCGCCGCCCAGCGCAGGCTCCTCGACCACGTGCTGGCCACCGTCCGCACCACCATCGGCCTGTTGCGCCCGCTCAGCGGCGTACCCGATCTGCTGTACGCGCCGCAGGCGCCCGGCTACCGGCCGGCCGGCGCCGAGGCCGCGCGGGCCTGGCTCCAGGAGTCGCACCGGCTCATTCGCGCCACCGTCGAGCAGGCACTCGGCAAGGGACCCTGGGAGGACCTGGGCGACGAGGCGCTGCGGCCCGCCGTCGACCTGCTCACCGGGTGGGCGCACCTCGTCCTCGGCACCGCCCGGCGCCGCGAGCTCCACGGCCCGGCCCGGCTCGCCCTGTCGGCCGCCCACTGCGCCGGCGCCTCCCGCTCGGTCGGCCGGGCGCTGCGCCTGATCGCCGCCGCGCCGCAGCAGCACGCGGACACTTACCGGCGCGCCGAACGCACCCTGCGCCAGGCGCTCCGGTTCGCCGCCCTGGCCGGCGATCCGCTGACCGAGTCGGAGGCGGCGCACGAACTCGGCATGATCCTGGGCGCGATGGGCCGCACCGCCGAGGCGCTGCCCCTGTTCGAGCAGGCCTACGCCCGGTTCGTGGAGCTGGGCAGCCGGGGCGAGGCGGTACGGGTCCTGGCCCATGTCGTACGCGCCCGGATGCTGCTCGGCCACAAGGAGAGCGCGGAGGCGGCGGCCGATGAAGTGATTCGAGCGGCAAGGGAGTTGGGCGACCGGGGTACGCTCGGACACGTGCTGTACCAGATCGGCTGCGCCCTGCTCGCGGGCGGTCGTCCGGTGCGGGCCGCCGCCCACCTGCGGGAGTCGCGCCAGCACCACCAGTGGGTCGGCGACCTGCGCTGGGAGGCGCTGGCCTGGGCCCGCCTCGCGCACTGCGCGCTGGCCAGGGAGCGGCCCGGCGAGGCGGCGGCCTGTGCGACGCAGGCGCTGTCCATCGAGGGCGACCTCGGGGACCCGTTCTGCCGGGGCCTCGCGCTCGCCGCCCGGGGCCGGGCCCTGCTGGTGCTCGGCGAGACACCGGCGCTGTCCGCGCTGGCCTCGCTGCGCACCGCTCACCGGCTGCTCAGCACGCGGGGCGCGGCGGAGGCCGACGAACTGACCTCGCCGCTGGGCCCCGCGGCCACGGTGCCCAGACAGTCGACCGGCCCGCCGGGCAGCTCGGTCGCCGGGGCCACGAGTGCAGCCGGTGCTGCCCTCTGACAGAGCCTTTCGGGCAGGGGGCGGCCCGGCGCGCCCCCTAGCCTTCGGTCATGACCATGTGGACGTCTCTGGACCCGGCCGCCGTCGCCGTTGATCCCGGTGGGCGTGCCACCGCACGGCTGCGGGTGCGCAATACCGGGGACACGGTCGAGGAGTTCCGGCTGTCGATCGTCGGCGCTCCCGCGGGCTGGGCCCGGGTGGAACCCGACACCCTGCGCCTCTACCCGGGCAGCGAGGGCACCGCGGAGATCTCCTTCGCGCCGCCGCGCACCCCCGACGCGCTGGCGGGCCCGGCCCCGTACGGCATCCGCGTGGAGCCCCGCGAGCACCCCGACCTGCGGGACGTGCTCGAAGGGCAGGTCACGGTCGCGCCCTTCAGCGAGGTGCGCGCCGAACTGCTGCCGCCGAGCCTGGTGGGCCGGTTCCGGGCCCGGGCCTCGGTGGCCGTCGACAACCTCGGCAACACCCCGCTCACGGCGTCGCTGACCCTGCGCGACGAGGGCAACCGGCTCACCTACGACATGGCGCCGAACTCGGTCCAGGTGGCGCCCGGGCGCGCCGCGTTCGCGAAGCTCAACGTCCGGCCGCAGCGGGTCCGCTGGACCGGTACGGCCGAACACCACCGCCTGACCGTGGTGGTGCGCCGCTCCGGCGACGACACCGGTCTCGACCTCGGCGGCACCTTCGACCAGCGCCCCGTGCTGCCGCGCTGGCTGCTGGTCACGGGCAGCGCGCTGGTCACGGCGGCCGTCGCGTTCGCGGTGCTGTGGCTGGGCTTCCAGCCCAAGGTGACCACCGCGAGCGGTGAACTCCAGGCCGGGCCGAGCGCCCAGCCGGTGCCGCAGGGCGCCGAGTCCCCGCTGCCCCCGGCCCCCTCGTCCGCCCCGCCCGCGGCGCCGCCCGCGCAGAACCCGCCCGGCGGCTCCGGCGGCGGTGCGGGCGGTGGCGGTGGTGGAGGCGGCGACAACGCGGCGCCCGACGGCGGCCCGCCCGTCGTGCCGCCGCCGCCCCACGCGCCGCCCCCGCCGAAGGCGAACGCCAAGTCGGGCCCGCCCTGGCAGATGGGCTACAAGCCGGACGACATCGTCGAGTTCGCGCAGTACCGCCTGGCCACCCTCGGCAACAGCAACCCCTGCCAGCTGAAGCCGGGCTGGACCGCGGGCGTCATCGACCAGCTCACCGACACCTCGCTGCGCTGCTACCAGGAGCACGTCATGCGGGACAGGAACAGCAGCCGGGAGCTGACCAGGACGGACCCCTACGGCACCCTGGGCCGGGCCACCCTCACCTCGCTGTGGGCGCAGGGCATCCGGCCGGACGACGTGAAGAGCGGGGCGAAGAACTACCAGGTGACGCAGTTGAACGCGGCGTTCTGGTGGGCGTCCCAGGCCGCCATCTCCAACGACGACCTGAACCGCGATCGCGGCTTCGCCCAGACCGGGATCGCCTACTTCAAGAGCGGTCAGAAGAGCAGCCAACCGATGGTGTCGGACAGCTCGCTCAAGGACAAGATCGCCCAGTACCAGGGCCAGGTCGGCCTCCCGAAGACCGGCGTGGCCGACGGGGCCACGATCGGGAAACTGGTCGGCGGCTCGGTGAACGGGCCCGGCAAGCCGGGCCGTTAGCGCGGGCGTTAGCGCGCGTTAGGCGCTGCTGATCGAGGGCTGAAAGGCTGCTCGCATCCCAGACTCCCGGGCGGTTGTTCCCCCGCAACCGCCCGGGTCCACCGTTGACGGCGGCCCGGCCCGGGCCGCCTGACTAGCGGCTATGGCCGCTAGGGCAGCGGGTCCTGCCCCCGGAACTGCCCCTCGTGTCCCTGTACTTCACCAGCCACCGCAATTAACTCGGGGGGTGAGTATGTGGACAGCCCTGGAGCCCCCCGCCACCACCGTGGCCCCCGGTGAGAGCACCGCCGTACGGCTGCGCGTGCGCAATACGGGGGACACCGTCGAGGAGTACCGGCTCTCACCGGTCGGGGACGCCGCCGGGTGGGCGAGCGTGGAGCCGACCGTCCTGCGGCTCTACCCCGGGGCGGAGGGGACCGCCGAGGTCACCTTCGCACCGCCGCGCACCCCGGACGCACTGGCGGGCCCGACCCCCTTCGGCATCCGCGTCGAGCCCCGCGAACATCCCGGCGAGGCCGATGTCGTCGAGGGCCGGCTCACCATCAGCCCGTTCGCCGAGTTCCGCGCCGAGCTGGTCCCGCGCACCGTCAAGGGACGCCGTCGCGCGCGCGGCCGGGTGGCCGTCGACAACCTGGGCAACCAGCCGCTCACCGCCTCCTTCTCCACCCGCGACAACGGGGACGCCGTCACCGTCGAGGCCAACCCCACCGCGGTCCAGGTCGACCCGGGCCGGGCCGGTTTCGCCGAGGTGCAGCTCACCGCGGTCAATGTGAGCTGGGTCGGCGGCATCCGCCAACACCCCTTCACCATCTCGGTGTTGAGGTCCGGCGAGCCCGCGCCGCAGGAGCTGCGCGGCACCTATGTGCAGCCGTCCGTGTTCCCGCGCTGGGTCCTCGCGGTCGGCTCGGTCCTGGTGGCGGCGATCGTCGCGTTCGCCGTCGTCTGGTTCCAGCACGACATGGGCGTCAAGAGCCAGGCCTCCGAGAAGGCACCGGCCAAGGAGGAGCCGCTCCCGCAGGGCTCCAACACCCCGCTGCCGTCGGCCCCGCCCCCGCCCTCGAAGCAGCCCCCGCCCCCCTCCCAGCCCGCGCCGCCCGCGCCCGACCCCGGCGGCCAGCCGAAGCCGAAGGACCCCGGTGGCGGCGGCAGCGGGGGCGGCGGTGGGAACCCTGCTCCCAAGCAGCCCAAGTACGACCCGAACAAGCTGGTGCGGATCCAGTCCGGGCTCGGGTACCTCCTCGTCACGGCGACCGACCAGAAGGCGGAGGGCCGGTACGTCTACACGGCGCCGACGAGCTTCAACTCGCCGCCCTGGGACCAGTTCTGGCACGTACGGCCCCTGCCGAACAACGAGTTCGCCTTCACGTCGTCGTCCGAGCCGTGGGCTGTCGCGGACAACACCCGGGAGGGGAACCAGATCCAGATGTGGGGGGCGTCGGGTGGCGAGGCCAGCCTGTCCAACGGGTCCATGACCGCCAACCAGAAGTGGTCGATCCAGCCGATCAACGGGGCGGACGGGTTTGTGCGGCTGGTGAGCCGGGACGACAACTGGTGCCTGTCCGATCTGACGCCCAACGACCGGAAGAACCTTCAGGTGGCCGAGGTGCGGCCCTGCGGGGCGCTCCCGGACGACCAGCAGCGCTGGAAGATCCTCCAGTAACCCTGGCCCCTCGCTGTCTGGGGGCTCCGCCCCCAGACCCCCGTGCGCGCCTGAACGGCGCTCGTCCTCAAACTCCCCCGAGGCCTTAAGGGCCAGGGGCGACCCCCATGACGGGCTGAGGTTGCCCATGCGGGCCAGCACGATGCCGCCAAGGGGCGCGGGGAACTGCGCGACCAGCCGTCCACGGTCCGCAGGTGAACGAGGGTTGAGGGGCGCGGGGAACTGCGCGAGAAGCGGGGACGGTCCGCAGACCGAAGGCGGGCCGGGGCCGCAGGGCCCCGCATCCGCACCCTGCAAGGGCAACCCCGTACGGGCACCCTGCCAAGGGGGGCGCCCCGTCAGGGGGACCAGGCGAGGCCCGTGCCGGGGACGAGGCGACCGGACTTCACATACTCCCGCCGCGCCCCGACCCGAACATCCTCCGCCGACACCCCCGCCCCCCGCCCCGCCGCGAGATACCCCGCCGTGACCGCCGCGGAGCGAATCGCCCCGCCCGCCAGCTCGAACTCCTTCGCGCACGCGTCGAGCGCGGCGTCCAGGCCGTCCTCCTGCGGCACCCCCGCCAGGCATGCGCGCCACAGCAGGGCGCGCAGTTCCACGTCGGGGAACGGGAAGTCCACCACCAGGTCGAGCCGCCGCGTGAAGGCCTCGTCGATGTTGGCCCGCAGGTTGGTCGTCAGGACCGCGATGCCGTCGAAGGCCTCCAGGCGCTGGAGGAGGTAGGCGCTCTCCAGGTTGGCGTACCGGTCGTGCGAGCTCTTCACCTCCGACCGCTTGCCGAACACCGCGTCCGCCTCGTCGAAGAGGAGCACCGAGTCGGTCCGGTCCGCCTCGACGAAGATCTTCTCCAGGTTCTTCTCGGTCTCGCCGACGTACTTGTCGACCACCGACGACAGGTCCACCACGTACAGGTCCAGGCCGAGCTCGCCCGCGACGACCTCCGCGGCCAGCGTCTTGCCGGTGCCGGAGTCGCCCGCGAACAGGGCGACCACACCCCGGCCGCGCCCGCCCCCCGTACGCAGCCGCCATTCGCCGAGCACCCGGTCCCGGTGCCGGGCCCGGCCCGCGAGTTCCCGCAGCATGCCGAGCGGCTCCTCGGGCAGCACGAGGTCCGCGAACCCGACGGCGGGCCGCACCCGGCGGGCGTGCCGGTCGAGCAGCGGCGCCGAGAGCTGCCGGGCGCTCGTCTGGACGTGACCGAGGCCCACCGGCGTCCCCTCGAACCCGGCGAGGGCGAGCGCCCCCCGTGCGGCCCGCCGCACCTGCCCGGCCCCCAGCCGGTAGGGCCCGACGGCCTCCGCGAGGTCACCCTCGTACCCGGGCAGTTCCTCGTGCCAGGCGGTCAGCGGGTCGGTCTCGGCGGTGGTGTCCTCCAGCGCGAGCAGCGCCGCCCCGGGCGCCCACGTGGGGTCGTACGGGTCGGTACCGGTGAACACCACGGTCACCCCGGACGGCTCCGTCAACTCCCGTATGAGCGGCCCGGGTTCACTGGGCAGCTCGACCACCACGGCGGTTCCGGCGCCGCGCAGGCGTGCCTCACGCAGCAGGGCGCGGGCCGCCGCGCGGTCGGCCTGCTCGGGGCGGTGGCGCAGCACGGTCCGCCCGGCGCCGCGCAGGGCCGCGCTCACCGCGTCCGCGCCGCTCCCGGCCCTGCGCTCGCGCAGATGGACGGCGAGGGGCGGGGGCGCGAGGGCGATCCGCGCCGCGAGGCCCTCGGCCGGTGCGGCGCCGACGGGCTTCAGCAATTCGATGTGGGCGTCGGTGAGCCGGCCGTCCAGGGTGTCGTCGCCCAGCAGGTGGGACACCACCCGTTCCGGGACGCGCAGGGCCCGCCCCGGCAGCGGGCGGTCCTCGTCCTCCAGGGCCACCAGGCCGCCCGTGATCAGCGGCGCCGCCGGATGGAACCGGCCGCGCGCCTCGGGGTCGTGCGGGCCGGTCCCGGCGAGTTCGAGGGCGAGGGCGACGGAGGCCCTGCGGCGGCCCACGTCGTCGTTGAGGTAGCCGTAGAGCGGCTCGAAGCGCCGGTCCACGTCGGGGGCGAGCGCCGCGACGAGGAGCAGTTCGTCGAGCGGGCCGAGCCCGAAGCCCCGCGCGAGCGCCGTGAGGCGGTCGCCGGGCGCGGGTGTGAACGGCTCCGTTTCGGCCGGTGGTGCGGGCGCCGGGCCGCTGGCCAGGCGGGCCGCGGTCTCCGCCGAGACGTACAGGCCCCGCAGCGGGTCCTGGGCCGTCGGGTCGTCGGCGGAGCGGGCCTCGACCAGGGCCGCGACCGAGGTACGCAGGTGCTCGAGCCGGAGCAGCAGGGCGCGGGCGGCCTCGTTCACCGGGCGCCCCCGTCGCGCCCGCCGCCGTCCCGCGCGGTGTCGCGCCGAGTGCCGTCCCGCGAGGTCCGCATCATGCGCGGCTTCGCGTCGTCCGGCACGCCGTCGCGGCCCCGTACGGTGATCACGCCCTCGGTGACCGGCGGTGCGACCGGGTAGACCGGGGTGACCGGGAACGGCGTCGTGATGACCACGTCGAGCGAGGGCTTCAGCTCACCGCCGAGCGCCGACCAGATGTCGGCGAGGGAGCGGGACTCGGCCGGCGGCACCGCGACCGTCAGCGGCAGCGAGACCTTGTACGCCTCCAGGGCCTGGGGCACGTGCTCCTCGGGCAGCATCTCGTGCGGCAGCAGGCAGGCCAACGCGCCGGAGAGAAGGCGGTGTTCGTCCTCGGGACGGCTGGTCCACGCCGTGAGGAGGTAGGAGAGCCGGTACCAGCGGGGCGGCTGGCGCCTGCGCAGCACCACCCCGTTGGCGTCCCGCTCCGCGTACGAGCCGCGCTCGCGGCGGGCCACGTCCTCGCGGATGTCGTACAGATAGGCGTTCAGGGTGGGGGTGTTGCGCCGGGCCGCCCAGTCGCGGGTGGGCGCCTCGAAGACGACGTCCCCCGTTCCCTCGGGCAGCGCCCCGCCGCGCAGGATGCGCCGCAGCGCCTCGTCGATTTCGTGGATCATTGAGCCAATTTCCCGAGTTGCCGGACACGGCCGAACCCGGGTGGGTCCGGCGGCGATGGAGCGGTCTGCGGCGGCCGGGCAGGTGTGCCGGGCGCCGTACCGGCTAGATGTAGCCCTCGCGCAGCGCGTAGGCCACGGCGTGCGCGCGGTTGGTGAGCTGCAGCCTGGTCATGAGGGCGTGCAGGATGTTCTTGACGGTGCGTTCCGAGTAGGCGAGCTTCTCGGAGATCTGCCGGGTGTCGAGGCCCTCGGCGACGAGCCGCAGCACGTCGACCTCGCGCGGCGCCATCCCGAACAGCGGCGCGGCCGACGCGGACCCGGCCGAGGCCGAGGTGGTCTCCGAGCGGCGCAACCGTCCGACCTGCACGAGCAGTCGGCTGATGAGGTCCGGCGGCAGTTCCCCCTCGCCGCGCGCCGCGCTGTGCACGGCCTTCAACAGTCGCTGTTCGGTGGCCTGGTGGCGCCACAGGATGGCCCGCACCCCGTACTCGACCACGGTCAGCAGATCGGGCTCCCGCAGTTCGCGGGCTATGAGCACCACGCGCTGCTCCCCGCCGCGCACCACGCGGCGCAGCTCCGCGGAGGCCGAGTCGTCGACCTGGTCGACGAGCATGACGGCGACCGTGGGGTCGGCCGGGCGGCCGTCCGTCTCGCGGGCCTCTCTGGTGTCCCGCAGGACTTCCACCGTCGGCTGGTGCTGCAGATGACTGATGACCCCGGCCCGGCTCAGCGGATCGGAGGCGTGAACGGTCACGGTGACACGATTCGCGAGCAATGGCATTCCCTGTCCTTTCCCTCTCCCCGTGCGTACCGACCGGAACACTCTGGTCGCACCCGATCAACAGCGAATCAACAACCGTTGAATGGGCCACAGATCCTGCCAAGAGGGAAAGAATTCGTCCGGAAAGGAGGGCGGCGGGCGGCGGGCGTGATCCCGGCCGCGCCCGCCCCGCACGCCGGGACCCATCGGCCCCGGCGGCCCCAACCTCCGTACGGGACAAGCCCTTTACGCGGGCTTCTCCTCCAGGCGCGGGAAGAGCACGGCGCCCTTGGTGACCTTCGCGCCGGCGGGCAGCGCGCCCCAGGTGCCCGCGTCCTGGACCCGCTGCTCGGCGAGCGCGCCCAGCGCGGCCTCGGCGCCGAGCGAGTCCCACAGCTTGCGCGAGGTGTCCGGCATCACCGGGTTGAGCAGCACCGCGACGCCGCGCAGCGCCTCGGCCGCGGTGTACAGGATCGTCGCGAGCCGGGCCCGGCCCTCGGCGGAGTCGTCCTTGGCGACCTTCCAGGGCTCCTGCTCGGTGAGGTAGCCGTTGACCTGCTTGACGAAGTCGAAGACGGCCAGGATGCCGCCCTGGAAGTCGAGTTCGTCGCCGATGCGCCGGTCGGCCTCGGCGGCCGCCTTCGCGAGTCCGTCGCGCACGGCCTGCTCGGCGGCCCCGTCGGCACTCGACGCGGGCAGCTCGCCGCCGAAGTACTTGCCGACCATCGCGGCGACGCGGGAGGCCAGGTTGCCGTAGTCGTTGGCGAGTTCGGAGGTGTAGCGGGCGGTGAAGTCCTCCCAGGAGAACGAGCCGTCCTGGCCGAACGCGATGGCCCGCAGGAAGTACCAGCGGTAGGCGTCCACGCCGAAGTGCGAGGTCAGGTCCTGCGGCTTGATGCCGGTCAGGTTGGACTTCGACATCTTCTCGCCGCCGACCATCAGCCAGCCGTTGGCCGCGACCTTCCCCGGCACCGGCAGCCCGTTGGCCATCAGCATCGCGGGCCAGATGATCGCGTGGAAGCGCAGGATGTCCTTGCCGACGAGGTGCACGTCCGCCGGGAAGATCTCCTCGAAGCGGGCCTGGTCGGCGCCGTACCCGACCGCCGTCGCATAGTTGAGCAGCGCGTCCACCCACACGTAGATCACGTGCTGCGGGTCCCACGGCACGGGCACGCCCCAGTCGAAGGTCGACCGCGAGATGGACAGGTCCTGAAGGCCCTGGCGCACGAAGTTCAGTACTTCGTTGCGGGCCGACTCGGGCTGGATGAAGCCCGGGTTCGCCTCGTAGAACTCAAGGAGCTTCGGACCGTACTCGCTCAGCTTGAAGAAGTAGTTCTCCTCCTTGAGGAGCTCCACCGGCTTCTTGTGGATGGCGCACAGCTCGGTGCCGTCCTCCGCCCTGACCAGGTCGCCGGGGAGCTTGTACTCCTCGCAGCCCACGCAGTACGGGCCCTCGTAGCCGCCCTTGTAGATCTCGCCCTTGTCGTACAGGTCCTGGACGAACTCCTGCACGCGGTCCGTGTGCCGCTTCTGGGTGGTGCGGATGAAGTCGTCGTTGGCGATGTCCAGGTGCTCCCACAGGGGCTGCCACGCCTCGCCGACGAGCTTGTCGCACCACTCCTGCGGGGTGACGCCGTTCGCCTCGGCCGTGCGCATGATCTTCTGGCCGTGCTCGTCCGTGCCCGTCAGGTACCACACCTTCTCGCCGCGCTGGCGGTGCCAGCGGGTGAGCACGTCACCGGCGACGGTGGTGTAGGCGTGGCCCAGGTGCGGGGCGTCGTTGACGTAGTAGATGGGCGTCGAAACGTAGTACGTCGGCGAAGGCATGCGCGGAATCCTATCGGCCGACGTCACCGCGACCGCCCGGGATGTCCGGATGGCGGACGCCCCCGGAGGCCGCGGAGAGGTTTGCGAAACACCCGTTGCCGTAGCAAGGACGCATCCTGGGACGGAAGGGGGCACGTGCACACGAAGGACGAGAACATGCGGGTACTGGTCGCCGAGGACGAGGAGGTCCTCGCCGAGCTCGTCGCCACCGGTCTGCGGCGGGCCGGATTCGCCGTGGACACCGTCTACAGCGGGGACGCGGCCCTGGCCTACCTGGGCCTGCACGACTACGACGTGGTGGTGCTCGACCGCGACCTGCCGCGCGTGCACGGCGACGAGGTGGCCCGCCGCCTGGTCGCCGACGCCTCCCGCACCCGCATCCTCATGCTGACCGCGTCGGCGTCCATGGAGGACCGGGTCGAGGGCCTCGACCTGGGCGCGGACGACTACCTGGGCAAGCCCTTCGAGTTCCCCGAGCTGGTCTCGCGGGTCCGGGCGCTGCGCCGGCGCAGCGCCCGCCCGGTGCCGCCCGTCCTGGAGCGGCACGGCCTGCGCCTGGACACCGTGCGGCGCACCGCGCACCGCGACGGGCACGAGCTCGACCTCTCGCCCAAGGAGTTCGCGGTGCTTCAGATCCTCCTGGAGGCCGACGGCGCGGCCGTCTCCGCCGAGGAACTCCTGGAGCGCGCCTGGGACGCCAACGCCGACCCCTTCACCGGCGCGGTACGCGTCGCCATGAGCAAGCTGCGCGGCAAGCTCGGCGAGCCCTCGCTGATCCGTACCGTCCAGGGCGTGGGGTACGCGCTGTGAACGCGGGGAGCCACGCCAGGTGATCAGGACCCGCATAGCGCTGATCTTCGGCGGTGTCTTCCTGGTGCTCGGGGCGGCGCTGCTGGCCGTCGTCAACCTGCTCTCGCGGGCCGGCACCGAACAGCAGGCGACGGCCATCGCGACCCGCGCGACCACCCTCCGGATGCCGTCGGGCGTGTCCGCCTACCGCAGCGGCCCGGCCCCGCTCGAACCGCTCACCGTCTACCGGCTCAGCGCCGACGTGAGCGACGCCGCCTCCAGCCAGACCGCGCTGTGGTCCACGCTGGCGCTCGTCGCGATCGCGCTGCTCGCGGTCGTGGTGGGCTGGTGGACGGCGGGCCGCCTCCTTCGCCCCGTCCACGTCATGACGGCGCGGGCCCGCAGGCTGACGGCGAGCAACCTGCACGAGAGGATCGGGGCGGCCGGGCCCGACGACGAGCTGAAGGAACTCGGCGACACCATCGACGACCTCCTCGGCCGCCTCGAAGCCGCCTTCGACAGCCAGCGCCGCTTCATCGCCAACGCCTCGCACGAACTGCGCACCCCGCTCGCCACCCAGCGCGCTGCGATCCAGATCGGCCTCGACGGTGAGCCCGGACCCGGCGACATCGAGCGCACCCGTACGACGCTGCTCGACAACAACCGGCGCAGCGAGCAGCTCATCGAGGGGCTGCTGATGCTGGCCCGCAGCGAGCGGGGCCTGGAGCGGCGCGAGGAGGTGGACCTCGCGGAGGTCGTCCGGGAGGAGGCGGCGCGCCACGACACCGTCAAGGTGAACGCCGTCCCCGCCGTGGTGCGGGGCAACCGGGCGCTGCTTGCCCGCCTGACCGCGAACCTCCTCGCCAACGCGGTCACCTACAACGTGCCGGGCGGGGCGGTGGAGGTCACCGTGTACGGCGGCCGGCTCGTGGTGGCCAACCCCGGGGGGCCGGTGGTGGCCGAGGAGGACATCCCGGCCCTGTTCGAGCCCTTCCGGCGGGGCGAGGGCCGCGACCGGATGGGGCCGGGGGCGGGGCTCGGCCTGTCCATCGTGCGCTCCATCGCGGTGGCCCACGGCGGGACGGCCACGGCGGCGCCCGGCCCCGAGGGCGGGCTCACCGTGACCGTCTCGCTGCCGAAGGCGGCGGCCGCTACGGGCGGAACGAGTTGAGCAGACCCTGGTAGACCTCGGCGTCGCTCAGCTCGCGGGGCGCGGGCCCGGCGTGGAAGAAGCCGACGTGGGCGTGGTCCGTCTCGGCGGTGCGCAGGAAGTCGAACGCCTTCGAGTCGTCCTCGCCGAACGCGACGAACTGCCAGTACAGCGGCTTGTCGGCGACGTCCGTGAGCGCCTGGCGGGCGGGCAGCTTGGCGTCGGGGGCGCCGTCGGTCTGGAACACGACGAGCACCGGCTCGTCGTGCCCGGACTTCTCGACGTGCTCGACGACCTCCTCGACGGCCCGGTGGTAGCTGGTGCGCCCCAGGCGCCCGAGCCCGGCGTGCGTCTCGTCGACGAGCCCCTCGTACGCGTCGAGCCCGAGGTCCACCGACCCGTCGATGTCGGTCGAGAAGAACACGGTGTGCACGGTGGCCTCCTCGTCGAGGTGCGCCGCGAGCGCGAGCACCTGCTCGGCGAGACCCTGCGCGCTGCCGTCCTTGTAGTACGGCCGCATCGACCCGGACCGGTCGAGCACGAGGTACACCTTGGCCCGCGCCCCACTGATCCCGGCCTTCTTGAGCGCGGCCCCGGCCGCCTTGTACGCCCCGGAGAGCCCCGGCGCCCGAGACTTCACCCGAGCGGCCGAGACGGCGGGCTTGGGGGTGGGGAGAGGAGTGTCGGCGTCGGCTTCGACCGCTTCCTTTGCCTCTGCTTCCTCTGTTGCCTCTGCCGTCACAGGCTCGGGCTCGACGACGGGCTCCGCCGCGACCGGCTCGGGCTCGGGTTCTGCTTCCGCCTGGACGGGCTCAGGCTCGGGGTCTGCCTCCGCGGCGACCGGCTTGGGCTCGGGCTCCGCCTCTGCCTGGACGGGCTCGGCTTCTGCTGTCGCGGGCTCCGCCTCGACCTCGGCGGGCTCGGGCTCGACGACGGGCTCAACCGCGACCTCAACCTCAGCCACCACCGGCTCGGGCTCGGGGGCGGTGGCCTCCGTCTCCTCGACCGGCACGGGCTCCTCGGCCGCGACCGGCTCGGCCACCGGCTCCGGCTCGGCCTCCGTACGGGGCTGCGGCACCTCGGCGACCGGCTGCTCCGAAGCGTCGGCGGAATCCGAGGAATCCGAGGAATCCGAGGAGTCCGCGGTGTCCGAGGAATCCGAGGAGTCCGAGGTGTCCGCGCTGGTGGCGGAGTCGGAGGAGGAGGAAGTCGGGGCCGGGGTCGAGGACGAGGCCGGGGGGCGGGGGCCGTCGAAGGCGGCGGCCACCAGCTCCTCCGCGGAGGAGAGGGTGACTTCCTTCGCCGGGGCCGGAACGGACGGCGCGGCCGCCTCGGCCGGGGCGGGGGTCTCGGCGGTCTCGGGGGCGCGTTCCGCCTGGGGCGGTACGGAAGCCGCCGTCGGCTCGGCACGCTCCGCGCGATCGCGTCCGAACACCTTGCGCAGCAAGCTCCGAATGCCCATGGGCGAGGCCTTTCGCATGAGTTGGGTGCGATACGTACCGCACTGCGCCACAGGTCCGGGGTCCGATCCCTGGCCAGCGCGGACACGTAAGGTTAGCGACCCTGCGGGGCGTTTCCCGGAAGGGGCCGGGTGAGCACCGCAAAAGGGAGCAGCGGCGGCCCGTCGCGGCTCAGGCGGAACCCGCCCCCCCCCGACGCGGCCCGCGCGAAGCCCTGCTAGGGCCGCCCCCGCTCCGTCAGCCAGGACCGGTAGGGCGGGGAGTGCGAAGCGGCCTCCCAGTACGCCGACTCCAGGTCGGCGCCCACCCCGGCCAGGTCGCCTCCGTACGCCCCGCCGCGGACCGCCAGGAGCAGACGTACGCCCAGCGGGTCTCCCCGCAGCGGGCGTACGGCCATGTCGGGGCGGGGGCGCGAGGTGGGCTGGCAGAGGGTGACCACCTCTCCCGTGGCGACCAGACCGGCCGCGGTCAGGTAATCGCCGTGCAGGATGCGGGGGTTGAGCCCCGCGGTGCTGAGGACCCGGCGCAGGCCCTCCCATTCGCCGTCCACGCTGGGGTCGACCATCCACTGGTCGGCGGCCAGGTCGGCGAGGTCCACGACGGGGTGGTGCGCCGCCGGGTGGTCGGCGGCCAGGCAGACGAACTGGGGCTCGCGCTCCACCAGGGTGCGCACGTCCAGGCCCGGCGGGACCCGCAGCGGGCAGCCCTCGACCTCGTGCACGAAGGCCACGTCCAACTCGCCCTCGGCGACGCCGCGCAGCAGCGCGGTGGCCGAAACCGCCACCTGGAGCTGGGTCTCGGTGCCCGGCAGCCGCTCCCGCAGCCGGCGCAGCCAGCCCGGGATGGCGCGGCTCGCGGTCGAGCCGATGCGCAGCCGCGCGCCGCCCTCCCTGCGGGCGGCCGCGGCGCGGGTCTCGGTGACCAGCGCGCTCAGCGAGGCGAGCAGCGGACGGGCCCGGCCGACCACGCCCCGGCCCAGGGGCGTGGGCACACAGCCGGTCCGCTCGCGCGAGAAGAGCCGCCCGCCCAAGGTGTTCTCGATGCGCCGCAGTTGGGTGGTCAGGGCGGGCTGACTCGTGCCGAGGGCCCGGGCGGCGCCGTGCAGACTGCCCGCGTCGGCGATGGCGCACAGCACCCGCAGATGTCTCACCTCCAGATCCATGCGGCTGAGGTTAGGGCGTGCTAACCCATCGCGCCAGGTGGCCAAAACCCCTCTGATACGCGGGAGTTATCGCAGATCGGCATCATTCCCGTACGCCGCCGCGGCCTCCACAATCACCGGGACGGCGGCGCCACCGTCGTCATCCAGTCACGGAGAACACCCCACACCCGTGCCCGGCCCACCCAGCCGTGCGCGGATCCCCGAAGGATTGGTAACCCCCCATGAGACACTCCCGCACCCTTGTCGTGACCGCCGCGCTGGGCCTGGCCCTCGCGGGCTTCGGCGCGATCCCCGCCACCGCCGCCACCGCCGCCACCCAGACCAATGCCCCCACCGCGCACTACACCGCCGCGGGCAAGCACTCCGCCGCCAACGACCGGGCGTTCTACGACGCGGTCATGAAGTCGGTCGCCAAGAAGCGCGCCGCCAATCCGCTGGCCGCCGCGGTCACCGTGTACTACAGCGCCGCCAACGCCCCCAGCTTCCGCTCGCAGATAGCGCAGGCCGCGCAGATCTGGAACTCCTCGGTGCAGAACGTCCGCCTCGCCGAGAGCGGTTCGGGCGCGGACTTCCAGTACTACGAGGGCGACGACCCGCAGAACGGCTCGTACGCCTCGACCGACGGGCACGGCAGCGGCTACATCTTCCTCGACTACAGCCAGAACCAGCAGTACTACTCGGTGCGGGTCGTCGCGCACGAGACGGGCCACGTGCTCGGCCTGCCCGACCACTACTCCGGGCCGTGCAGTGAGCTCATGTCCGGCGGCGGGCCCGGCCCGTCGTGCCGCAACGCGTACCCGAACAGCACGGAGAAGTCGCGTGTGAACAGCCTGTGGCGCAACGGGCTGGCCTCCGCGTTCAAGCCGGCCGCGTAGGCGTCGGCCTCTGGCAGCATGGGGGGATGTCCAGCGTCTCTCCTCGCCGTTCCTGCCCGTCCTGCGGTCGTTCCGTCGCCGTGGTGGCGGGCAGGTTCGTGCGTCACGATCCCCGTACGCGGGTGGGGGGCGAGCTGACGCTCTGCCCGGGGTCCAAGATGCGGGCCCCCGCGGATGCCTCGCAGCGAACCCTGGACGGGTTCGAACTCCCCCCGTTTCCGGGGCAGTTGCCGCTCTTCTGACGGCCCCTTCGGTCTGCGGACCGTGCTCGCTTCTCGCGCAGTTCCCCGCGCCCCTAACCCCGATTTCGTCCGCCCGCCGTGCGTGGCTGGTCGCGCAGTTCCCCGCGCCCCTTAGCAGTACGGGTGCTGGCCAGCATGGGCATCTTCAGCCCGTCATGGGGATCCCCCCTGGCCCTTAAGGCCTTGGGGGAGTTTGAGGACGAGCGCCCTTTAGGCGCGAACGGGGTCTGGGGCGGAGCCCCAGGGGCCCTTCACCCCCGGGGTCAGGGGGTGGGGGAGGCGATGGCGCGGGCCGCTCGGACTTCCTGCCGCAGCGGGGCGAGAACGGACTCCTCGTCCCCCGGGAGCGCCGCCCGCACCTCCACCAGCGTCACACTCTCCCGCAGCCCGTCCGCCAGTTCGCGCAGCTGGACCGCGATCGCCTCCGCCTCGCCCGGCGCGGGCCACGGCGCCCCGTGGTTGACCCGGACCCGCGCCGCCGTCGTCGCGTCCACGATGCGTTCGACCGCCACGACCAGCGGCCACCACGCGGCGGCCCTGGCCCCGGTGGGCGGGGGCTCGGTCAGCGCCCGCTGGAACTCGCTGCGTACCGTCGACAGATCGCGGTAGAGGCGCCGCCTGCGGCGGACCCGCTCGGTGCGGTCGTCCTCGGAGCCGAAGGTGTACTCCACGTACTCGGCGGTCGAGGCCACCGCGTCCGCGAGCCGGGCCCCGACGCGGGTGTGCCAGCTCTCGGGCCACAGCACATAGCCCGCCACCAGCGCGATCCCGCAGCCGATGAGGCTGTCCCACAGGCGCGGCATGACCAGGTTGAAGCCCTGGTGGTTGAGGACGTCGGAGAGCAGCAGGATCACCGGGGTGATGGCCGCGGTCTGGAAGGCGTAGCCCTTCGCGGAGAACGCCGGGATCAGCGCGGCGAGCAGCATCAGGACCGGCACGTCCCACCAGCCGCGCGGTACGTCGGCGAGGACGGCGGCGGCGATGACGAGGCCGCCCGCGGTGCCGATCGCCCGCATCAGGGCGCGGGCGAAGACCGAGCCGAAGTCGGGCTTGAGCACGAAGACGATGGTGAGCGCGACCCAGTACGAGCGTTCCACCGGGACCACGGAGACCAGGGCCTGGGCGAGGCCGATGCACAGGGCGAGGCGCAGTCCGTAGCGCCAGGAGGCGCCGGAGAGCAGGACGTTGCGGGCCGCGCGGCGGAAGCGGATGCGCAGGGCCGCCGGGCGGCCGAGGCGGTCGTCGATGTTGGACTGGTCGGGGTCGGGGTGGTGCACCACCGCGAAGGCGTGCCGCAGCGCGGTGTCCAGAGCGCGCTCTGCGGGGGTCGTGGGCGCGGGCAGCTCGGGCTCGGCGGTGCCGGTGCGGCCCTCGTCGACCGCGTCCGCCAACTCCCGTACGGCGGCCGGGATCGCGGGGTCCACGCCCCAGCCGCGCAGGTGCACGGCGGGGGCCGCTTCCACGATCGGGATGAGGACGTTGAGCTGGGCGAGCAGGCGCACCAGCTCGCCGCGGCGGCCGTGTTCGCGGGTGCGGCGGGCGAGGATGAGGTCGTAGGTGGTGTTGAGGGAGTGCGTGACGGCCTGGCGTCTGGTGTCGTACCCGTCGGTGGCGGCCGCCTCGATGGCCTCGGCGACCGCGCGATAGGTCCCGGCGACGGCGGCGCGCTCGGGTTCGGTGCGCCGCAGCGGCCAGCCGAGCAGGCTCAGGAGCAGGACGAGCAGGCCGCCGAGGCTGAGCAGCAGCGGCGCCTTCCACCAGGGGGACGGCATGGGCAGTCCCGCGCCGACCACCGCGTTGAGCAGGAGCAGCAGGCCCGAGACCGAGGCGACCGCGCCGATCGAGGAGATCATTCCGGAGGCCAGCGCGACCAGGGTCAGCGCGGCGACCGCGAGCCAGCCGTGCCCGAAGACGAGGCTGCCGACGGTCACGCCGAGCGCGCCGAAGAGCTGCGGCACGGCGATGTTGAAGATCCGCATCCGGTAGGCGTCGGCGGTGTCGCCGATGACTCCGCTGAGCGCGCCCATGGAGGCGAGCGCGCCGTACACGCCGTGGCCGGTCGCCATGCCCACGGCGAGCGGGGCGGCCAGGGCGATCGCGGCGCGGAGCACGGCGGGCCAGGGGATGGGGGTGGGGGCCGGCCGCAGCCCCCCGATGAGCCATTCCGGCGGCGCGAACCGCCCCGGTCGCACCCCGTCCCCCGCCCGCTTCTGATCAGCCATGAGCACACGACACCGTAAAAAGATCACTTGGTGCAAACGGGACGCCCAACAAAACCGTAAAACTTGTCCACAGCCTGTGGATAAATTCTACGAAAGTGATCGGGTCGAGGGCGTGGCCGCTTCCGGATCATCCCTGAAGACCCCGGGTCGCCCGGCGAAGGCCGCCCTGCCGCGCGCGCCGTCCGCGCGGTCCTACCCGGCGTACAGGCTGAGCCCCACCAGGAGGGCGCGGTGGTCGGTGCCGCGCAGCTTCAGGAAGCGGGCGGACGTCACCTTGAAGTGGTCGCTCACCAGGACGTGGTCGATCTGGGTGCGCAGCGGGGTGGTGCGGTCGGCGGGCCAGGAGTAGGTGTGCGACCGGCCGGTGAGGCGGGCGCTGTCGTGCAGGGCGCCCGCCTCCAGCACGGAGCGGAACAGGGCGTGGTCCTGAGTGGCGTTGAAGTCCCCGGCCAGGATCACCGGCTGCCCGGCGGCCGACTTCGCGAACTCCCTTACCCGGCCCAGCTCTTGGTGCCATTTGCCCTCGTCGCGCGGGAGCGGCGGCGAGGGATGCGCGAGCTGGAGGCGGACCGCGCGCCCGCCGATGGTGGCCACCGCGCCCGGCATGGCCATCACCGACTCGATGGGCTCGGCGGGCTTGAGCGGGTACCGGCTCAGGATCGCGGAGCCGGCCGAGCCGTCCTCGCGCACCACGTCGCGGTACGGGTAGTCGGCCGCCGGCAGATCGGCGGCGAGCGCGTCGGAGCAGCGGAAGCTGCACTCCTCGACGAACACGAGGTCGGGCTTCTCACGCCGGACGGTGGCGATCAGATCGTCCGTCGCCCACCCGAACTCGGTGTTGGAGGTGAGGACTTTGAGCTCCGCCAGGACCGGACCCTTCGGCCGGGTCGTGGCATCGCCGTACGGCTGGGTGTACCAGCCGGTTACCGCGAGCACCGCGACGCCCCACACCATCCCCGTGCGCCACCGCCCCAGCGCCGCGAGCGCGAGCCCCGCGCCGCCGGGCACGAGCAGCCAGGGCAGGAAGGCGAGGGCCTGCGGCACGGGCGTGACCCCGTCCGAGTCGGCGGCCCGGCACCCCACCACCGCGCTGACCCCGGCCAGCAGCAGCGCCCCGGCCAGCGCGGACACCACCCGCCAGGGGTGGCGGCGCCGTACGGGCGCGGCCGCCCGGTCCGGCATGGTTCCGGTGCCCATGGTGTCCAAGGCGGTCCGCCCTCCGCTGGCTGGTCACGGCGCTCGCATCCTCCCTCAAGGACGGCCCCGCGCCGGGCAGGGTTGTTCAAGCCTTTGCCCGCGCCGCTCCCGGGGCCGGATCGGGCCCGCGCCCCCGCTTCCCCAGCCGCCCCGCGAGCCAGGCCGCGAGCGCCAGCGCGAGACCGAACGCGAGCACGCCCCACGCGGCCGTGCTGAGGAAGTCGGTGAGCGCGTCGTAGACCGCCCCCGCCGCCGACGGATCGGAGTCCGCGGGGAGCCCGTCGAGCGTGAGCGACCTGCCGACCGCGACCAGCACGCGCAGGACCGCCGCGCCCACGGCGAGCCCGACCCCCACCCCGATGAGGGCGCGGCGGCGGCGTACCGCGACGAGCACCGCCGACCCCGCCGCCGCCAGACAGGCGACCGCGCCCCAGACGCCGATGCGCCGGAGCCACCGGAAGACGGTGCGGACCGGGCCCAGCTTCGTCGACTCGACGACGGTCAGGTCGGTCTTCTCCACGGGAATCTCGTTCGCGAACGGCACGCCCTGTGCCTCCAGTTCGGTCTTGATCTGCTGGATCGCCGGGGCCAGGTCGATGCGCACGTCGTTGCCGCCGCCGTTCTCGGTCAGCGCGGACACGACGCTCGCGTGGGCGGCCCGGTTGGCGGTGTTCCACACACCCCGGAAGGCGGAGGTGGTGGTGAAGGACCGCACGGCCCCGCCGATCAGCGAGGCCACCGAGGCCTGGAGCGGCCCCACGTCGATGTTCTTCATGATCGCGTCGGTGGCCCTGGCGGCCACCTCGTCGCGCACGGCCCCGTTCCCAGCGAGCGGCGCCATGGCGGCCACGTACCGGTCGCTGTCGGCGATCTCCGTCTTCGCCCAGGCGGCGATCGCGCCGAGCGGCACCAGGACGGCCGCGAGCACGATCAGCACCGCCGACAGGAAGCTGCGCACCCGTCCACGAAATCCCGGGTTGCCCAGCGGCGCGCGCGGGTGTGGGCTGTATGGGGGACGCGCACACGTGCCCCGGGCAAGCGGAAGGAGTGCCGCCATGGCCGCACACGTTTCGGTACCCGCCCCGAGCCGCCGCACGGCTCACCACCCGAGCAGGGCCCTCCTCGCGGTCCCCGTCGTCCTGGGAGTGGCGTACGGCATCTACGCCGCGGTCATCCAGCGGGGCGGCGGCGCGCTCACCGGCGGCCAGATCGTCCTCGGTGTCGTGTCGGGCCTCGTCCTGATGGCCCTCGGCATGGGCCTCCTCAGCATCCAGTCCGCCCTGCCCCGCGAGCTGCGCGCGGCGGCGTACGGGACGCTGTTCGGCAGCGGGATGGGCTTCCTGTACAGCCTGGCCGGGCACAGCGTGTTCCGGTCGTCCGGGATCGGCGCGATCTTCGGCGGCGCGATGTTCCTGGTGTCGTTCTACGTGTTCTACACGCACGAGGACTGACCCCGGGCCGCCCACCCGCGCCCCCCTCGGTGCCGTCCCCGTACCCTGGACGGGACCGAGGAGGCGGGTGGCCGGTGGCCGACAGCGAGAAGAGCCAGGAGCGCGGCATCGCGCTGCGCGCGGGCTTCTATATCTTCGGCACCCATGCCTTCGCCGGTTTCGTGTGGCTCCTGTTCTACGTGGGAAGCCACGCGCACAAGTAGCGCCCGATCCCGCGGGGCCACGCTCCCCACGTACCGCCGCGTCCGGCGGCCCCGCGCCCGCGGGCGGCGCCGTGCTGCTTCCACCCGCATGAGGTACGTCCCCGCAGGGCACCAACCCAGTGTCCTCGCCGGGGAGTTCGGGATTCCGCGTCCGCTGTTAACCTCCCGGCCACTCGCATGCTGGGCCCGAGCCGGGCGGCTTTCCTATCCTCGCGCGGCATGCACGCGCGGCTTCGCGTACCCCGCATGCTTCCCACGCATGAGGCGGAGTACTTGTGGCAGAGAACAGGCACGGCCGACGCAGCACGCTGATAGGCAGGGTGTTAGTACCCGCGCTGACGTCCGCACTCGCGCTCGGCGCCTTCGGCGCGACCGGCGCCGAGGCCAGGCCGGGGCCCGCCCCGGCGGTCCAGACCGACCAGTGGGGCGCGCCGTACGCGCTCACCGACGGCACGACGATCCAGACGCTGATCGACACCAGAACGGCCAAGGACGGCACGGTCGTCGCCCTGTGGTCCAGACTCGCCGCGAACAGGTCGCAGCGCGATCTGCTTGTGGCCGTGCGGTCGGCGGGGACGACGAAGTGGGGGCCGGTGCGGACGCTGGCGAGCTCCACCTACGACACGTCCTCGCCGGTCGACGCGCACCTCCTGGCGGCGTCGGACGGTTCGGTGACCGTGGCCTGGGTCGACGTGGCCGCGACCGGTGCGGTGCTGCGCACGTCGGCGCTGCCCGCCGGGGCCACGTCCTGGTCGTCGCCGGTGCAGATAGCCGCGGCCGACCGCATCCAGGACATCCGGCTCGCGGGCACCCCCTCGGGCCGCACGGTCGTGGTGTGGGCGCACAGCGTCGACCCGCGGTACGAGGTGTACGCGGCCGAGCGCACCGGGGCGTCGGGCGCCTGGTCGGCGCCGGCCCGGCTCGACAACACCGCCGCGGGAGCGCAGGACGGCTACCCCCAGGTCGCGGTCGCCGCGGACGGCTCGGTGTCGGTGGTGTGGACGGAGTACGGGCCCGCGGGCGCCGCCTTCAAGTCCGCCGAGCAGGGTGCGTCGGCCACCGCCTGGAGCGCCCCGCACGACACCTTCGGCCAGCCGGTCCCGGCCGGCGAGGCCCGGCTGACGGCGGCCCCGGGCGGCGCCCTCGCGCTGACCTGGCTCGCGGGCGGCGCGCTCAAGTACGCGCAGAGACCGGCCGCGAGCGGCGGTTGGGGGCCGGTCGAGACGGCGGCCAGGACCGACGCCTTCGGCGACGCGGTGCCGTCCGCGCTGACCGGCCCGGACGGTGACGTCACGCTGGTGTGGTCCGACTACCAGTCCGGCACGGACGGCTTCTGGATCCGCACCGCGACCCGGGCCGCCGCCACCGGCACATGGGCGCCCGTGCAGACCCTGTCGACCCAATACGCCGGCATGACGGGGTTCGGCGCCGACATCGCCGCCGACGGCACGGTGCAGGCCGGCTGGAGCCAGCCCGCCGACGACGGCAACTCCACCCGCTTCGTGGTGGCCTCCCGCATGGGCGGCGTCTGGAGCACGCCGAAGGAGCTCAGCGCCAACACCTCCGGCTACGCGCGCGGCGGCATGTCCGTGGGCGGTCCGGCAGGCCGCCCGACCGCCCTGTGGGAGGACCCCACCGGCACGTACACGACCCGCCTGATGACCGCCACCACCGCCCCGGGACCCGCCACCTGGCGGGACTACAACGGTGACGGCAGGGGCGACCTCCTCGCCCTCACCCCCGGCGGCACCCTCACCATCCGCACCGGCAACGGCAGCGGCGACGTCACCCCGGGCCCCTCGGCGCCGGGCTGGCCCACCACCTCCCGCTACGTCCCGGCGGGCGACCTCACCAACGACGGCAACAACGACCTCCTCGTACGGGACGCCTCCGGGCAGCTCACCCGCTACGACGGCGCCGTGAACAAGCCGTTCGCGCCGGGCGGGCCGCACCTCGGGCTCGGCGGCGGCTGGAACGCGTTCGACCAGCTCACCGTCCCCGGCGACCTGACCGGCGACGGCCGCCCCGACCTGATCGCCCGCACCGCATCGGGCGACCTGTACATGTACGCCGACAACGGCGCGGGCCAGTTCCGGGACCCGGTCAGGATCGGGTTCGGCTGGGGGATCTACGACACCGTGATCGGGGCCGGTGACCTCAACGGCGACGGCTACGGCGACCTGCTCGCCCGGGACACCGCCGGGGTGCTGTGGCGCTACGACGGCAACGGGCAGGGCACCTTCGGCGACCGGGTCCGCCTGGGCGCGGGCTGGGGGATCTACAACGCGCTCGCCGGGGTCGGCGACATCACGGGCGACGGCAAGCCGGATTTGGTGGCCCGCGACAGCGACGGCGGGCTGTGGCGCTACCCCGGCAACGGCGCCGGCGCGTACACGGACCGGGTGCGGATCGGAGGCGGCTGGCAGATGTACCAGGGCCTGTACTGATCCGGGCCCGAGGCGGCGCGTGTCCAAAGACCCTGGGTGCGTGCCGCCCGCCGGGCTACAGTGGATCCATGTCGTCCGCGTCGCAGTGTCCCTCTCAGCTCTGCTGGTGGCGCTCCTCCTAGGAGCGGCCACGACTCACGCGCGACATCGTCAGCGGGCCGTTCGCATCGGACGGTCCCTTTTTGTTGCCCTCGCTGGATGTGCAGTGGGCGCCGTCCAGGCCCGCCCCGTCCACTGCCTACGAGGAGCCCACCATGACCAGCACGATCACCCGCACCGCCGCCCCGGCCGCCCCGGCCACCCCGGCCGCCACGGACGACCGCATCCTGACCGGCGACCGCCCCACCGGCCCCCTCCACCTCGGCCACTACTTCGGCACGCTCCAGAACCGGGTCCGGCTCCAGAACGAGGGGGTGGACCTCTTCCTCGTCATCCCGGACTACCAGGTGCTCACGGACCGGGACGTGGCCGACCGGCTCTCCGAGGCCGTCGAGGGCCTGGTACTCGATTACCTCGGCGCGGGCGTCGACCCGTCCCGCGCGACGATCTTCACGCACAGCGCGGTCCCGGCCCTCAACCAGCTCCTCCTGCCCTTCCTGAGCCTGGTCTCGGTGGCCGAACTCAGCCGCAACCCCACGGTCAAGGACGAGATCGCCCACTCCCGCCAGGCGGCCGTGTCGGGCCTGATGTTCACCTATCCCGCCCACCAGGCCGCCGACATCCTGTTCTGCAAGGCGACCCTCGTCCCGGTCGGCAAGGACCAGGTGCCGCACCTGGAGCTGACCCGCACCATCGCACGCCGCTTCAACGAGCGGTACGGCTCGGTCTTCCCCGAGCCGCGCACCCTGCTCTCGCGGGCGCCGCTCCTGCTCGGCACCGACGGCGGCAAGATGAGCAAGAGCCGGGGCAACGCGATCGCGCTGCGGGCGAGTTCGGACGAGGCGGCCCGGCTGATCCGGGGCGCGAAGACGGATGCGACCCGGCATATTTCCTACGACCCGGAGCACCGCCCCGAGGTGAGCAACCTGCTCCTGCTCGCCGCGCTCTGCCAGGGCCGCGACCCGCACGAGGTGGCGGCCGGGATCGGCGACGGCGGCTCGGCCGCGCTGAAGGCGGCGGTCACCGAGGCCGTCAACGACCACTTCGCCCCGCTGCGCGCCCGCCGCGCCGAGTACGCCCAGGACATGGGCCACGTACGGGAGTTGATCGAGCAGGGCAACGCGCGGGCGAACGCGGTGGCCGAGGCCACCCTCGACGAGGTGCGGCAGGCGATGGGCACGTTCCGGACGGCGGCCTGAGCGGCCCTTGCCCGGGCCTACGCCGGGGAGCGGAGCCACCCCTCGGCGCGGGCGGTCTCGGCCGCCGTCCGCAGGAGGCGGGCCACGGCGGGGCGGCGGGCCGGGCCCCGCGTCAGCAGGTGGAGTTCGACGGCGGCCGCCGGGCGCAGCGGCCGCCACACCAGCGTGCCGGGCAGGCCGTCGGCCGCCGACTCCCCGAGCACGGAGACGGCCTCGCCCCGCGCGACGGGCGTGTGCGCGGCGTCGAACGAGAGCTGCCGCAGCAGGAGTCGGGGCGTGATCCCGGCCCGGGTGAAGATCGCGGTGATCGCGTCGAAGTGCCCGGGGTTGGCCTCGCGCGGATGCACGAGCAGGCGCTCGTCCGCGAGCGAGGCCACCTCGACGCTCTCCGCCCCCGCGAGCGGGTGCGACGCGGGCAGCAGCACCCCCTGGTGTTCGAGGCGTACGAGGGTGCGGACGAGTTCGGGGGTCGGGGGCGGGCAGCGGACCAGGCCGGCGTCCAGGGTGGCGTCGGTGACCCCGGCCACGATGTCGGCGGTGGGCAGCAGCCGGGTGGTCACGGCGAGGGCCGGGTGGTGCTCGGCGAGCGCCGCGAGCAGGGCGGGTGCGGTGCCGTACCCGGTGCTGGTGCTGTATCCCAGCGTCAGCGTGTCCCGCTCGGTCGCGGCGAAGCCGCGCACGTCCCGCCACAACCGGTCGGCCTCGGCGCACAGTTCGCCGCCGCGCTCCCTCAGCAGCCGCCCGGCGTCGGTGAGTTCGACGGAGTGTGTGGTGCGGTCGAAGAGCCGCACCCCCAGCTCCTGCTCCAGCTGCCGGATCTGGCGGCTGAGCGCGGGCTGCGCGATGTGCAGACGTTCGGCGGCGCGCGTGAAGTTCCGCTCGTCGGCGACGGCGAGGAAGGAGCGCAGACGGCGGAGTCCGGACATGCCGAGCAGCATACGACCGGGGCTGAGCAGCCGTTATGCCGGTACGGCATGGACCTCTCGCGAACTGGTCTTTCCCTTGCGCGGGGCCCCGTTCCTAGGGTTTCAGGTGTCGGGAAGAGACACCCCCGGAGCCCCGCGCGACGGCGGAGCGAACCCCTTGCGAACACCTGAGGAGCAGGCCATGACCACCGCGACCACCACCCCCGCGAAGACCCCCACCGCCACCCCCGCGGACGTCACCGAGGCCAGCCGGGCCGTGATCCTGCGCTACATGGACACCCTCACCACCGGCGACTTCGACGCCCTGCGCGCGTTCTTCGCGCCGGACGCGACCTGGACGCTCGCCGGTGACCTGCCGCTCTCGCGGACCTGGGTCGGCCCGAGCGCGATCCTCGACGAGTTCATCCCGGCGATGGTGTCGCGGCTCGAAGCGGACTCGATGGAGCTCGAATTCGAGGGCGTCATCGCCGAGGGGGAGCGCGTCTTCGCCGAGTGGAACACCCGGGCCACCGCCAAGTCGGGCCTGCCCTACGACCAGCACTGCCTGGCGGTCTTCACCGTGCGGGACGGGCGGATCGTCGAGGTGCGCGAGTACTTCGACACCCTGCACGCCAAGAACGTCGTGTTCGTCTGAGCCCCCCGACACGGAGAGAGGAAGAGTCATGAAAGCCCTCCTGCCCGGCTCCCCGGACGACGCCGATCAGCCCGTCCTCCTGGGCGAGGCACCCGAACCCGCCCCGAAGGACGACGAGTTGGTGGTCTCGGTCGAGGCCTACTCGGTCAACCGGGGCGAGACCTTCCAGCTCGACGGCGGGCTCGACCGCAGGTGGCCGGGCTGGCGGCCCGGCAAGGACGTGGCGGGCACGGTGGTGTGCGCCGCCGCCGACGGGAGCGGCCCCGCCGTCGGCACCCGGGTGGTGGCGCACCCGCCCGCGTTCGGCTGGGCCGAGCGGGTCGCGGTGGCGAGCACCGGCGTCGCCGAACTCCCCGACAGCATCGACGCGGTGACCGCCGCGGCCCTGCCGCTCGCGGGCATCACCGCGCTGCGGCTGCTGCGCGCGGCGGGCCCCGTCGCGGGCCGGCGCGTCCTGATCACCGGCGCGAGCGGCGGAGTGGGCCACTACGTCACCGAGCTCGCCGCGTCGTCCGGGGCGGCCGTCACCGCCGTCGTCGCCACTCCCGAACGGGGCGCCCGGCTGGCCGAGTTGGGCGCGGCCGAGGTGGTCACGTCGGTCGCGGAGGCCACGGGCCCGTACGACATCGTCCTGGAGCCGGTCGGCGGCGACTCGCTGCCCGCCGCGCTGGCCCGGCTCAGGCCCGCCGGGCTGCTGGTCTGGTTCGGCCAGGCGAGCCGCACCCCGGTGACGCTCGACTTCTTCGACTTCTTCAAGGGACCCGGCCGCGCCCGCATCGCCCACTTCGACTACACCGTCTCCGACACGACGTACGGCGGTGACCTCGCCGCGCTGGTCCGCCTGGTGGAGACGGGGCGGCTGCACCCGGAGATCGGCTCGGTGCGGGACTGGTCCCGCACCGCCGAGGTCATCGCGGACCTCAGGGCCCGCCGGGTGCGCGGAAACGCGGTCCTGACACTTCGCTGATGCTGCCCGGAGAGGCCCATTCGTAGACTGGGCGGCGACGACGGGACCCGGACCGGACGGACAGGGCGGCGATGGCTGAACAGCGCGGGCGCGGAGGGCGGGTTCGATGGCTGGTGCTGCCGGTGGTCGCGCTGGTCGCGTGGGGATGTGTGCGGGGCGGCGGCTCGTCGTCGGACGGCGGGAGCCCGGAGCGCTCCGCGAAGCCCGGCGCCTCCGCCTCGCCCGCGCCGTCCGCGTCCCCGTCGAAGAGCGGCACGTACGACCCCGCCGACTACGCGGGCCAGGTGCGGACGTACGCCAGGAAGGCCGGGGTCAGCGCGCAGCTCCTGATGGCGATCCTCTACAACGAGGACTACAAGCCGCACGATCCGGCCTTCGAGCGGAGCTGGCAGAAGTACAAGCCGGACGCGGCCTTCGGCATCGCGAACATGCACCGGGCCGCCTTCGACCAGACCAAGCGGGGGCGCGACTTCGCGGGGCGCTCGTGGGAGGAGCTGCCCGACGACCGCGCGCTCGCGGTGGAGGCGGCGGCCTGGTACCTGCACGACATGTCCGCCGAGCTGCCCGCGCACTGGGCGGGTCCGTACACGCGGGAGGAGCTGATGGCGCTCGGGTACAACGCGGGTGGCGGCAACATGGCGGCGTTCGCGCGGGGGGCGAAGATGGGGAGCCAGGCGTCGGACTACCTGACGCGGCTGCGGGACAACTGGAAGAAGGCCGGGTCGGTGGTCGCGGGCTGAGCCGCAGCCGCTAGCCGGGCGGCACGTCGCCCGTGCACAGCATCTTGTGGCTGACCTCGGCGCAGGCCTCGGCCTGCCGGGGGTCGGGGGCCACCAGCATGGGGCTCTCGGTGTCGGCGCCGGTCGAGCTGTTGCGCACCTCGGACCAGATGGTGTCGCAGGACGGGCTGTAGCGGAGCTTCACCGCGTACGAGGCCGTGGTCAGGGCGCTCTGAGTGCGGGCGTCGGTGCGGCAGGGGGAGGCGGCGGGGTCGTCGCCCTGGCAGCTGGCGCCCCGGCAGGCGGGCGGCGCGGGCGCGGCGGGGGTCGCCTCGGGCGGGTGCGGAAGGGCGGCCCAGGCGGCGCTTCCCACCAGGGCGAGCGCCGCGGCGACGGTCACCGTGCGCCGGTGCGGGCGGCGGCCGGACGGTTCACGGACGGGCTCGGCCGGGGGCGCCGGGCGCGGCGCCTCGGGCGGGGCCGCGGGCTCGGGGGGCCGTACCGCGCGGTCCCAGAGGTCGAGCAGCCGGGCGTGGTGCTCGGCGCCGCCGAGGGCGCCGAAGGCGTCGACCGCGTCACGCGGCGGCAGGTTGTCGCCGTTGAGATAGCGGTGCCAGGCCGACTTGCTGTAGGCGGTGCGGGCGGAGAGACCGGCCAGGCTCAGCCCGGAGGCCTTTTTCAGGTGCCGCAACTCCTCGATCAGCAGCCTCAGTTCGGGTCGGGTCGACTCGGGCAGCTGTCGCCATTGGGCCACGCGGTCCCTCCCATAAGTCCACAAAGTCCCGTTCAGGGGCCATCTGTACCCCAGCGGGGCCGGAGCCAAGCTCCGGCCCCTGGGGCGAACGGGCGAAGTTGTGGACCGGCGCCCTGACCGACCGTCCCCGAGGGTCAGGGCCGCCGGCTCAGCACCACGGCACGGAGGATCCGGCCGAGACCCGTACGTAGTGGGCCGAGACGTAGCGGCTGTGGTGTCCGGCCAGCCGGTACCAGACCCGGTTGCCGTGCACCGAGCCGCCGCTCGTCTTGCAGACCAGCCACACCTGGCGTCCCGAGCGCAGGGTGCCGGTGGTCCGGTAGGTGACCCCGGCGCCGCTGCGGATGTGCAGCAGGCGGCCGTGCCCGGTGACCACGACACCCTGCGCGTGGATCTTGTGGTGGTGGGCCGTGGCCACGGGGGCCTTCGCGGCGGCGGTGGCGGGCGCCGCCATCGCGGCGGCCGGGAACAGGGCGAGCAGGGCGGCGACGGCGACGACGCCGCTTCGCACGGTGCTTCGGTTCATGTGTGTCTTCTCCAAGGTGCGGGGTCCCCGAGTAAGTGACCCTGTGTCAGCACCTGTGTCCGGAGCGCGACGCGCACAAGCGTCCCAGCCGTGCCTGGGACGAATAGGGACGGGGCCGCCGGGGCGCGGACCGGTGGCTGAGCCGCGCACCGCCCCGGGCGTTCACTCGCGTGGCGGAACCCCCGGGCCTCACTTAGCGTGAGGAAGGGGCGATCACCACCGGGAGATCACCGAGGAGACCGGCACATGGGCCGTCACACCAAGGACTCTGTCGAGGTAGGTCGCGCCGAGCGCATAGCGGCCGCGGCCGAGGACCTTTCCACCACCCGGCCACCCGTGAGCACCCCGCCACCGGCCGCCGCCTACGCGGGCGAGGGCGTGCCGCCGCCCCCGCACACCGGGGCCCGGCACGAACACCGCTGGCTCGTGCTCGGCGTCATCGCGCTCGCCCAGCTCATGGTCGTGCTCGACGCGACCATCGTGAACATCGCGCTGCCCTCCGCGCAGCGCGATCTCGGCTTCAGCGACGGAAACCGCCAGTGGATCGTCACGGCGTACGCGCTGGCCTTCGGCTCGCTGCTGCTGCTCGGCGGCCGGATCGCCGACCTCGTCGGACGCAAGGTCGTCTTCCTGACCGGCCTGGTCGGCTTCGCGCTGGCCTCCGCGATCGGCGGCGCAGCGCCCAGCTTCGAGGTCCTGGTCACCGCCCGCGCGCTCCAGGGCGTCTTCGGAGCGCTGCTCGCGCCGGCCGCGCTCTCGCTGCTCACCACCACGTTCACCGACCCCAAGGAACGCGCCAAGGCGTTCGGCATCTACGGCGCGGTCGCGGGCACCGGCGGCGCGGTGGGCCTGCTGCTCGGCGGCCTGCTCACCGAGTATCTCGACTGGCGCTGGTGCCTGTACGTCAACCTCCTCTTCGCGGCCCTGGCCTTCCTCGGCGCGCTGCGCCTGCTGCACCCCGGTGCGCCGCTGGACCGCCCCAAGCTCGACATCCCGGGCACGGTCCTCGTCTCGGCCGGACTCTTCTGCATCGTCTACGGGTTCTCCAACGCCGAGACGCACGCCTGGAGCTCCGCGCAGACGTGGGGATTCCTCGCGGCGGGCGGCGTGCTGCTCATCGCGTTCGCCGCGTGGCAGACGAGGGCGAGGCATCCGCTGCTGCCGCTGCGCGTCGTCCTGGACCGGGACCGGGGCGCGTCCTACCTCGCCATGTTCATCTCCGGCGCGGGCATGTTCGGCGTGTTCCTGTTCCTGACGTACTACCTCCAGCAGGTCCTGCGGTACTCCCCGGTCAAGACCGGGCTGGCCTTCCTGCCGATGGTGTTCGCGATGATCGTGAGCTCGGTCGTCGCGCAGAACAAGCTGGTTCCCAGGCTGGGCGCGAAGCCGATCGTGCCGCTGGGCATGGGACTCGGCGCGGCGGGGCTCGCCTGGATGACCGCCCTGGACGCGACGAGCGGGTACGCCGCCCATGTCCTGCCCCCGCTGCTCGTGATGGGCGTCGGCATGGGCCTGATCTTCGCGCCAGCGATGAGCATGGCCACGGCGGGAGTCGCCGCGCACGACGCGGGCGTCGCCTCCGCGATGGTCAACACCAGCCAGCAGGTGGGCGGTTCGATCGGCACGGCCCTCCTGAACACCCTCGCGACGAGCGCCGCCACCAGCTACCTGGCGGGCCGCCAACCCACCCCCGCGGCCCGCGTCCAGGCCCAGCTGCACAGCTACTCGACGGCGTACTGGTGGTCGGCCGCGTTCTTCGCCCTGGGCCTCCTGGTGTCGGTGGTCCTCTACCGCAAGGGCCCACCCCGCCCAGCGGTCGGCCCCACGGAGGGACCCGTCCACATGTGAGGCGGGCCGGGCCCGCGTCGGCCATGACATTTGTCCTGCGGCACTCAGGACGCTTCGCTCTGCCGCGCTGCCTGCCCCCGGCGGGAGTATCGGTGGTGTCGGCAAGGGCCGGCGGGGTCGCTGGGAAAACAGGGTGAGGGGAACGTCA
>NZ_QOLA01000033.1 GCF_003324565.1 Streptomyces sp. SDr-06 | reverse complement strand
AGCCCGTCATGGGGGTCCCCCCTGGCCCTTAAGGCCTTGGGGGAGTTTGAGGACGAGCGCCGTTCAGGCGCGAACGGGGGTGCAGGGGGCGGAGCCCCCGCCGGGGTTCGAGGGGCGGAGCCCCTCAAGGGGGTTTGGGGGCGCAGCCCTAAAGGCTCAGCCCATCCAACCCCCGCACGGGCGGGTGGGTGGGCAAGCGACCCCGGGGTCTGGGGCGGAGCCCCGGGGTTTGGCTCACCGGCCCGTGGGGGCAGGGGCGGCGCGGGTGGGACGGTGGCGGGTACAGTGCGGAGATCAGCAGACCGTACCGTGAGGCCCCCTCGTGTTGACGCAGACCACCACCCGGGTCCTCGAACCCGGCGACCTCGGCGCGGCGCTCGCCATCCTGGAGAGCGACCCGGTCGCCAATGCCTTCGTGACCTCCCGCGTGCAGATCGCCGGCCTCGACCCCTGGCGGCTGGGCGGCGAGATGTGGGGCTGGTACGCCGACGGCCGGCTGCGCTCCCTGTGCTACTCCGGCGCCAACCTCGTACCGATCTGCGCGACGCCCGAGGCGGTACGCTCCTTCGCCGACCGCGCCCGCCGCACCGGCCGCCGCTGTTCTTCGATCGTCGGCCCCGCCGAGCCCACGGCCGAGCTGTGGCGGCTGCTCGAACCGCACTGGGGCCCGGCCCGCGAGGTACGTCCGCACCAGCCGCTGATGGTCGCCGAGAAGATGCCCGAGGACATCGTCCCGGACCCCTACGTCCGCCGGATCCGCAAGGACGAGATGGACGTGATCATGCCGGCCTGCGTCGCCATGTTCACCGAGGAGGTCGGCGTCTCCCCGCTCGCGGGCGACGGCGGGCTGCTCTACCAGGCCCGCGTCGCCGAACTCGTCGGCTCGGGGCGTTCGTTCGCCCGCATCGAGGACGGCAAGGTCGTCTTCAAGGCCGAGATCGGCGCCGCCACCAACCAGGCCTGCCAGATCCAGGGCGTCTGGGTCGCCCCCGAACACCGGGGCAAGGGCCTTTCGGCCACCGGAATGGCGGCCGTCCTGCGCTACGCGCTGGCGGACGTGGCCCCGGTCGTGAGTCTGTACGTGAACGACTTCAACGCCCCCGCCAGGGCCTGCTACCGACGGGTCGGTTTCCGTGAGACCGGGGCGTTCATGAGCGTGCTGTTCTGAGGTTAGGGTGCGGCCATGCCTGCTGACTCTGACGTACTGGTCGGACCGCTCGACCTCGCGGCCCGCGTGGACGAGGCCCTCGCCGTACAGGCGGTCGCCTTCGGACTCAGCGCCGAGGAGGTCGGGGTGCGCCGCCACATCGTGCTGCGCCACCTGTCCTACCCGGGAGCCAGGGCGCTCGGCGCCACCACCGCCGACGGCCGCCTGGCGGGCTTCGTGTACGGGATGCCCAACGACCGGGCCCACTGGTGGTCCACCGTCGTCGAACCGTATCTGCGCAACAACGGCGCCGAATGGTGGCTGGACGACTCCTTCGTGATCACGGAGCTGCACGTCCACCCCGCCTTCCAGGGCCGGGGCCTGGGCCGCGCGCTCATCACCACCATCACCGACACCGCCACCGAGCCCCGCTCGATCCTCTCCGCGATCGACACGGAGAGCCCCGCCCGCGCCCTGTACCGGTCGCTCGGCTACATCGACCTGGCCGGCCAGGTCCACTTCCCGAGCGCGGCACGACCGTACGCCGTGATGGGCGCCCCCCTCCCGCTGCTGCGCCACGGGCCCGAGGAATACCGGTAGCCACGGAATTTCCGTTAAACGGATTTCCGCGCACTCGGGAGGCCCGGATAACCTCCAGGCATCACCCCGTGCACGTACAGGAGAGAAATCCATGGCAGCCGCCCAGGTTCAGCGCATGTCCCGTCTGCTGGCCAAGACATTGCGCGACGACCCGGCGGACGCCGAGACGCTCAGCCACAAGCTCCTGGTCCGCGCCGGTTACGTCCGGCGCAACGCCGCCGGCATCTGGACCTGGCTGCCGCTCGGCAAGAAGGTCCTGGACAACATCTCCACCGTCGTGCGCGAGGAGATGGACGCCATCGGCGCGCAGGAGGTCCTGCTTCCCGCGCTGCTGCCCAAGGACGCGTACGAGGCGAGCGGCCGCTGGGAGGAGTACGGCGACCTGCTGTTCCGGCTCAAGGACCGCAAGGGCGGCGAGTACCTGCTCGGCCCGACGCACGAAGAGATCTTCACGCAGACGGTCAAGGACCAGTGCACGTCCTACAAGGACCTGCCGGTCATGCTGTACCAGATCCAGACCAAGTACCGCGACGAGGCCCGCCCGCGCTCCGGCGTGCTGCGCGGCCGCGAATTCCAGATGAAGGACTCGTACTCCTTCGACACCACCGACGAGGGCCTCGCTGAGTCGTACGCGCTGCACCGCGCCGCCTACCAGAAGATCTTCGCGCGCCTGGGCCTGGACTACCGCATCGTGTCCGCCGTCTCCGGCGCCATGGGCGGCTCCGCGTCCGAGGAGTTCCTGGCCCCGGCCGCCGCGGGCGAGGACACTTTCGTGGACTGCCCGGCCTGCGCGTACGCGGCGAACACCGAGGCCGTGACCTTCGTGGCCGCCCCGGTCGACGGCTCGGCGCACGGCCCGGTCGAGGAGCTCGCCACCCCCGACACCCCCACCATCGAGACCCTCGCCGCCCACCTGGGCGTCCCGGCCTCGGCCACCCTGAAGAACCTGCTGGTCAAGGTGGACGGCGAGATCGTCGCCGTCGGCGTCCCGGGCGACCGCGAGGTCGACCTCGGCAAGCTCGGCGAGCACCTGGCCCCCGCCGTCGTGGAGCTCGTGACCGCCGAGGACTTCGCGGACCGCCCCGACCTGGTGCGCGGCTACGTCGGCCCGCAGGGTCTGGAGAAGGTCCGCTACATCGCCGACCCGCGCGTCGCGCCCGGCACCGCGTGGATCACCGGTGCCAACAAGCCGGACACCCACGCCCGGAACGTGGTCTGCGGCCGTGACTTCGAGGTCGACGACTACCTCGACGTCGTGGTGGTCGAGGAGGGCGACCCCTGCCCCTCCTGCGGCGCCGGTCTGAAGCTCGACCGCGCGATCGAGATCGGCCACATCTTCCAGCTCGGCCGCAAGTACGCCGACACCTTCCAGCTCGACGTCCTCGGCAAGGAGGGCAAGCCGGTCCGGGTCACGATGGGGTCGTACGGCATCGGCGTCTCCCGCGCGGTGGCGGCGCTCGCCGAGCAGACGGCGGACGACAAGGGGCTGTGCTGGCCGGCCGAGATCGCCCCGGCGGACGTGCACGTCGTCGCCGCCGGCAAGGCGGCCCAGGTCGAGGCCGCCCTCGACGCGGCCGAGCAGCTGCGTGCGGCCGGGCTGCGGGTCCTGGTCGACGACCGGGCCGGGGTTTCGCCGGGTGTGAAGTTCACCGACGCCGAGCTGATCGGGGTGCCGCAGATCCTGGTCGCGGGGCGCCGGGTCGCCGAGGGTGTCTTCGAGCTGAAGGATCGGCGTAGTGGTGAGCGCGAGGAGCTTCCGCTGGCGGAGGCGGTGGCTCGGCTGTCCGCCTGAGCTGTCCGCCTGACGGGATGGTTTTCCCCACCCCGCCCCTTCCCGTGACCCTCCGGGGGTGGGGTGGGGCCGGGGGAGGGCTGGCGTGCGGGCCGTGCGTGGCTGTTCGCGCAGTTCCCCGCGCCCCCAACCCTCGTTCACCTGCGGACCGTGCTCGCTTCTCGCGCAGTTCCCCGCACCCCTGGGCAGTGTCGGTGGTGGGCAGGGGTGGCGTCTTCGGGGGCGGCGCCCAGGGGGTTATAGCCAGCCAGCGAATTCCAGGAGGAGTTCCGCGTCGCCGTGGCGGCCCGCTGTTCGGGCGCGCAGGCCTGATTCCACCGCGCGGAACAGGGTCCAGCCGTGCAGCCGGTCGGCGTCGACGTCCAGGGAGTCCGCGAGCTTCTTGACGCGGCGGCGGGCGGCCGAGGGCCCGCTCGGTGCCGCGATGAGGTCCTCCACCCGGTCCCGCACCAACCGCGCCAGGTCGTAGGCCCGTTCGCCCACGAGCGGCTCGGGCCCCACCGTGAGCCAGGGCGCGCGCTCGCCCGAAAGCACCTTGCTCTGGCGGAAGTTGCCGTGCAGGAGCAGCAACTCGGGCGTGTTCGCGGCGAGTTCGTCGCGGGCCGCGAGCGCCGCCGCAACCAGCGGCGCCAGTTCGGCGTCCTGCGGCGTCCGCATCGGCACGCTCTGGCGCTCGGTGCGCTCGGCCACCGTCTCGAAGGCGTGGCCGCCGGGCGGCTCGACCCACAGGCGCCGCACCGTGCCGGCGGCTTCGAGCAGTGCCTTCGCCTCGGGCAGCGAGCGCAGCGACACCTCGGGGTGCAGCCGCTCCAGGAGCAGCGCGTCGTCGGGGGCGCCGTCCTCCATCAACTGGGCCGCGCCCCAGCCGTTCCAGTGTGCCAGGGCCGCGCGCTCCAGGTCCGGGCGGGCGAAGGAGGGGGCGACCTTGAGGGCGGCGGGGGAGCCGTCCGGGCGGTGGACGAGCGCGACCAGGCTGGAGCGGCCTCCCGGCGCCTGCACCCGGTCGACGGTGAGCTCGCGCCGGGCCGCCGACTCCTCGGCCACCGCGGGCAGCCGGTCCAGCCAGGGCCCGGCCAGCGCGTCCCCGTACGTCTCGCCGAGCGCGCGGACCAGCCGCTCAGGCGGTTCGAAAGCCATGCGTGTATTGCCCCTTGCTCAGGTACTAGCCGGTGGAACTCAGGTACTGGCCGGTGGAACCGGTGCGCTCGGGCGTTCCGCGAGCCCAGGAAAGGCTACGCTGCCGCCCCGCCAGCGCACGGCCCGCACCGCCGCCTCCCGCAGGGCGGCGGCCGCCTCCTGGCGCAGCGGCCCCTCGGCGGCCCGGACGAGGTCGGAGTAGACGTCGGCCACCCGGTCCTCCAGCTCGGCGGCGAGCCGCAGCGCGGCCGCGGCGTCCGGCACGGCGAACGGCAGGGCGTAGGCCGCGGCCGCCGCCACCGGCGATCCGCCCAGGTCACGCACCGTACGGGCCAGGGAGTCCCGGCGCGATCGGTGCCCGGCGTAGGCCTCGCGGGCCTCGCTCGCCCGGGTGTCGGTGAGCCGCCCGCCGAGCACGCCGTACCCGTACACCGCCGCGTGTTCGGCGGCGAGCGCGGCCTGGGACGCCTCCAGGGTCGGGTTCATCGGGCACCGCCGCCGAGGAGGTAGGCGTGGCCCGCCCCGGAGGCCGCGATCGAGGCGAGCAGCCGGGCGAGCTCCGGTGGAGCGGTGGCCAGCGCCGCCAACTGGGCGTCGGAGGTGCGGCGTTCGGCCTCGGCGAGCTCCTTGACGGCCTCGTCGGCGTCGGTGGGGACCGGCGAGAGCGCGCCCGGAGCCGTGGGAGAGGGGGGCGTCGGGGACGGCGGTGCGGCCGGTGCGAGCGCGGTGGTGTGCTGTGCGGCCTGGTCGCGCAGCGGCGCGAGCCGGGTGTGCAGCGCCGGATGCATCGTGAGGACCGCGTCGTACTGGGTGACCAGCGCCCGGCTGGCGGCCGCGGTCCGCGCGCGCAGCGCCGCCTCCGCTCGGGCCGCCGCCTCGCGCGACCCGGTCGCGGAACCGCTCGTGCCGCCGCCGGAGCAGCCCGCCAGCACACCTGCGGCCGCCGCTCCCGTCACGGCCAGCACACGCCTTCGCGTGGTCCCCGGGTGCCCCACGTGTCTCTCCCCTGTGTGCCGTCCGCCGGTGACCGGCTGATCACCGCAGGCGAGCGTACCCGCGGGCCCCGGGCCGTGGACGGCAACACCCTCCGGGACCGGATACCCTTTGATCTGACGGCGGCCGATCGATGACGGCTGCCGTGCGCGACGACGATCCCCACAACAGCAGACGCGGCCGAGGAGTCACCCGGATGAGCACGACCCAGAGCGACAGGCTGCGCGGTCTTCTTGAACCGCTCGTCAGCGCGAAGGATCTGGACCTCGAGGAGATCGAGGTGTCCCGGGCGGGCCGTCGGCGCGTGCTGCGGATCGTGGTCGATTCCGACGAGGGCGTGGAGCTCGACGCCTGTGCCGAGCTGAGCCGGGCCGCCTCCGAGCTGCTCGACGAGAGCGACGTCATGGGCGAGGAGGAGTACGTCCTCGAGGTGACGTCTCCCGGGGCCGAGCGCCCGCTCACCGAACTCCGCCACTACCTGCGCGCCACCGGACGGCTCGCCCGGATCCAGCTGCACGACGGCGGCGAGCTGGTCGCGCGGATCCTGAAGGCCGACGACGACGGCATCGACACCGAGATCCCGGGTGTGAAGGGGCGCAAGCCCACCGCCCGCCGGATCGCCTTCGCGGACATCGCGAAGGCGCGGGTCGAGATCGAGTTCAACCGCAAGGACGGCAAGCGCGACAGCGTGAGCGACACCCAGAACGACATTGACAACGAAGAGGAGGCGTAGCCGTGGACATCGACATGAGTGCCCTGCGGGGTCTGGTCCGGGAGAAGGAGATCTCCTTCGACCTGCTGGTCGAGGCGATCGAGTCGGCGCTCCTCATCGCCTACCACCGCACCGAGGGCAGCTTCCGGCGTGCGCGCGTGAAGCTCGACCGTGAGAACGGTCATGTCACGGTGTGGGCGAAGGAAGACCCGGCCGATCTCGAAGAGGGCCAGGAGGCCAAGGAGTTCGACGACACCCCGTCGGACTTCGGCCGGATCGCGGCGAGCACCGCCAAGCAGGTCATCCTGCAGCGGCTGCGCGACGCCGAGGACGACATCACCTTCGGTGAGTTCGCCGGCCGCGAGGGCGACGTCATCACCGGCGTCGTCCAGCAGGGCAAGGACCCGAAGAACGTGCTGGTCGACATCGGCAAGATGGAGGCCATGCTGCCGGTGCAGGAGCAGGTGCCGGGCGAGGAGTACACGCACGGGCTGCGCCTTCGGACGTATGTCGTGCGGGTGGCCAAGGGTGTGCGCGGGCCGTCCGTGACGCTCTCGCGCACCCACCCCAACCTGGTCAAGAAGCTGTTCGCGCTCGAGGTCCCGGAGATCGCCGACGGTTCGGTGGAGATCTCGGCGATCGCCCGTGAGGCCGGTCACCGTACGAAGATCGCGGTGCGCTCGACGCGCAGCGGCCTCAACGCCAAGGGTGCCTGCATCGGCCCGATGGGCGGCCGGGTCCGCAACGTCATGGCCGAGCTGCACGGCGAGAAGATCGACATCGTCGACTGGTCGGACGACCCGGCCGAGATGGTGGCCAACGCGCTGTCCCCGGCCCGGGTCTCCAAGGTCGAGGTCGTGGACCTCGCCGCCCGCTCCGCGCGGGTGACCGTGCCGGACTACCAGCTCTCCCTCGCCATCGGCAAGGAGGGCCAGAACGCCCGGCTCGCCGCCCGCCTCACCGGCTGGCGCATCGACATCCGCCCGGACACCGAGCAGCCGGCCGAGGACTGACCGGCCCCCTCGGGAATAAGAAGTGGCCCTGCCCCTGCTCAAGGAGGCAGGGTGAGCTTTCCAGACAACAACCGTTCGATTTTTGCCCCACAGGGGTGAGGTCGGTGCGGGGAGGTAGACTTAAACGTGTCTGGCCGGACGCACGCCCGCGCCTGCCCTGAGCGAACCTGCGTGGGATGCCGGGAGCGAGCGGCCAAGAGCGATCTGCTGCGCATCGTGGCGGTCGAGGGTGCTTGCGCCCCTGATCCTCGCGGTACGCTGCCCGGCCGGGGTGCGTATGTACACCCCGCCTCGGTCTGTCTCGACCTGGCGGTCCGCCGCCGGGCGTTCTCCAGGGCCTTCAGGGTCAAGGAGGCGCTCGACACCGCGGCACTGCGGGAGTACGTCGAGCAGGCAGCAACGTAAGAAGAAGTACGGCACGGAATCCCGTGCGGTCAGGTACCTCGCGAGTTGGAAGTAGGTCGAGATTGCGATGAGCACTCGATGAGTACGCGATGAGTACGCCCATGAAGTAGCGACGGTCCGGCGGTAACCCGGACCTAAAAGGAGCGAAGTGGCTAAGGTCCGGGTATACGAACTCGCCAAGGAGTTCGGGGTGGAGAGCAAGGTCGTCATGGCCAAGCTCCAAGAACTCGGTGAATTCGTCCGTTCGGCGTCCTCGACGATCGAGGCGCCGGTTGTACGCAAGTTGACTGACGCGCTGCAGGGGCCCGGCGGCAACGCCGGCAAGTCCGCTGCGAAGCCCGGCGCGCCCCGCAAGGCCGCGCCTGCCAAGCCCGCGGCGCCCGCCGCGGCACGTCCTGCTGCCCCGAAGCCCGGCGCCCCGGCCCCCAAGCCGGCCCCCGCCGCGCCCGCGGCCCCGGTCACTCCGGCCGCCCCGGCGAGCAGCACCCCTTCTCCGGCTCCGGCCGCCTCGGGCCCCCGCCCGGGTCCGAAGCCCGCCCCGGCCAAGCCGGCCCCGGTCACCCCGGTGCCCGCCGCCGAGTTCTCGGCCCCGGCTCCGGCCCAGCCCGCGGCGCCCCAGGCCCCGCGTCCCGCCGGTGCCACCCCCGGCCCGCGTCCCGCCGCCTCCCGTCCGGCCCCGGCCGGCGGTCAGCGTGACGGTGGCCAGCGCGACGGTGGCCGTGGCGGCGACCGTCCGGCCCGCCCCGCGGGTCAGGGCGCACCCCGTCCGGGCGGTGCCCGTCCGGCCGGTCCGCGTCCCGGCAACAACCCCTTCACCTCCGGCGGCTCCACCGGCATGGCGCGCCCCCAGGCGCCCCGTCCCGGCGGCGGCGCGCCCCGTCCCGGCGGTGCCGGTGCCCCCGGTGGCGCCCCGCGCCCGCAGGGCGGCCCCGGCGGCGCTCCGCGTCCGCAGGGTCAGGGCGGCGCCCGTCCGAGCCCGGGCGGCATGCCCCGTCCGCAGGGCGGCGCCCCGCGTCCGGGTGGTGCTCCGGGCGGTAACCGTCCGAACCCCGGCATGATGCCGCAGCGTCCGGCCGCGAGCCCGCGTCCCGGCGGCGGCCCCGGTGGCCGTGGTCCCGGTGGCCCCGGCGGCCGTCCCGGTGGCGGCGGCGGTGCCGGTCGTCCCGGTGGTGGCGGCGGCTTCGCCGGCCGTCCGGCCGGTCCCGGTGGCGGCGGTCGTCCCGGTGGCGGCGGCGGCTTCGGCGGCCCCCGTCCGGGTGGCGGCGCTCCCGGTGGTGGCGGCGGCTTCGGCGGTCGTCCCGGCTTCCAGGGCCGTCCCGGTGGCCCGGGTGGCCGCGGTGGCACGCAGGGTGCCTTCGGCCGTCCCGGCGGGCCCGCCCGTCGTGGTCGCAAGTCGAAGCGTCAGAGGCGCCAGGAGTACGAGGCCATGCAGGCCCCGTCGGTGGGCGGCGTCATGCTGCCCCGCGGCAACGGACAGTCCGTCCGCCTGTCGCGCGGTGCCTCGCTGACCGACTTCGCCGAGAAGATCGGCGCCAACCCGGCGTCGCTCGTCGGCGTGATGATGAACCTCGGCGAGATGGTCACCGCCACGCAGTCGGTCTCCGACGAGACGCTGAAGCTGCTCGCGGACGAGATGAACTTCATCCTCGAGATCGTCAGCCCCGAGGAGGAGGACCGCGAGCTGCTCGAGTCCTTCGACATCGAGTTCGGCGAGGACGAGGGTGGCGAGGAGTCTCTCGTCGCGCGTCCGCCGGTCGTGACCGTCATGGGTCACGTCGACCACGGTAAGACCCGCCTTCTGGACGCGATCCGCAAGACGAACGTCGTGGCGGGCGAGGCCGGTGGCATCACGCAGCACATCGGTGCGTACCAGGTCACGACCGAGGTCAACGACGAAGAGCGCAAGATCACCTTCATCGACACCCCGGGTCACGAGGCGTTCACCGCCATGCGTGCCCGTGGTGCGAAGTCCACCGACATCGCGATCCTCGTGGTGGCGGCGAACGACGGTGTGATGCCCCAGACGATCGAGGCGCTGAACCACGCCAAGGCGGCCGACGTGCCGATCGTGGTCGCGGTCAACAAGATCGACGTCGAGGGCGCGGACCCGACCAAGGTGCGCGGTCAGCTGACCGAGTTCGGTCTCGTGGCCGAGGAGTACGGCGGCGACACGATGTTCGTCGACATCTCCGCCAAGCAGGGCCTCAACATCGAGTCCCTCCTGGAGGCCGTCGTCCTCACCGCCGACGCCTCGCTCGACCTGCGGGCCAACCCGGAGCAGGACGCGCAGGGCATCGCGATCGAGTCCCACCTCGACCGCGGTCGCGGCGCCGTCGCGACCGTCCTGGTCCAGCGAGGCACCCTGCGGGTCGGCGACACGATGGTGGTCGGCGACGCGTACGGCCGAGTCCGCGCGATGCTCGACGACAAGGGCGAGAACGTGGAAGAGGCGGGTCCCTCGACTCCGGTCCTCGTCCTCGGTCTCACCAACGTCCCGGGCGCCGGCGACAACTTCCTGGTCGTCGACGAGGACCGTACGGCCCGTCAGATCGCCGAGAAGCGTGCCGCTCGTGAGCGCAACGTCCGCTTCGCCCGCAAGGGCGTGCGGTTCTCCCTGGAGAACCTGGACGAGGCCCTCAAGGCCGGTCTGGTGCAGGAACTCAACCTCATCATCAAGGGCGACGCGTCCGGTTCGGTGGAGGCCCTCGAGTCCTCGCTGCTCCAGCTCGACGTCGGCGACGAGGTCGACATCCGCGTCCTGCACCGCGGCGTGGGTGCGGTCACCGAGTCGGACATCGACCTGGCGACCGGCTCCGACGCGATCGTCATCGGCTTCAACGTCCGCGCTGCCGGGCGTGCCCAGCAGATGGCGGAGCGCGAAGGCGTCGACGTCCGGTACTACTCGGTCATCTACCAGGCGATCGAAGAGATCGAAGCGGCCCTCAAGGGCATGCTCAAGCCGGAGTACGAAGAGGTCGAGCTCGGCACGGCGGAGATCCGCGAGATCTTCCGCTCGTCCAAGCTGGGCAACATCGCCGGTGTCCTGGTCCGGTCGGGCGAGGTCAAGCGCAACACCAAGGCGCGCCTGCTGCGCGATGGCAAGGTCATCGCGGAGAACCTCACCATCTCCGGTCTGCGCCGCTTCAAGGACGACGTCACCGAGATCCGCGAAGGCTTCGAGGGCGGTATCAACCTCGGAAACTTCAACGACATCAAGATCGACGACGTCATCGCGACGTACGAGATGCGCGAGAAGCCGCGCGGCTAGTCCGTGCAGCTGATCCGTACCCCTGGAGGCGCGGCCTCCTGAGGAACGAGTGTCGGGGCCGATCGGCGGAAGATATTTCCGTCGATCGGCCCCGGCCGTTCCGTGTACGGTTCTGATGTCCCTGCCAAGGCTTTGGCGGGGTCCTCTAACCCGTACCGGCGGGACATCCGGACATCCATGTATGTGGGGACACTGTCCTTCGATCTGCTCCTCGGCGACGTACGGTCGTTGAAGGAGAAACGCTCCGTCGTCCGGCCGATAGTCGCCGAACTCCAGCGCAAGTACGCGGTGAGCGCGGCGGAGGTGGGCGACCAGGACCTGCACCGCAGGGCTGAGATCGGCCTCGCGGTGGTGTCCGGCGACACGGGGCACCTGACAGACGTACTCGACCGGTGCGAGCGGCTCGTCGCCGGCCGGCCCGAGGTGGAACTGCTCTCGGTGAGACGCAGGCTCCACAGCGACGAAGACTGAACACCAAGCAAGGCTTGAGAAGGAGAAGGACCAGTGGCCGACAACGCGCGGGCGAAGAAGCTGGCGGACCTCATCCGGGAGGTGGTGGCCGAGAAGCTGCTGCGTGGCGTCAAGGACCCGCGTCTCGGAACGCATGTGACGATCACGGACACCCGGGTCACCGGCGACCTGCGGGAGGCCACGGTCTTCTACACGGTGTACGGGGACGACGAGGAGCGGGCGGCCGCCGCGGCCGGTCTGGAGAGCGCCAAGGGCATCCTGCGCTCCGCGGTCGGCTCCGCCGCCGGCACCAAGTTCACGCCCACCCTGACGTTCATCGCGGACGCCCTCCCCGAGAACGCCAAGACCATCGAGGACCTCCTCGACAAGGCACGGGCCTCGGACGCCGCGGTGCGCGAGGTGTCCTCGGGCGCCCAGTTCGCCGGTGACGCCGACCCGTACAAGAAGCCCGGCGACGAGGACGACGCCTCCGCATGAGCACCGCAGCAAAGACGCCCGACGGCCTGGTCATTGTCGACAAGCCGTCGGGCTTCACTTCGCACGACGTCGTGGCCAAGATGCGCGGCATCGCCAGGACCCGCCGCGTGGGCCACGCGGGCACCCTCGACCCGATGGCGACCGGTGTGCTCGTCCTGGGCGTGGAGCGGGCCACCAAGCTGCTCGGCCACCTCGCCCTGACCGAGAAGGAGTACCTCGGCACGATCCGGCTCGGCCAGGACACCGTCACCGACGACGCCGAGGGCGAGATCATCTCGTCCACCGACGCCTCCAAGGTGACCCGCGAGGGCATCGACGCGGGGGTCGCGGAGCTGACCGGCGCCATCATGCAGGTGCCGTCCAAGGTCTCCGCGATCAAGATCGACGGCAAGCGGTCCTACGCGCGGGTGCGTGGCGGCGAGGAGTTCGACATCCCGGCCCGTCCGGTGACCGTCTCCTCCTTCCGCGTCTACGACGTGCGCGAGGCCGTCGCCGAGGACGGCACCCCCGTCATCGACCTCGTCGTCTCCGTGGTGTGCTCCTCCGGCACCTACATCCGCGCCCTCGCCCGTGACCTCGGGGCCGGGCTCGGTGTGGGCGGACACCTCACCGCGCTGCGCCGCACCCGGGTCGGCCCCTACGGCCTGGACGCGGCCCGCACCCTGGACCAGCTCCAGGAGTCGCTCACCGTGATGCCGGTGGCCGAGGCCGCGGCCGCCGCCTTCGCGCGCTGGGACGTCGACGCGCGCCGCGGCGGGCTGCTGCTCAACGGCGTACGGCTCGACATGCCCGACGAGTACGAGGCCGGGAAGCCGGTCGGAGTGTTCGGGCCCGGGGGCACCTTCCTCGCGCTGGTCGAGAACCGGAAGGGCAAGGCCAAGAGCCTCGCCGTGTTCGGCTGAGAGACCCACCGTGGAGCGGGCGGGGCGGCCCGCTCCACGATCCCCCTCGCAAGGGGTCTATCCGCCGGGCCTGGGGGATTCACCCCTATGAGCAGGCGCTCGGAGTGAACCACGGGAGCACAGGGGGGCGCTTTCCCGTGACGTTCTTCTCGGGCGGATCACCCCAGAACTACCGTTTCGGACATGGGACGCGGGGCTGGGGGCGAGGGCGGGGAGACGCTCGTACGGATCTGTGATCTGGCCGGGCGCACCCGGGGGACGGGGTTCGTCGCGGACGACCGGGGGACCGTCGTCACCAGTCACGAAGCCGTCGACGGGCTGACCAGAGTGGTGCTGCACGCGCCCGGCGAGCGGACCTGGCTGGCCGAGGCCGAGGACCTCACCCCGCTGCCCGAGGCGGACCTCGCCCTGGTGCGCACCGACGGGCTCGGGGTGCGGCCGCTGCCGATCTCCGCACGCGCCGAGATCCGTACGGGCACCTATCTGCGGGTGGCCGCCCGCGGCTGGCGCGAGGCGCGGGTGCTCGGCACGTCCCCGGTCACCTACACCGCCACCGATCGCTTCCATCTCCTGGGCGGCGTCCTGGAGTTGGCGATCGGGACGGCCGGCAGCGAGGCCATGCGGCTGGGCGGCGAGGCCAGCGGGGGTCCGGTCGTGGACACCGTCACCGGCGCCGTCCTCGGGGTGGTGGGGACCGCGCTGCACGCGGCGCACCAGGCCTCGGGCTTCGCGGTGCCGCTGCGCGCCGAGCACGGCCCGCTCGCCGAACTGCTGCGGCGCAACGCCGCCACCGTGCCCGCCTACGGCCGCGATCTGAACCTGGCGGGTGCGCTCCAGCTCACCGCCACCTCCGTCGGGTCCGTCGGAGGCCCCAGCGCGTGGCAGGACCCCGTCGAACGGCGGTCCACGCGCGCCGGGTTCGAGGCCTTCGCCACCGGGGACGCCCTCGTGCTCGGGCTCGTCGGGGACCCCGGCACCGGGCGCACCACCGAGCTCGCCGCGCTGGCTGGCCGCCGGGCGAGCGGCGCCGCGCCCGCGCCCACCCTGTGGCTGCGCGGCGCCGACCTGCGGGCCGACGACACCTCGGTCGCCGACGCCGTCGGCCGCGCCCTCGACCACGCGGCCCGGATCGTGGCCGCGCCCGAGTCGGGCGACCGGGCCACCCCCGACCGGGTGGCGCGGCTGGCCCGGGACGCCGGGCGCCCCCTGCTCGTCCTGCTCGACGGGCCCGAGGAGATGCCGCCCGTGCTCGCCCACCGGCTCGCCGAATGGACCGCGGGCAGCGTCGAGTGGCTCGGGGCGGCCGGGGTGCGCATGGTGGTGGCCTGCCGGCCCGAGCACTGGGAGCAGGCCGGAGCCCACTACCCCGACGGCGTGCTGCACCCGGCCCACCTGCCCCGGCTGCCCGACGCCGTGCACGTCGGAGACCTCGGGCACGAGGAGGCCGCCCGGGCCCGCGAGCGCTACGGCATCCCGGACGGCGCGCTGGCCGAGCGCGATGCCCGCCACCCGCTGACCCTGCGGCTGCTCGCCGAGGTGCGGGCCGCGCTGCCCGGCGGGATCGGGGGAAGGCCGGACCGCGAGGACGTCTTCTCGGCGCACCTGGACCTGATGTGCCTGCGCATCGCCGTACGCATCGCGGCCGCCGCCCGCCCGCCGGTGCGCGGCGGCGCGGTGCGGCGGCTCGCGGCGCGCGTCGCCGGGCAGGTGCACGAGGCGGCCCGGCGCTGTCTGGGGCCCGGCCAGGGCGAGCTGGACCGGGAGTCCTTCGAGGAGATCTTCCCGTGGCGTACGGGATCCGCCTCCGCGGTGCTCACCGAGGGGCTGCTGGTGCCGGCCGGGTCCGGCTACCGGTTCGCCCACGAGGAGCTGGCCGACTGGGTGCAGGCCGCCCATCTCGACCTGGACGGGGCCCTGTACGCGCTGGTGCACCGCTGGTACGACGAGAGCGAGCCACAGACCGTCGTCCGGCTCCCCTCGCGCCCCGCCCTCAGCGCCGTGCCCGACGGTCACGTGCCGCCCCCGCCGGGCTCGGGGCCCGCCCCCGCCGGGCGCTCCCTGCCGGTGCCCCGCCATCGCATCGGTCCCGTCCTGGAGGCGATGCTACTGCTCGGAAGCAGACATGGCTCCACTCAACTCGCCCTGAAGCTGAAGGAGTTGGTGGAGGCCCTGGACCGGACGCCGGCGGCGGGCGCCGGGCGCGACCGGTTCGCGGACGCCCAGTGGTGGGCGGTCCACCTGCTCGCCGAGACCCTGCTGAGGGTCCCTGACGTACGCCCCTACCAGGAAGTCCTGCGGCTGCTCGCCGACCGGATCAGCCGACGCTCGGTGCGCGAGGGGGGCCCGGCGAAGCTGGGCGCGCTCGGCGAGTTCGGGCCCTGGTTCTGGATGCGGCTGCGGCTCAGCGACGACCGCCGGCTCGAACTGCTGCGGCGGCTGCTGCCCGCCGACGGGGTGCCGGGGGCCGCGCCCGGCTGGGAGCGCTACCTCGACGCGGTCGACCGGCGGCTCGCCGTCGAACCCCGGACCGTGCAGCCGCTGCTGTGCCGCTGGTTCACCGACGAGCGGCCGCTGCCGGTGGCGCCCGGCACCGAGCTGCGGCCCACCGTCGCGCGGGCGGCACAGGCGCTGCTCTACGCGCGCCGGGCGCTGGCCGTCGACGACCTCACCGAGGCGCTCGTGGCGACCGCCCACGTCCGCGCGGAGGAGCTCCTCACCCAGCTCGCCGAGGACGAGCCGTCCGCGCTCTGCCGGGCGGTGGACCGCTGGGCCCATGACGACCGGCCCGAACGGCGGGCCGCGGCCGCGCTCTACGGGCCGCGGGTCGCGCTGGGCATCCGCAGCGCCGCCGACCGCGACCTGCTGCGCTACGCGGCTCTCGCGCTGCTCGCCCGCCCCGCGGACGCCGCGCTGCACGGGGCCGCGCTCGCCCTGCTCGTGCGCGACCCGCACACGCGGGGGCGTTACCTGGAGGAGGCGCTGGCCGCCTTCACCGCCCAGGACCCGGGCATCCCTGCCGCGGCGCTGACCGCCGCCCTCACCACGCACCCCGAGCCCGTCCTCGCCGCCTTCCAGACGCGCCTGCGCCAGGAGGGGGCCGCGGCGGCCGACGTCCTCGACGCGCTCGCGGAGATCAACACCCCGGCGCTCGCCCGGCGCGCCGCCGCCCTCGTGCAGGAGCACGTCGAGCGGCACCCGGAGGCGGCCGGGCACGCGGCGGCCTTCGTGGACCGGCGGCTCGCCCATGGCCCCGCGGCCCGCGCGGTCCTCTTTCCCATGGTGACCAGCCTGTTGCGCGGCCACGCCCACCCCGTACGGCGCGCCCTGGCCCCCGTCCTCGCCGCCCCCGGCACCCGGGCCTCGCGCCCGCTGCGCGCCGAGCTGCTCGACGTGCTCCTGGAATTCGAGCGCCACCAGTCCCGCGACCTCGCCGTGGTGGAGGCGCTGCTCGGGGCCGCGGCGGCCGGTTCGGGGCAGCGGGCCGAGGCGCGCACCCGTGACCTCGTCCACCGCACCGGGCTCCTGTTCGTCCGTACGCCCGAGGGCGCGGCCCGCTTCGACCGGCGGCTGGTCGAGCTGTGCCAGGAGGTGCCGGGCTTCGCCGCGCAGGTCGCGGGATGGCTGATCGAGGCGCCGCACGAGTGGGCCGCGGTGGTCGGTCCGAGCGCCCGCCGCTCGGTGGAGACGCTGGGCAGTCCCATGCCGATGCGATCCCGGGCCGCCGGGCATGGCAGTCTTAGACCTGCATAACGCGTAAGGGTCAACGACGTACACGGGTTCGAGGAGCGGTCACAGTGCAGCGCTGGCGTGGCTTGGAGGACATCCCCCAGGACTGGGGACGCAGCGTCGTCACCATCGGCTCCTACGACGGGGTGCACCGCGGACACCAGCTGATCATCGGGCGGGCCGTGGCGCGCGCCCGTGAGCTGGGCGCGCCCTCCGTCGTCGTCACCTTCGACCCGCACCCGAGCGAGGTCGTGCGCCCCGGCAGCCACCCGCCGCTGCTCGCCCCGCACCACCGGCGCGCCGAACTGATGGCGGAGCTCGGTGTGGACGCGATCCTCATCCTCCCCTTCACCAGCGAGTTCTCGAAGCTCTCGGCCGCCGACTTCGTGGTGAAGGTGCTGGTCGACAAGTTGCACGCGCGGCTCGTCGTCGAGGGCCCCAACTTCCGCTTCGGCCACAAGGCGGCGGGCAACGTCGAGGTGCTGGCCGAGCTCGGCCGCACCTACGACTACGAGGTCGAGGTCATCGACCTGCGGGTGCGCGGCGAGGCGGGCGGCGGCGAGCCGTTCTCCTCCACGCTGACCCGCAGGCTGGTCGGCGAGGGCGACATGGAGGGCGCCGCCGAGATCCTCGGGCGGCCGCACCGCGTCGAGGGCGTCGTCGTGCGCGGCGCCCAGCGCGGCCGTGAGCTCGGCTACCCGACCGCGAACGTCGAGACCCTGCCGCACACCGCGATCCCGGCGGACGGCGTGTACGCGGGCTGGCTCACCGCCGACGGCGAGCGCATGCCCGCCGCGATCTCCGTCGGCACCAACCCGCAGTTCGACGGCACCGAGCGCACGGTGGAGGCGTACGCCATCGACCGCGTGGGGCTCGACCTGTACGGGCTGCATGTCGCCGTCGACTTCCTCGCCTATGTGCGGGGCATGGCCAAGTTCGACTCCATCGAGGACCTCCTCGAGGCGATCGGCAACGACGTGAAGCGCTCCACCGAGCTCATCGAGGCGTACGAGGCCCGGCGGGCTTAGCCCGGTCCGCCGAGGACGCGTCGGCCGGTCAAGTAACGGTCAATCAGTGGCCTGAAACCGTCCAAGTCCTGGCATCCATTGCGCATGGAGGGCAGGGTATGGGCGGTTTTTGGCGTACTGGGGCCGCCGTGCTGCGCGTAGGTTGAGCGCCGATTCAGCCATGTCCCGCAAGGGGGAAACGCGTGGGCGAGCAGCCCGTGTCCCGCCTTCTCGGCCTGGTCGGCGACGCGCCGGCGCAGGCCGCACAGCCAGGTGTACCGCCGTACCGCACCGCGGTGTTCGTGCCGGCCCATCCGCGCTACCCGGGCGGCGGCGCCCCGCCCCGCGTCGACTACGAACTCCTCAAGAACCCCTCGGGCCCGCCCGTGCCGGTCGCGTTCACCCGCCTCTCGGCGCTCGTCGAGGCGCTCGGCCCGGCCCAGCCCTGGGTCGCCGTCTCGCTCGGCCCGTTCACCGAGGCGATGCGGCAGGCCGGGCTGCCCAAGGTGCGGCTCGACCCGGTGGTGGCGCCCGGGGGCCGCAGATGGCGGGCCGAGGATCTGGAACGGGCGTACGGCGGCGAGGAGGGCGCGCGATGAGCGTGGACGTGAGGCTGGTCCTGTCGGACCTGAGCACGATGGCGGCCACCTTCCACACGGAGGCCGAGAACTACCGCAAGATGCACCAGAACGTGAAGCCGGCCGTCGCCGGTTCCGGGGACGCCGGGTGCGACGCGGCGATCAAGGCGATGGCCGACCTGATAGCCGGCCTGCACGACAAGCTGTCGGACCGCCTCGACGACCGCAGCGACAAGGTGAAGTACGCGCACGACTCGATGCAGCGCCACGACATCGACGTGCACGGCCTGTTCGACGACCTGATGAAGGACCGCACATGACGGACAGCTGGGTCGGCGGCGACATCGGCGGGCTGCGCGCCATGGGGGAGGCCTACAAGAAGGCCAAGACCGATCTGGAGTCCGTCGTGAAGCCGCTGAGCGCGTGTGTCGAGGCGCTCGCCAAGGACACCGGATGGCAGGGCGAGTCGGCGGATTCGTTCCGGGCCAAGTGGACCGAGGACGCCATGACGGCCGGAGGCTTCGCCGAGCTGGTCCAGGCGACCGGCCAGATCCTCACCGACCTCGCGGACCACCTCGGCACGGCGGAGTCGGCCCTGCAGAACGCCGAGGATGTCGCCGTGCGGGCCGGCGCGCCAATCCAACCCGGCGGCGTACCCGGCCAGTTGATGACCAGCACCCATCCGGACGCGGCCGGGCAGAAGGCCATCAAGGCCCTCCACGACTACGGCACCGTGCGCGACGAGATCCTGCACACCGCCCAGCAGGCCCGCCTGGACGCGGCCGAGGCCCTGCAGAAGCTCTACGCGGACGACACCGGCGCGGCGGTCTCGCCCGGCGACAAGATCACCGTCGCGGACTACCTGCGCGGCCTGTACGCCTACGACTCCGAGCGGACCCGGGTCAAGGGACACGACGCGGCCGACGCGCTCGACGACGCGAAGAAGCAGGCGGACGACGCGAAGAAGGACCTGCGCGCCGAACGCAAGGCGTGGCAGAAGGAGGGCAAGACCCTCCCCAAGGACGCCGGGGCGCGGGTCGCCTACAAGGACGCGCTGAGCAAGCTCGACAGCCTGGAGGCGGACATCGCCCGGGGCGAGGCGGGCAGTTCGAAACTCCCCTACGACCACGCCCTCAACACCAAGATCGCGGATGTGGCGGACGGCCTGCGGGTGGGCAGGAGCCTGGAGAGCGTTCCGGAGTTCCTGAAGGAGATCCCGGTGGTGGACGTCGCGGCGGCCGCCGCCTGCGGCCTGCTCGAAGCCAAGGACGACCACGACAAGGGGTGGTCCTGGACGCACTCCGTGGTGGTCGACGGAGGGGCGGCGCTCGGCGGGCTCGCGGTCGGCGCGGCCGCCACGGCGGGCGGCGTGGCGCTGGCGGCCAGCGCGGAGATCACCGTGCCGGTGGCCGTGGTCGCGGGGGTCGGCGGCGCCGTGGTCATCGGCGCGACCGACCTGATCGACGAGGGCTTCCACGAGCACTGGAGCGAGGACATCCACGACCACGGCGTCGTGGGCGGCATCTGGCACGGCACCGGCAACGTGCTGTCCAACACCGGAGACGACCTGAAGCGGCTCGGCGACGACGCGGCGGGCCTGGGGAAGAAGGCATGGAATGGGTTCACGGGTCTCTTCTGAGAGCGCGGGGCCCGCGAAACTCCCCATCGTCGGCACCACGTGGTACCGCCGGGGCCCCGCCTACTGGCTGCGCCGCACCGCCTTCGCCGTGTCCATGCTGATCGTGGCGGGCCTGATGTTCGGGGTGACGCTGGACGCGTTCCGCACGGTCGTCGGCGGGCTGAGCGACGGCTGGCGTCACCTCTGCTACGGCCTTCAGGCGGTTGCCTCCACCGGCGCCGCGGGGTGGGGCTGGGCCTCCTACCGCCGTAAGGCGCGCGAAGCCCGGGCGCGGGCCGCGAGCCCTGCGAAGACCCGGCGTCTCCATGACAGCGCGCAGCGTCGGGCGCCGGGCCTGGCCAGCGCGGGCCGACTCCCCGCGCTGTTCCTGCTGCCGTTCATGGCCCCGGTGTTCGCGTGGCTCCTGGGCGTGCTCGTCGCCATGGCCTGCCTGCGCGAACTCCCCTCCGAGGCGGGCGCCCGCGAAGCCCTCAACCAGGTCTGACCGCCGCCGCCCAGTGGCAGGCCACCCGCGCCGCCGTGCCGCCCGCCAGGACCGGCAGGTCCTCGGTGCGGCAGCGGTCGGCCACCCCCGCGCGTTCCGCCTCGCCGGAGGCGAGGACGGGGCAGCGGGCGTGGAAGCGGCAGCCGGACGGGACGCGCGAGGGGTCCGGAGGCTCGCCCGTGAGCACCACCGGATCGCCCGCCGACTCGGGCAGCACCGACAACAGGGCCTGGGTGTACGGGTGTTGGGGGCTCGTCAGGACATCCTCGACGGGGCCCGTCTCCACGATGCGGCCCAGGTACATCACCGCCACCCGGTCCGCGATGTTCCAGGCGAGCCCCAGGTCGTGGGTCACGACCAGCGCGGACAGGCCCAGCTCGTCCCGCAGGCGCAGCAGGAGGGCCAGGATCTCGCCCCGTACCGACGCGTCCAGGGAGGCCACCGGCTCGTCGGCGACGATCAGTTCGGGGGACAGGACGAGCGCGCCCGCGATGACCACGCGCTGGCGCTGGCCGCCCGACAGCTCGTGCGGGTAGCGCAGGAAGAACCGCTCGGGCGGGCGGAGCCCGGCCCGGGACAGCGCCTGCGCCACCAACTCCCGCTCGTCGTGCGGGGATCCGTGGATGCGCAGGCCCTCGGCGACCGCGTCGTACACCGTGTGCCGGGGGTTGAGCGAGCCGCTCGGGTCCTGGAGGACCAGCTGGACCCGTCTGCGGTACGCCTTGAGGGCGCGGGCGTGGTGGTCCAGCGGGCTGCCGTCGAAGGCGACCGTGCCCGCGGTCGGGGTGACCAGGCCGAGCAGGGTCCGGGCGAGCGTCGTCTTGCCGCAGCCCGACTCGCCGACCAGGGCGACGATCTCGCCCGCGCCGACGGTGAGTTCGACGCCGTCGACCGCGCGGGCCGGCGGGGCGCCGCGCCGCCCGGGGAAGGTGACGTGCAGGCCGGTGGCGCTGAGGAGGGGGGTCGTGGTGGTGGTCATGCGGTGCTCCTCGACAGGGACCCGGCGTGCACACAGGCCGCCTTGTGGTCCGGGCCCGCGTCGCGCAGCGGCTGGTCGTCGGCGGCGCAGACGTCCATCGCGACCGGGCAGCGCGGATGGAAGGTGCAGCCCGGCGGCAGCGCGGACGGGTCGGGCGGATCGCCCGGCAGACCGCGCGGCGCGCGGCGCGAGGCCGGGTCCCCGATGCGGGGAAAGGCGGCGGACAGGGCCCGGCCGTAGGGGTGGCGGGCCGCCGTGTACACCTCACGCGCCGGGCCCTCCTCCACGATGCGGCCCGCGTACATCACGGCGAGCCGGTCGCAGGTGTCGGCGAGGACCGCCAGGTCGTGGCTGATCATCATGAGGCTGATGCCCTGGTCGGCCACCAGGCGCTCGATCAGGCGCAGGATCTGGGCCTGGATCATCACGTCCAGGGCCGTCGTCGGCTCGTCCGCGACGATCAGCTCCGGGGCGCAGGCGAGCGCCATCGCGATCATCACGCGCTGGCGCTGGCCGCCGGACAGCTCGTGCGGGTGGGCGTCCGCGCGGGCGGCCGGCAGGCCGACCTGTTCGAGGAGTTCGGCCACCCGCGCGCGGGCCCCGGCCGGGGTGGCCAGGCCGTGCAGCAGGATCGGCTCGGCGATCTGGTCGCCGATGCGGTGCACGGCGTTCAGCGAGTGCATCGCCCCCTGGAAGACGATGGAGGCGCCCGCCCAGCGCACGGCCCGCAGCCGCCCCCACCTCATGGTGAGGACGTCCTCGCCGTCGAGCAGCACCGATCCGGTCAGCCGCGCCGACGCGGGCAGCAGCCGCAGCAGCGCCATCGCCAGGGTGGACTTCCCGCACCCCGACTCGCCCGCGACGCCCAGCTTCTGGCCGGGTGCGATCGTCAGGTCCACCCCGCGCACGGCCGCCGCGCCGGTCCCGTACGTGACGTACAGGTCCTTGATCTCCAGCAGGCTCATCGGGCCCCCAGCTTCGGGTTCAGTACCGCCTCGACGGCGCGGCCGCAGAGCGTGAAGGAGAGGGCCACCAGGGCGATCGCGATGCCCGGCGGGGCCAGGTACCACCAGTGGCCGGAGGAGACCGCGCCCGCCTCGCGGGCGTCCTGGAGCATGCCGCCCCAGGACACCACCGTCGGATCGCCCAGGCCCAGGAAGGCGAGGGTGGCCTCGGTGAGGATGGCGTTGGAGATGCCGAGCGTGGTCTGCGCGAGGACCAGCGGCATCACGTTCGGCAGGACGTGCCGGTTCATGATGTGGCCGTGGCCGCCGCCGAGCGCGCGGGCCCGTTCGATGTAGGGCCGCGACTCGACCGCGATGGTCTGCGCCCGCACCAGGCGGGCCGTCGTCGGCCAGGACGTCACGCCGATGGCCAGGATCACCGTCCATACGCTGTGCGACATGACGGTGGCCAGCACGATCGCGAGGACGAGGGTGGGCATCACCAGGAACCAGTCGGTGATCCGCATCAGGGCCGTGGAGAGCCAGCCGCCGTAGTGCCCGGCCAGAATCCCGACCAGGGTGCCGATCGCCACGCTCAGGGCGGCCGCGAGCAGCCCCACCGCGAGCGAGATCCGGGCGCCCCAGATCAGCAGCCCCAGCAGCGAGCGGCCGAACTGGTCGGTGCCGAGCGGGAACTGGCGGCTCGGGGAGGCGAGGGCGGTGCCGCTCGCGCCGGTCACGCTCTGGACGTCCCCGCCCACCGTGAGCGGCGCGGAGAGCGCGATCAGCGCGATGAGGGCGAGCCCCGCCAGACCGTACAGTCCGGCCCGATGGGTGCGGTAGGAGCGCCAGAAGCGTGCCAGGGAGTCCCGGCGGCGCGCCCAGGCCAGCGAGCCGGCCTTCTCGGGAGCGGTGGTCGTGCTCATGGGGCAACCCCGTTCCCGTACGCGGTCGTCGTCATCGGCCCACCCGGGGGTCGAGCAGCGGATACAGCAGGTCGGCCAGGAGGTTCATCACGATCATCGCGCCCGCGAAGACCACGAAGAGGCCCTGCACCAGCGGGAGATCGGGCACGCTCAGCGCCTGGTAGAAGAGGCCGCCCAGGCCCGGCCAGGAGAACACCGTCTCCACCAGGATCGAACCGGCCGCCACATGGCCCAGATTGATGAACAGCATCGTCACCGTGGGCAGCAGGGCGTTCGGCACCGCGTGGTGGCGGCGCACCGCGGCGTCGCGCAGGCCCTTGGCGCGGGCCGTCGTCAGGTAGTCGCCGCCCATCTCGTCGAGCAGCGAGGACCGCATGACGAGCAGGGTCTGCGCGTACTGCACCGCGACCAGGGTGAGGACCGGCAGCACCATGTGGTGCGCCACGTCCAAGACGTACGCGAAGCCCGTCGTGTCGCCCGACTCCATGCCGCCGGTCGGGAACAGGCCCGGGATCGGGCCCGCGCCCACCGAGAACGTGATGATGAGCAGAAGGCCCAGCCAGAACGAGGGCACCGACCACAGCGTCAGCGCGAGCCCCGTGTTGAACCGGTCGCCGAGCCCGCCCCGGCGCCAGGCCGAGCGGGTGCCCAGCCAGATGCCGAGCGCCGAGTACAGGACGACGGCGGTCCCGGTCAGGAGCAGTGTCGCCGGGAGCTTCTCGGCGATGAGCGAGCCGACCGGCGCGTGGAACTGGTACGAGGTGCCCAGGTCCCCGGTCAGCGCCTTGCCGCAGAAGTCCGTGAACTGCCGCCACACCGGCAGGTCGAGCCCGAACTGGGCGCGCAGATTGGCCAGTTGCTCGGCGGAGACCTGGCGGCCGTGGGTCATGGTGCGGACCGGGTCGCCGGGGATGATCCTGAACAGGAAGAAGCTGGTGACCAGGACGGCGAACAGGGAGACCACCGCCCCGACCAGCTTGCCGCCCGCATGGCGCAGATAGGTGAGCGCCGGGCTCGCGGCCGCGAAGCGGCGGCCGCGCGGCTCGGTGCGTGCCTCGGCGACCACCGCGGGGGTGTCGGCCGAACTCGCTGTCGTCATGGCCTACTCGCGGTCGTCGGCGCCGGCCCGGCGGCGCAGGACGAGGAACGAGCCGATCCCGGCCAGGACGACGACGCCCGCCACGATGCCGAGGACGACCACCCCCGACGAGCCGCCGCCCGACTTCGCGGACGAGCCGGCCGCCGGGACCGCCGACCACCAGCTCCAGTAGCCGTCCTGTCCGTAGATGTTGCCCGCGGCCTCGGGCATCGTCGTGATCGACCTGATCTGGTCGGTGCGGTACGCCTCGACCGCGTTGGGGTACGCCATGACGTTCATGTACCCGGTGTCGTACAGCCGCGACTCCATCTGCTGGACCAGGTCCGCCCGCTTGGCGGTGTCGTACTCGGCCGACTGCCGCGCGTACAGCTCGTCGAAGCGTTTGTCGCAGATGAAGTCGTCCGTCTGGCCGGTCGCCCTGGGGGTCGCGGGCAGCGCGGCGCAGGTGTGGATGGACAGGACGTAGTCCGGGTCGGGGTTGACCGAGTAGCCGTCCAGGGCGAGGTCGTACTCGCCGGCGGTCCACGGGTCGGTGACGTTGTCGACGCACTGCACCGTCAGGCCGATGCCGAGCTTGCCCCACCACTCCTGGAGGTACTTGCTCACCGCCTTGTCCTCCGGGTACGTGGCGTGGCACAGCAGCCGCAGACCGAGCGGCTTGCCGTCCTTGCCGACCCGCTTGCCGTCGGCGCCCGCCCGGTAGCCCGCCTCGTCGAGCAGCGAGGCCGCCTTCGCCGGGTCGTACGCGATCTTCTGGGCCGGGGCCGGCTTCCAGAAGTACGGGGCGAACCGGGGCGGGATGTAGCCCTCGCCCTCCACCGCGTGGCCCTGGAACACCTTGTCGACGAGCGTCTTGCGGTCGACGCCCGCGAACAGCGCCTGGCGCACCTTGGGGTCGAGCAGCGCGGGGTTGCCGTCGCCGAACTTCTGGCCGTCCTTGGACTGCGCGCCGGGGTTGGTGGCGAGCGCGAAGAAGCGTCGCCCGGGAGCGTCGTTGACCTTGATGTCCGGCGCCGAACCCAGGGAACTCGCCTGCGCGGGCGTCAGGTTGGAGACGAACGACACCTCGCCCTTGCGCAGCGCCGCGACCGCCGCGTCATTGTCCTTGTAGTACTTGAAGACCAGCTCGTCGAACTTGGGCGCGCCCCGCCAGAAGGCCTTGTTCGGCCTGAGCCTGAGGTACTGGTCGACCTTGTAGTCGGTCAGGACGAAGGGCCCGTTGCCGACGACCGGGAACACCTTGTCGTTGTTGAACTTGGTGAAGTCGCCGACCTTCTCCCACACGTGCTGCGGCACGATCGGCACGTCCAGCGCCGTCATCGTCGCCTGGGGCTGCTTGAGTTCGACGACGAGCGTGGCCGGGTCGGGGGCGGTGACCTTCTTGAAGTTCGCGACGAAGCTGCCGTTGGCGGTGGCCGCGCCCTTGTCGGTCATCATCTTGTTGAACGTCCAGGCGGCGTCCTGCGCGGTGGCCTGGACGCCGTCCGACCACTTCGAGTCCTTGCGGATCGTGTACGTCCACGTCAGCTTGGACGGCGAGGCCTGCCAGGAGGTGGCGAGGCCCGGGACCGGGTGCCCGTCCTTGGGGTCGTAGTTCGTCAGGTACTCGTACATCAGCCGGTGCACGCTGGTACTGATCACGCGCTGGGCGAGGAAGGGACTCAGGGAGTCGACGCTCTGGGAGACCGCGACGGTGAGGACCTTCTCGCCGCCCTTGGCGTCGTCGGCCGCCGCACCCTGGGCGCCGAGCACGGCCCCGGCCGCCAGGACGAGGACGGCGGCGCCCGCGGCCGTCAGGCGGCGCGGCCGCGACGGCCGCGGGGACTTCGGCGATGGAGCTGTTCTTGCCATGGGACGGTGACCTCGCGTCATCACTCGCACGGAAAAGCAGGGTTGATCGCAGGTTGAGCGCCGGTTGAACAGGAGGTGGCGGCCGTTTTGGCGCAGGTCTACCAGCGGTGGTCTAGACGTGTCAACGGCGCATCGCAGGCCATTTGGTCTGCGAAAACGCCAGAGGGCCCGCACCGTTCGAACGGTGCGGGCCCTCATTGGTCCAGTCCTGTGACGCCTTACTGCTGAGGGGCTGACGGCGGCTGCGGAGCGTGTCCGCCGCCGTCCTGCCCGGGCCATCCGGCCGGGGGGACGGGCCCCTGCGACTCCGGCTGCCCCGGGCCGCCTTCACCCGGCGCGGGCAGCGGCTGCGGCGGCTGGAGCTGCCACTCGGACGGCTGCTGCGGGGCCGCGGGGTAGGGCTGGCCGGGGGCGGGCTGCCCCGGCTGGGCCCCGTACGGCTGCCCGGGGAACGGCTGGCCGGGCTGCGGCGGGCCCGGGTGGGGCTGAGCCTGCTGCGGGAACGGCTGACCGGGCTGCGGCGGGCCCTGCTGGGGGTACGGCTGTACCGGCGCGGGCTGCCCCTGTGCCGGGTAGGGCTGCTGCCCGGGGTGCGGCTGGGGCTGCCCGGGGTGGAAGGGCTGGCCCGGCGCGGGCTGAGGCTGGCCCTGCTGCGGGAACGGCTGGCCGGGCGCGCCCTGCTGACCAGGCATCGGCGGGGCCATGTGCGGAGGCGGGTTGAGGCCGTCGCCCGTCCACAGCCCTTGCTGCTGCTGAGCCCGTACGAAGTCCTCGGCCACCATCGCCGAGAGGTTGAAGTACGCCTCCCGGGTCTTGGGCCGCATCATGTCGAGATCCACCTCGGCACCCGCCGCCAGGTGCTCGTCGAACGGCACCACGACCACGCCGCGGCAGCGCGTCTGGAAGTGCTGCACGATGTCGTCCACCTTGATCATCTTCCCGGTCTCGCGGACCCCGGAGATGACGGTGATGGAACGCTGCACGAGGTCGGAGTAGCCGTGCGCGGAGAGCCAGTCGAGCGTGGTCGAGGCGCTGGACGCACCGTCCACGGACGGCGTCGAGATGATGATCAACTGGTCGGCGAGGTCGAGCACCCCACGCATCGCCGAGTACAGCAGACCCGTACCCGAGTCGGTGAGGATGATCGGGTACTGCTTGCCGAGCACGTCGATCGCGCGGCGGTAGTCCTCGTCGTTGAACGTCGTGGACACGGCCGGGTCGACGTCGTTCGCGATGATCTCCAGGCCGGACGGCGCCTGCGAGGTGAACCGGCGGATGTCCATGTACGAGTTGAGGTACGGGATCGCCTGGACCAGGTCGCGGATGGTGGCCCCGGTCTCGCGCCGCACCCGGCGGCCGAGCGTGCCGGCGTCCGGGTTGGCGTCGATCGCCAGGATCTTGTCCTGCCGCTCGGTGGCCAGGGTCGCGCCCAGCGCGGTCGTCGTGGTGGTCTTGCCGACGCCGCCCTTCAGCGAGATGACCGCGATCCGGTAGCAGGACAGGACCGGGGTGCGGATGAGGTTGAGCTTCTGCTGCCGCTCGGCCTCCTCCTTCTTGGCCCCGAACTTGAAGCGCGAGGCTCCGGCGGCCGGGCCCCGGCTGCTCTTCGCCTTCGGCTTGTTGTTGCGCAGCAGCCGGTCGGAGGACAGCTCGACGGCGGCGGTGTACCCGAGCGGAGCGCCCGGCATCGACCGCTCCCGCTGGTCGTGCGTCACGGGCGACGGCCAGGCGGCACCGGTCCGCGGATCCACCGGCGGCGCGGCCTGGAGCCCCGGCAGGGGCTGCGGTCCGGGGTGCCCCTGTGGTCCGGGCTGAACCTGCGGGTGGGCCGGCCCCTGCGGCCCGGGCTGAACCTGCGGAGGAAGGGCACCTTGGGCGGGCCCCGGCTGGGGCTGCGGCAGGGCCTGCGACCCGACCGGAGGGTTGGCTCCGGGCTGGGGGAAGCCGTAGCCGCCTTGCTGGGCGGGGGCGTCGGGGGTGCCGGTGGGGACCGCCGGGGGGTTGGCTCCCGGTGGCGGGAACCCGTAACCAGCCCCCTGGGCAGGGGCGTTGGGCGCGTCGGCCGGTGCCGCCCCCTGGTGGGGGAATCCGTACCCGTTCTGCTGGGCGGGTGCGGTGGGGGCGCCGGTGGGCGCCGCCGGGGGGGTGGCCTCCGGTCGCGGGAACCCGTAACCAGCCTGCTGGGCAGGGGCGGAGGCCGCTGCCTGGGGGTCGGCTCCGGGCTGGGGGAGCCCGTGGCCGCCTTGCTCGGCATGTGCGTTCGGGGCGTCGGCCGGTGCCGCCCCCTGGTGGGGGAAGCCGTAACTCCCTTGCGGCGCCGCAGAGTTGGGGGCGGGCGGCGTGGGCCCCGGCTGGGCCTGGTGCGGGAAGCCGTACCCGTTCTGCGGCTGGGGCTGCTGCTGCCACGCGGGGGCCGGGGCGCCCGGAGCCGGGTACGGGCCCGGATTCGGCTGCGCTTGGCCCGGCCACTGAGGCGTCGCGGTGGGCGCGGCGGGCTGGAACGCCGGGGGCAGCGGAGGCAACCCGGGCTGCGGACCGGCCGCGGCGGCCCACGGCTGGTCGGCCGGGGGCGCGTCCTGCGGCTCCGGCGCGGAGGCGTCCGACGGCACGGCGTCGGCGACCGGCGCGGCATCCGCGACGGGGGCCGCGAACGGAGCCGGAACGGCATCGGCGATCGGGGCCGCGTCCGCGGCCGCCGCGGGATCGGTGTCCTGCGCCGCGTCCGGCGCGGGCGCGGCATCCGCGACCGGCGCGCGTCCCGCTTCGGCCGCCTCAGCGGTCGCGGGGGTGGCGGCGTCCGCAGGGGCGGCATCGACCGGTTCAGACGTGTGGGCGGGTGTGCCGTCGGTGGGCGCGGCGTCCTGGCGCGGGGAAGCGTCCCCGCCGTCGTGGGGCGCGTCGGCTCCGTCGGTGCCATCGGCTCCACGCGCATCGTCAGCCGAAGTGACGGGCGCGTCGGGCGACTTGGCGGGCTCGGGCGTCTCCTCGGCGTCGGACGACGCGCCGGTCGACGTGCCAGTGGACGCGTCGGTCGATGTGGCGCCGGAGGGCGCGTCGGCGTCGGCCGGGTCCGAGGAGTCGGGGGAAGCCGCAGGGCGGTCCTGGGCGTCGGCGGATTCCGCGTCGGCGTCGTTGTCGCGCGCCGCGTCCGTCGTCTGCGCCTCGGGGGCCTCGGTCGTGGGCGACGGTGCCTGGGCGGCGCTGTCGGGGGCCTCGGCCGACGGGGCGTCAGGGGTCGCGGCGGTCACCGGCGCGGTCTCGCCGCGTGCCGCGGCCGCCGCCGCTTCGAGCTGCTCGAACTCCCGCTTCAGCGCGGAGGGGGAGAAGCGCATGGTGGCGCCGCTCTCGATGTCGCCGCCGCCGAAGGCCTGGCCCTGGTCCGCGGGCCGGTTGGCCTCGGGCGCGGGTGGCGCGGGTGCCGGGAAGGCGGGCGGGGGAGTGGGGGAGGCCGTGGGCGCCGGGCCCGGAGGCGGCGGCGTGGCGCCCCAGTTCGGCTGGAACCCGCCGCCCTGCGGCAGCCCGGGCACGTCGAGGGGCGGCCCGGCCGGCGGCGGGGGCGGCAGCGGAACTCCCTGGGCGACGCCCTGCTCGGCGGCCGGAGCCGGAGCCGGAGCCGGAGCCGGGGCTGGGGCCGGGGCCGGGGCGGGAGTGTTCTGCGCGCCCTGGGTGTACCAGGCAGGCGGGGTGTAGTCGATGGTGAACTCACCCGTGGTCTCGGGATCGGCGTCGGACCGATTCTCGTCGCGCGCGTTCCCGCCGGTGCGGAACTGGTCCTGGTCGCTGTTCACCGGTTTCCTTTCGTTCGCCTGTGACCGGGTGTAGGCCGTGGGGTTCATTGGCATGTACGGGCCGGGGTGGGGCAGCCCCTGTGCGGTGGGCGCGCGATCGTGCGCCTCGCCCGCCCCTTGTCCGCGACGAGTGCCGCGCCCTCCGGAGGTACGGATGACACGCGCTCGCCGTGGAGTCCCTGCCCCCGGTCCGTCCCACCCTAATCGTCGGCAATACCGCCGGGGCAGGCCCGGCCACCCCGGGCTCCTGTCCCTTTCGTCACCCTCGCCTCAGGAGTGACGCCGAAGTGACCGGCCGGGGGCGGAGCGTGGTGGGCGAATCGGTCAGATCAGGTCAACTTTCGCCCTGGTATCGCTGTTCAGTCGACCCGTCGGGCGTTCCCCAACAATCCGGTCTCGGTGTCGGTGGCCTGGGTCATCGCGAAGGAGCGGTCGCGCTCGTTGCACCAGAGCGTGACGCCGTCCGCGAGCGTCGAGAGGGTTTCCTGTTCCGTGCGCGGCAGATTCATGATGCGGCCCAGCTGCGCGGCCTCGTCCGGCGAGACGCGCTGCACCCCGACGAGCCGCGCCTGGCGCACCAGGCGGGGCGCGACCGGGCTGAGGTAGGGGAGCAGGGTGAGCACCGCCTGCCAGGGCGCCGACACCACGCGGCCGCGCGGCGGACGCATGCCGCAGTCCCGCACCACGAGCACCGGCTCACCGGCCGAGGCGCCGAGCGGGGGCACCCGGCCCACGTCGTGCACGGTCATGCCGCTCTGACTGGCGATCGCGTGCACCAACTGGGCCCAGGCCTGCGGCCGGCCGGTCTCGACCGCGACCCGTATGCCCGTCGCCGCTGCCCGCAGTGCGAGCACCTGGGCCGTCCACAGGCCGCCGATCAGCACGATGTCGTACGCCGTCGGCCGGCTCACCCCGAGCACCGCGGGCCGCCCCTCGGCGTCCACTCCGACGACCACCCCGTCGTCCCCGATCGGCAGGGCCAGGGTGTCCAACTGCTCGGTGGGCAGGGTGTGCCGGCGGTGGCGGGGGCCGATGAGGCCGAAGCCGGTGCGCAGGTCCCCGAGCGGACCTGTCGTCGATGTCGTCGTGGCCATCAGCGGGCGCCTCCGAACGGCAGGGTGGCGAGCATGCCGGGCAGCTGCTCGTGGTCCAGCGGCACGATCTGGGCCTTCGCCCGGCGCGCCGAGCCCTCCAACTCCTGGCGGGCCGTGCCCAGTTCGGCCTCGCTGCGGCCGGTCACCCTGAGGTGACCGCTGATGCTGCTCTCCTGGGGGCCGGTGCGGGCGATGGTGAGGCTGAAGGTGGTCGCGAGCGCGGGCACCGCGGTCAGCAGGGCCACCAGGTGCGGCAGTCCCGCGGAGCCGGAGCCCGCGTCCATCCTCGGCCAGCGCCGCACCCAGTACGTCGTGTGCCGGCGGTTGTCGCAGCGCCAGGAGCGCGCCGACTCCTCGGTGCGCCGCTGGGGCGCCTCCGCGCGGCCCGCCTGCGCCGTCACCAGCGGATTGGCGCACGCCGAGGTGGCCACCGCGTCCGCGAGCTCCTCCTCGGTGAGCACGGTGGCGCGCAGCCCCGCCCCGGTCAGCCGGCTCGCCAGGTGGAGCGCGGCGCGCGCCGCACACTTGCGGGCGCCTTCCAGGCCGCCGCCGCGCGCGGCGACCGCCTCGGGGCACAGCTCCGGGTTGAGCTTCAGCGCGATCCAGGTGATGCGGACGGCGGGCGAGGCCGTCTGGGCGTGCAGCGGCGCGTAGTTGGTGACGGCCAGCGACTGCTGGGGCAGCCGCAGCGCGGGCGCGGGCTGGGTGTGCAGCAGGACCTGCGCCGACTCGAGCCGGATGTCGTCCACTTCGAGGGCGTCGCGCACCAGGGCGATGGGCAGCGGACGCTGCCCCCGGTCGACGCGGAGCGCCGTCGCGTCCGACTCCACCTGGAGGACGACGGTGAGGAAGCCGCCGTCGCCGATCATCCCGATCGGCCGCTGGTCCCGGTCGCCGTGGCTGTACGTACGCAGCGTGGGATCGCACTCCACGGCCGGGGCCAGGCCGGGAAGGGTGCCGGGCGGCACGGCGAGGGTGGCCGCCCGCCGCCGTCGCGCGCGCAATGCCCAGGCGGTGCCCAGCCATTCGGGCAGCGAGCGCCCTCTGCGGCGTACCACCGCGAGCAGCACGAGGGCCGGCGCAAGGATGCCCGCGGGCACCAGCGCCATGGGGTGGACGACCCACGCGGCGAGCAGCAGGGCGGCGGCCGACTCGATCAGAATTAGCTGTTGCAGACGAAACGAACCAAAGCGTCCGGAACGGGACTTGAGGTGAGGGGTGACCGGTCCCGGGGCCGCGCCCGGCGCCGCCGGACGGACCGGAGCGGGCGGTTCCGCACGCCGCGCGGAGCGGGAGTCCGCGCCGCTCGGAGCACCGGATCGTTCACGGGAGCGCGACCGCGTCCCTGTCGCCGAAACCATCCCCGAACCCCCCGAACTCCTCGAAAACCCCTGGCCAGTAGGGCCCTTGAGGACCCGTCCACCCTACCCGCCCCAGGCGTACGATCACGTAACAGGCATAGTAGGGGGCCGGTCTGACAACGAGGGGCGGGGGACGGGCTCCCCGACGGCTCCGCACGGGGACAACGGAGAAACTCGGACACTCATGGCATCACGGCGGGACGAGCTCAACGCGTACACCTTCGCGAAGCGTCGCACGCTCGCGGCGTTCATCCAGCCCTCCCCGACGGGCTCGGAAGAGGGGGCTCCACGTCCGCTGCACGCCGTGCTGCCGGGCGGCATCGTGGCAGTGGTGCTGCTCGCCGCGTTCGGGGCGTGGGGGATGTTCAAGCCCACCGCGCCGCCCGGCTGGGACACCCCGGGCGAGAAGGTGATCATCGCCAGCAAGTCCACCACCCGTTACGTCGTGCTGACCACCGACGGCAAGAAGGAACTGCACCCGGTCCTCAACATGGCGTCCGCGAAACTCCTGCTCGACCCGGCCAAGGGCCAGGTCGTCAACGTGGACGAGTCCGTCCTGGACAAGGGCTCCCTGACGCACGGCGCCACCCTCGGCATCCCGTACGCGCCCGACCGCCTGCCCTCTGCCGACGAGGCCGGATCCGCCAAGCGCTGGGCGGTCTGCGAGCGCCCCGGCGACGGCGGCCGCGCCATCCAGAAGGCGGCCTTCGTCCTCGCCGACCGCGACCAGAAGCGCACCGACGGCGCCGAGCGGCTCACCGGCGGCGAGCTGATGTACGTCGTGGGGCCGGACAACAAGACGCGTTACGTGGTGGACGCGCAGGGCACCAAGTACCAGGTCGGTTCCGACGAACTCCTGCTGCGCGCCCTCGTCGGCGCCGGCCGCGACCCCGAGCGGGTGTCCAGGGAGTGGCTGGAGACCCTCCGTTCGGGTGATCCCATCGCCTTCCCCCGGATCGAGGGGAAGATCGGCGGCGCGGCGGGGGTGGCCGGTGGCCTGGCCCCCGAGGCGAACCGGATCGGCATGGTGCTGAAGGCGCCCAACGGCGCGGGCACGCAGTACTACGTGGTCCAGCAGGGCAAGGTCTCGCCGGTTTCCGACTTCACCGCGAAGCTGCTCCTCTACAGCCGCGACCTGCGCGGGCTGATGAAGACGGGACAGGCGACGGAGACCAACGCGGCCGCGTTCACCCCCGAGGCCACCGAGTTCGCGCCCCGCAAGAACTGGCCGCGCCGGATGCCGGTCGCCGTCAACGACGCTGGCACCGCCAACGGCAGCCGCAACACGGTGTGCAACGTGCTGCGCGACGTGAACAAGGACAACGGCGAGACCACCATGAGCACGTGGGCGGGCACCGACTTCCCGGCGCCGCTGCCCACCGGTTCGAGCAGCGCGTACGTGACGCCCGGCTCCGGCCAGCTCTTCCGCCAGATCCAGGGCTCCGAGACCAAGGCGGGCGGCGTCTTCCTGGTGACCGACACGGGGCTGCGCTACGCGATGCAGTCCAACAGCGACAGTGCCGACGGCGATTCGGGCGCGGGCCTGACCGCCGACCAGCGCAAGCAGCTCGACCAGGAGGCCCAGCAGGCCCAGACCCGGCTCGGCTACGCCAAGTCCGAGCCGGCGCCGATCCCGATCAGCTGGTCCACGTTCCTGCCCACCGGCCCCCGCCTGTCCACCGGGGCCGCGCGCCAGCCCCAGGGTTCGTGAGGGGCGACCGGACCATGGCGTACCCACCGAAGGCCCTTGCCCTGAAGGCATTCGCCCTGTCGACGACGGCGGCCCTCACCCTGCTCGCGACCCCGGCGGCCGCCGCCCCCGCCGACGACGCCGGGAACGACCAGTGCACCTTCCCGTCGAAGCCGTACGCGGGCCGCCCCTGGGCGCTCCAGCGCGTGCTGCTCGACGAGTTGTGGCGCCAGTCGACCGGCAGGGGCGTGCGGGTCGCGGTGATCGACACGGGCGTCGACGTCAAGAACGGCCAGCTCAAGGACGCGGTGGACGCCTCCAAGGGCAAGAACCTGCTGCAGAAGGACCTCAAGGACTCGGCCGGTCAGCCGCTGCCGCGCGGCGCGGAGAACGGCACGACGGACACCGTCGGGCACGGCACCAAGGTCGCCGGGATCATCGCGGCCCGCCCCGCCAAGGGAACGGGCTTCGTGGGCCTGGCCCCCGACGCGGCGATCATCCCGATCGAGCAGAACGACGCCGGCGGCCACGGCACGGCGCAGACCCTGGCCGAGGCCATCCGCTACGCGATGAGCGCCGACGCCGACATCATCAACATCTCCCAGGACACCGCGAACGCGGTGGAGCCCGCGGCCGCGCTGAAACAGGCGGTGGACGACGCGCTGGCGAAGGGCATCGTGGTGGTCGCCTCGGCCGGCAACGACGGCCTGGGCGGCAACGTGAAGCAGACGTACCCGGCTTCGTACGAGGGGGTCCTCGCCGTCGCCGCCTCGGACCGCAACAACGAACGGGCCGCGTTCTCGCAGTCCGGCGAGTTCGTCGGCGTGGCCGCGCCCGGCGTGGACATGGTCTCCACCGTGCCCGGCGGCGGCCACTGCGCCGACAGCGGTACGAGCTTCTCGGCCCCGTACGTCGCGGGGGTGGCCGCCCTCATCAAGGCCAAGCACCCCAAGTGGACCCCGCGCGAGATCGTCGCCCAGCTCGAGCAGACCGCCGAACGCTCGGTGTCCGGCCACGACCGCCTGGTCGGCTGGGGCGTGGTCGACCCGGTGCGCGCCCTCACCGAGGACGACCACCCGATCGAGACCCCCACCGCCCACGAGGGCGTCACCCCGGCGCGGGCCCCGACCCCCGCCGCGCTCCACCTGGGCGAGACGGACGAACAGCGCACCGAACGCCTGGCCACGTACGTGGCCGTCGGGGTGGCGGTCCTGGCGGCGGTCCTGAGCGGGTCCGCGGTGGCGATCCGCGACGCCCGGCGGCGGAGCCGGAGGGTGACGGGAGCGGGATGAATGCGAGGGCTTCGTGCAGAACGGGTCAAGCCCGATCCAGGTCTGTTCTGCGTGGACCAGCAGGTGGCTGATGCTGGTGCGGAAAAGATCAGAAGTGAGTAGACGTACTCATGCGACGTGAGATGAGCCCTCGTACTATCGGGGTGGCCGGGGCAACTCGGTCCCGCCGATAGTCCGTTGGGCCGGCGACACGTGGTGATTAGAGTGACCGCGGTGCGACAAGCGGCGTCCACAGGGCGGATCGCGACGCGGGGAACGGCAATGGGTTTACGGGGAGAGGTGTCATGGGGCGTCCTGCCTACAGGGGCGAAGGCGGCGGCGATGGGTGACCTCGAGAAGGGCATGGAGGCGCTGAAGACGTTCAAGAACCGGGTGGACACGATGCTCACCGAGTTCGAGGGCTCCCACGGCAGCCCCACCAGGCTCGCGGACCAGCGGATCGCCCGCACGTCCTTCAGCTCAGGAACCGCCGCGTTCCCCGAGGCCGACGGCCTCTTCACCCAGTACCACCGCGTACACGAACGACTGACCTCGCTGTCGAAGTCGCTCGGTCATCAGATCGAGGCCATGGGAATCGCCGCGCACGGAGCCGATATCGGCTTCGACAACCTGGATGAGGAGATGCGGCAGCGGTTCTGGGCGATCAAGTCCGCGATCGACTACGACGCCGAACAGGCGCAGCGCGAGAAGGACGGCAAGCCGAAGCCGCAGCGCACCGACGACAAGTCCGCCGGAACGGGGTGGTAGCGATGACCGACAACAAGCCCCAGCCGTCCCACCCGCCCCAGCCCGCGCCCCCGAAGCCGACCGACGAGCAGCGCGTGAGCGAGCAGGTCGGCGTCACCGACATGACCACCACCGCGGGGGAAGCGCTGTCCGGCTTCTTCCCCTTCGGGGGGCCGGTCCGCTTCTTCGGGACGACCGATTTCGAGAACCACCAGCTCAACGACATGATCGACCTGGTCGCCCACGCCAACCCCGAGCACCTGACCAGTGCGGGGGACGCGCTGTTCAGGGCCCGGGACGCGATCAAGAAGGCGGCGCAGGAACTCCAGGCCAACGTCCGGGCGGTCCACTGGGAGGGAGAGGCGGGCAACGCCTTCCGCGCCTGGGGGGACAAGCTCGCCGGGCACAGCCAGAAGCTGTCGGACTTCGCCGACGTGGCCGCCGTCCAGATCAGCGCGGCGGGCTCGGGCCTGGCCTCGGTGAGCAAGGCGATGCCTCAGCGCGACCAGCGCGCCCAGCCGGTGAAGGTCGCGGACATCCCGCCGACGAAGCGGGTCGCGGGCAACGCGGAGTACGAGGCGGCGGTGAAGGTGGAGAAGGACCGCCAGGAGGCCATCAACCAGATGAACCGCCTGTCGTCCTTCTACTCGGTCTCAGAACAAACCCTGGCCGCCCAACAGCCCCCCGTCTTCGAGCCCATGCCCCAGGTGGGGGTGCCTCAGCCGTTGCCTGGCGGCGGTGACCCGGTCATCCCTGGCAGAGCACCCGACCATACGACGTCGGCTCATGCCCACACGGCTCATAGCGGGGATTCATCCAGCCGCGGGTTTGTGGAACCGATGGCGGACCATGCCCGCACGGACACCCCTGTCCACCCTCATGAGCAGGCAACCGGTGGTGCTCTGCCCCTCCCCGATCACAACGCGGGCACGCAGCTGAACAGTGTCACCGACCTGGCGCCCACGACAGCGGCCCAGGTAGCACCGGCGACGCCTCAGGTTCCCAAGACAGCCGGGCCTGTTGGCGGCCCTGTTCTGCCGCTCATGGGTAGTCCTTGGAACCAGACGGCTGGTGATGCGGCAAGGGCACCTCGTGGCGTGGGTGGATTGCCTGCCCAGGCACGAGCTGGGTCCGCAGGGCGGCAAGGGATTTCGGGGACAAGTGGTGCTGGACGATCAGCATCGGGCCCGGTGGAGCGCCCAGCCAGCACGGCTCAGGGCCTCGGTAGGGGTGCGACCTCCACAGCGGGGCAATCTCCGATGGGGCGCGGTGTTTCGGGAGGCACTCCGCGTGCCGGGGGAGCCGGTTCCGCACGTGCGGGATCGCCCGCGGGTACAGGCCGAAGCAATGGGATCGTCGGCGGGCGCCCGAATGCCGGGGCGTCAGAGTCTGCTACCTCCCGTGCTCCGAGGCGAGCTGTGGTCGGCGGCGAGGCGGGAGCACCTGCCAAGCCAGTTGGTGGGCCGGGGCAGCGTGGAGTCGTCGGAGCGACCAAGTCAGCCAGCTCGGGAGCAGGGCAGAAGAGCCGACCGCCTATGGGCAATCCGGATGGCATTGTCGGTGCCCCGAGGGGGCGAACGGTCAACTCTCGTTCCGGACGCAACGCGTTCACCAAGGGAGGCGAAGGCCTCGTGAGAGAGCAGGCTCCAAGCTCGGAGGGCGATGACGCCTCGGGGCTTGAGGCTGACTGAAGGCGAACGCCGGGACCACACGGCGGCGCTTCACCAGCACGATCGACTAGGCACAGCTGAGGATGTAAGGACGCATGAAGCCACCAATGAGTCGGCGCGAGGGGTTTGGCCCGAAGTTGCGGACGCCCCTGGGGCGGCGGGCAGTCTCCGTGAGCGCAGCGCTCGCCGCGCTGGTCGCTGCGTCGGCGGGGTTGGCTCCTCATGCCATTGCCGATAGCGCACCGCCGGAGCAGTGGTACTTGGGTGCCATGCACGCACCAGACCTGTGGAAAGTCAGTACCGGGAAGGGCGTCAAAGTCGCTGTTGTGGACACGGGCGTCAATCCCGACACACCCTCCTTGAAGGGGCAAGTGCTCGCACAGGAGGTGCCGGCGGCGGCTGCGTACGGAGCAACCAAGGACTACGACGGCCACGGTACGACGATGGCGGAGATGATCGCCGGAACGGGCCAGGGCGGCGGAATCAAGGGGTTGGCTCCAGACGCAAAGGTCATCCCCTTCAGGATCGCGCTGAGCACCTTGAAGGACCCTGCGGAGTTGAAACGCACGAGCCTCCCGGCTCAAGCGATCCGGGCGGCGGCAGATTCGGACGCGAAGGTCATCAACATGTCCTTCGCTGCGCACACCAAGGGACCTGGTCTTGAGGAGGCGGTCAAATACGCCGCATCCAAAGGAAAGTTGATGTTCGCCGGAACCGGCAATGACGGTGAAGAGAGCAACGATCTGGTCGAGTTCCCTGCCGCCTTGCCCGATGTCGTAGGCGTTGCCGCTGCGGACGCCAGTGGGAACGTTGGCAAGTTCTCTCATTCAGGTGACTTCGTCGATCTGGCGGCGCCAGGCCTCAACGTCTCGCGATGGTGCACCGCGGACTTCCAGGCCTACTGCACCGCCGACGGAACCAGCGCCGCCTCAGCCATCGCGTCCGCCTCGGCCGCGCTGATCTGGTCCGCGCATCCCACCTGGACCGCCGATCAAGTGCTGCGCACCATGATCGATACCGCTGGGCGGTCCTGGGACAGGAACACTCCCAGCAAATACCTCGGCTACGGGCTGATCCGGCCCCGGCTCGTCCTGGAGAAGGCGGACATCAATCCCGGGCCCGCCGACGTCGACCCGCTCGGCAAGGAGAACGGGGGGAGCGGCACGCCCCCGGCCGCATCCGCCGCGCCCAGCGCTTCGGCACCCGCCCAGGGGCAGGCCGCTGCCAAGGGTGAGGGCACGGGCGGGGGCGGGGGAAGCACGCCCTGGGTCGTCGGCGGGGTGCTCGCCGGGCTCGTCGTGATCGCGGGCGGCGTGTTCGCCGTGCTCAGGACGCGCCGCCGCGGCGCCTGAGCGGCCGGCCCCACCGCATCGGCCCACCGCATCGGCCGCCGCGGCGCGCCGAGCCGACGCAACCACCACAGCCATCCGCACCACCATCAACACCACCACGAAGGGAAGGTCTGGCATGACGCAGGACCAGCGGGTATCAGACAGCGAGATGGCCAAGCTGGAGGAGCAGATCCTCCACCGGTTCGACTCGGTGAAGAGCCAGGTCAACCATCTCCAGAACGTGATCAACAGCCTCGAAGGGGCGTGGGAGGGCATCGGTGCCCACGCGTTCGACCGCAAGCAGACCGACATCAACCACAAGATGGTCCACATGGGGCGGCTGCTCCTGGACTTCCTCGAGGCGATGAAGGCGACCCGCACCCTCAAGGGCGACACCGACGACGAGGTCCGCAAGGCCCTCATGGGCGTCGACGTCGTGGACGGTTACAGCGGTGACGCGGGGGCCACGGCCGCGATCACCTCGAACCTCAGCACGTACTAGTCGCGCCGGGCTCGCCCGCCTCGCGGTGCCGGCCCACCACCACCTTGTTCACCACAGAGATTGGGGAAGTCATGCCCGACAACAGCGGCGATGTCCTCGGAGTCCACTACGGCAGCCTGACCGAAGCCGCCGAGAGCATCCGGAAGCAGGCCGGCAAGCTCCAGCAGGATCTGGAGGACATCCGCAAGCTGGTCGACAGGGCCGCCAACAACTGGCACGGCCAGGCCCACGAGGTGTACGCCACCAAGCAGCGGGACTGGACCAACACCGCCCAGAGCGTTCAGACCTCGCTGACGCAGATCGCCAACGCCGTGGCCGAGGCGGGCCCGACCTACCGTGCCGGTGACCACAAGGCGGCGGGCTACTTCCAGTAGAGGCGCCGGACAGCGGCAGGAACGGGGTGGGCACGCGCGGGAGGTGCCCGCCCCGTCCTGCGTCCGCGCGCGGCGGGCGCTACGCCTCGATACCCCCGTTGCGCACCGACGGCTCCAGGTCGAACTCCCCGTCCCGCGCCCCCAGGACGAACGCCTGCCACTCCGCCTCGGTGTACCGCAGCACGGTGTCGGGATCCACGGAGGACCGCATCGCCACGGCGCCGGCCGGCAGATAGGCGATCTCGACGCGCTCCTCGTCCTCGGAGGTGCCCGGCGCGCTGTGCCACTCGACCCCCGAGATGTCGAGGGCGTACAGCTCGTTCTTCTCGCGCTCCTTGCGCTCCTGGAGTTCCCTGTCCTGTTCCTCAGCCATGACGGAGCGATTCCTTCCAGACGTGCCGACCCGGGCGTGCCCAGCGCGGCGGTGCGGGCACCAACCAGCTGTCCGCTCACCCTACTTGGCACCACCCGGCGCGCACGGCGGGCCGGGGAGGATTCATGGGTACGGGGGAGGGGGCGCCGGGCGCCCCCTCCGCACGGCGCGGCGGGCGCCCCCTCCGCACGGGGCGGCCCTACCCCATGAACCCCGTCTGCACCAGCGGCTTGCCGCGCTTGCGGGAGACGAAGGTGCCGCGGCCCGTCGGCATCGGGCGGGGGCGGACGCCGGCCAGGATGTCGCCCTCGGCGGGGTCGCCGGCCAGGACCACGCCCTGGGCGCCCAGCTCCTTCATGCGCTGGATGAACGGCTCGTACGAGGCGCGGCCCGCGCCCGCCGTGGAGCGGGCGATGATGAAGCGGACACCCACGTCACGGGCGAACGGCAGCAGCTCGGTGAGCTTGCTCAGCGGGTTGCCGCTCGACGTCGACACCAGGTCGTAGTCGTCGACGACCACGTAGACCGTGGGCCCGCGCCACCAGCTGCGGTCGCGCAGCTGCTGTGCGGTCACCTCCGCGCTGGGCGCGCGGCGCTGCATCAGATCGGCCAGGGCGTCCATGTGGTGGTCCATGGCGTTGGACATCGGGATGTACTCGGCCAGGTGCGAGGGCGGGGTCACATCGAGCAGGGCGCGCCGGTTGTCCACCACGAACAGCTTGCAGGCGTCGCCCTCGTACCGCTGGGTGAGCTGGGTGATCAGGAGGCGGAGCAGGTTCGACTTGCCGGACTCGCCCTCGCCGAAGATCAGGAAGAACGGGTCCTGCTCGAAGTCGACGAACACCGGCTCCAGGTTGTTCTCGTCGAGCGCGAAGGCGATGCCGCGGTCGGGCGAGGCGTAGCCGGGCGGCAGTTGGGCCGCCGGGAGTTCGCGCGGCAGCAGCCGGACCGCGGGCGCGCCCGGCGCCGTCCAGTGCCGGGCGACCTCGGTGGCCAGCGCGGCGGTCGCCTCGGCGAGGTCGGTGTCGGACTGGAGGCCGTCGATGCGCGGTACGGCCGCCATGAAGTGCGCCTTCTGCGGCGACTGGCCGCGGCCGGGCACCCCGACGGGCACATTGGCGGCGACCTTGCGGTCGAACTCGGAGTCCATGGTGTCGCCGAGCCGCAGCTCCAGGCGGTTCATCAGGTGGTCCTTGAGGTTGGCCCGCACCTCCATGGAGCGCGACGCGGTCAGCACCAGGTGGATGCCGTAGCCGAGGCCCCGGGCCGCGATGTCCAGGACGACCTGCTCCAGGCCCTCGTACTCGGTACGGAAGTTGCCCCAGCCGTCGATGACGAGGAAGACGTCGCCCCACGGCTGGTCGGCGACCGAGATGGTGCCGCGGGCCCGGCGGGTCCGGAAGTCGGCGATCGAGGCGATGCCCGCCGAGCGGAAGTACTCCTCGCGGCGGGTCAGCACGCCGTACACCTCGGCGACCGTACGCCGCACCCGCTCCGGGTCCAGGCGCGAGGCGACCCCGCCGACGTGCGGCAGACCGGCGACCGCGGCCATGCCGCCACCGCCGAAGTCGAGCCCGTAGAACTGCACTTCGTGCGGGGTGTGGGTGAGCGCGAACGACGCGAGCAGGGTGCGCACCAGCGTCGACTTGCCGGACTGCGGGCCGCCCAGGATCTGCAGGTGGCCGGCCGCGCCCGAGAAGTCGCACCACAGTGGGTCGCGGCGCTGCTCGTAGGGCTTGTCGACGAGGCCGAGCGGCACGACCAGGCGTCCGGCGCCCTCGTAGCCGGGCGGGGTGAGCCCGCGGCCCGCCACCGGGGCGAGGCCGGGCAGCAGCGAGTCGAGCGCCGGCGGGCTGTCCAGCGGCGGCAGCCACACCTGGTGCGCGGCGGGCCCGCGCGCCTCAAGGCGGCGCACGATCACGTCGAGCACCGTGTCGGCGAGCGCGTCGTCGGTGCGCGGCCCGCTCTCGGCGCGCGGCCCCGGCACGGTCTGCGGGGCGTACGTCACCGGCACCTCGGCGGCGGTGAACAGCACCGGCCGCCGGTCCACGGGCACCGGTCCGCCGAGCGCCGCGGAGCGTTCGGCCCCGTTGCGGTACACGCCGGAGACGTACGCCGCCTTGAAGCGGGTCATCTCGTCGGTGCCGAACTTCAGGTAGCCGGAGCCGGGGATGCTGGGCAGGTGGTAGGCGTCCGGCACGCCGAGCGCCGCGCGGGACTCGGCGGCGGAGAAGGTGCGCAGGCCGATCCGGTAGGAGAGGTAGGTCTCCAGACCGCGCAGGCGACCCTCCTCCAGGCGCTGCGAGGCGAGCAGCAGGTGCACGCCGAGGGACCGGCCGATGCGGCCGATCTGCACGAACATCTCGATGAAGTCCGGCTTGGCGGTGAGCAGTTCGCTGAACTCGTCGATGACCAGGACGAGCGAGGGGACGGGCTGGAGCGCGGCGCCCGCGAGCCGGGCCCGCTCGTAGTCGTGGATGTTGGCGTAGTTGCCGGCGTCGCGCAGCATCTCCTGGCGGCGGTTGAGCTCGCCGCGGATCGAGTCGCCCATGCGGTCGACCAGGGTGAGGTCGTCGGCGAGGTTGGTGATGACGGCCGCGACGTGCGGCATCTGCGCCATCCCGGCGAAGGTGGCGCCGCCCTTGAAGTCGGCGAGGACGAAGTTCAGGGTTTCGGAGGAGTGCGTCACGGCGAGGCCGAGCACCAGGGTGCGCAGCAGCTCGGACTTGCCGGAGCCGGTCGCGCCGACGCACAGGCCGTGCGGGCCCATGCCGTCCTGCGCGGCCTCCTTGAGGTCGAGCATGACCGGGCGGCCGTCCTCGCCGACGCCGATGGGCACCCGCAGCCGTTCGGAGTTGGAGCGCGGCCGCCAGGTGCGCGCGGTGTCCACCGAGTCGGCGTCGCCCAGGTTCAGCAGGTCGGTGAACTCCAGGTTGGCGAGCAGCGGTTCGTCGTCGTCGCCACCGGTGGCCATGCGCAGGGGGGCGAGCTGGCGGGCCAGCGCGTCGGCGGACTCGTAGGACAGGAGGTCGGGCGTGCCCTCGTACACGAGGCCGTGGCCCGATTCGAGGCGGAGTGCCCGGGGGTGCACGACGACGGCCAGGTCGCCGCGGGCGCCGGTGAGTTCGCCGGGGACGACCTCGACGACGGTGACGCCCTGGAGGCCCTCGGCGGAGGCGAGGACCGACATCGGGGGCGGTGACACCCCGTCGAGCACGATGACGATGTGCGGCTCCTCCGGCAGGGGCGCGCCTTCGGGGTGGAAGCGGGGGCGGCCGGTGAGGCGGGGGGCGAGCAGCTCTTCGAGCTCGGCGGCGCTGCGGCTGATCAGGCGGCGGCTGCCCGCGCCGTCGGTGAGACCGGGTGCCTGGGTGTGCGGCAGCCACTTCGTCCACTCCCACTGCGCGGACGCGGACGGGGACGCGGCGACCGCGATCACCAGGTCCTCGGGGGAGTGCAGGGAGGCGAGCGAGGCGGTCAGGGCGCGGGCGCAGGCGCGGACCGTCTGGGGTTCCCCGCTGACCGTCAGGTGGTAGAAGGCGCGCAGCGAGACCGCCATCGGCAGGTCCTCCACCGTCTGGTGGGTGGCCAGAAAGCGCTGCATGGCGCCCGCGGTCAGCGGCTCCAGCTGGTCGACCGGCGCGGTCCCCGGCGGCACCAGCGGGGTGGCGAGGGCCTGGGGGCCGAGCCCGATGCGCACCTGCCCGAAGTCCTCGTCGCCCGCCCGTCGTTCCCACACCCGGCTGCCCTCGGCGACCAGCGCCCACAGCTGCTCGGGGGAGGGGTGCAGGTAGTACTGCGCGTCGCGCTGCTTGCGCGCGGCCTCGGCGGCCGAGCGGCGGGTCTGGCCGAGGTAGCGCAGGTAGTCGCGGCGCAGGTCCGCCAACTGGCCCTGGGAGCCCTTGCGGTAGCGGACGATCATCGCCACCGACATGGCCACCGTCGAGGCGACCATCACCATGCCCATGACCTTCATGAACGGTTGCGAATTCGGCATGAAGAAGAACACGACCGAGCCGCCCATGCCCAGCATGGGCAGCAGTTGCATCAGCGCACCCTCCTGCTGTCCGCGGGGCAGCTCCGGCGGAGGCTGGAGAACGACCTCCTCCGTGGGCACCTCGGACGGCAGGACCCGTGGCGGGCGCTTGACGATGATGTGGCTCACAACGCACCAATTCTCTTGGCAGCCGGAGAAGTTCAGCCCGCCGCCCCGTGTCCGGCGAACGCCGACCGCGGTGGGATCCTACTGACATCCGATGTGATCGGCTGGCGATAGGGTGCCGTCTGTTCGCGTAAGCACCCGCGAACAGAGCGAAGAAAAGCGGGCAATTGGCGCGCCGAACGGACGGCCCGGCACGGGCGGACCGGGCACCGCGAGTGAAGCGAGTGAAGCGAGTGAAGGGGGAGCCGAGGGTGAGCACGACCACCACCACGACGACGGCCGCCGAGCCGAACCGGCCGGCCCAGGCGACCGGGGCGGGCCTCGGCTTCTGCCGCGTGACGATCGTGGCGCCGGACGGCCGCGTCGACGTGGCGCTGCCCGACGACATCCCGGTCGCCGACATCTACCCGGAGATCCTGCGCCTGTCGCAGCAGAGCCCGGCCGAGGGCGCCCCCGTCGGCTACTCGCTGGTGCGCCGGGACGGCACCGTCCTCGACAGCGCCCGCTCCTTCGCCGCCCAGTCGATCCTCGACGGCGAGCTGCTCAGCCTGCGCCCCTTCTCCGAGTCGCTGCCGCCCGCCGTCTTCGACGACGTGTCCGAGGCCGTCGCCTCCGCGGTCACCCAGGACCGCACCCTGTGGAACCCGGAGCTGACCCGCGCGGCCGGCCTCGTCGGCGGCGGTGTCCTGCCCGCCCTGCTCGCCTTCGCGGCCTGGACCGCCGACCCCCGGCACGACATGCACGGCCTTCCCGGCATCCTCGCCGCCGTCGCCGGTGTGCTCCTGCTCACCCTCGCGGCCGTACGCGCCCGGATCTACGACGACCAGCTGTCCGCCGTCGCCCTCGGCCTCGGCTCGCTGCCCAACATCGCGGTGGCCGGCTCCGGCCTCCTCCCGCTCGCCGCCCACCACGGCGTCGGACGGCTCCAGCTGCTGCTCGCCTGTGCCGCCGTGCTGATCGCCTCGCTGGTGCTCACCCTGCTCTCGCCCCGCGGCGACGGGCCCTTCGTGGCGTTCGTGCTGGCCTCGGCGGTGGGCGCGCTCGTGGTGTTCGTCTCGATCCTGACCGGCATGAAGCCCGCCGAGACCGCCGCCGTGTGCACCCAGCTCGCCGTCGGCGCGCTCGCGTTCCTGCCCGGCCTGTCCATGCGCTTCGCCCGGCTGCCCATCGGCTTCGAGGCGCCGCACGGCTCCCAGCGCGACCTCGGCGAGGACCCGGCCCCGCAGCCCGTCGACGCCGAGCGCGTCGCCGCCCAGGCCCGGCGCGGCCACGAGCTGCTCGTCGGCCTGGTGGGCGGCTGCGCCCTGCTGGCCGTCGCGGGCGCCGCGGTGCTCGGCTTCGGCGACGACACCTGGGGCCGGCTGCTCGCGCTGGCCACCGGCGTGGCCCTGCTGATGCGCGCCCACCTCTTCCGCTACACCGCGCAGGTCGGCGCCACCCTGGCCGCGGGCCTGGGCGCACTCGTCCTGCTCGGCCTCGGCCTGTGCATCAACGCGCCCCGCGGTCTGATGGCGGACGCCCTCAAGGGCGACACCGCGGCCCTCGACATCCGCACCCTGTGGCTGATCGCCGCGATCGCCGCCGCGGCGGCGCTGGTCACCGCGATCGCGCTGATCGTCCCGAACCGGGGCGTCACCCCGTTCTGGGGCCGCTTCCTGGAGATCGCCGAGGGGTTCGTGCTGCTCACGCTGCTGCCGCTGACCCTGGCCGTCTTCGACGTGTACGCCAGGGCCCGGGCCCTGACCAGCTGACCGGGGCCCGCTCACCGCGGGTCAGCCGCCACCCGGGGTGCTGGTACGCTGTGTGACGGCCGTTTGTGTACGCGTTTCCGGATGATCTGGAAGCTGCGCTCATCGGACCTTCGCCTCCGAGTCACGGAAGCTCCCCTGAGATCAAGACCAGGGGCACTCGTGGGCGCACGAACACCACTGAGGAGTACCGAGTGTCTCTCGACGCCGCTACGAAGAAGCAGATCATGGCCGAGTTCGGCACCAAGGAGGGCGACACCGGCTCCCCCGAGGTTCAGGTCGCCATGCTGTCCCGCCGCATCTCGGACCTGACCGAGCACCTCAAGACGCACAAGCACGACCACCACTCCCGCCGTGGTCTGCTGATCCTCGTCGGCCAGCGCCGCCGCCTTCTGCAGTACCTGGCCAAGAAGGACATCCAGCGCTTCCGTACGCTGGTCGACCGCCTCGGCATCCGTCGCGGTGCGGCCGGCGGCGCCAAGTAAGCATGCGGTCGAGGGAGCGGTTCCCACCTATTAGGGGGCCGCTCCCTTTGCTGTACATGCGCGACGTACCGAACGCTCAGTAGTCTGGTACGCACAACAGAACAAGCTTCACCGCAAGACGCTTCACCGACGAGCGAGCAGAAGCCTCCTCCCGCCGCCGGTCCTCGGTAGTGGCCCCCGGAACGCAAGGCACCCCGGGTGCTTCGATCGAAGACCGGCCCGCCCCCAGGAGCGCTTCTCCGCCGTCACCACCGTCCCCGCGCCACACGGGCTCCGGGACGAAAAGACGACACTGCAGCCAAGCAAATGGAGAAAACGCTAGTGGAGAACGAGACCCACTACGCCGAGGCCGTCATCGACAACGGCTCCTTCGGCACCCGCACCATCCGCTTCGAGACGGGCCGCCTGGCCAAGCAGGCCGCCGGCTCCGCCGTGGCGTACCTGGACGACGACACGATGGTCCTCTCGGCCACGTCCGCGTCCAAGAACCCCAAGGACCAGCTCGACTTCTTCCCCCTCACGGTGGACGTCGAGGAGCGGATGTACGCGGCCGGCAAGATCCCCGGCTCCTTCTTCCGCCGGGAGGGCCGCCCCTCCGAGGACGCGATCCTCACCTGCCGCCTGATCGACCGCCCGCTGCGCCCGTCCTTCAAGAAGGGCCTGCGCAACGAGATCCAGGTCGTCGCGACGATCATGGCGCTCAACCCCGACCACCTGTACGACGTCGTCGCGATCAACGCCGCGTCCGCGTCCACCCAGCTGGCCGGTCTGCCCTTCTCCGGCCCGATCGGCGGCGTCCGCGTCGCGCTGATCAACGGCCAGTGGGTCGCGTTCCCGACGCACACCGAGCTCGAGGACGCCGTCTTCGACATGGTCGTCGCGGGCCGCGTCCTGGAGGACGGCGACGTCGCGATCATGATGGTCGAGGCCGAGGCCACCGAGAAGACCATCCAGCTGGTCAAGGGCGGCGCCGAGGCGCCGACCGAGGAGGTCGTCGCCTCCGGTCTGGACGCCGCGAAGCCCTTCATCAAGGTGCTCTGCAAGGCCCAGTCCGACCTGGCCGCCAAGGCTGCCAAGCCGACCGGCGAGTTCCCGATCTTCCTCGACTACCAGGACGACGTCCTGGAGGCGCTCACCGCCGCCGTCAAGGGCGAGCTCGCCCAGGCGCTGACGATCGCCGGCAAGCAGGACCGCGAGGCCGAGCTGGACCGCGTCAAGGGTCTGGCCGCCGAGAAGCTGCTTCCGCAGTTCGAGGGCCGCGAGAAGGAGATCTCCGCCGCGTACCGCGCGCTGACCAAGAAGCTGGTCCGCGAGCGCGTCATCACGGACAAGGTCCGCATCGACGGCCGTGGCATCACGGACATCCGCACGCTGGCCGCCGAGGTCGAGGCCATCCCGCGCGTGCACGGCTCGGCTCTGTTCGAGCGTGGCGAGACCCAGATCCTGGGCGTCACCACCCTGAACATGCTCCGCATGGAGCAGCAGCTGGACACCCTTTCCCCGGTGACCCGCAAGCGCTACATGCACAACTACAACTTCCCGCCGTACTCGGTCGGCGAGACCGGCCGCGTGGGCTCGCCCAAGCGCCGCGAGATCGGCCACGGCGCGCTCGCCGAGCGCGCCATCGTGCCGGTGCTGCCGACGCGCGAGGAGTTCCCCTACGCGATCCGTCAGGTGTCCGAGGCCCTCGGCTCCAACGGCTCGACGTCCATGGGCTCGGTCTGCGCCTCCACCATGTCGCTGCTGAACGCCGGTGTGCCGCTCAAGGCCCCCGTCGCCGGTATCGCCATGGGCCTGATCTCCCAGGAGATCGAGGGCAAGACGCACTACGTCGCCCTCACCGACATCCTCGGTGCCGAGGACGCGTTCGGCGACATGGACTTCAAGGTCGCCGGTACGAAGGAGTTCGTCACCGCGCTCCAGCTCGACACCAAGCTCGACGGCATCCCGGCCTCCGTTCTGGCCGCCGCCCTCAAGCAGGCCCGTGACGCCCGCCTCCACATCCTCGACGTGATGATGGAAGCGATCGACACGCCGGACGAGATGTCCCCCAACGCCCCGCGGATCATCACCGTCAAGATCCCCGTGGACAAGATCGGTGAGGTCATCGGCCCCAAGGGCAAGATGATCAACCAGATCCAGGAGGACACCGGCGCCGAGATCACGATCGAGGACGACGGCACCATCTACATCGGTGCCGCCGACGGCCCGGCCGCCGAGGCCGCCCGCGCCACGATCAACGGCATCGCCAACCCGACCATGCCGGAGGTCGGCGAGCGCTACCTGGGCACCGTCGTGAAGACGACGACCTTCGGCGCGTTCGTGTCGCTGCTCCCGGGCAAGGACGGTCTGCTGCACATCTCGCAGATCCGCAAGCTCGCCGGCGGCAAGCGTGTGGAGAACGTCGAGGACGTCCTGGCCGTGGGCTCCAAGGTCCAGGTCGAGATCGCCGAGATCGACTCCCGCGGCAAGCTCTCCCTGATCCCCGTGATCGAGGGCGAAGAGGCCGCCGAGGGTGACAAGGACGACGCTGCCAAGTGACGTCCCGTAGTTCCGCGACGACGGCCCGCCCCTCTTCGGAGGGGCGGGCCGTCGCCCGTACCCAAACGCTTCTGAAGGGTCGAGACGGCATCGGCACCGTCCGCCGTACGACCCTCCCCGGCGGCCTGCGGGTCGTCACCGAAACCCTTCCCTCCGTACGGTCCGCGACCTTCGGCATCTGGGTCCAGGTGGGGTCGCGCGACGAGACGCCGACGCTGAACGGCGCCACCCACTACCTGGAGCACCTCCTCTTCAAGGGCACGAGCAAGCGCAGTGCCCTCGACATCTCCTCCGCGCTCGACGCGGTCGGCGGGGAGATGAACGCCTTCACGGCGAAGGAGTACACCTGCTACTACGCGCGGGTGCTCGACACCGATCTGCCGCTGGCGATCGACGTCGTGTGCGACATGCTGACGGACTCGCTGATCCTCGCCGAGGACGTCGACGCCGAGCGCGGCGTGATCCTCGAAGAGATCGCGATGACCGAGGACGACCCGGGCGACTGCGTGCACGACCTGTTCGCGCACACCATGCTGGGCGACACGCCGCTCGGCCGCCCGGTCCTGGGCACCGTGGACACGATCAACTCCCTCACCCAGGCGCAGATCTCACGCTTCTACAAGAAGCACTACGACCCGCGCCACCTGGTCGTCGCGGCCGCGGGCAACGTCGATCACGCCACCGTCGTACGCCAGGTCCGCAAGGCGTTCGAGAAGGCCGGCGCGCTGTCCCGCACGGACGCCGTCCCCCTCACCCCGCGCGGCGGAGCGCGCACCCTGAAGGCCGCGGGCCGGATGGAGCTCCTCAACCGCCGCACGGAACAGGCCCACGTGGTCCTCGGCATGCCGGGCCTGGCCCGCACCGACGAGCGCCGCTGGGCGCTGGGCGTCCTGAACACCGCGCTGGGCGGCGGCATGTCGTCCCGGCTGTTCCAGGAGGTCCGCGAGAAGCGGGGCCTGGCCTACAGCGTGTACTCGTACACCTCGGGCTTCGCCGACTGCGGCCTGTTCGGCGTGTACGCGGGCTGCCGCCCGAACCAGGTCCACGACGTCCTGAAGATCTGCCGGGACGAACTGGACCGGGTCGCGCACGAGGGCCTCTCCGACGACGAGATCCGCCGCGCGGTCGGCCAGCTCTCCGGTTCCACCGTGCTCGGCCTCGAGGACACCGGTGCGCTGATGAACCGCATCGGCAAGAGCGAGCTGTGCTGGGGCGAGCAGATGTCGGTCGACGACATGCTGGCCCGGATAGCCGAGGTCACCCCGGACGACGTCCGCGAGGTGGCTCGTGATGTCCTGGGGCAGCGTCCCTCGCTGTCCGTCATCGGCCCGCTGAAGGACAAGCAGGCCGACCGCCTCCACGAAGCGGTCTCGTAACCCCTAAGGAATCAAGCGAATGAGCAAGCTGCGCGTGGCGGTCCTCGGTGCCAAGGGCCGGATCGGCTCCGAAGCGGTGCGAGCCGTGGAGGCCGCCGAGGACATGGAGCTGGTCGCGGCCCTCGGCCGCGGCGACGAGCTGGAGACGCTCGCCGAGACGGGCGCCCAGGTCGCGGTCGAACTGACCACCCCCGCCTCGGTGATGGAGAACCTGGAGTTCTGTGTACGCCACGGAATCCACGCCGTCGTCGGCACCACGGGCTGGACCGAGGACCGCCTCGCGCAGCTGAACACCTGGCTCGCCGGGTCTCCCCGGACCGGTGTGCTCATCGCCCCGAACTTCTCCATCGGCGCGGTCCTGACCATGAAGTTCGCTCAGCTCGCGGCCCCGTACTTCGAGTCGGTCGAGGTCGTCGAACTGCACCACCCCAACAAGGTCGACGCCCCCTCGGGCACCGCGACCCGCACCGCCCAGCTGATCGCGGCGGCCCGCGCCGAGGCCGGGGTGGGCCCCGCGCCGGACGCCACCCAGACCGCGCTCGACGGTGCCCGCGGCGCCGACGTGGACGGCATCCCCGTGCACGCCGTGCGGCTGCGCGGCCTCCTGGCCCACCAGGAGGTGCTCCTCGGCGCCGAGGGCGAGACCCTGACCGTGCGCCACGACTCCCTGCACCACAGCAGCTTCATGCCGGGCATCCTGCTCGGCGCCCGCCGCGTGGTGACCACTCCGGGCCTCACCTTCGGCCTGGAACACTTCCTCGACCTCAACTGAGCGGCACCGTCGGCCTCATGCGCGCAAAAATCACCTATCTCGTCACGGCCGCCGTCCTGGTCTTCTACTTCGTCCTGGCCGGCAGCCGCGGCGTGCTGCTCATCGAGCAGGGCACCTGGATCACGGTCACCATGGGCGTGGCCGTGCTGATCCTGCCGCTGATCGGCATCTGGTTCCTCTGGGCGAACACCCGGTTCGTGACCAAGGCCAACAGGCTGGCCGCCGAACTGGAGGCCGAAGGCGGGCTGCCCGTCGACGAGTTGGTCCGCACCGCGGGCGGCCGCATCGACCGCGACTCGGCCGACGCCGTCTTCGCCCGCCGCAAGGCGGAGACCGAGGACGCCCCCGACGACTGGCGCTGCTGGTTCCGCCTCGCCGTCGCCTACCAGGACGCCCGCGACACCCCGCGGGCGCGCAAGGCGATGCAGCGGGCGATCGCCCTGCACGAGAACAGGCCGGCCGCGGTCTAGCGGGGCGGGGTGCCGCTCAGCCCAGGCGGTACTCGTCGCCCCACGCCTCGACCAGGTCGGCGGCCCGCTCGAAGGCCTCGCGCCGCCCCAGGAAGTCCGCGTTGTGGTCGGTGAGCAGCGGCGCGAGCGCCTGGCCGTTCCCCTGCTCGGCGATCAGCGCCTGCCCCTGCACGGTCCGCGGCAGGCCGAGCCAGCGCACCGGCTGCTGCACCGTCCGTACGCCCCGGATCCGCGGCCACGCCACGGTGGTGGTGGAGAAGAACGCGACCCGCCGCAGGCCGGCCCGGCTGACCCAGACCCCGACCCGGAGCAGCCGTAGGGCCGAGCCGATCACGAGCGCGGCGACGACCAGCACGGCGAGCGCGGCCGGCGGCGCACCGGCGGCCGCGATGATCACGGCGGCGAGCAGCACGAACGAGGCGAGGAGCAGCAGCACGGCCGCCGCGCCCACGCGCCACGGGCCGGGCCGGTAGGGCCGCCGCCAGCGGTCGTGGTCGTCGAAGGGCAGCGCGATGTCGTCGGGGTACTCACCGGGTGCGTCAACTGCGCGGTCGGCCGTCAGGAAGGGCAGGGGCACGACTGATCCTCACTCACAAGCACGCTCGATTGGGCTGTGCGGGGTGAGGCTACCCAGGAGGTCACCGCGCGGCCACCTCCGGGGGTCCGGGCGCGCGTCGGCGCGTCCGGCGCCGGTCAGCGGCCGTTGGAGGCCTCGGACTGCTGACTGTGCGCGGGGGACTGGGGGCTCTCCATGGCAGGCAGACCGAACAGCAGCGCACCGGTGAGCCCGGCTATGACGGTGAGGCCGACCAGCGTCCGCCCGACGAGCTGACCTGCGCTCGCGCGCTGGCGCGGCGGCGGCTCGACATTGCTGCGGTAGCGGTCGGCTTCGGCGACGAATGCGAACGGAACGGGCTCACGCCGGCGGAACATGGGGGCACATCTCCTGGGAAACTCGAGGGGCTGTCGAACTGTCTGCTGCTTACTGGTACAGACGCACGGCAGTGCCGATTGGTGCCCGAATTCCCCGAATTGGCCGAAGAATGTGGTGACGACCCGTCAGGGACAGAGTTGTCGGTGCCGGGCCGTAGAGTGGGCGCCGCCCGAGCGACGCAATCGGAAGGACCCGCCGGTGACCGACACCCCCGCCCCAGACCTCAAGCCCAGCTTCCGCAGCGACGTCACCGTCGAGCTCGTGAAGCACTCGGCTTCCGACTCGGACGTGCTGTGGGCAGCCCGTGTCTCCACGGCGGGCGAGCAGTCCCTTGAGGAGTTGCAGAAGGACCCCGAGCGCTCCAAGGGCCTCATCAACTACCTGATGCGGGACCGGCACGGCAGCCCCTTCGAGCACAACTCGATGACCTTCTTCATCAGCGCCCCGATCTTCGTGTTCCGCGAGTTCATGCGGCACCGCGTGGGCTGGTCGTACAACGAGGAGTCGGGTCGGTACAGGGAGCTCCAGCCGGTCTTCTACGTCCCGGGCGCCGAGCGCAAGCTGGTGCAGCAGGGCCGCCCCGGCAAGTACGAGTTCGTCGAGGGCTCGGCGGACCAGCAGGAGCTGACCTCCCGCGTCATGGAGGACTCCTACCGCCGCTCCTACGAGGCGTACCAGGAGATGCTGGCCGCCGGCGTCGCCCGCGAGGTGGCCCGGGCCACCCTCCCGGTGGGGCTCTTCTCCTCGATGTACGCGACGTGCAACGCGCGTTCGCTGATGCACTTCCTCGGTCTGCGCACCCAGCACGAGCTGGCGAAGGTCCCCTCCTTCCCGCAGCGGGAGATCGAGATGGTCGGCGAGAAGATGGAGCAGGAGTGGGCCGCGCTGATGCCGCTCACCTATGCGGCCTTCAACACCAACGGCCGGGTGGCCCCGTAACCGGGTCGTCCCGCGAGGTGCGCCGGTCATACCGGCACAGATGTGCGGATACGCCGCGCAAAGTGTCCGTATTGCGGCGTTTCGTGAAGTTCATCTAGGCTGATCAAACGGACCCGGCACTGCTTGAACCCCCGAGCAGGCAGTGCCGGGCTCCCTCAGCCACCGGCCCCCGAGGGGGCACCTGGCGTTGAGCAGCGAGTAGCGTGTTACCCATGGCTCCGATCTCCACTCCGCAGACCCCCTTCGGGCGGGTCCTCACCGCCATGATCACGCCCTTCACGGCGGACGGCGCACTCGACCTCGACGGCGCCCAGCGACTGGCGGCCCATCTGGTCGACGCAGGCAACGACGGACTGATCGTCAACGGCACCACCGGCGAGTCCCCGACCACCAGCGACGCGGAGAAAGACCAGCTCGTACGGGCCGTACTGGAGGCCGTCGGAGACCGGGCCCACGTCGTGGCCGGAATCGGCACCAACGACACGCGCCACACCCTCGAACTCGCCCGTACGGCCGAACGCTCCGGCGCGCACGGCCTGCTCGCCGTGACGCCCTACTACAACAAGCCCCCGCAAGAGGGACTGTTCCGGCACTTCTCGGCCATCGCCGACGCCACCGAACTCCCGGTGATGCTGTACGACATCCCCGGCCGCAGCGGCGTCCCGATCGACACCGAGACCCTCGTCCGGCTCGCCGAGCACCCCCGGATCGTCGCCAACAAGGACGCCAAGGGCGACCTCGGCCGCGCCAGCTGGGCCATCGCCCGCTCCGGCCTCGCCTGGTACTCCGGCGACGACATGCTCAACCTGCCGCTGCTCTCCGTCGGGGCCTGCGGCTTCGTCTCCGTGGTCGGCCACCTCGTCACCCCCGAGCTGCGCGCCCTGCTGGACGCCTACCTCGCGGGCGACGTGCGCAAGGCCACCGAGATCCACCAGCAGCTGCTCCCCGTCTACACGGGCATGTTCCGCACCCAGGGCGTCATCACCACCAAGGCGGCCCTGGCTCTCCAGGGCCTGCCCGCCGGGCCGCTGCGCCTTCCCCTGGTCGAGCTCACGCCGGAAGAATCCAGCCAGCTGGCGCTCGATCTGGCGGCCGGTGGGGTACAGCTCTAACCACAGACTTCACAACTGAATACGCGCCGGAAGTACGCGCGAAACCCACACACAACAGCAAGTGCACGAATGACATACGCGCCACGTGCCCTACCGGTACGTGGCGCGTGTGGTGAGGAGAGTCTTTTGAGTCATCCGCATCCTGAACTCGGCACCCCGCCGAAGCTTCCCAAGAACGGCCTGCGCGTCACCCCGCTCGGCGGTCTCGGCGAAATCGGCCGGAACATGACCGTCTTCGAGTTCGGCGGCCGCCTGCTCGTCGTCGACTGCGGCGTCCTCTTCCCCGAGGAGGAGCAGCCGGGCATCGATCTGATCCTGCCGGACTTCAGCTCGATCCGGGACCGCCTCGACGACATCGAGGGCATCGTCCTGACGCACGGCCACGAGGACCACATCGGCGGCGTGCCGTATCTGCTCCGCGAGAAGCCGGACATCCCGCTGATCGGCTCCAAGCTGACCCTCGCGCTGATCGAGGCCAAGCTCCAGGAGCACCGCATCCGCCCCTACACGCTGGAGGTCGCCGAGGGCGACCGCGAGCGCCTGGGCCCCTTCGACTGCGAGTTCGTCGCGGTCAACCACTCCATCCCGGACGCCCTCGCGGTGGCCATCCGCACCCCCGCGGGCATGGCCGTCGCCACCGGCGACTTCAAGATGGATCAGCTCCCGCTGGACGGCCGCCTCACCGACCTGCACGCCTTCGCCCGGCTGAGCGAGGAGGGCATCGACCTCCTCCTCTCCGACTCGACGAACGCCGAGGTCCCCGGGTTCGTGCCGCCGGAGCGGGACATCTCCAACGTCCTGCGCAACGTCTTCGCGAACGCCGACAAGCGCATCATCGTGGCCAGCTTCGCCAGCCACGTGCACCGCATCCAGCAGATCCTGGACGCGGCCCACGAGTACGGCCGCCGGGTCGCCTTCGTCGGCCGCTCGATGGTCCGCAACATGGGCATCGCGCGCGACCTGGGCTACCTGAAGGTCCCGGCCGGCCTCGTCGTCGACGTCAAGACGCTGGACGACCTGCCGGACGACGAGGTCGTACTGGTCTGCACGGGTTCGCAGGGCGAGCCGATGGCCGCGCTGTCCCGCATGGCCAACCGCGACCACCAGATCCGGATCGTCCAGGGCGACACCGTGATCCTCGCGTCGTCGCTCATCCCGGGCAACGAGAACGCGGTCTACCGCGTCATCAACGGGCTGACCCGCTGGGGCGCCAACGTCGTCCACAAGGGCAACGCCAAGGTGCACGTCTCGGGCCACGCCTCGGCCGGCGAGCTGCTGTACTTCTACAACATCTGCAAGCCGAAGAACCTCATGCCGGTCCACGGCGAGTGGCGCCACCTGCGGGCGAACGCGGAGCTCGGAGCCCTCACGGGCGTGCCGAAGAACCACATCGTCATCGCCGAGGACGGCGTGGTCGTCGACCTGGTCGACGGCGCCGCGCGCATCGTCGGCAAGGTCCAGGCGGGTTACGTCTACGTCGACGGCCTCTCGGTCGGCGACGTCACGGAGACCTCCCTGAAGGACCGCCGCATCCTCGGCGACGAGGGCATCATCTCGGTGTACGTGGTGGTGGACTCCAGCAGCGGCAAGATCACCAGCGGCCCGCACATCCAGGCGCGCGGTTCCGGCATCGACGACTCGGCCTTCGGACCCGTGGTCTCGAAGATCGAGGAAGCGCTGAACAGGTCCGCCCAGGACGGCGTCGTCGAGCCTCACCAGCTCCAGCAGCTGATCCGCCGCTCGGTCGGCAAGTGGGTCTCGGACACCTACCGCAGGCGCCCGATGATCCTCCCCGTGGTCGTCGAGGTCTGACGCACCGCGATCGCACACCCGGAGCGGGGCGGGAATCCGGCTCCAGAATCTCTGATAAAGTCGGGCCACGCCGAAAGGGAAACGCGAAAGCGGGAACCGGAAAGCGAACCCCAATTCGACGGGGAATCGGACACGAAAGAGTCTGATAGAGTCGGAACACGAAATACCGAAGGGAAGCGCCCGGAGGAAAGCCCGTGAGGGTGAGTACGAAGGAAGCGTCCGTTCCTTGAGAACTCAACAGCGTGCCAAAA
>NZ_QOLA01000032.1 GCF_003324565.1 Streptomyces sp. SDr-06 | reverse complement strand
CCGGGTTCATCGCCACCAGCACATTCGGCGCATCGCCCGGCGTCAGGATGTCGTGGTCCGCGAAATGCAGCTGGAAACTCGACACACCCGGCAGTGTTCCGGCAGGCGCCCGGATCTCGGCCGGGAAATTCGGCAGCGTCGACAAGTCGTTTCCGAACGACGCCGTCTCCGAGGTGAACCGGTCACCGGTGAGCTGCATGCCATCACCCGAATCACCCGCGAAACGGATGATGACACGGTCGAGACGCCGGACTTCCTTCTCCCCGGTGAGGGTGGATCGCCCCGCGGCCCTCATGTCCCTACCGTCCGGGCGGACACGAAGACGGCCGGGTCCCAGATCTCAGCACGCCAGCCGTCGTGCAGCCGTACCACGTGGTGGCGCGAGGTCGCCTGGGCGGCGGAATAGGCCAGGGGCTGTGCACCCGGAAGGTCTCTCGGCGCCGAAGTGAGCACGGCGAGGCGGACGGCGCCGGTCTCGGTGTACTCCGGGCCGTCGGTACCGACGATCAGCAGCTCGCCGATGCGGGCCAGCTGAACGTCGTACCGCCCTTCGGGACGCGCGTGGTCGGCCACCGCTGTGTCGAGCAGCGTCTCGTAGAGGGCGACGGTGTCGTCGAAGGCGGCCCGGCTCACCGCCTTGCGCAGCAGCAGCCGCGCCGTGCGGTCCGCCGTGGCCGGCACTGGCGGGCGGGCCTTCTCGTCGGCCTGGGGACGGTGCTCGACCAGTTCGGCGATCGAGCCATCCGGGTAGCGCACCCTGGCCCGGCTGCCCGGCAGGATCGTCTCGGGGGGTTCGAGTACCTCGGTGCCGGTCGTCCGGAGCCGGTCCAGCTCCGCCGTGAGGGACGGCACGATGACCGAATAGGCGGTCTCCCGCTGGATGGAGGTGAAGGGCCGGGCGCTGGCGATCAGCAGCATCGTGTCGACCGCGGCCAGCTCCAGACCGCCGAAGTCGGGGATGGGCATGCGCAAGTCGCCTGTCACACCGGTGAGTTGCTCGTAGCCGCGGATGTTGTCGTCGAGCCGGGCGACGTCGATGAGCGAGCGGGCGAGGAGCCGGGGGCGGGTGAGGCTGGAGGAGTCGGGGGTGGTGCGGAACCAGCGGGCGGGCAGGGGGGTGGCAATGGATCGGGTGGACATCGGTTAGGCCTCCTTGGCTCGGTGCGTGGCGGCGCCCCACCATCGGTGCGCGGTCAGACCCCAGGCCGTCAGCTCGTCGTCGACGAGGCGGCGCAGGGAGGCGGAGTCGCCGAAGTGGTCGGGCATGCCGGTGGCGGTGACCGTCATGCGGTCGCCGCCCTGTACAAGGCACAGCGACGCACGGAGCCGGGCCTTGTCCGGCAGCACTCCGGGTACGTTCATGGTGCGCAGGGCGACGCTCGCGGCTCGCCTGCCCGCGAACTCGGCCACGGCGTCGGGGATTTGGCCGAAGTTCGAGGCCACCACGTCGGTCTGCTGGGCTCCGGGATTCTTCAGGCGGTGAGCCAGGCCACCGGGAAGCAGGTGCCACAGGGCTTCGGGTACGAGGGTGGCGCTGTGCTCACCGGAGCTGCGGAGGAGTCGCTTCGTGGCCTGCCGGGTCGGCCTGAGGTCGGTGTGCGAGGCCGGTCCGCCCGGCACGGTGAGGGGCAGCACGACGAGGGCGTTGGCCCGTGCGTCGTGGTCGGAGCGGCGCAGCGTCATGGGGATGCCGACGTCGACCGGGATGTCGGCGCCGCCGCGTACCGCGGTGCGGACGAGGTTGGCGGCGATCTCGACGAAGAGGCTGTTGACGGTGCCGCCGCACGCCTCAGCCCTGTCCTGCCACTGGGCGGCGTCGACCTCGGCGATCGCCGAGCTGAAGAAGCGCGGCGCGGCAGGCGTGGTGTCGGCGGCCGTCGGGGCCTCCAGGGCGGCGACAAGCCGGTCTCGTTCGGCCCCGCCGGCCAGGGTGCGGGGGAGCCAGCGGGCTGTGGCGAGCGCGGCCTCGGCGATCTGCCCGGCCAGGTCGGCGGCGTCGGCTGCCGGGCCGGGGGCGGTCCAGTCGGCCGGGTCCTGGCCGGAGCCGATGGCTGCGAAGATCCCGAGCCCGTCGCAGCGGAAGTGCGGCACGGTCAGCGAGACGAGGCTGCCCCCGTCGTACGGGGCGGCCGCGAGCCGCCACAGCGAGCCGGACCCGGCGGGCAGCGGGGTGCTGACCTGGGCGTCGATCCAGTCCACCATCGTGTGGTCGGTGAGGAGGCTCTCGGTGACGGCCAGCGCTTCGTCGTTGTGGGAGTTGATCCAGCTGCGCCGGGCGCCGGGGAGTGCGGAGGCGACGGCCCTGCGGCTGAGCCGTCCCTGATTGAGGCGGTTCCATTCGGCCTGGAGGGCGGGGACCGGCACGGGTTCGCGGAACTGCCACAGGACCTGGACGATCCGGGTCGAGCCCAGGGCGTCGGCCGCCCGATGCAGCATTTCGTCGGTGGAGTTGAGTCGCTCGGCGGCCATCAGGACACCGCCTCGGCGAGCCGTGCGGCGGCGAACTCGCCTACCGCGGGCGCGAGTTTGAAGCCGCCGCCGTTCCATCCGGTGGCGGTGACGAGCCCGTCCGGGCCGGACGGCACGGTCACCTCGCCCTGTCCTGTGGGGGCCATCGCGTCGTAGGCGGTGGTGCCGCCGCGGCCGGGGGCCCGGGCCAGGTGCGGGTAGCGATGGCGGACCACGTCCCGGACGCGCTGCTGTTCGCGGGCCGTGACGCCGGGGTGGACGGTGGCCGGCACATCCGTCTCCTGGGAGGTCACGCCGGCCAGTACGAGCGAGCCCACGCCCCAGGGGCGCAGCCATGCGCCGGTGGTGCGGTCGACGACGGTGGGCAGCCCGGCCAGGTCGATCCGGTCGCTCGGCTCGAACAGGCAGTAGCCGACGGACCGGGTGCGCAGCGGCAGGTCCACGCCCACCGTGGCGGCGAGCGGGGTGCTGCCGACGCCCGCGGCGAGCAGGACGGCGGGCGCGTGGACCGGCCCGGCGGTCGTGGCCACTCCGCTCACACGGGTGCCCTGGGTGAGCAGGCGGGTGGCCCGGGCCCGCTTGAGGCGGAGTTCGGGTCCCGCGTCGCGCAGTACGGCGGTGGCCACGGCGCGCACCGGGAGCCAGCCGGCCTCCGGTTCGTACACGCCCGCCAGGTCGTCGGGGACGGTGAGGCCGGGGAAGCGGGTGCTGATCTCCTGCGCGCTGAGGACGTCCGCCTTGTGTCCGGCCGCCCGCAGTTCCGTCACCGCGCCGACAGCGCCGGGCAGGGCGTTCCCCGCGACCAGGGTGAGGCTGCCCTGGGCGCGGACCCGGGGCCAGGTGCCGTAGTGGCCCTGGCGGAGGTATGTCTCCAGGCCCGCGGCCGCCCAGGACCGGTGGTGTCCGGTCGGGTCGAAGGCGCGGACGAGCCCGCCGGAGGCGCCCGTGGCACCTCCGGCGATCCCGGTCTCGTCGATGACGACGACGGTGAGACCTCGCGCGGTGAGCCGTTCGGCCGTGACCAGCCCGATGATCCCGCCGCCGACGACGGCGACGTCCGCGATGGTGGCGGTGTGACTCACTGGGAGGTCCCGGCGGTCAGCAGTTCCTCGCGGTCGAAGGTGGCGTACCGCAGGAGCGAGTCGGTGATGTCCGTGGCGCGGACCGACAGCATGGCCAGTGCCCCGGCGTCGCCCATGCCGTGGCTGGCCTCGCACAGCCCGTTGAGATAGACCCGCGGCGGCCGCGGGCTGTCCGCCTGGGTCTTGAGCTCGATCGAGTAGTCCCGCGCGACGACCGGCACGCCGTCCTCGTCCAGCGGCAGCCGGTGCGCGATGCCCTCCAGCAAGGGGTGATAGGGCTCGTCGCCGGGTTCGCTGCCGAAGTCCTTGAAGCCGGTGGCCAGGACGATCACATCGGCGTCGAGGGTCTCTTCGGTGAGGTGGTTGATGTCACGGAGCACCATCCGGTGGCCCGCTCCCAGCGGCTTGCTGATGAGGGCCTCGGAAAACGGCTTCATGACGAGCCGGTCGGAGCCGGTGAGTTCGTACTCACGCTGCGCTCCGGCAAGCCGGTCGATCACGTCCTGGTCGCAGGCCGCGTAGTTGATCGACCGCAATTCGCCGCGCAGGCGCCGCTTCCTGGCGCTGGGCAGGGGGTGGAAGTAGTCGACGAATTCGGGCAGGAACACTTGGCGGCTGTAAGGGCTGGTGTCCTTGAGGCGGAAGCCGATGCTGCGGTGGATGGCGGTTACCTGTTGGACGTTGGGGCGGGACAGCAGGTCGAGGATGATCTCGATGGCGCTCTGGCTCGCGCCGACCACGGCGACCCGTATCGCCCGGTCCTTGAGGCGTTCGATGGAGGACAGGTACTTCGTGGAGTGGAAGACGCTCTGTCCCATGCTCTTCTGGAAGGCGTAGGGGATCCGCGGGGAGCGGCCGGTTCCCACGGACACGTTCTGGGCGAGATAGTGGCTGCCGTCGTCGGTCTCGACGCGGAAGAGTTCACCGCCGTCGTCGGCCTCGACGAGGGAGAGCCCCGTCGCGGAGCGGCCGTAGTCGACCTGGTCGCGGAAGGCGGAGGCGACCCAGGCGAGGTAGCCGGAGTATTCGCGGCGCAGCGGGAACTTGGCGTTGAGGTGCAGATAGTCGGTCAACGAGCCGCGCGCGGCGAGGTACTTGACGAAGGTGTGGGGGCTTGCCGGGTTCCGCGGCATGGCGAGGTCACGGAACGGGTTGTTCTGGATGTCGGCGCCCGCCAGGAGCTGTTCCTCCTGCCATTGGAAGGCGTGGGAACGCTCGATGAAGTGGGCGAGGCCGGTGCGGCCGCGCTCTTCGAGCGCGACCGCCAGGGAGAGGTTGGCGGGTCCGAAACCCACTCCCAGCACCGGATAGATCTTCTGGGTTGTCACGGTTCACGCATCCTCGACTTGTCGTGCATGCAGGAACGTCGTTCGGGATCGGTGCACCAGGGACGTCAGACGCTCAGCAGCACCGTCTCGGTTATCGCGTTGGTGTCGTCGACGTGGACGACGCGGGACTTGTGGTCGGCGACCTCGTCCGTGTCGAGCTGGGCGTAGCTGATGACGATGACCTTGTCTCCGGGGGCCACCAGGCGCGCCGCGGCGCCGTTGACGACGACCTGGCTACGTCCGGGCTCGCCGAGGATCGTGTACGTCTCGAAGCGGGCACCGTTGTTGATGTTGACGACGTGCACCAGCTCGTGGACGCCGATGCCGGCGGCGTCGAGCAGCTCCGGGGAGATGGTGATGGAGCCGACGTAGTTCAAGTTGCTGTCGGTGATGGTGGCGCGGTGGATCTTCGAGTTCATGAAGGTGCGCAGCATGGTGGAGCTCCTTGTCGGACTTGTCGGAGGAGAGGCGTGGGGTGGAGGGAGGGTGGGGGCGCCGGGGGGAGTCAGCGCTTGTGGTGCCCGCTGGACACCCGGGCCGGGCCGGCCGTCTCGGGGGCCGCGGGCACGGTGAGCCCGCGGAAGTGGCTGCTCGGTGGCGTGGTGAGGTCCGCGAGCAGGGGGGCCTTGCCCACGGTGGACGCGGCGCCGAAGGCGGTGGAGATGTGTTCGGCCAGGTCGGGGGCGACCGGCCAGCCGAGGGTGCGCAGCGCCCACAGGAACTGGAGCGCACCGCGGGCCTCTCCCTCGTCGTCGGTGTCGAGGTGCTCGCATCGCAGGGCGAGCACCTCCAGGTGCAGGGCGAGTGCTTCGGCGGCCTTGCGGACGCTGAAGTTCTCCAGCCGGTAGGCGTCCTCGAACCGCTGCCTGGACGCCTGGAGCGCGGACGTCCACCACGCGGAGGGGGCGCCTTCCGCGTTCCGGCCCGCCAGCGGGGCGAGGCCGTCGACGATGGTGCGCAACGGGGCGTCGTAGCGTGCCTCGATGGTGCGGGCGGCGATGGGCTCGCTGAACTCCGCCTGCTGCAGCTCGGGGCTGGTGAGGGCGAGTACGAAGCGTGCCCGGTCGCGGCCGACGTCCTCCAGGTAGTCCTTGGCCCAGCGCACGTCACCCTTGCTGGTGGAGAACTTGCGGCCTTCGAGCATGTAGTACTGGTTGGTGAGGGTGCGGGTCCTGGGCAGCGTCACCGGCATGCCGTGGCGGGCCGCGAGCAGCGACAGCGTCACGTAGATGAAGGCGTTGTAGAAGCCGTTGTCGATGCCGATGAACTGGACGAGTTCGTCGCAGTCCGCCCGGGAGTCCAGGCGCGCCTGCTGGAGCCAGTACACATGGCCGACGTAGATCTCCGGCCAGGCGTTGATGGCCTGCGGCTGGATGTCGGGTCCGTCCCAGTCCACCGTGATGCCCCAGGCCGTGGGGTAGGTGATGGGGATGTACGGGAGGCGGCCGGCCAGCGTGTCGGTGACGACCTTGGCGAGATCCGGACGCAGGTGGACGTCGGTGGTGCGGTACCAGTTGGTGATCAGCGAGCGGTGCCGTTCGAGGTCGAGGACCCAGATCGACACGGGTTTGCGCGGCAGGGCGGAGGCCGTGTCGGTGACCGGGAGCAGCGCGCCCGGCAGGTTGTAGAGGCCGCAGGCCTCGCACACTCCGGCGCGGGCGTGGGCGAGGCAGGTGGGGCAGCGCCCGGTGACGAAGGCTTCGGCCTTGTACTCGCCGGTCTCCGCGTCGTACGGCAGCTCGACCTCGCGCAGGTCGAACGCGTCGTGCAACCACAGCTGGGTGAAGAACTCGCGGACGAAGTCGGTGTAGTGGGCGTCCGGCCGCTCGAAGAGGTCGACGTCCACACCGGCCAGTTCCAGGGACTTGGTGACGCTGTCCAGGGCGTGCTGGATGAGTTCCTCGGGGGTGGTGCCGAGGCGTTCGGCGGTGGTGACGACGTAGGTCTGGTTGTCGTCGGTGCTGGTGGCGAAGGCGACGTCGTGGCCGAGGATCTTCTGGGACCGTGCGCAGATGTCACTGTTGAGCACGGGGCCGGCCAGGTGCCCCAGGTGCAGGTCCCCGTTGGGGGTGGGTGGCGAGAAGGTGACGTTGATGCGCCGCCGGGCGGACGCGGCAGCGCCGGGGAGGTCGTTCATCAGGGGTCTCTTCCCTACGCGGTGGGCTGGAGCCAGTAGATGCTGACGAACTTCAGCGGTTCGGCGTCGCTGGTGTTGGTGACGATGTGGTCGGTGCCGTTCGGGATGTAGATGACGTCGCCGGGCGTGATGGTGCGCTGCTCGGTGCCGACGCGCACCTGGCCCTCACCGCTGATGAAGATGAACGTCTCGTCGGTGGCGTGGCCGTGCGGAGTGCTGGACTCGGTGGGCCGGATCGAGCAGAGCGTGCTGTTCCACGGCGGTACGACGACGCCGTCCCACGGGTAGAGCTCGCGGATGTCGCAGCCGTTCTTGCGGATCTGCGCGTCGGCGGCGGTCTTCACATGCATGAGGAGGCCCTTTCGTCAGGAGGTGGCGCAGCGCCTGTTGTCGGACTAGCTCAGGGCGAACAGGCGCTGGATGGTGTCGGGGTGGAAGGATTCGGCGGGGACGCCGAAGGCGCCCTGGAAGGTGGCGAGGCGGGAGCCCGCCAGGACCGGGTCCTGGGGCCAGGCTTTGGCGTACGCCTTGCGGCGGGCGGCGCCCTCGGGGCTGAAGGTCATGTTCATGGTCGTGCGCACGGCGCCGGATATGCGCAGGCGGCGCATCCGCTCCTCCCGCTCCTCGGCGTACTCCTTGAGGGCGTGCGGGGACCAGGTGCCGTGCGAGCGCAGGGCATCGCGCACCAGGCGGGCGTCGCGCAGCGCGATGGACAGGCCCTGGCCCACGACCGGGTCGGTCCATCCGGCCGCGTCGCCGATGAGGACGGCGCCGGGCACCACGGGGCCGTCCGTCCAGGCGTCGTTCATCGGGTAGAAGGCGCAGGACTCCGACGGGGTGGCCGCGGCGAACATCTCGCTTCCCGGTATGCACTGGAACTGGAAGGCCTTGAGGAAGTCGGCCTGCCGGGTGGGGCCCGAGAAGCGGCCCTTCTGCGCCACGTCGTGCAGGAGGTAGAGGCGGGCCTTGGCGCCGACGCGCGGGAAGACGAAGTAGAGGAGGTCCTTCTCGGTGCCGATCGAGGTGACGTCGACGGGCCAGTCATGCAGGTCCTCCACCAGCATGCCGCCGCCGAGCGAGTTGGGCGGGGTCTGGGTGAGGTTGATGCCGAGCTGGCGCCGCACCGTCGACGTGCGCCCGTCGGCGCCGACGACGATCCGGCAGGGCACGTCGTACTCGATGTCGTTGTACTCGTAGCGCACGCTGGGGGTGGCGCCCCCGGTGACGGTGACGTCGCCGATGCCGCGCACGACCGTGGCTCCGGCGTCGGCGGCGGCGGTGGCGAGGGCCTCGCAGGCTTCGGGGTGGCCCACGTCGAGCACGCCGCGTATGCCGGGGAGCATCTCGTCGAGCGGGATGGCGTTGGCCTGGGCGACGTCCGGGTCGACGATCTCGTCGTAGCCGATGAAGCGGTCCACATAGCTGCCGCCGGCCTTGAGGACGGCCTCCTCCAGGCCGAGTTCGAGCAGTTCGACCACTCCCCAGCAGTTGATGACCTCGCCGCGCACCTTGTCCCGGTAGACGGTCTGCCGCTCCAGCAGCAGCACCTGGTAGCCGTCGCCCGCCAGTGCCGCCGCCAGGGCGGATCCGGCGATGCCGCCGCCGATCACCACCGCGTCCATTCGCTCAGCTTTCGCCATCGAACCCTCCACAGGAGTCTTTTCAAGGCGTGACGATGTAGGCCGCCCGGAAAGGGGGCAGCCGGAAATCCGTGCAGGTCAACCACACATGTCTGGCGCAGGGCGAGAGCACGGCAAGGCGCTGCGGGGTGGTTTCCAACGGGCGCCCGGGCAGTGTCCCGGACGTACTCAAGGAGAACGCGCGAGCTCCCACGGGCCCCGGAAGCCGGTGTTCAGCAGGGGAGATCCGCCGACGGCAGGCGGCTCCCCGGGTTCCTCAGGCGGAGACCGCGGCCGGCCTCCGCGGGAAGGACCCGGGAACACGACGACGTTCCGTCGCGGCGCGCGCCGGAGCCCTGACAGTCCATTCCGTCTCCACCACGGTCGCCCCTCGTAGGTGTGTCGGTTACGGGTTCCACGATCCTTGCCGGGGCCGGGGGCAGCAATGTCGACTCGCGAAAATCGTCAACAGGACTCGCACTGGGGTACGAGCCCCGTTTGTCCGCACGGATTCAGCCTCCCGCCTCCGACGGGCCGCCGATGCCGTACTGCACTACGGTCCAGATCTGCCGGAGCTGTTCGACGGCACTCAGCTCCTGGTCGGGGCCCGCCTCTTGCTGGTCCGCGCGAGCCCGGCACTCCGTCCCGAGCATGAGGTAGAGCGAGAGGGAGGCAAGCGAGGCCGGGCGTACCGCCGAGTGCAACTGGCCTTCTCGGTACGCCTGCTCGAACAGGTCCTGCACCGTACCGAGCCAGGCCTCCGACCACTCCAGGTCGTGGTCGGGGCGCTCCCGGCTGAGCCGGGCGGCCGAGCGCACCGCGGGTTCCGCCTCAAGGAGGCGCGCCAGCTTCAGGGTCAGATCGATCGCCCGGTGAAGGGCGGGACCCTGGTCCTGCGGCAGCGCGTCCAGGGCCTGGCGGGTGATGAGCCGGCCCTGCGTCTGCACGGCGTCGGCGAGTTCGCCCTTCGCCGCGAAGTGGAACGTCAGGGCACCCATGGTGATGCCGGCCGCTCTGCAGACCCGGTTCAAGGACGTGCCGTCATAGCCGCAGCGGTCGAACTCCGAAGCGGCGGCGTCCACCAGGGCCTGCCGGGTGCGCACTGCGCGTTCCTGTCTCACCATGCGTGTCTCCGCGTTGCGCTCGTTTGGTGATCGGCAAGGCACGCCTCTGCCGCACGGGCGGACGGTTGCCGACCGTCTCTGCCGCGATGCCGGTGCATGCGCTCCTCGGGCCGCGGCCACAGTCACGCGTGCACTGCCGGTACCGGCCCGCACCGGCGCTCCCCCTCCGGCGAGCCGCAGCACGGGTGGGCCGGGCTTGTCGGCCCGGCCGCCCAGTAGACGTGCCGGACAGTGTGGCTGCGCAGGTCAGCGGCATCAAGTCGCGTGCTTGTGGGTTGGCTGGTTCACGCGGAGTCGATCGTGCGACGCCATACGGACTCCTCCGCCGACAGGTTGGCTGATTCACTGCGATAAAAAAATAGCAAGCGCTATTATTCTTCCAACGTCCGCGAGCACTCCGCGAGCCGCAGCCAGGAGCCCTCTCATGACCAACGTCGCGTTCGGCCAAGCCCACTCGTCCGTACTGGAGACGGGGCGACGCGTCACGGCGTATGCCGATCAGCTCTTCACGCACTTACCGCGAGCAGACCAGCGCCGATGGGCCGCCGCTTATCTGCTGGGACTGCTGGCCGTCTCGGGCCGCAAGTCCGTGCGCAGCCTGGCGGCCGCCGTCACCGACTCCCCGACCGCGTCCCAGTCGCTGCACCGCTTCATCAACTCCAGCCCGTGGCCCTGGCAACCAGTCCGGGGCGAGCTGACCCGGTGGGTCGAGGCCCGCCTGCGCCCCAAGGCATGGACGGTCGGCACCGCCGTCGTCCCCAAGCGGGGCAACCAGTCCTGCGGTGTGCACCGCCGCTTCGTCCCGGCATTGGGCCGGACCATCAACTGCCAGGTCGGGATCGGCCTGTTCCTCGCCGCCGGACACCGGCAGATCCCCGTCGACTGGCGGCTGCATCTGCCCGGCGAGTGGGCGGACGAGCGGCTGCGCCGCCGGGCCCACGTTCCCGAACCGGTGCGCCCGCTGCCGGTGTGGGCCCATGTCCTCGACCTAGCCGACACCTTGGCCGCGCACAGTTCGACCCGCCTGCCTCTGGTGGCGAACCTCGGCGACTACAAGGAGTCCGACCGGCTTCTCCAAGGGCTGCGGCGGCGCGGGCACGATTTCGTCATGTCCGTGCCCGGCACGCTGCCGGTGCTGCCGGCGGCCCCGCTGCCCGGCCGGGACAGCGCCGCCTCACCCGCGGTGGTGAGCGCGCAGCGCTTCCTGGACGCGAGCGGCGAGGTGCCACGCGCCGTGGTGATGAGCACGCACAGCGGCTCGACCCGGCTGAAGCGGATCGCGACCGGCCTGGTGCGGCTGCCCGGTGCGGCCCAACCACCCCGTTTCTACCGGCTGTTCGCTGAGTATCCGCGCGCGGGCCAGGGCGCTCCTGTCATCCGGCTCACCAACCTCGTGCACCGTCCGATGGACGACCTCATGGAACTCGCCGAGGTACAGGCCGGGACCCCGCGAGTGCTGCGTCACCTGGAGGGCAATTTCGGGTTGCAGGACTTCGAGGGCAGGTCCTACCCCGGCTGGCACCGTCATGTGACGCTGATGTCGGCAGCGTGCGCCTACAGCAGACTCGGCCAGGCCGAGGCCGAGGGCCGTATGGAGACGAGCTCACCCGACGGGCTCCCCCTGGGTGCTCTCGGCACGGCGGACCTGCTCGTCTGAATCCCGCCAAGACCCCGTGGTGCGAACGTCTTCCCTCCAGGCGTCAGCACCGGGGCCGCCCGTATCAGACGGCGCTCCAGCCGCCGTCCACCGGTACCGCGCCGCCCGTGACGAAGGAGGCGTGGTCGCTGCAGAGCCAGACCGCCGCGCGAGCGACCTCGACCGGATCGGCCAACCGCGTCTGGACCGCCCGCCGCGTCATCGCCTCCTTCAGCTCCGGGTTCCTCGCGATGTGGGGCTCCACCAGGTCGGTGCGGGTGGAGCCCACCATCAGGGCGTTGACGCGGATGTCCGCGGCGCCGTACTCGGCCGCGGCCGCCCGCGTGAAACCGAGGACCGCGTGTTTGGCCGCGACATAGGGGGCCACGGCGCCGGTGGCGCACTGGGCGGCGACGCTGGCGGTGTTGACGATCGCGCCGCCGCGGCTCTGGCGCAGCATCACGGGAAGCTGGGCACGCAGGCAGTTCCAGACGCCCCGGACGTTCACGTCCATCACCAAGTCGTATACGGACTCGTCCAGTTGATGCAGCGGCGGGCCCAGCGAACCCCACCCCGCGTTGTTGAACGCGAGATCCAGTCCGCCGAACTCCGCCACGGCGATTTCGACCGCCCGCGCCACGTCCTGGGGGTCACGCACGTCTCCCGGTACGGCCACGGCCGTACCGTGCGCCGCTCGTATCTCGGCGGCCAGCTCGTCCAGCAGGGCCGCGCGTCGCGCCATCAGCACCACGGCCGCACCCTCGGCGGCGAACAGCCGGGCGGCCTCGGCCCCGATCCCGGCCGAGGCACCGGTGATCATCGCAGCCTTGCCCCGCAACATCCCTGAAATATCTGGCATGGCCCGATTGAATGTCATCCCCGGGCGCGGGCGCAGCCGGTTGCGCAGAAGCGAAAGCGACGGCGTTCCGCCCCGCGCTCCACCGGGACGGGACGACAACTGCCGCCGCGCTCATCACACTTGACGCGCTGTCAGATACTGGCCGCGACCTTGGACGCGTACTCTTCCGTCGCGACGAGCGGCACCAGAAAGCGCCACATCTGCCGGATGCGCTCCGGCAGGTCCCGGCGGCCGCTGTCGAGTTGCGCGTTCATCTGCGCACCGGTGGCGGCGTTCACCACCAGCCGGGCCAGCGCCTCCACGTCGACGTCCTGCTTCAGCTCGCCTCCCCTGGAGGCTTCGTACAGGTACGGAAGCAGCACCTCCACCCACTGCTGGTGAGAGTTGCCCTTCTCCCGGTCGACGAAATACTCCTGGTCCATCACCAGACGGGCACCCGCCAGCAGCATGGGGTCGCCCAGAAGTTGGGTCGCCCACGCGATGGTGGTGGCCACGGCGCCCCGGAGGCCGTGCGCCGCGGTCGGCAGCGCGAGCCGGGCAGGCTGGGCCTCGACGATCTCGCGGGCCAGCTGTTCCTTCGACTCGAAGTGGAAATACAGCGCGCCCAGGGTCAGGTTGGCCCGTCGCGCGATCTTGTTCACGCTCGCAGCCGCGAACCCCATCTCGGCGAAGACCTCGGCGCCGGCCCGGACGATGGCAGCGCGCGTCCGCGCACTGCGCTCCTGCTTCGGTTCACGTTGCACCATGCACCAGCCCTCGCCAAACCCTCGACAAAAAAAATAGTTATCCCTATGTTACTGCGCAGGGACTGCTCGAACCCATGCGTATGCAACAGCCGTTCAACTCTTGCTCGCACCGTTCTTGGGGGAACCCGCATGACTGTCAGGTCTGGCTCGATCATGTCCATCAAGAACACGCAACCCGTTCCGATGGCCCTGACCCGCAAGACGATCGCCAGCCAAGTCCTCCTCGCCGGCTGGAGACCCCAGCGTGACGGCGTCTCGCACACCGTCATCGCGAACTGGCCTCACCGCCACGGCTACTACACGTCCCACCACGACCTCTATCACCCGTTGCTTTTGGCGGAAACGATCCGCCAGGCCCTTGCCCTGCTGTCCCACACCGCCTACGGGATCCCGCTCGACCACCGCCTGGGGTGGGAGTCGTTCGACACGTCTCTGGTCCCGGCCGCCCTGCACACTCACGCCCATCCGTCCGCCGTGCACCTGATGATCACTCATACCGAGGTGTCCCGCCGTCGACTCGGCTCCGCGCGGCTCGCGGCCCAGGTCATGGCCACCCGCGACGGGGAACCGCTCGGCATCGCCCGCGTCCGCTACACCGCCCACCCGCCGTCCATCTACAACCGGCTGCGGGGCGACCACGCCGATGCCCTGGCCGCCACCGCACGAGCCCTCCCCCTCGGCCCCGCGCTCGACGCGTCCGTACGAGGCGAACAGACGTCGCTGGACAACGCCGTCCTGACCCCGCTGGGCGAACCCCACCGCTGGCAGTTACGGGTCAATGTCGCCAACCGCACCTTCTTCGACCACCCTCACGACCACATACCGGGCCTCGTCTTCCTGGAAGCCGCGGCCCAGGCCGCCCATGTACTGTCCGGCGCGCGTCGCACCCTTGCGACCAACTTCGACGCGAGATTCGCCCACTATGTCGAACTGGACTCCCCCTGCTGGCTGGAGGCCACGCCGCCGCAACGCCGGACTCCCGGGGTCGTCAGCACCCGGCTCACCGGGCGACAGAACGACAGCGAGGTCTTCTCGATCGGCGTCGTCGCGTCCGAACACACCTGACGCAGCGGGCCACGGTGCTGGAGCGGGCCTCGTCGGCGCCGGCTTCCAGTGCCTCGCTGAAGCGGGTTGCGTGGAGGCCCACGCCCTCCGAGAAAGCCACCGGCCGCCCACCCGGGCGGTCGGTGCTTCGGCCGCACGGATGGCATCCCGGGCACGGGCGTGCGCGTCCTGGAGGCCATCGAGGGGCGGTCCTCTCCGGTGAGGACGTACCACGCGAGAGCCACGCGCCCGGTGAACCCGGCGATGGAGGCGACCTGCGCTGTGCAGCCCGCGGGTGACGCGCAGCCCGTACGTCGGTTTGCAGACCGCCCCCGGACACCCCTCGCCCGCCGGCAATACTTGGTCTACGCCCCGGCGCGCGCAGGCTGCGCGTGCGTACGCGGGAGGTCTCCCGGACACCGCCGACGAAGCTTCATGCGCCATCCGCCGGTTGCAGCAGGCCGGAAGGCCGGACGGCGGTAGTGTGGCCCGACATTGCGGTTCGAGGCGGGCGGTGGCGGGTGGAATGGCGTGAGTACGCCGAGCGGATGGCTCGGCTGGCGCGGGATCTGCTGGCGCAGGACTCGGTCCAGGCGACGCTGGACGAGATCGCGGCATCGGCGGTCAACCTGATCGAGGGCTGTGACGCCGCCGGGATCCTCGCGGTGCGCAAGGGCCGCGCCGTCACCCTGGCCGCCTGCGGTGACATGGTCCAGGAGTCCGACCGCCTCCAAGGGGAGCTGGGCGAGGGACCGTGCTTCGACCTTGCCCGTCGTAAAAACGGCGAGCGCGTGTACCGGATCGAGGACCTGACCCGGCCCCAGCCCACCTGGGAGCGCTTCGCGGACCAGGCCCGCAAGCTCGGCATCGGCAGCATGACCGGCGTGCTGCTCTACACCGACCACGAGGACTTCGGCGCACTCAATCTGTACGCCCGCTCCCCCGGCGCCTTCAGCAAGGACATAGAGACCGCCGGTTGGCTGCTGGCCTCCCACGCCGCCGTCGCCCTGGCCGACGCCCGCACCATCGACCAGCTCGAACACGCCCTCGAGACCCGCCATGCCATCGGCGAAGCCATGGGCATCCTCATGGAGCGCCACCACCTGAACGAACAGGATGCCTTCGACGTGCTGCGCCGCATCTCCCAGCACCACAACATCAAACTGCGCGACGTCGCCCAGCGGGTCACGACCGAACGCCCCGACCGCGCCTGATCACCCGGCCACCGACGCGCCTCGCGCGCTTCCACCCGACACAGCCGGGTGCCACCTGTGAGGCGGGGCGAGCGGCCGACGAGGGATACCTGCTCGCCGAGTGGAGTGCCTCACCGTCCTGCCATGGCGGCACAGCAGGCGGCCGCGGTCGCTAGGGTGTCCCGATGATTCTTCACCCGGGGAGGGTGCGCCTCGCGGCGTATGCGGGGGCCGCCGTACTGATGCTTTCGACGTCGGCCTGCGGCACGCGCACGGCCGGCTCACCGCCCGGAGTGGGCGGTCCGGGAGCCGAGAAGCTGGGTTTCGAGCGCTACGCCGACCGTGTGCAGTGGCCCGGATCCAAGGACGAGGACTACGTCGCGCCGGGCGAGGGACTGCAACTCCTGGCCCGGCAGGGGAATTGCGTACGGGGCATCGGCACGTACGCCAACGGCTACGGGTACGTGCCGGTCAACTGGTCCGGCAACGCGGACTGCACCCGGCTCACCCTGCATCCCGACCCCGCTGATTCGCCCAAGGACGAGTCCGGCGTGCCGAATTCGATGCGGCACGGAGCTCCCGGCGGCGGAGTACCGGCCCAGGCGGTGGTCGACTGGGGTGACGGGTCGCAGTTCTTCATATCCAGCGTGGTCCGAATCCGCGAACGTGACGGACTGGTACGGCAGTTGGCCGATCTCAAGCTGCCCTGGGCCCTCAAGGAGTCGGACACCTCGGACCGCGGGACGGTCAGCTCGGCGGTTCGCAGCGGGAGCCGGCTTCTCATCGGAGGCAGCGAGACCGTCTCGGGCGCCACCGGGCCCTTCCTGTACGCCTCCGACGACCGCGGTGCGACCGTGCACCGGGTGACACTGCCGACGGAGACAGTCAGCGGGAGCCGGACACCGGTCGGCCCGATGGCGGCCGATGGCCGGGAAGTGATCGCTCTCGGCAGCTACTCCTCGAACGCCTTCACCAACGAGGCCACCGGCACGCTCGTGGTCTGGCGCTCCAGCGACAGCGGAGCGCAGTGGACCAGGGCGATCGTGAAGGGACTGCCGACGGGCACGCGAATGCGGGGCGCGTTCCGGGTGGCCGGACGCTGGTTCGCCGTGGGGGACATCTCGGGGGCTCCCACGAAGCCCGATGTGCCCGTGCTCCTCACCAGTACCGACGGTGCCACCTGGACGAAGGCCGACACCACAGCCATGGGTGCCGGCGGCGTCGTCGCGGCGACCGTCGACGCCCAGGGACACCCGATCATGGTGGGCAGCCTGCGGGTGCCGGGGAAGTCCCCGCAGACTCAGGCGCAGTACTGCGGCGCGGTCTGGATCGGCGACGGAACCCCGACAGGATGGCAGCGCGGCGAACTCGGCTGTCACCCCCAGCCGCCCGCCGCCGTGACGACCCTGGCGAACGGAACGGTGGTCATCGCCGGTAACAGCGACTTGTGGCTGCGGCACTGACTCCTTTGAGCGAGCCGGAGGCCCGGGTCAACGGCCGACCCGTAACTGTTCTTTCTCAGCACGAGATGGGCCGGCCGGGATCGCACCCCAGGCCCCCTCGGGGGGGACACTGCCCTCGGTTCACCCTGCGGCCGGTACGTCGTGCTGCGCACCCCTTCGGTGCGGGCGGGTCATGCTCGTCCGGTGGCCCGGACGAAACCGTGAGACTTCAACGGGCACGCGGCACGCATCTCCCCAGCCTCCCCCTACGCGAGGCGCCGCGCGTCCGCGCGAGCCGCGATGCCGACAGACCCGCTCAGCGGGTCACGGTCTCCTCGATCCGTTCACCAGCGGCATTCCAGCGCTTTCGTCCCATCTTCCGGCCGTCCTTGTCGAACACGACCAGCTCCGACAGCTGGCCGTTGTCGTACCAGCGCCGCCAACCACCCACTGCAGCACCCATATTGGTGACGCCCTCCACACGTTGTGCGCCATTCGGCCACCACTGCTGCTGCAGGCCGTGCTCGACACCTTCGAAGTAGTTGGAGAGCAGCGCCACCCGGCCGTCGTCTGTGCGTTCCTCGAGTTCGCCGGTGAACAGTGCGCCTTCTTCACGGCAGACGCGTCCGTACTCGTCCATACAGGTCCGGTTGCCCTCGATGCGCTGCACCGGCGCCGGCTCGGCGTTCTGCACCGGCTTCTCCCCCAGGGTGGCCTCGTGAGCCTCGGCGTCTGGTCCGCTCGCGGGCGAGCGCTGCTCGCGGACGGCGAGCCGGCGCTCGAACTCCGCATGCCAGCGCGCCGAGTTGCTCCCGTCCAGCTGCCCGGCGAAGGCCGCGCAGGCGGCATCGACCAGATCAAGAGGTACATCCGGGTAGGACACATAGACCGCCCACAGAGCTTCCTCCGTTTCGCAGTCGAGCCCGACACAGGTCGCGACGCCCTTTCCGGTCAGCGCCTCGGCCAACACGCCGACAAAGGTCCGCTTCAGCTGGTCGTCGGTCGGCTGACCAGGACGCTTGGACATGGATCCACCCTCCTCGCGGCGAACGAAACATCCACCCCTGGTGACGCACGACCCGGCCGGTCAGTTCCTGGCCTGAGACGCCAGGGGAGCCCGCTTCGGCGAATGCCCGCTGGCCGACGACCTGGGCGTGCACGCGGACCTCGCCGCGCACCACCCCGAGTCCCTCGATCTGCTGCCCACACGGCACACCGCATTCTTCGGCGGCGGCGACGGGCATGCCGGACAGGTCTTCACCCCCGCACGCGGAAGGACGGATCGCGCTCCGGCTGCGCCTGGATGCTCTGGCCCGCTGGAACCCACTCGTCGAACCCATCTGCCGCAGCTGCGCGACGCCATCCGCAGACACCAGATCACCCCGCCGCTCCTAGCCGCCGTTCGTCCCGCGAAGACTCCGGCGCACCCCTGGCCAACTGCCGTGTGCCTTTGTTAGGTTCGCCGGAACTGACCTTCGGCCACTCCCCCTTCGGGCCGTAGCGGTCATCTCTCTGATCCGCTTACACCGTTTGGGAGAGTCATGCGCACATTCGGAGTGTGGCACGCCGCGATCACGGGCGTCGTCGCCCTCGCCGTCGCCGCCGTGCCCGCCGTCGCGTCCGGCGTTCAAAGGCAGTCCTCGTCGACGACTGCCGGGAGCGACGCGTTCTACACCTACGACGGCAGCAAGCCGCTGTCCTCGTACAGTCCCGGGGACGTGCTCAAGGTCCGGACGCTGCCGTACCACGTGCTGGGTATCGCGACCCCCCTCCAGGCGACGCAGCTGCTCTACCGCACCACCGACGCGCAGGGCCACCCGTCCGCAGGCGTGACCTCCGTGCTGCGCAGCCCTGGTGGCGACGGCCGCAAGGTCGTGTCGTACCAGTCGTTCTACGACTCGCTCGACCCCGACGACGGTCCGTCCCGGGCGGTCGCGGGCAACGTCAGGCTGCCCGGCGGCTTGATCGCGAACGGCGAGTCCACGCTCGTGGCGCCGCTCCTGCTGTCCGGCTACGACGTCGTCCTCCCTGACACCGAGGGGCAGGCCGCCCACCTCGCGGCCGCCCGCGAGTACGGGTACAACACGCTGGACTCCCTGCGTGCCGCTTCCAGCGCGGAGTCGCGGACCGGCATCAGCCCCGATGCGCGCGTCGGCCTCATGGGCTACTCCGGCGGTGCCGTCGCGACCAACTGGGCCGCTTCCCTCGCGCCCACGTACGCCCCTGACATCAACAAGCGCCTGGTGGGATACGCCGAGGGCGGGGTGCTCGTGAAGCCCTCGCACATCCTCAGGTACATCGAAGGCAGTCAGGTGTGGTCCGGGCTCATCCCGGAGTTGCTCATCGGGCAGGCGCGTTCGTACGACTTCGACCTCACGAAGTACCTGAACGACTACGGCAGGCAGCTGGTCGACGAGCACCAGCACTCCTCGATCGCCGACGTGCTGGGCCACTACCCCGGTCTGACGTGGAAGAAGATGGCGAAGCCGGAGTACGCGAACCCGAACTCCGTACCCGAGCTCGTCGAGGCGGTCAACAAGTCCAACCTTGGCCTGGCACCGACCCCGACCGTCCCCGGCTACATCGGTCAGGGCAACGCCGGCTTCCTGGAGGGAACCACGAGCAACATCGCGGGCATCGGCTCGGGCGACGGCATCACGGTCGCCGGGGACACACGGGCGCTGGCGCGGAAGTACTGCGCCGAGGGCGACGCCGCGGTCTGGTACCAGCAGTACGACATCCTCAGCCACTTGACCGCGCCCACGGCCACGGTGCCCACCGCGCTCGCCTGGCTGCGCGCCCGGTTCGCCGGCCAGGAGGCCCCGTCCTCCTGCGGCAGCATCGCCGAAGGCAACTCACTTGCGGCTGACGAGACGGTCCCCGCCGGATGAGGACCTGACAGGGGCCGCGGCGAACTTCGCCAAGACCGCTCGGATGCCCACGTCCGACCTTGTGAGAGCAAGGATCACCAGTGAACGCTGAGCAGTTGAACCAAGACGCGTGGGGCGCCTACGGCCGCCATCGCCTGCGTCGCGGCACCGTAGTGCCCGAGGCCGTACGGATCGACTGGGCCCTGTCGAAAGCCGGGCCGGGCACCGAGCTGCTCGGCCCCTTGGCAGGCCAGCGTGTCCTTGATCTTGATAGCGGCACGGGACGATAGCCGCGCACCAGGGCCGTGTCGTCTGGATCACCGAGTGCAGCTTGGCCAGGCTGTCGAAAAGGGCCGGGCGGGCCGGCGACGACCGATGAGTTTCTCCATGATCCACAGTCATAGATCATGGTTGGCGCACCGCAGCCCCGAGAGTGGTCGACGTGTGCACCGGCCGCACCCGCTGAGATCCAGACACGAGACACCGAGGACCCTGAGATGCGTACCCTGATCAGCACCGCCTTCATATCGCTCGACGGCGTCGTGGAGGGCCCGGGGGGCGAGCCCGGTTACCGGAACTCTGGGTGGACCTTCAAGGACGTCGAGTTCCTCCCGGAGGCCTTCGAGATCAAGGGTCGGGAGCAGAAGGAAGCTGCCGCGATCCTGCTGGGCCGGACCAGTTACGAGGCGTTCAGCCCGGTGTGGCCCGACATGGAGGAGTTCGCCGACTACAAGGTGATGCCGAAGTACGTCGTCTCCACCACCCTCACCGAGGACGACCTGGTGACGAACTGGGGCGAGACGACGATCCTGCGCACCCTCGACGAGGTCGCCGCACTGAAGGAGACCGAGGGGGGCCCGATCATCGTCCACGGCAGCGCCACCCTGAACCACGCCCTTTCGGACGCCGGCCTGATCGACCGTTACCACCTGGTTGTCTTCCCGCTGCTGCTGGGCGCGGGCAAGCGGCTCTTCAGCGCCACCGACAAGGACACACAGAGGCTGAAGCTGGTTGAGCACGAGGCCTACGCCAACGGCTTGCAGAAGAACGTCTTCGACGTCGTCCGCTGACAAGGTTCCCGCGCTTGCCCCGCCGTCGCAGCCTCGTCTTGGCCGGAGCGTGGTGGCTCACATGGCGCGGGTTGGCCTGGCCCCGACCGGCACGGTCCGACGCCGCTGGACGATGCGCTGGAAGGAACCCCCGCCTTCCAGATCGCCGTCGAAGCAGGCCTGCCACGCGAGCCGGGAGGCGGCCCGACTCCCTTACTGCACATATATTGCAACTACAGAATAAGTGCAGTAGGAGGTTGCCGTGGGTGGTCCGGTGGTGCTGGGGATCGAGTCGTCGTGCGACGAGACGGGCGCGGGTATCGTTCAGGACGGAAAGCTGCTGGCCCACGTGGTGGCGTCGAGCATGGACGAGCACGCGCGCTTCGGCGGCGTCGTGCCCGAGGTCGCTGCCCGGGCTCACCTCCAGGCGTTCACGCCGGTCGTGCGACAGGCCCTGGCCGAGGCCGGTATGCGGCTCGGTCGGATTGATGCCGTGGCCGTCACCACCGGGCCCGGTCTGTCGGGTGCCCTCCAGGTCGGCCTCGCCGGTGCGAAGGCCCTCGCGTACACGGCCGGGGTCCCGTTGTACGGCGTCCACCACCTGGCCGGACACGTCGCAGCCGACACGCTGGAGCACGGACCGCTGCCCGTGCCGTGCGTCGTCCTGATCGTCTCGGGCGGCCACACCTCTCTGCTCCTGGTCCGCGATCTGGTGCGCGAGCCGATCGCGCACCTGGGCGACACGCTCGACGACGCGGCCGGCGAGTGCTTCGACAAGGTCGCCCGGATCCTCGGTCTGCCCTACCCGGGCGGACCCGCCATCGACCGCGCGGCGCAGACAGGGAACCCGGACGCGGTCAGGTTCCCGCGCCCGCTGACCAAGGCGGGCGACGACCCGTACGCGTTCTCCTTCTCCGGGCTCAAGACGGCCGCCGCCCGCTGGGTCGAGCAGCACCGGCTGCGCGGTCAGGAGCCGTCGGCCGCGGACGGCGCGGCCGCGCTCCAGGAGGCCGTGGCGGACGTGCTGACACGCAAGGCGGTGCGGGCCTGCCGCGACCACGGTGTTCGGACGCTGATCGTGGTCGGCGGCGTGGCGGCCAACTCGCGGGTGCGGGCGCTGGCCGAGCAGCGCTGCCGAGCGGCGGGGATCGAGCTGCGGGTGCCACCGATGACGCTGTGCACCGACAACGGCGCGATGATCGCCGCGGTCGGCGAGCTCTTGGTCCGCTCGGGCGCCGAACCCGCCCCACTGAACGTGTCGGTCGACCCGTCGGCGCCACTGGAGTACGCGTGCCTGGCACCCCTGCCGACTCCCGCGGCCCGGGCCGCCTGAAACCACTGCGGTGCAACGCGCCGCTGTCAGCCCCGGCACCACTCGCATTCCGCCCGCGCGTGATCGGAAATCGCTCCCGGAGCACGGCCGCGGGTACCGCGCCGGAGCGGCTCGTCGGCATGCCGTGAACGCATCCGGCCATTCCTGAAATCCGGCTTGATGGTTCCTGTGAGCCGTGGGCAGGGTTGTCGTCCGTAAGGGAAGAGACGCGGCCTGCGGGGGAAGAAAGTCGGGGGCACTCCAGAGGAACCACGCATAAGTCCCGTTACCCTGCGTACTTGTCGCGGATCTCGTTCCACCTTCCGTCGAGGGGGAGAACGTGAGACTGCAGGTACGAACGACCTGGGCACAACCATCCGGGCGGCATCGGCTCAAACTGGGCCTGCTGGCCGCACTGAGCGCAATGGCGCTGTTCGGTTCCCCCGGCGCGGCGCTGGCGACGACCGGCGCGCCACCCGCGAACCCGGCGGCGGCCCCGGGCGTGCCACCCGTCACCCCGGCTGCCAAGACGCCGCCGCAGCTGTTCAGAGGACAAGAGATCACCGCGGACACCTGTTCGCCGGCGTCCCTCAAAGCCAAGGGCAAGAAGGCCAAGCCGCTGCCGGCGTCCGCACCGGGTGGGCTGGCCGGAAAGACTGTCGTCACCTGTACGAGGATCAACGCCCCCGGCACCACGGCCAGTCTGGCCGCACGCGACGCGGCGATCCGCACGGCGCGTTCCGTCCCGGAGAGCACGGACGCTCAGCGGTTGGCGGCCCTGAAGAGCGTGCGGCCGTCCGCCGTCACGCCCAAGGAGGTCACGCCCAAGGACGTGACACCCAAGGACTACGTCCAGCTGCCGTCGTGGTGCTACGACCACGCCTTCAACGGTTGGTGGTACACGCGGTCGGACGAATGCCAGATCCGCGATGTCACCGTCGGGTACTTCGAGATCGTCAATGGTGAACCCATCGACGTCGGTACCGCGAAACACCTGGAGACTTCGTTTGCCTACATGAGCGGCGACATCGACGACCTCGCCAACCAGATCCGTATCACCAAGTACTTCGCCGAGCGAGCCGGGACACTGGACTTCTGGGGACTCCAGCAGATTCACGGCTGGGCCACTTGTTCAGGCGACTGCAAACCGATCTCCGACTCCGGGCTCAAGCCCGGAAACTACAAGCGGGACCAGAACAACGACGGGGAGTCGTACTGGGAGCCGACGCACGACGAGTTCGGAGCGATCACGCATCTGGCTCCCACCTGGAACTACTTCGTCACCGCCGCCGGTTTCGAACCGTCCGAGACGGTCACCGTGCCGCCACCGCCGCAGGCACGCTGCGACAACGCCTTCTCCACCGACGGCAACGACATGGGTGACTACACCCCCGGCCTGTCACCGAACGCACTGCTCGGTGCCGGATGCGCGGTGCCGGTGTACACACCGACGTGGATCATCTACAAAAATGGCCTGTACCCGACGGTCGGCTGGCACGTGGAAGCGGCGCAGAACTCCGGGCTGCCCGGCAAGTACCCCTCCGGCGACCCTCTGCACCGCTTGACCGACTCGGCCAAGAAGCGGGCCAACGGCGACCGGGCCTGCCCGGCGGCGCCGACGTGGGTACGGCCCGCGAACAAGCAGTGTGACGAATACCCGATGCGGTCCACGTACGAAGGGGCTGCGTCGGCCACCCCGCAGGGAACGGCACGCTCGTTCGCACCGCCGACCCAGAAGACACCGACCGGGGACGAGTGGTGCGAGATGGACGCCGCCTGGGGAGTGCCGACCGGGGTCACCGGCCCGCAGGGCTGGTCATCGTGCATGCTCCCGGCCACGGACAACAGCCACCAAGGGGCGTTCCTGGGCGGCTTCTACAAGACCAACCGGGTCCTGGACAACGACCCCTTCCGGGTTTGGGTCCAGTAGTACGGTTCGGTGACAGGCCCGCCGCCCCGGACGAGTCAACTGACCGGCCGGGGCGGCGATCTCCTTCTCACCGCATCACGAACGGCGTGTTCGATGACTCGTCCCGCCCTGCCCACGACGAGCACCACCGGCCTGCTCATCGTGGAGTACAACCGCTTCACCCTCGCCACGGCCGGAGCGCCGCCCGGCTGTCTGGACCTGCCCCGCAACGGGCTCGTCGGCACCCCGGCCGAGAGACGGCCCTTCGAGGAGGGCACGGTCGCCGTGATCGCCACGGGCGTCTACGCCGACGCCGTTCACATCACCGCCCAGACGTGGCCCGCCGAGCCGCCCTCGGACCCGGGCGGCTGGCAGGACATGGCGGTGATCACCATCGACTGGCCAGGTGGACCGGCGTCGCTGCTCGGGGAAGACGCCTGTCCGGCCGCCGAGTTGCCGCTCGGAGCCGAGCTCCCGGCCGGGCGTTACGCCCTGCTGGTCGCCGCCACCAACCGGGACGCCGGCGAAGCACGCGACGAACACCTGCCCGTCGAGACGTACCTCGTCCAACTGTGGCCGGCCCCGCACGACCAGCCGGATGAGCTGGTCATGAAGACAAGCAGCGCGACCACCGCGATGTGGCGTAGAGACTGAGCCCGGTTGATCGTGGAGTCGTCGGCGACCGGGCACGCAACACCTGTGACCAGGACCCGCCGCCCGACGGCGTGACGGGTGGGCGGTAGCCGGTTCGTCACCCTTGGCCCGGTTGCGGACCGCCGAGACGGCGACCAGCTGCGGACGGGTCAGGCGGCGCGCTTCACGTGGCGGACCAGCCACATCAGCAGGGCGTCCAGGTCGGCGGCGGCCGCAAGGACCCGGTCGACCGCTTCGGGGGTGTGCAGCCACTGCTCGCAGCCGAGCGGTCGGGCGGCGATCAGCGAACGGTGGCGCAGCAGGTCCGTACGGGGGTGGTCCACCGGATATCCGCGCGGGGGGCGTTTCATCACGTCCCCGGAGATCTCGTAGCCCTTCTTGCGTACGCCCTCGACGATGGCGGCCAGTTCACGGCCGCCTTCGCCTGCCACGGCTTTGCGGAACATGTCCACCTGACCGGGATCGGGGTACCACCAGGCGCCCTGGATGTGCAGGCCGTCCAGGGAGAACCGGAGGGCGATCTCGATCTTGCGGCCGAGTCTGATCACAGCACTCTGGTGCTGCCACCACCACGCGTTGGTGCGGTAGTGCCAGACGGAGAAGTCCTCATAACGGGGGTCGGTGTCCGCGACGTCATTGAGCAGGGCGATCATCGGCTGCCGGACCAGGCGTTCGCGGTCCGCGCGGTAGCGCTCGCGGGTCTCGTGAGTCGGCTCGCCCTGGAGCTGCCAGAGTACGTCCATGGCCTGCTCCGGCCAGCCGGTGAACTGTCCGCGCATACGGGCAGGTTAGCTCACCCATGACCCCGCACGCCGAGAGCGAGGTGTAACCCCAGAAACGGCGGGAGTTGGTGCGGTGGGGCGCGCCGGGAAGGTCAATGTGCCGTGCGGGGCAGCCGCATCCGGCACGTTCCTCGGCGGCGCTCAGATGCCGGACGCCGGACGCCGGGAATGAGAGTCACCCGGCTCGCAGGACGTCTGCGAGCCAGGCGGCAGGGGTCATATCACCCAGGAGCCGAACCTCCCACGGCCCGACCTGGTGTGATGACAACTTCCACCCCCAGGGATGAACAGCCCGCTGATCGGCTCGACTTTGCCCCCGCGACCTCGCTACGAAGGTCTCTCCACATGTGCGATCTTCCAGGGGTGCCGGTGCGCGGAGCTGCCAAGTTGGGTGCGGGGATCGTCGGGGTGTGGGCCGCTGTGGCGGTCAGGCCGGTGGGGCGGGCGGCGGCCGCTGGTGAGGAGCCCTGCGGGATCAATACGGATACTGCCGTCATCCGCGAGCAGCCGTCGAAGGCGGCGGCGAAGGCCAGGATCGGCTACCGCGCCCCGCAGTGCCGCTTCCACGGCTACACCCGCGAGGCGGCGTGGGCGCACGTCACGATGCAAGGCTGCGGGATGGGCGGCTCGGTGAGCCGCGACCTGATCTCCCCCGCCAAGGAACAACTCGCCCGTACCGGCCGCTGATGCGCGGCGCACACCAGCCTCGCCTGCTGCTCGCGGTCGGTGTCGTCCTGCTCGCCACGGGCTGCGTCACGATGGCCCACCACACCGCGCCGCACGGAGGGGGACTGGTGCCCGAAAGCGGCCAGCTCACCACCGTGGCCACCGGGCCCTTCTGGCCCGACCCCGCTCAGCCGCCGGCCCGGGAAACACTGGCGCCTGCCTACGGCCCGGCCAGCACTCCCGCAGCTCGCAGTGTGGCCAGCGGTGCAGGGCCATCGCAACCACCGCGCCACGACCGTCCCAAGCCCGTACCGGCGCCTGTCCACCACGACGACCGGCCCCGAACCACCACCCGCCACTCGCCACCGCCGACCCGCCGCCATCAAAGCCGCCCCGCGTACGACCCCGGGTTCATCTGCTCCTGGGCCCAGGGCACCGGTATCGACCCGTCCGTCGTGAGCGCCTGCCACCGACAGCTCGGCCGCTGAATAGCCGGTGCGCGCCGGATCGGGGCTCCGGTGACTTCCCCGGCCTCCCGGCGGTTGGCCTGCACATCACCGACTTTCAGGAGGCTCCGGCCCGAGGGCGGCACCGCCGGGGCCGCCACGCTCGCGCCCTACCTCGGCGTATCGACGTCATCCACCCGCCCGCCACTTGAACGCCTCGACGGTCCACCGTGATCGGAATGCGGCTCGGGGGGGGGGCGAGCGCACGCGCGACGGCTGATATTACTGAGGCATGCAGGAAGAGACGGCACGCTCCGCGATCGACACATTCATCTCCGCGTTCAACGCCTCGGACGACAGCTATGTGACTGACCTGCTCTCCCAAGCCCTGACTTCAGATGTGGTCTTCTGGGGGCCGTTGGGACGCAGCGAAGGAATCGCAGCGGTCGAGCGGTTCGTGCTGGACATCCGGCGCCACCCGGCGGGGACCGGCACGATGGTGCGCTGCTCAGCGGTGGACATGCCTGACGAGTGGGCCCGGTACCAGTGGGTCTTCACCACGCCGGGCGGAGGCCCCCGCCTGGCGGGAACGGACGTCGTCCATCTGCGGCGGAGCCTCATCGACCAGATCATCGTCTTTGCGGGCGAGATCGAGCCGTCCGCCTCTGAATGACCCTCTGTCGCTGTCCGTCTCGTGAACTCGTCCCTTTCGGCACTCCGGGGTTGCGGTTCGCGGTCGGTCAGGGGGCAGTGGTTCGCCGGGGTTGGGCAGTTCGGCTGGAGCGTGCCGTACGTCGGAAAGATCGGCCTCGTAGGAATACGGAACCCCCGCCGCCGATCAGCAGGCCAAGCAGCGCCTGAGGGGGCCGCCGCAGCCGGACAGTACATCGGTGACCGCATCATGGCCTGCCACCTGGAGTGACCGTACGCCCGGAGCAGCCAGCCGAGCGGCGAACATCGGAGACAGTCCCGCACGGCAACAGACAGCACGCACAGCCCAGTTGACGCGCAAGCACCGCCAACGCTGACAGCTCATGCGGTCGCGCCCCAGCGCAATGGGGGCTGCACGGGTGCTCTCGGCGCTGGCCAGGATCGCCGCGGTCACGTCATCGGCGGTGGGACGGACATTCCCGCCCACGCGACCCCGCCACCGGTCACGGCCTTGCTGTGGCGAGCCCCCGCCCCCGCGATGCCGCACAAGAATGCCAACTAGCCCACCTGGAAGGGTGGTTGGCGTGCATCTGCCCCGGGCCTGCAATAGGGGCGCGGCAGGGAAACCCGTCGAGGGCCCCGGGGTGGGACTGCTGGGCTCCCGCTCACGCGGAGGGGCAGTGAGGGCTCCGCGCCTCACCCCGCAGGGGGCCTCCCCAACCCCAGACCGGCCGAGCGGGCGCGGGGCCACCTTGCAGGTCGCCACCACCCCCAGCGGGTCCACGCAGCCTGCGCACTGGCGGGCTTGGCGGACCGGCGGCCCGCCCAATACTAATTAACGTTCAACCATTTTCAGCCGCCACCCGCACGGCGACCCGACATCAGCCACGCTCGCGGCTGAGCCGCAGGATCGAAGCAGGGCAGAGCCCCACCGCTACAGACCGAAACCCTCCCGCCCAGATCCCCGATCGGACCACCCGGAGGGCCCCCTGGCGCCGCCACGCCCCTAGTACACCCGCCCCGACCAGCACCAATGCCGCACCCATCAGTCCGGGCCCACCCACATGGAGGCCGACGCTCCGGCGCGCAGACAATGGCTCACTTTGATTTAACGTTCAACCTGTGTAGAGGGCATGCTGATTGAGCAACGGGGACCACCTGGTCTCCGGCTCAAAACCCCGACCGATCAACGGAGATGACCCCACATGAGCCAGGCCCTGCCGCTCCGCCTTCACCACCACGCATGGATCACCGACGACCAAGAGGCCAACCGCCGCTTCTACGAGGACGTCATCGGCTTGCCCCTGGTGGCCACATGGACCGAACGCGAGGTGCTCTCCGGGACCGAACGCGCCTATAGCCACGCCCTCTACGGCATGGCCGACGGCAGCGCGCTCGCGTTCTTCCAGTTCGCCGACCCCAAGGACCAGGAGGAGTTCAAGACGGACCTCAATCTCACTCCCCTGCGCCACATCGCCTTCAAGGTCGAGCCGGAGACCCAGGAAGCCATCCTCAAGCGCGTCCACGCGGCCGACTACGCCGACTCCAACGCCCACGTACTCGACCACGGCTTCTGTGTCTCGCTGTACGTCACCGACCCCAACGGGCTCATCCTGGAATTCGCCGTCGACCACCCCGACGTGGAGAAGATCGACGCCGAGCGACGCGCCACAGCACACGCCGACCTCGCCCGCTGGCTCGCCGGCGACCACACCAGCAACAACCACTGGCGCTGACCCCTGCCGCCGGACAGCCCCGCCCCCGTTGCCGCCGCAGCAACGGCGCATGGCCCGCGGCTCCTCGGCTCCGCGGCCCCGAACAATCGACCGCCCCGGCTCGCCACCCACCCACCGGGCAGGTCCTGGCGGCGGGCTTCAGTCCACGTGTCGTACTGCCTGGCCAGTACGGCGCCGACGAAGCGGATGAGCGCAGTGCGGCCGCGGACGATGCCGACCATGTCGGTCCGGCGGCGGATCTCCTCGTTCAGCCGTTCCTACGCGTTGTTCGATCAGATCTGGCGCCAGCTCTCGCGCGGGAGCGCGGTGAACGCCCGCACATCGCCCTGGACGGCATCCAAGTGGCATGTGGCCTTGGGAACTTGGCCTCCAGCGCGTCCAGGGCCTGCCGCGTCGGGGCCTGGACGGCATCGGCGTCGGGCTGTTCGAAGACGGTCCGCAGCAGCGTGGCCGCCCAGGGCTGGGCGAACTTTGGGCACCTGGCCCAGCAACGCACGGGCGGCCCGCGTACCCGCTGGTGATCACCGGTGGCTGTGCTGTCCAGGCCTCCGAGCTGGTCGTACGCCTCAGCCAGGTTGTCGACGAGGCCGGCACGACAGACAGCGACCCCCAACAGAAACGTCTACGGCCTGTCCGAGGGGCCTACCGATTGGCCGCGGGTGTCCTGCTGTTGCGCGGTGCCCCATTCCCACATGCTGCGCACCACCGGCTCCAGTGCTCGTCCGCGCGCCGTGAGTGTGTAACGGACTCGTGGTGGCCAACCGGGCGTCCGGTGGCGCTCGATCACTCCCGCGCTGGTCAGTTGGGCCAGCGGGTCAACAAGCGCGCTGTCGGGACAGTCTGCCAGCGGGCCGCGGCCAACCGAGCGTGTGTGTCCAACCGTTTGGTGAGTCACAGCGCTCCTTTCTAACGTCTCGCGTGAACAGCCCGCCCACTTCTCTTGGGGGTCCTCATGCGTATCCATCACCTGAACTGCGGTTCTCTCCGGGCGATTCCCCTGCTCGGCGAGGAACGCCTCGCGGGCTCCGCGCCCGGCCAACTGGCCACCGTGTGCCACTGCCTGCTGATCGAGACGGACTCGGACGGGCTGATCCTGGTCGACACCGGCCTTGGTATCGCGGACCGGCACGACCCCGGCCGGACCCTGGGCGCCGATTGGGTGGCCTACGCCCAGCCCGCACGGTATCCCGAGGAGAGCGCGCTGCGGCAGGTCGTCCGCCTCGGTTACGCACCAGAAGACGTGCGGCACATCGTGCTCACGCACCTGCACCGCGACCACACCGGAGGACTGCCGGACTTTCCCCACGCACGGGTGCACGTTCACCCGGCCGAGTACGCGGCCGTCACCGACCCCTCGAACCCGTGGCACCGGCACAGCCTCGACCGCTTCATGCCGGCGCACCGGGCGCACGGCCCGCTGCTGACGGCCGCCGTCCCGGACGACGGCGCAGGATGGTTCGGCTTTTCCGGAGAGGCACGTCCGCAGGGACTGGTCTGTGAGTTGGTGCTGGTGCCGCTGCCGGGCCACTCGGCGGGCCACTCGGGCGTCGCCGTACGCGATGCCGGCGGAGGATGGCTCCTGCACGCGGGAGACGCGTACATGTACCACGGCGAGATCGAGCAGACCCCGCCGCAGCGCCACCCCGCCTTCGTCCCGATCCAAGACGGAGCCCAGACCGACGCTGAAGCCCACGTGGCCACCCGCGACCGGCTACGTGCCCTGCACCGCGACCACGCAGGCCAGGTCAGCGTCTTCAGCGCGCACGACCCCTGGGAACTCGCCCGTTTCACCACGCCCACCGGCGCGTGATCCCACCCCGATGGAGCGTCAACGGAGTCACGGACGGATCGCGACGTCGCGGGACACCGTGCCGTACAAGACATGCGCCGCCCGCTTTTCGTACCGCGGAACGACGGCCAGGAAGCCCTTGAGTAGCAGGAAAATTCCATTCGGCCGCATTCCCCCGGGCAGACCGATGCCGGTCAAATACCAGTGGCTCCGAACACCTCTCCTGAGTCGTCATTCAACATCGTGCGACCGTGTGTGCGTACGAGGTGACGGATGCTCAGCGATGGCTGGGCCTGCCGGTCAGTCGACGCCTTCGATGATGCGGAAGTCGCGCTCGAAGCCGTCGGGGAGGGCCACCAGCGCTTTCTGGTAGGCCTCGCTCTCGTATGCGGCGACGGCCTGTTCAAAGCTGTCGAACTCGACCAGAACGGCGCGTTGCGAGATCCCAGCCTCGTGGGCGACGACTCGACCGCCACGGGACAGGGTCCGCCCGCCCGCGGCCCGGACAGCCGGTCCGGCCAGCTCGTTGTAGGCAGTCAGCCGCTCCGGTTCGGAAATGGCGGGGTAGACACTGGCCCAGTAGCCCTTGGCCATGGAAAGCCTCCTGTGTTCTGCCGGACACGTCCGACGTCGAATTGACACTCAAAGCGACCGATTCCAGCGACGGGTAATGCCGTCAGTCGAATCGTCATATGCGCAGGTTAGAGCCGGATGCGCGGTCCAGGGAAAGACCGGTACGGGATAGACTCAGAACCGATCGTTATCAATCGGCGGGGAGGGAACGTGGCGCCAGATACGGTGAGCCTGCGGTACTTCCTGGTGCTGGCGCAGGAGTTGAACTTCACCCGCGCGGCCGCGCGGATCGGCATCGCACAGCCCGCACTCAGCGCCCGGATGCGCCGTTTGGAGAAGGAACTCGGCACGGCGCTGCTGGTCCGCAGCACCCGTAGCGTCGCCTTGACCACGGCCGGGGCGGCTCTGGCGGAGGCAGCGCCGCCCGCGCTGGCAGCACTGGACCGGGCATGGGACACCGCCCGCAGCGCCGCGGCCGGTGAACTGGGCACGCTGCGCATCGGATACAGCCTCAGCACCGGGGCCGGGACGACACCGGCCCTGGTGGACAGTCTGATGCGCGACAACAGCGGACTCGAGGTCGGGGCGGTCCCGATGGCGACACCGGAGATCTCCCACGCGGTCGCCGACGGCCGCATCGATGCCGGGATCACCCGTGGTGAACAGCCGGGCCGCGGCGTGCGCCGCTACCTGCTGCGGCGTCAGCGGGTCGGGGTCCAGCTGGCGCAGCACCACCCATTGGCCAAAAAGCCGGAGATCGAGATCGCCGACGCGGCCGCGTATCCGCTGCGGCTCCCGGACCGCGCGGCCAACCCAGTCATCCACGATCAACTGTCCGCCCTGTTCCGAGACACCCGGCCACACCCCCAATTCCGCACGTCCGCGGTCTCTTTCGACATGTCTCAGCGCGACCTGTACGACGGGATCACCCTCGCCCCGGCCGGAGAAGCCGCGGTCACGACTCAACCGGCCGGACTCACCTGGCGACCGCTGCGAGGCGCGCCCGGCCTGACGATCCACCTGGTCCTCCCGCGCGAACAGTCGCCGCTACACCACCGCGTCCGTGCGGTCGCCAAAACCCTGGCGCAGGAGCTGCACTGGCTGACGGATTGACGCGCGAGAGGCCAGGCGAGACGGACGTCGGCAGTTACTTACCGCACTGACTGCTGAGACGGCACAGCAGATCGGGACTCCCGCGGCAGAGTCGGCTTCCACGGGGGGCGTGCAGGACAGACTGCCGGGCGCGTTCATCGCGGTGATCTCCTTCGCAGCCTCGACACCTCGGAGATCAGCCAGCGACCGTTCATCCCTACGGGACCTACCTCGGTGCCCGAACGAATCACCGGATCAGATCGAACCCGTACTCCCCTTTCCTGGACGCACCCCTGAAGCGCCGACGGCCTCCGACTGGGCGTGCTCGAAGGTCAGTTGCACAGGCGCCTGGGGCCGTTCGCCGGGCTGTCCTATTCGGGCCGGTGCAGGCTTGAGAGCACGAGGTGGCCAGGGCCAGTGGTCAGCATTTCGGCCACTTTGGCGCAAAGGCCTACTCGGCAACTTCGGTCGTGCGTACGATCGTTGACCGCTGCCGCGCCCACTGAGGGCAACACGGCCCTCGGGAGTCGCACGGCGCAAGGGGGAAACATCTTGCGAATACAGATCATCAGAGGTCTCACCATCTCGGCCCTGGCGGCCGGGCTGCTGGTGCCGGCCACAGCGTCTTCGCAGGCGGCCGCGCATCAAGCAGCCGTCCCAGCCCTGATCCAGGCCGACATCGCGCCGGTGGCCGTGGAACCGGCTCCGTCGGCCACCACTCCGGGGGCGGCGGCAGCACCGCAGGCGAACGCCACATGCAAGATCAACATGATCTCGATCAACCGCTTCAGCGAATGCGAATGGGTCACCTTGCGCCTCAAGGTCATCCGGATCGTCAACGGTGTCCCCCAGCAGGTCGGTACCGCCACCTTCACCGCCCGTCACACGATGACGCTGCATGCGAAGTCGGCGGACTGGGAGGAGAAGTTCCAGCTCTCCAAGGCCACCACCACCGGCGATGGCAAGGGCATCACCGTGTCCGTCACGGCGACGGCCGGCAACGGCACCAGCGCCAAGACGCACTATGGCCCGCACCTCCTCGACACGGGCTCCGGGGGCAGCGTCACCTACACGACCGCGCCCATGCGCAAGGGCCGCATCAACGGCAAGACCCAGACCAGGTACGCGTTCCAGTACACCAAACCGGGCCACGTGCCCGGATCGACCAACTACCCCTCGGCGACGTGGCGGTGTGACAACTACTACGGCACCTCCGGCTGCGCCATGACAGACCAGCCGACTGCGGTGTCGATGGTGGGAATCCCCTGGATCGATGACGGGATCCGCACGCTCCGCGCCCGCGGAGGCCACTACGGCGACCCGAACGGTGGCAAGCCCCTGCACTGGATGATCAACACCAAGCAGAAGAACGACAACCGCAGGGCGGTCTGCGGGGGCCGCACAGCGCCGCCGGACATGAAGCGGGTGGGGCGCACGTACTGTGACGAGTACCCGTTCGCCTCGACGTACGAGGGCGGCACGAAGCTGCCGGCCTCGCAGCGTGAGACGACGTGGGTGAGCCCGAACGAGAACAACACCCAGGGCGCCCGCATCACGAACTGGCGCCGCCCCATGCACGTGATGGACCACGACGCGTTCTACGTCATCGTCTGACCTCTGACAGGCTGAATCGGAACGGCACCATGGGGCACCCTCGAATGCCGGGGGTGCCCTCCGGCGTGAGGAATCCACCGTGATCATCGCTGAGAGCACCCTGACGCCGGAGACCGGCGAGCACGGCTACCTCCTCGCACTCGGTGAGGAATACCAATGGCCGCCCCAGTGGCCGTACGGCTGGAGGTGCGGGCCCGTCGGAGACGACACGGCACACATCCTTACCGACACCGATACCGGCACCATCACCATCACCGTCCAGACCCACGATGAGACGCCCCCGCCCGAAATCGGCCCGGGCTGGGGTCCCGCCGAGGAAATCAGCCTGCACGCCACCGAGCTCACTCCCCTCATCCTCATCCTCGGCAGCGGCGACTTCGACGAGGCCGAACCCGACGACGGCCCGCTCGCACTGCCCACCGACCGGGTACCGGCGTGGATCCGGATGCGCCTGTACTGCCGCACCGCAAACCCCGAACCCCGTGTCGGGGACCGTGACGAGCACCACCTCATCCAGCTGTGGACCGCCCCCCAGAAGCCGCCCGTGCACCCGGAGCCGACCGAATCCGATCTCACGTTGCGCCGCTCCTACCAGGACGACTTCGACCAGAGCGCCGCCACCTGGCAGCAATGACCTGCGCCGTGTCGCGCCGCAGCGAGCAGCCGCGCACCAGAGCGCCCTGCCTGCTTCGCCTCGGGCTGCTTGGGCCCAGCTCCCCGAACTTTGAGCCCTGCGCCCGGCATCGGCCGGGGGCGAATGCCCACGCGGCTGCCGTGTCGGTTGTCGGGGCTTTTCGGAAAACCAGGCCTGTGCTGAGGTGTGTCGATCAACGACCCCGGCCCACGCGCGGGATGTTGTTGGTGATCTTCTTGTGGTCAACTGGCGGCGGGGCGGGCTGTGTTCTGGCACAGCAGCGGTAGCGGCAGTGGCGCCGCCCCTGGGCGGCGGGGCGCAGGTTTCCTCTTCGGCGCGGGCTCGGTTCTGGATCGCACATGAGTGGAGTCCGTGCGCATTCGCCCGTGCCGCGAGACGATTCCGGCCACCACTGGGTGGTTGGCCATCAGGGCCAGCAGTCGCTCAGCCCCCTCGCCCTCGGCCATCCGGCCGCGGAACGCGCTGCCCGTCCGGACGTCCTCGCCAAGACCATTTGTCAGCCGTCGCGTACTTACATCGCCGCCGTGCGTTGCGAGTTGCTCGCCCACTCCATCCGCACCGTCAACGGCGGGATCACCCGCCCAGAATCCGCCCCGATCAACACCGCTGGAAGGGGCAGGTCATGCAGCTGCAACCGCAACCAGATCCACACCGGTGGTTCGGGCACCGCCTGCGGCCAGAACTTCGACTGGGGTTCCATACACGCCGACTGATCCAGTGAAGAGGAGCAGGCGGACCGCTCGCCTTCTTGGCCGCCCGGCATCCAGCCGATCCTTCAGGTCCGACCAGGGCAGTCAAGGGTGAGCACAGCTCACCGCGGTAGCAACGCCCGTCCCTGACGTAACCTGCGGTGTCGCTCAGTCCCGCCGCAGGACCACCGTCGCGTTGTTCCCTCCGAAGCCGAAGCTGTTGACGGCGGCGAACCGTGCCCGGGGAAGGGGGAGCGGGGTGGTCGGCAGGATCAGGCGGGTGGTTCGTTCGGGGGTACGCAGGCCGGGAGTGGGCGGGGCGGTCGCGGTGCGCAGGGTCATGGCCGCCGCGGCCACGCCGGGGGCGCCGGAAATGTGGAGCAGGTGGCCGATCGCGCCCTTGTGGGAGCTGACCGGGACGCCGCTCCAGGAGCGCTCCCCCGCCACGGCATCCAAGGCGCGGAGTTCGGCGGCGTCGCCCTGGGCGGTGCCGGTGGCGTGGGCGTGGACGTAGTCGAGGCGATCGGTGCCGGCGGAGTCCAGCGCCTCGCGGAGGCAGTCCGCGACGGAGGTCTCGTCTGAGGCGACGGACTTGCCCGCGGCGACCCGGCTGCCGGTGCCGGCGACCACAAGGTCGGGGTCCAGGCCGCGGGCGCGGGCGCTGGCGGCGGTCTCCAGGACGAGCGCGCCGCCGCCCTCGCCGAGCGAGATGCCGCCGCGTTCGGTGTCGAAGGGCCGACAGGCGGCGCGGTCGACGGCCCGGACCACGTCCATGCTGGCGTACTCGTAGTGGTTCAGGGCGGTCGCTCCGGTGACCACGACGGCGGGCACGCTTCCCGTGCGCAGCGCCTCGTGGGCGAAGGCGATCGCGAACAGCGTCGAGGCGCAGGCGTGCGTCAGGTGCACAGTGTCCGCGCCCGCGAGCACCTCGCCGGCGGCAGGGCCGAGGAACTCCCGCTCCTCCGCGTCGAGAGGGGAGCCGCCGAAGAGCGTCGGGGCCTGGCCCACCAGGATCGCCAGGGTGCCGTCCGGAAGCTTCGGCAATCGCGCTTCGCACAGCGCATCCCGGGTGGCCGTCGCGGCGTAAGCGTGCTTGCGGGGTGTGCCGTCGGGTGTGAACTCCGTCGTCTCGCCCACCGGTTCGCCCCGGTAGGCGGGGACGGCGAAGCGGCGGGCGGGTGCCAGCGCGGTCCGGTTTTCGGTGAGCCCGCGCCAGTAGGCGTCCACGCCCCGCCCGAAGGGGGTCAGCAGGCCCATTCCGCTGATGACGACCTCAGACACGGGCCGCACGTCCTTCCTGGAACAGGCTAGTGAGCAGACCGGAAGCGGGCGGCGCCGCGACGGCCGGCCAGGCCGACGCGGGGGCGGCCGCCGGTTCCGCGCCACCCCACACGGCGGCGACAGCCAGCAGTCCTGGGGCGTACGGATCCTCGCCGGGAACGAGGGCCAACTCGCAGACCACGGTGGCCGGTCGGGCCGCCGGGTCGGCGAGACGCAGTGCCGCGGAGACGGTCGCCCCTGCCAGCAGGTAGCAGCGGCCGGTCCGGCCGGAGGCCGTCAGCCAGGGGCGCACCAGCTCGGAGGTCTCCGCCGCCACCGAGTCCGACGGGCGCAGCCGGCGCACGGGGTCGGTGCAGCGGGCAGCGAGGCGCCGGGCGGCCAGCACGCTGTAGTCGTTGCACAGGACGTACAGCGGGGCGGTGGCGCGCGGCGACGGCGCCAGGGCGGCGAACGCGGAGTCGAGTGCGGCGCTCACGGCATCCACGGGCTTGGTGTGCAGTGACGGTTCGGCGAGCAGGGGCAGCGGGCCGGACCTGGCCGCCTCGCAGGCCGCGGCGGCCGCAGCCGTGGCCGCCAGCGCCAGAGCGGGGTGGTCGTAGGGCCCTGGCTCCGTGCCGGTCCTGCGTTCTGTCATGTTCCTCACCCCGTCCAGTTCATGATCCTGGGGGGTATCTTGAGGCGCCTAGTCATGCCAAGTCAATAATGGTTGAATCGCATGACTTTTGTTGCAGGCTCTGTCAGGAGCTGGTCCTGCCGCTCCGGCTGCTTGCCGCCCGGTACACGCCGTAGAGGATCTCTATGCCACCGATGAACATCAGAACGACACCCACCTTCGTGAGTGTGAAGACGGGGATGTGGACGTCCTCGGTGAACAGGCGGAGCGCGAGCCCGACGCCGAACGTGGCGGCACCTTCTGCGAAGTGCTTGGCGGGGGATGCCATGGGGTGGAACCTCCTGGAGTCTCAGGCGTATTTGAGCAAACCTTTTCAGGAATTACTGGCCAGGCTAGGGCGCTTCGCGGCATCTGATGTCCTCCCACGGGATGAGTTGGGGCGCCATCCTTCGGCGTACTCGGAGGTCCGGAGCCTCCTCCCCAGCAGGAGCCGATCGTTTGCTCTCGCATACCACTTGGCGGAATCTCGACCCTCGCTCCGGACCGGCGAAGAAGGCGGGAAACGATGACGCGCACCGCGCTGGTCGTCGGCGGCAACCGAGGGATAGGGCTGGCCGTCGCTCGACGGCTCAGCGCGGACGGATACCGTGTCGCTGTCACGTACCGTCAGGCACCGCCGCCCGGTGAGGTGTTGGGTGTGCCCTGCGATGTCACGAACCTTGACAGCGTGCGTGAAGCATTCGACCGGGTCGAGGAGGAGCTGGGTCCTGTGGAGGTGCTGGTGGTGAACGCGGGAATCACCCGGGACGGGCTGCTCGTCTCCATGTCCGAGCGGGACTTCGCCGCGCCCGTCCTGACCAACCTGACTGGCGCCTACCGCGTCACGAAGCGGGCCGTGCGCGGCATGCTGCGCGCCCGCCGGGGGCGCATCGTGCTGCTGTCGTCGCAGGTCGCACTGTCGGGCGAGGCCGGGCAGGCCAACTACGCGGCGGCCAAGGCGGGTCTCATCGGCTTCGCCCGCTCGCTCGCCCGGGAACTGGGCGGCCGCGGCATCACGGTGAACGTGGTCGCGCCCGGTCTGACCGACACCGACATGGCGGCCGCGCTCCCCGAGGCCCGCCGCCAGGCGATCCTGGCGGGTGTGCCGATGGGCCGCATGGTCCGGCCGGAGGAGGTTGCCGCCGCGGTCGCCTTCCTCGCCGGCTCCGACGCGGGTGCCATCACCGGTGCCGTCGTCCCCGTGGACGGAGGTGCCGGCATGGGCTACTGATGCTCGGCCGCCCCGCCACCGGTGGCAACGCGGGACGCGCGGCAGCCGCACCCGGACACCAAGCGGCAAGCACAGACGGAACAGACGAACAACGGGGGAAAGACCATGAACAACGCCGGAGTTCCGGCCCTTGGCGGGCTCAAACGCCCGTCATTCCCCGCGGTGGACGGAAGCCGGTCGCCGAACGCGGCCTGCTCGTCGGGCAAGGCCCGGTTACTGGCCACGAGCCGGTCGCGGGACGTGCCGCCCGCACCGGTACCGGACGCGTCCCTCATACCCGGGGCGCCCGGCGCACCCGATGCCTCGGACGTGTCCAAGTCGCCGGCCGTACCCGAGGCGTCGGCCGCATCCGGGACACCGGCGGTCCTCGATATGTCGGCCGCTCCCGAAACCCCCCGCGTCCCCGAGGCATCGGCGGCCTCCGTGGCCGTCCCGGCCCCGTCCGACCCGTCCCGCGTCCGCCGGATCTGCGTCATCGGCTGCGGGCCGCGCGGTGCCTCGATCGTCGAGCGGGTGCTCGCCAACGCCCCGGATGTCCTGCGCGGCGGGCGGCTCGATCTGCACGTGGTCGAGCCGTTCCCGCCGGGGGCCGGCCGCGTCTGGCGGACCGACCAGCCGCGGCTGCTGTGGATGAACTCCGCAGCCGATGACGTCACCCTGTTCCCGGACGCCTCGGTCGCCTGCGCGGGCCCGGCCCGTCCGGGGCCCACCACCGGTGCGTGGCTCGGAGGGCCGCTCCACGACGGCGCCTACGCCTCCCGTGCCGACCAGGGCCGCTATCTGCGCTGGTTCTTCGACCGGGTCACCGCCCAACTGCCGCCCGGAGTGAGGCTCTTGGTGCACCGGGCCCGAGCCGTCGACGTGCTCCGCACCGAGACCGAGAGGCCGGGGGGCACGGGGCGAGGGGGGCAGCGGGTGGTCCTGGACGACGGATCGGCGCCCTTGGAGGCCGATCACGTCGTGTTCGCCACCGGTCACCGCGGGACACTGCCCGAGCCCGGTCCCGATGGTGTCACCCGTATCGGGCCCGGCCCGGCCGACCCGGAGCGGCTGGCCGCGATCCCGCCCGGCGCACGGGTGGTCACCCGGGGTCTTGGGCTGGTCTTCGTGGACTGCGCGATGCTACTGACCGAGGGGCGCGGCGGGCAGTTCGTCCGCGAGGGCGGACGGCTGCGGTACCTGGCGTCGGGGCGCGAACCACACCTGGTCGCCGGCTCCCGGCGCGGCGTGCCCCTGCCACCCCGCCCCGCGCTGACCTCGGCGGTACCGGCAGGACCGCCCCGGATCGCCACGCTCGACGCCTGCCGCAAGGCGCTCGCCCGGCCCGGTGCGGGCTTCCGCCGCGACGTGTGGCCGTTGGTGGTGGCCGAGTTGACATGGCGTCACTACCGGCAGCTCCGCACCGCCCGGCCTGGGCGCGCGGTGATGGACTGGCCGGAGTTCGACCGCAGTTTCCGCTCATTCCCGGCGGGGGACGAGCGACAGGCGAAGCTGGTCCATACCGCCGTGCCCGACCCCTCCGACCGGCTGGACCTCGACCGCCTCGAAGCGCCCCTCGCGGGTCTGCGGTTCGAGGGACCCGAGGACCTACAGGGCCACGTACGCGCCCAGATGGCGGCGGATCTGCGCCGGCGCAGGGACCCGCTGGCCTCCGGGGACTCCGCCGTGGTGGACGGCCTCATGGTGACGGGGGCGGTGGTGGAGGAGCTCTGGCGGGGCGGCGGGTTGTCGCCGCACGACGTGGTGGAGGCCCTGGACCGCTTCGCCTTCGGCGCGTTCCTCAGCTCCGGGCCGCCGATGGCGCGCGCGGAGCGGCTGCTGGCGCTGGCCGAGGCGGGCGTCGTCACCTTCGTCGGACCCGGCACCACGGTGAAGCCCGCGATCACGGACGCGGGACGCCGGGTCGTCCGCGCGTACAGCCCGGCGGTGCCCGCGGCGTACGAGGGCTCGGTGCTGCTCGACGCCCGACTCGACCGGGCCGGGCCCGAGCGCGCCGAAGACCCGATGATCCGGGCCCTTTGGGCCCGTGGCGAACTGGCCGAGGAGCGGACCGGGGAGACTGGCACGGGCGGGATCTGCCTGTCCGGGCCCGCGCTGCATCCCGTCGGGACGGACGGGCGGATCCATCGCGACCGGAGTGTGGCGGGGCCCGCGCAGTTCCCGAGACCGGGGACCGATGCCGTGTTCTTCCGCCAGAACGACATCGTCGCCCGCCATGCCCTCGGCGCCCGCTGACCCCATGAACTCGCGCCGAGGATCTTCCAATTCATGAGAAACCTTCCGTTACCGGCAGAATCCGCAGAAGCTAGCCTGGGATCGTCCATGGAAAACCGACCAGATGCCTTGGACACGAAGGGGAATTACCCGCGCCTGGCACAGGGCGAAGGGGGGCCCGGATGCGATCGTGCGCGTGCGACCGGCGTGCCGACCGCGTCCTCGCAAAGAACAACCGAGGAAAGCGGCCGTTGACCCGGGCCGCAGAGGGGGAAGTCTTGCAGACCGCAGTTGAGGGGCCGGCGCCCTGGGAGCCCGGCACAGTCCGCTCCGCCGAGGACGGCGAGTTGCACGTGTTCTCCTTCGATACCGAGGAGGACGGGCGGCGCTCCGGACCAGACGGCGAACCGTTCCGTGACCGGAACGAGAGACGGCTGCGCGGCCTGCTGGCCGACCTGCTGGGTCGCCGGGAACACGAGGTCCCGCTGAGCCGGGACGGGTACGGGCGACTGCGCGTCGACGGCCTGCCGATCGGCGTGACCATCTGTGACGACGGCGGACGGCTCGGGGTTGCCCTGGCCTCTGGCACGCAGGTGGCGCTCAGCGCGCACCCGGTGCCACGGACGTTCGCGGCACCGGCGTACCTGCCGTTCACCGTGCACGAACGGCGCACGGCGGATCTTGCGCCGGAACACCAACGTCCCCGGTTCCTGGCCCGGTTGTGGGCTCGCAAGGAAGCGGCCCTCCGGCTGGCGGGCCCCGGCAGGCTGTCCCTGGCGGACCAGGTGGACGCGCTGCCGGGCGGCTGGGGTGGCGAGGTGCTCGTACCCGAGCCGCTGCCCGGCGGCGGACAGCGGCTCCGGGGTGCCTACGTCGTCGACCTGCCGGAGACGCAGGGTGGCTGGGTGGCCGCGGCCGCGACGTCCGCACCGCTGCGCGCCGTGCGCGTGTGGCGGTTGGGAGCACCGCGGGGGTGCGTCATGGGGTGACGATCGCCGGATGATCGGCCGAAGTGGCGGGGGCATCTGCGGGGACGCTGAGTTCCCGCCACACGGCCGAAGCGGACCGGTAAGCGCCGGCCGCCTCGTACAGCGCGGCGGCGGTGCGGTATTCGGCCTCGGCGTCGGCCGTGTGCCCGGCCGTGCGCTGGGCGCGAGCCGCGGCCACGGCGCCGCCCGCCCGGTCGAGCGGCGGCAGCTTCGCCCGCCCCCGGACGACTTCTCCGGCGTGCTCCAGGGCTCGGTCGACCGTGCCGGCGCGCAGGGCGGCGAGCGTACGGAGCGTCGCGACCCGGACCGCGTCCGCTGACGTGCCCAGGAGGGCGACCGTCTGGGCGAGCCGCTCGGCCAGGTCCCCGGCGGTCTTCTCGTCACCAGCGGACAGATGGAGCAGCGCGGCAGCCCACAGCATCCGCAGCCGTGTCGCCATGTCCGCCGCGGGATCGGCGCGGGACAGGGCGCGGTCCATCACGGCGAGGGCCTGCTCCGGCTCGCCCGCCGCATAGTGGTGTTCGGCCGCCACCCACAGGGCGGTGGCCTGCAACTGGCCCGCGGGCAGGGCGTCGGCGGAGCTCAGCAGCTCCTCGCGGAGCCCGGCACCGCGCTCCCACTCGCCGCTAGCCAGCCACCCGGAGAGCAGGCTCACCTGGGCCTGGACGCGCTCCGGTACGGCCGTCCCGTCGTCCGGTACGGAACGCAGGGCCTCCTCCGACAGGAGGACGCTCTCGGAGAGCCGGCCCGCGTGCCGCAGCACGTCAGCGGTCTCCACGGCGACCCGGGCGCGCAGCAGCGGGGAGGAGTCGGTGAGCGGGTCGGAGAGGAGCTGTCGCAGCGCCTCCTCGCGGGCGTCGGCCTCGCCCAGGCGACCCAGCGTGACGGCCAGCTCCCATCGGGCCTCCCACTGGATCTCTTCCATCCGGGCGGCCGCGGCCGCCCGGATGACATCGAGGAGCTCATCCCGGGCGAAGGCGAGGTCACCGGTGCTCTGGCGGGACCGGGCGGAGATCAGCCGGCCCACCAGCTCCACGCGGTGCAGACGCTGGAGTTCCTGGGGGGCAGGGGAGGACAGCTCGTCGACCGAGACGCCCAGGCGGTCCGCGAGGGCCCGCACCACCTTGGGGCTGGGGGTGCGGTTGCCGCTCTCGACGAGGGAGACGTAGCTGGGGGACGTTCCGTTGCCCGCGATGTCCGACTGGGAGAGCCCGCGTGCGACGCGGATCTCGCGCACTCGTCTCCCGAACTCCGGTTGCTCGACCATCAAGACCGCTCGCTGAAGTGAAGTGTGCCGGGCCGCCCAACACTTGCCATGACTGCGCAGTCTACCCGCCGACCACGGAGTGTGATGCCCGCATTCGTTGCATGCACGGTCCCTTCCGCCTCCCTGTAACTAGGTTCCGGCGGCATCATCCCCCATGAAGGTCATACTAGAGTCATGTATGAGTCAATAGCCGTCATAGGGAAGGGAGGCGGGCGGCGTAGGGGTTGGGGGATGCGGGCGCTGTTCGCCGCCGTGGGTGTGGGGGCGCTCGGGGAGGCCATGATGCTGGTCGCCGTGCCCTGGTTCGTCCTACAGACGACCGGGAGCGTGGCGCGCACTGGACTGATCGTCGCGGTGGTCGCCGTGGGCACGGTGGCCGCCGGGCTCGTCGCGGGTCCCCTGGTCGACCGCTGGGGGTTCAAGGCGATGGCCGTGGCATCCTACGGGGTGGGGGGCGCGGCGGCCGCGTGCATTCCGCTGCTGCACCACCTCGGAGCCCTCGGATTCCCGGCCCTCACGGCTTTGGTGCTCGCCGCGAGCATGCTCGACGTGCCAGGGGCCGCGGCCGTCACGGGCCTGGTGTCCGGACTCGCAGACGAGGCCGGAACTCCCCTGGAGCGGGCCAACGCGCTACTGGGCGGGGTGCACCAGACCGCGCACCTGGTCGGCGCGCCGCTGGGCGGTGCCGCGGCCGCCTTCCTGGGCGCGGGCAGCGTTCTGCTGCTCGACGCTGCGGCCTGCGGCCTGGCCGCCCTGGTCATCGCCTGCTACGTGGCCCGCCCCGAACCCGCCGGTGCGGGCGGGCCGGCCGAGCGGTACCTCGCCGGACTGCGGGCCGGACTGCGGACGCTGTACCGCCATCGGCTGCTGCGTACCGTGACCGTCTCGTCGGCCGCCTTCAACGCGCTCGACAGCGGGCTCTCCGGCGTGATCCTCGTGACGTACGCATACCAACATCTGGACAGCGCGGCCGCGCTCGGCGTGCTGCTGATGGCGTTCGGCCTCGGGACGGTGGCCGGCACCCTCGGCTTCGCCTCGGTCGGCCACCGGTTTGGCGGCCGGGCCGTCTACCTGCGCTCCAGCCTTCTCGCCGGACTGCTGCTCCTGCCGCTCGCCGCGCTGCCGCCACTCCCGGTCGGCGCCATGCTGCTCGCGGTGCTCGGTGCCGCGGCAGCGCCGGTGGGGCCGGTCCGCACAGCCGCGCTGCAACGGCACGTGCCGCGCGGCCAGTACGGCCGCGTCACGGCCGCGGTCGACACGCTGGCGCAGGTCGCCGTGCCGCTGGGGGCCTCGGCCACCGTGGCGTCGGTGGGTCTGCTGGGCCTGTCGTGGACGCTCCTCGCCGTCGCCGGCGCCTACCTGCTCGTGGTCGCCTGCTGCTGGGCCGCGCCGGGGCTGCGGGAGATGTAGCCGGGCCCGGGCGCGGAGGGAACCGGCACCTCCGCGCGGGTGCGGGGCCGATCACCCACAGCCTTGACTATGCTTGACAATCGATGACTATATGTTGACGCTACCTCTGTATACACATACATACTGAGGGAGAGAAATGACATCTGTTCTCGACCGGTCAGCGACGTCGGCCGAGGTGGAGGGCATCCCCTTCGCCGACCGTCTGCACGCGCTGCGAAGGGTCCGGCGGCACCTGATCGAGAACCCCGGGCCGGTCCACGAACTGCTCTGCGAGATCTCCACCCACCGCGCGGCGGGCTACGAGATCGAGGCGGCGGTCAGGACTCTGGACGGGGCGCTCGCCGAGGCGGAGAAGTACCGCCCCGCGAGGGTGCCGAGACTCGCCGCCTTCATGCCGTCCAACGTCCTGCTCTACTCCTATGTCCTCTACCTGCTGGTGCCCGCGCTCTACGCGGAGCAGCTGGTGTTCCGGCCGTCCAGCCAGGTCAAGGAGCAGATGATCAAGCTCCACGCACTCCTTGCCGATCAGCACGGTCTGCCCGTCGAGATCTCCACCACCAGCCAGCGCGACTTCCTGCAGGACCGCGTGGAGCCCGCGGACGTCGTCGTATTCACCGGCGCCTACGCCAACGCCGAGCAGATTCGCGCCCGGCTCCGCCCCGAGCAGCTCTTCCTCTTCCTCGGCTCGGGGGTCAACCCCTTCGTCGTGGCTCCGGGCGCCGACCTCGCCCGGGCCGTGCGCGACGCTGTGGAGATCCGCACGCTCAACTCCGGCCAGGACTGCCTCGGCCCCGACCTGTTCTGCGTTCACGAAGACCTCCTGGACGAGTTCGTCGACACTCTGGTGACCGAGGTCGAAGCGCTGCGCTACGGCCCGTACACCGACCCCGACGCCGACTACGGGCCGATCTTCTACGAGGGCGCCCTGGAGGAGGCCGCGCTCTACCTGGCGCGCAACCGGAGCCGGATCGTGCACGGCGGAGCCGTCGACTTCCGCAGCCGGCGCGTCGAGCCCGCCGTCGCCGTGGGCGGGGAGGTCACCCCGCGCTTCCAGCTCCCGGAGTTCTTCGCGCCGGTGTTCAACGTCGTCGGCTACCGCGACGAGGACGCCTTGGCCGCGACCCTCACCACCGGCGTGTTCACCGAACGGGCCCTCGGCGCCAGCGTGTACGGGACGGCCCCGCGCCTGACCGAGGCGCTGCGTCGGCGCGCCACCGTTACCGAGGACGCCACCCTGCTGTCCATCGACGACGGCAACGCTCCCTTCGGGGGCTTCGGCCGCCAGGCCAACTACATCAGCGTGGGCGGAGAGTTGAGGGCCGAGCCGGTCCTGATCTCCAAGGCCGTCGCCGAACACCTCCCGAAGGCGGACCGATGAGCACCATTTCCTTCCCCACCGCCTGGGCGGCCGTCGCTGACTGGCTCGGCCACCTCGGGCTCGCCACCGTGTACGGCCTGCCCGGCGACGACATGGACCTGCTGGGCGCACTGGAGGGCACGACCGTCGACATGGTCCTGTGCCGCGACCAGCGCAACGCCGTCCACATGGCCTGCGGCCACGCGCTGGCCTCCGGCCGGCTCGCCGTCTGCACCGTCGGCAAGGGGCCCGCCGTCACCAATGCGCTCACCGGCCTGCTGGAAGCCACGTCGGCCGCCGTTCCGCTGCTGCTTGTCGCCGGGGGCACGGGCCTCGACCGGGTCGGCACCGGCGCGTTCCAGGAACTCGACCAGCTCGCCGCGGTGCGCCCGTTCACCAAGTGGGCAGTCCGCGTGGACCGCCCCGAGCGGCTGCCCGCCGTCCTGGAGAAGGCCGCCGCCGTGGCCGTCAACGGCACCCCGGGCCCGGTCTACGTCGAGATACCCGACAGCACCGCCCAGCAGCCTGTCACCGACATCGCCCCCTGGCGCCCGGCGGCGCCGCACCGGCTCGCCCCCGACCCGGACGTACTGGCCCGGGCGGCCGAGTTGATCACCGCCGCCCGTCGGCCGCTGCTGCTGGTCGGCGGCGGGGCACGGCACCGCAACGCAGATCGGGCGCTGGAAAGGTTCGCCGGTCTGCTGGGCGCCGGCATGTTCACCACGGCGTCGGGCCGCGGCACGGTCGCCGAGGACCATCCCCTCTTCTGCGGCGTCTCCGGTCTCTACACGGTGCCCCCGGCGACCGCCCTGTGGGAGGAGACGGACCTCGTCGTCGCGCTCGGCAGCCGCCTGGAGGAGACCGCGACGTTCGGCTGGCCCGATCGCGCGGGCCTGCCCGTCGTCCAGGTCGTCGCGGCGGAGGACTCCGTCGTCACGGCTGGGCCCGGCATCTACGTCCTCGGGGACGTCGGGCGGACCGTGAGCGGGCTCGCCGAACTCCTCGCCGGGCACGTCCCCGACCCGTCGTGGGCAGAGCGGGCGGCCGCCGTCCGCTCCGGTCTGCGGGACCGGGCGGCCGGCCGGGCGAGCGCCGCCGCGGCGGCCGCGGCCAACCACGGGGTCGCGGTCTCCCAGGTGCTGGCCGCGCTCGACCGGGCCGTGCCCGCCGACCGCGTCCTCGTCCAGGAGAACGGGTTGCAGGACATGTGGTCGTACTTCCACCCCCACTGGACGTGCGGCACCGACGGAGGCTCGGTGGTGCCCAGCGAGCAGACGCCGCTGGGCTTCGGCGCGGCCGCGGCCGTCGGTGTCAAACTCGCCTCCGGCGACCGCCCGGTGGTGGCGGTGTGCGGCGACGGGGCGTTCAACCTCTTCCGCACCGAACTGCCCACCCTGGCCGACTCCGGTGCGGCCGTCCTCTACGTCGTCCTCGACAACGGCGGCTACGGCTGGCTCCAGACCAACCTGGACCGGGTCAGCGGCCCGGGCTCCCGCTTTGCGTTCACCAATGAACGGCCAACCGGTACAAGGGAGTTGGCCCGCGCCCATGGCCTCGGCCACTGGTCCGTGGCAGGCCCCGACGACCTCGACGACGCCGTCGCGCAGGCCTGGGAGTACTGCGCCAAGGGCGTCTCCGCCGTGATCGAGGTGCGCGTCGCGCTGTCCGACCGGCCCCCCGGGATGGACGGGGCGGCGGGCGACTTCCCGCATCGCGAGGACGCGTGACGCGCACGTACCCGATTCGACGACCAGAGAGCACAGTGCCATGTCCGTAGTGATGTTCTTTCCCGGCCTCGTCCCCAGCGGCTACGACGCCATCCGGGACTTCGTGACCGGCGACCCGCACGCCAGACGGCGGTTCGCGGCCGCCGACGAGGTCCTCGGCTACCACCTCCAGGACGCCTACCGCGAGGCGTCGATCTACGACTGGGAGGTGTACGAGGCCGGCTACATGGCCCTCACCCTCGCCCTCGCCGACTGGGCCGAGGAGAAGTACGGCGCGGCGCCCTCGCTGTGCGGCGGCCAGAGCTTCGGCTCGTTCATGGCCGCCGTCCGCTCAGGCGCCCTCGCCTACCAGGAGGCGCTGGAACTCGTCCGGCGCAGCGTCGTGGTCGAGACCGACTACTTCGACTCGCTGGAGCGGCCGCTGGGCTGCCACTTCTTCTACCGGCTCGCCCACGAACAGGTGGACGCCCTGCTGGCGGAGGTCCGCGCCCGCGGCGAGTGGGCCGAACTGTCCGTCATCCTGGACGAGCGGGTGCACGCCGTGTCCGCCGAACTCACCACGCTCGCCCGGTTCGAGGAGCGCGTCCGCGAGGAGGGCGGCTTCCCCTTCTACACGATGAACCGGGCCGAGCACTGCTCAGCCGTCGGCGGGCTCCGCCGGCGGCTGCACGACGAGGTCTACGGCGGCATCGAGTGGCGGGACGCCACGATCCCCTTCCTGTCTGACGTGGACGGGCGGCTGCTCGCCGACGCCGAGGAGATCAAGCAGGACCTGCTGGACGGCTGGACCACACCCGTCCACTGGGAGACGGTGCTGCGAGGCATGCACGCGGGCGGCGTGCGGGAGGTATGGATTCCAGGCCCGCGCAACATGTTCGCGCGGATCACCGGTAACGCCTTCCCCACGAAGGTCATCACGCCGAAGGGCGCCACCCGTTGAGCGAGGCCACGCCGTCCCGCGCCCCCTCCTTCCGGCGGGTGTTGCGCGCGGCGGCCCTGGCGGGTGCGCCCGCGGAGGTGCTCGACTTCCTGCTGCCCCTGTGGGCGGCCGCCGCCCTCGGGGCCGGCCCCGCCGTGACCGGCGCACTAATCGCCGTCGAGGCGGTCGTCTCGCTGGTGGTGCGCCCGCTGGCGGGTGCGCTCGCCGACCGTTTCGACCGGCGGCTGACGGCCGCGGTGGGCGCCGCCGGATACGCGCTGTCCTGCGCGGGATACGCCCTCGCCGACGGCCTCGCGAGCCCGTTGCCCGCCGCCTTCGCGGCGGCGGCCGTCGGCGGCGCCGGGGGCGCGCTGTTCTGGGTCGCCGTCCGCACCTGGACCGGCGAGCAGGGCGGGGACCGGCTGAGCGCGTACGGCGCGCTGCTGGCCGCCGAGGGCCGCGGGGCGCTCGTCGGGTACGTCGCCGCGTTCGTGCTGCTGGGCAACTCCGGTTACGCGGCGGTGTTCTGGGCCGGCGCGGCGGCCAGCGCCCTCGCCGCCGTGCTGCTGGCCACGGCGCCCGGGTCCCCGGGGTCCGCGCCGGGGGCCCGTCCGGCCCACGGCGGACCACCGGGCCGTCGCACCCTGCCCTTCATGACCGTCGCGGCCATCACGGCGGCGGGGGAGGCTGGCCTGTGGCTGATCCTGCTGCTGCGACTGCAAAGTGACGGCTTGTCACCGACGCAGGTGATGGCGGTGTTCTGCCCGGGCTTCCTCGTGTTCATTTTGGTGCCCGAGCACGCCCACCGCGTAACCGGTCCGCTCGGCCGGGAGCGGACCATGGTGGTTGCCTTCGCGGCCGGGACCCTGTTCGCCGCCGGCCTCGCGATCGTGCCCACGCCCACCGGAATCGCCGTGCTGTGGGCCCTCGCGGCGGCCTGCTTCGCCGCGCAGACGCCCGTGGAGCAGGCGACGGTCTCGGCCGCCGCGGGAGACCACCCCGGACTCGGCATGGGTCTGTACGAAGGTGCGCGCCTGGTCGGCGTCACGGTCGGCGCGGCCGCTCTGGGCGGTCTCTACCAGGCGGTCGGCTGGGTCGCGGCGTGCGCGGTGGCGGCCAGTGCGTCGCTGGTCGGAGCGGTCCTCGTGCCGTACGCGATCCGGGCCCTCGCCCTGCCGAAGGACGATCCGGCCGGCGGCTCGGCGGACGGCCCCGAGGGCGGCCCCGTGGACGCTTCGGCGAACGGCCCGGCAAAGGGCGCGGTACCGGCGGCGAAGGACGGCGGGGAGCTGGAAGACGGGGACGTCGCGGCCCCGTCTTCAGGCGAGCGCGCCCGCCGGGAGCGGCAGGGCTGGTACGTCCACTCGGCGCTGTTCGCGGTGGGCGAGGCCGCGCTGTGGGCCCTCGGCGCCCCGGGGTGGATCGGCCGGACCTGGATCACGGTGTACGTCGTGGACACGCTTTGGTCCTGGTCTTACGCGATCCGTTCCCGCAAGGAGTGACGGCGCCCGGTCTCCGCGGCTCCGGGTCCCGGCGTCTCGCGTAACGCCGGGACGCGGGCGCTCAGCAGCCCCGGCGGCTCAGAGCTGCTTCTCGATCCGGGTGACCACATCGGACACCAGGCGCAGTTCCTTCAATTCCTCCTCCGGCAGGCTGACGCCGAAGCGCTCCTCGGTGGAGACGATGACCTCCACCATGGCGAGCGAGTCGACGTCGAGGTCCTCGATGAAGGACTTGTCCTCGGTGACGTCGGCGGGCTCCACGTCGGCCACCTCGTTGAGGATCTCGGCGAGGCCGGTGATGATCTCTTCGCGGGTCATGGTTTCTCCAGTTGTCAGGTGAATGCGGTGCGGTGCGGACGGAGTGCCGTCCGGTGTCTCAGTGGCCCTCGGCGGGAGCGGCGCGCTCGGTGAGGCCCACGACGTGATCGGCGAACTTCTCGTCGATGCCGATGAGCCGAAGCTGGCGGCGCAGGCTGTCGATGCCCAGGCTGCGCATCGTCGCGCCGGTCCCTGAGTCCTTGACGTCACCGCCCTCCTCGATGGCCAGCGCGAGCGGCGTGGCCTGCTCGATGACGTCGCGGATGGCGTCGGCGTGCCCCTCGCGCACGCCCTGGCGCAGGGCGTGCAGACCGAAGCTGACGTGCCGTGACTCGTCCCGGCACATCGCGGTGAAGCCGGCCTTGACGCCGGGCAACAGCGGGACCTCGTGCAGCGACTGCACGATGGCGCGCTGTCCGACGAGAGCCAGGACGCCCTCCGAGATGAGGTGGAACAGGGCGACGGTGCGCAGCCAGGTCTCGTAGTCGGCGGGCCGCTCCTGGACCTCGCGGATGATCTCCGTCTCCAGCCGGCTCAGCGCGCGGTGCGGGGGCGTACACAGGTTCCACGCCTGGACCAGCATCCGCTTGGGGTCCGGGTCCAGACCGAGGACTTCCTCGCCGAGGCGCAGCATGAGCTGGGTGTGGCGGGTCTCGTCGGCGATCTGGGTGCCGAGATAGAGGTGGTCGATCTCCTCCGGGGCGCCGGTGAGGATCGGCGCGAGCAGGTCGAGGCCGGTGTACTCGCCGATGATGAAGGTGGCGATGGACTCCTCGAGCGCCTTCCGCGCGGACCGGGGGAGGCGCTTTTCGTAGTCGACGCGGTCCCGTTCCAGGTCGATCGCCTGCGCGGACCACTGCTGCTTCTCCCAGCGTTCGTACAGCGCCTGGGGCTTCATCCGTTGCGCCGTGACCACATCCGCGTGGCGCAGGACGTCGTCGACCGGCAGCTCCGGCATCTGTGCGAGGGATGCGTCGTCGAGCAACAGGGTGCTCCAACGGGTCATGTCATTCCTCCATGACTCGTGAGTGAAGAGTTTGACTATCCATGATTGAGCAGTGAACCCCATTTCAAACTGGGTGGTCAATGGCGATAGGCGAGCATCCACGTCTACGTGAGTAACGGAAGACGGCTCCATCATGACACTCAGAAGATCCTGAGTCATGATTCTTGACAATGGAATCGGCTTTGAGTCAAGGTTCCGTTGCCGGGCAGGACCGGCCACTGCGGGGAGCGGAACCGCCCGGAGCAGAGAGGAGGAGCCGACAGATGCCCAGCCAGACACAACACGACGACCGGCGAGTGGTCGTCACCGGACTCGGGGTGATCTCGCCAGTCGGGAACACCACGCAGGAGTTCTGGACCGCCCTCACCGAGGGGCGTAGCGGCATCAAGCGCATCACGCGCTACGACGCCGACTCCCTGCCCACGCCGCTGGCCGGCGAGGTCACCGAATTCGACCCCCGCGCCTACATGCCCAACCGGACCGCCCGCCGCCTCGACCGCTTCGCTCAGTTCGGCCTCGCGGCCGCCCTGGAGGCGATGGACGGAGCGAAGCTGGAGATCGGCGAGGAGGCCGCCCCGCGCACCGCGGTGCTGGTGGGATCGGGCTACGGCCCCGGCCAGATGACCCTGGCCGGGGTACGCGCCCTGGACCGCGGCGGCCGCCGGGCCATGACCCCCTACCTGGCCGCGGGCGGCTCCGTGGACAGCGCCTCCACCGAGATAGCCGGGCACATCGGCGCCCGGGGCCCGTCCGGGGCGATGGTCGCGGCGTGCGCCACCGGCGCCACCGCGATCGGCGACGCTCTGCGGCTGATCCGGCACGGATACGCCGACGTGGTTGTCGCGGGCGGCTCCGACGACGCCGTCAACCCCCTGGACCTGGCCGCCGCCGCCAACGTCGGCGCGCTCTCCCGCAGCACCGACCCGGCACGCGCCAGCCGCCCCTTCGACCGGGCCCGCGACGGGTTCGTCATGGGCGCCGGCGCCGGGGTGGTCGTCCTGGAGTCCGCCGAGCACGCCGAGCGGCGCGGGGCCGAGATCCTCGCCGAGGTCGCGGGATACGGCGTCACCACCGACGCCTACCACTCCACCCACCCGCACCCCGGGGGCATCGCCGTGAAGCGGGCGATGGCCGACGCGCTCGCCGACGCGGGCGCACGGCCCGAGGACATCGACTACATCAGCGCCCACGGCACCAGCACCGAACTCAACGACCGCATCGAGAGCGCCGCCATCCGCGATGTGTTCGGCGACCACGCCCCGCGGGTGCCGATCAGCTCGCTGAAGTCGATGACGGGCCACATGATTGGCGCGGCAGGTGCCGTCGAGCTGATCGCCACCGTGCAGGCCGTCCGCACCGGAGTGGTGCCGCCCACCGTCAATTGCGACGACCCGGAGGACTTGGGCCTCGACTACGTGCCGCACCGGGCCCGACGGCACCCCACCCGCACCGCGCTGAGCAACTCGTTCGGCTTCGGCGGTCACAACGCCGTCCTCGTCGTCCGCGCCTGGGCGCCCGCCACCACGTCCGCAGACCAACAGGAAGGGCAGCGATGAAGGGCAGACTGGTCAGCCTCGTGCGTCCCACCGACGCCGACTACGAGCTGATGGCCGAATGGCTCGGCCCCAACTCACCGGCGGCAGTCCTCACCGCCGACACCAACGAGTACGCCACCCCGCAGGCCCTGCGCCAGCTCGACGAGAGCGGCAGCATCCGCCAGTTCGCGGTCCGCGACCACGACGGCCGCACCGTCGGCACCGTCAATCACCGCAGGTCCGGCCCCGCCGGCAACTTCATCATCGGCGGCGCCATCGGAGACCCGGAGCTGTGGCGGCGGGGGCTGGGCGCGGAGGCGTTCGACCTCCTCCTGGACCACCTCTTCCACTCTCTGAACGCGCACCGGGCGCAGTTCACCACGGCCCTTTACAACAAGTCCGTGCTGCGGCTCGTCACCCGGGCCGGCTTCGTCCTGGAAGGCGTCCTGCGCGACTTCTTCTTTCTCGACGGCGCATACCACCACGCCGCAGTGTGGTCGCTGCTGCGCCATGAGTACTACGAGGCGGTCGACATCCTCACCCGCACGTCCCCCTCCTTCGTCGGGCCCGACCGCGTCCCCGAGGAGGACAAGGCCGCTGCCCGCGACCTGATCCGCGCCCATCTACGGAAGCCGGACACCGAGACCTCCTTCCGGCTGCTGCTCGGCGACACCCCCGAGCCGGTCCCCTCCGCGCCGAACGGGGGCGGGCAATGAACTCCAGGCCGCCCGCGGAGGCGTACTGCCAGGCCGACCCGGTCTTCTACGACATCGGCAGCCGGGGCATGGTTGACGACACCGCCTTCACCCAGACCGCCGGACCCGTGCCGCACGGCTGGCAGCGCCGGGACCGCGAGATGTGGGTGGTGTACGAGCCGACCGGGCACACCATGCCCCGGCAGGGCTGGAAGATCCACGTCTCCGGGTTGCCCGACAACTCCCAGCGCGTCATCGACATCACGTACGCCCACTGCGTCCGGCTCGGCGTGCCCTTCAAGTTCCTGCGCGCCCGCTCCGTGGTCGCCGCCCACGGCCTCAAGTACGCGCCCCGCTCCGCCAGCGGCAAGCTCGTGACGATCTACCCCCGGGACGACTCCGAACTGCGCACGGTCCTTGAGGAGTTGGCGCCCGCGCTCGACGGCGAGCCCGGCCCGTACATCCTCACCGACCTGCGCTGGGGCAACGGCCCGCTGTACGTGCGCTACGGCGGATTCGTCACCCGGTACTGTCCGGACGAGAACGGCACCCCGGCCCCCGCCGTCGAGCGGCCCGACGGCGTGCTCGTCCCCGACCGCCGCCGGCCGGTGTTCGAGGTGCCCGACTGGGTCGAGCTCCCCGACTTCCTCGCACCGCACCTGGCGACCCGCCAGGCTGCGGGCAGGGACGCCGACTTCCCCTACACGGTCGAACGCGCCCTGCACTTCTCCAACGGCGGCGGAGTCTACGAGGCCCGCCACACCGACGGGCAGCGCGTGGTGCTCAAGGAGGCTCGCCCGCACGCCGGCCTCGACGGCCACGGCGTGGACGCGACCGCCCGGCTGCACCGCGAACGGCGGGCGGTGGAACGGCTCGCCGGCATCCCCGGCATTCCCGCCCTCCACGGCCACCATCAGGTGTGGGAACACCACTTCCTCGCCGTCGAGCACATGCCGGGCGACACCCTCCAGGCGTGGCTGGCCCGCAACTACCCCCTGACCAAAGCCGATCCGGACGAGGCGGCGCTGGCCGCCTACGCCGACCGGGCGCTGGCGGTGGTCGACCGGATCGAGCGCCTGGTCGACGCCGTGCACGCCCGCGGACTCGTCTTCGGCGACTTGCACCCCGCCAACGTCCTGGTGGACGAGGACGACCGCGTCGCCCTCGTCGACTTCGAACTGACCGTCCCCGTGGCCGAGGCCGAACGGCTCGGCCTGGGGCACCCCGGCTTCATGGCCCCGGGCAAGTCGGGCTTCGCCATCGACCGGCACGCGCTGGCCGCGCTGCGGCTGTGGGTGCTCTTCCCGCTCACCCACCTGTCCGAGCTGGACCCCGGCCGCCCGGTGCGCCAGACCGACGAGGCCGAGCGCGCTTTCCGACTCCGGCCCGGCACGCTGGACGCGGTGCGCCGTGAACTGGCGCCCACCGAGGCGGCGTTGGCGAAGGTCCCGGCCGCGCTGCGGGCACCGGCCCAGCCGGACGCCGACTGGGACGCAGTCCGCGACTCCATGGCCAGGGCCGTGCTGCTCAGCGCGACGCCCGAACGCCGTGACCGGCTCTTCCCCGGCGACGTACGGCAGTTCCACACGGACGGCCTCAACTTCGCCTACGGAGCCTCCGGAGTGCTGTGGGCTCTGCACACCAGCGGCGCCGGACGCCACCCGGACCTGGAGCGGTGGCTGCTCGACGCGGCCGCGCGGCCGGGCGACCCAAGGCCCGGCTTCTACGACGGACGCCACGGAATCGCCCACGTCCTGGAGGAGTTCGGCCATCGCGAGGCGGCGCTGCGCACCCTCGAATCCTGTCGCGGCACCCTCGCCGACACCCGGGACATCAGCCTCTTCCACGGCGCCTCCGGCATCGGCCTGAACCTGCTGGACTTCCACCGGCGCACCGGCGACGGGGAGTACCGCGCCGACGCCCTGGAACTCGCTGCCCGCACCGCGGACGCGGTCCGCGCGGGCGTCGCCCCGGGCATCGTGCGCGGCGGCGACCAGGGCACCCGGGCCGGACTCCTACGGGGCTGGAGCGGCCCCGCGCTGTTCTTCCTGCGGCTGTACGAGGACACCGGCGACAGCGCCCACCTCGACCTCGCGGTCGAGGCACTCCACCGCGACCTCGACCTGTGCAAGGTCGCCGGCGACGGTTCGCTCCAGGTTGACGCCGGCTACCGGCTGCTGCCGTACCTGGAGGTGGGTGGTGCGGGCATCGCGCTCGTCGCCGCCCAGGTCCTTGCACACCGGCCCGACGACCGGCTCGCGGAGCTGCTCCCGGCGCTCGGCCGCGGCGCCGAACCGGAGTTCGTCATCGAACCACACCTGTTCGCCGGACGGGCCGGTCTGCTGGCCGCGCTCGCGGTGCTCCGCGACCGAGGCGCTGGCGGTCCCGGTGTCGGACCCGCGGTCGAGCGGCACCTGGCCCGGCTGCGCTGGCACGCCCTGTCCTACCGGGGGCACGTCGCCTTCCCCGGCGAACAGCTACGCAGGCTCTCCATGGACCTCGCCACCGGCTCCGCGGGCATCCTGCTCGCGCTGTCCGCAGCGCTCGACGGCCGTCAGGGCTTCCTGCCCTTCCTCGCCCCCGGACCCGCCCGCGGGGCGGTCACCGCGCCCCGTCACGGGGCGCCCCAGAACTCCGGCCGGCCCTCGCCGGACCGGTCGATCCGGCCCGTCCCCGTACCTGCGGGACGGCCCCGAGGACATGGAGAGGAGGCACTCCATCATGGCGATCGTTCTTGACCTTCAGGGTCTTGAGGTCCCGGCCGCAGAGGCCGAGGCGCTCGGCAGCACCATCAGCAACGGCTGCTGACACCCGCGCGGCACGGCCGGCCCCCGCCCCGAGTGCGAGCCGGCCGTCCCACCGACACCCGGAGAGGAGGCACCCCATCATGGCAATCGTTCTTGACCTTCAGGGTCTTGAGGTCCCGGCCGCAGAGGCCGAGGCGCTCGGCAGCACCATCAGCAACGGCTGCTGACACCCGCGCGGCACGGCCGACCCGCGCCCCGAGTGCGAGCCGGCCGTCCCACCGACACCCGGAGAGGAGGCACCCCATCATGGCAATCGTTCTTGACCTTCAGGGTCTTGAGGTCCCGGCCGCAGAGGCCGAGCGTCTGTCCAGCACCATCAGCAACAGCTGCTGACACCGCCGCGCGGGGGCCGGGCCCACACCCGTGTGGCCCCGGCCCCGCCGGTCGCAGCCACCCCGACACCAAGGAGACCGATGAGCGGGCTGCTCGACGGCAGAAGACTGCTGATCACCGGGGTGATCAGTGAGAGCTCCATCGCGTACGCGGTGGCCCGGCTCGCGCAGGAACAAGGTGCCCAGGTCGTGCTCACCGCCTACGGCCGTCCTTCGCTGGTGCGGCGCGTCGCCCGGCGCCTGCCGCACGAGGCCCCCGTCATCGACCTCGACGTCACCGACGAGGAACAGCTCGCCTCGCTCGCTGAGCGGGTAAGCCCACACCTCGACGGCCTCGACGGCGTCCTGCACGCCGTCGCCCACGCACCGGCGAGCTGTCTGGACGGCGGCTTCCTCTCCGCGCCCTGGCCCGATGTGGCCGGCACGTTCCACACCTCCGCCTACTCCCTCAAGGCGCTCGCCGTGGCCTGCCGTCCGATGCTGCGTCCGGGATCGGCTGTCGTCGGCCTCGACTTCGACGCCTCGCGCGCCTGGCCCGGCTACGACTGGATGGGCGTGGCCAAGGCCGGCCTGGAGGCGTGCGCCCGCTATCTGGCCCGTGACCTGGGCCCGGCAGGCGTCCGGGTCAACCTCGTCGCGGCCGGACCGCTGCGCACCCTCGCGGCCCGCGCCATCGGCGGCGACGGAGCCGGCTTCGAACAGGACTGGGCCGCCCGCGCCCCGCTGGGCTGGGACCCCGCCGACAACGAACCAGTTGCGCGAGCCTGCCTCACCCTACTGTCCGACTGGTTTCCCGCCACCACCGGCGAGATCGTCCACGTGGACGGCGGACACCACGTCATGGGGGCCTGAGATGCGGCACCTGGGCTCGATGTTCGGCCCCGACATCACCTTCCTCGGAGTCGAGCGGCTGGACTTGCGCAATCCTCCGGACCACCCCGACGTGGTCATCCTCGGCGCCCCGCTCGACGGTGGCACCACCCACCGCCCCGGCGCACGGTTCGGCCCGGCCGCCATCCGGCAGGCTTGCTACCTGCCGCAGAACGGGGTCCGCCGCAGTCTCGCGCTGGGCGTCGACCCACTGACCGAACTGAGCGTGTACGACGCCGGTGACGTGCACTGCTACTCGGGTGAACTCGGCCGCAGCGTACGGCAGATCGAGGCCGCCGTGCGCATGGTGGCGGCCCTCGGCGCGATCCCCGTGGTGCTCGGCGGCGACCACACCATCGCGCTGCCCGACATGAGCGCGGTGGCCCGCCACCACGGCCGGGGTCGCATCGCCATGCTGCACTTCGACGCGCACGCCGACACCGGCGACATTGAGTCGGGCCCGCTCTACGGCCACGGCAAGCCCATGCGCCAGCTCATCGAGTCCGGCGCGGTGCGGGGCGACCGGTTCTTCCAGATCGGCCTGCGCGGCTACTACCCCGAGCCCGAGACGCTACGGTGGATGGCGGACCAGGGCATGCGCTCGTACGACATGAGCGAGATCACCGCCCGCGGCCTGGACGACTGCCTCACCGAGGTGTTCCGCACGGCCATGGAGGACTGCGACGGCGTCTACCTCTCGGTCGACGTCGACGTCGTCGACCCCGGGCACGCACCGGGCACCGGCACCCCCGAGCCCGGCGGTCTGACGTCCCGTCAACTCCTTGACGCGGTACGCCGGATCGCCTACGAACTGCCGGTCGTAGGCGCCGAGGTCGTCGAGGTCTCTCCGCCGTACGACCACGCCGAGATCACCGCCTACCTCGGCAACCGCATCGTCCTGGAGACGCTCTCGGGCATCGCGCGCCGCCGCCGCGACGCGACCGACGGCCCCTGGGACCCGCGCACACCCCTGCTGGAACGGCCCGTCCGGCTCGCGGAACGGGCGGGAGGAACACATGACTGAGCAGACGGTCCTCGCCCCCGCCCCCCGGCTGGCGGCCGGCTCCGGCGACCCCGATGGTGCGACCTTGAACCAGCTGATCGCCGCGGCCGCGCGGGAATTCCGCCGCCGGGGCGTGCGCGCGGGCGACCGGGTCCTGGTCCGGGGTGACAACTCCGTCGACTACGTCGTGGCGTTGCTGGCCCTGATGCACCTGGACACCTCGCTCGTCCCGGTCGACCACCGGGGGACCGCCGCGGAGGCCCGCACCACCGCGGCCCAGGCGAACGCGCGGTGGCTGTTGTGCGAGGGCGACGGCGCCAGCCACCTCCCGGCCGGCCGGGTGCTGCGCTTCTCCGGCCTCGGCACCAGGGTCGACCCGGAATCCGCGGACGAGCCCTGCCTCGACGCCTGGTTCGCGCGCGGCGACGCACTCGTCCTGTGGTCCTCCGGCACCACCGGGCGACCCAAAGGCATCGTGAAGTCCGGCCGCGCCGTGCGGGGCAACACCCTGCGCACCATCCGGGCCATGGGCTACCGCGAGGACGACGTCCTCGCCCCGCTGCTGCCCTTCTCCCACCAGTACGGGCTCTCCGTGATTCTCATCTGGTGGCTGACCCGCTGCACCCTGCTCGTCACGCCCTACCAGCGGCTCGACCACGCGGTCGCACAGGCCGCCGCCGTCGGGGCCACCGCCGTCGACGCCGCGCCCTCCACCTACCACGCCCTGCTCGGCCTGTGCCGGCGGCGGCCCGAACTCCGGGCCGGTCTCGCGGGCGTACGGGTGTGGGGCGTGGGCGGCGCGCCGTTGCCCGACGCGCTCGCGACATCCTTCGCCGACGAACTGGGCCTACCCCTGCTCGACGGCTACGGGCTCACCGAGCTCGGCAACGTCGCCCTGGCCACCCCCACCGCCCCGGTCGGCTGCGGCCGCCCCTTGCCCGGCATCTCCCTGCGCGTCGTCGGCCCGGCCGGCGTCCCGCTCGGCCCCGGCGACGCGGGCGAGATCGAGGTCCGCTCGCCCGACCTGATGGAGGGCCGCCTCGACCCGGACGGCACGCTGTGCCCGGCCGACCGAGGCGGTTGGTACGCCACCGGCGACCTCGGGTTCCTCGACGCGGACGGCAATGTTCACGTCCTCGGCCGCAACCGGGCCGTCCACCGCCTCGGCTTTACCCTCTACCCGGAGGGCCTTGCCCGGAAGGCGGAGGCATGCGGGCGGCCGGTAGAGGTCCTGCCCGTCGACGACCCCCGCCGCGGCTGCGCCCTGCACTTCGTGGTCGCCGACCCAGACGGCCTGCCGTCCCGGCACTGGCGTGCCCTGCTCGCGCCCCACCTGGCGGACTACGAACAGCCCAACGCCATCCACGTCGTGCGAGACTTCCCGCTGCGCACCAACGGCAAGGTCGACACCGGCGCCCTGCGCACCGCCCTCGGCCTGGCCACGCCCGGGCAGCCCGGGTGATCCAGGTCCTGCGGGGAGCGGTTCTCGCCACCGAACCAAGCTCGCGCCCAGCCTTGAGTTGGTGCCCGACTCGCGCCGGGGCCGGGCCGTTGGGCCGCCCCGACGGGCGCACGAACGGCCGAAGAGTCGGTGGTGGACCGAGCGCGTCGTCAGGGAGCGCGGCTCGGAGCGGCACATCCGGTTCGGCTCGGAGGTCACGTCGTACGAGTTCGATGAGGCGGCCGACCGCTGGCGAGTCAGGACGCGGTGCGGCCGTCCGCGGATCGTGGTCCTGGTCGACCTGACGGGCAAGCGGGTCGCCGTCATCGTCGTCGACACCGGCCTGGTGGCATCCCTCCTGGGCCACCGGCCCAGGGTTGTGGGGGCCTTGGTCCGGCTCGACGCGAAGAGCATTCATGTGCACCTGTGGGCGTCTACCTTCGCTGCCCGCAGCAGGCCGTTTCCCAATGGGAGAAAGAGCCGGTGAGTCCATGGTTGCCGAGCGGGTGCGTGGGCCGGGCGCTACCCCGATTGGGAGAGCCAGGGCTGATCGTTCCCCTCTGAACCCGTGCTCAGGTCTGGGCTGGTAAGGCACTCGGCTTCACCAGCGATGCGGACCTGTTCCGGCTGCCGGTCGACACGTTGCGGTTGGGCGGCACGACCTCTCAGGCGGTCGGCAACCCCTGCACCAGCGTCGAGGCGCCCGGGCAGATCGACGCACCGGCCGTGGGCAGCATGTTCCGCTGCAGCTACGGCGGCACGGACACCTGCCGCGCCCTCTACGCCGCCCTGCACCGCACCGGCACCAGCGGCATACCCGTCCTCCTGACCGACGCCGAGGACCGCCACCCACCGGGCACCCTCGCCATCGACGCCGCCCGTTCCCGGATAGACCTGCACCGGACCGTCCTCGCCGAGGGACAGCAGCAGGACGTGATCGGCTCTCTGAAGCGGGACCCGCCGATCGCCCGGTGGCTGGCCGGTGCTGGAGAACCTGATCGGCCGCCTGGCTCGGGACATACGGGAGGACGCCCTCTCCGAGTGGACGACCGCCGGGGCCGCGATCGCCGTACGAGCCTCAACGGCCTTACGCCGTCGCCTACGGGGCGACGTCCTCTCCCTCGGCACCGCTGCCCCTGGTCGTCACACCCGGCCGGGTCGAGCCGTGGTCAGCGCGTCGGACGGTACGTAGCGATGATCACTCCGCTGCTGGTCGGCTGAGCGCTGACCAGCTCCAGCTTCTTCAGGCTGGCGTCGTCGGCGAAGAGCTTCTTGCGGCCCTCGCCGGCCACCACCGGGTGGATCAGCAGTACCAGTTCGTCCAGCAGGTCCTGCTCCAGCAGCGAACGCACCAGGGTGGGGCTGCCCGCGACGGTGATGTCCTTGCCCTCTCCCGCCTTGAGCTCCTCGATCGCGGCCGCCAGATCGCCGTTGACGAGCGTGCTGTTCGCCCAGTCGTCCACGCTGTCCAGCGTGGACGAGACGACGTACTTGGGCGAGTCATTGATCCACTTGGCGAAGCCGGCGTCCTCGCCCTCGGTCACCGTCGGCCAGTACCCGGCCCACTCGGTGAAGGTCACCCGGCCCAGCAGAATCGTGTCGGCCGACTCCAGCGTCTTTCCCAGCGCGGCGCCCATCTCCTCGTCGAAGGCGAACTGCCACTCGTTCGGCGACTGGGCCACACCGTCGAGCGAGACGAACAGACCCGAAACGACCTTGCGCATGATTCCTCCGTGATGAGTTCGGGGCCCGCCGCCCGGCCGCGGCCGAAGCGCACTCCGGCCGGGGCGGGCCGCCCCCGTCGGCTACGTCAGGAAGACTATGCGGGCACCGGGGAGGAGGGCTTGTACAGAAGCGACAGCGGCTCGGCCGCGTCGGGAGCACTCAGCTGCGTGGCGGTACGGCCGATGAACCGGGTCAAGGACCGCGCCAGGTGCGGCTGGTCGAAGTAGCCCAGCCGGTGCACGACGTCCTGCGCCGCTGTCCCCTGCTGGAGCAGGACCGCCGCCTCGCGGGCCCGGTGGATCTGACGAACTGCCCCCTGGGTGAGGCCCGTTGCCGCGACGAATCGCCGCTGGAGGGTCCGCTCGGAGACATCGGGGGCCGCGCCACCCAGCACCGCGGGCACGATCGGGTCGCAGTCCACGATGCCCTCGCGCACCATGCGCCGTACGAACGCCTCCGCATTGTCGTAACCGGGCACGTGCCAGGCGGAACCCTTCAGCCACACGGAGTGCTGCGTCACGTCGGGTAGCTCCGCCATACCACCCACCAGCCGGCTGATGGGCACGTGCGGCATTGAGGTACCCAGCGCGAAGCTGATACCGAAGAACGTGGCGTCCTTGGGAACGGGAGCCACGCACGCCTCGGGCTCCGGGCCCAGCACGGCCGCCTGCACCCGGCCCTCGTGCTCCCAGAAGACAAGCTCCCAGTGCGACGCCGCGACCGACGTCATCCGGCCCACCTCGCTGCTGCGGCTGCGCCACACCCTCTCGATGTACGGCAGCTCCGACGGCCGACTCTCGATCTCAAGACCCAACCGGAACGCCCCCGCTCACCGCCGCCTGAGCCGCCAGTGTGCCACGCGGCGCGGACAGCCGAAGCTTCGAGCGGGATGCGCGAGGGTATCCGCGCAGCCGGGCCCGTACGTGGCTGATCGATCTGGGGGTTGAGGGCCGGGGGCGACGCGCTTCCGGGCCCCTACCCTGCGCGGTTGCAGGGGCCGTCTCCGGTTGCCCGCCCCCAGGGCCACGCACGGCACAAAGCCGATGGAAGGTGTCTGAGCTCTGCCCGAAGGGCTCGGTGTTGATACGGGCGTCAATCTGCGGGGCGGAAGACGAAACAGAGCGTCGAGAGGGGGCCCTGAAGCATCTGCGTGACCTTGCCGAGCCGCTCACTGGGTGAGGGAGACGGCCCCGGCCGGAACGCCTCGACGGCGTCGCGCCATCAGACATCGCCGTCCGGCCCGCCGCCTCCCTCTGCGATCTGCACCGACCCGGTGGTGGCCCGGGGCAGGCCGTATAGGCGGAAGGCGGAGGAACGGCGCGTCGGGATCAGCAGCCCGAGTCGGGGGCGACCCAGCCGAGTGCGGATCTGAGGAAGGCTCTGACGAGAGCATGGAGTTCGTGGCTGGTTTGGAGGTCTTGGGGCTCGCAACGGTAGTCACCACTGTCGAGGTCCACGAAGCCGAATTCAGCTTCACCGCTGCTCCAGACGCTGATCTGGACGCCCCGGTTCCTGGCCTCGACGGTCAGCCATGCACTGCTCTTGGGGCGGCCATCTTCTGGTGAGTGCCCAAGCTCGACGGTGTTCCCAAAGGCTCGGAGAGCCTCTGCGTTCCCGGCGAACCATGCCGTGAGTATGCAGGGGAAGTTGGGCAGCCAGCGGCTGCTCAAGTTGTGGGGTGGGACATCTGGAAGGCGAGCCGCTCATCGGCTTGGTCCCCGATGCGAGCGAGCACACGGTCCAGGTCGAGGAATTCCTCCCAGACCGGCCTTCCGGTCGCGGTCGCGAGCCTGGCGACGACGAGGTCTTTGAGCCTTCCCCTTGATCGTGGACACCTGGAGACTGGGACCTGAGGTTCCAGAGGAAGTAGCGCCAGGTGGGAAGCAAGTACACGAAGCGGTACACCGAGGAGTTCAAGCGGGACGCGATCGCGCTCGTCG
>NZ_QOLA01000031.1 GCF_003324565.1 Streptomyces sp. SDr-06 | reverse complement strand
ATCTCCTTCGAGGCTTCGACACTTCGAAGATCAGCCGGTGGCCGTTCATCTATGCGGGCACCATCCCGACGCCGGAGCAAACCCCCGGATCAGGTCGAACCCGTACACCATCTCCATGGACGCAACCGGGAGGTCCGCCTCCTCCCACTCTTGGGACTAGCAGGGTCCGTCCGAGCCAGCGGCACGGCGGGTGCGCTCACGGTCGGGAACAAGTCCCTATTTCACATGACATGGACCACTGCCTCGTAGAGCGGGCTCCCGTCGTCTTCCCGATACAAGCGGCCCAGGCCAGGGAAGGCCGTGCTCCTCGCGAGTACGACGTGACCGTCACGCTGGGAGCGGAGTGCCACCGCGTAGACCGTCCACCGCGCGCCGGAGGTCCGAGGGAGCGACCTCATGCGCCTCCTCACGCCCCTCTTGCCCCAACAGCCACCGCATACGTCGATGGGCCCCACCGCAAGCGGTGGGGCCCATCGACATCGTGCCCGGTGAGGCACTGGCGGAGGATACGAGATTCGAACTCGTGAGGGGTTGCCCCCAACACGCTTTCCAAGCGTGCGCCCTAGGCCACTAGGCGAATCCTCCGCGGCAAACAATACAAGACGTTGAGGGGTGCTCGCGAACTCGTTCCCACGTCAGGGATCGGGTACCCTGTGCGGAGCCCCTCACGTGGCGCTATCTGACTGAACTCCCCCAGGGCCGGAAGGCAGCAAGGGTAGGTTGGCTCTGGCGGGTGCGTGGGGGGCGCCTGATTTTCCGGGGCCGGAGCGGATTCCCCCCGAAGGCGGCGCCGGTCTCCCCCGGCCCGCGGGGCTCGTTTCCCCTGGTGCGCGGCGTTCGCCCGGAGCCGGGTCGCGGTCGGCGGGTCCGGTTGTCAGTGGGCCCCGATAACCTCGTATGCGTGTCGTCCCTTGCGCTGTACCGCCGCTACCGCCCCGAGTCGTTCGCCGAGGTCATCGGGCAGGAGCATGTCACCGACCCGCTGCAGCAGGCGCTGCGGAACAACCGGGTCAATCACGCGTACCTGTTCAGTGGGCCGCGCGGTTGTGGCAAGACGACCAGCGCCCGGATCCTCGCCCGATGTCTGAACTGCGAGCAGGGCCCGACGCCCACGCCGTGCGGGGAGTGCCAGTCCTGCCGTGATCTCGCGCGCAACGGGCCGGGCTCCATCGACGTGATCGAGATCGACGCGGCTTCGCACGGTGGCGTGGACGACGCCCGTGAGCTGCGGGAGAAGGCCTTCTTCGGGCCCGCGTCCAGCCGCTACAAGATCTACATCATCGACGAGGCCCACATGGTGACCTCGGCCGGTTTCAACGCCCTCCTGAAGGTCGTCGAGGAGCCGCCGGAGCACCTCAAGTTCATCTTCGCCACCACCGAGCCCGAGAAGGTCATCGGGACGATCCGGTCGCGTACGCACCACTACCCCTTCCGTCTCGTGCCGCCCGGCACGCTGCGGGAGTACCTGGGAGAGGTCTGCGGGCGCGAGGGGATTCCCGTCGAGGACGGCGTGCTGCCGCTCGTGGTGCGGGCCGGGGCCGGGTCGGTGCGTGACTCGATGTCCGTCATGGACCAGCTCCTCGCCGGCGCCGCCGAGGACGGTGTGACGTACGCCATGGCCACCGCGCTGCTCGGATACACCGACGGGTCGCTGCTCGACTCGGTGGTGGACGCCTTCGCCGCCGGGGACGGGGCCGCCGCGTTCGAGGTGGTGGACCGGGTGATCGAGGGCGGCAACGATCCGCGCCGCTTCGTCGCCGACCTGCTGGAGCGGCTGCGGGACCTCGTCATCCTCGCCGCCGTGCCCGACGCCGGGGAGAAGGGGCTCATCGACGCCCCCGCCGATGTCGTCGAGCGGATGCAGGCGCAGGCCTCGGTGTTCGGGGCGGCCGAGCTGAGCCGCGCCGCCGACCTCGTCAACGCCGGGCTCACCGAGATGCGCGGGGCCACCTCGCCCCGGCTCCAGCTCGAATTGATCTGCGCCCGGGTGCTGCTGCCCGCCGCGTACGACGACGAGCGCTCGCTCCAGGCCCGTATCGACCGCCTTGAGCGCGGGGCCCACTTCCAGACGGCGCCCGCCGGTGGCCCCGCCATGGGGTACGTGCCGGGGCCCGAGGCGCACGCGCCGATGCAGGGCGGGCCCGGCGGGCCCGAGGCTGCCCGGGCCGCGGTGCGGGGGGCGGGTCCGGGGGGTCCGGCGGCGGGAGGCGGGCCCGCCCACGTGGCGCCGGCCGCGCCGCAGGTTCCGCCCGTGCAGCAGCCTCCCGTGCAGCCACCCGCAGCCCAGCCGCCCGTTCAGCAGCAGCCCGCGCAGGCGCCCGCGCCGCAGGCCGCCGCTCAGCCGCAGCCCGGTCGGCCCGCGGACGGGCCCTCCGCCGGGGCCTGGCCTTCCGCCGCCGCGCCCGGGCAGGGCGGTGGCCAGCGTCCCGGGGCCTGGCCCGGAGCGGCGGCCTCCGCCCCGGGTGCGGGTGCCTGGCCCTCGGCCGCGCCCGAGCCCGCCCCCACCCCGGCGCCCGCCCCGGCCGAGCCGACGCCCGCCCCCGCCGGGCAGGGCAACGCGCTGCAGGTCCGCAACATGTGGCCGGACATCCTGGAGGCGGTGAAGAACAAGCGCCGCTTCACCTGGATCCTGCTCAGTCAGAACGCGCAGGTGGCCGGATTCGACGGCACCACCGTGCAGCTCGGCTTCATCAACGCGGGCGCCCGCGACAACTTCGCGAGCAGCGGCAGCGAGGAGGTGCTGCGCAGCGTGCTCGCCGAGCGGTTCGGGGTGCAGTGGAAGGTCGAGGCGATCATCGACCCGTCGGGCGGCGTCCAGCCCCCGCCCGCGGCGGGCAACTTCGGTGGCAGCGCCCCCCGGCCCCCCGCGCCGCCCGTCCAGCAGCACCAGTCCCCGCAGCCGCCCCCGCCGGCCCCTCGGCCCGCCGCCCCGGAGGCCCCGGCTCCCGCGCCGCGTACGCAGCAGCCCCCGCAGGCCGCGGCTCCCGCCCGCGAGGAGGAGCCCCCGCCGCCCCCGGTGCGGCTGGAGGACGACGTTCCGGAGGACGACGACCCGGATCTGGTGGACACCGCGCTGTCCGGGCACGACCTGATCGTGCGCGAGCTGGGAGCCACGGTGGTGGAGGAATATACGAACGAGGGCTGAACGTCCACTCGGTGGCCCGCACAAAGATCCGGCCACCACGGCGGCTAGGCTGGCTGCCGTGAAGGTCCTTGTCATCGGCGGCGGTGCCCGTGAGCACGCCCTGTGCCGTTCCCTGTCCCTCGACCCCGACGTGACGGCGCTGCACTGCGCCCCCGGCAACGCCGGGATCGCGGAGGTCGCCGAGCTCCACCCGGTCGACCAGCTGGACGGGGACGCGGTCGCCCGCCTCGCCGTCGAGCTGGGCAGCGACCTGGTGGTCGTCGGGCCCGAGGCGCCCCTCGTCGCCGGGGTCGCCGACGCCGTACGGGCCGCGGGCATCCCCTGCTTCGGTCCCTCCCGGGAGGCCGCCCAGCTGGAGGGCTCCAAGGCCTTCGCCAAGGACGTGATGGCTGCGGCGAACGTGCCGACCGCCCGCTCCTACGTCTGCACCACCCCCGAGGAGATCGACGAGGCGCTGGACGCCTTCGGTGCTCCGTACGTGGTGAAGGACGACGGGCTCGCCGCCGGAAAGGGCGTCGTCGTCACGGACGACCTCGCCGCCGCCCGCGCGCACGCGCTGGCCTGCGAGCGCGTCGTCATCGAGGAGTTCCTCGACGGTCCCGAGGTGTCGCTCTTCGCGATCACCGACGGCGTGACCGTTCTTCCGCTCCAGCCCGCGCAGGACTTCAAGCGCGCGCTGGACGGCGACGAGGGCCCCAACACCGGTGGCATGGGCGCCTATTCGCCGCTTCCGTGGGCCGACCCGAAGCTCGTCGACGAGGTCATGGAGAGCGTGCTCCAGCCGACCGTCGACGAGCTGCGCCGCCGCGGGAAGCCGTTCTCGGGGCTGCTGTACGCGGGCCTCGCGATCACCTCGCGCGGGGTGCGGGTCATCGAGTTCAACGCCCGGTTCGGCGACCCCGAGACCCAGGTCGTGCTCGCCCGCCTCAAGACGCCGCTCGCCCGTGTGCTGCTGCACTCGGCCACCGGCATCCTCGACGCCCAACCGCCGCTGACCTGGCGCGACGACGCGGCCGTCACGGTGGTCATCGCCTCGCACAACTACCCCGCGACCCCCCGCACCGGTGATCCCATCGAGGGCCTGGCGGACGTCGCCGCGCAGGATGAGCCCACCGCGTACGTCCTGCACGCCGGGACCCGGCGCGACGGGGACGCGGTCGTCAGCGCGGGCGGCCGGGTCCTCTCGGTCACCGCGACCGGCAAGGACCTCGCCCAGGCCCGGGAGCGGGCGTACGCGGCGGTCGGCCGGATCCGGCTCGACGGTTCGCAGCACCGCACCGACATCGCGCGCAAGGCGGCCGGGGCACAGGGCTGAACCCGGCCACTTTCCGCGGGGCCCCGGTTCTTCGCCGGGCCCTGCGGCGTCCGGCCCGCGGAGCTCCGGGACCCGGTCCGGAACAAACCGCACCTTTGCCCAAAGCCATTCCATCGAGTGACGGCTGGCCCATCCGGATGACTCCTGCCGAACCCCCAACTAGGGTGCGGCGAAGGCGTTCCGGCACTTGGCCCACCGGCATTGCGATGTCAGTGGCGGGTGCCACAGTGGGGGAGTGAGCAACGCCGCCGCAGCGCAGAGGGGGTGACGTCCGACCGTGTCCGGTACCGGAATGGGTGGAGAGGTGGGTGCGCAGCATGCGCGCTCGCGGGCTCTCGCCGTGCTGCGCATCCGCAGCAGGGCGCTGGCCGTGGCCCTGGTGCCCGCGGCCGTCGCCGTCGTGCTGCTCGTCGCCGCGGCGCAGGGCCGCATCGACGGCAGCGGCTGGGACACCACGCGCTGGGCGGTCACCGCGACCGCGCTGGTGGTGCTGCTGCTCGCGGCCGTGGTCGCGGTGGTGATCGTCCGGGCCAGACCGGCCCTTTCCCCCACGGTGGACCTCGCCGAATCGGCCGCCCCCGATCTGTACCGCCTGGTCAGAGACCTGGCCGAGCGGCTCGACGTGCCCCCGCCCTCCGCGATAGCCCTGACTCCGGACTGCGACAGCTGGCTGGAGGACCGCACACATCCGGCGCACACCGCCACCGGCCGGGGGGCGATGCCCGCTCGCTTCATACGGGGCGCGGCCGACGCCCGCTCCGTTCGTGCCCGGCGGGTGCCGGCCGCGCCGGTCCTGGTCATCGGCTCGCCCTTCATGTGGTGGATGCGCGTCGGCGAGCTCCGGGCGATCCTCGCCCCCGTCGTCGCCGGTACGGGCCCCTCCGCCCACCCCGACATAGCCGCGGCTCGCCGGTTCGTACGCGGCCTCGACGCGGCCGTCGGCGTGGCGGGCAGGCCCGGGCTCGGCCCGGTGCGGCGCGTCGCGCTGGGCTTCGTCGGCTCGGTGGCCCGGCTGCTCCTGCGCGGGTGCCGGGTGCACGCCGCCGAGATGGAGCGCGGGGTCGCGGCCGCCGCGTCCGAGCGCGCCCAGGCGGTGGACTACGGGGTGCGCATCGTCGCCCAGGAGCAGGTCGGGCTCGCGTACGCGGGCTGGGACCGGCTGCTGACCCGGGTCGCGCTGCCCGCCTGGCGGATGGGGCGCTGGCCCTCCCGGCTCGACGCGGGCGTGGTCTCGGCGCTCACCGAGCTGTCCCGGCGCGACCGCCTCGCCGAGGGGTTCACCTCCCGGCTCGGCGAGCGCCCGGCCTGTGACCTGCTGGAGGAGCCCGGAGTCGCCGACGAGGCGACCTCGCTGCTCGCCGCCCGGCTCTTCCACGGCGGTCCCGCCGAGCCCGGCCCCGACTGGGCGCCGGTCGACTGGACGGCGTATCCGGAGGAGGTCGTCGACCGCAAGTGGCGCACCGAGGCCGCCCGGCTGCACCGGGTGCTTGACGCGCTGGGCGAGCGCCGTGACGCGGAGCCCGCCGCCCCGACGCTCGCCCGCGTCATCGACCACCTCACCGCCTCCGACGGGGAGGCCGCGGAGCACCTCGCCGACCGGATCGCGGCGGAGGTGGCCGTCGAGGAGGCCGCGTCCGCGCCGCCCGCGCCGGGCCCGGAGCCCTGGGGAGCCGACGCGATACCGCTCTTCCCGCTCCAGCCCCCTCGCACCGGCCGCGAGCTGCTCGCCGACCACGTGACCGCGATGGTGTGCTGCGCCGCGGTCGACACGGCGGGCGCGCTGCCCGGGCTCGACTGGCTGGACGGCCCCTCGCTCCTCATCGACGACGTACGCCGCTCGGACCTGGCCTCGCCCGTCCTGACCCTGGTCGAGGACGGCGACGCGGAGGACCTGCGCGCGTGGCTGGCCACGGTGGGCATCCGCCCGGAGAAGCCGGTGCGGCTGGTCTGAGGGCCCCTCCGCGGGCCGCTCACCCCCGCCACGCCCCCAACAGGCCCCCCAGTACACCGAGTTCGTCCCCAGGCATCCGGAATACCGAATTCCCCTTAACGTCAATTCGCGACGAACGGTGACGGAGTGCGTGCGTTATGTGATGTGCTGGGGACCGGTAGCGGACAGGCGGCGGATCGCGGCCGCATCACTGGTGTCGCGGGGGATCGAGGGAGGGAAGTGACATGGGGGTGGAACGGTCGGAGCACATCCGGCGCTGGGAGTCCGGTGCCCTCGCGCACGCCGTCTCGGACCCCTTCGGGCAGGGCCCGCTGCCCTGGCTCCGGGGCAGCGAGACGTACTTCGACGACACCGGGCACGTGGTGCCCTGGTACGTCGACCACGTCCCGGTCCAGCGCGGCACCCCGCGCAGCACCGCCCGGGTGACCGGCCCGCGCACCGCCGACGACGTACGCCAGCAGATCAAGGGGTTCGCCTCCAGCGGGGCCGTCGAGCCCGGGGAGGCCATCGACTTCCACATCACCGTGGACCCCCCGCAGCAGTTCACCGTCGACGTCTACCGGATCGGGCACTACGGCGGCGACGGGGCCGCGAAGATCGCCACCAGCCCCCGGCTCTCCGGAATCGTCCAGCCCCCGCCGCTGGCGGCCGACCGGACGGTCTCCTGCCACCACTGGTGGCAGTCCTGGCGCTACCAGGTGCCCTCGCACGCCTCGGTCGGCGCCCATGTCGCCGTGCTGACCACCGCCGACGGCTACCGCTCGCACATCCCGTTCACCGTCCGCGACGGCCACCCCGCCGATCTGCTCCTGCTGCTGCCCGACATCACCTGGCAGGCGTACAACCTGTACCCGGAGGACGGCCGCACCGGCGCCAGCCTCTACCACGCCTGGGACGAGGAGGGCCGGCTGCTCGGCGAGGAGGACGCGGCGATCACCGTCTCCTTCGACCGCCCCTACGCGGGCGCGGGCCTGCCCCTGCACGTCGGCCACGCCTACGACTTCATCCGCTGGGCCGAGCGCTACGGCTACGACCTCGCCTACGCGGACGCCCGCGACCTGCACGCGGGCCGCGTGGACCCCACCCGCTACCGCGGCCTCGTCTTCCCCGGCCACGACGAGTACTGGTCGGCCCCGATGCGCCGCAGCGTCGAGCTGGCCCGCGACGGCGGCACCTCACTGGTCTTCCTCTCCGCCAACTCCCTCTACTGGCAGGTGGAGTTGGGGCCCTCGCCGTCCGGGGTGCCCGACCGCCTGCTGACCTGCCGCAAGCGCCGCGGCCCCGGCCGCCCCGCCCTGTGGCGCGAGGTCGCCAGGCCCGAGCAACAGCTCCTGGGCATCCAGTACGCGGGCCGCGTCCCCGAGCCGTACCCCCTGGTCGTACGCAATGCCGACCACTGGCTGTGGGAGGCGACCGGGGCCGGGGACGGCGACGAGATCGAGGGGCTGGTCGCGGGCGAGGCCGACCGCTACTACCCGCGCACCGCGCTGCCCGAGCACCAGGACCGCATCCTGCTCGCCCACTCCCCCTACCGGGACGGCGAGCAGAACGTCCGGCACCAGGAGACGTCCCTGTACCGGTCCCCCTCCGGCGCGCTCGTCTTCGCGTCGGGCACGTTCGCCTGGTCACCGGCGCTCGACCGGCCCGGCCACGTGGACGCCCGGATCCAGCGGGCCACGGCCAACCTCCTCGACCGCATCTGCAAGCGGGACTGACCCGGCCGGGCCCGCGCGACCGGCCCCGCGACCGCGGGGCCCGCCCGCATGCGAGAGAATCGGAACGCTCCTGGATCAACCTACGCGGAGGAACCGTGTCCGGATTCGTAGAAAAGCCCGAGCCGCTTCAGGTGCCGGGCCTGACCCACCTCCACACGGGCAAGGTGCGTGACCTCTATCAGAACGAGGCGGGCGACCTCCTGATGGTCGCCAGCGACCGGCTGTCCGCGTACGACTGGGTGCTGCCCACCGAGATCCCCGACAAGGGCCGGGTGCTCACCCAGCTGTCGCTGTGGTGGTTCGACCTGCTCGCCGACCTCGTGCCCAACCACGTCATCTCCGAGGAGCTCCCCGAGGGCGCCCCCGCCGACTGGGCGGGCCGCACCCTGGTGTGCCGCTCGCTCGCGATGGTCCCGGTGGAGTGCGTCGCCCGCGGCTATCTCGCCGGGTCCGGCCTGGCCGAGTACCACCAGTCCCGTACGGTGTGCGGCCTCGCGCTGCCCGAGGGCCTGGCCAACGGCTCCGAGCTGCCCGCGCCGATCTTCACGCCCGCCACCAAGGCCGCCGTCGGCGACCACGACGAGAACGTGAGCTACGAGGAGGTGGCCCGCCAGATCGGCGCCGAGACCGCCGCCCAGCTGCGCCAGGCCACCCTCGCCGTGTACGGCCGGGCCCGCGACATCGCGCGCGAGCGCGGCATCATCCTCGCGGACACCAAGTTCGAGTTCGGCTTCGCGGGCGAGGAGCTCGTCATCGCCGACGAGGTGCTCACCCCGGACTCCTCGCGCTTCTGGCCGGCCGCGACCTGGGAGCCGGGCCGGGACCAGCCCTCCTACGACAAGCAGTACGTCCGCGACTGGCTGACCTCGCCGGCCTCCGGCTGGGACCGCACCAGCGAGCGGCCGCCGCCCCCGCTGCCGCAGGAGGTCGTGGACGCGACCCGGGCCAAGTACGTCGAGGCGTACGAGCGGCTCACCGGGACCAGCTGGTCGTGAGCACGAAGAAGCCCCCCGGCCGATGGCCGGGGGGCTTCTCCTTCTGAGCGAACGACGAGGTTCGAACTCGCGACATCCACCTTGGCAAGGTGGTGCTCTACCAGCTGAGCTACGTTCGCATGCGCCGTGGCGCGGAGACCACTATACCCAACCTCGCTCGCGGGCGAGACGCACCGCCGTGTGACGGTTCTCCGCCCCCAGTTTGGCGGCGGCCGACGAGAGGTAGTTGCGCACCGTCCCCTGCGACAGCGCGGCCCGCTCGGCGATCTCCGCGACGGGCGCCCCGTCGGCCGCGAACCCGAGCACCTCGGCCTCGCGCGCGGTCAGCGGGGAGTCCCCGGCCGAGATCGCGTCGGCCGCCAACTCCGGGTCCACATAACGGTTTCCGGCCTGCACGGACCTGATGATCTCGGCGAGGCGCTGGGCGCTGACGGTCTTCGGGACGAAGCCCCGCACCCCCGCCGTGAGCGCCCGCTTGAGGTGCCCGGGGCGCCCGTGACTGGTCACGATCATGGTCCGGCAGGACGGCAGCTCGCTGCGCAGCCTTGTGGCCACTGTCACACCGTCCGCACCCGGCATCTCCAGATCGAGGACCGCCACATCGGGCCGGTGGGCCCGCGCCATGGCGAGCGCCTCGGGCCCGGACGCGGCCTCCGCGACCACCTCCAGATCGTCCTCGAGACCGAGCAGCGCGGCGAGCGCGCCCCGGATCAGATGCTCGTCGTCGGCGAGCAGCACCCGCACCCGGCTCATCGGGGCACCTCCGCGGTCAGCCGGAACAGCCCGCCGCCGACCGGCCCCGCCTCCAGGGTGCCGCCCAGCGCGGCCAGCCGTTCGCGCAGTCCGGCGAGGCCCGAGCCGGGGGCGTGGGCCGGCCGCTCCGGTACGCCGTCGTTCTCGACGACCAGCGTCGCGGTGTGCTCGGCGACGGCGAGCCGGATCACCACGCCGCGGGCGTCGCCGTGCCGCAGCACGTTGGTGGTGGCCTCGCGCACCACCCAGCCGAGCGCCGACTGCGCCTCGACGCTCAGCCCGTCGGCGGGCCCGCTGTAGTCGCAGCCGATGCCGGCCGCCTCCAGGACGCCCCGGGCGCCCTCGATCTCGACCCCGAGGTCCGCCTCGCGATAGCCGCGCACCACTTCCCGTACCTCTTTCTGCGATTCCTGGGCGATGCGCTGCACCTCCACCATCTGCGCCACCGCCTCGGGCCGGCCGCGCTGGGCGAGCTGGACGGCGAGCTCGGCCTTGAGCGCGATGACGGCGAGATTGCGGCCGAGCACGTCGTGCATGTCCCGCCCGAAGCGCAGCCGCTCCTCGGCGACGGCCAGGCGCGCCTCGGTCTGCCGGGCCCGGTCCGACTCCCACATCATCGAAAGCGTCCAGGCCCCGCAGCGCGACATCAGCAGCAGGTAGCTGCCGGACAGGGCGACCACCAGGGCCAGCGCGAGCAGGTGGCCGCCGCGCACTCCGGCCGCCGCGAACACCGCCGCCGTCGGCAGCGCGAGCAGGGCGAACCGCCCGAGGAACTTCCACGGCGTGGTGAGCATGCTGTACGTCATGCCCAACGGCAGCACGATGTAGAGCACGATCAGGATGAGCTCGCTCTCCTTGACGCCGTGCGCCGCGTACAGCCCGGCCAGCAGGGCGAGCGAGAGCAGGCAGAGCGCACCGGCCAGCACGAGCGGTCGGCGCGGCTCGGCGGGGCGCCCCAGGTACCGGTCCAGCGCGACGCGGTGGGCCCGGATGCCCTGATAGGCCTGCACCGTGCCGGTGGCGAGCGTCGCCACCGCGAGGGTGAGCGGCAGGGGGTCGCGGCGCAGGTCCTGGAGCAGGAACGGCACTTCCCAGCTGAGGAAGAAGAACCACGTCGTGCACCGCCAGATCAGCCGGCTCTGCGTTTCGACCTGTTCGACCCTGCTGCGGTCCCGCCAGTGGCGTTGGTACCACGCGCGTATCCGGCCGACCACGCTCTCGTCCCCCTCGTCTCAGCGCCGCGGCTCCCAGCGGAAGCGCTTGCGCACCGCCCACACCGCGATGAACGTCCAGACAACCATGACGAGCAGCTGCCGCAGCACCTCGCCCGGGCCCGCGCCCCCGGCCCAGCCCTCCCTGATCAGGCTCACCACCGGGGTGAGCGGCAGCAGTTCGCAGACCGAGGCCAGCTGTCCGGGCATCACGTCCAGCGGTACGACCATGCCCGAGCCGGCGATCGACAGCATCATCAGCGGCATGACCGCGATCTGGGCGCCCTCGGCGGACCGGGTGAACGCCGCGGTGGCCGCGGCGAGCGCGCCCATCAGGACCATGCCGAGCAGCAGTCCGACGACCGCGAGCCACAGCGTGCCCGGCACCGCCACGTCCATCAGGACGGAGCCGCCCACCGCGAGCAGCACCGACTGCGCGAGACCGATGAGCACCGCGGGCAGAGCCGCCCCCGCCAGGATCTCCAGATCCCGCAACTCCCCGGTGCGCAGCCGCTTCAGGACGAGTTCCTCGCGGCGTACGACGTAGACACCGCTCAGCGTCGAGTACACCGCGAACAGCAGGACGTAGCCGAGCGAGCCGGGCAGCAGCACCGTGCCGACGGTGAGCCCGGTCTGCTTCAGGTCGAGGCTGTGGACCGCCGAGTACATCGAGACCGTGAGCAGGCTCGGCAGGACGAGGACGGTGAACAGGGCGGACTTGTTGCGGCCCAGCAGGGTGAGTTCGGCGCGGCCGAGCGCCTTCATGCGGTCCGCCGCGCCCTTCGTGGCCCGCTGGGGGGCCAGGGCCGCACCGCGTACCGCGTCCAGGGTGCTCATCGAACGGTCTCCTCTTCCTGCCGCTGGTCCTGCGCGATCTTCAAGAACGCCTCTTCGAGCGAGGCGGAGCGCACGTCGAGCCCCCGCAGCTCGACCCCGCTGTCCCTGGCCCACAACAGCAGCCCGGTGGCGGCCTGTTGGAGCTGGTGCGTCCTCAGCCGTACGGTGCGCCCGGCCGACTCGTGGCTGCTGACGCCGAGCCGGTCGAGCGGCGGAAGGTCGCCGAGGTGGTAGCCGTCGGGCAGCTCGAAGGCGATGTGCGAGGGCTGGGCGGCGACGACCTCGTCCACGCGGCCGCTCGCCGCGATCCGCCCTTCGTGCAGGATCGCGAGCCGCTCGGCGAGCGCCTCGGCCTCCTCCAGGTAGTGGGTGGTCAGGAGCACGGTCGTGCCGCCGTCGCGCAGCGCCCGCACCAACTCCCAGGTGGCGCGCCGCCCTTCCGCGTCCAGGCCGGTCGTCGGCTCGTCGAGGAAGAGCACCTCGGGCCGCGAGAGCAGCGCGAGCGCCAGGTCGAGCCGCCGCTTCTCACCGCCGGAGAGCTGCTTCACCCGCACCTGGGAGCGCCGGCCCAGGTCGACGAGTTCCAGCGCCTCGTCCAACGGCCCGCCCGTCACCCGGCCACCGCCCCTCATCGAGCGGCTCCGCCGCGTACCTTCTGGTAGCCCACTGGTGCACCCCGCCCACATCCGTACGGTCTCGGCGACGGTGAGCTCGGCGGGGAAGCCGCCCTCCTGGAGCATCACGCCGGTACGGGGGCGCACGGCGGCCCGCTCGGTGTACGGGTCGTGCCCGAGCACCCGGACCCGGCCGCCGCTCGGCGGGGCGAGCCCTTCGAGGAGTTCGACGGTGGAGGTCTTGCCCGCGCCGTTGGTGCCGAGCAGCGCGAAGAGCTCGCCCCGTGCCACCGAGAAGGAAATTCCGGACACGGCCTCGAAGCCTCCGGCGTAGGTCCGCCGCAGCTCCTCGGCCTCGATCACATCTGCTGTGCCTGCCATGCGTCCAGCGTTCCGCGGGAACGGGGGGCGGGGCAGTGCGCGGTGTCATCGCCGCCCATGACAAATGTCAGGAGTGGACCGGCACACGCCGAAGGCCCCGGTTCGATGAACCGGGGCCTTCGTACTTCCTGAGCGGACGACGAGATTCGAACTCGCGACCCTCACCTTGGCAAGGTGATGCTCTACCAACTGAGCCACGTCCGCATGCCTCCGACCAGCTCTCACTGGGCGGCGCGAGCACTACTCTACCTGATCCACAAAGATGGTCGGTAGGCAATGCAGAGCGGGTGACAGGAATTGCACACTGCGCCTTCCCCCTGGAAGGGGGATGTTCTACTACTGAACTACACCCGCACGCTCCGGTGGACCGGGCCTTTCGGCCTTGCCCCTCGGCGTGCTCCAGACTCTAGCTGATCAGCAGGGGGGGTGTGCAACTCCGGTGTCCGGGGCGGCCGCAGGACCGCCCCGGACGGGGGGTCAGCTCGCCTCCGCGAAGGCCTCGTAGACCTTCTTCGGGATCCGGCCGCGGGCCGGCACGTCCATCTTGTGGGAGCGGGCCCAGGCGCGGACGGCCGCCGGGTCGGGCGCGACGGGCGTGTGCCGGAACGTCTTCCCGGACTTCGCGTGCTTCCGGCCCGCCGTCACGTAAGGCGCGAGCGCCTTGCGCAGTTTCTTTGCATTGGCGGGATTGAGGTCGATCTCGTAGACCTTTCCGTCCAGGCCGAACATGACCGTTTCCGCCGCTTCTCCGCCGTCGATGTCATCGGAGAGTGTGACCACTACGCGCTGAGCCACGGATATCGGATCCTTCCTACGGCATCGCCACTCCCACGTGCCTGACGTGCGGCGATACCGGCCTTCCGGCTGTTATGGAGCAATGTGGTTTTCGCTGGGATTCCTTTGTACAGCGACACCCATTGCAATGTGAAGCCCAGCCAATTGCATCAGCGTGTCCCGGCGCAATGACTTCGGCGACTTTTTCTCGGGATTTTTCCCACGCGTTGTCGCGGCCGAAACCGGAACGTGATCAGGCGTTAGCGATATCTACCCGCGTAGATTTTCCGGGCGGGTACTCTGAGGGAACCGCCTTCGCACCACACCACACCGGGAGTGCCAGTGGCACGCGTCGTAGTCGACGTCATGCTCAAGCCGGAAATCCTCGACCCGCAGGGACAGGCGGTGCAGCGCGCACTGCCCCGTCTCGGCTTCGAGGGGATCGGCGACGTACGTCAGGGAAAGCGTTTCGAGCTCGAGGTCGAGGGGCCGGTCGACGAGGCCGCTCTCGCCCGCATCCACGAGATGGCCGAGACCTTCCTCGCCAACACCGTCATCGAAGACTTCACCGTCAAGGTCGAGGAGCAGTCCAAGTGACTGCGCGTATCGGCGTTGTGACCTTCCCCGGCACGCTCGACGACCGGGACAGTCTGCGGGCCGTCCGCATCGCGGGCGCCGAGCCGGTCTCGCTCTGGCACCGCGACAAGGACCTCAAGCAGGTCGACGCGGTCGTCCTCGCCGGTGGTTTCTCCTACGGCGACTACCTGCGGGCCGGCGCCATCTCCCGGTTCTCGCCGGTGATGGAGACCGTCATCGAGCAGGCGAAGGCCGGTCTGCCGGTCCTCGGCATCTGCAACGGCTTCCAGATCCTCACCGAGTCGCACCTGCTGCCGGGCGCCATGCTCCGCAACAACCACCTGCACTTCATCTGCCGCGAGCAGAAGCTGCGGGTGGAGAACGCGGAGACGGCCTGGACCGCCGACTACGAGGCGGGCCAGGAGATCCAGGTCCCGCTGAAGAACATGGACGGCCGGTACGTCGCCGACGAGCGCACGCTGGACGAGCTGGAGGCCGAGGGCCGGGTCGCGTTCCGCTACCTGGACCTGAACCCCAACGGCTCGCTCCGTGACATCGCCGGCATCACCAACGCCGCCGGAAACGTCGTCGGCCTGATGCCGCACCCCGAGCACGCCGTGGAGCCGCTGATCGGTACGGGTCGTACCGACGGTCTCGGATTCTTCACTTCGATCCTCAAGAAGCTGGTCAACGCCTCATGAGCCTCGACACCGTCAAGCACGCCGCCGAGACGCCCGACGTCGAGCAGCCCTGGAAGGAACTCGGCCTCAAGGAGGACGAGTACGCGCGCATCCGGGAGATCCTCGGCCGCCGCCCGACCGGCGCCGAGCTCGCCATGTACTCCGTCATGTGGTCCGAGCACTGCTCCTACAAGAGCAGCAAGGTCCACCTGAAGCAGTTCGGCGACAAGGTCCCCGAGAACGACGCGATGCTCGTCGGCATCGGCGAGAACGCGGGCGTCGTCGACGTCGGCCAGGGGTACGCGGTCACCTTCAAGGTCGAGTCACACAACCACCCCAGCTACATCGAGCCCTACCAGGGCGCGGCCACCGGCGTGGGCGGCATCGTCCGCGACATCCTCGCCATGGGCGCCCGCCCGGTCGCGGTCGTGGACCCGCTGCGCTTCGGCGCGGCCGACCACCCCGACACCAAGCGCGTGCTGCCCGGCGTCGTCGCGGGCATCGGCGGCTACGGCAACTGCCTGGGCCTGCCGAACATCGGCGGCGAGGTCGTCTTCGACGCCTGCTACCAGGGCAACCCGCTGGTCAACGCCGGCTGCATCGGCGTGATGAAGCACGAGGACATCCACCTCGCGAAGGCGTCCGGCCCCGGCAACAAGGTCATCCTGTACGGCGCCCGCACCGGCGGCGACGGCATCGGCGGCGTCTCGGTGCTCGCCTCGGAGACCTTCGAGTCGACCGGCCCCGCCAAGCGCCCCGCCGTCCAGGTCGGCGACCCGTTCCAGGAGAAGCTCCTCATCGAGTGCACCCTGGAGATCTTCCGCGAGAAGCTCGTCGCGGGCATCCAGGACCTCGGCGGCGCGGGCCTGTCGTGCGCGACCTCGGAGCTGGCGAGCGCCGGTTCCGGCGGCATGCGCGTCGAGCTGGACACCGTGCCGCTGCGCGACTCCTCCCTCTCGCCCGAGGAGATCCTCATGAGCGAGTCGCAGGAGCGGATGTGCGCGGTCGTCGAGCCGCAGCACGTCGAGCGCTTCATGGAGATCTGCGAGAAGTGGGACGTCATCGCCACCGTCATCGGTGAGGTGACCGAGGGCTCCCAGCTGGAGATCTTCTGGCACGGCGAGCAGATCGTGGACGTACCGCCGCGCACGGTGGCGCACGAGGGCCCGGTCTACAACCGCCCGTTCGCGCGCCCCTCCTGGCAGGACGCGCTCCAGGCCGACGACGCGGGCAAGCTGGCCCGTCCGTCGACCGGGGACGAGCTGAAGGACCAGGTCCTGCAACTGGTCGCCTCCCCGAACCAGGCCTCCAAGGCGTGGATCACCGACCAGTACGACCGGTTCGTGCAGGGCAACACGGTGCTCGCGATGCCCGAGGACGCGGGCATGGTCCGGATCGACGAGGAGTCGAACCTGGGCGTGGCCATGGCGACCGACGGCAACGGCCGGTACGCCAAGCTCGACCCGTACACCGGCGCCCAGCTCGCGCTCGCCGAGGCCTACCGCAACGTGGCGGCCTCCGGCGCGAAGCCCCTCGCCATCTCGGACTGCCTGAACTTCGGCTCCCCCGAGGACCCGGACGTGATGTGGCAGTTCGCCGAAGCCACCCGTGGTCTCGCGGACGGCTGCCTCCAGCTGGGCACCCCGGTGACCGGCGGCAACGTCTCGCTCTACAACCAGACCGGCGAGACCGCGATCCACCCCACCCCCGTGGTCGCGGTGCTGGGCGTGATCGACGACGTGAACCGGCGCACCCCGATCGCGTTCGCCCAGGAGGGGCAGCTGCTCTACCTCCTCGGTGACACGCGCGAGGAGTTCGGCGGCTCGGCCTGGTCCGAGGTCGTCCACCAGCACCTCGGCGGCCTGCCGCCGAAGGTGGACCTGGACCGCGAGAAGCTGCTCGGCGAGATCCTGATCTCGGGCTCGCGCGACGGCATGATCGACGCCGCGCACGACCTGTCCGACGGCGGTCTGATCCAGGCCGTGGCGGAGTCCTGCCTCAAGGGCGGCCGGGGCGCGCGCTTGGTCGTGCCGGACGGGCTGGACGCCTTCACCTTCCTGTTCTCCGAGTCGGCCGGCCGCGCGATCGTGTCCGTGCCGCGCTCCGAGGAGCTGCGCTTCACCGACATGTGCGGTGCGCGCGGCCTCCCGGCGACCCGGATCGGTGTCGTGGACGGCGAATCCATCGACGTCCAGGGCGAGTTCAGCATCGGCCTGGACGAGCTGCGCACGGCCCACGAGGCGACCATCCCCGCCCTGCTGGCGTAGGCGTACGCCAACTCATCGGCCCTGCACCCCTGGGGGTGCGGGGCCGATGAGCGTTCGGGCAGCGACGTGTTCGCGGTGCTCGGCCGGTCGGCCGTGGTGCGGGGGCCCGGCGGCGAGGCCGCCCGCTGGGTCGGCCGATGCCGTGGAGCGTGCCGAGCAGCGTTCGTGCAGGTCGAAGACGGTCGGGGGAGCCGCCCCGACCCGGCGTAGGCTCGCCTTCATGCCCCCGGCCAGCAAGCGCACCCGCAGATACGACCCGGCGAAGACCCGGGCCGCCGTCCTCGCCCAGTTCGCCCTCGTACGCGAAGCCGTCCGCACGCTCACGCCCGAGCAGCTCGCCCGGCCCACCCGGCTCGGCGACTGGACGGTGCGCGAACTCGCCGTGCACCTGACCATGGCGCTCGGCATGCTGGACCGCTACCTCGCCGAGGCCGAGCCGCTCAAGCAGGAGGTGGCGCTCCTGGAGTGGCCCTTCCGCACCGCGGACGTCGCCGGTCAAGTATCCGATGGCACCAGGGAGTTGGCGGCTTCGGTCACCGATCTCGACGCGCTGTACGAGGAGCGGGCCGCCCGCACCGCCGAGCTCTTCGCGAGCACGGCCGACACCCGCCTCATGCCGACCCGGTTCGGCGCGATGACCTTCGCCGACGTCGTGGTGACCCGGACCGTCGAACTCACCGTCCACACCGACGACTTGAACCACGCGGTGCCCGAACTGGCCGTCCCCCACGACCGGCAGGCGCTCGCCGCGTGCACCCGGCTGCTCGCCGACGCGCTCGCCGTGAAGGCGCCCGGCGGCTCGGTCGAGGTGCGGATCCCGCCCTACGCGGTGGTCCAGTGCGTGGCCGGCCCCAAGCACACCCGGGGCACCCCGCCGAACGTCGTCGAGACCGACCCCCTCACCTGGATCCGCCTCGCCACCGGCCGCACGGGCTGGGCCGAGGCGCTGGAGTCGGCGAAGGCCGCGGCGAGCGGCGAGCGGGCGGACCTGTCGGCGGTGCTGCCGGTGATGTCGTAGCCGCCCGGGGACCGCGGTCGCGGGGGCTGCGTGGACGTACGGAGAGCGCGACGGCCCCGGCGTCGTGGCCGTACGGTCACCGGCCGGGGAACCGGGGCCCGGTCCGGCCCGTCCGATCGGCATGGGAAAGCCGGGACGCGGGCTCCGCACCACCACGGCCGTCCTCGCCGGGCTGCTCGTCCTCGCCGCCTGCGACGCGGGCGCGCCCACCCCACCGCGGACCAGGGTGCGGCCCGCCGAGCCGGTCGCCCCACTCACCGGCACCAGGTGGACCGTGAACGCGCTCCGTGACGCGGACGTCTCCCGGCCGCTTCCGGACGGCACCGCCGGAAAGGCGCATCTGGTCTTCGGCAAGGACGGGCAGGTCCAGGGCAGCGCCGGCTGCAACGCCGTCGGCGGTGCGGCGGTGGTCTCCGAGGAGGGACACACCATCACCTTCGGCGTGCTCGGCTCGACCCGGATGATGTGCGACGGCCCCGCGATGGAGCTGGAGCGGGCGGTGCTGGACGTCCTCAAGGGCACGGTCGGCTACCGGGTGGAGCACCGCACGCTGATCCTCACCGCCACCCCCGGCGGCAAGGGCCTGTCAGCGAGCGCGAACTGACCGGGGCGCCCGCGCGCCCGCGCTCACGCACCGCACACGCGCACCCACCCGCTCGCCACCCCGGGGCCGGGCGCGAAGCGAACTCCGTCACACTCGGGACGGCCGCGCATCCGGCCCCGTGCGCGGTCGCGAACACCGCGAGCCGTCCGGGGACACCCGATCCGACCTGCGGGGACGTGGTCGAGAGGCCGACGGGGAGACGCCGTGGAAGGCCGAGGCGCGAAAGCTACAAAAGCGGGCGGGGTGCCGAGCTGTCCGTATCCCCAATTCGGACCAGTGGTCGATCTCGCCTACACTCGGTGGCGTGCCACGTGGTGACGGACGACTCAACCACGACCTGCTCCCCGGTGAGAAGGGCCCCCAGGACGCTTGCGGCGTCTTCGGTGTCTGGGCTCCGGGTGAAGAGGTCGCGAAGCTCACTTACTTCGGGCTCTACGCCCTCCAACATCGGGGCCAGGAATCCGCGGGCATCGCGGTCAGCAATGGCTCCCAGATCCTCGTCTTCAAGGACATGGGACTTGTCTCCCAGGTCTTCGACGAAACCTCGCTGGGTTCCCTCCAGGGTCATATCGCGGTCGGTCACGCCCGCTACTCGACCACGGGTGCCTCCGTGTGGGAGAACGCTCAGCCGACCTTCCGGGCAACCGCCCACGGCTCGATCGCGCTCGGCCACAACGGCAACCTGGTGAACACCGCGCAGCTCGCGGAGCTCGTCGCCGAGCTGCCCAAGGAGAACGGCCGGGCCACCCAGCTCGCCGCCACCAACGACACCGACCTGGTCACCGCGCTGCTCGCGGGCCAGACGGACGACGACGGCAAGCCGCTGACCGTCGAGGAAGCGGCCGCCAAGGTCCTTCCCCAGGTGCGGGGCGCCTTCTCGCTGGTCTTCATGGACGAGCAGACGCTGTACTGCGCCCGCGACCCGCAGGGCATCCGCCCGCTGGTGCTCGGCCGCCTGGAGCGCGGCTGGGTCGTCGCGTCGGAGAGCGCCGCTCTCGACATCTGCGGCGCCAGCTTCGTCCGCGAGATCGAGCCGGGCGAGCTCGTCGCCATCGACGAGAACGGCCTGCGCACCTCCCGATTCGCAGAAGCGAAGCCCAAGGGCTGTGTCTTCGAGTACGTCTACCTGGCGCGCCCGGACACCGACATCGCGGGCCGGAACGTCTACCTCTCCCGCGTGGAGATGGGCCGGAAACTCGCCAAGGAAGCACCGGTCGAGGCCGACCTGGTGATAGCGACTCCGGAGTCCGGCACCCCCGCCGCCATCGGATACGCGGAGGCCAGTGGCATCCCGTACGGCTCGGGCCTGGTGAAGAACGCCTATGTGGGCCGTACGTTCATCCAGCCCTCGCAGACCATCCGCCAGCTCGGCATCCGGCTCAAACTGAACCCGCTGAAGGAAGTCATCCGCGGCAAGCGCCTGGTGGTCGTCGACGACTCGATCGTCCGCGGCAACACCCAGCGCGCGCTGGTGAAGATGCTCCGCGAGGCGGGCGCCGCCGAGGTCCACATCCGGATCTCGTCGCCGCCGGTGAAGTGGCCCTGCTTCTTCGGCATCGACTTCGCGACCCGCGCGGAGCTGATCGCCAACGGCATGACCATCGAGGAGATCGGCACGTCCCTGGGCGCCGACTCGCTCTCGTACATCTCGACCGACGCGATGATCGAGGCGACGACGATCCCCAAGGACGACCTCTGCCGCGCCTGCTTCGACGGCGTGTACCCGATGGAGCTCCCCGACCCGGAGCTGCTCGGCAAGCAGCTCCTGGAGTCCGAGCTGGCCTCCGGCCCCGCCGCGACCGCGGCCGCCGACGCCCTGCGCCGCCCGTAAGACCCTGCAGTACGACACGAAAGTTCTCCGAGCCATGCCATCTGAGACCACCGGTGCCAGCTACGCAGCCGCGGGCGTTGACATCGAGGCGGGCGACCGCGCCGTCGAGCTGATGAAGGAGTGGGTGAAGAAGACGAAGCGCCCCGAGGTCCTGGGCGGCCTCGGCGGTTTCGCCGGACTCTTCGACGCCTCCGCCCTCAAGCGCTACGAGCGCCCGCTGCTGGCCTCGGCCACCGACGGCGTCGGCACGAAGGTCGACCTCGCCCGCCGGATGGGCGTGTACGACACCATCGGCCACGACCTCGTCGGCATGGTCGTCGACGACCTGGTCGTGTGCGGTGCCGAGCCGCTGTTCATGACCGACTACATCTGCGTCGGCAAGGTGCACCCCGAGCGGGTCGCGGCCATCGTGAAGGGCATCGCCGAAGGCTGTGTCCTGGCGGGCTGCGCGCTGGTGGGCGGCGAGACCGCCGAGCACCCGGGCCTGCTCGGCCCCGACGACTTCGACGTCGCGGGCGCCGGCACCGGCGTGGTCGAGTACGACCGGCTCCTGGGCGCGGACCGGATCCGCGAGGGCGACGCGGTCATCGCCATGGCGTCCTCCGGTCTTCACTCGAACGGGTACTCACTCGTCCGTCATGTGGTGTTCGACCGGGCCGGGATGACGCTGGAGCAGGAGGTCGAGGAGTTCGGCCGCACGCTCGGCGAGGAGCTCCTGGAGCCCACCAAGATCTACTCGCTCGACTGCCTGGCCCTGACCCGCACCACCGAGGTGCACGGTTTCAGCCACATCACGGGCGGCGGTCTTGCCAACAACCTGGCCCGGGTCATCCCCGACCACCTGCACGCCACGGTCGACCGTTCGACCTGGACGCCGGGCGCGGTCTTCGACCTCGTCGGCAGGGCGGGCGACGTGGAGCGGCTCGAACTGGAGAAGACGCTCAACATGGGCGTCGGCATGATGGCGATCGTTCCGGAGGAATCGGTCGACGTCGCGCTCCAGACCCTCGCGGACCGGGGCGTGGACGCCTGGGTCGCCGGGGAGATCCTGGAGCGTGGGGACCACCGCGACGGCGCCGAGCTCACCGGCGACTACGCCAAGTAGGCCGCTACAGGCAGCACGAAACCCGGTCTGGGGCTAAGGCCCCGGACCGGGTCGGTGTGCTCAGAGCAGCGAAGACGTGCGTTGCTGCGAAAAGCGGGATCAGCGAAGTCAAGCGCCGCGGCGCTGCGACGACGGGCCGGACTCTTCGTCCTCGTCCTCGTCGTCATTCCCGTACAGGTCCGCATAGCGGGCATACGGGTCGTCCTCGTCGTCCTCCAGTGGCTCCGCGTTCGGCGGTTGGCTCACTGTCGGGTTCGGAGTAGATGCGCCCAGCTCGTTGGCCAGACGCGACAGGTCAGTCCCGCCGCTGCTGTACTTCAGCTGGCGGGCGACCTTCGTCTGCTTGGCCTTTGCCCGGCCGCGCCCCATGGCTCGACCCCCTCGGTGACGGGGCTCGACGGCCCCAGAGTCTTGACACGCGTTCATGATCCGGAACGGACTCTCCATGGAGAGACCGCGTCCGTAGGGCTTCAACGGTACCTGCTTCCGCGGCCATACGGTACGCCGCCCGCATGACGCGCCACTTGGCAGAACCAACAAAGAGCCCTGTCCTCGCTGGTCAACCGCGATTTTAACCTCTTCTTGGCCCCCGACCCGCCGACCGGCGTGAGTCATGTCTCCCAGCCCGGTCGGCGAGTCCCTCACGGGCTCAGTGTTGACGTGCCTCCGCCATGCGCTGTTCGGCGATCCGGTCGGCTGCGGCGGCCGGCGGAATGCCGTCTTCCTTCGCACGAGCGAATATGGCCAGCGTGGTGTCGAAGATCTTCGAGGCCTTGGCCTTGCAGCGGTCGAAGTCGAAGCCGTGGAGCTCGTCGGCCACCTGGATCACGCCACCCGCGTTCACGACGTAGTCGGGCGCGTAGAGGATCGCGCGGTCCGCGAGGTCCTTCTCCACACCCGGGTGCGCGAGCTGGTTGTTGGCCGCTCCGCACACCACCTTGGCGGTGAGCACCGGCACGCTCTCGTCGTTCAGGGCGCCGCCGAGCGCGCAGGGCGCGTAGATGTCGAGCCCCTCGGTGCGGATCAGCGCCTCCGTGTCGGCGGCGACCGCGACCTCGGGGTGCAGGTCCGTGATGAGGCGTACCGATTCCTCGCGCACGTCCGTGATCACCACCTCGGCGCCGTCGGAGAGCAGGTGCTCCACGAGGTGGCGGCCGACCTTGCCGACGCCCGCGACGCCGACCTTGCGGCCGCGCAGCGTCGGGTCGCCCCACAGGTGCTGGGCCGAGGCCCGCATGCCCTGGAAGACGCCGAAGGCGGTCAGCACGGACGAGTCGCCCGCGCCGCCGTTCTCGGGGGAGCGGCCGGTCGTCCACTGGCAGGCGCGCGCCACGACGTCCATGTCGGCGACGTAGGTGCCGACGTCGCACGCCGTCACATAGCGCCCGCCGAGCGAGGCCACGAACCGGCCGTAGGCGAGCAGGAGTTCTTCCGTCTTGATCGTCTCGGGGTCACCGATGATCACGGCCTTGCCGCCACCGTGGTCGAGCCCGGCCATGGCGTTCTTGTACGACATGCCGCGCGACAGGTTGAGGGCGTCGGCGACGGCCTCCGCCTCGGTCGCGTACGGGTAGAAGCGCGTGCCGCCCAGGGCCGGGCCCAGGGCGGTGGAGTGGATGGCGATGACGGCCTTGAGCCCGGTGGCTCGGTCCTGGCACAGCACGACCTGCTCGTGTCCGCCCTGGTCGGAGCGGAAGAGGGTGTGCAGTACGTCATCGGCTCCGGTCACATCGGTCACGGTGGTGACTCCCAAGTACGAAGCGGTGGTTGACGGCCCGCGTGCGGGTGGGGCGGGCCTGGTTCGGGAGCAGGTTAAGTCCTACGCGCCCGTAGATCAGGCGCAGTGCTCAGGATCACCCCCGCCGGGAGCACACGGGGGCGCGCCCGTGGGACGATGCGGGGCATGGCGGTGGTGTCCTCGGTGCTCGTTCCGTACGCGTCCTACCTGCGGGTGTACGAGCCCCTTGCCGCCTTCCCCGAGCCCGAGCGCGGGCACTGGCTGCGCTACGCGGAGCGCGGTCGCGCTCCCAGTGCCCAGGACGAACTCCGGCGCGCGCTGGCCGACTTGGTGCCCACCCCGCCCGTCCCGGTGCCGGTGCACGAGAGCGGGGAGGCGTTCGTGGCGGAGGTCGACGGGGTGGTGTGCGTGTGCCCCTGGCGGACCCGGCTGCGCGGCTGGCAGGCGCTCGAGGGCCTCGCCGACCAGTTCCCCGAGCCGGTCCTGGACGCCCTGCTGCCTCCGGTGGTGCGCCGGCAGGCCGAGGCGGACTACGAGCGCTGGCGGGAGCGGAACCCGGACGCCCGGCCCTGGATCTTGACCAGTGTTTGGCACGTTCCTGTGAGCTGGTTCACAGTGTTTTCGGACGAAGAGCGCGAGTATGCCCGAGGTGAGGGCGCGACCGCGCCCGTGCTGCGCTACCGAACCCCGATGGTCCAGGCGCGCCGCCGCCTCGCGAGGGCACTGCGGACGCTGCGGGACCACATCGACGAGGGGCCGCTGACCGAAGGTCTGGTGGACGTCGGACGCTGGCTGGAGGAATTCCATCCGCGTTCGCTGGTCGAGCTGGACTACGGCGGCCTCGTGCACGCGCTCTCACGGGACAGTCTGGAGGCGGACCGCTCGGCGGCCGATGTGGCCGAGGGGATCGCCGCGCTGCGGGCCGGTGACGACGCGGGCGCGGAGGAGGCGTACGGCCGCTTCACGGAGCGCTGGCGGGCCGTCAAGGAACGCAGGATGGCCAACTGAGGTCCCGCGGCCGGTTCTGAGGGGCCGTCGTGGGAGTCGTACAGGTCCGCGCGGCCGCTTCGGCGGGCTTCGGGGGCGCTTCACCGGATCTTCAGGGGTTCGTCGCAGGACGTAGGTCCTGATCCGGGCCTTTGCCCCAAGCGTGACGGACCGCACTTATCTCACCCTTGCGCCCAGACCCCACCCTCGTGCCAAAATAGGACAAGGGGTCCGGGGAGGATCCCTTCCGCCCAACTAAGGGCGGATTGCTCGGTATTGCTTGCTATGGGGGGTCTGACGACTCCTGATCGCTCTGTGACTGATCGTCACTGTGGCGTGACTGTCCGCTATGGCATGGTCCATCGGCTTCCGTCGCTGATGAACACCTGGGAGGGCAATTCCATCGGTTTGGCCGACGTGGCTGGACGGATGGTGTAGTTGTAGTGCCGAGGACAAGCCGTTCGTCCTATAACCGACTCGGCTCGCGTCCGCCATTTCGGGCAACGCGGGTCAAGGTGCAGAATTTAGAGGAAAGAACCGAGAAGGTTCGGTTCTCCCGAGGAGGCCGCTCATGACCGCTCGCACCCCTGATGCCGAGCCGCTGCTGACCCCGGCTGAGGTTGCCACGATGTTCCGCGTGGACCCGAAGACGGTGACCCGCTGGGCCAAGGCCGGCAAGCTCACGTCCATCCGCACGCTGGGTGGGCATCGCCGGTACCGCGAGGCAGAGGTCCGCGCACTGCTGGCGGGTATTCCGCAGCAGCGCAGCGAGGCCTGAACAACACCCCAATAATCCGGGCGTTACCGGGGCCCCCACCCCGATCAGCCCGCCTATAGCTCCACATGACGCCCAGCCCGCCCCAACGGGCCGCGTCATTGATCGCGCTGGACTCCGCCGGGTCCAGCGCGATCTTTTTATGTCCGGCCTTGTCCGGCACTTCCGGCAGGCTCCCGGGCGGTCCCGCCGCCGCACCGGAGGGGGTCCTTCCGGTGGCTCCCCGGCCCCACCTTCACAGGTGGTGCAATTGCACATATTAAATCGGGGCGTTGTATGGGGTGTGTAAGTTCACCCGTTCCCCAAACTCATTCCGTGACTCGCGTCACACCGTCAGGAGCCCTCCTTCCGAGCCTCCCACCGCGCGGACGGCCACCGGCCCGCCATAGGTCACCGGTTGGGGGGACTTTCGTCCTCGGGCCGCGCGGGCTCGCCGACCTCCATGGCGAGCCGCAGGAGCCGGTGGCAGACCGCGCAGTGCCGGGTGAGGTGGCGGTAGCCCAGAGCGGCCGACAGGTGGGCGCGCAGCAGCGCCCGTATCTCGTGCCTCGACGGCGCCGTCATGCACCACCTCCTGGGGAGCCCCCGAACCCCTCTCCCTTGCAGGGGTACCGGCGGCAGGTGCCCCCGTCAAGACGGCGTGAACCCCGCGGGCCGCCGAAGGGGCCGATCCGCCCGGGGCGTCCGCTGCGGGGGCGCTGGGGGCCGTGCGGGCCGCACGGGGGCCCGTGGGCCGATCCCGGCGGGGGACGGGCGCGCGGCGGGGCCGCTCTGTGCCCGGAAACACCAGAGCCCGCATCCGGTGACGGATGCGGGCTCTGGATCTACTGCGGTCCTGACGGGATTTGAACCCGCGGCCTCCACCTTGACAGGGTGGCGAGCACTCCAAACTGCTCCACAGGACCTTGTTTCGCAGCCCGTTGGTGCTTGGCTGCGAGTGAGACTGTACAGCAGGTCAGCGGGTCAGGTCGAACTCACTCACAGCGATAGCCGCACTACGGCGCCGCCGCGTCGATCGCCTTCACGATCCGCTTGTCGGAGACCGGGAACGCCGTGCCCAGCGCGTGCGCGAAGTAGCTCACCCGCAGCTCCTCGATCATCCAGCGGATGTCCAGGACCTGCTGCGGAACGGGCCGCCCCCGCGGGAGCTGCTCCAGGAGCCAGGCGTACTCGTCCTGCATCTCGTGGACCTTCTCCATGCGCGTGGTGTCGCGCTGGACGGCCGTCGGCATCTGCTGGAGGCGGCGGTCGACCGCGACCAGGTAGCGCATCAGGTCGGGCAGGCGCTTGAGGCCGGTCATCGTCACGAAGCCCGGCGGCACGAGGGCCGCCAGCTGGTTCCGTACGTCCGTGACGTTGTTGACCAGGGTCAGGCTGTTCGTGGCCTTCAGGCGGCGCTCACAGGCTTGCCAGGCGGCCAGGATCTGCTGCACCTGGCCGACGGTGCGCACCGTCGTGTCCACCAGGTCCGCGCGGACCCTGTCGTACAGCTTGCGGAACGATTCCTCGTCCCACGCCGGGCCGCCGTGGTCGGCGATCAGCTTGTCCGCCGCCGCCATGGCGCAGTCGTCGAAGAGCGCCTGGATCGACCCGTGCGGATTGCGCGACAGGGCGAGCTTCTGCTGGTTGGTGAGCTTGTCCGAGGCGAACTTGGCCGGGTTCACCGGGATGTTCAGGAGGATCAGCCTGCGGGTGCCGCGCCACATCGCCTGCTGCTGCTCGGCCTCGGTGTCGAAGAGGCGTACGGAGACGGTGTCGCCCGCGTCCACGAGCGCCGGGAAGGCTTTCACCGGCTGGCCGGCCCTGCGGGTCTCGAAGACCTTCGTCAGGGTGCCGATCGTCCAGTCCGTGAGGCCCGAGCGCTCGATGGACTCGCCCGAGGGGCCCGCGGTCGCCGCGGCGGCCTGGGACAGGGCCCGACGGGCCTTCGGGCGCAGCTGGAGCTTGAGCGCCTCCAGGTCCTTGTCCTCGGCGAGCTTGCGGCGCCGCTCGTCGACGATCCGGAACGTGATCTTGAGGTGGTCCGGGACGCGGCTCAGGTCGAAGTCGTCGGCCGTGACCGGGACGCCCACCATCCGCTGGAGTTCCCGGGCCAGCGTCACCGGCAGGGGCTCCTGCAACGGAACCGCGCGGTCCAGGAACTTCGAGGCGTAGTTGGGCGCCGGTACGTAATGGCGGCGGATCGGCTTCGGCAGGGAACGGATCAGCTCGGTGACGACCTCTTCGCGCAGGCCCGGGATCTGCCAGTCGAAGCCCTCGTCGGTGACCTGGTTCAGGACCTGGAGCGGCACGTGCACGGTCACGCCGTCCGCGTCCGCGCCCGGCTCGAACTGGTAGGTCACCCGGAACTTCAGCGGGCCCTGGCGCCAGGAGTCGGGGTAGTCGTCCTTGGTGACGGCCCCGGCCTTCTCGTTGATGAGCATCTCGCGCTCGAAATCGAGGAGTTCGGGCTCGTCGCGCCGCTTGTGCTTCCACCACGAGTCGAAGTGGGCGCCGGACACGACGTGTTCGGGCACCCGCTGGTCGTAGAAGTCGTACAGGGTCTCGTCGTCCACCAGGATGTCGCGGCGGCGGGCGCGGTGCTCCAACTCCTCGACCTCGGTGAGGAGTTTGCGGTTGTCCGCGAAGAACTTGTGGTGCGTGCGCCAGTCGCCCTCGACCAGGGCGTTGCGGATGAACAGCTCGCGGGAGGCCTCGGGGTCGATGCGGCCGTAGTTGACCTTGCGGTTGGCTACGATCGGCACGCCGTACAGCGTGACGCGCTCGTACGCCATCACCGCGGCCTGGTCCTTCTCCCAGTGCGGCTCGCTGTAGGTGCGCTTGACCAGGTGCTGGGCGAGCGGCTCGATCCACTCGGGCTCGATCTTCGCGTTGACCCGGGCCCACAGCCGGGAGGTCTCCACCAGCTCCGCCGACATCACGAGCTTGGGCTGCTTCTTGAACAGCGCCGAGCCCGGGAAGACCGCGAACTTGGCGCCGCGGGCGCCGAGGTACTCGTTCTTGTCGGTGTCCTTGAGGCCGATGTGCGAGAGCAGGCCCGCCAACAGCGAGGTGTGCACGGACTGTTCGGGCGCGTCCTCCTCGTTGAGGTGGATGCCCATGGTCTTGGCGACCGTGCGCAGCTGCGAGTAGATGTCCTGCCACTCGCGGATGCGCAGGAAGTTCAGGTACTCCTGCTTGCACATCCGGCGGAAGCTGGAGGAGCCGCGCTCCTTCTGCTGCTCGCGGACGTACCGCCACAGGTTGAGGTAGGCCAGGAAGTCGCTGGTCTCGTCCTTGAAGCGGGCGTGCTGCTGGTCGGCCTGCGTCTGCTTGTCGCTGGGGCGCTCGCGCGGGTCCTGGATGGAGAGCGCGGCCGCGATCACCATGACCTCGCGCACGCAGCCGTTCTTGTCGGCCTCCAGGACCATGCGGGCCAGCCGCGGGTCCACGGGGAGCTGCGAGAGCTTGCGCCCTTGCTGGGTGAGCCGCTTCTTCGGGTCCTTCTCCGAAGGGTCCAACGCGCCCAGTTCTTGCAGGAGTTGGACGCCGTCGCGGATGTTGCGGTGGTCCGGCGGGTCGATGAAGGGGAACTTCTCGATGTCGCCGAGGCCGGCCGCGGTCATCTGGAGGATGACGGAGGCCAGGTTGGTGCGCAGGATCTCGGCGTCGGTGAACTCCGGGCGGGTGAGGAAGTCGTCCTCGGAGTAGAGCCGGATGCAGATGCCGTCGGACGTACGGCCGCAGCGGCCCTTGCGCTGGTTGGCGCTGGCCTGCGAGACCGGCTCGATCGGCAGGCGCTGCACCTTGGTGCGGTGGCTGTAGCGCGAGATGCGGGCGGTGCCGGGGTCGATGACGTACTTGATGCCCGGCACGGTCAGCGAGGTCTCGGCCACGTTGGTCGCCAGCACGATCCGGCGGCCGCTGTGCTGCTGGAAGACGCGGTGCTGCTCGGCGTGCGAGAGGCGCGCGTAGAGGGGGAGCACCTCGGTCGCGCGGAGGTTCTTCTTGATCAGCGCGTCCGCGGTGTCGCGGATCTCGCGCTCGCCCGAGAGGAAGACCAGGATGTCGCCGGGGCCCTCGGACTGGAGCTCGTCCACGGCGTCGCAGATCGCGGTGATCTGGTCGCGGTCGGAGTCCGCTGTGTCTGCTGTGTCTGCTGTGTCTTCAGAGGCCTCTTCGAGGAGCGGCCGGTACCGCACCTCGACCGGATACGTACGGCCGCTGACCTCGACGATCGGGGCGTCGCCGAAGTGCCGCGAGAAGCGCTCGGGGTCGATGGTCGCCGAGGTGATGACGACCTTCAGATCGGGGCGCTTCGGCAGGAGCTGGGCCAGATACCCCAGCAGGAAGTCGATGTTGAGGGACCGCTCGTGGGCCTCGTCGATGATGATCGTGTCGTAGGCGCGCAGCTCGCGGTCCGTCTGGATCTCGGCGAGCAGGATGCCGTCGGTCATCAGCTTCACGAACGTCGCGTCCTGGTCGACCTGGTCGGTGAACCGGACCTTCCAGCCGACCGCCTCGCCGAGCGGGGTCCTCAGCTCTTCCGCGATGCGGTCCGCGACCGTGCGGGCCGCGATCCTGCGGGGCTGGGTGTGCCCGATCATGCCGCGCACGCCGCGGCCCAGCTCCATGCAGATCTTGGGGATCTGGGTGGTCTTGCCCGAGCCGGTCTCACCCGCGACGATCACGACCTGGTGGTCACGTATCGCCTCCAGGATCTCGTCCTTCTTCTGGCTGACCGGGAGCTGCTCGGGATAGGTGATCCCGGGCATGCGGGCGGACCGCCGGGCGATGCGGTCGGCGGACTTCTGGGCCTCGGCGGCGATCTCGTCGAGCACGGCCTGCCGGGCCTCGGGCTTGCGGATGCGGCGGGCGCCTTCGAGACGGCGGCCCAGACGGTGGGCGTCGCGCAGCGAGGCCCCGTCGAGCAGTGTCTGGAGATCGGCGAAGGAAGTAGACATACCTGATTCAGGATCTCACCCGCCGCGGACGAGTGGCGAACGCATTTAGGCGTGATCCGGGGCCCACCCCGTACCATTTCGGGCATGCCCCGCTCCCGTGCCCCGCGCCGCCGCCTCGCCGCGGCGCTGCTGCTGGTGCTCGGGGTGCTCGCGGCGGCGCTGTGCGGGCCGGCCTCGACGGCATCGGCCGCCCCCGCCCCCGGCGCGGCGGCGAAGAAGGCGTCGGCGCCCGCCTTCACGGACGGCTCGGCCGCACCCGGCTGCAAGCAGGGCGGCCGCCACCAGGATTCCGATCCCGCCGCTCCCGTGCGGGCCCGCACCGCCCACGACCAGGCGCCCGTTCTGGCGGACCGGGGCGCCCCCGCCGCGCTGTGCGGCCTGTACGCGGCCCACCGCAACCCGCCGGTGCGCGGCCCCACGCTCACCGCGCCCGGCCCCGTCGAACTCTCGGTGCTCAGGGTCTAGACGGCCGGTCCCGCCCAGCGACCGCCGTCCCCCTTCCCTTCTCGTACGGGATCGTCTTCTCGTACGGGATCGCCGTACGCACCGGAGTTCCGCATGCCCAAGAACACGAAGTCCCCGAAGCCCGGCAAGGCCGCGAAGAACGCCAGGGCCGCCGCGTCCCGGAAGCCGTATCTGATCGGCGCGGCCGTGCTGGCCGCAGCGGCCGTCCTCGGGATCGCCTCCTACCAGGCGACCTCCCCGGGCGCGAAGCCCACCGTGAACGACTCCGCGTCCACCGCCGACCCGGCCGCCGGCGGCCACCCCGAACTGGCCGCGCTGGCCCGGCGCGACGCGAAGGACCCGCTGGCCCAGGGCCGCGCGGACGCGCCGGTCGTGATGATCGAGTACGCCGACTTCAAGTGCTCGTACTGCGGCAAGTTCGCCCGCGACACCGAGCCCGCGCTGGTGAAGAAGTACGTCGACAACGGCACCCTGCGCATCGAGTGGCGCAACTTCCCGATCTTCGGCGCAGAGTCGGAGGCGGCCGCGCGGGGAGCCTGGGCGGCCGGGCAGCAGGGGAGGTTCTGGCAGTTCCACGCCGCGGCCTACGCCGAGGGGTCCAAGGAGAAGGGGTTCGGCGCCGACCGTCTGAAGGAGCTGGCCAAGGAGGCGGGCGTGCCGGACGCGGCCCGCTTCGCCGCGGACCTGGACAGCGCCGCGGCGAAGGCGGCGGTGAAGAAGGACCAGGACGAGGCGTACGGGCTTGGCGCCAGCTCCACCCCGTCCTTCCTCATCAACGGCACCCCCCTCGCCGGCGCCCAGCCGCTGGACTCCTTCGAGCAGGTCATCGACGCGGCGGCGGCGAAGAAGTGACCCCGGACATCGGTTACCTCGCCGCGTTCCTGGGCGGCCTGCTCGCCCTGCTCAGCCCGTGCAGCGCGCTGCTCCTGCCCGCGTTCTTCGCGTACTCGATCTCCAGTCGCACCAAGCTGCTCGCCCGCACCGGCATCTTCTACGCGGGCCTGGCCACCACCCTCGTGCCGCTGGGCGCGGCGGGCTCGTACGCGGGGCGGATCTTCTACGGCCACCGCGACCAGCTGGTGCTCTTCGGTGGCTGGCTGATCATCGCGCTCGGCGTCGCCCAGATCGTGGGCATGGGCTTCGCGAGCCGCCGCATGACCGAGCTGTCGGGGCGGATCCGTCCCACGACGGCGCTGTCCGTGTACGCGCTGGGCGCGGTCTACGGCCTCGCGGGGTTCTGCGCGGGCCCGATCCTGGGCAGCGTCCTGACGGTGGCGGCGGTGAGCGGCAGCCCGGTCTACGGCGGCCTGCTGCTCGCGGTGTACGCCCTGGGCATGGCGGTCCCCCTCTTCCTGCTCGCCCTGCTCTGGGAACGCTTCGAACTGGGCGGCCGCGCGTGGCTGCGCGGCCGGGTCGTGCGGCTCGGCCGCTTCGAACTGCACACGACGTCCCTGCTCTCGGGCCTGTTCTTCATCGCTCTGGGCGGCCTGTTCCTGGCGTACGACGGAGCGACGGGGCTGCCGGGGCTGCTGGACGTGGACGACTCGTACGCGGTGGAGGAGTGGGCGCGGGGCATCGGGGACGCGGTCCCGGACTGGGTGCTGCTCCTCGCCCTCGCGGGCGGGGCGGTGACCACCCTGGCCCTGCGGGCCCGCCGCCGCACCCCCTAGCCCCGGGGGGCGGATGAGCTGAGCCCTGGGGCTCCGCCCCAGACCCCGGGGGGCTTGCCCACCCGCCCGCCCGTGCAGGGGGTTGGTGGGTTCCGCCCCTGGGGCTGCGCCCCAGACCCCCGGGGGTTTTCCCACCCGCCCGCCCGTGCAGGGGGTTGGATGGGCTGAGCCTTGGGGGCTGCGCCCCCAAACCCCCTTGAGGGGCTCCGCCCCTCGGACCCCGGCGGGGGCTCCGCCCCCTGCACCCCCGTTCGCGCCCGAACGGCGCTCGTCCTCAATCTCCCCCAAGGCCTCTAGGGCCAGGGGGGACCCCCATGACGGGCTGAGGTTGCCTGCGCTGGCCAGCACAGTGCTGTCAGGGGCGCGGGGAACTGCGCGAACAACCACGCACGGCGCGAGGTCGACATCGGGGTTAAGGGGCGCGGGGAACTGCGCGAGTGGTGGGCGCGGTCTGCGGATGAGAGCGGGGTTGGGGGGCCGAGGCCCGGGTGCTGGCATGCACTGGGTGCCCAGGGGCGCGGGGAACTGCGCGAACAAGCGAGCACGGTCCGCGGACGAGAGCGGGGCGGGGGGCCGAGGCCCGGGTGCTCAGGGGCGCGGGGAACTGCGCGAGTGGTGGGCGCGGTCCGCGGACGGGAGCAGGTTGGGGGGCCGAGGCCCGGGTGCTGGCATGCACTGGGTGCCCAGGGGCGCGGGGAACTGCGCGAACAAGCGAGCACGGTCCGCGGACGAGAGCGGGGCGGGGGGCCGAGGCCCGGGTGCTTAGGGGCGCGGGGAACTGCGCGAGTGGTGGGCGCGGTCTGCGGATGAGAGCGGGGTTGGGGGCCGAGGCCCCGGAACGGGGAAAGCCCCGCCGGAGGGGCGGGGCTTTCTGGGGTGGCTGGGGCCGGGGTCGAACCGGCGACCTATCGCTTTTCAGGCGATCGCTCGTACCAACTGAGCTACCCAGCCACGTGCTTCACCGAGGTGAACCACAGCGGTCCTGACGGGATTTGAACCCGCGGCCTCCACCTTGACAGGGTGGCGAGCACTCCAAACTGCTCCACAGGACCAAGCTTTGTGCGAGACCAAGTCTCGCACAGGATTGTGCGTGCCCCCAACGGGATTCGAACCCGTGCTACCGCCTTGAAAGGGCGGCGTCCTGGGCCACTAGACGATGAGGGCTAATTGGCCCGCCTGGGCGCTTCGCAGCGCGTCGGGGACGTGAGAAGCATATGGGATGCGGGGAGGTATCGCCAAAACGGTTTCCCGGGAGGTCACCGGGGGGTGGGCAGATGGCGGCTCACCTCGGCCGTGGTCAGGCCCAGGCCGCCCAGCGTCACCTCGTCCCAGGCCTGGAGGCGGCGGGTGGTGCTGTCGAGGTAGAGCACCGAGGCGCGGACCTGTTCCGGGTCCTTGTTCTGGAGGGCGCGCAGGCCGCCGCCGCCCGTGGAGCCCTCCACCTTCAGGCGGGTGCCGAGCTTCATGACCTCCGTCTCGCGGTGGTGCAGATGCCCGGCCAGGACCAGCGGAACCGTGCCGTCGGTCTCGCGCGCCGCCGCCGGCTCGTGGGTGACCGCGATGTCGGCCGGGGTGCCCGCGCGGCTCTCGGCGCGCAGGGCGGCGGCGAGCCGGCCCCCGGCCGCGCGTTCGGCGCCGTCGGGGTCGGTGTCCGCCGTGGAGCGGTCCGGGGTGAACTGGGGGTCGCCGATCCCCGCGATGCGTACGCCCGCGATCGTGACGGCCTGCCCGTCGTCCAGGACGTGCGCCCCCTTGAGCCCGGCCACATAGTGCTGGGTCGCCGCCGAGTCGTGGTTGCCGCGCACCCAGACGTAGGGGGCGCCGAGGTCGGGGATCGCGTCCAGGAAGCGGTTCTCGGCGGTGCTGCCGTGGTCCATGGTGTCGCCGGAGTCGATGATCACGTCGATCCGGTACTGGGTGACGAGCGAGGCGATGATGTGCCACGCGGCCGGGTTGAGGTGGATGTCCGAGACGTGCAGCACCCGCAGGGTGGCCGGGTCCGGCTGGTAGGCGGGGAGGGTGGAGGCGGTGTCGTAGAGCTTGGTGACGTTGGTGACGAGCTTCGCCAACTCCTCCTGGTAGACGCCGAATTCGGTCACGATGGAGCGCGCGTTGCCCACCACCTGCGGGGCCGAGGTGAGCAGGCCCGAGTACTTCGGCTCCATGACCGACTCGGGGTTCCAGGTGGCGTACGCCGAGAGGCCGCACGCGGCGAGCAAGGTGAGCGAGAGCCCGCCGGCGGCCAGGGCGCGGCGCGGGCGGCGGTAGACGGCGAGGCCGAGCGCCGTCGCGCCGGAGACGACCGCCACGCACGAGCGCAGGGCCACGTCCCGGGCACCCTGGCCGACGTCGCGGGCGATCTCCTGCTGGAGCCCGGAGATCCGTTCGGGGTGGCTGACCAGGGCCTGGGCGCGCTCCGGGTCGAGCCGGTCGACATCGACGTCCAGGCGGAGCGGCGCGAGGTGCGAGCGGAGTTCGAGGGCGCCGAGCGGCGACACGTTGATCTTGGTGCCGCCGGTCAGCGAGGGACGCAGGGTCATGGTGGTGTCCATGGGGCCCACGGGGGTGCGGACGTTGCCGACGACCAGGAGCCCGAGCCACGCGCCGACCAGCACGACGCAGCACAGGCCCGCCGCCCGGACCAGGGCCTGGCGGGTTACGGACATGGCTCGCATTGGGGCCGTATGCCCTTTTCGGCGCGCCCGTATGCCGGGGCGTGCCCGACAATGGCCGGGTGCTGGAGATGACGCGCGAGGAGTTCGAGGAACTGGTCGGCGAGGCGCTGGACCGGATCCCGCCGGAGCTGACGCGGCTGATGGACAACGTGGCGGTGTTCGTCGAGGACGAGCCCCCGGCGGACGACCCCGAGCTGCTCGGCCTCTACGAGGGAACCCCGCTCACCGACCGCGGCGAGTGGTACGCGGGGGTGCTGCCCGACCGGATCACCATCTTCCGGGGCCCCACGCTGCGGATGTGCGCCACCCGCGAAGAAATCGTCGCCGAGACGGAGGTGACGGTGGTTCACGAGATCGCCCACCACTTCGGCATCGACGACGAACGCCTCCACGCGCTCGGGTACGGCTGAGGCCCCGGGGGCGGACTTCGGGGTCGGGTGCCGGCGCCCGGCCCCCGAGCGTGCTCGGACGGATGTCGGGCGCAAGCCGGGTGCGGCCCGGGCGTGTCCCCGGCGGGGCGCCGGGAGTTGGAACGTACGACCCCATCGCTCTCCCGTCCCGGAGGTGCCCCCGTGCGCCAGTTGACCACCCCTGTCCGCCTGGCCGAGCTGGCCGTGACCGTCCTGGTGCTCACGGCGTCGGCGGGCTGTATGAGCGTGAGCGACAACGAGAGCGGCCCCAAGCCCTCGGCGTCCGTCGGGCGGCACGGCGAGGCGGCCAGGCCGGAGGAGGACAAGGGCGGAGCCGGCGCGGGCAAGGGGCGTACCGGCAAGCACGACGCGAAGACGGCCGGCGGGCCGTCCGGGGCGGTCGGCCCCAGCGGGTCGCCCGGGGCGCCGGGACCGGCCGCGCCCTCGGCGGGCGGCAATCCGAAGCCCGGCGGTCCGGGCCCCGCCAAACCCTCGCGGGGCGGCCCCTCGCACCCGGCCCCGCCGGCGAGCCACCCCGCCCCCAGCCCGCCGCCCGCCCCGCCGTCGCCGAGCCCGGTGCCGTCGACCCCGGCGCCCTCGCCGTCCACGACCCCGGGGGCCGACACCCACAACAGCGCGCTGCGCCGGAATCAGCCTCCGCTCCAGTCGGAGCCCAGTGCATCACCGCAGGTCGGACCGGTTTAGGGGGACTCGGTTTGCCTTAGGGGGGTGGGGGTGCGTATGGTAGTAGATCGTTTGATCCCATTGCCCGGCCCTCTTTGGTGGAAAAGCCACAGAAGAGCGCCGTGTGGCGCGTACTCTCCCTAGCCGTGGCTGACCGCATTGAGGCGGTCGAATTGCGAATTCACGGAGTTGACGGGCGCGTGCCGAGACTCCGGAAGGTTTCGCATTTCGCATGTCCATTTCCAGCACTGATCACTCCGTCCTGCCCGAGAACGAGAACAACGACTCCATCGAGGCCCGTGAGAACGACGTCGTGGAGGCCGTAGCCGCCTCCGACGTCATCGAGGTCGTCGAGATCGTCGAGTCCGAGGCGGACGAGAACACCGAGCCGACCGTCACCTTCGCGGACCTCGGTCTGCCCGAGGGCGTCGTGCGCAAGCTCGCCCAGAACGGGGTGACCACCCCCTTCCCGATCCAGGCCGCGACCATCCCGGACGCCCTGGCCGGCAAGGACATCCTCGGCCGTGGCCGCACCGGCTCCGGCAAGACCCTCTCCTTCGGTCTGCCCACCCTGGCCGCGCTGGCCGGCGGGCACACCGAGAAGAAGAAGCCCCGCGCGATCATCCTCACGCCGACGCGTGAGCTCGCGATGCAGGTCGCGGACGCCCTCCAGCCGTACGGCGACGTGCTCGGCCTGAAGATGAAGGTCGTCTGCGGCGGTACGTCGATGAGCAACCAGATCTACGCCCTGGAGCGCGGAGTCGACGTCCTCGTCGCCACCCCGGGCCGTCTGCGCGACCTCATCAACCGTGGCGCCTGCTCGCTCGCCAACGTCCAGGTCGCCGTCCTCGACGAGGCCGACCAGATGTCCGACCTGGGCTTCCTGCCCGAGGTCACCGAGCTGCTCGACCAGATCCCCGGCGGCGGCCAGCGCATGCTGTTCTCCGCGACCATGGAGAACGAGATCTCCACCCTGGTCAAGCGCTACCTGACGAACCCCGTCACGCACGAGGTCGACAGCGCGCAGGGCAACGTCTCGACCATGACCCACCACGTCCTCGTCGTGAAGCCGAAGGACAAGGCGCCGGTCACGGCCGCCATCGCCGCCCGCAAGGGCCGCACGATCATCTTCGTCCGCACCCAGCTGGGCGCGGACCGCATCGCTGAGCAGCTGTGCGAGTCGGGCGTGAAGGCCGACGCGCTGCACGGCGGCATGACGCAGGGTGCCCGCACCCGCGTCCTGGAGGACTTCAAGAAGGGCTACGTCAACGCCCTGGTCGCCACCGACGTCGCCGCGCGCGGCATCCACGTCGACGGCATCGACCTGGTCCTCAACGTGGACCCGGCCGGTGACCACAAGGACTACCTGCACCGTTCGGGCCGTACCGCCCGCGCCGGCAAGTCCGGTGTCGTCGTCTCCCTCTCGCTGCCGCACCAGCGCCGCCAGATCTTCCGGCTGATGGAGGACGCGGGCGTCGACGCCTCGCGCCACATCATCCAGAGCGCCGGCGCGTTCGACCCGGAGGTCGCCGAGATCACCGGCGCCCGTTCGCTGACCGAGGTCCAGGCCGACTCCGCGAACAACTCGGCCAAGCAGGCCGAGCGCGAGGTCGCCGACCTCACCCAGCAGCTGGAGCGCCTGACCCGGCGTGCCGCCGAGCTCCGCGAGGAGGCCGACCGCCTGGTGGCCCGCGCCGCCCGCGAGCGCGGTGAGGACCCTGAGGCCGCCGTCGCCGAGGTCGTCGCCGAGGCCGAGGCCGAGGTCGCGGCTGCTGCCGCCGCCGCTGCCGTGCCGGCCCAGCAGGAGTCCCGCGAGGACCGCGGTGGCTTCCAGCGCCGCGACGACCGGGGCAACTTCGACCGCCGCGACAACCGTGGTGGCGACCGTGGCTTCAACCGCGACCGTCGTGACGACCGCCCCTCGGGTGGCTTCCGCCGCGACGACCGTCCCTCCGGCGGCTTCCGTCGTGACGACCGTCCCTCCGGTGGCGACCGTGGTGGTTTCCGCCGCGACGACCGTCCGTCGGGTGGTTTCCGTCGTGACGACCGTCCGTCGGGTGGTTTCAACCGTGACGACCGCGGTGGCGACCGTGGTGGCTTCCGCCGCGACGACCGTCCGTCGGGTGGTTTCCGTCGTGACGACCGCCCCTCGGGTGGCTTCAACCGTGACGACCGCGGTGGCGACCGTGGCGGTTTCCGCCGCGACGACCGTCCCTCCGGTGGTTTCCGTCGTGACGACCGCCCCTCGGGTGGTTTCAACCGCGATGACCGCGGTGGCGACCGCGGCGGCTTCAACCGCGGTGGCAGCGACCGTCCGTTCAACCGCGACCGCCGTGACGACCGCCCCTCGGGCGGCGGCTTCCGCTCCGGCCACGACCGCCCCTACGGCCGCCGTGACGACCACCGCGGTTCCGGCTCCAACACCGGTTCCTTTGGCGGCCGCCGCGACGACAAGCCCCGCTGGAAGCGCAACGGCTGACGCCTTTGCCTGACGGCTCAACAGGGCCCGTACGACACCCTCCGGGTGTGGTGCGGGCCCTGTCGCTTTCCGCGCGGGCGCGACCGTCCGCACCCCGACCGCCGCGATCCCGTGCCGTCGACGGCGTAGCGCGGCCCGGCCATGGGCTGGGGCGCGGGCGAGCGAAACCCGCTCGGCGGCGGCTGGAACATGTACAAGTCGCTGCATTGGCGCCCACGTTGGGCGAGCGGGCGATCAGATCTGGTCATTCCTTGAGCCGACTGATGGCATGTCAGGCCTCCGGTGCGGGCATCACCGGGGGCATGACAAGTGACGTCGGCACCACCAGCGAGGGCGCCCCCGAGGGGGCCCCGGGGTCGGACGAGGAACTCCTGGCCCAGTTGGGCTACAAGCAGGTCCTGGCCCGCCGCATGTCGGCCTTCTCCAACTACGCCGTCTCGTTCACGATCATCTCGGTGCTCTCCGGCTGCCTGACGATGTACGCGTACGGCATGAAGACCGGCGGCCCGGCGCTCATCACGTGGGGCTGGGTCGTGGTCGGCCTGATGACGCTGGTCGTCGGGCTCGCGATGGCCGAGATCTGCTCGGCCTATCCCACCTCGGCCGGCCTCTACTTCTGGGCCCACCGCCTCGCCCCGCCCCGCCAGGCCGCGGCGTGGGCGTGGTTCACGGGCTGGTTCAACGTGCTGGGCCAGATCGCGGTGACGGCGGGCGTCGACTTCGGCGCGGCGTCGTTCCTCGGGGCGTACCTGAACCTCCAGTTCGGCTTCGAGGTCACCGCGGCCCGCACGATCCTGCTCTTCGCGGCGATCCTGCTGCTCCACGGCCTCCTGAACACCTTCGGGGTGCGCATCGTCGCGTTCCTCAACAGCGTGAGCGTGTGGTGGCACGTGCTGGGCGTGGTGGCGATCGTGGCCGCCCTGGCCTTCGTCCCCGGCAAGCACCAGTCCACCTCCTTCGTCTTCACCCGCTTCGTGAACGAGACCGGCTTCACGAACAGCGCGTACGTGGTCCTGATCGGCCTGCTGATGGCGCAGTACACCTTCACCGGGTACGACGCCTCCGCGCACATGACGGAGGAGACCCACGACGCCTCCACGGCGGGCCCGCGCGGCATCGTCCGCTCCATCTGGACGTCCTGGATAGCGGGCTTCGTCCTCCTCCTCGGCTTCACGTACGCGATCGGGTCGTACGACACCCAGCTGAACTCGGACACCGGCGCGCCCCCCGCCCAGATCCTGCTGGACTCCCTCGGCGAGGCCGGCGGCAAGCTGCTCCTGCTCGTGGTGATCGGCGCCCAGCTGTTCTGCGGAATGGCCTCGGTGACCGCCAACTCCCGCATGATCTACGCCTTTTCACGCGACGGCGCGCTGCCCTTCTCACGGCTGTGGCACACGGTGAGCCCCCGCACCCGCACCCCGGTGGCGGCGGTGTGGCTGGCGGCGGGAGCGGCCCTCGTCCTGGGCCTGCCCTACCTGATCAACGTGACGGCGTACGCGGCCGTGACCTCGATCGCGGTGATCGGCCTCTACATCGCGTACGTGATCCCGACCCTGCTGCGCCTGTTCCGCGGCGACTCCTTCGCCCGGGGGCCCTGGCACCTGGGCCGCTGGTCGCGCCCGATCGGCGTCGTGGCGGTGGCCTGGGTGGCGGTCATCACAGTCCTGTTCATGCTGCCGCAGGTGTCCCCGGTGACGTGGGAGACCTTCAACTACGCCCCGATCGCGGTCCTCGCCGTCCTGGGCTTCGCGACGGTGTGGTGGCTGGCGTCGGCCCGGCACTGGTTCCTGCGGCCGACGGACACGGCCGGGCCGCGCGAGTAGCGCCGCGCCCGGGGGATTCGACCCGCTGTGTCCGCACCGCGAGCGCCGGGACGACCCCCGCCCCCGACCCGCGACGGCCCCGACAGCCGATACCCGATCGGCTGCCGGGCGGCGTCGGGCTATGCTCGGGGGTGACTCGCCAAGGGCCATTAGCTCAATTGGCAGAGCAGCGGACTTTTAATCCGTTGGTTGTCGGTTCGAGTCCGACATGGCCTACCGGTCGGCGCGGCGGAGACGCCTCTTCTGACCTGGTGATTCCTCGGCCCGACCGGATGACTCCGGTCGGGCCGAAGCCGTTGCGGCCGCGCTGCGGCCCGGGTGCGCGCGGCGCGGGCCGTCCTGGCTCGACGCCGGCCCCGGGGCGACCGCCCTGTCCGTGGTCCTCAACCCGCGGCGCGCAGCCACTCCTCGACCACCGTGAAGTCCGCGTCGGTGAGGCCCCGGCGGGGGTCGACGCGGTGGAGCAGGGCCCGGGCCCCGGTGTGGGCGGACACCCAGGTGCGGTCGATCTCCGTGATCTCGTCGTCGAGCCAGATGAACGGGCGTCCGGCCGCGTGGGCGAGCAGCGCCCGGGTCTTCCAGTGCAGCCCGGCCCGCTCGTCCTCGTCCGGCTGTTCCGGCCAGTCGAGGACGGGCAGTTCGGGGAGGCCGAGTCGGGGTGCGAGGCACTCGTTCGCATCAGCCATCCACGTGGTGGCCCAGACGAGGTCGCAGGAGTGGGAGAACCTGGCCAGGCGGGGCCCGTACGCCGGATTCAGCCTGTTCAGGAGGGGGTTGGCGGTCTCGGTGTCCGGCGCCCCGTAGGTCGGGTGTCCGTCCGGGCCGCCGAACGGGATGAGTGGGCCGTCGACGTCGAGGAAGAGGTACGGGCGCTGGGCGGGGGTGATCATGGGGCGCACGATAGGGGAGCCCTCCGCACGGTGTTGCGGGGTGAGGTGCGCGGTCGGCCGCCGACTGGGGCTGGTCCGGAGCCTCGTGTCGGTCGCCCGCTGACCGGGGTCCGCACACCGTTTCGAGGCCCGGGATCTCCGTTGCCCAGTGGTGACAATCCGGAGATCGTTCGGGGTCAGGTTCTGGCAGAGGATGAGCACATCGCAGCGGCCGGGGGGATGCAAGACCGGCGAAGCGGCGGCACCTTCGCACCACCCAGCGCATCGAGAACACCCGTCGGCCCGGCGCTCTGCCGCGGTCGGCCGTTCGCCCGCTGAACCTTCTCGTTCCTTTCGCCGACTGCCGCCGCGCAGAGAGCCCTTGTGATTCCTTGGGGGGAGTCCACCATGTCCGCTCGCATCGCCCACCGCCTCTTCCGCCCCGCGGCCACCGCCGTTGTCGCCGCCGTCGCCGGCACCGTCCTGATGCCGCTCTCCGCGCAGGCCGCGCCGTCCGACGACGCGCAGCGCCCGCTGGTGATGGAGATGGGGACCCCGGCGCCGAACGGCCCGCTGACCCGGGGCGGGGCGACCGAGACGTTCGAGCTGACCGTGCGCAACCCCGCGCAGAAGACCCAGGCGTTCCACCCGTGGATGCTCGGCGACGCGACCGGCGCCAGCCCGCTGCGGACGAACGACGTGGTGTTCAAGGTCGACGCGGTGGACGCGCCCGCCACCAAGTACTTCGTCGGGCACCAGGACGGCGGCTGGCAGGGCGTGTTCTACCCGGCGGCAGGCAAGGGCACGGGCGACGGCTTCGACGTCCCGGCCAACGGCAAGCTGACCTGGAAGGTCACCGTCGGCCTCGGCGCCGGCTACCCGACCAACGACGGCGACTTCAAGCTCACCGCCACCAGCCTCAACGGCGAGGTGGCGCAAAACCACCAGGCCTCGCACACCTTCAAGGCGGACCCGCAGATCAAGGCGGGCCACCTGAAGACCTGGTTCACGAAGAAGCCCGGCTCCACCATGGACGGCCCGAACGAGCGCCAGTTCCTCGACCTGAACTACCTGGCCACCGGCGACGGCGCGTTCAACAGCGCGCTCACCAGCCGCCTCTACCTCTCGTACGCCGACCCGCAGGTCAAGGACCCGGCCTTCTTCGTGCAGGGCCTGATCGACGGCCGCTGGCAGGACCTGAAGGTGGAGGGCGACAACAGCGTCACCCTGCCCACGATCGCGAAGGGCTTCGGCGCCGCCTCCGGCCCGCACACCCTGCCGCTGCGGATCACGCTGGGCGTCCACACCCAGCTCAAGAAGGTCACCCCGATCACGGCCGAGGTCCGCGTGGCGCTGCCCTCGGACAACACCTACCCGTTCGAGTACGCCCACGTGCAGTTCCCGCTCGGCCCGAAGAGCGAGGGGACCGCGCCCGCCGGGAAGCCGTCCGCCCAGCCCGCCGGCACGCCCGCCGCGCAGCCCGTCGCCGCGACCGCCGCGTCCGTCACCGCCGCCCCGGCCGCCGCGACCGACGCCAACCTCGCCACCGCCACGGCCACCGGCAGCCTCGCCCACACCGGGGCGGACTCCCGCACTGGCCTGTACGCGGGGGTCGCCGCCGCCCTGGTCGCACTCGGCGCGGCGGTCACCTGGCTCGGCGTGCGCCGCCGCCGCGGCTCGTCCGTCTGACCCGATCACCCCGTACGCCCCGAGGGGCCCGGCACCGGCGCTGAGCGCCAACTGCCGGGCCCCTGCGGCATGTTGGGGTCAACGCCGGTGACGCGCGTCCCAGGGTGGCGCGGGGCCGCGCGGTAAATGGTGCGGAGCACCTCTCCGAATGGCGTACAGTTGTGTTCACCGACGCGGGGTGGAGCAGCTCGGTAGCTCGCTGGGCTCATAACCCAGAGGTCGCAGGTTCAAATCCTGTCCCCGCTACTGAACGAAGAGGCCCGGCACTTTCGAGTGCCGGGCCTCTTCGCGTTCTCCGGAGCCGCCCGACAGCGCTTGACCTTTACGCAACGTCAAGTTCTAGCGTGGTCGATGTGAACGGCAAGGAGTGGTCGATCCAGGAGATCGCCAAGAAGGCCGGGACGACGAGCCGCACCCTTCGGCACTACGGGGACCTCGGCCTGCTCGCCCCGAGCCGGATCGGAAGCAACGGCTACCGCTATTACGACCAGGCGGCCCTGGTCCGCCTCCAGCGGATCCTGCTCCTGAGGGAGCTGGGCCTGTCGCTGCCGGTGATCGGCGAGGTCCTGGAGGGCGAGCGCGATCCGAGCGCCGCCCTGCGCACCCATCTGCGCCTCCTGGAACAGGAGCGGGAGCGCATCGCGCGGCAGATCGCGTCCGTGCGGACCACCCTGCACAAGACCGAGAGGGGAGAAGAGCTCATGGCAGAGGAAGTGTTCGACGGCTTCGACCACACGCGGTACGAGGAGGAGGTGACCCGGCGCTGGGGCCAGGACGCCTACCGCCGGGGCGACCGCTGGTGGCGCTCGCTCACCGAGGAGCAGAAGAAGGGGTTCCTCAAGGAGCACGAGGACATCGCCCGGGACTGGGGGGCCGCCCACGCGGCCGCCCTCGCCGCCGACGGAGACGTGGCCCAGGACATCGCGCGGCGCCATGTCGCCTGGCTGTCCGCCACCACGACCGTCGGCAGGGCGTACGTCATCGGCATCGGCCGGATGTACGTCGACGACCCGCGCTTCGGCGTCCACTACGACAAGCACGGCGAGGGGACGGCGGAATTCGTCCGGGACGCCCTCACGGTGTACGCCGAACGGCACCTCGCCGACGATCCGGCCGCCACCGGGAGCGCGTGCGCGGAGTAGTCTCGCGTGCGCCATGAGTGAGCACGGGAGAGCGGTGACGCGGTCGGGGCAGCGGGGGACACGGCGGAAGGTGCCTGCCGTGCTGCTGCTCGTCGTCTGCGCGCTCGTCCTGAGCGGCTGCGAGAAGACGGCCGGGCCCGCCCCGGTCGCGGAGGTGCCGGCCGCCGGGACCGCGGCCCCCGTGCACGGCTGCCGGCTGAACCGCGGTGGCTGGGTCGAACTGCCCTGCGTGCCGGATCAGGGGACGAACCACCGCCACACCCGCGGGAGCTGCGCCCGGGGACGCCCGGGTCCGCACCGCTGCCGCCGCCACTGACCGGCACCCGATCGGGCGTGCCGAGTCGCCGGAGCGGCCGGGAAGCGCCAGGCTGGACGGGTGCGGCAGGCAGCGGAGGGCGACGGGCGCCTGGTACGGGCGCTACCCGTGCTGCTCATCGTCGTCGGCTTCGTCTTCGACGCCTCGACCCCGCCCGACCTGACCTTCGCCGCGCTGTTCGCGGGTGCCCCCGTGATCGCGGCCCCGTTCCACTCGGCCCGCGCCACCGCCGCCATCGGCCTCGGCTCGATGCTCGCCGTGGTGGGGCTCTGGTTCCTGCACGATCTTCCCAACCTCGGCGAAGGCGCCAGCGAGCTGTTCACCGTGCTGACGGTGGGCGCCCTGGCCCTCCTCATCAACCGCATCCTGCGCCGCAGCGACGAGCAGCTCGCCTCGGCCCGGGTCATCGCCGAGACCGCGCAGCGCGCCGTGCTGCCCACGCCCGCGGCCCGGATCGGCGGTCTCCATGTGGCCGCGCGGTACGAGGCGGCGCAGGCGGACGCCTTCATCGGCGGTGACCTGTTCGCCGTGCAGGACACCCCGTACGGGGTGCGGCTCATCGTCGGTGACGTACGCGGCAAGGGCCTCCAGGCGGTCGAGGCCGTCGCCGTGGTGATCGGTGCCTTCCGCGAGGCCGCCGAGCAAGAGTCGTCCCTGGAGGCGGTGACCCAGCGCCTGGAGCGGGCGCTGGCCCGCGAGGGCACCCGCCGCGACCGGCTCGACGCGGTGGAGGGGTTCACCACCGCGCTGCTCGCCGAGATCCCGCGCGGCGACGGCACCGTACGCCTGGTGAACCGGGGGCACCCCGAGCCGTTCCTGCTGCACGCGGACGGTTCCCTCGACACCCTCGTACCGAGGGAGCCCGCGCTGCCGCTCGGCATGGCGGACCTCGGGGTGTGGCCGGACCGGTCCGATCCGCACCCCTTCCCCGCCGGGTCGACGCTGCTGCTCTACACCGACGGCCTGTCCGAGGCGCGGGACGCCGAGGGGGTCTTCTACGACCCCGGCACCCGGCTGCGCGGCGCGATCTTCCCCGGCCCGGAGGAGGTTTTGGACGCGCTCGTGGACGACGTGCGCCGGTACACGGGGGGCGGCGCGAGCGACGACATGGCGCTGCTCGCGGTGACCCGGCCGAGCGAGGGGCAGCCCGAGCGGCGGCGCACCGTCAGGATCGTGAAATGAGGCGCTCACGGTGCGTGCCCGAAGGGTCTCGCTGCGCATAACAATTGACACACCGTCAGAAATAGGGTGTGACGCGGGTGACCCCGAGAGGCCGTCAACTCGCCCGGTTTGGCCCGGCTATGGCGCGGTAAGTCCAGGCCAGGACCGTTAACGATCAGTGGGAACGGCTTGGAAACAACCCCTGCTGTCTATTAACGTTCGATAACGCAGCGCGGTCGTCCCAGCCGCCGCCAAGGCGGCGCCGCGCGCCTGCGCCGAATCCCGCAAGGGAACCGGGGAACCACCAACTTGGGGTGAATCGGGCGCCTTCCCAGGCACTCGTAGGAGACCTTCCTGCTCCGAACCCGTCAGCTAACCCGGTAGGCGAGAAGGAAGGAAAGGAGCGCGCCTTCGTGGCGTCCAACGAGCCTGCCCTCGACACCCCCATGCCTCCGCATTCGCTGTACGGGGACGTACCCGGCGAGACCGAGAGCTGGGAGGAGTGGGACCCGACCGAGGAGTCCGTCCGCCCGGTACGCGGCCGGCACCGGGTGGCCAAGCAGCGCGGCGGCCTCGCCCGCAGCTCCACCGTCCTCGGCGTCGGCGTCATAGCCGCGGTCGGCGCGGGCGGCATGGCCACCGCGCAGACCAAGCCGCCGGTCTCCATATCGCTGCCCGACTCCGTCAAGAACAGCCTGCCCGACCTCGGGTCGCTGCCCGGCGTCGGCGAACTCGTCTCGCACGGCGCGGACGCCCCGAAGACCGCCGCCGCCCGCGCCGACCAGAAGATCGCCGCCGCGCCGCTCACCATGACCGGTCTGTCCACCGCCGAGGCCGAACAGGGCGCCACCGACGCCGGTGAGGCGCTGCGCGCCCGCATCCTCCAGCAGGCCGAGCAGCAGAAGGCCGGTGCCGCGGCCGAGGCGAAGGCGGCCGCGCAGAAGGCCGCCGCCGAGAAGGCGGCCGCCGAGGCCAAGGCCAAGCAGGACGCGGCCACCGCCCAGGCCGCGGCCGACAAGAAGGCGGCCGAGGAGGCCGCGGCGAAGAAGGCCGAGGAGGAGCGCCTCGCCAAGCTGGCCGCGAGCTACTCGCTGCCGGTCGGCTCGTACACGCTCACCTCCACGTTCGGCGAGGCCGGCTCGATGTGGTCCTCCGGCCACCACACCGGCCTCGACTTCGCGGCCCCGACGGGTACGCCGCTCAAGGCGATCCACTCCGGGACGATTCTGTCGGCGGGCTGGGCGGGGGCGTACGGCTACCGCACGGTCATCGCGCTCGACGACGGCAGCGAGCTCTGGTACTGCCACCAGTCGTCCCTCGCGGTGTCGGTGGGGCAGAAGGTGGCCACGGGGGATGTCATCGGGCGCGTCGGTGCGACGGGGAATGTGACCGGGCCGCATCTGCACCTTGAGGTGCACACGCCGTCCGGTACGGGCATTGACCCCATGGCCTGGCTTCAGTCGAAGGGGCTCAATCCCTGAGGTGGCCCTGCGGGGCTGGGGGTTTCGGCTGGGTGCGGGGCGGGCGGGTTTCGCGCAGTTCCCCGCGCCCCTCAACCCCCTTTTGCCCGCAGGCTGGTGGGGGCTGGTCGCGCGGTTCCTCACGCCCCTGAACCCGTTTTCGTCTGCGGGTCGTGGCCGCTTGCTCGCGCAGTTCCTCGCGCCCCCGAAATAGGCCACTTTCTCCCCAGGTCAGTGCAGGTAGGGGTTGTGGTGGGCCGGGGTTGGGTGGCTGTACTGCACGTGCTGGGTGTAGGGGTGCGGGGGGCCCGGCTGTGGGGGCAGCCAGATCCGGCCCGTCGCGCCCGCCGCGTACAGCAGCGCCGGGGCTGCGACCGGCTTGCGCTCCCACAGATGGTGGAGCAGCTCCTGCTCGCGGGCCGCGAAGTCGGGCCCCGGGCCGGTGGCTCCCGCGCTGCGGTAGGCGCGGTGGCGCAGGAAGGCGAGCGCGGTCGCGAACGCCTCGTACTCGGCGACCGCCCGTGCCGCGGGCTTCCCGCCGAAGCGGTGGTGCGCGAAGTCGCGGGCCGTCGCGCGGGCCCGCATCGAGGACAGCGCGAGCGGCTCGGCGGGACCGAGCCAGCCGGCCGCGGCGTACGCGGGCAGCTCGGCGGCGATCGTGCGCAGCTCGCGCTGGCGGCTCCAGATCGCGAGCCAGGTCAGCAGCCCGAACACCGGCACCATGAAGGCCCCGTACACGATGTAGAACCCGTACACCCCGAACAGCGTCGAGCTGTTCCACAGGGCGTGCATGCCCATCGCGCACACCAGGCCCAGCAGCGGGAAGGCGACCCGGCGCAGCCGCCTGCCGGGCGGCGCGAGCGCGGCCATGCCGAAGCCGATGCCGGTCAGCACGGTGAACAGCGGGTGCGCGAACGGCGACATGACGACCCGTACGAAGAAGGTCGCCGCCGTGGTCGAGGCGAGGCCCCCGCTGTGGCTGGCCTGGTCCTCTCCGAAGGCGTTGCCCAGGTACAGGATGTTCTCGGTGAAGGCGAAGCCGGTCGCGGTGAAACCGGCGAAGACGACGCCGTCGACGATCCCCTTGAAGTCCCGTCTGCGGAAGAGGAACAGCAGCAGGACGGCCACCGCCTTCGCGCTCTCCTCGACGATGGGCGCTATGACGCTGGCGCCCAGGTGGTCGGCGGAGGACGGATCGGCGGTGGCCGTGGCTATCCAGCGCGTCGCGAACGAGTTGGCGATGATCGCCACCAGGGCGGCGGCGCAGGCGCCCCACGCCAGGGCGAAGAAGAGGTTGCGCCAGGGGCCGGGGTCGACCCGGTCGAGCCAGCGGAACGCGGCGCCGAGCAGCGGCACCGGAAGCACCGCGAGCCCGAGCCCCACGAGGAAGCCCTCGGTGCCGGTCTGATCCCGTACGAGCGCGAAGATGACCAGGCCGCACAGCGCGAGCAGGGTGATCAGCGCGCCCGCGCGGACCGCCTTGGAACGCCAGAAGTCGCGGCGCGGGCGGTAGCGCCACTTCGCCCGGTCCGGCGGGACCGCGCCGAACCGGGGCTCGTCCGCGCACGCCGGAACGGGCTGGGCCGTGAGACCCGGCCCGGCCTGCTGGGGCGCCTGCCCGGGGTGCGGGCGGTGCGGAAGCGACTCGAAGGACACCAGACGACCCTAACGAGGGTCACTGACAATGCGCGACGGTGCCTGCACTACCCGCTGTGCCCGACACGCCGGAACAACAGGTCGTGCACGACGTGTCCCTTGTCGAGGCCCTGGCCCTCGAACCGGGTCAGCGGCCGGAACGCGGGGCGGGGCGCGTAGCCGCCGCCGTCGACCGTGTTCTCGAAGTCGGGGTGCGCTTTGAGGACTTCCAGCATCTGCTCGGCGTAGTCCTCCCAGTCCGTCGCGCAGTGCAGTACGGCGCCGGGCTTCATCCGCGTCGCGGCCAGCGAGAGGAACTCGGGCTGGATCAGGCGGCGCTTGTGGTGCCGCTTCTTGGGCCACGGGTCGGGGAAGTACACGCGCAGGCCGTCCAGGGCGTCCGGCTCCAGCATTTCGCGCAGCAGGATGATCGCGTCGCCGTTGGCCACGCGGACGTTGCTCAGCCCGCCGCGCTCGGCGAGGCCGAGGAGGTTGCCCTGGCCGGGGGTGTGCACGTCCACGGCGAGGATGCCGGTGGACGGGTCGTCCGCGGCCATCTGCGCGGTGGCCTCGCCCATGCCGAAGCCGATCTCCAGGACCACGGGGAGGCCGTCGAACATCTCGGCCAGGTCGATTTTGCGCATGCCGTCGATGTCGAAGCCCCACACCGGCCACAGGCGCTCCAGGTACTCACCCTGGCCGGTGGTGACGCGGCTGCGGCGGGGCTGGAAGCTGCGGATGCGGCGTTCGTGGTGCGAGCCGGCGGGGTCGGCCGCCGGGCCGCCCGGGAAGCGGGGTGCCTTGTCCCTGGGCAGGACCTTTTCGGTCGGCGGGGCCGGGGATTCTGGGGTGCGGGGCTGCTCAGACACAATGCGGCCAAGTCTACGGTGCCGCTCCCCCCGAGGCTCGGCCCCGGCCCCGCGCCCCTTTGGGGTGTCCGGGGTTGTGCCCGTGCGGGCGCGTGCTTCGCTGCCGCGTGCTGTGTGTCGTCTGCGGATGTCGGTGGTCGTTCGCGCAGTTCCCCGCGCCCCTTCAGGCACCTGGGGCCGCACCCATGCACCCGTACCCGCCGAGCCCCAGCACCGCCATGCACCCCACCCCGCGAACACAGACGTCCTTTGGGGGCGCGAGGAACTGCGCGAGCAAGAGGGCACGGTCTGCGGACGGAAGGCGGCCAAGGGGCGCGGGGAACTGCGCGAGCGGCCACGCACGGTCTGTGGGCGGACGGGGGTTTAGGGGCGCGGGGAACTGCGCGAGTCACCACGCACGGTCTGTGGGCGGGAGGCGGCCGAGGGGCGCGGGGAACTGCGCGTGTCACCACGCACGGTCTGTGGGCGGGAGGCGGCCGAGGGGCGCGGGGAACTGCGCGGGCGGGCGGGCACGGTCCGCAGATCGAAGGGGGGTCGAGGGGCGCTGGGAACTGCGTGATGCCCCGGCAGGGTGAAGGGCGTTGATTTCGCGGGTGGGCCGGGGGTGCTCACAGCGGGGGCAGGGGCGGCGGGGCCCCGGGAGGGGCTACAGGCCGTCCACCAGCGCCCGCACCCGCCGCGCGACCTCCCTGCCGATCGGCAGGGACGCCGTCGCCGCGGGGGACGGGGCGTTCAGGACGTGGACCGTGCGGGGGGCCTCGTGGATCAGGAAGTCGTCCACGAGCGTGCCGTCCCTCAGGACGGCCTGGGCCCGGACCCCCGCCGGGGCCGTGCGCAGGTCGGCCTCCTCGACGGCGGGCAGCAGGCGGCGTACCGCGTCCGTGAAGGCCCGCTTCGACAGGGAGCGGCGCACCTCGCCCGCGCCGTAGCGCCAGTGGCGGCGGGCAATGTGCCAGGTTCCGGGCCAGCCGAGGGTGCCGGCCAGCTCGGCGGGGCGCACCGTCCGCCAGTCGTAGCCCTCGCGGGCCGCGGCGGGCACCGCGTTGGGGCCGACGTGGACCGAGCCGTCGACGCCCCGGGTGAGGTGGACGCCGAGGAAGGGGAAGGCGGGGTCGGGCACCGGATAGACCAGGCCCTTGACCAGACCGGGCCGGGCCAGCTCGTAGTACTCGCCGCGGAACGGCACGATCCGAACCCCGGGATCGTCGCCCGCGAGCCGCGCCACCCGGTCGCAGTGCAGCCCCGCGCAGTTGACCAGGGCGCGGGCGCGCAGCACCGTACCGTCGGCCGTGCGCACGGCGACGCCCAGCGCGGGGCGCCGGGAGACGCGGACGACCTCCGCGCCGTAGCGCACGTCCGCGCCGGACAGCTCGGCGAGGCGGGACGCCACCGCCCCGTAGTCGCACACCCCCGTCGTGCCGACGTGGATCGCGGCGAGCCCGCGCACCTCCGGCTCGTACGCCGCTATCTGCGCCGGGCCCAGCTCGCGCACCGGGATGCCGTTCTCCCGGCCGCGCTGGACCAGCGCGTGCAGCCTCGGCAGCTCGGCGCGCTCGGTGGCCACGATCAGCTTGCCGGTCACCTCGTGGGCGATGCCGTGGCGCGCGCAGAACTCGACCATCTCGGCCGCGCCGCGCACCGCGAAGCGCGCCTTGAGGGAGCCGGGCCTGTAGTAGATGCCGCTGTGGATGACCCCGCTGTTGCGCCCGGTCTGGTGCCGGGCGGGGCCGCTCTCCTTCTCCAGGACCGTCACGCGGGTCCCGGGCGATGCCTGCGTGAGGGCGTACGCCGTCGACAGACCGACGATCCCGCCGCCGATCACCAGCACGTCGCAGTCGTACGTCGTCACCCACACACCTCCCACCCCGGCCGTGTCCTTCCCGGAGGACGGCCCCGGACCCCCTCACCACATACTGCACTGACCCACTGACAATCCCGGTAAACGTCCGGTCGAGGCCCTACGCCGGGGTCACGAGTAGCGGCCTGGCCCGTTCCCGCAGCTCGGCCACGCGCGGCTCGTCCCCGTAGGGCTCCAGACGGTGCAGCAGATCGCGCACGTACTCGGTCGTGCGGGCGGAGGAGATGCGGCCCGCGACCTCGACGGCGCGGGTGCCCGCCGCACAGGCCGCGTCCAGGTTCCCCGACTCCAGCTCGGCCACCGCGCTCACCACGAGCCGCAGCCCGTGCGAGCGGACGAACTCCTCGGTGGGCCGAGACAGGGCCTGCTCGGTGAAGCGGCGCACCTGCCGGGGCGCCTTCAGGTCGCGGTAGCACTCCGCCGCGTCCGCCGCGAAGCGGTCGTAGGAGTAGAAGCCGAGCCAGGAGGGGTCGCAGTCGCCGTCGCGCGAGCGCTCCAGCCAGGCCTCGGCGGCCTTGAGCGCGGCCTCGGCGGGGTGCCCGTCGCCCGCCTTGGCGTGGGCGCGCGCCTCCACGAGCCGGAAGAAGGACATGGTGCGGGCGGTGGCGAGCCCGCGGTTGCGCTCGACGGCGGCCTGCGCGAGGTCGACGCCCTCGTCGGCGAAGCCGCGGTAGGTGGCCTGGAGCGACATCGAGGCCAGGACGTAGCCGCCGAGCGGCACGTCGGCCGCCGCGCGGGCGAGCCGCAGCGCCTGGATGTAGTAGCGCTGGGCGGCCTCCTGCTGGCCGGTGTCGAAGGCCATCCAGCCGGCGAGTCGGGTCAGTTCGGCGGTCGCGCCGAACAGCGCCCGCCCCACCTCGTCGCTGTACGAGCCGAGCAGCAGCGGGGCCGCGTCGACCCGTAAGCACTCCGGCACCATGGACGAACGCCAGTCGCCGCCGCCGTACTTGGAGTCCCACCGGCGGGCGTCCTCGGCCGCCTCGCGGAGCTTGGCTACGTCGCTGTGGCCGACCTTCAGCGGAGGCAGGTCGGTCAGGTCGCCGCTGCGGGCCACCGACGAGTCGGCGGGCGATATGAGCCAGCGTGAGGCGGGTGTGGCGTACGCGCTGACCGCGAACGAGCCCGCGAGCGACTGCCAGATGCCGCCGCCCGCCCGCCGCCCGGCCAGATCCAGCCGGTACAGATCGGTCGCCGAGCGCACCGCCTCCGACACGTCGCGCGGGAAGGCCAGCCCGACCTCGGGGGCCGGGTCCGCGTCCGCAAGGCCGATTTCGTGCAGCGGCACGGGACGGCCCAGCTTGGCGCCGATGGCCGCCGCTATGAGATGGGGCGCGGCGCCCTGGGGCACCATGCCCTTGGAAACCCACCGGGCCACGGAGGTCTTGTCGTAGCGAAGGGTCAGGCCCCGTTGCGCGCCGAGGTCGTTGACCCGTCGCGCCAGGCCCGCATTGCTGATTCCCGCGAGGGCGAGAACGGTGCCGAGCTTCTCGTTCGGCCCGCGTTGCTCCCTGGACATGCGCCACCCCTCGACACAGACGGCGTTCCCCCGGACGGTGTGGTGTCCGGATCGTCGGCCGCAAAAGCATGTGGCCGAGCCCTCGGGAATATGCCACCCGTGGGGAACAGCAGTAAACACAGCGTAGTTCGCCGCATCCCGACCGTTAAGGGGCGGTCTTCCGTATGGCGAGATTGTTTTCCGTACGAACAGTTGCTGACACCCCCGGACGCGCCGCGATCGCGGCACCGTTGCGCCGGGGGTGAGGCGGGAGTGGCCGCCGCCGCGCTCCCGACGTGTGGCCGTGCGCCCGGCCGTGCGCTCTCGCAGGTCCCCCGGGGGAGCGCTTCCATGTGTGGTGCGTGGGTCGGCCCGCTGCATGGATCCAGTGGGCTGGGGGACACCGCCGCCTCAATCCCCGCGGGCGGCGGACCGGTCCGGGAGGCGAACAGCGCCTCCCGGACTGTGTGTTGAGGGCCTCCGGAGGCTGGTGTGGCGGCCCCGCCACGGCCCGAGAATGGCTGAATATCGCCCCTCGCCCGACCCGTCCGGAACGCCTCCCCGATCACCCGGGTCCCGTCCCGTACGTCCCGGGAACGACGCCAATCGGCCAGCGGCCGGGGCGCGTTCACTTTTTGCGCCCGCTACCCGTAGCCCCTCCGGGGCGCCGTTGTCGTGGCAGCATGGGGTCCCGGACTCCTTCGGCCCTGCCCGGTTCCGTGCCGAGGGCCGTCCCCGGCCGGTCCGCGGGCCGCCCCGGGCGGACCGGGCGGACGGGGTTGTCCACGAGTTGTCCACAGCCTGTGGAGGCGCGATGCGATGGTTGGTGGGGTGGAGCAGCGTCGCCGCAAGCTTCCGCGCGGGCGGCTACGGCACGGGCGGCCACGGCACCGCCGGGGCCGTGGGCGAGCCCGAGGAGGGGCGCACCGTTCACCCCGTCGGGGCCCAACTCCTGTGGGGCGACCCGGATCCGCTGTGGGCGGTGGGCGACTGGCGGCCCGACGAGATCCGCATCGTCAGCGTCGGCGCCGACACCCGCCTCGCCGTCCTGGGCTGCTGCGCCGCCAGCGACGAGGAGCTCCGGGTCGGCCTGTTCGCCGCGCGCGGGGGCGCGCTGCGCCACCTCACCGCCTGGCCCGGCAGCTACACGGCCGTCGCCCAGGTCGCCCGCCGTGTCACGGTCGTCGGCGACCTGGCCGGCGCGCGGCCCGTCTTCTACACCCCCTGGGCGGGCGGAACCGCCTACGGAACGGCGGCACTTCCGCTCGCCGACCTCATCGAGGCCCAGCTCGACATCGGGCACCTCGCCGCCCTCCTCGCCTGCCCCGACGTGCCCGAGGCGCTCGGTGACTCGACGCCCTACGCGGGCGTCCGGCGCATCCCGCCCGGCCATGCGCTCGTGCTGCGCGAGGGCTCGCGGGAGATCACCGGCTACGAACCGGTCGCCTCCCTCGCGGTCGCCGCGCCCCAACGCGAGCCCGCCGCCGCGGTGGAGGGCGTGCGCGACGCGCTGGTCTCGGCGGTACGCGCCAGACTCACCGCGCCCCGGCACGCGCCCGAGACCCTGCCGCCGGACCCCGGCCCGGTCCCGGGCATGGGCCCGGCCGAGCGGCGCGCCGCCCGCGGCGGCCCGGCCCCCGGCATAGGGGCCGACCTGTCCGGCGGCCCCGCGTCCGCCACCCTCGCCCTGCTCGCGGCCGGGCTGCCCGGGGTGCCGGGCACGGTCCTCGGCCACGGCACGGGGGCGGGCGAGCGCCTGCTCGCGGTCACCTTCAACGACCTCACGGTGCCGGGACGCCGGGCCGAACTGGAGCGGGCCGGCGCGATGGCCGCCAACCCCCGCCTGCACCACGTGGTGGTGACGGGCTCCGAGGAGTCGCTGCCGTACGCCGACCTCGAAGGTCCGCTCACCGACGAGCCGGGCCCGTCCCTCATCGCGGCCCCGCGCCACCGCCGCCGCCTCCTCGCCGGCAGCGCCGACCACTTCACCGGGAGCGGCGCCCGCCAGGTCCTGGACGCCCATCCGGCGCGCCTCGCCGACCTGTTGATGGACCGCCAGCGCCGCCATCTGCTCCGCCCGGCCACGGCCCTGGCCAAGGCGGGCGGGCCCAGCGCCAACTCCCTCTTCGTCCCGCTGACCGTCTACCGGGCGGCCCGCCGCCTGGCCCGCACGCCCTATCGCACCGGCATCGAGTCGGCGGCGGACGCCCTGCGCACGCCCCGCTTCGACGACGCGGCGAGCCCCCTGTCGATCTCCCTGGCGGCCCTGTCGTGGACCCGGCCGGGCCCGGCGGCCCGCTGGCTGACCGGGGAAGCACTCGCCGAAGTATCGGTTCGCCTGATGGCCTCGGCGACCCGCCCCGCCCCCTCCCAGCGCCCCGGCGAGGCCCGCGCGTCCGCGGCGCTCGCCCGGTACGCCGCCGACCACCGCATCCTGGAACAGGCCGCCGAGGTGCGCAGCCAGCGCCTGCACGCCCCGTTCCTCGACAACCAGGTCGTCCGCGCCTGCCGGGCCCTGCCGGAATCCCTGCGCGTCCAGCCCGGCGCGCGCGCCACGATCCTGCGTACGGTCCTGTCGGCGTCCGGCGTGCGCGACCTGCCTCCCGGCTGGGGCGCCCCCTCCCACGCGCCCTCGACCGCCGCGTCCCGGGCCGGACTGCGCCAGTCGGCCGACCCGCTGATCTCCCTCTTCGAGGCGCCGCTGCTCGCCGACGCGGGCCTGATCGAGGCCCGTACCGTGCGCAAGGCGGTGCGCGCGGCCGCCGCGGGCGAGCCCCTGCCGCTGGACGGCCTCGCCGACCTGATCTCCACCGAGCTGTGGCTGCGCCGCCTGCTGGCCCGCCGCGGCACGTGCTGGACGGGCACCGCCGCACCCCGGCAGCGGGCCGTGGCGGGCGGGGTGACCCCGCCGCGCCGCCCCACCCTGCGTTCCTGAGCCGGACCCGCGCCTGAGGCGGCATCGCCGTGCGCGTGCCGGCCGTCTGGTGGCGCGAGCCCGGGAGGACGGGAAGGGCCGACGAGCGGGCAGGGGAGCGGTGTCGGAGGGCGGCCCGCGGGCTCCGGCACTTATTGATTCCCCCCGCACGCGCGTTCCCCGCCACAATGGCTGCCGTGCGGTACCTGATCCTGGGCGCCACTGAGGCGCACGACACCACCGGCACCGCCGTCCCGCTCGGCGGGCCGAGGCTGCGAACCCTGCTGACCGCGCTCGCGCTGCGCGCCCCCCGCCCCGTGTCCGTGGCGACGCTGATCGACGACGTATGGGCGGACGACCCGCCGCAGGACGCGCCCGCCGCCCTCCAGGCGCTCGTCGGCCGGCTGCGCCGCGCGCTCGGCCGGGAGGTCGTGGAGTCCGGCCCCGCGGGCTACCGGCTCGCCGCCGAGCCGCACGACATCGACCTGTACGCGTTCGAGGAGGGCGCGGCACAGGGCGCGGCCCAGCTGGCGGCGGGCGATCCGGAGACCGCGGCCCGGACCCTGCGCGCGGCCCTCGCCCTGTGGCGCGGCCCCGCCCTCGCGGACCTCCCCGACCGCGACGCCGCCGTACGCCCCGAGGCGCGGCGCCTGGCCGCGCGCCGCGACCGCATCGAGGCGGACCTGCGGCGCGGCGCCACCGGCGCGCTGCTCCCCGAACTGACGGAGCTGCTCGCCGCGTACCCGTACGACGAGACGCTGCACGCCCAGCTGATCCGCACGCTGCGGGCCGAGGGCCGCCGGGCCGACGCGCTCGCCGCGTACGAGCGGACCCGCCGCACCCTGGCCGACTCCCTCGGCACCGACCCCGGGCCCGAACTGACCGCCCTGCACGCCGAGTTGCTGGCAGCCCCGGCGCCCCCGGCCCCGCGGTCCACGGGTGCCTCGAAGGCGGACGACGCCCCGCGCTCCACCGCGGACCACCGCCCCCCGGCCAACGGCAACATCCGCCCCCGTCTCACCTCCTTCGTGGGCCGCGAGCCCGAACTCATCGCCATCCGGGCCGACTTGGCGGACTCCCGGCTGGTCACCCTCACCGGGCCCGGCGGCACCGGCAAGACCCGGCTCGCGGAGCAGGCGGCGGCCGGGGCGGAGACGGCGGCCTGGCTCGTGGAGCTCGCCCCGCTGGACCAGCCCGAGGCCGTCCCCGGCGCCGTGGTCTCCGCGCTCGGCCTGCGCGAGACGACTCTGGGGGTGCGCGAGGGCCAGCCGACCGGCTCCGCCGACCCCACCACGCTGCTGGTCGACGACCTCGCCCGGCGCCCGGACACCCTGCTCGTCCTCGACAACTGCGAGCACGTCATCGACGCCGCCGCCCGGCTCGCCGAGACGCTCCTCACCCGCTGCCCCCGGCTCCGCATCCTCGCCACCAGCCGCGAGCCGCTCGGCGTGCCCGGCGAGGCGGTCCGCCCGGTCGAGCCGCTGCCACCGGCCCCGGCGCACCGCCTGTTCGCCGAGCGCGCCCGCGCCGTGCGCCCCGGCTTCGACCCGGAGGCCGACGCCGAGGCCGTCGCCGAGATCTGCCGCCGCCTGGACGGGCTGCCGCTCGCCATCGAACTGGCCGCCGCTCGGCTGCGGTTGCTCACCCCGCGCCAGATCGCCGACCGCCTCGACGACCGGTTCCGGCTGCTGACCAGCGGCAGCCGCACCGTGCTGCCGCGCCAGCAGACGCTGCGGGCCGTCGTCGACTGGTCCTGGGATCTCCTGGACGAGGACGAACGTGCCGTCCTGCGCTGTGCCTCCGTCTTCGCGGGCGGCTGGGACCTCGCCGCCGCCCAGGCGGTGTGCGGCAGCACCGACGCCCTCGCCGCCCTCGTCGACAAGTCCCTGGTCAGCGCGGTCCCCGCCGCCGACGGCACCGGCATGCGCTACCGCATGCTGGAGACCATCCACGAGTACGCCGCCGAGCGGGCCGCCGAGACGCCCGAGGTGCTGCGCGCCGCCGCCGACGCCCACACCGCGTACTACCGCGAGCTGGCCCGCCGGGCCGAGCCCCGCATCCGCTCGGGCGACCAGCTCCCCTGGATCCGGCGCCTGGAGACGGAGCTCGACAACATCCGGGCCGTCCTGCGCCGCACCACGGCGCAGGCCACCGCCGACGAGAGGGCCGCCACCGAACTCGCGCTGTCGGTGGGCTGGTTCTGGTGGGTGCGCAACTACCGTATCGAGGGGGCCGCCTGGGGCGAGGCGATCGCGACGCTCTCCCCGCCGCCCGACGACCCGTCCGACCCGCGGTACTGGCCGCGGCTCCACCTCGACCTGCTCCGCTTCTTCCTGCTCTCCGACACCAACCCCCGCCAGGGGCTCGACAGCCCCGGCGTACGCGGCCGCCTCCTCCAGCTCCGGGAGGCCTTCGAGGCGGGCGGGCCGGAGGCGGCCCGCTTCCCGGGGCTGCTCTGGCCGTTCACGACCTTCCACGTCGGCAGCCAGATCATCATGCGCGAGTCGATCGACGCGGTCGTCGCCAACTGCCGCCGGTACGGCGAGGAGTGGGCGATCGGCGTCTCCCTGATGTTCCGCGCGCACATGGCCATCGACACCCCCGGCGGGTTCGAGGGCGTCGACGAGGACCTCGCCGAACTGCGCGGCCTCAGCCGCCGCGTGGGCGACCGCTGGATGCGCGCACAGGTGGCCAGCGCCGCCGCCGAGGCCGCGATGATGCGCGGCCTGCCCGACACGGCCCGGCCCGCCTACGAGGAGGCGCTGGAGCTGGCGCGCGAGGTGGGCGCCCACCACGAGACGCCGTTCCTCATCGCCCGGGTGGGTGAACTCGCCTACCGCAGCGGGGACGTGGAGGCCGCGGAGAAGGCCCTGACCCAGGCGTCGGTGGAGGCCGACCACTACCGGGTCGGCGACACGACGCCGTACGTGAACTCCCTGCTGGCCGTCATCGCCCTGGACCGCGGGGAGACCGCCACCGCCCGCGCCCTGCACGAGGAGGCCGTCGAGTTCGCCCAGCTGGGCCCGCTGCCGCCGCATTTCGTCGCGCTGCTCGACGCTCTGAAAGCCCGGATCGCCGCCGCCGAGTCCGGCCCGTCGGCGGGCCTGCGCGCCATGGCGGACACCCTGCGCACGGCGGCGGCCGCCGCCTGCAGCGAGATCGTCCTGGCCCACCTCGCCGAACGCGCCGCCCAGTGGCTCGGAGAGCTGGACGAGCACGCCCTGGCGGTACGCGTCCTGGGCGCGGCATCCGCCTGGCGGGCCGGAATTCCGCGTTCCGTGCCGGAGGCGGACATCGAAAAGTTCGTCACCGCACGGGCGGGCCGGGCCCTCACGCCCGAGCAGTACGAGGCCGAACGCGCCGCCGGGGCGGCCCTGATCCCGGCCGGGATTCCCCCGCTCCTGGACGCCGTGACCGGCGCCCGCGGCGAGGACCCGGCTAGCGGCAGCTGATCTGCGACTGCGCCCAGTCCGCGAGCGCCGCCCCGCCGAACGGGCCCGCAGGCTCGACGACCAGCCGGATGGTCCTGCGGCCCGAGATGTCGGCGTGCACCGGCACCGCCGGGTCCCCGCCGCGCATCACCGGCGACTGCCACAGCCGGGCCCCGTCCCCGTACACCGAGAACCGCACCGCGCCGAGCCCCATCGTGAGGTCGTCCACGCCCGCATAGGCGTCGTAGGTACGGCACTGGCGGTTGAGGTCGATGGTCACCGAGGACCGGCCGTGCACGGTCACCCCGTGCGGATAGCGCCGCTCGCCGATCCGCATGCCCGAGCGCTGCCACAGCCAGCTCGACCCGCCGAGCCGCACCTCGGGCTTGGTGCCGTCGCCGAGCAGGCCGTACTCCAGGCGGTTCACCTGGAAGACGGCGGGAGCGGGCGGCGGCGGGGGCGGTGTCGGCGTGGGCCTGGGGGGCGTCGGCTTGGGCGGCGGCACCGGCCGGGGCGGCGTGGGCCGGGGGTGCGTCGGCTTCGGCGGAGTGGGCCTCGCCGACGGCTTCTTCGGCGCCGGGGGAGGCGGAGGCTGCGGCACGGGCGCGGCGGGCGGCTCGGGCGAGGGCGGCGGCTGCTTCTGCGGGACGACGGGCGCCACCGCGGGCGGCTTCGCGTCGGGCTTCGGCGGCGGCGCGTCGTTGCCGGTCAGCGCGAACACGAGCCCCGCCGCCACCGCGACGGCCACCGCCGCCGCGATGCCCGCCTTGGCCGGGGCGCCCAGCCCCTCCGAGGCCGCGGCACCCCCCGTCGCGCCGCCGGACGAACCGCCGCCCGTCGCCGCGGCCGCCGCACCGGCGCCCGCGGCCCCGGCGGCGCCACCCGCCACCACACCGGCCGCCTTGAGCGAGAACCCGGCGGCGAACCAGCCGATGACCGCGACCGGAAGCAGCGCGGGAATCCCGGCGTTGACGTCTTGGAGCTCGACGACCGCGACCCGGCACTTGGCGCACTCCTCCAGGTGCTTGCTGAGCCCGCGCTCGGCCCGCATCCGCAGCCCGCCGCGCGCGTACGCGCCGAGCCGGTCGGCATAGCGGGCGCAGTCCCCGCCCGCGGTCAGCGCGCTGGAGACGTGCGCCTGGAGGTAGGCCTGCTTGAGGCCCTCCCTGGCCCGGCTGGCGAGCACCGCCGTGGCGTTGGCGGTGAGCCCGAACAGCGGCGCGATGTCGCTGGGCGACTCCTCCTCGACGGTGGTGTGCCAGAGCACCGCCTGCCAGCGCTCCGGCAGCGAGCGGAACGCCTGCATCGCCAGCGTCTGCTCGGCCTCGTGCATGGCCCGCACCTCGGCGCCCAGGTCGACGGTGTCGTCGTCGGACACCTCCGCCGAGCGCGCGGACTGCTGGGCGAAGACCGCGAAGTCGTCGACCAGTTGCTCCCGCTTCGCGGTCCGCGTCCAGGACGCCGCGACCCGCCGCACCGTGGTCATCAGATAGGCGCGCACGGCCTGTTCGGGCCCGGCACCGCCGCGCACCGCCTGGAGGGTGCGCGCGAAGACCTCCGCCGTCAGGTCGTCGGCGGTGTGCGCGTCGCGGCAGCAGGTGCGGGCGTAGCGCCGCACGGCGTGCGCGTGGCGCCGGAACAGCTCCTCGTACGCGCTGTCGTCGCCGGTCCGCATCGCGTGGATGAGGTCGGCGTCGGACTGGCCGACCTCGGCGAGCTCCAGCGCCATGCCCTCGCGGAGACCGCCCTCGCGCTGCGGCGGCACGCTCGCACCGGGGTCCCCGATTCCGTCCATGGGGCCCCAGGGGCCGGGCAGTACCGTTCCGCCCAGATCGGGAGCGGCCGCGGACTCGGAAACGGAATCCCGGTCGGGCTGTCCCGGAAGGGCCGCGTGACCGCTCGGCGAACCGCCGGGACCACCCTGGCTCGGCACCTGCCGCGGCGGGAGGCCGCCCTCGGAGTTGCCGGAGGAGCCGCCGTCAGGGCCGCCTGATTCCGGCCCGCCGCCGCCCGAGCGCGACTCGTCCCGCTCTTCAACGCCCATAGCGGAAGCTCCCGTAAGCACGCTCAGACCTGACCACCGGGCAAGCGTGCCACAGAGCACAAGCGGAGCCGAGCCTCAGGACCGGCAACCACTCATCCGGGGAGACTTCCCGCACCCGAGCACTAGCCGTCACCCGTTCGGGGAAGGCTCGTAGGCTCGGGAGCAGACAATACCGGCCCCAACAGGCGCTCTGCGTAAGGAAGTTGTGGGCGAAAAGGCAGCGCGAATCCGTCAAGGAACGGACGCGGCACCCCCCCTTACGCCGGCCGCGAGCGGAGCCCCTCCAGGAGGATGTCGAGCAGCCGTGCCGAAGCCGCCGCCTGCTGTGTGGGGTCCGGCAGCGAGGGCGCCGCGGTGGCTATCACCAGCAGCACGTCGGCCACGGTCACATCACCGCGCAACTCACCGGCCGAGCGCGCCCGGTCCACCAACTGGCCCACCACGTCGAGCAGCTCGGCCGCCCCCGCGTCGTCCAGCTCCAGCTCCTGCTCGGGCGCCGCCCGCTGCTCGATCACCCGGCCCCAGCCGGGACCCTGCTCGGCGAGGCCCACCTGACGCTGCTGCGGCACCCGCGCTTCGTCGAACCCGTCGCGCAGTCCCTCGGGCCGTACCCCGTCGGTCTCCTCGGCGTCCACGCCCACCCGCAGCACCTGCGGCGGAAGCAGCCGGCCCGCACCCGAGGCCACCGAGGTGCGCAGGAAACGGGAGAGCGCCGACCAGGGCTCCTCCTCCTGGCCGAGCGCCGAGCGCGCCTGGTCGGTCAGCCGCGAGGTCTCCTCCTCGGCTATCCGGCGCACCAGCACGTCCTTGCTCGGGAACCGCCGGTAGACGGTGCCCACCCCCACCCTGGCCCGGCGCGCCACATCTTCCATCGGCGCCCCGTAGCCGAGCTCGCCGAACACTTCGCGCGCCGCGCGCAGCACATGCTCAAGATTGCGCTGGGCATCCACCCGCAGCGGCGCGGAACGCGATCCGCCCGCGCCCGGACCCATGCCCACGCGACCGTTTCCGTCGGACGCTGCGACGGCAGTCTGCCAATGAGAGTCCTGAATGTGCATTTATCCCCCGGTAATAACGTCTCCCCCCGGAGACTCCCCGCCCTGACAGCCGGGGACCGGTCCCTGATCCGACACCCCGACGGGATACGAACATAGTTGAGCCGGAGTCAATTCAGAAGAGGTTCTTCCGCACGGTGTGCCCCCCGATCGGACCAAGGACCGAAACCTGACCGAATCGGACCCGCGCCATCACGTGTCACTCACCCCCTGACCTGCGCATCTCTCATTGCGCCGCGAAGAATGAGCCACCCGCCCCAGCAGTGCCCTCCAGTCACACAATTTGTCGGGCCTGTGGACAAAGCCCGGGGCCCGTTGCGTCATGGGGTGGTGACAGAACCAGTGCGCATTCTCGTGGTCGGCGGCGGATACGTCGGGATGTACACGGCGCTGCGCCTGCAACGGAAGCTCAAGTCGGAGCTGAGGAGCGGCGCGGTCGAGCTCACCGTGGTCACCCCCGACCCGTACATGACGTACCAGCCGTTCCTGCCCGAGGCCGCGGCCGGGAACATCTCGCCGCGCCACGTCGTGGTCCCGCTGCGCCGGGTCCTGGACCAGTGCCGGATCGTCATCGGCGAGGCCGACCGCATCGACCACGCGCGGCGCACCGCCACCGTCACCACCCTCGCCTCGCCCGAGGACGGCACCGGCGCCATCCGGCTGGCGTACGACGAGCTCGTCATCGCGCCCGGCTCGATCTCGCGCACCCTGCCGGTCCCCGGCCTCGCCGACTACGCCATCGGCTTCAAGACCGTCGAGGAGGCCATCGGCCTGCGCAACCACGTCATCGAGCAGATGGACATCGCCTCCTCCACGCGCGACCCCGCGATCCGCGACGCCGCCCTCACCTTCGTCTTCGTCGGCGGGGGCTACGCGGGCGTCGAGGCGCTCGCCGAGCTGGAGGACATGGCCCGCTACACCGCGCGGTACTACCACAACATCAAGCCCGAGGACCTGAAGTGGATCCTCGTCGAGGCCAGCGACCGGATCCTGCCCGAAGTCGGCGAGGAGATGGGCCGCTACGCGATCCGCGAGCTGCGCGCCCGCAACATCGACGTACGCCTGGAGACCCGGCTGGACACCTGCGAGAACCGGGTCGCCGTCCTCAGCGACGGCGCCCGCTTCCCCACCCGGACCGTCGTGTGGACCGCCGGGGTCAAGCCCGCCCCGCTCCTCGCCGCCACCGACCTGCCCCTGAACGAGCGCGGCCGCCTCAGGTGCACCGCCGAACTGCGCGTGGCGGACACCGAGCACGCCTGGGCGGCGGGAGACGCGGCCGCCGTCCCCGACCTGACCTCGCAGGAGAAGGACAAGGAGTGCGCGCCCAACGCGCAGCACGCCGTACGCCAGGCCAAGGTCCTCGCCGAGAACGTCGCCGCGACCGTGCGCGGCGCCCCGCTCACGGAGTACCGCCACAAGTACGCCGGCTCCGTCGCCTCGCTCGGCCTGCACAAGGGCGTGGCTCACGTCTACGGCCGCAAGCTCAAGGGCTACCCCGCCTGGTTCATGCACCGCGCCTACCACCTGAGCCGCGTCCCCACCTTCAACCGCAAGGCCCGGGTGCTCGCCGAATGGACCCTCGCCGGTCTCTTCAAACGGGAGATCGTCTCGCTCGGCTCGCTGGAACACCCGCGCGCCGAGTTCGAGATCGCGGCGGGCGGCGGGCCGCCCGCCAAGGGCCCGGCCCCGCAGGAGAACTGACGGTTGTCAGTGCGGTCCGTCACACTGAGCGTGTGACCATAGGTGGGCCCACACCTGCACAGAGTGATCCAGCGACCCAGCACCGCACAAGGACCGGCAGCACAGCACCCGCAGCAACACACGAGGCTTGGAACACCGTGAACTTCACGCGTTGGAGCGCCCGGCTCCCCGGTACGCAACGCCGCGCCGCAGCACGGACCGACCGCGCCGGCCAGGGCTCCGTGCCCGCGGCCCGCGGTGAATCCGGGCCGCAGCCGCAGCCCTGGCCGGACGAAGCGGCCGAAGCACCGGCCCTGGACGACCTCTCCGTGCCCGACATCCTCGGCCAGCTCCCCGCCCTGGTCGCGCTCCTGCACGGTCCCGAGCACCGCGTGGCGTACGTCAACGACGCCTACACCGCGGCCTTCGGCACCCGCCCGCTCGGCTCCCCGGCCGCCAAGGCGCTGCCCGAGCTCGACGAGCTCGGCCTGCTCCCGCTGATGGATCAGGTGCTGCGCAGCCGCAAGCCCCGTACGGTCAAGTCCCGCAAGACCCAGGGCGCCGGTTCGTACACGGTGACCTGCACCCCGGTGGAGATCCCCGGCCAGGACGAAGGCGGCGTGCTGGTCTTCGCCGCCGACGTCACCGACCACGCGGAGGCCGCCGAGCGGCTGCGCGCCAGTGAGCGCCGCCACCGCGAGACCGCCGTCACCCTCCAGCGCTCCCTGCTCCCGCAGGAGCTGGAACAGCCCGACGACCTGCGCGTGGCCGCCACCTACCAGCCCGGCGGCACGGACGCGGCGGTCGGCGGCGACTGGTACGACGTGATCACCCTGGGCGCCGGCCGCACCGCCCTCGTCATCGGCGACGTGATGGGCCGCGGGGTGCGCGCCGCCGCCGTCATGGGCCAACTGCGCACCGCGGTAAGGGCGTACGCGCGCCTGGACCTGCCGCCGCACGAGGTGCTCCAGCTCCTGGACGGCCTGGCCGCCGAGATCGACGCCAGCCAGATCGCCACCTGTGTCTACGCGGTGCACGACCCCAACGAGGGCCGCCTGGTGTACGCGTCGGCGGGCCACCTGCCCGTTCTCGTACGCCATGAGGACGGCACCGTCCACCGCGCCGAGGACCCGACGGGCCCGCCGCTCGGCACCGGCGGCTGGCTGCACACCTCCGGCACGATCGCCCTGCCGCCCGGCGCCACCGCCGTCCTCTACACGGACGGCCTGGTCGAGCGCAGGCGCGAGGACATCGACGAGGGCGTGGCCGCCCTGGAGCGCGCGCTGTCCGGCGCGGTCGGCACCCCGCAGGTGGTGTGCGACCGGCTGCTGCGCTCGCTCGGCGTCACCGCCGAACACGACGACGACGTTGCGGTCCTGGTCTGCCAGCACCCCGCGCGCACCGGCCCGACGGCCGAGCTGTTCCACAACGCGGCGCTCGATCTGCTGGGCGGCATCGAGGCGGCGCCCCGTGCCCGCGCGTTCGCCTCCGGCGTCCTGGTCTCCTGGCGCTTCCCGGTGGAGCTGCGCGACCTGGGCGTCCTCGCCGCGAGCGAGCTGGTGGCCAACTCGCTCCAGCACGGCACCCCACCGATGCGCCTCCGGCTCCGCCGCACCGACCGCCGCCTGATCATCGAGGTGACGGACGGCGACGACCACCTGCCGCGCCGCCGCCGCGCCGACCCCGCGGACGAAGCAGGACGAGGCATCTCGATCGTCGCGACGATCGCCTCGTCCTGGGGTTCGCGCCGCACACCGGGCGGCGGCAAAGCGGTGTGGTGCGAGTTCGCGCTGCCCGGCTAGGCGTTGGCGGGCGCCTGCTCCGGCAGGTGCACCGCCACCACGCGCGACTTCGCGGCGAGCATCGGATGGTCCTGCGCGAGCGTCAGCCGCTTGCCGAGCCGCAGCGCGAGGACGGTGATGCCCAGCGAGAAGAGCACGAACGTCACGATGTACGGGCCGTGCAGCGCGGCCCCCATGGGCCCGCCCACCGCCGGACCGACCGCCAGCGCGAGCTGCTTGACCAGCGCGAACGCCGAGTTGTACTGCCCGACCATCGACTCCGGAGCGAGGTCGGCGACCAGCGGCGCCACGGTCGGCGACAGCATCGCCTCACCGAGCCCGAAGAGCGCGTACGTCGAGACGAAGGCGGCGGTCGCCATCGCCTGGCTGCCGTGCCCGAGCCCGGCGTAACCGGCCGCGATCCACGCCACGGCCCAGATGAGCCCGACCGACGCGATGACCCGGCTGCGGCGCCGGCGCTCCACGAACTTGAGCACCAGGAACTGCGCGACCACGATCACGGCCGTGTTGGCGGCGAGCGCGATCCCGAGCGTGGAGGGCTGGATCCCCGCGGCCTCGGTGCCGTATGCCGCGAGACCCGACTCGAACTGCCCGTAGCAGGCGAAGAACAGCACGAAGCCGAGCACGCACAGCTGCACCATCGCCCGATGCCCGAGGATCGCGCGGATCCCGCCGCCGGGCTGCTGCTCATCCTGGGGACGCGCGTCCGGGACGACCACGGATCGCGGCATCCTCACGGAGCCCGCGATCCCGGCGAGCACCAGGAACATCGCCGCCTCGATGGAGAAGAGGAGCGTGAAGCTGGAGGGGTGGCTCTCGTCGACGATCTGGCCGCCGATGAGCCCGCCGATGCCGAGGCCGAGGTTCTGCAGGAAGAACTGCATGGCGAAGGCACGGGTGCGCGTCGCGGGGCCCGAGCACCAGACGATCATCGTCGCGAGCGCGGGCTGCATGACGGCGGTGCCCGCCCCGAGCAGCGCGGCCGAGGCGACGGCGGCGGGCACGCTGGAGGCGAGGCCCATGCTCAGCGCGCCGAGGGAGGCGAGCAGCGCGGCGCCGATGAGCACCGGGAGCGGCCCGCGCCGGTCGATGACGCGGCCGGTGAACGGCAGCACCACGAGCGCGGCCATGGCGAAGACGGCGAGCACGACACCGGCCGTGGTCGCACCCAGATCCCGCACCTGAGCCACGTACACGTAGAGATACGGAACGGTGAACCCGAGTCCGAACGCGCTCAGCGCGTTACCCGCCTGGATCCGGCGCATCGCTGCACCCATCGCCTTGGTCACACTCACCACCTTGGAGGTCTGGAAGCTCTAGGAACCCGGCCCGGGAGCGGTGAGCCGGACGGCTCGAACCTGAAGGGCTCAGGGCTGAAGACTTCAACACTAAAGTTAGAGCCTTAACAATACACACTCAAGGACTTAGACGCCAACGACCCCCGTGCCATACTCGCGACATGGCTGAGACCACCGAGCCCGCCGAGCCCGACGGCCCCCAGGAGCCGACCCTCGACGAGCAGATCGCCGCGTACCAGCGCGAGTACCGCGACCTCGACCCCCAGGTGGAAAAGGTCGTCTCGGCACTGGGCCGCCTGAACCGCCGGATGAACGTGGCGTACGGCCGTCAGGTCGCCACCCTGGGCATCAGCAACGCCGAGTGGGAGGTCCTCAAGACCCTGCTCCTGGCGGGCGAGCCCTACCGCCTGGGCCCCGGCGAACTCGCCAAGCGCCTCGGCCTGACCCCGGCCGCCATGACGCACCGCATCGACCGCATGGCGGGCGAAGGCCTGGTCACGCGCGACCGCGACGAGAACAACCGGGTCCGCGTCATCGTGGAGCTGACCGACGAGGGCCGGACGAAGTGGCTCGAGGCCATGCGGATGGCCAGCGACTTCGAGGAGGACCTGCTCCAGGACCTCTCCTCCGACGAGCGCGGCGTCCTCGGCGAGATGCTGATCCGCCTGCTCCGCAGGGTGGAGCACGCCCAGCCGGACGCGGGCGGCCGGCTCACCGACCTCGACTGAGAAAAACCAGTGGACAGGAGCGAGGGCCGGGGTTGACACGGTCCTCCCCGGCCCGTAAGGTTCTTCGAGTTGTCGCGGAGCCGATACGGTTCTGCAACAACCGTCCGCCGCAGGATCTGCGGCAACCCAACTCAGCACGATCTCCCGACCGGGAGTGTTTTCGGCATGCCGAATTCATTTCGATCGGGCCCGGAAGACTCGATTACGGGTCGCCGGGAAAATCCGCTAGAGTTCGGGAGTCGGAACGGCCCAACAGCCGGGAAGACAAGCCGACTTGGCCCCGGGAGACCGGGAATCGGGCCCGAAAGGATCTGATAGAGTCGGAACCGCCGGAAAGGGAAACCCGCAAGGGAGAACCGGAAAGGCGCCGAGGAAATCGGACACGAAAGAGTCTGATAGAGTCGGAACACGAAATACCGAAGGGAAGCGCCCGGAGGAAAGCCCGTGAGGGTGAGTACGAAGGAAGCGTCCGTTCCTTGAGAACTCAACAGCGTGCCAAAAGTCAACGCCAGATTGACAACCCCGTCCACTTCGGTGGATCGAG
>NZ_QOLA01000030.1 GCF_003324565.1 Streptomyces sp. SDr-06 | reverse complement strand
CCGTGCCCGGCCTCTACGCCTGCGGCGAGGCCGCCTGCACCGGCGTCCACGGCGCCAACCGCCTCGCCTCCAACTCCCTCCTCGAAGGCCTGGTCTTCGCGGAGAACATCGCCGCTGACATCGCGGGAACGCCCCACGCCCGACCCGAACCAGTGATCCCCGAAGGCACCACCCTCCCGCTGCTGGCCCCGGAGTCCCGCCTCGCGATCCAGCGGATCATGACGAAGGGGGCCGGAGTGGCCCGCTCGTCGGCCGGCCTCGCCGAGGCGGCCGCGCACCTCGAGGCGCTCGGCGCGGACGCCGCCGAGACTTCCGACGACCGCAAGACCGCCATCCCCGGCATCGAGGCCTGGGAGGCGACGAACCTCCTGTGCGTGGCCCGCGCCCTGGTCGCCTCCGCGCAGCCCCGCGAGGAGACTCGCGGCTGCCACTGGCGCGAGGACCACCCGGGCCGCGAAGACACCGACTGGCAGCGCCATGTGGTCGTACGACTGCGGCCGGACCGCTCCCTCGCCATCCACACCACCGACACAGCCGAATTCCCCCCGACCCTCCCCTCCCCTTTCCAGGAGCACTGATCATGAGCACCCTCAGCCTTTCCCGTGTCCAGCCCGCCGGCGGCAGGGCGGACGGCCTCGAATGCGGCCTCGACCCGAGCCTCGCGCGACTTCTCCACGAGGCGGGCCTGGACCCGGTCGAGGTCGACAACATCGCGCACATCGCCCTCGCCGAGGATCTGGCTTCCGGCATCGACGTCACCACGGTCGCCACGGTCCCGCAAGGCGCCGTAGTGACGGGCGACTTCACAGCACGCGAGGCCGGCACGGTCGCCGGGATCCATGTCGCCGAGGCGATCGTGTCGGCCGTCTGCACGGACACCTTCGAGGTCGAGCGCCACATCGAGGACGGCGACCGCGTCGAGGCGGGCCAGAGTCTCCTCTCGGTCACGGCCCGCGCCCGAGACCTGTTCACTGCAGAGCGCCCCGCCCTCAACCTCCTCTGCCGCATGTCGGGCATCGCCACGGCCACCCACTCCTGGGCGCGCGCACTTGAAGGCACCAAGGCCAAGGTCCGCGACACCCGCAAAACGACCCCGGGCCTGCGCTCCCTGGAGAAGTACGCGGTCCGCTGCGGCGGCGGCGTCAACCACCGCATGTCCCTCTCGGACGCGGCCCTGGTCAAGGACAACCACGCCGTGGTGGCCGGCGGCGTGACCGAGGCCTTCAGGCTGGTCCGCGAGAGCTTCCCCGAACTCGCCATCGAGGTCGAGGTCGACACCCTCGCCCAGCTCACCGAAGTCCTGGACGCGGGCGCCGACTTGATCCTCCTGGACAACTTCACCCCGGCGGAGACGGCTGAGGCCGTGGCCCTGGTCAACGGCCGGGCGATGCTCGAGTCCTCCGGCCGCCTGGTCCTCGACACAGCCCGCGCCTATGCCGAGGCGGGTGTCGATTACCTCTCGGTCGGAGCCCTCACCCACTCCTCCCCCGTCCTCGATGTCGGCCTGGACCTCCGACGCCTCTGACAACCGGCTACGAGACCTCGCACGACTTCCGGTAACCCCCGCAAGAAACTGCGGACGACAGCACGTGGACACAGGTGGTCGCCGCGCGGGGGCGTCGCATGGGTTCGCGGTGAAGCCACGGCATCGGCTTGGAGCAGCCCTAAGGTCTCGCTCGCTTCCGCGCGGGGGCGGGCTCGCGGCACTCCGCCGACCGTTCGTGCAGCGCTACGCGGACGAGAAGTTCGGCAAGGGCTGCGCCGGGCTTCGACGCCTCCAGGCGCAAGGCCCGGCAGCCTGGGCAGTTCTTCTTCACCAGAGCCTTTCTGTGTCGGGACCAGGCCAGGAAGAGGAATGCGGCCCTCAGCCGCAAGCGTGGCAGCTGTCGGCACACCGGCGCCCTCCCCCGCGGCCTCGGTCTTCTGCACGCTATCCCTGCGGACGCTCCTGTGTATGCCATTGGGGTCTCTTGCGCGGTCAGCCGCGCGCACTCGATGGCGGTGGCGGGCCGCTCGCGGCCCGGGGCCCGGCTCAGCGGCACGTCACTCTCCCTGAAGATTCGGTCAATCCGACCGTTCGGAGCGGGAGAGAGGAGCATTAGGGTGGTGGTTTGTGGGCGATCGAAAGACTGTGATCATGGAGGCTGCCGCGCGGGTCATCGCCCGTCGCGGGGTGCGTGGACTGCGTGTCGAGGAGCTGGCCGCCGAAGCCGGTGTCTCCACGGCGCTGATCTACTACCACTTCAAGGATCGCGCCGGAATTCTGCGCCGGACCCTGCAGTTCATCAATGACCGGGCCGAGCACTACACCACCGAGCGCGACGCGGCCGCCGGGCCCCTGACGCCCCGGCAGGAGTTGGAATTCACCCTGCTTCAGGAGCTTCAGGACGACGAGGTCGTCCGGGAGAACAGCATCGCCTGGGGTGAGCTGCGCGCCAGCGCCATCTTCGAGCCGGACCTGCGGGAGGACCTGGCCAAGGCCACGCTGGTCTGGGTGCACGAGGTGGCCGAGCTGCTGGGCCAGGTGCGCCCCACGGCCACGGCCGCGCGCCTCGCCCTCTCCGCCGAGCGGCTGACCGCCCTGGTGGAGGGTCTCAGCATGCGCTGGCTGAGCGGCGTCCTTCCCCTGGACCACGCCCGTGAGCTGGTGAGCGACGCCATTGACGCGGAACTGGATCGACTCGGGCGCAGGTGAATCCTGCCGCGGGCACGCATGTGCGTCGGCGTTCCAGGAGCGGGCTGTCGCAGTCCGGCAACGCAAGCGTCCGTCAACCGCTCACCGTCAGGCTTGTGTTCCTGACCGGGCCGGTGTGCTCCGCGGCAGGTGGGCGGCACCGCGCTCTCAGCCTTCGGAGGGCTTCCCGGGCTGGTCGTGGGTGGAGCAGTGGATCCCGCCACCCCCAGAGGCGATGTTGTCGATCTTCACGGGGATGATGTCACGGCCCGGGAAGTGGTCCCGCAGGATCTGCTGCGCACGGTCGTCGGCCCTGGCGTCTCCGAAGCGGGGAAGGAAGAGCGACTTGTTCGCGACGTAGAAGTTGATGTACGAGGAGACGAACGCGTCGCCTCGGCCGGCGATCCGGTCGGGGTCGGGCTGCGGCAGGTCGATCACCTTCAGCGGTGTGCCATGGGCGTCCGTGGCGTTCCTCAGTACCTCGCGCGCCTGGGCCGACGAGCGCGACCACACGTCGGCCGGCGCGCCTGGGAAGGGCTGGTCGAGCAGGACGACGCCAGGCGCGACAAAGCGGACCAGACAGTCCACGTGGGCATCGGTGATGTCCTGGTCACGCACCCCCGCGAACCAGATCACCTTGGTGACACCGAGGGCCTTCTTGAGCTCGGCCTCGATCTCGTCGCGGCTCCTGCCAGGGTTGCGGCGCTGGTTGACCACCGAGCTCTCGGTGACCATGAGGGTGCCCTGACCATCGGTCTCGAACGAGCCGCCCTCGGCCACGAGTGGCGTGCGCACCCGTCCGATCCCGTACTTGTCCAGCATGGCTGCGGCCAGCGCGGTGTCGTTGCCGTGCTCCTTCTGCTTGTTCCCCCAGCCGCTGAAGTTGAAGTCGACGCCCTTGAGTGTGCCGGACTCCTCCACGAACACCGGGACGGAGTCCCGGGCCCACAGGTCGTCCACGGGCAGCGGAACGACTTCCACGTCGTTGCCGCAGGCCTTCTGCGCGGCGTCGGCCTGCGCGGGACGAGCGAACATCACGACGGGTTCGTAACCGGCCACCGCCCGCGCCAGCCGGGCGATGTCCTCGCGCACGGCGGGCAGTTGCTCGGCCCAGATACCGGAGGACGCGGGCCAGGACATGAACGTACGCGCGTGGCTCTCCCACTCCGCACCGAACCTGCGCCCCGCCACGGTCGGTCCGGGCTGCCGCGAGGAGCCGGGTGCGACCGCTTGCCCACCTTCGTCGGAAGGAGCACAGGCCGCGGCTCCCAGGGTCAGGACACCGGCACCGGCGGCCGCCCGCAGCATCGTCCGACGGGAGGGTGAGAAGCGGGAGGAAGGGAGATCTTGCACGGGGCGCTCCGAACGGGGTGGGGGCATGAGAAGGGCTGGGCGGGGAACGGATCACGCAGGCGCAGCATGCCTGAGCGGGAGTTACGGCAGAGGTTCCTGCATGGTCGAGCAGTGGATGCCACCACCGCCGGACATCAGTCGGTCGACGTCGAGCTGCACCACCTCGCGGCCGGGATAGGCCGCCGAAAGGGTGCGCCGGGCTGCCTCGTCCCTCGCGTGGTCGCCGAACTGTGCGGCGATGACGCCGCCGTTGACGACGTGGAAGTTGAGGTAGGAGTCGACGAACTTCGGGTCCCGTGACCGCACGGTGTCGGGGCCGTCCACCCGGATCACCTGGATCCTGCGGCCCCTGGCGTCCGTGGCCCGGGACAGGATGGCGAATTGTTCGCGGGCGTCACGGGCCCACACGTCCTCGCGGTCCGCGGGCGGCAACTGGACCATCACCACGCCAGGCCGCACGAAGCGTGAGGTGACGTCGATGTGGTCGTCGGTGATGTCCTTGCCCTTGATGCCCGGGACCCAGATCATCGTGTCCGCGCCGTAGACGCGCAGCACCTCGGCCTCGATCTCGTCCCGGCTCATCTGTCGGTTGCGGTTCTTGTTGACCAGGCTGCTCTCGGTGGCCATCACCGTGCCGTCGCCGTCCGTCTCGACGGATCCCCCCTCCCCCACGAAGTCCGCCCGGCTGAAGGGCAGCCGGGCCCAGGCGGCGACACAGGACGCTGCCTCGGCGTCGTAGCGGTGGGTCTGCTTCTTGCCCCAGCCGTTGAAGTTGAGGCCGACCGCGTCGCGCCCTCCGCGGCCGTCGCGCCGGAACACCGGGGCGATGTCGCGCATCCAGAGGTCGTCGGTGGCGATCTCATCGGTCACGGTGACGGCGGGGCCGCACATCCGGCGGGCCTGGCGGACGCTGTAGTCGTCCGGGGCGCACATGATCACCGGTTCGAACCGGGCGATCGTCGCGGCGATCAACGCGATGTCTCCCTGGACCCCTGCGAGTTGTCGGCCCCAGACGGACTTGCGCGACGGCCACGACATCCAGGTGCGCGCATGGGGAACGTCATCGCGCTCCACCCGCCGGCGGGGACCGCTGCCGGTGCACGAGTCCGCGCCCTGTGCGAAAGCACGCCCCCCACCTGAGGTCCCGGGAGCAGCGCCCAGTCCGATGGCCCCCAGCACCCCCCTGCGCGAGGGCACGGCTCCCAGAGGACGGCGGCCGATCGGGCGGCTGTCGCCATACGGGTCACTCATGCGGATTCTCCGAATCAGGTCGTTCACTTGCCCGGTGCGCCGGGCAGGTCGGCGCCTCGGCGGACACCTGGAACAGCACCAGCGGTGGGTCGGCATACCGCCTCACCACGACGGCCTTGCCCCGCAGTGCTGCCCGGGCGTGCAGGCCGACGGCGAACCAGTGAGCGCACTCTATCCTGACTGAAAATTCAGTCAAGCTCCGAAACGCGCGGCGGCGGACCTCTTCGCGGTGCGGGTCAACGTGCCGTGTCGATGGCCTGCAACAGGACCGGAGCCAGCGCGGCGCCGGTACGGGCGCTGTCGAGGCAGGGGCCTTCGCCGAGTTCGAGCTGGTCTTCCTCCAGATGCCTGCACGCTTCGTCGGAGGCGGTTTCGGTGCCGGCGAATCAGCCATTCATTTGCGCCGAAAGAGCGGACGGGAAGCACCGTCGGCCCTTGTCCACCTTCCACCGGCCTGCATCAACTACTGGCCCCCGCAGGCGCGCTGGTCCGAGCTCAGTCCAGGCTGTGATGGTCGAGGACGTGTTCGGCGGTGCGCAGCAGGGGCTGATTGTGGCGGAAGGAGTGGGCGCGCAGCCGGGCCAGGGCGTCGTCGGGGGTGAGCTCGTATTTCGCGGCGAGGATGCCTGCGGCCGTATGGACAGTGGGCGGATAGCCCTGCGGTCCGCGCTGGGCGGGCCGGGAGTGGGTGGCGATCAGGTAGGGGTGCTCGTCGAGGGCGAGCAGCGCCACGATGCGGGCGTAAGCCGCAGCCCGGTCCTTCTGCGCCGCGGTGAAGGGGTCAGGGGTACAGCGGTAGAGGTCCATGGCGCCGATGAGAAGGTTGCCGATGGCCAGGGGCAGGGCCAGGACACGGCGCACGCCCTGGTCGCAGGCGAGGGCAACGAAGGCAGGCCACCGGTCCTCCGCTTGGTGCAGGTCTGCTTCGACGGGTTGGTGGTGGACGTAGGCGTCGGTGCAGGGCCCCTCGCCGGTGACCAGCTGGGCGTCTTCCACGGCCCTGGCGCGCTCATTGGTGGCGCAGGCCAGCAGCCGCAATTCGCCGGTGGTCACCAAGGTGGCGCCGCCGAAGTCGGCCTCCAGGTCCTCCACGCAAGCCCGGCAGGCGGTGCTCAGCGTGACGCTGCCGCTGATGCCGGCCGCACCAATCCGCCGCCATGCCGCGTCGTGATCCTCGGGGTTCATGGGCTGTCCTTCCGATGGACAAGCCCCGGGCACCTGGAGGAGCGGCACACATTCTCCGCCGGGGGCTGGGGCGGGTACCGGCATGCGGGCATACTGCACGGCGGATGATCAGGGACGCTCGACGGAGGTGGTGTCCAGTGAACCATCGATCAGCTGCTGACACAGCGCGGTCAGGGGCTGCCGGTGGTTGCGGGCGTGCCGACGCAGCGCGTCGAAGGCGTCGTCGAGCGTGGTGCCCCAGCGTTCGGCCAGCATCCCCTTGGCCTGCTCGATGGAGATGCGGCTGGACAGGGCGGCTCGTAGTTGCGCCCGCTCGACGTTGCCGTGGGCGATGGTCCGGTGCTGGAGGATCGCGATGGTCGCCACATCCGCCAGCGCCTGCGCCACGCGAACGTCGGCTTCGCTGAGGTTCTGTTCGCGGGTGTCGAACAGGTTCAGCGCGCCCACGATCTGCTGGCGCAGCCGCATGGGCAGGGCGTGGGTGATGGCGAAACCGGCCTGGCGGGCGTGTTCCGCAAAGCGCGGGAACCCGGCGGTCTGCTCGGCGGAACCAAGGGAGATGTTCAGCCGTGCTGCGCCATTGCGGTAGCACTCCACGCACGGCCCCTGGTCGACCTGCAGGGCAAAGAGCTCCAGCAGCCGGGTGTGCTCGTCCGACGCGGCGATCAGCTGGAGGCTGCCACCCGGATCGGCAAGCATGACCCCCACAGCGGATACATCCAGCAGGTCGTTGCAGCTGTCGCACAGCCTATGGAGGAAATCGATCAGATCGAATTCGTCGACCAGCGTGTCCACGGCGTCGACCATGGCCGCCAACAGTCGTTCCTCATGCCTCATTGCCCTTCAGTCCCTTCACCGGAAGTATCCGGCCCGTCCTCATTCTCCCGGAAGCTCAACCGCCTGGCGACCACGTCCTCGGCAACCTCCACAACGTTCCGCTCATGCTCGAAGGCGTACGCGCGCAACAGCAGGAGCGCCCGCGCAAGTGGCACTTCGGCCTGCACACTGATCATCCCGGTGGCCTGGTGGACGACGGCTCGGTACAACACCGAAGCCGTGTCCGCCGCGGCGAAGGCGTCCCTTTGCGGGCTGCCGTGCAAGAGCACGGCGGTCAGAGCGTTGGCTACGGACCACGCATCGGTCATCGTCGCGTCCGGGAGCGGACCCGGCACCGCGCGCTGCAAGGTCAAAGTCCCCAGACAGGCGGAGCCGACATGGAGCGGCAGGCAGAAAACGGCGCCGATGCCCAGCGCCTGCGCCTCCGGCAACAGCGCGGGCCACCGGCCGGGCGCGACCCGTGAGAGGTCCGGCACCAGGACCGGCGCACAGGAGGCCGATACCTCAGGGCCCGGCCCCTCACCCAACGTGAACTGCAGATCCTCCAGCCGTGTACTGGTGCCCTCGGTGAACCACAGCAATTCGTTCATGCCATCGGCGGTCGTCACACAGGCGGCGATGCCGTCCACGCCAAGGGCCAGGGCGCACAAATGGGGGTCGGCGCCGATCAGCTCGCTGTCGCCACCGGTGGGCTGCAGGCTCTTCAGTACGGCAGCCAGGTAACGGCCGGCGTTCACCGCTCCTCACCTCCCGGCACAGCCACCCTTCGTTCGCGACCAGAGCCCTCCTCGGCATGAGATGGACTCCCGACACCGCCCAGTCTAGGTATTTTCCGCCGTGCCCTTACCTCGTCCACGGCCGAACACGTCAGATCACGCCTTGATCCGACTCTGCGCGTGTGCGAAGCAGCGGATACGAAAGTGCACCAGGAGCCGCCACCGTCGACCGGCCCACCGCTTCCCGCCCGTGGTGGGGGCACCTGAACAGACCGGCCCGGGGACGGGTCCGGCCCGGTCTGTTCAGGTGCCCCCACGAGTCACAACCGTGCGCATGGAAGCGTCCGATGTGCGTGCCGTCGTTGCCGGTGTCGGCGGAGGCTTCGGCGTCGCCGTCCAGGAGGAGAAAGACCGCGTCCTGGAAAATCGCGACGCCTTTCCGCAACTGGCTGAATCCGATACTCCGGGCGGACCAGCACCACGGCCCTCACTGCGACGGCTGCGGGTTGCGACGCGTCCTGCCGGACGGGCGGAACGTTACATCCGTGGTCGGCAGGGCGGTGCTCGGCGAACGGGAACAGCAGTCGTGACGGTAGGACCGCTCCGCGGCCAACGACAGGAGATCGCGAAAAACGGGCAACTGCTACCGGCCCGGTTTCAGTCACCGGTCCGTAACCTCCTGTGTATCCACCGAGCAGGGCGTAGGGTGAAAGCGCAGGCTGCCCGTAGCCAGACCGCTCGTCCATCACCCCCGACATTGGCTTCCGATCCGGCAGCGTCGGCGGTGAATGCCGGAGATCGGGCATACCGACATGTCCACGCATGATCAGGGTGCTACCGCGCTTGTCGTCACAATGAGCCCAGGGTGAAGACCCCACAGCTGCAAGCTGTCGTCCTGGCCGCCCGCTTCGTGGGCCGGGTCCACCCGACCCAACACCTCGGCGAGGCGTGCAGGAACGCCCTGAACGGGGAGTACGCCGTGGGACTCACCCTGACCGCGGACGCCGCCCTCGCTCAGCGGGTGTCACTGTGTGCGGTCGGCGCGCTGGCCGCGCGAGGCGAATCGCTGCAGATCAGCCTCGGGGAAGGACCTTGCGTCCAGGCCCTGAGGCAGGGGGCACCGGTGCTCGCAGCCGATCTCGACGACGCGCGGAGCACAGAACAGTGGCCCGTGTACGCCGAACAGGCCAGGGCTCACGGTATCCGCGCGGTCTTTGCCCTGCCCGTGCTGAGCGGTTCCGATCCATCGGAGCAGTCCGGCCTCGTCCTCTCCCTCTACCGCGACCGGCCGGGCCTGCTCCCTGAGGTCGACCTGCACCTGGCCCAGGACCACGCGGACGCGGCCGACCTGCTGCTCCTCGCCACTCCCACACCGAGCGACGAAGAGTTCGCGCACACCTGGCTCCTGCCGACCGACGCGGTCGTCCACCAGGCAATCGGCATGATCAGCTACCGCCACGGCGTGACCACCGGCCAAGCGCTGGCACTGCTGCGTGCCCACGCCCACACCAGGGACATGGACCTGACCGCCCTCGCGCACGCCGTGGTCCACGAACACCTGACGCTGCCCGACCTCCCCGGCCCCTCACCACGCTGACGCATCCCGCAGCGCGGCGCACACCCCTTGCTCTGTGGTCGGCGCTCCGCTCGCGCCAGGTGGATGGATCGCCTGCTCTCGCCACTCCCTCACCGACGGCAGCATGGGTGAGAGCCGCCGCGCCTTCCCCGAGTCTCAACACCCCCAACAGGCACGCCGGTTGCCCCCCTGCGACAAGTTGAAGCCCACCTGGATACCGACGCCGCCGCAGCCATGCGGCAACGCGGCTCTGCCAGCCCGGCCCTCGACGTCAGCCCGCCGGAACCCGGCCGCGTACGCCCACGCGGCTGACCGGGCATGAGCCGAACGGGCGGATACCGCGCGCCGCAGGTGAGCGCGGCACAGGGGGTGTCGAAGCTGGGGCCGCCTCAAGTCCCCTTCGTCACCTCACCAGAAGGTACGCACCTCGATGCGTCGATCCCTCAGGGCCGCATGCGCCGCCCTGGCCACGGCGGTCTGCCTTAGCGCTGCCGCCCCCGCAGCTTCCGCGGCACCCTCGCGGTCACGGCGTGCCGAAGCAACGCCGCCGCGGCCGGCCGGACCCCTCCTCGGCCTCGGCGTCGTCAACTTCGGCACCGCACTGCTCGGTTCCCTGCCCGACCCCGAACGCTCCCCTGCCGGTGCCAACGACTTCAGCTGCAAACCGACCGCCGCCCACCCCTACCCCGCCATCCTCGTCCACGGCACCTTCGAGAACGCCTACGACAACTGGAGCGGACTGGCCCCCCTGCTCAAGAGCCTCGGCTACTGCGTCTTTGCCCTCAACTACGGCGAGACGAAACCCCACGCCCTGGTGAAAGCCGTCGGGCCCGTCCCCGACTCGGCGGAGCAACTCGCTATCTACGTCGACACGGTGCTCGCCGCTACCGGCGCGAAGAAGGTCGACCTCGTGGGCCACTCCCAGGGAGGCGGACTCATGCCCCAGTGGTACCTCCGCTTCCACGGCGGCGCCGCCAAGGTCCACCAGCTCGTCGGCATCAACCCCAGCAGTCACGGCACCACCCTGCTCGGCCTGATCCACCTCGCCGACGCCGTCCTGACCGTGGCCGGACACGCCGGCCAACCGCTCGGTTTGGACAGTCCCGCCGCCAAGGACCAGACCGTCGGCTCCCCGGTGCTCCAGCAGCTCTACGCCAAGGGCGACACCGAACCCGGCGTGAGCTACACCAACATCGTCACCAGGGTCGACGAGGTCGTCACCCCGTACACACACCAGTTCCTCACCCCCGGCCCCGGGGCTAGCGTCAACAACATCCTGCTTCAGAGCGTGTGCCCGCTCGAACTCACCGGCCACCTGGGCAGCCCGTACGACCCGAACGTCCACCAACTGGTCCTGAACGCCCTCGACCCCAGCCACGCCACCCCCGTACGCTGCACCCTCCTGACGGTCCCGCTGTAACCCAACCCGGCGGGCCCAACAGGCCGTCGACGGACCACAGCTCTCCGGGCGTGTTCGGTCGAACCAATGAAGCGGACACGTCTGCCGACGCGCCAAGAAAACACGTTGCGAGTGGCCCCGCATCGGCAGTCTGATGGGTCGGCCACCGACCAGGGAGGGACCATGAGAGCGTCGCTGCCCACCCCCTCGTTGCACACCGCTCGCCTTCGGCTGCGCGCCTTCGAGGACGCGGATGCGAACGACCTCTTCGCACTGCAGAGCAGCGCCCACATCCTGCGGTACTGGGACTCGCCCCCGTGGACCGACCGGTCACGCTCAGAGAAGTTCATCACTACGTGCCGACGGATGGAACAGGAAGGCACCGGGGCGCGCTTGGCCGTGGATCGCGTGTCCGACGGGGCGTTCGTCGGCTGGTGCACCTTGCACAACTGGAATCCGGACTTCCGCAGCGCGACGCTCGGCTACTGCTACGACAGTGCGTCGTGGGTCAGGGATACGCGACCGAGGCCGCGCACGCTCTGCTGCGATGGGCGTTCGAGACGCTGGACCTGAATCGCGTCCAAGCCGAGGTCGATACACGCAATGTGGCTTCTGCTCGCGTGCTGGAGAAGCTCGGCTTCGTGCGTGAAGGGACGTTGCGGGAGGACTGCGTCGTCAACGGCGACGTCTCCGACTCATGGGTCTACGGCCTCCTCAGGCGCGAATGGCGGCCGTCGTCCGAGCCGGTTCCCACCCACTGAGCTTTACCGCTTGGCCCACTGCCATCAGCCGAGCCCAGCAGCAGCTACCGCCGAAGTCGGACGGCCCGCCGCCCGTCGCAGGCCGTGGCAAGCAGGCCCAGAGCGGGGACCGGCAGTCGTCAGGCGAGGTTCTCGTCGAGGGTCAGCTTCGCCAACTCGTCCAGCAGCACAGCCAGTTCGCCGTCGAGTCCTTCGGAGGGGGCAAACGCTCCCTCCGAAACCAGGGAGTGGATGGCGGGTACGGCCAGGCGCCGCTGGGCGGGCCGGAGACCGAGCCGGGCGAGGACCGGCAGCAGCATCTCGGCGGCCGGCGCTCCGCCGGAGTCGCCGGCGGAGTAACTGACCAGGCCCACCGGCTTGCCCTGCCACTCCTGGTACAGGTGGTCCAGCGCGTTCTTGAGAGGCGCGGTGAAGCCCCCGTTGTACATCGGCATGACGAACACGAACGCGTCGGCGGCGCCGGCGATCGCACTCCAGTCACGCGTGTGCTGATGGGTGTAGATACCGGTGGAGGCGTACTCGGGCTCGTCGAGCAGGGGCAGAGCCAGCTCCCCGAGGTCGGTGAACTCCACGTCGAACGCCTCGTGTCCCCCTGCGGCGTCCGCGACCCAGCGGGCGAAGGCGCGGCCGTTTGAGACGGTTCGGGTACTGGTGGACAGGACAAGCAGGCGAGACATATCGACTTCTTCCCAAAGTGGTTGACGTGTCACCAATACTCAACCCCACACGCGGGTGGCCTGTCAACCATCTGCGTGACACGTCATCCATCGGGTTAGGGTTCCCCCATGACCTCTCCTCGCTGGCTGACCGATGCCGAACAGGACGCCTGGTACGCGTGGCGGCGGATGTTTCCACTCGTCAACGCCGAGATCTCCCGCGACCTCAGCACCGACAGCGGCCTTTCCGAGGCCGACTACGACGTTTTGTCCGTCCTCAGCGAGACTCCCGGCAGCCGCATGCGCGTCACCGGCCTCGCCGGCCTGATGCAGTGGTCCCGCAGCCGCCTCTCCCACCACCTCACCCGCATGGAACAACGCGATCTGATCCGTCGCGAGGACGTCACCACCGACGGACGCGGTGCCGAGGTCGTCCTCACCGACTCCGGCTCCGCGACCATCCATGCCGCCGCTCCCCTGCACGTCGCATCAGTACGCCGCCACCTGATCGACCACCTGACCCCGGAAGAACTGGCCACCCTCGCCAACCTCGGCGAGACCATCGCCCAACGCATGGGAATCACACGCAAAACCACTTAAGGATCGTCGGGCTGAGGTCCAGGCCTGCGGCATCTGCGGCATCTGCGCCGTCCACCACCGCACCCCCCTGCACCAGGCTCTGGTCCGCCTGCGCGCCCACGCCCACAGCCACGAGGTGGCCCTTGCCGACCTCGCCCGCGAAGTCACCGCCGACCGCATCCGACTCGACAACCCCGTCGACTGGGGTAGTCGCCGTGGGCGCGGGCGGGCCCGACCGGTTCTTCTGCTACCGGAATCCCAACGGCCGCACTGCAAGACGCGTACCGTCTCGACTCCTCCGTCCATGACGGGTACCCGTGCACGGGGCGGCCCAAGACGTGGGCGTTGGGCCTTCGGGCGGCCCGTGGGCTGCGGCGCCGTCCCAGACCAGAGCGGCGGCCCGGCCCGCCGGCCGCTCCGGTACGTCGAAGGGCCCGGTGCCTGGTGGCACTGCCCTCAAGGTTTGCGGGACTCGATCTGTAACGGCTCGCTGAGCGAGCACGCCGGGTTCGGTGTCCGCACATAGGGTCTGTAGAACGGGGCGCGCAAGCGTGCATCCGCCCCGGGGACAGTTGGTTGAACCATCAGGTACCAGCGCCGCCGCCACTGGGGCAGCGCCCCTCATCGGCGGCGGCCGCCACGCAAGGACGGCGGGCTCCCCTCCTCGCCGTCCTTGCGCCGGTCGTCCTCACCGGCCCACCGGGATGCGGCGGGAGCACACCCCGGGCTCGAACGGGTAGTGCGGACAGTGAGGCTGGAGCCGCGTGGTGTCGGCGACGCGGCTCCAGTCACCTCAGACCCGGGGTCCAGGGGCTAAGCGAACGGGCAGGAGCTCCACCGGCGGCCACGGCCAGCGAGGGCTGCCCTCTTTCGAGCGTAGGGCACGGCGGCTCGGGACGACATAGACGCTTGACGTATTGCGGGCAGCCGCTGAGCTTCCTCGAACCAGACAGGGCAGCACAGGGCCCCACAGGCGGCGAAGGCCGAACCGCCCACGGCGGAAGTCGCGGTACGGGCTACCAGGACCCGCCCCGGGACGCGTGTGCCGCCGCCAAGAGAGCAGGCACTCCCTCGTCGGTGTCCATCAGGAAGGGTCAGTGTGCTGGGTGGGTGGCTGTGCGCCGTGATTCGGTGGCGTGAAACCGGTGTCGATGACGCTCTGGGCGACTTCCCTGAGCAGGATCCGGTGACTTCGGGCGTGACTGCGCATCGCGTCGAAAGCACGGCTGAGCGTGATGTTCTGGCGGGCGGCGACGAGGCCCTTGGCCTGCTCGATGACGATGCGGTTCTGCAGCGCCGTGTGGAGCTGCCGGTTGACGGCGTGCTCCTGGCGGATGGTGCGGGCCTGGAGCAGGCTGACGGTGGCAGCATCCGCGAGGGCCTGGGCGAGGGCCAGGTCGTCGGCGTTCAGCGGCCGGTCACCGGTGTGCAGGAGCAGGAGGCTGCCAAGGCTGTCTTCGCGCAGGCGCATGGGGACAGCGGCGGCACCGGTGTAGCCGGCGTCGTGGAGTTGCGGGGTGAACTCGGGCCAGCGCATGGCGTCTTCATCGGCGCCGACCGGGCCATGGGTGGAGGCGGACCGCCGGTTGCGGTGGGCGTCCAGAGCCGGGCCCTGGCGGCAAGCCGAATCCAGTAGGCGTTTCAGGGCGGGGCCGGGGTCGCAGGGCGCGGGGCTGTGCAGATGGGGCGGAGGGTGGGCGAGGAACACCGCCGCGTCCGTGACGTCCAGGAGCTCTTGGCAGCGGACGGTCATCTGCTGAAGGAAATCGACGACATCGAAGTCCTCCACGAGAGTGTCGGCCAGTTCCACGAACGTGCGGGCGATGTGCTGTTCCCTGCTCATGGGCTTCCTTCTTGGTCTCCGGCACCGGCTGTCGTGAAGACGTTCGCCCGGTCACACGTGGTCATGGGGGCAGTTCCTGTCGGAGGACGTCGCGGGCGTCGTCGGTGATGGACTGGCCCGGGGCGTCGGCGCGGGCACGCGCTGACGGGCTACCGGCGCAGCGTCTGTTCGCTCACCGAGCGGCAGAGCGCGGAGGGCCGGCTGGTTGCCGAGGCGTTGGCCGATCACATCCTCGGTCCCCACCGCTACGGCACCGATACGTACGGGCCACACGAACAGGGCCGCGACACCCAGCTCTTCGACCTCAGGAGTGAACTGTGGCCGCAGCTCGGCCGGCAACCGGCTGGGGTCGGGGATCTCGCCCGCCCCCGCCAGGACAGAAAGACGCAGGCCGGGTCCTTGACCGAGGATGAACTGCTGGTCGTCCAGACGGGCACTGGTGGCGTCGCAGCACCACACGAGCTCCTGGTTCACCGTTACGGCCATCCTGCCCAGGCCCAGAGCGTGCGCACAGGCAGACGTCCACGCCTGTCGTCGGCTCTCATTCGCCTGCACGGGCAGGCCGGCCAGGAGTTCCCTCACCGTCGAGCCCATCACGACATCGCTTTCGTTAGTCCCGGCCATGGGCCGGCGGGACGCCGACCACATCTGACCAGCCTAGTGATGTCAACACGCCGCGACAGCGGTAAGACCGGACATCCGCCAGGCCACACGGGGCGGTCCGGGACGCCGAAGGCGGCCCCTCCCGGCAGTTCCCTGATGGTCCCGCGATGCGACGCACAAAGCCTCAGTGATCACATCGCATCCCTGATCGCGGAGGCGAGTTCCGGCAGGTTCCAGTACGCGGAGTGCGTCCATAGCCCTGCGGTGGCCGTGTGAGGCAGCGGTAGGTCGATCGGGGAGGTGCCGTCGGCGAGACGGAAGACGCGGGCGGCAGCGAAGGCGAGGATGTCGAATGGCTGCCACAGGTTCGTCCAGCGCCCCAAGGAACTCGGCAGGGTGACCGGCCTTCGTTCGGTGTAGGGCGAAAGCTGTCCTCCGCGGGGGTCACAGAGGTGAAAGTACGACGGTTGGGAACCGAAGGTGAGCAGCGAGGACGTCCACAGCGGTTCCTGGGCGGTGGCCATGTCGACGGCGATCACACCGCCGAGGCTGTGCGCAACGACCCGGACGGGGCGGTCAGGTCGGCGTCCCAGTTCGGGATCGACGGCCGCGATCTGTTCCCGTATCCGGGCGTGGATCTGCTCACGATGGCGCTGATAGACCAGTACGTCGCCGAGGAACCGGGTGGCGCCAGGTCCGATGCGGCTTCGCACGGTGTGGTTCATCCTGCCCGCGACCGCCTGCATCGCCGCGCCTGCGACGCGGTCGAGGTCCGCGAGTCGGCGCCGGATCAGAGCGCGCAAGCCTTCAGTGGGTGCTTCACCACGAAGCCCTGCCCAGGAATCATCCGGCTCCTGCAGGTCGGTGACCGCATGGGCGATGGCCTTTCCCGTCTCGCTGAGAAGAGCCGGGTCATCGGCCAGTGAGAGCCAGCGCGTCGCCGGCCACTCGTCGGCGAGCGCCGCACGTACTTGGTCCCAGTCCGGGCTGTCGCGGCCATCGCGCAGTCCGCTGTTCCGCGATGCGTCCAAGGTGTGGCGGACCGCGTCCTGCAGAGGCGCGGGCAGGTCACCTGGGACAGGCTGTGCGGTTTCCGCGAGAAGAGTGGCCACCAGCAAGTCCGATGGTACGTCCCCGGCCTCCGGGGTGTCCCGCAGCCCGGAAGAGCGAGAAGGGAGGGCGAGATCGACGAATCGGTCGTCCGCGCCGAGATCACCCCAGTAGACGGGTACCAAGGTCGTGTCCGCGGCCACCTGCAAGGCCGCGACGGTAGCGGTAAAGGCGTGCGGGTCGCGGTTGCCGACGCCATGAATGACGAAGACCGGATGGTCCATGTCTCTCCTGTTCCGGGTGTGCTGGTGTCTCCTAGGGGATGGCGGCGCGTGCTGCGGGGCTGCCGTAGACGGCGTACGCCAGCCAGGTGGGGTCCCCGCCCTGATCACGGATGGCCCGTCGTGCGTTCAGCGTGGCCTGCCCCAGGCTCTGCCGCTGGGTGACCAGACGCTCGTAGAAGGTGTCGGCGAAGAGCAGCGCGGAGTCGGACCGTACCGGCCACAGGGTGCCGACGAAGGCGCCCGCGCCGGCCTGCAGGAACTGCGCTGCCCAGCCCAGGCTGGTGGAGAACCAGTCGATCTGTCCCGCGCTGCGACAGGCGTTGAAGAACACCAGCGGGTGGGTGGTGCGCAGAGCACCGGACTGGGTGGCGTAGGCGAGATCGATCGGGTCGAAGAGGCCGTCCGCCATGGTGACGTGAGAACCGGAGCTGGTGAAGGCGTTGTGGCAGGCGAAGTGCAGCAGCCCGTCGAGCCCTTCGTCGATGAGGCCGCTCACTGCGGCGCGATGGGTCAGCGTGCCGCCGTCGGTCACGGCATCGCCCAGTCTGGCCCGGAGGGCGACCACTTCGCGTTCCGCTTCGGGAGGCGAGCCCGGTGGCACCACGAAGGCGGCGCGGGACAGGGACAGTTCGCGCACCCGGTCCTGCCCGAATACCCGGCGGACCACGGGAAGCCACTCGGCGAGGAATCCGTCGCCCTCCCGCTGGCCGTCCAGGGGATACAGCAGTTCCCAGGGCACGGCATCGTGGTCACCGAGGACGGTCAACGAGGTGACGCGCCCCGCTTCCGCCCAGAACTGCTGGCGCACGGCGTCGGGCACCGCCGTCGCCCACAGCTGCACACCGAGGTTGATCAGCCGTCGGCGTGCCTGGCTGTGATCCCCGCCGCTGTCCCGCCCGGCCGCGGCGGCCGTACGCCGCAGTTCGTCGTAGATCCGCTCGCGTGCGCCGTGGGATCCGCCCGCCACGAGGTGGAAGGACTCGGGTGCGTACGTGGTTTCGCTGAGCAACTGGAAGCTGTAGGCGCCGTCCGTGCCTTTGAGGACCTGCAAGGTCACCTCGCCCGGGTCGAACGCGAGAGTGGTGAGCGGCGCCCGGCGCGGCGGGCCCGCCCTGGCCGGTGTGTCGGGCCGCACGGAGACCTGGGTGCGCAGTTCACCGAGGAAGGTCCCCTGGTGGAAGGCCCGCACGGTGACGGTGTGCAGGCCGGGCGCCATGGTCCGCAGGCCGAATTGCAGCCAGGGTGAGTCCTGGCCGGGACGAACGGTGAGCCACTGCTGCAGATCTCCCAGCGCCAGCAGACCTGGAGCGTGCACGGTGATGAGGAGCCGTGCTCCCGCCGCCGGGATGGGAAACGCCCGGAGCGCCACGCCGGAACCATCCGTTTCCCGGGTGACCCGCACATGTAGCGGAACCTCCCGGTCGGGAGGCGCCTGCTCGACCAACTCCGCTTCCAGGAGCCGCGGCTCCCCGCCGTGCCTCTCACTCCCCGTCGAGACGCCCTGTTGCTGTGGCACCTGCGGGACACCACTTACGGATTCCGGCCGGCTCGGGGCTTCACCAGGTGGTCTCCTCGTGCGGGCCGCTTTGGTCGACCGTATTTCCAGGGTCGTCGCATCGGCGTCCGCGGCCTTGGCTCTGAGCCGCACGGTGCCGGTCGCGGCATCGACCACGTCGACCAGCCGCGCCAGCAGTTTCACTGTGTCTTGGTTCCCCAGAGCGTGCGCCAGCTGAACCGCCCTGCCCAGTCTGTCCGTTGCCCGGTCGTCGTCACCGGCCTTGCGGGCGTCGAGGCCTTCCTGGATGGCCCGGGCCAGGTCCGCCTGCCCTGTGTGGCGCGCCACCTGCTCATCGATCGACGTGGACGCCTCCGCGTCGGCGGTCCACTGGGCGCGTACCAGGGCCTGGGCGAGGGTTGTCGCGGCACCATCGTCCTGCGGGATCACCAGCTCGACCCGGACGGCGAGCATTTCCTGGCCCGTGCCACCGGCCGGGACCCGGGCGCGGATGTGGTAGTCGCGGGACTCCAAGCCCCAGGAACCCGTCGGATAGTCCCCGGCGCGCGGTCCCGCCGCACTGCGCCTGCCGGTCAGGTCTTCGAGGGTGGGCGCGACCTGCTTGACCGACACGACGTCCACGCCCATAGGCGTCCACAGCCGCAGGGCGACGTTCTCGGTCCCCTTGCCCGTCACTTCCGACATGATCTGCGTGAGCTCGTCGGGGAGCCGGGCCGGGTCGGCGATGATGTCGACGCTGCCCAGCAGTGCGGAAGCGATGGCCGCGAGCTCCTTCACGTCCCCGTCCGTACCGACGCCGCGCACATCGCAGATGAACCGTCCCGCGCAGGCGTCGAGCGCCGCCTTGAGTGTCTCGGGCGACTCGTGTTCGTTGCGGCCGGCGGTGAGCAGGATGCCGTGCCGGTACGGTCCTTCGGCCGACCGCAGCAGCCGCTCGGCGAGCCGCAGCCAGCTGCCGAACGCGGTTCCGCCGCCCGCGGTGAGCCCTTGCAGCGCCTGTTTGGCCAGTTCGCGGCTGGCCGCATTCGCCACTGCCAGCCGGCCGTCCCCCGGAAAGACCTCGGCGGCCCGGTGGGTGCCGCCGACCACGGCGAATTGCGTGCCGTCGCGCAGCATGTCGATGGCGGCGGCCGTGGCTTCCCTGGCACCCCGCATCGTGATCGGCGGACAGTCCATGGAGCCGGAGCAGTCCACCATGATCACCACGGCGGCGTCCGGGCCCCGCGCGGCCCGGGGCGGTCCTACCCTGTTCCCCCTGACGATGGCGTTGACGTCGCGGCCACCCTCCGGCAAGTACGCGTTCTGGTAGACGTCGACACGGAACGTCGAGGATCTGGCCATCAACTCGCTCCCCCTCAACCGTGCCACGGCTGGGCGGCGTCCCTTTGCAGCGTGCTCGCAGATTCGGGCCAGGGTCGGCGGCCACGGTGGAAGACGAACGGCTTCATAGCCGTCAACATACCGATCTCGAAAACAACACCGCCCGGGAAGGCGGAAGTTGGCCGGGCGGCCCCAGGTTCGCTCCGGCCAACCGCGGACCCCGCGTCGCGCTGACTCCCCAACCCTCAAGCGCCGGATTCCGACGGTGCCCCTGGCCTCGCTCCAGCAGTAACAGCTCGTGCCGGGCGCTGAGAGCGGCGCCGAACCTCTACACGGCAGAAGAGAACGCCGGGAGATACCCGCCGGACTGGCCACTGGCCGTGGGGTGGTACGACTCTTCCACGGGCAGGGTGACGCTGTGGAGCCACGGGTCGCCGGAGCAGATCTCGTGCCCCTTGAAGGTCGCGTTGACGCCGGCGAAGGAGAATCCGTGGTCGGCGGCACGCTTGGCGATGACGGCATTGATGTCGTCGTCGGCGGCGTTGAGGGCGGCGCGTGACTTCTCGCTGATGCCCACAGCGCAACCACCCCCCAGCTTGTAGAAGCGTGGATAGCCCATGACGACCACCTCAGCGCTGGGCGCCTTGCTGTGGATGGCGTCGTAAACCTGGTCCAGCTTTCCGGGGAGGGTGGTGCTGATGTACGAACGGGCTTGGACGACGCGTTGCAGGCAAGCACGCTCGCCCTGCAGAACGCAGGTCGTCACTGTGTCGGCGAACCCGGCGTCGTTGCCTCCGATGGTGATGCTCACCAGCGACGTGGACCGGTTCAGCGGGCCGAGCTGGTCCTCGACGACATCGCCGGTGCGGGCGCCCGCGCAGGCCGTGAACGCGAAGGAGGACGGTGAGTGCGCGGCGCGCCACAGAGCCGGGTAGGACCTGATGCTGCGTTTGCAGTCGCCGCTGGCTCCGTCGTAGCCACCAGCCCCGAGGCCGGCGGAATAGGAGTCGCCGAGGGCAACGTAACCGCCGGTGCCGGGCGCCGCGGAGGCTGCGAACGCAGGCGCTGTCGCCGCAACTCCGTTGAGGACAAGGGCGGACAGCGAGCAGAGAAGCGCGGCCCATCGCCGTCGCCTCACGACGCCCCGCCGAGCAGGGGCAGATACGCGACGGTACGCATACGGAAAGTCAGTCACGCCCCAGGCAACGACCCAGGAGGCCACCCGGACACGGGCCCGGTAACGGCTCAACAGCCTGCACGGCGGACACTGGCGATCAGCTCGGTTCGCGACCCCGTCGCCCGTCTCTGCGGGCCGCCTCTACCTCTGGCCGATGGTGGCGGGCGGCGGGGTCCAGCGGGCTGTGGGCAGGACGGTGGTGCTCACTCCGTAGTCGGCCTTGAGGTGTTCGGGGATGGCGTAGTGCATGACGCGTCCGCGGGTGAGCGACGACAGTTCGAGGACGCTGGTGAGGTACCCGAGCCGGTCGAGGGCCCACGCGACGACCGGCGAGCGGTCCTCAAGGGATTCCAGTACGCCAAGGACCGCGGGAGCCGCCTTGACGAGGGTGTCCCAGGGGGTGCGGGGAACCTTCAGCCAGTCGGCGCAGGTGTCCCCGATCAGGTAGCGGATCAGGGCGGAGACGACGGGGTCGAAGAAGGTGCCCGGCACGACTTCCTCGTAGAGGTCGATGAGCTGCCGGGTGAGCAGGGCGCCTTCCTCGCTGGGGCCCATGTGGCGGGTCATGTACAGATCGGAGAAGACGCGGGCGTCCTGGATTGTTTGGGGTACGTGGGCCTGGTCCACGCCGAGGAAGGCGCCCACGACCCGCCAGGCGTAGTAGTAGGCGTCGGCGCCTTCGTTGCTCATGTGGATGCCGAGTCGGTGCAGGGCGTCGAGGACCTGGATGGAGAACATCATCTGCCCGCCGATCATGTCCTCCTGACAGATCGGGGTGCCCAGGGCCGCGATGTCCCAGAGGCCCTCGCGCTTGAGGTGGTGGCGGATGGAGGCGTGCAGCAGGCGTACCTTCTGGGCGGCCGGGATGAAGCGGCTGCCGGCTTCGAAGGCGTCGGGGCGCATCAGGTAGACCGTGAACTGCCCTGTCTCGGCCATCCTTTTGGAGGGGTACTTCAGCGAGTGGGTGGCCGAGAGCAGCTTCGCGACGTGCGGCAGGACGTAGCAGGCCGGCATCGAGGCGAAGGACAGTGCGGTGGAGATGTGCACGTTGTTGTCGATGAAGAAGAGCCGGGCCTTCTCCATTTCGGCCCAGTCCACCCAGTCCGGTGGTGCGCCGGTGGCGTGCAGGTATTCGCGGGCCACGTCGGGCAAGCCTTCGGGCAGGTCCTGGCCGACGGTGGAGACGTAGCGCATGAGGGTGTTGAACTTGCCGACTTCGCCACGCTCGAACAGGGCAGTCACGGTCGCGTCGGCGAGTTCGTCGCCCTGGGTGCGCAGGGCGTCCAGGGAGGCGGAGGTGTAGGTCATCACGGTGCTCCAGGGGTCAGTGGGTGCGGGTGGTGGCGTCGGCCGCCAGAGTGGTGAGCGCGCGGCGGGCCTCCCCGGTCACGTCGGCGCCCGCCAGTGCGTCCTGTGCCGCGCGCTGCCGGGCGGTGATCATCTCCTCGACACGGGTGACGGCTCCGGTGCGACAGGCGATGTCCCGGACCTGCTGCACCTGCTGCTCCGTGAGTCCTTCCTGGCCCAGCAGGCCGCGCAGTTCCTCGCGTTCGGCCGGACCGGCGCAACCGAGCGCATGGGCCATCAGCACGGTGGGGCGGTCGCCGGTCACGTCATCAGCCGGATCCTTGCCCGTCTCGGCGGGATCGCCGAACAGGCCGAGCAGGTCGTCGCGGAGCTGGAAGGCTTCGCCCAGCGGAAGGCCGTAATCGCTGTAGGCCTGCAGGAGGCGCGGCGTGGCGCCGGCGAGGAGACCACCGAGCTGCAAGGGGTGTTCGACGGTGTACTTGGCGGTCTTGTACCGGATCACCTTCACCGATGCATCCAGTTCGGGATCGCGCCCGGTCCGCAGGATCTCCAGGCATTCCCCGGCCACCAGTTCGCGGGCCAATACCGTCCACAGGGGCCGGGCTCTGTGGAGGAAGGCGCCGGGCAGGCCCGAGCTGGTGAACAGCTGTCCCGCCATCGCCATCAGCAGGTCTCCCACCAGCATCGCCAGTGCCCGGGCGCTGGGCTGAGGGCGGTCACGGCCGCTCGGGCCACGGTCGGCGTCGCGGACCTGGCCGCAGGCCGGCCGACTCAGGGCCGTGTGCACGGTGGGGCGGCCGTGCCTGGTGCTGCTGTGGTCGATCAGGTCGTCGTGCACCACGGCGGCCGCGTGGACCAGCTCGATGGCGGCGGCGGCCCGTACCAGCGCGTCGCTGTCGGGCTGTCCCGTGCCGCGCCAACCCCAGTAGCAGAAGGCGGCCCTCAGGCGTTTGCCGTGCCCGGTCGCGGCGTGGAGCTGCTCCGAGACCGGTTGCAGAGCGGCGTCGATGTCAGCCAGTGCATGTGCTTCAGCCGTGACGAACTCCTCCAGGACCGAGTCGATCCGTTCCTTGAGGAGGCTGTTCCCGGTGTTGTCCGTCACGAGGCGGTCGTCTCCCGCGAGTGTGTCCCGACCGTGCGGGCCAGGACCTCCAGATGTGCCGGTGTCGCACCGGCGTGACGGTCGAGAAACAGTCGGCCACGGGCCTTGGCCTCATCCTGACCGTCCGCCAGGAGCTCTCCGAGATCTGCGCGGCGCAGCAGGTTGTTGGCGCTGCCGACCGCGCTGCTCAGCCCGCTGAGAGCGAGATCGGCAAGCCCGGCCAGCAGGGTCACCACTTCTTCGGCCAGGTTCGCCTGGCGGTCGCCATGGTGAGTCACGATCGGCTCCTTGGTTTCTGCGCGCCGGGTTCGGCCTCGGCAGTTGAGGCCTACCGGCCGTGGCGGTCGGGGGTGGTGGGCCGCCATCGCTGTCAGGGCGAGGCCGTGTGACAGGACCAGCGGCGGTCCAGCCGGGTCAGGAGATGAGGGTGAGGGCCCCGGCGACAGCCATCACCCGACCGGAACGGAGCAGGTTAGACATGTAACGGTCCATCAGGCTCCCGGGCCCGGGAAGGCGCGCGCACCCCCGCATCAGGGCGCGAACCGATCTATGAAGTGCGCAGGGGGCGTGAGAAGGCAAGGCCTCCGGCGTACGCCACTGCCCGCGCCAGCGCTCTGCGCAACGCTCCAGCAAGTGGGTGCCTCTCGTGATCACGGTCGGCATGTGGTTCGCGCGCGGAGTTTTAATCGGCGCGCCTGCCCCGGAACGGACGGTGCATTCCTCCATCTCCAGCTCTTCATCACATCGAAGTCCAGCCCGTTGCGGCCGCGCCGGAAGCGGTGTTGAAGGCGTGTGGACATGCGCGATGACGATGGTGTGCAGTACGCCGCTCTGCTCGGGGGCTACTGGCTTGAGCCTTGCCTGCTCACCGAGGTTCCCCGGATCGCCAGGCGAGGGGCGGCCGGGTACGTCGGAGGGCGGTGGGTGGCTCGGTGCGTCCTGGTCGGCGTCGCCGCGGTCATGGTGATCGCGGCTGTGGCCGTCACCCTGCTGGAGTGAAACCGCGTGCGGTGGTGCACAAGCCGCGGGAGGCGGCCTGCTCCCTACACTCCGGTCGTGATCTCGATCAGCTCGGGGCTCTGCAGAACCCGCAGAGCGAACCGCCAGAGCTGGCCTTCCCAAGTGCTGACGTACAGCACACCATTGTCGAGGTCCAACGCGACGCCGAGAGCGGAGAAGCTGCCCGTGGCCTTGACCGCCACGCGCTGGGCGCCGCTGGCCAGGTCAACCTTGTACAGGACGTCGCCCCAGTGATCGCTGATGTACGCCGTGCCCGCGCCGTCCAGCGCGATGTCGCCGCTCTGCCGGGAGAGGGCGGTCACCGCACGCTTGGTGGGCCGGTCGGCCAGCAGGTCCACCTCCCACAGATTCCCTACGTGGTTCCAATTGCCGGTGTACGCCTTGCCGTTGCCGTCCAGCGTCGCTCCCGAGGTGGACGGCCCCAACCCGTCGACGATCAGCTTCTTGGTGTCCTTCTTCCCCAGATCGACCGCGAACAGCTTTCCGTCCAGACCGGTGACGTAGGCAGTCTTGCCCTCTGTGTCCAGCTTGACGGCGTAGGCCTGAACGCCGGTGACAACCGTCTCGGTGGTGCCGTTGGACAGATCGACTCGAACGAGGCGATTGCCGCTGTGGTCGGTGACGTAGGCCTTGCCCTCTCCGTCCAGGGCCACTCCCCCGGGACTTCCCAGGCTTTCGGTCGTCACGAACTCGCGCTTGACGTGATGGGTGAGCGAGACGCTGTAGAGCTTGCCGCTGTCCGTGACGACGTAGGCCTTCTCCTGCGCCGGGTCCAGCGCGACGCCCACGGCATGGCCCGCCATCCCGCCTGCGACAAGGAGGGCGCCCTCGGTCTGGTACCGAGTCCTGTCCAGATTCCTTCGCATGTCGTCGCTGATGTGCGGCTGATCTTCATCGCGAATTTTTGCCGCTTTCCTGAATTCCTCCTCTTCGGTCGAGGACTTCATCGTTGATGATGCCGTGCCGGATGTCGGCTTGGGGTCTTCGCTGACTTGACGCTGACGCTCGGCTGTCGCCTGGAAACTCGAGAAATGCGGACCGAGGAAGCCCTGCATGACATCCAGTGCCCCGTGTGCGGTCTGGCGCGGATGCCATGGGTCGCGCCCCTTCTCCAGACTCTGCACATAGGCCGACACGTCTCCCGATACGCTCTCCTCGTCTTCGTCCCAGGCGCCGTGGCCGGCACCAGGGATCGCCTTGCCGAGTTCCTCGGCGGACTTCTCGGCCTCTTTGGCCCGGTCGCTGCCGCTGTTGAAGGCGTTACCAAAAAGGTCATACCTCCCCGTGGGCCCGCTTTCTCGCTCGCCGCCGGTTTGGCCTTTGCCGTCAGACATGAGCTTCCCTTCTGCGTTCCCTCGCGGAACGACGCGTCGGCTCTGGCTTCAGCTCTTGTAGAACGGTGCTTCCTGCCCCTCGACGAAGCCGTCGCTGAGGGTGAGCTTTTCCAGCTCGAACACCTCCGCTTCCCCGGCCAGGACGGAAACGATCTCCGCCTCCCCTTTTTGACTCAAGTAGTCCCTGCCGTCCTCGATCAACTCAAGTACGTCGACCGCCCGCGCGACCACGTGATAATACTTCTCGGGTTCTGCTACTCCGCGTTGATCCTGCGTCTGCGCGCGCTTGCGCGTCTCATCGTCCTCTGCCCCTTGAATGCTCTGGATGCCGCTGAATTCCACGGGCTCCGCGTAGTACAGCGCCACCACTCCGCCGAAGGTAATGGGGAGTTCATAGTCGAACCTGCTGACCTTGCGCCGCTGGGTGGCCCGCACCACGGCCCGGGTGTCGACGGTGCCGCTCAGCGAGAACGAACCTTTGAACTGGGTGGTGAACGATCCGCTGACGGAAGCGCTGATCCCGAGCATCAACTGGACCGACAGTTCTCCGGTACCCGTAGCCGTACCGGTCGCCGTGGTGGTGCTCGTCCCCTGCGACTGCGACTCCGAGTCGACGCCCTGGTTGTCCTTGCTGTTCTTCAGGGTCGTCTTCTGGGACTGATTCAGGGCCATACTCTGCTGCAGTTGCTGTTGCAGGGACCCAGTGGCTTTCGCGCCGAACGTGAGCTGCACCTGGCCTTGGAGGGACCAGCTGACCGTGTTCGAAACCGAGTATTCGAAACCAGCGGTCCAGGTAACCGGCCGCGGGTCGGTTCGATTGACGAACGTGTTCTCATAGATCACGTCAGGGGGAGGCTGCTGAATGTCGCTCCGCTCCTCGATGAGCGGCACACCCATGTTCATGTAGGTGCCCCACCCGCGCCCGTGCGCAGAGTCTCCCTCCGGGAAGGTGCCATATGTCACCTTGTTGATGGAGAACCCGATGGGAGCGATCCAGCGGTCCGGCTCATCGGCGGATGCCTTCTGGACTTTTCCCTTGACCTTGTCCCACTTCCCGCTGACCGTGCTCCATTCCGGCGGTTTTTTCTCTGCTCGGCTCATGTCTTCCCAGCTTTTCCACCTGCCCAGGATGGGTGGAGGCTCGCTGGTGAGGAGCCTGAGTTCCCTCTGATTCTTGCGCGTGAGCGGGTGACGCATAAACCGCGTGGGTTTATAGGTCTTGCCCACCGCATTCTCACTTCCGGCTTCGGCGGGGCCGGGGACCTTTCCGGTCACTGGGGAGATAGCCATACTTCAGGCCTCCTTGCGTCGCGGAGGTGGCACGGAGTGATTTGTCTGCAGCGACTCTCAAAGCTGCATATCTTCGCATTATCCTCCGGAAGGCCTACCCGACCTTGCGACGCGAAACCCGGCGGGACGTACCGCACCGGGGAGCGTGCGGAAGCAGAAGAGGCGCGCTGACGACAATCCGGTAGTTGTCTTTTTATATGACTGAGTCGAGACCGGCTCTGCTTCAGGGCCGGCCCGAGGTGCTCCACGCGACCATGGCAGAATCACGGCCCGTGATCACAAAAGGGATGCGCACCACGCCGAGTCAGGCACGACGCGCTCGGGAGGCATCGTGAGTGTGCGTTCGGTACTGATCGTCGATGCCGCGAACGTCGTCGGCTCCGTCCCGGACGGATGGTGGCGCGACCGCAAGGGCGCCGCTGAGCGGCTGCGGGACCAACTGGCCGGAAGGGACGCCGGCGAAGAGGTGATCCTCGTCGTCGAGGGTGCCGCCCGGGGTGTCGAGTCCGTGGCCGGGGTGCGGGTCGAGTCCGCGCCCGGCAGCGGCGACGACCTCATCGTGGAACTCGCCGCCGCCCACGCCGACCGGCCCTGCACGGTCGTGACCGCCGATCGGGCGCTGCGCGAACGCGTCCGAGCTCACGGCGCCGGGTGCGTCGGCCCCCGTACGGTTCGACCCGCCTGACGCCCAGTCGGCCCCGCCGCGGTGGGCGCCATGAGGCCGGTGCGGTTCCCGGGGCGGCAGCGGCAGGTCCTACCGGGTGGGGCGGGCGGGGTGGTGGGGCGTCCGCGCGGGGCAGTCGGCGCGGGGGCCGTCGTCCTCGGAACGCGGCCAGTAGCGGCCTTCAAGGGCCTCGGCGCTGCGGTTCAGCCGGACCAGGATGCCCTCCAGCTCCCGTACCTCCTCGGGGGACCAGTCGGCGACGACCTGTGCCAGGCAGGACCGGTTGGCCTCACGGTCCTGGGCGAGGCGGCGCCCGCCCTCGTCGGTGATGCGCAGTTTGCGGGCCATGCCGCCGTCCGGGTCCGCCACGCGCTCGGCCAGTCCGCAGCGCAGCAGGGCCGCCGTCTGGCGGTTCACCGTCGAGGTGTCGAGTCCGAAGGCTTCCGCCAACTCGCCGATGGACATGGGGCCTTGGGTGTCGATCCGGCTGAGCAGCAGGTACGCCGACCGCTCCAGGCGTTCGGGGTCACGCTCACGCCGGGCGAGCACCTGGTGTCGTGAGAGCAGCATCAGCTCCCGCTCCAGCTTTTCCAGCACCACGCCTCCCAGCCATTCCGTCGCTCCATTGTCGCCGACCCGCCGACCACCGAGGCGAGCCCCCCTTCGAAGTCGACGCGTGGTGCCACCCCGGACGGATCGAGCGCCGGGTCTCGGCCACCACGTCGCGGCCCGCGGGCCCCTACCGCACCGAGGCGCCGCCGGGTGCCCCATCAGGGCGGCTCCTCCCCCACGAGCACGCAATATGCATGATACACAGCATGTGTACTATGCACTTCTCGTCGTACCCGGACGAGCCCCCTCATCCCTCGGAGGACCCGCATGACCGTCACCCCGTCCACCGCCTCTCGCGCGGCCGACATCCTGTCCCGGCCCGTGACCCTGAACGGTCTGACCGTCCCCAACCGCATCGCGATGGCCCCGATGACGCGGATGTTCTCCCCCGGCGGCGTGCCCGGCGAGGACGTACAGGCCTACTACGCCAGCCGGGCGGCCGCCGGTGTGGGCCTCATCGTCACCGAGGGGACCTACGTCGGGCACGAGTCCGCCGGACAGAGCGACCGGATCCCGCGCTTCCACGGCGAGGACCAGCTGGCGGGGTGGGCCAAGGTCGCCTCGGCCGTGCACGAGGCCGGCGGCACGATCGTGCCGCAGCTGTGGCACATAGGCATGGTGCGCGAGCAGGGTCAGGCGCCGTACGCCGACGCGCCCGCCGTCGGCCCCTCCGGCATCCGCGTCGACGGGACCGAGGGAACCGGCAAGGCCATGACCCGCGCGGACCTCGATGACGTCATCGGCGCGTTCGCCGACGCTGCCGCGGAGGCCGAGCGCATCGGCTTCGACGGCGTCGAACTGCACGGCGCCCACGGCTACTTGCTCGACCAGTTCCTGTGGGAGCGCACCAACCGCCGCACCGACGCCTACGGCGGCGACGCGGTCGCACGCACGAAGTTCGCGGCGGAGATCGTCGCCGCGGTCCGCGAACGCGTGTCGGCCGACTTCCCGGTGATCTTCCGCTACTCGCAGTGGAAGCAGGAGGCCTACGACGCCCGCCTCGCACAGACCCCGGAGGAACTGGAGGCGATCCTCGCCCCGCTGGCGTCCGCGGGCGTGGACGTGTTCCACGCCTCCACCCGGCGCTACTGGCTCCCGGAGTTCGAGGGCTCGGACCTCAACCTTGCGGGCTGGACCAAGAAGCTCACCGGCCGGCCGACCATCACCGTCGGCTCGGTCGGCCTCGACGGTGACTTCCTCGGCGCCTTCGCCGGTGAAGGCTCGGCTCTCGGCGACATCAACAACCTCTTGGACCGCATGGAGCGCGACGAGTTCGACATGGTCGCTGTCGGCCGCGCACTCCTGCAGGACCCGCAGTGGGCGGCGAAGGTCCTCGGCAACCGCTTCGACGAACTGCAGCCGTACGACGCGGCGGCTCTCAAGACGCTCAGCCGGTAGCCGGACGGCTCGGCCCGGGCCGCCGCGGCGATGACAACCGGGAGGGCGGCGGCCAGAAGCCGTCCTCCCCTGCCGCGTCAGTGTGGACGACACCCGGAGGCCCTGCACCCACGCGCTCGTGACAGCGTCGCCTCCGCGCCGGCCCTGGGAAGCAAAGCCTCACAACCCTGGGACGGCCGGGAAGTGCGTCGGCATCGCCGAACCGCCCACGAGCCCCGCCCGAGATGAACCCGCGCACAGGAAGCATCCGCGCGTGCCAGAGGAAGGTTCAGTGCGGGAACGTCCTCGGGGGGCGCTGACGGGGCAGCGTGGTGCGGAACTCCTCGATCACGGAACCCACCTGCCGCATCAGCACCGTCCGTTCCAGCAGGCCGAGGTAGAGATTGCGGCCTGCCAGTCCAGGCAGGTCCACACAGAAGTACAGCGCCATCAGCGGGTTGATGAACAACTCGCTGCCCTTGGTCCTTTCCGTGACCCGGACGTTGCCGAAGTCACCCCGCACGGCGGCGGCCACGGAACCGTTCACGATGCTCGGGTGGCTCGCGGTGTGACGCTCGGCGTGCGCGACCGCGTCGAGATACAGCGCGCCCTCCCGCCCCGCGCCGAGCAGCGAGAACGCGCCGAGATAGGAGCCGTCCCGGTCCAGGGCGGCCAGGTTCTCCAGCACGAGCGAGTGGTTCACGCCGTGATACGCGTCCACCCCGAACCCGAGACAGGCCACGAGCCGGTGCGGAACCTCGTCGAGTCCGTTCACTGCGGCCAGGCTCGCCATGTCCTCCTCCGGGGTGCCGAGACCGTGCTCGTCGCCGCGCATCAGAATGTCCGTGCCGCCATCCACCAGCACGACCGCGTCGACACCACCGAGATACTTGATCAGCGTCCGGTAGGCCGCGCGCAGCGGTTGGACCCCGACACTCGGGAACGCATACACGATCGGCGGCAGATCCTGCGTCACGAGCCACTGGGCCAGCGTTCGTTCAGGGAAATAGTCGCCGCGCACGGGGGTGTCGGGTCCGACGGCCGCGACGTCCTGGTCCACCCACGCGTCGAGGTCCAGGCCGTACAGGTCGGCGAACGACAAGTTGGCGAGGTGCACCTCCTTGCCCGCCGAACGCAGCGCGAACGCGAGCGGCAGCCCGGCGTAGACGTCGAAGCCACCCCCCGCGCCGACGATGAGCACCCGTCGCGCGTCGCGCAGGCGGGTGAAGAATGCCGGCTCCCCCAGAGAGATCACCGTATGACGCTAACAGGGCCCCGCTACGGGCGGCGGGCCAGCACGTGGGAGTCGAGGAAGCCCCGCTCAGACGCTGGGTCGTGGAGCAGTCGCGCCAAGGTGACAAGTCCTGCTCCGGACAGCAGATCGGCGAACTGCTCCGTCGGCCAGCTGTAGGCGGGCGCCACCTTGTGGTCGAAGCGGACCGGTTCCGAACCCTCCGTACCGAAGAAGGACACCAGGAGCACGCCTCCTGGTGCCAGGGCACGCACCTGCTCAGCGAGCAGCGCGGGCAGTTCGGCAGGTGGGGTGTGGATCATCGAGTAGTGAGCCAGTACTCCGCCGAGTGTGCCGTCCTCGACGGGCAGGGCTTCCATGCGCGCTTCGTCGAACCGCAGCTCCGGATGGGCCTGCCGGGCGTGCGCGACCATGGCCGGGGAGAGATCGAGCCCGAAGGCGTCCAGCCCCAGGCCGTGCAGCATGGCCGTCAGGTGCCCGGGGCCGCACCCGACGTCGGCTGTCCGCAGGTTCCCGGTGCCGCGCACGAACTCGGCGAAGGTGGCGATCATCTGCCGCGCGAACGGCTGCGTCTCCAACTGATTGGCAAACATGGACGCATACAGTTCGACGACCCCGTCGTAGGCCGCCCTGGTCTCATCCTGGTGTCGCAACACGGGAAGGAAGCTAACACCCGCGCCGCGCACCGCCGTTACCCGGCCCCCGCCCGGCCCGCGTCAACGCCAACCGAACCGCCTCAGGGGACCAGGATCGGTTCTCCAGGGCGCATGAAGCCCTGTCACAGGTCCGTGTCACACTCCTGCCAAGATCTGCAGGAAAACTGGGGAGGGCTTGTGCGATCGGTCAAGGTGACGCTGTTCACCGCCGCGATGACGGTAGTACTGAGTGGCTGCGGCGGATTCGAGGGGCCGTCAACGCCCCCTCCCACCATAGCTGGATCTGCGTCGCCCATGAGCGGAAGCCTCGCCTACGAACGGTCCCGCAAGGCCTGGGGAGAAACCGAATGGCACATCAAGCAGGCCTTCTTCTCGGAAGGTCTGACACCCTCGGGTGCCGACCCCTGGACCCCAGGACAATGCGATTCCAAACTGAGCGCGACCTACGACAAGGACGCCCGCACCAAGGTTTCCCGGTCCCTCGCCAACCTGGTCAAGGACGGCTGGGATCCCGTACCGAACACCCCCAAGGACACGCAGTTCACCAAGGGGAACCTGCGCCTGTCCGTCAGCCCCGAACATGACGTCTCCGAACCCGGAAGCCCCGTCCAGGCGAACGTGCCCCTCAAGTACGTCCTCCTCGACATAGCCGTCGTCTCCTGCGCGACCGCTTCCGGCGGCCCGTCTCACTGAGCGGCACCGCAACCTCGCAAAACTCCACCAGCAGCGAGGACTCCGAGCCCGCACACGCGGGTGACGCCGGTGACGCGCCCCGCGAGGCGGCCTTCAGCCGGACCCCGCATGTGGTGTTTCGGCCTCCTCTGGTGAGGGGGCCACGGAGCCGCGGACCGGCCCTGTGGAACGGCGATCGGGAACAACCCCTGCAGTCGGGACAATCGTTCAACAGGGAACGGTGGCTAGCGCTCGCCCCTCCTGACGCCCGGTAAAATCCCCCCGGGTTGTCCGCCGGTGAAGAACCTGATCATCTCTTGCGGGGTGGGATTGTGGGCGACTGCGGCGGCGGCCGCCGCGCTGCGCGTGAACAGCTCGCGCTCGTACGCGGCCAGCGCCGTCTCGATGTCATCAGGGTGTGCGGCGAGCGCCTTTGCGAGTTCGGCGCCGTCCTCCATGGCCAGGCCGGCGCCTTCACCGTTGGGCGTCGAGAGGTGAGCAGCGTCGCCGAGCAGGGTGACGCCCGGCACCCGGTCCCAGCGGTGCCCGACGGGCAGGGCATGGAGGGGGCGCAGGACTGGCGCGGTGGACCCGGCCGTGATCAGGGCGGTGAGTTCTGGAGCCCAGCCGGTGTACTCCTGCGCGATCCGTGCGGTGGCTGCCGCGGCGTCGGTGAAGTCGATGGTGGCGAACCAGTCCCGCGGCTTGGCCAGGGTGATGTAGGCGTGGAGGGTCCCGCCCTTCTCCCGGTGAGCCACGAGCCACTTGCCGTTGCCGTCCGGGTCGAGTGCGACGAGCGTTCCGCCGCCGACCGCCTTCGCGGTGGCCGGGTGTCGGGTGTCGGCATCGTGCAGGCAGGTCTCGACGAAGGACCGGCCGACGTATTCGGGGGTGGCGTCCGAAAGCAGCGGCCGCACTCGTGACCACGCGCCGTCCGCGCCGACCAGGAGATGTGTGACGACGGCGGCGCCGCCTGCGAAGGCCACCTCGTGACGGCCCCCGGGCAGGGCACGGACGCCCGTGGCCTTGCGGCCCCACTGGACGGTGTCGCCGGGGAGCGCGTCGAGCAGGATCTGCCGCAGCTCGCCGCGCTGTACCTCGGGGCTTGTGCCCGTGCCGTCGTCGGCCTGGTCGAACAGGACGGTCCCGTCCCGGTCGAGCAGCCGTATCGCTTGGCGGCCCTCCAGGACGAGGCCACGGAACTCGTCCATCAGGCCGGCTGCGTTGAGGGCGAGTTGGCCGTTGCGTTCGTGGATGTCGAGCATTCCGCCCTGCGAACGGGCCGCCGGGGAGGACTCTGCCTCGTAGACCGTGACCGGGAAGCCGTGGAGGTGCAGGACACGGGCCAGGACGAGCCCGCCGAGTCCGGCGCCGATGATCGTGACAGGAGTGTGCATGGAGCTCCTTGAAGCGTCGCAGAGGAGAGAGCAGTTGCCGGGCCGCAGAGGCAGCCCGAAATGGTTCAGACGACTACGACGCGGCGCCCGCGGGTGTGACCGGCCTGGCTGTCGATGTGCGCGGCCGCTGCCTCGGTGAGCGGGTACACCTTCTCGACCGGGATGTGGAGCTTGCCTCGCGAGATGAGATCGACGGCGTCGGCGAGCGCTCGCGGCACGTTCCCGGTCACACCGGAGAACCGGACACCCAGCTCCAACGCACCGAGATCGGCAATGGAGATCACCTTCTGCGGGTCACCGGTCAGCTCGACGAGTTCGCGGAGCACACCCGAGCCGGACAGATCAAGCGCCGCGTCGACCCGGCCGAGCCGCCGCACCCGCTCGACCCAGCCCTCGCCGTACGTCGTGGCGAGGGCGCCCAGGCTTCGCAGATAGTCCTGGTTGGCGGCCCCGGCCGTGCCGATCGCCGTGATGCCGCGGTCCCGGGCGATCTGCAGAGCGGCCGATCCGACGCCGCCGGACGCGCCGCTGACCAGCAGCGTCTGCCCTGGCCGCACGCCAACCTCGCGGATGATGCGCAGCGCGGTTTCCACCACGGAGGGATATCCGGCCGCCTCCTCGAACGACAGGCCCTCGGGCATCGCAGCCCAGGCTGAAAGCAGGGCGAACTCGGCATAGGTGCTCGCGCCTCGCCCGAACACGCGGTCGCCGGCCTTGACTCCGTGGACGCCGTCGCCGACCTCGTCCACCACCCCGGCGGCATCCTGCCCGATCCCCGCGGGCAGCTCGATCGGGCGGGCCTTCTGGAACTGGCCTTCTCGGATCCTCCAGTCGACGGGGTTCACCCCCGCCGCGCGCACGGCGATGCGTATCTGGCCTGGACCCGCGTGGGGTTCTTCGGCGTCGGCGAGGTGGAGAACGTCGGGGCCGCCGAACTCGGCGAAGCTCACTCTCTTCATGCGAGGACCATAGCACTACCGGTTAGTGTTTTGGTCTTGTTGTTAATTCATACCCAGTAGTGCCAAGGGGTAGCCGCGCCCTGCGGACGTCGCGACCGCACAAACGAGCGGTCCGCCAGAAGACCGACGCAGCCCGCCGGGGCTTCGACGAGCGGGGCGCGCCGGGGGTCGGGACCCTTGTCGTGGGAGCGGACGCCTCTCGGGAGCGGCCGCGCCCACAGCCGAGCCAGGCGCCGACGCGGGGCCTGAATACTGGACAGGGGTTTGTGGCCTATGAGTTACCTATGAGTTACGTGCATCCCGGTAGCGCCTATACGCGGGACAGCCGGTACATCACCACCCGCATCACCGCAGACGGACGCGATGGCTTTCCCGTCGAACCGGGCCGGTACCGGCTGGTGGTCAGCCGGGCCTGCCCCTGGGCCAGTCGAGCCATCATCGTGCGGCGGCTTCTCGGACTGGAAGACGCACTGCCGATGGCCGTGGCCGGGCCGACCCATGACGAGCGCAGCTGGACGTTCGACCTGGACCCGGGCGGACGCGACCCGGTGCTCGGCATCGAACGCCTCCAGGAGGCCTACCTGGCCCGCGATCCCGGTTACGACCGGGGCGTCACGGTCCCGGCGATCGTCGACGTGCCGACCGGCAAGGTGGTGACCAACGACTTCGCCCAGATCACGATCGACATGTCGCTGGAGTGGGCGGCGCACCATCGCGAAGGAGCGCCCGATCTCTACCCGCAGGCACTGTGGCAAGAGATCGACGCGGTGAACGAGACGGTTTACAGGGACGTGAACAACGGCGTCTACCGTGCGGGCTTCGCTGGCTCCCAAGAGGCCTACGACGCCGCGTACTCCGCCCTGTTCACCCGTCTTGACCAGCTCTCACAACGGCTCACGGACTCTCGCTACCTGGTCGGTGACACCATTACCGAGGCGGACATCCGGCTGTTCACCACACTCGTCCGCTTCGACGCCGTCTATCACGGCCACTTCAAGTGCAACCGGCAGAAGCTCTCCGAGATGCCCGTTCTCTGGGCCTACGCACGCGACTTGTTCCAGACCCCGGGATTCGGCGACACCGTCGACTTCGACCACATCAAACGCCACTACTACCTGGTCCACCAGGACATCAACCCGAGTGGCATCGTGCCCGGCGGCCCGGACCTGTCGAGCTGGCGCGACGCCCACGGCCGGGGCTCACTGGGCGGCCGCCCCTTCGGTAACGGCACCCCGCCCGGTCCTGTAGCTCCCGAAGAGGCCGTACCGCAGTGGTGACCCCTCGGGCGGGGCAGCCGGAGCGAGGCCGCACCGTGCTTCGCGCCCCGCGACGCTTGCCCTCGGCTCGGAGGGCAGCCGACGCCGCCGGTTCGTCAGGCAGTGGTCCAGGAGTGCAGGCGGGCGGCGGTCGCGCGCAAGGTGAGGGTGCCGGTGCGCAGTTCTCTGACGAGGTCGGGCATGGCGCCGGCAGGAGGCTTGGCGGGTTCGGCGGACTGGTGGAGGTAGCGCAGGGCGAGCGCGGATCCGACGAGGCCGTTGTAGTCGGTGAGCGGCCTGAGCGTCACGAACATCTGCAGCAGGACGGCGGCTCGTACGGGTGCTTCGAGGTAGAAGGGCTCGCCCGCGTGGAGTTCGTAGGCGTGCCGGTGGACCGCGGCCGCGAGGGCGCCCCAGTCGTCGATGCCGATCTCGCGGCCTGAGCGTTGTTCGAAGTCCTGCAGGGCGTCTTCGATCCAGCGGGCGTCGATGCGCAGGAACATCAGCGTCGGCCGGGGTCGAAGGCGCCGTCGAATTCGTCGAGCAGGCCCGTCATGTCCTCGACGAGGCCGGCGACGAAGGATTCGCGGGCGGGGTCGAGGTCGCTTTCGATGAGGCCGGAGACGTAGGCCTGCATGGTGACGCCCTTGCGCTGGACGCGTTCGGCGAGGAGCTCGTGGGTACGGGCGCGGACCCGGACGTTGAGCTGCTTCTCATCGGCTGCCATGCACCCAGGCTAGCAATTGCTAGCACCTCGGACCGGAAAACGTCTTACCTTTTGTTCGAACAGAGATTCGAGCACCTGGGTTATGGTGGATATCTGGCCACTGGGACAGAAGGGGCAAGGGGGTACAAGACGCAGGAGGAGCGGATGGGCGGGTTTGTGCATCTGCATGTTGCCTCCGGCTATTCCGCCAGGTACGGCGCTTCCCACCCGGACGCCTTGGTGCGACGGGCGGCCGAATGCGGCATGGCCTCGCTCGCCCTCACCGACCGGGACTCCGTGGCCGGAATCGTGCGCTTCGCGAAGGCCTGCTCCGCCCACGGCGTCCGGCCGATCCTCGGGGTCGACGTCGCGGTCGCCCCGCACCGCCCCACCGCGCCCGGCGCACGCCGCCGGACCCCGGTGCGCGGCGGCGCCCATGTGATCGAGCCGCCGCTACGCATTACCCTGCTCGCCCAGAACATCGAGGGCTGGGCCGGATTGTGCCGACTGGTGTCCGCCGCGCACGCAGCAGCCGGTGGCGGACTGCCAGTTGTGTCCTGGCCGATGCTCCACGCCCACGCCGGGGCGGGCCTGACCGCGCTGCTCGGCCCGGTCTCCGAACCCGTCCGCGCCCTCTCCGCGGGCCGTCCCGACCTGGCCGCCCGGCTGCTGGATCCCTGGCGGGAGCTGTTCGGCGACGCGCTGCGCCTGGAGGTGCTCTGGTACGGGCGGAGCGGCACCGGACCCGGCTCGCTGCGCCTGGCCGGACGGACCGTACAGCTCGCCGACGAGCTCGGCATCGAGGCGGTTCTCACCAACGCCGCCCGCTACGCCGACCCCCACCAGAACCGGGTCGCGGACGTGCTGGACGCGGCCCGCCTGTTGCGCCCCATCCCCTTCCGCCAAGCGGACCGCCTGGACCCGGGCGAGCGGTGGCTCAAGGACCCCGGGGCGATGGCGGCCGCCGCCGAGCGCGTCGCCCAGGCCGCAGGCGCCGGCCCGGGTCGCGCGGTGCGCCTGCTGGAGGCGACCCTGCGGACGGGCGAGGCCTGCCACGTGGACCCGGTCGCCGACCTGGGCCTGGGGCGGGCCCATTTCCCCGAAGCGGAGGTCGTCGGCGCCCGCGGCGTCGGGGATGTCGACCGGTTGCTGCGCGAACGGTCCCTGTCCGGCATGGCCCGCCGGGGCCTCGACCAGGACGCGACCGCGATGAGCCGCCTGGAGGACGAACTGTCGATCATTGCCCGGCTCGGGTTCGGCACCTACTTCCTGACGGTGGCCCAAGTCGTCGCGGATGTACGGGAGATGGGCATCCGCGTCGCCGCCCGCGGCTCGGGCGCGGGCAGCATGGTCAATCACGCCCTGGACATCGCGACGGCCAACCCGCTCGATCATTCGCTGCTGTTCGAACGGTTCATCAGTGTCCGGCGCAAGAGCCTGCCGGACATCGACGTCGACGTGGAATCCGCGCGCCGCCTGGAGGTCTACGACCGGATCTTCGAACGGTTCGGGGCGGAACGGGTCGCGGTGACCGGCATGCCCGAGACCTACCGGGCCCGCTTCGCGCTGCGCGACACCGGCCTCGCCCTGGGCATCGCACCCCATCAGGTGGACCGCATCGCAAAATCGTTCCCCCACCTGCGGGCCTGCGACATCACCTCGGCCCTGGCCGAGCTGCCCGAACTGCGCCCCCTGGCAGCCGAAGCCGACCGCTACGGGCCGCTGTTCGAGCTGGCCGAGCAGCTGGACGCGCTGCCCCGCGGCTACGCCATGCACCCGTGCGGAGTGATCCTCAGCGACCGCTCCCTGCTGGACCGGCTCCCGGTACAACCCACCCCGGGTGGCAACTACCCCATGGTCCAGGCCGACAAGGAAGACGTCGAAGACCTCGGGCTCCTCAAGCTGGACGTGCTCGGGGTGCGGATGCAGTCCGCGATGGCGCACGCCGTCGCCGAGATCCATCGCACCAGCGGCGAGACCATCGACCTCGACGACCCGCAGCAGGTGCCGCTGGACGACTTCTGGGCCTTCAAGATGATCCAGAACAGCGACACCGTCGGCATGTTCCAGCTCGAATCCCCCGGCCAGCAGGACCTCCTCGGCCGCCTCCAGCCCCGCAACCCGCAAGACGTGATCGCCGACATCAGCCTGTTCCGTCCCGGGCCCGTGGCCGGCGGAATGCCGGCCGTCTACATCGCGGCGCGCCACGGCGCAGCCCCCGTCTATCCGCACCCGGACCTGGAGCCGGTGCTCGCCGACACCTACGGGGTGACGATCTGGCACGAACAGATCATCGACATGGTCGCGGTCATGACCGGCTGCGACCGCGCCCTGGCCGAAGTGTTCCGCCGCGCTCTGTCGGACGCGTCCCGCCTGCCAGCACTGCGCGCCTGGTTCGAGCAGGAGGCCGGAGCCCGGGGCTACTCCCCCGCCGTCCTGGGGCAAGTGTGGTCAGTGATCGAATCGTTCGGCGCGTACGGATTCTGCCGGGCCCACGCCGTCGCCTTCGCCGTGCCCGCCCTGCAGTCGGCCTGGCTGAAGGCGCACCACCCGGCGGCCCTGTACGCGGGGCTGCTGGAACACGACCCCGGCATGTGGCCGGCCCGCGTGATCCTCGCGGACGCGCGGCGCCATGACATTCCGATCCTGCCCGTCGACGTCAACCGCTCCCACACCAGCTACCGCGTCGAACCCGGTCCCGACGGGCGGGCCGGGGTGCGGCTCGCGCTGTCCGCGGTCAAGGGCATCCGCGACGACGAAGCCGCCCGCATCGCAGCCGGCCAGCCGTACGGATCGCTGGCGGACCTGTGGCAGCGGGCCCGGCCGTCGCTGCCCACCGCCGAGCGCCTGGCCCGCATCGGCGCCCTCGCCCCGGTGGCCGGCGACGCGTCCCGGCGTGACCTGCTGCTCCAGCTCACCGAGCTGCACCGCCAGACCCGCGCCCGCCCCAGCAGCGGACAGCTCCCTCTGGACACCGCCCCGCTGGCCCAGGGCGCGAGCGGACTGTCCGAGATGACCGGCCGCGAGCAGCTCGGTGCCGAGCTGGAGGTGTTGTCGATGGACGTGTCGCGGCACTTGATGGACTACCACCACCGGCTGCTGTCCGAGCTCGGCGCGGTCCCGTCCCGGCGCCTGGCCCAGCTGCACGCCGGGCAGCGCGTCCTGGTCGCCGGCGTGCGCGCCTCGACGCAGACGCCGCCCATCGCGTCGGGCAAGCGCGTCATCTTCGTCACCCTGGAAGACGGCACCGGCCTGGTCGACATCGCGTTCTTCGAAGACAGCCACGCCGCGTGTGCACACACCATCTTCCACTCCGGGCTCCTTCTGGTTCAGGGCACCGTGGAGCGGCGCGGGCCGCGCCGCACGGTGGTCGGCGCCCGCGTATGGGACCTGGACGAGCTCGCCGCGGAGCGCCGTGACAACGGTCTCGACGCCGCCCTGGCTCTCGTCGGCGCCTCGGCACCGCAGCCGACACCCGCCCAACCCCCGAGCGGAACCCAGGAGCGGGTACGCAGGGACGGGCAGCGGACCCTGGTGAATGGGACAGCTGGCGCGAGGCTGCATCCGTACGCCGATCTCCAGCCCGCGGGAACCCGGTCCGCCGACCTGAAGGCGCTCGGTCACACCAGCCGCGGCAGCGCGGGGTGAGCGTCATGAGCCACAACCGTGCGCGGTGCATCATGCGGGTCTTCTTTCACCCGGGCCCCGACGACGACGCGGACCACGTGTTCGGCGAGCTGATGTCGCTGGTGGAGAACTTCACGCCCCGCTACCAGCCGCACCCCCAGGATCTGGCGGTCGACCTCGACCTCACCGGCGCCCTGCGCTACCTCGACCGCACCCCCTACGAGGCGGCACAGGTGCTGGCGCTGCGCGCGCTGGCCCTGCACGGGGTGCCGACGACGATCGGCGCCGGGAACTCGGTGATGATCGCGGCGATGGCAGCCGCAGCCACCGCGCCCGGGCGCATCACCGTCATCGATCCCGACCCGGACTCCGTCGAAGCGTTCCTGCGACCCCAGCCCACCGCGCTCCTTCCCGGCGTCGGACCGGCTACGGCGCGCACGCTCAAAACGTTCGGCATCCGTACCGTCGGCGAACTCGCCGACACCCCGCCCGCCACCCTCGCCCGCATCCTCGGCGCGAGCCCCGCCCGCGAGCTCCACGCCCTCGCCTGCGGCATCGACGAACGGCCCGTCCAGCGCGAGACGCTCATCCGCACCACGTCCAGCACCCATCGCTTCCCGGCCGACGAACTCGATCCCGCCCAGCACCACCGCGCCCTGCTCGGCCTCGCCGAGGAACTCGGCGTGCGGCTGCGCACGGCGAAGGAGGTCTGCCGTGCGCTGACACTGACCGTCCGCTATGCCGACCGGACCTCCACGACGCGCACCCGCACCCTGACCGAGGCGACGGCGCACTCGAACGCCCTGGCACACACCGCCCGCGACCTGTTCGCGAGCCTCGGTCTCCAGCGGGCCCGCGTCACCGCCATCACCCTGCGGGCCGAAGGCCTCACCAGCGCCGAACACGCCTACCAGCAACTGCTCCTGGATCCCGCTGACGACAAACGGCGCCGCATCGAGGCGGCCGCCGATGCCGCACGCCGCAAGTTCGGACCGAAGGCCGTCCGCCCCGCCTCGCTCGCCCGCCGCCGACCGTCCTCCCCTACCGGCTGAGGCCTCGCATCACAGGGTGCGGAGGACCGCGACCACCTTGCCGAGAATGGTGGCGCTGTCGCCCGGGATCGGCTGGTAGGCGGAGTTGTGGGGCATCAGCCAGACCTGCCCGTCCATGCGGCGCAGGCGCTTGACGGTGGCCTCGCCGTCCAACAGGGCCGCGACGATGTCGCCGTGGTCGGCGGAGTCCTGACGCCGGACCGTGACGATGTCGCCGTCGCAGATCGCGGCGTCGATCATGCTGTCGCCGACGACGGTGAGCGCGAACAGGTCGCCCTCACCGACCAGGTGACGTGGCATGGCCAGGACGTCCTCGACCGCTTCCTCGGCCAGGATCGGGGAACCGGCCGCGATCCGACCGACCAGCGGAACGCTCACCGGGGCCGAAAGGTCGGCGGCGGACGTGGAGTCCTGTCCATTCCAGCCGTCCCGGACGCGGTAGGCACGGGGGCGGTGCGGGTCGCGGTAGAGGACGCCCTTGTTCTCCAGGGCCATCATCTGGTGGGCGACGGACGAGGTGCTCTTCAGCTTGACCGCGCGGCCGATCTCGCGCATCGAGGGCGGGTATCCCTGGCGGGCCACCTCGTCCTCGATGAAGGCGACGATGGCGGCCTGCCGGGAAGTGAGCCCGTTGGGGCCGGTCCGGACACCGGGCGGGCGGCCGGGTCTGTCGACGGCGTCAACGGCGTACATGTGTGGTGCCCCCTTACGGACCGTGCGTCCGGGGGACACTAGCCGACCAACCAGACCAAAGGGAACACTATCCCGACGGGGTGCGCCAAGGGGGCACGGGGTGGCCCCGGGATGATCGCCGCCTCACTCGGCAGCCCGATCCGCCCTCGAAACACCGGCCGGATCCGGCATGTACGGCGGGAACGCGGTATTGAACTCCGCGCTCTTGGCCGGGATCGTAGTCGGTCTCACGTTCCCCCTCACATGCGCGAGGTGCGCCACGGTGAACGACCGCTCCACGGTGAGCTACGGCCCCGGACCCGATCAGGTCGCCGACCTCGCCGTCCCGGCCGGGGCGACCGGGCCGGTGCCTTTGGCGGTGTTGCTGCACGGCGGCTTCTGGCGCGCGCAGTACGACCGTCAGTACCTCGCGAAGGCGGTCGACTCGCTCCTCGGGGACAACATCGCCGTGGCCAATGTGGAGTACCGGCGGACCGGCGCGGGCGGGGGCTGGCCCACGACCTTCACGGATGTCGCCCAGGCACTCGGCGTGCTGCCCGCCCTCTTCGAGCGCGCGCATCCGGGCCGGGTCGACCTCGACAGGATGGTGTATGTCGGACATTCGGCCGGTGGACAGCTCGGGCTGTGGGCGGCTCTGCGCCACCGCCTCCCCCCGGGAGCACCCGGTTGGAGTGTGCAGCCCGCCAAGGTGGCCGGGGTCGTCGCCCTGGCCGCTGTGGCGGACATGGCCGAATCGCATCGGCTGAACCTTGGCGACGGCGCGGTGGCTCACTTCCTCGGGGGCGGCCCGCACGACGTGCCCGACCGGTACGCGGCGGCCGACCCGGTCGGCCTCGGCGCGTTGGACGTCCCGGTCTTCCTCGTGCACGGAGAGCTGGACGAGATGGTGCCGGTGTCCGTTTCCCGGCGCTACCAGCAGGCGGCCGGGGGCACGCTCATCGAGGTGCCGGGCGCGAGCCATGTCGATGTCGTCCGGCCCGGTTCCGCGGCCTGGCCCGCCGTCCAGGCCGCGGTGCGTCAGATCCTGGACAAGGCATGACGCGTACGCCCTCAACGGCTGGTCCCGCCGTTCTTCGCCGGGCGGAACATCTCGGCCACCAGGAAGGCCAGTTCGAGGGACTGCTGGGAGTTGAGCCGGGGATCGCAGGCGGTCTCGTAGCGTCCGTGGAGGTCGGTGTCGCCGATCTCCTGGCCGCCACCGAGGCACTCGGTGACGTCCTGCCCGGTCAGCTCGACATGGATGCCGCCGGGATGGGTGCCCAGGTGCTGGTGGACCTCGAAGAAGCCGCGGACCTCGTCCACGATCCGGTCGAAGTGCCGGGTCTTGTAGCCGCTGGACGAGGTGTGGGTGTTGCCGTGCATCGGGTCGCATTGCCAGATCACCTGGTGCCCGCTCGCGGTGACCTTCTCCACCACCGTGGACAACACGTCACGGACGCGTTCGCTGCCCATGCGGGCGATCAGCGTCAACCGGCCCGGCACCCCGTGCGGGTCCAGGCGTTCCACGTACTCGGCCGCCAGCTCGGGGGTGACGTTCGGGCCGAGCTTCACCCCTATCGGGTTGGCCATCAGCTCGGCCAGCGCAATGTGGGCTCCGTCCAGCTGCCGGGTGCGCTCCCCAATCCAGAGGAAGTGGGCTGAGGCGTCATAGAGTTGGGGCCCGTGCCGGGTGTCCAGCCGGAGCATGGAGCGCTCGTAGTCCATGAGCAGCGCCTCATGGCTGGCGTAGATCTCGGTGCCCCGCACCTGGGCGTCGTCGGCACGGCAGGCGGACATGAAGCGCAGCCCCCGGTCGATCTCGGCGGCCACCGCCTCGTACTTCTGGCCGGCCGGTGAGTCCCGCACGAAGTCCTGGTTCCACGCATGGAGTTGGTGCAGGTCTGCCATGCCCGCCGCGTTCAGGGCCCGCACCAGGTTCATCGTCGCGCCGGCATTGGCATAGGCCCGGACCATGCGGGAGGGGTCCGGGGTGCGCGCCTCCCAGGTGGGGTCGGCGGAGTTGACCATGTCGCCCCGGTAGGAGGGCAGGCCCTGCGCGTCGGTCGGCGAGGAGCGGGGTTTGGCGTACTGTCCGGCGATCCGTCCCACCTTCACCACGGGCAGGCTCGCTCCGTAGGTCAGCACGACCGCCATCTGCAGCACGGTGCGGATCGTGGATCGCAGGTGGGTTTCGGTGTTCGCGGCGAAGGTCTCCGCGCAGTCGCCGGCCTGCAACAGGAAGGCCCGGCCGAGCGCCACCTCGGCCAGTCGCTCGCGCAGTTGGTCCACTTCAGCGGGGACGGCGATGGGAAGCGCGCTCTCCAACACCCTTCGCGCCCGCACCACCCGGGCCGGATCGGGCCAGTCCGGTTGGTGGGCCGCGGGGCGGGCCAGTGCTTCGTGGAGCCGGCGCCGCAACTCGGCAGGCAGCGACACCGCCTCCGGAGCCGGGTCCGCGGGCGGCGATTCCACCAGGCCGAACACCTCATCGGAACGCACGGTACTTTTCATAGGCACCTAATTCGTCGATTGACGTCCATAAGCAGCACACCGAGGCGTCGCGCTCAGTTCGCGCGGCGCCCTAGTTCGGGGCGCGCCCGAAGAAAGGCGCGCCGCCTGTTTCCGGCACCCGGCCGGCGTCGATTCAATCGGCGTGTCAGCAGCACCGTCGGCACTCGGCCTACGGCGGCTCTCTTGGAAAGTCGATCTTAGAGGCGTGGCCACGGAGCCACGTGAAGCGAAGCGCCACCCCTTCCCCCAGGGTCCCCCGTAACGCGCTGCGTCAGATAGCGGCCAGGATAGCCAGCCCGGCTCCCGGCACGGAACGTGCACGGCGACAATCAGCCACCACGATCATGGAGAATAAGCAACTTGGCTTGTCTGCGACCCGGCGAATCTCTGCGAAGTGCCACCAAACCGGAGTGCCGACAAGGAATTTCGGACGAACCGGAAAGCCCTTGCCTCCAGCCGTGGCGCCATGCAATGCTGCGGCTGCAACGGGGATGGTGACGGTTGTGGAATATCACGATCCGTTTAACTGTGCCGATCTCCGCATCAGTTCCGTGGACAACTGTGTCGACAGCCGGTCTCCGACCGTGGCACCCGCACTGTGCACCGCGTTGAAACATTGATCTCCAGGCCGAGCGCGCAAGGCCGCGGGCCGTGTACGCCCATGCAGCGCCGTCGTGTACATACCAGAAGGGATATCGGCCGGCTCATCATGACAACCGAGACCCACGCACGCTCGAACAACGTTGTCGGCGATCACGCGATAAGGCTCGCCGACAACCTCAATGCCTTCAGCAGATCGGATCTGGAGCGGCTGCGGGACACCAATCTCCAGACGATGGTCGCAGCGGCGCGCAACAGTCCTTCGGTGAACCGTCGTTGGCCGGAGCTCGACCGGGTGAGCCACCCGTCCGAACTGACCCGACTGCCGATACTGACACCACAGGACCTCGCCGGTGGCTCTCCGCCCGGCTCCGAGGAATTCCTCATGGACGGCGGGAAATCGGGTCTGGTGATCCGCTCCAGCGGAACCTCGGGCCTCAACAAAGTCCTCTACCACTCCTGGGAGTTCACCCGGCAGGTGAACCGGCTCGGCGCGAGGGGCATCCACGCCGCCGCGCCCCCGCTGCCCCGCCGGGTGGCGAACTGCATGCACCCGGCGGAACTGGGCGGCGCCTTCACTTTCGTGCAGGACGTGCTCCAGCTGGTGCCCGCCCTCGCCTTTCCGCTCGGCAACAAGCCCTCCATGGCCCACATAGCCGAACTGGTGCGCGAGCACGGAATTGACACGATCGTCTCGTCCCCGTCCCACGGTGCCGAACTCGTGGCGACCGAGACCGCGGCGACGGTCCCGCACCTGCGGCGGCTTCTCTACATGGGCGAGCCGGTCGGACAGGCGCGCAGGGACGCGATCGCCGCCGTGGCCCCGGAACTGACCGTCCGGTCCTTCGCGTACTCCACGACCGAGACCGGCCCGATCGGGTACCAGTGCGCCCATATCTCCGCGGCGGAACACCATGTGCACGAGGACGCGGTCGTGGTGGAGATCGTCGACGAAAGCACCGGTGAACCCGTGCCCGCGGGCCGTCCCGGGGCGGTGGTGGTCACTCCACTCGCGACCACCGGAATGGCCCTGTTCCGCTATCGGATCGGCGACCGCGGCCGGATGGACCCGCCGGGATGCGCGTGCGGCAGCCAGACGCAGCGGCTGACGCTGCTGGGCCGCATCGGCCAGACGCTGATCGTGGACACCTGGAAGGTCTCGTCCGACCAGCTCCTGGAGCGACTGGCCGCCTTGGGAGTCCTGGACCCGGCCGACTGCCAATTCCAGGTGCTCTGGGAATTTCCCCACTACAGAGTCCGGTTGCTGCTCTCGCCCCGGACGCCGACCGGAATCACCACGGCGGCCGTCGCGGAGTCCCTGCACGAAGCCCATCACATCCACCAGGTCATCACCGGCCCACGGTGCGTCGAATTCACGGTGGAGCGGAGGGGCCTGGAGGAGTTTGCACAGACCGAACGGAACAAAGTCCCGGTTCTCTACCAGAGGATGTGACATGCCCGTCGGGAATACGGCCCCGCTCGAGGCGTTACGCGGAGAACTCGACCGCATCGACGAACAACTTCTTGACATCATCAGGCGGCGCATCGAATGCTGTGTGCGCATAGCGGACCACAAACGCGAGAACGGCGTCCCCATGATGCAGCCCCATCGCATCGGGATCGTTCAGCAAAGGGCAGCCGAATACGGCGCGGCCCACCACGTCGATCGCGATTTCCTTCGCCGGCTCTACGAAGTGATCATCGAAGAGACCTGCCGGGTGGAGGACCTGGTGATAGCTGGAGACATCGCCTTTCCGGCAACAGGCGGAGGCAGTATTCCAGAATGAGCTTTCCAACGGGGGGAAATCCGGGATGCGTACACTGCTGATAGACAACTACGATTCCTTCACCTACAACCTCTACCAATACCTCGGTGAGGTGAACGGCCGCCCGCCTACCGTCGTGCGCAACGACGTGGACGCCGATGCCATCGACTTCGACGCGTTCGACGCCGTGGTCGTGTCGCCGGGCCCCGGCCGGCCCGACCGGGAACGGGACTTCGGGGTCAGCGCACCCGCCATCCGGTCCGGTCTGCCCACGCTCGGCGTCTGCCTCGGCCACCAGGGCATCAGCCATCTGTTCGGCGGAACCGTGGAGCACGCGCCGCAGCCGATGCACGGCAGGGTGTCACCGGTCATCCACACGGGCGTGGACATCCTCAAGGGCCTGCCTTCACCGTTCTCGGTGGTGCGCTACCACTCACTCGCCGTGACCGAGATGCCCGACGACCTCGAGACCATCGCGTGGACCCCGGACGGCATCCCCATGGCCCTGCGGCACCGGTCCGAGCCGATCTGGGGGGTCCAGTTCCACCCCGAGTCCATCGGCAGCGAGTACGGCAAGGAGCTCCTCGCCAACTTCCGCGACCTGGGCCGTAGTTGGCCCCGCCGACGGACAACGCGCCCCACCACCTCCCCCAGCCCCGTGGCAGAGCCGACGCACACGCCGGCTCAGGCCGGTCAGAGCCCCCTTCAGGTGCACGTCCGCCAGGTGCCCCACCTGCCTGCCGCCGACGCGCTCTACCGGGACCTGTTCGCGGATCAGGGGACCAGCTTCTGGCTCGACAGCAGCGCCGTGCTCGACGGACTGTCCCGCTTCTCCTTCCTCGGAGCCGCCGACGGACCGCTGGCCGAGTACGTCACCTACGACGTCGCAGAGCGCACGGTCAGCGTGCTGCACGCCGACGGTCAAACACAGCAGGTACGCGAGGAGTTCTTCGACTACCTCGACGGGCGGTTGCGGCAGCGCGCGGTACCGACGCCCCAGGGGCTGCCGTTCGACTTCAATCTCGGTTACGTCGGCTACCTCGGCTACGAGTTGAAGGCGGAGACCGGCGGTCAGGCGGCTCACCGGTCGCCGACCCCCGACGCGGCCATGCTGTTCGTCGACCGGCTCGTGGTCCTCGACCACCTGGAGCGGACCAGCTATCTGCTCGCCCTCAGCGACGGTGCCCAGGCGGGCACCGACGCGGCCGAGGCCTGGCTGGCCGACACGGCCGACCGCCTGTGCGCGCTGCCGTCACACCACGGGTCCCAAGAGGCGCCGCCCACCGTGCTCACCACCGAGCCCGACCGGTACGAGGCCAGTCCACGGCACGGCAAGGAGGCCTACCTCAAGCTCATCGCCCAGTGCCTGGACGAGATCCGTGACGGGGAATCCTACGAGATCTGCCTGACCAACACGGTCGGCGCGGCCGGCGCGATCGACCCGCTGCGCACCTACACCCAGCTCCGCCGGATCAGCCCCGTGCCGTATGGGGCCCTGCTCGACTTCCGGGACCTCGCGGTGCTCAGCGCCTCACCCGAGCGCTTCCTGTCCATCGGTGCCGACCGCATCGCCGAGTCCAAACCGATCAAAGGAACGCGGCCGCGCGGCGCCACTTCCAGCGAGGACGAGGCACTGCGAGCCGACCTGTTCGGCCACGAGAAGGACCGGGCCGAGAACCTCATGATCGTCGACCTGGTCCGCAACGACCTCAACATGGTGTGCGACGTCGGCAGCGTGCACGTACCCGTCCTCTTCGACGTGGAGACCTACGCCCCGGTGCACCAGCTGGTGTCGACGATCCGGGGCCGGCTGCGCCCGTCGGAGTCCGCGGTCTCGTGCGTGCGGGCGGCCTTCCCGGGCGGTTCGATGACGGGGGCGCCCAAGCTGCGCACCATGGAGATCATCGACCGACTGGAGGACGGGCCGCGCGGGGTCTACTCCGGGGCGCTCGGCTGGTTCTCGCTCAGCGGGGCGGCCGATCTGAGCATCGTCATCCGCACCCTGGTGTCGGCGAACGGAGAGACCACCTTCGGGGTCGGCGGCGCCATCGTCGCGCTGTCCGACCCGGAGGAGGAGTACACGGAGACCGTCGTCAAGTCGCGGGCCATGCTCGCGGCGGTGGCCGCGAGCGCCGCCGGATCCGCCACCGCGTCCGCCGTCCACACTTCTGTCAAACAAGCGGAGTTGAGCCGATGAACACCCTCACACTGGGCCGGTGCATCGTCGTGGGAGCGGGAGCGGTGGGCGCCATGTTCGCCCGCCTGCTCACCCACTCGGGGGCCGACGTCCTGGTGGTCGACCTCGCCCCCTCCTCCCCCGGCTCCCCCTCGCCCACCCCGTTCCTCCCGGGCGATGTCACCGACATCGACGCGGAGTTCGCCCATGAACTGGGCCGTGCGGACACGGTGCTCCTGGCCGTTCCCGAACAGGCCGCGCTGTCGGCGGTCAAACCCCTGACCGGGCTGCTGCGACCCGGCACCCTGCTCGTGGACACCCTGTCGGTCAAGACCCCCCTGATCAGCCTGGTGCGCGAGTCGGCCGACGCGCTCGAAGCGGTCAGCCTCAACCCGATGTTCGCACCCTCCCTCGGCATCGAGGGCCGCCCGGTCGCCACCGTCGTCGTCAACGAAGGCCCACGCGGCCGGGAGCTGCTGCGACTCATCGAGGGCTGGGGCGGACGGGTGGTCCGGGTCGACGAGCACGACCACGACCGGCTCGCGGCCGCCTCCCAAGCCCTCACCCACGCGGCCGTTCTCGGCTTCGGCCTCGCGGTGTCCCGCCTGGACGTGAACATCGAGGAGCTGCGCGCCATCGCCCCGCCGCCGGCCGCCATGCTGCTCGCACTGCTCGCCCGGATCACCGCCGGCTCCCCGGAAGTGTACTGGGACGTCCAGGCCGCCAATCCGGAGGCGCCGGCCGCCCGCGAGGCACTGGCCGCCGGGCTGCGGCGGATCGCCGACCACCTCGGGGGCGTGGCCGACTTCACCACCCTGCTCGACGAGTGCCGGGACTTCCTCGGCTCCCATGGCGAGCACTACGCGGCCGTCTGCGCGCACGCCTTCGCGGAGATGAACACCCAGGTCTCCGGCGCGAGTTCAGCCCCCTCACCTCATCGGCCGGGAGACGGGGAGGGGGCTGCGCACCTGGCGGAGAAAGAGCCGATCCGGGCGAACTGGGTCGAATCCCGGATCAGCAAGACCTCCGACTCGATGGACCGCGCCTTCGACGAGGGCCTGACCGGCCACGTCGTCACCGAGCGCAGGGGCAAGCGCGTCCGCCTGCAGGACGGGTCGGAGTCGGTGGAGTTCGTCTCCTGCTCCTACCTCGGCCTGGAGGAGCACCCGGCCCTGGTCGACGCCGCGGCCGAGGCGCTGCGACGCTACGGCGCTCACCTGTCGTCGTCCCGGAACCGGATGCGCCCGGTGTACCTCGGTGAGCTGGAGGAGCTGCTCTCGACGGTGTACCGGGGCAACAAGGCCGTCGCCTTCACCTCGGTGGGCAACGTGCACCTGGGACTGCTGCCGCTGCTCGGGTCCGGCGCGCTGCCCAGCTATCCGGTCGCGCCCGGCGGCGTGACGTTCATCGTGGACCGCACCGCCCACGCCTCCATGCAGGTCATCCGGGGCATCCTGGAGCAGATCGGCCCGCTGCACCGCTTCGACCTCGCCGACCAGGAGGCGCTGGCCCGCATCCTGGCGGACTGCGGTGCGGCCGGGCGCACACCGATCGTGCTGGTCGACGGCGTCGGCTCGATGGGCGGTCTGATCGACGTGGTCGCTCTGCGCGCGGCCCTCGAACCGTACGGCGGCCATCTCTACGTCGACGACGCGCACGGCATCTCCATCGCGGGCCCGCTGGGCGGCGGGTACGCCTTCGAGGAGTTCGGCGACCAGCTCCCGCCGAACGTGGTCATCGCCGGTTCGCTGTCCAAGGGGTTCGGCGGGGCCGGCGGCTTCGCGCTGGTTCCCGCCGACGCCGATGTACGCGTGCTGCGCAAGTTCGCCAACCCGCTGGTCTTCGGCCACTCGATCATGCTGCCGATGCTGGCCGCCGACGTCGCCGCCGCCCGGCTGCATCTCAGCGGCGAAGTGGCGGCGCTGCAGCAGCGGCTGTGGCACAACGCCGACGTCCTCGACACGCTCACCGGCGGGCAGTTGGTCAACGCCGGCCTGCGCTCGCCGGTCCGGGGCGCGCACTACCCCACCGAGGAGGCCGGGTTCGCCGCCGCCAGGCGGCTGCGGGCGGCCGGAGTGCTCGTCCTGCCCGCCTTCTTCCCGACCGTGGCCAAGGGCACCGGCCTGGTGCGCCTCGCCCTGTCCGCCCTGCACGAGCGCGAACACCTGGAGATCGCGGCCGAAGCCCTGGCGCTGCCCCCCACCGAGAGCTGACCTGTCGTCACATCCGTCGACGCACACGTTCCTGATCCCGCACCTTGCTTTCCCATCCATGAGGAGACAGCACTACCGTGACGATCACTCAGGAAGACAAGCAGTCGTACGACGTCATCGTTGTCGGCAACGGGGCGCTCGGCCTCTCGCTGGCACTCACGCTGGCCCGCCGCAAGGTCCGGGTCGCCCTCCTCGGACAGCCGCACCGCCCGTGGGCGGCATCGACCGCGGCCGGCGCGATGAACGGCTGCTTCGGCGAGGTCACCACCACCCTGGTGGCCAGCGAACACGGCCGGTCCAAACTGGAGATGGACATCCAGGCCCGCAAGATGTGGCCCGAGTGGTCGCAGCAGCTCGCCGAGGAGACCGGCCAGCCCAACGTCCAGACCGCCGACGGGACGGTCGTCCACCTGAACACGGTGGGCCACCCCGGCATCGACGAGGGCAACTACGAGGCGATCCGTACCGAGTTGGACCGTTACGACGAGCCCTACGAGGACATCGACCCGGCCGACATCGAATGGATGGAGGCCCACGCGAGCCAGCGTTCACTGAAGGCGTTCTTCATCCCGGGCGAGCACGCCGTGGACTCCCACCGGCTCCTCGACCAGCTCCAGGCGGCCTACCTGAGCACCGGCGGGACGCTCATCGCCGAGCACGCCGTGCGCCTCGTCTACAGCAACGGCAAGATCGACGGTGTGGTCCTGGAGTCCGGGGGCACCCTGTCCGCCAAGGACGTCGTGCTCGCGGCAGGCGTCCGGTCCCAGGACCTGCTCGACACGGTGCCCGACATCGCCCGCCGGGTACCCCGCCTGGTCAGCGGATACGGCGTCTCGGCGCTGATCCAGACCGACGACAACACCGTGCCGCGCAGCGTCATCCGCACCCCCAACCGGGCATTCGCCTGCGGTCTGCACATCGTGCCGCGCACCGACGGCCAGGTGTACGTGGGCGCGACCAACATCATCTCCCCGGAGCCGATGGACACCCCCGTCCTGCGGGACGTCCAGTTCCTCCTCGACTGTGCCCACCGCCAGGTCCGTACCGGACTGTGGAACGGCGGTCTCGCCAAGCTGCAGGTCGGCAACCGGCCGGTCTCCCTGGACGCCTTCCCGCTGCTCGGCGAGACGGAGGGCCTGGCCGGCCTGTGGATGATGACCGGCACCTACCGCGACGGCCTGCACCTGTCCCCGCTGCTCGCCAAGGAGATAGCCGGCCGGATCCTCGGCGAGAAGGCCGAGCTGGACATCGACCGTTTCCGGCCGGTGCGGGCACCGATCCAGCCGATGAGCCGCGAGGACGCGGTGAATCAGGCGGTGACCCACATGCTGGCCACCGGTTGGGAGTACAACTGGCAGGTCACGGTCGACTGGCCGGTCATCGTCGAATACAACATGCGCCCGTCGTACCAGAAGTGGGCGGAGGACTTCGACCCGCAGTTCACGCCGCCGCCCGAGCTGCTCGCCGCGTCCAGGATCCACCCGAGTCTGGTCAAGATGCTCCAGGACTACTACGAGGCCAGTCGCGCCGAGGCATGATCCACCACGGTCCGCGGGGCGGCGGAAGCCGCCCCGCGGGCTGTCGTGCTCCCCGCACGCCCGCTCCTCCTGCTTCCTGCTGTTCCTTCCCGTTCATGACATTGAAAGATCGAGGTCTCAGTGTCCGCACGCGATCGTGAACCGAACCAGATCCCACGCCGCGAGGTGCTGCGTTACAGCGGCGGACTGGCGGTGGCGGCCGAAGCCCTCTGGCTCGCCCCCTCGCTGGCGGGCGGAGCAGGCCAGGCGGAGGCCGCCCAGGCCACCGACGAGACCGCACGGTCGGTGGCCGTCCACGAGAGCTCCAACCTCCGTGCGGTGATGTCGCCCGACGGCCGCACCATCGCCCTGGACGCCCTCAACTCGATCTGGCTGCTGCCCGCGGACGGCGGGCAGGCACACCGGCTCACCGACGACGTACAGGACTCCACCCAGCCCGACTGGTCGCCCGACGGCAAGACCCTGGTCTTCCAGTCGTTCCGCGACGGCGTCTACAACCTGTGGCGGATCGACGCGGACGGCTCCGGCCTGCGGCGCCTCACCAGCGGCCCCGGCTACGACCTGGAGCCCCGCTTCTCGCCCGACGGCAAGTACGTCGTCTACGCCTCGGACCAGGACCAGCGCAGCCGGATCCGCCTCCTGGAGCTGGCCACCGGGAAGATCCGCGTGCTCGTGGACGAGGGCCACGCCTACACCACGCCGTCCTGGTCACCGGACGGCACGCGCGTGGTCTACGTCGTCGACTACTCCGTCATCGAGGCGGTCGACGTCGCCTCCGGCCGCCGCGAACAACTGGTCACCGCCGCGGGCGACGCGACGTTCTTCGGCCCGCAGATCGGCCACGACGGCACGACGCTCAGCTACATGCGGGTGACCGGGCCCCGCGGCGAACTCGTCGTCGGCGACGCGGTGGTGAGCGGGGACGAGGACGTGTCGCCGTTCGCGCCGTGCTGGCTGTCCGCCACAGAGCTTCTCTACACCTCCGACGGGAAGATCCGCCGCCGTCAACTCGGAGGCGGCGTAAGCGACATCGCGTTCACCGCGGTCGTACCGCTGGCACGCCGCGACTACCGCCGCAAGGTCAGGGACCTCACCGCCATGGGCCCCTTCGACGTCAAGGGGATCGCGGGACCGGTCCTGTCGCCCGACGGCGGCCGGATCGCCTTCCGCGCGCTCAACGCGCTGTGGCTGCTGGAGATCGGTGGCCGGCCCCGGAAGATCGTGTCGGACGGCTACTTCAACACCGACCCGGACTGGTCGCCGGACGGGCGCTCGCTCGTCTACGTCAGCGACCGGGCAGGCACCGCCAACCTCTGGCGCTTCGACCTCGCCACCCAACGCTCCGAGCGGCTCACCGACCTGCCCAACGCCCAGCTCACGCCCCGCTGGTCGCCGGACGGCGCGAAGATCGCCTACCAGGACGAGAGCGGTGCGACCTGGGTCTTCGACCTCGCGGCCAAGACCGCCACCAAGGTCCTGCCCGCCATGTACCAGCCGGGCCGGCCGAGTTGGTCCCCCGACTCCACCCGTCTCTCCCTCGCCGCGATCCGACCGTACTCCCAGCGCTCCCTCGCGGGTCACAACCAGATCCTCACCGTCGACCTGCACGGCAACACGATCCGCTACGAGGCCGTGGCAACCGACCGGTCCATCGCCACCCGGGGCGACGACGGCCCCGTATGGACGGGCGACGGGAAGTACTTCGTCTTCGCGATGGAGAGCCTGGCCTGGCGCGTGCCGGTCGACGCGAGCGGCCACATCACCGGCGCGCCGAGCCGGCTCACCGACGAGGTCACCGACTCGATCTCGGTGAGCGCGGACGGCCGGACCCTCCTCTACCTCTGCAACGGCGCCCTGCGCACGGTGTCCATCGACGGCGGGCGCCCCCGCACCATCCCGGTCAACCTGACCTGGCGGGCGGCCGACCGCCCCGAGCGGATCGTGGTCCGCGCCGGGGCGATCTGGGACGGAAGCAGCTCGCAGCTGCGCCGTGACGTCGACCTGGTGATCGAGAACGGCAAGATCGCGGCGATCGTGCCCCGCGGCAGCAGATCCGGCGGCCGGGTCATCGACGCGTCCGGGCTCACCGTCATGCCCGGCCTGATCGACACGCACAACCACTGGCACATCCGGGGCCGTCAGTGGGGCGACCGCGCCGGACGGCTCTGGCTGGCGTACGGCATCACCACCAGCCGCTCCCCCGGCGACCCCGCCTACCAGATGGTCGAGACGCGGGAGGCCCTGGCGAGCGGGGCCCGGGTCGGCCCGCGGTACCTGGGCACCGGTGAGACCCTCGACGGGACCCGCGCCTACTACAACTTCATGCGTCCGGTGTTCACGCCCGAGCAGCTCGAACGGGAGCTGGACCGCGCGCGCGGCCTCGACTACGACCTCATCAAGTCCTACATGCGGCTGCCGGTGTCGTTCGAGAGACGCGTGGTGTCCTGGGCGCACGACCGGGGCATCCCGGTGACCTCCCACTACCTGTATCCCGCCGCCCACACGGGACTTGACGGCATGGAGCACACCGGCGGCGGCAACCGCCTGGGCTACTCCCGGACGCTGAGCTACGCCGGTGGACGCACGGCCTCCGACTCCGTCGCGATCCTGGCCGCGAGCGGCATGTGGATCTCGACGACGACCATCTTCGCCAGTGAACTGTTCGTGGGGGACCGCTCGCTGCTCGACGACGACCGGACCAAGGTGCTCTACCCCGACTGGGAGTACCAGCGGCTCCTGCGGAAGGCCGCGAACGCCGACGGCGGCCCCGGCTCCGACGTCAACCACGCGTGGACCATGGGCGACGCGGACATGCTGCTGCGGGTGCACCGGGCCGGCGGGCTCGTGGTCGCCGGGACCGACGCCGCCCTGGACGACGTCGGCATCAGCCTCCACCAGAACCTGCGGGCGATGGTCAAGTACGGCTTCACGCCCCGCGAGGCCCTGACCACGGCGACCGGGAACGCGGCCAAGTGCCTCGGCATCGACGACAAGGTCGGCTCCATCGCCCCCGGCAAGCTCGCCGACCTCGTCTTCGTCGAGGGCGACCCGCTGCACGACATCCGGGCGGCGGCCGCCGTGAGGACCGTGCTGGTCGGCGGCCATCTCCGGACCGTCCCCGAACTCCTCGCCCCCTTCCGGACTCCCGCCGCCAAAGCCCTCGCCGGCCCGGGTGTCGCGGTCCGCCCCGACGCCCCCACCGCGCTCCACCGCGACGACCACTACTGGCACGAACCGGAGTGGGCGCACAACGGCTGCTGCCGGGCCCGATAAGGAGATTGTGCTCATGCGCTCGTATCGCGACCTGATGACCGTGCCTGGTGCCGCGGCCTTCGTGGCCGCCGGGTTCATCGGTCGGATACCCATGTCCATGCGGACACTCGGCTGTCTGCTGATGGTCGAGTCCCTCACCGGCTCCTACACCCTCGGCGGCGCGGTGGCCGGAACGTTCGGTCTCTCCAACGCCTTCACCGCGCCGTTCCTCGCCCGCCTCGCCGACCGCCGCGGCCAGCGGCCGGTCATCCTGTGGTCGACGCTCGTCCACACCTGCGGAATCCTCGCCATCGTCCTGGCCGCCGAGTCGGGGATGCCCTCCTGGACGTACTTCCCCCTCGCCATCCTGGCGGGAGCCTCCGCACTGCCGCTGGGGTCGCTGGTGCGCGCCCGGTGGAACGCCGTACTCAACGACGGCAAGCGCATGCAGACCGCGTACGCCCTGGAAGCGGTGCTCGACGACGTCGTGTACATCGTCGGCCCGCTCCTGGTGGTGTGGCTCGCGGTCGACATCTTCCCGAGCGCGGGCCTGATCGGCGCGATCACCCTCACCGTGGGCGGCTCGCTGGTCATGGCGACGCTGCGCCGTTCGGAGCCGACGATCCACCCGGACGCGGACCTGCCGCGCATCGGCGTGATCCGGATGCGCGGCATGCCGCTCCTGACGTGCGGCTACCTCGCCACCGGAACCCTGCTCGGGACGGCCGACGTGGCCGTCCTCAACTTCGCCGACACGCAGGGCGAATCGGGGAGGGCCGGCCTGCTGCTCGCGCTCATGATCGTGGGCAGCATGATCGCCGGATTCGCCTTCGGCCTGGTGAACTGGAAGCTGACGGCGGCTCGCCAACTCCTGCTCACCAATGTGCTGTTGTGCCTCACGATGGCCCCGCTGGTGTTCGTCGATTCGATGGCCGCCATGTACGGATTCGTCGTCCTGTCCGGCGTGGGCATCTCTCCGGTCCTCATCACTGGCAGCACGGTGGTCGGTTCGATCGTGCCGCGCCAGGCACTCGCCGAGGGCTTCGCCGTCGTCGGCAGCGCGCTCACCCTCGGCATGTCCGCGGGAAACGCCATCGCGGGTACGCTCGCCGACCTGGGGGGCAGCCGGCTCGCCTTCATCTTCGTGGTCGGCTTCGGGGCGCTGGCCGCCCTCACCACCGCCGTCGGGGGCCGCTCGTTCACCCCCGCCCCGGAGGAACCCGCCTCGATCACCGCAACGGTCATGGAGTAACCGAATGATCAGCCTGGGCCACCCGATCACCACCGCACGCCTCGTGCTGCGCCCGTTCGTCGAGGACGATCTCGACGCGCTGTACGACATCCAGCGCCGGGAGGACGTCAACCGCTACCTGTACTCCTCGCCGCGCACCCGTGACGAGGTGCGGGCCAAGCTCGCCGAGCGGATCACCTTCACCACGCTGGAGGACGAGGGCGACACCCTGCTCCTCGCGGTCGCCCTGCGCGCCTGCGGCACCCTCATCGGCGATGTCAACCTGCACTGGACGAGCCGGACCCACCGCCAGGGCGAGATCGGCTATGTGCTGCACCCGGACCACCGGGGCCAGGGGTTCGCCGCCGAGGCGACCAGGCCCCTGATCCAACTGGGATTCGAAAAGCTCGACCTGCACCGGATCGTCGGCCGTCTCGACGGCCGCAACACCGCCTCGATGCGCGTCCTGGAGAAGCTGGGCATGCGACGGGAGGCGCACCTGGTGGAGAACGAGTTCGTCAAGGGCGAGTGGACCGACGAGGTCATCTACGCGATCCTCGCCCGCGAATGGCACCCGGACAGCTGACCACCGCGCCGGTTCTCAGTCGCCCTCCCGCACGGTCGCAGCGGCCCGTTCCGCGAGTTCGCGCACGCCGTTCGCCGCGTTCTCCGACAGCTCGGCGAGTATGTCGTCGGCGTCCGAGAGGAGGGCGCGGGACTCCCTGAGTACGGCCGGCACCGGTCAGGGCGAGGGCGAGCCGGTCGTGCTCCTCGGCGGCTCAGCCCGTGAAGGGGCAGGGCGGCAGGGTCTGGCAGACGGATTCCGGCGGCTGCCCGGGCTCCAGTGGTGCGGGGGTTCCCACCGTGGTGACGTAGAGCCAGGTCAGGACGGCGACGACGAGCATGGTCGGGAGGCGGTACAACGGCTCCTCGGCCCGCGGCTTAGCAGCGCGCCGAGCGCCAGGAGTGCGACGAGCATGACGGCCCACCCGGACACCGTGGCCGTCGCCAGGTTCGGGGCCGGCTCGTGGTCCTGGCCCAGGCAGAACCGCTAGGCCGCGGCGGCTGTCGCCGAACAGCGTGCCGCCCGTGGCCCGGACCGCGGCGGCCGCCACCCATCCCCAGTTGCTCCGCCGCTCCCGCGCTGACCGCATGCCGCCTCCACGTGCTCTTCGGTGCTTCCGGAAACGCAGCTCGCCGTATTCCGGTTCCGCGATGCCCGTCGGCCCGGAGCCGATTCCCGTCCCCACCGTCCCACGTCGTCTCACAACGGGATTGGGGACGGTTGGGACGAGCTGAGGATGGCTGCCGGGGCCGGAATCGATCTAGGTTCAGGTCCGCGAGTCCCGCCGGCGATCCTGCGTTCCGGCGCGGCCGGCCGTGCCGTGCGCCTCCTGCACCGCGCGAGGCAGCGCACGCGGCCGGCCCTCCTCAGCCTGCACCCCGCTCCGGCGGGCCGACTTCCCCTGGGTGGCGACCATGCCAGATCATCACACTCCGCAACCGGAGGCAGCACCCCGCCGCATGTTCGACGACGTGGGGGCCGCCGGCCTGTCGCGTCGTCAGGCCCTGACCGGCGGCACCATCGCCCTCGCCGCGTTCCTCGGTCTCTCCACGTCCCCCGCCTCCGCCGCCTCCGCCGCCTCCGCCGCCTCCGCCGGGCGGCCGGGCACGGCCGGTGCGACGGCGCACCCGCTCGGCTTCACCGCCGTACCCGCGAGCAGCGCCGACACCGTCGCCGTGCCCGCCGGGTACTCCGTACAGGTGCTCGCGCCGTGGGGGCAGGCCGTGCGCGACGGCGGCCCGAAGTGGCGCGCCGACGGCGGCAACACCGCGGCGGAGCAGGCCGAGCAGGTCGGTTCCCACCACGCCGGCCTGCACTTCTTCCCGGGCACCGATGACTCCCGCGGCACCCTGGTGCTCACCCACGAGTACACCGACGCGGCCCTGCTGTACGGCCGCACCGGCGCGGCCACCAACGGACAGGTGAGCAAGGAGCAGGTCGCCAAGGCGCTCGCCGCGCACGGCGTCAGCGTGCTGGAGGTGCGCCGCACCGGCGGCACCTGGCAGCTCGCCGACTCCCCGCGCAACGTGCGCGTCACCGGGGCCACGCCCGTCGCCTTCTCCGGACCGGTGGACGCCAACCACCCGGCCCTGCGCACCAGCAAGCCCGCCGCGGGCACGCTCGGCACCGGCGCACACGGCGTGACCCCGTGGGGGACGTTCCTGGCCGGCGAGCGCAACACCGCCGGCTACTTCGGCACCGACAACAGGACATGGCGGCCGACCCGCGCCCAGAAGCGGGCCGGCCTCAGCGCCCGCGGCGACGGCTACGGCTGGCACCGCGCCGACGCACGCTTCGACCTCGCGGCGAACGGCAACGAGGCCAACCGCTTCGGCTGGGTGGTGGAGATCGACCCGGGCAACCCGCAGGCGGCGCCCGTGAAGCGCACCGCGCTGGGCCGCTTCCAGCACGTCGGGGCGAGCGTGACCGAATCCGCCGGCCGGGTCGTCGTCTACAGCGGCGACGACGAGAACGGCGGCTACCTCTACAAGTTCGTCGGTTCGGACAGCTGGTGGCGGCTGCGCTCCCAGGGCCGCAGCCCGCTGGACCACGGCACCCTGTACGTCGCCAAGTTCGAGGACGACGGCACCGGCCGCTGGCTGCCGCTCACCCACGGCCAGGGCCCGCTGACCGTCGCCAACGGCTGGGCCGACCAGGCCGACGTGCTGCTGCGGGCCCGGCAGGCGGCGGACTCGCTCGGAGCCACCCCGCTGGACCGGCCCCAGCAGACCTCGGTCGGCCCGGACGGGACGGCCTTCTGCGCGCTCGCGAACAGCCCGGGCCTCGGCCACTGCGCCGCCGGCCCGAACGCCCACCGGGCCGCGGTCAGGCCGCGCGCCGAGAACCCGTACGGCCACATCGTCCGCTGGCGCGAGGACGCGACGGCCGACCAGGGCGATGGCCGGGCGACCGGCTTCCACTGGCAGGTCTTCGTGCTCGCCGGCGACCCGGCCCACGACCGCCAGGTCCACCTGGACGCCGCCGGCATGTTCGCCTCGCCGAAGAACCTGTGGACCGACGCCGACGGCCGGCTGTGGATCGGGACCGGCATCCCGGCCTACGACCAGAATCGGGCGGAGACTGGCCACGAGCACCTGGGCAACAACGCGATGCTGGCCGCCGACCCCGCCACCGGCGAGGTCCGCCGCTTCCTGACCGGCCCGCGCGGCGCCGAGATCGCCGGCGTGGTCACCACTCCGGACCGCCGCACCATGTTCGTCAACGTCCAGCACCCGGGCGAGCACACCCTCGCCTGGGGCACGCCCACCCAGGACGATCCCCGCGTGGTCGGCAACTGGCCGGACCACGACCCCTCCGGGCGGCCGCGCTCGGCCGTGCTCGTGATCCGGCGGACGGACGGGGGCGTCATCGGGGCCGCGTAGCGCGCCCGACACCCCGCCTCACCCAACGCCCGCCCCTCCTGTCCTGTCAGCAAGCTCAGCACGACTTCCGGAGAACCAGATGGTCACCATCATCTCGCGCAGTGAATGGGGCGCCCAGCCGCCCAAGACGACCGACTTCGGCTCCTTCACCCCGTGGGTCGGCGGCATCGTCATCCACCATGAGGGCGGCGGGCACAAGTCCGTCGATCCCCACAGCCAGTGCGCCGCACTGGTCCGGAAGATCCAGGACCAGTCGATGCACCACGACCTCCGCCAGGACGCCGCGGAGTGGTTCGACAATGGGGAGCCCGAGTACGACGACATCCCGTACAACTTCCTGGTCTGCAAGCACGGTGCCATCTACGAGGGGCGCGGACTCAACTATCGGTCCGCCGCGAACAGCAAGGAGACGCCCGGGGCCAACGCCAACTACTACGCCGTGATGGGCCTGATGGGCGCCGACGACGACGTGACCCCAGAGATGGTCGCGGGCATCAGGGCTCTCTGCGGCTACCTGCAGGACGAGAAGGACGCGGGCCTCCAGATCCTCGGGCACACGGACGTCCGCACGGTGACCCACACGGACTGCCCGGGGAAGCTCTACCCGTACGTCAAGAACAACTCCTTCGTCATGCCCGGCGCGGGCACCGGCGGCGGCCCCGACTCCGACACGCTGCACATCTACCCCCGCGCCCAGTGGGGTGCCCGCCCGGCGAAGGACATCACGCCGGTGGCCATCGGCGCCCGCACCGGGTTCACCGTGCACTACTCGGACGGGCCGACCACCCAGACGCTCCGGTCGATCCAGAACTACCACATGGACTCCAACGGCTGGTCCGACATCGGCTACAACTTCCTGGTCGACACCAGCGGCCGGATCTTCGAGGGCCGCGGCTGGTATCTCCAGGGCGCACACGCCTACGGGGCCAACACCACCCACATCGGCGTCTGCTTCATCGGCGAGAGCGGCGACGCCACCGACATCGCCCTGTCCGCGATCCGCTCGATGTACGAGAAGGCCTGCGACATGGCCGGCCACGTCCTCACCAAGACCTACCACGGCATGCTCCCCGGCAACTCCACCGACTGCCCGGGGGCGCAGCTGCGCGCCTGGGTCCAAACCGGCATGCCGGCGCAGGTCCGCCCGATCGACTGGGCGGGCAGCGACTACACCCCACCGCCCACCGACTCCAGCGGCGCGAACGGCGGCGGCATGACCCAGGTGCGGTCGGTCTCCGCCCAGCAGAAGGCGGTCAACGACCTGGGCTACAGCCCGGCGCTGGCCGTCGACGGCGCCTGGGGCCCACTGACCGCCGCCGGCGTGCGCTGGCTCCAGGGCAAGGTCGGCGTCACCGCCGACGGCCTGTGGGGGCCCGGCACCGAGTCGGCGTTCAAGGCCTTTGGGGGCGGCTCCTCCAGCGGCGGCCCCATGACGTCCGTGCGCTCGATAGCGCGCCAGCAGCAGGCCGTCAACGACCTGGGCTACAGCCCGGCCCTGGCCGTCGACGGCGCCTGGGGCCCACTGACCGCCGCCGGCGTGCGCTGGCTCCAAGGCAAGGTCGGCACCAACGCCGACGGCCAGTGGGGCCCGGCCACCGAGTCCGCGTACTTCGCGTACATCGACGACGGCGCCGGCCTCACCGTCGACGGCCAGTTCGGCACCCTGACCATCATGGCCGTCCAGCGGGTCTGCGGCTCCACCCCGGACGGCCAGTGGGGGCCCGACTCCAAGCGTTCGCTGCAGCACCACCTCAACGTGTGGGGCAACGCCGGACTCGTTGAGGACGGCGACCCCGGCCCCGCCACCTACAAGGCGCTGCAGACCTTCCTCAACGCCAGGGGCGCCGGCCTCACCGTCGACGGCCAGTGGGGCCCGGCCACCATCTCGGCTCTGCAGAACGCCCTGAACCAGGGCAGGTTCTGACCATCGGCCCGTACCGGAGGCGCCGGGTGATCCGCTGCGGATCACCCGGCGCCTCCCGTTCTGCTCTGGCAGACATGCCCAGGGTCCACCCGTCTCCACGAAGGAAGATCCGTAGGCAGGGCCCGCCCCTTCGCGCCGTTGTCGACGATGTGGCGGATGTCGTCGACGATCTCTCGCCGCGGCTATTTTTCCGGATGCCCACAGGTCTTGGTCTGGAAGGCCGGGACGGGAAGCAGGGGTTCGAGAAGGGCCCATTCGGCCACCGAGGTGTCGGACGGGTAGCGGCGGCGACGGGAGGCAGCGGGCATCGCGGGCTCGGCGGGATGATCGGCAGCGGGGGCTATGGGGAGAGCTGGGCGAGGGTGGTGCGCACCCCGGTGAGCGGGGCGGACCTATCGCAGCCTCCCCTACTGCGGATCCTCGGGCCCCCGGCGGTGGTGGCCGCGGCCAGGATGGGCGACTGACTGCCCTTCAGTGCGCGGGCCAGCCGTCCAGGTGGCGGTGCATCGTGACGACGGGCTGGGCGCCGGCCTGCGGCGCGGTGGCCGCGGCGTTGTGCAGGACGCCTGTCACCTCGGCCGCCAAGGCGTCCACCTGCCTTTTGAGGTCGGCCGCGGGGACGGTCGACCGGGTGAGCGCGTCGAGGCGCTGGTGGATCAGGGTGAGCCGGCGCTGGGCGTTCTGGTCGAGAGTGAACGGCTTCGAGGTGGAGACGATGAACTGGTAGGCCCCGGCGAGGGTTTGACAGCCGGTACAGGACTGGTTCGCGGCGTCGCTGACGTTGACGGCGTTCAGGTGGGTGCGGACGTTGGCCATCGTGACGATCTGGAAGGACAGGGCCACCGACCGGCAGTGGGCGTCGGCGGAGCAGCCCACGGACACGGCGTTGGCCTGGTTGCGTACGTCGGCGCTCTTCACCGAGCCGAACTGCTGCACCGTAAAGGTGTCCTTGACCTGGGTGTGGTGCAGGGGGTCGGCATGGGTGAAGGTGTGATCCTGGGCGATCGCCACCCCGCTCGCCGTCGCATGGGTGCTGGCCTGGGCGGGGGCGGCGGTCGCGACGCTCGCCACGCCGGCGGCGAACAGCCCGAGGCGTACGGAGCGGCGGGTGAGCAGGCTCGGGGTGGAAGGCGGCTTCTGATGGCGGCGCATGGAGGTCTCCTGAGGTGGTCGGCCCCGCGGCACACGGTCTTTCACGTCGCGGCCGGGCTCGGGGCGGGCGTCGGGCTGGCGGTGGGGGGTGGGCTCTGTGGCGGGGGCGTGGAAGTCGGCGTGGGAGGGGGAGGCGATGCGGGTCGTCCGGAGGGTGTCGCCGAGGCCCGGGGCTTGGTCGGTCCGGCGACGGCCGGGGGCTTGGAGGGAGTGGTGTGAGGTGTCGGTGACACCTGCGAGGTCGCGCTGGGGCTCGCCGGAGCACTGGATCGGGGCCCCGCCGAGGGTGAGCCGGTCCTGAGCGACGGTGTGACGGGAGTGGGTGGGGCGGTGGGGTGCCGTCGCCGCGCGGGGGTGTGGCGGAGCGGTGGCCGCGACGTCGGGACACCGGGTTGCAGGACGGGTGCGATCGGCGGCTGTTTGGGCAGTGGCTTCGGTGTCATGCCTGACACCCATGCGTAGCTGAGGCCGGTCAGCGCGGCGAGGGACAGCGCGCAGAGCGCGATCCTGAGCCGGGGTTTGTGAGCGGTGGATTGCGCGGCCGCCCGGATCAGACGGCCGGCAAGCTTCACCGACAGGTAGGTTACCCCGGCCATCGGGCACAGCAGCATCACCGAGCCGATCACGCCGACCAGTCCCGAGGCGAGGTGTCCGGTCGTGAACGCGGCTGCGGTGCCCCCCAGTTGTTCCGTCAGCGACCGGGTCATCGTGGTGAGGATGCGGGGCAGGTTCCACAGGCCGTACCCGAGCTCACCCGCGAGCAGGGGCACCATCGTCAGGACCCAGGTGGCGACGATGACGCGGGCGGATCGTTTGAGGCCCGCGACTTCCCTGCGGGCCGCACGCCCGCGGCGTCCTGGCACCAGGCTCAGCAGGATGGGGCGGACCTTGCCGTACAGGTCCGGGATCCCGGCGAGGTCGCCCAGGATGTAGTAGCCGTCGAGGCGGACGGCCGGCATGAGTTGTTCCAGGACCTCGAAGTGCCCCAGATACACGGCGGACAGGAAGAACACCTGCCCGGTGGCGAAGTAGGCGCCGGCCATCCCCAGCATGAAGACGACGTTGAAATACACGCCGCCGAAGTCGGTGCGCAGCCTGCCGGCCCGCCCGATCCGGTAGACGTCGGTGACGTCGGTGTAGAGGGAGGGCCAGATGAGGAAGAGCCCGCAGCCGATGCATCCTGGCCGGGCGCCCCCGTACTTGCAGGCCGAGGCGTGGCCGAACTCGTGGAAGACGAGCGAGGCCACGGTCAGGGCGAAGACCACCAGGATCAGGACCGGCTGGTCCAGCACTTCCAGGACGGGTTCGACCGCCCCGAAGAAGGCGAAGAACCAGACGTCCATGGCCACGGCGGCGGCCAGCACGAGGGCGACCGCGGTGGGTGAGTGCAGCCAGGCGAGGCTGCGGGCGATCCTGGCCACCCGCTGTTCGCCGAACAGCACCCGGTGGCCCTTGAGGGCGAGCAGGAGATCCGATCGCGGCGCGGAGACCTCCTCGTCGGCCACGCCCTCCGGCACGGTCACGCCGAGGGGCGTCAGCTTCTCCTCGATCAGATAGCGGACGTTGTCCGTGCTGACCTCGCGGCCGTACCGGGCGCTGACGCGGTGGGCGACGGTCTCCAGGTCGCGGACGCCGTCGACCGATTGGGCCACCAGGTACAGCAGCCGGGACAGCTGGACGACCTGCCCGTCCCCCCGCCGGGCGATGTACTTGGGCTCGGTGAAGCCCGAACCCTGGTATTCGCCGTGCAGTTGGAGGCCGACACTCAGCCGGGGCACGGGCGGCCGCTCGGGTCTCGCGGCCCCGGCGGCCGCCCGGCTCTCCGCCGGGGGGCGTTCGTACACCACCGGGAGTCCCCCCGGCCCGGGCAGCGGTGGACCGCCGCCATGCCGTGCTGTGGTCCCGTCTCCGAGCAGCGACATGTGTTCGTACTCCCCCCGGCGCGAACCGCGCGTTCCGCTCGCGCGGCCCGTCGCGGGTGGTGCGCGTGCTACTGAGAAATGTGGATGGCCTGGGTGCCCTCGGAGGACGCGACCGACCACAGGGAGTGGTCGTTGAGCGCGGCCGACTCGTTGTGCGCGGTCACGTTCGCGACGTGCTTGGTCACGGTGGTGCTCCGGCCGAAGCTGAACTTCAGACGTCCCAGTGCCTCGCGGCCGGGCAGCAGTTCCGCGCTCTCGGCGTCCAGCTCGTGGTTGTCGATACTCATGGCATGTCCTTTCCGACGGTGGTTCGTTGTAGGGGGCAGTGCGCGCCGGGCACTGGGGTATGCCCGGCGCGGTCGTGCAAGGTACGGCGGCGCAGGTGCTACTGGGTGATGGTGATCTGCTGAGCGGCGCTGGACTCCGCGGCCGACCACAGGGAGTGGTCGTTGAGCGCGGCCGACTCGTTGTGCGCGGCGACGTTCGCGACGTGCTTGGTCACGGTGGTGCTCCGGCCGAAGCTGAACTTCAGACGACCGAGCGCCTCGCGGCCGGGCAGCAGTTCCGCGGACTCCGCGTTGAGCTCGTGGGCTTCCATCATGGTGAATCCCCCCTCAGGGATGGTGGGTTGCGGTCCGGTGCAGGCAGATCCCCTGCCAGCGATGTCCAAACCGATTGGACGTGCTGTCCAACGAGATTGGACAGTAGTGTCCGTCAGGGCCGCCGCGCAAGCGATTCCGGAAGACACCCTCAGAGGCGCGGCGACGCCGCCCGTAGAATCGGTCCGACGCGGAAGGTTTCCGCCCAACGGCGAGCAGGAAGCGACCATCAGTGGCCAACGCACTGCAACAGATCATCCGAGAGTGCCTCGACCGTGAAGGTTGGTCCTACGGCGAAGTGGCACGTCGCGGCGGTCTTCCCCGCTCCACCGTCCACCACCTCGCGACGGCTGACCGCGTCGTGCGCATGCCCCAGCCGGCCACCCTGGAAAATCTCGCCAAGGGCCTCGGACTCCCCCTCGACACCGTGCGCCGAGCCGCAGCCGAAGCCTGCGGTATCCACATCTACGCGGCGGACTCTGCGGCCACCGACGCGGCCCGAGCCGAAACACCGGATGCCGACCCCGAGGTGGAGGTGCTCATCGCCAGCCTCCAACGCCTCTCCCCCGACGACCGACGCCACGTGGCGGCCCTCGTCGAATCCCTTCTTGACCGCTCACCGTCTCAGGAGTAGACCGCGCACCACGGGGCGGGGCCCTCTCGCCCCAACTCGCGCCCCATGCTGCTCACTTGAGGCGCCCCGGCAGAGCCCCGCGGGGCTCGTCGGGGTGAGGGCATTCCGGCGTAGACGCCCGGGGCCACCCGCGCGGTTGCCGGTCCACACAATCTCGGAGAAAGAATCCACTCGGCCCGAAACAGGCCGCATCCGCCGCTAGTGTCTCCTTCTGCTCGGGGCACGTGAGCCGCACGCCCCAGACTTCCTGGGGGACATGTGCTGTTCGTGCACGGCGGGCCCACCACCGCAGTGGTCAGGGGGCGCACCGGAGAGTGGGTCGTCCTGCTCTCCGGCGAGCTGCCCCCGGTCCTGACCGAACCGGCGATCGCGGAGCTCATCGACCTCGCGGCCGCAGTCCTCGACGGGGAGGAACTGGCGCTCTTCCGCCGCTGCCTGGACGCCCTGCGCCACGGCGCGGCCGGCACTCCACGCTGCGTCGTGATCGACGGCGCGATCCTGACCGTCTACGACTCCTGAGGCCCGCGGGCCTGCGGTACGAGCCCGACGGCGGATACGGACGGATGCCGCGATCCGGCGGGCCTCGCATGCGGTGCGCGCCGGAACCCGCTCCCCAGCCTCCAGCGCTCCGGAACCGCCCACGTTCTCGGGAGTGGTCCGCGACTCGCTGCCCGCCACCGGGGACCGGTCAGGTAGCGGCGGGCGGTGTCTCGGCAGGGCGGCCCCGCTCCCCGGCGATCCAGGCATCCACGCGTGACCACTGGTCGGTCAGCCAGGCCTCGCGGGCCTGCTCTGCGGCCGGTATCGCGTGGCTGGGTACGGTCCACCAGGTGGCGCGTACCGCCGTGCGCAGGGGGACCGACTGCCACAACCGGGACGGCGAGTCGATGCGGTCGAGCCCGGTGTGCGCGACGAAGACGACGGCCGCTCCGGCGTCACCCGCTCCGGACAGCGCCGCGAGCGATCCCTCCATGCGAGGCGGCAGGACATGGCGCTGCCGCCGGGCGCGAGCCGCTCGCCAGGTCTGGCCGGTGCGGTTGAGCCAGCCGATGGCCCGACGCCTGCGCCGTTCGGTGAAGTTGCCGCCCTCAGGGAAGACCACCAGCGCATCCCCCGGGCGCAGGGCGGCCGCCAACGAGCCGATCGCCCCCGAAGTTCCCGCTTCGCCCCGGCGCGGGACGAAGCAGTGCGGAAGACGGCTGAGCAGGAGGTCCATGCACGGGTCCCAGCGGAGGAACTGCTTGAGGACGACCTGGGGGCGCAGTCCCGCGCCGCAGACGAGGGCGTGGACCAGCAGAATCGAGTCCCCGGGACCAGCGTGGCGGGCGAAGACCACCACGCCGTCGCAGGGCGGGTGCGTCCGCTGCGGAATCGGCGGGCCCACCTCCACCCGCAGCGCGAAGATGCGTCCCGCGCAGGCGACCAGGAAGGCCAACAGCCGTGCAAGCACCTGGTAGTTGAGCGTCATCGACCGCTCCTCGCGCTCCGCGCCGCTGCCCAGGCAGCGCAGATACACGACACCCGCCGCCACCACACCGGCAAGGTCGACGACGAGATACACCAGGGCGTAGAGCGCCAGCCGTTGCATCGGCCAGGCCCGCCCAGACCGTCCGGCGAGCAGCGACAGCGGAGCGAGCGCCACCGTCACGACCAACAGGGACGCGGCGACGGGAATCAGCGCGAGGAGTGCGGGGATGCTGACGCATCGTCTGGCCACGTCCCGTGCAGCGAGCGCCCGGCTCATGGAGCTTCGTCCGTGCGGGGCTTGCCCGCCGCCTCCAGGTAGGCGGCCGACGCCTCGTACGCCAGCTCCATCCGTCGCCCGGAGAGGCCGAAATCGCGGTGGCGGAACTTACGGCCCGCGATGTCCTCCCCCTTGCCGGACGCCGCTCCGGTGGGCAGCACGTGCACCTCGACGCCGGGGGGCAGGTCGGCCATGTCCCGGGTGAAGCGGTGGCGGCGCGCGATCTCGAAAGCCACGGCGGCCACCTCCCACGGCGCGCGGGGCACGTGCAGCGGCCGCTCGACGCGGCCGACCTGCAGCACATAGACCGTGCGGGCCCCGGCGGCCACCGCCCGGCCCACGGGAATGCTGTTGATCAGTCCACCGTCGAAGAAGTGCTCGCCGTCGACCTCCATCGGCGGCAGCAGTCCGGGCACCGCACACGAGGCCATCACCGCCGGGACCAGGGGACCCTGGGTGAACCAGTGCTCGGCCGCGCCCTCGATGCTCGCCGCGACACACTGGAAGGGCACCGGCAGATCCTCGATGCGCCGTGCCGGGAGCCAGGTCTCCAGGAGTTCGCGCAGCGGAGCCGAGGAGTAGACATGGGTGCGGTTGCGGGCGGCCAGCCGCAGGCGCTGGAGCACCGACCCGGAGAAGACGCCCGAGCGGCCCAGGTTCCCCCACAGCCCGCCCAGCTGTTCAACGGTCCGCTTGGTGGGCTCGGCCGCGATCGCCGCGCCGTTGATCGCACCGACCGACGTCCCGACCACCAGGTCCGGGCAGATTCCGGCCTCGATCAGCGCCCTGAGCATCCCCACCTCATAAGCCCCGAGCGCCCCGCCTCCACCCAGGACGAACGCACAGCGGTAGTCCGTCCCCGGCCCCCCGGGCCGCGGTGTCACGGCAATGTCACCCATACCCAGCGCTTGCCCCGCCCCGGCGAGCCCAATCCGCACCCCGTTCCCACCTGGCAGTCCCGCCCGACGACCATCCGACAGCGGCCGCGCCCCGCGCCGAGGCACGCACCCGAACCGGCCGCTTCCGCCGCGACCCTCGCTGCCGCGACCGACACGGCCGCCCATGCGCGGCGTCGCGGCGAGAAAGCGACCGTCCTGATGATCGTCACTGGGGCCGGTGCGGTGGCGAGCGCGCCTCTCCTCCGACATCCACCGGGGCAGCCCAGACACCAGGGCCCGCTTGCGCGGGAGACAGCCTTGACACAGCCCGACAGGCCCATCGCGCGGGCAACGCACGTGCACCTCCGCGACGTTGCGCGCAGGCCCACCCAAACCTTTGGCCAACTCATTGACCCAAACCTTTGGGTCGGGCATTCTCATCTCCGCGAAGGGAGTGTCGATGACTCAAGAAACCAGACCGGAACTGGTACTGCGCCCTGTGCCGTTACGTCAACTGCCCACCTTTCGGAGGCTGTTGATCGCTGCCCCGATCATCAGCCTGATCCTGCTGGGCGGTGCGATCAGGGTGATCGCGCGATCCGCCCGGTTCGGCATCGGGGCAGCCGGGGGCATCCTCATCGTGGTGCTGCTGTGTGCATCCGTCGCCCTCGGGCTGGGCCTGTACAGCTGGCAGCGCTCACGCCGCCAACAGGTGCGCCATGCGAACGGCCGACTGACCGTGATCGACCGCCGGGGCCGGAGCAGCTCGGTCGAACCGACCGCCGCCACCGCCCATCCCGTGCGCGGGTCCAAGGGCGAGTCCGTACTCCTCGTGGTGTCGGGCACAGCAGGAGAGACACCGCTGCTGCTGCGGGCGGAACACTGGGACTGGCAGTACGTCGACAAGCAGGTGTTCCGGCCCGCGGGCTTCACCATCGCCGTGGCATCGGAGAGCGAGAGCACACCACGCGCCCTGCGCACGGCCTACCCGGACCTCCGGCTGCCGTTTTCCGTCGCCCGGCCCTATCTGACGGCGGCCCTGATCACCGTAGGAATCCTCGTCCTGATCACGGTCGTGGTCGGCCTCGTGACCCTCCCCTACCTGACGGCGAGCACCGGCTCGTAGAGCTCAACCGGCCGAAGCCGCCCCGCGTCCACGTCGGAGAGAATGGGGGAAAGGGACATGCGGGCGGGGAAAAGGGCGTGGGCATGGCGGGCAAGAATCGACCGGCGACACTGCAGGGAATCGCCGAGCAGTTGGGGCTGCACGTCTCGACGGTGTCGCGGGTCCTCAACGGGCCGGCCGGGGAGCGCGGCCGCGCCGCCTCGGGGAAAACCGCCGACCGCATCCGCAAGCTCGCCCACGAACTCGGCTACCAGCCCAACCCGCACGCCACCAGCCTGCGCACCCATCGCAGCAACCTGATCGGCGTGCTGTTCCCGCGGCTTGCCGAGATCGTCGTGGCGACCATTTACGAGGGTGTGGAGGAGGAGGCGGCCCGGCACGGACTCTCCACCTTCGTCGCCAACACCCGCGACGACCCGGCGGTGCAGCGCGAACGCCTCGCCATGGTCCTGGGCCGACGCGTCGACGGGGTGATCATCGGAGATGCACACCTGGACGGCGCCGCGCTGGCCGACCCGGCCCTGCGCGCCGTCCCTTTCGTCCTGGTCAACCGGCACGCCCCGAACGCCCAGGACGCCGCAGGACTGATCACCGTGACCTGCGACGACCACCTCGGCGGCCGCCTGATGGCCGAGCACCTGCTGTCGCTGGGCCATCGCGACGTCGCGGTCATCGCCGGAGAGCCGTTCGCGAGCACCGGAGCCGACCGCACCGCCGGCTTCCTGGAGCGCTACCGCGAGGCCGGTCTTCCCCTGCCCGCGCACCGGGTCCGCCACTGTCACTTCGACACGCGAGGCGGGCGCGCGGCCGCGACCGAACTGCTGCACCCCCTGGACCGTCCCACCGCGCTCTTCGCCGTCAACGACTTCGCCGCCATCGGCGCGATGGGCGCGGCCCGGGACATGGGCCTGCGGATCGGGCAGGACGTGGCTCTCGGGGGCTTCAACGACACCCCGCTCGCCGCCGAGCTGCCGATTCCTCTCACCAGCGTCCACTCCCCCATGGCCGAGCAGGGAAAGCACGCGGTCCAGCAGCTGGTCCGCTTGATCGCCCGTAAGCCCGCCGCCTCCCAGCGCCTGCGACCGGTACTCACCCCCCGCGCCTCCACCGGACGACCCGTCGGACCTGACCTCACCTGAACGCCCGCAGATGTCGAAAGGCACCGGGGAGGAGTAGAGCGCGCGAACAACTTCTGCCGCCTCAGGCACATCACCCTCGGCTCGGGCGTCAGCCGACGCTGGGAACGTCCTGTTCCTTGCTCAGCAGGATCCCGCGCGGTCCGAAACCGGATGCCGAGTAGAAGTCGACGGCGTCCTTGTTCGGAGCGAAGATTCCGGCGTAGAGGACCGAGACACCCCGCTCCACGGCGGCTCGCTCCGCCGCCGCGACCAAAGCCGCCCCCACACCGCGGCCACGATGTCCGTCCAAGACCACGGTGTGGATCTCCGCCCCGCGACGAGGCACCAGGATCTGATGATCCGGGGGCTCTGCCAGCAGAACCAGCTCCGCCATCCCCACCACCTCGCCCTCCACCTCCGCGACCGAGATCAACACCTTGGATCCGCCTGCGAAGACCTCCTCAAAGTGTCTCCGCACCGCTTCACCATCGGGAACCCGGTAGATGTCCGGTGCGAGCTGGATGTGCCGTTCGGCATTCACCGCGCGCAGACGGCACAGAGCGGGCACATCCCCGCGTTCAGCGGGCCGAACCAAGATCGACATGTGCAGAGCCTCCCACCGCCCCGCCCGGGTAACAAGGCATGCCCCAACTCTCGCGGAAGCGAACGTTTCCTGACGCGGAACTCACCCCGTTTGCGGGGTGGACGTCGGGGCAGGCGGACGTCGTGCTTCGGACCGGAGGCACGCTCCGCAGGACCCGTATGTCCTGGGCGCGCTCCCCTTCGGACCTGCCCTGCGCGTATACGGGTTCGGCGGCGTCACTCAGCCATCCCGACGACATGCCAGGAGAGCAGCGCCATGACGATCACCGCCATCAGCCGTCACCGCAGCCATGACGACGCCCCCGACACCGCCGCTGCCTTCGCCCACCTCAACACCCTCGACGAAGGTCCCGAGCGGGACGCGCTGCGCGAGAGCCTGGTGGCCCAATGGCTCCCCATGGCCAGGCGCCTGGCCGGCAAGTACCGCAACCGCGGTGCCGACCTCGAAGACCTCTACCAGGTCGCCGCGATGGGGCTCGTCAAGGCCGTCGACCGCTACGAAGCCGCCCGCGGCGCCTTCGAGGCCTACGCCGTCCCCACCATCACCGGCGAAATCAAGCGCCACTTCCGGGACTCGCTGTGGTCCGTCCACGTCCCGCGCCGGGTCCAGGAGCTCCGCAACAAGGTCCGCGTCGCCCGCAGCGAACTCCAGACGAGGCAGCCCGGAGAGCCGACCATTGCCGAACTCGCCGCCCACACCGGCCTCCAGGAAGACGAGGTCCGCGACGGACTCGAAGCCCTCCAGACCTTCAAGACCCTCTCCCTCGACGCGGAAACCACCGGGGCCGGCGCCGAGGACGGCGACGGCACGGCGCTGGCCGACAGCCTCGGTATCACCGAATCCGGCTTCGACACCGTCATCGACCGCGAAGCCGTCAAACCCGCCCTGCGCGCCCTCCCGGAGCGCGAGTCGAAGATCCTTTACATGCGGTTCTTCCAGGACAAGACGCAGAACCAGATCGCCGACGAACTCGGCATCTCCCAGATGCATGTCTCCCGCCTCATCGCCCGCACTTGCGCCCGGATACGCCGCCAGGCCCTCGCCGAGCATCAGATCGCCGCGTGACCCATGGCCCACACGGGCCTTTCACCGTGGCCCGGCTTGACGCTGCCGCCACCACGATCCGGTGACCGTTTCCCCCACGGCCAACCGGCCATCTGCTCGGCATGGAGATACCGGTGGCCGCCCCGGCCCGGGACCTCATGACGACCGCCCGCATGCACGACGAGAGGATCACCCCCATGGGCAGCATGCCCCCGCTCAGCCCCGAACAGCGCCAGGCCGCACTGGACAAGGCAGCCGCCGCACGTACGGAGCGCGCCAACGTCAAGAGTGCGCTCAAGCGCGGCACCCTTTCGCTGCACGACATCTTCGCCAGCACCTCCGAAGCAGTGCGCAAGATGCCCGTCCGCGCGCTGCTCGAATCGCTCCCCGACATCGGGAAGGTCCGCGCCCAGAAGATCCTCACCGAGATGGACATCGCCGAAAACCGCCGCGTACGCGGCCTCGGCACCCTGCAGAAGCAACGCCTCCTGGAGCTCCTCACGCCCCGGACCGGCTGAGCGATGCCGAAGTGATGCGATCACCTGGGGCCTCCTACGGTTTTGAGGGGTGAGCGGGAGTGCGTGGGCCCCGGGCTGCAAGGGCCCACGCGCTCCCGTCCACGGTTGGTCACCGGCGGGGTGACCGTGCGTCCCGGCTACTTGGGCATGAGGACCGTGTCGATGATGTAGACGGTGGCGTTGGCGGTGGGGACGTTGCCGCAGACCACGTTCGCACTGTCGTTGACCTTGTAGGAGGTGCCCGAACCGGACGTGGTGAGCTTG
>NZ_QOLA01000002.1 GCF_003324565.1 Streptomyces sp. SDr-06 | reverse complement strand
CTGTGTCATTGCCTGCCGACCACACGGGCCGGACAGGACTTTTCAAAGGAACCTCGATCCACCGAAGTGGACGGGGTTGTCAATCTGGCGTTGACTTTTGGCACGCTGTTGAGTTCTCAAGGAACGGACGCTTCCTTCGTACTCACCCTCACGGGCTTTCCTCCGGGCGCTTCCCTTCGCCATTTCGTGTTCCGACTCTATCAGACTCTTTCGCGTCCGATTCCCCGTCGAATTGGGGTTCGCTTTCCGGTTCCCGCTTTCGCGTTTCCCTTTCGGCGTCTCCACTACTTTAGCGGGTTTCCCCGGCTGTTCATAATCGAGTCATTCGAGTTCGAATTTCGGCATGCCGAAATGCAGACCCGTTGGGGTTCGATCGTAGGTAGTGGATGGCCGCCTGGGGTTGCTGAACAGCAGGGCCCGTCTCAAGCGGCTCGGGCTACGTTAGGCGTCGCTTGAGGCCGAGTCAAGTTCGGCGCTTGCGCGGCTGATGCGCCCGATACGGGCTCACCGTGGGGTCGTCCGAGATCCAGAACCGCCAGGGTTGCCACGCGCCCTCGCCGCCGACGCCGGTGCGCGGACCGCTCCGCACCTGGTCGGGCCTGGCAGGGGTACCCGCCAGTACGGCGAGAGGCGCCTCGGGGCCGGCGCAGACGTCCGCTCCGTTCAGGGGGCGGTCCACGTCGAGGGCGGTGGCCAGGCGGGCCGGGCCTTTGGCCAGTTCTTTGTCATATCGGGCCGAGATTCGACGTTTGCGGGCCAGCTCGGTGCCCACCCGGATCTCCCCCGCCCTGAGCAGGACACCGCTCGCCTGCCCCTCCGGCCCGCACACCAGGTTGAGGCAGTGCCACATCCCGTAGGTGAAGTAGACGTACGCGTGTCCGGGCGGCCCGAACATCACGTCGTTGCGGGGCGTGCGGCCGCGGAAGGCGTGGGAGCCCGGGTCGTTCGGGCCGTCGTAGGCCTCCACCTCGGTGAGGCGCAGTTCGATCGGGCCGTCGGGGCTGTGGCGTACCAGTGTGCGGCCCAGGAGGTCGGGGGCGACTTCCAGGACGGACCGGTCGAAGAATTCCCTGGGCAGTGGCGTACGTTCGGTGGCCGCGATCATGGCGTCCGAGGGTAGTGGACGGCGGGTGGAACCGGACATGACGCTTGCGCGTTCGTAGGGGTCGAGGTCGACAGGACATAGGGGAAGGACTGGCATGGGGTTCAAGCGGCTGCTGGCGAGCTTGGGGGCCGGCGGGGCTTCGGTGGAGACCGAGCTCACCGAGACCAATGTGGTGCCGGGCGGGGTCGTCCAGGGTGAGGTCCGGATCCAGGGCGGATCGGTCGACCAGCGGATCGAGGGGCTCTCGGTCGGGCTGCAGGCGCGCGTCGAGGTCGAGGGGGGCGAGCACGAGCACCAGCAGGACATCGAGTTCACCAAGGTGCGGCTCGGCGGGGCGTTCGAAGCGAAGGCCGGTGCTGTTCACGTGGTGCCGTTCGGCCTTGAGATTCCCTGGGAGACACCCGTCACGGCGGTCGCCGGGCAGCCGCTGCGGGGCATGCACATCGGGGTCACGACCGAGCTGGAGATCGCCCGCGCGCTCGACTCCGGGGATCTGGACCCGGTCCACGTACACCCGCTGCCCGCCCAGCAGGCGATCCTCGACGCCTTCCTCCAGCTGGGCTTCCGCTTCAAGAGCGCGGACCTGGAGAAGGGGCACATCCGCGGGACGCGGCAGCGGCTGCCCTTCTACCAGGAGATCGAGTTCTACCCGCCGTCGCAGTACCGGGGCCTGAACGAGGTGGAGCTGTCCTTCGTGGCGGACGACCGCGCGATGGACGTGGTCCTGGAGATGGACAAGAAGCCGGGGCTGTTCAGCGAGCGCAGCGACTCCTACCGCTCGTTCGAGGTGGGCTTCCACGACTTCCAGGGGACCGACTGGGCGGCGTACCTCAATCAGTGGCTGGCCGAGGTCGGCGGGCGGCGGAACTGGTTCTGGCCGGCCACCCCCTAGGCTCGGGACCACCAGTTGATGCCGAATCAGGAGGTGCCGACGTGAGCGAGCTCAAGAGGCCGCCGCTTCCCCATGACTTCCACCCCGAGGTGCCCTCGTTCACCGTGGTGAGCGAGGACCTCGAGCCGGGTGCCGTGCTGAAGGACGCCCAGGTCTACGCGGCCGGGAACACCTCGCCGCAGCTGCGGTGGGAAGGCTTTCCCGCCGGGACGAAGAGCTTCGCGGTGACGTGCTTCGATCCGGACGCGCCCACGGGCAGCGGGTTCTGGCACTGGTCGGTGTTCGACATCCCGGCGTCGGTGACCGAGCTGCCCGCGGGGGCGGGCAGCGGGAAGTTCGAGGGGCTGCCGTCGGGAGCGGTGCAGGTGCGCAACGACTACGGCTCGAAGGACTTCGGCGGCGCCGCCCCGCCGCCCGGTGAGACGCACCGCTACGTCTTCACGGTGTACGCGGTCGACACCGAGAAGCTGGGTCCGGACGCGGACGCCTCCCCCGCCGTGGTGGGGTTCAATCTGCGCTTCCACACGCTCGGCCGCGCGCAGCTCATCGGTGAGTACACGGCTCCCGAGCAGAGCTGACCGTTCGTTTTCCGTTTGCCCTGCCCTGGTCTTGGAGAGATCAGGGCAGGGCATTTTTCTGTTGCCGGGGCCGGGTTCTTCGCTCGGGCGGCCGCGGATATTGCGTTGTCCATCGTGGCGAGCCCGGCCAGAGTTGATCCAAGCCCGCGAGGGAGTGGGCCGGCACTACGGAGGTGGGCAGGATGCGGGACACGCTGGTACTGAACGCGAGCTTCGAGCCGCTGTCGACGGTGACGCTCAACCGTGCTGTGGTGCTGGTGCTCCAGGACAAGGCCGTGGTCGAACAGTCCCATCCCGGTCTGCGGATGCGGGCCGCCGCCGTCGACATCCCGGTGCCGCGGGTGATCCGGCTGTGCAGATACGTACGGGTGCCGTTCCGAAGACAGGCTCCGTGGTCGAGACGGGGGGTGCTGATCAGGGACCAGCACCGGTGCGCCTACTGCGGGCGGCGCGCGACGACCGTGGACCATGTGGTGCCGCGGGCGCAGGGGGGCCGGGACGGGTGGCTGAACACGGTGGCCTCCTGTGCCGAGGACAATCACCGCAAGGCGGACCGCACGCCGGAGGAGGCGGGCATGCCGCTGCTGCGCCAGCCGTTCGTGCCCTCGCCGGCGGATGCGATGCTGCTCTCGATGGCGGCCGGTGACCGGTCCGAGCTGCCCGAGTGGCTGGCTTCGGGCGCCGTACCGGCCGCGTGACGGGGGCCGATCCGCTGGGGAGAGCCCGCCTTCGGAGGGAAGGCGGGCTCGTTCGTGTGCGTACGGCCGCTACTTCAGCGTCAGTTGGAGGATCGCGACGACGCCGACGGCGATGATCACCCCGCGCAGTACCGCGGGCTTGAGGCGGCGGCCGACCTTGGCGCCGATCTGGCCTCCCAGGGTCGAGCCGACGGCGATGAGCAGGACCGCGGTCCAGTCGAACTCGGCGACGAAGAGGAAGAAGACGGCCGCGATGCCGTTGACGACGGCGCCGAGGATGTTCTTGACGGCGTTGATGCGCTGCAGGCTGTCGTGCAGGAGCAGGCCCATCAGGGAGAGGTAGAGGACGCCCTGGGCCGCGCCGAAGTAGCCGCCGTACATGCTGGCGAGGAAGAGGCCGACGAGGAGGGCGGCGCCGCCTTCGGGGTGGGCCTCGGTGCCGCGGGCCTCGCGGCGGCGCTTGATGGCGGCGGCGAGGCGGGGCTGGAGCACGACGAGCACGAGGGCGGCGCCGACCAGGACCGGCACGATCGCATCGAACGACGAGGACGGCAGGGCGAGCAGCAGGATCGCGCCCGCGAGTCCCCCGGCCAGGGCGACGCCGCCGAGGCGGAGCACCCGCCGGGTCTGGCCGCGCAGTTCGTGCCGGTAGCCGATGGCCCCGCTGATGGAGCCGGGCACCAGGCCGAGGGCGTTGGACACGTTGGCGGTGATCGGCGGCAGACCGGTCGCGAGCAGCACGGGGAAGGTGAACAGCGTGCCGGATCCGACGATGGTGTTGATGGTGCCCGCGCCGATGCCGGCGGCGAAGACCGCGAGTGCTTCCCAGATGGACAAGGCCATCTCCTTACACATTCAGTGAGTCGCCTCCCCGCCATGGAGGTCGAGGGGCCGCACTGATCATGCATGGCTGGTGTATGGGGCAGTCAACTGCCGTCAGTCCACCGGGGGTTCCTCGCGGCGCTCGGTCGGGCCGTTGCCGGTGTTGAAGCCCGGCATGCCGCCGCCGAGGTTGCCGAAGGCTCCGGAGAGGCCCTTGAGGGCGTCGCCGATCTCGCTGGGCACGATCCAGAGCTTGTTGGCGTCGCCCTCGGCGATCTTCGGGAGCATCTGGAGGTACTGGTAGGAGAGGAGCTTCTGGTCGGGGTCGCCCGCGTGGATGGACTCGAAGACCGTACGGATGGCCTGGGCCTCGCCCTCGGCGCGCAGGGCGGCCGCCTTGGCCTCACCTTCGGCGCGCAGGATCGCGGACTGCTTCTCACCCTCGGCGCGCAGGATCTCCGACTGCCGGACACCTTCGGCCTGGAGGATCGCGGCGCGCTTGTCACGGTCGGCGCGCATCTGCTTCTCCATCGAGTCCTGGATGGAGGTCGGCGGCTCGATCGCCTTGAGCTCGACGCGGTTGACGCGGATGCCCCACTTGCCGGTGGCTTCGTCGAGGACGCCGCGCAGGGCCGCGTTGATCTCCTCGCGGGAGGTGAGCGTGCGCTCCAGGTCCATGCCGCCGATGATGTTGCGGAGCGTGGTGACGGTGAGCTGCTCGATCGCCTGGATGTAGCTGGCGACTTCGTAGGTGGCGGCCCGCGCGTCGGTCACCTGGTAGTAGATGACGGTGTCGATGTTGACGACCAGGTTGTCCTGGGTGATCACCGGCTGGGGCGGGAAGGGGACGACCTGTTCGCGGAGGTCGATCCGGTTGCGGATCGAGTCGATGAACGGGACGACGATGTTCAGGCCCGCGTTCAGCGTCCTGGTGTAACGGCCGAAGCGCTCCACGATCGCGGCGCTGGCCTGCGGGATCACCTGGATGGTCTTGATCAGGGCGATGAAGACCAGCACCACCAGGATGATCAGGACGATGATGATCGGTTGCATCGCGTACCCCGTGCCCTTCTTGCTCTCGGATGGCCCTGGAAACGTCGGTTGATAGTTCCGGACCTGATGATCCTGGCATGGTTCACATGACGATGGCAGTGGCTCCGTCGATCTCGACCACGTCGACCTGACGTCCGGGTTCGTAGATCTGCTCCGTGTCGAGCGCACGGGCCGACCAGACCTCGCCCGCCAGCTTGATCCGGCCGCCGCCCGCGTCGACCCGTTCCAGGACGACGGCCTGACGGCCCTTCAGGGCTTCGGTGCCGGTGGCGAGTTGGGGGCTCTGGGTGCGGTGGCGGGCGGCGATGGGGCGGACGACGGCGATGAGCGCGACCGAGACGACCACGAAGAGGAGCACCTGCGCGACGGCGCCGAGGCCGAGGCCCGCGCCCAGGGCGGCGGCGATCGCGCCGACCGCCATCATGCCGAACTCGGGCATGGCGGTCAGTACGAGGGGGATGCCCAGACCTGCCGCGGCTATCAGCCACCAAATCCATGCCTCGATGTCCACAAGGTCATGGTAGGTCCGGGCGTCCCTTCACCGACAGTGCGCGCGGCCGCCTAGCCGAGCGGGAGACCCGTCGCCGTGTAGCGGTCGCCGCGGTGCTCGACGAGCAGCGGGAGGCCGAAGCAGAGGGAGAGGTTGCGGGAGGTCAGCTCGGTCTCCATGGGGCCGGCGGCGAGCACCTTGCCCTGACGGATCATGAGGACGTGGGTGAAGCCGGGGGCGATCTCCTCGACGTGGTGGGTGACCATCACCATCGAGGGCGCGTACGGGTCGCGCGCGAGCCGGCCGAGGCGGCGGACCAGGTCCTCGCGGCCGCCGAGGTCGAGGCCGGCGGCGGGCTCGTCGAGGAGGAGGAGCTCGGGGTCGGTCATCATCGCGCGGGCGATGAGGGTGCGCTTGCGCTCGCCCTCGGAGAGGGTGCCGAACTTGCGGTCCAGGAAGTCCGTCATGCCGAGCCGGTCGAGGAAGGCGCGGGCCCGGTCCTCGTCGACGGCGTCGTACTCCTCCTGCCAGGTGGCGGTCATGCCGTACGCGGCGGTGAGGACGGTCTGCAGGACGGTCTGGCGCTTGGGGAGCTTGTCGGCCATGGCGACGCCGGCCATGCCGATGCGCGGGCGCAGCTCGAAGACGTCCACCTTGCCGAGCTGTTCACCGAGGATCTTCGCGGTGCCGGTGCTCGGGAAGAGGTAGCTGGAGGCGATGTTGAGGAGGGTGGTCTTGCCGGCGCCGTTGGGGCCGAGGATGACCCAGCGCTCGCCTTCCTTGACCGACCAGGAGACGTCGTCCACCAGAGCGCGTCCGTCGCGGACCACGGATACGTCCACCAGCTCCAGTACATCGCTCATGAGCGCGTTGTCTCCCCATGCCATCGTCTTGAGTTCGCGAGTGCTTGCCGGGGGCGCCTGTGGGCGCGGTCCCCAGGGAAAACCTACGCCACTGGCGAAGTGATCCCGCCTCTAGGTCCGGTGGTGCGGTTTCTCTAGGGTTGGAGGCATGTTCTCGGAACCACGTTCAGGTCGGCTGGCCGCTTGGGGAAATGCCCTTTTGGCCGGGAAAGTCTCACCGGATGACGCGGCGCTCGCGATCGTCGGGGACGACGCGGTGCACCGGGTGGAGGGGCTGCCCGGCGAGTCTGCGCCGGTGGGTCTCACGCTGGCGCTCGGCCGGCTGCGCACCCTCGGGGTGAGCGGCTGGCGGGTCGCGCTGCCGACGGCGGGCCATCCGCTGGGACTCAGCGGCCCCGCGGAGTTCAACGCGCGCGCCCTCGACGCCGAGGAGGCCGTGGTGGGGTTCGGGGCGCCCTACGGTCTCGTCCCCGAGCTGTACGAGGCCGGGCCCGCCGGGGACGTGCACACCGAGGTGGTCTGGCACTGCCTGCCCGTGCGCGAGGCTCCGCCGGCCGACGTGCCCTCGCTCGGGGAGGCGGAGCGCGAGCTCGCGGAGGGGCTGCGGGAGGCGACCGCCGTGCTCACCCGGCTCGACGTGGCGGGGTCGGGTCCGGCCGCGGCCGCCGCGATCGACGCGTACCGGGCGCGGGCCGAGGGCCCCGACGAGGAGGTGCTGGCCCCGGGCTATCCGCCGCGCGCGGTACGGGTGCTGGAACTGGCGCGGCGGGTCGCGCTGCTGGTGTCGCTGGCGCGGGAGAACGGGCACGGGGGTGCGGTGAGCGCCTCGGAGATCGCGGCGCGGGGCGAGGCGCTGCGTCCGGTGGAGCGGGTGGCCAGGCGGGCCAGGGTCGCGGCGTACAACGCGTATGTGGAGGAGCGGGAGCGGGGCTGAAGCGGTTCGGACAGCGGACCGGCCCCCGGGCGAACCCGGGGGCCGGAGGTCACCGCTCGGGGAGCGGGTCAGCTGTTGGAGCTCTCGTTCCCGAAGGCCGGGTTGAGGACACCGATCACGTTGACCGTGTTGCCCGTGGCGTTCACGGGGACGTGGACCGGAGCCTGGACCAGGTTGCCGGAGACGACGCCCGGGGAGCGCTCGGCGGTGCCGTCGGCCTGGGCTCCGCCGTGAGCGGAAGCGGCGCCGGTCGCGGCGGCGAGGGCGCCGCCGGCGAGCACGGTGACGGCGAGAGCCTTGTTGAGCTTCATGTTCTGGATCCTCCTGGTCAGCGCCGCGACCAACCGCCGCGGCATGCCATGGAGAACGCCCGGGCCTCCCCGGGGATGCGCTATGTGGGTGACATCCACACGACGGTATGAATCGTGGGCCGGAGCATGACGATCCGGTTCACGTTTTGTCAGTCGGTCACACCATTGCGCACGGCCCACAGCGCGGCCTGGGTGCGGTCGGCGAGGTCGAGCTTCATCAGGATGTTCGAGACATGGGTCTTGACCGTCTTCTCCGACAGCACGAGATGGCGGGCGATCTCCCGGTTGGAGCGGCCGTCGGCGATCAGCGCCAGGACCTCCTTCTCCCGCTCGGTGAGGGTCGAGCCGCGCCCGGTGCCGCCCTGCCCGTCGTCCTGGCTGAGCAGCGCGCCCGCGACCTCGGGCTGGAGCAGCACATGGCCGGCGTGCACCGAGCGGATCGCTCCGGCCAGCGCGTCCGGGTCGACGTCCTTGTACACATAGCCGGACGCTCCGGCGCGCAGGGCCGGGACCACGGTGCGCTGCTCGGTGAAGCTGGTGACGATGAGGACCCTCGCCGGGTTGGCGAGCTCGCGGAGCTTGCGCAGCGCCTCGATGCCGTCCATGCCCGGCATCTTCACGTCCATCAGGACGACGTCCGGCTTCAGCTCCTGGGCGCGGGCGACGCCTTCGGCGCCGTCGGAGGCCTCCCCCACCACCTCTATGTCGTCCTGCACTTCCAGGAACGTCCGCAGTCCCCGGCGGACCACCTGGTGGTCGTCCACGAGCAGGACCCTGATCACCTTGTCAGCCACCGGGGACCTCCATCTTGATCGTGGCGCCCGCGCCGGGTGCCGATTGGACGGTCAGCCTGCCGCCGACCCCGCTCGCCCGGTGCCGCATCGACACCAGGCCCAGGTGGCGGCCCGCGCGGCGGACCCGGCTCGGCTCGAAGCCCCGGCCGTCGTCGGTGATCCGCAGGACCGCGCCCTGGCCGTCGCGCTCCAGGACGACGTCGACCCGGCCGGCGCCGGAGTGCCGCAGCGCGTTGTGCAGGGCCTCCTGGGCGACCCGGAGCAGGGCCTCCTCCTGGGCCGGGGGCAGCGCGCGCACCCCGCGGTTGTCGAAGGTGACGCGGGCCGCGTGGGCCCGGTCGAGGACCTGGATCTGGGTGCGCAGGGTGTGCACCAGGCCGTCCTCCTCCAGCGCGGCCGGCCTCAACTCCACGACGGCGGCGCGCAGTTCGTCGGCCGCCTCGGCCGCGAGGGCCGCGACCTGCTGGAGCTCGCCCTTGGCGCGGGCCGGGTCGCGGTCCACCAGGGCGGCGGCCGCCTGGGCGGTGAGCCGCAGCGAGAAGAGCTTCTGGCTGACCGCGTCGTGCAGCTCGTGGGCGAGCCGGGAGCGCTCCTCGGCGATGGTGAGCTCCCGGCTGCGCTCGTACAGCCGGGCGTTGGTCAGGGCGATCGCGGCGTGCTGGGCGAGCAGGCGCAGCAGGTCCTCGTCCTGCTCGGTGAAGCCACAATGGTCGCCCCTGCGGGAGAGGGAGACCTTGGGGCAGCGCTTGTTGGCGAGGAAGAGGGCGCCGAGCGTCTCCTCTCCGTCGCGGATCGGCATGCCCAGGAAGTCGGACATGTCGGGGTGGGCGCTGGGCCAGCCCTCGAAGCGGGGGTCCTTGCGGACGTCGGCGAGGCGCTCCGCCTTCTCCTCGTGGAGCATCGCGGCGAGGATGCCGTGCTGGCGGGGCAGCGGCCCGATCGCCCGCCACTGCTCGTCGCTGACGCCGTCGACCACGAACTGGGCGAAGCCCCCGTGGTCGTCGGGGACGCCGAGCGCGGCGTACTCCGCGTCGAGGAGCTCGCGCGCGGAGGCGGTGATCGTCTTGAGCACGTCCCGGACCTCCAGGTGCCGGCTCATGGCGAGCAGGGCGGTGCTCACGGCGGCGAGGCCCGCGCTCGGTGACGGGCTCGCTCCGGTGGCACGGGGACTGGGCGGACGGCTCATGGGGCCACGGTACCGGCGGCCCCCGACCGCGCGCCTCGGCCTGTGGACCAGCGCCGTCTGGGCCGCGGGGCCTAGGTCGAAGTGCCTTGCCGGGGTGGTGCCCGCGTCCGAGGCGGCGGGACCGCACCCGGCGCCACTCTGAACGCATCGACGCACAGCTCGACGGACAGAGGGGTCGGAGATCATGCCGGTTGCGATCATCACGGGGGCTTCCAAGGGGCTCGGGCGGGCGCTCGCCGGGGCGCTGGCAGAGCGGGGCTGGGACCTGGTCCTGGATGCCAGGACCGCCCCGGTACTGGAGGAGACGGCGCGCGCCCTCGACGCGTACGGGACGAAGGTGGTGGCGCTGCCGGGGGATGTCACCGACGCCGGGCACCGCGCGGAGCTGGTGGCGGCGGCATGGGGGCTCGGCGGGCTCGACCTGCTGGTGAACAACGCCTCCGCGCTCGGCGCCGAGCCGCTCGTGCGCCTGGCGGAGCTGGACCTCGCGGGTCTGCGGGCGGCCCTGGAGACCAATGTGGTGGCGGCGCTCGGCCTGGTGCAGGAGGCGCTGCCCCTGCTGCGGCGGTCGGCCGCGGGCGCGGTGGTCGCGGTCAGCTCGGACGCGGCGGCCGAGGCGTACGGGACGTGGGGCGGGTACGGCGCCTCGAAGGCCGCGCTGGACCAGCTGGCGGCGGTGCTCGCGGTGGAGGAGCCGGGGCTTCGGGTGTGGGCGGTGGACCCGGGTGACATGCGCACCGATCTGTACGCGGCGGCGGTGCCGACGGACGACGACCGGGACCGGCCGGAGCCCTCGACGGTGGTGCCGGGGTTCCTGCGGCTGCTGGACGAACGCCCGGCGAGCGGCCGTTACTCGGCCCCCGCTCTGGCGGAGGTGGCGCGATGACCGTGCCCCTGGTGGTGCGGGTGCCGGACGAACTGCTCGCCTCGGTGCCCGCCGAGGTGCGCGGCAGGGGGCGCGACGACGTACGGCTCATGGTGTCGCGCGGCACGACCGTCTCCCACCACGCCTTCCGCGACCTGGCCGGGCAACTGCGCGCCGGTGACGTGCTCGTGGTCAACACCTCGCCGACCCTGCCCGCCGCGGTCGACGGTTCGGCCGGCGGGCGGGCGGTGGTGGTGCACTTCTCCACCCGGGGGCCCGACGGGCGCTGGGCGGTGGAGCTGCGCACGCCCACGCCGTCGGGGAGCAGCGAGCGGCGGACCGGGGACCGGGCGGGGACCGTCGTGGCCCTGCCCGGCGGGGAGGAGCTGGTGCTCGACGAGGCGCTGAGCCCGGACCGGCTGTGGTGGGCGCGGGTGTCGGCGGGCGACGTGCCGGGGCTGCTGCACCGGCACGGGCGGCCCATCCGGTACGCCTATACGGAGCGGGACCAGCCGCTCTCCGCGTACCAGACGGTGTTCGCGCTGCCGCAGCCCGACGGGCTCGGGTCGGCGGAGATGCCGAGTGCGGCGCGGCCCTTCACCGTCGGCCTGGTCGCGGAGCTGGGGCGGCGGGGCGTGCGGTTCGCGCCGGTCACGCTGCACACGGGGGTGGCCTCGGCGGAGGCGCACGAGCCGCCGTACCCGGAGCGCTTCGCGGTGCCGCGGGCCACGGCCCGGGTGGTGAACGCGGCCCGGGCGGGCGGCGGGCGCGTAGTGGCGGTCGGGACCACCGCGGTGCGGGCGCTGGAGTCCGCGGCCGGGGCCGACGCTGTGGTGCGCGAGGCTGCCGGGTGGACGGATCTCGTGGTGACGCCGGAGCGCGGGGTACGGGTGGTGGACGGGCTGCTGACCGGGCTGCACGAGCCGGAGGCCTCCCATCTGCTGATGCTGGAGGCGATCGCGGGCCGCGAGGCGCTGGCCGTCGCCTACGACCAGGCGCTGAGCCGGCTCTACCTGTGGCACGAGTTCGGCGACGTCCACCTCATACTTCCGGACGAGAACCCTCACCGTGCGCATTGCTCCAGCAACGTTTGGTGAAACTGTTACGTCCTCGATGTGAGCCCGGGCATAGGACGCACATCACTTACGAGGCTGTTTAGTGGACACATAAAGTCGGTGTGAGCGGGGCCAGAGTGGGTACGAGGCGCCGTCGGCCCGGACGTGATCCACTATCCGGCTTCGTATGTGGCAGCTTTGCCACCGGATTTTGCGGCCGCTAACAATGACTCCCGTCGCACAGCGCTGCGGCTCCAACGCCGCGGCGCTTCGGTGCGCCGTCCACGTCATTCGGAAGAGGTCCAACAGCCATGCCCGAGTCCAGCAACCCTGGTCATAGTCGTCTGAACAAGACGCACAAGATCTCGATTGCCGGTGTCGCCGCCCTCGGCGCCGCCGCTCTCGCCCTCTCGGTCTTCCCCGGGACGGGTCAGTCGGGCAGCGCCGCAGCCGCCGAGCCCGCCGCCTTCGCGGCGACCGTCGTCAGCACCAAGGCGGTCTCGGAGAGCGTCTCCAAGCAGCAGGTCACCGCCGACCAGCAGGCGAAGGCCGCCGCCAAGGCGAAGGCCGACGCGGATGCCAAGGCGAAGGCCGAGGCCGAGGCGAAGCAGCGTGACGAGGCCGCCGCCGCCAGCCGCTCCGCCGCCCGCAAGCCGGTGTACGCCAACAACCTCGACGGCTGGATCCGCCAGGCCCTCGACATCATGAAGAGCAACGGCATCCCGGGCACCTACGAGGGCCTGCACCGCAACATCATGCGCGAGTCGACCGGCAACCCGAACGCCATCAACGGCTGGGACATCAACGCCATCAACGGCGTCCCGTCCAAGGGTCTGCTCCAGGTCATCCAGCCGACCTTCAACGCCTTCCACGTGCCCGGCACCTCGTCGAACATCTACGACCCGGTCGCCAACATCACCGCCGCCGCCAACTACGCGGCGAAGACGTACGGCTCCATCGACAACGTCAACGGCGCCTACTGAGCCTGAGCCCGACCGCCTCAGGCGGCTGGTCCTCTCCGGACGTAGGAGAAGGGCGGCACCCCGACGGGGTGCCGCCCTTCTCGCGTGTCAGGCGCCGGCTACTTGCGCATGACCTCGGGCTCGTGGCGGCGCAGCAGGCGCGCGACCACGAAGCCGAGGGCGACGCCGATGAACAGCAGCACCGAGATGTTGAGGAACCACTGCGACGCCTCGTGCTTCCACAGCGGGTCGAGGTTGGTCGGGTCGTTCTGGTCCATCGGCCCCATCAGATGCGCGAGGTCGAGCGTCGTGCCGACGCCCGCGATGGCCCAGCGCGACGGCATCAGCCAGGCGAACTGCTCCAGGCCGACCGAGTCGTAGACCTTGAACAGGATGCCGGTGAAGACGACCTGGACGATGGCGAACATGACCAGGAGCGGCATGGTCTTCTCGGAGGTCTTCACCAGCGAGGAGATGATCAGGCCGAACATCATCGAGGTGAAGCCGAGGGCGATCACGACCAGGCACATCTCGACCGCGGGCGGCATCACGAGGCCTTCGGCGGGCAGCTTGCGGGTCGAGAAGCCGATCACGCACAGGATCACGCCCTGGAAGGCCGTGATGACGCCGAGCACCAGGATCTTGGACATCAGGTACGCCGAACGGGACAGGCCGGTGGCCCGTTCGCGTTCGTAGATGACCCGTTCCTTGATCAGTTCTCGTACGGAGTTGGCCGCGCCGGAGAAGCACATGCCGACCGCGAGGATCAGCATGATGGTGCCGGCGTCCCCGTTGAAGCGGGACGGCGGCGTCGGCGGCGCGAGGCCGAACTTCGCGGGGATGACGACGCTGACCGAGCCGATCACCGCGGGCAGGGCCACCGACAGGGCGAGGAAGCCCTTGTCCGATGCGATGACCGACACATAGCGGCGCATCAGGGTCCACAGCTGCGAGGCCCAGCCCTGCGGCTTCGGCGGCTTCATCGCCTGGGCCGACGGCATCTGCACCGACTGCGGGGCGACGGCGTCGATGTCCGCGGCGTACATCTGGTAGTGCTGCGAGCCCTTCCAGCGGCCCGCCCAGTCGTAGTCGCGGTAGCTCTCGAAGGCGGAGAACACATCGGCCCAGGTGCTGTAGCCGAAGAAGTTCAGCGCCTCCTCGGGCGGACCGAAGTACGCCACCGAGCCGCCCGGCGCCATCACGAGCAGCTTGTCGCAGATGGCGAGTTCGGCCACCGAGTGGGTCACGACCAGGACGGTGCGGCCGTCGTCGGCGAGGCCGCGGAGCAGCTGCATGACGTCGCGGTCCATGCCCGGGTCGAGGCCCGAGGTGGGCTCGTCGAGGAAGATCAGCGACGGCTTGGTGAGGAGTTCGAGGGCCACCGAGACGCGCTTGCGCTGGCCACCGGAGAGGGAGGTGACCTTCTTCTCCTTGTGGATGTCCAGCTTGAGCTCGCGCAGCACCTCGTCGATGCGCTGCTGGCGCTCGCTCTCGGTGGTGTCGGCGGGGAAGCGCAGCTTGGCCGCGTACTTCAGCGCCTTCTTGACGGTCAGCTCCTTGTGCAGGATGTCGTCCTGCGGGACCAGACCGATGCGCTGGCGCAGCTCGGCGAACTGCTTGTAGAGGTTCCGGTTGTCGTAGAGGACGTCGCCCTTGTTGGCGGGCCGGTAGCCGGTGAGCGCCTTGAGCAGGGTGGACTTTCCGGAGCCCGACGGGCCGATGACCGCGATGAGGGACTTCTCGGGGACGCCGAAGGAGACGTCCTTGAGGATGTCCTTGCCGCCGTCGACCGTGACGGTCAGATGGCGCGCGGAGAAGGAGACGTCACCGGTGTCGACGAACTCCTCGAGCCGGTCGCCGACGATGCGGAAGGTCGAGTGGCCGACGCCGACGATGTCCTGCGGACCGAGCAGGACGCTGCCGCCCTTGGCGATCGGCTGTCCGTTGACGTACGTGCCGTTGTGGGAGCCGAGGTCTCGGATCTCCATCCGGCCGTCGGGCGTCGCGTGGAACTCGGCGTGGTGGCGCGAGACCTGGAGGTCGGAGACGACCAGTTCGTTCTCGAGCGCACGGCCGATGCGCATGACCCGGCCGAGCGCCACCTGGTGGAACGTGGTCGGGCTGCGGTCGCCGTACACGGGCGGGCCACCGGCCTGGCCGCCCTGCTGGGGGACCTGCGGCTGCGGCGGCTGCTGCTGCCACTGCTGCTGCGGGACCTGCGCCTGCTGCGCCCAGCCGCCCTGCTGCGGCGGGGCCTGCTGGGGTTGCGGGTGGGCCGGGGCCGCCTGCGCCTGGGCGGCGGGCTGCGCGTAGGCGGCCGCGGCGGCACCGGTCAGATTCAGCCGCGGACCATCGGTCGCGTTGCCGAGGTGGACCGAGGAGCCGGGGCCGATTTCCATCTGGTGGATCCGCTGACCCTGCACGTAGGTGCCATTGGTCGATCCGTGGTCCTCGATGACCCAACTGCGGCCGCCCCAGCTGATCGTGGCATGGCGCCACGAGACTCTGGCGTCGTCGACCACGAGGTCACCCTGCGGATCACGACCGAGGGTGTACGACCTGGACGGATCGAGCGTCCAGGTGCTGCCATTCAATTCCAGTACGAGTTCCGGCACTCCAGCCCCACTTGTCGTCCCCCGAAAGACCCCCGCACCGGAGGCCTGTGACTCCCGACACAGAGAGTCTAGGGATGGTGAACATCGGGGGGAACTATTTCAGGCCCGGGCTCGTATCCGAAACCCGGGCCTTGTGAATTACGTGCACAGACCGTGCACAGTCCGGTCCCGGTCCTGCAACAGGCCCCTGCCGTGCACCCGTTGACGTGGGCCAAACACCCCCCGAGAGTAGTAAGCACCCATGAGTGCGTACGGATCATGATGTCCGCCCATAAAGGGCGTGGCAGCGGAGGAACATGGCCTCTCCGCATGAATAGGGGCAAGTCGGCTCGTACCGGGGGGTCCTGATGAGCGTGGGCGACAACGAGGTGCGCGGCGCGATCCGGTGGGGCGACGTGCTGCTCGCCTCGATCGCCTCGGTGAGCTGGGCGCTGGTCGCGATGGCGGGTACGGCCGCGCTCGGACTGCATCTGCTGGGCGCGGACGCGGCGGGCGCGCTCGGTCCGATGTCCGCGGCCGTGGTGGTCCTCGGGGCGGGCGGTTCGGTCACCCCCTCCGGTGACGTCTCGGCGTTCGGTCTGAGCGGCGCCGAGGCGAGGACGGCCATCGATTTCACGCCACTGGGCGTGGGGCTCGCGGGGGCGCTGCTGCTCGCCGTCTTCTTCCTGCGCTCGCTGCGGGCCGTCGGCGCCTGGATCTCCGGCGCCGAACTGGCGGCCCGCGCCGCCGCAGTGGCCGCGCTCTTCGTCGCCGTCGTCGCCGGGCTCGCCTGGGCGGGCCACGACCTCATCACCCTCGACGGCTCCCAGCTGGGCCTGGGCCAGGTGAAGGTGCCCGGCATCCCGGGCCTTCCCGGGCTCGGTGACGTCGGCGGTCTGCTGCCCGGCCGGCTCGCCGACCTCGCGGACGCCCGGGCGAAGGTCGGCTTCAGCGTGGACACCGGCCGGTCCCTGGCGGGCGCGGCGTGCTGGGTCGCCGTGGTGCTGGTGATCGCGCTGCTCGCCTCGCGGCGCGGCCCGCTGCCGCCCTCCTGGACGGCGCTGCACCGTGCGGTGCGGCCCGCCGCGTCCGCGCTGGTGACGGTGGTGCTTGTCGCGGTGGCGGCGGGGCTCGCGGCCGCGGTGTACGCGGGCATCGGCGACAACCGGCCGCGGCAGATCGCGGGCGCGGCCCTGCTCGGCGCGCCGAACGGGGTGTGGCAGGCGATCCCGCTCGGGCTCCTCGTGCCCTGGCACGGCCACGCGAGCGGCACGCTCGCCGGCGCCCTGCCGGACCCCCTCGACCGGCTCCTGGGGGCGAAGGACGACGAGTCGGTGACACTGGCGCGGCTGGCCCAACTCGACCACCGCGTCTGGCTGCTGGCCGTGGCGACGGGCCTGCTGATGCTGTATGCGGGGGTGCTCGCCGCGGCCCGTACGCCGGTGGAGGGGCGTTCGCTCGGCGCCTTCGCGGGGCGGTGCGCGCTGTCGCTGGCCGCGGCCACCGCAGTGGCGCTCCCCCTGATGGTGTGGCTCACCGGGATCTCCGCGAGCGCCTCCCTGTCGGTGCTGGGCTTCGACGCGTTCGGGGCGGGCATCGAACTGCACGGCGACGCGGCTCTCGCGTTCGCGCTCGGCGCGGGGTGGGGGCTCGCGGCCGGGGCGGTGGGCGCGCTGCTCGCCTGGACGGCGGGCGCGGCGGGGCGCCGGGCCGCGGTGCTCGCCCGGGTCCCGGGAGCCGCGGGGCCGCGCGAGGAGGCGACGGCGGCGCCGGGTCCGTACAACCCGGCTCCCTCCTACCGGCCGCCGAACCCCGACACCAACCCGTATCTGAAGCTGCCGCCGGGGCTGCACGGCACCCCCACGATGCCGGGCCCGCGCGGCCGCCCACCGGCGCGGCCCCGCCCCCACGGCCCCCCGGAGGACGGTCCGCCGCCCCCGCCCGGCGGACCGCGGGGTCGCGGCTGAGGCGGGCCGGCCCGCCGAGAGGCCGTCCGAGGGGACGCTGTCCGCAGGGCGGGACGGCGTGCCGGGCGTGAGCGGGGGCCGGATACGGTGGGATCACCATGACGCCATCGCCCCTGCCCCCCGCCGGCCAGAACTCCGACGCCGGTCAGAGCTCTGACGTACCGACCCTCCTCGTCAAGATCTTCGGGAAGGACCGCCCCGGCATCACCGCCGGGCTCTTCGACACCCTCGCCGCCTACTCCGTCGATGTCGTGGACATCGAACAGGTCGTCTCGCGTGGCCGGCTCGTCCTGTGCGCCCTCATCACCGAGCCCACCGTGGCCTCCCAGGGCGAGCTGCGCGCCACCGTGCACAGCTGGGCCGAATCGCTCAAGCTCGAAGCCGAGATCATCTCCGGCCTCGGCGACAACAGGCCGCGCGGCAGCGGCCGTTCCCATGTCACCGTGCTCGGCCACCCGCTGACCGCCGAGTCCACGGCGGCCATAGCGGCGCGGATCGCCGCCACCGGTGGCAACATCGACCGCATCTTCCGGCTCGCCAAGTACCCGGTCACCGCCGTGGAGTTCGCGGTGTCCGGCGTCGAGACCGGTCCGCTGCGCACCGCGCTCGCCACCGAGGCCGCCGCCCGCGGGGTGGACGTGGCCGTGGTCTCGGCGGGCCTGCACCGGCGGGCCCAGCGGCTCGTCGTGATGGACGTGGACTCCACGCTCATCCAGGACGAGGTGATCGAGCTCTTCGCCGCGCACGCCGGATGCGAGGCCGAGGTCGCCGAGGTCACCGCCGCCGCGATGCGCGGCGAGCTGGACTTCGAGCAGTCGCTGCACGCCCGGGTCGCGCTGCTGCGGGGCCTGGACGCCTCGGTGGTGGACAAGGTGCGGGCCGAGGTCCGGCTCACGCCCGGCGCCCGCACCCTGGTCCGTACGCTCAAGGCCCTCGGCTACCAAGTGGGCGTCGTCTCGGGCGGGTTCACCCAGGTCACCGATGGCCTCAAGGAGCAGCTGGGGCTCGACTTCGCCTCGGCCAACACCCTGGAGATCGAGGACGGCAGGTTCACCGGGCGGGTCACCGGCGAGATCGTCGACCGGGCCGGCAAGGCGCGGCTGCTGCGGGAGTTCGCCGCCGAGGCCGGGGTGCCGCTCGCTCAGACCGTGGCGATCGGTGACGGCGCCAACGACCTGGACATGCTGAACGCGGCGGGCCTCGGGGTCGCCTTCAACGCCAAGCCGGTGGTCCGGGAGGCCGCGCACACCGCGGTGAACGTGCCCTTCCTGGACACCGTGCTGTATCTGCTCGGCATCACCCGCGAGGAGGTCGAGGCGGCGGACGGCCTGCTCGACTGAACCCGGCGGCAGACAGACGGAAGGCCCCGGTGCGCGGTGCGCGCCGGGGCCTTCGTCACGAGGTCGTCAGGCGTGCGGGGCCCAGAACTCGACGAGCCGGCCCGCCCCGTGCTCCACGGACTTCCAGGAGCCGTTGATCGTGAGGACGGCGTACGCGCACGTCGGGAAGCCGCTGCGGTTCATCCGCGACAGCACGTCGCCCTCCGCGTCACCGGCGAGCGCGTCCGCCAGGGCGTGCATGCCCGGGTTGTGCCCGATGAGCAGGAGGTTGTCGACGTCGTCGGGGGTCTCGTTGATCAGCGCGATCAGTTCGCCGAGCGAGGCCTCGTACAGCCGCTCCTCGTACACCGTCCTGGGGCGCTGCGGCAGTTCCTGCACGGCCAGCTTCCAGGTCTCGCGGGTCCTGACCGCGCTGGAGCAGAGGGCCAGGTCGAAGGCGATGCCGGACTCGGCGAGGCGGCGGCCTGCGACCGGGGCGTCCGCCCTGCCCCGTTCGGCCAGCGGCCGGTCGTGGTCGGACACCTGGGGCCAGTCGGCTTTCGCGTGCCTCAGAAGGACGATCCTGCGGGGTGTATCGACGCTCATGCTCCCCAGCTTCGCATGAAACACGCCACGCGGCGCAGGGTGCCGGGGAGTCCGCCGAAGGGGGTGACGGCCGGGGGCGGGGAGGCCTTGGCCGCCTAGCGCGAGAGGCTGTGCTGGATGCGGTCGACGAGGTGGGTGAGGGTGCCGTCGCCGGACACGGCGTGCGTGTCGCCCGAGCCGACGAGGAGCGCGAGGAGGGCGAAGAAGGCGAGGGCGGGAAGGGCGACGCCCCACCATGGCAGCTTGAAGTCCACGCCACCGGCGGCCGGTTGGGGGGACCTGGGGTGGGTGTGGGCCGACATGACCGCCTCCGTGTGCGTTCCGGGTTCGGGAGCCGCGTCCGAACGGGGTGTTCGTCGCGGTACCTCAAAACCTACGGATCCGGCGGGCGTCATCCCATCCGGTGACCCACCCACTTGACCCTGACCCTGACCCCCTAGGGGATGGTGGGGCTAGCACCACCATGGCCCCTTCGGGGTGCGGGTCGGGTTCGGTCAGGGGGAGGCGATCGTCGCGATGATGGCGACGACGACCGTGACGGCGAGCATCGCGCCGAGCACGAGCAGGAGCTTCTTGTGGCTGTTCTGCGGATTGGGTTCGAGCACTGGCATGCGGTCAGTGTCGCATCCCGGTTTGCTCCGCTATCGCCGGACCCCGAGCTCGTCCTCGATCGTACGGTCGCGGCCCGCCAGGACGCCCACGACGATCTGGGGCACCATGAGGCCCGCCATCAGGGCGATGGGCAGGTCCCAGCCGCCGCTGCGGTCGTGCAGGACGCCGACCAGGAGCGGGCCCGGGATGGAGAGCAGATAGCCCACGCACTGGGCGAAGGCGGAGAGGCGCACGACGCCCGCGCCGGTCCGCGATCGCTTGCTGATCATGGTGAGGGCCAGCGGGAAGGCGCAGTTGGAGATGCCGAGCAGCAGCGCCCAGGCCCAGGCCCCGCCGGCCGGAGCGAGGTAGAGCCCGGCGTAGCCGGCCAGTCCGCAGGCGCCGAGCACGACGACGATGGGGCCCTGGCTGCGCAGCCGGTTGACCAGCCACGGGATGACGAAGCCGAGCGGCACGCCCATGACCATGGTGAGCGAGAGCAGCAGCCCCGCGGTGCCGGCCGAGACGCCCGCGTCGCGGAAGATGGTCGGCATCCAGCCCATGGTGATGTAGGCGCCGGTGGCCTGGAGGCCGAAGAAGCAGGCCAGCGCCCAGGCGGTGCCGCTGCGGGTGATGCGCGGCGCGGGCGCGGGCTCCTCCTTGGCGCTGAGGGCCGGAGCGGCGCTGCCCGAGCGGTCGCGCGTCAGCGGGATCCAGGCCGCCACGGCGACGACCGCGAGCAGCGCCCAGACGCCGAGTCCCCGGCGCCAGCCGCCGCCCAGCGCGTCGGTGAGGGGCACCGTGGTGACCGCGGCCAGCGAGGTGCCCGCGGCGAGCGCCATCGAGTAGAGCCCGGTCATGGAGCCGACCCGGTCGGGGAAGTAGCGCTTGACGATCACCGGCATCAGGACGTTGCTGACGGCTATGCCCATCAGGGCGAGCGCGCTGGCCGCGAGGAAGGTGACGGTGCCGCCCGCGAAGGGGCGCAGGAGCAGTCCCGCGGTGATGGCGGTCATGCCCGCGAAGACGACGGCGCCGGGGCCGAAGCGGCGGGCGAGGCGCGGCGCCGTGATGCCGAAGACGGCGAAGCAGAACGCCGGCACCGAGGTGAGGACGCCCGCGATGCCCCCGCTCATGTGCAGTCCGCCGGTGACCTCCTTCATCAGGGAGCCGAGGCTGGTGATGGCGGGGCGCAGGTTGACGGCGGCGAGCACCAGCGCGAGCGGCACCAGCCAGCGCGTCCACGACGGCGTCCGGCCCGCGTCGGCCGGGACGTGGAGGGGCTCGGCGGGGGCGGCGGCGGGCGGGTGGCTCAGCGTGGCGGTCTCTTCGTCGGGCATGGTGCCATCATAGAATCATGGGATGATTGGTTGTCCAATCGTTTCCGGCTTCCGTGCACGGCCCCCTTTCCGGACAGGAACACCATGACCCTGAGCTCCCCCCGGCGGTCCGCCCTCTCCGACCAGGTGATCGCGCAGCTGCGCAACCAGATCACCTCGGGCGAGTGGGCGGTCGGTTCGCGCATCCCGACCGAGCCCGAGCTCGTCGAGCAGCTGGGGGTGGCGCGCAACACGGTCCGCGAAGCCGTCCGCGCCCTCGCGCACAACGGCCTGCTCGACATCCGCCAGGGCTCGGGGACGTACGTCGTGGCCACCAGCGAGCTCGCCGGGGTGATGCAGCGCCGGTTCGCCGACGCGGACCCGCGCCACGTGGCCGAGCTGCGGTCCACGCTGGAGTCGTCGGCGGCGAGGCTGGCCGCTCAGCGGCGTACCGAGCGCGAGCTCAAGCAGCTGGACACGCTGCTCGAACGGCGCGAGCGGGCCTGGGCGTCGGGCGACCGGGAGGCCTTCGTGTCGGCCGACGCCACCCTCCACCTGGCGGTCGTCGCCGCCTCGCACAACGACGTACTGACCGAGCTGTACGCGGACCTCGGGCATCTGCTGCGCGACTGGCTGCGTGACGACGTGGGGCTCGACATGACGCCGGCGAACCACATGGACCACAGCCGGATGGTCGACGCGATCCGCACGGGCGACGCCGAGACGGCGGCGTCGGAGGCCGCCGCCCACGCCTTCATCTGTCTGCCGGACCGGCTCGAAGGGCGCTGAACCGGCGCCCCGTCAAGTCACCTTCTGGTGCGTCACCCAGACCGCGCGGACATCCTTCCAGCAGCGGTCGGTGAGCCGTACGGTCTGCCCCGGGCCCACCTCAACCGGTGCCGCGTCCGCGTCGAGGTCCCACCAGTTCGCGCAGTCGGTGTGCAGCCGCACCCGGTCGGCGTCGGGGTAGGGGTTGTGGCAGTACGCGGTCACGTGCGAGCCCTGCACGGAGGTGCGGCACGCGGCGCCGAACGGCTCGGGCTTCGCGGCCGGGGGCGGGGCGTCGGGGGCGGTGGCGGCGCGCACCACGGAGGGCGCGGCGAGCCCGGCCGCCGCCGCGAGCAGGACGAACAGCAGGGCCAGCGCGCGGCGCTGCCCGACCCGCAGGGGATGGACGCGCACGGGCCGCGTGAGGCGGACCCGCACGGCCCGGGACCACTCGGGGCGTTCCCGTGCAGAACGTGTCCGTGAGACACGTGCCCACCGGGGACGTACCCGCCAAGGACGCACGCGCGAGGGACGCACTCCCCCACCTCCTCCCCGGCCGACTGCCCGGCATGTCCGTTTCGATCAGTCTGCGGGGAAGTCGCGGTCCACGCACGGCGGCCGTCCACCGGAAGGCTCCGGTGGACGGCCGCGAACGTGCTGTGCGGGGTCAGGCACCCACGGCGTGCAGACCGCCGTCGACGTGGATGATCTCGCCCGTGGTCTTCGGGAACCAGTCCGAGAGCAGCGCGACGATGCCCTTGCCGGCGGGCTCCGGGTCGGCCATGTCCCACTCCATCGGGGAGCGGTGGTTCCACACGTCGGCGAGCTCGCCGAAGCCCGGGATGGACTTCGCGGCCATGGAGCCGATCGGGCCGGCCGAGATCAGGTTGCAGCGGATGTCGTCCTTGCCCAGGTCACGGGCCATGTAACGGGAGGTCGCCTCCAGGGCGGCCTTGGCCGGGCCCATCCAGTCGTACTGCGGCCAGGCGAACTGCGCGTCGAACGTCATGCCGACGACGGAGCTGCCCGGGCCGAGCAGCTCGCGCAGCGCCATGGTCAGCGACTTCAGCGAGAACGCCGAGACGTGCATGGCGGTGGCGACCGACTCGAAGGGGGTGTTCAGGAAGTTGCCGCCGAGCGCGTCCTGCGGGGCGAAGCCGATGGAGTGGACGATGCCGTCCAGACCGCCGAGCTCCTCCTTGACCAGGCCCGCGAGCCGGTCCAGGTGCTCCTGGTTGGTCACGTCCAGCTCGATGACCTTGGCGGGCTTGGGAAGCTTCTTGGCGATGCGCTCGGTCAGGGTCGGACGCGGGAAGGCGGTCAGGATGACCTCGGCGCCCTGCTCCTGGGCCAGCTTGGCGGCGTGGAAGGCGATGGAGGACTCCAGCAGCACACCCGTGATCAGGATGCGCTTGCCCTCGAGAATTCCGCTCATGGTGATCAGTGACCCATGCCCAATCCGCCGTCAACCGGGATGACGGCTCCAGTGATGTACGAGGCGTCGTCGGAGGCGAGGAACTTCACCGCGGCGGCGATCTCCTCGGGCTGCGCGTAGCGGCCCAGCGGCACCTGGGACACGATGCCCGCGCGCTGCTCCTCGGTGAGCACCTTGGTCATGTCGGTGTCGACGAAACCGGGTGCGACGACGTTGAAGGTGATGTTCCGGGACCCGAGCTCACGCGCGAGCGAGCGGGCGAAGCCGACCAGACCCGCCTTGGAGGCGGCGTAGTTGGCCTGGCCCGCCGAGCCGAGCAGCCCGACGACCGAGGAGATCAGCACCACGCGGCCCTTCTTGGCGCGCAGCATGGCGCGATTCGCGCGCTTGACCACGCGGAAGGTGCCGGTGAGGTTGGTGTCGAGGACGGACGTGAAGTCCTCCTCGGACATGCGCATCAGGAGCTGGTCCTTGGTGACACCGGCGTTGGCGACCAGCACCTCCACGGGACCGTGCTTCTCCTCGATCTCCTTGTAGGCCTGCTCCACCTGCTCGGTGTCGGTGATGTCGCACTTGACGGCCAGGCAGCCCAGTTCCATGAGGGCGGCCGGCGGCTCTCCGGAGCGGTACGTGATCGCGACCTTGTCGCCGCTGTCGGCAAAAGCGCGGGCGATGGCGAGGCCGATGCCCCGGTTACCTCCGGTGATGAGAACCGAGCGGCTCAACGGATCACCCTTTCGATAGGCGGATTCGTACTCCACGCAAACTATCGGTACCGCCCGACTTACGAGGAATCGAGCCCTGACAGTGGCGTGGAACGAGCGCTGTCGGGTCCCTACAGAAAGGCGTAGTCAGCGGGCCCGCCGACGCGACATGATCGGGGCGACCGGTCTCATACGACAGGGAGACAGCTGTGCCATCTGGGACCCATTCGATCGACGAAGCCTTCACGGCGCTGCCGCTGCGGGCGCTCGCCGACGCCGCGCTCGCGCGGGCCCGCGCGCTCGGCGCCGACCACGCCGACTTCCGGTTCGAGCGGGTGCGCGGCGCCTCCTGGCGCCTGCGCGACGCGCGGCCCGCCGGTTCCTCGGACACCACCGACCTCGGCTACGCGGTCCGCGTCGTGCACAGCGGGGCCTGGGGCTTCGCCTCCGGAGTGGATCTGACGATGGACGCGGCGGCCAAGGTGGCCTCCCGGGCGGTGGCCATGGCCAAGCTGTCCGCGCAGGTCATCGCGGCCGCCGGGTCGAAGGAGAGGGTCGAGCTCGCGGCCGAGCCGGTGCACTCCGAGAAGACCTGGATCTCCTCGTACGAGATCGACCCGTTCTCGGTGCCCGACGCGGACAAGAGCGCCCTGCTCGCCGACTGGAGCGCGCGGCTGCTGCGCGCCGAGGGCGTCGAGCACGTGGACGCCTCGCTGCTCACCGTGCACGAGAACAAGTTCTACGCGGACACGGCGGGCACGGTGACGACCCAGCAGCGGGTGCGGCTGCACCCGCAGCTCACCGCGATCGCGGTGGACCGCACGACCGGCGAGTTCGACTCGATGCGCACGATCGCGCCGCCCGTCGGGCGCGGCTGGGAGTACCTGACCGGCACCGGCTGGGACTGGGACGCGGAACTGGAGGAGATCCCCTCCCTGCTGGCCGAGAAGATGCGGGCGCCCGGCGTCGAGGGCGGTCGCTACGACCTGGTGGTCGACCCGTCCAACCTGTGGCTGACCATCCACGAGTCGATCGGCCACGCCACCGAGCTGGACCGGGCGCTCGGCTACGAGGCGGCGTACGCGGGCACCTCCTTCGCCACCTTCGACCAGCTGGGCACGCTGGCGTACGGGTCGCAGGTGATGAACGTGACCGGCGACCGGACCGCCGAGCACGGCCTCGCGACCATCGGGTACGACGACGAGGGCGTCGAGGCGCAGTCCTGGGACCTGGTGAAGGACGGCACCCTGGTCGGCTACCAACTCGACCGCCGCATCGCGAAGTTGACGGGGCTCGGCCGCTCCAACGGTTGCGCCTACGCGGACTCCCCCGGGCACGTGCCGGTCCAGCGGATGGCGAACGTCTCGCTCCAGCCCGATCCGGGCGGGCTGTCCACCGAGGACCTGATCGGCGGGGTCGAGCGCGGCATCTACGTGGTCGGCGACCGGTCCTGGTCGATCGACATGCAGCGCTACAACTTCCAGTTCACCGGCCAGCGCTTCTTCCGGATCGAGAACGGCCGCCTCGCCGGCCAGCTCCGCGACGTCGCCTACCAGGCCACCACCACCGACTTCTGGGGCTCCATGGAGAAGGTCGGCGGCCCCCAGACGTACGTCCTGGGCGGCGCCTTCAACTGCGGCAAGGCCCAGCCGGGCCAGGTCGCCGCGGTCTCCCACGGCTGCCCCTCGGCCCTGTTCCGCGGCGTCAACATCCTCAACACCACGCAGGAGGCGGGCCGATGAAGCACGGCTCCCATCGCAGCGCCCCCGGCTGGGGGTCCGGGGGTTTTCCCCCGGGACAGCACCGTCTCAACACCACGCAGGAGGCCCGGCGATGAGCTCCCGTACGACCGTCAAGCCGCACGAGATCGTCGAGCGGGCCCTGGAGCTGTCCACCGCCGACGGCTGTGTCGTCATCGCCGACGAGCACTCCTCGGCGAACCTGCGCTGGGCCGGCAACGCGCTGACCACCAACGGAGTCACCCGCGGACGCACGCTGACCGTGATCGCGACGGTGGACGGCGCCGAGGGCACCGCCTCCGGTGTCGTGTCGCGCTCGGCCGTCACCGCCGACGACCTGGAGCCGCTGGTGCGGGCCGCCGAGGCGGCGGCGCGCGCCGCCGGGCCCGCCGAGGACGCCCAGCCGCTGGTCGGCGGGGTGCCCGCGTCGCCCGACTTCACCGACGCCCCGGCCGAGACCACCTCCGCCGTGTTCGCGGACTTCGCGCCGGCGCTCGGCGAGGCCTTCGCGCGAGCCGGGGCGGGCGGCCGCGAGCTGTACGGCTTCGCCCACCACGAGCTGAGCTCCACCTACCTCGGTACGTCCACCGGCCTGCGGCTGCGCCACGACCAGCCCAACGGCACCCTGGAGCTGAACGCCAAGTCCGCGGCGACTGCGGGGGGCCGTTCCCGCTCGGCCTGGGCGGGCCGGGCCACGGCCGACTTCAAGGACGTCGACCCCGCCGCCCTCGACGAGGAGCTGAGCCGCCGGCTCGGCTGGGCCGAGCGGCGGGTGGAGCTGCCCGCCGGGCGGTACGAGACGCTGCTGCCGCCGACCGCCGTGGCCGACCTGCTGATCTACCAGACCTGGTCCGCCGCCGCCCGGGACGCGGCCGAGGGCCGGACCGTGTTCTCCCGGCAGGGCGGGGGCACCCGCATCGGCGAGACCCTCTCCCAGCTGCCCCTCACTCTGCGCAGCGACCCGAACGAGCCGGGGCTTGAGTACGCGCCGTTCGTCGTGGCGCACGCCTCGGGCGACACGGAGTCGGTGTTCGACAACGGGCTCCCCGTCCCCGCTACGGACTGGATGCGCGAGGGCCGCCTGGAGCACCTGGTCACCACCCGGCACAGCGCCGGGCTCACCGGCCTGCCGGTCGCCCCCGGGGCCGGGAACCTGATCCTGGACGGGGGCGGCGAGCGCACCCTGGACGAGATGGTCGCGGCCACCGGGCGGGGCCTGCTGGTGACGTGCCTGTGGTACATCCGCGAGGTGGACCCGGCGACGCTGCTCCTGACCGGTCTGACCCGGGACGGCGTGTACCTCGTCGAGAACGGCGAGGTCGTCGGCGAGGTGAACAACTTCCGCTTCAACGAGTCCCCGGTGGACCTGCTGTCGCGGGCGACCGAGGCGGGGCGCACCGAAAGGACACTGCCCAGGGAGTGGAGCGACTACTTCACCCGGGCGGCCATGCCCGCGCTGCGCATCCCGGATTTCAATATGAGTTCGGTCAGCCGGGGCGTATAACCTCGGTGCTGTCAGTAAGCACGTCTGAAGGAGACAAGAGACCCGTGACGGACATCGTCGACGAACTGCAGTGGCGTGGGCTGATCGCCCTCTCCACTGACGAGGACGCATTGCGCAAGGCGTTCGCGGACGGTCCCGTCACGTTCTATTGCGGCTTCGACCCGACCGCGCCCAGCCTGCACCTGGGCAACCTGGTGCAGATCCTCACGATGCGGCGGATCCAGCTCGCGGGGAACCGCCCGCTGGGCCTGGTCGGCGGCGCCACCGGCCTGATCGGCGACCCGAAGCCCAACTCGGAGCGCACGCTGAACGCGCCGGAGGTCGTGGCGGGCTGGGTCGATCGGCTGCGCGGCCAGATCGAGCGGTTCCTCGACTTCGAGGGCCCGCACGCCGCGACGATGGTCAACAACCTGGACTGGACGTCGGGCCTGTCGGCGATCGACTTCCTGCGGGACGTCGGGAAGTACTTCCGGGTCAACAAGATGATCGCGAAGGAGGCCGTCTCGCGGCGGCTCAACTCCGACGCGGGCATCAGCTACACCGAGTTCAGCTACCAGATCCTGCAGGGCATGGACTTCCTGGAGCTCAACCGGAGGTACGGCTGCACGCTGCAGACCGGCGGCAGCGACCAGTGGGGCAACCTCACGGCGGGCACCGACCTGATCCACCGGGTCGAGCCCGACGCCGACGTGCACGCGCTGGCCACGCCGCTGATCACCAAGGCGGACGGCACCAAGTTCGGCAAGACGGAGTCCGGCACGGTCTGGCTCGACCCCGAGAAGACCACGCCGTACGCCTTCTACCAGTTCTGGCTGAACGCGGACGACCGGGACATCTCGAAGTTCCTGCGGATCTTCAGCTTCAGGTCCCGCGAGGAGATCGAGGAGCTGGAGAAGCTCACCGAGGAGCGGCCGCAGGCCCGGGCCGCGCAGCGGGCGCTCGCCGAGGAGCTGACCACGCTGGTGCACGGCGCCGAGCAGACGGCCGCGGTCACCGCCGCGTCCAAGGCGCTGTTCGGTCAGGGCGAGCTCACCGAGCTGGACGCGGCGACGCTCGCCGCCGCGCTGTCCGAGCTGCCGCACGCCCGGGTGGCCGAACTCGGCCTGGTCACCGACCTGTTCGCCGAGGTCGGCCTGGTGGCCAGCAAGTCGGCCGCCCGCCGCACGGTGAAGGAGGGCGGCGCCTACGTGAACAACGTGAAGGTGACCGCCGAGGACGCCGTGGTCACAGCCGGTGAACTCCTGCACGGGCGCTGGCTGGTGCTGCGCCGCGGCAAGAAGAACCTGGCGGCCATCGAGGTCACCGGCGCCTGAGTTCCGCACGCGCGCGACAGGGGGGCGGTTCCGTCACGGGACCGCCCCTCTCGCGTGCCGTCAGGCTCTCTGCTTGTTGCCCCGCAGCGCCATGTACAGCATGTCGCCGAGGAAGACGATCACGACGGCGGCCGCGATCTGGAGGCCGTGGCGGCCCCAGTCGATGCCCTTGGTCTCGGCGATGCCGAGCGCCCGGGCGATCGAGTTGCCGACCACGCCGCCGATGATGCCGAAGATGGTGGTCAGCCAGAGCGGACTGTGCTGCTTGCCGGGAATGATCGCCTTGGCGATGAGACCGAGCACGAATCCCACGATGATGGCCCACAACCAGCCCATGGCTGCCTCCCTAGTACGGCTCGACGTGAGCAGGTCCCGCCAGTCTCTGCCCGTACTCCGTACGGCGCATGTCGGACACCTCCGTACGTGTCCGGTACCGGGGCATCCGCGCAGGTAAGAGCCGCCCCGGTCTCGAACCCGGCGGAGCCCCGGCGTACGGTGATAGCAGTCCGGGCCAGGGAGAGCCCGCCGTGGAACTCGGGTGGTGGAACGTGATGCGGAAGCAGAGCGGCGGCCAGGTCTTCCGGATCACCGGGGCCCGCCAGGGGCTCGCCGAGGACGTCCGCGGCCGGCAGCGCCGCTATGTGATCTCGATGTCGATCCGCACCGTTTCGGTGGTGCTGACCGCGGTGCTGTGGAACATCGAGCGTCCTGTCGCCATCGTGACGCTGGTACTCGGCGCGCTGCTGCCCTATGTGGCGGTCGTGTTCGCCAACGCGGGCCGGGAGAACGTGACTTCACTCCCCTCCACGTTCATTCCCACCCCGCCGCGGCCGGCGCTCGGCGCGGCCCCGGTGGGCGGTCCCGCGGAATCCGCGACGGAACCGACGGCCGGTGACCGCGAGTGGCGCTCACACGATCAAAGCTGATCCGTCACCGTCCGCAAGCTCAGGAAAAGCTCAGATCAATCATGAAGTTCCGGTGCACCACACCGGGTCCCCCATGACATACTTCGTAGGCGCTCCGCATCCCCCGTCGGAGCGACGGACCGACGCCGGGCAGCTCCCCCCGTGGCTGCTCGGCGTCGCCTTTGTCACGGGGTGGCATGACGGACAATGTCTCTGTGAGTGACGAGACGACTGACGAGACCCCCATCTGTTCCGCCAAGGGCTGCCGTGCCGCCGCCGTCTGGGTCCTGGCCTGGAACAACCCGAAGATCCACACGCCGGAGCGGCGCAAGACGTGGCTCGCGTGCGCGGAACACCGCGAGCACCTCTCCCAATTCCTGGGCGTACGGGGCTTCTTGAAGGACGTCGTGCCGCTCGCCGAGTGGGAGGCGGCCGGGTCAGCCGCCGATCGCTGACATCGGGCGGTCCGGTTGCAGGAACGAGGGGTCGTCCAGACCGGAACCGGCCTTCTTCCCCCACATCGCCAGCTTCCACAGCCGGGCGATCTCCTCGTCGCCCGCGTCCGAGCGCAGGGCCGCGCGCAGGTCGGACTCCTCGCGGGCGAACAGGCAGGTGCGCACCTGACCGTCGGCGGTGAGCCGGGTCCGGTCGCAGGCGCGGCAGAACGGGCGGGTCACCGAGGCGATGACGCCCACGGTGTGCGGGCCGCCGTCGACCACCCAGCGCTCGGCGGGCGCGGAGCCCCGCTCCTCGTCTCCCTCGGGGGTGAGCGTGAAGCGCGTACGCAGCGATTCCAGGATGTCGCCCGCGGTGATCATGCCGTCGCGCTTCCAGCCGTGCTGGGCGTCGAGCGGCATCTGCTCGATGAAGCGGAGCTCGTAGTCGTGCTCGACCGCCCAGGCGAGCAGGTCGGGGGCCTCGTCGTCGTTGAGGCCGGGCATCAGGACCGCGTTGACCTTGACCGGGGTGAGACCGGCTTCGCGCGCGGCCTCCATGCCCTCGATGACGTCCTTGTGCCGGTCACGGCGGGTCAGTGTCTTGAACACGTCGGGCCGCAGGGTGTCCAGGGAGACGTTGACCCGGTCGAGCCCGGCCGCCTTCAGAGCGGCGGCGGTGCGCTTGAGGCCGATGCCGTTGGTGGTGATCGACATCCGGGGGCGCGGCTCCAGGGCGGCGCAGCGCTCGACGATCCCGACCAGGCCGGGACGGAGCAGCGGCTCACCACCGGTGAAGCGGACCTCGGTGACGCCGAGGTCGGTGACGGCGATACGGATGAGGCGGACGATCTCGTCGTCGGTGAGCAGATCCGGCTTGGCCAGCCACTGCAGACCCTCTTCCGGCATGCAGTACGTGCACCGCAGATTGCACCGGTCGGTGAGTGAGACACGCAGGTCAGTGGCCACCCGGCCGTAGGTGTCGATGAGCACTGTGGGCCCCCTCCCCTGTCTGTCGAAGGTCAGTCGCACATCTGTCGAGTGGGTATACACCCGAGCCTACGCGAGAGCTTCGGCAACAGGAGAGGCCGATTGTCACGAGGTGTGGCGAGGCCGTGTCGTAGGACTCTACGACACGGCCTCGGCCATGCGCCGTGCGGACGTACGTCAGTGGGCGCCGACACCGGTGAGGGACTTCACCTCCAGCTCGGCGTACTTGCCCCGGTCCGACTCCTCCTTCGAGAGGAGCGATCCGATCCAGCCGAGCAGGAAGCCGAGCGGGATCGAGATCAGGCCCGGGTTCTCCAGCGGGAACCAGTGGAAGTCGACGCCCTTGAACATGGAGGTCTTCGGGTTGCCGGAGACGACGGGCGAGAACAGCACCAGGAACACCGAGCTGAACAGGCCGCCGTAGATCGACCACAGCGCGCCCTGGGTGGTGAAGCGCCTCCAGAACAGGCTGTAGAGGATGGTCGGGAGGTTCGCGGAGGCCGCGACCGCGAAGGCGAGGGCGACCAGACCGGCGACGTTCATGTCGCGGGCGAAGGCGCCGAGCACGATGGCGACCGCGCCGATGAAGACGGTCGCCCAGCGGGCGGCGCCCATCTCCTCCTTCTCGGTCGCCTTCCCCTTGCGGATGACGTTGGCGTAGATGTCGTGCGCGAAGGACGAGGACGAGGCGAGGGTGAGACCGGCGACGACGGCGAGGATGGTCGCGAAGGCGACCGCCGAGATCACCGCGAGCAGGGTCGCACCGCCCGTGGTGCCGACGCCGCCGCCCAGGTACTCGGCGAGCTGCGGGGCCGCGGTGTTGCCCGCCGGGTTCTGCGCCTTGATGGCGGCGGGTCCCACCAGCGCGGCCGCCCCGAAGCCGAGCGCGATCGTCATCAGGTAGAAGGCGCCGATGATGCCGATCGCCCAGTTCACGGACTTACGGGCGGCCTTCGCCGTGGGCACCGTGTAGAAGCGGATCAGGATGTGCGGAAGGCCCGCGGTGCCGAGCACCAGCGCGATGCCGAGCGAGATGAAGTCGAGCTTGGAGGTGCCGGTGGCGCCGTACTTGAGGCCGGGCTCCAGGAACGCCGCGCCCTTGCCGCTCTTCTCGGCGGCGCTGCCGAGCAGGTCGGAGACGTTGAAGTGGAACTTGAGCAGCACCAGGAAGGTCATCAGGATCGCGCCCGCGATGAGCAGGACGGCCTTGACCATCTGCACCCAGGTGGTGCCCTTCATGCCGCCGATGGTGACGTACACGATCATCAGGACGCCGACCAGGGCCACGATGAGGATCTTGCCCGCGTCGGTGGTGATGCCGAGCAGGAGCGAGACGAGCACGCCCGCGCCGGCCATCTGCGCGAGCAGGTAGAAGATCGAGACGACGATGGTGGAGGCGCCGGCCGCGGTGCGCACCGGGCGCTGGCGCATCCGGTAGGCCAGCACGTCGCCCATCGTGTAGCGGCCGGAGTTGCGCAGCGGCTCGGCGACCAGGAGGAGCGCCACCAGCCAGGCGACCAGGAAGCCGATGGAGTACAGGAAGCCGTCGTAGCCGAACAGGGCGATGGCTCCGGCGATGCCGAGGAAGGACGCGGCGGACATGTAGTCGCCGGAGACCGCGAGGCCGTTCTGGAAGGCGGTGAACTGGCGGCCGCCCGCGTAGAAGTCGGAGGCGTTCTTGGTCTGCCGGCCCGCCCAGACGGTGATGGCGAGGGTCGCGGCGACGAACACCGCGAACAGGGTGATGATCAGCGGCCGGTGCTCGGTGGTCGACGAGGCGGCGGCGAGGGTGTCGAGGGCGGGGCTCATGCGTCGGCCTCCATACGGGACTTGATGGCCTCGGCCTTGGGGTCGAGCTTCGCCGCGGCGTGCCGCGAGTAGAACCAGGCGATGAGGAAGGTGGTCAGGAACTGGGCGAGGCCGAAGACGAAGGCCACGTTGATGTTGCCGATGACCTTGGTGCCCATGAAGCCGCCCGCGTAGTTGGACAGCAGCACGTACAGCAGGTACCAGGCGATGAAGGCGATGGTCAGCGGAAAGGCGAACGAGCGGTAGGTGCGGCGGAGTTCGCCGAATTCCGCGCTCTCCTGCTCGACGACGAATGCCTCGGTGCTGGGCTGGACGGGACGGTGGTCCGTCCCGGCTTCGGGCGGCGACGCGTCGGTGGCCACGGAATCTCCTCGCGATGCGGATGCGGCGGGTACGGACAGTTCGGACATGGGGGTCCTAGGGGCGGTTCTGATGCGGTCCCCCTGACAACGGCACGGAGGACGGGGCGTCTCGGTTCAGTCCGGCCGTTTTTTCTCCGTGGCGCGTGCGTGGCGCGTTTCGCACGCCCCCCGCGCCGACTACACGACTTTCTCCGCGAAATCGGCACACGCCGTTGATCCTCCGAGATGATCGGCGATAGCTTCACTGCTCATGCGCGGCCCCGGCGCCCTCCGGGCGGTGCCGGTGCGGTGGTCCCACCTGTCCAGCCCGTCGCCCGCTTCCTCATCCACGTACGCATCGAGAGTTCCGCCAACCCCATGGAGACCCCATGCCGTTGCACATCTCCCGTACGCGCCGAGCCGTCGCCGCCTCGGCGGGCCTGGCCACCGCCGCCGCCCTCGCGTTCCTTCCCGGCACCGCCTCGGCGGCATCCGCCGACGGCGGCCCGCTGAGCACGAAGGCGGCGCAGCCGACCGGGCCCGAGCTCAGTTACATCGTCAACGTCCGCCCCGGGCACGGGAATTCGGCCCGCGTCCAGAGAGCCGTCGCCCAGGCGGGCGGCTCGGTGCTCCAGGCGTACGACCAGATAGGCGTGCTCGTCGTGCACTCCGCCAACGCGGACTTCGCGAAGACGATCCGCAAGGTCAGGGGCGTCGATTCGGCGGGGGCGACCAGGACCGCGCCACTGCCCGCCCAGTCCACCACCGATGTGGGCACGCCCAAGCGCCTCACCGCCGAGGACCTGAAGGCGGCGGCCGCCAAGGCCGCGCCCGGCGAGGACCCCCTGGAGCCCCTGCAGTGGGACCTGAAGGCCATCAAGGCGGACCAGGCGCACCAGAAGACGCTGGGCAGCCCCAAGGTCACCGTCGGCGTGATCGACACGGGCGTCGACGACACCCATCCGGACATCGCGCCCAACTTCGACCGGGCCAAGTCGGTCAGCTGCATCACCGGCAAGCCGGACACCGCGGACGGCGCCTGGCGCCCCTTCACCACCGGCGGCTCCCCGCACGGCACCCATGTCGCGGGCGAGATCGCGGGCGCCAAGAACGGCGTGGGCATCACCGGGGTCGCGCCCGGCGTGAAGGTCGCGGCCATCAAGGTGTCGACGCAGGGCGGCAGCTTCTTCTACACGGAGTCCGTGGTCTGCGGCTTCGTCTGGGCGGCCGAGCACCACATCGACGTGACGAACAACAGCTATTACACCGACCCCTGGTACTTCAACTGCAAGAACGACCCCGACCAGAAGGCACTGGTCGAGGCGATCACCCGGGCGTCGAAGTACGCCGAGTCCAAGGGCACGGTGAACGTGGCCGCGGCGGGCAACGAGAACTACGACTTCGCGGCCGACTCGATCACCGACCCGGCGAGCCCGAACGACTCCACACCGGGCAGCCGGGTGGTCAACCCGCGTGAGTGCCTGGACATCCCGACCCAGCTGCCGGGTGTGGTGACGGTCGCCGCGACCGGTGCCAAGGGCATCAAGTCGTCGTTCTCCAACTACGGCCTCGGCGTGATCGACATCGCTGCGCCGGGCGGCGACTCGACCGCGTACCAGCCGCCGCAGGCCCCGGCCACCAGCGGACTGATCCTCGGCCCGGTGCCCGGCGGCACCTGGGCCTACATGGCCGGCACCTCGATGGCGACGCCCCATGTGGTGGGCGTGGCCGCGCTGTTGAAGTCGCGGCACCCGCACGCCTCGGCGTTCGAGATCAAGGCGCTGCTCGCGCTCCAGGCGGACAAGACCCCGTGCACCACGCCGTACGACATCAACGGTGACGGCAAGGTGGACGCGGTCTGCCAGGGCGGGACGTTCTACAACGGCTTCTACGGGGCGGGCATCACCAACGCCCTCAACGCCGTGAAGTAGCAGAGGAGTCGAGGGGGCCGTCCGTGCGCCGGGCGGCCCCTTCGGCGGGTGCCCTACGGCTTGACGAGGACCTTCAGGGCGGTGCGGTCGTCCATCGCCCGGTAGCCGTCGGGCACGCCCTCGATGCCGACCGTGAGGTCGAAGACCGGGGCCGGGTCGATGGTGCCGTCGAGTACGTCGGCGAGCAGCTCGGGGATGTAGCTGCGCACGGGGGCGACGCCGCCGCGCAGCGCGATGTTCCGGTCGAACATGACGCCGAGGTCGAGGCCGGTGCCGGAGCCGTGCGGGACGCCGACGTAGCCGATGGCGCCGCCGTCGCGGGTGATCTCGACGGCGGTGCGCATGGACTGCTCGGTGCCGACGGCCTCGATGACGCAGTGCGCGCCCTGGCCGCCGGTCAGCTCGCGCACCGCGGCCACGGCGGCCTCGCCGCGCTCGGCGACGACGTCGGTGGCGCCGAAGAGCTTCGCGATGTCGGTCCGCGCGGGGTGGCGGCCGAGCGCGATGACGCGCTCCGCGCCGAGCCGCTTGGCGGCGAGCACACCGCACAGGCCGACCGCGCCGTCCCCGACGACGGCCACGGTCGAGCCGCGCCGCACGCCGGCCCCGACCGCCGCGTGGTGGCCGGTGCCCATGACGTCGGACAGCGCGAGCAGACCGGTCAGCAGGTGGTCGTCGGAGGCGGCGTCGGCGGGCAGCTTGACGAGGGTGCCGTCGGCGAACGGCACGCGGACGGCCTCGCCCTGGCCGCCGTCGGAGCCGACCGAGCCCCAGAACCCGCCCCGCGGGCAGGAGGTGGTGAGGCCCTCGGCGCAGAAGTCGCAGGTTCCGTCGGACCAGACGAAGGGCGCGACGACGAGGTCGCCCTTGGCGAAGCCGCGCACCTCGGGCCCGGCCTCCTCGACGATGCCGAGGAACTCGTGGCCGATGCGCTGGCCGGGCTGCCGGGCGGACTCGCCGCGGTAGGCCCACAGGTCGCTGCCGCAGATGCAGGCCCGCAGGACCCGGACGACCGCGTCCGTGGACACCTGGACCTTCGGGTCAGGCACCTCCTCCACCCGGATGTCGTGGGGAGCGTGGATGACGGTGGCGCGCATGGTGCGGATCCTTGCCGGTCAGGGGGTGGTACGGGGCCTCTCACGGTACGCCTGTGCGAGAAGGGCCTGCGCGCCGAGATAGGTCAGCATGATCCAGAAGTCGGGGCGCGGCGGCTGCGGCCAGTGGGCGACGCCGGTCGCGATCAGGGTGTCGGAGAGCAGGAACAGCGCCCCGCCGAGCCCGACCAGCGGCCCGAGCCGGGAGGAGCGGAGGGCCATGGCGGTGAGCAGCAGGCTGTAGCCCGCGACCGGGCCGCGCAGCCCGCCCGGCAGGTCCGGCCAGAGCGCTGCCACCGTGCCCACCAGCGCGATCCCGTAGGCGGCGCCGAGCCCGGCGTGGGTGCGACCGCGCCCGAACAGCACGAGGTAGCAGACGTGCCCGGCGGCGAAGCAGCCCATGCCGAGCAGGAAGGCGGCATCCGCGCCGGACAGCAGGAACACGTCGCCGCCCCACCCGCACAGGAGCGCGGCGACGAGCAGCCGGGGGCCGCCGCGCGCGTACACGTGCCCGGCGAGCAGCGGCATGAGGAGCGGCTTGGCCACCAGGTGCCCGGGGTGCCAGCCCGCGAGCAGCACGACCAGGTCGAGGGCCGAGGCGAGGCCGAAGGCGATCAGGAGCGGGGTGGCCGCGTCGGCACGGCGCGACCGCGGGCCCGTGTCCAGGCCGCGCGGTACGGCCTCCGCGCCGGGTCGGGTCACGCGGCGCGCTCCGCGACGGAGACGGGCTCCGCGAGCGGCGCCGTCCGGGGGCGCGGCTGCCAGCCGGGTCCGCCGAAGATCCGCCCGGCCCGCTCGCGCCAGGTGCGGGCGGCGCGCACGTCACGGGCGATGGCCGCGTACTCGTGCGTGGCGACGCGCAGGGGGTTGAAGGTGGAGATGTTCTTGGTGAGCCCGAAGACGGGCCGCTCGGTCTCGGCCGTGAACGAGCCGAACAGGCGGTCCCAGATGATCAGGATGCCGCCGAAGTTCCGGTCCAGGTAGCCGCCCTGGGAGGCGTGGTGCACCCGGTGGTGGGAGGGCGTGTTGAGGACGAACTCGAACGGCCGGGGCAGCTTGCCGACCCGCTCGGTGTGCACCCAGAACTGGTAGACGAGGTTCGCCGACGAGCAGAAGGCCAGCACCGCCGGGTGTACGCCGAGCGCGATGAGCGGCACGTAGAAGGGCCACACGGTCCAGGTCGTCCAGGGCTGGCGGAGCGCGGTGGTGAGGTTGAACTTCTTGCTTGAGTGGTGCACGACGTGGCAGGCCCACAGGATCCGGATGACGTGGTGGCCCCGGTGGGACCAGTAGTAGAAGAAGTCCTGTCCCAGCAGCATCAGCGGCAGCGTCCACCACAGCACCGGGATCGCGAGCGGCGTCAGGGCGTACACCGCGGTGTAGATGGCGACGATCGGGATCTTCCACAGGGCGTCGAAGACCAGACTGCCGAGCCCCATGCCGACGCTCGTGGCGGCGTCCTTCGTCTCGTACCCGGCGGCCTCCTCGTCCGGATGGAGGCGGTAGCTCACCATCTCGACGACGGTGAGCAGCACGAAGGCGGGTATCGACCACAGCACGACATCGGGCAGGTTCGGCGACATGCCTGCACCGTAGGGGCGGGGCGGCGGGTCCGGCTAGATGTTGTTACCGACAAGTATGCGAGACGCGTTGTCAGCAGGCTTTGGTGAGTTCCGCCAAGGGCGCACGGATGGCCCGGCGCACCGTCGCCGCCACCGGTGGCGCTCCGGGGGTGGACCGGGACGGACGGCTCACACCCCCACCGCCCCCAGCAACGCCCCCGCCGCGTAGGTGACTCCCATCGCCACTGCGCCCCCGCCCACGTTCCGCAGGACCGCGCGGTCGGCCGGGGCCGAGCCCAGGCGGGCGCTCCACCAGCCCGTCAGGGCCAGTGCGGCGAGGACCGAGCCGACCGTCACGTACAGGCGGACGGAGGCCGGGGGCAGCACGATCGCCAGCAGCGGCAGCAGCGCGCCCGCCGTGAAGGCGAAGAAGCTCGCCCAGGCCGCGTGCCAGGGGTTGGTGAGTTCGTCGGGGTCGATGCCCAGCTCGACGCTGGCGTGGGCGCGCAGCGCGTCGCGTTCGGTGAGCTGGACCGCCGCCTCGCGGGCCACCTCCTCGCTCAGCCCGCGCGCGGCCAACAGCCCGGTGAGTTCGGCCAGTTCGGCCTCGGGCGACTCCTTCAGCTCGCGGCGCTCCATGGCGAGCGCGGCCTTCTCCGAGTCGCGCTGGGTGGAGACGGAGACGTACTCGCCGGCCGCCATGGACATGGAACCGGCGAGCAGTCCGGCCAGGCCCGCCGTCAGGAGGGCCGAGCGGTCGTCCGTCGCGCCGGCCACGCCCACGACGAGACCGGCGGTGGACACGATGCCGTCATTGGCGCCCAGGACCGCGGCCCGCAGCCAGTTGAGCCGGGAGCCGAGCGCCCCGTTGTGCGCCTCGTCGTGCTGGTCGGGTGAGCTCATGCGGGGAGGGTCTCACCCCGCCCGTCACCACACGCGCACCGACCCACCCGGCGCGAAGGCCGGGCTCGTCGCCGCCGCGGGGACCTCCTTGAGCGGCTCGGCGATCTCCGCGACCGTCGGGCCCACCCGGGCCGCGACCTCGTCCAGGAGGGCCAGGTCGAAGCCGTAGACGCGGGCCGCGTTGCCGCCGACCATCGCCGCGACCTGGTCGCTCGGCAGGCCCGCGTACGCGATGCGCAGGCCCTCGCGCGAGTAGGGCGTGGTGCCCTCGTCGTGCGGGTAGTCGCTGCCCCACATGATCTTGTCGAGGCCGATCCGGTCGCGCAGCGGCACCTCGTGCGGCCGCATGAAGCTCGCGCCCACGAAGCAGTTGTCCCGCCAGACCCCCGAGGGCCCCTTGCCCATGGACTCGGCGAGCCCGGCGCCGAACTTGGACTCGGCCGTGGACGCCTTCGTCGCCGCCGCCACGAGGCGGTCGTGGTAGTAGTCCAGCATGTCCAGCACGCCGGGGATCCAGCCCGAGCCCTGTTCGGTGAGGACGAGCTTGAGCGACGGATGGCGGTGGAAGGCACCGCCGAAGATCAGGTGCCACAGCGCGCGGTGCGAGAACCAGGTGGTCTCCACCATGAACACGGCCCGCGCCGCCGGTTCCTCGCCCAGCGGCGGGGACGCGGACCCGCCGTGGTGGTTGACCGGTACGTCCAGTTCCGCGCAGACCGCCCAGATCGGGTCGTACACCGCGGAGTGGAGCTCGGGGACGCCCGAGCCGGGCGGAGTGCCGGGCAGCAGGATGCCGCCGGTCAGGCCCGCCTCCTTGGTCCGGCGGATCTCGTCCACCGCCGTGTCGACGTCGTTCAGGAGGATCTGGGCCACGCCCGCCCGGCGGCCCGGCGCCTGGGAGCAGAAGTCGGCCAGCCAGCGGTTGTGGGCGCGCAGGCCCGCCCAGCGCTGCTCGAACTCCTCGCGGGTGGGCGCGGGCGCCATGAGGGAGGCGGAGGGGAAGAACGGCGGGATGGTGTTGGGGAACACGACCTCCGCGACGATTCCGTCGGCCTCCAGCTCGGCCACCCGGCGGGCCGAGTTCCAGTTGCGGTCGGCTGTCTCGGCGACCAGGTCCTCGTACGGGTTGACGTAGGTGGCCGCCCACGCGTCGAAGGCGTCGTGGTGGCGGGACTCCAGGTACGGCCGGTAGTCGAGCAGGTCGGCCCCGGCGTGGCAGTCCGCCGAGACCACGGTGTAGCGCTCGGTCATCGCGTCACCCCCAGGACCGGGAAGTCGTGTTCCGTGAGCCAGTGGCGTCCCACGTCGCGCGAGCGCGCCCAGGACGCCTCGACGGCCACCTGGTCCTCGGGCTGACCGAGTTCGGCGGGGGTCGGGCCGATCCGGCGGGCGATCGGCGCGAGCTTGTCCGTGTCGAAGCCGAAGACCTCGGCCGCGGCCAGGCCCAGCATCCGCCGGGTCTCGCCGACCGGGATGTCGTGGAAGGTGGTGCGCAGCCACGCGCGGGTGTTCGGCCAGGTCCCTTCCGGGTGCGGGAAGTCGGAGCCCCACAGGATGTTGTCGACGCCGATCTCGTAGCGCTGGGCGAGTTCGCGCCGCTTGGTGTTGGTGGCGCAGACGAACATCTGCCGGTCGAGGTACTCGCTCGGCGGGCGCTTCAGCTCGGCGAACGGCGACAGCTTCTTGCCGCCGTGCGCGCCGAGGTAGAGACGGTCCATGAACCACAGCAGGTTCGGCAGCCACCAGCAGCCCGACTCCGCCACCCCGAATTTCAGATCCGGGTGCCGCTCGAAGACGCCGGACCACAGCAGGAACCAGAGGGGGCGGGCGGGCCACCACGTCACCTCGGACACGTAGATCCCGAGGTGGTCGCCGTACTCGTGGCGCGGGGCCGCGCCCGAGTGGGTCACCAGCGGCATCCGCGCCTCGGCGGCCGCCGCCCAGACCGGGTCGTAGCGCCGGTCGTGGTAGGGGGCGCGGTCCACCCACATCGAGGGGATCATCAGCGCGCCGAGCCCGGACTCCTTGGCGCGGCGGATCTCGGCGACGACCCGGTCGACCTCGCCGGTGACGGGGAGCAGGGCGACCCCGCAGTGCCGTGCCGCGCTCTCCGCGTTCCCCCCGATGAAATCGGCGAGCCAGCGGTTGTGTGCCTGGGCGCCCGCCATGCCGAGCTCGGGGTCCTGGTCCCCGGACAGGCCGAGGCCCACGCCGAAGGGGGCCGCGGTGCGGCTGTCCACGGCGTCCGCGTCGGGGAAGACGACCTCCCCGGCCACGCCGTCCCCGTCGAGCTCCTTGAGCCGCTGCCCGGCGTCCCAACCGCCGCGCAGGCCCTCCTCGTTGTCGCTGAACCACCGGTCGGCGAAGGCCTCGTTGCGTACGCCGAGCCGGGTCATCTCCGCGCGGCGGCGGTCGCGCCCCGCGAGGAACTCGTCGAAGTCCCGGTGGAACCGGGCCTCCAGATAGGGCCGGTACTCCTCGGTGGGCAGCCCGGCGTGGCAGTCGGAGGAGATGATCAGGTACGGGTCGTTCGGTGCTGTCATCGCGGGTCCCTCGTCAGTCCAGAATGAAGCTTTCCAGGTACGCCGGGTTCGCCCGGTCGAGCATCGACCGCGAGCGCGCCCTGATCTGCCGGTCGCTGTGCTCGCTCGCGGGCAGCATCCAGAACCGGTCGGCCCGGATCCCGTCGACGACCTCCTCGGCGACGGCCTCGACCGGGGTGAACTCGATCTCCTGGCCGGCCGCCCGCATGGCCGCCTCCCACTGGTCGAGGCTGCGGTAGGGGGTCCTGCGAGGCCGCTCCTTGGCGTACCGCTCGGGCCGGTTGCGGTGCGACTCCCACAGTCCGGTGCGCAGCATGTGCGGCCCGGGGAAGAGCACCGAGGCGCCGATCGGGACGCCCTCGGCCTTCAGGTGCGCGTACAGGGACTCGGTCATCGTGACGACGGCCGACTTGGTGACGGCGTAGACGGACGCGGTCGGCAGCGGGGCGATCCCGCCGTCACCGGAGGAGGTGTTGACGATCCGGCCCGGCTCGCCGCCCGCGATCATGCGGGGCACGAAGGCCTGGATGCCGTGGAAGACGCCCCACACGTTGACCGCGAAGGCCCACTTCCAGTCGTTGACCTCGTGCTCCCACATGCGGCCCTCGGCGCCGGAGCCGACCCCGGCGTTGTTGCACAGGACGTGCACGGCGCCGAAGGTCTCGTACGCGGCGTCGGCGAGGGCGAGCACCGAGTCCCGCTCGCTGACGTCGACCGGGTGGGCCAGCACCTGCGCCCCGTCCTCGCGCAGCTGCCCCGCGGCCTTCTCCAGGGCGCCCTCCTCGACGTCGGCGAGGACGACCCTGAGCCCCTCGGCGGCGAACCGCCGGGCCATCGCGAGCCCGATTCCGCTCGCCGCCCCGGTGACGACGGCGACCTGCCCCTGCCTCAGCTCCATGGTCAGACGCTCCCCTCGGGCGGCCCGTCGAGGATCTGCCGGGGGTCGTCGTAGCGCTGGTGGATGTACGGCAACAGGGCCTGCGCGCTGACCCGTTCGACCACCGTGCCCTTCTGGTCGGTGGTCTTCTCGCCGATGGTGATCTCCACGACGCGGCGCACCGGAAGGTCGGCGACGGGGTCGTACATCGACTCGCGCAGCACCACGTCGCCGGTGATCCGCTCCAGTTTGCGCACCTTCTCGTTGCGTACGCAGTGGACGAGGACGGGGTCGGCGTCGAAGCCCTCGCCGTCGACGGCCGGGAGGAACTTGAAGTAGAAGTCGGTCTTCCGGGTGGGCCCGGGCAGGGGCAGCGGGCCGTCGACGGCGCCCCGCACCTCCACGAACGCGATCTGGTGCCGGGCCAGCGAGGCCCGGACGACCAGGCCGTCGCGCTCGACGGCCACCTCGCCGAGCTTCTTCGGCTCGCCGAACACCTCGCGCCCGCCGATCAGGGCCCGCTCGTGCGTCATCGGCATGACGAGCGGATACCAGCCCTCCTGCCCGTCGTGCACGGCGGCGACCGCCACCGAGCCCGCCCCGAGCGGATAGCCGGGCAGGTCGACCTTGCTGATGTTGGCCCGCACCAGCGGGCGTTCGGCGGGTTTGAGCGGTGGGGGCAGCACGGCCGCGACCGCGTCGGGGTCGCTCTCCCAGACCGCCACCACTCCGGTCGACCAGATGTCGGGGAGCTTGGAGCTCGCGGAGCGCGCGGCCTGTATCTCGGCCTCGGTGCGCGCCCCGTACCGTACGCGTGCCATGTCGTACCGCCCTTCGGGGACTGTTCTCTTCCGGGGGTCTGTAACAGAGTTACACCGCCCTCGATGAAGGGTAAAGAGGCTTGCGGACACCAAAATTGACGGAGCATCAGGTATGACAACGCGCGCACCGCTCACCCGCGAGGAGATCCTGGCCGCGGCCGGCGTCCTGGTCAGGCAGCACGGCCCGGCCGCCCTCACCATGCGCAAACTCGCCGCCGAACTCGGCACCGCGGTCACCTCGATCTACTGGCACGTCGGCAACCGCGAGTCGCTCCTGGACGCGCTGGTCGAGCGGACCGTCGAGGAGCTCGGCGAGATCAGACCGCGCGGGCGCACCCCGGCCGCGCGCGTGGTGTCGGTGGCCCGCGCCCTGCGCCGCGAGCTGCGCGCGCGCCCGCACCTGATCGCGATGGTCCACGAACGCGGCCTGACCGAGCGGATGTTCCTGCCTGCCCAGCAGGCCCTGGTCCGCGAGGTGCACGCGGCGGGCCTGCGCGGCGCCCGGGCCGCCCAGGCGGTGCGGGCCGTCCAGTTCCAGGTCGTGGGGTACGTCCTGGTCGAGCGCAACCGGGAGCGCGCGCCGGTCCAGCACCCGGCCGAGGACGAGCTGTGGGACCCCGCCACGGCCGGACCCGACCCTGCGCTCGCCCGCGCACTGGCCGCACCGGTGGACCAGGAGCGGCTGTTCACGGACTCGGTACGGGCGCTCGTGACGGGGCTGCTGGCCGGGGCGATGGACGAGGAGCCCCGCGAGGTACACGGAGGGGTGGCTTCCCCCAAGGCACCCCGGGGCCCCGAATCGGCTGATTCCAGGACCAGTTGACGCCCTCGCACCGGTGGCGACCGGCCACCGGCCCCCGCTCGGACACCCGGCCCCGGCCCGGAGTGTCAGTCTCGCCCCGTATTCTCTGTGACCATGCTCGACGACCTGACGACAGCAGCGACGTGGCCGGCCGCCTACCCACCGGGGTACGCGGTCGTCGACGTGGAGACCACCGGCCTCGCCCGCGACGACCGGATAATCTCGGCTGCCGTCTACCGGCTCGACGCGCAGGGCAACGTCGAGGACCACTGGTACACGCTGGTCAACCCCGAGCGCGACCCGGGCCCGGTGTGGATCCACGGGCTGACCAGTGACGTCCTGGAAGGGGCGCCGCTCTTCCCGGACATCGCCGAGGAGTTCGCGGCCCGGCTCGACGGCCGCGTCCTGGTCGCGCACAACGCGATCTTCGACTGGCAGATGATCGCGCGTGAGTACGCGCGGGCCGAGCGCACCGCGCCGGTCAAGCAGCGGCTGTGCACCATCGCCCTGTCCAAGGAGCTCGCGCTGCCGCTGCCCAACCACAAACTGGAGTCGCTCGCCGCGCACTACGGCGTCGTGCAGCAGCGCGCCCACCACGCGCTGGACGACGCGCGGGTGCTCGCCGAGGCGTTCCGCCCGAGCCTGCACGCGGCCGCGGCCGGCGGGGTGCGCCTCCCGCTGCTCGAATGCCGCCCGCTCACCGAGTGGACGGACTCCCCCGCGCGGCCCCGCATCGGCTACCAGGCCTCCTACCGCGGCGGCTCGGGCACCTGGCGGGCCTCGCGCAAGCGCCCCGCCTGCCCGCACCCCAACCCCGGGCGCTACGAGCCGGACCGGCCGCTGAAGCAGGGCATGCGGGTGGCGTTCTCGGGGGACACCTCCGTCGACCGGGAGCTCCTGGAGGACCGGGCGATCGAGGCGGGTCTGCACGTGGCGACCAGTGTGTCGCGGCTCACCAGCCTGCTGGTCACCAACGATCCGGACTCGGCCACCTCCAAGACGGTCAAGGCGAAGTCCTTCGGCACCCCGGTCGTCGACGAGGCCGCCTTCACCCAGCTCCTGCGGGACGTGGCACCGGCAGACGGGTGAGTGCCGGGCGCGGCGCCCACCGCGCGCGCCGCGCACCCCCCACCCTGTGGCGCATGGCACGTTGCGAGGTCTGCGGAAACGACTACGGGATGTCCTTCGAGGTGCACGCGCAGGGCGCGGTGCACGTCTTCGACTGCTTCTCGTGCGCCATCCACCGCATGGCGCCCATCTGTGAACACTGCCGGGTCCAGATCATCGGCCAGGGGGTCGAGGTCGAGGGCGCGTGGTACTGCGGAGCGCACTGCGCCCGCGCCGAGGGAAAGGCGGGCATCGTCGACAAGGTCTGACCCTCACCCGCTCCACCCCCCTCGGCGCACCCCGTGGCCCGAGTTGTACGGTCATGGGGTGTACCGCTTCCTGTTGTCCCGGCAGTGGGTGCTCGTCACCCTCCTGGCCCTCGCCCTCATCCCCACGATGATCGAGCTGGGCTTCTGGCAGCTGCACCGCCACGAGCACAAGGTCGCGCAGAACACGCTCATCGCCGACAACCTCAAGGCCAAGCCGGTCCCGGTGACCGACCTCACCTCGCCGGGCCACACCGTCCCGCGTTCGGACTACTGGCGCCAGGTCACCGCCACCGGCACCTACGACCCCGCGCACGAGGTCGTCGTACGGCGCAGGACCGCGGCCGACGGCCGGGTCGGCTACCACGTGCTCACCCCGTTCGTCCTGGACGGCGGCCCGACCGTGCTGATCAACCGGGGCTGGATCGCCGACAACGGCAACCAGACGGACTTCCCGAAGATCCCCGCGCCGCCCGCGGGCAGGGTCACGGTCACCGGCCGGCTGATGGCCGACCAGACGACCGCGGCCAGCGGCATCAAGGACGTCAAGGGCCTGCCGCCGCGCCAGGTGATGCTGATCAGCAGCGCCCAGCAGGCCAAGGCGCTGGGCCGTACGGTGCTCGGCGGCTACATCGAGCAGACCGCCCCCGCCACGCCCGACAACTCCCCCGAGCTGATCCCGGCCCCCGACGACAGCTCGATCGGCCCGCACATGGCGTACGCCGTTCAGTGGTGGCTCTTCTCGGCCGCGGTGCCGGTCGGCTGGTTCATCCTCGTACGGCGCGAGAAGCGGGACCGGGAAGCCGCGGCGGCCCAGCCCGCGGCCGCGCCCGAACCCGCGGCTGCTTAGCGGATTGCCCGGCCGGGAACACGCCATGGCGTGACCCCACGTACTCAACGCATCGAGGACTACGCCCTCATCGGCGACCTCCAGACCGCGGCCCTGGTCGGGCTCGACGGATCGATCGACTGGCTCTGTCTGCCCCGCTTCGACTCCGCGGCCTGCTTCGCGGCGCTGCTCGGTGACGAGAACAACGGCCACTGGCGGATCGCCCCGGCCGAGGCGGGCCACGCGGGACGGTGCACCCGGCGCGCCTATCTGGAGGACACCCTCGTCCTGGAGACGTTCTGGGAGACCCGCACCGGCACGGTGAAGGTCATCGACTTCATGCCCCAGCGCGACCAGGCCCCCGATGTCGTACGCATCGTGGAGGGTCTCAGCGGGACCGTCGAGATGGACGCCGTCCTGCGGCTGCGGTTCGACTACGGCCACGTGGTGCCCTGGATGCGGCGCGCCGACGGCCACCGGGTGGCGATCGCCGGCCCCGACTCGGTCTGGCTGCGCAGCGACCCCGACGTCAAGACGTGGGGCCAGCACATGAGCACGCGCTCGTCGTTCACCGTCGGCGAGGGGGAGCAGGTGGCGTTCGTCCTCACCTGGCACGCCTCGCACCGGCCCCGCCCCGACCTCGTGGACCCGTACGAATCCCTGGAGCAGTCGCTCGCCGACTGGCGGGAGTGGGCGGGCCGCTGCCGCTACCAGGGCCCCTACCGGGACGCCGTGATCCGCTCCCTGATCACCCTCAAGGCCCTCACCTACGCCCCCACCGGCGGCATCGTGGCGGCCGCCACCACCTCGCTGCCCGAGGAGATCGGCGGCGTACGCAACTGGGACTACCGCTACTGCTGGCTGCGCGACTCCACCCTCACCCTCGAAGCGCTCCTGTCGGCGGGCTATCTGGAGGAGGCCGCCGACTGGCGGGACTGGCTGCTGCGCGCCGTCGCGGGCGACCCGGCCGACCTCCAGATCATGTACGGACTCGCGGGCGAGCGCCGGCTCCCCGAGACCGAACTCCCCTGGCTCAAGGGCCACTTGGGGTCCACTCCGGTACGGATCGGCAACGCGGCCGTCGAGCAGCTCCAGCTCGACGTGTACGGGGAGGTCATCGACTCGCTCCACCTGGCGCGCAACGCGGGCCTCAAGAGCGAGTCGCACGCCTGGAACCTCCAGCTCAGCCTGCTCGGCTTCCTGGAGGCACGATGGCGCGAGCCGGACGAGGGGGTGTGGGAGGTGCGCGGGCCGCGCCGGCACTTCGTCCACTCGAAGGTCATGGCCTGGGTCGCCGCGGACCGCGCGGTGCGCACCCTGGAGGCCGAGCCCGGGTTGCGCGGCGCGGCCGGGCGCTGGCGCAAGATGCGCGACGAGGTGCACCGGGAGGTGTGCGAGAAGGGCTACGACCCGGTCCGCAACACCTTCACCCAGGCGTACGGCTCGCGCGAACTGGACGCGGCGACCCTGCTGATCCCCCGCGTCGGCTTCCTGCCGCCGGACGACCCGCGGGTGGTGGGCACCGTCGACGCGGTGCGGGCCGAGCTCGGCCTGCACGGCTTCGTACGCCGCTACAGCACCGACGGCACCACCGTGGACGGCCTGCCCGGCGACGAGGGCACCTTCCTGGTGTGCTCGTTCTGGCTCGCGGACGCGCTGCGTCTGACCGGCCGCGAGGAGGAGGCCCGGGAACTCTTCGAGCGGCTCCTCGCGCTCCGCAACGACGTGGGGCTGCTCGCCGAGGAGTACGACCCGGTGGCCCGGCGCCAGCTCGGCAACTTCCCGCAGGCCTTCAGCCACATCGGGCTCGTCGCCACCGCCTGTGCCCTGGAGCCGGAGTGCGAGAAGGGGGCAGGATAGACGCATGGATCTTGGACTGAAGGACCGCGTGTACATCGTCACCGGGGCCTCGCGGGGTCTCGGCCTGGCGGCCGCCTCCGCGCTCGTCGCGGACGGGGCGAAGGCCGTCATCACCGGGCGCGACGAGAAGACCCTGAAGGAGGCCGCGGCCGAACTCGGCCCGGGCGCCTTCCCGGTGACCTCCGACAACGCCGACCCCGCGGCGGCGGCCCGGCTGATCGCCGCCGCCCGCGAACACTTCGGGCGCTTCGACGGCGTGCTCATCAGTGTGGGCGGGCCCGCACCGGGGTTCGTCGCGGACAACACCGACGAGCAGTGGCAGTCCGCCTTCGAGTCGGTCTTCCTCGGCGCGGTCCGCATCGCCCGGACGGCGGCCGACGAACTCGACACGGGCGGCGTGATCGGCTTCGTCCTCTCCGCCTCCGTCCACGAGCCGATCCCCGGGCTCACCATCTCCAACGGCCTGCGCCCGGGCCTCGCGGGCTTCGCCAAGTCGCTGGCCGACGAGGTGGGGCCGCGCGGCATCCGCGTGGTCGGGCTCGCGCCGTCCCGCATCGACACGGACCGGGTGCGCCAGCTCGACGAGCTCTCCGGCGACGCGGAGGCGACCCGTGCGGGGCACGAGGCCCGCATTCCGCTGCGGCGCTACGGGACGCCGGAGGAGTTCGGGCGGGTGGCGGCGTTTCTGCTCTCGCCCGCGGCGTCGTATCTGACCGGCATCGTGCTGCCGGTGGACGGCGGCGCGCGCCACGGCTTCTGACCCCGCGGCGTCCCTCACGTGCCGGGGGGCTGGGGGGCTTGAGGGGTCCCCTGGCGGGGGGCGCGGGCGACTTTCGCACAGTTCCCCGCGCCCCCGACTCCCCTTCGGCCTCAGACCGTGCACGGTTGCTCGCGCAGTTCCCCGCGCCCCCGACCCCCCTTCGGCCTCGGACCGTGCACGGTTGCTCGCGCAGTTCCCCGCGCCCCTGGGCGGTGCTGGTGCTGGCCAGCAGGGGCATCTTTAGCCCGTCCGGCGATTGAGGACGAGCGCCCTTTAGGCGCGAAGGGGGTCTGGGGCGGAGCCCCAGGTAGCAGGACGATCAGCCGCAGCCGAACGAAGACCCCCGGAGGGTCTCGGGGAGGGGCGGGGTGGGGGGGGAACTCCGCGCTCAACTGACGCGCCGCGCCCGGTGCTTGACCGCCCGCAGACGAACCTCCGCGGGCAGCTCCGCAAGGCCCGCGGAGTCCCGCGCATGGGCCAGCACCTCACCCGAGAGCCGCGCAAGCGCCCCCGCGGGCTGCGCATGCGGCTCCAGGAGCAGTGAGACCCGCGCGGCGGGGGCGGCCCGGCGTCCGACCAGGACGACCTGGGCCCGGGACACCCCGTCGAGCCCCTCGGCCTCCCCGCAGAGGACCGCCTCCAGAGCCCGGCCCCGCAGCAGCGCGCCCTCGCCGTCGCCGGAGTCAACCAGGACCTCGGCGAGCCGGGCCCGGCGCAGCTGGGCGAGCAGCCACCACAGCGCGAGCAGGACGACCAGCGCCAGGACGGCGATGACCACCGGCCACCACCAGCCCTGGTCGTGCCAGTGGTCCCGGCGGGACCTGCTCAGGAGGACGTCGCTCCTGCCGCGCCACGGCCACCACGAGGGCACGTCGAGGCCCAGCCCGGCGGCGAGCGCCGCACCGCCCGCGAGGAACAGCACGAGCCCGACGAGGCCGAGCACCACCCGGTTGACGGTTCGCAGCATGGCTCAGCCCTTCCGTACCGGGCGGCTCACGTGGACCGCGAGCCCGGGCGGCCCGGCAAGGCCCAGCTCCCGGATGCCCGCGCCCAGCGCCGCGTCCAAGTCGGCCCGTACGTCGTCGAGTTCACGGAAGTGCGACAGGGCGCGCACCACGACCCGGGTGCGCCCCATGCGCACCCGTGCCGACTGGACACCCGCCACTTCCATCGCCCGGTCACGCAGTACGAGCGCCGCCGCGGCCCGGTCGAGTCCGGCGCGCACGGCCGCGGATTCGCGCCGCATCGGCAGGATGCTCCGCAGTCCCGGCGTGAGGGCGAGCGCGATCAGCCAGAGGCCGATCAACGCCACCGCGCCCGCGCCCGCGAGCACCGCCACGTCGTCGACGGGGTGGCCCGCCAGCCAGTCGGCGAGCCGGACCCGCCAGCGCATCGCATGGCGGTGGGCGCGTACGGCGGCGATGTCGTAGAGCAAGAGGCCGGACACGGCCAGCACCACCGCCGCGAGCAGCCCCGCGGGCACCCGGCATACCGACCAGAACCGGCCGGCCCTGCCACCGTCGCCCTCGGCGAGGACGGGTACGGGGTCGTAGTCGGCGGCGGAGGCCGACTGGTCGAGCCCCGAGGCGCCCGCCGGATCGGCGCTCTGCTCGATCACGGGCAGCCGCTGCGTGCTGTTGTCGCCTTCGTGCGGCTGGCTCATCGGATCCTCCCCCGGTCCGCCGCGCCCGCGCCGGCCGCGTGCAGACGCTCGATCTGCACCGCCACTTCGGGCACCTCCATCCCCGCCAACGCCCTTACCCGCTCGGCGACTTGATGACGCACCGCCCGGCACTGGCCGCCCAGGTCCCCGGGGTAGCCGAGTTCGACACTGACCCGCACCCGGGCGGAATCCTGGTGCACGGTGACGGCCGCGTGCGGCGGGGCGCCGCCTTCGGGGATCTCGTCGAGCGCCTCCCTGGCCGCCTGCGCGGCGATCTTCGCGACGACCCGGTCGGCGATACGGGTGGCGCCGCGCTCGGCGGGTTCGATCCCTCCGGCCACCGCCATGGGTCAGCGCCGCCGGTCGCCGCGGTCACGGGGGCGGAAGAAGTCGCCGGGTTCGAGGTCGCCCTCCAGGAACCGGCCCACCACGAAGCCGATCGCGCCGAGCGCCGCGACCAGCAGGAATGCCCCGAAGCCGCCGAAGTATCCGGCGAAGCCGAGCGCCATGCCGGCCAGCAGGCCGACCACCGCCATGCCCATGCTGAGCTCCTCGGTCCGATGCGTTGCGAACGTTGCGATGCGGGGGAACGCCGTGCGGTCTACTGGAGCCGGGACTCCGGCTCCTCGTCCTCGTCGTCGGGCAGCTTCACATCGCTGACCGCGATGTTGACCTCGACGACTTCCAGCCCTGTCATCCGCTCGACGGCGGAGATGACGTTCTCCCGCACGTCGCGGGCGACTTCGGCGATCGACACGCCGTACTCGACGACGATTTCGAGGTCGAGCGCGGTCTGCACCTCGCCCACCTCGGCCTTCACCCCTCGGGTGACCGCCGACTTGCCGCCGGGCACGCGGTCCCTGACCGCTCCGAACGTACGGGAGAGGCCGCTGCCCATGGCGTGGACGCCCATGACGTCGCGGGCCGCGAGGCCGGCGATCTTCTCGACCACGCCGTCGGCGATGGTCGTACGGCCACGCCCTCCCGGATCGCCGCCGCCCCGCTTGGTGACCGATGTCTTCTTGGCCTGCTCGACCGCTTCGCCCGCCGGATCGCCGACGGGTGTGCCGGGCCGGCCGCGCTGTGAGGTGTCACTCATGACCGTTGTCCCTTCGCCTTGGACTCCATTGCCCACATTAAGTGCGGTTGCCCCGACTCGCGCCCGCGATGCGGCAGGCTGGAGCAATGACGGGTGACAGCTGGAGTTCCGCAGTACGCCGCAGGCTGGGGCTGGGCCGCCTGCTCGCGCTGGGTGGCCCTCAGGACGGCGTATGGGTGACCGAACGGGCGGCGGCCTCGGTCCTGGGGGCCGCGGCGGCGGCGCTGCCGGGGCTGGCGGTGACGTCCCTGCGGCTCGCCCCGGCCGCCCCGGAGGAAGGGGTCGAACCGGTGGTCCCGGCGCCGCCGACGGCCCTGCCGCCGGGACCCCTGCGCGTCTCGGCCGAACTCGCGGCCCTGGGCGGGCAGCCGCTGCCGGAGCTCACGGCGCGCCTGCGCGAGGCGCTGTTCACGGCGGCGGACGAACGGCTCGGCCTGGTCGTCTCGGACATCGACCTGTGGGTGACGGCGCTGCTCGACGCTCTCCCGGACCCCGCGTCCGGCGGTCCTGGGCCCAGCCCGGCGGGGCCTCCCGCGAGCGCGGCCGCCGCGGCCGCGCTCGCGACCCCGGGCGTCGCCCATCTGACGTCGGAGCTGGGCCCGCCGGTGGACACCGCGGGCGGCCATGTGCGGGTGGAGCTGGCGACCGCACCCGCCCGCCACCCGTTGGAGGTGGCGAGGGCGGTGCGCGCCGCGGTGGCACGGGCCGTGCCGGAGGCGGATTCGGTGGCCGTGCTGGTCACATGGGCCGGCTGACCTCCGGGGGCAGGCTCGGCCGGGGGCAGGCTCGGCCCACCCCGGGCATCCGGGTCCCGGAGGGCGACCGGTTCAGTCGGAGAGCCCGGCCAGGTCCCGCAGGCGACGGGCCTGGGCGGCGCGTTCGGCCACCCGCTGCTCCTCGTAGCCCCGCCCGCTCGCACCGCGCAGCAGCGCCTTGGTCTCGACCACGGCGTCACGCGGCGCGGCCAGCAGCGCGCCCGCCAAGTCCCTTACGGCGGAGTCGAGTTCGTCGGCGGGCACGGCGAGGTTGGCCAGGCCGACGCGCTCGGCCTCCTCGGCCCCCACGAAGCGGCCGGTGGCGCAGATTTCGAGCGCGCGGGCGTAGCCGACGAGTCCGACCAGCGGATGCGTGCCCGTCAGGTCGGGGACGAGCCCGAGGCTGGTCTCGCGCATGGCGAACTGCACGTCCTGGGCCACGACCCGCAGGTCACAGGCCAGGGCGAGCTGGAAACCGGCACCGATCGCGTGTCCCTGGACGGCCGCGATCGACACGATGTCGTTGCGGCGCCACCAGGTGAACGCCTCCTGGTACGCGGCGATCTCGGCGTCGAGCTCCTCGTCGGAGCCGCGCGCGAGATCGATGAACGAGGGCTCGCCGTCGAAGCCTTCGGGAGTGAAGGCCTGGCGGTCGAGGCCGGCGGAGAAGGACTTGCCCTCGCCGCGCAGCACGACGACACGAACGCTGCCCGGGAGCGACCGACCGGCTTGCGCCAACGCCCGCCACAGAGCGGGAGACTGGGCGTTGCGCTTGGCCGGGTTGGCCAGGGTCACCGTGGCGACCGCGTCGTCGACGGAGAGCCGGACGCCGTCCTTGTCGAATACCTCAGGTGCGGATGCGGACGTAGCCATGAAGCGCCTCCGGGTCAGTGGCCGTCATTGAATGACCGCGTCGGCGGTCATTAAGTGACTGCACAGTAACCACCCGGCCGACCGCAGGGCCGACCGGGTGGCCACCACTGGACCCGGTGGGCCACAGGAGCTGTCCGGAACTGCCTCGTCAGGCCGAGGCGGCCTTCTTGCCCCGTGTCGCTCCGCCGCGTCCACGGAGAGTGACCCCGGACTCGCTGAGCATCCGGTGGACGAATCCGTAGGACCGGCCGGTTTCCTCGGCCAGTGCCCGGATGCTCGCACCGGAGTCGTACTTCTTCTTCAGGTCTGCCGCGAGCTTGTCGCGCGCGGCGCCGGTTACCCGGCTGCCCTTCTTCAGAGTCTCGGCCACCCGTGCCTCCTCATGGGAAGTGCGCTCTGGACTTCTCATGATCACCCCTCTCGGGCTTCCTGGCCACCCATTCGGCAAGGTCCGTCCAACAAGCTTCCGGGCGCGGGCCGCCGTCCAGCGGGCCGGAATATCGCATTCCGGCTGGCCGGGGACATATCGCGAGACGAAAGTCGAGACGAAGCGCCAGGTCAGCGCTGTGTTCCGGGTCACACATGGAAAAAGGCCCGCCCCACAGGGGGCGAACCTTGATCCCGAACATGACACTCCGGGGTACGAGACGCACTCACTCAGATTGAGGATCACACGTGAGCCGAATGATCCATACGCAGTGGATCAGCGGATGGATCATGCACCGATCCGTCCCCGGAACCCCTCGTCAGGCGAGGGCGACCAGGTCCGCGTAGTCCGGGCCCCACAGGTCCTCGACGCCGTCCGGCAGCAGGATGATGCGCTCGGGCTGGAGCGCCTCGACGGCGCCCTCGTCGTGCGTGACCAGGACGACCGCGCCCTTGTAGGTGCGCAGCGCGCCCAGGATCTCCTCGCGGCTGGCCGGGTCGAGGTTGTTGGTGGGCTCGTCGAGCAGCAGCACGTTGGCGGACGAGACGACGAGGGTGGCGAGCGCCAGACGGGTCTTCTCACCGCCGGACAGGACCCCGGCGGGCTTGTCGACGTCGTCGCCGGAGAAGAGGAACGAGCCGAGCGTCTTGCGCACCTCGACGAGGTCCAGGTCCGGCGCGGAGGAGCGCATGTTCTCCAGGACCGTGCGGTCCGGGTCGAGCGTCTCGTGCTCCTGCGCGTAGTAGCCCATCTTCAGGCCGTGGCCCGGGGTGACCTCGCCGGTGTCGGGCTTCTCGGCCCCGGCGAGCAGCCGCAGCAGCGTGGTCTTTCCGGCGCCGTTCAGCCCGAGGATGACGACGCGCGAGCCCTTGTCGATGGCCAGGTCGACGTCGGTGAAGATCTCCAGCGACCCGTACGACTTCGACAGGCCCTCGGCGGTCAGCGGCGTCTTGCCGCACGGCGCGGGCTCGGGGAAGCGCAGCTTGGCGACCTTGTCCGAGACGCGGACCGCCTCCAGGCCGGAGAGCAGCCGCTCGGCGCGCTTGGCCATGTTCTGCGCGGCGACGGTCTTGGTGGCCTTGGCGCGCATCTTGTCGGCCTGCGAGTTGAGGGCCGCGGCCTTCTTCTCGGCGTTCTGGCGCTCGCGCTTGCGGCGCTTCTCGTCGGCCTCGCGCTGCTGCTGGTAGAGCTTCCAGCCCATGTTGTAGACGTCGATCTGGGCGCGGTTTGCGTCCAGGTAGAACACCTTGTTGACGACCGTCTCGACGAGGTCGACATCGTGGGAGATCACGATGAAGCCGCCGCGGTAGGTCTTGAGGTAGTCCCGCAGCCAGACGATCGAGTCGGCGTCGAGGTGGTTGGTCGGCTCGTCGAGGAGCAGGGTGTCGGCGTCCGAGAAGAGGATGCGGGCGAGCTCGATGCGGCGGCGCTGACCACCGGAGAGCGTGTGCAGGGGCTGACCGAGCACCCGGTCGGGCAGCCCGAGGGCCGCGGCGATGGTGGCGGCCTCGGCCTCGGCGGCGTACCCGCCCTTGGTGAGGAACTCGGTCTCCAGGCGCTCGTACTTCTTCATCGCCTTTTCGCGGGTGGCGCCCTTGCCGTTCGCCATGCGGTCCTCGTTCTCGCGCATCTTGCGCAGGACTTCGTCGAGGCCGCGGGCGGACAGGATGCGGTCGCGGGCGAGCACGTCGAGGTCGCCGGTGCGCGGGTCCTGCGGCAGATAGCCGACCTCGCCCGAGCTCGTGATGGTGCCGGCGGCCGGGATGCCCTCGCCTGCCAGGCACTTGGTGAGGGTGGTCTTGCCCGCGCCGTTGCGGCCAACGAGGCCGATGCGGTCGCCCTTGGCGACACGGAAGGACGCGGACTCGATGAGGACTCGGGCGCCGGCGCGCAGCTCGATGCCGGTGGCGGTGATCACGGAAAGACTCCAGGGCGGTGTGGACGGCGGACGGGAGGGGGCTCGCGGAGGTCGAGGCCGCCTAATGCACAAGGAGAATTGCCATGGGGCCAATTCTAACTGGGCCGTGCAACCCCGTTTCCGCCACCGTCGGTCCGCCGGCGACCTGGGAGGTCGTTGCCCAGCGGGGTACGGCCAGGGGTGATCTTGCCGAGCCCGTCGACGGCGGCCAGTTCCCGGCTCCAGGCGACCCGGCCGCGGCAGGGCTGGGCGAGCAGCAGCACCCCGCCGGTGTGCGCGGTGCGCCCGGGGTCGAAGGCGCAGCCCTCGCGGGCGGGCAGCAGCCAGCGCAGGTCGCCGTCGGCGGCCCGGAAGGCGCTGACGCGCCGGGGGGTGACGACGGCGAGCATGCCCACCTCGGCGTCGAGCGGCTGGAGCACCCCGGCGGCCCGCTCGGGCCGGCCGGTCAGCCAGTCTCCGAGGCCGGGCACCGCCCGGTGCCAGCGGACCCGGCGGGCCCCGGTGTCGGTGACCATGCCGTCGGTCCACAGGGCGAAGGTGTGGCCGGGCGCGCGATACAGGGCGAGCGGCCGGCTGCCCTGCCTCCCGTACGTCCATCCGCGGGCCCCGGTGCCGGGGTCGTACGACTCGACGGCCGCGCCCCGGATCCGTACCGCCGACCGGTCCGGGCCGGGTGCGGCGAGGCGGACGAAGTGGTCGCCGTAGGGGGTCCGGCCGACGTGCTGGGCCGCGGTGACCAGCGGGAGGGCAAGTACGGCGGCGACGGCGGTCAGTGCGAGGCGGGTCCGGTCCATGACGCGCAGAGCGTATCGGCCGACGTAACAAAACGGGCGTAGCGCAATGACCTGATTGATACTCGGGGTGGCTTTGCCGATACTCGGGGTGACCTTGAGCGGGCCGCACCTCGGACCGGCCCGGGTGAACAGAGAGTGGTGCGCCCATGCAGTTCGACGACGACGCCAATCTGGACACGTCCGAGGTCGACGATGTGCGCGGCAGCCGCATCCCGGGCGGCCGGGCCACCGTCGGAGGGGGGATCGTCGGCCTCGTCGCGCTGCTGCTCGGCCTGTTCTTCGGCGTGGGCCCGGAGCAGCTCGGGCTCTCCTCGGGCGACACCGCGCCGGGCGCGAGCTCCTCGTCGCAGGCCCAGGTGAACCAGAGTTGCCGCACGGGCTCGGACGCCAACACCAAGGAGGACTGCCGGATCGTCGCTGTGGTCAACAGCGTGCAGGACTACTGGGGCCAGGAGTTCCCGCGGCGCGGCGGCAAGTACTCCCCCGCCCGGACGGTCTTCTTCACCAACCGGGTCAACACCGCGTGCGGGGCGGCCACTTCGGCCGTCGGGCCCTTCTACTGCCCCGGCGACCGGCAGGTCTATCTCGATCTGGGCTTCTTCACCGAACTGCGCACCAAGTTCGGCTCCAGCGGCGGACCGTTCGCGCAGGCCTACGTGGTGGCGCACGAGTACGGCCACCACATCCAGAACCTGATGGGCACCCTGCAGAAGTCGCAGGACGGGCGGCAGGGCGCCAACAGCAACTCGGTGAAGGTGGAGTTGCAGGCCGACTGCTACGCCGGGGTGTGGGCGCACCACGCCACGACGACTCCCGACAAGTCGACCGGCCGCCCGCTCATCTCCAAGCTCACCGACCAGGACATCAAGGACGGCCTCGACGCGGCGGCGGCGGTCGGCGACGACCGGATCCAGCAGAAGTTCCAGGGCCGCGTCACCCCGGAGACCTGGACGCACGGCTCGGCGCAGCAGCGCCAGCAGTGGTTCTACACCGGTTACCAGACGGGTGACATGGCCCGCTGCGACACCTTCGCGCGGTGAGCCCGGGCGTCCGGAGGCGTTGTCAGTGCTGGGTGCCACACTGAGAACCAGGTCACAGTCAGCGGCTTGGACGCGGAAGGAGCGAGCGGCATGAGCGTGTGTCCGACGATTCTCTACGGGGACGCGAAAGCGGCGATCCGGCAGCTCAAGGACGCCTTCGGCTTCACCGAGGTGTGCGTGTACGAGGGCGAGGGCGGCAGCGTGACGCACGCCGAGCTGTCCTACGGGACCGGCGTCGTGATGGTCGGCTCCAAGGGGCGCGGCGGCCTCTTCGACCGGACGATGGCGAACGCGGGCCCGGCGGGGGTGTACGTGGTGGTGGACGATGTGGACGCGCACCACAAGCGCGCCGCCGAGCAGGGCGTGGAGATCCTGATGGAGCCCACGGACCAGGACTACGGCGGGCGGGACTACCTGGCGCGGGACGCGGAGGGCAACGTGTGGAGCTTCGGGACGTACGTGCCGGGCGCCGCGGAGTAGACGGCGGGTCCGCGGTCCGGTCGGCTCGGAGCCGGTCAACCGGTCGGCGCACGAGGCGGGTTGAGGGCGTGAGACGGGCCGCCCTTGGGGGCGGGCGGCTGTCGCTACGCGCGTCGCGCCGTCGCTACACGGAACCGGTGTGGACCTGGAAGGCGGCCCGGCGGACCGCTTTGGCCAGGGCCGGGTCGGGGTGTGCCGCGGCGAGCGCGACCAGGACCTGCACGGTGCGGGGGTGTCCGACCGCGCGCACCTCGTCGAGCAGCGCGGGCACCGTGCCCTGCACCGCCGAGTCGAGGTGGCGTACGAGCAGTTCGCTCTCGCCGTGGTCGGCCACGGCGGCGGCCGTGTCGACCCACAGCCAGGTGGACTCCTCGCGGGTGAGGACGCTCAGCACGTCCTCGGGGTCGCCGCCCTCGTACTCGGCGAGCCAGAGCAGGGCATAGGGGCGCAGGCAGGTCTCCGAGGCGGCGGCGCGCACGGCGGCCTCGGCGGGCGCGCCCACGACCCGCAGCGCCTCGAAGGCGAGCCCGCGCAGCAGGGCGTCGTCGCCCCGGGCCACGTCGAGGAGTTCGGAGACGGCGCTGCCGACGGTGCGCGCGGCGGTCCAGGCGCGGTACTCGGCGCGGGCCGGACCCGGGGTGAGGCCCGCGCAGCCGCGCAGCATGTCCTCGGCGGACTGCTCGATGTTCCCGGCCGGGCTCTGCGCGGCGAGGCAGATCTGCTCCAGTTTGACCCAGACCGCCCAGTTGCCGAGCGGGGTCAGGGTGGCCTGGTCCTCGCCGAGGACAAGCGCGCCGACCGCGGCGAGACCGGCCAGGGCCCAGCCGAGGAGGTGTGGAAGGAGCGGAGGCAGGGCCACGGGGTCGGGCTGGGGGCCGTAGGGGACCTCGCAGCGTTCCTCGCGGAGTTCGGCGACGCGCTGTTCGAGCAGGTCGAGGAGGGCCGGCACAAGAACGGGTCCGTGCGAGAGCTGAAGGAGGGAGAGCAACTGCGGGACGGCCTCGACCACCTCGGCGACCGCGGTGGGGGCGATGTCGTCCGGGGCGGGATGGACCAGCGACCAGGCGTCGAACAGGGCGACCCAGCCGCGCAGGACGGCCGCGTCGTCGCGGTCCCAGGCGCGCAGCCGCCAGCCCGGCCGCACGGTCGCGCCGTGCAGCTCGACCAGTCCGGCGAGCCGGGCCCGGTCCCAGCCGGCCCGCACCTGACCTGGTGTCAGCCCCAGTGCGGCGGCGGCCCGCTCGGCGACCGGCGCGGGCAGCGGTCCCGGCCGGTCCGGTCCGGGAGCGGCGCCGCGGGCGCGCTCGGCGTCGGTCCAGCGGGCCACGCGCACGGCGTCGGCGAGCACCGCCCTGGCGTGGCGTGCCAGTTCGCCGGCGGCCGGGGTGCCGGCGGGCGGCCGGAGCGCCGACCGGCCCCGCCGGTCGGTCGCGGCTCTGCGAGCGGCGGCGAGCGGCCGGGCTTGCATCGGGTGCGGAGCGCGGACAAGCCGCAGTCTGGAGTCGCGCGGCAACTTCTCTTCAGGCTTCCGGGACGTCACGCAGGCAGTCTTCCCCGTCACCGGCCGAAAGCCCAAACGGAACCGGCCGGGCCCGGCACCCCGGGGGCCGGCGGGACAGCTGGGGGTCCGGGGACCGCCCCGCCGCGGAATACGGCTCCGCCGGCGTCCGAAAGGCCAAGCGGAACCGGCCGGCCCCGGCGCACCGGAGGCCGCCGGGGCTGCCCGTGCCCGGAGGCCGCCTCCCGGACGAGCACGGCCGCGTCACCACCAGAAAGGCCAAACGGAACCGGCCGGTCCCGGTGCGCCGGGGCCGCCGGGTCTCACATGAGGGGGGTCAGGAAGCGGCGCAGGGCTTCTTCGTAGCGGGACGGGTCGGCGTTCCACATCGAGGCGTGCGGGGCTTGTGCGACGGTGTGCAGGGTGATCAGTTCCGGTCGCCGGGAGGCGAGTTCGCGGGACGGGCCCCAGGGGGCGAGGGTGTCGTCGGGTCCGTGGAAGACCAGCGTCGGCACCTTCAGGGCCCTGGGGTCGATGGCTTCCTGGAGGCGGTCGCCGTGGATGCCGGTACGGCCCTGGGCGGCCCGGACGGCGAGCGGCAGCAGGGGGCCCGGGGTGCGGCGCGCCGAGGCGAGGGCCTTGAGGGTGAACTCCCAGTCCAGCACCGGCGAGTCGAGGACGATGCCGCCGACCCGCTCGCGCAGCGGGGAGTGGGCGGCGGCGTGCAGGGCCATGGTGGCGCCGGTGGACCAGCCGTGCAGGATGACCCGCCGGGCCCCGGACCGCAGGGCGTAGCGGATCGCGGCGTCGAGGTCGCGCCACTCGGAGTCGCCCAGGTGGCCGAGGCCGTCCGGGGAGGGGGGAGCCCCGTCGTCGCCCCGGTAGGCGAGGAGGAGCACGGGGAGCTCCTGGCGGCGAAGGAACTCCACGACGTTCAGGGGGTGTTCGCGGGTGGTGCCGAGGCCGTGCACGGCGATCACCCAGGTGGCGCGGTCGCCGGGCACCAACCAGGCGGGCAGCGGACCGAGTTCGCCCGGGACCTCGACGTCCTGGTGATCGATGCCGAGCGCGGTGGACGGGGTGCCGCGGTGCACCTGCGGGGTGAGCCGCACCCGGTCCCCCGCCGCCAGGGCGCCGCGGGTGACCCGCTCAAGGCGGCGTACGACCGTGTCGGCGGTGGGCGAGGCGCCGTCGAGGATGTCTCCGACGACGGCATGGGCGCCCTCGGACTCCAGCCCGTACCTCCCCGGGCGCAGCGCCGCGAGCGAGCGGGTCAGGGTGACGCGGCCGGGCGCGGTGGCGTGCACGGTCAGCGGGCGGTCGGTGGGCAGCGGGCTGCCCGGCGGCGCCTTGAGGGCCGCGTCGCTGGCGTAGCGTCCGGCGACGACCGCTGCCGCACCGATGCCGAGGAGTGTGGTGACGGCCGCTGCCGTCTTCGTCGCGGGGCGCACCTCATCAGTCTCGGGGCGGGGCCGCCAACGTGCCAGTGGGCGGCGCCCGGCGGGGCGACGCTCCCCCGCTACGGCTGCCCGTACCCCCGCAGCCGTTCGGCGACCTCGTCGAGCTGGGCGGGGGCGAGCAGGCTCGGGGCGCGGCCGGGCAGCGCCGCGGCGGCGAGCCAGACCCGGCACATCCACTCCAGTTGGGCGGTGCGGTCGTAGGCCTGGGCGAGACCGGCCCCGTAGGTGACGGCTCCGTGGTTCTGGAGGAGGCAGCCGGTGCGGCCCCGCAGGGCGCCCAGCATGCTCTCGGCCAACTCCTCGCTGCCGTACAGCGCGTAGGGGGCGACCCGGACCGGGCCGCCGAGCGCGGCGGCCATGTAGTGGATGAGGGGCAGCTCGCTCACCAGGGTGGACACGGCCGTGGCGTGCACGGCGTGGGTGTGGACCACGGCCCGCGCGTCGGTGTTGCGGTACACGGCGAGGTGCATCGGGGTCTCGCTGGTGGGCCGGAGCGTGCCCATGACCTGGCGGCCTTCGAGGTCGACGGCGACGGTGTCGGCGGGCCCGAGCCGGTCGTAGGGGACGCCCGTCGGGGTGACCAGGATCAGCTCGCCCACGCGGACCGACACGTTGCCCGAGGTGCCGACGACCAGCCCTTCGGCCGCGGTCCTGCGCGCGGTGTCGACCAGTTCGGCCCATGCGTCGGCGGTCGCCGTGTCGTCGCTCATGCGGCCGATCCTGCCAGGGCGGGAGCGGCCGGGGCACGCGGGCCGAAACGTGATCTTCCACTAGCCTCTGGGTGCTTTGTGCCGTAACACCGCGATTCTGGGGGACCTCATGGCCCGCGACCGCAATCCGTTGCCGCCCCGGGCCCGGGCGCGGGCCGCGCTGATGGTGTCCGTGGCCGCGGCCGTCCTCGGCTGTGCGGCGCTCGCGGCGCTGCCCGGCGCGGCGGCCGCGGACAAGCCGCTCGGCCACGACGTGTCCTCGCACCAGAAGAACGTCGACTGGGGTTCGGCGAAGGGCCTGGGGGCGTCCTTCGTCTATGTGAAGGCGACCGAGTCGACGACGTACCGCAACCCCTACTTCGGGCAGCAGTACGACGGCGCCCGGCAGGCGGGGCTGGTGCGGGGGGCCTATCACTTCGCGGTGCCCGACCAGTCGCCCGGCCGGGTTCAGGCCGACTTCTTCGTGCGCAACGGGGGCGGCTGGTCGGCCGACGGCTGGACGCTGCCGCCCGCGGTCGACCTGGAGCACAACCCGTACGGCAAGGACGCGAAGGGCGGCAGCGGCGACACGTGCTACGGCCTGAAGCCTGCCGAGATGACCGCGTGGATCGCGGGGTTCAGCGACGAGGTGCGGCTGCGCACCGGGCGGCGTCCGGTGATCTACACGACGGCCGGCTGGTGGAACGCCTGCACCGGCCACAGCCGGGCCTTCGCCGCGGCCCATCCGCTGTGGCTGGCCCGGTACGCGAGCACCCCGGGCGCGCTGCCGGCGGGCTGGTCGTACTGGACGTTCTGGCAGTACGAGAACGGGAGCGGGAGCCTGCCGGGTGACCAGAATCTCTTCAACGGCACTTCCGAGCAGTTGAGGCGGTTCGCGGCCGGGCGGTGAACGGGCCCGTCGGCCCAGCGGGCGGCGAGAAGTGGCCACGGACACCATCACGCCCGCCCCAGTTCATCTTCCGTTCACTCAGGTTACTTACGTTCGTCCAGCCACTGACGTCGAACGATTGCCTGGGTAAATGGAACACATCACGCTGCTGCTCGCGATGGTGATCGTGACAGCTCTCGTGTTCGATTTCACGAACGGTTTCCATGACACCGCCAACGCGATGGCCACCACCATCTCGACCGGCGCCCTGAAGCCCAAGACGGCGGTCGCCATGTCCGCCGCGCTCAATCTGGTCGGCGCGTTCCTGTCGGTGGAGGTCGCCAAGACGATCTCCGGCGGGATCATCAACGAGAAGGGCATCAGAACCGAGGTCATCTTCGCGGCCCTCGTCGGTGCCATCCTCTGGAACCTGCTGACCTGGCTGCTCGGGCTGCCCTCCAGCTCCTCGCACGCCCTGTTCGGCGGCCTCATCGGCGCCGCGGTCATGTCGGCCGGCTGGTCCTCGGTCAACGGCTCCACCGTCGTCACCAAGGTGCTGCTCCCCGCCGTCGCCGCCCCGATCGTCGCGGGCGTCGCCGCGATGCTGGCCACCCGGCTGACGTACCGGCTCAACCGGAACACCGACGAGAAGGCCACCGCCAAGGGCTACCGCGCGGGCCAGATCGCCTCGGCCGGCCTCGTCTCGCTCGCCCACGGCACCAACGACGCGCAGAAGACGATGGGCATCATCACCCTCGCCCTGGTCACCGGCGGCGTGCTGCACCCGGGCTCGAACCCCCCGCTGTGGGTCATCGTCTCGGCCGGCCTGGCCATCGCGATGGGCACCTACATCGGCGGCTGGCGCATCATCCGCACCATGGGCAAGGGCCTCACCGAACTCCGCCCGCCGCAGGGCTTCGCCGCCCAGACCGGTGCGGCCACCGTCATCCTGGCCTCCTCGCACATCGGCTTCTCGCTCTCCACCACCCAGGTCTGCTCGGGCTCCGTCATGGGCGCGGGCCTCGGCCGCAAGGGCGGTGTGGTCCGCTGGTCCACCGCGACCCGCATGGCCGTCGCCTGGGTCCTGACGCTGCCGGCCGCCGCGCTGGTCGGCGCGGGCGCCGAGTTCCTCACCAAGCAGGGCACCTGGGGCATCGTCGCCGTCGCCATCCTGCTGATCGCCGGTTCCGGCACCATCTGGAAGCTGTCGCGCCGCCAGCCGGTCGACCGCCACAACGTCACCGCCGACGAGATCGGCACGGCCCCCGAGGCCGAGCCCGCCGGTGTCGTCACCACCGCGATCGCCGCGGTCACCCCGCCGCCGACCGGCGCGGCCGTCGCGGCCACCGAGCTCAAGGCCACGATCCAGGCCCCGGCTCCGGTGACCCCCGCCGACCCGCCCACCCCGGCGACGGTCTGACCCCGGTCCTCCGGCACAGCTAAGGAATCCTCATGCACATCGACTGGGCAGCCCTCGGCTCCGTCTTCGGCGTCAGCCTCGCGGTGACCGTCGGCCTGGTGGGCCTGTTCACCCTCGGCATCGTCGGCCTCAGCAAGCGCGAGGCGGCGGCGTCCGGCAGCGGCAACGTGGCCGTGGCCCGCACCGGCGCGTACGCCTGCTTCGCGCTCTGCGCGGCGGCCGTGGCGTACGGGATCTATCTGATCGTCGCCTGACCCACGGGCACCATCCGATCCGCCCTCCGGCCGGTGCCGGGGGGCGGTTCGCTGTGGCACCGCCCACTCTCTCGCGCCGCAGGTCAACAGCAAGTTGACGGGTGTTCTCGCAGCGTGGTGGACTGCACCGGCCAGCTACGGCGGCAGGAGAGGAAGCCGGTGCGAATCCGGCGCGGTCCCGCCACTGTCAGCGGGGAGTGATCCCCGTGAGCCAGGAACTCTCACCGCCGGTCACGTCGAACCAGGGCGCGGACACCCTGAGTGAGGACATACCGCCATGCGCGCCTGCCAGTTGAGACTCTCCGGCCCTTCCCGCGACGCCCTGGCGGGCTGACCGCATGCGGGCCGATCGCACCTTCGCCTACGGCGCCACCGCCGGACTCCTCGGCGACCTCCTCCTCGGCGATCCACGCCGCGGGCATCCGGTCGCCGCGTTCGGCCGCGCGGCCGGCGCCGTCGAGCGCGTCCTGTGGCGCGACCACCGCGGCCGGGGCGCGCTGCACACCCTGCTGTGCGCGGGCGGCGCCGCGGGCGTTGCGGCTCTCCTCTCCCGCGCCGCACGGAACCGGCCGGCCGCGTCCGTCGCGCTGACCGCCGCCGCCACCTGGACCGTGGTGGGCGGCACCTCGCTCGGCCGCGAGGCGCGGGCCATCGGCGGCGCGCTCGCCGCGGGCGACGTGGAAGTCGCCCGGGAGCGCCTCCCCCACCTGTGCGGGCGCGACCCGCAGTCCCTGGACGCCGACGGCATCGCACGGGCCGTCGTCGAGTCGGTCGCCGAGAACACCTCCGACGCGGTCGTGGGCGCCCTGGTGTGGGGCGCGTTCGCGGGGGTGCCGGGGCTCGTGGGCTTCCGGGCCGTCAACACGCTGGACGCGATGGTCGGGCACAAGTCGGCCAGGTACCGCAGATACGGCTGGGCCTCGGCGCGCCTGGACGACGTGGCGGGCTGGCCGGGCGCCCGGCTCACCGCCGTGCTCGCGGCCCTGGCCGGCCCGGACACCAAGGGCGCGGTCCGGGCCTGGCGGGCGGATGCCGCCAAGCACCCGAGCCCCAACGCGGGCCCCGTCGAGGCGGCGTTCGCGGGCGCCCTCGGCGTCCGCCTGGGCGGCACGCTCTCCTACGCCGGACGCGTCGAGCACCGGCCGGTCCTGAACGGCCCCGGGCGGGCCGTCGAAGTCGCCGACATCGAACGGGCGGTACGGCTCTCGCGCACGGTGGGCTGGCTGACGCTGGCCACCGCCGTCGCCGCGAGGGCCGCTGTGAGGAAGGGACGTACATGGGTGGCGGGCTGCTGATCGCGGGCACGACCTCGGACGCGGGCAAGAGCGTCGTCACGGCCGGGATCTGCCGCTGGCTGGTCCGGCAGGGCGTCAAGGTCGCGCCGTTCAAGGGCCAGAACATGTCGCTGAACTCGTTCGTCACGCGCGAGGGCGCGGAGATCGGCCGGGCTCAGGCGATGCAGGCGCAGGCGGCGCGCGTGGAGCCCACGGCACTCATGAACCCGGTGCTGCTCAAGCCCGGGAGCGACCGCTCCAGCCAGGTCGTCCTCATGGGCAAGCCGGTGGGCGAGCTGAGCGCCCGCGGGTTCTTCGGCTCCGCGGACCCGTCCTCGGGCGCCGCGCTGCGCGGGGGCGGCCGGGAGGCGCTGCTCGGCACCGTCCTGGAGTGCCTGGAGGAGCTCCGGGGCACGTATGACGCCGTGATCTGCGAGGGGGCCGGGAGTCCGGCCGAGATCAATCTGCGGCGCACCGACATCGTCAACATGGGCATCGCGCGGGCCGCCCGGCTGCCCGTCGTGGTGGTCGGCGACATCGACCGCGGCGGGGTGTTCGCCTCGTTCTTCGGGACGACGGCGCTGCTCAGTCCCGAGGACCAGGCGCTGGTCGCCGGGTACGTCGTCAACAAGTTCCGCGGCGACGTGTCGCTCCTGGAGCCCGGCATCGAGATGCTGCGCGGCCTGACCGGCCGGCACACCTACGGCATCCTGCCGTACGCCCACGGCCTCGGCATCGACGAGGAGGACGGACTCCGGGTGTCGATGCGCGGCGCGGTGCGCGAGTCCGTGGTGGCGCCGCCGGTCGGCGAGGACGTGCTGCGGGTCGCGGTGTGCGCGGTGCCGCTGATGTCCAACTTCACCGACGTGGACGCGCTCGCGGCCGAACCCGGCGTGGTCGTCCGCTTCGTGGACCGGCCCGAGGAGCTCGCCGACGCCGACCTCGTGGTGGTGCCGGGCACGCGCGGCACGGTGCGCGCCCTGGAGTGGCTGCGCGAGCGCGGCCTCGCGGCCGAGCTGGCGCGCCGGGCCGCCGCGGGCCGTCCGGTGCTCGGCATCTGCGGCGGCTTCCAACTGCTCGGCGAGCACATCGAGGACGACGTCGAGTCGAGGGCGGGCTCGGTGCCCGGCCTCGGACTGCTGCCGGTCCGGGTGCGGTTCGCCGCCGACAAGACCCTGGCCCGGCCCGTCGGCGCCGCTCTCGGCGAGCCCGTCGAGGGGTACGAGATCCACCACGGCGTGGCCGAAGTCCTGGGCGGGGAGCCGTTCCTGGACGGCTGCCGCGTCGGTGCGGTGTGGGGCACGCACTGGCACGGCTCCCTGGAGAGCGACGGGTTCCGGCGCCGCTTCCTCGCACAGGTCGCCCGGGCCTCGGGCCGACGGTTCGTGCCCGCGCCGGACACCTCGTTCGGGGCGCTGCGCGAGGAGCAGCTGGACCGGCTCGGCGACCTGATCGAAGAACACGCGGACACCGACGCCCTGTTGCGGCTGATCGAGCAGGGCCCGCCCGCCGGGCTGCCCTTCATCCCGCCGGGGGCGTCGTGACCACCCCGGCGAGCCCGCGGCGTACAGCACTACTCGAAGGAGAGATCGGCACATGAGCACCCGGTATCCGTTCACCGCCGTCGTCGGCATGGACGACCTGCGCCTCGCGCTGCTCCTGAACGCCGTCAGCCCGGCGGTGGGCGGTGTCCTCGTCCGGGGCGAGAAGGGCACCGCGAAGAGCACCGCCGTACGCGCGCTCGCGGATCTGCTGCCCGAGGTGGCGGTCGTGGCGGGCTGCCGCTTCAGCTGCGACCCGGCCGCACCCGACCCGCGGTGCCCGGACGGCCCGCACGAGAGCGGACCGGGTGCTGCCCGCGCGGCCCGCATGGTCGAGCTCCCGGTCGGCGCCTCCGAGGACCGCCTGGTGGGCGCCCTCGACATCGAACGGGCCCTCGGCGAGGGCGTGAAGGCCTTCGAGCCGGGCCTGCTCGCGGACGCGCACCGCGGCATCCTGTACGTCGACGAGGTCAACCTGCTGCACGACCACCTCATCGACCTGCTGCTCGACGCCGCCGCCATGGGGTCCTCCTACGTCGAGCGCGAAGGCGTCTCGGTGCGGCACGCCGCCCGGTTCCTCCTGGTCGGCACGATGAACCCCGAAGAGGGCGAGCTGCGGCCGCAGTTGCTCGACCGGTTCGGCCTGACCGTCGAGGTCGCGGCCTCCCGCGAGCCCGAGCAGCGCGTCGAGGTGGTGCGCCGCCGCCTCGCGTACGACGACGACCCGGCCGCCTTCGCCGCGCGCTGGGCCGACGAGGAGGGCGCACTGCGCCAACGGATCGTGGCGGCAAGGGAGTTGCTCCCCTCCGTGGTGCTCGGCGACGCGGTGCTGCTCCAGATCGCGGCCACCTGCGCCGCGTTCGAGGTGGACGGCATGCGCGCCGACATCGTGATGGCGCGCACGGCCACCGCGCTCGCCGCCTGGGCGGGGCGCACGGAGGTGACGTCCGAGGACGTCCGCCAGGCCGCGCTGCTCGCGCTGCCGCACCGGCGTCGGCGCAACCCCTTCGACGCGCCCGGCCTCGACCAGGACAAGCTCGACGAGACCCTTGAGCAGTTCCAGGACGAGGACCGGGGCGACGACGATCCGGACCCCGGCCCCGAGGGCCCCGGCGGGGGCGGCGGAGTGCCGCCGCAGGGCGACTCCCCCGAGAGCCCGGCCGAGTCCCCCGAGACCCCGGACACCTCCGAAGCCCCGGAGCCGCCCGCCGCCCCCGCGCCGAGCGGTCCCGGTGAGCGGGCCGCGGTGAAGGCCGCCGAGCCGTTCCGTACGAAGATGCTGAGCGTGCCGGGGCTCGGTGAGGGGGCCGCGGGCCGCCGCTCACGGGCCCGCACCGACCACGGCCGCACGACCGGTTCGCGCCGCCCCGAAGGAGCGCTCACCAAGCTGCACCTGACGGCGACCGTGCAGGCCGCGGCGCCGCACCAGCGGGCGCGCGGCCGCTCGGGCCGCGGCCTCGTCGTACGCCGTGACGACCTGCGCCAGGCCACCCGCGAGGGCCGCGAGGGCAACCTCGTGCTCTTCGTGGTGGACGCCTCCGGGTCGATGGCGGCCCGGCAGCGGATGAGCGCGGTCAAGGGCGCGGTGCTCTCGCTGCTCCTCGACGCCTACCAGCGCCGCGACAAGGTCGGTCTGATCACCTTCCGCGGCAAGGAGGCCGAGGTCGCGCTGCCGCCCACCTCGTCGGTGGACGCGGCCGCGGCCCGGCTCGAATCGCTGCCGACCGGCGGGCGCACCCCGCTCGCGGCCGGGCTCCTCAAGGCCCATGACGTGCTGCGCGTGGAGCGGTTGCGCGATCCCTCGCGGCGGCCGCTGCTCGTGGTGGTCACCGACGGCCGGGCGACGGGCGGCCCCGACCCGGTGGCGCTCGCCGGGCGTTCGGCCCGGCTGCACGCGGCCGAGGGCACCGCGTCGGTCGTCGTGGACTGCGAGTCGGGCATGGTGCGGCTGGGGCTCGCCGGGGAGCTGGCGCGCGAACTCGGCGGCAGCGCCGTCACGCTGGACGAGCTGCGGGCGGACACGATCGCCGGTCTCGTCAAGGACGTTCAGGGAACTTCGAGGAGGGCCGCTTAATGCCGCAGGGACAGGTCAGTGTCGTACCCGAGGACGGTCTGACGACCCGTCAGCGCCGTAACAGGCACCTGGTGATGGTGCACACCGGCGTCGGGAAGGGGAAGTCGACGGCCGCGTTCGGGATGGCGCTGCGCGCCTGGAACCAGGGCTGGCCGGTCGGGGTGTTCCAGTTCGTGAAGTCGGCGAAGTGGAAGGTCGGCGAGGAGAACGCGCTGAAGGTGCTCGGGGCGTCCGGCGAGGGCGGCCGGGTCGACTGGCACAAGATGGGCGAGGGCTGGTCCTGGATCCAGCGCGAGACCGCCGAGGGCGAGCCGACCCACGAGGAGAAGGCCCGCGAGGGCTGGGAGCAGGTCAAGCGCGACCTGGCCGCCGAGACGTACAAGTTCTACGTGCTCGACGAGTTCGCCTACCTGCTGCACTGGGGCTGGGTCGACGTGGACGAGGTCGTCTCGGTGCTGCGCGACCGGCCGGGCACCCAGCACGTGGTCATCACCGGCCGCAACGCGCCAGAGCAGCTCGTGGAGTTCGCGGACCTGGTGACGGACATGTCCAAGGTCAAGCACCCGATGGACGCCGGTCAGAAGGGCCAGCGGGGCATCGAGTGGTAGCACGTCTCGTCATCGCCGCCCCCGCGTCGGGCAGCGGCAAGACCACCGTCGCGACCGGTCTGATGGCCGCGTTCGCGCGATCGGGGCTCGCCGTGTCCCCGCACAAGGTGGGCCCCGACTACATCGACCCCGGGTACCACGCGCTCGCGACCGGGCGGCCCGGCCGCAACCTCGACGCGTACATGTGCGGAACCGATCTGGTGGCCCCGCTGTTCGCGCACGGCGCGCGCGGCTGCGACCTCGCCGTGGTCGAGGGCGTGATGGGCCTGTACGACGGGGCGAGCGGGCTCGGCGAGCTCGCCTCCACCGCCCAGGTGTCCAAGCTTCTGCGGGCCCCGGTGGTGCTCGTCGTGGACGCCTCGTCGCAGTCGCGGTCGGTGGCCGCGCTGGTGCACGGCTTCGCGTCCTGGGACCCCGAGGTACGGATCGGCGGCGTGATCCTCAACAAGGTCGGCTCGGACCGGCACGAGGCGCTGCTGCGCGAGGCGATGGAGGACGTGGGCGTCCCCGTCCTCGGCGCCCTGCGCCGCGCCCCCCAGGTCGACACCCCCTCCCGCCACCTGGGTCTGGTCCCGGTCGCGGAGCGCCGGTCGGACGCGGTGGACGCGGTGGCGGCGATGGGCGAGCAGGTGCGGGCGGGGTGCGATCTGCCCGGGCTCCTGGCCTTGGCTCGCAGCGCGCCGCGGCTGGACGGCGAGCCGTGGAACCCGGCCGTGGAATCACCCCGCCCCGCCCCGGGCCCCCGCTCCGGGCGGCGGCCCGTGATCGCCGTCGCCGGCGGCTCCGCGTTCACCTTCTCCTACGCCGAGCACACCGAACTGCTCACCGCGGCGGGCGCGGAGGTGGTCACCTTCGACCCGCTCAGGGACGAGCAACTCCCGCTCGGCACCAGCGGATTGGTGATAGGCGGCGGGTTCCCCGAGGTGTACGCGGCCGAACTGTCGGCCAACGAACCGCTGCGCAAGGCCGTCGCCGGGCTCGCCCACTCGGGGGCGCCCGTGGCCGCCGAATGCGCGGGGCTGCTCTACCTCGCGCGGTCCCTGGACGGGCAGCCCATGTGCGGGGTGCTCGACGCCGACGCCCGGATGTCGGGGCGGCTCACCCTGGGGTACCGGGAGGCCGTGGCCGTGCGGGACAACAGCCTGGCCGCCGCCGGGACGAGGCTGCGCGGGCACGAGTTCCACCGCACCGTCATCGAGCCGGGCGCGGGCGCCGAGCCCGCGTGGGGCATCGTGCACCCGGAGCGCCGCGTCGAGGGCTTCGTCCAGGACGGCGTGCACGCCAGCTATCTGCACACGCACTGGGCGGCCCGCCCCGAGGTGGCCGTCAGGTTCGCCGGGGCCTGCGCGCGATGACCTGCTCACCCGGCGAAGCCCACCACCAGCCAGATGAACCCCACGCCCGCGACGGTGAACAGCAGCGTCGACAGGGCGGGGTGCTCGTGGTGGGCCTCGGGGAGGATCTCGGCGGCGGCCAGGTACAGGAGCACGCCGCCGAAGAAGCCCAGATAGCTGCCGAGCAGCTGCTCCGGAAGAGTGAACAGCAGGGTCGACGCGGCCCCCACCATCGGGGCCAGCGCGTCGGCGAACAGCATCGCCACCGCCTTGCGCCTCTCGTTCCCGTACAGGCTGGTGATCGTGTACGTGTTGAAGCCGTCGGCGAAGTCGTGGGTGATGACGGCGAGCGCCACGGCGGCGCCCATGCCCGCGCCCACCTGGAAGGCCGCGCCGATCGCGATGCCGTCCATCAGGCTGTGCCCGACCATCGCGGAGGCGACCGTGACGCCGACCTGCGGGGCCCGGTGCTCGCCCGCCCCGTGGGCGGCCTGACGCACGGCGAGCACCCGCTCGACGACGTGCGCGAAGAGGAAGCCGCCGACGAACAGGAGCAGCGCCCCGGGCACCCCGAAGAGGTCGCCCCCGGCCGCGTCCAGGGCTTCCGGCAGCAGGTCGAGCCCGACCACGCCCAGCATGAGTCCGCCCGCGAGCCCCAGCACCAGGTGGCGCCGGTCGGTGACCCGCTGGGCGGTCCAGCCGCCGACCAGGGTCATCAGGAACGCGCCGAGCGCGACGAATACCGCCATGCGCCCTTGCTAACCGACTGGGCCCGTACTCCGCACGTCCACGTCCGGGCCCGCCGCCGCCCGCGAGCGGCCTGAGAGGATCCCCGCCATGCCCGACGCCGCCCGCACTCGCCAGGACGCCGGGGCGCCGCTCGTCGTGGGCGTCGGCGCCTCGAAGGGCGTGTCCGTCGAGGAGGTGCTCGGCCTCATCGGGGCCGCCCTCGCGGACGCGGGCCTGGATCCGCACACGGTCGGCGAACTGGCCACCGTGGACGGCAAGTCGACGGAGCCGGGAATCGTCGGGGCCGCGGCGCACCTCGGGATACCCGTCGTCGCGTACGCGGCCGGTGAGCTCGCGGCCGTGCCGGTGCCCCATGGCTCGGACACGGCGCTCGCCGCGGTCGGAACCCGTTCCGTCGCGGAGGCCGCCGCGCTGGCCGGAGGCGGTGAACTGCTGGTGCCCAAGCGGAAGTCGACCCCCGCGGGACGTGCCGCCATGGCGACGTGTGCGATCGTACGTCGACCCCACCTCCGGCCGTTCGCCGACCATCGCGACGGACCCCCCACCAGGAGCGAAGCCATGTCCATCCCCACCACCGAGCCCCTGCACGACCTGCGCCACCACGGCGACGCCGAGGTCCGCGACGACGGCGGCGAGCTGACCGACCTCGCGGTGAACGTCCGCTCGGACACTCCCCCGACCTGGCTGCGCGAGCGCATCGCCGACTCGCTGACCGGGCTCGCCGCGTATCCGGACGGGCGGGCGGCCCGCGCGGCGGTGGCGGCGCGGCACGGCCTCCCGGTGGAGCGGGTGCTCCTGACGGCGGGCGCCGCCGAGGCCTTCGTCCTGCTCGCCAGAGCACTGACGTCCCGTCACCCCGTGGTCGTGCATCCGCAGTTCACCGAGCCGGAGGCGGCGCTGCGTGATGCGGGACGCGAGGTGCGGCGCGTGCTGCTGCGGGCCGAGGACGGCTTCCGGCTGGATCCCGCCGCCGTCCCCGAGGAGGCGGACCTGGTGGTGGTCGGCAACCCGACCAACCCCACCTCCGTCCTGCACCCCGCCGACACGCTGGCCCGACTCGCCCGCCCCGGGCGGACGTTGGTGGTCGACGAGGCGTTCATGGACGCCGTGCCGGGCGAGCGCGAGGCCCTGGCGGACCGCGCGGACCTGCCCGGCCTGGTCGTGCTGCGCAGCCTGACCAAGACCTGGGGTCTGGCGGGGCTGCGGATCGGCTACGTCCTCGCCGCCCCGGAGACGATCACGGCCCTCCAGAGCGCCCAGCCGCTGTGGCCGGTGTCGACTCCGGCGCTGGTCGCCGCCGCCGCCTGCATGGAGCCCCGCGCCCTCGCGGAGGCCGAGGCGGCGGCGGTACGGATCGCCGAGGACCGGGCCCATCTTCTCGCCGGGCTCGCGGAGTTCGACGAGGTCCAGGCGGTCGAGGCGGCCGAGGGCTCGTTCGTGCTCGTACGGATCGAGGGGGCGGCGCGGGTCAGGGAGCGGCTGCGGGGGCTCGGGTTCGCGGTGCGGCGGGGCGACACGTTTCCGGGGCTCGGGGGTGAGTGGTTGCGGCTCGCGGTGCGGGACCGGGCCACCACGAACCGCTTCCTCCAGGCCCTGGACCAGGCCCTGACCCTGACCCACCCCTAACCCCGGGGCCCCGCCCCGGCCCCGCCGCCCCCTGGGGCTCCGCCCCAGACTCGGTCGCGCCTAAACGGCGCTCGTCCTCAATCGCCGGACGGGCTGAAGACGCCGGCGTGACCAGCATCGACCCTGCTAGGGGCGCGGGGAACTGCGCGATCGACCCAGCACGGCCCGCAGACGAAAGCGGGGTTCAAGGGGCGCGGGGAACGGCGCGAGCGACCCAGCACGGCCCGCAGGCGGAGGCGGGGTCAAGGGGCCCGGGGCCGCAACCCCGGGCGGCCCGGGCCCGGGCCCGGGGCGGGCGGCACGCACCCCCTCGCGCCCCCGCCCGCCCCAGAACCTCAGCCCCGCCCAGCCCGCCGCCGGCTGAGCACGAGCACCCCCGCACCACCCACCAGCAGCACCGCCGCCCCGCCCGCGACATAGGGCGTGGCCCCACCCCCGGTCTCGGCCAGCGCCGTGCCCGAGGCGACGCCCTGCGTCTTCACCTCGGCGGCGACGGGCCCCTTGCGAGGGTCGCCCGTCGCACCGGCACCCTTGGGCGGCGCGGGCGCCTCGCAGGTCGCCTCGGCCAGGGTGACCTCGCCCTTGACGTCGGCGACGTTCAGATGGAGCGGATTGACGGAGACGCTGAGCCGGAGCGCGACGGCCGCGGCGGTGCGCGAGGTGGTCGTGGCCTTCGACAGGTCGAGACCGACCTCGCCGACCCCCGGCACCAGCACCCGCGTGGTCCCGCCCGCGGACAGCGTGACCCTGCGGCCGAGCACCGTTACCGCGCCGAGCACATTCGACGTGGCCACGGGCGCGCGGCCCGCCTCGCAGACCGCGCTGGAGGTCACCTCCCCCACCTCGATGAGGGAGAGCAGGGGAAGGCCGGGCAGATGGAGCCGGGCATGGACGAGCCGACTGGTGCCCTCCGCCTTCTTCGCGTCGGCGCTCGCCCTGGCCGTGGCCACGTCCGCCTTCAGCACCTGGACGGGCTGCCCGCCGCCGACCCCGTCCAGCTTCACGGTCAGCGCGGTCTTCTCGGCACCGGCCGGGGCGGAGACCTCGTTGAGCGTGGCCTTGAGCGGTACGTCGACGGCCTTGTCGAGCAGGGAGACGTCGAGCCCGGTGCGCAGCACCACGGCACTCGCGCGGCCCCTGCCGTCGCCTTCGGCGCCCGTGGCCCGCGCGGGTGCGGCGAGCAGCAGCGGCCCGGCGGCCACCGCCACACAGGCCGCGACGGCGGCGGAGCGACGGACGGCATGACCGCTCGCGGGCAGGCGGAAGTTGTAGCTGTTCACAATGGTGGAACCCCCACAGGAGACATGGCTGACCGGGCACCCCGCCACGGGGACTCGTGGGACTCCTGCGAATCGAGGGGCGCACCGGCGACTTGGGACACCGCATCTTTACGCACGGAGAGTGAACTGGCGCTCACCTGAAGCGAGTTCACCCCAAAGGGCGGTTTCCGTGCTCACATTCGATTATTCCGACACAGGCGTTCCCCACCGTCACGCCCGACACCGCCCCGCGCCCCGTACACCGCCCCACCACCCCGGCGCACGCATGAAGGATCTCAACGATCCACCCGCGCCGTACGTAACGGCGGGTCAACCCACAGACCGCCGAACTCGCTCCGTCGGCAGCCAAGTTGGCGGCCGTCAGCCCACGATTCGCCCGTTGAGCACGATCCGGATCGGCGCGGCGAGTACGCGGACGTCCGCGCGCGGGTCCTGGTCGTAGACCACCAGGTCGGCCGGGGCGCCCTCCTCCAGGGCGGGGCGCCCCAGCCAGCTCCGGGCGCCCCAGGCCGTCGCCGAGAGCGCGTCGAGCGGCGGGATGCCCGCCTTCACGAGCTCGGCGACCTCGGCGGCGACCAGCCCGTGGGCGAGCGAGCCGCCCGCGTCCGTACCGACGAAGACGGGCACCCCCGCGTCGTAGGCCGAGCGCACGGTGTCGTAGCGGCGCTCGTACAGCCGTCGCATGTGGGCCGACCAGTCGGGGAACTTGGCCTCGGCGCCGTCGGCCATGTGCGGGAACGTGGCGATGTTGACCAGCGTCGGGACGATCGCGACGCCGCGCTCGGCGAACAGCGGAATGGTGTCCTCGGTCAGGCCCGTCGCGTGCTCGATGCAGTCGATGCCCGCCTCGACCAGGTCCCTGAGCGAGTCCTCGGCGAAGCAGTGCGCGGTGACCCGGGCACCGAGCCGGTGGGCCTCGGCGATCGCGGCCTCGACCTCGCCGCGCGGCCAGCAGGCCGCCAGGTCCCCGGCGTCCCGGTCGATCCAGTCGCCGACCAGCTTGACCCAGCCGTCCCCGCGCCGCGCCTCCCGCGCGACGTAGGCGACCAGGTCGCCGGGCTCGATCTCGTGGGCGTAGTTGCGGATGTAGCGGCGGGTGCGGGCGATGTGCCGACCCGCCCGGATGATCTTCGGCAGGTCCTCGCGGGCGTCGATCCAGCGGGTGTCGGAGGGCGATCCGGCGTCGCGGACCAGCAGGGTCCCCGCGTCGCGGTCGGTGAGTGCCTGCTTCTCGCTGACCTCGTCGGGCACCGGCCCGTGCTGGTCGAGACCCACGTGGCAGTGCGCGTCGACCAGGCCCGGCAGCACCCAGCCGGTCACGGTGAGGCTCTCGCCCGGGGGCCGCTCATAGGTGATCCGCCCGTCGACCGCCCACAGTTCGTCCCGTACGTCCTCGGGCCCGGCGAGGACGCGCCCCTTCACATGCAGCACCGTGCGATCGCTCATGGTCAGCACTGTACGAGGCGCTCGGTAGTCTCCCTCCAGAGGATGCACGACCCGACTTGAACCGAAGAAGGCACCGCCGTGACGCACCCGCTCCTGGACCTGGCCCCGCTGACCGCCGACCATTTCGCGGCGATCGAGCGACGGGTGGCCGCCCTGCTCGACACCCGGCAGGACGTGGTGATCATGCAGGGTGAGGCGCTGCTGCCGCTGGAGGGCTGCATCCGGGGCGCGGCCCATCCCGGTTCGACCGCGCTCAACGTGGTGACCGGCCCCTACGGGCAGACCTTCGGCAACTGGCTGCGGGACTGCGGGGCCGAGGTGATCGACCTGGAGGTGCCGTTCCACGCGGCGGTCACCGCCGAGCAGATCGATCGATCGCTCACCGATCACCCGGAGATCGACTTCGTTTCGCTCGTCCACGCGGAGGCGGCGACCGGCAACACCAACCCGATCGCGGAGATCGGCGAGGTCGTGCGGCGGCACGGCGCCCTGTTCATGCTGGACGCGGTGGCGTCGGTGGCCGCGGAGCCGCTGCGCCCGGACGCCTGGGGCGTGGACCTGTGCGTGATCGGCGCGCAGAAGGCGATGGGCGGCCCGGCCGGGGTCTCGGCGGTCTCGGTCAGCGCCCGCGCCTGGGAGCGCATCGCCGCCAACCCGAAGGCGCCGCGCCGCTCCTACCTCTCGCTCCTCGACTGGAAGGAGCGCTGGATCGACGGCGGCCGCAAGGCGCTGCTGCACGCGCCCGCCCAGCTGGAGATGCTGGCCCTCGAAGCGTGCCTGGAGCGCATCGAGTCCGAGGGCCTCGACGCGGTGACGGCCCGGCACGCCTCGGCCGCGGCCGCGACCCGGGCGGGCGCGCTCGCGCTCGGCGGGCTCGCCCCCTACGTCCACGAGGCCGCGGACGCGGCCCCGGTGGCCACGACCCTGCGCGCCCCCGAGGGGGTCGACGCCTCCCAGCTGGTCACCAAGGCGCTCGCCTCCGACCCCTCGCTGCCGCTGATCGCGGGCGGCGGGGCGCTGGCGGCGACCATGATCCGGGTCAACCACTACGGCGTGGACGCCACCCGGGGCGCCGTGCAGTCCTCGCTCGCGGCGCTGGGGGCGGCGCTCGGCGAGTACGGGATCGCGGTGGACCTGGAAGCTGCCCGCAAGGCCGTTTCCGAAACCTGGTGACACTTTCTCCGCGATCCCCCGACACATAAAGCACAACTGAATTCCGAAAAACGTTGCACAAAACGGGAAGCCGCTTATCCACCGCGGCTTCCCGTTTTCTTCTGCCCCGACTCCCCGACCTCAAACGCCAAGGTTTCAACAAGGTTCCGCGGCCGTCACAAGGGTGTGATCGACTCCACAACCGTTCCGGTTTGTCCGGTAATTCCCGGACAAACCGCCTCGCGCACATGCTCGCGTGATAACACGAACGCCCTCCTCGCGCACCCCCTGAGGGGAATGCAATTTCAATTTCCGGTCGGTAAATTCGCTCGGCATGACCGCCGCGCAAACAGCAGTCCGAATCGAAAGCCCACGACTGGAGGACGGAGCCGCGATCTGGCGCATCGCCCGTGACTCCGAGGTGCTCGACCTCAACTCCTCGTACAGCTATCTGCTCTGGTGCCGGGACTTCGCCGGGACCTCCGTGGTCGCCCGGGACGGCGACGGAGAGCCGATCGCGTTCGTCACCGGATACGTACGCCCCGACCGGCCGGGCACCCTGGTCGTCTGGCAGGTCGCCGTCGACCGCGCCCACCGGGGCCACGGGCTCGCGGGACTGCTGCTCGAAGCGCTGACCGCGAAGGTGACCGCCTCGCACGGCGTCAGCTGCCTCGAAACGACGGTGTCGCCGGACAACACCCCTTCCGACCGGCTCTTCACCTCGTACGCCAAGCGGCGCGGCGCCGCCCTCGACCGTGAACTCCTCTTCGACGCCGGGCTGTTCCCCGACGACGGGCACCAGCCCGAAGTCCTGTACCGCATCGGCCCCCTCCACCCCCAGGGAGAATCGCTGTGACCATCACCCCGCCCGCCCTCAGTGTCTTCGAGTCGCTCGAATCGGAGGTGCGCAGCTACTGCCGCGGCTGGCCCGCCGTGTTCGACCGCGCGCAGGGTGCCCGCCTCACCGACGAGGACGGCCACAGCTACCTGGACTTCTTCGCCGGGGCCGGCTCGCTCAACTACGGTCACAACAACCCCGTGCTGAAACGGGCGTTGCTCGACTACATCGAGCGGGACGGCATCACGCACGGCCTGGACATGGCGACGACCGCGAAACGGGCGTTCCTGGAGACGTTCCAGAACGTGATCCTGCGCCCGCGCGACCTTCCGTACAAGGTCATGTTCCCCGGCCCGACCGGCACCAACGCGGTGGAGGCCGCGCTGAAGCTGGCCCGCAAGGTGAAGGGCCGCGAGTCGATCGTCTCCTTCACCAACGCCTTCCACGGCATGTCGCTGGGCTCGCTCGCGGTGACCGGCAACGCCTTCAAGCGGGCCGGGGCCGGGATCCCGCTGGTGCACGGCACCCCGATGCCGTTCGACAACTACCTCGACGGCCGGGTGCCCGACTTCCTGTGGTTCGAGCGCCTGCTCGAGGACCAGGGCTCCGGCCTCAACAAGCCGGCCGCCGTGATCGTGGAGACCGTGCAGGGCGAGGGCGGCATCAACGTGGCCCGGCCAGAGTGGCTGCGCGCGCTCGCCGACCTGTGCCGGCGCCGCGACATGCTGCTCATCGTCGACGACATCCAGATGGGCTGCGGCCGCACCGGCGCCTTCTTCTCCTTCGAGGAGGCGGGCATCGTGCCGGACATCGTCACCGTCTCGAAGTCGATCAGCGGCTACGGACTCCCCATGTCGCTCTGCCTGTTCAAGGGCGAGCTCGACGTCTGGGAGCCGGGCGAGCACAACGGCACCTTCCGCGGCAACAACCCGGCGTTCGTCACCGCGACCGCCGCGCTGGACGCGTACTGGGCCGACGGGCAGATGGAGAAGCACACCCTGGCGCGCAGCGAGCAGGTCGAGCAGGCCCTGCTCGCGCTGTGCGCCGAGCACACCCGCCTCGGTGCGAGCTACCGCGGCCGCGGCCTGGTGTGGGGGCTGGAGTTCGCCGACCCGGCCCGCGCCTCCGAGGTGTGCGCCCGCGCCTTCGAGCTGGGCCTGCTCCTGGAGACCTCGGGTCCCCAGAGCGAGGTGGTCAAGCTGCTGCCGCCGCTGACCATCACGCCCGACGAGCTCGACGAGGGCCTGCGCTCGCTGGCCCGCGCCGTCGCCGCGACCGTCTGACGCCCGCACCCCACGCCGTACGCAGCACAGAGAGAAAGGCACCAACTCACCGTGATCGTCCGATCGTTCAAGGACATCGAGAACACCGACCGCCACGTGAAGGCAGCCTCCGGCACCTGGGAGAGCAAGCGGATCGTGCTCGCGAAGGAGAAGGTCGGCTTCTCCCTGCACGAGACCGTCCTGTACGCGGGCACCGAGACCTCCATGTGGTACGCCAACCACATCGAGGCGGTCCTGTGCACCGAGGGCGAGGCCGAGCTCACCAACGAGGAGACCGGCGAGACCCACTGGATCGAGCCGGGCACGATGTACCTCCTGAACGGCCACGAGCGCCACACCCTGCGCCCCAAGACCGACTTCCGCTGCGTCTGCGTCTTCAACCCGCCCGTCACCGGACGGGAGGACCACGACGAGAACGGCGTCTACCCGCTGCTGACCGAACCCGAGGAGGGCTGATCATGACCGCCCAGGATCTCTACCCCACGCGTGGCGCCGCCGAGGTGATCACCCCCCGCCAGGACCCGGTCGTCTGGGGCCCGTCCGCCGGACTCGAATCCTTCGAGCAGGACGGCTTCCTCGCGATCGACCAACTGCTCACCGACGACGAGGTAACGCTCTACCGCTCGGAACTCGAGCGACTGATCGCGGACCCCTCCGTCCGCGCCGACGAGCGGTCGATCATCGAACCGAAGTCGCAGTCCGTGCGTTCGGTCTTCGAGGTGCACCGGATCAGTGAGCTCTTCGCGCGGCTGGTCCGCGACGAGCGGGTGGTGGGCACGGCGCGCCAGATCCTCGGCTCGGACGTGTACGTCCACCAGTCGCGGATCAATGTGAAGCCTGGCTTCGGCGCCTCCGGCTTCTACTGGCACTCGGACTTCGAGACCTGGCACGCCGAGGACGGCCTCCCCCACATGCGGACGGTCTCGGTCTCGATCGCGCTGACCGAGAACTACGACACCAACGGCGGCCTGATGATCATGCCCGGCTCGCACCGGGACTTCCTCGGCTGCGCCGGTGCCACCCCGAAGGACAACTACAAGAAGTCCCTCCAGATGCAGGACGCGGGCACGCCGTCCGACGAGGCCCTCACGAAGATGGCCGACCGGCACGGCATCCGCCTGTTCACCGGCCGGGCCGGCTCGGCGACCTGGTTCGACTGCAACGCGATGCACGGCTCGGGGGACAACATCACCCCGTACCCGCGCAGCAACGTCTTCATCGTGTTCAACAGCGTGGAGAACGCGGCCCAGGAGCCCTTCGCGGCCCCGATCCGCCGCCCCGAATTCATCGGGGCGAGGGACTTCACCCCGGTGCGCTGAGCAGTCACGGACGCCGGGGCCCGGGGATCACCCCCGGGCCCCGGCGTCCGTGACGCGTTCATCTCGCGCACGGAGATCGTTGGTACGGTCCCTCCATGTCCATGGTCGATGAATCTTCACGAACCCCGGTCTCCGCCGCCGACGTCGAACACTCCGTGCGGCTGTCCGTCACCGCGCTGCGGGCCGGACTCGCGGCGGACTGGAGCGTGAAGGCCGGAACGCTGGAGTGGGACTGCTGGGAGACCGTCGAGCACCTCTCGGACGATCTCTTCGCCTACGCGGTGCAGCTCGGCCCCGCCCAGCCCCCGCTGGACGGCGAGGTGCCGTACCTGTGGGAGGCGAAACGACCCGGCGGCCCCCGCAACGCGGTGCACGCGGACCGCACGGCCGGGCCCGCGGGGCTGCTCCAGACCCTGGAGGCCAGCGGCGCCCTGCTCACCGCGATGGTGCGCACCTCCTCGCCCGACCTCCGGGCGTACCACGGCTTCGGCATCTCGGACCCGGAGGGGTTCGGGGCGATGGGAATCGTCGAGACCCTGCTGCACACGCACGACGTGGCCGAGGGCCTCGGCCTGACCTGGGCTCCGCCGGCGGGTCTGTGCGACCGGGTGCTCGGCCGGCTGTTCCGGGACGTGCCGGACGACCCGGACCGCTGGCAGGTGCTGCTCTGGGCCGGTGGCCGTGCGGATCTGCCGGGGCGGCCGCGCCCGGCCACGTGGCGCTGGTACGGAGAGCCGCTCAGCTCCGGCGCAGCCACACTCTGAGCGGTCCGGCCGGGGTGAACCCCGCGCGCAGGGCCGCGTCCAGGTCCTCGCCGCTCTCGTAGCCGACGACCGGGAGCCCGGGCCACAGGTGGGCGGCGGTGGCGAGGCAGCCGGCCCAGGCCGCGTCCTGGTCGCCGTCGACGGCGTACAGGTTGGAGATCCCCACGACGTCGCCGCTCCGGCTGGCGACGGCTCCCGCCACCACCTCGCCCCGCGCGTCGCGCGCCGCCAGGAAGGTGTGGCCGGGTTCGGCGAGCAGCCCGCGCGGGAAGAGCCCCTCGCTCTTCCCCTGCGACCAGGCCCCTTCCCACCGCGCCAACTCGCCTTCGGTGCGCACCCGTTGCCACACCTCGCCGGTGGCCCGCGGGGCCGTGCGGTGGATCCACCGCGCCTCGAAGAGGACCTCGAAGCCGTCGTCGGCCAGGTCGAGGGCGGCGAAGCTGTCCTTCACCGAGGCACCGGGCGCCGTGAGGTCGATGCGGCCGACGATGTCGCCGGGCGAGGCCTCGGGAGTGAGCGTCACCGCGTCCGGATAGTAGGGCGGGGTTCTGCGCGGGCTGGTCCAGGCGTACGGCCCCGACTCCCCCACGATGCCGTGCGCGCGGCAGAGCGCGGCGCACCACGCGGCGTTGTTGCGGGCGGCTTCGCGCACCCGGCCGGGGCTGCTGGTCTCCGTGGTCACGGCCCGATCCTGCCTGCCCGGCCGGGCCGTGACCAGTGAATTCAGCGCGGTCAGCGGGCCGGCAGCAGATCGAGCAGCCGGTCCACGTCCTGGGCCGAGGTGTAGAGGTGGAAGGCGGCGCGCAGATGGCCCGCGCGGTTGGAGAGCTCGATGCCGCCGCGGCTCAACTCGTCCTGGCGGTGGCCGAGTCCGGGCACCGCGACGATCGCCGAGCCGGGCGCGGCCACCGGCTCGTGGCCGAGCGCGGCGAGTCCGGCGCGGAAGCGGTCGGCGAGGGCGGTGTTGTGCGCCCGGATGCGTTCGGCGCCCAGCTCCTCGACGAGCGCCAGGGAGTGCCGGGCGCCCGTGTACGAGAAGAGGGCGGGGCTCTCGTCGAACCGCCGTGCGGAGTGGGCGAGTTCCTGGATGGGCCCGTAGCAGCTGTCCCAGGGATGCTCGCCCGCCACCCAGCCGGCGAAGAGGGGGTGGAGGCCGCCGAGGTCGTCGGGAACGGTGAGGAAGGCGACCCCGCGCGGGGTGGTCAGCCACTTGAAGCCGACGGCGACGGTGTAGTCGTACGCGTCGGCCTCGACCGGGAACCAGCCCGCGCCCTGGGACACGTCGACCAGGGTGCGCGTGCCGTGGGCGCGGGCGGCGGCGCGGATCGCCGGGAGGTCGGCGATGCGGCCGTCGGCGGACTGGACCGCGCTGACCGCGACCAGCGCGGTGCCCGGCCGGACGGCCTCGGCCAGCCCGTCCAGCGGGACGGTGCGCACCTTCAGGTCGCGGCGCAGGTGGAACGGGTTCACGACGGAGCTGAAGTCGGCCTCGGCGACGAGGACTTCGGCGCCTTCGGGCAGCGAGGCGGCGACGAGGCCGGTGTAGACGGCGACGGACGCACCGGCCGCCACCCGCCGGACCGGGACGCCGGCGAGCCGGGCGTAGGTGGCGCGGGCCGCCTCCACGTCGCCGAACATGTCGGTGGGCCGCCCCGCGGCCGAGGCGGCCACGGCTTCGCCCATGGCCGCCACGGTCCGGGCGGGCAGCAGCCCGGTGCTCGCGGTGTTGAGGTAGGTGGTCTGCGGCGCGAATTCGCCCGGCGCGAGGGAGTCCAGTTCCATGGCTCCACCCTGAATCCCCGCCAATCCCAAGTCAATTGGGTAAAATTAATGGATATCCCCAAGCAAGCCTTATGACACAGAGGTCAGCGCGGGACTTCGCAGCCCTCGGGGCCGCATGCCTCCGCGTCGCCCTCGACGATCTTCAGGGCCGGGGTGCGGGCCTGCCAGGCCTGCTCAAGAGCCTGCGTGAAGACCTCGGCGGGCTGGCCGCCGGAGATCCCGTAGGCGCGGTCGAGCACGAAGAACGGCACGGCGTTGGCGCCGAGCCCGGCCGCCTCGCGCTCGTCGGCGCGCACCTCGTCGGCGTAGGCGTCCGCGTCGGCCAGGACCGTACGGACCTCGTCGGCGTCCAGGCCGGCCGCGACCGCGATCTCCACCAGGACCTCCGGGTCGAAGACGGAGCGCTCCTCGGCGAAGTTGGCCCGGTAGGCGAGGTCGAGCAGCTCGCTCTGGCGGCCGCGCGCCTTGGCGAGGTGCAGGACGCGGTGGATGTCGAAGGTGTTGCCGTGGTCGCGGCCGTCGGCCAGGTAGCCCAGGCCCTCGGCGTGCGCGGTGGAGGCGACGTGCGCCTCCATCTCGCGGGCCTCGTCGAGGGTGCGGCCGTACTTCTTGGCCAGCATCGGGATGACCGGGCCGATGTCACCCTTGTCACGGCCCGGGTCGAGCTCGAAGGAGCGGTGGACCACCTCGACGTCGTCGCGGTGGGCGAACTTCGCCAGGCCCTTCTCGAAGCGGGCCTTGCCGATGTAGCACCACGGGCAGGCGATGTCGCTCCAGATCTCGACGCGCATGTCACTTCTCTCAGTTTGTTGAAGGTCGTACCGTTTGCGACAACGCGTCCGGCGCCCGCCCCATTCCCGGCCGCCCCGCCCCGGCTCAGGACGCCGCGGCCAGCCTGCTGAAGGTGGCCCGGTAGGCGCTCGGCGTGAGCCCGGTGCGCCGCACGAGGTGGCCGCGCAGGGAGTCCGCGCTGCCCAGGCCGCTGGCCTCGGCGACCTGGTCCATGGCGAGGGTGGTCGTCTCCAGGAGCTCCTTGGCCCGCTCGATGCGCTGATGCAGCAGCCACTGGAGCGGGCTGACCCCGCTCTCCGCGTGGAAGCGCCGGGTCAGGGTGCGCACGCTGACGCCCGCGTGCCGGGCCAGATCGGCCAGAGTGAGCGGCTTGTCGAGGTTGCGCATCGCCCAGCCCCGGGTGTCCGCGCAGACCACCCCGCGCTCGGCGGGCAGCGGGGTCTGGGTGAACTGGGTCTGCCCGCCCGGCCGCACCGGCGCGACCAGCGCCTGCCGGGCCACCCGGTTGGCGACGGCCGCGCCGTAGTCGGTGCGGATGACGTGCAGGCACAGGTCGATCCCGGCCGCGTACCCGGAGGAGGTCATGACGTTGCCGTCCTGGACGTACAGGACATCGCCCTTGAGGTCGAGCGCCGGGTAGCGCCTGCGCAGCTCCTCGGCGAGTTCCCAGTACGTGGTGGCGCTGCGTCCGTCGAGCAGTCCGGCCTCGGCCAGCACGAAGGCGCCGCTGCAGATGGACGCCACCCGCACCCCGGCGGCGGCCGCCTTCGCGACCACGGCCACGGTGCGCGGATCGGGCTCGTAGCGCTGCCCGGTCCCGGCGACGAGGACCGTGTCGGCGCCCTCGACCGCGTCGAGACCCCGGCCCACGTACAGGTCGAGGCCGCCGGTCGTGGCGATCGGCCCGGGGTCGGGGGTGCAGACGACCACCTCGTAGCCGGGCCCGCCGTCCACCTCGACCTTGCCGAAGAGCAGCTCGGGGATGGCGAGGTTGAACATCGAGACGGGCGAGGGCGCGATCACGGCGACCCGGTGCAGCGACATGGCCAGAACCTCCGGACGTATGGCGTTCGAGCCACTACTGTACGCGGCCCGACCTCGCCAAGCTGGAGGCATGTCACCGAACGCCGCACTCCAAGCCCCGCCCGCCGACCGCCAGTTGACCCCCAAGCGGCCGCGCGGAACCTCCCCCGGCCTCACGCTGGCCGCCTCCCTGCTCGGCTTCGCCCTGATCACCCTGGACGCGTCCGTGGTGAACGTGGCGCTGCCCGCGATCGGCAGCGACCTCGGCGGCGGCATGGCGGGCCTCCAGTGGGTGGTGGACGCCTACACCCTCGCGTTCGCCGCGCTGATGCTCTCGACCGGCGCCTTCGCCGACCGGATCGGCTCGGCGAAGGCCTACGCGCTCGGCACGGTCGTCTTCACCCTCGCCTCGGCGGCCTGCGGCCTGGCCCCGGGCCTCGGCGTGCTGATCGGCGCCCGCGTCGTGCAGGGCGTGGCGGCCGCCGTGGTCCTGCCCGCCTCGCTCGCCCTGGTGCGCCAGGCCTACCCGGATCCGGAGCGGCGGGCCAGGGCGGTGGCGCTCTGGGCGGCCGGGGGTTCGGTCGCGGTGGCGCTCGGCCCGGTCGCGGGCGGCGCGCTGACCACGGTCTGGGACTGGCGCGGCATCTTCTTCATCAACCTGCCGCTCGGCCTCGCGGCCCTCGCCCTGACCGCCCGCGCCCCGCGCACCGAGCGCCGCCCCGCGCCGCTCGACCTACCGGGCCAGCTGGCGGCGGCCGTCGCCCTGGCCGCGCTCGCCTTCGCGGTGATCGAGCAGGGTGCGGTGCGGCTCGCGGCGGGCGCACTCGCGCTGGCGGCGGGGGTGGCGTTCTGGCTGATCGAGCGCCGGGTGGCGCACCCGGTGGTGCCGCTCGGCCTGTTCCGCAGCCGCACGGTGGTCGTCGCGATCGGCGCGGGCGCCGCGGCCAGCGTCGCCTTCTACGGCGTGATCTTCGCCTTCAGTCTCTACTTCCAGCGGGTGCGGGGCGAGTCCGCGCTGGCGGCCGGTCTGATGTTCCTGCCGATGACCGCGCTGATCCCCGTGGTCAACGTGCTCTCCGGAAAGCTCTCGAACCGCTTCGGCGCCCGGGTGCCGCTGCTGTTCGGCCAACTGCTCGCGCTGACCGGCCTGTTGGTGCTGCTCCTCGCCGACGAGCACACCCCCACGCTGCTCGCCGCGTTCCTGATGGTCCCGCTCGCGCTCGGCTGCGGCATCTCGGTGCCCGCGCTGACCGCCGCGATGATGGAGGCGCTGCCGCAGGAGCGGGCGGGTCTTGCGGCGGGGGTGCTCAACGCGGGGCGGCAGGTCGCGGGGGCGCTCAGCATCGCGGTGTTCGGCACGCTGGTCGCGGGCGGGGGTGGGTTCGTGGCGGGCCTGCGGACGAGTCTGCTGATCGCGGCGGCCCTCTTCGCCCTCTCGGCCCTCTCGACCCTCCGCCTGCGCACGAGGTGACCCCGGGGCTCCTCCCCCACCCCGCCCCTCCCCGAGACCCTCCGGGGGTTGGTAGTTCTGCTGCGGACCGTGCCCGCTTCTCGCGCAGTTCCCCGCGCCCCTAACAGCACCGGTGCTGGTCGGCATGGACACCCTCAGCCCGTCCGGCGTTTGAGGACGAGCGCCCTTAAGGCGCGAACGGGGTCTGGGGCGGAGCCCCCAGCAGCCACCGGGCCGCAGCCGAACGAATACCCCCGGAGGGCCTGGGGAAGGGGCGGGGTGGGGAGACGTGCCCGCCCCGCCCCTCAGCTCGCGTCCCGCAGGTCCTTCGGCGCGAACCCCCGGAACTCGACGGAGTCGAAGGCCACCGCGCACCCCTCCCCCACGGGCGACTGGGCCAGGAACCCGACCCGCGCCACCGCACTCTCCTCGGCCGTGCCGAGCGCGAAGACCCGGACGAAGACCCAGCGCGCGCCGTCCACCGAGGCGTGGAAGGCGAACGCCTTGCCGGTCCGGCTGACCCGCAGCCAGACACTGTCGCCGTCCACCTCCCAGGAGTTCGCGTCGTCGGAGAGTCCGCGCGTGACGACCGTGCAGATCGTCGGCCGCCGTGGCGAGAGCTCCAGGCAGAGCTTGGCCCACTGCCGCTCGCCCACGTGGACGTACAGGACGCCCGCGTCGAAGGGCGCCTCGAAGGAGACCATGGCCCGGGCGATCAGCTGGAAGTCGCCCGCCGGGGCGGTCCCGAGCAGCCGGGGGGCGTCACCGGAGGACTCCAGGCTCTCCCCCGCCGGGGGCACGAACCGGTCCTGGCGGGCCCCGGCCCGTACCGAGAGCACCCCGTCGTCGTAGGTCCAGGGCACGTCCGGGCCGTACGGCTCAAGCACAAAGGGCAGTTCGGGCAGGCGCACCGTCATCCGAGGGTGCCGTTCACCCGGCGGGGCAGGCCCAGCGGGTTGTCGTCGCGCAGCTCCGGCGGCAGCAGGGCCTGGGGGGTGCTCTGGTAGGTGACCGGGCGCAGCCAGCGCTCCACGGCGGTGGCGCCGACCGAGGTGGAGGTGGAGGTGGTCGCCGGGTAGGGGCCGCCGTGGTGCTGGGCGGGGGCGACCGCGACCCCGGTGGGCCAGCCGTCGACCAGGACGCGGCCCGCCAACGCGGTGAGTTCCGCCAGGAGTTGGGCGCCGCCGCCCTCGCCCGCCGCCTCCGCGGTGGAGAGCTGGAGCGTCGCGGTGAGATTGCCCGGGAGCCGGGAGAGCACCGCGGCGATCTCGGATTCGTCGGCGTACCGGGCGACGACGGTGACCGGGCCGAAGCACTCCTCCAGGAGCAGGTCGTGCTCGCCCTCCTCGACGAGCAGGGCCGCCGGTACGGTCAGGAAGCCGCCGCTCACCGTGTGCTCGCCGCCCGCGCCGGGCGTGACCGGGGCCTCGACGCCGGTCAGCGCGGCCCGCTCGGCCACCCCCGCGACGAACGCGTCCCGCATCCGGTGGTCGAGCATGACCCCGGCGTCGGTGTCGCAGACCGCCGCCGTGAGCGCCTTGAGCAGGGCGTCGCCCGCCCCGCCCCGGGGGACCAGCACGAATCCGGGCTTGGTGCAGAACTGGCCGACGCCCATGGTCATGGACGCGCCGAGCCCGGCCCCGATCTGCTCGCCGCGCTCCTCGGCGGCGGCGGCCGTCACCACGACGGGGTTCAGCGAGCCGAGCTCGCCGTGGAAGGGAATCGGCACGGGCCGTGCGGCCGCCGCGTCGAACAGGGCCCGCCCGCCGCGCACCGATCCGGTGAACCCGGCGGCCGCCACCAGGGGATGGCGTACGAGCTCGACGCCCGCGGTGAAGCCGTGGACCAGCGTCACCACGTCCTCGGGAAGTCCGGCCAGGACGGCGGCGCGGCGCAGCAGCGACACACAGAGTTCGGAGGTGGCCGGGTGGTCGGGGTGCGCCTTGACGACGACGGGGCAGCCGGCCGCGATGGCGCTCGCGGTGTCGCCGCCGGGCACGGAGAAGGCGAGCGGGAAGTTGGAGGCCGAGTAGACCGCGACGACGCCGAGGGGGATCTTGACGCGCCTGAGGTCGGGCCAGGGCGGGGTGCGGGAGGGGTCGGCGTGGTCGATGCGTATGTCGAGGAAGGAGCCGTCCTCGACGGCCTCGGCGAAGGCCCTCAACTGGGCGCTGGTGCGGGCGAGTTCGCCCCTGAGGCGGACCGGGCCGAGCGCCGTCTCGGCGTCGGCGGCCTCCACCACGTGGTCGGCCGAGGCGTCCAGGAGGTCGGCCGCGGTCCGCAGGAACACGGCGCGTACGCTCAGGTCGGCGAGGGTCCCGCGCACGGACCAGGCGGCCCGGACCGCCTGGTCGACCTCCTCGGGCGTGGCTTCGACCGCGACCTCTTCCCGCGGCTTCCCCGTTCGGGGGTCGACACTCCAGACTGGTGCTGCTGCGCTCACCGCGTTGTCCTTCCACTGCCGGTCCGCTTCTGCCACCCACCAGGACTTGTTCGGTATTCTGAACAGAGTTCCCGATGCTGAATATGCTGGGACTCTATTAACGGGCGTTCCGCCTTGGCAAGAAGCCTCGGCGAGAAGGAGCGGGGTGCTGGATGTCGGCTGCCGATTCAGGTGGAGCACAGGTCAAGTCCGCGGTGCGGACCGTCGAGTTGCTCGAGTATTTCGCAGGGCGGCCCGGAATGCACTCCCTCGCCGCGGTGCAGGAGGCGGTGGGCTACCCGAAGTCCAGTCTGTACATGCTCCTTCGCACCCTGGTGGAGCTCGGCTGGGTGGAGACCGACGCGACGGGCACCCGGTACGGCATCGGCGTGCGGGCCCTGCTCGTGGGCACCTCCTACATCGACGGCGACGAGGTCGTGGCGGCGGCGCGCCCCACCCTGGACCGGCTCTCGGACGACACCACCGAGACCATCCACCTCGCCCGCCTCGACGGCACGAACGTGGTCTACCTCGCCACCCGCCAGTCGCAGCACTACCTGCGCCCCTTCACTCGGGTCGGCCGCCGCCTGCCGGCCCACTCGACGTCGCTCGGCAAGGCGCTGCTCGCCACCCACAGCGACGAGCAGGTGCGCAAGCTGCTCCCGGAGACCCTCCAGCAGCTCACCGAGCACACCATCACCGACCGCGAGAAGCTCATCGAGGAGCTGCACCTCGTCCGCGAGCAGGGCTACGCCGTGGACCGCGAGGAGAACACGCTGGGCCTGCGCTGCTTCGGCGTCGCGATCCCGTACCGCACCCCGGCCCGCGACGCGATCAGCTGCTCGGTGCCGGTGGCTCGGCTGACCCCGGCCCACGAACAGATGGTGAAGGACGCCCTGTTCGACGCCCGGGACCGCCTGACGCTGGCGACCCGCCGGCTCTGAGGGACGCGGCCCGCCTCCCCCGCGCGGCGGAGGCGGATCGTCGGGGCGCAGGAGGCGGCGGAGCCACGCGGCGCGCGACGGTGGGAGGATGAGCCCGCTCTTTCCCACGCGCCCGCCCCGGCGCCTCGCCTACGCTGTGCACATGATCGTCGGCATGGGCGCCCCCTTCTCCGCCGCGCGCTCCCCCGGCCCGGACCGCGCCGCGTGATGCGCGCCCTGTTCGGCGTCCGGGCCCGGCACCGCTGGGTCCATCTGGTCCTGGGCGGCGCCCTGTTGATGCCGTACTTCCTGGTCGGCTCGGTCGCCGTCGGCTCCTTCAGCGCGGGCACCAGCCCCTTCACCTCGTTCCCGCTGGCGCTCGTCACGTTCGCCGTCGCACTGCCGATCGCCGCGGTCTCCGCCCTGGTGCCGATCGCCCGGCCGCTGCTCGTGTTCGGCGTGCGGGCGTTGTGCCGGGTGGACCCGGCGGCCCTCGCCGACGCGCCCGCCCGCTCCCGGGACGCCCGGCTGCGCACCTCGGCCTGGTACACGCTGCACCTCGCGCTCGGCGGGATCCTCAGCGGGATGAGCCTGGCGCTGCCCCCGTTCGCGGTGTTCCTGATCGTGCTGCCCGCCTTCCCCGGCCTGCGCCACAGCGCGTACGACAGCTCGGGCCCGCTCTCCACCGGCTGGGGCCTCGCGCTCACCCCGGCCGCCGGGATCGCGATGCTGCTCGGGCTCGCGGCCTGCTCGGCGGCGGCCGGGGCCCTGCTCGCCCGGCTCGCGCCCGTGCTGCTGGGGCCGACCCCCGCCGACCGCCTCGCCGCGGCCGAGCAGCGCGCGGCCGAACTGGCCGTGCGCAACCGGCTCGCCCGCGAGCTGCACGACTCGGTGGGCCACGCCCTGAGCGCGGTCACCCTCCAGGCGGGCGCGGCCCGCCGCGTCCTGGACTCGGACCCCGAGTTCGTGCGCGAGGCGCTCACCGCCATCGAGGAGACCACCCGGCGCACGGTCGACGAACTCGACGCCGTGCTCGGCCTGTTGCGCCAGGACGACGGCGAGTTCGCCGCCCCGGACCTCGCCGCCCTGGAGGGCCTGCTGTCCCGCACCGGCCTGAAGGTGACGTACTCCCTGGAGGGCGACCCGGCGGCGGTGCCCGAGCTGGTCTCGCGCGAGGCGTACCGGATCGTCCAGGAGGGGCTGAGCAACGCCCTTCGCCACGGCGGGAGTTCACCCGTCACCCTGCGAGTCGCCGTCGGCGGCGGAGAGTTGGCCATCGTGATGGAGAATCCCCTGTCCGGAGCCCCGCCGGTGGTGCGGCCGGGCGGCGGACGCGGGCTGCGCGGCATCGCCGAGCGGGCCGCGCTGCTCGGCGGGCACGCCTCGGCGGGCCCCGAGGACGGCCGCTGGCGGCTCGGCGCCCGCCTCCCCCTCGGCGGTGCGCGATGAGCGGCACGACCCGGGTCGTGATCGCCGACGACGAGCGGATGGTGCGTACGGCGCTGCGGGTGATCCTCGACGCCGAGCCCGATCTGGAGGTCGTCGGCGAGGCGACCACGGGCGCCGAGGCCGTCTCGGTCGTACGCGACCGGCTGCCCGACGTCGTCCTGATGGACGTCCGGATGCCCGAGATCGACGGGATCCGCGCCACCGAACAGATCCTCGCCACGCTCGCGGCGCCGCCGAGGATCGTGGTGGTCACAACCTTCGAGAACGACAGTTACGTGTACGACGCGCTGCGCGCGGGCGCCGCCGGGTTCCTGCTGAAGCGGGCCGCCGCCGAGGAGCTGATCCAGGCCGTCCGCCTGGTCGCCCGCAGCGACTCGCTCCTGTTCCCCGCGCAGGTCCGCGAGCTGGCGGCCCGGCACGCGTCGGCCGCCGCGGCGCCCGCGTGGACGACCCGGCTCACCGAACGGGAGGGGCAGGTGCTGCGGCTCATGACGACGGGGCTGACCAACGCGGAGATCGCCGGGCGGATGGGGGTCGGCCCGGCCACCGTGAAGACCCACGTGGCCGCCGTGCTGGCCAAGACGGGCGCCCGCGACCGCACCCAGGCGGTGATCGCCGCCTACGAGTCGGGCTTCGTCCGGCCCCGATGAAGTTCTCCTGAGAAACCGGGACAACCGGAACTCCGCCGTCCGCCCCGTCCGTCTTGCGTACGGGATGAACAAGACAATCAGGCGCGCCTCGGTCTTCTGTCTGCTGATGGTGCTCGCCCTCCTCGGGCGGGCCACCTATGTGCAGTTCTACAAAGGCCAGGCCCTCGCGGACGACAAGCTGAACCGGCGGAACACCATCGCGGAGTACGCGCGGCCGCTCGGGGACATCATCGTGGCCGGTTCGCCGGTCACCGGATCGGAAAGGACGAAGAGCGGCGACCTCGCCTACCAGCGCAGCTACAAGGACGGACCGATGTACGCGCCCGTCACCGGCTTCGCCTCGCAGGTGTACGGGTCGACCCAGCTGGAGGGGATCTACTCCAAGGTCCTCGACGGCAGCGACCCGCGCATGCAGAACCCCTTCGACGCGCTGACCCGGGAGCGCGCGGCGGGCGGCGACGTCCTGACCACCATCGACCCGGCGGTGCAGAAGGCCGGGTACCAGGCGCTCGGCGGCAAGGAGGGCGCGGCCGTCGCGATGGACCCGAAGACCGGCCGCGTCCTCGGCATGGTCTCCACCCCCTCCTACGACCCGTCGAAGATCGCGGGCTCCTCCTCGGCCGACGGCGACGCGTGGAAACGGTTGTCCGAGGACAAGGGCCAGCCGCTGCTCAACCGCGCACTGCGCCAGCCGCTGACGCCGGGCTCCACCTTCAAGCTGGTGGTGGCGTCCGCGGCGCTGGAGAGCGGCCTCTATTCCTCGATCGACGACAAGACCACGAGCCCCAATCCGTACCGCCTGCCGGGCACGGCGACGGACCTGCGCAACGAGTCGGCGTCCGCGCCCTGCGAGAACGCCTCGATCCGTACCGCGCTCGAGTACTCCTGCAACAACGTCTTCGGCAAGATGGCCGTGGATCTGGGCCAGGACAAGGTGCGGGCGATGTCCGAGAAGTTCGGCTTCAACGACGCCGGGCTGGACATCCCCGTGCGTGCCGCGACGAGTGTGTATCCGAAGAGCATGGACAAGGCGTCGACCGCGCTCTCCGGCATCGGACAGTTCGATGTGACGGCCACCCCGATGCAGATGGCCATGGTGTCGGCCGCCATCGCCAACGACGGTGTACTGTCCGCGCCGCACATGGTGTCCAAGGTGACGGATGCGAAGGGCAGCACCCTTCAGTCGTACGCCGACTCGGACGGCAAGAGGATCATGTCCTCGAAGACCGCGCGGCAGATGTACAGCGCGATGATCTCCGTGGTCACGGACGGCACCGGGACCAACGCGAAGATCGACGGCATGGAGGTCGGCGCCAAGACCGGCACGGCGCAGCACGGCGTGGACAACTCCCAGAAGCCGTACGCCTGGTTCACCTCGTTCGCCAAGGACCCGAAGTCCGGCAAGGAGATCGCGGTCGCGGTCGTCATCCAGGACTCCGACGCCGAGCGCTCCGAGGTCAGCGGCAACGGCCTGGCGGGCCCGGTCGCGCAGGCGATGATGAAGGCCGCGCTCGCCTCGCGGTGAAGCCCGGTCCGGGGCGCTCTGGACGGCGAGCGCCCCGGACCGGAGCGGGGCCTTCCCTGGGGAAACCCTTCCCTACGGAAGGAAGTACATCGGGTTGGGGATCTTGTACGTCTTGTCGGCGTGGCCGCCCGCGAGGTCGGTGTACTGGTCGCCGAGGTTGGCCACGATGTTGTAGCCGAGCGACTCGATGTGCTTGCGGGTGCCCGCCTTGTAGTCGACCGTCGAGCAGGTCCAGGTCGGCTTCCCGCAGCTCAGGTACGCCGGCGGGTTGACCTTGTCCTTCAGGAAGAAGTGCGCGGCATCGACGGGCACGTTGTAGCCCGCCCTGGTGAGGTTGGCGGCGCTGGCGTCGCGCTGGGAGACGCCGCGGCCGGTGAGGAAGAAGACCGTGACACCGTTCTTGGCCGCGTAGTTGACGAGGTCCGGCATGCCGAACACGGCGATCGACTGCGCGCTCTGCACATAGGCGTTGAAGGCCGCGTCGTTGTAGGCGAAGCCGTTCTTCTTCTCGTAGTCGTACGTCAGCAGCGTCGTGTCGTCGACGTCGAGCACGATGGCGGGCTTGCGGCCGTCCCGCCCCGGGTGGTCCACGGCGTGCTTGATCTGCCGCTTGGCGCGGGCCTCGATCTCGGCGACCTGCTTGGCGTAGTTGCTCGTGGGCGACGCCTGGTACTTGCCCGAGGCGTCGGCCGTGCCGCCGTAATACGCGTTGATCTTGTCTTCGACCTTGGTGATGTTGGGGATCTCCCGGTCCGACTTCGGCGCGGCGTTGTCGGCGGAGGCCGCGCCGACGCCGTAGAAGGCGACGCCGGTGAGGGCGAGCGCGGCGGTGGCGGCGGCGGCTTTGGTAAGGGTGTGCATGGGGGATTGTCTACGCGCATCACATGCGGCTCGCCAGGGGAAACGCGGAAATCTTTGCCGCACCGTGTCCTACCGGGGGTAGTCCCCCTGCCCCCAACCCCGCGGCTGCACCCCGGCCCTGCCTTGCGCAGTTCCCCGCGCCCCTAACCCCCTTCCGGCTGCGGACCGTGCATGGTCACTCGCGCCGTTCCCCGCGCCCCTTGACCCCCATCCGTCCGCGGACCGTGCACGGTTGCTCGCGCAGTTCCCCGCGCCCCCAACCCCCTTTCGTCCGTCCGCCGTGCGTGGCTGGTCGCGCAGTTCCCCGCGCCCCTGTAGGGGGCTCAGCGCTGGCAACCTGAGCCCGTCATGGGGGTCCCCCCTGGCCCTTAAGGCCTTGGGGGAGTTTGAGGACGAGCGCCGTTCGGGCGCGAACGGGGTCTGGGGCGGAGCCCCAGCGCATCCCGCGCCGGGGCTAACCCACCGCGCCGGACGTACGCACGCACTCCAGGTCCCCCCGAGACGCCAACCCCGCGTGGTACAGCCGCAGCTCCGTCGCCCCCACCCCCCGCACCCGATCCGCGACCTCGCCCAGCGACGACGGCGAACCCCCCAGCCCCGCCACCACCGTGACATTCGCGGCGAGCACCGACAACGCGGAGCCCCGCGCCGCGAAGGCCGCGAGAAGTTCCGGCCCGCCCGCACAGGGCACGACCACTCCGTCGGCCACCCCGAGGATGTGCCCGGGGTCCACCCCCGCGTTGGCCCCGCACCGCTCCACCCGCGGGTCCGCGTGCAGCAGCACCTGGAACCCCGCGGGGGCCCGCTCCCGTACCGCCGCGACGGCCGCCTCCTGGAGTTCCCGGGCGGCGCGGGCGCGGAACTCCAGTGTGGCCGCGAGCAGTTCGGCGCCGGACGCGTCCACCGACCCGCCCCGCCACACCGGCGACAGCGCACGCCGCACCCGTACCCTCAACTCCGACGCATCCAGGCCGACTTCGAGATAGCCCTGCTCGCAGACGGGACAGAAGCAGAGCGACATCAGGTACTGCGCGACGCCCTCCAGGGGCACCCCCGCGATCTTGTCGTGGGCGTGCAGGTGCGCGAGGCCGTACCAGCCGCAGGACTCCAGTTCCGTGCCACCGGCACCTGGCCGCACCGCCGCCTCCGCCGCGAGGGCGACGAGGTAGGCGCGGACCGGGGGCTGGGCGATGCAGGGCGCCCACGGGTAGCGGTCGCCGTAGACGTTGACCACGGACGTGTCGGGGTGTTCCGCGCCGAGCCGGGAGTTGTGCGCGAGGACCACCCAGGAGTGGACGTCGAGTCCGGCCGCCGAGAGCGCCTCGGCGGCGGCGCCGAACGCGTCGCCGGGTGCCCAGGAACCGGCCGGGTGGGGCCTCAACCGGCGCCCGCGCCAATACGGTTCGCCCGGCGGGTACAGCACGGACGCGTACGCGGCGGTGACGATGCGATGGCCCGGGTGACGCGGCGTCAGGGCGCGGGTGGAGTGGTAGGCGGAGGCGAGCGTCACCTGGCGGACGCCGAGGTCCGCGATCCGGGCCGGGGCGTCGGGGTCGCCGATCACGTCCCAGGGGTAGAGGAACGCGGAGGCCTTCACGCGCCCGCCCCGGACGCGTCGGCCGCGCTCCCGTCGCCCGGCCCGCCCGGCCCGCCCGGCGGCAGCAGCGCCCGCCCCTGTTCGATGAGGACGGCCAATTGCTTGATGTGGTCGGCGTCGGGCTCGCCGAGCGGCGGGCGGACCTCGCCCACATCCAGGCCGCCGAGCCGCACCCCGGCCTTGACCAGCGAAACGGCGTAGCCCCGGCCCTGGTTGCGCAGTTCCACGAGCGGCACGAAGAAGCCGTCGAGGAGCCGGTTGGCCAGTGCGCCGTCGCCGGACACGAGGGCCCGGTGGAAGGCCAGCGCGATGTCGGGGGCGAAGCAGAAGACGGCGGAGGAGTAGCGGGTGATGCCGATGCCGCGGTAGGCGAGGGCGGTGAGTTCGGCGGTGGGCAGCCCGTTGAAGTACAGCGGATCGAGGCCCTCCGCTCGTACGGCGCTGACGATCCGCTGCATCAGGTCGAGGTCGCCGAGGCCGTCCTTGAAACCGATGACGCCGTCGACGCGGGCGAGCGCGACGGCGGTCCGGGGCGCGAGGACCGCGTTGTCGCGCTGGTAGACGATGACGTCCAGGGAGGTGGCGGCGGCCAGTTCGGTGTAGTGGCGCAGCAGTCCCGCCTGGTCGGTGACGACGAGGTAGGGCGGCATCGCGAGCAGCCCGTCGGCGCCGGCCTCCTCCGCGAGCCGGGCGTACTGGACGGCGAGGGCCGTGCCGTATCCGGCCCCGGCGACCACGGGGACCCGCCCCGCGCTCTCCTCGACGGCCGCGGCGACACAGGACCGGAACTCCTGGGGAGTCAGGGCGTGGAACTCCCCGGTGCCGCAGCAGGCGAACACGGCGGCCGCACCGGCCTCGATCCCTTCGCGCACATGGACGCGGAAGACGTCGAGATCGAGGCCGCCGTCCGGCCCGTACGCGGTCACGGGGAAGAACAGCGGCCCCTCGGCGTGGGTGAGACGGGCGGCGAGCGGGGCTGAGGTCACGGGCTGCTCCCTGGGCAAGGACCGTCGTGCACAATTCTGACTGTCGTCCATATCTCTGAACGCCGCCACGCTATGCCCGCACCTCCGGGCCGGTCAACCCGAACAGCCTTGACATACAGGCGGATTCGACACCCGCGCGAGCCCCTTGACGGAGTTCGGCCGCTCTCCTTAGCGTGTCCGCCCATGTGAATGGCGTCCATGGATGCAGCGGCCCGCCGGCCTGCGGGCTCCGCACGGCCGCCCCGCACCCCTGAGGAGAGCCCATGCCCGTGCCCCGCACCGTCCTGCTCACCGGCGCCGCCGGCGGGCTCGGCACCCTGATGCGGGGGCTGCTCCCGGCGTACGGCTACGAGCTTCGGCTCCTGGACGTGCTGCCGATCCCCGGTGAACCGGAGGCGATCACCGCCGACCTCGCCGACCGGGACGCCCTGCGCGAGGCCGTCCGCGGCGTGGACGCGGTGCTCCACCTCGCGGGCATCTCCCTGGAGGCCCCCTTCGACAAGATCCTGCGGGCCAACATCGAGGGCACGTACCACCTGTACGAGGCGGCGCGCGAGGAGGGCGTGCGGCGGATCGTGTTCGCCTCCTCCAACCACGCGGTCGGCTTCACCCCCCGCCCCCAGGGCACGGACCCGCTGATCCCGGTCTCCACCCCGCACCGCCCCGACACCTTCTACGGCCTGTCCAAGGCCTTCGGCGAGGACCTCGCGCAGTTCTACTGGGACAAGCACGGCCTGGAGACCGTCTCGGTGCGCATCGGCTCCTGCTTCCCGGAGCCCACCTCCGTACGCATGCTGTCGGTCTGGATGAGCCCCGACGACGGCGCCCGCCTCTTCCACGCCGCGCTCGGCGCCGAGCGGGTCGGGCACACCGTGGTCTACGGCTCGTCCGCCAACACCCGCCTGTGGTGGGACCTTTCGCCGGCCCGGGCGCTCGGGTACGAGCCGCGGGACGACTCCGAGCAGTACGCCGCCAAGCTCGTCGCCGAGCAGGGCGAGCTCGACCCGGCCAGGCCCGACCACGCCCGCCTCGGCGGCCACTTCACCACCGACCCGCCGATCTGGCCGCACTGAGGTCGTCCGCCGCGGAGCGCGCGGACGTGCGCGGAGGAGGCGCCGCGAATCCGGGGGAGGTTCAAGGAACCGCAAAGCGGCGCCGGTCGTTCCCGGAGCATGACCGCAATGACCCCCGGCTCGAACCTTCCGCTTCCGACCGCCCGCGTGACGGTGGACGTCGCCGCCCCCGTGCGGCTCGACGTCTCGGGCCTGCTGCTCACCGCCGACGGCAAGGTGCGCTCGGACGACGACTTCATCTTCTACAACCAGCCGCAGGGCCCCGGCGTCAGCCACCGCTCCGGCGGCGGCACGGCGCCGGACGCGATCGTGGTGGACACCTCGGCCGTGCCGCCCGGCATCGAGAAGATCGTGGTGACCGCGAGTCCGGACGCGGCGGGCCAGACCTTCCAGGGCATCGAGCCCACGGCCACGGTGCGCAACGGCGACGACGGCAGCGTGATCGCCTCCTTCACCCCGCCCCGGCTGGGCACCGAGACCGCCCTGGTGGTCATGGAGATCTATCTGCGCGGCGGCGCCTGGAAGGCCCGGGCGGTCGGCCAGGGGTACGCCAACGGCCTCGCCGGGATCGCCACCGACTTCGGCGTCACGGTCGAAGAGGAGCCCGCGGCCCCGGCCGCCGCGCCCCCCGTTCCGGCCGCCCCTCCGGCCGACCCGCGCCTCGCCGCCCCGGCCCCGGCGACCCCGGCCCCGGCTCCGGCCGCGCCCGCGCCCACCCCCTCGGGAAGCGGGAAGATCAACCTGGACAAGGGCCGGGTCAGCCTCCAGAAGAACCAGACCGTCTCCTTGGTCAAGGGCGGCCGCCCGCTGCTCTCCCAGGTCAAGATGGGTCTCGGCTGGGAGCCCGCCTTCCGGGGCAAGGACATCGACCTGGACGCGTCGGTGATCGCCTACGGCCCGCAGCGCAACCACCTGGACACCTGCTACTTCGGCAAACTGTCCATCCTGAACGGCGCCATCAAGCACTCCGGCGACAACCTGACGGGCGAGGGCGCGGGCGACGACGAGGTGATCGTGGTCGACCTCGGCCGCATCCCCGCCGAGGCCACGGGCCTGGTCTTCACCGTCAACTCCTTCTCCGGCCAGAAGTTCACGGAGGTCGCCAAGGCGTACTGCCGCCTGGTCGACGCGACGAGCGGAGAGGAACTGGTCCGCTTCGACCTGACCGGGGCGGAGCCGCAGACCGGCGTCATGATGGCAAAACTGATCAGGCAGTTCTCCGGCGAGTGGGAGATGACAGCCCTGGGCACCTTCGCGAAGTCCCGCACGGCCCGCGGCATGGTGAAGCCGGGGGCGGAGGCGCTCTAGGGAGGGTGGCCGGGGCTGCCCGCGCCCCGGCCCACCCCTGTAAGAACCCCACAACCCCCGCAGGACAAATCGCTGCGTCCGCCCCATCCACGCGGAGCCCCCCGCGCTGGCAGAGTCGAACCATGAGCGATCTTGGAGAAGTACTCGTCACCGGACTCGGTGCCATCACCCCGATCGGCGCCGATGCCGCCACCACCTGGGAAGGGATGCTGGGCGGGGTCTCGGGGGTCGGCCTGATCGAGGAGGCGTGGGGGATCGGGCTGCCGGTCAGGGTGGCCGCCAGTCTCGCCGTGGACCCGCTCTCGCTGCTCGCCCGGGTCGAGGCACGCAAGCTTGACCGTTGTGAACAACTCGCGATGATCAGCTCCCGGGAGGCCTGGCGCGACGCGGGCGCCCCCGAGGTCGCGCCGGAGCGGCTCGCCGTGGTGATCGGCACCGGCACCGGCGGCGTGCTGACCACCCTGGGCCAGGACGACACCTTCGAGCAGGGCGGAGCCCGGCGGCTCTCGCCGTACGCCGTGCCGATGCTCATGCCGAACGGTCCCGCCGCCTGGGTGTCCATGGAACTCGGCGCGCAGGGCGGCGCCCGCACGCCCGTCAGCGCCTGTGCCTCCGGCGCCGAGGCGATCGCGATGGGGCTCGACCTGATCCGCGCGGGGCGGGCCGACGTGGTGGTGGCCGGAGGCACCGAGGCCTGTCTGCACCCGTTCACCATCGCCGCGTTCGCGCAGATGAAGGCGTTGTCCACCGAGGACAAGGACCCGGCGTCGGTGTCCCGGCCCTTCGACGCGGACCGCAGCGGATTCGTGATGGGCGAGGGCGCGGGCGTAGTCGTCCTGGAGCGGGCCGGATTCGCGCGGGCCCGGGGGGCGCGGGTGTACGGGTCGGTGGCCGGGGCGGCCGTCACCTCCAGCGCGGACCACATCACGGCCTCGGACGTGGCCGGTCAGGTCCGGGCGATCGAATCGGCGCTGCGGGACGCCGGGCGGGGCCCCTCGGACATCGGTGTGGTGCACGCCCATGCCACCTCCACCCCCTCGGGCGACGTCGCCGAGGCGGAGGCGGTGGCCAAGGCCATCGGCACCCACCCGGTGGTCACGGCCACCAAGTCGATGACCGGCCACATGCTGGGCGCGTCCGGCGCGGTGGGAGCCATCGCGGCGCTGCTCGCGCTGCGCGACGGCACCGTGCCCGCGACCCGCAACCTGGAGAACCTCGACCCGGCGGTCGAGCTCGACGTGGCGGCGGGCGCCAACCGTACGGGCTCCTGGGACGCGGCGCTCGCCAACTCCTTCGGGTTCGGCGGCCACAACGTGAGCCTGGTCCTCGGCCGCGCCACCGCCTGAGTTGGACCCCGGTCGTCTCCGCGAAGGCGGGCGGGTCCCAGTTCCCCGGGGCCCGCGGGGCGGGGTCTGGCGGGGGCCCGTATAACGGCAGGGCAACCGCCTTCTGCCTGGGGAGAGTTCATGAACCTGCCGTCCACCGACCGACGCGTCCTCGTCAGCGGGGCCTCCCGTGGGCTCGGCCGCGCCGTCGCCCAGGCGTTCGCGGCCAACGGGGACCGCGTGGCCGTGCACTTCGGGTCGAGGGAGCAGGAGGCGCGCGCCACCCTCGACTCGCTGAAGGGGGACGGGCACGTGCTGGTCGGAGGCGACCTCACCGACCCCGCCGGGGCCCGTCGGGTCGCCGACGCCGCCGCCGACGCGCTCGGCGGCATCGACGTCCTGGTGAACAACGCGGCCGTCAACCTCCCCCACCCGCTCGCGGACACCCCGTACGAGGAGTGGGCCGAGCTGTGGCAGCGGCACGTGAGCGTGAACCTCCTCGCCACCGCCAACCTCAGCCATCTCGCCGCGTCCCGGATGATCGAGCAGGGCACGGGCGGCCGGATCGTCAACATCGGCTCGCGCGGCGCGTTCCGCGGGGAGCCCGACCACCCCGCCTACGGCGCCACCAAGGCGGCGGTCCACGCGCTCGGCCAGTCGCTCGCCGTCTCGCTCGCCCCGTACGACATCGGGGTCGCCTCGGTCGCGCCCGGCTTCTTCGAGACGGAACGCGTCGCGGGGCGGTTGAGCGGGACGGAGGGCGAGTCGATCCGGGCGCAGTCGCCGTTCGGCAGGGTCGCGGGTGCCGAGGAGATCGCGGAGGCGGTGCGCTGGCTGGCCTCGCCGCTCGCCCAGTGGTCCTCGGGCGCGGTGCTCGACCTCAACGGGGCGTCGTACCTGCGCACTTGATGCGCCCTCAGGAGAACATCAGGAGAAGGGGCGGGCGGGGTCCGCGTCGGCGGGCCCCGCCCGTCTCCGGGGATCAGGCGCGGGAGCGGGCCTTGAAGGCGGCCTTGCGGGCCTCCTTGGCGGTGGACTTGTCCGGGTGCAGCCGGCCCATCGCCTCCAGGACGTCCGCGGTCGCGGGGTGCTCCACCCGCCAGGCCGCGTCGAAGAACCCGCTGTGCTGTCCGACCAGGCCCTCGACGAGTTCCTGGAGCTCCTCCAGATCGCCCTCCACCGCCAGCTGCGCGGCGATGGTGTCGATGGCCAGCCAGAAGATCATCGCCTCGGACGGCGGCGGCACGTCGGGGGCGCCGCGTTCGGCGAGCCAGACCCGGGCCAGGCCGCCCAGTTCGGGGTCGGGCAGCACCTCGCGCACGGCGGGCTCGGCGGAGGCCCCGGTCAGGGCGAGCGCCTGCTGGCAGTGCAGCCGGCGCAGCGGCCCGCCCTCGTCGCCGCCCCGGGCCGCGGTGAGCAACTCCCGCGCCGCGTCGGCCGGTTCGCGCCGGTCCAGCCACTGCTCGGTCTCCGCGCGCGCGGAGAGCTCGGGGAAGTAGGCGATGCCGTCGAGCAGCGCGTCCGCGCCCTTGTCGGCCAGGTCGCCGACGGCCGGGGCGTCCACGCCCGCCTCCAGCATCCGGGCGCGCACGCCGTAGAGGCCGAGCGGGGTGAGGCGGACCATGCCGTAGCGGGAGACGTCCTCGTCGTCGACCGGCGGGGCGGGCTCGTCGCCGACCTCGGCCATCAGGGCCTCGTCGACGGGCTCGTACTCGACGAGGCCGATCGGCTCCAGGAGCCGGAACTGGTCGTCCAGCCGCATCATCGCGTCGGAGACCTGCTCCAGGATGTCGTCGGTGGGCTCGCCCATGTCGTCCGGGACGATCATCGAGGCGGCGAGCGCGGGCAGCGGCACCGGCCCTTCGGGGGCGCCGCCCTCGCTGACGGTGAGCAGGTACAGGTTGCCGAGGACGCCTTCCAGGAAGTCGGCCTCCTCCTCCGGGTCCCATTCCAGGCGCTCGAAGTCGATCTCGCCGTCCTCGCCCACCAGGTCCGCGAAGTCGTCGATCATCGGCGCGGTGGCGTCCGCGAAGACCACGTCGAAGGCGTCGAGCCAGATGGCCAGCACGTCGTGCGGCGAACCGGAGGTGAGCACCGAGAGGTTGTCACCCGCCGAGGCCGTGCCCTCGGCGTCCTCGTCGCCCTCGCCCGGGTGCTCCGGAGCGTCCTCGACCTCGACGAGCCCGGTGTCGACCGCGACCCGCCAGGCCTCGCTCGCGTACGCGGGACCGTCCTGGTCGTCGCCCAGGCCGAGTGCGGCGGCGGCCGCGGGCAGCTGCTCCTCGACGAGTTCGCCGCCGGCGCCGACCCGGGTGTCGGGTCCGGCCCAGCGGGCCAGCCGTACGGCGCGGGCGAGCAGCGGGGCGGACAGCGCGTCCCGGGCCAGCTCCGCCTCGGAGTTCAGCCGTACCGGCGGCAGGGTGGGGCGGTCTCCGGACATCTGGGGGTACTCCTCGGCCGTACGGTCTGGGCGCTCTGGGTCGCGCTGGGTCAGCGATGGTTGAGCGGCACCCAGCGTAGACGCATTTCATCGGCTTTCGTCGCGCCGGTCCTCGCACCCGGCGCCCGCCCCCGCCGGACGCGGCCCGCCTCTCGCCGCCGCCGCGCCGCGCTCCCCACGGTTCACGTCCCCGTCGGTTCCCGTCCACCCGGAACCTCTTGACAACTCCCCACCCCAGACAAGAGATTGACGCGCGTAGAACCGCACCGCCGCGCGCGTCCTTCCCCGGCGCGATTCCCTCATCACCTCCGGAGAGCCTGCATGCCCGTTCCCAGAACCGCCGCCGTGTCCGCCCTGGTCGCCACCGCGCTCGCCGCCGGACTGGTCGGCGCCGCCTCCTCGCAGGCGGCCACCGCCGCTCCGGTGCAGGCGAAGATCCATGACATCCAGGGCACCACCCGGATATCCCCGCTGGCGGGCCAGCAGGTCGCCGGCGTGACCGGTGTCGTCACCGGCGTGCGCGCCTACGGCTCCTCCAAGGGCTTCTGGTTCCAGGACACCAAGCCCGACCAGAACCCCGCCACCAGCGAGGGCATCTTCGTCTTCACCGGCTCGAACCCGACCGTGGCGGTGGGCGACGCGGTGGAGGTCTCCGCCACCGTCACGGAGTACGTGCCGGGCGGGGTGGCCTCGGGCAACCAGTCGCTGACCCAGCTCTCCAAGCCGACCGTCACCGTCCTCTCCTCGGGCAACGCCGTGCCCGCCCCGGTCGTCATCACGGCCCGCACGGTGCCCGACCGGTACACGCCGAACGGCGACCCGGCGGCCGGGAACAGCGTCAACGGCCTCCCGCTCCAGCCGAAGAAGTACGCCACGGACTACTACGAGTCCCTGGAGGGCATGAACGTCCGGATCGGCTCCTCGCGGGTCGTCGGCGCCACGGACCCGCATTCGGAGCTGTGGGTCACGGTGAAGCCGCAGGAGAACCGGACGCCGCGCGGCGGCTCGCTCTACTCCTCGTACCACGACCAGAACACCGGCCGGCTCCAGGTCCAGAGCCTGATCCCGACCGCGAAGCAGCCCTTCCCCAGCGCGAACGTGGGCGACACGCTGACCGGCACCACCGAGGGTCCCTTGGACTTCAACCAGTTCGGCGGCTACACGATCGCCGCGCGCACCCTCGGCACCGTCAAGGACAACGGGCTCAAGCGGGAGATCACCCGCAAGCAGCGCACGGGCGAGCTGGCGGTCGCCACGTACAACGTGGAGAACCTGGACCCGGGCGACCCGCAGTCGAAGTTCGACGCGCTGGCCCAGGGCGTGGTGACCAACCTCGCCTCGCCGGACATCGTGGCCCTGGAGGAGATCCAGGACAACAACGGCGCCAAGGACGACGGCACGGTGGACGCCTCGGCGACCGTGAAGAAGTTCACGGACGCGATCCTCGCGGCGGGCGGTCCGGCCTACCAGTGGCGGTCCATCGCCCCGGAGAACGACAAGGACGGCGGCGAGCCCGGCGGCAACATCCGCCAGGTCTTTCTCTACAACCCGGCGCGCGTCTCCTTCACCGACCGCCCCGGCGGCGACTACAGGACGGCCGTCGGAGTCACCGGCACCAAGGGCCACCCGGCCCTCACCCTCTCCCCCGGCCGGATCGACCCGGCCAACCCGGCGTGGACGGACAGCCGCAAGCCGCTCGCGGGCGAGTTCGTCTTCAAGGGCAAAACGGTCTTCGTGATCGCCAACCACTTCGCGTCGAAGGGCGGCGACGAGAGCCTCCTCTCGCAGCACCAGCCGGTGCCGCGCTCCTCGGAGACCAAGCGGCTCCAGCAGGCGCAGGCCGTCAACGCCTTCGTGAAGCAGCTGCTCGCGGTCGACAAGCACGCCAAGGTGCTGGCCGTCGGCGACATCAACGACTTCGACTTCTCGGGCACGACCAAGGCCCTGGAGGACGGCGGCGCGCTGCGCTCGGCCTACCGGTCGCTGCCGAAGAAGGAGCGTTACTCCTACGTGTACCAGGGCAACACCCAGGTCCTCGACCAGGTGCTGACCAGCCCCGCCATCCGGGACTTCGACTACGACAGCGTGCACGTCAACGCGGAGTTCGCGAACCAGACCAGCGACCACGACCCGCAGGTCATCCGCTTCCGCCCGTAGCGGCGCGGTCCGGCCGGGCGGGCAGTGCCCCGCCCGGCCGGACCGGGGGTCACCCGGTCCCGTCGTCCCGGATCGCGGCGACGGCCCGGCCGAGCAGTGAGCGCAGCAACTCCCTTTCCGCGAGGGTGAATTCACGCTCGATGCGGCGCTCGATGGCCACCGCACGCTCGTCGGCCGCGGCCAGCGCCGCGCCCCCCGCGTCGGTGAGCCGGGTCTCCAGGACGTTGCGGTGCCAGGGGTGGGGGGTGCGCTCGACCAGGCCGCGCTCCTCGAGGTTCTTCAGTACGACGTTCATGGCCTGCGGGGTGACGAGACAGGACCGGGCCAGCGCGGCCGCCGAGATGCCGGGCGCGCCGGAGAGCCCGAGCAGGGCGGCGTACTGCGGCACGGTCAGCCCGGCCACCTTCACCGCCGCGCTCTTCGCGGCGATCAGCTCCTGCTCGGCGCGCTTGATGTCGAGGCCGAGGCGCTCCTCGGGCGGCATGGTCATGGCTCCGAGCATACGGCCCGCGATAAAGCCCTTGCGCATCATCAATGCATTGATAACGTTCAGCACCATGACGACGAAGACGAGCTCCGACAACGGCGCCTCCTCGACCGGGGACTCCGTGATCCCCGCGAGCCACGCCGACCTGCTGACCCGCCCCCTCTTCGTGCACCTCGCGACCAAGGGGCCGAACGGCACCCCGCACGTCAACCCGGTCTGGCAGGAGTGGGACGGCGAGTACCTGCGCTTCACCACGACCACCACCCGCCGCAAGTGCAAGAACGTCATGGCCGACCCCAAGGTCTCCGTCTCGGTCAACGACCCCGATCAGCCCTATCGCTATCTGGAGGTCCGGGGCACGGTCGAGCGCGTCGAACCCGACCCGACGGGCGCCTTCTTCGACGTCCTGGCCAAGCGGTACGGGCTGGAGTACGAGGCGCCGGTGGGCGACGCCGAGCACCGGGTGATCCTGGTCGTACGCCCGGAGCGCACCACCTCGCAGTGAACCCCGGCCGCCGCTCGCGCACACTGGACCTCCAGGGACCGAACGGCGGAGCGGAGTTGTGGCATGGACCGCGGGGCACTCAGTCGCAGGGGCTTCCTCGCAGCGGCGGGCGCCGCGGCCGCGGTGGGCGCGGCGGGGTGCTCACCCGGTGAGGACCGGGCCGGGAACGGTCCGGGCGCGCACTCCGGGGACGGCCCGAAACCGCCCGCCAAGGAGAACGACCGCCCGGGTGACGCCGACTGGCGGTTGAAGGGGCGCGGCGCCGAGCACGAGGTCGAGGGCTACGCGGACCGTACGAGCGTCGCCTCCGGCGAGTCCTTCCGCCTCCATGTGCACACCACCGCGAGGACGTTCCGCGCCGAGGCGTTCCGGATGGGCTGGTACGGGGGCGCGCTGGCCCGCAAGGTGTGGGAGTCGGGCCCGCTGCGAGGGACCCGGCAGCCCGCCGCGCAGGTCGAGCCGGGGACGTACACGGTCACCGCCCCCTGGCCGGCGGGCCCCGAGATAGCGACCAAGGACTGGCCCGAGGGCTCCTACCTGATCCGCCTGACCGCCGACAGCGGGGGCCAGCGCTACGTCCCGGTCACCGTCAGGTCGGCCACCACCAAGGGCCGGGTGGTGATCGTCAACGCCGTCGCGACCTGGCAGGCGTACAACGAATGGGGCGGCCACAGCCTCTACAACGGCCCGACCGGCGACGACGCGGACCGCTCGCGCGCGGTGAGCTGCGACCGCCCCTACCACCGGGACGGCGACGGCCTGTTCCTCACCTACGAGCAGCCGGTGGTGGCCCTCGCGGAGCGGATGGGCCTGACCCCGGCCTATGTGACGAACATGGACATCGAGCGGGACCCGCACCTCCTGGACGGCGCAACGGCCGTACTGTCCCTGGGACATGACGAGTACTGGACGCAGTCGATGCGCGAGCGGGTCACCGCCGCGCGCGACCGGGGCACGAACATAGCCTTCCTCGGCGCGAACGCCTGCTTCCGCCGGGTCCGCCTGGAGAAGACCGCGCTGGGCGAGCAGCGGCTGGTGGTCTGCTACAAGAACGACTGGGCCAAGGACCCCGGCCGCCGCGAGGGCGAGCCGCCGACCACCAACTTCCGCGAGCCCCCGCACGCCGAGCCGGAGAACGCGCTGACGGGCACGTTGTACGAGTCGAACCCGACCACCGCCGACTATGTGGTCACCTCGCCCGACCACTGGCTGTTCGAGGGCACGGGTGTCAGGAAGGGGTCGGCGTTCCCGGGCCTGGTGGGCACGGAGTACGACCGGGCGAACGGCAGCGGGACGCCCCGCCCCATCGAGGTGATCTCCCATTCGCCCCTGACCTGCCGAGGCGTCCATTCGTACGCCAACTCGGCCTACTACACGGCGAGTTCGGGCGCCGGGGTCTTCAACACGGGCACGATGCGCTGGGTGCAGTCGACGGTGGGGGACGGCGGTCACGGCATAGACGCGACGACGGCGAAGTTCACGTCCAGGGTCACCGAGAACCTGCTGAGGACGTTCGCGGCGGGCCCGGCGGGGCGCACCCACCCGGCCAAGGACAACCTGGACACGTTCCACCCGTACGCGGGTGATCCGACGTGGTCGAAGCGGAACCTCTGGTAGGCCCCCTCGCCCCTCACTTCAGCACTCCTACCGGAATCCCCCACAAAGTCTAAGTAGACGTTAACTCTTCGCCGGGGCAAGACTGCCGTATGACGACACCACCCCCACCCGGCGTGCTCCTTCCGCTCCGACCGTTCGGGCGAGCCCTGTGCGCGATGGTCACGCCGTTCACGCGGTCTCTGGAGCTCGACCTCCCGGCGGCCCGGAAGCTGGCCGCGCACCTGATCGACAACGGATGCGACGGCCTGGTCCTGAACGGCACGACCGGGGAGTCCCCGACGACCTCCGACGAGGAGAAGACCGAGCTGGTACGGGCCGTCGTGGAGGCGGTCGGCGACCGGGCCTCGGTCGTGGCGGGCGTGGGCAGCGCGTCGACCGCGCACACCGTCGCGCTGGCCCGCGCGGCCGAACGGGCGGGCGCGGACGGCCTGTTGGTGGTGACCCCGTACTACAGCCGCCCGCCGCAGGCCGCCGTCGAGGCGCACTTCCGCACGGTGGCCGACGCGACCGGCCTGCCGGTGATGCTGTACGACATCCCGGGCCGCACGGGCACGCGCATCGAGGTCGAGACGATGCTGCGCCTCGCGGACCATGAGCGCATCGTGGCGGTGAAGGACTGCGCGTACGACCTGCTGGGCTCGACCACGGTGATCGGCCGCACCTCGCTGGCGTACTACTCGGGGTGCGAGGAGCTGAACCTTCCGCTGTACGCGGTGGGCGGGGCGGGCTATGTGAGCACGGTGGCGAACGTGGCACCGCGGGAGATGCGGGCGGTGCTGGACGCGTACGACGCGCGTGCCACGGGCGAGGCGGCCCGCCTCAACCAGCTGACCACTGTGCTCACCGAGCTGATGATGGCCTCGGGCCTGCCGGGCACGGTGACGGCGAAGGCCCTCCTGGGTCACCTCCCCCGAGCCCCCTTGCAGCCCCCGACCCCACCCGAACTCGCCCGCCTGCGGGAGGCGTGGGACGCGCTGAGCACCTCCCACGGCGCGCCTCCCGGCCGGGGTGAGCGCCCCGCGCCTCCCGGCCGGAGGTGAGCGCCCCTGAGCGGTCCCGTTCGGCTGCGGGCCGTACTGGCTGATCGCGCAGTTCCCCGCGCCCCTCAGCGGGTGCGACCTGGACGGGGTGTGCCTGCGGGGGCGCGGGCCTTCTGTTCGGGTGCGGGCCGTGCGCGGCTGATCGCGCAGTTCCCCGCGCCCCTCAGCGGGTGCGACCTGGACGGGGTGTGCCTGCGGCGCTTGCGGGGTGGGGGGGCAGGGGGCGAAGTCCCCGCGGGGGTCTGGGGCGCAGCCCCGGGGGTTGGCCCATCCGACCCCCGTCGCGGGCGGGCGGGTGGGACAGCGCCCCCCCGGGGTCCGGGGCGGAGCCCCGGTGACCCCGGCTGCCGGACGACCCCGGCTAGTTGTGCGCGTGCAGCACCTCGTTCAACCCGCCCCACACCGCGTTGTTCGGCCGGGCCTCGACCGTGCCCGTCACCGAGTTCCGCCGGAACAGGATGTTGGAGGCCCCGGAGAGCTCCCGGGCCTTCACGATCTGCCCGTCGGGCATGGTGACCCGGGTGCCCGCGGTGACGTACAGGCCCGCCTCGACGACGCACTCGTCGCCCAGCGCGATCCCCACCCCGGCCTCGGCGCCGACCAGGCACCGCTCGCCGATGACGATGCGGACGTTGCCACCGCCGGACAGCGTGCCCATGGTGGAGGCGCCGCCGCCGATGTCGGAGCCGTCGCCGACGACGACACCGGCCGAGATGCGGCCCTCGACCATGGAGGTGCCGAGCGTGCCCGCGTTGAAGTTCACGAAGCCCTCGTGCATCACCGTGGTGCCCTCGGCGAGGTGCGCGCCCAGGCGCACCCGGTCGGCGTCGGCGATGCGTACGCCCTTGGGCGCGACGTAGTCCGTCATGCGGGGGAACTTGTCGATGGACGTCACCTGGAGGTGGAGCCCCTCGGCGCGGGCGTTCAGGCGCACCTGCTCGATGGAGTCGACGGCGACGGGGCCCAGCGAGGTCCACGCGACGTTGGCGAGCAGCCCGAACATGCCGTCCAGGTTCTGGCCGTGCGGCTTGACCAGCCGGTGCGAGAGGAGGTGCAGGCGCAGATAGACGTCGTGCGTGTCCAGGGGCTTGTCGTCGAGCGAGGCGATGACCGTACGGACGGCGACGACCTCGACCCCGCGGCGCTCGTCGGCGCCGACGGCCTTCAGCGCACCGGCGCCGAGGAGTTCGGCGGCGCGCTCGGCGGAGAGGCGCTCGGTGCCGGCGGGGCCGGGCTCGGCGACGGTCACGAGCTCGGGGGCGGGGAACCAGGTGTCCAGGATGGTGCCATCGGCGGCGATGGTGGCGAGTCCGGCGGCCGCGGCGCCGGTCGTAGCGGTAGTCGTGTCGGTCATGACCGAAAACCTAACCGGCGACGGCCCGCCGGGGCGAACCGGTCTCAAGTGACGGTCCCGTGTCCGCCCCGCCCGGCGCCGCGCCGCCGCCGCAGGCGCGCGCGTTCAACCCGTGGGCGTGGGCCCCGCCGAACCCCCGCCACCCCCGTCAGGGCGTGTATTCGTAGCCGATCGTGAACCGTGGCGGGAGGCACCACTCCCCGTACTCGATGATGCCCTCGGCGTCGGACCAGCGGTGGGCGCCCGCCAGCACCGGAGCCCCGACCGGGAGGGCCAGGGCGCCGGCCTCGCGGGCGTCCGCCTCACGGGCATGCATGTCGTCCCTGGCGTGCGTGATCGTGCGCCCCGTCGCTTCCAGGATCCTGGCCGTGAGCCCGTGGTTCCGGCCGGGTGAGGTGTTGAGCAGATCGGGAACCAGGGCGGCGAAGTGGGCCGGGTACCAGGTCACGGCGAACACCGTGCGGGTCTTGCCACGCCCGGCGAGCCACTCCCGCCGGACGGCCTGGTCCCCGGCCTCGAGGTCGAGGATGTCGGCGACGTACAGCGGCGGCTTGACCAGTTCGGCCGCCGTCACGCGCGAGGTCTCGCCCTCGGCGAGGAAGCTCTTGACCCGCCTCACGCGCTCCAGGCGGTCCTTCGGCGTGAGGGTCCACACCGGGTCGTCCTCCACGAACGTCCCGCGCGGGGTGGTCCTGATGTACCCCTCCACCTGGAGCGCCTGGAGCGCTCGCGACACCGTGGCCGCGGCGGTCTGCCAGCTACCGGCGATTTCCCGGTTGGTCGGCAGCCTCGCCCCCGGTTCGAGCTCCCCCGACATGATCCGTTCGCGGAAGTGGTCAGCGATCCTCGTGAACGTCTTCTCTCCGGCCATCTGCCGTTCTCCTCACGGGAGTTGAGCCGCCCTGGCACTCGGCACCCTAGTGCACTGATCACCCTTGTGGAGTGCTTCCAACACTCCGAAGACTGAACTAGTACACAGACGAGTTGGGACGACGGGAGCCACGCGATGTTCGCGAGCCAACCACCCGGGAGCGGCTACTACTCGATGCCGCCCGCGGAGATGCAGACGCGGGGCGCGGAAGGGTGCGGATCATGCTCCGTCCTCACCGACCAGCTCCGCCGGGCGGTACGGGACCGCGATCAGTCGGCCGAGGTCGACGCCCGCGTGAGGATCAGGCGGCACCTGCGCCAGGAACACGGCACGGAGATCCCGCTCCCTACGGGCCCACAAGGCGAGTAAGTTCCTTGAAGGAACGGACTATGGCAGCATGATCTCGACCGGTCAACAGGCAGGGACCGGCCGGTCCGGCGTCCGCCCCCGCGAAAGGACACCCGCATGCCCCACCGCACCCGGCTCGACGACGAGCACTGCGCCATCGCCCAGGCCCTGGACGTGGTCGGCGACGGGTGGACGCTGCTGATCGTGCGCGACGCCGCCCGCGGGGTGCACCGGTTCGACGCGCTCCAGCGGGAGCTCGGCATGTCCCGCAAGGTCCTCACCGAGCGGCTGAAGCTGCTCGTGGAGTGCGGGGTCCTGGCGCGCGAGCCGTACCAGGAGCGTCCGGTGCGCCACGAGTACCGGCTCACCGCGCGCGGCCGCGCCCTGCTGCCCGTACTGATCGCGCTCCAGGACTGGGGAGACACCTGGGTGCTGGGAGAAGGAGAGACGATGGCCACTTCGACCGAGGCGTCGGGCGAGACCGAGCGGGCGCGGGAGCTGATCGGGACACACGTTCCGGAGCTCCGGCTCACCGACTTCGACGGCGAGTCGCGCGACCCGGTCGCGCCCTCGACGCCGTACACGGTCCTGTACTGCTTCCCCGGCGCCTACGCCCGCGCCGAGTCCTACCCGCCCGGCTGGGCCGGGATTCCCGGTGCGCGCGGCTGCACCCTGGAGTCCTGCACCTTCCGGGACCAGCTGGCGGAGTTCACCGCGGCGGGGGCGACCGTGCACGGGGTGTCCACTCAACGCCCGGACGAGCAGCGGGCGTTCGCCGACAAGGAGGCGCTGCGCTTCCCGCTGCTCTCGGACGCGGGCCTGGACCTGACGGCGGCGCTGCGCCTGCCGACCTTCCGCACGGCGGGGGTGAGCCGGCTCAAGCGGCTGACCCTGGTGGTGGACCGGGACCGTACGGTGATCGAGGCGCTGTATCCGATCACCGACATCGAGGCGAGCGTGCGGGCCGCGCTCGCGGCGGTGCGCGCGGCCGGGGCCTGAGCCCGCGGTCAGTGCGCGGCGCCGCCGAGGTTGAGCAGCACCACTCCGCCGATGATGAGGGCGATCCCGGCGACCTTGGCGGCGGTCATCGCCTCGCCCATGAAGACCATCCCGACGGCCGCGATGACCGCCGTGCCCGCGCCGGACCAGATCGCGTACGCGGTGCCCACGGACATGGACTTCAGCGTCAGCGACAGCAGGAAGAAGGCGAGCAGGTACCCGGCGCCGGTGATCAGCGAGGGCCAGAGCCTGGTGAAACCCTCGCTGTACTTCAGCGCGGAGGTCGCGGCGATCTCCGAGCCGATGGCACAGGCGAGCAGGACGTAGGGCATGCGGACCAGGATATCGCCCGTTGCGTACGCCCGTACATAACGCCGGTGACACGATGCCCGCGGTCCGCTCGCGGCTCTAGCGCAGCAGCCTGCCGAGCAGGTCGCGGGCATGGTCCTCGTCGTACGCCCCGCCGGTGAGCAGCGACTGGAGGCAGATGCCGTCCATCGCGGCGACGAGGCCGCGCGCGGTGACCGGATCGGTGTGCCGGGCGAGCAGTTCGGCCACCGAGTCGGTCCACTCGGCGGCGACCGGGCGCAGGGCCGGGCGGCGCAGGGCGGCGAGGTAGAGCTCGTACTCCAGCTCGGCGCGGGCCCGGTCCCCCGTCAGCCACTGCCCCATCAGCCGGGCCAGTTCGACCGCCAGGTCCGCGCCGGGCTCCTCCAGGCGCACGCAGTCGCGGACCGCCGCGGCGAAGCCCTCGTTGGCCTGGCGCAGGGCCGCCACCAACAGCTCGTCGAGCGTCCTGAAGTGGTACGTGGTCGAACCGAGCGGCACATCGGCCTCGGCCGCGACGGTGCGGTGGCTCAGCCCCGCGATGCCGCGCTCGGCGACGACCCGGATCGCCGCGTCGATGATGCGCCGCCGCCGGTCGGGGTCGTAGCGGCGGGCCATCAGCGGCCTCCGGTTGTTCCGGCCTGGTCACAGAGCATGCCCCCGACCGTACCCGCAGGCCGCGGGGGCTACGGTGAAGCCGATCGATCAAGGGGACGGGACGTACGGCGACGTACGGGAAGTGCGAGGTAGCGGTGACGCAGAACACGGGGTGGGGCCCGGGCCCCCAGGGCGGACCCCCGGGACCGCCGCCGGGGTGGGGCCCCGGCTGGGGCGGCGGCTGGATGCCACCGCCGCCCAAGCCGGGTGTGATCCCGCTCGGGCCGCTGTCGCTCGGCGACATACTCGGCGGGGCCTTCACCGCGCTCGGCCGCTACTGGAAGCAGCTCTTCGGCATGGCCCTCGTCGCGTACGGGGCCGCCGCCGTGGTCGTGGGCGCCACCCTCGCGATCGCCCTGGCCTCGGTGCGCCCGCACCTCGACCCCGTCTTCAATCCGCCTTACGGCGAGGACCCGGCGGGCGCGGACGTGCGGCCGGTGGTGATCGCCGGGGTCGTCGTCCTCGTCGTCGCGGTGGCGATGGGGCTCGTCGCGATGGCGCTGGTGTACGCGGCCGTCCCGGCCGTGCTCCAGGACGCCGTCCTCGGCCGCCGCACCGGCTTCGACCCGGTGTGGCGCAAGGCCTGGTCGCGGTTCCCGGCCGTGCTCGGCGCGCTGGCCCTCCAGTGGCTGGCCGTGCTGGCCACGATGGCCCTGTTCGTCGTCCTGATGGTGGTGACGGTCGTGTCGGGCTCGCGCCACCACGAGCCGCCGGCGGGGCTGATGGTCCTGTTCGTGCTGCTCTTCCTCGCGCTGATCCCGGTCGGCCTCTGGCTCTGGGTCCGCTACGGGTTCGCGCCGGCGGCCGCTGTCCTGGAGAACCAGCGGCCCCTCGAAGCCCTGCGCCGCTCGGCCCGCCTGGTGAACGGCGCCTGGTGGCGGACGTTCGGCATCCTGCTCCTCGTCGGCATGATCAGCAGCGTGATCGGCTACTTCGTCCAACTGCCGTTCACCTACGGCGGGATGCTCGCAGCGATGCCGCTGCTCATCTCCAGCGGCGACACGGTCGGGCCGAAGGTGACGGCCGTCGTCATCGTCGCGGTGCTGTACCTCGTCGGCATGGTGGTCAGCCAGTTCCTGACCACCACGCTGCCCCAGCTCGCCACCGGCCTGCTCTACGTCGACCAGCGCATCCGGCGCGAGAACCTGGCCTCCTCGCTGGCCGACGCGGCGGGCGTCCCGCCGGTGGCGCCGCCCGCGGTGGGCGCCTGGTAGCGCCGGTTCAGCCGGTCACCGTGAACCACGTGGCCCGGGACTTCTTCCACTCCGGGTGGGTGAGGTCCTTGGCCTCGGTTCCGTCGCCGTAGAGGTCGGCGGAGCCGTCGTCGGTGATGAGCTGGGCCCGCGCGCCCGGCGCCGACAGATCGGGCACGTCCACCACGGCCTCCCAGCCGCCCGGGTCACCGGTCGGCAGGTCGACCCGCTTGACGGGGGCGTGCCCCGCGACGCCGTCCCACGCATAGACCGCGTACGGGTCGGAGTTGTCGTCCGCGGCCCAGGAACCGGCGACGATCAGATACTGGTCGGCGGCGTTCTTGCGGATGTCGCGGATGCTGAGCCCGCCGAGGTCGAGCTCGATGGGCGCCCCCATGACGGCCTTCGCCCCGTCCCCGACGACCTTGTCGAAGTTGGTGACGGGCACGAGCAGCGCCTTGCCGCCGTTGCGCGGCGGCACGAGCGGTGCCCGGAACCCTATGTAGGCCGTGCTCGTGGAGCCGGGCGCGAACTCCAGGCCCTCCACATTGAACCCGTCGATCTGCTTGGGCGCCTGCCCCGCGGCGGTGGCCGCGGCGAACCCGTAGCGGTCACCGTTCGCGTGGTCCCAGCCGACGAGGTCGTCCCGCAGCTTCTTGTACGAGCCGCCGAGCGTGAGCTCGGTGGCGGCGCCCGAGCCGGTGACGGTGGTGGTGAAGACGGTGTTCCGGTCGGCCTTGTAGACGCCGTCCTTGTTGTTGCCGAGCGAGCCGGTCCAGTAGATGGTGTTCCCGACGCGGGCCGCGCCCTCGATGTCGATCTCCTTGGAGACGCCGAGCCGCGCGCTGAAGTCCCAGGTCCGCACGGGTGCGCCGGAGACCGAACGGTCGTAAAGGCGCAGGGTGTTGGACTCGTCGTCGGCGACGATCACATACCCGCCGCCCACGTCCACGGCGGCGGAGGCGTCGCTCGACCCGGTGAGGTAGCGGGTGTCGGTGGCGCCCTGGACGGCGGCCGAGGCCGCGTAGTGCAGCGTCCTGGTGGCGCTCTTGCCGCCGAGCCCGGTGACCTTGAGCGTGAGGTCGGTGTAGCCCCGCGCGTGGGCGGCGACCCTGAGCTGCCGCGTGGCCCCGGTCCCGCTCACGGTGACGTCTCCCGTCCCGGCGACGGACGGCCGGGAGCTCGCCGAGGCCGCCACGGTCAGCGCCGAGGCGTCGGCCCCGCTCTGCGCGACGGTGACGGTGACCACCGGGTCGCCGGTCGCCCCCACGGCTCCCGACAGGTACGACGCCGAGAGCGCGATGGTCGGCGTACCGTAACTCGCCGCGTGCGCAAGGGAGTTGGGGCCGAGGAGGGACAGCGCGAGCACGCCGGACGCGGCGGCCGCCGTCCTGGCACGGCGGAGCGATGGGTGATGCGGCACGGGGCGGCCTCTCGTCGGCGGGGTGTCGTCGAGTAGGTTCCGGCCGCCCCGCCAATGGCGGGCGTACGACATCCGTACGGCGGGCGAACGTCAGTCGATCAGGGGCCGCCCGTGCCGCGCGACGCACAGAGGCCCCCGGCACCGATGGTGCCGGGGGCCTCTATACGCAGGCGCCGCTCAGACGTTGAACCCGAGCGCGCGCAGCTGCTCGCGGCCGTCGTCCGTGATCTTGTCCGGGCCCCACGGCGGCATCCAGACCCAGTTGATCTTCAGCTCGCTGGCGATCCCGTCGGTGGCCGACTTCGCCTGGTCCTCGATCACGTCGGTCAGCGGGCAGGCCGCCGACGTCAGGGTCATGTCCAGCGTGACGACGTTGGAGTCGTCGATGTGGATGCCGTAGATGAGGCCCAGGTTGACGACGTCGATGCCCAGCTCGGGGTCGACGACGTCGTACAGCGCCTCGCGGATCTCTTCTTCGGTCGCCGGCTTGATCGCCGCCTCCGCGTTCTCGGTCATGCCGTCTTCCTTTCGGCGAGCTCGCCCAGAGCCTGGGCCGTCGCGTCCTTCCAAGCCATCCAGCTCAGCAGAGCACACTTCACTCGGGCGGGGTATTTGGAGACGCCGGCGAAGGCCACCGCGTCCTCCAGGACCTCCTCCATCGCGTCGTCCGGCTCCAGCTGGCCCTTGGACTGCATCAGCTCCAGGAAGGTCTCCTGGATCCGCCGCGCCTCGGCCAGGTCCTTGCCGACCAGCAGGTCGTTCAGGACCGAGGCGCTGGCCTGGCTGATCGAGCAGCCCTGCCCCTCGTAGGAGACGTCCTCGATCCGCGACCCGTCGTACTTCACCCGGAGGGTGATCTCGTCGCCGCACGTCGGGTTCACGTGGTGCACCTCGGCGTCACCGTCCCGCAAGCCCCGGCCGTGCGGGTGCTTGTAGTGGTCCAGGATGACGTCCTGGTACATCGAATCAAGCTTCACAACGAATTACCTCGCGTCCTCGCGTCCCTTGCGTGACGTGCCTTGTGGGCCGGGGCCCGGGGGGGTGTCCCCCGGGAGAGCACAGCACCCCTAGCCGAAGAAGTTGCGTACGTGCTCCAGGCCGTCCACCAGGGCGTCGACCTCGGCGGGCGTGGAGTACAGATAGAAAGACGCTCGCGTGGTCGCGGGAATTCCGTAGCGCAGGCAGACCGGGCGCGCGCAGTGGTGACCGACGCGGACCGCGATGCCCTCCTCGTCGAGGACCTGTCCCACGTCGTGCGGGTGGATGTCGCCCAGGGTGAAGGAGATCGCCGCGCCGCGGTCCTCGGCCGTGGTGGGGCCGATGATCCGCAGGTCGGGCACCTCCAGGAGGCGCTTGACCGCGTACTCGGTGATCGCGTGCTCGTGCGCGGCGATCTTGTCCATGCCGATCGAGGACAGGTAGTCCACCGCCGCGCCCAGGCCCACGGCCTGCGCGATCGGGGGCGTGCCCGCCTCGAACTTGTGCGGCGCCGGGGCGTACGTGGAGGAGTGCATCGAGACCGTCTCGATCATCTCGCCGCCGCCGAGGAAGGGCGGCAGGTCCTCCAGGAGCTCCTGGCGGCCCCACAGGACGCCGATGCCGGTCGGGCCGCACATCTTGTGGCCCGTGAAGGCCACGAAGTCGGCCTGCAGCGCCTGCACGTCCAGCGGCATGTGCGGGGCGGCCTGCGAGGCGTCGATGCAGACCAGGGCGCCGACCTGCTGCGCCCTGCGGACGATCGCCTCGACCGGGTTCTGCGTGCCGAGCAGGTTGGAGACCAGCGTGAAGGAGACGATCTTCGTCTTCTCGGTGATGATCTCGTTGATGTTCGACAGGTCGAGCCGGCCGTCGTCGGTCAGGCCGAACCACTTCAGCTTCGCGCCCGTGCGCTGCGAGAGCAGCTGCCACGGCACGATGTTGGAGTGGTGCTCCATCTCCGTGATGACGATCTCGGTCTCGTTGTCCACGCGGTAGGGCTCGTCGGCCCAGCCCAGCATGTTGGCGACGAGGTTGAGCGACTCCGAGGCGTTCTTGGTGAAGATCACCTCGTCGCGGCTCGGCGCGTTGATGAACCGCGCGACCTTGTCACGGGCGCCCTCGTAGAGCGCCGTGGCCTCCTCGGCGACCAGGTACACGCCGCGGTGCACATTGGCGTTGTGCCGCTCGTAGTACTCGTTGAGCGCGTCGAGCACCTGGCGCGGCTTCTGCGACGTCGCGGCCGAGTCGAGGTAGACGATCTTCTTCCCGTCGTGGACCACACGGTCCAGCAAGGGGAAGTCCTTGCGGATCGCCTCGTCCAGGAGCGCGGACTGGGTGAGGAGGCCCGGCAGCTGTGTCACGTCCTGCCCCTTTCGTTCGCTTCTCCGCCCGCGAGGCGCGTCTGCGGCTCGCAGCTCATCCGCGGGCCGGCGGCCTCGCGTGCGTGGCTCACAGGTCAGCGCCACCCTTCGTGTACGACGCGTAGCCCTCGGCCTCGAGCTTGTCGGCGAGCTCGGCGCCGCCGGACTCGACGATGCGGCCGCCCGCGAAGACGTGGACGTAGTCGGGCTTGATGTAGCGCAGGATGCGCGTGTAGTGGGTCACCAGGAGGGTGCCGACCTCGCCGTTCTCACGGACGCGGTTGATGCCCTCGGAGACCTGGCGCAGCGCGTCCACGTCGAGGCCGGAGTCGGTCTCGTCGAGGATCGCGATCTTCGGCTTGAGGAGCTCCAGCTGGAGGATCTCGTGGCGCTTCTTCTCACCGCCGGAGAAGCCCTCGTTCACGTTGCGCTCGGCGAAGGCCGGGTCCATCTGGAGCTGCTCCATCGCGGACTTGACCTCCTTCACCCAGGTGCGCAGCTTGGGGGCCTCGCCGCGGATCGCCGTGGCGGAGGTGCGCAGGAAGTTGGAGACCGAGACGCCGGGGACCTCGACCGGGTACTGCATGGCGAGGAAGACGCCGGCGCGGGCGCGCTCGTCGACGGACATCTCCAGGACGTCCTCGCCGTCGAGCGTGACGGTGCCGCTGGTGATCGTGTACTTGGGGTGCCCGGCCAGCGAGTACGCCAGGGTCGACTTGCCGGAGCCGTTGGGGCCCATGATGGCGTGGGTCTCGCCCTGCTTCACGGTCAGGTCGACGCCCTTGAGGATCTCCTTCGTACCGTTCTCGGTGTCGACGGAGACGTGCAGGTCGCGGATTTCAAGCGTTGCCATGGGGAACTCAGGACTCCTGGGTGACGGAGACGAGCACATCGTCCCCTTGGATCTTTACGGGGTATACGGGGACGGGGCGCGTCGCGGGCAGGCCGGACGGCTTACCGGTGCGCAGGTCGAAGCTCGAGCCGTGCAGCCAGCACTCGATGGCGCAGTCCTCGACCTCGCCCTCCGACAGCGACACGTTCGCGTGCGAGCAGATGTCGTTGATCGCGAACACCTCGCCCTCGGTCTTGACGAGGGACACCGGCGTGCCGTCGATCTCCACCCGCTTGGGCGTGTCGCTCTCCAGCTCGCTCAGCGCACAGGCTTTGACGAAGGCCATCAGACGGAAGCCTCCAGCTCCGTCTCGATCTTCGCCAGCAGGCGCTCCTCGACGTCCGGCAGACCGATCTGCTGGACGAGCTCCGCGAAGAAGCCGCGCACGACCAGGCGGCGCGCCTCGGTCGCCGGGATGCCGCGGGACATCAGGTAGAAGAGCTGCTCGTCGTCGAAGCGGCCGGTGGCCGAGGCGTGACCGGCACCGGCGATCTCGCCGGTCTCGATCTCCAGGTTCGGCACCGAGTCGACGCGGGCGCCGTCGGTCAGAACCAGGTTGCGGTTCATCTCGTACGTGTCCGTGCCCTCGGCCGCGGCCTGGATGAGGACGTCGCCGATCCACACGGCGTGCGCGTCCTCGCCCTGGAGCGCGCCCTTGTACACGGCGTTGGACTTGCAGTGCGGGGTGTTGTGGTCGACCAGGAGGCGGTGCTCCTGGTGCTGGCCCTGGTCGGTGAAGTACAGGCCGAACAGCTCGGCCTCGCCGCCGGTGCCCGCGTAGGCGACCCGCGGGTGCAGGCGCACCAGGTCGCCGCCGAAGGTGACCACGAACGACTTGAAGGTGGCGTCGCGGCCGACCAGCGCGTTGTGCTGGGCGACGTGGACGGCCTTGTCGTCCCAGTCCTGGACGGAGACCACGGTCAGCTTGGCGCCGTCGCCGAGGAGGTAGTCGACATTGGCGGCGAGCACCGCGTCACCGGTGTGGTCGATGACCACGACGGCCTCGGCGAAGGCGCCGAGCTCGATGACCTGGTGGCCGTAGGCCACGCCGCCCTCGCCGTGCACGGCGATCCGGATCGGCTCGGTGAGCACCGTCTCCTTGGGGACGGTCACGACGGAGGCCTGGGCGAAGGACGAGTACGCCTGGGCGGCGACCCGGTCCACCGGGGTGCCGGCCCTGCCGAGGCGCGCGTCGTCGCGGCCGACGGTCTCGACGACGACGCCCTCGGGCGCCTCGACGACGACCTTCACACCGTCCCCGGTGGCGACCGCGGTGCCGTCGTGCAGCCCGCGCAGCCGCTCCAGCGGCGTGAACCGCCACTCCTCCTCGCGACCGTGCGGGACCGGGAAGTCCGCGACGTCGAAGGACGGGGGTGCGCTCATGCGGGTGGCGACGGTCGACTCGGCGGCCACCGCGATCGAGCCGGCGGTGGTGGAGCCCACCGGGATGTTTGCCTCAGCCATGGCTGTCGTAGTGCTCTCTTCCTGAATCAGAATCTGCTCAACTGCCGGACGGGGGACGGTCGTCAGCCGACCGAGCCCTCCATCTGCAGCTCGATCAGCCGGTTGAGCTCAAGGGCGTACTCCATCGGGAGCTCCTTGGCGATCGGCTCGACGAAGCCGCGCACGATCATGGCCATCGCCTCGAACTCGGTCAGACCGCGGCTCATCAGGTAGAAGAGCTGGTCCTCGGAGACCTTGGAGACGGTCGCCTCGTGGCCCATGGAGACGTCGTCCTCGCGGACGTCCACGTAGGGGTACGTGTCCGAGCGGGAGATCGTATCGACCAGCAGGGCGTCGCAGAGCACGTTCGACTTGGAGCCGTGGGCACCCTCGCCGATCTCGACGAGACCGCGGTAGGAGGTGCGGCCGCCGCCTCGCGCCACCGACTTGGAGACGATGTTGGAGGAGGTGTTCGGCGCCATGTGGACCATCTTGGAACCGGCGTCCTGGTGCTGGCCCTCGCCCGCGAACGCGATGGAGAGCGTCTCGCCCTTGGCGTGCTCGCCCATCAGGTAGACGGCCGGGTACTTCATGGTGACCTTGGAACCGATGTTGCCGTCGATCCACTCCATGGTCGCGCCCTCGTACGCCACGGCGCGCTTGGTGACCAGGTTGTAGACGTTGTTCGACCAGTTCTGGATCGTCGTGTAGCGGCAGCGGCCGCCCTTCTTGACGATGATCTCGACGACGGCGCTGTGCAGCGAGTCCGAGGAGTAGATCGGGGCGGTGCAGCCCTCGACGTAGTGGACGTAGGCGTCCTCGTCGACGATGATCAGCGTCCGCTCGAACTGGCCCATGTTCTCCGTGTTGATGCGGAAGTAGGCCTGCAGCGGGATGTCGACGTGGACACCCTTGGGCACGTAGATGAACGAGCCGCCGGACCACACCGCGGTGTTCAGCGACGCGAACTTGTTGTCGCCGACCGGGATGACGGTGCCGAAGTACTCCTGGAAGAGCTCCGGGTGCTCCTTCAGGGCGGTGTCGGTGTCGAGGAAGATGACGCCCTGCTCCTCCAGGTCCTCACGGATCTGGTGGTAGACGACCTCGGACTCGTACTGGGCCGCGACACCGGCCACCAGGCGCTGCTTCTCCGCCTCGGGGATGCCGAGCTTGTCGTACGTGTTCTTGATGTCCGAGGGCAGGTCCTCCCAGGAAGCGGCCTGCTTCTCGGTGGAACGCACGAAGTACTTGATGTTGTCGAAGTCGATGCCGGAGAGGTCGGAGCCCCAGTTCGGCATGGGCTTCTTGTCGAAGAGGCGCAGGCCCTTGAGGCGCAGCTTCAGCATCCACTCGGGCTCGTTCTTCTTCTCCGAGATGTCGCGCACGACCGCCTCGGAGAGACCGCGCTTGGCAGCGGCGCCGGCCGCGTCGGAGTCGGCCCAGCCGTATTCGTACGTGCCCAGGCCTTCGAGCTCAGGGTGGGCAGTCTCCGTGGGGAGAGTCATGCGGGGTTCCTCCCGGCCGTGCTTGCAGATGCTTGCTGGTGTGTGGTCTGTGGTGGCGCGCCGTGCGGGATGAACGTGGTGCAGACGCCGTCGCCGTGGGCGATGGTCGCCAGGCGCTGCACGTGCGTTCCCAAGAGGCGGGAGAAGAACTCCGTCTCCGCCTCGCACAGCTGCGGGTACCGCTCGGCGGCGTGGGCGACCGGGCAGTGGTGCTGGCACAGCTGCTCACCCCGCTGCGGCTGGGGCGCGCTGCGCGCCGTAGCAGCGTACCCGTCGGCGCTCAAGGCCTTGGCCAGGGCTTGGGTCCGCGCCTCAGGCTCCACGGCCTCGATCGCGTCCCTGTACGCCCCCGCTTGAGCCTCGACCCGGGCCCGGGCGAACGCCGCGACGGCTTCCTCGCCGGCCGCGCCGCCCCCGGCGGACTGTTCGATCCAGCGCAGGGCGTCCACGGCGAGCTTGTCGTAGGACTGCTCGAAGGCGTCCCGGCCGCAGTCGGTCAGCGCGAAGACCTTGGCCGGCCGGCCACGGGTCCGCGCCCCGTAGACGCGCTGTTCACGCGGCGCGACGACCTCGTCGGCCGCGAGCGCGTCGAGGTGGCGGCGGACGGCGGCCTGGGTGAGGCCGAGGCGCTTGGCGAGGTCCGCGACGGTCGAGGGTCCGTGGTCCAGGATGGATCGCGCGACACGGTTGCGGGTGGACCGCTCACCGGTCGCGAGTTCCTCCTGGGGAACCTCGCCGATGTTTTTCACAACGCCATTGTTGCGTAATTCCTCAGAGCCTGACAACCCGCGTCCCGATCACCGGCCGGTGCGGTGCATCACTTAGGCAAACCTAAGGTGACCTGCGGAAACGATCTTCGGGCGCTCGCCCGGCGGGCCGCCCGGTGGACTCCGCGGCGGGCTTGCGACAGACTCGCCAACCATGCGCACACCGCCTGTGACCGGCCCGTTGTGTACGCGCGACTCGCTCGCCGCAGACCTGCGCGCGCTGGGCGTGCGGCCCGGCGAGACCCTCCTCGTGCACTCCTCCCTGAAGTCGCTCGGCTGGGTCTGCGGAGGACCCGTCACGGTGGTCCGGGCGCTTCTCGACGCGCTGGGCGAAACGGGCACCCTGGTGGTCCCCACGCACTCCGGGGACAACTCCGACCCCTCCCACTGGCGGCGTCCCCCGGTGCCCGAGGAGTGGTGGGAGGCGATCCGGGCCACCACCCCGGCCTACGACCCGCTGATCACCCCGTCCCGGGGCGTCGGGGTGATCCCGGAGACCGCGCGGACCTGGCCCGGCGCCCTGCGCAGCGCCCACCCCCAGACCTCCTTCGCGGCGATCGGCCCGGCCGCGGCCCGCGTCACCGGGGGCCACGCGCTGGACTGCCTCCTCGGCGAGCGCAGCCCGCTGGCCCGCCTGGAGGAGGCCGGCGCCCGGGTCCTGCTGCTCGGCGCGGGCTACGACTCCTGTACGTCCTTCCACCTCGCCGAGTACCGGGTGCCGGGGCCGGTCGCGGAGTTCTCGTTCGCCGCGACGACCGGCCGGGGCAGGCGCTGGCTCACCGTCCGGGACCGGTCCCTCACGAGCGACCGCTTCGACGAGCTCGGCGCCGACTTCGAGCGGGACCGGGCCGGGGACGTGGCGCGCGCCGCGGTGGGCGCGGCCACCGCGCGCCTGTTCCCGGTCCGGGAGGCGGTCGCCTACGCCCAGCGGTGGCTGCCGCTGCACCGGCCGCACGAGGATTGAGCGCGGGGCCCCGCGCCCAGGAGAAAACCCGCGTCGCGCCGGGCGTGTCGGCCCGGGCAGGACCCTGGTGCGGGGACCTGGGCCCCCGGGCAGGGGGACCCCGGACCCGGCCTAGACTTGCCGTTCATGAAGAGCGAGCCCGTCGTCCAGGTCCTGGGCCTGGTCAAACGGTACGGACCCAAGACCGCCGTGGACGGCCTCGACCTCACGGTCGGCGCGGGCACCGTGACCGCCGTCCTCGGCCCCAACGGCGCCGGCAAGACCACCACCATCGAGACCTGCGAGGGCTACCGCAGGCCGGACGCGGGCACCGTCCGCGTCCTCGGCCTCGACCCGGTCGCCGACGCGGGGCGGCTGAAGCCGCGGATCGGCGTGATGCTCCAGTCCGGCGGCGTCTACTCCGGCGCCCGCGCCGACGAGATGCTCCGCCACATGGCCAGGCTGCACGCACACCCGCTGGACGTGGACGCCCTCATCGAGCGCCTGGGCCTGGGCAGTTGCGGACGTACCACCTACCGCCGGCTCTCCGGGGGCCAGCAGCAGCGCCTCGCGCTCGCGATGGCCGTCGTCGGCCGCCCCGAGCTGGTCTTCCTCGACGAGCCGACCGCCGGGCTCGACCCGCAGGCCCGCCGCGCCACCTGGGACCTCGTGCGCGAGCTGCGCGCCGACGGGGTGTCGGTGGTGCTGACCACCCACTTCATGGACGAGGCCGAGGCGCTCGCGGACGACGTGGCCATCGTCGACGCGGGCCGGGTCGTCGCCCAGGGCTCTCCCGAGCAGCTGTGCAGGGGCGGCGCCGAGAACACGCTCCGCTTCACCGGCCGCCCCGGCCTCGACCTCGGCTCGCTGCTCAAGGCCCTGCCGGACGGCACCGCCGCGGCCGAGCTGACCTCGGGCGCGTACCGGATCACCGGCACGGTCGACCCCCAGCTGCTCGCCACCGTCACCTCCTGGTGCGCGCAGCACGGCGTGATGCCGGACGGCATCTCGGTCGAACGCCACACCTTGGAGGACGTCTTCTTGGAGCTGACCGGCAGGGAGCTGCGCGCATGACTCGGGTTCACCACGACACAGCGACCGGCCGGGGGTCCGGGGGTCGTCCCCCGGGAGAACACGGCTTGGAGCCGACCGGCAGGGAGCCGCGCGCATGAGTGCTGGGACGTACGCACCGAAGCCGGGCGCGGCGCCGCTCGGGCGGATGATCGGGGCGCAGACCACCCTGGAGACGCGGATGCTGCTGCGCAACGGCGAGCAGCTGCTCCTCACCGTGATCATCCCGAGCCTGCTGCTCGTGCTGTTCTCGACCGTCGACATCATCGACACGGGCCGGGGCAAGTCCGTCGACTTCCTCGCGCCGGGCATCCTGGCGCTGGCCGTGATGTCGACCGCGTTCACCGGCCAGGCCATCGCGACCGGCTTCGAGCGGCGCTACGGGGTGCTCAAGCGGCTCGGCGCCTCGCCGTTGCCGCGCTGGGCGCTGATGACCTCCAAGACGCTGGCCGTGCTGGTCACCGAGGTGCTCCAGGTCGTCCTGCTCACGGTGATCGCCTTCGCGCTCGGCTGGTCCCCGCACGGCAATCCGTTCGCGGTGCTGTTCCTGCTCGTGCTCGGCACCGCCGCGTTCTCCGGGCTCGGGCTGCTGATGGCCGGCACCCTGAAGGCGGAGGCGACGCTGGGCGCGGCCAACCTGGTGTTTCTGCTGCTGCTCGTCGCGGGCGGCGTCATCGTGCCGATGGACAAGTTCCCCGCCGGGGCGCGCTCCGTGCTGGACCTGCTTCCCATCTCGGCGCTCTCCGACGGGCTGCGCACGGTGCTCCAGCACGGCGCGTCCATGCCGTGGGGGGACCTCGGGATCCTCGCGGTGTGGACGGTGCTCGGCCTGGGCGCGGCCGCGAAGTTCTTCCGCTGGGAGTGACCCGGGACCGTACGGGAGAGGGTTTCCTCCCGGTACGGCCGGGCGCACCCCCCTCGTGAAAACATGCACAAACGGGCGCCTACGATAGGGCGCATGCCGAAAGTGACCCGTGCCGACGTGACCGCGGCGGCCCGCAATCCGCTCCTGTACATCGCGGAGCGTTGGACCGCCTCCCCCCGGATCGTGCGGCGCGCGGCGCTCGCCGCCCTCGTCATGGCGGTCGCCATCGTGGTGACCGGCGGCGCGGTCCGGCTCACGGGCTCAGGGCTCGGCTGCCCCACCTGGCCCAAGTGCACCAGCGACAGCCTGACCGTCACCAGCGAGATGGGCTTCCGCGGCGTCATCGAGTTCACCAACCGGATGCTGACCTACGTGCTGTGCGCCGCGGTCGGCTGGGCGATCATCGCGGCCCGCTCCGCGAAGCCCTGGCGGCGTCCGCTGACCCGGCTGGGCTGGGTGCAGTTCTGGGTGGTCATGGGCAACGCGGTGCTGGGCGGGATCGTCGTCCTGGTCGGCCTCAACCCGTACACGGTGGCCGCGCACTTCCTGCTCTCCAGCGCGCTCATCGCGGTCGCGGTGGTCACCTGGCAGCGCGCCCAGGAGGGCGACGGCGCCCCAAGGCCCTTGGTCGGCAAGGCGGTTGTGCAGCTGACCTGGCTCCTGGTGGCCGCCTCGGCCGCGCTGATCGCGGTCGGCACCATCGTGACCGGCACCGGACGCCACCCCGGCGACTCCAAGGACGTGCCGCGCATCCCGCTCGACTGGACGATGATCACGCAGCTGCACGCGGACCTCGCCTGGATCGTCGTCGCCCTGGCCGTGGCGCTCTGGTTCGTCCTGAAGGCCGTCGACGCTCCCCCCGGGCCGCGCGCCCGGGCCCGCGACCTGTTCGTGGTGCTCCTGGGCCAGGGCGTGATCGGCTATGTGCAGTACTTCACGAAGACGCCCGAGATCCTGGTCGGCCTGCACATGCTGGGCTCCTGCCTGGTGTGGATCGCGGTGCTGCGCGTGCTGCTCTCGCTGCGCGAGCGGCCGGAGATCCCCGCCGAGGTCCCGGCGCAGACCGGCTCGGCGCTAAGCCACGCCTGACAGTCCGTAGACGCGGCGGGCGTTGCCCGCCGCGATCATCCCGGCGACCCGCTGCGCGTCCGTGCGCGACCAGGCGCCGTCGCCCACCCAGCCGCCGAGCACCCGGCCGAGCGCCTCCGAGAAGAGCCGGGCGCCCACCACGTGCAGTTCCGGCAGCCCGCGCGCGCCGCTGGAGTAGAGCAGCTTCCCGAACGGGGCCAGCTCCATGATCTCCGCGAGCACGGCGGCCGCCCTCGCCCCGGTACGCACCAGCGCGGGCCCCACGTCGGCGTACACATGCGGGTGGACGCTGGCCAGGTGGGCGGTCTGGCGGTGGTACGGATAGCCGTGCAGCAGCACGAGATCGGTGCCGAGTCCGCACGTCGCGCTGGCGAATCCGGCGAGCAGCATCGGGTCGGCCATGCCCACCTGGAGCTGGAGCGGACGCCCGGCCGCGACCGCGCTCCACCACAGGTGGCGCAGGAGCACCGGGTCCGCCAGGCGCCCGTGCTTGCGCCGGCCCGCCAGCCACCGCCCGGCCGCGCCGCGCACCTCCCCCGGCCCGGGCGGCTCCGGGTCGAGTCCTTCGCGTACGTCCGCCACCGAGGCGAAGGCCACGGCGGAGGCGGCTGCGGTGTGCACGGCCTCGGCGAGGTTGGCGAGGAAGGACTCGACGGTGCCCGAGGTGTCGGCCACCTGCTCGGCGAGGAGTTCGAGGCGGACGATCTCGTGGGCGTCGGCGGCGCCCGCCGCGGCGATCTCGTGCGGGGCGGTGAGGTCCCCGGGCAGCCCGGTGTCGACCAGATAGGTGGAGATCCCGGAGCCCCGCAGCAGCCGCCGGCCCGCTTCCAGTACGCCGAGTTCACGGCGGCGGGCCAGGTAGTGGGCGGGGGCGCAGTGCGGTTCGAGGCCGAGCAGCGGGGGGCACCAGCGGCGTACCGCGAAGCCGGTCTGGGTGTCGAAGAACGTGGTGCCGGGCGCGGGCAGCGTCCCCGTGCGGCCCAGCGCCGTCTCGAAGGTGCCCAGGCCCAGCTCGGTGCGCAGGACCCCGTGGCAGTACTGGTCCACCAGGGGCGGGGTGTCGATCATCCGGGGCTCCCAGCGGTGGACGCGCTTCCACCCCTCCTAACGGGTGAGCCCCGGATCGGTGTTGCTCGGGTGCCGCTCAGCTGTTCTTCGGACCGCCGAGCTGGATCCCGGCCATGCGGGTCCACTCGTACCGGCCGGTCGTCACCTTGCTCGCGAACTCGCCGTCGAACGCGTCGTGGACGGTGATCCCGGCCTTCTCGACCGCCCGCACGGCGATCGCGTGGCTCGGGGCCACGAGGTTGCCCCAGCCGCCGTCCGCGCCGACCAGCGCGATCCGCGCGCCGCGCCGGCCGAGGTACGCGACCTGGCCCTCGGCGCCGCCGTGCTCCTTGGCGAAGGAGCCGATCTGCCGGGCCAGCTTGTCCGCCCGCCGTTCGGCCCTGGCGTCCTGCTTCTCGTCAACCTGGGTGTCTGCCATGCCGCGATGCTACTAGCGGGTAGCACCGGGTGCGACAAGAGGGGCCAGTGGCTTGCGCCACTGGCCCCTCGGTGCGTCTGCGTCGTCCGCGGCCCGCTCAGCGCAGGAACGGGTCCACCGCGACGGCCACGAACAACAGCGACACGTACGTGATCGACCAGTGGAACAGCCGCATTTCCTTCAGCTTGGCCCCGGTCGCCTCGGACTTGGCGCGGGACTGCAGCGCGTGCGCCTCCCACAGCCACCAGCCGCCGGCCAGGACCGCGACGGCCGTGTAGAACCAGCCGGTGAAGCCGAGCGGGGTCAGCAGCAGCGAGACCCCGACCATGATCCAGCTGTAGAGGACGATGTGGCGCGCCACGACCTTGTTGGAGGCGACGACCGGCAGCATCGGCACACCGACCCGCGCGTAGTCCTCCTTGACCTTCATGGACAGCGGGTAGTAGTGCGGCGGCGTCCAGAAGAACATGACGAGGAACAGGATGATCGGCGCCCACGACATGGAGTCCGTGACCGAGGACCAGCCGATGAGCACCGGCAGGCAGCCCGCGATGCCGCCCCACACGATGTTCTGCGAGGTCCGGCGCTTGAGGATCATCGTGTACACGACGACGTAGAAGAGCAGCGCGCCCAGCGACAGGGCGGCCGAGAGCCAGTTGACCAGGAGCCCGAACCACAGCGTCGAGACCACGGCGAGCGAGAGGCCGAAGACCAGGCACTCGCGCGGCGAGACCATCCCGGTCACCAGCGGGCGCTGGGAGGTCCGGTCCATCAGCGCGTCGATGTCGCGGTCGATGTACATGTTCAGCGCGTTTGCGCCGCCTGCCGAGAGGTACCCGCCCAGCGTGGTGGCGAACACCAGCCACAGCGGCGGAATGCCCTGCTCGGCGAGGAACATCACCGGAATGGTGGTGATGAGGAGCAGTTCGATGATCCGCGGCTTGGTCAGCATCACGAAGGCCTTGACGCGGGCCCCGAATGGCCGATGGCCCCCCGGGCTGGGAGTCAAGATGACCCCTGCGGGTCGGGACTCGACGGCCGTCACGCACACCCCTGACAGAGAAATTCCCAGCAAGTCCCCGGTGATCCGGCACGTTCCCGGACGTGAAGGCCCGGTAAAGACTTGCGCGTACCACGCCACTGTAGACGTTGCCCATAGGCCGTTCTCCCCGGGGGTGGGGTCGTGTTGGGGATGGTTCGCCGGGAGGCGGATTTCACCGGTCACCGCCACCCTGGAGGTGTCTGTCTCAACGTGCAGTCAGTCGAAAAAATGAGCGTTCCGGCAGGGGTAGGCTCGACAGCGCCCGGTGCGCCCTCAGTCACCGGGATTCGACATGTGGAGAGGAGCCCTGACTCAGGGTGAGCACCAAGCCGACCACCACAGACCTCGAGTGGACCGAGCTGGACCAGCGGGCCGTAGACACCGGCCGCGTACTGGCCGCGGATGCCGTACAGAAGGTCGGCAACGGCCATCCAGGTACGGCGATGAGCCTGTCCCCGGCCGCGTACACCCTCTTCCAGAAGGTGATGCGGCACGACCCGGCGGACGCCGACTGGGTCGGACGCGACCGTTTCGTACTCTCCGCGGGCCACTCGTCCCTGACCCTCTACATCCAGCTGTACCTGGCCGGTTTCGGCCTGGAGCTGGATGACCTGAAGGCGTTCCGGACGTGGGGTTCCAAGACCCCCGGCCACCCGGAGTACGGCCACACCACCGGCGTCGAGACGACCACCGGCCCGCTGGGCCAGGGTGTCGCCAACGCGGTGGGCATGGCGATGGCCGCCCGCTACGAGCGCGGCCTGTTCGACCCGGAGGCCGCCCCCGGCACCTCCCCCTTCGACCACTTCGTGTTCGCGATCGCCGGCGACGGCTGCCTGCAGGAGGGCATCTCCGCCGAGGCGTCCTCGCTCGCCGGCCACCAGAAGCTCGGCAACCTGGTCCTTTTGTGGGACGACAACCACATCTCGATCGAGGGCGACACCGAGACCGCCGTCTCCGAGGACACCGTCAAGCGGTACGAGGCCTACGGCTGGCACGTCCAGCGCGTCGCGCCGAAGCCGGACGGCGACCTGGACCCCGAGGCGCTCTACGACGCGATCGAGGCCGCGAAGGCCGTGACCGACAGGCCGTCGTTCATCGCGATGCGCTCGATCATCGCCTGGCCCGCCCCCAACGCCCAGAACACCGAGGCCGCGCACGGCTCGGCGCTGGGCGACGACGAGGTGGCCGCCACCAAGCGCGTCCTCGGCTTCGACCCCGAGAAGTCCTTCGAGGTCGCCGACGAGGTGCTCGCGCACACCCGCGAGGCTCTTGACCGCGGCCGTGAGGCCAAGGCCGAGTGGGAGAAGTCGTTCGCCGCGTGGCGCACCGCCAACCCGGAGCGCGCCGCCGAGTTCGACCGCATCAACGCGGGCGAGCTGCCCCAGGGCTGGGAGTCGCACCTCCCGGTCTTCGAGACCGGCAAGGCCGTCGCCACCCGCGCCGCCTCCGGCAAGATCCTCCAGGCCCTCGGCGCGGTCATGCCCGAGCTGTGGGGCGGCTCCGCCGACCTCGCGGGCTCGAACAACACGACCATCGACAAGACGTCGTCGTTCCTGCCGGCCGGCAACCCGCTGCCCGAGGCCGACCCGTACGGCCGCACCGTGCACTTCGGCATCCGCGAGCACTCCATGGCCGCGGAGATGAACGGCATCGCGCTGCACGGCCACACCCGCGTGTACGGCGGCACCTTCCTGGTGTTCTCCGACTACATGCGCAACGCCGTGCGCCTGTCCGCGCTGATGCACCTGCCGGTGACGTACGTGTGGACGCACGACTCGATCGGTCTGGGCGAGGACGGCCCCACCCACCAGCCGGTCGAGCACCTGGCCTCGCTGCGCGCCATCCCGGGCCTCAACGTCGTCCGCCCCGCGGACGCCAACGAGACCGCCATCGCCTGGCGCGAGATCCTGCGGCGCTACACCAAGGTGTTCGGCAAGGGGGCCCCGCACGGCCTCGTGCTGACTCGCCAGGGTGTGCCGACGTACGAGGTCGACGAGGACGCCGCCAAGGGCGGTTACGTCCTGTTCGACGCGGAGGGCGGCGACCCCCAGGTCGTGCTCATCGCCACCGGCTCCGAGGTCCAGCTCGCCGTCGGCGCGCGCGAGCAGCTCCAGGCGGCCGGCATCCCGACCCGCGTGGTCTCGATGCCGTGCGTCGAGTGGTTCGAGGAGCAGGACCAGGCGTACAAGGACAGCGTCCTGCCGCCGTCGGTCAAGGCGCGGGTCGCGGTCGAGGCCGGTATCGGTCTGACCTGGCACCGCTACGTCGGGGACGCGGGCCGCATCGTCTCGCTGGAGCACTTCGGCGCTTCGGCCGACGGCAAGGTCCTCTTCCAGGAGTTCGGCTTCACGGCCGACCACGTGGCCGCCGCCGCCCGGGAATCTCTCGAAGCCGCCGCGCGCTGACGCCGGTATACGAACTAGTAGGAGATGCAATCCTCATGACAGACGCACTCAAGCGCCTCTCCGACGAAGGCGTGGCGATCTGGCTCGACGACCTGTCGCGCAAGCGGATCACGTCCGGCAACCTGGCCGAGCTGATCGACCAGTCGCACGTGGTCGGCGTCACCACCAACCCGTCGATCTTCCAGAAGGCGATCAGCCAGGGTGACGGCTACGACACCCAGCTGACCGACCTCGCGGCCCGCGAGGTGACCGTCGAAGAAGCCATCCGCATGATCACGACGGCTGACGTGAGGGACGCCGCCGACATCCTGCGCCCGGTCTTCGACGCCACCGACGGCCAGGACGGCCGGGTCTCCATCGAGGTCGACCCCCGCCTGGCGCACAACACCCGCGCCACGGTCGCCGAGGCCAAGCAGCTGGCCTGGCTGGTGGACCGGCCCAACACGCTCATCAAGATCCCGGCCACCGAGGCGGGTCTGCCGGCGATCACCGAGACCATCGGCCTCGGCATCAGCGTCAACGTCACGCTGATCTTCTCGCTCGAGCGCTACCGCAAGGTCATGGACGCCTACCTCTCGGGCCTGGAGAAGGCCAAGGAGCGCGGCCTGGATCTCTCGAAGATCCACTCCGTGGCGTCCTTCTTCGTGTCCCGCGTGGACACCGAGATCGACAAGCGGATCGACGCGCTCGGCACCGACGAGGCCAAGGCCGCCCGCGGCAAGGCCGGTCTGGCCAACGCGCGGCTCGCCTACCAGGCGTACGAGGAGGTCTTCGCCTCCGACCGCTGGGCCGCCCTCGACAAGGCGCACGCCAACAAGCAGCGCCCGCTGTGGGCCTCCACCGGCGTCAAGGACAAGGCGTACAAGGACACCCTGTACGTGGACGACCTGGTCGCCCCGAACACGGTCAACACCATGCCGGAGGCCACCCTGGAGGCCACGGCCGACCACGGGCAGATCACCGGCGACACGGTGACCGGCACCTACGAGCAGGCCCGCGCCGACCTCGACGCCGTCGAGAAGCTGGGGATCTCCTACGACGAGGTCGTGCAGCTCCTCGAGGACGAGGGCGTGGAGAAGTTCGAAGGCGCCTGGAACGACCTGCTCAAGTCCACCGAGGCGGAGCTCAAGCGCCTCGCACCCTCGGAGGCGTAAATCTTGACCGCGATCCGCGAAGCGAACCCGCTTCGTGACGCCGCAGACCGACGGCTCCCGCGCATCGCGGGGCCGTCGGGTCTGGTGATCTTCGGCGTCACAGGCGATTTGTCCCGTAAAAAGTTGATGCCCGCCGTCTACGACCTCGCCAACCGGGGTCTGCTCCCGCCGGGCTTTTCGCTGATCGGCTTCGCCCGCCGCGAGTGGCAGGACGAGGACTTCGCGCAGGAGGTCCACGACGCGGTCAAGGCGCACGCCCGTACGCCGTTCCGTGAGGAGGTCTGGCAGCAGCTCATCCAGGGGATGCGCTTCGTCCAGGGTGACTTCGACGACGACGAGGCGTTCGAGACGCTGAAGTCGACCATCCAGGAGCTCGACAAGGCGCAGGGCACGGGCGGCAACTTCGCCTTCTACCTGTCGGTGCCGCCGAAGTTCTTCCCCAAGGTCGTCCAGCAGCTCAAGAAGCACGGGCTCGCCGACCAGAAGAACGGCTCCTGGCGCCGCGCGGTCATCGAGAAGCCCTTCGGCCACGACCTGGTCTCCGCCAAGGAGCTCAACCAGGTCGTCCACGAGGTCTTTCCGCCCAACGAGGTCTTCCGGATCGACCACTACCTGGGCAAGGAGACCGTTCAGAACATCCTGGCCCTGCGGTTCGCGAACACCATGTTCGAGCCGCTGTGGAACCGCTCCTACGTCGACCACGTGCAGATCACGATGGCCGAGGACATCGGCATCGGCGGCCGGGCCGGCTACTACGACGGCATCGGCGCGGCCCGTGACGTCATCCAGAACCACCTGCTCCAGCTGATGGCGCTCACCGCGATGGAGGAGCCCGCCTCCTTCGACGCGGACGCACTCGCGGCCGAGAAGACCAAGGTGCTCGGCGCCGTGCGGCTGCCCAAGGACCTCGGCAAGGACACGGTCCGCGCGCAGTACGCGGCCGGGTGGCAGGGCGGCGAGAAGGCGGTCGGCTACCTCCAGGAAGACGGCATCGACCCCAAGTCGAAGACCGACACCTACGCCGCCATCAAGCTGGAGATCGACAACCGCCGCTGGGCGGGCGTCCCGTTCTACCTGCGCACCGGCAAGCGCCTCGGCCGGCGCGTCACGGAGATCGCGGTGGTCTTCCAGCGCGCCCCGCACTCCCCCTTCGACCACACCGCCACGGAGGAGCTGGGCCAGAACGCCCTGGTCATCCGGGTGCAGCCGGACGAGGGCGTGACCGTGCGCTTCGGCTCCAAGGTGCCGGGCACCTCGATGGAGGTCCGGGACGTCTCCATGGACTTCGCCTACGGCGAGTCCTTCACGGAGTCGAGCCCCGAGGCGTACGAACGCCTCATCCTCGACGTCCTGCTCGGCGACTCCAACCTCTTCCCGCGCGTGGAGGAGGTCGAGCTGTCCTGGAAGATCCTCGACCCGATCGAGCAGTACTGGGACAAGCACGGCAAGCCCGCCCAGTACCCGTCGGGGACCTGGGGCCCGGACGAGGCGGACGAAATGCTCGCACGAGACGGACGGAGCTGGCGTCGGCCATGAAGATCGACCTTACGGACACCACGGCCAGCAAGATCAACAAGGCGCTGGTCCAGGGCCGCCGGGCCGTCGGCACCCCCGCCGTCGGCATGGTGCTCACCCTCGTCATCGTCACCGACGAGGAGAACGCCTACGACGCCCTGCGCGCTGCTGGCGACGCCTCGCGCGAGCACCCCTCGCGCACCCTCGTGGTCATCAAGCGCGTCTCGCGCTCGCCCCGGGACCGCACGAGCTCGCGCCTCGACGCCGAGGTGCGGGTGGGCGCGGACGCGGGCACCGGCGAGACGGTGGTCCTGCGGCTGTACGGCGAGGTGCTCAACCACGCCCAGTCGGTGGTCCTGCCGCTGCTCCTGCCGGACGCGCCGGTCGTCGTCTGGTGGCCGGTGAACGCGCCGATCGACCCGGCGCAGGACCCGCTGGGCGCGCTCGCCCAGCGCCGCGTCACCGACACCTACGCGGCCGAGCAGCCCATACAGGAGCTGACCGCCCGCGCCGAGGCCTACACCCCCGGTGACACCGACCTGTCGTGGACCCGCATCACGCCCTGGCGCTCGATGCTGGCCGCGGCCCTCGACCAGGTGCCCTGCAAGGTCACGAGCGTCGAGGTGGAGGGCGAGGAGTTCAACCCGAGCTGCGAACTGCTCGGGATGTGGCTCGCCGACCGGCTGAACGTGTCGGTCAAGCGCTCCCTGTCGACCGGCCCGGGCCTGACCGCCGTACGCATGGAGACGGACTGCGGCCCGATCGTCCTGGACCGCGCCGACGGCTCGCTCGCGACCCTGTCCATGCAGGGCCAGCCGGACCGGGCGGTCGCGCTCAAGCGCCGCGAGACCTCCGAGCTCATCGCGGAGGAACTGCGCCGCCTCGACCCGGACGACACCTACGCGTCCGCGCTGAAGTTCGGCGTGGACCGGCTCGGCGACTCGGTGGAGGCCAAGACCGCCCCGGCCGCCGACGCCGACGCGGAGGCCAAGCCGGCTCCCGCGAAGAAGGCGGCACCGGCCAAGAAGGCAGCGGCCAAGTGAGCACGCCTCAGCTCGTCGTCCACCGCGACAAGGAGCTGATGGCCCAGGCCGCGGCGGCCCGGCTGATCACGAAGGTCGTGGACGCCCAGGCCGCCCGCGGCTCGGCGTCCGTGGTCCTCACGGGCGGCCGCAACGGCAACGGGCTCCTCGCCGCGCTGGCCTCCTCACCGGCCCGGGACGCGATCGACTGGTCGCGCCTTGACCTGTGGTGGGGCGACGAGCGTTTCGTGGCCGAGGACGACCCGGAGCGGAACTACACACAGGCGCGCGCCGCGCTGCTGGACGGGGTGCCGCTGGACCCGAAGCGGGTGCACGCGATGCCCGCTTCGGGCGGCGCGTACGGCAACGACGCGGACGCGGCGGCCGCCGCCTACGCGGCGGAGCTCGCCGCGGCGGCGGGGCCCGAGGACCACGGCCCCGTGCCGAGGTTCGACGTGCTGATGCTGGGCGTCGGCCCGGACACCCATGTGGCGTCCCTCTTCCCGGAGTTGCCCGCGGTGCGGGAGACCGAGCGGATGGTCGTCGGGGTGCACGGCGCGCCCAAGCCGCCGCCCACCCGGATCTCGCTCACCCTCCCGGCCATCCGGGCGGCGCGTGAGGTCTGGCTGCTGGCGGCGGGCGAGGACAAGGCGCACGCCGCGGCGGTGGCCCTGTCGGGCGCGGGCGAGGTGCAGGCCCCGGCAGCCGGCGCCTACGGCCGGGCCCGCACCCTGTGGCTGCTGGACGCGGCGGCCGCGTCCCAGCTGCCGCGGTCGCTGTACCCCCCGGCGTCTCCCTGACGCCACCCGCCACGGCAACCGGCCCGGTCCCACCCCCTCGGGGGCGGGACCGGGCCGGAGTGCTGTACGGGCGAGTCCGCCGTCAGGACGGCAGCCAGGGGCTCAACGGCCGCGCAGCGAGCGGTACTTGGCGACCAGGGCCTTGCTGGAGGCGTCAAGACCCGGCACGTCCGCCCCCTCGGTCAGGGCGGGCTCGACGCGCTTGGCGAGGACCTTGCCGAGCTCGACACCCCACTGGTCGAAGGAGTCGATGTTCCAGATGGCTCCCTGTACGAACACCTTGTGCTCGTACAGGGCGATCAGCTGGCCGAGGACCGAGGGGGTCAGCTCCTTGGCCAGGATCGTGGTGGTGGGGTGGTTGCCCTTGAACGTCTTGTGCGGCACGAGCTCCTCGGCCACGCCCTCCGCGCGCACCTCGTCCGGCGTCTTGCCGAAGGCCAGTGCCTGCGTCTGGGCGAAGAAGTTGGCCATCAGGAGGTCGTGCTGGGCGACCAGACCCGGCAGCAGATCGGCGACCGGCCGGGCGAAGCCGATGAAGTCGGCCGGGATGACCTTGGTGCCCTGGTGGATCAACTGGTAGTACGCGTGCTGCCCGTTGGTGCCCGGAGTGCCCCACACGACCGGCCCGGTCTGCCACTCGACCGGGTTGCCGTCGCGGTCCACGGATTTGCCGTTGGACTCCATGTCCAGCTGCTGGAGGTACGCGGTGAACTTGGACAGGTAGTGCGAGTACGGCAGCACCGCGTGCGACTGGGCGTCGAAGAAGGCGCCGTACCACACGCCCAACAGGCCGAGCAGCAACGGCACGTTGGACTCCGCCGGGGCCGTGCGGAAGTGCTCGTCGACCAGGTGGAAGCCGTCCAGCATCTCGCGGAACCGGTCGGCTCCCACGGCGATCATCAGCGAGAGGCCGATGGCCGAGTCGAAGGAGTAGCGGCCGCCGACCCAGTCCCAGAAACCGAACATGTTGGCCGTGTCGATGCCGAACTCGGCGACCTTGTCGGCGTTGGTCGACAGGGCCACGAAGTGCCGGGCGACGGCGTCCTGATCGGCCTTCAGCTCCGTGAGCAGCCAGTTGCGCGCCGAGGTGGCGTTGGTGATGGTCTCGATGGTGGTGAACGTCTTGGACGCGATGATGAACAGCGTCTCGGCCGCGTCCAGGTCACGGACCGCCTCGTGGAGGTCGGCGCCGTCCACGTTGGAGACGAAACGGACCGTCAGCTCACGGTCGGTGAACGACTTCAGGACCTCGTACGCCATCGCGGGACCGAGGTCGGAGCCGCCGATGCCGATGTTGACGACGTTCTTGATGCGCTTGCCCGTGTGACCGGTCCACTCGCCCGAGCGGATCTTCTGGGAGAAGGCGGCCATCTTGTCGAGGACGGCGTGCACCTCGGGCACCACGTTCTCGCCGTCGACCTCGATCACCGCGTCCCGCGGGGCGCGCAGCGCGGTGTGCAGCACCGCGCGGTTCTCGGTGGTGTTGATCTTCTCGCCACGGAACATGGCGTCCCGCAGCCGGGCGACATCGGTGGCCGCGGCCAGCTCGCGCAGGAGCGCGAGGGTCTCACCGGTCACCAGGTGCTTGGAGTAGTCGAGATGGAGATCGCCGACCTGCAGGGTGTAGTCGGTGCCGCGGCCGGGCTCGGCGGCGAACAGCTCCCGCAGATGGGTGTCGCCCAACTGCTCCCGGTGCTTGCCCAGTGCGATCCACTCGGGCATCTGGTTGAGCCTGGTACGGCTTCCTGCGTTCATCTGCGGCATCAGCCCACTTCTTCTCGTACGTGCGTACCTGCCCCACTGCCCCTCCAACCTAATTGATCAGGCGGTGCGGGCAGGAATCAGCGCGACGACCGCGGCAAGGAACAAGCCGGACGCCAGTAGGGCCGGGGTGTTGAGGCCCCAGGACGCGGCCGCCGCGCCGCCCGCCAGGGCGCCCAGCGGTGCGCCCGCCACGGCCAGCGTGCGGAACGCCGCGCTCACCCGTCCCAGCATCGCCTCCGGGGCGCGCTCCTGCATCAGCGTCGTCAGGTTCACGTTCCACACCATCCCCATGAGCCCGAAGAGCGCCATGGCGGCGACCGTCACCCCCAGCGCGCGGACCGTGCCCATGGCCGCCAGACAGCAGGCCTGGACGGCTCCGGCGGCCAGCACGCTGCGTATCCGCCCGAGCCGGCGCGCACACCGCTGGGCCAGCAGCCCGCCGGCCACGCTCCCGCCCCCGTACGCCGTGATGGTCGCGGCATAGCCGCCGTGCCCGGCGTGCAGCCAGCCGGTGACGTGCAGGACCAGGGTGGCGATGAGGGCGCCCATGCCGAGGTTGCACACGGTGGTGGCCGCGCACAGTCCGCGCAGCGCCCGGTCGGCCCACAGCGCCCGCAGCCCCTCGGCGATCTCCGCCCTCAGCGTGGCCCCGGCTTTCCGGGCCGGGCGCCGCGGGGCGTCGACGCGCAGTGAGGCGACGAGCCCGGCGGCGAGCACATAGCTGGCCGCGTCGACCCCGTACGGCGCCGCGGCCGACAGGGCCAGGAGCACCGGCACCAGCGGCGCCGCGAGGAAGCCACCCGCTATCTGCTGTCCGGTCATCAGCCGGGCGTTCGCACTGCCCAGCGCGCCGCTGGGCACGAGCGAGGGCAGCAGGGCGGTGGCGGCGTTGTCGAAGAGGGTCTGGAGGGTGGTGAGCGCGAAGGCGAACGCTATGAGCAGGACCATGGAGGCGTGGCCGGCACCCACGGCCACGGCGAAGGCGGCGACCAGGGCGCCGCGCACCAGGTCGACGGCCCACATGGCGCGGCGCTGGTCCACCCGGTCGGCGAGCGCCCCGCCGAGCAGTCCGAACAGCAGCCAGGGCAGGTATCCGCAGGCGGTGACGAGCGCGATGAGGAGCGGGTCGGTGGTGAGGCCGGTGGCGAGGAGGGGCAGGGCGGCGGTGCGCAGGGAGTCACCGAAACGGCTGACGACGGCCGCCGTCCAAAGCCTGCCGAATCCCCCGCGCCAGGCGGGCGTGGCCGACGCGCCCGACGCGCCCTGCATGGCCTGCACTGCTGCCACAACTCCCCCTCGTGATCGGCTGCTTCACAAGGTAGGGGGCGCCACTGACAATCGCCGGTGACCTGGCCATTCACCTCGCACGGCGCCCGGCGCGGGGCCCGGATGCACCGAAGGGCCCCGCGGATGAACCGAGTTCACCCTCTGGGCCCTTCAACTGTCAGATCTCGCCCCGGAGCTTGGCGAGTGCCTCGGCGAGGATCGCCTCGCCGTCCGCGTCGCTGCGCCGTTCCCGCACGTACGCCAGGTGCGTCTTGTAGGGCTCGGTACGCGGCGGGTCCGGCGGGTTGTCCCGGTCCTGTCCTGCGGGGAATCCGCAGCGCGGGCAGTCCCACGTCTCCGGAACCTGTGCGTCACTGGCGAAGCTCGGCTGCGTCTCGTGCCCGTTCGAGCACCAGAAGGAGATGCGGAGGCGCGGCGCGGACTCGCCCCGCTCGGCCTCCCCCATCGGCCCCGCTCCGACCCGGCTTCCCCGGATCGCGTTGCCACTTGCCACGGTCGTAACTCCCTGCGTGATGGTGCTCGAAGATGCCCCAGTCTACGTAAGGCCCAACGCGCGTCCAGTGATTGGAGTTACACCCCACCCCCGAAACGCCGAACGACGACGGCTTACTTGAGCTTCATCAGCAGACCAAGTACGACAATGCACGCGAACCACAACAGACCGACCACGATGGTGATGCGGTCGAGGTTGCGCTCGGCGACCGAGGAGCCGCCGACGGAGGACTGCATGCCACCGCCGAACATGTCGGAGAGGCCGCCACCCTTTCCCTTGTGCATCAGCACCAGCAGCATCAGCAGCAGGCTGAAGACGATCAGGGCAATCGAGAACCCGACAATCACGGCTGGACCAACTTCCTAGGACTGATATGGCGACGGGGGCCGGGGGACATTCCACAATCCCTGTCCGGCCCCCGCAAGGGTACGACGGATCCGCGCTACCGCATACTTACTGGTCGCGGAAGCGGACGATCTTGACGAACTCGTCGGCGTCCAGCGCGGCGCCGCCCACCAGGGCGCCGTCCACGTCGGGCTGAGCCATGATCGCGGCGACGTTCCCGGACTTCACCGAGCCGCCGTACTGGATGCGCACCTTGTCGGCGAGCTCCTGCGAGTACAGCTCGGCCAGGCGCGCGCGGATGGCACCGCACACCTCCTGCGCGTCCTCGGGGGTGGCGACCTCACCGGTGCCGATCGCCCACACCGGCTCGTACGCGATCACGATGGACTCGGCCTGCTCGGCGGGGATGTCCTTGAGGCCGCCGTCGAGCTGCGCCAGCGTGTAGGGGACCTGCTGGCCGGCCTTGCGGACGTCCAGGCCCTCGCCGACGCAGAGGATCGGGGTCAGGCCGTGCTGGTAGGCGGCCTTCACCTTGGCGTTGCAGAGCTCGTCGGTCTCGGCGTGGTACTGCCGGCGCTCGGAGTGGCCCACGGCGACGTAGGTGCACTTCAGCTTCGCCAGCATCGAACCCGAGATCTCGCCGGTGTAGGCACCGGACTCGTGCGCCGAGATGTCCTGGGCGCCGTACTTGATCTTGAGCTTGTCGCCGTCGACGAGGGTCTGCACGGAACGCAGGTCGACGAAGGGCGGCAGGACCGCGACCTCGACGGCGTCGTAGTCCTTGTCGGCGAGCGCGAAGGCGAGCTTCTGGACGTGCGCGATGGCCTCGAGGTGGTTGAGGTTCATCTTCCAGTTGCCCGCCATCAGCGGGATACGGGTGCTCACGGGTGTTCAGTCCTCCAGTGCGGCGAGGCCGGGGAGCGTCTTGCCCTCGAGGTATTCGAGGCTCGCGCCGCCACCGGTCGAGATGTGACCGAACTTCGACTCGTCGAAGCCCAGGTTGCGGACGGCCGCGGCGGAGTCGCCACCGCCGACCACGGTGAAGCCCTCGCTGTCGAGCAGGGCCTGCGCGATGGCGGTGGTGCCACCGGCGTAGTCGGGGTGCTCGGCGACGCCGACCGGGCCGTTCCAGAAGACGGTCTCGGCGTCGGTGATCTTCGAGGCGAACAGCTCGCGGGACTTGGGGCCGATGTCCAGGCCCTCCTTGTCCGCGGGGATCTTGTCTGCGTCGACCGTCTCGAAGTCGGCCGGGGCCTTGGTCTTCAGGTCGGGGAAGTCCTTGGAGACGAGCACGTCGACCGGGAGCACCAGCTCGACGCCGGTCTCCGCGGCGCGCTTCATGTACTCCTGGACGACCGGGATCTGGTCCTCCTGGAGCAGGGAGATGCCGACCTCGTGCCCCTGGGCCTTCAGGAAGGTGTACGCCATGCCGCCGCCGATCAGCAGGCGGTCGGCCTTGCCGAGCAGCTCGTCGATGACGGCGAGCTTGTCGGAGACCTTGGCGCCGCCGAGCACGACGGTGTAAGGACGCTTGACGTCCTCGGTGAGCTTCTTCAGGACGCCGACCTCGGTGGCGATGAGGTAGCCCGCGTAGTGCGGCAGCCGCGCCGGGAGGTCGAAGACCGAGGCGTGCTTACGGTGCACGGCTCCGAAGCCGTCGCCGACGTACACATCGGCGAGGGCGGCGAGCTGGTCGGCGAACTCGCCGCGCTCGGCGTCGTCCTTGGCCGTCTCACCGGCGTTGAACCGCAGGTTCTCGATCACCGCGACCTGGCCGGGCTGCAGCCCGTTGACCGCGTCGTGGGCGGCGGGGCCGACGGTGTCCTGGGCGAACGCGACGGGGGCGCCCAGCAGTTCGGCGAGCCGCTCGGCGGCGGGGAGCAGCGAGAACTGGGGGTCCGGGGCACCCTTGGGGCGGCCCAGGTGCGAGGCCACGACGACCTTCGCGTCGGCGGCGACGAGCGCCTTGACCGTGGGCAGCACCGCGCGGATGCGGCCGTCGTCGGTGATGAGGCCGTCGGCCAGCGGCACGTTGAGGTCGGCGCGGACGAATACCCGCTTGCCGGCGACCCCTTCGGCGAGAAGTTCGTCGATCGTCTTCATTTAAGGGTGACTCCTTGAAAGGTACGAGACGGACGGTCTGGACAGGCGACAGGGCCCGTACAGCGCGTCATTGCGCTGCCCGAGCCCTGTAGCTCACATCAGGTGCCTACCGGACCGAGGTCAGAGCTGGCCGCCGACGAAGACGGTCAGGTCGACGAGGCGGTTGGAGTAGCCCCACTCGTTGTCGTACCAGCCCAGGATCTTCACCGACTTGCCCTCCTGGACCATGGTCAGGGAGGAGTCGAAGGTGCAGGAGGCCGGGTCGCTCACGATGTCCGAGGACACGATCGGGTCCTCGGTGTAGTAGAGGATGCCCTTGAGGTCGCCGTCGTCGGCGGCCTTCTTGAACGCGGCGTTGACCTCGTCCTTGGTGACCTCGCGCTGCAGCTCCACGACGAGGTCGGTGGCCGAACCGGTCGGGACCGGCACGCGCATCGCGATGCCGTCGAGCTTGCCCTTGAGCTGCGGGAGGACCAGAGCGGTCGCCTTCGCGGCGCCGGTCGTGGTCGGGATGATGTTCTCGGCGGCGGCGCGGGCGCGACGCAGGTCCGAGTGCGGGAAGTCCAGGATGCGCTGGTCGTTGGTGTACGCGTGGACCGTCGTCATCAGGCCCTTGACGATGCCGAAGTTCTCGTCGAGCACCTTGGCCATCGGCGCCACGCAGTTGGTGGTGCAGGAGGCGTTGGAGATGACGTGGTGGTTCGCCGGGTCGTACTTGTCCTGGTTGACGCCCATCACGATGGTGATGTCCTCGTCCTTGGCCGGAGCCGAGATGAGGACCTTCTTGGCGCCACCGGCGATGTGCTTCTCGGCGTCGGCCTTCTTGGTGAAGATGCCGGTCGACTCGATGACGATGTCGACGCCCAGCTGACCCCACGGGATGTCGGCCGGGTTGCGCTCGGAGAGCACCTTGATGGTGTGGCCGTCGACCGTGATGGTGTCGGCGGTGTGGGTCACCTCGGCCTTGAGACGACCCAGAATCGTGTCGTACTTCAGGAGGTGCGCAGTGGTCGCGGTGTCACCAAGGTCGTTGACAGCCACGATCTCGATGTCTGCACCCTGTTCAAGGAGCGCGCGGAAGTAGTTGCGCCCGATGCGGCCAAAGCCGTTGATGCCTACGCGGATCGTCACGAACCGATCTCCTCGTTAGGTACGCCGGGTTTCTCGACGCCGGCGAGTTGTATGGGATGTCCCCGACCGGTTACGACCCTACCTCCCCGGGGGCGCCGAGGTGACATCGAGCGCGTCCGGATGGTTCCGATATGCCGCCCGGGCGGGCCCGGGGGCCCGTACCTACCTGCGGGTACGGACCCCCGGGGACCTTCGGCCCCACTACCCCGCGTCAGCGGTGCAGTGCGCTGAGCGCCTTGGCGATGACCTGCTTGCGGTCGGCGCGCGAGGGGACGTTCTCCAGGCCGAAGCCGAGGAGGACGGTGTCGCGGGTGGTGACGGCGGCCGAGGAGTGGAAGAGCGCCTGGGAACGGGCCCAGTCGCCCTTGGTGCCGGGGCTGCCGGCCGGCGGTCCGGGCACGGTCCAGGGACCGAGCGAGGTCTCGAAGCCCTCGGCCTGCTGCGCGGTGCCGCCGATGACCAGCCGGGTGTCGTCGACGAAGGCGCCGAGGCCGCCGGTGCCCGGGTCGGAGACGTAGGAGACGGCGACCTCGACCTGCTTTCCGGCGTACGCGCTGAGGTCGACGGACACCTGCTGCCAGCCGTTGGACGAGCCGGTGAAGCGGTTCCAGCTCCCGCTGCTGCCGGTCGCCCGGCAGGCGGGCGAGCCCGGGGTCAGGTAGTGCGTCAGGAAGGGGTGGGCCTGGAGCAGGAAGCCCTGTTCGCACTGGCTGGGCACGCTGGTGGTGCTGCCGCCGTTGGCGTCCGGAAGCGTCGTCCAGTCGTCCTTGCCGACGGTGTGGGCCTCGACGATCACCTGGTCGTAGCCGGGCTCGGTGTCGTAGCTGAGCTGGAAGGCCAGGCTCGGCCTGGCGGCGGCGGGCGTCTGGGCGAGGTCGACGGTGCGGGCGAGCCGCATGTACGCGTTGTCCTGGTGCCTGGCCGCGGCGAACCAGGACCCCTCGGCGGGCTCGAACGGGGTGCGCACCCCGGGGTAGTCACCGCCCGAAGCGCTCGTGAACTGCGGGAACCGCTTCGGGTCCAGGGTGTCGGAGGTGACGGTGTAGGCCCCGGCCGCAGTCAGCGGACTGCCGGGTGCGGCGGCCAGGGAGGCCTTGGCGCCGGCGAGCCTTCCGGTGCCCGCGAAGGCGGGCGGGGACTTGAGCCCGGCCTTGTTGTAGGCGCCGAGGTAGTACTGCGAGAAGTCGTCGGAGAGGGAGCCGCCGCCGAGGTCGACGCTGCCGCCCGCCTGTTCGCCCGCATTGACGAGCTTGCCGCCCTCGTTGACGAAGTCGCGTACGGCGAACGTGGTGGCGGCCGTCGGCTGCGCGCTGCCGGTGTACCAGACGACGTTCTTGAAGTGGCTGAGCACGCCGAGCGCGCTCGGGGCGCCCTGGGTGGCGACGTCCCACACGGCGGCCTTGCGGCCGTTGTCCGCGAGCGCCTTGGTGTAGAGCGCGGCGTTCTTGGCGGGGGCGGTGCCGCCCTCGTCGGCGAGCACCAGGGTGTCCGCCTCCGGCCGGTCGGCCACGGTGTACGTGAACGGCGTGCTGGACGTCTTCTTGCCCGCGGCGGTCCGCCCGGTGAACCAGACCTCGACCTTGTCACCGGCGTCCGCGTCCTCGACCTTGGCGCGGTACTGGTCGAAGCGGATGTTGTCGTGCCCGCCGAACACCCTGCCGCCCTTCCAGGGCTCCAGGTCCTCGGTCTGCGTACGGCCGCCGTTGATGCGGTAGTTGAGGGTCTTGTCGCGCACCGACTTGCGTACGGTGACGGCGACTTCCTGGTCGTCGTCCCGCGTGTACGAGGTGGCGAAGGTGTCCGGCGTGAAGTCCGGGGCGTCGATGCCGACCGAGGAGGAGGGCTGGTCGGGGTGGGCGGCGGTCTCGGCGACCGAGAGCGCGAAGGGAATGTTCTTCTCGAACTCGCCCTGGATCAGCTTCTCGCTGTCGGGGAAGTTGAAGTCGGAGGGGCAGTCGGCCGCGTTCCACTGGTCGTTGGGGTCCACGTTCGAGGCCGTGGTGCAGGTCGACATCTCCGGGGTGAACATCATCGTGCCGTTGACGTTCGCCGCGTGGCCGTCGGCCTCGCCGTTGGTGGTGTACAGCGCGGAGGAGACCTCCGAGAGGTATCCGGGGATGGCCGGCTTGTCCGGAGTGCCGGCGAGCGCCTTGTAGATGACGTCGTCCGGGGTCGGCGTGGCGACCTGCCAGCCCACTCCGTACAGCAGCAGTTCGGCCGCGGAGTGGTAGTTGATGGCGTAGTTGAAGTGGATCCGCTTCTCGAAGGAGTCGAGCGCCTTGGTCTCGGGCTCGCTGCCGGCGCTCGGGCCGCGGTAGGTCTCGTTCGCCGGATCGGGGGACGAACCCTCGTTGTCGTAGCCCCACTTGTAGGGGAAGTTGCGGTTGGGGTCGACGCCGTCCCCGACCGTGATCTTGCCGTCGCCGTTGTTGTCGCGGAGGTTCTTGCGCCACAGCCGGTGGCCGGGGGTGAACGTGTAGTCGTAGCCGTCCGGGTTGGCGGAGATCACGAACCACAGCTCGGTGGAGTCCACGATCTTGGTGATCCGCGGGTCCTTGCCGTAGTTGTCGAGGTAGTAGTGCATCAGCCGCCGGGTCATCTCGGGGGTGATCCACTCCCGGGCGTGCTGGTTGGACAGGTACAGCGTGGCGGGCTTGGAGCCGTCCCTGGACTTGTTGGCGCCCTTGGTGAGCTTCACGGCGAGGATGTCCTGGCCGTTGACGGTCTTGCCGATCGACTCGACCTTGGTGAGCGCCGGGTTCGCCTTCCCGGTGTCGAGGATCTCCTGCTTGAGCCCGTTCTTGCCGCTGTACGGCCGGAACACGCCGTCACCGGCGGCCTTGAGGCGGTTCTGGGCCTGGGCGGAGACCTTGTGCTCGGTGAGTTCGACGCCCTTGCCCCGCAGCTTGGCGGCCTGGGTCTTGGTGAGGTACAGCTCGACGCCCGCCGAGCCCTTGGCGGGCAGGTTCGCGCCCAGTTCCTCGGCGTCGGCCCCGGCCTCCAGGAGCAGCGGCAGTTGTGCGCGGCTGACCTTGGCGTTCCAGACGACGATGCCCTCGCCGTCCGCTCCGCCCTGGCTGGCCTGGGCGACGGGTGCCGCCACCAGTCCGGCCGTCAGCAGTGATGCGGCGGCGAGGATCGCTCTCGCTCTGCGTCTCATGGGCCCCCCTTGCTGTTGTCTGCCACGAAAGTGGACAGACGCCAGGCTCACGACACCTCATGATCATGTCAATACCGCAGGGGACCGGGTGGCTCACGCGCCGCAAACGGAACCGGCGCCCACCAAGTGGGCGCCGGTCGGGGCGGGTTGAGCGGCGGAAGGAAGTCAGCCGACCAGGCCGTCCGCCATCTCCTCGGTCAGATTGGACTCGGTCCCGGGGATCCCCAGGTCCTGCGCCCGCTTGTCGGCCATCGCCAGCAGGCGGCGGATCCGGCCCGCGACCGCGTCCTTGGTCAGCGGCGGGTCCGCGAGCGCGCCCAGCTCCTCCAGGGAGGCCTGCTTGTGCTCCATGCGCAGCCGGCCGGCCGCCGCGAGGTGCTCGGGGACCTCCTCGCCGAGGATCTCCAGGGCGCGCTGGACGCGGGCCCCGGCGGCCACCGCGGCCCGCGCCGAACGGCGCAGGTTGGCGTCGTCGAAGTTGGCCAGGCGGTTGGCGGTGGCGCGGACCTCGCGCCGCATCCGCCGCTCCTCCCAGGCGAGCACCGACTCGTGCGCGCCGAGCCGGGTGAGCAGCGCGCCGATCGCGTCGCCGTCGCGGACGACCACCCGGTCCACGCCGCGGACCTCGCGGGCCTTGGCCGCGATCTGGAGCCGCCGTGCGGCGCCGACCAGGGCGAGGGCCGCCTCCGGGCCCGGGCAGGTCACCTCGAGGGACGAGGAGCGGCCCGGCTCGGTCAGTGAGCCGTGCGCCAGGAACGCGCCGCGCCAGGCCGCCTCGGCGTCACAGGTCGCGCCTGAGACCACCTGCGGCGGGAGGCCGCGGATGGGGCGGCCGCGGCCGTCGACGAGCCCGGTCTGGCGGGCCAGCTGGTCGCCGCCCGCCACGACCCGTACGACGAAGCGCGAGCCTCTGCGCAGGCCGCCCGGGGCCATCACGATCAGCTCGGAGCTGTGCCCGAAGATCTCCAGAATGTCCCGCTTGAGCCGGCGTGCCGCCATCGCGGTGTCCAGCTCCGCCTCGATCACAATGCGGCCGCTCACCAGGTGCAGCCCGCCCGCGAACCGAAGAATCGCCGAGACCTCCGCCTTCCTGCAGCAGGTCCGGGTGACGGGCAGCCGGGAAATTTCGTCCTTCACCGCCGGCGTCATCGCCATGGGCCGATCCTTCCATGCATCCGGAAAATACGGTCGTACGCGGCGGCCAACAGCTCCGGATCGTGCTTCGGAGAGCCATCGGGCCTGGCCACCGGCGCCAGCTCGACCTCGGCTCCGAGCCGTTTCGCGGCTTCGGTCAGACTCCCCCGGTCGGGCACGGCGGCCTCGTCGGCCAGCACCACGTCGAAGGCGAGTTTAGGGGCGTGTCGTCCCAAAACCTCCAAATGACGCTGCGGAGAGAAGCCATCGGTTTCACCCGGTTGTGGTGCGAGGTTCAACGAGAGGACCTTGCGGGCCTTGGTCTCGGTGAGCGCGTCGAGCAGTTCGGGCACCATCAGATGCGGAATGACCGAGGAGAACCACGAGCCCGGGCCGAGCACGACCCAGTCCGCGTCCAGCACCGCCGCGACCGCTTCCGGGACGGCCGGCGGATCGTGCGGGACCAGCTGCACGGAGAGCACCTCGCCCGGGGTGAGCGCCACCGTGGCCTGGCCGCGCACGGTGTCCACGTCGTCGGGACGCCGGGGGTCGTGACCCCGTACGAGTGCCTCCAGCTCCAGCGGCACGGCCGACATCGGCAGCACCCGGCCCTGGGCGCCGAGCAGCTTGCCGACCAGGTCGAGCGCCTGCACATGGTCGCCGAGCTGCTCCCACAGGGCGACGATCAGCAGATTGCCGACCGCGTGCTCGTGCAGGTCGCCCTTGGACTGGAAGCGGTGCTGGATGACCCGGGACCAGGTCTGGCCCCAGTCGTCGTCGCCGCACAGGGCGGCCAGCGCCTTGCGCAGGTCGCCGGGCGGCAGCACGCCCAGCTCGTCGCGGAGCCGGCCGCTGGAGCCGCCGTCGTCGGCCACGGTGACGACGGCCGTCAGGTCTCCGGTGATCCGGCGCAGCGCGGCGAGCGAGGCGGAGAGGCCCATGCCGCCGCCGAGGGCGACGACCTTGGGCTGGGCGCCCCGCTTGCGGCCGGTGCGCAGCACCGGTCCGGCGGTGCGCCGGCGGTACACCTTCACTCGCGCCCCATGTCCCGGTGTACGACGACGGTCTCGATCCCCTCGGAGGCCAGGCGTGCGGCGAGCTTCTCGGACATGGCCACCGAGCGGTGCTTGCCGCCGGTGCAGCCCACCGCGATCGTCACGTACCGCTTGCCCTCGCGGCGGTAGCCCGCCGCGATCAGCTGGAGGAGCTCGCTGTACTGGTCGAGGAACTCCTTGGCGCCGGGCTGGTTGAAGACGTAGCCCGACACCTCCTCGTTCAGGCCCGTGTACGGGCGCAGCTCCGGCACCCAGTGCGGGTTGGGCAGGAAGCGGCAGTCGACCACCAGGTCGGCATCGACCGGCAGGCCGTACTTGTAGCCGAACGACATGACGGTGGCGCGCAGCTCCGGCTCCTCGTCCCCGGCGAACTGGGCGTCCATCTTGGCGCGCAGCTCGTGGACGTTGAGGCTGGAGGTGTCGATCACCAGGTCGGCGTCGCCGCGCAGCTCGCGCAGCAGGTCGCGCTCGGCGGCGATCCCGTCGACGATCCGGCCGTCGCCCTGGAGCGGGTGCGGGCGGCGCACCGACTCGAAGCGGCGCACCAGCGCGTCGTCGGAGGACTCCAGGAAAACGATCCGCCGGGTGACCTCCTTGGCGTCGAGGTCGGCGAGCGACTCGCGGAGGTTGTCGAAGAACCTGCGTCCGCGCACGTCGACGACGACGGCGATGCGCGCCACATTGCCCTGGGAGCGGGCGCCGAGCTCCACCATGGTGGGGATCAGCGCGGGCGGCAGGTTGTCGACGACGAACCAGCCGAGGTCCTCCAGGCACTTGGCGGCGGTGCTGCGCCCGGCGCCGGACATGCCGGAGATGATCACCAGCTCGGGGATGGGCGCATCGGCCCCGCCGGCCTCGATCGTCGTGCCCGTACTCACGTGTACTCCCGCTTCTCGGTCTTCTTCGTGCTGCTCAGTCATGTCCTGCTGCCCCCGTCGTCCTCTTCAATGATCTCTCCTGTCGCCGTATTCACGGCGGGCGCGGCCGGGACCGCCCGGGCGAGGGCCGCGGCAACGGTCTCGGCCGTCTTGCGGCCTATGCCGGGGACCTCGCAGATCTCGTCGATTGTCGCCGACCGGAGCTTCTTCACCGAGCCGAAATGCTTGATCAGAGCCTGCTTGCGGGTGTCGCCGAGGCCGGGCACGGCATCCAGCGGGCCCGCCTTGAAGCGCTTCGTCCGTTTGGCCCTCTGATAGGTGATGGCGAAGCGGTGGGCCTCGTCACGCACCCGCTGGAGGAGGTAGAGCCCCTCGCTGGAGCGCGGCAGGACCACCGGGTCGTCCTCCTCGGGCACCCAGACCTCTTCGAGCCGCTTGGCTAGCCCGCACACCGCGATGTCGTCGATGCCCAGCTCGTCCAGGGCCCGCTTGGCCGCGGCGACCTGCGGCTGCCCGCCGTCGACCACGAGCAGCTGCGGCGGGTAGGCGAAGCGCTTGGGGCGGCCGTCCTCCTCCTGGAGCGCGGAGACCTCGCCGGACACGGGCCCGGACAGCCCGTCGGCGGGCGCCGCGGCGCCTTCCGGGCCCTGCTCCTCGCCCCACTCCCCCGTGCGCGCCTGCTCGGCCAGGTAGCGCTTGAAGCGACGGCTGATCACCTCGTGCATGGACCGGACGTCGTCCTGGCCCTCGAAGCCCTTGATCTGGAAGCGCCGGTACTCGCTCTTGCGCGCGAGACCGTCCTCGAAGACGACCATGGACGCCACGACGTCGTCGCCCTGGAGGTGCGAGATGTCGAAGCACTCGATGCGCAGCGGCGCGCTGTCCAGCTCCAGGGCGGCGGCGATCTCCTCCAGGGCCCGCGAGCGCGTCGTCAGGTCGGAGGCGCGCTTCGTCTTGTGCAGCGCGAGGGCCTGCTGGGCGTTGCGCGCGACCGTGACCATCAGGTCCTTCTTGTCGCCGCGCTGAGGGATGCGCAGCGAGACGTTGGAGCCGCGCCGGCTCGAGAGCCAGCCGCTCACCGCGTCGCTGTCCTCGGGAAGGGCCGGGACGAGGACCTCCTTGGGCACCGCGTCGCCGCTCTCCTCCCCGTACAGCTGCTGGAGCGCGTGCTCGACCAGGCCCGCGGTGTCGACGGCCTCCACCTTGTCGGTGACCCAGCCGCGCTGACCGCGCACCCGGCCGCCGCGGACGTGGAAGATTTGCACGGCGGCTTCCAGCTCGTCCTCGGCGACCGCGATCAGGTCGGCGTCGGTGGCGTCGTTGAAGACGATCGCGTTCTTCTCCAGGGCCTTCCTGAGCGCCTCTATGTCGTCGCGCAGCCGGGCGGCGCGCTCGTACTCCATGTCCTCGGCGGCGGCCATCATCTCCTGCTCGATGCGGCGCAGGTAGGCGCCGGTGCGGCCGGCCATGAAGTCGCAGAAGTCCTCCGCCAGTTCGCGGTGCTCCTCGGGGGTGACCCGGCCGACGCAGGGGGCCGCGCACTTGCCGATGTAGCCGAGCAGGCAGGGGCGGCCGATCTGGGCCGAGCGCTTGAACACGCCCGCCGAGCAGGTGCGCACCGGAAAGACGCGGAGCATCAGGTCGACGGTCTCGCGGATCGCCCAGGCGTGCCCGTACGGACCGAAGTAGCGCACGCCCTTCTTCTTGGCGCCGCGCATGACCTGCACGCGCGGGAACTCCTCGTTCATCGTCACCGCGAGGTACGGATAGCTCTTGTCGTCGCGGTACTTGACGTTGAAGCGGGGGTCGAACTCCTTGATCCAGGAGTATTCGAGCTGGAGCGCCTCCACCTCGGTGGCGACGACGGTCCACTCCACGGCGGCGGCCGTGGTCACCATCGTGGCCGTGCGCGGGTGCAGACTCGTCAACGGCTGGAAGTAGTTGGCGAGCCGCTGGCGCAGGGACTTCGCCTTCCCGACGTAGATCACCCGGCGGTGTTCGTCGCGGAATTTGTAGACCCCCGGCGAGTCGGGGATCTGTCCCGGCTTGGGGCGGTAGCTGGAGGGGTCTGCCATGGCCACCACCCTACTGGCGGGGGCTGACAACGCGGCTTCTCCCATGGGGTCGGACGGTGAACGGGCCGGTGCGGGGGTGCCTCGCCGCCCCGCACCGGCCCGGTGCTACACCTGCCCGGACGGGCGGCGGCGCCTGCGCAGGGCCGCCGTGCCGGTGAGGCCGAGCGCGAGGATGGCGCCCGCCCCGGCCACGGTGGAGACCACCGTCAGGGGACCGTCGTCGTGCCCTGCCGCTACGGCCGCCGCCTGCGCGGCCTGGGCCCTGGTCTCCTGGGGCGTCTCCGCATAGCCGCCGGCCTTGCCCGACCGGTCGTAGGCCGAGCCCGGCAGCTTGTCCCCGTAAGCGTGCGAGACGCGCGCCCGGTAGGCGGCCAGGGTGGTGCCGTTCGCGCCGATCGCCTTGACGGCGTCCTCGTCGAGCGGCAGCACCCGGGTGCCCTTCTCCACGTACCAGGCGTTGATCTGCGGCTCCTGGAAGACGGTGCCGCCGGGGAGCTTCGCGGCGCCGGCCGCCGCGTACCGGGCCTCGTCGTCGCCGGTGGCTATGTTGACCACCTGCCAGGCGGAGCCCTGCCGCACCGTCCACAGCGAGGCCTTCTGGCCGTCCGACGAGACCGCCGTGGAGGCGAGGTATTCCAGCTGGGCTACGGGGGCGCCCGCCGTGCCCGCGACGAACGCCGGGGACAGCGTGTAGACGGGCACGGTGTCGCCCTCGATGTGCGGTGCGGCGGCCTTCAGCGCCACCTTGCCGTCCCGCGCGAAGAAGCGGGAGAGCGTGTCGAGGGTGGCGGGGGCGCTCGCGGCCTGCCGGGCCTCGGCCCGGGACTGGGCGGAGGCGGCGGGCTGCTGGTCGGCGAAGGCCTGCGGGGCGGCGAGGCCGATGAGCGCGGCGGCGACGGCCGCGGGAGCGAGACGGGTCCACTGCATCGTCATCACGCCCCGATCCGGTACAGCGAGTGGGTCCAGGAGAAGGAGTCGTTGTCCACGTACCAGGCGTGCGAGGCCCAGTTGTAGCGGGTACTGGAGGGCCAGGGGTCGCCCCAGTACACCCAGCTGTTGGCGTCGTCGTAGCCGTACAGGACGTGCATGTGGCCGCCGCCGCTGGACCACTGGATGCGGGTCTCCATCGGGCGGTTGTTGTTGATCTCGTTCTGCACGGTCGAATAGCGCAGCCAACCGCTCACGTACGAGCCCGAGTTGATGCCCGCCCAGTCCAGGGCGTTCTGCACGTTGCCCAGGTCGGCCTGCCAGTTGGGGCAGTCGTAGCCCTGCGCCCGGCCGAAGGCCGCGTTGCAGAACTGGTTCTGGGTGTAGCTGCGGCCGAACCAGGTGGCGATGGTGTTTCCGCTGCCGGCCCAGCACCAGTTGTTCTTCTGCTGGGACTGCATGGTGATGCCGAGCCGCTTGGAGCTCGCCGCGGCGGCTGCGGCGGGCACCGGCTTGTCGTCGTGCGGGGCGGCGGTCGCTGTTGCCGTGGGGGCGGCGAACAGGGCCGTCACCACGAGGGCGAGGGCCGACAGCCGTCTCTTTCCGTTGCGCATCGCGTTCCTCCCATGGCGGGGTGGGGGGTTGGGGATGGTGGAGGATCGCGTCCGGACGCTTGCCGTTGAGCATCGGGCGTTGTCGAGAACTGGTCAACGCGCTTCAATGCGGGGTGGGACGCGGGTGTGAACGACGTGGCCGGAAAGTGAACAACTCCCGGTCCACCACCAGGTTTTCCCCGACCTGACGCCGCCTCGCGCCCACCCCCCACCGTGAACGTTCACTGAGGAGTCCCCCATGCTCCACACCGAGGCCGACCTGACGCAGGTGCTGCGTACCGGCCCCTTTCACCTGGCGTTGCGCGCCGCGCTGTCCGTCCGGGGCCTGCCGCTCCAGCGGGTCCAGCACCATCTGGCCGGGCGGGGCATCAAAGTCGGCGTGACGAGCCTGAGTTACTGGCAGCAGGGGGCGCGGCGGCCGCAGCGGCCCGAGTCCCTGCGCGCGGTACGCGGCCTCGAAGAGGTGCTCGGCCTGCCCGCGAACTCCCTGCTCCGCCTCCTCGACGACGCCTCGGCCGCCGAGGTGGAGCGGCCCGCGGCGCGCTCCTACCGCTCGCTCGTGGAGGCGTCGGGGGTGGTGGAGCAGCTCATCGGCGAGCTGGAGTCCCCGGTGGACGGCGGTCTGCACACCGTCGGCCACCACGAACGCGTCCGGATCGGTGCGGGCCGGGAGCTGCGCGGTCGCGACTCGCAGCACGTGGTACGGGCCCATCGCGACGGCATCGACCGCTATCTGGCCATCCACCGCGGCGACGCGGAGTGCGATCCGGCCCGGGTCGAGGTGCGCGCGGGCGAGAACTGCCGCACCGGCCGCGTCCGCTGGGACGCGTCGAGCGGGGTGCTGGTCGCCGAGCTCCTCTTCGACACCCGGCTGCGGGCCGGCGAGACGTACCTGTTCGGCTACGGCTTCGAGGACGGGACGGGCGGGCCGAGCCGGGAGTACGTGCGCGGCTTCAGCTTCGCGGGCGGCCAGTACGTCCTCCAGGTCCGCTTCGACGAGCGGGCCCTGCCCGCCCGCTGCCACCGCTTCGCCCAGACGTCGACGGGCGCGACCCGCTCCGGCCGCAGCGACCTCACCCTCAGCGGCCGGCACCGCTCGGTGCACCTGGTGGAGCAGGGGGTGCGGCCGGGGATCCTGGGGATCGACTGGGACTGGGAGTGACGGGGCCAGGGAGACCCGAGGGGGCGGGGGTGACCCCTGTGCGGGCTCCGGCGCCCCGGTCGGCGCTCCAGGGGGCGGCCGGGGCCCGGTTCCGCGCGGGACGGGGCCCGAGGGGCAGGGGCTGGCCGGTGTGCTGCCCGGGTTACGCGTCCGGCCCGGCCACCAGCTGGCCGTCCTTCAGCTTCACCGGGACCTTGGGCAGGGGCACCGTGGCCGGGCCCTGGACGGGCTTGCCGGTCATCACGTTGAAGCGGCTGCCGTGGCACGGGCAGTTCGCGTGGCCGTCCTCGATCTTCTCCAGGAGGCAGCCGGCGTGCGTGCACTGGGCGCTGAACGCCTGGTACTGGCCCTTGGCCGGGCAGGACACCATGACCCGCTGCTCGCGGTAGAGCTTGGCGCCGCCGACAGGCACCGCGTCCGGCGAGCCGAGCGGTTCGGGGGCGGTCGGCGTCGGGGTCTCGGCGTGGCCGAGCTTGGACTCGGTGGAGCAGGCGGCTACGCCGACCCCCGCGGCCCCGGCGAGGGCGGCGCCTTTCAGCACGGTGCGACGGGCGGCGGGCTGGCCGGTCATGGCTTCTCCACTGATCACTGGACTTGGTCGGCCGTCTGCGCGACCGACCCGGCCGTCGCAACCGACCCGGTTGCGTCATCGACGATACCGGCGCAGATCGCCCGCTCCGCGCCGGGGCTGCCCACCCGGCCGGAGGATGGGTTACGTTCTGGGCCGTGATCGTCGTCGCCGGAGAGTCCCTCATCGACCTGGTGCCGCGGCACCCCGGGGATCCGCTGGGGCCGCTGGTGCCGCGGCCCGGTGGCGGCCCGTACAACACCGCGGTGGCGCTCGGCCGGCTCGGCGCGGGGGCCGCCTTCTGTTCGCGGGTCTCCACGGACGGCTTCGGCGAGGCGCTCCTGGCCGGGTTGCACTCGGCCGGGGTGGACACGTCGTTGGTGCAGCGCGGCCCGGAGCCGACGACGCTCGCCGTGGCGACGCTCGCGCCGGACGGCTCGGCGCGCTACGGCTTCTACGCGGACGGGACCGCCGACCGCCTCTTCGAACTCCCCCCTCAACTGCCGCCTTCCGTGAGCGCGTTGGCGCTGGGCACCTGTTCGCTGGTGCTCGAACCGGGAGCGAGCGCGTACGAGGCCCTGCTGCGCAGGGAGTCCGCTCGCGGTGTGCTCACCCTGCTCGACCCCAACATCCGGCCGGGCCTGATCCCGGACCCGGACGCCTACCGGGCCCGCTTCAGGAGCTGGCTGCCCCACGTCTCTCTCCTGAAGCTCTCGGAGGAGGACGCGCTGTGGCTGGGCGGCACGGTCACCGAGTGGCTCGCCGCCGGTCCCCGAGCGGTGGTCCTGACCCGGGGCGCGGGGGGCCTGACGGTCCACACGGCGCGGGGCGCCGAACACTCCGTACCGGCCGGGCGCGTCGAGGTGGTGGACACCATCGGCGCGGGCGACACGGTGAACGCGGCCCTGCTCCACCGCCTCCCCACAGCCCGCGCCCTCGCCTCGGCGAACTGGCCGGAGGTACTCGGCTACGCGTCGAGGGCGGCGGCCATGACCTGCGCGCGCGAGGGCGCCCAGCCCCCGACGGCGAAGGAACTGGCGGCCTGGGCCTAGCCCCCTCCCAAGGGAGCTGTCCGGGGCGCGGCCCCGGGTGGCTGGGTGCGACCCGAGGTGGGGTGGCGGCCCGCTCCTCCCCAACGCCCGGAGCGTCTCGGGAAGGAGCGGGTGAAGGACTCAGCTCTTGCGAGCCCGCGTCGTCTTCTTCGCCGGGGCCGCCTTCTTGGCGGTGGCCGAAGCCCGGGCCGAGGCCGTCTTCTTGGCGGGTGCGGCCTTCGCCGCGGAGACCGCCTTCTTGGCCGGGGCCTTCTTCGCCGCCTTCCGCGCCGGCGACGAGGACGCGGCGTCGCTGATCCGGTCCGCCCCCAGGATGTCCCGCAGGAACTTTCCGGTGTGGCTGGCCGGCACCGAGGCGACCTGCTCGGGCGTGCCCTCGGCGATCACCAGGCCGCCGCCGCTGCCGCCCTCCGGGCCCATGTCCACGACCCAGTCCGCCGTCTTGATGACGTCCAGGTTGTGCTCGATGACGATCACCGAGTTGCCCTTGTCGACCAGTCCCGAGAGCACCTTGATCAGCTTCGAGATGTCCTCGAAGTGCAGCCCGGTGGTGGGCTCGTCGAGCACGTACACCGTCCGCCCGGTGGAGCGCTTCTGGAGCTCGGAGGCGAGCTTCACGCGCTGCGCCTCGCCGCCCGACAGGGTCGGCGCGGACTGGCCGAGCCGGACGTAGCCGAGCCCGACCTCGTTGAGCGTCCGCAGATGACGCGCGATCGTGGGCACGGCCTCGAAGAACTCCAGGCCCTCCTCGATCGGCATGTCCAGGACCTCGGCGATGGACTTGCCCTTGTAGTGGACCTCCAGCGTCTCCCGGTTGTAGCGCGCCCCGTGGCAGACCTCGCACGGGACGTACACGTCCGGCAGGAAGTTCATCTCGATCTTGATGGTGCCGTCGCCCGAGCAGTTCTCGCAGCGGCCGCCCTTGACGTTGAAGGAGAACCGGCCGGGGAGGTAGCCCCGGACCTTCGCCTCCATCGTCTCGGCGAACAGCTTGCGGACGTGGTCGAAGACGCCCGTGTACGTCGCCGGGTTGGACCGGGGGGTGCGGCCGATGGGCGACTGGTCGACGTGCACGACCTTGTCGACCAGGTCGTCGCCGTCCACCCGGGTGTGCCGGCCGGGCACGCTGCGCGCCCCGTTCAGCTCCCGGGCCAGGTGCGTGTACAGGATGTCGTTGACCAGCGTCGACTTGCCGGAGCCCGAGACGCCGGTGACGGCGGTCAGCACACCGAGCGGGAACGAGACGTCGATGTCGCGGAGGTTGTTCTCCTTCGCGCCGTGCACCGTGAGGCGGCGCGTGGGGTCCGTGGGCCTGCGCACGTCCGGCAGCGGAATCGACTTCTTGCCCGCCAAATACTGGCCGGTCATCGACTCCTTGTTGCTGAGCAGCTGCTTCAACGGGCCGCTGTGGACGACCTTTCCGCCGTGCTCGCCGGCGCCGGGGCCGATGTCGACGACCCAGTCGGCCACCTTGATGGTGTCCTCGTCGTGCTCGACGACGATCAGGGTGTTGCCCATGTCGCGCAGGCGCACGAGCGTCTCGATCAGGCGGTGGTTGTCGCGCTGGTGCAGGCCGATCGACGGCTCGTCCAGCACGTACAGGACACCGACCAGGCCGGAGCCGATCTGGGTGGCGAGGCGGATGCGCTGGGCCTCGCCGCCGGAGAGCGTGCCGGCCGCGCGGTTGAGCGAGAGATAGTCGAGGCCTACGTCGACCAGGAACTTCAGCCGCTCGTTGACCTCCTTCAGGACCCGCTCGGCGATCTTCTTGTCGCGGTTGTTGAGCTTGAGCTCGGCCAGGAAGTCCGCGCAGTCGCTGATCGACATCGCCGAGACCTCGGCGATGGACCGCCCCATCACGGTGACCGCCAGGACCAGCGGCTTCAGGCGCGTGCCCGCACAGGTGGGGCAGGGCACCTCACGCATGTAGCCCTCGAAGCGCTCGCGGGCGCCGTCGCTCTCCGCCTCGGAGTGGCGCCGCTTGACGAACGGCACCGCACCCTCGAAGGAGGTGGTGTACGCCCGCTCCCGGCCGTACCGGTTGCGGTAGCGGACCTCGATCTGGGTCTTGTGGCCGTACAGCAGGGCCTTTTTGGCGCGCTGCGGGAGCCCGGCCCAGGGGATGTCGGTGCGGAAGCCCAGCTCGTCGGCGAGCGCGCCCACCAGGCGGGCGAAGTAGTCCTTGGTGTGGCCGAGCGACCACGGCGAGATGGCGCCTTCGTCGAGGGACTTGTCCTCGTCCGGGATGATCAGGTCGGCGTCGACCTCCATGCGGGTGCCGATGCCCGTGCAGTCGGGGCAGGCGCCGAACGGCGAGTTGAAGGAGAAGGAGCGCGGCTCCAGCTCCTCGAAGGAGAGGTCGTCGTACGGGCAGTAGAGGTGCTCCGAGTACATCCGCTCGCGCTCGGGGTCGTCGGCCGCCAGGTGGACGAAGTCGAGCACGACCATGCCGCCGGAGAGGCCGAGCGCGGTCTCCACGGAGTCGGTGAGCCGGCGCTTGGCCGAGTCCTTCACCGTGAGGCGGTCGATGACCACCTCGATGGTGTGCTTCTCCTGCTTCTTGAGCTTGGGCGGCTCGGCGAGCTGGATGGTCTCGCCGTCGACCCGGGCGCGGCTGTAGCCCTTGGTCTGGAGGTCGGCGAACAGGTCGACGAACTCGCCCTTGCGCTCGCGCACCAGCGGCGAGAGCACCTGGAAGCGGCTGCCCTCGGGCAGTTCGAGCACCTTGTCGACGATGGCCTGCGGCGACTGGCGCGAGATGGGCCGGGCGCACTCGGGACAGTGCGGCTTGCCGATGCGCGCGAAGAGCAGACGCAGGTAGTCGTAGACCTCGGTGATGGTGCCGACCGTCGAGCGCGGGTTGCGCGAGGTCGACTTCTGGTCGATGGAGACCGCGGGCGACAGACCTTCGATGAAGTCGACGTCCGGCTTGTCCATCTGACCGAGGAACTGGCGGGCGTAGGACGACAGCGACTCGACGTACCGCCGCTGCCCCTCCGCGAAGATCGTGTCGAAGGCGAGCGAGGACTTGCCCGACCCGGACAGACCCGTGAAGACGATGAGGGAGTCACGCGGGAGGTCGAGCGAGACGTTCTTGAGATTGTGCTCGCGCGCGCCACGGACGATGAGACGGTCGGCCACGCCGGTCCGCACCTTTCTAGAGAGAGCGAGGGGGCTGCAGGAGCCCCCGTCCCAGGGTATGGGGGGCGCCTCGGGGATGTCGTTGATTCTTGGATGAATCCGGACAGGTTCCACAACGGTTCTGGGCGGGAACCCATTCCCGAGCGTATAGCACGCGCATTCGATTTACGGACTCGTTCGGCCACCTTCACCCGGACGAGTGGCGGGGCTATCGTCGGCGCCATGATTGATCACGCGCGCGACCTGGCCTCTGTACACGAAGCCACCGAACGACTGCTCACCGCAGCCGCCGCCCTGGACAACGCCGCCGTGGCCGAGCCGTCACGGCTGCCCGGCTGGACCCGCGGCCATGTACTGGCCCATATCGCACGGAACGCGGACGCGCTCGTCAACGTGCTGGCCGGGCGGCCCATGTATCCGAGCGCCGAGGCCCGGGACGCGGACATCGACCGCGACGCGCCCCGTCCGCTGGACGTCCAGCTCGCGGACGTCCGCGACAGCGCCGCCGCCTTCCAGGCGGAGGGCGCGCGGCCCGCCGACTGGTCGCGCACGGTCGAGCTGCGCAACGGCGTGACGGACGCCGCGGCCCGGGTGCCCTTCCGGCGGCTCGTCGAGGTCGAGCTGCACCACGTGGACCTCGGCATCGGGTATGAGCTCGAGGACCTGTCCGCGGACTTCGTGAGCCGCGAGACGGACTTCCTCGCCGAGCGCTTCGCCGGGCACAAGGACCTTCCGTCGATCGGGCTGAGCGACGACACCGGCCGGACGTGGACCACCGGCGGCGGCGTCGAGGGCGGCCCGGTCCGGGTGAGCGGCCCGGCCGCCGACCTCGTCGGCTGGCTCGCGGGACGGCGCGACGGCGCCGCCCTGAAGGTGACCGGCGGGGCGCTGCCCGCCCTGCCCCCGCTGTGATCCCGGCGATAGGCTGAGCGCATGACGTACAGCGGAGCGGTGAAGGTCGGCGGTCCGGCCGATGTGCACGAGCTGACGGACCTGATGATTTCCAAGGTCGAGGTCGGGGCCATGGGCAACAACGCCTACCTGCTGCGCTGCCGCAGCACGGGCGAGCAGCTGCTCATCGACGCGGCCGCCGACCCCGGCACGCTGCTCACGCTGATCGGTGACGACGGCATCGCGTCCGTCGTCACCACCCATCGCCACGGCGACCACTGGCAGGCGCTCGGTGAGGTCGTCGCCGCGACGGGCGCGCGCACCTATGCGGGCCGCTTCGACGCCGAGGGCATCCCGGTGCCGACCGACGTCCTGGTCGAGGACGGGGACACGATCAGGGTCGGCCGCGTCGAGCTGACCGCCCGCCACCTCGTCGGGCACACGCCGGGCTCGATCGCGCTGGTCTACGACGACCCGCACGGCCACCCCCATGTGTTCACCGGCGACTGCCTCTTCCCCGGCGGCGTGGGCAACACCTGGAAGGACCCGGAGGCCTTCGCCAGCCTCATCCGCGATGTCGAGACCAAGCTCTTCGACACCCTGCCGGACGAGACCTGGGTCTATCCCGGCCACGGCAACGACACCACGCTCGGCGACGAGCGCCCGCACCTGCCGGAATGGCACGCACGCGGCTGGTAGCCGCCGACCGGCGGCGTGATCCGCCGCCGGTCCCGCCCAGGGAGCCGGCCCGTTCGGGGCGCCGAGGATGTCCATGCCTCGATCGTGGCACCCGCCACTGACAATCGACGCTCCGCCCGTGCGCCCGCCCGCCGTCCGGTGAGCTTCCGCGCGCCCCCGTAACGGAAAACAGCCCCGGGTAGTTGGCGCGACATGCGCACCCCCACCGCCCCGGCCGCCCCCTCGATGCTCCGGCTCGCGGCCGCCTCGCTCGCGGGCACCGCCATCGAGTTCTACGACTTCTTCGTGTACGGGACGGCGGCCGCACTCGTGCTCGGCCCGCTGTTCTTTCCGACCTTCTCCGCGCTCGCGGGCACCCTGGCCGCCTTCGGCACCTTCGGGGCCGGATTCATCGCCCGCCCCCTTGGCTCGGTCGTCTTCGGGCACATCGGCGACCGCCACGGGCGCCGCCCGGTCATGTTCGCCTCGCTCGCCCTGACCGGGCTCGCGACGGTGGCGGTCGGCTGCGTCCCCTCGTACGCCTCGATCGGCATCGCGGCGCCCTCGCTCCTGCTGGTGCTGCGCTTCCTCCAGGGGCTCGGGCTCGGCGGCGAGTGGGGCGGCGCGGTGCTCCTCACGGCCGAGCACGCCCCCGCCCACCGGCGCGGACTGTGGACGAGCTTTCCGCAGATCGGGCCCACCACGGGCTTCCTGCTGGCCAACGGGGTGGTCCTCGCCCTGTCCGCCGGGCTGACCGACGCCGAGTTCCGCGCGTGGGGGTGGCGGGTGCCGTTCTGGGCCGCGGGGCTCCTCGCGCTGACCGGGCTGCTGCTGCGGACCTCGCTGGCCGAGACGCCGCAGTTCCGCGCGTTGGACGAGCCGGCCAGGCTGCCGCTGCTCGAAGTGGCGCGCGGGCACGGCCGGTTGGTCCTGCTGACCGCGGGTGCCCTGGCGATCGGGTACGCGGTCTTCTACACGGTGTCCACCTGGTCGCTGGCGTACGCGACGGAACGGCTGGGGGTCGACCGCACGGTGATGCTCGGCTGCGTCATGGGAGCCGTCGCGATCATGGGCGCGCTGACGCCGGTCGCGGCGCTGCTCGGCGACCGCTACGGGCGGCGGCCGCTCTGCCTGGCGGGGTGCGCGGCGACGGTGGTGTGGATGTTCCCGATGGTGGCGCTGCTCGCGACCGCCGAGCCGCTCTGGATGTTCACCGGGTTCCTCGGCGCGATGCTGGCGTTCATCTCGATGTTCGCGGTGATCGCGGCATATCTGCCGGAGCTCTACGAGCCGAGGGTGCGCTGCACGGGCGCCGCGGTCGGCTACAACCTCGGAGGGGTGCTCGGCGGGGCGCTGACTCCGATCGTGGCGACGGCGCTGTCCCGCGGCGCCGGTCCGCCGTGGGGGGTGGCCGCGTATCTGACCGGGCTCGGGCTGCTGAGCCTGGGCTGTTTCGCGCTGCTTCCCGAGACCCGGCCCGCGCCCGTGCTGCGGCCCGAGCCCGGGGCCGAGGCGGAGGCGGCCCCGGTGTGAGGGGCCGCCCGTTGCCCGGTCAGGCGCCGACGCTGTCCTTCTGGGGCTCCTCGTCCGCGCTCTGCTTCCTGGCGGCGATGAGGCTGGTGACGGTGGTGATGACCAGCACGCCGCAGATGACGCCCAGCGAGAGCGGGATGGAGATCTCGGGGACGTTCACCCCGTTCTCGTGCAGGGCGTGCAGCACCAGCTTCACGCCGATGAAGCCGAGGATCACCGACAGGCCGTAGCTGAGGTGGACCAGCTTCTTGAGCAGGCCGCCGATCAGGAAGTACAGCTGGCGCAGGCCCATCAACGCGAAGGCGTTGGCGGTGAAGACGATGTACGGGTCCTGGGTGAGGCCGAAGATCGCGGGGATCGAGTCCATCGCGAAGAGCACGTCGGTGGTGCCGATGGCGAGCATGACGACCATGAGCGGCGTCAGGATCCTCTTGCCGTTCTTCTCCACGAACAGCTTGGTGCCGTGATATCTGTCGGCGACGCCGAACTTCTTCTCGACGGACTTCAGGAGGCGGTTCTCCTCGAACTCCTCTTCCTCCTCGCCGGAGCGCGCCTCCTGGATGAGCTTCCAGGCGGTGTAGATCAGGAACGCGCCGAAGATGTAGAAGACCCAGGAGAAGTTGGCGATCACGGCGGCGCCGGCCGCGATGAAGAGAGCACGCAGCACCAGGGCTATCAACACGCCGAAGAGCAGCACCCGTTGCTGGAGGTGCGAGGGCACCGAGAACTTCGCCATGATCAGGATGAAGACGAAGAGGTTGTCGACGGAGAGCGACTTCTCGGTGATGAAGCCCGCGAAGAACTCGCCCGACGCCTGGCTGTTGCCGAAGAACAGCAGGCCGAGGCCGAAGAGCGCGGCCAGCACGATCCAGACCACGGTCCAGACGCCGGCTTCCTTGACGGACACGTCATGGGGCTTGCGCCCGATGAAGAAGTCGGCCGCGATGAGGGCACACAGACCAAGAATGGTCACTACCCACAGGGTCATTGAAACGTCCACTGCGCCTCCGGCGTCGTACGGCTACTGATCAGCGTCGTCGCTGCCGGAGGTCTCTTCCACCCGGGCGCCTTCCCTCGCACCGCGGGCCGACGCCCCGGGACCCGTCCCGTGGGTCCGTATTGACGGGAACGCCGCAGCCGGGAGTACTCCCCTCCGCTGGGAGTGAGCCTACCCGAATCACCAAGGGAAGGTAAAGAGATTGGTAAGGATCAACCAAATGGCCAGCTCAGGAGCAGCCTCTCTGGACCTTGCGGAGGAGCCTCCCGCGCCGTTCGGCGGCTAGCGGGGCCACCCGGCGCGGGCCTCGCCGACTTGTCCGAGCACCTGCTCCAGGATGCGGCTGCCCGGCGGCGCGAGCGGCGGCTCGTACGTCCAGGCGTGGCCCACCCACGGGTCGGCGAGGTGATCGTCGGGCACCGGGGTCAGGCGCAGCAGCGAACGCCACAGCGGCTGGAGGACCGGGCCGTACGCGCGGGCCTCCTCCCGGTCCGCGACCATCAGGAGGTGGACCCCCACCGAGGGGCCCTCGTCGGCGAGGTAGCGCAGCTGGTTCAGGGCACGGTCGTCGAAGCCGTGCGGGAAGTCGTTGACGATCAGGAGCTGTTCGGCGGTGTCCATGCCGGGCGGCAGCGCGTCCGCCCCCGCGCCGCCCCGCACCGCCATCTGTACGAGGTCGACGCGCTCGGTGAGCCGGGCCAGCACCTCGGCCACTCCGGCCGCGCCCGCCGCGGGCGGTGCGGCCAGCACCCCGGACCGGGCCAGCGGGGCGAGCCGCGCCGCGGCCGAGCCCGCGGGATCGATGACGTGGACGGCGAACTCATGGGCCGGGTAGACCGCGAGCAGCCGGGCCGCGACCGCCACGGCGGTGTCCATCGCCAGCCCCTTGATCTGTTCGGCGTCCATGAACGCGGCCGCCTCGGAACCGCCGCGGTCCGAGTCGATCCACAGGCCGCGCTCAAGGGGCAGCCGGACCAGCATCGGAATGCGCAGCCCCGGCTGTTCGGGCAGTTGGAGATCCCCGAGGCGCAGCGCCATGGGGAGCTCCACGGGAACCCGGTAGCCGTGCCATACGGGGTTGTCCCAGCGGGCGTAGGCGGGCGGCAGGGCGGGCTCGACGACGTCGGACTCCGCGGTCAGCTGGGCGAGCTCGCGGTCGAGGACTTCCCGGGCCCGGGCGACCAGGTCCTCCCGCTTGGCGCGGGCCTGCTCGCGCGCCTGGTCACCGGCGGCGCCCAAGCGTCCGCGCGGGTCGGCCAGGGCGCGGTCCAGCTCCTGCTCCATCCGCGCGTCCGCGAAGTCGACGGCGCTGCGATAGGCGGCGACGGCGCGGGCCAGATCCTCGAACATGCCCCACACCTGGTTGTAGAGCCGCTCGTCCAGGGACCAGCCGGTGGCGTCGCCCGCGACGGGCCGAGCGGCCTCGCTGGGGTTCGTGGGCGGTGCGGCCGGGGCGGGGGGCGGTGGTGTGCCGGCCTGGCGCCGGGGGTGCGCGTAGTTGACGGGGCCGCCGCCACCGACCCCCTGCCGGGGTGCGGCGGCGGACGGCCCGGCCGCGCCCGGCGCGGGCCCTCCGCTGGCCCCGGGCCCGGCCGCGCCCACCCGGGCCCCGTCGCTCGCAGGGGGCGGAGGCGCCGCCACCGAGCGGGCGACGCCGAGCGTGATCGCGTCCTGGATCTCGGCGGCCACCTGCCGGGCGTCGGGCAGTCCCTGGTCGGCGAGCAGGTCGACGAGGCCGCCCGCGTACCCCTGCCCGTTGGCGCGGATCTTCCAGGTGCCCTGGCGGCGGTAGAGCTCCAGGGCCACGACCGCCGTCTCGGCGCCGAGGCCGGTGATGGTGTAGCTGGCGATCTCGGTGCCGTCGAGGCCGGTCACGGCGACGAAGGGCGCGGCGACGGCGGCGAACCGGCTGGGCCCCGGTGTCCCGGGCGGCAGGGCGAGGAGCACGTTGACCCGGTGCACACCCTCGGCGAGGGCCTCCAGGTCCACGGCGAGGCGGTGGTCGGCGGCGGCCTGCCGGGAGACCTCGATGCCGGGCAGGGTCGGGGATCCGGGGTGGGCGACCCGATCCGCCCCGGACACCCGGCCCTGCTCGTCGGCGAGCGAGGCTCCGGCCACGACGGGCGTGCCGGCCGAGACCCGGATCTCCAGTCGGGTCCGGGGCAGGGGGTGGTTCTGTCCCCGTACCAGCTCGGCCGTCATCTCCTCTGTCCCCTCGTCGAGTTGATGGTGGTGGCTGTGCGGTCGCGGTGCAGCTCCCGGCGGCCTCGGGCCTCCGGGAGCTGCGGTGTCGGTGATCCGGCGCGGTCAGAGCTGCGGCAGGATCGCCGGCATCAGGTCCTGGAAGGTGCGGCCGTTGGCGGCGTTGCCGATGGCGGTCATCTGCCAGCCGGTGCCCACGCGGTGCACCTTGGCCATGATCTGCGCGGTGTACTGACCGCCGCCGTCCAGCGTGTAGCGGGCCAGCTCCTGGCCGTTGGTCTCGTCGACAAGGCGGCAGAACGCGTTCTGCACCTCCTGGAACGTCTGGCCGGTGAACGAGTTCACCGTGAAGACGATCTGGTCGATGTGGACCGGTACGCGCGAGAGGTCGACCAGGATCGACTCGTCGTCACCGCCCTGGCCCGCGCCGCCCACGAGGTTGTCGCCGGTGTGCCTCACCGAGCCGTCGTCGCTGACGAGGTGACGGAAGAAGACCACGTCGACGGGCTGCTTGTCGGCGAAGAGCACCGCCGACGCGTCCAGGTCGATCTCCTGCGTCCGCTTGCCGAACAGGCCCCGGCGCGGTGCCGCCTGCCAGCCGAGCCCCATCCGCACCGCGGTCAGGGTGCCGCCACCCTGCTTCTCCAGGCTGATGGCCTGACCCTTGGACAGATTGACCGTCACGCGCTGTCCCCTCTCCCCATGCGTCGTTCTTGACACGCTTTGCGTCGTTGTACGTTCTCGGGCCCGACCCTACGCAGCGCGGCGGGGCCGGTGGCCGTGCGGGGGCATTTTGTGGCGGTGTTGCAACACACCGCCACAGGCACGGCGTCCGCCCCCGCGAGCGGCCGGTCAGGCGAGCCCCGCCTCCTTCATCTGCCGGAGCTCCTTCTTCAGCTCGCCGACCTCGTCGCGCAGCCGGGCCGCCACCTCGAACTGCAGGTCCGCCGCCGCGGCCCGCATCCGGTCGGTCATCTCCTCGATGATTCCCGCCAGTTCGGCCGCGGGCCGGTCGGTGAGCTCCTTCTTGGCGCCCTTGGCCGCCTTGCCGCCGAGCGAGGGCACGGGTGCCTTGGCCGCCTTGCCGTCCTTGCCCTTGCGATATCCGGTGCCGAGCAGCTCCTCGGTGTCGACCTCCTCGCGCGCGATGGTCGCGACGATGTCGTTGATCTTCTTGCGCAGCGGCTGGGGGTCGATCCCCTTCTCCTTGTTGTACGCGATCTGCTTCTCGCGGCGCCGGTTGGTCTCCTCGATGGCCTTCTCCATCGCCGGGGTGACGCGGTCGGCGTACATGTGGACCTGGCCGGAGACATTGCGCGCCGCACGGCCGATGGTCTGGATGAGGGAGGTGCCGGAGCGCAGGAAGCCCTCCTTGTCGGCGTCGAGGATCGACACCAGGGAGACCTCGGGCAGGTCGAGGCCCTCACGCAGCAGGTTGATGCCCACCAGCACGTCGTACTCACCGGCCCGCAGCTCGCGCAGGAGCTCGATGCGGCGCAGCGTGTCGACGTCGCTGTGCAAGTACCGCACCTGGATGCCCAGTTCGAGGAAGTAGTCGGTGAGGTCCTCGGCCATCTTCTTGGTGAGGGTGGTGACCAGGACGCGCTCGTCCTTCTCGGTGCGCTTGCGGATCTCGTGCACCAGGTCGTCGATCTGGCCCTCGGTGGGCTTGACCACGACCTCCGGGTCGACCAGGCCGGTGGGGCGGATGATCTGCTCCACGAAGCCGTCGCCGCGGGAGAGCTCGTACTTGCCGGGGGTGGCCGACAGGTAGACGGTCTGGCCGATGCGGCCGAGGAACTCCTCCCACTTCAGCGGCCGGTTGTCCAGCGCGGACGGCAGTCGGAAGCCGTGGTCGACCAGTGTCCGCTTGCGGGAGGCGTCGCCCTCGTACATCGCGCCGATCTGCGGCACGGTCACGTGCGACTCGTCGAGGACCAGCAGGAAGTCCTCGGGGAAGTAGTCGATCAGGGTGTTGGGCGCGGTGCCGGGCTCGCGGCCGTCGAAGTGCATCGAGTAGTTCTCCACGCCCGAGCAGCTGCCGATCTGGCGGAGCATCTCCAGGTCGTACGTGGTGCGCATGCGCAGCCGCTGGGCCTCCAGGAGCTTGCCCTGCTTCTCCAGCTCGGCCAGACGCTGCTCCAGCTCCTTCTCGATGCCGTTGACGGCCTTCTCCATGCGCTCCGGGCCCGCCACGTAGTGGCTGGCGGGGAACACGTAGAGCGACTGGTCCTCGCTGATGATCTCGCCGGTGATCGGGTGCAGGGTGGACAGCGCCTCGATCTCGTCCCCGAACATCTCGATGCGGACGGCCAGCTCCTCGTACACCGGGAAGATCTCGATGGTGTCGCCGCGCACCCGGAAGGTGCCCCGGGCGAAGGCCAGGTCGTTGCGGGTGTACTGGATGTCGACGAAGCGGCGGAGCAGCTGGTCGCGGTCGATCTCGTCGCCGACCTTGAGCTGCACCATCCGGTCGACGTACTCCTGCGGGGTGCCCAGGCCGTAGATGCAGGAGACGGACGCGACCACGATCACGTCGCGCCGGGTCAGCAGCGAGTTGGTCGCCGAGTGGCGCAGCCGCTCGACCTCCTCATTGATCGAGGAGTCCTTCTCGATGTAGGTGTCCGACTGCGGGACGTACGCCTCGGGCTGGTAGTAGTCGTAGTACGACACGAAGTACTCGACCGCGTTGTTCGGCAGCAGCTCGCGGAACTCGTTGGCCAGCTGGGCGGCCAGGGTCTTGTTCGGCGCCATGACGAGGGTGGGCCGCTGGAGCTTCTCGATCATCCAGGCAGTCGTCGCCGACTTTCCGGTGCCGGTGGCGCCGAGCAGGACGACATCCTTCTCACCTGCGCGGATGCGCTTCTCCAGCTCGGCGATGGCCGCCGGCTGGTCGCCGCTGGGCTGGTAGGGACTGACGACCTCGAAGGGCGCCACCGTACGTTCGATCTTGGAAACGGGCCGCATGCAACCACCGTACGACCCGCCACTGACAACCGCGGTCCGATCGCCCGCGCGGTCACCAGTCGTGCGGGGAGGCGGAGCCCTCGCGCGGCGGCTCGGACGCCGCCCAGCTGGTGCGCTCCGGGAAGGACGGCCGGTGCCGGGGGGCGGGAATCACCCGCGGCGGACGCTTCTCCCAGTCCGGCTTGCCCATCACCACCAGCGGGTCGAACATCACGACCACCCCGGCCAGGACCAGGAAGGCGACGGGACCGATCAGCATGGGCGCGAGCAGGGAGGCGGGCGACTCCCCGCCCACCACGGCGGTGCCCGCGGCGCCGTGCAGCCGGACGCTGAGCGCGGCCATCCCGGTGTAGTGCATGCCGCTGACCGCCACGCCCATCACGAGGCTGGCTCCCAGGCTGGCCAGGAAGCCGTGCACCGAGACGGCGGCCCACAGCGCGGCGGTCGCGGCGACCACCGCGATCACCACGGAGACGCTGACGACCAGGGTGTTGTACTCGAACTCCCCGTTCATCCTGATCCCGGCCATGCCCATGTAGTGCATGGTCGCCACCCCGAGCCCGGTGATCGTGCCCCCGGTGACCAGCGCCATCGGGGTCGCACCCCGGTAGCCCACGAGGAAGATGCCGATGCCCACCATCACGATCGCGACGGCCAGGCTGGCGAAGGTGATGCCCCGGTCGTAGCCGAGCGGTACCTCGTGGACCGCGAAGCCCATCATCGCGATGAAGTGCATGGTCCAGATCCCGGACCCTATGGAGGTGGCGCCGAGCGCCAGCCAGGCGGCCTTGAAGGAACGCCCGCCGCGCACGGACCGGGCGGTGCAGCGCAGTCCCAGCGCTCCGCCGAGGCAGGCCATGATGAACGCCGCCACCGGCGTCACCAGGCCATAGCTGAATCCGTCGACCGTCCCGTGCATACCCGTGTGCCCTTCACCCCGTACCGACTGAAGAGGCCCTGCTGTGACTGCGGCCCTGGTTCGGGGCGACATTAGGGCTCGCTGGGCGACAGGCAAACATTTTCCGGGCAATTTATCGACTCGGACGGTCGGGGCGTTCCCATCTGGGTGGATCCGTTCGCTTTGGAGCCCCCGTCCGCGGGCCCGCGTTGTCAGTGGGCGGTCGTACGGTGGTCGGCATGAACAGCGATGCGCGGTGCGTCGAATGGTCGGTCGTCGAGAGCGACATCGGCCCGCTGCTCCTGGCCGCCACGGGCCAGGGCCTGGTGAACGTGGTGTTCCACGCCGATGAGGCGGTGCGCGAGCGGGCCGTGCGCGCGCTGGCCGCCCGCCTCGGCACTGAGCCCGCCCCGGCCGTGCCCGGCAGGCCGGGCCCGCTGGAGGAGCCCATACGCCAGATCGAGTCCTACTTCGCGGGCGGGCTGCGGGAGTTCACGCTGCCGCTCGACTGGTCGCTGTCGTCCGGCTTCAACCGGCAGGTGCTGCGCGAACTGGCGGCGGGCGTGCCCTACGGGGCCGTGGTGGGGTACGGGGATCTGGCCCGCCGCGTCGGCCAGCCCGCGGCGGCCCAGGCCGTGGGGGCGGCCATGGGGTCCAACCCGCTGCCGGTCGTCGTGCCCTGCCACCGCGTGGTGGAGAGCGGCGGCGGGCTCGGCGGATTCGGCGGCGGACTGGAGACCAAGAGACGGCTGCTCGCGCTCGAAGGAGTGCTGCCGCAGCCGCTGTTCTGAGCGACGGCGCTCCCCGGGCCCACCTGTTTCGGACGGGCGTACGAGCTGGCACACTGCGCCGGTGACTACGCTCCCCGACGCTTTCGACGCCGGCTGTGCGGCGCCCGATCAGGCTGCCCTGCCCGCGCTGCGGCGCCGCATCACCGCCGTCCTGATCGCGAGCCAGATCCTCGGCGGGCTCGCGAACGGCACGGGGATCGCGCTGGCCGCCGTGCTGGCGGCCGAGGTCAGCGGCAGTCAGGCCCTGTCGGGGCTCGCCTCGGCGTCCATGGTGGCCGGGCCCGCGCTGCTCGCGATGCCGCTGGCCGCGCTGATGACCCGGCGCGGCCGCCGCCCGGGGCTGCTGCTCGCCTACCTTCTCGCGACGGTCGGCGCCGTGGTCGTGGTCACCGGAGCGGTCCTCGCCAGTTTCCCGCTGCTGCTGTCCGGCATGGCCGTCTTCGGCGCCGGTTCCCTGGGCAACCTCCAGGCCCGGTACGCCGCCGCCGACCTCGCCGAGCCCGAGCGGCGGGCACGAGCCATCTCCACCGTGGTGTGGGCGACGACGGTCGGTGCCGTGCTCGGCCCGAACATAGCCGCGCCCGCGGGCCGCAGCGTCACCCGCTTCGGCATACCGGCGGCCGCGGGCCCGTTCGTGTGGGCGGCCGGGGTGTTCCTGCTGGCGGCCGTGCTCGTCGGCGTACTGCTGCGGCCCGACCCGCTGCTCACCGCCCGCGCGCTGGACGGCGGCGCGGCGCAGCCCGCAGCGGCCCGCTCGCTGCGGGCCGGGGTCACGGCGGTCAGGAACTCGCCGCGGGCGCGCCTGGCGCTCGTCACCGTCGCCGTGTCGCACACCGCCATGGTGTCGATCATGTCGATGACGCCGGTCGCGCTGACCCGGCACGGCGCGGACATCGAGCTGATCGGCCTGGTCATCAGTCTGCACATCGCGGGGATGTACGCGTTCTCGCCGGTGATGGGGTGGCTCGCCGACCGGCTCGGGCGGCTGGCCGTGATCGGTCTGGCGGCCGGACTGCTGTGCTGCGCCGCCCTGTTGGCGGGCACCGCGGGCGGGAGCCACGGACAGACCATGGCCGGGCTCTTCCTGCTCGGCCTCGGCTGGTCGGCGGGGCTCGTGTCGGGTTCGGTCCTGCTGACCGACTCGGTGCCGGGGCCCGCCCGCGCCGCCGTGCAGGGCCTGTGCGATCTGACCATGAACGTGGCGGCGGGGCTCGGCGGCCTGGCGGCCGGTCTGGTCGTGGCGCGGGCGGGCTACGGCTGGCTGAACGCGGCCGGTGCCTCGCTGCTGCTGCCGATGGCGGCCCTGACGCTGTTCACCTCCCGGCGGCCCGCGGATCGGGGGCCGGGCGGGGCCGCCGCCGCTACAGACTGATGTGGTAGGCCTTGCGCAGCGTCTCGTGGACGGTCCAGGTGGTGCGGTCGCCCGCGCGCAGCACGCAGGCGTCCCCCGGTCCGATCTCCAGGGTGTCGCCGCCCTCCACCTCGACGGTGGCGCGTCCGCTGACGACCACGAAGAGCTCGTCGGCCTCGGTGTCGGTCACCACACCGGGCGTGATCTGCCAGATGCCCCGGATCTGCTTCCCGTCCGGCGACTCCCACAGCACCTTCCCCGTCACCTCCGGGGCGCCGGAGACGATCTGTTCGGGAGCGAGCGGCTCCGGTTCCAGCTCGGCGTCGCCGACCCGCACGGCGAAGGAGGCGGGCCCGAGCGGGGCCCGGCCCAGCGGTGCGTCGCCGAGCGGCATGACAGAGGGATGGTCCAGGGGGCTCATGGCCGGTCAATCTAGCCGGGCCGGGCCCGGACGTTGACCGACAGTCCGGCCAGGTCCGGGGCCTCCCGCGCGACAGTCTGTCCAGCGCGTCCCCCGGGTCTCGTACACGAGCGGGCAAACAGGCCCGTCCGGCGCGGAGTTGGCCCCCATCGGCGTGCGCCGCGCGGTTCCGGCCGCCCGGGGGCCCGGCCCGTGCGGCAGAACGTTTACCCGGCTTCCGGGCGCGCCAGGGATGGGACATGCCCTTTGACGACGTACCTGATGAGACCACGGTGTCGGAAGAAGTGCGGACGGCTCTCGCCGAGGGCCGCCCGGTCGTCGCTCTGGAGTCGACGATCATTTCGCACGGCCTCCCCCGGCCGCGCAATCTGCGGGTCGCCACCGAGCTGGAGCAGCTGGTACGGGCCCGGGGAGCCGTTCCCGCGACCATCGCCGTGCTCGACGGACGGCCCCGGGTGGGTCTCGACAAGGCGCAGCTGGAGCGGGTCGCCAACGAGGAGTTGCGCAAGCTCGGGCACCGCGACCTGCCGATGGCGCTGGCGACCGGCGCGAGCGGCGCGACGACCGTGTCGGGCACCGCGTTCCTGGCCGCGCGGGCGGGCCTGCGCGTCTTCGCGACCGGCGGTCTCGGCGGCGTCCACCGCGCGTGGACCGAGACGCAGGACGAGTCGGCGGACCTGCGGCTGCTCGCCAGGACGCCGATCGCGATGGTGTGCGCGGGCGTGAAGTCCATTCTCGACGTACCGGCCACGCTCCAGCGCCTGGAGACACTCGGCATCGGCGTGCTGGGCTACGGCACGGACCGTTTCCCCGGGTTCTACCTCGCCAGCTCCGGCGAGCCCGTCGACTGGACGGTGCACACCCCCGGCGAGGCCGCGGACGTGCTGCGCGCGCACCGCTCGCTCGCGCTCGAATCGGCGGTGATCGTGGCCAATCCGGTGCCCGAGACCGAGCAGCTCGACCCCCGGCTGCACGACGAGGTGCTCGCGGCGGGTCTCGCCGCCTGCCGCGCCGCGGGCCTCACGGGCCAGGCGGTCACCCCCTTCCTCCTCGACTACCTGGTCGAGCACACGAACGGGGCCTCCCTCGAGGCGAACGTGGCGGCGGTCCGCGGGAACGTGCGGCTGGCCGCGGACATCGCGGCCGCGCTGTGACCGGTGCCGGGCCCGGCTGCGCGAATGGTGGGCTCCTCGTCGTCGGGGACGTGGTCACCGATGTGGTCGCCCGCCACCGCGGGCCGCTCGCCATCGCCACGGACACCGTGGCCGACATCCGTACGGTGCCGGGCGGGGCGGGCGCCAACGCGGCCTGCTGGGCGGCCCGTTCGGGCTGCCCGGACGTGCGGCTGCTCGCCCGGGTCGGGCAGGACACGGCCGGCTGGCACGACCTCCGCCTGCGCAGCTGCGGCGTGCGCCCGCTGCTGATCCCGGACGCCGACGCACCCACCGCGACCGTGATCGCCCTGGTCGACACGGCGACGGCGGAACGCACCTTTCTGACCGACAGCGGCGCCGTGCACCGCATGAACCCCGCCGACTGGTCGCCGGACCTCCTCGACGGCATCGCCCACCTCCACCTCTCGGGCTACCTCCTGTTCGCCGACCGGAGCCGTCAACTCGCCCTCGCCGCGAGGGAGTCGGCCCGCCGGGCCGGGGTCACCGTGAGCCTGGACCCGGCGTCGACCGGCTTCATCGGAGCCCTGGGCATCGAGCGGTTCCTGGACATGACCGAGGGCGCGGACGTCCTGCTCCCCAACGCGGACGAGGCGGCCTTCCTGACCGGGCTCCCGGAACCCGCCGACGCGGCGGCCAAGTTGAGTCGCCGGTTCCCGCTGGTGGCGGTCACGCTGGGGACGGCCGGGGCGCTGGTCGCGTCCGCCGGGGAGGTCATCGCGAGGGTCGCGGCACCGGAGGTGGTGGCCCTGGACTCCACGGGCGCGGGCGACGCCTTCACGGGCGCCTTCCTCGCCGCCCGCCTGCGGGGCGCGCCCCCTGCCGAGGCGGCGGAGGCGGGGTGCCGGGCAGGGGCCCTGGCCGTGAGGGTGGTGGGAGGACGGCCGCCGCTGGGTTGGGAGTGACAACCGACGGAATCTGTCACCTGCCCTCTGTCGTTCGCCGTCCGTCATTCGTCACCCTCAGTCCGTCATCCGCCATCCCTCATCCGTCCTTCGCCATCCGCCATCTGTCATCTGTCATTCGTCATCCCCTATCTGTCATTGATCATCCCCCGTCTGTCACTCCCCAGGCCGGATGCCGAACGTCGTCGACCCGTACCACCACATCGGCCGCCTCGGCCGGTCGCACCTCCGTGTCGTACCGAGCGAAGGCGGGAAGCGTCCAGCGGGCACGCTCGTCGGTTCGGCGGCGCAGCGCGGACGGAGACAGGCGGAGGTGCACGGTGAGGTCGAAGGGGAACCAACGACCCAGGAGCATCGGGCCGTGCACGAGCAACACCCCTCCTTCCGGGAGTGATTGGTAGGGGCTTCGGGTGGCCCGGTCGGTCGCCGGGTCCCACAGATCGGGCAGCACGCGACCGGTGCCGCCCGGGTCCAGCGGCCCGAAGACCTCCCGCCACAGCGCGCCCGTGTCGAACCAGCCGTCGTAGTACGTGTCCGGGTCCTCGCGGCCGAATTCGTACCGTAGCGAGGCGGGGCGCAGGAATCCCTCGGTGGAGACGGCGAGGACGGACCTGCCGCGCAGGCGGAGCGATTCCGCGATGCGCCGGGACAGCTCTTCGGGGCGGGCCGCCGGGGCTCCGTCGACGCCGATGCGCAGCCATGGCCCGCCGTCGGCGGGCTTCAGGCCCATGACCCGCTCCGCGAGGGCGTCGGTCAGCCGTTCCCAGGTGATCGCTTCGAATCGCACGCCCCCATCATGCGCGGTGCCTTCTGCGTACGCGGCTTCCTGACCGCCGTCGGAGGCCGCGAGAGCCCGCCTTCCGACGTTCATGCCCCACCCAACCCCCCTTGTTCCACGGGCCATTGGGCGGGGCATCAGAGAAGGGGAGGAGCCCGAAGGGCCCCGCGCGTCCACCGACGGAGAGTCGACGGCCGACCGGCCGCACAGCCCCCGCGCGGGCGGCAGACGGCTGGACCATGCCGAGCGACTGCCCCCACGGTCGAACCCGGCCGGCCGGGCGACCTCCCGCAGGCGACACACGTGGCCGCAGGTGATCACGAGCACCACGCCGCACGCACACGCGACCGTCCCCGCAGGGTCGCGCACCAGGAGGAGGCCGTCGCCATTCTCGTCATAGAACCCCGCCGGCATCACCGGTGCGCCGCATGCGATCGCGGTCCGCTCAGACGTCTCGTCCTGGAGTCCGGCTCGCCGCACTGCCTGGACTGTGCGGACCTGGGACATCTGGTCTTCCTGCCGCGCGGAGACACCGCGCTCACCCGCCGCGCCCGCGCGGGCAGTTCACTGTCCGCCGTCGTGGTCCGCTTCAACCGGCGCCGGCGGCGCTACGAACGCCAGGGCGTCTTCGTCGAGGAGACCGCGCTCGTCGCGGCGGAGACCGCGTGCCTGGCCGACGCGGAGGCCCGGGCCCGTCGGCGGGCACGCGACGCGGAGCGCCGGGCCGCGCAGGACGTACGGTTCACCGTCGAGCTGACCGCCGAGATCCTGCGGCTCTTCCCCAGCTGCCCGGCCGAGCGGGCCCGCGACATCGCCGAGCACACCTCGGTGCGCGGCAGCGGCAGGGTGGGCCGGTCGGCGGCGGGCCGGGCACTGGACGAAGGGGCGGTGACGGCGGCCGTCCGCGCCTCCGTCCGCCACTTGGACACGGAGTACGACGCGCTGCTCATGGCGCGGGTCCCGCACAACCGGGCGCGGGCCCGGGTCGCCGCCGCCATCGACGCCGTGCTGGCCTCCTGGGCGCGGGAGGAGACCACGTCCGAGGTGCCGGACGAGGTGTCCGCGCCGCCGGGCGAGATGTCCCCCGTGCCGGGCGGCCGCGTGAAAGCGCCGAACGAGCTGACATCTTGGGCGCCGGAAGACCGGCCCCTTGCGTAAGAATTTCGCCTCGGCGGGGTCGGCACGTTCCTCCTGCCCGTGCGCCTGGAGCACCCGGGCCTGAGAGGCTCGATGCACTGGCGGGCGGCGGTCCTGCTGGTCTCGCTGGTTTGGGCCCGGAAACCCGCGAGTCGGTGACGGCCTCGGGCGGCTGAGACCGCTACGAAAGGGGCATACGCCTCACCCGCGACGCGAACGGATGCCCGGCCTCCGCAACTCCCCTCCCTTTCAGGCCACTTGGAGCACCGGCGTGGGTATCCCTCCCCCATGACGACTGCGCCGGACCGCCCCTTACTGCTCCTCGACGTGGACGGCCCCCTCAACCCGTACGCGGCCCGCCTCCCCCATCTGCGCGGCTACCGCACCCACCGGCTCCACCCGTCGAACTGGCTCTCCCGCCAGACCCCGGGCTCCCGCCCGCACCGGCGCGGACTGCGCGTCTACCTCAACCCGGCTCACGGGCCCCGCCTGCGCTCCCTGCCGTACGAACTGGCCTGGGCCACCACGTGGATGAACGAGGCGAACGAGATGATCGCCCCCGCCATCGGCCTCCCTGCCGACCTCCCCTTCATCGCGTGGCCCGAACTCTTCGCCACCGACCCGGACGGCTTGTACTGGAAGACCAGACCGCTGCTGAAGTGGGCCGCGGGACGCCCGTTCGCCTGGGTCGACGACATGATCACCGATCTGGACGAGACCTATGTGCGCGACACCCATGACGCGCGCGCCCTGCTGGTGCGGGTGCACCCGCGCCGGGGCCTGCGGGAAGCCGACTTCACCAGGCTGATCGAGTGGGCTGCCCACACATGAGCCCCGCCCCGAGGGTTCCGCCCTGCGTTTCTGCTACGCCCCCCTCGCGGGTCAGCCGCCCAGGCGGGCTGTGAGGGCGCCGACCGGGTCCGGGTCCGGGGTGCCGCGGGGCCACCAGTCCTCCCTGCCGGGGTCGGACTCGTAGCCGTACCAGAGGCCGTCGCGTCCGTAGCGGAGCTGGATGGTGGGGGTGGTGAGGCGGTTGCGGCTGGGCCGGAAGTCGGGGAACCCGGCGGCGCTCAGGGCGGGGCGGGCCCGGTCGAAGGGGCCCGCGGGTGGGTCCCAGGGGGCTTCGAGCACGGCGAGCGCCTCGATGCCGCCCTGCCGCCAGGCGGCCACCGCACGTGCCAGGTCGGTGGGGGTGCGGTCGGTGGCCCGGGTCAGGGAGGTGTAGAGGGCGCGGGTCGCCGAGGTGAGGCCGGAGCCGGGGTGGGCGGCGGCCAGCCGGACCGCGTCCTGCCACGGGGACAGCGGGGCGATCGGATCCTCGCCGGTGGCCAGGAACGTGTGGGCGCGGATGGCCGCCTCGGTGGCGAGGAGGTCGAGGGAGAGCGGGTCGGGGCCGCCGTGCACCTCGGGGAAGGCGGGCGGGTGGCCCGGCCGGGGCGGCGTGGGAAACGGCGGCGGAAGGGGCGGAAGCGTACGCGGCTGGACCGCCGTACGGGCCTGCACGGCGGGCAGTTGGGGCAACGGGGCCACCCGCTCCACGGCCATGCGGGCGGCGTTGCGCCGGGTGAGCGCGGCGAGCACCTCCTGCTCGCCGCGCCCCCGCATCAGCAGCAGCACGAACGGGTCCTCGTCCAAGAGCCGGGCCGCCTGGTAGCAGAGGGCCGCCGCGTGCTTGCAGGGGTAGCCGTCGTCGGGGCAGGAGCAGTCGGGGATGAGGTCGCCCGAACCGGGCAGCAGTGCCGCCTCGTCGGCCAGCGCGTGCGGAAGGTCCTTGTCGAGCAGTGCGGCGATGTGCGCCGGCGCCCGGGCCGCGGTGTCGAGGAAGTCCTCCCACGCCTGGTCGGGCAGCGTGCGCAGCCGCAGCTCCGTACGGTAGGGGCGCGGGCGGGAACCGTGGACGTACGCCGTGATCCGGCCCGGCGTGACCGTGATCGCGTCGACGTGGCCGGCTTCGGCGTAGGCGCGTCCGCGGGCCAGCCGGGCGGCGTCCAGGGCGAGTTCCTCCAGGGCCTCCACCCAGGCGTCGCCCCACCACGTCCCGCTCCGCTGCGACCGGGCGCCCAGCGCGGGATAGGTGCGGCGGCGGTCGTCGTGGCGCGGGGCGCCGATCGGCGCACGGGGGGTCATGAGGCCCTCCGCAGGGAGATCAGGTCCGCCAGTTCACGGTCGGTGAGTTCGGTCAGGGCGCTCTCTCCGGAGCCGAGGACCGCTTCGGCCAGCCGGCGTTTCTGTTCCAGCATGTCGGCGATGCGGTCCTCCACGGTGCCCTCCGCGATCAGGCGGTGGACCTGGACCGGCTGGGTCTGTCCGATGCGGTAGGCGCGGTCGGTGGCCTGCTCCTCCACGGCCGGGTTCCACCAACGGTCGTAGTGGATGACATGGCCCGCGCGGGTGAGGTTGAGGCCGGTGCCCGCGGCCTTGAGGGAGAGGATGAACACGGGCACCTCACCGCTCTGGAAGGCGTCGACCAGCCGGTCCCGCTCGCTCACCGGCGTTCCCCCGTGCAGCAGTTGGGAGGGCACACCGCGGGCGGTGAGATGGCTGGAGAGCAGGCGGGCCATGGCGACGTACTGGGTGAAGACGAGCACCGAGCCGTCCTCGCTGAGGATGGTGTCCACGAGTTCGTCGAGCAGGGCCAGCTTCCCCGAGCGCGCCGGCAGCCGTGGCGACTCCTCCTTGAGGTACTGCGCGGGGTGGTTGCAGATCTGCTTCAGGGCGGTGAGCAGCTTCATGATCTGGGCGCGGCGGGCGATGCCCTCGGAGGCCTCGACGGCCGCCATCACCTCGCGGACCACCGCCTCGTAGAGGGAGGCCTGTTCACGGGTGAGCGGCACGGGGTGGTCGGTCTCCGTCTTGGGAGGCAGCTCGGGCACGATCCCCGGGTCGGACTTCTTCCTGCGCAGGAGGAAGGGGCGGACCAGGCGCGACAGGCGCACGGCGGCGTCCTCGTCCTCGCCGTTCTCCACCAGCCGGGCGTGCCGGGACCGGAACGCCTTCAGGGGGCCGAGCAGCCCGGGCGTCGTCCAGTCGAGCAGCGCCCACAGCTCGGAGAGGTTGTTCTCCACCGGGGTGCCGGTGAGCGCGATCCTGGCGGGGGCCGGGATGGTGCGCAGCGCCTTGGCGGTCACCGAGAACGGGTTCTTGACGTGCTGCGCCTCGTCGGCGACCACCATGTTCCAGCTGTGTGCGGCCAGTTGGGGCGCGCTGCCGCGCATCGTGCCGTACGTGGTGAGGACGAAGCCGCCTTCGCAGCCCGCGAGGCTGCGGCTGCTGCCGTGGAAGCGGCGCACCGGGACGCCCGGCGCGAACCGGGCGATCTCGCGCTGCCAGTTGCCGAGCAGCGAGGCCGGGCAGACCACGAGGGTGGGCTCGGTGCGGGCCCGGCGCAGGTGCAGGGCGATCACGGTGATGGTCTTGCCGAGACCCATGTCGTCGGCGAGGCAGCCGCCGAGGCCCATCGAGGTCATCAGCTCCAGCCAGGCGAGGCCGCGCAGTTGGTAGTCGCGCAGGGTCGCGTCGAGGCCCGGCGGCTGTTCGGCCGTGGCGGGTCCCTCCAGGAGCCGGTCGCGGAGCACCGCGAGCGCTCCAGCCGGGACGGCCTCGACCGTCTCGCCGTCGACCTCCGCGGTGCCGGTGAGCGCGACGGACAGCGCGTCCACGGGGTCGAGCAGGCCCAGGTCGCGCTTTCTCGCCTTGCGCACGAGCTCGGGGTCGGCCACCACCCACTGGTCGCGCAGCCGCACGATCGGGCGGTGGGCCTCGGCGAGCGCGTCCATCTCGGCGTCGCTGAGCGGTTCGCCGCCGAGGGCCAACTGCCAGTTGAAGGTGAGGAGTTCCTCGGCGTCGAAGAACGATGTGCCGTCCGTCGCGGAGCCGGGCGCGGGCCGTACCACGGCGGTGGCGCTGAGGGTGCGGGCCAGCTCGCGCGGCCAGTGGACGGCGATGCCCGCCGCGGCCAGCCGCGCCGACGCCTCGCCGAGCAGTTCGTACAACTCGGCCTCGGTGAGCGGCAGGACGTCCGGGACACTGCGCTCCAGGAGCAGCCCGAGTGGCGGCCAGACGCGCGCGGCGCGGCGCAGGGCGAGCAGCGCGTCGATCCGCGCGCGCGGGCCGAAGGCTTCAACCCCGCTTCCATTGGCGGCTGTTGAGGTGGCGGCCGCTGCCGTGACCGTGCCGCCCGCTGCGGGATCGCCCGCCGACGCTCGTCCCCGGCGCCGTCCGGCCCCGCTCTCCGTGGCGGCCCCGCTTTCGGTGTCGCCGTCCGACCACAGGCGCCCGGCGTCGACGACCAGGGTGGGGTCGGCCAGGCTGTGCACCTGGACGATCGCCGAGCCCGCGCGCCGCGCCTCGCCCTCCTCTTCGGACGCGGTGTCGAACAGCTCGTATCCGGAGAGGTCCAGGCGCAACGAGACCCGTACGCCCGCGTCCATGCCCGCGGCCGCCTCCGCTGCCCAGGCTCGGGCGGCGGGCAGGTGCTGGGCGGCGGCCGCGGCGAAGGGCGCGCCCGCCGCGTGGGCGGCGGCCGGGGTGCGCGGCAGGGTGTCGGCGACGGCGTCGAGGAACGCCCGGACCAGGGCCTCGGGCTCGGGCAGCCGCAGTGCGCCGCGGCCCGGGACGGGGACGCCGTACGCCTCGTACGGCATGGCGGCGGCGATGGCGCGCAGCTGGGCGATGTCGTCGGCGTCCAGCGGTCCGGCGCGCCAGGCGTCGTGCTGGGTGGCGGTGAGGCCGGGCAGCAGCCTGCCGCGCGCGAGGAGGTGCAGGGCGTGCAGCGCGGCGGCGCCCCAGCAGGCGGCCGCCGGATGGGCGGCGGGGTGGCGGCGGGCTCTGACCAGGATCGGGAGTGCTTCGGCGACCGGCACGAGGAGGGCGGCGACCTTGCGGCTGCGGGCGCCCGCGCCGTGGCGGCGCACCATGGTCAGCTCCGTGACCTCGGCCCCGGGCGGCCCCTGGGGCACCGGCCCCTGGCCCGGATCCCAGAAGGCGACCTTCCCGTCGCGCGGCAGACCGGCGGGCAGGAACACGGCGGCCGCCGACACGTCTGGCCACCGCGAGGGTGCCGGCTCCGGCGCCGTACCGGCTTCGGGGGAAGACGCGAGAGCGCCGCGGAGGGCGGGCGCCCCGAAGACGGGGGCGGGCCGCTCGCGCCAGGCGGGCCCGGCGTCCGGCGAGACAACCGGCCCCCGCCCGGGGTGGCGCACAGGTGTCGGCTGGTCCATCGGCCGGTCACCTCCCTTCGTCCGCGGGTCAGGATCGTCGCGTGGTCCGCGACTGATCTACGACCTTACGGGCGAGGTCTGACAATGGGCCGCGCGACCTCAGCGCACCCCCTCCCACAAGGCACGTTCCTCGCCGCGAAGATCATTTTCCACGCTGGGGACGGTGTCGAAGACCATGGTGGCGCGCGTCTGACGGTCGTAGGGCGCCCAGCCCGGGTCGCCGGTCTTCGCGAAGTCCACCCAGGCACCGTGCATCGCGTCGGCGAGGGACTGCGGGGGCCGCTCGCCGAGCATCGGCGCGTACGTCGGGTCGTCGAGCCGGTCGAAGACGTAGGCGAGCTCGGACGCGTGGCAGGCGCCGAGCCGGCCGCCGAGGGCCGGGGAGCGCCGGGCGAACTCGTACACATAGGAGCCCGGCACCGACTCGGCGACGCGCAGGGCGGGGATCCGGTAGAACCAGTCGGTGGTGACCGCGTCGAACAGTTCGCCGGGCACGGCGCCGGGGCGGCGCTCCGCGTACACGGGCAGCGCCTTGTCCGGGTCGAGGCCGTACGCCGCCGTCGCGGTGCGCAGCTTGGCCTGCGGCAGCACGTCGAGGCGCTCGGTGGGCACCAGGAACAGGCGGTACTCCTCGCGGTTGCTGCCGGTCAGGAACTGCACCCCGCAGTCCGCGCCCGGCAGCGGCAGTTCGTCGAGGACGGGCTCGAACGGCATCATGTTGAGCGCCGCCTCGCCCCACACGGCCGGATCGGGGCGGGCCCCGATCTCGCCCCGCAGCTCCGCCTGCGCGGGCAGCAGTGTGTCGAGGGGGACGGCGGCGAACTCCTCCGCCGTCGCGCCGATGCCGAGCTTCTCGGCGAGCCTGGCCGTGATCAGTTCGGCGGAGGCGGGCCGCAGGAAGTGGTGGGCGGCGCCGCTCTGCAGGATCGCGCGCCGGAACAGGCCCCTGGCGCGGGGCATGGACAGCAGCGCGCCGATGCTCATGGCGCCCGCCGACTCGCCGAAGACGGTCACCTGCCCGGGGTCGCCGCCGAACGCCTCGATGTTGTCGCGGACCCACTCCAGGGCGGCGATCTGATCGAGCAGTCCGCGGTTGTCCGGCCGGTCGGGCAGCCTCAGGAAGCCGTCGGCGCCGAGCCGGTAGTTGATGCTCACGTACACCACGCCGTCGCGGGCGAAGGCGCTTCCGTCGTACGCGGACACCGATCCGGAGCCGTTGGCGAAGGCCCCGCCGTGGATCCACACCATCACCGGGAGGCCGCCGCCGGGCGCCGGGTGCGGGGTCCAGACGTTGAGGTTGAGGCAGTCCTCGCCCTGGGGGGCCTCGTCGGGGATGAGCACGTCGAAGGGCGGCGCGTAGCGGGCTCTGGGCACACTCGCCCCACAGGAGAGCGCGTCGCGCACGCCGTCCCAGGGGGCGGCCGGTCCCGGCGCGTGGAAGCGCGCCTCCCCGAAGGGGGGCGCGGCGTACGGGATGCCGAGGAAGGCGGCCACGTCCTCGGCGACGAGTCGTCCTCGGACCGCGCCCTGGTGGGTCGTGCGGATGGGTTCCATCAGGTTCGTGCGCCTTCCGACAGGGTGGCGAGCAGTGCCGCGCCGAACTCCTCGGGACGTTCGACATGGACCGCATGCCCGGCTCCGGGCACCGCAATCTCTCGTACCCTGCCGCCGGCCCGGGCGTAAAGGCCCAGCGCGTGGCGGGTCTGGGCGAGCATCGGCTGGGCCTCGGTGCCGTCCCAGCCCGGCACCGCGCCGAGCGCGCCGAGATGGGCGAGGTCGAACAGCGAGGTGTCGGAGACGATGACGTCCTCCTCGCCCCGGATCCAGGTCACCGGCGGCAGGACGGGCAGGGTGTGCAGGTCGTCGAGGCGGAAGTGCGTCGGGGCGAGGCAGTTGAGCACGCCCCGGGTGCCGGGGGCCACGCCCGGCCAGGTGTCGCAGACACGGCTGTCGCCCGGATAGTGGTCGTCGCCCACATGGGTCGTCAGCATCGACGCGACCAATTCGTCCTCGCGGGCCGGGCGCACCGGAGGCTTGACGTAGCAGGTCGCGAGGACGTGCCGGGGCGAGAGCGGGGAGTCCTCGCCCCGGTCGCCCTCCCGGAGGAGCCGTACGAAGTCGGGGTGGGCGGTGCCGCCGCCGGAGCCGGCCCCGTCGGGCGAGTTGAGCCGCCCGTCCGCGCCGTGGGTGCCGCCGAAGCCGTACGGCGAGACCGGGTTGACCAGGGTGACGGAGCGGACGGCCGTCGGCCGGTCCCGCAGATACTGCAGCACCACGCCTCCCCCCATGGACCAGCCCACCAGATGTGCGCGGTCCACATGCAGGGTGTCGAGCAGTGCCGCGAGGTCGTCCGCGTAGTCGCGCAGGCCCCGGGTCGCGTCGACCGGCAGCGGGTCGGTGCCGCCGAAGCCGCGCAGATCGACCGCCAACGGGCGGTAACGCTCGGGCAGTTCGAGCAGGGTGTCGCGCCAGAACACCGAGGACGAGACGTTGCCGTGGACGAAGACTACGGTCTCCGCGGAGCCCTCGGGGTCCGGGGTCACCTGGAGGATCTGCTGGGTGAGGCGGGCGGTGGGGACCCGCCGGGTGGTCAGGGTGCGCATCGGGGGGTCCTCACGGGAGTGCGAGCCAGGCGGCGACCTGGGCGGCGGACGTGCTGTCCCAGCCGAGTTCGAGATGGTTGGCGCCGGCCACGGTGGCCGTGCCGCCCACGGTGGCGAATCCGGTGGTGTCGAGCGCGCTGGACACGAAGACGACTCCGTCGCTGGGGCCCCGGTTCTCGTTGTAGATGCCCACGACGTTCGGCGAGCCTCCCGCCAGCAGATAGGCGGTGACGGAGGAGGGGACCCCGGCGCGCCGCAACGGCGTAACCAGCGAACCGGCGTCCACGGCCGACTGGATGCCGTCCCCCGCGGTGGAGAAGCCCTGGCCTCCGTAGTAGGTCGTGTACCAGTCCTGGGCGGACTGGTCGACGCCGTACACCCCGTCCCAGCGGGCCAGCATCTGGCGCTGCCCGGGGTAGTCGTCGTAGCCGCCGGACGGCGTCATGGAGAACTCGGGGTGCGCGGTGTACGTGCCGTAGCAGGTCATCCGGGAGTGCGGCGACGGCGCGTTGATCTTGCCGCCACACTCCGGCCAGATGGAGAAGTCGTGCGCCCAGCCGTGCGCGTAGGGGTAGTCGTAGCCGCCGTTGGGGCCGCCCAGCGTGATCAGTTTCCGTACGTCACCTGCGTAGGCCCGCCCCCAGGACGGCTTCACCGACGACACATAGGCGCGGGTCGACATCTCGCCCTTGCTCCAGCCCACCAGGTCGACCTTGGCGACGCCCAGCTTGGCCTTGATGGCGGCGACGGCGTCCCCCACGGCCTGCGCCTGCATGAGGTTGTCGCCCTGCTTGTGGGCGAAGCCGATGGCGAAGACGCGCCGGCCGCGCGCCGACAGGTACTGCATCAGGCCGGTGGAGGGGCAGGACAGCGCGCCGCAGCCGTAGCCGCCGGACTCCCCCGGATTGGCCCAGGCCCGGTCGGCGGTGTCGTTGGCGCCGTGCACGAGCAGCACGGGAACGCTCTGGGCGCCGGTGTTCCAGCCGGGCGCCGAGTACAGCAGGAACCGGTCGGAGCCCGGCCGCGAGACGCCGCCGAAGTACGTCACGCGCACGCCGTCCTGGTCACCGCGGCCGTCCGGCGGATAGCCCTCGGCGGCGCCCGCCGCGAATCCGGCGGTGGTGTCACGGAAGCGCTCGACCTTCTCCCAGCCGTTGGTCACCGTCCCGGCGCCGTAGCTCGCCTCGACCGAGAGGTAGGAGGGGTAGGCGGTGGCCCCCGCGGCGCTCGCGGTGCCGCCCGCGCCGAGCAGCCCCGCGAGCACGGCCGTGACGGCGCCGACCACTCCCCATCCGGCCCGCTGTCCGTAGCGCACGCTCATCCCCCTTTGTCTCGCCTTGTCTCGCCTTGTCTCGGCGAACGCGGACGCCCTGCCCCCGTCCGCGTAGACGCTAGGCAGCACACGGCCGACGCGGTGATGTGTGCGCGCCACACAAGAGGAAAAGGAACTGTGGGGCTTCGGCACTCTGTCGCCCGGCCGGGCTATCCACGGCGCACACCGGATGCCGGGAGGGCGGTCAGGGGGCAGGCTGACCACACTGACCGCCGCAGCCATGCCGTACAGACGAGGACCGCTCATGTCCGTGCCCGCGTCCCAGTCCCCCGCCCGCCGCCGTCGCCGGACGCGGATCGCCGCCGGTGCCGCGCTGCTCGCCCTCGCCACCACGGCCTGCTCCAGCCTCGGGCGGACGGCGATCGGCACCATCTCCTACTCGATCGGTCCCGAGACGACCGTCACCCTGACCAGCCCGAAGGTGAGAGGCTGCCACCGGCTCCCCCCGTCCGGTACGACCGGGCTCTCCAACAACACGCTGGTCGACATGGTCATGTACAGGACGCCCGACTGCACCGGCAAGGACACCACGTACATCGGCAGCAGGCTCACCAACAACGTCGCGCCGAAGGCCGCGCCCTGGCGCAGCTTCAGCTTCGTGCACTGAGCCGCCTTCCGCCGACGGTGCCCCTGCCGCGCCTACAGCTCGAACCAGCCGTGGCCCAGATACCAGTGGCCGCCGTCCAGGAGGTGCCGGGTGACGGCGCGCTGGACGGCGGTGTCCTGCGGAAGGCCCGCCACGGGAAGCTCCGGGTCGCCGAAGACGAAGCCGACGGGTTCACGGTCGGACGGCTCGTCGTCCTTGTAGGCGGTACGGAACAGGTCTTGGAAGCCCAGGATGTTGGAGTGCTCGGGAAGGTGGTCGCGCAGCTGGTCGTCGAGCAGCCAGGAGTGGCACGCGCCGATCCGGTAGCGCTCCTCGGGGAAGTGGCGGGCGAAGAACCTCCTGGCCCGGTCGATGGAGTCCGCGCACGCGGCGGGCGTCAACGGGCCCTGGTAGTCCGGGATGTGCAGGTCCAGGCAGGGTTCACCGGGTTCCACGTCGAGCCCGGCCGCCGCGATGGCCCGGCTCGTGCGCTCGCCGAGCCGTGAGCGCTGGAACTGGAGCCGGCCGAGTTGGTAGATCTCGCCCCGGAAGTGCAGCCGCAGCCAGCCGGGCACCGCGAGGCCGCCGATTCCGCGCCGCCGGTGGTGCAGTGCGATGTGCCGGCCGAGGTCGGCGAGCGTGCGGCGGGCGATGTCCTCGGGGATGCCCCGCTCGCGGTGGTAGGCCCTGACGTGCGGCAGCGCGGCGACCGCGACGTACACGGGGAACCAGCGCTCGAGGTCGCCCAACCCCTCGGGCAGGGCGGGCAGTTCGGGGTGGACGCCGACCGCGCCGATGTCGTGGACGAGGATCCGCGCCGAACGCTCCAGGAGCTCGGCGAGCTCGGGTTCGGCGGCGAAGCGGGCAGCCAGCGAGGTCAGTTCGTTGATGTCCTCGTGCGGTACGGCGAGGTCGAGCAGCGTCTCGGGGAGATCGTCGAGGAGCAGCATGCGCGCCACCCTAGCCACCCGGATCGTCCCGCGCCGCCGCATTCGCGGACGCGCCCGGCACCGGCATACCGTCCGGATCCCTCGTGCCCTGCGGCTTTCGCCTCCGGCCCAGCGGGTACACCCCCTGTAGAGGCGATCACCATGCCGCGCACCGGTAACGAACCGATCACCGCCCGCAGCCCCCTGCGGATGCGGCTCTGGCTGAGCATCTGGGGCCTGATCTGGGCCGCCGGAGGCACGGTCGGCTTCGCGCTGGAGGGGCGGCCGGGGTGGATGGCGGCCTGCGCGGCCCTGACGGCGGTGATCGTCGTCGACCTCTTCATGATCATCCGCCATATCCGGCAGGGCCCCCATTACCAGCCGGGTCGCGACGTGCCGCCCTACGAGCCGCCGCGCACCCGCCGGCCCTGAGCGCCGGTTCCTGTGCGGGTCCGGCTACTCGGCCTCGTCCTCGAAGCGCGCCGCCGCCAGGTACTCCGGCTTCGGATCGAGGGCCGCGGCCAGCCGGAAGTGGCGCTTGGCCTGGTCGGGCCGGGCTTCGCGCTCGTAGGTGCGGGCCAGGGCGAAGTGGGCGAAGGCGTTGTCCGGCTCACGCTCCAGGACCAGCTGGAACTCCAGCTCGGCCGAGCGGAGTTGGGCCGCGGCGAAGAAGGCGCGGGCCCGCAGCAGACGCGCCGCGGTGTTCTCGGGGTGGGCCGCGATGACCGAGTCGAGAAGTTTGACGGCGCCACGCGGGTCCCGGGCGGCCAGGAGTTGCTCGGCCGCGCGGTAGTCGATGACGTGCGTCTCGGGGGTGCTCTCCGCCACCTGCCTGTCCTTTCCCTCGCTGGGCGTTGTCAACGCCATGCCCAGCCCGGGTATTCCGTACGCCTGTGAAGTCGATCGCGCGCGGGCGTGCGCCTCACAGGGCGGCCGCGGCCAGTGTCAGCCCCAGCAGCACGATCGCCGCGCCCGCCGCCACGAACGCCCGGTCCACGGCGGTGCGTTCGCGGCCCAGGACGACGACGGTGCGCGGGTCGGCCGGATCGTAGGACACGCGGACCGTGCTGCCCGGCGGGAGGGGCTCGCGGCGGCTGGGCGGGACCGGGGAGGGAAGTTCGAGGACGTGGCCCTCATCGGTCTCGAACTGCAGAAGGGGCCGCTCGGCGCCCTGCGGTGCCGGTTTCACCAGCGCCCACGCGAACGCGCCCGCCCGCTGGACCCGCCGACTCTCCCGCAGCCCGTACGCCCCGGCGAGGAGCGCCACCAGACCGCCGAGCACCGTGAAACCCGCCAGTACGAAGACCACACCCGGATCGTAATCCGCCCCGGTGACCTGCGGCGGGCCAAGTCGCGCAAACCCAGCACGACGAGCGAATCCCCTACGGCTCCGATACGCGCCGGTGCGCCGGCCCGGCGGGGCTCGCACTCCCCCGGCGCGCGGGGCGCGCACAAGCGGATTCGCGGCCGCTCGAGACGACCGCGCCCCGCCCTCCGCATGGGGCCGCCGGGCGAGGGCCTCCCCCTACTGTCCCGCCCGGTCCACCAGCTCCGTCCACACCTTGCGCACCTGCGGCTCCAGCGCCTCCAGGGGGCCGTCGTTGTCGACCACCAGGTCGGCGACGGTCAGGCGCTGGGCGCGGTCGGCCTGGGCCGCCATCCGCGCCCGTGCCTCCTCGGGCTTCATGCCGCGCAGCCGCACGAGCCGGTCGAGCTGGGTCTCGGGGGTCGCGTCGACGACGACCACCAGGTCGTACAGCGCCGCGAGGCCGTTCTCCGTCAGGAGGGGTACGTCGTGGACGACGACCGCGTCGGGGCCGGCCGCCGACTCCAGTTCGGCGGAGCGCGCGCCGACCAGCGGATGCACGATCTTGTTCAGGACCGCGAGCCTGTCCGGGTCGGAGAAGACGATGGCGCCCAGCTTGGGGCGGTCCAGGGTGCCGTCCGCGGACAGGATGTCGGGGCCGAACGCCTCGACCACGGCCGCCAGGCCCGGGGTTCCGGGCTCGACGACCTCCCGCGCGATCCTGTCCGCATCGATCAGCACGGCTCCGTAGGAGACGAGCAGCCGTGACACTTCGCTCTTGCCGGCGCCGATACCGCCGGTCAGGCCCACCTTCAGCATGAGCGGAAGCTTAGGCGCCCGCCGCTAGGCGTCGCCCTCCCGCTCGGCCAGGAACCGCTCGAACTCGCGGCCCAGCTCCTCCGCCGAGGGCAGATCCGCCGGTTCGGCGACCAGGTTGCCGCGCGATTCGGCGCCCGCCACCGCGTCGTACTGGTGCTCAAGGCCCTGGACCAGGCTGACCAGTTCCTCGTCGCCCTCGCCGATCTGGCGCTCGATCTCGGTCTGGGTGCGCTGGGCCTCCGTACGGAGACTGTGCGCAACGCTGGGCAGGACCAGGCCCGTTGCCGCCGTGACCGCCTCCAGGGCGGTCAGCGCCGCGTCCGGGTAGGCCGAGCGCGCCACGTAGTGCGGCACATGCGCGGCCACCCCCAGGACGTCGTGGCCGGACTCCATCAGGCGGTACTCGATCAGCGACTCGGCGCTTCCGGGCACCTGCGCCTCGTCGAACGGCGAGCGGTGTCCTGGCATCAGGTCCGTGCGGTTGCCGTGCGGCGTGATGCCGACGGGACGGGTGTGCGGCACGCCCATGGGGATGCCGTGGAAGTTGACCGAGAGGCGCACACCGAGGCGCTCGACGATCTGGCGCACGGCGAGCGCGAAGCGCTCCCACTCGACGTCCGGCTCGGGGCCCGACATCAGCAGGAAGGGCGCGCCCGTGGCGTCCTGCACCAGGCGGACCTCCAGGGCGGGCACCTCGAAGTCGGTCCAGCGGTCGCGCCGGAACGTCAGCAGCGGGCGCCGGGCGCGGTAGTCGACGAGGCGGTCGTGGTCGAAGCGGGCCACCACTTGGTGGGGCAGCGTGTCCAGCAGCTTCTCGACGATCTGCTCGCCGGTCTCACCCGCGTCGATGTAGCCGTCGAAGTGGTACAGCATGACCAGGCCTGCCGACTCCTGCGCGAGCGCCATGTCGACGACGGCGAGGCCCTTCGGCTCCCATTCGTACAAATCCTGCGGATCAAGCACGATTACCGCTCCTCCTCGTGTTCATCAGGAAGAACGACCGCCAGGACGCGGGCATTCCCGTCCCCGCCGCTTTCACAGAAAGCCGTGCGCGGCCCGGTGAACGGTCGCGGGGCACGCGTCCAGTCTGCCGGGCGGCACCCGGCCGCCGCGGGAACACCGGACAACTCGGCTGCGGATGAACCGGGTTGACGCCCCGGCCGGACCCGTTCGGCCCCACGGCCCGGGACATGCGACAAGGCCCGCTCCCCCAAGGGAGCGGGCCTTGCTTTCAGCTATCTACCAGCCGAGGTCAGAGCGTCAGCTCTGGCCGCCCGCCAGCTTCTCGCGCAGGGCAGCCAGCGCCTCGTCCGACGCCAGGGCGCCGGAGTTGTCGTCCGACTCCGAGGAGTACGAACCGCCGGAGACGCCCGCCGGGGCACCGGCCGGGGCGGCAGCACCCTCGGCAGCGGCGGCCTCGTCGGCCTCGCGGGACTTGATGACCTGGGCCTGGTGCTGCTCGAAGCGCGACTGCGCCTCGGCGTACTGGCCCTCCCACGCCTCGCGCTGGGTCTCGTAGCCCTCGAGCCAGTCGTTGGTCTCGGGGTCGAAGCCCTCGGGGTAGATGTAGTTGCCCTGGTCGTCGTAGGACGCGGCCATGCCGTACAGGGTCGGGTCGAACTCGACCGACGCCGGGTCGGCACCGAAGGACTCGTTGGCCTGCTTCAGGGACAGCGAGATCCGGCGACGCTCGAGGTCGATGTCGATGACCTTGACGAAGATCTCGTCGTTGACCTGGACGACCTGCTCCGGGATCTCCACGTGGCGCTCGGCCAGCTCGGAGATGTGGACCAGGCCCTCGATGCCCTCGTCGACGCGCACGAACGCACCGAACGGAACGAGCTTGGTGACCTTACCGGGGACGACCTGCCCGATCTGGTGCGTACGGGCGAACTGCTGCCACGGGTCCTCCTGCGTCGCCTTCAGCGACAGGGAGACACGCTCGCGGTCCATGTCCACGTCGAGGACCTCGACGGTGACTTCCTGGCCGACCTCGACAACCTCGGACGGGTGGTCGATGTGCTTCCAGGAGAGCTCGGAGACGTGGACGAGACCGTCGACGCCACCCAGGTCCACGAAGGCACCGAAGTTGACGATCGAGGAAACGACGCCGGAGCGGACCTGACCCTTCTGCAGGGTGGTGAGGAACGTCTGGCGAACCTCGGACTGGGTCTGCTCGAGCCAGGCGCGGCGGGACAGGACCACGTTGTTGCGGTTCTTGTCCAGCTCGATGATCTTCGCCTCGAGCTCCTTGCCCACGTAGGGCTGGAGGTCGCGGACGCGGCGCATCTCGACGAGGGAGGCCGGCAGGAAGCCACGGAGGCCGATGTCGAGGATGAGACCACCCTTGACGACCTCGATGACGGTGCCGGTGACGATGCCGTCCTCTTCCTTGATCTTCTCGATGGTGCCCCAGGCACGCTCGTACTGAGCGCGCTTCTTCGAGAGGATCAGGCGGCCTTCCTTGTCCTCCTTCTGGAGAACCAGGGCCTCGATCTCGTCGCCGACCTTGACGACCTCGTTCGGGTCGACGTCGTGCTTGATCGAGAGCTCGCGGCTCGGGATGACACCTTCGGTCTTGTAACCGATGTCGAGCAGGACCTCGTCCCGGTCGACCTTCACGATGACGCCGTCGACGATGTCGCCGTCGTTGAAGTACTTGATCGTCTCGTCGATCGCGGCGAGGAAGGCTTCCTCGTTACCGATGTCGTTGACCGCAACCTGCGGGGTGGTGGCGGTGGTCTCGGTGCTGCTCGTCATGTGGGAAAGGGCTCCGGTTACGGACAGAAAGTCGTAGGTACTGCCACGCCGAGAGCCCGTATCGCCTCTGCAGAAGCCGGACAGCCTGGGAAGCGCCTCTCCGGGTCGGTCCGGATGGCGCCTCGACAACCGAGGGGACATACAACAGATGGAAGCGCGCCTGCTACGTCTGAGGTGCGCAGGCTCGCAGCGCAACTTGTAGCATACGGGGGCAGCCGGACACGGTCAATGCGCGAAGGCGCACACCCGGGGCGGATCCCCGCATTCCCGGCACAACTAAGGTTCCCCGAGGCCACGATGGGCCCCGCAGACCTCTTTTCGAGACCTTCGAGAACACGAGGTCGCGTTCCGCGCAAACTACAACGACGGACACGATGAGCCAAGAGATCCAAGCGTACGAGTCCGATAACGGCTCCGATTCCGGGCCCGAGGCGACCCGGCGTGCCGCCGGGGACACGGAGAGCAGCCGGGCCAGTCGCGGCTGGTGGGACCGCAACGCCGACGAGTACCAGACCGATCACGGGGCGTTCCTCGGGGACGACCGGTTCGTCTGGGGCCCCGAGGGCCTGGACGAGGCGGACGCCCGCCTCCTCGGCCCGGCGGAGTCCCTGAAGGGTCTCGACGTCCTGGAGATCGGGGCGGGCGCCGCCCAGTGCTCGCGCTGGCTGGCCGCCCAGGGCGCCCGCCCGGTGGCGCTCGACCTCTCGCACCGCCAGCTCCAGCACGCGCTGCGCATCGACGGAGGCACGTTTCCGCTGATCGAGGCGGACGCGGGCGCCCTGCCCTTCGCGGACGCCTCCTTCGACCTGGCGTGCTCGGCCTACGGCGCCGTCCCCTTCGTGGCCGACCCGGTGAAGGTCTTCCGCGAGGTGCGCCGGGTGCTGCGCCCCGGCGGCCGCTGGGTCTTCTCGGTCACCCACCCCATCCGCTGGGCGTTCCCGGACGAGCCGGGCCCCGAGGGCCTCTCCGTCGGCGCCTCCTATTTCGACCGCACGCCCTACGTCGAGCAGGACGAGAGCGGCCGCGCCGTCTATGTGGAGCACCACCGCACCCTGGGCGACCGGGTGCGGGACGTGGTCGCGGGCGGCTTCCGCCTGGAGGACCTGGTCGAGCCGGAGTGGCCGGCCTGGAACGCGCAGGAGTGGGGCGGCTGGTCCCCGCTGCGGGGCAATCTGATCCCCGGGACCGCGATCTTCGTGTGCGTACGCGACTGAACCCGGCAGAAACCGACTGAACACGGCTGAACGCGGCAGGACGGGGCAGGACGGGGCTCGCCAATCCCGGGCCGGGCCTCCCGGCCCGGGATTGGTCATACAAGCCCACCGTCCCTGTGGACAGAGCGTCACGCCGCCGGGCGGGACGTACGACACTGAGCGCATGATCCGAACCGACGCACTCGACGCCCTCCCCGTCCGCGAGGCCGTGCCCGAGCTGCTCGCCGCGCTCGACGGGCACGGGACGGCCGTGCTGTGCGCGCCGCCCGGCACCGGCAAGACGACCCTCGTGCCACTGGTCCTCGCGGGCCTGGCCGGGGACGGCCCGGTGCGCCGGGTCGTGGTCGCCGAGCCGCGCCGGATCGCGGCCCGGGCGGCCGCGCGGCGGATGGCCTGGCTGCTCGGCGAGCGGACGGGCGGGCGGGTCGGCTTCACCGTGCGGGGCGAGCGGTCCGTCGGCCCCGGCAGCGTCGTCGAGGTCGTCACCACCGGAGTGCTCCTTCAACGCCTGCAGCGCGACCAGGAGTTGGCCGGGGTCGATGTCGTCGTGCTCGACGAGTGCCACGAGCGCCATCTCGACGCGGACACCGTCGCCGCCTTCCTCCTCGACGTCAGGGCCGCGCTGCGGCCCGAGCTGCGTCTGGTGGCCGCCTCCGCGACGACGGACGCGGAGGGCTGGGCCCGGCTCCTGGGGGACGCACCGGTCGTGACGGCAGCCGGGGTGGCCCACCCGGTGGACGTGGTGTGGGCGCCCCCCGCGCAGCCGGTCCGGCCACCGCACGGCATGCGGGTGGATCCGGCCCTGCTCTCGCACGTGGCGGCCACCGTGCGCCGGGCGCTGGCCGAGCAGGACGGGGATGTGCTCTGCTTCCTGCCCGGCGTGGGGGAAATCGCCCGCGTGGCACGGCAGTTGGGTGATCTGCCCGGCATCGAGGTGCTCCAGGTGCACGGGCGGGCCCCGGCCTCCGTGCAGGACGCGGTGCTCGCCGGATCGCCGGATCGGCGCGTGGTCCTCGCCACCTCGGTCGCCGAGTCCTCACTGACCGTTCCCGGGGTGCGGGCGGTCGTCGACTGCGGGCTGGCCCGCGAGCCGAGGGTGGACCACGCCCGGGGTCTCGGCGCCCTGACGACGGTGCGGGCCTCGCAGGCGGCGGCCCGCCAGCGGGCGGGCCGGGCCGGGCGCGAGGCGCCGGGCGTGGTCTACCGGTGCTGGACCGAGGCGGAGCACGGCCGCCTGCCGCGCTTCCCGGCCCCCGAGATCAAGGTCGCCGACCTGGCCGCCTTCGCCCTCCAGGCCGCCTGCTGGGGCGACCCGACGGCCGAGGGCCTCGCCCTGCTCGACGCGCCGCCGACGGGCGCGATGGCCGCGGCCCGGTCCGTGCTCACGGCGATCGGCGCCGTGGACGACCAGGGCCGGGCCACCGGGCGCGGGGCCCGCATGGCCCGGCTGGGCCTGCATCCACGGCTCGCCCGCGCCCTGCTGGACGGCGCCGGCGAGGTGGGAGCCCGGCGGGCCGCCGAAGTGGTGGCGCTGCTCAGCGAGGAACCGCCCCGCGAGTACGGGGACGATCTCGCGGCGGCCTGGCGCACGGCGCGCCGGGGCGGCGACGGGTACGCGGCGCGCTGGCTCCAGGAGGTGCGACGCCTGGCCCCGTTCGCCGGTGACCACCCCGAGAAGGGCTCCGCCGAGGCCGCGGCGGGGCTGGTGGCGGCCCTGGCGTTTCCCGAACGGGTGGCGCGGGCCCGCGGTGGCGGCGCGTTCCTCATGGCGTCCGGCACCGGCGCCGAGGCGGCGGCGGGCTCGGGGCTGGGTACGGCGGACTGGCTGGCGGTCGCCGTCGCGGACCGGCCCGTGCAGGCGGCGTCCGCCCGCGTCCGCCTGGCCGCCGTCATCGACGAGGCGACCGCACGCCTCGCCGCGGACCATCTGCTCTCCGACGGCGAGGAGGTGCACTGGGAGGACGGCGAGGTGGTAGCTCGACGGGTGGCCAGGCTCGGCGCGGTCGAGCTGTCCGTGCGGCCGCTGAAGAGCCCCGATCCGGAGCTCGTACGGGCCGCGCTGCTCGACGGCCTGGCGCGGGACGGGCTCGGCCTGCTGCGCTGGACCCGCGAGGCGCGGGGCCTGCGGGAACGGCTGGCGTTCCTGCACCGGGTGCTCGGGGAGCCCTGGCCCGATGTGCGCGACGAGGCGCTGCTCGACCGGGCCGCGCAGTGGCTGGAGCCCGAGCTGTCGCGGGCCCGGCGCCGGGCCGACCTCGGGCGGATCGAGGCGGGGGCGGCCCTGGGCCGGCTGCTTCCGTGGGCGACCGGGGAGGCGGCCCGGCTCGACGAGCTGGCCCCCGAGCGCATCCAGGTCCCCAGCGGCTCCCGGATACGGGTGGAGTACGGGGGTGAACAGCCCGTCCTGGCCGTCAAGTTGCAGGAGATGTTCGGCCTGGACGGCACGCCGGAGGTGGCCGGGGTGCCCGTCCTGGTCCATCTGCTCTCGCCCGCCGGGCGGCCCGCCGCCGTCACCGCGGACCTCGCGAACTTCTGGCGCGAGGGCTACCGAGCGGTCCGCGCCGAGTTGCGCGGCCGCTACCCCAAGCATCCGTGGCCCGAGGATCCGACGTCGGCGGAGGCGACGCGGTTCACGAAGGCGCGGCTCCAACAGTAGGGGCGGCTCAGGCGACGACGGGATCGAGGCGCTCGGTGACGGCGGGCGGGGGATCGCTGGGGCGGCGGCCGCGCGCCTCGAGCCACAGGGACAGGGCGAGCAGGGCAAGGGCCAGACCGAGGAAACCCCAGGGGAGGTAGGAGGTGAGCAGCAGGACCAGGACGCGGTTCTTCTTGACGAGGTCGACGGTGTGGGCGACGTAGTCGTCGCGCATCTTGACGTCGCCCGCGAACACGGTGACCTTGTCGCGGCCTCCCAGCAGGGTGCCGCCGCGCATCTCCTCCTGGTTGAGTTCCTCGCCGTTGACCGGGGCGCCGGTGACCGGGTCGATCCAGAACTTCCGCGTGGTGGTGTACCAGAGGGAGGTGCCGGTGGTCTTCTCCAGGGTGGAGGAGTCGATGCCGGGCAGCGGCATCTTCTTGGGGTAGGGCACCTTGGTCCACGGGATGGTCTGCTCGAAGAAGTACACGTCGAGGCCGTGGAACTTCTGGGTGCCCTTGTAGTGGATGGGCGCGGAGGTGCGGGCCTGGAAGTCGAAGTACTCGTAGTCCCGCTTCTCGGTCAGGAACGGCCACTTGAACTCGATGCCCCTGCGCTGCACCGGGTCCCCGTCGACCATCTCGCCGGTGGCGTGGACGGGCGCCTGGCTGTGGGCGTCGAAGATGTAGCGCTCGGGTATCTGGGAGACCATCTTGCCGTCGGGGCCCTGGACGTAGGAGAGGGTGTCCCACACCACGACGTCCTTGCCCGCGCTCTTCCCGATCTCCTTGGCGGCCGCCACGTTGCCCTTCAGCGTCTGGACGACCGTCACCTTCGCCACCGTCCTGGACTGCATGGTGCCGTAGTCGATGAGGGTGGCGTTCTTCGCCTCCAGGACCGCCTCCTGGTACTGGCTGGGCGGGATCTTGGCCAGGCGGGGGAAGGCGTACCAGCGCAGCAGGGGCGACAGGGCGCCGAAGAACACGGCGAGGGCGAGCAGGACGAGACTGGCTTTGCGTCGCATGGACCCGCTCTTCCTCTACTTGGTCTGGGTGATCTTCCCGGGGGCGCTGGGCACGGTGGTGAGCAGCGGCTTCGGCGAGGTCGTGCCGGTGGGGGCGCCGATGGCCGAGACGGTCAGGACGAGGGCGAGGGCGGCGGCCAGCCCGATCGCGGCGGCTATGAGGGCGCGCATGCTCGGCCTCCGTGGAGCTGATGGATCGTCAGGAGTGCGCACCGTAGCAACGCCCGGCGAAGATGAGAACACGTCGAACAGCCCCTCTGCCGACGGGCGGCGGAGGGGCTGCTGGCAACAACGGGGTCCAACGATGGGGTCAGGGACCGCTCAGGAGGCGGTCACCTTGAGCGTGACGGTGAGCGTGGCGCCGCCTTCGGTGGTGAGGCGGAGCAGGAACGTGCCGGTCTGGCCGTCCGCGTACATCTTCGGCAGGACCAGGACGCCGTGCGCGTCCGTCTTCAGGTCCGTGAGCTCACGGACCGGCTTGCCCTTGGCGTCCTTGAAGTACGGACCCTTGTCGTTGACCTTGGGCGCGGCCTTCGGGTCGGCGCCCGCGGCCGGGGTCACGATCATGGTCGCGGAGGCGGCCACACCGGGGGCGGCGGCGCCCTTGTAGGTGGCCTTGACCGACACCTGGTCGGCGAACTCGGCGCCGGGCGCGGCCGTCAGCTCCTTGGCACCGGCCAGGACGTCGGCCTGCCGGGCGACGACCGTCGCCTTCCACTCGACGGCGGACAGGCTCGCCTCGGCGACGGTGGCCCGCACCGTGAACGTGCCGGTCTTCTCGCCCGCCTTCAGCTCCGGGGCGACGGCCGTGCCGTCGCCCGTGGTGGCCACGGTCGCGGTGGCGGCGCCGTCGGCGAAGCGGGTGTCGGTGTCGCCGACGATCTCGAACTTCACCGACACCTTCGCCATCGCCTTGCCGGACGCGTCCTTCACCCGCGCCGTGGGCTGTCCGCCGAACGCGCCGCCGGCGAAGGCCGTCAGCTCCTTGGCGCCCACGCCCTCGAACGTGGTCGCCCGCGGCACGGTGGGCGTCGGGGTACCGCCGCCATCGGGCTTGGTGGGCGGCACCGTCGGCTTCACCGGAGGGGCGGGCGGGGTCGGCGTCGGCTTGGGGGCCGGCTTCTTGCTGGGCGGCGCCTGCGGAGTGACCGGCGGCTGCTTGACGGTGCTCTGGTCGCTGCGGCGGCCGGGCAGCGAGCCCGTGCCGTCGGGGACCTCGTGGGTGCCGCGCCGGTAGAAGTCGAACCACGTCAGGACCGTGGTCAGATACTCCTGCGACTGGTTGTAGCTCAGGATCGCCTGGTCCAGGTCGTCCTTCACCGCGAGGTCGCGGTGGTTGCCGCAGAGGTAGAACCCGGCGGCGAGCGCCGCGTCGTAGACGTTGTTCGGGTCCTTGACGCCGTCACCGTTGCCGTCCCGGCCCGAGGACGCCCAGGTCGACGGGATGAACTGCATCGGTCCGACCGCCCGGTCGTGCACCTTGTCGCCGTCGTAGGCGCCGCCGTCGGTGTCGGGGATGTTGGCGAACCCGGCCCCGTTGAGCACCGGGCCGAGGATCGGGGTCAGCGTGGTGCCGTTGACGTCGACGCGGCCGCCGTTCGCGTGGCCCGACTCGACCTTGCCGATGCCGCCGAGCAGCTGCCAGGGGAGGTGGCAGCCCGGCCGGTCCGTGGCGAGCGCCGCCTCCGCCTTCTTGTACGCGTCGAGCACGGTGGCGGGTATGCCCTGCAGGTCACCGGTGGGAAGCTGGCCCACCGACGCGTTCGGCGGCGGAATCGGCGACACGAGCGGCGGAAGGTCCGTGTAGTACGGGGAGTTGCCGGACGCGGGGGCGTCGGGGGTGGGGGTCGGCGTCACATCGGAGGCCGCCTGATCGGTCGGGCTGCTCGCGTGCACGACTCCCGGTGCCTGCGATGCGGAAAGCGCCGCCACCGCCAGCGCGGCCACCGCCGTGGTGCCCGCTCCCTTGCGCAGTCGTCGGCCCATCTGCGGTGCCATACGTCAAGTCCCTCCCCGTACTCGGCTGTCCGCGCTCCCCAGCGCGAGAACTCCCGTGACACTACGGCAACCCGTGGCGCCATGACACCGCGGGCTGACCGGTTTTCACTGATTCGCCACCTGCGCGTCGCCAGTTGGTGGTGGGGAACCGGTCCCGAATACCGAACGTTGTTGATCGCTGACGGGTAAGTGGCGCCCGTCAGTCGAAGGTTGAAATGGGTCATCTGTCGTCTGTCATCGGTTGTCTGCCGTCGGCCGGTGACCATAGGTCCTCTGCCATCAGCCAGGGCACAGGGGCCGCGGTTCACAGGCCATCAGAATTCAGGTGACGACTGCCATCTAACCGCTAACCACTAACACACGGCTAACGACTATCAGCCGACGACCGACAGCTGACGAACCATAACAACCACGGACATACAGGCCGATCGGCCGAGAGGACACGCATGCCGTTCACGCTGAGCCACGCCGCGGCGGTGCTGCCGGGGATCCGGAGGGACGGCACGGCCCGCGGCCGGCTGGTCGCCTCCGCTCTGGTCGCGGGCTCCTTCGCTCCGGACGCGACGTACTACGTGGCGACGGTCGTGCCCGCCGCGATGCCGTTCGGCCGGGTCACGCATTCCGCGCTCGGGGTCGTCACCGTGGACGTCGCCACGGCCTGCCTCCTGGTCGCGTGCTGGGTGCTGCTGCGCGAACCGCTGATCGCGCTGCTGCGCAGGGCGTCCTGGCGCTCCCGGGTCCATGCCGTCGCGCGGGGCCAGGTGTGGCGGCGGCCCGGGTCCTGGGCCCTGGCGGGCTGGTTCGCGCTGTCGGCGGCGATCGGCTCGGCCACCCATGTGGTGTGGGACGCGTTCACCCACCCCGACCGCTGGGGGACGCGACTGGTGCCCGCGCTGGGGCACGAGCTCGCCGGGTTCCCTCTGTGCTGGTATGCCCAGTACGGGGGGTCGGCGCTGGCGCTGGCGGGAATCGGCTGGTTCACGGTGACCGCGCTGCGCCGGGCCCCCGCCGCCGCGACGGCGGCCCCGCCCGGCCTCGACCCGCGCCGCCGCCGGGCGGTTCTGGTGCTGCTGGCAGGGTGCGGGGCGGTGGTCGCGCTGTACCGCTGCCTGCGGTGGTACGCCTTCTACGGCGACGCCTCCGTGCTCGGACTCATCCCGAGCGCGTGCTTCGGCGGCGGCACGGGGCTGGCCCTGGGGCTGCTCGTCTACGCGGGGGCCTGGCGCTCGGGCCGCCTCGGCCGGACCGCGCACCCCACCGCCCCCGAGCCGGCCGCTCCCGCCCGCAGCGGGCCCGACCGGACGAGCCCATGAGACCCGACTCCCCGCGCACGCACGGCAGTTGAACACCCGCCGGACCCGGTCCCGGGCCCGGCGGAGGAACGGGCTAGTGCGCCGCGGACTCCCAGTCCTGGCCCGCGCCCACCGAGACGTCCAGCGGGGCACGCAGCTGCACCGCGCCCGCCATCTCGCGGCGCACGAGCGTCTCCACCCGCTCGCGCTCGCCCGGCGCGACCTCCAGGACGATTTCGTCGTGCACCTGGAGCAGGAGGCGGGAGCCGAGGCCCGCCTCCGTCAGGGCGCGGTCCACGTTGAGCATGGCGACCTTGACGATGTCCGCCGCCGTGCCCTGGATCGGGGCGTTGAGCGCCATCCGTTCGGCCATCTCGCGGCGCTGGCGGTTGTCGCTGTTGAGGTCCGGCAGGTAGCGGCGGCGCCCCAGCATGGTCTCCGTGTAGCCCGTCGCACGGGCTTCCTCGACGGCGCGCTGGAGGTAGTCCCGCACCCCGCCGAAGCGCTCGAAGAACGTGTCCATCAGGCCGCGCGCCTCGCCCGCCTCGATGTTCAGCTGCTGCGAGAGGCCGAACGCGGACAGGCCGTACGCCAGGCCGTACGACATCGCCTTGATCTTGCGCCGCATCTCCGGGTCGACCTTCGACTTGTCCACGCCGAAGACCTGGGAGGCGACCGTGGTGTGCAGGTCCTCGCCGGAGGTGAACGCCTCGATGAGGCCCTCGTCCTCGGACAGGTGGGCCATCACGCGCAGTTCGATCTGGCTGTAGTCCGCCGTGAGCAGCGACTCGTAACCCTCGCCGACCACGAAGCCCCGCCGGATGGCGCGGCCCTCGTCGGTCCGCACCGGGATGTTCTGCAGGTTCGGGTCGGTCGAGGACAGGCGGCCGGTCGCCGCGACCGTCTGGTTGAACGTGGTGTGGATGCGGCCGTCCGCCGCGATCGTCTTGATCAGGCCCTCGACCGTGACCCGCAGCTTCGCCTGCTCGCGGTGGCGCAGCATGATGACCGGCAGCTCGTGCTCGGTCTGCGCGGCCAGCCACGCCAGCGCGTCCGCGTCCGTGGTGTAGCCGGTCTTCGTCTTCTTCGTCTTGGGCAGGGCCAGCTCACCGAAGAGGACTTCCTGGAGCTGCTTGGGCGAGCCCAGGTTGAACTCGTGGCCCACCGAGGCGTGCGCCTCCTTCACGGCCTGCTGCACCGCGCCCGCGAACTGCTGCTCCATGGCCTCCAGATGGGAGCGGTCGGCCGCGATGCCGTACCGCTCCATGCGGGCCAGGAGGAGGGAGGTGGGCAGCTCGACGTCGTGCAGCAGCCCGGCCGCGCCGACCTCCTTCAACCGCTCCGTGAACGCGTCGCCCAGGTCGAGGACGGCCCGCGCCTGCGTCATCAGGGCGTCCGCCTCGGCCTCGTCGTCGGCGCCGAAGGCGAGCTGCCCGTCGGCGGCGCCCGCCGGGGCCAGCTCGCGCCCCAGGTACTCGACCGACAGCGCGTCCAGCGCGAAGGAGCGCCGGCCCGGCTTGACCAGATAGGCGGCGAGCGCGGTGTCCATGGCGACGCCGGCGATGCTCCAGCCGTGCTCGGGGAAGACCCGCATCGCGGCCTTGGCGTTGTGCATGACCTTCGGCCGGGACGCGTCCGCGATCCAGGCGGCGAAGGCCCGCTCGTCGGCCTCGTCGATCAGCGCCGGGTCGAACCAGGCGGCCGCCCCGCCCGCCGCGGCCAGCGCGATCTCGGTGACGCTGCCCGAGCCCAGCGCCCAGGTGTCGACGGTGGCCACGCCCAGCGGCTGCGCGCCGTGCTCGGCCAGCCAGGGGGCGAGCTCGCCCGCGCCCAGCACCGCGCCGTCGACCTGCACCCCGGCGGCCGGCGCCGGGGCCTGCGCCTCGCCCGCACCCGGGTCGACGGCGAGCAGCCGCTCGCGCAGCGACGGGTTGCGGATCTCGAGGACGTCCAGGACACCGGTCACCGCCGCGCGGTCGTAGGCGGCGCGCTCCAGCTCCGCCGGGCCCTTGGGCAGCTCCACGTCCTTGACCATCTCGGTCAGACGGCGGTTCAGCTTCACCGCCTCCAGATGGTCGCGCAGGTTCTGCCCCGCCTTGCCCTTGACCTCGTCGGCGCGCTCGACGAGCTCCGCGAACGAACCGAACTGGTTGATCCACTTCGCGGCCGTCTTCTCGCCCACCCCGGGGATGCCCGGCAGGTTGTCCGACGGGTCGCCGCGCAGCGCCGCGAAGTCCGGGTACTGCTGCGGGGTCAGGCCGTACTTCTCCTCGACCTTCTCCGGCGTGAACCGGGTCAGCTCGGACACGCCCTTCGTCGGGTACAGGACGGTGACGTGCTCGGAGACCAGCTGGAAGGAGTCCCGGTCGCCCGTGACGATCAGGACCTCGAAGCCGGCCGCCTCGGCCTGGGTGGCCAGGGTGGCGATGATGTCGTCGGCCTCGAAGCCGTCCGTCGCGAACCGGTCGACATGCATCGCGTCGAGCAGCTCGCCGATCAGCTCGACCTGGCCCTTGAACTCGTCCGGGGTCTTGGAGCGGTTCGCCTTGTAGTCCGGGAACTCCGTGGAGCGCCACGTCTTGCGGGACACGTCGAACGCCACCGCGAAGTGCGTGGGCGCCTCGTCACGCAGCGTGTTCGCCAGCATGGACATGAAGCCGTACACCGCGTTGGTCGGCTGGCCCGTCGCGGTCGTGAAATTCTCCGCGGGCAGCGCGAAGAACGCCCGGTACGCCAGGGAGTGCCCGTCCATGAGGAGCAGGCGCGGTCGGTTGTCCGGGGACTTCTTCGATGCTGTCTCAGCCATGCCCACGATCCTGCCACGCCCCACTGACAATCCTGGCCAGTGCCCGGCCGGAGCCTGGGCCGCACGGCTGTCGGTGCGGCGTGACAGGATCGAAGGCGTACGCATCTCGTGTTCGCTCGAAGGGGAGCAGCGCCATGGCCAGCAAGCCGCCCGCAGGTGATCCGGTCCAGGACGCGCCGCAGGTCGCCGCGCCCAAGCACGCCGCGGCCGGCCTCCCCGCCATCGGCCACACCCTGCTCATGGCCCAGCAGCAGATGGGCCTGCGGCGCACCGCGCAGACCCTGCTGAAGGTCAACCAGAAGGACGGCTTCGACTGCCCCGGCTGCGCCTGGCCGGAGGGCGACAAGCGGCACACGGCGGAGTTCTGCGAGAACGGGGCGAAGGCCGTCGCCGAGGAGGCCACGCTGCGCCGGGTCACCCCCGACTTCTTCGCCGCGCACCCGCTGGCCGACCTCGCCACCCGCAGCGGGTACTGGCTGGGCCAGCAGGGCCGCATCACCCAGCCGATGTACCTGCCCGAGGGAGCCGAGCGGTACGAGGCGGTCACCTGGGAGCGCGCCTTCGAGATCATCGCCGAGGAGCTCAACGCGCTCGGCTCGCCCGACGAGGCCCTCTTCTACACCTCGGGGCGCACCAGCAACGAGGCGGCGTTCCTGCTCCAGCTCTTCGCCCGCGAGTTCGGCACCAACAACCTGCCCGACTGCTCCAACATGTGCCACGAGTCGTCCGGTTCGGCCCTGACGGAGACCCTCGGCGTCGGCAAGGGCAGCGTCTCCCTGGAGGACCTCCACCAGGCCGACCTGATCGTGGTGGCCGGGCAGAACCCGGGCACCAACCACCCCCGGATGCTGTCCGCCCTGGAGAAGGCGAAGGCCGCCGGAGCGAAGATCATCTCGGTGAATCCGCTGCCCGAGGCGGGACTTGAGAAGTTCAAGAACCCGCAGACCCCGCAGGGCATGATCAAGGGCGCCGCCCTCACCGACCTGTTCCTGCAGATCCGCATCGGCGGCGACCAGGCCCTCTTCCGCCTCCTCAACAAGCTGATCCTGGAGACCGAGGGCGCCGTCGACGAGCTGTTCGTCCGCGAACACACCCACGGATTCGAGGAGTTCAAGGCGGCGGCCCGCGAGGCGGACTGGGAGCGCACCCTGGCCGCGACCGGCCTGAGCCGCACCGAGATCGAGCAGGCCCTGTCCCTGGTCCTCGCCTCCCAGCGCACCATCGTGTGCTGGGCGATGGGCCTGACCCAGCACAAGCACGCCGTGCCCACTATCCGCGAAGTCGTCAACTTCCTGCTGCTGCGCGGCAACATCGGCCGCCCCGGCGCCGGTGTCTGCCCGGTCCGCGGCCACTCCAACGTGCAGGGCGACCGCACCATGGGCATCTTCGAGCGGCCCGCGCCCGCCTTCCTCGACGCCCTGGAGAAGGAGTTCGGCTTCGCCCCGCCCCGCCACCACGGCTACGACGTCGTACGGTCCATCGAGGCGCTGCGCGACGGCAGGGCCAAGGTGTTCTTCGCGATGGGCGGCAACTTCGTGGGCGCCACCCCCGACACCGAGGTCACCGAGGCCGCCATGCGCCGGGCCTCGCTCACCGTGCACGTCTCCACCAAGCTCAACCGCTCGCACGCGGTGACCGGCCGGCGCGCCCTGATCCTGCCCACCCTGGGCCGAACCGACAAGGACGTGCAGAAGAGCGGCCGCCAGTTCGTGACGGTCGAGGACTCGATGGGCATGGTGCACGCCTCCCGCGGCAACCTCACCCCCGCCGGTCCCCACCTGCTGTCCGAGCCCGCCATCGTCGCCCGCATGGCCCGGGCGACCCTCGGCGCCAGGTCGGCGGTCGACTGGACCGCGTTCGAGCAGGACTACGCCGCCATCCGCGACCGCATCGCCCGCGTCGTGCCCGGCTTCGAGGACTTCAACGCCAAGGTCGCCCGCTCCGGCGGCTTCCAGCTGGCGCACGCCCCGCGCGACGAGCGCCGCTTCCCCACCGCCACCGGGAAGGCCAACTTCACGGCCGCCCCCGTCGAGTTCCCCGAGCTGCCCGAGGGCCGGCTGCTGCTCCAGACCCTGCGCTCGCACGACCAGTACAACACCACCATCTACGGCCTCGACGACCGCTACCGCGGCATCAAGGGCGGCCGCCGCATCGTCCTGGTCAACCCGGACGACGCCCGCGAACTCGGCCTGGCCGACGGCTCGTACACGGATCTGGTCAGCGAGTGGAAGGACGGCGTGGAGCGCCGCGCGCCCGGCTTCCGCGTCGTGCACTACCCGACGGCGCGCGGCTGCGCGGCCGCCTACTACCCCGAGACCAACGTCCTGGTGCCGCTGGGCGCGACGGCCGACGTCAGCAACACCCCGGCCAGCAAGTCGGTCGTGGTGCGCTTCGAGCCGACGGATGCGCGGGGCGGGGTACGGGAATGAGAGCTGGGTCCTAAGCGTTCGCTCAGGCATCTGGTATGACGGTGCGGACACAGCACAGTGACCGCAGATGAACGGAGCCGGAGCCCATGGGCGAGCAGAGCAGCGTGAAGTTCCCGCAGGAAGTCGTCGACGAGTACGCGGCCCTCGGCGTCGACCTGCCCGCGATGTTCTCCGCCGGACACCTGGGCGACCGCATGGGCGTGCAGATCGTGGAGGCCTCGGCCGAGCGGGTCGTGGGCACCATGCCCGTCGAGGGCAACACCCAGCCCTACGGGCTGCTGCACGGCGGCGCCTCCGCGGTCCTGGCCGAGACGCTCGGCTCGGTCGGCTCGATGCTGCACGGCGGCAGCACCAAGATCGCCGTCGGCGTCGACCTGAACTGCACCCACCACCGCGGGGTGCGCAGCGGCCTGGTCACCGGCGTCGCCACCCCCGTGCACCGCGGGCGCTCGACGGCGACGTACGAGATCGTCATCACCGACGAGCACGACAAGCGGGTCTGCACGGCCCGTCTGACCTGCCTGCTGCGCGACGCCGAGGGCCTCAAGGGCTGACCCGCCGGGCCCCTCCCCCGACACCGCACGGACGGGTCAAGTCCGTTTTCCGGCCGGTGAGTTGACGACTCACCGGCCATTGTCACGTGCGGGCCCGCACCCTAACGTCGAGTCATGAGACCCCCAGGACGACCGCGGATTCCCCTCGCCCTGGCGGGCGCGCTCGCCGCCGCGTCACTGCTCGGCGGCTGCACCACCGGACACTCCGAACCCGCGGGCACCGCGACCCTCACCGCCTCGGGCCCCAACTCGCCCTCCCCACAGGCCACTTCGCCCGAGCAGCTCTGCGTCCACCTGATCACGTACTGGGCGCGGCAGGAGCTCGACGCGGGGCAGGGCGCGGGCCTGGACTACCAGGAGAAGGGCCTGTCCGACGGGCAGAACGAGATCCTCCTGGCGGCGCTGAGCGCGGCCCGCACCGAGCGCGCGGCCCACGGCGCGGCCGCCGGCGACCGGGTCATCGACGAGCGGGCGCGGCGCGGTTGCGCCGAGCGCTACCGCAACGGGCCCCCGACGACGGACCCTTGGGCCCAGACGAAGCAGCCCACCCCGTCCGGATCGGCATAACGCTGCGTAATCAACGCCGGAGGCGCCGTGGGCGAATTCCAGCCACCTCTCAGCGCTCTCCCGGCCACTGCCCGACATCCGGACGCTCCGGGGCCTGTCAGCACCATGATCCCCTCAAGCCCCTTAGCAGAACTGGGCGTTCTCACCATGCGAGAAATCGCCCTGTACTGAAATGTACAAATTGTCCGCCCTGCACCGCCAAGGTTTGGCCTTGGCATAACAAGAAAGTCACATCCTGTCCCGGCCGCTCCCCACCCCCCTCAGCTGCGCTTAGAGTCACGGCCAGTCACCGCGCCGCCGGGTGCGACTGCTACACGACACCTACCCCCCAGTACGCCCCGGCGACCGACACGGCACCTCGCATACGAGGAGGCCGCGCCAGGGAAAGGACCCATCGTGCGACACCGTTCCTTGCTCATCCTCACCACAGTGCTCACCACAGGCGCACTCACACTCACCGCCTGCGGTTCGCGCGACAAAGGCGGCGACACCAGCAGCGGCAAGAAGCAGACCGTCGTCATAGGCGTCGACGCACCCCTCACGGGTGACCTGTCCGCCCTCGGCCTGGGCATCAAGAACTCCGCCGACCTCGCCGCCCAGACGGCGAACAAGCAGAACCTCGTCCCCGGCGTCGAGTTCAAGACCCAGCCCCTCGACGACCAGGCCCAGCCGTCCGTCGGCCAGCAGAACGCCACCAAGTTCATCGGCGACAAGACCGTCGTCGGCGTCGTCGGCCCCCTGAACTCCAGCGTCTCGCAGTCCATGCAGAAACCGCTCAACGACGCCGGCCTCACCCAGATCTCCCCCGCCAACACCGGCACCGAACTGACCCAGGGCGACGGCTGGAAGACCGGAAACAAGGTCCGCCCCTACAAGACCTTCTTCCGCACCGCCACCACCGACCAGGTCCAGGGCGCCTTCGCCGCCAAGTACCTGTTCAACAACGCCAAGCTCGACTCGGTCTACCTCATCGACGACCAGAAGACCTACGGCGCCGGCCTCGCCGCGTCCTTCAAGGACACCTTCACCAAGCTCGGCGGCAAGATCGTCGGAAGCGACCACGTCAACCCCGACGACCGCGACTTCAACGCCATCGTCGCCAAGGTCAAGAGCACCGGAGCCAAGGCCCTCTACTACGGCGGCGAATACCCCGCCGCCGGCCCCCTCAGCCAGCAGCTCAAGGACAGCGGCACCAACATCCCGCTCATGGGCGGCGACGGCATCTACAGCGCCGACTTCATCAAGCTCAACAAGAAGGCCAGCGGCGACCTCGCCACCTCCGTCGGCAAGCCCGTCGAACAACTCGACTCCGCCAAGAGCTTCATCGCCAACTACAAGGCAGCCGGCTACAAGGACGCCTACGAGGCCTACGGGGGCGGCACCTACGACGCCACCTGGGCCATCATCGAAGCCGTCAAGGACGTCGTCGCCGCCAACAACGGCAAGGTCCCCAGCGGCGACCTGCGCGCCAAGGTCCTCGACGCCGTCGGCAAGGTCAAGTTCGACGGCGTCACCGGCCCCGTCTCCTTCGACCAGTACGGCGACACCACCAACACCATGATGACCGCCTACAAGGTCACCGACGGCGCCTGGAAGCCCGAGCTCAGCGAGGCCTACAAGCCGTAACCCGGCGAATCCCGCCCCAGCACTGAAAAGGACCGCGCGGGAGCGCCACCAGCGCTCCCGCGCGGCGCCATATCCGATCACTTCACGGAGGCCCCGCGGTGCACGAACTGCCGCAACAGCTGGCCAATGGACTCATCCTCGGCGCGATGTACGGACTGATCGCGATCGGCTACACGATGGTCTACGGCATTGTCCAGCTCATCAACTTCGCCCACGGCGAGATATTCATGGTCGGGGGCTTCGGGGCTCTCACCGTCTTCCTCGCACTCCCCACCGGCTTCTCACTCCTCGCCGCCATCCCCCTCATGATCATCGGCGGAGTCATCATCTCCGTCCTCGTCGCCACCGCAGCCGAACGCTTCGCCTACCGGCCCCTGCGCAACGCCCCGCGACTGGCCCCCCTCATCACCGCGATCGGCCTCTCCCTCGCCCTCCAACAAGCCGTATGGAAGTGGTACCCCGACGCCAAGAAGGACCGCTCCTTCCCCCAATTCGACGGCAGCCCCTTCCACATCCTCGGCGCCAACGTCCAACGCGGCGACCTCTTCATCCTCATCGCCGCCCCCCTCTGCATGATCGCCCTCGGGTTCTACGTCACCAAAACCCGCACCGGCCGCGGCATGCAAGCCACCGCCCAAGACCCCGACACCGCCAAACTCATGGGCATCAACACCGACCGCATCATCGTCATGGCCTTCGCCATCGGCGCCGCGTTCGCAGCCGTCGCAGCCGTCGGCTACGGCCTCCACAACGGTCAAGTCGGCTTCCGCATGGGCTTCATCATGGGCCTCAAAGCCTTCACCGCAGCCGTCCTCGGCGGCATCGGCAACATCTACGGAGCCATGCTCGGCGGCATCGTCCTCGGCCTCGCCGAATCCCTCGCCGTCGGCTACATCGGCAACATCCCCAGCATGGAACTCTTCGGCGGCGGCGCCTGGAAGGACGTATGGGCCTTCGTCCTCCTCATCGTCGTCCTCCTCGTGCGACCCCAAGGCCTCCTCGGCGAACGCGTCGCGGACAGGGCGTGATCACCATGACCACCAACACCACCCACCGCGACAGCGGCACCCCGCTCATCCCGCTGCCCACCAGCCTCGCCCGGCACACCGTCACCGCCGGCGCCGCCATCGCCCTCATCGGCACCTTCATGGCCTGGACCTGGACCAGCGACTTCCCCGGCGACCTCACCGTCGACGGCTACCCCGGCGGCCTCCAACTCCTCACCCTCACCACCGCAGCCCTCACCATCCTCTTCGCCCTCTCCTCCTACGGCATCCAAGGACTGCGCTGGCTCACCCCCGCCGGCACCAACGCACCCCTGCGCCTCCTCACCCTCGCCACCCTCGGCACCACCGGTTACACCCTCGGCGCCATCTCCAGCGAACTCGGCGGCATCGTCAACCTCGAACCCGGCGCCTACATCTCCGGCACCGGCGCCCTCATCGCCACCATCGCCGCCTTCGCACTCCCCGGCGACACCCCCGGCACCGACACCACCGGCGACAACCCCTGGCAACGACTCCGCCACACCCTCGCCGCCCCCAGCCCCCGCCCCGCAAAAAACATCCCCGACTGGGCCGGCATCCTCATCATCGTCGCCGCCTTCGCCATCGGCCTCTACGTCTTCGCCTACGGCATCGACACCGAATACACCGAACTCTTCATCGGCTTCCTCATCACCGCCGCCTTCACCTTCGCCGCCATCACCCAAGCAGGCCTCCTCGCCCGCCTCTCCGCACTCACCGCACAACACCGCACCGTCACCCTCAGCGCCGCCTTCGTCGCCGCCATCTGCTTCCCCTTCACCCAGAACAGCGACGAATACGCCCTCATCGGCGCCAACATCCTCATCTTCGCCACCGTCGCCCTCGGCCTCAACGTCGTCGTCGGCCTCGCCGGACTCCTCGACCTCGGCTACGTCGCCTTCCTCGGCGTCGGCGCCTACGCCGCAGCCCTCGTCTCCGGCGCAAGCACCTCCAGCCTCGGCGTCCACTTCCCCTTCTGGGCCGCCATCCTCGTCGGCGCCGGCGCATCCCTCATCTTCGGCGTCCTCATCGGCGCCCCCACCCTGCGCCTACGCGGCGACTACCTCGCCATCGTCACCCTCGGCTTCGGCGAAATCTTCCGCATCACCATGAACAACCTCAACGGGAACAGCGGACCCAACGTCACCAACGGCTCCCGAGGCATCCCCGCCATCCCCGACATCACCATCTTCGGATACGACCTCGGCATCAGCCACGACGTCGCCGGCTTCACCCTCGGCAAACCCGGCAACTACTACCTCCTGATGCTCCTCGTCACCCTCGTCGTCGTCACCGTCTTCCGCCGCAGCGCCGACAGCCGCATCGGCCGCGCCTGGGTCGCCATCCGCGAAGACGAAACCGCCGCCACCGCCATGGGCATCAACGGCTTCCGCGTCAAACTCATCGCCTTCGCACTCGGCGCCACCCTCGCCGGACTCGCCGGAACCGTCCAAGGCCACCTCACCAGCACCGTCACCCCCGAGCAGTACCAATTCGCCGGCTCCGTACCCCCCAACTCCGCCTTCCTCCTCGCCGCCGTCATCCTCGGCGGCATGGGAACCATGAGCGGACCCCTCATCGGCGCATCCCTGCTCTACCTCATCCCGGCCAAACTCCAATTCATGCAGGACTACCAGCTCCTCCTCTTCGGAGTCGCCCTCATCGTCCTCATGCGCCTGCGCCCCGAAGGCATCGTCGCCGACCGCAGGAAAAAGCTCGAATTCCACGAAACCGGCCAACTCGACGTACCCGACACCACCCTCACCGACACACCCGTCGGCGTCACCAAGGCGGGGGCGTGACCAGCATGACCACCACGACCAACACCGTCCTCCACGCCAGCGGCGTCACCATGCGATTCGGCGGACTCACCGCCGTACGCAACGTCGACCTCACCGTCAACAGCGGCGAAATCGTCGGCCTCATCGGACCCAACGGCGCAGGCAAAACCACCTTCTTCAACTGCCTCACCGGCCTCTACATCCCCACCGAAGGCAAAGTCACCTACAAAGGCACCACCCTCCCCCCCAAACCCCACCTCGTCACCCAAGCCGGCGTCGCCCGCACCTTCCAGAACATCCGCCTCTTCCCCAACATGACCGTCCTGGAAAACGTCCTCGTCGGCCGCCACACCCGCACCAAAGAAGGCCTCTGGTCCGCACTCCTCCGCCTCCCCGGCTTCAAAAAAGCCGAAGAAACATCACGCGAACGAGCCATGGAACTCCTCCAGTTCACCGGACTCGCCGCAAAAGCGGACCACCTCTCCCGCAACCTCCCCTACGGCGAACAACGCAAGCTCGAAATCGCCCGCGCCCTCGCCAGCGAACCCGGACTCCTCCTCCTCGACGAGCCCACCGCCGGCATGAACCCCCAAGAAACCCGCGCCGCCGAAGAACTCATCTTCGCCATCCGCGACCAAGGCATCGCCGTCCTCGTCATCGAGCACGACATGCGCTTCATCATGAACCTCTGCGACCGCGTCTCCGTCCTCGTCCAAGGCGAAAAACTCGTCGAAGGCACCCCCGACATCGTCCAAGCCGACGAACGCGTCATCGCCGCCTACCTCGGCACCCCCTTCGAAGGCGCCCCCGGAGACGAAGAACTCGCCGAAGTAGAAGCCGCCGAAACGGCGCAGAGCACCACCAGCACCGAAGGAGACACCCCGTGACCGCACTCCTCGAAGTCGAGGACCTCCGGGTCGCCTACGGCAAAATCGAAGCCGTCAAAGGCATCTCCTTCAGCGTCGAAGCAGGACAAGTCGTCACCCTCATCGGCACCAATGGCGCCGGAAAGACCACCACCCTGCGCACCCTCTCCGGCCTCCTCGAACCCCTCGCCGGAACCATCACCTTCGACGGCAAACCCCTCAAAAACGTCCCCGCACACAAAATCGTCGCCCTCGGAATGGCCCACTCCCCCGAAGGCCGCCACATCTTCCCCCGCATGACCATCGAGGACAACCTCCGCCTCGGCGCCTACCTCCGCGACGACAAAACAGGCATCGAAAAAGACATCCAGCGCGCCTACGACCTCTTCCCCATCCTCGGAGAACGCCGCAAACAAGCAGCAGGCACCCTCTCCGGCGGCGAACAACAAATGCTCGCCATGGGCCGCGCCCTCATGTCCCAGCCAAAACTGCTCATGCTCGACGAACCCTCCATGGGCCTCTCCCCCATCATGATGCAGAAAATCATGGCCACCATCAGCGAACTCAAAGCCCAAGGCACCACCATCCTCCTCGTCGAACAGAACGCCCAAGCCGCGCTCTCCCTCGCCGACCAAGGACACGTCATGGAAATCGGCAAAATCGTCCTCTCCGGAACAGGACAAGACCTCCTCCACGACGAATCCGTCCGCAAGGCCTACCTCGGCGAAGACTGAGCACTGAGTACGTACAAGAGTGGCCCGCATCCAGGATTCGGATGCGGGCCACTCTTTCTGGTACCCGGAGGCTACTGCCCCTTCGCCGCCTTCTTCTCCTCCGCGTCCTCAATAACCGCCTCGGCCACCTGCTGCATCGACATCCGCCGATCCATCGACGTCTTCTGAATCCACCGGAACGCTGCCGGCTCCGACAACCCGTACTGCGTCTGCAACACCGACTTCGCCCGATCCACCAACTTCCGCGTCTCCAAACGCTGCGAAAGGTCCGCGACCTCCTGCTCCAGCGCCTTCAACTCCGTGAACCGCGACACCGCCATCTCGATCGCCGGCACCACATCACTCTTCGAGAACGGCTTCACCAGATACGCCATCGCACCGGCATCCCGCGCCCGCTCCACCAGATCCCGCTGGCTGAACGCCGTCAGCATCAGCACCGGGGCGATCGACTCCTTCGCGATCAACTCGGCGGCGGAGATCCCGTCCAGGACGGGCATCTTCACATCCAGGATCACGAGGTCCGGCTGGTGCTCCCGGGCGAGCTCGACGGCCTTCTGCCCGTCACCGGCCTCACCCACGACCGCGTAGCCCTCTTCTTCGAGCATCTCTTTGAGGTCGAGCCGGATGAGGGCCTCGTCCTCGGCGATGACGACGCGGGTCGTCAGCGGGGGGACGTGCGTCGCATCGTCGTCGTCTGCGATGGGCTGGGGCGACTCGGGGGCGGTCACGGGGGGCTCCTCGGTGCGGGGCAGATACTGCTCCCCTGCAGGGTACCTAGCTGCTGCCGCAGCGGGTTAACGGGTACACTCCCACCAGCAGCCTTGCCGGGTTGGCGGAACGGCATACGCGGATGTCTCAAACACATCTGTCCGAAAGGGCATGCGGGTTCGAATCCCGCACCCGGCACTCTCCGTAAGCGGAGGTTCACGTTCGCGTGAACCTCCGCTTTCTGCTACGTGGAGCGACGGCCCGTCACGCAGGGTTGTCGCATGAACTTTCACGGCACAGAGGTGCGACAACAGGCGCTCACGCTGCTGCGCGGCGGGACGAAGAACGCGGACGTGGCAAGGCGGCTCGATGTGCCTCTGGGCACAGTCGGCTGGTGGCGCCACGAGGACCGCCGACGGCAGGGCGAAACGTACGAGCATCCCACCGACTGCCCCAGATGCACGGGCCGGGATTTCGATCGTGTGGCGTACGCCTACTTGCTGGGCCTCTACCTGGGTGACGGGCACATCATTTCGAAGCCCAAGCAGCACCACCTGTCCGTCTTCTGCAACGCCGCCCAGACCGGCTTGATCGATGCTGCCGAACAGGCAATGCGGTCAGTCATGCCGTTGCCCCGCACGAACAGGAGGCCGCGGCAAGGGTGCGTGGAGGTCAAGTCCTTCACGCAGCACTGGACTTGCATGTTCCCCCAGCACGGACCCGGCAAGAAGCACGAGCGGCGCATCGCGCTCGAACCCTGGCAGCAGGACATCGTCGACGCCCATCCCTGGGACTTCCTCCGAGGGCTCATCCACTCCGACGGCTGCCGCGCCAACAACTGGACCACCCGCATCGTCGGCGGCGAGAAGAAGCGTTACGAGTACCCGCGCTACTGGTTCACCAATGTCTCGGACGACATCCGACAGCTCTACACCGACACGCTCGACCGGCTGGGGGTCGAGTGGAAGCACTGCACCCGGCACGGAAAGCCGTACAACATATCCGTCGCGAAGCGGCACTCAGTAGAGCTCATGGACCAGCACATAGGCCCCAAGTACTGAGGAGACCGCGGGGCCCCCTGCGTGGGGTGGGGCAAGGGGCCGGGGTCCAGGGTTACTTGGGGCTGTCGTCCTCGCCGATGTGGTGGACGCGGACCAGGTTCGTGGAGCCGGGGACGCCCGGTGGGGAGCCCGCCGTGATGACGACCACGTCGCCCTTCTGACAGCGGCCGACCTTCAGCAGCATTTCGTCGACCTGGGCCACCATCTCGTCGGTGGATTCGACGTGGGGGCCGAGGAAGGTTTCGACGCCCCAGGTGAGGTTGAGCTGGGAGCGGGTGGCCGGTACGGGGGTGAAGGCGAGGAGGGGGATCGGGGAGCGGTAGCGGGACAGCCGCTTGACCGTGTCGCCGGACTGGGTGAAGGCGACGAGGAATTTCGCGCCGAGGAAGTCGCCCATTTCGGCGGCGGCTCGGGCGACAGCGCCGCCTTGGGTGCGGGGCTTGTTGCGTTCGGTCAGGGGCGGCAACCCCTTGGCCAGGACGTCTTCTTCCGCCGCTTCGACGATGCGGCTCATCGTCTTGACGGTTTCGATGGGGTGTTTGCCGATGCTGGTTTCGCCGGAGAGCATGACGGCGTCGGTGCCGTCGATGACGGCGTTGGCGACGTCGCTTGCTTCGGCCCTGGTGGGGCGGGAGTTGTCGATCATCGAGTCGAGCATTTGGGTGGCGACGATGACGGGTTTGGCGTTGCGCTTGGCGAGTTTGATGGCTCGCTTTTGGACGATGGGGACTTGTTCGAGGGGCATTTCGACGCCGAGGTCGCCGCGGGCGACCATGATGCCGTCGAAGGCGGCGACGATGTCGTCGATGTTGTCGACGGCTTGGGGTTTTTCGATTTTGGCGATGACGGGGAGGTGGCGGCCTTCTTCGTCCATGATGCGGTGGACGTCTTGGATGTCGCGTCCGCTGCGGACGAAGGAGAGGGCGATGATGTCGGCTCCGGTGCGCAGGGCCCAGCGGAGGTCGTCCTGGTCCTTGTCGGAGAGGGCGGGGACGGAGACGGCGACTCCGGGGAGGTTGAGGCCTTTGTGGTCGGAGACCATGCCGCCTTCGATGACGAGGGTGTGGACGTGGGGTCCGTCGACGCGGGTGACTTGGAGGGCGACTTTGCCGTCGTCGACGAGGATGCGTTCGCCGGTGGTGACGTCGGCGGCGAGGCCGGGGTAGGTGGTGCCGCAGAGGTGGCGGTTGCCGTGGGTGTCGGGTTCGGTGGTGATGGTGAATTCGTCGCCGCGTTCAAGGAGTACGGGGCCTTCGGCGAAGTGTCCGAGGCGGATCTTCGGGCCTTGAAGGTCGGCGAGGATGCCGACGTTGTGGCCGGTTTCGTCGGAGGCTTTGCGGACGTGTCGGTAGCGCTCTTCGTGTTCGGCGTAGGTGCCGTGGCTGAGGTTGAGGCGGGCGACGTCCATTCCGGCTTCGACCAGGGTTTTGATCTGGTCGTATGTGGTGGTGGCGGGCCCTAGGGTGCAGACGATTTTGGCTCGGCGCATGGTTCGAGCCTAGGGCTTACCGGTGGGTAGGGATTTGGGTGCGGGTTACTGCTCAACAACCTTTGGGTGAAGGGTGGTTGACAAGTGTTGAATTGTGCGCCGGGGCGCTCCGATGAGCATTTCGGGGCGCCCGGCGCGGGGTGGCGCTACGGGGTGTTACAGGGTTGGTGGGTGCATGGTGAAGCGGGCGTTGACGCGGGCGTGGATGGTTTGGCGTTGGGGTTGGAGGTCGAGGGTGGGGGTGGGTTCGGGGGTGCCGGGGGCGGCGGCGCGGAAGGCCATGCCGGCGCCGGTGGGTTGTCCGTAGGTGGGGGTGGGGTGGTCGGCGCCGGGGTCGGAGAGTTCGAGGAGTGCGGAGAGGGTGGTGCCGAGGGCGTGGGCGTATTCGTGGGCGCGTGCGACGGCTTGGTGCACGGCTTGGCGGCGTACTTCGGCGTGGGCGGGTGAGGTGGGGCGCAGGCTCCACCAGGGGCCGTCGATGCGGGTGTGTTCGAGGTCGGCGAGGCGGGTGGTGAGTTCGCCGAGGGTGGTGAAGTCGTTGAGTTCGGTGGTGATGTGGACGGTGCCGTGGTGGGTGCGGATGCGGTCGGTGCGGCCGTGTTTGATGAGTTCGGGGGTGAGGGTGAGGGCGCTGGTTTCGAGTTTTTCGATGGTGTCGCCGTAGCTTTTGATGAGGTTGAGGCTGTGGGTGTTGCGGCGGGTGAGGTCGTCGAGGGTGGTGTGGCGGTCGGGGCCGCGGGTGGTGATGGTGATGGCGATGCGGGCGATTTCGGGGTCGGTGTCGAGGTGGGCTTCGCCGGTGACGGCGAGGCGGGGGTGTTCGGGGGTGCCGTAGGGCTGGGTCGGGGTCATGGTTTCACTGTGGCATCGGGTTGTGTCAGGTGCTGGTCATCAGATCGAAACCTGCGGGGGGTGTTGCGGGTGGTTGTGTGTGCGCCAGAATCCGTGCGTCTACGCGCGTTGCCGTCTGGGGCAACTTCTACGCGCGTCACATGACTTCAGGGAGAGACCATGCCGCTGAACCGCAGGACGTTCCTGGGCACTACGGCCGCCGCGGGGGCCGCTGTCGCCGTCGCCGGGGGTACGGCGCTGCCCGCCGAGGCCGAGACCCGGGACCTGGGTGGGGAGCACGGGCACGGACGTCCGCCGAAGCGGTACGCGTTCTCTGTGATGGGTACGACGGATCTGCACGGCCACGTCTTCAACTGGGACTACTTCACGGACAAGGAGTACGACGACGCGGCGCACAACGACGTGGGTCTGGCGAAGATCTCGACGTTGGTGGATCAGGTCCGCAAGGAGAAGGGCCGTCACAACACGCTGTTGATCGACGCGGGTGACATCATTCAGGGCACGCAGCTGTCGTACTACTACGCGCGGGTGGAGCCGATCACGGGTTCGGCCGGCAAGCGGGGTCCGAAGCATCCGATGGCGCTGGCGATGAACCACATGCGGTATGACGCGGCGGCGCTGGGCAATCACGAGTTCAACTACGGGATTCCGACGCTGCGGGCGTTCCAGGAGCAGTTGGACTTCCCGCTGCTGGGTGCGAACGCGCTGGACGCGAAGACGTTGAAGCCGGCGTTTCCTCCGTACACGGTGCGCCGACTGCGGGTGCCGCACGGGCCGGATGTGAAGGTGGGGATCCTCGGTCTGACGAATCCGGGGATCGCGATCTGGGACAAGGCGAACGTGCAGGGCAGGATGACGTTCCCGGGTCTGGTGGAGCAGGCGAAGATCTATGTGCCGAAGTTGCGGGCGCTGGGTTGTGACGTGGTGATCTGTACGGATCATTCGGGGCTCGACGGGTCCACGTCGTACGGGGACGCGTTGCCGTATCCGGAGAACGCGTCGTCGTTGGTGGCGGAGCAGGTGCCGGGTATCGACGCGATTCTGGTGGGTCACACCCACAAGGAGGTGGCGTCGAGGACGGTGGTGAACAAGGAGACCGGCAAGCCGGTGGTGCTGTCGGAGCCGTACATGTGGGGGATGCGGCTGAGTGTCTTCGACTTCGCGCTGGAGTTCTCGAAGGGCCGCTGGCATGTGACGTCGGTGACGGCGAGTGTGCGCAACGCGAACGCCGTGGCGGAGGATCCGGTGGTGTCGCGTCTGGTGAAGGCGGAGCATGCCAAGGTCGTGGCGTATGTGAACCAGGTGGTGGGCACGAACAAGGCGGAGATGCGGTCGACGGAGGCGCCATTCAAGGATGTGCCGATCATTGACTTGATCAATCACATTCAGGCGGAGACGGTGAAGAACGCGCTCGCTTCGACGGCGTACGCGTCGTTGCCGGTGCTGTCGCAGGCTGCCTGTTTCTCGCGCTCGGCGGTGATACCGGCGGGGCAGGTGACGATCAGGGACGTGGCGGGGCTGTATGTGTACGAGAACACGCTGGAGGCGCGGCTTCTGACGGGCGCCCAGGTGAAGGCGTACCTGGAGTTCTCGGCGAACTACTACGTGCAGACGACGGGTGCGGTGGACCCGGCGAAGATCACCAACGCGAACAACACGCCGGACTACAACTACGACGTGGTGAGCGGGGTTTCGTACGAGGTGGACATCGCGAAGCCGGCGGGTTCGCGGGTGTCGAAGGTGATGTTCGGTGGCAAGCCGCTGGATGACGCGGCGCAGTTCGTGCTGGCGGTGAACAACTACCGGGCCAATGGCGGCGGCAATTTCCCGGGGGTGGCGACCGCCAAGCAGCTGTGGGCGAACTCCGACGAGATCCGTAACACGATGATCGCGTGGGTGAAGGCGAAGGGTGTCATCGATCCGGCGGAGTTCGCTTCGGTGGACTGGAAGCTGACGCAGAACGGTGTGCCCGTGTTCTGAGCCGTTCCTTCGTGGTGCGTCACCGCTGTTCGATGAGCGGTACCAGGCCCCCTGGCTGTTGTGCCGGGCGGGCCTGGTTCGTTTTGGTGAGGCCGAAGGTGGTGAAGGCGGTGCGGGTGGGCAGGGGGTAGGGCTCTTTGCCGGTGAGGGAGTTGAGGATGGTGGCGCTGCGCCAGGCGGCGAGGCCGAGGTCGGGGGCGCCGACGCCGTGGGTGTGCTGTTCGGCGTTCTGGACGTAGACGTGGCCGGTGACGGAGGTGTCGAGGACGAGTTTGAAGTCGGTGTCGACGCGGGGGCGTTCGGCGTTGTCGTAGCGCATGTAGGGGTCGAGTCCGGCGAGCAGGGGGCCGAGGGGGCGTTGGCGGTAGCCGGTGGCGAGGATGACGGCGTCGGTGGTGAGGCGTTCGCGTACGCCTTGCTGGGTGTGTTCGAGGTGGAGTTCGACTTTGGTGGTGGCGACGCGGCCCGCGGTGCGGACGGTGACGCCGGGGGTCATGGTGATGTCGGGCCAGCCGCCGTGCTGGGTGCGGCGGTAGAGCTCGTCGTGGATGGCGGCCATGGTGTCGGCGTCGATGCCTTTGTGGAGCTGCCATTGGCGGGGCAGCAGTTGGTCGCGTACGGGTTCGGCGAGGGCGTGGAAGTAGCGGGTGTAGTCGGGGGTGAAGTGTTCGAGGCCGAGTTTGGAGTACTCCATGGGGGCGAACGCTTCGGTGCGGGCGAGCCAGGTGATCTTCTCGGCGCCGGCGGGGCGGTGGCGCAGGAGGTCGAGGAAGACTTCGGCGCCGGACTGGCCTGAGCCGATGACGGTGATGTGTTCGGCGGTGAGGAGTCGTTCGCGGTGGTCGAGGTAGTCGGCGCTGTGGATGACGGGGACGGTGGGGGCTTCGGCGAGGGGTTTGAGGGGTTCGGGGATGTGGGGTTCGGTGCCGACGCCGAGGGCGAGGTGGCGGGCGTGGGTGCGGCCGAGTGCCTGGGCTTCGCCGTGGGTGTCGAGGTGGGTGAAGTCGATTTCGAACAAGGCGCGTTCGGGGTTCCAGCGGACGGCGTCGACCTGGTGGGAGAAGTGGAGGTCGGTGAGGTTTTCGCTGACCCAGCGGCAGTACGCGTCGTATTCGGTGCGCTGGATGTGGAATTTTTCGGCGAAGTAGAACGGGAAGAGCCGTTCGCGGTGTTTGAGGTAGTTGAGGAAGGTCCAGGGGTTGGCGGGGTCGGCGAGGGTGACGAGATCGGCGAGGAAGGGGACTTGGAGGGTGGCGCCTTCGATGAGGAGGCCGGGGTGCCAGTGGAAGGCGGGGCGCTGTTCGTAGAAGGCGGTGTCGAGTCCGCCGGGTACGCCGTGGGCGAGGGCGGCCAGGGAGAGGTTGAAGGGGCCGATGCCGATGCCGACGAGGTCGTGGGGCTGGTCTTCGGTGGTGGGGGGTTGGGGCGTCATCGGGGGGTGCCTTCCGTGGTGGTGCGGGGGGTGGTGGCGCTGAGGGTGGTGTCGATGAGGGTGTGCAGGTCGTGGGGGGTGAGGTGGGGGTTGAGGAGGGTTGCTTTGAGCCAGAGGCGGCCGTCGGCGCGGGCCCTGCCGAGGACGGCGGTGCCGTGGGTGAGCAGGGTGCGGCGGATGTGGGCGACGGTGTGGTCGTCGGCGTGGTGGGGGCGGAAGAGGACGGTGGAGATGGCGGGCTGTTCGTAGAGCTCCAACTGGTCGTGCTGGTCGATGAGTTGGGCGAGGTGGCGGGCGCTGGCGCAGACGCGGTCGACGAGGTCGGCGAGGCCGGTGCGGCCGAGGGCGCGCAGGGTGACGGCGATCTTGAGGGCGTCGGGGCGGCGGGTGGTGCGCAGGGAGCGGCCGAGCAGGTCGGGCAGGCCGGCGTCGGTGTCGTCGTCGGCGTTGAGGTAGTCGGCGGTGTGGGTGAGGGGGGCGAGGCGGTGGGGGTCGGCGACGGCGATCAGGCCTGCGGCGGCGGGTTGCCAGCCGAGTTTGTGCAGGTCGAGGCTGACGGTGTCGGCGCGTTCGAGGCCGTTCAGTTGGTGGCGGTGGCGGTCGCTGAACAGGAGGGGTCCGCCGTAGGCGGCGTCGACGTGGAGTGCGGCGTGGTGGGTGGCGCACAGGTCGGCGATGGCGGGGAGCGGGTCGATGGCGCCGGTGTCGGTGGTGCCCGCGGTGGCGACGACGAGGAGGGGGTGGTGGTGGTGGAGGCCGGTGAGGGCGGCGTGGAGGGCGGCGAGGTCGGTGGTGCCGGTGGGAGCGGGTACGACGACGGGCTCGGGCAGGCCCAGGAGCCAGGCGGCGCGGTGGATGGAGTGGTGGGTGTGGGCGCCGCACACGATGCGGGGCGGGCCGTGGTGTTCGCGGGCGAGGAGGAGGGCGAGCTGGTTGGACTCGGTGCCGCCGGTGGTGAGGAGGGCGTCGCCGCGGGGCCAGATCTCCTGGGCGAGGGTGCGGGTGAGGAGGGCTTCGAGGGCGGAGGCGGCGGGGGCCTGGTCCCAGGAGTCCAGGGAGGGGTTGAGGGCGCTGGCGGCGAGGTCGGCGGCGGCCGCGAGGGCGAGGGGCGGGGTGTGGAGGTGGGCGGCGCAGTGGGGTTCGGCGGGGTCGGCGGCGCCTTCGGTGAGGGCGCTCACGAGGGTGGTGAGGGCTTCTTCGGCGCCGGTGCCGTGGGTGGGGAGGAGGTCGTGGGCGGCGTCGTGGACGCGCTGGGCGACGGTGTGGGGGCCGCCGCCGGGCAGCGGGCCGCCGCGGGTCTTCGCCCCTTGGGTGAGGGCGTCGAGGACGACGTCGAGGAGGGGGCGCAGGGCCCCGGGTCCTGCGGTGCCTCCGGCGAGGGGCGGCGGGTGCATGGGGTTCCTTCGGGTGTGCGAGCAGCGGCTCCTCCAGCGTGGTCCGGTGTCGGCCGGTGGAGCCGCTGTGCACAACGATCTCAACCCGAAAGTGGTACTGCCTTGCGGTGGGGGCGAGTTGGGGAGGGTGATTCCTGGTATGGCCCTGTCAGGTGCGGTCCGGGGCGGGGGTCAGCGGCGGATGCTCAGGGCGCGGCGCAGGTCGTCGATCTGGTCGATGAGTTTGCGGCGCAGGGCGGGCAGCAGGTCGTCCTGGGCGAGGCAGGTTTCGCCGAGGCGCAGGGCGTGTTCGTCGACGGCGGGGGTGGGGAAGGCGTAGCGGCCCGCGGCGTCGGCGATGGCGGGGCCGCGGCGGGCGGCGAGGGGGACGACGTCCTGGTAGTAGCGGGCGACGTAGGGCTGGAGCAGGTCGGCCTGTTCGGGTTGCCAGAAGCCTTGTGCGGTGGCGGTGAAGAGGTAGTTGGACAGGGTGTCGCCGTGGAACAGGGCGGTCCAGGCGGTTTCCTTGGCGTGGGTGCCGGGCAGGGCCGCGCGGCAGCGGGCGGCGCCTTCTTCGCCGGTGGCGCTGGGGTCGGCGGCGAGGTGGGCGGCGATCTCGGTGTCGTCGGTGGCGCCGAGGACGGCGAGGCGGGTGAGGATGCGCCAGCGCAGTTCGGGGTCGAGTTCGGGGCCGCCGGGGACGGTGCCGTCGTCCAGCCAGCCGCGCAGGGTGTCTGGCTGGGTGGCGGCGTCGATGAAGTGGCGTACGGCGGTGAGGCGCAGGCCGGGGTTGCTGCCGTCCTCGGTGCGGCGCAGGAGGTCGCGGGTGAGGTCGGTGAGCAGGGCGAGGGCGGCGGGGCGTTCGGTGGGGGTGAGGTAGCGGTCGGTGATCTGGCCGGCGGCGAAGGTGAGGACGCCTTGGACGACGGCGAGGTCGGCTTCCTCGGTGAGGTGGGCGCGGGCGGTCTCCAGGTAGGCGGCGGGTTCGAGTTCGCCGTCGCGGACCATGTCGCGCAGGGTGTTCCACAGGACGGCGCGGGTGAGGGCGTCGGGTACGCCGGACAGGGAGCGCAGCGCGGTGTCGGCGGAGGTGTCGTCGAGGCGGACCTTGGCGTAGGTGAGGTCCTGGTCGTTGAGGACGAGGAGGGCGGGGCGCCGTCCGGGGCGTACGGTGGCGGATTCGCCTTGGGGGACGTCGAGGTCGAGGTGTTCGCGCAGGACGAGGTCGCGGCCGTCGCCGAGGTCGCGGTCGTAGGCGCCGGCGATGAGGCGGTGGGGGCGTTCGCCGTGCCGGGTGATGGTGAGGTGCCAGGAGCCGTCGGCTTCGTGGACGGCGGGGACGAGGGTGTCGACTCCGGTGGTGCCGAGCCATTGCCGGGCCCAGGCGTGGACGTCGCGGTCGGTGGCGGAGGCGAGGGAGTCGATGAAGTCGGCGAGGGTGGCGTTGGCGAACTTGTGCCGGGCGAAGTGGGTGTTGATGCCGGTGAGGAAGTCCTTCTCGCCGAGCCAGGCGACGAGTTGGCGCAGGGCGGAGGCGCCCTTGGCGTAGGAGATGCCGTCGAAGTTGAGCATGGCGGACGCGGTGTCGGGGACGGCTTCGGGGGCGGGGGCGACGGGGTGGGTGGAGGGACGCTGGTCGGCGTCGTAGCCCCAGGCCTTGCGGACGATGCCGAAGTCGACCCAGGTGTCGGCGAAGCGGGTGGCTTCGGTGAGGGTCTGGTAGCCCATGTATTCGGCGAAGGACTCGTTGAGCCAGATGTCGTCCCACCACCGCAGGGTGACGAGGTCGCCGAACCACATGTGGGCCATCTCGTGGGCGATGACCATGGCGCGGGTCTGGCGTTCGGTGTCGGTGACGGCGGAGCGGTAGACGAATTCGTCGCGGAAGGTGACGAGTCCGGGGTTCTCCATGGCGCCGGCGTTGAATTCGGGGACGAAGGCCTGGTCGTAGGAGTCGAAGGGGTAGGGCTCGGCGAATTTCTCGTGGTAGCGGTCGTAGCACTGCCGGGTGATCTCGAAGAGTTCGTCGGCGTCGGCGTCGAGGTGGGGGGCGAGGGAGCGCCGGCAGTGCAGGCCGAAGGGCAGGCCGGCGTGTTCGGTGGTCACCGAGTGCCAGGGGCCGGCGGCGAGCGCGACGAGGTAGGTGGAGATGAGCGGGGTGGTGGCGGCTCTCCACCGCCCGTCGTCCTGCTGGGTGGTGATGCCGTTGGCGAGGACCTTCCAGCCGTCGGGGGCGGTGACGGTGAGGTCGAAGGCGGCCTTCAGGTCGGGCTGGTCGAAGGCGGCGAAGACGCGCTGGACGTCTTCCATGAAGAGCTGGGTGTAGGTGTAGGTCTCGCCGTCGGCGGGGTCGGTGAAGCGGTGGAGGCCTTCGCCGGTGTGGGAGTAGTGCATGACGGCGTCGATGCGCAGTTCGTGGGGGCCCGCGGTGAGGGCGGTCAGCGCGAGCCGGTTCTCGGTGAGCGCCTCCGGGTCCAGGGGTGTTCCGTCGAGGGTGACCGAGCGGAGCGTCGCGGGCTTGAGCTCGACGAAGGTGTCCCCGGCCGTGCGTGCGGTGAAGTGGATGGCGGTGCGGGATTCGAAGGTGTCCTCGCCGGTGGTCAGATCGAGTTCGATGCGGTACCGCTGTACGTCGAGGAACTGGGCTCGGGTCTGCGCTTCGTCGCGCGTCAGTACGGACATGGGGGCCATGCTGCCTGAAACGGGCGGGTCCGCACAGGGGCTGAGGTGCTGTCGCGCTGCGGGTGGCGGGCCGGGGGCGGGTGACCGTTGGGGCCGGGCGCGATGTCACGCCGTGGCGCCCCGGGTGGGCACCGCGGGTCCCGGTGGGAGGGGGCGGTGCGGTGCCGTGGGCCTGCGAGCGGTGGGGCGTCGTCGGGTGAGGGGCGGGGTGTCAGGCGGACTTGGCGATGGTCTCGTGGTGCCTGATGACCTCGGCGATGATGAAGTTCAGGAGTTTCTCGGCGAACGCCGGGTCGAGTTTGGCGTTCTCGGCGAGGCGGCGCAGCCGGGCGATCTGTTCGGCTTCGCGCGAGGGGTCGGCCGGGGGCAGTCTGTGTTCGGCCTTGAGGTGGCCTACCTGCTGGGTGCATTTGAAACGCTCGGCCAGCATGTGCACGACGGCCGCGTCGATGTTGTCGATGCTGTCGCGGAGCCGGGTCAGCTCGGCCTGCACGGAGGGGTCGATCGTGGTCATGGTCGTCGAGCTTACGTGGCGTGGCCCGCGATGGTGGGCGGGTGTTCAGGATCCGGGATCTGGTGGCTCCAGCCGCCCGGCACGGCCCGGCCCTGCTGTTCGCGGAAGCGGACGGGGGCGATGCCGACGCGGCGGGTGAACAGGCGGGAGAAGTAGGCGGGGTCGTCGTAGCCGACGCGGCGGGCCACGGCCGCGACCGGCAGTTCGGTGGCGGCGAGCAGTTCCTTGGCGCGGCCGAGGCGGATGCCGAGGAGGTAGTCCTTGGGGCTGCAGCCGGCCGCGCGGCGCACCGCGGTGCGCAGTTCGGCGGGGGTCATGCCGTGCCGGGAGGCGTGTTCGGCCACCGACAGCGGCTGGAAGGCGTCGCGGGCCAGGGCGTCGAGAACGGGGTCGCCGTCGGGGGCGACGTCGGCGCGGGCGCGGCGCAGCGCGACGAGCAGTTCGTGGACGGCGGCCGAGGTCTCGACCTCCAGGAGCGGGTTGCCGCGGCGGGCGGCCCGGGCGATGCGGCCGACGGCGGCGCGGGCGCCGACGGTGTCGCCGAGGGGCACGACGGGGCGGTCGGGTTCGATGTAGCCGAGTTCGGTGTAGGTGGCGGTGGCGGGGCCGGTGAAGTCGACGAAGGATTCGTCCCAGCCGGTGGTGGGGTCGGGCCCGTAGTGGTGGGGCACGCCGGGGGTGAGCCAGATCAGGGCGGGCGCGGTGACGGGGACGCGGCGGCCGTCGGCGCCGCGGAACCAGCCGCCGCCGGCGCCGATCACGACGGCGACGTGGTGGTCGAGGGTGCGGGGTCCGACGGTGGGGAGCATGCCGTGCTGGAGTCCCACCCCGAGGCAGACCAGGCCGAGCCGGTGATGGGCCGGGCTCGGGGTGAAATACCGCATCCAGGTGTGATACATGCCGGTTTCCGCTCTCTGCCGGGTCCCCCTTGTGTCCAATCAGCGCCGATCTTTGTCCATGGACCGGCGGCGCGCCAGGGGCAAGAGTGGCCTGGCGTTGTGACCGAGAGAGATGGGCGGGCCGGCCGGTGGGCGACTTCACCGTGGGGGACGAGGATTTTCTGCTCGACGGGCGGCCGGTGCGCCTGCTGTCGGGCGCGCTGCACTACTTCCGGGTGCACGAGGCGCAGTGGGGGCACCGGCTCGCGATGCTGCGGGCGATGGGCCTGAACTGCGTCGAGACGTACGTTCCGTGGAACCTGCACGAGCCGTTCCTCGGCCGGTACGAGGACGTGGGGGCGCTGGGCCGCTTCCTGGACGCCGCGCACGAGGCGGGGCTGTGGGCGATCGTGCGTCCCGGGCCCTACATCTGCGCCGAGTGGGAGAACGGGGGGCTTCCGCACTGGCTGACGGGCCGGCTGGGGCGGCGGGTGCGGACCGACGACGCGGAGTACCTGGTGCAGGTGAACCGCTGGTTTCGCACCCTGCTCCCCCAGGTCGCCGAGCGGCAGGTCGACCGGGGCGGGCCGGTGCTCATGGTGCAGGTGGAGAACGAGTACGGCAGTTACGGCAGTGACCGGGGCTATCTGCGCCACCTCGCCGATCTGCTGCACGAGTGCGGGATCACGGTGCCGCTGTTCACCTCCGACGGCCCCGAGGACCACATGCTGACCGGCGGCTCGCTGCCGGGGGTGCTGGCGACGGCGAACTTCGGCAGCGGGGCGCGCGAGGCCTTCGAGGTGCTGCGCGGGCACCAGCCGTCGGGGCCGCTGATGTGCATGGAGTTCTGGTGCGGCTGGTTCGACCACTGGGGCGCGGAGCACGTCGTGCGGGACGCGGCGGACGCGGCGGCCACGCTGCGCGAGATCCTGGAGTGCGGGGCGTCGGTCAACATCTACATGGCACACGGCGGCACCAACTTCGCGGGCTGGTCGGGCGCGAACCGGGCGGGTGACCTGCATGTGGGGGTGCTGGAGCCGACGGCGACGTCGTACGACTACGACGCGCCGATCGACGAGGCGGGCCGGCCGACGGAGAAGTTCCGGCTGTTCCGCGAGGTGCTGGCGGACTATCAGGACGGTGGAGCTCCGCTTCCCGAACTGCCGCCGCTCCCCGTGGAGTTGGAGGGGTGCTTCCGGGTGGTTCCGGACGGATGGGCGTCGCTGGACGAGGTGCTCGACGTCCTGGGCGGTGAGGAACACGAGTCGCCGGTTCCGCCGACGTTCGAGGAGCTGGACGTGGACCGGGGGCTGGTCCGCTACCGCCTCGACGTGCCCGGGCCCCGCCGGCCGTATCCGCTCGGGGTGCTCGGCCTGCGCGACCTGGCGACGGTGTACGTGGATGGTGTGCGGGCCGGGATTCTGGATACCGAGGACGCCACGCTGCCCGAGCCCGTGCCGGGGGGCGCGGCGGTCGAGCTGTGGGTGGAGTCGCTGGGCCGGGTCAACTACGGGCCCTGCAGCGGGGAGTCGAAGGGGATCACGGGCGGGGTGCTGCACGAGCGGCAGTATCTGCACGGGGTGCGGGCGCGGGGGCTGCGGCTGGACGCGTTCGGCTCGGCGGAGGCGGTGGCGAAGGTGCCCTTCGGGGAGCCGTCCGGGGCGGGGGCGACGGGGCTGTACCGGGCCCGTCTCGACCTGCCGGCCGAGGCGTCCGCGGCCTCGTTCGCGCGGGTTCGGGTGCCGGGGTGGGGGCGGGGGTTCGTGTGGGTGAACGGGTTCTGTGTGGGGCGGTACTGGGGGGTGGGGCCGCAGGGGGCTCTGCATGTGCCGGGGCCGGTGTTGCGGGGTGGGGTGAATGAGGTGTGGGTGCTTGAGCTGGAGGGGGCGGGTGAGGTGGTGGTGCTGGGCTGAGCGCCCCTCCGGGGGTGTGCCGCACCCCCCCACGAGGTCATCGCCGCCCGCGGCCGGGACGCGCCCCCCCTGGCGGGGTTGCCCTTGGCAACGTGCGGGCGTACCCCCACCCCGACGCGTGCTCCCGCCCGCCTGCGGTCGGCTGCGGACCGTGCGTCGCTTGCCGCGCAGTTCCCCGCGCCCCTGGCAGGGTGGCCCTTAGCTGCGTCCGGGCGTCCCCGGCCCCGCCGCGTGCTCCCGCCCGCCTGCGGTCGGCTGCGGACCGTGCGTCGCTTGCCGCGCAGTTCCCCGCGCCCCTGGCGGGGTTGCCCTTGGCGGCGTGGGTGTAGGCAGCCCGCCTTAGGGGGCGGGCCTTAGGAAAGGGGTGCAGGGGACGTAGTCCCCGCGGGGGGTCTGGGGGCGCAGCCCCCGGGGCTGAACCATCCAACGCCCTGCACGGGTGGGTGGGTGGGATAGCTCCCCCCGGGGCTGAACCATTCAACCCCTTGCACGGGTGGGTGGGTGGGGAAACTCCCCCGGGGGGGGGCGGGGGCACTCCGCGTTAGATTTCCGCCGCTTCGAACGTGTCCAGTACGAACTCCGCCGCCCCGTCGTCCCCGACCTTCCGCAGGCCCACCCAGGCCGTGCCCGTCGCCGGGGTGGTGAACTCGTAGGAGAACCGGGCCGGTTGCGTGGCGGCCGGCAGCACGACCCGGGTCAGCTCACGGGGGCCCGGTTCGTCGACCGCCGTGACCCAGGCGTACTGCCCGGCCTTCTCGTTCTCGTACCGGAAGGAGACCCGGTAGCGGCGGCCCGGCAGGAAGCGGACGGTGTGGTCGACGGTGCGGTAGACCAGGCCGTCGTTCTCGCCCCGGGACTTCAGGGACTCCGTGCCGTCGACGACGTCGTCGATCGCCTTGCCGTTCCAGCCGCGCTGGGTGAACTGGGCGTGCCGCTGGGCGATGTGGGTGCGCGGGTCGGTGGCGCCGCCCGCGTCGCCCTTGACGAAGACGCCCCAGCCGCAGGGGACGTTCTGGAAGTCCTCATACGCGATCGTGCCCGGCTTGGCGGTGGGGGTGGCGGCCACGACGCGGAGGTTGTCGAAGCGGACCCGGGCCGTGCCCGCGTCGGCGCGCAGGGTGAGGGTGACGGGGCCGCCCGCGGAGGGGACGCTGAAGGGGACGGACATGCGCTGGAAGCGGGTGCCGTGTTTGCGGTCGGCGGCGACGTGGTTGCCCGCGGTGGAGGCGTCGGTCCAGTTGGTGGCGGTGACGCCGTCGGCGGTGCGCAGTTCGAGCGTGGCCCGGCGCCGCTCCCCCGCGCTCTCGCCGACCTCGACCTGGACGGAGGCGGAGTAGGTGCCCGGTGCCAGGCGGGCCAGGCGGCGGGTGAGGGTGGCCGCCGCTCCGGCGGGCAGGACGAGTTCGTAGTCGCCCAGCGCGTTCGCGGTGACCCGCGCGGCGCCGGTGACCTGCCAGCCCCGCAGCGTGCCGGAGTTGAATCCGGGGTCGGGCACGGGTGTGAACTGGCCCCAGGCCGGGTCCGACTGGGCGCGGGGCCGCCGCCGGTGGACGACGTACGGCTGGCCGGGGGCGGCGTCCTGGATGGTGAGGGTTCCGGCGCGGACCGGGAGGTCGCGGACGTACACCCGGCCCTGGTCGGTCAGCCGGTACAGGTAGGCGGTGCGCAGCCCCGACCAGCCGCGCGGCAGGCGCCAACTGCTGCTTCCTCCGGCCGGGTTGTAGTGGTAGAGCTTCGCCGGGTCGGTGGCCTCGCGGGGCTCCCAGGGCAGCAGGTAGGTCCCGCCGTCGTAGACGAGGCGGTCGTCGGTGGTGATGCGGCGGGTGCCCGAGGCGTCGGAGACGGAGGTGCGGGTGGGGCCGGCGAAGGTGATCTCGTGGTCGGTCCAGCGCTGCACGGGGTGGGCCTGGAGGTATTTGGCGGGCAGCGACTCGGTCCAGATGAGGTCGTAGAACGCCTTCCAGTCGGTCTTGCCGGTCCAGCCCTCGAAGTTGCCCATGTGGGCGTGGCCGAGCAGGGTGGGCCACTTGTTGGCGAAGACGTCCTTCTGGTGGTGCCGGATGAAGCGGATGAGCTGGGAGTTGATGCCGCGCGAGGTGTCGGGGCCGTAGTCGGTCTCGTTCGCCCAGTGCGACCACAGCGAGGAGCGTTCCAGGCCGTGCCCCCATTCGGAGGCGACGATCCAGCCCTGGTCGCGCAGGGCGCGCTGGAGGCGGTCGGAGGTCCAGCCCGATTCGCGGAACACGTCGAGGTAGACCGCGTTCAGCGCCGGGTCGGTCTCGCGGCGCAGGTCGGCGAAGCGTTGGATGATGTCGCCGGAGACGAGGTCGCGGCGCTGGTCGATGCGGTAGGACTGGTCGAGCCAGTCCCACTGCCGGTTGGTCTTGTCGACGAGGGTCTCGGAGAAGGCGTGGGCGACCGGGTAGGACTCGGTGGCGTTGACGTGGACGGCGAAGTCGCTGTTCCACTTCCTGCCCTCGCGCACCAGGGAGTTGAGGTCGGTGAGGCCGCCCGCCCGCTTGTTGTGGTTGCCCGCGTAGTCGGGGTGGGCGGAGTCGTGGCCTTCGGACTGGTAGCCCTTGAGCAGGGTGTACTGGCGCAGCCCGTCGGTGGCCAGGGCGATCCGCTTGACGTTGTCGAGGGTGGTCAGGAACGGGTTGGTGGCCTGCGAGGCGAAGTTGAAGGGGATGTGCGGGACGACCCTGAGGTGCTGTTCGTCGGCGCCGAGGGGGTTGACCATGATGTCGCGGAAGGCGATGGCTGCGTCCTGCCAGTCGACGATGCCGTCGCCGCCCCGGTCGCCGGTGACGATGACGGTGGCGTACGGGAGGGGTTCGGTCGCGCCGGTGGGTGAGGTCGCGGCGCGGTGGGTCCATTGGCCGGGTGTGAGCTGCGTCTTGGTGTAGCCGTCCCGTTGGAGGGTCTGGCGCCACAGTCGGCCGTTCTCCCAGGTGGTACCCGCGGCGCTGTCGGGCTTGTCGTAGACGGTGTTGGTCTCGATGGCGCCGCCGAGGCCGTGATGGGCGAGGACGGCGTAGGCGCAGCCGGTGGGCTGGGCGTCGGGGGCGGTGTCGGCGGTGGGGGTGACGAGGGTGTCGCCGCTCTTGGCCTTGTCCAACTGGATTCTGGCGGCGAGGAGTTGGGCGCCGGGCTGGTCGCTGCGTACGGAGAGCAGGGCGAGGCCGGGGATCTGGAGGGTGCCGACGCGCAGGGCGGGGGTGTCGTCGATGCGGGTGACGCGCCAGTCGACGCGCCTGTCCCGCACGCGGATCTCCACGCCGATCCGGGTGCCGCCCTCGAAGGCGAGGGTGTAGGCGACGCGGTCCGGGCCGGGGCGGGCGGTGACGCGGGGGGTGTGGGGGGTGCCGTCGATGAGGACGTCGGTGACGGTGTCCTCCTGGCCGTGCAGGACGGCGCCGCCGGCGCGGTCGGTGTACGAGACGATGCGCGGGAATGCGGTGGCGACGCGCACGTCGAGTGCGGCGGAGCGCACCACCGTCTCCCCCGCGGTCGGTCCGGCGGCGCGCGCCGTCGAGGGGAGGCCCAGGGCGGCTCCGGCGCCGGCGAGGGCGGTGGCCGCGACGACCGTTCTCCGCTTCGGCCCGTGGTGTTCGGCGTTCACGCTCGCTCCTTCTCGTGACGGCTTCGGGTGCGGGCCACGATGTGCCGCCGGGGGCGGTCGCGCCCATGGACAAAGGAGGGAAGGGTGTTGGACTAACGGGTTCCGGTGGCGGGTGGGAGTTCGGGCCGGCGCTGCCGGGTTGGCGTTTACCGGTCGCTGGGGCGGCGGGGAGGGAGCCGGTTCAATTGGCACAAAGGATCTGCCCCTGGTCTATGCCAAGGGAAGAACCCCCTGTTGTCCGTCGCGCTCTCGCGGGCCGCGTGGGAGGCGTGCTGTCCGAAAAGCGTGGGGGGCGGCGAGGGGCCCCTTACTTCTTTTCGGACAGACTCTCCGGAATGGTTCGGCTACCGAATGTGAGCCCCTACTGTTGTTCCTGCGAAGCGCAGGCCATGATCGGGACCAGGGCGCGGACAGGTTGTCGTGCGGTTGGCCGAATGGGGGCTCGGCCCGCCGGTCGTGGAGGACTTCGCCTTTCGGGGAGCACGAGGGGGCGGACGCCGATGGTGCGGGTGAAACGGAACAGCAGGGACGGAATCGCCCGGTGCGCCGGGCGGTGGTACGGAGTTCGCGAACACCGTACGGACCGGTGGCGCAGAACCGGGACATCGGGGCGGGCCGGCCTTTTCAGCACGGACAGATGCCGGCGGATCCGCATTCCCGGCGACCCGGACGGCATGGGTCCGCACTACCGTCCATGAAGAACGGCTGAACTCTCGGATCCGTAGGTCCCGGCACGCGGTCCCGCAGGTGCCACGGAAATTCACCGGGATGTGGGCTGCCACCCTGTTGACACGTGGCGGCCCGCTGGAGCGGCCCGGCTGAGATGTCCGCCCGTGCTCGCGCGGACCACGGACATCCCTTCTTCTTTCTCCATCCGCACCGCGTGGCAGCACGCCGTGCCCTGCCGCACGCGGGTGCGTGGCTCCCGCGAGGCGCCGCGTACAAGGGCCCCGGCGGTTCATCGACCAGGCGCACCGGGCCTTTCCCCGGCGATTCCCCGTTGCCTCGGCAGCCTCGGGCCGTCGCCGTGCCCGGACGCGTCACTTTCTTCAGAGGAGATCCCGTTGACGGAATACCGGTCGGAGCGTCCCTTCGGTGTGCGGCACGACGGCACGGAGCCGTTCTCCGCCCAGGCGGAGCGTGCGTCCTCACCGCCCCGCGCGACAGAAACGCTCGAGGGCGGCTTATTACTCGAGGCGTTCGACCCCGCGCTCTTTCGTGAACAGTCGCAGACGGTCGTCGCCAAACTGGAGAAACACCTCGCCGACCTCTCGATCAGGGGGCTCGACCTGACCGACCCGGCGGTGATCTCGGACGCGGCCCGCGCGCTGATGACGACGGAGCGCGAGCAGGTCGCGGCGTTCGACGAGAAGAACTTCGCGGCGATCGTCGACCTGTACGTCAAGACGGGCATCCAGGTGCACTCGCCCGGATACATGGGGCGCCAGTTCTCGGGCGTCGTGCCGCTGTCCGGGGTGATCGACTTCGTGAGCTCGGTCGTCAACCAGCCCTCCTCGTTCTACGAGGCCGCCCAACTCCCCAGCGTGGCCGAGCGGATCATGGCCGAGGAGCTGAACGGGTTCATCGGCTGGGACCGGGGCAGCTTCGCGATGATCACCACCTCCGGGGGTTCGCTGGCCAACCTCACGGCGCTGCTCGCGGCCCGCAACCAGGCGTTCCCGGGCTACTGGTCGCAGGGTGGTTCGGGGCTCGCGGGGCAGCTCAGGCCCGCGATCGCGGTCGGGGACGACGTCCACTACAGCGTCGCGCGGGCGGCGGGGGTGATGGGCATCGGCGACGCGCATCTGGTGCGGTTGCCGCTGAACGAGAAGCACCAGATCTGTGTGGAGCGGGCGCGTCCGGTCCTGGACGCGGCCGAGCGGCGCGGCCTGAAGGTGTTCTGCCTGGTCGCCTCGTCGGGCACCACCTCGGTGGGCGCCTTCGACCCGCTGGACGAGCTCGCCGAGCTCGCCCGCGAGCGCGACATGTGGCTGCACGTCGACGGCGCGCACGGGGCGAGCCTGCTGGTGTCGGACGAACTGCGGCACAAACTGCGGGGCATCGAAAAGGCGGACTCCCTGACGTGGGACGCGCACAAGATGATGTTCACGCCCGCGCCGTGCACCCTGCTGTTCTACCGGAACAGGGAGAAGAGTCTGGGCGCGTTCCGCCAGCAGGCGAGTTACGTGTTCGACGAGGACGTGGACATCTACACCGCGCTCGACAGCGGCGAGAAGAACTTCGAATGCACCAAACGCCCGATGATCATGCCGTTGTGGACCCTGTGGGCCCTTTACGGCAGGGCCCTGTTCGCGCAGAAGATCGAGTATCTGTGCCGTCTGACGGGTGAGGTCCACCGCATCCTCGAAGGCGAGCCCGACTTCGAGACCCTGCACCGCCCGGAGGCCAACATCCTGTGCTTCCGCTATCGCCCGGCGGGTCTTTCCGAAGCGGATGTGCACGATTTCCAGGTGGAGATCAGGAACCGGATCAAATGTGAGGGGAACTTCTTCATCTCCAAGGTCGACGTGGGTGAAGCCGCCGCGTTGCGCGTGGTCATGATGAACCATCAGGTCACCGCCGAGCACTTCCGCATGCTGCTCGGCGAAATCCGCAGGGTGGGCCAGGATCTGCTCCGCCAAACCCGGCCGACCCGCTGAACAATCCGCCGACACAGCAGAAACAGAGGGGCCGTCCATGAGTTCAGTGCACGATGCGCAGGTCCGGGTGGCGCCCGGGGACGCCGGGGAGCTGGCGGGCCGGCTCATACCCGACTGGGAGGTGAAACCCGATTCGGTGGCGGCTGTTCCGCTCCTCGCCTCCTTCGCCAGCAAGATGCGTGAATGCGAACGGGTCTGCGGGAGCCCCTACAGCGAATTGGCGCACGACATCCAGGACGCGTTGACGCTGCGCCGGCTCCAGCAGATGGTGAACACCAGCCTGCTGAATCCGCTGTGGCGGGACCGGCTCACCGAGGCCGGGATCACCGGCGCTCCGGCGACGTTCGAGGAATGGCAGCGCATTCCGCTGTCCGACAAGGACACCCAGCGCGACTTCTTCATGGGGGACCGCCCCGGCCTGGTGGTGCCGCTCAACCAGGGTGGGTTCGAAATAGTGGCGAGCGGCGGCACAAGCGGCGGCCGTCCGCTGGAAATCGTGTACTCCCTGCGGGAGTTGCGCGACACGTACGAGCTCGCCGGTCACTTCATGGGCACCTATCAGCTCGCGCGACATCTGCGGGGCGCCGACCCCAAATGGCTGTACACCACGCTGGCCGACTACCAGATGTGGAGCAGCGGCACGATGGTCGGCGGTGTCCTGCAGCACGTCCCCGGCGTCAACTACATCGGGGCGGGCCCGGTCACCGCCGGGGTCCTTGAGCACATGTTCTCGTACCCGGGGCCCAAGGCCCTGATGGGCATCACGGCGGGCATCGCGATCCTCGGCGAGCTGGGGGCGGGCATGAGCCGGGAGGCCCGGGACAGCTTCCGGGTCGCCCTGTACGGCAGCGGGGTGCTGCCGCAGCGCAAGCGGGCCGAGCTTCAGGCGATGTATCCGAACCTGGTGATCCTGAGCTACTTCGCGGCGACGCAGGCCGAGACGATCGGCCTCCAACTGGGCCCCGAATCGCCGTACTTGGCGTCCGTGCCGGGTCTTCACCTGGTCGAGATCGTCGACGAGCGGGGGCGCTGGGTCGGCGAGGGCGAGGAGGGCGAGCTGGTCGTGACGCGGCTGCACGCCCACGAGGCGCCGCTGCTGCGCCTCAAGCTGGGCGACCGCATGATCCGCCGGCCCCGGCTCGACGGGCCGGGGCTCAAGACGCAGCAGTTCGAGTTCGCGGGGCGCACCGGCGACGTGCTGCACCTGGCCGACAGCCAGTACTCGGCGGCCCGCGCCTACGACGCGCTGCGCGAGGAGCTGCGGACGGCGACCGCCGTCGATCTGGACGACGTGGCGCACGAGGTGCAGTTCGTCAACCACCGCGAGGGGCGGACGATCACGCTGCTCGCCGCGGTGGACGACGTGGCCGGGCTCACCTACCGGATGGACACCACGCTCGGCCCGTACGGGCTGCAGAGCGTGTTCGTCAACGCGGTGCCGCGCGCCCTGTCGCTGTTCAACCAGGGCGAGGCGAATCCGCTGTCGATCGAGAAGACCGGCTACCGCTTCCACATCGCGTTCGTCCCCAAGGGGTCGCCGGAGATCGAGCGGACGGCCGTGGGCAAGGTGCCGCTGGTGCGGGACCGCGGCTGAGGCCGGCCGGTCCGTTCAGTCCAGGCAGGCGCGACAGCAGGACACGAGAACAGGAGTGAGGATGAACCCGAAGGTCAACATCGTCGTGGTCGTGGACGTCATCGGGGCGCTCTCGGACGGCACCCTGCGCAACGGGAACCTGTGCATGGTCGACGACGGTTCGCTGCAGAGCACCGGTCAGGGAACCCCCGAGCTGTGCACGGTCGTCCAGCCGGGCCAGGTGGTCACCTGGTCGGCGCTGGCCGTGGACCTCCAGACCCCGGTCGAGATCAAGAACATCACCTTCCTCGGCCCGGACGGCGAGGCCGGGCCCACCGCCCCGCTCACGCACACACCCGCGCACCAGGGCTCCGCACCGCGCGGGCCCTTACCGGGGACACCCCTGGGCGAGGCCCGGGACCAGGCGGGCCGCGACGGCCACGCCGAGGAGCGCCACAACCCCGAACTGGAGGTGTGGAGCGGAGTGGTGCCCTACCTGGCGCCCGGGGTGGCCCACCCCTACCGGCTGGAGGTGCAGATGTACGAGGGCGAGTACAGCACGCTGCACATCGCGTCGCCCGCGCTGATGTGCCCGTAGCCGAGTCCGGCGAGCGAGAACCCCAACGAGAGACGAGGAAGGTGGGCTCATGCCCCAGCAGTTAGCGGTCATCGTGCTCGTGGACGTCGGCAACGCGCTGGAGTCCCGGACCCTGGACGGCAACACGTACCTGTTCGACAACATGAAGTTGCAGGGCTCCCAGAACCAGGGCACCGGTGACCTGGTGACCGCGATCAACGGCTCGTACTGGAGCGACGGTTCGCAGGCGAGCGAGCAGGTCCTCAACTGGCTGCCCTACAGCCTGGGTTCGATTCCGCCGACCGTGCCGCGCGGCTACGAGGCCGAGCGGGCGCGCCAGACCGACGAGCAGGCGCTCGCCGAGCTGGACGACCTGGCGGTGAAGTCGACGGCGGGCGGTGTGGACGCGGCGGCCGAGCTGGTCCGGATCCGGCAGAGCGCGGGCCGGCGGATCAAGACCACCCGGCGCACCCGGGGCCGCCTGTCGGGCCAGAAGGTCCTCGACGTCACCGGCAAGGTGGTCTCCAACGGCAGTACGGAGGCGCACAGTTATCCCGCGCCGGTGATCACCGACATCTACGGCCAGGCCGTCGACGAGAAGATCATCTATCCGGCGGAGTACGGCTCGCCGGACCTGGTGACCGACGGCTGGTACTGGTCGGCGACGGTCGACACGTCGCGGCCGGGCACCTACGCGTACACGATGCGCATCCAGCTCCACCGGCTCGTGGAGCAGGGCGGCGAGTCGCTGTGGGAGCCGGTGAACCTGACGTGCCAGTCGAGGATCAGGGTCACCACGGAGCCCAAGCGCAACGCCTTCACCAAGGCGGGGCTCGGCCTGCTGCCCATCCCGCCCCGCCCGTTCTCCTAGCGGCGCCCCGAGGCGTGTCGCGCGGGGCGCGCGGCGGCGCCGGGCTCGCAGGGACCCCTGACCCAGCATGGACGAGGAGGAGCGGATGACCACGAAACCGAGGCCGCGGGAGACCCCGGTCGGCACCAAGCGACCGATCTCGATCACCGCCGTGGTGGACTGCGTGGGGGCACTGGCCTCCCACAGCGTGCACGGCCATCTGTATCTGTACGACACGAACAAGGCGGGCGGTTCCACCGGCTTCGGCACCGAGGAGCTGCGGACGAAGGTGCGGCGCGGCGACCAGCTGCTGTGGAACGTGCTCGCGCTGGAGTGCGAGGCGTTCGTCAGCATCGACGGCATCGTGATCGACCGGGAGGTGATCGAGCCGGAGCGGAAGATCTATCCCGGTACCGACGTCGCCTACTGGATCGGCACGGTGAAGAAGGACGCCGTGGTGCCGGTGCCGTACCAGATCAGGTTCAGGGTGGGCACGAGCACCGACCCCATCACCACCACGTTGTCGCCGGCCCTGATCGGCTGAACGGCGTGCCCGAAGGAGGAGCGTTGAGTACGAGTACGCGCACCCGCAGCAGCGAGGTGGAGAAGCAGAACCCCGGTCAGCTGAACTCCGTGCAGCTCAATGTCGTGACGCTCGTGAACATGGGGCGGGCCGCGGCGACGGGTTCGCTGAAGGACTCCATGTACATGATGGACAACAGCGTGGGCGGCACCGGGCAGGGCACCCACCGGCTGGAGACGGTCTGCAAGCAGGGCCAGGTCCTGAACTGGATCATCCGGCCGATCGACATGGAGAAGCGCCCCGACGGGACCTGGCCGCCGATGCCGAAGATCAGCAGCCTGGTCTTCCTCGACACCGAGAGGGGGGACGAGGAGGACGTCATCGAGCGGAAGATCTGCACGGAGCTGAAGATCTACGGGATGCCGGACCGCATGCGTGACCCCTTCACGCCCGTCTACTACTACTGGGCCGGCACGATCCTGAGCACCACGCGGCCCGGGGTCTACCGCTACCGCCTGGTGGTGGAGCTGGAGCAGGACGGCAAGAAGGAGAAGCTGTACCTGAACACCGTCGAGCACCCCTCGATCCGGGTCCTCGCGGTCTGACCGCCCCCCGAACCCCCCGGCCGCCTCCGCATCGGCGGCCGGGGCCGGGGCGGGCCCGGGGGCCCGGTCGCCCCGGCCCACCGGGTCCGCCCCACTTCCGTTCCGGTCAGGCCCGCCGCTCCCCGGGCGGCGGTTCGTCGAGCGGGACGACGGCGGTGAGCTGCCAGCCGCCTTCCGGGGCGGGGCCCGCGGCGAGTTCGCCGCCCATCGCCGCGACCCGTTCGGTGAGACCCACCAGGCCGAAGCCGCCGCCGCGGGCCTGTTCGGCGAGTGCGACCGCGCCGGAGCCGTCGTCGGCGACGCGCACTTCGAGGCCGCGGACGGTGGTGCGGATGCCGATGCGTACGGCCGTGGCGTCGGCGGCGTGTTTGCGCACGTTGGTCAGCGCTTCGCGGACCACCCGGTGGGCGAGGGCGGCGGCGTCGCCCGGCAGCCGCTCGTCCAGGCCGGTCTCCACGTAGAGCACGGCCGGGGGCCCGGCCCGCGAGAAGCGGGCGGCGAGTTCGCGGACCTGGGCGAGGCCGGCCACCGGCTCGGTCTCCGGATCGCCCTCGCGCAGCACCCGCACCAGGCGCCGCATCGCGCCGAGCGCCTCGCCGCCCGCCTCCTCGATGCGGGCGAAGGACTCGGCGGCGCGTTCTCCGGAGAGGGCGGTGAAGCGGGCGGCCTGGGCCTGCACGACGATGCCGGTGACATGGTGGGCGATCAAGTCGTGGAGTTCCCGGGCGAGTTCGATGCGTTCGGCGGTCCGCACGGCTTCGAGGTCGCGGACCCGCTGGCCCGACTGGGCGCGCAGCAGGAGCGAGTACGCGCTCACCACGACGGCGAGCACCGCGAACAGCAGGGTGAAGCGTCCGGGCTGGGCGTCGCGCACCGGCGCCGCCATGCAGCCGAGGCCGAGCGCCGGTCCGAGGAGGGCGGCGGTGCGGGCGGGGGCGTACAGCAGGACGGAGGAGAGCAGCACCAGGAGCGCGATCGCCTCGCCCATGCCCCAGACGATCTCGGGGCGGCCGGTGAAGAGCAGTGCGGTGGCGGTCCAGCTGACGGCGGCCGCGGTCCAGGCGCGCGGGACGAGCGGGATCCGCGCCCAGGGCACCGCGCAGACGCACACCACGATGCCTGCGCTCCACACGATGGCGTGGGGGCGGGTGGGCTGGCGGGCGAGCGCCACGCCTTCGTAGGTGACGAGGGCGACGAGGACGGCGGCGAGCACCGGCCGCGCGGTGGCGGCGGCGCGTGGATGGCGGCCGAGCCAGCCGCGTACGGGGCTCACGGGCGGCTCACGCGGCGCTCGTGGCGAGTCCGCTCTCCCAGGCCCAGGCGGCGATCTCCACCCGGTTGCGGGCGCCGAGTTTGCCCTGGACGTTGGCGAGGTGGGTCTTCACGGTGGACAGCGACACATACAGCTCGCCCGCGATCTCGGCGTTGGTGGCGCCTCGGGCCAGACAGCGCACGACGTCGCGTTCGCGTTCGGTGAGCGGTTCCGAGGGGGTCCGCGCGCCGCCGGCGGGGCGGGCCTCGGCGAGCTCCTTCAGGAGCCGCACGGTGATCGCGGGCGAGACGAGGGAGTCGCCGGCCGCGGCCGCGCGGACCGCCTCGACGAGCATCTCGGGGCTGGCGTCCTTGAGGAGGAAGCCGGAGGCTCCGCCGTGCAGCGCGGCGTGGACGTACTCGTCGAGGTCGAAGGTGGTGCAGATGACGATGCGGGGGCGGTCGCGGCCGGCCAGGCGGCGGGTGACTTCGAGCCCGTCGAGGCCGGGCATCCGGATGTCGAGGAGCAGCACGTCGGGGCGCAGCCGCTCGACGGCTTCGAGGGCGGCGTGCCCGTCGACGACGTCGGCGAGGACCTCGATGTCGGACCTGCTCTCCAGGATCATGCGGAACCCGGTCCGGACCATTTCCTGGTCGTCCGCGATGACCACTGTGATCGACATGCCCCTATATGAGCAGGTTCAGCCGGATACCCGCAAATTCGCGCCGCCCGGCCGGAGTGCGCGCCCGTGCGTCCGTGCGTCGGGGGCGGGGGCCGTCGGACCCCGCCCCCGTACAGTGGAATCCTCTCCGCGGTCGGGAACGGGGGTGGCAGGGTGGGCGCCGAGAGCCCCGTCGTGCACGGGTATCCGCACCTCGCCACGGTGCGCGCGGCCATCACCGCGCTGCACCGGCGGCTGTCCTTCGAGGGCCTGCGGGGGTACGCGGTCTCCGTGCTCCCCGCCGACGTGGCCTTCGCCGACCATGACGACCTGCACCTGGGGGCCCAGCGGGTGGCCCGCGCCCTCGTCCAGCACCTGCGGCTGCCCGAGGCCCGGATGATCGTCGGCTTCCGCGAGATGCGGCACGCGGCGAGCGTCGAACTGGCCGCGGGGCCCGAGTACTTCATCGAGCTGAACGACCGCTTCCGGACCCATCGCCGGGACATCGGGGCCGCGCTCGCGCACGAGATCACGCATGTGCTGCTCCACCGCCTGGACCTGACGTTCCCCGGCACCCGCGACAACGAGATCCTCACCGACACCGCGACCACCTACCTCGGTGCGGGCTGGCTGCTGCTCGACGCCTTCCGCGAGGACCGGCTCTCCAGCCAGAAGCTCGGCTATCTGACCCCGGAGGAGTTCGGGTACGTCCTCGCCAAGCGGGCCGAGCTGTTCGGCGAGGACCCCTCGCCCTGGTTCACCAGCCCGCAGGCGTATCCCGCGTACACGGCGGGCGCGGCCCTGGCGCGCCGGGACGCCCAGCAGCCCCCTCTGGTCGCGGCGGGCTGGGCGGGGCGGCGGCGCTACGCCAAGGACCGCCGGTACGCCCAGGAGCACGGCGCCTGGACCGGGCAGGGGTCTCCCTACTCCTTCGAGGCCGGCCCGGACGGACTGCGCGTCCGCTTCGCCTGCCCGACCTGCTGCCAGCGGATCCGGGTCGCCGTGCGGGGGCGGGTGCGGGCGCGGTGCGGGGTGTGCGGGGCGGTGCTGTCCTGCGACACGTAGCGCTCCGCGGGGGGTGTGTGTTCTGGGTGCGGGCAGTTCTGGTTCTGCGCCCTTCCCCGCGCCCCCTTTGTTGCGAGTGCGGGCCGTCGCCGTTTTGCGCAGTTCCCCGCGCCCCTGTTCGTTCGGCTGCGGGCCGTCGTCGGCTGGGCGCGCAGTTCCCCGCGCCCCTGTTCATTCGGCTGCGGGTCGTCGTGGGCCCGTCGCGCAGTTCCTCGCGCCCCTACGTGCGGCCGTCGTCGGCTGGGTGTGCCGGTCCCCGCGTCCCTGAATGCGCGGCCGTCGTTCGCTGGGGGCCCTGGAGCGGAGGGTGGGGTGGGGGCCAACTAAGGTTCGGCGGACGGGGTTTGTGGTGCGAGGGGCAGGGGTGCCGGTGGGTGGGCAGAGGGTGCGGCGGGTGCGGCGGATCGGGGAGTGGCTGACCGGGGCGCCCGCGCCCGAGACGAGGACGCTGTCCGACGCGCTCGGTCTCGCCGAGAACGCGCCGGACCTGCAGCGCCTGTGGCGGTGGCAACCGCAGCAGCTCGACCGCATCGAGCAGCTGTACGCCGCCGCGCAGCGGGCCTTCGAGCGGCGTACCCGTGAGGACGTGTGCCGGACTCTGGAGCACGCCGTGCGGGGCGGGATGCGCATGGCGGCGGTGGAGCACGCCGAGACGAGGGCGGCGGCCGCCGAGCGGCTGAAGGACGAGGCGGACGCGGCGGCCCGGCGGCTGGACGCGGACGCGGCGCTGGCCAGCAGTCGCGGGCTCAACACCGGTCTGGCCTTCGGCGTGGTGCTCAGCCCGGTGGTGCTGGTCCTGGCGTTCGCGGTGGGCGAGGCGGTGCCCGCCCTGTTCCACGGCTCGCTCGCCTGTCCGGAGCAGCTGAGCCTGATGCACGCCCTGGTGTGCTTCGCGGGCGGGGCGCTGGGCGCGGTGTTCAGCGTGATCGTCCGGCTGCGCAACGCCTATCAGCTGATGCACCGGGCGCCGGGCCGCGCCGGGGCGCAGAACATACCGGCCGATCCGCGCCAACTCGCCCAGATCATGCGGCAGGAGGGCTGGTACCGGGTGGTGGTGGGCTGGTTCCTCGCGACCTCGCTGTTCCTGCTCATCAACGGCGGCGTCCTCACCATCTTCGCGCCGCCCGCCACCCCGGCCGGCCTGTGCGGCGCGGGCCAGCTGTCCCTCGCCGACCACGAGGCGCTGATCAAGGCGTTCTTCTTCTGGGGCACGATCGGCTTCCTCGCGGGCCTCAACGAGCGCTGGGCGTACGGGCTGCTGCGGCGCGGCGGCAACGAGCGCCGCCCGAACGACCCGGCCGCCTGAGCCCACCCCGCCCCGAGCCCCGCCCACCGCACCGGCCGGGCCGGGCCGCGCCCTGCCATGCCCCCGTGGCCGAAATCGAGTGACCGGATCCGCCCGCCAACCGCATCGCGCGCTTCGCCCGGCGTTCACCGACGGGACACCCACCCCCTTCGTAATGGAGTTGTCTGTACAACAGTTGTCCGTACAACTTGGAGCTCCCGTGATCGCCCCCCGTATACGCACCGCAGGCCTCGCCGTGACCCTGGCCGCCTCCGCGTTCGCCCTCGCCGCCTGCGGCGCCAAGTCCGACGCCTCGACCAGCGCCGCCGACGCGGGCAAGGGCGGCAAGAGCCCCGCGGCCGCCACCTCCGCGAAGGACGCGGGCGGTATGGACGCGCTGATCGCCGCCGCGAAGAAGGAGGGCACGCTCAACGCGATCGCCATCCCGCGCGACTGGGCGAACTACGGCGCGCTCATCGACGGGTTCACCAAGAAGTACGGCATCAAGGTCGCCGTCGAGAACCCGGACGGCACCAGCGCCGACGAGATCAACGCGGTCAAGACCCGCAAGGGCCAGGGCCGCGCCCCCGACGTGCTTGACCTCGGCGCCTCGTTCGCGCAGTCCGCGGGCGCGCAGGGCCTGACCGCCCCGTACAAGGTGGAGGGCTTCGACAAGATCCCCGCGGCGCAGAAGGACGCGCAGGGCCGCTGGTTCAACGACTACGGCGGCTACGTCTCCATCGGCTGCGACGCCAAGCGCGTCAAGGAGTGCCCGACGACCTTCGCCGATCTCCTCAAGCCGCAGTACAAGGGGCAGGTCGCCCTCAACGGCAACCCCACCAAGTCCGGTTCCGCCTTCGCCGGGGTCTACGCCGCCTCCCTCGCCAACGGCGGTTCGCTCGACAACATCCAGCCGGGCCTCGACTTCTTCGCCAAGCTGAAGAAGGCGGGCAACTACAACCCGGTGGAGTCGACCCCGGCGACGGTCGAGAAGGGCGAGACCCCGATCTCCATCGACTGGGACTACCTGAACGCGGGCTACGCGGACGAGTTCAGGACCAAGGGCCTGGACTGGAAGGTCGCCGTCCCCTCCGACGGCGTCTACGCGCAGTACTACTCGCAGGCCGTGAACAAGGACGCCCCGCACCCGGCGGCCGCCCGCCTGTGGCAGGAGTACCTGTACTCCACCGAGGGCCAGAACCTGTGGCTCAAGGGGTACGCCCGCCCGGCGCTGATGCCCGCCATGGACAAGGACGGCACGCTCGACAAGGCCGCCGCCGCCAAGCTCCCGCAGGTCTCCGGCACCCCCACCTTCCCCACCGAGGCGCAGAACACCCAGGCGAAGACGGTTCTCGCGGGCGGCTGGGCCAAGGCGATCTCGGGCTGATCACTCCATGACCCTCACCACCACCTCACCTCCGGTCGCCGTGCAGGCGGTTGAGCGACCGAAGCCGCGCCGGGGTCGCGGGCGCCCCGGCGCCTGGCTCGCCGCGGTACCCCTGCTCGCCTTCGTCGCGCTCGCCTTCGGGCTGCCCGCGCTGGCCATGCTGGACGGCGCGCTGTCCGTCGGCGGCTCGTACGGCCTCGGCAACCTGAGCCGGTCCGTGCACGGCGCGTACTGGACGGCGCTGCTCGGCAGCGTGAAGCTCGCGGCCACCACCGCCGCCCTCGCCGCCGTGCTCGGGCTGCTGCTCGCGCAGGCCGTCGTCACCTCGCGCGGCAAGGCGCTGCGCGAGGCCGTCCTCACCGCTGCGGGGGTGCTCGCCAACTTCGGCGGCGTCCCGCTCGCCTTCGCCTTCGTGGCGACTCTGGGCAACGCGGGCGTCCTCACCACCAGGCTGGGCCTGGCCGGGCACGGCTGGAGCCTCTACAGCTTCTGGGGCCTCGCGCTGACCTATCTGTACTTCCTCATCCCGCTGATGGTGCTCACCGTGGCCCCGGCCCTGGACGGGCTGCGTCCGCAGTGGCGCGAGGCGGCCCTCAACAACGGGGCGGGCGCCTGGCAGTACTGGCGCCATGTGGGCATCCCGGTGCTGCTGCCCACCCTGCTCGGCGGCTTCGTCCTGCTGTTCGGCAGCGCGTTCGCCGCGTACGCCACGGCCGCCTCGATGGTGGGCAGTTCGGTGCCGCTGGTCACGATGCAGATCGCGGACGCGCTGTCGGGCAATGTGCTGGTCGGCCAGGAGAACGTGGCGCTCGCCCTCAGTCTCGACATGGTGATCGTCGCGCTCCTGGTGATGGCCGTGCACCTGCCGCTTCAGCGAAGGAGCGCCCGATGGCTCGCCTGACGCATCCCCTGCGCCCGTGGCGCGGCGCGGTCCTGCTGGTCGCGGGCGGCTACTTCCTGGTGCCGCTGCTCGCGTCGCTGGTGTTCACGGTGGACGTGCCCGGACAGGGCCTCACCCTCTCCTCGTACACCCAGATCTTCACGGCCGACGGGTTCGGCGCGGCGCTGCTCCGGTCGGTCGGGCTCGCGCTGTGCACGGTCGCGCTCGGTCTGGTCCTGACGCTGCCGGCCGCGCTCGCGGTGCGGCTGTCCGGCTCGGGGCGGCTGCGGGCGGTGCTCGAAGTGGTGTGCACGCTGCCGCTGGTGGTGCCGCCGGTGGCCCTCGTCGCGGGGCTCGGCACGGTCCTCAAGTGGGGCCCGGACCATCTCGCCACCACCCCGCTGTACCAGACCTTCGTCGCGGTCCAGGACCCGTCGTTCCCGCTGGTCCTGGTCTTCGCGTACGTCGTGATGGCGCTGCCGTTCGTCTACCGCTCGCTGGACGCGGGGCTGCGGGCCGTCGACGTGCGCACCCTGGTGGAGGCCGCCCGCGACCTGGGGGCGTCCTGGCCGCGGGCGCTGTTCGCGGTCGTGCTGCCCAACCTGCGCACCGCGCTCCTGAACGCCTCGTTCCTGGCGCTCGCCCTGGTGCTCGGCGAGTTCACCGTGGCCTCGCTGCTCGGGTTCCAGCCGTTCGCGGTGTGGATCGTGCAGGCCTCAGGCGACAACGCCCAGCTGTCGGTGGCGGTCTCCCTGCTCAGCCTGCTGCTCACCTGGGGGCTGCTGCTCGTCCTGACCGGCCTCGCCCGCACCCGGGGCACCCGTACGACTCGTAAGAAGGAAGCCGTCTGATGACCACCGCTCTGCCGCGCACCGGCACCGCCCTGACGATCCGGGGGCTGCGCCGCAGCTTCGGGTCGGCCGTGGCCCTCGACGGGCTCGACCTGGAGGTCGCGCCGGGTGAACTGCTCGCGCTGCTCGGCCCGTCCGGCTGCGGGAAGACCACCGCTCTGCGGGTCCTCGCGGGCTTCGAGCGCCCCGACGCGGGCGAGGTGCTGCTCGACGGCGAGGACATCGTGCCGGTGCCCGCCAACCGGCGCGACACCGGCATGGTCTTCCAGTCCTACAGTCTCTTCCCGCATCTGAGCGCGGCCGACAACGTGGCGTTCGGCATGAGGATGCGCAAGGTCGCGGCGCCCCAGCGCCGGGCGCGGGCGGCGGAGTTGCTGGAGCTGGTCGGGCTTCCCGAGCACGGCGACCGCTTCCCGCACCAGCTGTCCGGCGGCCAGCAGCAGCGGGTGGCGCTGGCCCGCGCGCTCGCCCTCCAGCCGCGCCTGCTGCTCCTGGACGAGCCGCTCTCGGCCCTGGACGCCAAGGTCCGCGTGCAGCTGCGCGAGGAGATCCGCCGTCTCCAGCTGGAGCTCGGCATCACGACCGTCTTCGTCACCCACGACCAGGAGGAGGCCCTGTCGATGGCCGACAAGGTCGCGGTGATGCGCGGCGGTCGGCTCGAACAGTGCGCCGCCCCGGCCGAGTTGTACGACCGTCCGGCGACCGCGTTCGTGGCGTCCTTCATCGGGACGATGAACCGCGTGCCCGGCAGGATCACCTCCGAGGGCCTCGCGGAGGTGCTGGGCGTGCCGCTGCCGGTGGACGGCCCGGCGACGGGCTCGCTGTTCCTGCTGCGCCCGGAGGCCCTGGAGGTGACGGACGGCGGGCCCGACACGGTGACCGGCAGTTCCTTCCAGGGCGCCAGCACCCGGCTGACCGTGCGCCTCGCGGACGGCACCGAGATCAAGGCCGACCTTCCCTCGCACGCCGCCGGTTCCTTCGGCGCGGGCGCGCGCGTCACCGTACGGCCGCAGCCGCGTCCCGTGCTCGCGGCGGGTGAGGCGGCGTGAGCGGGCTGCGGGCGGTCCTGTTCGACATGGACGGCACCCTCGTCGACACCGAGGAGGCGTGGGTCGAGGTGGTGGAGGAGGCCGCGGCCCGCCACGGGCACGCGCTGGTGGGCGAGGAGCGCCGCTCGGTGTACGGGCGCTCGGTGGAGGACACCGCCGAGCTGCTGCACACCGCGCTGGGTGCCTCGCGCGCGGAGCTGGCGGCCGAGCTGGGCGCGGACTTCACGGCGCGCCTCGCGGACGGCGCCGAGCCCCGCCCCGGCGCGCTCCGACTCCTGCGCACCCTGCGGGAGTCGGGGGTGCTGACGGCGCTGGTGTCGGCGTCGCCGAGGGCGATCGTGCGGCGGGTGGCGACCTCGCTCGACGGCCACCGCTTCGACGCGGTGTACGGCGCGGAGGACACCGTGCGCACCAAGCCCGCCCCCGATCCCTATCTCGCGGCGGCCGCGGCGCTCGGCGCGGACCCGGCGCGCTGTGTCGCGGTCGAGGACACCGCGACGGGCGTCGCCTCGGCGGAGGCCGCGGGCTGCGCGGTGCTCGCGGTGCCGTCGGTGGAGCCGATAGCGCCCGCCGCGGGCCGCACGGTGCTGACTAGTCTGGAGGAGGCGGATCTCACCTTGCTCCGCTCACTGATCGGCAGTTGAGGGGGTCCGGGGTGTCCAGCAAGTCGCCGCTCTACCGGGTAGTGGCCGGGGATCTGCGGACCGCGATAGCGGCGGGCGAGTACGGTTCGGGCGCGCGGCTGCCCGCCGAGGACGAACTCGCCCGCCGCTACGGCGTGTCCCGGGGCACGGTCCGCCAGGCGTTGGCGTCGCTGCGCGCGGACGGTCTGGTGACGTCGCGGCGCGGGGCGCGCCGGGTGGTGCTCGGCGGTGCGGCCCGGTTGCAGAGCTTCGCGGAGCTGCGCTCCTTCGCGCGCTGGGCCCGCTCGCTCGGCGAGGAGCCGGGCGGGCGGACCGTGGCCGTCGAGCCCGCCGCGGCGACCGACGAGGAGGCCCTGCACCTCCAACTCCCGGCCGGGGCGCGGGTGTTCCGGGTGCGCCGGGTGCGTACCCTGTCGGGCGCCCCGGTGATGGTGGAGCGCTCGACGTACCCGGAGCGGATCGGCGAGCTGGTGGCCGCGATGGAGGTGGACGAGGTGTCGCACTCGCACCAACTGGAGCTGCACGGGGTGCTGTTCACGGACGCGCAGCACACCATCGACGTGGTGCTCGCGGACGCGGACGACGCGGAGCTGCTCGGCTGCCGGGCGGGGCACGCGCTGCTGCGCGAGCGGCGCCGCTCCACCGATCCGGCGGGGTCGCCCGTCGAGTGGTCCGAGGACCGCTATCTGCCGGGGACGGTGGCGTTCACGGTGCACAACTCGGCGGCGGCCGGCGCGCTCGGGCGGCAGCTCGGCGAGGAGTGACCTGCGGCGACGCGCCCGACGAGGCCCGCCCCACCCCCCAAAAAGGGGTGGGGCGGGCCTCGTCGGGTGCCGACTGCCGGCTCAGCAGCCGAAGTTGACCAGGCGGAACGTGGCGTAGTGGTCGGCGGTGTAGTAGTCCTCGTGCGTCCGCTCGCCCGTGATGATCCGGCGGGTGCCGCGCGTCGGCGCACCAGGGGTGATCACGGTGTACTCGTGGTAGTAGCCGCTGCTCTGGCTGGGCAGCGCGTGCTCGCGGTTGTCGAAGACGATGCCGTCCCGGGGGTAGGGGAACGGGCCGCCCTGGTCGATGAGGGTGATGGTGTCGTGCGCCTGCGAGGGCAGCGCGGAGTAGCAGACGTTGCCGACGGACTTCAGCGAGACGGAGGCGGCGGTGGGCGCCTGGGGGGCGGCCGAGGCGGTCCCGGCGACCGGGCCGGCGAAGAGGGCGACGGCTACGGCGAAGGCGCCGCCCAGGGCTGCGATGCGTGGGGGGGTTGTCATGTGCACCATGATGACGCGCGTAGAGCGGCAGCCGTCAACGTCAATCCCGTTGATTTTTCTACCTGTTAACCAAGGCGGTGAACCGGGTAACGGAAGCGCCACACGAGGTTAAGTCGTACGCAACCTGCGATCGTCAACTCCCCGGCCGGGCCCCGTACACCACCCCCGGAGCCCCGGCCCGGGCCAGGAGCTCCAGCGCCGCCTCACCGGCTTCGCGCGGGGTCCACCGGGCCCCCTTGTCGCTGGTCGGGCCGGGCCGCCAGCCCTCCATGACGGTGATGCGGCCCGCCTCCGCCTCGAAGACCCGCCCGGTGACGCCCCCGCTCACGGCCGAGCCCAGCCACACCACCAGGGGCGAGACGTTCTCCGGGGCCATCGCGTCGAAGGCCCCCGCCCGGTCCGGCGCCGCCATCGTGTCCGCGAAGGCCGCCTCGGTCATCCGGGTCCTGGCCGCCGGGGCGATCGCGTTGACCTGGACGCCGTAGGGGCCCAGTTCGGCCGCCGCGACCAGCGTCAGGCCCACGATCCCGGCCTTCGCGGCGCTGTAGTTACCCTGCCCCACCGAGCCCAACAGGCCCGCCCCCGAGCTGGTGTTGACCACCCGGGCCGCGACCGGGCGGCCCGCCTTCGCCTCGGCGCGCCAGTGCGCGGCCGCGTGCTTCAGGGGCAGGAAGTGGCCCTTGAGGTGGACCCGCATGACGGCGTCCCAGTCGTCCTCGTCCAGGTTGACCAGCATCCGGTCGCGCAGGAACCCGGCGTTGTTGACCAGGGTGTGCAGCGCCCCGAACGACTCCAGCGCGGTGGTGACGAGCGAGGCGGCGCCGCGGGTTGTGGCGATGTCGCCGTCGTGCGCCACCGCCTCGCCCCCGGCCGCGCGGATCTCGTCCACCACCGCCTGCGCGGGGCCGCCCGAGCCGCCCGCCCCGTCGAGCCCGACGCCCAGGTCGTTGACGACGACCCGCGCCCCCTGCTCGGCGAACGCCAGCGCGTGCGCGCGGCCGAGCCCCCGTCCCGCGCCGGTCACGATCACGACCCGGCCCTCGCACAACCCGCTCATCTTCCGTTCCCTTCAGGCTTGTTGATCACGTCGGTCGGCCCGGGCCGCGTCCAGGAAGGCGGGGCGTTCGCCGCCGCCGTGCACGAGCAGGGAGGCGCCGCTGATGTAGGACGCGCCGGGTGAGACGAGGAAGACCGCGGCCGCCCCCACCTCCTCGGGCTCGGCGAGCCGGCCGAGCGGCACTGTCGCGCCCACCCGGGCGACACCTTCCGCGTCGCCGTAGTGCAGCGCGCTGAGTTCGGTGCGCACCATCCCGAGGACCAGGGTGTTGACCCGGACCTCGGGCGCCCACTCGACGGCCATCGACCGCGCCAGACCCTCAAGCCCCGCCTTCGCCGCACCGTACGCGGCCGTCCCCGGCGAGGGCCGCACCCCGCTCACGCTGCCGATCATCACCACCGACCCGTGCGCGGCCCGCAGGTAGGGCCGGGCCGCGAGCGAGGCCGTCAGGGGGGCGACGAGGTTCAGCTCGACGACCCGCGCGTGGCGTTCCGCCTCCCCCTCGTCGAGCAGTCGGTAGGGGGTCCCGCCCGCGTTGTTGACCAGCGCGTCCAGGCGCCCGTGGTCCGCGGCGACCGCGGCGAAGAAGCCGCGTACGGCCTCCGGGTCGCGCAGGTCGCACGGCCGGAACTCGGCTTCGCGGCCGCCGAGTCGCACGGGTGCGTCGGGCGGTCTGCGCGCGCACACGACGACGTCCGCTCCCGCGCCGAGGAACGCCTTCGCGATCCCCGCGCCGACGCCCCGGGTGCCACCGGTGACGACGACTGCCTTCCCGGCCAGCTCCATCCGCTGCTACCTTCCTCACCTAACAAATGTTTGGTGGAAAGGTAGCTGATCCGCCCATGGGTGTCTCCACCGCAAGCCCCGAGAAGGGCATCCGCCTCGTCACGGTCGACTTCCCACCCGTCAACGCCCTTCCCGTGCGGGGCTGGTACGAGCTCGCCGACGCCGTCCGCACGGCCGGGCGCGACCCGGCCAACCGCTGCGTGGTGCTCGCCGCCGAGGGGCGGGGCTTCAACGCCGGGGTCGACATCAAGGAGATGCAGCGCGACCGCGGCCACGGCGCCCTCATCGGCGCGAACCGGGGCTGCTCCGAGGCCTTCGCCGCCGTGTACGAGTGCGAGGTGCCGGTCGTGGCGGCCGTCGGCGGGTTCTGCCTCGGCGGCGGCATCGGCCTGGCCGGCAACGCGGACGCGATCGTGGCGAGCGACGACGCCGTCTTCGGCCTGCCCGAGCTGGACCGGGGCGCGCTCGGCGCCGCCACCCACCTGGCCCGCCTCGTCCCCCAGCACCTCATGCGCGCCCTGTACTACACCTCGCGCACGGCGACCGCCCAGGAGCTGCACGCCCACGGCTCGGTGTGGAAGGTCGTCCCGCGTGGCGAACTGGCCGATGCGGCACTGGAGTTGGCGCGCGAGATCGCCCGCAAGGACGGCACGCTCATCCGGCTCGCCAAGGCCGCCATCAACGGCATCGACCCGGTGGACGTACGCCGCAGCTACCGCTTCGAGCAGGGCTTCACCTTCGAGGCCAACCTCAGCGGCGTCGCCGACCGCGTCCGCGACACGTTCGGGGTGGCCGCCGCCCCGTCCCCGGCCACCGAGGAGGCCCAGCCGTGACGGACAAGACCATGACGCCCGAGGACGTCGTCGCGCGCCTGCGCAGCGGCATGACGCTCGGCATCGGCGGCTGGGGCTCGCGCCGCAAGCCGATGGCCCTGGTGCGGGCCCTGCTCCGCTCCCCCGTCACCGACCTCACGGTGATCTCCTACGGCGGCCCCGACGTCGGCCTGCTCGCCGCGGCCGGCCGGATCCGCAAGCTGGTCGCGCCGTTCGCCACGCTCGACTCGATCCCCCTGGAGCCGCACTTCCGCACGGCACGGCAGGAGGGCGCCATCGAGCTGATGGAGGTCGACGAGGCGATGTTCATGTGGGGGCTGCACGCGGCCGCCAACCGGCTTCCGTTCCTGCCGGTCCGCGCGGGCCTCGGCTCCGACGTGATGCGGGTCAACCCGGCGCTGCGCACGGTCACGTCACCGTACGAGGACGGCGAGACCTTCGTCGCGATGCCCGCGCTGCGCATGGACGCGGCGCTCGTCCACCTGAACCGCGCGGACCGGTCCGGCAACGGCCAGTACCTGGGCCCCGACCCGTACTTCGACGACCTGTTCTGCGAGGCCGCCGACAGCGCGTACGTCTCCTGCGAGCGGATCGTGGACGGCTTCGGGGCCGCCGTGCCGCAGAGCCTGCTGGTCAAGCGGTACGCGGTCACTGGCGTGGTGGAGACCCCGAACGGGGCCCACTTCACCTCCTGCGCCCCGGACTACGGCCGCGACGAGCCGTTCCAGCGGCTGTACGCGACCACGCCCTGGGCCGAGTTCGCCGAACGCTTCCTGTCCGGGCCGGACGAGAAGTCCTACCAGTCGGCGGTGCAGAGCTGGCACGAGGAGCGGAAGTGACGACGAGCACCGCGCGGGCGACCCGCGCCGAGTACTGCGTGATCGCCTGTGCCGAGGCCTGGCGCGACAACGGGGAGGTGCTGGCGAGCCCGATGGGTCTGATCCCCTCGGTGGGTGCCCGGCTCGCCCGGCGCACCTTCTCGCCCGACCTCCTGCTCACCGACGGCGAGGCCATGCTCATCGGCCCGGCGGGCGAGCCCGAGGGCTGGCTGCCCTACCGGCAGCACCTCGCCCTGGCCACCGGCGGCCGGCGGCACGTCATGATGGGCGCGAGTCAGATCGACCGGTTCGGCAACCAGAACATCTCCTGCATCGGGGACTGGTCGAGGCCCGCCCGCCAGCTCCTCGGCGTGCGCGGCGCGCCCGTCAACACCCTCAACCATCAGGTGAGTTACTGGGTGCCCAGGCACTCGGCCCGGGTCTTCGTGCCGAAGGTCGACATGATCAGCGGGGTCGGCTACGACAGCGCCGCGGCCGCGGGCCCCTCGGCGACGCGCTACCACCGCATCCCGCGGGTCGTGAGCGACCTGGGCGTCTTCGACTTCGCGACGCCGGACCACTCGATGCGGCTGGTGTCGCTGCACCCCGGGGTCACGCTCGACGAGGTGCGCCGGGCGACGGCGTTCGCTCTGCGGGGCGTCGGCGAGGCGGCGTACACCCGTGAACCCACCCTCGAGGAGCTGCGCCTCATCCGCGAGGTCATCGACCCGGACGGGCTGCGCGACCGCGAGGTCCGGCCGTGACCGCTCCTCGCATCGCGACCGCCCTCACCGAACTCGTGGGCGTCCGGCATCCCGTGGTGCAGACCGGCATGGGCTGGGTGGCGGGTCCCCGCCTGGTCTCGGCCACCGCGCGGGCGGGCGGCCTCGGCATCCTGGCCTCCGCCACGATGACGACGGCCGAACTGAGGCGGGCCGTGCGGGAGGTCGGCTCGCGTACCGGGGAGCCGTTCGGGGTCAACCTGCGGGCCGATGCCGCCGATGCCCGCGAGCGGGTGCGGATCATCATCGACGAGGGCGTACGGGTGGCGTCGTTCGCGCTGGCCCCCTCCCGCGAGCTCATCGCCGAGCTGAAGGACGCGGGCGTCGTCGTGATCCCCTCCATCGGGGCGCGCCGGCACGCCGAGAAGGTCGCGGCGTGGGGCGCGGACGCGGTCATCGTGCAGGGCGGCGAGGGCGGCGGGCACACCGGCGAGGTGGCGACCACCGTGCTGCTCCCCCAGGTGGTCGACGCGGTGGACATCCCGGTGATCGCGGCGGGCGGCTTCCACGACGGCCGCGGTCTGGTGGCGGCGCTCGCGTACGGCGCGGCGGGCGTGGCGATGGGCACCCGCTTCCTGCTCACCTCCGACTCGACGGTCCCGGCCGCGGTGAAGGCGAAGTACCTGGCGGCCACGGTCAAGGACGTCACCGTAACCACCGCCGTGGACGGACTGCCGCACCGCATGCTGCGCACGGACCTGGTCGCGTCCCTCGAAGGGGCGGGCCGCGCACGCGCCCTCGCCCAGGCCCTGCGCCGGGCAGCCGCCTTCCGCAAGCTCTCCGGCCAGAGCTGGGCCGGGCTGGTCCGGGACGGCCTGATGACGAGGCACGGCAAGAACCTGACGTGGAGTCAGACCCTGCTCGCGGCCAACACCCCGATGCTGCTGCGCGCGTCCATGGTCGAGGGCCGCACCGACCTCGGCGTCATGGCCTCCGGCCAGATCGCCGGTCTGATCGAGGACCTTCCGAGCTGCGAGGAGCTCATCACCCGCGTGATGACCGAGGCCGCGCAGGTGCTGGCCGCACTGCCGAAAGCCGAGTGAACCCCCCACCCCTGCAAGGGAGTTGATCGCCGTGAGCCGCTCCATCCGCAAGGTGACACGTGCGAGGCTGACGACCGCCGCGGTCGCCGCTGTCCTGGCCGTGGGCATGGTGCCCGCCACCGCGTCGGCCGCGGCCCCGGCGCCCCCGGGCGCCGCACAGGCGCGGGCCGACGCATCCCTTCACCAGGTCGTGCTCCAGGGCGCGGTGAACGTGCGCGACCTGGGCGGCTACCGCACCTACGACGGCGCACGGGTCCGGTACGGCCTCGCCTACCGCGCCGACGCGCTGAACCGGGCGACCGACGCGGACGTCGCGACCCTCACGGGTCTCGGCCTGCGCGAGGTGGTCGACTTCCGGGTGCCCCTGGAACTCCGGTACGACGGCCCGGACCGCCTCCCCACGGGGCTCGCCCCGCTCTCCCGCCCCGTCTCCGACAGCGGTCTGTACGCACAGACGCTGGCGGCGATCGGCTCCAGGGACCCGGCGAAGCAGGACGAGATGCTGGGCCACGGCAGGGCGGAGGCCCTCATGCGGACCGTGTACCGGGCCTTCGTCACCGACCCGGCGGCGCGCGCGGGGTTCGGCGCGACCCTGAAGGACCTGGCCGCGGGCCGCGGCCCTCTCCTCTTCCACTGCACCTCGGGCAAGGACCGCACGGGCTGGGAGAGTTACGTACTCCTGCGCGCGGTGGGCGTACCGGCGGCGACGGCGACCCAGGACTACCTGGCGTCCAACGCCTTCCGGGCGGCGTCCGACGCGGCCCTCAGAGCGGCCCTGAAAGAGTCGGGCACGATGCGGAACCCGGACCTCCTGATCCCCCTCCAGGAGGTGCGCCCGGACTACCTGGACGCGGCCCTGACCCAACTGTCCACCCAGTACGGCGACTTCTACACCTACCTGACCCAGGGCCTGGGCCTGACCCTCCACGACCTGGCCGGGCTGCGGGAAGCACTGGTGGGCTGAGCCGCGAGCGGCCCCGCCCGGCCCGCGGCCCCCGGCGCCGGGGGCCGCTCGCACCAGAGGTCAGGCCCCGGCCCGGCCCCGGCCTCCGGTGCCCTGGGCGCGGCCGCGGCCGCCCTGGGTGCGGGACGGTGCGCCCTGGGAGCGGCCGCCGCCCTGGGGCGTGCCCTGGGTGCGGGCTCCCTGGGCGCGGGAGGCCGAGGGCGAACCCTGCGCGCGGGAACCCTGGGAACGGGTCGCCGACGCCGAGCCCTGGGCGCGGGCTCCCTGGCCGCCGCGGCGGCTGCGGCTGCGGCCCGAGGCGGGGCGCTTGGGTTCCGGCTGGGCCGGGATCTCGATGACCACCGGCACGCCGGACGGCTCCCGCGCGCCCGTGACCCGGACGAGTTCCTCGGAGCTCGACTTGATCTCGGCGGTGCGCGGCCGGATGCCCGCGAACGACATGAGCTTGGTCATCTCGCGCTTCTCCTCGGGCAGGACGAGCGTGACGACGCTGCCCGACTCGCCCGCGCGCGCCGTGCGGCCGCCGCGGTGGAGGTAGTCCTTGTGGTCCGTCGGCGGGTCGACGTTCACCACGAGGTCCAGGTCGTCCACGTGGATGCCGCGCGCCGCGACGTTCGTCGCGATGAGCGCCGTGACCTGGCCGTTCTTGAACTGGTCGAGGGTGCGGTTGCGCTGCGGCTGGGAGCGTCCGCCGTGCAGTCCTGCCGCCCGGACGCCGCTCGCGAGCAGGCGCTTGACCAGCCGGTCCACGGAGCGCTTGGTGTCCAGGAACATGATCACGCGGCCGTCGCGGGCCGCGATCCGCGTGGTGACGGCCTTCTTGTCGGTCTCGTCGAGCACGTACAGGACGTGGTGTTCCATCGTGGTGACCGCGCCGGCCGACGGGTCGACGGAGTGCACGACCGGGTCGGTGAGGAACATCCGGACCAGGCGGTCGATGTTGGCGTCGAGGGTCGCCGAGAACAGCATCCGCTGGCCGTCCGGCTCCACCTGCTTGAGCAGCGCGGTGACCTGCGGCATGAAGCCCATGTCGGCCATCTGGTCGGCCTCGTCGAGGACGGTGATGGCCACGTTCTCCAGCGAGCAGTCACCCCGCTCTATGAGGTCCTTGAGCCGGCCCGGGGTGGCGACCATGACCTCGGCGCCGCGGCGCAGCGCGCCCGCCTGCTTGGTGATGGAGAGACCGCCGACGACGGTGGTGAGGCGCAGGTTCACGGCCGTGGCGTACGGCGTGAGCGCGTCGGTGACCTGCTGGGCGAGCTCACGCGTCGGTACGAGGACCATGGCGAGCGGCGCCTTGGGCTCGGCGCGCCGGCCCGCGGTGCGGGCGAGCAGGGCGAGGCCGAAGGCGAGGGTCTTGCCGGAGCCGGTGCGGCCGCGGCCGAGGATGTCGCGGCCCGCGAGCGAGTTCGGCAGGGTGGCGCCCTGGATCGGGAACGGCTCGGTCACGCCCTGCGCGTCGAGCGTCTTGAGCAGCGCCGCGGGCATGTCCAGGTCGGCGAACGCCTCGACGGCCGGCAGCGCGGGGGTGAGGGTCTCCGGCAGTTTGAATTCGCCCTGCGGCGCCATCGTCCTGCCCTTGACGGACTTCGTGGACTTGGCGGCGGGCCGGCCGGAGCCCCTGCGGGCACCGGAACCGGAAACGGAACGGGAGCCGGTACCGGCACCGGAAGCGGCACCGGAGCGCTTGCTGGTCATGCGCGTCATACGAATTTGCCTTCCTGGGACAAGACAGCACAAGCCGGGACCCGCACCTGAGGGTGCGGGCCCCGGCTGCGAAATTCGCGAGCCGCGGAACGTGCGCGGCTGCAAAATAAGCCTCGTCGGCGATTAGGCGGGAACGATGTTCTCCGCCTGCAGGCCCTTCTGGCCCTGGGTGACCTCGAAGGAGACCTTCTGGCCCTCGAGGAGCTCACGGAAGCCGGAGGAGGCGATGTTGGAGTAATGGGCGAAGACGTCGGGGCCGCCGCCGTCCTGCTCGATGAAGCCGAAGCCCTTTTCCGAGTTGAACCACTTCACGGTGCCAGTAGCCATGTCATTTCTCCTAAGACAGGGGCAGTTCCGGAAATCCGCGGATTTACGGATTCCTCGTCGCCGCATTGAGCCCATCCGGAGAAACCCCGGAAACAAATAATGCGCCTGAGGATCATTCCCGTCAGGCGCACATAAAGTATATGGGTACCAAAACTGCAACAGGCACCACGATAGCATGCCGCCGTGCGGGGCGTCCCTGTGGCCTGTGTTACAGCCGTCCGCCCCCGTGGTGCCCCGGCCGTCGGCCCCTACAGCCGCTCGATGATCGTCACGTTGGCCTGGCCGCCCCCCTCGCACATCGTCTGGAGGCCGTAGCGGCCGCCGGTGCGCTCCAGCTCGTGCAGCAGCGTGGTCATCAGCTTCACGCCGGTCGCGCCGAGCGGGTGGCCGAGCGCGATCGCGCCGCCGTTGACGTTGACCCGGGCCGGGTCGGCGCCGGTCTCCTTCAGCCAGGCGAGCACCACCGGCGCGAAGGCCTCGTTGATCTCGACCAGGTCGATGTCGTCGATCCTCATGCCGGTCTTCTTCAGGGCGTACGCGGTGGCCGGGATCGGCGCGGACAGCATGCGGACGGGGTCCTCGCCCCGTACCGAGAGGTGGTGGATCCGGGCGCGCGGGGTCAGTCCGTGCTCGGTGACGGCGCGCTCGGAGGCGATGAGCAGGGCGGCCGCGCCGTCGGAGACCTGGGAGGAGCAGGCCGCGGTGATCGTGCCGCCGTCCATGACGGGCCGCAGGGCCGCCATCTTCTCCAGGGTGGTGTCCCGGCGCGGGCCCTCGTCCGCCGCGACGGTGCCGTACGCCACGGTCTCCCGCCGGAAGCGGCCCTCGTCGAGGGCGCGGATCGCGCGCCGGTGGGAGCCGAGCGCGAACTCCTCCATGTCACGGCGCGAGATCCCCCACTTCTCGGCGATCAGCTGCGCGCCGTGGAACTGGTTGACCGGCGCGTCCCCGTAGCGGGCCCGCCAGCCCTCGCTGCCGAGGAAGGGGCCGTCGGTGAGGCCGAGCGGTTCGGCGGCCTGCCGGGAGGCGAAGGCGATCGGGATCATCGACATGTTCTGCACCCCGCCCGCCACCACCAGGTCCTGGGTGCCGGACAGGACGCCCTGCGCGGCGAAGTGCACGGCCTGCTGGGAGGAGCCGCACTGGCGGTCGACGGTGACGCCGGGGACCTCTTCCGGCAGGCCCGCCGCGAGCCAGGACGTGCGGGCGATGTCACCGGCCTGCGGGCCCACGGTGTCCAGGCAGCCGAAGACCACGTCCTCGACGGCGGCCGGGTCGATGCCGGCGCGCTCGACGAGCGCGTTGAGGACATGGGCGCCGAGGTCCGCCGGGTGGACCTCCGAGAGCCCTCCCCCGCGTCGGCCCACCGGGGTGCGTACCGCTTCGACTATGTAGGCCTCGGCCATGTCAACTCCCCTGTCGGGTACGTGATTCAGGTGCGTACGGCGATGCCGTCCAGGACCATCGAGAGGTACTGGCGGGCGATCTCCTCGGGGCTGTGCCGACCGCCGGGCCGGTACCAGGACGCGGCCACCCACACCGTGTCGCGCACGAAGCGGTAGGTGAGGCGGATGTCCAGGTCGGCCCGGAAGGCCTGCGAGGCGACGCCGCGCTCCAGCGTCCCCAGCCACGCCTTCTCGAACTTCTGCTGCGAGTCGCTCAGGTAGTGGAAGCGGTCCAGCGCGGCCAGGTGCTTGGCCTCCTTCTGGTAGATCGCGACGGCGGCACGGTGCCGGTCGATCTCGCGGAAGGACTCGGTGACGAGGGCCTCGATGGTCTCCCGGGGGCCGAGCCCGGCGGCGAGCACCGCGTCGTACCCCTCCCAGAGTTCGGTCAGGAAGGTCGAGAGGATCTCGTCGAGCATCGACTCCTTGGAGTCGAAGTGGTAGTAGAGGCTGCCCGCGAGCAGGCCCGCCTCGTCGGCGATCTTCCGGACGGTGGTGGCGTTGTACCCCTGGGCCGCGAACACCTCGGCGGCCGTGGCCAGGAGTTCGCGCCGCCGCTCGGGCGAGGCGGTCACCTGCGTCTTCTTCTTGTTCGTCGGCACCCGTCCATTGTGCTGCCCCGGCTAGGCGTGCTGGCTGCTGACGGAGACGACCTCGCCGGTCAGGTACGAGGAGTAGCCGCTGGCCAGGAACACGATGACGTTGGCGACCTCCCAGGGTTCGGCGTAGCGGCCGAACGCCTCGCGGGCGGTGAGCTCTTCGAGCAGTTCGGCGGAGGTGACCTTCACCAGATGGGGGTGCATGGCGAGGCTGGGCGCGACCGCGTTGACCCGCACGCCGAACTCGGCGGCCTCGATCGCCGCACACCGGGTGAGCGCCATGACGCCGGCCTTGGCGGCGGCGTAGTGGGCCTGGCCGGCCTGGGCGCGCCAGCCGACGACGGACGCGTTGTTGACGATCACGCCGCTGCGGCCGGACTCCTTGAAGGCGCGCAGGGCCGCCCGCGTACAGCGGAAGGTGCCGTTCAGAGTGGTGTCGAGGACCTTGGACCACGCGTCGTCGGTCATGTCGACCAGGGAGCACGTGCCGCCCAGGCCCGCGTTGTTGACGACGATGTCGAGCCCGCCGTGTTCGCGGGCGGCCAGCGCGAAGAGGGCGGCGACCTGTTGTTCGTCGGTCACGTCGCACGGCAGCGAGGAGACGCTGGACGCGCCGAACTCGGCGGCGAGGGCCTGCTCGGTCTCCTTGAGGCGCCGGGCGTGGGCGTCCCCGATGGCGACGCGGGCGCCCTCTTCGAGGAGCCTGCGGGCGGTGGCGCCGCCGATCCCGGCGCCGGCCGCCGCGGTGACGACGGCGGTGCGGCCGTCGAGCAGGCCGTGGCCCGGCACGTACTGAGCCTTGTTGTCCGTCACGGCGCCACGTTAACCTACCAAACACTTGTTAGGGAAGGATGGTGTGCCGTACCCATGGACCTGGACCCCACGCCCGAGCAGGAGGCCTTCCGGGCCGAGGCGCGCGACTGGCTCGCGGCGCACGTCCCGGCCGAGCCGCTGCCCTCCCTGGAGACCGAGGCCGGTTTCGCCGCGCACCGGGAGTGGGAGGCGCGGCTCTCCGCGGACCGCTGGTCGGTGGTGTCGTGGCCCGAGGAGTACGGGGGCCGGGGCGTCGACATCTTCCGGTGGCTGGTCTTCGAGGAGGAGTACTTCGCGGCGGGCGGGCCCGGCCGCGTCTCCCAGAACGGCATCAACCTGCTCGCGCCCACCCTGTTCGACCACGCCACCCCCGAGCAGCGCGCACGCGTCCTGCCCGGCATGGCGAGCGGCGCGACGATCTGGGCGCAGGCCTGGTCCGAGCCGGAGGCCGGATCCGACCTCGCCTCGCTCAGGTCCAGGGCCGTGCGCACGCAGGGGGGCTGGCTGCTCTCGGGGCAGAAGACCTGGTCGTCGCGGGCCGCGTTCGCCGACCGCGCCTTCGGCATCTTCCGTACCGATCCGGATGCGCCCCGGCCCCACCAGGGTCTGACCTATCTGATGTTCGACCTGCGCGCGCCCGGCGTGACGGTCCGGCCGATCGGGCGCCTGGACGGCAAGCCGGCCTTCGCCGAGCTCTTCCTCGACGGCGTCTTCGTGCCGGACGAGGACGTGATCGGCGAGGTGGGCGCGGGGTGGCGCATCGCCATGTCGACGACCGGAAACGAGCGCGGCCTGATGCTGCGCTCCCCCGGCCGTTTCCTCGCCTCCGCCGCGCGTCTCGTGGAGCTGTGGCGCACGGCGGGCGACCCGGCGGACACCGCGCTGCGCGACCGGGTCGCGGACGCGGTGATCGGTGCGCGCGCCTACCAGCTCTTCACCTGCGCCAACGCCTCGCGGTTCGCGGCGGGCGAGACCATCGGCGCCGAGTCGAGCCTCAACAAGGTGTTCTGGTCGCAGTACGACATCGCCCTGCACGAGTGCGCGCTGGACTTGCTCGGCCCGTACGGCGAACTGTCGGACGAGGCCAACGAGGCAACGGCACACGGAAGTTGGGCCGAGGGGTACGTCTTCTCGCTGGCCGGTCCGATCTATGCCGGTACGAACGAGATCCAGCGCGACATCATCGCCGAGCGCCTGCTCGGCCTGCCGAAGGGGCGCCGATGAGGTTCCTGCTCACCTCGGAGCAGCGCGCCTTCGCCCGCTCCCTGGACGCGATGCTGGCCGCCGCCGACACTCCCGCGGTGGTACGGGCCTGGGGCGCGGGGGACGCGGCGCCCGGCCGCGCCCTGTGGTCCCGGGTCGCCGGGGCCGGGGTGTTCGCGCTCGCCGCGCCCGAGGAGTACGAGGGCGCCGGGCTCCTGCCCGTTGAACTGGCCGTCGCCTTCGTCGAGTTGGGGCGCCATGCGATGCCGGGACCGCTGGTGGAGACGGTGGCGGCCTGCACCCTGCTCGCCCGGCTCGCGGAGCTGGGCGAGCAGGGCCCGGCCAAGCGGCTGCTGCCCGGTCTGGTGTCGGGCGCGTGCGCGGCGAGCGTGCTCTTCCCGGGCGCCGGCCCCTACGCGCTCGACGCGGACGCGGCCGACGCGCTCCTCGCGGTGGCGGACCAGGAGGTGCGGCTCGCCCCGGGCCACGGCCTGGTCCAGCCCTCGGCCGACCCGGCGCGGCGCCTGTCCCGCCCGCTGCCCGGCGGTGAACTCCTCGCGAGCGGACCGCGGTTGACGGACGCGGTGCGTCACGCGACCACCTGGGCGCGGCTGGCGGCGGCCGGGCAGTGCCTCGGGATCGCCGAGGCGTTGCTCGCCCGGACCGTGGCGTACGTCAGGCAGCGCACCCAGTTCGGCGTGCCCGTCGGCTCCTTCCAGGCGGTCAAGCACCGGCTCGCGGACACGCTGGTCGCGGTGGAGTTCGCGCGTCCGCTGCTGTACGGAGCCGCACTGACGCTGTCGCCCGCCGAGGTGGCCGCGGCGAAGGTGACGGCCGGGGAGGCCGCGTACGCCGCCGCCCGCACCGCGCTGCAACTGCACGGCGCGGTCGGCTACACCCAGGAGCTCGATGTGTCGCTGTGGCTGCGCAAGGCCCGGCCGCTCAGGGACGCGTGGGGAACGCCGTCGCAGTGCCGGGCGGCCGTGCTGGACGGCTGAGCGGGCGGGGCGCTCAGTGGACCTGGCCCGTCGGGCGGATCACCAGGGTGTTCACCTCCACCCCGGCCGGCTGCGACAGCGCCCACACGATGGCCTCGGCCACCCGGTCCGGGGTCATCGAGGGGCCGTCCGGGACGACGCCCGTCGGGTGGCTCTCCCAGAACGGGCTGTCCACCCGGCCCGGCGCGACCAGGGTCACGCCGACGCCGGAGCCGGTGACCAGGACGCGGGTGTTCTCGGCGAGCGAGGTCAGCGCGCCCTTGGTGACCGAGTACATGTTGCCCGGCGTGTTCTTGACCCCCGCCGTGCTGCCCACCATCACGATGCGGCCGCCGCTCCCGGTGAGCGCGGGCAGCGCGGCCTTGACCAGGACGGCCGGGCCGAGCACGTTCACCAGGAGCATCTCGCGCCAGTGCTCGGGGTCGCCGTCGGCGAGGTTGTCGTGGGTGGAGAACCCGGCGTTGGCGACCACGTGGTCGAGCCGCCCGAACGTCTTGACGGCCGACTCGACGGCGGCGCCGATCGACGCGAAGTCGGTGGTGTCGGCGGCGACCGCCAACACCCGCTCCCCCGCGCCGAGTTCGGCCGCGAAGGCGTCCAGCTTCGCCTGGTCGCGGCCGGTGACGACGACCCGGTGGCCGCCGGCCAGGAGCCGCCGGACGGTCTCGGCGCCGATCCCGCTCGCCCCGCCCGTGACGAGGGTGACCGCGCCGTTGTCGTGTTCGCTGCTCATGAATTCCCCTGGATCCTCGCACGCGTCCGATGACGCGGCGACTCTAACCCCCGGCGGTTCAGGCGTCCTCGCGGGCCGACTCCTCGCCGTTGCCGCGCCGCAGCGTGCGCAGGGCGGCGCCCGGTCGCCAGGTCCGTACGACCAGCTCGTCGTTCTCCACGCCCGTGAACACGACCTCGGTCAGCTCCGCTCGGAAGAGGTGGAACGGCTCGGGCGGCTCCACCTTCGAGGCGAAGGACGCCTTCACCACGGGGTCGGTGACCTCCACGGCGCGGCCGCTGATCCGTACGTCGCCGTCCGCCATCTCGGCGTCCGGACCCGGGTTCGCCTGCACCGCGAACCGGGGGTCACGGTGCAGGTCGCGCGCCTTCATCGAGTTCGGCATCATGCCGAGCCACAGCTCGCCGCCCTGGAACTCCACCTCCAGGCCGGTCACCCGGGGCGAGCCGTCCCTGCGCAGCGTCGCGAGCACGTGGTGCTTGTACTGAGCGAACCGCGCCTCGACCCGCTCGGCGAACTGCGCCTGGGCCCGGCGGAACTCGCTCCAGCCGACCGCCGTGGTTCCTGTCTCCTGGGATGCCATGCACTCAGGAAACCTCAGATACCCGACATCCTGTGTCCGGATTCGCGCGGCGGCAGGGTGACGACGGCCGCGTGCCCCTCGGCCCGCAGCACCGCCGCGCCCTCGTCGGCCAGGACCGCGTCGTACCGGCCCAGGCGCACCCCGTCGACCTGGGCGGGCGCGTCCAGGGCGACCACCAGGGCGGGCCCGGTGACCGTCAGCGTCCCGCGCACCACGGCGACCGCCGGGGCGGGGCGGTCCCTGCGGAACATCACGTTGAAGTTGACGACGGGGCCCGCGAGGAGGCGGCAGTCGGTGGCGGCGTCGCCCGGGAAGTGCTGGGGCACGAACCGCTCGTCCACCAGGCGCCGTTGACCGCCCACGGTGAGGTCCATTCCGGCGCCCTCGACGACGGTGAGGACGCGGTCCACGCCGGGGAAGCCGGAGAACGGGCCGTCCGCGCCCACCTCCGCGAGGCTGACGCGCCACTCGAAGTCCACCGTCCCGGCGCCCTCGGGGTGGGCGGCGATGTTCCGGGTCACCCCGCCGCCGTTCTTCCACGGCACGGCCCCTCTGGTGGCGGCGCGCAGCGTCCTCACCGTACGATCCCTTCCGCCCGCGCGGCGCGCAGCCACTGCGGGAACTCGCCCAGCAGCCGGTCGTAGAGCTGGGCGTCGCTCACCCTGCGCGGGTCGGTCCCGGCGGCGAAGAACCCGGCGTTGTCGACGCGGCGGTATTGGGGGACGGCCAGTTCGTCGAGTCTGCGCAGGAAGTCGAACTGGTGGCTGCGCGGATCGCCGAAGCCGATGAACTGCCAGAACATCGGCAGCGTGGCCGCCTTGCAGACGTACCGCTCGGCCGCGAGGCGGCTGCTGGGGCCGCCGTCCGTCTGAAAGACGACGAGCGCGGGGGCGTCCGCGCCGCTCTCCAGGTAGTGGTCGATGACCGCGTCCATCGCCACGTGGTAGTTGGTCCGGCCCATGTGGCCGAGGTTGGCCACGATGCGCTCGATGCGCCCGTGGTGGTTCTCCAGGGCGATCTCGGTCTCGGCGTCGATGCCGGTGGAGAAGAACACCACCGGCACCCGGCCGTCGTCGTCGAGGTGCGCCGAGAGGCCCAACACCCGGTCGGCGAGCGCCTGCACGCTACCGTTCCTGAAGTACGGGCGCATCGAGCCGGAGTAGTCGACGACGAGGTAGACGGCGGCGGTCTCGTCGTCGAGCCCGTGCTTCTCCAGGGACACGGCGGCGCTCTTGTAGAGGGAGACGAGCGCGGGAGCGGCCTCCTCCACGTTTCGGAGGGACAGTGCGGGCATGCGCCTCGTCTCCGTTCCGACGGGGTCGGGAGTGCCGAGGTTACGCGATGCGGGATGGATCCGGCCTGCCCCGGGCAGCCCCCGGCCGGCCGGGGGCATTTCTGGCGCCCGGCGCCGGGGCGCTCCGCCGGGCGTGCGGATTTCATCTGCGGGTCATCCGTGGCCGGTCGCTCCCGCGCGGCGGAGCCGCACACTGGCACGGCCTCGCGCCGCCTCCTACGGGGTCTGGTCCTGGAAGGACGGCAGGGTGAAGATGCGCTCCTTCGCCTCGTCCTCCATCAGCTCCACCAGCGGCAGCACCAGATCCCACAGGTTTTGTTTGTCGACCTCTCTTGCCAGGGCGTCCAGGTCCTCGCCCGCGAGGGATCCTGCCGCGTCTGCCACCACCTTGCGGGATTCCTCGGGCAGCAGTTCCACCAAGGGGAGGAACTCTGCCCACAGGGCCGTGGCCACTACCGCCGGGACCACTCCGGCCAGGATCGACGGGTCCGTCAGGGAGGGGAGTACTGCCACCGACCGGCGGTCCCCCTCGGGCAGCAGGGCGACCAACGGGAGCAGCGACTCCCACAGGTCCTGCTCGGCCACCGTCCGTACCAGCGTGTCCAGGCGGGCTTGGGGCTGGCGCGCGGCCAGGGTGGCGATCCGGGCGCGCTGCTCCCCCGTCACCATGCCCGCCACCGCCAGGGCCTCCGGCCACAGGCCGTCGGCGGCGGAGGCGATCACCTGGGCCAGGCGCTCCTGTCCCATCAACTCGATGATCCTGCCCAGGCGTTGCGGCTGGTCCACCGCGCATCCCGTGCGCAGCACCACCGCGTCGTCGACCTGCGGCAGGATGCGGGTGAGTGCCGAGTCGCGCAGGTGGCCGACGAACCGGCCCATGGTGAGGTGGTCGCCGCGTTCGGCGAGGGTGACCGAGATGCGTACCAGCAGGTTCTCGTCGAGGCGGTCCACGATGCCCGCGATGCGGCGCGGGTCGAGGTGGGCGCAGGACGCGGCGGTGAACGCGACGGGGAGCTTGTCGATGATGTCGGCGGCCCGGGCGGGTTCGAGGCGGCCCGCGACCGCCGCGGCGAGGCGCGGGCCGAGGGCCTTCTGCGAGATGGCGGCGGCCACCCCGGCGGGGACGAGTCTGGTGGCCCGGGCGATGCGGTCGAGCATGTCCGGCATGCCGTCGAACAGGGCGGCCACCGCCTGTTCGCGGAGCTTCCTCAGGTCCTCGGCGGGCAGGTCGGCGAGGAAGGCGAGGTGTTCGGGGCGCTCGTCGAGCAGGGCGGCGAGCTTCTCGGTCTCGGCGCGGTTACGGAGCTTGTCGCGGCTGTCCATGGAGGTCACCGGCCTCACTTGAAGAGGATGCGGCGGACGGGGCCGCGGGCGAGGGCGGGCACGAGCCCCAGGGCCGCTTCGGCGGCCTCGCCGAGACCGGCCGCGCGGCTCTCGCGTTCCTTGCGCAACGCGTCGGCGAGCAGCGCCAGTTGATCACTCGTCAGCTCGGCCAGTGAGTTCGGGGGTTCGGCCCCCAGCTCCGTACCCAGTCGCGACAGCGCTTCGTTGCTCACAGGACCTCCCGGTGGCGGACGGCTGTTCGTCCCGAAAGGGTGGAGCGTTATTGACTATTAGTCAATACATCTCGGCGGCGCTTCGGCCCGCCCGGGCACGCCGCGGCGCCAGCCCAGTCGTCCGGTCGGGGACAGTGGGGCGGGCGCCGGTCAGTTCCGCACGTCGTTGTGCGGGACGATGAGGGGTCAGACCGTCAGGGCGCGGTCCGTGGGGCGGATCGGGGCGGGCAGGTCGCTCGCACCCGTCAGGTAGCGGTCGACGCCACGGGCCGCCGAGCGGCCCTCGGCGATCGCCCAGACGATCAGGGACTGGCCGCGGCCCGCGTCACCGGCGACGAACACGCCGTCGACGTTGGTCGCGAAGTCCGCGTCGCGGGCCACGTTGCCCCGCTCGTCCAGCTCCAGGCCGAACTGGGCCACCAGGCCGTTGGCCTGGTCGGTGCCGGTGAAGCCCATCGCGAGGGTGACCAGCTGGGCGGGGATGCTCCGCTCGGTGCCCGGCTTCGGGGTCGGCCTGCCGTCCACGAACTCGACCTCGGTCAGGTGCAGGGACTGCACGTTGCCGTCCTCGTCGCCCTCGAAGTGGGTGGTCGAGACCGAGTAGACGCGCTCGCCGCCCTCCTCGTGCGCGGAGGTGACCTTGTAGAGCATGGGGAACGTCGGCCAGGGCTGGCCCGGGTTCCGCTCGTCGCCCGGCCGCGGCATGATCTCCAGCTGGGTGACGGAGGCCGCGCCCTGGCGGTGGGCGGTGCCCACGCAGTCCGCGCCGGTGTCGCCGCCGCCGATCACGACCACGTGCTTGCCCTCGGCCGTGATGGGCGGGGCCACGAAGTCGCCCTCCTGGACCTTGTTGGCGAGCGGCAGGTACTCCATCGCGAAGTGGATGCCGTTCAGCTCGCGGCCCGGGACCGGCAGGTCGCGGGAGACCGTGGCACCGGCGGCGATGACGACGGCGTCGTAGCGCTTGCGCAGCTTCGCGGCGTCGATGTCGCGGCCGATCTCGACCTCGGTGCGGAACTTGGTGCCCTCCGCGCGCATCTGCTCGATGCGGCGGTTGATGTGCACCTTCTCCATCTTGAACTCGGGGATGCCGTAGCGCAGCAGGCCGCCGATGCGGTCGGCGCGCTCGTACACGGCGACCGTGTGGCCGGCCCGGGTCAGCTGCTGGGCGGCGGCCAGGCCCGCCGGGCCCGAGCCGATGACCGCGACGGTCTTGCCGGACAGGCGCTCGGGCGCCTGCGGCTTGACGTCGTTGCTGTCCCACGCCTTGTCGATGATCGAGACTTCGACGTTCTTGATGGTGACGGCGGGCTGGTTGATGCCGAGCACGCACGCCGACTCGCAGGGCGCCGGGCACAGCCGCCCGGTGAACTCCGGGAAGTTGTTGGTGGCGTGCAGGCGCTCGGAGGCGGCCCGCCAGTCCTCGCGGTAGGCGTAGTCGTTCCACTCGGGGATGAGGTTCCCCAGCGGACAGCCGTTGTGGCAGAACGGGATGCCGCAGTCCATGCAGCGCCCGGCCTGCTTGCTGATGATCGGCAGCAGCGAACCGGGAACGTAGACCTCGTTCCAGTCCTTGACGCGCTCGCCCACCGGGCGGGTCTTGGCGACCTCGCGCCCGGTGGTCAGGAAGCCCTTGGGGTCAGCCATTGGTCGCCGCCTCCATCATCTTCTCGGTGGTCTCCTGCTCGGAGAGACCGGCGAGCTCAGCGGCGTCCTTGGCGGCGAGCACGGCCTTGTACGTGGTCGGGATGATCTTGCTGAAGCGGCCCACGTTCACGGACCAGTCGGCGAGCAGCTTCTCGGCGACCGTCGAGCCGGTCTCCTCGAAGTGGCGGCGCACGACGTCGTGCAGCCACTGCTCGTCCGTGTCGCTGAGGGCCTCGATGGCGTTCAGGTTCCCGGAGTTGACGTTGTCGCGGTCGAGGTCGATGACGTAGGCGATGCCGCCGGACATGCCGGCCGCGAAGTTGCGCCCGGTCTCGCCGAGGACGACCGCGTGGCCGCCGGTCATGTACTCGCAGCCGTGGTCGCCCACGCCCTCCGAGACGACGGTCGCGCCCGAGTTGCGGACGCAGAAGCGCTCGCCGGTGCGGCCGCGCAGGAACAGCTCGCCGCCGGTCGCGCCGTACGCGATGGTGTTGCCCGCGATCGTCGAGTACTCGGCGAGGTGGTCGGCGCCCCGGTCCGGGCGGACGATGACGCGGCCGCCGGAGAGGCCCTTGCCGACGTAGTCGTTGGCGTCGCCCTCCAGGCGCAGGGTCACGCCGCGCGGCACGAAGGCGCCGAAGGACTGGCCCGCCGAGCCGGTGAAGGTGATGTCGATGGTGTCGTCGGGCAGGCCCGCGCCGCCGAACCGCTTCGTCACCTCGTGGCCGAGCATGGTGCCCACGGTCCGGTTGATGTTCCGGATCGCGATCTGTGCGCGGACCGGCTGCGCGGCCTCGGCGGACTCGGCCTCCAGGGCGTCGGCGGCGAGCTTGATGAGCTCGTTGTCCAGCGCCTTCTCCAGGCCGTGGTCCTGCTCGATCGCCGCGTGGCGCACGGCGCCCTCGGGCAGCTCGGGCACGTAGAACAGCGGCTCCAGGTCGAGGCCCTGGGCCTTCCAGTGGGTCACGGCCCGGTCGGTGTCGAGGAGTTCGGCGTGGCCGACGGCCTCCTCGATCGTACGGAAGCCGAGCTCGGCGAGGATCTCGCGGACCTCCTCGGCGATGAACTCGAAGAAGTTCACCACGAACTCGGGCTTGCCCGAGAAGCGGTCGCGGAGCACCGGGTTCTGGGTGGCGATGCCGACCGGGCAGGTGTCCAGGTGGCAGACGCGCATCATGACGCAGCCGGAGACGACGAGCGGCGCGGTCGCGAAACCGAACTCCTCGGCGCCGAGCAGCGCGGCGATGATCACGTCGCGGCCGGTCTTGAGCTGGCCGTCGGTCTGCACCACGATGCGGTCGCGCAGGCCGTTGAGCAGCAGGGTCTGCTGGGTCTCGGCCAGGCCGAGCTCCCAGGGGCCGCCCGCGTGCTTGAGCGAGGTCAGCGGGGACGCGCCGGTTCCGCCGTCGTGGCCGGAGATGAGGACGACGTCCGCGTGCGCCTTGGAGACACCCGCGGCCACGGTCCCGACGCCGACCTCGGACACGAGCTTCACATGGATGCGCGCGGCCGGGTTGGCGTTCTTGAGGTCGTGGATCAGCTGGGCCAGGTCCTCGATGGAGTAGATGTCGTGGTGCGGCGGCGGCGAGATGAGGCCGACGCCCGGCGTCGAGTGACGCGTCTTGGCGACCCACGGGTAGACCTTGTGGCCGGGCAGCTGGCCGCCCTCGCCGGGCTTGGCGCCCTGCGCCATCTTGATCTGGATGTCGTCCGCGTTGACCAGGTACTCGCTGGTGACACCGAAGCGGCCGGAGGCGACCTGCTTGATGGAGGAGCGGCGCGCCGGGTCGTAGAGGCGGTCCGCGTCCTCGCCGCCCTCACCGGTGTTGGACTTGCCGCCCAGCTGGTTCATGGCGATGGCGAGCGTCTCGTGCGCCTCGCGCGAGATGGAGCCGTACGACATGGCGCCGGTGGAGAAGCGCTTGACGATCTCGGAGACCGGCTCGACCTCGTCGAGGGGGATCGACGGACGGTCGCCCGCCTTGAAGCCGAACAGGCCGCGCAGCGTCATCAGGCGCTCGGACTGCTCGTTCACGCGGTCCGTGTACTTCTTGAAGATGTCGTAGCGCTTGGTGCGGGTGGCGTGCTGGAGGCGGAAGACCGTCTCCGGGTCGAACAGGTGCGGCTCGCCCTCGCGGCGCCACTGGTACTCGCCGCCGATCTCCAGCGCGCGGTGCGCCGAGGGGACGCCGGAGGCGGGGTAGGCCTTGGCGTGCCGGGCGGCGACCTCCTTGGCGATGACGTCGAGACCGGCGCCGCCGATCTTGGTGGCCGTCCCGATGAAGTACTTCTGCACGAAGGCCTCGTCGAGACCGACCGCCTCGAAGACCTGGGCGCCGCGGTAGGAGGCGACCGTCGAGATGCCCATCTTGGACATGACCTTGAGGACGCCCTTGCCGAGCGCGTGGATCAGGTTGCGGATGGCCTGCTCGGGCTCCAGGCCCTCGATGAAGGTGCCGGCCCGGACCAGGTCCTCGACGGACTCCATCGCGAGGTACGGGTTGACCGCCGCGGCGCCGTACCCGATGAGCAGGGCGACGTGGTGCACCTCGCGCACGTCACCGGCCTCGACGAGCAGCCCCACCTGGGTGCGCTGCTTCGTACGGATGAGGTGGTGGTGGACGGCGGCGGTGAGCAGCAGCGAGGGGATCGGCGCGTGCTCGGCGTCGGAGTGCCGGTCGGAGAGCACGATCAGGCGGGCGCCGCCCTCGATCGCGGCGTCGGTCTCCTGGCAGATGGCCTCGATGCGGGCGGCGAGCGCGTCGCCGCCGCCGGAGACGCGGTAGAGACCCGAGAGCGTGGCGGCCTTCATGCCCGGCATGTCGCCGTCGGCGTTGATGTGGATCAGCTTCGCCAGCTCATCGTTGTCGATGACCGGGAAGGGCAGCGTGACGCTGCGGCACGAGGCGGCGGTCGGCTCCAGGAGGTTGCCCTGCGGGCCCAGCGTGGAGCGCAGGCTGGTCACCAGCTCTTCGCGGATCGCGTCCAGCGGCGGGTTGGTGACCTGTGCGAACAGCTGGGTGAAGTAGTCGAAGAGCAGCCGGGGGCGCTCGGAGAGCGCGGCGATCGGCGAGTCCGTGCCCATGGAGCCGAGCGGCTCACCGGCGGTGCGGGCCATCGGCGCGAGGATGACGCGGAGCTCTTCCTCGGTGTAGCCGAAGGTCTGCTGGCGGCGGGTGACCGAGGCGTGGGTGTGCACGATGTGCTCACGCTCGGGCAGGTCCTCCAGCTCGATCTCGCCGGCTTCCAGCCACTCCTTGTACGGGTTCTCGGCGGCCAGTGCCGCCTTGATCTCGTCGTCCTCGATGATGCGGTGCTCGGCGGTGTCGACGAGGAACATCCTGCCGGGCTGCAGGCGGCCCTTGCGGACGACCTTCGCCGGGTCGATGTCGAGCACGCCCACCTCGGAGGACAGGACCACGAGGCCGTCGTCCGTCACCCAGTACCGGCCCGGGCGCAGACCGTTGCGGTCGAGGACCGCGCCGACCTGGGTGCCGTCGGTGAAGGTGATGCAGGCCGGCCCGTCCCAGGGCTCCATCATCGTGGAGTGGAACTGGTAGAAGGCACGGCGTGCCGGGTCCATCGACTCGTGGTTCTCCCACGCCTCGGGGACCATCATCAGCACGGAGTGCGGCAGCGAACGCCCGCCGAGGTGGAGGAGTTCGAGCACCTCGTCGAAGGAGGCGGAGTCGGAGGCGTCCGGCGTGCAGACGGGGAAGATGCGGTCGATCTTCCCGGCGCCGGAGTTGAAGAGGTTCGAGGCCAGCTGGGACTCGCGGGCCACCATCCAGTTGCGGTTGCCCTTGACCGTGTTGATCTCGCCGTTGTGCGCGACGAAGCGGTACGGGTGGGCCAGCGGCCAGCTGGGGAAGGTGTTCGTGGAGAACCGCGAGTGCACGAGGGCGATGGCGGTGGCGCAGCGGCGGTCGGAGAGGTCCGGGAAGAACGGCTCCAGCTGGCCGGTGGTCAGCATGCCCTTGTAGACGATGGTCCGGGCGGAGAGCGACGGGAAGTAGACACCGGCCTCCCGCTCGGCGCGCTTGCGCAGCACGAAGGCCTTGCGGTCGAGCGCGATGCCGGTCGGGCCGCTCTCCCCGGACTCCGTCTGGGAGGTGCCCCCGGCGACGAACAGCTGACGGAAGGCGGGCATGGTGGCGCGGGCGCCGTTGCCGAGCAGTTCGGGGGTGACGGGGACCTCGCGCCAGCCCAGCACGGTGAGCCCCTCTTCACCGGCGATCGTCTCGATCTTCGAGACGGCCTCGCTGGTGTCCTCCAGGGGCAGGAAGGCGATACCGACGGCGTACGAGCCGGCCTCGGGCAGCTCGAAGTCCGTGACCTCGCGCAGGAACGCGTCCGGCACCTGGAACAGGATGCCGGCGCCGTCGCCGGAGTCCGGCTCGGAGCCGGTGGCACCGCGGTGTTCCAGATTGCGCAGTACGGTCAGGGCCTGCTCGACCAGCTCATGGCTGGCAACCCCGGTGAGGGTGGCCACGAATCCGACACCACAGGCGTCGTGCTCGTTACGGGGGTCGTACATCCCCTGCTGGGCGGGGCGACCGTCCATGGGCGACCAGGCGTCGGAACGCATCGGCTCTCCCGTCGTCGTCTTGGCGAATGGGGCCTCCCCGGGCTCGATCGCGGTCGAGATTCAGGGGAGCGTGCCGAGGGACGACGTTGGCCCTCTGCGAAATTTCGTGCAGGTTACATGATGGAGTGAATCTCGGGAACCGGATAACGCATTCCAACATGCGGACACCCGACCAGGGGCTTCGTTGCCCAGGGGGACGCACGGGAGTGCGGTTCTCGGGTGTGTACGGCCTATGCCCGGCGGTAAAAGATCCGAAACCGCCGAGTAACGATTATTTATGTGGCCGCTTGCATACTCCGCCATTCTACGGCGCGCGACCCGAAAGCGCGCAGGACGTACGTCACACGGGGCGGAGCCGTTCGGCCCCGCCCCGTGTGATGACTCGCGTACGGCCTGGTCAGCCGATGGCGGTCCCGAAGAAGGAGCCGAGCCCGAAGGTCAGGGCGGCGGCCAGGCCGCCGAGCGCCAGCTGGCGCAGGCCGCTGAACCACCAGGAGCGGGCCGTCACCTTGGCGACCACCGCGCCGCAGCCGAAGAGGCCGATCAGCGCGAGCAGCACCGCGGGCCACAGCGCGGTCGCGCCGAGCAGGTACGGCAGCAGGGGCAGCAGCGCGCCGAGCGCGAAGGAGGCGAAGGAGGACACGGCGGCCACGAGGGGCGAGGGCAGGTCGGAGGGGTCGATGCCGAGCTCCTCGCGGGCGTGGATCTCCAGCGCCTGCTCGGGGTCCCGCGACAGCTGTCGGGCCACCTCGCGGGCGAGCTCCGGCTCGACCCCGCGCGACACGTACAGCTCGGCGAGCTCGCGCTCCTCGTCGGCCGGGTGCTTGCGCAACTCCCGCCGCTCGATGTCGAGTTCAGCCTCCACCAGCTCGCGCTGCGAGGCGACCGAGGTGTACTCGCCGGCCGCCATCGAGAAGGCGCCCGCCGCGAGACCGGCGAGGCCGGTGATGATGATGGTCTGGTGCGCCACCGCGCCACCGGCGACACCGGTCATCAGGGCGAGGTTGGAGACCAGTCCGTCCATCGCGCCGAACACCGCCGGGCGCAGCCAGCCACCGTTGACGTCGCGGTGGGTGTGGTTGTCGCGGTGCGCCTCGTGCAGCGTCGCTTCGGTATCGATGATGGACACAGCTATCCCCTTGCTTTCAGCCGCGGGCACCGTTCACGTCCCGCGCCCCCTCAACACCGTCGAAAATACGCTCGATGTAAGGGCCGCGCCAGCAAGTAAGGCCTTACTTAGTGAGGTTGGGCTCAGTAAGCAAGGCCTTGCTCAGGTGCTCCGAGGGCCCGCGGAATCCCCTTCGCGCGGCCCTCACGGAACGCGCCGGACCCCCCGGACCCACGGAACCGGCGGCCCAGGGTGGACAATCCCGGCATGACCCGGATCACCGTGCTCGGCAGCACCAACATGGACCTCGTCGCGTACGTCACCACCGCGCCCCGCAGCGGCGAGACCGTCACCGGCCACGAGTTCCGCACCGTCCCCGGCGGCAAGGGCGCCAACCAGGCCATCGCCGCCGCCCGCGCCGGAGCGGAGGTGTCGATCATCGGCGCGGTCGGCACGGACGAGTTCGGCGACCGGCTGCGCGCCGCGCTCGAACACTCCGGCGTCGACGTCGACCTGCTGCGCACCACCGAGGGCCCCTCGGGCACCGCCCACATCGTGGTCGACCGCGACGGCGCCAACGCGATCGTCGTCATCCCCGGCGCCAACGGCTCGGTCACCTCGCTCAGCCACGCGGACCGGGCGGTGATCGCCGAGGCCCGGTCGCTCCTGCTCCAGCTGGAACTGCCGATGAGCGCGGTCGTGGCGGGAGCCGAGGCCGCCCGGCGCAACGGCGTCCGTACGATCCTGACGCCCTCGCCCGCCCGGCCGCTGCCCGACGAACTCCTCGCCGTCACCGACCTGTTGGTGCCCAACGAGCACGAGGCGGCCACCCTCACGGGCATCTCCGGCGACCCGGAGCGGGCCGCGCGGGCGCTCCTCGCCCACGTCCCCGAGGTCGTGATCACGCTGGGCGCCCGGGGCTGCCTGTACGCCGCCAGGTCGCAGCCGGAGCCGGTGGCCGTGCTCGCCCTGCCGGTCACCGCCGTGGACACCACCGGCGCCGGTGACACCTTCGTGGGCGCGCTCGCGGTGGCGCTGGCCGAGGGCCGCACGATGACCGACGCACTCAGCTGGGCGTCCAACGCGGCCGCGCTGTCGGTCCAGCGGCCGGGGGCCGCGACCTCGATGCCGTACCGGACGGAGATCGACGCGTAGACCGCGGGTCGGCGGGCGCCCTGCCGGTGGGATGGCCCGCGAGGGTAGCGGCAGCAGCACAGCGGGGGCCCGGTGTCCGGGCCCCCGCTGCTCCATGGCCGGGGGAGGCCGGTCGCGGCCGCCTCCCCGGTGTCCCGCTCAGGCCTGCTTCGGCTCCGGCTCCGGGGCCACCGACTCCGCCTTCGGCTCGTCGGTCGGCTCGGCGTCCTCGCCCGTCTTCTTCTCCAGGGAGACCTCGCCGTCCGGCGCAGACGGCGGCGCGTCGTCCTGGGCCGCGGGCTCGACGATCTCCTCGCGGCCGGGCCGCAGCTTCGTCGAGATCACGATGTACGCGATCGCGAGCACGAAGATGACGCCGGCCGTCCAGTCGTTGAGGCGCACACCCAGGAAGTGGTGGGCCTCGTCGACCCGCATGGCCTCGATCCAGAACCGGCCCGCGCAGTACGCGGCGACGTACACCGCGAACGCCCGGCCGTGGCCCAGCTTGAAGCGGCGGTCGGCCCAGATGACCAGGAAGCCGACGCCCACGCACCACAGCGACTCGTACAGGAACGTCGGGTGGTAGGTGCCCGCGATCCGGTTCGGGCCCTCGCTGATCTTCAGGGCCCAGGGCACGTCGGTGGGGCGGCCGTACAGCTCCTGGTTGAACCAGTTGCCCCAGCGGCCGATCGCCTGGGCGAAGGCGAGGCCGGGGGCCAGCGCGTCGGCCCAGGCGGGCAGCGGGATGCCGCGGCGGCGGCAGCCGATCCAGGCGCCGACCGCGCCGAGCGCGACCGCGCCCCAGATGCCGAGGCCGCCCTCCCAGATCTTGAAGGCGCCGACCCAGTCCTCACCGTCGCCGAAGTACAGCTGGTAGTCGGTGATGACGTGGTAGAGCCGGCCGCCCACGAGTCCGAAGGGCACCGCCCAGACGGCGATGTCGGCGACGGTGCCCGGGCGGCCGCCGCGGGCGATCCACCGCTTGTTGCCGTACCAGACGGCGACGAAGACACCGATGATGATGCAGAAGGCGTAGCCGCGCAGCGGGATCGGTCCGAGGTGGATCACACCGGTCGACGGGCTGGGGATGTAGGCAAGTTCCATGGCAGGGACGACGCTACCGTGCCGGGCGGGCGCAGCGGCAACCCGCCCGGCAACTTATGAGTAACGAGAGCCCCCGCGGATCAGGAGGCCGGGGTCGCCTTTCCGGCCGGCTTGCCCTTGTTGGCCGCGGCGACCCACTTCTTCAGGCTGGCCGGGCTGATCTGCTCGCCGCCCTTGGTCGGGAAGATCGATTCGCCATTGAGCTGCACGGTCGGCGTGCCGTTGAACTTGCCCGCCTGGAAGGCCTCGTTGGACTTCACGACCCAGCTGTTGTGCGTGCCGTTCTCGACGCAGGAGCGGAAGGCCGGGGTGTCCAGGCCCGGGACCTTCTTGGCCAGATCGAGCAGCTTGTTGTTGTCGGCGTACGCGTCGTCCGTCTCGTCGGGCTGGTTGGTGTAGAGGACGTCGTGGTACGCGGAGAACTTCCCCGCGTCCTGGGCGCAGCCCGCCGCGTTGGCCGCGTGCAGCGAGCCGCTGCCGCGGGTCTTGTCGTCGATGAGGGTGGCCAGGTGGTACTGGACCCGGATCTGGCCGCTGTTCTCCAGCTCGTGAATGGTGGACCTGAAGCCGTTCTCGAACGCCGCGCAGGCCGGGCAGCGGAAGTCCTCCCACACCGTGAGCGTGGAGGGGGCGTCGGCGGCGCCGACCGGGATGGCCAGGTTGTCCTTGTCGTCGGCTCCGGTGGGCGCCACCACCGGGCCGCTGGTGCTCGCGCTCTTGGCGCCGTCGCCGCCGCCCGCGTTGGCGGCGATCACGCCGATCACGGCGGCCAGGCCGAGCACGCAGACCACGGCCCCGGCCACGATCAGCTGCCGCCGGCGGCGCTCGCCCGCCTTCTGCTGCTCGCGTTCTTTGATGAGCCGGTCTCGCGCGGCCCGCTTCGCTTCACGGTTGTCACTCACACCCGCAGCAACGAACCGGGGAGGCACGCCCGTGCCTCCCCGGTCCCACTTCCACCCGTACGGGTGAGGTGTGCGACGAGCGCGCTACGACACCCGGCGAACGCCCTCGGCGAGCTCGGCCGCCAGTTCCCGTACGGCGGTGAGGCCCGCCGCGTGGTCGGGCGCGTCCAGCATGAGCTTGACGAAGGCCGAGCCCACGATCACGCCGTCGGCGAAGGCCGCGACCTCCTTGGCCTGGACCGCGTTCGAGACGCCGAGGCCCACGCAGACCGGGAGTTCGGTGGTGGCCCGGGTGCGGCGCACCAGGTCCTCGGCCGAGGCGCCGACCGACTCGCGGGTGCCCGTGACGCCCATCAGGGACGCCGCGTACACGAAGCCGGAACCGGCCGCCGTGATGGTGGCGAGGCGCTCGTCCCGGCTGCTCGGGGCGACCACGAAGACCGTGCCGAGGCCATGCTTCTCGGCGTGCTCGCGCCACAGGCCGGCCTCCTGGACCGGCAGGTCGGGCAGGATGCAGCCCGCGCCGCCCGCCTCGGCGAGCTCGGCGGTGAAGCGCTCGACGCCGTAGCGGTCGACCGGGTTCCAGTACGTCATGACCAGGACCGGCTTGCCGGTGGCGGCGTGGGCCTCGCGGACCGTGCGCAGCACGTCGGCGATCTTCACGCCGCCCTTGAGGGCGATGTCGTCGGCGGTCTGGATGACGGGGCCGTCCAGGACCGGGTCGCTGTGCGGGAGGCCGATCTCGACCACGTCGGCGCCGCCGTCGAAGACCGCCTTGGCGGCCTCGATGCCGCCGTCGACGGTCGGGAAGCCGGCCGGCAGGTAGGCGATGAGGGCGGCCCGGTCCTCCGCCTTCGCCCGCGCGAGGGTGTCGTCCAGCAGTCGTACGTTCCCGCTCACTTCGCGTCTCCCTCGATCTCGGCGAGGCCCGCGGCGTCGGCGGCCACCTCGGCGTCGGTGCCGTACAGGCCGAAGTAGCGCGCGGCGGTGTCCATGTCCTTGTCGCCGCGGCCGGACAGGTTGATCACGATCAGACCGTCCTCGCCGAGCTCCTTGCCGACGTCGAGCGCGCCCGCGAGCGCGTGCGCCGACTCGATCGCCGGGATGATGCCCTCGGTGCGCGAGAGCAGCCGCAGGGCCTGCATCGCCGCGTCGTCGGTGACCGCGCGGTACTCGCCGCGGCCGGTGTCCTTGAGGTAGGAGTGCTCGGGGCCGATGCCCGGGTAGTCCAGGCCCGCCGAGATGGAGTAGGGCTCGGTGATCTGGCCCTCCTCGTCCTGGAGGACGTAGGACCGCGAGCCGTGCAGGATGCCGGGCTCGCCGGCGGTCAGGGTGGCCGCGTGCTCACCGGTCTCCACGCCGTGACCGGCCGGCTCGCAGCCGATGAGGCGTACGGAGGCGTCCGGGATGAAGGCGTGGAACAGGCCGATCGCGTTCGAGCCGCCGCCCACGCAGGCCACCGCCGCGTCGGGCAGGCGCCCGGCGCGCTCCAGGATCTGGCGGCGGGCCTCGACGCCGATCACGCGGTGGAAGTCGCGCACCATCGCGGGGAAGGGGTGCGGTCCGGCGACCGTGCCGAACAGGTAATGGGTGCGGTCGACGTTGGCGACCCAGTCGCGGAACGCCTCGTTGATGGCGTCCTTGAGGGTGCGGCTGCCGGAGGCGACCGGGACGACCTCGGCGCCCAGCATGCGCATCCGGGCGACGTTCAGCGCCTGGCGCTGGGTGTCGATCTCGCCCATGTAGATGGTGCATTCGAGGCCGAACAGGGCGCAGGCGGTGGCGGTGGCGACGCCGTGCTGGCCCGCTCCCGTCTCCGCGATGACCCGGGTCTTGCCCATGCGCTTGGTGAGCAGCGCCTGGCCGAGCACATTGTTGATCTTGTGCGAGCCGGTGTGGTTCAGGTCCTCGCGCTTGAGGAAGACCCGGGCACCGCCCGCGTGCTCGGCGAACCGGGGCACCTCGGTCAGCGCGCTGGGGCGGCCGGTGTAGTTGACCATGAGGTCGTTGAGCTCGGCCGCGAAGGCGGGGTCGTGCTTGGCCTTGTCGTACTCGACGGCCACCTCGTCGACCGCGGCGACCAGCGCCTCGGGGATGAACTTGCCGCCATACGCGCCGAAGTACCCTTCGGCGCTGGGGACTTGACCCTGTGGGTCGGGTACGAAGAACTCGTTCTCGTGGGACATGCGGATACCTCGCGGGGGCGTTGGCGGCCCCGGGTCCTGGGTTGGCTGGTTGGCACGGGTGCGCCCAGGCGCCGCAGGTGATGAGGTGGAGACGCGACTTCAGACCGTCGTGGCTGGTCGCGCAGTTCCCCGCGCCCCTTGCGGGGCTCGGCTCATGCGGCGGTCGGGCCGCCGCGCCATCGCATGCCGTTGACCTGGCCGGGCTCCGAGCCGATCACGTACCGCACCCGCCGCCCGTGCACCCGGCGCGCCGGAGCGCGGCAGCCGCGGGGGCGGCAGCCGGGTGCGAGGCGGGAGTGGGGACTCCCCTGCTCGAACGACGTCGAGAGCGGGGGGACGAGGGACACGGGTCAGCTCCGCCCGTGGCGCAGGGCCGGGTGGGCGCCCGCGGCGACCAGGTCGGCGACGGCCGCGCGCGGGTCCTTGCCGGTGACCAGGGACTCGCCGACCAGCACGGCGTCGGCGCCCGCGTTGGCGTACGCGATGAGGTCGTGCGGGCCGCGGACGCCGGACTCGGCGATCTTGACGATGTGGTTCGGGATCTCCGGGGCGACCCGCTCGAAGGTGGTCCGGTCGACCTTGAGGTCCTTCAGGTTGCGCGCGTTGACGCCGATGATCCTGGCGCCCGCGTCGACCGCCCGCTCGACCTCGTCCTCGTCGTGCACCTCGACCAGCGGGGTCAGCCCGATCGACTCGGCGCGCTCGATCAGCGACACCAGGGCCGGCTGGTCCAGGGCGGCCACGATGAGCAGCGCGAGGTCGGCGCCGTGCGCGCGGGCCTCCCACAGCTGGTAGGCCGTGACGATGAAGTCCTTGCGCAGGACCGGGATGTCGACCTTGGCGCGGACGGCCTCCAGGTCGGCGAGGGAGCCCCCGAAGCGGCGCTGCTCGGTCAGGACGGAGATGACGGACGCGCCGCCCGCCTCGTAGTCGGCGGCGAGAGCGGCCGGGTCCGCGATGGCGGCGAGCGCGCCCTTGGAGGGGCTGGAGCGCTTGACCTCGCAGATGACCTTCACGCCGTCTCCGCGCAGGGCCGCGACGCCGTCGCGGGCCGCGGGCGCCTTGGCGGCGCGCTCCTTGAGCTCGTCGAGGCTGACACGCGCCTGCCGCTCTGCGAGGTCGGCGCGGACGCCGTCGATGATCTCGTCGAGCACACTCACGCGAGCGGCCCCCTTCCGGGACGGTGATGTCGGTCAGGACGAGGGTGACGCGCACGAGCGGTCACGATCAGCCATGACGATGGTATCCGCACCGGGGCGAACGGGTCGCATCCGGTTGACCGGCGTCCCAGCACGTGGGACGTCACCTGCGGGTTCGCCGATTACGTCAGGGGGCGAGCGCGGAGCCGAACGGCAGGTTCCGGACCACCGAGAACACCACCACGACCGATCCGATCAGCCACCACTGGCGGTCGCTCGGCGCGAAGCGCAGAGGCAGTCCCCGGGCCGAGCGGACGGCCCAGAGCACCCATCCGGCGGCGAAGAGCAGATAGCCGGCGACAGCCAGCGCGTTGGCGTGCAGGGCCGCGGCGAAGTGCCCGGTGATGAAGTCGTGCGCGCTGCGCAGCCCGCCGCAGCCCGGGCAGTACACCCCGGTGAGCCGGAACAGCGGGCAGACCGGGTAGTGGCCCGGCTGGTTCGGGTCGACCAGGCCCACGTACGCGAAGGCCGAGGCCACCGCGCCGAGCGTGCCCAGCGGCACGAGGAGCCTGCGGGCCGGGGTGTCCGCCGGGCGGGCCGGGGCGGGGTTCGGCTGGGCTGCGTCCACTGGGTGATTGTCCCCGTTCACATGGAAAGGCGCAGCCCGTCCGGGCTGCGCCTCGCGCGGTGGCGGTGGGCTCAGCCGGCCTGGGCCTCGAGATGGGCGCGCACCTTGGCGGCGGCGTCCTCGCGCATGCGGGCGATCTCGGGCGTGTCCTTGGGGGTGCCGAGGCCGGCCATCTTCATGACGCCGCCGACGACGGCGGCGATGCCGAGGAGTGCGATGCCGGCCCAGAAGCCCACCGGGTTGGCGGCCACTATGAAGACGCAGGTCACGCAGAATCCGATGAAGGCAATGATGACACCGGTCCAGGCTGCCGGGGTGTGGCCGTGGCCGCTCTTCGCCATGGGGGTTGCTCCTCGTAGGTGTTTCCGTGTTGTCGTCGTCATGGTCGGCGCCGGCCGTCGGCGCTTCGTGGCTGCCGGCGCTGTCGTCGAACCCGACGCTCGGTCCCATTGTCCCGCACCGCGGGCGATGCCCGAGTGCGGGGGTCAGCTCTCGCGCGTCGGGTCCTCGCCGCGGTCCAGCGCCTTCCAGAGTTCCTCGGGGCGCTCCGGGTCGGGCGCGGTGCGCGCCTTGCGCGGGCGGGGGGTGCCGTCGCGCTCGTAGCGGCCGCCCATCGCGGGCCACGCCGCGCCGAAGCGGAGCGCGAGGAGCCCGGCGAGTAGAAGCAGCACACCGCCCGCGACGGCGACGTAGGGCCAGCCGGTGTGGGTGAGGGCGTCGACCGTGGCGGCGGCGTCGCCGCTGGCCTTGGCCGCCTTCTCGTCCAGGGCGGCACTGTCGCCGACGCCGAGCCAGGCGGTCACCGCGGCGCCCGCGCCGCTGAGCGTGAGCAGCACGGCGACCAGGACGCGGCCCGCGCCGCGCACGGCGAAGACGGCCACCAGCGCGGCCAGACCGACGATCGCGAGGGCGGAGGGGACGCCGGTGATGTCGCCGCCGGAGGCCTTCAGCGGCAGCGCGCCACCGCCGACGGCGGCGTTGCCGTGCGCCCAGGTCTGCCCGGAGGCCATCAGGACGACGGCGGCGCCGACGGCGCCGGCGAGCAGTGCGGCGGCCAGGCTGCGGCGGCCGCCGCCGCGGGCGGACGGCGCGGCTGCTTCGGCACGGGGCTGGGGTACGGATGCGGCACTCACGTACTCCACTATCGCCTGCGCGCGGCCCGGCGCCGCACCCGGGGGCCGTGTCCTTGCCACGGCGGCGGGCCGCGGGGAACCAAGAGCGGGCAATCGAACGGCCATCGCCTGTCCCGGAACCACCCGTGAACTCTCCCCCAACGGGTCTCGAAGGCAAAGCGGCGATAGAGATTCCGGTCGGCGCCTTGTTGGCATGCCCGCATCACCCCTAGGTTCACCGCCGGTCCGTGCCGCGCACCACGCGGTACGGCCCGAACCGCGCACCCCCCACGGCTCCTGGTTCACCCACCACACGGAGGCAGTACGTTGCGCAGATCCCTCTCCCCCACCGCCCCGGCCGCCATCGTGGCCGCCACGGCGCTCGCCCTCGCGACTCCCCTCGCCCAGGCGGCCGCCCCCTCGCCCTCGGCACACGTCGCCATCGCCCGCTCCTGCGCGGCTCCCACGCGCGTGGACGACATGGCCTGCAAGGCGCTCAAGGTGACCGGCGGCAAGGTCGCGTCCGCCGACGCCGAGCGCGCGCTGACCGCCGCCGCCGCGCCCTCCGGCTACGGCCCCGCCTCGCTCCAGGCCGCCTACAAACTGCCGTCGTCGACGGCCGGTTCGGGCCGGACCGTGGCCATCGTCGACGCCTACGACGATCCCAAGGCCGAGTCCGACCTCGCGACCTACCGCGCGCAGTACGGGCTCGCGGCCTGCACCACGGCCAACGGCTGCTTCAGGAAGGTCGGCCAGAGCGGCACCTCCAAGCTGCCGCGCGCCGACGCGGGCTGGGCCGAGGAGATATCCCTCGACCTCGACATGGTCAGCGCGGCCTGCCCCAACTGCAAGATCCTGCTGGTCGAGGCCACCACCTCGTCCATGACCAACCTCGGCACCGCCGTGAACACCGCGGTGTCGCTCGGCGCGAAGTACGTCTCCAACAGCTACGGCGGCGGCGAGTCGTCCGCCGACTCCTCCTACGACACCACGTACTTCAACCACCCGGGCGTCGCGATCACCGTGAGCTCCGGTGACGGCGGGTACGGCGTGGAGTACCCGGCGGCCTCCCGCTATGTCACCGCCGTCGGCGGCACCTCGCTCAACACCGCCTCCAACAGCCGCGGTTGGACCGACAGCGTGTGGAGCGGCGCCGGTTCCGGCTGCTCCGGCTACGACGCCAAGCCGAGCTGGCAGAAGGACACCGGCTGCGCGAAGCGGACCGTCGCCGACGTCTCGGCGGTCGCCGACCCGCAGACCGGGGTCGCGGTCTACGACACCTACGGCCAGGACACCGGCTGGGAGGTGTTCGGCGGCACCAGCGCCTCCTCGCCGCTGATCGCCGCGGTGTACGCGCTGGCGGGCGCCCCGTCCCAGGGCTCCACGCCGGCCTCGTTCCCGTACGCCCACACCGGTTCGCTCAACGACGTGACGAGCGGCTCCAACGGCAGCTGCTCCCCGGCCTACCTGTGCCAGGGAGGCAGCGGCTACGACGGCCCGTCGGGGCTCGGCACCCCGAACGGGACCGCCGCGTTCACCGGCTGAGCCGGTTGGCCGTGTTGACGGCGCGCAGGACGGCGGCCGCCTTGTTGCGGCACTCGGCGTCCTCGGCCGCCGGGTCGGAGTCGGCGACCACGCCGGCTCCGGCCTGCACATACGCCGTGCCGTCCCGCAGCAGCGCGGTGCGGATGGCGATGGCGGTGTCGGAGTCCCCGGCGAAGTCGAGGTAGCCGACACAGCCCCCGTAGAGCCCGCGGCGGGTGGGTTCGAGCTCCTCGATGATCTGCATCGCACGGGGCTTGGGGGCGCCGGAGAGCGTGCCGGCCGGGAAGCAGGCCGTCAGGACGTCGAAGGCGGTGCGTCCCTCGGCGACCCGGCCGGTCACGGTCGACACGATGTGCATCACGTGCGAGTACCGCTCGATCGACATGAAGTCCACGACCTCCACCGAGCCGGGTTCGCAGACCCGGCCCAGGTCGTTGCGGCCGAGGTCGACGAGCATGAGGTGCTCGGCCCGCTCCTTGGGGTCGCCGAGCAGCTCGTCGGCAAGCGCCTGGTCGCGCTGTGGGGTGGCGCCGCGCGGCCGGGTCCCGGCGATCGGGTGGAGCATCGCCCGCCCGTCCTCGACCTTGACGAGCGCCTCGGGGCTGGAGCCGACGACGTCGAAGCCGTCGAAGCGGAACAGGTACATGTACGGCGACGGGTTGGTCGCCCGCAGTACCCGGTAGACGTCCAGCGCGCTTGCGCCGCACGGGGTTTCGAAGCGCTGCGAGGGCACCACCTGGAAGGCCTCGCCGGCCCGGATGCGCTCCTTGACGTCCTCGACGGCGTCCTGGTAGGCCGCCCCGCCCCACAGCGCCGTGTACGCGGGCAGTTCCGACTCGGGGAGCGCGACCGGCACGTACTCGGCGGGCTTCGCGAGGTCGGCCTGCATCGCGTCGAGCCGGGCCACGGCGTCCTCATACGCCTCGTCGACGCCGGTGTCGAGGTCGTTGTGGTTGATCGCGTTGGCGATCAGCAGGACCGAGCCGTCCCAGTGGTCGAGCACCGCGAGGTCGGAGGTGAGCAGCATCGTCAGCTCGGGCAGCTCCAGGTCGTCGCCCCCGTGCTCGCCGATCCGCTCCAGGCGGCGCACGATGTCGTAGCCGAGGTAGCCGACCATGCCGCCGGTGAAGGGTGGCATGCCCGCGACCAGGTCGCGCGGCGTGTGCAGGGCCTCGACGGTGGCCTTCAGGGCCGCCAGAGGATCACCCGAAGTGGGGACGCCGACCGGCGGCGTGCCGATCCAGTGGGCCTCGCCGGCACGGACGGTGAGGGTCGCGGCGGAGCGTACGCCGACGAAGGAGTACCGCGACCAGGTGCCCCCATCCGCGGATTCCAGCAGGAAGGTGCCGGGCCGCTCGGCGGCGAGCTTGCGGTAGAGGCCCACCGGGGTGTCGCCGTCCGCGAGCAGGCGGCGGTGGACCGGGATGACCCGGCGGTCGACGGCGAGCTTGCGGAAGGTGTCCAGGTCCATGTCGGCTACTTCCCGAGGTCGAGTACGTCGGCGTCGAAGCAGGTGCGCTCGCCGGTGTGGCAGGCGGCGCCGACCTGGTCGACCTTGACCAGGACCGTGTCCGCGTCACAGTCCAGGGCGACCGACTTCACGTGCTGGACGTGCCCGGAGGTGTCCCCCTTGACCCAGTACTCCTGACGGCTGCGCGACCAGTACGTGCAGCGGCCGGTGGTCAGCGTGCGGTGCAGGGCCTCGTCGTCCATCCACCCGAGCATGAGCACCTCGCCGGTGTCGTACTGCTGGGCGATGGCCGGGACCAGACCATCCGCGCCCCGCTTGAGGCGGGCGGCGATGGCGGGGTCGAGATTGCTGGTCATGCCCCCATTCTGCCGTGACCGCGAGGGCTCCCGGGCGGTGCGTCCACTGTCCGGACGACCCGGGCGGCCGTACCCTGGCGGACATGTCGACCCATGCCAAGCGTGAACGGCTTCTGCTCGCCGACCTGTTGGAGGCGGCGGGCCCCGAGGCACCGACCCTCTGCGAGGGCTGGACGGCCCGCGAACTCGCGGCCCATGTCGTGGTGCGCGAGCGGCGCCTCGACGCGGCGGGCGGGATCGTGATCCCGGCCCTGAAGAACCGCCTCGACCGGGTCCAGGCGGAATTCGCCGCGAAGCCGTACGAGGAACTGATCCAGCTGATCCGCACCGGCCCGCCGAAGTACTCCCCGTACAACCTCAAGCAGGTCGACGAGGGCGCCAACGCGGTGGAGTTCTACGTGCACGCCGAGGACGTCCGCCGGGCCCAGCCGGACTGGACGCCCCGCGAGCTCGATCCGGTGTTCGCGGACGCCCTGTGGTCCCGGCTGGAGAAGGCGGCCCGGATGATGGGCCGCAAGTCCCCGGTGGGCATCGTGCTGCGCCGCCCGGACGGCCAGACGGCGGTGGCGCACAAGGGCACCCCGGTGGTGACGGTCACCGGCGAGCCGGGCGAGCTCACCCTGTTCGCATACGGCCGCCAGGAGGCGGCCCAGGTCGACATCGAGGGGGACAAGGACGCGTCGGCGCGGGCGCTGGAGGCGAAGCTCGGGATCTAGCGGCCGTCCGTCAGGGAAGTTCGGCGCGGCGGAGGTGGCCGGAGAGCAGTCCGGCGACCGCCCCCGCCGCGCACACGCCCGCGCTGGCCAGGAACACCGGGGTGGTGCCCCAGGCGCCGATCGCGGCGCCCGCGAGCGGATAGCCGAGCGGCGCGATGCCCATCGTGAACAGGGAGGCGACCGCGGTGACCCGGCCGAGGTAGGCGGGGTCCGTCGCGATCTGGATCAGCGCCCCGCACAGGGCCCCGCTCAGCCCGGCGAGCAGCCCGATGAACACCCCGGCGACGGCGGCGAGGGCCACCGAGGGCGCGTACGCGAGACCCGCTGTGGCGCTCGCGCCGCCGAGCAGCGACACCGGCAGGACGAGCCCGGCGCGGGGGATCCGGCCGCGTACCGACAGGAGCAGGGACGCGGCCCCCGCGCCCGCCCCGAACGCCGCGACGATCCCTCCCATGCCGGCCGCGCCCCAGCCCCGCTCGCGCGCGAGCAGGGTGAGCCCGATGTTGAGCGGGGCGGCGAAACCCAGCTCGCCGACGGCTATGACCAGCATCAGCGGGGCCAGCAGCGGGTGGCGGCGGATGTGGCGGAGCCCGTCGGTGAGCTCCCGCAGCGGGGGCTCCTTCGCCTTCCGGTCGTCTGCGGGGAGGCGGGCGATGCGGACGCGCACCAGCAGCACGGTCGAGACGGCGAACAGCGCGCCCGCCACGGCGAAGGTGGCCGCGGTCCCCCCGAGCGCCACGGCGAGCCCGCCGAGCGGCGCCCCGGTGATGTTGGCGATCCGCGCGGCGAGGCCCTTGAGCCCCTGCACCCGGGCGAGTTCGCCGGGGCCGGTGATCCTGGGCGGCAGCGCGCCGATCGCGGGCAGCAGCACCGCGTCCACGGCGCCGAAGACCAGCGCCAGCACGATCAGGAGCCACAGTGCAGGCCCCGTCAGGAGCAGGGTCGCGGCCATGCCCAGGATGATCAGGCTGCGCGCGGCGTCGCTGCCGATGACGACCCGGCGCGGCCCGAACCGGTCGGCGACCACTCCCCCGCCGAGCATCAGGAGCGCCCGCGGCACGGCCCCGACCGCGAGCACGAGCCCGGCCTGCCCCGGGCTCCCGGACCGGGCCGCGGCCCAGGCCAGTGCCATGTAGTACACGCTGTCGCCGACGAGCGAGGAGGTGTACGCGGCGAGCCACCGCAGTACGTTGCCGTCCCGGTGGGCGGGGCGGGCGGGGGCGGGCGGTATGAGGGTGGTGGACACGGTGTGCCTCTCAGACGCGGAAGGGGAAGCCGCTGAGGTGGACCGCCACGTGTTCGCGGCCCTCGGTGTCACCGGCCGCCGCCGCGGCCTCGCCGCGCTCCTTGAAGCGGCCGAGAACGGCACCCAACTCCTGGTCCAGCTCCTTGAGTTCGGCCGCCGTGAGCGAGGCCATGTACTCACCGCTGAAGGCGGCCTGGTTCCACTCGGGGCTCCAGGCGGACTGGGCGTCCAGGTACCCGCGGTGCAGTTCGGCGCGCTGGTCCAGGAGGAGCCGGGTCACCGCCTGGTGCACGGCCACCCGCTCGGGCGCGCCCTCGAAGTCCGCCCGGCCGTACGTGATCCCGTCCGAGGTCGGCCGCCACCACCGCTCGCGCCCGTCCCTGCCCTGCGCCTCGGCCTCCTCGATCAGGCCGTGGGCGGCGAGCTTGCGCAGGTGGTAGCTGACGAGCGAGACCGCCTCGTCGACCTGGTCGGCCAGCTGGGACGCGGTGGCCGTACGGGCGATGTAGAGCGCGCGGTAGAGCTTCATGCGCAGGGGGTGGCCGAAGGCCTTGAGGGTGCCTACGTCCGTGATCCGGCGGTTGCCCTGGGATGCCATGGCACCGAGCGTAGACGGGAAAGAAATGTTGCGCAATAAAAGTTGCGCAACTTCCGCTGCACATCTCGGCACGGAAAAGGGCCCGGCACGCGCGACGCGTGCCGGGCCCCTGAGGGAGCGGGGTTCAGCGGACCGGGTGGCCCGCCACCCTCAACGTGTCCTTGACCTCCGCGATGCGCAGGTCGCCGAAGTGGAAGACCGAGGCGGCCAGGACCGCGTCCGCGCCCGCCTCGATCGCCGGCGGGAAGTGGTCGAGACGGCCCGCGCCGCCCGAGGCGATCACCGGGACGGTGACGTGGCGGCGGACCGCCGCGATCATCTCGGTGTCGTAGCCGTCCTTCGTGCCGTCCGCGTCCATCGAGTTGAGCAGGATCTCCCCCGCCCCCAACTCGGCCGCCCGGTGCGCCCATTCGACCGCGTCGATGCCCGTGCCCGTGCGGCCGCCGTGGGTGGTGACCTCGAAGGAGCCGGACTCGGTGCGGCGGGCGTCGACCGACAGGACGAGCACCTGGCGGCCGAAGCGCTCCGCGATCTCGCGGATCAGGTCGGGGCGGGCGATGGCGGCCGTGTTCACGCCCACCTTGTCCGCGCCCGCGCGCAGCAGCTTGTCGACGTCGTCCGCGCTGCGCACGCCGCCGCCCACGGTGAGCGGGATGAAGACCTGCTCGGCGGTGCGGCGCACCACATCGTAGGTGGTCTCCCGGTTGCCCGAGGACGCCGTGATGTCGAGGAAGGTCAGCTCGTCCGCGCCCTCGGCGTCGTACAGCTTGGCCATCTCGACCGGGTCGCCCGCGTCGCGCAGGTTCTGGAAGTTGACACCCTTGACGACCCGGCCGTTGTCCACGTCCAGGCAGGGAATCACGCGTACCGCGAGCGTCATGATGCCGAACTCCTCCGGTACGCCTCGACCTCGACCTCGACGACCAGGCTCGGGTCGACGAAGCCGGACACGATCAGCATCGAGGCCGCCGGACGCACATCGTCGAACAGCTCCTTGTGGGCGCGGCCCACATCGTCCACATCCCGGGCATGGGTGATGTACATACGGGTGCGGACCACGTCCTCACGGCCCAGGCCCAGGGACTCCAGCGCCTTGACAGCGACCCCGAACGCGGCGACCGCCTGCTCGTAGGGGCCGCCCTCGTCGATGCGGCCGCCCGCCACGGACGTGCAACCGGCCACCAGGACAAGGCCGTTGGGGAGCTCCACGGCGCGGGAGTAGCCGAAGCGCTCCTCCCAGGGGGCGTCGGAGGAGACCTTGCGGATCTCGTCGCTCATGCCGAGACCGCCTTGAGCGCCTCTTCCAGCGTGAAGGCCTTCGCGTAGAGGGCCTTTCCGACGATGGCGCCCTCGACGCCGACCGGCACCAGCTCGGCGATGGCCCGCAGGTCGTCGAGCGAGGAGACGCCGCCCGAGGCGACGACCGGCTTGTCCGTCGCGGCGCAGACGTTCTTCAGGAGCTCCAGGTTCGGGCCCTGGAGCGTGCCGTCCTTGGCGATGTCGGTGACGACGTAGCGCGCGCAGCCCTCGGCGTCCAGGCGCGCCAGGGTCTCGTACAGGTCGCCGCCGTCGCGGGTCCAGCCGCGGCCGCGCAGCGTGGTGCCGCGCACGTCCAGGCCGACCGCGATCCGGTCGCCGTACTCGGCGATGACCTTGGCGACCCACTCGGGGGTCTCCAGGGCGGCGGTGCCGAGGTTGACACGGGTGCAGCCGGTGGCGAGCGCGGCCGCCAGGGAGGCGTCGTCGCGGATGCCGCCGGACAGCTCGACCTTGACGCCGTCACCCGCGAGGCTCCCGGCGACCTCGGCGATCAGCGCGCGGTTGTCACCGGTGCCGAACGCGGCGTCGAGGTCGACCAGGTGCAGCCACTCGGCGCCGGCGCTCTGCCAGGCGAGGGCCGCCTGAAGGGGCGAGCCGTAGGAGGTCTCGGAGCCGGACTCGCCGTGCACCAGGCGCACGGCCTGGCCGTCGCGGACGTCGACGGCGGGAAGGAGTTCGAGCTTGGCAGCCATCACAGGGTTCCGATCCAGTTGGTCAGCAGCTGGGCTCCGGCTTCGCCGGACTTCTCGGGGTGGAACTGGGTGGCCCACAGCGCACCGTTCTCCACCGCGGCGACGAACGGCTCGCCATGGGTGGCCCAGGTGACCCGGGGCGCACGGATCTTGGGGTTGGTGACTTCCAGGCTCCAGTCGTGCACGGCGTAGGAGTGCACGAAGTAGAAACGGGCCTCGGTGTCCAGGCCCGCGAACAGCTCGCTGTCCTCGGGGGCCTTCACCGTGTTCCAGCCCATGTGGGGCACGATCGGCGCGTTCAGCGGCTCGACCACGCCGGGCCACTCGTCGAGGCCCTCGGTCTCCACGCCGTGCTCGATGCCGCGCTCGAAGAGGATCTGCATGCCGACGCAGATGCCCATCACGGGGCGCCCGCCCGACAGGCGGCGGCCCACGATCCAGTCGCCGCGGGCGTCGCGCAGGCCCTTCATGCAGGCGGAGAAGGCGCCGACGCCGGGCACGAGCAGCCCGTCGGCGTTCATGGCCCGGTCGTAGTCGCGGGTGATCTCCACGTCGGCGCCGACGTGGGCCAGGGCCCGCTCGGCGGACCGGACGTTGCCGAACCCGTAGTCGAAGACGACGACCTTCTTGGCGGATGCGCTCATGACCAGACGTCCAGTCGCAGGATGCCGGCGGCGAGGCACATGGCGGCGCCGATGGACAGGAGCACGATCAGGCTCTTCGGCATGCCCTGCTTGACGAAGGAGATGACTCCGCCGATCAGGAAGAGGCCGACCACGATCAGGATGGTGTTGAGACCGTTCATGCTTACAGGGCACCCTTGGTGGAAGGAAGGATTCCGGCAGCGCGCGGGTCACGCTCGCTGGCGTAGCGCAGCGCCCGGGCGAGCGCCTTGAACTGACACTCCACGATGTGGTGCGCGTTGCGCCCGTACGGTACGTGAATGTGCAGCGCGACCTGCGCCTGCGCGACGAAGGACTCGAAGATGTGCCGGGTCATCGTCGTGTCGTACTCGCCGATCATCGGCGCCATGTTCTCGGGCTCGGTGTGCACGAGGTAGGGGCGGCCCGACAGGTCGACGGTCACCTGGGCGAGGGACTCGTCGAGCGGCACGGTGCAGTTGCCGAAGCGGTAGATGCCCACCTTGTCGCCGAGCGCCTGCTTGAAGGCGGCGCCGAGCGCGAGCGCGGTGTCCTCGATGGTGTGGTGGCTGTCGATGTGCAGGTCGCCGTCGGTCTTGACCGTGAGGTCGAACAGGCCGTGCCGGCCGAGCTGGTCGAGCATGTGGTCGTAGAAGCCGACCCCGGTCGACACGTCGACCTTTCCGCTGCCGTCGAGGTCGATCTCGACGAGGACGGAGGTCTCCTTGGTGGTGCGTTCCACTCTGCCAACGCGGCTCATGCGCTCTGCTCCTTGTTGAGTTGACGGACCGCGTCGAGGAACGCGTCGTTCTCGGCCGGGGTGCCGGCGGTGACCCGCAGCCACCCCGGTACCCCGTTGTCCCGGACCAGGACGCCCCGGTCGAGGATCCGCTGCCAGGCGGTGTGGCTGTCGTCGAAGCGGCCGAACTGGACGAAGTTGGCGTCCGACGCGGTCACCTCGAAGCCGATCGCGCGCAGCTCCGCGACCAGCCGGTCCCGCTCCCGCTTGAGCTGCTCGACGTAGCCGAGCAGGGTGTCGGTGTGCTCCAGGGCGGCCAGCGCGGTCGCCTGGGTGACGGCGGACAGGTGGTACGGCAGGCGCACGAGCTGCACGGCGTCCACCACCGCAGGGTGCGCCGCGAGGTATCCCAGGCGCAGCCCGGCCGCGCCGAAGGCCTTCGACATGGTCCGCGAGACGACCAGGTTCGGGCGGCCCTCGATAAGCGGGAGCAGCGAGTCGCGGTGGCTGAACTCCACGTACGCCTCGTCCACGATCACGATCGACGGCTTGGCCGCCTGGGCCGCCTCGTACAGCGCGAGGACCGTCTCGGCGGTGACCGCGGTGCCCGTCGGGTTGTTGGGCGAGGTGATGAAGACGACGTCCGGCGCGTGCTCGGCGATGGCCCGCTCGGCCGCCGCGAGGTCGATGGTGAAGTCCTCGTCGCGCGGCCCCGGGATCCAGCCGGTGCCGGTGCCGCGGGCGATCAGGGCGTGCATCGAGTACGAGGGCTCGAAGCCGATCGCGGTGCGGCCGGGGCCGCCGAAGGTCTGGAGCAACTGCTGGATGACCTCGTTGGAGCCGTTGGCGGCCCACACGTTCTCGACCGCGACCGGGTGCTTGCCGGTGCGGGTGAGGTACTTGGCCAGCTCGGTGCGGAGCTCCACCGCGTCGCGGTCGGGGTAGCGGTTGAGGTTCCTGGCCGCCTCGCGGACCCGCTCGGCGATCCGCTCGACGAGCGGCTCGGGCAGCGGGTACGGGTTCTCGTTGGTGTTCAGCTGGACCGGGGTGTCCAACTGGGGCGCGCCGTAAGGGGACTTGCCGCGCAGCTCGTCCCGTACGGGCAGGTCGTCGATGCCGAGGTTCGCGGTCACTTCTGCGGCACCTTCCACTCGAAGCGCGCCTTCAGGGCGGCTCCGTGCGCGGGCAGGTCCTCGGCCTCGGCCAGGGTCACCACGTGGTGGGTGACCTCGGCGAGCGCGTCGCGCGTGTAGTCGACGATGTGGATGCCGCGCAGGAAGGACTGGACGGACAGGCCCGAGGAGTGGCAGGCGCAGCCGCCGGTCGGCAGCACGTGGTTGGAGCCGGCGCAGTAGTCGCCGAGCGAGACCGGGGCCCAGGGGCCGACGAAGATCGCGCCCGCGTTGCGGACCCGGTTGGCCACGGCCGCGGCGTCGGCGGTCTGGATCTCCAGGTGCTCCGCGCCGTACGCGTCGACGACCTTGAGGCCGTCTTCGAGCGAGTCGACCAACACGATCGCGGACTGGCGCCCGGCCAGCGCCGGCTTGATCCGGTCCTCGACGTGCTTGGTGGCGGCGACCTGCGGCTCCAGCTCCTTCTCGACCGCTTCGGCGAGCGCGAGGGAGTCGGTGACCAGGACGGCCGCGGCGAGCGGGTCGTGCTCGGCCTGGCTGATCAGGTCGGCGGCCACGTGCACCGGGTCGGCGGTGTCGTCGGCGAGGACGGCGATCTCGGTCGGGCCCGCCTCGGTGTCGATGCCGATGCGGCCGGTGAAGTAGCGCTTGGCGGCGGCCACCCAGATGTTTCCAGGGCCGGTCACCATGTTCGCGGGCGCACATCCGTCGGGCCCCGAGGTGCCGTAGGCGAACATCGCGACGGCCTGGGCGCCGCCGACCGCGTACACCTCGTCGATGCCGAGCAGCGCGCAGGCCGCGAGGATCGTGGGGTGCGGCAGCCCGCCGAACTCCTTCTGCGGCGGCGACGCGAGCGCGATGGAGCCGACGCCCGCCTCCTGCGCCGGGACCACGTTCATGATCACGGACGAGGGGTAGACCGAGCGGCCGCCCGGCGCGTACAGCCCGACGCGCTCGACCGGCACCCACTTCTCGGTCACGGAGCCGCCGGGCACGACCTGGGTGGTGTGGGCGTCGCGGCGCTGGCTGCGGTGGACGATCCTGGCCCGCCGGACGGACTCCTCCAGAGCCGCCCTGACCTGCGGGTCGAGCCGCGCCAGTGCTTCCTTGAGCGCCTCGGCGGGCACCCGCACCCGATCGAGGCGCACGCCGTCGAACCTCTCCGCGTACTCGATGAGCGCCGCCGTGCCGCGATGATGCACGTCCTCGCAGATGGGCCGCACCTTCTCCAGGGCGGCTTCCACGTCGAACTCGGCACGGGGCAGCAGGTCGCGCAGGGCGCCACCCTCGGGGAGGGTGTTGCCGCGCAGATCGATTCGGGAGATCACGTATCCAATTCTCTCAGACGGCTCCGGAGCACTGGACGCCTGTATCAGTGGCTGATACGCAACCCGGGCGTCACCCGCTGTCACCCATGACCACTAGCGTTCCTCCTGTCAGGGTGGACGGCGAGGGGGACGGCATTGACCGAAGCGCCCGATCTCGGGGAGGCACCGGACTGGCTCAGTCCGGCGGAGCTGGGCATGTGGCAGGCCTTCCGCAACGGCAGTACCTACGATCTGCGCACCCGCAATCCGGTACGCGACGATCCGTTCGCGGCGCGCCCCTGGGGGCCCGAGCGCAGCGTGCGGGCGCGGGTGGTGGCGCTGCTGCTGCTCAGCGGGCCGCCCGCGCTGCCGGGCCGGGTCGCGGCGCTGAAGCTCACCGGGGTGCAGATCACCGGCACGCTCAACCTGTCCGGCGGCACCGTCACGCCGTACGTCGAGCTGAACAACTGCCGGTTCGAGAACGAACTCCTGCTGCCCGAGGCCCACTTCACCACGGTCCGCATGGTGAGCTGCGCGATTCCGCGGCTCGAGGCCGCCCGGCTGACCACCGAAGGGGATCTGCACCTGCCGCGCTGCCGGGTCGCGGGCGGCATCCGGCTGACCGACGCGCACATCGGCACCGATCTGCTGCTGAGCCAGGCCGTGGTGCACGGCGACCGCAACGCCCGCTCGATCGCCGCCGACGGCCTCTCGGTCGCGCAGGACCTCCAGGCCGATCTGATCGAGTCGTACGGGGAGCTGAGCCTGCGCGCCGCGAAGGTCGGCGTGACGCTGAGCCTGCGCGGCAGCAGGCTGATCAACCCGGACGGCCAGCGGGCGCTGAACGCGCCGCAGCTGATCGTCGAACGCACCCTGTATCTGACGTCGGCGGCCGTCTACCCGAGCGGCGTCCAGTCGGGCACCACCCCGCCGTACGGGACGAACTACACCAACACGCCCGTGCGGGGCACCCTGATCCAGCCGTTCGAATGCCGGGGCGGTCTCCGCCTGGACGACGGGCGGTTCGGGGACGCGGTGGACCTCGCACAGTCCCGGATCGCCATGAACGACTCCCAGGAGCTGTCGTTGCGCCGGATCCAGACCCCGGAGCTGCGCTTCACCGGGCAGCGTTCGGAGCGCGGCAAGGTGGTGCTGTCCGGGGCCCGGGTCGGCAACCTCGTCGACATGGCGGACAGCTGGCCGGGGCCGGGCCACCTCACGATGAACGGGTTCGCCTACGAGACCCTCATCCCGATCGGCACCTTCACGCTGGCCGAGCGGCTGGACTGGGTGACGGCGGCGACGCCGGAGTACGCGCCCGAACCGTACGAGCGGCTCGCCGCCGTGCTGCGGGGCAGCGGCGAGGACGCGGACGCGCGCGAGGTGCTGCTCGCCAAGCAGCGCAGGCGCCGCGAGACGCTGCCGCTGGCGGCGAAGGCGTGGGGGGTGCTCCAGGACCTCACGGTGGCGTACGGCTACCGGCCGGGCCGGGCCGCGCTGTGGATGGCGGTTCTATGGGCGGCGGGCACCCTCGCCTTCTCGCACTACGATCCGCAGCCGATCAAGGCCGACGAGCACCCCGAGTGGAACGCCGCGCTCTACGCGCTCGACCTCCTCATCCCGGTGGTCAACCTCGGCCAGGACGGCTACTGGAAGCTGACCGGCGCCTGGCAGTGGGCGGCGGCCCTGCTGATCATGCTGGGCTGGATCCTGGCGACCACCGTGGCGGCGGGCGCCTCCCGGCTGCTGCGGAGGGGGTGAGGCGACGGGCTCCCGGGGGCGGCCCGCAGGGTTTTCGCGGGCTCCGCGCGAGGTCTTCACGGGCTCCGCGCGAGGGCGTCACTGGCCGAATTTGCCGGGCCTTGACCTCGCGCCGTACAACCCTCACCACCGATACAGAAGCTTCACAGCGGCCCCCTGGCGCCGCCCCCACCTGCGGATTTCAATGGTCCACACCATGACTTTCGTATCCGCGCTGATCCGCACCGCACGGCGGGCCAGGCACACGCCCCTTCTGGCCACGGGTCTGCCCGATGGCCGGGAAGTGCTGCTGGATGCTCCCGACGCCCGGCTCGCTCCCGCGCTGGTCTCGGCCGCGCTCGGCGAGTACGAGGCGGCGGCGAAGCTCCTCGCCACCACCCGCGAGCTGGCCGAGTGGGAGAACCGCGACCGCTACACCGTGCGGCTCGCGGCCTTCGCGCTCTGCAGACCGGACTGGCTCGCCGACTGGCTGGCGCACGCGCCCCGCGACCCGGACGCGCTGCTGGTCAAGGCGGAGCTCGCGATCGTCCGGGCCTGGGGCTCGCCCGCCCGGGCCGAGCGGCTGCGCGAGGTGGCGCCGCTGATCCACTCGGCGGCCGAGGCCGACCCGTCCGACCCGGTGCCCTGGCGGATCGCGCTCGACCACGCCCGGGGCACCCATGCGCCCCACACCGTTTTCGAGGAACTGTGGGGCGAGGCCATACGGCGATCCTCGCACCACTACGGCTGCCATGTGGCGGCACTCCAGTACCTCTCCGCCCAGTGGTACGGCTCGCACCGCGAGTGCTTCGACTTCGCGGAACGGGCCGCCGAGGACTCCCTGCCGGGCTCCCTGATCCGGGCGCTCCCGGCCCGCGCGGCCTTCGCCTACCTGGTGGGCGGCGCGGGCCACACCATCCCGTACGAGCGGATCGACGCGGCGGCCAACCACGGCATCGAGCTGTCCGCCGCCTACGAGCCGGGCGACCCCTGGCCGGCCGAGGTCCGCAACCTGCTCGCCTACGTCCTGGTGGTCCGCCGGCGCTGGCCGGAGGCGCTGGAGGAATTCCGGCGCATCGGGCCGTATGCCACGTCTTTCCCGTGGCTGCATCTCGCCGCCGACCCGCTGGGGCAGTTCCTCGAACTGCGCGAGTTCGTACGAACCGAGGTCGCCGCGGGCATGCCGTGGGGGCGGGACCGCCAGAAGGCCGGACGCGCCCGGTCCGGCGGCCATTACGCTTGAGCGTTGTGACCACCGCACGCCTCCCACTCTTCCCGCTCAACTCGGTCCTGTTCCCCGGCCTCGTCCTGCCGCTGAACATCTTCGAGGAGCGTTATCGCGCCATGATGCGCGATCTGCTGAAGACCGGCACCGACGCCTCCGGCCCCACCGGATCCGGCGGCGAGGCCGGTGACGAGCCGCGCCGTTTCGCCGTCGTGGCGATCCGGGACGGCCGGGAGGTCGCCCCGACCGCCCCCGGGCTCCCCGACCAGACCGCGCAGCCCGAGAAGGGCCCGGCAGCCGGCTTCGGCCCCGACCCGGTCCAGGCCTTCCACCGGGTCGGCTGCATCGCGGACGCGGCCACCATCCGGGAGCGCCCGGACGGCAGCTTCGAGGTACTGGCCACCGGCACCACCCGGATCCGCATCCTGTCGGTCGACGCGAGCGGGCCGTATCTGACGGCCGAGTACGAGGAGATCCCCGAGGAGCCCGGCGAGGAGGCGGGCGCGCTCGCCGAGGGCGTGCTGCGGGCCTTCCGCTCGTACCAGAAGCGGCTCGCGGGGGCCCGGGAGCGCTCCCTGGCCGGCACCACCGACCTCCCGGACGAGCCGTCGGTGGTCTCCTACCTGGTCGCCGCGGCCGCCGTCCTGGACGTCCCGGCCAAGCAGCGCCTGCTCCAGGCGCCCGACACGGCGACCCGGCTGCGCGAGGAACTCCAGCTGCTGCGCGCGGAGACCGCGGTCATCCGCCACCTGCCCTCGCTCCCGGCGGTGGAACTGACGCGCGCCCCGACCAGCCCCAACTGACCGAGCGGAGAGCCGAGTTGGCCAAGAAGAAGCAGCAGAGCGGGGGCACCCCGGCGACGGTGGCCCTGACCGCGGCGGGCACCGCGTTCACCGTGCACGCCTACGAGCACGACCCGTCGTCGGCCTCGTACGGGGAGGAGGCGGCCGAGGCCCTCGGGGTGACTCCGGACCGCGTCTTCAAGACGCTGGTCGCCGACGTGGACGGCGAGCTGACGGTGGCGGTGGTGCCGGTGGCCGGCTCGCTCGACCTCAAGGCGCTGGCCTCGGCGGTCGGCGGCAAGCGCGCGGCGATGGCCGACCCGGCCGCGGCCGAGCGCACCACCGGCTATGTGCGCGGCGGCATCTCCCCGCTGGGCCAGCGCAAGAAGCTGCGCACGGTCCTGGACGACTCGGCGTCCGCGCACGCCACGATCTGCGTCTCGGCGGGGCGCCGGGGCCTGGAGGTCGAGCTGTCCCCCGCCGATCTGGCGGCCCTCACCGGAGCCCTGCTCGCCCCCATCGGGCGCGTTTAGGGTCTCGACGTACCTCTCGTCCTCGACTAGAACCCGAGGGCGGGAGGTACGCCCATGTCGAAGCGGACCCGCAAGCGGAAGTGGCGCGTCAGGAAGGGCCGGGCCAACCACGGGAGGCGCCCGGCCTGATCCTCGGTCAGCGGTCGGCCGAGTCCGGCTCTCCCGGTCCCGGGTCCAGCGGCGGCATGTGCCACACCGGATCCGGGTCGCGGGGGCCGAACAGCGCGGTCAGGCCCAGGTGGACGGCCATGGCGGCGATCGGCCAGGCCAGCAGCGCGCCCTTCGCGTCGAGCTTGAGCGGAGCGTCGAACGTGACGCCCTTGCCGGCCGCCTTCGCCGCGGCCACCACGTCCTGGTTCGGGCCGAGCCAGACGCCCAGCCGCCAGGCCAGCACCGAGCCGAGCAGCGCGCCGACCGCGAGGCCGACGACCAGGGCGATGCCGCCCTGCTTGCGGAACAGGAAGACCGCGGCGGCGCTGAGCACGCCGAGCCCGAGCGCGATCAAGATGAACGTTCCATCACCACCGATCGCCTCCTCCCCCTCGGTGTCCTTGAGGAAGACGGCCTTGTCGTCGGCGACGAGCGGCACCCTCGGCGCCAGCCACAGCCACAGCAGTCCGAGCGCCACTCCGGCCAGGGTCACCACGAGGGCGACGAGCACCGCGTCCCGCAGATCCTTCTTCATGGCGGGCGCCTCCTCGACGGGCCCGGGGTGGGAGCCCCCGGAGTGCGTCTGCCGCGGGTCGTTGCCCGGGGGCTGCTGATGGGGCGGTGTCAGAGGTGCGGTCACCCTGACATCGTGCCAGGCGTGTCTGTGCGCTGCCTCACCGGACCGCCGCCCGACGGTAGGCCCACGCGGCCACGGCCAGCGAGACGACGCCGACGGCGGCGCACACCCCGAGGTCGAGCCCGACGACGCCCCAGTCGGGGTGCGCGTCGAAGGCCCGCGCGAAGGCCTCCACGCCGTAGGTGGAGGGCAGCAGATCACGTGCGTACGCGATGGGCCCGGGCATGCGGCCGGCCGGGAGCACGCCGAGCAGCAGCGCCGCCGACATCCCCAACTGGCCGAAGAGCGTGGCGAGTTCCTGGCGCGGGGCGAGCAGCCCGAGCGCCGCGCCGAGCCCGGAGAGCGCGGCTCCGGCGAGCGGGACGACCGCCGCGAGGATCCACAGGTGCGCCATCGGGAGCCCGAACAGGACGCAGCCGAACACCGCGGTGACGGCGGTGCCGGGCACGGTGAAGGAGGCGTACGCGGCGGCCGTGCCGAGCACCACCGAGGCGGGCGGCACGGGCAGCGTCGCGTAGTGGTCGAGGCCGCCGCCGGAGCGCAGCTGGCCGAAGTACTGGGCGAGCAGGTTGAGCGCGACGAAGGCGACGACGAGCACGCTGGATCCGGCGACCACGGCCCGCGCCTCGCTCCCGCCGTCGACCACGCCCCGCATCAGGATCATGATGCCGACGGACTGGAAGGTCGCGACGAAGAGCAGCGGGATCCGGGCCACCCGGGCCCGCGAGAGCTGGGCGCGGTAGACGGCGGCGAGCGCGGGCAGCAGCCGGGCGCGGGGGGCGAGCGGCGCGGCGTGCGCGGCCTCCGGCCGCTCGGCGGTCCCGCTCGCCGGGGCGCGGCCGCCCACGGCCTCCACGCTGCTCTCCAGAGGAATGGCGCTCACGCCTTCACCAGCCCTTCCGTGCGGCCGCCGAGGGCGAGGTAGACGTCTTCGAGGCTCGGCGTGGCCAGGGTGAAGTCGTCGAGGGCGGCGAAGGCGGGGCCGCCGGTGACGGTGGCGACGGCGGCGCGGGCCCGCTCGGGGCTGAGCCGCAGGGTCCAGCGCCGTCCCGATTCCTGGGCCGCGGCGCGCAGCGCGGCGACCTCGGGGACCTCGACGGGGGCGCGGTCGCGCCAGACGAGCTCGACCCGCACCTCGTCGGCGACCCGGGCCTTGAGTCCCGCCGGGGTGTCGCAGGCGATGACCCGGCCGCGTTCGATCACGGCGACCCGGTCGAGCACGGTCTCGGCCTCGATGACGTTGTGCGTGACGAGGAGCACGGTCGCGCCGCGCTCGGCCCGGCGCCGGTCGACGGCGGCCCACACGGCCCGGCGGGCCACCGGGTCCATGCCGGTGGTGGGCTCGTCCAGGACCAGCACGGGACGCTCGCCGACGAGGGCGGCGGCGAAGCAGGCGAGGCGGCGCTGGCCGCCGGAGAGCTTCTTCAGGGGCCGCCCGGCGATCTCGTCGAGGCCCAGCTCGGCGAGGACGGCGTCGCGTTCGGCGCGGGCGGCGCGCAGGGTGAGTCCGCGCAGCCGGCCGGTGGTCTCGGCGGCCAGCGCCACGGTCAGCTCGTCGAGCGCGGTGGACTCCTGGCCGAGGTGGGCGATGAGGCGGGCGGCGCGCTCGGGGTGGCGCACCAGGTCGTGCCCCAGCACGTCGACGGAGCCGGAGTCGGGCCGCATGAGCCCGGTCAGCTGGCGTACGAGGGTGGACTTGCCGGCGCCGTTGGGGCCCAGCAGTCCGAAGATCTCGCCGCGGTTCACCTCCAGGCTGATGCCGTCGGTGGCCCGGACCTCGGGCGTACCGGGCGCACCGCGCCTGCCCCGCGTCGCGGGGTACGTCTTGACCAGGCCCCGCACCGTGCAAACGGTGCCGGCCCGCGCCGCTGCTGTGCCGGTACTCACGGGGAACGAGCCTAAGGGGTCGAAGGACCCTTCCGACCCCGGGGGCGGTGCCGAGCCGCCCCCGGCCGGGGTGCTACTCCCCTGCCGGCTGGCGCTCGGCGGCCGCGCGGACGTCGATCTCGCGCCAGAAGCCGGCCCGGATCGCGTACCGGTCGTGCTCGTCGATCTGGTCGTCCTTGTGCGCGAGGAGCCCGAAGCGGGCGGCGTAGCGCAGGAGTTCACCGTCGATGCGGTGCGGGATGCGCGGGTACATGGTGGACAGCTTCTGTACGTGCGAGGGCTCGGGGAGCCGTTCCATCCAGCGCCGCGCGAAGACCTGGCCCACTTCGTAGGGGTCGCCGCCGACGGTGGTGATGTCCTCCTCGCGGTCGGCCCAGCGCTGCTCGGCGCTGGTGAGCTGGGCCAGCGTCGGCAGGGAGGCCGTCTCGGGGGACTCGCCGAGCGCCGAGCCGGGGCGCTCCACCCAGCCCTTGTCGGAGGACCAGCGCAGGGTGGCCGACGCGGGCGGGGGCGCGGCGGGCGCGGCGCCGGGCCCGCGCAGGGAGGCGAGGTCCTTCGGTGTCGGTACGCCCTTGACGCCGCTCGGGGCGGGCACCGACGCGCCGTTCTCGCTGGGGGCCTCGGCGGGCGCCGTGCCGTTGCGCACGGCCGCCGCCTGGGCCTCGGCGGCCCGCTCGGCGGAGGCGGCGAGCGCCGACTCGGGCAGCGGCGCGGAGAGGATGGCGGCGATCTCGGGGCGGGGTGCGGGGGCCGGGGCGCAGATCCCGGTGAGGTCCCGGGCCCGGACGGCCTGGGTGATCCAGGCGCGGTCGAGCACCCGGCGCTCGTCGGCCTCGGCGACCAGGTCCTCGGACTGGTTGTAGTCGCCGTCGGCGGCCTGCACGGCCCACAGGTGCACGGCGACGCCGTGTTCCTTGGCGGACATCAGGCCGGGCAGCAGATCGCCGTCGCCGGTCACCAGGACCACGTCCGAGCAGGCGCGGTTGCGGGCCAGTTCGGTCAGCTCGGCGTGCATCGCGGCGTCCACGCCCTTCTGCGCCCAGCGGCCGTCGCTGCGGGTCAGCGCGCCGAGCCTGACCGTCACCCTGGGCATCACGCGCAGCCGGCGGTGCTCGGGCTGCGGCACCCGGTCGGGGGCGCCGTCGAACCAGTAGATGCGCAGCAGCGGCTGCTGGGTGTCCGCCTCGGCGCGCTCGCGGAGCCCCTGGATCAGGGCGGCGTGGTCGACGGTGATGCGGGAACGGGCCGGTTCTCCGGCGAGCAGACTCGCGGCGGCACCGAGCAGGTAGCCGGCATCCACCAGGACGACGCAGCGGTCCATGCGTTCCACCCTCTTTCGGGAACGGAAAAGCCGAAGAAAAAGAAATCAGAAGCGGGGTGCGGGAGATCACCGAATGAACTTCGGGGTTCCTTCGAGTCTGCCCGACCGCGCAAGGCTTGAGCACCGGAACTCGATCATCGGCGTGGCGGATTGGGGCGTCACGGTGCCGTCACGCACGGTAATGACCCGAAATGCGACCTTTGCCCTTCTGTGTGAGTCTGGCAGCGGCCCTGGCCCCGAGTTCCCCCACAGGAGGCAGCACCATGGCCAAGAACAAGAACCGCAAGTCGGGTGGTCAGCAGGACCGCTCCAGCGCCGCCGAGCGCGGTCAGGAGCAGGCGAAGTCCTCTGCCTATGAGTCCCAGGCGATGCCGCAGGCGCAGGCCCAGGGCAGCCCGGCGGATGTTGCCCGTAAGCACCAGCGTCGCTTCGGTCACAACTAGCCGTCACTGTGTGAGGAAGGGGCGCACCCGGTGGGTGCGCCCCTTCCTCGTGCCGGAGCATCCCGGCCGGACATGTGCCTGCCCGCTCAGCCGGCCAGGCAGGACGGGCCGAGCAGCACCTTCAGGTCACCGAAAAGGGCGGGATCCGGCTGGACCCGGTGCCGGTCGAGCCGCAGCACGGTGGTCTTGCGCGGCCCCTGGAGCTTGATCCGCACCTCGGTGTTGCCCTTGTGGTGCCCCAGGATCTCGCCGAGTCTGCTGACCATCGGCGGGGTGACCTTCACGGTGGGGATCGTCAGGACGACCGGTGCGTTGGTGCCCGCCGACGACAGGTCGGGGACCATCAGCTCCATCGCGACCAGACGCGGGATGTCCTCCCGCTTGTCGAGGCGTCCCTTGACGAACACCACGGCGTCCTCGACGAGTTGGGTCGACACCAGCTGGTACGTCGCCGGGAAGAACATGCACTCGATGGAGCCCGCCAGATCCTCGACGGTGGCGATCGCCCAGGCGTTGCCCTGCTTGGTCATCTTGCGCTGGAGGCCCGAGATGATGCCGCCGATGGTGACGATCGAACCGTCCGAGTAGTCCCCGCCGGTGAGCTGGCCGATGCCCGCGTCCGCCTTGTCGGACAGGACGTGCTCCAGGCCGAAGAGCGGGTGGTCGGAGACGTACAGGCCGAGCATCTCGCGCTCCTGGGCCAGCAGGTAGGACTTCTCCCACTCCACGTCGCCGAACTCGACGTCGAGGCCGAAGCCCGGCTCGCTGCTGTCCTCGTCCATGCCGCCGAAGAGGTCGAACTGCCCCTCGGCCTCCTTGCGCTTGACCTGCACCACGTTGTCGATCATGGGCTCGAACTGGGCGGTCAGGCCCTTGCGGGTGTGCCCCATGGTGTCGAAGGCGCCCGCCTTGATGAGCGACTCCGTGGTGCGCTTGTTGCAGGCGGCGGCCTCGACCTTGTCCAGGTAGTCGGGGAAGGAGGAGAACTTCCCCTTCGCCTTGCGCGAGCGGATGATCGAGTCCACCACGTTGGTGCCGACGTTGCGGACGGCCTCCAGGCCGAACAGGATCACGTCGTCACCCTGGGCGGCGAAGTTGTGCACCGACTCGTTGACGTTCGGCGGCAGCACCTTGATGCCCATGCGGCGGCACTCGTTCAGGTAGACGGCCGACTTGTCCTTGTCGTCCTTCACCGAGGTGAGCAGCGCCGCCATGTACTCGGCCGGGTAGTTCGCCTTCAGATAGGCGGTCCAGTAGGTGACCAGGCCGTACGCCGAGGAGTGCGCCTTGTTGAACGCGTAGCCGGCGAACGGGACCAGGACGTCCCACAGGGCCTGGATCGCCGCGTCCGAGTAGCCCTTCTTCTTGGCGCCCGCCTGGAAGAGGACGAAGTTCTTCGCCAGCTCCTCGGGCTTCTTCTTGCCCATCACGCGGCGCAGGATGTCGGCCTCGCCGAGCGAGTACCCGGCGACGATCTGGGCGGCCTTCTGCACCTGCTCCTGGTACACGATGAGGCCGTAGGTGAGGCCGAGGGTCTCCTTGAGAGGCTCCTCCAGCTCCGGGTGGATCGGGGTGATCTCCTGGCGGCCGTTCTTGCGCTCGGCGTAGTTCGTGTGCGAGTTCATGCCCATCGGGCCCGGCCGGTACAGGGCCGAGACGGCGGAAATGTCCTCGAAGTTGTCGGGCTGCATCTGGCGCAGCAGCGAGCGCATCGGGCCGCCGTCGAACTGGAAGACGCCGAGGGTGTCGCCGCGGCAGAGCAGTTCGAAGGTCTTCGGGTCGTCCAGCGGGAGCGAGAGCATCTCCAGGTCGATGCCCTTGTTGGCCTTCACCATCTTGACGGCGTCGTCCATGATGGTCAGGTTGCGCAGGCCCAGGAAGTCCATCTTCAGCAGGCCGAGCGACTCGCACTGCGGGTAGTCCCACTGCGTGATGGTCACGCCGTCGGTGTGCCGCACCCAGATCGGCGCGTGGTCGACGATCGGCTCGCTGGACATGATCACGCCGGCCGCGTGCACACCCATCTGGCGGACCAGGCCCTCGACGCCCTTGGCGGTGTCGATGACCTTCTTCACGTCCGGCTCGTTCTCGTACATCCCCCGGATCTCGCCCGCCTCGCTGTAGCGCGGGTGCTTGGGGTCGGTGATGCCGGAGAGGTCGATGCCCTTGCCGAGGACGTCGGCGGGCATCGCCTTGGTGAGCCGGTCGCCCATCGCGTACGGGTAGCCGAGGACGCGCGCGGAGTCCTTGATGGCGTTCTTCGCCTTGATCTTGCCGTAGGTGCCGATCATGGCGACCTTGTCGGAGCCGTACTTCTCCGTCACGTACCGGATCACCTCGACGCGCCTGCGCTCGTCGAAGTCGATGTCGACATCGGGCATGGAGACGCGCTCGGGGTTGAGGAACCGCTCGAAGATCAGGCCGTGCGTGATCGGGTCGAGGTCGGTGATGCCCATGGCGTACGCGACGATCGAACCGGCCGCCGATCCTCGGCCGGGGCCGACCGCGATGCCGTTGTTCTTGGCCCACATGATGAAGTCGGCCACCACCAGGAAGTACCCCGGGAACCCCATCTGGATGATGATGTCCATCTCGTACTCCGCCTGCTTCTGGCGGTCCTCGGGGACACCACCGGGGTAGCGGCGCTCCATGCCGGCCCGGACTTCCTCCTGGAACCAGGTGACCTCGGTGTAGCCCTCGGGGATCTCGAACTTCGGCATGAGGTTCTTGGCTTCGAACATGCCGGTCGTGTCGATCTGTTCGGCCACCAGGAGGGTGTTGCGGCAGCCCTCCTGCCAGGCGTCCGAGGAGTCGATGGCGTACATCTCGTCGGTCGACTTGAGGTAGTAGCCCGTGCCGTCGAAGCGGAAGCGGTCCGGGTCCGAGAGGTTCTTGCCGGTCTGGATGCAGAGCAGGGCGTCGTGCGCGGTCGCCTCGTGCGCGTAGGTGTAGTGCGAGTCGTTGGTGACCAGCGGCGGGATGCCGAGCTTCTTGCCGATCTCCAGGAGCCCGTCGCGGACCCGGCGCTCGATCTCGATGCCGTGGTCCATCAGCTCCAGGAAGTACTTGCCCTCGCCGAAGATGTCCTTGTAGTCGGAGGCCGCCCGCATCGCCTCGTCGAACTGGCCGAGCCGCAGCCGGGTCTGGACCTCGCCGGAGGGGCAGCCGGTGGAGGCGATGAGCCCCTCCGACCACTGCGAGATCGTCTCCTTGTCCATCCGGGGCCACTTCTGCAGCCAGCCCTCGGCGTACGCGTCCGAGGAGAGCCGGAAGAGGTTGTGCAGGCCCGTCTTGTTGTGCGCCCAGATCGTCTTGTGCGTGTAACCACCCGAACCGGACACGTCGTCCCGCTTCTGGTGCGGCTGGCCCCACTGGATCTTGCGCTTGTTGCGCCGCGACTCGGGGGCCACGTACGCCTCGATGCCGATGATCGGCGTGACGCCCGCCTTCTTCGCCGAATGGAAGAAGTCGTAGGCACCGTGGAGGTTGCCGTGGTCGGACATGGCGATGTGCGTCATGCCCATCTCATTGCAGGCTTCGAACATGTCCTTGAGCCGCGCGGCACCGTCCAGCAGCGAGTACTGGGTGTGGACGTGAAGGTGCGTGAACGGTGTCTTGGACGTGCCAGTCACGGTTGGAGCCTCCAACGGCAGGGGGTTCGCGGAGCGGGGGGACAGCCTCGGAGTCTACGTCGCCCCACTGACAGCCGAGGGGGATCCGCGGCGCGGAGCACCTCCACGAGGGGCGCCGGCCGGGCGGCCGACGGGCACTCCGGGGTACGGTCGCGCGTTGGAAGGGGCACACCCCGTCCGAACGTGACGCAGGCAGTACGCACCAGGAGGCACCCAGCGATGTCGGTCCCGCAGCTCAGCGCTGAGACGCGCGGCGAAGAGATACTCGCCGTTTTCGAGACCGCGTTCGGCGAGCTCCTGGCCGCCGATCCGGCCGCGTTCCGGGTCAAGTTCCGCAAGATGGCGGCCTCGGCCTTCGCCTTCTACCGGGGCACGGCCTGCCTGTTCTACTCCGACCTGGAGAAGGAGCGGCACGGCGGCCCCTACCTGGACGAGCGCACCGGCCGGGTCTGGATCCACGGCGACCTGCACGCCGAGAACTTCGGCACCTACATGGACGCCAACGGCCGCCTGATCTTCAACGTCAACGACTTCGACGAGGCGTACGTGGGCCCCTTCACCTGGGACCTCAAGCGCCTGGCCGCCTCGCTGGCGCTGATCGGCTACACCAAGGCGTTCAGCGACGAGCAGATCACGGCCCTGGTGCGCACCTACGCGGCCGCCTACCGCGAGCGCATCCACGCGCTGTCGTCCGGCGCCAAGGAGGACGAGGTGCCGCCCTTCACCCTGGACACCGCCGAGGGCCCGCTGCTCGGCGCCCTGCGCGACGCCCGCGCCCGCACCCGGTTCGCGCTGCTCGACTCGATGACCGAGATCCGGGAGCACGAGCGCCGGTTCACCGAGGACGACGGGTCGATCGAGCTGGACGCGGCGACCCGCTACAAGGTGCTGGCGGCCTTCGACGGCTACCTGGAGACGCTCCCCGAGGAGAGCCTGGTGCGCCCGGACTCCTACCGCGTGAAGGACGTCGTGGGGCGCCGCGGCATCGGGATCGGCTCGGCCGGCCTGCCCTCGTACAACATCCTGCTGGAGGGGCACAGCGACGCCCTGGAGAACGATGTGGTGATCTACATCAAGCAGGCGCAGACCCCGGCGGTCTCCCGGCACATCACGGACCCGGCGGTGCGCGGCTACTTCGAGCACGAGGGGCACCGTACGGTGATCTCGCAGCGGGCGCTCCAGGCCGCCGCCGACCCGTGGCTGGGCTGGACCGAGCTGGACGGCGCCGGGCAGCTGGTCGCCGAGGTCTCGCCGTACGCGGTGGACCTGGACTGGTCGGACATCGACGACCCCGACGAGATCGCGGCGGTCGTCGCCGACCTCGGCCGGGCGACGGCCACGATGCACGCGGCGGCGGACGACGAGAGCGGCCACTCGGAGCTCGTGCCCTTCTCCACCGAGCGCGCCATCGACGCGGCGATCGCCGCCGACGAGGACGGCTTCGCGGACCTGCTCGTGGACTTCGCGCACGCCTACGGGGCGCGGGCGCGGGCCGACCACCAGATCTTCGTCGACCTGTTCCGCAACGGCCGGATACCGGGCCTGTAGGGGGCGGCCCCCGGCCATGATCGGCCGACGGCCCGCAGTCTCACCGAACTCTTAGGCACGACCTACGGCCGGACATGGCACACTCACCCGCGATGGACATATCAGGGACGCAGCTCAGAGCGGCACGCGCGGCGCTTTTCACAGCGCTCGTCGTGACGCTCTCGACCGCGTCCCACGTGCTGCTCTCCCAGGTCCCGCTGCCGCTCTCGCTGGTGTCCGCCGCGGCGGGGGCGGTGTTCGTCATCGCGTACGCGCTGGCCGGCCGCGAGCGCGGCTACTGGGCGATCGCGGGGGCCCTGGTCCCGCTGGAGCTGGCCGCCGACACCCTGTTCACCACCGGCCAGCACGTCTGCTACGGCCCGGCCGGGGGCCCCGTGGCGGGCGCCCTGCGCGCGGTCGGCTTCGACGTGCTGTGCGGCGGCGGCACGCTGGGCGCGGCGCACGCCCCGGCGAACGCGGCCACCCTGCTGACCCACCCGGGCCCGGCCGTGCCCTGGCTGCTGCTCGCGGCCCATCTGACCGTCGGCCTGCTCGCCGCCCTGTGGCTGCGCCGCGGCGAGGCGGCGCTGGCCCGGGTGCTGCGGGCGGTCGCCGCCTTCGCCTTCCGGCCGCTGCTCGTGGCGGCCGCGGTGGTGCGCACCGTCCATGGCGCACCGCGCCCGCTCGCGCCCGCCGTGCGCCGCGGGTCCGTTCCCTCGCGCACCCGGCTCCTGGTGCACTCCGTGGCACGCAGGGGACCGCCGGGCCGGTCGCTCGTCCTCGTCTGAGGCCGAGCCCCGAGCACAGCGGTTCCCGTCACCTTCCTCACCTGCCATCCGGAGAAAAAGATCATGAGTTCCCGCAACAGCCAGGCCAACAAGGCTGCCGCCCGCGAGCGGCTGCGAGCGGAGCGCGAGCGCGAGGCCAAGAAGGCCAAGACGCGTCGGCAGATCATCGTGGCCGTGTCCGTCGTCGGCGTCCTCGCCATCGCGGGCGGAGCGAGCTACGCGATCATGCAGGCCATGAAGCCCGGCGCGTGGGACGCCGCCAAGGACAAGGCCCTGGTGAAGCCCGCCAACTCGGGCAGCGACGGCACCACCGTCGTCATCGGCAAGCCCGACGCGAAGAAGACCCTCGAGATGTACGAGGACCCGCGCTGCCCGATCTGCTCGCAGTTCGAGCAGACCGTCGGCCCGACGATCAAGAAGGACATCGACGCGGGCAAGTACAAGATCCAGTTCATCGGCGCCACGTTCATCGACAAGGGCAGCCCGGGCACCGGCTCCAAGACCGCCCTGAGCGCGCTCGGCGCGGCGCTGAACGTCAGCCCCGAGGCGTTCCTGGAGTACAAGTCGGCGCTCTACTCGGCGAAGTACCACCCCGAGGAGACCACCGACAAGTTCAAGGACCGCGACTACCTGATCAAGATCGCGGACACCGTCCCGGCGCTCAAGGGGAACGCGGCCTTCGACAAGGCGGTCAAGGACGGCACCTACGACAAGTGGGCGCTGACCATGTCGGACAAGTTCGACAGCAGCGGCGTCCAGGGCACGCCGACGCTGAAGATGGACGGCAAGAAGATCACCGCGGAGGGCTCGGACAACGCCCCCTCGGACCCGGCCTCCTTCACGGCCGCGATCGACAAGGCGCTCAAGGGCTGATCCCCGCCGCTCCTGACGAACGGGCAGTGCGGACCACCGGTTCCGGACTGCCCGTTCGGCGTTGCTAGGCCTCGGCCGCGAGGTCGTCGAGGAAGCCGAGCGCCGTGCGCCAGGTCTGCTCGGCCGCCGCCTCGTCGTAGTCCGGCAGCTGCAGGTCGGTGTAGAGGTGGCCGGCGCCCTGGTAGCGGTAGATCTCCACGTCCGCGCCGGCCCGGCGCATCTGCAGGTACCAGGAGTTGAGCCAGTCGCCGGACTCGAACGGGTCCGGGTCGGCGACGTGGAGCTGCACGGGCAGCTCGTCCACGGCCGTGTTCTCGGCCATGTCCGAGGTGCCGTGGAGCAGCAGCAGCCCGCGCGCCTTGTCGTCGCCGAGCGCCAGGGTCTGCGCGATGGACGCGCCGAGCGAGAACCCGGCGTAGACGAGCCCGCGCTCCGAGTACGGGGCGGCGGCGAGAATGGCGCGCTTCAGGAGCTCGTCCTTGCCGATCTCGTCCTTGACGTCCCTGCCCTCCTCGACGGTCTCGACGGTGCGGCCTTCGTACAGGTCGGGGACGTGCACCTCGTGGCCGGCGGCCCGCAGCCGCCCGGCCGCCTCCTGTACGGCGGGACGCAGACCGTAGACCGAATGGAAAAGCATGATGTTCATGGGGCCATCGTGCCAGTTACGGTCGAGGGCATGGAGAACGTGCTGCGTCCACTGATCGTCATCGGCGGCTCGGTCGTCCTCACGCTGGTGGTGGGCTGGCTGGCCGACCGGCTGCTGCGCCGGGTCGACGCACGGCACCACGAGACACCGCTGTGGGGACTGCTGCGCCGCTGCCGCATACCACTGCGCCTGGTCCTGCTCACCGCGATCCTGCGCGGCTCCTACGGCGCGATCAAGTGGGGCCCGGTGCAGGAGCACAAGGCCGGTCTGGGCCAGATCCTGACGCTGGTCCTCATCGGCGCGAGCGCCTGGCTGGTGGTGCGGATCGCGACGGCTGTCGTGGAGTCCTCCTTCAGCCGGTACGCGACCTCGACCCGCGACCCGGCCCGGGTCCGCCGGGTCCGTACGCAGGTCACCCTCATCCAGCGGGTGGTCAGCGCGATCGTCGCCGTGGTGGCCGTCGCCTCGATGCTGCTCACCTTCCCCGCGATGCGCGCGGCGGGCACCTCGCTGCTGGCCTCGGCGGGCATCCTGGGCATCGTCGCCGGTGTCGCGGCGCAGTCCACCCTCGGCAACCTCTTCGCGGGGCTCCAGATCGCCTTCGGCGACATGGTGCGGATCGGCGACACGGTGGTGGTCGACGGGGAGTGGGGTGTCGTCGAGGAGATCACGCTCACCTTCCTCGCGGTGCGCACCTGGGACGAGCGGCGCCTGACCATGCCGGTGTCGTACTTCACCAGCAAGCCGTTCCAGAACTGGTCGCGCGGCGGCGCCCAGATGACCGGCACGGTCTTCTTCCACCTCGACCACTCGGCGCCGCTGCCCCTGATGCGCGAGCGGCTCGCCCTGATCCTCAAGGAGTGCCCGGCCTGGGACGGGCGGGACTTCTCGCTCGCGGTGACGGACACCACGCCGTCCACGATCCAGGTCCGCGCGGTCGTCACGGCCAAGGACGCCGACGACATCTGGACGGTCCGGGTCACCGTCCGCGAGCAGCTGGTGGCGTGGCTGTACGCCGAGCATCCCTACGCCCTGCCGAGGATCACGACGGGCGAGGCCCGGCCCGCCGCCCGCCCTGCGGTCGAGGACGAGCGGCCCTGAGGCGCGGGCGGGTCCCGGGCCCGGTCAGCGCAGGCTGCGGACGTCCAGCTGCCGCAGCACCCGGTCCACGATCTCCGGGTCGGCGCCGGGCTCGCTGCGCGCGGAGAGCACCTCGTGCCGGGCGGCCGACATCATCTCGCGCTGGATGCGCTGCACCGCCCGGATCCGCTCGACCCGCTTCGCGTAGGCCTCGCGGCGCTCCTCGTCGACCATGTCGGGGCTGATCCGCGCGCCGACGTCGTAGGCCCGGCGGTGCAACTGCTCCAGGACGTCCTCGGGCAGCTCCTCGACGTCCTCGATCTCCTTCAGCCGCCGTTTCGCGGCCTTCGCGGCACGGATGGCCAGGTCCCGCTCCAGATGGCGCTCGGCGTCCGTGTCGGCCCGTACGCCCAGCCGCTTGACCAGCCAGGGCAGGGTCAGCCCCTGGAAGACCAGCGTCGTCATGATCACGGCGAAGGCGATGAAGACGATCTCGTCGCGGCCGGGGAAGGGTGCGCCGTCGTCGGTCTTCAGCGGAATGGCGAGCGCGAGGGCCACCGAGGCCACCCCGCGCATCCCGGCCCACCACATGACGATGGTCTCGCGCCAGGAGGTGGGGATCTCCTCGTCGTAGTCGCGCAGGGTGTGCAGCCGCTTGGCGAGCCAGGTCGCCGGGAGCAGCCACAGCAGGCGTACGCCCACGACGACCCCCACCACGGCCGCGGCCCAGCCGAACATGTGCAGCTCGCGACCGGTCGCCGTGCCGAACACGTTGTGGAGTTCGAGCCCGATCAGGCCGAAGGCGACGCCGGTGACCAGGGTGTCGACGATCTGCCAGAACGTGGCCCCGGCGAGGCGGCCCTGCACGTCGTCGGCGTCCATCGTGTGCTCGGCGAGGAACAGCGCGACCGTCAGTACGGCGAGGACGCCGGAGCCGCCGAACTCCTCGGCCAGCACATAGCCGACGAACGGGACCAGGAGGGTGAGGCCGATCTGGAGGGTGGGGTCGTCGAGGAGGACCATCAGCTTGTTGGCGGCCCAGCCGAGCGCGAGCCCCACGGCGACCGCGACCACGGCGGACAGCACGAGCTCACCGGCGGCCGACGCCCAGGAGAAGCTCCCGGTCACGGCCGCCGTGATCGCCACGTGGTAGAGCACGATCGCGGTCACGTCGTTGAACAGGCCCTCGCCCTCCAGGATCGACACCAGGCGGCGGGGCAGGCCGAGCGAGCCCGCGACGGCGGTCGCCGCGACCGGGTCGGGCGGGGCGACGAGCGCGCCGAGCGCGACGGCGGCGGCGATCGGCAGCCCGGGCACGATGGAGCCCGCGACGGCGGCGACGGCCGCCGTGGTCACGAAGACGAGCGCCACGGCGAGCAGGAAGATGGGCCGGACGTTGGCCGTGAACTGCCGCCAGGAGGTGCGCTGTACGGAGGCGTAGAGCAGCGGGGGCAGCACGAGCGGGAGGATGAACTCCGGGTCGATGTCCACGTTCGGCACGAACGGCAGCAGCGCCATGGCGATCCCGCCGAGCGTCATGAGCACGGGAGCGGGCAGGCCGAGGCGCTCCCCGAGGGGAACCGTCACCACCGCGCCGAGCAGGAGCACGAGCAGCAGGGCCAGCTGATCCACGGATGCCCTCCCGGGCGGTGCGGGCCTGAACGGCCTTGACGATCAAGACCTACAGCGTGCCACGCAACCCGGCCGAACCGCCCATCGGGGGCAAACGGTGCGGGCGGACCGCTAGGCCAGGACCCGCCGCATGGCCCGGTGCGCAATGCCGGCGTCCGGGAACTCCGGGCCGTACGCCTCGTACCCGAGCCGCTCGTAGAAGCCCAGCGCGTGGGTCTGCGCGTGCAGGTCGACCGCGGTGAGGCCGCGCTCGCGGGCGGCGTCCTCGATGGCGCGCACCAGGGCCGCGCCGACGCCCAGGCCGCGCGCGGCGGAGGTCACCGCGAGCCGGCCGAGCGAGCCGATGTCCGCGCCGCCGGTCCTGGCCAGCGCCCGCGGGCCGTACAGGAGCCGCCCGGTGCCGAGCGGTCCCTGGGGGCCGAGCGCGAGGACGTGCAGGGCGACCGCGTCGTACGCGTCGTACTCCAGCTCCTCGGGGACCTCCTGCTCGACCACGAACACCTGCCTGCGCACGGCGAAGCAGGCCTCGCGGTCGGCCGCGTCCTCGGCGACGCGGACCTCGAAGGCCGTCACTCGCTCTCGGCCCGGATGGTGTCGAGCGCGTTCTGCAGGTCCGCCGGGTACTCGCTCGCGAACTCGACCCACTGGCCGTCCGAGGGGTGCTCGAAGCCGAGGCGCACCGCGTGCAGCCACTGGCGCGTCAGCTTGAGGCGCTTGGCGATGGTCGGGTCGGCGCCGTAGGTGAGGTCGCCGACGCAGGGGTGGCGATGGGCCGACATGTGGACACGGATCTGGTGGGTGCGGCCCGTCTCCAGCTTGATGTCGAGCAGCGAGGCGGCGCGGAAGGCCTCGATCAGGTCGTAGTGCGTGACCGACGGCTTGCCCTCGGCGGTCACGGCCCACTTGTAGTCGTGGTTGGGGTGGCGGCCGATCGGGGCGTCGATGGTGCCGCTCATCGGGTCCGGGTGGCCCTGGACCAGCGCGTGGTAGCGCTTGTCGACGACGCGCTCGCGGAACTGCGCCTTGAGCGAGGTGTACGCCCGCTCGGACTTGGCGACGACCATCAGGCCGGAGGTGCCCACGTCGAGGCGGTGCACGATGCCCTGGCGCTCGGCGGCGCCGGAGGTGGAGATGCGGTAACCGGCCGCGGCGAGGCCGCCGATGACCGTGGTGCCGGTCCAGCCCGGGCTCGGGTGGGCGGCGACGCCCACCGGCTTCATGATCACGACAATGTCGTCGTCGTCGTGGACGATCTCCATGCCCTCGACGGGCTCGGCGACGATCTGCACGGGCGCGGGCGCCTGCGGCATCTCGACCTCGAGCCAGGCCCCGCCGTGCACCCGCTCGGACTTGCCGACCACGGCGCCGTCGACCTGGACCTTCCCCGCCGCGGCCAGCTCGGCCGCCTTGGTACGGGAAAACCCGAACATGCGGGAGATGGCGGCGTCGACGCGCTCGCCTTCGAGGCCGTCGGGAACGGGCAGGGTGCGGATCTCGGGAATCGTGCTCACCCGTCGAGTATGCCTTGCCCCACCGACATCCCCCGCCGCAGCGTCCGACGGGCGGACCCGGGCGCTCAGTCCTGGTGGACGGTGCCGTCCGGGTCGAGGCCGCGGAAGGACAGGATCACGATCAGGATGCCGCCGCACACGATGGCCGAGTCGGCGAGGTTGAAGACCGCGAAGCCCTTGGGGGCGATGAAGTCGACGACCGCGCCCTCGAAGATCCCGGGCGACCGGAAGATCCGGTCGGTGAGGTTGCCGAGCGCGCCGCCGAGCAGCAGGCCGAGCGCGATCGCCCACGGCAGGCTGTAGAGCTTGCGCGCGAGCCGGGCGATCACCACGATCACGGTGGCCGCGATGATCGTGAAGATCACCGTGAACGCCTCGCCGATGCCGAAGGCGGCGCCCGCGTTGCGGATCGCGTTCAGTTCGAGCAGGTCACCGATGACCTTGATCGGCTCGTGGTGCTCCAGCCTGGCCACCACGAGCATCTTGCTGCCGAGGTCGAGAAGGAAGGCGAAGACCGCCACCGCGAACAGCACGGCGATCTTCCGCTTGCCCTTCGGCTGCTCGGCAGGGGCCGCCTGCTCGTCGGCCCCTTCCACATCCGGCGTACCGATGATGCGCTCCGCCTCTGCCACGTGAGTCCCTCAACCGACTAGGTGCTGACTGAGCACGAGAGTACGGCACACCTGTGCGGAGTCAGCCCCGCCGTTCCTGCTTCTGCTTGTCCTCCACGCAGAGCGTCGCGCGCGGGAACGCCTGCATCCGGGCCTTGCCGATCGGATTCCCGCAGACCTCGCAGTAGCCGTACGTCCCGGCGTCGAGCCGTTCCAGGGCGTGCTCGGTCTGTTCGAGCGTCTCGCGGGCGTTGGCGGCCAGCGCCATCTCGTGCTCGCGGGTGATGTTCTTGGTGCCGGTGTCGGCGTCGTCGTCGCCCGCGCCGTCCCCGGAGTCGCGCATCAGCCCGGCCAGCGCCGCCTCGGAGGCCTCGATCTCGCTGCGCAGCCGCAGCACCTCGCTGGACAGCTCGTTGCGGGCCTCGGAGACCTCCTCCGGGGTCCACGGGTCCTCGCCCGGCCGGACCGGGAGCTCCCCCGGGGCGGTCGTGGCGACCGCACGGGCCGCCGGCACCGCCGACGCCGCGGCGGTCCTGGCCGCCGTTGCCCCTCCCGCAGTCTTCTTCGCAACCACCTTGTTGGCTCCCGTCTGTTCCGCGGCCGAAGCCGCCCCCTGAGCCGCGGTCGCGGCCCTCTTGGCGCCCGCCCCGGCCGACTTCGCCGGCGCCGTCTTGTCGGTCGCCTTGTCGGACGCGGCCCGCGCCGTCCCGGTTGCCTTGGCGGCCGCGGTCTTCTTGGCGGTGGCCTTCTTCGCCGCGGCCTTCTTGGCGGGCGCCGCCTCCTTGGCCGCGGCCGACCCGCCCGCGGTCGCCTTCCCTGCGGTCGCTTTACCGGCGGTCGACTTCTTTGCCGCGGCGGCCTCGCCGGAGGCGGTCCCGGCCGCGGTCGTTCTGCTCGAAGCGGTCTTGGCCTGGGCTGTCTTGCTCGAAGCGGTCTTGCCCGACGTGGTCTTCTTGGCCGCCTTCTTCTGGGCGGCGGTGTTCTTCCCGCCACTCGTGTCCTTGGCCGCCGAGCCCGTGGTGGCACCTGCGGCAGCACGTGTGGCACTGGGTTTCCTGGACGCCGTTGTGGTCTCTACGGCGGTCTTCTTCGCCACCATGGCCGCGGCCCCTTCACATATTGTGATCTTGCTCGCGAATCGTGCTGGGACGATAAATCGACCCCAGGCCCGCGGCAACGGGGCACGCCGCCGGTTCGCCCCGCCCCGGACCGGCGGCAAGACGAACCTGCATCGGTTGTGCCCAGCTCCCGGCCCGGTAATCCGCCGGACGGGCGGAGCCGGACTCCGCCGGAGGCGGTATGCCCATTCGGGTCATGGACGCGGCCCCGGCCCCGTCCGCCGAAAACCGGTCGGCCGCCCTCCGCCGGGCCCCGTACACTGGCCGCAGCGAGAGGCGTGGACGGGACGAGTAGCGGCGTACGCAGCCAAGAGCGATCCGGGGACGGTGTGAGCCCGGAGGCGAGCGCGCGGTGAAGATCACCCCCGAGCCGCCGGAAGAAAGCCCGCAGGGCGAGTAGACCCGGCTTCGCGACCCCAATGAGGGGGCGGTGTTCCGCACACCGCCAAGGAGGGTGGTACCGCGGGAGCGCCCCACGAGGGCAGGCTCTCGTCCCTCCGACGGAACCGCACGACGATCCGCCGGAGGATGAACGGATGTCGCAGTACCGCCAGGTGCCCGCCCAGGTCGACCTGCCCGCGCTCGAGCACGCCGTGCTCGACTTCTGGGAGCAGTCCAAGGTCTTCGCCAAGAGCCTCGAACAGTCCGAGGGCCGTCCCGAGTGGGTCTTCTACGAGGGCCCGCCCACCGCCAACGGCATGCCGGGCGCCCACCACATCGAGGCCCGCGTCTTCAAGGACGTCTTCCCCCGCTTCCGCACGATGCAGGGCTATCACGTGGCCCGCAAGGCCGGCTGGGACTGCCACGGCCTGCCCGTCGAGCTGGCGGTCGAGAAGGAGCTCGGCTTCAACGGCAAGAAGGACATCGAGGCGTACGGCATCGCCGAGTTCAACGCCAAGTGCCGCGAGTCCGTGACCCGCCACACCGACGCCTTCGCCGACCTCACGACCCGGATGGGCTACTGGGTCGACCTGGACGACGCCTATCGCACCATGGACCCGCAGTACGTCGAGTCCGTGTGGTGGTCCCTGAAGGAGATCTTCAACAAGGGCCTGCTCACCCAGGACCACCGCGTCGCCCCTTGGTGCCCGCGCTGCGGCACCGGCCTGTCCGACCACGAGCTGGCGCAGGGCTACGAGACGGTCGTGGACCCCTCGGTCTTCGTCCGCTTCCCGCTCACCGGCGGCCCGCTCGCGGGCGAGGCGGCCCTCCTGGTGTGGACGACGACCCCGTGGACGCTGGTGTCCAACACGGCGGTCGCGGCCCACCCCGAGGTGACCTACGTCGTCGCGACGAACGGCGAGGAGAAGCTCGTCGTGGCCGAGCCGCTCCTGGAGAAGGCGCTCGGCGAGGGCTGGGAGGTGACCGGCCAGAGCTTCACCGGCGCCGAGATGGAGCGCTGGACCTACCAGCGCCCCTTCGAGCTGGTCGAGTTCCCGGAGCCGGCGCACTACGTGGTGAACGCCGAGTACGTCACGACCGAGGACGGCACGGGGCTGGTCCACCAGTCCCCCGCGTTCGGCGCCGACGACCTCCTGGTCTGCAAGGCGTACGGACTGCCGGTCGTGAACCCGGTCCGCCCCGACGGCACCTTCGAGGAGGACGTCCCGCTCGTCGGCGGCGTCTTCTTCAAGAAGGCCGACGAGAGGCTCACGGAGGACCTCAAGGAGCGCGGCCTCCTCTTCCGCCACGTCCCGTACGAGCACAGCTACCCGCACTGCTGGCGCTGCCACACGGCGCTGCTCTACTACGCGCAGCCGTCCTGGTACATCCGCACCACGGCCGTCAAGGACGCGCTGCTGCGGGAGAACGAGAAGACCAACTGGTTCCCCGAGTCGGTCAAGGAGGGCCGCTTCGGCGACTGGCTGAAGAACAACATCGACTGGGCGCTGTCCCGCAACCGCTACTGGGGCACCCCGCTGCCCATCTGGCGCTGCGAGGAGGTCCACCTCACCTGCGTCGGGTCCCGCGCCGAGCTGACCGAGCTGACCGGCACGGACCAGTCCGCGCTCGACCCGCACCGCCCGTACATCGACGACGTGACGTTCACCTGCACCGCCGAGGGCTGCTCCCTGGAAGCCGTCCGCGTGCCGGAGGTCATCGACGCCTGGTACGACTCGGGCTCGATGCCGTTCGCGCAGTACGGCTACCCGCACCGGAACAAGGAACTGTTCGAGTCCCGCTACCCGGCGCAGTTCATCTCCGAGGCCATCGACCAGACCCGCGGCTGGTTCTACACGCTGATGGCGGTCGGCACCCTGGTCTTCGACAAGTCGTCGTACGAGAACGTGGTGTGCCTCGGCCACATCCTCGCCGAGGACGGCCGCAAGATGTCCAAGCACCTGGGCAACACCCTGGACCCGATCCCGCTGATGGACCAGCACGGCGCCGACGCGGTGCGCTGGTTCATGGCGGCCGGCGGCTCCCCCTGGGCGGCCCGCCGGGTGGGCCACGGCACCATCCAGGAGGTCGTGCGCAAGACCCTGCTGACCTACTGGAACACGGTCGCCTTCCAGGCCCTGTACGCCCGCACGTCCAACTGGGCGCCGAGCGCGGCGGACCCGGCCCCGGCCGACCGCACGATCCTGGACCGCTGGCTGCTGAGCGAGCTGGGCTCCCTGGTCGAGGGCGTCACTGCGGCCCTGGAGTCCTACGACACCCAGAAGGCGGGCAAGCTCCTGTCCTCCTTCGTCGACGACCTCTCCAACTGGTACGTGCGCCGCTCGCGCCGCCGCTTCTGGCAGGGCGACAAGGCGGCGCTGCGCACGCTGCACGACGTGGTCGAGACCGTCACCCGCCTGATGGCCCCGCTGACGCCGTTCATCACCGAGCGCGTCTGGCTGGACATGGTGGTGCCGGTGACCCCGGACGCCCCGGAGTCCGTCCACCTGTCCTCGTGGCCGAAGGCCGACCGGGCGGCGATCGACCCGGCCCTCTCCACCCAGATGGCGCTGGTACGCCGCCTGGTCGAGCTCGGCCGGGCCACCCGCGCGGAGTCGGGCGTCAAGACCCGCCAGCCGCTGTCGCGGGCCCTGGTCGCGGTGACGGGCTTCGAGACGCTCTCCCCCGAGCTGCACGCGCAGATCACCGAAGAGCTGAACGTGACGTCCCTTGCCTCCCTCTCCGAGGTGGGTGGCTCGCTGGTCGACACCACGGCGAAGGCCAACTTCCGCGCGCTCGGCAAGCGGTTCGGCAAGGGCGTGCAGGACGTGGCGAAGGCCGTGGCCGCGGCCGACGCGGCGGCCCTGTCCGCCTCGCTGCGCGACACGGGCACGGCGTCCGTCGAGGTCAACGGCGAGCAGGTCTCGCTGGCCCCGGACGAGGTCATCATCACCGAGACCCCGCGCGAGGGCTGGTCGGTGGCCTCGGACTCCGGCGCCACGGTCGCCCTCGACCTGGAGATCACCCCTGAGCTGCGGCTCGCGGGCCTGGCCCGGGACGCGATCCGGCTGATCCAGGAGGCGCGCAAGAACAGCGGCCTCGACGTGGCGGACCGGATCGCGGTGCGCTGGGTCGCCACGGATCCGGAGGTCGCCTCGGCGCTGACGGCCCACGCGGACCTGATCGCGGACGAGGTCCTGGCGACGGACTACGCGTCCGGCGAGGCGCCCTCGGGGTACGGCGAGCCCTTCACCGACGAGGGCCTCTCCCTCACGTTCCGCCTCCGCAAGGCGTAGCAGCCCCCTCCCGGCGGCCCACCCCCACACGGGGGTGGGCCGCCGAGCCATACCCTCCGCGCCCGCCTCCAACCGCCGGACGGGCTGAGGTTGCTCATGCCGGCCAGCACCAGCACCGCCAGGGGCGCTGGGAACTGCGCGAGAAGCGACCACGATCCGCGGACGAAGGCGGGTTTCCAGGGGCGCGGGGAACTGCGCGACCAGCCACGCACGCGCCCGCACGCAAAAACCGGGCCCCGGGCCCGCGCAGCCGGAGAAGACCCACCCCGCCAGGGGCAACCGGCCACAGCGGACCGGACCCGCCGGACCGAGGGCGCGCAAAAGGGCCGGGCCCCTGGAAAAACCAGGGGCCCGGCCCTCGCAGCCTGCCGACGGCTACGCGCGGATCACGCGCGCAGACCCCGTCAGTTGTCGTCCTCGTCGATCAGGAAGCCCCGCATCGGCGAAGGAGCCTGCTGCATCGGCGACGGCCCCTGCGGCCGTACCGGCGCCATCGGCTGGGTCATCGCCGGCGACATCTGCTGCTGGCCACCGTAGGACGGCGCGCTGGGCATGGACTGCTGACCGCCCATGGACTGCTGGCCCCCCATGGGGTGCCCCATCGCACCGGCACCGGCCGACGCCATGGACCCGCTCATCTGCGGAGCCGGCGGCAGCGACGCGGTCGCCGGGGTGCGCGGCGGCGCGAGCGAGTCGTCGGCCTGGGTCTCCAGCTGACGCAGCTGGGACTCCAGGTAGGACTTCAGACGCGTGCGGTACTCGCGCTCGAAGCCGCGCAGGTCCTCGACCTTGCGCTCCAGCGTGGCGCGGGCGGACTCCAGGGAGCCCATCGCGACGCGGTGCTTCTCCTGCGCGTCCCGCTCCAGGGCGTCGGCCTTGGCACGGGCGTCGCGCTCGAGACCCTCGGCGCGGGACCGGGCCTCACCGACGATCTTGTTGGCCTCGGAACGGGCCTCCGCGATCGCCTGGTCGGCGGTCTGCTGCGCGAGCGAGAGCACCCGGGCGGCGCTGTCGCCACCGGGAGCCTGGGCCGGCTGTCCCATCTGCGGACCGTGGCCGCCCATGGGGCCGCCCATCGGCTGGCCCATCGGGCCCTGGCCGAGCTGGTTCTGGCCCATGGGGCCCTGACCCAGCTGGTTCTGGCCCATCGGACCCTGACCCATGGGGCCCTGGCCCATCTGGCCCGGGCCGTGCTGGCCCTGCGGGCCGTGGCCGCCAGGTCCCGCGGGCAGCTGCGGCGCACCGCTGGGCAGCTGGGGCGGACCCATCTGCGGCTGCTGCTGGACCTGCGGCGGACCGGATATGGCGGCGGGTACGGGCGCACCCGGGCCTCGGCCGTCCTGCGGCTCCTGCTTGCGCATGCCCTGCTGCTGCTGGTTCTGCGCGGCGGCGCGCGTGGCGGCGGCCAGCTTGGCGCGCAGGTCCTCGTTCTCGCGGAGCAGTCGCGTCAGCTCGGACTCGACCTCGTCGAGGAAGGCATCGACCTCGTCCTCGTCATAGCCTTCTCGGAGGCGGACGGTCGTGAACTGCTTGTTCCGCACGTCCTCGGGGGTCAGCGGCATCTCTTCTTCACCTCTACGTAGTCGTCGGCAGTCGGCAGGACCGTATCGTTCACAACCTGACCACGATGCTGATCAGGATGTAGACGATGATCATCAGAACGAAGAAGGACAGGTCGAGTGCCACGCCCCCGAGACGCAGCGGCGGAATGAACCGCCGCAGAAGCTTGAGCGGTGGATCGGTGACAGTGTAGGTGGCCTCAAGAACGACCACCATCGCCTTGCCGGGTTGCCATGAACGGGCGAACTGGAAGACGTAGTCCATGACGAGCCGGAAGATCAGCACGATGAGGAAGCACATCAGCGCGATGTAGACCACCTGTAGTGCGACGCCCATCTCGCGCTTCCCTCTCCCCTTGCATCAAAGCCCCGGCCTTGTCCTGGCCGGTTCGTTCCCGGTGTCGTGTTCTCAGCTCTGGTTGAAGAAACCGCCCTCTGCGATGCGGGCCTTGTCCTCCGCCGTGACATCGACGTTAGCAGGAGACAGCAGGAACACCTTCTGCGTCACCCGTTCAATGCTGCCGTGCAGGCCGAAGACGAGTCCGGCGGCAAAGTCGACAAGTCGCTTCGCGTCGGTGTCGTCCATCTCGGTGAGATTCATGATCACCGGAGTGCCCTCGCGGAAGTGTTCCCCGATGGTACGGGCCTCGTTGTAGGTCCGCGGGTGCAGCGTGGTGATGCGGTACGGCTCCCGCTCGGACACGACCTTGGGCATGATCACCGGTGCGTTCTTCTCCAGGCTCGGACGTTCAGGTGTGATGGATGCCACGGGTGCAATTCGCGCCGGACGTCCGCTTTCTACCGATAGCTGAACCGGTTCTCTCGGCGCCGGAGGCTGAGTTACCCGTACCGGTTCGTCCCGTTCGTCCTGGAGTGTGGACTGGTGCGGGGGCTGATGCCGCCGACGGTCGCGCTCCGGTTCGGGCTCGGGTTCGAAATCGTCGTCGGGGTCGAACCCCCGGCCGTCGTACCCATCGTCCTCCACGAGGCCGAGGTAGACCGCCATCTTGCGCATCGCGCCGGCCATGCTCAGATTCCTCCGCTCTGTGGTGGATCGCTCCTGTCGCCAACTGGCAGCGTCACCAAGGGCCCACGATCCACGCGGTCTGCCCACCGAAGAGTGGGAATGACCATATTTTCTGCTGTGGTCCGACTTGCTTCGCGACGTTACCCGAGCCGGGGTCGGACTCCGAGTACCGCCGTTCCGACGCGTACATGTGTCGCTCCGGCCGCAACGGCCTCTTCGAGGTCCGCACTCATCCCTGCTGACACCATGTTCGCAGCCGGATGGTCCGCGCGCAGGCGGGATGAGAATTCCACCAGCCGCTCGAACGCGGCCCGTTGCCGTCCGGCGTACTCACCGGCCAGCGGCGCCACCGTCATCAGACCGTCGAGCCGGAGCCCGGGCGCCTCGGCGACCAGGGCCGCCAACTCCTCGATCCCGTCCGGGGCGACCCCTCCGCGCTCGCCCCGCGCACCGGACTCCGCGTCGAGCGCGACCTGGATGAGGCAGCCCAGTTCGCGCTCGGCCCGGACCGCCGCGGCGGAGAGCGAGCCGATCAGCTTGGACCGGTCGACCGACTGCACCATATCGGCATAACCCGCAACAGAACGAACCTTGTTCGTCTGCAACTGACCCACGAAGTGCCAGGTGAGATCGAGGTCCGCACAGGCCGCCGCCTTGGGGGCCGCGTCCTGGTCGCGGTTCTCCGCGACATGGCGTACGCCCAGCGCGTGCAGCAGGCGCACGTCGCTCGCCGGGTAGGTCTTGGTGACCACGATGAGGGTCACCTCGTCCCGCCGGCGCCCGGCCGCGGCACAGGCGGAAGCGATACGTTCCTCCACCCGGGCCAGGTTCTCGGCGAGTTCGGTCTTGCGATCCGTCATGAGTCGTCAGTCCAGCCAGACATATCCGGCGAGCCGCCCGGTGGTGCGGTCGCGACGGTACGAGAAGTGGTCGAGGGATTCGAGCGTGCAGACGGGCGAGGCCTGGAGGTCGGTGACGCCCAGGGCGGCCAGTTGCGCGTGCACTCCCGCGGTGACGTCCACGGCGGGCGTGCCCCAGCTGGTCTCGGACCAGGCGGCGGGCTCGGCCTCGGCGACCTCGGCCCGCATCGGCCCGGGCACCTCGTAGCAGCGTCCGCAGACGGCCGGGCCGGTGCGCGCGACGATCCGGGCCGGGTCGGCGCCGAGCGAGACCATCGCCTCGACGGCGGCGGGCACCACGCCCGCGACCATTCCGGGCCGGCCCGCGTGGGCGGCGCCCGCGACCCCGGCCACCGGGTCGGCGAGCAGGACCGGGGTGCAGTCCGCGGTGAGCACGGCGAGCGCCGTTCCCCGACGGCCCGTCACCACCGCGTCCACGGCGGTCGTGTCGCCCGGGGCGAAGGGGCCGTCGACGACGGCGACCTCGCGCCCGTGCACCTGGTTCATCCAGACCACCCGGCCCGGGTCGAGCCCGAGCGAGGCGGCGGCGCGCTCGCGGTTGGCGCGGACGGCTGCGGGGTCGTCGCCGACCGCGCCGCCGAGGTTGAGCTCCTCGTACGGAACGGCGCTCACCCCGCCCCACCGGTCGGTGAAGGCGAAGTGCGCGCCGCTCACGGTGCCCTGCTCTCGTATCACTTCAAGAGATCGCTTCGAAACGTCACTTCGCTCACTTGAGGAAGTCCGGGACGTCCAGCTCCTCGGCCTGGCTGTCCGGGTACGGACGGGCCGTCGGGATGGCCGAGGGGGCCGGGGTCTCGTTGACCGGGGCCGGCTCGACCGGGGCGGGCGCCACCGGGGGCTCCTCGCGGGTGCTGACCGTGCCGAGTCCGCCGAGCGGCCGGGACACCTCGGCCGGACGCGAAGGCGTGGGCTCCTCGCGCTTGTTGGAGGTGGCGCCCAGCACGTTGTCCCGGCGGGCCGGCGGCTGTCCGCCGTCGAAGCCGGCCGCGATGACCGTGACGCGCACCTCGTCGCCGAGGGCGTCGTCGATGACCGCACCGAAGATGATGTTGGCCTCGGGGTGGGCGGCCTCGCTGACCAGCTGGGCCGCCTCGTTGATCTCGAAGAGGCCGAGGTCCGAGCCGCCAGAGATCGAGAGCAGCACCCCGCGGGCGCCGTCGATGGAGGCTTCAAGCAGCGGCGAGGAGATCGCCATCTCGGCGGCGGCCACCGCGCGGTCGTCGCCGCGTGCCGAGCCGATGCCCATGAGCGCCGAACCGGCCTCGGACATGACCGACTTGACGTCGGCGAAGTCGAGGTTGATGAGGCCCGGGGTGGTGATCAGGTCCGTGATGCCCTGGACACCGGAGAGCAGGACCTGGTCGGCCGACTTGAAGGCGTCCAGGACCGAGACCTGGCGGTCCGAGATGGACAGCAGCCGGTCGTTGGGAATGACGATGAGGGTGTCGACCTCTTCGCGGAGCTCGGCGATGCCGTCCTCCGCCTGGTTCGCCCGGCGCCGGCCCTCGAAGGTGAACGGGCGGGTGACCACACCGATCGTCAGGGCGCCGAGCGAGCGCGCGATGTTGGCGACGACGGGGGCGCCGCCGGTGCCGGTGCCGCCGCCCTCGCCGGCGGTGACGAAGACCATGTCGGCCCCCTTGAGGACCTCCTCGATCTCCTCACGGTGGTCCTCTGCCGCCTTGCGTCCGACTGCCGGGTTGGCTCCGGCCCCGAGGCCGCGGGTGAGTTCACGGCCGACGTCGAGCTTGACGTCGGCGTCGCTCATCAACAGTGCTTGCGCGTCCGTGTTGATCGCGATGAACTCGACGCCCTTGAGACCGACCTCGATCATTCGGTTGATGGCATTGACACCACCGCCGCCGACACCGATGACCTTGATGACTGCGAGGTAGTTCTGCGGTGCTGCCACGTCGAAGGCCTCTCGCCTCGAGTTACGGGTCGTCACTTCGCGGGTGGCGCAAGGTGACGACGAATGCCGATTGGGACGGTCCGTATCGCCGACCCGAACCCTAACGTTGAAGTTTAGGGTTACCAGTGTGTCTGTTCGCTGGACTCTTCCGAACAGGACACTAAGTCGACAAGTGGCGCACGTTCAACGAACACGCCGAACCTCCCGTTTTTCTTTTCACCCTATGTGATCACCCGTGTCGCTGACCAACCAGGGTGCTGGCCAGCGCATATGTCCGTCAACTACCCGATACCGCAGGGGCGGTGGGGGCGCTCACGTCGAAGCGGGTCGACTTCGGCCGGGCTTTCATCAGTGCACTGAGGGTACGTCCCTTCAGCTCACCGTCCTCATCGCTGCCCCACAGCACGCTCCGGCCCCCGGCCAACTCCAGCGTGACGGAGTCGTAGGAGGAAATCCGGACGGAACGGGTCTCCTTGGCGACGCCCGACGGGAGTTCACCCGTGATCCGGACCGCTTCGAGCACCAGCCGGTCGGTGCCGAAGCGGCGCTGACTCGGCGACTGCGAGGGGACCAATTCGAGCAGCGGAACGTCCTTCAACGGCTGCGGGATGGTGGCGAAACGCACACCCTTGGCGTCCACTTCGTCGAACTTCGCGCCGTTCTTCATGACCAGGGCCGGCTTGCGTTCGGTCACTTTCAGACCGATCCCGTGCGGCCATGAGCGAACGACCTCGACGGAGTCGATACGCGGCAGTTTCTGGCGCAATCGGGCCTCAATCCCGCCTGTGTCGACGGAAACCAGCGGAGATCCGATCGGCACCGCGGCGGCCGCCTCGACCTCACCGGGCGTCAGAACCTGGGTCCCGGTGGTCTTCACGTGCTCGACGCGGAGCCAGGTCGAGCCGTACAGCACCCAGATGACGCCGGCCCCGAGCAGGGCGGCGGCGACGCCGAGGACGATCAGGCCGCGCCCGCGGGGCAGCCGGAGGCGGCGGCCCGACCGGGGGCGGGGGCCGGGCCGGCCGGACTTCGCGGATTTCGCCGACCTGTCGGTCTGTCCGCCACCGCGCTGAGCGGTCGCCTGTCCGGCCACGGTCCCTGCCTTCCGTCCGTTGATCAGCGTCCTGCGACGGCCTCGTACACCATCTGCACGAGGAGTTGGTCGGCGTCGCGCCGTCCGAACTCGGCGGCGGAGCGCGACATCTCGTACAGCCGGTGCGGGTCGGCGAGCACCGGGAGGACGTTGCTCTGCACCCACTCGGGAGTGAGTTCGGCGTCGTCCACGAGGAGTCCGCCACCGGCCTTGACCACCGGCTGGGCGTTCAGCCGCTGTTCGCCGTTGCCGATCGGCAACGGTACGTAGGCGGCGGGCAGCCCGACGGCGGAGAGTTCGGCGACGGTCATCGCGCCCGCGCGGCAGAGCATCATGTCGGCCGCGGCGTACGCGAGATCCATCCGGTCCACGTACGGTACCGGGACATACGGGGGCATCCCGGGCATGTTGTCGACACGCGGCAGTTCGTTCTTCGGGCCGACCGCGTGCAGGATCTGGATTCCGGAGCGCTGGAGCACCGGCGCGATCTGCTGGATGACCTCGTTCAGGCGGCGGGCGCCCTGCGAGCCGCCGGAGACGAGCAGCGTCGGCAGCCCCGGGTCGAGCCCGAACGCGGCCCGCGCCTCGGGGCGGACCCGGGCCCGGTCGAGCGTCGCGATCGAGTAGCGCAGCGGGATGCCGATGTAGCGGGAGTTGCGCAGCTTGCTGTCCGGGGTGGCGACGGCCACCGAGGCCGCGTACCGCGAACCGATCTTGTTGGCGAGGCCGGGGCGGGCGTTGGCCTCGTGGACCACGATCGGCACCCCGAGCCGCTTGGCGGCCAGGTAGCCGGGCAGCGCCACGTAGCCGCCGAAGCCGACGACGCAGTCCGCCTTGGTGCGCTCCAGGATCTGCTCGGCGGCCTTGATCGTGCCGCGCAGCCGCCCGGGGACGGTGATCAGCTCGGGGGTGGGCCTGCGGGGCAGGGGGACGGCCGGGATGAGCGCGAGCTCGTAACCGCGCTCGGGCACGAGCCGGGTCTCCAGGCCCTTCTCCGTGCCGAGTGCCGTGATCCCCACGGTGGGGTCCTGCCTGCGCAGGGCATCCGCGAGGGCGAGCGCGGGCTCGATGTGGCCGGCGGTCCCCCCACCGGCGAGTACGACATGCACCGAAATTCACCGCTCTCCGGACGGACGCTTCTTGACGCGCCGTCTCATCGACTTCCAACTCACCCGAGGCTGCCGCATGGCAAGCGCCGCCCGCGCCGCGGGGTCGTCCCGCGCGAACGCGATCAGGAGCCCCACGGCGAACATGGTCGGCAGCAGCGCGGACCCTCCGTAGGAGAACAGCGGGAGCGGGACACCGGCGATCGGCAGCAGGCCGAGCACCGCACCGATGTTGATCACGGCCTGGGCCACGATCCAGGTGGTCACACCTCCCGCGGCGTACCTCACGAAGGGGTCCTCCGTGCGTCCGGCCACGCGGATACCCGCATAGCCTAGAGCCGCGAAGAGGGCGACGACCGACAGCGTCCCCGCCAGACCCAGTTCCTCGCCGGTGACGGCGAAGATGAAGTCGGTGTGCGGCTCGGGGAGTTGACCCCATTTCTCCACACTCGCACCCAGGCCGGATCCGAACCATCCGCCCGAGGCGAGCGCGTAGATTCCGTGCACGGCCTGCCAGCACTGGTCCTGCGGCCCCGGGTCGGTGGCGCCGATGCAGTTCAGCCGGCCCATCCGGTGCGGGCTGATCTTGATGAAGAGGGCGGCGAGCGTGCCCGCGATCGCGAGGACGCCCGCGAAGAGCCGGGTGGGGGCGCCGGCCAGCCAGAGCAGCCCGAACAGGATCGCGGTCAGGATGATCGTCGTGCCCATGTCGCCGCCGAGCATGATGAGCCCGAGCAGCAGGAAGGCCACCGGGACGAGCGGCACCAGCATGTGCTTCCACTCGGTCAGGAGCCGCTTGTCCTGTTTGCGCGCCAGCAGGTCGGCGCCCCACAGGAGCAGCGCCAGCTTGGCGAACTCGCTGGGCTGGAGCTGGAAGGGACCGCCCAGGTAGATCCAGTTCTGGTTGCCGTTGACCGATTTCCCTATCCCGGGGACCTGCACCAGGACCAGCAGGAAGACCGTGCCGGCCAGTATCGGGTAGGCGAGCGCCCGGTGGAGTTTGGCGGGCATCCGGGCCGCCGCGACCATCAGCCCGCCCCCGATGAGGGCCGCGAGGAACTGCTTGCGGAAGAAGTACGAGCCCGGCAGCGACAGTTCGAGGGCCTTGATCATCGAGGCGGAGTAGACCATCACCAGGCCCAGCACGGTGATGAGCAGGGCGCTGCCGAGGATCAGGTAGTACGCCGTGAGCGGGCGGTCCCAGGCCTTTCTGGCCTGCTCGACCAGGCGTCTGGGGCCGCGCGGTCCGGGCCGCCGCGGTGTGCCGGTGCCGCCGCGGACGGCCGGGCGCCGCACGGGCCCGGCGGTACGGCTGCGCAGGAGGAGACCGGCGCGTGCGGGCAGCCCGCGCGCGCCGCTCCCGGAGCCGCCCAGTGCATCGGCCGCCATGTGTGGTGTCCCCTCCAGTCGTGCCCGGCGCCGCCGGTCCGTGGAACGGGTGGTCCGGCTAGGCGCGCCCTGCGGCGAGCTCGCGGACCGCTTCCGCGAAGGCCTCGCCGCGCTTGTTGTAGTTCGCGAACATGTCCATCGAGGCGCAGGCCGGGGCCAACAGGACGGTGTCCCCCGGCCGGGCGAGCCCCGCCGCCTCGCGGACCGCCGCCGACATCGCCCCAGTGTCGGTCCGGTCGAGGTCCACCACCGGGACCTCGGGCGCGTGTCGCGCCAGGGCTTCGGCGATCAGGTGCCGCTCGGCGCCGATCAGGACGACCCCGCGCAGCCGCTTCGCCGACCGCTGCACCAGTTCGTCGAAGGAGGCGCCCTTGGCCAGTCCGCCGGCGATCCAGACGATCGGGTCGTACGCCGCGAGCGAGGCCTCGGCGGCGTGCGTGTTGGTGGCCTTGGAGTCGTCCACGTAGGCGACGGAGGCGACGTCCGCGACGTGCTCGATGCGGTGCGCGTCGGGCCGGAACGCCTTGAGCCCGTCGCGTACGGCCTTGGGCTCGACACCGAAGGCGCGGGCCAGGGCCGCCGCCGCGAGCGCGTTGGCGATGTTGTGCGGGGCCGGCGGGAAGACGTCGGAGACCTCGGCGAGCTCCTGGGCGTTCTTCTGCCGGTTCTGCACGAAGGCCCGGTCGACGAGGATGCCGTCGACCACGCCGAGCTGGGAGGGGCCCGGGGTGCCCAGGGTGAAGCCGATCGCCCGGCAGCCCTCCTCCACGTCGGCCTCGCGCACCAGGTGCTCGGTCGCCTTGTCCTCGGCGTTGTAGACACAGGCGACGGTGTTGCCCTCGTAGACGCGGCCCTTGTCGGCGGCGTACGCCTCCATGGAGCCGTGCCAGTCGAGGTGGTCCGGCGCCAGATTGAGCACGGCGGCCGAGTGGGCGCGCAGCGAGGGCGCCCAGTGCAGCTGGTAGCTGGAGAGCTCCACGGCGAGCACGTCGTAGGTCTCGTCGCCGAGCACCACGTCGATGATCGGGGTACCGATGTTGCCGACGGCGGTGGTCCGCAGGCCCGCCGCGCTCAGGATCGAGGCGAGCATCCGGGTCGTGGTGGTCTTGCCGTTGGTGCCGGTGATCGCGAGCCAGGGCGCGGCGTCGGGGCCGCGCAGCCGCCAGGCGATCTCGACGTCGCCCACCACGTCCACGCCCGCCGCGGCGGCGGCCGCGAACAGCGGCGAGGAGGGCTGCCAGCCGGGCGAGGTGACGACGAGTCCGGTGCCCGCGGGGAGCGTCTCGGCGTCCCCGAGCCGGACCCGGATGTCCTCCCGCTCCAGCTCGGCCGCCCGCGCGCGGTGCTGGTCCGAGTCGCCGCCGTCCACGACCGTCACCTCGGCGCCGAGGCCGGCCAGGGCGCGGGCGGCGCTGACGCCGCTCACGCCGAGACCGGCGACGGTGACCTTCATGCCCTGCCAGCTCACTTGTCGGCTGCCCATCCCGCGTAGAAGAGTCCGAGACCCACGATCACGCACATGCCCTGGATGATCCAGAACCGGACCACGACAAGGACTTCGGACCACCCCTTGAGTTCGAAGTGGTGCTGGAGCGGCGCCATCCGGAAGACCCGCTTGCCGGTCATCTTGAACGAGCCGACCTGGATGACCACGGACATCGTGATCAGCACGAAGAGGCCGCCGAGCAGGGCGATCAGGAACTCCGTGCGGGAGCAGATCGCCAGGCCCGCGAGCGCGCCGCCGAGGGCGAGCGATCCGGTGTCGCCCATGAAGATCTTGGCGGGCGAGGTGTTCCACCACAGGAAGCCGAAGCAGGAGCCCATCAGGGCGGAGGCGACGACCGCGAGGTCGAGCGGGTCGCGCACCTCGAAGCAGGCGTTGGGGTTGGTCAGGGTCTGCGCGTTGGCGCAGGACTCCTGGAACTGCCAGAGCCCGATGAAGGTGTAGGCGCCGAAGACCATCACGGACGCGCCGGTGGCCAGGCCGTCCAGACCGTCCGTCAGGTTCACGCCGTTCGACATCGCCAGGATCATGAACAGCGCCCACACCACGAAGATGACGGGGCCGATCGACCAGCCGAAGTCGTTGATGAACGACAGCTTGGTGGAGGCCGGGGTGTTGCCCCGGGCGTCCGCGAACTGGAGGGCGAGCACCGCGAAGGCGATGCCCACGATCAGCTGTCCGGCCATCTTCGCCTTGGCCCGCAGGCCCAGCGAGCGCTGCTTGACGATCTTGATGTAGTCGTCGAGGAAGCCGACCATGCCCATGCCGGCGGTCAGGAAGAGCACGAGCAGGCCCGAGAACGTCGGGTCCTCGCTGGTGATCACCTTGGTCAGGGCGTACGCGATCAGCGTGGCCAGGATGAAGGCGATGCCACCCATGGTGGGTGTGCCCTTCTTCCCGGCGTGGCCGCGCGGACCGTCGTCCCGGATGAACTGGCCGTAGCCCTTGCGGGCGAGCAGCTTGATGAGCAGCGGGGTGCCGACCAGGGTCAGGAACAGACCGATGGCTCCCGCGAAGAGGATCTGCCTCATCGGGCGGTGACCTCACCCTCGACGGCGCCATCGAGCAGCGCCAGTGCCACCCGCTCCAGGCCGATCGACCTGGACGCCTTCACCAGCACGACGTCTCCCGGCCGCAGTTCACTGCGCAGCAGGTCGACGGCCGCCTGTGCGTCGGACACGTGCACCGACTCCTCACCCCACGAACCCTCGTTATATGCGCCCAGTTGCAGCCAGGACGCTTCCCGGCCCCCGACTGCCACGAGCTTGCTGACGTTGAGTCGGACGGCGAGCCGTCCGACCGCGTCGTGCTCGGCGAGCGACTCGTCGCCGAGCTCGGCCATCGGACCGAGCACCGCCCACGTGCGTCCCCCCTCGGCCCGTGAGGCTTCTCCCATGGCCACGAGCGCGCGCAGGGCGGCTCGCATGGATTCGGGGTTCGCGTTGTAGGCGTCGTTGACGATCGTCACACCGTCCGGACGCTCGGTGACCTCCATACGCCAGCGGGAGAGGGTGCCCGCCTCGGAGAGCGCGCGGGCGATCTCGTCTGCGGACATGCCCAGCTCATGGGCGACGGCGGCCGCGGCGAGCGCGTTCGACACGTGGTGCTCACCGTACAGGCGCAACGTCACGTCGCCGCACCCGGAGGGTGTGTGAAGGCTGAAGGAGGGCTGTCCGGCCGCTGTGAGCCGGACATTCTCGGCCCGTACGTCCGCGTCCTCGGCCTCGCCGAACAGCAGCACGCGCGCCTTGGTGCGCGACGCCATGGCCCGCACCAGCGGGTCGTCCGCGTTCAGGACGGCGCAGCCGTTGTCCGGCAGGCCCTCCACCAACTCGCCCTTGGCCAGGGCGATCTGGTCGCGGCCGCCGAACTCGCCGATGTGGGCGGTCCCGACGTTGAGGACGAGACCGATCCTCGGCGGGGTCAGCCCCGTGAGGTAGCGGATGTGGCCGATTCCGCGCGCGCCCATCTCCAGGACCAGGTGCCTGGTGTCCGCGGTGGCGGTGAGCGCGGTCAGCGGCAGGCCGATCTCGTTGTTGAGCGAGCCCGGCGTGAACACCGTCGGCGCGTGGCGCTGGAGCACCTGCGCGATCAGGTCCTTGGTGGACGTCTTGCCCGACGAGCCGGTGAGCGCGACGACTTCGGTGCCCAGACGGCGTACGACGTCGCGGGCGAGCGCGCCGAGGGCGGCCTGCACGTCGTCGACGACGATCGCGGGCACGCCGACCGGACGGGCCGCGAGGACCGCCGCGGCGCCCGCCTCGAAGGCGCGCCGCGCGTAGTCGTGGCCGTCGACGCGTTCACCGGCGAAGGCCACGAAGAGCGAACCGGGCGCCACCTGGCGGGAATCGATGACGACGGGGCCGCTGACCGTGACGGACGGATCCGGTATGTCGTGCGGCTGCCCGCCGACGATTTCGGCGATCTCGGCTAGGGAGAGGGCGATCACTACTTCATCCCTGACTTTTCTGGATGGCGGCGCGGAGCACCAGAACGTCGTCGAAGGGGCGGACCACTCCGTGGATGTCCTGGCCCTGTTCATGGCCCTTGCCCGCGACGAGCACGGTGTCGCCGGGTTCGGCGCGGGCGACGGCCGATGCGATGGCGGCGGCCCGGTCCTCGAAGACCTGGACCTCGCCCCGCTCGTGCGCGGGCACCTCGGCGGCGCCCGCCAGCATCGCGGCGAGGATCGCGAGGGGGTCCTCGGAGCGCGGGTTGTCGGAGGTCAGCACGGCGGTGTCGGCGAGCCGGGCCGCGGCGGCGCCCATCGGGCCCCGCTTGGTCCGGTCGCGGTCGCCGCCGCAGCCGAGCACGATGTGCAGCTTGCCCTCGGTGACCTTGCGCAGCGAGCGCAGCACCGACTCGACGGCGTCCGTCTTGTGGGCGTAGTCGACTACGGCGAGGTAGGGCTGGCCCGCGTCCACGCGCTCCAGACGGCCGGGCACGCCGGGTACGGCGGCCACTCCGTCGGCGGCGGTCTGCGGGTCGAGGCCGGCGACGGCGAGCGCGACGATGGCGGCGAGGGTGTTCGCCACGTTGAACGGGCCCGGCAGCGGGGCGGTGGCCGAGACGCGCTCGCCGCCGGGTCCCACGACGGTGAAGGTGCTGCTGTCCTGGCGCACCCGTACGTCCTCGGCCCGCCAGTCGGCGTCAGGGTGGCCCTCGGCGGAGAACGTGGTGATGTCGATCCCCGCCTCCTTCACGAGCCTGCGGCCGTACTCGTCGTCGAAGTTGACGACGCCCCGCTTGGCCCGCTGGGGGGTGAACAGCCGCGCCTTGGCCCGGAAGTAGTCCTCCATGTCGGAGTGGAACTCCATGTGTTCCGGGCTGAGGTTGTTGAAGACGGCGACGTCGAAGACGCATCCGTCGACCCGGCCGAGCACGAGGGCGTGGCTGGAGACCTCCATGGCGACCGCGTCGACGCCGCGTTCGCGCATGACCGCGAACAGGGCCTGGAGGTCGGTGGCTTCGGGGGTGGTGCGCTCCGACTTGATGCGCTCGTCGCCGATCCGCATCTCGACCGTGCCGATCAGGCCGGTCGCGTGTCCGGCGCCGCGCAGGCCGCCCTCGACGAGGTAGGCGGTGGTGGTCTTGCCGGAGGTTCCGGTGATGCCGAGCTGGAGGAGCTCGCGCCCGGGGTGTCCGTAGATCTCGGCGGCGAGCTCGCCCATCCGGCCGCGCGGGTCGCCCGCGACCAGGACCGGGAGGCCGGTCGCGGCGGCACGCTCGCGGCCCCCCGGGTCGGTGAGGATCGCGACGGCTCCCAGGCTCGCGGCCTGGGCGGCGAAGTCGGCGCCGTGCGTGTTGGCGCCCGGCAGCGCGGCGTACAGGTCCCCTGGGCGTACCGCCCGGGAGTCGTGCGTGATGCCGGTGACCTCTCCCGATCCGGGGTTGTTCGTCCCCAGTCGCTCGGCCAGCTCGCCGAGCGAGGTCGGACGGGCCTGTTCCGGTCGGGGCGCTCCCGGCTGTTTCGCGGGGACGTCCTGCTGGGCGGTTCGGTACTGATCAGCGTGTGGCACGGCGGTGAGCGTACCGGGCGCACCCGCCGGGTCGCCAAAAGAGGGGGGCACGGCGTGCTGGTTCCCGTCCTGGTTCCCAGGGCCCTGGGTGATGGTTGTCACTGAGGCTTCCGGATTCAGTCGTTGCCGCCGAAGGTGACGGGCAGGTTGGGGGGCTGGGCTCCGGTGGGCGGGATCTGCAGGGTCTTGAGGGCGAACTCCATGACCTGCTTGTAGATGGGTCCGCAGATCTGGCCGCCGAAGTAGCTGCCCTTGGTGGGGTTCTGGATGGCGCAGTAGACGGTGATTTTGGGGTTGTCGGCGGGGGCGAAGCCCGCGAAGGACGCGGTGTAGCCGCGGTAGGTGCCGGTCTTGGGGTCGACGCGGTTGGCGGTGCCGGTCTTGCCCGCGACCCGGTAGCCGGGGATCGCGGCCTTGGTTCCGGTGCCCTCGGCGTCGCCGACGACCGATTCGAGCATCTGGGCCAGCGTCTTGGCGGTCTTCTCGCTGACCACCCGGGTCTGCTTGGGCGCGGGCGCCGGAGTGAACCGCCCGTCCGGGCCCTTGGTGCCGCGCACCAGGGTCGGCTCGACGCGTACGCCGCCGTTGGCGATCGTCGAGTACACCGAGGCGGCCTGCATGGCGTTGAGCGAGAGGCCCTGGCCGAAACGGACCGTGTACTGCTGCGAGGTCGACCACTTGCTCGCCGGGGCCAGGATGCCCGGGGTCTCACCGGGGAAGCCGAGGCCGCTGGGCGAGCCGATGCCGAACTTGCGCAGGTAGGAGTACAGGACGCTGTCGGCCTGGGCGTCGGTCTTGCCCAGCTGCTCCACGGCGAGGATGGTGCCGATGTTGCTGGACTTGGCGAGCACGCCGTTGAGCGTCAGGTTCCAGGTGGGGTGGTCGATGTCGTCCTTGAAGAGCCGGTCGGCGCGCTGGAGGCGGTTGGGCACCACCACATGGGTGTCGGGCGTGGCGACGCCCTCCTCCAGGACCGCGGCCATGGACATGACCTTGGCGGTGGATCCCGGCTCGAAGGCGTCCTGGAGCGCGGCGTTGCCCATCGCGGCCGCGTTCGCCTGGGCGATGTTGTTGGGGTCGAAGCCGGGCGCGTTCGCCATGGCCAGGACCTCGCCGGTGTCGGACCGCTGCACTATGACGTAGCCCCGGTCGGCGCCGGACGCGGCGACCTGGTCGGAGATCGCCTTCTGCGCCATCCACTGGATGTCCCGGTCGATGGTCAGCTCGACGTCGGAGCCGGGCACGGCCGGGGTCTCGTGGGTGCCGGCGGTGGGGACCCGGCGGCCGCCGGACTGGGCGTAGGAGATCTTGCCGTCGGTGCCGGCCAGCTCCTTGTTCAGGGACGACTCGAGGCCGCCGCCGCCCTTGCCCTCGGCGTTGACGTAGCCCAGTATCCCGGCGGCCAGATCGCCGTTGGGGTACACGCGCTTGGTGCTGGACTCGTTGAGGACACCGGCCAGCACGTTGGCGCCGGGGCCGCCCTTGGCCCGGTCGGCGGCCGCCTTCTCGCCCAGGACCTTCTTGAGGTCCTTGATCTGGTTCCAGACCTGCGGGGTCTGCCTGCGGGCGAGCACCACATAGCGAGTCTTGGGGGTCTTGAGCTTCTTGGCGAGCTCCGTCTGGTCCTTGCCGATCAGCGGCGCGAGCAGCGCGGCCGCCTGCTCGGCGGCGTCCGGGATCTTCGTCGCGTCGGGCGTGAACAGCGTGGGGTCGGCGGTGATGTCGTACGCGTCGACGCTGGTGGCGAGCGCGACGCCGGCCCGGTCGGTGATCCGGCCGCGCTCGGCGGGCAGCGCGTAGCTGGCGTACCGGTTCTTGTCGGCCTTGGCGGCGTACGCGCTGGCGTCGACGGCCTGCACCTGGAGCAGCCGTACGACGAAGGCCAGCATGACCAGGGTGAGCCCGAGGCTGACCAGGCGCAGCCGGGGCCGAGGGCTGCCGAGCCTGAGCTTCTTGGCGGCCGCGGGGCGGCGGGCCGGCGGACGGGAGCGCGCGGGCGGGGGCACCCGGCGGCGCGGGGGTTCCTTGGGGCTCACTGCGTCACCTGCCGGGGGTCGGGGAGGTCTTCGCGGGCTGCCGGGGCCTGGCGGCCGGGGTGTGGTGCTTGGGGCGCTGGGCGGCCTGGCCCTGGGCCGCGGGCAGCGGCGCGGGCTCGGCGGCCTCCGCCGGGGAGGGGTCGCCCGCGGTCGCGGGGACGCCCTTGACGGTGCCGTCGGGGTTGAGGAAGACGGGGTTGCCGCCCGGGACCATGCCGAGGTCGCCTGCCCGGCGGGACAGCGCGTCGGGGGCGGACAGGTCGTCGACGTCCCGCTGCAGCGCCTGTTGCTCGTCGGTGCGTTCGGTGGTCTGTTTGCGGTACTCGCTGAGCTTGAACGAGCCGGCGTTCAGCGCCGAGTTCAGCACCAGGAGGGCGATGAGACCGCCCCCGAGGAGGGTGACGACAAGGAGCACGAACGGTGTGCGGGCGGCGCTGTTCGGTCCCTGCGAGGGCATCAGCCTGCCGAGCCGCGCGGCCGTGCCGCGCAGCTGCCTGGCCGGTTTGCTCACACGTCCTCCCTGATCCGCTGGACCCCCCGGAGCCGGGCGGGGGCCGCGCGCCGGTTCTCGGCGACCTCCTCCTCCGTGGGGAGTTCGGCACCGCGGGTCAGGAGCTTGAGCCGCGGCTGGTAGCGCTCGGGCACCACCGGAAGCCCGGGCGGGGCGGTGTTGGCGGCGCCGGCCGCGAACACCTGCTTGACGATCCGGTCCTCCAGGGACTGGTAGGAGAGCACCGCGACCCGGCCGCCCACCGCGATGGCCTCGACGGCCGCGGGGATCGCCCGCTCCACGCTGGCGAGTTCGCCGTTGACCTCGATGCGCAGGGCCTGGAAGGTGCGCTTGGAGGGGTTGCCGCCGGTGCGCTTGGCGGCCTGCGGCAGCGAGTCGCGGATCAGCTCGACGAGCCGGGCGCTGTTGCTGAACGGCTCCTTCTCGCGCTCGCGCACGATCGCCGAGACGATCCGCTTGGCCTGCTTCTCCTCGCCGTACGCCCGCAGGATCCGCACGAGTTCACCGGCCGGGTAGGTGTTGAGCACCTCGGCGGCGCTCATGCCGGTCGACTGGTCCATGCGCATGTCCAGGGGCGCGTCCTGGGCGTAGGCGAAGCCGCGGTCGGCCTCGTCGAGCTGCATGGAGGAGACGCCGAGGTCGAACAGGACGCCCTGGACGCGGGGGGTGCCGAGACGTTCCAGCACGTCGGGCAGCTCGTCGTAGACGGCGTGCACCAGGGTGGCGCGCTCCCCGAAGGGGGCGAGGCGCTCGCCGGACAGGCGCAGCGCCTCCTTGTCGCGGTCGAGCCCGATCAGGCGCGCCTCGGGGAACCGGGTCAGGAGGGCCTCGCTGTGGCCGCCGAGGCCGAGGGTGCAGTCGACGACGACCGCACCCGGCTGGGTCAGGGCCGGGGCCAACATGTCCAAGCATCGCTGGAGCATCACCGGGACGTGTCGCTGGCTCAAAGCCGCCCTTTCAAAGGATCCGGCGCAGCGTCGCGCGTACGTGCCGGGTCCCCGCTCCCCCCGGTGCTCCCCCGGTGGAGGGGGACGAACGGCTGGCGCCGGGGAAGGGGCGTCAGCCGACCGGTGGGCGGGAGGGGGCCGAGCCGTACGTGCGCCGCGCACGCGGGTAAACGTAGGTCCGGGAGGTTGCGATCTCCCGGAAGCTGGGGGTTTCGTCAGCGGGAAGACCAGGTGTCACGCCTCCCACTTCGCGCCACTTTAGTCCACTCGTCCTTCGGGTCAATCAACCCTCCAGCGCGCCGCCGAGCACTTTTTTCACTCGTTCGGGTGAGTGGCCGTGAGGCCTGTGGGTTACCTCACAGGCGCCCGAGTTGACGGTCTTTTTCCGGCCCCATGAGAAGACTGGACGATCAGCGGCGGCTACCGTCGTATACATGTCGACTCCTGCGCACATACCGGCAGAGCCTCCGGCCCGGCGTCCGCACCTGACCGTCCGGTCCGGAGGGACGGTGGCCGGAGGCACGGTGACGGACCGGCTGGTCGAGGCGAACCGTCGCTACGCCTCGGCCTTCGAGGACCCCGGCATGGACGCCCGTCCGGTCCTGCACGTCGCCGTGGTGGCCTGCATGGACGCGCGGCTGGACCTGCACGCGGCTCTCGGTCTGGAACTCGGCGACTGCCACACCATCCGCAACGCGGGCGGCGTGGTCACCGACGACGTGATCCGCTCCCTCACCATCAGCCAGCGCGCGCTCGGCACCACCAGCGTCATGCTGGTGCACCACACCGGCTGCGGCATGGAGACGCTGACCGAGGACTTCCGGCACACGCTGGAGGACGAGGTGGGGCAGCGTCCGGCCTGGGCCGTGGAGGCCTTCCGCGACGCCGACCAGGACGTGCGCCAGTCGATGCAGCGCGTGCGGACCTCGCCGTTCCTGCTGCACACCGAGGACGTCCGCGGGTTCGTCTTCGACGTGACGACGGGGCTGCTGCGGGAGATCGACCCGGCGGCCTGAGCATCGCAGGAACGGAAATAGGGGGACAACTTCCAATGAATCCCCCTCAGTTGTCCACAGGCGAGTGACACGACGCGGCAACGGCAACAAGAATGCGGATGTGACACCGGTCCGAACCGTTCGGGCGCGCTGTCCGTATTGCAGGTGGGCCGGGCCGTTCGCAGTGCGTCGGCCCGTATGAAAGGGCCGAGGAGGGCCGGGTGACGACCTATGACGATCGAGCGAGCCATGGGGGTGCCCCCGCTCAAGCGTTTGCGCGAGTGGGGGAAGATCTGACCGCCACGGCGGAGCGAGTCCGCAGGTCGGTGGAGAGTGTGATCGAGGGCAAGCCCGAGGTCGTACGGCTTTCGCTGACCGTACTGCTCGCGGAGGGGCACCTCCTGATCGAGGACGTGCCCGGCGTGGGGAAGACCATGCTGGCCAAGGCGCTGGCCAAGTCCATCGACTGCTCGGTCCGGCGCATCCAGTTCACCCCGGACCTGCTGCCCTCGGACATCACCGGTGTGTCGATCTACGACCAGCAGCGCCGGGACTTCGAGTTCAAGCCCGGCGCGATCTTCGCCCAGATCGTGATCGGCGACGAGATCAACCGCGCCTCGCCCAAGACCCAGTCCGCGCTCCTGGAATCCATGGAGGAGCGGCAGGTCACCATCGACGGGCAGACCTACGAACTGCCCAGCCCCTTCATGGTCGTGGCCACCCAGAACCCGGTGGAGATGGAGGGCACCTACCCGCTGCCCGAGGCGCAGCGCGACCGGTTCATGGCCCGCGTCTCGATGGGCTACCCGACGCCCGAGGCCGAGCTCCAGATGCTCGACGTGCACGGCGCCATCTCCCCGCTCGACGACCTCCAGCCGGTGGCCCACGCCCACGACATGGTCAAGCTGATCGACGCGGTCCGCGGCGTGCACGTGGCAGAGGCGGTCCGGCGGTACGCGGTGCAGCTGGTCGGCGCGACCCGCAACCACCCGGATCTCAGACTCGGCGCCTCGCCGCGCGCCACGCTCCATCTGCTGCGCGCCGCGAAGGCGTCCGCCGCCCTGAGCGGGCGGGAGTACGCGCTCCCCGACGACGTCCAGGCCCTTGCCGTCGCCGTCCTCGCACACCGGCTGCTGCCCACCGCGCAGGCCCAGCTCAACCGGCGCACCGCCGAGCAGGTCGTCCTGGAGATCCTCCAGCACACGCCCGTTCCGCAGGCCGGGAATCCGCTGTACGGCCAGCAGCCGCCCGGCGCCCGGCGGCTGTGATGGCGGCCGGGGGGCTCGACGCCGAGCCCGCCGACGAACAGGCGAAGGGCGGGCTGTGGGCCGCCCTGTCGGGCCTGACCACCCGCGGCCGCTCCTTCCTCGCGGCCGGCGTCGCCGCCGCCGTCTGCGCCTTCGTCCTCGGCCAGGAGGACCTGCTGCGGGTCGGGCTGCTGCTCGCCGTGCTGCCCCTGGTCTGCACGGTGGTCCTCTACCGGACGCGCTACCGCGTCGCGGGCAGCAGGCGGCTGGCCCCCGGCCGGGTCCCGGCGGGCTCCGAGGCCCGGGTCCAGCTGCGGATCGACAACGTCTCGCGGCTGCCCACCGGCCTGCTCATGCTCCAGGACCGGGTGCCGTACGTGCTCGGCCCGCGCCCCCGCTTCGTGCTCGACCGGGTCGAGGCGGGCGGCAAGCGCGAGGTGTCCTACCGGGTCCGGTCCGACCTGCGCGGGCGCTATCCGCTGGGGCCCTTGCAGCTGCGGCTCACCGACCCCTTCGGGATGTGCGAGCTGACCCGCGCCTTCAGTGCCCACGACACGCTGACCGTCATACCCAGGACCGAACCGCTGCCCCCGGTGCGGCTGTCCGGCGAGGCCGCCGGGTACGGCGACGGACGGCACCGCTCGCTCGCCCTGGCCGGTGAGGACGACGTCATCCCGCGCGGCTACCGGCACGGCGACGACCTGCGCCGGGTGCACTGGCGCTCCACCGCGCGCTACGGCGAGCTGATGGTGCGCCGCGAGGAGCAGCCCCAGCGGGCGCGCTGCACGGTGCTGCTCGACACCCGGGACATCGCGTACGCGGGCGCGGGCCCCGACTCGGCCTTCGAGTGGGCGGTCTCGGGCGCCGCGTCCGCCCTGGTGCACATGCTGGAACGGGGCTTCTCCGTACGGCTGTTGACCGACACGGGCAGCTCGGTGCCGGGTGAGGGCGGGGGCGGCTTCGCCGGCTCGACCCAGGACTCCTCGGACTCGGCCGGGCTGATGATGGACACCCTCGCGGTCGTCGACCACTCCGACGGCGGCGGCCTCTCGCGCGCGTACGACGTGCTGCGCGGGGGCAACGAGGGGCTGCTCATCGGCTTCTTCGGCGATCTCGACGAGGAGCAGGCCGCGGTGGCGGCGAAGATGCGGCGGCGCAGCGGCGCCGCGGTCGCCTTCGTGCTGGACAGCGGTCAGTGGACGCACGGCCCCGAGGGGCGCGGCCCGGTCGAGGACCGGCTGCGGCTGCTGCGCGAGGCGGGCTGGACGGCGCTCGCGGTGCGGCCGGGTGCGGCGCTGCCCGAGCTGTGGCGCCTGGCGGGTCAGGAACGTACGCACGCGAAGGCGGCGCCCGGCGGCGCTTCCGGCACGGCAGGGGGATGGTCATGAGCGGTCGCGGACGGCTGGCGCTGTGCGCCTACGCGGCCACGGTGCTGGCGGCGTGCTCGATGCTGCCGTTGGTCGCCCCGGCCTCCTGGATCCTCCAGGCGGCCTTCCTGCTCGCGATCCTGAGCGGGGTGGGCGCGCTGGCCCGGCGGGTGCCGCTGGCCCGGCCGCTGACCGTGCTCGCCCAGGCCGTGGTGGCGCTGCTTGTGCTGACGCTGGTGTTCGCGCGCCAGCAGGCGATCGGCGGGCTGCTGCCCGGTCCCGAGGCCCTTGAGCAGCTCAACTCCCTTCTTCAGCAGGGCGCTTCGGATGTCGGGCAGTACGCGATCCCGGCGCCCGCCACCCCGGGCATCCGGCTGATGATGGTCGGCGGGATGCTGATCATCGGTCTCGCGGTGGACGCGCTCGCGGTGACGTTCCGCAGCGCAGCCCCGGCGGGCCTGCCGCTGCTCGCGCTGTACTCGGTGGCCGCCGGGCTCTCCCCGGGCGGCGCGAGCTGGCTCTGGTTCGTGCTCGCGGCGGCCGCTTACCTGCTGCTCCTGCTCGCCGAGGGCCGCGACCGGCTCTCGCAGTGGGGGCGGGTCTTCGGCGGCGCCGCGCGGGCGCCCGGCCGGGCCCAGCAGAGCGTGTTCGAGAACACGGCGCCGCTGGCCCCGGTCCGTACCGGGCGGCGCATCGGCGCGCTCACCCTCGGCCTCGCGCTGGTGATCCCGGCGATGCTGCCCGCGCTGGACAGCGGGCTGCTCGGTGGCGCGGGCAGCGGCGGCACCGGGGAGGGAAGCGGAGGGACCATCTCCGCGGTCAACCCGCTGGTCTCGCTGCAGAACAGCCTGAACCAGCCCGAGGACCGCGAGGTGATGCGGTACAACACCAACGCCCAGGACACCAAGGAGATGTACCTGCGGATCGTCGCGCTCGACGAGTTCGACGGGGCGACGTGGAAGTCCTCCGAGCGCCACATCAAGGACGTACCCGATCCGCTGCCCCGGCCCGACGGGCTGAGCCCCGCCGTCAGCACCACCGAGGTCGAGACCAGCATCTCGGCGGCCGGCTGGTACGCCCAGAGCTGGCTGCCGATGCCGTTCCCGGCGACCCAGGTGAAGGTCAAGGGCGACTGGCGGTTCGAGCCGGTCGGGCGGACCCTGGTGGGCGACCGGAAGCAGACGACGCGGGGCGCGCAGTACACGGTCTCCAGCCTCCTGGTGCACCCCACGGCGGACCAGTTGGCCAATGCCCCGGCCCCACCCGGTGACCTCCTGAAGGAGTACACCCGGGTGCCGGACTCGCTGCCGTCCGTGGTCTCCGCCACCGCGCGGCAGGTCACCAGTGGCGCCGCCACCAACTACGAGAGGGCCGTCAAGCTCCAGGACTGGTTCTCCACCAGCGGCGGCTTCACCTACAACACCCGTGTCGAGTCGGGCAGCGGCACCGAGGCGATCGCCAACTTCCTCAAGGAGAAGGAGGGCTTCTGCGTCCACTTCTCCTTCTCGATGGCGGCGATGGCCCGCACGCTGGGCATCCCCGCCCGGGTCGCGGTGGGCTTCACCCCGGGCGTGACGCGCCCGGACGGCACCATGTCGGTGGGTCTTCGCGACGCGCACGCCTGGCCCGAGCTGTACTTCGAGGGCGTGGGCTGGACCCGCTTCGAGCCGACGCCGACGCGGGGCAGCGTCCCCGACTACACCCGCCAGCAGGCCCCGGCGGGCAGCCCGAGCCGCCCGGCCGAGCCGTCCAGGAGCGCCTCGGCGCAGCCCTCGGCGGCGCCGTCCGCCAGCGACTCCTGCCCGCCCACCGCGCGGCGCCTCGGCGACTGCGGCCCCTCGGCCGCGGCGAGCGTCGCCGGTCCGACGGACAGCGGCCCCTCGGCCCCGACCCTGATCGGCACGGCCGTGGGGGTGACCGTGCTGCTGGCCCTTCCGCTGCTGCCCTTCGTGTGGCGCAGGCGGGTACGGTCCCGGCGGCTGGGCTCGGGCGGCCGCACCCCGGCCGACGCGGTGGCCCGCACCCTCGCCGCCTGGCAGGAGATCACCGACACGGCCTGGGACTACGGCATCGCGCCCGACGAGTCGCAGACGCCCCGCAAGGCGGCGGCGCGGGTCATTCGTCTCGGCCGCCTGGACGGCGCCGCGGCCGACTCCGTCCATCGAGCGGCGGGCGCGGTGGAACAGGTCCTCTACGCCCGCGACCCGCGCCCGACCCCGGGTCTCACGGACGACGTGGCCCGCGTGACGGCGGGGCTGCGGGCGCAGGCGGGCCACTGGCCGGCCCTGCGCGCGATTCTCGCCCCCCGCTCAGCCGTCAGGGTGATCTGGGCGGTGTCGCTCCGGTGGGAGCGGACGAGGGCGCGGGTTTCGACGCGTACGCGAGGCCTGACCGAGCGTCTGCGTCCCCGCCGTGGCAGGGAAGCTCCGCCGGAACCCGCGACCGGCGCCTGAGTATCCCTGCGGGCCTCCGCCCCGGTCCCCGTACGGGGCTGGTCGCGCGGCATCCCGCGCCGTCGGCAGGACCGGTCCGGCCACGCAGGGCAGTCCCCGGCTCGCAGGGGCCCGGGGACGGTCCGCGCCTGTGCTGGACGCCGACCCGGCGGACACCAAAAGGGCGGTCACCTCGTGAAAGGTGACCGCCCTTCAGGTCAGTCGTAGGCGGGGCGGGCTAGTGCCCCTCATCGCGACGCCGCTGCCAGCGCTGCTCGATCCGGTCCATCATCGAGCGCCGCTGCCGGGCCTGCCGCGGCGCGGCGGAACCGCCCGCACGCGCCTGTTCACCGGGGCGTGGCGCCTTGCGCCAGCCGGTGACCACGAGCACCGCACAGCCGAGCATGACGAGGAAGCCCACCACGCTGATCCAGATCTGGGTCATGACACCGGTCATGAGGAGCGCGATACCAACCAGGAAGCCGGCGACCGCCTGGTAGACCCGTCGCCGGGTGTACGTACGCAGCCCGCTTCCCTCAAGCGCTGTCGCGAACTTGGGATCTTCGGCGTACAGCGCTCGCTCCATCTGCTCGAGCATGCGCTGCTCGTGCTCCGAGAGCGGCACGGAGTCCTCCTACTCGTCGGTCGCGGGGGGCGACCGGATGCGGCCCCTTCAGGATAGGCAGGGAATCGCCCCCGTGAAACCCGCCCTCTACGCCAAATCACCAGCCGGGCCGCCACGGCGGCTCGGCTGTGGAGATTCAATTCCCCAAGAGCCGATCCGTCATGCCGGACCGTGTCCCCCGATCATACGGGGCGAAGCCGCCGATCGGGGGGCCTGTGGCGTACTCCATGCGGCACAGCGCCGCTGATCAGCCCGCCGGGGGCCGCCGGAGCGCGGTCACCCGCGCTTCTCGCCCAGTACGTGCAGCTGGGTGGCGACGGCGTGGAAGGCGGGCAGCTCGGCGGCCGCGGCCTCCAGCTTGAGGAGCGCGTCCAGGGCGCCCGGCTCGGTGTCCACCAGGACGCCGGGGACCAGATCCGCGAAGACCCGCACGCCGTGCACCGCCCCCGCGGTGGCCCCGGCGCCGCCGACGAGCTCGATGAGCTGATCGGCGGTGAACCGGTGCGGCACGGGGTCGCCCGCGCCCCAGCGGCCCGCCGGGTCCGAGAGTGCGTGGCGGGCCTCGGTGAAGTGCCCGGCGAGGGCGCGGGAGAGCACCGCGCCGCCGAGGCCCGCGGCGAGCAGGCTCAGCGCGCCCTCGGACCGCAGCGCGTCCACCGCGTTGCGCACGCCCTCCGCCGGGTCCTCCACGTACTCCAGGACCCCGTGGCACAGCACCGCGTCGTACCCACCGCGCTCGACCACGTCGAAGAGGCCGAGGATGTCGCCCTGGACGCCCTGGACCCGCTCGGCCACCCCGGCCTCGGCGGCCCTCCGCTCCAGCGCGAAGAGCGCGTTGGGGCTGGGGTCGACCACGGTGACCCGGTGCCCGAGCGCGGCCAGCGGCACCGCGAAGTTGCCGGAGCCGCCGCCGGTGTCCAGCACGTCCAGAGCCTCGCGCCCGGTCGCCGTGACCCGGCGGTCGAGCGCTTCCTTGAGGACCTCCCAGACCACGGCGGTACGGAGGGAGGCGCGGGGGCGCATGGGGTCCGACACGGCAGTTGACTCCTCGGCGCGGTGCCGCCGCGGACGCGGCGTGGGAAGGGTGAAGACCCGTCCACCCTATTGCCTCCCCCGGCCGCCACGGATCATCCGCGGGCCGCCGTGGCCGAGCCCGGGCGGGCGCCGTCAGCCGGCCCCCCGTTCCGCCTCCGGCTCGCGGATCCTTGGCTGGGGCAGCACGGGCTGGAGCACCAGTAGGCGCTCGACCAGGCGCAGGAACATCGCCGCGTCGCGGAGCAGGTCGTCGGCGTCCCGGACGGTGGCCGCGCCCTGGATGCCGGCCTCGGCGCGGGCCCGCCTGTCCGCCCCCGAGGCGAACAGGGCGCTCCACTCGGTCAGTTCGGGCGCTATCTCCGGCAGCACCTCCCAGGCGCTGCGGATGCGCTGCCGGCGGCGCGGGCTGGTCTCGGGCCGGCCGCGGGCGGCGAGGACGGCGGCCGCGGTGCGCAGGGCGGCCAGATGGGCCGTCGCGTACCGCTCGTTGGGGGCGTCGAGGGTGGCCGCCTCGTCCAGACCGCCGCGGGCCTGGGCGAGCAGGTCGAGGGCGGCGGGCGGTGCCCCGGCCCGGCGCGGCACGGGGTGGACGTCGTTGGCGGCGCCGTTCAGTGAGGGGGCAGGGCTGCTGGCGCGGCGCCGGGGTGCGGCTGCTGCGTGGGAGCTGGCCATGACGAACCTCCTGTCGTCGTGTGACGGCACTGTGGCCGTATGTGTCCATCGTGAGGCCCACCACTGACAATCGACCCGAATCCGCCGTTGACCTGCGCCTTTGCCTCGCATGCGGGTTCGGGCTATCTTTTGTACTGACCAGTCAGTTCAAAAGAATGGGGCCGGACTTCCGGCCCCGGGGGACGCGAGAGCAGGGGGGAATGTGGACAGCCCGCACTCGGAAGTGACCGGCGCGGCGATCCGTGCCGAGGGCTTCGGGCTCAAGGGGCCGCGCGGCTGGGCCTTCAGGGGGGTCGGCATCGACGCGGCCCCGGGCTCGCTCGTCGCGGTCACGGGACCTTCCGGCTCGGGCCGGACCTGCCTGCTGCTCGCCCTGACCGGCCGCATGAAGCCGGCCGAGGGCTGGGCGAGGGTGGCCGGGCAGCAGCTGCCCCGCAAGATGGCCGCCGTACGGCGCGTCAGCGCGCTCGGCCATGTGCCCGGCGTCAGCGAACTCGACCCGGCCTTCACCGTCGCCGAGCACCTGCGCGAGCGCGTGATGCTCCAGCGCCGCTACGACGGTTCGGTGCGGGCGCTGCTGCGCTCTCCCGCCCGGCGCCGGGCCGAGTCCCGCGCCCGGATCGACGAGGCACTGGCCGCCGCCGGCCTCGACCTCGCCTCCCTGCCCAAGCGCGAGCAGACCTCCGTACGCGATCTGGAACGCCTGGAGGCGCTGCGGCTCTCGGTGGCGCTCGGCCTGATCCAGCGGCCCGCCCTGCTCGCGGTCGACGACACCGACCTGAAGCTGTCGGACACCGGACGCGCCGCGGCCTGGGCCCTGTTGCGCTCGGTCGCCGACTCGGGCACCACCGTGCTCGCGGTGTGCAGCGAGGCGCCGGCCGAGGCCGACCTCACCGTAAAGACGACGGAATCCGGCGCCGGCAAGGGCGCCACGGGCAAGGAGGGGGCGGCGGATGCGTTCGCCACGACTGGCAGCGCTTGAGCTGAAGCGGTTCGGCAGGGGGAAGCTGCCGCGGGCGGCCCTGGTGGCGCTGCTCCTGCTGCCGCTGCTCTACGGCGCGCTCTACCTGTGCTCGTTCTGGGACCCCTACAGCCGTCTCGACCGGATTCCGGTGGCGCTCGTCAACGACGACAAGGGGGCCGAGGCCGCCGGGCAGAAGCTCCACGTGGGCGACGAGCTCAGCAAGAAGCTGCTCGACAGCAAGACCTTCGAATGGCACGAGGTCAGCGACGCCGAGGCGCGCGAGGGCCTCGAAAAGGGCACCTACTACCTCTCGTTGACGATGCCCGCCGACTTCAGCCGGAGGATCGCGTCCAGCTCGGGGAACGTCCCCGAGACGGGCGCGCTCCAGGTGCGCACCAACGACGCCAACAACTACATCGTGGGATCGATCTCCAAGACGGTGTTCTCCGAGGTCCGCGCCGCCGCCTCCAGCAAGGCGTCGCGGTCGTTCCTCGACCGGATCTTCATCTCGTTCGGCGACCTCCACGACGCCACCGAGAAGGCGGCCAAGGGCGCGGGCGACCTCAAGGACGGGCTCGGCAAGGCCAAGGACGGCTCCAAGCAGCTGGCCGACGGCCTGGGCACCGCCAAGGACGGCAGCGACAAGCTGGCCGGCGGCATCACGAAGCTCGACACGGCGGCGGGCACCCTGGCCGACGGCGCCCAGAAGGTCGCGGACGGCACCCAGCGGATGGCGGACGAGGCCAACGCGGCGGCCGGCGAGGCGCGTCCCTATCTCAAGGACAACGGCAAGACCGTCGGCGACTCGGCCAAGCTCCTGGCCGACTCGATCCAGCCGGTGCGGGACCACCTCAAGGACATCATCAGGCTCGCCCCGGACGCCGCCGCCGGCACCCGCAAGGCCTCCCAGGATCTCGACGCCCTCTACCAGCAGGTCTGCGTGGACAAGGCCCCGGACGGGCAGATCTGCCCGAAGCTGAAGGAGGCCAAGAAGGCGATGGCCACCGGCGCGACCCTGACCGCGGACGTCAACAACCTCGTCAAGGACCAGGGCGGCGACTTCAAGACGCTCGACAAGAGCCTCGGGGACCTCCAGACGAAGGCCCGGGACCTGGCCGCGAAGGCGCCGCGACTCTCCAGCGACCTGGAGACGAGAATCGCCGACATCAACAAGCTCAACAAGGGCGCGCACGACGTCGCCAAGGGGGCCTCCGCCATCCACGACGGTCTCGGCAGCGCCAAGACCGGCTCCACCGACCTCGACGCGGGCGTCGGCAAGCTGAAGAAGGGCGCGGGCGCCCTCGACGGCGGCATCGTGAAGCTCTCCGACGGCTCGGTGCAGCTGTCGAACGGCCTGCACGACGGCGTGGGCCAGATCCCCGACTACGACAAGCAGCAGCGCGACCAGCGCACCGAGGTCATGGCCGACCCGGTCAGGCTGGCCTCGCAGGCGATGCACAAGGCGCCCAACTACGGCACCGGCTTCGCGCCGTACTTCATCCCGCTCTCCCTGTGGGTGGGCGCGATGGTCGCGTACATGCTGATCCAGCCGCTCAACCGGCGCGCGCTGGCCGCCGGCGCCTCGGCCTGGCGGATCGCGTTCGCGGGCTGGCTGCCGGTGGCGGCCATCGGGGTGCTCCAGGTCGCCGCACTGATGTCGGTGCTGCACTTCGGGCTCGGTCTCGAAATGGAGCGCACCGCGGGAACGCTGGGCTATCTGGCGCTGGCCTCCTTCTGCTTCGCGGCGATCGTGCAGTGGCTGAACGCGAAGTTCGGCGCGGCCGGACGCATCCTGGTGCTCGCCGTCCTGATGCTCCAGCTGACCTCGGCGGGCGGCACCTACCCCGTGCAGACGAGCCCGGCCTTCTTCAACGCCATCCACCCCTACCTGCCGATGAGTTACGTCGTCGACGGGCTGCGCAGGCTGATCACCGGCGGCGACCTGGGTGTGGTGTGGCAGGGCTGCGCGGTCCTGACCGCCTTCACCGTCGGCGCGCTCGCCCTGACGGCGCTGTCGGCCCGGCAGAAGCAGGTGTGGTCGCTCGACCGGCTGCACCCCGAGCTGAGCCTGTGAGAATCGACGCCATGGAGAGCAGCAGCACCAGACGGCAGGCGACCCGGCAGAAGCTGTACGAGGCCGCCGTGACGCTCATCGCCGAACAGGGCTTCTCGGCCACCACGGTCGACGAGATCGCCGAGCGGGCCGGCGTCGCCAAGGGCACGGTCTACTACAACTTCAAGAGCAAGACCGAGCTCTTCGAGGAGCTGCTCCGGCACGGGGTGGGGCTGCTGACCGCGTCTTTGCAGGCGGCCGCGGACGAAACCGCCGAGCGGGGTGGAACCAAGGTCGAGGCGCTTGACGCGATGATCCGGGCAGGACTGGACTTCATCCACCGCTATCCGGCCTTCACCCAGCTCTACGTCGCCGAGCTGTGGCGCACCAACCGCGCCTGGCAGTCGACGCTCCTGGTGGTGCGCCGGGAGGCGGTCGCCGTGGTGGAGACGGTGCTGCGGGACGCGGTGACGGACGGCGAGCTGAGCGAGGAGATCGACATTCCGCTCACCGCCGCGGCGCTGGTCGGGATGGTCCTGGTGGCCGCGCTCGACTGGCAGGCCTTCCAGAGCGAGCGCTCCCTGGACGACGTCCACGCCGCCCTCTCCAGGCTGCTGCACGGCCGGGTCAGCGGCCGCTAGCCGCGCCAGCCGCGCTAGCCGCGCTAGCCAGGGGTTGTGGGACGAAATACGCCGGGCCGGTGCGGTTCAATCCCCCTTGAACCGCACCGGCCCGGCGCTTCCCCCGCACCCCGTCACGTCCAGGGAGCCGCGCCGGTTCCGCCGCCCCGTGTCGGCGGTACCGGCGCCGCGCCCCTTCCGTGGCCTCCACTTTCCCGTCCATGCAGGTCGGAGCCCATCCGTGCGGGTACTCATCTCACCCTCTAGGTACGGATACTCAGGCCTGCGCGCTCAACCTCAGTCGGCAACGGCCGGATCTGGTTAACATCGCGACCGTGTCCGTACTCCCCCTCGTGTTCACCAGCGGCTGGGCGAGCGGGGTCAACGCGTACGCGGTGGTCCTGCTGCTCGGCGTCTTCGGCGCCACCGGCCTCACCGACGACGTGCCGACCGCGCTCCAGCGTCCCGACGTCCTGATCGCGGCAGGCGTCCTCTTCCTCTGCGAGGCGGTGGCCGACAAGATCCCGTACGTCGACTCGGTCTGGGACGCCGTGCACACGGTGATCCGGCCGATCGCGGGCGCGGTCGTCGGGGCGCTGCTCGCCGGGCAGAACGGTTCGCTGCCCGATCTCGCGGCGGGCGCGGTGGGCGGTTCGACGGCGCTGCTGAGCCATCTGGTGAAGGCTGGGACGCGGATGGCGGTGAACACCTCGCCCGAGCCGTTCAGCAACATCGCGCTGAGCATTGCGGAGGATCTGGGCGTCGCCGGGATCATAAGCTTCGCGATCTTCCACCCGCTCGCGGCCGCCGTCATCGCGGGCACGCTGCTGCTGCTCGGCCTGGTGATCCTGGTCGTCGTGTGGCGCAAGGTCCGCCGGTACTGGCGGCGCCGGGCGCAGCGCCGGGAGGAGAAGCGGCTGGCCGCGGCGGGGGTCTCCCAACCGCCGGACTGAGCTGTCGGTGGCGGCGGATAAAGTCGCGGACATGGCACGGATTGCGGTGATCGGCGCCGGTGTGGGCGCCATGGCGACTGCTGCCCGGCTGGCCGTGGCAGGCCACCGGGTGACGGTGTACGAGCGCTCGTCGACCTACGGCGGCGCACTGGGACGGTACGAGCGGGACGGCTTCGTCTTCGACACCGGCCCCGGTCTGCTGCGGCTGCCCGCCGTCTACCGCGACCTGTTCGTGAAGACCGGCAAGGAGCCGCTGGAGAGCGTGCTGGAGCTCGCCCCGGTCGACCCGGCCTCGCGCCACCTCTTCGCCGACGGTACGGAGGTGTCGCTGCCCAACGCCTCGCGCGCGGGCGTGATGTCGGCGCTGGACGCCGCTCTGGGCGCGGGCTCCGGCGAGCGCTGGGGCGCCTTCCTGATCCGCGCCCGGGAGGCCTGGGACCGTACGCGCCGGCCGCTCCTGGAGGAGCCGTTGTGGCCCAACTGGCAGGTGCTTGCCCGCGAGCCGTATCCGGCGCCCAAGCAGCGCCGGCTGCTGCGCGCACCCCGGCAGGCCGCCACGCTCGGCGAGGTCGCCGCGTGGGAGCTGGGCGGCGGCCGGCTCGGCGCGCTGCTGGAGAGCTACGCCCTGGAGTACGGCCTGGACCCGGACACGGCCCCGGCCGCCGCGGCGGTGCTGCCGTACATGGAGCAGACCTTCGGCAGCTGGTACGTGCGCGGTGGCATGCGGGAGCTGGCGCGCGCGGTGTACGAGCGCTGCCTGGCCCGCCGGGTCTCGTTCGTGTTCGACGCCGAGGTGGCGCGGATCACCGAGAAGGAGGGCCGGGCCGCGGGCGTCGAGCTCGCCGACGGCACGCTCGCGGAGGCCGACGAGGTGGTCTGCGGAGCGGACCCGCGCGACCTCGAACAAATGCTGCCCGGCCGCGCGTTGTGGGAGGCCGACGCGGTGCGGCCCGCCGCCGCGGCGCGGCCGAGCCGGTTCACGGTGCTGCTCGCGCTGCGCGGCGCCCGCCCCTCGGACACGGCGCACCGCACGGTGGCCCACTCCCCCGACGCGGCGGCCGAGGCCCGCGAGGCCTTCGCGGGGCCGCACACCGGGCGGCCGACGGTCACGGTGCTGCGCCCCGACGATCCGGCGGTGCGGCCCGACGACGACCACGAGGCGGTGACGCTGACGGCGACGGTCGCGCCGCACGGCGCGGTCGACTGGACGGACGAGCCGCTGGTGCGGCGGTACACGGACGCGTTGATCGAGGCCGCCGCGCGGGCCGTGCCCGAGCTGCGCGAGCGGCTGCTGTGGCACGAGGTCCGCACCCCGGTGGACGTGGCACAGGCGACCGGCGCCGGGGGCGGTTCGGTGCCCGCGCCCTCGCTGGCCGCGGCCGGGGCCACGCTGCTGCACCCGTCCAACACCACCGGTCTGCCGGGTCTGCACCTGGCCGGAGGCTGGTCCCACCCGGGCGGCGGGCTCGCCCACGCCGGGATGTCGGGCGCGCTGGTGGCCGGGCTGATCGTGGAGGGAGAGGGCTTCCGGGGCTCGCAATGAGCCGGGCCCCGGGGGCGGTCAGTAGCGGTAGGGCTGCTGCTCGGGGTGGTGCGGCAGATCCGGGTGGTGAGGGTCGTACGGCTGCTGGGCCTGCTGCTGCTCGTAGGGGACGTACTCCCCGTCGCGCTGCTGGGGCACCCAGACGCCGCCCGGCGGGGTGTCCGTCGCGTACTGCGCGGCCAGCGGGTCGGGGTAGGACTGCTGGCCGCCGAAGCTGTCGTAGCCGGTGTAGGTGCCGTATGCCTGGCCGCCGTTGCCGATGTACGGGTCCGAGTAGGCGGCGTACTGCTGCTGCCCGGCGCCCGCGTCGTCGTACTGCGGGGCGTACGGGTCGACGTACGGCTGCTGCGGGTCGTAGGCGGGGTACTGGGGCTGGGCCTCGGTGTGCGCGGGGCTGTAGATGCCGTACTGGCCGGTCTCGTCGGGCATCGGCTGCGGTTCGTAGACCGATTCGGCGTGGTCCGAACCGGCGTGCGGCGCCTGGCCGTTCAGGTCCAGGACTCCGGTCTCGGCGGCCGCCTCGTACTGGAGGTCGGAGACTTCGAGGACCGGCTCCGGGGCCGGGGCGCCCTTGCCGCGGCTCCCCTTGCGCCGCCGGCTCGCGCCCGGCCTGCCGCCGAGCGCCCAGCCGGTGGAGAAGCCGCGCCGGAAGGAGAGCGTGACCTGCACCTGCCCGACGGCGAAGGCGATCGCACCCAGAATGATCACGAAGACGGACGGGACGAGGACGCCCAGGACCACTCCCAGGAATCCGGTGAAGGCGAGCAACCGCCAGCGCAGGCGCGCCTTGTACTGCAGCAGCACCTCACCGAGCAGCCACAGCGCGACGACCGCGAACGCGATGTAGAGGACCGTCCAGCCCATGTACGTCCCTCATTCTCCTGTCCCGGGTACAGCTGTCCCCTGCCCGGGTACCGGTTTCCGGCTACGCCTGCTGGTGCAGGCCGAGATTCTCGTAGATTTCGAGCGTCGCCGTGGAGTTGTTGAGGGTAATGAAGTGCAACCCGGGTACGCCATCGGCGAGCAGCCGCGAGCAGAACTCTGTGGCGAACTCGATGCCAATGGAGCGTACAGCGGCTGGATCGTCCTTGACGGCAAGCATCCGGTCCCGCAGGTCCTCCGGGAAGGCCGCGGTGCTGAGTTGGGGCAGTCGTTCCAGCTGCTTCACGCTGGTCACGGGCATGACCTCGGGGATGATCGGGGTCTCGCAGCCGGCCGCCGCGACCCGGTCACGCAACCGCGAATAGTTCTCGGGCTCGAAGAACATCTGGGTGATGGCATAGTCGGCACCCGCGCGGCACTTGTCCACGAAGTGCCGGATGTCGGATTCCCAGTCCGTGGAGCGCGGATGCATCTCGGGGAAGGCCGCGACGCCCACGCAGAAGTCGCCCGACTCCCGGATGAGCGAGACCAGTTCGGCCGCGTATGTCACACCCTGGGGGTGCTTGACCCATTCGCCCATCGGGTCGCCCTTCGGGTCGCCGCGCACCGCGAGGATGTTGCGGATCCCGGCGTCGGCGTACTGCCCGACGGTGTGGCGCAGCTCGGCGACGGAGTGCCCGACGGCGGTGAGGTGGGCGACCGGGGTGAGGGTGGTGTCCTCGGTGATCTGCTGGGTGGCCTCGACGGTTCCGGTCCGGGTGGAGCCGCCGGCTCCGTAGGTCACGGACACGAAGTCGGGGGCGACCGCTTCGACCCGGCGCAGCGCGTTCCAGAGGTTCCGCTCGCCCTTCTCGGTTTTGGGCGCGTAGAACTCGAAGGAGTAGGTGGTCTCGCCGGACGCGAGCATGTCACGCACGGTTCGTGCGCGATCAGTCCTGGTGGAAGCTGTGCCAAGGGCCATACTCGCAGGTTAGCCAGGGGCCGCCGGTCCCCCAACAAGTCCGGGGTCAAATGTCCACATTGTCGGACTTCTGTCCACCCCTCGGACAGCGACCGGGTCCCTGGGGCCCGGGGATCACCCCGCGCTTCGGCCGAGCCGCTCCCGGACCCGCTTGGCCAGGTCGGCGGTGGCCGCGGCCGGGTCGTCGGCCTCGGTGATCGCCCGCACGACGACGATCCGGTCGGCTCCCGCGTCCAGGACCTCGTCCAGGTTGCCCGCGTCGATGCCGCCGATCGCGAACCAGGGGCGGTCGGTGCCGAGCGAGGCGGTGTACCGCACCAGGTCGAGGCCCGGCGCGAACCGGCCCGGCTTGGTGGGGGTGGGCCAGCAGGGGCCCGTGCAGAAGTAGTCCACGCCCGGCTCGACGGCGGCCGCCGCGGCCTCCGCGTCCGCGTGGGTGGAGCGGCCGATCAGCACCTCCTCGCCCAGGACGGCGCGGGCGGCGGGCACCGGCAGATCGCCCTGGCCCAGGTGCAGCACGTCGGCGCCGATCGCGTGCGCCACGTCGGCCCGGTCGTTGACCGCGAGCAGCTTGCCGTGCCGGCGGCAGGCGTCCGCGAAGACCGCCAGGTGCTCCAGCTCCTCGGCGGCCTCCATGCCCTTGTCCCGCAGCTGCACGATGTCCACGCCGGACGCCAGCACGGCGTCCAGGAACGCGGGCAGATCGCCCTGGCGCTTGCGCGCGTCGGTGCACAGGTAGAGCCGGGCGTCGGCGAGCCGCTCACGGGCCGTGGGCATGGAAGGTCCCCCGTTGTCGTTCGTCTTCGGCCGGGCCGCGCGGTGTACGGGCCGGGTGGACCGGACCGTACACCCGCGGCTCGCGGCACTGGTGGGTGGGCTCGTTCGACTCAGAGGGCGAGCGCCTGGGCGCGGCGCTTCACCTCCGTGCCGCGATTCTCACTGAGGGCCTCGGCGGGGGTGCCGGGCAGGGTCGGGTCCGGGGTGAAGAGCCACTCCAGCATCTCCTCGTCGGAGAAACCGTCGTCCCTCAGCAGCGTCAGCGTCCCGACCAGGCCCTTCACCACCTTGTCGGTGTCGATGAAGGCGGCCGGCACCTGAAGCGCCCTGTTCTCACCGCGGCGTACGGCGATGAGCTGGCCCTCCTTGACCAGCTGCCGTACACGCGTCACCTCCACGTCCAGCATCTCCGCGATGTCGGGGAGGTACAGCCAGGCGGGGACGAGAGCATCAATCTTCGCGTCAATCTCGGTCACGGTCACAAGCCTGCCACCTCGCACTGACAGCCGGTACCGGGGTGGTCCCTCGGGGGCCGCGCCCCCGCGTCCCCCGCGCCCCTCGGGCCCCTGAAGTGCCTCTGGTCGCCGACCGTGTCCTGGGGCTCCGCCCCGGACGCCCCCGGCCCCTTCAGCTTTCGGTTTCGGCCGCGGATCGTGCGTGGCGTGTCGCGCAGTTCCCCGCGCCCCTTGGCGGCGTTTCCCTGGCCAGGGTCCTTACCCCAGTACCGCCGACTTCAGGGGCGTTGACGGGTCGCTCAGGGCTTCTCGGTTCAGGGGGGTGGCCGATTCGATCAGTCTGCGGCCCTGGGCCAGGTCCCGGGGGCGGCCCACCGCCAGGACCGCGACCAGGGCCCCGTCCCTCAGCCAGCAGACCGACCACGGGGCCGAGGACGGGTCGCCGCGCCAGACCAGGGTGTCGGTGTCGGTGTGGTGGCCCGCGTACTGGACGAAGCGGCCGAACTGTTCGGACCAGAAGTACGGCACCGGGTCGTAGTCGGCGGGCGCCTCGCCCACGATGTCGGCGGCCACCGTGCGCGGGCCCTGCAACGCGTTGTCCCAGTGGTGGACGAGCAGGCGCTCGCCGAACCGGGCCGAGGGGAACGAGACGCAGTCGCCCACCGCGTACACGTCGGGGAGCGAGGTGCGCAGGCGGGCGTCCGCCGTGATCGCCCCCTCGGGGCCGAGCGCGATGTCCGAGCCGGCCAGCCAGCCGGTCGCGGGGCGGGCGCCGATGCCGATGACCACCGCGTCGGCCGGGAGCCGCCGGCCGTCGGCGAGCAGTACCTCGCCCGGCACGACCGCTTGGACCCGGGCGCCGGTGAGGAGTTCGGCGCCGGATTCGGCGTACCACCCGGCCATCGGGGCGGCGACCTCGGCGGGGAGCACCCCGGCCAGCGGGCGGTCGGCGGCCTCCACGACGGTGACCTCGCAGCCCGCGTCGCGTGCGGCGGTGGCGAACTCCGCGCCGATCCATCCGGCGCCCACGACCACGATCCGGTGCCGCTGGTCCAGGACCGGGCGCAGCCGCCGCGCGTCGTCGAGGGTGCGCAGCAGATGGACGCCGGGCACTCCCCCGCTGCCGGGCAGGGTGAGCGGTTCGGCGCCGGTGGCGATGACGAGGGTGTCGTAGCCGACCTCGCCCGCCTCGGTCACCACGCGGTGCTCGGCGGGCCGCACCCCGGTGACCTCCAGGCCCAGGCGCAGCTCCACGCCGAGTGCCTCGAAGTCGACCTCGAAGGCCGAACCCTCGGCCTTGCCGAGCAGGACCGCCTTGGAGAGCGGGGGCCGGTCGTAGGGCTGGTGCGGCTCGGCGCCGATGAGGGTGATGGCTCCCGCGAAGCCCTGTTCGCGCAGGGCCACCGCGGTCTGCACGCCGGCCATGCCCGCGCCGACGACGACCACGTGCCGTGCTTCGGAATGCGTCTGCTGTTCGCTCACCCGATCACCATAAGCAGCTGACTATTCGTCAGGTAAGGGGCCCGGTCAACGCGGAGGCGGCCCTGTCGCCCGGACGCTCCCTTACTGCGGGCCGAGGGCTCGGGCTATGGTGGCAGGCGTAAAGCACTCGCGGGAGCCCGGACGCACCGGGCTGAGAGGGAGGCTGGGCGGCCTCCGACCGTACGAACCTGATCCGGGTCATGCCGGCGAAGGGAGGGGCTGGACGCCCATGCGTTCTTCTCGAAACGGGCCCGGGAGCGGGTCCGACGTCCTCGTGATCGGGGGCGGGATCATCGGGCTCGTCACCGCCTGGCGGGCCGCGCAGCGCGGCCTCGGGGTCGTGCTCGCCGACCCCGAGCCGGGCGGCGGGGCCGCCCAGGTCGCGGCCGGCATGCTCGCCGCCGTCACCGAGCTCCATTACGGCGAGCAGACCCTGCTCGCCCTCAACGTCGAGTCCGCCCGCCGCTTCCCGGCCTTCGCGGCCGAGCTGGCGGAGGCCACCGGTCTCGACACCGGCTACCGCGCCTGCGGCACCCTGGCCGTGGCGCTCGACTCCGACGACCGCGCGCACCTGCGCGAGCTGCACGCGCTCCAGGTCCGCTGCGGCCTGGAGTCCGAGTGGCTGTCCGGCCGCGACTGCCGCCGCCTCGAACCGATGCTGGCGCCCGGTGTGCGCGGCGGGCTCCGGGTCGACGGCGACCACCAGATCGACCCGCGCCGCCTGGCGAAGGCGCTGGTCGCCGCGTGCACGGCGGCCGGGGTGCGGTTCGCCCACGGCTGGGCCGAGCGGCTCTCGGTTTCCGGGGACCGGGCCGTCGGTGCCGTCCTGGCGGACGGCACCGAGCTCACGGCCGACCAGGTCGTGCTCGCCGCGGGCAGCCTCAGCAGCCGGCTGAAGGGCGTGCCGGAGGACCTCTTCCCGCCGGTGCGTCCCGTCAAGGGCCAGGTCCTTCGGCTGACCGTGCCGCCCGCCTGCGCGCCCTTCCTGTCCCGGACCGTACGGGCCGTGGTGCGGGGCAGCGACGTCTACCTCGTACCACGCGAGAACGGCGAGCTCGTGGTCGGCGCCACCAGCGAGGAGCTCGGCTGGGACACCACGGTCACCGCGGGCGGCGTCTACCAACTGCTGCGCGACGCCCACGAGTTGGTGCCGGGCATCACCGAGCTGCCGCTCACCGAGACCCGGGCCGGGCTGCGCCCCGCCTCCCCCGACAACGCGCCCCTGCTCGGCCCGACCGCGCTGCCCGGGCTGCTCATCGCCACCGGCCACTACCGCAACGGCGTGCTGCTCACGGCGGTGACCGGCGACGTCATGGCACACGTCCTGGCCACCGGCGAACTGCCCGAGGAGGCACGCCCGTTCACCCCCCGACGTTTCACCTCCGCACCGTGGGAGCTGACGACCGCATGACCATCTCCGTCAACGGCGAGCCGCGCCCGCTCGCCCCCGGGACCACCCTCGACGCCCTCGTCGCCACCCTCACGCCCGCCCGCTCCGGGGTCGCCGCCGCCGTCAACGAGGCGGTCGTGCCGCGCGGCGCCTGGCCCACGACCACGCTCGGCGACGGCGACCGCGTCGAGGTCCTCACCGCCGTGCAGGGGGGCTGACCCATGGCCGACGACTCGCTGACCATCGCCGACACCACCTTCTCCTCGCGCCTGATCATGGGCACCGGCGGGGCGCCCAGCCTCGACACGCTGGAACGCGCGCTCGCCGCCTCCGGCACCGAGCTCACCACGGTCGCGATGCGCCGCCTCGACCCCACCGTGCAGGGTTCGGTCCTGTCCGTGCTCGACCGGCTCGGCATTCGCGTCCTGCCCAACACCGCGGGCTGCTTCACCGCGGGCGAGGCCGTCCTCACCGCGCGCCTGGCCCGGGAGGCGCTCGGCACGCACTGGGTGAAGCTGGAGGTCGTCGCCGACGAGCGGACCCTGCTGCCGGACCCGGTCGAACTGCTCGACGCCGCCGAGGTGTTGGTCGACGACGGGTTCACCGTGCTGCCGTACACCAACGACGACCCGGTCCTCGCGCGCAAGCTGGAGGACGTGGGCTGCGCGGCGATCATGCCGCTCGGCTCCCCCATCGGCTCCGGCCTCGGCATCCGCAACCCGCACAACTTCGAGCTGATCGTGGACCGGGCGGGGGTCCCGGTCATCCTCGACGCGGGCGCGGGCACCGCCTCCGACGTCTCGCTCGCGATGGAACTCGGCTGCTCGGCGGTGATGCTGGCCTCGGCGGTGACCCGGGCCCAGGAGCCGGTCCTGATGGCGGAGGCGATGCGGCACGCGGTGGAGGCGGGCCGCCTCGCCCACCGTGCGGGCCGCATCCCGCGCCGCCACTTCGCCGAGGCGTCCTCGACGATGGCGGGACGGGCCGCGTTCGACCCCGAGCGGCCCGCGTTCTAGCGGGTCCGCGTCACAGGTCGGCTTCAGTCCGGCCCCCCGGACGCACGCGGCGTGAAGGGGGCCGGACGGCGCTCGTAAACTCTCCCCCGTGGATACGACCCTTCATGACCCCCTCGTCGGGCAGGTGCTCGACGGCCGCTACCGCGTCGACGCGCGTATCGCCGTCGGCGGTATGGCCACGGTCTACCGGGCCGTCGACACCCGCCTGGACCGGGTCCTCGCCCTCAAGGTGATGCACCCCGCCCTCGCCGCCGACGCCTCCTTCGTGGAGCGCTTCATCCGCGAGGCCAAGTCGGTCGCCCGGCTCGCGCACCCCAATGTGGTCGGCGTCTTCGACCAGGGCGCGCAGGGCCAGTACGTCTACCTCGCGATGGAGTACATCGCGGGCTGCACCCTGCGCGACGTGCTGCGCGAGCGCGGCGCGCTCCAGCCGCGCGCGGCCCTCGACATCCTGGAGCCGGTGCTCGCGGCCCTCGGCGCCGCCCACCGCGCCGGGTTCGTCCACCGGGACATGAAGCCCGAGAACGTGCTGATCGGCGACGACGGCCGGGTCAAGGTCGCCGACTTCGGCCTGGTCAGGGCCGTGGACTCGGTGACGAGCACCACCGGCTCGGTCCTCGGCACCGTCTCCTACCTCGCCCCCGAGCAGATCGAGCACGGCACCGCCGACACCCGCGCCGACGTGTACGCGTGCGGTGTCGTCCTGTACGAGATGCTCACCGGCGCCAAGCCGCACCGCGGGGACACCCCCGCCCAGATCCTCTACGCCCACCTCCACGAGGGGATGCCCGCGCCCTCCGCGGCCGTGCCGGGCCTCGCCCTGGAACTGGACGAACTGGTCGCCTCCGCGACCGCCCGCAACCCCGACGTCCGCCCGCACGACGCGGTCGCCCTGCTCGCCCAGACCCGTACCGCCCGCGCGGCGCTCGGCGACGAGCAGCTGGACGCGGTCCCGCCGGGCGCCCACCCGGCGGCCGGGGAAACCGGCTCCGAGGACCGTACGAGCGTGATCCCGCGGGCCGTGGCCACCCCGGTGTCCGGGCCGCTGCCCGCGGAGTCGGCCCGCCCGGAGCCCGTCAACCGCACCACCCGGCTGATCCTGCCGCAGCGCGTCGAGGACGAGCCGGAGCCCGCGCCCCGCGAGCCGCGCGGGCGCCTGAACAACCGGCGCGGTCTGCTCGCCCTGGTCGCGGCGGTGCTCCTGATCTTCGGGGTCGGCGCGGGGGTCTGGTACATCAACTCCGGCCAGTTCACCCGCGTTCCGGCCCTCATCGGGCAGAGCGAGGACGCGGCGAAGAAGAAGCTGTCGAACGCCGGGCTCGGCGTCAGACAAGTCGACCGGCAGTTCAGCGACACCGTCGAGCGGGGCCAGGTCGTCTCGACCGACCCGGCCACCGGCGCCCGCATCCGCGGGAACGGCTCGGTGACGCTGGTCGTCTCGCGCGGCCCCGAGACGGCGCAGGTGCCCAAGCTGGACGGCATGCCGCTCGACCAGGCGAAGAGCGAGCTGCAGAAGGCGGGCTTCGCGCCGGGCGACACCTCCAGCGAGTTCAACGACAGCGTCCCGCAGGGCTCGGTGATCCGCACCGACCCGGCCTCGGGCGTCAAGCGCCACACGGACACGGCCGTCTCGATGGTCGTCAGCAAGGGCGCCCCCGTGGACGTGCCCAACGTCGTCGGCGACTCGGTGGCCGACGCCACCACCGCCCTCCAGGACGCCGGGCTCACGGTCACCGTCGCCCCCGACCAGGTCAACTCGGCGCAGGACGCGGGCAAGGTCGCGGCCCAGTCCGCCGCCGAGCACGCCCGGCTCGCCAAGGGCGACAGCGTCACCCTGACCGTATCCAAGGGCCCCCGGATGATCACGGTGCCGAAGGTGACCGGCGAGAAGGCCGCCGACGCCCAGAAGGACCTGGAGAAGGCCGGCTTCAAGGTGAAGGTCGACCGCGGCTTCCCGTTCCTCAGCGACGAGGTGTCGGGCCAGTCCGTGGCCGCCGGGGCGCAGGCCCCGGAGGGCTCCACCATCACCATCACCACCAAGGGACTGTAGGTAGTCACCCCATGCGCAACCCCATCGGCGGCCACGTCCCCGTGGCCGGCGGCCTCGCCACGACCGGCCTCGCCTACGCGCGCGACATCGGCGCCGAGACCGTGCAGGTCTTCGTCGCCAACCCTCGCGGCTGGGCCACCCCCACCGGGAATCCGGCCCAGGACGAGAGGTTCCGCGCCGAGTGCGCCGAGGCCTCGATCCCGGCGTATGTGCACGCCCCGTACCTGATCAACTTCGGCTCGCACACCGAGGCGACGGCGGAGCGGTCGGTGGAGTCGCTGCGCCACTCGCTGCGCCGGGGCCGCGAGATCGGCGCGCTCGGCGTGGTCGTCCACACCGGTTCGGCGACCGGCGGACGGCCGCGCGCGGAGGCCCTGGCGCAGGTCCGTACGCGTCTGCTGCCGCTGCTCGACGAGCTGACCCACGACGACGACCCGTTCCTGCTCCTGGAGTCGACCGCGGGCCAGGGCGCCTCCCTGTGCTCGCGCACCTGGGACTTCGGCCCGTACTTCGAGGCGCTGGACTCCCACCCCAGGCTGGGCGTCTGCCTGGACACCTGTCACATCTACGCGGCCGGGCACGATCTCGTCGGCCCGGGCGCGATGAAGCAGACCCTGGACCTGCTGGTGGAGACCGTCGGCGAGGGACGGCTGAAGCTGATCCACGCCAACGACTCCAAGGACGTGGCGGGCGCGCACAAGGACCGCCACGAGAACATCGGCTCGGGCCACATCGGCGAGGAGCCGTTCCGCGAGCTGCTCGCCCACCCGGCCACCGCGGGCGTACCGCTGGTCATCGAGACCCCGGGCGGCAAGGAGGGGCACGCGGCGGACGTGGCCCGGCTGAAGTCGCTGCGGGCGTGAGCTAGAGCTCGGGGCCGTCCCCGGGCTCCTCCTGGTAGGAGTAGCGCTGCTCGCGCCAGGGGTCGCCGATGTTGTGGTACCCCCGCTCCTCCCAGAAGCCCCGGCGGTCCGCGGTCATGTACTCGACGCCGCGCACCCACTTGGGGCCCTTCCAGGCGTAGAGGTGCGGCACCACCAGGCGCAGCGGGAAGCCGTGTTCGGCGGTGAGCAGTTCACCGCCGTTGTGGGTGGCGAAGAGCGTACGGTCGCCGAGGAAGTCGGCCAGGCGCAGATTGGAGCTGAAGCCGTACTCGGCCCACACCATCACATGGGTGACATCGGGTGCGGGCGGCGCCAGTTCGGCGATCGTGCGGGTGCTCACCCCGCCCCATTCGGCCCCGACCATCGAGAACTTGGTGACGCAGTGCAGGTCGGCGACCACGGTCTCGAACGGCAGCGCCGAGAACTCCTCGTGGTTCCAGCAGTGCTTGTCGCCGTCGGCGGTGGCTCCGAAGACCCGGAACTCCCAGCGTTCCGGCTTGAACTTGGGCACCGGACCGTAGTGGGTGACCGGCCAGCCGCGCTGGAGCCGCTGCCCCGGCGGAAGCTCCGTCTGCGCTGCTCCCTGCCGCTCCCGGCTCTCCGGCTGACCCATGACTCCATGGTGACAGACCCCGGGGGGTGGTGATGACCAGGGACGTCCCGATTCGGGCAACTCCTACTAAGCATGCACTTACTGGACGCGTTCTGATCACGGTGCGAGGATGCGCGGAATCTGACCGGTTACCGCTTGGAAGGAGCCTCTGCGATGCAGGGCGACCCCGAGGTCATCGAATTCCTGAATGAGCAGCTGAGTGCCGAGCTGACGGCGATCAACCAGTACTGGCTGCACAGCGCGATGCAGGCCAACTTCGGCTGGACGAAGCTGGCCAAGTACACGCGTCACGAGTCGATCGACGAGATGAAGCACGCGGAGGTGCTGACCGACCGGATCCTCTTCCTGGACGGCCTGCCGAACTTCCAGCGCCTCTTCCATGTGCGCATCGGGCAGACGGTCACCGAGATGTTCCAGGCGGACCGGCAGATCGAGGTCGAGGCGATCGACCGCCTCAAGCGCGGCATCGAGGTCATGCGCGCGAAGGGCGACATCACGTCCGCGAACATCTTCGAGTCGATCCTGGCCGACGAGGAGCACCACATCGACTACCTCGACACCCAGCTGGAGCTCGTCGACAAGCTCGGCGAGGCGCTCTACATCGCCCAGCTGATCGAGCAGCCCGAGAGCTGAGCCGGGCGAAGGGTCACGCGGCCTCGTCCAGGGCCGGGGCCCGGTCGGGGGCGACCGCGGTGAGCGCGGGCCTGCCCTGGTCCACCAGCTCCCGGCGGGGGCAGGCGCCGCGTCCGAGCAGCGCCTGGATGCGGCGCACGCACGAACCGCAGTCGGTGCCGGCCTTGCAGGCGGAAGCTATCTGGCGCGGGGTGCAGGCACCGCCGTCCGCGTGCTTCCGGACCTGCTCCTCGGTGACACCGAAGCAGTTGCATACGTACACGCGGTTCACCTCCCGGAGCGATCGACGCGGGATCGATGGGTAAAGGCCCGTTCCGATCGATCGGTTCCCGACTGTCGGTGAGGCTAACCTAACCTTACCCGGCACCCCGGGTACGCAAAAGCCCCGGATACGCCAGTGGGGCGCGGATCACACGGATCCGCGCCCCACCGGTACGTACGGGACTACTGGTCGCGGTACATCTCGGCGACCAGGAACGCCAGGTCCAGGGACTGGCTGCGGTTCAGGCGCGGGTCGCAGGCCGTCTCGTAGCGCTGGTGCAGGTCGTCGACGAAGATCTCGTCGCCGCCGCCCACGCACTCGGTGACGTCGTCACCGGTGAGCTCGACGTGGATGCCGCCCGGGTGGGTGCCGAGGCCCTTGTGGACCTCGAAGAAGCCCTTGACCTCGTCCAGGACGTCGTCGAAGCGGCGCGTCTTGTGCCCGGAGGCCGCCTCGAAGGTGTTGCCGTGCATGGGGTCGGTGACCCACGCGACGACCGCGCCGGAGGCGGTGACCTTCTCGACCAGCTCGGGGAGCTTGTCCCTGACCTTGTCGGCGCCCATGCGGACGACGAAGGTGAGGCGGCCCGGCTCGCGGTCCGGGTCGAGGCGGTCCACGTAGGTGAGCGCCTCGTCGACGGTGGTCGTCGGGCCGAGCTTGATGCCGATCGGGTTGCGGATGCGGGAGGCGAACTCGATGTGCGCGCCGTCCAGCTGCCGGGTGCGCTCACCGATCCAGACCATGTGGCCGGAGGTGTCGTACAGGTGGCCGGTGCGCGAGTCGGTACGGGTCAGCGCCGACTCGTAGTCGAGCAGCAGCGCCTCGTGGGAGGCGTAGAACTCGACGGCCTTGAACTCGGCCGGGTCGGTGCCGCAGGCCTTCATGAAGTTCAGCGCGTTGTCGATCTCGCGGGCGAGCTGCTCGTAGCGCTGGCCCGAGGGGGACGACTTCACGAAGTCCTGGTTCCAGGCGTGCACCTGGCGCAGGTCGGCGTAGCCACCGGTGGTGAAGGCGCGGACCAGGTTGAGCGTGGAGGCGGAGGCGTTGTACATCCGCTTCAGGCGCTCGGGGTCCGGGACGCGGTCCTTCTCCGTGAAGGCGAAGCCGTTCACCGAGTCGCCCCGGTAGGTCGGCAGGGTCACGCCGTCGCGGGTCTCGGTGCCCTTGGAGCGGGGCTTGGAGTACTGGCCGGCGATGCGGCCGACCTTCACCACCGGCACGGAGGCCGCGTAGGTGAGGACGGCGCTCATCTGGAGGAGGGTCTTGAGCTTGGCCCGGATGTGCTCGGCCGAGACGCCGTCGAAGGCCTCCGCGCAGTCGCCGCCCTGGAGCAGGAACGCCTCGCCCTGGGCGACGGCTCCCAGCCGGGCACGCAGCTGGTCGCACTCGCCCGCGAAGACGAGCGGCGGATAGGACTCGAGGTCCGCGATCACATCGCGCAGGGCCTCGGCATCCGGGTACTCGGGCTGCTGCGCCGCGGGAAGGTCACGCCAGGTGTTTACGTTCACGGTCACCTGCCCCACATTACGGGGTCCACCCCGGCCCCCACCCCCACGACCACCAAATGAGACACCGGCCACGGTGACATGTCCCGAAGTGGTGCAAGTGCGTGGCCCCTCCCCATCTCTTCCGTCGCGCTCACCCCCTGTTAATCTCACGCCACTTACTGAATACCGGGCTAGTGACCAGGGGTGGGTGTGAGCCGAAGCGTGAGCGGAAGGCAGCAGAGACATGCGGCGAGGAAGATCCTTGCCTACGGGGTGGCCGGGGCCGTAGCCGTCACCGCGTTCGGCACGGCGGCGGTCGCGGCGCCGCGGGGGGCGGGGGCCGCGCAGGGGAGCGGGGCCCGGCCGGGCTCGGCCCTCCAGGCCCAGTTCGCCGAGGCGGCCAAGGAGTTCAAGGTTCCGCAGAGCGTGCTGATGGCGGTCTCCTACCGCCAGACGCTCTGGGAGGACCACGACGGGAAGCCCAGCACGTCGGGCGCGTACAACGTCATGGGCCTGACCCGGGTCACGCCGGCCGACGTGGAGCGGCCCGGCGACCAGGACCGCCTCGCGCACCTCGACCTGAGCGGCGACCCGGCGGTCATGAAGAAGTTCGACGCGAAGAAGGCGCTGGCCCAGGCCCCCGCCGTCGACACCGATGACCCGCGGCTGCACACCCTGGACGAGGCCGCGAAGCTCATCGGCGAGCCGGTGGACACGGTGCGCACCGACACCGGGCAGAGCATCCGGGCGGGCGCGGCGCTGCTCGCCCGCTACCAGCGCGCCGCCACCGGCTCGCTGCCGGCCGACCCGGGCGGCTGGTACGCGGCGGTGGCCCGCTACAGCCAGGCCCCCGACGCCAAGGGCGCCGACGCCTTCGCGCGGCGCGTCTTCGACTCGGTCCGCTCCGGCGAGAGCCGCCTCACCACGGACGGCCAGCGCCTGGCGCTGCCCGCCGACCCCGCGGTGAAGCCCGTCAAGCCGGCGAAGATGCCACTGGCCGCGGCCGCTCCCGGCGCTCCCGCGGAGACTGCGGGCACCCCCGAGTGCCCCGCGGGCCTGCCCTGCGACGTCAAGCCGGCCGACGTGAACAACTACAACGTGGCGAACCGGCCGGACAACGGTTTCGACATCCGGCAGATCGTCATCCACGACACCGAGGGCAGCTACGACGGCTCGGTCAAGATCTTCCAGGACCCGACGACGTCGGCCAGCACGCACTACCTGATCAAGGACGACGGCAGCCTCGTCACGCAGATGGTGGCGACGAAGGACGAGTCGTACCACGCGGGCAACAAGACCGTGAACATGCACGCGCTCGGCATCGAGCACGTGGGCTACGCCATCAAGGAAGGCAGCTGGTACGGCGAGCCGCTGTACGAGTCGTCGGCCACGCTGGTCAAGTACCTGGCCGACCGGTTCAACATCCCGGTGGACCGCGAGCACATCATCGGTCACGACGAGGTGCCGGGTGTGCTGGACGGCTATGTGGCCGGGATGCACTGGGACCCGGGCCCGTTCTGGGACTGGAACCACTACATGTCCCTGCTCGGCGCCCCGACCGGCGCCGGGGGCGCCGGCCAGCCGCTGCGGGCGGGCCAGGTCGTCAGGGTCGTGCCGCCCTTCAGCGCGGCGAACCAGCCCACGCTGACGTACAACGGCAAGACCGTCACCCCGCAGCCCGCGAACTTCGGCTACCTGTACGCCTCGGCCTCGACGGCGACGCCCATCGCGGACCCGTACATGCCCAACATGCTGTGGAGCGACGGGCCCAACTGGGGCGACAAGGTCGTCGCGGGCGGGCAGTACGTCGTCGCGGACTGGCAGGGCGACTGGACGGCCATCTGGTACGGCGGCCGCAAGGCCTGGTTCTTCAACCCCGGCGGCCAGTACACCTCCGTGGTGGCACCCGACGCCCCGGTCGTCCTCAAGGCCAAGGGCACCGCGCCGGTCGCGGTCTACGGGCGCGCCTACCCCGAGGACGCGGCGTACGCGGGCACCGGGGTGCCCGTGCAGAACAACAACTCCGCCGCGCTGACGAAGTACACCGTCCCGGCCGACCAGGCCTATGTCGCCGCGGGCGCCCCGGTCGCCGGTGACTACTACCTCGGCGGCACGACGCTCGGCACGCTGGTCAAGGGCACGCAGACCTTCTACCCGATCCGGTACAACCACCGGATCGCCTGGGTGCGGACGGCCGACGTCCAGCAGGTCACCCCGGTCGGCCCGGTGCGCGCCGACAACCGCTACAACCTGCTCGCGCGGGACGCGAACGGCGGCTTCTGGCAGTACCAGGGCTCGGGCGACATCACCCAGCCGTTCCTGACCCGGTTCAGGATCGGCAGCGGCTGGGGCATCTACAACGCCATGACCGACCTGTCGGACTTCCGTGCCGACGGCCAGGGCGACCTGATCGCCCGGGACACCTCCGGCGTGGCCTGGTACTACAAGGGCAGCGGCAACCCGGCGGCCCCGTTGGGCGACCGGGTCCGGCTCGGCGCGGGCTGGGGTGCCTTCACCTCCCTGGTGGGCGCGGGCGACCTGACCGGTGACGGCCGGGCCGACCTGATCGCCCGCGACGGCGACGGCAGGCTCTGGCTGTACCCGGGCACGGGCGGCCCCGCCTTCGGCAACCGCACGCAGATCGGCACCAGCTGGCAGATCTACGACCAGATCCTGAGCACCGGCGACCTCGACGGCGACGGCAAGGGCGACTTCGTGGCCCGCGAGCCGTCCGGGAAGCTGTGGTTCTACCCGGGCACGGGCAGCGCGGTGCAGCCCTTCGGCGACCGCCGCCAGATCGGCACCGGCTGGAACATCTACAACGCGATCGTCAGCTCGGGCGACCTGAACGGGGACGGCAAGCCGGACCTGACCGCCCGCGACGCCGACGGCAAGCTGTGGTTCTACCCGGGCAACGGCGGTTCGGTGCAGCCGTTCGGCGACCGCCGCCAGATCGGCACGGGCTGGAACATCTACGACGCGCTGCTCTGATCCCTTGATTGTCCCGATGGCACCGCACGGCCGCGGTGCCATCGGGTAGAGTGCCCGGCATGTTCGCGCACTCGACCCAGAACTGGTGGTGGACCGCTCATCCGGCGGCCCGCTGATCTCTGCGCGTACACAGACTCGCGAAGGCCGCCCCGAGGGGCGGCCTTCAGTGTTTCCGGGGCTGTTCCTCCCGCTCACCACCGGAAGGAACCACGCAACCGATGCTCATCCAGAGGCTGTTGGACGAGAACTGCCCGCCCTTCGCGCTGCTGCGCAGGCGCACCCCGGGCCGCGACCACGACACCGTCGAGCTGTTGATCGGCGAGGTCCACGAGGCCGAGCGCCTCGCCGACCTGCCCGTCGGGGACCGGCCCGCGCTCGCCCTGGTGCCGTTCCGGCAGATCAGGGAGCGCGGCTTCGACGTCCGGGACGACGGGACCCCGCTCTCGGTGCTCGTCGCGGACGAGACCCACGAACTGCCGCTCGCGGACGTGCTGGCCGAACTCCCCGCGCACGAGGTGCGGGTCGAGGGCGGCGGCTTCGACGTCGGCGACGAGGAGTACGCGGGGATCGTGCGCCGGGTGATCGACGACGAGATCGGCCGCGGCGAGGGCGCCAACTTCGTGATCCGGCGCACCTTCACCGGCGAGATCCCCGGCTTCGGCCGGGCCGACGCGCTGGCCCTGTTCCGCCGGCTGCTCGTGGGCGAGCAGGGCGCGTACTGGACGTACGTGGTGCACACCGGAAGGGAGAACGGTCCCGCGGGGCCTTCCTCGGAAGGGCGGCGGGCGACGGGCGGGCGCACCCTGGTCGGCGCGAGCCCCGAGGTGCACGTGCGGATGTCCGGCGGCACGGTCGTCATGAACCCGATCAGCGGGACCTACCGCTACCCGGCGGGCGGGCCGACCCCGGAGGACCTGCTGACCTTCCTCGCCGACCGCAAGGAGACCGACGAGCTGTCGATGGTCGTCGACGAGGAGCTCAAGATGATGTGCACGGTCGGCGACATGGGCGGCGTGGTGATCGGCCCCCGTCTCAAGGAGATGGCCCATCTCGCGCACACCGAGTACGAGTTGAGGGGCCGCTCGTCGCTGGACGTCCGCGAGGTGCTCAGGGAGACGATGTTCGCGGCGACGGTCACCGGCTCCCCGGTGCAGAACGCGTGCCGGGTCATCGAGCGGTACGAGGACGGCGGGCGCGGCTACTACGCGGGCGCCCTCGCGCTGCTCGGCCGGGACGCCGGCGGCTCCCAGACCCTCGACTCCCCCATCCTGATCCGCACGGCGGACATCTCCCCCGAGGGCCGTCTGCGGGTGCCGGTCGGCGCCACCCTCGTACGGCACTCGGACCCGGCGGGCGAGGTCGCCGAGACGCACGCCAAGGCGGCCGGGGTCCTGGCGGCGCTCGGGGTGCGCCCCGGCCGTCCGCGCGCCGAGTCCGTCCGCCCCCGGCTCGCCGACGATCCCCGGGTGCGGGCCGCGCTTGACGCCCGGCGGGCCGACCTCGCGCCGTTCTGGCTGCGGATGCAGGACCGGCCCGCCGAGCCGAGCGGGTCGGCGCTGGTGGTGGACGGCGAGGACACGTTCACCGCGATGCTCGCGCATGTGCTGCGCTCGGCGGGCCTCGCGGTCTCGGTGCTCCGCTACGACGTGCCCGGCCTGCACGCGCGGGTGCTCGGCCACGAGGGCCCGGTGATCCTGGGCCCCGGGCCGGGCGACCCCTCGGACGCGGCGGACCCGAAGATGGCGCTGCTTCGCCCGCTGGCGGCCGAGCTGCTGCGCTCGCACCGGCACGGGCTGCTCGGGGTGTGCCTGGGCCATGAGCTGATCGCGGCGGAGCTCGGCCTGGAGATCGTGCGCAAGCGGGAGCCGCACCAGGGCGCGCAGGTGCGGATCGACCTGTTCGGCCGCGAGGAGACGGTGGGCTTCTACAACAGCTTCGCGGCGCGCTGCGAGGATGGGCTGCCCGGCGTGGAGGTGTCGCGCGACCCGGTGACGCACGAGGTGCACGCGCTGCGCGGCCCGGGGTACGCGGGCATCCAGTTCCACCCGGAGTCGGTGCTCACGCTGCGCGGCCCCGAGGTGGTCCGGGACCTGCTCGCGGGGGTGGCGGCGGTGCGCTGAGGCCCGGCTACGGCGCTGCCGGGACGAGGACGTTCTCGGTGTGGCGGCCTGCCAGGTAGGCCGCCACGTTCTCCACCGTCGCCGCGACGATCTGGCCCACCGCGTCCTGTGTGTAGTACGCCTGGTGCGAGGTGACCACCACATTGGGGAAGGTCACGAGGCGGGCCAGGGTGTCGTCCTCGACGGCTTCGAGCGACTTGTCGAGGAAGAACAGGCCCGCCTCCGCCTCGTACACGTCCAGACCGACACCCGTGAATCTGCCCTTGCGCAATTCGCCGACCAGCGCGTCCGTGTCGATCAGACCGCCCCGGCTGGAGTTGACCAGGATCGCGTCGTCCTTCATCGCGGCGAGTTCGGCGCGCCCGATGATGTGCTGGGTCGAGGGCAGCAGCGGCACATGCAGGCTGATCACGTCGGCGCTCGCGAGGAGCTCGTCCTTGTCGACGTACTTCATGCCGAGCTCGACGCAGGACGGGTTCTGGGCCACGTCCCAGCCGAGCAGGTTCATGCCGAAGCCGTGCGCGATGCGGGTGAACGCCTCGCCGATCTTGCCGGTGCCCAGGACGCCGGCCGTGCGGCCCCGCAGATCGCGGCCGAGCAGCCCGTCCAGGCGGAAGTCGAAGTCGCGGGTGCGGTTGGAGGCCCGCACGATCCGGCGGTTGACCGCCATCGCCAGCGTCCAGGCGAACTCGGCCACGGAGTACGGCGAGTAGGAGGAGACCCGGGCGACGGTGAGGCCGAGGCGTGCGGCCACGTCCAGGTCGATGTTGTTGAAGCCGGTGGAGCGCTGGGCGATCATCCGCGTGCCGCCGGCGGCGAGGCTCTGCAGCACCCGCGCGTTGAGGTTGGCGTTGACGCTGGTGGAGATGGCCTCGTACCCGGCGGCGATCGGCGCGGTGTCCTCGGTGAGGAAGACGTCCAGACAGCGCACGTCGTGCAGTCGCGCGAAGGCCTTCTCGATCAACGGCTTCTCGTCGGCCTGCACGCCGAATGCCAGGATCTTCACGACTCTCCCCTTATGGGCGCTTCTGACCGTGAAGCCAGACAGGAGGGCTATGGGCCGGATATCGCGAATATACGGCCCACAGCCCGGATGTGCCCGGCCGGGTCAGCCGAAGAAGACGCCGACCTCGGCGTAGAGCGCGGGGTCCACCGTCTTCAGCTTCGAGGTGGCCTCCGAGATCGGCACCCGCACGATGTCGGTGCCGCGCAGCGCGACCATCTTGCCGAAGTCTCCGTCGCGCACCGCCTCGATGGCGTGCAGCCCGAAGCGGGTCGCCAGCCACCGGTCGAACGCGCTCGGGGTGCCGCCGCGCTGGACGTGGCCGAGGACGGTGGTCCTGGCCTCCTTGCCGGTGCGCTTCTCGATCTCCTTGGCCAGCCACTCGCCGACGCCGGAGAGCCGCACGTGCCCGAAGGAGTCGAGGGTGCCGTCCTTGAGCACCATCTCGCCGTCCTTCGGCATGGCCCCCTCGGCGATCACGACGATCGGGGCGTACGAGGCCTTGAAGCGCGAGGTGATCCAGCCGCAGACCTGTTCGACGTCGAAGCGCTGCTCGGGGATGAGGATGACGTTGGCGCCGCCCGCGAGGCCGGAGTGCAGGGCGATCCAGCCCGCGTGCCGCCCCATGACCTCGACGACCAGGACCCGCATGTGGGACTCGGCGGTGGTGTGCAGCCGGTCGATGGCCTCGGTGGCGATGCCGACGGCGGTGTTGAACCCGAAGGTGTAGTCGGTGGCGGACAGGTCGTTGTCGATCGTCTTGGGCACGCCGACGCACTGGACGCCGTACTCGTCGCTGAGCCGGGCCGCGACACCCAGGGTGTCCTCGCCGCCGATCGCGATCACCGCGTCGATCTCGTGCTTGGTGAGGTGTTCCTTGATGCGGCGGACACCGTTCTCCGCCTTGAGGGGGTTGGTGCGCGAGGAGCCGAGAATGGTGCCGCCGCGCGGCAGGATGCCGCGCACCGCCGGGATGTCCAGCCGGACGGTGTCGCCCTCCAGGGGGCCGCGCCAGCCGTCCTTGAACCCGGTGAACTCGTATCCGTACTCCTGCACACCCTTGCGGACGATGCCCCGGATGACGGCGTTGAGTCCGGGGCAGTCACCGCCTCCGGTCAGTACTCCGACCCGCATGGAATGGTCCCTTCACCTGGGAGTGACGTACGCGGTCCACGCTAGTGGTGACGTAGGTCACTCCGGGATGGGACGGAAGGTCAATTCACTTGATCCGTAGGGGAGTTGAGGAGCCGCCGTTCACCCGTACGGGGGATGGCCCGCTCAGGCGTCGTCCACGCTGTCGAGGCCGCGCTCGATCGCGTACCGCACGAGCTCCACCCGGTTGTGCAGCTGGAGCTTGCCCAGGGTGTTCTGGACGTGGTTCTGCACCGTGCGGTGCGAGATGACCAGGCGCTCGGCTATCTGCTTGTAGCTCAGGCCCTTGGCGACCAGGCGCAGCACCTCGGTCTCGCGCTCGGTGAGCCGCGGGGCTTTCGGCTCGTCCGCGGTGGCGGGCGCCGGGTCCGTCGCGAGCCTGCGGTACTCCCCCAGGACGAGGCCGGCCAGGCCCGGCGTGAACACCGGGTCGCCGACGGCCGTGCGGCGCACCGCGTCGGTCAGCTCCTCGGTGCTGGCCGACTTGAGGAGGTAGCCGAGCGCGCCGGACTTCACCGCCTCCAGTACGTCGGCGTGCTCGCCGGACGCGGACAGGACCAGCACCCTCAACGCCGGGTTGGCGGCGACCAGTTCCTTGCAGACCTGGGCGCCGGGCATGCCCGGCAGGTTGAGGTCGAGGACCAGGACGTCGGGCGCCGCGGCCTGGGCCCGGCGCACCGCCTGCGGCCCGTCCCCCGCGGTGGCGACCACGTCGAAGCCCGCGGCGGCCAGGTCGCGGGCGACCGCGTCGCGCCACATCGGGTGGTCGTCGACCACCATCACCTTCACCGACGCATCCGCGCGCGCCGTCTGCTGCTGGGTCATCCGTGCCGTCCTGCCTTCCCCCGTGGGACCTTCAGTTCAACTTCCGTACCCTGGCCCGGCACGGAGATCAGCTCCGCCGTGCCGCCCAGGTCCCGCAGCCTGCCGCGGATCGAGAGGGCGACGCCCATGCGCCCCTCCCCCTCGGCCCGCTCCAGCCGGCCCGCCGGGATGCCGGGACCGTCGTCCCGTACCGTCACGATCACTTCGTCCCCCCAGTCCTCGACCAGGATCCAGGCCTGGGCGGACTCCCCCGCGTGCATCCGCACATTGTCCAGGGCGGCACTGACAGCGGCCGCGAGCTCCCTGGCCGCGGTGGGCGTGAGCGGCACCGGAGCGCCCGGCTCCGCGAAGGAGACCCTCGACCCGGCGTGCCGGGCGAGCAACGAGCGCAGGTCGACGGGCGCCGTGTCGTCCCCCTCGTCGTCGACCTCCACCGCCCGCACGACGGCGCCGTTGGCGGCGTCCTCGGAGGCGCGGGTGGGCGGCACCAGACCGCTGGAGACCAGGGTGCGCAGCGCGACCTCCTGCTCTCCGGCCATCCGGCCGAGCTCGGCGGCCTCGCCGCCCAGCGCGCTGCCGCGGCGCTGCACCATGGCGAGCACCTGGAGCACGCTGTCGTGGATGTCACGGGCCAGCCGCTCGCGTTCGCGGGTGGCCGCCTCGATCTCCAGGGCGCGCGCGAGCGTCGCCTCACTGGCCCGGGCCACCTCGACGATGTAGCCGATCGCGATGGAGGCGATCCACACCAGGATCACGTTGTGGAAGGTGTCCCGGGTGGGGTGGCCGCGCTCCACGATGTTGGCCACGGCCACCAGCGAGGAGGCGAAACCGGCCCAGCGCCAGCCGCCCTTGATGGCGAAGGCGAGGACCGCTCCGGCCGTCGCGATGGTGGGCAGCGTCGGACCGTCGACGTGCTGCGCGTCCACGTCCGCGAGCGGCGTGAGCAGGATGCCGGTGAGCACCACGGTGAGGTCGACGGCGAGGAAGCGCTTGGTGCAGGCGGCCGCGTTCGCCACCCGGGGCAGGGTCGCGAAGTTCCACACGGTGAGCACCGACAGGTAGCCGATGCCCACCCAGGGCCGCTCGAACTTGTGGTAGCCGCTGACGAAGATCGCCACCGCGTAGAGCGTCGTGAGCACCCGGTAGCCGGTCAGGGCCCGCCACAGGGGCAGTTCCACCGACATCCGTACGACCCGTTCGCGTTTCGCCATCTTCCCCACCCCCGGACGGACGCGGCTAGTCGCCGGGCCGTTCCGCCCGCTTGGCCTGCTCCAGCTCCCGGGCCCGCTCCGCCTTCTCGGCGGCCTTCTGCTCGTCGGCGATCCGCTTGGCCTCGTCGGCGATCTGGCGCTTGGCGGCCGTCGCGTAGATGTCGACGTACTCCTGGCCGGACAGCTTCATGATCTCGTACATGACCTCGTCGGTCACCGAGCGCAGGATGAAGCGGTCGCCCTCCATGCCCTGGTAGCGGCTGAAGTCGAGCGGCTTGCCGATCCGGATGCCGGGACGCATCAGCTTGGGGACGACCTTCCCCGGCGGCTGGATCTTCTCGGTGTCGATCATCGCGACCGGGATGACGGGCGCGCCGGTGGCGAGCGCGACCCGGGCGAGACCGCCCGGCTTGCCGCGGTAGAGGCGGCCGTCGGGCGAGCGGGTGCCCTCGGGGTAGATGCCGAAGAGGCCGCCGCTCTTGATGACGTCGATGCCCGCGTTGATCGCGGCCTCGCCCGCCCCGCGGGCGCCCGAGCGGTCCACCGGGAGCTGGCCGACGCCCTTGAAGAACGCCGCCGTCAGCTTGCCCTTGACCCCGGGGGAGGTGAAGTACTCGGCCTTCGCGATGAACGTGACCTTGCGGTCCAGGACGGCCGGCAGGAAGAAGGAGTCCGAGAAGGAGAGGTGGTTGCTCGCGAGGATCGCCGGACCCTCGGCGGGGATGTTCTCCAAGCCCTCCACCCACGGCCTGAAGGCGAGCTTCAGCGACCCGCCGATGGAGAACTTCATTGCGCCGTAGATCAACTCGGATGCCTTCCTGTGCTTGTCGAACAGACCTTAACCCGTACCGGGACCGCCCTCCCGCGCGACGGCTCTGGTCGGTGTCAGTCCGGTCGCGTACCGTGAAGTACGACTCCCCCGCACAACCCCGCCCCTGCTCATGAACAGGAGACCCCTGGTGCCGGTCCTCCCTGGAGCCGAGCCGTTCCGCCACGAGGGCGGAGAGGTCGGCGTCCTCCTCTGTCACGGTTTCACCGGTTCCCCGCAGTCGCTGCGCCCCTGGGCCGACTACCTGGCGGAGCGCGGCCTCACGGTCTCGCTGCCGCTCCTCCCCGGCCACGGCACCCGCTGGCAGGACATGCAGCTCACGGGCTGGCAGGACTGGTACGCGGAGGTGGACCGCGCCCTGCGCGAGCTCCAGGAGAGCTGCTCCCAGGTCTTCGTCTTCGGGCTCTCGATGGGCGGCGCGCTGTCGCTGCGCCTCGCCGCGAAGCACGGCGACGAGGTGAGCGGCCTGGTGCTCGTCAACCCGGGCAACAAGGTGCACGGCGCGGCCGCCCGGGCACTGCCGGTGGTCCGTCACTTCGTACCGTCCACGAAGGGCATCGCCAGCGACATCGCCAAGGAGGGCTCCCAGGAGGTCGGCTACGACCGGGTGCCCCTGCACGCGGCGCACTCGCTGCGCAACTTCTTCAGGCTCGTGGACGGTGAACTGCCGCAGGTGACCCAGCCGTTGCTGGTCCTGCACAGCCCGCAGGACCACGTGGTGCCGCCGGCCGACTCCGCGCGGATCCTCAGCCGGGTGTCCTCCACGGACGTCCAGGAGATCCTGCTGGAACAGAGCTACCACGTGGCGACGTTGGACCACGACGCGGAGCGGATCTTCGAGGAGAGCTACTCGTTCATCGGCCGCCTCGCTCCTAGCGTCGGGAAGAAGGGGAGCACGACCGGTGGCTGAGCACGACGCGGACAGCGAGCCGCAGCCGATCGACGAAGAGGCCGCCTGGGCGGCGATCGTGGCGGGGTACGGCGAGGAGCCGGCCGATCCGCCGGGCGCGAGACCCTTCAGATCGGTGGAGGACCTCGCCCTGATCGAGGACGAGCCCGACAAGGACGGCGGGAGCGACGGGAGCGACGAGACGCCCGGGCCCGCCAAGGGCGCGGACAAGAACGCCGACAAAGGCCTCGGCAAGCCCGCGCTCGGCAGCTCGGTCGTGTTCGCGCCGGGCGTGGGCGGGCCGCGTGACTTCCAGCCCGCCGAGCCGTCCGACGACGACCTGGACGCCTCGGACGAGGGCCACTTCGTGCCGCCGGAGCCGCCGCCCCTGCCGGAGGCCGACGTCACGGCGAAGTTCGCCTGGCTGGGCGTGGTGGGCGGGCCGCTGCTGCTGATCCTCGCCGCGATCTTCGGCTGGGACATGACCTGGTGGCTCACCACCCTGGGCGTGGGCGGCTTCCTGGGCGGCATCGGCACCCTGTTCGCCCGCATGCAGCACGACGAGGACGACGACGATCCGGGGCGCGGCGCGGTCGTCTGAGCTTGTCCGCTCCGCGTGACGCTCCCCGGTGCGGGCCGACGGCGCCCGCACTCCCGAGCGGCCGTACGCGTGAAGGCGCGGCCCCGCACGGGGCCGCCGCTCACCCCGTGGGCACCCGGAGCGCCGCGAGCACCGGCAGATGGTCCGTGGCCGCCACGAGATCGGCCGCGTCCAGCCCCAACGGCACACCGCAGCCCAGTACCTGGACGCCCCGCGTCGCGAAGATCGCGTCGATCCGCTGATGCGGATCCCGGGGCGTGGAGGTGAACTCCCCTCCCCACGGCGCCACTTGGCGGCAGTCCTGGAGCTCGGCGGCCAGCCGGCCGAAGCTCCGCCCGTCCGGCCGCTCGTTGAGGTCGCCGCCCGCGACCGCGTGGTCCACGCCCATCCCGGCGAGGCGGTCCAGCAGCGCCCCGGCCTGTTCGTACCGCTCGGCCTCCTGGAGGCTGAGGTGGGCGCTCAGGACGCCGATCCTGGCCCCGCCGATCCGTACCACCGCGGTCGCGAAGCCGCGCCGGTGCAGGCCGGGGGTGAGCGGGAGCAGCACGTCCTCGGTGCGTTCCACGGCGGCCCGCAGGGAGCAGAGCAGCATCGGCCCCGCGGCCGTGGCGCCGCCGCCGAGGACGACGAGGTCGGTGGCGGCCGCGAGGCGGGCCGCGGCCTTGCGCCAGCGGAAGAAGCGGGGGGCCTCCTGGACGAGGACGAGGTCGGGCGCGCAGGCGCGGATCACCCGGGCGAGTGCCGCGTTGTCGTCGCGCATCGAGCGGATGTTGTAGCTGAGGACACGGATCACGGCACAGCCGTCCCGCGTCGCGGAGGCGGGCAGGTCGTCGGTGGGGCTCGTCATGGTCCACAACGTAGGACAGCGCCCGCCGGTCCGGGTGGAATCGGCGGGCGCTGTCGGTGCCGCGGGGCGCTACATGATGGGGTCGGGCTGCCGCGCCAGGTCGGCCGCGCCGACCAGACCGGCCTTGTTGCCGAGCTGGGCCGCGATGACCTCGGCGACCGGGCGCCAGTTCCCGCCGACCAGCCAGCGCTTGTAGGACTTGCGGATGGGGTCGAGCACCAGCTCGCCCTCGTCCGAGAGCCCGCCGCCGACGATGAACGCCGACGGGTCGAAGAGCGAGGCCAGGTCCGCCAGGCCCGCGCCCGCCCAGCGGGCCAGCTCGCGGTACGAGTCGACCGCGACCGCGTCGCCCTGGCGGGCGGCCATCGAGATGTGCTTGCCCTCGATGCCCTCGGGGGTGCCGTCGCCGAGCGAGAGCAGGAACTCGGCGTTCTCCGGGGTGGCGTTGGCGCGCTGCTTGGCGTAGCGGACCAGGGCGCGGCCGGAGGCGTACTGCTCCCAGCAGCCCTGGCTGCCGCAGCCGCAGAGCAGGCCGTCCGGCACCATGCGGATGTGGCCGAACTCGGCGGCCACGCCGAAGTGGCCGCGGCGCAGCTCGTTGCCGATGATGATGCCGCCGCCGAGGCCGGTGCCGAGCGTGATGCAGATGACGTTCCGGTGGCCCTTGCCGGCTCCGAAGCGGTACTCGCCCCAGGCGGCCGCGTTGGCGTCGTTCTCGACGACGACCGGGAGGCCGGTGCGCTGCTCGACCTTCGCCTTCAGCGGTTCCTGGCGCCAGTCGATGTTGGGCGCGAAGTAGACGGTGGACCGCTGGCGGTTGACGTAACCGGCCGCTCCGATGCCCACGCCCACGATCTCGTGTCCGGCGCGCGCGCCGTCGACGGCCGAGGCGATCGCGTCCACGATGGCATCGGGCGTGCCGGGGGTCGGCACCTTGTGGGTCGAGAGGATGTTGCCTTCCTCGTCGACCACGCCCGCCGCGATCTTCGTGCCGCCGATATCGACACCGATGGTGAGTCCCATGAATCCCTCAGTTCGGTCGAGCCCCGCTACGGCCAACCGTACCCGAGCCGGGGCTCCGCCCAGCGTGCCGATCCCGTGTTCGCGCCGGGTGTGAGGGCCGGGCCGCCCCTTCTGCGGCGCCCGCCCGGCGCCGGGTCTCAGTCGAGATCGATGTGCTCGGTGGGGCCGGTGCCCTCGTCGCGCTTGCGGTCGTCGGTGGCGGTCCAGCGGCGCTCGTGGCCCTCGACGGCGGAGCGGTAGGCGGCGAGCAGTTCGCTGCCGGCCGCGGCGAGGTGGTCGAAGACCTCGGGGTTGCGTTCGATGACCGGCTCGACGGCGGACTTCGCCTGGCTGATCAGCTGCTGCACGGCGCCCTGGGCGGCGAATCCGGACAGCCCGGACAGCGGGGAGGGGCCCTCGAAGAGACCGCTGACCTTGTCGGTGACCGCGTCGAGCAGCTTGCGCAGCTCCTCGGCGGCCGACCCCGGCTCGGAGCCGTACTGGGCGCGGCGGCGCGCCTTCTCGGCGGCCAGGTCCTCGGCGCAGGCCTCGGCCCAGGCATCCGCGTCGGGGGCCGGGGGCTCGGTGGCTTCGCTCATGGCGGACTCCAGCGGCTGGTGTTCCTACGGGTCTGTTTCCTTCGACGTTACCCGAACGGGGGTATTCCGTTCAGCGACCCCGCGGCCACAGCTCGGGGTCGGGGGCGAACCGGACGTCCAGGACGCCGTCGCGCAGCCCGGCCCCGGTGACGGTGCAGCGGCGCAGCGCGGACGGCAGCGCCACGATGCGGCGGAACGGGCCGACGGTGAGCAGGAGTTCGTCGCCGCGCCGCACCAGCGCGAGCCCGTCCTTGACGGCCCCGGGCAGCGGCAGGCTCCACACGAGGACGTCGTCCTCGGCGAGCCGGTCCTCGACGGTCCACTCCGGGGCGCAGGCCGGCGGGCCGTCCGTCCCCGGGGCGACGGCGAGGCGCTCCAAGTCGTCGTCGCCGCGCGGGTCGTGCCCGAGGTGGGCCACTTCGCGTACGGCGGGGAACTCCTCGGCCAGCTCGGTCAGGTGCTTGCGCTGCTGGGCGACGAGGCCGGCCAGCCACGGGTCGGGCGTCTCGGCGGGCAGCAGCCGGTTGGCGACCACCGCGTCGAGGGCGAGCCGCTGGACGGCGAGGCCGAGCCGGGCGGTGCGCAGCGCGTCGGCGGCGGCCGGGCCGGGTTCCGCGACCAGCCGCACGGTCGTGCCCGGGTCCTCGATCACGGCCTGGACGGCGGCCAGTTCGGCGTCCCAGCGGGCGGCGGTCTCGTACAGCCACTGCGCGGGCATGGGCACCCCGGCGAGCTGGGCGAGGACCGGGCGCAGCGAGCGGGCGGCCTGGCGTTCGGGCGGCAGGAGGCGGCGCAGATAGCGGCGCAGCCGCTCGGGCAGGGCCAGGGTGGCGAGCGCCCGGTCGGCCGGCGGGAGGTCGACGACGAGCAGGCCGGGGCCGTCGGCCGCGGCCTCGCGCAGGGCGCTGAGCAGGGCGAGCTGTTCGGCGCCGGGGAGTTCGGTGAGCTCCTCGGCGTCCAGGCGCGAGGCGCCGAGCAGGTCGAGGGCGGCGCCCGCACGGTCCTGGAAGGCGAGGAACTCGGTGCGGAAGTGGGCGGCCGCGTCGATGTGCCGGACGGTGACCCCGGCGAGTTCGCCGGGGAGCCGGTCCGCGGTCAGCAGGGTGACCCGGGTGCCCCGGCGGGCGGCGGCGAGGGCGGTCGCCGCCGCGACGGTGGTGCGGCCCGCGCCGCCGGGGCCGGTGACGAGGACCGTACGCACGTCTAGAGCTTCTTGGCCCCGTCGGCGGAACCGGCCTCGGTGTCGCCCGGGCCGCTCTCGACGCGCTTCTTCAGACCGGCCAGGGCGCGGTCGATGATGACCTTCTCCGCCTTGCGCTTGATCATGCCGAGCATGGGGATCTTGACGTCGACGGTCAGCCGGTAGGTGACCTCGGTGTGGCCGCCGGGGGCGTCGGCCAGGGTGTACGAGCCGTCCAGGGTGCGCAGCATCTGGGACTTGACCAGCGTCCAGCTGACCTGGTTGCCCTGCCAGGTGTAGGCGAGGGTGTGGTCGTCCTTGATGGCGCCCGCGTCGAGCAGCAGCCGCACCTTCTCGGCGTGGCCCGCGGCGTCGGTGGCGAGCACCTCGGCCTCCTTCACCTCGCCGGTCCACTCCGGATAGCGGGCGAAGTCCGCGATCACCCCCATGACGTCGGCCGGGGCCGCCTCGATGGTGATAGACGAGCTGGTGTGTTCCGCCATCGTCGTGGCTCCTCCAGTGCGCGGTCCGGGTCTGGTTCTCCCCCGCGCGGACGGCGCCGACAGCGGTGGGGAGGTGTGCGTGCAGGCTATCGCGTACGGGCCGGTCGCCACTCCAGTGGCCGGATCACCACTCCAGGGCGAAGGGCCGGGAGGTGGCCGCGAAGTGGCCGACGTTCACGCACTCGGTGCGGCCGATCCGCATCCGCCGGGCCAGCGGCTGGTGCACGTGGCCGAACAGGGAGTAGCGCGGGCGGGTCCTGCGGATCGCCTCGAGCAGGGCGCGCGAGCCGCGCTCGAAGCGGCGGGCGACGGTGTCGTACACGAGCTCGGGGACCTCGGGCGGGATGTGCGAGCAGAGCACGTCGACCTCGCCGAGCGCCTCGACCTTGGCGGCGTACTCCTCGTCGGAGATTTCATAGGGCGTTCGCATCGCGGTCCGCAGCCCGCCGCCGACGAAGCCGAAGACGCGCCCGGCTATCTCGACCCGCTGGCCGTCCAGGACGGTGGTGCCCGGCCCCGCGTACTGCGGCCAGAGGTCCGGCATGTCGACGTTGCCGTACGTGGCGTACGTCGGGGTGGGGAAGGCGGCGAACATCTCGGCGTACTGGCGCCTGACCGCGGCCTCGATGGCGGCCTCCCGGTCGAGCCCGGCCCACAGCGAACGCCCCAGCTCACGGGCCTCCTCGAAGCGCCGGGCGGTGCGCAGGGCGACGATGCGGTCGGCGTTCTCGACGCCGAAGAGGTCGGGGAAGATGCCGCGCGAGTGGTCGGCGTAGTCCAGGAAGAGGACCAGGTCACCGAGGCAGACGAGGGCGTCCGCGCCGTTGCCGGCCTTGGCCAGGCCCTCGGTGTTCCCGTGTACGTCACTGACCACATGAACTCGCATGGCAGCCACCTTAGGCCGTCGGACCTGCGGTTACTTCCGAGTGCTCAAAGGTGTGGACTACTGTGCGCGAAGCAGTGTCAAACATGTGTGACGCACCGAACATCTGGCCAGAACCCCCTATCGGGAACCCACTACCCATGGGTAACGTCCGGGCAGTCCAGTCGTGCTCGGAGTTCCGCCCCCCACGGAATCCCCCGGGCACCTGCCCGATCTTGGACCGCAGCCGGTGCGTCACACAGAGCCGTGGCACCGGCGCCCGATGAGGAGCAGCAGTCTTGCGCGAGTTCAGCCTTCCGGCCCTGTACGAGGTCCCTTCGGACGGCAACCTGACGGATCTGATCCGCCGCAATGCCGCTCAGCATCCCGATGTCGCGGTCATGGGCCGCAAGGTCGCGGGTGCCTGGGCCGACGTCACCGCCCGTCAGTTCCTCGCCGAGGTGCGCGCCGTCGCCAAGGGTCTGATCGCCTCGGGCGTCGAGGCCGGCGACCGGGTGGCCCTGCTCTCGCGGACGCGCTACGAGTGGGTGCTGCTGGACTTCGCGATCTGGAGCGCGGGCGCCGTCACCGTCCCGGTGTACGAGACCAGCTCGCCCGAGCAGATCCAGTGGATCCTCGGCGACTCCGGCGCGGCGCTCGCCATCGTCGAGTCTAGGGCGCACCGGTCCTCGGTCGAGTCGGTCCAGGGCGCTCTGCCCGCCCTCAAGGGGGTCTGGGAGATCGAGGCGGACGCCGTCGCCCGGCTCACCGCGACGGGCGCGGACGTCTCCGACGAACTCCTCGACGCGCGGATGTCCTCCGCGCACGCCGACGACCCGGCGACGATCGTCTACACCTCCGGCACCACCGGCCGCCCCAAGGGCTGTGTGCTGACCCACCGTGCCTTCTTCGCGGAGTGCGGCAACGTGGTGGAGCGGCTCAAGCCCCTCTTCCGCACCGGCGAGTGCTCGGTCCTGCTCTTCCTGCCCGCGGCCCACGTCTTCGGCCGGCTGGTCGAGGTGGCCTCGGTGATGGCCCCCATCAAGCTCGGCTGCGTACCGGACATCAAGAACCTGACCGATGAACTCGCCTCGTTCCGGCCGACGTTGATCCTCGGTGTGCCGCGGGTCTTCGAGAAGGTCTACAACTCGGCGCGCGCCAAGGCGCAGGCGGACGGCAAGGGCAAGATCTTCGACAAGGCCGCGCACACCGCGATCGCCTACAGCACGGCGCTCAGCTCCGACGCGGGGCCCTCGGTCGGCCTGAAGATCAAGCACAAGGTCTTCGACAAGCTCGTCTTCAGCAAGCTGCGCGCCGTGCTCGGCGGGCGCGGCGAGTACGCGATCTCCGGCGGCGCGCCGCTGGGCGAGCGGCTCGGCCACTTCTTCCGCGGCATCGGCTTCACGGTCCTGGAGGGCTACGGCCTGACCGAGTCCTGTGCCGCGACCGCGTTCAACCCCTGGGACCGTCCGAAGATCGGCACGGTCGGGCAGCCGCTGCCGGGGTCGGTCGTACGGATCGCGGACGACGGCGAGGTGCTGCTGCACGGCGAGCACCTGTTCCAGGGCTACTGGAACAACGAGACCGCGACCGCCGAGGCGCTGGCCGACGGCTGGTTCCACACCGGTGACATCGGCACCCTCGACGAGGACGGGTACCTCGCGATCACCGGCCGCAAGAAGGAGATCATCGTCACCGCGGGCGGCAAGAACGTCGCCCCGGCGGTCATCGAGGACCGCATCCGCGCGCACGCGCTGGTCGCCGAGTGCATGGTGGTCGGCGACGGGCGGCCGTTCGTCGGCGCGCTGGTCACCCTGGACGAGGAGTTCCTGGGCCGCTGGGCCGAGGAGCACGGCAAGTCCGTGGCGACGGTGGCCGCGCTGCGCGACGACGCCGATCTGCTCGCCGAGGTGCAGCGGGCCGTGGACGACGGCAACGCGGCGGTCTCCAAGGCGGAGTCGGTACGCAAGTTCCGCATCCTCGGGGCGCAGTTCACGGAGGAGGCGGGGCACATCACGCCGTCGCTGAAGCTCAAGCGGAACGTGGTGGCGAAGGACTTCGCGGACGAGATCGAGGCGATCTACACCCGCTGACCCCTCAGCACCCCCGAGCCCCGGGGGCCCCGCCCCCACCCCCGAAGCCACGGGGCTCCACCCCGCCCGCTGGAGGGGGACGTCCCCCTCCAGCCGACGGAAACGGACCTCCGCCCCGACCGGCAGATGGGGCCCAAGCTCGACATCCCCCCTCCGGCCGGTGGACACGGGGCTCCGCCCCGGACCCCGCTGCTCAAACGCCGCAGGGGCTGAATTCGCCCCCTCAGCGCTCGACACCGCAAGGCACCACCCCCTAGGGGCGCGGGGAACCGCGCGAACAACCACCCTCGGCCCGCGGCCAACGACCGGCCCTGAAGGGGCGCGGGGAACGGCGCGAGCAACCGCCCACGGCCCGCAGCCGACACCCCACCCCTTGAGGGGCGCGGGGAACTGCGCATGAGGGCAAGCAACTCACCCGCGGCCAAGGGCCGCCCGGCAAGGGGGCGCCACGCCGGGGCGCGGGCGGGGTCGACCGGCGCCCGGACCCCGGCCGGACGGCTAGAGCAGACCCCTCAGCTTCTCCGCGAGGAGATCCCAGCGCCACCTCTCCTCGACCCACACCCGCCCCCGCTCCCCCATCCGCCCCCGCAAAGCAGGATCCCGCAGGAGGGTCACGATGCGGTCCGCCGAGTCCTCGGGGGACCCGCCCCGCACGACCCAGCCGGTCTCGCCGTCGAGGACCGCGTCGGGCGCGCCGCCGGAGTCGCCCGCGACCACGGGCAGGCCGGTCGCGGAGGCCTCCAGGTACACGATGCCGAGGCCCTCGACGTCCAGGCCGCCGCGCCGGGTGCGGCACGGCATCGCAAAGACGTCGCCCGCCCCGTAGTGCGCGGGCAGCTCCGCCCAGGGCACCGCCCCGGTGAAGCGGACCGAGGACGAGACCCCGGTGTCGAGGGCGAGTTTGCGCAGGTCGGCCTCGTACGGCCCGCCGCCCACGATGAGCAGGACCGCGTCGGGCACCTTCGCGAGGATGGCCGGCATGGCGCGGATCAGCGTGTCCTGCCCCTTGCGCGGCACGAGGCGCGAGACGCAGACCACGACGGGCCGGTCGGTGAGCCCGAGCCGCTCGCGCACGGCGTCGCCGCCGGAACCGGGGTGGAAGGTCTTCTCGTCGACGCCGGGCGGGAGTTGGACCATGCGGGCCGCGGCCTGCTGGGTCAGCGCGCCCGCGATCCGCGAGCGGGTGTACTCACCGAGGTAGGTGATCGTGTCGGTGCCCTCGCCGATCCGTCTCAACAGCTGTCGCGCGCCGGGCAGTTGGGCCCAGCCGGCCTCGTGCCCGTGCGTGGTGGCCACCAGGCGGTCGGCTCCTGCCCTGCGCAGCGCGGGCGCCATGAGGCCGAGCGGCGCCGCCGCCCCGAACCACACCGAGGAACACCCGTGTTCGCGCAGCAGGGCGACGGCCCGCCGGGTGACCCGGGGCGTGGGCAGCAGCATCGTGGTGCGGTCCCGTACGACGGTGAACGGCTGCTCGGCGTCGAACGCGGCGGTCGCCTCGACGCCCTCCCGGCTCCGCTTCCACGTCGAGGCGTAGACGACGACCTGCTCGGGGTCGAGCCGCAGCGCCATGTTGTGCAGGAACGCCTGGATCCCGCCGGGGCGCGGCGGGAAGTCATTGGTCACGATCAAGGTCTTGTGCATCGCCGCCGACAGTACCGAACCCGGGGCGCGCCGCCGCGACGCAGCCCGGGGGCGGCGCGCGGCCCCGCCTCACGGACTGCGCGACCGGGCACCCGGCATCATGACTGAAACCGGCCCCCGAACCACCTGAAACAAGGACGAGGCGGACACCATGAGCATCCCCCGGCGCACCCTGGCGGTGGCGGCCACCTGGGCCGCGACCCGCTATCTGCTGCTGCTCTGCGTCTTCCGGGTGCTGGCGCTCCCGGGCCCGGACGTCACCAGCGACGTGCACGTCATCTACCAGGGCTGGTCCCAGGTCCTCCTGACCGGCACGTATCCGCTGGACGACGTGACCTGGCAGTACCCGCCGGCCGCCGCGCTCGCGATCCTCTCCCCCGCGGCGCTGCCCTTCCTCGGCTACGCGACGGCGTTCTTCGTCCTCTGCTTCCTGGCCGACGCGCTGGTCTTCGCGCTCCTGATGTACGCGGCGGGCCGCCCCGGCAAGTCCCTGAACGGCGCCTGGGTGTGGACGGTGGGCGTGCCGCTGCTCGGCCCCACCGCGTACGCCCGCTACGACCTGATGGTGACCGCCGTCGCGGTCGCGGCGCTGCTCGCGGGCGCCCGCCATCCGCGGACGCTGGGCGCGCTGGCCGCGTTCGGGGCGCTCCTGAAGGTGTGGCCGGTCCTGCTCCTGGTCCGCGCCCCGCGCCGGGCCTGGACGACCGCGGTGGTGAGCGCCGCGGCCCTCCTCGTGACGTGCGCCGCGGCGGCGCCGGGGGCCTTCGCCTTCCTCACCTTCCAGCGCGAGCGGGGCACGGAGGTCGAGTCACTGGGCGCGCTGGTCTTCCACGCGGCCCGCCACTTCGGCTGGTCGGGCCGGGTGCAGCTGAACTACGGCTCGGTGGAGTTCCTGGGCCCGTACGTGCCGTTGGTGTCCACCCTGGCGATGGGGCTGAGCGTGCTCGCGTTCGGCTGGCTGCTGCTGTGGCGCCTCAGAGCCTGGGACACCGGGCGCCCGAGCACCCTGGCCGACGCGGCCTTCACCGCCGTGCTGCTGTTCACGACGACGAGCCGGGTCATCAGCCCGCAGTACCTGCTGTGGCTGGTGGGCCTCGCCGCGGTGTGCCTCGCCTTCCGCCGCTCGCCGATGACCCGCCCGGCGCTCATGGTCCTCGCCGCCGCCCTGGTGACCCTCCTGGAGTTCCCGGTCTGGTTCTCGCACGTGGTGGCGAGCGACTGGCTGGGCCTGCTCCTGCTGTGCGTACGCAACGGCCTGCTGGTCGCGGCGTCGTTCCTCGCCTGCCGCCGCCTGTGGCGCTCGACCTCCGCCACCCGCAACCTGCCGCCCGTCCCCGCTCAGCCCACCCGCACCGCCGAGCCCTCCCGGACCGGCTGACGCGGAACCCGCCGCCACAGCCGCGCCAGCGCCGCGCACTGGACGGCCATGGCCAACGCCATGGCCAGGCAGATCCCGGGCAGGCCGAGGCTCGACAGGGCGCGGGCGAGCGCCAGTTGGAGCAGCACGCCGCACACGGTGATCCGCACCAGGAGCGGACTGTCACCGCCGCCCTCGAACACCCCGCCCAGCGCGATGAAGCAGGCGAGCAGCAAAAGGTAGGGCCCCAGGCAGCGCAGACAGAGCGCCCCCGCGGCGGCGACCTCCCCGCGCGCCCCGAGCAGCCGAGCGGTGCGGATCGCGGCGGCCTGCCGTACAGAGTGGAACGCCATGCTCACCCCGTACATCGCCTTGGTCGCAATGCCGTACGCGGCCACCTCGACGACGGCGATCCGAGCGACGACGGCGACCAGCGCCAGCGTCCCGGCCATGCGCCGGCCGAGCAGGCGGACGTCCTCAAGCGGCGGCAGGCGTTCCTGGAGGCGTCGTCGAGCTTCTTCTACCGCGAGGGCGAGCCCGTGTCGGCCGAGCAGGCGCCGGACGTGTTCCGCGAGGGCATGCTGCGGATCGCGCGCGCCACCACCGCCGAGGAGAGGAAGTGGCTCACCGACGCGCTCGCCCGGCTCGGCGTGCCCTGATCAGGCCAGCTGCTCGCGCACGTACTCCCGCCAGCGCGCGGTGAACTCCCTTGGGGACAGTCCCAGTTCCTCCGTCATGGCCTTCTCGACCGCGCCCTCGCGGTGCGGCTGGTCGCCCACCTTCCGGTAGAAGCGGGCCAGCGTCGCCTCGCTCCACCGGGTCGCGATCAGGCGACACGCCAGCCAGCCGCCCTCGTAGGCCCGGGCCAGCCGGTCCGCGCCGCCGTCGAAGCCGAAGTCGGCGTCCGAGGGGAGGTCGGCGGGGAGCAGGCCCGCGCGGACGGCCTTCTGGAGTTCGGGGGCGGCTTGGGGCGCGGTGCGGCCGGTGTCGCGGTAGCCGACCCAGTCCGCGTACCCCTCGGAGAGCCACATCGGGGTGGCGGGCGAGGTGTGGGTGCGGGTGGCGACGTGCGTGGTCTCGTGGGTGAGGACGACCTTGCGGCCCAGATCGCCGAGGACCGCGTACGCCTCCGGGTTGACGATCACCCGGTCCGCCGGGGCGGCCCCGGCGCCGCCCGCCTCTCCGGTGGTCACCGCCGCGATGCCCCGGTAGGAGGCGGCGGGCGCGCCGAGCAGCGCGGCCATGCCGTCGAGCGAGGAGGGGACGAGGACCACGACGCGGCCCGCCCAGCCGCCCGGCCAGGCCGCCGACACCGCGGGCACGGCGGCGTCCTCGGTGGCCGCGATCTCGTGCAGCTTCGCCGCATCCTGGCCCACCCCGAGGACCAGGCTGTGGGCGCCGCGCACGACGGTGACCGGGCCCTGCTGCCACAGGAGCTGGGCGGCGCCCTGGGCAGGCCGGTCTCCGGTGACGTACCAGCCGCCGCCGCGCCGGTCGAGGGTGAGGGTGCGGGCGACCGTGGCGGGCGCGGTGTCGTAGCCCTGGATGCGGTAGCGCAGGTCCACCTTCGCGGTGGCCGTCGACCCGTGCCGGTCCACCCCGGTGACCTGGTACGCCCATGAGGTCAGCGGCACCCGCGCCAGATTGCCGAACTCGGCCCGCTGCGCCGCCCGCAGCCCCGTCGCGGCGGGGTCGACGGCCGCCAGGTAGCCGCTCTCGTCGTGCGCCAGGACCGCGGTCGCGCGCCGGTCGAGGACCCGCTGCACCTCGCTCGCGGCACCGTCGGCGGCAGGGCCGGGCGCCGAGCAGCCGCAGACGATCAGCAGCGCGGCGAGGACGCATCCGCCCGTCCGCCCGCGCCGTACCGTCCGACCGCGTCCATGACCTGCCACGCCGCCGATCGTACGGTCAGACGCGCGTCACCGAGGAAATGGGCATCATCCCGACGGGGTCGTACCGCACCGGCGCACCGGGGTAGGGGGCGTGCACCACCTGGCCGTTTCCCATGTACATGGCGATGTGGCTGGCGTCGTGCCGGTACGCGATCAGGTCCCCCGGCTTCGCCTCGGAGAGCGGCACCTGGCGGCCGGCGTACCGCTGCTCCTGCGAGGTGCGCGGCAGGCCGACGCCGGCCTGGGCGTACGACCACTGCATCAGGCCCGAACAGTCGAAGCCGGAGGGCCCGTTGGCGCCCCAGATGTACGGCTTGCCGAGCGCCGAGCGGGCCGCGAGGACGGCCGCCGCGGCCCGCGAGGAGGCGGGCGCCGAGCCGGAGAGCGCGGGCAGTTCGGAGCGCCCGGAGCGGGAGGCGCGGTCGAAGGCGGCGCGGTCGGCGGTCGGCAGCGCGTTCAGCATGCGGCGCGCCTCGGCCAGCTTCGACTCCACGGTCCGCTTGTGCCGGGCCACCTCGGTGCGGCTGCGCTCCAGCTCCACCAGCTTGCGGCTCGCCTCGGCGCGCTGCTGCGAGAGGCGGCGCTGCTCGTGCTGGAGGTCCTGGAGCGCCCCGGCCTGACGCTCGCTCAGGCGGTCCAGGGTGGCGGCCTGGTCGAGATAGGTGTCCGGGTTGGACGACAGGAGCAGGGCGAGCGCGGGGTCGATGCCGCCCGCGCGGTACTGCGCCCCGGCGAGCGCGCCGAGCGCGCCCCGCATGCGGTTGATCTTCTCCTGGCCGCGCGCGACGGCGTCCTGCGCCTGTGCGACCTCCTCGCGCAGCCGCTTGGCGTGCTCATCGGCCTTGTCGTACTGCTCGGTGGCCCGCTCGGCCTCCTGGAAGAGCCGGTCGACCTTGGCCTGGCCCGAGGAGCCCGGCTCGTGCGGGGCCGCGCTCGCGCCGGGTGCCGCGAGGGCTGCCGCGGCCGTCGCCGCCGCGGCCGAAAGGACGGTGACGCGGGCGCTCTGGGTCAGGCCCGACTGCGAAGGCCGGCGATGGGACGCCACGTATGCCGCACTCCCTTGCACTGCGTGCGGCCCCTGCCGCCCGGGCGGGCGGCGAGTCACCGGGGAAACCGCACGCCGGACAGTAACCGGGCGCACGCCGGGCGGCCAACGACCGCGCCGCCTACGCAAAGTGACGCCCCGCCGGAGAACACAGGTCACCGGCGGGGCGTCGCGTCAGCGCGGGTTGCCGCGATTCGCCCGTTTGGGCGGGGTCGGCGGCTGACGGGGAGGGCGGATCAGCCGATGCGCACACCGAACTGGAAGGGCATGTTGTCCATCGACTCGTAGCGCACGACGGTGCCGGTCCGCGGGGCGTGCAGCACCATGTTGTTGCCGGCGTACAGACCGATGTGGTGCAGGTCGCCGAAGAAGAGCACCAGGTCGCCGGGCTTCAGCTCGCTGCGGCCGATCCGGGTGCCGGCGTTGGCCTGCTCCTGCGAGGTGCGCGGCAGGTTGACGCCGGCCTGGCCGTAGGCGTAGCCCGTCAGGCCCGAGCAGTCGAAGGTCGCCATGCCGGTCGCGCCGTAGCTGTACGGCTTGCCGAGCTGGGTCTGGGCCGCGGCCAGGGCGGCGGCGCCGACCTGGGAGGCGGGCACGTCCTTGCCGAGGTTCGGGCGCTCGGTGGAGCGGTTGGCGCGCGCGTCGTCGGAGGCGAGGGCCGCCTTCTCCTGCGCGGTCAGGGTGTTGAGCAGCTGCTGCGCGTCGCTGAGCTTGCCCTGGACTTCCTTCTTCTTGGCTTCGAGCACCGTGCGGGTGTCGGCCAGGTCCTTCAGCTTGTCCTGGGCTTCCTTGCGCTCCTGCGCGAGGGTGCGCTGCTTGCCCTGGATCTTCCGGAGTGCCTCGGTCTGGGTGGCGCTCAGCTGGTCGAGCGAGGAGGCCTTGTCGAGGAAGTCATCCGGGTTGGACGAGAGGAAGAGGGCGAGCGAGGGGTCGATGCCACCGGAGCGGTACTGCGCCGAGGCCATCGAACCGAGGCCGCTGCGCAGGGTGTTGAGCTCCTGCTGCCCGCGGGCGACCTTGTCCTGGATCTGGCTGATCTCGGTCTCGAGCCGGCGCTGCTTCTCGGTGGCGCCGTTGGCCGCCTCGGTCGCCTGCTCGGCCTCGTCGTAGAGCTTGTCGACCTTGCTCTTGACCTCGTCCTTGGTGGGCTTCGGGTCGGCCTGGGCGGCCTGCGAGGTAAGGGCGACGACGGCGGCCGCGGTCGCGCTGAGCACGGTCACGCGGGTGCGGCTCGCGGGCTTGGGACGACGGTGGGACCCCACGAAGGCGAGCTCCTTCTTCCTCAGCCGCCGAACACTGCACAGTCGGCGGGACCTTCACGGACACCCCGAACGAGTGATCAACCGCATGAAGGTACGAGCCCCGACCCTAGTGACCTTCTTGTGATCAGTTCAAATCCTGATGGGAAAAAATCCGGTCATCGAGAGGATTCTTTACTGTCACCCCACGCGTAGTAGTGGGCACTTGACGGAGCGCTCGCCGACGACCACCCGAATTCGGGCATTGAACACAGGAGTTACCAAAGGCCCCGAATGCGTCAGACGCGTGAAAGCCGCTTGAGGAGCAGCAGGGAGGCGACCGGGCGGGCGCCCGCCTTCGCGACGCCGTCCGCGACCTCCTTGTCCGTCGAGGCGACCACCACGGGCCGCCCCGACGGCTCGGCCCGCACCAGCTGGCGGATCAGCTCGTCCGCGGTCACGCCCGGCTTGGAGAACAGCACGCGTACGCCCCGGGGCGGCGCGAGCAGCACCGGCGCCGCCAGCTCCGCGCCGTCGAAGACACAGGTGACCTCGGCGCCCGTCTGCGCGGCGAGCACCGACAGGCCGCCGAGCAGCCGCAGCCGCTGCTTCTCCAACGGCATCGTCGGATAGCCGGTCTTGGTGACGTTGTAGCCGTCCACCACCAGATGCACCTGGGGCAGCGCGAGCAGCTGGTCGAGCAGCGCCGGGTCGGTCTCCGACAGCGCCCGGGCGGAGATGTCCTTGGGCGTCATGGTGCCCGGCGCGACCGCGTCCACGGTGTCGGCGGGGCGCACCGAGGCGGGCGGCAGGGCCAGTTCGCGGCGCAGGCCCTGGGCGCCCTCCAGGACCGTGTCGAGCAGCAGCCGCAGCCGCATGTCCTCGACGGAGCGCCCCTCGCGCACCGCCCGCCGGCTCGCCTCAAGACCGGCCTCGGCCTCGCCGAGCCGCGTCTTGAGCCGGCGCGCCTCGCTCTCGGCGGTGGCCACCTGGGCGGCCGCCTCCGCCTTGATGCCGTCGATCTCGGCGGTGACCCGGCGCAGCGCGGCCTCGCCCCGCTTCACGTCGCTCTGCGCGCTGCGCAGTTTGCGCTGGAGCGATTCGGCTTCCTTGCGGGCGGCGAGCAGTTCGACGCGCAGCGCCTCGTTCTCGGACTTGATCCGGTCGCGCGCCTCGGCGAGCTCCTCGCGCAGCCGCTCCAGTTCGCGCCGGCCCTCCTCGTCGACCTGCTCGGCGAACGCCCGCTGGGCCTCCTCGCCGGCCGCGGCGACGAGCTTCACCCAGCCGGTGGGGCGCAGCACGTAGGCGGCGGCCGCCACGTCCACGGGATCGGCGGCGGCCGGCGGCGAGCCGGCCTCGACGGCGCCCGCGAGTTCCGGCTGCGACTCCTTGAGCCGCTCGCCGATCCGCTGGCGGAACACGGGGTCGCTCTCCAGCGCGGCGGCCATCGCGTTGCCCGCGAACTTGGCGCGCCGGGTCGGGGTGAAACGGGCGTACTGCCGCAGCTGTCCGGGCAGTTCGGCGACGGTCAGGCCGCCGAACGCCTCCGAGACGAAGGCGACGACCCGGCGTCGCACCGCCTCGGGCAGCGGGCGGTCGAGCACCTCGGCGGGGCCGTCGCCGGCCGAAGCGGCCGGTTCAGCACCGCTTGCATGCTCCACAATCCGTCACCCCAACTGTCATCCGTACCGCCTGGGCGGCCGCCCTCAGGAGGCGGTCGCGGTGTCGGTACCCGGCCGGTCCACTAGCTCGATCTGGTCCACCGCGTTGCACCAGCGACAGCGGACCGACTCGATGGTCTCACTGACCACCTCGCGTTCCTCCACCTTGGGCTCTCCGGCGAGGTCCAGATGGACGTACTCGATCACTTTCGACGAGCGGGTGACATCGAAACGGGTGAGGTTTCCGCAGAGCGTGCAGCGCCACCGGGTCTCGGTGGTCATCTGGGGAACGGTGGTCATGTGGTGCCGCCCTCTTTTCCACTTCCATGGTCCAGGATCTCGCGGTGCGCCGTCGAACTGCGGGAGTACTGCCCGCAACCCTACGGCCTACCCGTCGGCCCCCGGCACGGCGAGGCGGTCTGTACCGAAAGCTCCCTTTGGGCCATTCTCTCCCCATGATCCAGTGGCGGGGAGCGGCGATCCTCAAGGGCGCGGTGCGGGGCCCGGCCGTGACGTACGGGCTGATCACGGCGTGCTGTCTGCTCTTCGCCATCAGTCCGGTCTCCGGCCTGAACCCGGGGTACGGCACGGGTGACGCGATCCTGAGCGCCCAGAGCGACTACTTCGCCCGCTGGGGGGTCATCCCGCGGGAGCTGATGGTGGGGCGCCCGCACGCCCTGCTCACCCCGCTCACCGCCCTGTTCGTCCACGGCAGCTGGCTGCACCTGCTCGGCAACATGCTGTTCCTGTACGTGTTCGGCGCGATGGCCGAGGAACGGGTGGGGCGGTTCGAGTTCGCCCTGTTCTACGGGGTGGCCGGTTATCTGGCACTGCTGGGGTACGCGGCGGCGCACGCGGATTCGGACCAGACGCTCGTGGGGGCGTCCGGAGCCATCTCCGCGGTGCTCGGCGCCTTCCTCTGGCTCTTCCCCCGGGCCAGGGTGACCAGCATCTTCCCGTTCCTGCTGTTCCTGCCGCTGCGCTTCCCGGCCTGGATCGTGCTGATCTTCTGGTTCGCCCTCCAGTGGCTGGCGATCCAAAGCTCCTCGACCGGGCCCGGCGTCGCCTACCTCGCCCATCTCATCGGCTTCGGCCTCGGCTTCCTCTACGCGTGGGCCCGGTTCGGCGGGGCGGATAGAGTGAAACGCCGAAAGCCCGTGAAGCCCGCGGGTCCGGCCGCCACCGAGGGAGAAAGCCAGCCGTGATCACCGCGATCGTGCTCATCAAGACCACCGTGGACCGGATTCCCGAGATCGCGGAGTCCATCGCGGCGCTCGACAGCGTCAGCGAGGTGTACTCGGTGACGGGTACGTACGATCTGATCGCGCTGGTCAGGGTGGCCCGCCACGACGATCTGGCGGACATCATCCCCGGCAGCATCAGCAAGATCCCCGGCGTCGAGGCCACGGACACGCACGTCGCGTTCCGCACGTACTCCCAGCACGACCTGGAAGCGGCCTTCGCCATCGGCCTGGACTCCTAGCCGCCGTCCCTGCGGGGCAATTGCGGAGCCACTGAACACGTCCCGCCCGCGGACCGCACGCGGCTGCTCACGCAGTTCCCCGCGCCCCTGACACCCTCACCCTCAGCAGGGCGCCCACGCGGGCACCGCCAGCCCGTCACGGGGGTCCCCTGGCCCTTAAGGCCTTGGGGGAGATTGAGGACGAGCGCCCTCAAGGCGCGAACGGGGTCCGGGGCGGAGCCCCAGGGGCGCCCGCGGACCGTGCGTGGCTGATCGCGCAGTTCCCCGCGCCCCTGACAGCGCCGCCCCCAGCAGCACGCCCCCGCAGGCAAACCCCAACGGGGCTGCCCTAGCAGGGTGCCTACACAGGCACTCCCAGCCCGTCCGGCGTTTGAGGACAAGCGCCCTCAAGGCGCGAACGGGGTCCGGGGCGGAGCCCCGGCAGGCGGGGCCCGGCGGGGCTACACCGCCGGGACGCAGCGGCCACCCTCCGTGCGGTACTGCCACTTCGCCCCCTGCGTCACCAACTCCCGTACCGCCCGCACGAAGCGGTCCACGTGCTCGTCCGGGGTCCCCGCCCCGAAGCTGACCCGGATCGCGTTGAGGGACCGCTCGCCCGGCTCCGCCTCGGGCGCGCCGCACTCGCCCGGGTCCTGCGGGTCGCTGCCGAGCAGCGTGCGCACCAGCGGGTGGGCGCAGAAGAGGCCGTCGCGCACCCCGATGCCGTACTCCGCCGACAGGGCCGCCGCGAAGTGCGAGCTGTTCCAGCCGTCGACGACGAACGAGAGGACGCCCACCCGGGGCGCGTCATCGCCGAAGAGCGAGAGCACCCGCACCGCGGGGACCTCCGCCAGACCCTCGCGGACCTTCGCGATCAGGTGCCGCTCGCGCTCGACCAGCGCGTCGAAGCCCGCCTCGGTGAGCGCCTTGCAGGCGGAGGCGATGGAGTAGACGCCGATGACGTTGGGCGAGCCGGCCTCGTGGCGCGCGGCCGTGGTGTGCCACTCGACGTCCACGCCGCCGTCACCGCGCCGCGCGACCTTCTTGGAGGCGCCGCCACCGGCCAGGTACGGCTCGGCCTCCTGGAGCCAGTCCGCACGCCCGGCGAGCACGCCCGAGCCGAACGGCGCGTACAGCTTGTGTCCGGAGAAGGCGACCCAGTCGACGTCCAACTCCCGTACGGAGACGGGGTGGTGGGGGGCGAGCTGGGCCGCGTCGAGCACGATGCGGGCGCCGTGCGCGTGCGCCGCGGCGGCGAGTTCCCGCACCGGCCACAGCTCGCCGGTGACGTTGGACGCGCCGGTGACGCACACGAGCGCGGGCCCGTAGGGGTCGCGGTCGGCGAGCGCGCGCTCCAGGGTGTCGACCGCCTGCCGCGGGGTGCGCGGCGCGTTCAGGTACGTCACACGGGCGTCGCGCCACGGCAGCAGAGAGGCGTGGTGCTCGGTCTCGAAGACGAAGACCTGGCAGTCGGCCGGGACCACCTGGGCGAGCAGGTTCAGCGAGTCCGTGGTCGAGCGGGTGAAGACGACCTGGTCGCCGGGGCGGCAGTCGAGGAACTCGGCCACCGTCTCGCGGCTGTTCTCGAACAGGTCGGTGGAGAGCTGCGAGAGGTAGCCCGCACCGCGGTGCACGCTGCCGTAGTACGGGGCGTACGCGGCCACGTCGTCCCAGACCCGCTGGAGGGCGGGCGCGCTGGCCGCATAGTCGAGGGCGGCGTACGTCACCTCGCCGCCGGTGACCAGCGGCACGGTGACGTCGCGGCCGAGCACGGGCAGCGGCGCGGCGCAGCAGGGGTCGGTGGACTCGACGGCGGTGGGGGCGGTGGCGACAGGGCGTGCGGACATGGCGGTATCTCCCGGCAGGACAAGGCGAGTTGACTTCGGACCCCGGGTACGGCGGCGTGACCCTGCATTGAGCGAGAGGGTTCGACTGCCTTGCCGTGTACGGGTGTTGACCTCGGACACGCACCGAAGAAGGGTGCGCGGAGGATGTGAAGAAGGGGCGGTACGCCCTATCGCATTCGCTTGCTCACGAGACTGCTCCCTTGAGGACCAGGACCCCAGGGCTGTGACATCCGATGATGTCCAGGGGTCCGCGCTTGCCGTAGGCCTTGCTGCCTACGACCTGGTCTTCACCCGGGGCACCCCGCCACGGACGGAGGGTTGCCGGACAGCGAGCCGGGGCCTAAATCGCTGTCACTCATGACCTTGGACAGCATCCTGCCACACGTCCCCGGGTGCGCAAGGCACAGTCCGCGATCTGGACTGCGCCTTGCGTCACATCACGTACGGAAGCACGCGCGGAAGGGGCCGGATCGGCGTGCGGCTCAGGCGTTGCTCGCCGCGACCCAGCGCTCCAGGGCGTTCCGGGCCGCCCCGGTGTCCACGGCCTCGGCGGCCCGCGCCATCGCCGCGCCGATCTGCCCGGCGAGCGGGCCCGGCCCGGGTTCGAGGGCGACCAGGGCCGCCGCCGAGTTCAGCAGCACCGCGTCCCGCACCGGACCGCGCTCGCCCGCGAGGAGTCGGCGGGCGACGTCGGCGTTGTACGAGGAGTCCGCGCCGCGCAGGGCCTCGATGGGCACGGTCTCGATGCCGACGTCCCGCGGGTCGAAGGTCTCCTCGCGCACCTGGCCGTCGCGCACCACCCACACCCGGGACGTGCCGGTCGTGGTCAGCTCGTCGAGGCCGTCGTCACCGCGGAAGACCAGGGCGGAGGAGCCCCGCTCGGCGAAGACGCCCGCGACGATCGGCGCCATCCTGGGGTCGGCGACACCGGCAGCCGTGGCCCGCACCCGGGCCGGGTTGGTCAGCGGGCCCAGGACGTTGAAGGTGGTGCGGATGCCGAGTTCACGGCGGGCGGCGGCCACGTACCGCAGCGCGGGGTGGAACTTCACCGCGAAGCAGAAGGTGATGCCCGCCTCCTGGACGACCTCGGCGACCCGGCGCGGGCTGAGGTCGAGATTGACGCCGAGCTTCTCCAGGACGTCCGAGGAACCGCTCGCCGAGGAGGCCGCCCGGTTGCCGTGCTTGACGACCTTGGCGCCGGTCCCGGCGACCACGATGGCGGACATGGTGGAGATGTTGACGGTCTTGGCGTTGTCGCCGCCGGTGCCGACGATGTCGACGCTGGGGCCCGGCACCTCGATGAGGTTGGCGTGCTCGTACATGGCGCGTACCAGACCGGTGATCTCCTGGACGGTCTCGCCCTTGGCGCGCAGGGCCACCATGAAGGCGGCGATCTGGGCGTCGGTGGCCTCGCCGCGCATGATCCGGTCCATCGCCCAGGCGGTCACGTCCGCGCTCTGGTCGGTGCCGCTCAGGAGCGCGTCCAGGACGCCCGGCCAGGAGTGGGCCGCCACGGTGTCGCCTCCGGTGGGGGTAACAGCGCTCATGCTCGCTCCTGGTGGTCAAGGGACTGGATGCCGCCCGCCAGCCTATCGACAGCGGCGACCCGCCCCGCGCCGTGCCCGCAGTGCGGACGTGCCGGGGACCCCGTGCACGAAAGACTCCGGCCCGGCCCCCGTGAAGGGGCCGGGCCGGAGCCTCGGTTGTGGCGACCGTCAGGTCAGGCAGGGATCAGTGGTGGCCGTGGCCGCTCGTGATCTCCTCGTACTCCTCGGCCGTCGGCTTGGGGATCTGGTTCCCCTCGCCGAAGTAGCCCTTGCTGAGCTTGGCACGCAGCTTCTGCGCCCGCGAGATCTTGCGGGCGACACCGTTCTCGTCGACCGTCGGGCCGATCTCGGCCGGCTTGTACTGCTCGTGCGCGGTGAGCTTGTAGCGCGCACCGGCGTCCAGCGGCTCGTGCACCTCGATGAACTCGCCGTGCGGCAGCCGCTTGATGATGCCGGACTCGCGTCCGTGCAGCACCTTCTCGGCGTCGCGCCGCTGCAGACCCAGGCAGATCCGCTTGGTGGCGATGAAGGCGAGGACCGGGGCCACGAAGAACGCGATCCGCACGAACCAGGTGATGACGTTGATCGAGAGGTGGAAGTGGGTCGCCCAGAGGTCGTTTCCACCACCGACGAGCAGCACCAGGTACCAGGTGATCCACGCGACGCCGAACGCGGTGCGCGTCGGCGCGTTGCGCGGCCGGTCCGCGATGTGGTGCTCGCGCTTGTCCCCGGTGATCCAGGACTCGATGAACGGGTACACCGCGATGGTCGCCAGGACCAGCGGGAAGATCACCAGCGGGACGAACACACCCAGGACGAGCGTGTGGCCCCACAGGTTGATCTCCCAGCCCGGCATCACACGGATAAGGCCTTCGGAGAAGCCCATGTACCAGTCGGGCTGGGCGCCGGTGGACACCTGGTCCGGCCGGTAGGGGCCGATCGCCCAGATCGGGTTGATCGAGGCGATCGCCGCGACCACCGCGATGACACCGAAGACCAGGAAGAAGAAGCCGCCCGCCTTCGCCATGTACACCGGGAGCAGCGGCATGCCGACGACGTTCTTGTTCGTCCGTCCCGGACCCGCGAACTGGGTGTGCTTGTGGTAGAAGACCAGGATCAGGTGAGCCACCATCAGGCCGAGCATGATGCCCGGCAGCAGCAGGATGTGGATCGAGTAGAACCGGGCCACGAAGTCCCCGCCGGGAAACTCGCCACCGAAGAGGAAGAACGAGATGTACGTGCCGACGACCGGCACGGACAGGATCGCGCCTTCCATGAAGCGGACACCGGTGCCCGACAGCAGGTCGTCCGGGAGCGAGTAACCGGTGAAGCCGGTGAACATGCCCAGGACGAACAGCAGGAAGCCGAACAGCCAGTTGACCTCACGCGGCTTGCGGAACGCGCCCGTGAAGAACACGCGCATCATGTGCACGAACATGCCGGCGAGGAAGATCAGCGCCGCCCAGTGGTGGATCTGCCGGATCAGCAGACCACCGCGCACATCGAAGCTGATGTGCATGGTCGAGTTGAACGCCTCGGACATGCGCATGCCCTGCAGCGGCACGTACGAGCCGTCGTAGACGACCTCGTTCATGCTCGGGTGGAAGAACAGCGTCAGATACACACCCGTGAGGATGATGATGATGAAGCTGTACATGCAGATCTCGCCGAGCATGAAGGACCAGTGGTCCGGGAAGATCTTGCGCATGTTGGCCTTGGCCAGGGAGTAGATCCCGAGCCGGCCGTCCGCCCAGTCCGCGATCCGCTCACCGGCGGGCGCTTCGCGCCGTGCGTCTGTCGTGGTGCTCATCCGCGCTCCCAGAAGGCAGGACCGACGGGCTCTTCGAAGTCGCCGAGCGCTTCGAGGTAACCCTCGTCATTCACGCCGATCCGCAGCTGCGGAAGGGCGTGACCGGCCGGGCCGAAGATGACGCGGGCGCCGTCGGAGAGGTCGAAGGTGGACTGGTGGCACGGGCAGAGCACGTGGTGCGTCTGCTGCTCGTACAGGGAGATCGGGCAGCCGACGTGGGTGCAGATCTTCGAGTAGGCGACGATGCCCTGGTGCGACCACTCGAGCTCGCGCTTGTCCTTGATGTCCTCCGGCTTGATCCGGACGAGCATCAGGGCCGCCTTGGCGATCTGCGTCTGGAAGTCCTCCGCGTCCTCCTCCAGGCCCTCGGGCTTGGCGAAGGTGAGCGAACCGACCAGCAGGTCCTCGGGACGCAGCGGCTCGTTGGTGTTCATGTTGATCAGGGCCTTGCCCTTGGACCACATGGTGTGCCGCAGCTTGGTCTCGGGCAGCGTGCCCAGGTCGCGCAGCAGCATCACACCGGAGAGCGGCACCATCGCGAGCGCGCCGAACATGGTGTTGCGGATCAGCTTGCGCCGTCCGAAGCCGGACTCGGCCGCGCCCTGCTTGAAGTCGGCCAGGACCTGCGCCTTGACCTCCGGCGGGGCGGCGATCTCGTGCCGCTCGGCCGGCATCTCCACGTCCGACATCAGGGTGCGGGCCCAGTGGACCGCGCCCGCGCCGATGCAGAACAGCGCGACACCCAGGGTCAGACCCAGGGCGAAGTTCAGCGCGCTGACGTGCCCGAACGGGAAGATGAAGACGATCTTGTCGACCGGGAAGATCACGTACGAGGCGATGAAGCCGACCGTCGCGACCATGGACAGGAAGAACAGGAACGCGACCGCGCGCTCGGAGCGCTTGGCCGCCCGCTCGTCGATGTCCTGGATGCGCGGCTTGTGGGCCGGCAGTCCCGGGTCGGCGAAGGGGTCGCCCGCGTGCTCTACCGCGCCGTGCGCGGTGGCCTGCGCTTCAGGCAGGCTCTCGGAATTCTCTTGGCTACTCATGACTTCTTGGCCTTAGCGGTGTGGGCCGCGACCCAGATGGCTACTGCGATAAGGGCGCCCAGACCGAAGATCCAGCCGAACAGGCCCTCGCTGACCGGACCGAGCCCGCCGAGCTTGAGGCCACCGGGGCTGGGGGACTTGTCGCTGTTGACAGCGTGCAGGTACGCGATGATGTCCTGCTTCTGCTTCTGCGGCATCGTCGTGTCCGGGAAGGACGGCATGTTCTGCGGGCCGGTCTGCATGGCCTCGTAGATGTGCTTGGGGTTCACGTCCTCCAGGCTGGGGGCGAACTTGCCGTTCGTCAGGGCACCGCCCTCACCCGTGAAGTTGTGGCACTGGGCGCAGTTGGTGCGGAACAGCTCGCCACCCTTGGCGATGTCCGCACCGCTCGGGTTGTACTGCGAGTTGGTCGGCACGCTCGGACCGGCGCCCAGCGAGGCCACGTACGCGGCGAGCTGGTCGATCTCGGACTGCGAGTAGATGACCTTCTTCTTCGGCACCTGCGCGCCGGGCTGCTGCGCCGGCATACGGCCGGTGCCGACCTGGAAGTCCACCGCGGCGGCGCCCACGCCGACCAGGGAGGGGCCGTCAGAGGTGCCCTGACCGCCGGTTCCGTGGCAGCTGGCGCAGCCGACGGAGTAGAGCTTCTTGCCCTCGTCGATGGCGAGGGACTGGGCGGTTTCGTCAGCCTGAGCCTTGCCCGCGGGCGCGAACGCGGCGTACAGCCCCCCGGTGGCCGCCAGCGCGAGGAGTAGGACGACGACCGCCGCCAGCGGATGGCGTCGTCGTGCGGAGAGCTTTTTCACGGATTACCCCGGTGTCAGGATCTTCTGCGTCGATGCTGGATGTGGTGCGGACCTACGGGCCCTGGTTACTGGATCAGGTAGATCGTGGCGAAGAGGCCGATCCACACGACATCGACGAAGTGCCAGTAATAGGACACGACGATGGCCGCGGTCGCCTGTTCATGGGTGAACCTCTTGGCCGCGTACGTCCTGCCGAGAACCAGCAGGAAGGCGATCAGGCCGCCCGTCACATGCAGTCCGTGGAAGCCCGTGGTCAGGTAGAACACCGAGCCGTACGGGTCCGAGGACAGCGAGAGGCCGTCCTTCTTCACCAGCTCGGTGTACTCGAAGACCTGGCCGCCGATGAAGATCGCACCCATCACGAACGTGATGATGAACCAGGTACGGAGCTTCTTCACATCGCCGCGCTCGGCGGCGAAGACGCCGAGCTGGCAGGTGAGGGAGGAGAGCACCAGGATCGTGGTGTTGGTCGCCGAGAACGGAAGGTTCAGGGACGAAGCCATTTCTGACCAGTGCGCGGCACCCGTTACCGATCGCAGAGTGAAGTACATCGCGAAGAGGGCCGCGAAGAACATCAGCTCGGAACTCAACCAGATGATGGTTCCGACGCTGGTGAGGTTCGGCCGATTGACCGACGGGTGCGCGTGCCCGGTTTCTACTGTCGTTGCTGTCGCCACGACCGACATTATGTCGGTCGCTTATCCCGCCCTCACTCCGGGGGGTGCCGTTCGGTGTGTCAGGGCCGTATGCAGGGCCCGAACGGCCCATCGCGCGGCTGCCCGAACCGGTGTTGACGGGCAGTCGGACGGAGTAGCATCCGCGCATCGGTTCATGAGCCAACGTCGGCGACAAAGCCGGACCTTCGGAGGATCCATGCAGTCGAGCGCCACCGTTCTGGTCTACAGCGACGACGCGAACACCCGCGCCCAGGTGCGGCTCGCGGCCGGGAGCAGGCCCGCCTCCGACGTGCCCCCGGTGGAATTCCTGGAGTGCGCGACGCTGCCGGCGGTCCTCAAGGAGCTGGACCGAGGCGGCATCGACGTCTGCGTCCTGGACGGCGAGGCCGTCCCTGCGGGTGGCATGGGGGTCTGCCGGCAGATCAAGGACGAGGTCTTCCAGTGCCCGCCGGTGCTGCTCCTGATCGGCCGCCCGCAGGACGCGTGGCTGGCCACCTGGAGCCGTGCGGACGCCGCGGTGACCCTTCCGGTCGAGCCGGTCGAGTTCGCGGACGCCCTGGCCTCCCTGCTGCGCAAGCGCCTCGCCGTGGGTGCCTGAGCTCACACTCCGGGCCGGAGCCGGGCGGAGTTGGCCCTGGTCTGGCCGGCCTTGAGGTCGGCCAGCAGGGCACTGCCCGTGCGCCACTTGTCCCAGGACACGTTCCAGTCGCCGAACCCGTTGTCGAAGGGCGTCATGTCCTCGCCGATGCTGTTGACGACCTTGACGATGTCGCCCTCGTTGATGTTCTCGAAGAACCACGCGGCGTTGCCGGTGCTCATGCCCGTGCAGCCGTGGCTGACGTTCTCGGAGCCCTGCGAGCCCACCGACCAGGGCGCGGCGTGCACGTACTCACCGCTCCAGGTGACGCGGGTGGCGTAGTAGACGGGCAGGTCGTACGCGTCCGAGCTGCTCGCCGAGATGCCGACGGTCTCCCCGCGCATGCGTACGAAGTACTGCTTGCCCAGGACCACCTTGACGCCGTTGCGGGTGGAGAAGCCGGGCTTGCCGGTGGTGACCGGAATGGTATTGATCACTTCCCCGTTCCGCTTGACCGTCATGTAGTGCCCGGCGGCGTCGGTGATGGCCTCCACGCGGTCGCCCGTGGTGATCTTCAGGGGCTTGGCCGGGCCGCCGTACAGCTTGTCGGCGATCTTCACGCCCTCCAGGTTGGAGTGGACGTTGATGGTGGCGTGGGTGGGCCAGTACTCCTTGGGGCGGTAGTGCAGCACCTTGTCGTTCACCCAGTACCAGGCGCCCTCCACCGCGGGCGTGGACTCCACGCGCAGCGCCCGCTCCACGATCGCCCGGGCCGCCGGTTCCTTGACCGGCTTGCTGAGCTGGGCGGTGATGGGCTGTCCGACGCCGTACTTGCCCGCGTCCGGGCCGAATTCGACCTCCACGGCGTCCTTGGCCGCCGCGGTGTCGAACGTCAGCGTGCGCAGCCCGGGAGAGCCGTCCTCGTTCTCCGTGGAGACCTTGACGGTGTAGTGCGCGCCGGCCACCAGCGGGGCGGTGGAGTGCCAGCGGCTGCCGTCGGCGGCGAGCTCGCCCGCGAGGTAGCGCCCGTTGCCGTCGACGGCCGTGACGTCCGTGATGCGGCCGTCCTTGCCCTTGGCGGTGACCTCAAGGGGTTTGTTGGGATCGGCCTTCTGGCTGCCCGCCGGGCCGTTGTACGCGACCTGCCCGGCCGCGTCGTACGGCTTGGCCGAAAGCGGGTTGCCGTCGGGCCCGCCGCACCCCGTGGCCCCCACACCGAGGGACAGGACAAGGAGGGTGCAGCTCACTACGGTGCGGATGCGCGGTGCGTGGCTCATGACCACACGGTATGAAGATTCGTCAGATCCGGCGCGCGGGGTGACTGCAAACGAGGGGCCCTCCGTCTCGCGGTGAGACGGAGGGCCCCTCGTGGAGCAACGCGGCGGGCGCGGAACCTACTGGTTCTGGTTCTCGCCGCGGTAGTACTCGAACACCCAGCCGTAGAGGCCGACCAGGATCAGCGGCGCCGAGAAGTACAGCAGCCACCAGCCCATGGCGATCGCGAGGAAGGCCAGGGCGCCGCCGATGCCGAGCGAGAGCGGCTGCCAGGAGTGCGGCGAGAAGAAGCCGACCTCACCGGCGTCGTCCGCGACGTCGGCCTCCTTGTCGTCCTGGGCGCCCACGTCGACCCGCCGGGCCGTGAAGGCCAGGTAGAAGCCGATCATGACGCTCAGGCCGAAGGCCATGACGAGCGCGGTGGTTCCGGCCGCTTCCTTCGACCACACGCCGTACACGACGGCCATGATCAGGATGAAGGCGGACAGCCACAGGAACATCTTGCCCTGGATCTTCACTTCCCGGCCTCCTTGCCACCGGCGATCATGTGGTCACCGTGGACGTCGCCGTGGTTCTCGAGCTGGTCGAGAGCCGCGATCTCCGGGTGGTGGAGGTCGAACGCCGGCGATTCGGAGCGAATGCGCGGCATGGTGAGGAAGTTGTGCCGCGGCGGCGGGCAGGAGGTCGCCCACTCGAGCGAACGGCCGTAGCCCCACGGGTCGTCGACCTCGATCTTCTTGCCGTACTTGGCGGTCTTCCAGACGTTGTAGAAGAACGGCAGGATCGACAGACCGAGCAGGAAGGAGGAGATCGTCGAGATCGTGTTCAGGGCGGTGAAGCCGTCGGCCGCCAGGTAGTCGGCGTAACGACGCGGCATGCCCTCGACACCCAGCCAGTGCTGCACCAGGAACGTGCCGTGGAAGCCCACGAACAGCGTCCAGAAGGTGATCTTGCCGAGCCGCTCGTCCAGCATCTTTCCGGTGAACTTCGGCCACCAGAAGTGGAATCCGGAGAACATCGCGAAGACCACGGTGCCGAAGATGACGTAGTGGAAGTGCGCGACGACGAAGTACGAGTCGGAGACGTGGAAGTCCATCGGCGGCGAGGCCAGGATGACGCCGGTCAGACCACCGAAGGTGAAGGTGATCAGGAAGCCGATGGCCCACAGCATGGGTGTCTCGAAAGACAGTGAGCCCTTCCACATCGTGCCGATCCAGTTGAAGAACTTCACGCCCGTCGGAACGGCGATGAGGAACGTCATGAAGGAGAAGAACGGCAGGAGCACGCCACCGGTGACGTACATGTGGTGCGCCCACACGGTCACGGAGAGACCCGCGATCGCGATGGTGGCGCCGATCAGTCCGCTGTAGCCGAACATCGGCTTTCGGCTGAACACCGGGATCACTTCGGAAATGATTCCGAAGAAGGGCAACGCGATGATGTACACCTCTGGATGGCCGAAGAACCAGAAGAGGTGTTGCCACAGGATCGCGCCGCCATTGCTGGCGTCGAAGACATGGGCACCGAACTTGCGGTCCGCCTCCAGGGCGAACAGCGCGGCCGCGAGGACCGGGAAGGCCAGCAGGACCAGCACACCGGTCAGCAGGACGTTCCACACGAAGATCGGCATACGGAACATCGTCATGCCGGGCGCGCGCATGCAGATGATCGTGGTGATGAAGTTGACCGAGCCGAGGATCGTGCCGAAGCCGGAGAAGGCCAGACCCATGATCCACATGTCGGCGCCGACACCCGGCGAGCGGACGGCGTCCGACAGCGGGGAGTAGGCGAACCAGCCGAAGTCGGCCGCACCCTGCGGGGTGAGGAAGCCACCGACCGCGATGGTCGAGCCGAACAGGTAGAGCCAGTAGGCGAACATGTTCAGCCGCGGGAACGCCACGTCGGGCGCGCCGATCTGCAGCGGCATGATCCAGTTCGCGAATCCGGCGAACAGCGGCGTCGCGAACATCAGCAGCATGATCGTGCCGTGCATCGTGAACGCCTGGTTGAACTGCTCGTTCGACATGATCTGCGTGCCGGGGCGGGCGAGTTCGGCGCGCATGAAGAGCGCCATGATCCCGCCGATGCAGAAGAACGCGAACGACGTGACCAGGTACATCGTGCCGATCGTCTTGTGATCAGTGGTGGTCAGCCACTTGATGACGACGTTTCCCGGCTGCTTGCGCCGGACCGGCAGCTCGTTCTCGTACGAGTCGTCTGCTGCCGCGGCACCCTGAGGTTCGTTGAGGATGCTCACAGTTTGTTCGTCTCCGCGTTCTTGGCGGGGTCGGTCTGAGCGATGCCCGCCGGCACGTAGCCGGACTGGCCCTTCGCCGCCAGCTCCTTGAGGTGCTGCTGGTAGCGCTCCGGGGAGACGACCTTCACGTTGAAGAGCATGCGCGAGTGGTCGACACCGCAGAGTTCGGCGCACTTGCCCAGGAAGGTGCCTTCCTGGTTGGGCGTGACCTCGAAGGAGTTGGTGTGTCCCGGGATGACGTCCTGCTTCATCAGGAACGGCACCACCCAGAAGGAGTGGATGACGTCGCGCGAGGTCAGCACGAAGCGGACCTTCTCGCCCTTCGGCAGCCACAGGGTCGGGCCCGGGTTTCCGGTCTGCGGGTTACGGGTGCCGGGGATACCGACGTCGTAGACACCGCCCGCGTTGGCGGGGAAGTCCTTCTTGAACCGGTCCGGAATCGCTGCCAGGTTCTTGTCCGTCGTGGCGTCGCCCTTCACACCGGGCACGTCCTCGACGTAGTTGAAGCCCCAGCTCCACTGATAGCCGACCACGTTGACCGTGTGGGCGGGCTTCGGGGACAGAGCCAGGAGCTTCGTCTCGTCGCGTGCCGTGAAGTAGAAGAGCACGGAGACGATGATGAGCGGGACCACGGTGTACAGCGCCTCGATGGGCATGTTGTACCGGGTCTGCGCGGGTACCTCGACCTTGGTGCGGCTGCGCCGGTGGAAGATGACGCTCCACAGGATCAGGCCCCAGACCAGCACGCCCGTGGCGAGCGCAGCCGCCCACGAGCCCTGCCAGAGGGACAGGATCCTGGGAGCCTCGTCCGTCACCGGAGTGGGCATACCAAGTCGAGGGAAGTCTTTCCAGTTGTACGAGCAACCGGATGCTGTCGCCAGGACCAGGCCCGCAGTCAGCACCTGCGGCAGCTTCCGCCGCATCGGGCGCCGCGACGAGCGGTCGGAGCCGTTGGGACTCACGTAGCGCCTTCCCGAGAGTCTCGCCCGCGGTGGTCGGCTACGGCCGTCACGCTGGTCGGTCGCCGCCCTGGCACACGGGCAGGGGTTTGGATGTTTATGCGGACCAAACCCTACTGGACGCTATTTGGGGTCGCGCGGGGAGGGTGCCCAACGCGCCGTCCGAGTCCCCGAAGGGGTGGAGTCCCGGTGGAATCCCGGCCTCCGGGCGCCATCTGACGACCCCTCGCCCCGGCCCCCGCCGCTCGCGCGCCGGACCGGGGTTAGCGTGGCCGGGTGCCCTACTTCGACGCGGCCTCCTCGGCCCCCCTGCACCCCGTCGCCCGCCAGGCCCTGCAAGCCTCCCTGGACGAGGGCTGGGCCGATCCGGCCCGGCTCTACCGGGAGGGCAGGCGCGCCAGGCTGCTCCTGGACGCGGCGCGCGAGGCGGCCGCGGAGGCCGTCGGCTGCCGCCCGGACGAGCTCAGCTTCACCAGTTCGGGGACCCGTGCGGTGCACTCGGGAATTTACGGATCCTTGTCCGGGCGTCGGCGTGTCGGCGGGCATCTGGTCGTCTCCGCGGTCGAACACTCCTCGGTCCTCCATTCGGCCGCCTTCCACGAGGCGGGCGGCGGTTCGGTGACCGAGGTCGCCGTGGACCGCGCGGGCCGGGTCTCCCCCGACGCCTACGCCGCGGCCCTGCGGCCGGACACCGCGCTCGCCTGCCTCCAGTCGGCCAACCACGAGGTGGGCACCGTCCAGCCGGTCGCCGAGGTCGCCGAGGCCTGCCGGGCGGCCGGGGTGCCCCTCCTTGTGGACGCGGCCCAGTCGCTCGCCTGGGGCCCGGTCGAGGGCGACTGGTCGATCCTCGCCGCGAGTGCCCATAAATGGGGCGGCCCGGCAGGAGTCGGGCTGCTCGCGGTCCGCAAGGGCGTCCGCTTCGCCCCGCAAGGGCCCGCGGACGAGCGGGAGTCGGGGCGCGCGGCCGGCTTCGAGAACATCCCGGCGATCGTGGCGGCCGCCGCCTCGCTGCGGGCCGTCCGGGCCGGGGCCGAGGCGGAGGCGGCGCGGCTGCGGGGTCTGGTGGATCTGATCCGGGCCCGCGTCGTGGAGCTGGTCCCGGACGTGGAGGTGGTCGGCGATCCGGTGCGGCGGCTGCCGCATCTGGTCACCTTCTCCTGTCTCTATGTCGACGGGGAGACCCTGCTGCACGAGCTCGACCGGGCGGAATTCTCCGTTTCATCCGGTTCGTCCTGCACCAGCAGCATCCTGACGCCCAGCCATGTGCTGCGCGCCATGGGGGTGCTGAGCGAGGGCAACGTCCGGGTCTCGCTCCCTCCGGGCACGTCCGCCGAGGAGGTCGACCGGTTCCTGGACGTGCTGCCCGGGGCGGTCGCGTCCATACGGACCAGGCTGGGCGCGCCGGTCGCGCGGTCCGTGCCCGGGGACGCCGAGGACGCCGGGGACACCGTGGTGGACTCGCTCGGCCGGCTCTGCCCGATCCCGGTCATCGAACTCGCGAAGGCCATCGGGCGGGTGCCCGTCGGCGGCGTGGTGACGGTGCTCGCCGACGACGAGGCGGCCCGCCTGGACATCCCGGCGTGGTGCGAGATGCGGGGCCAGGAGTATGTGGGCGAGCACCCGGCGGCGGGCGGAACCGCCTACCGGGTGCGCCGTACGAGCTGAGCCCTACTGGAGGTGGGCCCGCACCTCGGCGGCGGCCTCGTCGCCGTACGCCTTGGTGAAGCGGTCCATGAAGTTGGCCCGGCGCAGGGTGTACTCCTGGGTGCCGAGCGTCTCGATGACCAGGGTGGCCAGCATGCAGCCGAGCTGGGCGGCGCGCTCGTGCGAGACGCCCCAGGACAGGCCGGTCAGGAACCCGGCGCGGAAGGCGTCGCCCACGCCCGTCGGGTCGACCTTGGCCTCCTCCTCGGGCACGCCCACGACGATCGGCTCGGCGCCGACCTTCTCGATGCGCACCCCGCGCGAGCCGAGGGTGGTGACCCGGTAGTCGACCTTGGCGAGGATCTCCTCGTCGCTCCAGCCGGTCTTGGACTCGATGAGCCCCTTCTCGTACTCGTTGGAGAAGAGGTACGTCGCGCCTTCGAGCAGGGTGCGGATGTCGTCGCCGGACATGCGGGCGATCTGCTGCGAGAAGTCGGCCGCGAAGGGGATGCTCCGCGCCTTGCACTCCTCGGTGTGGCGCAGCATCGCCTCGGGGTCGTCCGCGCCGATCAGCACGAGGTCGAGGCCGCCCACGCGGTCGGCGACCGCCTTCAGCTCGATCTGGCGGGCCTCGCTCATCGCGCCCGTGTAGAAGGAGCCGATCTGGTTGTGGTCGGCGTCGGTGGTGCACACGAAGCGGGCGGTGTGCAGGACCTCGGAGATGCGGACCGAGCCGGTGTCGACGCCGTGCCGGTCCAGCCAGGCGCGGTACTCGTCGAAGTCGGACCCGGCCGCGCCGACCAGGATCGGCCGGCCGCCGAGCTGGCCCATGCCGAAGCAGATGTTGGGACCGACACCGCCACGGCGTACGTCGAGGTTGTCGACCAGGAAGGAGAGGGAGACCGTGTGCAGCTGGTCGGCGACCAGCTGGTCGGCGAATCGGCCGGGGAAGGTCATGAGGTGGTCGGTGGCGATGGAGCCGGTGACTGCGATACGCACGGCGGAGGCGCTCCTGATGAGGGACAGCTGGGGGACGGCGTTGACGGTTCACGCTACCGGGTCGCCGCGGCTGGGCCGACCGGCGGAAACTACCCAATAGTAGGTCTTTCTGCGCACGCTTCCGGTGCGTACGGTGCGAAGCATGGAAACCAAGGTGAGCGGCGGGTACGGGGTGGCGAGGGAGCAGGGCCTTGCGGAGCTGCGCGGGGACTGCGCACGGATGGCACCGCACTGGGTCGTCCCCGTGACGGCGGCTCCGGCGCCCGTGCCGCCGTCCCGCATCCACGGTGTGACGATTCCGCCCTCGTCGGTACGGCTGATCGCGGGCATGTCCGAATACGGGGACTGAAACGGCCTGATCGCGCGGGGTGCGGCGCACGGATGGAACCGTGCGCTCCCCCGCTCCGTCCAATCGGCGTCCCTCGTAAGGGGGATGCGGGATACGACTGGACAGGAGCGATCTGGTGAGCAGCGAGCACACGCAGGACGAGCCCCGACAGCGGCGTTCGCGGCGATCTCCCTTGATCCTCGCCGCGGCGGCCGTGGCCGTACTGGCCGCGGGGGGCGGTGGGGCGTACTGGGCCTCGACGGCGTCCTCGGGCGGCGGCGACACGGCGCCCGGAGGGGACGGCGCACCTCCGCCGCTCGCACTCGACAGCGCCCCCGGCCCCGGCCCCAGCGGTGGCGGCAACGGGATCGCGCCCGGCGAGCCCGACCCGAACGGGGTGGTCTACCGGGCGTCGGTCAAGCTGCCCGGCGGCCCCGGCAAGGCGGCCGTCCACCAGCCGCGCGGCACGGTGGACGAGGCCGACGTGAACCGCCTCGCCAAGGTGCTGGGCATCGAGGGCACGGCGCGTCTTGAGGGCGACACCTGGAAGGCGGGCGCGACGAAGGACGGCTCGGGACCGACTCTGACGGTCAGTCAGAAGGCGCCGGGCACCTGGACGTTCGCCCGGTACGGCATCGGCGGGTCGGACAACTGCCCCAAGGGCAAGATGTGTCCGATGCACACCACCGGCGCGGATGCGGGCGACGGCGCGGCCGGTGGTGCGCCGGTGAGCGAGGAGGCGGCGAAGGCGGCCGCGGCGCCGGTCCTCAAGGCGCTCGGCGAGGACGACGCCAAGCTGGACGCCAAGGAGATCCTGGCCTCGGCCCGGGTGGTCAACGCCGACCCGGTCGTCGACGGCCTCCCCACCTACGGCTGGACCACCGGCATCCAGGTCGGACCGGACGGTCAAGTGGTCGGCGGCAGCGGCCACTTGAAGACGCCGGACAAGGGCGCCACCTATCCGGTGCTGAGCGCGGACCAGACGCTGGCTCAGCTCAACAGCCACACCACCGAGCGGCCGAGGAGCAAGGACTGCGCGGCGCCGGTGCCGCTCGACGGGCAGCCCACCAAGGGCAGGCTCCCGAGTGATCCGCAGGGCAACATCCAGCCGTGCAAGCAGGGCACGCCCTCGACCGTGACGATCGACGGGGCCACCTTCGGGCTCGCCGCGCAGTTCGTGGACGGGGTGCAGGCGCTCGTGCCGTCGTGGCTCTTCGAGGTCAAGCCGCCCGCGGGACAGCCGTTCACGATCACCGCTCCGGCGGTGGCGCCCCAGTACATCGCGAAGCCGCCCGCCCCGCCGACCGGCGCTCCCGTGCCGGCGCCGTCGGGGTCGGCCACGGCCGGCGACCACGGCCAGGCCCTGGTGTCGTACGCCGTCGCGCCGGACGGGCGGACGCTGACCGTCACGTTCTGGGGCGGGGTGTGCAGCACGTACACGGCGACCGCCGACGAGAGCGGCGGCGGCGTGCGGGTGAAGGTGACCGGACAGGTCAAGGACCCGAAGAAGATGTGCGTCCTGCTGGCCAAGCAGCAGACCGTCCAGGTGCAGCTGCACGAGGCGCTCGGGGCCCGGCAGGTGATCGACGCCGACACCGGCAAGGAGCTGCCGAAGAAGTAGCGCGACCCGGCCGCGGGCCGGACATGGCGAAGGCGGGTGTCCCCGGTGACCGGGGGCACCCGCCTTTCGGCTGCCGTGGGGCTTAGCTGAAGGAGTCGCCGCAGGCGCAGGAACCCGTCGCGTTCGGGTTGTCGATCGTGAAGCCCTGCTTCTCGATGGTGTCGACGAAGTCGATCGAGGCGCCGCCCAGGTACGGGGCGCTCATGCGGTCGGTGACGACCTTGACGCCGTCGAAGTCCTTGACGACGTCGCCGTCGAGCGAGCGCTCGTCGAAGAACAGCTGGTAGCGCAGGCCGGAGCAGCCGCCCGGCTGAACGGCGACACGCAGCGCCAGGTCGTCCCGGCCTTCCTGCTCAAGGAGGCCCTTGACCTTGGCCGCGGCGGCGTCGGACAGGAGGATGCCGTCGCTCACGGTGGTGGTCTCGTCCGATACGGACATCTGCTTCTCTCCCGGGTTGTACGGAGACTGCTTGCCGACGGTTGCAACCGGCGGGGCCCCGGATTCATTCCGGGCTCTTCTGGGGTTCTGCTCTTTCATGCTCGCACACGGAGCGCCGGGCGCGGAAAGGCCTGGGGACAACTCCGTGCGGGGGCGGGCGCGGACCGGGTGCGTCACATCGACGCTATGGCCATCGTCAAAGTGACGTGAAGCAGTTATGATAGATAGCGTCATTTAGACGAAAACCCCGGTGCAAGCACCAAGCACTGGCTCCACTGGAGCGGCTCCGCCGCACTGCTCAGGAAACAGAAAGGGTGCGTGACGTGACCACCGCCCAGCCCCGTCAGGACCTCGCCGGCCGCGTCGAGCTCGACGTCCAGCCGACGCCGCTCGCGCTGCTCCTGCTCGGCCGCGAGGCCGACCCCAAGAGCGAGCGCGGCGTGGAGTGTCCCGGTGACCTGCCGTCGCCCTCCGACCCGGACCTGGTGGAGCGCGCCCGCGCGGCCAAGGCGAAGCTCGGGGACAAGGTCTTCATCCTCGGTCACCACTACCAGCGCGACGAGGTCATCGAGTTCGCCGACGTGACGGGCGACTCGTTCAAGCTGGCCAAGGACGCCGCCGCGAAGCCGGAGGCCGAGTACATCGTGTTCTGCGGTGTGCACTTCATGGCCGAGTCCGCGGACATCCTGACCGGCGACGACCAGAAGGTCGTCCTGCCGGACCTCGCCGCCGGCTGCTCGATGGCCGACATGGCCACCGCCGAGCAGGTCGCCGAGTGCTGGGACGTGCTGACCGAGGCCGGCGTGGCCGAGCAGGTCGTGCCCGTCTCGTACATGAACTCCTCGGCCGACATCAAGGCGTTCACCGGCAAGCACGGCGGCACCATCTGCACGTCCTCCAATGCCGAGCGCGCCCTGAACTGGGCGTTCGAGCAGGGTGACAAGGTCCTGTTCCTGCCGGACCAGCACCTGGGCCGCAACACCGCTGTGCGCGAGCTCGGCATGTCCCTGGAGGACTGCGTGCTCTACAACCCGCACAAGCCGAACGGCGGGCTCACCGTCGAGGAGCTGCGGGGCGCCAAGATGATCCTGTGGCGCGGGCACTGCTCGGTGCACGGCCGCTTCTCGCTGGACTCGGTGAACGACGTGCGCGAGCGCATCCCGGGCGTGAACGTCCTGGTGCACCCCGAGTGCAAGCACGAGGTCGTGGCCGCGGCCGACTACGTGGGCTCGACCGAATACATCATCAAGGCCCTCGAAGCCGCCCCGCGCGGCTCGAAGTGGGCGATCGGCACCGAGCTGAACCTGGTGCGCCGCCTGGCCAACCGGTTCGCCGCCGAGGACAAGGAGATCGTCTTCCTCGACAAGACGGTCTGCTTCTGCTCGACCATGAACCGGATCGACCTGCCCCACCTGGTGTGGACGCTGGAGTCGCTCGCCGAGGGCAAGCTGATCAACCAGATCCAGGTCGACAAGGAGACCGAGAGCTTCGCGAAGCTGGCTCTGGAGCGGATGCTGGCCCTGCCGTAGCCACTCCCCCGGCCCGCGCGACGCCGAAGGCCGCCCCCACCTCGCGGTGGGGGCGGCCTTCGGCGTACGTACCGGGCGGGCGAACCGGCCGGGTCAGGCGTTGGCCGGCTCGCGGTCGGCGGAGTCGTCCGGCGCGGCCGCGCCCGCCTTCCTGGCGCGCTTGGCCGCCTTCTTCCTGGCCTTGCGCTCCTTGCGGAGCTCGACCATCGCGTAGAGGGTCGGCACCAGGAGAAGGGTCAGCAGGGTCGACGTCACCAGACCGCCGATCACCACGACCGCGAGCGGCTGGGCGATGAAGCCGCCCTCGCCCGTGATACCGAGCGCCATCGGGAGCAGCGCGAAGATCGTCGCCAGGGCCGTCATGAGGATCGGGCGCAGCCGGTGGCGGCCGCCCTCGACGACCGCCTCGACGACGCCGAGGCCCTGCTTGCGGTACTGGTTGATCAGGTCGATCAGGACGATCGCGTTGGTGACCACGATGCCGATCAGCATGAGCATGCCGATCATCGCCGGGACGCCCATCGGGGTGCCGGTGGCGATCAGCAGACCGATGGCGCCGGTGGCCGCGAACGGGATGGCGACCAGCAGGATCAGCGGCTGGATCAGGGACTTGAACGTCGCGACCAGGAGCATGAAGACGATCGCGATCGCCGCCAGCATCGCCAGACCCAGGTTCTTGAACGCGTCCGACTGGTCCGAGGAGACGCCGCCGATGGAGGCGGTGGCGCCGGCCGGCAGCTTCAGGTCCTTGATCTTGGCCTGGAGGTCGGTGCTGACCTTGCCGGTGTTGTCGCCGACCGGCTTGGCGGTGATGGTCGCCGAGCGGGCACCGTCGATCCGGGTCATCGAGACCGGGCCGGGCACCAGCTTCACGTCGGCGATGTCACCGAGCTTGACCGGGCCGAGCGGCAGGTTTTTGAGCTGGTCCACCGTCGTGGCCGGGTCGGCCGCGGTGATGTACACGTCCCGCTCGGCGTCGCCCATGATCGCCTTGGTGACCTGGGTGCCCCGCACCTGCTGGGCGACGGCCATGCCGAGGGTGGTCTGGTTGAAGCCCGCGTCGGCCGCCTTGTCGTTGGGCTGCACCGAGACCCGGGGCACGCTCTGCGCCAGGTCGCTCTGGACGTCGCTGACGTCCTTCAGGCTCGCGACCGCCTGGCGCACCTGCTCGGAGGCCTTCTTCAGGACGTCCCCGTCGGCCGCCTTGACGACCACGCTCAGGTCCTGGCTGCCGAAGCCTCCGCCGGAGGAGATGGCGGGGTGGCCCGGCTGGCCCTTGAGGGCCGCCTCCAGACGGTCGTGCGCCTTGTCGTAGTCGCCCGCGCTCTTCAGCGTCACGGTGTACGAGGCCTGGTTGGCGCCGGTGCCGCCGCCGAAGGCCGCCATGAAGCCGGAGGAGCCGACGGTGACCTGGTAGCTCTTGACCGCCGGGTCGGCCGCGAGGATCCGCTCGACCTTCTTGGAGGCCGCGTCCGCCGCGTCCAGGCTGGTGCCGGGCTCCAGCTCCTGCTTGATCGACAGGGTGTCCTGCTCGCCCTGGTCGAAGAAGTTGGTCTTGAGCAGCCCGGCCATGCCGAAGGTGCCGACCAGGATGACGACCGCGAGGACCACACTGGTGACGCGGCGGCGGGTGGCGAAGCGGAGCACCGGGACGTACAGCCGCTGGAGGCGCGACCTGTTCTCCTTCTCCTCCGCCTTGCGGCGCGCCTCGTCCGGGTCGATGCCCGCGATCGACTTGGGGGCGCGCAGGAACCAGTACGACAGGACCGGGACGACGGTCAGGGAGACGAGCAGCGAGGCGAGCAGCGCCGCGGTGACGGTCAGGCTGAACGAGCCGAACAGCTCGCCCACCATGCCGTTCACGAAGGCGATCGGCAGGAAGACTGCGACGGTGGTGAGCGTCGACGCGGTGACCGCGCCCGCGACCTCCTTGACCGCCGCCAGGATCGCGGCGTGGCGCTCCTCGCCGTAGCCGAGGTGGCGCTTGATGTTCTCCAGGACCACGATCGAGTCGTCGACGACCCGGCCGATCGCGATCGTCAGCGCGCCCAGGGTCAGCATGTTGAGCGAGAGGTCCTGCGTCCACAGCACGATCAGCGCGAGGACCACGGACAGCGGGATGGAGACCGCGGTCACCAGCGTGGAGCGCACCGAGGCGAGGAAGAGCAGGATCACGATCACCGCGAAGAGCAGGCCGAGCGCGCCCTCGGTGGTGAGGCCGGAGATGGCCTTGGAGACCTGGGGGCCCTGGTCCGAGACCACGGTGAGCTCCGCGCCGGAGCCGAGGCCCTTCTTCAGGTCGGGCAGCTTGTCCTTGACCGCCTGGGAGATCGCGACGGCGCTGCCGTCGTGGTCCATGGTGGCCATCACGGCGAGGCTGGGCCTGCCGTTGGTGCGCGTGATGGAGACCCGCTTCGCGGGCTGCTGCTTGACGGTGGCGAGGTCGCCGAGGCGGACCGGGGCGCCCTGCTGCGGCTTGATGCGCAGGTTCTCGATCTGCTGGAGCGAGGTGTAGGGGCCGCCGACCTGGACGGTGCGGCTCTTGCCGTCCTCTGAGAACGAGCCGCCCGGGATGGTCGCGCCGCCCGCCTTGAGGGCGTCGCCGAGGGTCAGGGTGGTCAGACCGGCCGCGGCGAGCTTCTTCGGGTCGGGCGTGACGTTGACCTGGAGGTCCTGGACGCCGTCGACGCTCACGCGGCCGACGCCCTTGATGTCCTGGAGGACCGGGACGACCGTGCGGTCCAGCTGATCGGCGAGCGCCTGCTGGTCCTTGTCGGAGGTCACCGCGAGCACCACGGTCGGCATGTCGTCGGTGGATCCGGCCACGACCTGCGGGTCGACCTCGGAGGGGATCTGGTTGCGCGAGCGGTTGACGGCCTGCTGGATGTCGGCGACGAGCTGCTTCGTACCGGTGCCGTACTCGAAGGTCGCCATGATCACGGCGTTGCCCTCGGACGCCGTGGACGTGATGCCCTTGACTCCGCTGACGGCCTTGATGTTCTTTTCGAGCGGCTCGACGACCTGCTTCTCGACCACGTCGGGGGACGCGCCCTGATAGGGGGCGAGCACCGACACCATGGGCAGTTCGATGGTCGGCAGCAGCTGCTGCTTGAGCTGCGGAATGGCGATCGCCCCGAAGACGATCGCGACGATCGACATCAGGCCTATCAGGGCCCGTTGTGCGAGGCTGAATCTGGACAGCCAGGACATGGGTGGGGTCTCTCTTCTGTGGCGTGCGAGCGGCGGTACGAGACAGGCGGGACCGGCCCGCGATCGCGCGGCGCGTCACCCGGGAAGACCCGGCCCCCGCCTATAACCCTCGGCCATGGAGCGGGTCCGATCCCTCGCTCCCAGGTCCCTTTCCTTATCCCGCACATACCGCAGCCGCAGTACGCCGCGCTCCACCCTTCAGTCCACCCGTGGGCGCACAAGGCCCGATTCGTAGGCGATGACCACCAGTTGGGCGCGGTCGCGGGCGCTCAATTTGGCCATCGCGCGGTTGACATGGGTCTTGACGGTCAGCGGGCTCACCGCGAGGCGTTCGGCGATCTCGTCGTTGGAGTGACCGCCGGCGACCTGGACCAGCACCTCGCGTTCGCGGACGGTGAGCGCGGCGAGCCGCTCGCCGTGCCGCCGCGCGTCCTCCCCGCCGTCCCAACTGCCGCCCTGGGCGAGGAAGGTGGTGATCAGGCCCTTGGTCGCGGCCGGGGACAGCAGGGCCTCACCGGCCGCGGCGATCCGGATCGCGCCGAGCAGTTCCTCGGGCTCGGCCCCCTTGCCGAGGAAGCCGGAGGCCCCGGCGCGCAGCGACTGCACGACGTACTCGTCGACCTCGAAGGTCGTCAGCATCACCACATGGACACCGGCCAGGGCCGGGTCGGCGGTGATGGCGCGGGTGGCGGCGAGCCCGTCGGTGCCGGGCATCCGGATGTCCATCAGGACGACGTCGGGCCGGGTCCGGTGGACCACGGTGACGACCTCGGCGCCGTCCGCCGCCTCGCCCACGACCTCCATGTCCGGCTCCGAGTCGACCAGCACGCGGAACGCCGAGCGCAGCAGCGCCTGGTCGTCGGCGAGTACCACCTTGATCGTCATGCCGTGCCTTCCCCCGTGGCCCCGGTCTCCGCGGTCTTGACCGGCAGTATCGCCTGGACCCGGAAGCCGCCGCCGTAGCGGGGCCCGGCGGTGCAGGTGCCGCCGAGCGCGGTGACCCGCTCGCGCATGCCGAGCAGGCCGTGGCCGCCGCCGTCGCCCGCGGCAGCGCCGGTACCCGTGCCGTTGTCGATGACGGTGATCTCGGTGTGGGGCCCGACCCGCACGATGCTCACCTCGGCCTTGGCGCCGGGCCCGGCGTGCTTCTGCACGTTGGTGAGCGCCTCCTGGATGACCCGGTAGGCGGCGAGGTCGACGGAGGCGGGCAGCGGGGCGTCGTCGGAGCGGGCGAGCTCCACGGGCAGCCCGGCCCGCCGGAAGCCGCTGAGCAGATCGTCGAGGACGGCGAGCCCGGGGGCGGGCTCGGTGGGGGCGGCGGGGTCGCCGGACTGGCGCAACAGGCCGACCGTGGCGCGGAGTTCACCCAGCGCCGAGCGGCTGGCCTCGCGCACATGGGCGAGGGCCTCCTTGGCCTGGTCGGGCCGCTTGTCCATGACGTGCGCGGCGACGCCGGCCTGCACGTTGACGAGCGCGATGTGGTGGGCCACCACGTCGTGCAGGTCGCGGGCGATGCGCAGCCGCTCCTCGGCGACCCGGCGCCGGGCCTCCTCCTCGCGCCCGTGCTCGGCCCGCTCGGCCCGCTCCCTGATCGCGTCGACGAAGGCGCGCCGGCTGCGCACGGCGTCCCCGGCGGCCGCGGCCATGCCGGTCCAGGCGAAGACCCCGAGGTGTTCCTGGGAGTACCAGGGCGGGACGCCGAAGAGCATCGCCGTGCCGGTGAGCACCACGATGGTGAGCACGCCGACCCGGTAGGTGGTGGGCCGGTCGGTGTGGGCGGCGACCGTGTAGAGCGCGACGACGGCGCTCATCGCGACCGGCGCGGGCGGTGCGCCGAGGCCCAGCTCGACCATGGCCAGGGCGCTGGTGCAGGCGAGCACGGCGACGGGTCTGCGCCGCCGCAGTACGAGGACGGCGGCGGCCAGCGTCATCAGGACGAGCGAACGCAGTCCCGGCGTACGGGTGCCGAAGGTCGGCCCGTTCGGCCCGTGCGGGTCGGCGAAGGAGCCGACGACCATGCAGAGCAGTACGCCGAAGGCGAGGCCGGCATCCAGGGCCAGTGGATGCGCCCGGAGCCAGGGGCGGGCACGGTCGAGGAGGGTCACGGCCACCTACCGTAACGGGGGCGCGCCGCCCCGGTCCGCGTCAGCCAGGAATGAGGCCGTCGTCGCTGAGCATGTCCCTGACCTCGTCCAGCGTCGCGTCCGGGCTCGGCAGGATCAGCTCGGACGGCTCCAGGGCGTCATCGGGAAGGGGCTCGCCCAACCGGCGCACCGCGTCGAGGAGCGCGCCGAGCGTGCGCCGGAAGCCCTCCTCGTCGCCGGCCTCCATCTCGTCGAGGAGGTCGTCGTCGAGCCTGTTGAGCTCGGTGAAGTGGCTGTCCGCCAGCTTCACCTGCCCCTCCCCCATGATCCGGACGATCATGAACGTCTCCTGCCGCTCGTCACTGCTTGTCGAAGCGCGGGCTCTGCTGCGGGGCCTTGTCCTGAGGAGCGGCGGCGCCGCCCTCGATGGCCTGCTTCCCGTTGGCTCCGCCACCCATCAGCTCGGCCTTCATCCGCTGCAGTTCCAGCTCTACATCCGTACCACCGGACAGCCGGTCCAGCTCGGTCTGGATGTCGTCCTTGGCGAGCCCCGACTGGTCGTCGAGGGCGCCCGAGGCAAGCAGTTCGTCGATCGCGCCGGCCCGCGCCTGGAGCTGCGCGGTCTTGTCCTCGGCCCGCTGGATGGCCATGCCGACGTCGCTCATCTCCTCGGAGATGCCCGAGAAGGACTCGGCGATGCGGGTCTGGGCCTGGGCCGCGGTGTAGGTCGCCTTGATCGTTTCCTTCTTGGTGCGGAAGGCGTCGACCTTGGCCTGGAGGCGCTGGGCCGCGAGGGTGAGCTTCTCCTCCTCGCCCTGCAACGTCTGGTGCTGCGTCTCCAGGTCGGTGACCTGCTGCTGCAGCGACGCCCGGCGGGACAGGGCCTCGCGGGCCAGGTCCTCACGGCCGAGCGAGAGGGCCTTGCGCCCCTGGTCCTCCAGCTTGGAGGACTGGCTCTGGAGCTGGTTGAGCTGCAGCTCCAGACGCTTACGGGAGGTCGCCACGTCGGCGACGCCCCGGCGCACCTTCTGGAGCAGCTCAAGCTGCTTCTGGTACGAGTAATCGAGGGTCTCGCGAGGGTCCTCGGCCCGGTCAAGGGCCTTGTTCGCCTTCGCGCGGAAGATCATCCCCATACGCTTCATGACACCGCTCATGGGCTTCGCGCGCCCCCTTCTGACGGACTCCAGCTCCAGCTGCTGCAACAGGACCCACAGTACGGGCCCTGCATCCATTACCGCACTGTTCGGGCGCCGATGCGCTCATCCCCAAGGACGACTGCGTCCCGCGCCGGTCCGGCGCAAGGAGTAGGTGAACCTCGGGGAACCGTGCATCGCCCGCTCCTACAGACGCAAGGCGTTGTGGGATCGTTCCCCACCGGCCTGGGGTCCATGCCGGGTACCCCGTACCCTTGGGGATTGTGTTCCGTAGCCGTTCCAACGCAGAGAAGGCCCCCACCGACAAGGTGACGGCGGACCTCTCCAAAGCGCCCCGTGACCCCGAGGCCCCCAAGGGGCGCCCCACTCCCAAGCGGAGTGAGGCCCAGACCCAGCGCCGCCGTGCCTCGACCGTGCCGACCGACCGCAAGGAGGCCGCCAAGCGCCAGCGCGAGGCCCGCCGGGTCGACATGGCCAAGCAGCGCGAGGCGCTCGCCAATGGCGACCAGCGCTACCTGCCGGCCCGTGACAAGGGCCCGGTGCGCAAGTACGTCCGCGACTTCGTCGACTCCCGGTACTCGGTAGCCGAGATGTTCCTGCCCCTCGCGGTGATCATCCTGGTCCTCTCGATGATCCGCGTCGGCAGCCTGCAGAGCCTCTCGCTGCTCCTGTGGCTCGTCGTGATCGTGCTGATCGTGCTCGACTCGATCGGGCTCGCCTTCCGGCTCAGGCGGGCGCTGGCCGCCCGCTTCCCGGACGAGCCGAAGAAGGGCGCCGTCGCCTACGGCCTGATGCGCACGCTCCAGATGCGTCGGCTGCGGCTGCCCAAGCCGCAGGTCAAGCGCGGAGAGCGGCCCTGAGCGGCCATCCGTCCGGGTTCGTGGGCGCTTCCGGCGCCTGGCTGAAGGGCCTCGGCGGGCTGCGCAACATCGTCCGCCAGGAACTCGTGGCCCGGCAGCTGGACGAGCAGATAGCCGGCCGCTTCCCGGTCGGCCAGCGCCTGCGGATCCTGGACGTCGGCATGGGCCAGGGCACCCAGGCCCTGCGCCTGGCGCGCGCCGGGCACTCGGTGACCGGCCTCGAATCCGATCCCGCGATGCTGAAGGTGGCCCGCGAGTCGCTGGCCACCGAGCCCGAGGGCATCCGCGAGCGGGTCCGCCTGATCGAGGGCGACGGCCGCGAGACCGGGGTGCACTTCCTGCCCGGCTCCTTCGACGTGGTGCTCTGCCACGGCGTCCTGATGTACGTCCCGGACCCCGACGCGATGCTCGCGGGCCTGGCCCGGATGCTCGCCCCAGGCGGCCTGCTCTCGCTGCTCGTACGCAACGCCGACGCGCTGGCCGTGCGCCCCGGGCTCGCCGGTGACTGGCCCGGCGCCCTGGCGGCCTTCGACACCGACTCGTACACCAACCGGCTCGGCCTGCCGGTGCGGGCCGACCGCCTGGCCGTGCTGACCCGCACGCTCGACGGGATCGCGGCTCCGCTGCACGCCTGGTACGGGGTGCGGGTGTTCACCGACAACGTGCCGAACGAGGCCCAACTGCCGCCCGCCGACGAGCTGGACCGGCTGCTCGCCGCCGAGGACCGGGCCGGCCGCACCGACCCCTACCGCCAGGTCGCGGCGCTGCTGCACCTCTTCGGCGTACGGGACTGAGGCAGGGGTATCCGCCGATGGGGTCCCGGTCCGGGACCCCCGGTACCTGATCGGGCGCTCCGACAGGCCGTCATATCGGACCAAAGGGATACTCCTGCCATGGATGCATCTCTTCGCCCCGGCCGGGTGCGCCGTGCGCTGCTGCCCCTGACCGCGGCCGTCGCCACCGCCGCTCTCCTCGGCGGCTGTTCGGACACGGGCTCCACCGCGGCGGGGAAGGCGTCGCCGAGCCCGTCGGCGAGTTCCTCCAGCCCCTCGGCGGCCCAGCGCAACGGTTCCGGCGGGACCGACAGCCTGCAGAGCGACTACCAGCGTGTGATCAAGAACGTGCTGCCGTCGGTCGTGCAGATCGACGCGTCCAACAGCCTCGGCTCGGGCATCGTCTACGACGACCAGGGGCACATCGTCACCAACGCCCATGTCGTGGGCACCGAGCGGAGCTTCAAGGTGACCACCTCCGGCAGCGGCTCGGCGGTCACCGCCAGGCTGGTCGCGGCCTATCCCGAGCAGGACCTCGCCGTGATCAAGCTGGACTCGGTGCCCAGCGGCCTGAAGGCCGCGAGGTTCGGCGACTCCGCCAAGGTCGAGATGGGCCAGATCGTCCTGGCGATGGGCTCCCCGCTGGGCCTGTCCTCCAGCGTCACCCAGGGCATCGTCTCGGCGACCGGCCGGACCGTCTCCGAGGGCCAGGGCGGCGGCGGGACCGGCGCCACCATCGCCAACATGGTGCAGACCTCGGCCGCGATCAACCCCGGCAACAGCGGGGGCGCCCTGGTCAACCTGGACAGCGAGGTCATCGGCATCCCGACGCTCGCCGCGACCGACCCGGACATGGGCGGCAGCGCGGCGCCCGGCATCGGCTTCGCGATCCCGGTGTCGATGGTGAAGACGGTCGCCGACCAGATCATCAAGAGCGGCAAGGTCACCGATTCCGGGCGGGCGGCGCTCGGCATCACCGGGCGCACCGTGGTGGACTCCGGCTACCAGCCCGCGGGCGTCGCGGTCGTCCAGGCCCCGGCGACCGGCGCCGCGGCCAAGGCGGGCCTGAGGACGGGCGACATCATCGTCCGGCTCGGCGACACCGACATCACGTCCATCACCTCGCTCACCGAGGCCCTCGCCTCGGACAAGCCGGGCCAGAAGGTCCAGGTGACGTACACGCGCGACGGCGCGAAGAAGACCGCCGAGGTGACCCTCGGCGAGATCTGAGCCGGGCCCGGGGGCGCCGTCCGCGCCCCCCGGCCGGGCCGTCAGACCTGTTCGGCGTGCAGGCTCATGGGGCCGTAGACCTTCGCGCCGTCCTCGAACAGGAAGACCTGGTCGGCCCCGCCTTCGAGCAGGTCCTTCCACACCTCACCGATCCAGGACTCCGCGTCCCCCTGGGTCGTGAACTCCTCCGGCGCCACCGCCGGCTCGACCTCCGTACCGTCCGACTTCTCGAAACGCCACGTCCACGCCATGTCCGCCTCCTGGGTCACGTTGCTGCCCGCAGCGTAACCGGGCGCGCAAGAGGGCCGGTGACGCGGGAGGATCGTCCCTGTGGAACTGACTCTCCTCGGCACCGGGGCCCCCGTCGGCCTGCCGCGCCCCGACTGTCCCTGCGCCGCGTGCGCCCTGGCCCGCGGCCGCGACGCGCGGGCCGCGACCGCCCTGCTCGTCGACGGCGCGCTGCTGCTCGACCTCACCCCGGGTGCGGCCCTGGCCGCGGCCCGGGCCGGGCACACCCTGGCCGGGGTGCGGCAGGTGCTGCTCACCCATCCGCACGACGGGCCGGCCGTGGAGCTGCCCGCCGGACTGCCCGCGGCGGGGCGGGTGCCGGACGGCCGCAGGCTCACCCTGATCAGCGGCCACCGGGTCCTCGCGGTGCCGCTGGACTCGCCGGGGACGGGGTACGAGGTGACCTCGCCGGAGGGCGAGCGGCTGCTCTACCTGCCCCCGGGCGGCGCTCCCGCGGGCGCCGCCGGGATGCGCCCGTACGACATGGTGGTGGCCGATGTCGCCGGGCGGCCCGACGCGCTGGCGCGGCTGCGGGCGGCGGGCGGCATCGGCCCGGCCACCGACGTGATCGCCGTGCACCTCGACCACGACGTGCCGCCCGGGCGGGAGTTGGAGCGCCGGCTCGCGGCGCTCGGCGCGCGTGCGGTGCCCGACGGCACCACGCTGACCGTCGGCGAGTACCACGCGGTGCCCGATCTGCCGCGCCGCACGCTGGTCCTGGGCGGCGCGCGTTCGGGCAAGTCGGTGGAGGCCGAGCGGCGTCTGGCCGCCTTCCCGCAGGTCGTGTACGTCGCGACGGGCGGACTTCGGGACGGCGACGCGGAGTGGGCCGCGCGGGTGGGCCTGCACCGCGAACGGCGGCCCTCCTCCTGGCGCACCGAGGAGACCTGCGAGCTCGCCCCGCTCCTGGAGGAGCCCGGGCCGCCGCTCCTGGTCGACTGTCTGGCGCTGTGGCTGACCGACGCGATGGACCGGGTCGGCGCGTGGGACGACGAGAAGTGGGCGGCCGGCGGCGAGCGCGCGCTGAAGGAACGTACGGCGGAACTCGTCGCGGCGGTCCGGGGCACCTCGCGGACGCTGGTCGCGGTGAGCAACGAGGTGGGCTCCGGCGTCGTGCCGGCCACCTCGTCGGGACGGCGGTTCCGGGACGAACTGGGGCGCCTGAACGCGGCGTTCGCGGCCGAGTGCGAGCAGGTCCTGCTCGTCGTCGCGGGGCAGGCGCTCACACTGCGCGGCTGAGGCGGGCGCGCTGGCGGTACTGTTCGGCAAATGAGCAGGCTGAACCTGGACGACTTCTCCGATCTGATCGAACGCCCCGACAACGGTGTGCGGCGGGACGCCGAGGAACGCCGGGAGCGGCTGACCGTGCCGCCCGGCGCGCTCGGCCGGCTCGACGAGCTGGCCACCTGGCTCTCGGCGGCGCAGGGCGCCAACCCGGTCCGGGCCCTCCAGCGGCCCCGCGTGATCCTCTTCGCGGGCGACCACGGCGTGGCCGGGCTCGGCGTCTCGGCCCGCCCGGCGGCCTCCGCGCACACGCTCGTACGCTCCGTCCTGGACGGCGCGAGCCCGGCCGCGGTGCTCGCCCGGCGGCTAAGCGCCTCGGTCCGCGTGGTCGACGCGGGCCTGGACTGCGACCCCGCTCTGCTGCCCGAGGACGTCGTACGCCACCGGGTGCGGCGCGGCAGCGGCCGGATCGACATCGAGGACGCGCTGACCGTCGAGGAGGCGGAGGCGGCCGTACGGCTCGGCATGCGCATCGCCGACGAGGAGGCCGACTCCGGCACCGACCTGGTGGTGCTCGGCGACCTCAGCGTGGGCGGCACCACCCCCGCGGCAGTGCTGATCGCGGCTCTGTGCGGGACGGACGCCTCGGTGGTGACCGGCCGCGGCGGCGCGGGGATCGACGACCTGGCGTGGATGCGCAAGTGCGCCGCGATCCGCGACGCGCTGCGCCGGGCGCGGCCGGTTCTCGGCGATCAGCTGGAACTTCTGGCCGCCGTGGGAGGCGCGGACCTTGCCGCGACGACCGGTTTCCTGCTGCAGTGTGCGGTGCGCAGACTGCCGGTGATCCTGGACGGGGTCGTCTCGTCGGCCTGTGCGCTGGTGGCTCAGCGTGCGGCCTTCCGGGCTCCGGACTGGTGGCTCGCTGGCCAGTTGAGCGGCGAGCCGGGCCAGGCCAAGGCGCTGGACCGGATGGCGCTCAACCCTCTGCTCGATCATGGCGTCACAGTGGGCGAAGGAACCGGGGCACTGCTCGCTCTTCCCCTCGTACAAGCCGCGGCCGCACTGGCCGCGGAGCTGCCCGAGCGCACCGATGCGCGCACGGAGAGCGCGCAGGAGAGCGGCGACGAGTGAGCCGCGGCGGAGCCGGGGGCTGCCCTCGGCTCCCCCCGCGACCGCTGTGGAACGCATTGCCCCCATATCATCGCGTTTCATGGGAGAAGTCCGCTTGAGCACCACCGAAGGAACGAACCGGAGCACCGCCCGGTCGCGACGCAGCGCGGCGTTCGCCGTCTGGTACCTGCGCATCGTGACGTTCATCAATTTCCTGAGCGCCGTATGGGTCACCCTCGGCCAGGGGCTTCGGCGGCACAACACGGACGACTACTTCACGCCGTATCTGCTCGAAGCCGGCTTCACCTCCGGCGTCGTCACGCTGTTCCTCGCCGTCACCATGCGCCGGCGCAAGCGGGCCGCCTGGATCCTCAACATCGTGCTCGCCGGGCTCTTCCTGGCCCTGTTCGCGTTCGCCATGGTCTTCCCGGACATCCACCGCTACGCCCAGAACTGGATCTCGCTCGGGCTGACCGCGGCCTTCGTGCTCGCGCTGTTGCTCGGCCGCCGCGAGTTCTACGCCAAGGGCGACCGTTCCAACCCGCTGGCCGCGGTGGTCACCGCCGTCGGCGGCCTGCTGATCACCTCGCTGATGGCGGCGGTCCTGGTCAGCGCGACCAACACGTACGACGGCACCGACCACTCGACCTTCCTCGAGCGGTGGCGCTACGGCGTGATGCGGCTCGTGTTCCTGGTCCCCGACGACCGGCACACCCAGGGCATCACCACACCGGGCTGGGTCAACGTCACCATCAACGTCCTGGCCACGCTGCTCCTGATCGCCGTCCTCTACGCCGCCTTCCGCAACCGCAAGGCCGTCGACCCGCTCACCGTCGAGGACGAGGAGAAGCTGCGCGCGCTGCTCGACAAGCAGGGCGAGCGCGACTCGCTGGGCTACTTCGCGCTGCGCCGCGAGAAGGCCGTCATCTGGTCGCCGACCGGCAAGGCGGCCGTCACCTACCGCGTGATCAACAGCGTCTCGCTGGCCTCCGGCGACCCGATCGGCGACCCCGAGGCCTGGCCGGGCGCGATCGAGCCCTGGCTGGCCGAGGCACGGGAGCACGGCTGGATCCCGGCCGTGACCGGCGCGAGCGAGGAGGCCGGGCAGATCTACGCCCGGCACGGCCTGGACGCCCTGGAGATGGGCGACGAGGCGATCGTGGAGACCGCCGAGTTCACCCTGGAGGGCCGCGCGATGCGGACCGTGCGCCAGGCGTACAACCGGGTGAAGAGGGCCGGGTACGAGGTGCGGATCCGCCGTCACGCGGACATCCCTGCCCAGGAGATGGACGAACTCCTGCGCAAGGCCGACGACTGGCGCGACGGCGCCACCGAACGCGGCTTCTCCATGGCACTCGGCCGGCTCGGCGACCCCGCCGACGGCCAGTGCATGATGCTCGAATGCTTCGACGGCGAGGGCGAGTTGAGGGCGCTGCTCAGCTTCGTGCCGTGGGGCCCCCACGGGCTCTCGCTCGACCTGATGCGCCGTGACCGCGACTCCGAGAACGGCCTGATCGAGTTCATGGTGATCGAACTCCTGCAGCGCGCCAAGGAGATCAAGATCACTCAGGTCTCACTGAACTTCGCGATGTTCCGTTCCGTCTTCGAGCGCGGCTCGAAGCTCGGGGCAGGACCCGTGCTGAGGCTGTGGCGCTCGCTCCTCAGCTTCTTCTCCCGCTGGTGGCAGATCGAGTCCCTTTACCGGTCCAATGCCAAGTACCGGCCGATCTGGGAGCCGCGGTTCACGTTGTTCGAGAAGAGTGCAGACCTGCCACGCATCGCCATCGCGTCCGCGCGCGCCGAAGGGTTCCTGGAGGCCCCGGGGCTGCCCAAGTGGCTGCACCGCAGGCATCTGGAATCCCAGAGATGAGCGGCTCGGGGAAGGGGTTCGCGCGCCGGTTCGCGGCGCGCGAGTGGGGGCCCCTGTTCAGGACCGTGAAGTACGCGGTGCGCACGCAGCGCTGGCGGGCTATTCCGCTCACCCTCTCCGCGGTCGCCCTCACCTCGGTCTTCCAGATCATCCAGAACCAGTCCTGGGGTTTTCGGCCGGTGCAGATCGTGGGCTCGGTGAAGGCCGAGTACCCGCTGTGGATCTCGCTCGTGCGCACCCCGCTCTCGCTCTTCGTGCCGGCCCTCGACCTGCCGGTGTGGGGCGCGCTCGTCCAGGTGCTGCTCGTCTTCGGCATCGCGGAGATCTGCATCGGCCGGGGCCGGATGCTGCTCATCGCGTACGCGGCGACGCTGGCCGGCACCCTGTACGCGCGGGTGGGCATCCACATCGGCCCGGACAGCGTGTTCGGGCTGCCCGCCTCCGCCGCGAAGATGGTCGACACCGGCCCGTCGGCCGCCGTCGTCGCCCTCGCCGTGTACGTGTGCTGGCGCTACCGGGCGTACTGGACGGCCGGGACCGTGGCGATGGCGATGGTCGTCGAGGTGGCGCTCAAGAACAACCTCGCGGGCAAGGAGCACATCGCCGCGCTCCTGGCGGTCGCCGTGATCTGCTGGATCACCTGGGTACGGCGCAAGCGCCGGCGCGACCGCCTTGATCAGGGGCGGCGCACCGGGAGTCTGTCGGGTGCGCCGCCGATCCAGTCCTGAAAGCGGCGCCTCGGCTGGGACCAGCGCCGGTCGTGGCGGAAGGCCCTGAGCTGGGCCTTGGCCCTGGCGCGCGGCCGGTTGCGGTAGAAGCGCTGGGCCCACGGGGAGCCCGGCCGGGCGAGCCGCACCGCGCCGAACAGCGCGACGAACGGCACGAACGTGCCGATCACCGACAGCCGCACCTTGCCCTTGAACAGCGAGATCAGCACGAAGCAGAAGTTGATCGCGATCGTGGTGATGAACGACCCCCTGCTCTGCCGTTCCTCGGGGCTCACGTCGTTGACGCCGAGCGGTGAGAACCCCGCGAGCACCAGCGTCATGAGGGCGGCGGCCATCACCACGATCTCGACGCTCTTGCGCCCGTTCTCGCTCCAGTACACGTCGTCGAGGTGCAGGATCAGCGCGAACTCGTCGAGGACCAGGCCCGCCCCCGTCCCGAAGAGCACGGCGAAGACGGCCGCCGCGATGCCGTGCCGTCCGCTGCCGACCGCCCCGAAGCCCCCGACGACGGTGAGGATGACACCGGGCACCACGTGGTGGATGTGCAGCCCGCCCGGCCTGATGTTCCGGAACGGGCCGCGCCCGGCCCGGATCAGGCGGGTGATGGAGCGCGTGACCAGGAACGTCACGACAAAAGAGGCCAGCGCGAGCAGCATGGGGAGCTTGCCCGGCTCGGTGATGTTCCGATAGAACCAGTGACCCATCCCACCCGCCCTTGTTTGCGCTGGTATGCGCAATTTACCGCCGCCGGGGGCCCGAGCGCTCGGGATACCCTGCGCCGGGTGAACCCCAGCAAGGCCCTGCACGGCGTACGTTTCGCCTTCGGCACCCTCACCGTCTTCCCCGCCCGCATCACCCGGTGGGACCGCTCCGCCGCCCGCGCCGGCATGACGCTCGCTCCGCTCGCCGGGCTCGCCGTCGGCCTGTGCGCGGCGGCCGCGGGCGCGGGGTGCTGGGGGCTCGGGTCCGGGGGGCTGCTCGCGGCGGTGGTGAGCGCGGCCGTGCCCGCCCTGCTCACCCGGGGTCTGCATCTGGACGGGCTCGCCGATGTCGCGGACGGCCTGGGCAGCGCCAAGCCCGCCGAGGACGCGCTGCGCATCATGAAGCGCAGCGACATCGGCCCGTTCGGCGTCGTGGCGCTGCTCTTCTGTCTGCTGGCCCAGATCGCGGCCCTGTCCCGGCTGTACGAGGACGGCTGGGCCCGGGGTGCCGCGGCGACCGTCGTCTCGGCCGTGGCCGCCCGCGCCGCGCTCACCCTGGCCTCCCGGCGCGGGGTCCCGGCGGCCCGTCCGGAGGGGCTCGGCGCGGTCGTGGCGGGCACGGTGCCGGTGGGTCGCGCGCTCGTGGTGGCCGCCCTGGTGACGGCCGCCTGCGCGGCGGCGGGAGCGCTGTTCGGGCCGTGGTCCGCGCTGCACTTCGCGCTCGCCGTGGCGGCCGGACTGGCCGCCGCCCAGATGCTGCTGCGGCGCTGTGTGGGACGGTTCGGCGGGGTGACGGGCGATGTGTTCGGGGCGGTCGCGGAGACCGCCGCGACGGCGGCCCTGGCCGCCCTCACCCTCGGCTGAGGCTCAGCAGGGTCTGCGCCACGCCAGCAGGTCGTACTTCTTCTCCATCGAGCTCAGGCCCAGCTTCTTGGACTGGGCGCAGAAGCGCTCCGGCGGCAGTTCGTACTCGACGTGGAAGACGGCCTTGTTCGCCTTCACGAACGGCGTGAGCTTGTCGCACTCGCCGTACTGGGCGCACTGCTCGTTGACCGCGAAGTCGAAGTGGTCGAGCAGCCGCGGGATCTGGTCGAGGTCGTTCTTCAGGCCCACGGCCAGGCCCCGGTCGTGGGCGAGCTTCGCGATGAGCTCGTTGTACTTCAGCTGGTCGGCGGGCTTGAGGGGGAAGCCGGTGTCGTTGTTGTAGCCGTCCATGTTGTCCGGCTCGACCGCGTCGAAGCCCTTCTGCCGACAGAGGTCGAACCGCTTGGCCATCAGGGGCTCCAGGACGTCGGTGCGCCGGATGTCGAGCCAGCGCTCGCCGTCCCAGCCGTTGCCCTTGCCGAGCACCGCCTGGGGGAACTGCTTGGCGTCGGGCCGCCAGTTCTCCCAGGCGCCCGTCGAGACGTAGCAGATGACCTTGCGGCCCCTGCGGTGCAGATCGGCCACCGCCGCCGCGTCCTGGTCGACGGCGTCGATGTCGTACACCTGGACGTCGACGCTCGGGTCGAGCTTGCCCTTGAGCTGCCACTGCCAGGTCAGGCCCGGGGCGGGCTGCCAGTGCGGGCCGGAGGGCGCGGGGGGCGAGGAGTCCTGGCCGTCCCCGTCGTCGGGGCCGTCGGGGGAGCTGGAGCACGCCGCCAGCAGGCAAAGCGGGACAAGCAGCCAGAGTGCGCGTTTCACCGGACGGGCTCCAAGCGGTGCGGCAACGTGCCCCAGGGGTGCGGCAGTTGACCGGGGACGAGACAGTGGACCGGGGCCAGGGCCACCGCGTCCGGCGGGGCCCCGTAGATGAGGTGGCAGGTGTCGGGGGTGGTGGGCCCGGCCGGCCGGTACGCCGACCACGGCCCCTCGAAGGTGACCAGAAGATCGCCGATCCGGGCGTAGCCGGGGTGCGGCACGGCGCCGTGGTTCAGGACAAGGGTGACATACGTGTCGTACGTGGCGGCGAGCGCGGCCCGCAGGTCGGCGTAGTACGGCAGTTGGACGGCCGAGGTGGCCACCTGGTCGAGGAAGAGCCCGTGCACCCCGTACCAGGCGCGGTGGCGGGCCGCCTCGCGCACGACGTCCTGCGGGGGGCGGTCGCCGTAGGCGGTGTCCACGTACCCGAGCACCCGCACCCCCGCCGAGCGCAGCCGGCCGGCCACCGCGGCGAAGGCGGCGTCGGGCGAAGGGCCCGCGCCGCTGGCCGGGTTGAGGACGACCCCGTACAGCGAGGGCGCGGCGGCGATCAGCGCGTCCCAGGCCTCGGGCTGCTCGGCCGGGTGCTCGTAGTAGGGCACCAGCAGCTTGCTCATGGGCTTCCTCGCAGCGCGCTCGGGGTACTCGGGTGGCTCTGTTTCCTCGACGGCATCCTCATGAGCGGTGGGCGGTCGCCCTCCCCAGCAGGACACAGACCAGCACGGCGAGCAGCGCGGCCGCGCACCCCGACACCACCGGGCCGGTCTGCCGCGGCGCGCCCAGGAGGAGTGCCAGGGTCTGCGCGACGGCCGCCGCACAGCACACCAGGGCGGCGCCCGCCGCCGCCCCGAACGACTGGAGCAGCAGCCCGGCCCACAGCACCGCGCCGATCAGGAGCAGGGTCGCCAGGCGCAGGCCGCCGAGCGCCGGGGCACCAGGCCACAGCCGGGTGCCCGCCTCGGCGAGCGCCGCCAGGATCAGCAGATAGGCGCCGAGGCAGCAGGTCACGGTGGCGGCGACCGAGCCGCGGAACCCCCGGGCGCTGGACGTGGTCCGCAGCCCGGTCAGGCTCGCGGCCCGGAACCGGTGCAGCAGCCATTCCGCGGGGCCCATGCTGAGGGTGAGCGCGACCGCGGACGGCCCGGCCACCGCTCCGGCCGAGCCGTGCCGGAACACGTCGCCCAGGGCGGCGTACAGCACGAGCACGCCCGCGCCGAGCCCGAACAGGCCGTACGGCACGGAGGCGGCCATCGGGGGCGACACGGCGCCGCGCGGTCCGGGCCCGGCCGTCTCGCCGCGCAGCGCGAGCACGGCGAGAGTCACCGCCGCGAGCAGCGAGACGAGCAGCAGCACCGGGCCGACGGCGGACGGCAGCCCCGGTACGAGCCCGAGGGTCAGCGGCAACAGGGCGCACAGCAGCGGGCGTTCGCGGCCGAGCACGAGCAGCGCGGTGGCCGCCGCGAGGTAACAGCACTGACCGGCGGCGAACGCGGCGGCGGGCAGTTCGCCCGGACCGGTCACGGCCAGCGCGGCCAGGGAGCTGAGCGCGGCGCCGAGCGGGGCGCCCAGGCGCAGCGCGCGGACGGCGGCCGGGCGGTCGGCGAGGCTGAGCCAGGAGTGCGCCCGGTGCGAGAGCGACTGGTTCCACACCCAGCCGGTGACGGCTCCGGCGAGCAGCGGAATGGTTCCGGCGGGCAGGCCGAGCGTGGCGCGCGGGCCGGCGAGCAGGGGCGCGCCCAGGACGTAGGCGAGGCCGGGCAGCGCGAAGACGAGGCCCCGCAGGAGGCAGGAGCCGAGGTGGGTGTGCCAGGGTTCGGCGGGCGGCGCCGGGGCCGGGGGGTAGCGGCGCTCGACGCGGCCGTAGAGCTCCTCGGCGAGCGAGAAGGAGTCGGGGTGGCCGTAGACGGCTCTTATCTGGGCGTCCGTCATGCCGTCGGACTCGATGATCGCGGCTATCTCGTCCGGGTGCACGGCCGCGGCTATCAACTCGTCCAGGCGCAGGGCGAGTTCGGCCAGCGGGTCGTCCGCGGGCGGCTTGGGCAGGCGCTGGCGGGGGATGAAGGGCAGGGTGTCCTGCCCCTCCTCCCCGCCGACCCACAGCGATCCGCTCACCGGGGTGCCCCGTCGAGCAGGCCGGCCTTGGCCTCGCCGGACAGCTCGCGGTACCACGGCCCGGTGAGTTGCAGGGTCCAGTCGTCCTCGGGCGTGAACGCGGCCCGCGCGAGCTCCGGTTCGGGGTGTCCGGCCAGTTCCAGGTAGATGCGGCGGAAGCCGTCCACCGAGCGGTGCAGGGTGAACTTGTCGATCACCCGCTGCCGGGCGGCGGCGCCGAGCTCGGCCCGCCGCTCGTGGTCGCGCAGCAGCGCGAGGGCCGCCTCGGCCATCATCGCGGGCTCCCGGGGCGGCACGACGACACCGGCCTCACCGGCCGCCTCCCGTACACCCCCGACGTCCGTGGACACCGTGGCGCGGCCGCAGGACATCGCCTCGATCAGCGAGAACGGAAAGCCCTCGCTGATGCTGGAGAGCATCACCACGCTGCCCGACGCGTAGGCGCTCGCCACGTCGCTGACCCGGCCCTCGTAGGAGATGCCGTCCGTGACGCCCAGCTCGGCGGCCAGCTTCTCCAGGCGGGTGCGGTAGTCCTCGCCGCCGGCCGGGACTCCCCCGTACAGGCGCAGCCGGGTCTCGGGGAGTTCGGCCCGCACGATGGCGTACGCGCGGATCAGGGTCTCCAGGTCCTTGATCGGGTCGATGCGTCCGCACCAGCTGAGGGTGGGGACGGCCGGGTCGGGCCCGGCGTGCGGGAAGAGGTCGGGGTCGACCCCGTTGTAGACCGTGCGGATGCGCTCGGACGGGGCGCCCCCGCGCTCCTCCCAGCGGCGGTTGTACTGGTTGCACGGGGTGATGAGGTCGGCCTGGCGGTAGCCCATGGAGTTGAGCTCCCGGTAGAAGCCCAGCAGGACCGCCTTCACCGGCCAGCTCTGCTCGCCGGTGCGGTAGCCGAGGTAGCGCTCGCGCAGATAGATCCCGTGCTCGGTCAGCAGGAACGGCACCCCGTCGAAGTACTGCGCGGCGAGCGCGGGCAGCGTGGCGAGGCCGCTGCTGACCGCGTGCGCCACGCTGTCCGCCGGAATGCGGGCGGACAGCGGGCGCAGTGCGTGTTCCAGGAGGTCGGTCGCGGTCAGGGCGTCGTGCACGGTGGGCTTCGCCCTGGACAGCGCCAGGTGCGGCATGGTCCAGATCCACATCAGGGACTTCAGCGCCGCTTCGGAACGCAGTGCCGCCGAAAGCCGCCCGGCCCGGGCCAGCTCCGCGAGCCCGTACAGGGCCGAGGTGAAGTCACAGCCGGACTCCGGGTCGAGCAGGGCGAGCAGGAAGCGCTCGTAGGTGTCGGTGAACCGGCGCCTCTCCTTGCCGAGGAGCGGCCGCCGCCCACCGGGCCGCGGCCCCCACAGGGGGAAGGCCGTGTGCCGGTAGACGTTGGCCGGTAGCTCCCAGGCGACCGGCTCACGGCCACTGCCGGTGAGGGCGACGACGTTGAAGTCGACCTCCGGCATGCCGCGGACGAGCTGGTCGCACCAGGTGCTCACACCCCCGTGTATATGCGGATATGTGCCTTCGGTGAGCATGGTGACATGACGGCCACTGCTCGGCATGGATGTCCCCCCAGGACAAGCGGTCGTGCGAGACGAGCGATCAGGCCGGCAACTTCAGCGTGACCGCCGACTGGAGCAGCTCGGGAGAGGACCAGTCGGAGCGCTGACCCGCGTACGGCGTACCGAACACGGTGGTGCCGAGGAGCAGTTGCTTGCGCGTGCCCTCCGGTGCCGTGATCGGTGCGGCCACCCCGTTCGGAGCCTGCACGGTGACAGTGTCGCCGATCCGGTAGGCGGTCACCGAACCGGAAGCCAGCGCCTTGTCCCAGGACGCGCGCCGGGCGAACTCGGTTCCCGCGTCCTTCTCGCGCAGGTTCACGATCGGGGCGTTGCCGGCGTAGAGGGCCTTGTAGTCACCGAGGACCTTGTCCAGGACCGGGTAGAGGATCCGCTCCTCGGCCAGGTTGGACTGGTGCACGTAGTGCGGCCGCGGGTCGTTCCACAGGACGTGCGACAGCGCGGTCTTGGCCTCCCGCGGGACGATGTACGACTGGTAGCCGGTGGCGGTGTCGAGCGGGGCGGCCATGCAGGTGGAGGCCGGGTTGTTCTCGCAGACGCCGCTGCCGCCGTCCGCCTTGGAGGTGTACAGCCAGTTGTACTCGTCGGTCATCTCGGCGGCCTTGCCGACGTTGTAGTACACGTTCATCGGGTGCCTGGGCACCGTCTGGGCGGCGCCGACCGCGCGCTGGTCGGGCTCGCGCGAGGCGTCGCTGCCGGTCCACTTGACGCCGTTGTCGGCGAGCGCGCCCGCCAGGTTCGGGTTGTCGTCGGGCTGCTGCGGCAGGACCTTCATGCCGGAGTGCTCACCGGTGACGAGCTCGCTCCTGTCGACCGGCAGGCCCTTCTGGGCGGCCCAGGTGTTGTTCTGCGAGATCTGGGCGGAGATGTCGGCCCGGCTCATCCACTGGGTGGAGCCGTCGGCGTTCTTCTTGCACTGCCAGGGCACGACGGTGGTGTCCTGGATGCAGCCGAGGAACTCGTGGGTGTAGGTGTGGTTCACCCAGCGGAACTTGGCCTTGTCGGCGAGCAGCTGCGCGGTGAGCGCGTCGGTGCCGCCGTTCTCGGACTTCCACTCCTCGCCGGAGCCCGCGTTGAAGACCATGTCGAGCGTGAACCCGTTGGTCTGCTCCCACTGGGCCGCGTACTGGGCGTCGGCCGCGGTCATCCGGATGTCCGGGTTGGTGGCGCCGCCGGCCGGGCAGTCGAAGTCGCCCGGGGTGCAGTTGTGCACGCTGTCCCAGCGGGCGTCGGGCGCGAACACGTCGTCCACGTGCACCGAGAAGTAGTTGCGGCTCTGGCCCAGGTGCACGCCCTGGGTGAGCCACTCCACCATGCCCTTGGCCAGCGCCTGGAACTGCTCCTGGTACTGGTTGTAGGCGAAGGTGACGACCAGCTCGCTGCGGCCGTCGTGGGTGTACTGGCCGAGCATGCTGCCGCCGGTCGGCGCGTCCAGGTAGCTGGTGAAGCCGTCCCTGGGGTGGGCCGCGTAGCCGTAACTCTCGGGAACCGTCGGGTCGTTGTCCTCGAAGGTGAGGGGCCCGTTCAGATATCCGAAGGGGCCCGCCTTGCCGGCCGCGGTGACCTGGGTCTTCGCCCCGTCCAGGACGCCGGACCAACCGCCGTTCTGGTCCGTGTAGTCGAGCCCCACCTCGGGGTGCGCCCAGGTGTAGGCGTCGATCTGGCGGATCCCGAAGGTCTGCTCGTACGCGGCGAGAGCGGTCTGCTCGGGCGCGGCCGCCGAGCCGAACGGGATCTCGTTGGGCGCGACCACGCCCTGGAACTTGGCGCGCGGCCGGCCGCCCACCGTGTCGCTCAGGAACGCGGCGTCGACCGTCGGGCGGCCCGCGGCGTTCAACTGGACGGTCTGGTACGGGACTCCGGTGTTCTTCAGCTCGGCGACGACCGCCCCGACCGCGCTTCCGCCGTCGTCGAGGACCAGCACCTTCAGATCGATGCGCGGCGCCACCGTGGCCGCCGCGTTGGCGGCCGGGATGGCGGTGCCGAGCAGACCGGCAGCCATCAGCGCCGTGAGCGCAAGCCTGGTTCTGCCCAATTTCAAGGCCTTCGCCTTCATTTGTCCCCCCTCATAAAGCCTTCGCGCTCAGAGCTTGCGCGAAGAACCTGTGGTGATGATGCAAAGGGGCACGGTGCCCCCTGTACTCGATTGAGGCGAGTGTGACGTAGCTCTCACGGAGTGTGCGGCCCAAACGTGAAAGAGACACCACGGATGAGTGAATTGCGGCCACCGCGATCGAACGCCGTCACCGCGCGTAGGCTCGTGGCTGGTGGTCGACCCGCCCGAAATACGATGGACCGGGCCCCGGCCGGCCCATCCGACGGTCGAACACTCCACAGGATTCTCAAGGAAGAGAGATCTCACCACCGTGACTGCTCTGACTCTCAGCACTGCCGGTGCGGCAACGCTGCGTGCCGACGCCCTCGTCGTCGGCGTCGCCAAGGCCGCCGGCCCCAAGGGTGGGCTGGTCGTCGCGCCCGGCGCCGAGGCCGTGGACAAGGCGTTCGGCGGAAAGCTCGCCGCCGTCCTGGCGACCCTCGGCGCCAGCGGTGCCGAGGGTGAGGTGACCAAGGCCGTCTCCCCCGCCGGCCTCAAGGCCCCGTTCGTGCTCGCGGTCGGCCTCGGCACCGCCCCCGCCCAGGACGAGGCGTACGCCGCCGAGGTGCTGCGCACCGCCGCGGGCAACGCCGCCCGCGCCCTGCACGGCGTGAAGAAGGCCGCGTTCGCGCTGCCGATCGAGGCCGCCGAGGACATCGAGGCGATCGGCGAGGGCGCCCTCCTGGGCGCGTACGCCTTCACCGCCTACCAGGACCGCGGCGCGGACGCCAAGGGCCCGCTCGCCGAGGTGGCCCTGCTGGGCGCCAAGCCGCGGGACAAGGCCCACAAGGCCGCCGCCGAGCGCTCCCTCGCGCTGGCCGAGGAGATGAACCGCGCCCGCGACCTGATCAACACCCCGCCGAACGACCTCACCCCCGAGGCCTTCGCCGCCGTCGTGTCGGCCGCGGGCAAGGAGCACGGGCTCAAGGTCCAGGTGCTCGACGAGAAGGCGCTGGAGAAGGGCGGCTACGGCGGCATCCTCGGCGTCGGCGCCGGCTCGGCCAACCCGCCCCGCCTGGTGAAGATCTCCTACACCCACGCCAAGAACGCCAAGCACCTCGCCTTCGTCGGCAAGGGCATCACCTACGACTCGGGCGGCATCTCGCTCAAGCCGGCCGGCCACAACGAGACGATGAAGTGCGACATGAGCGGCGCCGCCGCGGTGTTCGCCGCCGTCGTCGCGGCCGCGCGCCTGGGGCTCGAAGTGAACGTCACCGGCTGGCTCGCGCTGGCCGAGAACATGCCGTCGGGCTCCGCCACCCGCCCGGGTGACGTCCTGCGCATGTACAGCGGCAAGACCGTCGAGGTCCTCAACACCGACGCCGAGGGCCGCTTGGTCCTGGCCGACGCGCTGTGGAAGGCCTCCGAGGAGAAGCCGGACGCGATCATCGACGTGGCCACCCTGACCGGCGCCATGGTGCTGGCCCTCGGCGACCACACCTTCGGGATCATGGCCAACGACGACGCCTTCCGCACCGCGATCCACGAGATCGCGGAGGAGTCCGGCGAGCAGTCCTGGCCGATGCCGCTCCCCGCCAACCTGCGCAAGACCATGGACTCCCCCACCGCCGACCTCGCCAACATGGGCGTGCGGATGGGCGGCGGCCTGGTGGCCGGCCTGTTCCTGAAGGAGTTCGTCGGCGAGGGCATCACCTGGGCCCACCTGGACATCGCGGGCCCGGCCTACAACGAGGGCGCCCCGCACGGCTACACCCCCAAGGGCGGCACCGGCTCCTCGGTGCGCACCCTGCTCCGTCTGGCGGAGCGCACCGCCTCCGGCGACCTCGGCTGACAGCCCGGTCACAGCCGACCCACAGGGCGGCCCCGGGCACACGCCCCGGGGCCGCCCGTGCGCACGCTCCGCACCGTCGCGCTCCGTACGGATTTCGCTGTGGATGAAATCCGTACGTCTCCGCGCGGCGGTGGAGTGACCTCTGAGAGGCGCTGAGCCCGACGATCAGCCGTCTCAGACCCCGGCCCCGCGTCCCGCCTTCCGTCAACAAGTGCGAAGATGGGTTCTCGGCAGGACAGGGCCCCCACCACAGGGCCGAAGACAAGCGGCCGAACACCAGCCGCCGCCGGTCATCGACGACCGCGCCCGGCGCACATGCATGGAGGACGTGACGTGGCGAACGACGCCAGCACCGTTTTCGACCTAGTGATCCTCGGCGGTGGCAGTGGCGGCTACGCCGCGGCCCTGCGCGGAGCGCAGCTGGGCCTGGACGTCGCACTGATCGAGAAGAACAAGCTCGGCGGCACCTGCCTGCACAACGGCTGCATCCCCACGAAGGCCCTGCTGCACGCCGGCGAGATCGCCGACCAGGCGCGCGAGGCCGGCCAGTTCGGCGTCAAGGCCACCTTCGAGGGCATCGACATCAACGCGGTCCACGCGTACAAGGACGAGGTCATCTCGGGCCTGTACAAGGGTCTGCAGGGCCTGGTCGCCTCCCGCAAGGTGACCTACATCGAGGGTGAGGGCCGCCTGTCGTCCCCGACCTCCGTGGACGTCAACGGCCAGCGCATCCAGGGCCGCCACGTCCTCCTGGCGACCGGCTCCGTGCCGAAGTCGCTGCCGGGCCTGGAGATCGACGGCAACCGGATCATCTCCTCCGACCACGCGCTGACCCTGGACCGCGTCCCGCAGTCCGCGATCATCCTGGGCGGCGGCGTCATCGGCGTCGAGTTCGCCTCGGCGTGGAAGTCCTTCGGCACCGACGTCACCGTCATCGAGGGCCTCAAGCACCTCGTGCCGGTCGAGGACGAGAACAGCTCCAAGATCCTGGAGCGCGCGTTCCGCAAGCGCGGCATCAAGTTCAACCTGGGCACCTTCTTCCAGAAGGCCGAGTACACCGCCAACGGTGTGAAGGTCACGCTGGCCGACGGCAAGGAGTTCGAGGCCGAGGTCCTCCTCGTCGCCATCGGCCGCGGCCCGGTCTCCCAGGGCCTCGGTTACGAGGAGCAGGGCGTCGCGATGGACCGCGGCTACGTCCTGGTCGACGAGTACATGCGCACCAACGTGCCCACCATCTCCGCCGTCGGCGACCTCGTCCCGACGCTCCAGCTCGCGCACGTCGGCTTCGCCGAGGGCATCCTGGTGGCGGAGCGTCTGGCCGGTCTCAAGACCGTCCCGATCGACTACGACGGCGTGCCCCGGGTGACGTACTGCCACCCCGAGGTCGCCTCCGTGGGCATCACCGAGGCCAAGGCCAAGGAGATCTACGGTGCGGACAAGGTCGTCGCTCTGAAGTACAACCTCGCGGGCAACGGCAAGAGCAAGATCCTCAAGACCGCGGGCGAGATCAAGCTCGTCCAGGTCAAGGACGGGGCCGTGGTCGGCGTCCACATGGTCGGTGACCGTATGGGTGAGCAGGTCGGCGAAGCCCAGCTGATCTACAACTGGGAGGCTCTGCCGGCCGAGGTCGCGCAGCTCATCCACGCGCACCCGACGCAGAACGAGGCGCTCGGCGAGGCCCACCTGGCGCTGGCCGGCAAGCCGCTGCACTCCCACGACTAGTAGCCCCTCGGGCGCGACGACCACTACCTTCCCCAAGCTCTCGACTGCGCTCGAGCAGGGGAGACCCCATTCTCGTAAGGAGCAACCGAAACCATGTCGGTTTCCGTAACCCTTCCGGCGCTCGGCGAGAGCGTCACCGAGGGCACCGTCACCCGCTGGCTGAAGGCCGAGGGCGAGCGCGTCGAGGCCGACGAGCCGCTGCTCGAGGTCTCGACCGACAAGGTCGACACCGAGATCCCCGCCCCCGCCTCCGGCATCCTCGCCTCCATCAAGGTGGCTGAGGACGAGACCGTCGAGGTGGGCGCGGAGCTCGCCATCATCGACGACGGCACGGGCACGCCCGCCGCCGCCCCGGCTCCGGCCGAGGCCGAGGCCCCGGCCGCCCCGGCCCCGCAGGCGACCCCCTCCACCGAGGCCGCCGCCCCCGCCCCGGCCCCCGCGGCCGAGGCCGCTTCCGGCGGTGGCTCCGCCGAGGGCACCGACGTCGTCCTCCCCGCGCTCGGCGAGAGCGTCACCGAGGGCACCGTCACCCGCTGGCTCAAGGAGGTCGGCGAGGAGGTGGCCGAGGACGAGCCGCTGCTCGAGGTCTCCACCGACAAGGTCGACACCGAGATCCCCGCCCCGGTCGCCGGTGTGCTGCTGGAGATCGTGGTCGGCGAGGACGAGACCGCCGAGGTCGGCGCCAAGCTCGCCGTCATCGGTGCTCCGGGTGCGGCTCCCGCCGCTGCTCCGGCTCCGGCCGCCCCGGCCCCGGCCGCAGCTCCGGCGCCCGCTCCGACCCCGGCCCCGGCGCCCGCCCCCGCGGCAGCCCCGGCCGCTCCGGCCCCGGCTCCGGCCGCCCCGGCTGCTCCGGCCCCCGCGGCCGCTCCGGCCCCGGCGCCGGTCACCCCGGCTCCGGCCGCTCCGGCTGCCGCTCCGGTCGCCACCTCCGGTGACGACGGCGCGTACGTCACGCCGCTGGTCCGCAAGCTCGCCTCCGAGTCCGGTGTGGACCTGGGCGCGGTCAAGGGCACCGGCGTCGGTGGCCGCATCCGCAAGCAGGACGTCATCGCCGCCGCCGAGGCCGCCAAGGCTCCGGCTCCGGCCGCCGCCGCTGCCCCCGCCGCGAAGGCCGCCCCGTCCCTCCAGGCGTCCCCGCTGCGCGGCCAGACGGTCAAGATGACCCGCATGCGCAAGGTCATCGGCGACAACATGATGAAGGCCCTGCACTCGCAGGCCCAGCTGACCTCGGTCGTCGAGGTCGACATCACCAAGCTGATGAAGCTGCGCGGCCAGGCGAAGGACTCCTTCGCCGCCCGTGAGGGCGTCAAGCTGTCCCCGATGCCGTTCTTCGTGAAGGCGGCGGCCCAGGCGCTGAAGGCCCACCCGGTCATCAACGCCCGGATCAACGAGGACGAGGGCACCATCACGTACTTCGACTCGGAGAACATCGGCATCGCCGTGGACTCCGAGAAGGGTCTGATGACCCCGGTCATCAAGGGTGCGGGCGACCTCAACATCGCCGGCATCTCGAAGGCGACCGCGGAGCTGGCCGGCAAGGTCCGCGCCAACAAGATCACTCCGGACGAGCTGTCCGGCGCCACCTTCACGATCAGCAACACCGGCTCGCGCGGCGCGCTGTTCGACACGGTCATCGTGCCGCCGAACCAGGTCGCCATCCTGGGCATCGGCGCCACCGTCAAGCGTCCGGCGGTCATCGAGACCGCGGAGGGCACCGTCATCGGCGTCCGCGACATGACGTACCTGTCGCTCTCCTACGACCACCGTCTGGTGGACGGCGCCGACGCGGCCCGCTACCTGACGGCCGTCAAGGCGATCCTGGAGGCCGGCGAGTTCGAGGTCGAGCTCGGCCTGTAGGACCGCCACCGGCGCCACGAGGCGGCTGTAACACTCGTCTCACCAGCGGCCGCGCCCCCGTCCGGACACTTCCGGACGGGGGCGCGGCCGTATTGTTTGGGGGTCACCGCTCGCCTTATGGTCTGTCCGGCGGATCAGGTCGCCGTTGAGCTGCCCAGGCGTCGCGTCCGGACGAGATCCGCCGGGCAGACCTTAAGGAGCCCCCATGACCGTGCCCGTCGTCCACTCGCTGCGCGAGCAGATCCGCGAGCACATCGTGGAGGGGATCGTCAGCGGGCGCTGGAAGCCCGGTGAGCGGATCGTGGAGCGGCGCATCGCGGTGGAGCTCCAGGTAAGCCAGACGCCGGTGCGTGAGGCCCTGCGGGAGCTGGAGAGCCTGCGCCTGATCGAGTCGGCGCCCAACAAGGGCGTACGGGTGCGGAATCTGAGCGCCGCCGACCTGGAGGAGAGCTACCCGGTGCGGGCCGGTCTGGAGCAGATCGCGGCGGAGCTCGCGGCCGGGCGCCTGGCCGAGGACTGCTCGGCCCTGGAGCCGCACGTGGCGGCGCTGTACGAGGCGGACCGGGCGGCCGACGGCACCGCGCAGGTGCGCCACACGGTCGGCTTCCACCGCGAGCTCGTGCGGGCGGCCGACAACAGTGTGCTGTTGCACACATGGGAGGGCCTCGGCATCGAGGTGTTCACCGCGCTCTCCATCCGCTGGCTGGGCACCGTCCAGAAGTCCTACGCGGAGGAGCACGAGGACCTGGTCGCCGCGTTCAGGCGGCGGGATCCGGCCATCGGCGCGCTGGTGAAGGCCCATGTCCTGGGGTGCGCGCCGCGTAGCGCCTGACCTGCGGAGCGGCCCGCCGGGCACCTGGCATTCCAAGGCACCGGGTGCCCTTTTTTGCGGCACCCTGTGCCGACTTTCTCGATTCGAAGAAGTTTTTGGCTCAACGCTTTGATCGATCATCGATCGGCGGCTTACAGTCGACGGCGGACTCACCGGTCCAAGGCCCCGTCCTGCCAGACAAAGGCCCCTTTTTCTCCACCCCCCTCCTGTCCGGAAGGCGGCGATCATGATCGACCCCGTAGCCAAGTTTCCGAGCGAGCTCGACCAGCTCCCGGACCGTGACACCGAGGAGACCGCCGAATGGGCGGCCTCCCTCGATGCCGTCGCCAAGGCCGCCGGCCCGCACCGGGCCGCGTATCTGATGCGCCGCACGCTGCAGCACGCCGAAGGCGCGGGCCTGGCCCTGCCGAAGCTGCTGGAGACGGACTACGTCAACACCATCCCCTCCTCCTCCGAGCCCGTCATCGACGGTGACGAGGAGATGGAGCGCCGGATCACCGCGTGGAACCGCTGGAACGCGGCGGCCATGGTGACCCGAGGCTCGAAGTACGGCGTCGGCGGCCACATCGCGACCTTCGCGTCCGCGGCCTGGCTGTACGAGACCGGCTTCAACCACTTCTTCCGCGGGAAGGAGGGCGACGGCTCCGGCGACCAGCTCTACATCCAGGGCCACGCCTCGCCCGGCATCTACGCCCGCGCCTTCCTCGACGGCCGCCTCACCGAGGCGCACCTCGACAAGTTCCGCCAGGAGTCCGCGGGCGACGGCCTGCCCTCCTACCCGCACCCGCGCCGCCTGCCCTGGCTGTGGGAGTTCCCGACCGTCTCCATGGGTCTGGGCCCGCTCTCCGCCATCTACCAGGCGCGCTTCAACCGGTACCTCACCAACCGGAACATCAAGGACGTCTCGAACTCCCACGTGTGGGCGTTCCTCGGCGACGGCGAGATGGACGAGCCCGAGTCGACGGCGGCCCTCGCACTCGCCGCCCGCGAGGGTCTGGACAACCTGACCTTCGTCATCAACTGCAACCTGCAGCGCCTCGACGGCCCGGTCCGCGCCAACTTCAAGATCGTGCAGGAGCTGGAGGCCCAGTTCCGCGGCGCCGGCTGGAACGTCGTGAAGTCACTGTGGGGCGGCGCCTGGGACGAGCTCTTCCAGCTCGACACCACCGGCGCCCTGGTCCGCCGCCTGCGCGAGGTCCCCGACGCCCAGGTGCAGACGTACCAGACGCGCGACGCGGCCTACATCCGCGAGGACTTCTTCGGCAAGGACCCGGCGCTCGTCGAGATGGCGAAGCTGCTGTCCGACGACAAGATCCTGGAGTGCTTCCACCTGTCGCGCGGTGGCCACGAGCCGCGCAAGGTGTACGCCGCCTACAAGGCCGCCCTGTCCCACAAGGGTGCGCCGACCGTCATCCTGGCGCAGACCGTCAAGGGCTTCACCCTCGGTGAGGGCTTCGCGTCCAAGAACGCGAACCACCAGATGAAGAAGCTCACCAACGACGAGTTCAAGAAGATGCGTGACCTTCTTGAACTGCCCATCTCCGACGCGCAGTTCGTCGACGGCGTGGTCCCCTACGGCCACCCCGGCGCCGACTCCCCCGAGGTCCGCTACCTCCAGGAGCGCCGCGCGGCGCTCGGCGGCCCGGCCCCGGCCCGCCGCAGCCACGCGATCGCCCCGCTGCCGGCCCCGGCCGACAAGTCGTTCGCGGCGTTCGACAAGGGCTCCGGCAGCCAGTCCATGGCCACCACCATGGCGTTCGTCCGGCTGATGAAGGACCTGATCCGCGACAAGACGACCGGCAAGCGCTGGGTCCCGATCGTCCCGGACGAGGCCCGCACCTTCGGCATGGAGTCGCTGTTCCCCTCGCTCGGCATCTACTCGCCGAAGGGCCAGACGTACGAGCCGGTCGACCGCGACCAGCTCATGTACTACCGCGAGGCCAAGGACGGCCAGATCCTCAACGAGGGCATCACCGAGGCCGGCTCGATGGCCGACTTCATCGCCGCCGCGTCGTCGTACGCCACGCACGGCGAAGCGATGATCCCGTTCTACATCTTCTACTCGATGTTCGGCTGGCAGCGCACGGCCGACCAGATGTGGCAGCTCGGCGACCAGCTGGGCCGCGGCTTCCTGGTGGGCGCCACCGCGGGCCGTACGACGCTGACCGGTGAGGGCCTCCAGCACGCCGACGGCCACTCCCCGGTGATCGCGGCGACCAACCCGGCGGCCCTGTCGTACGACCCGGCCTTCGCCTACGAGGTCGCGGCCATCGTCAAGGACGGTCTGCGCCGCATGTACGGCGAGGCCGCCCCGGGCGAGGACCGAGACGTCTTCTACTACCTGACGGTCTACAACGAGCCGATGCCGCAGCCGGCGAAGCCCGCGGGCATCGACGAGGGCATCGTCAAGGGCCTGTACCGCTTCAACACGGCGGAGTCGGCCGGTGTCACCGTGCCGGTGAACGCCTCGCGCATCCAGCTCCTGGCCTCCGGCACGGCGATCCACTGGACCCTTGAGGCCCAGAAGCTGCTCGCCGAGGAGTGGGGCGTGGCCGCCGACGTATGGTCCGCCACCTCGTGGACCGAGCTGCGCCGCGACGCCCTGGAGGCGGACGCCGCGCTGCTGCGCGGCGAGGAGCGCATCCCCTTCATCCGCAAGGCACTTGAGGGCGTGGACTCCCCCGTCCTCGCGGTCTCCGACTACATGCGCCAGGTCCCGGACCAGATCGCGCAGTGGGTCGAGCAGGACTGGTCCTCGCTCGGTGCGGACGGCTTCGGCCTCTCCGACACCCGCGAGGCGGCCCGCCGCCACTTCGGCGTCGACGCCCAGTCGATCGTCGTCGCGGCCCTGGCCCAGCTCGCCAAGCGCGGCGAGGTACCGGTCACGGCCGTGAAGGAAGCGCGCGAGCGCTACGGCCTGTAGGCCCCGACCGGCCACCCGCGCGTGCCCCGTCCCGATTGCCGGGGCGGGGCACGCGTGCGTGAATGGTCTGCCGGGGGCGCCACGACTCCGGGAGCACCGCATGAGGATCTTCAACCGCCCGTCCGCGCCCACCTGGGCCGACCTCTCGACGACCGACGTCGCCGCCGCCAAGGGCTTCTACGGAGGCCTCTTCGGCTGGCAGGGCGCGGACGTGCCGCTGGCGGAGGCGGGCGGCTACGGGATGTTCCTGCTCGGCGACCGGTACGTCGGCGGGTACGGCCCCTGCATGGCTCCGGGGCAGCCGGTGGCCTGGCTGGCGTACTACCAGGTCGAGTCCGCCGACGCGACGGCCGCCGCGGTCACCGGCAACGGCGGTTCGGTCGTCGCCGGTCCCATGGACGTCTTCTCGTCGGGCCGGCTCGCGGTGTTCGCCGACCCCGAGGGCGCGGTCTTCGGCGTCTGGCAGCCGAAGGAGCACCAGGGCTTCGGCGTCGCGGACCAGCCGAACAGCATGTGCTGGTTCGAGCTGCTCACCCGGGACGCGGACCGGGCCAGGACCTTCTACCGGGCGGTCTTCGGCTGGGACTGCGACACCGAGCCGTACGGCGGCTCCGAGTACACCGAGTGGCGGCTCGACGGCGAGAGCTTCGGCGGCATGATGCGCATGAACGAGGACTTCCCGCCGGAGGCGCCGCCGCACTGGATGGTGTACGTCCAGGTGGCGGACTGCGACGCGACCGCGGCGAGGGCGCGGGAGCTGGGCGGCGAAGTGCACGTGCCGCCCACGACCATCCCGCCCGGCCGCTTCGCCCTGCTGCGGGACCCGCAGGGCGGGGTCTTCTCGATCATCGCGCTGACCGAGACCCACCCGTAGCGTCAACGCCGGGCGCCCTACGGGGGCGCGGGGCCGCGCTCGACCGTCAGCGCCGGGCGCCCTACAGGGGCGCGGGGAACTGCGCGACCGGCCACGGACGGCCCGCACCCGAAAACGAACCCCGGGTGCGCGGGGAACGGCGCGAGCACCCCGCACGATCCGCACCCGAAAGCGACCCCGAAGCACACCCGGCCCCACCCAGGCCCCCCACCCTGCATCATGACCGCATGCGCGCTGCCCGGCTCATCAAGATGGTGCTTCTGCTCCAGGCCCGCCCCGCCATGACCGCCGCCGAACTGGCCCGCGAGCTGGAGGTCTCGGAGCGGACCGTGACCCGGGACGCGCAGGCGCTGGCCGAGGCGGGGGTGCCGGTGTACGCGGACCGGGGCCGGGCCGGGGGCTACCGCCTGGTCGGCGGGTACCGGACGCGGCTGACCGGACTCGCCCGCTCCGAGGCCGAGGTCCTGTTCCTGTCCGGAGTGCCGGGCGCGCTGCGGGAGATGGGTCTTGAGGACGCCGCCTCGGCGGCCCGCCTGAAGGTGTCGGCGGCCCTGCTGCCCTCCCTCAAGGACGCCCCCACCGCCGCCGCCCAGCGCTTCCACCTGGACGCCCCCGGCTGGTGGCAGGAGCCCGAGACGCCCGAACTGCTGCCCGCCGTCGCGGAGGCGGTGTGGGACGACCGACGGGTCCGGGCCGGCTACCGGCGCCCGGACCGCTCCGAGGTGGAGCGCGAGCTCGAACCGTACGGCCTGGTCCTGAAGGCGGGCGTCTGGTACCTGTGCGCCCGCCCGGCGGACGAGGACGGCGGCTTCCGGGTGTACCGGCTCGACCGGTTCACCGCGGTCGCGGTCGGCGAGGACCGGTTCGTCCGGGACGCGGACTTCGACCTGCCGGGCTTCTGGGCGGCGCGGTCGGCGGAGTTCGCCCGCTCGGTGCTCCGCGAGACGGTGGTCGTACGGGTCTCACCGGCCGGGGCCGCCCGGCTGCCGTACGCCACCGGCGACCGGGACGCGGTGCGCGAAGCCCTGGCGGAGCGGGCCGGGGAGCCGGACGAGGACGGCTGGGTCACGGTCACCCTGGCGGTCGAGTCGCAGGACGTCGCGTACGGCCAACTACTCACTCTGGGGCCGGAGTTGGAGGTCCTGGAACCCGCCGCGCTGCGCGAGCGGTTCGCCGACGCGGCGCGCGCCCTGCGCCAACTCTACGAATAGATCGGCACCATTGGCAGATACTGGCAGTTTCGGTTGGACAACTCGCCGTCATTGGCAGGAAGTTGTAGGATTCGAAACGTGCCTGGTAACAGCGCTTCGACCGAGGGACAGCGTCGTCCGCGGGATGTGGTCGCGGACGGCTTGCGCGCGCTCATCTCCGGTGGGGAGCTGCGCGTCGGTGAACACCTCCCGACCCAGGCCCAGCTCAGCGAGCGGTTCGCGGTGCCGCGCGGCGCGGTCCGCGGCGCCGTGGAGCTGCTGGAGAAGGAAGGCCTGATCAGGCGGGCCCAGCAGGGCACCCCGCCGACGGTCGCCCGCCCGGCCGCCACCCGGCCGCCCGCGAGCAACGGCCGCGAGGTGCCGGGGCCGCGCCGCCATGCCCCGCGCCCCGCGGGGGTCTTCCTGGGCGAGCGGGTGGCGCAGTGCTTCCGCCAGGAGGAGGTGACCATCGACGCGTACTGCCTCAATGGCGAGACGCTGGCCGCCGCGCTGGCGGGCCCGCTGGTCACCGTGCAGGCCGAGGGCGCCGGTCCGCGCCGGGTGGCCGTGCGCATCCTGCTGCCCGACGCCGAGGCGCCCCTCGCCCTGCCCCAGGTGATCGGCGATCTGCACAACGGCCGGCCGCGCGAGCGGCTGCGCATCACCAGCAACCACATCTACGGCTCGCTGCGGCACTCGCTGCGCATGCTCAAGGTCCGCGACCTGGTGGAGGACGTGACGGTCGAGGCCCGCAAGGTGTCGATCACCCCGACGCAGAAGGTGTACATCCTGAACGGCCGGGAGGTCCTGGCCGGCCACTACCAGGTGACCGAACGCACGGTGGACCTCGACCGGAACCCGATCGAGATCTACGACATGCTCGGCGTGGAGGGCATGCTCTTCCGGCACACCGTGGTGGACGACGACCAGGTGACCCGCAGCTATGTCGAGCAGACCCAGCAGTGGTTCGACTCGCTGTGGAACACCATCGCCCGTCCCATGGACCCCAACGCCCGCCCCGTGGACCCGAGCTGAGCCGGATCGGGAGCGGGCCCGCCCGAGGGCGGTGATCGAGCGGCCCCGTTCAGACCGCGGCGATGAGCAGAAGCACCAGGAGCACGGCCGCCACGCACACCAGGTTGGTGCGCGGCCCGGCCGGTACCGGCCCAGGCTCCCCGCGGACCGCGCCGTCGCCGCCCTTCGTGAGCAGTACACCCAGAGCCAGCACCAGCAGACCCGACGGGCCGAGCAGGGACACCACACCCGCGTTCGACAGCAGTTCGAGGACGATTTGCACGCGTGTCTCCAGTCCCATGGAACACCTCCTCCGGTTGTCGCCGCCGCGGCCCGCACGTACTGACGATCGGTACCCTCATTGGCCGGCGATTGTGTTCCCTCCTCCTACCCGTGCTGAATGGCTGCCATCTATGGTCAGCCGACTGCATATCGGGCAACACGACTATGCCAATGGAACATTGGGCGTCCATCTGGTCCAACCAACCGGTCAATTGGGCCAGTTGACCTGTCCTCGCAGCCATCTGTCCTGTCCTGACCGCGAGTTGTAACCTCTCGGGGTGACGACCCACACCACCGGGACCGACCGGGACGACGTCGGGGAGATCCCCCGCTACCGGACGGTCGCCGACGCACTGCGCCAGGACATCCAGAACGGTGTCCCCGCGCCCGGCGACGCGCTGCCCAAACAGGAGCAGCTCATGCGCCGGTTCCGCTGCGGTCGCGGCACCGTACAGAAGGCGCTCCAGCTGCTGCGCGCCGAGCAGCTCCTGGAGGACGGGGTGTCCGGCCGGGGTGCCCGGGTGGCCCGCCAGGCAGCCATCGGACGGCCATTGGTCTACTACGTCTCCCGTGCCTTCGAGGCGCGCCATGTCTCGCTCGACGTCTGGTCGCTGCACACCGAGGAGCTCTCGCGCGCCGTCCAGCAGCAGGCCGAACTCATCCGGCTCGGCGACCGGGCGGCCCCCGAGTCGGTCCGGGTCCGGGTGCTGGTACCCGATCTGGACACCGACCACCCCTACCCCCGCGCCCTCGACGACCCCCTCGACCCGCGCCCGCTGCGGCGGTTGCGCCGGGTCATCCGGATGTACGCGGAGGCGCTGCACCACTCGCTCACCCAGCTGGCCGAGGAGGGCACGGTCGGCACGGTGTCCGTGGAGATCCGGAGCCTGCCGACGGTGCCGGGCGAGAAGCGCTACCTCATCAACGGCACCCAGATGCTGACCGGCTACTACTTCCTGCGCAGGACCCGCATCCTCGTCGACGCGGAGTCGATAGAGGTGGTCGAACTGCACAGCGACACCCTGTTCCCCGCCACCCTTGAGGGCAACGGGGCGCGGTCCCTGGAGCGCGCGGAGTTCGAGCAGGTGCAGGCCTGGTTCGACTCGCGCTGGGAGATGGTCGCCAACACGCTGCCCCTCGACGAGTAGCGAACGCGGGGCGACAGGTGTGCCAGGGGTGAGCCAGGAGCGGCAACCGGACGAAAAGCGCCGCTCCGCGTGCGCGGCCACCCCCCACCCACGATGCTGGTTCCGTGATGGACGAGACGGAGTTCTGGGAGATCGTCGACCGTACCCGCGAGGCCGCCGACGGCGACCCCGAGGAACAGGCCGACCTGCTCGTGGAGCGGCTGCTGCAGTACGACCCCGACTCCGTGCTCGACTTCGCCCGGCACTTCGAGGCGCGCTACAACCGCGCCTACCGCTGGGACCTGTGGGGCGCGGCCGCCGTGCTGCTCGACGGGGCCAGCGACGACGCCTTCGACTACTTCCGCTGCTGGCTCATCGGCCAGGGCCGCGAGGTCTTCGAGGGCGCGCTGCACGACCCCGACGCGCTCGCCGACCTCCTCGGCGAGTTCGACGAGGAGGTCGACGGCGACGGCGAGGAGCTCGGCTACGCGGCGGACGAGGCGTACGAGCAGCTCACCGGCGTCGTGGCGCCGGACCTCGGCATCCCCGCCCAGTCCGAGGAGCCGGCCGGAATCCCGCTGGACTTCGAGGACGCGTCGGCCCTCGCCGACCGCTTCCCCCGTCTGTGGGAGCGGTTCGGCACCGGCTGAGCGGGGCCGGGCGGCGGATCAGAAGTGCGTGCCGCCGTCGACGCGGACCTCGGTCCCGGTGATGAAGCGGCCGTCGTCGCTCGCCAGCATCGCGACCACCGACGCCACCGTCTCGGGGCCCGCGAAGCCCTGGCCGATGGCCGGGGCGAGCTTCGCGAAGAGCGACATGTCGGCGTCGGCGGGCAGGCCCGGGCCCACGCTCGACCGGGAGGCGCCGGTGCCGTCGGTCATGCCGGACGAGATCGACCCGGGCTGCACGGCGGTGAAGCGGATGCCCTGCTTGGCGTATTCGGCGGCGAGCGCGTGCGTCATCGACTGGATGCCGCCCTTGCTGGCCGCGTACGCCGCCATGTAGGGGTGGGCGAACATCGCCGAGGTCGAGCTGAAGTTGACGACGGCCGCGCCGTTGCCCTTCAGGAGCGCCGGGACGGCTTCGCGGATCATCAGGAACGTGCCGGTCAGATTGACCGCGACGACCTTGTTGAAGTCGGCCAGGCTCGTCTCGTGGGTGTGCGAGGAGCGCAGGATCCCGGCGGCGTTGACCAGCACGTCCAGACCGCCGAGCGCGGCCACGGCGGCGGCGACGCCCGCGCGCACCGAGTCCTCGTCGGCTATGTCGACGACGAGGGTGGTGAGCCGGCCGGCAGTGGCGCCCGCCTTGTCGGCGGTGTCCTTGAGACCGGCCTCGCTGACATCGGCGGCGACGACATGGCCGCCCTCCGCGAGCAGGCGGAGCACGGTGGCCTGGCCGATGCCGGAGCCACCGCCGGTGACCAGGGCGCGGCGACCTTCGTAGCGGTCGGTGACGGTGTTCGGGCTCATCGCGGTCCAGCTTTCTCGCGTGCGGGGATCGTGGATGCCACCACCGTACGCCCAAGTGGCACGTTTTGCCACGACGTCATTCCATGCCGGTACGGAGACCGCGGGCGTAGGCTTGCGCGGTGACCCAGCCCGATCCCCAGGCCGCTCCCCCGGCCAAGGCCTCCCTGACCGAGCGCCGCAAGGCCGCGACCCAGCTCGACATCGCCCGCGCCGCCGCCGCGCTCTTCGCCGAGCACGGGCCCGACGGCACCACCGCCGAGGCCATCGCCCGGCACGCCGGGGTCGCGCTGCGCACCTTCTACCGCTACTTCCGCTCCAAGCAGGACGCGGTCGGCCCGCTGCTCTCGGGCGGCGCCGAGCGCTGGCGGGCGCTGCTCGAAGCCGCCGAGCCGGGCCCGCTGGGGAAGACGCTGGAGGCCGCCGTGCGCGAGGCCCTCGCCGCGCCCGACGCGCACGGCGCCGAGCAGCTGAGGTGGACCCGGGGACTGCTGCGCGCGGCCGAGCACGACGCGGCCCTGCGCGCGGTCTGGTACCGGGTGAACCAGGACTCCGAGGAGCGCCTGCTGCCCGTCCTCGCCCGGCTGGCCGGGCCGGGGGCCGACACCCTGGAGCTGCGGCTCGCGGCGGCCGCGGCCACCGACGCGATCCGGGTCGCGCTCGAAGCGTGGGCGGCCACCGACGCGCCGGCCTCCGGCCCGGGCTCCCCCGCCGATCTCGCGGTGCGCTGCCTGCGCGAACTCACCGGCGCCATGCGCCTGTTGGGCCGCTGAGCCGGACCGCTAGCGCGGGTCGAGCCAGGCGAGGGCCGCGGTCGTCAGAGCGGTCACCCCGGTGGTGAGCGTGGGCTCGACCAGCGGGGCGAAGAAGGGCGAGTGGTTGGAGGGGACGTCCTGGTCGAGGGTGCCGGCCGCGAACGCGGCGCCGAACGCCTCGGCGTCCACTCCCCCGAACAGCCAGTAGCAGACCGGGATCTGGGCCTCGGTGCCGAACAGGCCGACGTCCTCGCTGCCGGTCACCGGGCCCGGGTCGAGCACCTGGCCGTCGCCGATGACCGCGCCGACCGCGGCCATCGTCCGGGCCGTCGCGTCGGCGTCGTTGACGAGCACCGGGAAGGAGTCGATCTCGGTGATGTCCGGCTCGCGCGTGGCCCCGGCGACGGCCGCCTCCCCCCGCACGATCCGCTCGACGGCGGCCAGGACCCGGGTCCGTACGTTCTCCTTGTACGTCCGGATGTTGATCTTCAGCTCGGCCTCGTCCGGGATGATGTTGTCCTTGGTCCCGGCGTTCAGGGCGCCGACGGTCACCACGGCCGTCTCACCGCCCGGGATCTCGCGCGAGACGATCGTCTGGAGCCTTAGCACGGTGGAGGCGGCCATCACCACCGGGTCGACGGACGTCTCGGGCCGCGAACCGTGCGCCCCCTTGCCGTACATGACGACCTTGAGCGCGTCGGTGGCCGCGAAGGCGGGGCCCGCGTGCGCCCCGATCATCCCGGCCGGGAACGGCGCCACGTGCTGGCCGAGCACGACGTCCGGGGTGCCGAACCGCTCGTAGAGCCCGTCGTCGAGCATGGCCCGCGCGCCCTGCCCGATCTCCTCGGCCGGCTGGAAGACGCCGAGGACGGTGCCGCTCCACAGCGAGCGGGCGTCGGCGAGCAGCCGGAGCGTGCCGAGCAGGCAGGTGACGTGCATGTCGTGCCCGCAGGCGTGCATCACCCCCTCGGCGGTGGAGGCGTAGTCGAGACCGGTCCGCTCGGTCACCGGCAGCGCGTCGAAGTCGGCCCGCAGCAGCACGGTGGGCCCGGGCCCGTTCGCGAGCACGGCGACGACCCCGGTGCGCCCGACGCCCTCGGTCACCTCGCACCCGAACTCCCTTGCCCTGCGGGCGACTTCGGCCGCGGTGCGGTGCTCGGCGAAGGACAGCTCGGGGTGCGCGTGCAGATCGCGGTAGATCCCGGCGAGATCCTCGCGGATCGCGTCGAGCCCGCGCAGGACGAGGGCCGCGGCGTCGGCGGTGGCCTTGGCGGCGGGGGTGGAGTGGGACACGGTGGCTGCCCTGCTTTCGGAGGTCTGGTCTCGGTCGTCAGCCGGCGAGCAGGGAGCGCCCCATCAGGACGTCGTCCACGTACGCGCCATCCAGGAGGAACTCGCCCGGCAGTACGCCCTCGACGGCGAAGCCCTCCGCCTCGTACAGCGCGCGGGCCGGGGTGTTGTGGCCGAGGACGCGCAGTGTGATGCGGGTGGCGCCCTGGCGGCGGGCGGCCTCGTAGGCGCCGCGCAGCAGGGCCCGCGCGACGCCCCGGCCGCGCGCGGCCTCGCTGACTTCGAGGCCCTGGATCTGGCGGACGTGCCGATTGCACGCGAGCGGGGTGGCTGGAACCAGCCGGACGAACCCCACGACCTGGCCCTCCGCCTCGGCCACGAGATAGTGCGCGGGCTCGTGCCGCTCGTCGAAGAAGGGCGCGTACGGGGGTGTCGGGCGCGGCTGCACCGAGTGCAGCGGGGACCAGGCGGCCCGGGTGAGCGCGCCCAGCGGCTCACCGTCGGAGCGCCGGGCGGCGCGTATGAGGACCGGAGGAGAAGTACCGGGCTGGGTGTACGACTCGGGCATGCGGCCACTGTGCCATGTGGGCCCGAGAGCGCAAGGATGGGCTCCATGAAGATCGCGGTGACGGGTTCGACGGGACTGATCGGTGCGGCGCTGACGCGCTCGCTGCGGGCGGACGGGCACGAGGTGCTGCGTCTCATACGGCGCGGGGCCCAGGCCCCCGACGAGGTCGAGTGGGATCCGGCGCGCCAGTACGTGGACGCGGCGGGCCTCGCCGGCTGTGAGGCGGTGGTGCACCTGGCCGGGGCGGGGGTGGCCGCCCACCGCTGGACGGCGGCGTACAAGAAGGAGATCCGGGACAGCAGGGTGCTCGGCACGGCGGCCCTCGCCGAGGCGCTGGCCTTGCTCGACACCCCGCCGAGGGTGCTGGTGAGCGGCTCGGCGATCGGCTACTACGGCGACACCGGCGGCCGCCCGGTGGACGAGTCGGCGCCGCCGGGCGACGGCTTCCTCGCGTCGGTGTGCGTGGAGTGGGAGGAGGCGGCGGCTCCGGCCGAGGAGGCGGGCATCCGCACGGTGTTCGCGCGTACGGGTCTGGTGGTGGCCCGCGAGGGCGGCGCGTGGGCCAAGCTGTTCCCGCTGTTCCGGGCGGGGCTGGGCGGCCGGCTTGGCAGCGGCCGCCAGTACTGGTCGTTCATCGCCCTGCACGACGAGGTCGCGGCGCTGCGGTTCCTGGTGGACACGGAGGGGGTGTCCGGGCCGGTGAACCTGACCGCGCCCCAGCCGGTGACGAACCGGGAGGTGACGGAGGCGATGTCCCGGGCCCTGCACCGCCCGGCCCTCCTGCCCGTCCCGGCGGCGGCGATGCGGTTGGCCGTCGGGGAGGCGGCGGGGGATGCGCTCGCCAGTACGCGCGTTCTGCCGGCGCGGTTGCTGTCGGCGGGGTTCAGGTTCGCGTTCCCCACGGTGGAGGGGGCGATCGGCGCCGCAACCTGACCGGGGGCTGTGCCCCCGACCCCGGGGGGGTGCCCACCCACCCGCCCGTGCAAGGGGTTGGATGGTTCCGCCCCTGGGGCTCCGCCCCAGACCCCGGGGGTTTGCCCACCCGCCCGCCCGTGCAACGGGTTAGTTGGTTCCGCCCCTGGGGCTGCGCCCCAGACCCCCTGAGGGGCTTCGCCCCTCGAACCCCGACGGGGGCTCTGCCCCCGCACCCCCGTTCGCGCCTGAACGGCGCTCGTCCTCAAACGCCGGACAGGCTGGGTATGCCTGTGCTGGCCAGCACGGTGCCGTTAGGGGCGCGGGGAACTGCGCGACAAACCACCCACGGTGGACGGACGAAACGGGGTTGGGGGCACAAGAAATGGGCGAACCCATCAAGCCCCACAAGCACAACCCCTGGGGGCGCGGGGAACTGCGCGACCAGCCACCCACGGTGGACGGACGAAAGGCGGGGCGCGGGGGCCCGTAGGGGCACGGCCGGGGGCGGGGGCGGAGCCCCAGGGGGGTGGGGCCGGGGGCACCCCGGCAAGGGGGAAGCCCCCCGGAGGGGCGCCGTGCGCCCGGTATGCCTCAACGCCCACCCCCACGCGCGGCGGAGCCGGGACGGCGAACGGTATCTACTCTCTCCACGAACTCCGGCATTCCGTGGGCCAGTTGGGGGCATGAGGCCTCCACCTACCGCGCCTACCTCGGGGAGGGCCACGTGCTCAGCACCGCACACCATGCGGACGTACTCATCGTGGGGGCCGGGCTCGCGGGCCTGTCAGCGGCTCATCAGCTGACCGGCGCGGGAGTCACGGTCAGCGTCCTGGAGGCGGCCCCTTCCGTGGGCGGCCGCATGTCGACCGCCACGGTCGACGGGTTCCGGCTCGACCGGATCGGGCAACTCCTTTCGACCTCGTACCCCGAACTGACCCGCACCCCGGGCCTGGAGGACCTGCCGCTGCGCCCGTTCTCGCCCGGCGTCCTCGTGCACAGCGAGGGCCGGCACTACCGCGCGGGCGCGACAGGGAGCGCAAGGGGCGCACTGGCCGCCGCACGCGCCCGCGCGAGCGCCCCTCGCGGCACGGTCACCCCGCTCGGCGGCGCACTCGATCAGGCCCGGCTCGGCAAAGCGCTCGCCAGGCTGGCCGCGACCCCCGTCGAGCGGATCGTCGCCCGGCCCGAACTCCCCATCGGCCAGGCCCTGTCGGGCCGGGGCCTGCCCGCCCGCACGCTGGACGGCTTCGTGCGCCCGCTGCTGTCCGCCCTGCTCTGCGACCCGGACCTGACCACGTCGAGCCGCTGCGCCGACCTCGCGCTGAGGGGCTTCGCGCGCGGTCGGCTGTGCGTCCCGGCGGGCGGCGCGGCCACCCTGCCGGAGTTGCTCGCCCGGGCGCTGCCGCCCGGCACGGTGCGTACCGACGTGAAGGTGACCTCGGTGGCCACCACCTCGGTCACCACGTCCGACCACGGCGTACTCGGCTGCCGCTCCGTGCTCCTGGCCACCGACGCGCCCGCCGCCGCCGAGCTCCTGCCCGGCCTCAGGGTCCCCGCCTTCCACCCGCTCACCGTGCTGCACCACACGGCGCCGCACACCCCGCTCGCCGACCCCGCGCTGCTCCTGGACGCGGACCGCAGCGGGCCGGTGGCGTACAGCTCGGTGATGAGCGAGGTCGACCCGAGCCGCGCGCCGCACGGCCGGGCGCTGATCACCTCGACCGTGCTCGGCACCCCGCCCGCCGACCTGGAGCGCGCGGTACGCCGCCAACTGGCGCGCCTGTACGCCACGTCCACGGCCGACTGGGAGCCGCTGGCCGTGCACCACACCCCGCAGGCCGTGCCCTCGATGCCCGCCCCGCACGATCTGCGCCGCCCGGTCCGGCTGCTCGCCGGTCTGTACGTCTGCGGCGACCACCGCGACACCAGCACCGTCCAGGGCGCCCTGTACTCGGGCCGTCGCGCCGCCCAGGCGATCCTCACCGACCTGGGCGTCCCGTCCTGGCAGGCGCCGGCGGAGGTGATCCGCAAGGCGGCCTGACGGCGGGGCCGCCCTTCGGAGTCCGTGGCCGGATGCCGCCCGGCCACGGGCTCACCCCAACGCGGCCACCCGGTCCCGGTAGGTGCGCACCGCGGCCGCGTCCCGGTACGGCTCCAGACGGCGCTCGAAGTCGCGTACGTACTCGACCGCGCGCGCCGACCTCATCTCGCTGGCCTGCTGGGCCGCCTCCGCGCCCAGCGCGCAGGCCTGGTCGAGCTCGCCGAGGCCGAGCCGGGCCGTGGCCAGCACGACCCGGCAGAACAGCCGCGAGCGGGCGTAGCCCGGGGCGCGCAGTTGCAGGGAGCGCTCCGCGTGCTGCGCGCAGGCGCGGTACTGCTGGAGGTCGCGGTGGCAGTGGCCGAACTCGTCGGCGAGCTGCGCCTCGTCGAAGAACCGCGCCCAGTGCGGCACGTCGTCACCGGGCCGGGCGCTCTCCAGCGCCCGTTCGGCCCGGACCAGCGAGGCGGTGCACGCCCGTACCTCGCCGAGCACCCCGTGCCCGCGCGCCTCCACCGCGTTGAGCAGCGACTGCACGACGGGCGGCGCCGCGGAGCCCACGCCCTGCTGGGCGACCCGGGCGAGCTGGACCGCCTCGCGGCCGTGGCCCAGATAGACCGCCTGGCGGCTCATCGTGACCAGCACGTACGAGCCGTACGCCCGGTCCCCCGCGGCCTGTGAGAGCCGGAGCGCCTGCACGAAGTAGCGCTGGGCGAGCCCGTGCGCCGCGATGTCGTACGAGGTCCAGCCGGCCAGCCTGGTCAGGTCGGCCGCCGCCGCGAACAGCCGGCGCCCCACGTTCTCGCCGTAGGTGCCGCGCAGCATGGGTTCGGCCTCGTGCTCCAGATAGCGCACCAGTGCCTGGCGCGCGTGCCCGCCGCCGTAGGCGTGGTCGAGCGTGCGGAACAGTTCGCCGACCGAGCGGAGCGCCGCGATGTCCCCGCTGGTCACGCGCTGCCCGGGGCCGCGGTCGGTGGTGCGCTGGCGGGGTACGGAGGGGCGGCCCTGGACCGGGATGCGGGTCACGTTCGCCTGGGGGTTCGGCTCACCGCGCCCCACCCGGTCGTCGGCCCGCCCGATCAGCCAGTCCCGGCTGGGGACCACCAGGCCCGCCGGGGTGAACGCGATCTTGCGGAGTTCGGCGTGGCTGCCCGAGTCCTTGCGCCAGAGGCCGCTGACGATGTCGACGGCCTCCTCCGGGGTCGCCGCGAACTCCAGACCCGCGTACACCGGCGCACAGGCGTCGAGCCCGAGGTCCTGTGCGGAGAGTCTGCGGCCCAGCCTCCGGGTGAACACCTCGGCGATCAGCGCGGGCGTGGTGCCGCGCGGTTGCTGGCCGCGCAGCCACCGCGTCACCGAGGTCTTGTCGTAGCGCAGATCCAGGCCGTGCTCAAGGCCGAGCTGGTCAACGCGGCGGGCCAGCCCGGCATTGGAGAACCCGGCTTCTGCGATGAGTGCGGCGAGCTGGCGGTTGGGGGTGCGCTGCGAGGGTCGTTCCGTCATCAGCTCTGCGTTCTCCTGCCTTCCGGGCCAACCTTGCAGCCCTCATGGAACGGCGAGAATTTAGCGGTCAATACGGCCGGTGCCGCCACCTTCGCCCCGCATTCATCCGATCGTGTGGTGAGGTGCCGTTTCTGCCCGGGTCTGGGGGGCGTGCGGCGGCCCTCGAACACGGTCGTACAGTGAGGGAGGGCTGCATGCATCCGAGAAGTTCGACAGGGGAGCTGGCGTGAACGAGCTGCGATTTGTCCGGCTGGGGTTCGGCGCGGACGCGGTCGAGTACCAGGAGGCCTGGGACGAGCAGCGCCGGGTGCACGCGGCCCGGTTCGCCGACGAGGTTCCGGACACCTGCCTGCTCCTCGAGCACCCGCCGGTCTACACCGCGGGGCGGCGCACCGAGGACAGCGAGCGCCCCCTGGACGGCACCCCGGTGATCGACGTCGACCGCGGCGGCAAGATCACCTGGCACGGCCCCGGCCAGCTCGTCGGCTACCCGATCCAGAAGCTGCCCCGCCCCGTCGACGTCGTCGCGCACGTACGCCGCCTCGAAGAGGCCCTCATCCGCACCGCCGCCGACTTCGGCCTGGCGACCACCCGGGTCGAGGGCCGCAGCGGCGTGTGGGTCCTCGGTGACCCGGTGGAGCGGCGCCCCAGGCTCGGCGGCCTGTCCCTCGACCTCGACCCGCGCCTGACCGACGACGAGTTCGACGCCCGCCTCAACGGCCCCGAGTACGCGCCCTCCAACGCGGGCCAGCGCCGCGAGGACCGCAAGCTGGCGGCGATCGGCATCCGGGTGGCCAAGGGCGTCACGATGCACGGCTTCTCGTTCAACGTGAACCCGGACAACACCTGGTTCGACCGGATCGTGCCGTGCGGGATCCGCGACGCGGGTGTGACCTCGCTCTCGTACGAGCTGGGGCGCGAGGTCACGATCGAGGAGGTGCTGCCCGTGGTGGAGCGCCACCTCAGGGACGTCCTGGAGAACGCCGACCTGGCTCCGCGCGAGATCGAGCGGCCCCAGGCCCCCGCGGTGGCCTGACCCGCCCCGGCACCCGCGCCGGGGGAATGCCGCCGGACCCCGGCAGGTTGCCCCCATGGCAACGGGCCGCACCCCAGCCGTCCAAACAACGGGCGTACCCTAGGGTTCGCCGAAGAATCGAAGTCACAGGGAGCCGGACGTGTCCGCAGTCGCACCCGACGGACGCAAGATGCTGCGCCTGGAGGTCCGGAACAGCCAGACCCCCATCGAGCGCAAGCCCGAGTGGATCAAGACCCGGGCGAAGATGGGTCCCGAGTACAACCAGCTGCAGAAGCTCGTGAAGAGCGAGGGCCTGCACACGGTCTGCCAGGAGGCCGGCTGCCCGAACATCTTCGAGTGCTGGGAGGACCGCGAGGCGACCTTCCTCATCGGCGGCGACCAGTGCACCCGGCGCTGCGACTTCTGCCAGATCGACACGGGCAAGCCCGAGGCGCTGGACCGGGACGAGCCCCGCCGCGTCGGCGAGTCGGTCGTCACCATGGACCTGAACTACGCCACCATCACCGGCGTCGCGCGCGACGACCTGGCCGACGGCGGCGCCTGGCTGTACGCGGAGACCGTGCGCCAGATCCACGCGCAGACCGCGGGGCGCGCCGAGGGCCGCACCAAGGTCGAGCTCCTGGCCCCCGACTTCAACGCGGTCCCCGAGCAGCTGGAAGAGGTCTTCTCCTCCCGCCCCGAGGTCTTCGCGCACAACGTCGAGACCGTGCCGCGGATCTTCAAGCGGATCCGCCCCGGCTTCCGCTACGAGCGCTCCCTCGACGTGATCACCAAGGCCCGCGACTACGGCCTGATCACCAAGTCGAACCTGATCCTCGGCATGGGCGAGACCCGCGAGGAGATCAGCGAGGCGCTGCAGCACCTGCACGACGCCGGTTGCGAACTCATCACGATCACCCAGTACCTGCGCCCCTCCGTGCGCCACCACCCCGTCGAGCGCTGGGTGAAGCCGCAGGAGTTCGTGGAGCTGAAGGAGGAGGCCGACGAGATCGGCTTCTCCGGTGTGATGTCGGGTCCGCTGGTGCGCTCCTCCTACCGCGCGGGCCGGCTGTACCAGCAGGCGATGGAAGCGCGGAGCGCCGCCGCCACCGCCTGAGCCCCGTCGCGCACGACAGGGACTGCGTGAATCCGCTCACAAGCGGCTACTGATCGGTAATGGCCGATTCGACGCGGCCCGTACCTTCCCCGCAGGTCGGGGCATGCGTACGGGCCGCGTCAACGCTTTGCCGGTCCGTATCAAGGTTTCATTGGCGTTTGACCGCTTGGACACGCCCTGGTAACACCAATCAGTGACATTGGCTTTACGCACCGCGCATGCCCCCACACCCACCGTCCGTTCCTGACTTCCCGTCCCGAGGGGGGACCTCGACGATGCAGGCCGCTACCGCTCCGCAGACCGTGCGAGCCACCACGCTTCCGTCCGTCACCGGCGCGTTGCGCGTCATGGAGTCGCTGATCATGGGCTCCGGGCAGCGCACCGCCCGCCGCAACGCCTGGACCGCGGTCCTGGAGGACCGGCGCCGGGCCAAGGACCGCGTCGAGGCCCAGCACGTACTGGAGGCCGTGGCCACCCGCCGCTCCTAGGCCACGTAAACTTCCTGGTATGGCGAGGAAGGCAACCGCAGAGAGCGCTGCGAACGATGCGAATGCGGGGCGACTGAAGCAGATCGCCCTGACCTACAAGATGACCCGCAAGGCCGACTCCAAGATCGGACTTGTCATCGCCGGCGTGGGAATCGTCGTCCTCGGCGTCTTCCTCGCGATCGGCTTCCTGCTCGGACACCCGGTCTACCTGGGCATTCTGGGCCTCCTGGTGGCCGTGCTCGCGATGGCGATCGTCTTCGGGCGGCGGGCCGAGCGGGCGGCGTTCGGTCAGATGGAGGGTCAGCCGGGCGCGGCGGCCGCGGTGCTCCAGAACATCGGGCGCGGCTGGACCACCACCCCGGCCGTGGCGATGAACCGCAGCCAGGACGTCGTCCACCGGGCCGTCGGCCGGGCCGGCGTCGTGCTGGTGGCCGAGGGCAACCCGAACCGGGTGAAGTCCCTGCTGGCCGCGGAGAAGAAGAAGATGGCCCGCATCGTGGTGGACGTACCGGTCCACGACGTGATCGTCGGTGACGGCGAGGGCCAGGTGCCGCTGAAGAAGGTGCGCACCACGCTCCTGAAGTACCCCCGCGTGCTCTCCGGCCCGCAGGTCACCGCGGCCAACGACCGGCTGCGCGCCATGGGCGACCTGATGAGCAACATGCCGCTGCCGAAGGGTCCGATGCCCAAGGGCACCCGGATGCCGCGCGGCGGAAAGATGCGCTGACCTCACCTCGTAGGGCCACGGAGCCCGTACGCACACGAAGGCGGCCCGGACCGATGTGGTCCGGGCCGCCTTCTGACGTTCCAGCGGGTGGGAGGTTCAGATCCTGACCTGGACCGCGCGGGCCAGCCGGTCGTGCAGGCCGCGGCCGTCGCGGTCCCAGATCAGCGCCGGGATCGCCAGGCACAGCAGCACGGTGCGGACGGTGACCCGCACGATGCCGAGCCGGCCGCCCTCCTCGGCGACCACGCGCAGACCGAGCAGCCGCTTGCCGGGCGTGAAGCCGACGGTCCCGACCGTCAGCACACCGAGGACGAGGAACACGAGGAGCGCCCAGTTGCTCGCGCTGTGCGCGTTGCCGCGGGCGATCAGCTGGTAGGCGATCAGGGCGCACAGGCCCCAGTCGATGAAGATGGCGCCGAAGCGCCGGCCGAGGGGGGCCACCGAGCCGGGCCCGTCCTTGGGCAGACCGAGCCGCTCGCCCCGGTAGCCGAAGTCGACGCCCATCTCCTCGGCGGCCGCGCGGGGCCCCGAGAGCCACGATCCGATTGCTTGCCTGTTGTCCACGGAACCACGGTACTGCGCCCGTTTTCGATCACTTCGACCCGGGTCAGTCTTGGCGGCGTCGTCACCAGGCCGGTTAACTTGGGCGAAACAAACGGGTCACGCTTGAGAAATCCCGCCTGCCTATGGTCGGGTCCAGCGTGTGCCACCGCACTGGCCGCACGACCGAGCTGCAACCCCGCCCCTCCCCGGGTGGGAGTAGGAGGAGTTGGATGTTCCAGAACGCCGACGACGCGAAGAAGTTCATCGCGGACAACGACGTGAAGTTCGTCGACGTCCGGTTCTGTGACCTGCCGGGCGTGATGCAGCACTTCACGATCCCCGCGAAGGCGTTCGACCCGGCGGAGGAGCTCGCCTTCGACGGCTCGTCGATCCGCGGCTTCCAGGCGATCCACGAGTCCGACATGGCGCTGCGCCCGGACCTGTCGACGGCGCGCCTCGACCCGTTCCGCCGCGACAAGACGCTGAACATCAACTTCTTCATCCACGACCCGATCACGGGCGAGCAGTACAGCCGCGACCCGCGCAACATCGCCAAGAAGGCCGAGGCCTACCTCGCCTCCACCGGCATCGCGGACACCGCGTACTTCGGCCCCGAGGCCGAGTTCTACGTCTTCGACTCGGTACGTTTCGAGACCTCCGCGAACCAGGGCTTCTACCACATCGACTCCGAGGCCGGCGCCTGGAACACCGGTGCGGTCGAGAACAACCGCGGCTACAAGGTCCGTTACAAGGGCGGCTACTTCCCGGCCCCGCCGGTCGACCACTTCGCCGACCTGCGTGCCGAGATCTCCCTGGAGCTGGAGAACTCCGGCCTCCAGGTCGAGCGCCAGCACCACGAGGTCGGCACCGCCGGCCAGGCCGAGATCAACTACAAGTTCAACACGCTGCTCGCCGCGGCCGACGACCTGATGCTCTTCAAGTACATCGTGAAGAACGTCGCCTGGCGCAACGGCAAGACCGCGACCTTCATGCCGAAGCCGATCTTCGGCGACAACGGCTCGGGCATGCACGTCCACCAGTCCCTGTGGGCCGGCGGCGAGCCGCTGTTCTACGACGAGCAGGGCTACGCGGGCCTCTCGGACACCGCCCGCTACTACATCGGCGGCATCCTCAAGCACGCCCCGTCGCTGCTCGCCTTCACCAACCCGACGGTGAACTCCTACCACCGCCTGGTCCCGGGCTTCGAGGCGCCGGTCAACATGGTGTACTCGCAGCGCAACCGCTCCGCCGCGATGCGCATCCCGATCACGGGCTCCAACCCGAAGGCCAAGCGCGTCGAGTTCCGCGCCCCGGACCCGTCCTCGAACCCGTACCTCGCCTTCTCCGCGCTGCTCCTGGCGGGCCTCGACGGCATCAAGAACAAGATCGAGCCGGCCGAGCCGATCGACAAGGACCTCTACGAGCTGGCTCCCGAGGAGCACGCCAACGTCCAGCAGGTCCCGACCTCGCTGCCGGCCGTCCTCGAGGCCCTGGAGGCGGACAACGAGTACCTCCAGGCCGGCGGTGTCTTCACCTCCGACCTGATCGAGACCTGGATCGACTACAAGCGCACGGCAGAAATCGCCCCGATCCAGCTCCGCCCCCACCCGCACGAGTTCGAGCTGTACTTCGACCTCTAAGCCCCCCACCTCCGCGACACCCGAGCCCCGCCGCCCCACCCCGGGCGGCGGGGCTCGCCGCTTTTCGCTGCGGCCCCCCCTATTGGGTGGATCACCGCGCATACCAACCCCCTTGGGCGATTCATGCGGGAAAGTGGGCGGATTCCCACAGCGGAGGGGGCGGCATGGCGGAGGTCGTGGACGGGCGGGCGGATGAGCAACTGCGGTACCGGTCGGGCTCGTTGGAGGTGTTGCAGCGGCATCCCGTGACCACGCGGAGCATGGCCCGGCGGCTGCCGCAGCTCGTGCGCAAGGCGTTGGCGCTGGCCTGGCGGGTGGACCGGCGGGCGGTGCTCGTGCTGCTCTGCTGTCAGGCGCTCTCGGGGTTCTTCGAGGCGTTCGGGCTGCTCGCCACGACGCGTACGATCACCGCGCTGATCGCGAGCGGGGACATCGCGCACCGGCTGCGCGAGGCGCTGCCGTCGATCGCGGTGCTCGCCGCGGCGGCCGGGCTGCGGGCGCTGCTCGGCATCGTGGTCGTGAACATCTCCGGCCGGCTCTCGCCGCGGATCTCCCGCGAGGCGGAGATGCAGATGCTGGCCGCGGCCGTGCGGGCGGAGTTGTCGGCGTACGACCAGCCGGGTTTCAACGACAAGCGGGAGGCGGCCGACCGGGGCGCCGAGGTCGCCCAGCAGCTCCTGACCGACTCGCAGGACCTGATGGCGTGCGTGGCCTCGCTGGTGGCGGCGGCCGGGGTCGTGACCGTGCTGCATCCGGCACTGCTCCCGCTGCTCCTGCTGGCCGCGCTGCCGCAGGGCGTGGCCGGGGTCAAGGCGGCGCGGGTGCACTACGAGGCGTCGCGGGCGATGAGCGCCGAGCGGCGCACCCTGAGTCTGCTGCGCTGGTTCGTGATCGACAAGGACACCGCCGACCAGCTGCGCTCGTGCACGATGGCCGAGTTCCTGCTGGAGCGCTACCGGGCGATCGGACGCCGGGTGGACGCGGCGACCGACAAGGCCGTGCACCAGGGCGCCCGTTACTCGGTCGCCGGGGCGCTGGCGGGCGGGGTCGCGGCCGGGGTGGTGTGGGCGGCGCTCGCCTATCTGCTCGGCTCGGGGCGGATGTCGGTGGCCTCGGCGGGCACGGCGGTGTTCGCGCTGCGTACGGTCGCCTCCTCGCTGCGGGGCGTCGTCGGCTATGGGACGCGGCTGTTCCGGACCGGGCTCTACCTGGACGACTGGGCGGAGTTCATCGAGGAGGCCGGCGGCCACCGGATGGCGCGCGGCACCCTGGCGCCGCCCGCCCCGGAGGTCGTACGGGCCGAGTCGCTGACGTACCGCTACCCGGGCAGTGAAAGGCCCGCCCTGGAGAAGGTGACGGTCCAGGTGCGCAGGGGCGAGGTGCTGGCGCTCGTCGGCGAGAACGGGTCCGGCAAGACCACGCTCAGCAAGCTGCTCACCGGGCTCTATCTGCCCAGCGAGGGGTCGGTGACCTGGGACGGGGTCGCGGTGGAGCGGTGCGATCCGTCGGCGCTGTGGCGGCAGACCGCCGTCGTGCCGCAGGACTTCGCGCACTGGCCGATGTCCGCGCGCGACAACATCACGCTCGGGCAGCCGCACGGCGGCGACGAGGCGGTGCGCCGGGCCGCCGTCCACTCCGGCGCCGCCGAGGTCGTGGACGGGCTGCGCAGCGGGCTGGACACGCTGCTCGCCCGCGAGTGGTTCGGCGGCGTGGAGCTGTCCGGCGGGCAGTGGCAGCGGATCGCCATCGCGCGGGCCTTCCACCGCCCGGCCGGGCTGCTCGTGATGGACGAGCCCACGAGCGCGCTCGACGCCCGTGCCGAGCACCGCATCTTCACCGGGCTGCGCACCGTCGCGCGGGACCGGGCGGTGGTCCTGGTGACCCACCGCCTCGCCAACGTCGCGGTCGCCGACCGCATCGTGGTCCTCGACCGGGGCCGGGTCCTCCAGGAGGGCACCTTCGCCGAACTGGTCGCCACCGAGGGCCTGTTCAGGGAGTTGTGGCTGCTGCAGAACGACCGGGGAGTGCCCGGGCCGCGCGCGGGTGCGTGAGCCCCGGGCGCCTCATGCCCCGGTGCCGGCCCACTTCTGCTCGACCTTGCCGAGCCGCCAGTACGCCAGCGCGATCGCCCACACCACGACGAACAGGCCGACGATCACGAAGCCGACGTTGTCCAGGTTGAGGGACGCGATCCAGCCGCTGACCGGGTCGGTGAGGTCGAACTTCTCGTGCAGCACGCCGACCAGTTCGATGGTGCCGATGAAGAAGGCCACCGCGATCGACAGGCCGGTGATGGTGAGGTTGTAGTAGACCTTGCGGACGGGGTTGGAGAACGCCCACTGGTAGGCGAAGTTCATGAACGTGCCGTCCAGGGTGTCGAACAGGCTCATCCCCGCCGCGAACAGCAGGGGCAGGCACAGGATCGCGTACCAGGGCAGTCCTGCGGCGGCGCCCGTGCCGGCCATCACCATCAGGGTGACCTCGGTGGCGGTGTCGAAGCCGAGGCCGAAGAGGAAGCCGAGCGGGAACATCTGGCCGGGCCGGGAGATGGACTTGGTGAAGCGGCCCAGGATGCGGTTCATGAAGCCCCGCGAGTCCAGGTGCGCTTCGAGCTCCTTCTCGTCGTACGCGCCCGCGCGCATCGCCCGGAACACCTTCAGGATGCCGAACAGGGCGACCAGGTTGAGGGCGGCGATCAGGTAGAGGAAGGAGCCGGACGCGGTGGTTCCGACGACGCCGAGCACCTGGTGGGCGCGCGAGTCCTCGTTCATCAGGGTGCCCGCGAGCTGGGCGCCTCCGGCCACCAGGCCCGCCATGACGACGACGACGCTGGAGTGACCGAGCGCGAACCAGAAGCCCACGGAGACCGGCCGCTTGCCGTCGGCCATCAGCTTGCGGGTGGTGTTGTCGATGGCCGCGATGTGGTCGGCGTCGAAGGCGTGCCGCATGCCGAGGGTGTAGGCGGTGATGCCGAGGCCGATGCCGTAGGTCTTGGTGCCCACGGCGTAGTGCTCGGGGGCCACGAGCAGGAACAGCACGCCGAAGGCGACGACGTGCAGGGCGGCAATCACCGTGAGGAGGACGGCGGTTCGGACGGTGTCCTCGCGCCGCCAGTGGAAGGACGGCGCGGCGGCGCCGGGTTCGGCGGACGTGCGAACGGGCAGGGTCATGCGGGTCACGCTCCAGCACCTCGTGGATCACTTCGTGAGATGCCGCGGCCGGTCTCCTGGCTGACGGGTGGGTGCGGCCGCCCCGGCCTTCCCAGCCAGGTGGATCCTGGCCAGTGGCGTCGCGAGGGGACGGCAGCTCCCCGGCAGCCGGGGAACCCGATCACAGTGGCGAGGGCCGCTCCGGTTTCGCACCGGTCTTCCCGAACACCACGGCCCGGTCACCCTAGACGCTGGCAACTCGCCTGCCCAGCTGCACAGCTGTGCAGGTATCGAAGATCACACGGGGCATCGCGGAGTCCTGCTGCGAGGATGCGTCCATGCATCTCGTCCCCGCCGAGCGCGTCGGCCACCGCACCATCGACGGCCACCGGGTCTGCGACGCCATCGCGGCCATCGGTGACCCGGACCGGGTGCGCGCCTGGGCCGAACGGTTCTCCCTGCTCGCCGACGCCAACCGGCTCGCGCTGCTGCTCGCCCTGCACCGGGCCGGGCCGCTCGCCGTCTCCGACCTGGCGGTGGCGACGGGCATGCGCGACCCGGCCGTCTCGCAGGCCCTGCGGCTGCTGCGGGCGGCCGGGGCGGTCGCGGGTGAGAAGGAGGGGCGGGTGGTGCGCTACCGCGTGGTCGACGAGGCGACCGCGTGCCTCCTCGACGCGTACGCGGCAAACGGACGCGGTTAGCGGTGCGAGGGGTCGGCGTGCCCGGGCCGGGCCGACGGCTTCCCGCCGGCGCGACCCGGGCCGGGCGCGGTCAGCGCCCGTCGTAGATCAGCGCGCGCACCATGCGGCAGGTCGTCTCCGACGGCGGGTGCACTCCGATGAGCGCGGCCACGGTGCGTATCGTGCGGTCGGGCGCCTGCTCCGGTCGGTAGACCCCCGAGTCGAGCAGGGCGATGGCCAGGCGCATGGCCTTCAGGCGCCGGTTGTGGGACTCGTACCACACGCGCGGGCGTCCCGCGGGCAGCGGCACCTTGCGGAGGGGCTGGAGGGACAGCTGTTTCGGGGCGTGCGAGGTGAGTACGGCAGCGGTCATGGGCATCCTCCTGGGCAGTCGGGAACCCTCACTTACTGCCTCCATTTTACTGGGGGGCACTGACAATCGGCCCTGGCCAGCGGGGCTTTGGGGGCTCGGCGCGGGTAGCCTGGCGGCATGGAGATCTGGATCAATCCGGCCTGTTCGAAGTGCCGCGACGCGGTGAGTCTGCTCGACGCGGAGGGCGCCGAGTACACGGTGCGCCGCTACCTGGAGGACGTGCCCTCCCCCGACGAGATCCGGGCCGTGCTCGACCGGCTCGGCCTCGAACCGTGGGACATCACCCGCACCCAGGAGGACGCCGCCAGGGAACTGGGCGTCAAGGACTGGCCGCGTGACGCGGAGACCCGCGAGCGCTGGGTGGCGGCGCTCGCCGAGCACCCCCGGCTCATCCAGCGCCCGATCATCACGGCGGACGACGGCACGGCCGTGGTGGGCCGCACCGACGAGGCGGTACGCGACGCCCTGTCGCGCTAGTCCCGGCCGAGCCGCGCCTCGGCGTCGGCCAGCAACTCGGTGATCCGCGCCCCGAACCGTACGTCGCAGGGGTGGGGCACCCCCGTGCGGGCCGCCTCAAGGAGGGCGTCGAGCGCACCGGCGAACGCGTCGAGCGCGCCGCCCCATTCGGGCATCACAGCGGCGCCCGCCGTGCCGAGCAGCGAGACCTCGACGCCCGCGGCGGCCGGCGGCGCGGTGAAGCTCAGGTCGGCGGTGCTGGAGGCGCCCGAGGCGTGCCGCAGGACCAGGTGGGCGGTGTCGCCGGGGCCCGCCGCGGCCGTCAGCGAGGTCACGTCGCCGAGCACCCCGGCGAGCACGGCGAGCGCGTGCGGGCCCACGTCCCAGAGCGCGCCCTTCTCCCCCCGCCAGGGCGAGGCGGCGTACGGGCTGCGCGCGGCGCCCGGGGTGAACAGCGACCCGTACCACCGGGCGTGCCCGGTGAACCAGCCGTCCACGGCGGCCTGTTGGGCCACCCACGCGGCGGTCTCCCGCGCGAAGCGCAGCGTGAGGAAGACGACGGAGGCGACCTGGGCCCGCTCGACCGCGGCGGCCAGTTCGCGGGCGCCCGCCGCGCTCGTCGCGACCGGCTTGTCCAGGAGCAGATGGCAGCCGGCCTGCGCGGCCCGTACCGCCAGCGGGGCCTGGACGTCCGGCGGCAGCGCGAAGGCGACGGCGTCGCAGTCCGCGAACAGCGCGTCGGCGTCCTCGTACACCGCCACCCCGTGCTCCCCCGCGAGCGCGGCCGCGGCCTCCGGACGGCGGCCCCACACGCCCGCGAAGTCGACGCCGGGGTGTGCGGCGAGCGCCGGAGCGTGGGTGGCGACGGCCCAGGGGCCGGTGCCGAGGAGGCCGATGCGGGTGGTGCTGCCGGTCTGGTTCATGAGGACCAGTCTGCCCGGAGCGGCCGACGGCACCCCACCGGCGGCGGCCGGGCACCGGGCGCGCCCGGTATACGAGACGGCCGGGGCGCCGCCCGCGGGGCCCGCTTCGAACGAACCGCCGGGGCGCCGGGGCGCTTCTCGGAGGAACCGAGGAGGCGGCGGCCCTCCGGCGGCCTCGCGACACCCGCGGTAACACCGGGTTCACAAACGGGCAACGGACGGGAAATGCCGGGGTGTGAGGCTGCCGCCACAGAGACAGCGCCGCAGCGTGGCAGCGCGCAGGCACCCCGCAGCTCCCGCAAAGGATGGCTTCCGTGACGTACAAGGCCGAGTACATCTGGATCGACGGCACCGAGCCGACCGCCAAGCTCCGTTCCAAGACGAAGATCATGGCCGGTTCGCCCGTCGCCGTCGCGGAGCTGCCCGTCTGGGGCTTCGACGGGTCCAGCACCAACCAGGCCGAGGGCCATGCGTCGGACCGCGTCCTGAAGCCGGTGTTCTCGTGCCCGGACCCGATCCGCGGCGGCGAGCACATCCTGGTCCTGTGCGAGGTCTTCGACATCGACGGCACCCCGCACGCGTCCAACACCCGTGCGCTGCTGCGTCCGTTGGCCGAGCGGTTCGCCGCGCAGGAGCCGATCTTCGGCATCGAGCAGGAGTACACCTTCTTCGACGGCACCCGCCCGCTCGGCTTCCCCGTCGGCGGCTTCCCCGCCGCGCAGGGCGGCTACTACTGCGGTGTCGGCGCGGACGAGATCTTCGGCCGCGAGATCGTCGAGAAGCACCTCGACCACTGCCTCGCCGCGGGTCTGAGCATCTCCGGCATCAACGCCGAGGTCATGCCGGGGCAGTGGGAGTTCCAGGTCGGGCCGGTCGGGCCCCTTGAGGTGTCCGACCAGCTGTGGGTGGCGCGCTGGCTGCTCTACCGCACCGCCGAGGAGTTCAACGTGTCGGCCACCCTCGACCCCAAGCCGGTCAAGGGCGACTGGAACGGCGCGGGCGCCCACACCAACTTCTCCACCAGGGCGATGCGCGAGGGTTACGAGGCGATCATCACCGCGTGCGAGGCGCTGGGCGAGGGCTCCAAGCCGATGGACCACGTCAAGAACTACGGCGCGGGCATCGACGACCGCCTCACCGGCCTGCACGAGACCGCCCCGTGGGACCAGTACAAGTACGGCGTCTCGGACCGCGGTGCCTCGGTGCGCATCCCGTGGCAGGTCGAGGTGGACCAGAAGGGCTACATCGAGGACCGCCGCCCCAACGCCAACGTCGACCCGTACGTGGTGACCCGCCTCATCGTCGACACCTGCTGCACCGGGCTGGAGAAGGCCGGCCAGGTCTGAGTCGTCCGCCGGTCCTCAAGGGCGTCCTCCGCTGCCGCGGTGGGCGCCCTTCGACGTGGGGGGCGCGCCGAGTTGGAGGGACGGGTTCCGGTCACGCTGTGCCAAGGATCCGTATCAGTCCGTGGGAGGGGGCTGCTGCGCGGGGCGAATCGTCTGGTTGAATGGGGCCATGTCCAGCATCCAGAACCCCGCGACAGGTCGCAGCGACCTTGAGCCGTTCTGGCCGTCCCGCCAGGACCATGACTTCGACCGGGTGTGTTGCCGCGCGACGAACGCGCCGGCCCTCTAACGCCTCGATCCACTCCAGGCCTTCGGCCGCCGCGCAACGACGTACGTCCCCCTCGACGACTCCCGCGCGAAAGAGCTGACCCCTCATGGCGAACACCCGTACCCTCCCGAACTCCGACGCCCCCGCCGCCGTGCCGCTCGGCCGCCACCGACTGCGGGCCGTGGACCGCGACGAGGTGGCCGTCCCGGCCGCCGGTCAGGTCATCGACTTCCTGCCGCCGGGCGCGACCTGGCTGCCCGCGCCCCAGCACACCCTGCCCGCCCTGCCGGGCCGCCCGCCGATGGTCGGCTATCTGGTGCTCGTCCCCGCCGACCAGCAGCCCGCGCTGCTCGCCGCGGCGCCCGAGCCCCTGGCGCCGGTGCCGGTCCAGCCCGCCGCGTTCGGCGGTGACGCGCTCGTACGGATCGACACCGTGCGCCGCACCGCAGAGGTCGACGGGGAGCAGCTCGACCTGACCTACCTCGAATTCGAGCTGCTAGCCCATCTGGTGGCGCATCCGCACCGGGTACACACCCGCGACCAGCTGGTCACCACGGTGTGGGGCTACGGGCACGTCGGGGACGGCCGCACCGTGGACGTGCACGTGGCCCGGCTGCGCCGCAAGCTGGGCGCCAAGCACCGCGGTGCGATCCAGACGGTGCGCCGCGTGGGGTACAAGTACGCGCCCTGATGGGCGGGTTGGAGAGGGGCGGGGCGCCGGGGGGCGCCCCGCCCTTCTGTCTGCGGCGGCTCCGCGGCCGGGCAACGCATGAGGTCAGGGGGTGTTGCCAGCCCCACCTCCGGGCCGGGGGCAGAACCCCGTGACGCGGGGCGGGGCGCCCGGCGACACTGGTGGCCGGCCCCACCGGCGCTTGGCGCTCCACGGGGAGTGCGGTGCTCCGGAAGGGGCGTGTACCGCGGCGGAGCTCAGGGAGACGGGGACGTACATGAATGCGGCCAAGGCACGGGACGCGCTGCTCGCGGGGGTGCGGGGGTTCGCCCTCATCTTCGTCTCGCTCGTCGGGTCGATCCTGCTGTTCACGCTGACCGCCGTGTCCCTCGCCCTCATCCCGGCCGGCGTCGGCGTGTTCACGACCCCGTTGATCATCGGGCGGGTGCGCGCCCACGCCGACTTCCGGCGCGAACTGGCCGCCCGCTGGAGCGGGGTGCGCATCCCCTCGGCGTACCGGCCGGTGCCGCGCCGTCCGGGCCTGGGCGGCTGGGTCGGGCGGTGCACCACCCTGCTGCGTGACCCGGCGACCTGGCACGACCTGCGCTGGATGCTCGCCGACATGACGGCCGGGTTCGTCACCGCGCTGCTGCCGCCGGTCCTGCTCCTGTACCTGGGGTACGGCTGGGTCCTCGCGCTCGGGGTGTGGCGGCCGATCGCCGACGCGGGCGGACTGTGGTTCCTGTTCGTCCACGTCACCAGCCTGCGCAGCGCGTACGCTGCCGCCGCCCTCGGCACCGCGCTGTCCGTCCTCGGCCTCTTCGTCAACCCGGCGCTGCTGCGCGGCCACTTCCAGCTCGCCCAGGCGCTGCTCTCCCCCTCCCGCGAGGCCGAACTGGCGCGGCGCGTGGACCGTCTGACCGAGACCCGGCACGACGCCGTGGACACCTCGGCGGCCGAACTGCGCCGCATCGAGCGCGACTTGCACGACGGGGCCCAGGCCCGCCTGGTCGCGATGGGGATGAACCTGGGCACCATCGAGGCGCTCGTCGAGACGGACCCGGCGAAGGCCAAGCAGCTCCTCGCGATGGCGCGCGCGTCCTCGGCCGAGGCGCTGACGGAGCTGCGCGACCTGGTGCGCGGCATCCATCCGCCGGTGCTCGCCGAGCGTGGACTCGCCGACGCGGTAAGGGCGTTGGCGCTGCGCCTCCCGGTCCCGGCCGAGGTGTCGGTGGACCTGCCGGAGCGGGCCCGCGCCGAGGCGCCGGTCGAGTCGGCGGCGTACTTCGCGGTCAGCGAGCTGCTCACCAACGCGGTCAAGCACGCGGAGGCGGACAGCGTCTGGGTCGATCTGTCGTACGCGGCGGGCGCGTTGCGGGTCTCCGTCGGCGACAACGGCAAGGGCGGGGCGCGGGCCGGGGCGGGCAGCGGCCTGAGCGGGGTCGAGCGCCGACTCGGTACATTCGACGGCGTCCTGGCCGTCAGCAGCCCCGCGGGCGGCCCCACCCTGGTGACCATGGAGATCCCTTGCGAGTTGTCCTAGCCGAGGACCTGTTCCTGCTCCGCGACGGCCTGGTCAGGATGCTGGAGGCGTTCGACTTCGAGATCCTCGCCGCGGTCGAGACGGGCCCCGAGCTGACCCGGGCGCTGGCCGACCTGGAGCCGGACGTCGCGATCGTCGACGTCCGGCTTCCGCCGTCGCACACCGACGAGGGCCTCCAGTGCGCACTCGCCGCCCGCCGCGCCCGGCCCGGCCTGCCGGTCCTCGTCCTGTCCCAGCACGTGGAGCAGCTGTACGCGCGCGAGTTGCTCGCGGACGGCAACGGCGGGGTGGGCTACCTCCTCAAGGACCGGGTGTTCGACGCGGCGCAGTTCATCGACGCGGTGCGGCGGGTGGCGGGCGGCGGCACCGCGATGGACCCGCAGGTGATCCAGCAGCTCCTGTCGCGCCGGGCGCAGGACAAGCCGCTCGGCGGGCTCACCCCGCGCGAGCTGGAGGTGATGGAGCTGATGGCGCAGGGCCGCTCGAACGCCGCGATTGCCGAGCGCCTGGTCGTCACCGAGCGGGCCATCGCCAAGCACACCTCCAACATCTTCGTGAAGCTGGGCCTGCCGGTCTCCGACGACGACAACCGGCGGGTCCTCGCGGTGCTCGCCTATCTCGACCGGGGCTGAGACGGCACGGCCCCGAGCCGCGGCGGCCGGGTTCCCCGGCCGTTTCGGGTTAGCCTGGCGGGACAATGAACCGCATGATCACGCCCTGGGGCGAGCACGACCTGACCCGATTCCCCGAAGACCCCCGCGATCCGCTGCGGGCCTGGGACGCCGCCGACGAGTATCTGCTGCGGCACCTGGCCGAAGGCGCGGACCTGGACCTCTCCGGGAGCGTGGTCGTCGTCGGCGACCGCTGGGGCGCGCTCACCACGGCGCTGGCCGGGCACAGCCCGGTGCAGATCAGCGACTCGTTCCTGGCCCAGGAGGCGACCCGGGCCAATCTGGCGCGGGCGGGCTTCGCGCCGGATTCCGTACGCCTGCTCTCCACCCGGGACGAGGTGCCCGAACGGGTCGACGTGCTGCTCGTGCGGGTGCCCAAGAGCCTCGGCCTCCTGGAGGACGAGCTGCACCGCGTCGCGCCCTCGGTGCACGCGGGCACCGTCGTCGTCGGCACCGGCATGGTCAAGGAGATCCACACCTCGACGCTGAACCTGTTCGAGCGGATCCTCGGCCCGACGAAGACCTCGCTGGCCGAGAAGAAGGCCCGGCTCATCTTCACCACGCCGGACCCGGAGCTGGTCCGGCCGCACAACCCGTGGCCGCTGACGTACTCCCTCGAGCTGGGCATCGGGCCCGCGTCCGGGCTGGCCGTGACCAACCACGCCGGGGTGTTCTGCGCCGACCGCCTCGACATCGGCACCCGCTTCCTGCTCCAGCACCTGCCCGCGCGCACCGGCCCCGACCACGTCGTGGACCTGGGCTGCGGCAACGGCATCGTGGGCACGGCCGCGGCGCTCGCCAACCCCGAGGCCCGCGTCACCTTCGCCGACGAGTCGCACCCGGCGATGGCCTCGGCCGAGGCCACCTTCCGGATGTGCGCGGGGTCCGGGCGCGAGGCCGAGTTCCGGCTCGGCGACGGCCTGGCGGGCTTCCCGCCCGGCACCGCGGACCTGGTCCTGAACAACCCGCCGTTCCACACCCACCAGGCGACGACAGACCGCACCTCCTCGCGGATGTTCGCGGACGCCCGCGCCGCGCTGCGCGAGGGCGGCGAGCTGTGGGTGGTCGGCAACCGGCACCTCGGCTACCACGAGAAGCTCCGCCGCATGTTCGGCAGCTGTGACGTCGTGGCGTCCGACCCGAAGTTCGTGGTCCTGCGCGCGGTGAAGCAGGCCCGCTGACACAGAAGGGATTTCCAACTCCCTTGAATCTCCTGAGCCGTTGAACGCCCCACCCTTCCCATCCGTATGGAACTGCGCGCTTCAAGCGAAGGAGTTCCATGGGACGCTCAGCACGCTCACCCCGAAAACGGCAGGCCCTCCCCCGCCGGATGACCATGGCCGCGGCCGCGCTCATCCTGGGCGGCGGCGGGCTCGTCGCGGTCAATTTCTACGCCTCCGCGAGTGAGGGCTCCTCGGGCGGCCCCGGCTCGTCGGGTCAGGACATGGCGCGGATGCGGATGGTGTCGACCATCGACTGCCCGGACGTCGGCAACGCCCTGTCCACCGTGCCCCCCGCCGCCAGACCGCAGGTGGACCGCCGGCTCGCCGATCTCGACACACAGATCACCGACGCGTACACGAAGTTCGCGGACAACAAGGACCGGATCCAGCAAAATCCCCAGCTGGCCGACTCCATGGTCCTGTCCCCACTGAAACGGCAGCGCACCGATGCCATCGGGCGGATCGCGGACGCCACCGGGCAGCCGGACCTCAACGGCAAGGGGCTCGCCGCCTGCACGATGCGGGCCGCCGACGCCCCCGCGCCCGGCGACCGCACAGGCGCGCAGGGCGACGGCCAGAACGCCGTCAACGCCACACACGCCGCCGCTTCCGCCTCCGGGCTCGCGCGCGGCGACTTCGTCGACATCCGGTCGGTACGGCCGAACGCCGCGGCCCCCCGGCCCGGGCCCGGCGCCTCCACCGGCACCTTCACCAGCGACTGCGGCCGCAACCAGAACGGCAAGCGCAACCCCGACAACGTCATCGTCGCACCCGGCGTGAGCAACGGCGCCCACCACATGCACGACTACGTCGGAAACCAGGCGACGGACGCCTTCGCCAGCGACGACGATCTCGCCAGGGGCCGGACGAGTTGCCGCAACCAGGGCGACAAGTCGACCTATTACTGGCCGGTCGTGCGGGTGCTCAACCAGGGCAACGACACGGACGCGCGGGCCGACGGCGGCGGCAAGGACAAGAACCTCGGAAAGATCCAGACCCCGGTCCAGGCGACGATCCAGCTGGTGGGCAGCCCGGTCGGCAAGGTCACCGCCATGCCCCGCTTCCTGCGGATCATCACGGGTGACGCCAAGGCGTTCACCAACGGCAATGCCAACGCCAACGCCTCCTGGAGCTGCACCGGATTCGAGAACCGCCAGCTCAAGGACAAGTACCCGCTGTGCCCCCAGGGCAGCAAAGTGGTCCGCACCTTCAAGTTCCAGAGCTGCTGGGACGGCAAGAACACCGACAGCGCCAACCACCGCACCCATGTCGCCTTCGCGGACAGGAGCGGCGCCTGCCCCGCCGGATTCACGGCGATCCCCCAGCTCGTGCAGCGCATCGTCTACGACCTGCCCGCCAAAGCCGGTGCCTTCGCCGTGGACTCGTTCCCCGAGCAGCTCCACAAGCCCGTCACCGATCACGGTGACTTCATCGACGTCTTCAGCGATCAGCTGATGGGGAAGGCGGTGAACTGCATCAACACCGGGCGCTCCTGCGCCTGACCCCCCGCGCGTGAACGCGAGGAGGCACCTGCCGCTGCGCGGCCGATTCGGTCAGTGTCCGGAATGCATGGTCCCGGTCTCGACACTGCCACCGAGCCGGCCGTGCAGTGCCGTGACCACCGGCTGGTCGCCGACCGCCACCCATTTGCGCCCGACCAGGTAGACGCCGCCGTAGTCCCGTGCTTCGTTGATCCACTCCCGCTGGCCGCGGTCGGTGGCGAAGGTGGCGAGCACGTAACGGCCGTCCTTGGTCGCGCAGTTGGCCTGCCGCAGCTCGGCCGAGTCCGTCGAGACGACCGGCTTGCACGCGGCCCGCGCGGCCAGCTGCTCCAGGGTCCCGCTCGCGGTCGTGGGCGCGTGCGAGGACGCACCGCACCCCGTCATCACGGCGACGGCCACAACCACCCCGAGGACCCCTCGCGCATCGTTTCGCATCACCCCATCTTGCCCTCAACTCCCTTATGTACAAGGCGACTTGAGGACTTTCATCGGGGCGAGGAGGCGGCCGGGTCCGCCATGTCCGATCATGGACGCATGCGTGTACCCACCCTCGCGCCCGCATACGTCGGCGGCGTCCAGCTCATCGCGTACGCGAGCCGTCGGCTGCTCGGCGAGCGGGCCCGTCACGACCTGCTGCGCTCGTGCTCCACCAACGCCGACAACCTGTCCCAGGGGCGGTACGGCACGCTGGCCACCAGCGCGGTGCTCGTCGAAGCGCCGATGGAGCTGCCCTACGCGCTGCTCCTGCTCGCGGTGCTCGGCTACGCGGAGTACGCGCGGGGAGCCTGGTGGGCGGCCGGGGTGTTCCTGCTCGGCCACGTCGGCGCCACGCTGCTGGTGTACGGCGGGCTGCGCGCGGGCCGTCCCTCGCCCGCCACCCGCGCCGCCCTGGACGTGGGCACCAGCTACGGCTTCCACGCGGTCCTCGGCGCGCTGACGTCGGCCCTGCCGCACGGACGGCTGCGCGGCGGCGCGCGGATCGCCCTGCTCGCGCTGGCCGCGCGGCCCCTGCTGCGGCCCGGTCGCACCTTCACGGACGCGGGACACTGCGCGGCACTGGGACTCGGTCTCGGAGTGGCGATGGCCGTGGACTACCGTTCGGTTCGAAACCGGTAGATTTCACCCCGCTCAGGAGCCTCCCGCACATGATCGCGATCCCCGCCACCACCGTCGCCAACCTGCGCGACCTCGGCTCCACCCCGCTGTCCGGCGGCCGAACCGTCCGCTCGGGCCTGGTCTTCCGCGCCGGCCAGCTCGACCGCATGGACCCGGCCGGCGATCCGGCGGTGGCCGCCCTCGGGCTGCGTACGATCATCGACTTCCGCACCGGCGCCGAGCGCGCCGACTACCCCGACCGGGTGCCGAGCGGCGCCCGGCTGCTGATCGCCGACGCGCTCGCGGACAAGATGTCGGCCGCCGGAGCGCCCGCCGCCGCCCAGCTCAAGCACATCCTGGCCGACCCGATCGTGGCCGAGGAGCACCTCGGCGGCGGCAAGGCGCAGGCCCTGTTCGCCGACACCTACCGCTCGCTGGTCTCCTCCGGTTCGGCCCGCGCCGCCTACCGCACCCTGCTGACCGAACTGGCCGCCGAGGACGCGGGCCCGCTGCTCTTCCACTGCACGGCGGGCAAGGACCGCACCGGCTGGGGGGCGACGGTGATCCTGGCGCTGCTCGGCGCCGACGAGGCGACCGTCGAGCGCGAGTACCTCTCGGTCAACCCGGCGGTGCGCCAGGCCTTCGCCCCGCTCATCGAGGGCTTCATCGCGCAGGGCGGCGACCCCGAGATCGCCCTCGCCATCATCGGCGTCGTCCCCGAGTACCTGGCGGCCGCCCTCGACGAGGTCGCCACGCGGTACGGCTCGATGGAGAAGTACGTCCGCGAGGGACTCGGGGTGCCGGACGACGCGGTGGCCCGGCTGCGCGAACGGCTCATCGCCTGACGGCGGCCCCCACCGTCAACTCCCCTGATCGATGGGTGGGTTGTGTACGGGGTGACCATCTCCACATTCGCTCGTTTTGCTGAACGTGGCCCCAGAGCAGGACATCCTCAACCCACCCGCCCCCTCCGTCGGCGTCGAGCAGGCCGAGGCCGCGCTCGTCGAGCACTATCCGCGACTGGTGCGGCTCGCCTACCTCGTGCTGCCGCCCTCCCTCGGGCGCAACCGCCGGGTGCTGACCGCCCACGCGATCGTGCAGCGCTCGCTGCCGCGCGGCCGGGGCGCGGCCGCCGACGACGGGCTCATCCCCGGCGCCCGGCGGGCCGAGGGCGGCGGGGACCCGGGGTATGTGTATGTGCGGCGGCAGGTGGTGCGCCAGGCCCTCGAAGCGGGGCTCCCGCTGCGCCGCAGGGCGTGGCCCAAGCGGGCGCAGTTCCCGCCGCTGCTGCCGCAGGTCCGGGGGCTGCGGCTGTTCCCGCGCTCCGGCGGCGCCGATGAACTCGCCCTGGACCAGCGCCTTTCCGCCCTGTCGGGCCCCGCGCGGGCGGCCTACGTGCTGCGAGGTCTCGAACGGCTCGGCGACGACGAGGTGTGCGCGGAGCTGAACGCCGCCGGGGTCGGCGAGACGCGCCGGGCGCTCGCCGAGGCCGACACCGTCACGGCGCAGGCCGGGCTCCTGGAGTCCGCGGAGTTCGACCCCTGCTCGCTCCAGGCGCGGCCCACCGATCTGATGCGGCGGCGCCAGCACGGCCGGGCCGCGCTCGCCGCCGTGGCGGCCCTGGTGGTGTGCGGGGCCCTCATCGGCCTGCCGGGCGACGGCTGGGGTCCGGACGGCGCGGCCGCGCCGTCCTACGCGCAGAACCCGGCGGCCCGGGCGGCGCTCGACCCCGGCCGGCTGCTGCGGGTCGAGCCCACGGCCTGGTCGACGGCGACGCGTACGGACTTCTCGGTGTGGCCGGCCCGGGGCGGTCTGCTCGGCGACTCGGGACTGCTGCGGCGGGCGCTCGCCGTGTGGGCGCGGCCGGGCCCGGCCGTGCAGGTGTCGGCGACGCCGGGCACCCCGTCGGGCCCGCCGATGGGCTCGCCCCAGCTCCTGTTCGCGGGCGATGTGGACCGGGCCAGGGTCGTGCTGCTCTACGACGGGCTGCGGGTCGCCCGCTATGCCGAGCCGCGCGACGGCACGGCCGGGGCCGCGCTGGACTTCGCTCGGGTGGACGCGGCCGACACCGCGTCCGCGGGCGCGCTCGTGGTGGGCCGGACCGACGGCAACGTGCGCTATCTGACCGCGCCCTGGGTGCGCGAGGCCTCCGTACGCGATCTGCTGACCCCGGACGCCGGGGCACGGCCGCTGCACCGGGACCGCGACGGGGTGACCGACCCGGTCGTCTCGCCCTCACAGGCCCGCCAGTGCACGTCCTGGGAGGCGCTGGAGTTCCACGACGACAGCGGGGTGCGGCTCGTCACCGACCTCGGCGAGCTCGCCCCGGCCCGGCTCACCTGGGGGCCGCCGTCGGACGCCCGCGACGTCGGCGACCGTTCGGCGCGCGAGGGCTGGGCGCGTACCGCGTGCCTGCTGCCCACCGTCCGCTCGCACGGGGTGCGCTCGGTGAACGACTGGCAGTTCGCCCAGCAGGCGCTGCCCGAGGGCAACGGCACCGCCGACTGGATCTGCACCCGCGCCGAGACCTGGCGGGGCGCGGGGAGCCGGGTGTTCGCCCAGTTCCAGGCCCCCTCCGCCAAGCTCGCTCCGGGCGCCATCGCGGCCCGCGCGGAGAACTCGGCGGCCTGCGGGATCCGCGAGGCGCGGGTGCTCGCGGGCGTGCTGTGGAAGTCGCGCGGCGGCACCTGGTTCGTGCTCGCGGCGGGCAGCGAACAGGTGGCGTCGGTGGCCCTGTCCGGCGGGATGACCGGCGGCGAGCGGGGCAACCTGCTGGCCGTACGGGCCAAGGAGGGGGCACGCGCCGAGCTCAACGGGAAGCTCGCGGACGGGAGTCCGATCAGCACCCTGCGCTGAGCCCGCGGGCCAACAAGTGGGTGCACACCCCTGTCGCCGCGGCGTACCCGTCAGTACATTGACGCCATGTCTAATACGCCGCAGCCCGCTCCGGTCGCGGAGGAGCGCATCGAGCTCAAGGCCCGGAACGTCTCGTTCGCGTGGGAGAAGACCCCGCTGCACTGGATACCCGGCGACCCGTTCACCGGCCACACCATCAACGTGCTGCACCTGTTGCTGCCGGCCGGTGAACGCTGGTTCGTGCACGTGTACCAGCAGGTGCTGCCGTACATCACGGACGACCGGCTGCGCGAGGACGTCATCGGCTTCATCGGGCAGGAGGCGATGCACTCCGCCGCGCACGACGACGTGCTCCCCCACCTCAAGAAGCTCGGCCTCGATCCGACGCCGTACACCGCGCAGGTGGACTGGCTCTTCGAGAAGCTGCTCGGGGACCGGACGCTGCCGCCGGGCCGGGCGCGCCACTGGTGGCTGATGGAGCGGGTCGCCACGATCGCGGCGATCGAGCACTACACGGCGTTCCTCGGCAACTGGATCCTCAACGCCGAGACCCTGGACGAACGCGGCGCCGACCCGATGATGCTGGACCTGCTGCGCTGGCACGGCGCCGAGGAGGTCGAGCACCGCTCGGTGGCCTTCGAGCTGTTCATGCACGTCGACGGCGGCTACCGGCGCCGGGTGCGCACCTGGGCGACCGCGTTCACCGCGCTCGCCTTCCTGTGGCAGCGCGGGGCCCGCTTCTTCATGGCGAACGATCCGACGCTCGCGGACGGGAGGGCGAGCTTCGGGGAGTTCTACCGGGCGGGCAGGAAGGGCATGCTGCCCTCCACCCCCGCGATGCTCAGGTCCATCCCGCGCTATCTGAGCCGCACCTACCACCCCTCGCAGGAGGGCAGCACCGCCCAGGCCGTCGCCTACCTCGCCTCCTCCCCCGGCGCCAACGGAGGCCGGTGACATGCGCCGTGCCACCACCCTCGCCCTGGCCGCCGGGGCCGCCCTGCTGGCCCGCCGGGCGCTGCGCCGCCGCATCGAGGCCTCGCCGCTGTGGCCGCTGCCCGCCCTGGAGAACCCCGTCTCGGGGCAGGGCACCCGGCACTCCACCCGCGCCCTGAAGCTCACCGTCACCGAGCGGACCGAGCCCGCCGAAGGCGTCGTACGGCTGCGTCTTGAAGCCCTGGACGGCTCGGAGCTGCCCGCCTGGGAACCCGGCGCGCACCTCGATCTGGTGCTGCCCTCCGGTCTGGTGCGCCAGTACTCGCTCTGCGGCGACCCGGCCGACCGGAGCTCCTACACCGTCGCGACCCGCCTCGTCGAGGACGGCCGGGGCGGTTCGCGCGAGGTGCACGAACAGCTCCAGGAGGCCGTCGAACTGTCGGTGCGCGGCCCGCGCAACCGCTTCCCGCTGGTGAGCGGCGGCTCGTACGCGTTCGTCGCGGGCGGCATCGGCATCACGCCGATCCTGCCCATGCTCCGGGCGGTTGAGGCCCGCGGCCAGGACTGGCGGCTGCTGTACTGCGGGCGCTCGCGGGCCACCATGCCCTTCCTCGACGAGATCGAGCGGCTCGGCGGCAGGGTCACGGTCGTCCCCGAGGACGAACTCGGGCGGCCCGACATCACCGGATTCCTCGCCAACTCCCCGTCCGAAGCGGTCGTTTACTGCTGCGGCCCCGATCCGCTGATGGACGCGGTCGGTGCCGCGCTCGGCCCCGGCCGCGTCCCGCGCCTGGAGCGGTTCGCGCCCGGCGCGGCCACGGCGGGCGCGGCCTTCGAGGTCGAACTGCGCCGCTCGGGTCGCACGCTCGCCGTTCCGGCGGACACCTCACTGCTCGGCGTCCTGCGCGCGGAGCTTCCGGGCGTCTCGTACTCCTGTGAGCAGGGCTTCTGCGGAACCTGCCAACAGCGCGTCCTGGAGGGCGAGATCGACCATCGCGACGATCTGCTCACGGACGCGGAGCGGGACGACTCGATGCTGATCTGTGTGTCGAGGTGCCTCGGCGAGCGGCTCGTCCTCGACCTGTAGGGGCGCCCGCCGGGGCGGCCCGGCCTGCCCCGGCGGGCCACCCCCTGGGTACTCTGTTCGCATGACGACCGGGGTACGGCGCAGGATGGGCGTCGACGAGCGCAGGCAGCAGCTGATCGGGGTCGCCCTGGAGCTGTTCAGCCACCGCTCGCCCGACGACGTGTCCATCGACGAAATAGCGGCGGCCGCGGGGATATCGCGGCCGCTGGTCTATCACTACTTCCCCGGCAAGCAGAGCCTGTACGAGGCCGCGCTGCGCCGGGCCGCGGACGAGCTCGCCGGCCGTTTCGTGGAGCCGCACGAGGGGCCGCTCGGCGCCCGGCTGCTGCGCGTGATGGGCCGGTTCTTCGACTTCGTCGACGAGCACGGGCCCGGCTTCTCCGCGCTGATGCGGGGCGGCCCCGCCGTGGGGTCGAGCACCGCGAACGCCATGATCGACGAGGTGCGCAACGCCGCCTACCTCCAGATCCTGGCGCATCTGGGCGTCCAACAGCCGCCCGCACGGCTTGAGTTGGTCGTACGGTCGTGGGTCTCGCTCGCCGAGTCGACGGCGCTGATCTGGCTGGACGGGCGGCGGATTCCGCGCGGCGAGCTGGAGTTGCAGCTGGTGCACGACTTCGCGGCGCTGGCCGCGGTGAGCGCCGCCTACGACCCAGAGATGGCCGCGATCGTGCTGCCCATGCTCGCGGACGAGCCCGCCGACGGGCCGTTCGGCGAGCTGGTGGACCGGCTCGGCGCCCTGCTCCCCCTGGTGCCCGCGCCCCGCCTCGGCTGAACCCCGCGGCCTGACCGGCGCTTGGCATCCGCCCTCGCCCTCGCCACCCCGTCCGTCGCCCCCGACGAGGTCGGCGAGCAGCCCGCAAAGGCGGACGGCGAAGGCGGCGGCCCGTCCGCGGTCACGCCGGGAGAGAAGGCCCTCGGGCCGCGCCGAGGCGCAGCGCGAGCAGGGCCACGTCGTCCTCCCGGTCGTCGCCGAAGCGGTCGAGCAGCCTGTCGCACAGCGCCCCGGTGCCGGCCGGGGCGGCGGCCGCGGCGCTTCTGAGCTGTTCCAGGGAGTCCGCCAGGTCGGCGCCGCGCCGCTCGATGAGGCCGTCGGTCACCATCAACAGGCCGTCGCGCGGGCCCAGTCGGAGCCGGGTCGAGGGCGGGTGGCGCAGGCCGAGGCCGAGCAGCGGGCCCCGGATGTCGATGAACGAGGCTCCGCCGCGGTGCGGCAGGAGCAGCGGCGGCAGGTGCCCGGCGCTCGCGACGCGGGCCAGGCCGGTGGCCGGGTCGATGAGGGCGAGGCAGAGCGTCGCGGTGGCCTCGGGGTGGTAGCGCTGGAGCATCCTGTCCAGGCGCCGGATCAGCGCGGCGGGTTCGTGGACGTCGGTGGCGTACGCGCGCAGGGCGTGCCGGAGCTCGACCATGACCGTGGCCGCGTCCAGGGAGTGGCCGACGACGTCGCCCACCCCGACCAGGAGACCGGCGGGTGTGGTGAGCGCGGTGTAGAAGTCGCCGCCGATCTCGGCGCGGCTGGAGGCCGGGACGTAGCGGACGGCGAGGTCGGCGCCGGGCAGCCGGGGCACGTGCTGCGGCAGGAAGCTGCGTTGCAGGGTGAGGGCGATGTGGCGCTCCTCGGCGTAGGTGCGCAGGGATTCGGCGGCGACGGCCAGGGACTGGGCGAGCCGGGAGAGCAGCGCCTCGGTCTCCGGGCCGTACGGCAGGCGGGCCGGGACCGCGAGGCAGACGGGCGGCTGGTCGGCCTGGCCCCGGGCGAGCACGAGCCGTGCCCCGTCCCGGCCGAACGGCTCCGGCGGCCACAGCGGGGCCGGGGCGAGGACGGAGCGCACGCCGTCGCCCGCGGCCATGGCGCGGCGGAGCAGCGCGGCGAGCGTCGAGGGGTCGGGGGCGGTGGCCCAGCGGGGCGCGCCGCCCACGTGGAGGGAGGTGTCGGCGGCGAAGACGAAGGCGGTCACGGGGCCCGAGGTGAGGAGGGTGGCCGCGGCGGCGGCCGCGTCCGCGAGCTCCTGCGGGCAGCGCGCCCGGTGCAGGGTGGCGGTCGCCTCGGCCAGGCGGCTGAGCCGGCCGGCCCGCGCGGCCGACTCGTGGCGCAGCCGGGCGCCGCGCAGCGCGGCCCGCACGACGGCCTGGATCTCCTCGGGCTCGACCGGCACGGTGAGATAGGCCTCGGCGCCCGCGTCCAGGCCGCGGGTGCGGTCGCGCGGGGTGAGGGAGGCCGCCGAGAAGTGCACGACGGGCATCGGCGCGATGCCCGGGTGGGACTTGAGGCGGCGGCACAGTTCGAAGCCGTCCATGTCGGGCAGGCCCACGTCGACGACGGCGGCGTCGGGCAGCGCTCCCGCGCGCAGCCGGGCGTCGAGTTCGACCAGCGCGGCCGAGGCGCTGGACAGCGGGACGACCCGATGACCGGCCCGGCTCAGGACGGCGCCCATGGCGCAGCGGTTGGCGTCGACGTCGTCGACCACGAGAACCGTCGTGTCCCCGGATACGGGCATCCTCCGACTCACCGCCGATCGTCTCGGGGCCCACCGGGGCGAGGTGTCGCACCGTGACACGGACCCGCGACCCACCGTAGCGCCGGGGGCCCGGCCGGTGCCGTCACACGCCACTTTCGTCAACTCCCGGCTGGCAAACCACCCTTGAGGGCCACCGTCAGGCCGCCGTCCACCCCGGCGGCCACACCCCGGTCGAACGCCGAGTCGTACGCGTCGTCGCCCAGTGCCGCGCGCGCCCGGCGCTCGCACCGCTCGCGCAGAGCGGTCAGCTCGGGCGCGCCCATCTGGGCCTTGCCGACCGTGCGCCAGCACTCCTGGCCGACGCCGAGGAGCATCGCGCCGTCCTCGCCCGCGCCCTGCGAGGTCACCGCGCAGGCCAGCAGGTCGAGGCCGATCGCGATGCCGAAGCTGTCGTGCAGGAGGCGCTTGCCGGCGAGCATGGCGCGGGCGTGGGCGGCGGCCTCGGCGGGCCGGTCGAGGGCGAGCGCGCTGACGGCCAGGACGTAGTCGGCGTATGCCCGCATCCAGCGTTCACCGCGCGCCGCGCACTGGTCGCGCAGCTGGACGGCCTCGGCGGCCGCCTCGGTGTAGCGGCCCAGGTTGCTGAGGGCGTAGATACGGGCGAGCGTGCACAGGATGCGGCCTGCCGAGAAGCCGGTGTCCTGCGCGAGCGCCGGGTCGAGGATGGCGAGGGCCCGCCCGGGGTCGCCGGGCATCAGGACACTGGCGCCGTACAGGTAGGCCCCGCGCAGCCGCTGTTCGGGGGCGGTGGCGGCGCGGGAGCACTCCTCGCCCAGGCGTTGCGCCATGACGAGGTCGCCCTGGAGGAGCGCGCACACGCCGAGCGCCCACACCGCGGCGGCCCGGTGGGGCCCGGGGCCGGGACAGCCGTCCAGGGCGCGCTGGAGGTAGGCGCGGCCCTCGCGCAGCCGCCCGCAGCAGACCCAGACGAACCAGAGCGCGCCCGCCATGTCGAGGGCGGCCTCGGGGTCGGTGGCCAGGAGGTGCTCGAGGGCGGTGCGCAGGTCGGCGTGCTCGGCCTCCAGGCGCACGTACCAGTCGAGTTGGGCCGGGCCGAGCCAGGCGGCGTCGGCCTCGTGGGCGATGGCGCGGAAGCGGTGGGCGTGCCGGTCGGCGACCTCCTGACTCTCGCCGAGTTCGTCGAGCCAGCGCAGGCCGTACTCGCGGATGGTGTCCAGCATGCGGTGGCCGAACCGGCCGGAGCCCGCGAGCCGGGTGCGGACGACGGACTTGTCGATGAGGGCGGCCAGGACCTGCTCCACCCCGCAGGCGGGGAGGGGGCCGCCCGCCCCGATGTCCTGGGCGGCGGTGAGGTCGAAGTCGCCCGCGAACACGGAGAGCCGGGCCCACAGGAGTCGCTCCAGGGGTTCGCACAGCTCGTGGCTCCAGCCGATCGCGGTGCGCATGGTCTGGTGGCGGGGCAGCGCCGCGACCCTGGTGTCGGCGAGCACATCGAAGCGGGAGCCGAGCCGGACGGCGAGCTGTTCCACCGACCACAACCGGAGCCGGGCGCCCGCGAGTTCGACGGCGAGCGGGATGCCGTCGAGGCGTCGGCAGACGTCGGCGGCCGCGGCGGCGCGGGCCGGGTCGTCGAAGCTGAGGTGGGGCACGGCTTCGGTGGCGCGCTCCTTGAAGAGGGCCAGCGCCTCGCCGGAGACGGGCAGCGGCTCCAGGGGGAAGACACGTTCCTGCGGCCTGCCCAGGCGCTGGCGGCTGGTGGCGAGCACGGTGAGCCCGGGCGAGGTCTGGAGCAGCTCCCCGATGAGGTGGCCGCAGGCGCTGATGAGGTGCTCGCAGGTGTCGAGCACCAGGAGCGGGCGTTTGTCGGTGAGCCAGGAGCACAGGGCCTCGCAGGCGGTGCGCAGGCTCTGGTCGGTGACGCCGAACGCGTCGGCGACGGTGGCGGCGAGCAGGGTGCGGTCCCGCAGCGGCGACAGCTCAACCCACCAGACCCCGTCGGGGTAGCGGTGCTCGATCCGCCGGGCGGCCCGCAGGGCGAGCCGGGATTTTCCGACACCTCCCGGCCCCGTGACGGTGACGAGCCGATGCCGTTCGAGGAGGCCGTCCAGGCTGGTCAGTTCGGCCGACCGGCCGATGAAACTCGTGCTCTCCGCAGGAAGATTCCCCACCACGGGCACAGTCTGGACCACAGTGCGGCCCATGACGGAACCCGAGGCGGGGAACAACCGGAATCGCTCGTCGCGCGACCTGGAATGATCGGTTCAGTGCTGTTTGAAGACCGCAACGGTACGGGCCGGGACGGTGAAGCTCCCCGAACCCTGGTCGTAGGCGGCCGTTTTGACCACCGGGTCAGCCCCGGCCGCCTGCCGGGGGTGCAGGGCGAACGCGGTGCCCGCGAGGGCGGGGACGCGCTGGGTCCGCGCCTGCGGGGTGGCGTTGAAGACGACGACGAGCGGGCCGAGCCGCATGGTGATCACACCCGGCGTCTCGGCGGGGCCGGACAGCGGGAACGAGAGCGCCGACTGGACCTGACCGGCCGTGGCGAGACCGAACGCGCTCTCACTGCCCCGGATCGCGAGCAGGTCCTGGTAGGCGGCCGAGGTCCCGTTGATCTCGGCGCAGCCCGGGGTGAGCGACGGGTTCGTCAACAGGGGCTTGGCGAAGGGCCACTTGGCCCGGTTGTCGGCGGCCATGGGCAGCCCGCGGCCGAACCCGTTGCCCGATCGGCAGTCCCAGTGCAGCGCGTTGAACCAGTCGCCGCTGTCGAACGAGTTGCGGTCGAGCGACTTCGAGCGCAGCAGGTCGCTCCCGGCCTGGGAGAGGGCCGGGCCCTGCGACAGGGCGGCGGTCGCCAGCGCCAGGACCTGCATGCGGGACCGGTCGGCGGCCGAGGTGCCCGCGGGCAGCTTGTAGGCGAGCGCGTCGTAGAGCGACTCGTTGTCGTGGGCGTCCGCGTAGGCGACCGCGTCACCGGGGGCGGCCGCGTACCCCGCCGGGGCGCCGTTGTAGTCGACCTCGGAGCCCTTGACCGTGCGGCCCGCGCTGTCGGTGAAGGTGTAGGCGGCGAGGTTGCCGGTCAGGCCCACCTTGAGGAGGTCCTGGTAGTGCAGCAGGCGTGCCTTCTGCTCGGCCGACGTGCCGTTGGCCTGCGAGGAGTTGGGGTCGGTGTAGAGGCCGGAGGCGAAGCCCTGCACACCCGGGTCGGCGTCGAAGGGGCTGCCGCCGCGCACCGCGTCGCGGGCCCGGTCGGAGAACGTGGCGACGCCGGTGCCCGCCATGTTCTTCTGGGTGGCCTGCACGAAGCGGGCGTCGTCTGCGACCTCGCCGAAGTTCCAGCCCTCGCCGTACATGATGATCTTCTTGCCGTCCACGCCGTCCTTGGCGGGGGTCAGGGCGTCCAGCGCCTGGCGCACCGCGAGGATGTTGGCCTTGGGGTGGTGGCCCATCAGGTCGAAGCGGAAGCCGTCGACCTTGTACTGCTTGGCCCAGGTGACCACCGAGTCGACGACGAGCTTGCCCATCATGGCGTTCTCGGGCGCGGTGTTGGCACAGCAGGTGGAGCTGGCGACGCTGCCGTCGGCGAGCAGCCGCTGGTAGTAGCCCGGCACGATCTTGTCGAGCACCGAGTGATCGGCCTGCCCGGCGGCCGCGGTGTGGTTGTAGACGACGTCCATGACGGTGCGCAGCCCGGTGGCGTTGAGCCCTTGCACCATCTGCCGGAACTCGACCGTGCGGCGGGTGCCGTCGGGGTCACTGGCGTAGGAGCCCTCGGGCACGGTGTAGTGCAGCGGGTCGTAGCCCCAGTTGTACGCGTCCTTCGCGGCCGTCCTGGCGACGCAGGCCTGCTGCTCCTCGGAGTCCGGCGCGTACACCTTCAAGTCGCAGGCGGGCACGGACTGTTCGGACCTCTTCTCCGGGATTCCGGCGATGTCGAAGGCGGGCAGCAGATGGACGTAGGAGGTGCCGGCCTTCGCCAGCCGGGCGAGGTGCCGCATGCCGTCCGACCTGGTGTCGGTGAAGGCCAGGTACTGACCGGGGTGGTGCGAGGTGGGGTCCGCGATGGAGAAGTCGCGGATGTGCAGCTCCTGGATCCGCGCGTCCCGCAGCGGCACGGCGGCCGGCTTCTTCAGGGTGGCCCAGCCATTGGGCGCCAGCTTCGGATCGGCGAGGTCCACCACCAGGCTGCGGGCCGAGTCGGTGGTGAGGGCGGTCGAGTACGGGTCGGTGACCAGGTTGGTGACCACGCGCTGGACGCTCGGCGCCCACACCGTCACCGCGTACCGGTACGGCTTGCCCGACCAGGACGCGGGTCCGGTCACCGACCAGACGCCGGAGGCGCTGTCGCGCCGCATCGCGACGGTGCGGCCGTCGAGTTCGAGACGGACCCGCTGGGCGGTCGGCGCCCACAGGGAGAGGGTGGGGCGGCCGTGGTCGAAGACCGGGCCGAGCGAGGCCTTGACGGCCGCCGCGCTGTACAGGTCGTCGAGGATGCCCTGGGTCTGCACACCGGTCGCGGCGAGCAGCGCTCCGTTGGCGGCGCGCTGGGTGGCGATGACCTGCCCGGTGAGGGATTCGCGGACGCGGGAGCGGTCACGGGCGTCCACGGTGAACGCCGGATAGTCCTTCAGGTGCGGGTACTTGGCCTTCTGCGCGTCGCTCAGCGCCGACGGCGTGAGCCGCAGCCACTGCCCCTCGTCCGAGAGCGCGCCGTCCTTGACGGACAGGCCGCCCCCGGGCGCGTACACCAGCTGCTGGCTGGTGGCGCCGGTCGCCTTGACCTTCCAGACGACCGTGTCCCGGTCGATCCACTGTGCCTCGGACTTGGCGAGGTCGAGCGAGGCGCCCGAACCGGTCTGCGGGAGCAGGTACTTGGGCTGTGCGGCGAGCAGCCACACCTCGTTGCCGTAGGTGGCGAGGTCGAGGGACTGGTCGGCGGGCAGGTCCTTCTGGTCGCCCTTGTGCAGGATGTAGCTGAGCGAGGTCGCGCCCTGGGCGAGCGGCACCTCGAAGGTCACCCCGTACGCGTCGCGGCCGGTCGGCATCAGGGGCTTGGACCAGTCGGTGGACGAGGCGGCGCCGGTCCACGTGTGCAGGCCCCAGCCGTCGTAGTCGCCGTCGGGCCGGGAGTAGTGCAGGACCACCTTGGACTTGTCCTGCGGCGGGTACGCGCCCGCCGGGGCCTGGTCGGCCTGCGCGTCCTTGCCCTGCGCGATCCACACCTCGCCGGTCCTGCCGAGGTCGACGGTGCGCTGCGGCCCGTCGGCGCTGCCGTCCTTGGCCACGGTGTACGCGATCGACCCGGCACCCTGGGGGACCTTGACCCAGGCGAAGGCGCCGTAGGCGTCGCGCCCGGTGAAGGGCGCGCTCTGCCCCTCGGCCGCCAGCCGCCAGCCGTCGTAGTCGCCGCCGGGGCGCCGGTAGTGCACGACCGCGTAGTCCCGTTCGACGGCGGTCGGCCTGGCGGGCGCGGGCGTCTGCCCCGCCGTGGTGGAGGCGAGCGCGCTCGCGGTGCGTCCGGTGCTGTCGACCACAACCGCCTTGTAGCGCACGGGAGTTTTGGCGGCCAGGTCCAGGTACTGGGTGACCTTGTAGGGGGCGTGGTCGGCGGAGCCGAGAGTCCGCCACGTCCCGTTGCCGCTCTGGGCGGCGAACACGACCCGGTCGAGCTGTCCTCCGCTGACGTCCGCGGAGAGTTCGACGGTCCCGGTGGCGCCCGGGGCGGGGGCCTTCAGGGTGATCGACGGCTTCGCGGCGGGCGCGGGCAGCGGGGCGGCGGCCTTCAGGACCAGCGAGGACAGGGCGGGCACGGTCACCTCGACGGTGGCGTCCGCGCCGGAGCGCACCGTGCCCGAACCTCCGTACAGGACCGCGAAGCCGGCGTCCGGCGAGCCGGTGGGCACGGAGACCGTCTTCGGCTCGCCGGCGTTGTTCACGGCCACCACGTACTCGGTGCGCGTCGTGGCGTCCGTACGCGAGAAGGCGTACACGGAGTCCTTGGCGTAGCGCTCGGTCTGGACGCCGTCGCGCAGCGCCGGGTTGGCGCGGGTGAGGCGGGAGAGGTCGGCTATGGCGCGGTAGAGCGGATGGGTGGGGTCGTAGGCGTCCGAGGCGTGGGTGCGGTCGGTGCCCAGCTCGTCGTCGGCCAGGTAGTCGGGGACCTTCGAGGCGAACATCGTCTGGCGCGCGTCCTTGTCGCCGCCCGCGCCGGTGAAGCCCTGCTCGTCGCCGTAGTAGACCACCGGGTTGCCCCGGCTGAAGAACATCAGCTCGTTGGCGAGCCGGTCGCGCCGGAGCAGTTCGGCGTCGCTCGCCCCGGGGTGGTCCTGCTTGAGGAAGGTGCCGATGCGGCCCATGTCGTGGTTGCCGAGGAAGGTGACCTGCTCGTAGGCGTTGGCCTTGTCGGTGGTGTAGCGGTAGTCGTCGGCGAAGAGCGCGGCGAGCCGGGCGGCGGGCGCGCCCTGGGAGGCGTACTGGCGGGCCGCGTCCTGGAAGGGGAAGTCGAGGGTCGCGTCCAGGCGGCCCCGGGTGACGTACGGGGAGGTGACGGCCGGGTCGGCGGAGTAGGTCTCGCCGAACATGAAGAAGTCCGGCCGCCCCCGCTTCTTCGCGTACGCGTCGAGCGCGGTCGCCCACTGGGTCCAGAAGTCGAGGTTGACGTTCTTGACGGTGTCGATGCGGAAGCCGTCCACGGCGAAGTCGCGGACCCACTTCTCGTAGATCCGCTCCATGCCGCTGACGACCTCGGGCCGTTCGGTCCACAGGTCGTCGAGCCCGGAGAAGTCCCCGTACTCGGCGCTCTCCCCGGCGAAGGTCGAATCGCCCCGGTTGTGGTACATCGTGGGGTCGTTCAGCCAGGCCGGGACCTTCTTCTCCGTCACGACGGGGGTGTAGGGGAAGGAGTTCGCGTCGACCTTCCGCATGCCCGCCCGGTCGTCGAAGGGGCGGCCGCTGGTGTCGAGGTAGGGGTAGGCGCCCTTGGGCCGGTAGCCGTACTGCTTCTCCGCGTAGTCCACGGTGTCGGCGGTGTGGTTGGTGATGACGTCGAAGAAGACCTTCATGCCCTTGGCGTGGGCGCCCGCGATGAGCCGGGTGAGGTCGGCGTTGGTGCCGAAGTGCGGGTCGACCTGGGTGAAGTCGGTGATCCAGTACCCGTGGTACCCGGCCGAGGCGTCCTTGCCGGTGCCCTGCACGGGCTTGTTCTTGAAGATCGGGGCGAGCCAGATGGCGGTGGTCCCGAGCCCCTTGATGTAGTCGAGCTTCTGGGTGAGGCCCTTGAGGTCGCCGCCCTGGTAGAAGCCCTTGTCCGTGGGGTCGTATCCGGTCTCCAGGCGCGAACCGGTCAGCCCGCCCCGGTCGTTGGCGGCGTCCCCGTTGGCGAACCGGTCCGGGAGCACGAAGTAGAACTGCTCGCGCGTCGCGTCGTGCCGGGCGGGTTCGGCGGCGAGCCGGGCGTCACTGGGCGGCGCGGGCGGCTTCGGCGCGGCCGCGGCGGGCAGCGCGGGGACGAGCGCGGCGCACAGGGCGGCCGCGAGCGCGACGGCCGTTCTTCGCAGGGGGATCACCGGGTGCTCCTCGGTCGTACGGGGTCTCGGCATGCGGACGGTGCGGGATGGGGGCCGCCCGGCGCCCGGCGGGGCGGAAGGGACGCCGGACGGCCCGGTTCGCGGTGACCAGGCTTGAATGTTCTTGCAGCAAGACTGAAAGCACCTCTGAGCAGGTGACCGTAGGAGGAGGCACGGACCAGGTCAATGGGTTGGGCAGAATCCGGGACGCCGGATGGCCCCCCTGCAAGGAATTGCGCCGTCGGTGAGCGCGGCGCGACCGGGATTCAGGCGGGGGCGTATCCGCGGGCGCGGACGAGGTCCAGGGCGAGCCGGGTGAACTCCCGGGCCGCGGCGCTGCGATAGGCGCTCTCGCGCCGGAGCAGGACGACCGTGCGGGCGGGCAGCGGCGGATCGAGCGCGACGGGTGCGAGCCGCGGGTGCTCGTGCGCGACGGCGTCGGGCAGCACGGTGGCCAGCGGCGTGCGCTGGACGATCTCGGTGAGCGCCTGGAGCGAGTTGGCCTCGACGGTGATGCGGGGGGTGACGCGATGCCGTCCGAGGTAGGCGTCGATGTGCCCCCGGGTCGCGAAGTCGCCGCTCAGCAGCGCCAGTTGACGCTCGCCCAGCTCACGCACGGTGAGGGCGGCGGCTCGCGCGGCCGGGGCCGCGACCACGAGGCCGAGGGTCTCGGTGAACAGGGCCGTCGCGGCGATGCCCGGCAGGTGCGGCCCGGCGAAGGCGATGCCGAGGTCGAGCTCGTCGGCGAGCAGCGCCGCCTCGATCCGGTCCTGCGCCAACTCCCGTACTTCCAGAGTGATTCCGGGGTGGCGGGTGTGCAGTTCGGCGACGAGGGGACCGACCAGGTACGCGGTGAAGGTGGGGGTCACCGCGAGGCGCAGGGTGCCGCGCGAGAGGTCGGCGACGTCCAGGACGGCCCGCTCGGCGGCGGCCAGGTCCCGCAGGGCGCGCCGCGCGTAGTGGGCGTAGGTCTCGCCCGCGTCGGTGAGCCGCACCGCCCGGCCGGTGCGGTCCAGGAGCTGGACGCCCACCGTCCGCTCCAACTGCTTGATCTGCTGGGACAGGGTGGGCTGGGAGATCCGCAGCTCTTCGGCGGCGCGGGTGAAGTTGCCCTGCTCGGCGACGGCGAGCAGATAGCGCAGATGACGCAGTTCCGGGGCCATACGTCCAACTATAGATGGGGCCAATAGCAGATATCGAAAGTACGTCTTGGACTCTATAGGTGCAGCTCATGCAGGGTGGTTTTCGTCAGCCCCTCGGGGCCGGCCACCATCGAAGGGAGTGACCATGCAAGACCTCGCCGAGGGCGTCGCGCGTTTCCAGCGCGGCGTCTTCCCCGCCAAGGCGGAGCTCTTCGCCCACCTCGCCGCCACCCACCGTCCGACGACGCTGTTCATCGGCTGCTCCGACGCCCGGGTGGTGCCCGAGCTGATCACCCAGAGCGAGCCGGGCGAGCTGTTCGTCATCCGTACGGCCGGGAATCTGGTGCCCGCCCACACCCCGGGCCCGGACGGCGTCGCGGCCGGCGTCGAGTACGCCGTGGCGGTGCTCGGCGTCCGCGACCTCGTGGTCTGCGGCCACTCCGCCTGCGGCGCCATGACCGCGCTCGCCGAGCGCCACGACCTCACCGGCATGCCCGCGATCGCCGACTGGCTGCGGCACGCGGACGCGGCCCCGGCCCACGCGGACTCCGCGGAGCTGGACGCCCTCGTACGCGGCAACGTCCTGGCCCAGCTCGCGAACCTCGCGACGCACCCCTCGGTGGCCCGCGCCCTGGCCGAGGACCGGCTCACGCTGCACGGCTGGGTCTACGACATCCCGACCGGCGCGGTCGAGGTACTCGACACGACGCGCCCCCGCGCCCGCGCCTGACCCCTGGCTCAGGTCCCAACCCGCCCACACCCCCGAGGAGTTACCGTGATCCACGCCCAGTTCGACCCCACCGCCCGCCAGGCCCTCGCCGCCACCGCCGTCGAGGCGAAGGTCCGCAAGGACCTGTCGTGGCAGCAGATCGCCGACGCGGCCGGCCTCTCGGTCGCCTTCGTCACCGCGGCCGTGCTCGGCCAGCACCCGCTGCCCGCCGAGTCCGCGCGGGCGGTCGCCGCCCTGCTCGGTCTCGACGACGACGCCGCACTGCTCCTGACCACCGTCCCGAGCCGCGGCTCGATCCCGGGCGGCGTCCCCACCGACCCGACGATCTACCGCTTCTACGAGATGCTCCAGGTGTACGGCACCACCCTGAAGGCCCTGGTGCACGAGCAGTTCGGGGACGGCATCATCAGCGCGATCAACTTCCGGCTGGACGTGCGGAAGGTCGCCGACCCCGAGGGCGGCGAGCGCGCCGTGATCACCCTGGACGGCAAGTACCTCCCCACCAAGCCGTTCTGACCGCGGCCGGGTTTCCGGGGGCCGGGCCCCGGAAACCCGTTCCTCACCCGGCGGACGGGTGCTGCCCAGCCCGCGCCGTGGACCCGCGGACCACCAGCTCCGGCTGGAAGACGAACTCCGTGCGCTGCACGGGAGTGCCCCCGATCTCCTCCAGGAGGGCCGCGACGGCGGCCGCCGCCATCGCCTGCACCGGCTGGCGCACGGTGGTCAGGGGCGGATCGGTGAAGGCGATGAGCTGGGAGTCGTCGAAGCCCACCACCGAGATGTCGCCCGGCACGTGGAGGCCGCGCTCGCGCGCGGCGCGCACCACGCCGAGCGCCATCATGTCGCTGCCGCAGACGATCCCCGTGCAGCCCTGGTCGAGCAGCGCGCCCGCGGCGACCTGTCCGCCCTCCACGCTGTAGAGGGTGGGCCTGATGCGGGCCGCCGCCTCCGGTGCGCGCAGGCCGAGCCGCTCCCCAAGCGCGGCCGTGAACCCCTCGGTCTTGCGGCGGGAGGGCGAGTAGCGCAGCGGTCCGACCGCGAGTCCGATCCGGGTGTGCCCGAGGTCGGCCAGGTGCCCCACCGCCATCCGGGTCGCCGCATGGTCGTCGAGCGAGACGAAGGGCCCGCGGACCTGCTCGTTGTACCCGTTGACCAGCACGTACGGAACACCCCGTTCGGCCAGCCCCCGATAGCGGGCCGGGTCGGTGGAGGTGTCGGCGTGCAGCCCGGACAGGAACACGATGCCGTTCACACCGCGCTCCTCCAGCTGCTCGACGAGCTCGTCCTCCGTCGCCCCGCCCGGCAGTTGGGTGCAGAGCACCGGGGTGTAGCCGTGACCCGCGAGGACCTGCTCCACCGCCTGCGCGAAGGCGGGGAAGATGGGATTGGTCAGCTCCGGGGTGACCAGGCCGATCAGCCCCTCGCTGCGCCGGCGCAGCCGGGCCGGGCGTTCCCAGCCGAGCACGTCGAGGGCCGCGAGTACGCGCTGGCGGGTGGGGTCGGCGACCCCCGGCCTGCCGTTGAGCACCCGGCTGACGGTGGCCTCGCTGACGGCGGCCTGGGCCGCTATGTCCGCGAGGCGCGGCCCGGCCGGCTGCGCGGCCTGGCTCACACCGTCCACCACACCGTCGTGTCGCCGGGGAGCTCGAACTCCTCGCCGTCCACGGCGAGTTGGGCGCTCGCCAGGATGACGCGGCCGGGCGTGGCGAGGCGCACCGCCCGGCCCGTCAGGTTGACCGTGCACACGAAGCCGTCCCGGGCGAAGGCGAGCACGCCCTCGGGCCCCTCCAGCCACTGCACGTCGTCCCCGGCGCCGAGACCGGGGTGGGCGCGGCGGGCCGCGATGGCCCGGCGGTAGAGCTCCAGGGTGGAGTCGGCGACGCCGGTCTGGGCCTCGACGCTGAGCCCGGCCCAGGAGTCCGGCTGCGGAAGCCAGCTGCCGCCGCTGCCGAACCCGTACGAGCTGCCCTCGACGGTCCACGGGATCGGCACACGGCAGCCGTCGCGGAAGCCGTCCTGGCCCGCGGCGCGGAAGAACGACGGGTCCTGGCGCACCTCGTCGGGCAGGTCGGTGACGTCGGGCAGACCCAGTTCCTCCCCCTGGTAGACGTACGCCGAGCCGGGCAGGGCCAGCATCAGGAGGGTGGCGGCCCTGGCCCGGCGCAGGCCGAGCTCGCGGTCGCCCGGGGTGCGCAGCTGGGTGCCCAGGCCCTGCGGGTTGGCGAAGCGGGTGGCGTGCCGGGTGACGTCGTGGTTGGACAGGACCCAGGTGGCCGGGGCGCCGACCGGGCGCATCGCGGCGAGCGAGGCGTCGATGACCTCGCGCAGCGCCGCCGCGTCCCAAGGGGCGCCCAGGTACTGGAAGTTGAAGGCCTGGTGGAGTTCGTCGGGGCGTACGTAGTTCGCGGTCCGCTCGACCGTGGGGGTCCACGCCTCGGCGACGGCGATGCGCTCGCCGTCGTACTCGTCGAGGATGGTCCGCCAGGAGCGGTAGATCTCGTGCACGCCGTCCTGGTCGAAGAACGGCATGACGTCGTGGCCGAGCAGCCTGAGCTGGTCGTGGCCGCCGATGTCGGGCAGGCCGGGCGCCTTGACGAGGCCGTGGGCGACGTCGATGCGGAAGCCGTCCACGCCCATGTCGAGCCAGAAGCGCAGGATGGAGCGGAACTCGTCGGCGACGGCCGGGTGGTCCCAGTTCAGGTCGGGCTGCTCGGGGGCGAACAGGTGCAGGTACCAGTCTCCCCCAGCCTCCGGCTGGGAGGTGCCCCCATCGCCTGACGGCGCCGGGACGCGGGTCCAGGCGGGCCCGCCGAAGATGGACTCCCAGTCGTTGGGCGGCAGTTCACCGTTCTCGCCCTTGCCGGGGCGGAAGTGGTAGCGGGCCCGCAGGGGCGAGCCCGGGCCCTCCTTCAGGGCGCGCTTGAACCACTCGTGCTGGTCGGAGGAGTGGTTGGGGACGAGGTCGATGATGATCCTCAGGCCCAGCTCGTGCGCGTCGCGGATCAGCGCGTCCGCGTCGAGCAGGGTGCCGAACATCGGGTCGATGGCCCGGTAGTCGGCGACGTCGTAGCCGGCGTCGGCCTGCGGGGAGGCGTAGAACGGCGAGAGCCAGACGGCGTCCACGCCGAGGTCGCGCAGGTACGGCAGCCGGCTCCGCACGCCTGCGAGGTCGCCCATGCCGTCGCCGTTCCCGTCGGCGAAGCTGCGCGGATAGACCTGGTAGATCACGGCGTCCCGCCACCACTGTGTGCCGGTCTTCCCGGTCAGGCGGTCGGGGGCGGTGAAGTGCTGGGTCATGTCGTCCTTAGGGGTCTGGGGGCGGTCAACCCCCGAGCCTTTGCTGTGCTGGAGCCGGGCGGTGGCCCGGCTCAGCCCTTGGTGGCGCCCGCTGTCATGCCGGTGACCAGGTGCTTCTGCACCAGGTAGAACACGGCGGAGACGGGGATGGCGATGAGTACGGCGGTGGCGGCCATGTAGTTCCACTGGGCGTCGTGCTGGCTGACGAAGCTGGACAGGCCCACGGCGAGGGTGTACTTGCTGTCGTCGAGCATGAAGGTGGAGGCGAACGCCACCTCGCCCCACGCGGTGAGGCAGGTGTAGAAGGCGGCGACCGCCAGGCCCGGCCGGGCGAGCGGCAGGATGAGGCGGAAGAAGGTGCCGAACGGGGTGAGTCCGTCGACCCGGCCCGCCTCGTCGATCTCGACGGGGATGGAGTCGAAGTACCCCTTGAGCATCCAGGCGCAGTACGGCACCGCGGTGGAGCAGTACACCAGGATCAGGCCGCCGTAGGTGTCGATGAGGCCGAGGTCGCCGAGGATCTGGTACATCGGCACGATCAGCACGGCGATCGGGAACATCTGGGTGACGAGCAGCACCCACATCAGCTTGCGGTAGCCGGGGAAGCGCATCCGGGAGACCGCGTAGCCGGTGGTCGCCGCGAACATCACGCCGATCACGCAGGTCAGCAGGGCGATCAGGGCGGTGTTGCCGAGCCAGGTGAAGAACTTGGTGTGCTCGGTGACGAACGCGTAGTTGGAGAAGGTGATCTTCGACCAGATGCGCCCGGGGTGCAGGTAGTCGTCCTTGTCCGGGCCGAGCGAGATGAAGACCAGCCACGCGATGGGGAACAGGGCGACGAGGCTGGCGACGCTCAGCGCCAGGTGCGACAGGACGGCGGTGCGGCGCCGGCCCTGGTCCCGGGAAACGACCTTGGTAGCCATGGGGGCATCAGACCTGTTCATTGCGGGCCAGCCAGCGACGGTAGAAGGAGGAGAAGACGATCAGGATGGAGAGCAGCAGCACGCCGTAGGTGGCGGACTGCGCGAAGTCGCGGGGCTGCTGTCCGAAGCCGAGCCGGTAGGCCCAGGTGACGAGGATCTGGGCGTCGGGGGCGCCGCCGTTGCCGAACAGCAGGAAGATGATCACGAACTGGTTGAACGTCCAGATGATGCCGAGCAGCACGACCGTGGCGCTGACCGGGCGCAGCCCCGGCAGGGTGACGTGGCGGAAGCGCTGCCAGGCGCTCGCGCCGTCCATCTCGGCGGCCTCGTACAGGTCGGCGGAGATCGACTGGAGCCCGCCGAGCAGCGACACCATCATGAAGGGCACGCCGACCCAGGTGTTGACGAGGATCGCGGCGAGCTGCTGGAAGTGCGGCTCCTCCAGCCACTGGGGCTGCGGCAGGTGGAGCGTGCCGAGCGCGGTGTTGACGATGCCGGAGTCGCTGAGCATCAGCCGCCAGGAGAAGACGGTGACGAACGTGGGGACCGCCCAGGGCAGGATCAGCATCATCCGGTAGAAGGTGCGGCCGCGCAGCTTCTGGTTGAGCAGCAGGGCGAGCGCGAGACCGATGACGTAGTGCAGGGTCACACAGGCCACGGTCCACACCACGGTCCAGAGGAAGTGCGACCAGAACCGGTCCCAGGCGGTCGGCCCCCACAGGACGTCCGCGTAGTTGTGCAGCCCGACGAACTCGTAGGTCGCGTCGATGTGGTTGGCGCCGATGGTGCGCGCCGAGTTGAGGCTGTTGGCGTCGGTGAGCGTGTAGTAGACGCCCTGGACGAGCGGATAGAGCACCAGGACGCCGAGCACCACGACGATCGGCGCGACCATCGCGTACGCGTACCAGTGCTTCTGCCAGGACTGCCTGAGGCGCTCCAGCGGCCCCCTGCGCGCCGTGGACGCGTTCGTGGGGGCCGCGCCATCGACGGCAACGGTCATCTCGACACCTTTTCCGGGGGGTTCGGCGGACGTGCGTACCGCCGGGCCGTCCCCCGGGGGGAACGGCCCGGCGGCGGGGCTCACTTGGTGAAGTCGGGGACCAGCTTGGCCATGTCCTGCTGGAGGCTCCCGGTGGCGTCGGCCACGGACTCCTTGCCGTCGGCGACCTTCGGCAGGGTGGTGTCCATCGGGGTCCACAGCGAGCTGTACTCGGGCAGCTCGGGCCGCGGCTGGGCGGCGGCGAGGACGCCCTGGTAGCCGGCGATGCCCGGGTCGGCCTTGACCTGCGCGGTGAAGGCGTCCTCACGGGTGGGCAGCGTGGAGTTCTTCAGCGCGATGGTCTCCTGGCTCTTGGCCGAGCTCATGAAGCTGACGAACTTCATCGCGGCCGCGGCGTGCGCCTTGTCGGAACCCGCGTACACGGACAGGTTGTGGCCGCCGGTCGGGGCGCCCGCCTTGCCGGTGGACCCGGCCGGGACGGTGGCGATGCCGAGGTTGGCCTTGTCCTTGAACGCGGAGCCCTTGTAGAAGTTGGTGATCTCCCACGGGCCCTGGATGATCGCGGCGACCTTGCCGTTCACGAAGGCGTCCTGGATGTGGGCGTACGCGTCGGCGGTGACGTCCGCCTTGTGCAGGCCCGGGCCGTCGAACAGGCTCTTCCAGGTCTCGAGTCCCTTGACCGCGGGGGCACTGGCGATGGTGACCTTCTTGGCGGCCGCGTCCACGGTGTCGGTGCCCTCGCCGTACAGGAAGGGCTGCGCGTAGTACCCGGCGGTGGAGCCCCAGTAGCCGTCGACGCCGGCCTTCTCCTTGACGAGCGCGGCGTCCGCCTTCAGCTCGTCCCAGGTGGCGGGGGCCTTGGTGATCCCGGCCTTGGCGAACAGGGCCTTGTTGTAGACGAGGGCGAGGGTGTCGGTGACCAGCGGGACGCCGTAGGTCTTGCCCTGGAACTGGGCCTGCTTGATCAGGTTGGGCCGGAACTTGGCCTGGTCGGTGAGGGCGTCGGTGCCGTCGAGCGGCAGGAAGTAGCCCTTCTTCGCGAACGCGGGCGTCCAGCCGACCTCGGCGCGCAGCACGTCCGGGGCACCCTTGGCGCCGGCGGCGGTGTCGAACTTGTTCTGCGCCTGGTCGAAGGGGACGTTGACGTACTTCACCTTGATCGTCGGGTTCGCCTTCTCGAACTCCGTGACCAGCGCCTGGTAGGTCGGCGCCTCGTTCGTGGCGTTCGAGGTGTCCCACCAGGTGATGGTGACGGGGCCGTCCGCCTTGCCGCCGTCACTGTCGCTGCCACCGCAGGCCGTCGCCGCGAGCGCCAGGGTCGCCGCGAGCGCGGTGGCCGCTATGCCACGTCGCATGAGAACTCCTTCACTGGGTGCCGCTCCATCACGGCGCCGGATCGCCAGGAACGTAACAAGGATGAAAGGAGTCCGAAAGACCTTGCGAAGAATTTCTGCAAGGCCCGCTGATCGTTACGTCAGCGTGTCCGCACGGTTGCCGTTGTGCACCTTGTCAAAGCCGGTACGGCTGGTCCATATGCGCCTGCGGGGGCCCTGCAAGACTTCCGCAAGACCTTGCAGGACTGTTACTTTCGAGGGCCATCGGCGTTGATCGGGTGGACACAGGGTTTCGAGAGGGGACCACACATGACGCAGGAGCTGACGACCGCCGCCGTCACCCACGCCCGCCCCGGCCCCCGGACCGGCTGGTGGCGCGACGCGGTGATCTACCAGGTGTACGTCCGCTCCTTCGCGGACGGCGACGGAGACGGCATCGGCGACCTGCCCGGCATCCGGGCCCGGCTCCCCCATCTCAAGGACCTGGGGGCCGACGCGGTCTGGCTCACCCCCTTCTACGCGTCCCCGCAGGCCGACGGCGGCTACGACGTGGCCGACTACCGGACGGTGGACCCGCTCTTCGGCTCCCTGTCCGACGCGGACGACCTGGTGCGCGAGGCCCACCGGCTCGGCCTGCGCGTCATCGTCGACATCGTCCCCAACCACACCTCCGACCAGCACCCCTGGTTCCGCGCGGCGCTGGCCGGCGGCCCCGAGCGCGAGCGCTACCACTTCCGCCCCGGAAAGGGCGAGCACGGCCAACTCCCGCCCAACGACTGGGAGTCGGTGTTCGGCGGCCCCGCCTGGACCCGCGTCCCGGCGCCGTCAGGCGATGGGGGCACCTCCCAGCCGGAGGCTGGGGGAGACTGGTACCTGCACCTGTTCGCCCCCGAGCAGCCCGACCTCAACTGGGACCCTCCGGAGGTGCGCGCCGAGTTCGACTCCGTGCTCCGCTTCTGGCTGGACCTCGGCGTCGACGGCTTCCGCATCGACGTGGCCCACGGCATGGTCAAGGCCGCGGGCCTGCCCGACATCGGCGCGAGCGAGCAGGCCAGGCTCATCGGGGCCCAGGTGCTCCCCTTCTTCGACCAGGACGGCGTGCACGAGATCCACCGGGCCTGGCGCGAGCTGCTTGACGGCTACGACGGCGAGCGCATCGCGGTCGCCGAGGCCTGGGCCCCCTCCCCCGAGCGCCTCGCCCTGTACGTACGCCCCGACGAACTGCACCAGGCCTTCAACTTCCAGTTCCTGACGTGCGATTGGGACGCGGCGCGGATGCGCTCGACGGTCGACGCCTCGCTCGCCGCGACGGCCGCGGTCGGCGCCCCCACCACCTGGGTGCTCTCCAACCACGACGTCGTACGCCATGTGACCCGCTACGGCGGCGGCGAGCAGGGCCTGCGCCGGGCCCGCGCCGCGACCCTGTTCACCCTGGCCCTGCCCGGCTCCGCCTATCTCTACCAGGGCGAGGAGCTGGGCCTGCCCGAGGTCACCGACCTGCCCGACGAGCTGCGCCAGGACCCGGCCTTCCACCGCGCCGCGGGCCAGGACGGCTTCCGCGACGGCTGCCGCGTGCCGATCCCGTGGACCGCGGACGGCCCGAGCCTGGGGTTCGGCGACGCGGCGCCCTGGCTGCCGCAGCCCGACTCCTGGCGCGGGCTCAGCGTCGCCTCCCAGTCGGGCGACCCGCACTCGACCCTGGAGCTCTACCGCGCGGCGCTCGCCCTGCGCCGCGAGCTGCCGGGCCTGGGCGACGGCACGATGGACTGGCTCCCGGCGCCCGAGGGGGTGCTCGCCTTCGCCCGGCCCGGGTTCGCGTGCACCCTCAACACCCTGGACCACGCGGTCCAACTCCCGCTTCCGGGAAGGCCGCTGCTCACCAGCGGCGCCGTCGAGTTCGGCACGGCGGGCGTCCTGCTCCCGGCCGAATCCGCGGTCTGGTGGGCAATCTGACGTGCGACCGGTACAGTCCAATCCCGTGACCGCACGGCTCGCCGACATCGCAGCCCAGGCGGGGGTCAGCGAAGCCACAGTCAGCCGCGTGCTCAACGGCAAGCCCGGTGTGGCCGCGGGCACCCGCGAATCCGTTCTCGCCGCACTCGACGTGCTGGGCTACGAACGGCCCGTACGACTGCGCCGCCGCAGCGCGGGGCTCGTCGGCCTGATAACGCCGGAACTGGAAAACCCGATCTTCCCCGCCCTCGCCCAGGTCATCGGCCAGTCGCTGACCCGGCAGGGATACACGCCGGTGCTCGCGACCCAGACGCCCGGCGGATCCACCGAGGACGAGCTCACCGAGATGCTGGTGGACCGCGGCGTCTCCGGGATCATCTTCGTCTCCGGACTGCACGCGGACACCACCGCCGACATGGAGCGCTACGAGCAGCTGCGCGCCCAGGGCGTCCCGTACGTGCTGGTGGACGGCTTCTCGCCGAAGGTGCAGGCGCCCTTCATCTCCCCCGACGACCGGGCCGCGATGCGCCTGGCGGTGACCCACCTCGCCGCGCTCGGCCACACCAGGATCGGCCTGGCCGTGGGCCCCAAGCGCTTCGTGCCGGTGTTGCGCAAGATCGAGGGCTTCACGGCCGGCATGCAGGACCGGCTCGGTCTGAGCCTCACGGAGGCGGAGTCCCTGATCCAGCACTCGCTGTACACCCTGGAGGGCGGCCAGGCCGCCGCCTCCGCGCTGATCGCGCAGGGCTGCACCGCGGTGGTGTGCGCCAGCGACATGATGGCGCTCGGCGCGATCCGGGCCGCGCGCCAGGCGGGCCTCGACGTGCCCCGTGATGTCTCTGTGGTGGGATTCGACGACTCTCCGTTGATAGCGTTCACCGATCCACCGCTGACCACCATCCGCAAGCCGGTGACGGCGATGGGCCAGGCGGCGGTCCGCGCCCTCCTCGAGGAGGTCGGGGGCACCCCCGCCCCGCACAGCGAGTTCGTGTTCATGCCCGAGCTGGTCGTACGCGGTTCAACCTCCGGGGCCAGGCCCCGGAGCCGACCCTGAGGTACGCCCGGAAACTCGTCCTTGGGGAGTAGCAGGTGCGCGGCGAACCCGACCGGAGGATGATCGGCGGGGGGTATGTGCATCTGGCAGACTCTCTTCCCATGGGTGAAATGACCGTGAAGACTCTGGAAGGCCGGACGGCCGCTCCACCGAACGAGCCGTCGGCCTCACCCACCCCTTCCGAACCGGGACGAACCGGCTTTCTCGCCCGGCTGAGAGGCGTGCGCACGCCGCGCCGCCCGCGCATCTGGTTCGAAGTGCTTCTGATCGCGGTGAGTTACTGGGTGTACTCACTGATCCGCAACGCGGTGCCCGAGCAGAAGGCGCAGGCGCTCAAGAACGCCGACTGGATCTGGAGCGTCGAGCACCACCTCGGCATCGCGGTGGAGCGGTCGGTCAACCACGCCGTGGATTCGGTGACATGGCTCATCGTCGGCATGAACTACTACTACGCCACACTGCACTTCATCATCACCATCGGTGTCCTGGTGTGGCTGTTCCGTAGTCACCCCGGCCGCTACGCGGCGTCACGGCTCGCTCTCTTCGCGACCACGGGCGTGGCCCTGGTCGGCTACTACTTCTTCCCGCTGGCGCCGCCGCGCCTGATGAACGGCGGCGGCTTCATCGACACGGTCCTGGTCCACCACACCTGGGGCTCCATGGCCTCCGGCGACCTGAAGAACATGTCGAACCAGTACGCGGCGATGCCGTCCATGCACATCGGGTGGTCGACCTGGTGCGGCCTGACGATCTTCGCGCTGGCGTCCGCGCCCTGGGCGAGGATCCTCGGGCTGCTGTACCCCGCGGCCACCCTGGTCGTGATCGTCTCCACGGCGAACCACTTCTGGCTGGACGCGGTGGGCGGCCTGCTCTGCCTGACCTTCGGCGTCCTGGTCTCCCGCGCCTGGTACGGCAGCCTCCCCCACCACCTCCCGAAGCTGGTACGGGGCGCCACACGCCCGCCCTGGCGAGCCAAGGCGGCCCGTCCGGCGCTTGAGGACGAGCGCTCCTGAAGGCGCGAACGGGGGCGGGGCGACCCCGTTCGCGCGCTACAGGTGGGCCCCGTAGAACAGCTCCTCGACGACCGCCCGCGCCCTGCGCGTGAGGCGTCGGTAGTCCTCCAGCATGTCCCCGACGTGCCCCGGCTCGTACCCGAGGTAACGCCCCACCGCCGCCAGCTCCCGCCCGTCGGACGGGAAGGTGTCCCCGGCCCGCCCCCGGACCAGCATGACCCCGTTGCGCACCCGCGTCGCCAGCACCCACGCCTCGTCCAGTATCGAGGCGTCCTCGGCGGCGATGAGCCCGGCCGCGTGGGCGGCGGACAGGGCGTGGCGGGTCCGCGTGGTGCGCAGACCCGGCAGCTCCCAGCCGTGCCGCAGCTGAAGCAGCTGGACCGTCCACTCGACGTCGGACAGGCCGCCCCGGCCGAGCTTGGCGTGCAGGGTGGGGTCGGCGCCGCGCGGCATCCGTTCGGACTCCATGCGGGCCTTCAGGCGCCGGATCTCGCGCACCGCCTCGTCCCCGAGGCCCTCCACCGGGTACCGCAGCGGGTCGATCAGCTCGATGAAGCGGGCCCCGAGGTCGGCGTCGCCCGCCATCACCTCCGCACGCAGCAGCGCCTGGCTCTCCCAGACCAATGACCAGCGCCGGTAGTACGCCTCGTACGACTTGAGGGTGCGGACCATGGGGCCCGACTTGCCCTCCGGCCGCAGATCGGCGTCTATCAGCAACGGCGGGTCGGCGGTGGGGAGTTGGAGGAGCCTGCGCATCTCGGCGACGACCCGGTTGGCGGCCCGGGCCGCCTCCTGCTCGTCCACGCCCTCGCGGGGCTCGTGCACGAACAGGACGTCCGCGTCGGAGCCGTAGCTCAGCTCGTGGCCGCCGAAGCGGCCCATGCCGATGACCGCGAACCGGGTGGGCAGGGTGTCGCCCCACTCGGCCCGCACGGCGGCGCGCAGCGCGCCCGCGATGGTGGCCGCGTTCAGGTCGGTGACCGCGTTGCCGACCCGGTCGACGAGCGCGCCCGGGTCCTCCTCGGCGGGGCTGTCCTCGGTCCCGTACGAGCCGATGAGGTCGCCGGCGGTGGTGCGGAACAGTTCGCGGCGGCGCACCCCGCGGGCCGCGGCGACCGCGCCCTCGGCGGTCTCGGCGCGGCCGACCGCGGCCAGCACCTCCTGTTCCAGGTGGTCCCGGCCGCGCGGGGCGAGCCCGTCCGGGTCGCCCAGGATGGCGACCGCCTCGGGCGCGCGAAGGAGCAGGTCGGGGGCGAGCCGCCCGGCCGAGAGGACCCGGGCCAGGTTCTCGGCGGCGGCGCCCTCGTCGCGCAGCAGCCGCAGGTACCAGGGGGTCTTGCCGAGCGCGTCGGAGACCTTGCGGAAGCCGAGCAGTCCGGCGTCCGGGTCGGCGGAGTCGGCGAACCAGCCCAACAGGACGGGCAGCAGGGTGCGTTGGATGGCGGCCTTGCGGCTCACGCCCGAGGACAGCGCCTCCAGGTGGCGCAGGGCGGCCGCCGGGTCGGCGTAGCCGAGGGCTTCGAGGCGGTGGGCGGCGGCGCGGGCGCTGAGCCGGGTCTCGCCGGGTGCGAGCTGGGCGACCGCGTCCAGGAGCGGCCGGTAGAAGAGCTTCTCGTGCAGCCGGCGCACCACCGAGGCGTGCCGCTTCCACTCCTTGTTGAGACTGACCACGGGCTCGGTGCGCAGCCCGAGCGAGCGGCCGAGCCGGCGCAGATCGGCCTCGTCCTCCGGCACGAGGTGGGTGCGGCGCAGCCGGTAGAGCTGTATGCGGTGCTCCATGGCGCGCAGGAAGCGGTACGCCTCGTCGAGCTGGGCGGCGTCAGACCGGCCCACGTAGCCTCCGGCCGCGAGCGCCGCGAGCGCGTCCAGGGTGGTGCCGCTGTGCAGGGTGGCGTCGCTGCGTCCGTGCACCAACTGGAGGAGCTGGACGGCGAATTCGACGTCGCGCAGGCCGCCGGGGCCGAGCTTGAGCTCGCGCTCGACCTGTGCGGCGGGAATGTTGTCGACGACTCTGCGGCGCATCTTCTGGACGTCGGCGACGAAGTTGTCCCGCTCGGCGGCCTGCCACACCAGCGGGGAGACGGCGTCGAGGTAGTCCTGGCCGAGCTCGGGGTCGCCCGCCACCGGCCGGGCCTTGAGCAGCGCCTGGAACTCCCAGGTCTTGGCCCAGCGCTGGTAGTAGGCGAGGTGGCTGGAGAGCGTGCGCACCAGCGGACCGTTGCGGCCCTCGGGACGCAGGTTGGCGTCGACGGGCCAGATGACGCCCTCGACGGTGGTCTCCGAACAGATCCGCATGAGGTGGGCCGCGAGCCGGGACGCGGCCTGCAGGGCCTTGCCCTCGTCGGCGCCGTCGGCCGGTTCGGCGACGAAGATCACGTCCACGTCGGAGACGTAGTTGAGCTCGTGTCCGCCGCACTTGCCCATCGCGATCACCGCGAGCCGGCACTGGGCGGCGTCGGCGGGGGCCGCGGTGCGGGCGATGGCGAGCGCGGCGCGCAGCGTGGCGGTCGCGAGGTCGGCCAGCTCGGCGGCGGTCTGTGCCACGTCGGTGGTCCCGCACACGTCGCGGGCCGCTATGGCCAGCAGGCACCGCCGGTAGGCGACCCGCAGCGTCACCGGGTCGACGGCCCCGGCGAGGCCGCGCTCGAACTCGGCGACCCCGGGGTGGAGGTCCGCCGCCTCGTAGGTGACCAGGGCGTGCCACTCTCGGGGGTGGCGGGCCAGGTGGTCGCCGAGCGCCTCGGAGGCGCCGAGCACGCCGAGCAGCCGGTCGCGCAGCGGTTTCGCACCGGCCAGGGTGTCCAGGAGCGCGCGCCGCTCGTCGGCGTCCTGGGCCTCCACGAGACGGACGAGGCCGAAAAGGGCCAGGTCGGGGTCGGCGGTGGCGCCCAGCGCGTCCAGGAGCACCGGGTCGGACCGTACGGGTGCGAGTTCGGGGCTCTCCAGGAGGCGCTCGGCGGCCGAGGGATCGGTGAAGCCATGCCGCAGCAGCCGTGTGAAGGTGCTGCTCCTGCGCCCCGGCACGGTCATCTGGCCGCCTCCCACCTCGTACGTACGCCCGCACGCCCGGTCGGGGGTTCCCGGAACCGGCCCACCCGATCAAGACCCGGATTCCGAGCCTAGCCGCAGTAGGGGGCGCGGGGCCCGGCGAGGTGTCCCCGGGCGGCAGGTCCCGGCCCTTCCCGGCCGGGGTCGCGCACGAGCCGCCCAAAGGGCCGACCGGCACCGGGGCGGGGGACGGCGGGCCCGGGACCTTCGACCCGAAAGAGCCGGACGGAACCCCTCACGACCGGTGACGACCGCTCGACATACGGCAACTTTCCGGACATACGGAAGGTGAACTACCGCCTCCCGGTGTCCACTTCGCGGCATTCCGTGCCGGACTTGAGGCGATTTAAGGCGAATTCGGGGTGATCAAGGCCACACGATTTGCCATCGAGTCCAAATGAACCCGATTCTTGGACCTTTCGTCTTCCATGCCGATCAGGTTCTGACCAGCCCTGATCGAGCACTCACGACCGGGCTCGGCGAGGACGTGCTCACGCACTGACCCCGGCCGCCCAGGCCGCCCGTACCGAAAGACCGTACCCATGAAGTCCAGGCTGCCGCTGCGTTCCACGCTGCTGTCCCGCCGTGGCGCCGTCGCCGGCTCCGCGCTCGCCGCCGTGCTCATCACGGGCGGCGTCTTCGCCGAACTCGCCATCTCCGACACCGAGGGACAGGACACCCCGGGCGGTCGCGCCTCGGGCGCCCCGGCCGCGGTGGCCTCGGGGCCGGTGCGGCCCGAGAGCGGCTCGGTGATGCAGGTCATAGCCCACCCCGACGACGACCTGTTCTTCATGAACCCGGACACCGGCCAGTCGCTCCGCTCGGGCCGCCCCATGACGTCGGTGTACGTCACGGCCGGCGAGGCGGACGGCGTGAACGCCCCGCCGCCGAAGAAGCCGGGCGGCCCCAAGCCGCCGGTCGACAAGGCGAAGTACGCCGAGGCCCGCCAGAACGGCATACGCGGGGCGTACGCGCAGATGGCCACCGGCGACCGGGCCAGCTCGTGGACGCGCGCCTCCATACCCACCGCCGGCGGTGGCACCGCCGAGGTCGACACGCTCAACGCGCACCCCGACATCCACCTGGTGTGGGTGCAGCTGCGCGAGGCGGGCTCCATCAACGGCAACCAGCCGCACAGCCTGCGCGGCCTGTGGAACGGCCAGGTCTCCGAGCTCGCCTCGCAGATCGCCTCCGGCAGCCCGGCCAAGGCCTTCACGTACACGAAGGACCAGGTCGTCAAGACGCTCGCCGGTCTGATGGAGCGCTTCCGGCCCACGCACGTGCGCACCCTCGACCCGACCCCGGGCAAGGAGGGCAAGCTGCACAAGATCATCGACCACCAGGACCACATCTACAGCGCCCGCTTCGCGCAGGCCGCGCTGCAGCTCTACGCGAAGTCCGTGAACCACCCGAACTTCAGCGTGCAGACGTACTTCGGCTACAACACCAGCTACCTGCCGCACACCTTCGCCAAGCCGGCCGCCGACGCCAAGGCCGACATCGTCAAGACGTACGCCTGGATGAACCCGGACGACAACTACTGCGCCAGCACCGCCGGCTGCGGCGACCGCAAGGTGTCGGTCCGCCCGTACGGCAACAACTGGGCCCAGTCGGTCCGTTACAGCCGCACCAACTCCACCTCCTGGCTGCAGTCCGGCAAGGACGGGAGCCTGTGGGCCTTCGGCGTGCTGGACCAGCGCCTCGCGGTGTGGCACAAGGCACCCGGCGCGGACAGCGCCTGGGGCGAGCCCAAGCTGCTGCCCGGTGACGGCATGGACTCCGGGGTGAGCGCGACGCGCCTGCCGGACGGCCGGCTCGCGGTGTTCGGCACCCGTACCCTGTTCGGCACCGAGCTCACCGACTACCGCCGCGAGGCGGTGGCCGCCGTGCAGACCACCCCGGGCGGGGACTTCGGGCCGTGGCGCTCGCTCGGCTCGCCCGATCACAGCGGCACCAACGGCGTCTTCGACATGTCGACCCCGACCGCGGCCGTGGACGGCACCGGAAAGCTCTCCGTGTTCCTGCGCGGCGACGACCGCCAGCTGTACTCCGCGACGCAGGGCGCGAACGGCGCCTGGGGTCCGTGGACCGTCCTGGGCGGCGTCAACATGGCCGGCGACCCGGTCGCCACCACCGACGGCGCGGGCCGCGTCCACGTCTTCTCCAGCACCCCGAAGACGGTGCTGACCTGGGCCCAGCCGCAGGCCGGGGCTCCGATGCCGGCGCGCGCGGTCGAGACGAAGCTGCCGCCGAACACCACGGGGCTCTCGGCCCAGCCGGAGGGCGACGGGGTGCGCGTGTACTACCGCAAGGTGGACTCGGGCAACGTCCAGAGCGTGCTGTTCACCGGCGTGACCCCCTCGGCGGTCACCGACCTCGGCGACACCTCCGGCTACGGCACGGTCGGCGCGGCCGGACCGCTCCTGGCCGGCCGCACCGCGTCCGGCGCGCTCGCCAGCCTGGAGCCGGGCACCGACGCCCCGCGGTGGAAGTCCGACGGCAGCATCCTGTTCACCGGCTCGCCCTCGGCGGTCGAGAACGACGGGGACACCGCGGCCGCCGCCATCGGCCTGGACGGCCGGCTGTACTGGACGCGGACCGCGGGCTCCGACGGCCCGGCCTCGCCCTGGAAGCCCGCCGCGAACTGACCGCGGCGGGCCCTCCTCGGCGCTCAGCGCGCGAGGGTCTTCTCGCGCTCGGCGGCGGCCGTCGGAGCCGTCGCGGGCGCGGGCACCTGCGCCCGCGGCACCAGCATCCGCGGAAGGCGCGGCTCCACCAGGGGCCGGGCCAGCGCCCGCACCGGTGGCGTCGACAGCAGGACGACCACCCCCACGGCGAGCCCGCTGAGCACCAGCTGCCCGGCCAGGCCCGACTCCCGTACGGCGCGGAAGAACCCGTAGTGCTCGGCGACCCGGATCGCGATCCCGTGCAGCAGATACGGGTAGAGGGTGACCGCGCCCAGTGCCGTGATCCACATCCGGCGGCCCGGCACCAGCGCGAGGAACGAGCCCACCAGGAGCGCGCTCACCGCGAACAGCGCCAGCCGGAGCAGCAGGTACCGCACCGGCGAGACGTGCAGCGCGCCGTCGCCGACGTCCATCGACAGCCAGTCGTCGCTCGGGTCGGGTGACAGGCGGTAGGCGAGCGCGAAGGCCCCCAGGAAGACCGGCACCGCGATGCGGCGGGCCGTGCGGGTGCGCAGCCGGGCGAAGTGCTCGGGCGTCAGCCGGAGCCCCAGGACGAACCACGGCAGGAACATCAGCACCCTCGGCAGCGCCAGGTCCTCGCCGATCACGGTGGTGCCCGCGGCGAGCGAGACCACGACCGAGAGGGCGACCGGATACCGCACGGCGTTCCAGATCGGGGTGGTCAGCCGCCACACGAACAGGGCGATGAGGAACCACAGCAGATACGTCGGCGAGGTCGGGGTGACCGCGAGCTCCGTGCCGCGCACCCAGTGATACACGAACGTGTAGATGGTCTCGAAGATCAGATAGGGCGCGAGGACTCCGGTGAGGAGCCGACGGATCTGGTCGGGGCGGCCGGTGAAGCTGCGCGAGAAGTAGCCGGAGAGCAGGATGAAGGCCGGCATGTGAAAGCCGTAGACCAGGTTGTGCAGGGCTCTGAGGCCCTCGGTGTGCGGGGTGAACACCTGCTCCCAGCTGTGGCCGAGCGCGACCAGGACAATGAGCAGGAATTTGGCGTTGTCGAAGAAGGGCCTGCGGTCGGGGGCGGGGGCGGGGGGAACCAGGGCGCCGGGGTGGGGGGTGGAGCTGGTCATTGGCCCCAATGTAGGGGGACGAAGGTGGTCCATGGGGACGCCACCGCGTTGGGCACGGGACGTTCCCCGGGTCTTCACCCACTTTCACCTTCCAGGTTGACATGGACACCCCTAATCTCTGGGTGCACCGCCACCCGCTCCCTGGCTGTACCCGACCCCTGGGTGAGCCATTCCCCCTCAATCCGGAGGTAGCCGTGTCCGGCGAGCCCACACCACGCCGCACCCGCACCGCCCTCTTCACCGCCCTGGGCCTCGCGGCCACGTCCGCCGGCCTGTGGGCCGGCCTCGGCGGCACGTCGTCCGCGGCATCCGCGGCGAGCGTCCCCACCCCGGACCACGTGGTCGTCGTGGTCATGGAGAACCACGCCTACAACCAGGTCATCGGCAGCTCCAGCGCCCCGTACATCAACTCGCTGAAGACCGGCGGCGCCAACCTCACCGCCTCGTACGCCGAGACCCACCCGAGCCAGCCGAACTACTACGCCATGTTCTCCGGCGACACCCAGGGCATCACCGACGACAGCTGTGTGACCCCGGGCTTCTCCGACGCGCCCAACCTCGCCTCCGAGCTGATCGCCGCGGGCAAGTCGTGGGCCAGCTACAACGAGTCGCTGCCCGGCCAGGGTTCCACGACCTGCTCCAGCGGCAAGTACGCGCAGAAGCACAACCCGTGGTTCGGCTTCTCGAACGTGCCGACCTCCTCGGCGTACACCTTCGCCCAGTTCCCCACCGACTACTCGACCCTCCCCCAGGTCTCGTACGTCACCCCGAACCTGTGCAGCGACATGCACGACTGCTCGGTCTCCACGGGTGACACCTGGCTGAAGAACAACCTGGGGGCGTACGCGACCTGGGCCAAGACCCACAACAGCCTGCTCGTCGTCACCTTCGACGAGGACAACCGGCTCGCCGGCAACCGGATCCCGACGGTCCTCTACGGCCAGCCGGTGACCCCGGGCTCCTCGTCCTCGACGACGTACAACCACTACGACGTGCTGCGCACGATCGAGGACATGTACGGCACCGCGCACGCCGGGCAGGCCGCCGACGCCACCGACATCACGGGGATCTGGGCCGGCTGACGTGTACGTAGCGGACAGTCGCGGCACCCCGGCCGCATCCGCCGACGCCGCCCGGCCCACCTCCGGGCGGCGTTCGGCCGTCGCCCCCACCGTGTTCGCGCTCGGCACGGTCAGTCTCATCACGGACGTCTCCTCGGAGATGGTCACCGCCGTGCTCCCGCTGTACCTGGTGACGGGCCTGGGCCTGTCCCCGCTCGGCTTCGGCCTGCTCGACGGGGTCTACAACGGCTTCAGCGCGCTGGTCCGGCTCGTCGGCGGCCACCTCGCCGACCGGGGCGGCCGGCACAAGACGGTCGCGGTGCTCGGCTACGGGCTCTCCGCGCTGTGCAAACCCCTGCTCCTGGTGGCGAGTTCACTGCCGGTGATCGGCGCGGTGCTTGCCGCCGACCGCACCGGCAAGGGGCTGCGCACCGCGCCGCGCGACGCGCTGATCTCCCTCGCGTCCGCCCCCGAGTCCCGCGGCCGGGCCTTCGGGGTGCACCGGGCGATGGACACGGCGGGCGCCCTGCTCGGCCCGCTGACCGCCTTCCTGATTCTGCGTCAGGCAACCGACGGATACGACGCGGTGTTCACGGTGAGCTTCTGCGTGGCGGCCGTGGGCGTCCTCGTCCTGCTCCTGTTCGTGCCCTCCCGCGTGCCCGCGACCGCCCTCCCCGAAGGCGCCCCGCGCGCCTCCCTGAAGGCGGCCCTGGCGCTCCTGCGCGTGCGGACGGTGCGCCAACTCACCGTCGCTGCGCTCCTGTTGGGGCTGGCCACGGTGAGCGACTCCTTCATCTACCTGCTGCTCCAGCACCGGCTCGGCGTGCCCGACCGCTGGTTCGCGCTGCTGCCGCTCGGCACGGCTGCGGCGTTCCTGCTGCTCGCCGTGCCGCTCGGGCGGCTGGCCGACAAGGTGGGCCGCTGGCAGGTGTTCCTCGGCGGCCACCTCGCCCTGCTGACGGCGTACGCCCTGCTCCTGACCGGCTGGCAGAGCCCGGCGCTCCCCTTCCTGACGCTCGCCCTGCACGGCGGGTTCTACGCGGCGACCGACGGCGTCCTGATGGCGGCCGCCGCCGGTTCGGTCCCGGCCGAACTCCGCTCCTCCGGGCTCGCGTTGATCCAGACCGGCCAGGCCCTGGCCCGCTTCGTCTGCTCGATCGCGTTCGGCGCGGCCTGGACGGCGTGGGGCGACCGGACGGCGCTGGGCACGGCGGCGGCGGTCCTCACGGCCTGCGCCATGGGCGCCTTCCTGCTCCGCCCCTCGAACTCCGCGAAGGAAGCCCGGCCTTGACCCTCCGCAACAAGATCCTGGTGCTCGTGGCGGCCCTCGCGGTCCTGGCGGGCGTCGCCACCGCGTCCGTGCTGCACGCGGCGGGCCGGGCGGACCGCAAGAACCGGACGCAGGCGGGCGGGCCCCCGGTGGCCGCCGGAACGGTGTCACTGACACCCGGCGCCAACCGGAGGATCGTGTTCCGCAACATGGCGTGGGGCCCGCACCGCGACGAGCTGAGCACGGTCGCGGCCGGTGATCCGGCGGGCCCGCGCACGGCTTCCGGGGTGAAGTGCCTGCGCTTCTACGCGGCGGCGGGCACGGGCATCTGCCTCCAGGCCGAACGCGGCACGATGACGGACGCCTACCGCGCGGTGGTCCTCGACGCGTCGCTCAAGGAGCGCGCGCACTACAGCCTGCCCGGCATCCCGACCCGCGCCAGGGTCTCGCCCAGCGGCCGCTGGGTGGCGTGGACGGTGTTCGTCGGCGGCGACAGCTACGCGGGCACGAACTTCTCCACCCGCACCGCGGTCCTCGACACCAGGACCGGCCGCCTCACCGCGTCCCTGGAGGACTTCCGCGCCGTCCTGGACGGCAAGGAGCACCACGCCGCCGACACCAACTTCTGGGGCGTCACCTTCGCCGCCGACGACCAGCACTTCTACGCGACGATGGCGACGGGAGGCCAGACCCACCTCGTCCGGGGCGACCTCGCCACCCGCACGGTGACCGCCCTGCACACGAACGTCGAGTGCCCCTCCCTCTCCCCCGACGGCACCCGGATCGTCTACAAGAAGCGGGTGCCGGGCCTGCCCGCCGACGCGCCCTGGCGGCTGTACGCCCTGGACCTGGCGACGATGCACGAGACGCCGCTCGCGGAGCCGAGGAGCGTGGACGACCAGGCGGTCTGGCAGGACGACCACACGGTCGCCTACGCGCTGGCCGGTGACTACGGCAGCGACCTGTACACCGTCCCGGCCGACGGCACGGGCCAGCCCCGCCGCCTGCTGACGGCGGGACTGGCCCCGGCCTACCTGGGCTGACCCCTCCCCCGCCACGACCTGGTGGGCGCGGTGGCCGTGGAGTTCGCCGGTGCTCTGCTCGACGGCGGGGCGCTACTCCTTGTGGGCGCGGTAGTAGTCCCGCTCCATCTCGCGGGTCTCGACCATGACGTGCAGCCGCCGCCCGTCGACGGCCGTCACATGCTTGCGGGCGATCTCCAGGACGGTCTCGCTCAGCGTCTCGATCGCCTTCGGGGTGCGCCCGGAGAGGATCGCGACCTGGACGAAGACGGAGTCGATGTCGTCCTCGGCGGCGCCGAAGTACGACTCCTCGATGCGCCGGAACCGGGTCTTGAAGGCCTCGGTGGACGCGTTGACCGACGCGGGCGCCACCTCGTGGACCTCACGGGCGAAGGCCCGCCGGTCGAAGGTGGCGGCGAGCCGCTCGGAATATTCGACGGTGACGAATGGCATGGACCGGTTCCCTTGCGTAGCCGATGGGTTGATCAGACGGATGTCTTGCGGGCGGCGTAGTGGCGGGCGGCCCGCACCCGGTTGCCGCACTTGGTGGTGCACCAGCGGCGGGCCGCGTGCGAGCGCAGGAACCAGCGGGTGCACCCCGGCGCGCCGCAGGGTGCGAGCTGACCCGCGTCGGCCCCTATGAGCAGGTCGGCGCCGTCCTCGGCGAGCGCGCAGAGCGCGGCGCCGACGGGGTTCGCCGTGTCGGGCTCGTCAGCGCGGTGCGGCTCGCGGCCGGCCCAGACCAGCCGGGGCGTGGGGGGCGCGGTGGCCAGCGCGGCGTTGAGCGCGTCCAGGCTCGGCGCGGGCGGCACGGCCCCCTCGGCCCGGGCCGCGAAGAGGTCCCGCACGGCCTCGCGCAGCGCGCGCAGCCGACCGGCCTGACGCCCACTCAGAACCGTGCGGTCCGGCAGAAGTTCATGACGTACGAGCCACAGCCGGGCGGCGCCGGTGTCCTCCAGCAGGTCCACCTCGCCATGGCTGAGCGCGAACCGGGTGTTCACCAGGGCGAGGGAGAGGAAGCGCTCCTCGCCGGGGACCGGCGGCTGATGGAGGTAGTGCGGGGCGTCGTGATCCACGTATCTCATGCTAACGCTTGCCGTTATCCGTGAGAAGCTCTACGGTCACCTAACGTCGAATGGCATCTGTATGCGTGAGACAGAGGAGGCCGGAGGATGAGCACGACGAGGGACAGCTACGGGATCAGGACGGGCATCGATGTGGAGCGGGTCCGGGAGGACTTCCCGATCCTCGGGCGGACGCTCGACAGCGGGGCCCGGCTGGTCTATCTGGACTCCGGGGCCACGACCCAGAAGCCGCTCCAGGTCCTGGACGCCGAGCGGGACTACTACCTGAACCACAACGCGGCCGTGCATCGCGGCGCCCACCAGCTGTCGGTCGAGGCGACGGACGCGTACGAGGGCGCCCGGCGCAGGATCGCGTCCTTCGTCGGCGCGGGCGAGGACGAGATCGTCTTCACCAAGAACACCACCGAGGGCATCAACCTGGTGGCGTACGCCCTCGGCAACGCGGGCACCCTGGGCCCGGGCGACCGGATCGTGGTGACCGAGATGGAGCACCACGCGAACCTGGTGCCCTGGCAGCAGCTCGCCGAGCGGACCGGCGCGACGCTCGACTGGTTCGGCCTCACCAACGAGGGACGGCTCGACCTGGACGCCCTCGACGACTTGGTGGACGACGCGACGAAGGTCGTCGCCCTGACTCACCAGTCGAACGTCCTGGGCACGCTCAACCCGGTCCGCACCATCGCGGACCGGGCGCACGCGGTGGGCGCGCTCGTGGTCGTGGACGGGGCCCAGTCGGTCCCCCACCGTCCGGTGGACGTAGGGGAGTTGGGCGCGGACTTCCTCGCCTTCTCGGGCCACAAGATGCTGGGCCCGAGCGGCATCGGCGTCCTGTGGGGCCGGGCTGCCCTGCTGGAGTCGCTGCCGCCGTTCCTGACGGGCGGCTCGATGATCGAGGTGGTCGAGATGGAGCGCTCGACGTTCCTCCCGCCGCCCCAGCGCTTCGAGGCGGGCGTCCCGATGACCGCCCAGGCGGTGGGCCTCGCGGCCGCGGTCGACTATCTGGAGGCCCTGGGCATGCGGGCGGTGGCGGCCCACGAGGCCACCCTGACCGCCCTGGCCCTCGACCTCCTGGGCGAGATCCCGGGAGTCCGGATCATCGGCCCCACCGACTCGGCCGACCGGGGCTCGGCGGTGTCCTTCGCGGTCGAGGACATCCACCCCCACGACGTGGGCCAGATCCTGGACGACCGAGGAGTGGCCGTCCGCACGGGTCACCACTGCGCCCGCCCCCTGACCCGCCGCTACGGCCTGGCGGCCACGACGAGGGCGAGCTTCTACGTGTACAACACGACGGAGGAGGTACGGGCCCTGGCGGAGGGGGTCCGGGCAGCCCAGAAGTACTTCACCTGACCCCCGGAGGAGGCGGGGCCCCACCTCCCGCCAACTCACCTACAGCACCGGCAAGTTCTTCCGCGGGTCGAAGGCAGTGACCTCGCTGCGGTACTCCTCCCACTCCTGCTTCTCGTTGCGCAGGAAGTGCCGACGGCCCGGAGCGAGCTCCCACGACCGAAGTCTCCGCGGTGTTGACCTGTGATTGAGCGACTCTCATCGGTCGTTGTCGGTCGCTGTGGGCCACCCTTCGTGGAACGCGTCGAAGCACTGCGGGCCGGAGCGCAGATCGAATCCGCCCGTGCTGGCGCGACCTACACCGAACAGCTCGCCACGGCGCTGGTCCCCCGCGCGAGCCTGCCCGGCGTCAACCCGCAGGCCGTCACCGGCGCGGGCCTGCCGCCCCAACTCCTCGCCAGCGAGTAGAAGAACACGTGAGCACCATCCTGCGACCGATGGTCACCCATATCGGCCCCGGGTCTCCGCCGATACGGAACCGCTGTAGCAGCTGCGTCAAGGACATCTGGAGAGCGGCTGGTTGAGAGCGCTGCCGCCTCGGCCAGGTCAAGCCTGGCCGCGGTGTTCAGCCCGGTGTACGTCGAGCCAGACTCGGTGCTCATCGTGCAGATCAGCAAACACAGGCGCCCCACGGAGGCCCGCATAGAGGGGGTAGTCGTCCAAGCCGACTACGTCCAGCTCGCCGGTGTCCGGGTCCACGGTGATGCGGCCCAGGTCGAAGAGCCGGTGAATGTCGCGGCGCAGGAGCAGACCGCCGAATTCGTGGTGTTCGCCGCTGTCGGCATAGCTGCACAGGTGCGCGGCGTCCAGCACACATGCGGGCGCGGGGCCGGTGAAGGCACAGTTCTCCCCCTGCTCGTCCAGCAGCCGTTCCCTGAATGCCTGCTGGCCCACCCGGGTACGGGTCTTGCCGATGCGGTGGCCCCCGGCCAGCCGGCCACGCCGCGTCCTGCTCCTCTGGGATTCGCCGCTGATCACCAGCGCGGCAGCGATGTCCGGGGTCCGGGTGGCCAGGAGAGCTTCCTGCGGTCTCTCCCAGCGGGCCGGGCGCATGCTCAGCTGCGACTTGGGCGCATCGCACAGAGCCCTGACCTGGGCGCCGGTCAGCAGACCGCGGCCGTCGCGCCAGTTCTCGGCTACGTCTTGTCCGGCCGGACCGACCAGCAAAAGATCCTGCTCATGGTCGACCCGTCCCGCTCCGGAAAGGGAGCCATCGCCCGGGTATTGATGATGCTGAAAAGTGGCTCAACAAATCGAGTCCGACATGGACAGCGGGCGGTACATCGACCCGACCGCGAGCCGGATCAAGTTCCGCCAGTACGCGGAAAACTGGCTCTTTTCCCAGACCGCGGGCATCACGACTCGGGACTCCGTGGACGTACAGATCCGACGGCACGCGATCCCGTACCTGGGCCCGCGCCCGCTGGGACCGTTCAAGCCGGAGCACATCCGGGACTGGCTCAGCGAGCTGGAGCGCGCGGTGCCCGCTTCGCCGTAGCGGCGCGTCATTTTCGCGAGCGTGTCGGCCATCTTCAGCGCGGCCGTGGAGGAAGGCTACCTACACCGGAATCCGTGCAAGGCCAGCACCGTGCGCGCACCGTCATCCAACAACCGACGTGTCGTCCCCTGGACGGCCCAGCGCACGTTCACGGTGCGTGCAGCTCCCGTCGCAGTACCAGGCGGTCGTCCACCTCGGAGGCGGCTGCGGCTTGCGGCAAGGAGAACTCTTCGGGCTCCCCGTCGACGAAGTCGGCTTCGACACCGGCTGGCTCCACATCGCCTGTCAAGTGAAGGTAGCGGGCGGAAAACTCGTATTCGTCCCGCCCAATCGCAATAAGGAGCGGGACGTACCGTTGCCCGATTGGATGGCCCACGTACTCAAACAGCACATCGAAGCGCATCCGTCGATCGAGGTCACATGGCCCTGGTTACGGCCCCACAGCGAGCCGAAGACCAAACGGCTGCTGTTCGCCCGGCCGGACGGTGACGGGGCCGTACGCCGAACGGACTTCAACCCGCGCTGCTGGAAGGCCGCCCTCGTCGCGGCTGGAGTCATTCCCGAGCCCAAGCGGGGCGAGCGCCACCAAGTGGCCCGCGAGCACGGCATGCACGCGTTGAGGCACTTCTACGCGTCCGTTCTCGTGGATGCTGGGCAGAACATCGAAGCGCTCAGCACACACCTGGGGCACACCGACCCGGAGTTCACCCTCCGGGTCTTCACGCACCTGCTGCCGAGCGGCGAGGGGCAGACCCGGAGCACCGTGGACAGCCTGTACCGGGGGCACCGGTTCCGCGCCGGACGGCCTACAGACGGCCCAAGGCGCGTGAGACGGGCGCGGGGCCCGTAGTGGATGACCGTGGGCCCCGCTCACCGTTCGGCAGGAAAACCGTTCTGACCCGCGCCTACAGCACCGGCAGGTTCTTCCGCAGCTCGAAGGCCGTGACTTCCGAGCGGTACTCCTCCCACTCCTGCTTCTTGTTGCGCAGGAAGAAGTCGAAGACGTGCTCCCCCAGTGTCTCGGCCACCAGTTCGCTGCGCTCCATCAGGGTGATGGCCTCGCCGAGGTTCTGGGGGAGGGGTTCGATGCCCATGGCTCGGCGTTCGGCGTCGGTGAGGGCCCAGACGTCGTCGTCGGCGCCCGCCGGGAGTTCGTATCCCTCCTCGATGCCCTTCAGGCCCGCCGCGAGCAGGAGGGCGTAGGCCAGGTACGGGTTGCAGCCCGAGTCGAGGGAGCGGACCTCGATGCGGGACGAGCCGGTCTTGCCGGGCTTGTACATCGGGACGCGGATCAGGGCCGAGCGGTTGTTGTGGCCCCAGCAGATGTACGAGGGGGCCTCGCCGCCGGCGCCGGCGGTGCGCTCCGAGCCGCCCCAGATGCGCTTGTAGGAGTTGACCCACTGGTTGGTGACCGCGGCGATCTCGGCGGCGTGCTTGAGGAGGCCCGCGATGAAGGAGCGGCCCACCTTCGAGAGCTGGTACTCGGCGCCGGACTCGTAGAACGCGTTGCGGTCGCCCTCGAAGAGGGAGAGGTGGGTGTGCATGCCCGAGCCCGGGTACTCCGAGAACGGCTTCGGCATGAAGGTGGCCTGGACGCCCTGCTCCAGGGCCACCTGCTTCATGACCAGGCGGAAGGTCATGATGTTGTCGGCCGTGGAGAGCGCGTCCGCGTACCGCAGGTCGATCTCCTGCTGGCCCGGCGCGCCCTCGTGGTGGCTGAACTCGACCGAGATGCCCATCGATTCGAGCATGGTGATCGCCTGGCGGCGGAAGTCCATGCCGACGTTCTGCGGGGTGTGGTCGAAGTAGCCCGAGTTGTCGGCCGGGACGGGGCGGGTGCCGTCGAGCGGCTTGTCCTTCAGGAGGAAGAACTCGATCTCGGGGTGGGTGTAGAAGGTGAACCCGAGGTCGGAGGTCTTGGCGAGGATGCGCTTGAGGACGAAGCGGGGGTCCGCGAAGGACGGGGAGCCGTCCGGCATGCGGATGTCGCAGAACATCCGGGCCGTGCCGGGGGCCTCCGCGCGCCACGGCAGGATCTGGAAGGTGGACGGGTCCGGACGGGCGATCATGTCGGACTCGTAGACGCGGGCGAAGCCCTCGATGGCCGAGCCGTCGAAGCCGATTCCCTCGTCGAAGGCCTGCTCCAGCTCCGCCGGGGCGACCGCCACCGACTTGAGGAAGCCCAGCACATCGGTGAACCACAGGCGCACGAACCGGATGTCGCGCTCCTCGAGAGTCCGGAGCACGAACTCCTGCTGCTTGTCCATAGCCACATCCTTGCAGTTCAGACGGCCTGTGCACCGCTACCCCGGCAGCGCCGGGCACGGCGGGGGAATCCTCAGTATCGAGGCGCTGGATTACCTCCACATTACGCACCCCGTATGACCTGCGGCACGTCCCCTCCCCGTGGGTGCCCCTGCCAGGCGCGTGACGGGGAAGGTGGTGGATACTCGCTCCTCGTTGCCCGCAGAACGGCCCGCCAGAATGGCTCTAGGAGAACCTCGCATGACCGGCATCCAGGTGGATCCTCCGGATACCGCCGTCGCACCCCCCGCCCGGCGCCGCTGGAGGGGCTGGCTGCTCGACGGACTGAGCGAGCGCTCCGCCCGCCACCCCGGTCCGCACGGCACCGTACCCGCCGAGCACCGGGGGCACCGCTGGTGGCGGGTCATGTGCCTGACCGGCGTCGACTACTTCTCCACGCTCGGCTACCAGCCCGGCATCGCCGCGCTCGCCGCGGGGCTGCTCTCCCCGCTCGCGACGCTGGTGCTCATCGCGCTGACGCTCGGCGGCGCGCTGCCGGTGTACCGGCGGGTCGCGAGGGAGTCGCCGAACGGCGAGGGCTCGATCGCCATGCTGGAGCGGCTGCTGCCCTGGTGGGCCGGGAAGATCTTCGTCCTGGTGCTGCTCGGCTTCGCCGCCACCGACTTCATGATCACGATCACCCTGTCGGCGGCGGACGCCTCCGCGCACGTCGTGGAGAATCCTTTCACCCCGGGCTTCCTGCACGGCTCCAACCTCTGGATCACGCTCGCCCTCGTGGCGGCGCTCGGCGCGGTCTTCCTCAAGGGGTTCAAGGAGGCCATCGGGATCGCGGTGGCGCTGGTCGGCGTCTACCTGGCGCTGAACCTCGTGGTGCTCGCCACCGCCGTCTGGAAGATCTGCACCGAGCCGGTCGTCATCGGCAACTGGTGGGACGCGATGACGGCCGAGCACTCCTCGCCGCTCGCGATGATCGGGGTGTCCCTGCTCGTCTTCCCGAAGCTCGCGCTCGGCATGTCCGGCTTCGAGACGGGCGTGGCGGTCATGCCGCAGATCCAGGGCGACGCCTCGGACACGTACGACAAGCCCCTCGGCCGCGTCCGCGACACCCGCAAGCTGCTGACCACGGCCGCGCTCATCATGAGCGGCTTCCTGCTCGTCTCCAGCCTCGCGACGACCATCCTGATCCCGGAGTCCGAGTTCAAGGCGGGCGGCGGGGCCAACGGCCGCGCCCTCGCCTTCCTCGCCCACCAGCGCCTGGGCGAGGGCTTCGGGACGGTGTACGACATCTCGACCATCGCCATCCTCTGGTTCGCGGGGGCCTCGGCGACGGCGGGTCTGCTCAACCTCGTACCGCGCTACCTGCCGCGCTACGGCATGGCTCCCGAGTGGACGCGTGCGGTGCGGCCGCTGGTCCTGATCTTCATGGCCATCGCCTTCTTCATCACCTGGTGGTTCGACGCCGATGTCGACGCGCAGAGCGGCGCCTACGCCACCGGCGTGCTGGTGCTCATGCTCTCGGCCTCCTTCGCCTCGACGGTCGCCGTGCACCGGCGCGGCAAGCGGGGCGCCGCCCTGGGCTTCGGGGTGGTCACCGCCGTCTTCGCCTACACCCTGGTCACGAACGTGATCGAGCGGCCGGACGGCATCAAGATCGCGCTGCTGTTCATCGTGGGCATCGTGGTGTCGTCGTTCGCCTCGCGGGTGCACCGCGCCTTCGAACTGCGGGCCACGGCGGTGACGTTCGACGAGTGCGCCGCCCGGTTCGTCGACGAGGCCGCGCGGAGCGGGCCGCTGCGGATCATCGCCAACGAGCCGCAGGAGCACTCGACGCGGGAGTACCGCGCCAAGGAGTACAGCCAGCGCGAGGAGACCCACATCCCGGACGGCCGGCCCGTGCTGTTCCTGGAGGTCTTCATCCAGAACTCCTCCGACTTCACCACCGAGCTCACCGTCCACGGCGACGAGAAGCACGGCGTGCGCAGGCTGCGCGTCGAGGGCGCGGTCGTGCCCAACACCATCGCGGCCGTGATGATGGAGCTGCGCGACCGCACCGGCGAGGTCCCGCACGCCTACTTCAACTGGACCGAGGGCCACCCCCTCAGCCATCTGCTGCGCTTCCTGGTGTTCGGCGACGGCGAGGTGGCGCCGGTCACCCGCGAGGTGCTGCGCCGGGCCGAGCCGGACCTGAGCCGACGGCCCCGGGTCCACGTGGGCTGAGCCCCCGGTGCCCGCGCTTTCTGGCCGATGACGCACCCGGCCTGCCGTGAGCCGCACTCCCTCCCCTACCATCTGCGCCCATGGGGGGAGTGCGGCTCACGCGCATCACGCGTCCCGTGGCGCTGCTGAGCGCCATGGCGACGCTCCTCGCCGCGCTCTTCCTCTGCCTCGCGGCGGGCGGCGGCGAACACTTGGGCCGCCCCCACGGCCCGCTCGCCGACGGCCCCGCCCAGTACAGCTGCCCCTCGGACCAGGGCGGCTGCGGGCTCCACGCCCACTCCGTCCCGGCCGTGCTCACCACGCCCCCGACGGACGCGCCGACCCCGGCCGCCGTCCACGGGCTGCGTCCCGTGACGCCCCGCGCGGGGGCCGCGGCCGTACGGTTCGGGGCCCGGCCGCGCGCTCCCGACCTGCACGTCCTTCAGGTGCTGCGGACCTAGCGGGCCCCGCGGCCCCGGCCGCTCCGCCCCGACCCCCCCTCAGCAGAAGGACGTTACGGAACATGACCATGCAGGGCGACCCCAGCACCTCCCGCAGAGCGCACATGGACGAGCTGCGCCGGGCCGAGCAGGCCCGCCGCCGGCGCGGCCGGATCGTGGTGATCTCCTCGGTCACCGCCGCCACCGTGGTGATCGCGGGCCTGGTCGGATTCGGTGTGTACGAGTTCGGCCGGTCGAAGGACAGCGGCTCCGGCGCGTCCGGCACGACGCCGACCGAGGCGCAGACCCGGGCCGGGGCCGACGCGAAGGCACCGATCGCGGGCGAGAAGGACTGGGATCCCAAGAAGCTGACCCGCAACCACGTGACGACGAAGGTCGCTTACCCGATGAAGCCGCCGGTGGGCGGTGACCACGACCAGGTGTGGATGAACTGCGGCGGCGTGGTCTACCCGCGGCAGGTCCCGGACATGAACGCCGTGCACTCCCTCGAGCACGGCGCGGTCTGGGTGACGTACACCGAGAAGGCGTCCGCCGCCGATGTGAAGAAGCTCGCCGCCAAGGTGTCCACCACGCCGTACTCGCTGATGAGCCCGTACAAGGACCAGGCGGGGACGATCATGCTGAGCGCCTGGGGCAAGCAGCTCACCGTGGACAGCGCGGACGACCCCCGGGTCGGCCAGTTCTTCACCCGGTACGTCCAGGGTCCGCAGACGCCCGAGCCGGGTGCCGCGTGCACCGGCGGGCTGGACGAGCAGTGAGCCGGCGGTACTGGGGGCTCGCCGCGGCGCTCGCGCTCGCGATGGTGTTCGCGGCGGCCGCGGTGCTCGTCTCGTCCGGCGGCCGGGGCGCCACGGCCGAGCCCAAGTCCGGTACGCCGCTGGCGACCTCGGCCGACGCCGGGTTCGCCCGCGACATGTCCACCCACCACCAGCAGGCGGTGGAGATGTCCTTCATCGTGCGCGACCGCACCACGGACGAGGAGGTGCGCCGCCTCGCGTACGACATCGCCAACACCCAGGCCAACCAGCGCGGCATGATGCTCGGCTGGCTGGATCTGTGGGGGCTGCCGAAGAACGAGGCGTCCCAGCAGCCGATGGCGTGGATGGGGATGGGCATGGCGCCGGGGGCCGACGGCGCGCTGATGCCGGGCATGGCCACCAACACCGAGCTGAACCGGCTGCGCACGCTCGGCGGCAGGGACGCCGAGGTGCTCTACCTCCAGCTCATGACCGAGCACCACAAGGGCGGCGTCCACATGGCCGAGGGCTGTGTCCAGCGCTGCGCGGTGGGTCCGGAGAAGCGGCTGGCGCAGGGCATGGTCGACTCCCAGCAGTCGGAAATCGACCTGATGGCACAAATGCTGAAGAAACGGGGCGCCACCCCGCTCAGCAACTGACCATCGGTAAACGCTCTTTGGCGTTTCTTGGTGATCACATGCCCCCCGCATGAACTGTTCCTGACAAGAGTGACGCATTACATGCGCGCATCAGACAGCGCTTGTACAGCATGCGAAGACCTCACGCAGGGGGTTACATGAGAACAAGCCGCGCCAGGCGGCGCGCCGGTGTGAGCATGGCAGCGACACTGCCACTGCTCGCCGGCGCGCTCGCCCTCGGCATACCGTCCGCCCAGGCGGCCGACCCGGTCCCCAGCGGACGGGCGGCCCTCGCGGGCACCCAGCCCGTCTGGGCCACCGGCTCCGCCGACCAGGGTGCGACGGCCGCATCCGCGAAGGTCAACGCCCGGGTGTACCTCGCCGGTCGGGACGCGAAGGGCCTCGACGCGTACGCCGCGGCCGTGTCCGACCCGCAGTCGAAGACATACGGCAAGTACCTGAGCGCCGCAGAGGCGCAGCAGCGCTTCGGCGCGACCCAGGAGCAGATCGACGCGGTCACCCAGTGGCTGAAGTCGTCCGGACTGACCATCACGGGCTCCACCCAGCACTACATCGCGGTGTCCGGCGATGTCGCGGCCGCGCAGAAGGCGTTCGCCACGCAGCTGCGCGACTACCGCAAGGACGGCCGCACGTACCACGCCCCGTCCAAGGTCGCGTCGGCGCCGAACGCCCTCGCGGGGGCCGTCCTGACGGTCGCGGGCCTGGACAACGCGCCGCACCAGTCGACGCACCAGGACACCCTTCCGGGTCCGGGCGCGGGCTTCCGCAACTCCGGCCCGTCCTCGTCGTACTTCGGCCAGAACATCGCCAAGACGCTGCCGGACGCGTACGGCACCAAGGTTCCGTACGCCGTGCACGGTTACACCGGCAAGCAGCTGCGGGCCGCGTACGGCGCGGGCAAGTACACCGGCAAGGGCGTGACCGTCGCGATCACCGACGCGTACGCCTCGCCGACCATGGCGGCGGACGCCTCGAACTACGCCAAGCGCAACGGTGACGCGGCCTACAAGAAGGGCCAGTACACCGAGGTCCTTCCGGCGGCCTACAACAGCGTGGCCGACTGCAAGGCGTCCGGTTGGTACGGCGAGGAGTCCCTGGACGTCGAGGCCGTGCACGCGCTCGCGCCCGACGCGAACATCACGTACGTGGGTGCCGCGTCCTGCAACGACCCGGATCTGCTCGACGCCCTCAACAAGGTCGTCGACCAGCGTCTGGCCGACATCGTCTCCAACTCGTGGGGCGACGTCGAGGCCAACGAGACCCCGGACATCGCGGCCGCGTACGACCAGACGTTCAAGCTCGGCGCGATCGAGGGCATCGGCTTCTACTTCTCCTCCGGCGACAACGGCGACGAGGTCGCCAACACCGGCAAGAAGCAGGTCGACACTCCCGCCAACTCGGCGTGGGTGACGGCGGTCGGCGGCACCTCGCTGGCGGTCGGCAAGAACGACAAGTACCAGTTCGAGACGGGCTGGGGCACCGAGAAGGCGTCGCTGTCCGCGGACGGCAAGAGCTGGACCAACTTCCCCGGCGCCTACACCAGCGGCGCGGGCGGCGGCACCAGCTCCACCGTGAAGCAGCCGTTCTACCAGCGCGGCATCGTGCCGGACTCGCTGGCGAAGGCGAACGGCGCGGCCCGGATGCGTACGGTTCCGGACATCGCGGCCGTGGCCGACCCCAACACCGGTTTCCTGGTGGGCCAGACGCAGTCGTGGCCCGACGGGTCGGTGAAGTACGACGAGTACCGCATCGGCGGCACCTCGCTGGCCGCGCCGGTCATCGCGGGCGTGCAGGCGCTCGCCCAGCAGGCGCGCCACTTCCCGATCGGGTTCGCGAACCCGGGCATCTACGCCCGGTTCGACTCGCCGCTGTACCACGACGTGACGGACCACCCGCTGGGTGCGCACCGTGACCTCGCGGTGGCCCGTGTCGACTTCGCCAACGGCGTGGACGCGTCGGGTGGTCTGCTGACGTCCGTGCGCTCGCTCGGCAAGGACAGTTCGCTGGCCGCGACGAAGGGGTACGACGACGTGACGGGTGTGGGTTCGCCCGCGCCGGGTTACGTGGCGTCGTACGGCTTCCCGTTCCGCCGCTGACCCCCTGAACCGGGGTCGCCCCGGCCCCGCCTCTGCCCCGCGGTCCACCGCGGGGTGGGGGCGGGGCCTTTTCACTCCCCACCCCGCCCCTTCCCCAGACCCTCCGGGGGTGACAGTGCGCCTGGGGGCCACCTTTGCCCGCCTGCGCCCGCGGGCCGTACGCGGCTGCTCGCGCCCACGCGGCGGAGCCGCACAATGTCACAGCCCCGCGCCCCCTAGGGGGTTGCCCCTGCCCGCCTGCGCCCGCGGGCCGTGCTCTGGTCCTCGCGGGGTGGCCAGGGGGCATCTCAGCCCGTCATGGGGGTCCCCCCTGGCCCTTAAGGCCTTGGGGGAGATTGAGGACGAGCGCCGTTCAGGCGCGATACGGGGTCTGGGGCGGAGCCCCAGGGGCACTTTCGCCCCCGGAGGGTCTAGGGGAGGGGCGGGGTGGGGGAAGTCACCGCCCGCGCGACCGACTCCGCGCTGTCCAGCATCACCAAGTGCCCAACGCCAACCGCCAGTTGGAAGTCCGCGGACAGGGCCGCCGCCAGGGCGCGCTGGCGGCGCACCCAGGCCGCACCCCCCGCACCACCCGCCAGCACGGTCACCGGCACCCGGGGCAGCCCGAACTCCCGGCGGAGGCAGAGCAGTTCCGCCGCCACCGCCGCGTAGCACGCGTTCTCCAGGACCAAGCCGCGCAGCACCCGCGAAGTGCGGTAGCAGCGGCGTACGAGATCGCGCGGCGCCGGATCGCCGCCACCGGTGCGGCCGGCGCGCACCAGGGCGCGGCGGGCCGCGGGGCCCAGCGCGGCGGGGGCGCCCGCGGCGCACAGCCCCGCCCCGACCGCCCGTGCGAGGGCGAGCCGCGGCCCCGGGGCGGCAGGAGGACGCGCGCGCTCCTCGACGCTGGAGTCGACCAGGACGAGCCCCGCCGTACGGTCCGGGTACAGCCGCGCGAAGGCCTCCGCGTGGAACCCGGCGATGGAGTGGCCGACCACCGTCACCGCCCCCGTCAGACCCAGCGCGTCGAGGAGCCCCGCGATGCGGTGGGCCTCCCCCGCGGCGGTCGGCGCCGCGACGGCCGGTGCGGACAGGCCGTGCCCGGGCCGGTCGAACCGTACGACCGTGTGGTCCGGGGCCAGCAGCGCCACCACCGGGTCCCAGTCGAACCAGCTCATGCCGAGACCCGCGCTGAGCACCACCACCGGCCCGGACCCCTCGACCACCACGTGGTGCGCGACCCCGGCCACCCGCAGAAACCTCATGCCCGCCTCTCCCGCGCCACGCACACCGCCAGCACCCCCAGCCACACCGCCACCAGCAGCACCTGGAGCCGCTGGCCCGCGCCGAGCGCCCAGGTGCCCCGGCCCGCCTGGAAGGCGGCCACCGAGGTCAACGTCCAGGCGGTGGCGAGGAGTTCCAGGGCGGCCAGCACCGTGCCGGGGAGGGCGGCGAGCGGCGGCCACCAGCCGTAGCGGCGGGCCGCGACGGTCAGGGCGACGACGCCCACCAGCGCGCCCACCATCGCGAGGCTGCTGCTCACCGCGTGGGCGGTGTGCGTGGCCGGGACCAGGCCCGCCGTCTCGCGGGCCGCGCAGACCGGGTCGGCGGTGGGGGCGCAGCTCAGCGGGAGGCGCGAGTCGACCGCCGTGGCGGCGCCGAAGAGCGCGAGGCCCGACCAGCCCGCCAGGGACCAGCGCCGCCGGTCGCAGCGCCAGAGCGCGCACACGGCGGCGGCCAGGACCAGGAGCCCCGCGGTCAGGTCGGTGGCGCGGAAGAGTCCGCCGAGCGGCTGGTCGGCCGCGGCGAGTTCACTGACGTACGCCTGGATGGGGTCGAGTCCGGTCTGGAAGACGAGTTCCAGGACCCAGGCCGTGTAGGCGAGGGCGCCCAGCGCGAGCAGGACGGCAACGGGCCGGGGGCGCACACCACTGCGGGACATAGTGGGGCCAATGTTACGGGGGTGGCCGCGGTTCACCGGTGGTCCGGATGCACCCACCCCGGCTTGCGGAAGGTCAGCAGGGCGACCGGCGCGAGGATGCCGAGGGCGAGCAGCCCGCCGCCGACGATCAGCAGATAACGCCAGAGCGGCTGGTTGCCGAACTGGTCGGGCGGCACGAACCCGATGCACAGCGCGGCCACCGACGCCACGAAGCCGATGCCCGCGACCCAGGCGACCGCGGGCACCCGGAAGCCGCGCTCCACTTCGGGCCGCGTCCTGCGCAGGCGGACCACCGCCACGAACATCAGCAGGTAGGCGATGAGGTAGATCTGCACGGTGATGACGGAGAACATCCAGTACGCGCTCGACACGTCGTCGCTGAACGCGTACAGGATGCCGATCAGGGTGGTGATGACGCCCTGCGCGACCATGATGTTGCGCGGGGTGCCGTACTTGTTCAACCGCTGGAGGACCGGCGGGAGATAGCCCTCCTGACGCGACAGGAGCACCAGTCCCTTGGCCGGTCCCGCGAGCCAGGTCAGCATGCCGCCGAGCGCGGCGGCCACCAGCATCACGCCGACGACCTTGGTCATCCAGCCGATGTGGAAGTGGTCGAAGAAGGCCTGGAACGCCTGCATCAGACCGGCCGTGAGGCTCAGCTCCGACGACGGCATGACCCAGGAGATGGCCAGGGCCGGAAGGATGAAGATCAGCAGGACCAGGCCGGTGGCCAGGAACATCGACTTCGGGTACTCGCGCTTGGGGTGGCGCAGCGAGGACACGTGGACGCCGTTCATCTCCATGCCCGCGTACGACAGGAAGTTGTTGACGATCAGGACCAGACTGGCGAGCCCGGTCCACGGCGGCAGCCAGTGCGAGGCGCTCATCGGCGCCTGTGACGGGTTGCCCTGCCCGAGGAAGACGATGCCGAGGGCGACGAGCAGCACCCCGGGCACGAGCGTGCCGATGACGAGCCCGAGCGAGCTGAGTCCGGCGACGGTCCTGGTGCCGCGCGAGGAGATCCAGACGCCGGTCCAGTAGATGACGACGATGACGACGGCGACGTAGAGGCCGTTCTCGGCCAGCCTCGGGTTGATGACGTAGGCGAAGGTCGAGGCGACGTAGGCGAGCAGGCTCGGGTAGTAGGCGATCGTCATGGCGAACTGGCACCAGACCGCGAGGAACCCGAGCGGTTTGCCGAGCGCCTCGCTCACCCAGCGGTAGATGCCGCCGGTCCAGCCGGAGGCCAGCTCGGCGCCGACCAGGGCGGTGGGGAGCAGGAAGACGACGGCGGGCAGCAGGTAGAGGAAGACCGCGGCGAGGCCGTAGATGGCCATGGACGGCGAGGGGCGCAGGCTGGCGACGGATGCCGTCGTCATCAGGCCGAGGGTCACCCAGGAGACGTACTGCCGTTTCGTCCCTTCGTCCGCGACGAGTTCTTCATCGGAGGCGTCCGTGGTCGTCATGCGCCCATGATCGGCGCGGCGGCCGTCTCCCGCATGTCGGGCCGTAGGGTGGGCGGAAAAAATGGATCACCGAAGGACTCCCCCATGACCGTGCCCGTCAACTCCCCCGGCCAGCCGCAGTCGGGGCCCGTTTTGCCCGGCCGTCCGGCGTCGCCGCCGCCCCCGGCCGGGCGGGCCCGCAACGGTGCCGGTGCCGCCTCGCTGATCCTCGGCGTCCTCGGGGTGGCCTTCGGCCTGGTGCCCTTCCTCTTCTGGCTCTCGGGCGCGCTGGGAGTGGCGGCCGTGGCGCTGGGCCTCGTCGGACACGCCCGGGCGCGCAAGGGGTGGGCGACCAACAGGGGGGTGGCGCTGGGCGGCACGGCCCTCGGTGCCGTGGCGACCGTGCTCGCCGTCGCGGGGCTGCTGCTCACGGTGGTGTTCGTGAAGGACGCCGCCCGAGGCAGCAACGGCGCGATACCGACGACGCCCTCGCGGGCCGCGTCGCCCGTGGCGCCCCCGGTGAAGCCGTCGCCGAGCGGCCCGGCCGCCGCGAAGCCGCAGCCGTTCGGGGCGACGCACACCTATCGGGACGGGGTGAAGGTCACCGTCTCCCGCCCGGCCCCGTACACGCCGGACGCGTCCGCCTCCGGCCACCGCAAGGGCAATCGGGCGATCCGGTTCACCGTCACCATCGTGAACGACGGCGACGAGTCGATCGACATCACCTCGGCGGTGCCGACCGTGCGCGGCGCGGACGGCATCGAGGTCGAGGCGATCTACGACGACGCGCACGCCACGGCGATGTTCGCGGGCAGCCTGTCGCCGGGTGACCGCGCCACCGGCGGGTTCGCCTTCTCGGTGCCGCCGGACTCGCGGACGGTGGACTTCCAGATCGGCCCGCAGACGCTGAGGTACGACGAGACGGTGTGGCGCGGACCGGTCACCGGCTGACCGCCGGCCTCCCGGCGGGACGCTCCGCGTGGCGCCGATGACCCCCCATCGCGTCGCATTGACGATTACACTGGGCGGGTGCCTCAACTACGTCTCGCCCTGAATCAGATCGACTCGACCGTCGGGGACATCTCCGGCAACGCCGAGGCGATCGTGCACTGGACACGGCACGCCGCCGAGCAGGGGGCGCATCTCATCGCGTTCCCCGAGATGGTGCTGACCGGCTACCCCGTCGAGGACCTGGCCCTCAGATCGTCGTTCGTCGAGGCGTCCCGGCAGGCGCTGACGGCGCTCGCGGCGCGCCTGGACGCGGAGGGCTTCGGGGAGATCCCCGTGGTGGTCGGCTATCTGGACCGCTCCACGGTCGCGAGTCCCCGGCTCGGCCAGCCGGCCGGTGCCCCGCAGAACGCGGCGGCGGTGCTGCACGGCGGCCGGGTCGCGCTGGCCTTCGCCAAGCACCACCTGCCCAACTACGGCGTCTTCGACGAGTTCCGCTACTTCGTGCCGGGCGACACGCTGCCCGTGGTGCGGGTGCGCGGCATCGACGTGGCCCTCGCCATCTGCGAGGACCTCTGGCAGGACGGCGGCCGGGTGCCGGCCACCCGCTCGGCCGGGGCCGGGCTCCTCATCTCCATCAACGCCTCGCCGTACGAGCAGAACAAGGACGACTCCCGGCTCGACCTCGTCCGCAAGCGGGCCCAGGAGGCGGGCTGCACGCTGGCGTACGTCGCGACCATCGGCGGCCAGGACGAGCTGGTCTTCGACGGCGACTCCATCGTGGTCGACGCGGACGGCGAAGTGGTGGCCCGGGCCCCGCAGTTCTCCGAGGGCTCGGTCGTCCTCGACCTGGAGCTCCCGGCCGCGGGCCCCGCTCCCTCGGGGGTGGTCGACGACGGCCTGCGGGTGGACCACGTGGTGATCTCCGAGGAGCAGGTCCCGCCGTACGAGCCGGAGTTGACCGGAGGCTACGCCGAGCGCCTGGACGACGACGAGGAGGTCTACTCGGCGCTGGTCGTGGGCCTGCGCGCGTACGCCGCGAAGAACGGCTTCCGGTCGGTCGTGATCGGCCTGTCGGGCGGCATCGACTCGGCGCTCGTGGCCGCCATCGCCTGCGACGCCCTGGGCGCGGCCAACGTCTACGGCGTGTCCATGCCGTCGAAGTACTCCTCGGACCACTCCCGGGGCGACGCGGCCGAGCTGGCCCGGCGCACCGGGCTGAACTTCCGCACCGTGCCCATTGAGCCGATGTTCGACGCGTACATGGGCTCGCTCGGCCTGACCGGGCTCGCCGAGGAGAACCTCCAGTCGCGGCTGCGCGGCACGATGCTGATGGCGCTCTCCAACCAGGAGGGCCACATCGTCCTCGCGCCGGGCAACAAGTCCGAGCTGGCGGTGGGCTATTCGACGCTGTACGGCGACTCGGTGGGCGCGTACGGGCCGATCAAGGACGTCTACAAGTCCTCGGTGTTCCGGCTCGCCGAGTGGCGCAACCGGGCGGCGGCCGAGCGCGGCCAGACCCCGCCGATCCCGGAGAACTCCATCACCAAGCCCCCGAGCGCCGAGCTCCGACCGGGCCAGGTCGACACCGACTCGCTGCCCGACTACCCGGTCCTGGACGCGATCCTGGCGATGTACGTCGACCGGGACCAGGGCGCGGAGGCGATCGTGGCGGCCGGGTACGACCCGGAGCTGGTGGCGAAGACGCTGCGGATGGTGGACGCGGCGGAGTACAAGCGCCGCCAGTACCCGCCGGGCACGAAGATCTCGGCGAAGGGCTTCGGCAAGGACCGCCGCCTGCCCATCACCAACCGCTGGCGCGAGGAGGGCCTGGGGCGCTGACCCGGCGGGGCCCGGGGCGCGTCCGGGCCCTCAGATCTGCAGGCGCGCCGCGATCGGCAGGTGGTCGCTCTGCGTCTTGGGCAGCGTCCAGGACGACTTGGGCTCGATGCCCTTGACCATGATCTGGTCGATGCGGGCCATCGGGAACCCGGCCGGCCAGCTGAAGCCGAAGCCGTTGCCCGCGGCGCCCTGGGTGGAGCGCATCTGGGACGTGATGTTGGTCAGGGAGCGGTCGTTCATCGTGCCGTTCAGGTCGCCGAGGAGGACGACCTTCTTGACGGGCTCCGCGGAGATCGCCTCGCCCAGCGTGTAGGCGCTGTTGTCACGCTGGTTGGCGGTGAACCCCGCGTTCAGCTTGACCCGTACCGAGGGCATGTGGGCCACGTAGACCGCGATGTCGCCGCTCGGGGTCTTCACGGTGGAGCGCATCGCCCGCGTCCAGCCGATCTTGATGTCGACGGGCCGGCTGTCGCTCAGCGGGTACTTGGACCACAGGCCGACCGTGCCCTGGACCGAGTGGTACGGGTAGAAGCCGGCGAGCGCCTTCTTGTACGTCTCGACCTCGTCGCCCGGGACCTCCTCCAGGGCCAGGACCTGCGCTCCGGAGGCGGCGACCTGGCGGGCGGTGCCGGCCGGGTCGGGGTTCTCGGCGTTCACGTTGTGGGTCGCCACGATCAGGTTGCCGCCGGAGCCCTGCTTGTCGGTGAGGAGCCCGCCGAACATGTTGAGCCAGACGATCGCCGGGAGCAGCAGGGCGATGAGCGCGGTCGCCGAGCGGCGCCACAGGGCGAGGCCGAACAGGACCGGCACGAACACCCCGAGCCAGGGCAGGAAGGTCTCGGAGAGCGAGCCGAGGTTGCCGACCGAGTTGGGGATGCGCGCGTGCAGGAGCATCACGAGGGCGATCAGGACGGCGAGGCCCGTGAGGACCAGGCCGCGGCGCCAGATGCCGCGGTCGGTCCGCCATCGGTCGGCCAGGCGCCGGAACCGGGACCGGGAGCGCTCAGCCTCCGCGCTGCCGTCGCCCGTCTCCGTCATGTACGCCCGCGCCATACCGCTGTCCTCACTGCTGTTCCGCACACCGTCCCCGCCGTTCGACCCTAGGCGAAAACGGGTGGGATTCCCTGCCGTCGTACCGCTCGTACGACATCCGTACGGCCAGCAGGACGACCGGGCGCGGCGCCGGGTTCCAGGCCTGGGCCCCGGGCGGGGCCCTGTGACACAACGCGCATATTCAGCGGGCCGGGCGCAGCCCTTCGAGGACGGCGTCGACGATGCGCTCGGCGAGCTCGGGCCCGGGCAGTTCGGAGCCGGGCCGCAGCATGGTGCGCACCAGCATCGGGGCGACGAAGAGGTCGGCCGCCATGTCGAGGTCGAGGCCGGCGCGCAGCTCGCCGTTCTCGACGCCCCGCCGCAGCACCTCGTCGAGGAGCGCGCGGCGGGGGTCTATGACCAGGCTGTGGTACCGGGACCAGAGCTTGGGATAGCTCTGCATCTGGGCGAAGACGTTGTGCAGCAGGGCAGAGGACTGCTTGGCGAGGCTGCGCAGGCGCACGTTCTCGACCATGGCGACGAGGTCGTCGCGGAGCGAGTGGCCGGGCAGCGGCGGGGCCGGCGACTCCATGGACTGGACGACCTCGACGTACAGCTCCTCCTTGCCGGACCAGCGCCGGTAGATGGTGGCCTTGCCGACGCCGGCGGTGCGGGCGATGCGTTCGATGGAGAGGTCGGCGAGCGACACGCCTTCCTCCAGGAGCTTGATCACGGCTTCCAGGATCTGCCGGTCCGCGGCCTCGGAGCGGGGCCGTCCGCGCCGGGGTTCGCCGTCCTTGTGCTGCTCGTCCATCAGGGTCACGCCCGCTCCGCTTCCTCTTGCCGACCCGCTGATTGTCCCGGAGGCCCGCGCCCTAGCTGCGGGCGGCCTCGGTGGGCCGGTCCTGTGCCGCGGGTGCGTCCGCCGCGGGCGGCTTCGGCGGCAGGAACAGGGCGACGACGAGCGCGCCGAGCAGGGCCACGCCGGACGAGGCGAGCGCGGTGATGTGCATGGCGTGCAGGAACGCGTCGTCGGCCGGTCCGATCAGGGCCTTGCCCGCGGGGCCCATCCGCTCGGCGATGCCGAGGGTCGCCTCGATGGATTCGCCCGCCGCCTTGCGCGCTCCGGCGGGGACCGCGCCGAGGTGGCCCTCGATGTCGCCGCGGTAGACGGTGGAGAGCACCGAGCCGAGCACGGCGACGCCGAGCGCGCCGCCGACCTGGCGGAAGGTGTTGTTGACGGCCGAGCCCGAACCGGCCTTCTCGCGCGGCAGCGCCTGCATGATCGAGACGGTGACGGGCGGCATGATGTGCGCCATTCCGGCGCCCTGCACGAAGAAGACGACCTCCAGGACCCAGATCGGGGTGTCCGCGTCGAACAGCCCGAACGCGGCCAGGCCGATCGCCACCAGGATGAGGCCGGCGGTGCAGACGGCCCGGGCGCCGAACCGGTCGACGACCAGCCGGGCCCGCGGCGCGAAGATCATCTGGGCCACGGCGAGCGGCAGGATGAGCAGGCCGGACTGCAGCGCGCTGTAGCCGCGCACGCTCTGCATGTAGAAGACCGAGAAGAAGGTGACGCCCATCAGCGCGAAGAAGGTCAGCGCGATGGCGACGACGGCGGCCGAGAACGCGGGCTTCTTGAAGTAGTCGATGTCGATGGCGGGGTGGTCGACGCGCTTCTCGTAGAGCACGAAGCCGACCAGGACCGCGACGCCCCCGAGGATCGTGGCGAGCACCGTCGTATCGGTGAAGTCCGCCAGCTCGCCGCCGTGGATGATGCCGTACACCAGCAGGACGAGGCCCACGACGGACAGCAGCACGCCCACCGGGTCGAGCTTGCCGGGGCGCGGGTCCCTGGAGTCCGGCACGAGGACCACCATGGCGATCAGCGCGATGATCACGACCGGCACGTTGACCAGGAAGACCGAGCCCCACCAGTAGTGCTGGAGCAGGACGCCGCCGGTGATCGGACCGATCGCGATGGCGAGGCCCACGCCGCCGGCCCAGATGCCGATGGCCTTGGGCTGCTCCTCGCGCTCGAAGACGTTCATGAGGACGGCGAGGGTGGACGGCATCACGAAGGCGCCGCCGAGGCCCATCAGGGCGCGGAAGGCGATGAGTTGGTCCGGGGAGTTCGAGAACGCGGCGAGGACCGAGCCGAGGCCGAAGACCGTGATGCCGAACAGCAGGATCTTCTTGCGGCCGAGCCGGTCGCCGAGCAGGCCGGAGGTGAAGAGCAGCCCGGCGAAGACGAGCGTGTAGGAGTTGATCGCCCACTCCAGCTCGCTCTGGGTGGCGCCGAGGCCGGTGGGGGCGGGGCTCGCGATCGTCTTGACGGCGACGTTCAGGATCGAGTTGTCCAGGACGACGATCAGCAGGCTGAGCATCAGGACGGCGAGGATCGCCCAGCGTCGGCGATGGACGGCTTCGGGTATCCGGGGTGCGGCCGGGGCACCGGACGCGGCAGGCGAGGTTGACATGCCTCCCAGCCTAGAACAATTTCGATACGGGACCGTCTCGTATAGGAATGTCTTTACTTTTCGGACACCGGTTCGCGTTCGTGGCCGAGATGCCTTCCTGGGCCACCCACTTCCCGCACCGGGCACGGGATGCCACCATGGATGTGGTCCGGAGACGCCGTGAGGGCGCTTCGAGATGACGAACAGGAGCCGTTGCGATGACGCAACAACTTCAGGCTGCCCAGAACCCGAAGGCATCCGACAGCAGCAACCCCAAGGCGCTGTACGGAGGCAAGGGCACCCGGCGCATCACCGTGCACGACATCGCCGCCGCCAAGGCGCGCGGCGAGAAGTGGCCCATGCTCACCGCCTACGACGCGATGACCGCCTCGGTCTTCGACGAGGCCGGAATCCCCGTCCTACTGGTGGGCGACTCCATGGGCAACTGCCACCTCGGCTACGAGACGACCGTCCCGGTCACCCTGGACGAGATCACCATGCTCTCCGCCGCCGTCGTACGGGGCACCTCTCGTTCCCTGATCGTGGCCGACCTGCCCTTCGGCTCCTACCAGGAGGGCCCGGTGCAGGCGCTGCGCAGCGCCATGCGCCTGGTCAAGGACGCGGGCGTCGGCGCGATCAAGCTGGAGGGCGGCGAGCGGAGCCACGAGCAGATCCGGCTGCTGGTCGAGTCGGGCATCCCGGTCATGGGCCACATCGGCCTCACCCCGCAGTCCGTGAACACCCTGGGCTACCGGGTGCAGGGCCGCGGCGACGAGGCTGCGCACCAGCTGCTGCGCGACGCCAAGGCGGTCCAGGACGCGGGCGCCTTCGCCATCGTCCTCGAACTGGTCCCGGCCGAGCTCGCCGCCGAGGTCACCCGCACCCTGCACATCCCGACCGTCGGCATCGGCGCGGGCGCCGAGTGCGACGCACAGGTGCTCGTCTACACGGACATGGTGGGCCTGACCCCGGGCAGGACACCGCGCTTCACCAAGCAGTACATGAACCTGCGGGAGTCGCTCGGGGACGCCGCCAAGGCGTTCGCGGGTGAGGTCGTCGGCGGGGCGTTCCCCGCCGAGGAGCACACCTTCCACTAGCCACTGCGGTCACGACGACAGTCCGCCGACTTCCCCCATCGGCGGGCTGTCCGTCGTCCGCGGGCCCGGCCGCTGTCGGCGGACCGTCCCCGGCCTGTCGGTGCTCTGTCGGTGCTCTGTCGGTGGATTGTCGGTGGCCCCTGGCACCTTGGTGTCCATGACGCGAATCGACAAGAACCCCATGAGCGGCAAGGCCGGCACGGCCGCCGGCATCGCCGTCTCCGTACGGGGGCTGGTGAAGCACTTCGGCGACACCAAGGCGCTGGACGGCGTCGACCTGGACGTCCGCGAAGGCACCGTGCTCGGTGTCCTCGGACCGAACGGCGCCGGCAAGACCACACTCGTACGCTGCCTGTCCACCCTGCTCGTGCCGGACGCGGGCACCGCCACCGTCGCCGGCTACGACGTGGTGAGGCAGCCCCGCCAGCTGCGCCGCACCATCGGCCTGACCGGGCAGTACGCCTCGGTCGACGAGAAGCTCTCCGGCCGCGAGAACCTGTACATGATCGGCCGGCTGCTCGACCTGTCCCGCAAGGACGCGCGGGGGCGCGCCGACGAGCTCCTGGAGCGGTTCTCGCTCACGGACGCCGCCAAGCGGCCCGCGATGACGTACTCGGGCGGCATGCGGCGCCGGCTCGACCTGGCCGCCTCCATGATCGGCCACCCCGCCGTCCTCTACCTGGACGAGCCGACCACCGGCCTGGACCCGCGCACCCGCAACGAGGTGTGGGACGAGGTGCGCCGGATGGTCGCCGAGGGCGCCACGGTGCTGCTCACCACGCAGTACATGGAGGAGGCCGAGCAGCTGGCGGGCGAGCTGACCGTCATCGACCGCGGCAAGGTCATCGCCAACGGCGGGGTCAACGAGCTGAAGGCGAAGGTCGGCGGCCGCACCCTGCAGATCCGCCCGGCCGACCCGGACCAGCTGGGCTCGATGGCGCGGGCCGTCACCGAGGCCGGCCTGGACGGCGTGTCCGGCACCCAGGTCGTCCCCGACGAGGGCGTGCTCAACGTGCCGATCCTCAGCGACGGGCAACTGACCGCCGTGGTCGGCCTGTTGGGGGCGCGCGGCTTCTCCATCGCCCACATAGGCACCCATCTGCCCAGCCTGGACGAGGTGTTCCTGGCCATCACCGGCCAGAAGACCGCGGACTCCCAGGACGCCACCCGTGAGACCGAGGAGGTCGCGGCATGAGCACCACCACCACTGTCGACGCGCCCGTGCAGCCGTCCCCTTCGCGCCCGCGGCCGCCCGCCGGGTCCGACGACGTACGGATCGGGCTGCGCGCCAACCTGCGCCACATCGGCGCCCTGGCGCGCCGCAACATGCTCCAGATCAAGGCCGACCCGGAGTCGATGTTCGACGCCGTCCTGATGCCGATCATCTTCACGCTGCTGTTCGTGTACGTCTTCGGCGGCGCGATGTTCGGCAGCGGCAACCAGGGCGCGTACGTCGACTACCTGATCCCCGGCCTGATGGCGATGATGGGCCTGAACATCGCCATGGCGGTCGGGACCGGCGTCAACGACGACTTCAAGAAGGGGGTGATGGACCGCTTCCGGACGATGCCGATCGCGCGGTCCTCCGTCCTCATCGCCAAGATGCTGGTCGAGGTCGGCCGCATGCTGGTCGCCGTCACGATCCTGCTGACCATGGGGTTCATCCTCGGGCTCACCATCCACACCTCGGTGCTCGCCCTGTTCGCCGCCATCGGCCTGTCGCTCCTGTTCGGCGCCTCGCTGATGTGGATCTTCATCCTGCTGGGACTCACCATGAAGACGGCCCAGGCCGTCCAGGGAGTGGCCATGCTCGTGCTGATGCCGCTGCAGTTCGGCTCGTCCATCTTCGCCAAGCCGACCACCATGCCGGGCTGGCTCCAGTCCTTCACCCACTACAACCCGCTGTCCAACCTGGCCGACGCGGCCCGCGGCCTGATGATCGGCGGCCCGGTGGCCCACTCCGCGCTGATGACGCTGGCCTGGTCCGTGGGGATCACCGTGGTGATGGCTCCCCTGGCCGTCGCCAAGTTCCGCAAGCGCACCTGATCCTGACGGCTCGTCAGTTCTTGCGATCGCGCCGCACGAGGGCGGTGGCCTCCTCCACACGGAGACCACCGCCCTCGGCGTACGCGGCCTCGTACGCCGCGTCGTCGAGGGCGGCGCGGACGACCCGCTCGGCCTCGGCCCGCTCCTCGGCCTGGACGGGCGCCATGAAGTGACCCACCGGGAGCAGCGCGTCGTGCGCGCCGACCAGCCGGGCGGCGTCCCGGAGGTTCTCGTCGCCGCCGAGCCCGGCGATCGCGCGGGCCGCGGTGAGCATGTGCACCGCGAACATCTCGGGCGCGACCATTTTCGAGAGCGGCGCCTGGGCCCGGTCGAGCGCGATCCGCGCCCCGGCGAGCGCTTCGGCGAAGCGGCCCTGCTCGTTGTCCAGCCAGGCGCGCACGCCCACGACGAACCCCTCGAACAGGACGAGGTTGGCGGCGGTGAACTCCGCCAGCATCACCTCGACCTGCTCGCGCGCCTCGTCGATCCGGCCGGTGCGGCCCAGCCACATCGTGAGGAAGAGCCGGGCCGCCGGCCGCGCCTCGATGCCCGCCCGATTCCCCTGGGCGAGGATCTCGCGCAGCATGGCCTCGCCCCGCTCGGCCTCCCCCATCTCCAGCAGCATCGCGGCGAGCCTCGCCCGCAGCAGCGTCACCTGGGCCTGGGCGCCGAGCTGCTCGGCGTACTGGAGGGCGGCGGTGAAGTCCTCCGCGGCCAGGGCGAACTCGCCCCGCTTCTCCCGCGCCTCACCCCGGGCCCCCAGCGCCTCGGCCGCGCCCCAGGCGTCCCCGAGGCGCTGGAACAGCACGAGACTGGCGTCCGCGTCGGCCCTCGCGTCACCGGCCCACTCGGTCCGGTTGGCCAGGATGTTGGCGCGCATCTGGAGCGCGGCGGCCAGCTCCCACTCGTCGCCGAGCTCCTCACAGGTCCGCACGGTCACGTCGAGGACCTCCTGCAACCGGGCGTGGTCCCCGGTGAGCACCACGGGGAAGAACCAGAGCGAGCCCGGCATCCGGCAGGTCTGCGGCAGGCCCGGGCGGTAGGCGGAGGCGATCGCACGGAGCCGTTCGAGGGCCTCGGGGGTGATCCACTGGTCCATCTCGTGGTCCATGGAGGCCAGTTGGACCAGCCGCACCCCGCGCCGCGCCTCCTGGAGCACATCCGGGTCGAGCGGCGGCGGGGCGTCCGTGCAGCGGGTGAGGACCGGCGGCGCGGGCACCACGGGCTCCGCGAACGGGTCGGGCCCCAGGGCCGCCGCCTCCTGCGCCCAGTACCGCGACTCGGTCCGCAGGTCGCGCATGTTCCAGTACCAGAGCAGCGCGTGCACCAGGCAGAGTGCCTCCTGCTCGTCGCCGAGCGCCACACAGCGGCGCAGCGCGGTGCGCAGGTTCTCGGACTCCCGCTCGAAGGTGTCGATCGCGGTCCGCTGCCGCGGGCCGCGCAGGTCGGCGTCGGCGCGGCGGGCGAGTTCGCGGTAGTGGGTGAGGTGGCGGCGCTCGGCGGCGGCCCGGTCGCCCGCGTCGTCGAGCCGTTCCGCGGCGTACTCGGCGACGGTTTCGAGCAGCCGGTAGCGCATCTCGCCGCCCGCGTCGGGCGCGGCCACCACCAGCGACTTGTCGACGAGCGAGCCGAGGACGCCGGCGACGTCCGGGGCCCCGGCTCCCCCGGACGCGCCAACCTCGGCGCACACCTCCTCGGCCGCCGCCAGGTCGCAGCCGCCCGCGAAGACGGAGAGCCGGCCGAGCACCGCGCGTTCGGGCTCCTCCAGGAGCTCCCAGGACCAGTCGACGACTGCTCGCAGGGTCTGCTGGCGGGGCAGTACGGTGCGGCTGCCGCTGGTGAGGAGGCGGAAGCGGTCGTCCAGGCGGTCCGCGATCTGACGTGGCGTCAGCATGCGCAGGCGGGCCGCCGCCAGTTCGATGGCGAGCGGGAGGCCGTCGAGGCGGCGGCAGATCTCGGCGGCGGCCTCCGGGTCGTCCTCGACGCGGAAGCCGGGCCGGGCCGCGGCGCCGCGCTCGGCGAGCAGCCGCACCGCGAAAGGGGCGGGCAGCGGCTCCACGGGGCGCACCAACTCGCCCGGCACGCCCAGGGGTTCACGACTGGTGGCGAGGACGACCAGGCCCGGGCAGCGGGCCAGGAGGTATTCGGCGAGTTCGGCGGCGGCGCCGATCACGTGCTCGCAGTTGTCCAGGAGCAGCAGCATGCGGCGCGGCGCGCAGTGTTCGGCGAGCCGGACCGCGGGGTCGCCCGCGCGCGGGTCGGCGGCCCTGAGCTCCTCGGCACCGGCCGCGTGCAGCACGGTCTTGCGGGCGCCGACGGCGGTGAGCACGGCGGCGGGCACCCCGGCCGGGTCGTCCACGGGCGCGAGTTCGGCCAGCCACACCCCGTCCGGCCAGTTCGGCGCGACGCCCTCGGCGGCCTCCTGCGAGAGCCGGGTCTTGCCGGCCCCGCCGGGCCCGAGCAGGGTGACGAGGCGGGCGGTTTCGAGGTCGGCGCGGATGTCCGCGAGCTCGGCGGTGCGCCCGACGAAGGAGGTGAGGCGGGCCCGCAGATTGCCCGGCACGGGCGGGGCTGCGGGCGCGGTCGGCGCGACGGGGTTCAGCAACTCGGCGTGGATGGCGCGGAGTTCGGGCCCGGGGTCGGCGCCGAGCTCCTCGGCGAGCGTGGCGCGCACGCTCTCGTACGCGGCGAGCGCCTCGGCCGGGCGGCCCGCGGCCCGCAGCGCGCGGATACGCAGGGCGTGCAGCGGTTCGTCGAGCGGGTGGCCCGCGCACAGCGCGCCGAGCTCGGCCAGCGTCTCCTCGGCGCGGCCGAGTGCGACGGCGGCGGCGAGCCGGAGCCGCCGGGCGTCGAGCCTGCGGGCCTCGGCGCGGGCGGCGCGGGGGCCGGGGTCGGGCAGGTCGGCGAGGGCCGGGCCGGCCCACAGCCCGAGCGCGTCGTCGAGCAGCACGGCCGCCTTGGCCGGATCGCCCTCCTCCAGGGCGCGCGCGCCGTCGGCGGTGAGCCGCTCGAAGCGCGGCAGGTCGACGTCGTCGGCCTCGGCGGCGAGACCGTATCCGCCGCTCTCGGCGGAGAAGACGGTGTCGTGCCCGAGGGCCCGGCGCAACCGGCCGACCAGGGCCTGGAGCGCGGCCGGGGCATCCGCGGGCGGCTCGTCGCCCCACACCTCGTCGACGAGGACGCTCACCGGGGCGGCCCGGCCCGGCCGCAGCGCGAGCACCGTCAGGAGCGCGCGCAGCCGCGCACCGCCGAGGGCGACGGGGCTGCCGTCGAGGTGGTGGACCTGGGTGTTGCCGAGAATCCGGTAGCGCACGCCCCCATTCTCATCGACGCGGCGCGGGCCGGGGCCCGCGGCCCGGAACTCCCGCCGGTTGCCGAGACGTTTGACGCTCAGCCCCTGTACGGTCGGGCGCGTCCCGTACGACCGTCCCACCAGCACTGGAGCCCACGGCATGGCCACAGCGACCTCCCGCCACCACGACCGGCGGATCAGCCCGGTCTTCCTCGGGATCGTCGCCGTGATGGCGGTCTCCGGGTGGGCGGTGTGGACGGGTTACGCCTCGTCGCGCGGCCTCGCCGTGTTCCTGTTCGTGACGTCCGCCTGGGTCGTCTCGCTGTGCCTGCACGAGTACGCGCACGCCCGCACCGCGCTGCACGGCGGGGACATCACGGTCGGCGCCAAGGGCTACCTCACGCTGAACCCGCTGAAGTACACCCACGCGCTGCTGTCGATCGTGCTGCCGGTGATCTTCGTGATCCTGGGCGGCATCGGCCTGCCCGGCGGCGCCGTCTTCATCGAGCGGGGCCGGATCCGGGGCCGCTGGAAGCACAGCCTGATCTCGGCGGCGGGCCCGCTCACGAACGTCCTGTTCGCGATCGTGTGCACGGCCCCGTTCTGGCTGCACGCGCTCGACGGGGTGCCCGACGACTTCCGCCACGCGCTGGCGTTCCTCGCCCTGCTCCAGGTGACGGCGGCGCTCCTGAACTTCCTGCCGGTGCCGGGTCTGGACGGGTACGGGATCATCGAGCCGTGGCTGTCGCACTCGGCGCGGCGCCAGGTCGAGCCGTTCGCGCAGATCGGCCTGCTCGCGGTGTTCGCGCTGCTCTGGGTCCCCCAGGTCAACCAGGAGTTCTTCCGGCTGGTCTACGCGCTCCTGGACGCGCTCGGGGTGTCCGACGTGGACGCGGCCACCGGCCGCAGCCTCTACCAGTTCTGGCCGGACCTGCCGAGCCTCTCGCTCACTCCGCAGGGCTAGCGGCGCGGCCCCTGCGCAGGTAGTACCAGGTCATGTTGGACGAGAGCCCGACGAGCAGCACCCAGACGATTCCGAGCCAGCTGCCCTGGACGAAGGAGACCACGGCCGCGACGACGGCGAGGACACAGACGACGAGGGCGTACAGAGCGAGGCGGGGCATGGAGGTCGGCTCCTGTCGGGTACTTCGGCTGCTTCGGTGCTGATGCCGCACGGGTGCGGACGGGCGGGCGCCGCGGCGCCCGCCCGTCCAGTGTCCACCATGCCCCGGCGTCCTCAGACGTCGGTGACGCGCAGCCCCGCGTGTGCCTTGTAGCGACGGTTCACCGAGATGAGGTTGGCGACGAGCGACTCCACCTGGTGAGCATTGCGCAGCCGCCCGGCGAAGACGCCCCGCATGCCGGGGATGCGCCCGGCCAGGGCCTGGACGAGGTCGGTGTCGGCGCGGGCCTCGCCGAGCACCATCACGTCCGTGTCGATCTCCTCGACCGAGGCGTCCTGGAGCAGCACCGCCGACAGGTGGTGGAAGGCCGCCGTCACCCGGGAGTCCGGCAGCAGGGCGGCGGCCTGCTGGGCGGCGCTGCCCTCCTCGGGCTTGAGGGCGTAGGCGCCTTGCTTGTCGAAGCCGAGCGGGTTGACGCAGTCGACGACGAGCTTTCCGGCCAGCTCCTCGCGCAGCGACTCCAGCGTCCTGGCGTGGCCGTCCCACGGCACCGCCACGATCACGATGTCGCTGCGCCGCGCGCACTCGGCGTTGTCGGCGCCCTCGACGCCGAGGCCGAGCTCGTCGGCGGCGGTCCGGGCCCGCTCGGCGGCCCGCGAGCCGATGATCACCTTCTGGCCCGCCCGGGCGAGCCGGTAGGCGAGGCCGCGGCCCTGGTCCCCGGTGCCGCCGAGCACGCCGACCACGAGGCCGGAGACGTCCGGAAGCTCCCGGGGATCCTTCGCGGCGGGCTTGGCGGCGGTACCGGCGTTGTCAGTGGAAGTCATGGGCCGACCTTACTCGGCCGTAGCGGGCCTTCGTTCGGATGACGAAGCCCGGTTCCGCCCCCGGCCCGGCGCGCCGTGGGGCACCCTGCGGGCATGGATGCCGTACGGGTCGCACTGCTGCGGGAAGTGCTCGCCGGGACGGAGTGGCTGCGGGCCACCCGCCGTTTCGCGGGGGTGCTGCGCTCCTCCGTCGTGCCGCACGGCGGGGGGCTGCTCCTGGTCGGCACCGAGCGCTACGAGCCGTGGCACCTGGCCGCCCACCTCACCGACGAGGCGGCCTGGTCGGGGCTGCCGGAGCTGAGCCCGACCCTGGTGCGGCACCGCACCGAGCCGGGCGGGCCGCCGCACCTGTCGGTCGGGCTCGGCCGCCTGGAGGCGGCGCGGCGCGGCGAGACCCTGCTCGTGGTGGCGCCGGAGCGGCCCGCCGACGGCCTGCTCGAACGCGTCCACGACGCGCGCCGGGCGGGGGCCACGGTGCTCGCCCTGGACGGCGGCGACCGCGAGGTGCGGGGCCTGGTCCACGAGTCGCTGACGGTGCCGCCGGACGCGGAGCTCGACCTGGACACCGTGCAGCACCTGGTCAGCGCCGCGGCGGGCGAGAACACCCTGCCCCCGCAGCGCGGCCCGCGCCGCTTCCGCGACCGGCTCGGCCGGCTCGCCGACCAGCTGACGGCGCCGCCGCCGGGCCGCTGGTAGCCGCCCGGGACCGGCCGCCGCTCAGTCCTCGCCGTCCGCGCGGGCGGACTTGTCGTGCCACTTGGGGTCGTTCTCCCACTCCAGGTTCCGCTCCTGCGCGTTCTGCATCGCGTGCTCGGCCTCCTCGCGGGTCGCGTACGGGCCGAAGCGGTCCTTGGCCGGGCACTCGGGGCCCTCCTCGACCTTGTGGTGGACCAGGCAGTAGAACCACTCACCCGGTTTGCCGACCGTGCGCTTCTTGAACAGAGCCATGTGTGCCTCTTCCCTGGGACGATGGCCGGGGCCTCAAGGCCATGCTGCCCCACACCCGCTCGATAGACTCGCCGGCATGTCTGGCCAGCCGAAGTCGCAGTCCCTGCTCGTGCCCGGGGAGATCTCTCCGCCCCGTTCCGTACCGGGTCGTATCCCGCGTCCCGAGTACGTCGGGAAGCCCATGCCCACGCCGTACACCGGCCCCGAGGTGCAGTCCGCCGAAACCATCGAGCTGATGCGGACCGCGGGGCGGATCGCGGCGCAGGCGATGGAGGAGGCGGCCAAGCACATCGCGCCGGGGGTGACCACGGACGAGCTCGACCGGGTCGCCCACGAGTTCATGTGCGACCACGGCGCCTATCCCTCGACGCTCGGCTACCGCGGCTTCCCCAAGTCGCTGTGCTCCTCGGTCAACGAGGTCATCTGCCACGGCATCCCCGACTCGACCGTCCTCAAGGACGGCGACATCGTGAACCTGGACGTCACGGCGTACATCGGCGGCGTGCACGGCGACAACAACGCCACCTACTTCTGCGGCGACGTCGACGAGGAGTCGAAGCTGCTCGTCGAGCGGACCCGGGAGTCCCTGAACCGCGCGATCAAGGCGGTCCGCCCGGGCCGCCAGATCAACATCATCGGCCGGGTCATCGAGTCGTACGCCAAGCGCTTCGGCTACGGCGTCGTCCGGGACTTCACGGGGCACGGGATCAGCACGGCCTTCCACTCCGGCCTGATCGTGCCGCACTACGACGCCCCGCACGCGACCACCGTGATCAAGCCGGGGATGACCTTCACGATCGAGCCGATGCTGACCCTGGGCACCCACGAGTACGACATGTGGGAGGACGGCTGGACGGTCGTCACCAAGGACCGCAGGCGCACGGCCCAGTTCGAGCACACGCTGGTGGTCACGGAGACGGGCGCGGAGATCCTCACCCTGCCGTGACCCCGCCCGGGCGGCGTTTTCCCGGACCACGTGTCCCGCCGGGGCACAGCGGGTACCGTTTTTACCGACAGGACGTCGGGAACCAGTTGACTTAGGTAAGCCTAAGTTGAGACGATCCCGCTGGTTCCCGCACCCCTCGGTCCCCGGAGGCACGCCTTGACGACCGCGACCACGCCGTTCTCCACCCTCATCCGCACTGCCTCGCACGAGCAGCACACGGAGGCGGAGACGACGACGTTCATGGGCGACCTGCTCGGCGGCCGGCTCGGGGTCGACGCGTACGCCCGCTACACCGAGCAGCTCTGGTTCGTCTACCGGGCCCTGGAGGAGGCGGCCCCCGCGCTCGCCCAGGACCCGGTGGCGGGGCCGTTCATCCGGCCGGAGCTTATGCGGACCGCCGCGCTGGAGCGCGACCTGGCCCATCTGCGCGGCGCCGGCTGGCGGCGGGCCACCACCCCGCTGCCCTCGACGGCCGCGTACACCGCCCGCGTCACCGAGTGCGCGCGCACCTGGCCCGCCGGATATGTGGCGCACCACTACACGCGCTATCTGGGCGACCTGTCGGGCGGCCAGATCATCCGCGACAAGGCGGAGCGCACCTGGGGCTTCGCGCGCAAGGGCGACGGCGTCCGGTTCTACGTCTTCGAGCAGATCCCCAACCCGGCCGCGTTCAAGCGGAGTTACCGCGACCTGCTCGACGGGGTGCGCGCGGACGACCTGGAGAAGCAGCGGATCGTCGACGAGTGCAAGCGCGCCTTCGCCCTGAACACGGCCGTGTTCAGGGAGCTGGGCCGGGAGTTCCCGCTCAGCGCCTGACGCCGCCCGTGAGGTCCGGGCGGCCGCCCCGGGTCAGGCTGCGCTCCAGCCGCACCCTGCCCCCGAGCTCGATCGTGTCGTCCGGGCCGGGTGCCGTCAGGAGCTGGGAGCCCGCGCCCTGGGTGATGTTCAGGGCCCGGCCCAGCCGGTGGGTGAGCAGCAGGGCGGCGGCTCCGGTGGCCTCGTCCTCGTCGATGCCGTCGCCGCGCCCGGGGAAGCCGCGCGCCCGCACCCGCCCGGCCGCCTCGTCCTCCCAGGCCCACGCGTACACCCACTCCCCCGGCTCCGGGACCGCGAGCGCCTCGACCTCGGCGGCCGAGGCGTACTGCCGCAGGGTGCGCGGCGGCGCCCACGCGGCGCGTGCGGTGATCCAGCTGAACTCGCCGTCCTGGCGGGCGAAGACGTCCCCCACCGGCAGTTCGAGGACGTCCAGGTCGAGCAGCCAGGAGGTGCCGACCAGGGGGTGCCCGGCGAACGGAAGGCGCAGCCCGGGGGTGTAGATCTCGACGGCGCCGCGCTCGGGGTCGTCCACGAACACGGTCTCGCTGAAGCCGAGTTGACGCGCGAGCTCCTGCCGGGCCGCCCCGTCGGGCACGGCCGCTCCTTCGCGCACCACTCCGAGGGCGTTGCCGTGCCCGCCGTCGGGTCCGCAGAAGACCCGGAGCACGTCGATCAGTACGTCGAGTTCACTCACGCACGCATTGAAGCAGCAGACCGGGCCGCGACTCCGGGCCGGGGTGCGGCCCCCGCCCGGCACGATCCGTGATCCGGCCGTGACCGGTGAGAGCTGAATCACGCGCCCCGCGGGCATCGGTGAGGTAAGGCTCGGTTAAGTTAGGTTCGCCTCAGTCGACCCGTTCGACCCTGACCCAGCGTGGAGCCCGCATGCGACCCGTCCGTACCTCCGTAGTCACCGCCGCCGCTGCCGTGGCGGCCCTGACCGCCGTCACGGGCTGCGCCGAGAAGAGCGACGCCAAGTCCGGCGGCGCCGGGGACGCGGTCCAGGTGACCGCCACCGACAACTCCTGCAAGCTGTCGAAGACCGAGTTCCCCGCCGGGCACGTCAAGTTCGACATCGAGAACAAGGGCTCCAAGGTCACCGAGGTCTACCTCCTCTTCCCCGACGACCGCATCGTCGCCGAGCGCGAGAACATCGGCCCCGGCCTCAAGCAGCAGCTGACCGCCGAGGTCAAGGCCGGTTCGTACGAGGTCGCCTGCAAGCCGGGCATGAAGGGCGACGGCATCCGCCAGAAGGTCACCGTCACCGGCGGCACCGCCGCCCAGCGCAACCCGCGACTCGACGCGGCCGTCGCCGAGTACCGCAAGTACGCGCAGGAGCAGGCCGACGAGACGCTGCCCAAGGTCAAGGTCTTCACCGACGCGGTGCGGGCCGGCGACCTGGAGGCGGCCAAGAAGGCGTTCGCGCCCTCGCGCCTGGGCTGGGAGCGCACCGAGCCGGTCGCGGAGTCCTTCGGCGACATCGACCCGAAGACCGACACCCGCGAGGACGGCCTGGAGAAGGGCCAGAAGTGGACCGGCTGGCACCGCCTGGAGAAGTCGCTCTGGACCGACGGGAAGATCGGCCAGGACGAGAAGGATCTCGCCACCGAGCTGGACAAGGACCTGGCCGACTGGCAGAAGCGGGTCGGCACCGCCGAGATCACCCCGACCTCGATGGCCAACGGCGCCAAGGAGCTCCTCGACGAGGTCGCCACCGGGAAGATCACCGGTGAGGAGGACCGCTACAGCCACACCGACCTGTCCGACTTCAAGGGCAACGTCGAGGGCGCGCAGAAGGCGTACGAGCTGCTCAAGCCGGTCGCCGCGAAGAACGACCCGGCGCTGGCCACCGAGCTGGACAAGCAGTTCGCGGCCCTGAACACGCTGCTCGACAAGTACCGCGCGGACAAGAACTCCTACGACTTCACCGCGTACGACAAGGTCGGCGCCGGCGACCGCAAGCAGCTCTCCGACACGGTGAACGCGCTCGCCGAGCCGCTGTCGAAGCTCGCCGCCGCGGTCACGAAGTAACGGCCGGAGCCAGGAGGAGATCCGTCATGAGCGAAACGACCGAGGTCACCGAGCCCGGCCGGGCCCCCTCGCGCCGCGCGCTGCTCGGCTGGGGCGGAGCGGGGCTCGCGCTGGGCGCGGCCGTGGCCGGCGGCACCGTCGCCGTCGTCAAGGGCGGCGGGAGCGACGCGGTGCCCGCCGCCGACTCGGGGGCGGCCGTGCCCTTCCACGGCGCCCACCAGGCCGGCATCGCCACCGCCGTCCAGGACCGGCTGCACTTCGCCGCGTTCGACGTGACGACCAAGGACCGGGCCGAACTCGTCCGGCTCCTCAAGGACTGGACGGCGGCCGCCGCCGCGATGACCGAGGGCAAGCCGGTCGGCGAGGGCGCCTACGGCGGTCTCGCCGAGGCACCGCCGGACGACACCGGCGAGGCGCTCGGACTCAAGCCGTCCCGGCTCACCCTCACCTTCGGCGTGGGCCCCTCGCTCTTCGCCAAGGACCGCTTCGGCCTGGAGGCCCGGCGGCCCGAGGCCCTGGTCGACATCGAGCAGTTCCCCGGCGACAACCTCGACCCGGCGCGCAGCGGCGGCGACCTGTGCGTGCAGGCCTGCGCGGACGACCCGCAGGTCGCGGTGCACGCGATCCGCAACCTGGCCCGCATCGGCATGGGCAAGGTCGCCATCCGCTGGTCGCAGCTCGGCTTCGGCAAGACGTCCTCGACGACGCCGGACGCGCAGACCCCGCGCAACATGATGGGCTTCAAGGACGGCACCCGGAACGTCTCGGGCACCGACGACAAGGCCCTCGACGAGCATGTGTGGGTCGGCGCCAAGGACGGCGCCGACTGGATGACCGGCGGCTCCTACCTGGTGGCCCGCCGCATCCGGATGCACATCGAGACCTGGGACCGCACCTCGCTCCAGGAGCAGGAGGACGTGTTCGGCCGCGACAAGGGCGAGGGCGCCCCGGTCGGCAAGGCCAAGGAGCGCGACGAGCCCTTCCTGAAGGCGATGAAGCCGACCGCCCACGTCCGCCTCGCGCACCCCGACTCCAACAACGGCGTACGCATCCTGCGCCGCGGCTACTCCTTCACGGACGGCACGGACGGCCTCGGCCGCCTGGACGCGGGCCTGTTCTTCCTGGCCTACCAGCGGGACGTGCGCAAGGGCTTCCTGCCGCTCCAGCGCAGTCTGGCCCGCCACGACGCGCTCAACGAATACATCCAGCACGTGGGTTCGGCGATTTTCGCGGTCCCGCCGGGCGTCCGGGACAAGGACGACTGGTGGGGCCGGGGACTCTTCGGCTGAGAGGAAGACATGTTCGCCAACTATCTGATCGGCCTGCGCGAGGGGCTCGAAGCCAGCCTGGTCGTGTGCATCCTGGTCGCGTACCTGGTGAAGACCGGCCGTCGGGACGCCCTCAAGCCGGTGTGGATCGGCGTGGCGGTGGCCGTCGGCGTGGCGTTCGCGTTCGGCGCGGGGCTGGAGTTCGGGTCCCAGGAGATGACCTTCAAGGCCCAGGAGGCGCTCGGCGGTTCGCTGTCGATCATCGCCGTCGGCCTGGTCACCTGGATGGTGTTCTGGATGCGGCGCACCGCGCGGCACCTGAAGACCGAGCTCCAGGGCAAGCTCGACTCGGCCCTGCGGATGGGCACCGGCGCGCTGGTGGCCACGGCGTTCCTCGCGGTCGGCCGGGAGGGCCTGGAGACCGCGCTGTTCGTGTGGACCTCGGTGCACGCGGCCGGTTCCGAGAACGGCACCTTCCAGCCGATGATCGGCGCCCTGCTCGGCCTCGCCACCGCGGTGTTCCTCGGCTGGCTGTTCTACCGCGGCGCCCTGAAGATCAACCTGGCGAAGTTCTTCACGTGGACCGGCGGGATGCTGGTGGTCGTCGCGGCCGGCGTCCTCGCCTACGGCGTGCACGACCTCCAGGAGGCCGACTTCCTCCCGGGCATCAACTCCCGCGCGTTCGACATCAGTTCGGCCGTCCCGCCGGACAGCTGGTACGGCACGCTCCTCAAGGGCGTCTTCAACTTCCAGCCCGACCCGACCGTCGTCCAGGTCGTGGTCTGGGCCCTGTACCTGATCCCCACGCTCGTGTTCTTCTTCGCCCCGGTAGGGTTCCGGAAGTCCGTGGGGGCTACGAGGGTCGAGGGGCAGAAGGCGGTTCATGAGCAGGGTGAGTCGGCTGACGGCGGGGCTCGCGACGGCGACCGTACTGACGGTGACCGCGAGCGGCTGCGTGACGGTGCACGGGGAGCGGGAAGTCGTACCGTCGGCGACGAAGGCTGAGGCCGCCGAGGCGCTCACCGCGTTCACCGACGCCTACAACAGGGCCGACAAGGCCTACGACCCGGCCCTCGACGCGGGCCGGGTCACCGGCGCGTTCGGCGCCACCACCCAGGCGGGGTTCACCGCGCGCCATGTGACGAGCCCGGGCGGCAACCCGCAGCACACGGACCTGACCCTGACGGACGCCAAGTACACGATCCCCAGACAGGCGGGCTGGCCGCGCTGGTTCGTCGCCGACACCGACTCCAACCGCGACCAGGACGACAAGGGCCCGAACGACACCCGCTGGCTGCTGCTCTTCCTGCGCGGCGGCCCGCAGCAGGGGTGGAAGCTGGCCTACCTGTCCATCCTCGGCGTCAAGGACGTCCCCGCCTTCAAGACGGACCAGGACGGCTGGGCCGAGCCGGTGCGCCCCGACGACCCCTCGCTCGCGGTCGCCCCCAAGGACCTGAGCGCGGACTACGCCTCCTACCTCCAGGACGGCAGACCGCCCGTGTTCGCGGACGGGGAGCACACCAGTGGCTGGCGCGAGGCCCGCCAGAAGAACGCGGTACGGTCCGGCCGGATCAGCCAGTTCCTCGACCAGCCCCTGAACGAGGGCGACTTCGCCCCGCTGGGCCTGCGTACCGCGGACAACGGCGCGCTGATCTTCTTCGCCGCCCGCCACTTCGAGCGCCAGACCGCCGCGAAGGGGGTCCGCCTGGACGTCTCGCCCGACGAGAAGGCCCTGATGTCCGGCGAGGTGAAGTCCTCCCTGACCAGGGAGTGGATCTCCAACGAGCTGGCGCGTGTGCCTGCGCAGGGGCGGGTCGTGCTGGCGAACCGCGTGCAGGGCCTGGTGAGCCTGAAGGGCGAATAGCCCTCACACCCGGCCCTCCCGGAGCGCGCCCTTCGTCTGCACGCCGCAGGTGGCCGATCGCGCAGTTCCCCGCGCCCCTTGGCGGCATTGGTGCTGGCCTGCATGGGCAGCCTCAGCCCGTCATGGGGGTCCCCCCTGGCCCTCAAGGCGTTGGGGGAGTTTGAGGACGAGCGCCGTTCAGGCGCGAACGGGGTCTGGGGCGGAGCCCCAGGGGTGGGGGCTAGCGGCCCAGGGGCCAAGCCACCGCGGGGGAGCCCGCCTCACCCGCGTACCGCGCACACGCGTCCGTCAGCGCCTCGAGCAGCGTGAGCGGATCGGGAAGCCCGTGCTCCGGCCCCCGCGCCCAGCCGACCTCCAGCTCCCCCGGCAGCCGCGCGGGCGGCACGAGGACGTAGCTTCCCCGGCAGTGCCAGCGCAGCCCGGGGTGCTCGTCCATCGTCTCGGGGTGGCAGTCCAGCTCGCAGGGCCACCACTCGTCCTCGTCCTCGGGCGTGCCCCGGGTCGCGGTGAAGAACAGCATCCGCCCGTGGTCCCCGTCCCCGGCGGCCTCGGCGACCGGGCCGACGTCGACGCCCTCGGACAGCAGCCGGGCCAGCGCCGCGCGGCCCGCTTCGAGCGGCACGTCGAGCACGTCGTGGACCATGCCGGTCGCGGTGATGAAGTTGGCCTCCGGCTGCCCGAGCGCCCAGCGCTCGATCTGCGCGCGGTCGGTGGTCGACTGCGTCTGCCAGGCGAAGGAGACGGGGTGGCGGGCGGGCGTGGGACACCCGATCCGCTCACAGGAACACCGGTAGCCGACGGGGTACGCGGCGGGCGCGAGGGGCAGGCCCGCGGCGGCCACGGCCAGAAGCAGCCCGAGCCGGCCCTGGTCCGCGCCCGGAGCGTCCTTGGGCCGCCTGCGCAGCCAGCGGGACAGTTTGCTCTCCTCGCCGCGGGAACGGCCGAACTCAGCGCCCATCTATCCCCTCACCTCACCGTCGACCCCGAGGGACTTGTCGCCACAAGGGACTCGTGTCCACGAGGAACATCGTCCCACCATCCTGCTCCCCGGGTGACCGCACCGGACATCCGGGGTGTGTGACATGACCCGCCCGTGACCAACGGGGGCCTCCGGGTGACCGGTGCGAGGAGGGGGCGCGCACCGGCTCCGGACGGTGCCGAGCGGCACGGACGCGCGGGCCGGTGCGCGAGGCGACGCGGTGGCGTACGGGGTCGAAAGCGGCGGGGGCGCACACATGAACCGAACGAGCCAGTGGAAAAACACCCGGACGGTTCACTGCGCGGACGCCCCGCACGGCGGACCATGGGCTGCACTCGGTTGTGCGCCCGCGCAGCCCAAGTCGCCCGTGAGGAGCCCTCATTGCCTCGTGAACCCCGTGGCCTCCGTACCCCGAGAACCGCCCGACCCCGGCGCTATCTGATGTGCCCACCGGCACACTTCAAGGTCACGTACTCCATCAATCCGTGGATGGACCCCGAGAAGCCGGTCGACCTTCCGCTGGCCCTGGCCCAGTGGGAGGACCTGCGCGACCGCTACCGCTCGCTCGGCCACACCGTCGAGCTGCTCGACCCCCGCCCCGACCTGCCGGACATGGTCTTCGCCGCCAACGGCGCCACCGTGATCGACGGCCGGGTGCTCGGCGCCCGCTTCGCCCACCCCGAACGCGCGGCGGAGGCGGAGGTCCACCTCGACTGGTTCCGTACGCACGGCTTCGACACCGTGCACGAGCCGTCGCACATCAACGAGGGCGAGGGCGACTTCGCGGTCACGTACTCGTACGTGCTGGCCGGGCGCGGCTTCCGGTCCAGCCCGCTGTCGCACGACGAGGCCCAGGAGTTCTTCGGCCGCCCGGTCATCGGCCTCGATCTGGTCGACCCGCGCTACTACCACCTGGACACCGCGCTGTGCGTCCTGGACGACGCGGCCGACGAGATCATGTACTACCCGCCGGCCTTCTCCCCCGGCAGCCGGGCGGTGCTGTCCCGGCTGTTCCCGCACGCGCTGATCGCCGAGGAGCCGGACGCGGCCGCCCTCGGGCTCAACGCGGTCAGCGACGGACACCACGTGCTGCTCCCCCAGGGAGCCATCGGCCTGTTCGACCCGCTGCGGGCCCGTGGCTACGAGCCGATCGGCATGGACCTGGGCGAGCTGCTCAAGGGCGGCGGCAGTGTGAAGTGCTGCACCCAGGAGCTGCGTTCCTGACCAGGAGGCGCTGACTAGGAGGTGGGCGCGGCGGGATGGGGCGGCCAGGGGTCGCCCCATTCGGCGTCCCGGGCCTGCCGGTACAGCGCGCCGTGCCGTTTGCTGACCGTCTCGCGGCGCAGCTGCTCCTCGGCGGTGCACAGGTCGAGCAGCACCTGCCCCTTGCGGATCTGCGGCTTCCGGATGACCCGGGCCGCCGCGGGCTCGGGGAGGAACCTCGTGGCGACGACGTAGCTGAACTTCTCGTCCTCGTACGCCAGTGAGCCGCCCTTGACCTGGCGGTGCAGGGAGGAGCGGCTGACCCGGGCCGAGAAGTGGCACCAGTCGGTGCCGGGCTCGATGGGGCAGGCGGCGCTGTGCGGGCAGGGCGCGGCGATGCGCAGTCCGGCCGCGATCAGCCGGTCGCGGGCCTCGATGATCCGGGTGTAGCCGTCGGGGGTGCCGGGCTCCACGATGACGACGGCGCCGGTCGCGGCGCGGGCCGCCGCGTCCACCAGGGAGCGGCGGTCCTCGGGGGTGAGCTCGTTCAGGACGTAGGAGACGGTGACGAGGTCGGCGTCCTCCAGGGCGAGGGCCGTACCGATGCGGGCGCGCTCCCAGCGGGCGGCGCGCAGGCCGGGGAGCCCGGAGGCCTCGGCGAGTTCGCGGCCGACGGCGAGCGCGGGCTCCGCCCAGTCCAGGACGGTGGTGGCCACGGGGGTCTCCGCGTCCTCCCAGGCCTCGGCGACCGCCCAGCTCGCGGAGCCCGTGCCGCCGCCGATGTCGGTGTGCGTGGCGGGCGTCCACGCCCCGGCCGCGTCCCGGAACGCGTCGAGCGCGGAGCGCACCGCCTCGAACGTGGCGGGCATCCGGTACGCGGCGTAGGCGGCGACGTCGGAGCGGTCGCGCAGCACCGGGGCGTGGGTGGGGACGACACCGCGGTAGTGGCTGATCAGCCGGTCGACGGCTCCCGCGGCCTGTGAGGGCGGCAGCCCGTCGAGCAGTCCGGCCAGGGCCGAGCGCAGGACGTCCGGGGTGGGGAGGGAGTGGTTCACCGGGGGAGTCTACTTTTGCCGCGCCACCGCACCGGCCGTCGCGGCGGCGGCCCCGGCCGCGCGCTGCCAGGGCCGGCACAGCAGCAGGAAGCAGAGCAGGGCGGCGACGGCCGAGGCGAGCTGGACCACGGCCATGGGAACGGCGGTGGCCTCGCCCGCGATGCCGACCAGCGGGGAGGCGACCGCGCCGACCAGGAAGGAGGACGTGCCGAGCAGCGCGGACGCCGAGCCGGCGGCGTTCGGGGTGCGCATCAGGGCCTGGGCGTTGGTGTTGGGCATGGCGAGGCCCATCGCCGACATCAGGACGAAGAGACCGGCCGCGACCGGCGCGAGGCCCACCTCGCCGAACACGCCGGAGGTCATGAGCAGCAGCGCCGTCGCCGCCAGCGCGATGACGGCCAGGCCGAGGCCGAGCACCTTGTCCAGGCTGACCCGGCCGATGAGGAGCTTGCCGTTGATCTGGCCGACGACGACCAGGCCGACGGAGTTCAGCCCGAACAGCAGGGAGAACGTCTGCGGTGAGGCCCCGTAGATCTCCTGCACCACGAAGGGGGAGGCCGAGATGTAGGCGAACAGCGCGGCGAAGGCCAGGCCGCCCGCGAGCATGTAACCGGTGAACACCCGGTCCTTGAGCAGGCCGCCCATGGTGCGCAGGGCCTCCCCGACGCCGCCCGCGTGCCGCCGCTCCGCCGGGAGCGTCTCGTGCAGGAACTTCCACACCACCGCGGTGAGCAGCACACCGACCACGGTCAGCACGGCGAAGACGCCGCGCCAGTCGGTCAGCCGCAGCACCTGTCCGCCGATCAGCGGGGCCACCACGGGGGCAACGCCCGAGATCAGCATCAGGGTGGAGAAGAAGCGGGCCATCTCCACGCCGTCGTAGAGATCGCGCACCACGGCGCGGGCGATCACGATGCCCGCCGCCCCGGCCAGGCCCTGCAACAGCCGGAAGCCGATGAGGAGTTCGACGTTCGGCGCGAAGGCGCAGACCGCGGTGGCCAGGACGTACACCACCATGCCGACGAGGAGGGGGCGGCGGCGTCCCCACTTGTCGCTCATCGGCCCGACCACGAGCTGGCCGAGCGCCATCCCGGCCAGGCACGCGGTGAGGGTGAGCTGCACGGTCGCGGCGGGCGAGCGCAGCGCGTCGGTGACCTCGGGCAGGGCCGGGAGGTACATGTCCATGGAGAGCGGCGGGAGCGCGGTGAGCCCGCCGAGCACGAGCGTGACCAGGAGGCTGGTGCGCCGGACGGCGGCGGTGGCGACGGCGTGCGGGGCCGTCGCGCCGGCCGTGGTCGATATGGGGCCCTGGGTGTCCTGGCCGCCGCGCTCCGGCATCGGTTTCTCTCCTGAAGGTTGAATCGAATAACCATGTTCTCAGCCGGGCCCCGTCGGCGGGACCACTCGGGAGGGACGGGAAAGGAGGAACGGGTCACACCGGGACCCGTCCGCTCACGGGCGGCGCGCCGGCTCCCACATCGCGGACGGGCCGTCTCACGCCCCGGCCGCTCCCGTACGCTCCGGGCCCATGGACATCACCTCGCAAAAGTCTGCCGTCGTGACCGGCGCCGGGTCCGGCATCGGCCGTTGCGTGGCGCTGGCGCTGGCCGGCGCGGGCTGGTCGGTGGCCCTGGCCGGGCGCCGGGCCGCGGCCCTGGAGGAGACCGCGGCACTGCTCGGGGAGGAGGCCCGGGTGCTGTGCGTGCCCACGGACGTGACCTCCCCCCATGAGGTGGCCGCGCTGTTCGCCGCGGCGCGGGCCGCGCACGGGCGGGTGGACCTGCTATTCAACAACGCGGGGACGTTCGGGCCGGGCGGGGTGCCGGTCGAGGACCTGTCGTACGAGGCGTGGCGCTCGGTGGTCGACGTGAATCTGACCGGTGCGTTCCTGTGCGCGCAGGCCGCGTTCCGGACCATGAAGGAGCAGGCGCCGCAGGGCGGCCGGATCATCAACAACGGGTCCATCTCGGCGCACGCGCCGCGGCCGAACTCGGTGGCCTACACCGCGACCAAGCACGCGATGACCGGGCTCACCAAGTCGCTGTCCCTGGACGGGCGGCCGTACCGGATCGCCGTCGGGCAGATCGACATCGGCAACGCGGCGACCGACATGACACAGCGGATGCAGACCGGGATCGTGCAGGCCAACGGCGAGTTGGCGGTGGAGCCGGTGATGGACGCGGGGGACGTGGCGCGCACGGTGCTGCACATGGCGGAGCTCCCGCTGGAGGCGAACGTCCAGTTCGCCACGGTGCTGGCCACGACGATGCCGTACATCGGGCGGGGCTGACCCCGGCCGCCCTCACACCCGCCGCGAACGGCCCGGCCGTCCGCTCCCCCGGGCCGGAATAGCCCGGCCTGGGCGGCAGTTGAGGCGATCATGACGAACGACACGCAGCCCGAGATCCTCCGCTACACCGCCTTCTCGGCCGACCCGCTGGGGGGCAATCCGGCCGGGGTCGTCCTGGACGCCTCGGGGCTCGACGACGCCGCGATGCTGGCGATCGCCGCCGAACTCGCCTACAGCGAGTCGGCGTTCCTGACCGCGCCGCCGGAGGGCCTGGGCGAGCCGGGGCGGGCCTTCACTGTGCGGTACTTCAGCCCGAAGGCCGAGGTGCCGTTCTGCGGGCACGCCACCGTGGCGACGGCGATCGCGCTGGGCGAGCGGATCGGCCCTGCGGAGCTGGTCTTCGCGACCCGCGCGGGCACGGTCCCGGTGACCGTCGCCGAGGACCCGGCGAGCGGCGGCCTGCGGGCCACCCTGACCAGCGTCGAGCCGCACTCCGAGCCCGTCGGCGAGAAGGACCTCGCCGAGGCGCTGGCCGCCCTGGACTGGCCCGCCGGGGACCTCGACGCGGCGATCGTGCCGGGGATCGCCTTCGCCGGGGCCCGCCACCTCGTGCTCGGCGCGGCCACCCGCGAGCGCCTGGCCCGCCTCTCCTACGACTTCGACCGGCTCACGGCGCTGATGGAGCGGCTCGACCTCACCACCGTCCAACTGGTGTGGCGCGCCTCGGAGTCGGTCTTCCACGTCCGCGACCCGTTCCCGGTCGGCGGGGTCGTGGAGGACCCGGCGACGGGGGCCGCGGCTGCCGCGTTCGGCGCGTACGCGCGGGAACTCGGCCTGGTGCCCACCGATTCGGTGCTGACCCTCCACCAGGGCGAGGACCTCGGCCGGCCCGGGGTGCTCACCGTGACGCTGCGCGCGGGCGACCCCCGGGTGCGGGTGAGCGGCGCGGGGGCCCGCATCCCGGCGTGACCCGGTGACCGGGCGGGCTCACACGGGCGTCAGGCCTGCCCGGTCTCGAAGCGGCTGACCTTGCCGCCGTCGACGGTGAAGCGCCAGGAGGTGCGCATCTCGCCCCAGGTGTCGTTGCGGTAGTTGGCGACCAGACCGAGCCCGTCGTGCGTCTGGTTCTCGATGTCCATGTGGCCGCCCGAGGAGAAGATCTCACGCTCGGTCCAGTCGGCGACGTCGCGGTCCGTACCGTCGTCGGACATGGTGGCCCCGGGGGCCAGGGCGGCGGCGAAGGCGTCGCGGTCACCGGAGTTGAGGGCGCCGACGAAGGCGCGGACGGCCGGTTCGGTCAGCTTGTCGAGGGCGATGGTCACGGTCTTTTCTCCCGGTCGGTGCGGGCCGTCCCCTCTCGCGCGGGCGGGCCCGGAGCGTACGAACGATTCATCCCCCAGGACACCCCAGCCGGACCCGGGCCGCCACCGGGGCGCTGCCGGATGGCACGGTGGGCCCATGGACGACACCCCCTGGAACTCCCCCTGGCCCACGGTCACCGCCCTGCACGCCTGGCTGACCGAGCGGAGCCCGCTGCCGCCCGAGCAGCAGACGCTGCTGCGGATGCTGAAGCTGTCGGAGGAGGTGGGCGAGGTCGCCGAGGCCGTCATCGGGGCGACCGGCCAGAACCCCCGCAAGGGCGTCTCGCACAGCTGGCAGGACGTCCAGTCCGAGCTGTGCGACGTGATCGTGACGGCGATGGTCGCGCTGACCACCCTGACCCCGGAGCCGGGCCGCGTCTTCGACGACCATCTCGCCAAGGTGGCCCGGCGCTCCCTCGGCGGCGACTGAGCCCGCCTGGGCCGCGGGCAGCCGCGGACACGGCCGCCGGTCACACCCCGTCCCGGCGCGGCGACCGGGCGGGGCGGCCGGAGTCCGCGTGCTCAGCCGAGCTGTCCGAGCATGCCGGTGACGGAGTTGAGCGCGGTGTGCAGCGAGGGGGCGACCGCGGTGTCGGCGAGATAGAAGCCGAACCCGGCGCAGACCAGCGCGTGGGAGAGCTTGGTGCCACCTTTGTGGCAGAGGAAGAAGGCACCCGCTGCGAGCGCCAGCATCACGGGAAAGTGCAGGGAAGGCACGGCGTTTCACCTCGCGTCCCCGAGTCGACGTGTGCGGTACCGCGGCCGTCTCCAGGGAGCACGGTCCTGCGTCGGTACCGCAGATCACGCTACGACCGCCGGGCGCGTTGCGCCACACGGAGGATGAGCGGGCGGATACCTGGAGTGATACCAGCAGGTCGGAGAAGGTCACCGAGACCTGACACAGAGGAGCCCGTGGTGGGGAAGAGGTGGGGCAGACGAGTCGGGCTGTACGCCGGGTTCTGTGCCCCGGGACCTCGCGGTCGTCGGGGCGACGGCCATCCATCTAGGACCGGCGTTGCCGCCGGCCTCGTGCGGTCTACCCGCGGACTCGGGCAGGCTGCCCTCGAACGTCCGCGCAGGAGCACCGGGGCGCTCCCTCTTGACCTTGCTCCGGGTGGGGTTTACCTAGCCGCCTGAGTCACCTCAGGCGCTGGTGGTCTCTTACACCACCGTTTCACCCTTACCGAGGACCGAGGTCCCCGGCGGTCTGTTTTCTGTGGCACTGTCCCGCGGGTCACCCCGGGTGGCTGTTGGCCACCACCCTGCCTTGTGGAGCCCGGACGTTCCTCGGGAAGATCCGATGGATCTCCACGCGGCCGTCCGCCCGGCTCGTCTGCCGTGCTGACCATGCTACCCGGCGCGCGGCGCCGGAAAGGCCGAGGCCCCGGGCCCGGAGTTCGGCTTGACCCTGCCGCGGCGTCAACGTTTCTAATGACTGCCATGCGGATATCGGAGATCGCCGCGCTGGTAGGGGTGACCACGCGGGCCGTCCGGCACTACCACCACCTCGGCCTGCTGCCCGAACCGGCCCGGCTGGCCAACGGCTACCGGCAGTACACGGTGCGGGACGCGGTCGCGCTCGCCCGGATCCGGCGCCTGACCGAGCTGGGCCTCGGCCTCGACGAGGTGCGGGACGTGATCGCCGACGACGCCGGACACGAACTGGCCGAAGTACTGGCCGGGTTGGACGCGGACCTGGCCCGTCAGGAGGCGGAGATCCGGGCCAGGCGGGCCCGCCTGGCCACCCTGCTGGCGCGGGCCCGGGACGGGCGCCTGACCACCGACGACGAGCTCTCGCCGGAACTGGCCGACCTCTTCGCGGAGTTGGGCGCGCCACCGGCCGCCTCCGCGATGGCCGCCAAGGACCGCGAGCTGCTCAGCCTCCTGGAGACCGCCGCGGCCCCCGAGGAGCGGGCCCGGCTGAGGGCGGCCGTGCGGGCCGTCGCCGCGGCGCCGGGCGCCGCCGAGCGCGCGCACGAGGTGTACGCCCTGCTCGACGACCTGGCGGACGCCGATCCCGCCGACCCCCGGGTGGACACGGCGGCGCGGGCGCTCGCCGACTGCCTTCCGCCCGAGCTGACGGCGGAGATCGCGGCGCACCCGGCACCGGCGGACCAGGGGTTCCTCAAGGCCTTCTTCGCCGACTTCGCGCCCGCGCAGGCGGAGGCGGTGCGGCGGGCGATGCTGCGGGCCACCGAGAAGGGCGGGGCGGGGCGATGACCCACGATCTCCGGCCGGGGGCGGCGCGCCGCCTGCTCGCGCACGAGGGCCGGGTGCTCGCGAGCTTCGGGCTGTGGCTGACCCGGCGACGGCATCAAGTGGGGCCGGTGGACCGGGCGTTCGGCTATGCGGGGGCGCAGGCGGCGACGGTGTACGGGCTCGCGTTCGTCTGCGTCGTCGAGACGGTCGGGGTGTCGTTCCTGGTCCGCGACTGGCCGACGGTGCACGCGGTGCTGCTGGTCCTCGACCTGTACACGGTCGTCTGGATCCTCGGCATGCAGGCCGCGGCCGTGACCCGGCCGCATGTGCTGACCCCGGACGCGCTGCGGCTGCGCCAGGGCGCCCGGGTGGACCTGGTCGTCCCGCTGGACCGGATCGCCCGCGTCCGGCGGGAGCTGAGGTTCCAGGGCGCGGGGGGAGCGGGGCCGCGGGAGAACCTGGAACTGGCCGTCGGCTCCCAGACCTCCCTGACGGTGGAGCTGACCGGGCCCGTCACCCACGTATCGCTCCTGGGACAGCGGCGCGAGGTGACGGTCGTGCGCTTCCACGCGGACGAGTCGGGGGACCTGGCCAGGGCGCTGACCGCGGCGCTCGCCCGGCCGTAGCGACCGGGCCGCCTCACGCCGGGGCGAACAGGACCTTGGCGGTGCCGGGGTCGGCCCGCGTGAGACGGACCCGCACGCGCCCGCCGAGCGGGAGCGGCTCCGTGCCGCCCTCGACCCGGGCCACCACCGCCGGGTCGGTCAAGTGGACGGTGCCGACGGCCGGTTGCTGTTCCTTCACGTCGACGACCGTCGCGTCGAAGAGCTCGCCCACCCGGTCCTTGAGCAGCGCCGCCTCCACGATGTCCACGCACTCGCGCTCGACGGTGTTGGCCCGGCTCGTGCCCCGGGCCATCTCCTTGGGGAGCTCTTCGAGCGCGGCCGCCACCCAGTCGGGCGGGTCCTGGCCCGCGACCGCCGCCAGGCACAGCTCACCGGCGTACCGGTCCACGAGGCGGCGCAGCGGCGCCGTGCAGTGCGTGTACGGGGCGGCCACCGCGGCGTGCACGGCGAGTTCGGGCGCCGCGCCGCCGGTGAACACGGTGTACCCGGCGCCGCGCAGCAGCGTCGTGCACTCCTGGAGGAAGGCCGCGTGGCGCGGCTCGCGCGGGTCGAGCGAGCGCACGACCGCCGCGTACGGGACGTGGTGGGGCCAGTCGATGCCCAGCGCCCGGGCGGAGCGGCGCAGCCGGGCGACCGCGCCGTCCGGGGCGCTGGGCAGGGTGCGCAGGATCCCGGTGCCGGACGCCAGCATCAGCTGGGCTCCGGCCATGCCGGTGAGCAGGGAGATCTGGGCGTTCCAGCCGTCGGCGGCCGGCGGGGCGCGGTAGGTCAGGTCGTAGCGGTGGTCGTGCTCGACGATCTCCTGCTCGGGAACGTTGAGCGAGATGCCGCCGCGGGCGACCTCCTGCCGCTCGCGCAGGGTGCCGATGTCGCGGAGCAGGGCGAGGGACTCGGGCGCGGTGCCGGTGTCGATCTGCCGCTGTACGCCCGCGTAGTCGAGTTTGGCACGGCTGCGGACCAGGGCGCGTCGCACGTCGGTGGCCGTGGTCACGCCGTCCGCGTCCAGGTCGATCCGCCAGAGCAGGGCGGGGCGGGTCCGGTCGGGCAGCAGGCTCGCGGCGCCCTCGGAGAGCAGCGCGGGATGCAGCGGGGTCTTCTCGTCCGGGAAGTAGAGGGTGGTCACGCGGCGGTGGGCCTCGGCGTCCAGGGCGCCGCCGGGGGTGACGAACGCGGCGACGTCCGCGATGGCGTAGTGCACCCGGTAGCCTCCGCCCGCCCGGCGTTCCAGGTGCATCGCCTGGTCGAGGTCGGTGGAGGCGGGCGGGTCGACGGTGAAGAGCTCGATGCCGGTCGCGTCGTACTCGGGCAGGCGCGGATGGCGTGCGGCGCGCTCCGCCTCGGCGATCACGTCGGCCGGGAAGTCCGCGGGGACGTCCAGCGTCGTCCGCAGTGCGGTGAGCGCGGCGCGCAGCGGGGCCTGTGCTGCGCCGGTCACGTGGAGGTGGCGGCGGGGCATGCCATCGAGCCTAGGGGCGGGCCGGGGGCGGGGCATGTTTTCTCCTGCAGGGCTCCGGCCCCCCGGCGCACGAGCACCGGCCGGATCGCGCCCGGCCACCCCGTACGCTGGCGCGAGGGGCCGCACCCCCTCCCCGTACGTACAAGAAGGAGAATCGCCGTGCTGGTGCTGTTGCCGCCCTCCGAAGGAAAGGCCGCGTCGGGGCGCGGGGCGCCCCTGAAGGCGGAGTCGCTGTCCCTGCCGGGGCTCGCTCCGGCGCGCGCGGCCGTCCTCGACGAGCTCGTCGAGCTGTGCGCCGCGGACGAGGAGAAGGCTCGCGAGGTGCTCGGGCTCAGCGAGGGGTTGCGCGGCGAGGTCGCCAAGAACGTCGAGCTGCGGACCGCGGGCACCCGCCCGGCCGGGGAGATCTACACCGGCGTGCTGTACGACGCCCTCGACCTCGCCTCCCTCGACGCGGCCGCCAAGCGCCGTGCCGCGAAGTCGCTGCTCGTCTTCTCGGGGCTGTGGGGCGCCGTCCACACCGGTGACCGGATTCCCTCCTACCGCTGCTCGATGGGCGTGAAGCTGCCGGGCCTCGGGGCGCTCGGGCCGTACTGGCGGGGCGTGATGGACCCGGTCATGACCGAGGCCGCGGGCAAGGGCCTCGTCCTCGATCTGCGCTCCGCCGCGTACGCCGCCGCCTGGAAGCCGAAGGGCGCCGTCGCGGGCCGGACGGCGACGGTCCGGGTGCTGCACTCCCAGATCGTCGACGGCGTGGAGAAGCGCTCGGTCGTCAGCCACTTCAACAAGGCGACGAAGGGCCGCATCGTGCGCGACCTGCTCACCGCGGGCGCCGCCCCCTGCGACCCGGCGGAACTGGTGGAGGCCCTGCGCGGTCTCGGGTACGTGGTGGAGGCGGAGGCCCCCGCCAAGGCGGGCCGCGCCTGGGCGCTGGACGTGGTCGTGACCCAGATCCACTGACCCGCCGCCCGTTGCGACATACGCAACGGGCGTTGCACACTTCACACGCCATCGGCAGGATGGGCGCATGACGCCCGCCGCCGTGCCCTCCCCTGCCGCCTCCGTCCTGGATCTCGCCCCCGTGATCCCCGTCGTGGTCCTCGACGACGCCGCCGACGCCGTGCCGCTCGCGCGGGCCCTGGTGGCGGGCGGGCTCCCGGCGATCGAGGTCACCCTGCGCACGCCCACGGCCCTGGACGCGATCCGGGCCGTGGCGGCAGAGGTGCCGGACGCGGTGATCGGGGCGGGCACGGTGATCACGCCGGGCCACGTCGCCGACGCGGTGGACGCGGGGGCCCGCTTCCTGGTGAGCCCCGGCTGGACCCGCGATCTGCTCGCCGCGATGAAGGCGTCGGGCGTGCCGTTCCTGCCGGGGGTCTCGACGGCGTCGGAGGTCGTGGCGCTGCTCGAAGAAGGCGTCCGCGAGATGAAGTTCTTCCCGGCCGAGGCCGCGGGCGGCACGGCCTACCTCAAGTCCCTGGCATCGCCGCTGCCCGCGGCCCGCTTCTGCCCGACCGGCGGCATCTCCCCGACGTCCGCCCCCGCCTACCTGGCCCTGCCGAACGTGGGCTGCGTGGGCGGCACGTGGATGCTCCCCCCAGACGCCCTGACCACCCGGGACTGGCCAAGAATAGAATCCCTGGCCCGCAAGGCCTCAACCCTGCGCAACTAAGCTGCCGAGCGACAACCCCCTTAGGACCGCGAGAAACCGCGAGCGGGGGGAGCTGAGGGGCGCGAGGAACCGCGCGACCAGCCACCAACGACCCGCACACGCGGAGGGCCTGAAGGGGCGCGGGGAACTGCGCAAGAAGCAACCGCCCCGCACCCCGAAGGAACCCAGAGCTACCGCAGGTGCCCCGTGTCGTTCAAAACCCGCACAGACGCATTGCCATCCCCGTAGTACGCCACCGCCGACAGCGACGCGGCGGACAGTTCCATCCGGAACAGGGACTCCGGCGGCGCCCCCAGGGCCAGCCTGACCAGGGTCTTGATCGGGGTCACATGGGTCACCGCGAGCACCGTGCGCCGGGGGTACGCGGCGATCAGCCGGTCGCGGGCCGCCGCGACCCGGCGGGCCACGGTCGCGAAGCTCTCGCCGCCACCCGTCGGGGCCGCCTTCGCGGAGCCGAGCCACGCGTCCAGGTCGGCCGCGTACCGCTCGCGCACCTCGGCGAAGGTGAGCCCCTCCCACGCCCCGAAGTCCGTTTCGCGCAGGCCCTCTTCGACGTGAATGTCGAGCCCGAGGCGGGCCGCCACGGTCGCGGCGGTCTCGCGGCACCGCCGCAGCGGGGACGAGACGACGACCTCGACGGTGCCGCGCTCCGCGAGGGCGGCGGCGGCCCGCTCGGCCTGGTCGCGCCCGACGGCCGACAACTCGGGGTCACCTCCGCCACTGCCGGAGAACCGCTTCTGGGGCGTGAGCGCCGTCTCGCCGTGCCGGAGCAGCACGAACGTGGCGGGCGCCCCCAGATCGGCGGACGCCCCCCAGCCGACGGTGGGCGCGGCCTCAACCGGCTTGCCCGGTACGGAAGTTGTCCCCGAAGCGGAAGCAGCCGCAGACGCCGCGACCGGCGCACCCACGGGAGCCGAGGCGCTCGACGCCGCGCCCGCGAGCGCCGCCCGCGCCCTGGCCGCGCCCGCCGCGTGGTCCCCGACGACCCGGGCCGCACTCGCGTCGGCCGAGGCGGCGAGGTCGGCCGTGGACGCCGAGGGCTCCCAGCGCCGGCCCCGCCCGCCCGCGTCCATCGCCTCGTTGGCGAGCCGGTCGGCATGCTTGTTGCGCTCGCGCGGGATCCACTCGTACGACACCTGCGCGGACGGCAGGACGCGCGCCGCCTCGGCCGCGAGCGGCCTCATGTCGGGGTGCTTGATCCTCCAGCGGCCCGTCATCTGCTCGACGACGAGCTTGGAGTCCATGCGGACCCGCACCCGCGCCGCCGGGTCGAGCTCGCGCGCGGCCCGCAGGCCCGCGATCAGCCCCTTGTACTCGGCGACGTTGTTGGTGGCGACGCCGATGAACTCGGCGGTCTCGGCGAGCGTCTCGCCGGTCACCGGGTCGAGGACGACCGCTCCGTAACCGGCGGGACCCGGGTTGCCCCGGGAGCCGCCGTCGGCCTCGACGACGAACTCGCGCCCGGCGGACGGCACTTACAGACCCGATTCCGAGGTGCGCACCAGGATGCGGCGGCAGTTCTCGCAGCGCAGGACCGCGTCAGGAGCGGCCGCCTTGACCTCGTTGACCTCGGTGATGTTGAGCTCCAGGCGGCAGCCCTCGCAGCGGCGCTGGTAGAGGCGGGCCGCGCCCACGCCGCCCTGCTGCTCGCGCAGCTTGTCGTAGAGCTTGAGAAGGTCGGCCGGGACGGACCCGGCGACGATCTCGCGCTCCTTGGTCACGGAGGCGGCCTCGGCGTCGAGCTCACCGAGCGCGGCGTCGCGGCGGGCGGTCGCGTCGTCGACCTTGGCCTGCACGGAGGAGACCCGCTCGGTCAGCTCGGCGGCGCGCTCCTGCGCGGACTCGCGGCGCTCCATGACCTCGAGGACGACGTCCTCCAGGTCGGCCTGGCGCTTGGCGAGCGAGGCGATCTCGCGCTGGAGGCTCTCCAGGTCCTTCGGCGAGGAGACGGCGCCGGAGTCGAGACGCTGCTGGTCGCGGGCGGCACGCTGGCGCACCTGGTCCACGTCCTGCTCGGCCTTGGTCTGCTCGCGGGCGGTGTCGCTCTCCTCGGTCTGCGAGGCGACCAGGAGGTCACGCAGCTGGACGAGGTCCTTGTTGAGCGATTCGATCTCGGCGTGCTCGGGCAGCGACTTCCGCTTGTGGGCGAGCTGCGACAGGCGGACGTCCAGCGCCTGTACGTCGAGGAGTCGGATCTGGTCGGCGGGCGCGGCGTTCAGTTGGGGGCTCCATCAATAGAAGGGGAGGTGTGGTGGGCGGACCACGGGTCGGTGACCGTCTTCGAGACGTGGACCCTCAGGTCCCAGCCGTGGCGGTCGGAAATCTCGTCGAGCTGGGCGGCGGCCTGCTCGCACCAGGGCCACTCGGTGGCCCAGTGCGCGGCGTCGACCAGACCGAGTTCCTTGGAGTGCGCTGAGTGCTGCACGGCCTCCGACACCGGGTGGTGGCGCAGGTCGGCGGTGAGGAAGGCGTCGGCCCCCGAGGCGCGCACGGCGTCGAAGAGGCTGTCGCCGGAGCCGCCGCTGACCGCGACGGTCCGCACCAGCGCGTCGGGGTCGCCCGCGACGCGGACGCCCTGCGCGGTGGCGGGCAGCCGGGCGGCGGCGTGCGCGCCGAACGCGCGCAGCGTCATCGGGTGGTCGAGCTCGCAGACCCGGCCGAGCCCGCGACGGCCCGCCGGGTCGGTGGCGTCGGGCACGAGGGGCCCGACGACGCGGAGGTCGAGGGCGCCCGCGAGGGCGTCGCTCACCCCCGGGTCGGCCGTGTCGGCGTTGGTGTGCGCGACGTGCAGGGCGATGTCGTGCTTGATCAGGGTGTGCACCACGCGGCCCTTGAAGTGCCCGGCGGCGACCGTGGTGGTGCCGCGCAGGTAGAGAGGGTGGTGGGTGACGATCAGGTCGGCGCCCAGTTTCAGCGCCTCGTCGGCGATCTCCTGGACGGGGTCGACGGCGAACAGGACCCGGTACACCTCGGCGTCCGGGTCGCCGCAGACGGTGCCGACGGCGTCCCATCCCTCGGCCCGCTCGGGCGGCCAGAGGGCGTCGAGCTCGGCGATGACTTCAGACAGACGGGGCACGGAGACAGGTTACCTGCGCCGCGCACCCCGCCGGTCGGCCGCCGGGGGCTACTTCTTGACGAGGAAGCCGCGCAGGTCGTCCAGGACGGAGTCGGCGGCGGTGACGCCGAGCCCCAGGTACCAGGTCTCGTCCTTGACGTCCTTGGCCTGCCCGGCCTTGACGGCCTTCAGGTTCTTCCACAGCGGGTTCGACTCGGCGCTGTCCCGCTTGGACTTCTTCGGGTCGCCGTAGACCCCCGTGAAGATCCAGTCGGCGTCGGCCTGGTCGATGGTCTCCGGGCCGACCTCGGTCGCCAGGTCGACGGCCTGCTGGTTCTTGGGGCGCGGGATGCCGGCGTCGTCCAGGATCGTGCCGATGAAGGAGGCCTTCGCGTACAGGCGGACCTTGCCCGGCATGTAGCGGAGCATGGTGACGGTCGGCTCGTGCGCGCCGAGGTCGCCGCCGAGCTGCCTGGCCCTCGTCTCGTACGCGGCGAGCTTCGCCTTCGCCTCGGCGGTCCTGTCCAGAGCGGCGGCGTTCAGCAGGTAGTTCTGCTTCCACGGGAAGCCGGGGCGGATCGAGAAGACCGTGGGGGCGATCTTGGAGAGTTCCTTGTACTTGTCGGCGGCGCGCAGCTGGCTGCCCAGGATCAGGTCCGGCTTCAGCGCGGCGATGGCCTCCAGGTTGAGGCTGTTGATCGTGCCGACGCTCTTCGGGTCGCCCGCGTCCTTCTTCAGGTAGCTGGGGATGCCCTCGTCGCCCTCGGTGGGGGCGTAGCCGACGGGCTGCACGCCGAGCGAGACGACGTTGTCGAACTCGCCGACGTCCAGGACGACGACGCGCTCGGGCCGCGCCTTGATCTCGGTGGCGCCCATGGCGTGCTTGACGGTGCGCGGGAACCGGCCGGCCGGGGCGTCGGTCCCCATGGCCGCGGTCTTCTCGGCGGCCGCCGCGAAGTCCTTGCCGCCCTGGGCGACGGACTTCTTGCCGCCCGCGTCCGTCTTCCCCGAGGCCGGGGCGGAGGCTGCGCCGCCGCCGTTCCCGCCGTTCCCGCCGTCTCCGCTTCCGCACGCCGCGAGGGAGAGTCCGGCGGCCACGGCGAGGGCTACGGCGGCGGTGCCGCGGCGGCGTAGGGACATCAGAGGCTCCTGTACAGCGGGAATCGGGACGGCGGACACGCCGGCCGAAAGAATCCGGCCAGCGTGGCTTAGGTACGCCTAACCTTACATAAACCGTTCCTGCACACCGGTCTCCCCGCCCACAGGCGAATCGCCCGACAGCCACCCTTTGGTGTGAAGCGAGTGGTCTCGTGTTGTTCGGCTGGAAGTGCGAAAACTAGCTTCGGTGGCCGGAGGTGAGCCATCTGATGACGGCTTTGGCCATCGAGACCGCTGCCGAGGACGGCGCGGTCAGAGGTACGGGATTCGCGATCACCGCGAATGGTTCGTACGCCGCGAGGCTGGTGCGCGACGCGGGTGCGGGGGCCTGGTTCCCGGAGCGCTGGACGCTCGACGGCCCCGAGCCGTACGCGGTGCCGCTGCCCGGCAACCAGCCGGAGGAGCCGGACGCCGGGGTGCTGCCCATGGCGGACGGCAGGGTGCTCATCCACCGCAGGATCGCCGACCGGCACTCCTTCGCGCTGCTCTACCCCACCGGCCCCGCGACCGGCGAGCTGCAGCTGGGCGCCGTCGACGCGGCGGCGGGCGAGCTCACCCTGCTCCCGCCGTCGCCGGACGGCAGCTGCGCCTACGCGCTCGCGGCGGGCCCGGACGGCACGGCGCTGTGGCTGGTGGCGGGCGGCGCGTTCGGGCCCGAGCTGGTGGCCCGGCTCAAGGGGCGCTGCTCGGGCGGGGTGTGGCTGGACCGGACCGGCCGGATGCTCGCGCTCGACCGGGAGCTGGACGGCCGCACCAAGGCGGTGGCCGTCGACCTGGAGCGCGGTGGCGAGGTCACCGAGCTGCTCCAGATCACCGAGGACAGCGACGACCGGCTGCTGCTCGCGGACGCCGACAGCGGGCTCCTGATGATCCGCTCGAACGCGCCGGGCCAGGACCGGCTCGGCTGGGGCGTGCTCGGCTCGGCGCTCCCGGTGCGCTTCCCCGAATGCCTGCGCCTGGCGGACGCGGCCCTGACGCCGTTCGCCGTACAGCCGGGCCAGGTCCTGATGCCGGAGTCCTGCGCGGTGGCCCTGCGCATCGACGCCGAGGGCGGCACCTGGGTCGGCATCTGGCGTCCGGCGGGCCGCCATCTGCACCAACTCGCGGCCCCGCAGGGGTGGTTGGCGGGCGCGGGCCTGTGGCGACCGGAGGGGGTGCTGAGGCTTCCCTGTGTCACGGAGGCGAGCCCGTGCGCGGTGCTCGACCTGCCCGCGCCGCCGGACCCGCCCGCTTCCCCGCCGCCGCCCGCCAGGCCCGCCGCGGCCAAGCCCGTACCGCTCGGGCAGGCACCCCTGACCGGCCGTCGACAGCTCAAGGGAGATCGTTAGAATCGGCGCCCTGTACGAGGGATACGTGAAGACGACTACGGGGTGACCACAGCTCATGTCCAACCAGACCGACATCCGTCCGCAGGAGACGGGGACCGACAGCGCCGGCAAGCACCGGGGCGGCGCGGCCTCCGAGGACACGGCGGCGCCGGCCCACGGACGCCACCGGCGCGAGGAGACGGCGGGCAGCAACGCCTGACAGCCGTACGGGCCGAGGCCCCCGGGGTGGTCACCCCGGGGGCCTCGGTCGTGCGCGGGCCGCGGTCAGCCGCGCTTGAGCCCGAGCACCTCGGCCGCGGCGAAGGTCTCGCCCGCGGGCCGGTCCGCGTAGTAGGGGGAGAGCAGCCCGTCGAGCTCCTCGTACGAGAAGGCCTCCTTCGCGGTGTCGAACTTGGCGGCCACCCTGGGCCGTTCGACGATCGCGACCATGCCGCCGTGCACCACCAGGAGCTGCCCGTTGACCCTGGCCGCGGCGGGCGAGGCCAGATAGCCGACCAGCGGCGAGACGTGCTCGGGCGCCAGCGGGTCGAGCTCGCCCTCCCCCGGCTCCTGGAACCCCTGGAAGACGTCCTCGGTCATGCGGGTGCGGGCCCGCGGGCAGATCGCGTTGGCGGTGACCCCGTACTTGCCGAGCGCGAGCGCGGTGGAGGTGGTCAGGCCGACGATGCCGCCCTTGGCCGCCGCGTAGTTGGGCTGACCCGCCGAACCGGCCAGGAAGGCCTCCGAGGAGGTGTTGACGATGCGGCCGTACACCGGGCCGCCCGCCGCCTTGGACCGCTCGCGCCAGTGCGCGGCCGCGAAGTGGGTGGTGTTGAAGTGCCCCTTGAGGTGCACATGGATCACCGAGTCCCACTCGGCCTCGCTCATCGAGAAGATCATCCGGTCCCGCAGGATGCCCGCGTTGTTGACCAGGATGTCGAGCTTGCCGTAGGTGTCGATCGCCAACCGGACCAGTTCACCAGCCTGTTGATGATCGGCCACGTCCCCGGTGTGGGCGACGGCCCGCCCGCCCGCGGCCCGGATCTCGGCGGCGACCTCCTCGGCGGGGCCCGTCGACGCCTGGCCCGAGCCGTCGCGTCCGGGCTGCCCGAAGTCGTTGACGACGACCGCCGCGCCGAGCCGGGCGAGTTCGAGCGCCTCGGCCCGGCCGAGCCCCCGCCCGGCCCCGGTGACGATCGCGGACATGTCTTCAAGTGGCAGTGCTGCCATGCCGGTTGGGTCCTCTCGCAAGGGGTGTGCGGACGGGACGGGATCAGATCTCGATGCAGGTGCGCAGGGCCTCGCCGCTGCGCATCTGGTCGAGGGCGTCGTTGATCCCTGCGAGCTGCACCCGGTGGGTGATCAGGCCCTCCAGGTCGATGCGGCCCGCCCGCCACAGCGCGATGGCCCGCTCATAGGAGCGCAGGACGTCGCCGCCGCCGTACATGGACGGCAGGATGCGCTTCTCGTCGAAGAACAGCTCGAACATGTTGACCTGGAAGAAGTCGTCCATGGCGCCCGCGCCGACCACGCACAGGGTGCCGCCGCGCCGGGTGTGCTCGTACGCGGTGCGGGCGGTCGCGGAACGGCCGACCACCTCGAAGACGTAGTCGAAGCCCTCGCCCTGGGTGACGCGCTGCTTGGCGTCGGCGAACGCGTCGGGCGAGACGGCCTCGGTGGCGCCGAACCTGAGCGCCGCCTCACGCCGTGACGCGACCGGGTCGACGGCGACGATCTGGGCCGCGCCCTGCACCCGGGCGCCCTGGATGGTGGAGATGCCGACCCCGCCGCAGCCGATGACCGCGACCGACGAACCCGCCTCCACCTTCGCGGTGTTGATGGCCGCGCCGAGCCCGGTGGTCACCCCGCAGCCGATCAGGGCGGCGATCTCGTACGGCACGTCGTCGGGGATCGGCACCGCGCAGCCCGCCGCGACGACGACCTCCTCGGCGAAGGTGCCGGTGCCCGCGAAGCCGAACACCTCGCCGCCGGCCCGCCGGAAGTTGGGGGTCCCGGCGTTCATGAAGCCCGCGAGGCAGAGCTGGGTCTGGCCGCGCTTGCAGGACGGGCACGCCCCGCACGCGGGCAGCCAGCACATCAGGACCCGGTCGCCCTGCTTGAGGCCCGTCACACCGTCGCCGACGTCGATGACCTCCCCGGCCCCCTCGTGGCCGGGGACGAACGGCGCGGGCTGCGGCAGCACGCCGCTCATCGCCGAGAGGTCGGAGTGACAGAGCCCGGTCGCGCGGACGCGGAGCTTGACCTTCCCCGGCCCGAAGCCGGTCGCCTCCACGTCGTCGAGCACTTCGAGCTTGTCCTGGCCTATCTCGTGCAGTACGGCTGCGCGCATGGTGCGGCTCCCCTCAAGTGCCGGAAAAAAAGGCTCAGTTGTGTTCAACGATCGTGTCGGCGAGGACCGGCGCCTCGTCCCGCTCCACCGCCGTCACCGCCACCTGGATCCGGCCGGGGTCCGACCACATCCGGATGCGCAGGGTCTCGCCCGGGAAGACGACCCCGGTGAAGCGGGTGGCGTAGGAGCGCACCCGGGTCACGTCGCCGCCGAGCAGGGTGTCGACGACGGCCTTGAGCGTCATCCCGTACGTGCACAGGCCGTGCAGGATCGGCCGGTCGAAGCCCGCCAGTTTGGCGAAGTCGGGGTCGGCGTGCAGCGGGTTCCAGTCCCCCGAGAGCCGGTAGAGCAGCGCCTGTTCCTCCCGGACCGGGCGCTCGACCACGTGGTCGGGGTCCCGCTCGGGCCGCGCGGGACGGGCGGAGGGTCCCCGGTCCCCGCCGAAGCCGCCCTCGCCGCGCACGAAGATCTGCGCGTCGCTGGTCCACAGGGGGCCGTCCTGGTCGGCGGCCTCGGTGCGCAGGACCAGGATGGCGGCCTTGCCCTTGTCGTAGACGGCGGCCACCTTGGAGGTCGAGGTGGCCCTGCCCCGTACGGGGATCGGCCGGTGCAGGGTGATGGCCTGCCCGCCGTGCAGCACCGCCGCGAGGTCCACGTCGACGCCGGGCGCGGAGAGCCCGCCGACCACGCCCATGCCGGCGCCCGCGACGGTGGCGAAGGAGGGCAGCACGTGCAGCCGGGACTCCAGGGTGTAGCGCAGCTCGTCCGGGTCGGTGGCCGGGAGCCCCGCCCCGAGCCCCAGGTGGTAGAGCTGTACGTCCTTGTGGTCCCAGGCGATCTCGGTGGACCGGGGCTCGGCGGCGACCGCCTTCGCGGCATCAATGGGCATGAGGATGCTGCTCCTTGAGCGTTGTGCGGGCACGGGAAAAGACCTCGGTGCGGCCGTCCGCACCGTCGGCCGCACCGAGGTCGTACTGGACCGGACCGAGGACTCGTCCGCCTTCTAGAACGCGTTCTAGGCCGATGGCCCCCAGGTATAGCGCACGCCCCGGCCGTTGTGAAGGCTCCTGACGACACGTCAGATCACCGGAAGTGGGCACCCCATGACACGTTCGGCGGGGGTACCCCAGGACATTTGTCCTGCTCGGCTCCGTACAACCGCATCTGGGGCGGACCCGCCCGGCTCCCTAGCGTTGGGGGCATGACGCAGATGACGACACAGAGCGCCGCCGCGGTCCGCTTCAGCGGGGTGGTCAAGTCCTACGGGGCGCTCCGCGCGGTGGACGGGGCCGAGCTGACCATCGGGCGCGGCGAGACCGTGGCGCTGCTCGGCCGCAACGGGGCCGGCAAGTCCACCACCATCAGCCTGCTGCTCGGCCTGAACGAACCCGACGCGGGCGAGGTGCGGATCTTCGGCCGCACCCCGGAACGGGCGGTGCGCGAGGGCCTGATCGGGGCGATGCTCCAGGAGGGCAGCCCGATCCCCCGCGTGACCGTGCGCGAGCTGGTGTTCTTCATCGGCAGCATGTATCCGGAGCCGATGCCGGTCGCCGAGGCGCTGGCGCTCGCCGGGCTCACCGAGTTCGCCGACCGCCGGGTCGACAAGCTGTCCGGCGGCCAGAGCCAGCGGGTGCGGTTCGCCATGGCGCTGGTCGGCAACCCCGAACTGCTCCTGCTCGACGAGCCGACGGCCGCCCTCGACGTGGAGGCCCGCCGCGCGTTCTGGGAGTCGATGCGCACCTACGCGGACCGGGGCAACACGGTGATGTTCTCCACCCACTACCTCGAAGAGGCCGACGACAACGCCGACCGCATCGTCGTCATCGACCGGGGCCGGATCGTCGCCGACGGGCCCGGCGAGACCATCAAGCGCGCGGCGGGCGGCAGCCTGGTCTCCTTCGACCTCGCGGGCATGCCGACCGAGGGGCTCGCCCTGCTGCCGGGCGTGGCCGCGGTCGAGGTCCACGGCGACCGGGCCCGGCTGCGCAGCGACGACTCGGACGCGACCGTGGTCGCGCTCGCCGCGATGGGCGCCGTACGCCGCCTGGAAGTCGCCCCCGCAAGCCTGGAAGACGCCTTCCTCTCCCTCACCGCACGCGAAAGCGAGACCGTCTGATGTTCGAGTACATCAAGCTGGAGATGCGGCGCACGCTCCGTGACGCCTCCTTCGTGACCTTCGGCATCGGCATGCCGGTGCTGATGTACCTGCTCTTCACCAACATCGGCGGGGGCCAGAACAGCGACGCCGACTGGAAGGTCGCGTCCATGGTCGGGATGGCGGCCTACGGGGCGCTGGGCGCGGCGCTCGGCACCGGCACCGGCGTGGCCTCCGACAAGTCGATCGGCTGGCTGCGGCAGCTGCGGATCGCGCCGCTGCCGCCGACCCGGGTGGTGACCGGCCGCGCCATCAGCGGCTCGGTGACCGTGCTGCCCGGCATCCTCGCGGTGCTGCTGTCCGGCGCGCTGATCAACGGGGTGCGCCTGGACGCCTGGCAGTGGACCGCGCTCACGCTGCTCCTGTGGATCGGGGCGCTGCCCTTCACGATGCTCGGCCTCGGCAACGGCTACCGGCTGTCCGCGCAGGCCACCGGTGTGGTCAACGTGGCCTGTCTGATGGGGCTCGCGATCCTCGGCGGCCTGTGGTTCCCGGTCTCGGCCTTCCCCGGCTGGCTGCGGAAGGTCGCCGAGTACACTCCGACCCACCGCTTCGCCGACCTCGGCTGGGCCACCTCGCAGGGTCACGCCCCGGGTGCGGCGACCATCGCACTGATGGCAGCCTGGCTGGTGGTCTTCGGCGCGTACGCCGTGGTCTCCTACCGTCGGTCCGCACGGACCGCGTGAGTGCCGGACGACGAGGCCGGTGAGCTCATGAGTCACCAGTACGGGGAGAACACCATGCCATCACTGCTGCCGAAGCTGCCTCCGCGCGGCGAGAAGGCCGAAGAGTTCCCGGGCCCGCCCGCCAACGGCTACACCTTCCTGCCGTGGCTCCTGATGGGCAGCGGCGCGGCGGTCGAGGTGTCCAAGGGCAGGGTGGCCGAGCCCTGGCTCGGCGGCCTCGGCATCATCGCCTTCGCCGTCCTGTACGCGCACGTCGCCTTCCGCGCCCTGGACAAGGAGCGGCGCGGGCAGCGGACGACGCTCGTCCTGCTCGCCGGGCTCGCCGCCGTCACCTACGCCGTCGGCATCGGCTACGGCGGCGTCTGGCTCCTCTTCTTCCCGCTGCTCTCGCTGGCCTGCGGCGCGGCGGTGCGGGACCGGCGGCTCGGCGTGGTGCTCATCGTGCTCGCCGGTTCGGTGGGGGTGATCTCGGGGGTCAAGACCGGCGACCCCTGGGACAACATGACCATCGCGTACGGCACGTTCCTGTCCGGTCTGGTGATCTCGGCGCTGCTCTCGCTCTCCGAGACGGTCCGCGAACTGCGCGACACCCGGCAGGAGTTGGCCCGTACCGCGGTCGAGAAGGAGCGCCTGCGCTTCTCCCGCGATCTGCACGACCTGCTCGGCCACACCCTGTCCGTGATCGTGGTGAAGTCCGAGGCCGCCCGCCGGATCGCCCCGCGCGACCTGGACGCGGCCCTCGGCCAGGTCGCCGACATCGAGTCGGTCGGCCGCCAGGCCCTCACCGAGATCCGCGAGGCCGTCACCGGCTACCGCGAGGGCAGCCTCGCCACCGAGCTCGACCGGGCCCGCTCGGCGCTGGGCGCCGCCGAAGTCGAGCCGGTGGTACGCCAGTCGGGGCCGCCGCTGCCCGCGCAGGCCGAGGCGCTGCTCGGCTGGGTGGTGCGCGAGGCGGTCACCAACGTCGTGCGCCACAGCGCCGCGACCCGCTGCGAGATCGTCGTCGACGGCACCCCGGAGCGGGTCACCCTGACGGTCACCGACGACGGCAGGGGCGCGCCCGCCGCGCCCGCCCCCAAGCCCCGGATCGGCGGCACCGGACTCAAGGGCCTGACCGAGCGCCTCGCCGCTGCGGGCGGCTCCCTGACGGCGGGCCCCGCGCCCCGCGCGGGCTTCCAGGTGAGGGCCGAACTCCCGGTGGACCCCGAGGACACGGCCCTGGACGCCGAACTGACCACCGCCCGCGGCCACCACTGACACCCGGCCGCGCATACCCTTTCCCCGTGGACGAGATGCCCCAGGATCACCGACCCGCCAAATCCGTGCGTGTGCTGCTCGCCGAGGACCAGGGGATGATGCGCGGCGCGCTCGCCCTGCTGCTCGGCCTCGAAGAGGACATGGAGGTCGTGGCGCAGGTCTCGACGGGCGACAAGATCGTCCCCGAGGCCCTCGTCTCGCGTCCCGACGTGGCGCTCCTCGACATCGAACTGCCGGGCAGGAGCGGCCTGGACGCGGCCGCGGACCTGCGCGAGGAGGTCCCGGAGTGCCGGGTCCTGATCCTCACCACGTTCGGCCGGCCCGGCTATCTGCGCCGCGCGATGGAGGCGGGGGCCGCGGGCTTCCTCGTGAAGGACGGCCCGGTCGAGGATCTCGCGGAGGCGATCCGCCGGGTCCTGCGCGGCGAGACGGTGATCGACCCGGCGCTCGCCGCGGCCGCCCTCAGCGCGGGCCCCAGCCCGCTGACCGCCCGCGAACGCGACGTCCTGAACGCCGCGGTGGACGGGGCGACGGTCTCCGACATCGCGGGCAAGCTGCACCTGTCGGAGTCGACCGTACGCAACTACCTGTCGTCCGCCATCGGCAAGACGGGCACCCGCAACCGCATGGAGGCGGTGCGCTCGGCCCGTCAGCAGGGCTGGCTGTAGGCCTCAGGCCCGGGTGGCGGGGCCCGCCGCCCGGGGCAGCCACAGCAGGGCGAGCAGCACACTGCCGAGCAGCACGACGCCGCCGACGCGGAACGCGAGCGCGTACCCGGCGGTGAGGTTCTCGGCGCTCTGGACCACTCCGGTGCGGGAGGCCGCCACCGTCGAGAGGACGGCCAGGCCCAGCGCGCCGCCCATCGTCCGGGACGTGTTGATGAGGCCCGACACCAGACCGGCCTCGCTCGGCGCGGTCCCCGACGTGGCCAGCGCCGCCAGGGGGGTGGTGGCGAGCCCGGCGCCGGTCATCATCAGCACGCCGGGCACCAGGATCGAGAGCCAGTACGGGTCGTCCGCGCGCATCGTGGACTGCCAGCCGAACCCGGCCGCGGTCACCAGGACGCCCAGCACCGTCAGGTTCCGGGCGCCGGTCCTCGGCATGATGCGCGGCGCCAGCTTCGAGCCGAGGACGACGCTGAGCGAGCTGGGGATGAGCGCGAGACCGGCGCCCAGGGGGCTGTAGTCGAGCACGTTCTGGGCGTACAGGGTCATGAAGAACCAGGTGCAGAACATCGCGGAGCCGCACACGAACATCACCGCGTTCGCGGCGGAGACGGCCCGCAGCCGGAAGAGCCGCAGCGGCATGAGCGGCGCGGCGGTGCGGGCTTCGACCACGAGGAACGCGAGGAGGAGACCCCCTCCGCCGAGGAGCGGAACGAGCGTCCCCACGGCGCCCCAGCCGCCCTGTTCGGTCTGCACGATGCCGTACGAGAGGGTCGCGAGCCCGGCCGTGACGAGGACGGCGCCGGGCAGGTCGAGCCGGTGGCGCTGCCCGGCCCGCGACTCGGTGATCCACAGCGCGGCGCCGAGCAGGACGAGCGCGCCGACGGGCACGTTGATGAGCAGCACCCAGCGCCACGACAGGGCGTCGGTGAGCACGCCGCCGACGAGCCCGCCCGCCGCGCCGCCGCCCGCGCCGACCGCGGCCCAGGTGCCGATCGCCCGGGTGCGGGCGGCGCCCTCCGGGACCGCGGCGGTCAGGATGGTGAGGGTGGCCGGCGCGAGGACCGCCGCCCCCAGGCCCTGGGCGGCCCGGGCCACCAGCAGCTGCCAGCCCTCCTGGGCGAGCCCGCCGCCGAGGCTGGCCGCGGTGAACAGGCCGAGCCCCACGAGGAACATCCGCTTGCGCCCGTACAGGTCACCCGCCCGTCCGCCGAGCAGCATGAACCCGGCGAAGGCGATGGCGTACGCGTTGACCACCCACTGCAACCCGCCGGCGCTCATGCCGAGGCCGGTGCGCATGGAGGGGAGGGCCACGTTGACGACGGACACGTCCAGCACGACGAGGAACTGGCCCGCGCAGGCGGCCAGGACGACGGGCCAGGTGCGGGGGGTTCGGGTGGGGGTGGATATGTGGGTGTCAGCGGACGTGTGGGCCATGCGGGTCATGCTCGCACGGGGTGGGTGCCTGTTACACCCCCCTTTCCAGACCCCCTGGGGCTCCGCCCCAGACCCCGGCCGCGTACGGCCCGCAGGCGAACCGATGCCCCCGGAGGGTCTCGGGCCGGGGCGGGGTGGGGAATGGACTACCGGCGCAGCACCGTCACCACCGCCGCGCCGCCGAGGCCGATGTTGTGGGCGAGGCCCACCCGCGCGCCCGGCACCTGCCGGGCCCCGGCCTCCCCCCGCACCTGCCACACCAGCTCCGCCGCCTGCGCGAGCCCCGTCGCCCCCAGCGGATGCCCCTTCGAGATCAGGCCCCCGGAGGGGTTGACCACCCAGCGGCCCCCGTACGTCGTCGCCCCGGACTCGACCAGCTTCCCCGACTCCCCCACCCCGCACATGCCCAGCGCCTCGTACGTGAGCAGCTCGTTGATCGAGAAGCAGTCGTGCAGCTCGATCACGTCGACGTCCTCGATGGCCAGGCCCGCCCGGGCGAAGGCCGCGCGACCGGCCGAGCGCGACATCGGTGCCCCCACCGCGTCGATGCAGCTCCCCGAGGCGAACGACTCCTCGGTGTCGGTGGCCATCGCCTGGCCCGCGATCTCGACGGCCCGGTCTCCCAGGCCCTTGCGGTCCACGAACCGCTCCGAGACGACCACCGCCGCCGCCGACCCGTCCGACGTGGGCGAGCACTGGAGCTTCGTCAGCGGCCGGTGGATGGTTTTGGCGCCCAGCACCTCCTCCACCGTGTAAGCGTCCTGGAACTGGGCGTTGGGGTTGTCGACCGAGTGCCGGTGGTTCTTGGCGCCGACCGCTGCGAGCTGCGCCGCGGTGGTTCCGTACCGCTCCATGTGTTCCCGCGCCGCGTTGCCGAAGATCTGCGCGGTGGGCGGCGTCATCTCGAAGCCGTGGCGGGCGGCCATGATGCCGTAGTGCCGGGCCACGGGCGAGGTCGCGAAGTCCCCGCCGTCCGAGCCCCCGCCCAGCGCGCCCCGCTTCATCTTCTCGAAGCCGAGCGCGAGGACGCAGTCGCTCACCCCGCCCTCCACGAACTGCCGGGCCAGCATCAGCGCGCTCGCCCCGGTCGCGCAGTTGTTGTTGACGTTGTAGACCGGTATGCCGGTCAACCCCAGTTCGTAGACGGCGCGTTGGCCTGCCGTCGAGGGCTGGAAGCAGTAGCCGACGGGGACCTGCTCGACCTCGTCGTACGCGATGCCCGCGTCGGCCAGGGCCGCGCTCCCGGCCTCCTTGGCCATGTCCCAGTACTGCCAGTCCCGGGATTCCGGCTTCTCGAACCTGGTCATGCCGACACCGACGATGTAACTCTTCACGGCGGGGAAACCCTTCAGTCTCGGGGCAGGCCGAGGATGCGCTCGGCGACGACGTTGAGCTGGACCTGGGTGGTGCCGCCCGCGATGGTCAGGCAGCGGGACATGAGGAAGCCGTGCACGGCCCGCTCCCCGGGCCCTTCGGCGACGGCGCCCTCGGGGCCGAGGAGTTCGAGGGCCAGCTCGGCGACCTTCTGCTGGTGCGGGGTCTGGACGAGCTTGCGGACACTGGCCCCGGCGCCGGGTTCCAGGCCCGAGACCTGCCGCAGGGTGGTGCGCAGCCCGATGCAGGCGAGCGCGTGCGCCTCGGCGGCCAGCGCGCCGATCCGCGCCCGGTACGCCCCGTCGAGCCGACCGGCGCGGGCGATCAGTGCTTCGAGCCCGGTGTCGAAGGCCACCTGGTCGGCCATGTGGACGCGTTCGTTGCCCAGGGTGTTGCGGGCGACCCGCCAGCCGTCGTTCACCTCACCGACGACGGAGTCGGCGGGCAGCAGCGCCCCGTCGAGATACACCTCGTTGAAGAGCGAGTCCCCGGTGATCTCCTTCAGCGGGCGGATGTCGATGCCCTCGGTCCGCGCCATGTCGACCAGGAAGTAGGTGAGTCCCCTGTGCTTGGGGGCCGCCGGGTCGGTGCGGGCGAGCAGGATGCCGTAGTCGGCCCACTGCGCGGCGCTCGTCCACACCTTCTGCCCGGTGACCCGCCAGCGGCCGTCCCCGGTCCGCTCCGCCCTGGTGCGCAGCGAGGCCAGGTCGGAGCCGGCGCCGGGCTCGGAGAAGAGCTGGCACCACAGGAGTTCGCCGCGCAGGGTCGGGCCGAGGAAGCGGTCCTGCTGGGAGCCGGTGCCGTGGGCGAGGAGCGAGGGCACCACCCAGGTGGCGATGCCGAGGTCGCTCACCTTGACCCCGGCGCGTCTCAACTCCTCCTGCACGACCAGCTGTTGGACGGGCCCGGCACCCAGGCCGTAGGGGGCGGGCAGGTGCGGGGCCGCGTATCCGGTGGGCGCGAGGGCACGGCGCACCGCGCCCGGGTCCAGGCCCCGCACGCCCTCGATCACGGCGCGGGCGGGTTCGCGGAAGTTCTCGGCCTCGGGCGGCAGCTCCATGCGCAGCTCCCGGCGGGCGCCCTGCCCGGCCAGCCGCACGGCCCGCAGCCGGTGGGTGTCCGGGGCACCGAGCAGCTGGCGGGCGACCAGGGCGCGGCGCAGATACAGATGGGCGTCGTGCTCCCAGGTGAAGCCGATGCCGCCGAGGATCTGGATGCAGTCCTTGGCGCAGGACCAGGCCGCGTCGAGGGCCGTGGCCGCGGCGAGCGAGGCAGCCAGGCCCCGCACCCCGGCGGGCTCGTCCATGGCGCGGGCCGCGTCCCACACCAGGGCGCGGGCCTGTTCCAGGCGCAGGAGCATGTCGGCGCAGAGGTGCTTGACCGCCTGGAACTGTCCGATGGGCCGGCCGAACTGCTCCCTGACCCTGGCGTGCCCGGCCGCGATCTCCAGGGCCCGGTCCGCCGTGCCGCACGACTCGGCGGCCAGGAGCAGGCAGGCGAGGTCGTAGACGAGGGCGCTGTCCACGTCCAGGACCCGGTCCGCGTCGACCACCACACCCTCGGCCCGCACCTCGGCGGTGGGCCGGGTCGGGTCGGCGCTGTCGTGGGGACGGATTCGCAGCGCCTCGGCGTCCACCGCGCACCACAGCGTCCGGTGGTGCACCTTCGCCGCGAGGACCACCAAGTCGGCCTGCCCCGCGGCCAGTACGGGAGGCGCCGTTCCGTCGAGGAGCAGGCCGCCCTCGCGGCCGACGGCGGTGAGCGTCCCCGCGCCGAACGCCACGGCCGCGGTCCTGCGTCCCGCGGCGAGGTCGGCGACCAGGGCGTCGTGCCGTCCCGCGCGGCGCAGCAGCTCGGCGGCGAGCACACCGGAGAGGTAGGGGCCGGGCAGCAGTCCGCGCCCGGCCTCCTCCAGGACGACGGCGAGCTCGGGCAGCCCGCCCCCGCCGAACTCCTCGCCGAGGTGGATGCCGAGCAGGCCCTGTTCGGCGAGCCCGTCCCAGAACGGCGGCCGGGACCGGGCGGCCTCGGGCGCGTCCAGGAGTTTGCGCACCTCCTCGACGGGCGCGGCCCGCGCCAGCCAGCCGCGCACCGCCTCGGCGAGCTCCCGGTGTTCTTGCGTGATCGCGATGCCCATGGACGCCCTCACCCGTCGCCGGTCCCGGAACGGCGCAAGAGTAGAACACGTTTCAATCTGACGGAAGGTCAGATGGACGTGACCTTCCGGCCCCGCCCGCCCGAAGGTGCGCGGCGGGCGTACGGCAGCATGGACCGCCCACATACGTACGACACAGAGGAGCCGGGCCGTGGCCACTCCCCAGCCTCAGATCCTGGCCGCCTTCGAGGCGGCCAAGGGCTTCATGCCGGTACGGGAAGGCCTGGCGCTGTACGAGGCGGCGGCCTGTGCGGGGGCGCTCGGGCTTCCGCTCCTGGAGGTCGGCACCTACTGCGGGCGCTCCACGATCCTGCTCGCCGCGGCGGCCCGGGAGAGCGGCACCGTCGCGGTCACCGTCGACCACCACCGCGGCAGCGAGGAGCAGCAGGCGGGCTGGGAGTACCACGACCCGACCGTGGTCGACCCGGAGGTGGGCCGGATGGACACGCTGCCCACCTTCCGGCGCACCCTGCACGCGGCCGGTCTTGAGGACCACGTCATCGCGGTGGTGGGGCACTCCCCGCAGGTGGCGCGGGTGTGGGGCGGACAGCTCGGCTTCGTCTTCATCGACGGCGGCCACACCGACGAGCACGCGAACGCCGACTACGAGGGCTGGGCGCCCAAGCTCGCCGAGGGCGCCACCCTGGCCATCCACGACGTCTTCCCCGACCCGGTCGACGAGTTCACCGGCCAGGCGCCGTACCGCGTCTATCTGCGGGCGCTGGCGTCGGGCGCGTTCACCGAGGTCTCGGCGACCGACTCGCTGCGCGTGCTGCGCCGGACCGCCGCCGCGCTGTGACGCCGGGCGCGAGTGGGCCGGGCCCGGCCCACTCGCGCCCGCGACGGGGGTACCGGGTCGCCGCGTCCCCGGCGGGATCACCCGGCCAGGCCCTAGCATCGCAGCGTGTCGTACGACAGCGAGTCATCGAACCCGGACAGCCGGTCGCGCCGTGTGCGCGGCCGGGCCCTCGTCGCTCTCGCCGCCCTCGCGCCGACCGCCCTCGCGGGCTGGCTCGTCTGGCAGGCGATGAGCGGACCCGGCGGCCAGGACGACAAGCCGCCGAAGGTGCTCCCCCTGCCGAGCCGCACCGTGCAGTCGACCCGCCCCGGCGCGGGCACGGCGACGGTCACCGTGACGGCCACCCCCTCCCCGGCCGCGCCCGCGTCGCCGAAGAGCGGGACGGCCGCCGGGCCGCTCTCCGGAAAGACCGTCGTCATCGACCCAGGTCACAATCCGAATAATTTCCAGCACACAAAAGAGATCAACGAGCCCGTCGACATCGGCACGAACAAGAAGGAATGCGACACCACCGGCACCGAGACCAACGACGGTTATACGGAAGCCGAGTTCACGCTCGATGTGTCGCACCGGATCAGGGCGATCCTGGAAAAGCAGGGCGCGAAGGTCGTGTTCACCCAGAACGGCGACCGGACCTTCGGACCGTGCGTGGACGAACGGGCCCGGATCGGCAATCAGGCGCACGCCGACGCCGTCGTGTCGGTGCACGCGGACGGCGCGAACCAGGGCCAGCGCGGCTTCCACGTGATCCTGCCCGCGACGGTGAAGGGCGGCGCCGCCGACACCGCGCCGATCGTGGGGCCTTCGCGTGAACTCGGTGTGCGGATCGCGGGGAAGTTCGTCCTGGACACGGGGATGAACGCCTCCAACTACGTGGGCGACGGCACCGCCCTGGACGTCCGCAGCGACCTCGGCGGGCTCAACCTGTCGACCGTTCCGAAGGTGTTCATCGAGTGCGGCAACATGCGGGATTCCCGGGATTCGGCGCTCCTGAAGAGTGCGGAGTGGCACCAGAAGGCGGCTCAGGGGATCGCCGACGGCATTATGGCGTTCCTGGGCGGGTAGGCTCCCGACCCGCCGTACGGCCCACAGATCCAGACGATAGATTCTTCCGCACAGGGGGAACCACCTAGAGCTTCACGCCGTGTGCACGTACACCGGCGGCAGCGATGACCGCCCCGACGAGACGACATAAAAGAGGACTTTTACGTGAACATCCGCTCCCTCACACGAGGCGACGGCGTGGTGATCGGTGCAGCGGTGGTGCTGTTCATCGCCTCGTTCCTGAATCTCACGTCCGCGCCGAGCTGCTCCGGTCAGTTTTGCCCGAGCGTCGCAGCGCCGAACGCCTGGGACTCGCTCTCGCTCCTGATGAGCATGTTCCTGGCCGGGATCATCGGCGCGGTGCTCGTGGTCGTCGGCCGTTCGCTGCCGCAGCCCAAGAAGGTCGCGGGCCTGGACCTCACGCAGTTCGGTGTGGCGTTCACGATCTTCGCCGCCTGGACCGCGTTCTGGACGATCATCGACGCGCACGGCTCCGGCGCCGGCATGATCCTCGGCCTGATCGCCACGCTGGTGCTCGCCGCGGCCGCCGTGGCCTCGCCGCTGGTCGCCGCCCTCAAGGCGCCGCTGATGGGCGCCCCGAGCCCGGCCGCCCCGCAGCCCTACGGCTACCCGGGCGCGGCCCAGCCCGCCGGTGGCTACGGCTACCCCGGCGCGGCCCAGCCCTACGGCAGCCAGCCGGGCGACCCGAGCTTCGGCGGGCAGCCGCAGGCCCAGGCCCAGCCGTTCGGCGCGCAGGCTCCGGCCGCCGACCTGAACAAGGACAGCCAGGCCCCGGCGTCGGCCGCCCCGGCCGGCGACTTCGCCCCGTTCTGGTTCGCGGTCCCCGTCGCCCGCCCGCTGTACGCGGAGGACGGCTCGCCCACCCCGATCGCCGAACTCGCCCCCGGCACCTGGTACCTGGCCGTCGACCAGCGCGGCCCCGCCCTGGTCGCCCAGACGCAGGACGGCCGCCGCGGCGTCCTCCAGGACACCACGGGCATCCAGCGCGGCTGATCCCTCCGGCACCTCGACGGCCCCCCGCCCCCTTCCGGGCGGGGGGCCGTTGCCCTACAGTCCCCTGACGGTTCGTCAGATCACTGGGAGGGACGCCACATGCGCCTGGGACTCGCACTCGGCTACTGGGGACGCGGACCGAATCCCGCCCACCTCGAACTGGCCCGCGCCGCCGAGGAGTTCGGCTACCACTCGGTGTGGACGGCGGAAGCCTGGGGCTCCGACGCGTTCACGCCGCTGGCCTGGATCGCCGCGCACACCTCCCGCATCCGGCTCGGCACCGCGGTCGCGCAGATGGCCGCGCGCACCCCCACCGCCACCGCCATGCACGCCCTCACCCTGGACCACCTCTCGGGCGGCCGGATGATGCTGGGCCTCGGGCTCTCGGGGCCGCAGGTCGTCGAGGGCTGGTACGGCCGCCCCTTCCCGTCCCGCCCGCTCACCGCGACCCGCGAGTACGTCGAGGTCATCCGCCAGGTGCTGCGCCGCGAGGCCCCGGTCGAACTCGACGGCCGCTTCCACGCGCACCCCTACAACGGCGCGGACGGTACGGGCCTCGGAAAACCCCTCCGGGCCATCACTCACCCCCTGCGTCCGGACCTCCCCGTACTGCTGGGCGCCGAGGGTCCCAAGAACATCGCGCAGACGACCCGCATCGCGGACGGCTGGCTCCCGCTGTACTGGTCGCCGACCCGCACGGACGCGTACGCCGCCGCGCTGACCGGGCTGCGGGACGACTTCCTGGTCGCCCCCATGGTGCGGGCCCACGTGTGCGACGACATCGCCGAGGGCCTGCTCCCGGTGAAGGCGATGCTGGGTTTCTACATCGGCGGCATGGGCCACGCGGCCCGCAACTTCCACGCCGACCTGATGGCCCGGATGGGGTACGCGGACGAGGCCCGGCACATCCAGAGCCTGTTCCTGGCGGGCCGCCGGGACGAGGCGGTGCGCGCCGTGCCGGACGCCTTCGCCGACGAGATCTCCCTGGTGGGGCCCCGCCAACGCATCGCGGAACGGCTGGAGTTGTGGCGCAAGGGCCCGGTGACGGACCTGCTGGTCACATCACCGGACCTCGCGACTCTGCGGACCCTGGCCGACCTCAACGCCTAGGACCGGCCGCCGAGGTGCGGGGCTCAGCCTCCGGAGAGCTGCCCGGCGGAGGGCACCTGGTCCTTGACCGGCGCTCCGGCGCTCTGGCCCGCGTCCTTCACTCCGCCGATCACGTTCTCGAACTTGCCGACGTCGGCGTCGCTCGCGTCGCCCTTGCGCAGCTTGGTGGGCAGGTCCTTGAGGGAGTCGATGCCCGAGGACAGCGGGGCGAGGGCCTTGGAGAGCAGCGGGTCGCCCTTGGCGTTCTCGGTGGCGGCCTTCAGGCGGTTGTACGTGAACGCGCCCGCGAGGCCCGCCTTGACGAGGGCGAAGGTGCGGCCCTTGGCGCCCTTCTTGAACTTGCCCGCCTTGAACGGTTTCACGATCCACTGGTAGGCGGCGCCGGCCGCGAGTCCCGCGTTGGCGACGAAGCGCGTCTTGGCCAGCTTCTGCCGCTCGGCCGACGCGGTCGGCGAGGGGGTGCTCTCGGCCACGGTCAGCGCGGCGGCCTGAGTGGACTTGGTCTCTCCTCCGCAGGCGGTCGTCGACACCAGGACGGCGCAGGAAAGGACGACCGCCACGACTATGCGGCGGATGGGGAACGTACTGGGCACGATGACCTCCGGGGGATGTTTCGGCCTCCCCGGCAGCCTCACCCGGGCCGCGGCACTGCGCCACCCGGGCGACTCCGTACGGGGCGCTTCCGCGAGGGCGGGGGGCCTCGCCCTCGGGCCGGTGGGGCGGGGGGCTTCACCCGCGGGCCGGTGGGGGCCGGTCGCGCAGTTCCCCGCGCCCCTGCCGGCGTGCGGTGACCGCATCCGAGGTCTGGCTAGTCGCAGCAGGACGGGGGCAGGCCCCGGGGGAGGTGGGTGCCGCCGAAGACCGCGGTGGTGGCCTCGTCGCCGCCGAGGGCCGCCACCGCGAGGAGCAGCGAGCCCGCCGTCCACGTCGTGAGCTCCTCCGGCCACACCGCGCGGTTGCCCTCGAAGACGTAACCCGTCCAGTACATGCCCGTCGCCTCGTCGCGCAGGTGCCGGATGGACTGGAGTATGTCGAGGGCCCGGTCGGACTCCCCCATCGCCCAGAGCGCGAGGGCCAGTTCGCAGCTCTCGCCGCCGGTGACCCAGGGGTTGGGCAGCACGCAGCGCACTCCGAGGCCGGGCACCACGAAGTCGTCCCACATCGACTCGATGCGGGCCTTGGCGGCCGCGCCGGTGAGGGCGCCGCCGAGTACCGGGTAGTACCAGTCCATCGAGTAGCGGGACTTGTCGAGGAAGCGCTCGGGGTGGTGCTGGATGGCGTGGGCGAGCGCGCCGGTCGCCAACTCCCAGTCGGGCTGCGGCTCTTCGCGCTGTTCGGCGATGGCGAGCGCGCAGCGCAGCGCGTGGTGCACGGAGGAGCTGCCGGTGAGCAGCGCGTCGGCGACGGCGGCGCCGTCCTCCTCGCGCTTCCAGCCGATCTGCCCGCCGCTCTGCTGGAGGGCGAGGACCCATTCGACGGCCGCGTGGACCGTGGGCCACATGCGGTCGAGGAAGGTGTCGTCGCCGGTGGCCAGATAGTGGTGCCAGACGCCGACCGCGACATAGGCCACGAAGTTGGACTCGCGGCCGCGGTCGGTGACCTTGTCGTGCTCGCCGTCGTGGTAGGCGGCGTACCAGGAGCCGTCCTCGTTCTGGTGCCGGGCGAGCCAGTCGTAGGCGCGCTCGGCGGCGGCGTGTTCGCCCGCCGCGTCCAGCGCCATCGCGGCCTCGGTGTGGTCCCAGGGGTCGAGGTGGTGGCCGCGGAACCAGGGGATGGCTCCGTCGGCGCGCTGCGCGGTGAGCAGGGCGGTGACCGTCCGCCCGGCCTGCCCGGCGGTGAGCACCCCGGGCAGCACGAGGTGTTCGGTGCGCTCCGGCGACGTCACTTGGCGGCGCTCACGGGCAGGTGGGGCTTGGTCGCGTACGCCACGAAGCTCTTGCCGACGACCGGGTTGAGCGCCCGCTCGGCGAGCCGGGTGAGCGTGCTGATGCCGGGCGTCTTCATGATGTCCCAGACCAGCAGCTGGTGGTACGCCTTGACCGGCAGCGCCTTGTCGTTGTCGACCCCGAAGGCGCACTTGAGCCACCAGTACGGCGAGTGCAGCGCGTGCGCGTGGTGGGTGCCGTACGGCTTGAGGCCGGCCTGCTTCATCTTGCCGATGAGCTCGTCCGCCTTGTAGATGCGGATGTGGCCGCCCTCGACCTCGTGGTACTCGTCGGACAGCGCCCAGCACACCTTCTCCGGGCCGTACCGCGGCACGGTGACCGCGATGCGGCCGCCGGGCCTCAGGACCCGGACCATCTCGGCGAGCACGCCCTTGTCGTCGGGGATGTGCTCCATGACCTCGGAGATGATCACGACGTCGAAGGACTCGTCGGGGAACGGCAGGTTGAGCGCGTCGCCCTCCATGGCGGTGGCGGTGGCGCCCTCGGGGGCCTCCCCGGCCTCCTTCATCGCGGCGAACCACTTGGCGACCTCGCGGATCTCCTCGCCGTTCTGGTCGAGGGCCACGACCTGGGCGCCGCGCCGGTAGCACTCGAAGGCGTGCCGGCCCGCGCCGCAGCCCAGGTCGAGCACGCGGTCGCCCGGGGCGAGCGGGAAGCGGGAGAAGTCGACGGTCAGCACGGATGCCTGCTTTCGCGGACGGGGGGATGGGGTCGGCCGGGGTGTCGGGGGTGCCGTGTCACCAGGCACCCCCTTGGGCCGCGGTGCGGCCGGGCGTCTGGGGCGCGGGGCGGCCCGGGGGGACGGACGCGGGGCGCCCGCGGTTCGTGCTCCGGGTCACCTGGCTGCCTTCCGGGCCGTGCGGCCCTGGGCGGCGATCGCCTCGCGGTAGAGCTCGGCGGTGCCCTGGGCGGCGCGGGCCCAGGTGAAGCGTTCCAGGACGCGTTCGCGGCCGGCCGTGCCGAGGCGGGCCCGCAGCGCCGGGTCGCCGAGCAGCCGGGCGAGTCCGGCCGCCAGGGCTCCGGCGTCCCCGGGCGGCACCGCCAGGCAGGTCTCGCCGTCGGTGCCGGCGACCTCCGGGATCGCGCCGCCGGTCGTGGCGAGCAGCGGGGTTGCGGTGGCCATGGCCTCGGCGGCGGGCAGCGAGAAGCCCTCGTACAGCGAGGGGACACAGCTGACCTGCGCGGACCGTACGAGGTCGACGAGCTCGGCGTCGGTGATGCCCTTGACGAACTGGACGGCGTCGCCGAGTGCGTACTTCTCGATGGCCTGGGCGACCGGGCCGTCCTCAGCACGCTTTCCGACCACGACGAGGTGGGCGGCCGGGTGCTCGGTGCGCAGCTTGGCGAGCGCCTCGACGAGGAAGACCAGGCCCTTGAGCGGCACGTCGGCGCTGGAGGTGGTCACGATCCGGCCGGGCACTTCGGCGACGGCGGGGTCGGGCGACCACAGGTTCGTGTCGGCGCCGATGTGCACCACCTGGATGCGGTCCTCGGGCACCCCGAGGTGGTCGACGATCTCGCCCTTGGAGGTGCCCGAGACGGTCAGCACGGAGGGCAGCCGGCGGGCGACCCGCTTCTGCATGCGGGTGAAGCCGTACCAGCGGCGCACCGAGGCACGGCGCTTCCAGTCGGGGGCCGCGTCCAGTTCGAGCCGCCGGTCCACGGTGATGGGGTGGTGGATCGTGGTGACCAGGGGCGCGCCCACGTCGGCGAGCAGCCCGTACCCGAGGGTCTGATTGTCGTGCACCACGTCGAACTCGCCCCGCCGGGCGGCCAGATGGCGCCGGGCGCGCAGCGAGAAGGTGAGCGGCTCGGGGAAGCCGCCGGTGCGCATGGTGGCGACCTCCAGGCGGTCGATCCAGTCCCGGTACTCGTCCTTGGCGGGCGTACGGAACGGGTCGGGCGAGCGGTAGAGGTCCATGCTGGCGAGCTCGGTGAGGGGCACGCCCTCGTCGAGCACGGGGTAGGGCTGGGCGCCGATGACCTCGACGCTGTGGCCGAGCCGGGCGAGTTCGCGCGAGAGGTGGCGCACGTAGACACCCTGGCCGCCGCAGAACGGGTTGCCCTTGTAGGTGAGGAGCGCGATCCGCAGCGGGCGGTCGCCCTCACGGCCCGCTTCCCCGGTGCGGGGGCTTGCCTCTATGGCCTCAGCGGTCACTAGCGGCCCCCTTCATCACTGCGTTTCGCCGGAGCGTAACCGCTCGCGCTAATCTAGAACAAGTTCCAGACTTGATCCTTCTTGAGCGTTCTTTGATCACTCAAGGAGCTTCGAATCTACCGGCAGGTAGCGCGACTGTAAGAGCCGGATCAGGTGATTCGCGCCACGACGGGGCCCCTGCCATGCTGGGCCGCCGAACACCGTGGCAGAGAACCGGACAAACGGAACGGGACACATGACAGCGGAAGTCAAGGCAACCACCGCGGCCGCCCCGCCCCTGACGGAGCGCCAGGAGGCCCGGCGCCGCCGGATCCTGCACGCGAGCGCCCAGCTGGCCAGCCGGGGCGGCTTCGACGCGGTCCAGATGCGCGAGGTGGCCGAGGCCGCGGGGGTCGCGCTCGGCACCCTGTACCGCTACTTCCCGTCCAAGATCCACCTCCTGGTCGCCACCATGCAGGACCAGCTCCAGCACCTGCACGGCACCCTGCGCAAGCATCCGCCGTCCGGCGAGGCGTCGGCGGACCGGGTGGCCGAAACCCTCATGCGCGCCTTCCGCGCGCTCCAGCGCGAGCCGCACCTGGCGGACGCGATGGTGCGGGCCCTCACGTTCGCGGACCGCTCGGTGAGCCCCGAGGTGGACACCGTCTCGCGGCAGACCACGGCGATCATCCTGGACGCGATGGGCCTGGACCACCCGACCCCGGAGCAGCTCTCCGCGGTCCGGGTCATCGAGCACACCTGGCACTCGGCCCTGATCACCTGGCTGTCCGGCCGCGCGTCCATCGCCCAGGTCAAGATCGACATCGAGACGGTGTGCAGACTGATCGACCTGACCGCGCCACCCGAGGCGTAGCGGCCCGGACGGCTCCCTCGGGGCCAGTACCGCCAGGGCGCGGGAAACCGCGCGATCAACCCCCACCGGCCCGCGGGCGAATCCGGGCACATCCCAAGGGAAAATGCGCTCCCCCACGGCTCCCGCGGGAAGCGGCTCAACTCCCAGGTGGGCAGGGGGTTCCGGGGGCTGAAACACCCCCCGTTTCGTGCGCCCCGGCGGCGCGTGTCGCGCCCCGCGTGCGCTGGTGCGCGCCCCCAGTGCCCCCCACCGATCCGTTCGGCCGGACCGTGACGGGGGTAACCGCCGCCCAGAATCGTTGCGTGCCCAACGAAGGCACCGGTAGCGGTGACCCTGGGAGGAGCTGGAAACGTGATCCGGGTACTTCTCGTGCACGACGCGTGTCTGTTGCGGTCGGCCTTGGCCGACCGCCTCTCACGCGAATCGGACTTGGAGGTCCACCACGCCCCTTGGCGCGGCGCGGCGGCATTGGCGCGATTATTGAGCCCGGACGTCTGCGCGGCCGACCTGGACTGCTCCGAGTCCTATGGCATCGCCCCGCTCGGCGAACTCACCGGCTGCCGTCCCGGCACCGGGAAGTGCCGACTGCTGGTGCTGGCCGACACACACCGTCCGGGACCGTTGAAACGGGCCGCCGACGCCAACGCGCGCGGCTATGTGGACAAGGGGGGCACACCCGAGCGCCTGATCCTCGCCATCAGACAGGTGGCCGAGGGGAAACGGTTCGTCGACGACTCGCTCGGCTTCAGTTTCCTCAGGGCCGCCGAAATGCCGCTCACCCAACGGGAGTTGAGCGTGCTCTCACTCGCCGCGAAGGGGGCCTCGGTCTCCGACATCGCGCTCCGGCTGCACCTTTCCAACGGCACCGTGCGCAACTACATGGCCGCCATCACCCGCAAGACCGGGGCACGCAACCGGGTCGACGCGATACGGATCTCCCAGGGGGAGGGGTGGGTGTGAGGGGCCGGTTCCGGTGAGGTCGCGGTAGAACGCGGAGCGGGCCAGGAGCTCCTCGTGGGTGCCGAGTTCCGCGCGGGCCCCGTCCATCAGCAGTACGCGGTCCGCGCGCCGGGCCGAACCGGTGCGGTGGGCGACGACCACGAGGGTGCGTCCGGTGAACGCCCGCTCCGCGCGCGCCTCGGCCGCCGGGTCGAGATGACAGGTGGCCTCGTCGAGCAGCACCAGGGGCGCGGGCGACACATGGGCCCGCGCCAGCGCGACGAGCTGGCGCTCGGCGGCGGACAGCGCGGCGGGGTCGAGCACGGCGTCGAGCCCGCCGAGCCGCTCCAGGAGCGGCCCCGCCCCGACCGCCTCGGCCGACTCCCCCAGGGCCTCGTCGTCGGGGAGCCGCTCGCAGAAGTAGCCGAGGTTCTCGCGGAGGGTGCCGGTGAACACGTACGCCTCCTGCGGCACGAGCACCCGGTCGCAGCCCCTGATCACCTCGCCGGCGTCCGGCCGGAGCACCCCGGCGATCAGTGCGAGCAGGGTGGACTTGCCGATGCCGCTGGGCCCGGCCACCGCGAGCCGCTCGCCGGCCGGCACGGCCAGGTCGAGCCGGTCGAGGACCGGGGCGGCGCCGGGCCCGTACGCGAAGACGACCTCGCGCAGCCGCACCGGCCACGCCCCGGGCCCGTACGGCACCGGGGCCGGGCGGTCCTCCTCCCCCTCGGTCAGCCTGCGCAGCACGACCGTCAGCCGGGCGCCCGAGGTGCCGAGCCCCTGCACCAGGGCCTGGAGCGCGGGCAGCAGGGACTGCGTGAGGTAGGCGAGCGCGCCCGCCAGGCCGCCCGCGGTGACGCCGTGGCGCAGCAGCCAGGGCGCGCTGACCAGGAGCAGCACCAGGGGCAGGCGTCCGCCGATCCCCACGGCGAAGGTCCGGGCCACCCCCCAGAGGGCGAGCGAGCGGGCCGCGCGGTACTCGTCGTCGATCCGCTGCCCGGCGCCCGCGGCCGCCCGCTCGTGGGCGCCCGACGCGGCGATGTCCCTCAACCCGCCCGCGATCAGGCCCAGTTCGGCGGCCAGCCGTTCGTCGGCGGCCAGGAGGTCCTCCTGGCGGCGGGCGAGCGGGCCGAGCGTCGCGGCGAACAGGGCGAGACCCACGGCCAGCGGGCCCGCGACCACCGCGAGCAGCGGGGGTGCGAGGGCGAAGAGGCCGAAGAGGGCGCCCGCGGCGGTGAAGACGAAGGTGCGCGAGACGAGGACGAGGCCGGCGAGGGTGTCCCTGGCCAGCTCCACCTGCTGGGTGAGGCGGGACAGGGCGGCGTCGTCCGCCTCGCGCAGGCCGCGCGTCACCACCGCCCGCACCAGCCCGTCCCGTACGGGCTCCACGAGGTCGGCGACCGCCCCGTACACCCGGTGGGTTCCCCAGGCCCCGGCGAACACGGCGACGGCGGCCGCCGCGAGCCATCCGGCGCCGGTGGCGGCACGGCCCGCGAGGAAGCCGTCGTCGAGGGCGAGGGCGAGGGCGAAGCCGAGGAGGAAGGTCTGGGCGGATTCGAGCAGGGACCACCCGGCGAGGCGCAGCAGCACCCGCTTGCGCCGCCCCAGCAGGCTCATCAGCACGCGGCCTCGACCTCCCCGAACACCGCGCGGTAGTCCGCGATCCGGCAGAGCTCGTGGTGGGGCGCGACGGCCCGCGCCCGGCCGTCCTCCAGCCACACCACGAGGTCCGCGCGCGCCGCCGTCGAGGCCCGCAGCGCGATGACCAGGTGGGTGCCACTGCCGTGCAGCAGCGCCTGGGAGACCTTGAGCTCGGTGGCGGAGTCGAGGCTGGAGGTGGCGTCGTCCAGGATCAGCAGGCGTCCCGGGTGCGCGAACGCCCGTGCCAGACCGAGACGTTGGGCCTCGCCGCCGGACAGCGGCGCGCTCGCGCAGGGGGTGGCGTAGCCTTCGGGCATCGTGCGGATGAAGGCGTCGGCGCAGGCCGCGCGGGCGGCGGCGCGCACCGCGTCCTCGCCCGGGTCGTCGGCCCCGTACGCGATGGTGCCGCCCACCGTGCCGCCGAGCAGCACGGGGCGGGCGAAGGCGTAGCCGACCGCCCGGCGCAGCTCGGTGCGGGTGAGCAGGGGCAGGGGCACGCCGTCGAGGGCGACCGTCCCCGCCTCCGGATCGGCAAGGCGTCCGGCGACGGCCGCGAGTGCGGACTTGCCGCTGCCCGAGTGCCCGACGACGGCGACGACGGCCCCGCCCGGCACCGTCAGATCGAGCGCGCGCAAGGGGCCGTGCGTGACGCCCCGCAGGGTCAATTCGCCTTCTCCGGGCGGGAGTTCGGCGTTCCCGTACGCCGTTGTCGGCGTGCCCAGGACGTCCTGGAGGCGGGCCACGGCGGTGCGGCCGCGGGTCAGGGTGTTGACCATGCCGACCAGGGCGCCGGTGCCGGTGGCGAGCGCGGCGTAGCGCCAGGCGGCGAGGAGGCCGCCGACGCTCAGGTCGCCGCGGGCCACGCGCAGCCCGGCGACGGCGAGGACGGCGAGCTGGAGGAGTGGCAGCAGCACGGCGGCCTGCGCGGTGGAGCGGCCGAGGACCTCCCACATGCGGTGGCCCTGGCGGGACAGCTCGGGCAGCGGGGCCAGGATCCGGGCGGCGTCCCGTTCGGGGCGTCCGGCGGCGGCGATCGTACGGGCCCCGCGCACGGCTTCCAGGAGCCTGCCCGCGATCTCGCCCTGGGTGTGGAGGTATCCGGCGCTGCTGGCGCCGGAGCCGCGCACGAACACCTTGAGGAGCAGGGCGAACAGCGGCATTCCGGCCAGCACCACGAGGGCGGTCCACCCGTCGGTGAGGGCGAGCGCGACGAGGCCGCCGACCGGGGTGACCACGGCCGCGAGGGTGCCCGCGATCGACACCGGGACGGTCCCGGCCTGCACCGCGTTGCCGGTGAGCCGGGCCACCAACTCGCCCTCTGAACCGACGTGTTGGGGTCCCGCGTCCAGTACGTGACCGAGGACCCGGCGCCGGATCCAGGCCGCGCTGCGGGCGGCGGTGGTCGCGGTGACGGCGGATTCGACCGCGCCGATCAGCACCGCGAGGACGGTGAGCAGGACACACAGGGTGATCCACGGGCCGGCCTGGGACTGCCTCCCGGCCAGGACCAGGTCGAGGGCGCGGCCCAGCGCGGCGGGCAGGGCGAGCCCGGCGCCGGCCGACGCACAGCTCAGCAACAGGATCAGGGTGCCGGGGCCGGCGCTCTGCCGGACGGTCTCACGCAACAGCAAGGGCGGCCTCCCGCGTGGCGGCCCCGGCCGGCGAGCGGTGCCGGACGGGGCCGCGTCGTTCACTGTGTCACTGGTTACGCGGTGATCACAGGCAGAGCGTCAGGCTCGCGACGCTGTCACAGAGCAGCAGGCTGAGCTGGCTGCCGCCACCGTGACCGCCACCGTCGCCCTCGTCGATGTCGAGTTCGACGTCGAGGTTCTGCAGGTCCAGAAGGGACATTGCTTTCTCCTTTGTCGGCGATGTACAAGCCGTCCGTGGGGACGGGGTTTGTTTCAGCCCCGGGTGGGGCCGTTTCTGGGGCCGCCGGTCTCGGCGGCGGGGGTGGGCGCCAGGAAGGGCAGTCCGGCGGGCCGGTCGGCGAGGGCCGCGCCGAGTGCCAGGAGGCAGCCCGCCGTGCCGGTCGCGAGGTCCATGGACAGCCGCATCATCTGGTCGCCGGGGAAGGCGAGGTGGCCTTCGTAGAGCAGTGCGTACCAGGCGAGGAGCGCGATCTGGTCGTCGAGCCAGGCGCGCGGCGCACCGGACCGCGCCAGGTGGAGCACCATTCCGGCGCGCCCGTTGAACAGGCCGGGCTGCGCGTAGTACCGGGAGCGGGCGGCGGGCTGGATCTTGTCCCGCGCCTCCTGGAACGCCGGGTCGGCGCGGTGGGCGAGGAAGTCGTCGAGCACGGCGGCGATGCCGACGCTGCCCCCGCCCAGGTACGGCAGGGTGCGCGTGGTGTCGTTGACGACCAGGGTGCCGGCCGGATTGGTGACACAGCGGTCCAGATCGCGCCGCAGCTCCTCGGCGGCCCGGTCGAGCAGCGCCGGGTCGCCGGTGGACTCGTACAGGCGGAGCAGGAACAGCGCGGGTCCGCTGGCTCCGTGCAGCAGCCCGGCGCGGCGGCCGCCGCCGGTGCGTCCGGCGAGCAACTCGGCCGTCTCCAGCGCCTGTTCCTTGAAGCCGAGCCGGTCCAGGACCAGGCCGAGGCCCGCGAGGCCGCCGTGCAGTTCGGGGGCGAGCCGCTGCCAGTTCTCGGCCAGGACGGACTCGATCAGCTCGCGGGCCCGCTCGGTGTGGCCGAGCCGGTCGAGGACGAGGGCCACTCCGGCGAGCCCGTCGTAGAGACCGAGCGGAGTGCCGGACGGCGGCGGCGCGGTGTGCGCGAGCAGCCACTGCTCGCCCTCGGGGTAGCGCGCGGCGCCGGTCTCGGCGAGCGCGTACAGCACTCCGGCGGCGCCGTGCGCGAGGCCGAGGCCGCCGCCGGGGGTGAACTGTGCGACGTCGCCCGGGAAGAGCCGGTCGTCGCGTTCGGGGGTCGCGGAGGCGAGGATGGCGCGGATCATGGAGTCACGGCTCGCGGGCCAGTCGCCCGGCGCGACGGGCACGCACCCGCCCCGCGGCGCGTTCTCTCCCTCGATCACCCGGACCGCCTCGTCGAGGAAGCCCGCGGGCAGGCCGGGGAACTGGGACGCGGCGATCTCGGCGAGGTGGGCGGCCTTGGACCGGTCGATCACCAGCAGGCTCGTCATCGGCACGAACAACGCGATCCGCAGACAGGCCAGCGCGTAGCGGTCGACGTCGAAGCCCTTGCGGTCCAGGGGCGCGATGAAGCCGGGGTGGGCCATGGACTGGCCGCGGTGGTCGTCGACGGGCAGCGCGGCCTCGAAGTCGAGGAGGTGGACGCCCTGTTCGTCGGGGTCGACCATGATGTTGAACATGTGCAGGTCGTTGAAGACCACGCCCCGCTCGTGGACGGCGGCCACCGCGTCCTCCGTGGCCTTCAGGATCCGCAGCGCCCAGCGGGTGTACTCGGCGACCTCACCGGGGTCCGGCTCGACACCGATGAGCGGGTGGCGGGGCGCGAAGAAGGAGTTGAGGGTGCGCCCCTCCAGGAAGTCCATGACGAGGAAGCGGTGCTCGCCGAGGGTGAACCAGTCCCGCACGGCGGGGGCGACCCCGAGGCCCGCGACGCGTTCCAGGGCGTTCTTCTCGCGTTTCAGGCGGGTCACGGCGTCGGCCCCGTCCGCGGCGAGCCCGGCGTGGGGCCTGGCCTCCTTGAGGACGACCTTCTCGCCGGTGCGGGTGTCGGTCCCGGCATAGACACCGCCGCCGTTGGAGAAGTGCAGGGCGCGTTCGATGCGGTACGGCAGGTCGCCGGTGGTGGTGGCGTTGCGGGCGGCGAGGTGGGGCGCGAGGAACGGCGGCAGGGCGACCCAGTCGGGCAGGTGGAAGACGGGGTCGCGGCGGTCGGGCACGAGCACCCCGTCGGCGTTCTCGATCGCGGGCACCAGGGTGCCGTTCGCGTCCACGCAGTGCCGCTTGGTGAAGCCGCCGTAGCGGACGTAGAGCGGCCCCTCGCCCCAGCGCAGGTCACTGAGGACGTACGGTCCGGGCTCCCCGGCGAGCAGGGCGCCCAGCTCCTCCAGGATCACCCGGAACTCGGCCTCGTCGGCGGGGTAGAGAGTGGCGAACTTCCCGCTGGAACCGCGGCCCGCGTACTTGGAGTTGCGCAGGTGCAGGGGCCGTCGCCCGGGGACGAACTTGAACGGGACGGCGCGCGGGACGCAGTAGTCCCACACGTACTCCGCCACCTTCTCGGCGTTGTCCAGACAGGCCGACACGTGGATCTTCCAGCCCTGCTGCGGCCGCGTTCTGCGTCCCGGTATGCCGTCCGGGCTGAAGTGCAGCCAGTCTCCGGCGAGTTGGGTCGTCCAGCCCTCGGGAACGGTGCGCCGGGCGGTCTCGAAGAGCGGCACCCGGTCGTCGCGGCCGTCCGCACGCGAAGAGGACAAGCGGTCCGGGGTCTCGTAGAAATACCTGTCCGCCAGACAGAAGACCTCGTACCGCTTGTCCATCGTGCCTCCCCCTCGACGGCGTGACATCGAGTTGGCACTCCCCCCTCGACGGCGTGGCCACGACTTTTCCACGCCGCCGACGGGCCGGGAAAGTCACGCCTGTCATCAGGTCGCCGTGCGCTACGCATGGATCAACCTGTGTTCGCAGGGGCTCGAACAGGAGAGTTCGAACGGGGCCATTTCGGGACTGTTCCGGAGACGTTCCCTGCCTGACCCTCGGGCTACTCCTCGGGCGGGTACACCGTTTCGCGGGAGTCCAGCAGGGTGATCAGGATGGCTTCGACCGGGCAGCCCTCGGCGGCCGCCAGGACCTGCTCGTTGGCGTCCGTGTCGGGCGTGCGGGGGTGGGACTGACGCGCGCTGTCGAGTTCGAACCCGGCGGGGGCGTGATGGACGCACATGCCGGAGCCGATGCAGACGCTCCGGTCGACCTCGACGTGCCAGCGGTCGCCCATCATGCGCCTCCGTGCCCGGCGGGCAGGTGGATCATCTTGTGCTCCAGGTACTCGCCGAACCCCTCGGGCCCGAACTCCCGGCCCACACCGGACGACTTGTAGCCGCCGAACGGCCCGAGCATGTCCAGGCTGAAGGTGTTGACGTTGAAGGTGCCGGTCCGCACCTGCCGCCCGAACTCGATGCCGTGCTCGACGTCCCCGGTCCACACGCTGCCGCTGAGGCCGTACTCGGAGTCGTTGGCGATCCGGAGCGCCTCGGCCTCGTCCCCGTACGGCAGCAGGCAGATGACCGGGCCGAAGATCTCCTCGCGGGCGATGCGCATCGTGTTGTCGACGCCGCCGAAGAGGGTCGGCTCGACGTACCAGCCCCGGTCGAGCCCGGCCGGGCGGCCGCCGCCGGTGAGGATCTTGGCGCCCTCCTCCTGGCCGATCCGGATGTAGTCGAGCGAGCGCTGCTGCTGACGCCTGGCCACCAGCGGCCCGACCTGGGTCGCGGTGTCCAGCGGATCCCCGACGACGAGCGCCCCCGCGGCGGCCGCGAACGCCTCGGCGATCTCGTCGTAGCGGCTGCGCGGCGCCAGGATGCGGGTCTGCGCCACACAGGCCTGCCCGTTGTTCATCCAGGCGGCCGGGACGACTCCGGCGACCGTCGCCTCCAGGTCCGCGTCCGGCAGGATCACCGCCGCGGACTTGCCGCCGAGCTCCAGGGTGACCCGGGTGAGGTTGCGCGCGGCGACCTCCATCACCCGCTTCCCGGCCGCCACCGACCCGGTGAAGGACACCTTGTCGACGCCGGGGTGCCCGACGAGGTACTCACTCACCTCGCGGTCCGCGGGCAGGATGGAGAGCACGCCCTCCGGGAGCCCCGCCTCCGCCGCGATCTCGCCGAGGATGTACGAGTCGAGGGGCGACTCCGGGGACGGCTTGAGGATCACCGAGCAGCCGGTGAGCAGCGCGGGACCGAGCTTGGCGGCGGCCACGAACTGCGGGACGTTCCACGGCACCACGGCGGCCACCACGCCGACCGCCTCGCGCCGCACCAGGATCGGGCCCAGCGCCCCCGCTCGCCGCTCCTCGTACGGGAATCCGCGCGCCACGGTGATCGCGGAGTCCCACACCATCATCGCGCCGAGCGCCTGCGCGAGCACGCTCCAGGAGTACGGGGATCCGTTCTGCGAGCTGATCGACCGGGCGATCTCCTCGTGCCGCACCAGGATCGCGTCCTTGATCCGCGACACCACCTCGATGCGCTCCTCGGGCGTCGCCCGCGCCCAGGGCCCCTCGTCGAAGGCCCTGCGCGCCCCGGCGACGGCGCGGTCCACATCGGCGCGCGAGGCGTGCGGGACGCGGCCGATGACCTGCTCGGTATGGGGTGAGATCACCTCGATGACGTCGGAGCCGAGGGGGTCGGTCAACTCCCCGCCGATGAAAAGCTGTCCGTGTTCCACGAGCTCGGTCATGCCTGGTGCCTCCTGCGGGGCGGGCTTCCCTGTCGCAGCGGCCGGCGGCGCGGTCCACCACCACCGCCGCCCGACTCCGCTGCCTGACTGTCTGCTGCCTGGCTCTTCGCTGCCTGGACTCGTCCGACGTACCTGACGTCGTTTCAGAACTGATACCAGTTCTAGTTGCAGGTGTCCACGGTCCGAACCGTCAGGCACCAACCGCCCATTCTTCGAGGCGGAAGCCATTGCCCTGGATGACTCGGGCGACCATTGTAACCAGTTCTAGTTATAGTGACCGGGCAGCGTCCCGCCGGATCGCGCCCTGCGAGCCCCCTTGGAAGACCCGGTGAAACCCAGAGGGACCCAGAGAGCCCCAGCTAGACCCAGAGAGACGAGGACTCCATGCCGCAGGAGCCAGCCGGACCTCAGGTGACCGACCACGGTGGCGGCGTCCACTCCATCGCAGTGCCGATCCCGGACAACCCGCTCGGCCACACCCTGGTCCACCTCGTCGACACCGACCGGGGGCCGGTGCTCGTGGACACCGGCTGGGACGACCCGGCCTCCTGGGACATCCTCACCGCCGGGCTGCGCGCCCTCGGCACCGACGTCCCGGCCGTCCACGGCGTGGTCGTCACCCACCACCACCCCGACCACCACGGCCTCTCCGGCCAGGTCAGGGAGGCGTCCGGCGCCTGGATCGCGATGCACGCCGCCGACACCGCCGTCGTACGCCGCACCCGCGAGGCCGAACCGGGTGTCTGGCTCGACTACCTGTGCGCCAAACTCGCCGCGGCCGGCGCCCCCGAGGAACACGTCGCCCCCCTGCGCGAGGCCCGCGCCTCCGGGCGCGCACGGACCCTGCCGGGGCTGCGCGCCGCGCTGCCCGACCGCGAGATCGTGCCCGGCGACCTGCTGCCGCTGGCCGGGCGCCGGCTCCGCGCGATCTGGACCCCCGGCCACACGCCCGGCCACGTCTGCCTCCACCTGGAGGAGGCCCACCCCTCCCAACTCCCCGGCCACGGGCGCCTGTTCAGCGGTGACCACCTGCTGCCCGGCATCACCCCGCACATCGGCCTGTACGAGGACCCCGACGAGGCGGGCGAGACGGACCCCCTCGGCGACTATCTCGACTCCCTCGAACGGGTCGGCCGGCTCGGGGTCGCCGAGGTGCTCCCGGCCCACCAGCACGCCTTCACCGAACCTTCCGCGCGGGTAAGGGAGTTGCTGGCCCACCACGAGGACCGCCTCACCGGCCTGCTGGCCCTGCTGTCCACCCCGCTCACGCCGTGGCAGCTCGCGGAACGCATGGAGTGGAACCGGCCGTGGTCCCAGATCCCGTACGGCTCGCGCACGATCGCGGTGTCGGAGGCGGAGGCGCATCTGCGGCGGCTGGAGAAGCTGGGGCGGGCGGAGCGGGTGCCGGGGGACGGCGTGCAGCGCTACCGCGCGGTCTAGCCCCACCCCGCAGCTCCACCGCGCGGCCTCGGGGGGTGCGCGCAGTCCGCGGACCGTGCTCGCCTCTCGCGCCGTTCCCCGCGCCCCTGGCAGCACTGGTGCCGGCCGGCATGAGCATCCTCCAGCCCGGGGGAGGCGCGGGGCGCCCGACCCCGCCGGGTAGGGTGGTCGGGTCGTCATGCCCGTACGGGGGGAAGCCGGTGCAAACCCGGCGCTGACCCCTTCCCCGAGCTCTCGGCTCCGCTCGAGCAGGGGAGACCCCAATCCGTAAACCACACCCCGTGGTGAGCCGGAATGCCCCGCGGCCGCATGACCGGCTCACGTCACCCGCACACCGCTGGTGACCGGCACCGTCGAGGCATACGGAGCCGGAGCCGGGTGCCAGCGCGCGCCCGTGCCCGCGCTCCCCGCAGGAGAGGCACCGCCCGCCATGACCGCACGCCGCTGCGCCGCAGCGCTCGCCGCCGCCACCGCTGTCCTGGGCGGCGCCGCCCCGGCGGCCTTCGCCGACGGCACGCCGTCCCCCGCGGCGGTCCCGCCGGGCCTGTACGGCACGAAGGACCCGCAGTACGACGGTGTCTTCCGGCAGTCCCTCGCCTTCCTCGCCCAGGAGAAGGCCAACGTCGTGCCCGCCGAGCAGGCCGTCTCCTGGCTCACCGGCCAGCAGTGCGCCGACGGCTCGTTCATGTCGTTCCGCGCGGACACGGCCAAGGCCTGCGACACCGCGAAGCTGGACACCAACGCGACCTCGGCCGCCGTGCAGGCGCTCGTCGCGGTCGGCGGGCACGGCGACGCCGTGAAGAAGGGCGTCGCCTGGCTGAAGTCGGTGCAGCAGGACGACGGCGGCTGGCCGTACACCCCGGGCATGGGCGGCAGCGACGCCAACTCCACCGGGATCGTGATCGGCGCGCTCGCCGCAGCGGGCGAGAAGCCCGCCGAGGTGAAGTCGGCCAAGGGTGGCAAGACGCCCTTCGACGCGCTGCTCACCTTCGCGCTGCCCTGCGAGGACCCCACCGGCCCGGGTGCCTTCGCCTTCCAGCCCGACCCGAAGACGCAGAAGCTGTACGCCAACGCGGACGCCACCGCCGCGGCCGTGACCGGCTCCCTCGGCAAGGGCCTCACCGCCACCGCGGGCCAGGCCGACGCCAAGGGCACCGCCTGCGAGAAGGCCACCACCCCCGAGCAGGCCGCGCACAACGGCGCCGCCTACCTCGCCAAGACGCTGGCCCCGACCGGGTTCCTGAAGTCCGCGATGCCGGGCGCCACCGACCAGCCCGACTTCGGCAACACCGCGGACGCGGTCGTCGCCCTGGCCGCCGACGGCATGGCGCAGCAGGCCAAGGCGTCCGCCGACTGGCTGTCGAAGAACGCCGCCGCCTGGGCCAAGGAGAACGGCCCGGCCGCCTACGCCCAGCTCGTCTTCGCCGCCGACGCGACCGGCGCCGACCCGAAGAACTTCGGCGGCGTGAACCTGATCCAGTCCCTCAACGCCACGGGTCCCGCCCCGCGGACCGCGGCCACGGCGACCGCGTCCGCCGAGAAGTCCGAGAAGTCCGAGACGAAGAAGAACGACGGGATCTCGGTGTGGTGGATCGTCGGCGTCGGCCTGGTGGCCGGTATCGGCGTCGGCTTCCTGATCAGCGGGCGCAAGAAGAACCAGCAGCTGTGATCCGCACGCGACTCGCCTCGCTCGCCGCGCCGCTCCTGGCCCTGGCGGTCCTGGCCGCCGGTGCGGGGCCGGCCGAGGCGGCCGGGTACCGCTACTGGTCCTTCTGGGACCTGACCGGCGACTCCTGGGCGTACGCCACCCAGGGCCCGGCGTCCGCGCACCCCGGCGACGGCTCGGTCCAGGGCTTCCGCTTCGCCGTGAGCGCGGACTCCAAGGACGCGTCCAAGCCGCGTGCGACGCCGTCCTTCGAGGCGGTGTGCGGTGCCACGCCGACCAAGGACGGCACGAAGCGGGTCGCGCTCGTCATCGACTTCGGTACGCCCCAGGACGCCGCCCAGGGCGAGACCCCGCCTGCCGCGCGCAGCGCCTGCGCCCAGGTGCCCCCGGACGCGACCAGCGCGGACGCCCTGGCCGCCGTGGCCAAGCCGCTCCGGTACAACAGCGCGGCCCTGCTGTGCGCGATCGGCGGCTACCCGCGCACGGGCTGCGGCGAGCAGGTGGGCGACACGGCCCCCGAGCCCGCCCCGGCCGCGAAGGGCGACCACGGCAGCGGCCCCTCGGTGGGCCTGCTGGCCGGAGTGGCCGCGATCTTGGCCCTGGGCGCGGCAGCGATCTGGCAATCCCGCCGCCGCAGAAGCTGACCCCCGCCATGCCCCCCGAGCAACACCCCCCGACACCGGGCAACCCCACCCCTGAAAACGAAGCGGACCCCACCCCGACTCCGCAGCCGCCAACTGCGAGCACCGCCCACGGGGAGGCCCGCACGTGTCCACTCAGTGGTACGGGTGGTGCGGGTGGGAAACGGGGTCCGGCCGGAGGCCGGGCGCGCCCCCACCGGCCCGCGGCCGAAAGCGCCCCCTCCGGGCCCGGGGCCGAGCCCAACACCCCCCGGCCCGGAGCCAACCCCCGCCCGAGCCGGAGGCTGCCCGCGCCGGTCGCCGGCCGGAGCAACGCCGTGCACCCCGGCGCCTGGTGGCTCTGGGCGCTGGGCCTCGCCACGGCCGCGTCGCGCACGAACAACCCCCTCCTGCTCGGCCTGCTCGTCGGCGTGGCCGGCTACGTCGTGGCCGCCCGCAAGACCGACGCGCCCTGGGCCCGCTCGTACACCGCGTTCCTCAGGATCGGCCTGTTCGTGGTCGGCGTCCGGCTCGCGTTCAACCTGGTCCTCGGCTCTCCGATCCCCGGCAGCCACACCCTGTTCACGCTGCCCGAACTCCCGCTGCCCGCCTGGGCGAAGGGCATCCGGATCGGCGGCCGGGTCACCGCCGAGGGCATGCTCTTCGCGCTGTACGACGGGGCCCGCCTGGCCACCCTGCTCATCTGCGTGGGCGCCGCGAACGCCCTCGCCAACCCGGCCCGCCTCCTCAAGTCGCTGCCCGGCGCCCTGTACGAGGCCGGCGTGGCCGTGGTCGTCGCGATGACGTTCGCGCCCAACATGGTCGCCGACGTCGTACGGCTGCGTACCGCGAGAAGGCTGCGCGGCCGCCCCACCGGCGGCATCGGGGCGATCGCGCAGATCGGCCTGCCGGTACTGGAGGGCGCCCTGGAGCGCTCGGTCGCGGTGGCCGCCTCGATGGACGCGCGCGGCTACGGCCGCACCGCCCAGGTCCCCGCCCGCGTACGCCTCACCACGACCGTCCTCACGCTCGGCGGGCTCCTCGGGGTGTGCGCGGGAACCTACGGACTGCTCGCCGCCGAAGGCGCCGGGTACGGCCTCCCCGTGCTCGCGGCCGGGCTGCTCGCCTCCCTCGCCGGGCTCCGCCTGGGCGGCCGCCGCCAGATCCGCACCCGCTACCGCCCCGACCGCTGGGGTGTCCGGTCCTGGCTGGTGGCCGGTTCGGGCGCGGCGGCCGCGGCCCTGATGGTCTGGGCGGGTACATACGCTCCCGAGGCCCTCACCCTCGGCGTCCTCCCGCTCGCGCCGCCGAGCCTGCCGCTGTGGCCCGCGCTGTCCCTGCTCGCCGGGCTGCTCCCGGCGTTCGTCGCACCCGTCCCGTCGAAGGAGCCCCGGTGATCCGGTTCGAGAACGTGTCGGTCACCTACGACCCGGCCCCGGAGCCGACCGTACGGGGTGTCGAACTGACCGTCCCCGAAGGGGAGTTGGTTCTCCTGGTCGGCCCGTCGGGGGTCGGCAAGTCGACCCTGCTGGGTACGGTCTCCGGGCTCGTCCCGCACTTCACCGGCGGCACCCTGCGCGGCCGGGTCACCGTGGACGGCCGCGACACCCGCACCCACAAGCCGCGCGAGCTGGCCGACCTGGTCGGCACCGTGGGCCAGGATCCACTCGCCCACTTCGTCACCGACACCGTCGAGGACGAACTCGCCTACGGCATGGAGTCGTTGGGCCTCGCCCCGGCCGTGATGCGCCGCCGGGTCGAGGAGACCCTGGACCTGCTGGGCCTCGCGGAGCTGCGCGACCGCCCCATCGCCACCCTCTCCGGCGGGCAGCAGCAGCGCGTCGCGATCGGCTCGGTCCTCACCCCGCACCCGAAGGTCCTGGTCCTGGACGAGCCGACCTCCGCGCTCGACCCGGCCGCCGCCGAGGACGTCCTGTCGGTCCTCCAGCGCCTGGTCCACGACCTGGGCACGACGGTCCTGCTGGCCGAGCACCGCCTGGAGAGGGTGGTCCAGTACGCGGACCAGGTCATCCTGCTCCCCGCCCCCGGCGCCCCTCCCCTGATGGGCACCCCCGCCGACATCATGAGGATCTCCCCCGTCCACCCCCCGGTGGTGGCCCTGGGCCACCTGGCCGGCTGGGATCCGCTCCCCCTGTCGGTGCGGGACGCCCGCCGCAGGGCCGCCCCGCTGCGCGACCGGCTGGCTGCCCACACCCCGCGGCACCCGCGGGCGGCCCGCACCGACGGCGGGCGGACACCGACGGCGAAGGAGTCCCGCGCGGAGCGACTCGGCGACACGGACGGGACACACAGCCCGGCCGGGCACCCTCATGCGCCCGAGGCCGAGCCCCGCGCCGCTTTCCGGCGGACCCTGGCCGCCCTCTTCCGCCGCTCCCCGGACACCCCGGGCGCCCCCACCGTCACCACGGCGAGCGCCCTCGGCGTTCGGCGCGGACGCGTGGAGGCCCTGCGCCGGGTGGACCTCACCGTCGCCCCGGGCGAGACCATCGCCCTGATGGGACGTAACGGCGCCGGGAAGTCCACCCTCCTCGGCACCCTCGTCGGCATGATCGAGCCGACGACCGGCTCGGTCACGGTGGGCGGCCGCACCCCCCACCGCACCCCGCCGCGCGAGCTGGTCCGCGAGGTCGGCCTCGTACCGCAGGAGCCGCGGGACCTGCTGTACGCCGACACCGTCGCCGCCGAGTGCGCCGCCGCGGACCAGGACGCCGGGGCCGCTCCCGGCAGCTGCCGCGCGCTGGTCTCCGCCCTGCTGCCCGGTGTGGCGGACGACACCCACCCGCGCGACCTCTCCGAGGGCCAGCGTCTCGCCCTCGCCCTCGCGATCGTGCTGACCGGCCGTCCTCCCCTGCTCCTCCTCGACGAGCCGACCCGCGGTCTGGACTACGCGGCGAAGGCCCGCCTGGTCGAGGTGTTGCGGGCGCTGGCCGCCGAGGGCCACGCCATCGTGCTCGCGACCCACGACGTGGAGCTGGCCGCCGAGCTCGCCCACCGGGTGGTGATCCTCGCGGGCGGCGAGGTCGTCGCGGACGGCCCGACCGCCGAGGTGGTCGTGTCCTCGCCCGCCTTCGCCCCGCAGGTCGCCAAGGTCCTCGCGCCCCAGCACTGGCTCACCGTCCCGCAGGTCCGCGAGGCGCTGTCGTGACGCGGGACACCGGGGCGGCCAGGCCCGTCCGCCTGGGCCCCCGCGCGGTCGTGGCCCTCTGCCTCATCACCCTCATCGGCGTCGCCGCGTTCGGCTGGCCGCTCCTCGCCGACGCAGACTCCGGGCTCGCCCACGCCCAGGACGCCCCCTGGCTCTTCGCCGCGCTGCTCCCGCTCCTGGTGGGTGTGGTGGTCGCCACCATCGCGGACGACGGCATGGACGCCAAGGCCGTCGCGATGCTCGGGGTGCTGGCCGCGGTGGGCGCCGCGCTGCGCCCGCTGGGCGCGGGCACGGCGGGCCTGGAGCCGATGTTCTTCCTGATGGTGCTCAGCGGCCGGGTGCTCGGCCCGGGCTTCGGCTTCGTCCTCGGCTCGGTGACGATGTTCGCCTCCGCGCTGCTGACCGGCGGGGTCGGCCCGTGGATGCCGTTCCAGATGCTCGCCATGGGCTGGTTCACGATGGGCGCGGGCCTGCTGCCCGGCCCGAACCGCCTGCGCGGCCGGGCCGAGCTGGCCCTGCTCGCCCTCTACGGCGCGCTCGCCTCCCTCGCGTACGGCACGGTCATGAACCTCCAGGGCTGGACCTTCATCGGCGGCATGTCCTCGGGGATCTCCTTCCACCCCGGCGATCCGCTGCACGACAACCTGATCCGCTTCTTCGCGTACTGCGCCGCCACCTCGCTCGGCTGGGACCTGGGGCGGGCGGCGCTCACGGTGGTGCTGACCCTGACGCTCGGCACCACCCTGCTCAAGGCGCTCAGGCGGGCGACACGACGGGCCGCCTTCGAGGCCCAGGTCACATTCGAGGCCTGATCGGGGTCCCGCCGGGGTGAGGCCGCCCACAGGACCTTGGTCCTCTACGAGCCGGAATAGTGGCCCTGCGGCATGATCCAAGCGGGTTCCGCCAGCGGGGCTGACCTGCGCTTATCCACCCCTTACACCCCCGGGGACGTTTCACCTCTCATGCGACTCCCACTAGTAAGCGGGGTCATTGCAGCCGCCCGGTCGGCCCGTTACAACTGTTCGAGTCGCCGGAACCACCCGGTCCGCTCGCCGGGCCGACCAACTACGGGTTCCCTCGCCGTGGAGGTCTGAGAACCTCCGGCGGAGCGCGGCGCCCATGTCCCCGAAGTTAGGTTTCGCGTTGTCTTTCGCCGCCCCTTTCACCGCTCGTAAGAAGTCCATCGCCGCTGCCGGTGCCACGCTGCTGGCCGCCGCCGGTGTCGCCATGGCCGCCGTCCCGGCCCAGGCCGCACCGACGAGCGCCCAGGCGATCGCGCAGCAGATGATGCCGTCCGACCAGTTCCAGTGCTTCAGCAAGATCGTGAACCACGAGTCCGGCTGGAACCCGTCCGCCACGAACTCCTCCTCCGGCGCCTACGGCCTGGTCCAGGCCCTGCCGGGCTCCAAGATGGCCTCCGCCGGCGCCGACTGGCAGACCAACCCGGCCACCCAGATCAAGTGGGGCCTGAACTACATGAAGGAGCGCTACGGCAGCCCGTGTGGCGCCTGGAACTTCTGGCAGCAGAACAGCTGGTACTAAGCCGTACCGGCGACGGAGTCGAAGAGCCGCACGATCTGCGGCGCCGACTTCCTGAAGGCCCCGTTGTGGTCGACCGCTCCCTGGTCGACGACCGGGGCCTTCTTTCCGTGCGCGGCGAGCTGCCGCGCACAGCTGCGCGTGTTGGCGATCGGCACGTCGGTGTCCCCGCTCGCGGTGTAGAGCCGCAGCGGCACGGACGGCTTCCAGTCGCAGGTGTGGTCGTTCTCGCGCATGGCGTCGAGCAGCGCTCCGTCCGGGTGCCGCAGCCGCTCGTAGAACGCGGGTGTGAGCAGGTCCTTCACGGTGCCCGGCAGCGCGCCGAGAATCTGCTCCTCGGTGTGCGTCCCGTCGAGCAGCCCCTCGACGACGCCCGCGTACGGGGCGCGGAAGGCCTCGGCCGGGTCCTTGTACAGGGGGTGCAGCCGGTTCTGGGCGGTCAGCCAGTAGGACATGTACAGCACTCCGCTGATGTCGTTCACCCGCCCGTCGAAGAGCGCGGGCACCTCCTGGCCCTCGATGTCGTACGGCCCCGACACGGGGGCCAGCGCCTTGAGCCGGAAGTGCGCGTCCGCGCCCTGGCTCAGCGCCTTGCCGAGTGCCATGGCGACCTGCCCGCCCTGCGAGAACCCGGTGCCGTACACGTCCCCGGTCAGCGGCCTGCCCAGCTCGCGGGCCGCGGTGCGGGTGGCCCGCAGCATGTCGAGCGAGGCGGACACGGACGACGCGGTGTCCATGTAGGGGTGGTGACCGGGCCCCTTGCCGAGGCCGAGGTAGTCGGGGGCGGCCACGGCCCGCCCGGCGGAGGCGTGCAGATAGGGGGAGAGCCGGCCGGAGTCCTCGCCCACGGAGGGCGCGTAGTCGCGGTCGACCATCGTGCCGTGGGTGTCCGCGACGAGGTCGAGCCGCCCGTGCCGCCCGTCCGCGGGCAGCACGAGCAGACCGGTGGCGGTGGTGGGGCGGCCCTGCGGGGTGACGGTCCGGTACGTGACCCGGTAGCCCCGCACTCCATACCGGACCCCGGCGCTGTCCACGTCGGCGGCCTTCAGGAAGGTGGCGACCTGGGCGGGGCCGAGGTCGGAGACCGGGGCGAGCGAGACGAGCTCGCCCCTGGCGTCCGCGGGGTGGGCCTGGGCGAGGGGAACGGCGGCGCCGACCGTCGCGAGAGCGAGGGCGGCTGCGGCGAGAACGCGTGACTTCGTCATGGGGAAGAGCCTGTCTTCTCCCCCCACCCCGCCGACATCCGACGAGCCCCCTTACGTCTAGGGGGCCTGGCACCACCCCGGCCCGCCCAGGGACGCGGTGCCGTGGGAAGGGGCGGGGCTACAGGCGCTGGATGATCGTGGCCGTGGCCAGCGCCCCGCCCGCACACATGGTGATCAGCGCGAACTCCCTGTCCCGCCGCTCAAGTTCGTGCAACGCCGTCGCGATGAGACGAGCCCCGGTCGCCCCCACGGGATGCCCCAGCGCGATCGCGCCCCCGTTGACGTTCACCTTCTCCAGGTCCTGCTCGAAGACCTGCGCCCAGCTCAGCACCACCGACGCGAACGCCTCGTTGATCTCGACGAGGTCGATGTCCCGCAGCGACATGCCCGCCTTGCCGAGCACCGCCCGCGTCGCGTCGATGGGCCCGTCGAGGTGGAAGTGCGGATCGGCCCCGACGAGGGCCTGGGCGACGATCCGCGCCCGGGGCCTGAGCTTCAGCGCGCGGGCCATCCGCTTGGACGCCCACATGATCGCCGCCGAACCGTCCGAGATCTGCGAGGAGTTGCCCGCCGTGTGCACCGCCGTCGGCATGACCGGCTTCAGCCGGCCGAGCGCCTCCATCGAGGTGTCGCGGAGCCCCTCGTCGCGGTCGACGAGGCGCCACATGCCCTGCCCGGCGGCCTGCTCCTCCTCCGTCGTGGGCACCTGCACGGCGAACGTCTCCCGCTTGAAGCGCTCCTCGGCCCAGGCGACGGCCGCCCGCTCCTGCGACAACAGGCCGAGCGAGTCGACCCGTTCGCGGGTCAGCCCCCGGTTGCGGGCGATCCGCTCGGCCGCCTCGAACTGGTTGGGGAGGTCCACGTTCCACTCGTCGGGCCACGGCTTGCCCGGCCCGTGCTTGGAGCCGGAGCCCAGCGGCACCCGGGACATCGCCTCGACCCCGCAGCTGATCCCGACGTCGATGACGCCCGCCGCGATCATGTTGGCGACCATGTGGCTCGCCTGCTGCGAGGAGCCGCACTGGCAGTCGACGGTGGTCGCGGCGGTCTCGTACGGCAGCCCCACCGCGAGCCAGGCGTTGCGTGCCGGGTTCATGGACTGCTCGCCCGCGTGGGTGACCGTGCCGCCGACGATCTGCTCGACGCAGTCGGCGTGGATGCCGGTGCGGCCGAGGAGTTCACGGTAGGTCTCACCGAGCAGGTAGGCGGGGTGCAGATTGGCGAGCGCGCCTCCACGCTTGCCGATGGGGGTGCGTACGGCTTCGACGATGACGGGTTCCGCGGCCATGAGCTCGTCCTCTCCTGACACAGCCGCTGGGTGTCCCGGCACCGCACGGCCACGAACTGATACGCGTTCTAGTTCTGAGTGCAGTCTTATGAGAGCTACCCCGGGTACGCAAGGGTTGTGCACGGCCCGCATGGGGAGTTCAGTGGGCAACAGATGCTGCCGCGGGCCTTGCTACTTGTAGAACCCGTTACTACCTTTCGGGCAACTTCTGATGGACCGTCAGACATGGAGTGGCCGATGCGTTGCCCCCACCTGCCCGACGGGTTCGACCTCACCGACCCCGACCTGCTCCAATCCCGGGTGCCGCACCCGGAGTTCGCCCAGCTGCGCCAGACGGCCCCGGTGTGGTGGTGCGCCCAGCCGACCGGCATCTCCGGCTTCCAGGACGACGGCTACTGGGCGGTGACGCGGCACGCCGACGTCAAGCACGTCTCCACCCACCCGGAGTTGTTCTCCTCCCACACCAACACCGCGGTCATCCGCTTCAACGAGTCGATCAGCCGCGAGCAGATCGACGTCCAGAAGCTGATCATGCTGAACATGGACCCGCCGGAGCACACCCGGGTCCGCCAGATCGTCCAGCGCGGCTTCACACCCCGCGCGATCCGCTCCCTGGAGGGCGCGCTGCGCGACCGGGCCCGCGGCATCGTGGACGCGGCGCTGTTGGAGGCGGACAAGAACGACGGCGCCTTCGACTTCGTCACCAACATCGCGGTCGAGCTTCCCCTCCAGGCCATCGCCGAACTGATCGGCGTCCCCCAGGAGGACCGGACGAAGATCTTCGACTGGTCCAACAAGATGGCGGCGTACGACGACCCGGAGTACGCGATCACCGAGGAGATCGGCGCCGAGGCGGCGATGGAGCTGGTGTCGTACGCGATGAACCTCGCCGCGGCCCGCAAGGAGTGCCCCGCCAAGGACATCGTCTCCCAGCTGGTCGCGGCCGAGGGCGAGGGCAATCTGCTCTCGGACGAGTTCGGCTTCTTCGTGATCCTGCTCGCGGTGGCGGGCAACGAGACGACCCGCAACGCGATCAGCCACGGCATGCACGCCTTCCTGACCCACCCCGACCAGTGGGACCTCTACAAACGCGAGCGTCCCGCGACGGCCGCCGAGGAGATCGTGCGCTGGGCGACCCCGGTCGTCTCCTTCCAGCGGACGGCGACCCAGGACACCGAGCTGGGCGGCCAGAAGATCAAGGCGGGCGACCGGGTGGGCCTCTTCTACTCCTCCGCCAACAACGACCCCGAGGTCTTCGACGAGCCGGAGCGCTTCGACATCACCCGGGACCCCAACCCCCACCTCGGCTTCGGCGGCGGCGGCCCGCACTTCTGCCTGGGCAAGTCGCTCGCGGTCCTCGAAATCAACCTGATCTTCAACGCGATCGCCGACGTCCTGCCCGACCTGCGCCTGGCCGGCGACCCGCGCCGACTGCGCTCGGCCTGGCTGAACGGCATCAAGGGCCTTCAGGTGACACGTAGTTGATCCCCAGGAGCCGGGAGGCAGGGGCCATCCCCCCTACGCCCCGCCCCTGTCTCCTTCCGGGTGGTTCGTTACGCTCGTCCCATGATCGATGGGGTGGGCACGGGGCAGGTCCGGGACGCGACGCGGCTGTGGGTCGAGCGGAGCGTGGGCGCGCGCGTCGAGCGGGCGGTCGCCCTGCACGGCGGGCTGAGCTGCGAGGTGCGGCGCCTGGACATCGGCGGCGACCGCCCCCGCTCCGTGGTGCTCCGCTCCTTCACCGATGACTTCCACCTGCCGGACGCCCACGCGATGCTGACCCGCGAGGCGGAGGTCCTGACCCTGCTCGGCCGCACCGGGGTGCCCGCGGCCGAACTGGTCGCCGTCGACCCGGACGGCACGCACTGCGCCCACCCCTCGCTGCTCATGTCGCTGCTCCCGGGCCGCGTACGCCTCGACGAGGAGGGGGCCGACGAGCGCGCGCCGCTCCTGGCCCGCCAGCTCCTCGACATCCACCGCGTCCAGGTCGCCGAGGCCGAGCGGCCGCGCGTCTGGGAGGCGTGGACCTCGGCGGAGGAGGTCGAGCTGCCGGAGGCGACCCGTCGGCCCGAGGTCTGGCGGCGCGCCGTCGACGCCATCCGCCGCCAGCCTCCCCCGTACCGGCCGACGTTGCTGCACCGCGACTTCCACCCCGGCAACGTCCTGTTCACCGGCGCCGGGGACGGCCTGCGCGTCAGCGGCGTGGTCGACTGGGTCGAGACCTCCTGGGGGCCCGCCGACCTCGACGTGGCCCACTGCTCCACCAACCTCGCGCTGCTCCACGGCGCGGCGGCCGGTCTCGCCTTCGCCGGGCAGTACGTCGCCGCGGGCGGCGAGCCGGCCGCGACCGCGCGCGACCGTCAGTACTGGCGGCTCCTGGACGCCCTCGCCTTCGCACCGGACGCCGAGGACGTCGCGCTCCCCTGGCAGGCGCTCGGCCGCACCGACCTCACCCAGGAGCTCGTCGCCCAGCGGCTGGAGGACTACCTCCAGGCCGTGCTCGACGACGGACCCGATTCCGGCGCCCCGGAGCCACACGCCTCTTGATCCCCTGCTCCCCCACTGAAACAGTTGACGAAGAAGCCTCTCGCAACCGAATCGGCAGGGAAATGGACGCACAGCGACAGGATCAGCACACCCGGCGGATACCGGCCGAGCTGGCCGTCACAGAACGGACCCGTCATCGGCGGCTCCGCGACCAGGGCAGCACGCGGGTCGAGGACCTCGACGCGATCCTGCGCGCCGGGTTCGTCTGCCACCTCGGGGTCGTCGTCGACGGCACGCCCATGGTGGTGCCGACCGTGTACGGCGTGGACTTCGACAGCCGGACGCTGTTCGTGCACGGCTCGGTCGCCAGCCGCAGCATCGTGCGGGCACCGGGGGCCACGGTCTGCGTGACCGTCACCCACGTCGACGGTCTCGTGCTCGCCCGGTCGGTGTTCGAGCACGGGGTCAACTACCGCAGCGCGATGGTCTACGCCGTGCCCCGGCTGATCACCGAGGGGGACGAGCTCCTGCACGGACTGCGGGTCCTGACCGAGCACTGCGCGCCCGGCCAGTGGGACTACGCCCGGCGCCCCAACTCCAAGGAGCTGGCGGCCACTTCGCTGCTCGCGCTGCCGCTGGACGAGGCGTCGGTGAAGGTGGCCGCGGGGCCGCCCGAGGACGGGGACGGCCCCGACGGAGAGCTGGGCCTGTGGGCCGGAGTGGTGCCGCTGCACAGCCACTTCGGCACGCCGGAGCCCGACCCCGCGCTGCCCGCGGGCATCACCGTGCCCGGTCACGTCGCGGCCCTGGGCGGCGGCAGCTCGGGGGGCTGACGGGCCACGGGCGGCGCGCGACCGGACCCGGTCCCCTCACACCGCTTTGACCTGGGCCTGTAGCAGACTGATCCCGGATGGACGAGCCGAAGGCGCCACCCCGGCGGCCTTCCGACGAGAGGTGTCGCGTGGCCAGCGTCGTAAAGATCAACGTACTGACCGTGCCGGACGAGCAGCGCGAGGTGCTGGAGAAGCGGTTCGCCGCACGGGCGGGATCGGTGGAGAACGCGGACGGGTTCGAGTGGTTCGAGCTGCTGCGGCCCGCCGAGGGAACCGATCAGTACCTCGTCTACACCCGCTGGCGCAGCGAGGAGGACTTCCAGAACTGGATGGCCACCTCCATGCGGGGCGCGCACGGCGGCCAGGGCGAGGGCGGCGAGCGGCCCAAGCCCGCCGCGTCCGCGTCCACGCTGTGGTCCTTCGAGGTCGTCCAGCAGGCCGAGCCCAAGGCGTGAGCCCGGGGGCCGATTAATTCGGTGGCCACGGCGGTCCTGCCCAGGATAGGCAGGGCCCATGAGTTGGATCATGGCTACCGAGCGGCCCGACACCCCCGACGCGAGCCTGCTGCGGCGCGACTACTACGACGAGGTGGCGAGCCGGTGGTACGGCCGGCCCGCCACCGCCGAGGAGATCGAGCAGGGTCTCGCGGACGACGGCGCGGGCCAACTGCGGCCGCCCACCGGGGACTTCGTGGTCGGCAGGTACGAGGGGCGCCCGGCGGCGTGCGGGGGTGTGCTGCTGTTCGCCCGGGCGCCGGTGATCGACGGAACGGCCCCGGCGACGGCCGAGCTCACCCGGGTGTTCGTCCGCCCCTTCGCGCGCGGGACCGGGGGCGGCGCGGCGCTGCTCTCGGCCCTGGAGGACGCGGCCCGGCGGCTCGGCGCGCGACGGCTCGCCCTGGACACCCGGCACGACCTGGTCGAGGCGCGCGGCCTGTACGCGAAGCACGGCTACCGCGAGGTGGCCCCGTACAGCGAGGGCCCGTACAGCGAGCGGTGGTTCGCCAAGGAGCTGTGATCCACAAGGGGCTCAGACGGCGGGGCCGTCGGCCCTCCCCCGGGCCAGGTGGTCGCGGGGGACGGCGGGGCCGGTCGGCCGCTCCGGGTCCGAACCCGACAGCTCCGACGAGAGTTCCGCCACCAGTTTCACCAGGTCCGTGGGGCGGTTTGGCCCCCACCAGTCACCCAGGAGCTCGGCGAGGGACTCCTCGCGCGCCGCCGCGAGACGGATCGCGACCTGGTGGCCCCGGTCCGTCAGCACCATCGGCATGCCCTCGCGCCGGGCGAGGCCCCGCTCCTCGACCTGGCGGGCGGCCTCGGTGATGACGTGCAGCGGCACGGGGCTGCGCTCGGCGAGCATGCCGGGTTCGGCGGATCCGTACTTCCTGATGCGCAGGAGCAGCCAGCTCGCCGCCGGGAGGAGGTCCAGGTCGGCCTTCTTCGTGATCGTCTCGTAGATCGCGCGGCGGCCCTCGCGCGTCCCGAGGACCGACAGGGCGCGCGCGCACTCGTCATAGGAGGACCGCTCGACGGGGTTCGAGGCCAGCGTCTGGCTGGTGTCCGGCGCGGTCACCGCGCCCCGCAGCTTGTCCTCCTTGAGCAGCCACGCCGTCAGGAAGGCGACGAGGACGACGGGCGCCGCGTACAGGAACACGTCGGTGATGGAGGAGGCGTACGCGTGCAGCACCGGCTGCCGCGCGGCGGGCGGGAGTTGGCCGATCGCGCGCGGGTCGGCGGCGATGCTGCCGGGGCCGACGCCCGGCGGGAGCGGCTGCCCGGCCAGGGCGTCGGAGAGCTTGCCGGTGAGCCGGTTGGTGAAGATCGTGCCGAAGATGGCGACACCGAACGAGGCTCCGATGGAGCGGAAGAAGGTGGCGCCGGAGGTCGCGACGCCCAGGTCCGCGTAGTCGACGGCGTTCTGCACGACCAGGACCAGGACCTGCATGACCAGGCCGAGGCCCGCGCCGAAGACGAAGAAGTAGACGCTCATCTCCCAGGTGGGGCTCGTCTCGGTGAGCCGGTGCAGGAGCAGCAGGCCGAGCGTGGTGACCGCCGTGCCCGCGATGGGGAAGACCTTCCACCGCCCGGTGCGCGACACGACCTGCCCGGACGCCGTCGACGTCAGCAGCATGCCGAGGACCATGGGCAGCATGTGCACGCCGGACATGGTCGGTGAGACGCCCTGCACGACCTGGAGGAACGTCGGCAGGTACGTCATCGCGCCGAACATCGCGAAGCCCACGATGAAGCTGATGACCGCGACGAGCGTGAACGTACGGATGCGGAACAGTTTCAGCGGCAGCACCGGCTCGACCGCCCTGCGCTCGACCGCGACGAAGGCCGCGAGCAGCACCGCGCCGAGCACCGCGAGCCCGATGATCTGCGCCGAGCCCCAGGCCCAGGTCGTGCCGCCGAGCGAGGCGACCAGGACCAGGCAGGTCGCCACCGAGGCGATGAGGAAGGTACCCAGGTAGTCGATGGTGTGCCGGGTCCCGCGCACCGGGATGTGCAGGACGGCGGCGATGACGAGGAGCGCGATGACGCCGATGGGCAGGTTGATGTAGAACACCCAGCGCCAGCTGAGCTGTTCGGTGAAGAACCCGCCGAGCAGCGGGCCGAGCACGCTCGTGGCGCCGAAGACCGCGCCGAACAGGCCCTGGTACTTGCCGCGTTCGCGCGGCGAGACGATGTCGCCGACGATCGCCATGGAGAGCACCATCAGTCCGCCGCCGCCCAGGCCCTGGAGCGCGCGGAAGCCGATCAGCTGGCCCATGTCCTGCGCGAGGCCGCACAGCGCCGAGCCGATGAGGAAGATCACGATGGCGGCCTGGAACAGCTTCTTGCGGCCGTACTGGTCGCCGAGCTTGCCCCAGAGCGGCGTCGCGGCGGTGGAGGCGAGCATGTACGCCGTGACGACCCAGGACAGGTGCTCCATCCCGCCCAGCTCGCTGACGATGGTCGGCAGCGCGGTCGAGACGATGGTCTGGTCGAGCGCGGCGATCAGCATGCCGAGCAGCAGCGCGCCGATGGCGACCAGTACGGTCCGCCGTTCCTGCCCCGCACCGGGGGCGACGGTGGCGGGAGCTGATCCCTGGGCCATGGTCACGTCCCATCCGTGTGTGTGCCGCGAGTCGCTCCCCCCATCTTGATCGGAATGGGGGGATATGGCCTGCCGGGGCGGCCGCACGGCCCGGGTGCCCCGGGGCACCCGGGCATAATCGCTCGCAGTCCATGGGGAGGGGACCCGACGATGACCGGACACGGCTGTCCTGAATGCGGTGCGGAACGCGGGGTGGACGGCAGACCCGGCTGCGGCTGCGCCGAGCGCGCCGCCGAGACTCTGCGCGCCGGGCGCTCGGCCGAGGCCGCCGCCGCGGAGGACTTCGACCCGCTGCGGATCCGGCCGTACGTGATGCTGCCGAACGCCTCGGCGGGGCCGGACCCGGAGCCGCCGCCCGTTCCCGCCGCCGAGCGGACCATGCGCCTCGCGGCGGTGCCCGCCGAACCGGCCACGCCCGCCGGCGCCGGGCACCCCGACGCAAAGGCCCCCGAAGCCCCGGCCCCGGGTCCCGCCGAGGCGCCTCGCGGGCGCCGCCGGACGGCCGCGGTGGCCATCGGCGCCGCCGCCGCGGTCGTCATCGGCACGGCGGCGTTCGCGAGCACCCTGTTCGCCGGGGACGCCACGCCGAAGCGGGCGCTGCCCACCGCCGCGGACAGCGGCGTTCCCTACAGCGGCACCGGCACCGCGTCGGCCGAGGCCCTCTCCGCCGCTCCGTCGCGTACGCCGAGGGCGACGCCGAGCCACTCCCCCTCGGCGCGCCCCTCGCCCTCGGCCACGGCGTCCAGGACCGCCTCGCCGACGCCGTCCAGGACCGCGCCCCCACCGTCCGCTCCGGCCTCGGGCCCGCCCGTGAACTCCCCCGGCGGCAAGCCGCTCGCGCCGCCGCCGAGCACGACGCTGCGGCGCGGCGACAGCGGCCCCGCGGTGCTCGAACTCCAGCAACGGCTGGCCCAGTTGGGCCTGTACACCGGCAGCACGGACGGCGGCTTCGGGTCCCGGACGGAGCGCGCGGTGCGCGACTTCCAGTCGTACACGGGTGTCGACGGCGACCCGGCCGGCGTCTACGGTCCGCCGACCCGCCGCGCCCTGGAGTCGATGACTGACCAGCCGTAGGCGGCTGCCGCCCTCAGCGGCCCGGCCGCACCGTACTGACGCACCGTCCGGGCGGGCAGGAGGGGGGGCGGGTGGCACAAACCGCCTCGCGTTTTGTATCGTGGAGGAACAAAGTGATCCCTGCCTGTACTCCCTGACCGGCGGGCGGGGATCACCTTTGTGTTTCTGCGCCCCCCGCTCCCGCGCCCTGGAGTCCGCCGATGCCGGCCAGCACCACGACCACCGTCCTGACCGCCCGCGCCTTCCTGCTGGACATGGACGGCACGATCGTGAACTCCGACGCCGTCGTGGAGCGCTGCTGGCGCCGCTGGGCCGAGCGGCACGGCCTCGACCCGGAGGCGGCGCTCAAGGTCGTCCACGGCCGCCAGGGCTACGCCACGATGGCCGTGCTGCTCCCGGACCGGCCGATGGAGCAGAACCACGCGGACAACAAGGTGATGCTCGCCGAGGAGACCGCGGACACCGACGGCGTCGTGCCGGTGGCCGGGGCCCCCGCCTTCATGGCCGCCCTCGCCGGACACCCGCACGCCCTGGTGACCTCGGCCGACGCGGCGCTCGCCCGGGCCCGGATGACGGCCGCGGACCTGCCGATGCCGGACGTGCGGGTCACCGCCGAGTGCGTGGGCGCGAGCAAGCCGGACCCGGAGGGCTTCCTCAAGGGCGCGGCCGAGCTGGGCTTCGACCCGGCGGACTGCATCGTCTTCGAGGACTCGGAGGCCGGGATCGCGGCGGGCCGGGCGGCCGGGATGCGGGTCTTGGGCGTGGGCCCGCGCGCGCACGCCCACGAGCCCACCGCGTACGTCCCGGACCTGACGCACCTCACCGTGACCGCCGAGACGGACGGCACCCTGCGCCTGGAGATCCACGGCTGACCGGGCCCGTACGGCCCCCATCGACGAACGGCCCCCGGCCTACCCCGGGGGCCGTTTTCACGCCCAGAGCCCGGCCGGGCTCAGCCCGCGATCGCCTCGAACAGGCTGAACCCGGCGAGCGCCAGCATCAGGCAGGCCGCCACCTTGGTGATCAGGCGCAGCGGCACGTGCTTCATCAGGGTGCGGCCGCCCACGATGCCGAGCCCGGCGACCGCCCACAGGCCGAGCACCGCGCCGATGCCGACGGACAGCGGGTTGTCGTAACGGGCGGCCAGGTTGGCCGTCATGATCTGGGTCAGATCACCGAACTCGGCGACCAGGATCAGCATGAAGCCCGCCCCCGACACCTTCCAGAACGACTGGTCGGCGGGCGCCTTCACTTCCTCGTCGTCCTCGTCCTTCTTGAAGAGCAGCATCGCCGCGCCCGCGAGGAAGAGCACGCCGACGATCGCCTGGAGCAGCCGGTGCGGCAGCAGGGTCAGCACGCTGCCCGCCGCGATGGCGAGGACCACGTGGACGGCGAAGGCGGCCGCGACCCCGACGAAGACGTAGGAGGCCTTGTAGCGGGTGCCGAGCATCAGTCCCGCGAGCGCGGTCTTGTCGGGGAGTTCGGCGAGGAAGATCACGCCGAAGGTGATCGCCATGATCGTGAAGCTGAGCACGGAAGGGGTTCCTCAATCGGTCGGGCGCGGCCGTACCGAGAGCAGTTCGGAGCTGAATCCGGGGTCGCTTCGGCACGGCAGCGCCATGAATGGTCATGGTCACTGCGGCCGAAGGTCTCGCTGGCGCGTCCCTGACGGGCACGCGCCTCCGGGCGCCGGCCGAGAACCCCTGGGGGACACGGCAGTATGTCGACGTTCCGGCGAAGAGCTACTCCCCTTCTGCGCCCTCAAGGGTACGGCATGGCTCGCGCACCCATCAGGGACCAAGGTCCCGTACGTCCCGGTGGACCCGGCCCCGGGCGACGAGTTCGAGCACCACGGACACCGCTATCGCCTGGACGGCCATGAGCGCGACGAGCACGAAGAGCTGGACCGCGCCCGCCTGCACGGGCGAGGCGCCGCCGAGCAGCATGCCCACGAAGGCGCCCGGCAGCGTGACCAATCCCACGGTCCTGGTCTGGTCGAGGCCGGGCAGCAGCGCGTCCGAGGCGGCGGGCCGGGCGATCTCCAGGCGGGCGTCCCGGTCGAGCAGGCCGAGCGCCATCCCGGCCTCCACCTCGCCGCGCCGCGCGGTCAGCTCGTCGAGCGCCCGCCGCCCGCCGAGCACGGTCGCGGTCAGCGCGCCGCCGATGAGGATGCCGGTCACCGGGATCAGCGCGATGCCCTTGACCGGGACGAGGCCGGTGAGCAGCAGCGCCGAGACGACCGGGACGACTCCGGCCGCGATGGGGGCGGCCGCCCACCACCAGGTGGTGTTGGCGGTCATGCGGCGGCCCGCGGTGCGGACCGCGACGGCGAACATCAGCGTCAGGAAACCCAGCAGCAGCGGCAGGGAGCCGACCACCCAGTGGATCGCCAGGGCGACCACGCCCAGCTGAACGGCCGCCCGCACCCCGGCGATCAGGATCTCGCGGTGCCGCCCCAGGTGCGTGGCCGCGGCCACGCCCGCGGCGAGGAGGAGCAGGGCGACGAGAACGGCCCCGAGCGTGACATTCACCGGCAGCAACACGCGCCCACCGTACGACGGGCGCCTGTCGGGAGCGGCCCGCGGAGACGGCGCGTCGGTACCACCGCGCCCCTGCCCGGTCGCGGGGCGCCGTGCGCCTCCCCGGGCCCTCACCGTCGGCCGCGTCGAACGGCACACCGGGCACCTGGCCATCAACGGCCGCTGTCACAACGCCTGTTGAAACCTGTCGGACCCCTGCGTCGTTCCGTACCGTACGAACGGACCGGCGACAAAGGGGGCATCACATGGCCGGGCTTCGCCTGGGGCCGCTGTTGCGTTACGTGGATCCGCGGGGGTCCGCCACGGTATGGGTCGAAGCGGACCGGCCCTGCACGGCCCGGGTGCGCTGCGCCGACGGCACCGAGGGCGCCGCCCGTACGTTCCAGATCGCCGGGCACCACTACGCGCTGATCCCGCTGGACGGGCTGGCTCCGGGCCCGGCCACCGCGTACCAGGTACTGCTCGACGAGCGGCCGGTCTGGCCGCTGCCCCACTCCCGCTTCCCGCCGAGCACCATCGCGGTCCCGGCGGGCGGCTCCGGCCGGCTCCGCGTCACCTTCGGCTCGTGCCGCCGCGCGCCCGAACCCGGCGGCGCGGACGCGCTGGACGCCCTGGCCGCGGGGCTCGCGGCCGACCCGGCGGCCGGGCGGCCCGATCTCCTGCTGCTCCTCGGCGACCAGGTCTACGCGGACAGCGTCTCGGCGGGCACCCGGGCCTGGCTGGCCGCGCGCCGCGACCCCCGCGACGCCCCGGGCGCGCAGGTCGCGGACTACGAGGAGTACACCCGGCTGTACTACGAGTCCTGGCTCGACCCCGAGGTGCGCTGGCTCCTTTCCACCGTCCCGAGCTGCCACATCTTCGACGACCACGACGTGATCGACGACTGGAACACCAGCGCCGCCTGGCTCGAGGAGATGCGTGCCACCCCCTGGTGGCAGGAGCGGGTGATCAGCGGGCTGATGTCGTACTGGGTCCATCAGCACCTGGGCAACCTCTCACCCGCCGAGCTCGCCGCCGATCCGCTGTACGCGCGGGTGCGGGCCGCGCCGGACGGCACCGAGGCGCTGCGCGAGTTCGCCGCGCTCGCCGACGCGGACCCGGCGGCCGTGCGCTGGAGCTACCGGCGCGACTTCGGCCGCACCCGGCTGGTGATGGTGGACACCCGGGCCGCCCGCGTGCTGGCCGAGGGGCGGCGGGCGATGCTCGACGAGGGCGAGGCGAAGTGGCTGCGTGAGCAGGTCCCCGCGCCCGGCACCTGTGACCACCTCCTCATCGGGGCCTCGCTGCCCTGGCTGCTCCCGCCGCTCATCCATGACGCGGAGGGCTGGAACGCGGCGCTGTGCGCGGGCTCGCGCGGGCCGCGCTGGGCACGCCTCGGCGAGAACCTGCGGCGGCGGGCCGACCTGGAGCACTGGGCCGCTTTCCCGGAGTCGTTCGGGCATCTGGCCGAGCTGATCGCCACGGCGGGGTCGGAGGCCGGCGCTCCGGCCACCATCACCGTGCTGTCGGGTGATGTGCACCACGCATACGTGGCGGAGCCCTTCTGGCCAAATTCTGCGCCCCAACTCATTTCGCACGTCGCGCAGTTGACGTGTTCTCCGGTCCACAACTCCGTTCCGGCCCCCGTGCGGGCCGGATTCCGCTTCGGCTGGAGCCGTCTGGGGCGCCGTCTCGGCCGCGCCCTGACCCGGCACGGACGAGTGGTTCGGCCGCCGCTCGACTGGCGCAGGGCCGGTGGGCCGTGGTTCGGCAATCAGCTCATGACCCTTACGCTGCAAGGCCGTTCGGCACAGCTGCGGCTCGATCAGGCGCGCCGCGCGAGCCGTTGGCGAATTGGTCCAGTCCAACTGACAACCGTTGTGGATCGGCCACTCGCCCCCGGCGGCACGCCTGGCTCAATTCACCCAGCCGAAACAAGACATTAAGAATGTTGAACTTGCAAGCACTACTGAGGGCCGCCTAACCTGTGGGTCCCATCGGTCACGTCCCCCACCGAAGGAGCCCTCATGGCCTCCCCCACGCTCGACGCCGAGCGCGCGCGTCCCTACGCGCTCGCCCTGTTCCGCATAGTCATCGGCCTCCTCTTCGCCTGCCACGGCGCCGCCTCCCTGTTCGGCGTCTTCGGTGGAGCGATGGGCGGCGGCTCCATCCCGGCGGGCACCTGGCCGGGCTGGTACGCGGCGGTGATCCAGCTCGTCGGCGGCATCCTGGTGCTGACCGGCCTCTTCACCCGCGCCGCGGCGCTGGTCTCCTCCGGCTCGATGGCGTACGCGTACTTCAGCGTCCACCAGTCCCACGCGCTGCTCCCCCTGCAGAACGGCGGCGAGGCCTCCGCGATGTACTGCTGGGCGTTCCTGCTCCTCGTCTTCACCGGGCCCGGCGCACTCGCCCTCGACCAGCTCCTGGGCGCCCGCCGCACCGCCGGGCCGGCCGCCGACAGCCAGCGCGAGACCGTCGCCGCCTGAGCGCGGCCGGGGCTCCGGCCCCAACGCCCACCCAGTTGACCGGAGTTCAGCCGCAGAACTCCGGTCAGCGGCCGGTCGTCAACCGGCGGCACGCGGCGCCTTCGGCGCGGCGAACGGCACCGTGAAGCAGGCGAGCCGGTCCCCCTTGCCGCCGGGCTCCCGGTGGATCACCACCGAGTTGGCCTCGCCGGGCCGGAACCCCCAGGCGTGGTGCGCGACCGCCGCGCCGTCCCCGTGCGCGTCGGACGTGAAGTCCAGCCACACCTCGTTGGCCGGGCCGGACAGCGGCGCGGCCGAGTCCCGGTAGTGGTCCCCCGCGTCCTTGGGGCTGCCGCCGCAGGGGGCCCGGTGCACATGCACGCCGTACGCGTGCCCCGGCGCGAGGCCGCGCACCCGCAGCGCCACGGTCGTCCCGCCGGACTCCTCCCGGCCCGCCCGCCCGCCGTCCCGCGCCCCCGCCGTCCGCTGCTCCACCCCGATCCACGCACCGGCCGGTACGAGATCCATGGCGTACGTCACCGCCGGGGAGGGGATGAAGGCGCCGGGCGGCGCGAACCGGGCCTGCGTCCGCAGCAGCACCGCGTCCCTCGGGCCTTCACCGCCCGTGCCCTGGCCCGCGGCCCCACCGGCGAACACCACGAGCGCCGCCACCCCGGCCTGCACCGCGGACATCCTCGACACCATGCTCCACTCCCAACGATCATGTCCCGCTCGACTCTCCCTGTGCTGTAACACCAGCCACCCCTGGCAGAAACCCCCAGAGGCCCAGGCGTACGCTGTACGGCTGTACCGCCGCCCCTGCCGCTTCCCCGCGACACCGCGGTATTCAGTCCCGGGGAACCGACAAGCCGCAGAGGAGCGAACGTGCTGGAGAGTGTGGGGGCGCTGACGTCCAGCCCCTGGATCTACGCCGTGGTCACGCTCTCCGTGCTGCTCGACGTCTTCCTGCCGGTGCTCCCCAGCGGCGTGCTGGTGATCACTGCGGCGACCACGGCGGCCGGTTCGGCGGGCGTGGCCGGAGCCGGGGACGCCACCCGGGCCGGGCACGCCGATCTGCTCCTGCTCGCCGCGTGCGCGGCGACCGCCTCCGTCCTGGGCGACCTGATCGCCTACCGCCTCGCGCGGCGCGGCGGCGCCCGTCTGGAGCGCGCGATCGCCCGCTCCCGCCGCCTGACCCGGGCGCAGGAACGACTCGGCATCGCCCTCAGCCGGGGCGGCGGCGGCCTGGTCGTCATCGCGCGCTTCGCCCCCGCCGGGCGCTCCGTCGTCTCGCTCGGCGCGGGCGCCGCGCACCGCAAGGTCCGCGAGTTCCTGCCGTGGTCGGCGCTCGCGGGCGTGGCCTGGGCGACGTACAGCGTGGGGCTCGGCTACTTCGGCGGGCAGTGGCTCGGCGCGACCTGGCTGGGCACGGCGGTCTCCGTGCTCGCCCTGTTCGCGGCGGGCGGCCTCGCGGCGTACGTCATGAAGCGCCCCGCGCCGACGACGGCCCCGGCGTCCTGACGAGGGCGAGCCCCGCGTCGCGACCAGAGCGCGCCAGGCCGTGCGGCGTCGCCACGCCTGACGAAGGCACCCCCTCCCGCCCAGCGCGCGCGGCCCATCCTGCCCGCCCTCCTGGCTAGGCGGGCTTCCGCGCGGCCGCCCCGCGCACCTCAAGGCCGGCGAGCAGCTCGCGGGTCGCCTCCGCTATCTCGTCCACCGCGCGCTCGAAGACCTCCCTGTTGTGCTCGGCGGGCGCCCGGAAGCCGGACACCTTGCGTACGTACTGCAGGGCCGCGGCCCTGATGTCGTCGTCGGTGGCCTCCTGCGGCATGGCCGGCGGCCTCAGCGTCTTGATACTTCTGCACATGCCCCCAGTGTGACCGACGCCACTGACAACGCCTTCCGGGTGCAGCGACCGGCACTCCGGGTCCGGGTCCGAAATCCGCGCGGCCGCGCCGCCGTCGCCGTCTAGAGTCGACGGCATGGCGGAAGAAGCGAACGGCACCAGCACCGGCCCCGTACGCGTCGACAGCTGGATCTGGTCGGTCCGGCTCACCAAGACGCGCTCCCAGGCGGGCACGGCCTGCCGGGCCGGCCACGTCCAGGTCAACGGCGAGCGCGTCAAGGCCGCCCACCAGGTCAAGGTGGGCGACGAGGTGCGGCTGCGCATGGACGGCCGGGAGCGGATCGTCAAGGTGGCCAAGCTGCTGCGCAAGCGGGTCGGCGCCCCGGTCGCGGTCGAGGCCTACGTCGACGACAGCCCGCCGCCGCCCGCCCGCGCGGACGTCCTCGCCGCGGGCGTACGGGACCGCGGTCTGGGCCGTCCGACCAAGCGTGACCGGCGCGAGATGGAGCGGCTGCGCGGCCTCAACGAGAGCCGCCGCACGGCGGGTTGAGGGGGTGGCCGGGCTCCACCGGCCGTTAACCCGGGGGCAACTCGCGCGGTCCCGGAGTACCTTGGAGGCTTGAAACGGGGGCCAGGGGAAGCCCCCGATCTGTCCCTCAAGGACCCACCATGATCCTCTGGATGATCCTTCTCGCCCTGATCCTGTACGGATTCGGACTCAGCCTCGGCAGCATCGTCTTCTGGGTGGCCGTCGTGGCAGCTCTGCTCACCCTCAACCGCCGCGTAGGCGGCGGCGGTTCGGCCTCCGGCGGCGGATCCGGCCGCATGGACTCCGACTACCGCGCCTACCGTGCCCGCCGGGACCGGATGGACCGCTGGGAGCGCCGCTACCGGCGCGAGCGCCAGGGCCTGTTCTCCCGGCACCGCAACTGACCGGCCGTCAGCACCGGCGCGGCGGCGGGCTTCAGAGCCAGCCGTTGCGCCGGAACCCGCGATGGATGACGAAACAGGCCACGGCCATGACCCCCAGGGCCATGAAGTAGCCGTAGCGCCAGTGTAGTTCGGGCATGTTCTCGAAGTTCATGCCGTAGATGCCGCACACCATGGTCGGCACCGCGACGATGGCCGCCCACGCCGTGATCTTCCGCATGTCCTCGTTCTGGGCCACCGTGACCTGGGCGAGGTGGGCCTGGAGGATGGAGTCGAGCAGCCCGTCGAAGGCGGCGATCTGCTCGGTGGTGCGCAGCAGGTGGTCGGCGACGTCGCGGAAGTACGGCCTGACGTCCGCGGCGACCGAGGGCACCGCTTCACCGGCGAGCTTCTGCAGCGGCCGGTCGAGCGGTGCCACCGCCCGCTTCAGTTCCAGGAGTTCACGCTTGAGCTGATAGATCCGCCCGGCGTCACCGCGCCCCGCGTTCTCGGCGAAGACGGCCGTCTCGACCGCGTCCATGTCGCTCTGCATGGCGTCGGTGACGGCGAGGTATTCGTCGACGACGTGGTCGGCGATGGCGTGCAGCACGGCCGAGGGCCCCTTGGCGAGCTGCTCGCGCTCCTTCTCCAGCACCTCCCGCAGGGGCCCGAGCGAGCCGTGCATGCCGTGCCGCACGGTGATCACGAAGTCGGGCCCGGTGAACACCATCAGCTCCCCGGTGTCCACCACCTCGCTGCTGGCGGTGAGTTCCTCGTGCTCGACGTACCGGCACGTCTTGAAGACGGAGAACAGGATGTCGTCGTACGGCACGACCTTGGGCCGCTGGTGCGCGCTCACCGCGTCCTCGACGGCCAGCGGGTGCAGCCCGAACAGCTCGGCGAGCCCCGCGAACTCCTCCTCGGTCGGCTCGTGCAGCCCGATCCACACGAAGGCGCCGCCGCCCGCCTTGCGCACCCGGCGCAGCGCCTCGTCGACGGGGCAGTCCTCCTTCTGCCGCATGCCGTCCGCGTACACGACGCAGTTGACGACCGCGCTCCCCAGCGGCGAGCGCGCCGGATGGCTGAGGTCGACGGTCCGCCGGTAGGCGCGGCGCACCGCCCTCCGCAGGTTCCGCATCATCGCCACGACCCGATTCCCTTCCCCGAACGAGCGGCCAGTGTGCCACCGCCTCCTGTGCCCTTGCGCGCCTCCCCGGGAATGCCCGCCCGCACTCCCCGAAGGCGCCCGTACGCACCTCCCTGGGAGACGTGCCGCGCCCCGTCGGCGTTCCCGTCGTCAGGGCGGTCCCTCGCGGACGGCGGCGGCCACCGACAGCAGGTAACGCCGGACCACCAGGTCCTGGAGCAGGCGCGTGAGGGGTCCGCCGAGCCGGGCGTACCAGCGTGCGGGCCGCGAGAACGCCATGACCTCGAACCAGACCAGCCCGTCGGCCTCACGCCCCACGACGAACGCCTCCTCGCCGCATTCGGGGTGTCCGGGCAGGGTGCCGTAGGCGAATCCGATGCGTTCTGCGGCCCGTACGGTCCACACCACCCGGCACGGGACGACCAGGCGCGGAAAGGGCAGGCCGGGCGGTCGCGCGACGATGAGCACGGTCGCGCCGGGCACGGCGGGTGCGGCGGGCCGCACCCCGAACCCCGCACCGCGCTGCGCGCCCCAGGCCAGGACGAGCGCACCGGCCCGCTCGAAGGTGTCCTGTCCGTACCCGACCCGGATCCGCCGCCGGAAGGTGCGGTACCCGGCCTCGGCGCCGGGCAGCGCCCGCTCGCCGGTCGCGCCCACCTCCGGATAGCAGGGCTGTGCCGCGCGGGCGCGTGCGTACGCCGCCCGCAGACTCCGCTTCACGACCATGATCACCCCTCGCCTCACCCTCACCACGCACCAGAACCAGAACCCGAACCACACGGAACCGCGCCCGAACTCCCAGGCCCCCACAGCCCCGCGGATCCATGGCAGCCACATCCCGCACGGGGGTTACTTTTCAGCCAACCACAGGCGTAATCTCGGCCATCCGGCGGAGTCCCTCCCCGCTCCTGACCCGCCGGGCCCCGGGCCGAGCGTTTCCCCGAGCACGCTGCGGCACCGGCCGAGAAGCCCCGTCCCCACCCCGACGGGGCTTCCCGCCGAACACGCCCTTTCATCCTGCGCGCTGATGGAGGGGGTGGCCATGGGCCGACGCCGCGGTCGTCCGGCCCCTCACCTCAACGAGGCCGCCGAACCGGCCGCGCCGTCGCGGTCACCTCCACGGGCGGCCTTCTGGCGGGCTCCTCAGGGCCGCGGCTCGCCGCCACAGCGCGTCGAAGGTGTGCCGCGACCAGACACCGGGCGCGCTTCCTCCCCGCACGTCCGAAAGCTCGGCGCGCAGACGCACACACCTCTTCGACCGCTTCCGCGCTTGGGCACGCGATGTCCCGGGCGAACCCGTTTCCTGAACCAAGTAACCAAGGCTTAGCACCCCTTGAGGGCACAGGGCGGCTTCTACGGCGTCTGCCGTCTTGCGGGGACGCTACCTCGGCTGTTGACATGTTGGTGCGGGGGAGCACGCCGACGCCGGGGGGCCAGCGTGAGCGAACTGAAGATCACTGTGTGGAAGCGGTACGGGCATGACCGGCTGTATGTGAACCTCCCGAACGGAGTGGCCGTCGCATTCCTCGACCGGCACACCGGCGAGGTCACCATCCTGCGGGACGAGTACCGAACTGCCGCTACCCAGGCCCTCGTTCAGTACCTTCCCAGCGCCGATCCACCCGCTCCCCCGCCCCGGCCTCCGGCCCCACCCCGCCCCGCACCGCGCCCCCTGCCCGAGCTCGGCCGGGAGGACGACCTCGCTCTGCGAGAGCCGGGCAAGGCCCTGCGGGACAAGCTCCGCGACGAGGGGCCCGGCCCCGTCGAGCGCTTCGTGGACCTGCTTCTGCGTCGCGAGACCGAGTGGGACTCCTGGCGGAAGGGGCTGGCCGGTGAGAAGCGGGTGGGCCGGGAGTTGCGCCGATTGTCCGCAGACGGCTGGTTCGTCCTGCACTCCGTACCGCTTCCCCGCGATGTCGACATCGACCATCTCCTCATCGGGCCCGGCGGCGTGTTCAGCATCAACACCAAGCGTCATCCCGACAAGGACGTCTGGGTCGGAGACGACGTGGTCAAGGTCGACCACGGCAAGCCCCAGCCCTATCTGCGAAAGAGCCGTGCCGAAGCCAGGCGCGTGCGGCGGGTGCTGGAGCGCTACTGCGGCTTCGAGGTCCCGGTGACACCGGTCCTGGTCTTCGTCGACATCCGCCACCTCGACAAGGTCCCCACCCTGCTCGATGTCCGCGTCTATGAGGAGCGGGCCGTCTCCGCACTGGCCCCTCTCAGGGGAGTGCTCCGGCCCGAGCAGGTACGGCAGCTCTACGAGATCGCCCGCCGCAAGCCCGTGTGGGAGAACGCCTGAGGCGGCCAGGCCATGCCAGGGGCCCCGACCGGCCGCTCAGGAGGCGACCCGGATCGGAGTTGCCGTCGGCGGCGACGTCCGGAGTGAATGCGCAAGGCCCCCCGCCAAGATCGGCGGGGGGCCTTCGTACCGGTGGGCGTGGACGGTTTCGAACCGCCGACATCTGCTTTGTAAGAGCAGCGCTCTACCCCTGAGCTACACACCCGTGGATGAGGGAACAGCGTACATGGCTCATGGGGTGCGGTCGCAAACCCGTAAGAACCGGTGAGGAGGGAGAGGGGAAGCGTGAACTGACCGGGCCGTGTGTTCGTCCTTTCCTGGTGGGAGAATGGAACGGGCAGGGCGACTCAGCACGGGAGAGGGATGTGACGGCGACACACGCGCGGCCGTACAGCAGAGCGGGTGCCACCGTCCGGGACGTGCTGGCGCTCATCGCGTTCCCCGTGGTGCTCGGCGCCGCGGTGCTGCCGGGTGCCTTCGCCGGGGGCGGCACGCGCCGCTGGTTCGGCGGGCGGGGCGAGAGCATGCGCGCCGACGCGCAGGCGGCCAAGGACGCGGCGGCGGCCGCGTTCTACGAACTGGACACCGCCCAGCGCGATCTGCGGATCTCCATCGAGACGATCACGGCGGTGGACAGTTCGCCCGGCGGCCGCCGGGCCGTGGACGACTTCGAGGCGCTCGGCCGCCGCATCGACGAGGTCAGCAACCAGTACATCACCGCTGTCGACGCCCACGACCTGGACCGGGACGACCTGGACGCCTCCGTCGCCTCCCGGGCGCGGGCCGAGCTGACCGCCGCCAAGGACGCACTCGTCCGGGTGAAGGGCGAGCTCGACCGCTTCGAGCAGAACCTGCGGCCCCTCCTGGACACCGCCGAGACCCAGCTCGCCCGGCTCGCCCCGGCCATCGAGCGGGCTCGGCACGCGCTGCTCGGCGCCAGCACCGCCCTGGACGCCGTGCGCGCCTCGGGGCTGCGGGCCGACGAGCTCGCGGCCCGGCTCGCCGCGCTCGGGCCGGAGCTCACCAAGCTCAACCAGGGGGCCGGGCAACACGGCGTGCCCGAGACGCTCCAGCGTGCCGACCGGGTGCTGCGCGAGGCCGAGGCGCTGCGTTCCGAGGCCGAGCAACTGCCCGCCAGGGCCGCCGAGATCGACCGCAGGCTGGTCTCGCTGCGCACCCGCGCCCAGGCGCTGACCACCCGGGCCGGGGCGGTCGACCCGGTCCTGAGCGAGCTGCGCAGGCGCTTCGCCGCCGCCTGCTGGCAGGACCTCCAGCAGGTGCCCGAGCAGGCCGTCGTCTCCGTACGGCAGGCGGAGGACAAGCTCAAGGAGGCGGCCAAGGCGCGCGATGAGCAGCGCTGGGCCGACGCGACCTCGCGGCTCAGTACGGTGCGGGCGCTGCTCAACACCACCGACGAGGCCGTCTCGGCCGCCGGTGACCGGCTGAACCGGCTCAACGCCGTGGCGAAGGACCCGCAGCAGGAGATCCAGCGCACCCGGTTCGCGATCCGCGACGCCCAGCGGCTGGCGATGTCCGGCCGCAACACCCCCGATCCGAAGCACGCGGGACCCCTGGACGAATCGGTGGCGCGGCTGGAGCGGGCCATCGCCACGCTCGAGGGCAGGCACCCGGACTACTGGCACTTCCTGACCGAGACCGAGGCGGTGCGGGCGACCGTGGCGCAGGTGGTGGCCCGCATCCGCGAGGAGCGCGGCCACGGCGCGTGACCGGCTGTCGCGGGTCGTAGCGGCGGGCCTCCCGCTGAGTTGTTGCTGGCCCCGCCCGGGCGGATCCTGGTGTACGTACGCCCTGCGTGCCTACGGATGAGGAGGGCCCCCACGATGGCCACCCACACGATCTCGCAGCGCCTCAACCACAGCCGGGTCTCGCTCAACGAACATCTGCCGGTCGACCACCGCCTCAGCCGTGTCTACCGCTTCGGCGCCGGGGTGATGGGGCTCGCCCTGCTGGTCTTCGGCATCCTCGGCCTGATCCACCAGATCGGGTTCTTCGACACCGGCGGCGCCCAGGTCGCCGGGCTCAACGCCAACGGCGCGCTGAGCGTGCTGTCCATCGTCGTCGGCGTGCTGCTCCTGTACGGGATGGTCAGGGGCGGCAACTTCGCCTCGACGCTCAACATCGTGCTCGGCGTCCTGTTCCTGATCAGCGGGTTCGTGAACCTCGCCCTGCTGGACACCTCGCGCAACTTCCTGGCCTTCAAGATGCAGAACGTGCTGTTCAGCTTCGTGGTCGGGCTGCTTCTGATGGTCTTCGGGATGTACGGCCGGGTCACCGGTTTCCTGCCGCACGACAACCCGTACTGGAGGGCGCGGCACCAACGCTGACCCTCTGGATGCGCGCGGTCATACGGGGCGGCGGGGCGTCCGGGCCGGGAGGCACGCTGCTTCTTCGCCCGCGGGCCGTGCGGGGCCGCTCGCGCAGTTCCCCGCGCCCCTGGCGGCGTGTGCCTCGCCGCATGCGCCATCAGCCCCCTGGGGCCCCTTCGACCGCGGACCGTGCGGGGTTGCTCGCGCAGTTCCCCGCGCCCCCGGCGGCATGCACCTCGCCGTGCGTGCCATCAGCCCCCTGCGGGCTCCTTCGGCCGCGGACCGTGCGGGGTTGCTCGCGCAGTTCCCCGCGCCCCTGGCGGCGTGTGTCTCGCCGGGTGGAATCTCGGCGGGGTTGGCTTCGGGGCGCTTAGGCTTGGGGTATGCCTCGCTATGAATATCGCTGCCGCACCTGCGGCGACACGTTTGAACTCAGCCGTCCGATGGCCGAGTCCGCCGCCCCCGCACCGTGCCCGGTCGGCCACGACGACACGGTGAAGCTGCTCTCCACGGTGGCCGTGGCCGGCACCGCGAAGTCCTCGCCCACCCCGTCCGCCGGCGGCGGAGGTTGCTGCGGAGGCGGCTGCTGCGGCTAAGGGCTCATGCGTCGCCCCGCCCCGCCCCAGCCCCGCCAGGGGCGCGGGGAACGGCCAGCCACGCACGGCCCGCAGACAAAAGCAGCTCCCCAGCGCCCCGGGGCACGCAGGGTCCATAGGCGGACGGCGGCACTTCAGGGGCGCGGGGAACTGCGCGGCCAGCCACGTACGACCCGCAGACAAAAGGCAGCCCCATACCCCCAGGGGCGCGGGGAACTGCGCGACGAGCCATCAGCGGCCCGCAGACAAAAGCAGCTCCCCAGCGCCCCGGGGCACGCAGGATCCGTGGGCGGACGGCGGCACTTCAGGGGCGCGGGGAACTGCGCAAAGGCTGGGCTGGTCGCCGCGGGACCCCGCCCCCGCGGGGTGCTACCGCTTGCGGGACAGGGTCAGACCGTCCGCGACGGTCAGCATGACGCTGTCCATGCGCTCATCCGCGGCCACGTGCTCGTTGAACGCGCGGATCGCGGCGGGCGCGCCGGTCGCCTCCGGGTCCAGGACCTGGCCGTGGTACAGGACGTTGTCCGTCGCGATGAGGCCGCCCGGTCGCAGCCGCGGCACCAACTCCTCCCAGTACGCGATGTAGTTGCCCTTGTCCGCGTCCAAGTAGGCGAGGTCGATGTGCGGCTCGGCCGGCATCGCCCGCAGGGTGTCCAGGGCGGGCGCGATCCGCAGGTCGATGCGGTCGGCGACCCCGGCCTTCGCCCAGGCCTCCTTGCCGTACGCCGTCCACTCCTCGGAGATGTCGCAGGCGATCAGCTTCCCGTCGGCCGGGAGCGCCTGCGCCATCGCCAGCGCCGAGAACCCGGTGAAGGTCCCCACCTCGACGATGTGACGGGCGTTCACCAGCCGTACGAGGAAGGCGAGGAGCGGCGCCTGCTCCTCGGCCGACTGCATGCCCGCGAAATCCGGCAGCCGCTCGTACGTCGTCTCGACGAGCCCCTGCTGCACCGCGTCCAGCGGGGGGTTGTGGGCCAGCATGTAGGCGTACAACTCGTCAGTGATCTTGGTGCTGTTTCCCTTGGTCATGCGGTGACCGTACCGGGTGGAGCACGGTCCGGCGGTCCTCCGTCAGCACGCGGCGGCGGCCAGGAGGCGGCGCAGGATCTCCTCGCCCGCGAGCACCCCGCGCGCGGCCAGCGCCTCGGTGGCGGGCGACTGCCAGCCCGCCTCGGCGAGCTCGCCGTGGCCCGGGCGCCAGCCCCGGTCGGCGGCCAGCAGCAGGTCGGCGTCCAGGAGCGAGTCCCCGGCGGCCAGGGTCAGTTCGGCGCCGGTGCGGCGGGCCACCTCGCGGACCGCCGCGCTCTTGGTGAGCGGCTTCGGCACCGCGTAGATCTTGCGGCCCTGGAGCGAGACCGTCCAGCCGCGCGGGTCCGCCCAGGCCGCCAGTTCCTTGACCCACTCCTCGGGCAGCAGTTCCCGTTCGACCACGAGGTAGGCGAAGAGGTCCTCGGCGACCCGCTCCTTGCGCAGCCAGCCCGGGTCGGCGACGGCCCGCAGATGGGCGCGAACCTCGTCGAGCGAGGCGCACTCGGCGGCGATGCGGGCGGTCACCTCACGCGCCCAGTCGAGGTCGGACACGCCGTTGACGAGCAGGTGGCCGCCGTTGGCGCAGATCGCGAACTCCGAGGGAGGGCCCGGGAGTTGGATGCGCTGGTACTGCTTGCGGGTGCGGGTCGTGGTGGGCACGAACACGGTCGCCGTCTTCAGCTCGGCCAGCAGCCGGGCCGCCTGCTCGGTGACGTACGAGAGGGGCTTGTGCTCGTGCACCTCGACGCAGAGCAGACGCGGGGCCCGGTGGTCCGGCATGGTGAGGCCGAGGGCCGCGGCGGAGTAGACCAGCGTGCGGTCGAGGTCGCTGGCGACCAGCGGAAGCGGTGTGCTCACTGAGCCGCCACCGCCTTGCCGTCCGCGCCGGTGGCGCCCCGCGTGTACTGGGGGTGGATCAGTCCGACGCAGCGGTACGGCAGCCCGTCGACCTCTTCGACCGGCACCCCGCGCTGTTCGGCGAGCAGCCGTACGTGGTCGAGGTCGGCCCCGGCGCCCCGCCCGGCGAGGATCTTCCAGGGGACCCGGCGCAGCAGCACCCGGGTGGTCTCGCCGACGCCGGGCTTGACCAGGTTGACGTCGTGGATGCCGTAGGCCTCGCTGATCCGCTCGACGGCCGCCCAGCCCTCCCAGCTCGGGGTGCGGTCGGCGTCCCGCAGGGCCTTGGCCTCGTGGTCCACGTCGGCCTCGACCTCGTCGAAGCGGGCGGTGACGGCGTCGAGGAAGTCGCCCGAGACATCGGCCCCGGCCAGTTCCCGGTAGAACTTGGCGCCGTGGAAGTCGCCGGGGCCGATGAGGTCCCGGCGCAGCACGGTGCGCGAGATCAGTCCGGAGACCGTGGAGTTGAGGCAGGCGGACGGGATCAGGAAGTCCTCACGGGTGCCGTACGTCCGCACGCACGAGCCGGGGTCGGCGAGCACGGCGATCTCCGGATCGAAGCCCTCGAACTCGGGGAACTCCCCTAGGGCTGCGGCCAGTTCGCGGGTGATGGCGCCCTTGCCCGTCCAGCCGTCGACGAACACCACGTCGGCGGGGTCGTGGTGGGCGGCGAGCCAGCGCAGCGCGTTCGGGTCGATGCCCCGGCCGCGCACGATGGAGACCGCGTAGTGCGGCAGGTCCAGGCCGTGGCGGTGCCGGGCCCAGCGGCGCATCAGCACGCCGACGGGCGTCCCGGCCCGGGCGAGCGAGACGAGCACGGGGCGCGGCGACCTCTCGGTCAGGACGGTCTCGGTGACCACGCCGACGGCCCGCGCGATCCGGTGGGCCGAGGTGTCGAGCGCGGCGCGGAACAGCTCCTGGTACTGCGGGCTCGGCTGGTACTCGACGGGCAACGACTCCGCGTAGTGGGCGCCGCCGCTCTGGATGGCCTCCTCGCGCTCCTCGGTGGGGGCTTCGAGCTCGACCCCGGACAGGTCCTTGAGCAGCCAGCCCACGTCGTCGGGCGCGTAGGAGGAGAAGGCGGGGCCCCTGAGGGGTTCGGGCAGCGGCTCGGACATGGAGGCACCTTCGGGTACGTACGAGGGCAGCACGGCGAGCACGACGTGCGGTATGTGGGCGGCGAGCTGGGCCAACAGGCCGTCGGGGGCGTGCAGTCGGGGGGTGTCGGCGGCCGAGTCCACCACGGCCACGACCGCGTCGAAGCCGCCGCCCGCGACGTTGTACGCGTACCGCTCGCCGGGGCCGTCGGCCGGGTCGTCGTGCGCGGGGAAGGCGAGGCGGGTGCGGATCGCGTACCCGGGGTCGTCCACGGCGAGCACGGGCGAGCGGGTGGTGGTGGAGTAGCGCACCTCGGCGCCGCCGAGCTCTTCGAGGGCGACGGCGAGCCGGAGCGGCGCGTACATCAGCTCCTCGAAGCCGAGCACGAGGACGCGCGGTGTCCCCGCGCCGCCGGGAGCGGGGAGGGCCTCGGCGAGGCGGGCGGCCATACCGGGCAGCGCGGCGTCCAGGGCGGCCCGGTGGGCCGGGGTGAAGCCGTGCCGCCCCCCGTCGGGAAGCCCCGCGGGCCAGCCCACCTCGACCCGGGTGCACATCGAGGGGTGAGCGGCGCTCTCGTGCGGTGCGGGTCCGGGCCCGGCCGTCTCGTACTCCTCCACCAGCGCCCGCCCCTTCTCCAGCACCCCCTCCGGCAGCCGTACCGTGCCCGACGCGGAGGCGACCAGGTCGACGCGGGCGCCGATCTCCGCCGCGAAGGCGTCGAGGCGGCGGCGGTCCTCGGGTGAGCGCATGTCGACGAGCGCGACGATCACGTAGTGGTCGCGCGGGTGGCGCGCGTGCAGGTCGCGGATGGTGTTGAGGACCGTGTTGCCGGTCGAGAACTCGTCGTCGACCAGGACCAAGGGGCCCTGCCCCGCGAGGAGTTGGGGGTCCTCGGGCAGCAGCAGGTGGGAGGTGGCGTGGGAGTGGGACTCCTCGAAGCCGCCCGCGGCCGCCACGCCCCGCACCGGGCGGCGGGTGGAGTGCAGGAAGGGGGCGAGGGCGAGGCCGTCGGCGACCGAGTGGCCGAGGCCCGTGGCGGTCTCGGCGTACCCGAGCACCACGGCCCGCGCGGCCGCCTCCGCGCCGAGCAACTCGCCTACGCGTACACCCAGTTCGTATCCCGCGCGCCACACCACGGAGGGGCTCTGCGGCACGTGCTTGCCCAGCACGTTCGACACGAGGAGGTGAGCGCGCTTCGGGTTGCGGCGCAGGGCGAGCCCGAGCAGACCGCTCAGCCGCTCGTCCCCGACGAGCTCGACGCCCAGCCGCTCGGCGACCCAGGTTCCCGACCACTCAACCACGTTGCTGTGTCCCTCTGTTCGTTCGTACGTCTCGTGCGCGCTGTTCGTCCGTGCACGTCAGTCGGCGAGCCCGGCCGCCAGCAGGTCCACGAAGCCGACGCCCTCCGCGGCGACGCCGAACACCTCGGCCCGCAGCTGGGTGCGCTCGGCCCAGGCGCGGTGCGGCTTCACCTCGTTCATCTTGTTCGTGTACGAGGAGCGCAGGACCCCACCGCCGTCCCGTTCGGGCCGCAGGATGTCCTGGGCGTCGCTGAACTCCTCGTGGCTGACCACGGACAGGGCGTGCACGGGGACCACGTGCGAGGGGTGTATGCAGGTCTTGCCGAGCAGCCCGTTGGCCCGGTCGAGCTCGATCTCGCGGAGCAGGCCGTCCAGGTCGTGCTCGATCAGCGTGGTGCGGAGCTCCTCGGCGCGCCCTTCGAGGAAGGGGCTGCGGCGCAGCTGGGGCTTGAACATCCGCTCCTGGAGCCGGAAGTACTCCCACACGGGCCCGGTGATGGTGAAGCCGCTGCCGTCGGCCCGGCCGAGCACGTTGACCACGTCCGCGATGACCCCGGCCACGATCTGCACGTCGTACGCCGTCATGTCGGGCGAGCGGCGCAGGCCGTAGGCGGAGCAGAAGTCGGTGACGCCCAGGCGCAGGGCGAGGACGCGCTCGCGGTACTTCTCCACCGTGCGCGCGATCCCGGTCAGGGTCTCGGTGCGGGTCTCCAGGTGGAGCAGCTCGGGCGACTCCAGGACGGGCATCGCGAAGAGCCGGCGCCCGCTCGCGGACTCGGCGGCGGTGAGCGCCTCCAGGAAGTCGAGGCCGCGCTCCTCGGTGAACTTCGGCAGGACGAAGCCGCACAGGAGGCGTGCCGAGGCGCCCAGGCGCTGCACCAGGTCGGGTATCTGGAGGGGCTCGCGGACCCGCACGAAGAGCAGCGGGACCTCCTCGGCGCGGGCGTCGAGGTCGGCGAACTGGCGGATCAGATTGGCCTCGGCGGCCACCACCTCGGCGTCGTCGATCGAGTCCTCCAGGCACAGCACCATGGACACGACACCGCGGCGAGCCTGTTTCAGGACATCGTCGGCGAGCGTGGGCCGCGTCGCCGGGCTGTACAGGGTGGCACCGAGGGCGGCCGACAGCACGCGTGCTGAGGAGCTCGCGGTGAACTCGCAGGGCTCCTGATGGAAGAGGTCCTTCCGCACCGTCGGCGGGACGTGCCCGAAATGCCGCATATACATTCCCCGTACTGCCAGGACGGCCGAGAATTTGGGTGGCCGGTAATAGTACGTAGGAACACGTGTCAAGAGTTCCCCAAGTGCGTGAAGTTCAGGTAACTCGTCTGCATCATCCGCCCCGGGTGTGGTCGGCGAGTACATCTCGGGGCGTACCCGGCCGGGCCCCGCGTTGTCCGCGGGGCCCGCGGGGAGGCAGGATGACGGGCATGACGCACGCGATGCTGAAGGGATCGAACGTCCCGCTGGAGGCCCCGGCCGTACGGGCCGTACTCCGCTGGTCGCCCGGCGCCGACGTCCCGGACGTGGACGCCTCGGCGCTGCTGCTCGCCGCCGACGGCCGGGTGCGTTCCGACGAGGACTTCGTCTTCTACAACCAGCCGCGCCATCCGTCGGGCCTGGTGCGCAGGCTGCCCAAGAAGCGCGTCGCGGAGGGGCTCACCGACACCGTCGAGGCCGATCTGGCCGCGCTCGACCGGTCCGTCGACCGGGTGCTGATCACGGCGTCTTCGGACGGGGCGACCTTCCGTGCCGTACGCGATCTGCGGATCCTGCTGTTCGACGCGGCGGTGTCGGGGGCCGAGCCGGTCGCGCTGTTCGACGTGAAGCCGGAGACCGGCGAGGAGACGGCGATCATCTGCGGCGAGCTGTACCGCCGCGGCGAGGGCTGGAAGTTCCGCGCGGTGGGCCAGGGCTACCCGACCGGCCTGGTGGGCCTCGCCACGGAGTACGGGATCTCGGTGGACGACGGCGACAGCCCGGACGGCACAGACAGCTCGGCCAGCACAGACGGCACGGACAGCGGCGACAGCGCGCCCAGTGCGCCGTCCGTGCCCCAGCCGCTCCCGCAGCACGCGGCCCAGCCCGTCTACGGCTACCCGCACCCCGCGCCGCCCACCCAGCCGCCCCCCGCGCAGCCGTCGTACGGCTATCCGCAGCCGGCCTCGCCGCAGCCCGCGTACGGCTACCCCCAGCCCGCCGTTCCGGCACCCGCGCCCGACCCCGCGTTCGTCCTGCCACCCATGGGGCCGCAGTTCATCCGCCCGTAGGGCGGCGGCTCACGCCTTGGTCTTGTAGCCGCGGCCCCACTGGAGGCCCCAGCCGTACAGGCGGTCCAGCTCAGCCTGGAAGCCGTACACGAACTTCACCTCGCGCCGCACCACCATGTCGCCCTTGATGTTCTCGATGGAGACGACGGCGCAGGAGCGGGCCTCGGGGGCGCGCTCGTCGAGCTCGATCTCGATGCGTGGGCCGTTGCTCGGGTAGAGCGTCACCTTGGCGTGGGTGCGGTCGAAGGCCGGGGTCTGGTCGTAGATGTAGACGAAGACCAGCAGCCGCTTTATGTCGTCGCGGTGGTCCAGGTTGATGAAGATGGTCTCGCCCGACGCCGAGCCGAACCGGTCGTCGCCGCTGCACTCCACGTAGGGCGGCTTGTTGGTGGCGCCCAGGAAGTTGCCCAGCGGCTGGACCACGCCCTTGGTGCCGTCCTGGAGTTCGTACAGGCAGCCGAGGTCCAGGTCGACGTTGACCATGGACTGGGTGTGCCCCTGGACCATCTCCGGCTTGAAGAACTTGAGCGGGTGGCGCAGCAGCCGCCCGCTCTGGTCGGGCTTGCCCCCGAAGTCCGAGGTCCGCATCCGCCAGGACAGGTTGACCCGCAGGCTGCCGGTGTTGGCGCCCTGCTTCCCGAGCGAGACCGTGTTGTGCCGTCGGGTCAGCTCGATCGTGTTGGTCGCCGCGCTGCCCGAGTCGAACTGTGAGGCCCTGCCCCGCCACACGCCGTCCCAGAACGCCATTGCCCCCACCCCATCGGTCCGTGAACTGTCCCCGCACGAGCGACTGCGGGGCGGTCGGTGAGGCCGAGACCTCGTGACCGCCCCGCAGAGAGCGTTCCTCAATCGAAGGCGGATCACACGCCCCGGGGCGTGCGCTCCGGAAGCACCGGGGTCACACCCCGGAGCCGACTTCCGCCCGTTCGCTGGAATCCTCGCCGCCGTCCGCCGCGATCCGCCGGTTGCGGCGCACCGAGGACCAGAAGGACCAGGCGATCAGGACGACGCCGACGAGGCCGGTGATGACCTCGTTGATCTCGTACTGGATGGTGACCAGGAGGATCACGGCGAGCGCACCGATCGCGTAGTGCGCCCCGTGCTCCAGGTAGACGTAGTCGTCGAGGGTGCCCTGGCGGACCAGGTAGACGGTGAGCGACCGGACGTACATCGCGCCGATGCCGAGGCCGAGCGCCATCAGGACGATGTCGTTGGTGATCGCGAAGGCGCCGATGACGCCGTCGAAGGAGAACGACGCGTCCAGGACCTCCAGGTAGAGGAACATGAAGAACGCGGCCTTGCCGGCCATGGCGACGGCGGAAACCTTGCTGCCGGTGCGCCTGGCCTCCTCCTCGGCCTCGTGCTCGCGCTCCTCGTCCTCTTCGAGGCGGTTCTCGAAGAAGCCGGAGAGCCCGCCCACGACGAGGTACGTGATGAGACCGGCGATGCCGGAGATCAGGACGGTCTGTGCCTTGTCGACGTGGGCGCCGCCGTGCTGGTGGGCATGGGTGGCGAACGTCATGGAGGCGATGAGCAGGACGACCAGGGCGATGCAGACCGACAGCATGTCGATCTTGCCGAGCTTGGCCAGCGGGCGCTCCAGCCAGGCGAGCCACTTGATGTCGCGGTCCTCGAAGATGAAGTCGAGGAAGATCATCAACAGGAACATGCCACCGAAGGCGGCGATCGACGGGTGCGCGTCGGTCACCAGCTGCTGGTAGCGGTCGGCGTCGTTCAGCGCCAGGTCGACCGCGTCGACCGGGCCGATCTTGGCGCTGATCGCGACGATGACGACGGGGAAGAGCAGTCGCATGCCGAAGACGGCGATGAGCACGCCGACCGTGAGGAAGATCTTCTGCCAGAAGGCGTTCATCTTCTTCAGGATCCCGGCGTTGACCACCGCGTTGTCGAAGGACAGCGAGATCTCCAGGACCGCCAGGATGGCGACGACCCCGAAGGCGGTCCAGCCGTCGTAGAGCACGGCCAGGGCCAGGCCGATCGCGGTGATCGCGAACGACCAGCCGAAGGTTTTCAGTAGCACTGACTTCCCCATCGTGTAGAGCGGGCCGACCCCACGTAGAGCGGGTGTCCCCCCGCACCGCGCACGGCTTGACGCTGCTGTCTCCCGGGGAAGGCCCCCGGGCCCCCGTCAGGGACCGCCCTCGACGGCACTCGATTTGAACGCAACCGGGCGATCTCTTTAGGAGACGTTGACCCCGAAGTCTAGAGCGATGCCCCGCAGCCCCGATGCGTACCCCTGACCAACAGCACGGAACTTCCACTCGCCGCTGTACCGGTAGAGCTCGCCGAAGATCATCGCGGTCTCCGTCGAGGCGTCCTCGCTCAGGTCGTACCGGGCCAGCTCCTGGCCGTCGGCCTGGTTGACGACGCGGATGAACGCGTTGGCCACCTGGCCGAAGGTCTGGCCGCGGTTGTCCGCGTCGTGGATCGAGACCGGGAAGACGATCTTGTCGCAGGCGGCGGGCACCTTCGTCAGGTCCACGATGAGCGACTCGTCGTCGCCCTCGCCCTCACCGGTCAGGTTGTCCCCGGTGTGCTCGACCGACCCCTCGGGGCTCTTGAGATTGTTGTAGAAGACGAAGTACTCGTCGCCGAGCACCCGCCCGTTCGCGCACAGCAGGGCGCTGGCGTCGAGGTCGAAGTCGGCTCCGGTGGTGGAGCGCGCGTCCCAGCCGAGACCGACGAGCACCTGCGTGAGGTTCGGTGCGGCCTTGGAGAGGGAGACATTGCCTCCCTTGGCGAGCGTGACGCCCATGTTCGTGTCCTCCCCGAGAAGTGGAACAGCTGGTGAGCACGTCCGGCGCCGCACCGGAAAGGTGCGGCGCCGGACGGAGAGAGCGGTCGGCTCAGACGTTGACGCCGAAGTCCTGCGCGATGCCGCGCAGGCCCGAGGCGTAGCCCTGGCCGATGGCGCGGAACTTCCACTCCGCGCCGTTGCGGTACAGCTCGCCGAAGACCATCGCGGTCTCCGTCGAGGCGTCCTCGCTCAGGTCGTACCGGGCCAGCTCGCTGTTGTCCGCCTGGTTCACGACGCGGATGTACGCGTTGCGCACCTGGCCGAAGGACTGCTGGCGGCTCTCGGCCTCGTAGATCGAGACCGGGAAGACGATCTTGGCGACGTCGGCCGGCACGGCGGCCAGGTTCACCTTGATGACCTCGTCGTCGCCCTCGCCCTCACCGGTGAGGTTGTCACCCTGGTGCTCGACGGAGCCGTCGGGGCTCTTGAGGTTATTGAAGAACACGAAGTTCGAGTCGTTGGTGACCTTGCCCTGGTCATTGGTCAGCAGGGCGCTGGCGTCCAGGTCGAAGTCACCCCCGGTGGTGGTGCGTGCGTCCCAGCCCAGACCGACGATGACCGCGGTCAGGTTGGGGGCGGCCTTGGTCAGCGAGACGTTGCCGCCCTTGCTGAGGCTGACTCCCACGAGTCCTCCCAATGGTGTGAGGGGCCGGCTTGGTCAGCGTCCCCGTCGTGCGTTGGCATCGGATCAACGAATGGATCCTAGTAACCGGTTCCCGGGTCAAACAGACGATTCGGCCGAACGTCAGCGGTGTCGGCCGGACCGGGGCCGGACGGCATGCCGCGGTCAGATGGTGTCGAGCGCCTTGAGGTACTCGTTCAGGTCGCGCGCGTCCGGCAGGGCGTTCACGACGGTCCAGCGGACCACGCCCTCCTTGTCGATGATGAAGGTGCCGCGCACCGCGCATCCCTTGTCCTCGTCGAAGACTCCGTAGGCGCGGCTGACCTCGCCGTGCGGCCAGAAGTCGGAGACCAGCGGGTACTCCAGGCCCTCCTGCTCGGCGAAGACGCGCAGGGTGTGGATGGAGTCGTTGGAGACGGCGAGCAGCTGGGTGTCGTCGTTCACGAACTTCGGCAGGTTGTCGCGCAGTTCGCACAGCTCGCCCGTGCACACGCCGGTGAAGGCGAACGGGTAGAAGAGCAGCACCACGTTCTTCTCACCGCGGAAGTCGCTGAGCTTCACGGTCCTGCCGTGGTTGTCCTTGAGCTCGAACTCCGGGGCCTTGGTGCCGACCTCGATAGCCATGGAAACGCCTTCCCTTCAGTGGGCCGTTCTGGTGAACCCCACCCTACGCACCCGCCCACGCACAGGGCCCCCTCAGGCGGCTGCCTGAGGGGGCCCTGAGGGCGTGTGGGGAGGATCAGCGCTTCGGGGACTTCAGGCGGGTGCCCGACCAGTCCTTGCCGACGCTGACGCTCTTGGCCGGCGACAGGCCGGCGGTCTGCGCGGCGTCGTTGATGTCGCTGGGCTCGACGTAGCCGTCCCGGCCGGTCTTCGGGCTCAGCAGCCAGATCGTGCCGCCGTCCTCCAGAAGGCCGATGGCGTCCACCAGGGCGTCCGTAAGGTCGCCGTCCTCGTCGCGGAACCACAGCAGTACGACGTCGGCGACGTCGTCATAGTCCTCATCGACGAGATCCTGGCCAATCAGGGACTCGATGCCCTCGCGGAGATCCTGGTCGACGTCGTCGTCGTAACCGATCTCCTGGACCACCTGTCCGGGCTCGAACCCCAGCCTTCCGGCCGGGTTGGTCCGCTCCTCCGCGTGGTCCGCGGTCGCGCTCACGGCTTGCCTCCTGATCTTGATTCGGTAAGTTCTGCAGCCGCGCGCATACGCGTGGCATTGGGCGTAGTCCACACGGGCGGGACGAATCTCGCAAGTACCCGGCCCCCGAACCCGCCCTTTGGGGGTCAGTGTGGCCGTGTTCAGGGACATCCGCATCCCCGCCGGTGATTCATCCCACACCTTTGGTGACCGTTTGCTCCGTTGTGTTCCTTCGGGTGCCCCACTCGGGCCCGAACACCCTTCGGGAACGCTTGGCCGGGTTGAGCGTAAGGTTGCGATTTGGCCCGACCCGTCCAGGCTCCGAGCCTACTTCCTGCTCCGGTGACGGTTACCCCTCAGTTACCTCTCAGTAGAGATGACGTTTGCGCCCCAGCGGTACACGATGGGATGCGGCGCAGAATTGGCTGTCTTCCGCATTCCCCCGACAGTGAAGGAACAGCGTGGCTTCCGGATCCGATCGCAACCCGATCATCATTGGCGGCCTGCCGAGCCAGGTCCCGGACTTCGATCCCGAAGAGACCCGGGAGTGGCTCGACTCCCTGGACGCCGCCGTCGACGAACGCGGCCGGGAACGAGCCCGCTATCTGATGCTCCGGCTGATCGAGCGGGCCCGCGAGAAGCGCGTGGCCGTGCCCGAGATGCGCAGCTCGGACTACGTCAACACGATCGCCACCAAGGACGAGCCGTTCTTCCCCGGCAACGAGGAGATCGAGCGCAAGGTCCTCAACGCGACCCGCTGGAACGCGGCCGTGATGGTCTCCCGGGCCCAGCGCCCGGGCATCGGCGTCGGCGGCCACATCGCCACCTTCGCCTCCTCCGCCTCGCTGTACGACGTGGGCTTCAACCACTTCTTCCGCGGCAAGGAGGAGGACGGCGGCGACCAGATCTTCTTCCAGGGCCACGCCTCCCCCGGCATCTACGCCCGCGCCTACCTGCTCGACCGCCTCAGCGAGCAGCAGCTCGACGCGTTCCGGCAGGAGAAGTCGAAGGCGCCGTACGGGCTCTCCTCCTATCCGCACCCCCGGCTCATGCCGGACTTCTGGGAGTTCCCGACCGTCTCGATGGGCCTCGGTCCGCTCGGCGCGATCTACCAGGCGCGGATGAACCGCTACATGGAGGCGCGCGGCATCGCCGACACCTCCAACTCGCACGTGTGGGCGTTCCTCGGCGACGGCGAGATGGACGAGCCCGAGTCGCTCGGCCAGCTGTCCATCGCGGCGCGCGAGAACCTGGACAACCTGACGTTCGTGGTCAACTGCAACCTCCAGCGCCTCGACGGGCCGGTGCGCGGCAACGGCAAGATCATCCAGGAGCTGGAATCGCAGTTCCGCGGCGCCGGATGGAACGTCATCAAGCTGATCTGGGACCGCAGTTGGGACCCGCTGCTCGCCCAGGACCGCGACGGCATCCTGGTCAACAAGATGAACACCACGCCGGACGGCCAGTTCCAGACGTACGCCACCGAGACCGGCGCCTACATCCGGGAGCACTTCTTCGGCGACGACCACCGGCTGCGCGCCATGGTCGAGGGCATGACCGACCAGCAGATCCTGCACCTCGGACGCGGCGGCCACGACCACAAGAAGATCTTCGCGGCGTTCTCGGCGGCCAAGGCGCACAAGGGCCAGCCGACCGTGATCCTGGCGCACACCGTCAAGGGCTGGACGCTCGGCCCGAACTTCGAGGGCCGCAACGCGACCCACCAGATGAAGAAGCTGACGGTCGACGACCTCAAGGGCTTCCGCGACCGGCTGCACATCCCGATCACGGACAAGGAGCTGGAGTCCGGCGCGCCGCCGTACTACCACCCGGGCCGCAAGTCCGAGGAGATCCAGTACATGCACGACCGCCGGCTCGGGCTCGGCGGCTACGTGCCGACCCGTGTGGTGCGTTCGAAGCCGCTGGCCCTGCCGGAGGACAAGACGTACGCGGTGGCCAAGAAGGGCTCGGGCCAGCAGTCGATCGCCACCACGATGGCGTTCGTCCGCATCCTGAAGGACCTGATGCGGGACAAGGAGATCGGCAAGCGGTTCGTGCTGATCGCCCCCGACGAGTACCGCACCTTCGGCATGGACGCGTTCTTCCCGAGCGCCAAGATCTACAACCCGCTGGGCCAGCAGTACGAGGCGGTCGACCGCGAACTGCTGCTCGCCTACAAGGAGTCGCCGACCGGGCAGATGCTGCACGACGGCATCTCGGAGGCGGGCTGCACTGCCTCGCTGATCGCCGCGGGCTCGGCGTACGCCACGCACGGCGAGCCGCTGATCCCGGTGTACGTCTTCTACTCGATGTTCGGTTTCCAGCGCACCGGCGACCAGTTCTGGCAGATGGCCGACCAGTTGGCGCGCGGGTTCGTGCTCGGCGCGACCGCCGGGCGTACGACGCTGACCGGCGAGGGCCTGCAACACGCGGACGGCCACTCGCAGTTGCTCGCCTCGACCAACCCGGCCTGTGTCGCCTACGACCCGGCGTTCGGCTACGAGATCGCGCACATCGTGCAGGACGGCCTGCGCCGGATGTACGGCCCGGACAGCGAGGACGTCTTCTACTACCTCACCGTCTACAACGAGCCGATCCAGCATCCGGCCGAGCCGGCGGACGTCGACGTGGACGGCATCCTCAAGGGCATCCACCGCTTCGCCGCGGGTACTTCGGGCTCCATCCCGGCGCAGATCCTGGCGTCCGGCGTGGCCGTGCCGTGGGCCGTCGAGGCGCAGCGGATCCTCGCCGAGGAGTGGAACGTACGAGCCGACGTCTGGTCCGCCACCTCCTGGAACGAGCTGCGCCGCGAGGCCGTCGAGGTGGAGGAGCACAACCTCCTGCACCCCGAGGAGGAGCAGCGCGTCCCCTATGTCACGCGCAAGCTCCAGGGCGCGCAGGGTCCGTTCGTGGCCGTCTCCGACTGGATGCGGGCGGTTCCGGACCAGATCGCGCGCTGGGTGCCGGGCACGTACCAGTCGCTGGGCGCGGACGGGTTCGGCTTCGCGGACACGCGGGGTGCCGCGCGGCGCTTCTTCCACATCGACGCGCAGTCCATCGTGCTGGCGGTCCTCACGGAGCTGGCCCGCGAGGGCAAGGTCGACCGGTCGGCGTTGAAGCAGGCGGTCGACCGGTACCGGTTGCTGGATGTCACGGCGGCCGATCCCGGGGCTGCGGGGGGCGACGCGTAGGCCGCATCCGCTGGTCTTGGGGCTCGGGGGGTGATGAGTGCTGCGGGGTTCTTCCCCTCGGCCCCTGTCACTTCTCGGGCCGGCGGCCCGGTGGCTTCCCCGGCGGAGGCCCTCCGGGGCCTGTTCGGGATCGTGAGCGGGGGGTTGGTGCGCGGGTTGGTCGGCTGACCGTCCGACGGGGCTGGTCGCGCAGTTCCCCGCGCCCCTGTAGGTGACCCCGGTCGCGTCCTGGCACGGGGTTGCGCGCCGGAGATTCGGCTGACCGTCTGGCGGGGCTGGTCGCGCAGTTCCTCGCGCCCCTGGTAGGTGGGCCCGTATGCGTGTGGAGGGGCGGGTTCCCTGGGGAACCCGCCCCTCGGTGTTCGCGGCTGAGTCAGAAGACTCCGTTGCCCAGGCTTGCCGCCCCTATCAGCCAGATGATGGCCAGCAGGGTGTCGATGGCGCCCAGGACCAGGGCCACCAGGGCGGGCAGGGGGTGTGCGCCGTTCCAGCGGCGCCCCATGCCCAGCCAGCCGCAGGCGATCGCGACCGGGCCGAGCACGATCCCGAGGACGAAGAACCCCGCGACCGCGCAGACCAGTCCGACGATGCCGAGCGTCGCGCGGTCCGGCCCGGTCCGGGGCCACATGCGGTTCCGTGACCGGAGGGTCCTGCGCATACGCGTGCTGTGTCCGAAGCCCGCCATCATCACTCCCTGGGGTTGGTCGGCTCGGCCTCAAGAAGTCGGGTACCACGCATTCGCTCCTCCACACCCTGAACGTCCCTGCCCCCCGCGGAACTTGGGGCGAGCGGCGTCGCCCGGGGTACGCGAAAGCCCTGCCGGTGGGCCCGACAGGGCTGTCGCGTACGGGAGTTGGCGGGATCAGATGTGGCCCGCGCCCGCGCCCGCCGGTGCGTTCTCGCCGCGCTTGGTGAACAGGGCGACCGCGGCGGCCAGCACCGCGACGATCCCGGCGACGGTGAAGGCGGTGCTCATGCCCGAGACGAACGTGTCGTGGGCGACCGAGGCGACCTTGGCCGCGATCTCCGGCGGCGTGCCCGGCTGGACCGGACCCATGCCGACCTCGACCGCCTTGGACAGCCCCGAGGACTGCTCGGGCGACAGCGGCGGCAGCTTGGCGGCGGCCCAGTTGTCCGGGAGCTCGGAGGTGACCCGCGAGGACATCACGGCGCCGAGCACCGCGGTGCCGAGCGAGCCGCCGACCTGCATGCCCGCCTGCTGGAGCCCGCCCGCGACACCGGACAGCTCGATGGGGGCGTTGCCCACGATGACCTCGGTGGCGCCGACCATGACCGGCGCGAGACCCAGGCCGAGGAGGGCGAACCAGATCGACATCGTCAGCGTGCCGGTGCCGATGGTCAGCCGGGACATGCCGAACATGGCGACGGCCGTGCAGACCATGCCGCCGACCAGCGGGACCCGCGGGCCGAGCTTGGTGATCAGTACGCCCGCGAGCGGCGAGGCCACGATCATCATGCCGGTGAGCGGCAGCAGGTGCAGGCCGCTGTCGACGGCCGACATGCCGTGCACGTTCTGCAGGTAGAAGGTGACGAAGAAGAGCCCGCCCATGAAGGCGAACGCCATCAGGATCATGAGGATCGTGCCCGCCGACAGCGGTACGGAGCGGAACAGGTTGAGCGGGATGAGCGGTTCCCTGACCTTCGTCTCCCAGAAGGCGAAGAGGACGAAGCCGATCACCGCGGCCGCGATGAACCCGAGGGTCCTGCCGCTGCCCCAGCCGTACTCCGAGCCCTTGATCAGCGCCCAGATCATGCAGAACATCGCGCCCGACAGCAGCACGATGCCGAGGATGTCGAACGACCTCGGCGCGTTCTCCGCGCGGTGGTCGAGCAGGATCAGCAGGCCGAGGACGAGCGCGATGGCACCGACCGGCACGTTGATGAAGAAGACGGACTGCCAGCTGACGTGCTCGACGAGCACACCGCCCAGGATCGGGCCGCCCGCGGTGGAGGCGCCGATGACCATGCCCCAGATGCCGATCGCCATGTTCAGCTTCTCGGCCGGGAAGGTGGCGCGCAGCAGGCCGAGCGCGGCCGGCATCAGCAGCGCGCCGAACAGACCCTGCAGCACACGGAAGGCGATGACGAAGGTGACGCTGTGGGAGAGGCCGATGGCCCCCGAGGCGGCGCCGAAGCCGACGACGCCGATGAGGAAGGTCTGGCGGTGCCCGAACCGGTCACCGAGCTTGCCCGCGGTGATCAGGGAGACCGCCAGGGCCAGCATGTAACCGTTGGTGATCCATTGGACGTCCTGGAGCGAGGCTCCGAGGTCCTTCTGGATGGCGGGGTTGGCGATCGCCACGATGGTGCCGTCGAGCGCCACCATCATGACGCCGATGGCCACGGCGAAGAGCGTCAGCCAGGGGTGGCCGCGCAGCCCCCTGGCCGGCGGCGGTATCTCGTCCTGTGGCGCCTTCTCGACGGTGGTCTGACTAGTCATGCCATCGAGGCTAATGTCAGCCGCTGACAGTTGACAAACCATTTCACAAGTCGGCGGCTGTCACGTCGCTCACAGCTAAGCTGAACACGCCAGATTGACTGAAAGAGGACCTTGAAGTGACGGTGGAGCAGCACCCGATGGCGCCGGTCGGCGGACTGCGCGAGCGGAAGAAACAGCGCACCCGCGACGCGCTGCTGCGGGTGGCCCTGGAGCTGTTCACCACCAAGGGGTACGAGCGGACGACCGTGGACGAGATCGCGGACGCGGTCGACGTCTCGCAGCGCACCTTCTTCCGCTATTTCGCCAACAAGGAGGCCGTGGTCTTCGCGGCCCAGGACACGATCGAGTCGCACTTCGTGAACGCGCTGCGCGAACGGCCGCCCGCCGAGGGCCCGTTCACCGCCATGCGCCGGGCCGCGCTGTCGGCCTGGGACACCATCGAGGAGCTCCTGTCCCCCGTGGTGCCGGTCGCCCTCTACATGCGGACGTACCAGGTGATCGAGTCGACTCCGGCGCTGCTCGCCGTCCACCTGCGCCGCTCGGCGGAGCTGGAGGAGCAGGTCGCGCGGCTCATCGCCGAGCGCGAGGGCCTCGACGTGGACGCCGACCCGCGCCCCCGGGTGGCCGTGGCCGCCTTCACCGGCGTGATGCGGGTGGCGGGCGGCCAGTGGGGGCAGCGCAAGGACCCGAGCGTGGCCGCGATCCGCGACCTGACCGCGAACTACCTGGACCACCTCGTCCCCGCCCTGGCCGACGACTGGCGCGACTGAGCCACGCCGAGGACGCGGGGCCCCGGCGAGGCCGCGCCGGGCGAAGGACGCACACCGGAACCTCCTCCGGATGCGTGTCCGAGCCGCGCCCGAACGTGGCCGAGCCGTACGGAGCGTGCGCCCGCGCGCGCTCTTCGTGAGACCACTCCCCGCTCAAACGTGATCTGAGTCACTGTCAGCCCAGTGGACCTCCAGGGTCTCCTACTGTGGTCCGCAGTGACTTCCTTCGACTCCTCCCCCACGCTCAACGTCTGGCGCGCGCTGCTCGCGCTCGCCGTCGTGTTCGTCATGCTCGCGACCTCCGGCTGGACGGCGATCCGCGGCCACGCGGCCGACTCCGAGCCGCGCGCGACCTCCCTGGCCGCCTGGGCCCGGGGCACCATAGACGGCCACAAGCTGCCCAAGGCGGACTCCACCGCCCAGCAGCTCGCGCACTTCTTCGGCTCGCTCACCGCCACCGAGCGGGGAGAACTCGCCGACCGCTACCCGCTGGTCGTGGGCAACATGAACGGCGCCCCCGTGCCCCTGCGCTACCGGGCCAACCGGGTGGCGCTCGGCGAGGCCCGCGCGGTCGAGCAGAAACGCATGGTCGACACCCGGCTCACCGCCGACGGCCGCCTGGACGCGAGCCGCCGGATGCACCGGTTCGAGTCCCTGCTCGACGACGGCCGCCAGATCCTCGCCTTCGACCCCTCCGACACCGGCCGGGTCGCGGAGGTCTTCGGTGACCTGGACCACGCCCAGCGGGTGTCGGTGATCGTGCCCGGAGTCGACACCGACGTCCTGACCTTCGAGAAGTCCAACCGCAGGAACACCGCCCCGGTCGGCATGGCCGAGTCGCTGTACGCGGCCGAGCGGGCAGCCGCCCCGGACACCCGGACCGCCGTCATCGCCTGGGCCGACTACACCGCGCCCGCCGGACTCGGCATGGATGCGGCCATCGGCAAACTGGCCGAGGACGGTGCCGTACGGCTGTCCGCGATGGTGCGCGCGCTGCCCGGCAGTTCCTCGGTCGAGCTGTTCTGCCACAGCTATGGCTCGGTGGTGTGCGGGGTCTCCACACGCGGACTGCCGCCCCGGGTCAGCGACATCGCGGTGGCCGGCAGCCCGGGCATGCGGGTGCGCAACGCCGCCCAGCTGGACACCTCGGCGCGGGTCTGGGCCATGCGCGACAAGGACGACTGGATCCAGGACGTGCCGTACCTCGACGTCGCGGGCCTCGGCCACGGCGCCGACCCGGTCTCGGCGGCCTTCGGCGCCCGGGTCCTCTCGGCGGCCGGAGCCATCGGCCACACCGGTTATTTCGAGCCGGGCACCAAGAGCCTCGCCAACTTCGCGGCCATCGGAGTTGGCGCATACCAGACGGTCGGCTGTGCCGACGGCGGCGCCGTGTGCGGCAGCGGGATTTCCGACCGGTCGGCGGCTTGACGGAGGCTCCGGCGGGCTGACACGCGTAGACACCGTGTGATCGCCGGAGCACCCGCTCCCGGACGGGGTTTTCTCCGAGGGGGGACGCGCGGGCGCGCGCCGCCTACGATGAGGCGCATGGGTGATGTGCTGGCCGGAATTCATGCCACCTGGGAGTTCGAGTCCGACTCCGTGCTCATCCGCTTCGAACGGGGGATCCGCGCGCCGAAGCTGTTCCAGGCGCTGCGCGAACGACGCATCCCCTACGAGGCGTTGGAGTCGGTGACGCTGTCCCAGGGCAAACGCGGCACGGTGGTGCTGCACGCGGTGCCGAGACCGGGCGCCGATCCACTGATGGACGCCGCGGCGGGTCAGCTGAAGGAGTCCTGCGATCCCTACCGCCTGGTGCTTCCGGCCGAGCGCGAGACGCTCGCCGAGTACTACGCGGACGAACTGCGCGACGCTCTGGTGCCGCTCGCCTCGCAACCCGCCGACCGCCATCTGGTGGCGGCCCCCGAGGCCCCGCTGAACTTCAAGGCGTACGACGCCAAGGCCGCCTTCGACGGGCACCAGGTCACCTTCCGCTGGTTCTGGACGGGCGCGTCCTCGGAGAAGTGGAAGGCCGGCGACCAGACCTTTCCGCTGGCCGCGCTGAGCGGCGTCGAGTGGCGCTCCCCCGAGGTCTTCGACGGCTACCTGCGGCTGCTGCGCCGCGAGGGCGACGACGCCGCCCCGGCCGACCTCGACCCGGCGGCCGTGGTCTTCGGCCTCGGTTACGGCCCGGTGCACGAGTCGCTGCCGTTCGCGGCGGCGGTCCTCGCGGCGGTACGGAACGGGGGCGGCGTCTCCATCCCGCACCAGCCGGTCCCGGTCGCGGCGGGGCGGCGCGATCCCGCCGACATCGCGGAAAGGATCCGCCACCTCGGCGACCTGCACCAGGCGGGACTGGTCACCGACGACGAGTTCAGCGCCAAGAAGGCGGAGCTGCTTGCCGAGCTGTAGCGGGTGCGGCGCCGCCCGGCGTGATACCCGGGTGCGAGACCCGGGTGGCACCCCGGTATGACGCGTGGCGGGCCGATCCTGCCTACGCTGGCCGGGCCATGAAGATCGCACCCGCCTCCCGAAGAGCCCTCGCCCTGCTGCGGCCCCCCGCCGAAGCCACCCGGCCCCTGTTCTGGCAGGCGCCCAGGCGCTGGCAGCGGTGGAGTCCGTACGTCGTCGCCGGTGTCTTCGTGCTGGTGCTGCTGCCGGTCACCATCACCGTGCTCGCCAACGACTACCGGCTGGACGGCGGCTGGGCCGGGGCGCTCGGCGTGGCCCAGACCGTGCCGCTGCTGCTCGCCGTGACCCGGCCGCTTCCGGCCTGGCTGATCGTCTTCGGCGCCGACGTGCTCGGCGCGCTGGTGCTCCTCCACGGCGAGACGGCGGGGCGCTCCTGGCCGTGGACGCCGACGGTGATCATCGGCTACCTGGTCCTCATGGTCTGTCTCGGACTGCGCGAGACGACCCGCACCCTCGTCGTGCTGTGGCTGGTGACGGGTGCGGCCAGTGTGGCGCTGGGCGCCTTCGCGCCCCGCGGCTCCAGCAGCACCTACGTCCTGCTGTTCGTGCTCTCGGGCGTGGTGCTGGCCTTCGCGGGCGCGGTACGCACCCGCGCGGAGGCCGAACGGCGGGTCGCCGAGCAGGAGACCATCAGCGAGGCCGAACGCGCCCAGCGCACCCTCCTGGAGGAACGCGCCCGGATCGCGCGCGAGCTGCACGACGTGGTGGCCCACCACATGTCGGTGATCACCGTGCAGGCCGACTCGGCGCCCTACCGGCTGGCCGGGCTCGACGAGGCGGCCCGCGGGGAGTTCGAGTCCATCGCGTCCAGCGCCCGGGAGTCGCTCGGCGAGATGCGCCGGCTGCTCGCGGTGCTGCGCAGCGACGGCAGCGGCGGGGGCGGCGGCGAGCGCGCGCCCCAGCCCGGCGTGGACCGCCTCCAGCAGCTCGTCGAGGCGACCGTACGCGCGGGACTGCCGGTCGGGCTCTCGCTCTCCGGTGAGCTGCCCGCGCTGCCGCCCGCGGTCGACCTGTCGGCGTACCGGATCGTGCAAGAGGCGCTCGCCAACGTCGTACGGCACGCGCCGGGCGCCACGACCCGCGTCTCCGTCACGGCCGACGGCCGGCATCTGACGGTGGTCGTCGTCAACGGCCCGGCGGCCGACCGCACTTCGCCGCTGGAGGGCTCCGGTACCGGCCACGGCCTCGTCGGCATGCGCGAACGCGTACGGTTGACCGGCGGGTCGCTGGACACCGGGCCGCTGCCGGACGGCGGCTTCCGGGTGGCGGCGCGGCTGCCCCTCGACCCCACCTCCGCACCCGAACTCCCCCTCTAAGGACGCCAGTTGACCATCCGCGTGATCATCGTCGACGACCAGGCCATGGTGCGGGCGGGGTTCGCAGCGCTGCTCTCGGCGCAGGCCGACATCGACGTGGTGGGCGAGGCGCCCGACGGCCGCGAGGGAGTGCGGGTGGCCCGCTCGACCCATCCGGACGTGGTCCTCATGGACGTCCGCATCCCCGAGATGGACGGGCTCGCCGCGGCCCGCGAGATCCTGGACCCGCCGACGGGCGTCGTGCACCGCCCGAAGGTGCTCATGCTGACCACCTTCGACGTCGACGACTACGTGTACGAGGCGCTGCGCGCCGGGGCGTCCGGGTTCCTGCTCAAGGACGCGCCCCCGGCCGACCTCATCGGGGCGGTGCGGGTCGTCGCGGCGGGTGAGGCGCTGCTCGCCCCCTCCGTGACGCGCCGCCTCATCGCGGACTTCGCCGCGCAGCGGCCGGCTCCGCGGCGGGGGGCGGAGGCGCTGCGTCTGCAGGGGCTCACGCCCCGGGAGACGGAGGTGCTCGAACTCATCGCGCGGGGGTTGTCGAACCAGGAGATCGCGGGGCGGCTCGTGCTGGCCGAGCAGACGGTGAAGACGCATATCGGGCGGGTGCTGGCGAAGCTCGGGCTTCGGGACCGGGCCCAGGCGGTGATCTTCGCCTACGAATCCGGCGTGGTCCGCCCGGGCGACCCCGGCTAGCCCCAGGGCCCTGGGCGACCGCCTCCTGGGGCTCCGCCCCAGACCCCGGAGGCCCCCACCCCACCCCTTCCCGAAACCCTCCGGGGGTGAAAGTGCCCCTGGGGCTCCGCCCCAGACCCCGTTCGCGCCTTAAGGGCGCTCGTCCTCAAACGCCGGACGGGCTGAGGATGCCAGCGTGACCCAGCACCCGTACCGCCAAGGGGCGCGGGGAACTGCGCGAGAAGCGAGCACGGTCCGCAGATCGAAGGGGGTTCAAGGGGCGCGGGGAACTGCGCGATCAGCCACGCACGGTCCGCGGGTGAAAGCGGGGCCGGGGCCCGAGCACCAAACAGCGGTAAGCGACCCGCCGCCCCCGGGTCACCCACCCCCTACCCAGGTAGCACTCCCCACCTGGCCCCCCAGGGTGACGCCCCGCGCCCCACCTCCTCCCTACCTTCCCCCTCGTCGAGGGACACGGACGAGGAGAGGGAATCGCATGCGCCGGTTCGGAAGGGCGTTGATCGCTTCCGCGTTGACCGTCACGGTCGTCGCGGGAACGGCGGGCTGGGCGACGGCCGGCGCGCAGCAGGCCGTCACGGGGCCGCCGCCCGGCTCCGCGGCATGGCGGGCGGACACCGTGCTCGGGCGCCCCCTGCCCGACCCGGCGAGCGCGGCACCCCGCGAAGTCGCCCTGTTCTTCGCGGGGTTGAGCGAGCAGGAGCAGCGGACCCTGGCCCGCCGCCACCCCGAGGTCGTCGGGAACCTGGACGGCGCCCCCGTACACCTGCGGTACGAGGCCAACCGGCGCGCCGTGACGGACAGCCACGACCCCCGGTTCGCGCGGCTCGCCGGGCCCGGCCGTCAGATCCTCGCCTTCGATCCGCGCGGGCGGGGTCAAGTGGCCCAGGTCTACGGGGAGTTGGACGGGGCCGCTCATGTGGCCGTCGTCGTGCCCGGGTCCGACATCGACGCCGACACCTTCGACCGCCCGACCGACCCGTACGGCACCCCCGCCGGCATGGCCTCGGCGCTGCGGGGCGCGACCCGCGGCGCGACCGCCGTGATCGCGTGGGCCGGGTACACCACGCCGGTCGGTGTCGGCCTCGACGCCGCCACCGGGAAGCTCGCCGAGGCCGGGGCCGAGCGGCTGACCCGGCTCACCGAGGGGCTCGACGCGGTCGGCGCGCCCGACCCGGTGCTGTTCTGCCACAGCTACGGATCGGTCGTGTGCGGGCTCGCGGCCGAGGACACCGACGCCTCGGACATCGTGGCGCTCGGCTCCCCCGGCATGCGCGCCGACACCGTGGCCGATCTGCGCACCGAGGCCCGCGTGTGGGCCGCGAAGGACCCCTCCGACTGGATCGACGACGTGCCGCACGTCGAGTTCGCGGGGCTCGGCCACGGCGCCGATCCCACCGACCCGTCCTTCGGCGCCCGGCGGGTGCCCGCCGGGGACGCGCGGGGCCACACCGGCTACTTCGCTCCCGGCACCCAGTCCCTCGCGGCGTTCGCCGCCATCGCCACCGGAGAGACCGGAGAGGTCCGATGAGCGCGCTCACCCGGGCCGTCGCGGACATCGAGCGACGCACCCCCGCCCACCGCGACCGCGCGATCGACGGGCTGCGCGCCCTCGCGCTGCTCGCCGTGCCGACCGGGCACTGGCTGCTCGGCGGCTTCACCCGTGACGACGCGGGCGCGCTGCACAACGCGAGCCCGCTGTCCTCCTTCGCCGCGTTCGCCCCGGCCGGCTGGGTCCTGCAGATGCTCGGGATCTTCTTCCTGGTCGGCGGCTATGCCTCGGTGCTGTCCTTCCACCGCAGGACGGGGTCGACCGTCCAGTGGCTGAAGGGGCGGATCGCCCGGCTCGGGCGGCCCGTGCTCGGCGTCACCGCCGTATGGGCCGCGATGGTCCCTGTCCTGTACGCCCTCGGTGTCCCGCACGACACGCTGCGCACCGGGTCGACACTGGTGATCCAGCCCCTGTGGTTCGTCGGTGTGTACGTCGCCGTCACCGCGCTCACGCCGTACTGCGTGCGGACGGCGCGGCGGCTCGGCGGGTGGGCCGCGGCGCCCCTGCTCGGTGTCGTCGCCCTCGTGGACTTCCTGCGCTACGGGCCGTACGCCGACGCCATGCCGTCCTGGCTCGCGCTGGTCAACATCCTGCCGGGCTGGATGTTCGCGTACCAACTCGGCGTCTCCTGGGGCGAGAAGAGGATCGGCCGCAAGGGCGCGTGGCTGCTGTTCGGCGGCGGGACGCTGCTGTTCGCCGCGCTGCTCGTCCTGTTCCACTACCCGGCGTCCATGGTCGGCGTGCCCGGAGAGGCGCGGACGAACTCGCATCCGCCGTCGCTGCTGGTGCTCGCGCTGGCCGCGGCGCAGTCCGGCGTCGCGATCCTGCTGCGGGACAGGATCGCGGGCTGGCTGAGGCGGCCCGCGCTGTGGGCGCCGGTCGTGGTCGTCAACCTGTCCGCGATGACCATCCTGTGCTGGCACCAGACGGCGATGCTGGCGGCCGCCGTGCCGGCCTCCTTCGCGGGGCGGGTGCCGGGCCTGACCACCGCGCCCGACACCCTGGCCTGGATCGGTGAACGGCTCGCCTGGATGCCGGTGTTCGCGGTGCTGCTCGTGGCGATCGCCCGCTACGCGCGCGGCTTCGAGGCCCCCTGGGCCGGGGCGACGAAGGCCCGCCGGGCAGCTGCGGGGCTGCTCGCGGCGGGCTTCGCGGTGTTCGCCCTGGGGCTCGCGTGACGTACCGCTCGCGCGGCCTACTGCTCGCGGGCCGCCGAGGTGGACGACATGTCGGGGTAGCGGTCGCCCGCGACCTGCCCGGCGATGGGCTCCAGGAGCGCCAGCTCCTCGGCGCTCAGCGTGATGCGCGTCGCCCCGGTGTTCTCCAGGAGGCGGCTGCGCTTGCGGGTGCCCGGGATCGGGACGACGGTCAGCCCGTGCACCTGGGCCCGCTGCTGGACCCAGGCGAGCGCGATCTGCGCGGTCGTCGCGCCGTGCGCCGCGGCGATCTTGTGCAGGGGCTCCAGGAGGGCCGCGTTGGTCACGGCGTTGTCCCCGGTGAAGCGGGGCTGGAACCGGCGGAAGTCGCCGCCGGACAGGTCCTTGCCCGCGTCCGCGAACGCCCCGGTGAGGAAACCGCGGCCGAGCGGCGAGTACGGCACGAAGGTCACACCGAGCTCGGCCGCGGCCGGCACGGCGCTGCGCTCGACGTCACGGCTGAAGACCGACCACTCCGACTGGAGGGCGGCGATCGGGTGCACGGCGTGTGCCTCGCGCAGCTCGGCGCCGGTGACCTCGCTCAGGCCCAGGTACCTGACCTTGCCCTCGCGGACCAGCTCGGCCATCGCCCCGACCGACTCGGCCAGCGGCACCTGCGGGTCGCGGCGGTGCATGTAGTACAGGTCGATGACGTCGATGCCCAGGCGGCGCAGGCTCGCCTCGACGGACTTCCTGATGTAGGCGGGGCTGTTGTTGATGCCCCGGTAGTGCGGGTCGTCCGCACGGCGCTCGATGGCGAACTTGGTGGCCAGGGTCACCTCGTCGCGGTGCGCGGCGAGGAACGGGGCGAGGAACTCCTCGTTGGCGCCGGAGCCGTACACGTCGGCGGTGTCGATGAGCGTGACACCCGCCTCGACGGTGGCCTCCAGGGTGTCGCGGGCGGCACTCTCGTCGGTGTCGCCGTAGAACTCGCTGATGCCCATGGCGCCGAAGCCCTGGACGCCGATCTCCGGCCCATCGGTGCCGAGCCGTACGGTGCTGATCTTCTCAAGGGGGCTGTTGCTCATGGGGGTTCAGGCCCTTTCCGACGCTAGGGAGGCGTCCACTCCGGACACCCTGCGGGCGTCCGCGTAAAAGTCGATCTTGTAGTCGAGTACGGCGAGCGTGTCCTGGAGCTCCGCCATGCGCGCGATCACGTCGCGCCGGGTCTGCTCCAGAAGCTCCTGGCGCGCCTCGAAGGTGTGCTCCCCCTCGCGGACGAGTTCGGCGTAGCGGACCATGTCGGCGACCGGCATGCCGGTCAGCCGGAGCTTGCCGACGAAGGCGAGCCAGTCCAGGTCCCTGTTGCTGAACCGGCGCTGCCCGGTGTGCGAGCGGTCGACGTGCGGCATGAGACCGATCCGCTCGTACCAGCGCAGGGTGTGCGCGGTGAGTCCGGTGTACGCCACGACCTCGCTGATCGTGTAGTGGTCCTGACCGTCGGGGCGCGGGTGGGGCGGCTCCTGCGCGCAGAGGCCCCGCCGGACCCGCGCCGCCGCCATCACCGCCGTGCTGTCGATCACCGTCATGACCTCCACGCTAGAACCTTGGAGTGCACTCCAAGCAAGCGAATTGTGTGACGTGTTTCCTGCCGCGCCCGGGGCGGCCCCTCGGCGCGTGGCGGGTCCGGTCCCACCGGACACCGTCCGGGCGCTCCCGGCAACCCGGCGGGTACGGCCGGGGTCTTCACCCCGCGGGGCGCCGACTAGGCTCGTACGCATGGAGAGCCTGCGGATCATCGAGACCTGGCCCGTACCGACCGCCGCGGCGGCCGTGGTGCGCGCCGACGGAACGCTTGCCGGCACCCACGGGCCGGTGTCCCACCGGTTCCCGCTGGCCTCCGTCACCAAGCCGCTGGCGGCCTACGCGGCCCTCGTCGCGTACGAGGAGGGGGCGATCGAGCTCGACGAGCCGGCCGGGCCCACCGGCGCGACCGTGCGGCACCTGCTCGCGCACACCTCGGGGCTCGCCTTCGACGAGCACCGGGTGATGGCGCCGCCCGGCGAGCGCAGGCTGTACTCCAACGCCGGGTTCGAGGTGCTCGGCGACCACATCGCGAAGCAGTCGGGCATCCCCTTCGCCGACTATGTGCACCAGGCCGTGTTCGAGCCGCTCGGGATGGCGTCCACCACCCTCGACGGATCGCCCGCCAAGGACGGCGTCTCCAGCGTGGAGGACCTGGTGCGGTTCGCGGCTGAGGTGCAGGCCCCGCAGTTGCTCCACCCGGCCACGGTCGCCGAGGCGATGCAGGTGCAGTACCCGGGCCTCAAGGGCGTGCTGCCCGGCTACGGCCACCAGAAACCCAACGACTGGGGCCTCGGTTTCGAGATCCGCGGCGCCAAGTCCCCGCACTGGACGGGCAGTTCGTCCTCGCCGCGCACGTTCGGCCACTTCGGCCAGTCCGGTACGTTCCTGTGGATCGACCCGGACGCGGGCCTGGCCTGCGTCGCCCTGACGGACCGCGCGTTCGGCCCGTGGGCGGCCGAGGTGTGGCCGGCCTTCACGGACGCGGTGCTGGCCGAGTTCACACGGAGCTGAGCTCCCAGAACAGCACCTCGGCTTCCTCGTCGGCCGTCAGCTCGAGTCCCAGCGCCCCGGTGACCCGCGCCGAGTCGCCCGGCCCGAGCCGCTCCCCGGCGAGCCGCACCCGGCCGCGGACGACGTGCGCGTACACCCCCGGCGCGTCCGGGACGGCGGTGCGCTCGCCGGCCGCGAGGCGGCGGACGTGGAGCATGGCGCCCGCGGGGAGCACCGCGTAGGGCGTGGCGTCCGCGATGCCGCGCACGATGTCGTACGCGGGCTCACCGCCCGGCTTGTTCGGGGCGAGCCACATCTGGAGGAAGACCAGCGGGGACCGCCCCTCGTTGCGCTCCTCGTGCCGCACGCCGCCCGCCGAGCTCAGGCACTGCACGTCGCCGGGGCGCACCACGGTGGTGTGGCCCGCCGAGTCCCGGTGGGTGAGCTCGCCCTCGATGACCCAGGTGAGGATCTCGGTGTGGCTGTGCGGGTGCTCGTCGAAGCCCGCGCCGGGCGCGAGCCGCTCCTCGTTGCACGCGAGCACCGGCCCGAAGCGGAGGTTGTCCGGATCGTAGAACCGGCCGAAGGAGAAGGCGTGCAGGGACTCGATACCGGCACCCGGGTCCCCGCCTCGGTAGCGCTCGTCACCGCGCCTGACAGAAATCACGCCCACCACCGTAGACCTAGCGGCAGATGGGGGGTGGAAGAAGGAGCGGGGCTGGGGTGCGTGCATCGCGAGGCGGAGGAGGGAGTCGACGCGGAGCGTCGGTGAGTGACGAGAACGCGGCGAGGTGCGTGCCCCAGCCCCGCGACGCCGCCCCCCATTTGTCGCTAGGTCTCACCCCGGCCCGGCGGGGAGCGATCCCGATAAGGCAGTCTTGTCCCCGTGCCAGCACCCGATCCCGTACACCCCGCGAAGAATGCCCATCCGCATGCCGCGACCCTGAAGCGTCTTGAGCAGTCCTCGGGGCGGCTCGCAGCGAACGCCATCGCCCGCATGGACGCGACGCTGCCGTGGTACCGGGCGATGCCGCCGGAGAACCGGTCGTGGATCGGTCTGGTCGCCCAGGCCGGCATCGCGGCCTTCACCGAGTGGTTCCGGCACCCCGAGACGCCCCAGGCGATCTCGACCGACGTCTTCGGCACGGCCCCGCGCGAACTGACGCGGGCCATCACGCTGCGCCAGACCGTCGAGATGGTGCGCACCACCATCGAGGTCATGGAGACCGCGATCGAGGAGGTCGCGGCGCCGGGCGACGAGTCCATCCTGCGCGAGGCGCTGCTCGTGTACGCCCGGGAGATCGCCTTCGCGACGGCCCAGGTGTACGCGCAGGCCGCCGAGGCGCGCGGCGCCTGGGACGCGCGGCTGGAATCCCTGGTCGTCAACGCGGTGCTCTCCGGCGAGGCCGACGAGGGTGCCGTGTCCCGGGCCGCGGCGCTGGGCTGGAACTCGCCGGAGCACGTCTGCGTGGTCCTCGGTACGGCGCCGGACGGCGACAGCGAGCTCACCGTGGAGGCGATCCGGCGGGCCGCCCGGCACGCCAAGCTCCAGGTGCTCACCGGGGTGCTCGGCGACCGCCTGGTCGTCATCGCGGGCGGCAGCGACAACCCGCTCCACGTGGCGAAGGGCCTGATCGGGCCCTATGCCGCGGGCCCCGTCGTCGCGGGCCCCATCGTCCCCGACCTGCTGGCCGCGACCCGGTCCGCGCAGGCCGCGGCGGCCGGACTGAAGGCGTGCTCGGCCTGGCAGGACGCCCCGCGCCCGGTGCTCGCGGACGATCTGCTGCCGGAGCGTGCGATCGCATCCGATCCTGCCGCGCGCGAGCAGTTGGTGGAGGAGATCTACAGACCGCTGGAGGAGGCGGGCTCCGCGCTCCTGGAAACCTTGAGCGTTTATCTGGAGCAGGCGAGCAGCCTGGAGGGCGCGGCCCGGATGCTCTTCGTCCACCCCAATACCGTTCGCTACCGGCTCCGACGTGTGACGGACGTCACCGGGTGGTCACCGTCCGATGTGCGCTCCGCGTTCACGCTGCGGATCGCGCTGATCCTGGGGCGTCTGGCCGACGGAGATTCACAGTCCTAGACTTTTGTCGGACACCCACAATTCCCCCGACGGTTCTTCGTCCCTGTCCCCACGGGCGTGCGGAGCCGTCCACAAGAGAGAGTGTGAGAGTGCTCGTACTCGTCGCTCCCGGCCAAGGCGCTCAGACGCCCGGCTTCCTGACCCCCTGGCTCGACCTCCCCGGCGCTGCCGACCGGCTCGCCGCGTGGTCGGACGCCATCGGTCTTGACCTCGTCCACTACGGCACGCAGGCGGACGCCGACGCGATCCGCGACACCGCCGTGGCCCAGCCCCTGCTGGTCGCCGCGGGTCTGCTGTCGGCCGGTGCCCTGGGTGACGTCGCCCCGGGCGCCGTCGCCGGGCACAGCGTCGGCGAGATCACCGCCACCGCGTTCGCGGGCGTCCTGTCCGAGGAGGACGCGCTCGGCTTCGTACGCAAGCGGGGCCTGGGCATGGCCGAGGCCGCGGCCGTCACGCCGACCGGCATGGCCGCGCTGCTCGGCGGCGAGCCCGAGGACGTGCTGCCGCACCTGGAGAAGCTGGGCCTGACCCCGGCGAACGTGAACGGCGCGGGCCAGATCGTGGCCGCCGGCACCGCCGAGCAGCTCGCCGCCCTGGAGGTGGACAAGCCCGAGGGCGTGCGCCGCGTGGTGGCCCTCAAGGTCGCCGGAGCCTTCCACACCGAGCACATGGCCCCGGCCGTGGCGGCGCTGGAGGAGGCGGCCACGTCCCTGACCGTCGCCGACCCGAGGTTCACCTACGTCTCGAACGCCGACGGCAAGACCGTCGCGTCGGGCCAGGACGTCGTGTCCCGCCTGGTCAACCAGGTCTCCAACCCGGTCCGCTGGGACCTGTGCATGGAGACGTTCAAGGAGCTGGGCGCGACGGCGCTGATCGAGCTGTGCCCGGGCGGCACCCTGACCGGCCTCGCCAAGCGTGCGATGCCCGGCGTCAAGACCCTCGCCCTGAAGACCCCCGCCGACCTCGACGCGGCTCGTGAGCTCATCGCCGAGCATGCATCCGCCTAAGGAGCCGAGAGCCATGTCGAAGATCCGGCCCAGCAAGGGCGCCCCGTACGCGCGCATCATGGGCGTGGGCGGCTACCGTCCCGTGCGCGTGGTGCCCAACGAGGTGATCCTGGAGACGATCGACTCCTCCGACGAGTGGATCCGCTCGCGTTCCGGCATCGCCACCCGCCACTGGGCCTCCCCCGAGGAGACCGTGGCCGCGATGTCCATCGAGGCCTCGGGCAAGGCGATCGCCGACGCCGGGATCTCCGCCGACCAGATCGGCGGCGTGATCGTCTCGACCGTCTCGCACTTCAAGCAGACCCCGGCCGTGGCGACCGAGATCGCCGACAAGCTGGGCACCGGCAAGGCCGCCGCCTTCGACATCTCGGCCGGCTGCGCGGGCTTCGGCTACGGCCTGACCCTGGCCAAGGGCATGATCGTCGAAGGGTCGGCCCAGTACGTCCTGGTCATCGGCGTGGAGCGGCTCAGCGATCTGACCGACCTCCAGGACCGCGCGACGGCGTTCCTGTTCGGCGACGGCGCGGGCGCGGTCGTGGTGGGCCCCTCCGAGGAGCCGGCCATCGGCCCCACCGTCTGGGGTTCCGAGGGCGACAAGTCGGAGACCATCAAGCAGACCGTGCCGTGGACCGAGTACGACAGCTCGGGCAAGTTCCCCGCGATCACGCAGGAGGGCCAGGCGGTCTTCCGCTGGGCCGTGTTCGAGATGGCGAAGGTCGCCCAGCAGGCGCTGGACGCGGCCGGAATCAGCCCGGACGACCTGGACGTCTTCATTCCGCACCAGGCCAACATGCGGATCATCGACTCGATGGTGAAGACTCTCAAGCTGCCGGACCACGTCACGGTCGCCCGCGACGTGGAAACCACCGGCAACACCTCGGCCGCCTCGATCCCGCTCGCAATGGAGCGGCTCCTGGCGACCGGACAGGCGAAGAGCGGCGACACCGCGCTCGTCATCGGCTTCGGGGCGGGTCTCGTGTACGCCGCGACGGTCGTTACCCTCCCCTAGGCACTCCGGATCTTCCGGAAGCCCGTAATTCGAAGCATTAACACCGAAGGAGCGCCAACATGGCCGCCACGCAGGAAGAGATCGTCGAGGGTCTCGCCGAGATCGTCAACGAGATCGCTGGTATCCCGGTCGAGGACGTCCAGCTGGACAAGTCCTTCACCGACGACCTGGACGTCGACTCGCTGTCCATGGTCGAGGTCGTCGTCGCCGCCGAAGAGCGCTTCGACGTCAAGATCCCGGACGAGGACGTCAAGAACCTCAAGACCGTTGGCGACGCCGCCAGCTACATCCTGAAGCACCAGGCCTGATTCAGGACCTGAATTCGGGCTGCCACCCAGCGGTGGCGCCGCTGATTCACGTCCCTTACACACGTGGAGAAACTTCCTGTGAGCTCGACCAATCGCACCGTGGTCGTCACCGGTATCGGCGCAACCACACCGCTGGGTGGCGACACCGCCTCGACCTGGGAAGGTCTGCTGGCGGGACGCTCCGGTGTCCGTCCCCTGGAGGGTGAGCGCTTCGCCGAACTGCCGGTCCGGATCGCGGCCCCCGCCGCGGTGGACCCCAGTGAGGTGCTGCCCCGGCCGCTGGCCCGCAAGCTGGACCGCTCGGCGCAGTTCGCGCTGATCGCGGCCAAGGAGGCGTGGGCCGACGCGGGCTTCACCGCCCCGGCGGGCGACGAGGCCGGTGTCGCTCCGGAGCGGCTCGGCACGGTCATCGCGTCGGGCATCGGCGGTGTCACCACGCTGCTCGACCAGTACGACGTGCTGAAGGAGAAGGGCGTACGCCGCGTCTCCCCGCACACCGTTCCCATGCTCATGCCGAACGGCCCCTCGGCCAACGTCGGCCTGGAGGTGAACGCCCGCGCCGGCGTCCACACCCCCGTCTCCGCGTGCGCCTCGGGCGCCGAGGCCATCGGGTACGCCGTCGAGATGATCCGCACCGGCCGCGCCGACATCGTGGTCGCGGGCGGTACCGAGGCGGCCATCCACCCGCTGCCCATCGCGGCGTTCGCCAACATGATGGCGATGTCCAAGAACAACGACCACCCCGAGCAGGCCTCGCGCCCCTACGACAAGGCCCGTGACGGCTTCGTCCTGGGCGAGGGCGCCGGCGTGGTGGTCCTGGAGTCCGCCGAGCACGCCAAGAAGCGCGGCGCCCGGGTCTACTGCGAGGTGCTCGGCCAGGGCCTCTCCGCCGACAGCCACCACATCGCGCAGCCCGAGCCGACCGGCCGGGGCGTCGCCGCCGCGGTGCAGAACCTGCTCGACTCGACGGACCTGAAGCCGTCCGAGGTGGTCCACCTCAACGCGCACGCCACCTCGACCCCGCAGGGCGACATCGCCGAGATCAAGGCGCTGCGCAAGGTCCTCGGCGACGACCTGGACCACGTGGCGATCTCCGCGACGAAGTCGATGACCGGCCACCTCCTCGGCGGTGCGGGCGGCATCGAGACCGTCGCCACGGTCCTCGCCCTGTACCACCGCACGGCCCCGCCGACCATCAACGTCGACGAGCTCGACGAAGAGGTCGACCCGGGCCTGGTGAGCAGCGAGCCGCGCAAGCTCCCCGAGGGTTCGATCTCCGCGATCAACAACTCGTTCGGCTTCGGCGGCCACAACGTGGTGCTGGCGTTCCGCTCGGTCTGAGCGCGCCCCGTACGCAGCTGAGAAGGCCCCGCCGTCTGCCGGTGGGGCCTTTCGCGTACGCGGTGCGGGGCTCGGTTCAAACGACCTGGTGCAGCCAGCGGACGGGGGCGCCCTCTCCGGCGTAGCGGAAGGGCTCCAGCTCGTCGTCCCAGGGCTTGCCGAGCAGCTTGGCGATCTCGGCCTCCAGGTCGGTCTCGCCCTGGACGGAACGGGCGAGAGCGGCGCGCAGCCGGTCTTCCGGGATCATGATGTCGCCGTGGATGCCGATCACGGCGTGGAAGATGCCGAGGTCGGGCGTGGCGCTGTAGCGCTCGCCCTCGGCGGTGGCGCAGGGCTCGGCCGTGACCTCGAAGCGCAGCAGGTGCCAGCCGCGCAGCGCGGAGGCGAGCTTGGAGGCGGTGCCGGGTTCGCCCCGCCAGGAGAACTCGGCTCTCCAGGTGCCGGGCGACGCGGGCTGGCGGATCCAGTCGAGCTGGACGCGCACCCCCAGGACGCCGGCCACAGCCCATTCGACGTGCGGGCAGAGCGCGCGCGGGGCGGAGTGGACGTAGAGAACTCCACGTGTCGTCACCGGGACCTCCAGTGCGGTTCGAGGTTCGCCTTCCCCAGCGGCCTCGCGCCCCTGCCGTTCCCGGTCAGGACAGCACCTGACATTCTGCCCCTGGGTTCAACAGTAAACAGCATCGGGAGCTAATCTCCTGAAAAGGGACAGTATGTGACGTGATGTAATTTACCGGAGCCGTCTGGCGTGGTTCCTCTGGCTGGACGGGCCAAAGCTACCGCGCGGAGCTGTGCCCAGGGTGTCGTAATGTCGGTCGGAGCGCCTTCGAACACCAAGCTTTCACTCGCGAGGACGCCGCGAAAGCCGCGAAAGACCGTTGCCCGCCGCACGGAGGAGGACCCGGGATGCCGGACAGCCGCCGGAGCCGCCGCGTCCGCGCCACCGCCGCCCTGCTCGCGGCGACGGCCCTCACCCTGACCGCCAGCTGCGAGTCCGGGGGCGGCCACTCCGCGGCGGGCTCGTCCGCCACCAAGAAGCCCTCGCCGAGCCCGTCCCCCGCCTGGGACCGCAACCCCCGGTCGCTCGCCGCGATCGGCGACTCCATCACCCGTGGCTTCGACGCCTGTACCGTCCTCGCGGACTGCCCGGAGGTCTCCTGGGCGACCGGCAGCGACGCGCAGGTCGACTCGCTCGCGGCCCGTCTGCTCGGCCCCGAGGCGCCCGCCAAGAGCTGGAACTACGCGAAGACCGGCGCCAGGATGTCCGACCTCCCGGCCCAGATGGGTCTGGCCGCGGCCCAGCACCCCGGCCTGGTCACGGTGATGGCCGGGGCGAACGACGCCTGCCGCGACGACGTCTCGGACATGACGCCGGTGAGCACCTTCCGCGCGGAGTTCCAGGCGTCCCTGCGGCAGTTGCGGACGGTGTCCCCGAAGTCCCAGGTGTACGTGTCGAGCGTGCCCGATCTGAAGCGGTTGTGGTCGACCGGGCGGGGCAGCCCGCTGGGCAAGCAGATCTGGAAGCTGGGCATCTGCCGGTCGATGCTGGCCGACGCCGACGACCTGGGCGCGGCGGCGACGGAGCGGCGCGCGGAGGTGTACCGGCGGGTGGTCGCGTACAACGAGGTCCTCAGGGACGTGTGCGCGAAGGACCGCGCCTGTCGCTACGACGGCGGCGCGGTCTTCGACTACCGCTTCGACGGCGACCAGCTGAGTCCCTGGGACTGGTTCCACCCCAGCAAGAACGGCCAGGCCCACCTGGCGGAAATCGCCTACCGCGCGGTGACGGCCCGCCGCTAGCCCCGGGGCCCCCGCCAAAGCCCCTGCGGCTCCGCCCCGGACCCCGGGAGCCCCCACCCCGCCCCTTCCCGCAACCCTCCGGGGGTGAAAGCGCCCCTGGGGCTCCGCCCCAGACCCCGTTCGCGCCCGAAAGGCACTCGTCCTCAAACGCCGGACAGGCTGAAGACGCCCACGCAGGCCAGCACCAGCACTGCCAGGGGCGCGGGGAACTGCGCGACCAGCCGTCCACGGTCCGAGGCCGAAAGAGGGGTTGGGCGCAGGGAATCACCCTGCTCAGCCTCACGCCGAGCCGAGCCCAACACCCCATGGGGGCGCAGGGAATCACCCGGCGAAACGCCACGGCGAGCCGAGACCCACACCCCCGCGGAGCCCCCTCATACCTCCAGCGTCACAGAAAGGCACACGTCCGCCAAGGAACGGCAGGCCCGCACCTCGTACTGCCCCGGTACGAAGACCCACTCCCCCGCCTCCTCGTCCCAGATCTCGAACGCCCGCCCCCGCAGCGGGATCTCGACCTCCACCGCCTCGCCAGGACCGGCCTCCACGGAGGCGAACCCGGCCAGCCAGCGCCGCGGTCGCTCCACCGTGTCGGCGACCGGCACGAGATAGATCTGGACGGTCTCGCGGCCGGTGCGCGCACCCGTGTTGCGGACGCGGACCTTGGCCTGGGTGGGGGTCACCTCCAGGGACTCGTACTCCCAGCTGGTGTAGCCGAGCCCGTGCCCGAAGGGGTAGGCGGGCCGCGTACCCGCCCGGTCGTAGGCGCGGTAGCCGATGAACAGCCCTTCCTCGTAAGGGAGTTGCCCTCCCGTCGGGCGGACCTCGGTGACGGGGGCGTCGGCGAGCGCGGCCGGCCAGGTGGTGGGGAGGCGGCCGCCCGGTTCGGCGTGGCCGAGCAGGACGTCGGCGAGGGCGGCGCCGCCCTCCTGGCCGGGGAACCAGCTGAGGAGCACCGCGGCGACGTCATCGCGCCACGGGAGCTCCACCGGTGAGCCGGAGTTGACGATCACCACGGTGTGCGGGTTGGCGGCGGCGACGGCGCGGACGAGGTCGTCCTGGCGGCCGGGCAGCCGGAGGTCGCGGCGGTCGAAGCCCTCGGACTCGACGCGGTCGGTGGTGGCGACCACCACCACGGCGACCTCGGCCGAGCGCGCGGCCTCGACCGCCTCGGCGATCAGCTCGTCGGGGTCGCGCCGCGGTCCGAGGTGGGTGAGCGAGAACATCACGGCCGTGAGCGGGACATCGGCGCCGCGGTGCACGGTGTGCCGCAGGGACACCTCGACGGGGACGCCTTCGCTGAGGTGGGCGCGGCCGCGTTCGGCGGGGGCGCCGAAGAACGCCTCGAAGGGGTCGGACGCGTCGCCCATCGGCTGCGTCCCCTCCCACAGGGTGTGGCCGTCGACGCGAAGGGCGAAGGCGCCGATGCCCCGGGTGCCGAAGGCGTGCTCGCCGCTCTCGCGCGGGGTGAAGGTGCCGGTGACCTCGACGGAGTGCAGCGCCTCGTGGGTCACCCCGGCGGGCAGGTCGTCGCCGATCCACTGGACCTGGCCGGTGGGCAGCGAGCCCGTACCGAGCACGTTGCCCGCCGCGTCGCGGCACACGGCGCGGAGCTCGAACCCCTGGTCGGCGGGGGCGGGTTCGTCGCTCGGGTCGGCGCCGACGGTGTAGGTGAGCGCGCCCTCGGGCAGCGCCGCGGTGAGCCCGTCGAGCGGGGAGACGACCCGCTCGGGGAAGACGGTGGCCGAGCCGCCGCCGAGCACCCGCGCGTCGCGGGCGGCGGCGCCGCTGAGCGCCACGGTGCGCACGCGCGCCGGGTCGATGGGCAGGGCGTCGTGCTCGTTGCGGACGAGGACGAAGGCGCGGCGGGCGATCTCGCGGGCCAGCGCCGGGCCGTCGACGGCGGCGGGGAGCTCGGTGACGGCGGCGTCGACACCGTCGAGGATGCCGACGCGGGCGGCGAGCCGCAGCACGTTGCGCGCCGCGTCGTCGACGACCGACTCGTCGACGTGGCCCTCGCGGACGGCGGCGGCGAGGGCGTCGCCGTAGACGGTCCTGGGGCCCGGCATCGCGACGTCGAGCCCGCCGAGGATCGCCCCCACGGTAGAGCGGGCGGCCATCCAGTCGGAGACGATGAACCCGTCGAAGCCCCACGCGCCGCGCAGCACCTCGTTCTGGAGGTGGCGGTGCTCGGTCATCGTCGTGCCGTTGACCTGGTTGTAGGCGGCCATGATGCCCCAGGGGCGGGCGTTTTCGACGATGGCCTCGAAGGGGGCGAGGTAGAGCTCGCGCAGCGGGCGCGGGGCGACGATGTTGTCGACGGTGAAGCGGTCGGTCTCGGCGTCGTTGGCGACGAAGTGCTTGACGGTGGTGCCGACGCCCCCGCCCTGGACGCCCTTGACGTAGCCGGAGGCGATCTCGCCGGTGAGGCAGGGGTCCTCGGAGTAGCACTCGAAGTGCCGGCCGCCGAGCGGTGAGCGGTGCAGGTTCACGGTCGGCGCGAGCAGCACGTGGACGCCCTTGCGGCGGGCCTCCTGGGCGAGCAGGGTGCCGGCCCGGCGCGCGAGCTCCGGGTCCCAGGTGGCGGCGAGCGCGGTGGGCGAGGGCAGGGCGACGGACGGGTCGTCGGCGCTCCAGCGGACGCCGCGCACCCCGATCGGCCCGTCGGACATCACCAGGGAGGCGAGCCCGATCTGCGGCAGCGCGGGCAGCGACCACATGTCCTGCCCGGCGAGCAGCCGGGCCTTGGCCTCCAGATCGAGTTTGCCGAGCGCCGTCTCCACGGCCTCGCTGTAGTCGGGGGTGGAAACAGGTGCGTCTGCCACGGCCGTACCTCCTCGTCGAAGTCCGCTGCTGGGTCCATGGTGACCCGGCTACCTGTAGAACGGTAGGGTTAGTTATCCGTCCGTGACAATCGAATGCCGTACGGTCCTCTCGGAACACCGACGGACCGGCACGAAGCGGGGGCAGGCATGGCGAGGACCAGGAGCGCCAGAAGCGAGGAACGGCGCGCGGACATCCTGCGGGCCACCCTGGAGGTCATCGCGGAGCGCGGCTACCGGGGCGCCTCCCTCGGCGCGGTCGCCGAGCGGGTCGGCCTGACCCAGCAGGGCCTGCTCCACTACTTCCCCACGAAGGAGGCCCTGCTCGTCGCCGTCCTGGAGGAGCGGGACCAGTGGGACACCGGCGGGCGGCGCGCCTCGGCCGAGGGCTGGCGGCTGGAACTGCTCGCGTCGCTGGTCGAGTACAACGCGATGCGGCCCGGCGTCGTCCAGACGTTCTCCGCGCTGCTCGGCGAATCGGTGACCGACGAGCACCCGGCCCGCCCCTTCTTCACGCGCCGCTACGCGCAGGTGCGTGAGGAGATGACCGCGGTGCTGCGCGCCGAGTACGGCGACCGGCTCCCCGGCGGGCTCACCCCCCAGCGGGCGGCCCCGCTGCTCGTCGCGGTGATGGACGGCCTCCAGTACCAGTGGCTGCTCGACCCCGAATCGGTGGACATGGCGGCCGCCTTCCAGGACTTCGTGGCCCTGCTGGGGACCACCGGCGCCACCGACGGCTCATAAGTCCCTCTATCCACACGGGACTTCCGTGCGAATACTGGGCGCCACCGGACTTCGACGGAAGGATCTGTGGTGCGACGACGTGTACGGGTGGCGCGGCTCGGGTGGGCGCTCGCGGCGATGACGTTCTGTACGCTGCTCGGCCCGGCCCCCGCGCAGGCGGCGACCGCGCCCCGGCAGGCCAGTGTCGAGGAGCAGCGCCTCGACGGTCCCGTGCCCAAGGAGATCCTGGCGCGCAGCGGATTCGCGGACGTGGCCCCGGAGTTCACCCGCACCCTGGAGACCGCCCGGTCCTACGGCGCGGCCCGGCGGCTCGTCGAGCGCGAGGGGACGCGGCTGTGGCGGCGGGCGGTGGACCGGGTGCAGGGCCGGGGCCCCGCGGGCGGCGACCTGAGTCGCGACGACGACCGCCCGCTGTACTGGGCCCGGCTCGGCCTGACCCGTGAACTGCGGCTCTGGCAGCCGGAGTTCGGCCTGTCCGACGCGGACCGAGCAGCCCTCCTGGACCGGCTGGAGCAGACCTCGCGCGGGCAGAGCACCGTCGACTATCCGCGGGGCAAGGGCTTCAAGAAGATCCTGCTGACCGGCTTCGACCCGTTCACCCTGGACCGGGACATCCGGATCAGCAACCCGTCGGGGGCGACCGCGCTCGCCCTGGACGGCACCTGGATCCGCACCGCCGACGGGCAGCTCGCCCGGATCGAGACGGTGACCTTCCCGGTGCGCTGGCAGGACTTCGCCGACGGCGTGGTCGAGCGGGCGCTGGCGCCGGTGCTGCCGAAGGTGGACGTCTTCACCACCGTGAGCCAGGGCCGCGTCGGCCGCGTCGACGTCGAGCGGTTCAACGGGGCCTGGCGGGGTGGCTTCTGGGACAACGACAACGCGTCGAGCACCGGCCTGGTCCCGGTGAGCGACCCGGCGACCCAGCCGCAGTGGACCCGGACGACGCTGCCGTACCAGGACATCGTGGCCGCGCCCACCGGCCGCTTCCCGGTGTACGACCACACCGGGGTGACCGAGATCCCGGCCGGGGCTACGGAGCCGGTGGACCGGCCCGACGGGCCGACGCCGGGCTCGACCGCACGGGCCGGGGGCGGCGGCGACTACCTCTCCAACGAGATCGCCTACCGGGCCACCCTGCTCCGCGACCGGCTGGGCCTGAGCATCCCGGGCGGCCATGTGCACACGCCGGTGCTGCAGTTCGGGCCGGGGAACACCGACCCGGCGACGGGCACGGTGACGGACCCCGGGTTCGTCCGGAACCGGCTGGACATCGTGGCCCAGATGAGGGCGATCCTCCGGGTCGCCGCGGCGTAGCCCCGCGGGGCCCGCACGCGTCAACCGCGTGCGGGCCCGGCCGGGTTCAGGACGTACGTGCGGCCCGTGTGCGGGCGCGCAGGCCGAGCAGGGCGTCCACGGCGAGGAACGCCAGCAGGCTGATCCCGAGGAGCGGGACGAACCAGCCGACCACCGCCGTCGCCGCCCCGAGCGCGAGCAGCACCGCGAGCGGCACCTTGCGCCAGGCGCCGCGCGGCTGCGGGCGGCCGACTCCGAGGGCGCGTTCCCTGGTGGGCCTGCGCTGCCACCACATGCGGTAGCCCCAGCCGATGAGCGCGATCAGCGCCACGGCGAGCGCCGCGAGGGCGAGCTGGTTGGGCAGGCCGAGGAAGACACCCATGTGCGCGTCGATGCCGAAGCGGGTCAGCTGGGCCAGGAGCGGATAGTCGGAGAACCGCAGCACGTCCAGAACCTTGCCGTCGGCGGGGTCGATGGCCACCGAGTCGAGGTGCACGGGGAACTCGGTGTCGCGCTCGCGCACCACGAAGCCCTTGCCCGCGCCGGGCAGGCTGATCTGGATGCTCGCCCGCACGCCCTGGGCGCGCGCGGTCTCGGCCACCTGGTCGAGGGTGAGCGCGGTGGGCGCGGCGGGCGGCATCACCATGCCCTCGTGGTGCTCGTGGCCGCCCGCGCCCATGCCGCCCGCGGTGGCCGCCGCGACGGTGGGGGTGGCGCCGCCGAGCCGGTCCTTCAGCTCGGCGATGTTCTCGCCCGCGTACCGCGACCAGGTGAGTCCGGTGGCGGAGAGCAGCACCAGGCCGACCACCGCCCACAGGCCGACCGACCCGTGCCAGGACAGGGTGCGGCGGCGGCCGGTGGCGCCGCGCTCGGGGCGCAGCAGCCGGGACCGCCGACGCCGGCCGATCCACAGCAGGGCGCCGCCGAGAGCGACGACCCAGAGCCAACTGGCCGTCAGTTCACTGTAGTTGCGGCCCGCCTCGCCGAGCTTGAGGTCGGCGTGGAAGGACGAGAGCCAGCTGCGCAGCGGCAGCGCGCCCGAGCTTCCGGTGCTGGGGAGCGCGCCGCGCACCTCGGTGGTGTACGGGTTCACGAACACGGCCAGGGACTCGTCCTCGGCGAGACCCGGAGCCTTCATGAGGACACGGGTGGTGGCGCCTTCCTCGGGCGCGGGCCAGACGGCGGTCACCTCGCCCTCGGGGTGGGCCGCCTTCGCGGCGGCGACCTGGGCGGTGAGCGGCTGCACCGCCTCGCCGACGGGGACCCGCAGTTCGTGCCGGTACAGCACGTTCTCGGCCTGGAAGGACAGCGCGTAGAGCAGGCCGGTGACGGCGGCCAGGAACAGCAGCGGGGCGATCAGCACTCCGGCGTAGAAGTGCAGCCGCAGTGCGAGCGGGCGGAGTGCGGCCCAGGTCGAGGGCCGCGCGGTGGAGGGTGGCGCGGTTTCCCGCGATGGGGTGTCGACGGACATGAGGATCCTGACGATCGGCGTGGGCATGGGTGAAGGGACCCCTGGCCACGCCTGTGCCGGATCAGGCGAAGGCGGGTCGGCCGGGGGCCGTGGCTCGGGTGCGTCCCCGGGCCGGCGGTCCCCGCCGGATGACGGCATGGCTGTGTACCGCCCCACGCAGCCTCGGGCGCGGGCGGTGGTGCGGCCGCGGTCGGCGTGCGGGCCGCGACGGCGCGGGCACGCAGGTCCGTACGAGGGCGAGGGCGCGCCGCAGCGGTCGCGCGGCGAGCGCTCCGAGCGCGCCGACGGCCCGGGCCAGCCGGAAGGCGGCGGTCTCACCACGCCACAGCCACAGCCCGCAGACCAGGGCGGCGAGAAGGTGGGCGGCGAGCATGCCGCCGGACATGGTGTGCGCGGCGGCGTCCATGACCAGGGCGTGTGCCTGGTCGGCGGCCCCGGTCATGGAGTCCCCCGCCATGGACGCCATCCCCGGCATGTCCTGCATGGCATGGCCGTCGGGCGGGTCGGGCATGAGGTGGGCGTACCGCGCCCCGCACGTCATCGTGGGCATGGACATCGGGTCCGGCGCGTGCGCCGCCCCGGACGCTGGGGTCATGCCGGTCATCCCGGTCATCGGCTGGGTCTTGGCGAACAGCACGTGCAGGGCGCCCTGGGCCGCGACCTGGCCGCCCGCGATGGCGGCGGCCCCGCGCTGCCGTCCGGCCGCACACCAGGCCACGAACCCCGTGGCGGCGAAGGCGGCGAGCAGGACGGGCAGGGGGATGTCATGCCCGGACATGGACGAATGCCCCACCGCGGCCAAAGCCACGCACAACGCCGCGAACATCGCGGCCCGCAGGGTGCGCAGCGGCGACCGGGCATTCGTCATGACGGCCAGATCATGCCATTCGCGGACACCGCCCCCACGGTCGGGGTCCCCCGAAGCCCGAGGTCACGCGCCCGCGCGGGCGGCTACTGCCGCCAGAGGACGGCGAGCGCCTTGCTCACCACGGCGACCACCGCGAACACCAGCGCCGCCCCGGTCCACCCCACCGCGGCCAGGGCGGCCGCCCCGCTGCCGAACCAGGCGACCTCGAAGAGGACCCGCACCGCGCCGCGCGTCTTGTACCGGGCGTCGGGCGCCCCGCACAGCCCCCACACGACGGCGAGCGCGGCCGGGGCGCCGACGCCGAGCAGGATGCGCACAAGCCACCTCGCGTCCCGGGCGAAGCCCCAGGAGCAGGCGGCGGCGAGGACGGCGAGTTCGAGCAGGAAGATCAGCAGCAGGTTGAGCGGCTTGAGGGTCTTCATCCGGCCACACCGGCGCGTTCGGTCATGCGGCGATGCTGACCGCGACCGGCCCCGGGATCAAGAGGTGTGCGGCATGCGGTCCGGGCCGGGGGCCGCCCCCGCGCCGGACTCCGGTCCGTCCTCCGCCTCCGGTTCGGGATCCGGGGCCGACTCGCCCAGCAGGTCCCGCACCATCAGGGTCGCGCCCGCCACCGCGCCCGGCATCAGGAAGACGGCGACCAGCGGGATCACGAAGGCGAGCGCGAGGGGCACGCCGAAACCCAGGGCCATCAGGCGGCGCGAGCGCAACAGGGCGAGCCGGGAGGGCAGTTCCATGCCGCGCCGCTGGAGGGCGACCGCGGTGAGCTCCTCGGTGAGGAAGAAGCCGGTGACGCCGAAGCCGATCGCCGGGATCACACTCTGGCCGACGACCGGGATGAAGCCGAGGACGAAGAGCAGGAGGCCGTAGCAGGCGACCCTGACCAGGATGCGCACGGAGTCGCGGGCCGAGACCCACAGTTCGCGGCCGAGCGAGAGGCCGGACTCGGGGGCCGCGCCGCCGCTCTCGGCCCGGTCCACGTCGCCGGACAGCTTCTCGTAGAAGGGCTGCCCGACGAGCAGGGTCACGGCGGTGAAGGAGATCACGGCGAGGAACAGGCCAAGGGCGAAGACCAGCGCGGTCAGAAAGCCGCGGAACAGGCCGAGCCAGGGCGAGGACCAGCCGTCGGCGAAGGGGGTCGCCCAGCCCACGAAGTCGTCGGCGCCCCAGGCGAGTCCGACCAGCGCGCCCACGTACAGGACGAGCGTGACGAGACCGGGCAGCAGCCCGACGCCCAGCGAGCGGCCGTGCCCGGCGGCCCACCGCTGTCCCTTGACCAGATATCCGAAGCCCACCCCGAGATCACGCATGGCACCGACCCTATCCGGCCGCCACCCAGCGGGTTCCGGCCACCTTGAGAAAGATTGACGCTGTGGGAATGGAGGGCGCTAACCCATGGGTTGTGCACGTCACCAGCAGCGACCCGGGGAGTACGCCAGATGTCGAGCAACACCATCACCACGACGGCCATCACCGTGCAGGGCACCGTCGCCGACGGATACGAGCGTGTGCGCGAGGAGTTCGCGGCGTTCGTCGCCGCCGAGGAGCACGACCCAGCGGCCCAGCTCGCCGCGTACAAGGACGGCCGCCTGGTCGTGGACCTGTGGGCCGGGGACGTCGCCGGGGACTCGCTGTCCGGCGTCTTCTCCACCACCAAGGGCGCGGCCTACCTCGTGGTGGCCCTCCTCGTCCAGGACGGCGTACTCGACCTGGACCGCCAAGTCGCTTACTACTGGCCCGAGTTCGCCGCCCAGGGCAAGGGCGAGGTGACACTGCGTCAGCTGCTGACGCACCGCTCCGGCGCCATCGGCGCGGACGACGGGTTCACCGCCGAGGAGCTCGCCGACGACCGCGTGATCGCCGAACGGCTCGCGGGCAGGCGGCCGTTCTGGAAGCCGGGCGTGGGCCACGGCTACCACGCGCTCACGATCGGCGCGCTCACCGGCGAAGTGGTGCTGCGGGCCACCGGCCGCACCGTCCAGGAGATCTTCGAGGAGCGCGTGCGGGCACCGTACGGCCTGGACTTCTTCCTCGGACTGCCCGAGGCCGAGCGGTCCCGCTACCGCGACGTCCTGCCGATGCTGCCGACGCCCGAGCAGGAGGCACTCCTCGCGGCGGGCGCGGCCGGCCGCTACAACCGGCTCCCGATCGCGTTCAACACGAGCGCCGACCCGTCCTTCGACCTGGTGGACTTCGCCAACTCGCCCGCCTCGCTGGCCAAGGGCCCGGCCTCGGTGGGCGGTGCGGGCAACGCGCGCGGCATCGCCGGGATGTACGCGGCCGCCATCGGCGCGTTCAACGGACGGGGCCCGCTCCTGACGCCGGAGACCGTCGCCGAGTTCACCCTCGTCCACTCGACCGGGCCCGACCTGGTGCTCGGCGAGCCGAGCGACTTCGCCCTCGGGTTCCAGGCGCTCGGCCTCACCTACCCCTGGCTGGGCGCGAACACCTTCGGCCACAGCGGCGCCGCGGGCTCGCTCGCCTTCGGTGACCCGCGCTCGGGCCTGGCCTACGGCTACACGCGGCGCCGGTTCGCCTTCCCGGGCGGCGCCGCCCCGGAGAACGAGCGGCTGGCGCGTGCCGTCTACGAGGTGGCGATCGGCCAGTAACGCGCGAACCGGTCCAGCGCGGCCTGGACCGCCCCGCTCATGCCGGGGTGGCCCAGGCCGTGCCGGGCCTCGTCGATGACCTGGAGTTCGCACCCCGGCCACCGCGCGGCGAGCGCCCGCGCGGGATCGGGCGGCGAGCTGAGGTCCTGTCCCCCGGTGACGAGAACACCGGGGACACCGGCCAACTCGCCCGCGCCCTCGATCAGTTGACCCTCGTCCAGCCAGGCGGCGTGGCGCCAGTAGTGCGTGACGATGCGGGCGAAGGCCATCCGGAAGGCGGGGTCGGCGTACCGCGACGCGCCGAACTCCTCGACCAGCGGCGTGCCCCCCGCCCGTACGTGCGTGTCCTCCCAGCGGCACCACATCCGGGCCGCCTCCTCGCGCACGGCCGGGTCGGGGTCGGCGAGCAGCCGGGCGTACGCGTCGACCAGCCGCTCGCCCTCGGCGGGCCGCGCGGCGGCGCGGAAGTCGGCCCATGCCTCGGGGAAGTGGACCCGCACGCCCTCGGTGATCCACTCCACTTCGGCCCGGCCGGTCGTCACGACCGAGAAGAGGACGGCCTCGCTGACCCGCTCGGGGTACGTCTGCGCGTACGCGAGGCCGAGCGTGGCGCCCCAGGAGCCGCCGAACACCAGCCACTTGGCGATGCCGAGGTGTTCGCGCAGCCGCTCCATGTCCGCGACGAGATGGTGCGTGGTGTTGGCGGCCAGGCTGGTGGCCGCGTCACTGGCGGGCGGCGTGGAGCGGCCGCAGCCGCGCTGGTCGAAGAGGACGACGCGGTAGCGGGCCGGGTCGAAAAAACGCCGCCAGGACGGCCCGGCGCCGGAACCGGGTCCGCCGTGCACCACGACCGCGGGCTTTCCCCGCGGATTTCCGCAGACTTCCCAGTGGACGCGCTGTCCGTCTCCGGTGTCGAGCATGCCGTGGTCGTACGGGGCCGTCTCGGGAAAGGTCATGCGGGCCAGCATGACAAAGGACCGCGCCCGTCGGGGCGCGGTCCTTCGCGGGGCACCGGTTACGCGACCGCGAGGTTCACCGTGATGTTGCCGCGGGTCGCCTTGGAGTACGGGCAGACCTGGTGGGCCTTCTCGATGAGGTCCTGAGCCGTGGCGCGGTCCACGTTCGGGATGGACGCGGTGATCTCGACGTGGATGCCGAAGCCGTCGTCGTTCTTGCCGATGCCGACGTGCGCGGTGACGGTCGAGCCGGAGATGTCGGCCTTCTCGCTGCGGGCGACGACGCCGAGGGCGCCCTGGAAGCAGGCGCTGTAGCCGGCGGCGAAGAGCTGCTCGGGGTTGGTGCCCGCGCCGCTGCCGCCCATCTCCTTCGGCGGGTTGACGACGACGTCCAGCCGGCCGTCGTCGGTGGAGACGCGGCCGTCGCGGCCGTTCTCGGCGGTGGCGACGGCGGTGTAGAGGACCTCGGACTTCTGTATGGACATGCTGGGCTGCTCCTCCTGGGTTCGCGGCCGCTCGCGCCCACGGCCGCCGGGATGTGGAAAAACCTTATCGGATCGCGGAAACCGTGAGGCGGAGTGTGCGATGGGTCACTCCCCGCCACACACTCCGCGCCGCCCGGGGCGTGCCCGGCCGGGGACTACGCGCCGAGCGAGACGACCATCTTTCCGGTGTTCTCGCCGCGCAGCATGCCGAGGAAGGCCTCGACGCCGTTCTCGATGCCGTCGACGACGGTCTCGTTGTACTTGAGCTCACCGGAGGCCAGCCAGCCCGCGACCTCACCGACGAACTGCTGCTGCAGGCCGTAGTGGTCGCCGACCAGCACGCCCTGGAGCCGGAGCCGCTTGCCGATGATCATGGCCATGTTGCGCGGGCCGGGGGTGGGCTCGGTGTCGTTGTAGCCCGCGATCATTCCGCAGATCGTGGCGCGGCCGTGCACGTTGAGCGCCGAGATGGCGGCTTCGAGGTGCTCGCCGCCGACGTTGTCGAAGTAGACGTCGATGCCGGCCGGGGCGGCCGCGCGCAGCTGCTCCAGGACCGGGCCCTTCTTGTAGTTGAAGGCCGCGTCGAAGCCGAGCTCGTCCACGAGCCACTTGACCTTCTCGTCGGAGCCCGCCGAGCCGATGACCCGCGAGGCGCCCTTGAGCCGGGCGATCTGGCCGACCTGGCTGCCCACCGCTCCGGCCGCGCCGGAGACGAACACCGCGTCGCCCTCCTTGAAGGAGGCGACCTCCAGGAGACCGGCGTACGCGGTCAGGCCCGTCATGCCCAGCACGCCGAGGTAGGCGGAGAGCGGGGCGATCCGCCCGTCGACCTTGGTGGCCTGCTGGGCGTCGAGGTCGGCGTACTCGCGCCAGCCCAGGCCGTGCAGGACGTGGTCGCCGACGGCGAACCGCTCGTCGTTCGAGGCGATGACCTCGCCGACCGCGCCGCCGTCCATCGGCCGCTCCAGCTGGAACGGCGGGATGTACGACTTGACGTCGTTCATGCGGCCGCGCATGTACGGGTCGACCGACATGAAGAGGTTGCGCACCAGGATGCGGCCCGCCGCGGGCTCGGTGACGGGGACCTCCCGGAGTGCGAAGTCGGACGGCACGGGCCAGCCGTTCGGGCGGGCGACGAGGTGCCATTCACGGCTGGTGGCGGGGAGTGCGGACGAGGTGGCCATGGGGGTGCGTCCTCCTGCGAGCAATGCTGATCGGTACGTCGGGTACGTCAGTACGTATCGGCACGCCGTCGCCGCACCGGTACACCGATGGGCCGAGTGCCGAATACTTCAGGTACTGAAAGAACAATGCGCCTGGATATTTGAGATTGTCAAGTAACTCGGTAGGCTGGGGGCATGCCCTCCCGCATGGATCCCCTGAGCCTCGAAGTCGTCGAGCTGATCGGCACGGTCGTCGGCCGCTACTACGAGGAGTACGACCGGGCCGCGGCCGAGCACGCCCTCACCGGCGCGCAGGCCCGCGTCCTCGGGCTGCTCGCCCTGGAACCGATGCCGATGCGGCAGATCGCCCAGAAGCTGAAGTGCGAACCCTCGAACATCACGGGCATCGTCGACCGCCTCGAAGTCCGGGGCCTGGTGGAACGCCGCCCGGACCCGGACGACCGCCGCGTCAAACTGGCCGCCCCCACCCCCGAGGGCCTCGCGACCGCCACCCATCTGCGCGACTCCCTGAACTTCGCCCGGGAGCCCCTGGCCGAGCTCACGACCGAGGAGCGCACCGTGCTGCGGGACCTGCTCCGCCGCATGCTGGGCTGACAGCCGTCCTGGTGCGCCCGTGCCCGCGGGTCAGATGCACCAGAAGAGGAAGGGCTTGCAGGTCTTGGGCGGCGCGGGGGGCGAGGAAGGCGGCGCCGACGGCGCGGTTCCGCCCGGAGCGCCGGGCCCGCCCTGCGGGGGCGAACCGGGCGCCCCGGGCGTGGGAGTGGTCGCGGGCCGGGACGAGGAGGGGCCCGGGTCGGGCGTGTCCGGGGTGGAGACCCTGGGCGAGGGGCCGCCGCTCCTGTGCGGCTCGGCCTCGCCCGTGCCGCGGCCCGGCTCCCCGGTCGCCGGGCCCGGTCCCCGACCGTGCCCGCGCGAGGACACCGGCTTGACCGTCGGTCTGACGGGCACGGCGGCCTCGCTGCCCGACGGCAGCGGCTGGGGATCGGAGATCGTCTGGTCCTCGTGCACGGTGGAGGCCCGGTCGTCGACCGGCGCCTCCAGGGCCAGCTGCACGAACCCGAACGCCCCGGCCACCAGGACAAGACCCGCCGAGCCGAAGAGGATCGCCTTCCCGCGCTTGCGCCGCCCACGCCGCCCCCCGCGGGCGCGGCGGTGACCGGACGGCCCCAGCACCTCCGCGACGCCGCGCGGGGCACCGGCGTACACCAGGAGCTCGTCCTCGGGCGCGGGCGCGAGCTCCTCGGCGGGTGTCCCGCAACCGGCGCAGGCCAGTGCGCCGTTGAGGTGCCGTCGGCAGGAGTGGCAGTAATCCATGGCCCAGGGAGGCTATGCGGCGGCCGGGCAACAAAAGGGGCCGGAGATGTGTGGATCTTGTGCGGAAGAGCCGGTTCCAGGGCGTGGCCGCGTGACGAATCGCCATGGACCGGGGCGTTGTCAGTGCGGCCGGGCAGGATGGACGTCATGACGGAAACCGTGACGCGCCCGCTGGGCCCGCTGGACTTCCAACTGGTGCTGCTGCGGCGGATGGCCGACCACCAGCCGGGCCTCGTCGAGGACGCGCGGCACCAGCTGGGCGCCTCGGTGGCGGACATGCGCGAGGCCAACAAGCGCTGGCAGGCGATGACCCGGTCGTCCCGCTCCCGCGGCGCGCTGTCGCGCTACCGGTCGGTGCTCGGGGAGCCCGAAGCGGTGGTGCCCCGCCGGATCGGGGATCTGGACTGCGAGGCGCGGCTGTGGCCGGTGCCGCTCTGGCCGCATCTGCGCTTCGAGGTGCTGTCCGGGCCCGGCGGCGCGGTGTGGAACGAATGGCTGGTCAGGGCCCCCGGCACACCGGGCCCCGAACTGCACGCGGAGGAGGACCTGCGGCCCTGGTCGTGCACGGTGGACGAGGTGGCCCGGGCCTTCGCCCCGGCCCGCCCGATGGAGGGCTCGGCGCCGACGCGCTGGCAGCTCGCGATCACCCTGCCCGGCGGCGGGACCCGCGTCGCGGAGTTCACCTGGGGCCTGCTCCAGCGCCTGCTGCCCTGAACCCCGGCGCCCCCGGCTCGCCCCACCGCCGCCCGCGCGCCCATCCCGCCCGGCTGCCCCGGCTCGCCCTTCCCGTTCCCTCGGTCACGAGCATCCCGACCGACCGAGGCCCGGCCACCCCGACACCACCCTCCCGCACACGCACATCCCCGTCGCCCGAGCCCCGCGCACCCCGACACCACACCCCGACCAACTGACGGTCCGGCAGGCGGCACCCTGGACGGCTGTCGGCCAAGGCCTGCGAGACGGGGTCGACCTGCGGGGCGTCCCCTTTCTGGCCGACCGTCAGGTCGTCGCTCCCCGACCGGCGCATCCCAGCGCGCGCGGGCCCCCGCGCGGTCGCAAGATGCGAACTAAGTACCGCTCTCGGGAGGATCTGCCGTGACCGTCAGTCTTGAGCAGTTGCGCCGTTGCCATGTAGCCGTCGACCTCGGGGCCGCGAGAACACGGGTCTACGTCAAGGGAGCCGGGCTCGTCGTCGACGAGCCGAGCGTGGCCGCCGTCAACACCCGTACCGGCGCGCTCATCGCCGTCGGCGCCTTCGCCGAACAGATGACGGGCCGCACGCCCGACTACATCCGGGTGGCCCGCCCGGTGTCCGGCGGCACCGTCGTCGACATCGAGATGGCCCAGCGCATGCTGCGCCATCTGCTGGGCGAGAAGCTGCGCCGGCAGTTGCGCCGCAAGCCGCGGCTGCGCGCCGCCGCCTGCACCCCGCACGACAGCGACCCGCTCGCCCAGCGCGCCGCGATGGAGACCCTGGTGGGCCTCGGCGCCCGCCGGGTCGAGCTCGTCGACACCCTGATCGCGGCCGCCGTGGGCTGCGGGCTCCCGGTGGAGCAGCCCACCGCCACCATGATCATGGTGTGCGGGGCCGCCACCACGCAGATCGCGGTGCTCTCGCTCGGCGCCATCGTGACGGCCGTCCGCATCCCGGTCGGCGGCGAGGCCATCGACCACGCGGTCATCCAGCACCTGCGCCACCAGCACGAACTGATGCTGCCCAGCCAGTCCGTGCGCCCCCTGCAACTCGCCCTGAGGGGCAACGGCCTCACCCCGCAGGGCCCCGCGTCCACCGAGATCCACGGCCGCGACGTCGCCACCGGCCTCGCCCGCTCGGTCCTGGTCGACACGGCCGCCGTACGCGACGCCATCCACACCCCGCTCACCGCGGTGCTCGACGGCATCGGCAAGGTGCTCCGGGAGTGCCCGCCCGACCTGGTCGCCGACCTGGCCGAGCGCGGCATCATGATGGTCGGCGGCAGCGCGCTGCTGCCCGGTCTCGACCAGATGCTGCGCGACTCCACGGGCATGCCGGTGCACATCGCGGAACGGCCCGACGTGTGCGCGATCCTCGGCCTCGGCGCGATGCTGGAGGGCCAGATCCACCCGATGGTGCTCGACCCGCTGGCCGAGTGAGCGGCGCGACAGTCGCCCCTGCCGGGGCGGTCGGCCACGGTGGGAGATCCTCGAAGGATGAGTGAAGCGGAGAATCCGGACAGCGCGGCGCCCCGGCTGCCGATGCTCCTGGAGGCGGTGCTCGGCGTCGGTACCGACCTCGAACTGCGCACCACGCTCCAGCACATCGTGGACACGGCGACCGAGCTCGCCGATGCCCGGTACGGGGCGCTCGGGGTGGTCGACCCCGAGCGCGGCCGGCTCACCGAGCTGTACACCACCGGGCTCACCGACGCCGAACGCGAACGCATCGGCCCGCTGCCCGACGGCCGCACCGGTCTGCTCGGCGCCCTCGTCGAGGACCCGCGCCCGCTGCGCCTGGACGACCGCAGCACCGATCCCCGCTCGACGGAACTGCCGCCCGGCCACCCGCCGATGCGGTCCTTCCTGGGCGTCCCGATCCGCGTCCACAACCAGGTGTTCGGCAACCTCTACCTCACCGAGAAGCGCGGCGGCCCCTTCACCGAGGAGGACCTGGCGCTGCTGCGGGTCCTGGCCGCGCAGGCCGGCATCGCCATCGGCAACGCCCGGCTCTACGAGACCGTGCGGCTGCGGGAGCGCTGGATCGAGGGCGCGGCGGCCGTCACGACCTCGCTGCTGACCGGCGAGACGGCGGCGGACGCCCTGATGACGGTGGCCGAGCGGGCCCGGCTGCTCGCGGACGCGGCGGCCGGGGTGGTGCTCCAGCCCACCCCGGCGGGCGGCATGGAGATCGTCGCCGCGTCCGCGCCGGACGACCCCGACGACATCATCGGCACCACGATCGAGCCAGGCTCGCCGGTCCTGGTCCAACTCCTGGGCGGGGAGCCGGTGTTCCTGGAGGACTCGGCGACCGACCCCCGGATGACCACCCATGTACGCACCCGGTTCGGGCCAAGCATGATGCTGCCGCTGCAGAGCGGAGGCAAGCTCATCGGCACGCTGGCGCTGCCCCGCAGGCGCGGCGACCGGCCGTACACGGCGGTGGACCGGCTGCTCGCCGCCCAGTTCGCCTCGCAGGCGGCCCTCGCGCTCGTCCTGGCCGACGCCCAGCACAACCGCGAACAGCTCGCCGTGTACGAGGACCGCGACCGGATCGCCCGTGACCTCCACGACCTGGTCGTGCAGCGGCTCTTCGCCACCGAGATGATGCTGGAGTCCACCCGGCGCCGGGCCGAGAAGGCCGCCGCCGACGACACCGACGAGCTGCTCACCCGGGCCGTCGACGAGCTCGACTCCACCATCCAGGAGGTACGCACCGCGATCTTCGCCCTCCAGCAGCCGCCCGCCGACGCCCCGACCACCCTGCGCGGCCGGGTCCTGCGCGAGACGGCGGGCGCGGGCGCCCTGCTCGGCTTCCGGCCCTCCGTACGGTTCGAGGGCCCGGTCGACGCCCTGGTCGGCGAGCCGGTGGACACCCAGCTGATCGCGGCTCTGCGCGGCGCGCTGGCCGCCGCGCACCGCCGGGCCGGAGTGTCCTCGGTACGCGTGGTCGTGGACGCGGGCGCCGAACTCCCCGACGGGCGGGCCGCGGTGCGCCTCACCGTCGTCGACAACGGCATGCGCGACGACGGCATCCGCGGCACGACCCTGACCTGGCAGGCCCCGCTCCAGTAGCCCCGGCACCTCGGTGCCGCGTCGGCGGAAAGAGCGGAAAGAGCGGAAAGAGGTGAGCCGGACCACGGCCGCTCCCCCGCCGCAGGCCGCTCCAGCGGAACGCGGGGAGGCGTACGGCAGGATGCGGATCATGCGTCCGGACGGCGCCGCGTAGGGTCGACGATCTGGGCCCGGCACGGTTCGGGCCCGCCCGCGCCGTCGATCTCCGAGGAGTCCCGTACGTGTCCCCTCTCTTCCCCTCCCTGTACGCCGCCGAGCCCCGGGAGGCGATCCGCTTCGGCGATCTGTCCCTGACCCACGCCGAGCTGGCGGGTGCGGCAGGCTCCCTGGCCGGACGGCTCGCGGGCGCCGGGCGGGTCGCGGTCTGGGCGACGCCGACCCCGCGGACGGTGGTCGGCGTGGTGGCGGCCCTCGTCGCCGGGGTGCCCGTGGTGCCGCTGAACCCGAAGACCGGCGAACGCGAGCTGGCCCACATCGTCCGGGACAGCGAGCCGACGGTGGTGCTGGCCTCCCCAGGGGACCAACTGCCGCCCCTGCTGGGCGGGTTGACGCGCATCGACGTACCGCTGGCCGGGACGGTGACGGAGCTGCCTGCCGAGCCCGCCGACGAGACGCCCGCGCTGATCGTGTACACCTCCGGGACGACCGGCCCGCCGAAGGGGGCCGTGCTGCCGCGCCGGGCGATCGCGGCGACGCTCGACGCGCTCCAGGGCGCCTGGGGCTGGACGGCCGACGACGTCCTGGTGCACGGACTTCCGCTGTTCCACGTCCACGGTCTGATCCTGGGCGTCCTCGGCCCGCTGCGCCGCGGCGGCTCCGTGCGCCACCTCGGGCGGTTCTCGGTGGAGGGGGTGACGCGGGAGCTGTCGGCGGGCGCGACGATGCTGTTCGGGGTGCCGACGATGTACCACCGCCTCGCCGAAGCGGTCGACGAGGACCGGGAGTTGGCGCGGGCGCTGGCGGGTGCGCGGCTGCTGGTGTCCGGCTCCGCGGCGCTGACCGCGCCCGACCACCGCCGCATCGCGCGGGCGACCGGCCGGGCGGTGATCGAACGGTACGGCATGACCGAGACGCTGATGCTGTGCGCGGCCACGGCGGACGGCGAGGCGCGCCCGGGCACGGTCGGCGGACCGCTGCCCGGCGTCGACCTGCGCCTCGCCGACGAGTCCGACGGCATCGGAGAGATCCAGGTGCGCGGCCCGAACCTGTTCAGCGGCTATCTGAACCGGCCGGACGCGACGGCCGCCGCGTTCACCGAGGACGGCTGGTTCCGCACCGGCGACCTGGCGAGCGTGGACGAGGACGGCCAGGTAAGGATCGTCGGCCGCAAGGCCACCGACCTCATCAAGAGCGGTGGCTACAAGATCGGCGCGGGCGAGATCGAGAACGCGCTGCTCGACCACCCGGGAGTCCGCGAGGCCGCCGTGACGGGCGAGCCGGACCCGGACCTCGGCGAACGGATCGTGGCGTGGGTGGTGCCGGCGGACCGTCAATCACCGCCTGCCGAGGCCGACTTGATCCAGCACGTGGCTTCCCAGCTCTCCCCGCACAAGCGTCCGCGCGTGGTGCACTACCTGCCCGAACTGCCCCGCAACGACATGGGCAAGATCATGAAGCGAGCCCTGCATGTCTGAGCGGATGCCGCGAGACGCGTCCGACGGCCCGTCCGGACGCATGTCCGCGCGGGCGGCGATCGCGACGGCGGCCACGGAGTTCACCGAACTGCCGTCCCCCGCCCGGGACTTCCCCGAGGACGGCCCCCTCGCCTGGTCGGACTACGGGGCTTCACGGGCCCGGGCGACGGAGCGTACCGGCGAGCGGGAGTCGGTGGTCCACGGCCTGGCGAGCGTGGAGGGGCGGCCGTGTGTGCTGATCTCCTTCGAGTTCGGCTTCCTCGGTGGGTCGCTGGGTCAGAGGACGGGTGACCGCCTTGAGGCCGCGTACGAGACGGCGCGTGAGCGGCGCCTTCCGCTGGTCTCGCTGATCGCCACGGGCGGGAGCCGCATGCAGGAGGGCATGCTGGCGCTGACCCAACTCCAGCGCGTCGCACGGCAGTCGGCGCTGCTGCGAGAGGCGGGGCTGCCGCAGATCGCGGTGCTGCGGGACCCGACGACGGGCGGCGGCTGGGCCACGCTCGGCGCGGGCGCCGATGTGATCCTGGCCCTGCCGGGCGCCCAGATCGGCTTCGCGGGCTCCCGGGTGCGCCCCGCGGACGCGGACCCGGCCGCCTACGGAGCGCAGGGGCAGCTCGCGGCGGGCCAGATCGACGCGATCGTGGCGAGCGAGGACCTGCGGGGCACCCTGGCGCAGTGGCTCACCCTGCTGACCGGCCCCCGCTCCGCCGAACCGGCCCCGGTCCCGGGCCCCTTCGGGGCACACGCGCTCCCGGCCGACGGCTGGGAAGCGGTGCGCCGCGCCCGCTCGGCGGCACGCCCGCGCGCACGGGCCTACCTGGACGCGTACTTCTCGCACCGCCGGGAACTGGTGGGCGACCGCTGCGGGGGTGTGGACCCGGGGATGCTGTGCGGCTTCGGCCTGCACGAGGGGGTGAGTTACGCGTACGCGGCGCAGACCGGCACCGCGACCCGCCCGGCGGGCTACCGCACCGCGGCCCGCCTCATCCGTCTCGCCGACCGCCTGGGCATCCCGGTCCTGACCCTGGTGGACACCCCGGGCGCGGCGAACGACGCGGCGGCGGAACGGTCCGGTCAGGGAGCGGCGATCGCGGAGGCCTTCGCGGCGGTGGCCTCCGCGCGCGTCCCGGTGACGACTCTGGTCATCGGAGAGGGCGGCTCGGGCGGGGCCCTGGCCCTGACGTCCCCCGACCGTACGTGGGTGACGGCGGACAGCTACTTCTCGGTGATCGCCCCCGAGCTCGCGGCGGCGATCCTGAAGCGGGGCGAGGCGGAGGTGCGCCGAACGGCGTCCCAACTCCGGCTGCGCCCGCAGGATTTGGTGGAGCTGGGCGTAGCAAGGGGCGTGGTGGGGGCGTAGCGCGAGAAGCCCCGCCGCTTCAGCTGGGGCGAAGTGGCGGGGCTTCCCGGTGGTGCTTGTGCGGTCAGGAGCCGAACTCTCCGGTCTTGAGGCTTCCCACGAAGGAAGAGAACGCGTCCACACGGAAGGCCAGGGCCGGACCGTTCGGCACCTTGGAGTCACGGACGGGGACGATACCGCTCGTGACGACAAGGTTGGCGGCGACCTCTATGCAGTCGCCACCGTTGTTGCTGTACGAAGACTTGAACCAGCGAGGAGATTCGGTCGTCACGATTTGCCCTTTCGTACCTGCTCGATCATGGCCACCGATGCCGCCTGCGACAGCGATTCGGCCTGTAGTTGATGGTAGGCCGTCAACATGGGCTCCACCGATGCACTCTCGCGGTCGAGATTGCCCTGGGCCTGGGACTCCGCGTAGCAGACCACGGAGCGGTCCGCCAGGGTGAGGAGGTTGACGGGCAGGTCAAACGTGCGACGCTCGCCGATGTCGTACGGCACCACCTGGAGCAGGGTGTTGGGCAGCTCGGCGAACTCGACCAGACGAGCCAGCTGGGCATCCATGACGGATGCGCCACCGACGGGACGACGGATACAGCTTTCGTCCATGGCCACGAAGACCATGGGAGGGCGGGGCCGCAGCAAGACGGCTTGACGCTCCGCGAGGAACGCGACGCGATCGTCCGCCTGTTCAGGCGTGATGGCACCGCGACGGACGGCGCTGTCGGCCAGTACCCGCGCGTACTCCGGCGTCTGCAACAGGCCAGGAATGATCCCGATGTTGTACAGCCGAAGCTCGACGGCCCGAGCCTCGTACTTGACGTACTCCGGGAACCCCTCCAGCAGGGAGCCTTGACGCACCTGCCGGTACTCGCGCTCGAACGCGTCCGCGGAGCCCTCAAGGCCGAACGCCCGGTCCGCGCTACGCGAAAACCGGAGAGTCGGAGGCTTCCGACCAGTTTCCACCGCCGAGATGTGCACGCTGGAGTAATCCATGCGCTCACCGAGCTCGTCCTGCGTCCAGTCGCGCGCCTCCCGCAAGCTGCGCAGACGCGCCCCATACGCTGCCTGTGGCGAGGCATCCGGCCTCAATTCCTTGCGGTTCAAGGGCGGTTCACCGACCTTTCGTTCTCTTTCAACAAGTTGAATGGTCCCCACGCGTGGGCCACGCTGAAACCCTCAGTAGCGAACGAACTACGGAGAGGAGTGGCCGTGACTGGTGAGGATAGGCCTCTCGGGAGCACGTCGGCGACGCCCCGTCACGTGTGCCGACTTGCCTGTGCACCAAGGGAGTTGCGGGCAGGGGCCACCGCTCCGGCGAGCCCGAGGACACCCCGATGAGCCTGTGCCGCGCCCCCTTGTTTCTCTCCGCACAGCTCGCATCCGCCGCCGTGGAGCTTGTCGGCATGGGAGCCGCCACTCACGACGTGCTGGAGTTCCAGCACTGCGAGTTGGAGCGGCACGAGGAGGGTGAGCACGCGGCGCACGTGCTGTTCATCGAGGACAGGAGCGGCCGCGCGGTGTGGGTGTTCTGGCACCCGGCGGAAACCCGCGTCCAGGTCAGAGAGCCGTGCACGGGGCGCAATGACGCCCAGAACATCTGCCTGCTGTACGCGCGCCACACGGGCGGCCACCTCTGGCCCGAAGACGCCGCGTGCCTGGTGGACGTCCCCCGACATCCGCTCTCGTCCATAGGGACGGGGGGCGGCTGGAGCCCGCTTCGTACGAACGGAACGGGTACGACTGTGGAATGGCAAAGGAGAGCACCCATGAGCAGCACACTGGCCCACGGCGGCGACAAACTTCCGGGCGACCCCTACCCCGGACCGCATCAGCCGCCCACCCCTGATGGCGGTCCGAGCGTGCCCAACCCGCCGAAGGCCGACTAGGCCGTGTCCGCCAACGCACACCAGGAACGCCCCGGCCGTGAGGAGCTGGGGCGTGTCCTCATGTCCGCGGGCGCGCTCACACCGGACTGGGCACCCTCATTCGCCGCCGTTCCGCGCGGCAGCTTCCTCCCCGACCTCATCTGGCCGTGGGACATGCGGACGGGGCGGAGCGTTCCCGTGTCACGCGGCGACGACCCGGAAGCGTGGTACGGGTACGCGGACGCGGACGTGCCCGTCGTGACGCAATGGGACGACGGCGGGCACACCGGCACGGAGCCCGGCAACGTGTCCACGTCGTCGGCGTCCATGCCGTCCGTGGTCTTCCGGATGCTCGCCGATCTCGACGTGCGGCCCGGCCACCGCGTCCTGGAAATCGGCACCGGCACCGGTTGGAACGCGGCGCTGCTCGCTCACCGGCTGGGGGCCGAGAACATCGTCAGCGTCGAGCTGGACGCCACTGTCGCGGCAGCCGCCCGCACGGCACTCAACCTGTTCGGTCTTCCCGTACGCGTGGTGACGCGCGATGGGCTGCGGGGCCATGAGGAGGGGGCGCCGTACGACCGGATCATCGCGACCTGCGGGCTGCGGTCCATCCCTCACGCATGGGTGGAGCAGTCCCGGCCCGGCGCAGTCATCGTGTCCCCGTGGGGGACCCACTACAGCCACGGGGACGCCGTGGCCCGGTTGGTCGTCGCCGGCGACGGCGGGAGCGCGTCGGGGCTGTTCACCGGGCCGGTGGAGTTCATGAAGGCCCGCACCCAACGCCAACCCCTCGTGCCCCACGCCGCGTACGTGACGGGCAGCGTTGCCGATGGGGAGGAGTCTTCGAGCACCGTCACCGCGGAACAACTCCTGGGCGGCCGGTTCAGCGCCCAGGACTTCGTGATCGGCCTGTGCGTGCGGGACTGCGTTCGCGTCGTCGCCGACCGGGACGAAGGCGCGCGCGCCGTCTGGTTCTACGGCCTGACGGACCGCTCCTGGGCCTGCGCGCAGTTCCGCGACCACACGAGCACCCGCGTGTGGCAGTCGGGGCCTCGCCGACTGTGGGACGAGGTGGAAGCCGCACTCGACTGGTGGACCACACGAGGACGCCCCGGCATCAACCGCTTCGGCCTGACGGCGACCCCCACGGGCGAACGAACCTGGCTGGACGATCCGAACACCCCCGTCCCGGGAGGCGCGATGCCGTAGGAACCACCCCCCTGACCGGGGGGTCTGGGGCGCAGCCCCAGAAGCCAGCCCCCTACGCGACGGGCCGCCGCGCATCGTAACGGGCAAACCCCCGCCGGCTCAGCCCCAGCACCGTCACAGCCAGTACGCACGCCACCCCACCCCCCACCACCATCACCGCGGGCGACGTGAGGTCGGCGACCGTACCCGCGAGGAAGTCCCCGAGCCGGGGCCCGCCCGCGACCACCACGATGAACACGCCCTGGAGCCGCCCCCGCATGTCGTCCGGCGCCGCGACCTGCATCATCGTGTTGCGGAACACCATGGAGACGGTGTCCGAGAACCCCGCGACCGCGAGCATGAACAGGCCGAGCCACAGCTGCCGGGTCAGCCCGAACGCCGCGACGGCGGCCCCCCACCCGCCGACCGAGATCAGCACCGCGAGCCCGTGCCGGTGGATGCGTCCCTGCCAGCCGGAGAACACTCCGCCGAGCAGCGCGCCGACGGCGGGCGCCGCGACGAGGAGGCCGGTGGTGCGCGCGTCACCGCCGTACCAGAGGACGGCGACGGCCGGGAACAGGGCGCGGGGATGGGCCAGGATCATCGCGCAGAAGTCGCTGAAGAACGTCATCCGCAGGTTGGGCCGGGTGGCGAGGAACCGCAGCCCGTCCAGGACGGAGGCCCGCTTGGCCCCGGTCCGCTCGGGCAGCATCGCGGGCAGCCGCCACATCGCGTACAGCGAGGCCGCGAAGGTGATCGCGTCGATGAGGTACGCGGTCCTGTACCCGGCGAAGCCGACCACGAGCCCGCCCAGCATCGGCCCGACGAGCGTGCCGGTCGTCATGATCATGGAGTTGAGGGCGTTGGCGGCGGGCAGCTGCTCGGGCGGCAGCAGCTTCGGGATCATCGCGGAGCGGGCCGGGGCGTTCAGGGCCTGGCAGACCGACTGGAGCGCGATGACGGCGTACAGGAACCACACGTTCGCGACCCCGGCGAACGTCCCGGCCGCGAGCGCCCCCGAGAGCGCGGCGGATCCGAGCGCGCTGTACAGCCCGAGCTTGCGCCGGTCGACGGTGTCGGCGATGGCCCCGCCGTACAGCCCGAACACGACCAGCGGTACGAGGGTGAAGATGCCGACCAGACCGACGTGGAAGCTGGAGCCGGTGAGGTCGTAGACCTGGAGGGAGATCGCGAGCGCGGTCATGCCGCTGCCGACCCAGGACACCATGTTGCCGAACCAGAGCCTGCGGTAGTCCGGCGATACCCGGAAGGGCGTGAGGTCGGCGAATATGCGGCGCCGCGCCGCGCGTATCTCCCCGGTGCCGGAGCCGTCGGCCGTCGGGGAGGCGGTTCCGGGTGCGGTGGCGGCGTTGGGCGAGGCTGGCGTCTCGGTGGGCTGCTCGGCTTGTTCGGTCACGCGGGATGCTAACCCCGCCCACCAGCACCGAGGTAGGGGCGACCTCACAGCCGTACGCCCCGGGCGGCCAGGGGTTCGGCCCCGCCGGCGACCCCGTACCGCCGACCGGAGGCCGCCTCGTACAGCCGCTCAGCCGCCGCCCGCTCGAAGGCGCCCGGGGCGTCGTACCCCGGCCGGGTCAATGCACCGGAATCGGGTTTCCCGGCCAATCCCGGTCCCCGCGAACACGGTGGAGCCACCCCCTCCGGTCCATCGCCTCAGGTAGGGGGCGCGGCGGCCCCGTCCGGCCGCGCGCACCATCCTTACGCCACGCCAGGAAGCGCGCGCCGCAGCCCCCGGGCGCCGCTACGCTTCCCCCGATCAGTACGCATCGTCGTCGCCGCCCCCGCCGTCATCAGGCGGGGGCGGCGACGCATCTCGCCGGAAGGCCAACCATGAACACCCTGATCTCCGCCGCCGCCCGCCGCCCCGCCACCCCGCAGACCGCCCGGCGCACGCCGCTCACCGCGCGGGCGGCGGCACAGCACGCCGGCCGCGTCCCGGTCGCCCTCGACCGCGTCACCACGACCGCCGCCAACGTGCCGAGCGCCTCGGCCTTCCAGTCCGCTCTCTGAAAGATTCGTCAGCCACGAGCCCTGCCCGAGAGACCCCCGGCCACCGCACACCCCGTGCGCACCACCGGGGGCCTCCACTGCCGTCCGGCCCGTCGTCCACGGGCCGCAGGCGCTCAGCACACGGGCGGCCCTCGCGCGGCGGATGCGCCCCCCGCCACCACCAGAAACGCACGCCACACCGTGTGAAAGATTCGTAAGCCACGGACCCGACCCCCGAGACCCCGGGCCACCGCACACCCCGTGCGCACCACCGGGAGCCTCCGCTGTTTCCGTCTGCGCGAAACCCACACAACCTGGGACGACTCCGCCCGCGGGCCCCGAGAGACCGCCTGCCGCGCGCCGGTCTCCTTAGGATCAAGAGCCTGTCAGTCAGGAGGCGGCCCCGGGGCCCAGGGCGCGTTCCCTCAGGAAGCCCTCAAACCTCACGCGCCCCGGTGGAGCAGAACTGAGGATGGCAGTCCGGGCGTCCCCGGAAACGTCGAGTACATGACCACCACACCGCAGGACCACAGGACTCAGGAGAGCGTCGCATGTCCACGGATACGACCACTGAGCACGGCGGCCCGTCCCGCATGAGCCTGGACCACCAACCGCCGCCGGGGCCACCGCTGTTCACCAACCCCGGGCAGTCGGGCCTCGTGTCGACCCCCGAGGCGAAGCGGTCCGCCGCCAACACCATCGAGACCCGCCTCGAACCGGACACGAAGAAGTCGGGCACACACGCCGACGAGTCAACTGCCGCCGCCATCAAGGAATTCGGCCCGCACGACGGGCACGGCTGGGTGACGTCCGGCGCGCTGAAGAAGGCGCATCACACCTGGGGCGAGCAGGTGCAGGGCCTCATGAACCGCCTCGCGGGCGAGAAGTCCGCCCTGCGCGGCGCCAACTCCCTGTTCCAGAAGACCGACTTCGGAGTCCACCAGGACATCGGCCGCCCCGATTCCCCCCTCGACCACTACTGATTCCCCTCCTTTTCCTCCTCCCCTTTCTCCGGCTTCGCAGACATACAGGACGACCTCATATGCCCACGTACCAAGAGATATTGGCGACCGACCTGTCCACGTTGGCCACGGCGGCGACGAAGTGGGAGGAAATGGCTGGGCAGTTCAAGGAACGCGAGACGCTGTACCACGACCAGGTGCACACCATCACGCTGCCCACGCAGTGGGTGGGCGAGAGTTCGCAGGCCGCGAACGCCACCTTCGGCATCACCCTGAACGAGTACAAGTACGCCCAGACCGAGGCCAAGGCGATGGCCTCGCTCCTCAGGGAGGCGCACACCCAGTTCGTCGACCTGCGAAAGAAGGTGGAATCGGAACGGGACGCCGCCATCAAGGACGGCATGGCCGTCTCGGCCACCGGCAACGTCACGTTCGACGTCGCCCGACTCGACAAGGGCGAACTGAGCGCCTACCACCACGACCCGGACTACCAGCAGTCCGCCCGGGAGAAGGCGTCCGGCTGGCAGAGCCGCATCGACAACGCGGTGAAGAGCGTGTGCGACGCGGACCAGGGGTTCGAGGTCGCCCTCACCCAGGTGGTCCAGGACTCCGACCGCCTGGACGGAACCACCAACGGATTCAACGGGAAGGCCAAGGGAGACATCGAGCAGTACGAGGCGGACGAGGGCAAGGACCTCGCGCTGCGCATCGACTCGGGCAAGGCCACTCCCCAGGACTACGCGGAGTTGCAGCGCCTCTTCCGTGACCACGCCGGCGACAAGGTGTTCAGCCAGACCCTCCTCGACGAACTCGGCGCCGAGGGCACCGTGAAACTCTCCAACTCCCTCGACAGCCTCGCCTATTACAAGGACAAGAAGGACAGCGCCCAGTACCTGGACCTCCAGAAGGGCCTCGCCACGACCCTGGCCACGGCGACCCGTGATACCGACTCCGCGTTCTACAAGAATTTCCGCGAGCAGCTCCGGAAGGCCGGGACCGAGGAATTCAAGCTGGACGGCCTCAGCAAGATCCCGGACGAGAAGGTCCGGGGCTACCAGAGCCTGGTCACGCTCATGCAGCACGGTGACGGCTATTCCGGGCAGTTCCTCAAGGACACCGCGGACGACATCCGCCACGCCGAGACGTCCTACACGGCCAAGGGAAACCTCGATTCCGTCTGGTCGCTGCGGGACAGGTTCAGCGACGGCGACCGGGGCTGGTTCGCCAACGACCCGCTCGACGGCGTCCTCGGCATCATGTCCCACGACCCGGCGACCAGCACCGCGTACCTGGACCCGGCGCACAGCGACAACCTCAACTACCTGCTGCACGGCCGGGACTGGAACACCGTGGTGGACCACTACGCGACCCCGCCCGGCGGCACCACCCTGGGCATGCCGGTCACGGTGGAGGACGGCGACGCCCGCAAGGGCTTCGGCGCGGCCCTGGAAGCCGCGACCACGGGCAACACCCCGGGCACGTACCACCCCATCGCGCACCACACGACGGCCCAGGCGAGCATTTTGCAGCAGACGGTGGACACGCTGAACGCGGACCAGCACGCCCAGGCCCTGCCGAAGAACCTCACCGAGCCGCTGGCGCACATCATGACGTCGTACACGGCGGACACGCACCAGACGTTCGCCAAGTCCGATACGCACTACGACATTCCCGTCAACCAGCCAGGGGTGGTCTGGGAGGACAAGGACGGCGCCCACCTGGCCCTGGCACCGGACCACTTGACCAAGCTCATGCGCGGAATCGCCGACGACCCGGATGCTTTCGGGCACCTTTACGGCGCGGAACAGAAGTACTCGCACGACGTCCTGGCCGCTCTCCCGCAGGGCGCCGGTGAGAAGACCATCCACGATCGCATCGTCGAGTCCTCGCGCGCCATGGGCTCCTACGACGGCGTCCGGGCGGACATCATCTTCGACGAGCGTTTCAAGAAGACGCAGTGGGCCGCCGACTTCAACCACGGAATCGGCACGTCGCTGAGCACGGCCCTCATGTTCAACCCGGTGTCCGATCTCAGCCCCGTCGGAGACCTCGCCACCAAGAGCGTCGACATCTGGACGTACGAGTCCAACAAGGAACACACGGCCGAGGCGAATCTGGAGGCGACCGAAGCGAACGCGAAGACGTACGACGCCGGCCAGCGCGACGTCGATCACATGGTCAGGATGTGGGCGCAGAGCCGCGGGCACGACCTCGACAGCGACTACACCAAGTACTTCCTCCACGTCGGCCAGGACGAGTACGGCACCAGCCGCAACGACTCCATGCGCTTCCTCCGGCCCGACCGCTGACGCCCCCGGAACGGCCCTCGACAGAATGAGCACCATGCAGAAGAACTCCAGGATCCGACGCATCCACCCCGGCTGGTACGCGGGGGCGTTCGTCGCCGTCCTGGCCATAGCGGCCCAAACCCTCTACAGCACCGGCATGTACGACTCCTGGCGCGACAGTCGGTCGCTGGACCAGGCCTGTGGCGGGAATGTGGCGCAGGGCGAACTCGCCGCGGCGCTGGAGTCCTCAGAGCTGCGGGCGAGATCCCTTGAGCTCGATGACGGCTATCTGGCCCATTGCCTGGTGCTGAGGGCGGACTCCGCGCGCAACGGCTCGCTGGAGATGTCCCTGCGCTGGAGCGGCACCGAGCCCGCCCCCTTGGAGGCGTTCCCCTCCGACATCTCCAACGGCTTCAAGGGGCAGGCGTCGCCTCTCGGCAAGGGCTGGCCGGGCATCGTACGGAACAGGGACGGCACGGCGGTCCGGGTCGCGCTGGACTGCCACAACGAACCGGGCAAGTCGCTCGTCGCCTACGGAAGTTTCGCCCCGCCGGGTTTCGCCCCGTCGAGCAGCACGGCCGCGCTCGCCGGTCTCGGCCGGGTGACTGCCGAGAGCGCCCGGAAGGCGGCGGCGAAGTACGGCTGCCAGACGGACGGCGGTGGAACGCTGACCGATGTGTCAGCGCCCCCCGTCGGCGCCCGGCCCCGCCCGGCCAAGCCGCTGGAGCAGTCGCAGGGGTCCTGCGCCGCACTGCGCGATCTTGCCCCGACGGCCGCGCGCAGCGGCACCCCGCGGGCCGTGGAGTTCCCTGCGGACGCCCGGGCCCCCCAGGTGAACTGCTATCTCGCCACGGAGGCCCAGAAGCCCGGCTACGGCTTGTTCGGCTTCTACGGCACGACGGCAAAGGAGTTCCGGGCGAGCAGGGCGGCGGCCTCCCTCAAGCACCTGGAGGGGGCGGGCGACTCCGCCTGGGCGACTGCCACGTGCCCCGGGTCCACCGAGGCGGCCGCCTTCCTCTTCACCCGCCTCTACGACCCCGACACCAGCGGCTACCCCGTCCCCCACTACTCCCCCGACTTCGCGCACACCGCCCTGAAGGCGTTCGCGGAGGGGGAGGCGAAGCAACGGGGGTGCACCGACGTGCGGATGACGGCCGGGTCCTAGGCCCGTCGAGGGCGGCGGGCGGGGCGCCGGGCGGGGGCGCGACACTCGCTCGGCGGCGTTGGTGGGCCGTGCGGGTGATCACTCGAAGGAGATCGTCCGGCGGCCCCGATCCGCTCCGCACACAGCCGTCCGCCGCGCCCCCGCAGACGCCGCACAAGACTCCGGAAACGCCAAAGGCGCAGGCCAGATCGTTTCTGCACCTGCGCCTCCTGGTGGGGCGGGTGGGACTCGAACCCACGGCCGACGGATTATGAGTCCGCTGCTCTAACCGGCTGAGCTACCGCCCCTAACGGCGCGTCGCGCACATTTGTGCGCGCCGTCTGCCGCAGCATAGCCGCTCATACGATCTCCTGCCTCGGATGGTCGGCATCGCACGCCCATGAGGACTGCGCGGGGATCCCAGCGGTTCCCCGGGATACGAAAAAGGACCCCGAAGGGTCCGATTCCGCTTGCTCTCCCGACTGGACTCGAACCAGTAACCTGCCGGTTAACAGCCGGCTGCTCTGCCAATTGAGCTACAGGAGATCGAGCTCCCCCGACTGGACTCGAACCAGTAACCTGCCGGTTAACAGCCGGCTGCTCTGCCAATTGAGCTACAGGGGAATGCCTCGTTGCATCGAACGTACCTACCTGGGGTGATCCCGGGCGGCGTGCGTTCGCTGCGACACATACATTAGCGCAAGCAGGGGGGTGCTCCGCCAATCGGTTCCGCCCTGGGTGATCACGGGGCTGCGCGGGTAGGCGCGGCACACACGCTAGGGAAGGGTGACCGCCATGCGATACCGGCTCACGTTCGCCGCCGGACTGGCTCTCGGATACGTGCTCGGAACCCGGGCCGGACGCGAGCGTTACGAGCAGTTGAAGAAGTCCGCACGTCAGATGGCGCAGAACCCCGCGGTGCGGAACACCGCCGAATCCGCCGCGCAGACCTCGCGCCAGGTCGCGGGCAAGGCATTCCAGGCCGTGAGCGAGAAGGTCGGCGACAAGATTCCCGCCTCCGTCACCGACCGGGTGCGCTCCCTGCGCGAGCGCGGTCCGGGGGCCGAGGACGACTGGGGCACCAGCAACACCTGACCGGTCGTCGCGCCCGGCGCGCGGCCCGACAGCGTTGTCCCGGCCACCGCCGTCCCAGGAGTCCCTCGCGTGCGGCAGAATCTCAGGCATGGGGATAGTCGCCGGTCTTGACAGCTCTTCCGCCTTCACTCGCATCGTCGTCTGCGACACGGACACGGGTGCCGTGCTGCGACAGGGGTACGCCCCGCATCCCGTCGAACCGAAGGCGACCGAGGTCGATCCGCAGGCCTGGCTGCTCTCGCTCGGCGAGGCCGCGACCGGCGGGCTCCTGGAAGGCGTCCAGGCCATCGGGGTCGCGGCCCAGCAGCACGGCCTCGTCCCGCTGGACGGCCAGGGCAACCTCGTACGGGCCGCACTGACCGGGAACGACAAGCGGGCCCAGGTCTCGGCCGCCGATCTCATCGACGCGCTGGGCAGCCGGGAGGCCTGGGCGAAGGCCGTCGGGTGCGTGCCGCAGGCCGCGCAGGCGGTGGCCAAGCTGCGCTGGCTGGCGCGCAACGAGCCGGAGGCGGCCCAGCGCACCGCGGGCATCCTGCAGGCGCACGACTGGCTGGTGTGGCAGTTGCTCGGCCGGCCCGCGCGCCGCACCACCGACCGCGGCGCCGCGTCCGGCACCGGCTACTGGTCGGCCGCCACCGGCTTCTACCGCCCCGATCTGATCGAGCTGGCGCTCGGCCACCAGGTGGCGCTGCCCGAGGTGCTCGGCCCCTCCGACGCGGCCGGCACCACCCCCGAGGGCCTGCTGATCTCCGCCGGTACGGGCGAGACGATGGCGGCCGCGTTCGGGCTCGGCGTCGGCGCGGGCGACGCGGTGGTCTCGCTCGGCGCCTCGGGCTCCGTCATGGCCGTGCATCACGAGGCGCTGGCCGACCCGAGCGGGATGATTACGTCCTTCGCCGACGCGACCGGGATGCATCTACCGGTCGTGCATACGAGCAATGCCGTCCGGGCCCTGCGCGGCACGGCGGAGATGCTCGGCGTCGAGGATCTCGCCGAACTCAGCGCGCTGGCCCTCAAGTCCACCCCCGGCGCCTGCGGTCTCGTACTGCTGCCCTACCTCGAGGGCGAGCGCACGCCCCGGCTTCCGCACGCCGCGGGCACGCTGACCGGCCTGCGGCGCGAGTCGATGAGGCCGGAGCACCTGGCGCGGGCCGCCTTCGAGGGCATGCTCTGCTCGCTGGCCGACGCCCTGGACGTGCTGCGGGGGCGCGGGGTCGAGGTCCGGCGGGTCTTCCTGCTCGGTGCCGCGGCGGAACTGCCCGCCGTGCAGGCGGCGGCGCCCGCGATCTTCGGTACGCAGGTGGTCGTGCCGCAGCCCGCCGAGTACGCGGCGCTCGGCGCGGCCCGGCAGGCGGCCTGGGCGCTCGGCGTCTCGCAGGGCACGCTCGCCGCGCACACCCCGCCGGCCTGGCAGGGGGCGGCGGCGCAGGTCTTCGAGCCCGGTGAGGAACTGGCCGTGGGGCAGGCGGTGCGTCAGCAGTACATGGCGACGCGTGACGAGATCCACCCGGGCGCCTTCGGCCAGGGTTCTTGACGCGGACGGGGCCTACGCTCTTTGCTATTCCTTTTGACTTCACCCCGATAATCGCTTGAGCTTCCCGGGGTGGAGTGTCGCAAGATGGGGGGTCGAACCCCCGATCTTGCCGACCCGGAGAGCCTGCGCGTGCTCATACGACTCCTGCGGTCCCATCTAGGGCCGTACAAGAAACCGATCGTCCTGCTGGTCCTGCTGCAACTGCTGCAGACCAGCGCGACCCTTTATCTGCCCACCCTCAACGCGAACATCATTGACAACGGTGTCGTGAACGGGGACACGGGCTACATCCTGAGCCACGGCGGCATCATGATCGCCGTCAGCCTCGTCCAGGTGTTCTGCAACATCGGGGCCGTCTTCTTCGGGGCCCGGACCGCGGCCGCCCTCGGCCGGGACGTGCGGGCCGCCGTCTTCGCGCGAGTGCAGTCCTTCTCGGCCCGCGAGGTCGGCCACTTCGGGGCGCCGTCCCTGATCACCCGCACCACCAATGACGTCCAGCAGGTCCAGATGCTGGTCCTGATGGCGTTCACGCTGATGGTGTCCGCGCCGATCATGTGTGTCGGCGGCATCATCATGGCCCTCGGCCAGGACGTGCCGCTCTCGGCCGTGCTGCTCGCGGTCGTCCCCGTCCTCGGTGTCGCCGTCTCGCTGATCGTGCGCAAGATGCGGCCGCTGTTCCGCACCATGCAGACCCGGCTCGACACCGTGAACCGGGTGCTGCGCGAGCAGATCACCGGCAACCGCGTGATCCGGGCCTTCGTGCGGGACGAGTACGAGCAGGGCCGCTTCAAGGGCGCCAACACCGAGCTCACCGACGTGTCGCTGGCCACCGGGCGCCTGATGGCGCTCATGTTCCCGACCGTCATGACCGTCGTGAACGTCTCGTCGGTCGCGGTGGTCTGGTTCGGTGCCCAGCGCATCGACAGCGGCCACATGCAGATCGGCCAGCTCACCGCGTTCCTCGCGTACCTCATGCAGATCGTGATGGCCGTCATGATGGCCACCTTCATGTTCATGATGGTGCCGCGGGCCGAGGTCTGTGCCGAGCGCATCGAGGAGGTCCTGGGGACCGACACGAGCGTGGTGCCGCCCAAGAGCCCGGTGCGCGCGCTGCGCCGGCACGGCCATCTGGAAGTGCGGGGCGCCGACTTCAAGTACCCGGGCGCGGAGGCCTCCGTGCTGCGGGGCGTGGATCTGGTGGCCCGGCCCGGCGAGACCACCGCGATCATCGGGTCGACGGGCAGCGGCAAGTCGACCCTGCTCGGGCTCGTGCCGCGGCTGTTCGACGTGACCGACGGCCAGGTGCTGGTCGACGGCGAGGACGTGCGCACGCTGGACCCCGTCCTGCTCGCCAAGACGGTCTCGCTGGTGCCGCAGAAGCCGTACCTGTTCTCGGGGACGGTCGCCACCAACCTGCGGTACGGCAATCCCGACGCGACCGACGAGGAGCTCTGGCACGCCCTGGAGGTCGCGCAGGCCAAGGAGTTCGTCGGCAGGCTGGAGGGCGGCCTGGACGCGCCGATCGCGCAGGGCGGCACGAACGTGTCCGGCGGTCAGCGCCAGCGGCTCGCCATCGCGAGAACCCTGGTGCAGCGCCCGGAGATCTACCTCTTCGACGACTCCTTCTCGGCGCTCGACTACGCCACCGACGCGGCGCTGCGCTCCGCGCTCGGCCGCGAGACCGCCGAGGCCACGGTCGTGATCGTCGCCCAGCGGGTCTCCACGATCCGGGACGCCGACCGCATCATCGTCCTCGACGAGGGACAGGTCGTCGGGACCGGCCGCCATCACGAGTTGATGGCCGACAACGAGACGTACCGGGAGATCGTGCTCTCCCAGCTGACGGAGGCTGAGGCGGCATGAGCGGGCCCGGTGGACGCATGATGATGGGCGGCGGCCCGGATCAGCGGTCGATGAACTTCAAGGAGTCCGGGAAACGGCTGGTCAAACAGCTGGCTCCGGAGAAGGCCACGCTGAGCGTGATGCTGTTCGCGGTGGTGTGCAGCGTCGGCCTCTCGGTGGTCGGGCCGAAGATCCTCGGCAAGGCGACCGACCTCGTCTTCGCGGGGGTCATCGGCTGGAACCTGCGCGACGTGCCCACCAAGGCGCAGGCGATCGAGGGGCTGCGCCACCGCGGCGAGGGCGGCCTCGCCGACATGCTCTCGGGCGTGGACTTCACCCCCGGGCAGAAGATCGACTTCGGCGCGGTCGGCAGCGTCCTGCTCGCCGCGCTCGCGGTGTACGTGGGCGCGGGGCTCATGATGCTGGTGGCGACCCGGCTCTCCAACCGGGCCATCAACCGCACCGTGTTCCGGATGCGCGAGGACATCCAGACGAAGCTGTCGCGGCTGCCCCTGTCGTACTTCGACAAGGCCAAGCGCGGCGAGGTGCTCAGCCGCGCGACCAACGACATCGACAACATCTCGCAGACGATGCAGCAGACGATGGGCCAGCTCATCAACTCGCTGCTGACCATCGTCGGCGTGCTGGTGATGATGTTCTGGATCTCGCCGCTGCTCGCGCTCGTGGCGCTGGTCACGGTGCCGCTGTCGGTGTTCGTGGCGGCGAAGGTCGGCAAGCGGTCGCAGCCGCAGTTCGTCCAGCAGTGGAAGTCGACCGGCAAGCTGAACGCGCACATCGAGGAGATGTACACCGGGCACGCCCTGGTGAAGGTGTTCGGGCGCCAGCAGGAGTCGGCCGACGCCTTCGCCGAGCAGAACGACGCGCTGTACGAGGCGTCGTTCAAGGCGCAGTTCAACAGTGGCGTCATGCAGCCGCTGATGATGTTCGTCTCGAACCTGAACTACGTCCTGGTGGCCGTCGTCGGCGGTCTGCGGGTCGCCACCGGCGCCCTGTCCATCGGTGACGTGCAGGCGTTCATCCAGTACTCCCGCCAGTTCTCGATGCCGCTGACCCAGGTCGCCTCGATGGCGAACCTGGTGCAGTCCGGCGTCGCCTCGGCCGAGCGGATCTTCGAGCTGCTCGACGCCGAGGAGCAGGCGCCCGAGACGGCCTCGCCCGAGCGCCCCGAGGTGCTGCGCGGCGCGGTCTCGCTGGAGAAGGTGTCCTTCCGGTACGACCCGGAGAAGCCGCTCATCGAGGACCTCTCACTGACGGTGGAGCCCGGGCACACGGTCGCGATCGTCGGTCCGACGGGCGCGGGCAAGACGACCCTGGTGAACCTGCTGATGCGGTTCTACGAGGTCACCGGCGGCCGGATCACCCTGGACGGCGTCGACGCGGCGCGGATGACCCGCGAGGAGCTGCGCTCCGGGATCGGCATGGTGCTCCAGGACACCTGGCTGTTCGGCGGCACCATCGCGGACAACATCGCGTACGGCGCGGCCGAGGGCGTCACCCGCGAGGAGATCGAGGAGGCGGCGAAGGCCGCGCACGCGGACCGGTTCATCCGCACCCTGCCCGAGGGCTACGACACCGTCATCGACGACGAGGGCACCGGGGTGAGCGCGGGCGAGAAGCAGCTCATCACCATCGCGCGGGCCTTCCTGTCCGACCCGGTGATCCTGGTCCTGGACGAGGCGACGAGTTCGGTCGACACCCGTACCGAGGTGCTGATCCAGAAGGCGATGGCACGGCTCGCCCACGGGCGCACGTCGTTCGTCATCGCCCACCGCCTCTCCACCATCCGGGACGCGGACGTCATCCTGGTGATGGAGAACGGCGCGATCGTCGAACAGGGCACGCACGACGAGCTGTTGGCGGCGCAGGGCGCGTACGCGCGCCTGTACGCGGCCCAGTTCGCCCAGGCGGTGGCCGAGGTCGACTGACCTCCTGTCCCGGTGCCGGGTGAGGTGCCCCAGGGGGCCCGCCCCGGCGCCGGGGACCGCCTAGTCCAGGTAGCCGCGCAGCTGGTCCGCGAACGCGTGGTCGCGGAGCTTGTTCAGCGTCTTCGACTCGATCTGGCGGATCCGTTCGCGGGTCACGCCGAAGATGCGGCCTATCTCCTCCAGGGTGCGGGGCCGGCCGTCGGCGAGGCCGTAGCGCAGCTGGACGACCTTGCGTTCGCGCTCGCCGAGCGTGGAGAGCACGGCCTCCAGGTGTTCGCGCAGCAGCAGGAACGCGGCGGACTCGACGGGGGACGCGGCGTCGCCGTCCTCGATGAGGTCGCCGAGCGCGACGTCGTCCTCCTCGCCCACCGGCGCGTGCAGCGACACCGGCTCCTGGGCCAGGCGCAGCACTTCACCGACCCGCTCGGGCGTCAGGTCGAGATGGGCGGCGACCTCCTCGGCGGTCGGCTCGTAGCCGCGTTCCTGAAGCATCCGGCGCTGGACGCGCACCACGCGGTTGATGAGCTCGACCACGTGGACGGGCACGCGGATGGTGCGGGCCTGGTCGGCGAGCGCCCGCGACATGGCCTGGCGGATCCACCAGGTCGCGTACGTCGAGAACTTGTAGCCGCGTGCGTAGTCGAACTTCTCGACCGCCCTGATCAGTCCGAGGTTTCCCTCCTGGACCAGGTCGAGCATGGTGAGCCCGCGGCCCACGTACCGCTTGGCGACGGAGACCACCAGGCGCAGGTTGGCTTCGATGAGGCGGCGCTTGGCCATCCGGCCCATAACGACCAACTTGTCCAGATCCACGGCGAGTTGGGAGTCCGGGTCGGGGGTGTTGCGCAACTTCTCCTCGGCGAAGAGGCCCGCCTCGACGCGCCGGGCGAGCTCGACCTCCTCGGCCGCGGTGAGCAGCGGTATGCGGCCGATCTCGCGCAGGTACTGGCGGAAGAGATCGGAGGACGGTCCGCCGGTATCCACCCGGCCGGGCTGCGGTTCGGGGGGTTCGGGGGCCTCGTCCTCGGTGACCGGCTCGGGGGCGGGTCCGGCGGCCGGGCCGGACGACTCGGCCTCCGGGTGGTGTACGGCCCGCGACTGCGGCGGTACGGCCGTGACGACGTCGTTGTCGGTCAGGGTCTGGGTCTGCACGGGGGCGACCTCCAGGGTGATCGCTGCCGGATCGGGGGCGTGCGGCAGCGGGACGGGGGCGGCCGGGCCGCTTTCCGTCCCGTACACGATGAGCGGATCCGCGGGGGTGAGGTGCCCACCCCCGAGGGTGGGCCGGCCGCGCTCCGAGGACTCAGGCACCGCACCCCAGTGTGGGGTACGACACATGGTCGCCGCGACGGGCGTGCGGTGACTTTTTGAAGCCGGTGCGTGACCGGGCGGTTACCCGGATGGATATGCCACCGCGGGTGCGCCCACGCGCCGTCGGTCCGTGAACGCCCGGCCGGGTGCCGGTAGTTGTGACGAAGGCCTTCCACAGGACGGCTACCCCGTAGGGCCGCCGCTCAAGGGTGCCCGAGGGTGGAATGCCCCCGAAGGAGCGACGGATCGCGCGGCCGGCCCCCATCGGCCCCGTGGAGCGTCAGAGCGCTGCCGCGCCCTTGTTGCGCAGGGCCTGGCCGTACTGCTGGAGGACCCACAACTCGTTCTGGACGGCGGCCAGCTGGGCCGGGTCGCCGTTCTGCCCGAGGCGGGCCAGGGTGCCCTGGATGTCCAGGAGGCGGCGGTCGACGGCCCGGCGGCGGACGGCCACCAGCTGCTCGCCCGCGTACGCCTCGTCGACCGTGCGGGCGTGGATCGCCTCCACGGCGAGCTCGGTGACCAGGGCCCGGACCACGTCGTTGGGCGCGCAGTCCATGACGGCCGGGAGGTAGTCGGAGGGGGCGTCGGTGGCGCCGCCCGCTTCCTGGATGCACTGGCGGACCGCCGCGTAGGGCGGGGCGGTGAACTCGTCCACGCCGTACGCGTCGAACGCCGGGGAGACCAGGTGCGGGTGCTGCAACGCCAGCTTGAGCAGCTCCCGTTCGGTGCGGTGGGCGGGGCTGCGCAGGTTGAGCGCGGGGCCCGGGGCGACGGCGGGGCCGGGGGCCGCGGTCTCGTACTGCCGGCGGCGGTGCTGCGTGGGCGCGGGGCCCTTGCCGCCGCGGTCGCGGGCCCAGCGGGCGAGCTGGGCGACGCGCTTGACCACGAACTGGGTGTCCAGGATGCCGAGGATCCCGGCGAGCTGGACGGCGACCTCGTGCTGGGAGGCGACGTTCTTGATCCGGGCGACGATGGGGGCCGCCTCGTCGAGGGCCGCGGCCCGGCCCGCGGGGGTCTCCAGGTCGTAGCGTCCGACGATCTGGCGGATCGCGAACTCGAAGAGCGGGGTGCGGGGTTGGACCAGGTCCACGACCGCCTCGTCGCCCTTGGCCAGGCGCAGGTCGCAGGGGTCCATGTTGTCGGGGGCGATCGCGATGTACGTCTCGGCGGCGAACTTCTGATCGTCCTCGAAGGCGCGCAGGGCCGCCTTCTGGCCGGCCGCGTCGCCGTCGAAGGTGAAGATCACCCGGGCCGAGCCGTTGTCCATCAGGAGGCGGCGCAGGATCTTGATGTGGTCGCCGCCGAACGCCGTGCCGCAGGTCGCGATGGCTGTGGTGACCCCGGCCAGGTGGCACGCCATGACGTCGGTGTAGCCCTCGACGACCACCGCGCGGCTGGACTTGGCGATGTCCTTCTTCGCCAGGTCGATGCCGTACAGGACCTGCGACTTCTTGTAGATCGGCGTCTCGGGGGTGTTCAGGTACTTCGGGCCGTTGTCGTCGTCGCGCAGCTTGCGGGCGCCGAAGCCGACCACCTCTCCGGACACGTCGCGGATCGGCCACATCAGGCGGCCGCGGAAGCGGTCGATGGGGTTGCGGCGGCTCTCCTGGGCGAGGCCCGACGTGAGGAGCTCCTTGTCGCTGAAGCCCTTGCCGCGCAGGAAGCGGGTCAGGTGGTCCCAGCCCGCCGGGCTGTAGCCCACGCCGAAGTGGGCGGCGGCGGCCTGGTCGAAGCCGCGCTCGGCGAGGAACGCGCGGCCGATCTCGGCCTCGGGGCTGCCGAGCTGCTCGGCGTAGAACTGCGCGGCCGCCTTGTGCGCCTCGACCAGCCGGATGCGCTCGCCGCGCTGGTGCGAGGGGTTGTAGCCGCCCTCCTCGTAGCGCAGCGTGATGCCCGCGGTGGCGGCGAGGCGCTCGACCGCCTCGGAGAACGACAGGTGGTCGATCTTCCGGATGAAGGCGATCGTGTCGCCGCCTTCCTGGCAGCCGAAGCAGTGGAAGAGGCCCTTGCTCGGGCTGACCTGGAAGGACGGGGACTTCTCGTCATGGAAGGGGCAGAGGCCCTTGAGGTTGCCTCCTCCGGCGTTGCGCAGCTGGAGGTACTCGGACACGACGGCGTCGATCGGGACCGCGTCCCGTACCGCCTTCACGTCGTCATCGTTGATCCTGCCTGCCACGTGTGAAGTCTACGGGGACGCCGCGGCACTCAGGGTGCGAGGGAGCCGAGTGCGACGGCCGGATCGGCCAGCGCCTCGGTGTCCACCTGGGCCCCGCCCCGGATGAGGGCCTGGATGGGCTCTGTGACATCCCACACGTTCACGTTCATCCCGGCGAGCACCCGGCGGTCCTTGAGCCAGAACGCGATGAACTCGCGCTTGCCCGCGTCCCCCCGGATCACCACCTGGTCGTAGGAGCCCGGGGGCGCCCAGCCCGAGTATTCGAGGCCGAGGTCGTACTGGTCGGAGAAGAAGTAGGGGACCCGGTCGTAGGAGACCTCCTGGTCCAGCATCGAGCGGGCGGCGGCCGGGCCGCCGTTGAGGGCGTTGGCCCAGTGCTCGACGCGCAGCCGGGTGCCGAGCAGCGGGTGGTGGACGGCGGCCACGTCGCCCGCCGCGAAGATGTCGGGGTCCGAGGTGCGCAGCGAGGCGTCCACGGCGATGCCCCCGCCGTGCGCCCGGTCGACCATGGCCAGGCCCGCCGTCTCGGCGAGCGAGGTGCGCGGGGCGGCGCCGATCGCGGCGAGCACGTCGTGCGCCGGGTGCTCCTCGCCGTCGTCGGTGCGGGCGGCGAGCACCATGCCGTCCTGGCCGACGATCTCGGTGAGGCGGGCGCCGAAGTGGAAGCGCACCCCGTGCTCGGCGTGCAGGTCGGCGAAGAGCTGGCCGAGCTCGGGGCCGATGACGTTGTGCAGCGGGGTGGCCTCCGGCTCCACGACGGTGACCTCGGCGCCGTATCCCCGGGCCGCGGCCGCGACCTCCAGGCCGATCCAGCCGGCCCCCGAGATCACGAGGTGGCCGTTGTCGCGGCCGAGCGCCTTCAGGACGTGCCGCAGCCGCTCGGCGTGGGCGAGGCGGCGCAGGTGGTGGACGCCCGCCAGCCCGGTGCCGGGGATGTCCAGGCGGCGCGGCTCGGCGCCGGTGGCCAGCAGCAGCCGGTCGTACTGGATCAGAGTGCCGTCGCCGAGCCGGACCGTCCTGGCCCCGCGGTCGATCGCGGTGACGGTCTGGCCGAGGTGGAGCTCGATGTCCTTGCTCGCGTACCAGGCGGGCTCGTGCACGAAGACGCTGTCCCGGTCTTCCTTGCCGGCCAGGAACCCCTTGGACAGGGGCGGCCGTTCGTAAGGGTGCTCGCGCTCGTCACCGATGAGGATCACCCGCCCGTTGAACCCTTCGGCGCGGAGGGTCTCGGCGGCTTTCGCCCCCGCGAGACCGCCTCCGACAATGACGAATGTCCGATCTGCGTCGACCACTTGATGCCTCCTCGGTGCTTGCTGCGCGGCGCCGCCACCTGCGAGCGTCCCGCACGGAGCGTGATGGGGGAAGAGGGCTTGCTCCGTTGGGACGCCGGGGCGGCTGGGATTACCGGTGGTGCACGGTAAGTCTGGAGTGGAGCGAGCGGGCGGCCGCGTCGGTGAGCGAGGCGATCTGGTCGACGATCACCCGCTTCCTCGTGCGGTCGTCGTCCGCCTCGTCGTACAGCGCGCGGAACTGCGGGTCGAGTCCTTCGAAGGGGGCCCGGGCGGTCAGCGCGTCGGCGAGCTCGGCCAGCACGACGCGCTGGTCGGCCCGGAGCCGCTCCTGCTCGTCGCGCTGCATGACATAGCGGTCGGCCACCGCCTTCAGCACGGCGCATTCGTTGCGGGCGGCGCGCGGCACGACGAGCTCCGCGCCGTACCGGGTGAGGTGGCCGGTGCCGAAGGCCGCGCGGGTGGCGCCCTCGGCGGCCAGGCAGAACCGGCCGATGAGCTGGCTGGTGGCGTCCTTGAGCCGGGCCTGGGAGACCGCCGAGCCGTCGTAGCCGTGCGGCCACCAGTCCTGCTCGATGAGCCGCTCCAGCGCCTCGGTCAGCTCCTGCGGATCGGTGTCGGCGGGCACATACCGGCCGATGGCGACCCGCCAGATGTCGGCCCGCTCGGTTGCGGAGCGGAGCGCGCGGGGGTCGACGTGGCCGGCGTGCAGGCCGTCCTCGAAGTCGTGGACCGAGTACGCCACATCGTCCGACCAGTCCATGACCTGGGCCTCGAAGCACTTGCGGTAGGGCGCGGCGCCCTCCCTGACCCAAGCGAAGACCGGCAGGTCGTCCTCGTACACACCGAACTTCACCGAGGCCGGGTCGCTGGGGTGACCGCCGCGCGCCCAGGGGTACTTGGTGGCCGCGTCCAGGGCGGCGCGGGTGAGGTTGAGGCCGACGCTGACGGGCTCCCCGGTCACCGACGAGCGCACGAAGCGCTTCGGTTCGAGCCGGGTGAGCAGGCGCAGCGACTGGGCGTTGCCCTCGAAGCCGCCGATGTCCTTGGCGAAGTCGTTGAGCGCCTGCTCGCCGTTGTGGCCGAACGGCGGGTGGCCCATGTCGTGGGCGAGGCAGGCGGCTTCGACCAGGTCCGGGTCGCAGCCGAGGGCGGCGCCCAGCTCGCGGCCGACCTGCGCGCACTCCAGCGAATGCGTGAGCCGGGTGCGCGGGCTCGCGTCCCAGGCCTGGATCGGGGTCGCTCCCGCTCGGGTGGCGCCGAGAGCCCGGGGAAGCGAGCCCGGCGTGACGACCTGGGTCTTGCCGGAGAGGCGGCGCAGCGCCCCCGAGTGCAGCACGCGCGCGCGATCGCGCTGGAAGGCGGTGCGGCCGGGCCGCTTGTCGGGCTCGGCGGCCCAGCGTTCGGTGTCGGCCTCGGCGTAGAACTCCATGCACCGACAGTAAACGGAGTCGCCGACAACTGGGCTCAAGGGGGCGTCGAGGCCGACCGCGCGACGGCGGCCGCGCGGACCCGCGCCCCCGGGGCCGGGTTCAGGCGGAGACGAGCGCGGCGGCGGGCGCGGCGTCCGCGTCGCGCGCCGCCGTTCGCGCCAACGCCTCGTCGTAGCGGTGCAGTACGAGCCTGGCCATGGCCGGATGCGCTCCCAGGGGCGCGGCCGCGAGCCACGGCGCCGCGGCCGCGCTCTGCGTCGCGAAGCGTCCCGGGGCGGTGAAGTACGAGGCGACCGCGACCCGGTGCCTGCCGCGCGCGGCGAGCGCGCGCAGCGCCTCGGGCACGGTGGGTGAGGCGGCGGAGGCGTAGGCGGGCAGCACCGGCACCCCGCCGAGGCGCTCGCTCAGGAGCTGGGCGGTGCGGCGGGTGTCGGCGGCGGAGTCCGGGTCGCGCGATCCGGCGGCGGCCAGGACGATCCCGGCGCCGCGCACGGCACCCGCGTCGAGCTGCCAGCCCGCCTCCATCAGCCGCCCGTACAGCGCTTCGACCAGCAGCGGATGCGGGCCGAGCGGGGCCGCGACGCGGGCGCCGAGGTGGCGGCCCGCGGTGGCGAGGGCGTGCGGGACGTCGTGCTTGACGTGGTGCCCGCGGCCGAGCAGCAAAGGCACCACCACGGCCTCCCCGCGCAGGCCGTCCAGGGTGTCGGGCAGCAGCGGACGGTTCAGCTCGATGTGGCCGAGGCGGACGTCGAGGCCCGGGCGCAGTTCGCGGACCCGGTCCAGGAGCGCGGTGACCGTCCGCAGCGCGCCGGGGTCCCGGCTGCCGTGCGCGACGGCGACGAGGGCGGGGCGGTCGATGGGCGTCATGGAGGTGCGGGTTCCGTTCAGTCGCAGGTGGCCGAGCCGACTGCCCAGTTGGGCCGTGATGCGGGTGAGGAGCTCCGCGGTGGTGTCGAGCGTGAGGGCCTGGGCTCGGGGTTCGGGGCGGGGTCCGCCCTCCGCCACGGGCTGGGGCCGGGACCGCGGAAAGGGGTGGCTCGTCTCCGTCTCCGTCATGGACCGATCCTGCCGGGCACACGTTGCCGGGTCGTTGCGCGGCGGTGACAGGTGTTTTCCATGGCCTCACGGGGCCGAGGGGACGCGGGTGCGGGCGGGGCCGTGTCACAGAGCTGTACAAAGCGTTCCGACGGCGAACCGGACCTCCGCCCGCGGCGTCCCTTCCGTCGTACGCCGCCGAAGATCACGCCGTACGCCGGAGAAGATCACCAGGGGGACCCGTGCCGCGCCCGCGCATCCGACTGAAGCGACCCCGCCTGCCGCGCACCCGCGCGGGCCGCAGGCGTCTCGTGCAAGGGGTCGTCGCCGGATGCGTGCTCGCGCTCGCCCCCTCCACCTGGCTGTACACGACGACGAGCGACCGGATCGGCACGGTGGCCGACGCTCCCGCGTCCGGGGTCGCCGTGGTGTTCGGCGCCGGCCTGCGGGACGGCAGGCCCTCGCCCTACCTCGCCGACCGCCTCGACGCGGCGGTGCGGTTGTACCGGGCGGGAAAGGTGAGGGCGGTCCTGGTCACCGGCGACAACAGCAGGCCCGGCTACGACGAGCCCGACGCGATGCGCGGCTACCTCGTCCAGCACGGCGTGCCGGACAGGAGCGTGGTCGGCGACTATGCGGGGTTCGACACCTGGGATTCGTGCGTCCGGGCCAAGAAGATCTTCGGCGTGGACCGGGCCGTCCTGGTCAGCCAGGGCTTCCACATCCGGCGCGCGGTCGCGCTGTGCGAGGCCGCGGGGGTGCGGTCGTACGGCGTCGGCGTCGCCGCCGCCCACGACCTGACCTGGTACTACGGCGGCACCCGCGAGGTGTTCGCCGCGGGCAAGGCCCTCCTGGACGCGACCTTCCACCCCGATCCCACCTTCCTCGGCCCCAGGGAACCCGGGATCGCGCGGGCGCTGGAGGCCGGTGACGACCACCCCCTCACCACCGCCCCGCCGACGAAATGAGCCCGCCGCACCGGGGGCGTAACCCGCGGGCGGGGCGGGCGTAACACGGTCGGCGCAGGCTGGAGGGCATGCTCACCGACGCCGCCCCCGTGACCCCCACCCACTGCCCGTACTGCTCGCTCCAGTGCGGGATGGGGCTGCGGGCCGCGAGCGGGGCGGACGGCGGGCTCGACGTGGTGCCGCGGGACTTCCCCGTGAACCGGGGCGCGCTGTGCGGCAAGGGGAGCACCGCGCCCGCGCTCCTCTCGCGCCGCCTCCGGCTCACCGAACCGCTGGTCCGGCGCCCGGACACCGGCCGTCTCGAACCGGCCACCTGGGAGGAGGCGCTGGGCCTGGTCGCCGAGCGGCTCGGCGCCGTACGCCAGGGGTACGGGGCCGACGCGGTCGGGGTGTTCGGCGGGGGCGGGCTGACCAACGAGAAGGCGTACGCGCTGGGGAAGTTCGCGCGGGTGGTGCTCGGCACCTCGCAGATCGACTACAACGGGCGGTTCTGCATGTCGTCGGCGGCGGCCGCGCACCAGCGGGCGTTCGGCGTCGACCGGGGGCTGCCGTTCCCGCTGGCGGACGTGGCGCGGACGGGCTGCGTGATCCTGGCCGGGTCGAACCTCGCCGAGACCATGCCTCCCGCGGTGCGCCATCTGCGCGAACTGCGCGAGAACGGCGGCAGGTTGATCGTCATCGACCCCCGCCGCACGAAGACGGCCGAGCAGGCCGACCTGCATCTGGCGCCCCGCCCCGGCACCGACCTCGCCCTGGCGCTCGGCCTGCTGCACCTGGTGGTGGCGGAGGGGCGCGTGGACGAGGAGTTCCTGCGCGAGCGGACGACGGGATGGGAGGCGGCGCGGGCCGCGGTGATGGCGCACTGGCCGGAGTACGTGGAGCGGATCACGGGTGTGCCCGTGCCCCGGCTCCGCGCCGCGGTCGCGATGTTCTGCGACGCGCCGGACGGGATGGTGCTGACCGCGCGCGGCGCCGAGCAGCACGCCAAGGGCACCGACACGGTGGGCGCGTGGATCAACTTCTGTCTGGCCACCGGCCGGGCCGGCCGCCCGCTGTCCGGATACGGCTGCCTCACCGGCCAGGGCAATGGCCAGGGTGGTCGTGAACACGGGCAGAAGGCGGACCAGTTGCCCGGCTACCGCAAGCTGACCGACCCGGCGGCGCGGGCCCACGTGGCCGGCGTGTGGGGGGTGGAGGCGGACGCGCTGCCGGGCCCGGGGCGCAGCGCGTACGAACTCCTCGACGCGCTGGGCGGCGAGGTCAGGGCTTTGCTGGTCATGGGGTCCAACCCGGTCGTGTCGGCGCCGCGCGCCTCCCATGTGGAGGGCAGGCTGCGCGCGCTGGACTTCCTCGTCGTGGCGGACGTGGTGCTCTCGGAGACCGCCGCGCTCGCGGACGTCGTGCTGCCGGTGACGCAGTGGGCGGAGGAGACCGGCACGACGACCAACCTGGAGGGCCGGGTGCTGCTGCGGCGGGCGGCGCTGGCTCCCCCGGAGGGCGTACGCAGCGACCTTCAGGTGCTCAACTCCCTCGCGGAGCAGCTGGGTCGCGAGGTGACGGCGAAGGGCTTCCCGATCGACCCCGAGGAGGTGTTCGAGGAGCTGCGGCGCGCCTCGGCGGGCGGGGCGGCGGACTACTCGGGAATCAGCTATGCCCGGATCGAGGCCGAGGACGGGGTGTTCTGGCCCTGTCCCGAGGAGGCGCATCCGGGGACGCCCCGGCTGTTCCTCGACCGGTTCGCCACCGAGGACGGGCGGGCCCGGTTCGTGGAGGTCACGCACCGGGGACCGGACGAGGAGACCGACGCCGCCTATCCCGTGGTGCTCACCACGGGCCGCGTGCTCGCCCAGTACCAGTCGGGCGCGCAGACCCGGCGCGTGCCCGGGCTCAACGCCGCGGCGCCCGGCGCATACGTGGAGATGCACCCGCTGCTCGCCGGGCGGATCGGGGTGGGCGACGGCGACGCGGTGACGGTGACCTCGCGGCGCGGGCGGGCCACGGCCCCGGCCAGGGTGACGACCGCCATCCGCTCGGACACCGTGTTCATGCCGTTCCACTGGGCGGGCGAGGGCCGGGCCAACAACCTGACGAATCCGGCGCTCGACCCGGTCTCGAAGATGCCCGAGTTCAAGGTGTGCGCGGTACGGGTGGAGCGGGCCGCTCCGGCCGGCTGAGCCAGTCGCCGCCGGGGATCGGGGTGCCACCCGCGAGCAGCTCGCGGGCCGGGCCGGGCGCGGCGAGATAGGTCCACGACCGTACCGGCCGCCCTTCCACCAGCACGTCGCGCACCAGGCGGTCGTAGACGTTGCGGGGGTGGCCGGGGCCGAGGTAGTCCTCCAACGCGTCCAGCGCGGCGAGGAGTTCGGCGTGGTCGGCGGGCGCGACCTCGATGAGCGTGCCGGTGATGGTGCCGTCCCCGGCTATGGCGTACGGATAGCCGGGGCCGTCGTAGAGCAGGGCGCCGCGCAGCAGCGCCGGGCGCTCGGACACCGTACGGCCGCGCAGAAAACGCTGGTAGTAGCGCTGGCCGGGGCGGAGGGTGCCGTACACGAAGAACGGGAGGTACGGCTCGGCGGTGGTCATCGCTCGGCCGTCTCGGCCGTGATCCAGGACAGGTAGGCCGCGCTCCCGGCCACCACCGGGGTCGCGATGATCTCGGGGGTCTCGTAGTCGTGGGCGGCGAGGAGATGGCGTTCGAGCGCGGGGTAGCGGGCGGCCGTGGTCTTGAACAGGACCTGCCACTCCTGTGCCGTCTCGATGCCGCCCGCCCAGTGGTAGACGGAGGTGACGGGGCCCGCGATCTGGGCGCAGGCCGCGAGGCGGGCCTCGACCGCGCCCCGGGCGAGCGCCGCCGCCCTGTCCGCACTGTCGGTCGTGGTCTGCACGGTCAGCCGTTCGGCCGATGCCACGGCTTCCTCCCTCGGTGATGCGGCCGGGTCCGGCCGGGATGTCCAGAGTCCTCCGGCAGGGCCCTACGTCCCGAACCTGCCGGCCGGTGCGGAGCGTACGCACGGCTGTTACGTGTTGTCCCGCTTTCCGTGATGATCCCCTCCTACCGTCGACGGGCGAGCCGGCGCCCCGGCCGTCTCCCCTACCCCGGCACCCCACCATGATCCAGACCTTCCGGATGCTCCGCGCGGCCGCCCTCGCGGGCGTCGCCGCCCTCGGCGTCGCCGCGGTGGCGCTCGCCCTCTCCGGCTGCGGTTCGCGGTCCGGCCTGGTGGAGGGCGCCCGCGCCACGACGGTCGCCCTCCAGCCCAGCCCCGAGCAGCTGTGGCCCGCCTGGTACACGAACGACGCGCGGCGCGACGGCGCGATGGCGTCCGGCCAGGCGGAGCCGCCGGTGCCGCTCGCCGACGGGCCCAAGGTGCCGAAGGAGGGACTGCGGGGCCTGGACCCGATGGAGATCCTCAAGGCCGATCCGCGCGGCAGGAGCCTCGCCCGGCTCCCGATGATCGACCGCCCGGGGCGGCCGGGCATCCGCCCGCCGGTCCTGCACGACCTGACCGGCCACGACGGCTCGCCCGAACTGATCATCGCGGCCGATGTGGAGAGCCGCCGCACGGTCGTGATCGTCTACACGGCGCGGGCCGGGAGGATCGTCCCCGTCCTGTACACCTCCGGAACCCGCATGGCGGTGGAGGCCGTCGGCACCGACCTGGTGACGCGGGGCGCCGCGGACGACGGCGCCGAGCAGGCGGTCCGCTACCGCTGGGACGGGGTGCGCCTGTCCACCGTGAGCAACGTCAAGACGTACAAGAACCTGCCCAAGCAAGACCCGGACACGGCCGGCACGCCGGGTCCGGCGAGGTCGGGCGCGGCCGGGACACCGCGGGGTGCCTCATGACGGCGGTCCTGGGGCACGCGTGCCGGACGCTGCTCGTCCGCGCCCGTCGGCTGCCGCGGGGGCTGAGTCTGCGCTGGAAGATCGCGGCGCTCCTGGCGGCCGGCTGCGCCCTGGTGGCCGTCACCATCGGCCTGCTCATCCACCAGTCGCGGGCCGCCCAGGTCGCCGCGACGGCCCGCGAGTCCGCGACCGCGCAGCTCATCCGGGTGCGTCAGCTGTACGAGCTGACCGGCCAGGTGGACCACGGAGACACGGAGGCCGCGCTCGACCACCCCGCGCTGCCCGCGCCGTTGCGCGCCTCCGCCCGCGGCGGAAAGCGGAGCACCTACCTGGACCTGGACGGCCCCCACCCCGCCGTCTGGGCCGCGCGACCCGTGGGGGACCGAGTCCTCTCGGTGCGCCAACCTCTGGACGCCGCGGTGAATGAACTCCGGGAGCTGGACAGCGAGTTGGTGGCGTGGGGCGCGGTCGTGGTCGGGCTCGCGGCGCTCGGCGGGGCCGGTCTCGCCAGCAGGCTGAGCCGCGAGCTGCGCACCGCCGCGGCCACCGCGCGCCGCATCAGCCAGGGTGAACTCGACGCCAGGATCGGCCAGTCGGCGCCGACCGGGCGCCAGGACGAGGTGGGTGAACTGGCCTGCGCGGTCGACACCATGGCCGCCTCGCTCCAGCGCCGCCTGGAGGCCGAGCAGCGCTTCACCGCGGACGTGGCGCACGAGCTGCGCACCCCGCTGACCGGTCTGCACACCGCCGCCGAACTGCTGCCGCCGAGCCGCCCGACCGAGCTGGTGCGCGACCGGGTCGCGGCCCTGCGCACCCTGACCGAGGACCTGCTGGAGGTCGCCCGGCTCGACGCCAACGCCGAGGAGCCCCATCTGGAGGTGCTGCCGTTCGACCGCACCGTGGAAAGCGTCCTCCAACGGTGCGGACCGGCCGTGGAGTTGAGGCGCGCGGAGGACCCCGACCAGGGCCTTGTCGCGACGGACACGCTCGTGCGCACCGACGCGCGCCGCCTCGAACGGATCGTCGCCAACCTCATCGCCAACGCCCGGCGGCACGGCCGCGAGCCCGTCGAGGTGACGGTGGACGGCACCTCGATCAGCGTGCGCGACCACGGCCCCGGCTTCCCCGACCGCCTCCTGAAGGAGGGCCCCCAGCGCTTCGTGACCGGCGCGCGCGAACGCGGCCAGGGCACGGGCCTCGGCCTGACCATCGCCCTCGGCCAGGCCCAGGTCATCGGCGCGGAGGTGACCCTGCGCAACGCCCCGGACGGGGGCGCGCTGGCGGTGGTGGAGCTGCCCGCGGCCTGAGACGAGCCGAGAGGGAGCCCTCAACCGGCGTATGGGTGCGCCTCCTTGGCGTCGCGCAGGGCGTGGGCCCACCAGGCGACCTGGTCCAGCATCTTCTTCACGGCCGCGTCGGCCTGCGAGGGCTCGCGGTGCTCGCCGTCCTCGTCGAAGAGGCCGTGCGCCTGGTGGAAGCTGACCGTGTCCCGCACGGTGACGGCGTGCATCTCGGCGAAGACCTGCCGCAGCTGCTCGACGGCGCGCAGACCGCCGGAGATCCCGCCGTAGGAGACGAAACCGACGGGCTTCGCCTGCCACTGGACGAAGTGCCAGTCGATCAGGTTCTTCAGGGAGGCGGGGAACGAGTGGTTGTACTCGGGGGTGATCACCACGAAGGCGTCGGCGTCGGCCAGTTTCGGTGAGATGACGGAGAGTTGGGCGGCGACGGCGGGCGAGGGGTGGTGGGAGATCGTGGTCGGCAGTTCGGCCTCGGCGAGGTCGAGCACCTCGATCTCCAGGCCCTGGTGGGCGCGGGCCCGGGCGAGGAACCAGTCGGCGACGACCGGAGCGAACCGGCCCTCGCGGTTGGAGGCGACGACAACGGTGAGCTTCAGCGGAGCCTTCTCGGCTGTGGTGATGTCCATGCCGGGAAGAATTCAACCTCGAGCGGACTTGAGGTCAAGCCCGGTCAGTGGCGAACTATCTTGATGACCATGACACTTCCGTACGTCGAGATCGACGGCCGCCCCGCGGACGCCGAGAACCTCCTGGTTCCCGCGCTGACCGGTGCCTATGGCCACTTCACCGCCCTCCAGGTGCGCGACGGACGCGTCCGGGGCCTCGCCCACCACCTGAGCCGCCTGGACCGGGCCACCCGGGAGCTGTTCGGCCCGGGCCTCGACGGCGAGCGGGTCCGCTCACTGGTGGGGCAGGCCCTGGCCGCCTGCGGCCGGTCCGACGCGAGCGTACGGGTCTACGTGTACGGACCGGCCGAAGCGCCCACCCCGATGGTCGTCGTGCGGGAGCCCGCCGAGATGGCGTCCACCGCGCAGTCCCTGCTCTCCGTGCCCTACGAGCGCCCCGTCGCCCACATCAAGCACCTCGGCAGCTTCGCTCAGGGCTACTACGGCCGGCTCGCCCAGCGGCAGGGCTTCACCGAGGCCCTGCTGACCGGCCCCGGCGGCGTGATCGCGGAGGGCGCGATCACCAACATCGCGTTCTGGGACGGCAGTTCGGTGGTGTGGCCCGACCGTCCCGCCCTGCTCGGCATCACCATGGCGGTGCTCGAGCCCCGGCTCCGGGAGTACGGCCTGAAGTCGGCCCACCGCGAGGTGACCCTGGCCGGCCTCGACGCGTACAGCGCGGCCTTCGTCATGAACTCGCTCGGAATCGCGCCGGTGGGCCGGATCGACGAGCGCGAGTTCGCCGTCGACGCGGAGCTGATGAAGGTGGTGTGGCGTGCCTACGAGGAAGCGCCTTGGGATGTGATCGACGCGGGGTGACGGGTCACCCGTACGGCCCGCCCTCCGTCACCCTTTCGTCCCCCGCCGACGGGCGGAGCGGGCGGTGCGCCTCTTAGGTCGAAGGCAGAGGCCCGTCCGCGTCCCCGGAGGATCCATGCGTACTGCCCGACTCCTGACCAGTGCCCTGCTGGCATCCGCCGCCGTGCTGGGTCCGGCGGGCTCGCTCGCGTACGCCGAGAACGCGCCGGGTGGCTCGCTGGAGCTGTGGCCCTCCAGTGCCTCCCCCGGCACCACGGTGACCGCGAACACCACCGCCTGCGGGTCGGCGGCGCGTGGCACGGGCGACGCGAACGCGGTGGGCGCGGGCGACTTCCAGATGTCGGTCTCCACCCACAAGGAGGTGCTCGCGGGCCAGTTCCAGGTGGCCCCGCGCGCCCAGCCCGGCACCTTCCGCATCAGCGTGAGCTGCGAGAACGGCAAGGTCGTCGAGGCCCAGCTCACGGTCACCGCGGGCAGCGACCGCGACCGGCACACCCATGACAAGTCGTCGGAGTGGAACGACCAGCGGGGCAAGGACAAGGCGCCGGAGTGGAACGACCCACGGGGCAAGGACAAGGCCCCGGAGTGGAACGACCAGCACGCCAAGGACAAGTCCTGGGACTGGGGCGGCCAGGGGCACGACAAGTCCTGGGAGACGAACGACCCGCGAGGGCACGTGAAGACTGGGGTCGGCGGCAGCGTCGGCCCCGACACCACCGAGATCGCGGTGGGTGCGGCCGTCCTGGCCGCGGCCGCCGTGGGCGGCACCTGGCTACTGCGTCGTCGGGCGAGCGGCGCGCAGGGCCGGGGCTGACCGCCCTTGTCGGCCCCCGCCGCGCGGCGCAACGCGGCCTGGCTGATGGTGATCGCCGCGTTCAGCGGCCTGTGGCTGATCGAGCGCGGCCTGGAGTCCGTGGAACCTCCGCAGCCGTCGGCGGCCGAGGCGTTCGCGGCGGGACCCGGCTCTCACCGGGGCGCCGCGACGTCCGATCCCCCGGCCGGGCCCGCGGCGCGGACCGTGACCGAACTGCCGCCCCCGGACGGCCTGCCGCCCTCCGAACCGGTGCGCGTCAGGATCCCCTCGATCCGGGTCGACGCGCCCGTGATGGGGCTCGGCCTCGGCCCCGACCGCAGCCTGGAGGTGCCACCGCCGGGGAACACGAACATGGCGGGCTGGTACAAGGACGGCACCCCGCCGGGCACCCGGGGCACCGCCGTGATGGCGGGCCACGTGGACGACGCCCGCGGCCCCGCCGTCTTCTACGCCCTGGGCGCGCTGAAGAAGGGCGACCGGGTCGAGATCACCCGCGCGGACGGCCGGACCGCGGTGTTCGCCCTCGACGCGGTCGAGGTGTACGAGAACGACGCGTTCCCCGACGCGAAGGTGTACGGGGCCGCCGCGCGGCCGGAGTTGCGGCTGATCACCTGCGGCGGAGGGTTCTCGAAGACGACCGGCTACCGGGGCAACGTGGTCGCCTTCGCCCACCTGACGGGCGTGGTGCGGACCGCCCGGGACACCGAACCGGCCACCCGCACCTGAGCCGCCCGGGCCGGGGGCTTCCCGCGCGAGGCGGCGGGAAGGCGGAGCAGGAGGCACACCCCCGCGTGCGCGCGGCTGCTCCGTTGGAGCGCGGCTAGGCGTTCCACTGGTCGAAGGCGAGCTTCGCGACCAGGGAGAAGACCACTACCAGCAGCACACCGCGGACGAACTCGCTGCCCTTGCGCAGGGCCATACGCGCGCCGATCATGCCGCCCGCGAGGTTGAACACGGCCATGAGGGCGGCCAGTTGCCACATGACGTTGCCCTGATAGGCGAACATGGCGAGCGCGCCCGCGTTGGTGCAGACGTTCACGATCTTGGCGGTGGCGCTCGCGGTCACCAGGTCGAGATGCAGCACGGCGGTGAGGGCGAGGACCAGGAAGGTGCCGGTACCGGGGCCGAAGAGTCCGTCGTAGAGGCCGATGCCACCGCCCACCAGCACGATCGCGGTGACCGTACGGGCCCGGGTGACCGGCTGACCGCTGGGCCCGGTGCCGAACGCGGGCTTGAACATCACGAACCCGGCCACGCCGAGCAGCACCACCAGGATGACCGGCCGCAGAACGGCGCTGCTGATGCCCGCCGCGAAGAACGCGCCGACCATCGACCCCGCGAGCGCCGCGAGTCCGATCCGCACCGCCGTCCTCACCCGCACCGGCGCCCTGCGCACATAGGTGACCGCCGCGCCGGAGGTGCCCACGATGGCGACCGCCTTGTTGGTGCCGAGGACGTGCGCCGCGGGCACATGCGGCAGACCGAGCAGCAGGGCGGGCAGCATGAGCAGTCCGCCACCGCCGACCACCGCGTCGATCCAGCCGGCCGCGCCCGCGGCGAGGCAGAGCACGATCAGCATGGTCAGCGATATGTCAGGCATGATCGCGACTTTAAGGAGCAGCGGCGCGGAGCGTCCATTACTTTCCGGATGCCTGAGCTAGATCAGAGCTTCCCTTGGCCGGGGTCCGGTCGGGGGCGGGCGGCGCGGCCGGGGTGACGGTGACGGCGAGGAAGGTGGCCGCGAGCGCGCTGGCCGCGGTGAGCCCCACGGCGAGCCGACGCCTGGCACGGTCGAGCGGAACAGGGGCGGCGCACTTGCGGTGACGGGCCATGACTCTGCGATTCCTCGTTTCGGCGGGGCGGGGTGGTCGGGGGCTTGTCTCCGCGGGGGCCACGGCCCGTATCCGTCGGCGAGCCGGGCGGTCCCGCGGGATTCAGAACCCGAACTGCTCGGTGTGGATGTGCTCTTCGGGAACCCCCGCCTTGATCAGCGAGGCGGTCGCGGCCTGCGCCATGGGGCCGGGCCCGCACAGGTAGACGTCGTGCTCGGCGAGGGCGGGGACGAGGTTGCGCAGTGCCTGGGGCGCGAGCGGGTCGAAGGACGCGTCCGAGGGGCCGAGCAGGTAGTGCAACGCGGCTTGCCGCTGGGCGGCGATGGCCTCCAGCTCGTCCCGCAGCACCAACTGGGCGGCGTTGCTCGCCCGGTAGAGCAGGGTGAGGTCGCCGGGTGCGGCGGGCAGCGTCTCGAACAGGACCCGCATGGGCGTGATGCCGACGCCCCCGGCCAGGAGCAGCACCTTGCGGCGGGTGCGGCGGTGGGCGGTCATCGCCCCGAACGGCCCGGTGGCCAGGACGCGGGTGCCGGGACGCAGCCGCCGGATCCGCCGACTGTGGACACCGAGCGCCTTGACGGTGATCCGTACGGTGTCGTCCCGCACCGGCGCGGACAGCGAGAACGGCAAGGAGGTGTACCAGAGCCTGCGCCGCATGAACCGCCAGCGCAGGAACTGCCCGGGTTCGGCGCGCAGCGCGTCGAGGCCCGTGCCGCGCATGACCACCGAGACCACATCGGGGCTCTCGTCACGCACCTCGACGACATGGAGGGCGTGCCGCAGCGCCTGCCGTACGGGCACGACACCCCGGTACCAGACGATCAGCACGGCGACGGTGGCGTGCAGCATCGCCCAGGCCCACACCACCACCGGGCTGCCCGACACATCGGGACCGACCAGTTGGTGCGCGAAGGCGAGCGCGGCACCGAGATAGGTGAGGAAGTGCAGGGCCCGCCAGGTCTCCTGCGGCAACCGCGCACGGGCGGCCCGCGCCGAACTGACCCCGGCCGCCACGAGCGCGAACGTGCCGAGAGCGGCGGCCAGGACGCCCCCGTAGCCGAGCAGTTGGACGGTCGCGCTCACCAGGTCGGTACCGCTGTGCGCGGCGTACCCGCACAGCGCGAGCCCCAGGTGGGCACCGACGAGACCCAGGACGTACCGACCACCGAACGAGTGCCACCGGGCGAGGCGGTCGGCGCCGACCCCGTGCTCGATCGCGGGGACCCGTGCCATCAGCAGCAGCATCACCAGGATCCCGTAACCGGCGAGCAGCCCGGACAGATGGGCCCCGCTCCCGAACAACGCGTCCAGGCGCGCCGACGGCCTGGCCTGAACACCCCACAGCAGGCTCACCCCTCCGGCCCCGGCCACGATCCCGCCCCGCACGACCCCCGGCCTAACCCGCAACACCCGCACCCCACCGGCCCCCGGACCAGCACCGCCCGGGCCCACCTGGACATGGGACGGGGGCGGCACGTGGGAGCGGGTCGGCTGGTGCGGCTGGCTCGACTGGTGCGCCAGGTTGGCGGACAGAGCTGGATACGCGGCAAGCTGCGGGTCGGTGGCCTCGATCGTCACGCCGGGCAGCCTAGGTCGGCGCGGCCCCCGAAAGCCCCTGGTCAGAGGCGAATCCGGGATCCTTAAGGCGCCCTTGAGGATGGGCTGACCACCGATTAAGCCGACCCGACCCGAGGCGGGCCGCCTTGCCAGTACACCCGCCCGACCCGAGGCAGCCGCCCCCGGGTACGGCCGCCCGACCGAGGCAGCGCCCCCGCGCCGGTGCGCCGAACCAACCGACCTGGGTCAGCTCGCTTGCCGGTCCAGGTACCGCAGCACGGCCAGCACCCTCCGGTGGCCCGACTCCGAGGGTGGGAGGTCCAGTTTGGCGAAGATGTTCGCGATGTGTTTCTCGACCGCCCGCTCCGACACCCCGAACCCTTCCGCGATGGCGTGGTTGGTGCGGCCCTCCGCCATCAGCCCGAGCACCTCCCGCTCGCGCGGGGTGAGCGCGTCGAGCGCCGCCGCCCGTCGGCTCGCGCCGAACAGCTGGGCCACCACCTCCGGGTCGAGCGCGGTGCCGCCCGCCGCCACCCGCTCCAGCGCGTTCACGAACTCCCCGATGTCCACGACGCGTTCCTTGAGCAGATAGCCGACCCCCGCCCCACCGTCCCCGATCAACTGCGCCGCGTACTTGGTCTCCACGTACTGCGAGAAGATCAGCACCCCGGTACCCGGCGCCGTACGCCGGATCTGCACCGCGGCCCGCAGTCCCTCATCGGTCTGCGTCGGCGGCAGCCGGATGTCCACCACCGCCGCGTCCGGCCGGTGTTCGGCAACCGCCGCCAGCAGCGCCTCCGCGTCCCCGACCGCGGCCGCCACCTCCACCCCCCGCATCCCCAGAAGCTGAACGAGTCCGTCGCGCAGGATGGAGGAATCCTCGGCGATGACGACGCGCATCACATGACCCGTCCTGTTCTTCCGTAGTCAAAGGCCGGTGCAGGCCGGTGAGCATGGGCCCCTCTGCATGGGTGCGTCTGCATAGGTCCGTGTACAGGGGCCCATGTGCAGGGGCTGACGTACAGGGTCCGGTGTTCCAGGCCCAGTGTTTCAGTGTCCCTCCTGCTGGGTGCCTGCTCATCTGAAGGGCATCAGCACGCTCATCACCGTAGGCCCTCCGGGTGGGCTGTCGCAGGTCAGCGAGCCGTCGACCGTACGTACCCGGGCCCGCAGCCCGGCCAGTCCGCTGCCCGCGCCGACCACCGCTCCCCCGCGCCCGTTGTCCTGGACGGTGAGCAGCAGCATCTTCGCCGCCCCGTAGACCGTGACCGTCACCTCCGAAGCCCCGCTGTGCTTCGCCGCGTTGGCCAGCAGCTCCGCCGTGCAGAAGTAGGCGATGGATTCGACGGCCGGGCTCGGTCTGCCCTCGATTCCGCAGCTCACCCGGACGGGCAGCGCGCTGTCCGCGGCCAGGGTGGCGAGCGCCGCCTCCAGGCCCTGGTCCAGCACGGGCGGGTGGATGCCCTTCACCAGATGGCGCAGGTCGGCGACGGCCTTCTTGGCGTTGCCCTGAGCGGTCTCGACGACCTTCAGGATCCGGTCCTGCTCCGCGCCGCCCGCGACCAGCTCGCGGATCATCGTGAGGTGCATGCCCAGGCCCACCAGGCGGGCCTGGGTCCCGTCGTGGAGGTCCCGTTCGATGCGGCGCAGGGTGGCCGCCGCGTCGTCGACGGCCTGGGCGCGGGTCTCCTCCAGGGTGCGGATGCGCTGGTCCGTCCGGTCCGGCCCGAGCAGTGCGGTGAGGAGCAGCCGGTGCGGAACGAGCGCGTGGCGGACCAGCCACGGCGCGGCGTACAGGAGCAGCAGTCCGACGGTGAAGGGCAGCAGCCACCGCGGCCAGCTGTCGAGCTCCACCCCTCCCACCACCATTCCCACATGCCGTACGGAACCGTCGGGCTCCCGGATCGTGAAGTAGTTCCAGCGCTTGAGCAGCGGATACAGCGTCAGCAGCACTCCGTGCACATAGCCGATGTATACGGAGCCCAGGGCCAGCAGGGCCGTCAGCGGGGCGGCCAGGGCGCAGCCGACCGCCCGCCATCCGGGTCTGCCGCCCAGCACCGAGCGCCGCCAGTCGAACACCCCGCTCGTCTCCGTCCGTACCGGAGGGTCGATCTCGATCCCCAACAGGCGGTGGGCCAGCGCTCGTTGGAGGTCGCCGAGGAGCAGGGCCCCGCGGACGGCCGCCGCGATGAGCCACAGACCCAGCGTCGTCCACGAGAGCACCGCGCCGATCAGCAGGACCCCCACGACCAGAACCAGGCCCGTCAGGGCGAGGGGCAGCGCGATGAGCGAGTAGAGCGCGGCGCGGGCGACCGGACGGAGCCGGTCCCGCCGGTAGGGAAACTCCAAGGAGCCCGGAAGGCGCAGGCGGTGCATGACGAACAACCCTAGAGCCGCTGATCAGAGCTGGTGGATCACCGGCACGGACAGGAGCGCGCAGACCGCGGTAACCAGGAGGGCCGGCCACGTGGCCCGGAACAGCCCCGTGCGGTCGGCGCCGAGGAAACCCTTGATCAGGCGGGCCTGGAGCAGGGTGAAGCCCTTCATCACCCAGGGCGTGAGGAGCAGGAAGGTCACCCCGCCGCCTATGCCGTGCACCGCCCACGCGCCCGCCATCGTGGGGCCGCCCCACGCCTGGCTCGGGTCGCTGTCCGGCCTGAGCGGATAGGCCAGGTTCATGACCACGACCGTCCAGAAGTAGCCCGACACCGTGAGCGCCACCAGGTTGAGCGGCAGGCTGATCACCGCATGAGCCAGCGCCGACGGCCCGGTGCGGCTCGGAGGCGCCACCTCCAGGCCCAGCAACGTGCGGGCGAGCCCCCGCTGGATCCGGCCCGCCGGCCCACCGACCAGGGCTATCGGGACGCACAGGATGCCGATGGGCAGCGCCAGCAGGAGATGGGCGAGTCGCAGCCAGGTCCGAGCCCGGAACGGCTCCCGCAGGATGCCTTTCCAGCTCACGCGGGGAGGCCGACGGTGTGTGGCGTGCCGATCGGTGACGCCCGGGCCCGCGAGAGGATCGGCCGAGGCCGAGAGAGGGTGGCTGGAGTCCGCGTGCGGGCGGGACGGGCCGGAGAGTGGGCGGGCCGGGCCGGTGTGAGCGCGGGCCGACGTGGGAGCGGGGTGCCGCTGTGCGAGGTCCATGCGTCAAGGCTCCCGTCCGGGGCCCGCCGTTTCGATCGTGCCAGCACGGAACTTCATGGTTCGGTTTACCCCACCCCCTCACACCCGCCCCGTCACACCCGCGCCCCCTCACACCCCACCCCCCGCCCCGCTGAGCTCAAGGTTCCCCCGTCGAAATCGGCGGGATGCGGCCGGGTAACAGCCGCCGCGCACGCTGGGCGCATGAGTTCGGACATCGTGGTGATCGGCGGCGGCACAGCGGGTGCCCGTCTGGCCCGGCATGTCCCGGTGACCGTCATCGGCGAGGAGACCCACGCACCGTACAACCGGGTGCTCCTCGCGGAGGTGCTCGCAGGACGGTACGGGCCGGAGGTGATCTCGCTGCCCCCGGTTCCGGTGCGGCGGGGCGTGCGGGCGGTGCGGATCGACCGCGCGGCCCGGCTGGTGCACTGCGACGACGGCGCCGCCGTCCCGTACGGGCGCCTGGTGCTCGCGACCGGTTCGAACCCGGTGCTGCCGCCGCTCAGGGGCCTGCGCGGCGACCGGCTGCCCGACGGCGTGCATCCCTTCCGCACCCTTGACGACGCGCTCGCCCTGCGCGAGAGGGCCCGGGCGGGCACCCGTGCGGTGGTCATCGGCGGCGGGCTGCTCGGCGTGATGGCCGCGCGGGCGCTCGCCGAGTGCGGCGCCCAGGTCGTCCTCGCCCAGCAGGGCGAGCGCCTGATGGAGCGTCAACTCGACGCAGCCGCGTCTCAATTGGTCCGGGCCCATCTCGAATTCCTCGGGGTGGAGGTGCACACCGAGTGCCGGGTGCGCGGGCTCACCGGGCCGGCCGGCACCGACGTCGAGCTTGCCGACGGCTTCGTCTTGGGCGCCGAGCTCGTCGTCCTGGCGACCGGGGTCCGGCCCCGGACCGCTCTGGCGCTGGCCGCCGGGCTCGACGTCCGTCAGGGCGTGGTCGTCGACGACGAGCTGCGCACCTCGGACCCGTACATCCATGCCGTCGGGGACTGCGCCGAGCACCGCGGAACGGTGTACGGGCTCGCGGGCCCGGCGCTCGAACAGGCCGACGCGCTGGGCGCGTTGCTGAGCACCGGGCGCGGTTCCTACACCGGGACGCGCGGTCTGACCCGGCTCACGCTCGGCGGCCCGCGCCCTCTCGACCTCGCCGCGTTCGGCGAGCCCACGCCACGCCCCGGCGACGACGTGGCCCACCTCGCGGACGCGACCCGGGGCGCCTACCGCAAGGTCGTCGTGCGCGGCGACCGCCTGGTCGGGGGCGTGCTCCTCGGCGACCTCGGCGCGGTCGGGGCGCTCGCCCGGACCTGGGAGGGGGACGAGCCCCTGCCGGACACGCCCCTGCTTCACCTGCTCACCCACGACGGAGGTTCCTGACGTGTCCACCGAACACCTTTCCACGATCGTGGTCGTCGGCCACGGCATGGTCGGCCAGCGCTTCCTGGAGGCGCTCGCCGAGCGCGGCACCACCGCGCGCGCCCGGGTGATCGTGCTCTGCGAGGAACCGCGCGCCGCCTACGACCGGGTCCACCTCACCTCGTACTTCGAGGGAAGGACGCCCGACGAACTCTCCCTCGTACCCGACGGCTTCATGCGGCAGCACGGAATAGAGCTGTACGTGGACGATCCCGCCGACTCCGTCGACCGGGCCGCGCGCACGGTCACCGCACGCTCCGGCCGGACCTTCGCGTACGACACGCTCGTCCTGGCCACCGGGTCGTATCCGTTCGTGCCGCCGGTGCCCGGCAAGGACGTTCCCGGCTGCTTCGTCTACCGGACCATCGAGGACCTGCTGGCCATCGAGGGGTACGCCAAGACCGTGACGACGGGGGCGGTGGTCGGCGGCGGGCTGCTCGGCCTGGAGGCGGCGGGCGCGCTGCGCGGGCTCGGCCTGGACACGCACATCGTGGAGTTCGCGCCCCGGCTGATGCCCGTCCAGGTCGACGAGGGCGGAGGCGCCGCCCTCCTTCGCACGATCGAGAACATGGGACTCACCGTGCACACGGGAGTCGGCACCCAGGAGATCACCGCCGATGAGGAGGGACGCGTCCATGGAATGACACTTTCTGACGGTTCTCATCTGTCGACCGACTTGGTGGTCTTCTCGGCCGGTGTCCGTCCCCGCGACCAGCTGGCCCGCGACTGCGGTCTCGCGGTCGGCGAGCGCGGCGGCATCGTCGTCGACGAACAGTGCCGCACCAGCGACCCCTCGGTGTTCGCGATCGGCGAGTGCGCGCTCGCCTCGGACGGTCGCGTCTACGGCCTGGTCGCGCCCGGGTACGACATGGCGGAGACCGCGGCCGACGCCATCGCCGCCGGGTCGGGACGCGTCTTCACCGGGGCCGACCTGTCGACGAAGCTGAAGCTGCTCGGCGTCGATGTGGCATCGTTCGGCGACGCGCACGGCACGGCCGAGGACAGCCTGGACGTCGTCTACTCGGACTCGCGTTCCGGGATCTACAAGAAGCTGGTCGTCTCGTCCGAGGGGGTGCTGCTCGGCGGCGTCCTGGTCGGCGACGCGGACGCGTACGGCATGTTGCGCCCGCTCACCGGGCACGTGCCGCCGCTCGCCCCCGAGCAGCTGGTCCTGCCCGCCGGGCTCGGCGCGCCCGCCGCGCTCGGCCCCGAGGCGCTGCCGGACGACGCGGTCATCTGCTCCTGCCACAACGTCACCAAGGGCGCGATCGCCGCCTGCGCCACGCTGCCCGAGGTCAAGAAGTGCACCAAGGCCGGTACGGGCTGCGGCAGTTGCGTCAAGACCATCGGGATGCTGCTCCCGAAGTCGGGGGACGGCGGCCTGTGCGGCTGCTTCGCGCAGACCCGCCAGGAGCTGTACGAGATCACCCTCGCACTGCGCCTCAGCTCCTTCACCGAACTCCTCGACGGGCACGGCCGCGCGGCGGCCCGGGGCGGCGAGGGCTGCGAGATCTGCAAGCCGGCCGTCGCCTCGATCCTGGCCGGCCTGGGAAACGGGCACATCCTGGACGGGGAGCAGGCCGCCCTCCAGGACACCAACGACCACTTCCTCGCCAACCTGCAACGCAACGGTTCCTACTCGATCGTGCCGCGCATCCCGGGCGGTGAGATCACCCCGGACAAGCTCATCGTGATCGGCGAGGTGGCACGGGACTTCGGCCTCTACACGAAGATCACCGGCGGCCAGCGCATCGACCTCTTCGGCGCCCGCGTCGACCAACTCCCCGCCATCTGGACCAGGCTGGTGGACGCCGGATTCGAGTCCGGGCACGCGTACGGGAAGGCGCTGCGCACGGTCAAGTCGTGCGTGGGGCAGACCTGGTGCCGGTACGGGGTGCAGGACTCGGTGCGGATGGCGATCGGCCTGGAGCTGCGCTACCGGGGCCTGCGCGCGCCGCACAAGCTGAAGTCGGCGGTCTCCGGCTGTGCCCGCGAGTGCGCCGAGGCCCAGTCGAAGGACTTCGGGGTGATCGCCACGGCCAACGGCTGGAACCTGTACGTCGGCGGCAACGGCGGCGCCAGTCCGCGCCACGCCGATCTGCTGGCCCAGGACCTGACAGATGACGAACTTGTCCGTCTGATCGACAGGTTCCTGATGTTCTACATCCGTACCGCCGACCGCCTGGAGCGTACGTCGGTCTGGCTGGAGCGGATCGAGGGCGGTCTCGACCACATCAGGGACGTGGTGGTGAACGACTCGCTCGGCATCTGCGCCGAGCTGGAGGCCCTGATGGCGGCGCATGTGGCGGGCTACCGCGACGAGTGGGCCGAGACCCTGGACGACCCCGAGCGGCTCGCCCGCTTCGTGTCCTTCGTGAACGCGCCCGGCGCGCCCGACCCCTCGGTCCGGTTCGTCCCCGAGCGCGACCAGATCAAGCCCGAACTTCCCCTCCTCACCCTGGGAGCCACGCGGTGACGATGATCCAACTCCAGCTGGACGAAGGCTGGTTCGAGGTCTGCGAGGCCGCCCGCCTCACCCCCGGTCGTGGCGTCGCGGCCCTGCTCCCCGACGGCCGCCAGGCCGCCGTCTTCACCGACCGGCGCGGCCGTACGTACGCGATCGACAACCGCGACCCGTTCACCGGCGCCTACGTGCTCTCGCGCGGGCTGCTCGGCTCGACGCCGGACGGCCGCCCCTATGTCGCCTCCCCGCTCCTCAAGCACCGCTTCGACCTGGAGACCGGGGTCTGCCTCGACGACGAGGCGCAGACCCTTCAGACTTACTTGACCGATCGTTCCAGTTAGTTCTACTGTCCTGGTGTGGCCAGGACCAAGGAATTCGACCCGGACGCCGCGTTGCAGTCAGCCCTGGAGCTGTTCTGGCGGCGCGGCTACGAGGCGACGTCGATGGCGGACCTCGTCGAGCACCTCGGCATCGGCCGCGCCAGCATCTACGCGACGTTCGGCAACAAGCACGAGCTGTATCTGAAGGCGCTCGACCGTTACGCCGAGCACCGCGACCCCATCCTGCTCGCCGAGCTGTCACAGCCCGGCCCCGCACTGCCCGCCGTGCGCGAGGTCGTGCGCCGCTTCGCCGCCGAGTCGAGCGCGGGCGATTCCCGCCTGAGCGGCTGCTTCGTCACCAACACCGCCGCCGAACTGGCCTCGCACGACAGCGCGGCGGCCCGGAGGGTCGAGCTCAGCTGGGAGCACGTCGAGACCCTGCTGCACTCCGCGCTCGTACGGGCCCAGGCACAGGGCGAGCTGGCGGCGGACCGCGATCCGCGCGGGCTCGCCCGGATGCTGCTCGTCTTCTTCCAGGGCGTACGGGTCGTCGGCAAGGCGTCCGGCGATCCGGGCCGCGTGAGGGACGCGGCCGAGCAGATTCTGACCGTGCTCGACTGACCGCTTCTTTCGACTGTCACTCCCCACCGGCCAACCGCCTCACCGCACAACCGGGCCCCGAGGCCTGCCCTCCGTACGCTCCCATAACAGAACGATTGGTCAAGAATATGTCTGCTCGTTTCGCGCACAAGACCGTTCTCGTCACCGGTGCCGGTTCCGGGCTCGGCCGGGCCGTCGCGCTCGCCTTCGCTGCCGAGGGGGCCCGCGTCGCCGTCGCCGGGCGCACGGCGGCGACCCTGGACGAGACGGTGGCCCTGATCGCGGAGGCGGGCGGGACGGCGGCCGCCTTCACCGCCGACGTGTCCGAGTCCCCCGCCGTCCGCGCCCTGGTGGCCGACGTGGTCGAGCGCTTCGGCTCCCTGGACGTGGCGGTCAACAATGCCGGGATCTTCCGGGGCGGCGCCCCCATCGGTGAGCTGTCAGAGAGTGACTGGCAGACCCTGATATCCGTCAACATCACCGGCGTCCTCCACGCGCTCCAGGCGGAGATCGCCCAGATGCGTACCCAGGAGTCGGGTGGCGCCATCGTCAACATCGCGTCCAACCAGGGCGCCCACAGCCGCCGCCCCGGACTGACCGCGTACGCCACGACCAAGGCCGCGGTCAGCACGCTGACCAGGGGCGCGGCCCTCGACCACATCCAGGACGGGGTGCGGATCAACGCGGTGAGCCCCGGCCCCGTCGACACCACGATGTCGCTGCGCCCGGGCGAGTCCGAGGCGGACCGGGCGGCCCGCATGAAGGAGGAGCAGCCGCTCGGCCGGGTCTCCACCACGGCGGAGGTCGCGGCGGCCGTGCTGTACCTGGCCTCGGCCGATGCCGCCTCGGTCGTCGGCGCGGACCTCGTCATCGACGGCGGCGCCTCCGCCTGATCGGCGCGTCCCTCCCCTACCCGGCCCGCGGGGCATACCCACCAGTACGGTGGACGCATGACTCAGGGCTGGAGTGCTCAGGACATCCCCGATCAGAGCGGCCGTACGGCCGTCGTCACCGGGGCGAACAGCGGCATCGGTCTGGTCACGGCGCGGGAACTGGCCCGCCGTGGCGCACGGGTGGTGCTCGCCTGCCGCAGCGAAGTGCGCGGCAAGGACGCCGAGGACCGGATCAGAGGTGAAGTCCCGCACGCGCAGGTCGAGTTCCGGCAGCTCGACCTCGCCGACCTGGCGTCCGTGCGGGAATTCGCCGCCACGTTCCCCCACGAACAGCTCGATCTGCTCGTCAACAACGCGGGTGTGATGGCGCTCCCGTACGGGAAGACCGCCGACGGGTTCGAGAGGCAGTTCGGCGTCAACCACCTCGGACACTTCGCGCTCACCGGGCTGCTGCTGCCGCGGCTCCGGGCCGCCGATGCGGCGCGCGTGGTGAGCGTGTCCAGTGGGATGCACGCACTGGCCAATATTGATATCGGTGATCTGAACAGCGAGCGCCGCTACCGGCGTTGGATCGTCTACGGACGCTCCAAGTCCGCGAACCTGCTCTTCATCCACGAACTCGCGCGTCGGCTGCGGGCGGCGGGCTCGGACATCGTGGCGGCGGCCGCGCACCCCGGCTACTCCGCGACCAACCTCCAGACGCAGGCCGTCCGCATGGAGGGCCGCAAGGCGGCCGAGCGGGTCGTCGAGCTCGGCAACCGGATCATCGCTCAGCCCGCCGAGGTGGGCGCGCTGCCCACGCTCTACGCGGCGACCGCGCCCCGGGTACAGCCCGACTCGTTCACGGGGCCGTCCCTCATGATGTGGCGCGGCGCACCCGCCAAGTCCTGGCGCGCGAAGTGGACGCTGAACGACGTCGCCGGTGAACGGCTCTGGGTGGCTTCGGAGCAGCTCACCGGCGTGACGTACGACATGTCCTGACGCCTGGGGGTCGGACGCGTCAGGCGTTGATCGCGGCCGGGTCCATGTACATGACCTCCCAGTGGTGCCCGTCCGGGTCCAGGAAGGAGCGGCCGTACATGGGCCCCTGCTCCATCGTCTCCTGGGCGGGCGAGCCGCCGGAGGCGAGGGCGGTGTCGACGAGCCGGTCGACCTCCGCGCGGCTGTCCGCGCTCAGGCAGACGATGGACTCGACGGTCGTCGCGGTGTCGGCGATCTGCCGCTTGGTGAAGTTCTTGAAGAACGGCTCGGTGAGCAGCATGGCGTAGATCGTGTCGCTGATCACCAGACAGCCGGCGTTCTCGTCGGTGAACTGGGGGTTGAAGGAGTACCCCAGCTTGCCGAAGAAGTCCTTCGAGCGCTCCAGGTCCTTCACCGGCAGGTTGACGAAGATCATGGTGGCCATGTCGTGCTCCCTCGTACGTGGTGGCGTCGCTTACGAGGGGTAGACGGCGGCCCGCACGAAAACTCATCGTCGTGCCGCGTTTATTTTTTCGGCGCCGACAGGGTGCGGACCGGGGCGGCGGGCGGGCGAGCGGTCAGGCCGCGCCGCGCAGGGTCAGTGCCGCCAGGGGGATGAAGCCCGGGCCATCGCCCTGCGTGTCCGCGTCGCGGCCGTTCAGCCGGCGCAGCATCGCGAGCGCGATCCGCTCGCCCTGTGCCTTGGCGCGCTCGGCGTTGGGCCCCCGGTGGCGACCGTCCACGGTGGCGTGCCAGAGCTGCACCCACCGGCCAAAGTGCTCGGCCGTGAGAGGAGCGGCCAGGTGCAGCGCGGCATGCGGCGCGAACGCGTCGCGCCGGTAGTCGGCCGTACGGAACAGGGCGCGTTCCCAGAAGTCACCGATGCGGGGCAGGTGGACGTCGAGGTCCAGACCGTCGAAGTAGGGCCCGATGAGCGGGTCGAGGAAGGCGGCCGAGTAGAACCGCCGCAGCACGATGTCGAGGTCGTCCCGGCGGAAGATGTCACCCCGACCGGACGCCCCGCCCGCGCGGGGGAACTCGGCTCCACCGGGGAGGCCTGCTCCGCCTCGGGGATCGCCGCCACCGGGAGCGTCGGCCCGGCCGGGGAGATCGGCTCCGCCGGGGAGGCCTGCCCGGCCGAAGACGTCGCCCCGGCCGGACGCCCCGCCCGCGCCCGAGAGGTCGGCTCCGCCCCGAGTACCGGGTCGCCCGGAGGGATCGGCCCCGCCAGGCAAGTCGTAGGAGAGCCCAGCGCCGCCCAGGAGTTCGGCTCCGCCAGGCAAGTCACCGGAGTGACCAGCCCCGTCCGGGCGGTCGGCCGATGTCGTCGTGGCGTTCGGTCCGGGGGTGTCGGTCCGGCCGGGTATGCCCGGGCCGGGCTGTCCCTGGTTCCCGCCGGTCGTCTCGTCTCGCCTCATGCGTCCACGGTGCTCCCGCGACCGGCGTCCCTCCAGTGCCGAAGGTCCCGGCAGTGTCCCGGCTGGCCCGCCCGCACCCCGGCCTGCCCAAGGGCGCCTGCGCGCCTCCCCCGTCAAGAGGGCGTATGGATGCGGGCGCCCTCCGACAAGGGGGCGCCAAGGGTGCGCGGCGGGCCGGGGCGGCGGTCGCACGCTGGGCGCATGCTCACCACGTCGAAGGCCGCCGTCAGCGACGCGGCCCCCGAAGAACCCCCCGGAGCGGCCGACCGGCACCGGCTCACCGCCACCCAGGGTCTCGCCGCGCTCTCGCTCGACGCGATGGCCTCCGTGGCGTACGGCCCCGAGGCGATCGTCCTGGTGCTCGCCTCGGCCGGTGCGTACGGGCTCGGCTTCACGCTGCCCGTGACGCTGGCCATCGCCGGGCTGCTCGCGGTGCTCGTGGCCTCCTACCGGCAGGTCATCGCGGCCTTCCCCAACGGCGGCGGGTCCTACGCGGTGGCCCGCCGTCATCTGGGCCCCCGCACCGGCCTGGTCGCGGCCGCCTCGCTGATCCTCGACTACGTCCTGAACGTCGCCGTGTCCGTCACGGCGGGCGTGGCCGCGCTGACCTCGGCCTTCCCGGAGCTCTACGGCGACCGGCTGGTCATCTGCCTCGGCGTGCTCGTCCTGGTCACCGCCGTCAACCTGCGCGGCATCGTCGACTCGGCGAAGGCGTTCATCGTCCCGACCGCGGTCTTCATCGCCTCCATCCTCGCGATCGTCGTCGCCGGTCTCCTGCGCACCGCGCCCGCCTCCACGTACACCGCCGAGGGGCACGCCTCCGTCCTCGCGGGTAACGCCACGAGCGTGGGCGCGCTGCTGCTGCTCAAGGCCTTCGCGTCCGGCTGTTCCGCGCTGACCGGTGTCGAGGCCGTCGCCAACGCCGTGCCGTCCTTCCGCGCCCCGGCGGCCAAGCGCGCCCAGCGCACCGAGGTCGCGCTCGGCGCGCTGCTCGGCGTCATGCTGGTCGGCCTGTCGGTCCTCATCGGCCGCTTTCATCTCCAGCCGGTCGAGGGCGTGACCGTGCTCGCCCAGCTCGCGGACGCCTCCCTGGGCCACAACTGGGCCTTCTACGTCGTACAGTTCGCCACCGTCGTCCTGCTGGCCCTCGCCGCGAACACCTCCTTCGGAGGGCTGCCCGTCCTCATGTCGCTGCTCGCCCGCGACAACTACCTGCCGCACGTCTTCGGCCTCAAGGCCGACCGGCAGGTGCACCGGCACGGGGTGCTCGCGCTCGCCGCCGTCTCCGCGGCCCTGCTGGTCTTCTCCGGCGGCGACACCAACACCCTGGTCCCGCTCTTCGCGATCGGCGTCTTCGTCGGCTTCACCATCTGCCAGACCGGCATGGTGATCCACTGGCGCGGCGAGCGCTCCCCGGGCTGGCGGTGGAAGGCCCTCCTCAACGGTTTCGGCGCCCTGCTCACCGGAGTCTCGGCGGTCGTGGTGACCGCCACCAAGTTCGCCGAGGGCGCCTGGCTGATCGTCATCGCGCTGCCGCTGCTCGTGCTCGCCTTCGAGGCCGTGCACCGCGCCTACGGGCGGATCGCCGAGCGTCTCGGTCTCGGCCGGGTGCCCGAACCGCCGCGCCGCGACCGCTCGTTGGTGATCGTGCCGGTCTCCCACCTGTCCCGGCTGACCTGCGAGGCCCTCAACGCGGCCGTGTCCCTGGGCGACGAGGTGCGGGCCGTGACGGTCAGCCACCCCGACGAGGAGGACCGCCGCGAGACGGAGTCGCTGCGCCGCGACTGGGAACTGTGGAACCCCGGGATCGAACTGGTCGAGCTGTCCTCCCCGCACCGCAGCCTCGGCCGTCCCGTCGCGGGCTATGTGAGCCGCGTCCACGCCTACCACCCCCACACCCGGGTCACCGTCCTCATACCGGAGGTGGAGCCGGCGCACATCTGGCAGCGGGTGCTGCAGAACCAGCGGGGTGCCGTCCTCGCCCACGCCGTCCGCAAGGACACCGACGCGGTGATCTGCCGCCTGCGCTTCAGGCTCGGGCCGCCGGCCGCCCGCCTCGACGCCTGACGCCGGAGGGGAGGCCCGGCAGAGGGCACCCATCCCCGCGGACGCGTCCGGCCCGGCTGACACATCGCCGCAATAACGCTGTCGTAATCCCGCTGCATGGTTGATCGTTGAGCCGTACAGCGGGATGACGAACAGGGGGCGCACGCCATGACGATCAGCCGCCGGACACTTCTCGGCACCGGGGCCGCACTCGGCCTGCTCACCGCATGCGGCTCGAACACCGGCCGGGACAAGGGCAGTTCACCGGACGGGAGGACCACGCTCGGCCACTGGTACCACCAGTACGGAGAGGCCGGGACCGAGGCGGCCGTCCGCCGCTACGCCGCCGCGTACGACAAGGCGAAGGTGACCGTCCAGTGGCGGCCCGGCAACTACGACCAGCAGACCGCGGCCGCCCTGCTCACCGATTCCGGCCCGGACGTCTTCGAGGTCAACGGGCCGACCCTGGACCAGATCCAGGGCGGGCAGGTCGCCGACCTCACCGCCCTGCTCGACGGGGTGCAGGACGACTTCAACCCGGCCGTGCTCGCGCCCAAGACGTACGACGGGAAGATCTGGGGCATCCCGCAGGTCGTCGACACGCAGTTCCTCTACTACCGCAAGAGCCTCCTCAAGGACGCGGGCGTGCAACCGCCCGCCAGTCTCGACGAACTCGTGGACGCGGCGAAGGCGTTGACACGGAACAAGGTCAAGGGCCTCTTCCTCGGCAACGACGGCGGCGCGGGCGTCCTCGGCGGTACGCCGCTGTACGCGGCCGGGCTGAGCCTGGTCACCGCCGACGGCGGAGTGGGCTTCGACGACCCGGCCGCCGCCCGCGTCCTCGGCAAGCTCCACCAGCTGTACGCCGACAAGTCGCTGCTGCTCGGCGCGCCCAGCGACTGGTCGGACCCGTCCGCGTTCCTCCAGGGCCTCACCGCCATGCAGTGGTCGGGGCTGTGGGCGCTGCCCGCCGTGCAGAAGGCGCTCGGCGACGACTTCGGGGTGCTGCCCTTCCCCAAGGACGGCCCGAGCGGGAAGCCCTCGGTGCCGGTCGGCGCGTACGCCGCCGCCGTGTCCACCCGCTCCAGGCACCAGGCGGAGGCGAAGGCGTACGTGAAGTGGCTGTGGGTGGAACGCACCGACTTCCAGGAGGACTTCGCACTCTCCTACGGCTTCCACATCCCGGCCCGGCTCTCGCTCGCCAAGAAGGCGGCCAAGCTGCGCCAGGGCGCCGCGGCCGACGCGGTGGCGTACGCGACGCGGAACGGCTACGCGCAGCCGCTGCTGTGGACGCCGACACTCCAGAGCGCCTACCAGGACGCGCTGAACCGGATCATCAAGGACGGGGCCAGCCCTGACAGTGAGTTGAAATCTGTCATCCGAAAGACCAACGACGAACTTCAGCGGGTGAAGAAGCGCTGACACCCATGCGACGACGCATTTCGGACAACACCCTCTGGTTCTGGATCTTCGTCGGCCCCTTCGCGGCGGGGCTCGCCCTCTTCACCTACGTCCCCCTGCTGTGGAGCGTCTACCTGAGCTTCTTCGACGCCCACAACACGGTCTCCCCGACCGACTTCGTGGGCTTCGACAACTACACGGCGATGCTGCGGGACGACGCGTTCACCTCCAGCCTGGGCACGTTCGCGGTGTTCTCGCTGTTCATCGTGCCCGCGACGTACGCCCTCGCGCTCGTCCTCGCGCTGCTGGTGAACCGGACCCGCCGCTTCCAGGCCTTCTACCGCTCGGTGTTCTTCCTGCCCGCCGCCTGTTCGTACGTGGTCGCCGCGCTGATCTGGAAGATGTCGATCTTCAACGGGGTGCGGTTCGGGCTCGCCAACACCGTGCTCGGCTGGTTCGGCCTCGACCAGACCGCCTGGCTCTCGACGACGCATCCGCCCTGGTACTGGCTGGTCATCGGGACCGTACGGCTGTGGTTGCAGGCCGGGTTCTACATGATCCTCTTCCTGGCCGGGCTCCAGCGGATCAGCCCGCGCCTGTACGAGGCGGCCGCGGTCGACGGCGCCCGGCCCGGCTGGCAGGTGTTCCGCCACATCACCTTCCCCCAGCTGCGCACCACCTCGATCGCGGTGGTGCTGCTCCTGGTCATCAACGCCTTCCAGGCGTTCGACGAGTTCTACAACCTGCTCTCCGACGCCCGCGGCTATCCGCCCTACGCCCGCCCGCCGCTGGTCTACCTCTACTACACCGCCCTCGGCCAGGGGCAGAACCTCGGGATGGGCAGCGCGGGCGCGGTGATCCTCGCGCTGATCATCGCCGTGGTGACGGTGTTCCAGGCCCGCTGGTTCGGCCTGGGCCGAAAGGAGGCCGACTGATGACCGCGCCCCGCAGGACGGACACTCCCCGCAGGGCCGCCGCCCGCCGCACCGGGCCCGACGAGGCGCTCGTCCGGGCCGGGCGCGCCCTGCGCGCGGTGCTCCTGGCCGCGCTGGCCCTGCTGTTCCTGGTGCCCTTCTACCTTCTGGTCCGCAACGGGCTCGCCACCGAGCAGGAGATCACCTCGCCCGGGTGGACGTTCTTCCCGTCCACCCTGCACTGGTCGAACGTGCGCGAACTCTTCGCCGATCCGGCGGTCCCGATGGCCCGCTCGCTGCTCAACTCGGCGCTGATCGCCGTCGCCACGACGGTGGGCACCCTGCTGTTCGCCTCGCTCGCCGGGTACGGTCTCGCCCGCATCCCGTACCGCTTCGCCAACCAGGTCTTCTACGCGGTGATCGGCACCCTGATGGTTCCCGCGGCGGTCACGTTCGTACCAAGTTTCGTTCTCGTTTCCTCCCTCGGCTGGGTGTCGAGCTTGCGCGGCCTGATCGTCCCGACCCTGTTCTCCGGGTTCGCGTGCTTCGTCTTTCGCCAGTTCTTCACGGGATTTCCACGGGAGTTGGAGGACGCGGCCCGGGTCGACGGACTTGGATATTGGCGTACGTACTGGAGGATCGTCGTGCCCAATGCACGCCCGGTGTTCGCGGCCGTCGGCACCATTGTGTTCATCGGCGCCTGGAATTCCTTTCTGTGGCCGCTGGTCATCGGCCAGGACCGGGACGCCTGGACGGTCCAGGTGGCGCTCTCCACCTTCACCACGGCCCAGGTGGTCAACCTGCACGAGCTGTTCGTGGCGGCGGCCGTGTCGATCGTCCCGCTGGTCCTGGTCTTCCTGCTTCTCCAGCGCTACATCGTGGCCGGCGTGGAGCGCTCGGGGATCGACGACTGACGGGGCCGCGGCACGCGCGGGGTCCCGCCGCACAGCAGCGCGGAGCCGAGCGGCGTCAATGTATGCAGTACGGAGTTGCCGTGGCGCAGCGTGACCAGGAGGCCGGCGTCGCGCAGGACCCCGGCGTGCTGGCTGGCGGAGGCGAGCGACACGCCTGCCCTGCGGGCGAGTTCGCTGGTGGTGCAGCCGTTGCCGATGGACTGGAGCACGCTGGAGCGGGTGTGGCCGACGAGCCGGCCGAGCGAGGTGCCGCGGTCGGGGCCCGGCGGCGACTCGTACGGCGCCTGCGTGTGCGTCACCGGGTAGACGAGCACCGGCGGCAGCTGCGGGTTCTGCAGGGCGACCGGGGTGCGGCGGCAGAAGAACGAGGGCTGAAGGAGCAACCCCCGCCCGTCCAGATGGAGTTCGCGGTCCACCGGGTAGTCCGCCTCCAGGACGGGGTCGCGCCAGCGCAGCATCGGGGGCAGCGAGGCGAGGAGTTCGCCGGCGCCGCCGTCGAGCAGCGCCCGGCCGCGGGCCGCCCGGTCGGCGTCGACGCGCGTCTGTATGTGCGCCCAGTACGGGGAGACGGCGGCCCGGTGGTAGGCGGCCAACGCGTCGGCGAGGCGGCCGAGTTGGCCGGTGCAGCCGTCGGCGAGCGAGGCCGCCCAGCCGGTGGTCGGGCGGCCGCCGGGGAGCCGGGAGAGTTCGGCGTGCAGCCGCTGGGGCCCGGTCTCCCGAATGCGCTCCAAACCGGAATCGAGGGAATGCGGCCCCTGGTGCGGCGTGAGAAAGTCGGGGAAATATCCCCGACACGGAACGATCGCGGAGAGCAATCGCGTTTCTCCGCTCAAACGGCCACGAGTTTCCTGTCGCCATTCACCGAATACGGAGGCGCCCCGCCGGTCCCTTAAGCGGTGAAAGCTGAGAATCGTTTCCCACAGCGTGTCGGGACCCGGCGCCATACGGAGCCGAGCCAGATCCTCGCCGGTGAAATGAATGCGCAGCACCGAAACCCCACCTGTCCACTGTGTTGCAACCTGTTGCGTTGTGTTGCATCCGCAATTGATCCCCCGACCGACTCGACTGAGTATGCCTCCCGTCACTGCACGTGACCACGGGCCTTTCAGCCACAGTTGAAAGGCCTCGCGGAAGGGGCACCAGGGACGAAAAGCTGTACCTCGTCGGGCACGACACCGGGCCTACCGGAAAGATTCTGCGAAGACCGTGGGGGGCTTCACAGTGTCTGGCGGCGGTGGGCACAGGTGGCGGCTCCGTGCTCGGCGCGGTTGACAGAGTGCGGTTCACGGGTGGGGATCCGTGAACCGCACTCTGCATTTCCGGCCACCACGCGCTTAAATGTCCGCCATTCAACAGGAATTAAGCGCTCGCACACCTCGGTCCAGTACGGCGAACACCTCCGGCGAAGGCTTACCGGGGCGACGGGAAGAGGCAACGCAAAAGGGGCAGCCACCCCCGCACAGGGTTGCTGCCCCTTCTTGGTGGACCGGAGCCGCCGCCGGATCGGTGTTGAGGGTCGGGGACCCGGCGGCGGCTCCGGGGCTCTAGCGCGAGTCGCTGCCCTTGCCCCCCGCGGGGGACACAGCGGCCGCGCGGCCCGCTTCGAGGCGGGCGACGGGGATGCGGAACGGCGAGCAGGACACGTAGTCCAGGCCCACCTCGTGGAAGAAGTGCACCGACTCGGGGTCGCCGCCGTGCTCACCGCAGACGCCGAGCTTCAGGTCGGGGCGGGTGGCCCGGCCGGCCTCCACCGCCGAGCGCACGAGCGAGCCGACGCCGTCCTTGTCGATGGTCTCGAACGGCGAGACCCCGAAGATGCCCTTCTCCAGGTACGCGGTGAAGAAGCTGGCCTCGACGTCGTCGCGGGAGAAGCCCCAGACCGTCTGCGTGAGGTCGTTGGTGCCGAAGCTGAAGAACTGGGCGGCCTCGGCGATCTGACCCGCCGTCAGGGCGGCACGGGGCAGCTCGATCATCGTGCCGATGGTGAGCTTGAGCTCGGTGCCGGTGGCGGCCTCGACCTCGGCGATCACCGCGTCGGCCTCCTCGCGGACGATCTCCAGCTCCTGGACGGTGCCGACCAGCGGGATCATGATCTCGGCGCGGGGGTCGCCCTTGGCGTTCTTGCGCTCGGCGGCCGCCTCCGCGATCGCCCGGACCTGCATGGCGAACAGACCCGGGATGACCAGGCCGAGGCGCACGCCGCGCAGACCCAGCATCGGGTTCTGCTCGTGCAGCTTGTGCACGGCCTGGAGCAGGCGCAGGTCGTTCTCGTTCGCGTCCTTGCGGGACTCGGCGAGGGCGACACGGACCGACAACTCCGTGATGTCGGGCAGGAATTCGTGCAGCGGCGGGTCCAGCAGGCGCACGGTGACCGGGAGTCCGTCCATCGCCTCGAAGAGCTCGACGAAGTCCTTCTTCTGGAGCGGCAGCAGGGCACTGAGTGCCTCTTCGCGCTCGGCGTCCGCGTCGGCGAGGATCAGGCGCTCGACCATCTCGCGCCGCTCACCGAGGAACATGTGCTCGGTGCGGCACAGGCCGATGCCCTGGGCGCCGAAGCGGCGGGCCCGCGAGGCGTCCTCGGCGTTGTCGGCGTTGGCGCGTACCCGCAGCCGGCGTACCCGGTCGGCGTACGCCATGATCCGGTGCACGGCGGCGACCAGCTCGTCGGCGTCGTCGGCGCCGGCGTGCATGCGGCCCTCGAAGTACTCGACGACCGGCGACGGCACGACCGGGACCTCGCCGCGGTAGACCTTGCCGGTGGAGCCGTCGATGGAGACGAGGTCCCCCTCCTCGATGACGACGCCGCCGGGCGCGGTCATCCGGCGCCGCTTGGTGTCGACCTCCAGGTCCTCCGCGCCGCAGACACAGGTCTTGCCCATGCCGCGGGCGACGACGGCGGCGTGCGAGGTCTTGCCGCCGCGCGAGGTCAGGATGCCCTCGGCGGCGATCATGCCGTCGAGGTCGTCGGGGTTGGTCTCGCGGCGGATGAGGATGACCTTCTCGCCCGAGCGGGACCACTTGATCGCGGTGTAGGAGTCGAAGACGGCCTTGCCGACGGCCGCGCCCGGCGAGGCGGCGATGCCGCGCCCGAGCTGCTCGAACCCCTTCTCGCCGCCGGCCCGTCCGTCTTCGAAGCGCGGGAACATCAGCTGGGCGAGCTGGGCGCCGGTGACGCGCTGGAGCGCCTCGGCCTCGTCGATCAGACCCTGGTCCACGAGCTGCGTCGCGATCCGGAAGGCGGCACCGGCAGTGCGCTTGCCGACCCGGGTCTGGAGCATCCAGAGCTGGCCGCGCTCGATGGTGAACTCGATGTCGCAGAGATCCTTGTAGTGGGTCTCAAGGGTCTCCATGATCTGCATGAGCTGGTCGTACGACGCCTTGTCGATCGACTCGAGGTCGGCGAGCGGCACGGTGTTGCGGATGCCCGCGACGACGTCCTCGCCCTGCGCGTTCTGCAGGTAGTCGCCGTACACGCCCTGGTGACCGGAGGCCGGGTCGCGGGTGAAGGCGACACCGGTGCCCGAGTCGGGGCCGAGGTTGCCGAAGACCATGGAGCACACGTTGACCGCGGTGCCGAGGTCGCCCGGGATGCGCTCCTGGCGGCGGTACAGCTTGGCGCGGTCGCCGTTCCAGGATTCGAAGACCGCCTTGATGGCGAGGTCCATCTGCTCGCGCGGGTCCTGCGGGAAGTCGCGTCCGGCCTCGGACTTGACGATCTTCTTGAACTGCTTGACCAGCTTCTTCAGGTCGCCCGCGTCGAGGTCGGTGTCGACGGTGACCTTCTTGGCGGCCTTGGCGTCCTCGAGGGCCTCCTCGAAGAGCTCTCCGTCCACGCCGAGCACGGTCTTGCCGAACATCTGGATCAGGCGGCGGTAGGAGTCCCAGGCGAAGCGCTCGTCGCCCGCCTGGGCGGCGAGGCCGGCCACCGACTCGTCGGAGAGCCCGATGTTGAGGACGGTGTCCATCATGCCGGGCATCGAGAACTTGGCGCCCGAGCGGACGGAGACGAGCAGCGGGTCGTCGGCCTGGCCGAGCTTCTTGCCCATCGTCTTCTGGAGGGCGTCGAGGTGCGCGCTGACCTCGTCCCGCAGCTCGGCGGGCTCGTCACCGCTGTCGAGGTAGACCTTGCACGCCTCGGTGGTGATGGTGAACCCGGGAGGGACCGGGAGACCGAGGTTGGTCATCTCGGCGAGGTTCGCGCCCTTCCCGCCGAGAAGGTCCTTGAGGTCCCTGTTCCCCTCGGTGAAGTCGTAGACGAACTTCTGGGTGTGCTGGAGGTCTTTGTCTTCCGACACGGGTCTCGACTCCTCGAATCCGCGGTGGCTGCCCTGACGGCGAGGAACATACCCAGATCGAAGGTGTCTGGGTACGTCCACTTGCGCGTCACGGGGGCGTAACCACTCGTCCGCCACCAGATCGAAAGTGACTGGCGCGTAACGTTCCCCTCCGCCGTCCCTTCAATACTTGAACGGAATTGGTCAAGAAATGGTCTACATCCGCTCTTCTGAGCGGGCTCAACACCAAGTGAGTTCACTACTCGAACGCGAAAGGGGTGGCACTCAGTGCCACCCCTTTCAGAGATGCAGCCGTCCAGAATGCGCTCATCTGAGCGCAACCCCTATCAAGGGTGGCGAGAATCACGCGCTCGATCGAGCGGTAATCCACTGTGCGGACCACTCCGTGGACCCGTCCGGACCGCCCCGGATCAGCCTCCGGAGGTGTCCAGCTCGGCTTCCATGGTGATGCCGGAGCAGTCGTACGGGTCCTTCAGCCACCCGTCCGGCAGGACGACCCGGTTGTTTCCGGACGTTCTGCCCCGCGGGCCGTCGGCGCCGTCCGGCCACGGCTGGTCCAGGTCGAGCTCGCTCAACTGAGCGCCGAGCTCGTCCAGGGAGGAGGTGACGGCCAGGCGCTTGCGCATCTCCGAACCGACCGAGAACCCCTTCAGGTACCAGGCGACGTGCTTGCGGAAGTCGATCACTCCGCGCGTCTCGTCGCCGATCCACTCGCCGAGCAGCGTGGCGTGCCGCAGCATCACCTCGGAGACGGTGCGCAGGGTGGGCCGCGCGAAGGAGTCGGTCCCCTCGAACGCGGCCACCAGGTCACCGAAGAGCCAGGGCCGTCCCAGGCAGCCGCGGCCGACCACGACGCCGTCGCAGCCGGTCTCCTTGACCATGCGCAGGGCGTCCTCGGCCGACCAGATGTCGCCGTTGCCGAGCACCGGGATCTCCGGAACGTGCTCCTTGAGGCGGGCGATGGCGTCCCAGTCGGCGGTGCCGCCGTAGTGCTGGGCGGCGGTCCTGCCGTGCAGGGCGATCGCGGTGACGCCCTCCTCGACCGCGATGCGGCCCGCGTCCAGGAACGTGATGTGGTCGTCGTCGATGCCCTTGCGCATCTTCATGGTGACCGGCAGGTCACCGGCGTTGGAGACGGCCTCGTGCAGGATCGCGCGCAGCAGCGGCCGCTTGTAGGGCAGGGCCGAGCCGCCGCCCTTGCGCGTCACCTTGGGCACCGGGCAGCCGAAGTTGAGGTCGATGTGGTCGGCCAGGTCCTCGTCCACGATCATCCGGACGGCCTTGCCGACGGTGACCGGGTCCACTCCATACAGCTGGATCGAGCGCGGCGTCTCGGTCTCGTCGAAGTGGATGAGCTGCATGGTCTTCTCGTTGCGCTCGACCAGGGCCCGCGTCGTGATCATCTCGCTGACGAACAGGCCCTTGCCGCCGGAGAACTCGCGGCACAGGGTGCGGAACGGAGCGTTGGTGATGCCGGCCATGGGTGCGAGCACCACGGGCGGCTGCACCGTGTGCGGGCCGATGGAGAGCGTGGTCATCTGTTCATTGTCGCGCATGCCGGCGGTGCCCCTCCGGGGGCTGTGGACAACCCTGCCAGCGGCCGGTGGCGCGGGTACCGGGACCGCCGGTACCCGGGTCGCGTCCACCCGGAGTCATTAGTTAGGCGTACTATCGAAGCCATGCCCGAGCCGACTCACCGCCGACGGATGCTCATCCTGGCGATCTGCTGCATGAGCCTGCTGATCGTCAGCCTCGACAACACCGTCCTCAACGTCGCCCTGCCCTCCCTGCAGAAGGACTTCCACGCCGGTGTCTCCGGCCTGCAGTGGACCATCGACGCCTACACCCTCGTTCTCGCCTCGCTCCTGATGCTGTCGGGCTCGACCGCCGACCGCGTGGGCCGCCGCAAGGTCTTCAAGGTGGGCCTCGTCCTGTTCACCGTCGGCTCCGTGCTCTGCTCGCTCGCCCCCAACCTGGAATTGCTGGTGGCCTTCCGGATGGTGCAGGCGGTCGGCGGCTCGATGCTCAACCCCGTCGCGATGTCGATCATCACCAACACCTTCACGGACCCGCGCGAACGCGCCCGCGCCATCGGCGTCTGGGGTGGGGTCGTCGGCATCTCGATGGCGGCGGGCCCGATCATCGGCGGCGTCCTGGTGGAAACGGTCGGCTGGCGCTCGATCTTCTGGCTCAACCTGCCCGTCGGGCTGCTCGCCCTCTTCCTGACCTGGCGTTACGTCCCCGAGTCCCGCGCCCCCAAGCCCCGCCGACCCGACCCGGTCGGCCAGCTCCTGGTCATCGCGCTGCTCGGCTCCCTGACGTACGCGATCATCGAGGTGCCCAGCGCCGGATGGGACTCGCCGCAGATCCTGGTCTTCGTCGCGGTCGCCGTCGCCGCGCTCGCGGCCCTCCTGGTGTACGAACCCCGGCGCGCGGAGCCGCTCATCGACCTGCGCTTCTTCCGCAGCGCCCCGTTCAGCGGCGCCACCGTCATCGCGGTCTCGGCCTTCGCCGCTCTCAGCGGGTTCCTCTTCCTCAACACCCTGTTCCTGCAGAACGCCCGCGGTCTGAGCGCCTTGGACGCCGGGCTCCACATGCTGCCCATGGCCGCGCTCACCTTCGTCTGCGCCCCGCTGTCGGGACGCCTCGTCGGCAACCGGGGGCCGCGCCTGTCGCTGCTGATCGCCGGGGTCGCGATGGCCGCGAGCGGGCTGCTCTTCGCGGTCTTCGACGCCGAGCGGACCACGGCGCTGCTGTTCACCGGGTACGTCCTGTTCGGCCTCGGCTTCGGCATGGTGAACGCGCCCATCACCAACACCGCGGTCTCCGGGATGCCCCGCTCCCAGGCGGGCGTGGCCGCGGCTGTCGCCTCCACCAGCCGGCAGATCGGGCAGACCCTGGGCGTCGCCGTGATCGGCGCGGTCCTGGCGGGCGGCATGGCGGGGGTCGCGTCGGGCGCGTACGCCGACCACTTCCCCGGGGCCGCCCGGCCCGCCTGGTGGATCATCACGGGGTGCGGTCTGAGCGTGCTGTGCGTGGGGCTCGCCACCAGCGGGCGCTGGGCGCGCGAGTCGGCGCGGCGGACCGCGGAACGCCTTGAGGCGCCCGCCGTTCAGGCCCCGGCGGACGCCAACGCCTGATCGGCTTCGGCCAGCTCCTGGAGCCGTTCGAGGCGTCGGCGGGTCTCGTCGTCGGTCGGCACGTACATCACCACGCGGGGCCCCGCCGAGGGGCCGAGCCACAGATTGGTGTGCTCGACGGACAGCAGGCCCACATGGGCGTTGCGCAGGTGCTTCGTCTTTCCGCCCTGGTTGACCACCTCGTGCCGGGCCCACACCTCGCGGAACTCGGCCGACGCCCCGTCCAGCCGGGCGAGCAGCGCCTTCCAGGCCGGTTCGGCGAGGTGCTCGGCCATCGAGGCGCGGAACTTGGCGGCCATCACCCGGTTCATCTCCGCGACGTCCACCACGGAGGCCCGCCAGTCGGGGTTGGTGAAGGCCAGCCACAGGCAGTTGCGGTCCTCGGGCGGCAGCGCGTCGAGATCGCAGAGCAGCCGCCCGTAGGTGGTGTTGTACGCGAGGATGTCGTACCGGCTGTTCTGGATGCAGGCCGGGATCGGCCCCAGCTGGTCGAGCATCGCGCGCAGCGCCGGGGTCACGTTCGGGCACGCCGCGTTGGGCGCCGGGTCGAGGGCGCCGGCCAGCGAGAAGAGGTGGCTGCGCTCGCTGGCATCGAGCAGCAGCGCTCGCGCCAGCGCGTCCAGGACCTGCGGGGAGACCTGGATGTCGCGGGCCTGCTCCAGCCAGGTGTACCAGGTGACCCCGACGGCGGACAGCTGCGCGACCTCCTCGCGGCGCAGCCCCGGGGTACGACGGCGACGGCCCGGAGGCAGTCCCACCTGCTCGGGGGTGATGCGCTCGCGGCGGCTGCGCAGGAAATCGGCCAACTCGTGACGGCGGACGTCGCTCGCCGGGGCCACAGTGCTCATGGCTTCAGGGTGCCGCACCCGCGAGGCCTTGTCAGCCGGTTGCCAGGTAGTGCTTGTACCAGGATAAGGAGACTCTGGTACCAGGCTCAGGAGAGGAGGATCGTCTTCTCCGTGAGTGAAACAACGGTACGGACGACCTCCAACCCTTCCACCGACTCCCCCACCGTCCCGGTCACCCGGCACGGGGCGGTGATCGGGCCGCTCGGGCTGTTCACGGTACTGCTGGGCGCGGCCCTGCCGCTGATCGACTTCTTCATCGTCAATGTCGCCCTGCCGTCCATGGACAGCGACCTCGCCGCGGGCCCGGCCCTGCTGGAACTCGTGGTCGCCGGATACGGCGTCGCCTACGCCGTCCTGCTGGTGCTCGGCGGTCGCCTGGGTGACATGGCGGGCCGGCGCAGGCTCTTCCTGACCGGCATGGCGGCCTTCGGCCTCACCTCCCTCGCCTGCGGCCTCGCGCCCAGCGCGTGGACCCTGGTCGGCGCGCGGGTGGCACAGGGTGCCGCCGCCGCGCTGATGATGCCGCAGGTCCTGGCCACCATCCAGGCCACCACCCAGGGCCCGCGCCGCGCCAAGGCGATGAGCCTGTACGGAGCCACCGCGGGCCTGTCCATGGTGGCCGGCCAGATCCTCGGCGGCGTCCTGGTCGCGGCCGACATCGCCGGGACCGGCTGGCGCTCGGTGTTCCTGGTGAACGTGCCGGTCGCCGTCGTCGGCATCCTCCTGACCGCCCGCTCGGTGCCGGAGACCCGCTCGGACCGGCCGACCACGATCGACGTGGCGGGCACCCTGCTCCTGGCGCTCTCCCTGATCTCCCTGCTGCTGCCGCTGACCGAGGGGCGAGCGGCGGGCTGGCCGCTGTGGACCTGGCTCTCGCTCGGCGTCTTCCCGTTCGCGGCCACCGCGTTCTTCCTGGTGGAGCGGCGCGCGGACCGGCTCGGCCGGACCCCCCTCGTGCCGCCGAGCCTGCTGGAGATGGACTCGCTGCGGCGTGGTCTGGTGATGGTGGTGCCGTTCTCGATCGGCTTCAGCGGGTTCATGTTCGTGATCGCCGTGGTCCTCCAGCAGGGTCTGCGGATGGGCCCGGTCGCGGCCGGACTCGCCCTCGTCCCGATGGCGCTCGCCTTCTTCGCCGCCTCCCTCGCCGGTCCCCGGCTCATCGGCCGCTTCGGCACCCGCGTGGTCACCGCGGGCGGCGTGATCCAGACCGTGGGCATCGCCCTGGTCGTGCTGACCGTGTGGCGCGGCTGGTCGGGTCTCAGCGTCGCCGAACTCGCCCCGGGCGTCGCCGTCGCCGGACTCGGCCAGGGGCTCCAACTCCCGGTCCTCATCCGGCTGATGCTCTCCGACATACCGTCCGACCGGGCCGGTGTGGGCAGCGGCGTGGTGGTCACCACCCAGCAGTCCGCGCTCGCCCTGGGCGTCGCCACCCTGGGCAGCCTCTTCCTGGCGCTCGCCCCTTCGATGGGCATGCGCGACGCGCTCGTCGTCACCCTCCTCGCACAGCTCGGCCTGATCGTCCTGACGACCCTGCTGAGCCTGCGGCTGCCGCGCGTCATGCGGTGAGGCGGTGAGCCGCGGCGGCGAAGGGCGGGGGTGGAGAGTGACCTAGCGCATGACAGATGACAGATATTGAAATCTGTCACCTGTCATGCCATGGTGGAACCACACCCCACCACCAAGGAGCCCCCTCATGCGAACCCGCACCCTCGGCACCACCGGCCCCCGGACCTCCGCGCTCGGCCTCGGCTGCATGGGCATGTCCGCGCTGTACGGAGAGGCCGATCGCGACGAGTCCATCGCCACCATCCATGCCGCGCTCGACGCCGGCGTCACCCTGCTGGACACCGGCGACTTCTACGCCATGGGCCACAACGAGATGCTGATCGGCGAGGCGCTGCGTTCCGCCCCCGCCGCGGCCCGCGAACAGGCGCTGACCAGCGTGAAGTTCGGCGCGCTGCGCGACCCGGACGGCGGCTGGTCCGGGTACGACGGACGGCCCGCCGCGGTCCGGAACTTCGCCGCCTACTCGCTGCAGCGCCTGGGCGTCGACCACATCGACATCTACCGGATCGCCCGGGTCGACCCGGACGTACCGATCGAGGAGACGGTCGGCGCCATCGCCGAGCTGGTCGAGGCCGGGCACGTACGGCACATCGGCCTGTCCGAGGTCGGCGCGGCCACCCTGCGCCGGGCCGCCGCCGTCGCCCCCATCTCGGACCTCCAGATCGAGTACTCGCTGATCTCGCGCGGCATCGAGGCCGAGATCCTGCCGACGGCGAGCGAGCTGGGCATCGGCATCACCGCGTACGGGGTGCTCTCGCGCGGCCTGATCAGCGGGCACTTCTCGCGTGACCGGCAGCTGGCCGCGGGCGACTTCCGCGGCATGAGCCCGCGCTTCCAGGGCGCGAACCTCCAGCACAACCTCGACCTCGTCGAGGCGTTGCGCAAGATCGCCGAGCAGAAGGGCGTCTCGGTCGCGCAGACCGCCATCGCCTGGGTGCTCGCGCAGGGGCCCCGGCACGGCGCGGACATCGTGCCGCTGGTCGGCGCGCGCCGCCGGGACCGGCTGACCGAGGCGCTCGGCGCCCTGGACGTGGAGCTCACCGCGGCCGACCTCGCCGCGATCGAGGCCGCCGTCCCCGCCGGCGCGGCGGCGGGCGACCGCTACCCGGAGGCCCAGATGGCCCACCTGGACAGTGAGCACTGAGCGCTCAGCGCCGGGTCCGCGGGCTCGGCCGCGCACCCGCCCCGGCCTGTGGACAACCCCGTGACCACGTTGTCCACAGGCCCGGCGGGCCCATTCGAGCGGCAGGTAACGTCATGGCCATGAGCACGGAACCACTGACCGCCGAGCGCATCCTCGTCGCGACCGAGGAGGTGCTGCGCCGCCACGGCCCGGCGAAGGCCACGGTCGTCGATGTCGCGCGCCAGCTCGGAGTGAGCCACGGCAGTGTCTACCGCCATTTCCGTACCAAGGCCGCGTTGCGGGAGGCGGTCACCGAGCGCTGGCTGAACCGCTCGACGGATCTGCTGCGGGGCATCGCGGCCCGCCAGGACCTGGAGTCGGGCGTCGTGCTGCGGCTCTGGCTGAGCGAGCTGTTCCAGGCGAAGCTGCACAAGGCGGGCGACGACCCGGAGCTGTTCCGGACGTACGAGGTGCTGCTCCGGGAGAACAGCAGGGTCGTGGAGGAGCACATAGCGGAGCTGGTCGGCCAGCTCACCGTGATCATCCGATTCGGCGTGGACCGGGGCGAGTTCACGATTCCGTACGAGTCACCGGCCGTCTCGGCGCGAGCCGTGTTCGACGCGACGGGCCGCTTCCACGATCCGGTGTACGCGGCGGAGTGGTCCCGCCCCTCCATCGGGGACGACTTCGGCGCGGTGGTCGACCTCATTCTCCAGGGGCTGAAGCGGTAGGGCGGCACGATGCCGCCGCCTCGGTCGGCTGGGTGGTCCGCGGCCGTCCCCCTGCTCCGGGACCGAGCGGCTCCGGGGCCGAGCCGTTCCAGGACTCGGGCGCTCCCGGGCTCAGCGGCTCCGGCCGCTCAGGTGGGACGGGGCCGAGGCTGCCCGACGCACGGTGTGAGGGGGCGGGGGCGCACGGATTCAGAACTGCGGATATCCGACGGTGACCGTGCCGGAGCCGGTGGAGGCGTCGATGACCCGGTCCGATCCCGAGTCGACCAGCTCCTGCTGGATGTTCCGGGCACCCGATCCCGACCCGCCCAGTACCTGGTAGCGGGTGCCGTTCGGCACGGTCACGGAGACGGTCCCCGATCCGGCCTTCGCCTTCACCTGCCGCGGCGCGGCGATGAACTCGGCGCTGACGGTTCCGGACCCTGCCTCCAAGTCGGCCTCGGAGCAGGCCAGTTGGTCCGCCATGAGCTCGCCGGAGCCCACCTTGGCCCGGACCGTGCCCTTGAGTCCGCGCAGCTTCACGCCGCCGGAGCCGCCGGAGAGGTCGACCGGGCCCGCCACATCGCGGACCTTGACCTCGCCGGAGCCGCTCTTCACCTTCAGACGGACGTCGGCGGGGATGGCCAGGTTGAGGTCGATCTGGCAGTTCTGGACGTACTCGTCGACGAATCCGTTGCAGCTGGTGCGCACCTTGAGGGTGTCGCCGTCCCAGCTCTCCTTGATCTTGGGCCGCTTCACCGACCAGGTGAGCCTGCCGTTGATCGTGACCTTCCCGGCGGGCCCGGTCCCGACGGTGAGCCGCGCGGCTCCGGAGTCCACCTCGACGGCCGCGACCGCGTGGGGGCGGCCGTTGAGGGGGCTCGCGTACGAGGCCGACTTGCTGAGGGAGTCGGCCACGAAGGAGAGGGAGAACGGGGCCACGACACCCAGGGCGCCGATGATCGCCACGATGATCCACGCGGTGCGGTGGCGGGGGCGCCCCTCCGCCGCCCCGCTGGGGGGCGCCGCGCCCTTCGGTGCCTCGCGCTGCTCGGTGGCGGTCATGCCGGACCACCGTCCAGGAAGCGCAGGACCGCGAGGACCCGGCGGTGGTCGCCGTCGGCGACCGGCAGGTCGAGCTTGGCGAAGATGTTGTTGATGTGCTTGGCCACCGCGCTCTCACTCACGACGAGTTCAGCGGCGATGCCCGCGTTGGAGCGGCCCTCCGCCATGAGCTTGAGGACGTCGCGTTCACGCGGGGTCAGCCGCTCCAGCGGGTCGGGCCCGCCGCCGCGACGCAGGAGGAGCTGGGCGACGACCTGCGGGTCGAGCGCGGTGCCGCCCGCGGCGACCCGCTTGAGGGCGTCCACGAACTCCTCGACGTCGGCGACCCGCTGCTTGAGCAGATAGCCGATGCCGCCGGTCTGGGTGGCCAGCAGGTCGGCGGCGTACCGCTCCTCGACGTACTGCGACAGCAGCAACACGGACGTGTCCGGCCATTGTTGACGGATCATCAGGGCCGCGCGCACCCCCTCGTCGGTGAAGCCGGGCGGCATCCGGACGTCGACGAGCGCCAGCTTCGGCTGGTGTTCCTCGACGGCCTGGAGCAGGCCCTCGGCGTCTCCGGCCTCGGCGGCGACCTCGAATCCGGCCATTTCCAGGACCTTGACGAGACCTATCCGCAGCAGCACCGAATCCTCGGCGATCACAGCCCGCACGGCAACTCCACAGTGATGACGGTCGGGCCCCCGTGGGGGCTGTTGATCCTGATGCTTCCGTCGACCGACCCTACGCGCTTGCGCAGGCCGAGCAGTCCGGTGCCGCGTGCCGGGTCGGCGCCGCCCATGCCGTCGTCGACGACGGTGAGCGTCAGGAGCCGGGCGCGGCGGCGGACCTCGACGGAACAGCGCGTCGCACGGGCGTGCTTGGCGACATTGGCCAGGGTTTCGGAGACGACGAAGTAGGCGACGGCCTCGACCGTGGGCGAGGGGCGTTCGGGCAGGTCCACGGTGAGTTCGACAGGGAAGGGGGCGCGGGCCGCGATGCCGGATATCGCGGCGTCGAGGCCGCGGTCCTCCAGGACGGCCGGGTGCAGGCCCCGTACGAGATTGCTGAGTTCCTCGATGGCTTCCTTGGCCTCGCGGTGCGCCTCGTCGATGACGGCCCGGGCTTCGGGCGGCAGGTCGGTGAGGGTGGCGCGGGCGATGCCGAGGTTCATGGCGAGCGAGACGAGGCGCTGCTGGGCGCCGTCGTGCAGGTCCCGCTCGATGCGGCGGCGCTCCAGGTCGGCGGCGTCGAGGATGCCGGCCCGGCTCTCGGCGAGGTCCTCGACGCGGCGTGCCAGTTCCTTGGCCCGGTTGGGGCCGAGCAGCACGGTGGCCGCGGCGCCGTCGAGCCGGGCGACGAGGGCCGCGAACCAGGGGGTGGCGATGAGCAGCACGACGCCGAGGACGGTGAAGACGACGTAGTCCCCGGTCCAACCGGTGGGCCGGTCGTTGACGGGCAGCGCCCACACCCAGGAGAAGACGAGGGCGCACGCGACCCCCGTGGCCCAGCCCAGCACGACCAGGGCCCCGCCGACGGCGACGAGCGGGGAGACGAGCAGGTGGTAGCCGAACTGCCGCCAGGTCGATTCGGCGCCGAGACGCAGGGTGAGCCCGCGCGGCCGGTACCACGGCTGGGCCCAGTGGATCCGCGGGATGTCGAGCCCGGCCAGCGACCAGAAGCGGCTGCGCTGGAGCAGGGTGAGCAGCGGGCCCAGCAGGAGCACGAACGCGAGGGTCTTGAAGAGGTGCCCGGGGTTGGAGAACGTGTACGCGAGGGCGAGTACCGCGGGTACCGCCACGGGTACGGCGGCCGTCACGAGGGCGGTGTTGCGCCAGGCCCACGCCGACCACGGTGCGTGCGCGGCGGTCCAGAGGTATGCGCGCCGCAGCGGGCCGGGAGTTGCCATGTGCACAGCGTAGTTGGGCTGGTCGGAGGGCTGCCATCACGCTGTTGCCCGGTCGGGGGTATAGCCAGCACCACCCCCGGTTCGGACAGCCGCGTTACTGACCGGAGCCGCTCGGAACGGGAGTCTTGTCACTGTGCTCGGGCGGAGGGACCGCCGGGCCGGAAGGAGCCCGCCGCCATGACTCTCGTCGCCCCGCAGATCCGTACGAGCCGCGCGTCCCGTACCGTCGTGGGCGCTTCGGACATGCTGCGCCGCCGGCCGCGGCTCGCGACGGTCCTCACCGGGGCCGGGATGGCGCTGGTGCCGTGGATGGTGGTGCTCGCCAGGACCCTGCCGCAGACCACGGAGGTCTCCAACTGGTCGACGGCGTGGATCGGTCTGGACGCGCTGCTCGCGGCGGGCCTGACCGGCACGGGCGTCCTGCTGAAGAGGAAGGACCCGCGCGCCTCGCAGATCGCCGCGGCGACGGCGGCGCTCCTGGTGATGGACGCCTGGTTCGACGTGACGACGGCCGGCACCGGCGACCTCCCCACCGCCCTGACCCTGGCCCTGGCGGCGGAACTCCCGCTGGCGGTGGCCTGCGCGGTGGTCGCCCTGCGCAAGCCGTGACTCCCGTGCCGCCTAGGGGCGCGGGGCCGTGTCTGCGCCGCGTGGGCGGGCCCGGCCACGCACGGTCCTCAGACGCGTGCGGGGGTCAGGGGTTCAAGCGCCCCCAGAGGTGATCCCCGTTCAGCAGCCCAGCAGCCGGCTGCCGAGGTACTGCTGGATCTGGTCCAGGGACACCCGCTCCTGGGCCATCGTGTCGCGCTCGCGCACGGTCACCGCGTTGTCGTCGAGGGTGTCGAAGTCGACGGTCACACAGAACGGCGTGCCGATCTCGTCCTGGCGGCGGTAGCGGCGGCCGATCGCGCCCGCGTCGTCGAACTCGATGTTCCAGTTCTGCCGCAGGTCGGCCGCCAGGCCCTTGGCCTTCGGCGAGAGCTGGGCGTTGCGGGAGAGCGGGAGGACCGCGACCTTGACCGGCGCGAGGCGCGGGTCGAGGCGCATCACGGCGCGCTTCTCCATGACGCCCTTGGCGTTGGGCGCCTCGTCCTCGCTGTACGCGTCGAGCAGGAACGCCAGCATGGCCCGGCCGACACCGGCCGCGGGCTCGATGACGTACGGCGTCCAGCGCTCGCCGGCCTCCTGGTCGAAGTAGACCAGGTCGTGGCCGGAGGCCTTGGAGTGCGCGGTGAGGTCGTAGTCGGTGCGGTTGGCCACACCTTCCAGCTCGCCCCACTCGCTGCCGCCGAAGCTGAAGCGGTACTCGATGTCCGCGGTGCGCTTGGAGTAGTGCGAGAGCTTCTCGGCGGGGTGCTCGTACCAGCGCATGTTCTCTTCACGCAGGCCAAGGCCCGTGTACCAGTTCCAGCGCTGCTCCATCCAGTATTCCTGCCACTGCTCGTCCTCGCCGGGCTTGACGAAGAACTCCATCTCCATCTGCTCGAACTCGCGGGTGCGGAAGATGAAGTTGCCCGGCGTGATCTCGTTGCGGAAGGACTTGCCCATCTGCGCGATGCCGAACGGCGGCTTCTTGCGGGAAGTCTGCTGGACCTGGCCGAAGTTGGTGAAGATGCCCTGCGCGGTCTCGGGGCGCAGGTAGGCGACCGAGCCGGAGTCCTGGGTCGGGCCGAGGTGGGTGGAGAGCAGGCCCGAGAAGTTCTTGGGCTCGGTGAAGGTGCCCTTGTTGCCGCAGTTGGGGCAGTTGAGGTCGGCGAGGCCGTTTTCAGGAGCCTTGCCGTGCTTCTCCTCGTACGCCTCTTCGAGGTGGTCCGCGCGGAAGCGCTTGTGGCAGGAGGTGCACTCGGTGAGCGGGTCGGTGAAGGTCGCGACGTGACCGGAGGCCTCCCAGACCTCGGAGGCCAGGATCACCGACGAGTCGATGCCGACGACGTCCTCGCGCGAGGTGACCATGTAGCGCCACCACTGGCGCTTCAGGTTCTCCTTCAGCTCGACACCCAGCGGCCCGTAGTCCCAGGCGGCCTTCTGGCCTCCGTAGATCTCGCTGCACGGGTAGACGAAGCCACGGCGCTTGCTCAGGTTGACGATGGTGTCGATCTTGTCGGCGGCCACGGTGCTCTCTTCATTAACGACGACGACGAACGGGGGAACGGCGAATGCCTCAGATTAGCGGCGGCCGCACCCCCTGTATCAAATCGGTTCTCGTCCTCGCCCCCTCACACGGGGCGGTCCGTCCAGATTATTGACAACCGTTTCCATCTTTGTTGAAAATGGATGTCATGAACGTACGATGCCTCATACCCCCGGCCGCCCTCTCCTGCGCCGCCCTCCTCGGTCTCACGGCCCTCACCGCCTGTGGATCGGGCGCGGCGGCCGACGGGAAGAAGGACGGCAAGCTGGAGGTGGTGGCGTCGTTCTACCCCTTGCAGTTCCTCACCGAGCAGATAGGCGGGGACCACGTATCGGTCTCCAACCTGACCAAGCCGGGCGTGGAGCCGCACGACCTGGAGATCAGCGCGAAGCAGACCGCGAAGCTCAACGACGCCGGAGCGGTCGTCTACCTCAAGGGCCTGCAGCCCGCCGTCGACGCGGCCGTCAAGCAGGCCGACGTCAAGACCAAGGTCGACGCCTCGACGCTCACCACGATGGAGAAGCACGGAAACGAGGTGGGCGGCCACGCCGCCGAGCACGACCACACCGCGGGCGAGGAGGACCACGCCGACCACGGCCACAGCCACGCGGAGACCGGCGACGACCCGCACATCTGGCTGGACCCGGTGAAGTACGCCGAGGTCGCCAAGGGCGTCGGCGCCGCCCTTCAGAAGGCCGACCCGGCCCACGCGGCGGACTACCGGAAGAACACCGACGCCCTGGTCAAGAAGCTCGGCGACCTCGACCAGGAGTACGCGGCCGCCCTGAAGAACAACAAGGCCCTCACGTCGAAGGTCTTCATCACCACCCACGCGGCCTTCGGCTACCTCGCCGAGCGCTACGGGCTGACCGAGGAGGCCATCAACGGCCTCGACCCCGACTCCGAGCCGAGCCCGGCCCGGATCAAGGACCTCCAGAAGATGGCGAAGGCCGACGGCGTCACGACCGTCTTCTACGAGACGCTGGTCAGCGACAAGACCGCCAAGACCCTGGCGTCGGACGCCTCGCTCAAGACTGATGTACTCGACCCGCTCGAGGGCATCACCGACAAGTCCAAGGGAACCGACTACTTCTCGGTGATGCGGTCCAACCTCACCGCCCTCACGACGGCGCTCGGCGCCAAGTGACCATCCGTCCACCCGCTGGGGAGGCACCTGCCATGGAGCCCGTCATATCGCTCACCAAGGTGACGGCCGAGCTCGGCTCGCGCCCCGTGCTGCGCGGCATCGATCTGACCGTGCACCGCGGCGAGGTCGTCGCGCTGCTCGGCGCGAACGGTTCGGGCAAGTCCACCGCGATCCGGACGATCATCGGGCAGGTGCCGCTCAGCGGCGGCTCGGTGGAGATCTTCGGAACGCCCCGGCGCCGCTTCCGCGCATGGGGCCGCGTCGGCTACGTACCGCAGCGCACGACCGCCGCGGGCGGGGTGCCCGCGACGATCCGCGAGGTCGTCTCCTCGGGGCGGCTCTCGCGGACCCGCTTCGGGATCCTGCGCAAGGCCGACCGCGAGGCCGTCGACCGGGCGATCGCGGCGGTCGGCCTCGCCGACCGGGCCAAGGACTCCGTGGACGCCCTCTCCGGCGGCCAGCACCAGCGCGTGCTGATCGCGCGGGCCCTGGCGGCCGACCCGGAACTCCTGATCATGGACGAGCCCATGGCGGGCGTCGACATCGAGAGCCAGGAGATCCTCGCCGCGACCCTGCGCGAGCAGGTGGCCTCGGGCGCCTCCGTGCTGCTCGTACTGCACGAACTGGGCCCCCTGGAGCCGCTGATCGACCGGGCGGTGGTGCTGCGCGACGGCTGCGTCGTGCACGACGGGCCGCCGCCGCGGGCCGTCGGACAGCACGCCCTGCCCGGCCACGACCACGTACATCCGCACACGGCCATCGAGCCGGTACGCACGGGACTGCTGAGCTGACCATGATGGAACTCCTGAACTCCCCCTTCATGCAACGGGCGTTGATCGCGGCCGTCCTCGTCGGGATCACCGCTCCCGCCGTCGGGATCTACCTGGTCCAGCGCCGCCAGGCTCTGATGGGCGACGGCATCGGGCACGTGGCGATGACCGGCGTCGGCCTCGGCTTCCTGCTGTCCACCTCGCCGGTCTGGATGGCCACGCTGATCTCCGTACTCGGCGCGGTCACGATGGAGCTGATCCGCTGGTACGGCAAGACGCGCGGCGACATCGCGCTCGCGATGCTCTTCTACGGCGGCATGGCGGGCGGTGTCCTCTTCATCAACCTCGCGCCGGGCGGCTCCACGGCCAACCTCAACTCCTACCTCTTCGGCTCCCTGTCGACGGTCTCCCCGTCCGACGTCTGGGCGATCAGCCTCCTGGCGGCCTTCGTTCTGCTGGTGACCATCGGTCTGCGGCGCCAGCTGTTCGCGGTCAGCCAGGACGAGGAGTTCGCACGTGTGACGGGTCTGCCGGTCCGCGCCCTGAACCTCCTGACGGCGGTCACGGCCGCGGTCACCGTGACGGTGGCCATGCGCGTGGTCGGCCTGCTCCTGGTCTCCGCGCTGATGGTGGTGCCGGTCGCGGCCGCCCAGCAGCTGTCCCGCAGCTTCGCCCTGACCTTCGCGATCGCGGTGGCGATCGGCGTGACGGTGACCCTCAGCGGAACCGTCGTCACCTACTACGAGGACGTCCCGCCCGGCGCCGTCATCGTCCTCTTCACGATCGCGATCTTCATCGCCCTGACGGCGCTCGCGACCCCGCTCGCCAGGCGGCGGGCCCGGGCCGCCGCGGCCGCGCCGGCCGAGGGCGAGTGCGGACTCGACGTGCCCGCCCCGGCAAAGGCCCCGGCCGGCGAGGCCACGGCCTGAGCGGGAGCTGGCACAATGGCCCAAGGAGAGTTTGTACGGGTCAAGGCTTGGAGGCACCTGTGACGACAGCGCCACTCGGCGGGTCGAATACCGCCCCCGTACGAGGCCGGTCGACCCGGCAGCGTGCCGCGGTGGCGGCGGCGCTTGACGAGGTGGACGAGTTCCGCAGTGCGCAGGAGTTGCACGACATGCTCAAGCACCGGGGTGACTCGGTGGGCCTGACCACCGTCTACCGCACGCTCCAGTCGCTCGCGGACGCGGGCGAGGTGGACGTGCTGCGCACGAGCGACGGGGAGTCGGTGTACCGCCGCTGCTCGTCGGGCGACCACCACCATCACCTGGTGTGCCGGGTGTGCGGCAAGGCGGTCGAGGTCGAGGGGCCGGCGGTCGAGAAGTGGGCCGAGTCGATCGCGTCCCAGCACGGCTATGTGAACGTGGCGCACACCGTGGAGATCTTCGGCACCTGCGAGTCCTGCGCCGCTTCTCCGGCGTCCTAGCACCCGGCGCGGGCCCCTCTCATGGGGCCCGCCCCACCCCCTGAGGCCCGGCGCCGCGCGCACGGGCCTCTTCTCCTTGGCGGGCCCGGGGCCTCACGCGCGAGGGAGGTCCCCGGACTTGTCCAGGGCGGCCAGCGCCTCGTTCGGGATGGCGCCCCCGAAGCGGCGGTCGCGGGAGGCGAACTCCAGGCAGGCCCGCCACAGGTCACGCCGGTCGAAGTCGGGCCACAGCACGTCCTGGAAGACCATCTCGGCGTAACTGGACTGCCAGATCAGGTAGTTGGACGTACGCTGCTCGCCGCTGGGCCGCAGGAAGAGGTCGACGTCCGGCATGTCCGGGTAGTACAGATACTTCGCGAAGGTCTTCTCGTTCACCTTCGACGGGTCGAGCTTCCCGGCGGCGACATCGCGCGCGATGGCCTGCGCGGCGTCGGCGACCTCGGCGCGGCCGCCGTAGTTGACGCAGAAGTACAGCGTCATGGCGTCGTTGTCGACGGTCTGCTCCTGGGCGACCTGGAGCTCCTGGACGACGGACTTCCACATCTTGGGCATGCGGCCCACCCAGCGGATGCGGATGCCCAGCTCGTTCATCTCGTCGCGGCGGCGCCGGATGACGTCGCGGTTGAAGTTCATGAGGAAGCGGACCTCTTCGGGCGAGCGCTTCCAGTTCTCCGTCGAGAAGGCGTACAGGGAGAGGTTCTTGACGCCCATCTCCAGACAGCCCTTGAGCACGTCGAGGACGACACCCTCGCCGACCTTGTGGCCCTCGGTGCGGGGCAGGCCGCGCTCCTTGGCCCAGCGGCCGTTGCCGTCCATGACGCAGGCGACGTGGTTGGGCACCAGCTCCGCCGGGATCTTCGGCGGCACCGCGCCCGAGGGGTGCGGTTCGGGGGTCTTGTAGTCACGCCGCGACCGCCCGCCCAGGATTCCGCGTACTGCCATGTGGAGCTCTCTCCCTAGATGCTCAGTTCTTCTCTACGTACCGCAGGGAGCGCAGGCCGCGCTCCAGGTGCCAGTGCAGATAGGCCGACACGAGCCCGCTGCCCTCCCGCACATGCCTCGGCTCACTGGCGTCCGCCGTCGCCCAGTCCCCCGTGAGCAGCGCGCTGAGCAGACCGATGGCCTCCGCAGAGGGTACGACGCTGCCGGGTACGCGGCAGTCACCGCATATGACGCCGCCGCCCGCGACCGAGAAGAACCGGTTGGGGCCGTGGATGCCGCATTTCGCGCAATCCTCGAAACTCGGGGCATAGCCGTTGACGGCCAGCGAGCGCAGCAGGAACGCGTCGAGGATGAGGTGCGGGGCGTGCTCGCCCCGGGCGAGCGTGCGCAGCCCGCCCACCAGGAGCAGGTACTGCTGAACGGCGGGCTCGCCCTCGTTGTCGGTGAACCGTTCCGCCGTCTCCAGCATGGCGGTGCCCGCCGTGTACCGGGCGTAGTCCGTGACGATGCCGCCACCGTACGGAGCGATCGTCTCACTCTGCGTGCACAACGGGAGCCCGCGCCCGACGAGTTCGCTGCCGCGCGCGAAGAACTGCACGTCGACGTGCGAGAACGGTTCGAGCCGCGCCCCGAACTTGGACTTGGTCCGCCGCACCCCCCGAGCCACCGCCCGCACCCGCCCGTGATTGCGCGTGAGCAGCGTGATGATGCGGTCGGCCTCACCGAGCTTCTGGGTGCGCAGCACGACGCCGTCATCACGGAACAGACTCACCGCACGCCCCCACGGGTCTCCGGCCGGGGGTCCGGGGGTTGCCCCCCGGATGAGCACAGCATGATGCGGTCGGCCTCACCGAGCTTCTGGGTGCGCAGCACGATGCCGTCATCACGGAACAGACTCATGCGCCCATTGTCCTGCACGGACCACCCTGCCCGGCCCGAACCCCCGCCCTCGCCCCCGCGGCGACGTGGCGGGGATCAAGTTGGGGCGTCCTGCCCCGGGGGTGCCGGTGGTGCGGAGGCGGGGTGGGGGGTGGCTCCGGGGGATTGCACAGGGGGATGGGGCACCATTGCGGCAGCAGGAGCCTCTTCTCCTGTGTCAGGTCTCCGCATGCAGATGCCCTCACCCCACCTGGACGGACGGAATGCCGCTGCCCACGACCGGTCGCCGTGCCCGCACGGCGGCCTGGGTGCTCGCCGTGCTGGCCCTCGGGGGCTGCTCGGCGGGCGAGGGGGTGCGGGACGACGGGCCCGCGGCGACGCCCGCCGCGTCGGCGTCCGCGTCGCCGCTGTGGCCCGACCACACCGCCGGCGCCACGCCCACCCGGCCCGGCCAGGGCTTCCACGCGCGCGCCGCGGTGCCGGGGGTGACCGTGCCGGACGGGGATCTGGCCCGCGTCGACGGGGTGCGGCTGCTCGCGGCCGACCCGGCGACCGACCGCGCGGTGCAGAGCGGCCTCAAGGACTGCCCGAACGGCTCGTCGTGCCGGCTGCGGCCACCCGCGTACGCCGACCTCACCGGTGACGGGAGGCGTGAACTCGTGCTCGCCTACGACGACTTGGGCCGCACCATCCTGTGGGTGTACACCGCCGTCGGTGAGCAGGCGCACGCCGTGCTCGAATACGCGGGGCGTCCCGGGACGAGCGCCGCGACGCTGGGCACCGATCTCATCGTCACGGAGCCCGCGGGCGGCCGGAACCGCGAGTCCGCCACCACCCTGCGCTGGAACGGCACCGAGCTCGCCCCGCTGCCGGCCGCGTCGGATCCCGCCAAGGGCACCGCCAGGACCCGGCCCTCCGACGACTCCCTGATCAAGCCGGCCGACCCCACGGACGCGCCCGGCCAGGGCTGAGGCCCGGCGGGCTCAGGCGCCCGGCACCACGAGCCCCGACTCGTACGCCAGGATCACCAGCTGGGCCCGGTCGCGCACCCCGGACTTGCCCATGATCCGGCTCACATGGGTCTTCGCGGTGAGCGGGCTCAGCGCGAGGGCGTCGGCGATCTCGGTGTTGTTCAGGCCCCGGGCGACCAGGGTGAGCACTTGGCGTTCGCGGTCGGAGAGCGGGGCGAGGGCGTCGGGACCACCGCCCGGCACGGGCCGCGGGGCGCGCAGGACGCGGGCGATCAGGCTCGCCGTCGGCCCCGGCGAGAGCAGCGCCTCACCGGCGGCCACCGTGCGGATGGCGTCGAGGAGTTCGGCGGGGCGGGTGTCCTTGACCAGGAATCCGGAGGCCCCGGCCCGCAGCGCCTCCAGCACGTTCTCGTCGGTGTCGTACGTGGTGAGGACGAGCACCCTGACCCCGGCGAGGTCCTCGGCGGCGGCGATCAGGCGGGTCGCCTCGATGCCGTCGGTGCCCGGCATCCGCAGGTCCATGACGACGACGTCGGCCCGTGCCGAGTGGGCCAGAGCCACGGCCTCCGCGCCGGTGCCGGCCTGGCCGACGACGGCCATGTCGGGGGCCGAGTCGACGAGCATCGCGAAGGCCGAGCGCACGAGCGTCTGGTCGTCGGCGAGCAGCACCCGGATGACCCGGCCGCCCTCGTCCGGAGCGGCGGTCATGCGGTGACCTCCAGGGGGTGGTCGTCGAGGCGGGGCAAGAGCGGCAGGTGTGCGGTGACCTCGAAGCCGCCTTCGGGGCGCGGCCCGGCCTCCAGGGTGCCGCCCACGCTGCGGGCCCGCTCCCCCATCCCGACGATCCCGAAGCCGGAACCCCCGGCGGCGCCGCCCCGGCCGTCGTCGGTGACGGTGACCTCCAGCACCGCGTCCACCGCCTCGACGCGCACCCGGGTGGTGGCGTCGGGACCCGCGTGGCGCACCGCGTTGGTCAGGGACTCCTGGACGATCCGGTAGGCGGCCGCGCCCACGGCGGGCGGCACATGCGCACCGCCGGTGGCCACGGTGAGCTCCGCCTTCGCGGTACGGGCCAGCTCGGGCAGCCCGGTGAGGTCGGGCAGCGGTCCGTGCTCGTCGGCGCGCAGCACGGTCAAGGTGGTGCGCAGTTCGGCCCGGGCCTCGCGGCAGGTGTCGGCGATCGAGTCGAGGGCGGCCGCGACCGCCGCCCGGTCGAGCCGGTCGGGGGTGGCGGTCAGGACATGGGCGGCGACCGAGGTGCGCACCCCGATCAGGGTGATGCTGTGGGCCAGCAGGTCGTGCAGGTCGCGGGCGATGCGCAGGCGTTCCTCGGTGAGCTTGCGCTCGGTCTCGCGGGCTGCGATGGCCCGCTGTTCGGCCACGTAGGCGCGGGAGTTGCGCAGGGCGACGCCGAAGACGAGCGCGGCCACCAGCCAGCCGGAGGTCCGGAACACGTCGAAGGCCCGGTGGACCCCGTTGAACGACATGCCGGTGACGGCGACGCCCACGACACAGGCGCCGACGGTCGCCGCGCGGCGGACCGTGCCGGTCACGGCGACCGTGTACATCGCGGTCATCGCGATCGGCATGGGCCCCATGTGGGCGTTGTCGAGCAGTTGGTACGGGGCGATGCAGGCCACGACGACGGCGAGGACCGCCATCGGCCGGCGGCGCCGCGCCACCAGGGCGAGCGCGGCCCCGGCGAGCAGCGCCCAGCCGAGCGCGTCCGGCCGCATCGCGGTGTCCGCGTACGCGATGGCGGCGCCCAGCAGCCCGGCGCCGGCGGCGAGCGCGGCGTCGGCCCGCAGCGGGTGCGCGCTCTCCCCGGGGTCGCGGTGCAGCATCGCCGTCAGCCGCTCCCCCGGGCCCGTCGGTCCGTTCACGTGTGCCACCCTGCCATCCTCGCCCTCATCGGCGGGAGTCGACCAGCGCCGGGGGCTCGTCGGCGGCCGTCCCCGGGGCGCGGGACAGGCCGCCCGGCCACCAGACCCCGCGCCCGAGGAGCACATTGGCGCTGGTCACCAGGTAGGTGCGGACGAGGAAGGTGTCCAGGAGCACGCCGACCGCGATGATCGTGCCGAGTTCGACGAACATCACCAGCGGCAGCGAGGCCAGCACCCCGAAGGTCGCGGCGAGCACCGTGCCCGCCGAGGCGATCACCCCGCCGGTGGTGCGCAGCGCGGTGAGCGCGGCCTCGCGCGGTCCGGCTCCGCGCAGGGTCTCCTCGCGGGTGCGGTGCATCAGGAAGATGCCGTAGTCCACACCGAGGGCCACCAGGAAGACGAACGTGAGCAGCGGCAGCCCCGGGTCGAGGCCCGAGAAGCCGAGGACCGGCCCGAAGAGCAGCCCGCCGATGCCGAGGGCCGCGCCCCACACCGCGACGACGGCGGTGACGAGCAGCAGCGGCGCGACGAGGCTGCGCAGCAGCAGGGCGAGGACCAGCAGGACGGAGGCGAGGACGAGCGGGACGACCACGAGCCGGTCGTGGGAGTTGGTGTCGGCCAGGTCGAGGGCCTGGGCGCTGGGCCCGCCGACGTGCGCGCCGGTGAGCGCGGCCCGCAGCCGTCCGATGGTGGCGTTCTCGCCCGCCGACTCGGGGGCGGCCTTCGCGGTGACGGCGATCTCGGTCCAGCCCCCGCCGCTGCGGCCCCGTTCGGCGCTCGCGACGCCTTCGACGGCCCGCGCCTCGGCGAGCGTACGGTCGGCCCGGCCGGTCGGGGTCATGACCTCGATGGGCCGGCTGCCCCGGTCGGGGAAGGCGGTGGCGAGCGTGCTCATGGCCACCGTCGACTCGGGCCTGGTGGTGAAGCTGTCCTGCTGTTTGAGGGCGCCGGGCAGGTTGAACGCGCCGAGCGCGAGGGCGCCCAGGAGCACGACTCCCGTCAGCAGCACGGCGGTTGGGCGCCTGCCCGCCGAGCTTCCCATCGCGGCGAACAGGTCGCGGCCCCGCCGCCTGGGCTCGCTGCCGTACGCCGGGATCAGCGGCCAGAACACCCGCCGCCCGAGCAGGACCAGGATCGCGGGCAGCAGCGTGAGCATCGCGGCGAGGGCGCCGAGCACGCCGATCGCGCCGACCGGGCCGAGCCCCCTGACGTTGTTGAGGTCGGCGGCGAGCAGGCAGACCAGCCCGGCCACGACCGTGCCGGACGAGGCGAGCAGGGCGGGCCCACAGCCGCGCAGGGCGGCGCGCATCGCGTCGTACGGCAGGGGGGTGCGGCGCAGTTCGTCGCGGTAGCGGGCGACGAGCAGCAGCGCGTAGTCGGTGCCCGCCCCGAAGACGAGGACGGTCATGATGCCCGCGCTCTGGCTGGTGACCGTGATCTGGGACCAGGAGGCGAGGCCGTACACGGCGGCCCGTGCGCTCACCGCGCCGGCGCCGACCACGACCAGCGGCACCAGCCACAGCACGGGGCTGCGGTAGGTGAGGATCAGGAGCAGCGCGACCACCAGGCCGGTCGCCAGCATCAGCGTGCCGTCGAGGGAGCCGAAGACGCCGCGCGCGTCGACGTCGAGGGCGCCGTCCCCGCCGACCCGCACGCTCATCCCGGCCACATCGGGCGTGTGCGCCCGTACGTCGTCGACGAAGGCCTTCTTCGCGGCGTCGTTCTTGGCGGTCGCCGCCGTGGACACCGTGTACATGAGGGTGGCGCCGTCCCTGGAGGACAGGCCGGATCCGTGCTGGGTGGCGGCGAACTCCTTGGGGTCCTTGGCGTCCCCCAGCTGGGCGGGTGTAGTGGCGGGCCCGGTGCCCGGCGCGACGGTGATCGAGGCGAGCTGCTGGGCGGCGGTGGCCCGGTCGGCGGCCGTCAGACCGCCGTCGCGGTGGTAGACGAGCACCAGGCTGGTGATTTCGCCGCCGGGCAGCTTGTCCTGGAGGGCGGCGACCTGGGTGGAGTCGGCACCGGCCGGAAGGTAGTCGGTGGTCTGGTCGCGCTGGACGTCCCCCAGTCGCCCCGCGAACGACCCGGCGACGGCGAGCACGATCACCCACAGCGCGAGCACGCCCCAGGGAACGACCCGCCGCCGTGCGGCGGTTGACGCTTTCACGGGCGGCGCCCCGGGCGATGCTGACCTGGTCGACCCCATGGCGGGCCCCCTCCGGCTGGGTTCCGGAAGGCCCTCGCGGCCTGCCCGGCTGTTCCCAGCGTCCCGCCCGCGGGGGCCCGCTTCGTCGCGCCCGCGACCGAGATCGTCCGTACCTCCCCGGGGGTGCGCGGAGCCCTCGTTACTCCCTGGGGAGTAACGCGCCCGCTCCCCGGGGAGTGCGGCTCAGGGCACTTCGCCCCGGCTGCGCGCGTTCGCGTACGCCGTCGCCGCGCTGAGCCGCTCCGACGGGGTCGCGGCGCGGGCCGCCTCGGGCCGGCACTCCCACTCGCGGCCACCGCCGAACGGCCGCAGCTGGAGGTAGGGCCCCTCCCGCCCCATCACCTGGCCCAGTCTTCCGTTCCCGGTGTCGACGACGTACGAACCCACGGGCGGGACTGCGGTCATGGCTTTCCCTCCGGCAGTGTGGAACAGGACCGTCGGCAGTATCGGGTCTCCGGCGTCGTCTGTGGATCAATGACCTCAGTTTTTTCGTTCGGGTACGGAATCGGACCGAGCCCGACGACGGCCGCGTAATTCCGGACCGGGCGCGCGCGTCCCGCAATTCGCCTGCGACCGACTCTTCTCGGATTCCCCTCCGCTTGCCGCCCCCGAGCGGCGAGCGTCCTGGCCGGCCACGCCAACCCTCTTACCAGGCACTGGCGTTGAGCACCCAGCGCATCGGATGATCCCGTACATCGATATCCGAATATCAGGAGGCGGATTCGAACGGGCAATTCGCGAGGCGGGTGAGATGAATCCGCGGTGGATCGAGAGGTGAACTGTCCTAGCAAGGTTTATTCGAGCGGGTGTTCAGGGTGTGCGGATTGCGGCGGAGCTCCAACGACGGATTGCGGTACGGCGATTGAGGCTTGCCCGCGCGGGCGGTGGCCGCGCGTTCGATGGCATGATCTACGGTCTCCCACGGGACCGACACCGATCAGGTCCCCCACGGGATCCATACCGATCAGCTCAGCAACGGGGACGTACGACCATGCACAAGACAGGCACCCTGGCCCTCACCCTGCTCGCGGTGGCCGCGCTGCTCACCGGGTGCGGCAGCGAGAAGAAGGACGACGGCGGCGCGGCCAGGGCGAGCGCCCCGGCGGGCAGCGGGGCCAAGGGACTGGCGCCGGACCGGAAGGGCGTCGCGCACCAGGTGGTCTTCGAGGTGGGCGGCACGGGCGCGGCCCAGGTGATGTGGATCGGGAACACCAATCACTTCGAGCAGGTGACGCTGCCCTGGACGAAGACCGAGTCCGTGACGCTGGAGGGTGCCGAGCTGAAGGTCGGCCACACGGTGTCGGTGGTGCCGGGCTCGATCAAGCGCGCGGACGGGAGCGGGATGCTCCAGGCCGCCCCCTGCACCATCAAGGTCGACGGCAAGCAGGTCGCGGACAATCAGAACGGCAAGTCGGACAAGCTCTGCGAATACCAGCTCAAGGACTGAGCCCCGGGCGGCGGACTCAGGACGGGGTGCGGGCCGCCGCGAGCAGCCGGGCGGTGTCGTCCGCGCAGAGCGAGAGCGCCCCGCCGACCGTGCTGAGCACCTCGCGTTCGGCCGGGCTGTACGGGCCGTCCGCGAGCGCGATACGGGCCCCCTGAAGCAGGATGGACTCGCGGCCGGCGGGGGCGAGGTGCGGGGCCAGCGGTTCGAGGGCCTCGTGGAGCTCGATGGCCAGGGCCGCGCCGCAGGGGTCGGTCTCGTCGACCGGGTCGGTGAGGAACCGGCCGGTGTCGGCGGCCAGCGCCTCGATGAGGGCGACCAGCTGCTCCTCGGTGCAGTCGTCGAACCCGGCCGCCCGGACCGTGGTGACGGCGGTTGCGGTGACCGTACGCGACGAGGTGCCGCCCGCCGCGAGGACGGCGAGGGCGACGGTGTGCACGGCGTCGCGGAGCATCGCGGAGAAGCGGGTCGTGGTGGGGTGGTCCAGAACGTCCGTCCCGAAGTGGCCCTGGCAGGCGGCGCATTCGACCACCGGGCCCGCGGTGCCGCGGCGGACGAGCGGGATGCCCAGGACGGTCAGGCGCCTGCGGCCGGTGCGGCGCTGGTAGTTCCGGTCGCCGCCGCAGTCGGGGCAGAAGAACTCGCCGTCGCCGACCGTGTGCCATGCGGTGCGGACGGACCAGAGGCGGGGGCGGAGGCGGGACGCGGGCTGCGTCCCGGTGAGGTTTGTACCGTTCTGTCCCCGTGCTGGCCGCACCGCGCACCTCCGTAACGCTCCGGCAACGTTGCCGCGTTGACGTGATGTTAGCCACAGTCGTGATGTGGCGTCAGCACCCCGGAAGGAGGAGAGCCTCCCGATGGCCAAAAGGCGTCGCTGCGGGGTGGGAAGTTTTCCCCACCCCGCCCCTCCCCAAGACCCTCCGGGGGCGGGGAGCGCTGAGGAAGCCCCCTGGGGCTCCGCCCCAGACCCCGATCGCGCCTGAACGGCGCTCGTCCTCAATCTCCCCCAAGGCCTTAAGGGCCAGGGGGGACCCCCATGACGGGCAAAAGATGCCCATGCTGGGCCCCCTACAGGGGCGCGGGGAACTGCGCGAGCGACCCCGCACGGTCCGCAGGCGCCCTGGGGCTCCGCCCCAGACCCCGTATCGCGCCTAAAGGGCGCTCGTCCTCAATCGCCGGACGGGCTGAAGATGCCCATGCGGGGCCCCCTACAGGGGCGCGGGGAACTGCGCGAGAAGCGAGCACGGTCCGCAGAGGAAAGCGGGTTTCAGGGGCACGGGGAACTGCCCCCAGCTGGGCACCCCCGGGCGGGCCGGGGTGCCCCGCCGGGGGGTCAGCGGGCGGCTCGGTTGACCGCCGAGATGACCGCCTTCAGAGACGCCCGAGTCGTGTTCGCATCGATCCCGATCCCCCACAGCACAGCCCCGTCGATCGCACACTCGATGTAGGACGCGGCCTGCGAGGACGCCCCCTCGCTCATCGTGTGCTCCTGGTAGTCCAGCAGCCGCGCGTCGACCCCGGTCGCGGCCAGCGCCTCGAAGAAGGCCGAGATCGGGCCGTTGCCGGTGCCGGTCAGGACCGTGTCCTGGCCGTCGACGACCGCCTCGACGGTCAGGGTGTCGCGGCCGTCCTTGTCCGTCGTCGTCTGGCCGGAACGCAGCTGGATGCGGCCCCACGGGTTCTCGGGGTTGGGCAGGTACTCGTCCTGGAAGACCGACCAGATCGCGGCGGGAGTGACCTCGCCACCCTCGGAGTCCGTCTTCTGCTGGATGATCTTCGAGAACTCGATCTGCATCCGGCGCGGCAGGTCCAGCTTGTGGTCGTTCTTCAGGACGTAGGCGATGCCGCCCTTGCCGGACTGCGAGTTGACCCGGATCACGGCCTCGTAGGAGCGGCCGACGTCCTTCGGGTCGATGGGCAGGTACGGGACCGCCCACTCGATCTCGTCCACCGTCTTGCCCGCGGCGGCGGCGTCCGCCTCCATCGCGTCGAAGCCCTTCTTGATGGCGTCCTGGTGGGAGCCGGAGAAGGCGGTGTAGACCAGGTCGCCCGCGTACGGGTGGCGCGGGTGGATCTCCATCTGGTTGCAGTACTCGGAGGTGCGGCGGATCTCGTCGATCTGGGAGAAGTCGATCTGCGGGTCCACGCCCTGGCTGAACAGGTTCATGCCCAGGGTCACCAGGTCGACGTTGCCGGTGCGCTCGCCCTGGCCGAACAGGCAGCCCTCGATGCGGTCCGCACCGGCCATGATCGCCAGCTCGGCCGCCGCCACGGCGGTGCCGCGGTCGTTGTGGGGGTGCACGGACAGGCACACGTACTCGCGGCGCGACAGGTTGCGGCTCATCCACTCGAAGCGGTCCGCGTGCGTCGAGGGGGTCGAACGCTCCACCGTGGCGGGCAGGTTGAGGATGATCTCGCGGCCCTCCTCGGGCTGCCACACGTCGCACACCGCCTCGCAGACCTCCAGCGCGAAGTCCAGCTCGGTGTCGGTGAAGATCTCCGGCGAGTACTGGTAGCCGAAGATCGTCTCGTCGCCCAGGATCTTGTCGGCGTACTCCATGACCAGCCGGGTGCCGTCCACCGCGATCTGCTTGACCTGCTCCTTCGTGCCGCGGAAGACGACCCGGCGGAAGGTGGGGGCGGTCGCGTTGTACAGGTGCACCGTCGCGCGGTGGGCGCCGCGCAGGGACTCCACGGTGCGCTCGATCAGCTCTTCGCGGGCCTGGGTCAGGACGGAGATCGTCACGTCCTCGGGGATCGCGCCCTCTTCGATGATGGAGCGTACGAAGTTGAAGTCGGTCTCGCCGGAGGAGGGGAAGCCGACCTCGATCTCCTTGTAGCCCATGCGCACCAGCAGGTCGAACATCTCGCGCTTGCGGGCCGGGCTCATCGGGTCGATCAGCGCCTGGTTGCCGTCCCGCAGGTCGGTCGACAGCCAGCGCGGGGCCTTGGTGATCCGGCCGTTCGGCCAGGTGCGGTCGGGGATGTCCACGGCGTCGTACTGACCGTACTTGTGGATCGGCATCCCGGACGGCTTCTGCGCCTGGGTGGCGTTGGTGACGGGAGTGGGGCGACCAACGGGCTGGGACATGGCGTGCGGCTCCTCGAACGGTGAGAGAGGGACGGCCGACCGTCGAGCGCAACACCAGATCCCGCGGGGAGGGTGTCGGCCTACGACTACAGGCCCTCGCCGCGGCAGCTAAGGAGAAGCAGCCCGATACGCATGATGTCGCAGCCTAGCCGAGGGGCGACGGGAGCGGCGGTCCCGTATCAGTATGCGGGATGCCCGCATCGATTCGGACAAAAGGTGACGTACGCCTCGATTGCCACGGCCCGGCCGGGGAGGCCTCCGCCGTTCGCGGCGGAAATGGCCGGGAACGGTCGTAGGGAAAGCACGCTTCACAATCATGGTGGCGAGTAGTGACAGCCCCATCCCCCAGTGCCACATTTCCCGGCATGGACGCCACCACCAACCCGGTTTTCTGCACCATCGTCCCGCCCCACGTCTTCGACCGGCTCATCGAGGCCGAGGACCCCGCGCTCGTTCGGATCGCCCGACAGACCCTCATCGCGGACGCCGCCCAGCGCACCGGACGCCGGCTGACCACCGTCCTCGGCGCCGACCCGCTCCCACCGCCCGCGGGCGCGGCCCCCGACCAGCCGCAGCGCACCATCTACGACACCCAGCACTCCACCACGCTGCCCGGCACCAAGGTCCGCGGCGAGGGCGAGCAGCCCGTCCAGGACGCCACCGTGAACCGCGCGTATGCGGGGCTCGGCGCGACCTTCGAGCTGTACCTCACGGCGTACCAGCGCCATTCGATCGACGGCAGCGGCATGCCGCTGAACGCGACCGTGCACTTCGACCAGAGCTACGACAACGCCTTCTGGAACGGCACGCAGATGGTGTTCGGCGACGGTGACGGCCAGATCTTCCTGGACTTCACCCTGCCCGTCGACGTGATCGGCCACGAGCTCACGCACGGCGTCACCCAGCACACCGCGAACCTGACCTACTTCGGCCAGCCGGGCGCCCTGAACGAGTCCATGTCGGACGTCTTCGGCTCGCTGGTCAAGCAGTACTCCCTGGACCAGGACGCCCAGCAGGCGGACTGGCTCATCGGCGCGGGCCTGCTCGCGCCCGGCGTGCGCGGCGAGGCGCTGCGCTCGATGAAGGCACCGGGCACCGCGTACGACGACCCGCAGCTCGGCAAGGATCCGCAGCCCGCGACGATGGACCAATACGTCACCACGGGCCGCGACAACGGCGGGGTGCACATCAACTCCGGCATCCCCAACCACGCCTTCTACCTGGTCGCCGACGCGCTCGGCGGCAAGGCCTGGGAGCGGGCCGGGCAGATCTGGTACGACGTGCTGACCGGCGGGCGGCTCGGCAAGCAGGCGATGTTCAAGGACTTCGCCAAGCTCACGGTGGCCGCCGCCAAGGCGCGCTACGGCGACGGCGCCGAGTACCAGGCCGTCCTGAAAGCGTGGTCGCAGGTGGGGGTTCCGGCCTCCTGAGACGTACCCGCTGACGCGGTGGACCGGGGCTGCTAGACAGAGGCCATGCGTATCAAGGTGTGCCGCTCAGGAGGATTCGCCGGCATCGAGCGCCGGGCCGGGATCGACACCTCGGGCCGGCCCGATGCCGCCGAGTGGGAGGCGCTGGCAGCGGCCGCTCTCGCCGAGGGCTGTCCCGTGCGGTCACCAGGCGTGCCGGACGGCTTCCACTACGAGATCACCGTGGACGGCCGCACGGTGCACTGCGCGGACCCGCAGCTGACCGAGGCCCAACGAGAGCTGATCACAAGGGTGTTGAAGGAGGGCGCGTAGCCGACGGGAAAAGCCGGGTGCGGGCGGGGCGGCGTGCTGCTTGGATGCGCAGCATGACCCTTACTGCCCGTACCCAGTTGGACGATCTCGAGTGCTACTACGACGCGGCGCCCCGGAGTTCGGCCCGCGCCGAGGACTTCGGTCCGCTGACCCTGTTCGTCCGCGAGGGAGCGGGTTGGCCCTACTACGCCCGGCCCACCCTCGGTCACGCGGGGCCGGTGACGGTCGCCGACGTGGACGCGGTGCGGGCCCGCCAGCGTGCGCTCGGGGCGCCCGAGGCCTTCGAGTGGGTCGCCGAGGTGAGCCCCGGCCTGCGCGCGGCGGTCGAGGAGTCGGGCCTCGTGGTCCACGAGCACCCGCTGATGGTCCTGGACGCCGACGCGCCCGCCGCCGAGCCCCACCCGCTGGTGCGTGTCCTGGGCGCGGCCGATCCGCTGCTGCACGCGGCGCTGGTCGTGCCGCATCTGGCGTTCGCCGCGCCCGGTACCGGCATCGGCCCGGCGGGCCCGGCCGAGCTGGCCGCCGCGATCACCGCCCGCGCCGGGGACGGCCGGGCCGAGCAGGTCGCCGAGCGGATCGGCGCGGGCCGCTCGGCCCTGGCGGCGGCGTTCGAGGACGGGCTGCCGCTCTGTTCCGGGATGCACAACCCGGTCGGCCCGGTCACCGAGATCGTCGGGGTGGGCACCCTGCCCGCGGCGCGGCGCCGGGGGCTCGGGCGCGCGGTCACCGCGGCACTGGTCGCGGACGCGCGGGAGCGGGGCGTGACGACGGTGTTCCTGTCGGCGGGCGACGCCGACGTGGCCCGGATGTACGCGACCTTGGGATTCCGCCCGGCGGGCACGGCCCTGATCGCCGAACCGGCCGACGCCTGAGGGCCGGGGCGAGCGGCCCTCAGGCGTACTGGTCGCGGTGGTTCCGGGTCAGAACCCGAGCTTGCGGAGCTGCTTGGGGTCGCGCTGCCAGTCCTTGGCGACCTTCACGTGGAGGTCGAGGAAGACCGGCGTGCCAAGCAGCGCCTCGATGTGCTTGCGGGACTTCATGCCGACCTCCTTCAGGCGCTTGCCCTTGGGGCCGATGATGATGCCCTTCTGGCTGGGGCGCTCGATGTAGACGTTGGCGTGGATGTCCAGGAGCGGCTTGTCCGCGGGCCGGTCCTCGCGCGGAATCATTTCCTCCACGACGACGGCGATGGAGTGCGGCAGCTCGTCCCGTACGCCTTCGAGGGCGGCCTCGCGGATCAGCTCGGCGACCATGACCTGCTCGGGCTCGTCGGTGAGGTCGCCCTCGGGGTAGAGCGGCGGGCTGTCGGGCAGCAGCGGGATGATCAGGTCCGCGACGAGCTGGACCTGCTGGTCGCCGACCGCCGAGACCGGGACGATCTGCGCCCACTCGAAGCCGAGCTCCTTGGACAGCTGGTCGACGGCGATGAGCTGCTCGGCGAGCGTCTTGGAGTCGACCAGGTCGGTCTTGGTGATGATCGCGATCTTGGGGGTCTTCTTGATCCCGGCGAGTTCCTTGGCGATGAACTTGTCGCCGGGGCCGAGCTTCTGGTCGGCGGGCAGGCAGAAGCCGATCACGTCGACCTCGGCCCACGTGGTCCGCACCACGTCGTTGAGGCGCTCGCCGAGCAGGGTGCGCGGCTTGTGGAGGCCGGGGGTGTCCACCAGGATCAGCTGGGCGTCCGGGCGGTGCACGATGCCGCGCACGGTGTGCCGGGTGGTCTGCGGGCGGTTGGAGGTGATGGCCACCTTCTGCCCGACCAGAGCGTTCGTGAGGGTGGACTTGCCCGCGTTGGGGCGACCGACGAAGCAGGCGAAGCCGGCCCGGTGGGTGGGTTCGGCGGCGGTGTCAGCGGCAGGGGTACGAGCGCTCATGCCGCCATTCTCCCCGATCCTGGACCCCCCGCCGCCCAGCCCACCGGAAACGGCCCTCCCCGGGCGGTCACCCGCCCTCGCGGCCGGGCCCGCCGGGCTAGGGCGTGCCGCCCTGGGTCAGGGTGTGGAGGCGGGCGGCGGCCTTCGTCAGGAGGGCGGGGAGCAGCGCCGGGTCCGGCTGGGTCTGGGCCGCGAAGGTCACCATGGAGACGTTCGCCCCCTCGCGGACGGACAGGACCTCCAGGTGCAGCTCGGTGCCCGGCACCGAGGCGAGCGGCGCCGTGACGCGCATGCCGACCGACTCGTCGCCCAGCTTCGCCACGTTCTCCGGCTTGACCTCGCTCTTCTCGGGCCCGCCCCAGTTGAAGTCGAGCGAGCCCCCGTCACAGGCGGCGGGCAGCGCGCGGGAGGCGGCGACCGCCTTGGTCGCCTCCGCGACGGACGGATAGGCCACCACGCGGAAGGTCAGGTGCTCGGTGCCGGACTCCTTGGCGAGGTCACGGCTCGAACTGGCCGCGGCCTGGCCGTCCTTGGGGCCGTTCCACGTCTCCATGTACGTGTCGCACTGCGCGCTGTTGGTGCCGTCCGCACCGCCTTCGGCACCGACGTCCGAATTGTCCCCACCGCTGGCCTCAGCGGAGGGGCTGTCGCCCGGGTCCTGGTCCTCGGACCAGCCCGCGCCCACGTCCTGCGCGGTGAGCAGGGCCGCGTCGGTCTGCGCCTTGGTGAAGGGCTGCCCCCCGACGGCAGGCTTGGCGGCGCCCTGGGCGGGCGTGGCTTTCGTCGCCGCCGCGTCGTCCGGGCCGCCGCACCCGGCGACCGTGACCAGCGCCGCCAGCACCACCGCGTAGCCCGTCAGCTTTTCCCTGCGCCCCGTCCGCATGACGGTTGCCCCTCACCTGCCGTACGTGTCATGACCGGGCCACGATACGACGGCGCACGACGCGCTGGGCCACCCAGGCGAGGGCCGCGGCGAGCAGGACCGCGCCGGCGAGCCACGGCAGGGCGAGGAACGAGGCGGCCGCCGAGCCCCGCGCGTCCCTCGCGCTGGCCGTCAACTTGACGTCGCCCCAGTCGAGTTGGGGCGCGCCGTGCCATGCCTCGGTGAGCGTGACCTGCTGCCCCGGCAGCAGTTCGGAGGGCACCTTGGTCAGGCCGCGGCTGAGCAGCGTACGGCCGAAAAGTCCGGTCGCGCTCAGGTCGACCTTCGGGTTGAGCGTGACGTTGCCCCGGTTGTGCAGCGTGTACGTGATGTCGGTGCGGCTCTCGCCCAGGCCGGGCACCAGCGGCCGGTGCTGGGCGAGCGAGACGTTCTCGACGGCGAGCGCGGGGAGGGTGGGGCCGCCCACGCGCAGGTAGATCCGGGCCCCCACGGCCTGCTGGACGCCGACGGCGACCTTGCCGTTCCCGGCCGGACCGGGCGCCACGTGGTCGTCGAGCGCGACCAGGGCGCCGACGTGGTCGCCGGGCTCGGCGTCCGGCGGCACGGTGAGCGTGAAGGGCACGGTGACCGCGGACCGGGCCGGGACGGTGATCGCGCTCCGGGCCGGTTTCGCCCAGGCGCCCACGCCGGTCTGCCGCTCCTTCTCCGTGCGCACGGCGAACCCGCCGTCGCGCTCGGTGTTGTACGCGTCGGCCCCGTACAGGCGGAAGCTCAGCGGCGCCGAGGTCCTGTTGGCGACGGTCACCTGGTCGTCGAGGGTCGCGCCGGGGTCGGCGGAGAGGTAGAAGTACGGGCGCTGGGCGGCGCCCGCGGAGGCGGGGAAGACGGACCAGTCTCCGTTGTCGGCGGCGCGGGCGAGAGGCGCGGCGAGCAGGGCGAGCACGGCGGCCAGGAGGAGTGCGGACAGCTTGCGCACGGCGGTGGACCCCCGGGGACGGGTGGGCCGGCCGGGTGCGCGCCCGGCCCACGGGGTGGATGTCAGGTGAGGGTGAGGGTCAGCACGCCGCTGTAGGCGCCCGGCGCGGTGAACGCGGGCACATCGAGCGAGAGCTTCGCGTCCACGGTGAACTCGCCGCCGGTCAGCGCCGCGTTCGGGGTGGAGGCGAGGGTCGCGCCCGCGCCGCCCACGCCGCCGGCCGAGCCCGCGGCACACACGGACGGGGAGCCGGGTTTGGTGACGCAGGCGGGTGTCCAGCTGAGTCTGCCCGCGTCGATGGAGCCGCCGGGGCCGGTGAAGTCGGTGACCTTGCCGGTCAGGGACCAGCCCGCGGGGCCGCCGCGGAAGTCCTGGACCGTCACCGTCTTCAGGCTGCCGGTGGAGGCGCCGCCCTTGCCGAAGTCGACCGCGGTGAGGTCGACGCTGTCCCCGGCCTGGGACATCGCGAGGGTGCCCGCGTGCACGGCCGCGTTGAGCCTCTGGCTCGGTCCGGTGGGCGGCGGTCCGCCGTTCACCTTGTACGCCACCGGGCCCGCGCCGTTCGCCGGGTCCCAGGCCGCCCCTTCGTAGGCCACGATCCCGGTGGTGGCCGGGTCCGTGATCTTCGGCCGGGCGGTGAAGCCGCCGTTCGCGTCCGACTTGAAGGTGATCTTGTCGGCGGTGGTGGCGGTGCCGTTCCAGCCCGCGACGGTGACGTCCGCGTTCGGGGTGAACTTGGCCCCGGTCACGGTCGTACGGTCACCGGCGTTGCCGGCGGCCGGGGCCGCGCTGATCGTGCGCTGGTTGACCTGGCCGCCGCCGTCCGTGGCGTTGACCGTCTCGGAGACGGGCGCGGGCGGATTGGTGACCGTGCAGGGGGTGTCCAGCTCCATGATGTAGCTGGTGTGGATGTTGTAGTCGCCGGGCGACAGGGTGATCGCACCGGCCTTGCTGGCGGTGAAGCTGCCGCTCATGGAGAACGCCGGGAACGCGCCCTTGCCGGGCACCGGGACGTTCTTCTTCGGGCCCGCCACGTCCACGGTGCCGCTCTGGGCGCCCGCGAGGACGACCTTGCCGGTCGGGGTCATGATGTCGGCGGGCAGGGCGATGTCGACCGGGTTGCTGGCGGCGGGCTTGTTCACCGTGTAGGTGACGGTGACCTTGTCGCCGACCTTGGGTGCGGCGTTGTCGACGGTGATGGTCGCGTTCGTGGTGCCGTCGATCGGCGGGATTCCCGCGACGGCGGGCGGGACGCAGTGCGTGGCGAAGTCGACGGGCGTCGCGGCCAGTGCGCTCGCGGGTGCGGCGAGCGCGCCGGTTCCGGCGGCGAGTGCGACCGCCCCCAACACGGCGGCCAGACGCCGTCTTCGACGTTCCGACATGGGCTTGCCCCCCTTCCTGAAGTGGCACAGCGCGGCTCGGCTGCGCCGGCAGGGGCCCATTGACGGCTGGGGGCGAAAAGAAGTCAATGCCATCCCGGCGCAGCAACTGATGACCCATCAGATACTGTCAAGATCCTGGCATTTCAGGCCACTTGGGGGCACTGGTGCCACACGAAAGCCGGCGCCGCCCGGGACGGCACCGGCTTGTTCTGCGGGTGTGCGTGCTGCGTGCTGGATGGTGCGTGCTGCTTTTTGCTGGGCGTGGGCGGTTCGCTCGGCCGCCCGGTGCGCGTCAGTCGAAGACGAACGGGCCCGGCGCCTGTGAGGTCGTCGCGTCGCAGTTCACCGTGATCCCGAAGATCGTCATCTTCAAGGCGGTGCCGTCGAAGTACGAGTCGAGGCTGTCACCGGAGGCGACGGTCCCGTTCAGCGGGCCGATGGTGACCGGGTCGCCCGCGCTCAGGGCGGGGTTGGCGTTGCCACTGAACACGGTGGTGCCGCCCGCACCGCCCGCGAGGGTCAGGTTGGCGCTGATCTGGTTGGCGCCCACGGCGACCGGGGTGGTGACGGCCGAGGTCAGCGTGATGGTCGCGGCCGTGCCGCTCTGGGTCGCGGTGAGCGTGGCGCTGCCGCCGCCCCAGGTTCCACAGTCGTACGTGGCGGTCGCCGAGCCCGGCGAGACGGCGGCCGCGCTTGGCGCGAAGGCGAGGCCCGCCACGGCCACCGCCCCCACCGCGAGTGCGGCCCGAGCGACCGGTTTTCTGGTGCTCCTACGCATGGTTCCCCTTCCCGTTACAGGGAGTTGATCGTCTGCCGCGTCCTCGACACACGACCGCGTGGCACGCCCCGGCGGCCCACGTGCACGGGTGCGCGGGCGCGCGGGCATGGCTGTGCGGGGGCTGCGGTAGCTGCGCGGAGGGAGCGCGTCCGACTCCGGCCCGGGGCTGCGGCTCTGCACCCCGTGCCGGCCCGCCCGCGAATCTGACGGACCGTCGGATCGACTGTCGTCCATTGATGCGCGGGTGGCTTGGGATTGCAAGGGCCATCGCGTTGATTCTTAACGCGGGGTGCCTGCGGCGCGGGGCAGGTTTGATGTCGGCTGCGGACCGTGCTGGGTGCTCGCGCCGTTCCCCGCGCCCCTGGCAGGGTGCGTCTTCCGGCACCCCGTTGTGCGGGGGATTCGCGTGGCCCCAACCGCCCGCTGTCGGGTGCGGGCCGTTCGTGGTGCTCGCGCCGTTCCCCGCGCCCCTGGCAGGGTGCGTCTCCGGCGACCGGTTGTGCGGGGTGCCTGCGGGGACCGGGTGCTCGCGCCCCTTTTGCAGGGCGCGTCTCCCGGCGACCGAGGGTTGGGGGTCAGGTTGTTGAGCGGAGGGTGCCTGCGGGGGTGGCCAGGAGGATGGGGGTGGTGGGGCCGCCCAGGTCGCGTACCGCTGCCGTGTCCGCTGCCGTGAGGGCGGACGCCTCGGTCACCACGGCCGCCGCCTCCAGGGACTTCGCGCCGCTGGCCACCGCCATCGCGACCGCGGTCTGGAGGGCGGACAGCTTCAGGGAGGGGAGCTCGACCGTGCCGGCGACGTACGTGCGGCCCGTCTCGTCACGCACGGCAGCGCCCTCGGCCACGCCGTTGCGGGCCCGGGCGCTGCGCGCGAGCGTGATGATCTTGCGGTCCTCGGGGTCGAGTTCGGTGCTCTGTGTCATGCCCCGAGCATAAGGAGTGCCGGGGCCGGAGCCACCGGGGGCTCAGGCCTGAATCGCCTGGTCCAGCTTCTTGGCCACGGCGTCCGTGACGGGCTTGAACTCCGCCGCCGGGGCCGCGCCCGGCTGCTTGGCCTTCGCCGAGAACGTGCTCAGCGCCGCGCCCTTGCGGACCACGTAGTTGTCGAAGCCCATCTTGATCGGACCCATGTCGATGACCAGCTCGTAGCCGTGGGACTCGTCGCCCGCCTTGTCCACGGTGAGCGGCTTGACCGTGGCGGGCGCCTTCTCCCCGTCCATGTCGACGGTGAACGACGCGCAGGTGGCGACGGTCGCGTCGAAGCCCTTGAGGTACCCGGCGGCCTTGTCCGCGTCGAAGCCGAAGACCTGCTGGCCCCCGTGGTCGAAGTTGCTCGTCTGCCGGGCGGTCGCACCCAGCGCGGCGGGCTGGCCCTGCATGAGGTCCAGGAACTTCTGGCAGTCGCCCTTGTCGGCCTTGCCCACGCCGTCCCCGGCCTCCGGGTCGGCCTTCCAGCCCGCGGGAGCCTCGTTCGCGGTCAGCAGGGCCGCCTTCAGCTGGGCCTCGGTGACGGACTTCGCCGCACCGGCGGGGGCGGACGCCGAGGGCGCCGAGGACTTGGCCGACGTGTCGCTCTTGCTGTCCGATCCCCCGCACGCGGCGGCGAACAGCAGGGACGAGGCGACCAGGGTCACGGCGGCGGTGCGTCTGACGGAAGCGGACACGGACGCGGACATGTGTGATCCCCCCACGGGACGAAAGCGTGTATGCCGCCTCACCCTACGTGACGGCCCACTCCACCCCCGGGACGGGGTCAGCCCGCGATCGGGTACATCGAGCCGCGGCGGCCCTCCGGGGAGGTCAGCCACTCCAGCTTTTCGGCGGTGCCGGTGTCCGGCAGCGGAGTGTGCAGCACGATCACCAGGTCCGGGCGGGCCGGGATGCGCAGTTGGGTGGACTCGACGTGCAGCGCGCCGACCACCGGGTGCTCCAGCTCCTTGCCGAGCAGGCCGCCGGGCTGCACGTCGCGCCGCTCCCAGAGCTCCACGAACTCCGGGCTCAGCTCCTTGGCCTGCTCCACGACCGCCCGGAACCCCTCGTCGTCGGGCCGCTCCGAGCAGGCCGCCCGGAACTGTGCGACGACGGTGCAGGCGATCTCGTCCCAACGCTTGGCCCGGGCGCGGTAGATGGGGTCGGTGAAGAACGCGATCAGACAGTTCTGCACGATCTCGGGGCGCATCCCGAGCACCAGTGCCGCCGCGTCGTTGTACATGACCGTGTTCCAGTACGCGTCCATGATGTGCGCGGGGAACGGCATCCAGGCGTCGATCAGTCGCTGCAGACCGTGGCACATGTCGGCACTGGCCGGGTCGACCTCAAGGGCCGGCGGGTTGAGCCCGGCGAGCACGTAGAGGTGGCGGCGCTCGGCGCTGGTGAGCCGCAGCACCCGGCCCACCGAGTCCAGCACCTGCGGGGACACCGTGATGTCGCGGCCCTGCTCCAGCCACTGGTACCAGGAGACGCCGACCCCGGCGAGCACGGCGACCTCCTCGCGGCGCAGCCCCGGGGTGCGGCGGCGGGCCCCGCCGTCGGGCAGCCCGGCCTGCGTGGGGGTGACGCGGGCGCGCCGGCTCATCAGGAACTCGCGCAGCTCACTGCGGCGGTGCTGATCGATCGGTGTGGCCACGAACTCCCCCTCGGCTGCCTGGTGGTGCCACCAACAGGATAAGTTCTCACTCTCCACGGGCATTCCCGGGCCGCGAAGGTGGTGGCCATGGCGATCGACACCCACACGACCATCAACGGGCCGCACACGGCGGCCCCCCACGACGACCGGCTCAGCGGCCGGGCCAAGCTGGTCCTCTTCGTGCTCTGCGCCGCCCAGTTCATGGTGGCACTCGACTTCTCCGTACTGAACGTGGCGCTCCCCGCGCTCGGCAAGGACCTGGGCCTCGGCCAGTCCGCGCTCCAGTGGGCGGTCACCGCGTTCGCCCTGCCCTCGGGCGGGTTCCTGCTCCTGTTCGGCCGCATCGCCGACCTCTTCGGCCGCAAGAAGCTGTTCCTGACCGGCCTCGCGCTCTTCGGCGCGGCGTCGCTGCTCGCCACCCTCGCCTGGAACCCGGCGTCCTTCCTGACCGGGCGCGCGCTCCAGGGCCTGGGCGCGGCCGTCATCGTGCCGACCGGCATGTCCCTGCTGACCACGACGTTCGCCGAGGGCCCGCTGCGGGAGAAGGCGCTCGGCATCTCCGGCACGCTGCTGTCGCTCGGCTACACCACCGGCATGGTGCTCGGCGGCGTCATGACCGACACCCTGGGCTGGCGCTCCACGATGGGATTGCTCGTGGCCTTCGCCGTGGTCGTCCTGGCCCTGGCCCCCGGCCTGCTGCCCGAGTCCCGCACCCCCGAGCGGCCGCGACTGGACGTGCCCGGCGCCGTCACCGTCACCGGCGGTCTGCTCGCGGTGATCTACGCCCTGTCGACGGCGGCCCAGCGCGGCTTCGGCGGCGCGGACGTCCGGGGCACCCTGCTCGGGGGCCTCGTCCTGCTGGCCGCCTTCGTCGTCGTCGAGTCGAGGGCCTCGGCCCCGCTGATCTCGCTGCCGATGCTGCGGCGCCGCACGGTGGCCTGGGGCAACCTGGGCGGTCTGGTCACCTTCTCGATGATGTCCTCGGTCGTCTTCGTGCTGACCCTCTACCTCCAGGAGATCCTGGGTCTGTCGTCCTTCGAGACCGGCCTGATCTTCGGCGTCCAGGGGGTCGCCTCGGCCGTCGCCGGCGGGTACGCCGCCAGGCTCATCGGCCGCTTCGGCACCCGGCGCGTGCTGGTCGGCTCGCTGCTCGGCCAGGGCCTGTTCGTCGCCGCCCTGCTGGGCCTCGGCACCGAGTCCGGCGCGCTGCTCGCCACCGTCGCCGTCTCGCTGGCCAGCATGTGCCACCTCGGCGCGATCATCTCGTACGGCGTGACCGTGACCAGCGGGGTGCCGAACGAGGAGCAGGGTCTGGCGACGGGACTGGTCACGACCACCCAGCAGGTCGGCCTGACCGTGGGCATCCCGCTGCTCGGCGTCCTCGCCACCACGCAGGCCTCGCTGTTCGGCGGGGTGCGCACGGTCCTGGCGATCGACGCGGTGATCGTGATCGCGGCGGCCGCGCTGGTGGCCGTCGGCCTCGGGCTGCGCGACCGCGCGCGGGCTTGAGGGGTCAGGCCCGGTCGAGCCGGAGCCGCTCGGCCTTCGGCAGACCGGCGACCACCAGGTCGTAGGAGTCCTCGATGAGCTCCCGGACCAGCCGGTCCGGGAGCTCGGCCACGGTCACGGTGTTCCAGTGCCGCTTGTTCATGTGCCAGCCCGGCACGATCGCGGCGTGCTCCTCGCGCAGCCTGACCGCGTCGTCCGGGTGGCACTTGAGGTTCACGGTGAGCGGCTCCCCGTCCAGGGCGCTCAGCGCGAACACCCTCCCGAGCACCTTGAAGACGGAGGTCTCCGGGTTGAACGGGAACTCCTCCGTCACGGCGTTGAACTCCAGGCAGAACGCCCTCAGTTCCTGCGGTGTCACTCGGTGGGTCCCTTCTCGTCGTCGTCCTTCGTCGGCTCCACGAGCACGGTGACGATCTTGTTGCGGCGGCCGGCCGGGGACTCGGCGGTGAGCCGCAGCCGCCGTGCGTCGGGCAGTTCCACCACGGCCGTGGCCCCCGCGATCGGCACCCGGCCGAGCGACTTGGCGAGCAGCCCGCCGACGGTCTCCACGTCCTCGTCGTCGAACTCGTCGAAGCCGAAGAGTTCGCCCAGGTCGCCGATGTCGAGCCGGGCGGTCACCCGGAAGCAGCCGTCCGCGAGCTCGGTGACCGGCGGCAGTTCGCGGTCGTACTCGTCGGTGATCTCGCCGACGATCTCCTCCAGGATGTCCTCGATGGTGACGATGCCCGCGGTGCCGCCGTACTCGTCGATGACGACCGCGACGTGGCTGCGCTGCTGCTGCATCTCGCGCAGCAGGTCACCGGCGTTCTTGGTGTCGGGCACGAAGGCGGCGGGCCGCATGGCGGTCGAGACGAGGTCGGCCTCGGAGTCCCGGTTGATGTGCGTCTTGCGCACCAGGTCCTTCAGATAGACGATCCCGACGATGTCGTCCTCGTTCTCGCCGGTCACCGGGATCCGCGAGAAGCCGGACCGCAGGGCGAGGGTGAGCGCCTGGCGGATCGTCTTGTAGCGCTCGATGCAGACGAGGTCGGTGCGCGGCACCATGACCTCGCGCACCAGGGTGTCCCCCAGCTCGAAGACCGAGTGCACCATGCGGCGCTCGTCGTCCTCGATCAGCGACTCCTGCTCGGCGAGGTCGACCATCGCCCGCAGCTCGGCTTCCGAGGCGAACGGCCCCTTGCGGAAGCCCTTTCCGGGGGTGAGCGCGTTGCCCAGCAGGATCAGGAGCTGCGGGATCGGGCCCATGATCCTGGCCAGCGGCAGCAGCACGTACGCCGCCGCCGTGGCGGTGTTCAGGGGGTGCTGGCGGCCGATGGTGCGGGGCGAGACGCCGACGGCGACGTACGAGACGAGCACCATCACCGCGATGGCGACGAGCAGCGCGGCCCATGTCTGGGCGAACTCGTCGAGGCAGACATAGGTGACGAGGACCCCGGCGGCCATCTCGCAGGCGACCCGCACGAGCAGGGCCACGTTCAGGTAGCGCGTGGGGTCCGAGGCGATCTGGGCGAGCTTGGCGCTGCCGCGCCGCCCGGTCCGTACCGCCTCCTCCGCGCGGAAGGAGGAGGTACGGGCGATGCCGGCCTCGGCGCAGGCGGCGAGCCAGGCGACGACGACCAGGGCGACGGCACCCGCGATCAGTTGCCCGGTCATGAGACGGTCGGCGCCGGGGAGGGCCCGGTCAGGCCCTTCTCCGCACGCCAGCCGTCCACGATCGCCGCCTGGAGGCCGAACATCTCGGCCTTCTCGTCCGGCTCCTCGTGGTCGTAGCCGAGCAGGTGCAGCACCCCGTGGACGGTCAGGAGCTGGAGCTCCTCGTCCATGGAGTGCTGCGTCTCGGCGTCCTCACCCTGCTTCTTGGCGACCTCGGGGCAGAGCACGATGTCGCCGAGGAGCCCCTGCGGGGGCTCGTCGTCGTCCTTCGACGGCGGGCGCAGCTCGTCCATCGGGAAGGACATGACGTCGGTCGGGCCCGGCAGGTCCATCCACTGGATGTGCAGCTGCTCCATGGCCTCGGCGTCCACGACGATCACCGACAGCTCGGAGAGCGGGTGGATCCGCATCCGCGTGAGCGCGTAGCGGGCGATGTCGAGGATCGCCTGCTCGTCGACCTCGGTTCCGGACTCGTTGTTGACGTCGATCGACATGGTGCGCTCTGCTCTACTTCCCGTTCCGGCCGCTGTGACCGTTCTGGTCCTGGCGGCTGTCGTACTGCTCGTACGCGTCGACGATACGGCCGACGAGCTTGTGCCGTACGACATCCTGCGAGGTGAGCCGGGAGAAGTGCACGTCGTCGACGCCTTCCAGGATGTCCTGGACCTGGCGCAGACCGCTCTTCGTGCCGTTGGGGAGGTCGACCTGGGTGATGTCACCGGTGATGACGATCTTCGAGTCGAAGCCGAGCCTGGTCAGGAACATCTTCATCTGCTCGGCGCTGGTGTTCTGCGCCTCGTCGAGGATGATGAACGCGTCGTTGAGCGTGCGGCCGCGCATGTAGGCCAGCGGCGCCACCTCGATCGTCCCCGCCGCCATCAGCCGCGGGATCGAGTCCGGGTCGAGCATGTCGTGCAGCGCGTCGTACAGCGGGCGCAGATACGGGTCGATCTTCTCGTAGAGCGTGCCGGGCAGGAAGCCCAGGCGCTCTCCGGCCTCCACGGCCGGGCGGGTCAGGATGATCCGGGTGACCTGCTTGGACTGAAGGGCCTGGACCGCCTTCGCCATGGCGAGGTAGGTCTTTCCGGTGCCGGCCGGGCCGATGCCGAAGACGATCGTGTGCTTGTCGATCGCGTCGACGTACCGCTTCTGGTTCAGGGTCTTGGGCCGGATCGTGCGGCCGCGGCTGGAGAGGATGTTCTGCGTGAGCACCTCGGCGGGTGTCTCGCGGTGACCGTCCCCGTTGGCCCCGTTGCCGTTCGCGCTGCCGTTCGCTCTGAGCATGGCGATCGAGCGTTCCACTGCGTCCTCCGTCATCGGCTGTCCGGTGCGGAGCACCAGCATCATCTCGTCGAACAGTCGCTGGATGAGGGCGACTTCCGTCGCGTCCCCCACGGCGCTGATCACATTGCCCCGTACGTGGATGTCGGCCGACGGGAAGGCCTTCTCGATCACGCGCAGCAGGGAGTCGCTCGAACCCAGAATGGTCACCATGGGGTGCTTGGCCGGGATGGTGATCTGGGCGTGCGCCTGCGGGTGTGTGGGTGTCTGAGTCATGGGCCGGCTCTGTGGCCTGCGCATACCTCCCGTTGCAGGGTTCTCGCTGCTCGAGAGCCTCTGGGATACCAAGCGTACGACTTGCTGCGCGGGCGACCGAGAGGTTTTCCACCCTGCTTCCTGGCGGGGTGTCCCGCCGGCCCTCCTGGGGCTGAGCCCCCTGGCCCCCTGTCGTCCTTCTGTCGACCTTCGTCCGCGGACCGGTTCCGGGGGCTCCGCCCCCGCGCCCCCGCTCCTCAAACGCCGGAGGGGCTGGATGTGCGGGCCGGGGCTGGGTTTGCGGGCCGGGGGTGCGGGGTCAGGCCGGGTGGCGGAAGCCCAGGGTGGGGACTGCTCGGCGGAGGGGCCAGGCCCGGGCCGCGCCCGGCAGGAGGTCGGTGAGGAAGGCGTAGCGGCGCAGCGCGGAGGGGTCCTGGTTCCGCAGCGTGCGGACCTTCTCCCACCAGCCCGCGATCTCCGCCCACCCCGGCGCCGAGAGCGACCCGCCGAACTCCTGCACGGACAGCGCCGCGGTGAGCCCAGCGAAGGCGAGCCGGTCCGCGAGGGGCCAGCCGGCCAGGGTGCCGGTGACGAAGCCCGCCACGAAGACGTCACCCGCCCCGGTGGGGTCGAGGGCCTCCACCTCGATGGCGGGGACGTCCGCCGTCTCGCCCGTCGCCGCGTCCACGGCGTACGCGCCCTCGGACCCCAGCGTGACCACCGCGAGCGGCACCTTCTCGGCCAGGGCGCGGGCGGCGGCGCGCGGGCAGTCGGTGCGGGTGTAGCGCATCGCCTCGGCCGCGTTGGGCAGGAACGCCTCGCAGTGTTCGAGGTCGGCGAGGCCCGCCAGGTCCCAGCGCCCGGTGTCGTCCCAGCCGACGTCCGCGAAGATCCGTGCCCCGGCCCGCGCGGCGTCGGCGATCCACTCCTCGCGGCGGCCCGGTTCGAGGGAGGCGACCGCGGCCCGGGCGCGCGGCGGGCAGTTGGGCGCGGACAGTTCGTGGGGCGCCTCGTGGCCGTGCGAGACCATCGTGCGTTCGCCCTCGTAGGCCATGGAGACGGTGACCGGGGAGTGCCAGCCGGGCACGGTGCGCGACAGCGACAGGTCGATGCCCTCCCCCTGTTCGAGGGCGTCCCAGCAGTACTCGCCGTAGTGGTCGTCGCCGAAGGCCGCGGCCAGCGAGGTGCGCAGGCCGAGCCGGGCGAGCGCGGTGGCCATGTTGGCGACGCCGCCGGGGCTCGAACCCATGCCGCGGGCCCAGGACTCGGTGCCGCGGACCGGGGCGGAGTCGAGCCCGGTGAAGATGATGTCGAGGAAGACCGTGCCGGTGAGGAAGACGTCGCAGGCCGGGTCGCGCGGGTCGCGCAGCCCGTCGAGCGGGTCGAGCCGGGCCGCCCGGCGCGGCTCTGCGCCCGGTACGTGCTGGTGCTCGATCAGTGAGTCGTCGGGGCGGGGCCGACCGGCCGGGGCCCCGGCGCCCGCCGCGGGGTCCCGCCCGGCGGGGTCGGACACGGGGTCCGGGCCGGGCCGCTGGGGCTCGTGGCGCGTGGGGCGGGGCGGCTGCTCTCTGCTGGGTGGTGTCGTCACGGCGGGCTCTCCGTTCGCGTACAGATCAGGCAAGTCTGCCCGATGTACGCCCGCCGGGTGCCGCTACCAGCGCGGCAGCTCCGGACACGTCCAGTCGGCGTGTTCCGGTGCCCGGCGCATCGCGGCGGCGTCGTCGCGGTCGCGCAGGGTGCCGTCGTCGTCGAGCCAGCGCCGGTGCAGCCGGGCCAGTTCGGTGCGGTCGAGGGTGACGCCGAGGCCGGGGGCGTCGGACACGGTCAGGCGTCCTTCGCGAAAGACGTGCCGGGCGGTGATCACGTCCTCGGTCTGCCACGGATAGTGGCTGTCGCAGGCGTAGTCGAGGTTGGGGACGGTCGCCGCGACGTGGGTCATCGCGGCGAGGCTGATCCCCAGGTGCGTGTTGGAGTGCATGGACAGGCCCACCCCGAACGCCCGGCAGATCGCGGCCAGTTCACGGGTGCTGCGCAGCCCGCCCCAGTAGTGGTGGTCGGACAGCACCACCTGGACGGCGTCGGTCAGGAACGCCTCCCTGATCTCGGCGAAGGTCGTGACACACATGTTGGTGGCGAGCGGCACCCCCGTCCCCCGCGACACCTCGGCCATCGCGGCCGTGCCCGGTGACGGGTCCTCCAGGTATTCGAGGACGTCCGCGAGTTCGGCCGCCACCCTCAGCGAGGTCCCGGGCGTCCAGCCGCCGTTGGGGTCGAGCCGGAGCGGCCGACCGGGGAAGGCTGCGGCCAGGGCGCGGACCGCGGCGACCTCCTGCTCGGGCGGGAAGACGCCCCCCTTGAGCTTGAAGGAGCCGAAGCCGTACGCGCGCACGAAGCGGTGGGCCTGCTCGACGATGCCCGCGGGGTCGAGGGCCGCGCCCCAGCCGTCCTTCTCGCCCGCGCCGCCCGGGTGTTCGGCCCAGCGGTAGAAGAGGTACGCGCTGTACTCCACGCTGTCGCGGACCTTGCCGCCGAGCAGGCTGTGCACGGGCACGCCCCGCACCTTGCCGAGCGCGTCGAGGCAGGCCACCTCGAAGGCGGAGACGACGGACAGTCGCAGTTTGTCGGCGGTGCGGGCACCGCGCAGCCCGCCGACGTCGACCGCCTCGTCGACCCGGGAGCCATCGACCCCGATAGTGTTCACCAGTGTGAACAGCCCGTTGAGGTCGGCGATGTCGTGGCCAACCAGCGCGTCGGCGTACGGGCCGGCCAGTTCGAGGTACGCGGTGTCGCCGTACGTCTCACCGACCCCGGTCACCCCCTCGGCCGTGACGACCTCGACGATCAGGCGGGGCGTATAGGGCTGGTGCACGCCCTGGACATTGAGGAGCGGAGGGTCGCCGATGAGGACCGGGGTGAGCCGCACCTCGACGATCCGCTGTCCGCGCACTGCGGCCCCTCCCTTTTCACGCCTGCCGCCACCCATCAACGCGTCCATCAACGCGTCCGTCGAGGCGCCCCTCGAAGTGTCCGTCAATAAAAATGGAGACTAGGTATGTGAACAGGAAGGCGTCAAGGGTCCCCCACTCCGGGACGATCCCAACTCGCCTACAGTCGCGTGAAATTCGCTTTTTTACCCGACCGGCCCAGCAACAAACAGAATGTGATCCAGATCACCCTCTCTCGACTTTTCGCGCACTCGGGACGCTTGATACAAATTGGGCCCGCGTTCCCGTACAACACCGGGCGCATCCCCCCTCTTTGGCCTCCCTGCCCCACGGGCACTGTTCCTTGGAACGCCCATGTCCGCACGCCCTCGTGCCGCCTGGCCCCTGGTCGCCGTCTTCACCGCCGGTTACCTCGCCGCATACCTCCTTCCCACCGTCGTCGGCCGCCTCTCCGCGGGCCTCGGGCTCTCCCCCGCGCAGGCCGGACTGGTCGGCTCCACCCTGCTGTTGAGCTCGGCGACAGCCGGCTTCACCCTGGCGTCCCGGGTGGAGCGGCACGGCCCGCGCCGCCTCGCCGGACTCGGCCTGATCCTCGCCATCACCGGGTACGGCGGCGCCGCCCTCACCACCCTGGTCCCGCTCGTCGTGGCGGGCGCGGTGGTCGGCGGGCTCGGTTCCGGTACGGCCACCGCGGTGGCCGCGGCCGGCATCGCCGCCCAGCGCGACCCCCACCGCACCTCGACGCTGGGCCTGCTCTCGGTCTCCGCGACGGCGGGCGCGCTCTATCTGACGATCCCTCACCTCGGCGGTGGCCACGCCACCCCGCTCGCGGCGATCGCGATCGTGGCGGCGCTGGTGTGGCCCGCGACGCGGCATCTCCCGGACACGTACGGCACGAGCCGGCCGGTGGAGGCCGTCGGAGCCCCGGGTCCCCGGCTTCCCCACCGCCGCTCCGGTACGGTCCTCGCCGCGACCATGCTCTGCTGGTCGCTCGCGCAGAACGCGCTGTGGGGGGTGAGCGGGCGGATCGGTCTCACCCAGGCAGGTCTCACCGAGGTCACCGTCGGCATGGTGTTCGCCGCGGGGCTCGGCGCGGGGCTGCTCGGCGTGCTCGGCGCGGGGGCGCTCGGTGCGCGGCTGGGGCGTGCGGTGCCGATCGGGGTGGGCACGGCGGTCATCGCGTGCTGCATCGTGGCGAGTTCGTCGGCGCACGGGCTCGTGTCCTTCGCCACCGGCGAGATCCTCTGGAACGTCTTCTATCCCGTGGTCCTCTCCTATCTGATCGGCCTGTCCGCATCGCTCGACCCGCGCGGGCGCTGGGCGGTGCTCGCCGGTTCCGCCTCCTCGCTCGGGGTGGCCTGCGGGCCGCTCACCGGGAGCCTGCTCTCGGAGTACGCGGGGTACCGGGGCATGGGGTTCGTCCTGTGCGGTCTGCTGCTGCTGATCGCGGCGCCGATGAGTGCGGTGGCGCTGAGCGCGGCCGGGCGGCCGCTGGTGCCGGGCTCCATCCGGCGCCGGGGTGGGCCCGCGGCGGCGGTTGTCGCGGGGCGGGCGGGGGCGGCGTCCGGGCTGCTTCCGCAGATCGGGGTGCCGGAGCAGGAGGTTGCGGAGATTCCGATTCGCTCGCGGGCGAGGCGGCGCCGCAAGGTCCTCGCGTCCTGAGTCCTTTCCCCACCCCGCCCCTCCCCGCTGTGACACTCTGCGGCTCCGCCGCGTGGCCTCCGGGGGTGAAAGCGCCCTGGGGCTCCGCCCCAGACCCCGTTTCGCGCCTAATGGGCGCTCGTCCTCAATCGCCGGACGGGCTAAAGATGCCCATGGGCGGCCTCCCCCGAAGGGGCGCGGGGAACTGCGCGACCAACCATCCACGGTGGACGGACGCAATCGGGCTTAGGGGCGCGGGGAACTGCGCGATCAGCCACCCACGGCGGACGGACGCGATCGGCGTTAGGGGCGCGGGGAACTGCGCGAACAACCACCCACGGCGGACGGACGGCGCCCGTGCCCCGCCCCTGGCGGAACAGGGGCGGGGGCGACGCCCCCGAGGGCTCGGCCTTCTCGACGCGGGGCACGGGCGGGTGGGTGCGGCAAGCCCCCAGGGCCTGGGGCGGGGCCTCAGGGGGTTGGGGGCTCGGGGGTGTCGAAGTCGTAGGCGGCGACCTCAGCGAGGTACGCCGCCCGCCGCCCCTCCTCGTCCTCAAGGAACGCCGCCTCGAAGGAGTTCCGGGCCAGCTCCCTGAGCCGCTCACGGGAGAGCCCCAGCGCCTCGTGCACCGCGTGGAACGTGTCACCCACGTACCCCCCGAAGTACGCCGGATCGTCGGAGTTGACCGTGCACAGCAGCCCCGCGTCCATCATCGCGGGCAGCGGGTGCTCCTCCAGCGTGTCGATCGCGCGCAGGCGTACGTTCGACAGCGGGCACAGTGTGAGCGGGATGCGGTCGCGGACCAGGCGGGCCACCAGGCCGGGGTCCTCCAGGGCCCGCAGGCCGTGGTCGATCCGCTCGACGCCCAGCAGGTCGAGCGCCTCGGTGATGTACGCCGGCGGCCCCTCCTCCCCGGCGTGCGCGACCCGGCGCAGCCCGAGCGCGGCCGCCGCCTCGTACACCTCGCGGAACTTGGCCGGCGGGTGGCCGACCTCCGCCGAGTCGAGCCCGACGCCCGTGATCCGGTCCAGGTACGGCCGCGCCGCCTCAAGGGTGAGCAGCGCCGACTCCGCCGACTGGTCGCGCAGGAAGCAGAGGATGAGCCGAGTCGAGACGCCGTGGCGTTCCTCGCTCGTGGACAGGGCCCGCCACAGCCCCTCCACGACCGTGCCGATGGACACGCCGCGCGCCGTGTGCGCCTGCGGGTCGAAGAAGATCTCGGCGTGCCGCACCCCCTGGGCCGCGGCCCGGGTCAGATAGGCGTCGGCGAGCGAGGCGAAGTCGTCCTCGGTCCGCAGCACCGTCATCAGCGAGTAGTAGAGGTTGAGGAAGGACTGCAGGTCGTCGAAGAGGTACGCCTTGCGCAGCTCCTCGGTGTCGGCGTACGGCAGCTCGACGCCGTTGCGCGCGGCGAGCTCGAAGGCCAGCTCGGGTTCGAGGGTGCCTTCGATGTGGAGGTGGAGTTCGGCCTTGGGGAGGGGCATGGGGGCTTCCTAGGGGTGGTGCTTCAGGTGGTGCGTGGGGGGACCGGGACCCTGACCAGGTCGGCGGCCACCGTCAGTTCGCCCTCGAATCCGGCGGCACGGGCCTGCCGCTCGAACTCCTCCGGGTCGGAGTAGCGCTGCGAGAAGTGGGTCAGGACGAGGTGGCGCACACCCGCGTCACGCGCCACCGACGCCGCCTGACCTGCCGTCAGATGACCGTGATCCACAGCGAGTCGGACGTCCTCGTCGAGGAACGTCGACTCGATGACCAGCAGGTCGCAGCCGTCCGCGAGCGCGGTCACGCCCGGGCACAGCCGGGTGTCCATGACGAAGGCGAACCGCTGCCCGCGCCGGACCTCGCTGACCTCGTCGAGGGTGACGCCGTTCAGCTCGCCCTCGCGCTGGAGCCGCCCCACGTCGGGGCCCTTGATGCCGTGCTCGGCGAGCAGGTCGGGCCGCATCCGCCGCCCGTCCGGCTCGACGAGCCGGTAGCCGTACGACTCGACGGGGTGCGAGAGCCTGCGGGCCTCCAGGGTGTACGCGGCCGTCGTGGCGAGGACCGCGCCCTCCCCCGCGACCGGTTCCTGGCCGAGCCGGACCGACTCGTGGTAGGCGGTGGCGTACCGCAGCCGCTCGAAGAAGTGCTCGCCGCTGAGCGGGTAGTGCGCGGTGACCGGGTGCGGGACCCGGTCCAGGTTGATCCGCTGAATCACCCCGGCCAGGCCCAGCGAGTGGTCGCCGTGGAAGTGCGTGACGCAGATCCGGTTGATGTCGTGGGCGGCGACCCCGGCCCGCAGCATCTGCCGCTGGGTGCCCTCGCCGGGATCGAAGAGGATGCCCTCGCCGTCCCAGCGCAGCAGATAGCCGTTGTGGTTGCGGTGCCGGGTGGGAACCTGGCTGGCGGTGCCGAGCACCACCAATTCACGTACGGACACGGTGAGTCGGCCTGCTGTTCCGGGTTATCCGGGCGGCCACTGGAGGCCGCGGCCGCCCAGGACGTGCGCGTGGGCGTGGAAGACGGTCTGCCCGGCGCCGCTGCCGGTGTTGAAGACGACCCGGTAGCCGCTCTGGTCGATCTTCTCCTCGCGGGCGACCTCCCCGGCCTCGCGCAGCACGTCCGCGAGGATCACGGGTTCGGCGGCCGCGAGGGAGGCGGCGTCCGGGTGGTGGACCTTGGGGATGACCAGGACGTGGGTGGGCGCCTGGGGGTTGATGTCGCGGAAGGCCACGGTCGTCTCGGTCTCCCGCACGACGGTCGCCGGGACATCGCCCGAGACGATTTTGCAGAACAGGCAGTCGGCCTGCGGCTCTCCGGCCACGGTCCGGTCCTCCTTGGTCGCGTTGATCAGGTAACCGCATGCTACTCAACGCGTTCCGGCGGTACGGGAGCACGGCGGGCGGCCCCGGGGCGCCCCCGGCCCGCTACTTGCCGCGGAAGGACTCCGTGACCGTCACGGTCACCGTGACGGTGGGATTGCCGCCCGGGTGGTGCGTGGCGGGTCCGGTCGTCGGGGCGGGCCCTTCGCAGTCGCCGAGGACACTGGCGCGGAAGACGGTCCGGTCGGCGACCTTGGCCGTCAGGTCGCCCTTCACACAGCGGCCCTCGACCTCCTGGGTGACCGTCCCCTTGACCGTGATCGGCCTGCCGTCCTTGGTCTCGCCCTGGCAGTTCACGTCGGCGACCTGGCGGGTGGTGCTGCCGGCCGAAGGGGTCGCGCTGGGGCCGCCCTTGAGGTTGGCCGTGCAGGTCAGCCATTTGATGTCGACGTGCTGCTGCCGCAGCGCGGCGGTGGCCGTCTGGTCCGTGGTGACCGCGACGGCCGCGGAGTTGAGCCCGCCCACCGGGTCGCAGGCGGCCGCCCCGCCGATCGCCAGCGCGACCGCGGCCAGGGCGGGCAGCGTGCGGTACGCCCTGCGGCGGGCGGTGTGCTGTGCCGGACGGTGTGACCTCGTGGCCCCCATGGGCGCCAGCGTGCCACCGCCGCCCCCGGTGCGGTAGACCCCATGCGGCCATCCCCGGCCACGCCCGCCGAGGGCTCAGGCCCAGCGGCCCGTCCGGGACATCAGGACCGCCGCGGCCACCGTGCCCGCCGTCGACGTGCGCAGCACGCTGCTGCCCAGCCGGTACGGCTGCGCGCCCGCCTCGGCGAACGTGGCCAGCTCCTCCGGCGAGACCCCGCCCTCGGGCCCCACCACCAGGACGATCTCCCCGCGCTCGGGAAGCTCGGCCGTCGCCAGGGCGCCCGAGCCGGCGTCGCGGTCCTCGTGCAGGACCACCGCCAGGTCCGCCTCGGCGAGCAGCGCCGCGACCTGCTTCGTGGTCATCGCCTCGCGTACGTCGGGAAAGCGCACCCGGCGCGACTGCTTGCCCGCCTCGCGGGCCGTACTGCGCCATTTGGCGAGGGACTTGGCGCCGCGCTCGCCCTTCCACTGGGTGATGCAGCGCGCGGCCTGCCACGGCACGATCGCGTCGACGCCCGTCTCGGTCATCGTCTCCACCGCGACCTCGCCCCGGTCGCCCTTGGGCAGCGCCTGCACCACGGTGACGCGTACCGGCGGCTCGTCCTCGCTCGCGTGCGCGGTGATCCGTACGACCAAGCGGTCCTTGCCCTCGGCCGCCACGACCACGGCGTCCGCCCAGGTCCCGGCGCCGTCGGTGAGGGTCACCTCCTCGTCCGCGCGCAGCCGCTTCACGGAGACGGCGTGCCGGCCCTCCGGCCCGTCCAGGACGAACTCACCGCCGGCCGGCACCTTGTCGACAACGAAGACCGGGGCGGTCATGACGTGCTCCTCGTGTTTTTCAGGTTCTGCAGTTTCGCGGTCAACTCGGCTGCCGCGTCGTCCAGTTCGGCGGCCAGCACCTCGACGAGCCGCCCGGCCGGGAGTTCCCGGGCCAGCCGGTGGCCCTGGCCCGCCCAGAGCGCCATGCCCTGTGGGTCGCCCGCCTCGGCCGCGGCCTTGCGCAGGCCCGAGGTGAGCTGGTGCACCTGCGGATAGGCGGCGGGGGCGTACGGCCCGTGCTCGCGCATGAAACGGTTCACCAGGCCCCGCGCGGGCCGCCCGGAGAACGCCCGCGTCAACTCCGTACGGACGAAAAGGGGGTTGGTCAGCGCCTGCTTGTGCAGGACGTTCGCGCCCGACTCCGGGCAGACCAGGAACGCCGTGCCCAGCTGCGCCGCGTCGGCGCCCGCCGCGAGCACCGCCGCGATCTGCGCGCCGCGCATCAGCCCGCCCGTCGCGACGATCGGCAGCTGGACCGCCTCCCGGACGAGGCCGATCAGCGTGAGCAGCCCGATGCGGGCCCCGCCGACCTGCGGATCGTCCCGGTAGGTGCCCTGGTGGCCGCCCGCCTCGACGCCCTGCACACACACCGCGTCCGCCCCCGCCCACTGCGCGGCCTGCGCCTCCTGGGCCGTGGTGACCGTGACGATCGTGTACGTGCCCACTTTCGCGAACGCGTCGAGCACCGTGCGATCGGGGCAGCCGAAGGTGAACGAGACGACCGGCACCGGGTCCTCGCGCAGGATCGCCAGCTTGGCCTCGTAGTTGTCGTCGCCACCGGAGTCGGCGTCGCCCAGGGGGGTCTCGTACCAGGAGGCCTCGCCCGCCAGTTGGTGGCGGTAGACCTCGACGGCGGCGGGGTCGGTGTGCGGGTCCTGGGGCATGAACAGGTTGACTCCGAAGGGCTGGCCGGTGAGCCCCCGCACCTGCTTGATCTCCTGGTACATGCCGTCGGCGGTCTTGTACCCGGCGGCGAGGAAGCCGAGCCCCCCGGCCTCGGAGACGGCCGCGGCCAGCGCCGGACCGGAGGCGCCGCCCGCCATGGGCGCCTGCACGATCGGATACCGGCAGAGATCGGTCAAAGCCATGCCCGCATCGTGCCACGACGCAGCTCTCGCACCGAATCGCCTCTTCCGCCCGGGGTGGGTGAGTCCGGCCACCTCGCCCGCGGGCCGCACCCGCCGGACGGCCGGATTCCGCTCGGCGGCGGCGGAAAACCGCGCCGGAACGACGAAGAGGGGCCACGGGGAACGCCCCGTGGCCCCTCTTCACGGCCTACCGGCCGTTGAATTCATGGCTTACCGGCCCTTGAATTCATGGCCTACCGGCCGTTGAACGCGTCCTTCAGACGGGAGAACAGACCCTGCTGGCCGGGCTGGAACTGGCCCGTGGGGCGCTCCTCGCCGCGCAGCTTGGCCAGCTGGCGCAGCAGGTCCTCCTGCTGGGGGTCCAGCTTGCTGGGGGTGAGGACCTCCACGTGCACGATGAGGTCGCCCCGGCCGCCGCCGCGCAGGTGCGTGATGCCGCGGCCGTGCAGCGGGATGGACTGGCCGGACTGGGTGCCCGGGCGGATGTCCACCTCCTCCATGCCGTCCAGGGTCTGGAGCGGCACCTTGGTGCCGAGCGACGCCGCCGTCATCGGGATGGTGACCGTGCAGTGCAGGTCGTCGCCCCGGCGCTGGAACACGTCGTGCGGCAGCTCGTGGATCTCCACGTACAGGTCACCGGCGGGGCCGCCGCCGGGGCCGACCTCGCCCTCGCCCGCGAGCTGGATCCGGGTGCCGTTGTCGACACCGGCCGGGATCTTCACGGTGAGGGTGCGCCGCGAGCGGATGCGGCCGTCGCCCGCGCACTCCGGGCACGGGGTGGGCACCACGGTGCCGAAGCCCTGGCACTGGGGGCAGGGGCGCGAGGTCATGACCTGGCCCAGGAAGGACCGGGTGACCTGGGACACCTCGCCGCGGCCGCGGCACATGTCACAGGTCTGCGCGGAGGTGCCGGGAGCCGCGCCCTCGCCCGAACAGGTCGTGCACACCACCGCGGTGTCGACCTGGATCTCCTTGGTGGTGCCGAAGGCCGCCTCGTTGAGGTCGATCTCCAGGCGGATCATGGCGTCCTGGCCACGGCGGGTCCGCGAGCGCGGTCCGCGCTGCGACGCCGTGCCGAAGAAGGCGTCCATGATGTCCGAGAAGTTGCCGAAGCCGCCCGCGCCGAAGCCGCCGGCCCCGCCGCCGCCCGACGACGACAGCGGGTCGCCGCCGAGGTCGTAGACCTGCTTCTTCTGCGGGTCGGAGAGGACCTCGTAAGCGGCGTTGATCTCCTTGAACCGCTCCTGGGTCTTCGGGTCGGGGTTCACGTCGGGATGGAGTTCCCGCGCGAGCCTCCGGAAGGCCTTCTTGATCTCGTCCTGTGATGCGTCGCGGCGCACGCCGAGTACGGCGTAGTAGTCCGTGGCCACTTACGACTCCGCCAGGATCTGTCCGACGTAACGTGCCACTGCGCGTACCGCTCCCATCGTTCCGGGGTAATCCATGCGGGTCGGTCCGACCACGCCGAGTTTGGCGACCGCCTCGCCGCCGGAACCGTAGCCGACCGATACGACGGACGTGGAGTTCAGTCCTTCGTGGGCGTTGTTCTCGTGCCCGATGCGTACGGTCATGCCCGATTCCTTGGCCTCGCCGAGCAGCTTGAGGAGCACGACCTGCTCCTCAAGCGCCTCCAGCACCGGCCTGATGGTCAGCGGGAAGTCGTGTCCGAAGCGGGTGAGATTGGCGGTGCCGCCGATCATCAACCGCTCCTCGGTCTCTTCGACCAGGGTTTCGAGGAGGGTGGCGAGGACCGTCGAAACGGTTCCTCGGTCCTCCGGTTCAAAGGACTCCGGCAGGTCCTGCACCAGCTGCGGCACGTCCGCGAAGCGGCGCCCCACCACCCGTGCGTTGAGCCGGGCCCGCAGGTCCGCGAGCGAGGCCTCGCTGAACGGCGCCGGGCAGTCCACCATGCGCTGCTCGACGCGGCCGGTGTCCGTGATCAGCACCAGCATCAGCCGGGCCGCGGCGAGTGAGAGAAGTTCCACGTGCCGCACCGTCGAGCGGGTCAGCGACGGGTACTGAACCACCGCCACCTGCCGGGTCAGCTGCGCCAGCAGCCGCACCGTACGGGCCACGACGTCGTCCAGGTCGACCGCGCTGTCCAGGAAGTTCTGGATCGCCCGGCGCTCCGGCGACGACAGGGGCTTGACGCCCGCGAGCCGGTCGACGAAGAGCCGGTAGCCCTTGTCGGTCGGGATCCGGCCGGCGCTGGTGTGGGGCTGGGCGATGAAGCCCTCCTCCTCCAGCACCGCCATGTCGTTGCGCACGGTGGCCGGGGAGACCCCCAGCGCGTGCCGCTCCGTGAGGGCCTTGGACCCCACGGGCTCCTCGGTGCCGACGTAGTCCTGGACGATGGCGCGCAGCACCTCGAGCCTGCGTTCACTGAGCATCGCGCACACCTCCAGTAGCCGTCCTTTTGGCACTCACTGTGTTCGAGTGCCAGCAATCCCCCGGCCAGTGTACGGCCGACCGGTACGCCCCTAGCAAGGGCGGCCGACCACGCTACCGTGCGGCGACGCCGGTCGATTGCGGATAGCGTCGCGTCATGGACGTCAGTTGGGAAGAGTTCGGCTGGGAGCGGCTGGGTGACGGGATCGGGCGCAGGCGCCTGCCCATCTGGGACGCCACGGCCGCGCTGGTGGCCGGCGAGAGCTCGCTCCTCCTGTACGACACCGGCGCGACGCTCCGCGAGGGCGCCGAACTCCGGTCGCAGGCGGAGGCCCTTTTCGGCCGCCGTGTGACCCACATCGCGCTCAGCCACCCCCACTTCGACCACGTCATGGGCACGGCCGCCTTCTCCGGCGCCGAGGTGTACGGGGCGGTCGGCATCGAGCGGGCCCTGGGGGGCGACGAGCTGCGCGCGGACGCGGTGCGCCACGGGGTGCCCGCCGAGGAAGCCGCCGAGGCGGCCGACCTGCTCGTCGTGCCGCACCACGCGGTGTCCGGCGAGTGGACGCTGGACCTGGGCGGCCGTCAGGTGCTGCTCGCCAACGTCGGCCCCGGGCACAGCGGCCACGACCTCGCGCTCCTGGTCCCGGCGCGCGGCGGCTCACCGGAGATCGTCTTCTGCGGCGACCTGGTCGAGGAGTCGGGCGAGCCGCAGGCGGGCTCCGACGCGGTGGTGTCCCGCTGGCCCGCCGCGCTGGACCGGCTGCTCTCGCTCGGCGGCGAGGACGCGGTGTACGTGCCGGGGCACGGGGCGGTGGTGGACGCGGCGTTCGTCCGCGCCCAGCGGGACCAACTCGCCGCCCGCCTCAGCCAGTCGTGACCGCCACGCCCCTGGGGCCCTCACCCCCGGACCCCCGGCCGACCCCAATAATGAGCCCCATGCGCAGTTACAGCCCTGATCTCACCCCGCCCTGGCTGCATCTCCCGGGGGCCAACCCCCGGACCCCCGGCCGACCCCAATAATGAGCCGCATGCGCAGTTACAGCCCTGATCTCACCCCGCCCTGGAAGAAGAAGCAGGCGCCTGTTCCGGAGGTACCTGCCGAGACCGACCTCGTCGTCGAGGAGGTCTCCACGGGATTCTGCGGAGCCGTGATCCGCTGCGAGAAGACGGCCGAGGGACCGACCGTCACCCTGGAGGACCGCTTCGGCAAGCACCGGGTCTTCCCGCTAGCGCCGCGCGGGTTCCTCCTGGAGGGCAAGGTGGTCACCCTCGTACGCCCCTCCGCCTCCGCGCCCGTACGCCCCACCCGCACGGCCTCCGGGTCGCTCGCCGTGCCGGGTGCGCGGGCCCGGGTCGCCCGGGCGGGGCGGATCTACGTCGAGGGGCGCCACGACGCCGAGCTCGTCGAGAAGGTGTGGGGCGACGACCTGCGCATCGAGGGGGTGGTCGTCGAGTACCTGGAGGGCATCGACGACCTTCCGGCGATCGTCGCCGAGTTCTCCCCGGGGCCGGACGCGCGGCTCGGCGTCCTGGTCGACCACCTCGTCCCGGGCTCCAAGGAGTCCCGCATCGCGGCGTCCGTCACCCACCCCGACGTGCTGGTCGTCGGGCACCCCTACATCGACGTGTGGGAGGCCGTGAAACCGGCGTCCGTGGGGATTCCCGCGTGGCCGGTCGTGCCGCGGGGGCAGGACTGGAAGACGGGGGTGTGCCGGGCGCTGGGGTGGGCCGAGAACACGGGGGCGGCGTGGGCCCGCATTCTGTCCGGGGTGTCGTCGTACCGGGATCTCGACGCGTCGTTGCTGGGGTCGGTGGAGCGGTTGATCGACTTCGTGACGGTCCCGTAGCTTTCCCCACCCCGCCCCTTCCCGAAACCCTCCGGGGGTATGCGTTCCGGGCTGCCCGGGGGCTCCGCCCCGGACCCCGTTCGCGCCCGAAAGGCGCTCGTCCTCAAACGCCGGACGGGCTGAGGATGCCGACGCCGCCCCCCTCGAAGGGGCACAGGCGCTCGGCGGCTCCGGCCGCGCACGCGAGCACCGCAGTTGCCCAGGGGCGCGAGGAACTGCGCGAGCAACCACGCACGGCCCGCGGGCGAAAGCGAGCTTAGGGGCGCGGGGAACTGCGCGAGCAAGAGACTACGGCCCGCAGGTGGAAGCGGGCTTAAGGGGCGCGGGGAACTGCGCGACCAGCCACACACGGCGCGAGGCCGACGTCGGGGTTAAGGGGCGCGGGGAACTGCGCGACCAGCCACACACGGCGCGAGGCCGACGTCGGGGTTAAGGGGCGCGGGGAACTGCGCGAGCAAGAGACCACGGCCCGCAGGTGAAAGCGGGTTAAGGGGCGCGAGGGGCCACGCACGGGCCGCGGGGCGATGGGGCGTGGGGCCCCGCGGGTCGGAGGGGGGCGGGGCCTCAGTCGACCAGGGCTCGTACCACCGCGTCCGCCAGCAACCGCCCCCGCAGGGTCAGCACGGCCCGCCCGGCGGCGAAGGAGGGGGCGTCCAGGAGGCCGTCCTGCACGGCGCGGCGGGCCGCCGCGAGGCCCGCGGGGTGCAGCAGGTCCAGCGGGCAGCCCTCGCGCAGGCGGAGTTCCAGCAGGATCCGCTCCACCCGGCGGTCCTCCCCCGCCAGGACCTCGCGCCCCGCCCCGGGCGAGCGGCCGGAGGCCAGGGCCGCCGCGTAGGCGCCCGGGTGCTTCACGTTCCACCACCGCACCCCGCCGACGTGGCTGTGCGCCCCCGGCCCGGCGCCCCACCAGTCCGCCCCGCGCCAGTACAGCTCGTTGTGCAGGCAGCGCCCGGCCTCGGTGGTGGCCCAGTTCGACACCTCGTACCAGGAGTACCCGGCCGCGCCGAGCACCTCGTCCGCGATCAGGTACCGGTCCGCGTGCTCGTCGTCGTCCGTCATCGGCACCTCGCCGCGCCGGATGCGGCGGGCGAGCTGGGTGCCCTCCTCGACGATCAGGGCGTACGCGCTGATGTGGTCGGGCCCGGCTCCGACGGCCGCGTCGAGCGAGGCCCGCCAGTCGTCGTCGCTCTCGCCCGGGGTGCCGTAGATCAGGTCCAGGTTGACGTGGTCGAAGCCCGCCGCGCGCGCCTCGGCGACGCACGCCTCCGGGCGGCCCGGCGTGTGGGTGCGGTCGAGGACCTTCAGGACGTGCTGCCGGGCGCTCTGCATGCCGAAGGAGATCCGGTTGAAGCCGCCCGCCCGGAGCTCGGCGAGGTAGGCGGGGTCCACCGACTCCGGGTTGGCCTCGGTGGTGACCTCCGCGTCCTCGGCGAGCCCGAACTCGTCGCGTACCGCCGCCAGCATGCGCACCAGGTCGGCCGCGGCCAGCAGGGTCGGCGTGCCGCCGCCGACGAAGACGGTCCGCACCGGGCGGGGGTCCTCGCCGAGCACCTTGCGGGCCAGCCGGATCTCCTCGACGACCATGTCCGCGTAGTTGTCGCGGGAGGCCAGGACACCGCCCTTGCCCACCAGCTCGCTCGCCGTGTACGTGTTGAAGTCGCAGTAGCCGCAGCGCGTCGCGCAGTACGGAACGTGCAGGTAGAACCCGAGCGGCCGGTCCCCCGCGCCCTCCAGGGCGGCACGGGGCAGCGACCCGTCCTCGGGCATGGGCTCACCATCGGGCAGTACGGAAGGCATGCCCCCATTGTCCGGCACGCCAGGCGCTCCCCCTACCGGGCCCGGCCCCGCCTCAGCTCGCCCGGAGCACGAGCAGGGCGAGATCGTCGGCGGGCGGGGTGTCCCCGAAGTCGTACACCGCCTGCTTGATCCGCGCGGCCACCCCGGACGCGGTCAGGCCCACGCAGCGGGCCAGCTCCGTGGCGAGGCCGTCGGCGTCGTCGAACAGGTGCGGCCCCGAGCGCCGCTCGGTCACCCCGTCGGTCACGCACAGCAGGGTGTCGCCGGGGAGCAGGCGCAGGCTCTCGCTCTCGTAGCGCGCGCCCTCGACCACGCCGAGCAGGATCTGCGGGACGGCGGCCGCCCGGACCGAGCCGTCCGGCCGCAGGAGCAGCGGCAGCGGGTGCCCGGCGCTGGCCAGGGTGCAGCGCACCGAGCCGTCGGCGTCGTCCGGCACGAGTTCCCCGTACAGCAGGGAGAGGAAGCGGGCCTGTGCGTCGTCCGGCGCCCCGGTCGTGGTGGCCGGGTCCGCGGTGGCGAGCCGGACCGCGGCCTCGGCCGCCTCGGTGGCGTCGTCGACGAGCAGCTGGTTGAGCCGGTCCAGGACCTCGTGCACCGCGTACCCCTCGCGGGCCAGCAGCCGCAGCCAGGGCCGGGCGAGGCCGGTGACGACGGCGGCCTCGGGGCCGCTGCCCTGGACGTCGCCGAGCGCGAAGCACCAGCGCCCGTCGGCGCCGGGGAAGACGTCGTAGAAGTCGCCGCCCGCCAGCGCCTCGTTGCTCGGCTGGTAGACGAAGGCGCTGTCGATGCCGGGGATCTCGGCGACCCGGGTGGGCAGCAGCCCGCGCTGGAGCACCCTGCTGATGGTGGCCTGCCGGGTGTACTGGCGGGCCGCGCCGATCGCGAGGGCCACCCGGCGCAGGAAGTCCTCGATCAGGCCGGTGACTTCGTCGGGCAGCCGCAGGAGGCCGGCCCGGCCGAGCAGCAGGACACCCACCTCGCTGCCGCCCGCCACCAGGCGGTACGCCAGGGCCGTGCCGTCGCCGCCGAGTTCGGGTGCCCGGGGCCAGGGCATCGGCACCGGGCCGCCGCGCGCGGCGGCGGGCAGTCGGGGCGGCTCCTTCTCGACGGCGGCCCGCAGGGGCTCGATGGCGGACTCGCGCGCGTGCCAGACCCGGGCCAGCCGGGGCGCGGCCAGGGGGCCGCCCGCGTCCTCGTCGAGCCAGATCGCGCACCATTCGGCGAGCCGGGGCACCAGGAGCTGCCCGGCGAGGGCGGCGATCATGTCCTCGTCGAACTGTCCGGCGAGGAGGTCGGAGGCCTCGGCGAGGAAGGAGAGCGCGCCCCGGTTGACCCAGTCGCGGTCGTGCCGGCGCGGCGTGCGGTGCGGGGACGGCGCGAGGATCTCGGCGACGCGCAGCCCGCGTTGGAGGAGTTCGTCGCGGTGGCCGCCGGGCTGTCCGGGCGGCTCCTGCTCGTCCACGGTGAGGCGGGCCCAGACGGTCTTGAGCCCGGTGCGATAGGTGATGCCCCAGCATTCGGCGAGGGCGGCGACGACCTGGAGTCCGCGCCCGTACTCGTAGGCGGCCCCCTCGTCCCGGGCCGGTTGCGGTTCGCTGCGTACCGCACGCGAGGGATGGTGGTCGGACACCTCGATGACGAGGGCGGCGGGTTCCGGCCCCTCGCCGCTCTCCAGTCGGCACAGGACGTCGACGGTGGTGCCCGCGTGGACGACCGCGTTGGTGACCAGCTCGTTGACCAGGACGACCGCCTCGTACGCGAACTGCTCGGTGAGCTCGGGCAGTTGGGGCTCGTCGGGCGGGCCGAGCCCGGCCCAGTCGGCCAGCGCGGCCCGTATGAACCGCCGGGCGGCTCCCGGCGCGAGCGGGTTGCCCGGCAGGCTGGTACGCGCGTTCGGGCAGGCGCCGCGCGCCGCCGGGAGGTTCGCCGCGACGGGGGCGGGGGCGTCGCCCGGGGGCGCCTTCGCCGTCTCGGCCGGGTCGTGGGAAGTCGGGGGATACAGGCCGTTCATGCTCTCCCGCCGCGCTGGTGAGGGTGCCACGGTGTCGCTCCTGACCGGTTCTCGCGAATGCGCCGCTCACGACACCGACAGAGTGACAGACTGAGCGGGCCCATAAGCACCGAGTCACCGAAGTGGGCCCGCATGAACAGAGACAGTGCTATGCCGACGGACGAGGGCGGATGGGTGCGGGCGGCCGAGCTCCGGCCCCTGCTGGCCGCCATGACGGCGCTGCGCGACGGCGACTTCCGGGTCCGGCTCCAGGAGATCCACGAGGGCCTGCCGGCCGAACTCGCCGCGCTCTTCAACCAGGTGGCGGTACGCAACCAGCACTTCACCGACGAGCTGATGCGGGTGCGCCGCGAGGTGGTGCGGCACGGCCGGCTCGACGAGCGGCTCGCGGCCAGCCCCGGGCAGGGTGCCTGGACCGCCGACATCGGCCACGCCAACACCCTCCTCGACGCCCTGGTGGTGCCGGCGGCGAACGCGACGCGGGTCCTGGACGCGGTGGCGGGCGGCGATCTGACCCAGCGGGTCGATCTGCACGACGGCAACCGGCAGTTGCGCGGCGATCTGCGCCGGCTCGGGCGGGCCGTCAACAAGATGGTCGACCAGCTCTCGCTGTTCACGGGCGAGGTGACCCGGGTGGCCCGGGAGGTCGGCACCGAGGGACGGCTGGGCGGTCGGGCCAAGGTGCAGGGGCTGAGCGGCAGTTGGCGCGATGTCACCGAGGCCGTGAACACCATGGCCGCCCGGCTGACCGCCCAGGTCCGCGACATCGCGGCGGTGACCACGGCGGTGGCCCGGGGCGATCTGACCCGTACGGTCACGGTCGAGGCGACCGGTGAGCTGCTCGAACTGAAGCTGACCGTGAACACGATGGTGGATCAGCTCTCCGCGTTCGCCGACGAGGTCACGCGCGTGGCCCGCGAGGTCGGCACCGAGGGACGGCTGGGCGGGCGCGCCCAGGTGCGCGGGGTGTCCGGGGTCTGGAAGGACCTCACGGACAACGTCAACTTCATGGCCTCCAACCTGACCTCCCAGGTCCGCAACATCGCCCAGGTCACCACCGCCGTCGCCAACGGCGACCTGTCCCAGAAGATCACCGTCGACGCGCAGGGCGAGATCCTGGAGCTGAAGTCCACCATCAACACGATGGTCGACCAGCTCTCCGCGTTCGCCGACGAGGTCACCCGCGTGGCCCGCGAGGTCGGCACCGAGGGCAACCTCGGCGGGCGCGCCCAGGTGCGCGGGGTGTCCGGGGTCTGGAAGGACCTCACGGAGAACGTCAACTTCATGGCGGACAACCTGACGTCGCAGGTCCGCAACATCGCGCTGGTGTCGACGGCCGTCGCGCAGGGCGACCTCGGCAAGAAGATCACGGTGGAGGCGAAGGGCGAGATCCTGGAGCTGAAGTCGACCATCAACACGATGGTCGACCAGCTCTCCGCGTTCGCCGACGAGGTCACCCGCGTGGCCCGCGAGGTCGGCACCGAGGGCAACCTCGGCGGCCAGGCACAGGTGCGGGGCGTGTCGGGGGTGTGGATGGACCTCACGGACAACGTCAACTTCATGGCCTCCAACCTGACCTCCCAGGTCCGCAACATCGCCCAGGTCACCACCGCCGTCGCCAACGGCGACCTGTCGAAGAAGATCACGGTGGACGCCCGGGGCGAGATCCTGGAGCTGAAGGACACCGTCAACACGATGGTGGAGCAGCTGCGCGCGTTCGCCGACGAGGTCACCCGGGTGGCCCGCGAGGTCGGCACCGACGGGCGGCTCGGCGGCCGCGCCCAGGTGCTGGGCGTCTCCGGGGTGTGGAAGGACCTCACGGACAACGTCAACTACATGGCCGACAACCTGACCTCCCAGGTCCGCAACATCGCGCAGGTGGCCACGGCGGTGGCTCAGGGCGACCTGTCGAAGAAGATCGACGTGGACGCGCGCGGCGAGATCCTGGAGCTGAAGACCACCATCAACACGATGGTGGACACGCTGTCCTCGTTCTCCTCGGAGGTCACCCGCGTGGCCCGCGAGGTCGGCAGCGAGGGCCAGCTCGGCGGCCAGGCGCGGGTCGAGGGCGTGTACGGGACGTGGAAGCGCCTGACGACGAACGTCAACGAGCTCGCCCTGAACCTGACCACCCAGGTCCGCGCGATCGCCGAGGTCGCCTCGGCCGTCGCGCAGGGCGACATGTCGCGCTCGATCACCGTGGAGACCCGGGGTGAGGTCTCCGAGCTGAAGGACAACATCAACCTGATGGTGTCCAACCTGCGCGAGACGACCCGCGCCAAGGACTGGCTGGAGTCCAACCTCGCCCGGCTGGCGGGACTGATGCAGGGCCACCGGGACCTGATGGAGGTCGCCGACCTGATCCTGCGCGAGCTCACCCCGCTGGTGAACGCCCAGTACGGCGCCTTCTTCCTGGCCGATCCCGACAACGAGGGCGCGCCCTCGCGCATCACCAGCTCCGCCAAGGGCCTCGCCTTCATCGCCGGGTACGGCTCGGCGCAGGGCGCGACCGTGGACACGACCGGCATGCCGGGGCACGGGCTGGTCCGGCAGGCGGCCCTGGAGAAGAAGCGGATCCTGCTCGAAGAGGCACCGCCGGACTACATCAAGATCAACTCAGGGCTCGGCGAGGCCTCCCCCGCCAGCGTGGTCATCATCCCGATCCTCTTCGAGGACAAGCTGCTCGGCGTGATCGAGCTGGCCTCCTTCTCCCGCTTCTCCGATGTGCACCTGGCCTTCTTCGACCAGTTCGTGAACACGATCGGCGTCGCGATCAACACCATCATCGCCAACTCCCGTACGGAGTCGCTCCTGAGCGAGTCGCAGCGCCTCGCGGTCCAGCTCCAGGAACGCTCGGACGAACTCCAGCGCCAGCAGGCCGAGTTGCAGCGCTCGAACGCCGAGCTGGAGGAGAAGGCGGCCCTGTTGGCGACCAGCTCCCAGTACAAGTCGGAGTTCCTCGCGAACATGTCGCACGAGCTGCGCACCCCGCTCAACTCGCTGCTCATCCTCGCCCGGCTGCTCGCCGACAACCCCGACGCCCATCTGTCCGACCAGGAGGTGCAGTTCGCGACGACGATCCACCGCTCGGGCTCGGACCTCCTCCAGCTGATCAACGACATCCTGGACCTGTCGAAGATCGAGGCGGGCCGCATGGACGTACGCCCCAAGAAGCTGCCCCTCATCAAGCTCCTCGACTACGTCCACGCCACCTTCCGCCCCCTCACCCTCGACCGGGGGCTCGCCTTCGAGGTGGTGGTGGGCGAGGACGTGCCGCGCGAGATGTACTCCGACGAGCAGCGCATCCAGCAGATCCTGCGCAACCTCCTCTCGAACGCGATCAAGTTCACCTCGTCGGGCCGCGTCGAGTTGCGCGTCAGCCGTCTGCGGGATCCGGAGGACGGGGTGCTGCACGGCGCCGACGACCTGCTCGCCTTCGCCGTCCGGGACACCGGCATCGGGATCGCCCCCGAGAAGCTCCCGGTGATCTTCGAGGCGTTCCAGCAGGCCGACGGCACCACCAACCGCAAGTACGGCGGCACAGGTCTCGGTCTGTCCATCAGCCGCGAGATCGCCGGGCTGCTCGGCGGCCGCATCATCGCCGAGAGCGAGCCGGGCCGCGGCTCCACCTTCACGCTGTACGTGCCCGTGCTCTACCCCGGGTACCCCGGGCACCTGCCGGGCGAGAACGAGCAGCACCTCCCGGCCGCCACCCTCGACTCCTCCCACCGGTTCTCGGACGCGCACGTCCTGCTGCCCGACCAGGACGACGGCTGGCCCACCAGCACGCGGCTGGAGGAGTGGAAGCTGGGCCGGGCCGGTCAGGTCCTGCCCGGCCGGCGGGTGCTGATCGTGGACGACGACATCCGCAATGTCTTCGCCCTCACCCACGTCCTGGGCCGGGTCGGCATGCCGGTCCTGTACGCGGAGAACGGGCGGGAGGGCATCGAGACCCTGGAGCGCAATCCCGATGTCGAGCTGGTCCTGATGGACATCATGATGCCGGAGATGGACGGCTACGAGACGATCGAGGCGATCCGGCGCAGCCCGCTCTGGACCGATCTGCCGATCGTCGCCCTGACCGCGAAGGCGATGCCGGGCGACCGCGAGAAGTCGATCGCCCAGGGCGCCAACGAGTACGTGCCCAAGCCCGTCGACGTGGACCTGCTCCTCGGCGTCGTCTGCGCCCTGCTGGACCCCGAGAGCCGGCCGGAGGACACCGGCCCGGCCCCGTCCGTACCGGAGCAGTCCAGCGGCACCGGGGAGTCCGCGGCTGCACCACCGAACGTGTGAGGCGACCGGCAATGAGTTCAGAGGCACCGCCCGGAGACCGGGCGAGCATCCTTCTCGTCGACGACATGGAGGACAACCTGATGGCCCTGGAGGCCGTCCTCGGCTCCCTCAACGAGCCGCTGGTCAGGGCGCGTTCGGGCGAGGAGGCGATGAAGGCGCTGCTGCGGCAGCGGTTCGCCGTGGTGCTGCTCGACGTGCGGATGCCGGGCATGGACGGCTTCGAGACGGCGTCCAACATCAAGCGGCTCGACCAGACGAAGGACGTGCCGATCATCTTCCTGACCGGCACGGACGGCGACGACGGCTACGCGTTCCGCGGGTACGCCACGGGCGCGGCGGACTTCCTCACCAAGCCCTTCGATCCGTGGGTGCTGCGCGCCAAGGTGACCGTGTTCCTCGAACTGCACCGCAAGAACCAGCAGTTGCAGCGGATACTGGCCGCCGAGCACAAGCAGTTCGCCCTGATCGGCGAGCGGCTCGGCGCGATCGAGGTCGAGCTGGCCCGGGGCGGGCTCGCCGAGGTCGCGGAGCTGCGCGACCAGATGGGCCGCCTGGAGGAGGCGCTGCGGGCCCTGAGGCGGGCCCGCGGCATCCCTTAGCTCCCGCTCAGGCCTCGCGGGAGCCCGCGTACATCTCCTCGATCAGTTCCCGGTACTCGCGCTCGACGACCGGGCGCTTCAGCTTGAGGCTGGGCGTCAGCTCGCCGTGCTCCACGTCGAGATCGCGCGGCAGCAGCCGGAACTTCTTGATGGTCTGCCAGCGCTGGAGGCCCTCGTTGAGGCGCTTGACGTAGCCGTCGACCATCTCCACGGTCTTCGGGGACGCCACGATCTCGGCGTACGAGCCCGCGATGCCCTGTTCCTTGGCCCAGCCGAGGATGGTGGGCTCGTCGAGCGAGATCAGGGCGGTGCAGAAGTTCCGGTCGGCGCCGTGCACCAGGATGTTGGAGACGAACGGGCAGACCGCCTTGAACTGGCCCTCGACCTCGGCAGGCGCGATGTACTTGCCGCCGGAGGTCTTGATGAGGTCCTTCTTGCGGTCGGTGATCCGCAGATAGCCGTCCGCGGACAGCTCGCCGATGTCACCGGTGTGGAACCAGCCGTCGGACTCCAGGACCTCGGCGGTCTTCTCGGGCAACCGGTGGTAGCCCTGCATGATGCCGGGGCCGCGCAGCAGGATCTCGCCGTCGTCCGCGATCCGCACCTCGGTGCCGGGCAGCGGCTTGCCGACCGTGCCGGTGCGGTAGGCCTCGCCCGGGTTGACGAACGAGGCGGCCGAGGACTCGGTGAGGCCGTAGCCCTCCAGGATGTGGATGCCGGCGCCGGCGAAGAAGAAGCCGATGTCGGGCGCGAGCGCCGCCGAGCCGGAGACGCAGGCCCGAAGCCGCCCGCCGAACGCCTCGCGGATCTTGCTGAAGACCAGCGCGTCGGCGACCTTGTGCTTGGCGGCGAGCGCGAACGGCGCCCCGGGGCGGCCGGTGCGGCGGAAGTTGTCCTGGCTGACCTTGGCGTACTCGCGGGCCACCCCGGCCGCCCACTGGAAGATCTTGTACTTGGCCCCGCCGCCCTCGCGGGCCTTGCCGGCGACGCCGTTGTAGACCTTCTCGAAGATGCGGGGCACGGCGGCCATGTAGGTCGGCTGGACCACCGGCAGATTTTCGATGATCTTGTCGATCCGGCCGTCGACGGCCGTCACGTGGCCGACCTCGATCTGGCCGGAGGTCAGCACCTTGCCGAAGACGTGCGCGAGCGGCAGCCAGAGGTACTGCACGTCCTCGCTGGTGATCAGCCCGGTCGCGACGGTCGCCTTGGCCATGTACGACCAGTTGTCGTGCGGCAGCCGTACGCCCTTGGGCTTGCCCGTGGTGCCGGAGGTGTAGATGAGGGTGGCGAGCTGGTCGGCGGTGATGGCCGCGATCCGCTCCCTGACCGCCTCGGGGTTCTTCTCCAGATGGGCGGCGCCGCGTGCCTCCAGCTCCGCGAGGCTGAGCACCCAGCCCTCCGGGTCGCCCTCGGCGGGCTCGGCGCCGGCCGGGTCGATGACCACGACGTGCCTCAGGTCGGGCAGCTCGGCGCGGCGCTCGCGGGCCTTGGCCAGCTGGGCGGCGTCCTCGGCGATCAGCACGCGGCTCTCGGAGTCGGCCAGGATGAACGCCGACTCCTCGGCGTTGGTGGAGGGGTAGATCGTGGTCGTGGCGGCGCCCGCGCACATCACGCCGAGGTCGGCCAGGATCCACTCGACGCGGGTGGAGGAGGCGAGCGCGACCCGCTCCTCGGGGCGCACCCCGAGGTCGACCAGGCCCGCGGCGATCGCGTAGACCCGCTCGGCGGCCTGGGCCCAGCTCAGCGACTTCCACTCGTCCGGGGCCTGGCCCGCGGCCGGTACCGGGTAGCGGTAGGCCTCCGCGTCCGGCGTGGCGTCCACGCGCTGGACGAAGAGGGTCGCCACGGACGGCGGCCGATTCTCGATCAAGGTCTGTGTGTCGCTCACGACGTCCTCCGGGCTGGCCTGCGGCAAGGCTGCGCGACTGGCTGGTTGTCCGAGTGCTCTGGCTGTCCGACGCTTGTTTAACTGGCGAGTAACCATCGGGCCGTGATCAGAGTAGAGCGCTGCCGCCCGGCGCGTAAGGGGCAGCGGAGAGTGGTTTCATAACGAACGGACCCCCGCGCGAAGGCGTGGGGGTCCGTTGGTGTCGGTGGTGCGGAGGACCCGTGATCCTCTGCGTACTACTTCTTCTTGCCGCCCGACTCGTCGCTGGAGAGCACCGCGATGAAGGCCTCCTGGGGGACCTCGACGGAGCCCACCATCTTCATCCGCTTCTTGCCCTCCTTCTGCTTCTCGAGGAGCTTGCGCTTGCGGGAGATGTCGCCGCCGTAGCACTTGGCGAGGACGTCCTTGCGGATGGCGCGGATCGTCTCGCGGGCGATGACCCGGGAGCCGATGGCGGCCTGGACCGGCACCTCGAAGGCCTGCCGCGGGATGAGCTCGCGCAGCTTGGCGACCAGACGGACGCCGTAGGCGTAGGCCGCGTCCTTGTGGCAGACGGCGGAGAAGGCGTCGACCTTGTCGCCGTGCAGCAGGATGTCGACCTTGACCAGGCTCGCGGCCTGCTCGCCGGTGGGCTCGTAGTCGAGCGAGGCGTAGCCGCGCGTCTTGGACTTCAGCTGGTCGAAGAAGTCGAAGACGATCTCCGCGAGCGGCAGCGTGTAGCGGATCTCGACGCGGTCCTCGGAGAGGTAGTCCATGCCGAGCAGGGTGCCGCGCCGGGTCTGGCAGAGCTCCATGATCGAGCCGATGAACTCGCTGGGCGCGAGGATCGTGGCCCGCACGACCGGCTCGTACACGTCCGAGATCTTGCCCTCGGGGAACTCGCTCGGGTTGGTGACCGTGACCTCCTTGCCGTCCTCCAGGACGACCCGGTAGACCACGTTCGGCGCGGTGGCGATCAGGTCGAGGCCGAACTCGCGCTCCAGGCGCTCGCGGATCACGTCCAGGTGCAGCAGGCCGAGGAAGCCGACGCGGAAGCCGAAGCCGAGCGCCGCGGAGGTCTCCGGCTCGTACACCAGGGCGGCGTCGTTGAGCTGGAGCTTGTCGAGCGCCTCGCGCAGGTCGGGGTAGTCCGAGCCGTCCAGCGGATACAGACCGGAGAAGACCATCGGCTTCGGGTCCTTGTAGCCGCCCAGCGCCTCGGTCGCCCCGTTGTGCAGGCTGGTGATGGTGTCACCGACCTTGGACTGACGGACGTCCTTCACGCCGGTGATGATGTAGCCCACCTCGCCGACGCCGATGCCGTCGGCCGGGGTCATCTCGGGGGACGAGACGCCGATCTCGAGGAGCTCGTGGGTGGCGCCGGTCGACATCATGCGGATGCGCTCGCGCTTGTTGAGCTGGCCGTCGACCACACGGACGTAGGTGACGACGCCGCGGTAGGAGTCGTACACCGAGTCGAAGATCATCGCGCGGGCGGGCGCGTCGGCGACGCCGACCGGGGCGGGCACGTCGCGGACCACCCGGTCCAGGAGCGCGTCCACGCCGACGCCGGTCTTCGCCGAGACCTTCAGCACGTCCTCCGGCTGGCAGCCGATGAGGTTCGCGAGCTCCTCGGAGAACTTCTCGGGCTGCGCGGCCGGCAGGTCGATCTTGTTGAGGACCGGGACGATGGTGAGGTCGTTCTCCATGGCCAGGTACAGGTTGGCCAGGGTCTGCGCCTCGATGCCCTGGGCGGCGTCCACCAGCAGGACCGTGCCCTCGCAGGCGGCGAGCGAGCGGGACACCTCGTACGTGAAGTCCACGTGACCCGGGGTGTCGATCATGTTCAGGATGTGGGCCCGGCCCTGGCCGGGGCCCTCGGTGGGAGCCCACGGCAGACGGACCGCCTGGGACTTGATCGTGATGCCGCGCTCGCGCTCGATGTCCATGCGGTCGAGGTACTGAGCACGCATCTGCCGCTGCTCGACCACGCCGGTCAGCTGGAGCATCCGGTCGGCAAGGGTCGACTTGCCGTGGTCGATGTGCGCGATGATGCAGAAGTTGCGGATCAGCGCCGGGTCGGTACGGCTCGGCTCGGGCACGTTGGGAGGAGTCGCGGGCACGCAGGGTCCTGATTCTTGAGACGCGCGGTCGAATCGCGGCGCCTCGTCTCGGGTCGACGACGGTTCGATACGTAAGTAGCAGGCTCCATCGTCCCACGCCTGCGGGCCTGTGCTCGGTTTGGGCTGGTCGGGGGGCGGCTGGTACCGTGGACAGCTGTGTCTCGTCACCCTTGTGGCGGCGGGGCACGACCTAAGATCGAATCATCGAACCTGCAAAGGCTCTTTCGTGGCGAACATCAAGTCCCAGATCAAGCGGAACAAGACGAACGAGAAGGCGCGCCTGCGCAACAAGGCCGTCAAGTCCTCGCTCAAGACCGCGATCCGCAAGGCTCGCGAGGCTGTCACGGCCGGCGACCTCGAGAAGGCCACCGTGGCCGCTCGCGAGGCCTCCAAGAAGCTCGACAAGGCCGTCAGCAAGGGTGTCATCCACAAGAACGCCGCCGCCAACAAGAAGTCGGCGCTGGCGCGCAAGGTTGCCGCCCTCCAGGGCTAAGACGTAATCCGCTTCATCTGATCGACCCGCCCGACGGGACCCAGCGGCCCCTCTACCGCTCCCCGACGGCAGCTCAGTGCCGCGCGCGGACGCGTTCGCCACGCGGGCGCGGCGCTATCCAGAAGCAGCACGAAGGCCCCGTTCCGTCCTTCCCCAGGACGGAACGGGGCCTTTGTGCTGCCCGGGGCCGCTCAGTGCGGGGCGCGGCCGACCAGCTCGACGACCTCGCCGAGGAAGCCCTCGTCGAGCATGGTGGAGACCGCGGTGTCGCCCTCGTCGCGCAGCCCCGCGTCGTGGCAGGCCACCCCCACCAGATAGCCGCCGTCCAGCTCGAAGGTGGCGAACGCCCACTCGCCGTGCGAGGCGGGCTCGCCCTGCGGGGTGAGCAGGCTGGCGCCCTCCGCGTCGAAGCCGAACTGGGTGAAGCCCATCCGCATGCCCTGGCCGAGCGCCTTGGTGTACGCCTCCTTCAGCGTCCAGGTGCGCACCAGGCGGCGCTGCTGCTCGGCCTCGTCGAGTCCGCCGAGCCAGCGGCGCTCGGCGGGGGTGCACAGATGGCGCTGGACCGCGGAGTACTGGATGCGGCGGTCGGCCAGCTCGGTGTCGACGCCGACCCGGCCGCGCCGGTTGAGGCCCACCACCAGGAGGTCCCGGGTGTGGCTGAGGCTGACCTCGATCTGGTCGCAGCCGCGCAGATAGGGGCGCCCGCCCGCCTTGGAGGCCAGCTCCACGGTCTCGGGCGGGGTCTGGAGGGCCGCGCCCGCGGTGTGCTTCACCAGGAGCCGGGAGGCGGCGAAGCGGTCACGGGCCTCCGGGTCCTGGAGGTTGTTGAGCCGCTGCCAGTCCCGGGCGCCGAGCAGCGGGCGCAGCTGGGGGTCGGCGATGGCCGCCGGCAGCCAGTCCCGCCAGTTGGCGTGCACCACGACATGGCCGTGCCATGCCATGGCCTGCCGCACCCGGCTCCATGGGCTGTCGGGTCCCGGCATCAGAAGGGGTTCGGCGATGCCCGTCCTTTTGAGGGGGCTCATGGGGTACCTGCTTCCGCCAGAGGCGCGTCGTGAAGATCGAAACTGCGGCCGGCCCGGAATCGCGCCAGCAGCTCCTCCGCCACCCGGTCGACGCAGTCCGGTGGCAGCGGAGGAAGGGTGAGGCCCAGCCTGCGCCCGTAGCGGTGCAGGGCGAGCACCAGCCAGGCGGGGTCGGCGAGGAATCCGGCGCCGCGGCGGTGGTGCTCCCAGGCGGCCAGGGCCGCCCCGGCGGCCGACAGCACGGAGTGCCGGTCGGCGAGGGCGGCGGTGGCGGGGCTCGCGAGCGCGGCCCGGTCGCCGGGCTCGATCAGGAGGCAGGCCTCGCGCACGGCCAGCAGATCGGCGTGGAAGGCGGCGGCCATCGCGGCGAGCACCTCCCCGTACGGGCCCTCGGCCCCCGATCCCGCGAGGCGTCCGGCCGACGCGGTGAGGGACGCGGCCAGGAAGTCGCCGCCGCCCGCGACTTCGAGGCCGCCGATGTCGAGGTGCGGCACCGGTTCGCCGAGGTCGAACAGGGCGGCGGGCGGCTCCGCCTCCGTGCCCCAGAAGTGCCTTGCCAGCATGGGGAGTTGGGGGATGACCACGGCCTGGCAGGAGGCGGTCCCGGCGTGCCCGAGCCCGGCGGCCGGCAGGTCGCGGAGCAGCTTGCTGAGCATGCCCTGGTCGGTGTCGCGGCTGTAGCCGCCGGCCCCGAGCACGGTGGCGAGCTCCTCCAGGTCGTCCCGGAGCAGGTCCGGTACGAGGTACTTGAGCTCGGCCGCAGCCAGATGGGCGGCTCCCGGCAGCAGGGACAGGGCGCGCAGCACGGCGGTGGCCATGGCGTCGCCCGCGAGCAGATCGGCGAACACCCCGGCGAGCACCCCGCGCTGGCGCCTGCCGAGGGTGGCGCCCGCGAGCGCCGACCGTACGGCGGCGCGCAGCACGGTGTCCACGGAGGCGATGACGGCGCCGGTGATGAGGGTGCGGTTGAGCTGGAAGGTACGCAGCGAAAGGCGGACGCCCGCGCCGAGTTCGCCGACCAGTGCCGTGCCCGGCACCTCGCACTCGTCGAACTCGTACCCGGCGAAGCGGCAGCCGCGCATGCCCGTGGTGGGCGAGCGCTTGAGCAACCGCACGCCGTCCGGCGGGAGTTGGTCCGGGTCGAGCAGGAACACCGAGTGGGACGCCGGGCCCGGGGCGGGGTCGGTGCGGACGTAGGCGACGACGGCGCCCGCGCGCTCCGCGTTGATGACGACGTCCTTGCGGCCGTCCAGGACGAAGCCGCCGGAGTACTCCATGGCGGTGAGTTCGCCGCGCAGCATCGCGGTGCCGTGGGCGAGCGAGCGGTGCACGATGGCCGCGCGGCCGCCCGAGGCGAGCAGCGCGGCCACGCTCTCGCGCTGGACGGGCGACCCGGCGGCGAACACCGGGGCGGCCGCGAACAGCGAGGTGATGCCGTAGCCGAAGGCGAGCGCGACATCGCGACGGAAGACCGGGCGCAGCATGCGCATCAGCTGGTCGGCGTCGCGCAGCCGGCCGCCGAGCGCGACCGGCACCAGCTCGGCGCCGAAACCCTCCTCGTCCAGCAACGCCTCGGCGGGGGCGAGGAGTTCGCTGTCCCCGTCGGCGGCGAGCAGGGCGCGGAAGCCCAGCGCGTTGGCCGGGTCGCAGGGGTCGCCGAAGCGGAATTCGAGCCGCTCGGCGCGGTGGCGTACGTCCGGGTCTGCGGCCCGGACGGCGGCGGTGGGCATGGGCTCAGCCTCCTTCTGCGGCGTACGGCGGCGCCGAGGCGTACAGCGGGCGCAGTTCGCCGCGCAGGTAGAGCTCGCGCATGAGCGAGCGGCGGACCTTGCCGCTGGTGGTGCGGCGCACGGTGCCGGGGCGGACCAGGACCACGCCGCCGAGCGAGGCGCCGAACTCCTGGTGCAGGCAGCCGCGGACCCGCTCGGCGAGGTCGGCGAGCTGGCCGGGGCTCCAGCCGGCGCCGCGGATCTCCTGGATGGCGACGATCTCCTCGTGCTCGGCGGGCGTGGCCAGGACCACGGCCGAGCCGAACGGGGCGCCGGACTGGGCGAGTTGGCGCTCGGCCTCCTGCGGGTGCAGGGTGCGGCCGTCGACGAGGAGGGCGTCCTTGATGCGGCCGGTGAGGTAGAGCTCCCCGTCGCGCAGCGCGCCGAGGTCGCCGGTGCGCAGGAAGCCGTACTCGCCGGCGGCGGTGGCGTGGCCGAAGGCGGCGGCGGTCTCCAGGGGGCGGCGCCAGTAGCCGTCGGCGACGGCCTCGCCGCGCACCCAGATCTCGCCGACGGCCCCCTCGGGCAGCACGGCCGAGCTCTCCGGGTCGACGACGCGTACGGTGACGCCCCGCGCGGGTCCGCAGCCGGCCAGGGTGCGTACCGGGTGGCCGGGCACCGGTGGGCTCAGCTCGCCGCGCTCCAGGGCGTCGGCGGACACGGTGGCCGGCGCGGGCGGCACCCGGTCGGCGAGGCTGACCAGGAGGGTGGCCTCGGCGAGGCCGTACCCGGCGGCGAGCGCGCCCGGGCGCAGGCCCGCGGCGGCGAAGCGGTGGGCGAAGGCGGCGAGGGTGACGGCGGAGACCGGCTCGGAGGCGTTGACGGCGGTGGCGAGCGCGCTCAGGTCCAGGCCCGCGAGGTCCTCGTCGGTGGCTTCGGCCAGGCAGCGGGCGTACGCGGAGTCGGGCGCGGCGGTGACGGTGACGCGGTGCCGGGCCACCTCGCGCAGCCAGCTCAACGGGTCGGCGGCGAAGCGACGGCCGGGCATCAGGACGGCCGTGGCGCCGAGCCAGAGCGGGTGAAGCAGCTGGCCGATCAGGCCGAGGTCGTGGTGGAGCGGGAGCCAGCCGCCGATGCGGGCGTCCTGGTCGGTGCCGAGCGCGGTGCGCAGACTCTCCATCGTGGCAAGGAGGTTGGCGTGGGTGACCCGGACACCGCGCGGGGCGGCGGTGGACCCGGAGGTGTACTGGAGCAGCGCGAGGTCGGAGCCGTCGAGGGCGGGCGGCCGCCAGTCGGCGCCGTCGTCCGGCAGGCAGTCGACGGCCAGGCACACCACCGAGGAGCGTCCGGCGTCCGCGAGGCGCCGGGACAGTTCGGGGGCGTGCGCGGACTCGGTGAGCATGACGGCGGCGTCCGTCTCGGCGGCGATCGCGGCGGTGCGCTCGGCGGCGGCGCGCGAGCTGTCCGGCGGCGGCACCGGCACGGCGACGGCGCCCGCGTACAGGCAGCCCACGAGGGCGGCGACGGTGTGCGGGCCGCCGTCCATGGAGATCAGCACGGGCGCACCGGCCGCGCGGCGGCGCAGCAGCGCGGCCGCGACGGATCTGGCCCGTACGTCCAGGTCCTGGTAGGTGAGCCGGTCGGCGTCACCGTCACCGTCCAGGCGGAGCAGAGCGGTCCGTGCGGCTCGGTCGGCGAACCGCGCCGCCAGTGCCTGCGTGAAGCTCTTGGCTGGGGTCATCCTCTGCTCCCTGGTGCTCGGACGGATGGTTGGTCCTCCTACTCTCCGCTCGGCCCCTCGACCTGCACTCGAAGATCAACTGTTCTGGGCGGCGCCCCCGCTCACCTTCTGTGTCCGGGCGCCTCGTTCAGGAGGTCCTGCAGGAGCAGGAGTTCCTGGCGGGTGAGCGGGACGTCGGGGCGCAGCCGTTCGGGGTGGCCCGGGGGCGGGCCGTCCGCGTCGGTGCGCAGCATGAGGCGGAACCCGCTGTCGAGCGAGCGCAGCCGGGCCCTGTTCCCGTCGGCGGCGGTCAGATACATGTCAACACCGCCGTGGACCATGAGGGCTTCGCCCACCGGTCGCAGACAGCGGCCGATGAGGCGGCGCCATGTGCCCTTGCGGCGGCGGTCGGCGGAGCCGTCCGGGCCGTCCGGAACGTCGGGATTCTTCCGGCGGGCCATGTCAGAGAACACCTTCCGAGCTGGGGTGTCCGTTCGTGTTCACGTCACCTCTCCCTTCCCCCTGGCCACCGGACGGCGCCTGGGTGGAGGGAGGATGGGAGCGGCCACTTGAGCCGTGGTCGGGTTCTGGCTGAAAGGCGCGGGTGCGGAACCACACGTACCGGTCCTGAAACGGCATGTGCCGGATTGGTCTCGGCCCCGGGTGCCGGCCACGGCCTATTGCATAATCGCTAGGACGTGACCGGCGGATCCGATCGACCACCACGGGCAGCGTCTTGTGGCGCGTTCGGGGCAGGATCCGGCGGGCATGCCCTTGCAACCGACCCATGATCCAGCACAACGGGGGGCACCATGGTGCGCGTTCTGATTGCCGAAGACATGCATATGCTGCGCAAGGCATTGGTGTCGCTCATTGAACTGGAGTCCGATCTGGAAGTGGTCGCCGAGCTGTCGTCGGGCACGGACATCGTGCCGACCGCGATGGCGATGCGGCCGGATGTCGCCGTTCTCGACATCGACCTGCCCGGCACCGACGGCATCACCGCCGCCGCCGGGCTGCACACCTCGGTACCGGAGTGCCGCACGCTCATCCTGACCAGCCTGGGCAGACCCGGGAACCTGAGACGGGCGCTGGCCGCCCATGTCTCCGGTTTCCTCCCCAAGGACTCCGACCCCGACAGCCTCTGCGCCGCGATCCGCCAGGTGGCGGCGGGCGAGCGCGTCATCGACCCGCAACTGGCGCTGGCCACGCTGGACTCGGGCCCGTCCCCGCTCACCGATCGGGAGCAGGAGGTGCTCCAGCTGGCCTCCGAGGGCATGGAGGCCGGCCAGATCGCGTCCCGCCTCCACCTCTCGTCCGGCACCGTACGCAACTACCTGACGTCGGCCGTCAGCAAACTCAACGCGCGTAACCGGGTCGACGCGATCCGCATCGCCCGCGAGGCCGGCTGGCTGCACTCGGTCTGACGACCGGGTCCGGGGCTGCCGCATCAGCCCCGGCCGAAACGTTTCCGCAGGGCGTTCCGCCCTGACCCCGGGCCGCCCGGAGCTCGACCTCGGCCCTGAGCTCGAACCGGCCGTCGGGCCGCGGGCCCGCCGTGAGCCGCCCGTTGACCGCCTCGATCCGCGACGTCAGATTGCCGATCCCGCTGCCGCCGCCGAGCCGCGAGGCGAGAAAGGGGTCGCCCGGCCGACCCACCCCGTCGTTGACGAGGCTCAGCCGCACCGCGTCCGCCGTCCGCTCGGCGCTGATCTCGCACCACTTCGGCCTGCTGTGCCGCAGCATGTTCGTCAGACCCTCGCGCACCAGCGTGGCGAGCACGGTCTCCACATCATCGGGCAGCTCACCGCAGTCGAGCCGGACGGTGGCGTCGATGCCCACACCGCAGAGCACCGCCATGGCGTGCTCGGCCTCCGCGCTCAGGCACATCCGCCGGCTGCCGCCCGCCACCGTCCGCACATCGGCGAGCGCGTCCCGGACGATGCCGAGCACCTCGGTCAGCTCAAGCCGCGCCTGCTCCGGCCGGTCCGGCGCGAGCCGCCGTACCAGCTCGCACTTGAGCGTGATCGCGGACAGGCTGAAGCCGAGCAGATCGTGCAGGTCCCGGGCGAAGCGCAGCCGCTCGGTCGTCACCGCCAGGCGCGCGATCCGGGCGCGGGAGCGGTGGAGTTCGCAGGCCAGCTGGGCCATCCTGGTCAGCCCGAAGACGACCACGGCGCAGATCGGGGTGTACGCGGTCTCGTAGATCACGTCCTGCGCCGGGACCCCGACCGCGTACTGCGCGGCGTCGCTCGCCACGGTGACCAGGACCAGGACCGGCCAGCCCGCCACCGTCGGCAGCGCGAGCAGCGCCGACCCGGCGAGGAACCCGGGGATGCCCGCCCACGCCCTGCCGAACACCAGGAACGGCGCGAACTGGAGCAGCGCCTGCGCCCCCAGCGCCCCGTACCGCAGCCCACCCGTCCAGCGCGCCCCCCAGGCGAAGCGCCCGTGGAAGGACTCGGCGAGCTGGAGCGCGAGGCAGCCGAGCAGACAGAGTTCGACGGTGGGCAGCCCGCGCGCGTACGGCGCGTAGGACCAGCCTTCGGCCGAGTACGACAGGAAGTAGCCGACCAGGACGGCGAGGGTGATCGCGCCCGCGGCCCGGGGCATCAGGTCGGTGCTGCCGGGCCGCCCCGCCCTGCTCCGGTCGCCGGTGGCCCGGGCGCGCCGCCGCGGCCCCGCCGGCTCCGCGCTGGGCCGCAGCGGCACGACCGCCCGCAGCCGGAACCAGCCCCGGCCGTCGGCCCCATGGGTGAGGGTGCCGCCGAGTTCACGCAGACGGGAGTCGAGCGCGGCCAGCCCGGCCCCGGAGGCCGACGGTCCCGTCCGGCCGACGCCGTCGTTGCCGAGCACCAGCACGACGACACCGCCCCCGCACTCGGTGGTGATCACGCAGCGCTCGGCCCTGCTGTGCCGCAGCATGTTCGTCAGCCCCTCGCCGAGCACGGTGGCAAGGACGGTGTCCACGGAGGCGGGCAGGTCGCCGCAGCGGTGGCGCACGGTGGTGTCGATGCCCGCCGCCGAGAGCATCGCGACCGCCGCGTTCGCCTCGTCCGACAGGGACATCTGGCGGTAGCCGCGGCTGACGGAGCGCACATCGGCGAGCGCCTTGCGCGAGGTGCGCAGCGCCTCCCCCAGCTCCTCGTACGCCCTGGCGGGAGCGTCCGCGAGCAGCCGGTACGCCAGTTCGCACTTGAGGGAGACCGCCACGAGGCTGAGGCCGAGCACCTCGTGCAGGTCCCGCGCGAACCGTAACCGCTCGCCCGCGACGGCCAGCCGCGAGAGCTCCTCGCGCGAGCGGTGCAGCCGGTCGATCATGTCGGACATCCGCGAGAGCCCGACGACGACCAGCGGAATCAGCACCGCTTCGGCGCAGCCGTACACGAACTCCCCGGTGCCGAAGCCGAATCGGCAGAACAGCACGCACTGCGCCACGACCGCACAGGCGAACAGCGGCCGGCCGACCGCCGCCGGGAAGACCAGCACGCAGGAGGCGGTCAGGAACTCCGCCATCCCGCCCCACGCGGCCCCGAACACGCTGATCGGCGCGTACGCCAGCAGTCCGAGCAGCAGCCAGGTCGCGTACCGCAGGCGCCCGAGCCGCGGCAGGAATCCGGGGAAGGAGTGGGCCAGTTGGAGCCCCATGATCGCCACGAAGCCGAGCGCGGCGGCCGACCTGTGCCACACGGAGGGATGTTCGGCCCAGACGTGGCTGCCGTCGATGACGACGAAGCCGAGCAGCACCCCCGCGGTGATGGCGACCGCCGTACGCCGCGGCAGCACACCCCCGTCCCCCCACACCGGCTCCCCGTCGGTGCGGCCGCCCGCATCGGTCCCCAAGTCTCCCCCATGAGCTTGCTTGCCTCTTCGGTTGTGGCGGTGGCGCGGCGCGCGACCCGCGCGGCGCCCGGTGGCCCCCCTGCTCAGGCGGCGAGCAGTTCCACTTCCGCCGTCAGCTCGAACCAGCCGTCCGGCCGGGCCCCCGCCGCCAGCCGCCCGTTCACCGCGTTCACCCGCGTGGTCAGATTCCCGATCCCGCTGCCGCCGTCGACCTTCGAGTCGAGGCCCGGCGCGGCGCACCCGTCCACACCGTCGTTGACCAGCGTGAGCCGCACCCCGGCCGCGGTGCGCACCGCCGTGATCTCACAGTGGACGGCCTTGCTGTGCCGCAGCATGTTCGTCAGGCCCTCGCGCAGCATCGTCGCGAGCACCGTCTCGACATCCCCGGGCAGCTCACCGCAGTCCGTGTCCACGGTCGCCCGGATCCCCACCCCGGCCAGCATCGCGGTGGCGTTCTCCGCCTCCGCGGTCAGGCTCATCCGCTGCCGCCCCTCCGCCACCGTCCGCACATCGGCCAACGCCTGACGCGCGATCTGCAGCACCTCGGTCAACTCCTCCTGCGCCTGCACCGGCCTGCCCTGCGCCAACCGCCGCACCAACTCACACTTCAACGTGATCGCGGACAGGCTGAATCCGAGCAGATCGTGCAGATCCCGAGCGAACCGGAGACGCTCCGTCGTCACCGCCAGGCGGGCGATCTCCGTGCGGGACCAGTGCAGTTCGGACGCCAGCTGCGCCATGCGCGACAGGCCGAACACCACGAGGCCGCAGATGAGGGTGTAGCAGGTCGTGTAGATCAGGTCGGTGGTGGCCCCGCCCATCTGGTGAAGGGCGATGTCGCCGGCGACCGTCACCGCGACGGCCAGGGACCAGGCCGGGAACGTCGGCAGCACGAGCAGCGCCGCGCCGGCGACGAAGCCCGGCATGCCCAGCCAGGTCGGGCCGAAGAAGGCCCAGGGCACGGCCTGGAGCAGCACCAGCCCGGCGAGGGAGCCGTACCTCAGCAGGCCGGGACGGCCGGACCATCGGTTGAGCCGCCACTGGAAGGAGACCAGGAGCTGGAGGACGAGCGTGGCGAACATGCAGAGTTCCACCACCACGGCCTTGCCGAGCGGCGGCTCGTAGGACAGGGCGACCAGGGAGTACGCGAGGAAGTACCCCACCAGGACCGTGAACGCGATCGCCGAGGCGGCCCGGGGCACCAGGTCCCGGTGGCCCTGGGGCCGCGCCGCCGACGGCTCGGGCTCGTCCGCCTCCACGGCGGCCACGCGGTCCGCGCCCTGATCCGGTTCGGCCCGGTCGGGCACCGGCACGGTCGCCTGGAGACGGAACCAGCCCTGGCCGTCGCAGCCGTACTCGAGGGTGCCGCCGAGCTTCCGCACGCGGCTGTCGAGCGTCGCGAGTCCGCTGCCGGCGCCGCTCTTGGCGGGGCGCCCGCGCCCGATGCCGTCGTTGGCCAGAACCAGCATGGCGCCGGCCCCCGTCCGCTCGGCCCGGATCTCGCAGCTCTCGGCCTTGCTGTGCCGCAGCATGTTGGTCAGACCCTCGCGCAGCGCGGTGGCCAGCACGGTGTCGACCGCCGTCGGCAACGCACCGGCCTCGAATTTCAACGATGTACGGATACCGGCGGCGGACAGCATGGAGACGGCGGCATTGGCCTCGCCCGCCAGTGACATCTCGCGATATCCGCGGCTGACCGAACGCACATCGGCGAGCGCCTTGCGCGAGGTGCGCAGCACTTCGCCGAGTTCTTCCTGCGCCTTGGCGGGGGCGTCCGCGAGCAGCCGGTAGGCGAGCTCGCATTTGAGGGAGACGGCCGAGAGGCTGTATCCGAGGACGTCGTGCAGATCGCGGGCGAAGCGCAGGCGCTCTCCGGCGACGGCGAGGCGGGACAGTTCCTCACGGGAACGGTGCAGCTTGACGATCAGGTCGGACAGGCGGGAGAGCCCGATGATGATCAACGGGATCAGCGCGCCCTCGAGGACGTTGTAGGCCACCGTACTGGCGGGGTCCCCGCTGTACAGGTACCAACAGGTGAACACACCCACGCCGAAGAGCGGCCAGCCGATCGCCGCCGGGAACACCAGGACCGAGGAGGCGGTCAGGAATTCCGCCATCCCGCTCCACGCGGAGCCGAACAGATGGATCGGCACATAGGCCAGAACGGCTTGAAGGGACCAGGTCGCGTACCGGAAACGGTAGAGGTTCGGCAGGAGCTGCGGGAAGGAGTGGCACAGCTGCAAGCCCAGGATCGCGGCGAAACCGCACAGTGCGGCGACGCGTTCCCACAGGGGCGGATTCTCGGCCCAGACGAAAACGCCGTCGATCACGAAAAACCCCAGCAACGCAGCCGCGGTCACCGCTATCGCCTTACGGGGCGGAAGCTCCACGGTGCCGATGTCCGTGGATATCCTCCCGGACCTCTCGGCTACTTCTGCTTTCAACTGTCCCCCATGGTTTTCGGTGCCCGGTCAGAAGCACGTCTCCGGACCGGATCATAGGCAATCCGATGGCCGGACCTGTAGTGCTCAGCCGGTTCTCACAGTTGGGCCGCGCCCTTGAGATCGGGCGCGAAGAGCATCCCCGCGGCGACCGTGTAGGCGCGCGCCGCTCTGACGACGTTCTGCGGCAGCGGAGCGTCGAGCGATGGCCGGAAATCGCCGCTCCCTTCCCGGAGATGATCCAGCAGCCGCGACGCGTCGGGACCGTGCAGCTCGACGCGGTGGTCACAGCCCTCCCGCGCGAGCACCGGGTCGTCTCCCGGCCTGCGCAGCACCACGGCGTCGGGCACCCGGAACTCGGCCCCGGGTGCTGTGGACGGCGGGCGGAACGTGGCCCGCGGCGAAAGCGGGACGACGCTCAGGAGCGGCGAGGCACCGATCGCGAGGTGCCGCACGATCAGGTGCTGGAGGGGCTCCAGGGCATCCAGCAGCTCTCGCGACGCCTCGTTCCACTCCCGCTTCGGCACCTCGTACCCGGGGAAGCCCGGCACCACGTTGCCGAGGCTCACCGGGCCCAGCTGCATCCGGTGCAACGCCTCGCGCAGCAGCGGGCCCGGCCGCTCCAGGCGCAGTTCCCCCCAGGGCGTGCGCAGCACGGTGCTCTGGCCGAAGAGCACCATGACGTCCTCGCGCAGCGACCAGAACTCACCGAGTTCACGGGCCGCGAGGCGGTCGATACGCATGAGGGGGGTCCTTCCACCGGCAGGGTGTGGTTCGCGTGCGAGGTGCGAGGTCAACTGGTTCAGAGGAAGAGCGGGACCGGGTTGAGGTCCTCGTACCGGGTGGGCGCGACCAGTCTGCCGAGCCGCACCGGAACGTCGAAGAGGCGTCCGGGGGCGAAGCGCGCCCAGTGGGGTCTGAGTCCGGGCACCACCACCTTGACGACCGGCAGGCCGACATCGGGTCTGGTCTGGTCGAGGACGAGCAGTTCCATGCCCTTCCCGCGCAGCAGCTCCACGACCGTCTCGATGTCCTCGTACAGGTCGTCGCTGGGAGTGTAGGGGTGCGTTCCGGGCCCGGTCGGGGCGCAGTCGGCGGGGAGCAGGTAGGGGTGGCCCTCGACGGTGGCGGTGCGCAGCCACTCGCGGACGTCCGGGTCCTCGGCGGCCGCGCGGGAGACGCTGCCGTCGGGTGCCACCACGTGCGGCATCATCTGGTTCAGCTCGGTCAGGGCGCGACGGAGCGCGATCGCGGGGTCGAAGTGGGCGCCGAAGCCGAACATGATGTCTTGCCGCTGCCCAGGTTCGGCATGCGCAATCCTCGACAGTGCGGCCATGACGGGGATGCCGAGGTCGGCGGTGAGGTCGAGGACCCACACCTCACGCCCCAACGAGGCGTGCACGCGCTGGAGTTCGGCGATCCACGGGTCGTCGAAGGCGTCGAGGTCCACCGCGGGGTGGCGGGTGCGGTTGTACCACCACAGCGCCAGCGCGTCCCGCTCGACGAGTTCGAGGAAACCTTGGAGCACGGCGTCCTCCACCGTCCCCCCGGCGGCCGTGCCGTTCGAGGTGGCCAGGCAGGAGAACGCGCCGGGCGCCTGGGGCACCCCGTAGTAGAGCAGCGCGGTCGGGAGCAGCTTGTGCCGCTGCTCGGTCACCGACCACAGCGGGGTCCAGTCGGTAGGTCTCTCCTCGTCGAAGGGGTCGGCGACGTACTGGAAGGGGCCGTGCGCCTCGTTCCACTCGGCGCGGCCGGCGTACTGCCGCTCGTCGTAGAGCTGGACCATGTCGGGGTGGAGGGCGTCGGCGGCCAGTTCGCGGTAGCTGCCGCGGACCGTCGCCTCACCGCCCTCGAAGTGGCCGGAGTGGCGTTCGAGGGCCTCGGCGAGAGCGCTGACCCTGGCCTGGATCTCGGTGGCGCCCTTGCCGCCGCAGGAGGCGCGCAGGCCGCCGCGTATCGCACCCAGGCCCTGGGTTCCGGCGGCCGGGTTGAGGCCGGCCGAGAAGGAGTTGAAGAACTCGGGGCCGCATGCGTTGCGGACGATGCCGCGCACCAGGCCGGTGACCGGGTCCACCAAGTGACCGAAACGGTCGAGGAGTTGCTGGGGCGTGAGGCTGCGGTGGCCGTTCCCGCCGGTGTCCCGCTTGATGCGTGAGCGCAGCACGACCGGCGTCCGCACCTGCGCGGCGGTCATCGCGGGCTCGCCGCAGCTCGGGCACTGCGGGCGGCGCACGACGGGATGGAGCTCCCCGGCGAGGGTGAGCCCGTCGAGCGTGCGCAGCGCCTGCTGGCCCGCGTCCCGGTAACCCGCCAGCCACTTGGCGGCTTCCAGCCCCGCCAGCTGGAGGGCGGCGAGCCGGGCGGCGGGCAGCGTGCACGAAGGGCGGGGTATCGGTCCCGAGCGGCCCAGCATGCGCTGGACGTGGGCCTCCACCGGGCGGCTGCGCCACAGGCGCTCGGCCAGACAGGCCCAGCAGGGTCCGTCCTCGTCCCCGAAGAAGGGGCCGATCCACATCTCGGTGCCCTCGGTCTTCACCGGCAGCCAGCGTCGGCCCGAAGCGCGGAACTCCGCGTCGACGACGGCGAGTTCGGGGTCGAGGTAGTCGTCGCAGAGGACGAGGGTGAGGTCGGCGCGGGCCTCGCCGGTGGTGTCGAGTCCGGCGGCGGCGAGGGCCGCGGACAGCTCGCCCTCGTCCGCGCTGCCGACCGACACGACACGGACCACACCCTGCGCGAGGGTGGTCGCCGCCCGGTTGCCGTCCAGTCCCGCCGCTTCCCAGTACGCCTGCTCGGCCGCCTCCCGCGGCGACACCCGGCGCTCGCGGCCGCAGAGCAGCCCGGCGCCGGTCAGCCGCGACACCAGCCGGGCCGCCTGCCCAGAGGGCAGGGCATCCGCCGCGTCCTGGGCGATGCGCTCCAGGGGGCGGGTGCCGTCGAGGAGGGGGGCGAGGCGGGCGATCTGCTCGCCGTGCAGTGCGGTCACCCGCTGGTCGGAGATCAGGTACACCGCTTCACCGGGCACCTGCTCGACCCGCAGGTGCGGCTTGAACCCGAGGAGCGGGGCGGCGGTCCGGACGGCCCCCATCAGACGGTGCGCCGGGCGGTCTCGGCGGCGATGGAGACCGGGGTCTGGGCGACACCGGAACCCCAGGTCCCGGCGGGAGCCTGGCTGAAGGCCGCCTGCCGGCCGAACTCCTCGATCACGAGGTCATCAAGGACGGACACTGAGAGGCCGACGTTCGCGTTCATGGTTCTTCCCCCTGGCAGACAGCTGACGGAGGCTGGGGGACCTGACCCCCTAGCCGTCGGTACTCGACTCCTGGTCGGGCCGACGTCCAGAACTCTGCCGGGTCGGCCGGATCCGCCCCAGTGCCGCGGTCACGGGATGCACATGAAACTTTCATACCCCTTCCCAGGACACTCACATGCCGGGTTCAGGAGCCCGGCACTGCCCTGAACGGGGCGTGGATGACAGCTTTTGAGGGTGCTTGGAGCCGGGTCCGAAACCATCGGGTCATCCGGCAGATCCGACCCCGGAGGAATCCCATGGAGATCAAGGTTCTCGGTCCGCTCATGGCCGAGTCGGGCGGCACGTCGGTCGTCCCGAGCGCCGGCAAGCCCCGGCAGATACTGGCGCTGCTGTCGGTGTACGCGAACCAGGTCATGCCCGTTCCGACGCTGATGGAGGAGATCTGGGGGGCGGACATGCCCCGCAGCGCGCTGACCACCCTGCAGACGTACATCCTCCAGCTGCGCCGGCTGATCGCGGGTGCGCTCGGCCCGGACAGCCCGTACACCGCCCGTGAGGTGCTCGCCACCCGGCACGGCGGCTACCTCCTGGAGGTCACGCCGGGTTCGGTGGACGTGCACGAGTACGACCGCCTGGTGGCGACCGGACGCGGCGCCGCCGAGCGCGGTGACGACGAGAGCGCGGCCGCGCTCTACCGCGAGGCGCTCGGCATGTGGCGCGGTCCGGCCCTGGTGGACGTGCGGCTCGGCCCGCTCCTGGAGATCGAGCTCGTCCGCCTGGAGGAGAGCCGGCTCGGTGTTCTGGAGCAGCGGATCGACTCCGACCTGCGGCTCGGCCGGCACATGCAACTGCTGGCGGAACTCACCTCCCTGACGGCCCGTCACCCGCTGCACGAGGGCCTGCACGCCCAGTGCATGGTGGCGCTGTACCGGTCCGGCCGGCAGTGGCAGGCCCTGGACGTGTTCCAGAACCTGCGGCGGGGGCTCGCCGACGAGCTGGGGCTCGACCCCTCGGCGCGGCTCCAGCAGCTGCACCGCGCGGTCCTCGCCGGTGACCCGGCGCTGGACTCGCACCAGGCCGGGCGCCGCCCGGTGCTCGACCTCTTCGCCGCCTGAGCGGCGCACGGGCGGCCTGGACCGCCCGGCAGCAACGCGTCCGGACCCCGCCCTCTCCCCCCACAGGGCGGGGTCCGACGCGTGCGCGGCTCGATCCGCCCTCCAGTGGGCGCCCGCACAGTGCCCCCGACCGTCGCCAACGACCTTGGGGGTTTTCACCTTGCGAGTCATCGATCTGTCCTCGCCCGTGGACGCGGCCGGCTGGGAGCCGGACCCGATCATCCACAAGATCATGACGCCCGCCGAGGGCGCCGCACACATGGCGGCGGAGATGAAGGAGCACTTCGGGCTCGACTTCGATCCGGCCGACCTGCCCGGGGGCGAACTGCTCTCCCTGGACACGCTCACCCTGACCAGCCACACCGGCACCCACGTGGACGCGCCCTCGCACTACGGCTCGGTCGGCGACTACGGGCGGCCGCGGCACATCGACGAGATGCCGCTCGACTGGTTCCTGCGCCCGGCCGTCGTGCTCGACGTGAGCGACGTCGGCATCGGCGCCATCGGGGTCGAGCGCATCGAGAAGCAGATCGCCGAGATCGGGTACACCCCGCAGCCGCTCGACATCGTCATGCTGCACACCGGAGCTTCACAACACGCGGGCACCCCACGCTACTTCACCGACTTCGCCGGTCTCGACGGCGCCGCCACCGACTTCCTGCTCGACCTCGGCGTACGCGTCATCGGCACCGACGCGTGGAGCCTGGACGCCCCCTTCGGGCACATGATCCGCACCTTCCAGGAGACCGGCGACAAGTCGGTGCTCTGGCCGGCCCACTTCGCCGGCCGGCGCCGCGAGTACTGCCAGGTCGAGCGGCTCGCGCAGCTCGACACCCTGCCCACGCACGGCTTCCGGGTGTCCTGCTTCCCCGTGAAGATCGCCGGAGCGGGGGCGGGCTGGACCCGGGCCGTCGCCCTGATCGACGCATGAGATCCGGGAGCGCCACACGGGAGGACCGGGAGGACACCGTGACGCCCTGGCTGTTCTGCTTCCACCACGCGGGGGCCGGGATCTCCTCCTTCGCCAAGTGGCAGCGGATCCTCGGCGACACGGCCGAGGTGGTGCCGGTGCTGCTGCCGGGCCGGGGCCCGCGCGCCAAGGAGGCCCGGATCACCGACGCCACCGAACTCATGAATGAACTGCGGGAGTTGATCACCCCGCTGCTCGACCGCCCCTACCTCCTGTACGGGCACAGCCTCGGCGGTCTGGTCGCGCACGCGCTGACGCGGACCCTGGAGGACGACGGGCTGCTGCCGCCGGCCCGTCTGGTGATCGGCGCCGTACCGCCGCCGCACCTGCGCAACACGCTGCTGCGCGGGGCCCGGCTGCCCGACCACGAACTCATCGACCTGCTGGTCGACCTGGAGGCCGCGCCGCCCGAGGCCGCGGGCCGGGACCGCTCGCTGTGGCAGCGCCAGGTGATCCCGGCGCTCCGCGACGACCTCAGGCTGGGCGAGGCGCTCTGCCAGGTCAACGCGGACAAGGCGGTCGGCACCCCGCTGATGGCGCTGGCCGGCCGCGACGACCCCATCGCACCGCTGTGGGAGGTGGCCGAGTGGGCCGACTACTCGGTGACCCGCTTCCGGCTCCAGACCCTGCCCGGCGACCACTTCTTCGTACGCGAGCGCGGGGTGCCCGAGCTGCTGCGCGAGGTGGCCCTGGAGCTGCGGGAATCGCTCAAGGGGGAGTACGGCGGCGAGTCGAGCGGGCGTCAAGAGGGCGGGACGAGACTCCTTCCGACAGCGGATCTGACAGCGGACCTATCAGAGAGGTGACGCAGCCGTGCTGCACATTCCCGGGGCGCACCCCCACGCCAGGACCAACGAGGGGGACAGGTGAGCCGACGCGTAGTCATCACCGGAATCGGTGTGGTCGCCCCCGGGGGCGTCGGCACCAAGGAGTACTGGTCCCTGCTGACCGCGGGACGCACCGCGACCAGGGCCGTCTCGCTCTTCGACGCCTCGGCCTTCCGGTCGAGGATCGCCGCCGAGGTCGACTTCGACCCGGTCGCCCAGGGGCTGACCGAGGAACAGGCCGCACGTCTCGACAGGGCCGCCCAGTTCGCGCTGGTCGGCGCCCGTGAGGCGGTCTCCGACAGCGGCCTCGACATGACGGGCGTCGACCCGTTCCGCACCGGCGTCACCATCGGCAGCGCCGTCGGCGCGACCACCGGGCTCGACTACGAGTACGCGGCGGTCAGCAACAACGGCGCCGAGTGGCTGGTCGACCACGAGCGGGCCGTGCCGCACCTGTACGACTACTTCGTGCCCAGCTCGTTCGCGGCCGAGGTGGCCTGGGAGTTCGGCGCGCAGGGCCCCACCGCCGTGGTCTCCACCGGCTGCACCTCGGGTCTCGACTCGGTCGGCCACGCCGTCGAGCTGATCCGCGAGGGCAGCGCCGACGTCATGATCGCCGGTGCCACCGAGGCGCCCATCTCGCCGATCTCCGTCGCCTGCTTCGACGCCATCAAGGCGACGTCGAACCGCAACGACGAGCCGGAGACCGCCTCGCGGCCCTTCGACAAGTCCCGCAACGGCTTCGTGCTCGGCGAGGGCAGCGCGGTGTTCGTGCTGGAGGAGTACGAGCAGGCCGTGGCGCGCGGCGCGCACATCTACGCCGAGATCGCCGGGTTCGCCTCCCGCTCCAACGCGTACAACATGACGGGTCTGCGGGCCGACGGCGCGGAGATGGCCGAGGCGATCGGAGCCGCGCTCCAGGAGGCCGGCATCCCCGGCACCGACATCGACTACATCAACGCGCACGGCTCGGGCACGCTCCAGAACGACCGCCACGAGACGGCCGCGTTCAAGAAGAGCCTCGGCGACCACGCGTACGCGACGCCCGTCTCCTCCATCAAGTCGATGATCGGGCACTCGCTCGGCGCGATCGGCTCCCTGGAGATCGCCGCGTCCGCGCTGGCCATCGAGCACGGCATGGTGCCGCCGACCGCGAACCTGCACGAGGCCGACCCCAAGTGCGACCTCGACTACACCCCGATCCACGCCCGCGAGCGCGACATCAACACGGTGCTCAGCGTGGGCAGCGGCTTCGGCGGTTTCCAGAGCGCGATCGTGCTCACCAAGCCCGAGCGGAGGAAGACGGCATGACGAGCGAGCTGCTCGAACGTACGGCGGTGCGCTCCGCCACCGCGGTGTTCACCGGCATCGGCGTCACCGCCCCCAACGGCCTCGGTACGCGGGCCTGGTGGGAGGCGACCGTGGCGGGCGAGAGCGGCATCCGCCCGGTCTCCCGCTTCGACGCCTCCGGCTACCCGGCCACCCTCGCGGGCGAGGTGCCCGGCTTCGACGCCGAGGAGCACATCCCGAGCCGGCTGCTCCCGCAGACCGACCACATGACCCGGCTCGCCCTGACCGCGGCCAAGGAGGCCCTGGAGGACTCCGGCGCCGACCCGGCCGAGATGCCGCAGTACTCGGCCGGCGCGGTCACCGCGGCCTCCGCGGGCGGCTTCGAGTTCGGCCAGCGCGAGCTCCAGGCGCTGTGGAGCAAGGGCGGCCAGTACGTCTCCGCCTACCAGTCGTACGCCTGGTTCTACGCCGTCAACACCGGCCAGATCTCCATCCGGCACGGGCTGCGCGGACCCAGCGGCGTCCTGGTCACCGAGCAGGCGGGCGGCCTCGACGCGGTCGCCCAGGCCCGGCGCCAGCTGCGCAAGGGCAGCAAGCTCATCGTCACCGGCGGCGTGGACGGCGCGGTCTGCCCCTGGGGCTGGACCGCGCAGCTCGCCGGCGGGCGGATGAGCCCGGTCGCCGACCCGGCACGCGCGTTCCTGCCCTTCGACAGCGAGGCCAGCGGATACGTCGCCGGTGAGGGCGGCGCCATCCTCGTCCTGGAGGACGCCGAGGCGGCCCGCGAGCGCGGCGCCCGGATCTACGGACAGCTCTCGGGTTACGCGGCCACCTTCGACCCGGCGCCGGGTCGCGGCGGCGAGCCGGGCCTGCGCCGCGCCGCCGAACTCGCCCTCGCCGAGGCCGGGTTGAGCGCGTCGGACGTGGACGTCGTCTTCGCCGACGCGTCCGGGGTGCCGGAGCTCGACCGCCAGGAGGAAGCGGCCCTCACCGCGCTGTTCGGCCCCCGCGGAGTGCCCGTGACGGCCCCCAAGACCATGACGGGCCGGCTGTCGGCCGGTGGCGCCTCGCTCGACCTGGCGGCGGCGCTGCTCTCCATCCGGGACGCGGTGATCCCGCCGACCGTCAACGTCACATCGCCGGTCGCGGCCGACGCGCTCGACCTGGTCACCGAGGCCCGGCGCGGCCCGGTCCGCACCGCACTCGTACTGGCGCGCGGGACCGGCGGCTTCAACGCCGCGGCCGTCGTGACCGCGGCCCACTGAACTCCACTGTTTTCATTCGGGATTGAGAGAGGCGAGCTTCATGAATCTCAAGGAACTGACCACGCTGCTGCGCGAGTGCGCCGGTGTCGGCGAGGGCATCGACCTGGACGGTGACGTCCTGGACGTGCCGTTCGACGACCTGGGCTACGACTCCCTCGCGATCCTCCAGGTCACGGGGGTCATCGAGCGGGACTACCAGATCCAGCTGTCCGACGACACGGTGGCGGAGGCGTCCACGCCCCGCCTGCTGCTGGAGTTCATCAACGAGTGCCTGACGACCGCGACGGCCGCGGCGTAACTCTTCCGCCGCGCCCCCAGGGCCGCCGCCCCCTCCCGGGACGGCGGCCCTCGCCATACCCCCTGGGCCGACGCCCCAGCCCCTGCTCAGGGGCTCCGCCCCCGAACCCCCGATCGCGCCTCAAGGGCGCTCGTCCTCAATCGCCGGACGGGCTAAAGATGCCGTGCAGGCCAGCACCGGACCCCCAGGGGCGCGGGGAACTGCGCGACAAGCGACCACGGTCCGCAGGATCGAGAGGGTTGAGGGGCGCGGGGAACTGCGCAGAACACGCCCCCGCCGCGCATGCGAAAGTGCCCGCACGCCGGGGGATTCGCGTGCGGGCACTTGTCTCGGGGTGCCGGGGCAGGCCCAGGCAGCGGGGCCGGGGCGGGCCCAGGGAGCGGGCCGGGGTGGCCCCGGGCGAGGGTCAGATCAGGTCGTCCCGGGTGATCTGACGGTCCTCGATCTGCCAGGCACCACCCACCCGCACGATCCGGTCCTCACACAGCGTGCTCGCCTTGATCTCGGGGCGCCCGCCGCGCGGGGTCTCGATGACCAGGGCGTAGCAGCGCGCGTTGACGACGTCGCCGTCGACCGACTCGACCGAGACCATGCCCAGCCAGTGGCGGCGCTGGACGCCGGCCTTGGCGTACGCCTCGGTGGCCGCGGCCGCGGCGGCGGTGATGGCCTCGCGGCCGACCGCCGGCACGGGCTGCGCGTTGGCGGCGAACACACCGTCGGTGGTGAAGGTGTGGGCCCACTCCTCGACCTTGCCGTCGTCGAGCAGATGCATCTGCTGCGCGTAGAACTGCTGGATCTCCGTGTACAGCCCGGCGGTGGTGGCGGCCTGCGGCAGCTCGGTGACGCTCATGGGGGTCCTCTCCTCCTGGATCTTCCTGCCTCCGCAGCCTGGCGGCCCCCGCTCGAACGCCGCTGGGGGCCCGGTCGGGGCGCCGAGGTCCAGCCCCGCTCGATACCCGTTCGAGTGGCCCTGGGCACGTTGGCCCCCGTACACCCACTCATCCGAGGAGATTCGTATGACTCAGCCCCAGGACACCAGCGAGCGCCGGGTCGCGCTCATCACCGGCGGGACCAGCGGGATCGGTCTCGCGTCGGCGCGGGCGCTGGGCCGGGCCGGTCTCGCGGTGTTCGTCTGCGCGCGCGGCTCCGAGTCCGTCGAGCTCACCGTGAAGGAGCTCCGCGAGGAGGGCCTTGAGGTGTCGGGCACCACCGCCGACGTCCGCAGCGCCGACTCCGTCAAGGCGCTCGTGGCGGCCGCCGTAGCCACGTACGGCCGGGTCGACGTCGTGGTCAACAACGCCGGCCGCAGCGGCGGCGGCGTGACCGCCGACGTGTCGGACGAGGTGTGGGACGACGTCATCGACACCAACCTGAACAGCGTGTTCCGGGTCACCCGCGAGGTGCTCAACGTCGGCGGCATGCGCGAGCGCGGCTGGGGCCGGATCATCAACATCGCCTCCACCGCGGGCAAGCAGGGTGTGGTGCTCGGCGCCCCGTACTCCGCGTCCAAGCACGGCGTGGTCGGCTTCACCAAGGCGCTCGGCAACGAGCTCGCCCCGACCGGCATCACCGTGAACGCGGTCTGCCCCGGCTACGTCGAGACGCCGATGGCGCAGCGCGTGCGGCAGGGCTACGCCCAGGCGTACGACACCTCCGAGGACGCGATCATGGCCAAGTTCACCGCGAAGATCCCGCTGGGCCGCTACTCCACCCCGGAGGAGGTCGCCGGTCTCGTCGGCTACCTGGCCACCGACACGGCCGCCTCCATCACCGCGCAGGCCCTCAACGTCTGCGGCGGTCTCGGCAACTTCTGACCCCGAGGCGCCGGCCGGCGCCGACGACGAGCCCGACGGCTCCCCTCAACTCCCCGACCACCGAAGGAATTTCCCGTGTCCGTGACCGGAACGAAGCACCACACCCTCCACAGCGTCGCCGTCGCCGCCCCCGCCGAGGTCGTGTACGGGATCGTCGCCGATGTCAGCAAGTGGCCGCAGTACTTCGGCCCCAACGTGCACGTCGAGCACCTGGAGCAGGACGACCGCTCCGAGCGCATCCACATCTGGGCGACCGCCAACGGCGCCGTCAAGAACTGGATCTCGCGCCGCACCTTCGACCCGGAGCGCCTGCGGGTCGACTTCCGCCAGGAGGTCTCCACGCCGCCGGTGGCCGGCATGGGCGGCGCCTGGGTGGTCTCGCCCGTGGACGCCGACACCTCGCTGCTCGAACTCCACCACGACTTCGAGGCCGTCGACGACGCCCCCGACGCGGTGGACTGGATCAACCAGGCCGTGGACCGCAACAGCGCGGCCGAGCTCGACAACATCAAGGAACTCGCCGAGCAGCACGCCCGGTTGGGCGACCTGGTCTTCACCTTCGACGACACCGTCCACATGAAGGCGGACGCCGCGGACGTCTTCGACTTCCTGAACCGGGCCGACCTGTGGCCCGAGCGGCTGCCGCACGTGGCGCGCCTGGATCTGACCGAGGACGAGCCCGGTGTGCAGGTCATGGCGATGGACACCAGCACCGCCGACGGTTCGGTCCACACCACCGAGTCGATCCGCGTGGTCTTCGCGCCGGACCGCATCGTCTACAAGCAGACCACCGTGCCCGGTCTCATGACCGCCCACACCGGCCGCTGGACCATCGTCGAGGTCGAGGGCGGGGTCGACGTGACGTCCCGGCACACCGTCACGCTGCGGACCGACACGATCGAGAAGTACCTCGGCGAGGGCAAGACCGTCGCCGACGCCCGTGCCTACGTGCACCGCGCGCTGTCCACCAACTCCACCAACACCCTGAAGCTGGCCCGCGGTTACGCGGAGGCGCTCCGTGACTGACACCCTGCCCGAGGTGCCGGACCGGCTGGACCAGCTGCTGTCCCGGGCGGCCGCCGCGCACCCCGCGCGCCGGGCCGTGGTCACCGACGACTTCACGATGGACTACGCCGCCTTCGACGCACGGGTCACCGCCGTCGCCGCCGGGCTCCGGGCGCTCGCCCCCGAGCCCACGGTGGTGGCGGTCGGCACCGTGCTGCACCCGGACGTCGCCGTCGCGTACTACGCGGCGGTACGGGCCGGGCACACCGTGGCGGTGGTCAACCCGCTGCTGCGCGAGGACGACCTGCTGCACGTGCTCGGTCTCGGCGGGGCCTCGGTGGTCCTGCTCGACCCGGTCCTGAACGCCCGCCTGGAGAACGTCCGCGACCGGCTGCCCCGGCTGCGCGAGGTCGTGCTGATCGGCGCCGGCACGGACGGCCTGAACGTCCTCGCCTCCGACCGACCCCTCGCCGCCCACGCCAAGGGGCCCGGGGACACCGCGGCCCTCCAGTTCACCAGCGGCACCACCGGTCGCCCCAAGGCGGTCCGGCTCAGCCACCGCAACGTGACCGTCAACGCGGCGCAGATCGCGCGGGCACACCGCCTTGACGGCGACACGGTCAGCCTCAACCACCTGCCCACCTACCACCCGATGCACCTCAACTCGGCCATCGCTGCCGGTGCGACGCAGGTGCTCTGTGCCGCGCCGGAGCCGTACGCCGCGCTGATGACCGCCAACCGGCACCGGGCCACCATCCTCTACAGCCTGCCGGTGCGGCTCGCCCGGCTCGCGGCCGACCCGGACCTCGACTCCGTCTCGATGACGACGGTGCGGCGGATCGCCTCGGGCGGCTCGGGCCTGCCGGTGCCGGCCGCCCGGCGCCTGTCCAAGCGGTTCGGCGTGCCGGTCTTCCAGGGGTACGGCCTCGCCGAGACCTCGCCGCTGACGCACAGCGACGACCCCGACCACCCGGTGCACGGCTCGGTCGGCACCCCGGTCGCCGGAACCGAGTGCCGCGTGGTGGACATCGACTCGCGCGCGGTGCTCGCGCCGGGCTCCGTCGGCGAGGTGCAGCTGCGCGGCCCGCAGGTGATGCAGGGGTACGCGGGCGGGCCCGACGGCACCGGCCTGGAGCCGGACGGCTGGCTGAGCACCGGGGACGTCGGCCGGGTCGACGAGGACGGCCGGCTGTTCCTGGTGGACCGGCTCAAGGACGTCTTCAAGTGCGACAACTTCCTCGTCGCGCCCTCGGACGTGGAGCGCGTGCTGCGCCGCGACCCGCGGGTCGCCGATGTCGTCGTGGTCGAGCTCGCCGACGTCGAGCACGGCGCGGTCGCGGGCGCCCTGGTGGTGCTCGCCGGAGCCCACCCGGACGACCTCGCGGACGTCGTCGCCCGGGCCAACGACGCCCTGCCGTACTACCAGCACGTCCGGGACGCAAGGACGCTCGACGCGATCCCGCGCACGGGCAACGGAAAGATCCAACGCCGCGTATTGGCCGAGCAGTTGACCGGCCGCCAACCCGTCGCGAGCTGAACCGGAGAGGCGCCACATGTCCTTCACCGTCATCAACACGTTCACGCTGCTCGACCCGGCGGGGGCCGCGGAGTTCGAGGCGCGCTTCCTGGCCCATGTGGAGTGGATGCGCGCGCAGCCGGGCTTCTCGGCCCACCAGGCGGTCCGCTCGTCCGACCGGCCCGAGGTGTACGTCAACCTCGGCTGGTGGGAGCGGCCCGAGGACTTCCAGAAGGTCCTCGCGAGCGCCACGTTCCAGGAGCACGCCGAGGAGTTCCACACGATCGTCTCCGTGGAGGCCGATCCCTCGATGGGGGTCGTGCGCTTCGACGGCGTCGCGGGTGAGCCCGGCGACGTCCTGTTCGTGGACTTCTTCGCCGTCGAGGGCGACCAGGACGCCTTCGTGGCGGCCTACCGCGCCCACGCCCAGGCGGCCGCGGCCCTCGACGGGTTCGTCACCGCCGACCTCGCCAAGTCGCTGTTCGCCCGTCCGGGCGGCTTCACCGCGCTCACCCGCTGGCGCACCGCGGAGGCCGCGCTGGCCGCGACCGGGCTGCCCGAGTACGCGGCCCTGGCCGCGCTCGCCGAGGTGCGCACCGTGCCCGCCGCCCCCGTCGCGGGCGATCGCGCCGAACTCGCCCAGGCCGGGGCCTGACGGCTCCGGAGGCGGGCCCAGCCCAGTTACAGAAGGGATTCACCATGGAGTACCGCCGTCTCGGTGCCTCGGGGCCGGTGGTCAGCCGGGTCGCGTTCGGGAACTCGCTGACCGCGGGCAACCAGCTGGACGACCGGGCCGCCTCCGCCTGTGTGCGGGCCGCGCTCGACGCGGGCATCACCACGTTCGACACCGCCGACGCGTACGCCGAGGGCCGGGCCGAGGAACACCTCGGCCGGGCCCTCGCGGGCGTCGACCGGGACGCCGTCGTGATCTGCACCAAGGTGGGCAGGGGCGGCGGGCCGGGACCGGGCGCGCTGTCCCGCGCGAGGATCGCCGCGTCCCTGGACGCCTCGCTGCGCCGGCTCGGCACCGGGCACATCGACCTGTACCAGGCCCACCTGTACGACGACTCGACGCCGCTCGAAGAGACGATGGGCGCCTTCGCGGACGCCGTGGCCGCGGGCAAGATCCGCTACGTCGGCGTCTCGGAGTGGGCCGCCGACGAGATCGAGCGGGCCGCCGCGCTCGCCCGCGACCTCGGCATCGAGCTGGTCTCCAACCAGCCGCAGTACTCGATGCTGTGGCGGGTCATCGAGGCCGAGGTCGTCCCGGCCTGCGCGCCGCTCGGCATCGGGCAGATGGTCTGGTCGCCGCTGGCCGGCGGCGTACTCACCGGGAAGTACCAGCCGGGGCGGCAGGCGCCCGCGGGGTCCCGGGCGGTGGCCGCCAAGGGCGGCGACGTCTCGATCCAGCGCTACCGCTTCCTGTCGGACGAGGTCCTCACCGCGGTCGGCCGCGTCGCCGAGCTGGCCGCCGAGACCGGTCTGACGATGCCTCAACTCGCCCTGGCCTGGGTGCTGCGCAACGCCCAGGTCGCCACGGCCGTCATCGGCGCCTCCGCGCCGGAGCAGATCGGCCGCAACCTCGCGGCCACCGAGGCCGTGCTGGACCCGGAGCTGCTCGCCCGCGTCGACGCCGCGCTCGGATCCGTCGTCGTCACCGACCCGGGGCTGACGCTGAGCCGCATGCTCCGGGCGAAGGCCGCCGCCACCCCCTCCCCCGCCACCCTCTGAGAGGTACTGCTGTGAGCACTTCCACGACCGACAGGGAGATCCACCGGACCCGTGCCGGCATCGACATCGACGCCTCGGCGGACACCGTCTACCGGGCCCTGACCGATGTGGCCGACTGGCCGCTGCTCTACCCCTGGATCGCGCACACCGAGGTCCTGTCCCAGGTGGGGCAGGACGACGAGGTGAAGTTCTGGGCGGTGCGCCCGGGCCCCGAGGGCGGCCTGCGCATCTGGACCTCACGGCGCACCCTGGACCCGGTGGCACTGCGCATGGACTTCGCGCAGCAGGGCTCGGTGGGCCCGATCAAGGAGCTGGGCGGCACCTGGGACTTCCTGCCCCGTCCCGACGGCGGCTGCCGGGTGGTGTCCGGGCACTGGTTCACCACCGACGCCGACCCGGCGGAGACGGCCGGTGAGCTCGACCGGCACGGCGGGCTCCAGATGCGCACCCTCAAGTCCAAGACGGAGCGGCCCGGTTCGCTGACGTCCGACGTGATCCGCGTGGAGGACAGTGCGGTCCTGCCCGGTTCGGTGGCCTCCGTGCACGCCCGGCTCCTGGACGCGCTGCCCTGGCGCGACAGCGACGAGAGCGCCTGGTTCGGCACCCAGAACGACGTTCCGACGGTGCAGATCGAGCACGGCGGGCACACCCTCGTGCAGAAGCCGCTCACGCCGCCCGGCACGGCCGAGCTCTACCGGCGCCGCTGGCGGCTGGTGGAGGCACCCGGCGGGGTCCTGGTGACGGCGGACGTGCTGGCGGTGGCGTCCATCGGCCGCGACCGCGTCCTGGAGCTGGCCACCACCGATGTGCGCGCCGCCCTCGCGCTGGCCGGGCAGCGATGACCGCGGCCGCCGAGGAGGTCCGCGCGGGGGCCCGCGCCGACGAGGAGCACCGCAGCGACGTGTGCGTCGTCGGGGCGGGCCCCGCCGGTCTGACCCTCGCCCTGCTGCTCCTGAAGTCCGGCCTGCGGGTGACGGTGGTGGAGCGGTCGCGCTCGCACCAGCGGGAGTTCCGCGGCGAGATCCTCCAGCCGGGTGCGATGACGGTCCTGGACCGGCTCGGCGTGCTCGCCGGGGCCCGCGAGCGGGGCTGCCACGAACACGACCGCTTCCGGCTCGTGGAGCAGGACCGGGTGCTGCTCGACATCGACTACCGCGCGCTGCCCGCCCCGTACGACCATCTGCTGTCCATCCCCCAGTCCCATCTGCTGACCGAACTCCTGCTGCACTGCGCCCGGTTCGCCGGTTTCGAGTACGTCGACGGCTGCCGCGTCAACGCGCTGCTGCGCGACGAGCGGGGCCGGATCACGGGGGCCGCCGCCGACGGGCACGTCTTCCACAGCAAGGTCGTGGTCGGCGCCGACGGGCGGTTCTCCAAGGTGCGCCGGCTCGCCGGGATCGAGGCGGGCCGCACCGAGGCCTTCGACCAGGACGTGCTCTGGTTCAAGCTGACCCGGCACGAGCCCCAGGCGGCCCATGACGTACGGGTGTTCAGGAGCGCGGGCACCAGCCCGGTGCTGGCGTACGGGTCCTGGCCCGACCGGATCCAGGTCGGCTGGACGCTGCCGCACGGCGGGTACAAGAACGTCGTCGCCGAGGGCCTCGACCACGTCAAGGCCCAGCTGTCCAAGGCGGTCCCGGCGTACGCGGATCTGATCGCCGAGCAGATCACCTCGCTGCGCGACCTCAGTCTGCTGGACGTGTTCTCGGGGCGCGCCGAGCGCTGGGCCGCCGACGGCCTGGTCCTGATGGGCGACGCCGCGCACACCCACAGCCCGATCGGGGCCCAGGGCATCAACCTGTCGGTGCAGGACGCGGTGGTCCTGCATCCGCTGCTCGTCGAGTCGGTGGGCCGCGGGGACGCGAGCGCGGCGTTCCTGTCCCGGTTCGAGGAGCGCCGGGCGCCCGACATCGCCACGATGATGCGGCTCCAGGGCATGCAGTCCAAGGCGATGCTGTCGACCGGCACCTTCGCCACGCGGGTGCGGCCGAAGCTGGCGGCCGTCGTCAAGCACACCCCCGTCTACCGCAAGGTGCTGCGCACCATCGCGTTCGGCAACCCGTCGATCGAGGTGGCCGAGGGGCTCTTCACCACCGGCCGATAGGTGTTCGACGCGAAAGGCGGGCCGGGTCTTGCGACCCGGCCCGCCTTTCGGTGTGCGGTGGTTCAGACGGCTACCTCGGTGCGGGCCGAGTCGACGACCGCCTTGTAGAGGCCGCCCTTGACCTCGGCGTGCACGGCCATGGTCTTGGCGTCGGCGGCCATCTCCGGGCTCTGGAGGACCGGCAGGTAGGCCTGCGGGCCGCTCCACCAGCCGATGTTGACGTAGGCGCCGGTCTCGCGGTTGGAGTGCACCAGCTGGTGGCCGAGGAAGCCCTCGTGGCCCTTGACGAAGGAGAGGTGGCCGAGGAAGGAGCCCTCGAAGGCCTGCTGGTCGGCGCCCTCGCGCAGGGTGAACGTGGTCAGCGCGACGGCCGCGTCCGCGGACGGCACGGCCGACTCGCCGAGGCCGTCGGCCGCGCTCTGGCCGGCCAGGACCGGGCCGTGCACGCTGGTGATGGAGGCGAGGTAGACGAAGCGGCTGCTGACGGCGGTGAAGAACTGCCAGTCGCCGACGACGGTGCGGTGCGCGTCCGCGTCCCGCCACCAGGTGAGGATGACGAAGTTGTCGGGCTCCTTGATGCCGCGCAGCAGCGCGGTGCGCAGCAGGCCGTCCTTGGCGGCGACGGCCTCCTTGTACTTGAGGTAGGCCTTCTCGAACTCGGCGCCCTTCGCCTTGTGCTTCTCCTTGAGGACGAAGTGGGCGACCGCGACGACGGGGCTGTTCTCGCTCATGGGGTGTGACCTTCCGATACGGGGATGGATGGGTTACGCGGCGACCGGCTGGTGCGCATAGGCGTGGACGTACTTGTCGAGGACCCGGCGGTAGTAGTCGGGGCCGAAGCCGAGCCCGTACACCGGCGGCACGAGACGGCAGAGCTTGTCGATGGAGACGGGCTGGGCGCCCGAGGCCTCCACGTAGGACTTCTCGGCACGGGTGCCGAGCAGGTGCTCCATGTGCGTGACCACGTCCTCGATGTGCGGGGCGTGGCCCGAGGCGACGTTGACGACGTCCCGGGTGCGGCCGTCGACGAGCAGCGTGTGCACGATCTTGATGACGTCCTCGACGTCGATCAGGTCGCGCTGCGCGCCGCGGTGGACCTGGATGCTGCCGCTCACCAACTGCCGCACCAGGGCGGGCAGCAGCTGGTGGGCCGGCTGGTGGAACCCGACGACGTGCGACAGGCGCAGGATCAGGTACTCGACGTCCGAGGACTTGACGACCGCTTCGAGGGAGAGCTTGTGGCGGCCGTAGGGGGTCGCCGGGTAGACGGGGCCGTCCTCGCGGCCGGGTGAGGCGTCGGGCACCGAGTACATCCCGGCGGACGCCGTGGAGAAGAAGACCAGCCGTTTGCCGGTCCGCTCGCAGTGCCGCAGCACCTCGTAGAGGCGCTTGGACTCCCGGGTGTACTGCTCGGGCGGGATGTCACCTGCGGCCGATACCCCGGCGGCCAGTGCCACCACGTCGGGGTGGTGTTCGGCGATGCCTGCCAGGTGTCCGGCCAGGAAGCCCCTGCCGACTATCTCCATGGGGTGTGCCAACTCCTTGTGGTGGGCGGCCTGTTCAGGCGGCGGCGGATTCAGCGGCCCAGGCCGGGATCTCCAGGATTTCGAGCACGGCGGTGGTGATGGTGTAGCCCGCTCCGCCGCCGTAGAGCATCACGTGGTCGCCGGGCTCCAGCGCGCCGGTGAGCAGCAGGTTCTCCAGCCCCGCCGCCCAGTCACCGGCGCCGATGTGGCCACTGCGGCGGGCGAACTCCCAGGTGGTCTCCGACTCGTCGACGCCGAGCAGGTGGTGGATCTGGAAGGGGCCCTTGATCCGGCCGGTGGAGGGGATGATGACGTAGGCGATGTCGTCCATCTCCAGGCCCGCGTCGTCGAGGACGGCCTGCTTGGCCTCCTGCATCACCTTGCCGAAGCGGATGTTGGTCATGGTCTCGTCGCTGACGGCCTTCTGGGCGTCGCCGCGTGCGGTCAGGTCGATCTGCCGCTCGGCGGCGCGCGAGACCGGGCCGAACGGCTCGTCGCCGCGGGCCATCGGCTCCAGGGAGTTGTCGGCGACCGTCGCGGTGGCCACCAGGCGGGCGAAGCCGCCCGCGGTGGACAGGATCGTGGCGGTGGCGCCGTCGGCGTAGGCGTTGCCGTGCCGCAGCTGCCAGCGGTTGGCGCCGGGGCCGCCGAAGCGGTCCGCGGTGGTGAGCATGACGGCGCTCCCCCTGCCGTAGCCCGCCGTGAGGTGCGCGGCGGCCAGGTCGAGTCCGCTGATGCCGATGTTGCAGCGCTGCTGCACGTCGAGGCCGGGCACCGTGGCGCCGACGGTCCGCTTGGCGATGTAGGACGCGGCGGGCCAGATGTCCAGGCCCTGGAACCAGGTGCTGCCGTGCAGGAGCAGGGAGTACGCGGACTTGTCCAGGCCGGAGCGCTGGTGGGCGGCGCGGCCGGCGGCGACGGCCATGTCCGGCGGCGCGGTCCAGCCGTCCTCCTCGCTCTCGCGGGCGATGCGCACCGACTCGTATCCGAAGTCGTCGATCCACTCCTGGCCGCACTCCCCGGCCGCGACGGCCTCGGCCACCGGGACCGGCTCGGGCAGCCAGCTGCCGAGCGAGGCGACATAGATCTCGTTCCAACGCATCCAGCTACTCCCCTGTTCGGCGGTTCGGTCGATTCCTTCGGGCATACGGCATGCGCCCAAGGTCGCCACCGGCTCTCGAATCGGACTTGAGTGCGGCACGGGAAGGTCCGGCCGAGGGCCGCTCAAGTCCTATTCGAGTGGTGCCGGTCACGCTCCTGGACATGACCGAAGGGCGGCCCTGGAGGGCCGCCCCCGCCCCCCAATCGGAGACCCGCCGTGCGCATCCTGTTCACCGCCCATGCGGGCAAGTCGCATCTGCGCCTGCTGATCCCCCTGGCCCAGGCCGCCGTCCGGGCCGGGCACACCGTCGCCGTGGCCGACGACGAGTCCATGCGCGAGGAGAGCGTGAGCTACGGGCTCGCGTTCTTCCCGGCCGGGTTCGACTGGGCCAAGGACCCCTTCTGCATCGAGGCGATCGCGCTCCCGCTGTTCCGGGCCGACCAGGAGGCGTACGAGGAGGGTCTCGTGGAATGCGTGCTCGGGCCGCCCGCCCTGGCCGCTGCCCGCGACATCCTGGCCATCGCCGCCGAGTGGAAGCCCGACCTGATCGTCCGCGAGGGCGAGGAGATGGGCGGCCTGCTGGCCGCCGAGGCGCTCGGCATCCCGCACGTCGCGGTGGCCGGCGGCTCGACCCATCTGCTGCCGCCCGCCGTGACGCACGCGCCGCTGAACAAGCTGAGGGCCGAACTCGGCCTGCCCGCCGCCCCCGAGGACAACTCCGCCTACCGCTACGGCCTCATCAGCTGGCTGCCCGCCGAGTGCACCGGGGACGACCTGGACCCGCGCACCCTGCGCCACTACCGCCAGACCGCCCCGTACCGCAGCGACGACAAGGCACTGCCCTGGCTCGCCGACCTGCCCGACGACAAGCCGGTGGTGTACGCGTCGATCGGGACGATGGCGCCGTCCATGCCGTGGAAGTCCGACGAGGTGCTGCACGCCGTGATCGAGGCGGTCTCCGCCCTCGACTGCACGGCCCTCGTCTCGATCGGCGTGGGCCGCGACCCCGAGGAGTTCGGCGCGGTGCCGGCCCATGTGCGGCTGCTCACCGAGTGGGTCCCGCAGGACGTGCTCCTGGAGGCGGCCGACGTGTTCATCACGCACGGCGGCCACAGCAGCATCCGCGAGGGCCTGCGCAGCGGTACGCCGATGCTCGTCACGCCCATGTACGACGACCAGCCCAACTCGGCCGAGCACGTCGCCGAGGTCGGCAGCGGCATCAGCCTGCCCGCCTACTGGGCCACCGCCGAGACGGTCACCGAGGCGCTGGACCGGCTGCTCACCGAGCCGGTGTTCCGGCTCCGCGCGGCGGCCGTACGGCGCTCGGTCCTCGCCTGCCCGCCGGTGGAGCAACTGGTCACCGACCTCGAAGAACTCGTCGCCGCTACCGCCCAGGAGGAGACATGCGCGTCCTGGTGACCGCCCTGGTCCCCAGCCACATCGTGCCGATGGTGCCGCTGACGTGGGCGCTGCGGGCGGCCGGACACCAGGTCCTGGTGGCCGGTGACGCCGAGCTCGTGACGTTCGCGTCCGCCGCGGGCCTCGACACCCGGCCGGTCGGCGGCGGCGAGACCCGTCAGCGCCTCACCCGGCCCGGCGCCGTGGCGATGCCCGACCGCGCGGGCATGGACCGCCGCGCGGACTCGGAGTGGGACGCGGTCGGCGAGCGCTGGCGCACCCGGCTCGGCGGCTACATCGACGAACTGGTGGCGCTCGGCCGGGCCTGGGAGCCCGACCTGGTGATCACCGACCCGGTCGAGTTCGGCGGACTCGTCGTCGCCGCGGCGCTCGGTGTGCCCGGCGTCATCCACCGCTGGGGCCCCGACGACTTCACCAGCCCGCTGCTCCGCCAGGCCAAGGTCCAACTCCACGACCTGTGTGTCGAGTTCGGGGCGGACGGCTTCCCCGACCCGGCGCTCGTCATCGACCCGAGCCCCGCCTCGCTGCTCCCCGAGGGCGACAACACCCCCGGCCTGCTCTCGCGGTACGTCCCGTACTGCGGCACTGCCGAACTGCCCGACTGGGCGGTCCGGCGGCCCGAGCGGCCACGGGCCCTGCTCTGCCTGGGCATGTGGCACGGCCGGGTGCTGGCCGAGACCGGCGAACTGCCGCTGGGCTTCCGCCACGTCCTGGACGCCTGCACCGAGCAGGGGCTGGACGTGCTGTTCCCGATCGACGCCCAGTACCACCCGGCGCTCGCCGGGATCCCGTCCTCGGTCAAGGTCGTCGACCGCTTCCCGATCGGCCCGGTGATGCGCCACACGGCCCTCGCCGTGCACCACGGCGGCAGCGGGACCAGCATGACGTCCTTCGCCTCGGCGGTCCCGCAGCTGGTGCTGCCGGGCGACAAGCCGTTCCTCCAGACCACCGGTCGGCTCGTCCAGGAGTCCGGCTCCGGACTCAGCCTCGCCACCGAGGCCGAGCAGCACGATCCCCGGATCGTCCGGGAGGCCCTCGCCGGTCTTCTCCAGGACGAACGACACCGCAAGGCCGCGCAGGAGGTACGCGCGGAGATCGAATGCCTGCCAGGCCCCACGGAACTGGTCCACACCTTGGAAGGGCTGATCTGACATGCGCTCACTCACTCAGGAAAGGGAACAGGTGCCACCCCCCATGGCAGAACAGCACGGCCCGCCCGCGGTCGTCTTCAAGGGTGTCGTCAAGGAGTACGGCAGTGTCCGTGCCGTCGACGGGATCGATCTGACGATCGGCCGCGGTGAGACGGTCGCCCTCCTCGGCCCGAACGGTGCCGGCAAGTCCACCACCATCAACATGCTCCTCGGGCTCTTCCCGCCGGACCAGGGCACCATCGAGGTCTTCGGCAAGAAGCCCGAACTCGCCATGCGCGCAGGGCACTTGGGAGCCATGCTCCAGGAGGGGAAGATGATTCCCCGGGTGTCGGTGCGCGAGCTGGTCGACTTCGTGCGCCAGACCTACCGCAAGCCGCTGCCGCTCCAGGAGGTTCTGGAGCTCGCCGAGCTCACCAAGATCGCGGGCCGCAACGTGGACCGGCTCTCCGGCGGTCAGGCCCAGCGGGTGCGGTTCGCGCTCGCCCTGGCCGGCGACCCCGACCTGGTCGTGCTCGACGAGCCGACCGCCGCCCTCGACGTGGAGTCGCGGCGCGAGCTGTGGGCCGCGATGCAGCGGTACGCGGACCGCGGCAACACCGTGCTGTTCTCGACGCACTACCTCGAAGAGGCCGACGACAGCGCCGACCGCGTCGTCGTCATCGCGTCGGGCCGGGTGGTCGCCGACGGCACCACCTCGCAGATCAAGTCCATGATCGAGGGCCGTACGGTCAGCTTCGTGCCGCGTGGCGCGCACAGCGGCTTCGACCTGCTGCCGGGCGTGAGCTCGGTGGAGTTCCGCGGTGGCCGGATCCACCTGCGCACCAGCGACTCCGACTCGACGGTGCACGCCCTGTCGCGCGCCGACGCCTTCACCGACCTGGAGGTCTCGGGCGTGGGCCTGGAGGAGGCCTTCATCGCGCTCACCCACCAGTCCCGCCACGCGCCCGCTCCGGAAGGACGGACCAGCTGATGCTCGGTTACATCCGCCTCGAAATCCTGCGTCTCGTCCGCAACGGCGGCTACCTCATGATGAGCCTCATCATGCCGGTCGGCCTGTACGTCACCCTCGCGGGCGGCGGCCCCGACCAGGAGTCGCTGGTACGGGCCATGGTCGGCGCGGCGGCGTTCGGCGCGCTGGGTGTGGTCATCACCAACGGCACCGGTATCGCCGAGGACCGGGCGCTGGGCTGGCTGCGCCAGCTCCGCCTCACCCCGCTCTCGCCGGTGCAGGTCGTCATCGCCCGCGGCGCCGTCGCCACCTGCCTGGGCATCCTGCCGATCGTGGTCATCGGCCTCATCGGCAAGTTCTACCGGGGCGTCGATCTCTCGCCCGGCACCTGGCTGGAGATCTTCCTGCTGCTCTGGGTCGGCATCGCCCCGCTCGCGATGCTCGGCATCGGCATCGGCTACCTCTTCAAGGCGCAGATCGCGCAGATCGCCGGCACGGTCTCGTACCTGACGCTGACGCTGCTCGGCGGTCTGATGATGCCGACCGACAGCCTGCCGCAGTGGCTCCAGCCACTGTCGAAGGAGACCCCGGTCTACCGCTACGCCCAGCTGTCGTGGGACGCGGCGGCCAACTCCGCACCGAGCGGCACCGGCCTCGGTGTGCTCGCCCTGTGGACGGCGCTGCTCGCGGCCTTCGCCGCCTTCGCCTACCGCAGGGGCGGCCGGCGCGCCTGATCCGTACCGCTCACGCAGTGCCCGCGGGGACACCCCGCGGGCACTTTCGTGTTCGTACCGGACGCGAGTCGCATTCGAGCGGGTGCCCCCACCCTTGCCCTGCCACTGACCGTACGCGATGGAGTGAGGCAACTGAATGCGCGTGTTGTTCGTGGGGCACGGCCCGGCCCATGTCCCCTGGATCATCCCGCTCGCCTGGGCCTGCCGCCTTGCCGGCCACGAGGTGCGGGTGGCGGTGCGGCCGCAGTGCGTGGCCCCGGTCACCCGGGCCGGTCTGGTGGCCGTGCCCATCGGAGACGAAGCCGTGGCGGGCGCCGCCGCGGCGCGCCAACTCGGCCTGGGTCCCGGCAGGTTGAAGGCGGCCGCCGAGTCGGTCGCGGTCCTGGACGCCGATCTGAGCGAGGCCCTCGTCGAGAAGATGATCGCCGTCGCCGACACCCTCACCGACGACCTCGTCGACTTCGCCCGCTTCTGGCGCCCGGACATCGTGGTGCACGACACCGCGGCCGCCGCGGGCCTGGTGGCCGCGGCCGCGATCAAGGTTCCGGCGGTGGGCCACACCTGGGGCGTCTCGCTCGGTGTGCACTGCGAGAGCGAGGCGGAACTCCGCCCCTCCTACGCCAAGCTCTTCGAGCGCTTCGGCGCCGACCCGGTGATCGGCCCCTCGGTGTGGATCGACCCGTGCCCGCCGGGCCTGCGCCCGCCGCACGGGGTGCGCCGGGCCAACATGCGCTACGTCCCGTTCGCCGGCCCGGCCGCGCTGCCCGGGTGGCTGCGCGCCGAGCGCCCCTCGGGCCGCCCGCTGGTGTGTGTCACCGGCGGGGTGACCACCACCGCCCTGGACGAGGTCCGCGACCACGTGGTGCGCTCCCTCCTCGACCTGGACACCGACGTGGTCCTCGCGGTCACCCCCGAGCAGGCCGCGGGCACGGGCCGACTCCCGGACGGCGTACGGATGGTGGAGTCCTTCCCGCTCGACGTGTTGCTCGCGCACTGCGATGCCCTGGTGCACCACGGCGGCGTCGGCAGCGGGCTCATCGCCGTCACCCACGGCCTGCCCCAGCTGCTGCTGCCGCGCAACGCCTTCCAGGAGCACTGGTCCCATCTGGTCCGCGCGTCCGGCGCGGGCACCGCCCTGCCCGCCGACGCCGAACAGGGCGCGGTCGGCTCGGCCGTCCAGGACCTCCTGACGCGGCCCTCCTACCGGGAGCGGGCCGGTGCGCTGCGCGCCGAGATCGACACGATGCCCACCCCCGACCAGCTCGTGGGCTTCCTGGAGGAGTGCGTGAGAGCCGGTCACACGGACGTTCCCACACCTGAGGAGACAGGAAGACGATGACCGTACTCCTTGAGCCCACGACGGGCACGAACCGCTTCGTGCGGGGCGAGACGATGCACGGCCTGTTCCAGGACGCGGCCCGCCGCTTCCCCGAGGCGATCGCCCTGTCCCACCACGGGGCCCGGGTCTCCTACCGCGAACTGGACGCCGCCTCCGACGGGTACGCGGCGCTGCTCCAGGCCCGCGGCGTGCGCCGCGGCCACCTGGTGCCGGTGCTCATGGAGCGCGGCACCCCGCTCATCGCGGTCCTGCTCGCGCTGTTCAAGTGCGGGGCCGCCTACTCGGTCCTGGACACCCGGTGGCCCGTCGACCGGCTCGAAGGAGTGATGGGCCAGCTGGGCGCGCCCCTCCTGGTGAGCACCGTGGACGGCGACTGGCCGGTACCGGTGTGGACGCCCCCGGCCGAGGACCTGACGGTCACCGCGGCGCGCGGGCTCGCCCCCGCGCCGGTCGCGGTGAGCGGTACCGACGCCTGCTCGGTGTTCTTCACCTCGGGCTCCACCGGCACCCCCAAGGGCGTGGTGTCCAGCCACGAGAACGCGGTGCGCCTGTTCGACGGCGCCTTCTACGCCGACCTCGGCCCCGGCACCGTGATGCCGCAGACCGCTCCTCCGACGTGGGACGGCTTCACCCTGGACTGCTGGAGCATGCTCCTGACGGGCGGGCGGACCGTGCTGCTCGACGAGACGGTCCTGGTGCCGCGCACCCTGCGCGCGCTGATCGCCGAGGAGGGCGTGAACGCCGCGTTCATGACGACGCAGCTGTTCAACATGCTGGTCACCACCGACGTGGGCGCCTTCGCCGGGATGAAGTGGCTCTCCATAGGCGGCGAGCGGGCCGCCACCACCCGGGTGCGCGCCTTCCTCGCCGAGCACCCCGGCATCCGGCTCCTCAACGTGTACGGGCCCGTCGAGTGCGGGGCGGTGGTCACCGCCCACGAGGTGCGGCCCGAGGACTGCGACGACCCGGCGGGCATCCCGCTCGGCCGCGTCCTCGCCCACACCGACGTGTACGTCCTGGACGGCACCCGCGTGTGCGCGCCGGGCGAGACCGGCGAGCTGTGCCTGGGCGGCCCCGGACTCGCCCGCGGCTATCTCGGCGACCCCGAGCTGACCCGGGCCGCCTTCGTCGAGGCCGAGATCGACGGCACGGTCCACCGCCTGTACCGGACGGGCGACTTGGGCAACCGCTCCGCCGAGGGCGTGTTCCACTACACCGGCCGCGGCGACCGGCAGATCAAGATCCGGGGGCACCGGATCGAACCCGCCGAGGTGGAGCGGACCGTCGAGCGGGTGGCCACCGTGACCGGCGCCGCCGTCGTGCCGGTGCCCAAGCCCGACGGCTCCTACCAGGGCCTCGCGCTGTTCTACACGCGCGGCGAGGGCGGCACGGGGCCCGAGGAGCTGCGCGAGCGGCTCGCGGAGCTGCTGCCGGAGTACCTGGTGCCGCGCCGCGTCCACCTCCTGGACCGCTTCCCCCAGTTGGCGAACGGCAAGGTCGACCGGCGCGAGCTGGCCGCACGGGTCCGGCCGGAGCACGACCGGGCCGAGACGCCCGCCGAGTCGTTCGAGGGCACGGCGGCCGTGGTCGCCGAGGGCTTCCGGGCCGCGCTGCACACCGACCGCGTGCCGGGCGACATCTCGTTCTTCGAGCTCGGCGGCAGCTCGCTGGAGGCGGCCCAGCTGTGCCAGCACCTCGACGCGGCGCTCGGCGCGGCCGTCCAGCCCGCGCAGATCTTCCGCACCCCGACCGTGCGCCGGCTCGCCGACTGGCTGGACGCCACCGCGCAGTCGGCCGGAGCCGCCGAGGCGCCGGTGCCGGGCCTGGAGCCGGGCGAGATCCCGCTGCCGCCCGAGCAGTCCGGCTTCCTGTTCGCCGCCGCCCACGACAAGGACGGCCTCGGCGGGCTGTGCCGGATGACCTGGTGGATCGAGGGGACCCTCGACATCGACGCCCTCCAGGCGGCCGTCGGCGACGTCCATCTGCGCCACCAGGCCCTGCACGCGCGGTATTTGATCCGGAACAACGAGATCGGGTACGCGGTGGTGCCGGACCGGCCGGCCGGCGCCGAGCTGATCCGGCTGCCGGACGCGGCCGACGAACAGGCGGCCGCCGCGGCCTGGCTGTCGGCGGCGCTCACCCCGCTCGCCGTCCGCGACGCACAGGTGTGGCGGTGCGCGGTCGTGCGCGCCGGGGACACCGCGCGCACACTGTTCGGCCTGGTCGCCCACCACGTGGCCTTCGACGGGGCCTCCGAGACCGTGCTGGCCGCGGACCTGTCCTTCGCCTACGCCGCCCGCCTCGCCGGGCGCGCACCCGAGTTCGCCGCACCGGCCGCGACCCTCGCCGAGGTGTCCGCCGATCACCGCAGGGTGATCTCCCGGGTGGACCTGGCGGCGCAGGCGGAGTACTGGGAGGACCATCTGGAGCTCCAGGAGCCCCTGGAACTGCCGGGCCGCACGGACAACGACCTCAACGCCGGGCCCGGCTACTCCCCCGCGCTCACCGTGACCCACGCCGAGCTCGCCCGCTGGGACGAGCGGGCGCGCCGCCTCGGCACCACCCGCTTCGCGCTGCTCGCGGCCCAATTCGGCCTGGTCCTGCGCGACTTGACCGGCCAGGCCGACATCTCGGTCAAGGTGCCGGTGGCCCGCCGCGGCAGCGAGGTGCTCGCCTCCGCGGTCAGCTGCCGGGTCGACCTGCTGTTCCTGCGCTTCTGGCCGCCGCACAAGGACGACGGCTCCGGGCTCCTGGAGCAGGCGGTGACCCACGTCGACGAGGCGCTGGCCGCCCAGGAGACCGGCGGCGCCCAGCTGGCCCGCACCGTGGTGCTGACCGGCGGCGGCGAGTCACTGCGCCCGATGCCGAGCTTCCTGATGCAGGACGACCCGGACCCGAGGCTCGAACTGCCCGGCTGCACCACCCGATTGTCCCGCATCGGCGCGCCCACCATGTTCACCGAACTGGAGCTGGACGTGCGCACCACCGCCGACGGCGCCCTGATCACCGCCTCGGTCCGCACCGACCGGATCCCGGCCGAGGTCGCGGACCGGGTGGTGACCGCGTACGCCGAAGGCCTGCGCCGCGGCCCCGGCCCCCGGGCCGAGGCCCCCGCCTCCCCCATCACATCCGAGGACACCTCATGCGTGTACTGATCCTGAGCAGCCCCGAGTCCACCCACTTCACCTGCATGGTGCCGCTGGCCTGGGCGCTGCGCGGCGCCGGGCACGAGGTCCTGGTCGCCGGGCAGCCCGACATCATCCCGATGGCCCGTTCGGCCGGCCTGAACACGGTCACCGTGGGGCGGCAGTTCTTCGGCAAGGACCTGCTCAGCCCGCCGCTGCCGCCGGGCAAGCGACCCATCGAGGTCGTCGGCCCGCTCACCCCCAAGATGACCATGATCGGCTCCCGGGTGTGGGTCCTGCACACCCGCTACATGGCACCCAAGTACCTGGAGGTCGCCGAGCGGTTCAAGCCCGACCTCGTCATCTCGGAGATCTTCGACTGGGTCGCCTGCCTCATCGGCGGCGTGCACAAGATCCCGGTGGTCTCGCACCGCTGGGGCGTCGACCCGATGAGCCATCTGATGCGGGCCACCGCCGAGGACCTGCTCCAGGGGACCTGTGAGCGCCTCGGCATCGAGGGCGGCCTGCCCAAGATCGACCTGCTGCTCGACCCGGCGCCGCCGCAGCTCCTCGTGGCGGGCGCACCGGCCGGCGCGCCGATCCGGCACATTCCCTTCAACGGCACCGGCGACGTGCCGAGTTGGCTGCGCCGACGGGGCGACAAGCCCCGGGTCTGCGTGACCATGGGCCGCCAGACCATCTCGCTGGGCGGGCTCCCGATGTTCCGCGGCATCGTCCAGGCCTTCGGCGACCTGCCGGAGACCGAGGCCGTGATGACCGTGCAGGAGGAGTTCGTCGACGAGCTCGGCACCATCCCGTCCAACGTGACCATCATCGCGCCGACGCCGCTCAACGGCTTCCTCGACACCACGGACGCGGTGGTCACCCACGGCGGCGCCAACACCCTGCTCGCCGTGGCCAGTTTCGGCGTACCGCAGCTGATCATGCCGCAGCTGGTCGACCAGTTCGAGGGCGGCGACCTGCTCGCCGCCGCCGACGCGGGCCTGACCCTGCGCACGGCCGAGGCGCAGAACGACCCGGCCCAGGTGGCCGAGGCCGTGCGCACCCTGCTCGCCGAGGAGCGGATCACCAAGGGCGCCACCGTCCTCGCCGAGACCATGGCCGCCATGCCCAGCCCCGCCGCCGTCGTCCGTGACCTGGAGAACCTCCGATGCGCGTACTGATCATCAGCACCCCCGTCGACACGCACTTCCTGCCCATGCTGCCGCTGATCCGGGCGCTCACCGGCGCGGGGCACGAGGTGCTCGTCACCGGGCAGCCCGACGTCACCGGGCCCGCCGCGGCCGCGGGCCTGGAGACCGTCACGTTCGGCGAGACCTTCCACTACCAGGACCTGCGCCGGGGCCGGCGGCCCGAGGGCCTGCGCCCCCTCGAAGTGGTGGGACGTCCACCGGCCCAGCAGATCGACGGCGCCGCCCAGATGTGGCGCAACCACGCCCCCTACTTCCTGTACGACTACCTGGAACTGGCCCGCGAGTGGCGGGCCGACCTGGTGATCGGCGACCACATGGAGTTCGCCGGTCCCATCGTCGCGAAGGTGCTCGGCGTCCCGAGCGTCTGGCACCGCTGGGGCGTGGCCCCCACCAGCGAGTTCATGCTCAAGCAGACCCGGATGTGGCTCGGCCCGCTGTGCGGGCGGCTCGGCCTGGAGTCCGTGCCGGAGCCGGATCTGATCCTCGACCCGGCTCCGCCCGCGCTCGCCGCCACCGACGCGCCGCCCGCCCGCCCGATCCGCCCCGAGCCGCAATCCGGCGACGGCACGCCCTGGACGTACACGTCCGCCCCCGGACGCCGGGTCGCCGTGGCGCTCGGCGGCTACACCCTGGACCTGGACGGCGCCCCGCTGCTCCGCCGGGTCCTGGACGCGCTGGCCGCCACCGGTGGCGTGGAGGCGGTCGTCTCCGCCGCCCCGGGGCACCGCTCCGCGATCGGGACGCTGCCCGAGGGCATGACGTACACCGAGGAGACCGCGCCCGGGGCGTTGTTCCCCGGCGCCGACCTTGTGGTCCACCACGGCGGGCCCGGCTCCACGCTCGCCGCCGCCGCGCTCGGCATCCCGCAGCTGGTCCTTCCGCAGCTCGACGAGACGTTCGTCGCGGGCGACCGGGTCGCCGCCGCGGGCGCCGGAATCAGCCTGGACAGTGCCGAAGCGCAGAACAGCGACACCGAACTCGCCCTTTCCCTGCGCGCGTTGCTCACCGATCCCGCCTACCCATCGGCCGCCGGACGGCTGCGTGCCGAGATCCAGGACATGCCGGCCCCGGCCGACACCGTCACCCTGCTCGAAGAACTGACGACACGTCAGGAGGTACTGGCGTGAGCACGGACGTGACCGCCGAAACCACCGGTGGCGAGACCACCAACGGCACCGAGGGCACAGCCGGCGCCGTCAAGGAGAAGAAGCCCAACCCGTACGGCATGAGCGACATCAAGGTCCTGGTGTTCATGGTCTGCGCGATGGCGATCATGACGCTGGCCCTGCTGGACGGCTCGATCATCTCCTCGGCCGTCCTGCCCATCGTGCGCGACCTCGATCCGGCCCACGGCATCGACCGCTTCCCCTGGCTGATCACCGCGTACCTCCTGGCCGCCACAGCCGCACAGCCGCTGTACGGCAGGCTCAGCGACAGTTACGGGCCGCGCCGCGTCTACCTCGCGGCGCTCGCCACGTTCCTCGCCGGTTCCGCGCTGTGCGCGACCGCCCACTCGCTCACCCAGCTGATCGTCTTCCGGGCGGTCCAGGGGCTCGGCGGCGGCGGCCTCATGAGCATGACGCTGATCGTGATCGCCACCCTGTACCCGCCCAAGTCCCGGGCCGGGCGCTCGAACACGGGCGGCATGCTCATCGCGGCCGGCATCATCGCCGGACCCATGATCGGCGGGCCGCTCAGCGAGAACCTGTCCTGGCGCTGGATCTTCCTGTTCAACGTGCCGGTGGCCGGGCTCGCCCTGGTGGGCGTGGCCTGGGCCCTGCGGCTCCCGGGGAAGGGCACCCGGCAGAAGGTCGACATCCTCGGCTCGGCCCTGATCGCGGCCGCCACCTGCGCGCTGCTGCTCGGCGTGAAGGCGTACGGGGAGCACAAGTCGTTCTCGGGCCCGGTGCTGCCCTACTTCTACGGCGGCGTGCTGATGGCCGGTGCCTTCGTGACCCGGCAGCTGAAGGCGGCCGACCCGCTGATGCCGCTCATCCTGTTCAAGGACAAGGTGTTCCGGCCCGCCGCGATCCTCCAGTTCGTGGGCGGCTTCGCGCTGCTCTCGCTGCCGGTGTTCTTCATCAACTACCTGAACATCGTGCGGGGGGTGTCCCTCGACGCCGTCGGCCTCCACCTGATCCCGCTCGCCGTCGGTGTGGTGCTGGTGTTCCTCGGCTGGGGAAAGATCATCACCCGTACCGGGAAGTGCAAAGCGGTCCTGGTGACCACGACGGCGACGGCGGCCGCCGCGGTCGCCGGGCTCGGGTTCACCGTGACCGGCGCGCCCGTCTGGGAACTCGACGTGCTGCTCCTGCTGCTCGGCGTGGGCCTGGGCGGCGTCACCTCGATCGCGCTGTTCATGACCCAATCGGCCGCGTCGGCGGACCAGTTGGGCGTGGTCACCACCACCTCGCGGTTCGCCACGATGCTGGGCACCACGATCGGCGGCACCGTGCTCGGCGCGGTCCTGAGCCAGAGCTTCGCCTCCGCCGCGGGCGCCTCGGGCATCAAGGACCCGGACACCGCAGCAGCTCAGCTCGCCGGGCTCGACGCGGCCCGCCGCCGCCTGGTGACGGACGCCTTCGCGCACGCCACGTCCACGCTGCTCCTGGTGGCCGCCGGGCTCCTGCTGCTCGCGCTGGTGACCGCGCTGGTCATGAAGGACGTCGATGTGAACGCCCTGGCCGAGAAGGCCGAGGGCCCGGCCGCGGACCGGTCCGCCGACACCGCCACCCAAGAACCCGCCGAAGAGGCCGCCCGACAGTCCGAGGAGGACGACGAAGATGCGCGTACTGATGCTGAGCACCCCCTTCCCCACCCACTTCACCCCCATGGTGCCGCTGGCCTGGGCGCTGATGGGAGCGGGACACGAGGTGATCGTCGCCGCGCAGCCTGACGTCACCGACGCGGCCCGCGCCGCCGGGATCTCGGCCGTCGACATCGGCGACCGCTTCCACGGCCTCGACGTCCTCCAGCGTCACCTCCCCGACGGCGTACGGCCGTTGGAGCTGATGGGCCCCACGCCGCCGGAGAAGATGGCGGGCACGACCAAACTGTGGGAGACCCACGCCCGCTATCTGGTGAGCTCCTATCTGGAGTTCGCCCGCGAGTGGAAGCCCGACCTGATCGTCTCGGAGCAGATGGAGCTGGCGGGCCAGCTCGTCGCGGGCGCGCTCGGCATCCCGAGCGTGCAGCACCGCTGGGGCGTCGACCCGCTGAGCGGCCCCTCGCGCGCCTCGGCCCGCAACTTCCTGTACGGGACCGCCGAGCGGCTCGGCCTCGACGGCCTGCCCGACCCCACCCTGCTGCTCGACCCGTGCCCGCCCGCGCTGCGCCACCCGAGCGCCGCGCCGGGCGCGCCGATCGGCTACGTGCCGTTCAACGGGACCGGCACCGTGCCCGACTGGCTCCACCAGCCGGCCGCCGACGGCGTCCGCCGGGTCGTGGTGTGCCTGGGCCGTCAGACGCTGGTGCTCAACGGCACCGGCCTGTACCGCTCGATCATCGCCGCCTTCGAGGGCCTGACGGACGTCGAGGCGGTGGTGACGGCGGACGCCGCCTTCCACGCCGGATTCGGCCAACTCCCCTCCAACGTGAGGGTGGTGGAGCCGGTCCCGCTGAACCTCTTCCTGCGGGACTGTGATGCCGTCATCCACCACGGCGGCGCGAACACGACCCTCACGTCGTGCGCGTTCGGCCTGCCGCAGGTGGTGCTGCCCCAGATCGTCGACCAGTTCGCCTCTGCGGAGTTGCTGGCCGCGGCCGGCGCGGCCCGGGTCCTGGGCGAGGCGGCTCCGCAGAACGACCCCGCCCAGGTGCGCGAGGCGATCCGGGACGTGCTGGACGACTCGCGCCACCTCAAGAGTGCTCAGGAGCTGCGCGCCGACATGGACGCCATGCCGAGTCCGGCTCGCGTGGTGGAGGACCTGGAGCGGCTGGCCTCCGCCTGAGCCGCACCCCCCTCGCACGGGGCCCCCACCCATCCGGGCGGGGGCCCCTCCCGCATCCCCGGCCCCCACCGCCCCACACGAGCGCGCCCAATTCCCCGGTCATGTGCGGGACCGCGCCCGCTCCTCGCGCAGTTCCCCGCGCCCCCTATCCCCCTCGCCCCTGCGGACCTTGGCCGCTTCTCGCGCAGTTCCTCGCGCCCCCAACCCCTCCGTCACGTGCGGACCGTGCCCACTCCCCGCGCAGTTCCCCGCGCCCCCCCAACCCCCCGGTCACGTGCGGACCGTGGCCGCTTCTCGCGCAGTTCCCCGCGCCCCTAACGGCACCGTGCTGGCCAGCAGAGGCAACCTCAGCCCGTCCGGCGTTTGAGGACGAGCGCCGTTCAGGCGCGAACGGGGGCGCGGGGGCAGAGCCCCCGCAGGGGGTGCAGGGGGCGGAGCCCCCGCCGGGGTCCGAGGGGCGGAGCCCCTCAGGGGGTCTGGGGCGCAGCCCCAGAACCATCCCCCCGGGACACGCGGAAGGGGCCCGCTCGACCGGGGTGGTCGGGCGGGCCCCCTCGGGGCGCAAGGATCAGCCGCGCCGCTTCTTGAGCGCGTCACCGCCGAACTTGACGACGAGGCAGACGACGACGGTGACGGCGAGACCGATGATGAGGTGGCTCATGGTGTCCTCCAAAGGACGTTGAGGGGTGGGGGGTTGGATGGTGCGGCGGAAACTCTGGGGAGGGTCAGGCGTGACCGGCGGTGGCGGCAAGCACCGCCCACAGCGCGGCCGGAGTCGCGAAGGTCGCGCCCGTGAGCTTGTCCTCGGGGATCTCCACGTCGTACTGGTCCTCAAGACGGACCAGAAGCTCAATCGTGGCCATCGAGTCGAGGCCGACGGCCTTGAGGTCGAGCGCGGGGTCCAGCGGGCCGGTGACCCGCGGCAGGACCGAGGTCAGCAGCTGTTCGAAGCCGGCGTCCCACGAGACGTCAGTGGTGGTCATGGCTCAATCTCCTTAACGGGTTACTGGCTCGGGGAGTCGGTCACTTCTGCGCGCGGCGCAGGCGCTGCTTGTCGGTCTTGCCGTTCGGGGTGAGCGGGAGCTCGTCGAGCAGGTGGCAGACGGCCGGGACCTTGGCGGCCTCCAGGCGCTCCGTCAGCTGGGCGAGCACCTCGTCGGCCGTCAGCTCGGTGACGGCGTACAGCGTGAGGTCGTGGCCCTCGGCCGGGGCCAGGGCAGCGGCGGCCGAGACGCCCTCGATGTCCAGGGCGGCCGTCTCGATCTCCAGGGTGCCCATGCGGACCCCCTTGCGCTTGAACAGGTCGTCGCGGCGGCCCTCGAAGTAGAGGTGGCCCTCCGCGTCCAGGTGGCCGTAGTCGCCGGTGTGCAGGGTGACCTCGCCGGTCACCGGGTCGGGCCGGAACCGCAGGGCGGTCTGCTCCGGGGCCCGCCAGTAGCCGGTCATGATGTGCGGGCCGCGCACACAGATCTCGCCGACCGTGCCGGCGGGCAGGAGCCGCCCGTCGTCGTCCAGGATCAGCACCTCGGTGCCGTCCAGGGCCCGGCCGACCGAGCCGGGGCGCGCGATGTCGCCGTCCGGTTCGAGCACGGTGATGCGCTTGCACTCGGTGGTGCCGAACATCGGGGAGACCTGGGCGCGGGGGAAGGCCGCGCGCAGCTGGGCGATGACGGGGCCGGTCAGGGCCGCGCCGGTGTTGGTGAACAGCCGTACCGGGGGCGCCTCGCGGCGGTCCCGCTTGGACAGCGTGAGGAGCATCTCGCCGAGCGAGGGCACCAGCGGCACGACGGTGACGCCGTGCTCGTGGAGCGTGGAGAGCAGGCGTACGTGCCGGTCCGGCGAGGTGAGCACCACCTGGGCGCCCGCGATGACGGACAGCAGGATCTGGTAGAGCCCGTAGTCGAAGGAGACCGGCACCGCCACCAGGACGACATCGTCCTCGCGGTAGTTCAGCCGGGCCTGGATGGCGCGGGCGGCGAAGACGATCGGGGCATGGGTGCTGACCACGGCCTTGGGCGCCGAGGTGGAGCCCGAGGTGTAGATCAGCAGGCCGAGGTCGCCGGGGGCCACGGGCGCCTCGTCGGCGGCGGCGGGCGCGGCGTCGTACAGCGCCTCGGCGCCGCGCCGCACCTCGTCCAGCTCGAAGACCGGCCGGTCGGTCAACTCCCGCAGGACCGCCGCGTCTTCGGCGTCCTGCGCGATCACCAGGACCGGCTCGCAGTCCGGTACGACGGTGTTCAGGTGGAAGCGCTTCATCGCCGGGTTGACCGGGACGAAGGCGATGCCGCGGCGCAGCGCGCCGAACATCAGGGCGGTGAACTCGCGGGTGTTGCCGACGCGTACCAGAACCCGGTCCGCGTGCCCCACACCCTGGGCGGTGAGCCAGTCGGCGTACGCCCGTGACCAGGCGTCCAGTTCCGCATAGGTCCACGCGCCCGAGGCGTCGCGCACCGCGGGGGCGTCGGGCCGGGCGGCCACGGCCGCCGCGAGCAGCCCGTGGACGGTTTCGGTGCCGGTGTCCGCGGCAACCAGCGTCTGAGTCGTCATCCAGCAACCTCGTGGTCATCGGAACGGGTGGTGGTCACCTGAGCGTGGGGGGGTTGTCTTGACCCCGGGTCGAGTAGTGGTGGATGAGGCATCCTGCGGGGCGGAACCCCCATTTGCGTCCTACCGGTCGTGCGGTTTCGGCTGCGGGCCGGCCGCGCAGTCCCCCGCGCCCTCGAGGGGTCGGGGGTGCCGCGGTCGGGACTTCGAGCCTTCCTCGGGTTTCGCTCGACCCAGCACAACCCGCTCCGCTGGGGCGGCACTTGAGCGCTGCTGGAGCGGCCGGGGCCTGCCCGGGACTCAAGTCCGCTGCGAGGAGGCCGCCCCATGGTGTCGCCGGGCAGCAAGCCCCCATGGTGACGACCCCGCCGCGACGACGTCCGACGGGGAAGGAGGCAGCGCTACATGAACGCGGATTCCCGACAGACCGCCGGCCAGGGCGCGGACGGCTCGGCAGGTGAGCGGCCGCTGGACTTCGGTGTCTTCTTCTTCGCCGCGGTCGGCGACCGGGCCGAGGAGACCTACCGTTTGATGCTGGACGCGGCCCGCCGCGCCGACGAGCTCGGCTTCGGTTTCGTGTCGACGCCCGAGCGGCACTTCCACCGCTTCGGCGGCGCCTTCCCGAACCCCGCGGTGACCTCGGCGGCGATCGCCGCGGTGACCAGCCGCATCCAGATCCGGGCCGGCAGCGTCGTGACGCCGCTGCACCCGGCCGCCCGCATCGTCGAGGACTTCGCGATGGTGGACGGCATCTCGGGCGGCCGGGTCGCCATCTCGGTGGGCTCCGGCTGGAACGTCAACGACTTCGTGATCGCGCCGGAGAAGTACGAGACCCGGCGCGAGCAGATGATCAAGGATGTCGTGGACATCAGGACCGCCTGGCGCACCGGCCACTGGACCGGCCCCAACCCGCTGGGCGCCGAGACCACGCTGCCCGTCTTCCCGCGCCCCGTGCAGGACGACCTGTCGGTGTGGGTGACCGCGTCCCGCAGCGAGGGCACCTTCCGCGAGGCGGGCCGGCTCGGCTGCAACATCCTGACCCACCTGGAGAACCAGGACGTCGAGTCCCTCTCCGGCAAGATCGCCCTGTACCGGGCGGCCCGCGCCGAGGCGGGCTGGGACGGCCCCGGCAAGGTCACGGTCATGATGCACACCTACGTCGCCGACGACGCGGCCGAGGCCCGCGCGGTGGGCGGCGGCGCCCTGCGCGACTACCTGCTCTCCGCGATCGACCTGGAGGCCCTCGCGGTCGAGGCCGGCGGCCGGATGAGCGGCAACAAGCAGGGCCGCGACGTCCTGTCCGCGGTGAAGGCCCAGCGCAAGCTCGCCGAGCTCGGCCTCAACCGCTACCTGTCCGGGAACTCGCTGATCGGTTCGGTCGAGGAGTGCACCGCGACCGCCCGCCGGGTGCGCGCGGCCGGGGTCGACGAGATCGCCTGCCTGGTGGACTTCGTCGCCGACCCGGCCCTGGTGCTCGCCTCCCTGGAGCGCGTCGCCGCCGTGCGCCGCGAGGCCGCCGCCCCCGCCGAACCGGTACTGGCCGCCTGAGGCCGGGCGCATCCGCCCCGGCCCCCCTCAAGCGCCTCTCCCCACCCTTGACCAGGATCCGTTATCAGGAGGTTGTCCATGCCGACGATCCTCGCCGTCTCCGGCAGTCCTTCGCCGGTCTCCAGCACCCATCAGGTACTCACCCTCGCGGTGGACCGGCTCGCCGGCCGCGGGCACCGGGTGGAGACGCTCGCCGTGCGCACCCTGCCCGCGGCCGAGCTGCTGCGGGCCGATCTGAGCCACCCCCAACTCGCCGACGCGGCGGACCGGTTCGCGCGCGCCGATGCCGTGGTGCTGGCCACCCCGGTCTACAAGGCGGGCTACTCGGGCCTGCTCAAGTCCTTCCTCGACGTACTGCCGCAGTTCGCCCTCGAAGGCAAGGTGGTGCTGCCGCTGGCCACGGGCGGCTCGCTCGCCCATGTGCTCGCCCTCGACTACGGGCTGCGCCCGGTGCTGATGTCCATGAAGCCGCGCGCGGTCTCCGAGAGCTTCTTCGTGCACGCGGGCGGCATCCGCAAGGGACCGGGCGGCTTCGCCGGCCTGGAGCCCGACACGGACGCGCTGCTCCACGAGGCCACCGACAAGTTCGCCGACCTGGTGGAGAGCCTCGCCGACGCCACCACCCCCACCGTCCGGCTGGTACCCGCCGCCTGACCTCATCCGCTGTCCAACGTCCCCCATTCATGTGCCTGTTGATGTGTCGACCACGACGGAACCACCACAGAAGAGGACCCCATGAAGGCTCTGGTTCTGAGCGGCGGTACGGGAAGCCGACTGCGCCCGTTCAGCTACTCCATGCCCAAGCAGCTCATCCCGATCGCCAACAAGCCCGTCCTTGAGCGGGTGCTCGACAACATCCGTGACCTCGGTGTCACCGAGATCGGGATCATCGTCGGCAACCACGTCGAGGAGATAGCCGAGGCACTCGGCGACGGCTCCCGGCTCGGCGTCGAGATCACCTACATCCCGCAGGAGAGCCCGCAGGGTCTCGCCCAGTGCGTGCAGCTCGCCCAGCCGTTCCTCGGCGACGACGACTTCGTGATGTACCTCGGCGACAACATGCTCCCCGAGGGCATCACGGAGGCCGCCGCCGAGTTCCACGCGCTGCGCCCGGCCGCCCAGGTGCTGGTCGCCCAGGTCGAGGACCCGCGCGCCTTCGGCGTGGCCGAGGTCGACGCGACCGGCGTCGTCGAGCGCCTCGTCGAGAAGCCCCCGGTGCCGCGCTCCAACCTGGCGCTCATCGGCGTCTACTTCTTCACCCCGGCCATCCACCAGGCCGTCGACTCGATCGTGCCGAGCGCGCGCGGCGAGCTGGAGATCACCGACGCCATCCAGTGGCTGGTGACCAACGGCTCGACCGTCCGGGCCCAGGAGTACCGCGGGTACTGGAAGGACACCGGCCGCGTCGAGGACGTCCTGGAGTGCAACCAGATGCTCCTCGACGCCATCGAGCGCCGGGTGGAGGGCGAGGTCGACGACCAGAGCGTGCTGATCGGCGCGGTCGTCGTCGAGCCCGGCGCGAAGATCACCCGGTCCTTCGTGGAGGGCCCCGTCGTGATCGGCGCGGGCACCGTCCTGGAGGACAGCCACGTCGGACCGCACACGTCCATCGGCCGGGACTGCGTCCTGTCCGGCACCCATCTCGACTACTCGATCGCCCTGGACGGCGCGACGATCTCCTCGGTACGGGGCCTGCACGGCTCCCTGCTCGGCAGGTCCGCCGCGGTCACGGGCATCGATCTGGCAAGCCGCCACCACCGCCTGGTGGTCGGCGACCACACCCGCGTGGAGGTCGCGGCATGACGAACACCACGGAGAAGAGCGCGATGAACAAGATCCTGGTCACCGGCGGCGCGGGCTTCATCGGCTCACACTACGTCCGCACCCTCCTGGAGGGCGGCTACGAGGGGTACGAGAACGCCGAGGTCACCGTCCTCGACAAGCTCACCTACGCGGGCAACCGCGAGAACCTCCCCGCCGAGCACCCCCGCCTGACCTTCGTCCAGGGCGACATCTGCGACCTGGACCTGCTCCTCGAGCTGTTCCCGGGCCACGACGCGGTGGTCCACTTCGCGGCCGAGTCCCACGTGGACCGCTCCCTGGAGTCGGCGGCCGAATTCATCGCCACCAACGTCGGCGGCACCCAGAACGTCATGGAGGCCGCGCTGCGCGCCGGCGTCCGGCGCGTGGTGCACGTCTCCACCGACGAGGTGTACGGCTCCATCGACGAGGGCTCCTGGACCGAGGAGTGGCCGCTCCTTCCCAACTCCCCCTACGCCGCCTCCAAGGCGGGCTCGGACCTCATCACCCGCGCCTACTGGCGCACCCACAACCTGAACGTGTCCATCACGCGCTGCTCCAACAACTACGGGCCCTACCAGCACCCCGAGAAGCTGATCCCGCGCTTCGTCACCAACCTCCTGGAGGGCGAGACCGTCCCGCTGTACGGCGAGGGCGCCAACATCCGCGAGTGGCTGCACGTGGACGACCACTGCCGCGCCATCCAGCTCGTCCTCACCCAGGGCCGGGCGGGCGAGATCTACAACGTGGGCGGCGGCAACGAGCAGACCAACCGCCAGATCACCGAGCGCCTGCTCGAGCTGACCGGCAACGACTGGTCGAAGGTGGTCCGGGTCGCCGACCGCAAGGGCCACGACCTGCGCTACTCGCTGAGCGAGGCGAAGATCGCCGAGGAGCTCGGCTACGCGCCGCGCATCTCCTTCGAGGACGGCCTCGCCGAGACCGCCGCCTGGTACCGCGACAACCCGGGCTGGTGGAAGGCGGTCAAGCACGCGCCGCAGGAGGACCAGAAGTGACGCTGCTCAACGAATCGGCGCCCGCACCGCAGGTGCTGGTCGTGGGCGCCGGGCCGGTCGGGCTGAGCGCCGCCCACGAGCTGGCCCGGCACGGTGTGCGGGTCCGGCTCGTGGACGCGGCGGCCGGCCCGGCCACCACCAGCCGGGCGCTCGCCACCCACGCCCGCACCCTGGAGACGTACGACCAGATGGGCATCCTGGACGACCTGCTGCCGCGCGGCCAGCGGGTGGAGCACTTCACGCTGCACCAGAACGGCCGCCGCCTGATCCGCTTCGACACCGATTACAGCCGGCTGCCCACCCGCTTCCCGTTCACGCTGATGGTCGACCAGGTCATCACCGAGGAAGTGCTGCGCGACGCGACGGCCCGCCGGGGCGTCGAGGTCGAATGGGGCGTGCGCCTCACCAAGTTCGAGGACCTGGGCTCCGACGGCGTACGCGCCCACCTGGTCCACGCCGACGGGCGCACGGAAACCGTCACGTCCGACTGGCTGGTCGGCACGGACGGCGGCCACAGCACCATCCGCAAGCAGCTGGGCCTCAAGCTCGAGGGCGAGTCCAGCGAGACCTGGCTGATCGCGGACGCCACCGTCCACTGCGACCTGCCCAAGGACAGCATCCACTGGATGCGCACGCCCACCGGCACCGTGATGATGGTGCCGTTCCCCGAGCCCGGCAAGTGGCGCCTGCTCGACACCGCCGAGACGTCCTACGGCGGCGACGACGCGATGGTGGCCCGGCGCTTCTCGGCGAAGATCAGCACCGGCACGGGCAGCCCCGCGGTGGTCGAATCGCCGTCCTGGGTCTCGGTGTTCACCATCCAGCAGCGCATGATCGGCAAGATGCGCAACGGCCGGGTACTGCTCGCGGGCGACGCGGCCCATGTCCACAGCCCGGCCTCCGGGCAGGGCATGAACACCGGAGTCCAGGACGCGGTGAACCTGTCCTGGAAGCTCGCCACGGTCCTGCGCGGCGAGGCCCCGGATTCGCTCCTGGACAGCTACAGCGACGAGCGGGTCCCGGTGGGCGCGGAGCTGCTGCGCACCACCAAGATGGCGACGATGCTGGTCCAGCTCAAGAGCCGCCGGGCGGCGGCCGCCCTGCGCGCCGCGTTCACGGTGCTGCGCTCGCTGCCGCCGCTCAAGGGCCGCATCCAGCGCAAGATCATGGGCGGCATGTCGGCGCTGGGCCTCGGCTACACGGCGGGCCCGCTGGCCCACCCGTCGCCGCCTTCGCACGGCGTACGCCCGGGTGAGCGAGTGGCCCGTGTGACGGCGCCGGTCCTCGCCACCAGCCCCGGCTGGCAGGAGTTCATCGCCGAACTCCAGCGCCCGCAGTGGCTGTTGCTCACCTTCGGCGAGGCTCCCGAGGACCACTACGGCCCCTCCGTACGCATCCGCACGGTGAACACCCCGGGCCCGGACCCCCTGTCCGACCCGGCCGGCCACCTGTCCACCGCCCTGGGTGCCCCGGAGGGCACCTGGCTCCTGATCCGCCCCGACGGCTACCTGGCCGCACGAGGCACCGCAAAGGAGTCCCCGTCGACCGCACTGGCCTCCCTGGGAATCCACCCCGCCGAATCCCGCCAACCCACTCACTGAGAACACGACTTGGGCCCGCCCCCGGAACCATCCCCGGAGGCGGGCCCAACCCTTGCCCTGACCCCACAATCGCCGGACAGGCTGAAGATGCCGATGCTGGCCCCCCTACAGGGGCGCGGGGAACTGCGCGACCAGCCGCCCACGGTCCGCAGCCGAATGACAGCCTTTCAAGGGGCGCGGGGAACTGCGCGAAAAGCGAGCACGATCCGCAGGAACAAGAGGGGTTCAGGGGCGCGGGGAACTGCGCGACCAGCCCCGCACGGTCCGCGGCCGAATGACAGCGAATCCGGCGTTCGACAACAGCCCCTCCGGCGTTTGAGGAGCGGGGGCCCGGGGGCAGAGCCCCCGGCACCTAGGCCGCGGCCCGCCCCTCCTGCGAACCCCTCCCGTAAAGGGAAAGGCACTGCGCATACGAAGGAAGCAACCCGAGCTCCAAGGCCTCACCCACCGTAGGTGCCCCCGCGTCCTTCTCGGAAAGCACCGGCTCCCCCGTGAGCCACCGCGACCACGGCAGCCCCAACTCGGGGTCGAACGCCCGCAGATCGATCTGCGTACCCGGCACGAACTCGGTGGAGCAGAGGTAGCTGATGCACGTGTCGTCGGTCAGCGCCACGAACCCGTGCGCGAGCCCCTCCGCCACGAACATCGCCCGCCCCTCCCGCGCGTCCAGCACCGTGGTCACGTGCTCGCCGAACGTGGGCGATCCCACGCGTACGTCGACGACCACGTCGAGCAGCGCCCCGCGCACGCAGCTGACCAGCTTGGCCTGGCCCGGCGGGATGGCCACGCCGTGCAGTCCGCGCACCGTGTTGCGCGAGGAGGCCGAGTAGTTGACCTGGCGCGGCACGAACGCGTGCCCGGTCTCGGCGGCGAGCAGGTCGTAGCGGTATGACTCGTGGAAACTGCCGCGGGGGTCCGTCAGCAGCTTCGGCATGATGCGGTACGCGTCCGGTACGGCGGTCTCTTCGATCCTCATGGTCCCGGACGGTAGGCGCCGCGACTCAAGTTCCGGTAGCGCCACATGACCACCTGTCCAGCGGTCCCCGAGCGCGACCCGCCACAGTGCCGCTCAAACCGCGCATACAGGAGGTAGCAACGGTGTCCGTGAACGACCGAAGAGCAGGCGGCAGGGGCGGCGGCGGGGCCGGGTCGGTGGTGGTGCTGGGCGCCACGGGGTTCGTGGGCCGACACATCTGCGAGGTGTTCGGGGCCGCGGGCTGGACGGTGACCGGTGTCGCCCGCAGCGTCCAGGGCCCACCGGCTCCGTACGACATCGTCCCCCTCGACGTGGTCGACGCGGAGCCGGGGCGGATCGCGGCGCTGCTCGCGGAGCGCGGCGCGGGGGTGGTGGTGAACGCGGCGGGCGCGGTGTGGCAGACCACCGAGGACGACATGACCCGCGCCAACGCCGACCTGGTGAAGCAACTGGTGGCCGCGACCGCCCGGTCGGCGGGGCGGCCCCGGCTGATCCAGCTCGGCTCGGTGCACGAGTACGGACCCGTGCCGCGCACGGGGATCACCGAGGACACCCCGACCGCGCCGGTCACCCCGTACGGCCGCTCGAAACTGGCGGGCGCCCGCGCGCTCCTCGACGCGACGGAGGCGGGCGCGGCGGAGGGCCTGGTGCTGCGCGTGTCGAACGTGTCGGGGCCCGGCACGCACCGGGCGAGCCTGCTCGGCATGGTGGCGCACCACCTCGCCACCGGGTCGCCCGAACCGCTGCGGCTCGCTCCGCTGCTCGCCCACCGCGACTTCGTGGACGTACGGGACGTGGCCGACGCGGCGCTCGCCGCGGCCAACTCGCAGGCGTCCGGTCAGGTCCTCAACATCGGCGGCGGGCAGGCCACTTCGGTACGCAGCCTGGTGGCCCGGCTGACCGAGCTCGCGGGCGCCGCCGCCGAGATCGTCGAGGCGCCGAGCGCGGGCGGACGGCCGCCCGAGGCCGAGTGGCAGCGCATGGACATCGGGCGCGCGGGCGAGCTCCTCGGCTGGTCGCCGCGGCGGAGCCTGGACGATTCGCTGCGCGATCTGCTGGCCCACGCCCGCGACGCGGTCCATCGCGAGTCGTTGTCCAGTGCCCTTCAAGTCGCCCGCACAACGATGGCCGTGTCGGATCACCGCTGAGGGCTTCGTGCCGAACTGACGACCATGGAGGCAGCCAAAATGAGTGACACCAAGGCACGGATTCTCGAGCAGGTGCGGGAGTACCACCTGGAGAAGGAGCCGTCCCGCGAGTTCGTGCCGGGAGTCAGCGAGATCTGGCCGTCCGGCGCGGTCCTGGAGCCCGCGGACCGGGTGGCTCTGGTGGAGGCGGCGCTGGACATGCGGATAGCCGCCGGCACCAGCTCCCGCAAGTTCGAGTCCCGGTTCGCCCGCTACATGAAGCGGCGCAAGGCCCACCTGGTGAACTCCGGTTCCTCGGCCAACCTGCTCGCCATGTCGGCGCTCACCTCGCCGCACCTGGAGGACCGCGCCCTCAAGCCGGGCGACGAGGTCATCACGGTGGCCGCGGGCTTCCCCACCACCGTCAACCCGATCCTGCAGAACGGCCTCATCCCGGTCTTCGTGGACGTCGAGCTGAAGACGTACAACACGACCGCCGAGCGCATCAAGGCCGCCGTCGGCCCCAAGACCCGGGCCATCATGGTCGCGCACGCGCTCGGCAACCCCTTCGAGGTCGCCGAGGTCGCGCAGATCGCCGAGGAGAACGACCTCTTCCTCATCGAGGACAACTGCGACGCGGTCGGCTCCCTCTACAACGGCCAACTCACCGGCACCTTTGGTGACTTGACGACTGTCAGCTTCTACCCGGCGCACCACCTGACGATGGGCGAGGGCGGCTGCGTGCTGACCTCGAACCTGGCGCTCGCCCGCATCGTGGAGTCGCTGCGCGACTGGGGCCGCGACTGCTGGTGCGAGCCGGGCGAGAGCGACCGCTGCTTCAAGCGCTTCCAGTACCAGCTGGGCACCCTGCCGGCCGGCTACGACCACAAGTACATCTACTCGCACATCGGCTACAACCTGAAGGCCACCGACCTCCAGGCCGCGCTGGGTCTGACCCAGCTCGACAAGGTCGACGACTTCACCGCCGCCCGCCGCCACAACTGGCAGCGCCTGCGGGAGGGCCTGGAGGGCGTGCCGCACCTGATCCTGCCGGAGGCCACGCTCGGCTCCGAGCCCAGCTGGTTCGGCTTCGTCATCACCGTCGACCCCGACGCGCCGTTCCGCCGCAAGGAGTTGGTGAACTTCCTGGAGGAGCGGAAGATCGGCACCCGCAACCTGTTCGCCGGCAACCTGACCCGCCAGCCCGCCTACGTCGACGCCCCGCACCGGATCGTGGGCGACCTCACCAACTCCGACATCATCACCGAGCAGACCTTCTGGATCGGCGTCTACCCCGGTCTCACCGACGAGCACACGGACTTCATGACGGCCTCGATCCGGGACTTCGTCGCCGGCTGGTGACGGCTGCGACACCCCTCCACCCCAGCATCCTTGACGAGGAGAGAGCGTACATGTCGTCGACACTAGCGGAGCTGACTGAGCTTCAGCCGGTGGTCCAGCCCCGTGAGCCGGCGTCGGTCGCCGACCGGATCGCGGCGTCCGCGGCCGTCACCGCCGGGCTCCTGACCACCGGGGAGTTCCATCACTGGTTCACCGAGCGCGCGAAGGCGGGCCGCTTCCACATCGAGCGCATCCCGTTCTCCGAGCTGCGCGGCTGGTCCTTCGAGCCGGACACCGGGAACCTGGTGCACTCCAGCGGCCGCTTCTTCAGCGTGGAGGGGCTGCACGTCACGTCGGACGACGGCCCCCACAGGGAGTGGTACCAGCCGATCATCAAGCAGCCCGAGGTCGGCATCCTCGGCATCCTGGTGAAGGAGTTCGACGGCGTCCTGCACTTCCTGATGCAGGCCAAGATGGAGCCGGGCAACCGCAATCTGCTCCAGCTCTCCCCGACCGTGCAGGCGACCCGGAGCAACTACACCAAGGTCCACCAGGGCACGGACGTGAAGTACATCGAGTACTTCACGGGCAGTGGGCGCGGCCGGATCCTCGCCGATGTGCTCCAGTCCGAGCACGGCTCGTGGTTCTACCACAAGAGCAACCGCAACATGATCGTCGAGGTGGACGGCGACGTCCCGCTCGACGAGGACTTCTGCTGGCTGACGCTGGGTCAGATCTCCGAACTCCTGCACCAGGACAACCTGGTGAACATGGACTCGCGCACCGTCCTGGCCTGTCTGCCCGCCCATCGCACGGCCGCCGTGCGGGGGGACGGTTTCAGCCGGTCCCTGAGCCGTTCGCGCGACCCCGAGGCGGGCGCGCTGCTCACCGACGTCGACCTGCTGTCCTGGTTCACCACCGAGCGCTCGCGCTACGACGTGCAGGCCGACCGGATACCGCTGAAGGACGTGCCGGGCTGGACCCGTGACGAGACGCGCATCGGCAAGGACGACGGCCGCTGGTTCAACGTGGTCGCGGTCGAGGTGCAGGCCGGCAACCGCGAGGTGACGAGCTGGACCCAGCCCCTGATCGAGCCGTGCAGCCGGGGCGTCGCGGCCTTCCTGGCCCGTTCCTTCGACGGCGTGCTCCACGTCCTGGCCAACGCCAAGGTCGAGGGCGGCTTCCTCGACACCGTGGAACTCGCCCCCACCGTGCAGTGCTCCCCGGACAACTTCGAGGGCCTGGAGGTACGCCCGCCGTTCCTCGACCTGGTCCTGTCGGCGCCCGCAGAGCGCATCCGCTACGACGCCATCCACTCCGAGGAGGGCGGCCGGTTCCTGTACGCGGAGAACCGCTACCTGGTCGTCGAGGCCGACGAGCAGGACGCGCCCATCGAGCCACCGGCCGGATACCAGTGGGTGACGATCAGCCAGCTGACGGCGCTGATCAAGCACGGACACTATGTCAATGTGCAGGCCAGGACGCTCCTCGCCTGCCTCAACGCCATGGGACACCTGACGGATGACTGATCGACCCCTGCGCATCGCCGTCCTCGGCACCGCCGACATCGCCCGCCGCCGGGTGCTGCCCGCCATGGCGGCGGACCCGGACATCGAGCTGACCGCGGTGGCGAGCCGGGACGGCGGCCGCGCTCGGGAGGTCGCGGCCCAGTTCGGCTGCGCGGCAGTCGAGTCGTACGACGCGGTCCTCACGCGCGACGACGTGGACGCGGTCTACGTGCCCCTGCCCATCTCCCTGCACGCCGAGTGGGCGGGCCGGGCGCTGCGCGCGGGCAAGCACGTGCTGGCCGAGAAGCCGCTCACCGCCGACCGGCCGACCACCGAGGCGCTGCTCGACCTGGCGCACGCCTCGGGCCTGGTGCTGATGGAGAACGTCATGTTCATCCACCACCCCCAGCACTCGGTCGTGCGCGAGCTCGTGACGAGCGGCGCGATCGGCCAACTCCGGGCGTTCAGCGCCGCGTTCGCGATCCCGGCGCTGCCCGCCGGGAACATCAGGCACCGCCCGGAGCTCGGCGGCGGCGCCCTCCTCGACGTCGGCTACTACCCGGTGCGGGCCGCGCTGTACTTCCTCGGCGCGGGCCTGGAGATCGTCGGCGCCGCCCTGGAGAGCCCGGCCGGCGCGGCCGTGGAGACGTCGGGCGCGGTGCTCGTCCGCTCCCCCTCCGGTGTCCTCGGCCAGCTGGCCTTCGGCATGGAGCACGCCTACCGCTCGGCGTACGAACTGTGGGGCAGCGAGGGTCGCATCCGCGTCGAGCCCGCGTTCACCCCGGCCGCCGACCACAAGCCCGCGGTGTGGATCACCGACGCGCACGGGCCGCGCGAGCTGATGCTGGCACCGCACGACCAGGTCGCCGCCACCGTCCAGGCGTTCGTGCGCGCGGTGCGTTCCGGGGCACCGCGCTCGCCGGACGCGGCGCAGTGCCTGGAGCAGGCGAGCCTGCTCGACGCGGTCCGCGCGCGGGCCACGCCCACACCGCCCCGCGGCCCGCGTGCCGCTTCGACCTCGACTTCGACCGTGCGACAGGAAGGGACCGACCGTGACCGTGACTGAGCAGCCGCCGCCGCAGACCGCGGCGGTGCGCGTCGCCGAACTGCACGTCCTGCGCGAGCAGGCCAGGCTCGGCCCCAGCGAGAAGGCGACCGAGGCGCAGCGCGCCAAGGGCAAGCTGACCGCGCGCGAGCGCATCGACCTGCTCCTGGACCCGGGCACCTTCCAGGAGGTCGAGCAGCTGCGCCGGCACCGGGCGGTGGGTTTCGGTCTGGAGGCGAAGAAGCCGTACACCGACGGCGTGGTCACCGGGTGGGGCACGGTGGAGGGCCGCACGGTCTTCGTGTACGCGCACGACTTCCGGATCTTCGGGGGTGCGCTGGGTGAGGCGCACGCCACTAAGATCCACAAGATCATGGACATGGCCATCGCGGCGGGTGCCCCGCTGGTCTCGCTGAACGACGGCGCGGGCGCCCGCATCCAGGAGGGCGTCTCGGCGCTCGCCGGATACGGGGGCATCTTCCAGCGCAACACCAGGGCGTCCGGGGTGATCCCGCAGATCTCGGTGATGCTGGGCCCGTGTGCGGGCGGCGCCGCCTACAGCCCGGCGCTGACGGACTTCGTCTTCATGGTCCGCGAGACCTCCCAGATGTTCATCACCGGCCCCGACGTGGTGCAGGCGGTGACCGGCGAGGAGATCACGCAGAACGGCCTCGGCGGCGCGGACGTGCACGCCGGGGTCTCGGGCGTGGCCCACTTCGTCCACGACGACGAGGAGACCTGCCTCGCGGAGGTCCGCTACCTGATCTCCCTGCTCCCCTCCAACAACCGCGAGATGCCCCCGGCCCTGCCGTCCGGCGAGGACCCGGCGGACCGCCGCAACGACGTCCTCCTCGACCTGGTGCCCTCGGACGGCAACCGCCCCTACGACATGCGCAAGGTCCTTGAGGAGATCGTCGACCACGGCGACCTGCTGGAGGTCCACGAGCACTGGGCCCGCAACATCATCTGCGCGCTGGCCCGGATCGACGGCCGCGTGGTGGGCATCCTGGCCAACCAGCCGCAGTTCCTGGCCGGGGTCCTGGACATCGAGGCCTCGGAGAAGGCGGCCCGTTTCGTCCAGCTCTGCGACGCCTTCAACATCCCGCTGCTGACCATGGTCGACGTGCCGGGCTTCCTGCCGGGCGTCTCCCAGGAGCACGGCGGCATCATCCGGCACGGCGCGAAGCTCCTGTACGCGTACTGCAACGCGACGGTTCCTCGGATCTCGCTGATCCTGCGCAAGGCCTACGGCGGTGCCTACATCGTCATGGACTCCCAGTCCATCGGCGCCGACCTCACCTACGCCTGGCCCACCAACGAGATCGCGGTGATGGGCGCGGAGGGCGCGGCGAACGTCATCTTCCGCCGGGAGATAGCGGGTTCGGACGATCCGGAGGCGGTCCGCGCCGCGAAGATCGCGGCGTACAAGTCGGAGCTGATGCACCCGTACTACGCCGCCGAGCGGGGCCTGGTGGACGACGTGATCGACCCGGCCGAGACCCGGGCCGTCCTCGCCGCGGCCCTCGCGATGCTCCGCACGAAGCACGCAGACCTGCCGTCCCGCAAGCATGGCAACCCCCCGCAGTAAGGAGCGACCGTGTCGAACGAGCCCCTGTTCCGCGTACTGAAGGGCAGCCCCACGGAGGCCGAACTGGCCGCCGTGACGGTGGTCCTCCTCTCGATGACCACCGAACCCCCCGAAGAAGTGACCCCGATAACCCCCCTGGCCGCCTGGCGCCGCCAGCCCTACCACCCCCCAGTGAGCTGGCAACGAGCAGCGTGAGGAGGCCGAGGACCGACGATGGGGGCCGGGCGAAGCCCAGGCCCAAAAGGGGCGCGGGGAACTGCGCGACCAACCACCGACGACCCGCAGCCAACAGACGAAGGGGCTCGGGGCAAAGCCCCGGAGTACCCGGAACCCCGAGGCGGGCCGGGGCGCGGCCCAGGCGGTTACCGCCCCGCACGGGCCGCCCGGGCAATGGTGACCACCGCCTTCTCGAGGGCGTACTCGGGATCATCCCCACCCCCCTTCACCCCCGCATCCGCCTCAGCCACGGCCCGCAGGGCCAGAGAAACCCCCTCCGGCGTCCACCCCCGCATCTGCTGCCGCACCCGGTCGATCTTCCAGGGCGGCATGCCCAACTCCCGCGCGAGGTCGGCCGGACGGCCCCCCCGCGCGGAGGAGAGCTTCCCGATCGCCCGCACCCCCTGCGCGAGCGCGCTGGTGATCATGACGGGGGCGACCCCGGTGGACAGCGACCACCGCAGCGCTTCGAGCGCTTCCGCGGCCCGCCCCTCCACCGCCCGGTCGGCGACGGTGAAGCTGGAGGCCTCGGCCCGCCCCGTGTAGTACCGCCCGACGACCGCCTCGTCGATCGTCCCCTCCACGTCCGCGCAGAGCTGGGACACCGCGGAGGCCAGCTCGCGCAGGTCGCTGCCGATGGAGTCGACGAGTGCCTGGCAGGCCTCGGGGGTGGCCGAACGCCCCAGCGCCCGGAACTCCTGCCGTACGAACGTGAGCCGCTCGGCGGGCTTCGTGGTCTTGGGGCACGCGACCTCCCGCGCCCCCACCTTGCGGGCCGCGTCGAGGAGTCCCTTGCCCTTGGCGCCACCCGCGTGCAGCAGCACGAGGGTGATCTCTTCGGCGGGGGCGTCGAGGTACGCCTTCACGTCCTTGACCGTGTCCGCGGACAGGTCCTGGGCGTTGCGTACGATCACGACCTTCCGCTCGGCGAAGAGCGACGGGCTGGTCAGCTCCGCGAGCGTGCCGGGCTGCAGCTGGTCGGAGGTCAGGTCACGCACATCGGTGTCGGAGTCGGCGGCCCGGGCGGCCGCCACCACCTGCTGCACGGCGCGGTCGAGCAGCAGGTCCTCCTGGCCCACGGCGAGCGTGACGGGGGCGAGCGGATCGTCGGTGGAGTTCTTCCTGGTGGCCATCGCCGTCCAGCATCCCACGGGCCACTGACAGTCCCGGCCCGCTCCCGCCTCCGCCGCCCCCGTACCGGAGAATGGCCAGGTGAACGATGTGACCCGACACGTACTGGTGCTCCCGGACCGCGACGCCGCCGAGGACGTGGCCACCGAACTGACCGATCTCTTCGGCCTCCCCGAGGAGCCCCAGCTCGTCCGCGACGCCCTGGCCGGCGAGGACGACGCCGAAGACGCCCAGTGGCTGGTCGTCGTGGAGGACCCCGCCGCCCGCCTGGACCCCACGGCCCTGGACGCCCTGGCCGCCGAGCACGAGGGCTGGCTCGAATCCCCCTGACCCGCCCACCGGTGCGACCTGGGTGTCGGCCGACTTCCGCACGGCCCGGAAGCCGAGCTCAGCCGGCCCTCCGCCCGAGCCGGACGACCCGGACCACATGGCCGACCTGGACGACGCGGACTACGAGACGAGGCGGCTGACACAGACGCCACAGACGACGTACCCGACGCCGACCCGAACCCCGAGGGTCAGCCCGCCTTCGGCACGATCTGAATGTCGAGGTCGATCGAGATCGAGGACCCGATCGCCGCGATCCCGCGGGCCAGCATGGTCTGCCAGGTCAGTGTGAAGTCCTCGCGGTGCAGTTCGGTGCTGGCCCGGCAGGCGCCCCGGGTCTCACCGCCCAGCCCCGTTCCCAGGCCCAGGTACTGCGTGTCGAGCGTCACCGTACGGCTCACGCCGTGCAGCGTGAGCCCGCCGATGATCGCCCACCGGCCACCGCCCCGGTGCACGAAGCGGTCGCTGTAGAACTCCATCGTCGGATAGCTCCCGACGTCCAGGAAGTCGCCCGACCGCAGATGGTCGTCGCGCATGGTGACGCCGGTGTCGATGGAGGCGGTGTCGATGATGACGTGCATCGCGGACCCCTCCATGCGCTCCCCGATCCGGATGGCCCCGGCGAACGTGTTGAACCGGCCGTGGATCCGGGCCAGTCCGATGTGGCTCGCGGTGAAGCCGATCTGCGAGTGCGTCGGGTCGAGCTCCCACTCGCCCGCGTCCGGCAGCGCGGGCGGGGTGGACACCTGGAGCGTGACGTCACCGAGCGCGGCGAGCCCGCCCGCGGTGACTGTGGCGTTGCCGTGGAAGGGCGTATAGCCCTCGGCGGTGACGGCCAGCCGGTACTCACCCGCCGGAACCGTCGTGACCACGGTCCCGAACGGGTCGGTCTCCCCGCCCACGACCCTGCGGCCGGACGCGTCGCTGACGACGAACTCGGCCCGCTGAACGGGCTCGCTGACCGGATCCAGCACACGACAGCTGAGCGCGCCCGCGGTCGACGGGACGGTGAGCCCGGCCAGGGGCCCGGTACGGAGCGGAGAACCGGTCGAGCTCTTGCCGAACCAGCGGCTGAACACTGTGCACGCACCCCCGTGCGAAGAAGTATCTGCCGGGCCGCGCAGGGGGCAGACATCCTCGTCCGTCCTCGCCACAGCAGGTCTGCGGCCCCTTGACGAAGACGCATTCGATCACTGTTGTGCCGTTCGAGGCAAACGCGGCCCGTGTGTGCTGTTGCGGCACCTGTCACCAGAGGCCCGAATTGGTCATTCCGCTTGCCCCGGGCGAATCCGCTTCGTCCCGTCCCCTCCGTGCCCTGCCCTCCCTCGCGCGACCTAGACGAATGAGTCCGATGTAATCAGCGGTGGGGCGATCGCTCTACTGCGCAGGTGGGCCGAAGTCGCCCTGCCGCCAGATGACGTCAAGCGTGACCGTCTGGAACCGCCATCCAGCCGTGGTACG